>NZ_PVEN01000001.1 GCF_002973525.1 Paraburkholderia sp. BL21I4N1
ACCTGCTCAATGACCGACGGCTATGACTGCTACCAGAACGCACTGGCCGAGCGCATCAACGGCATTCTGAAAACGGAACTGTTGCTGCATCGTCCCGCCAATCTGGCCCAGGCTGTGCGCATGGTCAGACAGTCGGTGCAGATCTACAACAGCGAACGACCACATCACTCGCTCAAATACAAAACGCCCGATGAAGTTCATCGGGCGTCGTTAAGGGGGTATCTTTACCAGCCGGATACCCTGGCAAAACCTGTCAACCTATAGCAGGACGGGTCAGCGGGTGAATCGGCTTTGCTTCAGCGTTCAGCGCGCCACCAGCAAGCTCTCCGCAAATCCCCATTCATCTTCGACCCACTGATGGCTGCATACGAAGCCGGCGTCGTCGGCGATCGCGGGCATTTCTTCCGCGCGATATTTGTGGCTGCTCTCGGTCCAGATCGTTTCGCCCGCTTTCAGCGAAACCGTCAACTGCGCCGCGCCGACGTGCGCGGTGACATCGCGCTTGGCGCGTAAATGCATTTCGATGCTGCGCGCGTCCGGATTGAAACGCGCGACGTGCTCGAACGCGTCGAGCGGAAAATCGCCGTCGAGTTCGCGGTTGATTCGCGCCAGCAGATTCAGATTGAACGATGCGGTTACACCGACCGCGTCGTCATAAGCTGCGATCAGCACGGGCGTCGGCTTGATCAGATCGGTGCCGAGCAGCAACGCGTCGCCGGGGGCAAGCATGTTGCGGATGTCGCGCAGAAAACGCGTGGCCGCGAGCCGGCCGAAATTGCCGATCGTGCTGCCGAGAAACAGCACGAGTAACCGGTCGTCCGCCGCGCGGTCCTTGCTGACTTCAGCCAGACCGGCGAGATAATCGCGTTCATAACCCACAATCGAAATCCGCTCGATGTCCCCCAATTCGCGCCGGCACAACTGCAACGCGCTGCGCGAAATTTCAATCGGGCAGTAAGAAGTGGGGCGCTTTTTACACAGCGCCTCAAGAATGCGCCGCGTTTTACGCCCACTGCCGCTGCCAAGTTCGGCGACGGTCACGTCATGCGGCAAATGCGCGACGATGTCTGCCGCGTGCTTCGCGAGCAGCCGCTCTTCGGCGCGCGTCACGCCGTATTCGGGCAGTACGGTGATCACTTCGAATAGCGCGGAGCCGACTTCGTCGTACAGATACTTCGACGGCAGTTCTTTTTGCGGCGTGTGCGTGAGTCCGGCGCGGACGTCGGCGGCGAAGGTGGAGCGGAAGTCGGGTGAGGCATCGTGCGAGAGGGCTGGCTGGGTCATGGTGGCTCCAGTAGTCACATTCGATGAGCGGGGTTGCCGGCAGGGCGGTGACAGGCGCGTTGAAACGCTGTCGAGACATGCCGCGGACGAGGCGGCCGGGTTCGTCCGTAGGACGTGTTACGCCGGCCCGGCGCAGGGATGCTGCACAAGCTGTGTCGCCCATGGGACATTGCAGCGTGGGCGCGGCGAACGACAGGGCGAACAGCGTCGCAAACTTTGTAGCAAGATTCGCGCTTGAGCCAACTTGGGCGGCGGCGGGAGACGCTGCCGTTTGACAAGCCCACGCTTTGCTCGTCGCGCGTGAAGTTAAGTTCTAGTGCATCGATACGCGATGCGCACGGAATAATTTGCAGCCGGTCGACGGGAACACGCAGAGCCGCGACTCACCAACCCGTCTAGAATGCCGGCTTGCACTGCCTGACGAACCTACGGAAAAACTAGAACGCAGCGAACCGTTAGACAGCACTCGCGATACCGTACTGCCCGCTTAAGAGACACGCCGCCAATGACGAACCTCCACGCCGCGCTGCCGGATGCTGCGCCGCAAACAACATTGACAGCAACGACACTTGCCATTGCGTTGCCTATTATCGCGATCGCGTCACGGACCGTGCAATGAATGAGTATGACCCAAAGCGCGGCATTGCGTTGTCGGTCGGCGCGTCCGCGATGTTCGCATTACTGTCCGCTTACGCCACGCTGCTCACGCCGTTGAGCGGCCTCGACATCTTCGCCTGGCGGATTATCTGGACCGTGCCCGGCGCGCTTCTGCTGGTCGCGTTGCGCAAACGCCTGCCAATTCTCAGGCAGCTTCTTTACCGCATGGTGACCGAGCCGAAACTCGGTGTGGCGATGATAGTCGGCGCTGCTCTGCTTGGCGCGCAACTGTGGGTATTTCTGTGGGCGCCCCTGCATGGCCGCATGCTTGAAGTCTCGCTGGGCTATTTCCTGCTGCCGCTGGCGATGGTGCTGGTCGGCCGCTTCTACTATCACGAACGTCTCGACGGTTTGCAGTGGCTCGCGGTGATTTGCGCCGCCGTGGGCGTTGCCCATGAACTGTGGATGACGGGCGCGTTCTCGTGGCCGACCTTGCTCGTTGCGCTCGGTTATCCGCCGTACTTCGTGTTGCGCCGCAGGATCAATCAGGATTCGCTCGCCATGTTCACCGTCGAGATGGCGTTGCTACTGCCGGCGGCAATTGTCTTCGCGATCAGCGGCGGTTCGTTTGCGGCGATTGGCGGCCGTCTGGATATGTGGTTTTTATTGCTGCCGGGCCTCGGCGCATTGAGCACGCTCGCGCTCGCTTCGTATCTGAAGGCGAGCCGCTTGTTGCCGGTCGCGTTGTTCGGGATTCTTGGTTATGTCGAGCCGGTGTTGCTCGTGCTGATTTCGATCATGCTGCTCGGCGAGACGTTGAGCGCCGCGCAGTTGGCAACATATATCCCAATCTGGATCGCGGTCGCGTTGACCGCGTTGCATAGTGTGCGGCTGGTTCGACTGGCGCCGAATTGAAACGCCTGATACGTGCCGCGCCGCACCAGGCGATCTCAGTGATGCGCCGCCGCTCGCTCCGCATTGACACGCGTCGGGCCGACTTGGGCCTCGATCGCTTCGCGTAGCAACGGACGCCAGCCGAAGCCGAACAATGCTTCCGCGAGAACGAACAGTGGGCCGATCAGCAGGCCGATCACGTCGTCGACGAAAGCCGGTTTGCGGTGTTCATAAGCTACATGGCCGATGAACTGAAACACCCAGCCAACCACGAACAAACCCACGCCGGTCGCGATCCAGATCAATGTGGATTGCGCGGCGATCCATTGCCCGAACGCGACACACACAACCGCAACGACAGCCATCATCACGCCGAGCGGCACGTCGAGCACGAGATAATAAATAGTCGCCGCGCCCAATAAAAGCCACGCCGGCGACACCATCAACGGCAGCGCACCGACTGCGAAAGCGGGACGACTCACCAGCACCGCCAGCGCCACCACGATCATCGGAATGCCGATGAAATGCGTGGCGATATTGCGCCGGTCGCGATGGTAAGCCGCGTATTGCGTGAGTTGTTGCGTCAGCGTTCTCATGGATGCCCCTCCTTCGTCAAAGTCAGCATAATCGCGGGCAGCGGAATTTGAAACCATCGGGTAGCCGACAATCAGGCACGGATGCCGTCCTATGACTGCGAGTTTTTCATCGAACGAGAATGAACTGGGCGCGCTGCTTGCGCGCAGCGCGTGGTTTCGCTCGGCGCCGGCCGACTTGCAGGCGCAATTAATCGGTGCGGGGCGCGTGGAGCGCCTCGTTGCCGGGCAGCGGCTTTTCACGCGCGGCGATGCCGACGACGGCTTCTATTGCGTGCTCGACGGTCTGGTGAGAATTGGCGCGGCCAGTTCGGCCGGCAAGGAAGCCTTGCTGGCCGTGATCGAACCTGTGAACTGGTTCGGCGAGATCGCACTGTTTGACAATCGGCCGCGAACCCATAACGCGTATGCCGAACGCGATTCCGTGCTGTTTCATGTGACGCGCGCCGCGCTGGCCGCGATGCTCGAACGCGCGCCCGCGTACTGGCACGTGTTCGGTTTGTTGCTGACGCAAAAGCTGCGACTAGCGTTCGACGCTATCGAAGAAGCCGCGTTACTGCCCGCCGCGCAGCGCATAGCGCGCCGTTTGCTGTTGATGGCGGGCGGTTACGGGGAACCCGGCGCACTGCGGCGCGTGTTGAAGGTGCCGCAGGAGGATCTGGCGATGATGCTGGCGTTATCGCGGCAGACGATCAACCAGGTGCTGAAGCAGTTCGAAACGCAAGGGGCGTTAAAACTCGGCTACGCCGAGATCGAAATCATCGATGCAAAAAAACTTGGCGCACTAGCGGAGCTTGATCCTGCTGCTGAGTGACGACCGAAACACACATGTCCGCCGCTTACGAGAAGAACGCGAACGGCAACGTCGCGGCGAGATAAACGGCAATACCCATTGAAGGCAAGCCCGCGGCAATCGCAATCGCGGCGACCGCGCTACTGGTTATCGCCAGGGTGAGCGTCCGTCGCCGGACCGCTTGTCGCCCGACAAGCGAAGCGCGGTGCCGTGTGTCTTCCGCGCTGCCCTGCGATGCGGCGCCGTACGGACGGACGTTCAGACTGGACATGATGATCTCCCGAAAACCGATCATCGAAGTCTGACATTCACGACATATCGAATGCCTCAATAACGCACCACGCCGCGCAAAAGATGCGTATACGTGTGTCGGATCGCGCGGCATCTTTATAAGCATTTTACGGCGTGCCCCTGTTTCTTTGGCGATTCGCTATGCCAAGCCCGGTAAGGTCGAGACACTCCGGGTCAGGAAGCGAAAACATGCATGGAAATAGCGTTCTGGATGGTGTGCAGAGACAACGACAGGCCGGAAGTATTTGCCCGGCATCTCGTCTGACGACGATGCTCGCGGCGATTGCATTGTCGTTCGGCGTTGCCGCGCAGGCTGCCGATGCACAGTCGGCGGCGGTCACACCGGTTGCGGTCGCAAGCAATTCGATCAGCGCGTCAATGAGCAACTCGACGAGCGATTCGATACCCGAGTCCGCGCTCCCGTCGCTGAGCGACATCACCGCGATGCTACGCGCGCAATTTCGCGTCGCGCCGATGGAATCGATGACGATCGCCCGTGCCGTGTTGACCGAATCCGACCGTCACGCGATCTCGCCGGTATTGCTGCTCGCGGTGATGTCGGTCGAGTCGAGCTTCGATCGCCACGCGGTGAGCGTCGCCGGCGCACGCGGCTTGATGCAGGTGCTGCCCTCGGCACATCCGCAGTTGATCGCCGGGACGACCGATCTGTCCGATCCCGCGATCAACGTGCGTATCGGCACGACGATTTTGCGCGACTACCTCGACGCGAGCGGCGGTGATCTCGCCGCCGCCTTGCTTCGCTACAGCGGCGGCGGTCGTGGCTACGCGCGGCGTGTGGTGTTGCGCATGCAAAGTTTCGACGCGAGTCTGCGCCGCGAATGAAGAAGCCATTCGCGGCGCGTGTTTAGTTTGCGATCAATACTGCGGTGTGAAAAGTAAACCGTTCAACTCATCGCACCGGCAAACTCGGCGCGCAGATCCTGCAAGCGGTCGCGCGCCGTACTCAACCGCTCGACGAGCTGAGCCGATGCGCGCGTAATCGGCATACGTGTCTCGTCGCTGAGCGAATGATCGAAAGCGAGCATGGCCTTGATCGCCGACGGATTCGGCGCCGCGAACAGCAGGCGCAACACCGGCAGCAAACTGGCGAATAATGTGCGCGCGTCCGTCGCGCGATCGGCATGGATCAGTTCCTGTACCGCGACCAGCAGATCCGCGCAAACATGCGCGCTGGCCAGAATACCGCCGGTGCCGCCGTGATGCAGACAGTCGTCGAAGGCTTCGTCGGTGCCGCACAGTACGTTGATCGGCAGTGCGGTCAGCTTCTCGAAGTGTTCCCTCACGCATTCCTTGATCGCGACGATATTCGCGTGCTCGACGAGCCGCGCGACCGTCTCCGGCGCGATGGTCACGCCGGTTCGGTGCGGCACGTTGTACAACACGATCGGCCGTTCGGTGGCGAGCGCCAGCTGCTCGAAATGCCACTGCACACCGGTCTGATCCGGACACACATACGACGGTGCCGACACCAGATAACCCGCGCAATCCCAGCGCTCGTAGCGTTGCATATCGTGCAGTACATCACGCGTGTTCGAGCCGCCGACGCCGATCAGCATCGGCAATCGCTGGCCGACCACTTCCGTGAGCGCTTGCAGCACGGTGAGACGTTCGGCTTCCTGTAACAAGGCGGCTTCGCCGGTCGTGGAGAGCGCAACGAAACCGCTGATGTCGGTGCGCAGATAGTAGTCGGCGAGGCGTTGCAACGCGTCGATATCGACTTCGCCGTTGCGCAGCGGCGTAACGATGGGCAACCAGATACCGGAGAACATGATCAGCGCACCTTTGCGACCGCGCTGCGGCGCTTCACGGGGCCGATCAATGCGGCGGGGAGTGTCGAGATCAGGGTGTGCAGGGTGAAGTCGAGGTCGTCGAGCGCAATGTCGAGCTGCACGCGTACTTCGTCGCGATCGGCTTCGGTACTGACCACATACACGCCGAGCGGCGAGTGAAGTAACGCGCGTAACTGGGCGCCGGGAAGATCATGCGCGAGGTGCGGTAGACCGACTTGCAGACGCACGCGTGCGGAGGGGAAGGGAATGACGTTGTTGCGTGATGCGGCCGGCGGCGCGTTGAGCGGCTGCGGAGCGAAGCTGTCGATGGTTTGTGTGAGTGCCATTTAATCCGGCGTTCGTCGACGCCAAGGTTGATCAGGACAGTTCGAGATTAGACTTCCGCAGGTAAACGCAGTGCAAAAATTCGGGTGTGGATTGAAAAAATCGTGCGGACGTTTTCCACGATGAAGCATGCTTCGCACGAGACGCACATAAAAAAAGGCGAGTCCTTGGACTCGCCCTCCCTGAACGGCACAGTGCGGCTTCGACTAACTACCCATGCATGGCCGATGCGTGCCGAAACCGATCACGTGTTATTGCGTCTTGGTCGTGTCGGTCGTTGCGCCGTCGACTTTCGCCGGGGCATTGCTGGCCTCTTTCGCGTTCTCCGTCTTGCTCTTTGCGGCGCTCGTTTGGACGGCGGCCTTCTTGGTGACCTTATGCGGCTTGGCCGTGTGGTGAGCGGCAACCTTCTTCACATGCGACTTGCTCGCGGCCTTGGCCGGCGCTTTCGTGGCCGCGGCGCCTTCGTCCGTTGCGCCGGTTTGCACGGCGGTGCTGGCCTTCAGGTTCGCTTGACCGGCGGCCTGCGTTTGCGCGGGTTGTGCCGGTTGCGCGGCGGACGGTGCGGCCGTTTGAGCAAATGCGGTCGACACGACGAGAGCGGAAGCGAGAGCGGCGAAAAGCGTCTTCATGGTGTTACTCCTGGTTAAACCGGTGGTTTCTTGTATCGCGGCTGATTGTGTTCAGCGCTGCCGGTTTAACGTTGGCCGGAAGACAGGAGTTGACGACGCTCTGGTGACAAAACGTAACGGCTGAAACATGTCGGGGTACTGAATCAGGGCGGGCGGCACGAGCAACTCGACGCGAACGCGATGAACTGTTACCGCCCCCTCGCCCCCCACCGACACGTCACTGAAACGGATTCCGCACCACGCCCGGTTTCACATCCGGCTCGTCTTTCACCTTCGCCGGTAGATTCGCTTGCGCCTGCAACGCGGCGGCGACGGCGTCGACCGCTTCCTTAAGCGCGAGTACCGATTTCAGCCCGGCTTGATCCCGCGTCAATTCCAGCGTGCCGTTCAGCACGACGCGCGTCGTACCGTTGCTCACCGTGAATGCGTCGCCCTGAATGTTGAGCACATCGTCATCGTTCGAATAGGGTTTAAACACCTTTTATTCCTCCCGGTCGCTGATCTTTGAGGTTCTCCGGAATGCCCGGAAAGCGGATGCCCGATGCGGCTTCGAGTTCGTGAATCGTCTTGATGTCGTAACGGTTGGTCGACACATTGTCCACCATCACCGCGAAGGCCAGTTTGCGCGACGGCACGTAGACAACCTTGAATAACTGGGTCGGCACGAACACGCGCGTCGGTCCGATGGTCTGCAACTGCTGACCGTTGAAGAGCGGACCCGTGACCACATACGTATCGCCGTACGACACCGCGATCTTGCGCACGGACGTTTCGATACGCGCCCACAGCCGCTGATTGTTCTCGCGATTCTGCGGCACGACGTTGGCTAGCGAGAACGACTGCGCCATGGCTTCCTGATTCCAGCGATTGCCCGCCGGGCTCATATGACCGCGATCGAAACCGCTGCGCTTGTAGTCCGCGAGCGTGGCGCCTTCGCCGTCCGGCAGGCGCGCGTCTTCGAAGAACTTGTTGGTGCGCACCATGTCTTTGGCCGCTTCGATATGGTCGGGCGTCAGATGTTCGGCGGACCACAACGGACCATGCGTGAGACCGGAATGCAGCACCGCGAAATCGCTATAGCAGAGCATGCGTGTTTTCGGCGCCATCTTCTGATTGGTCAGAACCGGCCATTGCGCATTCGGGGTGAATTCGGTGCAGGAGGGCGCCGCGCTTGCATGCGCGGCAACAGCGAAAAGCAGAGAGGCAAACCACTTCTTCATGTGTCAATCGGTCGAGGGATGGGGGCGCAAGTATAGCGTCGCAAGCGCGATTCGAGCGATGCCAAACACTGCGAAAAACCGGAAGAAGAAAGCGAAGTGCTACGGTGTGCCGCGGTGAAGAAGAGACACGAATGTGGTGTGCGCGGCGTGATCGTAATCCCGTCGCACCAAAAAAAACGGGCCGCTTTGCAGCGACCCTAATGCGTGGAGTTCCAACTCTACGGATGGAAACTTAAGGTGGGCTTAAAAGGCATCAGCGGCGAAGTTCAACAACAGAAGTTCAGCAAGCGAAGACGCGAACGCACGTGCGAATTGTTCACGGGCAAACTGCACTCTCGCCGACACAAAGCCATTCCGACCGACTGAAAAGAAAGCGCCAGAACTCAATTACCGAACACGCTATTCTCGGCATGGACCGTCTGACGATCCACCGCCTGCAGACGCCAGAATCCGCTCGTCGGCGCGCGCGTGGGCAGCGCGGTCCATGCGGCGGCGCCTTGCGCCGCGCTCACGCGTTGCTTGCGATCCACATGCAGGCCGCGCAGCGTGCATAGCGGCGCGTCGGTGCTGGGCGCACAGAGGGTCGTCACGCCGTCCTCGTCGTGCAGTTCGCCCCACGGTGGGAGATCGATCCCTTGATGCGCCTCTCTCGACCACCGATGTTCTTCGGTGTCGAGCCAGAGTACGGCATAGTCGTGGCTGACGGTGGGATCCGAACCGTTGATGAGAATGGTTAGGCGCATGGCAGTTCCGTACAGATTGCGAAGTTGGGCTCTATCAGTCTAGGCCGAGACGGGCGTTATTCAAGTCTGGAAGTATCAGGTTCCGACTCGAAAAAACGAACACGTCACGCACGCGGCGGTACGATAGCCGCATCGTGTTGACGTTTACGGAGACGCGCCATGCTGGATCGATTGTTGCGGTACACGGTGGTGACGGGATACCTGACTACGGCAGCGATATCCGGCGTCGCGGCGGACAACGCGCCGTTCGCCGCGCCGGCGCCGGTCGTCTATGTGGCCGACTTCGATCTCGACGTCGCGAACGTGACGCCCGACAGCGGTCCCGGGCAGCGGGTGCGTCGTCTGCGCGGTTTGCTGCCGAGCGGGCCAGGTCCGTTAGGGCAAGATAAGAATCCGCAAGATCACGCGAAACACATCGTCGACGAAATGGCGGACGCGCTGACCGATGATTTGAAAAAGGGCGGCGTGGATGCGCGCCGCAGCGTACCGGGTCAACCGCTGCCGGCGGCGGGCTGGCAAGTGCGTGGCGTGTTCCTGAATGTCGACGACGGCAATCGCCTGCGCCGTGCGATGGTCGGATTCGGCGCCGGGCAGAACAATATTCAGGTGGCGGTGTCGTGCGATAGCCTGGGAGCGGCCGATCTGCCGCCGCTGTATCAGGCCGTTGAAGCGGCCGACAGCAAGAATAAGCCGGGCGCGGCCATCAAGCTGAATCCCTATGTGATCGCCGCGAAGTTCGTGATGGCGAGCGGCGACGAGAAAAAGACGATCGAGAAAACCGCTCAGGAAATCTCGGACGCGGTGATCGCCAAACTGCATGGCGCGGTGCAGTAGCGCGAAGTGACGCGACGAGGTGACGCGCCCGCGGCACTGCCGCAGGCGCGATACAAAATTCACACGCAAAACACAACGCACGAAAAACAAAAACCCGCGCCAACCCGCCCGCACTCAAGCCAGATCCAGCGTCCCCGTCAAATCCCCCAGCGGCGCGAGGCCATTGCTGGCAAACGCGCGGTCGCGCGCCACCACGCCGTCCAGCGGCGCCAGCCCGTGCACGCGTGTGATCAGCCGAAGAATCGAATTCGTGTCGTACACCGTGTGATCGACATAACCCTTCTTCGCGAGCGGCGACACCACCAGCGCCGGAATGCGCGAGCCCGGACCCCAGCGATCGCCCTTCGGCGGCGACACCGGATCCCACCAGCCGCCGTTTTCATCGACGGTGACGATCACGACCGTATTCGCCCACTGCGGCCCGCGCTGGATATGGTCGATCACCGCGGCAATGTGGCGGTCGCCCGATTCGACGTCGGCGTAACCCGCGTGCATGTTCAGATCGCCTTGCGGCTTGTAGAACGCGACCGCGGGCAAACGGCCCGCGTCGATATCCGCGATCAGACGGTTGCTCGCCGCGTCGTTGCCGAGCCCCGCGTCGCGCAGATGTTGGCGGCGCGCGGCGGTGCCCGGTGCGTAATTGGCGAAGTAGTTGAACGGCTGATGGTGATACTGGAAATCGGGCACGGCGCCCGTGTCCTGATGGTCTAGCGCGTATTGCCACGCACCGCTGTACCACGCCCAGTCCACCCCTTTGTCCGTCAGCCGGTCGCCGATCGTCGCGTAATTTTGCGGCGGCAGCACGCGCGGATTCGACAGATCCGCGAATGCGGGATTGCCGCCCTCGGCCGGACGCACGTTGCTCGGCTGATACGGCGGCGCCATGGTGTTGACGGCGTAACCGTCGGCGGTGAACGCGCCGTCGTTGACGAATTTCGGCGGACCGTCGAGCGCGGAGGCAGGCGAGTCTTCCGCGAGCTTCAGCCGCGTGCCGGTCGGATCGTCGCCTTCCACCACCGAGGCGAGCTTCTTCGCCGGACTATTGTGAATGTCCGGATAGAACGGCGGCTGCGCCGAAATCAGAAAGATGTGGTTCATCCACGAACCGCCGAAAGCCGCCATGAAAAAGTTGTCGCACAGCGTGTACTGCTGCGCCAGATTCCACAGGCGCAGCGTGTCGGCGGAATTGCGGTAGTGCCCCATCACGAGGCCGCCGGAATCGCCCCACGCGGCAAACTGATTGTTGCGGCCGGCGTTGATCTGCATCTGGTTCTGATAGAAGCGGTGCACCAGATCCCGCGTAATGACGCCGTTGGGCAGCGGCGCGCCCTGCGCGTCGGTGATATGGAACGGCTGGTTGCGCAGATTGCCGAGGTCCTTCTGCGCGATCATGTAACGCTTGCCATCCACTTCCTGCGCTTGCGGCACGAGGCCGCCCCAGATGGCCGGCAAACGCGACAGCGGCGTCTTGCCGTCGCGGTCGAGTTGCAGATAACGCTCGGCGCTGACCGCATCGAGCGGATGCTGGACGCCCGGGAAATTGCCGTACAGATTGGCGAAGCTGCGGTTTTCCGCATAGATCACCACGATGTGCTTGACCTGATCGTGCAGCGCGGCGTCGAGGCGCAAGTCGGCGGCGCTGCGCGGTGCGCCGTCGCTCGACAGGTTTTGCTCGGTCTTGCAGCCCGCCAGGGCGATGCCAAGGCCGACCGCCGCGATGCCGGTGAGAACGCGGCGGCGGTCGGGATCGTCGGGGGCGTTGTCAGTGTGATCGGCGTGGCTGGCGTTGGGTGGCAGGGTGGAGTCGTGGTCGGTCATCGGTCGTTTCCGAAGTGGGCGTGACGGGCGCTGGGGCGGCGCACGGTGACAGCATGCGCGTGCGCCAACGGTGGCAGATCCGGGCGAGCCGCAAGACGCTGCCTAAGGTAATCGGCGCTTCACGCGCCAACTGTTGTGCGTTGCATCGACGGCGAACAGCAGCCAGTGTTTACTATCAACAGGATGACGCTTTTGTGTCGCATAGCGGTCCACGGCCAATTCGAGTTCGTCAAGCGCGCGGCGGTGACAGGTTGCATTCGCGCCCGAACCATCCGCGAATTCGACGACGGCGATCGCCTCGCGGGCCGATTCGGGCAAATGCGGAATGCTTACCGCGCAGCCCGGATAAAGATGCGAGTCGGCAACCTGAATCTGGATGGAATCGGACATGAGTTGGCCTCCGGACACCTGAGCGGAGCGAAAGCGCGGCGGTGAGACGGCGCGCGATGGACCGGATCAAAGGATAGCACCGCGCGAATGGGTAGCGGCACCGATAAATGACCGCCGGGTGCTTCGCGCTATGATGCTGATCTGACTACGATGAACCGCAGAAACGGCAGCCAAGATGGCAAAAGAAGAGCAAACAGGAGTGGGACGCAAGCAGGCAAAGTCACGCGGTGCGGCGGCCTCGATTTCTCAGGACGACGCGCTGTCGCCGGCCCAGATGGAAGGCGCCGAGTCCCACGATTCCACCGACGAAGAAAGCGCCGGCGGATCGACTTATCTCGTGCCTGGCCTCGAGCGTGGCTTGCGGATTCTCGCTGAGTTCAGCGCGCGCGAACCGGTGCTCGGCGCGCCCGAATTGTCGAAACGAATCGGCATTCCGCGCACCACAACGTTCCGCTTGTTGCAGACGCTCGAAGCGCTGGGTTTTCTCGAACGCGTGAATGGCGACCGCTATTTTCGGCTGAGCGTCGCCGTGTTGCGGCTCGGCTTCGAGTATCTGAGTTCGCTCGAATTGACCGACGTCGGCACGCCGATTCTCGAACGTCTGCGCGACGCTACCGGCTTGAGCACGCATCTGCTGATTCGCGATCAGCGCGACGTGGTGTTCGTCGCCAAGGCGCAAACTCACGAGCCGATGTTCAGTTCCGTCAAGGTGCATGTCGGCACGCGTCTGCCGGCCCATGCAACCGTGCACGGCCAGGTGCTGATGGGTGATCTGAGTTTCGAGGAACTGCGTCAGTTGTATCCTGAGCCGCAACTCGAACGCTTCACCGAGCGCACGCCGAATACCGTCGAAGAACTGTATGGCCGGGTGCGCGAAAGTGCGGCGCTGGGCTACGCGTTGAGCGAAGCGTCGTTCGAGCGGGGTATTTCGGTCGTGAGCGCGCCGGTGCGCGATCAGAGCGGCAAAATTGCCGCCGCGCTGACCGTCACGATTCCACGTTCGGATATCGGCGAGGCCGAGGAGCGCGAGCCGCTCATTATCGCGGTCTGCCAGGCGGCGCTCGAATTGTCCGAGCGTCTGAGCTATCGTCCGCGTCCGGACGATCCGACGGCGGCGCAAGCACGCCGCCGGCCGGTTGCGGCGAACTGATCGAGCCGCTAACTGAATCGACAAAGCGCGCGAGTCAGGCTGTTCACAGCCGACTCGCGCGCTTTTGCATTTTCGCCGCCGTCCCGTATCGGACGATCAACACATCAGAACGAGTGATGAATCCCCGTCAGGAAAATCGTCTGATTCCGGCCACTCGACACACCGGCGGTAAAGAACGCGGCGTCCGTATTCGAGCCCGCACGCTCATACAGCGCATTCACGTATAACTGCGTCGACTTCGACAGCGCGTAGATATCGCCGATCTCGAACTGCGTCCAGCGATGTCCCGCCAGCGTCGTGGTCGCGGCGCCGCCGGCAATGCTATTGAACGGCGTGAACTGATAATTCGCGCCCGCATCGTAGCTTTGATACGTGTTCGAATGACCGGCGTACTCCAGCTTCACGCGCGTGTAGAGACCATGCACCAGCAGCTTGCCGAACTGGTAAGACGCGCCTGCGCCCATGTTCTCGACCTTGTCCGCCGTGTAGGTCGCGGCGGCGACGCCCTGAAAGTTCGTGATACCCGTCGTGACGATCGACGGCGTGCGGTCGTGCTCGTTCGCATACGTCGCGCCGGCCTTGAACGGGCCGTTCGCATAGCTAAGCGCAAAGCTCAGCGTCTTGCCGGTCGAGAAGTTGGTGGTATTGCCGAGACCCATCATCGCGCCGACTGAAAAGCCGTTGAAACTCGCCGAGCGGAATTTCACCGAGTTATCGAACGGCACGACGCCTGTGTCGGCCAGTTCGTCGATATTGCCCGGGTGGAACGCGTACCAGCTGGCGGCCAGATAAGCCGTGCTCAACGGACCCAGCACGTCGAAGCTGAACGGCGTCTGATGGCCGAGCGTCACCGTGCCGATTTTGTCCGAGCTCAAGCCCACGAAGGCCTGCCGGTTGAACAGCACGCCTGCTTTAGCGAAGGCGCCCGTGTTCGTATAGAAGCCGTTCTCCAATTGGAAAACCGTCTTCAGTCCGCCGCCCAGATCTTCGACGCCCTTCAGGCCCCAGCGGTCCGGCTGCATGTTGCCTTGTTCCTCGATCCATTTCGAACTGCCGCCCGCATTGCTGATGTACGCGATACCGGCATCCAGACTGCCGTATAGCGTCACACTGCTCTGCGCCCATGCGCCAGTCGTTGCGCAGATTGCCGTCAAGCCGGCCGCAATGATGTGCTTCACCGTTGGTTCTCCTGATCGCACGACGGATTGGCCTGCGCCGATCTCGTCGTCCCTGATCCTTGCTTTGGGGTTGATTGCAGCGTTGGGTTTATGCGCCAAAACTGCACCGCTTTATGTTCCACCTATGGGCGTCTGTATCGCCTATGGAAAAGTATAGTGAGTCTGAAAGTGGTCAAAATAAATTTTCGGACCCCGTACAAACCCGCATCGGAGCATTTCAATTTGTCTGCCCATAACGCCTGAACGAGGCGCCAGAAGGCGTTGCGCGCTATTCGAGGATTCCGGCCGGATCACGCAATGCTGTGTTGCGAATGCCACAGTCGGTGTTTTCCCCAGGCGGTTCAGATTTTTATTTTTTCTCGCCAAAGCCACTCCTATAATTATCCATACACGAACTGATGTTCCTTAGATGGAACATAAGGCTTCAGGAGAAGGCGAGAAATGACTGAACAATGGCGCTGCGCCGGCCATGCCGGCGACCTGTCCGATGACGCGCCGATCGAGTTCAAGCTCGACGGCACCGAGATCGGCATCTACAAGGTGGGCGATGCGCTGTACGCGCTGGAAAACGTCTGCCCCCATGCGTACGCGTTGCTGACGCAGGGGTTTATCGACGGCGACACCGTCGAATGCCCGCTGCACGAAGCCGTGTTCCATATTCCGACCGGCAAATGCCTGAAAGAGCCCGGCGGCCGCGACCTGAAGATGTACTCGGTGCGACTCGCCGGCGAAGAAATCCAGATCAAGGTGGAATGACATGCGAGAGCAAATCGTGAACTTCAATCCCTTCCTGAAGCCGTGGCTCGCGCCGCAGCCGAACAACGTCGCCGGCAAGGGCGTGATCGAGAAGCCGGGCGAAACCGGCAACTTCATCTGGCAAACCCGCAAGGCCGAGCCGACCCAATACGAAAACGACTTCGGCGACGCACTCGAAAAAGTGTTCGACGCCGGCGCGGTGGAGTTGCAGGAAGTGGTCGACGGTTTGAATCGCGTGGGCTTCCGCACTCCGGAAGGCAACACGTGGGACGCCGACCGCCTCGCCGCCGAATTCCGCCTGCTCGCCGAATAAGCGCGCTTTCCCGAACACGTTTCATCGCTTTCGTCTCCGGAGTCTTTTGATGACGTCCCCCAATACAACGACTCAACGTGCGGCCGATCCGATCCAGTCCTATCTGGACAAAGGTCTGCGCAATTACTGGTATCCCGTCGCACCGAGCTGGCAAGTTGGCGACGCGCCGGTCGGCATTACGCGCCTTGGCGATCAGATCGTGCTGTGGCGCGACAAGGAAGGTCAGGTTCGCGCGCTCGAAGACCGCTGCCCGCATCGCGGTGCGCGTCTGTCGCTCGGCTGGAATCTCGGCGGCAGCGTCGCGTGCTGGTATCACGGCATCGAGATCGACGGCAGCGGCGAGGTCACCAAAGTGCCGGCCGTGTCGAACTGTCCGCTGGAAGGCCAGAAATGCGTGAAGTCGTACCCGGTCGAAGAACATGCCGGCGCGATCTTTCTGTGGTTCGGCGACGACGCGCATAAGGAGCCGACACCGCTCGTGCTGCCGGAAGAACTGGTCGGCGAGGACTACGCGAACTTCCTGTGCATGTCGAACTGGAAGTGCAATTACCAGTACGCGATCGACAACGTGATGGACCCGATGCACGGCGCGTATCTGCACGCGACGTCGCACTCCATGGCTGAAGGCGACAAGCAGGCCGACATGCGTGTGCGCAAAACCGAAACCGGCTTGATGTTCGAAAAGGTCGGTCAGCGCGACGTGAACTTCGACTGGGTGGAACTCGGCGAAACCGGCTGCCTGTGGATGCGTCTCGCGATTCCATACAAGAAGAAGTTCGGCCCGGGCGGCAACTTCGGGATTATCGGCTTCGCCGTTCCCGTCGATGAAAACAACTGCCAGGTGTATTTCTGGCGCACGCGCAAAGTGTCCGGCTGGCAGCGCGACGCGTGGCGCTTCATGTATCGCAATCGTCTGGAAGGTCTGCATTGGGCGGTGCTGGAGCAAGACCGCTACGTGCTGGAAAGCATGGCGCCGAATGCCCGAGATCAGGAATTCCTCTATCAGCACGACGTCGGCATGACGCGTGTGCGTCGCATGCTGCGTCAGCGCGCGCAGCAGGATTTTGCCGCGCTGGATGCGCTTCGCGCGCAAGCGACTGAGGCCGCGTCCGGCTCGACAGTCGCGGCGGCACAAGCCGAAGCAGGCCACAGCCATGCATAACGACGCGCTCGCAACGCTCACCGGCCGGCGCGTCGTCGTGACGGGCGGCGCGCGCGGTCTCGGCGCGGCGTTCGTCCGCGCGCTGGTGCAAGCCGGCGCGAGCGTGGTGTTCGGCGACGTGCTGCACGAAGAAGGTAAAGCGCTGGCTGCGTCGCTCGTCGAACAAGGGCATGCGGCGACCTATCTGCCGCTCGATCTCGCCGACCCCGCCAGCATTACCGAATTCGCGCGGCAAGCTGCGGCGCAACTCGGCGGTCTCGACGCGCTGATCAACAACGCGGCGATCACCCACTCCGGCGGCAAGTTTGCCGACGAGTTGTCGGTCGACACGTGGGACGCCGTGATGAACGTCAACGTGCGCGGCACCTGGCTGATGAGCACCGCCGCGCTGCCTTATCTGCGCGACGCGGGCCACGGCAGCATCGTCAACATCGCATCGGACACGGCAATGTGGGGCGCGCCGAAACTGCTCGCCTACGTCGCCAGCAAGGGCGCGGTGATTTCGATGACACGCTCGCTCGCGCGCGAATTCGGCGCGCACAACGTGACCGTCAACGCGATCGCGCCGGGCCTGACCGAAGTCGAGGCCACCGCCTACGTGCCCGCCGAGCGTCATCAGTATTACCTGCAAGGCCGCGCGCTGACGCGCGCACAAGTGCCCGACGACGTGACCGGGCCCGTGCTGTTCCTGTTGTCCGATGCCGCGCGCTTCGTGACCGGCCAGTTGCTGCCGGTGAACGGCGGCTTCGTGATGAATTGATCTTGTCGAATCGAAAGGAGAAAGAGATGGCGGACGCCGAACTCGAACGCAAATCGTGGGAACAACCCGCGGACGCGAGCTTTGACCAATGGTTGGACAGCCGCGTCGCGCGCCTGGAAACGCGGCGCTACGACTGGGACGCGCTGAAGTTTCAGGCGGACTACGACCCGAAGTACCGCCGCGCGCAAATGCGTTACGTCGGCACGGGCGGCACGGGCGTCGCGAAAGACATGAACACGGTGCCCGCGGGCGGTTTCACGTTTTCGACGATGGTGATTCCGGCCGGCAACATCGGCCCGAGCCATATCCATATGGATGTCGAAGAAATCTTCTTCGTGCTGCGCGGCAAGATGAAAGTGGTCTGCGAGAAAGACGGCGAAACGTGGGAAGCCGTGCTCGGCGAGCGCGATCTGATCTCGGTGCCGCCGGGCGTGTACCGCACCGAAGTGAACGTCGGCGAGGAAGACGCGCTGATGTGCGTGATGCTTGGTTCGCCGAAGCCGATCACGCCGACGTATCCGCCGGATTCGCCGTTGGCCAAGCTAAAGCGCTAAGCCCATTTCACTGCACTAAACACACTCGCGAAGGAAATCATGTCCGCAGTCCCGACCGCTACCGCCGATCAGCACGCCACGCACGCCGGGCTCGAAGCACGCGCTGCGCGCTTTCCGGCGCAGCAGATCTGGCTGGCCTCGCAACGCGCGGTGAGCTATCGCGAAGCGGAGTGCGCTGACAGCCAGATCAACGGCGGCGCGTTGCCGCTGGTGTTGTTGCACGGTATCGGGTCGGGCGCGGCTTCGTGGGTACAGCAGTTTGAAGTGCTCGGCGCGACGCGCCGCGTGCTGGCGTGGGACGCGCCGGGTTATGGCGCCTCCACGCCGGTCGCGGCGGAATCGCCGAACGCCATGGACTACGCCACGGTCCTGAACGAATGGCTCGACGCACTCGGCGTTGAATGTTGCGTGATGGTGGGCCATTCGCTGGGCGCGATCGTCGCCGGTGCGTTTGCGGTTGCATATCCGCGGCGCGTGGCCGGCTTGCTGCTGTTGTCGCCGGCTGGTGGATACGGCGCGGCCTCGGCCGACGTACGCGATACGAAGCGCGATCAGCGCCTCACGATGCTGAACGAACTCGGCCCGCAAGGTCTCGCCGAGAAGCGCAGCGCCAATATGTTGTCCGCGCAAGCAAACGACGAAGCCCGCGCGTGGGTGCGCTGGAACATGTCGCGTGTGATTCCGCACGGCTATGAGCAGGCCACGCATCTGCTCGCCAACGCCGATCTCGCCGCCGACCTCACGCGCTACACCGGCCGCGTCAGCGTCGCCGTCGGCGCGGACGACATCATTACGCCCCCCGCAGCCTGCGAGCGACTCGCGCTGGCGGCGCGCACCTCCTTGCAGGTCGTGCCGCACGCGGGGCACGCCGGCTATATCGAAGCTCCCGCCGCGTATACCGCGATCATCGACACGTTCTGCCGCGCGAGCGACGGACAACGGAGCCCTGAATGACGCCCGACCTCATCAACGCCGAGCGCGACGCGGACGACGACCGCAACGACACGGGTAGCGACGCCAGTTACCGCGTGCCGGGTCTCGAACGCGGTCTGAGGATCCTCACCGAATTCTCGCCTCGCGAGCCGGTTCTCGGCGCACCGGAATTATCCAGGCGCCTGAAGATTCCCCGCACGACGGTGTTCCGTCTGCTGCAAACACTCGAATCGCTGGGCTTTCTCGAACGTGCCGACAAGGACCGCAACTATCGCCTCGGCGTCGCGGTGCTGCGGCTCGGTTTCGAATATCTGAGCTCGCTCGAATTGACCGACCTCGGCCTGCCCATCATCGAGGCATTGCGCGACGACACCGGCTTGACGAGCCATATCGTGATTCGCGACGGACGCGATGTCGTGTTCGTCGCCAAGGCACAAAGCCACGCGCCGATTTTCAGCTCGGTGAAGGTCAACGTCGGCACGCGTCTGCCCGCGTATGCGACGACGCACGGTCAGGTGCTGATGGGCGACATGACGCTCGACGACCTGAAGAAGCTGTATCCCGAACCGGAACTCGAACGCTTCACGAAACAGACGCCGGCCACGCTCGAGGATCTGTACGAACGGATTCGCGACGACGCGAGGCGCGGATTCGCGATCAGCGAGTCGTCTTTTGAGCGCGGCATTTCCGTAGTTAGCGCGCCGGTGCGTAATGACACGGGCCGCATCGTCGCCGTGATTACGACGACGATTCCGCGCCACGAGATCGACGCCTCGCTGCTGGACAGCGGACTGATCGACAAGGTGCGCCGCGCGGCCGAAGAACTCTCGCAGCGGCTCAATTACCGGCCGAAAAACGGGCCGAATGCGGGCAGCAAATACATGAAGGCACTGGGGCTCTGATGATTCAAATCGACTTGACCGGGCAGGTGGCGGTGGTGACGGGCGGTTCGTCCGGTATCGGCCTCGCGACCGCCGAACTGTTTCTGCGAGCCGGCGCCTCGGTCGCGATCTGCGGCCGCGACACCGGGCGTCTCGCGCAAGCGGAAGCCGCGCTGAACGCGCAGTTTCCCGACGCCCAACTTCTCGCGCGCCGTTGCGACGTGCTCGATGCCGACGACGTCGGCGCATTCGCTCAAGCCGTGCAAGCGCGTTTCGGCCGCACCGACATGCTGGTGAATAACGCGGGCCAGGGTCGCGTGTCGACGTTTGCCGACACCACCGACGACGCCTGGCGCGAAGAACTCGACCTGAAGTATTTCAGCGTGATCCGCCCGACCCGCGCGTTCCTGCCGATGCTGCGCGATGCCGCCGCCAAAGACGACACCGCCTCGATCGTCTGCGTGAACTCGCTGCTGGCCCAGCAGCCGGAGCCGCATATGGTGGCGACGTCGTCGGCGCGCGCCGGTGTGCTGAGCCTCATCAAGTCGCTCGCGGTCGAACTCGCGCCGCAGCGTATCCGCGTCAATTCGATTCTGATCGGCATTGTCGAATCGGGTCAGTGGCGCCGCCGTTACGCGACGCAAGCCGAGCCGGGCCAGAGCTGGGAAGACTGGACCGCCGAACTGGCGCGCAAGAAAAACATTCCGCTAGGCCGCTTCGGTCGCCCCGAAGAAGCCGCTCAAGCGCTCTTTTATCTGGCTACGACGCTGTCGTCCTATACGACGGGCAGTCATATCGATGTTTCTGGAGGCGTTGCACGACATGTCTAATAAAACCACCGTTGGCGAACTGATCGCCGCCTTTCTCGAGCAATGCGGCGTTCAAACCGCATTCGGCGTGATCTCGATCCACAACATGCCGATCCTCGACGCGATCCATCACCGCGGCAAGATTCGCTACGTCGGCGCGCGCGGCGAAGCCGGCGCGGTGAATATGGCCGACGGTCTGGCACGTGTGTCGGGTGGGCTCGGCGTCGCATTCACCAGCACCGGCACGGCAGCGGGCAATGCAGCGGGCGCGATGGTCGAAGCGCTGACCGCGGGCACGGCCTTGCTGCACGTCACCGGTCAGATCGAAACCGAGTATCTCGATCAGGACCTCGCGTATATCCACGAAGCACCGGATCAACTGGCGATGCTGTCGTCGATTTCGAAAGCCGCGTTTCGCGTGCGCTCGGTCGACACCGCGCTGCCGACCATTCGCGAAGCCGTGCGCGTGGCGCAAACCGCGCCGAGCGGCCCGGTGAGCGTGGAGATTCCGATCGACATTCAGGCGGCGGAAGTCGAATGGCCGGCCGACCTGGCTGCACCGCACATCACGACGCTCACGCATTGCCAACAGCGCGTCGCGCAACTCGCCGAGCAGTTGGTCAACGCGAAGCGCCCGTTGCTGTGGCTCGGCGGCGGCACGCGGCACGCGGTCAAGGCGGTCGAACGTCTGGTGGCCCTCGGCTTCGGCGTAGTGACCAGCGTGCAAGGCCGTGGCGTGCTGCCGGAAGATCATCCGGCGACGCTCGGCGCGTTCAACGTGCATGCTGCCGTCGAAAGTTTCTACAAGACTTGCGACGCGCTGCTGGTCGTCGGTTCGCGTCTGCGTGGCAATGAAACGCTGAAGTACAAGCTTGCGCTGCCGCAACCGCTGTATCGCATCGACGCCGACGCGCTCGCCGACAATCGCGGCTATCGCAACGAGATGTTCATTCACGGCGACGCCTCCGCCGTGCTCGAAGAACTGGCGACGCTGCTTGAGGGGCGCCTCAAGATCGATCCGACCTTCGCCGCCGATCTGGCCGCCGCGCGCGTTAGCGCCGTCGCCGACGTGGGCAAGGGCCTCGGCCCGTACAAGCAACTGGTCGACGCGCTGCAAGGCGCGGTGGGCCGCGACTACAACTGGGTACGCGACGTCACGATCTCGAACAGCACCTGGGGCAACCGCATGCTGCAGATCTTCTCGCCGCGCGCGGGCGTGCATGCGCTGGGTGGCGGCATCGGCCAGGGCATGCAGATGGGCATCGGGGCGGCGCTCGCGGGCAGCGCCGCGAAGACCGTGTGCCTGGTTGGCGACGGCGGTTTGATGGTCAACGTCGGCGAACTCGCGACGGCCGTGCAGGAAAACGCCAACGTGATGATCGTGCTGATGAACGACCAGTGCTATGGCGTGATCCGCAACATTCAGGACGCGCAATACGGCGGCCGCCGTTGCTACGTCGATCTGCATCAGCCGGATTTCGCGCAGTTCTGCGAGAGTCTGAAGCTCACGCACTACCGCGTCAAATCGCTCGACCAGGTCGACGCGATCATTCGCGAAGGCATGGCGAAGGCCGGTCCGGTGCTGGTCGAAGTGGACATGCTGTCGGTCGGCTCGTTCGCCACCGCGTTCGCGGGCCCGCCGGTCAAGAAAGAGGAGCCGGAACATGCATGACGCCGGCTACGCGGGGCATCACGCACCCGTCGACGTCGCAATGATCGGCTTCGGCGCGATCGGCCAGGCGGTGTATCGCTCGGTCGCCGCCGACCCGACCGTGCGCGTGTCGCACGTGATCGTGCCGGAACGTCATATGGCCTCGGTGCGTGAAGTGGTGGGGTCGTCGGTGGACGTGGTGGCTTCCGTGGCCGCCTTGAGCAGCCAGCCGCATTTCGCGCTGGAATGTGCGGGACATAGCGCGCTGGTCGACCACGTGGTGCCGTTGCTGAAGGCTGGCACCGATTGCGCGGTGGCGTCGATCGGTGCGCTGTCCGACATGCTGTTGCTCGACGCGTTGTCCGCCGCCGCCGACGAAGGCGACGCGACGTTGACGCTGCTCTCCGGCGCGATTGGCGGCGTGGATGCGCTGGCCGCCGCGAAACTGGGCGGTCTCGACGAAGTGCTGTACACGGGTCGCAAGCCGCCTACCGGCTGGCTCGGCACACCGGCGGAACAGGTCTGCGATCTGAACACGCTGAAAGAAGAAACCGTGATCTTCGAAGGCAGCGCGCGCGAAGCGGCGCGGCTGTATCCGAAGAACGCCAACGTGGCCGCGACAATCGCGCTGGCCGGCCTCGGTCTGGACCACACCACGGTGCGCCTGATCGCGGACCCGAACGTGACGCGCAACGTGCACCGCATCCTCGCGCGTGGCGCGTTCGGCGAGATGTCGCTGGAAATGTGCGGCAAGCCACTGCCGGATAACCCGAAGACATCCGCGTTGACGGCCTATAGCGCGATTCGCGCGCTGCGCAATCGCGCGGCACGTTGCGTGATTTAAGCCTTCAGTCTTAAGCCATTAGCAGAAGCAAGCAAACCGGAATGACCGACATGACTCACTTCGATACCAGCCTCGTGCCCAACGGCGATATTTTCATCGGCGGCGAATGGCGGCAGGGGCGCGGCAACCCGTATAAAAGCCTGTATCCGGCGGATCAGTCGGTCAACATGGAAATTTCGACGGCCAATGCCGACGACGCCCGCGACGCCATCGAAGCCGCCGACCTGGCGTGGCGCAAAGCGGATTGGTCGGGATTGAAGCCGCATCAACGCGCGCTGATTCTGTATCGCATCGCCGATTTGATCATGGCGCGTCACGAAGCGCTCGCGCAATTGCAGCGTCGCGATAACGGCAAGCCGATCGGCGAAACGCGCGTGCTGGTGGCCAGCGCCGCCAATACGTTCCGCTATTTTGCGGCCTGCCTCGAAACGCTCGACGAAGAAGTCACGCCCTCGCGCGGCGATTATCTGACCATGAGCATTTACGAACCGATCGGCGTGATCGCGGCGATCGTGCCGTGGAATTCGCCGATCGCATCCGACGCGCAGAAGCTGGCGCCGGCCTTGGCGGGCGGCAATGCCGTCGTGTTGAAGCCCGCTGAAGTGACGCCGCTGGTGTCGCTGGCATTGGCGCGCATTTGCGAAGAAGCCGGCGTGCCGAAGGGGGTGGTCAGTGTGATACCGGGCAAGGGCTCGGTGATCGGCGACGTGCTGGTGCGTCATCCGCTGGTGAAGAAAGTGTCGTTCACGGGCGGCACCGAAGTAGGTCGCGGCATCGCGCGTATTGCGGCTGACAAGCTGATGCCGGTTTCTTTGGAACTCGGCGGCAAATCGCCGACCATCGTGTTCGACGACGCCGATCTCGATCACGCCGTCAACGGCGTGCTGTACGGCATTTTCAGTTCGTCGGGCGAAGCATGCATTGCCGGTTCGCGGCTGTTCGTGCAGCGCTCGATTTACGACGCGTTCATGAAGCGTCTCGCCGAAGGCGCGCGCAAGCTGCGCGTGGGCGATCCGTCGCGCGCTGACACGCAAATGGGGCCGCTGATTACGGCTGCGCATCGCGAAACCGTCGAGCGTTACGTCGCGCTGGGTCTCGAAGAAGGCGGCCGTCTGCTGTGCGGCGGCGAGCGTCCGGTCGGCGACGGTCGCGAACAAGGCACCTACTTTCAGCCGACGATACTCGAAGGCCTCACGAACAATGCCCGCATCTGCCAGGAAGAAATTTTCGGCCCGGTGCTGGTGGCAATGCCGTTCGACGACGAGGCCTCGCTGCTAAAGGACGCGAACGACAGCGTCTTCGGCCTCGCCGCCGGCATCTGGACGCGCGACTACAAGCGCGCTTACCGGATTGCCCGTGCGCTCGAAGCCGGCACCATCTGGATCAACACCTACAAGCTGTTCTCGATCTCGACACCGTTCAGCGGCTGGAAGGAGAGTGGCATGGGGCGCGAGAAAGGCCGGCTCGGCATCCGCGAATACATGCAACAGAAGAGCCTCTACTGGGGCTTGAACGACGCGCCGCTGGCGTGGGCGAACTAAATAGACACGCAAGATACGCAAGAGGCACGTTATGACGATTCTCGGCATTGAACAGATTATTTACGGCGTGACGGATCTGGCCGCCTGTCGGCGCTTTTTCGCGGACTGGGGCTTGAAGGAAGTCGCGCACGACGAAACGCACGCGCGCTTCGAAACGCTGAACGGCTGCACGGTGCTCGCTGTGCATGCGAGCGATCCGTCGCTGCCGCCTGCTTTCGAAGAAGGCCCGACGTTGCGCGAAGTCACTTGGGGCGTTGCAACGAAAGCGGAACTCGATGCATTGCGCGGCCGCTTCGCCGGTCAGCCGGGTCACTTCGAAACCGACGACGCGGTCGGCTGTATCGACCCGAACGGGATGGCGATTCGCGTCGAAGTGACCCGCAAGCGTGCGCTCGACATTCACGGTTCGCCGTCGAACGTGTGGGGGCAAACGTTGCGCGTCGATCAGCCGTCGACGATTTACGAGCGCGCCGAGCCGGTCGAAGTGGGTCACGTGGTGTTCTTCACCAACCAGCTTGCCGAACAGGAAAAGTTCTATCAGGAACTGCTCGGCTTCGAAATGTCGGACCGTTATCCGGGTCGCGGCGCGTTCATGCGCTGCGCGCCGCACGGCGGCCACCATGACATTTTTCTGCTGGCGTTGCCGGGCGGTAAGCGCGGTCTGAATCATGTGGCGTTCACCGTGCGCGACATCCACGAGGTGTTCGGCGGCGGCATGCATATCAGCCGCTGTGGCTGGGATACGCAGCTTGGACCGGGGCGTCATCCGGTGTCGTCGGCCTACTTCTGGTACTTCCAGAATCCGGCTGGCGGCCTGATCGAGTACTACGCCGACGAAGATCAACTCACACCCGACTGGCAGCCGCGCGATTTCGAACCGGGTCCGACCGTGTTCGCCGAATGGGCGATCGACGGCGGCATCGACGGCAATACGCGGCGGCAGAAAAATGCGAAGGCGCCGGAAGGCAAGTTCATGACGGAGCGGAAAAATGACTGACGCTGCTGTAGCCAAGGCGCAAGCCGCACACGAAGGACTCGAGGCGCCGCGCACGATCGTCGTGATCGGCGGCGGTCAGGCGGCCGGCTGGGTTGTCAAGACGCTGCGCAAGGAAGGCTTCGACGGCCGTCTCGTGATGATTGCCGACGAAGTACATCTGCCGTACGAGCGCCCGCCGCTGTCGAAAGCGGTGCTGGCCGGCGAAGCGGACATCGACACCGTGCGCCTCGTGAAGCCGGACGATTTCGATGCGCTAAACGTTGAAGCGTGGCAGCCGGATTGCGCGAGTTCGATCGATCGCGAACAGCGCTTAGTGCGCACGGAGTCGGGCCGCGAAGTGCGGTACGACCGGCTGGTGATCGCCACGGGCGGCGCCGCGCGCCGTCTGCCGGACGCGCTCGTCAAGACCTCGCACATTGCCTATCTGCGTACGCTCGACGAAGCCGTCGCGCTCGGTGAACGGCTGCGCGCTAGCCAGCGCGTGCTGGTGGTGGGCGGCGGCTGGATCGGCCTCGAAGTCGCGGCTACGGCGCGCAAATTAGGCGTGGAGGCGTCGGTGATCGAAGGCGCGCCGCGTCTGTGCGCGCGTTCGTTGCCGCCGATGGTCTCCGGCTTCCTGCTCGACCTGCATCGCGCGAATGGCGTGGACGTGCGCCTGAACGCGTCGCTGGTAACGCTCGACGATCACCCGAATGACGCCAACCGGATTCGCGCGACCTTCGCGGACGGTTCGACGCTGGACGCCGATTTCGCCGTCGCCGGCATCGGTCTGACGCCGCATACGGCGCTGGCCGAAGCGGCGGGCGTGAAAGTGGAAGACGGCATCGTGGTCGACCATTTCGGCGCCACCGACGACCCACGCATTTTCGCGTGCGGCGACGTGGCGAATCATCCGAGCGCGTGGTTGAAGCGCCGCGTGCGGCTCGAATCGTGGGCCAATGCGCAGAACCAGGCGATCTCCTCCGCGAAAGCACTGCTCGGTCACTTTGAACCGTACGCGGATATTCCGTGGTTCTGGTCCGATCAGTACGACGTCAATCTGCAAATTCTCGGCGACATTCCCGCCGACGCGCAACTTGCCGTACGCGGCGATTTGCCGGGCAAACGCGCCACGCTGTTCCATCTGGAAGACGGTGCGATTCGCGGCGTGATCGCCATCAACACGCCGCGCGAACTGAAACTATCGCGCAAATGGATGAACCAGGGCCGGACGATCGACCTTGCCACCCTGACCGACGCCTCGACGGCGCTTGCCTAACCACATCTACGGACGGCACCACGGCATGAGAACCATCGACAACACCATGGGGGACCGCAGCAGCGCCGGTGTCTCAGGCCCCGTGACCCGGGGCTCGATCATTGCGCGGCTGGAGCGTTTGCCCGGCAACGCGATGCAGGTGCGCGCGCGCATACTGATCGGCCTCGCGACGTTCTTCGACGGCTTCGACGTGATCGCCATCGCGGCGACGCTGCCGATTCTGATCGCGAAGTGGCATCTGACGCCTTGGGAGATCGGCTTTCTGATCGGCTCCGGTTCGGTCGGGCAACTGATCGGCGCGTTCGTGTTTCCGTGGTACGCGGAACGCAAAGGCCGCGTGAGGGCGATTGCGCTGAGCTCGGGAATTATCGGCATTACCAGTATTGCGTGCGGTTTTGCGCCGACGTTTGCCGCCTTCGTGGTGCTGCGTGTGATTCAGGGATTGGGGCTCGGCGGCGAATTGCCGGTGGCCGCGACATACATCAACGAGATCAGCCGTGCCCATGGTCGTGGCCGTTTCGTGCTGTTGTATGAAATCGTTTTTCCGGTGGGACTGCTGGCGTCGAATGCGTTGGGTGCGTGGATCGTGCCGCGCTTCGGCTGGCAGGTCATGTACTTTATCGGCGGCATGCCGTTGATTCTGTTCTTCGTGTTGCGCAAGCTCGTGCCGGAATCGCCGCGCTGGCTCGCCGAACGTGAACGGATGGCCGATGCCGATGCCGCCGTGCATGCGTTCGAACGTGCCGCGAAGGGGCCGTTGCCGCCGGTGCTGCAATCGGCCGAATTCGAAGCGATGGTCAATCGTCACCCGAAGCGCCGCATGAGCGATCTGTTCGGTCCGGCGTATCTGAAGCGCACGCTCGCCGTGGCGATGTTGTGGGTGACCTGCGGCTTCATTCAGTACGGTCTGTCCACCTGGCTGCCGACGATCTATCGCACGGTTTATCACGCGCCGCTGCAACTGGCGCTGAATCTGGCGGTGGCGGCTTCGGTGCTGGGCGTGGTGGGCTCGCTGACCTGTGCACTGCTGGTCGATAAGGTGGGACGCAAGCCGATTATCAATCTGTCGTTCGTGGCGTGCGCGATTTCGTTGCTGCTGGCCGGCGTGTTCCACGAGTCGTCGGTGTACGTGGTGGCGACGTGCTGTGCGTTCTCGCTTGGGTTCCTGGCGTGCGGGTTTATCACGGCGTATGTGTACACGCCGGAGTTGTACCCGACCAGTATCCGTGCCATGGGTTGCGGCGTCGGCGGCGCGTGGCTGAAGGTGGCGGCGATCTTCGCGCCGGCGATCGTGTCGAAGACGATGATCGGCGGTAACTTGCAGGTCGCGTTTTATATTCTCGCGGCCGTGCCGTTCGTTGCGGCGATCGCGGTGCATTTTCTTGGGATCGAGACCAAGGGCAAGGTGCTGGAGCAGTTGGAAGCTTGAGGCTTGCTCGTGTACTGAGTTTGGTGGGCGGTGATGGGTAGTACCGCAATGGCAGGAAGGCAAAGGGCGCACTGGGTGGTGCGCCCTTTGTTTTTGGGGCAGTTCCGAGAGGTACGTCCGTAAGCATAACGTTGGAGAATCAGATCATCGGAATCCGTCCCGGTAGCTGACTACCGCGCGCCAGTTCAGCGCCGTTTTGCTGCGATATCAGGACCAGTTGCGCGAAGCTGTTGATCGGCGCGTATCGCGCGAATACGCTTTCGAGCACGCGCACGAAGGTGCTGATCGCATGGCCGGCGAAAGCGGCTTCGTCGATTGTCACCCGCACGCGGATACCCCGCACCATCATCGGCGACGGCTTCATCTGCATCCACTCCATGACGGATTCGCGCGCGAGCCCCACGATCCCTTCGATATGCCGGGCAACCGTGGCCGAGGGCGAAGATACGTGCTGGGCGAGCAATCCCTTCAGCGCGGGCAACCCGGAATGGTCGAGACTCACGGGTCCGGCCGAGATCATCGAAATCAGCTTCCACAGCCGTCCCCGGGTGACGGAAACCGGCGGACTTGCGCCCGGGCGTCGCAACATCATGATCGAGCCCGCCAGTGCCTTGTCACCATAGACCAGGTCACCAGCGGGATTGCCGAATGAGAGCGACGCCGGCAAATTGCCATTCGTGCACGTCAGGTCGGCGTCGATCTGCGCCGCGGAAGGCCGCACGCGCTCGCCATCACGGTCTATCAGCGAAAGCAGCGTGCCCTGCCCGGTATTGAAACGGCCGAGCCGCGTATCGCGTTCGGCCAGCCAATAGAGGTTCCCGCCGTGGGACACGGACTGGTACGACCTGATGTGGGTGACCACACTACCTTGGGTAGCGCGAACGGCATCGACCGAATAGACCGCTACCTCCGGCGTATTCAATGCCTGCGGCACAACCGGATAGAAAGGCATCGGGGTGTCTTTCAGGGAGACGGGTTCGGCGGCCCGTCTGAACAGGTTGACGATCGGTGTGCAGAAAAGCCTGAAACTTCCGGCGGCAAGAGAGTGCATGGCGCGCGCCGCAGCGCTGTCCCGGTGAAGACCACTGACAGGTAGGTGCAGGCTCAGCCGCTCGCACGGACCGGTCTTTCGCCGGAGTGCGGCGAAATCGATGTCGATGAAGTTGAACCGGTCTGGGAAGGCGAAATACTCGAGAAGAAGCCGGAACGGGGACTGCCCGCCGTCCGCTCGTTCGATCAGCGCTTCATCGTTGCCGAAACCCGCCGCAGACAGCGGTACGGTCGGCAGTTCGATCCAGCGCCCGTTACCGTCGGCTTCGACAAAGGCGACGTTCGCGCGCTGCAGCAGTGTGTCGATCGTCGCGGCGACCGCTATTTGCGGCCCATCCACGAACACGCGAACCCTTTGCGGGATCGCCGTGCCTAGCCGCTGCCCAGGTGCGAGTGCGGCGAGGCCGAGCGTCATCACCCCCGTCGTATCCGGCGACAGTTGCACGTTGGCCGGCGCGGTCGCGTTCGGATCATAACGCGCGTGCGAAATGCGCAAGGGCGCCAGCACCACCTGGTGCGCAGTGCGGAAACAATAGTCGCGGCCCCGCGCCTTGAGTTCGACGCCACGCTCGATCACAAAGGGCTCCGTCAGCTTCTCCAGCGCACTGCTGCCCATGAACTGGGCGATCGAACAGGACGGAAACGGGCGCAGATATTCGGGATATAGGACTTCCAGCAATGCGCGGGTGAACTCCGGAACCTCATCGTTGATCCGGGCGTTACTCCTCGCATTGAGCAGAGCGGCCGACTGGATCATCCGTTCGACGTGCGGATCTTCCGAGTGATCGCCCGATATGGCGAGTCTCGCCGCTACTTTGGGAAAGTGCTGTGCAAATCTGCCGAGGGCGCCGCGTAGCAGCGCCAGCTCGTGTTCGTAGTCGGGTAACAGTTCGTCCATCAGGAATCGCATCAGGGCGTGTCAGGGCGCATCGGGACACAGGAAAACTGCATGTTGCTAACGGAGACAACGCACCGCGACGACGTGCAATCCGATGATGGGCGGCACGCCGGCGCAGTGTCTGCGGGAGCAGCAATCAAGGCGGCCGGGAACAGGGTAGTCACTCGCGCCCGGAAGACGGCAGGCTCGAGATCAGCGTCGCGCCGCACGATGTTTTATGACCTTCGAAAGCGGCCGGTTCGTTGTCCACGATGAAATCCGCATGGCCTTCGGCAATGACGCACTCTCCGTGGAGAGGACAAGTACAGCGATCACCCTTGCGGGAAACCGCTCGCCCCATGACCTCGCTGTGTGCCGCCCCGGTTTCCACGCGACCGCCGTGGCTATGCAGATCGCCGACACGAATAATGCCTCGCATGGTTTGTCCTCAGTACGAATAGCCCTGCATGCCGTACTTCGTGTCGTAGCGGCGTCCCCACCACGGCAGGTACGCGTTGTCTTCGCCACGCGCGCGGAACCAGTCCTGGTCCGGATCGATCGGGGTGAGCTTCGACGGCGGCAGGATCACGACCGCGGTCGGATGATTCGGGTCCGTGCTCCCCGCAACCAGCGCATTGCCGCCGAAGTGGTTGATCCGCCCGATCGCGAGCGCAATGTCCGTGAGGGCCGTGCCCGCGCCCATGTCGCCGAGTAGCGCCGGCGTGTTGAAAGTCTGCTTCCCGTAGTCGAATTCCGGCAGCGTTTCAGTCAGTGTTTGCGAGAGCGATCCGAGGCGCGTCGACGCGGCTTCGCCGCCCTTGCCCGCGTCGTGCACGACGAACTGGAGGCTCGCGGGATCGACGTTCGCGTTGTGGGCCGCCTGGGCGATCGTAGCCTTCCACGCCTGGACGGCGCGGGTCGTGCCGGTCTTCGCTTCGTAGTCGCTCACATTGCCTGTCGCAGCGCGGCCGATCCAGGCGAGCGGTTCACGCTCGGTTTTCAGGTCAGGGCCCGCGAGAAACAGCAGGGTGAGGTTTTCGTTCATCTGCTGGTCTTTGGGCGGGAAGCTTGGTGCGTCCCAGTTCATCACCCACACGCTTTCCTGCGGGTTTGACTGCAGGTAGTCGAGCGCCGCGTTCAGCGATGTGAAGCCGGCATTGGCGCCGCCAACGTGCATCTGAACGTCGGCAGGCAGATCCTTGCTCCACAGATCCTTTGCGGACTGATTTCCGATTTCAAAAAAATCTTTTATTTGATATGCCAAATAACCTTGTGCCTCCTTGGGGCAAAGGCGAGCAGGAATTGCAAATTCGACGCGGATACCCGCCAGCTCCCTCCAGTGACGCCGACTCTCAGGCTGAACCGTATAAAAATAGTGACCATTCATCACGTATTTTGTTGCAAATAAAACGAGCAGACTTTCGATGTATTTTTCATAGAAACCATCGAAACGTTCTCTGCCATCGTTACCATTCGCAATTCCCGCAACCGGCTGGATCGTGGTAAAACTCTTCGGATCTGTTCTCACCATGTCGTCGTTCTTGTTCGGCTTGACAAGGCCCATCGTCCAAAGCAATTGCCATTCAGTCGGATAATCCCGCCGCTGCAACGGATTCATCCATTCGAGGCCTACGACCTGTGCCAGAAACGGTTTTACAGATGCGGCGGCAACCGCGGACGTTGTCCCATTGACTTCCGCTGCCTGTGCAGCCGACCCCGACCATGCTGTCGTGAACGCGAGCACGGCAATGCCCGCGAGCAACGGTAGTGCGACTAATCTTTTCATGCTTTCTCCCATACTCCAGACATCCGTTTCACTTTGATAGTAGTGTGCTCTGATGAGCGCTGCGCCTGTCACCAGGAGGACGGTGACGAACGTCACCGCGAGGCGTTTCGGCCAGGTCGAAATCAACGATCTCATACGGCTTCCCCGACAACCAGAATCTTGCCGCCTTCACGCGTATCGTTGATTTCCGAGGGCAATTTTGCATCGCCGTCATTTTGAATCCAGTCTTGCAAAAACTGGGTCTTCATTTTTCCTTTCAAGAAATATTCAAAATAAATTCTATTCGGATTGTGTTTATCCAGCCCGCTCCCAAGTCGCCAGTCCGCCTCAATTCTGAACTTGTTCATCTGCTTTTCCGACAACCGGCAAATGCCGATCGCCACGTCGTAGGCAAGCGCCTTCTCCGCGTGCATGGCGTTCGTCATGATGGTCGAGTGGTTCGTCGGATTGTTGATCGCAGCGTCAAGAAGGTGCGTCACTTCCTTGTCCCGCCATGCCTTGTAGCCATCGGGCATCTCCGCGCTGGGACCCGCTTCACCGATCACCACCCCGTCCTTAACCCAGTCAGGATTATTGTCATGCCGCGCTTCCATCCGCGTGATTGCATGATCTTCATAGCGTTGCCCGGCTTCAGAATCCACGTCGCCCTGCGGCTTCATCTGGTCCTGCAATGTCGTGTCCCGGGTAGTCGGCTGAAAGATGTCGTAGGGGTCATCCCTGTTGCCGGACTTGTCCTTGTTACGGTACGAGGCGGCCGGGTCGTTTTCCTCATTGAAGTCGCTGGTGGCGGTTCCATCCTGCACATGAACAACGTTGCCGAAGCGCCTGGCTTGCGGCGTGAATGACTCGGGCAAGGCCGGCGCATCACAAACCACGTACCAGTCCTTCGGCGGCTCGCCGTTCGCACGTGCGAGTCGAAGACTGGATGTTGCCATCGTGACCACGTAGAGCACCGGCGCCGACGCAACGGCCAGGATTTTCGCGACCCAGTGTTCGTTCGCACGTAGATTCCTGACCAGATTGAACCGCGCGGGCGGCGATGTCGGGTAGAAGAATTGCGTCGTCGAGCCTTTGTTGTAGCGCCAGTCATCCTGCCAGGTGCGATAGACCCCGGGCGTGGGCAAGCCCGGGATCGATGCCGGGGCTGAGACGGCGGACTCGCCGACCTTGAAGCCGCTCGCGAACACACGCTGCGTGAACAGACTGGAGCCTTTGACTGTGGCGACTTCTTCCGGATGCAGGCCGCGCCAGCCCATGCCCTGCACGGGCGCGGCGGAGATCACCTGGTCGTGCGGGCACGAATACAGCGTCACGCGGCCATAGGTGTGATTCTGCACACCGTAGCGCTGGCGATCGGCGTCCGGGTCATATAACGGCTTGCCGCCAGGGCCGGGATTTTGGTTGGCCATCGTCATCCGGAAGTCGAGGGGATCGCGTTGATCCTCCCGATCCTTGCCCTGCGCGATCAGAGCAAAGAATTTCTTCAGCGTGTCCGCTCGCGCCGTGCTTCCGACCCGACCGCGGTTACCGTGCGAGTCCTTGTCCATCCGATCCGTCCACACCTCCATCGCTGGCGAGTTGTCGCCCGGTAGGGTGCCCAGCAGGCTGTACGGTGGGTTCGCGAGCACGTAGGTGTCGGCCACACACCGCACACCTGCATCCTTCGATAACCGGTCGCCGAGAAAGGCGGCGGCGAGGCCCACCATGTTTCCCTGACTATGGCAGATGACCGTAACCGGCACGTCCGGCTGGGCCTTGCGGATCGACTCGATGAGCCTGGCCAGGCGGAGCGCGGCCATGACGTTATAGGAGCGCGGGGGCGTCTCGAAGATGGGCCGGTTGGTCGGATTGACGCCCTGGACGTTAAGGAAACCGAAGATGCGCGGATCGACGCCCAGGTTCCACAGATCGGGCAGACTGCCGCATCCGTTCGCGAACGGACCGCCGCCCCAATAGTCCTGCTCGTTCAGGAAGATCTTGTCGCCGTAGCGTTTCAGTTCGTCCTTGTTCGCCTTGTAGCCTCAGCGGAAGTGAATCACCGGAGAAAAGGTGTCGCTGGTCGGCTGAAGATAGTTTCCAGACCACAACTGCGGGTTGATGAAACCATCCGCGGTGAGGCTGCCGGTGTATTGCATCGGCGCCATCTGGCCGGCTGCCTTGCCGGTATGGACCAGGTGATCGTTCATCCGGCCGAGTCTCCGGTTCAGGCCGGCACACAGGCCTTCCTCGGTTGCCTTGAACCATTCGCCTTCCGAATTCACCCCATGCACAAAGATCACGACGCCTGGCAGCGGCATCTGCAACACGCAGAGGAGTTTCGCCTGGTCGAGTAGCGTCACGCCTTCACCGCTCGCCACCATATAGCGACCCGACCCGCCATTGCTCGCGCCTGCTGACGACGTGGCAGGCGTGCGCGGGTTGAGTGCGCCCGCGTCGTTGCCCGCTGCCGACGCAATCTGATCACTTCCCGGTGTACCCGCTGTCATGTCGGTGGCGTCCGTCATACCGATTTTCCCAATCAGGTTTTATTTTTAAAGAATTGCACAGCGAGCTTTTCGAACTGATTGCCCTGGATCGGCGCGAGTTCACCCGTCGCGCTGGATTGCCCCTTCACCAGTTCGCCCGATGCTTTCGTGATTTCCGCCTGGATGCCCTGGACGCCCTGTCCGTCGGTCGGACGCACCAGCGTCGGCACACGTCCGAGTGACCCCTGGTCGAACTTCGGCATATCGGTGCTCATGCTGGCTGGACCGGCCCATGTATGTCCCGCCGACTTGACCGTGAACGAACCGGGGCAGCCCAGTTCGATATTCGGACCATCAAGCTTCAGGTAGGCGCCGCCCGATGTAGCGAGCGTAATCTGGTCGCTGGCCATCCCGACGATCTTGCCGCCAGCGGCTGTGAAATGGAGGTTCTTCGCCGAGTCGATCTGAGTGTCGTCGGCCTGGCTCTGGACCAGCACCTTGCCCTGGTTCGCAATAGCCGATATGCCGTCGCTTTGCGCGAACATCGCGACGCCCTGTCCGGCCTGAAGGCTGATCCGCTGGCCGCTTGCGACCTGTACGTTCTTTTGCGCGACCTGATCGATGTTCTCACCGGCATACGTGACATGCGTCTTTGGCGTGAGGTTGACCGATCCCGCCTGTGCACCAAGCGCCATCAGCGCCTGCGATCCGTCCGAGCCGGATTTGCCGCCCGCCTGCCAGCCCTTGAACGTGTCGGCAACGGCGGTCTGCCCGGCCGCGTCGGTCGTCTGTCCGCCATGCTGGCCGGCGTAGTCGCCCAGGGACTTGAACAGTTCAGTACACTCGCCGAGCAACTGCACGAGTTCCTGCCGGTCGAGCTGGTTGCCGCTCGCCTGGGCGCGTGCATAAGTTGTGAGCAGAATGCCTTGTGCGGCCCGTAGCGATGCAGCCGCATCGGTACGCAGTTCCGCACCCTCGCCACGATTCGCGCCTTGCCCGTTGTCCCGGGGCTGCGTGAGAAAACCCAGGTTCAGTTCGGACGAGGCATGCTCACTGGCGAGCTGGGCACTGATCTGGGACGGCGTGTCATCCAGCCGGAGCTGGTTGTACCGCTCGCCATTGATTTCGCGTGACCTGAGTCCGGAGAGGTAACGGTTGCCCGGCAACGAGCCCGTGCGGCTGAAGGTCGCCGGCATGTTGTCGCCGTTGCTGAAAACACCCGCCACATACATCCGGTCGGGGTCGCCGTTCGCAAAATCCAGCAGCACTTCCATGCCCGCGCGCGGGACCATGTGTGCCCCGAAGTTGTCGCCCGCCCAGTTGGACAGCACCCGCACCGACGCGCTGTCCGCTGGCGTGCCATTGGTACCGGCGCCGCTGGCGTGGTCGTGGTCCGCCGGGTCAAGCCCCTGGACCTGCACGTTGATGCGTGCGAAGGGGTCGCAATGCACCTGGTCGCCCTGAACCGCGATCACCGTGCCGGTGATCGGATACACCTTTGGCAGGTGGATGCGCGGATCATAGGTCGGCGTGAGCGGCGTGCCTTGCGGCACACCACTGAAGATGTTTTCATAGCGACTCTGCGACGAGCCGTCGAAACTGGTTGGGCGCTCGCGTGTGTCGACCGAGGCCGGTGCGGTCACCGGCTGCCAGCGGCTCGCCGCAAACAGCGCCTGTGCGCGTTCATTCAGGTCCTTCGGCAGATTGCTTTCGCCGGTGTGATGCAGGGTCGTGACGACAATGCGACGCTGCTGCTCCGGTAACTGGTCGAGTTCCGGATGGCCGGACACTGTGATCCAGTAGCCGATCGCAAGATCACGCACACCGCTTGCGCCGTCCACACGTACCGAGCGTGCACCGTGCGACATCAGGCGCGCGATGCCGATGCGGTCGTAGTCACCCCATGAGTCGGCCATATGTGGGGAGTCGATCCGCGAGTCCGACAACAGGCCGGCGAGATCGTTGCCAGCGCTTCCCTGGTCAACGCGCGTGGGTGCCTGGACCTGATCGACACGACTGGGTTTGAGGTCCCAGCTCACGCGCCGGATAGAACCGGAAACAATCTGCCGCCCCATCGACAGTTGCGTGATCGAGTCACGTGGGCCGATCGCCGCATCGGCGTGATAGGTAACCGTCCCGGCGCTCGCCTGCGTGAGCTTGATCGCGTTGTCGAACAGCACCAGTGTGTGGAACGGCTGCGTTGAGACGTTGGCACCCTGTGTTCCACCGGCACGGATAAACCAGGTAATGCCATCGCGACGGCAAAGACGCCGGATAAAGTCAGCGTCCGATTCGTCAAACTGAAGTGTCTGCTCGCGAGCCGGATATTTCGATATATCCAGATTGGATATATCGACGTCGAAGGTGCTACCAAGCGTCGCGCTTTTACGCCGCCATTCACGTACAAGCGTCTGAATAATATCGATGACGTTTTTTGTGCGGAAAATACGCGTATTGGTGCGACGCTCCATTATCGATAATGCGTCACGGATCACGAGTTGATAAGTCGCAATCGACCCATCTCCTTCGCCCTCATAGGCGTCCGTGACGATTGCACAGATCGAGTGGAGAGTTCCCTGGTCAGTGACAAGTTGTACCGTGACGGGCTGACCGAGGAATGTCTCCAGAGGCGCGCCGGTGCTGGTCGAGATGCAGGAGAGGTGGCCTTCGATGCCACCGCACAGTTCCTCCCGGATATCGAGACGCTGGATCAGCAGCAGACCTGCAAGGTTCTGCGAACTCCGCCAGAACAGACGGAATGGCCGATTATCCTGCGAGGGCAGGGCGCCGCTGAATACGCGTTGAAGAACGGAACTCACGATCAGATTCCCGGATCTGGATTAACAAGTTATGCGAAATAAACTAGCCAAACACTGATCATTAGAAACAGCGTGGCCACTTATATTCAGAAGAACGCGGCCAGAAATTATCAGGCTGCCATGATGCGTGTCAAACGCCTGCAAACAAATTTGACGATTCAGGAGGTGGGTGCCAAGGTCTATTGGCTTGTGTCGAATTCTATTGTTCGTTCACAACGGGCAAACGACGCGTATCAGCATGAACTTGATGAGTTCATGCGGTGGATGAAAAGATGAAAATGTCGCTTGCCGACAGGTTGGACGCGCTGAGAAAGCCAGCCGCCTTCTATACGGCGACTGCCGTATTGGTGGGTTCGACCGGCGCGTATCCATGGTGGAGAGCGACCGCCGGGTAAGGCCGCCGCGTGGCAACCCGTCGCGGTGGCCGGCTATTCCCGGTGGTTGGTGCCCAGCCCGCTCCGTCGCCTCACACCCTCGATGATCCAGATACTCATCAACCCCGCGCTCACGGACGCGACGATGTCCGGTTTGGTCACCGCCAGCGCCATCCAGAACAGACTCACATAACCGCGAAAAAACGCCGGTATCGCCGCGCGCATTTCGTTCCAGCGAGTTGTCTCCAGCACGCCTCCCGCCGCCGACATCATCGCAAAGAGCGCCCACGCGAACTGTGTCGAGCGCTCTTCACGCTGTAACAGCAGCACGATCAACGCGACGAATGCCGCGAACCAGATCGGCAGGCAAACTGAAGACAAACGCGACCGGCGCGTGAGCCAATCGCGCCACTCGGCCTGCGCGAACGAGAGGAAGAACGCGAACAGCACGCCATGAGCGAACGGCATCGGCCATGCACGCGGGTCGGTAGCGACCCAGTGGCCCACGAAGCCGAACGCGCTGGCGTTGGCGACAGCCAGAATCGCCAACCGCTTGATAGACGGCCAGCCGTGGATCAGCGCCGCCCAGATTGTGCAGACACCAAGCGTGATCATCGCCATCGAGGTGGAATGGCCGTTGCCGTCTTCGCACAACGCCGCGGCGGTGGTGCCTAGCCATATGGGAATCCAGCCATAACGCAGCCAGCCGACGGAACGCAACGTGCGCAACCGCTGTTGCTGCGGTTCGGAAAGCAGCACACTTGTCGCAGCGAGGGTGACAAGCGTGAGCATCAACGTCGACAGAAGAATGGCAAGTTGCGGCGGCGCCCATTTATCTAACCATCGATCGCTTGCAGGGTTCAGCGAGGCGGTGGCGAACAGCACGCCGCACCACGCATTCAGCGCGAGCGCCGGACCCAGCAGGCGACCCACACCGATACGGAATTTTAGGCACCGGCCCCAGAATTCGACCTTCTCACGATCCAAACGCGACCGCATTACGTTCGGATGGTAGCGGCTCAGTGCGGTCAACAACTGCTCCATCTCCGCGCGCACGCCGGCACGCAGCAACGCCCGCGCGCCGATCGCGATGGGCGGCGACGGCGCTTCGAGCAGCGCCATCGCGTTCATGAAGCGCAAACGCAGCGCGTTGTAGTCCTCGTCGGCGAATACGCGGTCCAGCGCGAGAGTCGCAATGGGCGCGTTGCGCCGGCGCAGATGCGTGGCGTTGTCCCGCCACCCGAGCACGGCGGTCAGATTCATGCGCAGTTCGGCGGGCGTGTCCTCGTTCAGACAGTGGCACAGCGCTTGCCACTCGAGTTCTTCGCGCGTTGCAATGCTGACGACGGAGCCGAACAGTTCCTCGAGCGAACGGCGCGACTCGAGTTGATCGGTTTGCGCGACGAAGTCCTGCCAGAGTTGCACCGCGCTTTCGAACGCATCGGGTTCGCGGGCGGTTTGCATCGCTGGCGTGAGCGTCGCAACTTGCATGGGTTTTTCCTGCGCAGGGCTCGCCGCAACCGACTTGCAACTCGTCATCTGCAACGCCGACTCATACGCATACCGCAGGCGCTGAAACGCCTCCGCGTCCTCATCCGGCCGCTGTTGCTTCAGCAGCTTCGCGTAGGCACGGCGCACCGCGCCTTCGTCCGCATTCGATTCGATGCCGAGCGCGTCCCACGGCCATGCGTTGTCAGAACTCGTAGTCATGGCCGATCAATAAGTCACATGCACATCGAAACGATCCAGCAGCGCGCTCAGGTCGCTGCGCGCAAGGGCAATTTCATCGGCATGCTGCTGTTCGATCAGCGCCTGAAAACGGGCGATGTGCGCGGCAAGAACCTGCCGATGGTCACCGAGCGTTTCTTCATAGACACGGTCGGCGCGCGTCAGCAGCGTGCGATTCTCGAGTTGATCGCGCGGATGAATCTTCAGCGTGCTTAGTGCGGCCAGCCGCTCGTGGATTTCTTCCGGCGTCATCACGCCAGGGTTTTCCTCGATCACCATCGCGCGCTTCACACCGCCGGGAAACGCGGTCGCTTCCACTTCCAGCACACCGTTCACGTCGTAAGTGAAGCGCACGTCCGCGCCCGCTTCGCCTGCCGGCTTTAGCGGCACGTCGAGCGTGAATTCGCCGAGCGGTACGTTGTCTGTAGTCAGACGCGCTTCGCCTTGAAACACCTTGATGCTGAGCCTCTGCTGACGGTCGCGCACGGTGAAAATCCGCTGCATGCGGCTCACCGGCACGATCGTATTGCGCTCGATGATCGGCAGAAAATGGCCCGGCACGAGCTGATTCGGCGCGAGCTGGATAGCGGTGTCGATGCCGAGGCTATACGGCGCGACATCGGTCAGCACCATTTCGTCGAGCCCCGCGTCGCGTGTGACCAGTCCCGCCTGCACGGCGGCGCCGAGCGCCACGACTTCATCCGGATTCAGATGCCCGGCGGGCAAGCGGCCGAACATCTTCGAGACCAGCTTGCGGACCATCGGCATGCGCGACGCACCGCCGACCAGGATGATTTCGTCGAGCGCGTCGACGGCGATCTTCGAATCGCGCAACGCCCGTTCAACCGGCTTGCGCAGCCGTTGCAACAAATGCTCGCAGGCACGTTCGGCGGCGGCGGTGTCGAGTTCGAGCGAGGCGTCGCGGTCGTCGATCGCGAGCTTGAGCGTGACGCTGGCGCCGCCTTGTTGCGTGAGCTGCCGTTTGGCGCGCTCGGCCTGCTGATGCAGACGTTGCGCGGCGATCGGCGAGAGCGCATTGAGTTTCAGACTATTGCGCTGGCAGAACAGCTCGACCAATGCCTCGGTGAAGTCCTCGCCGCCCAGAAAATTGTCGCCGGTGCTGGCACGTACTTCCATCACGCCTTCAAAGAAGTCGAGCACCGACACGTCGAACGTGCCACCGCCCAGATCGAAGATCAGGAACTTGCGTTCGCTGTCGCGCTGATGCACGCCATACGCGAGCGAGGCCGCGGTCGGTTCGTTGACGAGACGTCGGACCTTGAGTCCGGCCAGTTCGCCGGCAATGCGGGTGGCTTTGCGTTGTGCGTCGCTGAAATAGGCGGGCACGGCGATCACGGCGTCGGTGACCGTTGCGCCGAGAAAGGCTTCGGCATCGGCCTTCAGCGCTTTGAGCACCAGCGAAGACAGTTCCTCGGGACGCAGCGTCCGCGTGCCGAGCGACACGCTGCGATTCGTGCCCATATAGCGCTTGAAGTTCGCGGCGGTACGCTCGGGGTGCGTATGCAAACGGTCATGAGCGGCGCGGCCGACAAGGATCGAGTCGTCGTCGTCGATCGAAACGCACGAGGGCGTGAGCGTCTCCCCCAATGCGTTAGGGATGAGCACAGCCTGGTTGTCGCGCCAGACCGCCGCGAGACTATGCGTGGTTCCAAGATCGATGCCGATGATCGAAGGCATGGTCAGTTTCCGATTCCGTTTCGCGCCCCTCCATGAGGAGATCGCCCAGGTTGCCGCGGATCAACCGCGCGGGAGCCGCGAGTAGCTCCGTCCAATGGCGATAACGGCAAGCTGCGCGTAAAACTTGAGCGGCACGGACCGCTGGCATGCGGGAATCGGAAACCTGCGGCGTTACAACGCCTTGCGATACACCACGAAACCTGAGCGATCCGCGACCTGATCGTAGAGTTTCATCGCGGTCTGATTCGTTTCGTGGGTCTGCCAGTAGACGCGCTCCAGACCATCCGCCCTGGCGCGCGCGTACACCCCTTCGATCAACGCGCGGCCCACGCCCTTGCCGCGCTCGGTGTCGAGCGTGTAGAGGTCTTGCAGATAGCAGGTGGGCGCGGCCATCGTCGTATGGCGGTGATACAGAAAATGCACAATGCCGAGCAACTGGCCGTTGCGTTCGGCGACCATGGCATGCATCGGCTCGTAGGCGTCGAAGAAACGCGCCCATGTGATGTGCGTAATATCGCGCGACAGGGCCGTTTCGCCCGAGCGGCCGTAGAACGCGTTGTAGGCGTCCCATAGCGGCAGCCAGGCGTCGAAGTCGGCGGGTGTGGCGGGCCGGATCTGGATCGGGTCGGACATGGGTGAGTTTCCTTGTGAATGGATGACGTGTTGCGGGCAGGCCGCCGGGACGACGCTAGGGTTGAGTCGAACAGGCATAGAACGCCACGCTGAGCGCCTGCTCGCGTTCATCACGGCTGGCGACGCGTGCGACCTGCGCAACGGCGCCTGACGCTGCCGCGCCCGCCGCGTCGCCGCGCGGCGCGAGGCGGTCGCGCAAGCAGGCGTCCAGATTCGCGCGCGCGGTCGTGGCCGGATCGAGGGCGGCGTAGACACACGCGGCGCACGCCAGCGCCACGCAGCACGTTGCCGAGGCGTCGTAGCCGGCGAGTAGGGGCGTCGTTTTGCGTGTCTGCGTATTCATCATCGTGGTCCCCTCTCCTAGCGGCGACAGCGCCCGAACCGTCAGCATAAGAAATTTGTGGCACCATTGTTAGCTCCACAAGGCGATCAAATTTTGGAGCCACGATTTGGACTACGGTCTGTTGATGTCGAACGTCGAGCGAACGTTGAGTGGGCGCAAGCTCACGCAACAGGACCTGCTTTACGAAAGCCTGCGCCGCGCGATTCTCGATGGCGCGATTCGCCACGGCAGCCGTCTGCTCGCCAGCCGCGCATTGGCGGAGCAATTGGGCATTGCGCGTAACTCGGTGTTGTACGCGTACGAACGGCTGACCGAAGAGGGCTTCATCGCCGCGAGCCGGCATGGTTCGATTGTCACCATGGTGAGTGGCGCGGAGGGTACGGCTTCAACCGCAGTGGCACGGCTGCAGTCGTCCGGCAGTGGGCTGTCGCGGCGCGTCGCGGATCTGCCGCGCGAGCGCACCAGTCCCGACGATCCCACACCGTTCCGTCCAGGCGTGCCCGCGCTCGACGAATTCCCGCTCGCGCCATGGCGAGCGTCGATGGAACGCGCGTGGCGTACGGTCTCGTCCGATGAACTGGGGTACGGCAACAACTCGGGCCATCCCGCGCTGCGCCGTTCGATTGCCGAGTACGTGCGCGTGTCGCGCGGCGTGCGCTGTTCCGCGGAGCAGGTGTTCATCACCGCGGGTACGCAGGCGAGTCTGGATCTCTGCGCATGCATGTTCGCCGACGCCGGCGACAGCGTGTGGGTTGAAGACCCCGGCTATCACGGCGCGAAGGCGGCGTTTCAGGCTGCTGGGTTGCAACTGGTGCCGATTCCCGTCGACGCCGCCGGCATGGCGCCGACCGCCGACGATTGGCAACAAACGCCGCCGCGCCTGCTGTACCTCACGCCGTCGCATCAGTATCCGCTCGGCAGCGTGCTGAGTCTGGAGCGGCGCTGGTCGATCATCGACAACGCGGTGGCGCACGGCGCGTGGATTATCGAAGACGACTACGACAGCGAGTTGCGTCACAGCGGTCCGCCGCTCCCATCGATTCAAGGGCTTGTCGAGCACGCGCCGGTGATCTACCTCGGCACTTTTAGCAAGACGATGTTTCCGGCGCTGCGCATGGGCTTCATGGTCGTGCCCGCGCATCTCGTGACGCAGGTCGACGGCACGCTCAGTGAGATCGCGCGGCAAGGGCGCGTGGCCGAACAGATCGCATTGGCGGACTTTATCGATAGCGGGAAATATGCGCGGCATTTGCGGCGCATGCGGCGGCTTTATCAGCAACGCCGCAGCGCACTGGTGACGGCGATCGAGCGGCATATGGGTGATCTGGTGACGGTGTCGTCCGACGGCGGCGGCATGCATTTGACCGTGCGGCTCGACGCGCCGCTGCGCGATCAGGACGTGAGCGCCGCGACGCGCGAGCACGGCTTGCATATCGCTGCGTTGAGCGCGTTCTGTCAGCATCCCGAGCGGGACGCAGAGCATTACAACGGCTTCATGCTCGGCTACGCGGGCGTGAAACCGCAGGGGGCGGAAGCGCTGGTGGCGCGGCTCGCTGCGGTGGTGCGCGGGTTGTTGTGACGACGCGGCCAGTCTTTCGCCTCGTCCCAGTAGGTGCGGCGATGCTGAGAACCGCTCAGGTTGCTCAGGCCGCTTCGGCTCTGAGCCAGTGCGCGAGCATCGCGTCGTCGTCCGTATCCAGCGCCTGGGCGACGCGCCGGCCGATCGCCGCACCGAATTTATAGCCGTGCCCCGAGCACGCGGACACCACCAGCGCGTTACCTATCCGCTTCGAAAAGAAACGGCTGTCGGCCGTGAAGGTGTACATGCAGGTTTTGACTTCAGACACCGTGTAGTCGCCGATGCGGCTGAACGGCGGCGCAAACAGCCGGCGCACACTGTTGCCCTCGCCGTGCGCCGCGACGCGGTCCGCGTCGGGGTCGGGCGCGTGAACCTTGTGGGTGCCGGCGCCAAACTTCAGACCAATGCCGTCGAGCGGCGGCAGCGCATAACCCCCGCTCGATCCAACAATGTCGAGGATTGCCGGCGCATTCGCCCACGCGTCTTCGAGATCCGCGGGCGGCTCCATGTACGCGACCACGTTGCGGAACGTCATCAAGGTTTCGGCCAGCGCGGGGAACAATTGCAGCGTCCATGCGCCCGCGGTAATCACGAGGCGGTCGGCGCGTACGATGCTGTCGTCGTCGATACGCACGCAAGCGGTATGCGGGTCGACCGAGAGGACTTTCGTCTGGGTACGGATGTCGGCGCCGCGCATCTTGAGCCACGCTTTCATGTCGCGCGCTATGCGCTCACTGAACAGCGCGCCGCCGTCCTCATCGAGGTACGCGTAGCGAAACGTGGCGGGGTCGAGAAAGGGATAGCGCTGCGCCGCTTCTTGCGGTTCGAGTTGCTCGTACTCGAATTGCATCCGGTCGAGGCCGGCGCGAAATTGTTCGGCTTCGTCGCCGGCGAATTGCGAGATGCCGAGCACGCCGCAATTCGCATAGTGCGACACGCCGAGATCATTCCACAGCAAATCCCAACTATCGAAAGCTTCGGCCATGGTGCGCGCGTAACCATCGGCGTTCCCATAGGCGCGGCGAATCATTCGGGTCCGGTCGCCGGAAGCGGCCAGTGGATTCGGAATCGAGCCTTGCTCGATCAATGTGATGTCGTGTCCCAGTTTCGCGAGCGACCACGCCGTGCTCAACCCGGCAATGCCTGCCCCTACGATTGTCACCCGCATGCCCACTCCCCCGAGTCGATGGTTCCGGCACAGAGTCTAGCAGCGGAAAATAAATAATCGGTAGGGGTTCGTGCGGATCGGCGTGCGAGCGGACTGAGCGACACGACGCAAAAACCCGCTAGGCGGTGGTCTCCGCGCGCACCGTGTCAGTGTTTGCGATGCGGGTTATGGCGAAGCTGGTTGCGCACTTTTTTCGCTGCGAATAGCGGCACGTAATCGAATACGCGTGCTTCGTCGCGGTAAGTGGCCAAGGTGTCTGCGTACATCTTCGATACTGTTTCCGTGGGGGTGTCGGTCTCCTCTGCAATGCTTCTCACGACTTCATCGATATTTGGCTCGGGTTGGGACATGAGTCTCTCCGGGGAGGCGGGTTGGACAGCGGGCACGGACAACAGGAGTTTCATTAGAGGATGCGATTCGCGCCGATGCCAATTGAATCGCCCTATCGCACGTACTGTTTCACAGAGATTTTTGTCTTGCTGTGCAGCAAGTCGCCGCGTGGTGCGGCGACGCGGAAAATCAATGTGAATGACGATGATGTATGTCAGGGAAATGCGCATGAACATGCGTGAGCGGCGCATGTTCATGCGGATGCGTGTGGGGTTCTTCACCGTCCCACGCGAAGTCGTGCTCGTGCTGATGATGCGTGTCGTGCCGGTGCCGATGCGTGTGGTCGAGCGGCTCATGCGTATGCGGATGCTCGTGACGTTCGCGGATGTGCAGCCACACACCCAGCGTCATCAACGCGGCGGCGACCCAGAACAGCGGTGGCGGCAACTCGGGCCACAGCAGCCACGACAGCGTCACGCCGAACAGCGGTGCAACCGAGAAATACGCGCCGGTTCGCGCGCTGCCGAGATGGCGCAGCGCGACGACGAACAGCACGAGACTGACGCCGTAGCCGGCGAAACCCGTCAGCATCGCCAGTGCGACGGTCGCACCGGTCGGCCACGAGGCGCCGAGGGCGAATGCGAGCGCCACGTTGACCGAACCGGCCACCAGCCCTTTCAGGCAGGCGATAAACATGGCGTCGTGCGTGGACACTTTGCGCGTGAGGTTGTTGTCGATCGCCCAGCATGCGCATGCGCCGACCAGCAGCAGCGTGCCGGGCGGCAAATCCAGCGTGCCGGATTGCCAGGACAGCGCCACGCCACCCGCGACGATCGCGGCCATGCCGAGAAACACCTGCACGTCGACGTTTTCGCGGAACACGATCCACGCGACCAGCGCCGTGAACACGCCTTCGAGATTCAGCAGCAAGGAGCCGGTGGCGGCGGGTGTGGTTTGCAGACCCAGCATCAACAACGCGGGGCCCGCAACACCGCCCGCGACGATCGCACCGGCCAGCCATGGTGCTTCGCGCAACGGGAACGGGTGTGGGCGGGCGGGTTGCCCCGCGGCGTGCCCTCTGAGCCGGCGCACCAGAATGACGGTGGCCAAACCGAGGCCGCTGCCGAGGTAGAACAACCCCGCCAGCAGAAATGGCGACAACGCGCCGAGCAGCGCCTTGGCGAGCGGCGTGGTCGCACCGAACAGCGCGGCGGCGAGCAAGGCGGTGAAAGCGGCGTTAAAGCGGAGGGACATAATCGGCAAGTCCGATGGAAAAAGCGGGTGTGACAGACACGATAGCGCGATCCGACGCTGACCGACGGCGTTACGCGTCGCTGAATACGTGTTCGGACAGGAAATCCACGAAGGCTCGCAGCTTCGGCGAAAGTTGGCGGCTCGACGGCCAGAGCACCGAAAACTGCCCGGGGTCCGACAGGTGATCGTCGAGCACGCTTTGCAGTGTCCCCGCGCGGAGCGCGTCGCGAGCCAGAAAATCGGGCATGTACCCAATGCCCAGACCGAGTTCGGCGGCGGCCCGCAACGCTTCCATGTTGTTGCAGGTTAGCGCGGTGGGAAAGCGCGCGGCCGCTTCTTCCGGTTGCCCGCGAAACGCCCAGGGCTGCAGCTTGCCTGAAGTCGGGAAGCGGAACCGCAGGCACGCATGCTCGGCGAGGTCCGCGGGCGTGAGCGGCACGCCGCGCCGTTGCAGATAGCCGGGCGACGCGCACAGCACGAAGCGGAACGGGCCGAGGCGCTTCGCCATGAGTTGCGAATCGGCCAGGTTGCCGCTGCGGATCGCGGCGTCGAAGCCGCCCTCGATCACGTCGACGATGCGGTCGTTGAAATCCAGCTCGAGGTCGATCTCCGGATAGCGCTCCGCGAAGGCCGGCAGGATCGGCAGCAGAAAGCGATAGCCGATGGTCGGCAGGCTCACACGCAACCGGCCGCGCGGCACGGCGTTGGCTTCCAGCATCATCGATTCGGCTTCGCTTAGCGCGTCGAGGATTTGCCGGCAACGCTCGTAGAAGCGTTCGCCGTCGTCGGTCAGGCTGACGCGGCGCGTGCTTCGCTGCAGCAGGCGCACGCCGAGATGCTGTTCGAGCCGCGCCACGCTTTTGCCGACGGCGGACGGCGACACGCCCAGCCGCTGCGACGCGGCGACGAAACTGGATGCTTCCGCCGTTTGCACGAAGGCGACGATACCGCTGAGGTTGTCCATTCGGTTGATTCGAGCGCCAAAGTCTGGAATGGGCGGAATGTAGCATTATTTGGCGGTTCTCAGTCCGCTATAGGCGCTCACCTCATCGCGCCGGTCCGGGCGAACCGAATCGCCTACCCATTGCGCACGCATCCATCCGGCCCCGTCGAGCGTAAACCGTTTATTGACGCTACGTTCGAGGCCCATGCCATGCGCCGCCTGTTCTCCGCCGCCGCTGTTATGACCGTGCTGCTGCTGTCTCTCGCCGGCTGTTCCAACGATCCGCCCAATCCGAACCCGCGCGCGAGCGAACCGCTCGCCACCGTGCCGGTCGATTTGCCGCGCTATATGGGCCGCTGGTACATCATTGCAAACATTCCGTACTTTGCCGAACGCGACATGGTGGCGAGCCGCGCGGAATGGCAATTGCGTCCGGACGGCAAGATCGACGACTCGTACTACGCGCGCAAGAAAAGTTTCGATGCGCCGGAAAAGCATTATCAGTTTCTGGACACGCCGGTGCCGGGCAAAGAGGGCGGCGAATGGAGCGTGCAGATCTTCTGGCCGGTTCACGTGGCGCAACTCACGCTGTACGTGGATCCCGACTATCGCTACACGATCCTGGGTTATCCGGGCAAAAACCTCGGCTGGATTTTTTCGCGCGAGCCCGATATGAGCGACGACACCTACCGGGCACTGCTCGCCCGTCTCGATGCGATGGGTTACGACACGTCGCGTTTCAAGCGCGTGCCGCAGCATCCGGAGCAGTTGGGCAAGGCGGGCTTTGCGTCGCCGGGGGATAAGAACTAGGGCGCGGAGCGCGTTCGCGTGTGTCGGCTGCGTCGCCTGTGTCGCGCATGCCGCATCCGATCCTGTTTTCATCGCGTATAACCCGCATCGTTACTGAATGAGCGCCTTATGCCGCCACTTGCCGCCGCCGTGATTGCCTTGATCGGCCTCGTCGCGATCTTCAGCGCCGCATGGGCCTGGCAATTGAAAACCGACAACGCCGGCATGATCGATCTGATCTGGGCCTACTCGCTGGGTCTCGTCGCCGTGCTTTACGCGGTGCTCGGCAACGGCGATCCGACGACGCGGGCGCTCACCGCGCTGGGGGGTCTGGTGTGGGGCGTGCGGCTCGGTACTCACCTGTGGCGGCGCAATTTCGGCAAGCCCGAGGACGCGCGTTATCACCGCTTTCGCGAGGAATGGGGCGACCAGGCCGCGAGCAAGATGTTCTGGTTCTTCCAGCTGCAAGTGGTGGTGTCGATGTTGCTGTCGATCGCGTTTCTGGTGCCGTCGTACCGGACCGCGGCGCCGGCCGCCGGCTGGTCGTTGCTGGCGGTCGTGCTGTGGATCGCTTCGGTGATCGGCGAAGCCCTGGCCGACCGGCAACTGAAACACTTCAAGGCCGACCCGGCCAATCGCGACGCGGTGTGCCGTGCCGGTTTATGGCGCTATTCGCGGCATCCGAATTACTTCTTCGAATGTGTGCATTGGGTGGCTTATATCGCGCTGTCGGTGGGGACGCCGTGGGTCTGGTTCACGTTGCTGCCGCCGCTGCTGATGGCGTTTCTGTTGCTCAAGCTGTCCGGCATTCCGCTGCTGGAAGAAAGCATGGCGAAACGGCGGCCCGGTTACGCCGAGTACATGCGCACCACCAGCGCGCTGATTCCGTGGCCGCCGCGGCATTGAAACATCGACCGAAGCGCAAGTGCGTGTCCCGACAAATACATGAATGATGGGAGTTAGCCTCATGAGCCTTTCCACCACCGACCACACCCTCCCGCCGTCCGCCCCCGCCGAACCCGGCGATGACTGGCTGATCCGCGGTTGCGAACGCGGCTGGCTGCCCGATGGTTTGATCCGCTTCGGCATGCGTCGATTGATGCGTCAGCGTCTGCGTGACGAAGCGCTCGACAACGGCGAGGTGCGTGCGCAACGGCTCAACCGTCTGCTCGACGAATTGCGCGCGAGTCCGATCGCCATCGAAACGCAAGCCGCCAACACGCAGCACTACGAGGTGCCTGCGTCATTCTTCCATGCGCATCTCGGATCGCATCTGAAGTATTCGTGCTGTCTGTATCCGACCGGCACGGAGACGCTCGCGCAAGCCGAAGCCGCCATGCTCGAACGTTATGCCGAACGTGCGGAACTCGCCGACGGGCAGCGGATTCTCGACCTCGGCTGTGGTTGGGGTTCGTTGTCGTTGTGGTTGGCGGCGCGCTATCCGCACGCGCGAATCGTCGCGCTATCCAACTCGCACGGGCAGCGCGCTTTCATCGAAGCGCGCGCGGCGGAAAGGGGCTTGCAGAACCTTACCGTGGTCACGGGCAATGTCGTCGATTTCGAATTCGATCAGGCGCAGCTGGGCGAGGGCTTCGACCGCGTGGTGTCGATCGAGATGTTCGAGCATATGAAGAACTACGGCCTGCTGCTCGCGAAAATCGCACGCTGGATGCGTGACGACGCCGACGCGAAACTGTTCGTGCATATTTTCGTGCATCGCACGCTTGCGTATCACTTCCAGGTGCAGGACGGCAGCGACTGGATGTCGAAGTACTTCTTCACCGGCGGCACGATGCCGTCCGAAGCGCTGCTGCTGAACTTCCAGGACCATCTGCGGATGGAGCGGCAATGGTGGGTCGACGGCACGCACTACGAACGCACGGCGAATCATTGGCTGGCCGCGCTCGACGCCGCGCGTGAGCGCGTCATGCCGATGCTCGTCGACACCTACGGCGCGCGCGACGCAGCCGTGTGGTTGCAGCGCTGGCGCATGTTTTACATGGCCGTCGCGGAGTTGTTCGGTTACGCGAACGGGAATGAGTGGGGTGTCGGGCATTATCGGTTCGTGAAGCGCTGAGTAACGACCAACAACCCACAACCGGCGATCTCCGCAACGGCAGGTCGCCGCATTGAATGCGCGTCGCCGACGGCGCGCCGCCCGCAAATCTCGCGGTGCCAGGCAAGCGGGGCGCGATAAAGGCACAATCTGACTTTGGCCGCAGCGGGACACGGCCGCCGATGACTCCGTGCGCGCGAAATGGCGCCCACTTCGACAAACGGATCGAATCGACCGCCCGGCGCAATGCGTGCGTCCGCATCGATCTCGCGCCCGTCACGCCGCATCGAAATAATCTGAAACACACCTTTACGCGCGTGGCGGAATAAAAGCCCACACTTAGGCGTTTGGCTAACTGAGTCGGGCGCCTGATTCCTTCGGCGTCGCCGGCATTTCAAACAGCTTTCGCGGCACTGCGTTCGCGAATGGAATACAACGATGAACACCCACGCCAATTCTCTGTCTGACTCGAACGAAGCATCGGCCCGCTACACCCGCACCGCGATGACGCTGCACTGGCTGATCGCGCTGTTGATGATAGGCAACGTGGTGCTCGGTCTGAGCGCCGATTCGCTGCCCGATGACTGGGTGCGTCCGGTGGTGGATACCCACAAGTCGATCGGTATCACGGTGCTGGGCCTCGCGCTCATGCGCATCTTGTGGCGTGTGTCGCACAAGCCGCCGCCGTTGCCGCGCGAGTTTCCGTCGTGGGAAAAAATTGCCGCCCATGTCGCGCATTTCCTGCTTTATCTACTGATGATCGCGTTGCCGCTGTCCGGCTGGTTGCACGATTCCGCGTGGAAAGACGCGGCGACACATCCCATGCGCCTGTTCAACCTGTTTCCGTGGCCGCGTATCGGCTACGTGATGAACCTCGATCCGACGCTCAAGGAGAGCTTGCACGATCGGTTCGGCGCGTTGCATACGTGGCTCGGCTATGCACTCTATGCCTTGCTGGCCATGCATATTGGCGGCGCACTGAAGCATCAGTGGATCGATCGCAAGTCGGTGCTGAAGCGCATGGTGCCGTGAGTCACACCGCGCTTCGTTGAGTCCTTTAACCGCAGCCTCGAAGAATTCGTCGTCATTTTGAAGAAAACCCTGGAACAGGCGCTCGCTCTGGCGTCGCCACGCATCCTGCCGCGTCGCACGACGCCGTTGAGCTTGCTGATTCATTTCAGCGTGCTTGCCTTGTGGGTGCTGCTGTTCGCGCGCGCCTTCTTTCTCAAAGGCGCGTTGGCGTGGTCCACTGGTATCGCCTACGTGTTGTACGACACGTTGCTGCTGGCGTTCGTCACGTGGAAATCGTTGCCGCTGATGCGGCGCACCGCGCCGCTCGAACCCGACTACGATCAGCGTGATTTGCCGGCCATGGGCGTGATCGTCGCTTCCCATAACGAGGCGAGTGTGCTGCCGGTGACGCTGGCCGCGTTGCTGCGGCAGACGCACGGTCCGGCGCAGATCGTGATCGCCGACGACGGCTCCACCGACCACACCCGCGAGTTGCTGATCGAACGCTTCGGTTTGACGGCAGCCGCCGAGGGTGTGCTGAGCGCGCCGAGTTCGCTTTATCCGAACCTGTTCTGGCTGCGCGTGCCGCACGGCGGCAAGGCGCGCGCGCTGAACGCCGCGATCACGCTGATGACCACCGAAACGGTGATGACCGTCGACGCCGACACGCTGCTCGACGACGACGCCACCTACGCGATGCGCGCCGCGTTCGCGAGCGAGCCGAAGCTGGTCGCCGCCGCCGGCATTCTGGTGCCGGTCTGCGGCAAGACGGTGTCGGGCCGCGTGTTCCAGTGGTTCCAGACCTACGAGTACATGCGCAACTTCATCGCCCGTTTTGCGTGGATGCGCGCCGATAGTCTGCTGCTGATCTCGGGGGCGTTCGCTTCGTTCAGGCGCGACGCGCTGGTCGACGTGGGCGGTTTCGACCCGGCTTGTCTGGTCGAAGACTACGAACTGATTCACCGGCTGCGCCGTTATTCGGTCGATCACGGCCTCGGCTGGGACGTGCGGGTGGTCGGCGAAGCGCATGCGCGCACCGATGCGCCGGATAACCTCGGCAGTTTTCTGCGGCAACGCCGCCGCTGGTTCGCGGGCTTTCTGCAAACGCAGTACTGGAACCGCGATATGACCGGCAATCCGCGTTACGGCACGCTCGGCATGCTGATGCTGCCGGTCAAGGCGATCGACACGATGCAGCCGATCTACGGGCTGACGGCGTTTGGCTTGCTGGTCGCGTTTCTATTCGGCGGCCATGGGGCGATCGTCATTTCGATCTTCAGCGTGATCGGCATCAAGACCGCGATCGATCTCGCGTTCTATCTGTGGAGCATTCATCTCTACCGCCGCTGGACCGGCGAGCGCAGCGGCTCCAGTCTGGGCATGGCGATGCTGGCGGCCGTGGCGGAGCCGTTCACGTTCCAGTTGGTGCGGCATGTGGGCGCAGCGCTCGGCTGGCTGCATTTCCTGCGCGGCGGCAGGTCATGGGGCGTGCAACGGCGCTCCGGGCTGGTCGCGCACGACGAAAGCTAGCGGCCGTTTTTTTGGCGCGGTAGGGCGCGCTCGCCTCGCTGGACGGCCCGCCAGGGCGGCCCAGGGTGCGTCCGGGGACCCCGGTCGGGGCCCGCTTCGAGTAGACTGACGGGCGATGCCGCGCTGGTAATGAGGCGGCTACCTTCTATCCGCTCGTGCAAGGAGGCCCCACCTATGCATGCTGTTCCCCCGCTCGAACAAGACACCGTCGAAGCAACGATCGATGCACCGCCGGCTCATGGCGCATCGCCGAAAAGCGCGCATGCTGCCGCTGACGCACACACGCCGGACCAGGCCGCGAACGACGCGCCGGTCCGCGATCTGCGCCGCGTCGGTATTCACCCTGACTACTGGTATCCGCTCGCGTGGTCGCATGAAGTGAAGCGCGGCAAGACGCACGGTGTGACGTTCGCGGGCGAGCCGATCGTGCTGGCCCGCACGGAGACCGGCAAGGCGTTCGCGCTCGAAGACCGTTGCGCGCATCGGCAGGTGCCGTTGCATCAGGGCGTGGTGGAGGGCGAATCGATTCGCTGCGGTTACCACGGCTGGACCTACGACTGCTCGGGCAAGTGCATCGACGTGCCGTATCTCGGCAAGGATCGTCTGCCCAACGGCGTGCGCGCTTATCCGTGCCGCGAAGTGGAAGGGCTGATCTTCGTGTTTCCGGGCGATCCCGCGCTGGCCGACGAACGGCCGCTGCCGCCGCTCGGCTCGGTCTCCGACCCGAAGTACAAGACGCGCCGTTTCGGCCGTCCGGTGAATTGCCATTACTCGTTCATGCACGAGAACCTGATGGACATGAACCATCAGTTCCTGCACCGCCGTCAGATGGGGCAGATGCGGGCACGCTCGCTGGGCCGGCGGCGCGGCGACGGCTGGGTCGAGGTCGATTACACGTTTGCACGCATGGCGGGCCAGCAGCCGATCGGCGAAGCGATCGTGTTCGGCCAGAGTCGCAAGACCGGCGGCGACAATGACAAAGACGTCATGACGATCCGCACGCAGTATCCGTATCAGACGCTGCAGATCCGCACGTCGGAGAACACGCTGGTCATGGACCTGTGGATCATCTATGTGCCGCTCGATCGCGAGCAGCGCACCAACCGCACGTTCGGCCTGCTGTCGATCCGCAAACCGGGTATTCCCGGCGTGCTGAATCTCGCGTGGCCGCTGCTCGTGTGGTTCACCGAACGCATCTTCAAGGAAGACCGCGAGATCGTCGAAGCCGAACAACGCGCCCACGATTCGCAGGGCTCGGACTGGAATCACGAGGTGTTTCCGGTGATCAACGAATTGCGCGCGTTGTTGCGCGAGAGCGGTGCGCCGGATCAGGTGGTGGGCGTCGGTACGGGCGACACATCCGTGATTCGCTTCTGGGATTCGCGTCACGACCGGCCGGACCGGGCTGCCACCGAATAACAGATATTTGAGTTTTTTCGCGCCGCCTGGGACCGTACAATCATCCGCGACGATGAGCGGCGAGCCGGGCGGCGGGGCGGCACAACACACATGCGCGGGGCGCGGGTTCATCGATCGGGAAAGCTACAAACATAAATAATCGCCTGAGAGGCTCGTTCGATGAGTACCGAACTGCATACGGTTATGCCGGTTGTCGTATTCCTGGTGGGCCTCGCCGTCGTGGCGTGGGCGCTTGTGAAGGGCGGTCCCAAACCGCCGCCGCCGCTTGATTCGATCAACGCGCCTTTCAAGTCGATCGATACCTCCGATTTACCCCCTCTGAAACGTTCCACCGCACGCGATAACACCGCGCTCGCCTATCGGCTCTATCCGAGCCGTGTCGCGAAGGCGCGCGGCAGCGTGGTGCTGATTCACGGTTCATCGGCAAGTGGCGTGAGCATGCATACGCTGGCCAAGGCGCTCGCCGCGGCCGCTTACGACGTCTATGTGCCCGATGTACGCGGTCATGGCGAATCGGGCACGAAAGGCACGATCGCCTATATCGGCCAACTCGAAGACGACCTCAGCGATTTTCTCGACGAAGTGCAGCCTCGTGGGCCGCGCACGCTGGCTGGGTTTTCCGCGGGCGGTGGGTTCGTACTGCGCTATGCGGGCGATGCGCGGCAATTGGCCTTCGAGCGCTATGTGCTGCTTGCGCCGTTGCTTCACCACAATGCGCCGAGTACGGTGCCCGGCGGCGGTGGCTGGGTCAGCGTGGGTATGCCACGCACTATCGTGCTGGTTCTGCTCAACAAACTGCGTATCACGGCGTTCAATCATCTGCACACGGTGGCTTTCGCGCTGGCGCCGCTGGCGGCGGCGAAACTCACGCCGCAGTACTCGTACAACCTCATGCAGAATTTCCGCCCGCACGACCACTACCGGGCCAATATTCGCGCGACGCGTCGGCCGCTTGAAGTACTGGTCGGCGCGAACGACGAAGCCTTTTATGCCGAAGCCTTCGCCGGTGATTTCGCCGACGCGGGGCGAGTGGTGCCGGTCACGATCGTGCCCGGTGTCGGGCATATCGGCCTCACGCTCGAACCCGCGGCGGTGGCCGAGATCGTGGCCGTCGTGTCGGAGCGCGCCAGCGAGGCAGCGGTTTCGTAGCCGGTCTGTCCGCTGCCTTTGCGCCGCGTGGGGAATGAGTCCATCTCCGCTCGGTAGGCAATGAGCGGCCGTCGGGCGGCGATAATGGCATCTGACATGACATCTGATGCACGCGGGTTTGCGCTAAACGGCATGTGCCGGTCGCGGACCCGTGTACCATTTCGCTTTTTCCGACTTTCAAGACCCTGCCCGTGACTTCGCAACACATCCCCACCGCATCGCGCAAATCCCTCACTCTGCTGCAATTGCTGGGCCTCATCGGCGCCGCCGGCCTGATTGCCGCCATCGTACTGAACCAGTTCGTCTGACGCCGCCGCGACGTTTCAGCTCGACACTTCCGACCTATGCCGGTGCGTTCCCCGAGAAGTCTTCTCGCGGGACGCGCTGCCGGCTTCCTCGATATTTCGATTTGCCATGTACAAGAAGGGCGTAGCCGTTGAAATCCAGTTTTCCGCCGAACGGCTCAATGACGGCGCCGGCGATCCGTACTGGATCGATTTGACGCAGGCCGAGGCGCAGCAACTGCTGGAAAGCTTGCAGGCGCGCCTCGCCGGGGCAAGCGGCGGAACTGCCGCGCCGTTGGTGGTGAGTCTCGACGCGCCAGCGCATGCGCCCGTGGCGGACGTGCCGGTCGCCGACGCTCCAGCCTCGGTGGATGACTTCAAACAATGGGTTTGCGTGATCTGCGGCTGGATCTACGACGAAGCCGCGGGCCTGCCGGAAGAAGACATCGCGCCGGGCACGCGCTGGGCGGATGTGCCGGCGGATTGGCGTTGCCCACTTTGCGACGTGGGCAAGGAAGATTTTGCGCTGGTCGAGTTTTGAGTCTGCTCGACCGGCTGATTGATGATCCCCAGTAGCTAGCAACGCCACGGCCCGGCCCGGCAGAACGCGCCGGGCCGTCCAACAGCCTTAACCCGCCCCTTCCGGATAATCCGCGCCGACCGTGGCCGCTTCCCACGCATCGAAATCGCCGCGCATGAAGTCGAGCTTCTTGCGCGCCAGTTCGAGCGCCATCTTCCCGAGCAGCAGGCGCAACGGCGGCGTATCCGACAGCGCGGCGTCGATAATCGCCTGCGCTGCACGTACCGGATCGCCCGCCTGTTTGCCGCTGCGTGCTTCGGTCTGCTTGCGGCGCTCGCCAGCCGTGCTCGCATAATCGTCGATCAGCGTGGCGGACTGTTTGATCGACGGTCCCGCCCAGTTCGTGCGGAACGGTCCCGGCTCGACGATCAGCACGCCGATGCCGAGCGGCTTCACCTCCGCCGCCAGCGACTCCGACAAACCCTCCACCGCGTACTTGGTGGCGTGGTAATAGCCGGTCGCCGCGAAACTCGTCAGGCCGCCAATCGACGACACGTTGACGATCAGTCCGCCGCGTTGTTCACGCATGATCGGCAGGACGGCCTTCGTCATGTCGACCAGGCCGAACACGTTGGTCTCGAACATCGCGCGGACTTCGGTGTCTTCGCCTTCTTCCACCGCGGCCAGATAGCCATAGCCCGCGTTGTTGACCAGCGCGTCGATGCGACCGAAACGCTGCTTCGCCTGCTTGACCACGTCTTCGACCTGCGCGAGGTTCGTCACGTCGAGCGGCAACACCAGCGCGCGGTCGCCGTGCGCTTCGGCAATATCTTTCACTTTCGACGCGTCGCGCGCCGTGACTACCGCGCGCCAGCCGCGCTCCAGCACCAGCTTCGCGAGTTCACGGCCGAAGCCGGTGGAACAGCCTGTGATCAGCCAGACGGGATTGTCTCGGTTCATCATTTGGGAAACTCCGGTTGATGGTCTACGACCTACTGGGAACACTTCGTACGGCGCGAATGCGCAATCCAGGCGCGAGGTCACGTCCGCAGTCGGTTTGCTACGTCAATTAGCGTGAAGCGTGCCCGGTCTGATTGCCGGGTGGATCGGCGTGGGTTCGCGCGCTGCGAACGGCCGTGTGCTGAGAAGGGACCTAACGCGCCTTGCCTGCCACGAGGGCGATCGAGGCGGCGTGTCTCGTATGCGTCGCGGGCCGGACCACGGCGTTATGGCTGCTTGCGTCCGGTGTGACTTTTCAATTGTAGCCGCAGCGCGGCGGCCTCGCTTTGCAGCGCTTCGACGAACGCACCGGCGAGCGGATGACTCGGCCGATGCTCAGGATGCACCACGCTCACGCGAAACGGCAGCGACACGGCGAGCGGGCGGATATGCAACTGCCGGCCCACGAAGTCGAGCGCGGTCAGCGGATTGACGATCGCCACGCCGAGCCCTTGCCGCACGAAACCGCACACGGACACGGCGGTGGGCGTTTCGACAATCTGACGGCGCGCGATATCGGCATGAGCGAAGGCTTCGTCGATCTGAATCCGGTACGGATCGCTCGACGACAAGCTGATGAACGGCTGATTCGCGAGGTCCTTCAACGCGATCACGCGCTTGGCCAGCAGTGGATGCCCGTCGGGCAGCACGCAGACCTCGTCCACTTCGAGCAAGGGTGTCAGACGGGTGCCGGCCGGCGGCGCGCCGTGCTCGGTGAGGCCGAGGTCGTAGCGCTGTGCCGTGAGCCATTCTTCGAGGAAGGGCGATTCCCGCGTGGCGATCGACAGACTCGCGTCAGGTTGCGCGTCGTGAAAGCGTTTCGACGCGCCCGGCAGGATGGAATGTGAAAACGCGGGCAATGCGATGAGGGAAAGCTGCCCGCCCTGGAATTCGCGCAGGCTCGCCGCCGTGGACGCCACCCGTTCGAGCCCGACATACGCGCGCTTGATTTCATCGAACAGCGTCAACGCCGACAACGTGGGACGCAGCCGCCCATGCACGCGTTCGAACAACGCGAAACCGATGCTCTGCTCCATGCGCGCCAGTTCGCGGCTCACGGTGGGCTGCGAGGTAAAGAGCATCTCGGCGGCGCGGGTGACGCTGCCCGCCGTCATCAGAGCGCGGAAGACTTCGATATGCCGGTGGGTGAGCGCCATGATGGGTATATCAGGAATGAATGGATCGGCGAATAATCGGTATTTTACTGAATGTCGACTTCTCCGCATCATGTCACGCATGCCAACGCTTAAGCATCGAGAGCCGGGAACGTGACGCTATTCAATCCGCTACAACTTGTCGAACTTGCCCAGCAGCACGGCACACCGCTGTGGGTCTATGACGCCGACGTGATCCGTCAACGCATCGCCGAACTGCGCAGTTTCGACGTGATTCGCTACGCGCAGAAAGCGTGTTCGAATCTGCACATTCTGAAACTGATGCGCGACACTGGGGTGATGGTCGACGCGGTGTCTCACGGCGAGATCGCACGCAGTCTAGCTGCGGGATTTACACCGAACGGCGATCCGGAAGGCGTGGTTTTTACGGCGGATCTGATCGATCGCACGACACTCGCCACCGTGCTCGAGCATCGCATCACGGTCAATGCCGGGTCGCTCGACATGCTCGAACGCGTGGGCCGACATGCGCCCGAAGGTCATCGCGTGTGGCTGCGGATCAACCCCGGTTTCGGCCACGGACATAGCAACAAGACCAACACGGGCGGCGAACACAGTAAGCACGGTATCTGGCTCGATGAAGTGCCGAAGGCGCTGGGGATCGTGCGTCGTTATCGGTTGAAGCTGGTTGGACTGCACATGCATATCGGCTCGGGCGTCGATTATGGGCATCTGTCGCGGGTTTGCGATGCGATGGTCGAGGCAGTCAAAGGCCTGCAAGGCCACGATATCGAAGCGATCTCGGCCGGTGGCGGATTGTCGGTGCCGTACAGGAATGGCGACCCGCGTATCGACATCGAGCATTACTTCCGGTTGTGGGACGCGGCGCGCCGGCGGATCGAGGCGCATGTCGGGCATCGCGTCAGGCTTGAAATCGAACCGGGACGTTTCCTGGTCGCCGAAGCGGGCGTGCTGGTTGCCGAGGTGCATGCGTTGAATCGGCGTCCATCGCGGCAGTTTGCTTTGGTCGACGCCGGATTCAACGATCTGATGCGACCGTCGCTTTACGGCAGTCATCATGAGATGACGGTGCTGAAACGCGACGGGACGCCGAGCGATGCCGCGCTCGACGCGTTCGCCGTGGCCGGCCCGCTCTGCGAAGCCGGCGATGTCTTCACGCAGGCGGAGGGCGGCATAGTCCTGAACCGGTCGATGCCCACGCCGGAGATCGGTGACTTTGTCGTATTTCAGAATGCGGGCGCGTACGGCGCGGCGATGTCATCGAACTACAACAGCCGGCCGCTTGCGCCCGAAGTGCTGCTCGAAAACGGCCAGCCGCGTGTGATCCGGCGGCGCCAAACTCTCGACGAGTTGATCGCGCTCGAAACGATCGGTTGACTCGGCCGTAAGCGCCGACGCGCCGCGCCGCATCGAGCACATGACTAACGCGCCCGCACGGTGCGCGTGTACGAGGCGATCATGGTGGCGAGTTCCTGCGCCGCAGGCGTAAGCGGAATCGCTGCGCGCTGCAGCAGGCAGACGTTCTGATCCACCGCCCGCTCGCGTAAGGGAATCACGGTGAGCGTGCTGGCGAATGGCCCGCGCGTGGCCACGGCCGATGCTTCCAGCGACAGGCAATCCGTTGCCCCGACCAGATGCAAGGTCTCGTACAGCCCCTCGATCGTCGCGATGATGGTTGGCGGCGGCAAGCCGTGGCTGTCGAGCAGATGATGCAGACGGCTGACCTGCGGGTCGTCCGTGAGATTCGGCGAACGCGTGGCGACCCACGTGCAATCGACCAGCTCGGCCAGCGACGTCGCGCCCGCTTTCGGATGCCCTTTGCGGCACACCACCACCGGATCGGACGGATAAAGCGGCGTGACCGACAGATCGGCGGTATCGGTTTGCTTCGACACGAGTGCGACCGCAAAATCCAGTGTGCCTTCGCGAATCATCGAGATCATCATCCGCGAGGTGCCGGTGCGCAGATGCACCGCGACCCGCTCGAAGCGCGTACGAAATTGCGTCAACACCGGCGCGAGCGCGTCGACGAGTGGTTCCGTGGTCATGCCGAAGGTCACTTCGCCGACGTAATCGCCGCGCAATTGCTGCACTTCCTGCTCGGCGCGCTCGCATTCGCCGATGATTGTGCCGGCCCGCTGTAGCAAGCGCTGACCGAGCGCGGTCAACGCAATACCGCGATTTGTGCGAGTGAACAGCGTGGCGCCGAGGACCGATTCGAGGTTCTGCAACTGCTGCGTGATACCGCTCTGCGCAATGCCGAGCGCTCGCGACGCCGCGCGGATGCTGCCGTGCTCGGCCACCGCCGTGAACGCGCGCAACTGGGAGATCGTCAACGCCATGGCGGTTCGGGTCTTGTGATCGGTAAAAGTGATCATGATAGCCTGAACGGGACTTCTTTGAAGCACGAGCGCGGCATAGGATAGGGCTGTCGTTCTCCGCCCACTTCACACTCCGTCTCCCATGAAAATTCTGCTGATGATATTGAGCGCCGCGCTGACGTTTAGCAGCGGAGCGTTCGCCGCCGATGCCCAGACCTTGCGCCTGGGCATCGACCCGACCTATCCGCCGATGGACTCCAAGGCGCCCGACGGCAGCGTCAAAGGCTTCGACGTCGATCTGGGCAACGAAATCTGCAAGCGCATTCACGCGCACTGCCAGTGGGTGGAGCTCGAATTCTCGGGGATGATTCCGGCGCTGCAGGCGCGCAAGATCGACGCCGTGATGTCGTCGATGGCGATCACGGAGAAGCGCGAGCAGCAGATTCTGTTTTCGTCGAAGCTGTTTCAATTCAAATCGCGGCTGATCTCGCGGCAAGGCTCGCCGCTCGCGGGCGGCATGAACGCGCTGTCGGGCAAGCAGATCGGCGTGCAGTCGGGCACGCAGTTCGAGTCGTACGCATTGAAGAATTGGGCGCCGAACGGCGTGCACGTGGTCGCGTACAAGAGCCAGGACGAAGTATTCGCCGACCTGGAAAACGGCCGGCTTGATGGCGCGCTGCTCGGCACGGTGGAAGCGGATTACGGCTTTCTGCGCACGCCGGCGGGCAAGGGCTTTGCGTTTGTCGGCGAGCCGCTCTCGATGGGCGATCACGGTGTGGGCATCGGCTTGCGCAAGGACGAGACGGCGCTCCAGGCATCCATCAACGGGGCGATTGCCTCCATGCTCAAGGACGGTACGTACGCGCAGATCGCAAAGAAGTACTTCGACTTCGATCCGTACGGCAATTGATTCTTTTACTTCCTACTCTTTCGCATCAGGCTTTCCGTCCATGAACAGGCAATCGATTCCGCTTCTCTCGCCGGCTATCGGCACGCACCGCGAACTGGTGTCGTTTCATTTTGGCCCGACGGATCGCGGGCAAAAGATTTATATCCAGTCGTCGCTGCATGCCGACGAAACCCCCGCGATGTTGACGACGGTGCTGCTGAAGCGCCGTTTGCTCGAACTGGAACAGCAGGGCGCGCTGGATGCGGAAATCGTGCTCGTGCCGGTGGCGAATCCGGTCGGGCTCGGACAATACGTGCTCGGACAGTTTCTTGGACGTTTCGATCTGGGCAGCGGGAAGAACTTCAATCGCCATTTCCTGCAGTTCACGAAGTTGAGCGCGCGGGCGAAAGAGGTGTTGGGTTCCGATGCCGCGGAAAACGTGCGGCTCGTGCGCAAGCTGATCGCCGAGGAACTGGCCGCGCAGAAACCGTTGACCGAGTTCGAGTCGCTGCAATTGGCCTCGCTGAAGCTCTCGTACGATGCAGACGTGGTGATCGATCTGCATTGCTCGCTGGAAGCCGCGATGCATCTCTACACTAGCGAGGCAGCGTGGCCGGAGTTCGAGCCTTTGTCGCGGTATCTTGGCGCGCAGGCGTCGTTGCTGGCGACGAACTCGGGCGGCGAATCGTTCGACGAGACGCACAGCCTGTTGTGGTGGAAATTGCAGCAGGACATGCCGGCGGATAAGCCGGTGCCGAACGGTGCGATTGCAGTCACGGTGGAATGCCGGGGGCAGCGCGATGTGTCCTACGAGGTGGCGCAAGAGGACGCGGATGCGATTGTCGATTATCTGGTGTGGCGTAAGGCGATTCGGCGTGAGGTGAAACCGATGCCGGCGTTGTTGTCGCCGGCGACACCGCTCGCCGGCAGTGAGCAGTTTTATGCGCCGGTCAGCGGGATTCTCATTCATCGCGCGAAGATCGGCGAGACGATTCGCGCTGGGCAGGCGCTGTTCGATATTGTCGATCCGTTGACGGATGAGACCACCACGATTTCGAGCAATACCGAGGGCGTGTTTTATATGCGCCGCGCGATTCGGTTCGTGACGACGGGTGCGCCGTTGGGACGCGTGACGGGGACGCGTCCGTTCAGGACTGGGGTGTTGTTGGGCGCCTGATTCTTCTTTTTCTCTCTACGGGCGTGGTGTGTTTCGCTGTTTGAATGTGAAATTGCCTCGCCCGTCGTTGCCTGTCTGCTGTTCTCTATTCTTTTCTCCCCACCAGATACGTCACGCCATTCGGACCGTAGCGCTCCGAATGCGGTTTGTTCGCCGCCAGGTGGAAGACGTCGCCGGCCTGGTACAAACGTTCTTCGTCGCCGCAGATGATGTGCAGCTCACCTTCCAGGATCAAGGCCTTGGCCTCGAAGGGATGCGTGTGGACGGCCATCGTGGTGCTGGGTTCCTTCGTGATCACCACGGCCTCGGGGAAACCGTCTTTCGTCAGGCTTTCAGTGAATGCTTCGCGGTCCATGGTGGTTTGCTCGCTGTGGGGTGGGGGAGATTTACTTTAACGCGGGGCGGGGTTTTCTGCAGGGCGTGTCGTCGTCGGCGCCGCACTCGCGGTGGGTCTCTATCGCGATCTTCGGTGGCTTGGATTTTTCTTCGGCTTCGTGCCGAGGTCTGGGCGCGCCGCGTAGGAATAGATCGCGTCGCGTGCTGCATTTTCCGAGTGCTGCCTGTTAACTCAGCACACTCGTAAAGATACGCCGCAAGCTTTCGTTTTTCCGAGTTTTCTTATTCTGAGTTTTATCCCCCTGATTCAGCGTCTGGTCATTACGGATTTCTAACGACGCATGACAAAGCAGGGGGGACGTATGAGAAATGAGAACCCGTTTTGCGGAATGACGGGAAACCTGGCGCGTGTGTTGGCCATGTTCGCGTTGCTGTTGTTCGCGTTCGGCGCGAATGCGACGGACTGTCTCACGCTTTACTCGCAGTCTGGCGCATCGCCGGGATCCAAGACGTGTCGCCTCGACGTCGTGGGCAATACGCCGGGCGGGATGGGCAACTACGCGTGTATCAACGACCTCGCGCTGATTGATCAATGGTGCGCGACGCCGGCGACAAACGAACCTGAGGCCAGTTGTCCCGTTGCTGATCCGGTGTATCCGGGGAATGGCGCGGTCACGCTGACGGAGGCCGATTTCGTCAGCGGTGACGATCTGCCGATGCGGTTCACGCGGACTTATCGCTCGAAATCGTTGAGTGCTTCGTCCGCGGCGATGGGGCCTGTGTGGGTTCACAGTTGGCAACGCAGTCTGGGACTGGCCAATGCGAACAGCGGCAGTTCGTCGACGGTGCTTGCTTATCGTGAGAACGGCGAACCGGTCACGTTCAAATGGGCAAGTGGCAGTTGGCGTTCGGCCGGCTTTACGGGACTTGCACTTGCACAGAATGGGTCCGGTTGGACGCTAACCGACCTTCGCTCCGAGACCGTCGAGTCGTATTCCGCCCAAGGCGTGCTGCTGTCCGAACGCACGAAGACGGGATTCGTCCGGGCGCTCGCCTACGACGCGTCTGGCTTGCTGACCACGATCACGCAGCATGCGGTTGCTACGGACGCGAAGCAGGACATCACGCTTCGTCTGGACTACGACGACAGGCGGCGTCTGTCACGCCTGAATGATCCGTTGGCTGGAATGACCCAATACGGGTACGACGCGAATAGCAATCTTGTTTCCGTCACGTGGCCCGATGGGTACGTGCATCGCTATGTCTACGACGACACCCGCTTTAAAAACGCGCTGACCGGAGAGATCGACGAATCGGGTAGTCGCATTGCGTCGTGGAGTTATGACGCGCAGGGACGCGCCGTAGCGGTCAGCCATCCTGACACGTCGCGCAATGTGCGGTTTGCCTATAACACCGGCTCGACGGTTATTACCGATAGCCGACGCGCTACGACGTTGAATCTCTCGTCGATTGGCGGCATGTTGCGGCCGACGGGGAGTTTGTCGATCGCGGGTAACACCGCTTCCACATGGGACGCGTCCGGCAATCTGCTAAAGGACTCGGACGCAAGCGGAGGTAGCACCGAATATAGCTACGACGATGTGGGACGGCCCGTCCGCGCGATAGTTAAAAATGCGTCCGGCACCACCATCAGCACGATGCGCTATGCGGACGGGACGAGTCTGCGGCCGTTGATGATCGCATCGCCGGGTCTGCTTCAGTCGTTCGTCTACGACGCCAACGGCAACACCACCGGCATCGCCGAAACGCCGACGCGCGATCTGACCGGCGCAAGCGCGTTCGACGCGCCGAAGTCCGACGGCGTAACGATGGCCTACGGCATGACGTACGACGCGACCAATCGGCTCGCGTTCGTTCAGCAACTGGCGGACGGCAAGGTGGTGGGACAGTGGAAAGTCACGCGCGATGCGACCGGGAACGTGTTTGCGATCGTGATCCAGCAGAGGATTCCAGACGCGACCGAGATGATCATGCGGGACGCGGCACACCGTGTTCTGAATGGCTACAACCCGACGGGCGATTTCTATCTGCGTTACGACCGGCGCGGACGCATTGATCTCTTCAAGTTCAGTGAGTACGCGAGTGCCGCGAATGGCGGTGTTCGACGGGTATTCAAGGTCAGGTGGGGTTACTCGCCGGATGGTCAGGTTGTTTCGCGAGCAGGGACGGTTGCACGGAATGGCAGTGTTCTCGATCTGAATGACGGAACGGATCTTCCGATCAGTAGCGATGAGACCGACCAGTGGATCGATAACTACAACTATGGCGATTCGCCGGTGGGGCCGCCTGCGAATCTGCAGGGTGTGCGGCAGATGCTGCGGGCTGGGGGTTTTGCCGGGACGGGGACGGTTTGTGGTGGTTGCCATTTCTCAGCGGGGCTGATCGACGGTGCGGCGCGTGGCATTGCGTTTGTCTGGCGGCTCGCGCAGAACCCTGCGGTTAGATACGGGATCGGGCAGGGTGCAAGGAAAGCGGCGGAGAACTGGGAGCGCATCAAGCAGTTGTGCAAGCCCGCTGCGGAGACCGAGGTCGATGGGATTCCGCCGGGCAGGATTACGTCGGAATACACTGATATTACGGTGGGGCGAAGTACAAGAAATGTTGAAACGGACGTTGGTAAGGCTGAATTTGAGGCGAATCTTCGTAATGACGGTTGGATACAGTCTCTTAGCAAAGATGGCAAAGCTGACATCTTCACAAAAGAAGGTGCAAGGTACACCGTTCGTGACGAGTCGAATGCGGGATCGCCGACCGCCGATTTTGTCCCTCTTGGCGCGCAGCGTCCAACCCTCAAAATCCGATTGCCGAAATGACCAAAATCGACTTCATCCGTGAGCATTCAGAGTTCATGCCGCTTTGGGAACGCGCCACGGCAGGTTTCCAAATGCTTCGTGGCATACCTCTCACAGACATGCTCTATTTCGACTCGATAGATCTTCAAACGCAGAAGTTCTTCGAACTTATTCGGTATCTACTTGCCGTCGAGGGATCGCATGACTTTGCCATGCTGGTCTTGAAGCCGGACCCGTTCAGCTACTTTCATTTTCATTTTGGAAAGTACCCTGGTTTTATTCATCGAGCGGAGCACACCGACGACGAGTTCTTTGAGTTCTTGCTTAAAGACCCCGGGGACAGTCTTGCCGACGCGCTCGGAGTCAATTCCGAGTACTACGTCGTGATGCCCGTCATAGGCGATTGGATCGCATTTGGTGATCGATCATGGGGCACCGGCGCGTTCTATGGGCCGCCAGACATCATGGAGTGTGCCCGGAAGTTCTACCCGTACTTTTTGACGCCTCCGGAACGCTTTCGGATCGGACCGTAGTCGACAAAAGAAAAAGAAAAAAGGCGCGAACAATTCGCGCCTTTCTCCTCACCTGCCACGGTCATAAGCTAAACCGCAAACCCTCAAATCCCAACCAAAACCGGCGCCACGGCTGCCGGATCACTAATACTCGGCCGCCCGTTCTCAACATGCCCCGCCAACCGACGCAAGAAGCTGGCGTCGTCATTACTCGTCACCGTCAAGTCATACCAGTGATGACTCGAAGCCAGCACCCACGCTTCTTCAATATGCGCGCCAGCCGGCACGAACACCGGACGCGTCCGGGCACCATACGCGTTATCCGTCACCGTCAACCGCGCAACCCCACCGCCGCTATTGCTGAACTTAAGGAACACATTCCCATTGGCCACGTCGTATTGCACCTTCACCTCAGGATGCGCCGGCTTCTCATGCCCACCCCAGCCCGCGACCTGCGAAGCCGCCGACGTCTGCGCCGCCGCCAACTGCGTATTCCCCGCAAATTTACGCACAAACCCATTCGGCCCGAACACTTCGAACGCGTAAACACCGCTCGTCGACGTCAGATCGAACGTCTCCTTCAGCGACTTACCCGCTTCAACCGTATAACGCCACGGACCATCCGTGCGATTCGTCCCGTACACATAGAAATGCGCGCCCTGGTCGCCGGTATTGCCGATCGAAATTTCGAACGTGTTCTTCTTCACGTCCGCATGACCATTCACATGCAACTCGTACGGCAACGCCCGCGCGAAACGAATGCCACTTTCCTGCGGATCGATTGCACCCGGCGTCGTCGGCACGGTCGGCTTCGGCTGCGTCGCGCACTGGTTGTCCGCGATGCTCTTGTAGTTGCTCGTATCCGGCAACGGCGGCACTTTCGAATCCGGCGTGCGGAAGTCGAACGCGGTCGTCAGATCGCCGCACACAGCGCGACGCCAGGCCGTGATATTCGGCTCGTACACCCCAAAACGCGCCTCGATGAAACGAATCACCGACGTGTGATCGAACACCTGCGAACACACAAAACCACCCTTGCTCCACGGCGACACGATCGTCATCGGCACGCGCGGGCCGAGGCCGTACGGGAAACCATCGGCCGTATAGCTGCCGCCGCGCTGCGGATTGACCACGTTGTGAATCTCGCCGTCGGTGCTGACCGTCGACTGCCCTTGCGCAGGCGTCGTCGCCGGTTGCGGCGGCACGAGGTGATCGAAGAAGCCGTCGTTCTCGTCGTACATGATGAACAGCACGGTCTTGCTCCACACCTCGGGATTCGATGTCAACGCATCCAGAATCTGCGACGTGTATTCGGCGCCGTAGGCCGGCGTGTAGCTCGGGTGCTCGGAATACGCGGCCGGCGGGCACAACCACGACACTTGCGGCAACTGGTTGGCCATCACGTCGGCCTTCAGATCGTCGATGGTACGCACGGTTTGCGCGCGCTCATACAACGGCGAACCCGGCTGCGCGTTGATGAAGTTCGTGAAATTCTGCAGGATGTTGGTGCCGTAATTGCCGTTCAACGGATCGGCGCCGGTCAACCCTTGCTGATACACCTGCCACGAAATTCCCGCAGCCTGCAGGCGTTCCGGATATGTAGTCCAGGAGAGCAATTGGTAATTCGGCGGACCGTCGCCGTCGACGAAATCGTTGTTGTCGAGCAGCGGGCCGCCCATCGTACCGCTCGGGTCGACCATGCCGCTCATCAGATACGCGCGGTTCGGGTGCGTCGGTCCCGGCAGCGAGCAGAAGTACGCGTCGCACACGGTAAAGGCATCGGCCAGCGCGTAGTGAAACGGAATGTCGCTGCGCAGGTGATAGCCCATCGTCATGTCGGTCTTGTTGGCGGGCCACTGATCGTAGCGGCCGCCGTCGATCGCGGCTTGCGTCTTGTACCAGCTGTGATCGAGATCGCCCACGCATTGCGCGCTAGTGGTCGCCGTGTTCAGATGGAACGGTAGCACCGGCTGCGTGGGGTCTTCCTTCGACGGTTGATACCACACCGGCTTGCCGCCCGGCAGCGGAATCGGGAAGCGGTCGTTGTAGCCACGCACGCCGCGCAAATGGCCGAAGTAGTGGTCGAACGAACGGTTCTCCTGCATGAACACGACGATGTGCTCGACATCGCGAATGGTGCCGGTGCGCGAAAACGCGGGGACGGCCAGCGCATTGCGAATCGACTCGGGCAGCGCGGTCAGCGCGGCAGCGGCGCCGGCGGATGAAGCGACGGTCTGCAAGAAACGGCGACGGCTAGTTGATGTCATCGAATATCACCTTCTGCGGGGAGGAAGAATAGCGCGTCTGGCGCGCGGCTTGAATCGGGTCAGTTGCTGGTGGCGCTGTCGCCGGGCGCGTAATGCATCACCGGCGCGACCTGCCGGCTATCGGCGGCGAGACTGGCCTGCATGTCTTGCGTGATCGGATCGGATGCCGCGGCGGCGGCGTTCGCAGTTGCGGCCGCGTTCGCGGCGAGCGTTGAGGATGTGTTGAGGATTGGCGTCGCGGGCAAGGCGGCGGCGCGTTGGACGGCGCCGCCATCGGCGGCGGTCATGCCCTTGGAAGACGATGAAGGCGCGCCGCTCGACGCGGAATCGTCGGGACCGCAAGCGGTCAATACGAGTACTGCCATTGAAATTGCCACGGCGCTCGCGAAGCTTTTGTCTCTTCTCATGTCGGCATCCAGTTTCGTGAAAGCGGATGCAGTCTCTATTCCTTTCAAGAAATAATTGTGAAACGTTTGCGAGTGGCAAATCTTGCGTATTTACGTCGGATTTTAGAAAGGAAATGGAAAGTGATAAGAAGGACAATGGTCACCGAAGCGCCACATGCCGGCAGTCGAGGCATCCCTAACGATTAACGGCTGTGCGTACCCGATAACTTCATGACACGCATCGAACGACCTTTCGACATCACGCGTCTCGAGGACGAATGGCTGGAGGCGGACGGCTTTGGCGGCTTTGCCTCGGGCACCGTGGGCACGCTGCGCACGCGTCGTTATCACGCACTGCTGCTGACGGCGACGCGCGCGCCGGGCGGGCGGATGGTGCTCGTCAACGGTGTGGAGGCATGGGTTGAAGCGAATGGGCAGCGGTTTCCGCTCAGCATGCAACGCTACGTGCCCGACGTGATTTACCCGGACCTCACAACGCGTCTTATTGAGTTCGATACCTCACCGTGGCCGACGTGGCGCTTCGACCTCGACGCGCAGAGGGTGCTGATCGCGGAAGTATTCGTTAGCAAAGCGACGCGCGAAACGGTGTTGCGTTGGCGGTTGCAGGACACGGGAACGGCTGCTGAAGCAATGAATGCGCCGACGCTCAAAGTCAGGCCGCTGCTTTCGGGCCGCGACTATCACGCGTTGCATCACGAGAACCCGGCATTCGACTTCAACGCGCAGACCAGTGCCGATCGATCATGCGTCAGCTGGCAGCCCTATGGCGACGTGCCGGCCATTCATGCCGCGACGAACGGCGCGTACACGCACGCGCCCGATTGGTATCGAAATTTCTGCTACGTCCGGGAGCAGGAACGGGGGTTGGACTTCAGCGAGGATCTCGCGACGCCAGGCGTGTTCAGCTTCGATCTCGCGCAGGGTGAAGCGGTGATGATTCTTACCGCGAGCGTTGCAGGCACAACCAACTTGGCGACGCCATTGCAGAAGCAGCCCGCATTGAACGCCCAAGCCGCGGCCCCACACGCGACCGAACTCGGCAGCATCGAACAACGACGCCGCGCCGCCCTCGGCTCCCGCCTGCAGCGTTCCGCCGACGCCTACGTCGTTGCGCGCAACGAGGGCCGTACGATCCTCGCGGGCTTTCCATGGTTCACCGACTGGGGCCGCGACACGTTCATCGCCATGCGGGGCCTGCTGATCGCGTCGGGCCGTCTCGACGAAGCCGAAGCGATTCTGCTCGAGTGGTCCGGCACGTTGTCCGAGGGCATGTTGCCGAACCGATTTCCCGACTACGGCGACACGCCCGAATACAACTCGGTCGATGCCTCGCTGTGGTTCATCGTCGCCGTCCACGACTATCTGGCCACGCAGCACGCTAGCGCCGCCACCGCGCAGCGCCTGCAACAAGCCGTCGAGGCCATCCTCGCGGGCTACACGAAAGGCACACGCTTCGGGATTCAGGCATCGCCCGAAGAGGGCCTGCTGAGCGCCGGTGTACCCGGCGTGCAACTCACGTGGATGGATGCGAAAGTCGGCGACTGGGTGGTGACGCCACGCATCGGCAAGCCGGTCGAAGTGCAAGCGCTCTGGATCAACGCGTTGCGCATTGCAGCAATCTGGAATCCGCAATGGCAGTCATCCGCCGACCGAGCGTTGCAAGCGTTTCATGAACGCTTCATCGATCCGTCGACTCAGGCCCTGTTCGACAACATCGACGTCGACCACGTCAAAGGCACGGTCGACCGCGCGATCAGGCCCAACCAGATTTTTGCGCTAGGCGGACTGCCGTTTCCGTTACTCGAAGGCGCCGCGGCCCGCACGGTGCTCGATCAGGTCGAGGCGCACTTGCTCACGCCGCTTGGCTTGCGAACGCTTGCGCCGTCCGATCCGGCGTACTGCGGACACTATGGCGGCCCGCCGCTCGCACGCGACGGCGCCTACCACCAAGGCACCGTCTGGCCATGGCTGCTCGGTCCATTCGTCGAAGCGTGGCTGCGGGTTCACGGTACGGCAACAGAGGCCCGCAGCGAAGCCAAAATGCGCTTTCTCGACCCGCTGGTCGCGCATCTCGATCACGCCGGGCTCGACCATCTGTCGGAAATCGCCGATGGCGATGCCCCGCACGCGCCGGCCGGCACGCCGTTTCAAGCCTGGTCGCTCGGCGAGTTGCTGCGCATTGAAGTTCTACTTGCCGGGCAGGAGCCCGTTGGCGCGTAAACCGCGCTACGATGTGTGTCCCGCTGCCAAGCCTGCTGCAAGGACGGAGTCATGCCACCGCTGCGCGCTGCGAATCTGCTCGCTACCCTTGAAGGTTCACGCCTGCATTCGGCCGACTGTGCCCACTGGCAGCGCTGGGGGCCGTATCTCAGCGAGCGTCAATGGGGCACGGTGCGGGAGGATTACAGCCCGGACGGCACCGCGTGGGACTCCTTTCCGCACGACCACGCCCGCAGCCGCGCCTACCGTTGGGGAGAAGACGGTATTGCCGGTTTCGGCGACGACAAACTGAGCTGGTGCGTGTCGCTCGCGCTGTGGAACCGCAAAGATCCGATCCTGAAAGAGCGCCTGTTCGGCCTCACCAACGCGCAGGGCAACCATGGCGAGGACGTGAAGGAGCTGTACTTCTACGTCGACGGCACGCCCACGCATTCGTATATGCGAATGCTCTACAAGTACCCGATCGCGGCCTTTCCCTACGACGACCTCGTGCAGGAAAACGGCCGCCGCGGCGCCGACATGCCGGAGTATGAAATTCTCGATACCGGCGTGTTCGACGATTGCTGTTATTTCGACGTGCAGGTCGAATACGCGAAGCACGCGCCCGACGACATCCTGATGCGCGTGACGATCAATAATCGCGCGGACCAGGCCGCTTCGCTGGATGTGCTGCCGCAGATCTGGGCGCGCAATTCGTGGTCCTGGAAAGAGAACAAAGACAAGCCGTCGCTGACCGCCGGCACGGATCACAACGGCAACCCGCAATTGATCGGCCATCAGCACGGCCATGATCCGATCGTGGTGACGGCCTGGTCGAAAGACGCGCCGCAGGTCGACTGGCTGTTCTGCGAGAACGACACTAACGTCAAGCGTCTGTTCAACATGGACAGCCCGGGTCCATTCAAAGACGGTTTCAACGACTACCTCGTGCATGGCGACGAACACGCGGTGCGTCGCGATAAAGGCACCAAGGCCGGTGCGCATGCATCGATCGAATTGGGTCCGCACGGACGCGCGGTGGTGTACATGCGCTGGCGTCCGCAATCGAGTCCCGACGACGTGCTGCTCGATGCCGACGCGGTCTTCGCGCACCGCATTGCCGAGGCCGACGAATTCTATGGCGCGTTGCAGCACGAAATCACCGATCCCGACGCGCGTCTCGTGCAGCGCCAGGCGCTCGCGGGCATGCTGTGGTCGAAGCAGTACTACCAGTACGACGTGCAACGCTGGCTCGACGGCGATCCGCTGCAACCCGCACCGCCCGCGAGCCGCAAAAAAGGCCGCAACACAGACTGGCGGCACCTGTGCAACGCCGACATCGTGTCGATGCCCGACAAGTGGGAGTACCCGTGGTACGCGTCGTGGGATCTGGCATTCCACGCCGCCGCATTCGCGCTGATCGACCCCGCGTTTGCCAAGCGTCAATTGCTGCTGCTGGTGAAGGACCGCTATCAGCATCCGAACGGTCAGATACCGGCCTACGAATGGGCATTGGGCGACGCCAATCCGCCGGTGCATGCGTGGGCCGCATGGCGCGTTTATGAAATCGACCGGGCGCTCACCGGCAAGGCGGATCGCGATTTTCTGGAACTCGTGTTCCACAAGTTGCTGCTGAATTTCTCGTGGTGGGTGAACCGCAAGGACGCCGACGGCCACAACATTTTCCAGGGCGGCTTTCTCGGACTCGACAACGTCGGCATTTTCGACCGCTCTTCGCCGCTGCCCACCGGCGGTCATATCGATCAGGCCGACGGCACCGCGTGGATGGCCGCGTACGCACTCGACCTGATGCGTATCGCGCTGGAACTCGCCTATGCGAACCACGTGTTCGTCGATATCGGCGTGAAGTTCTTTGAACACTTCCTGTATATCGCCGAAGCCGTGAGTTGCGACGACGGCTGCGAGACGGGACTCTGGGATTCGGAAGATGAATTCTTTTACGACAAGCTGCGCCTGCCTGACGGCAGCAACGTTCCGTTGCGGCTGCGCTCCATCGTCGGCCTGATTCCGCTGTTTGCCGTGCACGTGCTAGAACATCGTCTGCATGGCGGCTTGCCGGGGCTGCGCGAACGGCTGACCTGGTTTCTCGAACATCGCCCTGATCTGGCGCGGCTGGTCTCACGCTGGAACGAACCCGGCAAGAGCAACGCGTTGCTGCTTTCGCTGTTGCGCGGACATCGCATGAAAGCGCTGCTGCGCCGCGCGCTCGACGAAAGCGAGTTCCTGTCGGATCACGGGGTGCGGGCGCTGTCGCGGGTTCATCGCGACCAGCCGTTCGTATTCAATCACAACGGCGACAGCTTCACCGTCAAATACCTGCCGGCCGAATCCGATTCGCGCGTGTTCGGCGGCAATTCGAACTGGCGGGGCCCGGTGTGGATGCCGATGAACTATCTGCTGATCGAATCGCTGTACGAATTTCATCGCTATTACGGCGACGATTTTCGTGTGGAGTATCCGACCGGGTCTGGGCAAAAGTTCTCGCTGAGCGAAATCGCCGATGAACTCGCACGCCGCTGCACGACGCTATTCCTCAAGAACAAGGATGGCGAACGTCCGGTGATGGGTGCGTATCCGTTGCTGCAGGCCGACCCGCATTCGCGTGATCTGGTGCTGTTCCATGAGTACTTTCATGGCGACAACGGGCGCGGCGTGGGCGCTTCGCATCAGACCGGCTGGACCGGACTGGTTGCGTTGCTGCTGCAACCGCGTGCCATGGCTGCGTCGGGCAATGTGCCGTTGACCGGCGAGGGCGACCAGGCGCCGATTCCGACCGGGCCCAATGCGCAGGTCGCGACGCCGGCGTGCCCGACGGAGTTTGCGCCTGCCGCGGCGCCCGAAGCCGCGCCCGAGCCCGCACCCGCGCTCGTGACCGCAGTGACTACCAGGTAGCAAGCCGAACACGTCGAGCATTAGCGGGTCGCGCGTTAGCAAGCCGTGGGCCGCGCCACCCGGCGCGCAGGTTACATAAACCCGGCGCGCAGGTTACATAAACCCTACACGCCAGCGCGTCGGCCCGGTTGTAGAGTCGTTTTTGAACTGTGTGGCTTCAAGCGTGGTCTTTCATGTACCGCCACGTCTGTTCCATTGGCTTCCTGAGTGAATCCCATGTCGACTACACCGAATACGCCTGCTTCCAACCGCCCCGCCACCGCTGCGGAACCCAGCTGCAAAGTCAGCGTGAGCCCGCACGACGCGCCGTCCGCTCCGGCGTCGCCAGCCGGCAAGCGGCCCGCGCCGCCGTGCACGCTGGTGATCTTCGGCGCCGGCGGCGACCTGACCAAACGGCTGCTGATGCCGGCGCTCTACAACCTCGCCGTGGATGGCCTGCTCGACGACGGCATGAAAATCATCGGCGTGAATCACGGCGAGCGCGAGACGAGTGCATGGCGCGACGATCTGCACAAGTCGCTCGAACAGTTCGCCGCCGACAAAGCCAGCACCTTCCACGCCGGCAAGCTCGACGAAAAAGCGTGGGACTGGGTCGGGCAACGCCTCGAATACATGGCCGGCGAATTCGAAACCGACGACGTCTTCAGCAAGCTGAAGCAGAAGCTCGATCAGGCGCAGGGCGGCAATGTGATTTTCTATCTCGCCGTCACGTCGCGGTTCTTCAAACCGATCGTCGAGCGTCTCGGCAAAGCGGGTCTGCTGAAGGAAGGCGAGGGCGAAAGCGGGTGCTTTCGCCGCATCGTCGTGGAAAAACCGTTCGGCACCGATCTCGCGTCGGCGCGCGATCTGAACACGCACATCCTGTCGTTTGCCAAAGAATCGCAGGTGTATCGCATCGATCACTTTCTCGGCAAGGACACCGTGCAGAGCATTCTCGCGGTGCGCTTCGCGAATGCGCTGTTCGAGCCGATCTGGCGGCGCGAATACATCGACAGCGTGCAGATCACGGCGGCGGAAACGATCGGCGTGGAAGGGCGCGGCAAGTTCTACGAGCAGACCGGCGCGTTCCGCGACATGCTGCCGAACCACCTGTTCCAGTTGCTCGGCATGGTCGCGATGGAACCGCCCAATTCATTCGATGCGGAAGCCGTGCGCGACAAGAAGGCCGACATCATGCATGCGATCCAGCCGCTGACCGCCGACGACGTCGTGTTCGGTCAATACGAAAAGGGCCCGCCGGGTGTTGGCTATCGCGAGGAACCGGACGTGGCGCCCGACAGCACGACGGAAACCTATGCCGCCGCGCGCGTGTACGTCGAGAACTGGCGCTGGGCCGGTGTGCCGTTCTATCTGCGTACCGGCAAGCGGCTGGCCGCACGCCGCACGGAAATTTCGGTGCAACTGAAGCCGGTGCCGTTCCGGTTATTCCGCGACACGCCCGTCGACGCGCTCACACCGAACGTGCTGACCTTGCGTATCGATCCGGCGCACGGCACCAGCTTCGACTTCAACGTCAAGACGCCGGGACCGGTCATGCAGGTCGGCGCGGTGCAGTCGTCGTTCGACTATGCGGACTTCTTCGCCGAGCGCGCGAACGTCGGCTACGAGACCTTGCTCTATGACTGCATGCTCGGCGACGAGACGCTATTCCAGCGCGCCGACAGCATCGAAACCAGTTGGGCGGCGGTCGAAGACGTGCTGCATCCGAAAGACGGCGGCGCGATGCCGGTGCATGGTTATGCCTCGGGCAGCGAAGGTCCGGCGCAAGCGGACGCGCTGCTCGCCCGCGACGGCCACGCATGGCGGCCCTTGCAACAGGCTCCAGTCGAAAAGAAGTGATTCCATCACGCGGTTCAAACTATTCGGGGGATACCGTGGCAACACGCAAAACCGTGGCAGCACGTAAGACCGTGGCGACGCGCAAGACGAAAGCGACGAGCAGCACCGAGCGGATTCTGGCGATCGACGTTGGCGGCACCGGTCTGAAGGCCGCGATTATCGACGCCGACGGTCAGATGAAAACCGAACGCGTGCGGGTCGCGACGCCGCATCCGTGTACGCCGGACCAACTGGTGGATGCGCTGGCGAAGCTGGCCGGTCCGTTGATCGAACAGCAACCGCCTACGTTGATGTCGATCGGCTTTCCCGGCGTGGTGCGCAACAACCGCATCCTGACCGCGCCGCATTTCGGCGTGGAGGGTTGGCATGACATTCCGCTGGCGGATTCGTTGGCGCAGCGCTTAGGCGGCTTGCCGGTGCGCATGATCAACGACGCCGAGATGCAGGGCTTCGCCGCGATCGAGCGGCATGGTCTCGAGTTCGTGCTGACGCTCGGCACGGGCGCGGGCACGGCCATGTTCCGCGACGGCGAACTGATGCCGCATCTCGAACTGGCCCATCACCCGGTCAGCAAGAAAGGCGTCGCCTACGACGAATACATCGGCGACGCCGCGCGCGACAAGATCGGGAATAAAACGTGGAACCGGCGCGTTAAGAAAGTGATCGGGATTCTCAGCGCGCTCGTGAACTACGACAAGCTGTGGATCGGCGGCGGCAACGCGGCACGTCTCACGTTCGATTTGCCGGCCAACGTGGCGACCGTTTCCAACGACGCGGGTATCGAAGGCGGCGCGCGTTTGTGGCACCCGAAGTCGTTCCGCGAGACGCGCCAATTGCCGGAAGCGACGGCACGGACAGGCCGGTTCAAATGACTCTGCAAGCCGTGAGCGTAAAAAAAGGGGTGATGCACGATGATACGGAGCGGCCGGTTTGACCTCGCGCGACGCCTGCTTTCGGTGGGCGTGTGCGCGGCATTAGCGCTTGCAGCGACGCATGGCCGTGCGGCCGAAGCGTTCGCGGTTGCTTCGCCGGGTCTGGCCGACGGCGGCACGCTGGACGCGAGCCATGCCGCGAGCGCGAGCAATTGCGGCGGCGGCAACGTGTCGCCGGCGCTGCAATGGCGCAATGTGCCCGCGGGGACGAAGAGTTACGCGGTGACGATCTTCGATCCGGACGGCGCGAAGGGCCTGGGCATCGTGCATTGGATCGTGTATGGCGTCGCGGCTTCGACGACGTCGCTCGGCGCCGGCGCCAGTTCGCCGCCCGGCAGCGTCTCCGGAACGAATCGCACGGGCGGACCGGGGTATTACGGTCCGTGTCCGCCCGTAGGCGATGTGCCGCATCACTACGTCGCGCAGGTCTACGCGCTCGATCTGCCGCCCGATGCGTTGCCCGCCGGGCTGACGCGCGACGCTTTGCTCGCGGCCATCAAGGATCATGTGCTCGCCGCGTCGAGCACGGTGCTGCGCTACGGGCGATAAATCACGTCGCGGCGCCTAGCGCGCCGCGTCGCCCCAGCGGTATTCCACGCTCGCCTCGTCGAGTTGCGTCTTGATTTGCGGGTCGAGCACCCACTCCGAAGCCGCGAGCGTGTCGCTCAATTGCTCCGCACGGCTTGCGCCGATAATCGCCGACGTGATCTGCGGATTCGCCAACACCCACGCCAGCGAAACGCGCGTCAACGACTCGCCGGTCGGCGCCGCGATGGCCTGCAAGCGTTCGATCGTTTCGAACTCGCGTTGATGCCAGTAACGCGCCTGGTACATCGCGCCAGCCTTGCCGACAGTCTCGGTGAAACGTCCCGAGGTCGGCGTGGCATCCAGCTTGTGCTTGCCGGTCAGCAAGCCGCCCGCGAGCGGGTTATACGGCATGACGGCGAGATGCTCTTCGGCGGCCAGCGGCAGCAACTCCCGCTCGATCTGGCGGAACAGCAGGTTGTAGCGCGGCTGCACCGAAACGAAGCGCGCCACGCGCAGCACATCGGCGCGGCCCAGCGCGAGCGCCAGCCGGTACGCGAGAAAATTCGACACGCCCACATAGCGCGCTTTGCCGGATCGCACGATTACGTCCAGCGCTTCGAGCGTTTCGTCGAGCGGCGTGTTCGCGTCGTCGGAGTGGAGCTGGTAGAGGTCCACGTAGTCGGTGCCAAGACGGCGCAGCGACGCGTCGATCGCATCCAGCAGATGTTTGCGCGACGCGCCCTGGTCCCACGCCGACGGCCCCATCTTGCCGACGGCCTTCGTCGCGAGAATGAAGCGGTCGCGCTTGCCCTTCAGCCAGCGCCCGACGATTTCTTCCGTACGTCCGGCCAGACCCTCGCCGCCGCCGAGCGGATACACGTTGGCCGTATCGATGAAATTCACGCCGGCCTCCGCGGCCGTGTCGAGAATGCGCTGCGAGGCGTCCTCTTCAGTCTGCAGACCAAAAGTCATCGTGCCGAGACACAGTCGCGAAACATTCAGGCCGGTGCGGCCGAATTGGCGGTATTGCATGGTCAACTCCGAGGTGAACGGAACAGTGAGGACAGAGGTGTTGCAAAAAGGATAAACCGTGTCGTGATTTCGTGTCGGTGATCGGGCTCACGATTTGTTACCCGTTTGAAAGCAAGTTCATGCAGAGTGGCTTTCAATCACATTGATCTGTTTTACTTTGCGCTTGTCTAATTTTTACAAAACCGTAATAAACGGATCGCGCCGTCGCATTGAAAATTACGTTATCCATACGCTCGTAAAATACCGAAATAATTCCATTTCACGAAGTAAGAGATGCCGACGTTGATGCCGCTTTATGCGTATGGAATGATATCGATTCTCATTTAACCATCAGCCAGCCATCCCGTCGTTCCTGCTTCATCCAGGAGACCGGCAGCCAGCCAAATGCAGCTTTGTCATTGATCGCATGCGCAGACATGCGCATCCGGCAAGCGCACCTCCGACGGGATTTCCATGTTCAACCACACGCCGCTTGCGACCGCGTTAGCGCTAGCCTTTGCCATTCCTTTTGCGACGCCGGCCGTCGCGCAGACTGCCGTGCAAGGCACGACGCAGTCGTCGACCGACAAAGCCGCAAGCGCCAGCGCCGCTACCGCCACCACCGACAGCGGCACGCTGCCGACCATCGGCGTCGCGGCGCAGGCTGAACAACAGGACTTCCAGGCGGAGAAATCGAATGTCGGTGCGAAGACGCCCACCGCATTGCGCGACATTCCGCAGACGGTCACCGTCATCAATAAAGACGTGCTCGCTTCGCAAGGCGCCACGTCGTTCCAGGACGCGCTGCGCAATGCGCCGGGCGTGACGATCGGCGGCGCCGAAGGCGGCCAGATCGGCAACAACATCAACCTGCGCGGTTTCACCGCGCAGAACGACATCTATCTGGACGGCTTCCGCGATCGCAACCAGTACTATCGCGACACCTTCGACCTCGAGGAACTCGAAGTGCTGTACGGTCCGTCGTCGATGTTGTTCGGCCGCGGCTCCACGGGCGGCGTGATCAATCAGGTCAGCAAGAAAGCGAACCTGAAAGACTCGGCGGAAGTCTCGGAAATGATCGGCACCGACGACCGCTATCGCAGCACCGTCGACGTGAACCACAAGCTGACCGACACTGCGGCGATTCGTTTGAACGCATTCGGCCAGAGTCTCGGCTCGACGCGCGACGTGATGAAGAACAAGGACTATGGCATCGCGCCGGAAGTGCGCTTCGGCATCGGCACGCCGACCGAGGTGACGCTGTCCGCGCTGATCCAGCACAACGACGACATGCCTGACTACGGCGTGCAGGCCTTGAACGGCCGTCCGTCGCCGGTGCCGAAGAATACGTTCTACGGCCTGACCACCGACCGCACGATCCAGGACGTGCAGACGTTCACCGCCGCGATCAAGCACAAGTTCTCCGACGCGCTGACGCTGACCAACCAGACGCAGTTCTCGCACTCGATGACCGACGCCCGCGAGACCGCGCCGCAATCGGTGCTGACGGGCCCGCTCGCTACCAGTCCCGCGCTGGTCAACGGCAACTTCACAAGCTTGTCGCCGTCGCAACTGTTCATCAAGTTGCAAAGCCACGACCGCGTGATCGAGAACCACTCGCTGTACAACGACACCACGGTCGAATACAAATTCGACACCGGCCCGATCAAGCACGACCTGATCGCCGGCGTCGAACTCGGCCACGACAGCTACTCGAATCAGGCGTACACGCGTAACAACCTGCCGGTCGTGACGATGCTGAACCCGGCGTACCTGTCCTCGCCAGCGGGAGTCACCACCACGGTCGGCAACTACGCGAACTCCGGCTCGAATGAAATTGCCGGCTACGTGAACGACACGATTTCGCTCGGCCAGCACTGGAAGGTGATTGGCGGTTTGCGTTGGGATCGCTTCCAGGCGCAGATCCACAACTCGATCAGTCTGCCGGCTTACGCGAGTCAAACCAACTTCTTCACCAGCGTTCGCGCCGGCGTGATTTATCAGCCGACCGACTGGCAGTCGTACTACGTGTCGTACGGTACGTCGTTCGATCCGTCGCTCGAAGCGTTGACTGTCACAAACCTCACGCAGAATCTCGCGCCGGAGTCGACCAAGTCGTATGAAGTGGGCGGCAAGTGGGATCTGCTCGGCGGCAATCTGTCGGTGAATTCGGCGTTCTTCCGCGAGGAAATGACCAACGCCCGCACCCAGGTCTCGCCGACCGAATACGAACTCGACGGCGATATTCGCGTGGACGGTTTCCAGGCCGGCGTAACCGGTCACATCACCGACAAGTGGCAGATCTTCGGCGGCTATACGTACATGGACGCCGTGGTGCTGAAGGCGCTCGACGGTACGCAAGGGCATACGCCGGCCAACACGCCGCGTAACACGTTGACGCTCTGGACCACCTACGCGATCACGCCGCATTGGGAAATTGGCGGTGGCCCGACGTACATGTCGCCGCGCTACGCGTCGAATACGAACTACGTCGAAGTGCCGGGCTACACGCGTTGGGACGCCACCGCCGCTTACCACGCGAAGAAATACGACGTGCGCCTGAACCTGTTGAACCTGACCAACAAGCAGTACTACGACGGTCTGATTCAATCGGACGGCGGCCGCTCCGTGCCGGGTATCGGCCGCACGCTGCTGGCCACGTTCGACTACCGCTTCTGATGTAAGCCGAACGGTTGCGTTAGGCTTGCCGTTTTCGGTCGAGAACGGCAAGCCCACGCCAAGGAAACACTTATGTTGCTGCGGATTCCGAATGTACTGAACGCCGAGCAGTTGCGCTTCGTGCGCGAGCGGCTCGATCAGGCCGGCGACGCCTGGGTCGACGGTCGCGCGACCGCCGGCTATCAGGGCGCGCCGGTCAAGCGCAACCAGCAGATCGCCGAGCACACGCCGCTCGCGCGCGAACTCGGCGACGTGATTCTCGCGGCGGTCGAACGGCATCCGCTGTTTATCAGCGCGGTGCTGCCGAATCAGGCCTATCCGCCGCTCTTCAATCGCTACGAAAGCGGCATGACGTTCGGCAGTCATGTGGACGGCGCGGTGCGGGTGCTGCCCAACGGCGTAAAGCTGCGCACCGACGTCTCGGTGACGCTGTTCATTTCCGGGCCCGACGAATACGACGGCGGCGAACTGGTGATCGAAGACACCTACGGCGTGCAGCAGGTCAAGCTGCCGGCCGGCGACATGATCGTCTATCCGGCCACGAGCCTGCATCAGGTGACGCCGGTCACGCGCGGGGCGCGGCTCGCCAGTTTCTTCTGGGTGCAAAGCCTCGTGCGCAGCGACACGCAGCGCGCGCTGCTGTTCGACATGGACACCGCGATTCAACGTCTCAATGCCACCCACGCCGACGATGCCGCGCGCCGCAGCCTCGTCGGTTGTTATCACAACCTGTTGCGTACCTGGAGCGAAACGTGAGCGTACCCGAGGCAATCGACCTTCAACCAGCCACGGGCCTCGACCCGGCCGCGCGCGAGCCGCAACGGCTCGGCGGCAGCGAACTGAAGGCGCGCCAGCAGCGCTCGCGCCGCGCCACCTTCGTCAAATGGCTGCGCAAGGTGCACGGCTGGATCGGCTTGTGGGGCGCGGCGCTGGGGCTGTTGTTCGGTACCACGGGCTTTCTGCTGAATCATCGCGGCGGCCCGTTGAAAGTGTCGACCGGCGAGCCGCAAGTGTCGACGATGCAAGTGCCGTTGCCGCAACCCGCGCCGGAAACGCCGCGCGAGTTGGGCAAATGGCTGAAGCACGAATTGCATCTGACCGGCACGCCGGGACGCGTGCAGAAAGAGCCGGCGCACCCGGTCGCATGGGGCGATCGCAGCGTCGTGCAACCCGAGCATTGGCAGCTTAACTTTGCGTCGCCGCATGAAAATACCTCGGCCGAATACTGGGTCGGCAACGGCTATGTGACGGTCAAGCGCAGCGACAACACGTTTCTCGCGATGCTGACGAATCTGCACAAGGGCGTCGGCTTGAGTGTCGGCTGGGTTTTGCTGATCGATACGCTGGCGGGCAGCATCATTCTGCTGTCGCTGACCGGCGTGCTGCTCTGGACCGAGCTGAACAAACGCAAGACGGTGGGCGCCGTGCTGGTGCTCGGCTCGATCGTTGCGGCGGTTTGTGTGGGTCTGCTGTAGGGCTGTTTCAGGTCTACCGTCACGACGCGGCGGGCAAGGATACGGTCGGGAAGATCGCCTTGCCCGCGCGCTTTATTAAAGTACGTTTTACCGGCATTTTGCCGCCAACCATCAATCTCCTTTGTCCCTGCGAAGCGTGCTGTCCAGCAGCCCGCGCCGGGACGCGAAAACCCCGCCGCTTCAGGCGTTTACACGCCTTCCCGACTTCCCCCGGCAGCTTGTGACGTGCGAGAATCGCGCTAGAACAATTGCGCCGTTTTGCACCCGCCTTCCATCGTATCGGGCACCCGTTCCTCAACGCGGCGCCGTACGATCGTGACGCCGCCGCGTCGAGGAGATCGCGTTGAAAGAGCCGGACAGTTTCACGTCGGATATGCCGTCTACGCCCCGCGCCGCACCGCCGTTTTTGTCCGGCGGCGGCGAACTGGGCGCGCTTATTCGTGCTTACGACTGGACACAGACTTCGCTCGGCGCGCCCGAGAGCTGGCCGCAAGGGCTGAAGCTCGCGATCCGCATCATGCTGACTTCGCGCCAACCCATCTGGATCGGCTGGGGCGACGAGCTCATCAAGTTTTACAACGACCCGTACAAGTCGATCATTGGCGGCAAGCATCCGGTGGCGCTCGGTCAGCCTGCGCGTGTGGTGTGGCGCGAAATCTGGACCGAGATCGAGCCGCTGCTGAACACTGCGATGACGGGCACCGAAGGCATCTTCGTCGAACAGCAGTTCCTCATCATGGAGCGCAATGGCTTCCCCGAGGAAACCTATTACACCTTCTCGTATAGCCCGATTCCCGGCGACGACGGCGAGCCCGGCGGGATCCTCTGCGCCAATAGCGACGACACGCTGCGCGTGGTCGGCGAACGCCAACTGGCGCTCCTGAAGGAACTGGCGGCCGCCAGTCCGGACGGCCGCGACTGGCGCGAGGCATGCGAACTGAGCGCGCGCGCGTTGAAGTCGAATCAGCAGGATATCCCCTTCGCGTTGCTCTATGCCGCCGAACCCGGCAGCGATACGGTTACGCTCGTCGCGTCGAGTGGCGTCGAGCCGGGGCATCCGTTGGCGCCCGCGTCCATGAGTCTGACCGGTGAACCGGCATGGCCCGTGGCCGACGTATTGAATATCCAGGTCCCGCACATGGTGCGCGGTTTGACGCAGCGTTTCGGTACCGAGGTGCCGCGCGGTCCGTGGCACATCGCACCCGAGCAGGCCGTGATTCTGCCGGTGTCGACGGGCAGCGAAACGACGCAAGCGGTGGTGCTGATCGCCGGTCTGAATCCTTGCCGCCTGTTCGACGACGCTTACCGCAGTTTTCTGAATCTGACCGCCGGCCAGATCGGCGCGGCGATCGGTTACGCGCAGGCCTATGAAGAAGAGCGGCGGCGCGCGGAGGCACTGGCCGAAATCGACCGCGCGAAGACCACCTTCTTCTCCAACATCAGCCACGAATTCCGTACGCCGCTGACGCTGATGCTGGGTCCGCTCGAGGAATTGCTCGCCAGGCCGCAGCGGGAGGCGGGCGTCGTCAACGCGGTGCCCGGCGGCGGCAACGACCTCGACGACCGCGCGCTGATCGAGATCACGCATCGCAACGGCTTGCGTCTGCTGAAGCTGGTGAACGCACTGCTGGATTTTTCGCGGATCGAGGCGGGGCGCATTCAGAGTTGCCCGCAGCCTACCGACATTGCCGCCTTCACGGCTGAACTCGCGTCGCTGTTCCAGTCCGCGATCGAGGCGGCTGGCTTGCGGCTCGAGGTGGACGTTCCCGCTGCGCCGGTGGTCGTGCAACTCGACCGCGAGATGTGGGAAAAGGTCGTGATGAACCTGCTGTCGAACGCGTACAAGTTCACGTTCTTCGGCACGATCCGGGTGACGGTGCATGCGATCCAGGGCGAGGGCGTCACGGTCAGCGTGACGGATACCGGCATTGGTATCGCCGAAGAAGAAGTGCCGCGCCTCTTCGAGCGCTTTCATCGCGTGGCGGGTGCGCCGGGCCGCTCGGTCGAAGGCAGCGGCATTGGACTCGCCATGGTGCAGGAGCTGGTCAAGCTGCATGGCGGCACGGTGCAGGTGGACAGCGTACTCGGCGACGGCGCGTGCTTCACGGTCACGCTGCCGCGCGGCGCCGTGCCGGCTCAGACTGAAGACGACGCCGTGCATGCCGCCATGAGCCGACACGCGCGCACGTATGCCGACGCGGCTTTGCGCTGGAGTCCGGAGAACGAGATTCTCGCGGATGCGCCGGTTGCCGACGGCCCGCGCGGCGGCGCAATAGGTTCCGATGCCGCACCGGCGGCTGCCGCGCGCCTGCTGGTGGTCGACGACAACGCGGATTTGCGCGAGTACATGAGCCGGATTCTGCGCGCGGCAGGCCACGACGTGCAGCTCGCCTCCGACGGTCAGGCGGCGCTCGACGCCGCGCGCGCGGCGCCGCCGGATCTGGTGTTGTCCGACGTGATGATGCCGCGCCTCGACGGTTTCGGCCTGCTGCGTGAACTGCGCGCCGATCCCGTGTTGCGCGATACGCCGGTGCTGATGCTGTCCGCCCGCGCGGGGGAGGAATCGCGCCTCGACGGTATCGAGCACGGTGCGGACGACTATCTGACCAAGCCGTTCTCCGCCCGCGAATTGCTGGCCCGCGTGGCCGGCAATTTGCAATTGGCCCGTTTGCGTCGCGAGACCGAAATGAAGCTGCGCGAGGAATCGCGCACGCTGGAAATTCTTAATCGCGTCGGCTCGACGGTCGCGGCCGAACTCGATCTGAGCCGCGCGGTGCAGATCGTGACCGATGCCGCCACCGAACTCGCCGGCGCCGCGTTCGGCTCGTTCTTCTACAACGTGCTCGACGATCATGGCGGCAGTTACACGCTTTACACGCTGTCCGGCGTGCCGAAGGAAACCTTCGATCGCTTCCCGATGCCGCGCAACACGGCGGTGTTCGCGCCCACATTCAGCGGCACGGGGATCGTGCGTGTCGAGGACATCACCCAGGATCCGCGCTACGGCCACAACGCGCCGCATAAGGGCATGCCGGAAGGCCACCTGAAAGTACGCAGCTATCTGGCCGTACCGGTGCAGTCGCGTAGCGGCGAGGTGGTCGGCGGGTTGTTCTTCGGTCACCCGGAGCCCGGCGTGTTCACCGAGCGCGCCGAGCGGATCGTCGTCGGCATCGCCGCGCAGGCGGCCATTGCAATCGACAACGCGCGTCTCTATCAGGCCGCGCAAACCGAGATTGCCGAGCGCACCAAGGCGCAGAACGCGCTAAGCGATCTGAACGAGACGCTGGAACGCCGCGTGATCGAAACGGTGGCGGACCGTGACCGTCTGTGGGAGTTGAGCGAGGATCTGCTGGTGGTCGCCGACATCGAGGGCCGCCTGCAACGCGTAAGCCCGTCGTGGAGCACGGCGCTCGGTCATAACAAGCACTGGCTGCTGTCGCGGTCTTACGTCGACCTGGTGCATCCGGATGACATCGAGGTCGTCGCCGCGCATCTGGCCGAATTGCGCCGTACCGGTGTGCCGGTGCGCTACGAAAACCGCTTCAAGCGGATCGACGGCAGCTGGCGCTGGGTCGCGTGGACGCTCGCGCTCGATCCCGATACCGCACGGATTCACGGCGTGGGCCGCGACGTCACGGCCGACAAGGAAACCACGGAGGCGCTGCACCTCGCCGAAGAAGCGTTGCGCATGGCGCAGAAGATGGAGGCGATCGGCAAGCTCACGGGCGGTGTCGCGCACGACTTCAACAATCTGCTGCAGGTGATTGGCGGCAATCTGCAATTGCTCGCGAAAGACGTCGCGGGCGCGGAGAAGGCCGAGCAACGTGTGCGCAATGCGCTGGCGGGCGTGGCGCGCGGTGCGAATCTCTCGTCGCAATTGCTGGCGTTCGGGCGGCGTCAGCCGCTCGCGCCGAAGGTCGTCAATCTCGGCCGCTTCGTGCGTGGACTCGACGATATGCTGCGGCGTGCGCTCGGCGACGGCGTCGAGATCGAGACCATCGTGTCGGGCGGCCTGTGGAATACGCTGGTCGATCCGTTCCAGGTGGAAAACGCGCTGCTCAATCTGGCGATCAATGCGCGCGACGCGATGAGCGGCCACGGCAAGCTCACGATCGAAGCCGGCAACGCCGCGCTCGACGACGGATACGCCAAGCGCAACGCCGAGGTGACACCCGGCCAGTACGTCATGCTCGCGGTCACGGATACCGGCGCGGGGATGTCGCCGGAAGTGCGCGAGCGCGTCTTCGAACCGTTCTTTACCACCAAGCCGGAAGGTCAGGGCACCGGCCTCGGCTTGAGCATGGTGTACGGTTTCGTCAAGCAGTCCGGCGGCCATGTGAAGATCTATAGCGAAGAAGGGCACGGTACGACCATTCGCATTTATCTGCCGCGCGTCCGCGAGGAAGAGGACCTCGAAACCAATATCGACGCCGGCCCGGCAAAGGGCGGCACGGAAACGATGCTGGTGGTCGAGGACGACGAGGAAGTGCGCACCACCGTGGTCGAAATGCTGTCCGATCTCGGCTATCGCGTGCTGAAGGCGAAAGACGCGCAGAGCGCGCTGGCGATTGTTGAAAGCGGTGTGCCGATCGACATGTTGTTCACCGACGTGGTGATGCCCGGCGCGTTGCGCAGCACCGAACTTGCGCGCAAGGCGCGCGAGCGGCTGCCGGCGATCGCGGTGCTGTTCACGTCGGGCTATACGGATAACGCGATCGTGCATTCCGGGCGGCTCGACGAAGGCATCGAATTGCTCAGCAAGCCGTACACGCACGAGGCGCTGGCGCGCAAAGTCCGCTACGTGTTGCAGACGCAGAATCCGCAAGCGGCCGAGATTGCCGAAGCCGAGCGGCACCTTCTTGAGATCGAGCCGCCACTCGCGGCGGACAGCGCCGACGGTTTTGCCGCGAGCGCACGGCTGCGGATTCTGCTGGTGGAAGACGACGAGTTGATCCGCGTGAGCACGGCGGAATTGCTGCGCACGTTCGAGTTCGACATTCTGGAGGCCGAAGGCGAGCGCGAAGCGAAGCAGATGCTGCGCGATCACGCGATCGACGTGATGCTGACCGACGTGGGGCTGGCCGGCAAGTCCGGGGTGGATCTGGCGTTGGACGTGTGCCGCGAACGGCCCGATCTGCGGGTGATCTTTCTGACCGGCTACGACCTCGTGCTGACGCCGGAACAGCGCAAGGTGTTGCCGCACGCCATGCTGCTGCGCAAGCCCTTCGAAATGCTGGATCTGATCGATGCGCTGAAAACGCCGCTGAGCTAGGCGGGGGACGCTGTGGGCTTGGCAGGGCACACCGGAGTGCCGGCCCGCGCCTGCCGGCTTGCCAGCGGGAAAGCGACGGCGCGCGCTAGAATCGTCGCGCTTGAAGTGAGTCCCCCACTTCCTATCGGAACATCATGAAAACATCGCGCCGCGAATTTCTGCTGAGGCTCAGCGTGGGCGTCGGCTCATCGCTCGTTCTGTCGGGCACCGCGTTCGCCGACCCCGCGAATACGCTCAGCGAAGCCGATCCGAAGGCGCAAGCCGTCGGCTATAAAGAAGACGCTTCGAAGGTCGACAAGGCGAAATATCCCGGCTATGCGGCGGGACAGAATTGCGGCAACTGCTCGCTGTTTCAGGGCAAAACCACCGATACCTACGGCGGCTGCACGCTGTTCGGCGACAAGCAGGTCGCCGCGCGCGGCTGGTGCGATTCGTACTCGAATATGTGACGGGCTGTTGAGCGGCCGCTTCGACGCACCGCGTGTGACCCGCTTGTGACCCGCTTGTGACCCGCTTGTGACCCGTCACCCCAGTGCGCTCAATACCAACTCATGCGATCGGCCAATCCACACTGCCGCGTCGCGATGGTCGCTCAGTGAATCGCCCGTATTCGGGTGCAGGAACACATCGAGCGCGCCGTGATTCAGTGTGAGCCAGCCGACCAGTTCCGCGAATTGCTCGGGCGCGAACGCGAGTTGATACGACCACATAGGGTGCGGCCCAACCGGGCGTTCATGAAAGCGGCCCAATTGCAGCTTGCCGTTCCAGTGCGCTTGCACTACGTCGCGAAAGGCCCACGCGGCGTCGCGGCTGCTCGCGTCGAAATAGATGTGGGCGTGCCAGCTTTCTATGGCTGAGGTGTCGCGAAGGTTCATGGCAGGGTCCGTGGTGAGGTTCAGTCTTTATCCGACATTTATTCTGCTTCAGTTTCCGCCGACGCGCGTGGCGCGTATCGCATGTAAAACTGCATCTCATCTTCGCCGTCGATCTCGAAGCCGAGACGATCATACAGGCGCTTCGCCGGATTGCCTTTGAGCACCTTGAGCGTGACGGGCAACGCATCGGTCCGCGCGATCTGCAAAACCGATTGCAGCGCGCGCTCGCCGATGCCGCGTCCTTGCTGAGCCGGCGCAATTTGCACCTGCACGACGACCCACTCGGTGTGGGTGCGATACGCTTTAAGCAGGCCGGCCGGCGCGCCGTCGATGCAAATCACCTGCGCCGCGTCGTAGCGATGCAGCAGGCGCGCGCGATGGGCGGTGTCGTCCACGGGTTCGCCGGCACGGGTCAGATGCTCCGTCATCGTGGCTTTGCGCAGTTCGAATAGAAAGGCTTCGTCGGCGTGTGTCGCAGGACGCAAGGTGAGGGCGGGTTCTTGAACGGACATGTGGATAGCGTTGGCGGTGCCCACGCGGCAGGTAAGAATGGCTGTGAATTGTCGCGTGCGTTGCGCTTTTTTACCATGCTGCGATGTTTCGGCTTTTCCACGTTTTGCTTCAGCGACGTTGTCGGCGCTATAGGCGTACGGTCAGCGCCGACACCGCCGGGCGCGATGCACGGCGCGCGGCAACAGGCGCGGTCGGCATTTGCGGCTCGCGAGGCAGCGCGCATGCTCGACGCGGTGCGACTGCGCCGCGCTCGCCAGGTTCGGCACAAGCGCTTGAGCGTTTATTGGCATGGGCTTTGCTTTTGCCTAGTTCGCGGATTGGTGGGCGCGGGATCGACACCGCGCGTACCAAACGTCGAACCACCGACGCCTGTCTTTCATCCCGACATGGATTCATTCGCCACGACCTTTGCTCGTGAGGGCGGGGGCGCGTGCGGCGATCGGGGCGGTAGAACCGCGCGGATGGGATGAGTCGACATGATGGAACGCCTGGCCTGCGTTTCCATTCAGTTTGATGCGCCGTCATTCGTTCAAGACGGCGAACGGCTTAACGAACATTGCGAGGTGGGCTATGGAGATTATCGAGCTTGAACCCAGCGTCTCGGCAGACGGACGCGCGGTGATTTTCCAGCTTTCGACGCGAGGCCGGGATCTCGAGTGCGCCGTCACGCGTGAAGCGTTGGAGCAGCATTTCTGGCTACAGCGCGGCGCGGGTGAGGCGCGCATTCTCAAGACGTTCGCGGACGGCCGCCAACGTATCACCGCGGTCGCGGAAAGAAAGATGCTCGCGCGGCCGGGCGAAAAAGTCCTGCTGACCATCAGCGATTTCGTCGCGCGCGGCTGACGGCTGTCGCGATTCTGTCTGACGAATTTTCGTTCGAATCGGCGTTTGAATTTGTGTTACGCCGATTCGCCAAATTAGGCCGCCAATTCCCCTCGCTTCGCCCAATTGCATTCGCAACGACTCCTATAAACTGTTTTCCATGGCGCGACAAATCACCGAGCCCCATCGACGCGGTCTCCCCCCGCGTTGTTTTGAACCGTACCGTTGATGGCAGTGTGCCGCGGTTGTCGAACGCGGCAGGGCAGTAAAGCAGTAGGAAGTCGAAGCAATGGAAAACGGCGCGCAGTGAGTGCGATAAGCGCGCGAAGTAGCAGGGGGTTGCGGCTAGGTGTTGGTGTAGTTGAAGGCGAGGGACCCGGCTGCGATTGAGTGGTAGGTCAGTAGCAAAGGTTTTTGCAGCAGATGTTCGCGTAGTGGCAGTTCAAGCAGTTCAGGCAGTAAAAATGTTGATGTGATGCAGCAACCGCTTCTGCAGTGGCAGTTCGAGTAGCAACAGCGTTTTAGCTTTGATGGTTAGAGGTCGGCAAGCATCCACGCGCATGTGCGACTGTTCCATCCTGTCCGGCCCTGTTCCTTCGCGGGAACAGGGTTTTTTTTCGTCGATGCCACGCGGCGTGACTTGTATTCCTCGCGTTCGAACCGATATGCGAGCGTTGACTTGATACCGCGCCCGTTTGCCGGCCGCGAGTGGGTAGGGCGGCAGGATGCCGCACCTCATTCGGCCCTGCGGGTGTTTAAGTCTGTCTTAATAGTTGCTTGCCATGATGGCTTCACAGACTCGCATTAAGGGCCTGTCAGGCCGCCGGGAAAAGTCGGCGGCGTTTGCCACCGCAGAGCACGATCATTCGGTGGCGAAGCCGAGAATGAGTGATGGAGGTTGAACCGTTATGTCCAATAAGTCGCGAGTCCGCAAGCACCACCAACCGGCCATGTCACCGTTGCTGCGTGCATTGACCTTCAGCCGCACGGCACACGAGCCGGTGACGGCGGCGATGCTGATGCAGTGCTATACCGCCCTCGACGCGTTCCGGCGCGGCCAGGGTTCGCGGGATCTGCATCTGACGCTGAGCCGGCATTTGCTGGTGTCGCAAGAGTTGGCGCGGCTCGGCCTCGGCGAAGACATGATCGCCGAGATTGAAAGCGCCCATGCGGCGATGGTGCGACTCGACGCTCGTGAACACGAAACAGGTAGCTGGGCGCTCGAAGACAGCGACTACGCGCGTCTCTGCACGGCGCTGGCCATCCTTGACGGGCAACTTGCCGTGGCGTCGTTGAGCGAGATCGCGAGCGCGGAAGCGCGGATGATAGAAGGCTTGATGCGCTCCGCGCAGGTCCAGGCTATTGCGGAAGCCGCAGTCTGAAACGGGTCAGCGTTGCTGTTGCCGCGTTTCGCGATCGCATCTCGTAGGGCTTACGAAACAGCGGACTAAGTGAATGGTCACGCTGTCCGAAAGCCCCACGGGGCTCGCGAGAGTCGCGGGCGCTTATTCGTTCACGGGCCGACCGGTCTTTACCGCTTCGACCGCCGCCACTGCGGCCAGCAGGCGTTTGGGTGCGGCGGCTTCGAGCATCAGCAGTCCGGCGCGCAGCAACTCGCTTTTCTTGACGGAGACGCCGGCGTCGAGGCATTTCTGCTTCAGCGAAGCAATTTTTTCGTAGTCGGATTTGGGCATCGTGAAGCTGTCGCGCACGACCTTGTCTTTCTTCACGCGCTTCGGCTTGGCTTCGGCCGGTGCGGCGATTTTTTCCACCTTCGGTTCAACGACGCGCTTGGCCTTGGCGGCCTTCTTCGTCGCGGCCGCTTTGGTTGCGGCCGGTTTTTCAGCCTCTGCGACGGGGGCGGCGGTGACCGGAACCGCCGCGCGTTTTGCTTTGGACGCCTTCTTTGCCGAAGCCGGCTTGGCCGACTTGGTACTGGCCGGTTTCTCAGCGGCCGCTACCGCCGCAGCGCCAGCCGAAGCACGCTTGGTCTTCGCGGCCTTTCGTGCTGCAAACGGTTTGGTCGCTGCGGGTTTGGCCGTAACCGCGGCTTCTGCCGGCTCAGCGCTACCCGTGCCTTGGGTGTCCGAATTCTTCGGGAAATGAAATGCTTTCTTGGTCGGCTTTGCGGTGATCGGTGCGTTCATAGGGCACTCCACGGTAATAATGGTATAAACAGTATATACGGTTATGTGGCGTGTCCCCAAGGCAAAGCGTTACCAGTCAGTCCGCATACTCCCCTTGCTGTCGAAGATCCGCCTGTGCCGCCGCGGAGCGCAGCATGCCCGCGATGGCGTCGCCCGACACTGCGGCGCTGTACAGAAAGCCCTGTCCTTCGCTGCACCCGTGCTCGACCAGAAAGCCGCGCTGTACGTCGGTTTCGACACCTTCGGCAATCACGTCGAACTTCAGCGCCTCGGCAATCGCGATCACCGCGAGCGTCAGCGCTTCATATTCCGTGCCCCTGCCGATCTCCTGCACGAACACCTTGTCGATCTTGATCCGGTCCACGCTGAAGCGTTGCAGATAGCTCAGGCTGGAATAGCCGGTGCCGAAGTCGTCGATCGCGATCTTCACGCCGAGTTCGCGTAGATCGTGCAGCACGCGCGCGGCGTCGTCGGCATTGCGCATCAGCGCGCCTTCCGTCACTTCGAGTTCGAGCATGTCGGCGTCGCAGCCGGTGTCGTGCAACGCGGCGCGCACCACGCCAACCAGGTCGGAGCGCTCCAGTTGATGCGGCGAGACGTTCACCGACACGCGGATTGGCGGCAGCCCCTGCGCTCGCCATTGGCTCGTCTGCTCGCAGGCGGTTCGCAACACCCACTCGCCGATGCCTTGAATCAGGCCGGTTTCTTCGGCGATCGGAATGAACACCGCGGGCGACACCACACCCAGTTCGGCGTCGTGCCAGCGCAGCAGTGCTTCGGCGCCGAAGATACGTCCCGTCACCATATCGATTTGCGGCTGATAGGCGACCTGCAACGACTTCGTTTTCGCGGCGCGGCGCAGCCGGGTCGACAGTTGCAGGCGTTCGGCGGCCGCGCGATTCAACTCGGGCCGGTAAAACTGGTAGCCGTTGCGACCGCGTGACTTCGCGAGGTACATCGCCGCATCCGCGTTGCGGATCAAGGTGTCGGCGTCCGCGCCGTCTTGCGGGAAGGTGCTGACGCCGATGCTGGCTTCCACGTACAGCTCCCGTTCACCAACATAGAACGGTTCCGTCATCGCGGCGATCAGGCGTTCGAGCATGGGCACCAGTTGCTCGCTGCTCGCGCGCGCGGCGACGATGATGAATTCGTCGCCGCCGTAGCGGGCCACCAGATCGGTGGAGCGCACCAGCCGCTGCAGCCGCCTCGCCACGCTGGCGAGCAATGTGTCGCCCACCCGGTGACCGAGCGAATCGTTGACCTCCTTGAAGCGATCGAGGTCGAGGAACATGACCGAGACCTGACTGTTCGCGTCCGACGCGCGTTTGATCGCTTCGCTCAAACGCTCATCAAGTAGCGTGCGATTGGGTAGTTCGGTCAACGCGTCGTATTTCGCCTGATGCTCCAGACGAGCCTGATATTCGACGAGCGCGGTGACGTCGCTCATCACGCCCACGTGATGCGTGACGAGCCCCTGCTCGTCGCGCACCGGCGCCACCAGCACGTTGTTCCAGAATCGCTCGCCGTTCTTGCGGAAACACGACAGCGTGACGTTGGCCTCGGTGTGCTGATCCAGCGCGGCGCGAACCTCGGCCCATTTCTGCGGATCGCCGGTCAGCTGGAACAACGAATCGCAATCCGACCCGGTGACCTCGGCGGACGAATAACCGGTAATGCGCTCGAACGCCGCATTGGCGAATATCACGACGTTGCGCTCGGTGCGGACTTCCGCGATCACGATGCCGTTGATGCTGGCGTCGATGGCGCGGCCCTGCAGGCGCAGCACCAGTTCCGCATTGCGCCGGGCGGTGATGTTGTCGTAGGCGATCAGCACGCCGACGATATGGCCGTTCTGGTCTTTGAGCGGCAGCTTGGTTTCCGAAATCCACACTTCGGAACCGTTCACCGCAATGGCGCTGCGTTCGAAATGCCGGCGGGTCAATTGACCGGACATGACCTGGACGTCTTCGTTCTGCGCGACGTTGGCGTCGGTGCCCCAGAGTAGATCGTGATCGCTGAGGCCGATCAGCGCTTCTCGCGACGGCAGCCCCGCGTCTTTCGCATAAATCTCGTTGCCGCCGACATAGCGATGCTGCGCGTTCTTCCACGCGATGCCTTGCGGAATATGGTCGAGCACGTATTCGAGCGTCTGCTTCGATTCGAACAGTTCGGCGCGCGCCGCTAGTTCGAGCGTGACGTCCACCATGACGGCCATCGTAGACGCGCGGCCTTCGAACGCAACGTTCAGGTGATGCACGGCCATCGATTTTTGCTCGCCTGCGCGGGTCTGGTAGCGCCACACGCCGGCTGCGCGGGTTTCGCCGAAGCTCGCACCGGCATTCGATTCGAAGAACGTCTTGAGGCGGTCGAACTCGTCCGCCGAATGGACGTCTTCGAGCGACATGTCGAGCAGTTCCTCTTCCTGATAGCCGAAGCTCCGCTGCGCGGCGCCATTGGCCGCGACGAGCTTGAGCGACTCGTTGTCGTAGATCCAGATGGGCAGCGGATGTTCGTCGAAGAACCGCTGATAGCGGGCGCGCGCGGAATCCGCGAGGCGCAGCGCGGCACGCAGCCGTCGCGCGATGCGGGCGTTCCAGCGCAGCAGCACCAGCAACAACGCCGCCGCCGTGAAGCCGCTGACCAGCAGCGCGTTGGACACCCATTTCGCGTCCGACGACGATTGGCTAACGACGGAATCGAGCGTGGCGTCCGCCTCCATCCGAACGTCGACTACATGTTCGAGCACGCTGTAGAAATACGCGTCGATTTCGTTGAGTTCCGGGTCGCCGAGACTGACGCTGCCCGGCCGGTCGTTGACCCGTACCGCCAACGCCTGGCTGTGTTCGCCGAGCTTGCGCATCAGATCGTCGAGCTCGTCCAGCCGTGACAGGCAGTCCTGACGATTGCGGCAGCCGGAGCGGGCGTCGTTGGTCAGATCGAGCAACGTCGCCATGGGAAAGTAGTACGGCGCGCGCTTATAAAACGCGCGAGTGCCGATCAGCGTGTTGAGTTCGCCGTGCTCGTCCAGCATGATCTGCTGGACCTGATCGAGGTCGCGCTTCAGGCGTCCCCATTCGTGCAGCGTGCCGACGGAGTTCTCCTGTTCGTGCGTCTGCCGGCGTGCCAGAAACGTATTCAGACCGATCGCGGAAAGAATGAACGCAACGACAATGGCCGTAAACGCCTTGCCGATGAGGTCGCGATGCAATGCCAGCCCTGCAAAGCTGGCGGTGTCGCGCCGTCTCGACGGTCCGCTATGCGTGCGGCTGGGATGCGGCTTTACCATGGATGGCCTCGAGTCCGTCTATCGACGGGATAACGGCCTGCGGAGCGAAGTTCTTGAGTATTACGAAGATTACGAAGAAATACGGAGCGCGGCCCACGCGGACGTGAAGGCGCGCAAACGTGAGCGGACGCCAAGGCGCCGACGCGAAGCCGGACCCCTCTTTGCACCGTGCGGATCGGTCCGCGCGGGTCGAGCCCTTACCAGCCCTTATCAGGCTCGCCAGACCTGTTTCAGTCGCCCGAATTCGGCTGGCCGCGTGTACGACCGGTAGAGCTCGCCGACCGTCCCGAACGCCAGAGCAGGCTTCAGGGTTGCCCCGGGCAGGGCTTCTTCCAGCCAAACGAACGCGTTCATCTCTCGCTGGGCCGCGTGGACCGCCGCCGTGAGCGCCGACAGTGCGCGTTCCGCCGAGTGGCCGCCAAGGTCGACGAAACAGCTCTCAAACGGATGTTTCGCCGGACTTTCGATGTGCAAGGCTGACTTTCGCATGGGCAAAGCGATCTCCTACGCAGATTGCCTGACCTGTATAGCAAGCGATTGTGACAATGCATGACATGCGGCGATTCGAATCCAATCGCAACGGAACGCCGTATATGAGTTCGTGCCAGGCAATCAAGCTTGGCTACTCAGAGATCGCCGGAGAACTACCATGGAAAAGATGACGTTGAATGCCTTGTTGGCCCGTCTCGCTGTCGTTTCACTCTGCGCGTGCGCCGCGACCCTCGCGCAGGCCGGCGGTAATGGGAACGGGGGAAATGGCAGCGGCGGTTCGCACGGCGCGGCAACCGCCGGCATGACCTATCACAGCGAGCCGGTGACAAGCCCGTGGAGCACCGTGCCGGGCGGCATGAAAAGCGATATGAGCATGACGGATACGGCGATGCCCAGCATGTCGGCTAACGACACCGCGAAGACCGCCAAAGCTGCGCAATGAGGGTCGGGCAGAACGCGAACGCCAGGCGCCGCGGATTCAATTGCGGCTGGCGTCGCGACTGTCGCTGCGCGGTCGATCCAGCCTGAAAATGATCACAGCTGTTGCAGTTCGTTTTTCATCCACTCGTGCACGGCGCGACTCAAATCCTGTTGCGACATTTCTTGCGATGAGAACGCGGGCCCGACCACCACGCGGATATGTCCGTGGCCGGTGGGCCAGCCTTTCGCCGGCCACACTTTGCCCGCATTGAGCACCACGGGAACCGCCGGCACGCCTGTCGCGCACGCAAGGCGAACGCCACCCGAGGTCAAACGCAACGGCGCGTCATGCGCCACGCGCGTGCCTTCCGGAAAGATCACGATGACGTCGCCCTTGGCCAGCTTCTCGGCGCTCTCCTGCGTCACGGCCTGATGCGCCTGACGTGCGGAGCCACGGTTCAGGCTGACCATATCGAGGCCACGCAGCACCCAGCCGAAAAACGGAATACGCAGCAGGTCTTCCTTGAACACGAAACTGACGCGACGCGGAAAGAGCGCCATGAACGTGAGCGTTTCCCACGTCGATTCATGACGGCACAAAATAATCGCCGGACCGGCGGGAAGATGTTCAAGTCCTTCGATCGAACATGACACGCCCGGCAGCCAACGCATCACGAACACCAGCGCACGGCACCATTGTCTGGCGAGCCAGTATCGCCCGGCCCGTCCGACGAACGGAAACAACAGCAGGATGATCATGGAATACAGCGTGCCGCTACCGAGCAGGTAGACAATGAACAGCCATTTGGTGAAAGTTGCGCGCATCGGGATTCGAGTGGAGGGTGGACGGTGGAACGATTTCACCGTAACCCGGTGAGACCACGACAGAGGCGATACGTTCGGCCGGTGGGCCGGAGCGGCCGCATGGGGTTGGAACGCAACAGTAACTGATCAATAAAAACGCCCCTCGCGGGGCGTCATGCGTTTATCGAGGGGGCACACCCACGAAGCCGATCATCATAACAACTCATGCGGCGCTTCACGCAACCTTCAATACCACCCTGAAACGCGCGCCCCCGCTCATCATCCGGTCATAGGCCTCGGCGGCGCGTTCGAGCGGGAATTCTTCGATCATGGGTTTGATGCCGGAGAGTGCGCTGAATACGAGCGTATCTTGCGAATCGGCGGATGTGCCCGACGGCCAGCCCTGGATCGAATGACGTCCCATGATGAATTGGGCAATAGGCACTTCAACGGGCTCTTCGGAGATACCGACCATGATCATTTTGCCGTTCAGCCCGAGGCCGCCCACGGCCGCGCTCATGGCCTTGCCGCTTGTGACCGTCGCGAGAATGACCTTGGCGCCGCCGAGTTTGTTGAGTTCGTCCGGAATACTTTGCGTCGTGCTGTCGATGTAGTGATGCGCGCCCAGTTCTTTCGCCAGCGCGGCCTTGTCTTGTCCACGAGCGATGGCGACGGTGTTGAAACCCATTTTCCGCGCGAACTGCACGCCGAGATGTCCCAGGCCGCCGATCCCGAGAATGGCGACCACGTCGCCGGCGCGCGCGCCGCTATGGCGTAGCGCATTGAAGGTGGTAATGCCCGCGCAGAGCAACGGGGCGGCGTCCGCATCGGACAGGTCGTCCGGAATGCTGGCGAGCGCTTCGACCGGCGCCACGACGAACTGGGCATAACCGCCGTCGTAACTGATGCCTGGTACCTGGGCTTTTTCGCAAAGAACGAAATCGCCCTGACGGCAACGCGCGCAGCGGCCGCAGTGGCCGCCGTGCCAGCCGACACCGACGCGTTGGCCGACACGCCATCCCTCTACACCGGCTCCCACCGCGTCGATCACGCCGGCGATTTCATGGCCCGGAACGCGCGGAAATTGCAGGCCCGGCCAGTGCCCTTCTTTGGTCAACGAATCGCTGTGGCAAATACCGCACGCCTGAACCTTGATGCGGACCTGTCCTTCGTTCGCTTCAGGCACGTCGCGTTCGACGAGTTGCAACGGACCACCCGCTTCTTCCACCTGTACGGCCTTCATTCTTGACATGAATTTCACCTCGCTGGTTGTCGGTGTGCGCACGAACTTATTGACCATAGTTGATAATCCAGCGGAAACCAACTTGACGCGCCCGGTTGCCGGCACACGCACGGCTCCATGGCTGCGCGGCTTGGTGGGTCTGTCAGAGCCCCGGAAAAAGGGGGTAAATCATGAGCGATTGATTTGCCCATGTTTGCCCACATGTGCGGGTTTGCTTAAACGCAATCGACACACCGATAGACATGATCAAACCTGAATTCAACGAGCGCGACAGCGCTCGCCCTGACTTGCTGTGTCTTCTCGTCGCGATTGCGGCGGCGTCGTATGCGCTGACCAACGAATGGCGAGTGGACCATGTCGTGCAGATCTGCCGCCAATGGCTGCGGAAAAACGGCTTGAAGATGGACTGGCTGGATCGGGTACGCATCGGCCAGCTCGCGTTGAAGATTGCCCGGCAGGACCTGCTCGAGGCCGGCGTCGCGGTTCGGTTGTCCAGCGTGAATGCGCTGTTCACCAGCGAGATGGAACTCAACGAATCGAGCACGATGGTCCAGCGGATGATGGCGCTTTGCCACGACGCGCTGTGAGCCGATCGCTCGTGACCGTCGCCGCTACGTTGCGTGGAGCAGCGACCTGGCCTGCTCAAGCAACGCGAGAGACGCGGGAAACTCGTTGCGTCCCGCCATTGTCAGCGCTGCTTCGGCGGTGCGCTGGAACAGTTCGTCATGGGATGTCGAGGCTGCCGCGCGGCTGAGTCCCGCGTTGTCGTATCGACGAAAGCACGCGAGTAACTGGAACGCGTCGAACTGCAGGTTCTGCGGTCCCGCCCTGGCCGCGATGTCAGCCGCAGCGCACAGTTGCCGGATGGCAGCGAGAAAAGTAGCGTGGTCCATGGTTCCCTTCTCCTTCATCGACGCCAGCGCGTTCGCTTCACGCCAGTTTGACGTGCGCCGGGTCGAAGCATTCCGCCAGCGCGGCTTGAACCTTGGCGACCGCCGTGTCACGCAGCGCATTGATTCGCCAACCCACTTCGATCGGATACTCTGGCAGCGCCAGCGGGCAGGGTAGAAGCAGAAGTCCCGTTACGCCTGCGATGGCGTGTGCGGCATGCGTCGGGATCGTGGCAATCGCCTCGCTGCCCTTCAGCAAATACGGAAGCCCCGCGAAATGCGTGGTCGAGGCGGCCACCCGGCGTTTGCGTCCGACGCTCGCCAGCATCTCGTCGACTATCCCGACTACACCGCCGGCCGACACCAGAATGTGATCGCGGTTCGCGAAGTCATCGAGCGAAATCGTGGTGTTGCCGCCCCGCAGGCTACCCGGGTCGACGAGACAGGCGTAGCGGCCTTTCCCCAGAACCTGCCGGCTGAGGCCGCGTAACGCGAAGCCGCCCGATGTAATGGCCAGGTCCATCTCCTGATTGGCGAGCGCGTCCGTGACGATCTGGCTGTAGGTCTGGCGAAATATCACGCGCAGACCCGGCGCGCGCTTCGCCATGAGCGCCATGAGCTTGCGGCCGATGGCCAGTTCGAAATCGTCGGACATGCCGATCGCCACGGCTCGACCAAGGAAATCCGTGGGGTTCGGGGACGCGATTGCGAGACTCTGCCGGAATTTATCGAGCGCCTCGCTCACCAGCGGCTTCAGCTCGCTGGCCCGGGAGGTCGGTGTCAGCCCCCGGCCGGTGCGCACGAACATCTGATCGGAATAGAGGCTACGAAGCCGTCTGAGGGCCGCGCTGACGGCCGATTGCGTCATGTCCAGCCGAATGGCCGCCCGGCTTGCTCCGCCTTCTTCGTAGAGGGCTTCGAAGATTTTCAGCAGGTTCAGGTCGACGCCCGAGATATCACTCCGGTTCATATCAGAAAGTTCGAAATGGCGTTCCATTCATTTTATGACGGTCGCAAGATCTGGGACATCCCATTACCGGTTCAATCACCATGTCCAAGTCGAAAGTCGCCGCGCTGCAAATCGGGTCGTCACCCAAGGGTAAGCAGGACACCCTCGAGAACATCCTGGCCTATGAGGCCGAAATTCGGGCGTCGGGCGCGTCCGTGGTCGTGCTGCCCGAAGCACTGCTGGGTGGGTTACCCGAAAGGCGAGATTTTCGGCACGCGGCTCGGCTATCGCTTACCCGAAGGGCGCGAGGCGTTCGCCGATTATTTCCGCAACGCGATCGACGTGCCCGGCCCCGAGACCGACGAACTCGCCGCCTTCTCCACGCGCTGCGATGCGTCTATCGTCATCGGCGTGATCGAGCGATCCGGCAACACGCTTTACTGCACCGCGCTGTTCTTCGAGCCGGGCGCCGGATTGGTCGCGAAACACCGCAAGCTGATGCCGACCGGCACCGAGCGGCTGATCTGGGGCCAAGGCGACGGTTCGACGCTGCCCGTCGTCGAATCGCGCGCGGGGCGTCTGGGCACCGCAATCTGCTGGGAAAACCACATGCCGCTGCTGCGCACGGCGATGTATGCGAAGGGCGTGCAGATCTGGTGCGCGCCGACGGTCGACGAACGCGAGATCTGGCAATGCTCGATGCGCCACATCGCGCATGAGGGACGCTGTTTCGTCGTCAGCGCATGTCAGGTCCAGCCGTCGCCCAAAGCGTTGGGAATCAGCGTGCCCGACTGGGATGAGAACCGTCGTTTGATCAATGGCGGCAGCGTGATCGTCGGGCCGCTCGGGGATATTCTTGCCGGGCCGTTGCTCGGCGAAACGGGTCTGGTCGTCGCGGAAATCGACACGGACGAACTGATTCGTGCGCGTTACGACTTCGACGTCGTGGGGCATTACTCGCGGCCGGATGTGTTCGCGCTCAACGTCGATGAGCGGCAGAAACGATCCGTGGCGTTTAACGACGGGCATCGCGGGTCGTAACGCGCGAACCGGTGAGGCGCGCGGCGCAGTGACGCTGAAAAAAGAAAACGCCCCGCGAGGGGCGTTTTAACGTTCGGTAATCGTCCAGGCCAAGCCAAACCCTAGTCGTTATACCGCGTGATGTCGTAATAGCTGATCCCACTCTGAGCACCGCTCAATTGCACGAGCCGTGAGTTGCCCGCCTGCAGCGGCGTGAACTGGCAGTTCACGCAAGTCTGCACGCCGAGCGAATTGATCCCGGCGCTGACGGTGGTCTGATACTGGCCGAACGTGGTGTTGTTCGGCACGCCGACGGAGAACCCGTCGACTTCGAACGGACCGGCGGCGGCCATGCCGGTCGTCTGAATCTGCACCGACGTGACCGGGTACGCGAGATTCTGACCGTTCACGAGACTCGACCACGTCACGCTCATTGCATATTGCGACGCGGCCAGCGACCCGCCCGGCGTCAGGAACTGCGTCTCGAAGTCCGGCAGCAGCGACGGCCACGCAACCGAACCGCCCGCCGTTGCATTCAGCGGACTGCCCGGATTTACCACCGACGACTGGCCAAGCTGCGCGCCGTTTTTGTCGTAGAACGTGACCGTGTAAGTGGCGAAGGGCGGCACCGTGCTCGCATCGACCGATTGGGGCGCGTAATAGCCGGTCGACGTGGGCGGCGCGAAGCTCGCCGTCGACGACAGCGATTGCCACGACCAGCGGTACAACGACGTGTTGCTATTGGTCACCGCAGGCGAGACCGGCGCGGCGCTCAGCGGCGTGTCCGATATCCCCAGCAGGCTGTTGCCTGCGGCGTTGCGCGGCATCAGCCAGACCGGCGCGGCGAGCCCCGGCCCGGTGACCGACGCCGAATACACCGTCGGATTCAACGCGCTCGGAATCGAAATCGTGAGACCGGACTCGTAGCGATTGACGTCGGCGAGTCGTGAATCGAGGAAGGTGCGGCGCGCGATCTGCGAATTGATCGACACCGCGAATTGCGACTGATTGCCGATCAGATCCCAACCGAGTTGCGTGCCGTTGGCCAGCGTGACCGGTGTGGCGAGCTGTTGCACGAACGTGTACAGCACGCCTTCGATGTTGCCGCTCGCGAGCGTGACCGGCAACTGCACGAACGCCATCTGCTTGCCGTTGCGCGTGAGAAACGCCAGCGTCTTCGGCGAGCCGAAGACCGCGCCGGCGAACACGGCGTCGGGCAGGTTGTGGCCGGTGGCGAGGTCGTTCGAACCGTTCTCGACGTACGCGGCGTCGATCGCCGGAGAGCAGGACGTGTTGAGTGTGCCGGAGGCGGCGCAGGCCGTGAGCAGCGTCGCGAGCGGCTCCAGGTAGTTGGCCGCGGCAGGCGGGGCGGCGAGCATCGTCGACAGGCCGGTCTGCGTGTTCAGCAACAAGGTCGTACCCGGCGCCGCGTTCGATGCCAGCGACAAGCCGCCGCTCGGCGCGCTCGCGACCGACACCGAATCGATCACCGCGTCGGCGCCGGTATGGTTCGGCGTGAAAGCGGTGCCGATCGGATCGAAGCCCGCCGCCTGAATGCCGTTCTGCGCGAGCAGGTTGGTCAGGATCGTGTCGAGCGTGATGGTGGCGATTTGCACCTGCTGCAGCGTCACCTGGGCGAGCGCCGTGCTCGCCGTGAGGTCGATCGGGTTGCCCGAGGCGGTCAGCATCGCGGCGATCGCGGTGGTCAGCGGGGTCACGTTGGCGACTGCCGGCGCCGTGCCGCTGGGCAGCCTGGCGAGCACGGAGACGAGCGGCGAGGCGAGGCCGGCGGCATCTGTAGCGACGATCACGAACGGCGCGGTCAGGTTCTTCACGGAGAGCGTGTACGCGCCCTGCGCGCCGCTGGTCGCGCTGACCGTCGCGCCGGTCGCGTCGATGAGCGTGACATTGGCGCCGACGAGCGGACTGCCGGAGGCGACCGTGCCGCTCACCGAACTGGCGGTGACAGTCTGCGTGCCCGATGAGGCGGTGCTGGAACCGCCGCTGCCGCCGCAACCGCTGAGTTGGAAAAAGGCCAAAGCCGCGGCGGCCGCCAAGGCCGTGCGTACTGACGATCGATACATGAAATTCCCCGATGTCCTGATTATTGGAGTCGTTTGTTTTTGCCGGCCGATTATGCCGATGAGCGCGCCACTATCCGGCTTTATTGTGGTGTTGTGTAGCCAAACCGAAAGAATCCGATTATTCGCGGTCGCTAAACTTAAAACGATAAACGGCATTTTTGCCGGCCGACTTTAACGATTTCGGAGAATACTTCAAAGCGCCGTTATCGTGTCGCATGCCAAAAGTAAATCCCTATGCGTGACGGATATTACGAGTCCTCGTAAAGGTGACGAGCGGCCGCGGTTCCCGAGCCGGATTGGGTTTGCCGGAGTCTTTCACGCTTGTTAGACTGGCTGCCCCACTCGCCGCCAGCGCGACCTGTGCCGCCATCCGCCTGCCGGGCGTTCATGCGGGCAGGGCAATCAATCGGAGACGCCATGTCTTACATGCTGCTCATCGTTGAACCGACCAACCAGCGCGTCGAACGCGGTGAAGCCGCCGGGCGCGAAGTCTACGATCAGATGGTGCGCTACGCCACGAACCTGAAAGAGCGCGGCAAATTGCTGGCGGTCGAATCGCTGACTTCGTCGAACGACGCCGTGCGCGTTCAGGTGCGCGACGGCCAGCCGAAACTGCTCGACGGCCCGTTCGCCGAAGCCAAGGAAATGATCGGCGGCTTCTTCCTGCTCAATTGCGACACTCGCGAAGAAGCCGTGGCGATCGCCGAGGCCTGCCCGGCGGCCTCATGGTGCACGGTCGAAGTCCGCAAGCTCGGGCCGTGCTTCATGTAGGCGATTCGTCCCGCTGCTGTTCTTTGGTCGGGGGTTTTCCCTGGCATGCCGGTTCGCCTGTCGATCCGGCGGCGCGTTGCTCGTCGTGTGAGTAAGGAGCCGCCCATTTGCGCGGCTCCGCTTCTCACCACGCACAAGGAGAACGGCAATGCGATTCATGATTCTGGTCAAGGCAACGGCTGCCAGCGAAGCCGGCGTGATGCCGGAAGCCTCCCTGATGGCGGCAATGGGCGCCTACCATCAGGAACTGGCGAAGGCTGGCGTGCTACTCGACGCCACCGGGCTGCAACCCAGTTCTAAGGGCTGGCGCCTTCGCTATAGCGGTGGCCAGCGGACCGTGGTTGATGGCCCATTCACCGAAGCCAAAGAACTGATTGCCGGCTACACGCTGATTCAGGTGCGGTCGCGCGAAGAAGCCATGGAGTGGGCGCGACGCTATCCGGCGCCGTTCGGCGAACACGCCGACGGTGAAATCGAAGTGCGGCAGTTGTTCGAACTCGACGACTTCGAGCCTGGCGAGGAGCGGGAGAAGTTTCGCGATCTGGACGCGAACCGGCGTTGAGCGCTGACTCACACGCTGATCCCGCCGCGTCCTCGCCGCCCTGTCGAAAACCATGATTCATGGATGCCATCATGCATAAGCAGATTTACGTCAATCTCGCCGTCAACGATCTCGAGCGCTCGAAAGCCTTTTTCAGCGCGATCGGTTTCAGCTTCGATCCGCAGTTCACGAACGAGCAAGCCGCCTGTCTGATCCTCGGCGAAAACCTCTACGCGATGCTGCTGGTCAAGGAACTGTTCAAGTCCTTCACGCGCAAGCCGCTGTGCAATCCGAAGGAGAGCACCGAGGCCTTGCTGGGCTTGTCGTGCGAAAGCCGTGGCGAGGTGGATGCCCTGGTGGCCAAGGCTCGCGCCGCCGGTGGTGCCGTGCCGCGCGCGCCGCAAGACTATGGCTTCATGTACGGTCACGGCTTCGAGGATATCGACGGACATATCTGGGAGCTGATCTACATGGATCCGAACGGCAAGGCAGCGGGCTGACACTGTGACGATACCGGCCACCCATCGTGCCATCGAGGCAGTCTGGCGGATCGAATCCGCGAAAGTCATCGCTCACGTCGCGCGGATCGTGCGCGACGTGGGGCTCGCCGAAGAGCTGGCACAAGATGCATTGGTGGCCGCGCTCGAGCATTGGCCCGACGCGGGCGTCCCCGACAATCCGGGAGCGTGGCTGATGGCCACCGCGAAAAACCGCGCGCTCGACCGTTTGCGGCAGGAAGCGCTGCATGCGCGCAAGCGTGAAGAGCTGGGCCACGACCTCGACGCAGTGGAGGCGCATCTCGTGCCGGATTTCGTCGACGCTCTCGACGCCGCCCGTGCCGACGATATCGGCGACGATCTGCTGCGGCTGGTGTTCACCGCGTGTCACCCCGTGTTGTCCACCGACGCCCGGGTCGCGCTTACGCTGCGCCTGCTCGGCGGTCTCACCACGGACGAAATCGCCCGCGCGTTCCTGGTGCCCGAGCCCACCGTCGCGCAACGCATTGTGCGGGCCAAACGCACACTGACGGCGGCCAAGGTGCCGTTCGAGGTGCCGCAGGCGGACGCGCGTGCGGCGCGGCTCGTATCAGTGTTGCAGGTGATCTATCTGATCTTCAACGAAGGCTATTCGGCCACGGCCGGCGACGACTGGATGCGCCCTGCACTTTGCGAGGAAGCATTGCGACTGGGTCGCGTGCTTAGCAGTCTGATGCCCGACGAAAGCGAAGTGCACGGCCTTGTCGCGTTGATGGAGATTCAGGCGTCGCGTACTCATGCGCGTACCGACGCACAGGGTCGCCCGGTGTTGTTGCTCGATCAGGATCGCAGCCGCTGGGACCCGCTGCTGATTCGTCGCGGGCTGGCCGCGCTCGAAGCCGCGCACGCGCTGAACGGCGCGAGCGGCGCGTATGCACTGCAGGCCGCGCTGGCGGCGTGTCATGCGCGCGCCCGCCGCGCTGAAGACACGGACTGGGCGCAGATCGTTGCGCTATACGACGCGTTGGCGCAGGTCGCGCCTTCGCCGGTGGTCGAGTTGAATCGGGCGGTGGCCGTAGGCATGGCCTTCGGTCCGGCGGCCGGTCTGGAAATTGTCGACGCGCTCGCCGCCGATGCCTTGCTCGCGAACTATCAGTGGCTGCCGAGCGTTCGTGGCGATCTGCTCGCGAAACTCGGGCGCGTGAGTGAGGCGCGTGCGGAGTTCGAGCGCGCGGCGGCGATGACGCGCAACGCGCGCGAACGTGAGTTGCTGCTTGAACGTGCTCGTGGCATGACGTCTTGAATGGAATGCGGTGCGCCGCGAGCACGCGTGTTATGTGCCGCGATTTCACCCGGCGACCGCCCGCAGCAGGTAGAACTCACGCTGCCCGGTCTCCTGCGGCGGATTGGCCAGCGGTTCGAGATAACGAGTGATGCCGATATCGCCGAAGCCCGCTGCCGCGCACGCCGCTTCCAACGTCGCGGCATCGTGCACGGCGAAACCGTAGTCCGCAAACGGCAATTCAACGGCGGCGTCCGGCGTGATGGCCGCGATCACCAGCGTGCCGTCCACGCGCAGTACGCGGCGCATGCCCTTCAGGCCGGCCGCGAGCTTGGGCCAGAAATACGTGCTGTTGATCGTGATCGCCTTGTCGAACGAGGCATTTGAGAAGGGCATGGCGACGACGTCCGCGGTTTCGAACGCCACGCGGCCTTCGCGGACATAGGCCGCATTGCGGCAGCGTGCCACGGCGATCATGGTGGGCGAGATATCGACGCCGGTGTAATGCACGCCATGGGCCTGGTCCAGCACGAACGGAACATGTGCGCCGTTGCCGAGACCGACTTCGAGAATGCGCTCGTTGGCGTGCAGATCGAGAAACTCGAACGACGCCTCGATCACGGCGCGGTTCGAATGTTCCAGCATGTCGCCGACCGCGATGCCGATGCTGCCCGCAGGACAGCCGAGTTGCGGCAGCAGAATGCTTTCGTCGAGATGGGCCACGCCCGCGCGCGCGCCTGGTAGCTCAGTGGTTTTGTTCACAGTGATTCCTCCATGACGGATTGCACCGGACCTCACGATTGCATCGAAGTGGACGTTTGCATTCGTGTGTGAATTAATCCGGCATCCTTAATTTATGTCATGAGGTAGGGTGGGCGGGTATCTCTTTAATGGTCAACGGGTTCTGGCGCAAACGGACGTGCGGCGTGACAGGCTGTCATGCGTGTCGCCCGGCCCAGAATGCGGCCAAGCGACACAGGCGCGCATCAGGCCGACAGAAGTGCCATCGCGCCGGTGATGACACCCGCTGCCGCAACCACGAACGACAGATTGCGCAACCATTTCTTGCGCGTCAGCAACGTGATCGCGCACAGCGCGATTGCCACCTGAATCAGCGTGGTGGCTTGCGCCCAGCGATGATGTCCGTGCAACAGCGCTTCGCTTTTGGCGTCGTTATCCACGACGTCTTTTTCGATCGCTTCGGCCTTCGCGCGGATCGGTTCTTTCTGCGACTTGTATTTGTCGACGTCGGCGAGGAATTTCGCGTGAGCGTCGATATTGCCGGTGGACAGCGCCGCGCCGAGTTCAGCGAGATTCTGTTTCTCGCCCTTGGCCTGGTAGTAGTTCCACTGGTTCGACGCCTCGGTCTTTTTGATCGCGGCTTCGTTCTTGTAGTACAGCGCCAGATTTTCACTGTTGCCGCTTTGATAGGCGCAGAGCGCGCCGATCGTCGCGAGGATCGCCGTCATCACGGCCATCCGGCTCGCAAAAGGGTCTTCGTCGTGGTGACCGGCGTGTTCCACTGCATGGTCGTGCGGACCATGCACTTCAAACTCTTCAGACATCTGATTCTCCGAGGCAATGCTTTCTTGTCGTCATCGGGCGGCGCGCCGTCATGTGGCGCATGAGCCCGGCGGGCTCAATCTTAGCGTGTGACGCCCGAGGATGGGAAAGGTGCCCCGCGCGATCAATGCAGACCCGCGGCCAGCCAGGTGCGCACGAGCGGAATGACGTGCTCGCCGCCCAGCATGCCGAGCAGGCCAACCAGCGCGACGGTGGGCGGCGCCGGCGACTTCACGTTCATCACGCTGTAGAGCAGGCCGACCACCACACCGGCGGCCAGCGAGACCAGATACGCTTTCATGTTGGTTGTCCCTGTTATGAGCGGCGCGAGCGGGGCGGCTGTCGCACCGCCGTGCCCGCGTCAGCCGTTACATCGTGATGACGACCCGGCCGCGTGTACCGCCGGCCACGGCGGCATAGGCTTCCCGGGTCTGGGCGAGTGGGAAGGTCTGCGCGATGACCGGCCCGGTCAACTGGCCGTTTTCGAAGCCTTCGACCAAGGCGGTCATTAACGGTGCCGATTCCGCGACGCCGAGCTTGGCGCTATCCACGCCGAGAAGTTGGGTCTCGTTGTGATAGAAATCGATCAGGTCGAATTCGACGCGGCGTTTGCCCGTGCCGCTGATTTCGAGCACCCGGCCGCGACGTTTGACGAGGCTCAGCGCGGTCTCGAACGCCACGCCGCCCACGGTGTCGTACACCACGTCCGCGCCGGCACCGCCGGTCAATGCCCGTACGCGACCGGCGGCCTCGTCGTCGAACGGTACGTAGTCGTCGATCAGACGGCCCGCGGGCGTGGCGGGGTCCAGCGGATGACGGTCCACCCCAATGACACGCGCACCGCGCGCCTTCGCGATCTGCACCACCGCACCGCCGACGCCGCCGCCCGCGCCGATCACCGCGATGGTTTCGCCCGCTTGCAGATGCGCATATTCCACGGTGCCGAGCCACGCGACCACGAAGTTCACGCCGATCGCGGAGGCTTGCGCGTGGCTCAGCGTTTTGGGTTTGCGCGACAACGCGGCGAGCGGAATCTTGATGAACTCGGCATGCGTGCCGTCGCGGGTGAAGCCGATATCGCCGCCAGTGCCCCAGACTTCCGCGCCGATCCAGGCCTGCGGGCCGTCCACCACCACGCCGCTAAAGTCGCGCCCTGGCGTGCGCGGCAATACCGTGTGTTCGAAATGGCCGGAGACGTTCTTGACGTCGCTCGGGTTCACAGACGCAGCCTTGATTTGCACGACGACGCTGTCCGCATCGGCTTGCAGCGCCGGCAGATCGACGTGTTCGAGCACTTCCGGATTGCCGAAGGACTGGAATTGAATGGCTTTCATCGCGTGTCGCTCCTGTTGGGTCTTGGGCTGCATGGGCAGCGGATTGAGGCTAGTGTAGATGGCTGGAAGAGCGGTGTCATGACAAAAACTTTCGAATTTCGGACAAGGCGCAACGCGAGAACCACGGTATTCGAGGCCGCACGCGGAGGTTTCAATGCGCGCGTCGCGCAACGCATTGCCGGCTAGCTTTCAGCCGCGCCCGGATTTCGCCGGCTGGGGCTCGATCGCCGTTACCGAAGCTGCCGCCGCCGCTTCGCTCAACGTGCCGCCCGGATCGAAGCCGGTAGGCGGCGCACCTAACTCACGCCGGAACATGTCGCTGAAACTGCTCGGCTGGAAGCCCAGTTCACGCGCGATGCTGCTCACCGGCCGTCCTTCGGCGAGTCCCGAAACGGCTACCGCCAGTTGCACCTGACGTCGCCATTCGGCGAAGCCCACACCCAGTTCGCGCGTGAAGAGTCGCGCGAGCGTGCGTACGCTCGCGCCGACCGACGCCGCGTGCTGCTCGAAGCTGATCGCGATCGACGGATTGCCGATCACCGCGCGGCAGAGCGCTTCGAGACGGCGGTCCGACGCATCGGGCAGCGCGATGCGCAGCGACGATCGCGGCGCGCGTCCCAACTCCAGCACGGCGAGTCGATAGGCGGCTTCGAGATAGGCTTCATCGCCCGTTTGCGTGCGTTCGTGTTCCGCGATCGAGGTGATGAGCTCGCGCAGCAGACCGTTCACTTCGAACACGTCGCTGCGCCGGCTTAAATGGCCGACGTTGCGCTCGTGGAAGTACAGGTTGCGCATCTCCACTTCGCTCATCATGTGGATGGAATGCGGCGTGCCTCCCGGCAGCCAGACCGCACGTTGCGGCGGCACGACCAGCGCTTCGCGGCCGACTTCGACCCACATCACGCCCGACACCGCATATAGCACTTGCGCCCACGTGTGCGAGTGCGGTTCGATGCGCAGCCCGCGCGGGTAGTGGCGCGCGAGCGCGCCGGCGCCGGCGGCGTCGCGGAGTTCGGGAGGGCGGGCTTTGGGCACGGTGGTGGCAGGCGGCTCGGGTCGCGCTTCGCGAGTGAGGATCGCGGACCGTGGCGGTCCGTGGGCGAAGCATAGCGCGCGGCGCGGCTGCCGTCAGGTGCGGTGCCCCATTAACAGCAGCAGGGCGGACAGCGTGACGACGGAACCGGCCGTGGACAGCAAAATGGTCCGCGACGTGATGTGCGCCTCGCGCTCGTAAAACTCGGCGAGCATGAACGGGCCGGTGCCGGTGGGCAGCGCGGCCAGCACCACGGCCATTTCGACTAGTGTGGGCGGCAGCCCGAAGACCCGCGCCGCGAGCCACCACGTCAGCGCCGGTTGCGCCACCAGTTTGACGCCGGTCAGCAGCAGCGCAACGCCGCGCGCGCCGGGCTCCGATGGACGTTTTTCGGCGAGGAACAAGCCAAGGCTCACCAGCGCGCACGGACTTGCCGCGCCGCTCAGCAACTTCAGGAAAGTCTCTGCGCTGGCCGGCATCGCGACGTGAAAGCTCGCCAGCAGCATGCCCGCGATGGGCGACACGATTAGCGGATTGCGCGCCAGTGCGCGCAGCACTTTCAGACCCAGCTTATGCGGCGCGCGCTCGGTCTGCAGACCGATTTCGATCAGCACGATCGCGAACGCGAACAACACGCAGGCGACGAGGATCGTGGCGATCGTGGTCGGCGTCAGGCTGGCGGGACCGAAAGCGATCAACGCCAGCGGGAAGCCGATGTAGCCGGTGTTCGGATACGACGCCGCGATCGCATCGACGCTGGCATCGGCGAGATGCCGGCCGTTCATCAGACGCAGCGCGAGGATCAGCAGGAACACGGCGGCGCACGCAATCGAGAAGGTCGCGACGAAGGCCGGCTGATACAACTGCTGCCACGTGGCGCGGGCCATCGTATCGAACAGCAGCGCCGGCAGCGCGAGCCAGACCACGAATCGGTTCAGCTCCGACGCGGAGTTCGGTCCAAGCACGCCGCGCCGCCGACAGGCGAAGCCCGCGAAAATCAAACCGAAGACGGGAAGCAGAATTTCGAGGGTGGCTAACATCGAGGCGCACGGCTTTGGAAAAAGGACGATCCGCCAGCGTAGTGGCTTGCGTTGATACAATCCAATACTGTTTTTCGAGTCCGACGATACTTTTTTAGCATTGTCATTTCGGGTGGGCGCATTGTGATCGATATCAAGCCGCTACGCTACTTCGTGACGCTGGCCGAGACGCGTCATTTTGGCCGGGCCGCGGCGCGTCTGAATCTGTCGCAGCCGCCATTGAGCCGGCAACTGGCGGCGCTGGAGGCGAATCTCGGCGTCGTGCTGATCGAGCGCAGCCCGCGCAGCGTCACGTTGACCGCGGCGGGCGAACGTTTTTACGCTGACGCGAAGGCGATTCTCGCGTCGCTCGATCAGGCGGTGCGCAATGCGCGGGCGGCAGCGCATGGCGAAGCCGGCAAGCTCGCGATCGGCTTCACGATGTGTGCCGCGTACAGCGTCGTGCCGGGCTATGCGCGCGTGTTCGGCGCGGCGTTTCCCGACGTGGCGTTGAATCTGCGCGAAGTGGTGTCGAACGATCTGGCCGCGCAGGTGCTGGCTGGACAGATCGACGCGGCCATCATGTTTCCGAACGTGCCCGACAAAGGGCTGGCCACGCGCACGATCCTGAGCGAGCCGTTGTGCGTTGCGCTGTCGCGTGGGCATCCGCGGGCGCGTGCCCGGCGGTTGAAGATTGCGCAACTGGCGGGTGAGCCGTTCGTGCTCGCTTCGTCGGAAGTCGCGCCGGGTTTGCGTGCCGCGATTCTCGACCATTGCCGGTCGGGCGGTTTCGAACCGGATATCCGCTTCGAAGTGCAGTTGCAGCAGACCGTGCTGAGTCTCGTCGATGAAGGCGTGGGCGTGGCCTTGGTGCCCGCTTCGATGCGCAAGGCGCAACTTGCGGGCGTGGTGTTCCGGCCGCTGGTCGATGCGCCCTTGATTGAGCAGGTGCTGGCGTGGTCGCCGGCGAATCGCAATCCGTGTCTGGCGCGATTTCTCGAGTTGGCGTGAGCGCGTGGGTTATGACTTGGCGAGCGGCGGCGTGGCGGGCGACGCGGCGTTGTCCGCGTAGCGCAGGGCATCTTGCCGGATGCACCGACGGCACCAGAAGGTCCAAGCCGTCAGCGCGGCATAGACGCCGTAGCGCACCGCTTCGGAAGCTATCCCCGAGCGTGGCTCGGTCGGCCATTGCCAGACGATCAGCGTGCGCACAATGTTCTCGCCGATCATGCCGAGGCCCCACACGAGCGTCATCAGGCGGATATACGCGGCGAGCGTGGGGCGTTCGCGCCAATGCTTTTCAAAGTTCTCGGCGTCGCGGTGACCTTCGCGCATCATCGTCGAGCGGGCGAGATAGAACACCAGCGGCCTCCGCAGCGCGAGCGAGACGAGAAACAACGCGCCGATCATGGCGAGCACCATGGGGTCTTCGAGCGCGCGTAACGCCGGGCTGCGGCCGAAAGCGGCGGCGAGACTCGACAACGCAATGCCGACCAGCACGAGCGCGCTGAGCGCGTCGAAATGGCGACGGTGCAGCAGGTCCCAACTCATCCACGCGATCAACGGCAACGCCGACGCGGCCAGCGCGCCGAGTTGGCCCCAGTGCGGGAAGGCGAACCGGTAGGCGAGCCAGGGCAGTGCAACGTTGATGACGAGGGCGCTGAGGTAGCGTAGGCGGGGGTTCATGATGCGCGGTTGTTCCGACGAATTGCCTATGAACGTTTGCCTTCGAATGCCCTGAGCAGTGGGCTGTCGGGCGCAATACGAATAAAGAACTGCGGGGGCTGGAATCCCTCCGACGCTTCTCTCAACTCGGTCAGCGAAACGGTGCCGGAAAGGCGCTGCGCATCATGCAATCCCAAGGCGAAGCCCTTGGAAATCCCGTCGAAATAGTCGAAAAATTCTCTACGCGTGATACCGCACACATCGGCAAATTGCCGCCATAACGCGGCGGGTGCAAGCGAATGTGCGCCGCTCACTCTCGCACAGCCGATCACGCGGCCAACGGGCAGCTTGACGTAAATCCAGACGACAGTGCCTGCCTTGACGTTCATCGTGCGGCGCCGCAGTTCAACATGCTTGGTGCCCGCAAATATGTTTTCGGCGTGTCGCTCTTCAAGCGAAATGAGTACGTGTTCGGGATGTTCCATGGGCAAACCCTTCATCGAGGATTTCTTGAAGCTGTGTGTTATTGATTGCGCGGGTGGTCAGCAGGTTGGTCGGACTGCCGCAGCCGAGGCGCTGCAGTGTTGAAAGTGGTACTGGACGTTCGAGGCGAATGATGTTGTCGAACACGGTCACCGTTTTCGTCTTGGACCGACCGATTGCTTCGAGTCCCGCGGGGTCCAGCACTGACGGATCGAGGTCCGAATTGTCCAACGCCTGCTGGGACTTCAGGTAGGCGTGTTGTACGCGCGCGATTGCGACAATGGCGCCAAGCCCCCGGTTCTTCGCTGACTCGTAGAACAGAATGAGGTTACCACGCTTGAATTGCTTCAGCGTGGCGGCGCCGCTGAAATAGTGCCGCTCTTTGTAGAGCTTGGCGCGAGCGTGGGGGAGCAGACTCTTCTGAGGGGAATGTGCTAACAGATGATCGGCAAACGCTCGCCGGAGCGGCGTAATGACGGCCGATCTTCCGGGCAGACAGAAGAGCGCGGGAGAAAGCAAGGTTTCCAATGCCATCAAGGAGATATGTCCAACATTGCCGTCGGGTCTGAGAAGGCGAATCTGTTGATCGACTTCCCGATAGGCCGGTGGCCCATCAGGCAGACGTACCCGGCTGGCCAGATAAATGTCTTCTGCGCGATCGGCCCAATTCGATGTCGTCACGATGCCTCCCAACGCAAGCTTGGTCAGCGATGTCTGTCCCGCCAACCCGCCGAAGCCGAGCGTCGAAGCAATTTCACGGATCTGCGCCTGTTGCGGAGGAAACGCAAGCCTGATTTGGGCCGCTCTCGCCACGGTGGCTTGTTCGATCAGATGGCTGAGCAGAAGACTGGCGGCGTGAAACGCTCCAGGTTGCGTTTCATCCACGGCTACGTGTGCGCTGATATTTTCCAGTGTCATGGCCTTGGGCCACGTCAGGTACCCAACTAGACGGTCTTTTGACCAGGCGCCATACCGATTGCAAATCCGCTCATTCGAATCGACCGCGGCCCACTCCGTGACCACGGCTGATTTGTGTATGCCTAACCGGGACAAAAGCTGAAGCACTTCTGCTTCGTCGGATCGATCGAGGCGGGAGATCGCAAGAGAATTGTCCGCCCCCGTTTCGAAAATTTCCTCTCTGGTGGCGCCCGCATTCAGGTGTTTGAAAGCGCCGGGAGAAATGACTTGAATGCCGTACTTTTCATTGAGCCTCGCTGCGGCATTGAGGATGGATCCGTCGTTGGTGACCAGACCGGCGAGCCTGTGCTGAATGGCTGTGGCTAAATGCCGTACGTCGGAGATATCGTTGCTGCTGAGCGCGTTGGCGCGATGCCGCTCCGGAAAGACGATGGATGAGAGTTCCGGCGCCAGCGCTTCCCACTCATGGGCTAGCGGGCTGGGGAACGACGGGAAGATGCGGGCATAGGCCAGCATGGGATCCGTGATGCCGACGCTTGCTGTGCGCGTAAGCTCGGCGGCGATCTCTGTGCTGAGAGCGAATTGACAGGAGCCGGCACGCTCAAGCTTGAATAGATCCAGAATCTCCTCGTTTCTGCTTCTGCGGGGCCCCAGGTCGAACAGCACGTTGAGATCCAGAAGAAACAGCGGAATTTCCGCTGTTTGAGTCGAATTGAGCCCGAGCGGATCAGCAGCGCTGACACCACTAGGAGCAAACAATTGCGGCGTGTCCAGTTCGTGACTGCGGACGAGGATGGTTCGATTTCTCGTTTCGCCGCCTTTGACGACGCGCTGAACATAGAAGCCCTGGTTTTCCCAGAAGCGGTTGGCCTCACTCATATCCTGTCCGACTCGCGCGTACATGGAGATGAAAGCGTGATCTGTCAGATGCTGCTTAAGGTGACTCAGCAGGCGAGCCGCAACGCCACGTTTTCTGAAGGTAGGGACGACGAACATCTGCAGCACGCGCCCTTTCGGATGCCTGGCTTCAAATAGCAGATGACCCGCGTAAATCAGACCGTCCGCACGCCGCTCGACTGCAACCAGCAGTTGCTCCTTTCGTGCAAAGTCCGCAAAGACACTGGCAGGGAAAAATCCAAGGGCGTTTTTATCGCTGTCAGCTGCCTCGATAACGGATGAAACGAATGGCGCAACGTCGCCATGATTATCCAGAATGGATATAAAGGAGTTTTCGACGATCATCGCAGTGCCTGGCCTCTCTGCATGTCGCCGCAGGCGTGCCTTTCCCTGCGAAGTAGTTTCACATGGACGGCCGTTGCGGGCTGGTTAGTTTGGACGGCCCTTGGGAGACGTGCATAAAGCGCGGCAAGGGCGGACGCGCAAATTTACCATCGATTAGGCAAACGTAATAACGGGACGGGCAGAGAAATATTCGATGCTTGCAAGAGCGCTTGAAAACTATTCGCTTTCCGGTTTTCCATTGTCCTCGCCAACCTATCGAGCGCCAAATCTGAGAAGATCGAATGTCCGACTTCCGAACTCATCAAGCCGATTCCCATGCCCACCCAACCCACCCTCACCACCAACCGCCTGACCTTGAGCCCGCACACCACGAGCGACTTCCTCGACAGTTACGCGATGTGGTCCGATGCCGAGGTGATCCGTTACATCGGCGGCAAGCCCTTCACGCGCGAAGAAGTCTGGGCGCGTCTGCTGCGTTACGCCGGGCATTGGGCAATGCTGGGATATGGCTACTGGGTGGTGCGGGAAAAGCAGAGCGGCCGCTTTGTCGGCGAAGTCGGCCTAGCCGACTATCACCGCGAGATTGAGCCGTCGTTGCTGGGCACGCCGGAAATCGGCTGGGCGTTGAACCCGGCGTTGCACGGCCGCGGTTATGCGACCGAAGCCGTACGCGCCGCGCTCGATTGGGCCGATGCGCAATGGCCGGACAAAGACACCGTGTGCCTGATCTCGCCGGAAAACCTGGCGTCGCTGAGTGTGGCGCGCAAGTGCGGCTACCGCGAACGGCTGCGCACGCCCTACAAAGGCAGTCCAACCATCGTCCTGCGCCGCGCGCCGAACGCGCGCTAAGCCGCCCGCTGCTGCGCGATCAACTGCGCGAGCCGCTCGATCTGCTTGCCTTGCGCATCGAAATTGCCGGCGTCGAGCCAGCGCGTGTAGCTCGCACGCAGCGCGGGCCATTCGCCGTCGAGCACCGAAAACCACGCGGTATCGCGATTGCGCTGGTGATACACGATCGCCTGCCGGAAGATCCCTTCGAACGTAAAGCCGTAGCGCAACGCGGCGGCGCGCGACGGTGCGTTCAGCGAGTCGCATTTCCATTCGAAGCGTCGATAGCCCAGCCCGTCGAAAACCTGCGACATCACCAGGAACATGGCATCGGTGGCAATGCGCGTCTGCTTCAGACGCGGCGAATACGTCACGTGGCCCACTTCGATGACACCGTTCACCCGGTCGATCCGCATGAGCGCCAGTGTGCCGACCGCCTTGCCGGTCGCGAGATCGATCACCGCGTGGTGCAACGGATCCGGCGACGCGGCCATGCGCGTCAAATGCTCGCGGTAAGCGGCCAGGCTGTCGAACGGACCCACGTTCAGATAGGTCCAGTCGCGCGCATCCGCGGCCGAGCTGTAGGCCTCGTACAGGTCCGCGGCGTGGCGTTCCACGTCCACCCGTTCGATCCGGCAATAGCGGCCCGTCAGCGGCGCGCTGCCGGGCGCCTCGGCGCCTTTCCAGTCCGGCACGGGCACGCCGATCGGCTGCTCGAACTCGTTGTGTCTGGGTTCCATCACTGTTCTCCTGTTGTTGCGGCATCGATGATCGTCGGCGGCTGCCGTTCAACAGGAACGATACGGCAAACGTGGTATGTTAAAAAGATCCACGCCAAACCCATTTCATAGGTCCAGCCGCAATGATGGAAATCATTGGTCCGCTCGCCAACCCGGCTGCGGCGAGAGCCACGCGTGCCGCCGACAAACCTCCGCCGCTGCAAAAACAGCTGATCGAACGTTTGCAGCAGGCGATTCTCGGCGGACGGCTGCCGGCCGGCTCGCTGCTGCCTTCGTCGCGTCTGCTGGCGGCGGAGATGGGCGTGTCGCGCAATACGGTGGTGATCGCCTATGAACATCTGGTCGCGACCGGCTACGTGGTGGCCGACAAGAAGGGCACCCGCGTGAGCCCGCTGTCCAGCCCTGCCGCACGCGGCGAGCCGGCGGCGCCCTGCGCTGCGCCCGAGGTGGCGTACGCGGCGCGCGTCGGCCAGTTCGCGGCCACCCGCACGCACGCCGACAACACCTTTCCGATGACGCCCGGCACGCCCGCGCTCGACCGCTTTCCGCTGAGCGCCTGGCGGCGCGCGCTCGAACGCTCGCTGGAGCGCGCGTTGCCCTTCACGCTCGGCTATGGCGCGCCGGCCGGCGAACCCGCACTGCGCGACGCGATTGCCGCGCATTTGCGCATCGCACGCGGTGTGCGCTGCGACGGCTCGCAGGTGGTGATCACCGAGGGCGCGCAGGAGGCGCTGAACCTGTGCGTCCGGCTGCTCACCAATCCCGGCGACGTCGCGTGGGTCGAGGACCCCGGTTATCGCGGCGCGAAGGCCGCGTTCAACGTCGGCGACCTGACCACGCTGCCCATGCCGGTCGACGCCGAAGGCATCGCCGTGCCGCCCGACGCGTGGCGCGCGCATCCGCCGAAGCTGATCTACACGTCGCCCGCGCATCAGTATCCGACGGGGGCGGTGTTGTCGGTGGCGCGGCGTCTGGAATTGATTGCGCAGGCGCGCCGCTGCGGCGCGTGGCTGATCGAGGACGACTACGACGGTGAGTTCCGCCACACCGGCGAGCCGATCGCCAGCATGCAGGGGCTCGTTGCCGACGCGCCGGTGCTGTACGTCGGCTCATTCAGCAAGACCATGTTCCCGGCGCTGCGCATCGGATTCGTGGTGCTGCCGCGCGCGATCGTCGAAGAATCGGCGGTGGCGTTGCAGGAGATGCTGCGCGGCGGGCATCGGCTGGAGCAGATGGCGCTTGCGCATTTCATCGAAAGTGGCGAGTTCGGGCGGCATCTGGGGCGCATGAGGCGGGTGTACCGCGAGCGCCAGCAGGCGTTGCGCGACGCGCTCACGGTGCACTTCGCGCCGGCGCAGATTCTGGGCGGCAACTGCGGCATGCATTTGACGCTGCGCTTGCCGCCGACCCTCGACGACCGCGCTTTGGCGGCGCGCGCTGTCGCCAAGGGGCTCAATCCGCGCGCGCTATCCGGGTTCGCGTTGCAACCCGATGTGCAGACGAATGGGCTCGTGATCGGCTACGGCAGTACGCCGCCGGAGCAACTGGCGGCCGCGGCCCACGTGCTGGCCGCGCTGGCGCGCGAGCTGGACGGTAAGCCGGCAAGCGGGCCAACAAGCGGGCCGACAACCAAGGCAAAAAAAAGCAATCGGCCGCCACCCTGACGTGTAAGTTTTTGCGTTTGTCCGCGCAGCCCATGTCGCGCTATCGTGTCGTTTATGCGCGGCGAAATCGACAGACGCAGCGTCGACGCATCGCCCCGCAACTCATGCCCAGCGCGCCGCACTGCAACATCGCGCAACAGGCGGAGCGCGCCCGCCGGGCCGTTGTCGAGCCCGGGCATGAAGAATGCCTTTGTTGTGGTTATCTATGACGATCTATCCGACCGGAGACGACATGAAGGAAATCGAACCGACCCCGTGGTTTGAGCTTGCCGCCCACACACCCGCACGCGAGGGCTGGTATGAGGTGCAACTGACGAGCGGGGACACCGCTTTCGCCAAATTCGGCGAGGGCATCTGGACCGAAAAACCGTTGCTGGTCTTTACGCACTGGCGCGGGCTGTCCGCGGATCCATCGAAAGCGAAAGAGGGCGAAACCGAATCGATCGCCGCCGAAGCCACCGCCGCCGAAGGGGTGCGCGCCGCATGGAACGCCTTCTTCCCCGGACTGGGCGAAGAACAGCACAAACCGCTGGACGCGGTGCCCAACGGTAAAGCGCCTCACTGATCGCACTGATCGAGGCAAGCGCGGGCGGTGGCCGACAGGCCGCTGCCCGCGCTTGCCTTCATAGCGTTCCAGACGCCCTTTCTACATGCCCACGAGTTCGCAGATTTCCGCAATCGTCCCGGCGCAAACCGCGCTCGTCGTGATGCATTATCAGACCGATATTCTCGGCCTCTTTCCTTCGGTCGCACCGACCTTGCTCTCCAACACGCGCAGGCTTTGCGACGCCGCGCGAGCTGCGGGCGTTAGTGTTTATTTCGCCAATCTCCGCTTCAATCCGGGCTATCCGGAAGTCAACCCATTGAACCGGAATGGCCAGGGTATCAAGCAATTGGGGCTTTTCGTCGACGACCGGCTCTCACCCGAATTAGACCGCCAGGCGAGTGAGCCGCTGATCGTCGCACATCGCGCCAGCGTGTTTTTCGGCACGGATTTGCAGGTGCGGCTCTCGGCACAAGGTATTGACTCGTTGATGATGGTCGGCATTGCGTCGACGGGTGTCGTGCTGTCGTCGGTCGCCTATGCAAGCGACGCCGACTTCCGCCTCTACACCGTCAAGGATTGCTGTTACGACCCGGATCAGGTCGTCCACGAGCATCTGTTCGCCACGGCGTTCGAATCGCGCACGACCGTGCTGTCACTCGCGGACGCCTTGCTGCTGCTCGCCCGCTAGCGGCGTGCGCAGTGCGCGCGCACGCGCTTACTCGACGCCTTCGGCAAACGCCTTGAGCGCGTCGCCCGCCAACCGGTAACGCACCCATTCGCTTTGCGCGCTCGCGCCGATCGCCTCGTAAAAACCGATTGCCGGTTCGTTCCAGTCGAGCACGCTCCATTCGAAGCGCCCGCAGCCGCTTTCGCAGGCAATCTGCGCGAGGTGGCGCAGCATCCGTTTGCCCGCGCCGCTGCCGCGTGCGGCCGGCGACACGTAAAGGTCTTCCAGATACAGCCCGTGTTTGCCGAGCCAGGTGGAATACGAATGGAAATAGACGCAAAAGCCGATGGGCTCGCCGTCCATTTCGCAGATCAACGCTTTCGCGGTGGCGGTCGCGGAAAACAGGCTCGTTTCGACGTCTTCGACGGACGCGATGACTTCATGCTCCGCCTTCTCGTACACGGCGAGCTCGGTGATGAAGCGAAGAATCAGCGCGGCGTCGGCTGCGTGGGCGCGGCGAATGTGAATGGTCAAGGTGAGGTGCTCGATCGGTTGAAGAGGGGCCGGCTTCGCGCGTCAACACGCGGGTTCGGATCAGACAGACATCGTAGCGTTGATCGGCGTGAATTGACCAGCATTCTCGGCGATTGCGATTGACGTGTCGTCACCCGATCGTTTACTGTCGAGCCATGGACTTCCACTCGATTCCCTTCGCCGCCGTCACCACCACGACGACCACCTTCACAGGCGGGTCGTCGGGAGGTTGCGCACGCTAGCGACACGAAGCAGTGGCAGACCACCCAGGGCCCCGCCGGAAACGGACGGGGCCTTTGGCATTTCTGGACCTCCGTTTGCGGCAACCCTCACCGCGCTGAGCGGTATTCGACTAAACGGAGCGTGACTGTGAACGACATCGACCATCGTGTTTTAGGCAATAAACTCGACCTTTTTCATCAGCAGGAAGAGGGCGCCGGAATGGTTTTCTGGCATCCGCGTGGCTGGGAGCTGTATCGCGTGCTGGAAGATTACGTGCGCGCCCGGATGCGTTGCGCCGGCTTTCGCGAGATTCGTACGCCGCAATTGCTGGCCCGCTCGCTGTGGGAAACGAGCGGTCATTGGGAGAAGTTCGGCGCGGCAATGTATTCGTTGGCCGACGCGGAAGAAGGGCGCGCGCTGTGTCTGAAGCCTATGAGTTGTCCGTGCCACGTGCAGGTGTTCAATCAGCGCGTGCGTTCTTATCGCGAGTTGCCGGTGCGGTATAGCGAGTTCGGCGCGTGTCATCGCGACGAACCGTCTGGTTCGCTCGAAGGCCTGAAGCGCACGCGCGCGTTCGTGCAGGACGACGCCCATGTGTTCTGCACGGAGTCGCATATCGAGGCGGAAGTGGGGCGCTTCTGCTCGCTGCTGCGCGCGGTTTACGCGGATCTCGGTTTTCCCGACTTCAAGGTTGCGCTCGCGACGCGGCCGGCGTCGCGCTCGGGCAGCGAAGCAACGTGGGATCACGCGGAAAGCGCGTTGGCGAATGCCGCGCGCGCGGCAGGTCTGGCGTTTGATCTGCTCGACGGCGAGGGCGCTTTTTACGGGCCGAAACTGGAGTTTCATCTCACGGACAGTCGCGGGCGAAGTTGGCAATGCGGCACGATCCAGCTCGACTTCGTGTTGCCCGAGCGGCTTGGCGCGGAGTTCGTCAACGAGCGCAATGAACGCGAGCGGCCCGTGATGATTCATCACGCTGTACTGGGTAGCATGGAGCGATTTATCGCGATGCTGCTCGAACATCATGAGGGATGGTTGCCGGTGTGGCTCGCGCCGGAGCAGGTCGTCGTCGCCACCATCAGCGACGCGAATGGGCTCTATGCGCGGGAGGTTCTGCAAGCGCTCGATGATGTGGGCGTTCGGGCGCTGGTCGATAGCCGGCCCGAGCGGCTGGAGAAGAAGATCGTCGACGCACGCGAAAAGCAGGTGCCGCTTCTGGTGGTCGTCGGTTCGCGCGACGAGCGTGATCGGACGATCAGCATCCGCGAGCGCGACGGGCAACAAGCGACGTTGTCGCTGCAGGACGGTGTCGAGCATTTGAGGCTCGCGGCGCGGCCGCCGGCGATGCGGTCGAGACGCTGATACCGATACCGGGTTCGCACAAGGGCGCGATAGAGCGCGGTCTTGTGCGTTCTTCTCGCTGCACGCCTACGTCGAACGTAACCCGCGAACAACCTACGCATAAAATGCCGACGGCACCACGCCGAAATGCCGCTTGAACATCGCCGCGAACGCGCTTTGACTCGTATAACCGTGGTCCATTGCGACGGCAATGATCTTCTCGCCATGCGCGAGCCGTTTCAACGCCAGGAGCAAGCGCGCCTGCTGCCGCCAACGCCCGAACGTGATCCCGGTTTCACGCTGGAACCAGCGATGAAATGTTTTCTCCGACACGTCCAGCGTATCCGCCCATGCGCCGATGGTGCGATTGTCGTCGGGGGTGGCGAGCACGCTGTCGCACACCGCGCGCAAACGGACATCGGACGGCCACGGCAGATACAGCGGCAGCAACGGCACCGCGTTCAATTCCGCCAGCAGCAACTGCATCAGGTGATCGTCGCGCGATCCGGCGGTGTAGTCCTGCGGCACGTCGATCGCCGCGAGGATCAACTCGCGCAGCAACGCATGCACTTCGACCACGCAACTGCGCGTGGGCAAATGCGCGGCCGCGCCGGGTTCGACGAATACCGTGCGCATCTTCACGTCGCCGCTCATCTGCACCGAATGATCGACGCCCGGTTCGAGCCAGACGCCGCGCGTAGGCGGCACGACCCACGAACCCGTGGCGGACTCGATCATCATCACCCCTTCGATCGCATACAGCAGCTGCGCGCGCCGATGCCGATGCGCCGCGATCAGCGTGCCGTGCGGATACCACGCGGCCATGGCCGATACCGGCATGGGCGTGGTTTCGAACGGCACGTGCGCGCCGGGCGCGGTGGGCGTTTCAGCGCGTTTTTGCGCAGCGAGGGTGACGTGAGCGGCGCGCGCGTGCATTCGTGTGTTTGCCATGGATCGAAGGGTTGACCGTTTCGCGACAAGTAAAGACCCTTTCGCGCGAGACGGACCTGGCTTGCGGGCTCACCATGCCGGTTCACTGCGAAGCCCGTTTCATCCCAACGACAATCAGCCCGAGCGCGATATGAAGAGATCGTATTTCCTGTTTCCCTTTGTGGCAATCCTGCTGTGGGCCGGCAACGTGGTCGTCTCGAAGCTGTCCGCCCATACCATCGACCCGTCGGCGATCACGTTCTACCGCCTCCTGCTGGCGGTCGCGCTGATGAGTCTGTTCACGCTGAGGCCGGCCTGGCGCAACCGCGCGGCGATCGTCCCGCAACTGCCGAAGCTTGCCGTGCTCGGCTTTCTGGCAATGGCGCTGTTCCAGAGTCTCTCGTACGAAGCGGCCAAAACGACCACGGCGACCAATATGTCCATCATCACCGCGCTGGTGCCGCTGATGACGATGGTCGCCAGCACCCTGCTGCTTGGCGAGGCGCCGACTAGCGGGATGGTAGGCGGCGGCGTGCTGTCGCTGGTCGGCGTGGTGTATCTGATCACACAGGGCAATCCCGCGATGCTGCTCGACAACGGGGCGCATCTCGGCGATCTGTTGATGATTTTCGCCGCGCTCGCTTACGCGTTGTACGGTGTGCTGCTCAAGCGCTGGCATGTCGGCTTGCCGTCGTGGCAATCCACCTACCTGCAAGCACTATTCGCGCTGCTGTTCATGCTGCCGATGCTGCTGCGTCTACCGGCCGCCGAAGCCGTGCCGACTCGCGCGAGCGTGCCGCTGATTCTGTATGCGGGCGTGCTAGCGTCGGTCGTGCTGCCGTTCCTGTGGATGCAGGGTGTCAAGCATCTCGGTCCGAATCGCTGCGCGTTGTTCATGAACGTGCTGCCTATCGCGACCGCGTTAATTGCTATTGCGATGCTTGGGGAGACCTTGCATCCATATCACCTGCTCGGCGGCGGGACGGCGCTTGTCGGTGTGATCGTCGCGCAGATGTTCAAGCGGCCTGTAACGGAAGCGGCGGCGCGGCCATGACACAGAGCGTGGAGAGCATCCGCCCGTCGCGCCGGTGCAAAACGGCGAAGCGTCTTGCGCGCGCGTCCGCCTGGCGCGTGGCGAAAACCGTTTGTCATCGCCACGCACCGCCGCACCGCCTCAAACGGCGATCACATCCCGCTGACGGATCAGATGCGCGTGCAGTCCGTCCCACAGACACACGCGCTCGTCGATCGCCGCCAGGCCCGCTTCCAGTGCCTCACGCAATTTGCGCGGATCGCCGCCTGCGGCTTCCGCGATCATTGTGCGGGCGGCGGGACCGTGTTCGCCCGAATCCACCTCGATATGACGATCGAGGTAGTAACTCAGCAGCGGCACGCCGGCGCGATCGATCTTCCAACCGGCGAGCAGCGTGCGGAACATATCCGGAATCACGTTCTCGCGGCCGTAGAAGAAGTTGCCCAGCACCTGATGCGTCGCGCCCTCGTAACAGGTCGCGAAGGTCGAATTGACGAAGCGGATCACCGGCGCGGGTGCGTCGACCGTGTTCAGCGCGCTTTGCACGCTTGCGCCGTCGGCCAGCAAACCCATCATCCGTTCGATACGCCCGGTGTTCGCACCGACGTCGCGCATGGCATGCAGATACAGATCGAAGTGACTCATTGGGCCCTTCGGCGTTTCGTCGCATTCTTCGCCGAGCACGATCTCGTTGATCAGCCGCGCGGCGCTCGCATTGCGCGGTGCGATCCACGGCAGCGTGACGGTCGTGAGATCGGCTTGCAGCCGTTTGACGAGCGACATGAAATCCCACACGGCGAACACGTGCCATTCCATGAAGGTCCGCAAACCGTGGAGGGTTTCAATCGCGTGGAAAACCGGGTGATGAGCGAGCGCCATATGGCGTCGCGCGAGTTGCGCTTCGAGCTGTTCGATGTCGTTCATGGTGATCGTTATCCTCGGAATGTCGCTCCGATAGCGGACAAGGGAACGGCGACAGCGCACACCCGTCGCGGTTGCGGAAGCGGGACGACCGTTCCCATGCCGATTCGGCGCCTGTATTAAGTAAAACGCTTTGGGTTTGAAGCGGGATGCGCCGATAAGCGGGCGATATCCCATGACGTGGGTTTTGAAAGCCACGTCACGGAATAAGATAGGCCAGATTTATTATTTAAGAACGCGCAATTACAGAATTCTGTGCGGTCTATGCCTTTTGAATATCGCAAATGGCGATGCCGCACGACCCTACGTTACGTCGGTGAACAGGCGTCCCCAACCTGCGAGCGGCGCGGTATCGACGTCCAGCATCCGCAGAGCCTTCCAGATGACGGTCGCGACCGTGTCGTAGGCGGGGATGTCGGTGGCCCGTTCAAAAGCGCGTACGAGATGCGCCGCGTGCAGATTCGTGCAAAAGGTGGTGAGCGCATCGGGTCGCGCGAACGCGGCTTCGCGCATCATGATCGCGAGTTGCGTATCGGACACCTCGGCGAAGCTGAAATTGTCCTGCAAGCCGAGATGCCGTTCCGCGACGCATTCCATGCCGAGTTTTTCGTAGTTGCGCACGATTCGCTGCTGGACCTCGTCGAGATACGGCGATACCAGTCCGAAGCGTCGCACGCCGGTGGTCTCGAAGATTTCGTTGAGCGCGAGGACCGAGGTTGTCGCGGGAATCCCGGTCGCTTCGGTAATGTGACGGCATAGCGCACGGTCGCGCTCGAATCCCAACCAGCCCGCCGACGTGCCGCTCCAGCCGATTACGTCGACGCGCGCATCGGCCAGTTGATGCGCGGCCGCCAGAATCCGGCTCGCGTCGAACTGGCCGAGCGCCGGCTCCGACAAGGCGATCTCCGTCACGGTGAAACGCGCGAAGTGCGCGCTGACGTGCGGCAACTCGCCCAACATCGCGGCGGTGATCGGTTCGAGCGCCGTGTTCGACGACGGCGTCAGTATGCCGAGCCGGATTCGTCTGTTTTGCATGGCGGTGGATCGATTAATCGGCGAGCAGTTGCTTCACGCCTTCGGCGGCTTCATGGCGAAGCGCGTCGAGATCGAGGCCCGGAATCACGCCGTTGTCCACCACCACACGGCCGTTCACCACGTTGTAGCGTACGCGCGCCGGCTCGCCGGCGGTCACGGGTGCCACCGCCAGATCGTGAAAGCCGTTGAAGCGCAGATCGCTGATGTCGTAGAGCACGAAGTCCGCCGCCTTGCCCACTTCGAGCGTACCGACCGCGTCGAGGCCGAGCACGCCCGCACCGCCCGCGCTGCCCCACTGGATCGTTTCCTCGACGGTGGTCGCCGCCGCGCCTTGGGCCGCGCGATGCACGAGCCAGGCGAAATGCGCTTCGTTGGTCATGCTGCCGGATTCGTTCGACGCCACGCCATCCACGGCCAGCGACATCGGCACACCGGCCGCGGCCATTTGCGGCGCGGGGGCAATGCCGCTGCCGAGCCGCGCATTGCTCACCGGGCAATGCGAACAACCGCTGCCGGTTTCCGCGAGCAGGGCGATTTCGCTCGGCTGCAGATGCACGAGATGCGCGAACCACACATCGGGGCCGAGCCATTCGTGGTCGGCGACGAACTCGACCGGCAGCTGGTTGAAGCGCTCCTTGCAGAAATCGACATAGCGGGTCGTTTCCGATAGATGCGTGTGCAACCTCAGGCCCATCCGACGAGCCGCCCGCGCGACTTCCGGCAGCAACTCGGGCGGCAGCGAGAAGGTCGGCGTGGTGGGCGCGACGACGACGCGACACATCGACGCATCGCCTGCATCGTGATAGCGCGCCTTCAGACGTTCGATGTCGGCCAGCATCTGATCGAGCGTCTCAGGTTTGAGCGCGAGTTTGGAGAACCCGGGGTGATCGCCCGCCGCCTGCAAAGCGCCACCGCGGCACAACACGAAGCGCATGCCGAACGACGCCGCTTCGTCGAACAACAGGTCGCCGGTTTCGGTGCTGCCTTCCGCGTGATAGAGGTAGTGGTGGTCGGCGCAGGTCGTGACGCCGGAGAGCAGCAGTTCAGCCATGCCCAGACGCGCGGCGACGCGCGCCAGATCCGGCGTGAAACGCGCGAGGCGTGGATACGGCACGGCGGCGAGCCACTCTTGCAAGTCCGCATTGATGCCGGACGGCACCGCCTTCAGCAGATTCTGGAACAGATGGTGGTGAGTATTCACCCAGCCCGGATAGACGACGCAGGAGCGGGCGTCGATCACGCGTTCGTCGGCGCGGGGGACGAGATTCGGCGCGATGGTTTCGATCCGTCCGTTGCGGATTCGCAGATCGACCTGACCCAGCCGCGCGCGGTCTGCGCTCATGCCGCTCATTACGGCGACGGGGTTCTTGATCAGCAACGCTTCAGTTTGCATGCTCACGATTCAATGTCCTTTCAGTTGCCGCGTAGCGGTCGCACGCTCTGTGCCGCGTATGAAACCGTCGCGTGCGCCGCATGGAGGTCGACCGCCTATTCGCGGACCAGGTTGTGGGCGGGCACGACTTCTTCTTCATGCGCGCCGTTGAGCACCGCGTTCAGAACGACAGAGACGAGACACGCCAGTACCACGCCGCTGTGCAGGAACGGTTGTGTCCAGTCGGGCATGTGCTTGAAGACTTGCGGCGCCATGACTGGGATCAGCGCGGTGGCGATCGTGAAACCGACGATCAGCACGTTGTAGCGATTGCGTTCGAAATCCACCTTCGCCAGCGTCTGCACGCCGGCCGCGACCACCACACCGAACATCGCGATACCGGCGCCGCCGAGCGCCGCGGATGGCGTGGACGCCACCACCGCGCCGATCTTCGGCACCAGCGCCACCACGCACATCAGCAGGCCGCTGATCGCCACCACCCAGCGGCTGCGCACGCCCGTCAGAATGACGAGGCCGACGTTCTCCATGAACGCGATGAATGGAAACGCCGCGAACATGCCGGCAATTGCGCTCGCCAGACCGTTGGCGCGCATGCCTCGCACGACGTCGTCTTCACTGACTTCCTTGTCGACGATATCGCCGATCGCGACGAACAGGCCCATGGATTCAACCATCTGCACGACCATGACGACGATCATCGTCAACACCGGCACAAGCGAGAACACGGGCGTGCCGAAGTGAAACGGCAGCGGCATCGTGAACCACGGCGCGGCCCCCACGCTCGCGAAGTTGCCCATGCCGAGCGAACACGCCAGAATGCCGCCCGCGATCAAGCCGATCAGTACCGAGAGATTGCGCAGGAACGGACCGGCAAAGCGGTTGATCGCCAGAATCACGATCGCGACGAACAGCGTGACGCTGAGAAAGGGCAATGCGCCGAATTGCTGCTGCGCGGCCTCGCCGCCGCCCGCCCATTGGTATGCGACGGGGAACAACTGCAAGCCGATCACGGTGACGATGCAGCCTGTCACCACGGGCGGGAAAAATCGTCGTAAGCGTCCTACCAACGGCGCGGCGAACATCGTGAACAGACCCGCGCCGATCACCGCGCCGCAGACGCCGGCAAAGCCGACGCCGGGACTTGTGCCGATCGCGATCACCGGCCCGACGCTGCTGAACGCGACACCCTGCAGAATCGGCAGACGCACGCCGAACTTCCAGAAGCCGACGGTTTGCAGAACTGTCGAGATGCCGGAGCAAAACAGGGCCGTGCTGATCAGCACGGTCGTGTCGGCCGGCGACATTTTCAATGCCGACGCAACGATCAGCGGCACCGCAATGGCGCCGATATAAGCCACCAGCATGTGCTGCAAACCCAGCGTGATCATCTGACGTTTCGGCAATATCCGATCGACGGGGTGTAGGGCGGTGTTCATGGCGTGTCTCCCATGCAAGAGGGTTGCTGCGATTGTGGTTGTCGATCGGCGCGCGAGGTCGTGCCGCACGGCGCTGGCCGTGCAGTCCTGATTCGCACGTCGGTCGGGACTCCCGTCAGGCCGCAACCGGCACGGCAAGACAGGCGTGGAAGCGGTCGGTCAGCGCGGCGCGATCGAGATCGCGGCCGATGAATACGATGCGGCACGAGCGCGGTTCGCTGCCCCATACTTGCGCGGCGCGCAGTTCGATGACGTTGTGCACGCCTTGCAGCACATACCGGTGCGACTGGCCTTGCACGGCGAGAATGCCTTTCATCCGGAACAGATTGGCAGCGTCGGCATCACGCAGTTCGGCGAGCCAGGTTTGCAGCGCGTCGAGGTCGATGTCGGCGTCGACTTCGATGCCCACCGAGGAGACGCTTTCGTCATGCTGGTGGTCGGCGTGGTCGGCGTGCTGGTGGGGGGCGTCATGCCCGTCGTGGTGGTGGGCGTGATCGTGTTCATGTTCTTCTTCGTCGTGGTCCGCATGTGCCTGATGCGTACCGTGCGCGTGCTGTTCTTCATGCAACCCGTCGGACTCGACGAGAATCTGCGAGAACTCGTTCGCGCCCACACCGAGAATCCTGTCCAGATCGATCTGCGCGTAACTCGATTCGACGATCTCCGCCGTCGCGTTGAGTCCGCGAATACGTTGCGTCAACGAGGCGATGTCGTCGGGGCCGACCAGATCCACCTTGTTGATCACGATCCGATCCGCGCACACGATCTGATCGACGGCCTGGTTGTCGCTGCCGTCCAGCACCAGGTCGTCGAGATGCGCGGCGATATGCTTCGCATCGACCATCGTGACGACGGCGTCCAACGTCACCTGCTTCGCGATCGGATCGTCGAGAAAGAAGGTCTGAGCGACCGGATACGGATCGGCCAGTCCGCTCGTTTCGACGATGATGTGATCGAGCCGATCCGGCCTTTCCACCAACATCCGCACGATCCGCACCAGATCCTCGCGCACCGCGCCGACGCAGCACACGCAGCCGTTCGTCATTTCGTAGATCTCTTCGGTCGATTCGAGCACGAGGCCGCCGTCTATCCCAATCTCGCCGAACTCGTTTTCGATCACCGCGATCTTGCGACCATGCTTTTCGCGCAGGATGTAGTTGAGCAGCGTGGTCTTGCCGGCGCCGAGAAAGCCGGTCAACACCGTGACGGGGATTTTCTCGATGTCGTTGTGGGTGGTGTGAATGTGATTCATGGCTCTTCTCCGTTTCGTCGTTCGTGCTGCGGTTCGGCTATCAGGCGGGTTGCGGTGCGGGTGCGTTCGCGGGTGTGTCAGTTTCTCGCCAGCGTTTGACGGTGCCCGCTTCAAGACCGAACAGATCCAGCACACGGCCTAGCGTGTGGTCGATCATCTGGTCGAGCGAAGCCGGGCGCGCGTAAAACGCCGGCACGGGTGGCGCGACGATCGCGCCCATTTCGGTGACGGCGGTCATGTTGCGCAGATGGGCCAGCGTGTACGGCGTCTCGCGCGCCAGCAGCACGAGTGGACGACGTTCCTTCAAGGTGACGTCGGCGGCGCGTGAAATCAGTGTCGACGACATACCGCTGGCGATTTCGGCGAGCGTCTTCATCGAACACGGCGCGACGATCATGCCCATCGAGCGGAATGACCCGCTGGAAATGGCCGCGGCCATGTCGTCGCAACGATAGGTAACGCTGGCAAGTGCGCTCACGTCGGCGAGCTTGTAGTCGGTTTCGTGTGTCATCGTGAGTAACGCGCTGCGCGAGACTGTCAGGTGCGTTTCGATGTCGAGTTCACGGAGCAATTGCAGTAGACGCACGCCGTAGATAAACCCGGAGGCGCCGCTGATGCCGACTACCAGTCGCCGCGTGCTCATCGTTGTGCTCCGGCGGCGCGGGCCAGCAATTCCACTCCGCGTTGCGACGCGTGTTGGCTGATCTGCGCGCGAATGCCGTCGAAGTGCGAGCCGCGAGTCGCGTCGATCCCCATGCGTGACGTCGTGCCCGCCGCCGACGACGAAGGGTCGAGCGGACTGCCCGGCAAGCCGTCGACGATAAACACGTCCTGGTGCGGCTGGAAATGCGTCGCGATGGCCCACAGCACTTGCGAGTCGTTGGTGATGTCGATATCGCTGTCCACCGCCACGACGTTTTTCAGGTACGGGTCCCAGCCGAGCAACGCGAGCATGATCTGGCGCGCTTCGCCGTCGCGTGTCTGATTCAGTGCGACGTAGCAGTGGAAGTGCGTGCCTGAATTCGGGTAGTGCAGCGCAGTGACGGACGGAAAACGTGCCTTCAGCTTTTCGCTCATTTCCGCTTCGCGGGGCAGACGGGCAAGCGTCAGATGCTCGGCGTAGGGACCGCCGACTACGTCGATGAGCCACGCGCCGTTGCGTCTCATCATCGTGTCGACGCGCAGTACGTTGTTGGTCGAGCGATCCGACGAATAGCCGGTGAATTCGCCGAACGGCCCTTCTTCGGCATGCGCATCCGGATCGATCGTGCCTTCCAGCACGAACTCGGCCGATGCGGGCACGCCAATGCCGTAGCGCGGCGTGCGCACCAGCTCCAGCGGTGCGCCGAACAGACCACCTGCAATGGCACGCTCATCCGTGCCGAACGGTACGCGCGCGGCGGCGGCCAGCATGAACAACGGATGCGCGCCAATCACCATCGCCACCTTCAACGTGTCGCCGCGTGCTTTGGCGGTTTGCAACATGCGCCAGAGGTGGCCACGCGAATGCAGGCTGGTGGCGAGTGCATTGCGCGCGTGCCGCATCGACCGGTGATAGCTGAGATTGGCAACCCCCGTTACCGGGTCTTCGGCGACGATCACCGCGTTGGTGATGTACGGACCACGGTCGGTGTCGAAGTGGCGGATCATGGGCAGTTGGTCGAGATCGACGGCGTCGCCTTCCATGACCTGATCGAGAACGGGACCGCTGGCAACATACACCGGCGCAATCGGCGCATTCGCACGCTGCTGATACGCGTCGAACAAACCCGATGCGTCGACATCGAATAGCCGTCCAATGCGAGTGCGTGAGGCGAAGAAATTGGTGACCAGCGGCGTTGCGATGCCGTCGACGTGCTCGCAGACCAGCATCGGATGCTGTCCGCGTGCCGCGAGCTCTGCGACGACGGCGGTTACGTCCTGATCGGCGGAAAGCGGTTGTGAGAGCGTCAATACATCGTCGGGATAGTGCTCGCGATACGCATGCGCAAAGCGATGAACATCCTGCGTGGCGCGGAAGAGGTTATCCGCCATAGTGAACTCCGTCCAAAGCGAAAGCCAAAACTAAAGCGATAACGAAAGCGGTGTGTGAGGCGGGCGCGGCACATACCGCGCCCGCCTCACAGCGTCGACGAGCCTTAAGCCGGCTGCGTGACGTCGGTCACATAGGTCGCTTTCAAACGTTTCTCCGCTTCCGCGAGATCCTTCGGCGGCTTGGTCGGTTCGATGCCGACCAGACGGGCGATGTTGTTGCCCATGTAGTCTTCGAGACCGTCTTCATCCAGATTCATGCCTTGCGGCGCGGGACCGCACAGCATTTCCAGTTCGCGCAGCCACATGCCCGGCTCGTTGGGGGGCGAGTCCGTACCGAACACGATCTTGTTACGCGGCAACTCGCGCGCGAATTCGACGATGCGCGACTGATAGCACCAGCCGGATTCGCAATACACGTTCGGCGTATCCATCGCCATCCAGAAGGCTTCGAAGGAATAGTTGCCGCCCGTCTGAATCCCGAAGTGACCGATGATGAAATTCACCATCGGGAATTCGCGGATGATGGGATAGAACTGCGTCGGAATCGTGTACGGTCCGTCGCCGGTATGAATCAGCACCACCACGCCGAGCTCCGCGCACTTCTTCATGGCCGGACGCAACCAGTCGAGCGCGCGATCCGGCCGGTAGCCGTGCATGTTCGCGTGCAGCTTGAGCATCTTGAAGCCGTATTCCTTCACGTGGAATTCGAGTTCGGCCGCGCCGTTTTCCGGACCCCACCGCGGGTTGTAAGTGAAGTTGCCGATAAAGCGATCCGGGTACTTCTGCGTGAGTTCGGCGATATACGACATGTAGTCGCGAATGCCTTCGCGGCCGCGCCGATTGCCGTCTCGATAGCCGGTGTTGCCCGGCGGCGGCTGAATGAAACCCATGTCGATACGGCGCGGCTTGCCGTTGATGATGTACGGACCGTCCATCATCTTCAGCAGACGTTCGCCGGTGAATGGCTCGCCGGTATGGCGCCACGCTTCGTCCACGAGATTGGTGGGGTGCAGATGGGTATCGATAATCATCAGCGGGCTCCTGCGTAGTCGGCCTGGCCGGCGTGTTGCTTCGCGGCGCCGGCATGTTGTTTCAGATAGGCTTGTGCTTCCTCGACACTTCGCGGCGGCGCGCTCGGTTCCAGTCCGATCATGCGGGCGAGGTTATTGCCGAGGTAGTCCTCGAGCGTGTCTTCGTCGAGGTTGAGACCTTGCGGCGGCTCGTGACACAACACTTCGAGCAGGCGCAGCCACATGCCGGGTTCGTTCGGCGGTGTGTCGGAGCCGTAGAGAATCTTGTGCGTGGGCAGTACTTTTGCGAATTCCACGATTCGCGATTGCAGGCACCAGCTCGATTCGCAATACACGTTCGGCGTGTCGAGCGCCATCTGATAGGGTTCGAAGCAATACACGCCGCCCGTCTGCACGCCGAAGTGCGCCATGATGAAATTCACCGACGGGAATTCGCGAATCAGCGGATACCACTCGCTCGGAATGCTGTACGGGCCGTCGCCGGTGTGCAGCTTCACCAGCAGGCCGAGATCCGCGCATTTGCGCAGCGCGGGGCGCAGCCAGTCGAGCGCGCGGTCGGGGCGATACGCATGCATGTTGGCCTGCAACTGCACCATCTTGAAGCCGTGTTCCTTTGCATAAAACTCGATCGCTTCCGCGCCGTTCTCGGGACCGCAACGCGGGTTGTAGACGAAACAACCGAGCAGTCGGTCCGGGTACTTCTGAACCATTTCCACGGTGTAGGCCATGTAGTCGTCGATCGACTCGCGGCCCGAGCGTTCGCCGTCGGTCCACGTATAAATGGTGTTGCCTTGCGGCGGTTGAATGAAAGCCTTGTCGATGCGACGAGGTTTGCCGTTGATGAAGTACGGCCCGTCCATCACCTCGATCAGACGCTCGCCGGAAAATGGTTCGCCGTCATGGCGCCACGCGAGGTCGACCAGGTTGGTCGGATAACAGCTGGTGTCGATGATCATGTACTCGATCTCCTTGAGAGGAACTGGTGTATCCAGTTGCCGGATCGCGGGCAGGCGCATCGATGGACTCGCCCATTGGGCTGACCCATGCGGCCCTTTGCAAGGCGCATTTTTGTGCGCCTTCCCCTCGCCGGCATCGAGTGTCACACTGATGTGCACTGCTGCTTGCGATGCAGTCTCACAAGAGAAAAACGCTCTGTACAATATTTTTTAACCACCATCTTGATACGTTTGCGATATGGACATCCGGCTGTTGCGTTACTTCGCGGTGCTTGCCGACGAACTGCATTTCGGCCGGGCAGCCGCGCGGCTGCACATTTCGCAGCCACCTCTCAGTCAGCAGATTCGCATCCTCGAAGAGGAGATGGGCACCGCGTTGTTTTCGCGTTCGCAACACCGTGTCGAACTCACCGATGCAGGGAAAACACTTAAGGAGCAGGTGCCGTTGATCTTCGCGCAGTTCGAACGCGCGATCGATCTGACACGTTGCGCGGGGCGCGGCGAAGTGGGAAGTCTGGAGATTGGCATCATCAGCTCGGCAATGGTCGAACCGATTCCGCGCGCGCTGCGGGTTTTCGCGGAGAAGCATCCGCAAGTGCAATGGACGCTGCACGAGATGACGCCGGCGGCGCAGATTCTGGCGCTGAAGGAGCGGCGGCTCGACGTGTGTTTTTTCCGTGTGTCGCATGAGGACCCGGAGATTCGCAGCGAAGTGGTCATGCGGGAAACGGCGGTGGTAGCGCTGCCGTTGGGGCATCGGCTCGCCGCGCGTGACGAACTGGCGTTGCGCGAGTTGGAGACGGAGCGCTTCGTGTCGTTCGGATTGCGGCAGTCGCAGCTTGCGCGCTTCTTACAGGACTGCTGCGTCGAAGCAGGGTTTACGCCGCGAATCGAACAGGAAGTGGTCGAGGTGCATACCCTGTTGTGCCTCGTGCGTGAAGGACTGGGCGTGGCGTTGCTGCCTTCGTCGACGCGGCAATTGTCCACGGGCGGTGTGGTGTTCGTGCCGGTGGCCGCACCGCGTCCGGAAGTGTCGTTGCATGCGCGTTATCGCGCCGAGGCGCCGTCGCCCGTGCTGGCGCTGTTTCTCGAGACCGTACGGGAAGTCGCGGCTAGCGTGAGCTGATCGTTTGCGCGACCAGTTCGCGTATAGCGTCGATCAACGGCGCGACCCGCTCCGCTTTGTCGCGCGGCCAGACGGCGTACAGGTTGTAGTGCGTCGGAATTTCCACTTGCGTGAGTTCGATCAGCGTGCCGTTGCGGATCGCGTCGGCGGCGAGCAGGCCGCGCGCGAGACCCGCGCCCACACCTGCACTGGCAGCTGCGATCAACCCCGCGGCGTTGTCGAAGACAGCGACCGCATCCGGCTCGACAGTGGGCATGCCGGCTGCGGCGAGCCAGGGAATCCATGAGCGCTTCGTGTAACCGAGCAATGGCAATTCCAGCAATTGCTCCGGCGTAAGCGGCGTGTCGAGGCCGTACGCCGGCAACAACGCAGGTGACCCGACCGCCGTCAACCGGTCGGTGCAGATCAGCGCGTTTTCGAAGCCGTCCCATTCCCCGTACCCGTATCGCAGCGCGATATCCACACGCTCGAACGCGCTGCGTTCGTGACGCGGTGTGGACAACACCGTCAACGAGGTGCCGATCAGCGTGCCGAGCAAGGCGGGCAGACGCGCGACCAGCCAGCTCTGCGCGAGTTCGGGGTCGACGTCGAGCGTGATCGACCGCTTGACCGTGCGCTCCTTGACCGACGACAACGCCCGATCGATCTGCTCGAAGCCATCCGCCAGTTGATTGGCAAACAGCACACCCGCGTCCGTCAAGACCACGCGGCCGCTTTCGCGCACGAACAGGGGCTGCCCGACGAACTCCTCGAGCGTGCGGATCTGCTGGCTGATCGCGCTATGCGTAAGCGACAACTGGCGCGCCGCGCTCGAAAAACTGCCGACGCGCGCGGCCTGCAGGAACGCCTGCATCGACTGAAGAGACGGGTAGCGCTTCAACATGGTGTTAGCCGGACTTACGGGTGATGGAAGAAATCGTCGCTGGCGCTGGACTTAACGGCTTTCAATAATGGCCGCAAGCACGCGGCCTGCGCGGCCCTCGCACACACCGCGTCGCACAACGACATTCAGGAGACAGCGCATGATCGAGATCGTGGTCAACGACACGCGGCACTCGCTCGACAATGTACCGGAAGACATGCCCCTGTTGTGGGTGTTGCGCGACCGGCTCAAGTTGACCGGCACGAAGTTCGGCTGTGGCGGCGGCTTCTGCGGCGCGTGTACGGTGCATCTGGAGGGTGAGGCGGTACGCTCGTGCCTGCTGCCGGCGGTGGCGGTGGCCGGCAAGAACATTACGACGATCGAGGGCTTGTCGAAGGACGGCCGGCATCCGCTGCAACTGGCGTGGGTCGCGGAAGACGTGCCGCAATGCGGCTACTGTCAGTCCGGCCAGTTGATGCAGGCGGCCGCGTTTCTGAAGGATAAGCCGAACGTCAACGATGAAACCATCTCGACGGCGATGTCGGGGAACATCTGTCGCTGCGGAACGTACTCGCGGATTCGCAAGGCGATCAAGCGAGCCGCGTCGGGCGATCCGGCGCTGGCCGAAGTGGCGATGCCGGGCTGCACGTCGGCGTGCGCGTCTCACGTTGCGGCTAAGGAGGCTTGAATGCGCCACGATAACGAGGCACTGACAAGCGCGCGCGGCGCGGCGCGACGCCGGTTCATCAAGCAGAGTTCGGCCTTGCTGGCCTCGGGACTCGCGATTGGTTTCCAATTACCCGACGCGCTCGCGAAAGCCGAAAACGCAAGCGGCGATCCGCGGCCGCTGCCCGGCGAATTCGAACCGAACGCCTGGGTCCGGGTGCTATCTGACGATACGATCAAGCTGGTGGTCCATAAGCATGACTCCGGCACCGGCACGCGCACCGCATTGGCTGCGGTGGTGGCGGAAGAGCTGGATGTCGATCCGTTTCGTGTGGATGTGATCACGCCGGAGAATCCGTTTTTTGGCGAATACATTCATCCGCTGTGGAAGGTGTTTTCGACGGGCGGTAGTACCAGCGTGTCGCTCGAATACGAGCGCTTGCGACGTGCGGGCGCAACCGCGCGGGCAATGTTGATCGCGTCGGCCGCGAAACAATGGAATGTGGCGCCGTCGGCATTGACGACGGAAAACGGCTTCGTGGTCGATCCGGCGAGCGGCAAGCGGGCGAATTATGGGTCGCTCGCGAGTGTCGCGGCGCAAATGTCGGCGCCGAAAGACGTCGCATTGAAAGATCTGTCGCAGTTCAAATACATCGGTAAATTGCAGAAGAAACGCGGTGCTGCGCAAAAGGCGATGGGCGTGTTTCCGTACAGTATCGACGTGTCGTTGCCGGGCATGCTCGTGGCGACGGTGACACGCGCGCCGGTGATCAATGCGCGTGTACGTAGCGTGGATGCCAAGGATACATTGGCTGTACCAGGTGTGCGGCAGATCGTGCAGATTCCCGGGCGGCCGGACATTCTCGGCGGCAATCAGGCGGGCGTCGCGGTGTTGGCCGATGACTACTGGTCGGCGCATAAAGGGCAAGCTGCATTGCGCGTGGAATGGGACGATAGTCCGCTCGAGACGTTCGACAGCAGTACGCTCGCCGCGCAGCAGGCCAGATGGCTCGACGATCCCGCCGCGCGTGTCGTGCCGACCATTCAGCACGGCGACGCGGGCACCGCGTGGCCGCATGGCGCGCGCGTGATCGAGGCGGCGTATTCAATGCCGTATAAAGCGCAGAATCCGCTGGAGCCGATCAATGTTACCGCGTGGGCGAAAGACGGAGGCATGGAGTACTGGGGCGGATTGCAAGTGCCGTCGACGGTGCAGGAGGCGGCCGAGGTGATCGGCGCGATTCCCGCGGATCGCGTTGTATTGCATGAGCTTGTGTCGGGCGGGAGTTTCGGGTCACGCGAATCGAAGTACTGGCTCTTCGAAGTGACGTGGCTCGCGCTGAAAGTCGGTAAGCCGGTCAAGCTGATGAACAGCCGTGAAGATGAAATGCGCGCGCTTTACTATCACTCGGCGAGTTATCACAGAGGGAAAGCGGTGTTGGATACGCACGGCAAGCTGAGCACCTTGCAATTGCGCGCGGTGATGCCGGCTTCGCCGGAGCAATGGGAGCCGGGTTACTTCGATCGTCCTGATCGAATGGATTACAGCACGACCGAGGCGATCAGCAAGTATGAATTCGCCTATGACGCGCCGCACGTCGATATCGGTTGGGTGCGTCATGAAACCGGCGTGCCGACCGGGTGGTATCGCGCGGTGAGTTATATCCCGAACGTGTTTGCGGTTGAGTCGTTTATGGATGAAGCGGCACACGCGGGCAAGCGTGATCCCGTCGACTTTCGGCTCGCGCATATGAAAGATCCGCGTCATCAGGCTGTTCTGCGTGAGGCTGCGGCGCGAGCGGGGTGGGGTAAGCCGTTGCCGCCCGGTACGGCGCTCGGTGTTGCGACGAATCAGGCCTACAGCAGCTATGTGGCCGTGGTTGCGCGAGTGAAGCGTAACGGGAATACCGTTGTGATCGACAAGCTGACCTGCGTCGCGGACTGCGGCTTGGCGGTCTCGCCGGGTGGCGTCGAGGAACAGTTGTATGGCGGGCTGATGTGGGGCCTAGGACATGCTATTGGTGATCGCATCGACATTCGTCATGGGCAGGTCGAGCAGAAGAACTTCGATACCTATCGCGTGATGCGGATGACCGACATGCCTGAGATCGATATTCAGATCGTGCAAGGCGATCCGTCGAAACCGGGTGGAGTAGGGGAGTTGTCGAGTCCTTCGGTCGCGCCGGCGGTAGCGAATGCGGTGTTCAAGTTGACGGGGCAGCGATTGAGAGACACCCCGTTTGATTTGAGCAAGGTGAGCGCCCATGCGGCGGGAAAAGTAAAAATCAGCGCGTAGGTCGGTCCAGACGGCTTCGAACCCACGAGCGCCCATGTCACGCATGGGCGCAAAAAAAATGCTTGACTATCTATCTACAGGTAGATAAAGTTTGGCACATGAACACGCCATCGCCCGTACGCTCGCAGATTCTGGACCACGCAGTCACGCTCATCATGCTGCGCGGCTATAACGGTTTCAGCTACCGTGATCTGTCCAACCTGGTTGGAATCAAAACGGCGAGCATTCACTACTACTTTCCGTCGAAAGACGATCTGGTATTGGAGGCGGTCAGTTCGTACAGCGACGAAGTACTGAGTTCGATGAACGCGATTGGCGACACGTTGCCCGCGGACGCCAAGCTCAGCAAGTACACCAAGCTGTTCGGCAAGACCTTGGGCGACGGCGATCAGATCTGCCTGTGCGGCATGCTCGCAGCGGACATCGAATCGCTGCCGGACGACATCCGGCAGGCAGTGCAAGCTTTTTTTAAGGCTAATGAGCGGTGGCTCACCAAGGTGCTGGTGCAAGGCGTTGAAGAAGGAACGCTGGCGATCAACGGCAAGCCCGAAAACGCCGCGCGTGCGCTTTTTGCCGCCTACCAGGGGAGTGTGTTGGCGAGCCGATTGTTCAAGACCAAGGCTCGTCTTGAAGACGTCGAGACCACGGTCAAGGTTGTCAGGTAATTGCAATAAAAGAGGTGGCGTGCCACCTTTTATCTGGGCCGCTTGTCTATCTACACATAGATAAGTTGTGTAGGAAAAACGCTGGATGTTGGTTTTTTGTGTGGGTGTAAATCTATCTAGTAGTAGATTGATAAATCAAATTTTTAGGAGTTTCATCATGTCGATTGAAAACGTTCTGTACCGCGCTCACGCTCACGCCACCGGAGGCCGTGACGGCCGCGCCGTGGTCCCCGAGGGCAAGCTCGACTTCAAGCTCGTCACGCCGCGTGAACTGGGCGGTGCCGGTGGTGAAGGCGCGAATCCAGAGCAATTGTTCGCCGCCGGTTATAGCGCGTGTTTTCTCGGCGCAATGAAGTTTGTTGCGGTGCGCGACAAGATCGCCATTCCGAAAGATGTCGCTATCGACGGCAGCGTCGGCATCGGCGCGATCCCGAACGGCTTCGGTATCGAAGTCGAACTGAAGATTTCGCTGCCGGGCATGGAGCGCGACGCGGCTCAGGCACTCGTCGACAAGGCGCATGGGGTTTGCCCGTATTCGAACGCTACCCGCGGCAATATCGACGTCACGCTCACGATCGTTTGAGCGGCGGCGGTCTCTCTTTTCCTTTAAGCAAACTCACACCCTCCACTGGAAGTTGCGAACCATGAAGACCTTCAAGCCCCTCATTCTTGCCGCTGCCGTTCTCGCCGCCAACACGAGCTTCGCCGCTACGCCGAGCCCGGCAACGCCCGACGCCGTCACCAGCCAGTTCCTCGCCGCGCTTAACAGCGGCAAAGGGCCGGCAATCAACACACTGTCGCCGGCGAAGGCGCGTGAAGTCCTGGTCGGCGCACAGAACGGCGTGAAAGTCGACCTTTCCGGTATCGACGTGTCCAACAAGACGATCGAGCAGGACGGCATCAGCGTGCCCATTACTATCGTCAAGCCGCAGGGCGCGACGGGCACGTTGCCGGTCTTCATGTTTTTCCACGGCGGCGGCTGGATTCTCGGTGACTTCCCGACGCATGAGCGACTGGTGCGCGACCTCGTGGTGCAGTCCGGCGCGGTCGCGGTCTTCGTGAACTACACGCCTTCGCCCGAGGCGCGCTATCCGGTTGCAATCAACCAGGCCTATGCCGCCACGAAATGGGTGGCCGCGCACGGTAGCGAAATCGGTGTGGACGGTAACCGCCTCGCTGTGGTCGGCAATAGCGTGGGTGGCAACATGGCGGCAGTGGTCAGCTTGATGGCTAAAGACAAACACGGCCCGGACATCCGTTTTCAGGGCTTGATGTGGCCCGTCACGGATAACAACTTCAACGATGGATCGTATAACGCCTTCCCGGAAGGGCATTTCCTGACGCGTCCGATGATGAAGTGGTTCTGGGACGCGTACACGAAAGATCAGAATCAGCGCAACGAGATCTATGCGTCGCCACTGCGCGCGTCTGTGGATCAGTTGAAAGGATTGCCGCCCGCGCTGATTCAGGTTGCGCAGAACGACGTGTTGCGCGATGAGGGCGAGGCTTACGGTCGCAAACTCGATGCGGCGGGTGATGAAGCGACGACCGTGCGATACGACGGCACGATCCATGATTTCGGTTTGCTGAATGCGCTGGCGAATGACGCGCCGACGAAGGCCGCTACCCGCCAACTTGCGAATGAGTTGAAGGCGCGGCTGCAATAAGTGTGGGTGGTGCGGCCTGATGGCAAGATGCGATCAGGCCGCACCGTTATGAGTTAGTCGACGCACGCGGGTATGCCTAGAACCGGGAGCGGATCCCGACTCCGGCCGTCTCGCCTGACGACATCCCGGCAAACCGGTCGGACATATACACCGCATACAGATCGGTGCGCTTGGAAAGCGGGTAGTCGTATCCCAGAGAGGCAGTCTGGCGCGTCTGGTTGAATCCGCCGGAATCGCGCGAATACGCGTATGAAGCGAGAATTCTGCTGGTGCCGACAGCAATCGACAGCCCGCCCTCGAACATATTCACGTGGAAGTTCCTGTTGATCACGTTGTCGTTCGTATAGGTGTATTCGCCATATAGCTTGGCAATCGAGAATTCATATGAAGCAGCCAACTGCGCTGCCGACTGACTATGAAATCCCTTGAGCAGAGCATTCAGATCGCCTGCCGTCGAGTTGAAGTTCGCGTATTGATAGATGCCGCCGGCGGCGAAACCCCCATTGCGATAAGAAGCTTGCACCGAATATTGTTTGCTGCCATTGCCCGTGCTGCTGTCGCCGAATGCGTACATTGCGCGCCCGGTCAAACCGCGCAATTCCGGCGTGCCGTACTGGATTGCATTGCTCCAGGCGGTGCCGCCTATGATCCCTTGATCGGTCTTGTACGCCGGATAGGTGCCTAGCCCCGCATACATCTGGACAATGGTCGGGGAAAACGTGAACGACGCGTAGAACGGATTGAACTGACAGGCCTGCAAATACAACAGACTGCTCTGGCGTCCAAGCGTGATCGTGCCCGCTGGTGTCGAGAGCCCGACATAAGCATTGCGCGAGAAGAGCGGATCGCCGTTGAAGGAACCGTATGCGCCGTTCTGCGGGCGGAAGAAGCCCTCGATAGCGAAAATTGCCTTGTAACCGCCGCCCAGATCCTCCTTGCCGCCAAACCCCCAGAACGAAGTCGACAAACCGCCGCCGCCTTCCTGCCAACTGACGGATTTGCTGGGGTATCTCTGGACGCCGACCCAGGTGTCGACGATTCCATAAATCTGAACGCTCGATTGGGCGTGTGTCTGCGTCGCTATTGCGATGCAGGCGATGGTCGCGGCAATTCGACAGATTCTTTTCATCGTGACAATGCAAGCGCGTTCCATAAGCATGGTGTGTTCTCTTTTCAAGGGGCGAGTGAATGCCGACGTCATGATCGACGTCTCGAAATCGGAGTCATAGCGGAGGCGAAAGCGGACAGCCGGAACGGGAATCGGTGCCCGCCAGGCGGTCGCAGATCAGAAACAGCGGAGCGCCGGAAGCTATCCGCAGGCGATCACACGACCATGAACATCAACAACACACTACGTGAAGTCAGTAAGTTCGATGTTCCAGCGATCTTCGCTGATAGGACGAAATCGCCGTTTTGACTTTCTGGAACAGGAAGAAATAGAGTTTGATGTACTGTCCCACCAGAATCGCGTTCATGAACGTGCCTTCGCGAATGAACCTGGGGCCGCCGAGAAGCGCGAAACCGATCGCAGCGCTAATAACCAGAAGCGTGCAATCGAAACTCGTCTTGATGTCCCCCCATCTGAAGCCCGTCCGCTTGAAGAGTGTGTTGACGAACATGTCGATCGGCATGAGGACCAGATTCGCACGGATCATCAGGAACAGGCCAAACGCAAGCAACGCGTCGGCGAAGGCGAGCAGCAGGAACTTCATGAAATAGTCCTGAAACCCGATCGACCGGGTCAGCATCAGGTTCAGATCGAGGCACGTCGCCAGCACGAAAGCCGGAATCAACGAGGCAAAGTTCTTCAGGGTGAAATCCTTACGCGCAACCAGATAGGTGAGGAACAACATGAACAACTCGAGAATGAAGTTGTACGTTCCCTGACTCAGATGCGGGTACACCAGTGTCATGGTGCGGGTCAGGCTGCTTTGCGGCGAAATACCGATGCCCGCCCTGATTGCCAGACTGATTCCCATGGTCAATATGTAAATGCCAACGACGTACGTGAACCAGCGCCGTGTCAGACTGCCGCTATCAATGACTTCAGCTTCCCTTGCATGGTGCGCCATGACTGTCCCTTCGTTGTCTGCCTGCTTCGTGCGGTGCCGTCCGCCAGTCTCGGCAACGGCACGCCACGTTATTGTGGGGGTATTCCGCGGCATATCCCGTCAACCGCGCCGGTTCCACCTTCGCTGCTCGGGCCGCCGGGGGATTCGTGCCCCCGGCGGACCTGAAGCTACTGCGGGACTACGTCAAGCCATGAAACCGAAACGGTCGAGGGAGATGAACAGCGTCAGCAGCTTGTTCACCACGGGCTCGCCCTCGTTGTGGTTCCCCATTGCTTCGAGGGCGGCGTCAATCTCGCGGGTCGCCTTGAGCAGTTCCGCGAGGTTCATGTTGGCCTGGACACCGTAGATCTCCAGCGGCAGCACGGCCTTCACCTGCTTATTCTCGGTGACGATGCAGCCGCCTGCATAGCCGTCGACCTGCTGAAGACAGTGGCACATTTCCTCGCTATCCTGACCAACCGCCACGAAGTAGGCTTTAGGCGCCGGCCAGAACGTCGCCACGGCGCCACGATCAATATAGACGCCTTTGAACAGACCATTGACCACATGGCGCTTGCCATTGGCATATCGCTGCACGACGGCGATCCGGTTGAGCCTGACACCGCCCAATTCGGGGACGACCTTGCCGTCACGGAATGGCACCCACACTTCCTGGAAGAACTTTTCGTGGCCGCGGCCATAGACGTCGAACAGATACACCTTGGCCTGCTGACCATCCGCGGAGATTTCCAGCGGCGCCAGGTCTAGCTGTTCCGGCGTCAGGTCGCCGAGACCCGGCACGGCCTTTCTCACCATGCCGGAATAGTCGATGTCGGCCTGCTTCAGCAGCTTGCGATCTTTGGCAACCAGTTCACCATCTTTGAAGACAAAACGCGGGTTGATCTTCGACAGGCTGTCGGTTAACACGATATCGGCGAATCGGCCCGGTGTCAGCGAACCGAACTTGTTGTCCATCCGGAACGCGCGCGCCGTGTAGAGCGTGGCCATCTTGATCGCCTTGATCGGCTCAATGCCCATTTCGGCGCACAGCGAAACGATCCAGTCCATGTGGCCCTTCGTCAACAGCCGGTCCACCGAAATATTGTCGGCGCACAGCTGGAAATTCTCGGCAGGCCACTTTCGTTTGACGATGGCGCGCAGCATGATCTTGATGACTTCGGGGCTGCCAACGCCGAACTTGATTTGCGTCTGCAGGCCGTAACGCACGCTTTTTTCGATGTCGTCCTCTTTCCACACATCATGGTTGGCGAACGCGCCGATCGCGGGCATGTAGTTCAACATCATGTCCGACAGCGTGGTCACGCCCCAGTGCGTGTTCATAAAGCCGCCCTTGGCGCGCCCCAGAGCCGATTTCCGGAAGTCGTCGTCATTGCCCACGCTGTAGGTGAGGTGCGCGAGTTCGCCGAGTCCGATGATAGGGTCCATTTTTAGCAGCGCATCGGTGACTTCCACCGAGGTTTTCTTGCCCGGTGCAAACGCAAATACCCGATACGGCAAACGGTCGTGGTTTTTGAAAAGCTGCTCGGTGGCCTGCACTGCGTCCGCGCCTGCCGCGCTCACGAAGTCGAGGCACTCGGAGAAAATGGTGGTCGTACCGCAGGGGACGATGGCTTCAGCAAACGCGGCCGGATGGGCCAACTGGGCTTCGAAGTGAACGTGGGCGTCGATCAAACCCGGAATGGCGTAAAGACCTTCTCCGTCGAAAACCTCGCGCACCTTGATAGCCGTTTCGTCGGGATTCAAGGCGATGATGCGCTTGTTGTAAACGAGAATGGACCCTTGATAAACCGATTCGCTGTGGACATCGAGAATGTTCAGATTCTTCAGGAGAAGATCGGCCTCCTTCCTGCCGTTGAGAACCTCAAAGATCGCTCTCACCTGATCGTAATGGGCATTGACCTCGCCATGCGGTCCCGCTGCCGTGACGCTTCTCTCGCTGACTTCTTGATACATGGTTGTCTCTCTTCCTAAATGGATTGAATCTGCTTCTGTCGCGCCGCAACAAACCACGTCGGGTCGATATAGGTGTTGAAAAGGTCGCTCGGAGCAGGTCGTTCCCTTGTCGACTTCTCAGCGCCTACGCCCGCGGCTGATGTCATTAGGACCGAACTGAGCGTTTATAAAAAGAAACGTTTTTTGCACGGAGCGTGCACTTTTCGAGTACGCTGAAGCCAGCCGGGGGACAGACGAACATGCTTCATTCACGCTTGCTGCGGTATATCGACGAGGTCGCGCGTTCCGGCTCCATCCGTGGCGCCGGCGAAAAACTGCACATTGCTCCGTCGGCGATCAACAAGCATCTTCTGATTCTCGAAGAGGAGATCGGCGAGCCGCTGTTCGAGCGTCTGCCGCGCGGACTGCGGCCCACGCCGGCGGGAGAGATCCTGCTCGCCCATGTGCGCAAGACCATTCTCGAATACCGCCAGGTCGAAGCCGAGATACGCGATCTCAAGACGCTGCAGAAAGGCGAGGTCATCATCGCCACCGTGACCGGTCTGGCGAGCGGTATTGCCTCCACGGCCGCGACGAGTTTCTGTGCGAGCCACCCTCACATTCAGATTTCGATCAGGGTCATGTTCACGCGCGAAATCGCGGATGCGCTCAGCAGCGGCGAAGCCGATCTGGGTCTCGGCTTCAACCTGCCGCCTTCGCCGCAATTGGAAAGCCTGTGGGAAATGGACACGAGCCTCGGCGCCGTGATCGCGCCAACGCATGCATTGGCGCGCATGGAGTCGATACCGCTGGCCTTCTGCACCTCTTATCCGCTGATCTTCGCTGACCGGTCCATGCTGATGCACGGCATCGTCGCCGATACCTTCCAGGAAGCGGGACTGAACGTCGAGCCCGCCTTCCGGACGAATTCGATCGAGACGATGAAGCGTCTTGCGGCGGCCAGCGAGAGCATCGCGTTTCTCAGCAAGTTCGATATCGCGGAGGAGCATCGCCAGGAGCTGCTCACCTATCGGCAGATTCGCGACCGGGCATTCAGTAAGAACACCCTTTCCCTCGTTCGTCGCGAGAAACACGGGCACGGCCTTGCGAGCCTCCTGCTTGCCGAGGAAATCATGAGCGTATTGGGCGCAATGAGCGGGTGAGTGCTTTACGCACGATCTTCTGGCAAGACGACGATCTGAGTCATGCCAGCGAGCGTGCTCGCGGTAACTTCCTGATCGCGCGTCAAGTGTTCGACGGGCCGCTCAAGGCGTCCATCGATACACCGTGATGCTGGACCCCTTGACGTTGTTCTTCGTGACGACGTACTCGCCCGTCGATCGAAGGTATGCTCTGACGCCGTACATCGAATCGATGGCACTGCTGGTGTCGACCGTAGCGGGACTCGTGTTGACCAACGTGGTATCGAGGTTGCCTGTGCCGAGATTGAAAGCGTCGATGTTCGGCAACGCTTCTCCACTACCGAACCAGTAGCCGACGAATAGATAGTTGCCGGCTGCGTCAATCGACTTGGCGCCGACGTGGGGGAGGTTGACCACCGGATTGGGTTTCGTCGTATTGCCCGCACTCCAGCCGTGATACACCTCGATCCGCGTGCCTATCGCTGTCCAGTCTGTGCCCCCGACAACGCCCTGGCCGAGAATCATCGTGTCGCTGTCCGCCAGGTAGACGATGCGCGTCAACGGCTTGACGCTCTCGGGAATGGGAATGGCGATACCGGGCCCCCATGTTGGCTTGCCGCTGGCGTCGAAGCCGATCAGCGGATAGTGGTAGATGTTCCCGGTCTTGTCGAGGCCGGCCCACACGCCGCCCTTACTGTCGATGCAGAACCCGTCTCTGACGGATGCCGTGGTCTTGAACGCCGGCCCGGGAAGTGTGGCGTCCGGTATGGCGATGTAGCCATTCGCGGCATTGAAGTGGAAGAAGTAGTAGGTATCGGGATTCTGGCCCGTCGCCACGAGAATGCGGTTTGCGCCGACGCTGGCGAGCAGACCGAAGTGCTCGTCCCGTGAGCGATCGTTGATGTCGATGCGCGGATCGGACGGATAGGCGATCGGATCGACGGTGTTCGCTACGAAGGTTCCGCCCGCAGTGCCACTGTAGATGTTGGTGCCGCTATAGAAGTAGAGGCCGTCGGTAGCCGGGTCCGGCGCGGCGATTCCCTCGAAGTTGAGAGATTGAAGCTTCCATTGAAGGCGCCCGGCGTTGTTGTAAGCGTGAATGTCGGTGCCTCCGTCGCGGCCGAGATCCCAGCTTCCACCCCACGGATTGTTGAGGACATACAGGTTGCCCGCGGTGTCTTTGCCGATGCCGGTGACGCGAGTGAAGCGCTTGTCGCCGACCTGCCCTTTGATGCCCGTCGTGGTGTCGAGATAACCGCCCTGAATGCCGAATGTACCGGCCAGCACCGGTGTGCCCGAGAGCGTGTAGCGCTTGATGTTCATGTCGGGGCCTTCGTCGCCGACCATGAGTTGCCCCGACGACGCGTCGAAATAGAGCGCCGACGGCTGCGACCCGGCTGGCATCCGGATCGTGTTCAACAGTGCGCCGGCTGGACTGAACCCGACGATCGAGCCGTCGCTCTTCTGCGCCACCCAGACGTTGCCTGCGTTATCCACGGCGAGAGCGCCGGGGCCCGTCATGTTGATATCCCGCTGCCAGACGCCGGCGGTAGTGAAGATGCGGACACGATTGCCGTAGAAGTCGCTGGCGTAGAGGAGCGAGCCCGCCGTGGCGAGTCCAGTCACGACGTCGACGCGCGGCAGGTTGTTAAACGCGCTCACTTGAATCAACAGATCGCGAGCTTTGGTGGTGCGGTTGTATCGTCCCACCGCACCGCTTCCAAATGTTCCACCCGGCTGCAATGCTACAAAGATCGATGTCGCGTTGCCCGTGATCGCGCTCCCTTGAAACTCGCCGTGGGCACCGATCGCGCCGAGGCTTTTGCCCGCCTGGTAGAAAGCGACACCGCCCTCGTACTCGTCCCACATGGAAGCCGTATAGATGACGCCTTCGGGCGCGACCCACATGGAGCGCGCGGTGTTACCCACGTGGGCAGCGAGCGTGCCGTAGGTGTTCGCCAGCCAGTCGGTGGTGTTTTCCGCGGAACACGCTGGGGCCATTGCGGCGATCGCTGTGAACGCGGCGACGAGGAGCGCGGCGTGAATCCTTTTGTTCTCGACCATGACGGGTGTTCTCCGGAATGTGGCGATCGTTCACGAGAATAGTCGGTCGGCCAGATTTCAAATTCGTGTGCGGCGACCCACGTAGGAACATAGGCAACTCATGGTTCCTTTACAAGCTCGCATCGTGACTTTGCACATGGACGGGCGCAGTGGTCATGCGCGACGCGCGATTGTTTTCTTCGGGTATCTATTCGGGTCATGCGCAAGGCATAGCCGGCGTTGCAGCGTTACCGCCGGCCGCGCGCCGAATTGCCGGCCGTTCGCGAAGCTTCGACACTGACGTGAAGAACTCGATAGCCTTTTCGTTCTCACGCGTAATCTGAAAACCGAGTTTGCGGTGGAAAGCGACGGACAGGCGGTTGGTCTTATAGACATGGCTTCTGAGTTCGGCGATTCCCCGTTCGCTTGCGAGCGTGGCGACCTTCGCAAGCAACTCGGATACAACCGTAGCGGTTCGGTGCAAAGGGTGCGTGCTAAATGCGCCTACGAACCAGCAGTTCTCCGACTCCGGTCGAAGCGTTGCATAGGCGACCAGCACGCCTTCGCGTCGCACTGAGCACACCTCGCTGTCGTTCAGGGAAAGTTGCAAGCGCAAGCGTTGCCGATCCGTATCGAAGACATCGCCGGCCAGTTCCGTGTGTTCACGTAACGTGAGTACATCGAGGGCAAGGATTTCGTCGATGGTGGGCTGCATGTCAGGGTTCCAGGCTGTTAGAGAGCGAAAAATCCGGTGGATGAAGCAATCGTCGGTAGCGCGTGACTCCAGGCAAACCCGTTGCGTCCACCACGGTTATGTCCTGTACCTTGCGCGCCATCCCCTCACGCACTCAACCTATAATGCATCAACCAAATCAACGCATCCAAGCCGAATGACGCCACTCCCAGGAATCGTAAAGCCGCTCGAATCCCGGCTCCGCGGCGACCCAAGCATACGCGACAACAACCGCAGCGACAGCGCCGAGCCGTTAGGCTCGCTACCCGCCGATCTCAACGACAGCCGCCTGCTGCACGAACTATCGCTCTCGCTGCTCGAACGTCACGATTTACCGTCGCTCTATGCCAAGGTCGTCGAGACGGCCCGTGTGCTGATGAGCGCGGACTTTGCCAGCCTGCAGATGCTCGACATGTCGGCGGGCACGCAGGAACCGCATCTGCACCTTCTCGCGCACAGCGGCTTCACGGCTCACGCGGCCGACCACTGGCGCACGGTCCTGATCGAATCGACGACCAGTTGCGGCGAGTCGTGGGCCTGTGGCGAACGCGTCGTGGTCGCCGATATCGAACACCACGCACCGTTTTGCGACACGGTCGACCTCGACGTGTTTCGCGAGACCGGCATCAAGGCCATGCAGTCCACGCCGCTGCGCTCTCGCGACGGCGCTTTCATCGGCATGATCTCCACCCACTGGAGCCGCTTTCACGAACCCGACGAGCGCCAGTTGAGCCTGATAGACATCATGGCGCGACTGACGGCCGATCTGATCGAGCGTGCGCGGTCGGAAGAGGCCCTGCGTCTGAGCGAGGCGCGTCTGCGCGCATTGGTCACCGCCACGTCGTACTCGCTTTATCGCATGAGTCCCGACTGGAAATTGATGCGTGCGCTGGACGGCCGCGGTTTCCTGCGCGATACGACCGATGTCAGCGAAGACTGGGTGCGCAACTATGTCCACGCGGACGATCAACCCAGGCTCCTCGGCGCGATCCAGCTGGCGCTCCAATCGCGCACCATGTTCGAGCTCGAGCATCGCGTCGCAAAGGTGGATGGCACGTGGGGCTGGGCGCACTCGCGAGCGGTGCCGCTGTTCGACGCCGACGGCAAGATCGTCGAGTGGTTCGGTGCGGCCAGTGACGTCACGGCTCGCGTCGAAGCGGAGCACGCGCTCCGTGAGAGCCGCGAAAAGCTGCTCGACGCCGACCGTATGAAAGACCAGTTTCTCGCCACGCTGGCCCATGAGTTGCGCAATCCGCTCGCGCCGGTTCGACACGGCCTGCAAATTCTGCGATGCGCGGGCGCGGCTGAAACATCGTTGCCGATCCTGGACATGCTCGACCGGCAAGTCGATCACATGGTTCGACTGGTCGACGATCTGATGGAAGTGGCGCGCATCAGCAGCGGCGCGTTGCAGTTGTCGCGAACGGAGATCGACGTCGAAGACACCGTGCGCTCGGCGCTTGAGTTGAGCCGGCCTTTACTCGATCGAGGCGGCCATGCGCTGCGCGTGCGCTATCCGCCGGAGCGGTTGCACGTTCACGCCGATCAGGTGCGGCTCACGCAGGTGCTGTCGAATCTGCTGAACAACGCGGCGCGCTACACGCCGTCCGGTGGTCGTATCGAACTGGAGATCGGCCGCGACGAGAACCGCGTGGTGATTCGCGTATCCGACAACGGCAACGGACTCGCGGCAACGGATTTGCCGAAGCTGTTCCGATTGTTCGAGCGACTCGACGCGCCTCAAGCTAGCGGCGAGGGCTTGGGCGTCGGCCTGGCGCTCGCGAAACGTTTGATGGAACTTCAGGGCGGCGATATTGCCGTCGAAAGCCCCGGACGAGGTCTGGGGAGCACATTCACCGTTTATCTGCCGATTGTGGAGAAACCCGTACACGTGAAATCGTCCACCCGAGTAACGGAGCCGATGCGCTTCGAAGGACTTCGCGTTCTTATCGTCGACGACAACGTCGATTCCGCGATGAGCCTCGGCATGCTGCTCGACATGAGCGGCTGCACGACCCGCGTGGTTCATAGCGGCGCTGAAGCGCTTGAGGCGGTGAAGGTATTCGAGCCACGCGTCGCGGTGCTGGACATCGGCATGCCGGACATGGACGGGATACAACTCGCTCGCGAGTTGCGTGCGCGCACGACGCTTGCGCAAACGTCACTGGTTGCGCTGACGGGGTGGGGGCAGGCGGACGACCGCGTTAAAACGCGTGAGGCGGGATTCGAGCGTCATCTGGTGAAACCCGTCTCTTTCGAACAGCTTTGCGAGGTGTTGCAGCAATGTGTCGGCAACCTGCCGGCGCAGTGAGTTCGGAACCGCCGGGCGGCTACTTGCCGCCCGGCGTTTGCACCGCGCCCGCGCCCGGCTTCACGCTACCGTCGGACTGCGGGACTTCGACCGGCTTCACTTCCACCGGCGCGGTGCCGTTCTCTTTCAAGCCGAGTTTATCGGCGGTCTTGGGCGATACATCGACGATCCGGTCTTTGACATAGGGCCCGCGATCCTTGATCACCACCACCGCACTCGCGCCGGTGTCCAGGTTCGTGATTTTGGCCTGCGTGCCGATCGGCAGCGTCTTGCTGGCGGCGACATTGGACTGAGGATTCATCCGCGTGCCGTCGGCCATTTTTTTCGAGTAGAACTTCTTTCCATAGTAAGAGGCTGTCCCTTTGCGAGCTTTGCCGGAGCGATCGAGGGGCGCGTTGTTCGCGGCCTTGTGGTTCGCATGCGTGGTGTCCACGGTGGACGCCTGTTGTTGTTGCTGCGCAAGCGCGGTACTTAACCCGTCGAAGAGCGCGAGAAGCGGAAGCAGCAGCAAAAGCAGAAGCAGAAGCGTGCGAAGCTTTCCTCGTCGGCTGTGCTGCGGCGGAGTGAAGTCGGCATCGACGAACGGCGTCGATAACCAACCCACCGTGGTATGAAGATTCGTTTCCATTGCTACTCCTCCTCAGCCAGACGAAAGCAGCCATGACCTGAGTAGCAAAAGTGACGCCTGAAGTCCGCTCACCACGGAATCGTCTGGTTCTCCCATCGCGTGAATTGTCCCGTTGGGCCGTCCGCACCGAGCAGCGCGACGCGCACCGCCTCGCGAGCCCCTTCCTCCACCGTCTCCGTGCCCGCATAGCCATTGAGATTGGTTTTGGTGAAGCCCGGAGAAACGGCATTGACCTTGATTCCTTCCGGCTCCAGTTCGAGAGCCATGGCTAGAGTCAGTGCGTTGAGCGCCGTCTTGGACGCCGGATAGACAGGTCCAAAAATCGCACGGTACGGGAAGGCGGGGTCCGAGTTCGTCGTCAGCGAGCCGACGCCGCTCGAGACGTTGACGATCCGGGCATCCGGCGCCCGTCGCAGAAGCGGCAGCATCGCCTGATAAACCGCGAGAACGCCGAACACATTGGTGTCCCACACCGCGCGCATTTCATCGAGCGATACGTTGCTCGGGCGGGTCGTTTTCGCGTACTCCTCGACGGACTGGCCGGGCTGCTTGCTGGTATTCGAAATGGCGGCGTTGTTGATGAGCACGTCGAGCCGGCCCAGTTCCGCACGAATACGTTCCGCCGCGGCCGTGATAGAGGCCTGATCCGTCACATCGAGTTGAAGCGCGCGGGCGTCTGGCCCCACCTCGCTGGCCGCTGCTTCGCCGCGCGCCAGGTCCCGCGATCCGACCAGTACCGTGAAGCCGTGCGCCGCGAGGTCCTTGGCGATCTGAAGACCGATGCCTTGATTCGCCCCGGTGACGAGTGCAATAGGTTTGTCCTGCATGAGCCTCTCCTTGTCGTATTGCGTGGCTCGAAGCAGTCGAGCCGCGCATCATTCGTTCAGCCAGCCTCGGCCGCCCACTGTTCGGCATCCGCGCCCGCCGGAATACGCAAGGGCGAAGACGGATCGGTCGCCGCGCGCCACACCGCTTCCGCGACGTCCTGTGCGTGGGTGATCGGCGACGACGTATCTTGCAGCTGCGCGAAGACGCTCCTGACGAGGCCGGCATAAGCCTCATGGTCGAAACCGTGCATGTGAGCGCGCGCGTTGTCGCCGAAACGCGTGTCGGGCGCCCGTCCCGGCAGCACGAGACGCACCCGCACGCCGAACTGTTCGAGTTCCAGCGCCATCGATTCGGTGAAGGCGTTCACCGCGACCTTGCTCGCGCGATACGCGCCGAGCAGCGGCAAGGCCTTCAGCGTCACGCTCGACGTGACATTCACGACCACGCCCGCTCGACGTTGCCGAAACTGCGGCAGCACCGCCTGCGTCAACGCAATCGTGCCGAAGGTATTGGTCTCGAAGACCTCGCGCACCGTCTCGAGCGGCACGAGTTCGGCCGGTGACGCCGCGCCGAAACCCGCGTTGTTGACGAGCACGTCGATCGGACCTGCGGCCTCGACGGCTGCGCGAATGCTGTCCGGATTCGTGACGTCGAGCGCCAGCACACGCAGGCGCTCCGAAGCCGGCAGCACGTCGGCGCGCGGCGTGCGCATGGTGGCGATGACTTGCCAGTCCCGCGCGAGAAAGTAGCGGGCGATTTCGAGGCCGAAGCCGGAAGAGCAGCCGGTAATCAGCACGGTTTTCATGGAAACTCCGATGATTGGGGTGGGGTGTGCTCATACGATAGATCGCCAGCGCCGTACTCGCTACAATCGACAATCCGAATTTCATTGGCAGGAGTCCGGCGATGATCGATCCCTTGGCCGAAGTCGTGACGTTGCTGCAACCCAGCGCGCGGTTCTCCAAACTCGTCCACAGCGCGAGCCCCTGGCGGGTCAGTCGTTCGGATGCGGGCCAGCCGTTCTACTGCGCGATTCTCGAAGGCGGGTGCCGCATCACGATCGACGGACACGCGCCGCTCGAACTGCTGTCCGGCGATTTCGTCCTGATTCCCGCGGCATACGGCGTCGCGATCGCCAGCCTCGAAGCGCCGCCGTCGGGCATCGAGACGTCGGTCCCGGTCGCGCTCGGCAGCGGCGAATACCGGATCGGCGCGCCGGACCGCCCGATCGACACGCGCATGATGGCGGGCCACTGCCGCTTCGGCTCGCCGGATGCGTCGCTGCTGGTTTCGCTACTGCCGCAAATCGTGCGCGTTCGCGGCGAGCATCGGCTGGCCACGCTGGTGCAACTGGTGCGCGAGGAATCGCAGGAGCAGCGGCCCGCGCGCGAGGTCGTGCTGTCGCGGCTGCTGGAAGTGCTGTTGATCGAGGCGCTGCGCTCAACGGCGGGAACGAACGCATCGCCGGGTCTGGTGCGCGGACTCGCCGACAGCCGGCTCGCGGCAGCGATCCGTGGCATGCACGAACGCCCCACACACGCGTGGACGGTGGCGGAACTCGCGAAAGAAGCCGCGCTGTCGCGGTCGACGTTTTTCGAGCGCTTCAGCCGTGCAGTCGGCGTCGCGCCGATGGAATACCTGCTCGCGTGGCGCATGGCGCTCGCAAAAGACCTGCTGCGCCGCAACGAGGGCCGCGTCGCCGAAGTGGCGCAGCGCGTCGGCTACAGCTCGGCCAGCACCTTCAGCGTGGCGTTCACGCGGCACGTCGGCCGGCCGCCTGCGCAATACGCGCGTGAGGAACAGGCGGTCGCGAACGACGCGTAAGACGGGCGGCCGGTTCGGTTCGACCGCCACGAAAACTTCGCATGGCGGGAAACAGGTCATGCGCCGGGCCTATGTCGTGCCCAGCATTAGCCCTTGCGTTCCGTGCCAAAGATTACCAGGCTGAGGGTACTGTCGTGCATCCGCGCCGCCGTCCGATCGTCGATCACGCTCCGCCACGCCGATGCCCGCCCACTTTTGCGAGGAACTGGCCATGGATTATCGCGTTCCGGTTTTGATCGTCGGCGCCGGGCCGACCGGTTTGACACTGGCGCTGACGCTACGCCATTACGGCATCGCGGTGCGGGTGATCGACCGGCTGGAGCAACCCGCGGACCTGTCGAAAGCGCTCGCGGTGTGGCCGGCGAGCCTGGAACTGCTGAGCAGCCTCGGCGTTGAAGCGGCGTTCGACGAGGCGGCCGTCGCCATGAGCGCGGTGACCTTCGGCGACGGCGCGCGGCGCTTGGCGCGCGTGTCCATGAAAGACGGCATCGACAGTGCGCATCCCGAACCGCTCCTGCTGCCGCAGTCGCGCACCGAAGCGATTCTCACGGCGCGCTTTGTCGAGATGGGCGGCGTGATCGAGCGTGGTGTAGAGCTGACCGGTCTGAGCGAGACAGCCGATACCGTGACGGCCACGCTAAAACAGGCGGACGGCCGGATCGAGGAAGCGGCCGCATCGTGGCTGGTCGGCGCAGACGGCGCGCGCAGCGCGGTGCGACACGCCCTCGATATCGCGTTCGAAGGCGATACGGAACCCGACACCTATCTGCTCGGGGACGTACGTATCGCAGGCGCCGAGCTCGATCAGCACAGCATTCACATCTGGTGGCACGACGGCGGCACGGTCGCGCTGTTTCCGTTCGCGCATGACGTGTGGCGCGTAATCAGCCGCCGCGTCGGCCACGACGCGGCGTCGCGAGGCGACGAGCCGCCGACGCTCGATGAACTCCAGCAGAAGGTGACGCGCCACGGGCCACCGAACGCGACGCTGTCGGAGCCCGGCTGGTTATCGACTTTCCGCATCAATGAGCGGCTCGCGGCACGCTATCGCGAGGGGCGCGTGTTTCTCGCCGGCGACGCCGCGCATATTCATAGTCCGGCGGGCGGGCAGGGTATGAACACGGGCATACAGGACGCGGCGAACCTCGGCTGGAAGCTAGCCTACGTGCTCCAGGGGCGCGGCGAGGCCGCCACGCTGCTCGACAGTTACGAGGCCGAGCGGCGGCCCGTGGCGCGCCGTGTGATCGACAACGCGGCGCGACTGCTGCATGTCGGCATGGCGCCGCATCCGCTGGCGCGTCTTGCGCGCGACGCGGCGGTGTCCGTGCTCGATCACCTGCCGGCATTGCAGGAGCGTTTGCGAACCGAGATGGCCGAGACGGACATCACCTATCACGATGGTCCGCTGGTCGCGCTCGGCGGCGCGCCGGCGCATCCGTCGCGCGGTTTTCCGGGGACGCGTGCGCTCGATCTGCATTGGACTCAGGCCAGCGACGGGCAGCAGCGGACGCTATGGCCGCTGCTGGATGCACGTCACACGTTGGTCGTGTTTCGCGGCAGCGAGGCGCGGCGTGCCGAAGCCATCGTCGCGCCGTTCGCCGACGCGGTTCAAAGCGTCACGCTCGATACCGCCGACGACCCGGCGGGCGACGCGCGCCGGCGCTACGGCTTCGAAGGCGAGGGATGGGTGCTGATTCGCCCCGACCAGGTGATCGCGTTGCGGGGCACGTCGACGGACGTGACCTTGCTGGAGCGTTATCTCCGGGACGTCGTCTGCTCACGGAGCACCGCCACGCCTGAGTCGTCGTGATGCAACGCACGCTCAAATAATCGCAAAAAGTTAATAACAAAGAGGAAAACGTTTGCAACAGGCCTTTCAGCGAATCGACCTCCCGTTTCACTTTGGAGGAGGCTTTCTTTAATTATTGACCGTAACGAAACTGACATATAGACGCATTAGCGTGCTCATTTCTTGTTCATCGGGTAGTCTCGAAATGCACCCCGCGCTTGCGCAGTTTCGTCGCCCCGGAGTCACCGCAAGCCCGCGTTGCGCCGGCGATTTGTGTCAGGAATTTCCCGCTGTCGATGCCGCCGATTCAAACTCCCTCGCCATGGAGATTTTCTATGCACGGCGTGACATGGGCAGTTTGGCCGTGGTGGAAGGCGATCGCCCGATCGGACTGATTAACCGCGATATTTTCCTGTCGCAAATGAGCAAGCCGTTTCATCGCGAGCTCTACGACAAGAAAAGCTGTATCGCCTTCATGGACAAGGAGCCGCTCATCGTCGACGCCGACATGAGCATCGAGGCGCTGACGTTCAAGACGGTCGAGGCGGGCAACAAGGCGCTGTCCGACGGTTTCATCGTGACGCGGCAGGGCCGCTTCGTCGGCCTGGCGAGCGGCTTTCAGTTATTGGGCGCCGTGGCCGAAGTGCAGGCGGAAAAGAACCGTCAGATCATGCAGAGCATCGAATATGCGAGCGTGATCCAGCAAGCCATGCTGCGTGCTTCGCGCGACGCGTTGTCGTCCATGCTGGCGGATGCCGCCCTCGTCTGGGAGCCGCGTGACGTGGTGGGCGGCGACTTCTATCATTTTGCGTCGTTTCCCGATGGATGGTTCTGCGCCGTCGCCGACTGTACCGGCCACGGCGTGCCCGGCGCCTTCATGACGCTGCTGGCCTCGGCTTCGCTGTCGCAGGCGCTCGAACGGATCGGGCCGCGCGACCCGGCCGCGCTGCTGGCGGCGGTCAATCGCAACGTCAAGGGTCTGCTCGGTCAGGAGCACGGGGCGGGCGAGTCGCCGCAGTCGAACGACGGCCTCGACGCCGCGTTCTTCTGGTTCGACGCGCAAGCGCGGCAATTGCATTTTTCCGGCGCACGTATTGCGTTGCACGTTTTGCGGCCCGATGCCGAGGCGTTCGACAGTATTGCGGGCGAGCGCATGGGCGTGGGTTACGTGGACAGTCAGGCGGACTACGCGTGGGCGCTGAACACCGTTGAGCTTCCGCCAGGCAGCCTGCTGTTCGTTTCGACAGATGGATTGATCGATCAGATCGGCGGTCCGCGAAAAATCGCTTTTGGAAAGCGTCGGGCGCTCGGCCTCATTGTCGAGAACCGCGTTCAACCGTTATCCGTCATCTGCGCAGGTCTGCAGCGCGCCTTGGCCGAATGGCAGGGCGCCCAGGCGCGCCGCGATGACGTCACGCTCTTTTTTGCACGCGTTTAGGGTAGTCCATGAACATGTTTGAACTCCTCGAACAGGATGCCGCATTCTTTGAACTCGCTCAGCGGCGCAACCTGATTTTTTATCATAAAGGCTACTTCTCTCACAGCATCGTCGCGGCCATGAGCGAAGTCGTGAAATTGCAACTGGAAGTGGCGGGGGTCAGCGGACCGACCCGGCGCAAATTGTTTTCGTCGTTTATCGAACTCGCGCAGAATATCGTCCACTATTCGTCGGACTCGCTGGTCGAGGGCGGCGTCGAGGGCGGCGCAATTCGCGAGGGCGCGGTGTGCATCAGCACGGAGGGCGAGCGTCATCTGATGCTGTGCATGAATCCGATTGCGACGTCGGCGGTGAGTAGTCTGCGCGAAAGGCTCGAACCGTTGCGCAACATGTCGTTCGAGGAAATCAAGCAGGCCTACAAGCTGACGCTGCGCGCGGATACGCCGGAAGAAAGCAAAGGCGCGGGGCTCGGGTTCCTGACCATGGCACGCGACGCCAGCGCTCCGCTGGAGTTCGCTTTTTATCCGCGTGTGGATGCCCCGGAAACCACGCTGTTTTGCCTCAAGACCATCATCTGACCCAGTGACGAGTACGCGCCATGGATAATCTTTATATTGCGGCCACGACGACGTCGCCGGAAGTCGATTTTCAATTCGATCAGAACATGCTGACGTTCCGGGGCGAGTCGTATCCCGAGAATGCGGCCGCGTTCTATGCCCCTATCATCGAGCAGCTGCGCGCCTACCTGGCGGGTAGTCACGACGCCACGATCACGGTCGAGGTCACGCTCACGTACTTCAACAGTTCGAGCACGAAAATGCTGTTCAGCGTGTTCGATGCACTGGATCAGGCGGCTTCGGCGGGCAATCAGGTCCTCGTGCGGTGGTTCCGCGACGCCGAAGACGAAACCATTCTCGAATTCGGTGAAGAATTGCAGGCCGATTTCACGGCGATCCAGTTTACCGATTGCCCGGTGGCGACATAAGGACGGTTACGGTGGTGTCAACTTCCTCTTCGGACACACCTTCGAACGACGCGCCGGACCTGTTCCGGAACGAGAGCGAGGCGCTGGAGAAGGCCCGCGCGATTCATGCGAATGCCGACGCGGACGCCGAACAGTCCCGCCTGGCGTTGGCTGAACTGATCGGGCATTTCGAGCGGCTGATGCGCGAAACGCGCCGCCTGATTGGACGCAGCGACCGCGCCGAGCGCGAGATGCATGCGCTGACCCAGCAGTTGCAATATCGCGCGACGCACGATGCGTTGACCGATGTGCTGAACCGCAGTGCGGTGATCGAGCGCACCATCAAGGCGCTGCGAGTGGATCGCGCCGTGATGATACTGCTCGATATCGACGAGTTTAAGAAGGTCAACGACGACTTCGGCCATCCGGTTGGCGACGCCGTGATTCTCGGCATCGTCGATTGCTTGCGGCGCATTGTCGGCGATCGGGGTGTGATCGGCCGGGTTGGCGGCGAAGAGTTCACGGTGCTGTTGCCGGGGCACAATCTCGCCGACGCATTGCAGTTGGCGGAGAAGATGCGCGCGGCGATCGGAAGTCATGTGTTCGCGGCGCCCGTGAATCGTCGCATTACGGCCAGCTTCGGCGTCAGCGCCAATGCGATGCGAACCGATTTCGACACGGCGTACGGGTTGGCCGATTCCGCTTTGTACAAAGCGAAACGCGGTGGGCGCGATCGCGTGGAGTTCGCCGATCAGCAACTGGCGTCGCAGGCGGTGGCGGGCGAGGATTGAAGCGGCTTAGCACGAGGTCGGGGTAGCGTGAGATTTCTCGGCGCGCACGATCTCGATGGTACCGAGCATCGTGCGGAATCGTCCGTCGACGTGAACCTCCTTGAATCCCGCCTGCTCAACCATGCCCGGCAATTTGCCGCGGACGTTGTCTTGCGTCGTGCGGAAACCGTCCACCAGTTGAATGATGAGAAACGCCGCGCGCATCAGCGAGTCCTGCGCGGCACCCCAGTCGGCGATATGCAACCGTCCGGCCGGCTTCAGCACTCGATGTATTTCAGCTAACGTGCGCTGTTTGGCGTCGTAATCCAGGTGATGGAAGAAAAGGCTCGATAGCACGCTGTCGAAATGACTGTCGGGAAACGGTAGCTCGGCCGACATTGCGTGCGAGAAGTTGACCGACACTCCACGTTCCACCGACTTGCGCCGGGCGCGCGCCAGAATCGCCGGATCGCCGTCGATGCCATGCATCTCCAGCGCCGGTTCGCGCTGCGCTACCATGCAGCCTAACGTTCCCGTACCGCAACCCACGTCGAGCACGCGTTGTTCCGGTTGCAGCGCAACGCCGTCGAGCAGCGCCGATTTGAACGTCCGCTCGCGGGACGTCATCGCAACGACGGGGTCGTATAGCGCGGTCAGGGAAGCGAAGCGCAGCGCGTGGATATAGCCGTTATCGGAAGACATTCATGCACCTCGAGGACGCGGGTTAGGGATCGAGGCGCCAGCATGCGCGCGGTCATGCTCTCCGCACTTGAATAAACTGGCTGATATGTCTGCGACTCCCTTTCGCCTTTATGTTTGGCCGCAGCGCCTGCTCATGCTGGCGCCCGCTCACGCGTCGGACTTGCACCGGCATCATCTGGCGCAGATCGCGTTCGGTCTCGACGGGCCGGTTGTCTTCGAGTCGCCGCAAAGCGGCATGCACCACGCCGATCTGTTGCTCATTCCGCCCGATGTCCCGCACGCTCACTCCGCGTTCGGCACCTCGGCCGTGTTGTATCTGGAGCCCGAGAGTACCGAATGGGCTCGCTTTAACGGCCGCGAAAGCGCCGGTCTGGCGGCGTTGCCGTTTGACCCGCGGTTGCGGGCTCTCGCGCGCGATGCCGCCGCCGGCGATGCCGTTGCCGCGCAGTCGTTGGTGGACAGTCTGATCGGAGCGCCGGCGCACGGCGCGTCGGCCGAGGATGTTCTCGTCTTGCAGGTTTGCGCGCTGGTCCGCGAGCGTCTCGATGAAACGATTACGTTGGCGGCGCTGGCCGAGGCTGTGCATCGCTCGCCCGGCCGGCTCGCGCATCGCTTTCGCGCCGCGACCGGCGTGCCGTTGCGACGTTACGTTTTGTGGTGCCGCCTTCGCGCGGCGATGGAAGAGGCCATGCGCGGATCGAGCCTGACCCGCGCGGCGCATGCGGCGGGTTTTGCCGACTCGGCGCATCTATCGCGTACGTTTCGCGCGATGTTCGGCATTGCGCCGTCGTTCCTGTTCGAGCGTGGCCGCGTTAGCGTGACGTTTTGCGAAACAGCAGCGAGCGGCTAGCCGGAAAATAGCCTGGCGCGCGGCGTCCCGAGACACACGACTCAGGTATGCTGGGGTCTTCGGGTTAGCTTCCGTGCAAGGGGAGAATATGCGGCGCGTCGTATTCAATCAGAAAGGTGGCGTAGGTAAATCGACGATCGTGTGCAACCTGGCGGCCATCAGCGCCAGCGAGGGTCTGCGCACGCTGGTGATCGATCTGGATGCGCAGGCGAATTCAAGTCAATACCTGCTCGGCGCCAAGACCGGCGAGGCGCATCCGACCGTTGCCGGTTTCTTCGAAACCGCGCTGACGTTCAGCTTCAAACCCGTGGAAATCACGTCGTTCATTCATCCAACGCCGTTCGAGAATCTGGACGTCATGCCTGCCCATGCCGACCTCGACGCGTTGCACGGCAAGCTGGAATCGCGCTACAAGATCTACAAACTGCGTGATGCGCTCAACGAGCTCGATAGATACGACGCCATTTATATCGACACGCCGCCGGCGCTGAACTTCTATACCCGCTCCGCGCTGATTGCCGTCGAACGTTGTCTGATTCCGTTCGACTGCGACGACTTCTCCCGCCGCGCGCTGTACACGTTGCTGGAAAATGTGAAGGAGATCCAGCAGGATCATAACGACGCGCTGGAAGTGGAAGGTATCGTCATCAACCAGTTTCAACCGCGTGCGAGCCTGCCGCAGCAACTGGTTGATGAACTCGTCGCCGAGGGCTTGCCGGTGCTGGCTTCGCGACTGTCTTCGTCGGTGAAGATTCGCGAGTCACACCAGCAGGCGAAGCCCGTCATTCACCTCGATCCGGGGCATAAGCTCTCGCAGGAATATCGCGCGTTGCATCGGGAACTGAGCGCATAGCGGGAAGCTTTCGTTCCAGCTTTAGTTGGCGGGTTCAGGACCGATCCCGCTCGCATTTTGCGCGGACTCGGTCAACCACACCAGCTTCTCCATTTTCAGTTGCCCCATGCGCTTCGACGTGAGGCGCGAATCGATCCGGTTCACCACCACCAGATCGAGCGACGGTACGACGACGGCATATTGACCCAGGTGGCCATCGGCCCAGAACGTGGGCCTTAGCAGCGCTGCTTTCGGGCCGCGAGGCCGGTTTGCCGGCAGGCTCGTCCACCACATGTAGCCGTAACCGCCAGTTGCCGTGTCCGAATACGATTGCGTCGATTCGGCGACCCATTGCGCCGGCACGATCTGCCGGTCGCGCCAACGGCCATCATGCAGATACAGCAGCGCGAAACGGGCAAGATCGCGCGCGCTCATGTCGATCAGATAGGCGGGATAGCGCGTGGCAAGACCGCCGGACACATAGTGACCATCCGATGGCCGGTAATCCTGCATACCGATCGGGTTCGCGATCTCCGTCTTAAGGGCCTGGAAAATGTCCGTACCGGCGGCCTTCGCGTAGATCGCGCCGACCGTATTGAAGTCCCAGTTGTTGTAGTACCAGAACGTACCGGGCGGATGGCTATAGCGTGGCGGTTTGGCCGCCTGCATTTCCGCCGTTTCGTACACGGACGGGTGATAGACGCCTGAGCGCGCCTCCAGCAGCATGCGCACGGTGGCCTGCTTCTCGGTCGGCGAAAGCGCCGGCTCGTTGTCGTCGACACCGAGCTGCGCCAGCGTGTCGTCGAGGTGTATCTGGCCACGTTCGACCGCGATGCCGATCAGTGCGCTCATGAAGCTTTTGCGCGCCGAATAGAGGTTCGATCTTCTCGATACGTCGCCCCATTCGGCCACGACCACGCCGTTGTGGACGATCATGCCGGATGTCGAACCTTGCTGTTGGGCGTAGGCGACCGCACGATCGATACCTTCCTGCGAGAAGCCCTGCGTGGTCGGCGCCGCTTGCGTCCAGTCGATGCCGGGAAACGGGGATGAAGGGTTGGACGTGTCTGAAGACGGCGCCGATGACGATGCCGAGGGTTGCCCCGAGGCACATGCGCCGAGCATCGATACGATTCCCGCGGTGATAAGCAGGCGAGATGTTCCGCCTTGCCGGCTCGTTTGGCGCGGACCTGACATATTTCCCCTCTCCGTCACGGTTTGGCTCGCTGTCGCTTCGATGTATGTCAGCGGCGCCTTGCGACCACTAGGCCAGCAAGCCCCGTTTGCGCAACATCGACGCCGCCTTAGGATCGCGGCCAAGGAACGCGCGGAACGCAGCACGCTGTTCGCGGCTATCCCCGGCGCTATAGACGTAACGCTGCAGCTTGTCGGCCAACACCGGCTCGAAGGCATCGCCGGTTTCTTCAAACGCGTCGAACGCCTCGGCTTCCAGCACTTCCGCCCACATGTAGACGTAGTAACCTGCGGCATAATACGCGCCGCCAAAAACATGCCCGAAGTGAGGTAGTCGGTGACGCATGCCCACTTCACGCGGCACGCCGAGACGCTCGCACTCGCGCGCTTCGAAATCGGCAATGTCGATACTCGCCGGATCTTCATGCAGATGCAGCGCCATATCGACCAGCACCGACGACGCGTACGCCACCGTCTCAAACCCTTGATTGAACGTCTGCGAAGCACGAATACGCTCGATCAGCGCAGCGGGAATCGGCTCGCCGGTCGTCACATGGCGTGCGTGCTTTGCCAGCACTTCCGGCACGGTGGCCCAGTTTTCCATGAGCTGCGACGGCAGTTCGACATAGTCTCGCGGCACGTTGGTGCAGGCCAGACGTCCATACGTCACATTTGACAACAAGCCATGCAGCCCATGGCCGAACTCGTGGAACAGCGTGCGGACGTCGTCGAAACTGAGCAGCGTCGGGCCGTTGCCACCGCGCGCGAAATTGTTGTTGTTCACCACCAGCGGAATCGCTTTGCCACCGTTGCGCGTCTGAGTCCGATAGACGCTCATCCACGCGCCACCCTGCTTGTTCGGCCGTGCAAAGTTATCGCCGAGGAACACACCGATCAGCTCGTCGCCGCGCCGCACTTCCCACAGGCGCACGTCGGGGTGATACAGCGGCACGCCGGTCTGTTCGACGAAGCGAACCCCGAACAGGCGGCTGGCGCAATCGAACATGGCGTTCAGCATGGCATCGAGGCTGAAGTACGGTTTCACTTCCGCGTCGTCCAGCGCGTAGCGGGCCACGCGCACTTTCTCGGCGAGGTAGTACCAATCCCATGGTTCGATGTCGGTGGGTTCGCCGAGTGCGGCGGCCTGCGCGACCAGCGCCTGACGCTCCTGCTCGGCGCTCGCCTTGGCCGGTTCCCACACCTGGCTGAACAGGTCATACACGGCGGCGGGTTCGCCCGCCATGCGGTCGGTCAGTGCGTAGGCCGCGTAGTTGTCGTAGCCCAGCAGACGCGCCTGTTCCGCGCGCAATACCAGGATTTCGCGTGCCAGCGGGCGGTTGTCCCGTTCGGGCGTTTCGCCGCGGCCGGTCCATGCGCGCCATGCGGCTTCGCGCAAATCGCGACGCGTGGACCATGTGAGAAACGGCTGCACCAGCGAACGCGAAAGCGTGATGACATAGCCGTCGACGCCGCGTTCCTGAGCTGCACTTCGCGCGGCTTGGCGAAGGAAATCGGGCAGACCCGCGAGGTCGGCCTCGGTGCTCAGCGGCAACTGGTAACTGGATTCATCGGCGAGGACGTTTTGCGCGAAGCGGGTGTACAGCTCGGCGAGCCGCTCCGCGATCGCGGCGAAGCGCTCGCGGGCGGCGCCTTCCAGCAGGGCGCCGGTGCGGACGAAATCGGTATGCAGTCGTTGCAGCAGGCGTTGCTGTTCTTCGTTCAACTCCAGCGTGGCGGCCTGCCGGTGCACCGCGTTCAGTCTGGCAAAGAAGCCGGCATGCAGGGAAACCTGGCTGTCGTGCGCGGCCAGCAGCGGCGCCATGTCGCGTTCCACCGCCTGCAACGCCGGCGACGATTCCGACGAGCACAGGTTTTCAAAGACGAGGCGCACGCGATTCAGCCCTGCGCCGGCGGCGTCGAACGCGACTGCGGTGTTGTGGAACGTGGGGGCGGCCGGATTGGTGGCCAGCGCGTCGATTTCCGCGAGATGCGCCGCGAATACGACGGCGAAAGCCGGCGCAAAGTGCTCCGGCTTGATCTGCGCGAACGGCGGCAGTTGATAAGGGGTTTGCCAGTCTTTCAACAGCGGGTTGCTGTGGTCTGTCATCGCGATCTGCCTTGTGGGCGTCAGGGTCCAGGAGCTGACATGATAAGACATTGCAGTCGACTGGTGAGCGCAAGGAAACCGATGCTAAAGCGTTCCACTACCGCTACGAATCAGCTCTTTAACGGCAACCAGATCTCCAACCCACCCATACCACTAACCGGATCGAATTTCTCGTCGTAGCGCTCGAAATGAGGCGCATCCGCCGGCGTGTGTCCCGACGCCGGCAGCCATTGATTCCAGATCGTATTCATGGTGCGGCGAATCGTCGACACATGCTCGCGATGGCTGAACACCGCATACCGTTGCGCGGGAATCCGCACGCGGCTGAACGTTGCCGGCAAGGCCGAAAAGTCGCTCACCTCGACGCCGCACAGATAGTCGAAATTGCCGGCTTCGTCGGCGTTGTAGCCGACGCCGTAGGCGACGCCGCCCACCTGTCCCGACACCTTGCCGAAGTCGGCGTTGAAGCGCTGCCATTGCGACGGAATCGCGGCGCTGGTGTCGCACGTATAGCGCTCGCTTAAACCGGCGACGAGTAACGGCTCGCCGTCCACAAAGCGCGGCGGCTCCAGATGCGTGAGAGGAGTTTCGTCCATTTTGATCGGCTCCACGAGAGCAAGGTTGTCGAGATGACATCGCGCGCGCAGCGCTTCGGGTGTGAGTCCGAATTGCTCGCGAAACGCACGCGTGAATGCTTCGTGGGAGCCGTAACCGGCATTGATCGCGACCGCCAGAATGTCGGGCGCACCGCCGGCAAGACGCCGCGCGGCCTCGCTCAAACGACGTGCGCGAACGTAGCGCATGACCGACAGCCCGGTGGCCGCTTCGAAAGCACGCGCCATATGAAAGCGCGATACGCAGCCGCAGTCGGCAATGTCGTCGAGCGTCAACTCGTCGGCAAAGTGACTTTCGATAAACCAGAGCGCTTTTCCAACCGGGTCCATATCGGCTCTCACATCAGCATGAGACCAGCTTAGCCAATGGCGCACAGACCCATTTGATCGGAATTGCGCTTTTGCAGCCGTTCAGATGAAAGAATTTATGGGTTCTGCGCCGCCGCTTTGCTCTGCGCGACGGATGAGCGCGCTGACGGTGTGGCATCGTGTTCCTGCGTTGCGCTCACGGCCGCTTGCTGACCCGGACGCAGCAGCAACCCGCCCAACACGCCCGCCGACGCCGCGAAAATCGCGCCGACCAGAAACGCGAGGTGATAGCCGCTATTGAGCGCCGCCACGGCGCCTTGCGACGCTTGCATCGCGTCGCTGCGCGCGGCGGCGAGGCTCGCCAGCACCGCGAGACCAAGCGCGCCGCCCATCATGAACGACGTATTGACGATACCGGAAGCGAGACCCGAGTCGCTCGGATCGACGTCGCTCATGGCGGCCAGCAGCATGGGATTGAACGCGATGCCGGCACCGAAGCCGAGCAGGATCATGCCCGGCATCACGTCGATCACGAAGCTGCCGCCCACCGGTGCGCGCGCGAACAACGCGAGGCCGCACGCGGCGACCAGCAGGCCGACCGCAAGCGGAATACGCAGGCCGAAACGCATCACCACCCGCGCCGACAAACCCAGCGAAAAGAAGCCCATGATCAAGTTGGCGGGCAGAAACGCGAGCCCGACCTGCAGCGGCCGATAACCGAGCACACGTTGCAGATACAGCGCCGAGATGAAGAACCACGCGAACATCGCGGCGGCCCACAACACGCCGACCCCATTCGCGGTCGCGACATTGCGCAAGCGGAATAGTGCGAGCGGCATCAACGGATGCGGGACGCGCGCTTCGATGACGAGGAATACGGCGAGCAACGCCAGCGCCGCGAACAGCAAGCCAAGCGTTTGCAGGGAGGTCCAACCCGCTTCGTTGCCGTTCACCACGGCATAGACGGCGAGCATCAGCGACGCCGTGACCGACACCGCGCCCGCCACGTCGAGCCGTTCGCCGTGAGCATGACCGCGCGCGGACGGCAGCAGCGCGACACACAGCGCGTAAACGGCAATGCCGATAGGCAGATTGACGAGAAAGATCCAGTGCCAACTAAGCAGATTGGTCAGCAGGCCGCCGAGCAATACGCCGATGCTGCCGCCGCCCGCGCATACGAAGCCGTACACGCCCATGGCTTTGGCGCGCTCGCCGGGTTCGGTGAACAGATTCATGATGAGCGACAGCGACACCGCGGACACGATCGCGCCACCCAAACCCTGCACGGCACGCGCGCAGACCAGCAGCCCTTGCGAGTTCGCCATGCCGCAAGCGAGCGACGCCAGCGTGAACAGCGTAATGCCGCCGAGAAACAGCCTGCGATGGCCGTACAGATCGCCGAGCCGCCCGCCGAGCAGCAGGCAGCCGCCGAAGGTCAGCATGTACGCATTGACCACCCAGACGAGCGACGTTTCGGTAAAGCCGAGATCTGCCGCGATGGACGGCAACGCGACGTTCACGATCGTGGTGTCGAGCACAATCATCAACACGCCGAGGCATAGAACGATCAGCGCCAGCCAGCGTTGCCTGCCGTGGAGGGAATGGGGCATGCGGGGAGCTCCTGTGCCGCTGCCGACCGACTTCCTGGGGGATGCACCCCGCCGGTTCGCGCGGATAACGGATCGGCCGCCGTTCAGCGCAAGAAACGCCGGCAACCCGTTGATGACAATAGGAATTTCAGTTTAGCACCCGGCACTTTCGCGTCACAACTACGAGTTTCTGGGTGCTGCGCCGATCAGTCGCCGCCGACGATTTCGTATTTGCCGCCGCGCTCCAGCGCACGCTGATAAGCCGGTCGCGCGTGAATGCGCTTCAGGAAGCCGGCAATCGCGGGAATCTGCCCTTCCATGCCGCCGCGCGCGGTGGCGGCTTCGAGCGGGAAGCTCATCTGCACGTCGGCGGCGGTGAAGTCGTTGCCGACGAACCAGCCGGTCGCGCTCAATTCCTTATCGATGTAGCCGAGATGCAACTTCAACTGCGGGTCGATAAAGGTCGATTGCAGCGTCGCGGCAATCTTGCGGGCAATCGGCTTCGCGAAGAACGGCATCGGTGCGCCGGCAATGCGCAGCGCCACCAGTTTCAGCAGCAGCGGCGGCATGACCGAGCCTTCCGCGTAGTGCAGCCAGTACGTGTAGCGCAGATGCTCGGGCGTGCCCGGCGCCGGCGCAAAGCGGCCCTGGCCGTATTTGCCGATCAGATATTCGATGATGGCGCCCGATTCGGCGATGGTCTGGCCGTCGTCGGTAATAACGGGCGATTTGCCGAGCGGATGCACCGCGCGTAATTCCGGCGGTGCCAGCATGGTTTTCGGGTCGCGCTGGTAACGCTTGATCTCGTACGGAACGCCGAGTTCTTCGAGCAGCCACAACACGCGTTGCGAACGGGAGTTGTTCAGATGATGGACAGTCAGCATGGGTCGAGGACGGTAGCCAGTGGAGTGTCACATCATAGGGGCGTTACGCAGAGGCGGGGCTCTAGTTACGTCTCCGGGTTCGACTTAGGCCATGGACCGCAGCTCGAAACGTTTGAGCTTGCCGGTTTCGGTGCGCGGCAGCGCGCCGACGAAGCTGATCACGCGCGGGTATTTATACGGTGCCATGCTGTTTTTCACGAAATCCTGCAGCAGGGCGATCATTTGGGCGTCCGGCTCGTAACCGGGATTGAGCACCACGAACGCCTTGACGATTTGCCCGCGCGTGTCGTCGGGCACGCCGATCACGCCGCATTCGGCGACCGCTTCGTGTTGCAACAGCACGCTCTCCACTTCGGGACCGGAGATGTTGTAACCGGCGGAAACGATCATGTCGTCGGCGCGCGCCTGGTAGAACACGTAGCCGTCTTCGTCGAGATAGACCGAATCGCCCGGCAGATTCCAGCCGTCGCGCACGAACTTCTGTTGCCGCTCGTCGGCGAGATAGCGGCAGCCGGTTGGGCCGCGCACCGCGAGTTTGCCGATCGTGCCAGGCGCGACCGGGTGCATGTCGTCGTCGACAGCTTGCACGACGTAACCCGGCACCGCGCGGCCGATCGCGTGCGGGCGGATCGTGTCGCCCTGCGCGGAAATGAAAATGTGGATCAGCTCGGTGCCGCCAATGCCGTCGATCATGTCGATGCCGGTCGCGTCGTGCCACAAACGCCGCGTCGAATCAGGCAAGGCCTCGCCCGCCGAGACAGTTTTCTTCAACGTCGATAGGTCGTGATGCGCGACGAGCGGCGCCATCTGCCGGTAGAACGTCGGCGCGGTGAACATCACGGTCGCGTGAAAACGTTCGACGGTTTGCAGCAACGTTTCCGGCGTCAGTTTTTCGATCAGCACCGTGGAGGCACCCGCGCGCAGCGGAAAGCACAACAACCCGCCCAACCCGAACGTGAACGCGAGCGGCGGCGTGCCGCAGAAGATATCGCTCGACGTCGGCTTCAGCACGTGACGCGGAAACAGATCGCACATAGCCACGACGTCGCGATGAAAGTGCATGCAGCCCTTCGGCGCGCCGGTCGTGCCGCTCGTGAAGGCGATCAGGCAGACGTCGTCGGCGGCGGTATCGCAGGCGGCGAAATCGTCGGGCTTGTTGATGGCCAGCGTATCGAGCGAATCGGCGGCGTCGTCGTGAAAGAGGCGCGTTTGCTTCAGGCCCGCGCAGTAGAACTCGTCGTGAGGATCGGTGCAGCGCGCCAGTTCCTCGGTCAGGCGCGCGTCGCACAACGCCGCGCCGACCTGCGCTTTCTCGATGATCTGCTTCAGTTCCTTGGCGCGCAGCAGCGGCATGGTCGGCACCACGACCAACCCGGCTTTCAGCGCCGCGAGCGCGGTGATTGCCATATGCAACGTGTTGGGGCCGCGCAGCAGTACCCGGTTGCCCGGCTGCAATCCCATTTCATCGACCAGCACGTGAGCGCTGCGATTCACCAGCGCGAGCAATTCGCCGTACGTGGTGGCGTGCGGCTTGCCGTCCTCTTCCGACCAGATCGCCGGATGATCCGCGTGGCCCGCTTCGATACTTCTGTCGAGCAGCTCCGTCGCGCAGTTCAGCCGCGCAGGGTAGGCCACGTCCGGGTTGTCCAGCAGAAAGACAGGCCATTGATCCTGCGGCGGAAGATTGTCGCGCGCGAAGGTATCGACGTGTGCTGACGGTTCCATCATGGTCTCCGGGGCGGTGTGCCGGCTGAATGCGCTGCGGTGGGCTTGGTGGGCTTTCTCGTGCTGCGTTTGCGTGTTGTTGCGTGCTGCTTGCGTGTTGCTTGCGTATGCGGCGTACGGCGTTACCGCGGAATCACCGCGGTCGCTTCGATTTCGACCTTGGCTTCGTCTTCGATCAGCGCGACGACCTGCACCGCGCTCATCGCGATGTCGTAGTCGCCGATCAACTCGCGAAACGCGCGGCCAATGTCCTTCAGTGCCGCGAGGTATTCGCGTTTGTCCGTGACGTACCACGTCATTCGCACCAGATGCTCCGGTGTACCGCCCGCTTCGTGCAGTACGGCCATGACGTTCTTGAGCGCCTGGATGGCTTGGGCGGCGAAGTCGCTGGTCTGGAAGCGCGCCTGTTCGTCCCAGCCGATCTGGCCGGCGATGAACACTTGTGTGCCGGTGGCCGCGACGCCGTTCGCGTAGCCGCGCGGTTTGATCCAGCCGGCGGGGAGAAGAGCTTTTTTCATGAGCGATGCGCCTCGATGGAGTCGGGCTGAGGGGCGAACGCCGCGAGCGCGCTCGCGATGTCCGGGGGAATGTCGATAGAGACGCCGCGTTCGAGCGACGTCGTCACCAGCACCTGTTTCGCGCGGAAACGGGTCTCGCCGTTGCAATGGCCAACAATCTCGATGGAGATGGAACGCCGGCCGATTGCCGCCACGTTGAGCGTTAGCGTGATCGTTTCGCCCATCTGACTCGGCCGCGAAAACTCGCAGTCGAGCTTGACGATCGGCAGGCCGACGCGGCGCTGACTAATCATCGTTGCGTAGTCGACGTGCAGGCCTTCGTTGAACCAGTCCTCGACCAGCGCGTTGGTCATCACCAGATACTGCGGAAAGAACACGATGCCCGCCGGGTCGCAGTGCGAGAAGCGGATACGCACGGGCCTTTCGAAAGACGCGTTCATTTCGTATCACCCCGGGCGGCATCGGCGGCGCGCGCCTTCAACAGATCGCGGCCGATGATCAACTGCTGCACCTCGGTCGCGCCTTCGTAAATGCGCAGCGCGCGAATCTCGCGATACAGCATCTCGACCGCGGTGCCGCGCTGCACGCCCATGCCGCCGAAAAGTTGCACGGCCGCGTCGATCACCTGCTGCGCGCCTTCGCTGGCCTGCCACTTCGCCATGGCGGCTTCGCGCGTGACGTTGGCGCCCTGATCGCGCAACCAGGCGGCGCGGTAGACGAGCAGCGCGCTGCTGTCGATCGTCAATGCCATCTGTGCAAGCTTGGCTTGCGTCAGTTGAAAATCGCCGAGCGTCTGCCCGAACATTTTGCGCGACGCAGCGCGCGCAAGACCTTCCGCCATGGCATGACGCGCGAATCCCAGCGACGCGGCCGCCACCGACGTGCGGAAAATATCCAGCGTGCGCATTGCAAGTTTGAAACCCTCGCCCGGCGCGCCGAGCATCTGGCTGCGCGGCACGCGTGCGCCCGCGAAATGCAGGCGCGCGAGCGGATGCGGTGCGATCACGTCGATCCGTTCGGCGATCTCGAGCCCAGGTGTATCCGCGTCGACGATAAACGCGGTGATGCCGCGTGCGCCCGGCGCTTCGCCGGTTCTCGCGAACACCACGTAGAAATCCGCGATGCCGCCGTTCGAGATCCACGTCTTGTCGCCGTCGAGCACGTACGCGTCGCCGTCTTCGCGCGCGGACAGCGACATGGCTGCGACGTCCGATCCGGCCTCAGGCTCCGACAATGCGAACGCGGCGAGCGCCGTGCCGTTGGCAACGCGCGGCAGGTAGCGCGTTTTTTGCTCATGCGTGCCGCCAAGCGAGATGGCGCCCGAACCGAGCCCCTGCATCGCCAACGCGAAGTCGGCCAGGCCGGAATGTTTGGCGAGCGTTTCGCGCAGCAGACAGACGGCGCGTGTGTCGATCGTATCGCCGTGGCCGCCGTAGGCCACGCCGCCCACGCCGTATTTCAGCCAACCGGCCACGCCGAGTTCACGCACCAGACGACGGCAGGTGGCGTCGACGTCGTCGTGCGATTCATGGCCGAGATTCGCCCGGCACCACGCTTCGATACCCGTGGCCAGTTCGCGGTGGCGCGGCTCGAAGAACGGCCACGCCAACGCGCTATGCAGATCCGTATGGTTGTCGGCGCTCAAGTCAGTCTCCCTCGAACACGGGACGCGATTTCGCGGCAAACGCGCTGTACGCGCGCTCGAAGTCGCGCGTGCTCATGCAGATCGCCTGCGCTTGCGCTTCGGATTCGATCGCTTCGTCGATGCTCATGCTCCATTCCTGGTGCAGCATCTTCTTCGTGATGCCGTGCGCGAAAGTCGGGCCGGCGACCAGATCGGCGGCGAGTTTCCGCGCGTCTTCAAGCAGCGCGGCGGGATCGCACAGGCGGTTGTAGAAACCCCATGCGTGACCTTCTTCACCGCTTGCCGAGCGACCCGTGAACAGCAATTCGGCGGCGCGTCCCTGACCGATGATGCGCGGCAGGATCGCGCAAGCGCCCATGTCGCAGCCGGCGAGGCCGACGCGCGAGAACAGAAACGCGAGCTTGCTGCGGGCAGTCCCGAGGCGCATATCGGACGACATCGCGAGAATCGCGCCGGCGCCGGCGCAGACGCCGTCCACGGCGGCGATGACGGGTTGCGGGCAATGGCGCATGGCTTTGACGAGGTCGCCGGTCATGCGCGTAAAGAGCAGCAATTCCGGCATCGGCAGATCGATCAGCGGGGCGATGATGTCGTGTACGTCGCCGCCGGAGCAGAAGTTCTCTCCCGCGCCGTGAATCACCACGGCTTTGACGTCGGTCGCGTAGGTCAATTGACGGAACAGATCGCGCAACTCCGCATACGACTCGAAGGTCAGCGGGTTCTTGCGCTCGGGGCGGTTCAGCGTGATCGTCGCGACCTTGTCGGCGACGTGCCAACCGAAGTGTTGGGCTTCGTAACCGGCGAGCGTCAGGCGGTTGCCGGCCAGCAGCGCGTCGGCGTTGGATCGTGTCATGGGTGTCTCCAGGGGCGGCGGTGCGGGGTCAGTCTTTCAGCGTGTCGAGCAAGTGTTGCTTGAGCTTGCCGAGACGTTGATGGGTCCGCGATTTTTCGTCGAGGCTCAGGCCGCCGAACAGTTCGACCACCCACTGTTCGTGCGCGACCGCCATCCGGTCGAATGCCTTGCGGCCGGCGGGCGTCAGGCACACGCTGATCGAACGGCGATCGTTCGGATCGTTGTCGCGCGAAACGAGGCCCTCTTTTTCGAGCTGGTCCGTAATGCCGGTGACGTTGCCACCCGTCACCATCAAACGGCGCGACAACTCTGTCATCTTCAGGCCTTCGGGATGACGTTCGAGTTGCGCCATCAGATCGAAACGGGGCAACGTTGTGTCGAATTCGTTACGCAAGCGCTTGCGTAGTTCGGCCTGCACGAGATTGGTGGTGGTCAGCATGCGCAGCCACAAACGCAGACCCATGTGGCTATCGGCGCCCGTGCTCATTTCGAGGTCCACGACGTTCTCCGCGGGTTTGGCGACGCCTTTGCGCGGCGGTTTCGACTCGCTGGCCGCCGTTTTCTTGAGGTTCGTTGACTTGGTCACATGACTTCTCCACCGGAGATGGAAAGGGATTGCCCCGTGATTGCGTCCGAACCGGGCTGGCACAGCCAGAGCACGGCGTCGGCGACTTGTTGCGGACTCACGAAGCGGCGTTGTGGATTCGAGCGCAGCAAGGTGTCGCGCGCCTGTTGTTCGGTGCGCGAGGTCTTGCTGGTGATCTGTTCGAGCGATGCGTGCAGCAGTTCGGTTTCCGTGTAGCCGGGGCAGACGGCGTTGACGGTGATGCCTCTGGTCGCGACTTCGAGCGCGAGCGAGCGGGTCAGGCCGATCACGCCGTGTTTCGCGGCGCAGTAGGCGGCCACGTACGCGTAACCGATTTGTCCTGCCGTACTGGCGACGTTGACGATCCGCCCGCGACCACGTTCGAGCATGCCGGGCAACACGGCGCGCGTGCCGAGGAAAACGCCGGTGAGGTTCACGTCGAGCATGCGCTGCCATAGGGCCGTGTCGGTGTGCGTGAACGGCGCGGCCTGTGCCTGACCGGCGTTGTTGACGAGAATGTCCACTGCGCCCGCTTGGGCGAATGCATTCGCGACGGACTCTTCCTGCGTGACATCCACGCAGATGCAGGCCACGTCACCGAGCTCTTCGCATTGTTCCCGCTGCGCCGCCAGTCGTTCCGCGTTGCGGCCCATCAGCGTGACGCGCGCGCCCGCGCGCAGCAGCGTTTGCGCCACGGCCGCGCCGATACCGCTGCCGCCGCCGGTCACCACCGCATGGTGTCCGGCGAGCGTTGTGGAGTGGGACGTGGCTGTATTCACGTGATGCCCTCCGCGCGTTGCGCGCGTTCTTGCGGCGAGAGACCGGCGTTCGCGGCGGCTTGAGCGCGCTCGCGTTCCAGATTGCGTTCGAGTTGGGACTTTGCTGCCGTGTAGGGTTTGGGCCACATCACATCGAAATAACCTATTTTTGCGGCCTCATTCAGTGTCCACGCCGGATTCGCCAGATGCGGGCGCGCTATCGCGCACAAATCCGCACGGCCCGCCGCGATGATGCTGTTGACGTGATCCGCTTCGGAGATCGCGCCGACCGCGATCGTTGCGATGCCGGCTTCGTTACGCACGCGGTCGGCGAATGGCGTCTGGAACATGCGGCCGTAGACCGGCTTTTCCGCTTTGCTGACCTGACCCGACGACACGTCGATCATGTCGGCGCCGGCGGCTTTGAACGCGCGTGCGATTTGCACGGCGTCGTTGGGTGTCGTGCCGCCTTCGACCCAATCGTTCGCGGAAATCCGCACGGAAATCGGCTTGTCTTGCGGCCACACCGCGCGGATCGCTTTAAAGATTTGCAGCGGATAACGCAGCCGGTTTTCAAGCGAGCCGCCGTATTCGTCGGTACGCTGATTGGTTAGCGGCGACAGGAAGCTCGACAGGAAATAGCCGTGTGCGCAGTGCAATTCGAGCCAGTCGAAACCAGCCTCTGCGGACATTCGGGTCGCGCGAACGAATTGCGCTTCGATCTCGCGCAACTCCTCGGGCGTGGCTTCGTGCGAATGCTGACTGACGCCCGGCAGATACTGCTGCGGCGACGCCGAGACGAGCGGCCAGTTGCCGTCGGCGAGCGGTTGATCGATGCCTTCCCACGCCACGCGTGTCGAGCCTTTCGCGCCGGAATGGCCGAGCTGAATGCCGATCTTCGCGTCCGACTGGCCATGCACGAGATCGACGATGCGCTTCCATGCGTTCAGATGTTCGGGCGTATACATGCCGGGGCAAGCGGGCGTGATGCGCGCTTCGGGCGACACGCAGGTCATTTCCGTCATGACGAGCGCGGCGCCGCCCATGGCGCGCGCGCCGAGGTGCATCAGGTGATAGTCGCCGGCAATGCCGTCGACGGCCGAGTATTGCGCCATCGGTGACACCACCACGCGGTTTTTCAGCGTCACGCCGCGCAGCGTGAAGGGCGTAAACATCGGTGGAACGGAATGTTTTTCGGGCGCGCGTTGTACGCCCGAACGCTCGGCAAGCCAGTCTTCGAATCCCGACAGATACGCCGCGTCGCGTTCACGCAGGTTCTCGTGCGAGATGCGTTGCGAGCGCGTGAGCAGCGAATACGCGAACTGTTCGGGCTCGAACGCCGTGTAACGGTCGACGTGCTCGAACCACTCGGTCGAATTGCGCGCGGCGTTCTGAATCCGCAGGACGTCGATGCTGCGTACGTCGGTGTAGTGCTGCAACGCGGCGGGCAGGTCACCCGGATGCGCGCCGATGCTGTTGGCGAGTTCGATCGAATCTTCGAGCGCGAGTTTGGTACCCGAGCCGATCGAGAAGTGCGCGGTGTGCGCGGCGTCGCCCATCAGCACGACCGGCGTTTGCGAGCCGTCTGGGTTGTGGCGCCAGTGAACCCATTCTTCGTTGACGACGCGCGGAAAGCGGATCCATTGCGACGAGCCGCGCAAATGCGAGGCGTTCGACAGCAGTGGATTGCCGTCCAGGTACTTGGCGAACAGCTTCTCGCAGAAGGCGATGCTGTCTTCCTTACTCATTTCGTCGAGGCCGGCGGCGCGCCACACGCGCTCCGGCGCTTCGACGATGAACGTGGAGGTCTGATCGTCAAAGCGATATGCGTGGGCCTGGAACCAGCCGAATTCGGTTTCTTCGAACGCGAAGGTGAAGGCGTCGAACAGTTTTTGGGTGCCGAGCCAGACGAAGCGGCAATCGCGCATGTCGATGGCGGGCCGATACGTGGCCGCGTACTGTTGACGGACCGCGCTGTTGGCGCCGTCGCAGGCGACGATCAGGTCGGCTTCGTAGACGGTGTCGTCGGTGACCTGGGTTTCGAACACCAGTTTGACGCCGAGCGCCTCGCAGCGCGCCTGCAGGATATTCAACAGACGCTTACGGCCGATGCCGCAGAAGCCGTGGCCCGACGAGCGGATCTGCTCGCCGCGGAAGTTGATCTCGATGTCGTCCCAGTGGTTGAACGCCTCGAGGATCGCGTCGGCGCTAGGCGCGTCTGCCGCACGCAGATTGCCGAGCGTCTGGTCGGAGAACACGACACCCCAGCCGAAGGTGTCGTACGGGCGGTTGCGCTCCACGACGGTGACTTCGTAGGCCGGGTTCCTGCCCTTCATCAACAGGCCGAAGTACAACCCGGCCGGGCCGCCGCCGATGCAGACGATGCGCATGCTTGTTCTCCAAGGTGGATTCCGCTTGGAGATAATTTAGGCTTAGATATTTTAGATGTCAAGTAAATGTGGGGGGTGAACGGTCGGAATCTGGCGAAGTCGGTGACGGCGGGCCGTCAGCGTCTGCTGGGAATGAGTCTGCTGCCCGGCAAAAATGAAAGTGTCCCTCGCCCTCGTCATGGAGGCTTCCCTGACGGGGAGTGCCGAAACGGTCAAAGCCTTCTCAGATATGGCTAGAGACGCATTTATTCGGTTGCGCACGACACCCAGCCTGGGACAAATCAACCCGCTAAGAAAGGCTCGTTCACAACCGCGCCACAGCCGCCGCCGCACCCCCATTCCCCACCTCCCGATACTCCCCCATCCACCTCTCCCGCTTCTCCTTCGCCGCCTGCATCTTCCTTTCCTTCACATGCCCGAACCCGCTGATCTCTTCGGGCAGTTTCGCCAGCTTCATTGCCAGGTCGAACCGCTCGTTGTCCAGCGTCGTCGAAAACGCTTCGACCATCGCGATGTACTGCTCGATCAACGCGCGTTCGCTTCGGCGTTCTTCCGTCTTACCGAACAGATCGAACGCACCACCGCGCAAGAACTTGAATTTCGCCAGCAAACGAAACGCCGAGTACATCCACGGACCGAAACGCTGCTTCTTCAGATGCCCGTGCTCGTCGCGTTTCGCCAGCAACGGCGGCGCAAGATAAAACGATAGTGTGTAGTCGCGGCCAGGCTCGCCTTCGAACTGCTCGCGGAGTTTGTCCAGGTACGCCGGATCGGCATAAAGACGCGCGACCTCGTACTCGTCCTTATAGGCCATCAATTTCGCGAGATTACGCGCAACGACCGGCGTAAGCCGAAGTCGCGCACCAGCGGCCAGTGTCGTTTCCGTCGCACGAATCAATGCCACCGTCGTCGCATAACGCGCCGCGTAACGTTCGTTCTGATAGAGACGCAATCGCGCGGTCTGATTCTCGATCACGCGGTCCAGCGTTTCCGGCATTTGCACGACAATCGCCTGTTGCCGGTTGGCGTGAGGCATGTACGCATGCGCGCCCGCTTCGCCATGTTGTGCGATATAGCGGCCCCATTCGAAGGCCAGCAGGTTCTTCTCGACCGCAACCGCGTTGAGTTCGAAAGCACGATGGAGGCTCTCATAACCGACCGGCAGCCAGCCGCGCTGCCAGACAAAACCCAGCAGCAACGGATTCGAATACAGCGTGTCGCCCAGCAAGCTCAACGCGAGGCGGTTCGCGTCGATGAAATCGCAGTCGTCGCCAATTGCGCCGCGCAGATCATCGCGCGTCTGATCGGCAGGGAACTGCCACTGCGGATCGCGCACGAACTCCGCGGTCGGTGTGGCGCCGTTGTTGATCGCGGCTTTCGTGACGCCACGCTGGGTACGGGCGAGCACATCCGGGGACGCAGAAACGATCGCGTCGCAGCCGATGATCAGCCGCGCCTCGCCGGTCGCGATTCGCGTTGCGTGCAACTGGTCGGGCGTCGCCGCGATCTGCACGTGGCTGAGCACGGCACCGCCTTTCTGCGCCAGCCCCGTCATGTCGAGCACGCTAACGCCTTTGCTTTCGAGGTGCGCAGCCATACCGAGCAGGCCGCCCATCGTCACCACACCGGTCCCACCGACACCCGTTACCAGCACGCCGTAGGGTTTGGCAAGCGGCAGCGCGACAGGGCGCGGCAGCGCGGAAAAATCGGGCAATTCGCGCTGCGACGAAAGCGGCGCGGGCTTCCTGAGTTGCGCGCCTTCCGCCGTCACGAAGCTCGGACAGAAACCAGTCACGCACGAAAAGTCCTTGTTGCAAGACGACTGGTTGATCTTGCGTTTCGTACCGAGCGGCGTCGCCAACGGTTCGACGGACAGGCAGTTCGACTGCACGGAGCAATCGCCGCAACCCTCGCACACGGCGTCGTTGATGAACGCGCGTTTTGCCGGATCGGGATAGGTGCCGCGTTTGCGCCGCCGGCGTTTTTCGGTCGCGCAGGTCTGGTCGTAGATCAGGATCGTCGTGCCTGAAACCTCGCGCAACTCGCGCTGGAGCCGATCGAGTTCCTCGCGGTGATGCACGGTGACGCCTTCCGGAAGACGCACGCTCGCATCGTATTTCGCGGGATCGTCGGTCACGATCAGGATGCGCTTCGCGCCTTCTGCTGCCACCTGGAACGCGATGCGCGGCACCGTCAGCACGCCGTCCACCGGTTGGCCGCCGGTCATCGCCACGGCATCGTTGTAGAGCAGCTTGTAGGTGACCGTCGCGCTTGCCGCGATCGACGCGCGTATCGCCAGCAAGCCGGAGTGGAAATACGTGCCGTCGCCGAGATTGACGAACACGTGCCGCTCGTTCGTGAAGTGCATCTGGCCCATCCACGCGACGCCTTCTCCGCCCATCTGGCTGAACGTTTCGGTATCGCGGTCCATCCACATCGACATGTAATGGCAGCCGATGCCGGCCAGCGCGCGCGAGCCGGGTGGAACGCGGGTCGACGTATTGTGCGGGCAGCCCGAGCAGAACCACGGCTGCCGCTGCGTTACCGCGCGCGGCGTGGCGGCTTCGCGTTCCTTGGCTTCGATAATCGCGACGCGCGCCTCGATACCAGCGCGCACGTCGTCCGGTAGACTGAAGCGGGCAAGACGCCGCGCGATCGCCTTCGCGATCAACGCAGGGGACAGTTCGCCGTGCGACTGCAACAGCGCCTGACCGCGCGGCACCGACCATTCGCCGCCTTCGTCGTCGCGCTGGTCGAACTTGCCGAACACCTTGGGACGCACGTCGTCGCGCCAGTTGTACAGCTCTTCCTTCAATGCGTATTCGAGGATCTGGCGTTTCTCCTCGACCACGAGAATCTCGTCGAGACCGGTGGCGAAGTCGCGGGCATTCTGCGCGTCGAGCGGCCACACGCAACCCACCTTCAGCAGGCGAATGCCGACGCGGGCACAGGTTGCCTCGTCGAGCGACAGATCGGCCAGCGCCTGGCGCACGTCGAGATACGCCTTGCCCGCCGTCATGATGCCGAGCCGAGGCGTGGGGCTATCGATCACCACGCGATTCAGCTTGTTCGCGCGAACATACGCGAGCGCGGCGTACCACTTGTAGTCGAGCAGACGCGCTTCCTGCGCGAGCGGCGGATCGGGCCAGCGGATGTTGAGTCCGCCTTCGGGCATCTCGAAGTCGTCGGGCAGAACGATCTGCAGACGTTCCGGATCGATCTCGATCGACGCGCTCGATTCCACCACGTCGGTCACGCATTTCATCGCGACCCACAGGCCCGCGTACCGGCTCATCGCCCAGCCATGCAGGCCGTAGTCGAGATACTCCTGCACGGTCGCCGGATACAGCACCGGAATGCCGCTCGCGACGAACATGTGCTCGGACTGATGCGCGACCGACGACGACTTCGCCGCGTGATCGTCGCCCGCCAGAACCAGTACGCCGCCGTGCGGATCGGTGCCGGCCGAGTTCGCGTGCTTGAAGACGTCGCCGGTCCGGTCGACGCCGGGCCCCTTGCCGTACCACATGCCGAACACGCCCTCTACTTTCGCGCCGGGCCAGAGGTTGAGCTGCTGCGTTCCCCAAACGGCAGTCGCGGCGAGATCTTCGTTGAGTCCCGGCTGAAATACGACTTCATGGTCCTGCAAGTGTTTTTTGGCCTTCCAGAGCGCCTGATCGAGTCCGCCTAGCGGCGAGCCGCGATAGCCGGATACGTAGCCCGCCGTATTCAGTCCCGCACGCTGATCGCGTTCCTTCTGCAACATCGGCAGGCGGACCAGCGCCTGCGTTCCGCTCAGATAGACACGGCCTTTGCCGAGCGTGTACTTGTCGTCGAGCGACGCATTGGCGAGGGCATCCCGTAGAGGGGACGATAGCGGGGCGTTCATGCGTGGAGTCTCCAGCGGCTTGATGGGGCGCGACGTACGGCGACGTACGGAATGCGGACCGTGTTGTTCTGGTAATGGCAGTGCGGTTGCCAGGCAGGCGCTCAGTGTTGCGCGCTTAACTCCCGATAACTTCCGCCGTGATAAATCAGCGGCTTACGCCCGGCAATCTGCGCTGTCGAAAAGCGCTGTACGGCGCCAATGAACAAGCGGTGATCGCCGGCTTCGAAACGTGTTTCATTGCGGCACTCGAACCACGCGCAGCAGTTCTCCAGCAAAGGCACGCCACCGAGTCCCGTCGACGTGCGCAGCCCGAGGAACTTGTCCACACCGCTGGTGGCGAAGCGTTGCGCCAGTTCGATCTGATCGGACGCGAGCACGTGCACTGCGTAGTGCTCGGCGCGTTGGAACGCATCGAATCGCGAACTGGTCTGCGACAGGCTCCAGACGATCAGCGGTGGGTCCAGCGAAACGGAGTTGAAGGAGTTGACCGTCAAGCCGATCGCGTTGCCGTCGGCGTTGCGCGCGGTGACGATGGTGATGCCGGTCGCAAAGTGGCCGAGCGCACTGCGCAAGGCGCGCGAGTCCAGCATCGTCGTGGGTCCGGCGTGGTCTACGGCGTCGCATGGAGACATGGTTTGGCGGTGTCCTGGCTGGGGGGAGGGGCGTTATCGGTCGGACAAGGCGCGGTCGGGCACGGCGCGATCGGACACGGCGGGACTCGCGGCGACGGGACTCGCGGCCACGTCCGGCGCGCGCGACGACTTGACCCGGCGCAACGCACTTGCGTTGGCCGCGATCAAGGCCAGCGCCGCGCCGATCGCCGTGACGAGTTGCGCCTGGCGCTGATGCGCGAGGCCGAACACGAGGGCCACCACTACTGCGCCGAGCGACTGGCCGAGCAGACGGCCCATCGACTGCAGGCCGGAGGCGCCGCCGCTGCGTTCGCGCGGCGCGCTGCCCATGATCACGCGGTTATTGGGCGACTGGAACAGCCCGAAACCGAGCCCCCCGATGGCGAGCCGCCACGCAACGTCGAACATCGAAGGATCGCTGCCGAGCCAGTACAGCGAAGCCAGCCCGCAACCGAGGAACACGAGGCCGATGCTGCTGATCCGCTCCGGCGACATGCGATCGGAGAGCCGGCCGGCGATCGGCGCGATCAGCGCGGTCATCAGCGGCCACGGGGTCATGAGCAGACCGGTCTGCGTGGCGGGACGGCCGAGCGTGGTTTCGAAGTAGAAGGGCAGCGCGATGAACGCCATGGTCTGCGCGGCGAACGAGCAGATCGACGTGACCATCGACAGCGAAAACACCGGCATGCGCAACAGGTCGATGGGCAGCAGCGGTTCGCGGAGACGGTTTTCGCGCCACACGAAGACCGCGCCGACCAGCAGACCCGCCGTGACCATCGCGACGCCGCGTGCCGCGCCGCCCGCTTCGCTGAATGCCGCAAGACCGGAGATCAGCAAGCCGAAGGTGATCGCATTGAGGACCGTGCTGAGTTTGTCGAGCCGCTTGCCGGATGCCGGCGTGATGGGCAGCGTGCGCGCGCCGACCACGAGCGCGAGCAAACCGAGCGGCACGTTCACAAGGAACAGCCACTGCCAGTGAGCGACGGAAAGAATCGCCGACGCAACGCTCGGCCCGGCTGCCGACGCCACCGCGACGATCAACGATGCGTAGCCGACGCCGACGCCGAGCTGCGCTTTCGGATAGATAAAGCGCACCAGCGCGATGTTGACGCTCATGATGCCGGCCGCGCCCAGCCCTTGCACCACGCGCGCGGCCGCGAGGACCGGCAGCGTGTGCGCGTTGGCGCATGCGAACGACGCGGCAGTAAACACAGCCAGACCGGACCAGTAGATCCGCTTGTAGCCCATGATGTCGCCGAGACAGGCGAGCGGCAGCAGCGAAACGGTGATCGCCAGCTGGTAGGCGTTGACGACCCAGATCGCCTGCGCGGGCGACACCGCCAGATCTCGGCCGATGGCGGGCAACGCCACGTTGACGATGGAGGTATCCAGCACCGCGATGACGATGGCGATCGCGATGGTGAGAAAAGCAAAGGAACGTTGTGGATTGGGCAGGCCGTCAGTCATGGTGGAAATGAAAAAAACAAAAATACCGATTTAACGATTCGGCGCGACAGTAAGCGGTTATTGCAGGCGCGGCGCGGCGCGTCATGCCGGGCTACCGGGCTGCGGGCCGTCGTAGCCTTCGATAATCACGATATCCGCCGTCGAACAGTCGTCGCGTTTCGCCTTGACGAGGCGATACTCGGCCGACTCGTAGCAGGCAACGGCGGTCGCGTAGTCCTGAAACTCGATCACGACGGTGCGCGAGCGGCTTTCGCCTTCCTTGACGAGTCGCTCGCCGCCACGCACGACGAAGCGGCCGCCGTAGCGGGAGAACACGTTCGCATTGGCGGTGATGTACGACTTGTAGCGCTCGAAGTCATGCACGTCGACGTGACCGATCCAATATCCCTTGGCCATGTCAGACTCCCTCGACGACGACGATGTTGGCGACCGCGCTACCGAGGCGATGTTTCATCGCCGCCTGGTACTCAGGCGAGTAATAGTACGAGCGCGCGTCCGCATACGACTCGAATTCCAGAATCACATTGCGCGTCAGACCATCGCCTTCGAGAATTTCGCAGCGCCCGCCGCGGACCAGCGATCTGGCGCCGTGAAACTTGATTGCCTCCGAAGCGGCGGCAACATAATGCCTGAAGCCTTCCGGATCGGTAACGGTAATGCTGCCGATAATGTAACCCCTGGCCATCGATCTCTCTCCTGGTGCAGTTGCCAGTCACGCCGATCGCGCTGCTGACACGATTTATTCGTTTGAATGCGATTCGATTTGACTATGCATATTGAGTAGTAAAGGCCGGCGGAAAACCGCTGCCGGCCGCCGCTTTACTCGGCGCGCAGTCGATGCATAGCATTGCAGATCAACATGGCCGTCACGATATCAAGTTCGCCGTGCGTCCGGGTGACGATTGGCGATGCGTGGCATCTCGTTTTGACATGTCTGATTTTTTTATCCTCCGTTAGACTTCCCAGCGTCGGAAATCGAGTCTGCGATCTAACGGATTTCCGCTTTGCACATAAAAACAAACGAGGCGATCGACCGTCTCTAATTTTGTTAAGTCCAGGTTAAATACTAAGGGTGACTAATTAACAATTAGAGGATGGCACTCGTCCGTACGAATGCTTTAGCTATTCCGTAATCATCGACGTAATTCTCGGGAATATTAAATGAACGCTGTGCTCTGCGGCATTGGCGGATGCATTCCGCCACGAATCGTCAGCAACGACGAGATCTTCGGCGAAAAGCGGCGCCTGTCGGACTGGATCGAAAGAATGACCGGCATCGTCGAGCGGCGCATGGTGACGGGCGGGCTGTCGACGCGCGATCTGGCGATCGAGGCCGGCACTCGGGCGCTGGCCTCGGCCGGGCATCCGCAGATCGACGCGGTGGTCGTGGCCACGGCCTCGCCCGACCGGATCTGCCCGGCGGTGGCGCCGGAAGTGGCGACTCGCCTCGGCCTCGGCAAGGTGGCGGCCTACGACATCAACTCGGCGTGCAGCGGCTTCGTCTACGGTCTCGCCACGGCGTCCGGCCTGATCGCTTCGGGCATCGCGCGTTACGTGCTGTTCATCGGCGCCGAAGCGTTCTCGACCATGGTCAATCCGAACGACCGTAATACCCGGCCGATTTTCGGCGACGGCGCCGGTGCGGTGGTCCTGCGCGCCGGCCACGCCGACGAAGACGGTGCGTTGGGACCGTTCGATCTGGGCAGCGACGGCGAATGGCCGGACCTGCTGTCGATCGATGCGGGCGGTTCGCGCCAGCGAGCGTCGAACGGACTCGGGCACGGCGAGCTCGCGATCGAAGACTGGTATCTGAAGATGGACGGCACGAAGGTCTACGGGCACGCAGTGGCCCGCATGACGGAATCGGCTCGCAGCGTACTCGGTAAAGCCGGCTGGGGATACGACGACATCGCGTGGTTCGTCGGACACCAGGCCAACGTGCGGATTCTCAACACGATCGGCTACGAGCTGGGTTTTCCGAGCGACAGGATCGCCGTGAACATCGGCCGGGTCGGCAATACGGTCACGGCATCGATTCCGCTCCTGCTGACCGAGTTGGCTGCCGGCGGCAAGCTCGCCGCAAAGGACCGCATTCTGATCAGCGCATTCGGCGCGGGTCTGTCGTGGGGCTCGACCGTGATGACGTGGCCGAAGCTCGACGTGCGAGGCATCGAATGGCCGGAAGCCGAAGTATCCGAAGCACGCGTTTCAACGGCTCAACAAGCCGCATAACCCTCACTAACCGAACAATCCTGATTGGGAGAACAAGTCATGAACGTATCTATCGACTCGCTGGGTAAGGTCATCTCCGAACGCTTCAAGATCGCGCAGGCGCAGATCGTTCCCGAAGCGACGCTGGAGGCGCTCGGTTTCGATTCGCTGTCCACCGTCGATCTGGTGGTGCTGCTGGAGCGCAAGCTAGGTCTGAAGATCAGCGACGCCAAGGTCTACGAAATCGAAAAGATTTCGGACATTCTGGCCGTGGCTAACGGCGCTGCGTGATGGCCCCGTTCCCGGCCGCCGTTACCGGCATCGGTCTCGTGACGCCCGCCGGCATCGGCGTCGCCAATAACTGGCGGCGCGTGCTGTCCGGCGAGTCGACGGCGAGTGTCGATGCGTCTCTCAAGGACCTGCCCGTCGAGATTTCCTGCCGCGTGCCGGAGTTCGCCGACGCGGATCTGGGCGTGTCCACGCCGTGGCAGTGGGACCGTTACGCGCAGTTCGCGCTGCTGGCGACGCGCGAAGCATTGCGCGATGCCGGCCTTGAACCGAAGCAATGGAAGGACAGCAGCCGTGTCGCCGTGATCATCGGTTCGGGCGCGGGCGGCACGATCACGCTGGAAGAGCAGCACGCCATGCTGCTGAGCGAAGGCCCGGACGACGTGTCCGCGCTCACGCTGCCGATGGGTCTGCTGAACATGGCCGCCGGCCAGGTCGCGATCGCGATCGGCGCGCGGGGGCCGTGTTTCGCGCCGTGTTCCGCGTGCGCATCCGGCGCATCGGCGATCGGTCTCGGCAAGGAGTTGTTGCGCAGCGGCGCGGCCGACATCGTGATTGCGGGCGGCACCGAGGCGCCAATCACGCGCTTCTACCTGTCGGCCTTCGCCCGCATGCGGGCGCTGTCGCGCAACACGGACGCACGCACGGCGTCGCGTCCGTTCGATGCCACCCGCGACGGCTTCGTGATCGGCGAAGGCGCCGGCATCGTGGTGCTGGAATCGGAGGAACACGCTCGCAATCGTGGCGCGCGGATTCGTAGCCGGGTGCTCGGCTACGGTGCGTCGGCAGATGCCCACCATCTGACCTCGCCGCATCCCGAGGGCCTCGGCGCGACGCTCGCGATGAAAGCCGCATTGCGCGATGCCGGGCTCGAGCCGTCCGCCGTCGGTTACGTCAACGCGCACGGCACCTCGACGCCGGGCAACGACGTGGTGGAGTCGGGCGCGATTCGCGAACTGTTCGGCGCCCGCGTGCCGGTCAGCTCGACGAAGGGCGTAACCGGCCACCTGCTCGGCGCGGCCGGCGCGATCGAAGCGGTTTTCGCGGCGCTCGCGGCGGAAGAAGGCACGGCGCCGCCCACAGCCAATCTCAAGACCCCCGACCCGAAGATCGATCTGGATCTGATCCAGCAAGCGCCGCGCAAGCTGGACAAGCGGGTGGCCTTGTCCAATTCGTTCGGCTTCGGCGGACAGAACGCGTCGCTCATTTTCGGTGCTTAACAGCGCGCCCGTCGAGTGGACTCGATCTGCGCACTCACCACGAACACAGCTAAGGGACGTTATGTCAACGGTATCAGCTTTGAAAGGGGATCAGGCTTCGCTCACGACGCGTGACGAACTGGTCCGGATCGTCTTCGACGGCAATTACGAGAGCGTGCACGAGGACGTCCGGGACATCCTGTTCGATCCGATCTTCGCGCACCGCTCGAATCTGACGCTCGCCCAGGCAGGCCGGCTGTCGTACGAGCGCGCCCGCGCGTTGCACCGCAAGCTCGAAAAGCCGCTCGACATTCTGCGTAATCCGCTGCGGCTCTACGCATTGGCCGAGTGGTGCGGGCTGCTGGACGTGTCGTGTTTTTCGCTGGTAATGGTGCATTACAACCTGAGCGTGGGGACGGTGTACGACCACGGCCTCGCACGCGACGATATCGCCGACTACCTCGACGACATGAACTCGCTGACTACGTTCAGCCCGTACATGGCCACGGAACTCGGCTACGGCAACAACCTCGCCGCGCTGCGCACCGAAGCCATCTACGATCATGCGACGCAAACCTTCGTGCTGAACACGCCCGACCCGCTCGCGCAGAAGTTCATGTCGTATAGCGGCTTCGTCGATATTCCGAAGATCGCCGTCGTAATGGCACGCCTGAAGGTCGAAGGCGCCGACTGCGGCGTGTTCCCGTTCCTCGTGCGTCTGTCCACGGAAAAGGGCCTGTGCGAAGGCATTCGCGCGGTGTCGTGCCCGGAAAAACCGGTGCAGGGCCTCGACAACGGTCTGACCTGGTTCGACCACGTGCGCATTCCGGCACGCAATATCCTGTTGGGCGACGCCGCCGAGATCACCGCGGACGGCAAGTTCAAGGCCACGATCGCGAATCCGCGCACGCGTTTTCACCGCGCGTTGTCGCGCATCATTCCGGGCCGCCTGTGCGTGTCCAGTGCGGCGACCGCGCTGGGTCGCGCCAGCACGTACATCGCGTTGCGCTACGCGCAGCAGCGTCTGACCAACGCGCCCGGCAACGACGACGTGCCGATCATCGAATTCCGCAGCCATCAGCTGTCGACGTTTACCGCGCTGTCCAAGGCGTACGCGCTGACGCTCTTCGCCAACTACGTGAAGCGCGAGTACGTCGGGCAGATCGAGCGTCCATCGGCGAAGATCCTCAACCTCATCAACATCGTAAAAGCGGTCGCGACGTGGGAGATGGACGGTGTCGTCAACCTGTGCCGCGAACGTTGCGGTGCGCAGGGCATCTTCAGCATCAATCGCATCATCGATTTCGGCACGCTGTTGCCGGGCGTCGTCACCGCCGAGGGCGACAACCAGGTGCTGCTCGCCGCGACGGCCGCGCAGATGCTCGCCCAACCGTGGAGCGAAAGCACGCCGGTGCCGCATGAGCATGCGGGCAGCGATCTGACCGACGGCGCGCGCCTGATCGAACTGCTGCTGTTCCGCGAGCACAAGCTGTGGACGGCGGCGCGCGAGCAGAAAGAGGCGTCGGAAGACAAAGGCTATTTCGGCGCGTGGAACGACGTGATCAACGGCGGCATCGAGATGGCGCGGCTGCACGGCATCCGCCACGCGTTGCAGTGCCTGCACACGGCGGCGGTCGAAGCGGAAAACGAGGAAGTCGGCACGGCGTTGAAGCTGCTGGCGGCACTGTTCGGCCTGGCCGAACTGCAACGCCAGACCGGCTGGTATCTGGCGCACGGCGTGATCAGCAGCGAACAGGTTCTGGCGTTGCCGGCCGTGCTGGACGCGCTGTGTGTCGCGCTGCGCGACCACGTGCCGATGCTGCTCGACGGTTTCGCGCTGACGCCGGAACTGTTGCGCGCCCCGATCGCGTACGACGACTACGCCACCGAGTTCTGCCGCCAGGTCAACGCCGACGCGCAGTAAAGCGAACAGCCCTTCGAACCGAGACTGGAGAGTCAGTAATGGCGGTGCATGTTTACCCGTGTCCCATTCGTTGGGCCGATATGGACGTCTACGGCGTGGTCAACAACGTGTCGATTCTGCGGCTGCTCGAAGAGGCGCGCGTGGATCTGATCTGGCGGCTGGGCGCGCAGAATGGCGATGCGTTTTTCAGCGGCGGCTCGGTGGTCGTGAGTCATTCGATTGTCTACAAGAGCCCGCTGGTGCACCGCCATGTGCCGATCGACATTCATATGTGGGTGTCGGAGATTCGCGCGGCCTCGGTGACGATCGACTACGAGATCAAGGACGACGACACCGTGTACGCGGTCGCGACGACGGCCATGGCGCCGTATAACTACGAGGGCCGTCATCTGCGTCGTATCGATGCGCGGGAAGAGGCGTTTCTCGAGCGCTTCTTCGAAGATCGCCGCGCGATCAAGGTATAGGAGCCGGTCATGCGTTTGCTTCGAGTAGGACAGCCTGGGCACGAATTCCCGTGCGCGATCGGTCCGGACGGCGTGGTTCGCGACGTGTCGGGCTGGGTGGACGACTGGGCCGGGGACAACCTCGATCCCGAGGCGATCGCCCTGCTGAAACGCAAGGTGGCGTGGGAAGGGGACCGCTTGCCCGCCGTCGATCTGAACGGGCGGCGCGTGGGGCCGCCGGTGCGTCCGCAACAGATCATTTCGATCGGTCTGAACTATCGCCGCCATGCCGCCGAAGTCGGCATGGCGGTGCCGGAAGAACCGATCGTGTCGACCAAGGCCTGCAATGCGCTCGCCGGCCCGTACGACGATCTGCTGCTGCCGCCGGGCGGTACGAAGACGGATTGGGAGGTCGAGCTGGGCGTCGTGATCGGCAGACGTGCGCAGTACCTGGCGTCGCCGGCGGATGCGAACCGGTACATCGCCGGCTATTGCACCGCGAACGATATCTCGGAGCGGAGCTGGTTGCTCGAACGCGGCGGCCAGTGGTTCAAGGGTAAGTCGTTTCCGTCGTTCGCGCCGCTCGGCCCGTACCTCGTCACGGCCGACGAGATCGGCGATCCGAATGCGCTGCAACTGAGCTGCCGCGTCAACGGCGAACTCATGCAGAACGACAACACCAGCGACATGGTGTTCGACGTCGCGGCGCTGGTGCATTACCTGAGCCGCTTCATGGTGCTGGAACCCGGCGACGTGATCCTGACCGGCAGTCCGGGCGGCATGGCGATCAGCCGTCCCGACAAGCCGTATCTGAGGCCGGGCGATGTCGTGGAGACGGAGATCGCCGGGCTGGGTGCGCAGCGGCAGCATTGCCGTCCGTACGATATGCCGGCTGCGCGACGCGAGGCGTCGCTCGTCGCCCGTTAAGCGCGTTAAGCGCGATAGGCGATCGCCGCCGGTGTCACCGCGCCGGTAACGCGAATAAACAATCAAGGCGTGAACGAATGAAAAATAATCAAGATTCCGAATCGTCGCATGCACTCGCTTCGCACGCGCCGTCGGCGGGCAAGCGTCCGCTGCCGCCGCTCATGCTGGACGCGCTGGTCGAGCGCTTCGGTGCGCAGGTGTCCACCGCCATGGCGGTTCGCGAGCAACACGGCCGCGACGAGTCGTCGTTCGTCGACGTCACCGCGCCCGACGCGGTCGTGTTTGCCCTGAACACGCAGGACGTGGCCGACGTTCTCAAGTTGGCGTCGTGTTTCGAGGTGCCGGTGATCCCGTTCGGCGCGGGCTCGTCGGTCGAAGGTCATCTGCTGGCGGTGCAGGGCGGCGTCAGCCTCGACGTGAGCGGCATGAACGAGGTGCTCGCCATCGACACCGACGATCTGACGGTGACCGTGCAGCCCGGCGTCACGCGCAAGCAACTGAATCAGGCGCTCAAGGGCACCGGCCTGTTCTTTCCGGTCGACCCGGGCGCGGACGCGTCGATCGGCGGCATGTGCGCGACGCGCGCCAGCGGCACGAACGCGGTCCGCTACGGGACGATGCGCGAAAACGTGCTGGCGTTGCAGGTGGTGACGGCCGCGGGCGAGGTGATCCGCACCGGCACGCGAGCGAAGAAAAGCAGCGCCGGTTACGACCTGACGCGGCTGATGGTCGGCAGCGAAGGCACGCTGGGCGTGATGACGGAAATCACGTTGCGCGTGCATCCGTTGCCGGAAGCCGAATGCGCGGCGGTGTGCTCGTTTCCGTCGATCGAACACGCGGTGCGCACGGCGATCCAGATTGTCCAGGCCGGCATTCCGATCGCGCGGATGGAGCTGATCGACGCGAATAGCGTCCGCATGGTCAACGCGTACAGCGGGCTGCGTTTGCCGGAAGAGCCGATGCTGCTGATGGAGTTCCACGGCACGCAACACGGCGTGACGGAGCAGGCCGAAACCGTCCGCACGATCGCCGATGAATTCGGCGGCGGGTCGTTCGAATGGGCGACCAGTACCGAGGAGCGCTCGCGTTTGTGGAGCGCGCGCCATCACGTGTATTTCGCGGCGATCCAGACCAAGCCCGGTTGCCGGGCGGTCAGCACGGACGCCTGCGTGCCGATCAGCCGTCTCGCGCAATGCCTGCTGGAATCCGTCGAGGAAGCGAATGCCACGGGCCTGCCGTACTTCCTGGTCGGGCATGTCGGCGACGGCAATTTCCACTTCGGATACTTGATCGATCCCGATTCGGCCGACGAGCGCGCGACGGCCGAATCGCTGAACCGCAAGCTGGTCGCGCGCGCGATACGGCTCGACGGCACCTGCACCGGCGAGCATGGGATCGGCATGCACAAGATGGACTTTCTGGTGCAGGAAGCCGGTCTTGGCGCCGTTGAAATGATGCGGGCGATCAAGCGCACGCTGGACCCGAAGAACATCCTGAATCCCGGCAAGGTGCTGCACGGTCACGCACACCACGGCGCCGCATCGGAGGCCGTGGATCGCGTGGATGAATCGCGCGTGCCGCTACCGCTCACTGCCTGAATGCAACACGCGCCGTTTGCTCATGACACGACGCGCGACACTCCTCTCCCGGACGCTCGAACTTTGACTACGCAAAACGGAATCCATCAAGAAGGCGGCACACACAACGCGGAACGGCCGGTTGCTTTCGTGACCGGCGGCTCGCGCGGCATCGGCGCGGCAGTCGTGCGCGAACTGGCGCGCCGCAACCATCGCGTCTGTTTTACCTACCTGAGCAATGCGGACGCCGCAGCCGAACTGGCGCGCGAGTTCGACGCAACGCAGGTTATCGGGGTCAACGCGGATGCCCGCGACAGCGACGCCGTGAGCGCGGCCGTAAGCCGGTGTCTCACGCATTTCGGCGAGCTCGACGTGCTGGTCAATAACGCGGGAGTAAAGAGAGACCGCGGTGTGACCGCGTTGAGCGCCGAAGACTGGCGTTACGTGCTGGGCGCGAACCTCGACAGCTCGTTCTATAGCTGCAAATCCGTGATCCCGCATTTCCTCGAACAGCGGCGCGGCGCGATCGTCAATATCGCCTCCGTCGCGGGGATGATCGGCGTGCCGGGACAAACGAATTACTGCGCGAGCAAGGCCGGCCTGATCGGCTTGACCCGCGCGCTGGCGGCCGAGTGCGCGTCGCGCGGCGTTCGCGTCAATGCGGTGGCGCCCGGCTACATCGTCACGGACATGACGCAGTCGCTCGGCGAGCGCCGACTCGATGCCGCCGCCGACACCATTCCGATGCGCCGTCTGGGCACGCCGGAAGAGGTCGCCCGAACCGTCGCGTTTCTGGCTTCCGACGACGCGTCGTACATCACGGGCCAGGTCCTGGTCGTGGACGGCGGCTTGATCTCGTAGTTTCGCAGCGACGCGGCGCCCAGTGTCCAGGGTCGCGATCGGTTATTCCAATCAGAAGGATATCTTCGTGAACAAGAAACTCTGTCTCGGGGCATTCATGCGCCCAATCAGCCTGCACACCGCATGGTGGCGGCATCCGAACGCGGCACCGCAGGCGAATTTCGATTTTCCGATCATCAGGGATCTGGTCCGCAAACTCGAAGACGCGTGCTTCGACGCCGTGTTTCTCGCGGACCATCTCGCGGTGATGAACATGCCGACGAATGCATTGAAGCGCAGCGGCACGATCACGTCGTTCGAACCGTTGACGCTGTTGTCCGCGCTGTCCGCGTGCACGACGAACATCGGGTTGATCGCGACCGGTACGACGAGCTACGAAGAGCCCTATCTGACCGCGCGCCGGTTTGCGTCGCTAGATCATTTGAGCAACGGCCGCGCGGGGTGGAACATCGTGACGACCGTCAATACCGAAGCGGCCTACAACTTCGGGCTGGAGTCGGCACGGCTGCATGCGGAGCGCTACGAACGCGCGGCCGAATTCTTCAAGGTGGTGACGGGCCTATGGGACGGCTGGTCCGACGACGCACTGCTGATGGACAAGGAAAGCGGCGTGTTCTTCGATCCCGCAAAGGTCAAGCCGCTGAATCACAAGGGCAAGTACTTCTCGGTCAAGGGGCCGTTGAACATTGCGCGGCCGGTGCAAGGCTGGCCGGTCATTGCGCTGGCGGGCGCGTCGGATGCCGCGCGGCAGATGGCGGCCGAGTCGGCGGATCTCGTGTTCGGCAATGCGAAGACGATCGATACCGCGCGCGCGTTCTACAAGGACGTGAAATCGCGCGCGATCGCGGCGGGACGCAATCCCGATCATCTGAAGATCTTGCCGGCCAATCAGGTGTACGTCGCCGAAACGCGCGAAGAGGCGTTTCGCAAGAAGCAGGCAATGGACGATCTCGTGCACGTGGACAGCAATCTGCCGAATCTGTCGCTCAAGCTGGGCGTGGACGTCAGCGAGTTCGACCTCGACAAGCCGTTGCCGGATCTGCCGGAGACCGAACAGAGCAAAGGTCACCAGAGAGAGTGGATCGCGCTGGCGCGACGCGAAGGCCTGACCGTTCGCGAGCTTGCGAAACGCGCGGCCGGCTCGGGTATCGGCGAAATGATCGGCACGCCGTCCGAGGTCGCGGACGAGATGGAGGAGTGGCTGAAGACCGAAGCGTGCGACGGTTTCATGATGGTGTTCCACTCCGCACCGGACGGCTACGACGATTTCACGCGCATGGTCGTGCCGGAACTGCAAAGGCGCGGACTGTTCCGCACCCGCTACGAGGGCGGCACGCTGCGGGACACGATCGGTTTGCCGCGCCCCGACAGTCGCGTCGAATGACGGTTTGCTCCGGAAGCCACCAGCCAACATGAGACATCCCAAACTCTATTATTGCCCCGGCCACATGTCGTTCGCGTCGCATGTGATTTTGACCGAGATCGGCAAGCCGTTCGAAGCGATCACCGTGTCGATCAAGGAGGGCGCGACGCAGTCGCCCGAATTCAAGCGCATCAATCCGAAAGGGAAGATTCCGGTACTGGATACGGGCTCGGAAATTCTCACGGAATCGGCGGCGATTCTCTACTACCTCGCGCTCACGAACCCCGAGTGCAAGCTGGTGCCGGATTCCGCAATGGGCGTGTCGCGCGCGATCGAATGGACCAACTGGCTGAGCACGATTCTGGCCGGTCCCGTCGGTCAGCATGTGCGTCCCGAGCGCTTCACGAACGAGGAGCACGGGCAGCCCGGCGTGAAGGAAAAGGGCACGCAAAACCTGCTGATCGCCTACGCGGAAATCAACGAGCGGCTCGCCGACCGGCAATGGGCATTGGACGACGGCTACTCGATCGTCGATCCGACCTTGCTGATCTTCTTCAAGTGGGGCAATCAGCTGAAGCTCGACATGAGCCAGTTCGGCCACTGGTGCGAGCACACCCGACGAATGGAGCAACGCCCTGCGGTTCAGGCGGCGCTTGCGGCTGAGAACATCTCGATCTGGTAACGGCGTCGTCGAAAGCGCGCTTTTGATCAATTGCGGGGTGACGTTGAGTCACCCGTCATAAGGATAATCATGTCGGTCAATCTGGAAGCGGACAGCGAAGCCGTGGTCCCCGGCGAGGCGCCGGTAGCAGCGGGAGCACGGCGGGTCATCGACAGTCCGCATCTGCATAAACTGCAGCGGCGGCATTTCCTGCTGTTCGGTGTGGGACCTGCTGTCGGTACGCTGTGTGCGTTGTTGCTGTTGTGGGTTCATCCTATCGGCGCACCGGAAATCGTGGCGTTCTTCGCGATGTGGATCGTCACCGGTTTGTGCGTGTCGGCGGGCTTTCATCGGCTGTTCGCACACAAGTCGTACGAGACGGGTCCGCTCGTGCGCAGTCTGATTGCGATTTGCGGGTCGATGGCGGGGCAGGGCAGTGTGCTCGCGTGGATCGCGATTCATCGGCGGCATCACGAGTGTTCGGACCGCGAAGGCGATCTGCATTCGCCGAATCTCGCGGGCCCCGGTTTGCGCGGCAAGTTGAAGGGTTTGCTGCACGCGCATTTGACGTGGATGATCGCGCATCCGTTTCCCAATGTGAGCCAGTACGCGCCCGACCTGATGCGCGACGAGCGCATGGTGTTCGTGAATCGCCACTACCGGAAGTGGGTCGTGGTCGGCCTCGCGATTCCGGCTGTGGCTTGCGCGCTGGTCGAGCAATCGTGGTGGGGTCTCCTCACGGGCTTCCTGTGGGGAGGCATGGTCCGTATGTTCGTGCTGGCGCACGGCATGTGGTCGCTGAATTCGTTCTGCCATCTGCTCGGCAAGCGCCGTTTCGAGACTGCCGAGGGCAGCCGCAATCTCGCGGTGCTCGCGCCGTTTATTTTCGGCGAGTCCTACCATCACAACCACCACGCGTTTCCGCGTTCGGCTTCGTTCGGTCTCGCGTGGTATCGGATCGATCCGGGCTTCTGGTTCATCCGCTTGCTCGGCGGGCTGCGTCTGGCACGCAACATTCAAGTGCCGTCGGCCGAACAGATCGCGCAGCGCGCCGCGCGTTGATGTCGTTGAGGTGCCCGAGCCGGCGCTCGCGCTCCCGAATGGAGCGGGCGCCGGCGTCAACGCTTCGACAGCGTTGACGAGCGTGAGGATTTAAGCGGTGAGCGCGGCGACGACCGCGTCGCCCATTTCATTCGTGCCGACCTTGCGCGTGCCGGCCTCCCAGATGTCGGCAGTGCGCAGACCTTGCGCCAGAACGCGCTCCACCGCCGCTTCGACGCGAGCGGCCTCGTCCGGCAGATTCAGCGAATAGCGCAGCATCATCGCCGCGGAGAGAATCGTCGCGAGCGGATTCGCGATATCCTGGCCGGCAATGTCCGGTGCGGAGCCGTGCGACGGCTCGTACAAACCCTTGTTGTTCGCATCCAGCGACGCCGACGGCAACATGCCGATCGAGCCCGTCAGCATGGCCGCTTCGTCGCTGAGAATGTCGCCGAACAGATTACCGGTGACGATCACATCGAACGATTTCGGTGCCTTCACCAACTGCATGGCCGCGTTGTCGACGTACATGTGCGACAGCTCGACATCCGGGTAGTCCGCACTCGTCTTGATCACGATGTCGCGCCAGAACTGCGAGGTTTCGAGCACGTTGGATTTGTCCACGTTGCACAGGCGCTTGCCGCGTTTGCGTGCCGCCTGAAACGCGACGTGCGCGACGCGCGCGATTTCCGGCTCGCTGTAGCGCATCGTGTCGAACCCCTCGCGGCTGCCTTCGAACGGACCGTTGGGCGCCATGCGTACGCCGCGCGGCTGGCCGAAATAGACGTCGCCGGTCAGATCGCGGATCAGCAGAATGTCGAGCCCCGACACGACTTCCGGCTTCAACGACGACGCGCCCGCGAGTTCCGGGTACAACTTCGCGGGACGCAGATTGGCGAACAGCGCCAGATGTTTGCGCAGGCCGAGGATCGCCTGTTCGGGACGCAGGGGTCTTTCGAGCGTGTCGTATTGCCAGTCGCCCACGGCGCCCAGCAGGATGGCATCGGCCGAGCGGGCCAGCGCGAGTGTCGGTTCGGGCAACGGATGACCGTGCGCGGCGTAACCCGCGCCGCCCACGGGGGCTTCTTCCAGCGTGAACGGGCGGTCCAGTGCCTGGAGTACCTTGACGGCCTGCCTGACGATTTCAGGACCGATGCCGTCGCCGGGCAAAACGGCGATTTTGATGCTCATGTAATGTGCCTTGTCGAATTGAAAGAGAGGTGGCCCACGGTCGCGGAGGATGTGGGGGGCTTGCGCAGGCGGGTGTCGCCACGCACTGAAACGTGCTGTCGGGATGGTGCTGCGCGTGCCTGGTTGGCGCCGACAAATATACGAGAACGCCTGCTCAGTCGTAGTGACGACTGAGCATGGCAAGCCTCTCGATTCGAGAGCGAAAGGCCGCGCCGGGAACGCTATTGCCGTGGGTGGCGTTGTCGAAGGGCGATGCCGGCTCAGTCCGGCCGTTCGCGTTGAATCAGAAAGTTGGCGAGCGTGGCCGCCGTCGCGCTCAACTGTTCCTGGCCATAGGAAATCAGGAACAACTGGCGCGACGCCCACGGTTCGATGAGCGGGCGCAACACGACGTCGAGCGTATCGACGTAAAGCTCGCCAACATGCTGAGGCACGATGGTGACGCCGAGGCCGACGTGCACCATGCGGCACTGCGCGTCGAGACTATGCACGCGGATTCGGGTGTTCAGCGTACCGCCGAGCGCGGCGCTCTCGCGTTCCAGCAATTGCATCAACGCGCTTTCGCGCTGCAGCCCGACGAAGTTTTCCGCGAGCAATTCGGAGAGGTGCAGATGACTCGCCTCGGCGAGGCGATGATGCTTCGGCAGCATGACGAACAGCCGGTCGGTGCGGTACGGCAAACTTTCGAACTGTTCGATGCCGCTGACCGCGTTGCAGATGCCGAAGTCGGCCGCGCGTTCGGCCATTGCGCGAACGGCGTCCGCGCTGCTGTGTTCTTCCAGTTCAATGTTGACGTCGGGAAACAGACGCCCGAATGCCGCGATGTCCTCCGGCAGAAACTGAACGATCGACGACAGATTGGCGACCACGCGCACCTTGCCCTTGGCGCCTGAATAAAACTGCGACAACTCGGCGCTCAGCACTTCGATATTGCTGGCGATCGCGAGTGCGCTGCGGCGCACGGCGTCACCGGCCGGCGTCACGCTGATCCCGCGCGCGTGTCGCTGGATCAGCGGCAAGCCGACCAGCGCTTCGATTTCGGCGACCCGACGGCTAACGGCGGACGGGGTGATGAATTCGCGCTCGGCGGCGCGCGCGATATTTTTTTCCTGGCAGACAGCGACGAACAAGCGTAGGGAAATCAAGTCGAGCTTTCTGATCAAATTTTCCATAGTAACTTTCGCAGAGCGTTCAAAAGACTCATTCGACTGTCGAAGCCCCTCCGCGCGTGGGGCGTGAGGCATGAGGCGGCAATGCGAACCGGACGGATGGCCGGCGAAGGAAAGTCGTGACCAGACGATTGTCGATACGACGAATGGCGACCTGAGGCGCTCGTGACGCGGGTTGCCGTGCGCGCGGCGAATCGGCGGATTCGGGTTAATCCGCCATTGACGCTACGCGCATAATTATCAACAACATTAAGTCCGCACCGGATGTGTGCATATTCATTCGATGAACGGACCAGGGTTTATTCCAACGGATATATCCACGCCTGCCCGATGCGAGCGGCGCTGTGCTGCATTTCCGAACTGATTTGGACCACGGGCCGCACCGGTCTCCTTCGATGCGAATTTAAATTACAAATCAATTACTATTTTCTTAATTATTGCTTGCCGATGACTCGCGAAGAGGCTGAAACCGACCTGCCTGATTGCGGCTGCCGGGGAGGCAGGCGCTCGCGTCTTCATGCATCGTCGCCCGGCATGTCAATTCCAGATTTAAAGATATCGGTTTGTCTGATTTAATAATCTGTTAATGCGCGAGGGCGGCGGACTGAGCTAATGATGTATTGGCGAGAAATATAATGTTATTTATGACTTAATTCGGCATAGTCTAAGTCATCTATTTTGAAAAGACAACGGACGGCGGGGTTTATGCGATTTGGGTTTTTTATGAATCGCGCATGGGGCGGAATTGGCAATGCGGGGTATCAAGCGCGTCGCGAAGCGGCTTGCGGGCGACCGATGCCGCGTGCCGGACGACGTCTCGCCCAGCCCCGCACCGGTTCAGGAAAAAATAGGCGCATCAATCACTTGCCGCGATTGCCGGCGGGTTATCCACAGCCTTCTGAACAATTTCTGTGGACAACCGCAGGCAGAAGGCCCGACGACCGGTACTACTGCACCGACGGACTGGTCAACGTATCCATTCGTACATGCCGGTCTTGCTTGTCCCGCATCAGGCTTCAGTGCCTCGCAAATCTCTAATATGCTGATAGACGGTGGCGCGTCCCATCCCCAACACATTTGCGACGTAGTTGGCCGCGCTTTTTCCCTTGAACGCGCCTTCCGCCCACAGCGCTTCGACGATCTCGCGACGATGCTCGCGAGTCAGCGAATTCAGCGCTAGCTGTCGTTCCTGAAGCCACTTATGAAGGAACGTGTTGATGCGCTCCTGCCAATCGTCCCTGAACAGTTCTTCCGGCTGCTTCACCACGCCGGCGCCGGAGATCACACGATCGATCACATGTTTGACGTCTTCGAACACGGCGATGTTGTAATTCACGCACATCACGCCGACAGCACTACCGGCATCGTCGAACAATACCGTGCTGACGCATCGCATCCGTCGCCCATCCCAATTGATTTTTTCATACGGACCTACCGTACCAGACTCCGCGGAATGATCTATCTCTTCCAACGCGGAGTCGTCGCCTAGTTCGCGCTTCGACAGATTATTGGCGATATAGGCGACCGTTTGACTTTGGAGGTCGTGAATGACGATTTCGACGTACGGAAAAAACAGCAGCGCGATGCCATCGGCGACACGGCTGTAACGATCCAGAAGTAGCCGACGTGAGGCCGTTGTCTTGGGCTTTCGCATAAGGATGGGGGCTTGCAGTTTTCTGAAAGTTCACTCAGGTGGGTGGACGGTAATGCAGGTCCGAAAATGTCCCTCATTCTGCCATGAGCGAGCGGTACTTCAGCTCGATCGCCCACGGGCCAGTGGGCGAAGCGGCGGACCGGGCCGCCTCGGATCAATCATTCAGCAGTTTGCCGTCGATGCGTTCGGGAAGCACGGCGTGGACGGCGATGATCGTCCCCGGCGGGTGTGGTTCTACTGACGCTCAGAAATCGAGTAGCAGACTACCGGCATGTCTGTCCCGCACGGAACGCTTGCCTGCCAGAAGTGCCGCTCTTTCGCCGGGCCTCACGAGCTTTTTGAGTTGCCGCACGATCATCAGCCCATTGACGGTGCTGAGGATAGGCACACGCTGGTTGAATCCGTTGCCATCGAGTAGCACTACCTCCGCAATCACCTCACCGACACTGACCTGATCGCCCGGTGCCTTCCGGTAGACGATCACGCCGGCGCACGGACACGAAACGTGAGAAGCCCCGTCGAGTGGAAAAACTTCGACCGATTGATTCGTCATCTTGAGCGTTGCCGGGGATTCGGCAGTCAGAACGCCTTCGCTTTCGAGGAAGCGCAACAGATTCGACGCATCCGCAGCGGCCAGTTCGTCGGTGACATCGGTCTGTCCGCGCAACTCGATGGTGGCGCTAAAGCCGCTGTCGCGCTCGGAGAGAAGACCGGCTGCCTGCACCGTGCCCCATGCGCTGGAGTGCACCTGATCGAATGCACCGCCGCCGGCCTCGCGCGGTTCCAGCATCGCAACCGGCGAGCCCATCAAGCCGGCGAGCCGCGTAGCTCGCTCGGCCTGAAGCTCCGACGCATAGACATGCGCGATGCAGTCGGTATCGCAATGCAGGTCGAGCACAATGTCATGTGCAATCGCGAGCTTCGCGAGTTCGTGCTTCAAGGCCTGCGACGGGCTTGTCGCCGCAGCTTGGCCCAGCATACCGGCGAACAGGATTCGCCATTGCTCTGGCAACATCGCGCGATCAGGTGCTTCGGCAAGATACGCCGCGACCTGCTGATCGAGCAGCGGAAAATTGCGGTTGAAGTTTTCGCCGTTCTCGAAATCGAAGCGGCCCGCGACCGCGCCAAACAGCCGTTGCGACATACCCATCGGATTGGCGTAGGGCACCACCGTTACGAGACCGTCGATTGCGCCCGCAGCATCGAGTTGCCGAAGCTTCTCGAGCAGGTGCTGAAGCACGAGCAAGCCGGGATGTTCGTCCGCGTGGAGCCCGGCATGCAGATAGGCGCTGCGTGCGTTGCTTCTGTTGCCGAACTGGTGGGCGAGAAGAGTCAGCTGGACTCCCGGAGCAGGCGCCGGAAGCCGGATATCCAGGCGTCGATAGGTCATGGGTGTATCTCCTGCTTTTCGGGGTAAGTCTGACTCAAGGAGTGCCGGGCGCGGTTTCCAATTCAACGCGACTAGGCGCCCGGCATCGCCTGGATGCGTGCTCGCGTAGTCAGATATTTGAATAGCTCATAGGCAATGGCCACGTCTTCAAGTCCCAGCCCGATAGAGCGGAAAAACGCATGCCGTCGATAGGATGGCTTGATCGCCTCGCCGCACATGAGTTCGGCGAGATCGCCCACCACGGCTTCGGGACGCCAGCCATGGTGTTCTGACGCCAGCCTCATCTCGCCTGCGCTGGCGGGAGTCGTACGGCGATAGTCGCAATAAACGTCCATGTCGGGAACCCATGCGGGAGGAATTTCATGAGCGTTTGCCACGTTGGTGCTGATGGACGTGATGAGAGCTGGTTTGCTCAGCATGTTTTCGCGCAGCACGGGCGTGCCCGACGAAGTACACAACGCGACGACATCGGCATCGGCGAGACAGTCTTCGATGCGTGTGCAAACGGAGACCCGTTCGTCGAGCGCCATGAGCTGCGCACGCCTGGGCGCGTCGTCCCAAAGCTCCGGAGAAAACACCCGGATGGACTGCCACGGCCGGGTTGACGCCAGATGACGCAAGTGAGCCAATCCCACCGCACCCACGCCGACAATCGCGAGCCGGCTCGCATCGTCAGCGGCGAGCTGCTCCACGGCGAGCGCCGTCGCGCCCGCCGTGCGTTCAATCGTCAGCGGACCCGAGTCACACCACATCAGCGGTTGTCCCGTTTCCATCGACATCAACGCTGTCCACGCGGTAATGATCGGCTTCGCCTGCGTGACGATGTACGGCGACAGCTTCGCGCCGAACACCTTCGCATCTGCCATCACTCCCAGATACGTGATGAAGTCGCCTGCGCCCTGCGGAAAAAGAGTCGCCGTCTGCGGCGGTTGCACGGCCATGTGGCTTCCCAGCGCGCGAAACATCTGCCCCAGCACGCTGCGCACGTCGAGATGAGGTAGCGCTTCGCGAACGGCGTACTGATTGACGATCAGGGGCAACGTATTTTCAGACGGGCTCATTGAACAGCGCTCCACAACGTGTGCCGGGGTTCGGCGATGTGGAGATTGTAAGCATAAATGTCCAGTCTGGACATTTATTGTGCAAATTGCTTGCTTTTATATTTGTCCAGAATAGACTATCAATCCAGATAGGCAGTGAGGTTGGGGTGTCAGCTACCTCATGCGATCTCTCGGAGCGGTCGATCAACCGTCGTGCATGCCCTCAATTGTCGTAGCCCAAACACACAGGAACCTCTTATGTTTCGGAAGCTTCAACTTTCACTTTTCGTCACTGCTGCGTTGACGGGCTCGCTCGGGACCGTCGGCGCGCAGGCCCAGGACACCTTGCGCTTTGGGATCGAGGCAGCCTACCCGCCGTTCGAAAGCAAGTCACCGAGCGGGCAATTGCAGGGCTTCGATATCGACGTCGGCAATGCGGTCTGCACGAAGCTGGGCGTGAAGTGCGTGTGGGTTGAAAATGCGTTCGATGGCCTGATCCCCGCGTTGGAAGCCCGCAAATTCGACGTGATCAATTCCGCGATGAATATTACGGACAAGCGTAAACAATCGATCGATTTCACGAAACCAATCTATGTCGTGCCGATTGTGATGGTGGCTCGCCGGGGCTCGGGCCTGTTGCCTGACGTGAAGAGTCTGCAGGGCAAGCGGGTGGGGGTGTTGCAGGCGTCGTCGCAGGAAGATTTCCTCAACCGTCACTGGGCGACGGCAGGTGTCACGATCGTCTCGTACCCGGACCAGGATCAGGTCTACGCCGACCTGATTGCTGGGCGCCTCGACGCCGCTGTTCAGGAAGCGCAAACTGCCCAGGACGGTTTCCTGAGCAAGCCCAACGGCCACGAGTATGCGATCGTCGGCAAACCGCTTAGCGATCCGGCAACGCTGGGCGAGGGCACCGGCTGGGGCTTGCGCAAGGGCGACAAGGCGCTGGTCGCGAAAGTCGATGCCGCGCTCGACGCGCTGAAGAAAAACGGCACGCTGAGCAGCCTTTCACGGAAATATTTCGACCGCGACATCATCGCGAAGTGAAGGCTCCACGAGCCCGTGCGAGAGGTCTGGCGCCGGCTTGCTGCGCAAACCGCGATGGCGCGGCGTCCAGTCCTGACAGACAGAGCGAAGTGAGTTTATGGATTTCGATGTGATCGTGCTGGGCGCCGGGATCATCGGCGTGTCGTCCGCGCTGCAGTTGCAGGACCGTGGCCGCCGGGTGGCGCTGGTGGACCGGCGCGCTCCGGGCGAAGAGACCAGCTTCGGCAACGCCGGGCTGATCGAAAGCTCTTCGGTCATCCCCTACGGTTTTCCGCGCGATGTCGGCACGTTGCTGCGCTATGCAAAGAATCGTTCAACTGACCTGGTCTGGGACTATCGGGCGCTGCCGCACTTTGCGAACTGGCTGGCGCGCTTCTGGTGGGAGTCGTCCGCCGAGCGATTAATGGCCGCCGCGCGCGACATGTTGCCGTTGATCCAGCAGAGCGTTGCGGAACACGATCGCCTCATCGAGCGTGCGCAACTCGGCCATCTCGCTCGCGACAGCGGCTGGATCGACGCCTATCGCACTCCAGCGGAATTTTCGCGCCAGGCGGCCGCTGCCGCGATCACTGCGAAGACCCATGGCTTGCGGGTTGCGGTGCTGGATTCGGCAGCGCTGGCTGCGAGCGAACCGGGACTCCCGAACGGCTTTTGTGGCGCGCTGCACTGGCAGGACCCGAAGAGCATCGTCAATCCCGGGGCACTGACCAAAGGTTATGCCGGTCTTTTCGAAGCAGGCGGCGGCACGGTGTTGACGGGCGACGCCACGACTCTGAAGGCGCAAGCGGCGGCGTGGACAGTTCAGACGTCGTCGGGACGATTTAGCGCAAAAGAAGTCGTGGTAGCGCTCGGTCCCTGGTCTGACCGCATCTTCGCGCCGCTCGGCTACCGCATTCCTTTGCGTGCCAAGCGCGGTTATCACATGCACTACCGCCCCACCCGACCGATGCTGTCGATGCCGTTCGTCGACGCCGAGCAGGGTTACGTGGTGGCGCCAATGGAAGGACGCTTGCGGCTGACCACCGGAGTCGAGATCGCCCGGCGCGATGCCGCGCCGACGCGCATCCAGCTCGAACGCGCGGAGCGCACTGCGCGGCCGAGCTTCGGTCTGGGCGAGCGGCTCGACGCGAATCCGTGGCTCGGCCTGCGTCCCTGTACACCCGACATGCGGCCCGTCATTGGGCGAGCGCCGCGCCATGCCGGATTGTGGTTTGCATTCGGTCATAACCACCATGGCTTGACGTTGGGGCCCGTGACCGGGCGACTGCTGGCGGAAATGATGACCGGGACAGAAACCTTTGTAGATGCGCGTCCGTTCCGCCCTGAACGGTTCTGTAGTTAGACACGGCTCTGGCCAGCGCCGCGAGAAGCGGCTTGGCGAGAAGCGCGAGTTGTTATTGACTGGTTCTCAGTCTGGAACAGTGACCTAATTGAATATCGGAGGAGTGTGAGATGAAGATCAGGGACTTCGGCGTTGAGCGGTGGATGGATCAGTACGAGACGAAGTGCACGTACAACCTTGCGGAAACCTGTGTGGAATCGCTGACCGTCGACCAGTGCTGACGCTCGCCGGCAAGCAGGACAGTATTCTCGACGAGCTACGGGCACTCAAACTCACCTATGGCGCCATCGAAGGATCGGCGCGTTTGCGTGAAGCGATTTCGGCGATGTACGACCATCAGTCGCCGCAGAACCTGATCGTGACGCACGGCGCGATTGGCGGAAATGCTTTGGTGTACGAGACGCTGGTCGAACCGGGTGACACGGTAATCTCGGTTCTGCCCACCTATCAGCAGCATTACTCGATTCCCGAAAGCTACGGCGCCGATGTGCGCATTCTGAAGCTGCGGGAAGAAAATGACTTTCTTCCCGATCTGGCGGAACTACGCAGCCTCGTGAACGACAGAACCCGGCTCATCGCGATCAACAATCCGAATAATCCCACCGGTTCGTTGATGGACGAGGCATTCCTGACCGAGGTCAGCGAGATCGCGCGCTCCTGCGGCGCGTACGTATTGTGCGATGAAGTCTATCGCGGCACGGATCAGCACGGCGATGGCTATACCGTATCGATTGCCGACGTCTACGAGCGTGGTATCAGCACGGGCAGTATGTCGAAGACGTACTCGCTCGCGGGGCTTCGTCTCGGCTGGATTGCCGGCCCTAAAGATCTGATCCGTGCGGTCTCGATCCATCGGGACTACAACACGATCAGCGTCGGGATGATTGACGATCACTTTGCGTCGATCGCGCTGGAAAACCGCGCGGCGATTCTTTCCCGCAACCACGACATCGTGCGAACCAACCTGGCGATGGTGGACGCGTGGATTGCTAGAGAACCTGCGATTTCATATATCAAACCTAAGTCGGGAACAACCGCGCTGTTGAAGTATGACCTGCGGATGTCCTCACTCGAGTTCTGTACCGCGCTGATCGAACAGACCGGTGTGATGCTCACACCAGGCAGCGCACTCGACATGGAAGGTTATGTTCGCCTTGGATACGCCAACAACCGGCGGGTGCTCGAAGCGGGGCTCGGCAAACTGTCGGAATTTCTTGCGAGGCAAAATTGATCCTTCTCGGACGATCGTATTATCGAATCCGCAAGGGCTCCGTGTAGTCCACTCACGCAGGCCGTCAGGGGGCGTTGAATGGCCTGCGATCCACTTGTCTGTAAGTCGAGAAGCCGCGCAAATGGCGGAATTCCGATGCTCGTCCCTTTATGCGTTTTTTCCTGATTGGGGCTGTGACAAACGTTGAGACCGCCGGTATTTCGAACGGCTGTTTTGCATTCAGCAGCCGTCAACCAAGGTAGGACTGACGACCGTCCGCCATGGGTCGTTAGCGCCTATTCGGTTTGTCTAAACCGCCTGTCAGACAAAGTCAGATGGTGGAGTCTGCAACGACCAAAGTAGCATCGCAGTCGTCCGCTGGTCTTCCCCGTTTAGTGGCGGGACATAAGACGATGTGGGCCTGACTTCAGGATTTACATTCGTCATCCAGACGCGAAGTCCGCTCTCAACGATCTGCCGCTCAGCCCCGCCTGCTACAGCGTGACCGACTTTATTCTCTTGGATCAGGGTTGATCCGCACTGCTTGAGCAATATCGTGTCACATCGCTTCTCGGGACGTTGACTCAAAAATTCTTCATTGACATTATCTGATTGTGCAGATAATGTTCTGTCAGTCACTGCGATTCCGCAGTAGCCATTGAGGGATTGACACCATGGCCCACTATTCGAAAGACAGCTTTTCGCCTGACCAGAGCGTCGGTTTTGCGATCAACAAGGCGCGCAACATTCTGATCGCCGAAATGGACGCGGCGTTGAAAGACCTCGAGATCAACAGCCAGCAAATGGGTGTTCTGCTGGCCATGCACCGCGGCATGGCCACCACGCCGTTCGAGTTGGCCAAACTGCTGGCCATCGACACGGGCCTGATGACGCGCATGCTCGACAAGCTCGAAAGCAAAGGGCTGCTGGCGCGCTCGCGCAGCGTCGAGGATCGTCGCGTGGTCAATCTGAGCCTGACGGACGAAGGCGAGGAAGTGGCGAACCGCATTCCCGAGGTCGCGCCGGTCGTGCTCAACAATCGTCTGAAGCACTTTACGAAAGCTGAGTTCAAGGAATTTCAGCGCCTGCTGTTCAAGTTCGTGGCGGACTGAACCTGATTTTTTTTGCCCAATTATCTGACAGGTCAGAAAATGAACATGCAATTAAAGAGGAAGAAAGCGATGTCGGTGGCGAAGCTCGGCCTGACTGCAATCTTTGCAGCCGTGCTGTCGGCGTGTGCTAACTACGCCGGCATTCACAGCGACAAGCAAATGGCCCAGCCGCAAAGTTTCGCGACGCAGCAAAGCTTGCCGGCCGAAGCCGGGCACTGGCCCGCTGCCGACTGGGCCGACCAGTTCGGTGACGCGCAATTGAAGGCGTTGCTCGCCGAAGCGCTGAAGGGCAGCCCGACGCTCGAACAGGCGCGCGCCCGGATCGCCGCCGCCTCGGCTTACACCGAGACGGCGAAGGCGAATACGCTGCCGCAAGTCGGCGCGAGCTATTCGTACACCCGTCAGCAGTATTCATCGACAGCCCTGGTTCCGCCGCCGTACGCCGGTTCATGGCAGTCGGAGAATCAGGGTTTGCTGAGCGCTTCGTACGACCTCGACCTGTGGGGCAAGAACCGCGAAGCGTTGAAGGCGTCGATGTCGCAACTGCAAGCGAGCGAGGCCGACGGCGAAGTCGTCAAGCTGACGCTCGATGCGTCGATCGCCCGTTCGTACAACCAGTTGGCCCGTCTTTACGTGCTGCGCGACATCGCGGCGGATGAAATCGGCCAGCGCGAGCAGATCGACCGCATCACCGCCGGCCGCATCGCGACCGGTCTCGATACCGAGGTCGAACGCAAGACCGCGCTGGCGAATCTGGCGACGAGTCGCGCGGCGTTGTCCTCGATCGACGGCAGCATCGTCACGACGCGCTATCAACTGGGGGCGTTGCTCGGCGCGGGACCTGATCGCGGTCTTGCGATCGCACGTCCTACGCTCGGTATCGGCGATGAAGTGCAACTGCCGGACGACCTGCCGGCCGATCTCGTGAGCCGTCGCCCGGATCTGACAGCCGCGCGCTGGCGCGTCGATGCGATCACGCACGAAGTCAAAGTCGCGAAGGCCGAGTTTTATCCCGACATCAACCTGAGCGCCGCGACTGGCCTCGACGCGTTCGGCTTCGGTCGTCTGCTGACGGCGGCGAGCCGCACGGAGTCGGCCGGTGCCGCGATTCATCTACCGATCTTCGACGGCGGTGCGCTGCGTGCGCAGTTGAAGGGCCGCTATGCCGACTTCGACTACGCCGTCGCCACCTACAACCAGACATTGGTTACGGCACTCTCCGACGTTGCCACGCAACTCGCGCAGGTGCGCTCGACCGATGCGCAACTCGTCGACGCTCAAGCCGCGCAAGACGCCGCGCGCAGCGCCGACCGGCTTGCGATCACGCAATACAAGGCCGGTCTCACGAATCAGCTGACGGTGCTCAGCGCGGACGTGAACGCGCTGGCGGCCGATCAGGCCGTCGCCAACCTGAAGATGAACCGCCGCGATCAGCAGATCGCGCTCGCCGTGGCGCTAGGTGGCGGCTACACCGATACGAGCGAAAACAACCGGAACGGCGCGACATCCGTCGCACAAACCAACCCCGTCGCGACTCACTAAAGCGCACAGGAGAATCATCATGAGTGAAATCACCACCGAACGGACGACGGCCGAAGCACCCCAAACCGGCCAGCGGGACGACACGCAAAACCCCGGCAAACGCAAGTTGCTGCTCACGCTGCTCGGCGCGGCAATCGTGCTCTCGGCGGCGGCCTACGGCGCGTACTGGTACACGTCGGCGCGCTTCTATCAATCCACCGACGACGCCTACGTCAGCGGCAACCTCGTGCAACTGACGCCGCAAGTAAGCGGTACGGTCATCGCGGTCAACGCCGACGACACTCAGGTCGTGAAGCAGGGCGACCCGGTCGTGATACTCGACAACGCCGACGCCAAGGTCGCGCTCTCGAACGCCGAAGCCACACTGGGGCAGACGGTGCGCCAGGTAAGCGGGCTCTATGTGAATAACGATTTCTACGCGGCGACGGTAGCTCAGCGCGAGGCCGATCTGTCACGCGCCAACGACGACCTCAAGCGCCGTCAGGCCGTCGCGGACACCGGCGCGGTGTCGGGTGAGGACATCGCCCATGCCCGTGAAACGGTGAACGCCGCGCAAGCTGCGCTCGACGCCGCCCGCCAGCAGGCTGAAGCCAACCACGCGCTCACCGATCGCACCACGATCGAACAACATCCGAATGTGCAGGCCGCGGCCTCGAAGGTCCGCGACGCTTACCTGAGCTACGCGCGCAATACGTTGCCGGCTCCTGTTACCGGTTACGTCGCGCGCCGTTCGGTGCAGGTCGGCCAGCGCGTCGGGCCCGGCACGCCGCTGATGGCGATCGTGCCGCTGAACGGCGTCTGGGTCGACGCCAACTTCAAGGAAGTGCAACTGAAGCACATGCGTATCGGTCAACCGGTCGAACTGACCGCGGACGCCTATGGCTCGAAGGTCAAATACCACGGCCGGGTGGTGGGCTTCTCGGCCGGCACGGGCGCGGCATTCGCCGTCCTGCCCGCGCAGAACGCGACCGGTAACTGGATCAAGGTCGTGCAACGTCTGCCGGCACGCATCCAGTTGGACCAGAACGAACTGAACGCGCACCCGCTGCGAATCGGCCTTTCCATGGACGTGGAGGTCGACACGCACGACGAAACCGGCACGCAACTCGCCGCCGCCGTCAACACGTCGTATCGCACGGATGTGTTCGCCCAGTACGGCGCGCAGGCCGACGCGGAAATCGCCAGCATCATCGCGCAGAACATGCCGGCTAACCGCACGGTTGCGGCAACAACCGCCGCGCGCGACAAGACGAAACACAGCGCGGGTTGAGTTCGTCGCCTCTATTTTTTTATCCAGATATCTGACAAGTCAGACGATGAGTCAACACTCCAACACTCAGCAGCCTGTCAAGGTGATCCAATGAATGCTTCGACGAATTCCGCGCCGCTGCCGCCGCTCACCGGCGGCAAGCTGGTCCTCGCTACTATCGCCGTGGCGCTGGCCACTTTCATGAACGTGCTGGACTCGTCGATCGCGAACGTGGCGGTGCCCACGATCGCGGGCAACATGGGCGTTTCGGTGGATGAGGGCACGTGGGTCATTACCTTGTTTGCCGCGGCGAACGCGATTGCGATTCCGCTGACCGGCTGGCTCACGCAGCGGGTCGGCCAGATCAGACTGTTCGTGTGGGCGATTCTGCTGTTCGTGCTGTCGTCATGGCTGTGCGGCATCGCGCCGAATCTGCCGACGCTGCTCGCCGCCCGGATCGTGCAGGGCGCGGTGGCCGGTCCGCTGATTCCGCTGTCGCAAGCCATTCTGCTTGGCTCGTATCCGAGGGAACGAAGCTCGACCGCGTTGGCGTTGTGGGCGATGACGGCGACGGTCGGCCCGATTGCCGGTCCGGCGCTGGGTGGCTGGATTACCGACAGCTATTCCTGGTCGTGGATTTTCTATATCAACATTCCGGTCGGCATTTTCGCGGCGGGGGTGACGTGGTTTATCTATCGCACCCGTGAAACGCCGACGAAGCGTCTGCCCATCGACAAGGTCGGTCTGCTGTCGCTCATCTGTTGGGTCGGTTCGTTGCAGATCATGCTGGACAAAGGCAAGGACCTTGACTGGTTCAGTTCGCCGGTAATCATCGCGCTAACGGTGTTCGCGGTGATCAGCTTCGTGTTCTTCCTTATCTGGGAGTTCACCGAAAAGAATCCGATTATCGACATCCGTCTGTTCGCGGGGCGCAATTTCCTTGGCGGTACCGTGGCGATTTCCATTGCCTATGCGGTGTTTTTCTCGAACCTCGTGATCTTGCCGCAGTGGATGCAAGGCTTCCTCAACTATCGCTCGGTCGATGCGGGTCTTGCGACCGCGCCGCTCGGCATTTTTGCCGTGCTTCTCGCCCCCGTGATGGCGAAGATCATGCCGAAGTCCGACGCCCGCGTGCTGGCCACGCTCGCGTTCGTCGGTTTCGCGGCGGTGTTCTTCATGCGCTCGCACTACACCACGGGCGTCGATACGTGGACGCTCGTTTTGCCCACGTTATTGCAGGGCATTCCAACCGCGCTGTTCTTCGTGCCGCTCACCGCGATCATTCTGTCGGGTCTCGCACCGAACAAGATACCGGCCGCGGCGGGTCTGTCGAACTTCGTGCGGGTGTTTGCCGGGGCGGTGGGGACGTCACTCGTGAGCACGGGCTGGAACAACCGGACGATCCTGCATCATTCGCAACTCGCCGAGCAGACCAGCGTGAACAATCCGGTGTTCACGCAGGGGCTCGATGCCTTGCATGCCGCGCTGGGGGGAAGCTCGGCTCAGGCAATGGCGTACTTCGAGCAGTCCTTGAACGCGCAGGCCGCGATGCTCGGATTGAACGACATCTTCTGGCTCTCCGGCGTGATCTTCATTGTGATCGTGCCGCTGATCTGGCTAACGAAACCGTCGAAGGACGCTTCAGCGGCGGCCGCCGGCGCGGGTGGGCATTGATTGCGAGCGGCGCCTACAGATGCAATCTGATCTGTACCGCGAAGGCGTGAATCACTGCTTCGTTGCGCGTCAGAAATACCCACTGACCGACGCGGGTTGCCACCAGCAACTCCGCGTCGACCAATGCCGCGACGTGTGCCGATACGTTCGATTGTGACAGTCCGCTGCGCGCCCGGATGGCATTGACGGGCACACCGTGACCCAGGTCGATGCCGGCTCGCGAGAAGTGTTGCTCCGGCGTCTTCAACCAACGCAACACGTCGCGTCGGAACGGATTGGCAAGCGCCTTGTGAATCAGATTTTCGTCGACGGTGGACATGGGCGGGTACCTCAATGGAAGCCGAGCGCTTCAACGTTGGAAGAGGCAACCGTGCCCGCTTCCATCGAAGCCAAGTCTAATCAGCGGGCGTGGGAGAGGAAACCAGTGAATCCGACCCTCTCAGGCCAATCAGCACGAGATTCAGGCCAACGGCGCCGTGATGGGCCGACTCTTGCCTGAATGAAAAAGACTCTTGCCGGCTGCTGCGTGCCCGTTTTCAGGCGATTGGGGTAAGCTCGGCTGTCGCTCGAAAATAGTGGCCAGACGGGCCGCCCCGGTCGTTCGGGAGCGCTCGATCGGCCACGTTGCTATCGGAAACGGGCTAATCCACTCCACGAAGGTCACGGCATGAAAGTCGCCATTGTTATATTCGACGGTGCGCAGGCTCTCGACGTTGCGGGCCCTCTGGACGTGTTCGCGGAAGCGAACACGATGCTGTCCAAGGAACAGCGGTATGAGGTGTCCCTGGTGGGGGCGCGCGCCGGCACGCTGACCTGCTCGAACGGCATGCAGGTTGCCGTGCCGTTCGGCTATGCGGACACCGACGCGCAATGGGATCTGCTGCTGGTCGCGGGCGGCCCACAATTGCCCGACGCCCAACCTTCCGCCGGGTTTCTGACGTGGCTGCAACATCAGGCGCGCAACGCGGCACGCTTCGGTTCGGTGTGCAACGGCGCATTCGTGCTGGCCCACGCGGGATTGCTCGACGGCAAGGCGGTGACAACGCATTGGGCGGACGCGGGACGGTTGGCTCACGAATTTCCGCAAGCCCGTGTGCAGCCCGACAAGATCTTCGTTCGCGACGGGCGCTTATTTACCTCGGCGGGCGTGACGGCCGGCATCGACCTGTGTCTGTCGCTGGTCGCCGAAGACTGGGGGCACGATCTCGCGGTGCATGTCGCCAAACGTCTGGTGGTCTATATCCAGCGCGAGGGTGGTCAGTCGCAATACAGCCCGTATGTCGGCGCCGGCAGGGACGAAGATCCGATTATCGGCAAGGTCTATCGCTACGTGACCGAACATCTAACCGACGCATTGTCGATCGAACAACTCGCGGGCGCGGTGGCCGTAAGCCGGCGGACCTTTTCGCGGGTGTTCGCGAAGTATGCCAAGGTCACGCCGTCCGCATTCGTCGAGCAGGTGCGCGTGGACAGCGCGAGAAAGTTGCTCGAAAACTCCGACGCGCCGCTAAAGACCGTGGCGTTCAAATGCGGTTTCCGCAGTGCCGCGCATATGCGCACCACCTTTGCCCGCCGCCTGGACGTCACGCCCAAACAATATCGGCAGCGATTTCGCGGCGATGCAGGCACGCAGGCACGAACCCCTAGCGGAACCAGCGTGCACGTCGCGTTTCATGGATTTTCCGCGCCGTGAGCGACGCGCCCCTTCTCCAGGCTCTTCCCGACCTGCTCGAACCGGGGCTGTCGCTGGTATTTTGCGGCATCAACCCGGGCATGCGTGCGGCGTCGACCGGCCATCATTTCGAGGGCAGAAGCAACCGGTTCTGGCGCGTGCTGCATCTGGCAGGCTTCACGCCTGAACAGATTCGTCCCGAAGACGACCATACGCTGCTTCGCTATGGATGCGGTCTCACCACCGTCGTGCCGAGGGCGACCGCGCGGGCCGCCGAGTTGTCGCGCTCGGAGATCGAAAGGGCGGGTGAGGCTTTTCAGCGGAAGATCGAACAATACGCGCCACGCTACGTCGCCTTTCTTGGGAAGATGGCGTTCTCGGCCCTCTCGGGCGCGCCGAATCCTGAATGGGGACGGCAGGCCACGCCATTCGGTGGCGCGCACGCATGGGTCCTGCCCAATCCCAGCGGACTGAACCGAGGATTCAGCCTGGATGCGCTGGTCGCCGCTTATCGCGAAGCGCGGCTTGCGGTAGCGTCCACGCCCTGAAGATGCGCGTTGTTGCGCAAAGTCTCGGTCGCGAATTCCACGAATGCGCGGATCTTGCCGCTGGTGCTTCGCCGCTCCACATGAAGCAGACTGACCGGCGTCGACTCGGGTTCGAACGCGGTGAGGATTGGCTGGAGTTTGCCATTCTCCACTTCAGGCGCCGCCTGGTACGACAGCAACTGGATAATCCCCACGCCGTCCACGGCCGAGAGAATGGCGGCGGGCCCCAGATCCACGATCATCCGCGGCTGAAGCCGGACGGGCAGCCGGGTGCCGTTTTCGTTGAAGACCCACTCGAGCGGCGCGGAAACGCCGGTGAAAGAGACGCAGTGGTGCTGGACGAGATCCTTCGGGTGAAGCGGTTCGCCATGCTCGCCCAGATAGGCGGGCGCGGCATACGTCCGGCGCCGCACGAAACCCAGCGGCAAAGCGAATGTCGACGAGTCGCCGAGATGCCCGATGCGGATCGCGATATCCACCCCTTCTTCCAGAAGCCGCGTGGTTCGATCGTTGTACACCGCGTTGACGGCGACGTCCGGATAGCGCAGCAGAAACGCGTTGATCAGCGGCGCGACATACCGCTGACCGAACAGGACCGGCGCGGAAATGGTCAGCGTGCCCACGGGGTTGGCTGAGTCGGCTGCCACGGTGGCTTCGGCATCCGTGATGACGTCCAGCACTTTTCTACAGGCTTCGAGGTAGGTCAAGCCGGCGTCTGTCGGACGAACCGAACGCGTGGTTCGCGCCAGCAGCGGCGTGCCGAGCCGCGACTCCAGCGAATTGACCGCCCGCGAGACCGCCGGCGCCGACAGGCCGAGTTTGTCGCACGCGCCGGTAAAGCTCCCCTGGTCGACGATCGCGACGAATATTTCCATCTCACGCAGTTTGTCCATTTCGCTTCTCCATCTTCTTCAACGTATTCGTACGCGCTGATTTTATGCGCTGCGATCGGTGTCCATGAATCTCGCGCCCCCACGCCGACTTTACCCGTTCGAAAAAGACTCTTTCAGCCGGTGAAGGTGATCGATACCGCGATAAATCGGTTGGCAAAAATCCTTCGCTCATTGGCCCAATACCGACCCGTTCGGGTGCCTGCAAAGTCGATCGATCCAACACAATTAACCCAGTCGCAAGGTGTCGGTGATGCGGCGACCAACCCAATGAAAGAGGTGTGCCATGTTTTCCGCAATGCTTGAAGTCAACCCCATCCCCGAACAGTTCGACGCTTATCTCGGCATGGCCAGAATGCTGCGTCCTGAACTCGAGAAGATCGACGGCTTTATCGACAATACCCGTTATGCCAGTTTGAGCCGGGCCGGATGGCTGCTCTCGCTGTCGAGCTGGCGTGACGAGAAATCGCTGGTGCGCTGGCGGACCACGACGGCGCATCACAAGATTCAGCAGGCCGCGCGTGATCGCGTGTTTGCCGACTATCGCCTGCGCATTGGCCAGGTGGTCAGCGATACGCACATTCCCGCGGGCCAGGTCCTGCTCGAGCAGCGCCTCGATGTGACGGAGACGGGCCAAGGCACGGCGGTGATGCTGCTCGATGCGAAATGCTCGTCGGCATGGCTCAAGGAAGCCGGCGCGGAACAGGTGGCGAAATCGCTTGGTGTGGATGTCGACGCGCCGGGTCTCGTTTCGTGGGACGTGTTCGACGCGCTGATGTCGCCCGGCGATGTGATCGTGGTCGTGACATGGCGTGACCAGGCCGCATTCGAAGCATTCGAACCGACCCGCGCGATGACGAACGATTCGCGTCTGCGCAGCGTCCGCATCGTTCGGGAATACGGCATGTTCGATCGCCGGGAAGCGCCGCAATACTTCGCGGAAGTGCAACCCAAGGCTTGAGCGGCGCGCTCCGCTATCAAACCCCGATCCTAACGAAACACGAGCAGCGACAGGACTCCCCATGACTACCGGCAAGCTTTTGACAACGGGAACGCAGACGCGGGCCGCCGCACGGTCGGCGGTAACGGTTCCCGCTGTTGTGGCGCGCACCGAGGCGCCCGCACCGTCGACCCCCAAACAGCCCGCGCTGACGCCTCGTCTGGCGTCCGGTCTGGTCGGCATGCTGCTCGCGTCTTTGCTGGCCATTCTCAACGAACAGGTCACCGCGCAGTCGCTGGCGGACATTCAGGGCGCGCTCTCGATCGGCCATGACGACGGCACCTGGCTGACCACGCTGTTCGAAGCGGCCAACGTCACGGCGATGGTGTTCGCGCCGTGGTTCGGGATCACGTTCACGCTCAAGCGATTCACGATCGGCGCCGTCGTCGCGACGATGCTCTTCGGAATCCTTTGTCCGTTCGCGCCGAACCTGCCGACGCTCTACGCGTTGCGTGCGATGCACGGAATCGCCGGCGGCTGTCTGCCGCCAATGCTGATCATCGTGGCGCTGCGTTACCTGCCGCCCAAAGTGAAGCTGTACGGGCTCGCCGGCTACGCGCTGACGGCGACTTTCGGGCCGGCGCTCGGCACACCGCTTGCCGCGTTGTGGACCGAGTACGCCGGCTGGCAAATGGCGTTCTGGCAGATCGTGCCGCTCGGTATCGTCAGTTGCGTGGCGATCCAGTGGGGACTGCCGTCCGATCCGCTCAAACTGGAACGTCTCGGTGCCTTCAACTGGAGCGGATTTCTGACGGGTTTTCCCGCCGTCGCGATGCTCGTGACCGGGCTGTTGCAATGCGATCGCCTCGATGGATTCAATTCCGAATTGATTCGCGTCATGTTCGTCGGCGGCGGGCTGTTGCTGGTGACGTTCCTCGTCAACGAGTGGTTTCATCCGCTGCCTTTTTTCAAACTGCAATTGCTGTCGCGCAGAAACTTCGCGCATGGACTGACGACGCTCGCCGGCGCGGTGATCCTGCTGGTCGGTGTGGCGGCGATACCCGGCCAATATCTCGCCAAAGTTCATGGCTACCGGCCGCTGCAAACCGCTCCCTTGTCTTTGCTGGTCGCGATGCCGCTACTGATCGTGCTGCCGCTGACGGCGGCCGTTCTGAACCTGCGGCGGGCCGATCACCGCTGGGTGATGGCGATCGGTTTGTGTCTCATGACCGCCACCTGCGTGCTGGGAAGCTTCATGACGTCGGACTGGATTCGCGACAACTTCTACTGGCTGCAATCGATCCAGATCGTCGCGCAACCCATGGTGATCCTGGCGATCCTGATGGGTGTCACGACCGGCTTGCCGCCCACGGAGGGCCCGTTTGCCTCGGCCATGTTCAACTCGATCAAGACGTTCTCCGCCGCCGTCGCGACGTCGCTGATCGAAGGGTTGGGGACTCGTCGCGAACGTCTGCATTCGAACCTGCTCGTGGACCAGCTCGGCAATCACGCGCTGGTGACGAGTCAGAGCATCGACGCGGCGCACGGTCTCGGCGAACTCGCCCACCGGATTCACGTGCAGGCGCTGGTGCTGACCTCGGCGGATCTTTATCGCGTGATGGCGGGTGTCGCCATCGCTCTTCTTTTCCTCGTGCCCGTGTTACCTGTGCGTATTTATCCGCCGTGGTGCAGCACGCCTTCTGCTCCCACCAAGGGATGAAAATCATGTCGACCATTGCTCCTTCTCCTCTCAAGACGATTCGTATTGCCGCGCTGGCCGTTGCGGTCGGCGTCGGTGCATGGGCCTGCACGGGATTAGTCCATGGCTCGAATAGCGAGTCCACCAACGACGCCTATGTCGAGGCCGATTTCACGCTGGTGGCGCCGCGCGTCGCCGGTCAGATCGCCGAAGTATTCGTCGACGACAACCAGTCGGTCAAAGCCGGCCAATTGCTGGTGCGGATCGACGATCGCGACTTCCGGGCCGCGTTGATGAGCGCGCAAGCCGACGTGACGGCGGCGAACGCTTCCGTCGCGAACTACGACGCCGAGATCGCGCGGCAACCGTCGCTTGTCGACCAGTCGCGCGCCACGCTCAAGGCCGACGACGCGTCGATCCAGTTTGCCCGAGCCAATGCGGCGCGATACCAGAACCTGTCGGATGCGGGCGCGGGTACGGCCCAGGAGCAGCAGCACGCGTCGAGCACGCTCGCCGGGCAGCTCGCGCAGCAGGCGCACGACCAGGCCGCGTTGGCGTCGACCGAGCAGAACCTGGCGGTATTACGCACGCAGCGCGACAAAGCGGCCGGTGCGCTCGCGCGTGCCGAGGCGGCGCTGGAGCAGGCCACGCTCAACCTCTCCTACACGGAAATTCGCGCGGCGGTCGACGGCAAGGTGGGGCGCCGTTCCGCACGGGTGGGCGCATTCGTGACGCCGGGTGCGCCGGTGCTGGCGATCGTGCCGCTGTCGGACGCCTATGTCGTCGCCAACTTTCAGGAGAACCAGATCACGCACATGCGGCCTGGCGAAAGCGTGCGGATCAAGGTGGACAGCTTTCCCGGCGTGGTGATTCACGGCCGCGTGGATAGCCTCGCCCCCGCGACCGGCGTGAGCTTTGCGCCGATCGCACCCGACAACGCGACAGGCAACTTCACGAAGGTCGTGCAGCGCGTACCGGTCAAGATCACCATCGACCGTGGGCAGGCAGCGGCATCGGCGTTGAGCGTGGGGCTCTCCGTGGAAGCGGAAGTGGCCGTTGGCGGGCATGTGGAGGCATTGGCCGACGCAGGAGAAACAAAATGAAGACGAGCGACCTTTCTTTTCGCGCGTTGCTGCTGGAGATGCTCGCGTGCCTCGTGATAACCGGCTGCACTGTCGGACCGAATTTCGAATCCCCGACGTCGGCCACACCGCCGCAGGTGTTCGCGCGCACTGCATCCGCGCAGGCACCGAGCAAGGCCGTCGAGGCGAGCTTCAATCAGGATTGGTGGACGCTGTTCAACGATCCCACGTTGAACGCGCTCGAACAGCAACTGGCCGACGCGAACCTCGATGTGGCCGCGGCGTCCGCGCGACTTCGCCAAAGCCGTGCGGAGCGGCGCGTGGCGGGAGCGGCGGAATATCCCACGCTGGATGGCGCCGCCTCGTACGACCGGGAGCGCGGAAGCCCGAACGGCATTCTGGGTTTGCTCGGCGTCAGCCCCACCGGCACGCAGTCGCAATCCGCCTCGGGTGCGACGCCGCTTGGCGTCGCGCCGTTGCCGGGTTCCAAGGGCTCACCGGCTTACAACCTTTATCAGGCGGGCTTCGACGCGTCGTGGGAGCTCGACATCTGGGGGCGGGTGCGGCGTGGCGTGGAAGCGGCGTCCGCGTTGACCGATGCGTCTTACGACGATCGAAACGCGGTGTTGTTATCGGCCCGTGCTGAACTCGCGCGAGACTATATCGAGTTGCGCGACACCCAGGCGCTGTTGCGTATCGCGCGGCAAAACCTGGAGATTGCCCGCGACACGGCAAAGCTCACGCAGGTGCGCGCCCGGGAAGGCGTGACGACCGATCTCGACGTGGCCAACGCGTCGGCGCAGGCGGCGTCGATCGAAAGTCTGATCCCGACGCTCGAATCGCGCTGCACGACCACGATCAACGCGATCGGCGTGTTGCTCGCCGAGGAGCCCGGCGCACTTCAGCCGACGCTCGGCGAAGCGCATGACGTTCCCGAATTGCCCGGCCAGGTGCCGATCGGTTTTCCGTCGGAGCTGGTGCAACGCAGGCCCGACATCAGAAAGGCGGAGGCGGAACTGCATGCGGCGACGGCATCGATCGGTATGGCAAAGGCCGACTTTTATCCGCGTATCTCGCTCAACGGCAGCGCGGGTCTCCAGAGCCTTCAGTTGTCGAGTCTCGCCAGTTGGGCATCGGGGCAGTTTGTCGTCGGACCCTCGATCACCATGCCGATCTTCGAGGGCGGACGCCTCAAGGGCACGTTGAATCTGCGCGAAGCGCAACAGCAGGAAGCGGCGATCGTCTACAGGCGCACCGTGCTCGAAGCTTGGCGCGAGGTGGACGATGCCCTGGTGGTCTACGACGCCGAGCAACAGCGCCGCGACAGGCTCGCGGAGGTGGTAACGCTGAACCAGCGCGCGCTCGCGGTCGCGCAGCAGCGCTACAAGGCCGGCGCGCTCGACTATCTCGACGTGTTGAACGTGCAGAAACAGTTGCTCGACGCGCAAAGCAACATGGAACAAAGCCGGGCCACGGCGGATGCGAATCTGATCACATTGTGTAAAGCGCTCGGCGGAGGCTGGGAGTCGTCATACGCCAATCGCGCCACCGCGTCGCGTTGACGGACCGAGCCGGCGCGGCGAAGTCAGGGGGGGGCCGCGGGAGCGAAGTCGGCAGATGTTGTAAACTCAGCGTCCGCATAAATTTGCTGAGGCGATTGCTGAGGCGCTCGCGCGCGGTTTCCGGATCGTGCGTTCGCGTTTCGAGTCGATGCTCACGCAACGATCGGCCGTATTTCGCCGCGCCCCGCATTGTCTGGCTTCGATTCCCATAGATGAAGATTGAATCTTTCCACGAGCAGTGGTTCTCCCATGTCAGGCAGAACGTACTGGCCGGCCTGACGTCCTCATTCGCACTGGTTCCCGAGTGTATTGCGTTTGCACTGGTCGCTCAGGTCAACCCTTTAACGGGCCTTTACGGGGCCTTCATCATTTGCGCGCTGACGGCGATTTTTGGCGGCCGGCCCGGCATGATCTCGGGCGCCGCCGGGTCGATGGCCGTGGTGATCGTCGCGCTGGTCGTGCAGCACGGTGTGCAGTATCTGCTCGCCACGGTAGTGCTCGGTGGCCTGCTGATGGTGCTGTTCGGCGTGCTGCGACTCGGCAAACTGATTCGCATGGTGCCTCACCCGGTCATGCTCGGCTTCGTCAATGGGCTGGCGATCATCATTGCGATGGCTCAACTGGCGCATTTCAAGGCCGCGACGCCGTCCGGCGTGCAGTGGCTGCACGGCACGCCGCTGGTCGTGATGTGCGCGCTGGTGGTGCTGACCATGCTGATCGTCTATCTGCTGCCGCGCGTCACCAAGGCCGTGCCGCCCGCACTCGTCGCTATTGTCAGCGTGGGCGTACTGAGCCAATTGATGCATCTGCCGACGCGCAATCTCGGCGATATGGCGCACATTGCGGGCAGTCTGCCCGTGTTTCATCTGCCGGCCGTTCCGTGGAACGTCGAGACGTTGCGCATCGTGTTGCCTTATGCGGTACTGATGTCGATCGTTGGGCTGCTCGAAACACTGCTCACCTTCAACCTGACCGACGACATCACGGAGACCGTCGGGCAGCCCAATCGCGAATGCGTGGCGCTCGGCGTGGCGAACATCGTGTCCGGCGTTCTTGGTGGATTAGGGGGCTGCGCGATGATCGGCCAGACCATGATCAATCTGAGTTCCGGCGGGCGGTCGCGGCTCTCGGGGGCGACGAGCGGCGTGATGATCCTGCTGTTTATCCTGTTTCTGTCGCCGTTGATTGAACGCATTCCGCTTGCCGCGCTGGTGGGCGTGATGTTCGTCGTGGCGCAACAGACGTTCGCGTGGGGCTCGCTGCGTAGCCTGAGCAAAATCCCTCGCCATGACGCGCTGGTCGTGGTGGCCGTCACGGTGATCACCGTCTTCACGGATCTGGCGATTGCCGTCTTGTGCGGCATTGTGATCGCCGCCCTCAACTTTGCGTGGCAGCATGCGCGCGAAATCCGTACGGACGTCGATGAGACGCACAGCGGCAAGAAGACGTACAGACCGCACGGCACGCTGTTCTTTGCGTCGACGGCGAACTTCGCAGCCTTGTTCACGCCGCAACACGATCCGGCCGACGTGACGATCGATTGCCAGTATCTCCGTGTCGCGGATCATTCCGCGATCGATGCGCTGGAGACACTCGCGGAGCGCTACGGCAAATCCGGCAAGTCGCTCAGGTTCGACAACCTCTCCGAGCGGTGTGCCGCCCTGCTGCAACGAGCGGGCGCCGCGATCGAGCATGCGTGATATCGGCGGGCGCGTTACGATGACTACGGTCAGGCGAAGGCGCGCGCCTTCGTGACGTAACGTCGACAAGGAACTGAGTTGAACGCTAATCTGAAGATGTTCGATCTGTCGGGGCGTCGCGCTCTGGTTACCGGTTCGAGTACCGGTATTGGGTTTGCGTTGGCCAAAGGTCTGGCCGGCGCGGGGGCCGAAGTGATTCTGAACGGGCGCAGCGAAGCGCGCCTGACGGAGGCGGTCAACCGGTTGCGTGACGACGGCGCTACCGTTCATGCGGCGAGTTTCGACGTGACCTCCGCCGCTGAGGTCGAAAAGGCGATTGCCGGCATCGAAAGCGAAATAGGCGCGATCGATATTCTCGTGAACAACGCCGGCATGCAGCGTCGTGCGCCGCTCGAACAGTTTTCCCATAGGCAATGGGAAGAACTGATGAAGACCAACGTGGACAGCGTGTTTCTGGTTGGACAGGCGGTGGCGCGACACATGATTGCTCGCAAGCGCGGCAAGATCGTCAACATCTGCTCCGTGCAAAGCGAACTGGGCCGGCCGAACATCGCGGCTTACATGGCGAGCAAAGGCGCGGTAAAGATGCTGACCAAAGGCATGGCGATCGACTGGGGGCAGCACGGCATACAGGTCAATGGCTTGGGTCCGGGCTACTTCAAGACCGAATTGACCGAGGCGCTGGTCAAAGACGAGACCTTCAGCAACTGGCTGATCGGACGCACGCCTTCAAAGCGGTGGGGCGACGTGGAAGACCTGGTGGGCGCGGTGGTGTTTCTGTCGAGCGATGCGTCGAACTTCGTGAACGGCCATATTCTTTACGTGGACGGCGGCGTGACGGCGACGCTGTAGCCACCCCTAGCGGAAAATCTCCGCGATCAGATTCGCCACGGTCCGGATCCGCTCGCTATCGCGCAGCGCCGGATGCAGCACCATCCACACATCCTGATCGAGCGCCTTGATGTGCTTTTCCACGCAGACAAGGTCGCTCGTCGTATCGCCGGCCAGTTGCGCGAGCACGCCGAGCCCCGAACCGCCCAGCACGCCGTCGAACACGCCCATGCCATAGCTGCTGCGCAGCGACGGTGCCGGCGCGCCAGGCAGCGCTTTCAGCCATTGCGTGGCGGGATGATCGGGCTGCCGGTCGTCGTAGCCGACAAACGACAGCTTGTCCCACTCCTTCTTCACGATCGCCGCCTTGTGGCGCAGATAGTAGTCGCGCGAGCCGAACAGCCCGAAACGAATCCGGCCGATCCGCCGAACGTAGAGATCGCCCTCTTCAGGGCATTCCGACCACAGCGCGATGTCCGCTTCGCGCCGCGCCAGGCTATACGGGCGGCGCGAAGTCAGCACTTCGATGGCGAGTCCGGGCAGTCGGTCCTGAAACGAACCCAGCAGTTTCAGCAGGATGTACGACGGCCATTCGACCGCATTGATCCGCACCGTGCCGTGAGCGGCCGCGCCGCCGTTCACGTCCGCGGCGCGCTCGATCTTGTGGGCGAGGTCCTCCATCTGTTCCGCCCAGGCCAGCACCCGAGCGCCGAACGCCGTCATGGTGCAGCCCGACGGCACCCGGTCGACCAGCGGCTCGCCGAGCTTTCGTTCGAGTTCGGTGAGCCGGCGCGACAGGGTCGGCGCGCTCAGATCGCAGGCGGTGGCGGCAGCCCGCATGGTTCCTCCGCGGGCGATCGCCACCAGAATCCGCAGGTCGTCCCAATCGACGTGTTCCATTTTTGAAACGCAAGGTTTTGAAATTTGGCATAGCATAACCCACTTCCCAAGGATAGGATTAGTTTTGCCATGCTTGTCGGTTATCGCGCGGAAAGCCATGAAGGCTTTTGCAGGCGGCGGCAAGCGCGGCGTTCCTGCACATCACACGACTCAAGGGCTCGCAGCAGAGCGAATGAGCGACACGGAGACACTTAATGATTCGTCAATTTCATCCGGCGCGCCGTCGCGCCATCGTAGCCAGCGCCGCTTTCCTCGCCGTGTCGATTTTGCCGATGCAGTCGGCATTCGCTCAGGCCGCCCATAAGCCGAAGGTCGCGCTGGTCATGAAGTCCCTGGCCAATGAATTCTTCCTGACCATGGAAACCGGCGCGAAGGATTATCAGAAGCAGAATCCGACGAAATTCGACCTCGTCACGAACGGTATCAAGGACGAGACGGACACGGCTAACCAGATTCGTATCGTCGAACAGATGATCGTCTCGAAGGTCGACGCGCTGGTGATCGCACCGGCCGATTCGAAGGCGCTGGTGCCGGTCCTGAAGAAGGCCGTGGACGCCGGCATCATCGTCGTCAATATCGACAACAAGCTGGACACGGACGTGCTCAAGTCGAAAGATCTGAACATCCCGTTCGTCGGCCCGGATAACGCGAAGGGCGCGCAGAAAGTCGGCGACTACCTCGCGAAGCACCTGAAGTCGGGCGACAACGTCGCCATTATCGAAGGCGTGTCGACCACCACCAACGCGCAGCAACGTAGCGCCGGCTTCAAGCAGGCCATGGCAACGGGCGGCATGAAGGTCGTGTCGCTGCAATCGGGCGAGTGGGAGATCGACAAGGGCAACGCGGTGGCGAGCCAGATCCTCAACGCGAATCCGGACGTCAAGGCGCTGCTGTGCGGCAACGACAACATGGCGATCGGCGCGGTGTCCGCGGTGCGCGCAGCCGGCAAGGCGGGCAAGGTGCAGGTGGTGGGCTATGACGACATCAACGCGATCAAGCCGATGCTGGCCGACGGCCGCGTGCTCGCGACCGCCAATCAGTACGCCGCGAAACAGGCTGTGTTCGGTATCGACACCGCCTTGAAGGCGCTCGCCGAACACAAGAAGCAATCCGAGTTGTCGGGCGTCGTCGAAACGCCGGTCGATCTGGTTACCAAATAAGACCCGCCTCGTGCGTGGCGGCTCCGTCGAGCGGCCACGCCGGCTGGTATCTGTCGGTTTATCAATCTGATGTCTACTCCGATCCCCTCCGTCGCCGATGCCGCGCCCGTGTTACGGGTGCATGGCGCCGGTAAGACTTATGCCGAGCCCGTGCTGGCCGATGTGTCGCTCGATCTGTACGCGGGCGAAGTGCTGGCACTGACCGGCGAAAACGGCGCGGGCAAGAGCACGCTGTCCAAAATCGTCGGTGGCCTCGTTACGCCGACCGCCGGCTCGATGTCGCTGGCGGGCACGCCGTACGCGCCGGCCAGCCGCAAGGAGGCCGAGGCGTTGGGCGTGCGCATGGTCATGCAGGAGCTGAATCTTCTGCCCACGCTCTCGGTAGCTGAGAACCTTTTTCTGAATCGCTTGCCGCGACGCGGCCCGTTCGGCTGGATCGATCGCGCCAGATTGCGCGAGGACGCGCGCCATGCGATGGCGCAAGTCGGGCTCGACGCGATCGACCCCGACACGCTGGTGGGTACCTTGGGTATCGGGCATCAGCAGATGGTCGAGATCGCGCGCAATCTGATCGGCGATTGCCGCGTGCTGATTCTCGACGAACCGACCGCGATGCTGACCGCCCGCGAAGTGGATCTGCTGTTCGAGCAGGTCGAGCGGCTCAAGGCGCAGGGCGTGGCGCTGGTGTACATCTCGCACCGGCTCGAGGAATTGAAGCGGATCGCGCGGCGTGCCGCCGTATTGCGCGACGGCCGGCTCGTGCATGTCGATGAGATGGCGAATCTCACGACCGATCGCCTCGTCACGCTGATGGTCGGGCGCGATATCGGCGAGCGGATCGACCTCGGCGAGCGGCGTATCGGCGAGGTGGCGTTCAAGGTCAGCGGCATGACCCGCGAACCGGCGGTGCGCGACGTGTCGTTCGAGGTGAAGGCCGGGGAAATTTTCGGCATCAGTGGATTGATCGGCGCAGGGCGCACGGAGCTGCTGCGGCTCGTCTACGGTGCGGATCGCGCGGACGCCGGTACGGTGTCGATCGGGCGTCGAGGTGGCGTACCTGCGCCCGTGACGATCACGTCGCCTTCGGATGCCGTGAAGCACGGCATCGCGCTGATTACGGAAGACCGCAAAGGCGAGGGGCTGTTACTGAGCCAGCCGATCGCCGCCAACATTTCGTTGGGCCATCTGCGCTCGGTGTCGAGCAAGGGTGTGGTGGACGGCCGTCGCGAGGCGGCGCTCGCCACGCGGCAGATCGACGCCATGCGCATTCGTAGCGCGGGACCGGCGCAGCCCGTGTCGGAGTTGTCGGGCGGCAATCAGCAGAAGGTGGTGATCGGCCGCTGGCTGGCTCGCGACTGTTCGGTGCTGCTGTTCGACGAACCCACGCGCGGCATCGACGTGGGCGCGAAGTTCGACATCTATGCGTTGATGGGCGCGTTGGCGAGAGAAGGTCGCGCCCTGGTGGTGGTGTCGAGCGATCTGCGCGAATTGATGTCGATTTGCGACCGGATCGGCGTGATGTCGGCCGGCCGCATGACCGGTCTGTTCGAGCGCGGCGCCTGGACTCAGGACGCGCTGCTGGCCGCGGCGTTCGCAGGCTACGCGAAGCGCGACGACATGCTGCACGCGCCTATCGAACCCGACGCGAAAGCGCCCGACGAAAGAAAATTAGTGGAGTATTGAGCATGACCGCACCAACCAGCCTGCCCACGCTGCAGAGCGAACCCCCGAAAAAGGCGAAGTCGATCGGCACGCGCCTCGGCTTCTCGAACTACCTCGGACTGCTCGGCGCGCTCCTTGGCATGATCGTGCTGTTCTCGCTGCTGAGTTCACACTTCCTGAGCTACGACACGTTCAGCACGATTGCCAATCAGATTCCCGACCTCGTCGTGATGTCGGTCGGCATGACCTTCGTGCTGATTATCGCGGGCATCGATCTGTCGGTGGGCTCCGTGCTTGCGCTCGGCGCGGCGCTGACCAGCGTCGCGGCCTTGCAGTGGCATTGGCCGGCGCTGCCGTCGGCGCTGCTCGGCATGGCCGGCGCAACGCTGACCGGTTGCGTAACCGGCGCAATCACCGTGGCCTGGCGGATTCCGTCGTTCATCGTGTCGCTCGGTGTGCTCGAAGCAGCGCGCGGTGTCGCGTATCAACTCACGAATTCGCGCACCGCTTATATCGGCGATGCTTTCGATTTTCTGTCGAACCCGATCGCGTTCGGCATTTCGCCGGCCTTCCTGATTGCGATCGCGGTGATGGTGGCCGCCCAGTTTCTGTTGACGCGCACGGTGTTTGGCCGCTATCTCGTCGGCATCGGTACGAATGAAGAGGCGGTGCGTCTCGCGGGGGTCAATCCGCGTCCTTACAAGATCGCCGTATTCGCGCTGATGGGCCTGCTGGCCGGTCTGGCCGCGCTGTTCCAGATTTCCCGGCTCGAAGCGGCGGACCCGAATGCCGGGCAAGGTATCGAACTGCAGGTGATCGCGGCAGTGGTGATTGGTGGCACCAGTTTGATGGGCGGGCGCGGTTCGGTGACGAGCACCTTTTTTGGCGTTTTGATCATTTCGGTGCTGGCCGCGGGCCTGGCCCAGATCGGCGCGACCGAGCCGACCAAACGCATCATCACGGGGGCCGTCATCGTGGTGGCCGTCGTGCTGGATACCTATCGAAGCCGGCGTCGCGCCGTATAAATCGACCATTCGCTGAATGGTGAGCAGGAGAATGAACGTGTCAAAAGAGACGAAACAGGGCCGCGTCCTGGTGGTGGGCAGCATCAATACCGATCTGGTCGCGCGCGCGCCGCATTTGCCGCGTCCCGGCGAGACCATCGGCGGGCATGAGTTTTCGCAGGTCGCCGGCGGCAAGGGCGGCAACCAGGCCGTCGCGGCCGCGCGGATGGGCGCGCAGGTGGCCATGGTCGGCTGTGTCGGCAAAGACGCGAACGGGGCTCAGCGGGTCAAGGATCTGGAAACCGAGGGTATCGACTGCAGCGGGATCGAGGTGCATCCCACGCAGCCGACCGGCGTCGCGATGGTGACGGTGTCGGACGACGGACAGAACACGATCGTCGTGGTGGCGGGCAGCAATGGCGAACTGACGCCTGAAGGCGTCGCTCGCCACGAAGCCGCGATCAAGGCCTGTGATGTGGTGGTGTGCCAATTGGAAACGCCGCCGGATGCGGTCCACGCGACCCTCGCGCTGGCGCGTCGGCTGGGCAAGATCACCGTGTTAAATCCGGCGCCCGCCACCGGTCCGCTGCCGCCGGAATGGCTGCCGCTGGTCGACTATCTGGTGCCGAACGAAGTCGAAGCCGCTATCCTGGCCGGTCTGCCTGTCGAGTCGGAAAGCGGCGCGCGACGGGCCGCGACGGAATTGCAACGCGGCGGCGCGCGCAACGTGATCGTCACGCTGGGCGCGCAGGGCGCCTATCTGCTGGTGGACGGCGGTGAAGGCAAGCATTTTCCCGCGCCGCAAGTGCAGGCAGTGGATACGACCGCCGCCGGCGACACGTTTATCGGCGTGTTTGCCGCGCAGCTCGCCGCGCGCCAGCCGCTCGAAGGCGCCATCAGCCTCGCGCAACGCGCGGCATCGATCTCCGTGACGCGCGCCGGTGCGCAGCCGTCCATTCCGAATCGCGCTGAAGTGGATAGCGCAGCCTGACACGGGCGCCTGTTGTGTAATGTGAGGCTGTCCGTACCGCCACCCGCCCCGGGTGGCTCGACGTTGATTTATCGACACCCTCTCGCGAGGGCGTTGCTTCGTTAATCACGCTCTAAAACTGGACGAAAAACATGAAATCACAATGTCTAGGCATCCTGATGATATCGACAGTTCTGGCTGGCTGCGGCGGTAGCGTAACGGCTACCGATCCGCTGGCCGGCGCGCCGAAAATCATCATCGACTCTGACTTCAACACAATGGGCGACGACGGCCAGCTCTTCGCCATGACCACGCAACTGATGGGGCAAGGCAAGGTCAATCTGCTCGGGCTCACGGTGGTCACCGGCAACGACTGGCTGCTGCAGGAAGAATCGGACGCGTTGAAGGCCGTGGAACGGATGGGCGTGCAGAATGCGGTGGGCGTCTACGGCGGCGCGGATTATCCGCTGCAATACGACGTGGCGGCTATTCGCGCGCAGCAGGCGGCTAATCCGCAAGGCTATTTCGGCGCATGGAGCCGGCCTGAGCCGACTCAACAGTCTCAACTCGTCCCGCCGCCGGATGGCTTCGCGGTGTCGACGAAACTGCAAACGCAGAGCGCGGCGGATTTCATGATCCAGACCATCAAGCGCTACCCGAATCAGGTGACGATTCTCGAAGTCGGTCCGCCGACCAATCTCGCCACGGCCATCATGAAGGCGCCGGAGATCGTGCCCCTGATCAAACGGATTGTCTACATGGGCGGCGCGATGGCGGTGCCGGGCAATGCGAACGCCGTGGCCGAGCTGAACTGGTGGTTCGATCCGCTTGCCGTGCGCACGGTACTGCAGACCACGATTCCGCAGGCCGTCATTCCGCTCGACGTGACCAACACGGTGCCGCTCACGCAAAGCGTGTACGACCAGATCGTCAACAACCCGAACAAGCAAACGGCGGTGACGAAGGCCTATGGCATTGCGAATGCGGGCGCGTTCGCCGACAACACCGATCTGTTCGATACGTTGACGATCGCGTACTTCCTCGATCCGACGTATGCCACACAGACCCAAAGCGCTTACCTCGATATCGACACCACGAGCGGCGAGAATCAGGGGCATGTGACGGTTTATCCGGATCAGCCTGCGTCCGGCGCTTCGCCGAACAGAATCACGTATGTCACGCAGTTCGACAACAACCGGTTCTTTGGCCTCTACGTCGACCTGCTGACACGCCCGGTGCCGATTACGCTGCCGTGACGCGGCCGGGAAAGACCAGACCTGCCGCAGCAAGAGGAAAAAGCAGTAAGGTAGCGTCGGTGACGACGAATGACCTTGGTCGCTTCTCTTCAAACTCGTGCAGATAAAGTCTTTCAAAAGGCAATATGAACAATAAGAACCTGCTCCGCGCTGGATTGTTTGCCTGCGCGGTCACGCTCGCGCTGTGGCGATGTTCCGCTATCGCGGCGGAATCGGACCCCCTGGCGACGGACCTGCACGAAACCGTCGTGTGGTGCCAATGACGGAAAACGGACTCTTCGGCACGAGCCAGCGCGAGATCGTCGCGACGACCTATATGCCCGACGGCGCCGGGCCGTTTCCGCTCATCGTGCTCAGTCACGGCAATCCTCCGAATGCCCGCGACCGCGTGAAGGTCGGCCGTTATCGCAAGCTTGCGCAGATTCGCGAGTTCGTGCACATGGGCTTTGCGGTGATCGTGCCGATACGCCGGGGTTATGGCGCGACGGGCGGCACGTTCGCCGAAGACACCGGCTCGTGCAAGCGGCCCGACTTCGTCGCGGCCGGCAATGCGGCGGCTCAGGATCTGCTGGCCACGATCGCGTTCGCCGACACATTGCCGCAAATCGACAAAAATCATGTGATCCTGGTGGGGCAGTCGGCGGGCGGATTCGCCTCGCTTGCTACCGCCAGTTACTCTCCGCCGGGCGTTATCGCCGTCGTCAATTTCTCGGGCGGCCGTGGCGGCCGTCCCGTCACCAATCCCGGCGACCCTTGCGGGCCGGACAGAATGGCCGAGACGATTGGACACTATGCGTCGACAACGCATGTTCCGGTTTATTGGCACTACGTCCAGAACGACAATTTTTTCGCGCCCGATGTCGTTCGCACCTGGTTCAGCGCGTTTCAGGCGGCGGGCGGTCAGGGGCAGTTGGTGATCGAGCAACCGTTTGGCCGCGATGGTCACGGCATGTTCGCCGTCGACCGTGCGATTCCGATCTGGGAGCCTGGCTTCCAGAGCTTTGTTTCTTCCGTGTTACACACCGCGAACGCGGCAAACGACAGTCCGCTGGACGCGGTCAAATCGAAGCAGTAGGCTAGACGTGCTGGACGACGTAACTTGGTGATGCTGGCCCTAACCGACAACGTGGAGCCGAAACATGCAAGTAAGCACGGAAACGCTCGTTGAGATGCTGCGAGAGGTCGAAGCCGACGACCCGATCGATTACGCGGACCTGCCATTTGGAGAGCAGGAACTCAGGCAACTTGTGATGAGTTCTCTGGTTGAGCGTCACCACCAGGTCGAGGCCGGCAATATGGCCGTGTCCGACATTCACGCGCTTTACCTGTTGAGCACCGCCAAGCTGGTACTTGAAAACACGGTGCTTCATGCACGGCTGCTCCTGCTTCAGGGGCAGCGGGTGGACGTGCAGGCGCTGCTGGCTCCGTTCACGCTTAAAGGAAAACCGTGAAAGGAGTAGGGGCGCGCAGTCAATTCTGTCGCGACTGTCGCGAAGAGGGCAGCTACGCAAAGGCGGAGCGAACCGTTATTTCCGGATCGTCCGCTTGACCGGTGCGGTGAGCTTTTTGCAATTGACGCACAAGCCGAAAAGCACCAATCGTCGCCCCGACACCGCGAATTCGAATTGCTCCGCGACAGCCTGCTGCCGCGCCTCGATTTCAGCATCGAAGAATTCATGAACGCCGCCGCACGCATTGCAAATTATGTGGTCGTGCGGATTGCCGTCGTTCAGTTCATAGACCATGCGGCCGTCGCCGAAAGCTACGTTGGACAATAACTGTGCGTCCACCAGTTGAGCCAGAACCCGGTAAACCGTTGCCAGACTCATGTTGCGCGAGTCTTCGTTGAGACGAACGTAAACCGCCTCGGCAGCGAGATGTTCGTGAGCGTGCGCCTGAAAAAATTCCAGCACCAGGACGCGAGGAAACGTGGGGCGCAAACCGGCTCGCTCAAGAATTCTGTGAGTGTTCATGGATTGGGTGGAAACGGAGGGCGGCGGGCGGAAGGCCGCGAGGCCGGACGACACATTCAGGGGTGTCGTCGAGTCGAGGAAGTCAGGTGAATACCTTCGCTCCGCGAGCAGGGGGCGAACCGCCAGTGGCCGAACTATGCGTGCCCGCTCCTTAAGGGAACCTTAAGCGACCGTTTCGAACGGCAGAAAGCCGCGCGACGGGAAGCCGCGCGGCAAACTGGTCGGCGATCTGGCGCGATCGGCGCCGGCCGGTTGAGTCGACGACTTAACCCGATCTTCAGATCGGGCGCATTGAGCAGGGCGTCAAGCTTTGACGCTCATCCTGTCCATGATCACCAGAAGATCCGCGAGTGACTGCTTGCATTCGGCCGCATTCGGCGTGCCTGCGCGCAATGCGCTCAGCGCGCGGTCAATGGCTTTGTCGACGGTGTGCCAGTCTGCGGCGGCGCGTGGCTTCAGCGAGGGCTCGGCATCGTCCCAGGTGAGTTCGAGATCTTTGATGCGCGCTTTGCCGCCCGTGAGATCGCCTTTATCGACCAGAGCCTTGGTGTCGGCGGCGATCTTGCGGAATGGCGTCAAATCGCCGAGCTTCGAGGTTTTGACCGATTCAGCGGCGTTCGCCGACAACACGCTGAGCCGTCCTGCATCGAGACGGCCGAAGCTGAGTGCGGAAACGGTGATAAACGAAGCGATGACCGCTTTATTGAGCGTGGCCTGTTTCATGATGATTCTCGTCTGTTTGATTGGGATTGGATGAGTGGCGGACTACTTGGAAGCACGTTTCGAGGCAGGCGTGCTTAAGGTTCGCGCCGCTGTCGCGCTCGCGAAGACGACCAGTACAGCGATCGCGGTGAGAAAGAGCAGGCTGGTGTTGATGGTGCCGAGTCCGATACCGCCATACGCACGCGATTGGGAAAGCAGGTCGCCAAATGAAGCACCCAGTGGCCGCGTCAGAATGTAGGCGAGCCAGAACGTCAATACCGGATTGCCGCTGGCGTAATAGAACGTGCTGACTAGCGCGATCAGTGCGCTGAATACCACGACGCCGATCAGGAAGCCGAGGCCTAGCGCTTCGGTGGCGAGATCGCCCGCTGCCGTGCCCAAAGCGAAGGTGAACAGCACGGCCGCCCAATAGAAGAGTTCTCTGCGCGTCGTGTTGATGGTGTGAATCGACAGCGTGCGTTCACTGCGATACCAAAGCCCAAACACGGCGGCAAGCGCCAGCGCGAACGTAATCGTGCTTGCGTACAGACTCACGCCGAGCTTGTCGGTCAATGCGTCGGTGATCTGTGTGCCGACTACGCTGACCAGCACCACGGTCAGCCAGTAAATCCACGGCACGCATTTGCGCATGCGAAGCTGCCCCGCGAGCGCGGTCAGCAGCAACGCGAGCATCATGCCGCCGGTCACCGCGGTGCCGAGGCCGACATGCACGGCCAGATAATCCGCGCCGGTTTCGCCGACGGTGGTGGCCATGATCTTGATCGACCAGAAGACGAGTGTCGCCTCGGGTACTTTGTTGCTCATCGTGGCAACACGATAATTCGAGGTCTCTAGCACGGTGATTCTCCCATTGATAAGCGCCTGGCGCGACGTGGCGAGTCGCGCGATCACGCTCAGTCAGCGCACCGACTATGCAACGAAGAACCTTATGCAAACCTTATGTTCGGAAGTGACGGAATCGTTGCTATCCGTGGGTGTTCGCCGACCGGCCTTGATACGCCACGACCGCGTGACACCCGCGCGGCAGGACATTGTTCAATCGCTATTAACGCGCCGCCCGATATTGCTTAGACTGCGTCTTTAACGCCAATCACTTTTCCACTCCACTCGCCGTATGCCTCGACAGTCCAATTCGTCGCCGGTTAAACCGCGCAGAGCGCCCAGCCAGGCCCGCTCCGAACGTATGGTCGCCACGCTGCTCGAAGCGGCCGCCCAGGTTCTCGAAAACAAGGGGCTCGAAGGTTTCAATACGAACGCGGTGGCGGAGCGCGCCGGTGTCAGCATCGGCTCGCTGTATCAGTACTTCCCGAGCAAAGACGCGCTCACGTTCGCGCTGATGCAGCGTGAAAGCGAAGGCTTCTATCAGGAGGCGCTGGCCGCACTCGACCACGCTAGCGGACCGGTCGCGCTGGATCATCTGATTGGCGTATCGGTGCGGCAGCAATTCGCACGGCCTACGCTCGCGCGCCTGCTCGACGTCGAAGAGAGCAGGCCGCACATGCGCGCGGCGCTCTCCACGAAGGGCTCGATACGCGTCTTGCTGACGGAAATCCTCGCGCGGGACGGCCTGCCGCCGCAAGAGGACACGCTGGTCGCCGCGCGCGATCTGCTGGCTATGATCCGCGGCCTGGTCGACGCGGCGGGCGAACGCGAAGAAACGGACATGGCCGGACTCATTCGCCGCGTGACGGCCGCCGTATTCGGCTACCTCACGATGATGTCCGCCACAGGCACCGCTGCGGCGCCGGATTCTTCGGCTTCGCTCGCGGAAGAATCGCCGCCATCGCAGGATAAACGCGAGCAAGCCCCGCGCAAGAACCCGTCGCGCACCCGGAAACGCCCGTAGCACGGGCCTGAGCGACCATCGGAACAGGTCAGGGCGACGCGAGTATTGAACGCGAGCTTTTACTCGTAACATTCTCCGTACGGAACGCAACGAGCGATCCGCATCAACGGAGATCGACATGACCGATAGCACCACCATGAAGCTCAATCACATGAGCTTCCCCTCGTCCGACGTTAGCGCGACGGCGACCTTCTTCGAACAGCATCTCGGCTGCACGGTGGCCGGCCGGCACGGGAGCTGGATTCTCAAACGCCCCGGTTTCGACATCGTGATCGAAGACGCCGCTGACCATTTGGTTGCATGGCCGCACAACTTTCACATCGGCTTCGAACTGGGCACTCTCGACGACGTGCGCGCGCTCTACGACCGCATGGCCACGGCCGGCGTCGTGATGAAAACCGGCGTGTTCAAACACGAGCGCGGCTCGCGGTTTTTCTGTGAAGTACCCGGCGGCGTACTCGTCGAAATCAATACCCGATCGGACGCCGATGAACAGTTTCGCGGCACCTTCGACCGTTGACATCTTCAATCGCATTTCCGCCGTAGCCCATGGCCGCGCGGAAGTGCAGGAGCTTTAGCATGCAAGTATTCGTAACCGGAGCCACCGGATGGGTTGGATCCGCCGTGGTCCGTGAGTTGCTGGACGCCGGCCACGGTGTGACGGGCCTTGTCCGTTCCGATGACAAGGCGGCCGCGCTGGCCGCGACCGGCGCGCGGGTTGTTCGCGGCACGCTCGACAATCTCGATGTGTTGCACGGCGCCGCGTCGGCGGCAGATGCAGTGATTCATACCGCTTTCAATCACGACTTCTCCAAATTCGTCGAGAACGCCGAGCAGGAACGGCGCGCAATCGAGGCATTCGGAAGCGCGTTGCAAGGCTCGGACCGCCCGCTTCTCGTGACCTCGGGACTCGCGCACATTGCATCAGGCCGTGCCGCGACCGAAGCGGACGTGCCCGATCCGTCGTTTCCTCGCCAGTCCGAGGCCACGGCGAGAGCGCTGGCGGAGCGCGGCGTGCGTGCCGCGACGGTCCGTCTCGCGCCGTCGGTTCATGGCACCGGCGACCATGGTTTCGTCCCGATGCTGATCCGCATGGCGCGCGAGACGGGTGTGTCCGCCTATCTCTGCGAAGGCCTGAATCGCTGGGGCGGCGTGCATCGACTCGATGCCGCGCGTGTTTACCGGCTGGCGGTCGAACAGGGTGTGACCGAGTCCGTCTACCATGCGGTCGCGGACGAGGGCGTGTTGTTCAAGGATCTCGCCGAGGTGATTGGACGCCGGCTCGGTGTGCCGGTCGAATCGCGTGGCCGCGAGCACTTCGGCTGGTTCGCGGGCTTCGTCGGTGCGGACATGGCCGGCGTCAGCGCGCGCACGCGCTCGTTGCTCGGCTGGTCGCCGACCGGTCCGGATCTGCTCACCGATATCGATCAACCCGGGTACTACACCGTCTGACCACGTGGCGCGGCGGCTGGCATGCCGCTTTGCGCCACACCATGCCTGGCCGCCGTTCGGCAGATCCCAAAGATTCTTCAAACAGCCCACAATATCCGCGATCCTGAAACGTCTTCAGACGCATGGAACCGCAGCCCACCCCGACCACGATGAAAGACCGAGATAGCGATATCACCGCGACTGTGGTGCGTGAGCGCATGAAGCTCGGGAATTTTATCCGGCGTCGTGTGCGCGATCCGGGCGAGGCCGAGGACATCTTGCAGGACGTCTTCTACGAATTCGTGCAGGCGTACCGGCTCCCCGCTCCCATCGAGCAGGCGAGCGCGTGGTTGTTTCGCGCGGCGCGTAATCGCATCATCGACCGTTTTCGCAAGAAGAAAGAGCAACCGCTATCGGAACTCGTCGACGACGGAGATGAGGCCGATTACGAGTATCGACTCGATCTCGCGCTGCCCGCACACGACGCGGGTCCGGAAGCGCTGTACGCGCGTGCCGCATTGCTTGAAACCTTGCAGGACGCACTCGACGAATTACCGCCCAATCAACGCGACGTATTCATCGCCCACGAACTGGATGGGCGCACGTTCAAGGATATGGCAGCGGAAACGGGGGTTGCGATCAACACCCTGCTGGCGCGCAAACGCTATGCGGTGTTGCATTTGCGCGCCCGTCTGCAAGTGGTTTATGACGAACTGGATCTTTAAAGGAGTCGACGGATGAAATCTCGAATCAAATGTATTGCGCTGGTGCCGCTCGTGGTGGTGGGCGTCGCCGTGCTCGGATGGGCGGTGATGACGTTGTGGAATTGGGTGGTGCCGGCACTGTTCGTCGGCGCTCGTCTGATCGACTTCTGGCACGCATTGGGTCTGCTGGTATTGAGCCGCATTCTGTTCGGCGGTTTTCGCGGGCACGGTGGCGGTTGGCGCGAACGGCGGCATTGGCGCAAATGGCAGGCTATGACGCCTGAAGAACGCGAACAATTCCAGGCAACCTGGCAAACCCGTTTCGGCCGACGCAAGGGAGAATGAGCATGCGCCAGAAAGCGACGGCCGAGTGCAAGCAGGACGCGGGGGTGATCGTGCCCGTGGTCGACCTGCGCCGCTGTGAAGGTAAGGGGGACTGTCTTGAAGTGTGTCCCGAGAACGTGTTCGAGATCCGGCGGATCGACGACGCCGACTACAAGAAACTCGGCGCAATGAATCGCTTCAAGCTGCGGGTGCATGGCATGAAAGTGGCCTACACGCCGAACGCCGACGCGTGCCGTTCGTGCGGACTCTGCGTGACGGCCTGTCCCGAACGCGCGATCAAACTGGCCAGAGCGTCGTAGTTGGCATCACGCAAGCGTCTTTCCTGTCGATTCGCTGTCAATACATCTAGCCGATAGACACATCTGGCACACGTACCCGGTCGATACAGCCATCGCTGTGTCAGGTTCGTGCCATCTAAACCGCGTATGCCCGAAACCGTGCATGCGCAACCAATTGGTTCGGAATCTTGGAGAACGCACAGCCGGCTTCTAGCCGGCTGTTTCCATTGGTGACTACTATCCGCACGTCAGGACGAATTTATTCCAGTGAATCGAATAGGCAGTTGAGCTTGACATCTTTATCTTCCAGAATGGCCGTTCGGCCACTCTCCATCTCATTGTCCCAATGCGCGGTTCCCACAGCTGAATCAACCCGATTCATTGTGTTTACGTAATAATCGCGCAGCATACCGATCCACTTACCAACAAAAATGTGCAGGTCATGGCTTTCAGCGAACCAAGGTCTCCGTTTTTTAAGTGGATCGTCTCTTCCGCTCAGAACCTGAGCGCGGACAATCGGCAGGTACTGCTTGCCAATCTTTTCACACGCACCGCGTCGATCATATTCGCGTCGATCTGTGAAATCAGCGTGTGCGCAACGGCGTTCTACCTTTATCCGAGCGCACTTTACGCCGGCTGGGGCATCGCTGTCGTCGCGTTACTGATTGCCCGCCTCGCGCTAATCTGGTTGAACTGCACCCGGAGCGCGCGCGGCCAGCCGACTCCAACTTCCGCGTTTCTATTCGCGAGCCTGCTCTGGAGTGCGCTATTTGGATTCGGCACATTGCTCTGCAATACGAGCGGAGACGCGACGCTCTTCCTGCTCGGAAACGTTTGCGCTGTCGGTGTGATCGGCGGTCTGGCGGGACGCAATGCTGGCACGCCTCGGCTCGTGCTATTGCAGATTACATTCATTCTCGGACTGCTGGGTGTGGGGGCGGCGCTGTCGCCCGGCTCCGGCAAACTCGTGTTGCTGTTTCAGGCGCCATTCTGCGCCGCCGGATTTTTCACGGTGGCGCTACGCAGCAATCGCGATACGGTGGCCTTGCTGCTGGCGCGCGAAAACAGTCATCGGCTTGCGCGTCAGGACAGTCTCACGGGCCTGCCGAATCGCGCACGGCTCAGCGAGTTGCTGCTGGAGCGCACCGAATTGGGCGCGCTACGCGAAGATCAACAATTCGCGGTTCTGCTGATCGATCTGGACGGTTTCAAGGCGATCAACGACAGCCTGGGTCATGCGGCGGGCGATCAGATCCTTCAGGAAGCCGCGATCCGCCTGCGCGAAGTCCTGCCGGGCGGCGATCTCGTCGGACGGCTGGCGGGCGACGAGTTCGTCGCTATTTCAGACGCAACGGGGCAAGCGCGCGACGTGCGTATCCTGGCGGATCGCATTGTCAAAACACTGGCACGCCCGTTCGCTTTGCGTGAGGCGCTGGTGCATATCGGCGCGAGCGTGGGCGTCTCGCTCTATCCGGAACACGCGAAAACCGGGCCGCAATTGCTGATCTGCGCCGACCGCGCGTTGTATTCGGTCAAACGCAACGGCAAAAGCGCTTTCGCGTTGTTCGACGCCGGCAAGCACGCGTCGGACGAGAGTCTGAGCCTGCTTCGCAGTGATCTGGAAGGCGCGCTGCAGTCGTATAGCGGTTTGCGCATGGAGTACCAGCCGATTGTCGATCTCAGTAGCGGCGCCGTGTCCGGCCGCGAAGCGCTGATTCGCTGGACGCATCCCACTCGCGGCGAACTGCCGCCTTCCGCATTCATTCCGACTGCCGAGCGTACCGGGCTGATTCTCGCCTTGGGCGAATGGGCGTTGCTGCAATCGTGCAAGGAAGCCGTGACCTGGCAGGATAAGGTCACGGTCGCCGTGAATGTGTCACCGGTGCAATTGCGGGAGGAGTCGTTTGCGTCGAGTGTGGCTGCAATTCTTCGTAAAACGAAGCTGCCGCCCGTGCGATTGAATATCGAGGTCACGGAAACCGTGCTGCTGAATGACGACATCGTCACGCGGCGCAACGTCGCGAGGCTGCGCGCATTGGGTATTGGACTCGCGCTCGACGACTTCGGCACCGGCTTCTCGACCATGTCGACGCTCGTACGCTTCTCGTTCGACAAGCTGAAGATCGACAGCTCCTTCGTCAAGGAGTCGGTGCATCGCCGCGAATCCGCCGCGGTGGTTCGCGGGATCGTTGCATTGGCACGCGAAATCGGCATTCCCACCACGGCGGAAGGTATCGAGACGCAGGAGCAGTTGGACTTCGTGCGGGTGTGCGGTTGCACGCACGCTCAGGGCTTTCTGCTCGGCCGACCGGTGCGCGGCAGCGATATCGCGCGAATCGACGAAGCGGTTATCGCTCATTCAGCGGATAAGGAGTAAGCGGCAGCAGATTTTTACGCCGCCTTACCGCTCGCTTTTCGCCTTGCCCCACACCAGCGATTCTGGATGCCGCTCGAGATAATCGCCCAATGCGTTCAGCGATCGCAGTGTCTGCGTCAATTTCGTGAGCGCCTCGTGCAGATCCGTTTGCATCGGTGAATCCTGTTGCAGGACCGCATGGGCCGCGTTGAAGGTTTTCTCGGCGGATGCCAGCGTGCCGCGCGCCTGCGGCGCCAGTTGCGTGTCGAGTTGCCCGAGCAGCCGGTCGGCATTCTGCAAAGCTTCGTTGAGGTTGTGGCTGAGTTGATCGAACGGAACCTGAGCGAGTTGCTTCGCGATGTCGGCGATCTGAACCTGTAGTTCTTCGAGCGTATTCGGCACCGTGGGTAACTCAATCGGCTGTACATTTAAATCGATGTGCGCCGGCGGTGCTGTCGGAAACATGTCGAGCGCGACGTAAAGCTGGTTGGTCAATAGATTGCCGGTGCGTAATTGTCCGCGTAAGCCGCTTGCGACCAGCTTCAGGAGCAGGGCTTTGCCGGCGTTCGTATCGCCGTGTTGGACCGATTCCAGATAGCGCCGTCCGAGCCGATCGGGATAGAGGTTGAGCGTGACAGGCAACGTGAATTCACGCGTCCTGGCATCGAATTCGACGCCGATTCGCGTCACCTCGCCGAGTTGAATGCCGCGAAAGTCCACTGGCGCGCCGACCGTTAATCCCCGGAGCGATTGCGTGAATTTCATCACGACTGGGGCCGCTGGACCGTCGGCATGACGCATGGCGCGGGTCTCGTCCTGGGCAAGCGGAAATGCGGCGCCATCTGGCGCTGCGGGGCCGATCGATTCGCCTGGCGGAGTCTGGAATGCAATGCCGCCGAGCATCACCGCGGCAAGCGATTGTGTATTGAGCGTGAGACCATTCGCGTCGAGCCGTAAGTCGAGACCGCTTGCCTGCCACCAGCGCGTATTCGTGCCGACGTATTGCTGATATTGCCGGTCGACGAAGACATCGAGCGCGACGCCAGTCCCCTTCTTGTCCAGCGTGACGCCGCTTATCCGGCCGACCTGGACGCGCCGGTAGTAGACGGGCGAGCCGACATCGACCGAGCCGAGCGACTCGCCATGCAGGACATAACGCGCGCCCTCGTCATCGCTGCGTACGGCGGAGGGCGTTTCCAGTCCCGTGAAGTGTGTTTCGGTCTCTCGTGAGTGTCCCGCGGCGACACCGATATAGGCGCCCGATAACACCGTACCCAAGCCGGAAATACCACCCGCATCGACACGCGGACGAACTACCCAGAAACGTGTGCCCTTTACTGCGAAGCGACGCGCGTCCTCCGTCAACCGCACTTTGGCCAAAACGTGAGAGCGGTCCGGTGCGAGCGTGACGGCTTCGACGGAGCCGATCTCCACGTCACGGTATTTGACCGCTGCCTTGCCGGCTTCGAGGCCTTCCGCGTTAAGGAAGCTAATGGTGATGGCTGGGCCGCACCGGCTCACCGACTGATAGGCCAGCGCGGCACAGATGAAAGCGGCGGCGAGTGGAATTAGCCAAACGAGCGACGACAACCGCCCGCTCGCTGCCGCGTCACTTGAGTTGCGCGACCAGCGCATCGGCGCCCTTTTCGATGCCTGTCTTCGACGCGCCGAGAGAACCGAAGCTCGCGCCGATATTCATCGGACTCGGATACTGCTTGGTGACATACGCGTTGATGAGGCGGTTGCTCGCCGCGTCGTAGATCTCGACGGCGTAAATCACCGAGCCGGTGAAGGCACCTTCGCGGCCACGCACGGTCTGGACGCCGTTGTAAATGCCGCCCGCAATGTCGAAGCGCGACAACGTACTAATCACCGGCGTGCTGGTCTTCGCGCCGGTTAGCGTGAGTTTCAGCCGCAGCGTGTTCGGACCCGGCGTGGTAGCGATCTCGAAGCGGCCGCGCAGCTTTTCCGCGAAGCGCGTCTGCATGTAGCTTGCGAGCGCTGTTTTATCTTCGTCGCGCATGTCGCCGAATTGATTGTCGGCGCCACGATAAATGACGACGGGATCGACGATCACTTTCGTGTACTGCTGCCAATCGGTTTGTGACGAGAAGCGATACGGCACGCGGCCCGAGTCGTCTTGCGGATTAGGCCTCAAATAAGGCGACGACGCGATTCCCGAATAAGCGACCGGCGTCACGCTCGAACAGCCGATCAGCGCGGCGCAAGCGGCCGCCATCAACACGTGACGCATCTTCACTAACTTTTCCATGCCTATCTCCGTTTGCGGGTTCGAGCCTGTCTTTCCTGGCCGATCCAGGCGCGACAGTTCATGGCGGGCTCAAGCCTAACATTGCAACTTCAGGATGTAAACCGACCAGGCGGTTTGTTTGTGGGTCGAACAATGCGATATGACACGGCGTCGGCGCGTGGCCGACGCGCTTTGTTCAAGCTTCTTTGGCGATTTTCCTAGTGGCGCGCGGTGCGCGTGCAGCGCGGGGTTTCGCTTTCGCAGCGGGTTTCGGGGGCGTGGTGGCCCACTGACTATCGTCGAGCAAACGATCGAACAAACGCCCGCGCTCCTTGCCGGAAAATGGGCAGAGTCCCAGCAGGCTTGTGAAAACGAGACCTCGTGCGGCGGCCCAACGAAGCAACGCCAAGTCAGGATCGGCGGCTTCGGCTTTAATGCGTTTGACCTTCTGCGCGCTCTTTTCGTTAGTGGAGGAAAGCAGCGTGGGGTCCTCGACCAACGCCGCGAGAACGGCAAAGCCGCCCGCCTGCGGGTTCTCCGCCGCTTCGCGCATGGTCGCGATCTCGGTCGCGAGGTTGGCTTCGGGCGTTGTGTCGGCAACCTTCGCGAGATATTGCCGCGAGAAGTTTTCGAAGTGCTCGATATCGTGTTCGAGCAGCGCTTTCAGCACTTCGGTTTTGGTGCGGAACTGATGCATCAACCCGCCCTTGCTGATGCCGCTTTCGCGTGAGATCGCGTCGAACGTGAGTTGACCCGGGCCGTCGCGCGCGATGATGGTCAGCGCCGCTTGAAGCGCTGCGCGGCGGGAGCGTTCGGAACGAGTTGGGTTGTCCATAAGGTCTTCAGAGCGTTGGGGTGGCTTTGCGCGAGCGGCGAAAGGTATGCTTGCGCGGCGGCCGATGCTTAGGCCAATCGATCGCTCAGGCAGAGCGATCGATTGCGGATACGCATTCATTTTACAGGCCACGCCGGGACGGCCGACGCGGAGCGCGGGAGTATCCTTCGTAGGCTGAGCACGACAAGCCTCGCGCCCACTACTCCGACACTCAGGCAAACATGGAATCCACGTTGCAATTCCAACTCAGAATAACGGTTGCGTCCGGACTGGCCGATGCTTTGCGCGCCGATCCGACGGGCGCGTCGCACGCTGCGTTGCGTGATGTGCTGCGTCGACACAACGCAGCGCTGAAGTGTCAGTTCGATGCGTTCGCCGATTACGTCAGCGAAGCGGAGAAACTCGGCACGGAAAACTATCCGCTGTATCAATGGACGCGCGAGACGATCGAGAATCCGCAGAAGAAGGCGAAGTATCTTCAATCGTTCACGGTCTACATGAATGGCGACGAGATCTACGGCAAGCGCATTGCGGATGAGATGGAGATCGACCTATTGAAGCTGGTTAGTGAGGACGGAATTAAAAGCGTCGCCCGGTTCGATACGAATCCTGCGAACAATCCGCAACCGCCGAAGCGGTAGCGCATCGCCGCCACTTATCCGCGAAACGTCATGTGCAATTTACATTTGACGACAAGCCGCCAAGTTCGTGAGACGATGCTAATTCACTTTTTTTCGAGGAGAGCGCCATGGGACTCTTGGACGAAGCAGGAAAGATTGCAGGGGCATTCGCCGCTGTTGAAGCAGCAGAAAAAGTGGATCCGGGCGCAGGTTTGCTGACGAAAGGCATTGCGGCCGTAGCCGGTTTCGAAGGCGCTGGTAAGCTGGAAGAAATGGTCGAAAAGAAAGACGACCAGCCTCAAGACGCAGCTGCAGACACGCAAGCCACCGACGACTCCGCCCCGCAGGCCTGAACGAACGCAGGCCGCCGGAAACATGATCCGTATGACGGATTCATGCCCCGGCGGCCTCGCGATCAACGCATCACTCCGCATCACATCACCTCGCCCACGCGCGCACCCATTTGCCTTTCATTGCTGTAACCGTCGTGCTATCCATGTCGGTTATCCGTAAGAATTATTCGCCTGATATCGAAGCAACCTATTCTGGTTCGCCATTCTCAATCGCACGCTGATTCACGGCACTTTTCGTCCGACTGTTTTCATCCGGGTGTCATAGCTTCACGGCTAGGATCGCAGGTCACCTTCGTGGTGCACATTCAGCAGCAGCAGCCTTGCCGCCTACGCCGCAGCACGGTCTCTCCGCGTAATCGCCGGCATCCTTCCACCCCCATAGAAAAATACCAGACATGTCGAACAAGAAAATCGCCAATGCTGTGCCGTCCGAACAGGGCGCTTCCATCGTTTCGCGTCGTGGGTTTTTGAAGTTTGCTGGTGCCTCCAGCCTCGCCACCGCAGCCAGCACATTCGCGTCGACGGCGCGCGCCGCGGGTAGCGTGCCCGACGGCACGCCCGAGCAGATCCACCTGACGTGGGGCAACGATCCGTCGAGTGAGGCCACCGTGTCATGGGCGACGCTTGCGCAAGCAGTGAAGCCGCAAGTACGTTTCGGCGCCGCGGGTGGGAACAGGCATACGGTGCATGCAGTGCAAAGCACGTACACCGACGGCATCAACGGCGAGGTGGTGTTCGCGTATCACGCGCGCCTGCGTGATCTGAAGTCAGACACGAGCTACGAATACGAAGTCACCGCCGAAAACGACAGCAACGCGGCGCAGCCTTTCACGGCGAACTTTCGCACTGCGCCGCGCGGCCGTGCGGCGTTTCGCTGGACCAGCTACGGCGATCTCGCGACGCCCAATACAGGTTGGGTCCTGTCGTCGCCACAAAGCCGTTTCGCGGTGCAGGCGGTCGAGCGTTTCGAGCCGTTGTTCCATCTGCTCAACGGCGATCTCTGCTACGCCAATCTGAACCCGATGCATCAGCCGGATGTGTGGCGCGACTTCGGCAACAACTGCCAGACGTCGGCGGCCAACCGTCCGTGGATGCCGTGTCCCGGCAATCACGAACTCGAATTTCACAACGGCGAACAGGGCCTCGCGTCGTACCTCGCGCGCTATACGCTGCCGGACAATCACACGCGTTTTCAGGGGCGCTGGTACAGCTTCCGCGTGAGCTCGGTGTTGTTCATCTCGCTCGATGCCGACGATATCGTCTATCAGGACGCTGCCGCTTTCGTCGCCGGCCCGGACCCGCTGGTACCGGTGGCCAGCACCGGCAATCCGCCGATTCAACCGGGCACTTCGCTGTACGTACGCGGCTATAGCGACGGCGAACAAACCCGCTGGCTCGAGCGAGTCCTTCGCCATGCCGCCGAGGACAGCGAAGTCGACTGGATCGTCGTGCAGATGCATCAGGACGCGCTGAGTTCGTCGAAGACCGGTAACGGTTCGGACAAGGGGCTGCGTGAAGCGTGGCTGCCGCTGTTCGATCGCTATGGTGTCGACCTTGTGCTGTGCGGTCACGATCACGACTACGAGCGCAGCTACCCCGTGCGTGGTTGCAATCACAACAAAGGCACCGACATCGCCACGGGCCGTCCGGTCGATACGTTGCAGCCGAAACCGGTGATGTCGGCGGTGTCGTCGGGCGCGTCGACGTTCGATACGAGTCACGGCACGATTCACCTGATTCTCGGCGGCGGCGGCACGAGCGCGCCGCTGGACGTGTACGGCATGGACGCCGGCACCGGCATGCCACAAGCGCGTCTTTTCACCCGGCCGAACCGTCCGGTTGCGGGCACGACGGCAGGCACCTTCGTGCGCGCCGGTGCGGATGCGGTTGAAGACGCGATCTGGTCCGCGCAACGCGACACCGGCACGGGCTATGGCATCGCGGTGTTCGATCACGATCCAGGCGAGCACGGCGGCGAGACCACCATCACGATGAACTACTATCACGCGCCCGGCGCGGACCAGACGCCGACGCAGAACTACGAGCTGTTCGAGACGATCGAGTTGAAAAAGAGACGGCGCGGATAAAGCCGGCAGAGCGGCATAGATCTTTTGTTACACGTCTTACGGACGTGTGTTTGGGCGGTTACAAAAAGCTTTCAAATTGCCGGTTATACTCGGCGCCGTCCTAAACACAAAAGAGCTTTTTTATGTCGAACAAACTCGTTCAGATGCTCGCTATCGCAGCGCTCAGCGCCGCGGCCTCGTTGCCGGCAATGGCCGGCGACATGAACAACGCCCTTGGCGGCGCGCTCGGCGGTGTGGCCGGCGCTGCCTTGGGCGGTGCGGTCGGCGGCAGTACCGGCGCTATTCTCGGTGGCGCGGTCGGCGGCGGCGCGGGCGGTGCGGTCACGTCGAATCGTCGCGAGCGCACGGGCGCGATTATCGGCGGCGCGCTGGGTGGTGGCGCGGGCACCGCGGCAGGCAATGCGATGGGCGGCCGCAGCGGTGGCCTCGTCGGCGCGGCGTTGGGTGGCGGCGCAGGGTCGGCGCTCGGTGGCAACATGTCGCGTTCCAACTCGTACTCGGACGACTATTCGCGCGGCTACCGGTCGGGCAAGCGGCATCATCGGCATCGTCACTACGATTAATGCGGTGAAGGGGGCGGGGCGCTAAGCTTCTCGCAGTGGGACAATTCAAGGCCACCCTTCAGGAGACGCAAAAAATGCTACGCGTGTACTGCGCAGGTCCGCTGTTCAATGCAGCCGAACGTGCGGAAATGGATTCGATTGCTCACACACTGGAAGCAGCGGGCTTTGCGACGTTTCTTCCGCATCGCGATGGTCTGGAATTCGCGCGACTCAAACCGGAACTGGAGAAGCTGGGCGCGTCGGTAGAAGAGGCCGCGCAAATTCTCGATCGCGCGATCTTCAGTCTGGATACCTATCAACTGCTCGAACGCTGCGATGTGGTCGTCGCCAATCTGAACGGACGAGTCGCGGATGAGGGCACTGTCGTCGAGGCGTCGCTCGCATGGCATGCGGGCAAGCCGTTGGTTCTTTTCAAGGCCGACGCGCGCTCCATGCTCAGTGGTTCCGACAATCCGATGCTCGGCGGACTCGGCGATTTCCAGGTTGTCGATCAGATCGCGGCACTTCCGCTGGCTATTCGCGAAAGCGTCCAACGAGGTCACGCGAACAAAGTGGAGAAGGCGCTGGCTGTCGGTGCCGGGATCGCGTCGCTGCGTGAGGGCGGCGACGACATGACCTCGCTGGCGAAGACATTGTTCAGCACCTTTAGAGGCGCATAGCGACATTCACGTCGGTGCGCTACGCCGACGGCTCGGCTCCATAGCCAACCAGCGGCGTATCCACGCGGTAATCCGCGAGTCGAGCCGCTAATCCGGCGGCAACACCAACGCCCCACACCCCGTATCCGTCACGAACGTCGCCAGCAGTTTCGCCGGATGAACCGGATCGGGATTCTCGGCGAACACGTGAAGCGTGCCCGGCGGCTCGAACCAGGTCTGGCCCACGGCGTAATTGATCGCCGCGCCGCCGCCTAGTTGCGAGCGCACCGTTCCCTGCAGCACGACGGCCGTCACCGAACCCGGGTGACGATGCGCCGGTGTGAACGCGAGCGGCGGATAGTCGACGGTGATCGTCGTGATCGATTTGCCCGGCGCGTTGGGCAGCGCTTCACACGACAACACCTTGATAACCGACGCGGGCCGGCTCGCGGCATTGGCATTCGTGTTCGTATTCAGCGAGCCGCTGGACAACAATGGGCCGCTGCTCTGACCACCGCCGCAAAGCGTGGTGAACCAGTCGAACGCCGAGCGAGGCGTCGCCGGACCGAGCGACATCGCGGTCACGGCGAGCGCGGCAAACAGCGCGGGCTTGCCGGTCGTCAGACTCGGCCGATACGACAGGCACGACAACATGCGCACGTTCATACACGTGCCGTCCAACGCAGGCTTGCTCGCCAGCGCAACTCGCGTTTTGCCTTCGCGCAGGTGACTTCCGCGTTGTCCTGCGCGATGTTGTACACCCCCGCGGCGCCCTGCTGAAGCGCCAGCAACGCCGCGTACGCCGCGGCCTCGACGTGCAATGGACTCGAACCCGTCGGCGCATCGGTGCCAGTGCCGGGGCCATAGATCTGTCCATAGCGCAGCACCGTGCCGTTCAGCGGCGCGGCTTCCAGCACCTGCTGCTCCAGCGCCGCGACGCCACGCACGCTGATACCGCGCGCACCTTCCGCGTCGACATCGAGTGGCGAGGTTTCGTCATACGGCGTAGCGCCTGGCCGATACGCCCACGCAATACTTTGCGCGATCAACCGGTTGCTGCCGGCCGCGATCGCGGCGGCAATCAGGTTGCGGGTGCCTTCGTCGCGTATCCGCGCGTTGTTCCACACGGCCTCCACCATCCGGGCGGGATCGAGTCCCGCAGGCAGATCCGTGAGTTGATGGATCACGCTGTGCGGCGCGATGGAACGCAGCGTCTCCCGCAGCGCATTCGCGTCGAATACATCGACGACGACTGGCACGACGCCTGTCGCTTCGAGCTGTTTCGCGCGCTCCACTCGCCGCGTGCTGCCGAATACCTCGTAGCCCGCCTCGATCAGCAGTGGCGTGAGCGCTGCGCCAATCGCGCCGGTTGCGCCCGCAACAAATACCTTATGTGCCATGCCTTTTCTCTCCCGTGAGCGATAGCGAACGTCCGCGACGGCGTGCCGTGCTTCCGACGAAGAGCAGAATAGGGCTGTTAATGGTCTATAAAAAGGTCCATTATTGAGAAATTAATTGAGCCAATTTGATAGGAAAGCCAGTGCGACGGGCAGAACAGATTGACCTTGCATTAGCGCCGAGACCTGAAGGCATGTCGCTGCAGCGCTGGCTTTATGACGAGTTGCGCACCGCGATCCTGAGCGGTCGCTTGCCGCCGGGCGCGCGGTTGCCCTCCACGCGCGATCTCGCGGCGCGCTTCGACCTGTCGCGCGGAACCGTGCTGGGCGTGTTCGCGCAACTCGACGCGGAAGGGTATCTGGCGGGCGCGGTAGGGCGCGGCAGTTTCGTCGCGGCTGAGTTGCCGGATCGGCGCATCGACAGTGGTGATCGCGCCGCGGCGACGTCGATCAAGAAGCGCGATGGCCGCTCGTCGGTCCGTGAAAGCGCACGAAAAAATCCCGGCGAGAGCGATCCGCAGCGACCCGTCGTCGCGCTCTCCCGCCGCGGCCGCCTGCTCGCCCGCAGCGCATTTCAACTGAGCGGCCGCTCGATCCCGGCGCGGGCTTTCCGGGCGAGCCAGCCGGATCTCGACGCGTTTCCGTTCGACCTGTGGGCGCGTATTGCGGCCAAACGCGCCCGCCGCACGCAACGCGATCTGTTGGGCGATGGCGAAGCGCAAGGGTATCGGCCGCTGCGCGAAGCGATTGCCGCTTATGTGGGTATGTCGCGTGGTATCGCGTGTTCGGCGGATCACGTTGTGATGCTTGGCAGCGTTCAGCAGGCGATCGATCTGGCTGCGCGTCTGCTGCTCGATCCGGGCGACGCCGCGTGGATCGAGGATCCCGGCTACGTTGGCGCGCGCTTCGTGCTCGAGGCTGCGGGCGCGCGCGTGGTCGGCGTGCCGGTCGACCCGGGCGGCGTCGATGTGGAATGGGCGCGCCGGCATGCGCCCGACGCGCGCCTCGCGTTTGTGACGGCCGGTCGGCAAGCGCCGCTCGGACCACCGCTCGCGCTCGAACGCCGGTTGTCGTTGCTCGAATGGGCGCGTGAGCGCGGTGCTGTCATCATCGAAGACGACTACGACAGCGAGTACCGTTTCGCGGGCAATCCGCTCGCCGCGTTGAAGAGCCTCGACGACGACGGCCACGTGATCTACTGCGGCACCTTCAGCAAGCTGCTGTTTCCCGCGCTGCGGACCGCGTATGCGATCGTGCCCGAGCGTCTCGTCGAGCCCTTCGTGGCCGCGTTGTCGTTGACGGCGCGGCACGTTCCGCTGGATCAGCAATCGGTGCTGCACGAGTTCATCGCCGAGGGCCATTTTGGCCGGCATATCCGGCGTATGCGTGTGCTTTACGGTGAACGTGCCGAAGCGTTGACGGCTAGCGTGGTGCAGCATCTTGCCGGCTTGCTGGAGATGCCGCCGATCATCGCGGGACTCGACGCGCCGGCCTTCTTGCCGCGCGGCACCGACGACAACGAAGTCGTGCGCCGCGCGGCGCTCGAAGGCATCGAAACGCGGGCGCTGTCGCGCCACGCGGTCGACCGACCGGCGCCGGCGGGGCTGGTGCTTGGATTTGCGTCGGTCGGTGTCGACGATATTGCGTCGGGGGTGATCGCCTTAGCGCGCGCATTGTCGTGATGCAGACCCGCGCAGAACCACGCCGCCGGCAGTTAGGGCCGCCAGGCCTTATTCATCACGATGATCCATGACGACGCATTCGAGATTGCCGGCATGGGCCGCGGCTGCCATCGCCTCAGGCAACGCGTTCAACGGATAAACGAGCGGCCGTAGCGGCGCGACGTCGAGCAGTCCGCCGCGGATCAGGTCCAGCAGACGCCGGTAGGCATCGCGCGGATACATGAACTGGCCGAGGATCTCCCAACCGTTCAACATCACTTCGGTGTACGGCACCGGCAGCGGCACGCTCATACTGCCCATCACGACGAGGCGACCGCCTCTCGACAGACTGCGCAACGCGGCGAGCGTCATGTTCGGATCGCCGGCGTTGCCGACCATGTCGAAGGCGAGATGCGCGCCATCGCCACCGCCGCACACGCGGCGGATCGCGTCGAGGTCCGCGTCGACGTCGCCAGTTGCCGCGACGGTCGTCACGCGCCCTCCGGGGGCGAGTTGTGCGACGGCTTCGAGCGCACGCGCGTTGCGCCCGAGCGCCACGACCCGCGCCGCGCCCATCGCCAGGGCGACCATGATCGCCGCTGTTCCGAAGGCGCCCGTCGCGCCCGAGACGACGACCGTCTCGCCGGCTGCGAGCCTGCCGCGAAGCAGTCCGCCGAATGGCACGATGCAGCGCGTCGTCATGGCTAGCTGGATAGCGCTGAGTGGCGCCAGGTCCTCAGCAAGTGTCACGGCGGAGGCCGGAAACAATGCATATTCGGCCAGCGTGCCGTCCGGCCAGTCCGACTGCATCGGGCCCGAGTCGGGGCTGATCGCCGTGATACCGAGCAGCATTTCCGCCGGCGCCTGGATGTTCTCCTGCGCAACGAAATGGGACGACAACACCACGCGCTGGCCGGGCTTCAGATGCCAGACGCCGGAACCCACTGCGTGGACGATACCGATGCCGTTACCGCCGGGAATGAACGGGCGATCCGGCGTGTGATAGATAGGCAGTTTGCCGTCCACATAGTCTTTCATATACGACAGCAATGACGACGCCTCGACACGAACCACGACGCCGCCTGCACGCGGTTCGGGAATGGGCAGGTCGGTCAGGCCGAGTGTTCCACCGAGACGTTCGAGTTGCCAGGCTTTCATGCGGATGCTCCTTGATAGGGTTTAGATCACGACCCGTACAGCAGATAGCGTCGTGAAAGTGAGCCTATGATCGCGCTGGCCTTTGTTGCTGACTATAATTAAAACGGTCTGATTCCTATTCGATCGTACATTTATGGATGCTCTGTCCGACGTACTCTCCATGCTGCGCGTGAGCAGCATCCTGACATCGCGATTCGAAGGACGAGGCGCGTGGAGCTTCCGGTTTCCTTCGTATCAGCACATCAAATTCGGTGGAATGCTGGAAGGGCGCTCCTTTCTGTGGATCGAAGGGAGCGCGGAACCGGTCGTGCTTGAACGCGGCGACTTCTACATGCTGACCGACGGTCAGCCGTTCTATTCCGCGAGCGACCCGAACCGGCCCGCACTCGACGGTCCCACTGCATTTCAGCCGCTCCGCAGCAGCAGTGGCGTGGTGCGTTTTCAAGGCGAGGGCGATAACGAAAACGTCAGCTTGGCGAGCGGTCGCTTCACGTTCGAGAACGACGTCGGCGACCTGTTGCTGCGGCACTTGCCGCCGCTGATTCATCTGCGCGCGTCGGATGTCGGCACGCATGCGTTATCGCGCGTGCTCGATCTGCTCAACTGGGAGACGGACGACCTGCATGTGGGCGCGGATGTGGCGCGCAGCGGTTTGGCGGCGCTCGTGCTGGTCCACGTGCTGCGCGCTTATCTGGCGTCGGCGCGACAACCGGAAGGCTGGCTCGGCGCGTTGGCCGATCCGAAGATAGGCGGCGCGCTGTCGATGATGCATGCGCAGCCCGGCGAGCGCTGGACGGTGGAGAGTCTGGCATCGGCGGTCGGCATGTCGCGGACGGCATTTGCGCAGCGGTTTCGGAGTCAGGTGGGAATTGCGCCGGTCGAATATCTCGCGCAGTGGCGCATGACGATCGCGCGTTCCGCGCTCAAGCATTCCGACGAATCGTTGACGGGGATCGCTTCGCGAATCGGCTATCAGTCGGACACGGCGTTCAGTATTGCGTTCAAGCGCCATACGGGGGTGAGTCCGGGGCGATTTCGGATGAGTGCGCAGTCGGCGGAGGGCCGGGGGGAGCCGGCGCCGGAGCACTAAGAGCTTTTCCGACCTAATAGCGCGTCAACAATGTATTGGACGCATGTTGTGAGCCGCTGCATCCTTCCGGCATGAGGTCGAACCCGTAGGCTGACGGTACGGAACGTGACGAAGGAAAACAATGAAAAACGAGAGACTGGCCGGCATCGGCTATGGATTGATTGCAGCCGTGATCTGGGGAGGATTTCCGGTCGTGACGCGTCTCGGCGTTACGCATTCGACGCTGGATTCCTATGACATCGTCTTCATTCGTTTTGTCGTTTCCGGCGTTCTTCTATTACCGGTGCTGCTTCGAGGCAAACCCAACGGACTCGGTCTGGTGCCTGCTCTGGTGATGGTCGTTGGCGTGGGCGCGCCTTATATCCTGCTAGTGGCCACTGCGTTGAGCCGCGCGCCGGTCGGTTATTTCGCGCTGACGCCCGGCAGCATGATTGCATTCACGGCCATTCTCGGCAGGTTCGTCATCAAGGAAACGCTTTCCACCGCGCAGAAAATCGGCATTCTGACCGTATTGTTCGGCATGGGCATGGCCGCATTCGATGTTCTGTCCAACACGGGCGGCGCGTTTTCCATCACGCTGTTCGTTTTGGGCGGACTGCTCTGGGCGATCTATAACGTCACCACGAAGCGCTACGCCGTCAGCGCGATTCGCGCGACGGCGATCGTGTCGGTCGGCTCGGCGCTTTTCTATAGCCCGTTCTATGTGCTAAATCGAGGTCTATCGCCGCTATTGCATGCGCCGATTGCCGCCGTCGCGATTCAGGCGATCTATCAGGGTGTGCTGGTCTCTATACTGGGGCTTTATTTCTTCAGTAAGGCCGTTTCGATCCTGGGGCCGGCTATTGGCGCGACGTTCGCCGCGCTCGTGCCGCTCCTCGCCACGATTGAAGCCGCATTGCTGTTGAAAGAGCAACCGCATTCGCTTACGCTGGCCGGCATCGCGGTCGTGACGATCGGTATGGCCGCCAGTCTCGTCAAACGTTGGAGTCGCCCGCGACTGGCGGCGTCGGCTTAATGCGGTGCTGTACCGGTTGTATCGGGTGCGTGTAGTTGCTAGCGAAACTAACGGGTACAGTAGGAATTTCTCTTCGCCGCATTTACAGCGGAGGGCGCGCCAGTTCGAGCCAGCGCTGCACCGACGGTCGTTGCCACTGACGCGTGGCGTAGTCGGCCAATTTCTCAGGCACGGGGTCGCCATGCAGCACGAGGCGATTCAGCATCAACGCAAGATCCAGATCGGCAATGCACCACTCGCCGAACAGATTCGGCGAATCGCTGGAGAGCAGAGACCCGGCCAATGAGTACAACTTTTGCGCCGCGGCGTTAGCGGAAGCGGACAGCGGCGCGGCCGGCGCGCGATAGAACACGACCAGGGTGGAGCGCTCCTTGCGGATCGGCATCAGATCGCTGCGAAGCCACGCCTGGACCTGGCGCGCTCGCGCTTTGTGAAAACGCGCTTGCGGATAGACGGGCGTTTCGGGAAACGCCTCGTCGAGATATTCCGTGATCGCCGACGACTCCGACAGAGCGAAATCGCCGTGTGTGAGCGTAGGAACGCGCTGCGTCAACGATTGGGCGGCATAGCCCGCTTCGTGATTCGCGTTATTGGTGAGATCGATCGTTGAAAGATCGAACGGCAAACGCTTCTCCTGAAGCGTTACGAAGACCGACATGGCGTAAGGGCTGATAAATTGCGCGTCGGTGTAAAGACGAAGACGACCTTCTGGCAAAGCACTCTCCTTGGGCGTTGAACTGAGCTATTACCGGTAGAACACGTAATCGGCGAGATAGGGCGAGCTTCCGACCTGATGCTCAGTCGAACACGGTGCCTGGGGCGCTAATCCGCCGACGGTATGCAGACGTTGCACGTAGCGGACCTCCGCAAGGGTGCCGCTGGCGCCCGTGCCGTGCGTTTCAAGCAGCAGTTGGGGAATGCTGGCCGGCGTCTCGCTCGGTTGCTGTGCGAGCACATGACCTTCGATTTTGCTGCCGTCTTCCGCTTCCCACGACGGCCCCGCGCCGTGATGAACCACGGCATGACCACTCGTATCGAACAGTATCGCCTGCGGACTCTTGAATACCCATCCCAGACGATGCTGCGAGTCGAACTCGCACGAATAGTTCTGCACGCCGGACGCGGCTAACGTCATCTCCCGCGTGCCATGTGGCGGCGTAATGGATGAACTCGCGGACAAACTGACGGGAGCGGATGGCTGTATCGCGCACGCTGCCAGCACAGACAGCATGGCGGTTGCGAGGGACGGCTTCAGGAAATGCTGGAACATAGGTCTCACCTTGACGGGATGACGAGCAACGCGAAAGGACGGCCCGGCGGAGAAGCGGCCAGGCGAATTCGATAGTCCAGATAGTACGCGATGACAGGACATCCGCGTTGAGCGAGCCTTTGCACGAGTCTGGGCGACTCGAGTTCTCAACGGCGTGTAGGTGCGGCGTCAACTCTCAATGTCGATGCTGATCTTCCAGCGGAAATAGCCCTTTATCTTCTCATCGCTGCCGAGCACGACGAAATCCGCCTCACACGTCGTGCTACCCGCGGTCAGCACTTCGCCACGCCAGAAATGACCGCCTGTCTTCTGGGTTTTCGGCTGCAGCAAGTCTTGCGGATTCGGCACGGACAGCGTTGCATGGTCTGCCACTACCTCTAACGAACTCATGACGCTCCCGTCCGCCAAAGCGAAACGGTAAAAGACAACGCTTTCTTCCGCTCTCAACGACAACGCGCTCTCGCGTAGATGCAATTCGTCTCCCGCGCTGAGTTTGACCACTATCCGGCTGTCGTTGCGACCGATCTGTTGTGCGTCGCCGGCGTTCATCACGTAGACGTGCTGGCCGCCTATCGGCGTCGGCGCGTCGGCATCGAGGCTGGCGTCGGGATGCGCTGCGAGCAGTGTCGCGGCGTCGACGATGACGAGTACATCGTCATGCTGACCTGGCATGAGCACTCTCCGGTGTGACAAGCAAAGGAAACGGACGATCGCCGTGCAGCAATCGCCCGCCCGTCAGTATCAGTTGTGGATCGAAATAAACGGATCCCACGAGAAGCAGCCGTTGGACTGGCAATTACGGTCGATAATCTGGAAATTGAAGTGGTAAGTCACGCGGCCCACCTTCAGCATTTCCGACGACCAGTAATAGTTCGCGACCTTCTGGCAAGTCGGCGTGGCCGGCGAGCTCGTGTTCGGCACCGGAATCGAGGCTTCCGCCATGCGCGGCGTCGGCGTTGAGATCAGCTCGTTGCCCACGTTGCCGATGAAGCGATAGAAAATCGCCTGTGTTTCGAAGCCCAACGAGAGGCTCGTTTCGCGCCAGCGGATCAGATCGCCCACCTGAGCCTTGATGTCGAGTTCTCCACCCGCCTGGCCTGAGATCACATTATCCTGGTTGGTAATCATGTAGACATAGCGCGGATCGATCTGCGTGGGGGCGTTCGGGTTCTTACTGGGGTTCGGGTACTTCTGCAGAATGGTTGCTGTATCGAATGAGACGAGCACATCGGTCACGCGTGACATAGGAACTCCTAATTAAAGTAGAGGGTCTTGCCGCAGCACGAACTCGCATCGCGCGGCCGCCCATGCACGAGGATCATGCGTGCCGTAACGTTGTCGCGGCAGAGTCCGGGCGAACCGCAGACGAAATATAGGTCGCACCTCCTGAGCCACGTAGCTGCCAAAACAGAGAGGTACGCGAGAAGCGGAAAAGGCCTATGGGAAATCGCTCGCATAGCCGACATAACGGCATTGCCCTATTTGAAGCCGATGTTCGCCTGCCGGGAAATCTATCTTTCGGGCAGTTACACGATCAGGCGATCAGGCAACGACACGCGTGCTCGCGAGTTTTCATCTTTCGGTTTCGTTACGCTCCCCTGCAACGCTGCGGCAATGGGACCCGCACTTCGCGACGCGGAGCTTCATTTCGCGCCGCGCAGGCGCTGTTCGTCGCAACGCGGTGGTGGGTGACCGGCGTGTCCGCGAAGATGGCGTCACAGCAGGTTCACACCACAGATAGCGGGACGCCAACATGCCACCGACGAGCTTTTCTTCCACCACACGACGAACAAGATTCGTCGATATGGCCGGAAATGTGATAAGCATCGACCTGTTATCTGAGTTATTGATCAACCCCCGGATTCGATACTGCGCAATGAACCTACTTCCGACCCCACCCCGATGGCTGTTGCGAACGCTTCGGGTGACGATTCCGACCACGGTCGGTAGCGCGTGGCTGTACAGCACGATTTACGAAGAGTCGTTCATGAAGGATCTGATGTACGCCTTTCTCGTCGTATCGATCACGCAGGCATTGATCGTCGCGGGCCGTCACGGGCTGTCCTACTGGCTGCGTCGGCGCCTTCCCGAGAATCTCGACGCGAAGCGGAACTGGCCGGGCTGGGCGTTGATGGCGCCGTGGATTATCGGCTCGCTGATCGTGGGGTACTTCGCGGGTGTCGATCTCGGCGATCTGCTCACGGGCACTCATCGCGAGCCTTTGATCATCGCGGCGGACACGCGAATGGTTTTTCTCAGCATTGTCGTGGCACTGGTTCCTGCCGTCGGCATTAACTACTTTCTTTACGCGCGTGCTCGCATGGCTGCCATGGAAACCCGTACACAAGCGGCACTGCGCACAGCGGCGGAGAATCGCCTGAAATTGCTGGAGTCGCAGCTCGAGCCGCATATGTTGTTCAACACGCTGGCTAATCTGCGTGTGCTGATCGGCCATGACGCACCGCGTGCGCAAGGCATGCTCGATCATTTGATTGCCTATCTACGGGCTACGCTCGAGGCGTCGCGTACCGGACTGCATCCGCTTTCAACCGAATTCGAGCGGATCGCCGACTACCTCGCGTTGATGCAGATTCGCATGGGGGCGCGGCTGCAAATACGGCTTGAACTGCCGGCGGAACTCGCCACGCTACCCTTGCCACCTTTGCTTCTGCAGCCGCTGGTCGAAAACGCGATCAAGCACGGATTGGAGCCGAAGGTGAAAGGCGGCCGGGTAGAAGTAACGGCCAGGCTTCACGGTGGGGCGCTGATACTCTGCGTACGCGACACAGGCGTGGGGCTCGACGCGCTGCCGGAACATGGCGCCCGCTTCGGCTTGCAACAGGTCCGCGAGCGCCTCGAAGCACTATACGGCCGAGCAGGCCAGATTGAACTGATTCCCGCAACGGACAAGGAAGGGGGCGCTCTCGCGACCGTCACGCTTCCGTATCAACGGTAAAACCATCATGAACACGACAGCTTTGATTGCGGAAGACGAGGCGCTGCTGGCCGCCAATCTGCAAGCCGAATTACTCAGGTTGTGGCCTGATCTGGAGATCGTCGCCAGTGTCGGCGACGGCGAGAGCGCGGCGGAACAGGCGCTGACGTTGCAGCCCGATATTCTGTTCCTCGATATCCGCATGCCGGGTATGACGGGCTTGGAGTGCGCCGAAGCGCTGACCGAAGATTGGCCCGAAGACGGCAAGCGGTTCCCGCTGATCGTGTTCGTGACCGCGTACGACCAATATGCGCTGCAGGCATTCGAGCGCTCGGCCTTCGACTATGTGCTGAAACCGGTACAGACCGAGCGCCTCGCGAAAACCTGCGCGCGTCTGCAAGAGCGCTTGCAAGACCGTTTGCAAGACCGCCTGGAGGACCGCCTGGAGGACCGCAAGCCGCCGCAAGTCGCGGTCGCTTCGCTCAATGCCGTTGTCGATCAGATGCGCGAACTGCTTGCCGCCGGTCAACCGGAATCGTCGCGCAGAGTGCCTGCCGCGGCGCCATTGCGCGTGATTCAGGCGAGCGCCGGGAACACCATCACGATGGTTCCCATCGACGACATTGTTTTCTTCGAAGCCGCCGACAAATACATTCGTGTCGTGACGGCGGATCGCGAGCATCTGATCCGGCTGTCGTTGCGGGAACTGTTGCCGCAACTCGACCCGCAGCAGTTCTGGCAGATCCACCGTGGCGCCGTGGTGCGCTGCGAAGCCATCCAGACCGCCCAGCGGGACGATGCGGGCAAATTGACGCTGACTTTGCGCGGCAATCCGACCCGGCTGGTCGTTAGCCGCTTGTACGCCCATTTGTTCAGGGGAATGTAAGGTTCGGGCTGTTTGATCGACAAAAAAATAAGTGGGAATAAAGCGGCGATTCGATATGTTTACCCTTGCATGGACGGCGAAAAACACCAACGCCGCGAACGAGGGCACAAGGGCGGAAGGAGTGCCTTCGCCTCGCGAGTAGTACGCAGCGGTAAGCGAGCGAGGAGGTTTTATCAATCACGCAGATAGGTATATTCAATCTCTGACTAGTTAGGCATCCAGATGAAAGCAAAACTCTTTATCGTTCTCGCGCTGGTCGTCGCTGCCTCGGCCGGCGTCATGACACCGGCTTCGGCGAAGGAAGTCGCTCACACGAAAACGCAGCAGTGCGTCGGCCCCGCAGGTTACTGCACGCCTTACTTTGGTAGCTAACGTATCAACTTCACTGGGGCAATCGTTGCCCGTTAATTCACTACGTCTTAAAGGAAACTGAATCATGAAAAACGCTCTCGTTTGTTTCGCTCTCGCCGCTGGCGCATTGGCTACCCCTGTTCTCAGCTTCGCTCAATCGAATGCGCCGGTGACGCGCGCTGAAGTGCGTGCTGACCTGGTCCGTGTCGAACAGGCTGGCTATAACCCGTCAACCAGCGACGACGCCACCTACCCTGCGGACATTCAGGCAGCCGAGGCGAAAATTGCCGCGCAAGACACGCAGCAAACGACGCAATCTTCGTACGGCGGTGTGGCTCAGAACGGCAGCTCTTCGTCTGGGCGACCTGTGCATATGACGATGAACGCCGGTTGTGTGGGCCCGGTCAGCTACTGCAATCTGTACTTTGGTAGCTGAATAGTGCGCACGGAGGATCCTGCTGCAGAGCCGGGTGAGCAGGATCCGTCAAAATTTCTCCGCTACGCCACCACGTAGTTTCAAAGCTTTACTTCAAGTTATCTCGCATAACATTCGTAAGACATATAAAGATCCTGTATCGCGTGCCGATATAGTGATTGATAAAGCGGATGTCGGCCGGACGTCCTCTACACATACCAGGAAATAAGGCACGCTCGATATGACCACGTTGTCGTCGTTGAACGCACTTCCAGCACTGGCAGTGACGCCGCTATCGAACGCAAGCGCAAGCGTTGCTTCCGTGAGCGCCACTGCTTCACAAGAATCGGTCACGGCAGCCGCCTCGACCATCGTGACGATTCCGTCGATGATTGGCGTCGACGCCCCCGTGGTTTACACGCCAGAGGGCAAACTGGCGAACGTAGCGCCGACCGTCACGTGGGCTCGAAGCAGCACGGATGCCGTGACTATGGCGATGGCGGGTAATTACATGTCGCAGTCCATCTCCGGTCAGTTCTCTGGCCTCGGGAGCGCGCTGCTGGATCGTTTCAAAACGACGGGCAACGATTTCTCGCAATCGGTCAATGTTGCATCGACCGGTGGCGTCAGCGGCCTGGAACAATCGGCACAAAGTCCGCAAGGCGATATCAAGCTGACGGTTAAAACCGCGAGCGGCGTAGAGGTGGATATTGCACTGGATAGCAGCGGCGGCACACTCTCCGTCAGCATGCATAGCAGTGGCAAACTCAGCGATGCCGAGCGCAGCGCGCTGGCGAAAATGGCCGACGGTTTTCAGCACGCAATCGACGGCCTTAGTGCGGTACCGCCCACTGTCGATCTCAGCGGTCTGATGGACACGGATCCGGCGGTGCTGTCTTCGGTGAGGTTGCAATTCAACGTCACGAATGACGGGCCAAACAATCTGGCGGTCGATTTTTCCACGAGCAGCGCCGCCCGAACCCTGAGTATCTCGGGCGCGGCGGGCAAGATGAACGTCGATGTCGACACCAGCAATTCCACGCTGTGGGGCTCGGACGCGCAGCGCAACCAGGCCATTGCAAGCTATCTGAAGCAGATCGACAATGCGACCGCGCGTGGTCACGGTAACGCGGCGTTGATGAGCATGTTCAAAGATGCGTTCGCGCAGATGAACAGCAGTGACGGAACGCCGTCGCAACAACTCGCCGGCACGGCTTACGCCCCCTGGCTGGCCCAATCGGATCACGCTATGTTGACGGGCCTCGCCGATTTCAGCGCGTCGGTTACCGAAACGCCGGTGTCGTCGAATCCGTTCCGTTTAGGCGAGGTGGATGCATTCTCGTATCAGCTATCGCAAAGCACCCGCAGCGAAGGCAATCTGCTGAAGGGCACGATCTCGCAAACCCAGCAATCGCATCTGAGCGCGAGCTATCACCAGGCGCTTACGGGAACGGGTGCGCCATTACTCAACACGTCGAAGTCATCGCAGAGTTACTACTACATGCAGATCAACGACGACGCCGACAGCACCACCCAGATCGCCACTGAAAAGGGCAAGTTGCTAAGTGCGTCGTTGAGCCAGTCGTCGAGTCAATCGACGCGTCAATCCGAATACGTGCGAGGTGTGCTGGTTTCGGATGTGACCACGCCTTCCAGTTCATCGCAGTCGAAAGATTTGCTGGCGTTGTTGAAGCCGCTATTCGAAGGCGGACAGGCGGAACGGAACAGCGACTCGTGGCAGCAGGCGTTGACGGGGATACACAGCATGGTTCTGCTGGGGGCGACGACGAATTGAAGTCGATGCGAGCGTGGCTGGTGACCGGCAAGGTCACCAGCCACGTGAGCACAATGCGCACCAGCATTCCGCGCTGCAGGCCTTGACCGCCTGCGGCCATTGTTCTGGCGATGCCGGACATGATGATGTGGGTCGTACTCAACGGCAGGCCAGTCAACCCCGCAGTGCCGATCAGCAGCGAGCCGACCAGTTCGGTGCTGGCGCCTTGCCCCGGCGTCATGTGTTGTTTGCCCAGCCGTTCACCGAGCGTGCGAACCACTCGCCGATAAAATTCATCAACCCGGACCAGACCATCGCCTGAGCCGGTTTCAACGATTGCGTGTAGATGACCGTCGCGACGGCATTGGAAGAGTCGTGAAAATCGTTGGTCGATTCGAATGCGAGGACCATGACGACGCATATCACCAGTGGGGAAAAATTCGCGGATGTCGGCCAGTTGCTCCGTGAATGCGAGCCTTAAAAAATAGTCGGCGGTTATGACAATTTAAAGTCAGCCTCCGATCGGTGCGATGCGCTTGATTTCCGCTGATACCTCGTGTGTTCAATGCTGCCGGTGTTGAATAGTGTGCTCCTCCCTTCTTTGCCTTCGATCGGACACTTTTCCGACACGCGTGTGTCGTAACGTTCTATGTCTGCAACGAACACCGTTGCCTGCCAGATTCCCGACCGATCAGTTTGAAAGAGGCGCACATGCCGGCAAAACGCGAGTCGAAGAAGAGTGAACAGAAGGACAGCGACAAGAAAGCGAAGCGAAAGGCGCCGCGTGAAGGCAAGGCGGCGGCTCGTTCGGACGCGTCGACTGCTACGGCCGCGCCTGTGCCTCAGCCGGGCAGTATCGACGCACCTGTCACGCTGCGCGAGCGCGCGCTGACACATCCCGTGTTTGCTCAGCCGCAACCGACGGCCGACCCGACTGTGTTCCGCATTCCTCATCCATCGGACGACGCGGCGTACAAAGAGATCGATAAACTCAATGCGGAACACAAGCTCTTTCCGCTGCCGTTTCCCGCGCCGCGCGGCGGCGTCGAGCCGCAACTATCGCTGGCCGAGGTGTTTGGCGGCAATTCTGGTGCGATCGATACGGTAACGGTGTCGGGACAACTCGTCTTTCACGCGCTCGGCGATTGCGGCAACACAACGGGGCCCGCCACGCAGAATGAAGTCGCCGACAAAATGACGGCTGACTTCGCCGAGCCGAACGCGGCCGAGATCCCGCAGTTCGCGCTGCTACTCGGCGATGTGGTCTACAGTTTCGGCGAGAGCAAGTACTACTACGATCAGTTTTACGAGCCCTATCGCAACTATCCGGCGCCGATTCTTGCATGCGCGGGCAACCACGACGGTATGGTCTCGCCCGAGGCACATGCAAAAAGTCTCGCGGCATTTCTGCGTAACTTCTGCGCACAAGATTTCGTCGTGACGCCGGAGGCGGGTGGTTTAACGCGTACCGCGCAAATACAGCCCGGCGTGTTCTTTACGTTCGAGGCGCCGTTCGTGCGTGTGCTGGTGATCTACAGCAATACGCTGGAAGACCCGGGTGTGATTTCGGACCCGCATATTGGGCGCAGCCAGCTCGACTATCTGGATGCCGCGCTCAAACGCGTGAAAGCGGAGAAATTCACGGGGGCGTTATTGATCGCCGATCACCATCCGCCCTATTGCGCGGGCGGTCACGGGTCGAGTACCGCGATGTTGCAGCAGATCGATGAGATCTGCGAGGCCAATGGCGTTTGGCCGCATGCGTTTCTGTCCGGACACGCGCACAACTATCAGCGCTTCACACGCACCCGTCGCACGGACGGCACACAGATTCCCTACATTGTGTGCGGTAACGGTGGGCATGGACTGATCAAGCTGGTGCCGAGCGGCGCTGCGCCGATTCGCGCGCCACAGGTTTTGCAGGCGGCATCGGCGAATAGCGACCTGGTGGTGCTCGAGAACTATGACGATACCAATTACGGTTATCTTCGGCTCGTCGTCACCGCTTCGCAATTACGCATTGAATACCATTCGGCTTCGGACGGTCTGACCGCAAAAGCGCCGAACGACTACGTCGCGGTCGACCTCGGTGAGCGCAAGATCGCGCATTTCGTCGCGGTGGATATGGGCCGCCCGGGCGCCGCAAAAGCGGCCCGCGCCATGCTGAAGCGCTAAAGCATGGAGGCTCGTAGCCGCTTGCGACGGATAGCTCGCGTAATCGACTTTGTTCACCCAATGGCCTTGCCAGGGACACTCTCTTGACGAAGCCGCTTGCCTTCGGTGTAACCGTACTTCTTGCCATCGTGGGCGTCGTCTTTGCAATTGGCGCGCCGTTTCTGCTGGGTGTTCATGCCACGTTGGCCGGCCTGCAGGCGGCGTCGGCCCGTCTCATCGTCATGCTGGCGGCGAGCGCTTTCGTGAGTGCCGCCGCGAAGGCCGGCAAACAGCAGTTGATGCAAACGGCCCTGGGTCTTCGCATACGATTCCGGCGCACGCTCGCCATCACCTTCATTACCGACGCGGCGTTCCTCAGCTCTCCGTTTGGCGCCGCCGGATATGGCGTGAACCTCGGGCTGTTGCAACGTGCGGGCGCTTCATGGACGCAAGCCACCACCGTGGTGAGCGGCGATCAGGCACTCGACCTCGCGTTCTTCACCGTCGCGGTGCCCGTTTCGTTCGTGTCGTGCATCGGCCTGATCGCCGGGCTGATTACGCCGAAGTCCTTGCATATCGTGGCGGGTGCATCGATCGGTGCTGTCGCGCTAGCGTGCGCGATCTGGACCTGCCGGCGCAAACTCGCGGAGGGTGCGGGTGGCGCGATCAGGCGTGCTGGGATGCCGACACGTCCCCCCGCACGCTGGACGACATTCGTCGCCAATGTGCGCGACGAATGGCGGCATCTGCTATCGGGGTCGCGCTGGCGGCTCGGTGCATTGCTTGTACTGACAACGACGCAATGGCTGCTGCGTTATGGCGCGTTGTGGTTCATTCTGCTGGAACAGGGTTATTCGTTGCCGCCCGGTTTCGTGGTGGCCGTTCAGGCGCTGGTTTTGCACGCTGCGCTGTGGACCGGTATTCCGGCCGGTGGTGGCGGCGGCGATCTTGGGCTCGCCGCCGCATTCGGCGGCTGGGTGCCGCATGCCGCAGTCGGGGCGGCACTCATACTGTGGCGTTTCGCGACGTTGTTCTGTCCTCTCGTGTTGGGCGCCATCGGCATGCTTGCCCTGGCGGTTGCACGTGTGAATAGACGGAGTTGAACGTCGCGCGTCGTGGCGAAGAAGCGGCATGCCGCGGAGATTCCACAGACTACCGCGGACTATCGGGCGATCCTTTCATGCGTGTCGCGAAAGAAGCTCGTCCGTGGCGGATGCGCAGTTGTAGCAATCGAACCGTCTGTGTAATCAATGCAAGCGGATAAACCGCTTTCAGCAGGTCGGCGATCATTCGCCATTCGGCGCGGACACCACGCCAATAGCCAAGCTTTTCGGTTTTGCGGGCCTGGGTCACATGAGGCCAGTGCGTCACCGCGATTCGCAAACGCCGCTCTATGATCAGTCGATTCATGAACACTTCGATCCCGAAGCGCGGTAACGCCTGGATTTGCTCAAGGGCCGCGTGCAGCAGCGCCTTCTTAACGACGCGTTCCCCGGAAACGAAATCGAGCCCGATAGCGCGAAACAGCGTCAGGCTGTTCTGCCGCAGGCTGATGCTGACTTCCGCACGCCCTTTGAGCACGGGGGCCGCCAGCTCGCTGATATGCTCGGCGGCGAGCCCTTTCAGATCGGCGTCGAGCAGCATGAGCAGATCACCTTGTGCAGCGGCGATGCCATCTACCATTGCCGCGCTCTTGCCGCCATTCGCACCGCGCACGATCAGGCGCACAGAGGGAAACTGTTTGACGATGTCGGCGGTGCCGTCGTTGGAACCGTCGTCGACGACAATGACCTCACCCAACGCGGGATGCACCGCGGCTACTGCGAGTACCTTTGCAATTCGTGGCGCTTCGTTATACGCGCAGATGATGCATGAAATGAACTGGGAATTGTAAGGGGACGGGCTGGCTGTCATAGTTGGGCAGAAGCCGCACCTTGGTCGCGGTAACGACCGCGCAAGGCGCAATGGAAGGGGCCGCGCCTGAGGGGGATCGCAGGCATGAGCGCTTGAGACGTCGCTCCATCATACGCGAGCCCCGGCTGTCTGGTTCGCTACGCACGAAGGAATACGTTGTATTCATTGCGACGAATTACTCTGCCCATGAGACATACCACGCGGGCGTGAAACCCGCGTGATGTTGTGAAATATAGTCGACGGTGCCGGCACCACCGCATCAAGCTGCCTTGCGACGAAGCGCGGCCTCTTCGAGCTCGCGTACGATTGGCAGTACTTTTTCCCCAAAGTATTCGACCTCTTCGATGAAATGCAGGAACCCGGCCAGGATGAGGTCGACACCCACGGCCTTCAGTTCGACGATCCGCTCTGCAATCTGACGCGGTGTGCCGATCAGATTGGTACGGAAGCCGTCGTTATACTGCACCAGGTCCTCGAAGCTCGACTTCGCCCAGTTTCCCTCGCCTTCAGGCGACGCGCTACCTGCCTGTCTGGCCGCATTGCCGAAAGCATGCACGGCTTCCACGTGTGCGTGGGCGATGATGTCGTCGAGCACGGCACGTGCTTCTTCTTCGGTATCGCGCGCAATGACGAACGCGTTCACGCCAATGCGCACCCTGTGGTCGTTTTGCGCCGCCTTCGCCTGAATGTCGTCGATCTGCAGCTTGAGATTCTCTGGCGTATTGCCGTTCGTGAAGTACCAGTCGGACACGCTCGCAGCGTTATCGCGGGCTGCGCGCGAACTGCCGCCCTGGAAGATTTCCGGATACGGTTTCTGTACCGGTTTCGGATTTAACGTGTAGTTGTTGAAGCGATAGAAGTCACCACGGTAGGTGAAGTTATCTTGCGTCCAGATACCCTTGAGCGCTTCGATGAACTCGCGTGAGCGACGGTAGCGTTCGTCGTGCTCCAGCCACGGTTCGCCGATCGCGGTGAACTCACCTTTGAACCAACCGCTGACCACGTTGATGCCAATACGCCCGTTGGAAATATGGTCGATCGTGGCAATCTGCTTCGCGACCACGGCCGGACTCCACGGGCCAGGCAGGATCGCGGCGAGTACTTTCAATTTCGTCGTTGCGTGCAGCAGCGCCTGACTGAACGACACGGATTCGTGCTGGTTGTCCGCGCCGTAGCCCGCGGTAAAGCGGATCTGGCTCAGCGCGTAGTCGAAACCGGCGCGCTCGGCAGCTTGCGCGAGCTTCTGGTTGTACTCGACACTCCAGTCGGTGCGCTGTTCGATCGTGCTGACAACCAGGCCGCCACTGACGTTCGGCACCCAGTACGCAAATTTCAACTCTTCCTGACGCTCGCTCATATCGATTCCCTGTTCGTTCGCAAACCGGAGCGGACTCCGGTGGCCTGTCGGCAAAGTTGGCGACGCACAGGTCGAATTTATGGCAGGGATGCGCCCTGGATCAATCAATTAAATCTGCTATCGATCGATGAAAAATGCGTGATCTTCATGCTCAAAAGTACGAGGCCGGAGTCGTAGCAACGGTTTGAGTGAGACAGCGTTGGTTCGCGCCACGCATTGTGCAGTCTGCGTATATGGAAAGCGCCAATCGATCTATTGGCGAGCGTAGTCGTCGGCTAGTTCGTGTGATGACGAAGGCGCGCAACGGGTCGATCTGCTGGAGAGTGTGAATGCGCATATAAAACGATAGAGCGAGCAGGCGGGAGATACCTGACTCGCTCTATCCATGCGCCGCCGCTGTGAGCGGCGGCGCGTCCAAGGTCTTCAATGACTGTCGACCTGGTTGCCGGGCGGCTTATTGCCCGGTGTATCCGACTGGAACAGTCGAATTGGCCTTGGCAACCGTTGCGTTGCTCGACACGATGTACTGCGGCACTTCGGTGAGCGTCAGCGTGACCTGGCCATTGGTGTAGGGCAGCGTGGTCATGTTGCCATAACCGTCGATGTCCGTCACATTGCCCGACGTGCCGGCGTTATCCACCGTCAGCTTGTAGCTGGTCGAGTAGCTCTGGCTGTAGACGCCAGCGCTCGTCGGCCACTGTGCATTGCTGTGCGCCCATGCCGCGGTCACGACCTTGCCGTTGCCGAGTTGCTGGAACGAGTAAGCGTAGGTGCCTTGCGGCGTGCCGTTCACGCGGCCCAACGTGTTCGTACCGTCGAGTGCGCGCGTCATCGTCGCAAATACCATGGCTTCCGGCTTCGGCGACAGGTTCGTCGCACCGAATGCGCCTTGCGCGTCGTTCAGGTCGAAGAACGTACCGTAACCCACTTCACCCGGATAGTCCGGACCGTAGAACAGCGTCGTCAGTTGCGCGCCGCCACCCAGCACGATGATATGTGCCCGCACGCCCACTGCTGCTTGCGCAAACAACTGGTTCTGCGACGGTACCGTCGGACCGTAGTTGAGACCCGGATCGTAGCTCACGCCTGCTTCGGTGAAGAAGAGCTTCATGTTCGGCTTGCCCGCTTGCATGATCGCGCGCAATTGCGTCATCTGATTGTCGAGCGCATTGGCCTGATTCGCCGTGCTCGGGTCCGAGTCCTGCAACTCAGGCGGATGCGCCGGATAGGTGCCCGCATTCCAGTAGCCGTGCGTGGCAACTGCGTCGATGTAATTCCACAGACCCAGCGCGCCGTACTTCTGCAGATAGCCGGTGGTACACGTGTCGCAGTTCGACGCGAACGGGTTCGCCGTGCCCATCACGACAGCATTCGGATCGGTCGAGTGAATGCCCTGATACGCCGCTTTGTACATGGCGACGAAATTCGCATCGCTATCGGCCCAGCCGAGGCTCGGTTCCCACGTCACCTGGTAGTAGTTGCTCTGCTGATTCGGGTAGTTTGCCGCACGAATCTGGCTTGTGTCGGTGCCGACCTTGGCCATGAAGCTCTGGAACTCGCTCATGTTAACCGGAGCGTAGTAGCTGTCGTTGAACTGGCCGGTCTTCGAATCCCATGCAGGAATACCGTCGAGACGCACAATGCGCATCTGATCCGGATTCGCCTTGTAGAACGGATCGAGGTCGCTCACGCTCGGCGTGTACGTGTTCGGACCATTGGGTTCCATGGCCGATTGCTCGCGATCGTCGATCGTCCACGTAATGCCAAGATCATGCAAGGCGGCGATGTTGCCGTTGAAACCCTGCATGCCGAAGCGATGCTGATCCTGATGAGCGTATGTAACGGTGCCCAGTACCGAGCTCAGGTTCGGCAACACGCCGAACGTGGCAATGCCCGTGGGACGCGTACCGCTGCTCGGCAACGTGCCGCCGTTCGAGCGCAGCGTCGCAGTCAGTGCACCGTAGCCAGACCACGTCGACGTACATGGAATCGTGCTGGTTTGCACGCCGGATTTAACCGCGAAGCTGCCTTGCGATTTGATCGCGCCATTCGAGTCTGCGACGGACCAGACGACCGTGTCCGCGCTCGGCACGTTGGTCGTGATCGCGAGCTTGAACGCTGCGTTGTTCTGGAAAATGCGCATGCCGTCGGTGGTCGGCGTGTCGGCGCTGATTACGCCGTTTGCGGTGCCGCCTGCGGTTTGCGTCGGCGTGCTGCACGAAAGCGTGGCGCTGCCTGGTGCCGGCGACGGGGTAGGGGTGGGCGTCGGCGTCGGGGTGGGCGTTGGGGTCGGTGTCGGAGCGGGAGCCGGGGTAGGTGTCGGAGCCGGCGTCGGCGTCGGCGTCGGCGTCGGGGCTGGCGTCGGTGTGGGTGTCTTGGACGGAGTTGGTGCCGGGGTGGGCGTCGGCGTAGGCGTAGGCGTCGGCGTAGCGGCAACTGCCATCACCCAGCACGACTTGCCATAACCATAGGCCGGATCAGTCTGCGAAACCGCGCCGACATAGCAGCCGACGCCATTGCTAAAGGTCTTCGGCGCGGTCAGCATGACCGACGGCGAATTGGGCGGAACCGCGCCGAACACTACGGAGCCCGTGCCGAGGAACGAGCAGTTGCCGTTCTCTTGTCCACACAGCTTGTACTGCTGGCCCGCCACAGTGATGGTGCCGCTTTGAGCAGCCTGCACGCTTTCCGCACCAAACGATGCCAACACCGTTGCCGAGGCAACGCCTAGAAGTTTCCAATATCTCATCATTGTCCGTGTATCGCTAAAAGCAGGTTTTCCCCGAGGAATCAGCAAGATCGATCAAAGTCGTCCGCGTTGGCGTTATGACTGCAGAGAGAGGTCAACCAGAGAACGCGCCGAAACCGCGTTCATTGCTGAAGAAGCCGACGCTCGAGCGCGCCGTTGTTATGAGAACGAGAGCCGTTAGACAGCCGTTCGTGCGACGACCTGTCAGTCGATTGAATGCTTAACAATCAATCACGTGCCGGTCGGCGTTTATATTACGTAATACTTACTATTAACTACGAAAGGCTTATTCAACAAAGCGTTCCAGGTGGTCACACCTTTGAATAGGCAATGCCACGCATCGAGCGCGGCATATAGCAGCACTTCAGCGTACCCACTCGTTGTGTGAAAGCTCAGTCGACTTCCCAGCCTTCGTCCTCCGACTCGCGGACGCGCGACCGGATAAACGGCACAACCCTTGACGACATGCCGATGACGTGACTCGTAAAACTCTGGCAGGGCTCGCGTTGATACAACGGCGCGCCTTGAATGTGAAAACAAATTTCTGGTAGGCACGCGCAACGAAGGAAATCAGGACAGCTGATGGTCAAGCTAGGTCCCATTCCTTCGCAACTGACGGCCTGGCGCCGATAAGAACGCGACGTTACGACAACAATTGAGGCTCGCCCAAAGATCAGACTTAACGCTCAACGTCGCGCAACCTGCACCAATGCAATTATTGCCGACATTGGTTGCTTTCTTGTGAATCTGGTATTACTTACAGATCCTTTCGGCAGAGGAATTATAAACGTTTCACCGATGTAACGTGGCGGGAATTCGAGACGATAAGTGATAATGCCGAGAATCGATCGGCTGAGGCGGCTTATGACCAACCAAAGGTGGTGTGGAGGAAAATCTCTGCCTCACGATCCGCTGGAAAAGATAAATCTTTGATTTGTCAGCGGATTGTGGATGGGTGGTAGTGGGTCGGAAAGCACGTCTTTTTATATTAATATTATCAATAGGTGCGCACTATTCGAATTGATGGAAATCAGATGGGGTGCGAACAGATAATTCGTGTTACGTCACTTTTTTATTCGATATTTTATTTAATTCGAACCCTAATTTAATTAAAAATTGAGGGTGAAACGGCGTTCAGCTGTAGCCGGGCGGCGCGAGCCTGTAATCGGCAGCGCGCCCGCAGTTTACTTCACCGCTCCCAGCGCCAGGCCCTTCACCAGGAATCGCTGCAACCACGCAAACACGATCGAGACCGGCAACGTCGCGCATAAGGTTGCGGCCATGACAAGATGCCATTCGACGACGTACTTGCCCGCCACCATATCCGTTACCTGCACAGTGAGTGTTTTGTTTTCCGGCGAACGGATCAGCGTATAGACAACAGCAAACTCATTCCACGCATTGATGAACGTGAAGATGGCGGTCACCACGATCGCCGGTACGGCGAGCGGCAGGAAGACCTTGAAGACGGCCCTGGTGCGTCCGCATCCTTCGAGCCACGCCGACTCTTCCAGATCGCGAGGCACCGTCTGAAAGTACGAAGACAACATCCATACGGCGAATGCGATATTGAACGCTGCGTAAGAGACGATCACGCCGATCTTCGAGTCGACCAGATTGCCGTCGCCATAGGGGATCATGGCGGCGAGGCGGAACAAACCCACCACGAGCAGGATGGGGGACAACATTTGCGTGACGAGCAGGAACTGGCGATACAAACCGCGTCCGCGAAACGGGAATCTGGCCAACGCGTAGGCGGCGGGCAAGCTCACGGCCAAAGCGAGCGCTGTCGACAGTAAGCTGATCACCGTGCTATTGCGTAACGCCACGCCGAAATTCGCCGCTTGCCACATGTCGGCGAAATTGCTCCATTGCCAATGTACGGGCAACCAGCGCGCCGGATAAACGAAAATCTCCGTGGCCGGCTTCAATGCCGTGAACAGCATCACGGCAAACGGAAACAGCACCACCACAACCAGCGGCGACAGCGCGAGCCAACACCACAGCGAGCGCTTCATCTTGATGCTGAGACTCATGATGGATCTCCTTCTTTCGCGGGCTGCAGGCGCAGATAGGCGATCGAGAAAACGAACAGCATGACGAGCATGATCAGCGACACCGCGGCTGCTTCACCAGGGCGTCCCAGCCGGAAGCCCAACTCATACAGGTACGTGACCAGAATATGCGTACCGTTGTCCGGTCCGCCTTGCGTCATGACCCAGATAATCGGAAACGAGTTGAACACGTAGATCACATTCAGCAGGATCGTCATGTTGATGAACGGCCGCAGCAACGGCATGGTGAGCTTGCGAAACTGCTGCCATGCGCTCGCGCCGTCCATGCGCGCCGCCTCGTAAATGTCGCCAGGCACGGAGGACAACCCGCCGAGCAGAATCGTCACCGTAAAGGGTATCGACACCAGAATGCCGACGGCGATCTCCACCGGAAACGCAAGTTCCGGCGTCGCGAGCCAATGGATCGGGCCGCTGATCAGCCCTAGCCTTTGCAGCGTGACGTTGACCATGCCGTAGTCGTCGTTGAAAGCCCAGCGCCAGACCACGGCGGTCATGGTCAGTGAGACGGACCACGGCAGCATGACGATCGTGCGCGCTATACCACGGCCGTAGAAGTCCTGGTTCAGGATCAACGCGACCGGCACGGAAATGAGTACGGTGCCGCCCACCACGCACACGGTCCAGACAACGGTGCGTCGCGCGGCGGCGAGAAACGCGGGGTCGCCGAAGATCGTATAAAAGTTCTGTAGGCCGGTGAAGTCGCGAATCGCACCGAAACGCGAGACCTCGTGCAGCGATTGCCACACGATGTTGAAAATCGGATAGCTGATAATAAAGAGCGCGAGTACCAGACTCGGCGCAATTAGCAACCAGGGCGCCTGCAGGCGCGAAGAAGCAGAACGGCTCATGCGTGCTCGATCGTAAGACGCGTTTGCGTTCATTCGCGCGCGCGCCGGAATGGGCCGGATGGTGCATTACGACCGAAACGCGCACCGCCTTCACTTCGGCGTCGCGCGTTCCGTGTTCGGCAAATCACCTCGAGATCGCTCAGTGATCAGAACGAGCGATCAAAACGCGATCAATGGCCGAGCGACTTGTTCGCTTGCGTGGCCGCCGCATTCAGCGCGTCAGCCGGCTTCGCCTTGCCGAGGTAGATCGACTGCATTGCATCGGTCACGGCCTTTGCGGTGTCTTCCCAGCCGGTCACGGTCGGCGCGAAATGAGCCGTTGGCAGCAACGCGACGAACGCTTTCGTGTCCGGATCGTTGAACGCCGGATCGGTCGCTTCAGCCTTGGTGGTCGGCAGGAAACCTTCGGTCGTGGTGAACTCGACGCGCGGTTCTTTCGTGAACAGATAGTCGAGGAACTTCCAGGCCGACTTCTTCACCTTCGAGTTCTTGAACATCACGATCGAATCGGTGACGGCGTAGGTGGCGTGCGTCGTGCCCATCGGAATCGGATCGATGCCGTACTTCAGGTTCGGCGCTTCCTTCTTGATCTGCTTCGACAGGAACGGTGCGGAGATCACCATCGCGACACGGCCCTGTTTGAACAGGTTCTGCACGTCTTCGCGGCTATAGCCGGTCACGCCGGGTTGCGTGAGACCCTGATCGATCATCGACTTGTACAGCGTGGCCGCCTTGATACCGGCCGGCGAATTGAACGCCGCCTTGCCGTCCTTGCCGACGACGTCACCGCCATTGGTCCACAGCGCGTAGTAATAGTAGACGTCCGTTTCGATTTCCTTGCCTTGCAGACCGAAGCCGGCAATGCCCTGCGCCTTGAGTTTCTTCGACGCGTCGATCACATCGTTCCACGTTTTCGGACCGTCGGGATAGCCGACCTTCGCCAGCAGATCCTTGTTGTAGTACAAAGCGCGCGCGGAAGCCGCGATCGGCAGGCCGTACACCTTGCCGTTGATTTCGCCCGGCGCGAGGAACGGACCGATGAAGCGGCTCTTGAAGCTCGCATCCATGTAACCGTCGAGCGGTTCGGCCACGTCGTCCTTTACGAAGTCGAGCAACCAGCGCGTGCCGACGATCGCGAGGTCGGCATTGGCGCCGCCGGAAATGTCCGTCTGGAGTTTCTGTTGCAGCGTGTCCCAGTTCACGTCTTCGATCTTGATGGTCGTGCCGGGATTGGCCTTCTCGAAGTTGCGGGCCATTTTCTCGAAGTACGGCGCCGTCGCGTCGCTGTAGTGCGCGACCGTGACGCGGACCGTGTCGGCGTGAGCCGCGACGGCGATACCTGCAAACGCGAGCGCCACGGCAACTTTGCCTAGCGCGAGGGAAGCACGGGCATGCAACGACATTCTCTCTCTCCTGTTGTCGATCGGAGTGGGCGCTTGAGCGCTCACTCCGGTCCCATCCGATGAGGGTGGGGTGGTCTGCTGCCGTCGCCGGCCGCTTTGGGTTAAATTGTTTGAAAAAATCCTACATGACGAAAAATAGCTTGTCACGTAGGGTCTGCCATATTTTTTTGCAGCGAGTTTTGTGCATAAGATGCTGTAAAGCAGGGGTATTCTGCGTAAACGCGAAGTCACGGATACCCAATCTTCGGGATGACTAGACAACTAGCCTGCATCGGTTTGTAGGAAATTTACACGCTAATCCGGTGCGCATGACCGGTTGATGAGCGAGGCGGACATGAATCGTGTGGTGTTGGTAACGGGCGCTTGCGGCGGTATCGGCAGCGTGTTGTGCAAGCGTTTCGTGGAGCAGGGCGACACCGTGCTGGCGCTCGACATCGACGCGTCAGCGCTTCACGCATTGACCGCGCAACTCGGCGATGCGCACGTCACGCCGGTCGCGGTCGACCTCGGCGACGCCGCCGCGGTGCCGCAAGCGGTGGCGGCCGCGGCCAAGACGCGCGGTCCGGTGGATGTGCTGGTCGCGAACGCCGGCGCCGCGCAGGGCCTGACGCTCGCCAGCACCGACGCCGCGAGTTGGCAGCGCGACATTCACCTGAATCTGAACGGCACGTATCACACGGTGGAAGCGGTACGGGCGTCGATGATCGAACGCCGACGCGGCGCGCTGGTGTTGATCGGCTCGGTGAACGGTATGGCCGCGCTCGGGCACCCCGCATATAGCGCGGCAAAGGCCGGCCTCATCAGCTACACGAAAGCGCTGGCCATGGAACTCGGCCGCTACGGTATTCGCGCCAACATCGTGTGTCCGGGTACGGTGAAGACGCAGGCATGGCAGGCGCGCGTCGACAAGAACTCGCAGGTGTTCGAGGATCTGAAGAAGTGGTACCCGTTGCGCGACTTCGCGACGCCCGACGACATTGCCGACGCCGTGCAGTTTCTCGCGTCGCCGATGGCGCGCGTGATCACCGGCGTCGCGCTGCCGGTGGACGGTGGTCTGATGGCCGGCAATCGTTTGATGGCGGAAGAACTGACGCTAGAACAGCTTTAACCACAACGGCACGGCGACGCCCGAACAGAAAACCCGCCGCCCCGGTCGAATCAACGAAGCAAGACGATGAGGACAGCATGGCAGCAGTGCAACTGAGCGGCATCTTCAAACGCTACGGCGACACGCAAGTGGTGCACGGCATCGATCTCGACATCGACGACGGCGAGTTCGTCGTGCTGGTCGGGCCGTCGGGCTGCGGCAAGAGCACGCTGATGCGGATGGTGGCCGGGCTCGAGGAAATCAGCGGCGGCGACCTGATGATAGGCGGCACACGGGCGAACACGCTCGCGCCGCAGCAACGCAATATTTCGATGGTGTTCCAGAGCTATGCGCTCTATCCGCACCTGTCGGTCTACGAAAACATTGCCTTCGGACCGCGCATTCGCAAGGAGTCGTCGGCGAGCTTCAAGCCGCGGATCGAAGCCGCCGCGAAGATGCTGAATCTCGGCGGCTATCTGGACCGCTTGCCGCGTGCGCTCTCGGGCGGTCAACGGCAACGCGTGGCGATGGGTCGCGCGGTGGTGCGCGAGCCGTCGCTGTTTCTGTTCGACGAACCCCTGTCCAATCTCGACGCCAAGCTGCGCGTGCAGATGCGCACGGAAATCAAGGCGCTGCATCAGCGCCTGAAGAATACGGTGATCTACGTCACGCACGATCAGATCGAAGCGATGACCATGGCCGATCGCATCGTCGTGATGAACGCGGGGCGGATCGAACAGATGGGGCGTCCGCTGGAGTTGTACGATCGTCCGGCGAATCTGTTCGTCGCGAGCTTCCTCGGCTCGCCGTCGATGAATTTTGCCGAAGGCGTGGTGGCGAGCGGCGCGCAAGGCCCAGGCCTCATGTTGAAACTGACCGGCGGCGGCGAGATCGTGCTGGAAGGCGCGTCGGCTTCGGCGGCGGTCGGTGCGAAGGTCACGCTCGGCGTGCGCCCCGAACACATCGAGACCATGGCGCAGACGCCGGACGCCACGATGGAAGTCGAAGTGGTCGAGCCGACTGGCGCGGAGACCCACTTGTACGGGAAAATAGGCGGCAGCACGTGGTGCGTGACGACGCGCCAGCGCTCGAAAATCGAGCCCGGCCAGCGTGTCGCGCTGCGTTTTCCGGCGGAACATATTCATCTGTTCGATACGGAGAGTGGGCGCAGGCTGGTCTAAGCCGCGTGTTGCCGTCCGAATCTGACTGAGACTGCGACGCGGATTCATTTAACCCGTAAGAAAACGCTGGGACGTCCCGCGTTTTCCGCTCCGCAGTCAGTCCATCGCCCCGCAGGAAGTCCCCTTCGGAGGCCGGCGCGAAGCGACAAGTCTGAGGGCGCTTTTAAGGAATACCGGGTGTCCGCACCGAACTTGATTCCCCACATCCGCAGCGCGTTGGCCAATTTGCGGCCTGCCGAACGCAAGGTCGCCGATATGGTGCTGAGCGACGTCGACTTCGCCATGCGTGCGAGCATCACCGAACTCGCGCAGCGCGCCGACGTGTCCGAGCCCTCCGTCACGCGTTTTTGCCGCGCGATCGGGGCGCATGGTCTGCGCGACTTCAAGATGCAACTAGCGCAGAGCGTGGCAGGCGGCATGCCGTACGCGTCGACCGCGGTGGCGCGCGACGACGACGTGCAGACCTTGATGGACAAGGTGGGCGAAGCGGCGATCGACGGCATCACGCACGCTCGCGGCGCGCTGGACCCCGCCGTGGTGGAGAGCGCGATCGCGGCGCTGTCGAGCGCAGGACGCGTGTTCTTCTTCGGCGTCGGTTCGGGGTCGGGCCTTGTGGCGCAAGACGCGGCATTGCGCTTCCTGCGGCTCGACATTGCGTCGACCGCGTTTACGGACGGCCACTTGCAGCGTTTGTACGCGGGGCTGATGGAGCCGGGCGACGTGGCATTCGCCATTTCGCATTCGGGCCGCAGCGTCGAAGTGAATGAAAGCATGCAGATTGCAAAAGAGCGTGGCGCGACCACCATTGCGCTGACCAACGTCGGTTCGCGGCTGGCGTGGCTGGTCGATATTCCGCTGCTGCTGCGCGTGCCGAGTCCGATCGATCCGAACACGCCGGGCGTGTCGCGGCTCGTGCATCTGTGCATCATGGACGCGCTTGCGATCGGCGTCGCGCTGAAAGCCGGTCCGAAGACGCTGGAGAAGATGCGGCATGCGAAGGCCAGGTTGGCGTCGCATGAGCCGGAGGCGACCGGGGAATGATCGTCACGTAGCCGTTCGTGGAACCTGCTGACTTTCCCCCGCTCTTTGCGCTCCGCATAAATCCCATCTGCTGGCTATCAGCGATACCGCGCTGAAACGCCCATATTCACACTCCCGCCTCATCACCGTTTTACAACGGACACCGCTCGCCCTAAAATCCGCCGCACTAGCTCGATTCGCGAGCCCGCCGCAGAACGTCAAATAAAGCAAACCGGGAGAACAATGAAAAAACTCACCGCCTTAGTCGCGCTGTGCCTGCCCCTGGTCGCGCATGCCGATGCCGATACGGATGCGAGGACCGCTTGCCAAGCCAATCTGACCCAATGGATGAAAACGTTGCACCCCGGCCGCCAACTCGACAGCGAGCACGCGGCGTGCAAGGTCTGGCCGGCGGACCCGTCGCTGACGCTGGCCGTGCAGCCGATGCCCCAGGCCGGCGCCACCGACGATCAAGCCGTGTACGACGTCGAAGTGCTGGTCGCCGATAGCAAGTCCGGCGCGATCGTCGCGCACTTCTACGAACCGTCGGCGATTACGTCCGACGCGATCCGCTTCAGTTCGATCGATCTCGACACGGCCCGCTATCAGTTGACGCCGCAACTACGTGCGTTCGGCGTGCGCGTGACGTACGAGGGTTCGTCGCGCGTCAATCCGTACGAAGCGCAGGCGCTGAGCCTGTATGTACAGGACGGCCACACGCTGCGTCGCGTGCTCGACGACATGGTCGTCGCGAGCGACTCCGGCGAATGGGACGGCAATTGCGCGGGAACGTTTTCGTCGGTCGCGCGTTCGCTCGCCGTCGGTCCGGCCAACGCTTCCGGTTATGCAACGTTGCGCGTGGGTGAAACATCGAAAGATCGCGTGAGCAAGCAGACGAGTAGCGATTGCGTGTCGAAGGAGGGCGCGCCGAAACGCGCGACCACCACGCTGAACTACAACGGCACAGCCTACAGCGTGCCGAAAGCCCTGCACTATGAGTGATGGCGGCACATCGCGGCAAAAGCGGCGCGCGTTCGCCGTTTTTGTCGCGTTGTCGCTTGTCGTTCTGAGCGCCGCGTGCAGCCGCCCGGTGACGCCGTTGCCGAACGACGCCTACGTCTGGCAGCGTAAATGGACGCCGTCGGTCACAGCGGCGATCCAGCATAGCCGTGGCCTGGTGCAATCGTGGCACGTGCTGGCCGCCGAGAAAGACAGCCGGAATGACTGGACCGTCGTGTCGCCGGATTGGGCCACGCTCGCGGCAACGGGTGCGCCGATCACGGCCGTGGTGCGAATCGACGGCCAACTCGACGATCTGAACAGCTTGCCGACCGCGCGCATCGGTCAACTCGCCGACGACTGGAAACAGCATGGCGTTCCACTCGCGGCCATCGAAATCGACCACGACTGCGCGACCTCGAAACTCGCGGCCTATACGCGGTTTCTCGCCGCACTGCGTGCGCAACTCGATCCCGCCGTCAAGCTGACGATCACCGCGCTGCCCACCTGGCTCGACAGCCGCGCGCTCGACGCGCTGCTGGCGCAAGCCGATACCTCCATTCTTCAGGTCCACGCGGTGATGAACCCGGTGCAAGGCCTGTTCGATCCTGCGCAAGCGCGCGCGTGGCTGCATGCTTTCGCGCGCCGCACGCAGCGGCCATGGCGCGTCGCGTTGCCCACTTACGGCTCGCGCGTGACGTGGGGCGAAGAGGGGCGCGTGGCCGGCATTGAAAGCGAACGTCCCATGCTGCTCGCGAACGGCTCCGCGCAGGGCCTATCGCATGAACTGGTCGCGCAGCCCGAGCAGATTGCCGCGTTCGTCACGCAGATCGAAGGCGATGAATTGCGCGGTCTGGCGGGCGTCGTCTGGTTCCGCTTACCCACCGACGCCGACGCGCGCGCGTGGAGCTCGACCACCTGGCGCGCAATCTTGAGCCATGCGCCGCTGACTTCGGCCGTGACCGTCGACGTTCATCCGAACGCGCAACAGCCTGGCTTGTTCGACGTGTCGCTAGTGAGCAGCGGCAACGCCGACTCGACGCTGCCGGCGGTCGTACGCACCGACGCCGCCTGCCAGGCCGCGGATGGCATCAACGGTTATGCACTCGATTACGACGCGCGCGGCATGCTGCTGCGTCGCGTACAACCCGGCTTGTTGCGCGCGGGCATGCGCCGCGACATCGGCTGGCTTCGCTGCGGCGAAACCGATCACCACAAGGTCTCCGTTCATGTTGAACCGTAAATATGTCGCATTCGGCGGCGCGTTCGTGCTGCTGGCCGGTGCCGTGATCGTCCACGCTTGTGGACCGTTTTTTCCGTTGCAATTGCTCGACAATCGCGCGGGTACGCTATCCGGCACGCCGAACAATTCGTTCGCTTATGAGGTGGCGCGGCTCGTGACGCCAGGCGATCATTTGCTGGCGCCCGAAGCGGTGCCGGTTGCGGCGGGTGCGCAAGCGGCGGATCCGGCGCAGGCGGTGTTGAGCGGTTTGACGCCTGCACAGATCGCGACACTTGCCGCGATGGCCAAAGCTAACGATGGCGATGCGGCGTATGCGCTAGGAGCCGGTGTGCCGGACGCGCAACGTCTCTATGGCGCGGCCGACGTGGACTATACGCACGCGCTGACGGGGTGCGCGAGTACGGCGGTGGCTTCAGCGGCGCCAGGGTCGGCTTCAGCGGCCTCCGGCTCTTCGGCAGCGGCAGCCAATGCGGCAGCGGCAAGCGCGACGCCAAACGCAGCGGCATCGAGCTCGTCGGCTTCCGATGCGAACGCATCGAATCAAACCGCGCCCGACCCCAGCAATGCGTCGTCGTCGAGCACCGCCACCACGCCAGCCGCTTGCGCCAGCAAAAACGTTCTCCTGACCCGCGCCGCGACCCGCCTCGAAGCGATATTCGCGTTACCCGGCTCATCCAGTGCGCCGCGTTCGGTAGCGGCAGCCACCGAACTCGCGGCGATTGCGCAGGCGCGTGCCGACTCCTGCACCGATGCCGGCGCATGCAAGACCCTTACCGCCGCGTTGCCCGCTGCCTACGCGCGCCCGCGCACCCTCGCCGCGAACGGCGCGCCCGACCCGCAAGGTCTCGCGGTCGCGAGTTTCGGCGATGAAGCGCTGACCTATCTGTACGATCAGAAATCGGACAAGCAGTGCGATTACCGCAGCTTCCTGAACGACACACCTTGCGCGGCGGCGATCACGCCCGCGAACCTGAAGCGGGCCATCGGGCTCTATGCGCAACAGGCGGCGCGCGGCGGCGTGAGCGGCGTGGAGTCGCTGCAGTTCATCGCGGCATGGGCGCTGGCCGGCAAAACGAGGGTTGCGTCGCTGATCGACGATCCAATCGCGCAACGCCTGCTGGTGGCGTACGCGCTCGCGCGCGAAGGCGATATCGTCAACGACCAGCCGGCGAGCGCGTCCGAATACTACGGCGGCTACGACAACAGCTTCGGGCCGACCGGCTATGCCGACGCCGCACGCGGCGACAAAGGCATCAAGGCGAATCCGGCCTTGGTCTCGTTGGTGGAGTCGATCCGGCAGCGTGGCATTGATCATGTGGCGGGCGCCGATCGTCTGGCCGCGCTGGCTTATCGAGTCGGCCGCTACGACTTCGCCGGCATGCTGGCGGCGCGCGAGCACAGCGCGCTGGCGAGCTGGGTGAGCGCGAAACTCGCGTTACGCCGGGGCGATACGGCTGCGGCCGTGCAGGCGTATGCGCAGGCCTCGAAGGGTTTTCCGACCGCCGATTCGAGCGTGGAGCCGGCGGGCGTGCGATTGATCAAAGGCGAGCAGGCCGTGCTGACCTTGTCGCGTGGACAGTATGTCGAGGCGCTCGGTTATCTGTTCGACGCCGCGTCGCGGCGCAACGACGTGAGCGCGAACGAAGACTCGGTGACCGAAATCGCGTACGGCAGCGATATGGCGTATATCGCTGAGCGCGTGCTCACCACGGACGAGCTGAAGCACTTTGTCGATACGCGGGTGCCGACATGGTCCGCCGCGCCGCCGCTGCCGACCGATCCGAACGCGTATTACTCGGCGCGGCCGTCCGCTGGCGACTCGTTGCGTTATCTGCTGGCACGCCGCCTCGTGAGAGAGGGCCGTATCGATGACGCCTTGCCATACTTCCCCGCCGACGACGATCCGCGTTACAGCGCCTACGACTGGAAAAACGGCCAAACGGTGCGCACGCAACTCCATCTGCGTGAGCTCGCGCACGACTATGGCGCCGCGCTCGACCAGACGCAGCATGCGTGGACCCGCACGAATCGCGCGCGTGGCTGGTTTGCCGCGGCGACGCTCGCGAAACAGTTCGGCATGGAATTGATGGGCTACGAGCAGGGACCGGATTATCACGACATCGACGGCGATTTCGAAGGCGGCTCGGGACGCTCGGGCGTGATCGGCGCGCGCGTGGCGCGGGGTTCGGACGCGAACGCGGCCAGCGACGCGGCTGCTTCAGCTTCCGCGGCGAAATCGCCGGATACACCGGCGACGCGCGCGGCGGACGATCTGGCGGGACCGTTCGTCACCGCCGATGAAAAGCGCCGCTACGCGGCAAGCGAAAGCCAGCCGTTGACGCGCTTTCACTACCGCGAGATTGCCGCCGGATACATCGCAAAAGCGGCCGACGCATTGCCCGCGCGCTCGCAGGCGTTTGCCGCCGTGTTGTGCCGCGGGACGGACTGGATGCACAACTACGATCCCGAACGCGCGCAGGGTTTTTACAAGCGCTATGTGAAGGAAGGCGCGTATGTGGACTTCGGCGGTGGTTCGTTCGGGGCGTTGTGCCCGGAGCCGGATTTCAAGGCGGCGGCGACGTTCACTTATACGCAGGCGTGGCGCGACGCTCGGCGTGATGTCGGGCGACATAAGAAGCGCGCTGCGGCGATTGGGGGGCTGGTGCTGGCCGGGTTGATGGGGGTGGGTTGGTGGTGGTATCGGCGGAGGACGGCGCGGCGGACTGCGGCCGGCCGCGGCGAATGACGCAATCAACATCGTTGTCCGGTGCCGCTCGCCTCTGCGATCCACCCAAACCGCCGCGACAATCTCAGCGTCGCAGCGCGCAAGGTCTGCGCTGGGCCGCCTGTCAGATCGCTATCGAAGCTGCCGCTCGGTCCCATCAGCGCCAGCACCAGACAGATGCTGCCGGTGTGATCCAGCACCGGCGCGGCCAGCGTATTGATACCGGGCACAGGGCGGCTCAACGCAGTATCGATACCGTTCACGCGGATTTGCGCGAGGCGTTGCGCGTAGGCTTGAGTCAGCGGCGTTAGCGCGGAGTTCGCGCCGGCGTTTGGGTCCACCGCCTTCGACACACTGGCTCCAGCGGCACGCGCTTTCGCGGCAAAAATATCCGCCGCGTCCGCCCCCGCCAGCCGAAGATGATCCTGCGTCAGAAGACCGGCGCGCACGTCGTCGGCAACATAAGCGGCGAATACGCGACCAATCGCCGTATTCACCAGCGACATCACCGTGCCGACCCGCAAGCTCACATGCAGCGGCCGCGCCGATTCCTCCAGACGCACGACGGTCGGCCCAAGCGGTCCGAGCACCGCCATCGCGACGCTCATCGCCGTCGACGCCGCCAGTTCGACCACCTCGGGTTCCGCCTCACGCGCCGGCGAGAGTCGCTGCAAGCCGATCAACCCGAGTTCCAGCGCGAGCGGCCCGGCTTCGAAACAGCCCGACGCGTCGCGCTTGAGCAAACCGATTTTCAGCAGACTGACCAGATGCGGAAACGCTTTGGCCGGCGGCATGCCGGCGGCCGCCGCGAGATCGCGCAAATTCAGCGGACGTGCCGCCGAGACCAGCGCCGCCAGCAATTCGCCGGTGCTGTCGAGCGACTGGATGCCGCGCTGCGGTTTTGCATCGGCCGAAGCGGCGGGAGAGGGGACGAGATGATCTGTCACGTGGTGGCGGTGGAAGAAGCTAACTGGGAAGGCGTAGCGGCGAGTTCAGCGCTAATGTCGTGAGCGGCTGCGAGCAATGCGCGGGCGATAGGACCGTCGGCGGCGACGTCGATCGCGCCGGTCGAGCCGATCACCGTCAACGCGAGCGACAACCCGCCGTCGCGATCGAGCACCGGCGCGCTCAAACTGCTGATGCCCGGACTCGGCGCATCCACGCTACGTGCCAGACCGCGCGCGCGAATTTCGTTCAACGCGGTTTCGAACGCGGCGCTTTCGTCGGGCGGCGTCATTGCACTCATCACGCCAGTTGCATCATTCACCGCGCCCGACTGATTCGCCCACATCGCGTCCAGCACCTCGCGCGGCAGATGAGCGCAAAACACGCGTCCCGTCGAGGTAGCCGGCAGCGACATCACCGTGCCCACATGCAAATTGACGTGCAGCGGAAATCCCGCGTGCTCGTAGCGGACGATCGTCGGCCCTTGCGGTCCGGCAATACAGATCGCCACGCTGAAGCCGATCGCTTCGGCCAGCGCCGCGACGCGCGGCACGGCGGCGCGAAACGCCGGCTGGTTTTCCAGATGCAGCAGACCGAGCCGCAACGACAACGGCCCGGGTTCGTAGCGACCCGACAGTTCGTCGCGCTTGATCAGACCCAGCCGGCTCAAGCTCACCAGATAGGCGTGCGCCTGCCCCGGCGCGAGTTGCGCGGCCGTAGCGAGGTCCGACAAGGCCAGCGGCGTGCGCGCCTGCGCGAGCGCCAGCAGCACGCGGCCGCCCACTTCCACGCTCTGGATGCCGCGCTGCGGCTTGCCGCCCGGCGCGCTTTCGTCGCCGCCCGCGCCTTTGCCCACGGCCGGTTTCGCTGCTTTGCTCACACTCGCGCCCGTCCGTAAAAAAGGGTCCATGTTAACCGATGGTCTGGCCGAAAGCCTAAATGCAGCCGCCTCGTTCTGCCTTCATCTTAGGCATCTAATGATTTGCGTATAGCGATGCATTTCGCTATTGACAAATAAACTCGCGCAGCCCTACTATGCATTCACCCCGACACACCGGCGCAGTCACAGAGTCAAAACGGGGCGAGACAATCCTCCAATACCGTCAGCTCGCGCACACCGTGCGCAGCCGGCCGTCTCGCCTCACGTCCAACTTTTGAGGGAGACAAGCATGGCAAAGGCATTCGCATCCCAGGCCGATCTGGAAGTCAAGAAAGTCACGTGGACGAAGTTGTCCGAGAACGCCTACGCGTACACCGCTGAAGGCGATCCGAACTCGGGCGTGATCATCGGCGACGACGGCGTGCTGATCGTCGACACCACCGCCACGCCGGCCATGGCGCAAGACCTCATCGCGAAGATTCGCAGCGTGACCGATAAACCGATCAAATATGTCGTGCTGTCGCATTACCACGCGGTGCGCGTGCTGGGCGCGTCGGCGTATTTCGCAGAAGGCGCGCAACAGGTGATCGCGAGCCGCGGTACGTACGAGATGATCGTCGAGCGCGGCGAAGCGGACATGAAGTCGGAAATCGAACGCTTCCCGCGTCTGTTTGCCGGCGTCGAAACGGTGCCGGGCCTGACGTGGCCGACGCTGGTGTTCGAGAAGGAAATGACGCTGTTCCTCGGCAAGCTTGAAGTGCGTATCGCGCATCTCGGCGCCGGTCACACGAAGGGCGACACGGTCGTGTGGCTGCCGTCGCAAAAGGTGCTGTTCTCCGGCGATCTGGTCGAGTACGACGCGGCGTGTTATTGCGGCGACGCCCAACTCGAACAATGGCCGGCCACGCTCGAAGCGCTGCGCGCGTTGCAGGCCGACAAGCTCGTGCCGGGCCGCGGCCCTGCGCTGACCACGCCGGAAGATGTCAACAAGGGTCTCGACTACACGAAAGATTTCGTCACCACGCTGCTGCAGCAAGGCCGCGAAGCCGTCGAACAGAAACTCGATCTGAAGGCCGCGATGGCGCACACGCGCAAGGCCATGGACCCGAAGTTCGGCCACGTGTTCATCTACGAGCATTGCCTGCCGTTCGACGTGTCGCGCGCATTCGACGAAGCGAGCGGCATCACGCATCCGCGCATCTGGACCGCGCAACGCGACAAGGACATGTGGGACGCGCTGCAAGCCTGATCCCCAACGCGCTATAGCGACGCCGAGAAGAGCAGGACGGAGACACAAGATGAGCATCAACTACCAGACGCTGTCGTTCGACTACCAGCCGTGCCGCGAGCAAAGCGCACAAAGCGGCGCGGAGCAGGCGGCCTATCCGGTGATCGTGGTCGGGGCGGGCCCAGTGGGTCTGGCCACCGCGATCGATATCGCGCAGCAGGGCGTGCCGGTCGTGCTGGTCGACGACGATTGTTCGTTGTCCACCGGCTCGCGGGCCATCTGCTTTTCGAAGCGCTCGCTCGATATTTTCGACCGCCTGGGTTGCGGCCAACGGATGGTGGAGAAAGGCATCAGCTGGAACGTCGGCAAGGTGTTTCTGAAAGACGAACTGGTGTACACGTTCAACCTGCAGCCGGAAGCGGGTCATAACCGGCCCGCGTTTATCAATCTGCAACAGTATTACGTCGAGGGTTTTCTGCTCGAACGTGCGCAGCAATTGCCGAATCTCGAGATCCGCTGGAAAAGCAAAGTGGTCGGCGTGCAGCAGAATGGCGCGCCGGGTTCGCACGACGCCAGCGTGACGTTGACGATCGAGACGCCGCAAGGACGATACCCGTTGCGCGGCCGCTATGTCGTCGCGGCCGACGGCTCGCGCAGCCCCATGCGCAATCTGATGGGACTCGACAGCAAGGGCGTCACGTTCAAGGACCGTTTCCTGATCGCCGACGTCAAGATGGAAGCGGACTTTCCGACCGAGCGCTGGTTCTGGTTCGATCCGCCGTTTCATCCGAATCAGTCGGTGTTGCTGCATCGTCAGCCGGACAACGTGTGGCGGATCGATTTCCAGTTGGGCTGGGACGCCGATCCGGTGCTTGAAAAGACCCCGGAACGTGTGATTCCGCGCGTGCGCGCGTTGCTTGGCGCGGACGCCAGGTTCGAACTGGAATGGGTGAGCGTCTACACGTTTTCGTGTTTGCGCATGGAGCGCTTCCGGCACGGCAACGTGCTGTTCGCGGGCGATTCCGCGCACGGCGTGTCGCCGTTCGGCGCACGCGGCGCGAATAGCGGCGTGCAGGACGCGGAGAATCTCGCGTGGAAGCTGGCGATGGTACTCGAAGGCAAGGCGTCCGACGCGCTGCTCGACACGTACGCGAGCGAACGCGAATTCGCCGCCGATGAAAACATCCGCAACTCCACCCGTTCCACCGATTTCATCACGCCGAAAAGTCCCGTGAGCCGCGTGTTCCGCGATGCGGTGCTGAAGCTCTCGCGGCAACATCCGTTCGCGCGGCAATTGACGAATAGCGGGCGCCTGTCGGTGCCGGCGGTGCTGCGCGATTCGCCGCTGAATACCGCGGACGGAGATTGCTTCGAAGGGACGATGGCGCCGGGTGCGTCGTGCGTGGACGCGCCGGTTCTGGTGGCCGCGCAACCGGCCTGGCTGTTGCAGCAACTCGGTCAGCAGTTCACCGGTGTGCTGTTCTGCGGCGAGCAAGGTGTCGATCAGGCGACGCGCGCCGCGTTGGATGCGCTGAGTGTCGGGCCGATTCCGTTGAAGCTTGTCGTGGTGACGCGTGGCGAACTTCAGGCGGCTGTTGTGGCATCCGCATCGATTTCTGTTTCGCATTCGACCAGTACGAAAGTCGCACACGACGCGGAAGGTCATGCGAACGCACGCTACGACGCCAAACCCGGCACGTTCTATCTGATCCGGCCGGACCAGCATGTGTGTGCGCGCTGGCGGCAGCTCGATGTGGATGCGGTCACGCAGGCGTTGAAACGCGCTTTGTGTGTTGAAGCGATGGCCTGAAACCCGGGCCCAAGACCCCGAACCCGGGCACGCGAAGCACTTGCGACAACCACAACGCATCGGCGAAAAATAGCAGGAGACAGACATGACACTGAACACGCAACCGAACCTCACGCGCCCCGACGATTTCTACGAAGCGCTGATCGACATGCATCGCGATCTCGACGAGGCGCAGAGCCAGTCGGCGAATGCGCAACTGATTCTGCTGCTCGCCAACCATATCGGCGATCACGCGACGCTGCTCGAAGCGATGCAGCATGCACGCGACGGGGTAATCGACATGTCAGCGCGCGACGCGCAGGCGCATTCACTCGCGGCTTAAGCCCACAGCGGCAACGCGGCCTCACAACGCCGCCTGCCGTCCCCTTAGATAACGACAACGCGGCGCATCAAGACGCCGGACCCGGCGGGTCCGTTGGACCCTCACGTTTGGAGATAATCGATGAGCCAATCCCTTGCCCCCGCGCTCGAGCCGGGCGCCTCCGCTGCCGCGCACGACGACCTGCTCTATCGCAAGGTCTCGCTGCGGATCATTCCTTTTCTGTTTCTCTGTTACGTGGTGTCGTTTCTCGACCGCATCAATATCGGCTTCGCGCAATTGCAGATGAAGCACGATCTCGGTTTCAGCGATGCCATGTATGGTCTCGGCGCGGCGGTTTTCTACGTCGGCTATGTGATCTGCGAAGTGCCCAGCAATATGCTTCTCGCGCGCTTCGGCGCGCGCCGCACGTTCACGCGGATCATGCTGCTGTGGGGTATTGCGTCGGTCGGCATGATGCTGGTGTCGAAGCCGTCGCACTTCTATCTGCTGCGCTTCATGCTCGGCGTGTTCGAAGCGGGGTTCTTTCCCGGCATCGTGTTGTATCTGACGTATTGGTATCCGGCGCGGCGGCGTGCGGCCGTGTTGTCGATTTTCTTCGCAGGTGTCGCGGTGGCGGGTGTGCTCGGCGGACTCGTCTCCGGCTGGATCATGCGCGACATGGGCGGCGTGCTGGGCCTGTTCGGCTGGCAGTGGATGTTCGTGATCGAAGGTGTGCCCGCGATCGTGCTCGGCCTGCTCGCCGCGTTCTATCTGGTGGACGGTCCGCAGCACGCCAGTTGGCTGAGCGCCGACGAAAAAGCGCAACTGATCGCACAACGCGACGAAGGCCGTCGCGCTTCGTCGGACGCGCATTCGTCGCGTTCGTTTCTGCACGCGTTGCGCAATCCGCGAGTCTATCTGTTCGCGTTCATCTACTTCTCGCTGACGTGCGCCTCGTTGACGCTGAACTTCTGGATGCCGTTGATGATCCGCGACTTTGGCGTGCATGACGTGCTGGCAATCAGCCTCTACACCGTGATTCCAAATGCTATCGGCGCGGTCGGATTGATTCTGATTGCGCGTCATTCGGATCGGCGTGGCGAACGCCGCCGGCATTTTGCCTTCTGCACGATTGGCGGCGGCGTTGCACTGTCGCTGCTGACGCTCCATCTGAACAGCTTTCCTGCCATGCTCGCAATTCTTTCGCTGGCCGCCGTGCTGATCTTCGCGGCTTTGCCGATTTTCTGGACGGTGCCGTCTGGTTATCTGTCCGGCACGGCCGCGGCGGCGGGGATCGCATTGATTAGCAGCATCGGCATTACGAGTGGCATTGTGAGTCCGTGGGTGATCGGGCTGATCAAGACGCACACCGGCAGCATGGATAACGCGCTGTATCTGCTGAGCGTGTTGCTGCTGGTCAGCGGCGTGGCGTTGCTGCTCGGTGTGCCGAAGGACATGAAACGCATCTGAAGAACGAGGCGGAGTCGGGCGTGATATCGGGTAGAGTCGCGAATGTTCTTTTCGTGTTCCTTTCCTACCGCAGCCAGATTGCCTGACTCATTGCGATGCATTCCATCGACCCTGTCCTTTTACCGCACGACGGTCCGTCCGATATCTCGTTGTGGCGGATCGATTTCCCTTTCGACGCGTCGCTGAACGACGCGTCCGCGTTCGCTTCCCTCAGCGACGAAGAGCGAGCCCGTGCCCGCAGATTTCTCCATCACGAGGACACGATACGTTTCGCCAGCGTGCGCGCCGTGCTGCGTGAGTTGCTCGCGCGGTGTCTTGGCATGGCCGCTCACACCGTGCGTTTCGTCCAGGACGAAAAAGGCCGTCCGCATCTGGCGGATTCGTCCCGGTTCGATTTCAACGTATCGCATGCCGGCGCGCATGGATTGATCGCGATGTCGCCGGTTCGGCGCGTCGGCGTCGATATCGAACAGCACCGCGATGGCTTCGATTGGCGTTCGATTGCGGCGTTGACGCTCGAGCCGACCGAAGTAGCATGGCTCGAACGCCGCGATGTTACGCAGCAGAGCGCCGCGTTTTACGACGCCTGGGTGGCGAAGGAAGCGTTCGTCAAGACGACGGGCGCAGGCATCTCGCGTGGTTTGCGGCATCTGACGGTGCTGCCGCGCGAAGGGAGCCGGGTGACGTTGCGCAATCTGATTCCGGACGATATGCGCGCAATCGCCGCACAGTGGATCGCGGCGCCCGACGGTTACTCAGCGTGCGTGGCGTGGTCGACCGCAACCTTCATGCGATAGACGTCAGCGGGTTAAGTGTTGCTTTCGCCGATCGCCAAAGACTTCGGCCAACCGAACGTATGCACTTGTGTAACCGGCTGCGCAAGCGCCACCGCCGCGCGAATCTTGCCGCCCATCGGCAGATCGAACACATGCCAGTGACCATGCTCCGCGAGGTCGAATGCGCAACTCGCGGTGTTGCTCAACAGCAGATCCACGTCGATATCCACCGGCGCGTAACGCAGCGCATTACAGAGGCTGCCATAACGTGCACGCCGGCGCGCGCCTTCCGGCGTCTCGTCGGCACGTGCGCCGGGTGACGGCACGACGACGCTCAGACCCAGCGACGCCGACGCAACGCCGACCACGATCCAGATACCGCCATAAGCGATGTCGATGGTGATGCCGCGGCCATCGTGAGGATGGCGCGCGCGCAGTTTCTCGTGGCCGTCGTCTTGCAGATCGACATCGCGTGGCGCGCAGTCGAATAGATTCGCGACGATCCAGCGCACCACCACGCGCGCACTGACAAAGCGCTTGCGCAACGCGGCGTTCGGATGCAACCGCGCGCGTTCGCGTTCGCTCTTCGACAGCCAGCCGTCGCCCTCCTGCACCGGCACCGGCAACCATTCACAGCGAAAGCGCCACAGATGCAACTCGCCCGCGCGCGGCGCGGTGACGCCACGCGGATAGTGGCGCGTCAGTGAGTGAGACGAGAAAACGGGCGGCGTGGCGGTGACGATGGCGTGCGCGATCCGGGCGGCGTTCGCCGCGCGTTCGGTTGCACGCACGTCGCCGCTGTCGCGCACGCGGGAGGACGTCCGGGCAGCCAGGTCCAATTCCAGTGACATGGGCTGCGTCCTCAATGCATGTACGTCACGCGACGCGCTTGCACGTCGAGTTCCATACCGGCGTCGAGCAAGTCGATCGCAAACCAGCGGATCAGCTTCAGCACGCCGCTGACCGCAGGCGAGGGCAGCCATTCGCTCAACATGCGCAACGCGGCGCCGCTATGCGTTTTTTGCAGCAGCGCGATGGTCTGCAAAATGACCGCTTCGTCCTTGCCGAGATCGCTGGCGCAACGGCAGCGCATGTCGAGCGGACGGTATGACACGTGCATCAGCGAACGCATCAGCAAATCGAAATGTTCTATACCGTCCTGTCGCAAGCCGACACCGCTCAAAATGTCGCGCCATTGGACGCCGCCGCGCGCCGATTCGCAGGCGGGACGCAGCCAGGTGCGAACGGCGCTGAGGACGGTGCGCTCGGGCGCATCGGTGGTATCGGTCGGATGGTCGTCGATCAGTTCGGGACGGCTGCTGTAGTGAGAGCGGAAGTTCATCGAGGCTCCTGAATGGACACAGTCCATGAGTCGCGCCGGCCTGATTGAGTAGCTGCCGCGTCGCAGGCCAGCGCTTGTCGCTTGCGACGCAAGGGCGATGACGCAACGCGTGCGTCAATGACTTGCATTAGGTTCGGGCTGGTTGCGATGGCAACCATTCGCGCACGTGCGCACTGTGCGACGGCCGCACCGGTGCCTGACCGGGGTTTTTCGCGGTGCCCACGAAGAGAAAGCCGAGCAGACGCTCGTTCGATGCGAAGCCCAGCGCGTCGTGCAGACGCGTTTCATAGCTGTCCGGCCCGGTAGCCCAGAAACCGCCGTAGCCGAGCGCGTGAATCGCGTTGAGCAGGTTCATCGTCGCTGCGCCGGCGGCCAGCAGTTGCTCGATTTCGGGCACCTTCGGATGCGCCGCGACGGCCGCGCCGAGTGCGATCACGAGCGGCGCCGCGAACGCCTTTTGCCGCCGATGCGCGTGCGCGGAGCGCGGTTCCTCGGGGGCACGCGCGCTGGCCAGATCGACCAGCAGGTCGCCGAGCGCGCCGCGCGCTTCGCCGCGAATCATGACGAAGCGCCACGGCCGCAGATTGCCGTGATCGGGCGCGCGCATCGCGGCGTCGAAGATCAGATCGAGTTCGGCGTCGGCAGGGCCGGGCTCGGTGAGCGGCCAGTGCGATTGGCGCGACAGCAGCACCTCGAGCGCTGCCGATGCATAAGGTTGGGCGGTGGCACCAGGTTTCGCGGTCGTGGAAGGTGCGGGTTCGAGGCGGCTGATGTCTAGCGTGGTCATGATGGGTATTCGACTGAAGGTATGGGCTGAATAATGGGCTAATTATCTCGTAAATGCAAATCATTCGCATTTAGTTTTGGTGTCAATCCTGATAGTTGTTGGCCTCGGGCTTGTCCCGTAGGCCGCGCGCTGCGGGTCAGAGAGCCGGAGGGCATGGCGTGAGGGTCATAAAAAGCAACTAACTGTCAGCCCCGCCCGGCGCCCCCGGATATGATGGCGAGGTGCCGGAATCCGCCTTTTCGGCACGACCTGTCTGCAGCATCCCTGCCCACTTCCGCTAGCCCATGCCGACAAATTCACTCGACGCCGCCGTGCCCGCCACGGACTCCGAAGCGGCGCACCGTCTCCCGACCCTGATGCTGGCCGCCGCGCTTTCGCTAGGCAGCGCGATCGCATTGGGACTCGCCCGTTTCGCTTACGCGCTGCTCTTGCCGTCGATGAAGCTCGACCTCGGCTGGAGCTTCGCGCAGGCCGGCGCGATGAACACCGCCAATGCGTTGGGCTATCTGCTCGGCGCACTAGCGTTCCCGCCGCTTGCGCGCCGCTGGTCGTCGGGCGTTTTGTTCGGCGTCGGCTGCGCGGCCACGACGCTGCTCATGGGCGTCAGTGGTCTGCTCGCGGGCACCCATTCGCTGCTCGCGTTGCGAGTGATCACCGGCGCGGCCAGCGCGGCGATTTTCATTAGCGGCGGCGTGCTGGCGGCGCGCCTGGCGTCGGCGAGACCGCACGACGCCGGGCTCGTACTCGGCCTGTATTACGGCGGCACGGGATGGGGAATCGTGGCGTCGTCGGTGCTGGTGCCGCTGACGATCGTCAACGCCGCGCACGGCTGGCAGTTCGCGTGGTTCGCGCTGGCCGTCGCGTGCGCGGCGTTCGCCGCCGTGGCGATCCAGGCGGCGCGCAAGATTGAACGCGTGCATCCCGCCGCGCATCCGGCGACGCGCGTATCCGCTCACGCCGAGGCGCCGCGTTGGCCGCGTTTCAGCCTGGCCTTGGCGGGTTACGGCCTGTTCGGTGTCGGCTACATCGGCTACATGACGTTCATCGTGGCGCTGCTGCGCAATGCCGGCATGAGTGCGGTGGTCGTCACCGGCTTCTATCTGCTGCTCGGCGTGGCGACGGTGGTGTCGGCGCGCGTATGGTCCGGCCTGCTCGACCGTATGCGTGGCGGCCAGGCGCTCGCCGTGCTCAACGCGCTGCTCGCCCTCGCCACATTACTGCCCGCGCTGTTCACGCAGCCGTGGGTGGCCTTTTTGTCCGGCGTGCTGTTCGGCGCGACCTTCCTGTCGGCCGTCGCGTCGACCACCGCGTTCGTGCGCCACAACCTGCCCGCGAGCGACTGGGCAAAAGGCATCAGCGCTTTCACGATCGTCTTCGCGTTCGGGCAGATTGTCGGGCCGATGGTAATCGGCTGGGTCTCCGACGGCGCCGGCCTTGCGCGTGGGCTGGTCTATTCCGCGCTGCTGCTCGCGGCCGGCGCGGTGCTGGCCGCGTGTCAGAAGCCGCTGCGCGCCTCTATCAAATGAGAATCATTATCAGTATCATCGCAAAAATAGATTTACCACCGGGTTGTATTCGCCGAGTCATCCGAAAGCGGCATCGAACCCGCTGACGCACGCGTGCGTCGGCCGGTGCGCCGGGCAGCGCGAATCGACTCACTCAATTCTGTCAGGAGCCACGTATGTCGAATGACATCCGGGAAGCACCCGCCGAGATTCAGCTCGCCGATACCGTTTTTCAGAAAGGCCGCACGCGTTTGCCGGTCGTGAACGCCCCCACCGGCGCCAGCGACATTCTCGATCATGGCTGGCACGCGTCGATCGACGCGCATCTCGCCCGCGACGGCGGTGTGCTGCTGCGCGGATTCGCCGACATGAGCATCGAACGTTTTCACGATTTCGCCAGGAGCTTCGGCTCACCGCTGCTCTCGTATGAGTTCGGTTCGACGCCGCGCAGCGAAGTGACGAAAGGCGTCTATTCGTCGACCGACTATCCGGCTCATCAGTGGATTCCGCAGCACAACGAGCAGGCGTACACGACGAACTGGCCCATGAAGATCTGGTTCTACTGCGACGTCGCGCCTGGCGATCGCGGTGAAACACCAGTGGCCGACGCGCGCGCCGTGTATCAAGGTATCGATCCCGCGCTGCGCGAACGCTTCGCGAGTCGCAAGCTGATGTACGTGCGCAATTATGGCGGCGGACTCGATCTGTCTTGGCAGCAGGTCTTCAACACCGACGACACGGCGGTCGCCGAAGCTTATTGCCGCGCGCATCAGATTGAGTGGGAATGGAAAGAGGACGGCGATCTGCGCACCCGGCAGATTTGCCAGGCGGTCGCGCGGCATCCGCGTACCGGTGAGGACGTGTGGTTCAACCAGGCGCATCTGTTCCACGTGTCGTCGCTGGAAGACACGACGCGCGAGGCGCTGCTCGATCTCGTCGAAGAAGAGGATTTGCCGCGCAATGTTTACTACGGTGACGGCACGCCGATTTCCGACGCGGAGCTCGATAGCGTGCGCGCGGTGTACGACGCACATCGACTCGATTTCGCGTGGCAACGCGGCGACGTGATGATGCTCGACAACATGCTGTTGACGCACGGCCGCGCGCCGTTTTCGGGGCCGCGGCGGATTGTCGTGGCGATGGCGGAAGCGCACGCCGCGTGAGCGTGGCATGCGGTCGGCGTACGGCGCAGATAAAGCCAACGCCGCCGATGCATCGATCCATTAAACCGCAATCGACGGAATGCTTTTCATGCAGCGGAGCGCGAACATCGAGCGGCTATGCCGGATGCCGGCGATCTTGTAGAGCTTCTCGCGCAGAAACCGCTCGTAACCCGCGGTGCCATCCACGGCCACTTTGACCAGATAGTCGTAGTCACCCGACACCAGATACGCCTCGAGCACTTCCGACAGCATGGCGAGTTCGGCGCCGAAGCGGGCGAGGGCATCGTCGTCGTGACGGTCGAGCGTGACCTCGAGCAGCACCACATCCGCGAAACCGAGCTTTTGCTGATCGAGCAAAGCCACGTAGCCGCGGATGTAGCCCTCCGTTTCCAACTGACGCGTGCGATTCCAGCACGCAGTGGTCGACATGCCGACCAGTTCGGCCAGCTCCGCATTGCTCAGACGCGCGTTTTTCTGCAACTCGCGCATGATCTTGCGATCCTGGTTGTCCAGTGGACGATTTCGGGTTGTCATGAGGTTGTCGGGAGTTTGTTCTGGTGAACTGGATTTTAGCGGAATATCGTCCCGATATCGCGCGGCAAGCGCACTTCTTTAAGAAGCCTATCCAGCCTGCCTCCGGTTATATTTTCAGGGTGCATTCATGTCCGGGACAACCGCCCGGGTTGCGGGCTTCGGGCTCGCGGCCTCGTTCAGCCACAAGCTGTATCCGGTGTCTCGCCGTCTTCACAGCAGGAAGGCGGCACGCGGGCGAATTCCGGCGTCAACCGCGCCGGAAGGCGCGCTCGCCGGGCATGGACGCATGTTCCTCGAATGCTTGCCGGCCTCGGCGTCTCCCTGCCATCGGGTTTTCCAACCACGATAACGGACGCGCGAAAGGCGACGCCGCGAATTGCGGGCGTCGCCTTTTTTTGCGAATCAGCGCGACAGGCGTCGCGCGAACCTTGCTGGGATCAATGAAAAATCAGATACAGGATCACCAGGACGATCAGCGGGACACCGAGAAGCCAGCCGAGAAGATAAGGCATGATGTGATCTCCTTTCGTATCGAAGTTTGAATACGAAAGTGTTTGAGCATCCCGCGTGCCTGACCCGACACAAGCCTAAGTTTGGCGCGGCCGGCCCTGCTGGCGTTGCTTCACCCCGCACTTCGCTCACGGCAGGTTTTCCCGCAGAACGATACTGAATTGCACTGGCTTCACGTCGTGCATTGCCTCGCGTTTCTCTCGCACGTTGCGGAAAATCCGCAGACAATTCCCCACCATCGCTTGCGGCGTTTGCGTGAGCAATGCGTCCATCGTTCCGTCGATCAACAAGGCGCGCGTATCCGGCGTCAAGCCATGACCGACGAACAGAATTTTCTGGTCGGAACGCGCTTCGACAATCGCCCGCGCAACACCGTCCGATCCGCCGCCGCTGTTATAAATGCCCGCGAGATCGGGATGTTGTTCCAGCAGCTTGCGCGTCTGCATATAGTTGCGTTCGCTATCGTCGTGCCCCTCACGCAATCCGATCACATGCACGTGCGGAAACGTCGATTCGATCAGATGCAGAAAGCCGATCTCGCGCTCTTCGTGCCCGCGATAGTTGAGACTGCCCGCGAGCATCGCGATCTTGCCGCTGGGCCGCGGCCCCATGAAACGCCCCAGCAACAATGCCGCGGTGCGCCCGGCCGAACGGTTGTCGATACCCACATAAGCCAGCCGCCGCGCGTTCGATAAATCCGAAATCAACGTGATGGCGGGCACGCCCTGATCCGCTAGCGCATTCACCGCGTCGCGCACCTGCGGATGTTCGAGCGCCATGAACACCACGCCATCCGCGCGCTGTCCGTAATGCAACAGACGGTCGGCGAGTTCCTTCGGATTGAAACTCTCGACGTAGTGCACGCGGCATTTCATATCGAGCGCGTTCCACTGATCGTGCGCGAAGTCGATGTAGTCGCCGAGCATGTGCAGGTAGCGATTGGTGCCGGCGGGCAACAGAAAAGCTATTCGCATGGGTTTCGACGCGGTGACGGCGGGCGCGCTGGGCGTGAGCAGATAGCCGAGTTGGGCCGCCGCTTGCAACACGCGCTGCGCCGTGACGGCGCGCACGTTCTCGCGACCGTTGAGCACGCGATCCACCGTGGCGGTGGAAACCCCGGCGGCACGCGCGATATCGGGAATGCGCGCGCGTGCGGCGAGGTTGGCGACGGCAGCGGAAAGCGGTGCGGACATGGCGGTCCTTCAGGGAGAGGTCAATCAAAAACCATCAAGTTCGCGGTTTGACAGCGCTTGCCGCACACGCCTAGTCTTGCAGCTATCACGCAACGACCAAACGCCGCGGACCCGAAATCAAAGCGTAGTCCATAACAGCCGCACCGGTTGCCGTGAACGATGATGGTTTTTGATGGATTAGACCGTCACATCAATTATAGGCAAGGAGACACTCAAATGACCAACCTCGCGAGACGCACCGTACTACGCGCCGCAGCCGCCGTGCCGCTAGCTGGCGCGCTGGGTTTTCCGGCGATCGTACGTGCGGCGTCCGGCCCGGAATTCGTGTTCAAGTACGGCAACAACCTGCCGCTCACGCATCCGCTGAACGTGCGCTCGCAGGAGGCCGCCAACCAGATCCGCGAGGCGTCGAAGGGGCGCATGGAGATCCGGATATTCCCTAACAACCAGTTGGGCGGCGATACCGACATGCTCGCGCAGGTGCGCAGCGGTGGCATCGAGATGTTCACGCCGTCGGCGCTGGTGGTGTCGACGCTCGCGCCGTCGGTTGCGATCAATGCCGTCGGTTTCGCGTTCAGCGACTACAACCAGGTGTGGAGCGCGATGGACGGCAAGCTCGGCGCCTACGTGCGCGCGGCGATGCAGAAGGCCGGCCTCGAGTCGTTCGAAAAGATGTGGGACAACGGCTTTCGTCAGACGACCACGAGCACCGGACCGATTACGAGTGCGCAGAACATGCACGGGTTGAAGATTCGCGTGCCGGTCAGTCCGCTCAGCATCGACATGTTCAAGGGTCTCGGCGCGTCGCCCACCAGTCTGCAATTCAGCGAAGTCTATTCGTCGCTGCAAACGCATATTGTCGATGCGCAGGAGAACCCGCTGCCGATCGTGCAAGTGGCGAAACTCTACGAAGTGCAGAAGTTCTGTTCGCTGACCAATCACATGTGGGACGGCTACTGGTTCGTGCTGAACCCGCGCGCATGGCAGCGCCTGCCGAAAGACCTGCAAGGCATCGCGAGCGACGCGTTCAATCAGTCGGCGCTCAAGCAGCGTGAGGACGTGCGCAAGCTGAACGACGCGGCCGTCGCGGATTTGCAAAGCAAGGGGCTTGCGATCAATCGTCCGGGGCCGGATACCTTCCGTGCGGCATTGCGCCAGGCGGGTTTCTACGCCGAATGGAAAAGCAAATTCGGCAATCAGGCGTGGGATCTACTCGAACAGTCGGTCGGCAAACTGGCCTGAATGTGCGCGCTGCAAAGCAGTGAGCACCCGGTGAAGAGACGAAGCGCGGCGAGCACCCGCGAGGAGGCGCAAGGATGGCGAATCACGCGTTGAACCCAGCGGAAGCGCACGTGCCGTTGCACGCGGCAAGCGCGCCGCGCCGCTGGCTGCGAAGCTTCGATCGCGGTGTGATCGCGCTCGTCGAAATCTGCGCGGCCGCGCTGCTGGCAATGGAAATCGTCGTCATGCTCGCGGGCGTGGTGTGGCGCTACGTGTTGCATCAACCGCTCGTCTGGTCGGATGAACTCGCGGGCATTCTGTTTCTGTGGCTCGCCATGCTCGGCGCCGTGCTGGCGTTACGACGCGGCGAACATATGCGGATGACAGCGCTGGTCAGCCGCTTGTCGCCGTCGCGGCGCGCGTTCGTCGATACGCTGGCGATCGCGGCGTCGGTTGCGTTTCTCGCGCTCTTGATCGCGCCGGCCTATGACTACGCGTCCGGAGAGGCCGCGATCGTGACGCCCGCTCTGCAGATCAGCAACGCGTGGCGTGCGCTCGCGTTGCCCATCGGCGCGGCGCTCATGCTGCTGGTCGGCCTGCTTCGTCTTGCGCAGGTGAGCCGCATGCGCGACGTACTGATCGTGCTCGCCATCGCGGCGCTGCTCGGCGTGGTGGCGATGTTCGCCGGTCCCTGGTTCCAGACCCTGGGCAAGACCAATCTCGTGATCTTCTTTGTCGGCGTCGTGGCGGTCGGGATTTTCTCGGGCGTGCCGATCGGCTTCTCCTTTGCGCTGGCCACCTTCGGCTATCTTGGTCTCTCGACCTTTACGCCGCTCGAAGTGATGGTCGGCCGTATGGACGAGGGCATGTCGCACCTCGTGTTGCTGGCGGTGCCGCTGTTTGTGTTTCTCGGCCTGCTGATCGAAATGACCGGCATGGCGCGCGCGATGATCGAATTCCTCGCGAGCCTCGTCGGTCACGTGCATGGCGGGTTGTCGTTCGTGCTGATCGGCGCGATGTATCTGGTGTCCGGTATCTCCGGCTCGAAAGTGGCGGACATGGCGGCCATCGCGCCGGTGCTGTTCCCCGAGATGAAAAAACGCGGTGCCTCCGAAGGCGATCTGGTCGCGCTGCTCGCCACCACCGGCGCGCAAAGCGAGACCATTCCACCCAGCATCGTGTTGATTACGATCGGCTCGGTCACCGGCTTGTCGATCTCAGCGCTGTTCACGGCGGGCATGCTGCCGGGTGCGGTGCTCGCGCTGATTCTGTGCGCCGTGGTGTGGTGGCGTTACCGCAAGGAAGATCTGAGCGGTGCGCAGCGTTTCACGCGCGCGCAGATCGGGCGACTGTTCCTGGTGTCGTTGCCCGCGCTGGCCTTGCCGTTCGTGATTCGCATGGCGGTGGTCGAAGGGATCGCGACTGCAACCGAAGTATCGACCATCGGCATCGCCTATTCGATGCTGGTCGGCGTGCTGATTTATCGCCGCTTCGAATGGCGGCGGCTCGGCCGCATGCTGGTGGATGCCGCAACCTTGTCGGGGGCGATTCTTTTTATCATCGGATGCGCAACGGCGATGGCGTGGGCACTCACGCAATCCGGCTTTTCGCAGGACCTCGCGCAATGGATGGGCGCCATGCCCGGCGGCGCGTACGGTTTCCTCGCGGTGTCGATCGTCGTGTTCGTGATGCTCGGCAGTGTGCTCGAAGGGATCCCCGCGATCGTGCTGTTCGGACCGCTGCTGTTTCCGATTGCGCGAATGGCCGGCGTCAACGAGGTGCACTACGCGATCGTCGTGATTCTATCAATGGGCGTGGGCCTGTTTTCACCGCCGTTCGGCGTCGGTTACTACTCGGCTTGCGCGATCAGCAAGGTCAATCCCGACGCGGGCATTCGGCCGATCGTCGGCTACATGGGCGCGTTGATCGTCGGCTTGATTCTGGTCGCGGCGATTCCCTGGATATCGATCGGGTTTCTGTAGGTTTTCTCTATACGTTCGACCTACGGGTGCGGTGTCTATCGCCGCGCCGGGGCGTCGCTCGTCTCTTCAATTGTGGCGCTTTGGGAGAGCTACATGAGTCGTTTCTTTGGCGAAATTCGTCAGGCGGGCTACGTGGTCCGCGATATCGAAGCCGCAATGGATTACTGGAGCCGCGTGCTCGGCGTCGGCCCGTGGTTTTACAACGAACGCGTGCCGATCGAAAACTACACGTATCGCGGCCAATCTTACGAGGTGCATAACTCGGTCGCGTTGGCGAACTCGGGGCCCTTGCAAGTCGAATTGATTCAGACGCGCAACGACGCACCGTCGATGTATCGCGACTTTCTCGCCGCCGGTCATACGGGCTTGCAGCACAACGCGTATTGGACTACCTCGTTCGACGCCGATCTCGCGCGCTTGCAGGGGCAGGGCTTCAAGGTCGCGATGAGCGGCGAAGTGGGGCGCAACGGCAGGTTCGTTTACTTCGACACGGAAAATCATCCCGGCACGGTGATCGAATTGTCGGAGATCGCCGGACCGAAAGGCAAACTGTTCGACATGATCTACGCGGCGTCTTGTGAATGGGACGGCAGTGAGCCGGTGCGCCGTTTTCCCGATCTGGGCACGTTATGAGCACCGCCCCGCAACAGCACACCGGCGACGACATGCTTGAAGCCGACTATCTGATCGAGACGCCGCTCGATCCCGCGCGCGTCGCCGACGTGATGGCCGGCGAGCAGTCGAGCGGCACTTTCGTGCGCGTGGCCAACGAATCCGACGCGCTGCGCGCGCGCAGTCGCGCGACCGTGTTGCGCATCGAGCAACTCGACGCCGCCCAGCAACCGAGCTTGCCGAACGCCTGGCTCGCGCGCCAGCGCACAACCGGTCCGTGGCGGCGCGCGCGCGTCACGCTGTCGTTTCCGCTGGCCAATATCGGCGCGAACCTGCCGACGCTGGCGGCGACCGTCGCCGGCAATCTGTACGACCTCGGCGAAGTGACCGGCATGCGCCTGTTGTCGTTGCGCTTGCCGGCCGCTTATCGCGCGCGTTTCGAAATGCCGCGACATGGCGTGAAGGGCACGCGCGCGCTGACGGCCGTACGCGACAGACCGCTGATCGGCACCATCATCAAACCCAACGTCGGCCTGAGCGCGGCGGAAACGGCAGCGCTGGTGCGCGAGCTATGCGAAGCGGGCGTCGATTTCATCAAGGACGACGAGGTGTGCGCGAACCCGCAGCACGCGCCGCTTGCGGAGCGCGTGCGCGCGGTGATGACCGAAGTGCGCGGCTATCGCGAGCGCAGCGGCCGGCCGGTCATGGTGGCGTTCAATATCACCGACGACCTCGACGCCATGCGCCGTCACGCCGATCTGGTCGAACAGCAAGGCGGCAGTTGCGTGATGGCGAGCATCAACTGGTGCGGCTTCTCCGCGATCCAGACACTGCGCCGCGCCACGCCGCTGGTGCTCCACGCGCATCGCAACGGCTACGGCATGATGTCGCGCGATCCGGCACTCGGCATGTCGTTTCAGGCGTATCAAACGTTGTGGCGTTTGACGGGTGTCGATCACATGCACGTGCATGGCCTGGCCGGAAAATTCGCGCAGAGCGACGTCGAAGTGATCGAATCGGCACGCGACTGCGCGACACCGCTCGCGTCCGCAGACGACGTGGTGCTGCCGGCGTTTTCATCGGGCCAATGGGCGGGCACCGCGCAGGCTACGTTCGACGCGGTGCGTTCCACCGACCTGCTATTCATGTCGGGCGGCGGCATTCTCGCGCATCCGGACGGCCCCGCCGCGGGCGTGACGAGCGTGCGCCAGGCGTGGGCCGCGGTGCAGGCCGGCACGCCGTTGCCGGTATACGCGGAGCACATGCCGGAACTGCGGCGCGCGTTGGAATTTTTCGGCGGCCGCGCGTGAGCGGTGCATCGACACGTCGTATAGGGGCAGACAGACAATGAGCGATCTACTACGCGACGCTGGCCCGGACTACGTGTTCTACGGCGACGATTTCACCGGCGCGACCGACACGCTCGCGCATCTCGCCCGCGCCGGTTTGCGCACGATGCTGTTTTTCGAGGTGCCGAGTGCCGCACGTCTGTCGACGCTGGGCCCGCTCGATGCGCTCGGTGTCGCGGGCGCGGCGCGGACCATGGCACCTTCCGTGCAGCAACGTGAGCTCGCCGGTGTCGGTGCGGCATTCGCGAAGCTCGGCGTGCGCGTTATGCACTACAAAGTGTGCTCCACCTTCGACAGTGCGCCGCAGACAGGCAGCATCGGCATGGCGGTTCGGACCTTGCGCGAGTATTGCGCGAACGAACTGGTCGCGGTGGTCGGCGGGCAGCCGGATTTGCGGCGCTACTGCGTGTTCGGCGAGTTATTCGCGGCGGCCGGCGCCGACGATGCGCGGCAAGCGGTTTACCGGATCGACCGTCATCCGACCATGAGTCGCCATCCGGTGACACCGATGCAGGAAGCCGATTTGCGCGTGCATTTGCAGCGGCAAGGCTTGGAGAATGTGCAATCGATCGACTGGCGGAGTTATGCAGCCGGTGCTGCCGCGTTGCAATCGGATGTGCGACGTCGGCTCGATTCAAAGCCGGACGCGCTGCTGTTCGACGTGCTCGACGAATCGCATCTGCAAGCGATCGGCGATTTGATATTGCGTTACGCCGCGATGTCGGCGCCGCTGCTGGCGGTTGGCGCGAGCAGTGTCGCGCGGGCGTATGCGCTGGCGCGCGGCGGCGCGGGCCGATCCGCAGCGGCCAGCGGACCCGTCAGGCTAGCGCCTGCTCGTGGACCCGTGCTCGTGCTGGCGGGCAGCCTGTCGCCGCTGACCGCGATACAGATCGAAGCCGCGCGATCCTATGTGCGTGTCGAGTTGGACCCCTTGCAAATGACCGGCGACGCGGCAGCCGAGTATCTCGCGGCGCGTGTGGAAGCGATAGCTGCGTCGTTGCGCGGCGGGCGCAATGTGCTCGCTTTTACGAAGCGCCGCGCGGCGGATCGCGAAACGACGGCGAATGTCAGTACGAATGCGAACGCGCGGATAGACGCACCTTCAGCCGCCGTAGCCGCCCGCCCCCAACTCGCCGATGCTTGCGCGGCTTTGCTGCAACAGGTGCTCGGCACCGTACGTCTGCACCGTATCGGCATCGCCGGCGGCGACACATCGAGCTTTGCCGTGCGCGCGCTCGGTGCGTGGGGTTTATCGTATCTCGCGCCATTATCGGCAGGCGTCACGGTGTGCCGCTTGCATGCCGATCGCGCGGAACTCGACGGCATGGAGATCATGCTCAAGGGTGGTCAAATGGGCGATGCGGATCTGTTCGAACAACTGCTCAACGGTAACGAAGTGCCAAGCGCGTAACCGTCAGCCGTTATCCGCAAAGCCAGGATATAGCGTCATGCCACCGTCGACGAACAACGTCGTGCCGACCACATAGTCGCTATCATCCGAGGCGAGCCACACAGCGGCCTTGCCGATATCCTCCACGTCGCCCACACGGCCATACGGAATCAACTTCAGTAGCTTTTCGCGCGCGGCGTCGGTGTCCCACGCGTCTTTATTGATCGGCGTGCGGATCGCGCCGGGCGCAATGGAGTTGACGCGAATCCGTTCGGGCGCGACCTCTTGAGCGAGGGATTTCATGAACATCTGAATGCCCCCTTTCGACGCCGCGTAGTTCACGTGTCCTGCCCACGGAATCACCTCGTGCACGGAGCTCATGCAGATAATCTTGCCCAACGCTTTGGACAGGTCGCGCGGCCCACGTCGCCGGAACTCTTTCACGGCGGCTTGCGCGGTCAGGAATTGCCCGGTCAGATTGGTGGCCAGTACCGTTTGCCAATCTTGCAGCGTCATGTCGGCAAACGCGCTGTCTTTCTGCATGCCCGAATTCGCGACCACGATGTCGACCGTGCCAAAGCGCGCGCGGCAGGCGCCGAACATATGGTCGACCTGAGCGGGGTCCGCCACATCGGCTTGAACCGCGAGCGCCGCGCCTCCGGCCTGCTCGATTTCTTCAGCGAGTTGTTGCGCTGCTTCCGCATGCGAGTGGTAGTTCAGCACCACGGCGGCGCCGGCATCCGCCAGCGCTTTCGCGACGCCATAACCAATGCCGGAGCTGGCGCCAGTGATCAAGGCAACCTGATTCGCGAGTAACTTTTCCATCGCATTCTCCAGCGTGACGAGCGTAACGTGTGTGAAGGAATGGCGAGCGTCGACATAATGAGGCCGCCGGATAATCGAGCAGAAACTGCATCGATATCCGGCGGCCAGCCCGGTTCAAAGTTCCGTTGGAACGAGGCGCCGGGTAGTTCAATCTGCAGTGGCTATATCACGCCCGCCACAAGCAACACGATGATCACAATCAGCACGACGCCGATACCCCCGGTCGGCGCGTAGCCCCACGAGCGGCTATGCGGCCAGGTCGGAAATGCACCGATGAGAAGAAGAATCAGCACAATCAGAAGAATAGTTCCCAACATATTAATGACCTCCGCTTGGGTTGACAGGATCGGCCGTCACGCTAGCCACGCAGCGCCCATCGTGAGAAGGGTTCGCGATCGGCAGATCGACGTCTTCATTCAGCAAACGGCATGCCCAGGTGCGGAGTCGTTCGAGCGGGGGCGAAGGCGGTTGTCGCGCGGCGCCCTGCGGCGCGCCGTGGCGGGTGTTCAGAGCGCGCTGCGGGGCACGGCGGGAGGGGCGTCGGCCGGCGTCGGATCGTCCGTCGCGATGGCGGTTTCCGGAAAACTGATTCGCACCGGCGGCACGAACCAGGCAAGGCAAAGTCCGACCAGCGCGGCAGCGCCGGCGACCAGAATGCCGATGTGAATCGACTGCACGAGGGCGTCGCGGGCGGAATTCATCATCGCGTCGCCCGCGTGGCCGGCGCTGACGAGCCGGTTGATCAGCGCGGCCTGTTCCGCGCGATCCACCAGCAGTTCGGGACTGGCGAACGATTTGAACCACTGCGTCGCCTGATACGAATCGAGCGACCGGTGCACGCCGCGCGAGTAGAGGTGGCCGAGCAGCGCGCCTGTCATCACCGTGCCGAGCATGCCGCCGAAGGTCCGCAGCGATTGCAGCAGCGCGGTCGCCGCGCCGACGTGATCGCGCGCAACGATCTGTTGCGAACAGACCGTCAGGCTGGTGGCGACCAGACCGAGGCCGAGTCCGCTGATGCCCATGCACGACATCCACACCAGATGCGGCTCGTTGCCGTGCAGCGCGACCACGCTGAGGCAGGCCAGTGCGGACAGCGCAAAGCCCACATACATGATGCCGTTGGCGCGGCGGATTCGTGTGACGATCCGGTTGTTGACCACGCTGCCGATCGTCGTGCCCAGCAGCCGCGGCGTGATCAGCATGCCCGAGTCGTGCGCGGACATCGCATAGCCGCCTTGAAACAGCAGCGGCACATAGAACACCAGCGAAAACAGCGCGAAGCCGCCGAGCACCGACATGGCGAATAACGCGGACAGCTTGCGATCCATCAGCATGTCCACCGGCACGATCGGATAGCCGACGCGGCGTTCCCACAACCACAGGATCAGGGCGCAACTTGCCGCAACGGCGGTGAGCGCGATCGTCATCGTGTCGATGCCGTGCTTGGGAAACAGTTCGATCAGCACTTGCAGCGCGCCGAACGTGAGCGCGAGCACGCCCGCACCGAGCCAGTCGAGCCGGACTGGTCCCTTGCGCCGCAATTCATGCAGGGGCGGTAGAAAGCGCTGCACGAACAACAACGAGACCAGCCCGACCGGCACGTTGACGAAGAACACCAGGCGCCAGCCGCCGTATTGCGTCAGCATGCCGCCGAGCGACGGTCCCACCATATTGGCCACGCCGAACGAGGACGTGACGAACACCAGCCAGCGCAGCCGCCGTTTCGGATCGGGGAACAGATCGGCGACGGTGGCAAACACCGTGCCGATCAGAATGCCGCCGCCGATCCCTTGCAGCCCGCGCGACATGACGAGCAGCAGCATGCTGCCGGCGAGCCCGCACAACACGGAAGCCCCGGTGAACAGGATGATTGCCGCGATCAGAAAGGGCTTACGGCCGAACTGATCGCCGAGCCGCCCGAAGATCGGAATCGTAACGACGGAGGCCAGCATGTACGCCGTCGCGACCCACGCGTACAGGTCGAAGCCCTTCAACTCGGCGACGATACGCGGCAGCGCCGTGCCCACGATGGTTTGATCCAGCGCGACCAGCATCGCGACGAACGAGATGCCGAGCATCGCCAGCAGCGATTCGCGGAATGGCAGGAGTTGTCCGCTGGGGACGTTGGGGGGCGCTGCACTCGACGCTGCGGTCATGACGTGCCTATCTGAAGGGGCGAGGCGTTCATAAGCATGATAGGTCTCACACGTCGAGAATGCGGAATCGCCGCAACGTTTCGATCTCGAACTGCAGGCAACTCGCGCGATAGTCGCGGCACAAGCGTTCGGCGGTCGCGCCGTCCCCGGCCCGGATCGCTTCGACGATCGCCCGATGCTGCGCCGCCGGCAGTTCCGCCAACGCGGTGAGACGCAACGTAAGATCGCGCACGCGTCGAATCTGATCCCAGCATTCGTTGACGATCTGCGTAAGCCGAGGGTTGCCGCCCAGCTTCAGTAGATGCACGTAAAAAGCTTCGTCGGCGGCGCTCCAGGCGGCGAGGTCATTTTTCTCGCGCGCCCGCTCCATGGCGTTGCAGGCCTGATCGAAGGGCGCCAGCTCTTTGGCGCGCAGTGTCGCCGTTGCGGCAATGCCGGCAGCGGTCGCTTCGAGACTGGTTTGCACCTGGTTGATTTCTTCGATATCCGCGAGCGACACCTGGCGTACGCGAATGCCATGACGCGGCACGATCTGCAGCAGGTTTTCCTTCTGCAAACGCACGAGCGCTTCCCGCACGGGCGTGCGGCTCACACCGAACAGACTCACGAGGTCGCGTTCCAGCAATTGCATGCCGGGACGAAGCTCGTTGCTGAGAATCTTGGTGCGCAGCTGTTGATACACCGAGTCGGTGGATGTTTCGCGCAGCGTGGTCATGTGGTTCTGTCTCGCCGACGGATTGAAGGCGATTCTGCCACGCAGACGCGGAAGATGGGTTCAGTTTATGAGCCGCGCGGGAAGCCCCGTCACGCTTTCAATGCGGCGCTTATCGCGCCGCACAACGCCGAACGGCCGGATTGACCCTTACCGGTCCCACACTTCGTCCGGCAGCGGCAAACCGGCGAGATCCTGAGCCGTTAGCGGTCGGTCCACTGCTACGCCTTGGCTTTCTAGCATCAGCATGACTTGCCGCGTGTGTTGCGCGCTGTGCCACGCGGTGCGTTCCAGCACTTCGTGCATGGGACGCCGTCCGTAATAGGTCGGCACGTCGTAGCTCAGAGAGCGATCCGTCTCGGCTTGCCACCATGCACGCAAGTGCGCCCTCACTCTGTCGCCCCAGGCGGCAATCTCCTGCGGTCCCCACTCGGGGGCCGGCACTTCATCGAATCCTTCGAATCGCAACTCGATCTGCTGCGCGGCTTCGATACCCATTTCGGCCACGCGGAAGACGTGAAACGTTAGCCCGGCCGGCGTCCGGTTGCGATTTCTGAACGGCTCGCGATACGCGGCGCCGCTGAATTGCCGTGTATAACGCGCGTTCGATTCAAGCACGAGCTCGAGACGCCTGACCAGTTCCTCTGGCGGCAGCGGCGTCATGATCTTCGTTTTCAGATCCAGAAACTTGATGACGTCATTGATCGACTGACAGAACGTGTAGCGGCCGCCGAGCGCGACCACAGGCACGCTGCGCGCGCCCAGCGCGGCCAGTTGCCGGGAGCCGTCTGGATCGTTGTGTACGTCGATCGATTCGAATTCGATGCCCTGCTTCGTCAGAAACTCCTTGGTGCGTAAGCACGACGAACAGCCGGGCTGCCAGAACACCTTGATCTTTGCGTGGGTCGCGGTTTGCATCGCTGTCTCCTTTCGCGCGGTTGGCCTCGAACGAGGCCGCCGTTCGATGTCATTGTTGCCAGGCCGCGCCTCGGTGCAAAGCATTGCTTGACCATGCCGCCATCGCGAGCCACGATGGCGGGAAAACGTGTCAGTCGTGATGACACGCGCACGCTGTACCGAGGGGCGCCGAATTCATCGGCGAACTCGGCTACTTGCCCCGGGACGTCATGCCGACACTCGATCCGCTTTCGCTCAGGCTGTTTGTCAGCGTTGCTGAAACCGGCACCATCGCGGCCGCGGCGCAGCGCGAACATATCGCGGCGGCGGCCGTCAGCAAGCGCATCAGCGAGATCGAAGCCACCTTGGGCGTGGCGCTTCTACGGCGCACCAACAAAGGCGTCATGCCGACCGCCGCCGGTGAACGACTGGTCGCGCTGGCGCATCGCGCGCTGCATGAACTCGACGATATTGCCGTGCAGATGCGCGATTACGCCAGCGGCGCCAGCGGGCTGATCCGGCTGGCGGCGAACGTGTCGTCGGTCGTGCAGTTTCTGCCGCGCGAGATCCAGTCGTTCGCCGCGCAGCATCCGCGGATTCAGATCCAGCTCGAGGAAAAGCCCAGTACAGGCGTGGTAAAAGCGGTCGCCGATAACGCGGCGGATATCGGCGTGTTCACCGCCGTGCCGCATGGCTACGATGTCCAAACGTTCCCTTACCGGCGCGATTCGCTGACGCTCGTTACGCCGGCCGGCCACGCGCTGGCGCGCCATGAGGCGATCGCTTTCGCGGACACGCTCGACTTCGAGTATGTCGGCTTGCCGCCCGATACCGCAATCAGTCAGCAGCTCACCCGCGCGGCGCATGAGCATGCGCGTCCGGTCAATCTGCGCATTCAGGTGACGAGCTACGACGCGCAATGTCTGATGATTGCCGCGGGACTCGGGCTCGGCGTGATGCCGCGAGCGATCGCGCGGGAGCAGGCGGACAAGCTGGGTTTGTCGATCGTTGCGCTGACCGATGCGTGGGCCGAGCGCGACCTGTTGTTAGCCGTGCGTTCGCTGGAGGCGTTGCCGATGGCTTGCCGCATGCTGGTCGCGCATTTACGCGCGGTGTGATTGGCGTTTGCCACTCATGGCGTGGCGCATTGATTTAAGCGTTTCCCTTCATGCCGCAGCATGTCTCGCGGTGCTAGCATCGAAACGTTCACGCGTTGCGCTCGGCGGTATGCGCAACCTGCATGCACGCTGCGCATGGCGCCGTGCACGGTAGATGGATAGCCGCGAGCGCTTCGGCGCCGCCTGGAGGAGCGTCGTGCCAAAACTCAAATCGGCCACCCAGCCCGAAGCGCGCAACGGCAACTCATCGCAACTCGCCTATGAAAGTCTTCGGCAAAAAATTATAGAAAGCGAGCTGACACCCGGCTCTTACGTGCTCGAACAGGAACTCGCGCTCATGCTCGGCGTGAGCCGCACGCCGATTCGCGAAGCGGCGATCCGCCTGCAAGGGGAAGGACTGGTCGAGATCGTGCCGCGTCATGGCATTCGCATCGTGCCGACGTCCGTATCCGATATCAGCCATATCTACCAGGTGCTGATCAGCCTCGAATCGACGGCGGCGGGTTTGGTGGCCGCGCGCGGCGGCGTCGACCTGAGTCCGCTCGACAACGCCTGCCAGCAGATGAGCGACGCGCTCGCCACGCAAGACATGCAGGCTTGGGCGGCCGCCGACGAAGCCTTCCACGAGGCGCTCGTGCAACTCGGCGGCAATGCCCGCCTCGCGCAGGTCGTCATGAATTGCCGCGACCAGGTGCATCGCGTGCGGCGCTTCACGCAACAGTTGCGGCCGCATCCACAGCCGAAAAAATCGATTGCCGAGCATTACGAAATCATCGACGCGATTCGTCGCGGCGATGCAGCGCGGGCGAGCCGCCTATACCGCCTTCATCGTGAACGCGGCTGGCGCGAACAGACTGCGGTGCTGCAGCAACACGGCATTCATCAGGCTTGAAAAGCCCTTTAAAACTGACAAATTCGCTTCGCCACAACGGGTAAACCCAACCGTTTTCCCGCACCGATGTTCTGTACTTTTAACGATTTAATGCATACATTAACTTACACAGTGAACGGCAACGTCGACTCGACGAAGCCGTTTTCTGACCCGTCGTCGGCGTCACGGCGCGCGGCGGCATAACGAGAATGACGGGCACTCAACCGTCAATCGTGGATGGAGACGAACCACATGAACGCGATTCGCAATGTCGTGCGGGGTATCTGCCTGAGCGCGACGCTGACGCTTGCGAGCGTCGGTGCCCACGCTAGTTCGCTGACGGTGACGCATTGGGGTGACGGTATGTACGGCGTGCCGTTTGCGGTGGCGCTGGACAAAGGTTTCTTCAAGGAAGAGAAAGTCGACGTCACTGGTTTCATCACGTCGGAAGGCGGTGGCACCAGCATTCGCAACGCGATGGCGTCGGACATTCCGTACGGCGAGGTGGCGTTGCCCGCTGCGATCGCCGCGGTGAAGCAGGGCGTCGATCTGACGATCGTGCACGGCGGCGTGCAAAGTCTCGGCGACCTCGTGTGGGTCGAACTGAAGAACGGCTCGATCACCAACATCAAGCAGATGAAGGGCAAGACGATCGGCTACAGCAGTCCGAAATCGACAACCGACATGATCTCCACGATCGCGCTCGACCGCGTCGGCCTGCTGGGCCAGGTGCAGCGCAAACCGGTAGGCAGTTCGAGCGGCATGCTCACGTCGCTTCAGCAGGGCGCGGTCGACGTCGGCTATATGACCGAGCCGTCGTATAGCGCGAAGAAAGAGGGCCTACGTATCGCGTTTCGTTCGAACGACGTCGTGCCGAACGAAACGCAGACCGTGGGGATTGTGCGCACCGATTATCTGAAGGCGCATCCCGAGGTCATTCGCGGCATTATCCTGGCGCGCCGCAAGGCGGTGGTCTATATGGCCGCGCATCGTGCCGAGGCCGCGCAGATCCTTGCCAGGGAGTACAAGATGGACCCGGCGGTGGCGGCGTCGGCCATCAACAACGTGCTCGATGCCGATCCGAAGTACTGGAGCGAAGGCAGTCTCGACTACAAGAGCATGGACGAAGTACTCAAAGGCCTGGTACTCGTCAAGGCCATTCCCGAAGGGCCATTCGACTGGTCGAAGATCGTCGACGAGTCGATGTTGCCGGCCGATCTGCGTAGCAAGAAGTGAGGACGCGATGAGCGCACTATCTCGCCAGAAAGCCAATATCTCGGTGGTCGCGCCGAGTGCGCTGTCGCCCGACGGCAAGCGTATCGAAGCCACGCTTACCGACGTCACGCGAATCTATCCGGGCACCGGCGGCAAGCCGCCGTTTCACGCGCTCGGCCCCGTGAGCCTCGAATTGCGTGCAGGCGAGTTCTTCTCCGTGGTGGGGCCATCAGGCTGCGGTAAGTCCACGCTACTCGATGTGCTGGCCGGCTTGAATCCCGCCAGCGGCGGGACGGTGACGTTCGAAGGCAAACCGGTCGGCGCGGAAGTGCCGGACGGAGTCGCCGTGGTGTTTCAGGAAGACGCGAGCTTTCCGTGGCTCAACGTCTTCGACAACGCGGCGTTCGCCGCGCGTCAGGCAGGCGTCGCCGAGGCGGAAGTGCGCGAGAGGGTCGACCACGCGCTGTCGTTCATGGGACTCAAACGGTTTGCGAGCGCCTACCCCGCGCAACTGTCGGGCGGCATGCGCCAGCGGGTTTGCATCGCGCGCGCCATGGTGGTGCGGCCGCGCCTGCTGTTGCTCGATGAACCGTTCGGCGCGCTCGATCAGCAAACCCGTCTGCTGATGGGCGACGAAACCTTGAAGCTCTGGCGCGATACCGGCGCGACCGTGTTGCTGATCACTCACTCCATTGACGAAGCCGTGTTGCTGTCCGACCGCATCGGCGTGATGTCGGCGTGTCCGGGCCGCTTCATCGCGACGATCGACACCGGCTGGCCGCGTTTGCGTGACAGCACGACGGCGCTCGACGCGCGTTTCGGCGAATTGACCGCGCAAGTGTGGGGCCTGTTGCGTGAAGAGGCGCTGAAAGCGCTCGGGAGCCAGCAATGAATACCGCCGCGCGTTGGCGGCTCGGTCTGATCGTCGGGCTGATCGTGCTGCTGGAGATCGCGAGCCGCGCCGCGTGGATCAATCCGGTTTCGTTCATTCCGCCGTCGCGGATGATCGTGAGCGCCGTGCAACTGCTGGTGTCCGGCGAATACACGTCCGACATTCTGCAAACCCTCGGCAGCGCGTTGCTCGCGGTGGCGCTGGCGGTGGTGGTGGGTTTTGTCGGCGGCGTGCTGCTGTTCCGGTTGCCGCGCGTGCGGCGTGTGCTCGATCCGCTGCTGTTGTCGTATTACGCCGTGCCGGTGTTCGTGCTCTACCCGATCCTGATCGTGCTGCTCGGCCTGAATCGCTGGCCGCTGGTGGGCATCGGCTTTCTGTTCGCGGTGGTCGCGATGGCGGTGAATACGCTCAACGGTCTGGAGCGCGTGCCGCGTGTTCTGCTGCGCACGGCCCGCGTGTGCCGTCTGAATACGTTCGATGAAATTCGCCTGATCACGTTGCCGTCGAGTTTGCCGTTTGTGTTTACCGGCATCAAGTTGACGGTGGTATATGCGTTTATCGCCGTCGTGGCCGGTGAATTCGTCCTGTCGGGTTCGGGTTTCGGCTATCAGATTGCCTTTGCATACAACAACTTTGACAACCCGACCATGTACGGTCTGATGGTGTTGATGCTGCTGTTCGTCGGCACCGTCAACGCGTTGTTGCGCTCGGCCGAAGCGCGTCTGTACCGGCGGATCCGCAGGGAGATGGTATGAGCACGATCGTCGTTGCGCACACAATCAAACCGCGGCACGCGCGGCGCTGGCTCGACGGCGCGGTGCTGCTCGTCGTGCTGGCCGTGCTCTGGCAGGTATCGAGCGAGATGCTGGGTCCGGACGTGCTCACCACGCCGTGGCGTACGCTGGTGCGCGCGGTTCATATTGTCAGCGACCCGGATTTCCCGGCGAGCCTGTACGTGACCGCGTTCGCGTTCGGTTCGGCGTTTCTGATCTCGGCAATCTGCGGGGTGTGCCTCGGCATGCTGCTCGGCGCGCGCAAACTGGCCGGCGACGTCATGGAGCCGCTGATGATGGGCTTCTACTCGATTCCCAAAGTCACGCTGTATCCGGTCGTGCTGCTCGCGTTCGGCCTGGGCCTGTGGGCCAAGATCGTGTTCGGCGTGATGCACGGCATCGTACCGATCACGATCTTCACGATGAACGCCGTGCGCAACATGCCGCCCATTTATACGCGAGCAGCGCGCACGTACCGGCTGAGTCCCGTCGCGTTCGCGCGTCGTATTCTGCTGCCCGCGTGTGTGCCGGAAGTGGTCGCCGGCCTGCGGATCGGTTTTTCGCTGACGCTGCTCGGCACGCTGATCGGCGAGATGTTCGCGTCGCAAAGCGGTATCGGCCACATGCTGATGATTGCGATGAACCGCAGCGAGACCAGCACGATCATGGCACTCGCGCTGCTGCTGTTCGTCTTCGCGACGCTCGTCAATCTGCTGTTGCTGGCGTGGCAACGGCGTCTTACCCACAGCAATTGAGCAGGAGCGTTCGATGAGTACTCCCGGAAAGCTGAAAGCGATTCTCAAGAGCGGACGCTTTGTCGTCGCGCCCGGTGTATTCGACATGTTCTCGGCGCGGGTCGCCGATCGCTTGCCGTTCGAGGCGCTGTACATGACCGGCTACGGCGTGTCAGGCTCCTATCTGGGCGTGGCCGATGCGGGACTCGTCAGTTATGCGGACATGGTGGGACGTGCGCGGCAAATCGCCGAAGGTATCGGCAAGCCGTTGATCGCGGACGCGGATACAGGCTTCGGTGGCCTGCTCAATGTGCGGCACACCGTACGCGGTTACGAAGCCGCCGGCGTGCAGGCGATCCAGATGGAAGATCAGGTGATGCCGAAAAAATGCGGCCATACCCAGGGCCGTCAGGTCGTGCCGCTAGACGACATGCTGAAGAAAATCGAAGTCGCGCTCGAAGCGCGCCGCAGCGACGACATGCTGATCATTGCACGAACCGATTCACGCACCACGCTCGGCCTCGACGAAGCGATCCGGCGCGGCAAGGCGTTTGCTCGCGCGGGCGCGGATATCGTGTTCGTCGAATCGCCCGAAAGCGCTGACGAATTCGAGCGGATTGGCGGCGAGCTTGCCGATTGCGGCGCGTGGCTGTTCGCCAATATGGTGCCCACGGGCCGCTCGCCGGTGGTCGCAAGTAGCACGCTGAAAGCGTGGGGCTTCAGCATCGCGATCTATCCGTCGATCGGCATGGCGGCCGCAACTTCCGCATTGGACAGCGCGTACCGTCATCTGCTGGAACACGGCGACTCGCTAGATTTGCAGGTGCCGTCGTTCACGATGGACCAGTTGCACGAACTGGTCGGCTTTCCCGAGGTATGGGCGTTCGAGAAACGCCACGCGCAAAGCGGTGAGGCGGCATCATGAACGCGCCGCGCACACTGTTCGACAAGCTTTGGGACAGCCACACGATTGCTAAATTGCCGGGTGGCGTCGACCTGTTGCAGGTGGACCGCAATCTGATGCACGAACTGACCGGCGTCGAAGCGATCCGCGTGCTTGAAGCGCGCGAATTGCCGGTCAGCGCTCCCGAATTGACCTTCGCGACGCTCGATCATGTGATCTCCACGCAACCCGGACGCCGCGCCGGCGACGCGGACTGGAGCACGACGATGGTCGACGCGATGCGCGAGCAGATGACGCAGCACGCGATTCCTCTCTTCGATATCGGGGCGGAGGGCAGGCAGGGCATCGTGCACGTGATTGGTCCGGAGTTGGGCTTGTCGTTGCCGGGCACGTTGATCGTTTGCGCGGATAGCCACACCTGTACGCATGGCGCGATGGGTGCGCTGGCGTTCGGCATCGGCTCGACCGAACTGGTGCATGTGCTTGCCACGCAAACCGTGCGTCAGAAGCAACCGCGCACCATGCGGGTCCGTTTCAACGGCAACGTTGACGAAGGCGTTACCGCCAAGGACATGATTCTGTACGTGATCGGCACGCTCGGCGCCAGCGCGGGGACGGGTTACGCCGTCGAGTTCGCCGGCGCGGCGGTCGAGGCGTTATCGATGGAAGCGCGGTTGACGCTCTGCAACCTGACAATCGAACTCGGCGCCAAGTTCGGCCTCGTCGCACCGGACGACGTGACGTTCGCCTATCTGCGCGAGCGCCCCTACGCGCCGCAAGGCGCGAGCTTCGACGCGGCGCTGGAAGACTGGCGCCGCCTGCCGAGCGACGAAGGCGCGCTCTTCGACCGCGAAGTCGAGATCGACGCGTCGGCGATTGCGGTGCAGGTCACGTGGGGCACGAGCCCCGAGCATGTGATCGCGATCGACGCCGCCGTGCCCGACCCCGTCGAGGAAACCGATCCGGCGCGCCGTGAAGCGCTGCAACGCGCGCTCGATTACATGGGCGTACACGCGGGGCAGCATCTGGAGGAGTTGAGCATCGACCGCGTGTTTATCGGCTCATGCACCAACAGCCGTATCGAAGATTTGCAGGCCGCCGCGCGCGTCGTCGCGGGACACCATGTGGCCGACGGCGTCACCGCGTGGGTGGTGCCGGGTTCGTTGAGCGTCGCGCGGGAAGCGGAAGCGCAAGGCCTCGCGCAAGTATTCCGCGCGGCGGGCTTCGACTGGCGCGAGCCCGGCTGCTCGATGTGCGTGGGCGCGAATGGCGACGTGGTAGGGCGTGGCGAGCGTTGCGTGTCGACGTCGAATCGTAACTTTGTCGGCCGGCAAGGACCGGGTGCGCGCACGCATCTGGCGAGTCCCGCTGTCGCGGCGGCCAGCGCGCTGGCAGGCCATATCGCCGCGCCCGCGCGGGCCGGAGTCGTACGATGAAAGCGTTCACGGTAGTCAAGGGTCCGGCCGCGCCGCTGCTGCGCAATAACGTCGACACCGACCTGATCATTCGTATCGAACGAATCTCGCAACTCGTGCGCGGCCAGCTTGGGCCGTGGCTATTCGAAACGCTACGCTATCGCGACGGCGGTCCCGAGCAGGGCGAGCGCGAAGACTTCGTGCTGAATCAGCCCGCTTTCCGGCGCGCTTCGATTCTGCTGGGCGGCGCGAATTTCGGTTGTGGCAGTTCGCGTGAAATGGCGGTGTGGGCGCTCGAGGAGTTTGGCATTCGCTGCGTGATCGCGCCTTCGTTCGGCGATATCTTCTTCAACAATTGTCTGCAGAATGGGCTGCTGCCGCTGCGTCTCGACGCTGCGGCGATCGACACGCTGGCCGCAGTCGCGGCGGACGGCGAATCGATCGAAATCGATTTACGCGCCCTCGAAATTCGCACGCGCGGATTGCCGCCGATCCCGTTCGAATTCGACGCTGCGCGTCGCGCGGTGTTGCTCGAAGGTCTCGACGAGGTCGACCAGACGCTGCGTCTCGCGAGCGACATCGACGCTTTTCGCCGCGAGGATCGCGCGAGGCGTGCCTGGGCTTACCTGCCGCGATAGCGCGCCGACATGGGACCGGCGCGAACCGTTGCGCGAGCCCCGTGTCACGAGTATCGACCGATCCGACCTTGACTGGGAGAAGCACCGTGAGCCGTTCCGCACGTTTCAGAGCGTTGTTGAAGTCCCCACCTTTCGTTTGCCTCGGCGCGCACGACGCGTTGACCGCGAAGCTCGCAGAGCAGGCGGGCGCCAAAGCGATCTATGTGAGCGGGTTCGCGGCGTCCGGCATTCTGGCCGGCGAGCCGGATGTCGGGCTACTGACCCAGACGGAGATGTTCGACCACATCCGGCGGATTTGCCGGGCAACATCGCTGCCGGTTTTCGCCGATGCCGACACCGGTTACGGGGGCATTCTCGACGTGCAGCGCACGATTCGGTTGTGGGAAGAGGCGGGCGCTTCGGTGCTGCATCTGGAAGATCAGGCGGTGCCGAAGAAATGCGGCCACTTTGCGGGCAAGCAGGTGATTCCCAAGGAAGAGATGCAAGCAAAATTGCGCGCCATGCTGGCCGCGCGCACCGATCCGGATTTCTTCGTGGTGGCGCGCACCGATGCGATTGCCGTCACGGGAATCGACGACGCGATAGACCGGTTGACTGCCTACGCCGAAGCCGGCGCGGACGGTCTCTATGCGGATGCGCCGGAAAGCATCGAGCACATGCAGGAACTGGTGCGAAGATTGAAACCGCTCGGCAAGCCGATCCTGTTCAATATGGCGCGCACCGGCAAAAGCCCTTATCTGACGCTCGATCAGGTATACAAGCTCGGCTTCGACTACACGCTTTGTCCGATCGAATCGATGCTCGCGACGCACAAGGCCGTCAAGGAGATGATGGAAATCTTCTTGCGCGAAGGGTCGACCGATGCGGTCGCGGATCGTCTGACGTCATTTACAGACTTCAACCGTTTTGTCGGCCTCGACGAAGCAGTGGCGATAGAAGCGTCGTATAACGTGGCGAATGCGGAGCTGGAGCGTAAGGCCGACGCCGCATGAAGTAAGTCGACGTTGGACCGGCGACTGGTTTTGCGCCGGTCCAACCAACGTTCCCCGCCGCGTTTCCGCTTGTTTGAACGAGATGTCCAGGCGTAGACGCGAAGACCTCATTTGGTACGCCGCAATCACAGATACGCCGGCAAGCTGTCCGAATAACGCGGGCGATTGGCGGACGGCGTGCATCGAACCACGTGGCGTCCTTATCGGCATAGGTGAGCGCGCCGTGGCTAACGTCACTGCATGCGGACAATCGCCAGGTCGAAAAAGCAGATGCCCCGTCACGCATGAATGCATGACGGGGCATCGTATTTCCAAATTGCGGACGGCTCTTGCGTCCTATAGGTAGGTGCCCTGTGCGCGGCCTCCGAAGGCCGCGACGTCAATGCCTCGGCCGCGGACTAAGCGCGCGGCGTTTTGCGTTGCATCGCAGCCTTGACGATCGCCTGATGCGCGGCCGGAAAGCCGGGTGGGTAATCGACGACGCGGGCCGACGCCGGCACCAAGGGCACGGCCAGGCTCGAACGTGCGCCGATACGCGCGCCGCCGACAATGGCGGCCATCGCCTCGCGGTCGAGTTCGACGTTGTCGCTGAGGTCTTTGATGACGAGCTGGGTCATGGCGGCTCCGTAAGAGAAGTCGAGCGGCTGGCCGGTGCGATGGTCCGGACGCCGCTCGTTGTGCTGCTGAATGTGCTGAGGTCTCCTCGCACAAGCAGTATAGGAAATCTGGTTAAGGCTCGCCGGGTGTTTATGCACGAGCCGCCGCGGTGTTACGCAGTCCCCGGCGCATCGCGACGGCGGTTCGTTACACGCTGGCGAAATTGGCACCCGACAGCGAAGGGCTGACCTCCAGGTGCAGCGGCCCGAAGCCCGCGCCGATCACGCCGACATTGTTGAGTGCGGCAACGTTGACGTACTGCATCTGGGTGAGGTTCTGGTTCACCGAGACGTTGACGTTGGCGATGCCGCCGAGGCCGGAGATCGAAGGCAGGCCCGGCACGCTGCTGCCGGTGCCACCGACTACCGCCGACATGGCGCGCCGGTCGAGCTCGCGGGTGCGGGACAGATCGCGAATCATGAGGGATGACATGGTGATTCTCCAAAGGTGCGCGGAAGACAAATCGGATCCTGACGCGGCGAAGCGGGCCACCGGGAGCACGTGGGCCGATGCTTCGCCGCGCCGGGCATTACACGTGGATGTTGTTGCTCGACGTGATGCTCGGGTTGATCGTCGAGGTCAGGCCAGTGGCGAAGGCGACGTTGTTGGCATTCGCGTTCTGGATATTCATCGACGAATTGATCAGCTGCGTGGCGTCGACGGTCTTGCTGTTGTTCGGCGCGACGACGGGGCTGAAGCTGAAGTACGAGCTCGTCGGGTAACCGTAGCCGTAGCCGCCGCGTACGGCGCTCATGGCCTTGCTGTCGAGTTGAGCGGTGATGGACAGGTCTTTGATGGTCAGCGTGTTCATGGTCAATCTCCTGGAAGAAAACAGCACAGTGTTGCGGTTGGGTTCGAGCATCTTGTCTGCTCGAGTGTCACTAATGCATGGGCTGTGCCAGTTTTATTCAAGGTTCCTAATAAAGTTTTGGAAGGCCCATTGCGTAAGGCTTTCGCGTTAAGCGCGCAGGCCACGCACGTAGCTGCGGCATGTCGGCGCGATTCGAGACTGACGGTGCGCACCCGACAAACACGCGCAAGCTGTTGGCTATCGCACGACACCACCGCGCCGAGTGCGCAGCGGGGCAATCCTGGTTTGCGAAAGCGCCGACCTGGCGCTAGTATCGAACCGGCACATGTAACTGGTTACGACAGGTTCTCTCCCAGCCGGAGCGGCGTCCGCCGCACGAAATTCGGCTCAACGGCAGCGGCAGCGCTTCGAACACATGGCTAGCCTTGCGCGTGTGATTCACGACTTCCAGAGCGGCGACCTGTCCCGTGACGAGTTCGTCGCTCAACTCGACAGCACGTTGACGACCGAAGGACTCGGTCCCACGCAGCTGCTGGAGATGCTCGGCAGCGCGCAACGCAAGTCGCCGTTACCCGACGATCTGTACGTGGAAGTGCGCCGCCGCATCGAACAGTTGCGGGTGTCGAACGTCGCTGCGGGCGGCGAGGAAACCGGCATTCAGACCACGGTCGAGATTCCATCGCTGCACGGCATGGGCGGCAGCTACGCGGCGAGCGGGAGCAACACCGGCAATGCACCGGGCGCGGCCGGACACGATCAGATCAAAGGCACCGGCGACACGCTGAACAACCGCTTCGTGCTCGAGGAATGTCTCGGCGTGGGCGGCATGGGTACTGTCTACAAGGCGCTCGATCTGCGCAAGCTGGAGGCGTCGGATCGCAAACCGTATCTTGCGATCAAGGTGCTCAACGTCCAGTTTCGCGGCAACCCGAACTCGCTGGTTGCGCTGCAGCGCGAGGCGCGCAAGGCGCAGGTGCTCGCGCACCGTAACATCATCACGGTGTACGACTTCGATCGCGACGGACCGATCGTCTATCTGACGATGGAGTACCTGACCGGCAAGCCGCTCAGCCAGCTATTGCGTACGCCGGGCTATCAGGGCATGCCGGTGCGCGCGGCGCTGCCGATCGTGCGCGGCATGTGCAGCGCGCTCGCCTATGCGCATGAGCGTGGCTTCGTCCATTGCGATTTCAAGCCCGCCAACGTGTTTCTCACGACGAATGCCGAAGTGAAAGTGATCGACTTCGGTATTGCCCGCGTGTTTCAGCGGCCGGAAGAGGAGAGCGACGCGACGGTCTTCGACCCCGGCAGCCTCGGCGCGTTGACGCCTGCGTATGCGAGCCCGGAGATGATCGAGCATCGCGAGCCGGATCCGCGTGACGATATTTATGCGCTGGGCTGCATCACGTACGAACTGTTGACGGGCCACCACCCGTATGACCGATTGTCGGCCACTCAGGCACGCAACGCGGATTTCAAGCTGCAGCGGCCGCCTAATCTCGACACGAAACAGTGGCGTGCGTTGCGCGCCGCGCTGTCGTTCGATCGCAATACACGCATGCCGAGCGTGACGCGCTTCATCGCCGAATTCGACAATGAAGCGCGCGCGGAGAAGTCGGGTACGTTGGCGAAAGCGGGGCTCGCGGGTTTTGCGGTGGTGTGTGCGGCGGTGGTCGGCGTGTTTGCACTGCGGTCGGCGCCGAGTCGGCAGGGGGAGACGGTTGCGTCGGCGGCGTCGCAAGCGGCGGCCGAGCAGACTGCTTCTTCGGCGGCAAGTGGCGTGGATGCGCCGGCTTCCGCCGTGTCTTCGGCCCCGGTTTCAGCAGCGCTTTCGACACCTGCTGCGTCGCCGTCCGTGCCTGCGTCCGCGTTGGCGTCCGCAGCTTCAGCCGGCGCGTCGCCTCGCGTCGCGCTTGCTGCGCCGCCGGTCATACCGCCCACACCGCCCGTACCCAAACCGGCGCTAACCTTGGCAGCGATAGCGCCGGCACTAGCGCAGGTGCCATGCTCCGCGCTTTCTGCCTCGACTCAGGATCATTCGCTGTCTGTGCGCGGCTATGTCTCGCAGCGCTACGGGGAGGCGCATCTGAAGGAAACCTTGTCGGCATTGCCCGGCGTCGATACGGTCGCGCTCGATGTCGACGCGCTCGCCGACGACAAATGCGACACCGTCAAAGCACTCGCCCCGTACTGGACGCGCAACTGGCAAACCGGACGCGTTGCGGCCCTGCATGTGCGGCCGCCCGGTGGACAACTCACCGAAGGCAACCCGCTGGTCGTCGATGTGGTCACGCCGGCCTACGATTCGTACGTGAATCTGGACTATTACCAGCTCGATGGCAGCGTCGTGCACATGGTCCCGAGTCCGCGCGCGAAAGACAATCAGGCGCCGCCGCACTATTCGGCGACGATCGGCAGCGCGGGCGACTGGATCATTTCGAAACCGTTTGGATCGGAGATGGTGGTGTTGCTGATTACACCGGTCGCGCTATTCGACAAGCCGCGCCCCGAAAGCGAACCGCGTGCCGATTATCTGCGTGCGCTCGAAGCACGGCTCGCGCAGATCGGCGGTAAATATGGTCAGGATCGCATCGTCGCCGACTTTGCGCCGATTACGACGAAGCCCGCCACGCCTTGAGCGGCGAGCAGCGGTGGCGATGCGCTCGATGGAATCACTTGATATCTTTAACGACCCGCAGACCGTCCTGCGATTGCCGTACCCCCGAGCTGTACTTGAAGCGCGTCGCACTGAGCATGTAGTCGCCGCCTTCGCGCCATGAGCCGCCGCGAATCACTCGCATATCGCAGCCGGGGTTATCCCACACATGACCGTCGGCGGGCGCGCCCTGGTACGTGTTGTGCCAGCAGTCGGCGGTCCACTCCCAGACGCCGCCATTCATGTCGTACAGACCGAGCGGATTCGGCGCGAACGAACCGGCGGCCTCAGGACCTTCCTTGTGCCACGGATCGCCGCAATCTTTGCAATTGGCGTTGCCCTTGTGCATCTGATCGCCCCACCAGTACTTCGTAACAGTGCCGCCTCGGTCCGCGTATTCCCACTCGGCTTCGGTGGGTAAGCGGTAGGGCTTGCCGGTGATTTTGCCGAGCCACTTCACGTATTGCTGTGCGTCGTCCCAACTGAGATCGCGCGCGGGCGCAGCCTTGTTCGGGTTGTTCTCCGGCGTGAGTTTTTGACATGCGTTGGCGGCGACGCACGCGTTCCATTGGTCGACTGTTACCGGGAATTTGCCGATCGCGAACGGCGCGCCGATCGTTACGTGGTGGACTGGTTTCTCGGAAGGGTCGTCGGTATTGCTGCCCATGGCGAACGCGCCGGCCGGTATGGGGATCATGATCGGACAGGTGGCACAGTCGCGGCTTTCACCTGCGGTGGGGGGATGGGTTGTGGGCTTTTGCGCAACGGCGGCGGCAGCAACCGCAGCGGCAGCGGGTGGGGCGCCGGGTGTGGGAGCGGGGCGCGGATGTTCTTGCGCAGTGGGGTTAGCCGGTGCGGTTGGCGTGGTTGGCGCGACTGGCTTTCCGGCTTGCGGTGCCGGTGTGCCTGGCGGCACCGCAGCAGACGTCGGCGCGCTCGCCGCCGACGCGGCACGCAAGCGGTCGATACGCGCATGCGCCAGCGTGGCGAAGCGGCCGTTCGGATAGGCCTTTAAATACGCTTCGTAATCGCCCGGGTAGTTGCTGTCCTTGATCGAATTCCAGAACGTGATTTCATACTGTTCGCTGCTATCTTTCGGAAGAATGCCGCGGCTATGCAAGTCGACGACCTGTTCTTGGGGGGCGGAGTTCGCGGACGGTTCAATAGCCTCCGCGTCGTTGATTTCGTGAGGTAGCGACGATGCAATCCGCGGCGTTTGCTCGCCACCGGTCGCGTTGCGAGTGTAAATCGCTGCGCGTCGCAGCAGAGTCGGCAGAGAGTCCGTTGGCGCATCGTGAAGCGCGTGCAGCCATGCGTTCGTATAAACGCCGTGCAGTGCGCCGTCTGCTGCAAACCCGCCAGGCGCCGTTGCGTACGCAACTATGGTGTTGGGCGGTAGCTCGAGTGCCGCAGAGCGCGTGCTTGCCGAGAATGGATTGTTCAGACACGTGTCGAGGATCACGAGGTTGAGCTGGCGATGACGCGGATGCGGCGAAGCCATTGCCTGCATCACCTCATTCAGGTCGAGGCCGTTTCGCACTAACGCGGCGGGCGCGTTGATATCGAGGCCAGCCGGAACCAGCAACGTCTGCCCGCCGATCTGCATACCGTGTCCGGCAAAATAAAAAAGCCCGACTCCTCCCGTTTGCAACCGTCGATGAAATTGCGCAATAGCCTCCCTCATTTGCGACGGCGACGCATTCGTCCGCAGGATGACCGCGAAGCCGAGCGCGCGAAGGCTCTCACGCATGGCCTCCGCATCTCGCGGCGCATTATCGCGGACCGCATCTACCTTCGCACCCGGCTGATGGCTATATTCGCCATTGCCAATCACGAGCGCAACACGCGGCGAAGGTGAATCGTCCCGTCGTAGCCTGAATGGCGAAATCGCGCCGTTAAAACCGGCGGCGGCATTCGCCGTGGTGTCACTCGCACTGTCGCGTAGCGTCGCGGCACGAGCATGATCCCAATGCGCCTGAATTGCCCCGGCCATGCATACCAGCAGGAATATTCGCCACATCTTCACATCCTGTTTGATCCGGACAGAACATAGGCATTCGAGGACCGCGACGCACGCCGCAATCGCCGGAGTACATCGGACAAGGTATCGATGCCGCTATCGACCATCCATCTGCAACCTGTTAATAACGATAGCACGCGCGTTGCGCGTCACGAGGGTCTGCTTCTCCTCATTGCGCTATACGGTTAACGAGTGTGGCGTATCTTTTTGGCAAGTTACGTCCTAAGCTAATTCACAAAGTAACGCGGTACGGTCGTTTTAACTAGGCGGCCGACCCATCGAGCGAGCGCCCGCGAAATTCGGCTGGAACACTCGGTCTGCCTTGCGCGGCCGAGATGGCCATGACCCTCTCCGGGAGAGTGCGCTATGCGAAGAACTCACACCCCTATTGATCCTCACAGGCAGCATGGCGTGGCGGCGCATTTCGCCAGGCGTCGTACTGCCTTGTGCGCGATTCTCGCCACCGCGCTCGCTTGCGTCGTGTCGCGCGCAGCGACGGCCGCCGCGCAAACCCCCTCGCCGCCGGGCGCCGAGGAGTACATCATCTGGCCGCCGGACGGCGCGGTGATTCACGGCGGCAAGCTGTGGGTCCGCATGGGGCTGCGCAATATGGGCGTGTGTCCGAAAGGCGTCGTGTTTCCGAACACCGGGCATCACCATCTGCTGATCGATACCGACCTGCCGCCGCTCGACCAGGAAATTCCGTCGGATCGCAATCATCTGCACTTCGGCGCGGGCGAAACCGATGCGCGTATCGAGTTGCCGCCGGGCAAACACACGTTGCAACTCATTCTTGGCGACCACAACCACGTGCCGCATGTACCGCCCGTGTACTCGAAAAAAATCACCATCACCGTGCAAAAAGACTAGCGTTGCTCGCTGCTTCCACGCGGGCGCGTCAGGACGGAGAGACCTTCATGTTCAAGATCATCGCGGTCGCGGCGCTGGTGGCGTCGGCGGCTTTGATTTCGTCGATTCCCGCCGTCGCCGGTACGACACCGTCACCGGCCGGCGCTCATGCTTATATTGGCTATCCGAACGATGGCCAGGTAGTCGCGGCCAATAAACCCTTCCGCGTCTGGTTCGGCCTGCGCTACATGGGCGTGGCGCCGAAAGGCGTGAAGTATCCGAATACCGGCCACCATCATCTGCTGATCGATACCGACCTGCCGCCGATGGATCAGGAAATTCCATCGGATCGCAATCATCTGCACTTCGGCGCGGGTGAAACGGAAACCATGATTCAGTTGCCACCGGGCAAGCACACGTTGCAACTGCTGATGGGCGACGACATGCATGTGCCGCACAACCCACCGGTGTACTCGAAGAAGATCACGGTGATCGCGCGATGACGTCGTGCGATTACGGTCTGCGCCGCGCAGTGTCACACGGTGACCAACAGCATCACACCGTTTGTTGGCTACGAGCCACCACCCATGGCACGCCGCTTCGTCGCCATGTTTTGCCGAGCAACGGGACGGCTCCCCGCAGCCCTTTATCCACAGCGGTTCGTTGATTTATTCAGGAGCGTGAAGCGAAACTGGCACAGCCCATGCATTAGTGACACTCGAGCAGACAAGATGCTCGAACCCAACCGCAAGACTGTGTAGCTTCCCTTCCAGGAGATTGACCATGAACACGCTGACCATCAAAGACCTGTCCATCACCGCTCAACTCGACAGCAAGGCCATGAGCGCCGTGCGCGGCGGCTACGGCTACCCGTCGTCGTCGTACTTCAGCTTTGACCCTGTGTACGCGCCGAACAACAGCAAGACCGTCGACGCGACCCAGTTGATCAATACGTCGATGAGCATCCAGAACGCCAACGGCAACAATGCGGCGTTCGTGGCCGGCGTCACGACCACCATCAACCCGCATGTGAGCGCGAGCAACAACATCAACGTTTGAACGGCGTTGAGAACCGCGGAGGCCTCAAGGGCTTCCGTGGTTCGACCGCCGATCCCTACTCAAAAAGATTCTGCGATCAATCGTTCTTTTCACGCCCCCAACGCTACCGTTCGATTCCCGGCACCGCTTCAAGCTTCAATACCGAAGCCGCGCACGAAATGGCCGATCGGCAAGGTGCGTTTTGCTCGTGCAGCGAAATGGGTGTCATCGGAGACCATCGTGTCCGCGTTGCTTGATTTCCCGGTCCATCAGCGCTTCTGGCAAGCCTCGGTGCGCACGCTGCGAGCCGTTTGCGCGGCGATGCTCTGCGCGCTTTCGCTGGGCGCGTGTATCGACGTCAGCATGCCCGCGTATCAGCGTCCCGATACACCGGCGAAAACCGCATGGTCGGACCAGAAAGGCGCGCCGGTATCGGCCGCCGCGACGATCGAACCCGATTGGTGGAAGGGTTTCCGCGATCCGTATCTGGACACGTTGATCGCGAAAGCGATCGCCGGCAACTTCGATATCAAGGTGCTGGCCGCGCGAATCGACGTGGCCGGTACGCAAGTCGGCGAAGCGAAAGCAGGCGCATTACCGACCATGGATCTCGGCGCCGGCGCCGATTTTGAAAAGAGCACCGGCCAGACGTTCGCGAAGCAGTACAACGTTGCGACTCAGGTGAACTGGGACATCGATATCTGGGGCAAAGTCGAAAAAGGCGTTCAGGCGCAGAAGGCCGAATTTCACGCCAGCGAAGCGGATTGGCGCGCGGGCTATCTGGAGCTGGTATCGAACGTTTCCAGCACGTACTTTCAGATTCTGCAATTCGACGACCAGATCGAGCAGCAGCAAAAAACCCTCGCCACCAATAAGCTGATTCTCTCGATCTACGAGGGCCAGCGCCGCAACGGTATCGTGCCGCAGACCCAGGTGCTGCGGCAGCAGGCGGAAATCAATCGCCTGACGAACCAGTTGCTCGAACTGCGCCGTTCACGCGATATCGCCAATAACGCGTTGTGTACGCTGATCGGCGTGCCGGCGGGCGAATTCCAGCTGCCTAAAGGCCATTTGCAGCAACGCGTGCAATTGCCGGCCGTCCCTGATGGTTTGCCTGCGCAACTGCTGGCGCGGCGTCCCGACGTGGTGGCCGCGGAATTCAGAGTACTCGAAGCGTACGACCTGGTCGGCCAGGCGAAACTCGCGCAATTGCCCACCATTAGCCTCACCGGGCACGGCGGTACGGCCAGCTTCGCACTGACCGATTTGCTGAAATCGTTTACCTACGGATTCATGCCGAGCATCAATATTCCGCTGCTCGATCCCGGCGTGCGCGCGCATGTGAAGGTCACGAAAGCGCAATCGACGGTGGCCGAACAGCAGTACCGCGTTGCCGTGATGGGCGCGTTCGAGGAAGTGGAGAATGCGCTGGTCAATCTGAACTCTCACAAACAGCAGCGCGTGGAGTTGCAGCAGGAGGTGGACCGCTTGCAGATCGTCGCCGCTCAGATCCAGTCGCAATTGCGTCTCGGCGTGGTGTCGCAACTGGAGGTGTTCGAAACCGAGCGCACGCTGCTGGACGCGCAACAGTCTCTACTCGCCAACCATCAACTGATTTTGTCCGACACCGTGCTCCTCTATAAGGCGCTCGGCGGCGGTTGGCCGAGCGTCGACGTACAGGCCGAAGTAAAGGAACACTGAGCGAAACCGCAACGTGGCGCGCAGCGCGGGTATTTCGGCTGCTGATGATGTACCGATTGCTTTTATCACCGATCATCTGGAAATTGACACTCGCCATGCGTGACTTACAATCCTTAAGAAGCCGGCTGTCGCCCGGCTCGCTCGAACAGGCTCCTTTCGCTGTAGTACTTCGTGCCGTTTTCGTTGCGTGTATTTCGCAACGGGTAAACGCTTAGTGATCCAGATAAAATGGCCACCGGCGAAGCTCCGATTGCTGAGATGCGCGTGACAGCGGGCGCCGCCTTCGACGTGGTGCTGTCTCCGGTTGCGTCCGCGCAGCGTCCCGCGCTCGACGCCATCCGGATCGTCGACAACCTGTTCGCCATCGGCCGCAGCGAGGCGCCTTTCACCGATTACCCCGCCGAACGGATCGCGCGGCTCTCGCGTCGGCATGCACGCGTTTTCATGGAACAGGGCGCGTTGTACGTCGCCGATCTCGACAGCAAGAACGGCACGACCGTCAATGGCGTCGCGGTGCGGCAAACGCCGGCCCGCGTGCGCGCCGGCGACGAGTTGTGCTTTGGCGGAGAGCTTTGCTACCGGGTGAGTATCGAGCCGCGTGCGCGGATCGTCGCGGAAGCCGGTTCAGCGCCCGTGTCGGCGTTGCTATTGGTACCGCAGCGCGACGACCTCGGCTTGCAGCCCATCGAAGTGCAAGCCTTCCCGTTTCTCATCAGCAAAGCCGACGAGGTTTTCTCGCGCTACAAGGAACGTTACCCGCATCAGGTCAATTACATTTCGCGGCGTCACGCGCACATTTTCCTGAAGAGCGGCGAATTCTATGTCGAGGATCTCGGCAGCACGAATGGCACATTCGTCGGTGGAAAACGCCTGGACGAATCCGCGCTGCCGCTCGCGGACGGCAACCTGCTTGCATTTGGGGGCGATCACTTCGTCTACAGGGTGACGCTGCAGAAGCCTCCTGAAGTCGAGCCCACCGTGACCCAACTCGTGTTCCACCCCGCCGCCGACGAAACCGCCGATGCCGACAAAACCACCTTTGTCGGCGCGGCGAATTCGTTCCTCGATATCTTTTGCGTCGATCCGGCGCGGCAACGCGAAGACGAAGTCAATCAGGCCGCCCAGCCGTGGTCGGGACCGACCAGGCGCGACGCGACCGGCTCGGCGGCGCGAGTGGGAAACGGCCTGAGTGACGCTCGTATCGCGGAGCATGTGAACGGCGCCCACGCGGCAAATGGCACGAACGAGGCCGCTGACGCGCGTGGTTCGCATGGCACGAATAATAAGGGCGCCGCGAAGGGCCGCACGCATCGTTGGCGTCTTATTGCCGGCGAACTCAGCAACGCGTTCGCGGGTGGCGATCGAACGAGCGTACGGCGAATCGCCATGTGGGGCGGTGTCGGCCTCGTCGTGCTGATTGCACTGGTGTCGACGCTCTATCTGCGCGGCTCGTCCGAGCGCGAATTGAAGAACCTGCTGGCGAGCGGCGATTACAACAGCGCGGTCACGGCAGCGAAAGGCTTCCTGGCGGATCACCCCGCCGATACGAAAGTCAGCGCGCTGGCAAGCGAGGCGCTACTGAAGGCGCGCCTCCCCGCCTGGCTGAATACGCTGCAAAAAGCGCAATTCGATCAGGCCGACACGCAGCTCAACGAGATGCGTTCATTGAGCACGAACAATGCAGACGCGCTGTCGCTGATCGGCGAATTGCAGTGGGTAGGCGATCTGGAGCGGTTCGTCGCGGTGCGCGGCGGCGTGGAGGCGCCGATCCGCATGTACTCGGACGAGACCATCATCACCGGTTTGCTGCAACGCTGGGACGACGACGCCAAAAGTCATCAGCGTGCGCTCGATCGCATTGCATCCTACGTGCCGGTGTTCGCGGAGCCGTACGCGCAGGCGCTCAGCCATCTGCGCAAACTGGAGAGCGACGATTCGGTGTACATGGCAGCGATCGACCGTCTGAATGGAACGATCCGCACCGAGCTGGCGCGCGACAAACCGGACGCGTTGCCCGCCGTGCTCGACGATTACGCGCAGCGTTATCCGCGTCTCGCGGGGCTGGATCGGGTGCGCGGCGATTTGCGGCAATACACGGCGCTATTGAATGCCGCGCTCGGCAGGCAATGGGTGCCGCTGCTCGCGATGCTGAAAACCACGCGTTTCAGCACGCCGCCGTTCCAGGCGCAGTTTCAGCAATTGGCGGCAAGCCGCCTGCCTTCTCAGGACGTCATTCAGCGGCAGGCAGCGGTGACGGCAGCATGGCAACGCGGCGATGCGCAGCAGGCGCTGGCGGGTCTGGCGGCGATGCCTGCGGGACCGTGGTCCGACGTGCTTGCAGCAGAGCAGACGCATAAGAAGGCCTTGCTCGACCAATTCGGCGATTTGCAGAAAACGCGTGGCGGCAAGGATTACGACGAACGTCTGCTGTCGTTCTACGCAAGCCTGGATCCGGTCAGCGACGTGTGGTTCGCGCAGTCGATCCAGAAAGACGTAGCCGCGCTGCACGATAAGGCGCTGGCGCGTGCGCAAGACCTGCTGCTGCGCGCGCAGAGCCTGTGGAAACAATATCGCGCGAACGGGCCGATTGGCGGCACGCAGCGGCTCGAAGCGGGGATTTCGCCGGGTTTTCGCAGCGCGGCGCGGCTATTGTCCGACGCGCAGAGCGCGGCACGGCAGGGCATGCGGATTTTTACGCAGTTGAAGGCCGACCATCCCGCGGACTTCGACCGGCTTCTCGCCGACATCGACGCCGAAGCCGATTTGCAGCGCCGTTCGCTGACCGAATTGCGCATGGTGCTGGATCCGGGCCTGCTGAAGGCCAAGTTGGCGTTGATCGGAGACGAGCAGAGTGAAACGCGACAATCACCCTAGGCCGTTGTCCGAAGCGCTGGAGGATCACAGCGTCGAGGGCATCGCGATCCTCACCGCCGAGCCGGTGCGGATCGCGCGCGCGCTGATCTGGGCGATGGTCGCGCTGGTGGTGGCCGGCCTGCTGTGGTCGTTCGTGGGGCGCGCGGACGTGATTGTCAGTGCCCAAGGCACCTTGTCGCCGGAGTCGGACGTGCGCCGCATTTATGCACCGATCGACGGCGAACTCGCCGATCTGTATATCGCCGAAGGGCAGCCGGTGTCGAAGGGCGATGTATTGGCGCGCCTGAACGCACGCGGCGCGATCGAAGCGGCCAGCAATGCATTGCAAGCGCAACTCAAACTCGAAGATGCCGAGCGCGACTGGAAACAGTTTCCTGAGAAGAAAGCGCTGATGGAGCGCAAAGCCGCCGCGCTGAAGGCGCAAATGGAAGTGGAATCCCGTCTGCACGAAAACCGCGTTTCCGAAGGCACCACCAAACTCGCCGAAGGGCAAAAAGCCGAACTCGACGAAGCGCGCAGCGTGCTCGATAACGCACGCCGCACGCGCGAAGCGGCACGCCAGGAGCTGGACCGTTATTCACAGTTGTTCGCGCAACCAGGTGGCGGCGGCATTGCCGAATTGCAGGTGGAGCAGAAGCGCACCGCCGCGCTGGAAGCGGACAACGCCTACCGGGTCGCACAATCGAAACTCGCGGAACTGGATTTCCGCCTGAGCCACGAATACGCACAGGCGAATGCACAACTCGAAACGAGCGGACAGCAGACGACCGATCTGCAACTGCAATACGACTCGGCGGTCCGCGACATCACCGACGCGGAAGACAAGGCGCGCCTGCAATTGCAGAGCGCACGGCTGGTCGCCGAAGCGGCGGCGCGAATCCGCTTCGAGAACATCGATAAAGACAATTTTCTGCTGATCCTCGCGCCGGTCTCGGGCGTCATCACCGACGTCACGTCGACCCAGCGCGGCGACAAGATCCAGGCGAACGCGCCGCTCGGCGGTATCGCGCCCAAAGACGCGCGGCCCGTGTTGAAGATCGAGATCGCCGAACACGACCGTGCTTTTCTGCATGAAGGCCTGCCGGTCAAACTGAAATTCAACGCGTTTCCTTATCAGCGCTATGGGCTGATCAGCGGCACGCTCGCCTATATTTCGCCGGCCACGAAGCCGTCGCTGCAGGACAAACAGCCGGTGTACGAGGGCCGTGTCACGCTCGACCGAAACTACTACCAGATTGCCGACACCCGTTACCCGTTGCGCTACGGCATGACGGCGAGTGCGGAAATCGTGGTGCGCGAGCGGCGTCTGATCGATCTGGGTCTTGATCCGTTCCGCCAGGTGGCGGGTTGAACGCGCGGATTACATGTCAATAAAAGGAGCGGATGAAATGACCGCGATAGTGCGTATCGATGACGAAGTCGTGGATGTGGCCGAGTTCATTCGTCTTCTGAAACTGACCGGCCAGTTCGAGAGCCTGATCGAGCAGATTGTGCGCGACAAGCTTACCGTGCATGCCGCGAAGAAGCAGGGCATGACCGTCAGCGCCGACGAAATCCAGCAGCGCGCCGATCAGTTCCGCCGCGTGCGTGGACTGCACCGCGCGACGGATATGAATCAATACCTCGATGCGCTCCATGTGAGTCTCGACGAATTCGAGGCTTTCATTACCGACGGGCTGTATCAGGAGAAGATGCTCGACGAGGTCGGCAACGACACGGCGATCAAAGACTATTTCGCACTGAATTCGCCGAAGTTCGATGCGATCGAAGTGAGCCATATCGTGCTGGACAGCGAGGGTAAGGCGAAGGAAATGATCTCGTATCTGCACGATGATCCCGAGAGCTTTGCCGACATGGCACGCGAGCATTCCATTGCGGATACCCGCGAGGCGGGCGGCGTGATCGGCAAGGTGTTGCGCGGTTCGCTGAAGGCGGACATTGAAGCGAAAATCTTCAACGCGGCGGTGGGCGATCTGCTCGGACCGTTTCCGTCGGCGGACCGCTCGTGCTTCGAGATTTTTGCGGTGACCGCCAAATATCCGGCCGCGCTCGATGACGACGTAGCCGCCGAAGTCCGGCGCCTGTTGCGCGAAAGCTGGCTGATCGCGCGCTCCCAGGAGCACGTCATCGAAGCGCGTTAACGCCGCAACGGAACACCCCGCCGACCGGAGGTCCGCAAACCCATGGACGCCCCTCAGACCGCTCCCTCGGCCGCCGAGTTTCTCGCCTCGGTGGAAATCCTGTCGCCGTTTTCGCGCGATGAGATCGAGCGTCTCGCCGATTACGCGCAGGCGCGGTTCTATTCGTTCGGCGAAACCGTCTGCTCCGCGGGTGAGACAGCCGACGGTCTGTACGTGGTGCGCTCCGGCACGGTGCGCCTCTTCACCGAGGAACACGGCAAGGAAACCAGCATCGGCGTGCGCAAATCGGGCGAGATCTTCGCCGACATCGCGATGCTGCGCGCCTACGTCCACGAGGCGTCGGTGCGGGCGTCGGCGAAAACCGAGTTGCTGTTCATTCCGCGCGAGGCGATCGAACCGGTTATCACCGGCAACCAGGCCGCGTTGGCATTTGTGGCCAGTTACGTAGCGATCAGTTCGGCCGGCGGCTTCGTCGCGCAGTTGTTCGATCTGCGCGGCAAACTGAACAAGGCGGAACTCGAGGAATACGTGCGTAGCGTCGGCGTGAAACGCGTGGCGGCAGGCAAGGAAATTTTCAAACAGGAGGGCCGCGACGACCGGCGGCTCTACGTGGTGCGGCAGGGTGAAGTGCGTATCGTCCGGCAGGAAGAGGGCCAGGATTACACGCTTGCCACGCTAGGCGAAGGAGAGATATTCGGCGAGAAAGCGTGTTTGATGCGTCAGGAGCAGATGGCCTCGGCCGTGGCGGTAACCGATACGCGCCTGCTGGTAATTCCCGAGCGCACGGTCCATTTCATTCTGGAGCGCAACCCCAAACTCCGCGAAGTGCTCGACGAGCGGATTCGCTATGGCGACCGTGAATTGCAGCGGCAAAAGCGCCTCGAACAGCGGCGCAAGTTGCCGTTGATGCTCGACTTGCAGAGCAAACCGGAGTTCGGCGAAAAGGTCATCAAACGCTTCGCGCTGGTCGAGCAGGCGGAGGAAATGGATTGCGGCGCCGCGTGCCTCGCGATGGTGTGCCGCCACTACGGCATTCCCATGACGCTCGGCAAGTTGCGCGAGCTGGCCAACGTCACGACCCAGGGCGCGACACTCGACAGTCTCGCACGCGCCGGTGAATCGCTCGGTTTCACTGCGCGTGGCGTGCAGTGCACGTTCGACTCGTTGCGGGGCTTCGATCTGCCGTTCATCGTGCATTGGGAGGGCTATCACTACGTGGTGGTGTACGGGCTCTCCAAAGACTACGTTTGGGTGGCGGACCCGGCGGTCGGGTTCAGAAAGCTGAGCGTCGAGGATTTCGAGCGCGGCTGGAGCGGCACCTGTCTGCTCTTTACGGGTGGCCCGCATCTATTGCAAATGTCGGCTGCCCGTTCGCCGTGGATACGCTTTGTCGGCTACCTCACGCCGTACAAGAAGATTCTCGGCCACCTGTTTCTCGCCACCTTTGTGATCCAGGTATTAGGCGTGATTCCCCCGCTGATTATCCAGAACATTCTGGACGGCGTGATCGTGCATCAGAACGTCAGTCTGCTGCATCTGCTGATTGGCGGCCTGATTATCGCCAACGTGTTTTCGCAATTGATGTCGTCGATTCGCGCCTACCTCGCGAACTTCATGGTGCGCAACATGGACTTTGCGATGATGTCGCAGTTCTTCAAGCACACGCTGTCGCTGCCATTTTCGTTTTTCGCCAAGCGTAAGACCGGCGATATCTTCGCGCGCTTCCAGGAGAACCAGACGATTCGCGCGTTTCTCACCGAATCCACGGTGACCACGGCGCTGAACCTGCTGATGGTGTTCATCTACTTCACGATCATGTTTGTCTACAACGTGAAGATGACGCTGGTGCTGATCGCGTTCGTGATTCCGATCATGGCGTTGACCGCGATCGCCACCCCCAAAATTAAAGGTTACGCGCGCGAGGTCTTCACTGCGTCGACGGAGTCGAAGTCGTTTCTGATGGAAGCGCTCGCCGGGGTGGAAACGATCAAGGGTATGGGGATCGAGCGGCCGGTGCGATTGCGTTGGGAGAAGAAGTACGCAAAGGCGCTTGAAGTGCAATATCGCGCTCACGCATTCAACATACTCGTCGGCCTTGGCAGTCAATTGCTGAATGCGGCAACGACCATCGCCATTCTCTGGGTCGGTGCAAATCTGGTGCTGGCGCGTGAGATGACGATCGGTCAGTTGATTGCCTTTAATGCGTTCATGGGCAGCGTACTGGGTCCGTTGATGGGACTGGTCGGCTTGTGGAGCATGTTGAATGATGCAGGCGTGGCGATGGAACGCCTCGGTGACGTGCTCGATATCGAGCCCGAGCAGAAGCCGCAGGATTTGCCGTCGCGCGTGATGCTGCCCGAACTGCAAGGCGAAATCAGCCTGAGCGGTGTCTATTTCCGTTACGGCGACAATGATTCGTCGTACGTGCTTGAGAACATCAGCTTCGACATCAAACCGGGTGAGCTGGTGGCGATCGTGGGGCGCAGCGGTTCTGGTAAAACGACCCTGGCCAAGTTACTAGTCGGTTTCTACACGCCGAGCGAGGGCAAGATGACGATCGACGGCTACGATCTCGGTGTGGTCGACAAAGCCTATTACCGCGCGCAGATCGGCTATGTGATGCAGAGCAATCTACTGTTCTCCGGCACGATTGCGGAGAACATTGCGAGCGGCGACGACGCGCCCGAGCGGCGCCGTATCGAGGAAGTCGCGAAGATGGCCGACGCGCACGCCTTTATCAGCAAGATGCCGCTCGGCTATGAGCAGATTGTCGGCGAGCGGGGGATTGGGCTCTCCGGCGGGCAGATCCAGCGGCTTTGCATTGCGCGTGCGCTGTATCACGATCCACGTCTGCTGGTTTTCGACGAGGCCACCTCCGCGCTGGATTCGCAGTCGGAAAGCAATATCCTCGGCAATATGCACGACATTCTGAAGGGCCGAACGGCGGTGATCATTGCGCATCGGCTCAGCACGATCATGCGTGCGGACAAGATTATCGTGCTGTATGAGGGAGCGATCGTCGAACAGGGGCGTCACGACGAACTGATCGCACGCGGCGGCATGTATTACCAACTGGTCCAGAAACAGCTGAGCGCGTGATGATGAAAATACTCGACCAGATTGAGGAGACGAGCCCGGCAATTTCTTATGCCGGACTGCTGGAACGGATCGAGATTTTGCGTTCCACGCTGCGCTGGTCGTCGCGGCTGGAGCGTGGCGATATCGACAAGCTCTTGCGGCAAGCCACGTCGTTGCGCGACGAGGTGATGCAACTCTCGCACAAGGAGCGTTTCGTGCAGGCGGCCGTGGCCGCCGGTCCGCAGGAGCGTGTCGAACTCTCCCGCAGTGCGCGCAGAAAAGCGCTGCTGGAGCGCAGCTTTATTTTCGAAGGCACGTTCGGCGACAATCCGCGCCTGCTCGAATCGCTCGAAATCGCGGAGAAGGCTGCGCCGACCGATCTGCCGGTGTTGATCGACGGGGAAAGCGGCACCGGCAAGGAGCTGATGGCGAAAGTGGTCCATGCAAACGGATCGCGAGCGGACAAGCCGTTTATTTCGGTGAATTGCGGCGCGATTCCCGACAACCTGCTTGAATCGGAATTGTTCGGGCATCGGAAGGGCGCGTTCACCGGGGCCTCGAATGATCGTAAAGGGAAATTCGAAAGCGCGCATACCGGCACGATCTTTCTCGACGAAATCGGCGAGTTGCCGCTGGCGGGCCAGGTGAAGCTACTGCGCGTGCTCGAAGCGCACGAGATTCAACGGGTAGGTTCCGACGAAACGATCGCGGTGGACACCCGCATTGTCGCGGCGACCAATCGCAATTTGCGGCAACTCAGCGAAGAGGGCCGGTTTCGTGAGGATCTGTTTTACCGTCTGAGTGTGATTCACGTCACGCTGCCGCCATTGCGCGAACGTCGCGACGAGATACCGTTGCTGATTGCATGGTTCGGCGACGAGGCGGCCGGTTCGTTGAAACGCAGGCCGATCAGATTGACCCCCCGTTTGCGCGATTTTCTGCTGAATTACGCGTACCCGGGGAATATCCGCGAGCTGCGCAACGTGATGTACCGGTTGTCGTGTCTCGCCGGCGGCATGGCGGACATCGATCACTTGCCGGTCGACATGCGGCCGGCGGCGCCGGGGTCGGCGGCGTCGTTAGCGAACGCGGCGAGCGCCAACGGCCAGCAACCGATCAGCGTGGCGAATCTGATGTCATTGAGCGACGCCAAGCGTGCCGCCAGCGACGACGCCGAAAAAGCCTTTCTCGAGCGAGGCCTGCGCGAAGTGAGTGGCACGGTGGCCGAACTGGCGCGGCGCATCGATATGAACCGCTCGCATTTGCAAATGCTGCTAAAAAAACACGGGCTGCACTCGAAGGACTTTCGCAATCGGAATACGGCAGCCGCGAATAAGAACGACGGGCACGATGAGGAAGACAGCGACGCATGAATTTGCTACGGCGCTGGATTCAACAGCGTTTTATCCGACGCATAGGGATCTTCCGCGTGCACCACCACGGCGGTGATGTTGTCGCGACCTCCCCGTGCTAGTGCCAGCGCGATCAATTCCTCCGATGCCGTGTCGCCGGCAGCCGTAGTTAGCACGGTGAGTATTTCATTGTCATCAACCTCGTTGCTGAGTCCATCGCTGCACAGCAGAAAGATGTCGCCGTCCGCGACTTCAATGGCATCGTCGTCGAGTTCGAGCGAATCCGTGGCGCCGACCGCGCGAGTGATCATATGTTGCGCGGGATGATGGCGCGCCTCTTCTTCGGTAATCACGCCGAGCGACTTGAGCTGTTCCACCTGACTATGATCGCGCGTGAGTTGGCGCAGGCTGCCTTCGCGCGCCAGATATAGACGGCTGTCGCCGGCCCACACGTAAGCGCAGAAGCGGTCGCACGCAATCATCGCCACGACCGTGCTGCCGATACGCTGCACCTGGCGACGCGCGGCTTCGTCCCTGAGTTGGCGGTTCGCGGCCTGCAGGCGCGCACGCGCATCGGCGACGCACGTCTTCATGCTGACGGTCGAGGCGAGCCGGCTCAGCGTGTCGATCACGAGGCGGCTCGCCAGATCGCCGACCGCGTGCCCGCCCATGCCGTCGGCGACGGCCCAGCGTCCGAGTTCGGGCTGGTCGAGGCAGGCATCTTCGTTGATCTCGCGGACGCGTCCGGCGTCGGAACGGGCGGACGACGTCCAGCGAAAGGGGCTGGCACAGGTCACAACGGCTACACCGTATCGTTTCTGCTGCGTGCGTCGGGGGAAACGTTGATGTTCGAATTCGCGCCGGTATTGTGGACGTCGACCGACTGGAACTGGTTGATCATCTGGTTAGCATAGAAGTTGTTGGACACCTCGTACAGGTTGACGACCGGACCAATGCTCGGCGTTTCCCGCACATAAGGTTGAATCCAGCCATATACCCACGGCGCGCCGCCGCCGCCGCGGATCGCCGCCATCGCTTTACGGTCGAGCGCGAGGTTGAGCGTGAGGTCGTTCACTGTGATGGAAGCCATATCGTTCTCCGGTTGGCCGCGTGCGTCATGCGCGTTGTTAACTGGGATTTGAACTCGATGGTGCAAGGGTTATGCCAATGAGCGGCGGCGTTCGACGTTGTGTCCGCAACGGGTTGGTGGCTGGGCGATTGCGCTCCTCAGCCCAAACTGCAAGGCGATGTGCGGTGCGTTAGAGGTCGGCTTTCGGCCAACAAGCGCGAGCGCGAACCGGTGTGGGACCCAACACTTCGAAACGGCGGGTAGCGCTTCGCCAGTGTCCGCTCTGTTACCCCGTAACGTGTCCGCAACAGCGTGACACGCACCAACATTTCGCATCGAATTCTGTTGGCTCGACACGCACACATTGCCCCGCCGAATCGCCGTGGGTATGGCGTTGTGCCCTTTAAACAAAGGCTTCGCCGCGCATGGCCCGGATCATGCAAAAGCTCTCGCAACAGTGTTGGAAATTGATGCGAGGCCAGCCATGAACACCTACCTTCTCCCGACGAATCACGCAGCCAGCGAAGAAGCGTCCACCATCGACCTGCCGATCGGCGCGCACCTCGTCACGCAACGCCGGGGTTACGAACATCACGGCATCTATGTCGGCAACGGCCGCGTGGTGCACTACGCGGGCTTCGCAAGCTCGACGCATCGCGGTCCGGTGGAAGAAGTGGAACTAGAACGCTTCGCCGCCGGCCATCCGCTGACGGTTCGCGCTACGCCGTCCGCCCGCTATGTCGGCGACGAAGCGGTGAGCCGCGCGCGTTCCCGTCTCGGTGAAAACCGTTACCGCCTGCTGACCAACAATTGCGAACACTTTTGCGCATGGTGCCTGCTCGGCGAAAGCCGTAGCGAACAGGTGCATTGCTGCTTGCGTCATCCGCGTGCCGGCATGCAAACGCTGGTGTGCCTCGTGAAGGCTTTTGTCGAAAGTGGCAACCGGGGTGTTCAGACTGCCGCCCGACTCGGCGCGCAACTGGCGTGAGCGCATCACACGGAATTCAGATTTCAGAGATCGAACGTTTTGAGGAGAGCATCATGGTTGCCGCAGAAAAGACCTTGCACTGGGCTGTCGACAAATGGCTCGCCCCGACCCCGTCGATGCCCGCCCGCGTCGTGCGGTTTTGCCACCGCGCTTCGCATCAGCGCTATGTCTGCGTGGAAGCGTTGCGGCCAGGCGGCTTGCTGTCGATCTTCTTCTTTCGCCACGACGACGGCTCGTGGAACGTGTTCCCGCCGCAAGCCGAGCGGCCGGCCATGAACGGCCATCGCCGGGCGGCGCTTTCCTAACTGGAGGGTTGGGCTGCCGCTTCCGTGACGATCCACTGGCTGAACAGCAGCATGGCCGGCGTCATCGGTTTGCCCTTCAGACAGGTCAGCCAATAGCTGCCCGCGTGGACCTCGACATCGAATGGGCGCACCAGCCGCCCTGTGTTGATCTCATGACCGAACATCAGTGCGGGCGCGAGCGCGATCCCCGCGCCCTGCATGGCCGCTTCCACCATCAAGCGCGATGAATCGAACACCGGCCCGCGAACCGGCCGTGGCGGAATGCCGGCCGCGTTGAACCAGTTCATCCAGTCGTCGCTGCGATAGGAGCGCAGCAAGGTTTCGTCGACGAGATCGGCGGGCTTCGACAGACGCCGGGCAATCTCGGGCGCGCACAGCAGCGACAGCGGCGCATCGAGCAGGCGCGTGGCGAGCGAACCGGGCCACGTGCCGTCGCCGAAACGGATCGCGAAGTCGAGGCCTTCGGTGGCGAGATCGACCAGGTTGTTGTTCGTCTGCAGTCGCAGTTCGACAAACGGATGCGCGTCGCGGAACGACTTGAGGCGCGGCATCAGCCAGCCGACCGCAAACGTGCCCACCACGCCGACCGTCAACACTTCATGGAAGTGGCCGCCTTCGAACTGCTTGAGTACCGCTTCGATGCGATCGAACGCGTCGGTCAGGACCGGACGCAGCGCGAGACCTTCGTCGGTCATGGCGAGGCCGCGCGGCAGGCGCTTGAAAAGCGCGGTGCCGAGACGCTCTTCCAGTGTTCTGACCTGCTGGCTCACGGCCGCCTGGGTCACGTTCAATTCGAGCGCCGCGCGCGTGAAACTCAAGTGTCGGGCCGACGATTCGAAGGCCCGTAGCGCGTTCAACGGCAGATAAGGTCGCATGACGAAGTCATAAGTTTTTCTTGGGAGTCGTCTAACTTATCATCGTTTGTCAGCGCGCGGCGGAAAACCGATAGTTGCGGCTTCACATAAGGAGCGGCAATGATCACGAGACGGAAATTCGCGGGCGCGATGCTGGGTGTGTCGATAGCTGGCGTTGCGGTTGGCAGCGTGGGCGCGTTCGGCAAGGCGGCGCCGAAAACGGGCAACGCGCCGCCGGAACGGGAACTGGCGAAAGCGGAAACGATCCGCCGGCGGCTCGCGCGGATCGAGGCGGAAAGCGGCGGCCGGCTCGGTGTATCGATCGTCGATACGACCTCGGGTCTGCACGCCGGCCTGCGCACCGACGAGCGTTTTCCGATGTGCAGCACGTTCAAGGTGCTGGCAGCGGGCGCGGTGCTGACGCGCGTGGATCGCGGTCAGGAGTCGCTCGCGCGTCGCATCGTTTTCTCGCAGCGCGACGTGGTGCCGAACTCGCCGGCCACGAGCCGGCATACGCGTGAGCGAACCGGCGAAGCGGGCATGAGCATCGCCGATTTGTGCAAGGCGGCGATCACGCTGAGCGACAACACGGCAGCCAATCTGTTGCTAAGCACGTTCGGCGGTCCGGCCGGATTGACCGCATTTGCGCGTGATCTCGGCGACGGCATTACGCGTCTGGATCGCATCGAGCCGACGCTCAACGAAGCGATTCCCGGCGATCCGCGCGACACCAGCACGCCGAATGCGATGCTTGGCAACTTGCGCGAACTGGTGCTCGGCGAGCATTTGTCTGCATCCTCTCGGGCGCAACTCCTTGCGTGGCTAGTGGCGAATGAAACCGGCGGCGCGCGGATTCGCGCGAAGCTGCCGCAGGATTGGGGCGTCGGCGACAAGACTGGTACCGGCGATCATGGCACGGCCAACGACATCGCGATTCTGTGGCCGCCTGGACGCGGGCCGGTGCTGGTGGCGGTTTATCTCACCGGAACGGATGGCGACGCGGCGCGCTGCAATGCGGCCATTGCGCAGGTGGGGGCGTTGGTGGTGCAGTCCGTTTGACCAGACTGGGGTGTGGAAAACTGCAGGGATTGAAGCGAGGGGTGTGGCGTTGAAGCGATTGAGCGAGGCCGGTTATGCGCCTCGCTCAATCGGCTGCCGTGAATATTTGGCGGTTTAGTGGCACTTTGCGATTTTCGAACCGACCGGCACTTGTGCCGCCGACGGAGCCCGTGCGGCAGCCGGCGGAAGCAGCTTGCCTTGCACCAGCAAGCTCACCGTCTTCACCGCCAGAATGCCGATGATCACGTTCGCGGCGATAAACAGAATCGGTGCAGCCCATTCGATCGGACCCGTCGCACCGCGTTCGACCATCCGGGCAGCCATTGTCGGCAGTGCGGCTACGCCGAAACTGAAGGCCCAGTAACCGGGTGCGAAGGCTTGCTGGCGGATCCACGGCAGCAGGCGCAGCAGCATCACGGCCTGGTAGAGACCATAACCGAGCAACATCAGTGCGAACAGATCCGGCGTACCGCTGGTCAGGCTCAGGTAGGCCACGCCGCCGACAACCGGCGGGGCAAGCTGAATGCCGAGCACGGGGCGCAACGCGGCCGGCAGCGGTTCGAGCACGGCGGCGCGGTGCAGCAGCATCGATTCAATGGCGAGCCATGAAAACAGGCCTGCGCCGAAAAACAGTACGCCGAGTTGATGAAAACCGAACGAGGCCGCCGCCGTACCCGCAACGAAGCTCGATGCGACACTCGGCAGGTACATGGCGGGCGTGGTCAGTTCAGGGTTACGGCCGCCTTTCCAGAGCCGTCCGTGCAGATAAGCACCGAGAGCCAGTTGCCCCACCATGGCCGCGCCGAATACACCGAGCGCCAACCGATGCTCATAAGGCTGCAGCAGTTGCGCGGCCAGCAGGCTCGACACCGGCACGAGCGCCGCGAACGACGACTGCACCGGGTGCTGCATTTCGGCGCGTGCTTCGTCGGCATTCGTCAGCCATTTACGTCCGTACGCCACCAGCACGGCCAGCCAGACGGCCAGCGCGACGGCCGTCATCAACGGTCCGATTTCGGCGGGCAGGTCCCACACCTTGATCGCCACGCGCCACAGATTGGCAAGCGCCAGCGCGCCCACCGCGATACCGAAGAAACTCACTGGAATCGTCCCACGATTGCCGTTCATCACCGTACCTCCGACTGTCGTTGCGACGCGCTCCGATGTTCTGGCCTACGCGTTCGATGACGTACTGTAAAAGGCGGCGGCATAGCCGTAAACGCGGGAAAAGCTCAACAAATCGCGCAAGCGTCTCAAGGTGGATCGGGGCATCGCGGGCCGCCCGCTCAGGGCAGATGACGCTCCGGCTCGCCCGTGTACGTGTAGTCCATCTGACGCGGCATCGGCCCTTTGTTGCGCTCATGGCGTCCGCGCTGTTCCCACGCGTGCGACAGAATCCCGACCGCACGCGACAGGCAGAAAACGCCACGCGCCAGTTCCGGCGCGAAACCGAGTTCGGCGTAGATCACCGCAGTCGCGCCGTCGATATTCATCGGCACGGGTTTGCTCTTGCGGCGCTGGAGCAGCGCCTCGATGCCGCGCGCGATCGTCGCATAGCGTCCGCTGATGTGCCCCTCGGCGACGCTCGCGTCGACCAGCGCAAGCAGTCGCACCGCGCGCGGATCGACCGGATGGAAACGGTGGCCGAAACCGGGCAGATATTTGCCGTGCGCCGTGGTGAAGGCATCCACGCCTTGTTCGACCGCGTGTTCCAGCGTCGCGCCCGCTTCCATCAGTGCGCCGATCGAGTCGTACAGCTCGACCGCCTGCTGTCCGGCGCCGCCGTGCACGTCGTCCAGCGCGTTGATCGCCGAGGCCATCGCGCCGTTCAAGGGCAGGCCGCAACTGGTCGCCATCCGCGAAATCGCAATGGAAGGCGCATGGGGGCCATGATCGACGGAAGCCACCAGCGCGGCTTCGAACAAACGCGCCTGCGCCGCGTCGGGCAATTCGCCGCGCAGCATCAGCCATATCATCTGCGGAAAGCTGACGTTGCCGATCAGCTCCTGAATCGGAAAGCCGCGCACCTTGATCGACCCCGGGTGGATGTCGATGATGGCGGTGCTCCAATAGTCGGCGGCGAGCCTGGCCGCGTCGAATGTTTGCGTCATGGTCAGATCACTCCTTCGGCGCGCAGTTGGTCGATGTGCGCGTCGTCGTAGCCGAGCGCGCCGAGTTGTTCGCGGGTATGCGCCGAAAGGACTGGCGCAGGGGTGGCGGGCGCGGTATCCGCGTCATGCAGACGGAAACCCGCGCGCGTCACGCGTTGCCGGTCGGTGTCTTGCGTGCCGGCAAATTCGCGGATAAACGCGCGCGATTCCAGATGCGGATGCGCGAGAATTTCCGGCACCGACATCACGCGGCCGGCCGGCACGCCCGCTTCGAAGCACTTCGCTTCCCAGTTCGAGGCGCTGTCGTTCGCGAGGGCGGCTTCGATCTCCGCCTTCAACGCCGCGCGATTCACCTTGCGCGCATTGCGTTCGGCGAAGCGCGGATCGTCGAGCAGGTCCGCGCGGCCGATCAGTTCGCACAGGCTCGCGAACTGTTTGTTTTCGTTGGCCGCGATATTGAGCGGGCCGTCGCCGGTCTTGAAGGTGCCCGAGGGCGCCGCAGTGAAATTCTCGTTGCCCATCGGCGTCGGCGTGACACCGGCGTTCAGGTAGTTCGACACGACCCAACCCATGGTCGCGAGCGTGGCTTCGAGCATCGACACGTCGAGCATGCGGCCGTGTCCGGTGGTCCGCGCGTCGAGCAGCGCCGCGCAAATGCCGAACGCGGCGGTGAGGCCGCCCACGGTGTCCGACACCGGATAGCCGACGCGTAACGGTGCGCTGTCGGCGTCGCCGGTCACGCTCATCACACCGGAAATGCCTTGAATGATCTGATCGTAGGCCGGGCGCTTCGCGAACTCGCCGTCCATGCCGAAGCCGGAGATCGCGCAATACACGAGCTTCGGATTGACCTCGCGCAGCGCGTCGAAATCGAGCCCGAGGCGCGTCATCACGCCGGGCCGGAAATTTTCGACGAGCACGTCGGCGGTCTTGACGAGCTCACGCAGAATTTCCTTGCCGCGCGGATCTTTCAGATTGAGCGTGACGGACTGCTTGCCCGCGTTGACCGCGACGAACGAGGCGCCCATGTTGCGCGCCGACGCTTCCTTGTCGGCGCCCAGCCGTCGCGCGAGATCGCCGCCTTCGGGATGCTCGACCTTGATTACTTCGGCGCCGAGCAGCGCGAGTTGATAAGCGCAAAACGGCCCCGCCAATACATTCGATAAGTCCAGTACGCGGACTCCAGCCAATGGCAGCGTCATGTCAAAAGCCTCTGGTTCAATGCGAGATTTCGTCGAGATTGAGGTTGTTGGTGCGCGGCCCGAAAATGCCGATTGCGCCCATCACCATCACCATCGACACGCTGATGAGCGCGAACACACCGGTTACGTCGAAGTGACGCAACGCGAACGCGATCATGAAGCCCGAGAACATCGCGGACAGGCGCGACATCGAATAAACGAAGCCGACGGCGCGTGCTCGCAACCGCGTGGGGAAGAGCTCGGTTTGATACGCGTGATAGCCGACCGAGAGCAGCGTGCCGCACAACGTGATCAGCACACCGAGCGTCATCAGCATGGCGGGCGAGGTTTGCGTGGCAAAGAGGCTGCCGAAAATGACAATGCCGAGTGCCGACAGCACGATCAGCGTCTTGCGTTCGATCCGGTCCGCGATCGCCATGCCGAGCAACGGTCCGAACGGATTCGAAATCGCAATGACGAACGAATACAGCAGGCTGTGCGTGATCGTCACGCCTTTGGACACCAGCAGGGTCGGCACCCACGAAGCGAAGCCGTAAAACCCGATCGCCTGGAACAGGTTGAACACGAGCATCGTGATCGCGCGACGGCGATACGGCGGTTGCCAGATTTCGCGGAAAGCGGCTTTGGTCGTGGCCGGTTCGACGGTCGGCACGGGCGGCGGCAACGGCTTGCCGTATTGCGCGGCGACCTTGGCTTCCAGCGTCTGCAACACCTGCTCGGCTTCGGCGGTGCGTCCTTGTTGCGCGAGCCAGCGCGGGCTTTCCGGCACGCGACGGCGAATCGCCCATACCACCACCGCGCCCAATGCGCCGATGATGACGACCCAGCGCCAGCCATCGAGTCCGAACGGCGTGCGTGGCACCAGCCACCACGCAAGGAACGCGACCGAGGGCACGGCGGTGTACTGCACGAGATGGACGAACGCGAACGCGCGGCCGCGCAGATGCTTCGGCACGAGTTCGCTGACGTAGGTGTCGATCGTCACCAGTTCGACACCCACACCGATGCCGGCGATCAGCCGCCACAGATTGATGGCCGGCGCCGAGGTTTGGAACGCCATGACGAGCGTGGCGACGGAGTACCACAGCAGCGACACGGTAAAGACGGTCTTGCGGCCATAACGGTCGGCCATGCCCGCCAGAAAGAACGTGCCGATGAACAGCCCGGCGAACGACGCCGCCACGAACGCGCCGAGACCCGACACGCCGAAGAACGACGCGGTGGTCGTTGCGTACATGCCGGTCTTGACGAGGCCGGGCCCGACATAGGCGGTGAAAAACAGATCGTAGAACTCGAACCAGCCGCCGATCGACAGCAGGAATACCAGCATCCACACCGCGCGCGTGGCGGGCAGACGGTCGATGCGCGCGTTGATGCCGGGCGTGAGCCCCGGCGTCCCGGCGGTTGAATCGGACGACGCGCGTCGCGCATCGATCGGCAGGCTGGCCATGGAATCCTCCTTTGGCGGTCTCGGCTTCCAATCGTTCTATTAGACAGAACGATGTTCTATTAAATGGATTGGCCGAGAGTAGTCCGACTGAGGGGCGCGAGGAATCGGGGGTTTTACCTAGAGCGCGGAACGGGAAGGGAGAACAGGCGGGCCGGCGGAGTTAGCCAGCCACAGGGTGGCCGGCACCGGAACGGCCGCTGGCCGTCCGCTGCCTGATTACGGGGCGAGGCGTTGCAGCGTCTGCAGCAGGGTGTCGAACGAAAGCGGCTTGCGCGCGTATTCGATATGAGGATTTGGCTGGACGGCGATGTCCGCCGCCGCACTGCAGAGCAGGATCGGAATATCGCGTAGATCGGCGTCGGCGTTCAGCACCGCGCACAGTTGCTGCCCGGACATGATCGGCATCATGCAATCCGACACGATGATGTCGGGCCGGGTCTTGCGTATCTGTTCGAGCGCGGCGGCTCCGTTCGACGCCGTCAGCACCGTATAGCCATGCCGCTCCAGCAGCAGTCGCCAGACCGTGAGAATGTCGAACTCGTCGTCCACGACCAGAATGGTTTTCATGGGCGGCTAGGGATTTCGTCGCGGTTGCAGCGTGGCCGACAAGCCGGGCGCCGACACCACACTGGCGGGACCGACCGCGCTCGCGATCACGTCGAGACCGTCGGACGAAATCACCAGCTCGCGCAACGACGTGTCGTGCGCGCTTTCGCGTTGCTTGACCACGGAAATCATCCGGCGCAAACCAGCGTCGGTTTCGGCGTAGCGCAACAGCACGAGGTTTTCGGTCAAGGCCGACACGCGCACGCTCTTCGCGTGGCCGGGGTCGGCGTACAGCGGTAACTCCTCCGTGAGCAGCGTGGTGACGCAGGCTTCGCGAAGCTGGTGCAGAAAGGCATTGAGGAACAGGCCGAAGCGCTCGGTGCGCAGCGCCGAGTCGCGGAATCCCTCCACGCCGTCGATCACGATACGCGTGGCGCCGATTCGTTTGACCGTTGCGAGCGCGGTGGCCGCGAGTTCGTCGACGGCAAGTTCAATAGCCGGCTGCCATTGAATCATCAGGCGGCCGTCCGCGTGCGCGTCGGCCAGCGCGATCGATACGGCCTCGGCCTTGCCGATCAACCGCTGAGGCCCTTCGTAAAAGCCCAGGTACACGCAGCGTTCGCCGCGCGCCACGCCGGCCGCGAGGAATTGCAGGCAGAGGAGCGTCTTGCCGACGCCCGACGGCCCGATCAGCGTGGTCGTGGAGCCTTGTGCGAAGCCGCCGCCGAGCAGGGCGTCGAGATGCGGCAGACCGAAGCCGAGGCGCGATTTCAGATCCACCGGCCCGGGCGGCGCGGCGCACTGCGCCTCCATGCGCGGGAACATCAGCAGGCCGCTTTCGGCGATGCGGAAGAAGTGCTTGCCCATCAAGTGATTGCGCGCGCGCATCTTGTGCACTTCGATTTCGCGGGCGCGGCGCATGCCGTCGTTATAGCGGTTCAGCTCGATCAGGCCGTCGACCAGCGTGTGCTCCGGATGCGGCTCGTTGCCCGAGAGCGGCGCGAGTAGCAAGGTGGTGCAGTCCATGGCCGCGACCAGCGCGTTCAGCTCGTGGATGAACTTCGACAGCGACAGTTCGGTTTCGCTGAATTCGCGCGCGCTGCGAAACCCGTCGATGATCATCAGGCTCGGCCGGTAGTCGTAGATGCTCGACGCGATCAGTTTCAGGAAGCCGTCGAGGCCGTCCTGCATCAATTCGTGGTAGCCGGACACGAATAGCATTTGCTGCGCGACCGCGTTCTCGTCGAAGAAACTCAGGCCTTTGAGGTGGCTCAGCAGTTTGTCGTGCGATTCGGCGATCAAGGTCATGTACAGCACCTTTTCGCCCCGGCTTACGCGATGAAAGCCGATCTGGCTCGACAGGATCGTCTTGCCCGCGCCGGCCATGCCTTCCAGCAGATAGACGCCGCCGCGGACCAGCCCGCCGCCCAGGATCTCGTCGAGCCCCGGCACACCCGTTTCCACATTGGCGCGGGCCGCGTCATTCCGGGCCGCGCTCGAGCCGCTGGGCTCCGGCGAGGAAGACGTCTGGGATTCGTGGATAGTCATGTCGATGTGTCGTTCAAAGTGCGGAGAAGCGACGGCTATTGCGTGACGCGGCCGTTGCTCGAACCTAGCTTGATAGCAATCCGCGTTCCTGCTGATAGGCGGCGCTGGCGCGCGTCGGCGTTGGATGGTGGGGATTCTATCCGGCCCCGACGCGGTTGGCGAACGGCAGGTGGGGCGGGACACGGCGCGGCGCTGGCGGCGCGCCGTATACAATCCCGCAGCGGCCGTTTTTTTACCGGCTTTTGCTCGCTCGTTGCCAATCCTGACCTGATCCCATCCATGTCGAATCCGACCCGGGCCTTTCTTCTTGGTCCGTTGCTGAAAGGCGTTTCACGCTCCTTCTATCTCACGCTCCGCGTGCTGCCCACCGGCATGCGCGATCCGATCGGCCTCGCGTACCTGCTGGCGCGCGCCGCCGATACGATCGCGGACACCTCGCTGATCTCGCCCGAACAACGCCTCGCACTGCTGCTATCGCTGCGTGCCCAGGTGAACGGCACGCCGGTCGACGGCACGCTGTTCCATCGCATGGCCGCCGAGGTCGCGGGTCAGCAGACCCAGTCGGATGAAAAAGTCCTGCTCGAATCGCTGAGCCCCGCGCTCGACGTGTTGTCGCAATTGAGCGAGTCCGATCGTAAGGCCGTGCGTGGGATCGTCTCGACGCTCACCGAGGGCATGGAATTCGATCTGCGCACCTTCCCCGACGAACGCTCCGGCCAACTCGCGGCGCTGCGCGACTACGACGACCTCGATCGCTACACGTATCTGGTGGCGGGCTGCGTCGGCGAATTCTGGACCACGATGACATACGCGCATATGCCGGGCACCCTGAAAGAGGCGCCCGACACCATGGAGCGCCGCGGCGTGCGTTTCGGCAAGGCGCTGCAGTTGACCAACGTGCTGCGCGATTGCGGCAAGGATTTGCGGATCGGCCGTTGCTATCTGCCGCAGACGCTGCTGGATCGACACGGCCTAAGCCCACACGACCTGCTGCTGCCGGCCAATTCCGCGCGCGCGAAGCCGCTGCTGGTCGAGTTGCTGCGCAAGTCGCTCGAGCATTTCCGCGAAGCGCTCGACTACACGCTGGCGATTCCCGCGTTTTCCGTGCGTTTGCGGCTCGCGTGTCTGTGGCCGATTCTGATCGGACTGGAGACGCTGTTGCTGCTAGTGGATAACGACGTGTGGCTCGATCCGCAGAACGTGTCCAAAGTACGGCGCAACCGGGTGTATCAGATCATCGGCTCTTCGCTGTTGATGGTGCCGTCGAACGGTCTGGTGCGCAACGCGATCGAAACACGCATCGCGCAGATCGAAGCGCGTTTGTAGAGCGTTGGTAGCGCCTCTATAGCACCTCTGTAGGGCGTCGATGCGAAATGCACGCGGATGACATGAACGGCGTCCGCCTGCATCGACGGCCCACGCTTCACGTTCAGTGTGGGCGAACGTACTGAATCAAAAGCCCATGAGCCTTAGTTTGGCGGACAACCTTTCGTCCGCTTCCGGCTCATATGGCGCCCTCCGGCAAACCTCATTGCGACACGCTCGACCTGATTCGCGCCCTGGCGGCAGGCACGGTGTGCGTCAGTCATCTGCGCAATCTGATGTTTGCCGATTACCGCGCGAATGCCGGCATCGGCCTGGCGGCCAAGGCTTTCTATTTCGTCAGCAACTACGGCCACACCGCGGTGATCGTGTTCTTTCTGCTGAGCGGCTACTTTGTCGGCGGTTCCGTGCTGCGGCAGACCGCTGCGGGGACGTGGAGCTGGCCGCGCTATCTCACCGAGCGACTGTCGCGACTCTGGGTCGTGTTGATCCCCGCGCTGCTGCTGACGCTGTTTTGGGATCGCATGGGCATCGCGCTCGCAGGCGGGCCGTTTTATCTCGGCACCGAGGGCACGTTCGATCAGCAGATCAACGTCGCGTCGCATCTCGGGCAGGCGACGTTCGCGTGCAATCTCGTGTTTCTGCAAACTCTCGCATGCGGCACTTATGGATCCAATGGACCGTTATGGAGCCTCGCCAACGAATTCTGGTACTACCTGTGGTTTCCCGCCTGCTTCGTCCTGTTGCGGCGGCGCCGGGACATTCGAGCATGGGCCGCCGTGGCGTTCGGGGTGGGCACGATGATCGCGTTTCCGTCGCTGCTGAGCGGTTTCGGTTTGTGGCTGCTCGGCGTGTTGCTCGTGGTGCTGGAGCAGCGCTTTCCGGCGCGTAGCGCGCGAACCGGGTGGCCGTGGTTCACGCTCGCCAGCGGCTCGGTGCTGCTCGCCGCGCTGGTGTGCTCGCGTCTATTCCTGCTCGCCAACGACTGGATCGTCGGCGTACCGTGTTTCGTGTTTCTGCGCTGCATACTCTGGGAAAACGTGAGATTGCGGCCCGCGCTGTTATCGCGCATTGCGATTCGTTTTTCAGGGTTCTCGTATTCGCTGTATCTGACGCACTTCTCGTTCATTCTGTTTGTCGCCGCGGTGGTTGTCGGGCGACGCATTCCATTCGACGGACACGGCGCGCTCGTGTTCGCGGGCATGCTGGCGCTCTGTTATGCGTACGCGTATGCGGTTTATCTGCTATTCGAGCAGAACACGCGGCGCGTGCAACGCGGTCTCCGGCAACTGCGTTTTCTAGGGATTAGACCTGATTCACCCGCGCCGCATAGTTCATCGCACGGCGGCATCGGTTGATTTAATCTGGGTCATTGAAACCCCATCAATCGGGAAACCCCTAGGACCGTGCGTCCATGGTTCGCGTTAGTCTCTTCCAAAGAGGAGACGAACCCATGAGACAAGCGTTCTACATTGCCGTGGTGTTGCTGCTGGGCTATCTGATGGCGGATAGGGCGTTGATGCGCGCGCAAGCCGGAGAGATCGGCACCATTACGTGCCATCAAGGCGCGGCGATGGTCAAAGCCAACGCAATGAAAAAAGGCTTCGGCGACGTCGGGGCCAGCAGCCAGGGCGAAAATTTCCTGTCGAGCTGTCTCGTCACCGGCCGTGGTCAGGTGGGCGATCTGATCGCGCGCGAATGACCGGCGTGTGACATAACGGGCGCGGAGAAAAAGCGCCCAGACCGCATGGATCCAGGCGAAGTCATCGGGAGCCCGATGACGGAGGTACCGAATACACAACTGGCCCGCGATCGGGGAAACTCGGTCGCGGGCCAGTTCGTTTGAGTCGTCGCGCGTCTGAACGGCGCGCTGGGTGTTGGGCTTAGTGGCCGAAGTAAGTCGACTTCGGACCGTTATCCAACGCCACCGGATGGCCGCCTTGCGACGAGCCGCTTACCACACCACCGTAACCCGATTGCGCGGCCTGCGCGGTGCCGTTCTGTTCGGCGACGCGAGCCTGGGCGGCTTGAATGTCAGCCGGGTAATACGGGTCGGCGCGACCCGGTTGATAACCGGCCTGTTCGAGTTGAATCAATTCCGAGCGCACCTGGGCGCGAGTCACGGGCTGGTTGGATTGGGCAAACGAAGCAACGGGAGCAGCCAGCGCAGCGGCGATAACAACAGCTTGAATGAGCCATTTCATGATGAACTACCTCCAGTTCGGGTCTTTGTAGCGCTACGAACGTTGTTGTTCGTAGTCAGTGATTACATTGTAGTTTTGCGATCTGGGCAGAGTAATCACCAAAATAGGTAATGTTTGTTGTGAAATCTGAGACAAATTCCCGGCACTCCCGCAGGTGACGAGCGGGGCCGCATCCGAGAGGTGCGGTCTCGAAGAACTTCGTTTAGCAGCGGGGAGATCAGGCGCCGAGACGTTATTGTTCGGCGACACTCAGAGCGTCAGGCTGTCTTCGCCATGACAGGGCGGCGGATGGATTGCGATAAATTTCAGGCATTAATCAACTACGTTATCCGAATCAATCTTCCGCCTGATTCACGACATGGAAAGCTCCGGATCGCAAACGGGAAGACGTTCGTAAACCTGCTCCAGCACGCCCGATTTTCGCCACGTCATATACCGGAGATAGCAGGTCTGTTGAGGAGGAAAAGTGGCGGGAAGCCTGTGCCATTTTTCCTTATGCTGATGTAGCCAGAGTATGGCATTGAGAATTTCCCGATCGCTACGGCGGGGCCGCCCGCGCGCAGAGGGAAGTTCGGGAAACAGACTCTGGACGCGAGCCCAATCGGCGTCGGAGAGAGGGATGTGTAGCATCGGCTGCCTGAATGACTATGTGGAGGAGTCGCGGTCGTCGCATGCTGCGCTGAAACCGATACTAGTTAATCTTTTTGGCTCGGTCAAACGATCTTGCGCTGATATATCGCAATGAAAACGTTTCTGCTTTCACTCCTTTCCGTGATGTTGCACGGCGTGCTGTTTCACTGACTGCAGGCGATTTATCACTGTCGTCTCGCGCAACCATTGTGATGGGCGGGTTCGCGTAACGCGATGCGTGACGCTACGTAACAAGCGAACCAGAACGCACGTTTTCGAAGTGGGAGAGGCGCATGGCGAGGTTTTATATCGCGGCCGTGAAGCATTGCCCTCCGTGATTTCGCGCTACCACCCGTGTTTCATACCACTGTTGTGATGGCGCTTGGCATAAGCTGTGCGTACGTTAGCGAGGTTCAATCAATTTCGTATCCGCCATGCACACGCTCGACTACCTCCAACCCTTCTCACCTGCAACTACATTGATCGCGCGTGCTGCGTGTGCTGCGCAGAACGACGCGGACGATTCGCGTGATGCGTCGTCGGGTCTGAGTGAACTCGAAAGCCGCGTTCGCGATGGACTCCGCGCGGGCGAGTTTCATCTCGTGTATCAGGGGGCTTATCGTGCGCCGGGTGTCGCGAGTGCCACGAGCGGCACGCCGGCGCGTCTCGAAGCGCAGGTGCGTTGGACACATCCCGATTACGGTTTGCTGCTTCCGGGCATCTTCATGATGCCGCTCGACCATCCGCAGCTCGCGCTAGACATGGCGCGCTTCGTGGTGGACGGCGTATGCCGTGAATTGCGCGACTGTCTCGCCGCGCGGCTGCCGCTGAGGCCGGTTGCGATCACGGTGCCCGCACAAGTGGCGATACTCGGTTCGTTCGCGGAAGATCTCGTGCGTGTCGCGGCGTTATATGACGTGCCCGCGCATCTGCTCGATATCGAAGTGGCCGATAGCGCCGAGGCCGCAAAACTCCTGTCGTTGCGCACGCTGACCGCCGGTCTGCGCGACGCGGGCGCCGGCATTTCGCTGGGCAAGTGGGGCAACGGCGCGTCGTCGTTGGCGCTGCTCGGTACGCTCGACGTCGACACCATTACCCTTGCACGCGATTTGATGGCCACCGTGCCGCGCGATTCACGCGCGAACGTGGTGATGACCGCGCTGATGGATCTGCTCCATGCACTCGACGTACAGGTGGTCGTGAACGGCGTCGATACCGACGCGCAACTGCAGTGGTTGAAGCGCTGGCCGCAAGCCTTGTTGCAAGGGTCGCTGTTCTCGCGGCCGCAAGCGGGTTTGGCCAGTGTGCTAACGCGACGGTTGTGAAATAGTGCGCCGGTCGATATCGACCGGCGTTCGCGGTGCGTCGCGCTGCGTGCCGATATCCCGTTCCTAGTGGAACGCACGGGACAGTCTCGCGAACAATCCATTCCTGGCGATCCATTCGGCGTAAGCCCGGTAGTCGGGATCGTTCATCAGGTGTCGCTCTTCGGTCTTCGCGCGCAGGAAATACAGCATGTTGACCGCTGCGAGCGCGAAGCAATGCGTAAGCGCGACCCGCCAGCCCAACGGTTCGATGAACGGCACCGCGACCATCCAGTACGACAGATTCTTCGCAATGTAGGCAGGATGTTTGGTGAACCGGTAAGGCCCGGATGTCACGATGCCGCGGTTGGTCAGGTTCGAAAACCGCAAGCCGAATGAGATCGTGGCGAGCGCGTAGCACGTCAGCAACGCAATGATGACGGTGCCCCAGATCACTCGCAGTACCGGCACTGAAATGAGCCAGTTGTCCCAGAACATCGAGCCTTCGTAATGGAGGTACTGGTTCGAGATCAGCGACCAGAACGGCTGATAGCAGATCAATGCGACGAGCCAGCCGAGCGCGGTCGGTTCCGCGCTGCGCACGTGACTGTCGAGTATGCGCAGCGTGCACAGGTAGCCCACCGTGCCGAACATCAGATCCATCGCGAACGACAGGTCGTACATAAAGCGGAATGTCGCCAGCGAGAAGGGCGCGTTCAGCGCGATCGTCAGCGATGCGTTGAGGTTGTCCGCGTTGGTGGACAGGTAGACGATCATCAGCGGCAGGAAGAATGCCTTCACCATCCAGCCGGCCAGCATTTCGCGCACCGGGCGCCAATTCGCCGGACGCTCGCCGCGAAACAACAGACGCGCCCACAGCAGATAAGCGTCGTCGGTATCGCGCTGATGGCGGTCCATCCACGCGAAGTAAAACGGCGCGACGACGACAACATACGGCGCGAGTGTGCGGATCAGCGACCAGAACGGGTTGTAGAACGCGCCGTGATATTCGGGCAGCAGCCAGTAGAGCATGCCGATGCCCGCGTAGACCGAGGTGAGCGCGGCCAGACGCGCCGTCACTCGCGCGAGACTCAGCGGCCGCACCGCTCGGCTCGTCAGGCCGGCGCTCGGGCGTAGATAGACGCGGGCGACGAACAGTTCGTAGGTGGCAATGGTCGCGATGATCGCCAGACAGGCGACGGTGCTGCGAGCCGCGCCGTCGAGCGCGGTGCTGTCGCGCAGGAGCCAGAGCGTGCCCAGGCCGGCGGCGATGCCTAGCAGGCCGACGGAGAAGGGCGTCGCGGTTTGCGGCCGGGTGTCGCGGACGTGCGCTACGGTATCGAAGGTTGAGTTCATGTCATCCTCGTAGTCATGACAACAAGGGCGGCCGGGTTGTTGGTTTTTTGAGGCCCGGCCGCCACGCCTTAAGCGGTGATCTACTTGCCTGCCGCGACGCCGCCGAGCAATCCGCCGACCAGGTTGGTCACTGGCGCAAGCGGGTTCTTGCTGGCCGAACCGCTGCCGCCCGAACCGCTGGCCGAACCGCCTGTGAGGCCGCCGAGCAGTCCCGTCACGGGATTGGTAGCGGCACCGCCTTGCGACGCGCTGACGCCGCCCGTCACGCTGACCGTCAACGAGCCGACGAGGCTAACGACCGGCGTGAGCGGACCACCCGCGCCGGCACTGCCGCCGAGCGATCCGACCTTGCCGAGCAGACCCGTGATCGGCGCCAACAGACCGCCGGCACCGCCCGCGCCGCCTGAACCGCCGACACCGCCAAGTGATCCCAGGTTGCCGATCAACCCCGTCAACGGCGGAATCGAGATCGATCCACCGCCCGCACCGCCGAGTCCACCGAGCGGCCCGAGCAGACCCGTGATCGGTGCGAGCGGATTGGTGGTCGCGCCGGTGAACAGGCCGCCCGTGCTCGTGACGGTTTTGCCCAGTTGGCTCACTACGCCGCCGATGTCCTTCCCGACCTGATCGCCAGTCGCGCCCGACACCTTGATGCCGGCTGCGTCGAGTCCGTTGCCTAGCGTGCTGAGCAGGTTGTTGAGCGGAGAGCCGAGACCGGTGGCGTTGCCGAGCGTCTGCGTCGTGTTCGAGACGGTCAGCGTGATCGGATTGATCGCGGAGCTGAGTTGCGTCTCGAGTTGCTGAACGGGCGCGCTGGAAAGCGCGGTGTTCAATCCCGAGCCGACGGATGTGACGCCTTTGCCCACATCGCCGACGACGCCGCCAAGCGCGGACGTCACCGGAGCGAGCGGCGACAGTGGACCGCTGCCGAGACTCGACACCACGCCGCCGACCGCGGTCACCGCAGCGCCGGTGTTGGAGACCACGCCGGAGGTAGAGGTGAGCGTCGGGCCGAGCGGATTGGCGGCGCTGCCTACCGTGCCGAGACCTGCGGCTGTGCCGTTGCCGAGCACCTTCACGCCGTTGCCGAGATCGGTGAGGGCGTTGCCGAGATTGGTTGTGGTTCCGCTGTCGACACCGGGGATCGATGTGCCGGTGACCTTGCTGCCTGTATCGGCGACGGTCGTGCCCACGGCGGTGATCAGGTTGCCGCCTTGGGTGATGATGTTGCCGAGCGGGGTGGAGGAGGTGCCCGAGGTGCCCGAGGTGCCCGAAGTACCCGAAGTACCCGAAGTACCCGAAGTACCCGAAGTACCCGAAGTACCCGAAGTACCCGAAGTACCCGAGGTGCCGGAAGTACCCGAGGTGCCCGAAGTACCCGAAGTACCCGAAGTACCCGAAGTACCCGAAGTACCCGAAGTACCCGAGGTGCCGGAAGTACCCGAGGTGCCGGAAGTACCCGAGGTGCCGGAAGTACCCGAGGTGCCGGAAGTACCCGAGGTGCCGGAAGTACCCGAAGTACCCGAAGTGCCGGAAGTACCCGAGGTGCCGGAAGTACCCGAGGTGCCGGAAGTACCCGAGGTGCCGGAAGTACCCGAGGTGCCCGAAGTACCCGAGGTGCCCGAGGTGCCCGAGGTGCCCGAGGTGCCCGAAGTACCCGATGTGCCTGATGTACCCGAAGTGCCCGATGTACCCGAGGTGCCCGATGTACCCGAGGTGCCCGAAGTGCCCGAAGTGCCCGAAGTGCCCGAAGTGCCCGAAGTACCCGAAGTGCCTGAGGTGCCTGAGGTGCCTGAGGTGCCTGAGGTGCCCGAAGTGCCCGAAGTGCCCGAAGTGCCCGAAGTGCCCGAAGTGCCCGAAGTGCCCGAAGTACCCGAAGTACCCGAAGTACCCGAGGTGCCCGAGGTGCCCGAAGTACCCGAGGTGCCCGAAGTACCCGAGGTGCCCGAAGTGCCCGAAGTACCCGAAGTACCCGAGGTGCCCGAAGTACCCGAGGTGCCCGAAGTACCCGAGGTGCCCGAAGTACCCGAAGTACCCGAAGTGCCCGAAGTACCCGAAGTACCCGAAGTACCCGAAGTACCCGAAGTACCCGAAGTACCCGAAGTACCCGAAGTACCCGAAGTACCCGAAGTACCCGAAGTACCCGAAGTACCCGAAGTACCCGAAGTACCCGAAGTACCCGAGCTCCCCCCTGACGTCCCCGAAGTCCCGCCTCCGGAAGTCCCACTTCCTGAAGTCCCCCCCAACCCACCGCCGCCTAGCCCGCTAGTACCGCCGGGGCTAATCGTCGATCCACAACCATAGAGGGCGAGTAATGTTGACGTCGCGACAGCGATGGCTGTCCGACCGGCGAATTTGCGCATGATGTCCCCGTTGAGCTACTAATGGTGGAGTCATCAATGCAAGTTGCACGCCAATTGTGGCTTATGGCTCGATCGGTCGAATTCAATAAAAAATGATCGTCAGTGCCACCAAAAATCAGAATTTACTTCGACAAAAACGCAATTTCACCCTTGTTGGCAAGGCCATGTTCCGATGCGTGCTACGTAACGTCCCGAGCCGCCGTAACGGAGCGAAGCCACCCAAACGACCGAAGCGGACTCACACCACCTGGCCGTCAACCGAGTAGCTCCATCGCCGCACCGTCAACCACGCCGCAACCACCCGCTTAAAACGCAGCCGCATAAATCGCCAGCGCATCGGCCTCGCTGACCGGCCGCGGGTTGTTCACCAGCAGCCGCGTCTGCAACATCGCATCGCTCGCCATCCGCTCCAACCCGCTGATCTCGATGCCGACGTCGCGCAGTCGCGCCGGAATCGCAGTCGCCGCGATCATCTGTTCGAGCCGCTGGATCAGCGCCTGAGTTTTGCTCTCGTCACTACCCGTCACGCCGGGCACGACGACATCGGCAAGCTCCGCATACAGCGGCGCCGCAGCCGCGGCATTGAAGCGCAACACGTGCGGCAACACGAGCGCATTCGAAAGCCCATGCGGCACGTGATAAATACCGCCAATCGGATAAGCCAGCGCATGCACCGCGGCGACCGGCGCGTTGGCGAACGCCTGACCCGCGAAGGTCGCACCCAGCAGCATCGCCTCGCGGGCCTGTCGGTTGTGGCCGTCCTCGCAGGCGGGCAGCAGATTACGCGACAGCAGATCCAGCGCTTTTACCGCGAGCAGATCGGAAACCGGATTCTTCAGATGCGCGGACGTGTATGCCTCGATGGCATGCACCATCGCATCGACACCGGTGGCCGCCGTCGCCGCGACGGGCAGCCCGAGCGTGAGTTCCGCGTCGAGAATCGCCAGATCCGCGATCAGTTGCGGCGCGACCACGCCCATTTTTTTCGCCTCGCCGACCGTCACGATCGACACGGCGGTGACCTCCGATCCGGTGCCTGCGGTCGTCGGCATCTGAACGAGCGGCAGGCGCGACGCGGTGACCTTGTTGACGCCGTACATCTCGCTGAGCTCCTGCTGCCGTTGCGGCGCCAGCACGGCGATCAGTTTCGCCACGTCCATCGACGATCCACCGCCGAGCCCCAGCACGAGTTCGGCGCCGGCCATCCGGGCCCGCGACGTCGCTTCGAGCACGATGTGTTCGGGTGGATCGGCGATCACGTCGTGGATCACGGTGGCGTCCCAGCCGTGCGCGGCGAGATCGGCCAGCGCCGGATCCAGCAACCCGCTCGCGTGAAGAAACCCGTCCGTCACCACGCACACGCGCGTCAGCGCAGGAAATTGCGCGCGCAACAAAGCGCCGAGGCGGCGCGCCGCACCGTACTCGACGACGAGCGTCGGCACGGTTTGAAAACGGAAGGCGTTCGTCATGCCGTGTCTCCTGGCACCATGTGACTCGACACCTCGCGCCGATCGAGCAGCGGAATGATGGTGCCGAAGCCAAGGCGCTGAAAGTGTTCGGTTTCGCGATGGATAGCGAGACCATCGGCGTCGCTGTACTGCTCCAGGATCACGAAGTGGTCCGGATTCAGCGGCGAGCGGAAAAATTCGTAGTAGAGATTTTTGGGCTCGGCGCGGGTGGCTGCGGCGAGTTCCGTCAGCGGCGCGATCAGCGCATCGCCGTTGCCGGGTCTGGCGAAATAATGGGCGATCACCTGCAGATAAGCATGGGCCATCGAACGACTCCAGCAAGGTGGTAGGTCAACGCGCGCCGGGCGCGGCGCGAGCTTGGGCATACGCATCCGTTTTACCAGATTCGGATCGTTTTGCTCACGAGGCTCGACGCGACGGGGCCGCCGTCGCGCATCGCGACGAACCTCGACTCGGCCCTGCGGCGAACGATCGCACCTTGAAGCGCATTCAAAATGTATATTGAGAATCATTCGCGTTTGCGATAAATTGGCGCCCTTCCTTTTAGAAAGCGGAGCGAATGTATGGCTGAGGTGCTCGTCAGGCGGGAGTCTTCGACAGCGATACCTTTGTCGGCGGGAAGCGCCGGCGTCGCTTGTCCGTCGGGGCCGCAGCGCACGCGTAACCGCAACCGCCCGGTCGATTGGGAGAAGGGCGCGCTGCTCGACGTACTGATCGACCACCGGCCGATGCTCGTCGATCTCGCGCTCGGTGTCGTGGGCTGCGCGTGTGTTGCCGAAGACGTGGTGCATGACGTCTTCATCAAGCTCATCGACTTCCGCGATCAGGGCGCCGTGCGCCAGCCGCTGGCTTACGTGACCCGTATGGTGCGCAATGCGTCGATCGACGCCTTTCGTCGCCAGAGTCTGGAAGAGAGTTATCACGCCGACCACGACGATGGTCGGCACGTGGCGTCGCCCGAGCCCTCGCCCGAAGCGACACTGCTCGTGCGCGACACGCTGCGGCACGTCTATAACGCGCTAGAACAATTGCCGCCGCGTAGCCGCACGGCATTCGAAATGGTGCGCCTGCACGAGGAAACGCTGCAGAACACGGCCCGCGCACTCGATGTCTCGCAGACACGGGTTCACCTCATGGTGCGTGACGCCGAACGACATTGCGCCGACAGTCTCGACGCCTGCAATCGCGGCGTGACCGGTCCCGCGTTTTGCAGCGGGCGCGGGCGTCGGCGCTAGAAACGCGTCACGCGAACTTCACCTGTCCTAACACGAGTCGCACCGAGCGCTTCGTCGTGCGGGGCACTTCTCGTCACGGCCCAACTTCCTCGACGCGCTTCCCGAGATCACAAAACTCAGCACGGCGAGTATCGCCACGCCGACGCCCCCATACAACATCACCCAGCCGAACCCCTGCATCAACGCGTCATGCACGATGCCGCCGGCCGGGTCGGTTCGCGCCAATCCCGGGATACCGGCTCTGACCGCATCGACATTGCCCGCTGCGATTTTTTCCGCGAGGCTGCCAAGCGACGCCATATCGAGCGCGCCGGGCAGCCGCGTTTTCAGTTCGAACAGAATGCCGCTCACCAGGATCGCACCCATCAACGCGATGTTGATCGCGAGCGTAATCATGCGCGCGCTCATGTCGATGCCGGACGCCATCCCCGCGCGCTCGGGCGGGACCGCGGCGGTCGTCGTGTTGGTGACGGGGGTATTGGTGAGGCCGAGGCCCGCGCCGGCCAGCACGCAGCCTGGCAACAGGGTCCACACGCCAGGATGCGCGACGCCGCTGCCGAGTTTCATCAGCATGAAGCCGACGCCGATAGTCAGCAGACCCGCCGGGATTGCAATACCCGAACCGTAGCGCAACGCAAGGCGCTCGCCGAGCGGCGGAAACAGCAGCGTGGGCAGCGTATAGGCGAGCAATGCCAGACCGGCGCTCACGCTGTCGTAGCCGAGACCGATCTGGAAGTAGATCGGCAGGTAGATCATGAACGGCCAGAAGCTGAAGTTCATGCCCGCCGAGCCCATCAGCGCGCCGGAAAACCGCGGGATCCGGAACACCGAAAAGTCGAACATGGGCCGCGCGCTGAAGCGCTCCGCGCAAAGAAACGCCACGAAGGCGAGCGCCGTCGCCGCGAGAACGAAGATCGCGCGCGGACTCGTGAGTCCGAGCTCCGACACCTGCGTGATGAAGTACACCAGACCGAACACCGCGAGCGACAGCGTGACGATGCCGGCGACATCGAGCGTATGCGCGTGCGGATCGCGCGATTCCCGCACGCCGCCGAACACTAGCATCAACGTAACGACGGCGAGCACCGCGTGCACCCAGAAGACCCATTGCCAACTCGACACCGCCACGATCATGCCGCCGATGATCGGCCCGAAGCCGAGCCCGATGCCGAAGATGATGCCCCACGCGCTGAATGCGCGAGCGCGCTCGGGACCGTCGCTGAACTGATGCGACAGCACGGCCACCTGACAGATCAGCATGGCGCCGCCGCTCGCGCCTTGCAGCAGACGCGCGACGATCAACGTCGGCACGCTTTCCGCGAGTCCGCAGATCAGCGAGGTGACGCCAAACAGCGCGATGCCGACGACGAAAATCCGGCGCCGTCCGAAGCGGTCCGCCAACGTGCCGGTCGCCATCAGCACGGTCGTGACGGCGAGCGTGTAGGCATTCATGATCCACTGCATGCCTTTGAAGTCGCCGTGCAGTACCCGTTCGAGCGTCGGCAGGATCACCGGCACGCTGGAGATTTCCAGGCCGAACATCAGCGACGCAAGACAAACCGCGCCGAGCGCCAGCGTGTTCTTGCGGACCGAAAAAAAGCCGAGGGACCGCACGGCGGCGGGTTCGGCGAATTCGCCAGATTCGAGCGTTGGTTCGTCGGGTCGTGGCGGCGCGTTGGAATGTGTGGACATGAAATTTCACCTCGATAGTCGGCGGGCGTGGCCACCGTGGAATCGGTAATATAGGGGGAATTCATGTCCCGATTGACACGTTTAAATCCCAGAACTGCGTCGCATAAGGACCCAATAAGGCAAAAAATGAGCGACATTCTCGATGGTGTGACGACATTCGTGCGTGTCGTCGAAACGGGCAGTTTCGCGCTGGCGGCGGAACGCCTGGACCTCACGCGTTCGGCGGTGGGCAAAGTGATCGTGCGGCTCGAAAAACGGCTCGGCGTGCGGCTGATCAATCGGACCACGCGCAGTCAAAGCCTCACCGAAGACGGTCAGGCCTACTACGATCGCTGCGTGCGCGCACTCGCCGAACTCGAGGCCGCCGAAGCCGATCTCGACTCCGGGCGGCGCGAGCCGAAAGGGCGTCTGCGGGTCAGCGTGCCGCAGTGCTTCGGCCATCATTGCGCGGCGCCGGTGCTGCTTGAGCTGGCGCGCCGTCATCCGCAATTGACGATCGACATGTCGATTAGCGATCGCTTCGTCGATGTCGTGGAAGAGGGTTTCGATCTGGTCGTGCGGATCGGGCCGCTCGCCGACAGCGTGAGTCTCGCGGCGCGCAAACTCGGCACGCAATACGCGAGTATCGGCGCGGCGCCGGCCTATCTGGCGCGGCACGGCACGCCGCGCAATGTGGACGAACTACGCGGGCACTCGGTGATCGCGTATGTGCGCGGCGGCATGCCCATGCCGTGGGATGTGGTCGACGTCGATGGCCAGGTGCGTCGCGCGCAGGTGCATCCGCAGTTGTGTTTCGACGATATGCAGGGGATTGTCGACGCGGCGGTCGCGGGCTTCGGGCTGGCGTGGTTGCCGAGTTGGCTGCTGGCGCGTCATGCCGGCAAGGGCGAATTGGTGACGGTGACGGAAAATTGTTTCCGGCCCGCGCAGGAGATTCACGCGGTGTGGCCGAAGAGCCGGTATCTGGCGCTGAAGACGCGCTACGCGATCGACGCGCTGGTCGCCGGGATTCCGCCGATGCTCGGGGCGCCTGCGGCTGGTCAGGTCAAACCAGGCCAGGCGTCCCGATCGAGTGCGTCGCTTCAGAACAGCAACGTCGCGCTAGCCACGGCGGTGCGCGTCGGCGAAGGCGATACGAACGACCCCCATGCCGTGGTCCAGTAGCGACGGTTCAGCAGATTGTTGATCCCCGCGCGGAACGTCACGTCCTCGCCAGCAATTTTCGTTTCGTAGCGGCCGCTCAGATCGTAGGTGACATACGACGGCACGAACAGCGAGTTGGCGGCATTGACAGCCTGGTTGCCCACATATTTGCCGCCGAACGCCAGCGTCAGCGGACGCAGATACGCCGGGTTGTACTCGATACGGCCGGTCACGGTGAAGCGCGGCGCACCATACACCCGCTTGCCGTCGATGTTCGGATCGTCCACGTCCACGGCCTTCGCATCGAGCCACATCACGCCGCCCATCACGCGCCATTCGTTCGTCAGCGCGAGCCAGCCGCTGGCGTCGACGCCCGTGTAGCGCTTGGTGCCGTTCTGCACGAAGTAGTTGCTGACGTTCGTGTAGTTGTAGCCCTGGTCGACGCGGAATAGCGCGACGTTGGCGCCCCACTTGGCGTGATCCGTCTTGAAGCCGATTTCATACTGCTTGCTGCGCATCGGGCCATACGTTGCGGGGTAGTTCAGGTTCGTGTTGCTGGCCGCGCCACCCTGTTCCAGCGATTCGACGTAGCTGGTGTACAGCGTCGAGTACGGATCGGTTTTGAACATCAGCGCCAAGGTCGGCGTGACCGGGCTCGCGCTGTATTGCGACGTCACGGCGGCCGTCGTGTCGTAGACGTTCTGGCGATACTGCGTGTACCGCACGCCAAGCAGCGCCGACAGGCGCGACGTGAATTGCACCGTATCACTTGCGTACACGGCGGCCTGCGTGATGCGCTGCTGACGATACAGGTCCGAGCCCATGCTGACTTCGCTATTGGTCAGCAGCGTGGTGTTGTACAGATTGCCGGTGCCGAGCGCGTAGCCCATGTTCCAGCCGGTGCTGTTGCTGTACTCGCTGGTCTGCGTCTGGAAGCCCGCGCCGACCACCACGTCATGCTTGATGCTGCCGGTGTTGAACTGGCCTTGCACCATCGCGTCGACGTTCTGATAGAAGTAGCGCGTCATGGCCGCATAGAGCGTGTTCGTGTAGTTGCCCGCCGTGTCGGTGACGTACAGGAAGCTATCCGAATTGGTGCGGTTCTCCTTGGCGAAGCGGTACTTCAGGCTCGCATGCCAGTTCTCCGACAGACGGTAATCGAGCCCCGTGCCGAACGAAGCCATTTCGGTCTGGTAGTAGTTCTGCGGCTGGGTCAAACCGGCAATGTCGATCTTGCTCGCGTCCGGAATGCCGCCGGCGCCGATGCCGAGACCGAACAGCGTGCCGTTGGTCTTGCGCTTCTGGTAGAACGCGTCGGCGGTCCAGGTCAGGTCCGGCGTGATGCGGAAGTCCAGTGCCAGCGACGCCACCTGGCGGCGCACGTGGCCGTTCGGTTCCGCCGTGTTGCCGTCTTCGTTGACGAGGTTCAGCCGGTAGCCGAAACGGTTGTCGTTGCCGAAGCGGCCGCCCAGGTCGAGCGCCTCGGTGAATACGCCGGCCGACTTATAGCCGAGGGTGAAGCTGCGGTACGGCGTGTCGGTCGGCCGCTTCAGCACGTAGTTGACGATGCCGCCCGGCGAGCCGAAGCCATACATGAAGCCCGACAGACCCTTGAGCAGTTCGACCTGCTCGAACGGTTCGAGCGACAGGTCGGTGTCCCACGAGGGGAACGACTGGCCGTCCACCTTGACGCTGTTCAGCGTGTCGATCGGCATGCCGCGCACGTTGAACATGGAGTTTTCGGCGAGCGCGTTATCGCTGCTGATCGACACGGCCGGGTCGTACTTGAACAGGTCGTTGGCGGTGGTTGCGAACAGATCCTGCGCTTCGTCGCTCGTCACGACGTGGGTCGAGAACGGCGTGTCGACCTGCTTGCGCGATCCCAGCGCGCCGGCGCTAACGGTATCGGCCTGCGCCACGGTGGCGTCCTTCGATGCCGAAACCTTCACGGCCGGCAAGGTGGCGGCGGCGTCGCTGGCCGGGGCGGCTTGCGCCCATCCGTTCGACGACAGGGTGGACAGCGTCAAACCCACGCTAACCAGGAGTCCGGCGCTAAGCAGCGACGGAGCGCGGCGCGGGCCGCGCGCAAACGCCGGACGGCCGGCGATAGAAAGATTCTGCATATTGTTCGAGTTGGACAGGCTGACACCGCCGCGCACCAAAATGATGCGAACGGCATCTTGCGAGCGAGTGACGGTTAAACGGATGGTGAAAAACGAGCGCACGAATGTTAATGCATCTGATTCGCATTAACAATCTTTTTGAAAGCTAACAAGTCATCTATAAGACATCTGTCGTAAGACCTAGGGCATTCGCCTCAAAGCCTTATCTGGCGGGGCTCGACCCCATCGAGCCCGGTTCCGCGACATGTTTGTTTAACAGCGAATAGAGGAAAACACGCATATACTCACGGTCGGGCCGTAAAAAGTAGTGCCGTGCATCGCGCGGCGTTTTTGCAGCTTCGTCGCAACCTCGCCGGCTCAGCGCTACCAAACGCTCTGTCTATCACTTCACCTAGCAAAGCCTCGAACATGTCCACACCGCCGAAGATCATCTACACCCTGACCGACGAAGCGCCTGCACTGGCGACCTACTCGCTGCTGCCGATCGTCAAGGCGTTCACGCGCTCGTCCGACGTGATCGTTGAAACGCGCGATATCTCGCTTGCCGGCCGGATCATTGCTGCCTTTCCGGACTACCTGAGCGCGGAACAGAAGGGTTCCGACGATCTGGCCGAACTGGGTGGACTTACCACGCGTCCGGAAGCGAACATCGTCAAGCTGCCGAACATCAGCGCATCGGTGCCGCAACTGAAGGCCGCGATCACCGAGCTGCGCGATCAAGGCTTCAAGCTGCCGGCTTACCCCGACGTCGCCACGACCGAGGCTGAAAAAGACGTCAAGGCGCGCTACGACAAGATCAAGGGCAGCGCCGTCAACCCGGTGCTGCGCGAAGGCAATTCGGACCGCCGCGCGCCGTTGTCGGTCAAGAACTACGCTCGCAAGCATCCGCACAAGATGGGCGCGTGGACGGCCGACTCGAAGTCGCACGTCGCGCACATGAGCGGCGGCGATTTCTACGGCAGCGAAAAATCGGCGCTGATCGCAGCGGCCGGCGCCGTGAAGATCGAACTGACGGCCGCGGACGGCGCGAAGACGGTCCTGAAAGAAAAGACCAACGTGCAGGCGGGCGAGATCATCGACGCGTCGGTGTTGAGCAAGAACGCGCTGCGCAGCTTCATCGAAGCGGAAATCGCCGACGCGAAAGCCAAGGGCGTGCTGTTTTCGGTGCACCTGAAAGCCACCATGATGAAGGTGTCGGATCCGATCATCTTCGGTCAGGTGGTGTCGGTGTTCTACAACGACGTGCTGACCAAGCATGCCGAGGCGCTGGCGCAAGCCGGCTTCAACCCGAACAACGGTATCGGCGACCTGTACGCGCGCCTCAAAGACCTGCCGGCGGCCACGGTCGAAGCGATCGAAGCCGACATGAAGGCGCAATACGCCGCGCGCCCGCAACTGGCCATGGTCAACTCGGACAAAGGCATCACCAGCCTGCACGTGCCGAGCGACGTGATCGTCGACGCGTCCATGCCGGCCATGATTCGCGAGTCGGGCAAGATGTGGGGCACCGACGGCAAGCTGCACGACGCCAAGGCCGTGATTCCGGACCGCTGCTACGCGGGCGTGTATCAGGCGGTGATCGAAGATTGCAAGAAGCACGGCGCGTTCGATCCGGTCACCATGGGTACGGTGCCGAACGTCGGCCTGATGGCGCAAGCCGCTGAAGAATACGGTTCACACGACAAGACGTTCCAGATCCCGGCGAACGGCGTGGTCCGCGTGACCGACGCGGCCGGCACGGTGCTGATCGAACAACCGGTGGAAGCCGGCGACATCTGGCGTATGTGCCAGACCAAAGACGCACCGGTGCAGGACTGGGTCAAGCTCGCGGTGAACCGCGCCCGCGCAACCGGCACGCCGGCGATCTTCTGGCTGGACGCGGCGCGCGCGCACGACGCCCAGATCGTCAAGAAGGTCGAGCAATACCTGAAAGACCACGACACCACCGGTCTGGACATTCGCGTCATGACGCCGGTCGAGGCAACGCAGTTCTCGCTGGACCGCATCCGCGCCGGCAAGGACACGATCTCGGTCACCGGCAACGTGCTGCGCGACTACCTGACCGACCTGTTCCCGATCATGGAACTGGGCACCAGCGCGAAGATGTTGTCGATCGTCCCGCTGATGGAAGGCGGCGGTCTGTTCGAAACGGGCGCGGGCGGTTCGGCGCCGAAGCACGTCCAGCAACTGGTCGAAGAAGGCTTCTTGCGTTGGGATTCGCTGGGTGAGTTCCTGGCGTTGGCGGCGTCGCTCGAGCACCTGAGCAATGCGTATCACAACCCGAAGGCGCAAGTACTGGCCAAGACGCTGGATCAGGCAACCGGCAAGTTCCTCGACAACGACAAGTCGCCGGCGCGCAAGGTCGGCGGTATCGACAACCGCGGCAGCCACTTCTACCTGGCCATGTACTGGGCGGAAGCGCTCGCTGCGCAAACCGAAGACGCGGCTTTGCAGGCGCAGTTCGCCGGCGTGGCGAAGGCCATGGCCGACAACGAAGCGAAGATCATCGAAGAACTGGCCGCTGCGCAAGGCAAGGCCGTGGAAATCGGCGGTTACTACCGTCCGAACGTCGAGCTGACGAGCAAGGCCATGCGCCCGAGCGCCACGCTGAACAAGATCGTGGACGCGGTGGCATAAAGAAGCCGATGTGCTAGCCAGGGTAGCCGCAAAACCTGCGCAAACCGCACGGAAGTCAGCAGTAAGCACGACGATGGCGCTCTCGAGCGCCATCGTCGTTCTCACTTCTACGTGGGCAGCCGTCATACCGGCCCTCACACGTGAACGATTTCCCAATCGCTGAGCTTCTCTGGAATTTCAAGCGACGAAGTGTCGTCGCCTTCGGACAGATGCGGGCAGATCAGACCACGCGCGAGGTCGTCGGCCGCCTGTTGCGGGCTATTGAATTCACCGAGCGTCTCGTTGCCGTACGTCGCTTCCCAACCATCCTGTCCCGGCAAAATGTAGAACGCTCCCTGGGTCGAGCCAAAGCGAAAGCCTTTCATTTTCAGTCTCCCAATTGCCATTTAAAAACCGCTGTGCCGGTGCGGTTTCGTGCGCGAGGCTGGGGAGCGTCGTACCGCCTGATCGTCCCGTCCAACTTGCCTCGACTGCATGAAGCGCCGGCTCTTGTAAAAGAGTCTACGTCAGCGGGTTGCGGCGCAAGCCGTTCTTAGATGGGGCGATATAACAAAAAATATCGTTTAAAAATAATGGCTTATGTAATTCATTTTGCGATGTGCAATGCGGGGCGACATTGCGAAATGGCGAATTTGTGCCACGCACCACGATTTTTTACGAAGCAAGCGTTCATGCCACATCGTGAAATTTTTGGGCTTGGGTGCGACACGAATACGGGCTGATTGATCGCGATGCTTAATTTCGAGGCATCGCCGGCGAGTTCAGGGCAGCACTCGGCGCAGAAAATCCAGCAGCACGCGATTGAATTGCCCCGGTCTTTGCAGCGGCGCGAAATGGCTTACGCCGGGCAGCGCGATCAGCACCGCATCGGGAATCGTGCGGGCAAGATAGTCGGCGTGTTCCGGCTTGATGAACTCGTCGTGTTCGCTCTGCACGATCGCCACCGGCACGCGGATCTGGGCCAGATCGTCCACGCTATAGTTGGGTTGCGTCTGCATCATCTCGCTGACCGCGCCGACGAACGCGTCGAACTCGCCGGGCGTCGCCGAGAGTTGCGCGTAGTCCTTGCGATGCCGACTGAAGCAACGGTCGATCAGCGGGGTCGGCACGAACGGCAGCGTGCCGCCCGGGTCCATGTTGCAGCCGAAGAAGAACACGCCCGCCACGCGTTCGGGCGCCTCGCTGGCCAGCACCAGCGCGACGCAAGCGCCGTCGCTCCAGCCGGCGAAGGCGACGCGGTCGAGTCGCAAGCGGTCCATCACGGCCAGCACGTCGGACGCCATTAACTCGTAGCGGTACGGTCGCGTGTCGCGCGTGCTGCGGCCGTGGCCTCGGCTGTCGATCGCCACGACGCGATACCCCGCGCCGAGCAGCGCCGGAATCTGGTAACCCCAGTTGCCGCTATGTCCGAGGCCGCCGTGCAGCAGAATCACCGGCGCGCCGACGCCATAGGATGCGTACCAGATTCGTGCGCCAGCGTGCTCGACATGGCCGTGATCGTCCGACACCGGCAGCCGCGCGGCGCCGTGGGCGTCGAAATGGGCGAGGTCGTCGTCGTGGGTGTCGAGGAACGGGTCGGTGGTCATGGGCGTCTCCGTGGCGTTACGCCGGGATGGAATCGCAAGGTTGCCACCTCGTCGAAGCCTAAATCAACCCCGTTCCTTCTCCGCTGCGCTACGCCCCCGCCGCAGCCGCCGCCGCGCTCGACGGAACCGTGGCCAGCAGGTTGGCGGCTACCCGATGCGCCCGCTCCCGCTCATCCGCGCTGAGTACCACGCTGACGAGTTGTTCGACGGCACGGACGGCATCCGCATACATGGCGTGATGAGGTTCGGCCGCGAAGCCGGCTTGCGCGCGCTGAAGCCATGCGTCGCCGAGCGCCCTGTCGCGCATCACACCGTCGCCCGACAGATAGCGCATGCCGATCTCGTACTGCCGCAGCGGGTCGCCCAGCAAGGCTTCATTCAAGGATGACAGCGCAGCCCACGAAGTCAGGCCGGATTCGGTTGCGTCGTTCGAGACAGGCGCGCGCGAACCGTTGGTCGAACCCGTCGCACCCGGATCGGCTGCAAGGGAAATCCACCGCATCGCCGGGCCATCGAGCGTTTGCACGTCGCCCGCGGCCTCAGCGCGCAGCGCGAGCGCGATGACACCCGCATTGCATCCAAGCGCGGCAGCTTTGCGATGCCAGCCAAGCGCCAAAGCATCGTCGCGCGGCACCCCATTGCCGGTCTCATACAGCGCCGCGAGATCGCTGGCCGCCTCGCCGGAACCGGCCGCCGCCGCCTTTTCCAGCCAGCCGCGCGCAACAGTGACATCTTGCGCGACGCCACGGCCGTGCAAATAGGCCTCGCCGACCATCGCCATGGCGGCAGCCGAACCGGTATCCGCCGCCCGCTGGGCCCAGCCCAGCGCTTCCCGCTCGTTACGCTCGCCGCCGAGCCCCGTGAACAGATGCCACGCCAGCGAACTTTGCGCCGAGACATTGCCCTGGTCCGCCGCGAGACGGAACCAGTAGACCGCCGCACTGAAGTCGGCCGGGACGCCGCGCCCCAGATCGTACGAGTCGCCGAGCATCGACTGATAGACCGCGTCGCCGCGACTCGCGATACGCCACTGCCAGTAGCTGCTGACGCGCTCCGGCGTCGCGTCCGCAATGCCGACGGCGAGGCGACGCATCGCGAACAGGTCGCCGGCCTGCGCGGCGGCGCGGCACCAGCGCTGCGCCAGCTCGGGATTGCGCGCCACGCCGGTGCCGTTCGCGTAGGCGAGACACAGCAAGCGTTGCGAGGCGAGATCGTTCGATTCGGCGCCGCGCGTGAACCATTTGATTGCAGTCGGCTGATCGGGCGGCATGCCCTGGCCCTTCGAGTAGACCGTGCCCATCGCGGTATAGGCCGGCGCGAAGTTCTGCGCGACCGCTTTGACGAGCCACGCCTTGCCGTCGGTTTTGGTCGCGTCGTCGTTCGTATTCTTACTCGCGTTCTTACTGCCGTTCCCTTGACGCTCCAGCAGATACAAACCCAATATGGTCTGCGCCTGAGCATTGCCGGCCCGCGCGGCCGATTCCAGATAACGCTCGCCGAGCACCGCATCGCGCGGCACACCAATGCCGTACATATATTGCCAGCCGGCCTGACGTGCACCGTCGACGTTGCCGAGATCCGCGGCCTTGCGATACCAGACCAGCGCCTGTGCCTTGTCGGCCGGCACACCATCGCCGACGAACAGCATTCGCCCCACCATCAGCGTGGCTTGCGGATCGCCGCGATCGGCGCCGACGTGAGCAAGCCGGAACGCGAGCGCCGGGTCTTTCGGCATGCCGAGCCCGGCATCCGCCAGCGACGCCAGATTGAACGCGGCGATGCCCAGCCCTTGGTCGGAGGCTCGCTGATACCACTGCTTCGCTTCGTCGAGATTGCGAGGTTCGCCTTCGCCACGCTGCAGCATGGTGCCGAGATCGTTCTGCGCGGCCGCGAGGCCGGCCTGAGCCGCGCCACGCATCCAGCCGATCGCGGCGTCGAGATCCTTGGGGCCGCCAAGGCCCAGCCGGTACTCGACGGCCAGCTGAAAACGTGCGGTCGCGTCGCCTTCCAGCGCGGCCTTGCGATGCCATGCCCGCGCCAGCACCAGGTTGCGCGCCGTGCCGGTGCCGCCCGCGTACAGTTCGCCGAGCCGGCGCTGCGCGTAGACCGAGCCGCGGCTCGCCGCGTACGACATCAATGCAAAGCCCTTTTTCTCGTCGCGCGGCACGCCTACGCCGGCCACGTACATATCGGCGAGTACCGCGTGTGCCTCGCGATGACCGCGCACCGCGGCGATATTGATCCAGCCCGCCGCGTTCTGAACATCCCGCTTCACGCCGGTGCCGCGCAACAGTGCCATGCCGAGCAGGAATGCGCCGTCGGCATCGCCGCGCGTCGCGCCTTGAATGAACCAGGTGACGCCGCCGTTGACGTCGCGCGGCACGCCCGCCCGACCGTCGAACAGGATCTGCCCGGCGTTGGATGCGCTGTGCGACGAGCCATGGTCCGCCGCACGCACGAACTCGGCGTAGGCCGACGCGAAGTCGACCGCGCCGCCTTCGCCGTTGTAGTCCATCAGCCCGAGCATCTCGGCCGCGAGGCCGTCGCCCTGGTCGGCGGAGAGCGACAGCCAGCGCCGCGCGGTATCGTCGTTTTTCGGCACGCGCGTGCCGTCGCGGTAGAGCGAACCGACCACGCGTTGCGCGCTGCGCGAGCCGTCCGCAGCGGCCTGTTGCAGCATCGCAAGGCCGGTGTCGGACGGCGGCATCGCGTAGCCGAACAGCATCATCTGTCCATAGATCGCGCGCGCGTCGAGATTGCCGGCCGCCGCCTCCGCGCCGCACGACGCGAGCAGTTGCGCCGGCTTGGCCAGCGGCGACGCCGCCCATTCCTGGCTGGCGCCGAAGCGCAGCGCGCAGGGCGTGGTCGGGTCGCCGAGCGGTAAGAGCGGCAAAGCCGCGAACGGACGCGGCAGACGCGCGGCGTCGGGCGCGCCAGCGGACATGGCGTCGGCGCCGAGCGGCACAACCGCCAGCACAGTTAACGCGCTCAACGTGAGCGCTGTCAGCAGTGTCGGTAGTCTCGGCAGAAAGGAGAAGCGCCGCGGCGCCTGACGCAACGCGACCGTCTTCACGCCGCGCCTCGCTGCGCCATCAGCCATTCGTTCGTGCCATGGCGTGGCCGCCCGTTCAGGCGTGTCGGATTCCACGCACACGCGTTCGGGCGGAACGCGGCGAACACGGTGCTCGTGCGCCGGTTCAAAGAGGTCTTCATTGTCATTTTCGGGTGAAGAAAAGGCGGGCATTCTGATCGATCGCCTAGCGCGCCATCAACCCTATCGGCATCAGGATGAATAACTTGAGCGCCGGGATCGATCAGTGTGGCCGGATACGGGGCGCTAAAGAATAAACCCGGCACGCGGCCGGGTCTATTTGAGCGCCGCGACCGATTCAGACTCGCAAGCGTTGCAGGCTAAACGTCACACCGTTCAGCTCGACGTGTACGCCACATACGGCCCCGCACCGCCGCCCGTCGACGAACGCCCCGAGATGCCGTAGAACACGTGCCGGCCGTAAAAGAACGGCAAACCGAAGTCGAACTGGCCGGCCATGGAGATGCCGATGTTGTTGAACGCGTTGTTTCCCGACGCGCTCAACGTCAACCCGTTGGCGATGTTGAAGCCCAGCGTCACGTTCGCCGGACTCGTCGAGTTCAGCGTCGCCGTGCGACCCACCGTCGCCGTCGGCGTGAAGTAGCCGCTCAGGAAGTCGTGAGCGATCGTCGTATCCGGAAAGAACATCACCGTCGAACCGGAATCGAAGAACGTGCTGGTCAGCGTCGCGCCGTTATAAGTCGACGTGAAGTTGCTGTTGATATCCGTCCTGATCAACGTCGCGCTGGTGCCGGCCAACGTATTGTTGGCCTGTGTGTCGATGCCGAACACGAGCGTGCCCTGGGCCGTCGGGCTACCGCTGTCGGACACCTGCGCCATCTCCAGAATCACGCCGTTGTTGTCCTGCGCGAAATACGCAACCGGATTGGCGACCTGGCCGCTGACCGGCACCGTGGTGGCGGTGCCCGCGTTGGTGTAGTAGTGCGTCAGGAGCGGCGCGACGGCGCACGCCGAACCGCAGTCCGTCGGGCTCACGCCGATACCGAGGATGCCGTTCGCACCGACGTTGGCGGCGGTCGACATCAGGCGGCCCACCTGGCATTCGGACGGCGCGGCGGCCGTCAGTGCCGGGTCGCCGATCACCTGGATCGGCAGCGTCGACGCAATCTCGCCCGACAGCGCGAGATCGGCGGTATGCACCGTGCCCCACGTATAGCCGCTGCCGAACAACGCGCACTCGGCGAGCGGCAGGCTGTTGGCCGTTTCGGTGCCGAGCGTGTTAAAGGTCGCGTCCGGAATCGCGGAACGCACGAGGCGCAGCCCGTACGAGCCCGTGTCGACCAGCACGTTCGGAATCGTCACGCAGTTGGTGGTGGCGTTCGTCCCCGGCGTGCAGAGCTTGATGCTCACCATCGGCTGGTTGTGAATGCTCGTGCCGCTGACCGTCACCGCCATCGTGTTGCCGGGACCGACCGCGGTCGGCACGGCGGACGCGTCGGCTGCGAGCACGTTCGGCGTCGAGGTGATCAACGGCGGACTCGAGGTGCCGTTCGTCGCGCCGCCCGACGGTGTGCCCGAATTGCCGCCCGATGCCGACGAACTGGTTGTCGAACTGTTGCTGCTGCCGCCACCACCCCCACCGCAGGCGGCCAGACTCAGGCCGAGCGCCGCGGCAATAATCCATGCGATTTTGCGCACTTGTATTCTCTCGATTGATTTCTGTTGATTTACTTGATGTCGTCAGCGCTCAGGCCTTGCGGCAGCGCTTGCGGCAAATAGGCACGGCCCACGAAGGAGCCCATGTGCCCACCCGTCTCCACGACCAGCCCCGTCTGACGCACGACGGCGGCGCTGTAGCCGCTGCCTTGCGTGTTGTGCGCGTCGGTGAGTGCCTGGACGTATGTCGGGAAGTAAGTGGCGAGAAGCGTCTTCAGCGGCGGCATGGCCGGACCTTGCCAGCTCAACGCGAACACGGTGTTCCCCGCCGTGATGTACTCGTTGACCACCGTGCCGGTGGGCAGCGTGGTCTGGCTGACGGTATAAGCCGGCGTCGCTGCATTGGCGCTGGCGTTCGCCGCGAAGCGCGCCACTGCGGCGCCGCCAGGACTGGCCGCGCCAGCGTTGGTGCTGCTGGCTGTCACCGGATACGTCGGCGCGCTACCCAGCGCCGCGTAAGCCGGCGCGACGGCAACGAGCGACGCCGCCGCCACGACGGCGATTCCAAATTTGCTGGTTATCATTTTTTGGTTTTGCGGAAGTTTTCGAAAAATACGCGCGAGCTTGCCCTCGCGCTCGCGCGAAAAGAATCTTAGCGTGCAGTCGCGTTTTTAAATTTAACGAATTGAGAAGTGAATCCGCTTCTGTTTGAAATTGAAAGCTTGGCCATGCGGAGAAAGCAAGCTGCACTAAGTGATGCGTAATGGCTATCGAATCGACGCGCGCGCGGTGGTGATGGTTTTCGTCACGTGTTCAGACGGCCAGTTGCGCGCTAATCGCGCGCGCCATCACGCGGTTGCGTCCGGCGGCTTTCGCTGCGTACAGCTGGGTATCCGCCGCCGCGAGCAGCGCGGCCGCGCTGCCGCCTTCGGGCGGTTGGCAAGCCGCGCAGCCGACGCTGATCGTCACGTGGCCGCCCGGTGTATCTTTGTTCGCGAGTCCTGCCGACTCGACGCGTTTGCGGATTTTTTCGGCGACCTTGAGCGCACCGTCGAGCGACGTATTGGGCAGCACCACGGCGAATTCCTCGCCACCGTAGCGGGCGGCAAGGTCCAATGCGCGTCGCGTGCCCGACAGAATGCGTTCGGCGACCACGGTCAACACTTCGTCGCCGGTGGCGTGTCCGTAGGTATCGTTGAAGCGCTTGAAATGATCGATGTCGATGAACAGCAGCGCCAGCGACGTTTGCTCGCGCTGCGCGCGCCGCCACTCCTGCGCGAGCCGATGGTCGAAGGCGCGGCGGTTGCTGAGTCCGGTCAACGCGTCGGTGGCGGCGACGCGCTGCAACGCGGCCTCGGCGCGCACCTTGTCGCGCAGCGCGAAAGCGAACAGCCACACCACCACCACGTAGGCGCCGCCGAATAGCACCGTCATCGCGCCCGCCAGCAGATTGCGACGCCGCCAGCCCGCCAGCACGTCTTCCACGGCCGGCGCGATACCGACGATGATCGGCGTGTCCGGCACATGCGCAAACGTGTAAAGCCGCGAGACGCCATCCAGCGAACCGTCCGAGACGAAGCTGCCGGTCTCGTTGCCGGCAATGCCGGCGAAGTTCGCGGTCTTCGCATAGTTCGAGCCGATGCCGAGGCGCGCCGCGGGCTGGCTCGCGAGCAGCGTGCCGTTGTTCAGCACGATAAAGCCGCCGCCGTTGGGGCCGAGCGAGATGTTGTCGAGCAGATGCTCGAAGTATTCGATTCGCACGCTGGCCATTGCAATGCCGTCGAAGGCGCCGTCGGGCGTCTCGACGCGTCGTGACAATGCGACGGCCAGCGCGCCGCCGCGCACTTGCGACGCATACGGATTCGACAGGTAGAGGCCCGCGTGCGGCGTGTTCTGTTGAACGGTGAAGTAATCCCGCTGCGCGAACGACAGCCCCGGATACAACTTGCCGCTCATCGACGCTTTCACGCGGCCTTGCGCGTCGAGCACGTAGGCGTCGCCGGCTAGAGGGGAACCCAGCGTGCGATCGAACAGCACGCGCTGCCGGAGGTCGGGCGGCAAGCGCCACGTTTCTGCCTCGCCCGCGTCCTTTGCAACCCCGAGCAGGGAGGTGTCATACAGATGGAAGTTGCGCGAGAGATCGCGGCTGATGATCGTGACGAGGTTGCGCGAGCTCTCGACGGCGTGGCGGAATTCTTCCTCGCGGCTGTTGTAGAGCGCGAGGAACGTGAGGGCGGCCATCACCGTGGCGGTGAGCATGCCGGAGAGGCCCGCGAGAAAAGGATGCCGGCCGATCGCACGCAAAATGCAGAGGCGTATCTCGACGAGCCGCCGCGCCAACCTGTACCGCGAGGTGACAACCTGTCTTTTCGACACGTGTGTGGCTCCCGGAGAGGCCGGTCGATCCGGCGTTCGGGACGATGTCCGTCACCGCTTCCCGGCGCTAGGATTGAAGCATTGAACTCGCCGGAGGGTCAATCGCGGCTTTCCGCCTGACTCAAGGCATGCGCGCGACGCAGCCGTTCGCGGCTGTTGCTCAGATGCATGCGCATGGCGGCGCGCGCGTCGTCCGCGTCCTGGCGTTCGATCGCGCGATGGATCATCTGATGCTCGGCCAGCACGTTGCGCAGATGCTCGATATGGTCGAGCTCCGCGATCTCGGCGGTGCCGAGTCGAGTCCGCGGACTTACCGAGCGACCTAACTGACTGAGCACGTCGAAGAAATAACGGTTGCCGCTCGCCCGCGCGATCTGCAAATGAAACTCGATGTCGTGCGCGACGGTGTCGGTGCTGCCGCGTTCGAGTTCCGACTCGAAGCGTGTCAGCGCGGCGCGCATCTGCTTCAGATGCTGGTCCGTGCGCCGCGCGGCGGCGAGCGCGGCCGACGCGGCTTCGACGTCGATACGAAATTCGATGATCGCCATCACGTCCAGCATGCTGGAGAGATCGGCGGCGGGCAATTGCAGCGGTTCTTCCGAAGCGGGCGCGAGCACGAAGGTGCCGATGCCGTGCCGGGTCTCGACCACTCTCGCCGCCTGCAGGCGCGAGATCGCCTCGCGGACCACGGAGCGGCTCACGGAGAGCTGCTTCATCATCGCGACTTCGGTGGGAATGCGGTCGCCCGGCCGCAACGCGCCGCGGCGGATTTCGTCGGAAAGGGTGGCCACCACCTTCTCAGTTAGGCTGCTCATTTCTGTGGTTTGTCGGCTAATCGGCTAAAAATGCGCGCGTTGCGTGCGCGAGAGGTCGTACAACGGGACGGCCCGGCCATCATAGCGCCGCTCGGCGGCACGGACGATCCCGCGACCGAGATCTTAATCTGCCGGGCGTACGAGATACTTCATATTATTGTCATCAGACGTCTTGGTTTTTTGCTGTGCGCCGCGCGGCCACGTCGGTGAAATCCGCGCACAATCCATGTGGGACGGCGATTTAAGCGAGGAAGGGTAAACACCGCATTGGAATCATTCAAGCTCTGCATGTAGACTGTCGTCAGACAACGTATCACGCGCTTCCCGCATCTTTGCACTTCTGCCCGAATGCGTCGCGTTGTGTTCGATCAGGCTACCCAAGTGGTCGATACTGGAGACAACCTTGACCTCTGCTCTTGCCCCGGCCGCCGATCCGCTCGAATCGGCGGTCTCCAAAGTCAAACGACACGTATTGCCGCTGTTCCTGATCATGTTCATCGCGAACTACATCGACCGCGTGAACATCGGTTTCGTCAATTCGCACATGCAGACGGACCTGGGCATCGGCGCGGCGGCGTATGGTCTGGGCAGCGGTTTGTTCTTCATCGGCTATGCGCTGTTCGAAGTGCCTTCGAACGTACTGATGCAAAAGTACGGCGCGCGCGCGTGGCTCACCCGCATCATGGGTACGTGGGGGCTCGTCGCGGCGGCCATGGCGTTTGTCTGGAACGATACGTCGTTCTATGTGCTGCGTTTTCTGCTCGGTGTCGCCGAAGCGGGCTTCTTTCCCGGCGTGGTGTTTTACTTCACCCAGTGGCTGCCGCAGAAAGATCGCGGCAAAGCGGTAGCGGTTTTTCTCGCCGGTTCCGCGCTGGCCTCGGTGCTGTCCGGCCCGATCACCGGTAGCCTGCTGTCCATTCGCGGCTTCGGCCTGCACGGCTGGCAGTGGATGTTCCTCGTCGAAGGCGGCTTTTCGATCGTGCTGTGCGGCGTGAGCTGGGTGCTGCTGAAGTCGCGCATTCGCGACGCGTCATGGCTCACCGCCGAAGAACGCACGGTGCTCGAAACGTCGATCGCGACGGAACAGGCCGAGCGCGAGGCGCACGGCGGCGCGCATCTGCCCGCCATGAAACTGCTGAAAGATCCGCAGATTCTGCTGTTCTGCTTTCTCTACTTCGCGATTCAGTTGACCATCTACGCCGCGACCTTCTGGCTGCCGACCATCATCCGCAAGATGGGCGGTCTGTCCGATTTCCAGGTCGGCATGCTCAACGCGATTCCGTGGCTGATCGCCATGGTTGCGATGTACTGTTTCGCAGTGCTGTCGTCGAAGTGGCGCTATCAGCAAGCGTGGCTCGCGGTGGCGCTGGTGATCGCGGCGTGTGGGCTGTTTGCATCGACATCAGGCAATCCGGTGCTGTCGTTCGTGGCAATCTGTTTCTCGGCGATCGGCTTCAAGGCGGCGGCTTCCCTGTTCTGGCCGATTCCGCAAGGCTATCTGGATGCTCGCGTAGCGGCGGCGGTGATCGCCTTGATCAACTCGGTGGGCAACCTCGGCGGCTTCTTTGCGCCGGCCACGTTCGGCTATCTGCAGCAGCACACCGGTTCGATTACCGGCGGCCTGTACGGCCTAGGCGTGGCGTCGCTGATCGCCGCAGCCGCCGGCTTCCTGACCCGCGACCGGCGCGTGAATCGCGACGCGCAGCCGGAGCCGGTGCATCGCAGCGCGCACTGATTCCACGGATCGCTAGCGGTGTTCATCATGGGTTAAGCCATTTCTACTTTTCGTCCGCCGGCTGTGTCGAACGCGAGCGCTACGGAGCGCCACGCTGTTCACTTGCCGGCTCACTAACTCACTCACTTACGCAGGCTCAACATCATGTCCACGCAACCCACTCAATCGAACGCGACGCCGACCGTCACCGAACTGCGCGTCGTGCCCGTCGCCGGACGCGACAGCATGCTGATGAATTTGAGCGGCGCGCATGGCCCGTTCTTTACGCGCAACATCGTGATTCTGCGCGATAGCGCGGGGCATATGGGCGTCGGCGAAGTGCCGGGCGGCGAGAGCATCCGCAAGACCATCGACGACGCGCGGCCGTTCGTCGTCGGTCAGTCGATCGGAAATTTGCAAGCGATCCTGAATAAAGCGCGCACGCAATTCGCCGATCGCGACGCGGGCGGCCGCGGCCTGCAGACCTTCGATCTGCGTACCACCATTCACGCGGTCACCGCGCTCGAAGCCGCGTTGCTCGATCTGCTCGGCCAGCATCTCGGCGTGCCGGTCGCGGCGCTGCTCGGCGAAGGCCAGCAACGCGACGAAGTGGAAATGCTCGGCTATCTGTTCTATATCGGCGACCGCAATAAGACCGATCTGCCGTATGCAAGCGGCGCCGACGGACACGACGACTGGGAGCGCGTGCGCACCGAACAGGCAATGACACCCGAAGCCGTGGTGCGGCTCGCCGAAGCCGCGCAGGCGCGTTACGGTTTCAACGACTTCAAGCTGAAAGGCGGCGTGCTGCCCGGCGACGCCGAAATCGAAGCGGTCACGGCGCTTGCCGAACGCTTTCCGAACGCGCGCGTGACGCTCGATCCGAACGGCGCGTGGTCGCTGGCGGAGGCGGTGCGCCTGTGCCGCGATCAGCACGACGTGCTGGCTTACGCGGAAGATCCGTGCGGCGCGGAAAACGGTTATTCGGGCCGCGAGGTGATGGCCGAGTTTCGTCGCGCGACCGGCTTGCCGACGGCGACCAACATGATCGCCACCGACTGGCGTCAAATGGGCCACGCGATTCAATTGCAGTCCGTGGATATTCCGCTGGCCGATCCGCACTTCTGGACCATGCAGGGTTCGGTGCGCGTCGCGCAGATGTGCAACGAATGGGGCCTCACGTGGGGCTCGCATTCGAACAATCACTTCGATATTTCGCTGGCTATGTTCACGCAGGTGGCGGCCGCGGCGCCCGGCAAGATCACCGCGATCGACACGCACTGGATCTGGCAGGACGGTCAGCGTCTGACGCGCGACCCGCTGCAGATCGTCGGCGGTAAGGTGAAGGTGCCGCAGACGCCGGGTCTCGGCGTCGAGCTGGATATGGATGAACTCGAGAAGGCGCACGCGCTGTATCAGCAGCATGGTCTCGGCGCGCGCGACGACGGCGTCGCGATGCAGTATCTGATTCCGAACTGGAAGTTCGACAACAAGCGCCCGTGCCTCGTGCGCTGATCGAGAAAGGCCGCCGTCGTCGTCGGGGCGGCTTTTGCGTGCGTCGGCGGATTCAATGACGATGCAACGAAAAACGCCGCCGGTTCAAAAACCGGCGGCGTTTTTTTCGTGGTGCTCGCGTTGCTAACTGGCGGCGATTACTGGCAAGCCTTGCCGTGATCCGCGTGATAGCCCTGCGCCTTGGCGTCGGCTTCGGACATGTAAGAGCCTTGCTTCGTCTTACCGTAGTACTTGTCGCCGGAGCAGTGATACACCTTGGTGCTGGTATTGACCCACACCTTGCCGGGGCCGCCGCCTGCTGCCGGTGCGCTGGACGACATCGCGGCCATCGGCTTCGGTGCTGCCGCGGTCGACGAAGCGGAGGTGGCCGCTGCCGGCGCGCTCATCTTGGAAGCCGCTTTCTTGTCGACGCCGCCGTGACCACGGCAGGCGCCCTTCATCGTGGCGCCGGAGTACGAGGTTCCGTCTTTACAGGTGGCGCTCACGGCGCCCGACGACATGGCGGATGCCGCCATCGGCGCGCTGGCTTGCGCGAACGCGGCAGAGGATGCGAAGGCGGCGCTCAGCGCGAGAATCAGGAACGGCTTATTCATTTCGTAGCTCCCCAGGATAAGCACGAAGGTTACGTGCGTTCTCCAGAAACGTTAGCCGTACCGATTACGTTGACCGCCATTCGACCGCTTGAGGGTATTTGACAATTGAGTTGCGAGGCTATGCCCGGCGCCTGTAACGGCCGCCAGGCGGGCAACGCGAGCCCGGGACGCTGTGGTGCGACCGGCTCAAAGCAGGGATTTCCCCTGGGCGAGAATCTTGTCGCAAACCTGTTTGGTGACCTGTTCCTTCAGGCCGCCGCCGCTCAGATCCACCTGCTGGCCGCTGCCGCTGCTGAGGATGCCTTTGGCGCCCTGGGTATAGCCGCTGTCCGAGGTGGACGAGCCGCCCGGTAGTTTGCTCATCAGCGAGTCTTTCACCGACGACGCGCCGTCGCCGCTGAGATAGTTGTTCTTGATACAGAACTGCAGCACGCCGGCGACGTTGCCGGTGCTGCCGGAGGTCACGGATTGTCCCGACAGCGCGCCGCCCAGTCCGCCGAGGCTGCCGAGTCCGCCGCCGGACGATCCGCCCGAGTTGCCCTGCTGGAGTAAGTTGCCGAGTTGCGCGTTGGCCGCCGAAAGTGGCAGCAGCGCGGCGAACAGAATCCCTGCGCGTGCGGCCCGATACGTGCGTGCTTTCATCGTGGGCTCCTTCCGAGGATTTGAAAGAGCTTCTACTATAGGTGCGTTTCGGGGGCCCGACTGTTAAACCTTGGCGGCACGCAATACGCACCGGGCGCGCCAGCAGCAATCGTGCCGCGCTTCGTGCCGGCTGCGGATCAGCTCTTGCGGAATACCACGTGCGAAATGCGTTGCACCAGCAAGGCGGCCGCCAGCGCCGCGACGGCCGTGAGCCAGACGCCGATATGAATCGACTGCACGAGCGCATCGCGCGCGGTGTCGATCAGCGCGAGCGTATTGAGCCCCGAGGGCTTCATATCCGCGATCAGTTTCAGGCGCGAAGCGTCGTCGATCAGAATGCGCAGATCGACGAAACGCGGCTGCCATTGCGACGCGGCCGGCTCGCCGAGCACGCTGAGCGTGCGCGTGACGACGTCGCGGTAATGGTGCTGCACGACGGTCGCGACGATACTCGTGCCGAGCATGCCGCCCACCATGCGGGTGGATTGCAGCAATGCGGTCGTAATGCCGAAGCGTTCGCGTCCGGCAATCTCCTGGCCGAACACGTTCAGATTGTTGAGGATGAAGCCGAGGCCGATACCGACCGCCGCCATCGGCAATTCGATCCAGAGGGTCGGCGTATCCGGATTGGCGAACGCCAGCCCGATCGACGCAAACAGCAGCAGCGCAAAGCCGATCGACAGAATTCGCGTGGGCTTTTTCATGTGAATCACAATCCGCGTGTTCAGCACGCTGCCGAGGGCGATACACGCGGCGATCGGCGTGGCGAGCAGCCCGGCCTGTTGCGGCGACAAACCGAAGCCGCCTTGCAGCAGCAACGGCGCGAAGAAGATCAGCGAGAACATCACGAAGCCCGACAGCATGCCGAGTGTGAACAGCGTGACGAGTTGCGGGTCCTTGAACAGATCGAGCGGAATGATCGGATGCGTGGCGCGTTTTTCGCACACCAGCAAGGCGATCGCGCCCACGATCACGCAGACGGCCAGCACCAGATTGCCGGCGGTGAGGCCGTGTTTCGGCACCGCTTCGATCAAGGCCTGCAGACCGCCGAGCACCGCGGCGACCAGCGCCGCGCCGAGCCAGTCGATCTTCACTTCGCCTTCGTGCGGGCGCTTAAAACTGGGCAGATGCGCCCAGATGAAGTAAAGCGCCGCCGCGCCCACCGGCAGGTTGATCAGGAAGGTGGAGCGCCAGCCCCAGTGTTCGCTCATCCAGCCGCCGAGCGACGGCCCCGCCGCGGTGCCGATGCCGTACGCGGCCGCCATCACGACTTGCCAGCGAACCCTTGCGCGCGGATCGGGGAACAGATCGGGAATCGACGCGAAGGCCGTGCCGACCATCATCCCGCCGCCAATGCCTTGCAGACCGCGCGCGATCACGAGAAACAGCATGTCGTTCGCGACGCCGCACAGCACGGACGCCACCGTGAAGGTGATGACCGCGGCGATCACGAAGCGCTTGCGGCCGAAGTAGTCGCCGAGCCGCCCGAACACCGGCACCGTGACCACCGACGCCAGCAGATAAGCGCTCGCGATCCACGCGTAGTACTCGAAGCCATGCAGTTCAGCGACGATGGACGGTAGCGCGGTGCTGACGACGGTCTGGTCGAGCGCGACCAGCATGTTGACGAGGCCGATGCCGAGCATCGCGAATAAGGCGTTTCGGAAGGGCAGGGCGGCGGCGGTCGGATTCACGGGTGGGGGCGAAAGGAGCTTGTCAGGTCGACGCGGCGCGGCGGAACGCACGTCACGGCAGAGGGTGGAGGACGTACGTCCTCTAGATGTCTGACCTCTGGAATGACGATTATACGGGTTATCCCTTACCTGAAACTATTCGCCGCCGACGGCGGGGGCAAAAAAAGCCGCATCTGACGATACGGCGCGCCGCGGCATGGCGGTCGGCAACCCCCAAGCGATAGTCCGGTTCAGGTGCGGCGATCGCCCTCCAGCAATCCATAAAGCGCGCTGTCCGACACTTCATCGCCCACGATCCAGCGTTCGCGCAACAGACCTTCGTGGACAAAGCCGAGCCGTTCGAGCAAACGCGCCGAGGCGGTATTGCGGGGATCGATATCCGCTTCGAGCCGCCGCAAATTCAGCGCGCCGAACGCATGCTCGATCACCGCTGTTGCGGCCTCGCTCATGAAGCCGCTTCCCCAATGCCGGCGCTTGAGACTGAAGCCGATCTCCGCGCGGCGGCATTGCGCTTCGGCGTCGTCGAGACGCGGTGCTCGCAGCATGAGACGCGGTGTGATTAGCGTAATGCGCTCGGTAAATGGCATAGGGAATAAAGAGGAGGAGCCTTTGCGGCGAGCCCTGATGGTAGCCGAAGCCAGACTTAAAACGTCGAGCGACCCTATGCCTTCAACGGATCGCTCGACGCAAGCATCAGGTATCAACCACCAACCGCTGCATGACGCTTTAACCCTTCGCCCATGCAGCCGCCGTCTCGACCGCAAAGTCCCGATACGACCTCGGCTGACGCCCCAGCAATGCCGCAAGCCGTTCGACCTCCGTCTTCGAGGCGGCCGCGCCGTCCTGCTGATAGCGGCTCATCATCAGGCGCATGTCGTAAGCAAGCCATGCCGGTGTGGCTGCCTTCATGCGTTGTTCGAGCACATCGAGATCGTCGCCGCCGTAACGCACGCTACGCCCCAACGCATCGGCCCAGATCGACGTCACGGTTTCCGCGTCGATCACATCGGGGCCGACGAGTTCATACGTCTCGCGCGGCAGACGGTTCGCCGCCCGCTCACGACGCAACAGTTCCAACGCAGCCGCTTCGCCGATGTCGCGCACGTCGACCATCGAAATCCCCTTCGCGCCGATCGGCATGCCGTACACGCCGTGCGTGAGCAACGGCTCTTTCTGACGCACGTCGTTCTGGATGAAGTAGGCGGGACGCAGCACCGTCGCCGGTATATCGAGGTGTTCGATCATGCGCTCGACCGTGTGCTTGCCGGTGAAGTGCGGCACATCCACATATTCCGCCCCCTTGAACACCGACAGATACACCACGCCCTTCACGCCGGCTTCGCGCGCCACGCTGAGCGCTTGCAGCGCTTGCGTCAATTCGTCCGGCGCATTCGGCGCCAGCAGGAACAGCGTGCTGACGCCTTGCATCGCGCGGCGCAAGCCGTCCACGTCGGACAGGTCGCCTTGTATCGCACTGACGCCTGCGGGGAATTGTGCTTTTTCCGGCGATCGGGTCAGCGCGCGGATGTCGATGCCGCTGCCGTTCAGATGGGCGAGAACCTGCTTGCCGATCACGCCTGTGCTACCGGTTACGAGGATTGCCATGATGTACTCCTTGGGTTGGATGGGCTGCCGTCAGCCCGTGAGACGAACAATAGTCGTTCCATCTGATCGCCGAAAGTGCAAGAATACAGACACCTCGTCTCATATTTGGAACGATCATGGACTTGACCTCGCTGGCCGATTTCAACGCGGTGGCGCTGCACGGTGGGTTTGGACCGGCCAGCCGGGCGCTCGACCGCCCCAAGGCCACGCTGTCGCGGCGCGTGGCGGAACTGGAGGAACAGCTCGGCGTGCGCCTGATCGAACGCGGCTCGCGCAGGTTGCGGCTCACCGAGGAAGGCCTGGTGTTGCACGAGCGCACGCGCGGGCTGATGACGGAGATTCAGGAGGCGGGTGAAAACGTTGCGTCGCGCGCGCCGGTGCCGCGTGGGCGCTTGCGTATCAGTGCGCCGATAGTGTTCGCGCATGTGGTGCTCGGCCCGATCGCAACGCGATTCGCGCTGGCCTATCCGCAGGTCGAGCTTGAAGTGGTGGCGGAAGACCGCGTCGTCGATCCGGTGGAAGACGGCTATGACCTCGTGATCCGCATTAATCCGCCGAGCGACGAGCAACTGGTGGGGCGCCGCATTCTCGGCGATCAACTGTGGATGGTCGCGGCGCCGACGGTGTCGATTCCGTCGGCATCGGCATCGGCATCGGCATCGGCATCCGCCTCCGCGAGCGACGCCGACGCGTTACCGGTGCCCGCCGTGATGTTTGCCGCGGCGGCGCGGGTTGTGCGCTGGCGCGTGCGGGTGGATGGCGGCGAGGTGCGAACGTTTGCGCCTACGCCGGTGCTGCGGCTGTCGTCGTTATTGATGGTGCGCGACGCGGTGCTGAGCGGCGTGGGCACGGCGCTTCTGCCGCGTCTGCTGGTGGAGCCCGACGTGCTGTCAGGACGGCTCGTCTGCTGGGGAATCGATGACGGCCCGCCCGTCGAGGTCTGGGCGCTCTATCATTCGCGGCGTCTGTTGAGCGCCAAGGTGCGAGCGTTCATGAACCTGCTGCAAGACTTGCCGGGCCGGGAGCAAAAATCCGGCTGACGCGACCCGCTTTCAACGTTGAACTTGCAATGAATTTTGGCCGGATACGCTCGCGAGTTTCGAGCCGCGCTTCGAACCACGCTTCGAGCCGCGCTTCGAGCCACCTTACCCAGGTGTGATTCGCCCTGGAACGTACAACAAACGCCAATTCCAATCTCTCCATGCAACGACGCGGATTCATCAAGTCATTCGGTTTCCTCGCCTCCGGGCTGTTCTCGACCCACGCTACGCATGCGGCAGACATGAGTCCACTCGCGCCGGTATCGGGCGACCTCGCGGCCAACGCCACTCAGGCCACGCGCCTCGCGCTCAGCCGCATCGACGCGCTCGACCGCCGTGGTCCGCGCCTGCGCAGCATCATCGAACTGAATCCCGACGCGCTGCGGATCGCCGCTGCGCTGGATCGCGAACGCCGCGCGGGCAAGCCGCGCGGTCCGCTGCATGGCATGCCGATCGTCATCAAGGACAACATCGCGACCGGCGACCGCATGTCGACCACCGCAGGCTCACTCGCACTCGACGGCATTCGCGCGACGCGCGACGCCGAGCTTGTGCGCCGCTTGCGCGAGGCGGGCGCGGTGATTGTCGGTAAAACGAATCTGAGCGAGTGGGCGAACATTCGCTCCACCCGTTCGACCAGCGGCTGGAGCGGACGCGGCGGTCTGACGCGCAATCCCTACGGATTGGATCGCACCACCAGCGGTTCGAGTTCCGGGTCGGCGGCGGCAGTCGCGGCGGGCATGACGACCCTGGCGATCGGCACGGAGACCGACGGCTCGATCGTGTCGCCCGCGTCGATGTGCGGCGTGGTGGGCCTCAAGCCGACGGTGGGTCGCGTGAGCCGTGACGGCATCATCCCGATCTCACACAGTCAGGACACACCCGGTCCGATCACGGCGACGGTTCGCGACGCGGCGCTGCTGCTTTCGGCAATCGCAGGCGGCGGCGATCCGCGCGATCCGCGAACGCTGCCGGCCCCGGCCCCGGACGATTATCTGCGAGCCCTGCACAAAGACGCGCTCAAAGGCGCACGCCTCGGCGTGGCGCGGGAGTTCTTCACGGGACATGACGAAGTCGACCAGCGGATCGAGTTGGCCATCGCGCAGTTGAAGCGCCTCGGCGCGGAAATCGTCGACCCGATCGATCTGCCGAAGGTCGATTACGGCAAGGAGGAACTGGCTGTTCTGCTGCACGAATTCAAACACGATCTGCCGCTGTGGCTCGACACGTTCGCGCCGCACGCGCCGATTCATACGCTGGCCGATCTGATTGCTTTCGACAACGCGCATGGTCGTGACGAGATGGCTTACTTCGGCCAGGAATTGTTCGACCAGGCGCAGGCGCTCGGCGATCTGGATAGCGACGCGTATCGCGCCGCGCTGGCCACCTGTGCCAGGCAATCGCGCGACGAAGGGCTCGATCGTGTACTGCGTCGGCACGGGCTGGATGCGATCGTCGCGCCGACCGGCGGCACGGCGTGGCTGACCGATTTCATCAACGGCGACAGCGACGGCGGCGGATTTTCGACGCCGGCCGCCGTGGCGGGTTATCCGCACCTCACGGTGCCGGCCGGCCAGGTGCGCGGTTTGCCGGTCGGATTGTCGTTCGTCGGACCCGCGTGGAGCGAGGCGCGTTTGCTGGCGCTCGGCTATGCCTACGAACAGGCCACCCAGTGGCGCAAACCGCCGGACTACCCGGCGCACACGGCCACGCCGATGCCGTTGCCGATCTAGTCTCGAACGGCCGCTTGAACGGAGTTGGGGTCAGCGCGATGCCGGGCATGCCTTCGATCGCGCCCAGGTGTTCGGCCCGCATCGCATCAGTTAAGATGAATCACAGGGCCGAAAGACACTAGAGAAGCTGAATCGCCATAGGGGCACGATGGGTTTCATCGCGCATCCTCGGTTTAGGGGGTCACGTTTTGCGCTACTTGCCAACGTCGATACGTTTCGCACCGTTTGCTTTGTGCTTCATCGGCGCACACGCACTGTGCCTGCTGATGTTGCCGTCGCGCTCCGCCCTGGTTAGCTATCCTTTTCTGATCGTCGCGCCTTCGCTCGCATTGGGAGCCTGCTTCTGGCGCGCCCGCGCCGAGGTCCGCGCGTTGCGCATGCCGTGGGTTCTGCTCGGCGCCGGCCTGTTTCTGTGGATTCTCGGCATCGCGCTCAGCGCCTGGGAAGATATCTTCCAGCAGATTCCGGAGAGCATCGCGTGGTTCTCCGACTTCAGCTATTTTCTGTACGCCGTGCCGATCCTCCTTGCGATCGCGTCGGTGTCGAACCACCAGCGGATTCCGTTTTTCGTGTGGATGGACGGCATTCAGGCGGTCGTGACCGCTTACCTTGCGTACATCACGATTTTCTCCGTCGTGCCGTTTTCAGGTCACGCCCTCGCGCCGATCTCGGCGTCGGTGCTGGTGCTGACTTACAACGTCGAGAACGGCCTGCTGGCCGTCGCGGCGACGTTGCGCCTGCTGGTTCAACCGCGCAACGCGGGCCGCCGGTTCTACGAAATTCTGTGCGGTTATTTATGGGTCTATGCAATCGTCGCAGGGTTGTACAACCACTGGGCCTCGGTTTCCGACGGCCACGCAACAATGGACGTGATCGTCGACATTCCGTTCCTGCTGTTGAGCGCAACGTGTCTGACGCGTCCGCGGAACGCCGCCGACACCGACACGGCCGAATGGAAGAGGCCGCTCGCGGTCATTATCGAAAACGTCAGTCCGATCTTCTATACGTTGGCGCTGCTTGCGTTGAGCATCGTTCTGATGCGTGAACACTTTTACGTCGGCACGGTGGGCATTTTTACCGCATTGGTGGTGTACACGATCCGTACCACGACCTTGCAGAGCCGGCTGGTTCGAACCCAGCAGGAATTGCGCGACGCGCGCGACCGCCTTGAAAAAATCGCACTGACGGATGCGTTGACCAACACGGCCAACCGCCGTTGTTTCGATCAGACGCTGACGCTCGAATGGAATCGTGCGGCGCGTACACAGCGTCCGCTCGGCGTGCTGCTGATCGATATCGATCACTTCAAGAAGCTCAACGACCGCTACGGTCATCCGGCCGGCGACAAATGCCTCGTGGCGGTGGCGGCCGCGTTGCAGGGGGCGCTGCCGCGCGGCGGCGATCTGCTGGCGCGTTATGGCGGCGAAGAGTTCGCCGCGATCCTGCCGGCCACCGACGAAGACGGCGCGCGACGCGTGGCCGCGAAAATGCTGAGCGCCATCCACGCGCTGCGGATCCGCAACGAGACACCGCTGGGCGATTTCGCGACGGTCAGCATCGGCGTGGCGGTGTCGGAATCGGCGGGTGTGGGCTCGGCGCATCAGATTGTCGAAGCGGCGGACCAGGCGCTCTATCGCGCGAAAGACGCCGGACGAAATCGCATCGAAGCCTTCGTGCCGCGCGATTATCAGGGGAGCGGGTCGACCTAGCCCGCACGGTCGCGATGTCGATGCATGTTGACAGAGGGTTTGTCTCTAGTCATATCGCCGTCACAGTTGCCGATAAACGGATTGAGTGGCCGCATTCAGCGCAGCCCTAAAAATAACGATAACTCGAACAAGACTTCGTTCAATCCGTCGACACCGATCTGAGGCGTGGGCATGCATCGATTCAGTTTCACGCAGAAACTCTGGCTGCCGCTCGTCGTCAGCCTGGTCGCACTCCTTGCCGTGTCCGTGTCGGCGGCGTGGCTATCGCGGCAGACGCGCATCGAGGAACGCAAACACGATCTGGTGAACGTGGCGCACGTAGGCCTCAGCATCGTCAATGAATATGCGGCGCTGGCGCAAAGCGGCGCGCTCAGCGAGGCCGACGCGCGCAAACAGGCGCTCGAGCGCCTGCGGGGCGTTCGCTACGGCGAAGACGGCTACTTCCTCGTGATCGATTCGACGCCGCGCATGGTCATGCATGCGATGAAGCCCGCGCTGAACGGCAAAGATCTCGCCGCCACCGCCGATGCCGACGGCCGCCATCACTACGTGACGTTCGCCACGGTCGCGCAGTCGCCGCAAGGCGGCTTCGTGGATTACGTGTTCCCGCATCCGCAAGATCCGCCGTCCGCCGCGGTCGGCAAGATCGGCTACGTGGTGCGTTACGCGCCGTGGGACTGGATCATCGCGACCGGTGCGTACGTGGACGATATCGACGCCGCGTTCAGGGAGTCGCTGTACTTTGTCGGCGGCGTGTTCGCGGCCGTTGCGCTGTTACTGTCCGCGCTGGCGAGTCTCACCAATCGCAGCATTCAGCGCGCCATTGGCGGCGATCCGGTCTACGTGGCGGAAGTGGCCGGTGCGATCAGCAACGGCGATCTCGTCGTGCCGATCCAGACCCGTCACGGCGACGAGTCGAGTCTGCTGCTCACCATGCAGCGTATGCGCGACGCGCTCGCACATACGATCGAACAGATCAAGGGCGCGGCCGACAAAGTAGCGATCGGCGCGCGCGAGATCGCGGGCGGCAACGCGGACCTGTCGGCACGCACGGAGAGTCAGGCGGCCTCGCTGCAGGAAACCGCCGCGAGCATGGAACAGATGACGGCGATGGTCAGGCAGACGGCGGAGAACGCGCAGACCGCCAGCCGGCTCACGTCGAGTGCGGAGCAGATCGTCAATCGCGGCGGCGAGATGGCGGCCGAGGCGGTGTCGACCATGCAGGAAATGTCGGCGGAGTCGCAGCGCATGGTGGAAATCATCGCCGTGATCGAAGGCATTGCATTTCAGACGAATATTCTCGCGCTTAACGCGGCGGTCGAAGCCGCTCGGGCCGGCGACGAAGGGCGCGGTTTCGCGGTGGTGGCCGGCGAAGTGCGAACCCTGGCGCAGCGCAGTGCCTCGGCCGCGAAAGAGATCCGCACGTTAATCAGCCGTGCGGCGGAAAAGGTCGAGAACGGGGCGGCGCTCGTCGGTAAAACCGGCGCGACGATCCACGACGCGCGCGAGGCGATCGCGAAAGTGTCAGGCGTCATGCGCGATATCGCCGCCGCGGCCGCCGAACAGAGCGCGGGCATCGATCAGGTCGGCGACGCCGTCACGCAGATGGATAGCGTGACGCAGCAAAATGCGGCGCTGGTCGAGCAGGCGGCGGCCGTTGCGCAGACGCTCACCGAGCAGGCGAAACTGCTGCAGGTGTCGATCTCCACGTTTCAGTTGCGGGACGGTTCGACGAATGCGTCCGCATCGCCGCCCCTGAATCCACGAGCCGCGCGCCGCGATGCGCGGGGTCTCGCTACCGCGCTATGAATCGGCATTAAAGCGCTGGACATGTCTGCCTCTTTCAACGGATGAGCCGAATATAATCGGTCAGCCTTGGGAGGATCTCATGTGCATCGCATTTCGACATCTCCAGTCAAGACAGCGCCACGTAAGCCCAGTCCGGTGACGCGGCATATCGCGTGGTTTCGTCACGTGGTTGTGCGCGCAAGCGTCGGCGTGGTTGGCCTGGTGTTGGGCCTGCATCGTGCCATGGCGGCGGACGACGGCACCGTCACGCTATACGGCGTGCTCGACACCAGCGTTGAAATCACCAACCCGGGCTCCGGATGGACCGCCCGTCTCGACTCGGGCGCCTATCGCGGCTCGCGAATCGGATTGCGCGGCGCCGAGCCGATCGGCGCCGATACCTATGTGGTGTTCGCGCTGGAAAACGGTTTCAGCACCACGGACGGCACCTTGCAAACGCCGGGTGTGATATTCAACCGCCAGGCATGGATCGGTTCGCGAGGTCATTGGGGCGAAGTGCGTTTCGGCCGCCAGTATTCGCCGATCTATATTCCGTTCAAAGGCGATCTCGACGCGTTCGGCGCAGGTACGATCGGGTCCGGGCTCAACAACCTGTCGAAAATCACGCCGTACACGAATAACGCGATCACGTATCTGTCGCCGCAAGTCGGCGGCTTTGACGCGACGGTCATGATGGCCCTGCGCGATGCGTCGGAGAACGACGGTAACGGCGTCGACGGTTACTACGTGACGGCCCGTTATCAGATCGACAACTTCAAGCTGTTGTTCGCGCGTCAGCAGACCCACGGTGCCGCTGCGCTGCGCGCCAATCTCGGCGGCGCGAGTTATGCCATGGATAAGGTCCGCGTGTGGCTGTCGTTCTTCAACGGCGACGGCGGCTCGCCGCGGTATCACGGCGCGGGCGGCTCGCTGTCGGCGCAATACAGCTTTTCCGCCGACACGCGCGCCTCGCTGGGCTATGCGCACGTGCGGGATTTCACGGGCGAAGGCGCAAGCGCCGATCAGTTCAGCGCATCGTTCGAATACAACCTGTCGCGCACGCTGCTGTTTTATTTCACCGCCGCCTATCTCGCGAATCACGACGATGCCGGCTTCACGCTGCGTGGCGTCAACGTGACGGGCTTGCCGGTTGCGTATCCCGGTGCGCCGGTCAAAGGCGTACAGCTTGGCCTCGTGCAGCGGTTCTAAGCGGCGCCGCATCGGGAGCGCGCTATTGCCGGTTTCGCCGCACCGCGCACTCAATGCGCGTGTTGTCGCAATTCACCGGGGATGAACACATGCTCCAGGCCGCCGCCATCCAGCCACTCGCGCGTTTTTCCGGCGGCCCGATCGATCAGACGATCGCATTGCGTGTAATCGTAGGGCGAGATTTCGAGCGGGCAGAGCGGCGGTACGACGAAGATGTCGGCGCGCGTCGAGTAAAACTCCAGATCGCGAACCAGCTGACGCGCAATGACCAGCGTCAGCGCGTGCATGGCCTGGCCGATCGCGCTGGAAGGCGGCGCGTGCAGTGCGCACGCAAAGCCGGCCGGCAGCACGACGATGCGTGTGGCGCCGAGACCGATCGCGACTGAAATGGGCGTGTTGTTGGCGACGCCGCCATCGACCAGATCCACGCCGTCGATCCGCACCGGCGGAAACACGCCGGGAATCGCCGCGCTGGCAAGCACCGCCTCCACCACCGGGCCGGACGAGAGAACGACTTCGTTGCCCGACAGCACCTCGGTCGCGACGATATGCAGCGGCAAGGCCGCCTGCTCGATGCGCGCGTAGCGCAGGTTTTTTTCCAGCAGCGCGCGCAGTGCTTTGGCTTCCACGAGATGCGGACGGCGCCGCAACAGAATGTCGAGCAGCCCGAGCATCGAAAACGGCATGATGTCCTGCCGGCGGATGCGGCACCAGAGTGCTTCCAGTTCCGCGACGCCTTCGCCATTGGGCGTACCGGCGAAATAGGCGGCATTGATCGCACCCGCCGAAGCGCCGACGACGCAACCGGGACGCTCGCCGCGATTCAGCAGTTCCCGCAGCATGCCGACCTCGATTGCGCCGAGACTACCGCCGCCCGCGAACACGAACGCGGTTAGCGGTGCTCGCGCCGCGCTTGCGGGCAGATCGGACTGCGTGGCTTGAATCGATGACATGACGGTCTCCACGACATATCGGGCGCCTCACCAACGCAACAGGCGCGGTCCCAGCAATGCACCGACGATAGTCGGCACCAGCATGCCTAGCACGTACCACACGCCCCAGAACGGGATCCCCATCTCAGGGCAATGCAGGCAATAGGCGAGCGTGGCCGTCGAGCCGGCCAGCAGCCCGCCCGCCGCGCCGGCCAGCGCGAGGCGGGTCGGCGCGAGTCCCTTCAGCGCCCAGAAAATGGCGATGAAGCCCGGCACCGACAGCATCGTGATATTGAACGGGCAGACGCGCCATGTTTTGCCGAGCACGAGCGCGAGCCGCAGGTCGGACGGCGCGGACATCAGCACATACAGCCCCGCCAGCCAGACCACGGCCACCGGCACGGCGACCAGCAGACGGCCGCTCGCGCTCAGCGCCGCGCCGGGCCGGGCGAGCCGCGTGGACAGTTGCAGCGCGCCAAGCATCAGGCACAGCGGCAACGCGATTTTCGCCCAGAAGATCGGCGTGGCCGCGACTTCCGCCAGATCGCGGCGCACGCCGAGCAGCACCGCGACCATCAGCGTCGCGCCGACCGCGCCGACCAGCACGGCGAGGCTGAAGCGCTTGGCGAGCAGGTGCCGGTCGACCGGCGCGGCGCCCGTTGCAAGCAGGGAAATCAAGTCGTCCGTTTTCATCGCGTTCCTCGAATCTTTGCCGCCAGCGCCTTGAGCCCACGGTGTACGCCGATCTTCACCGCCGATTCCGACAAGCCCGTCATTTGCGCGGTCTCCGACACGGAGAGCCCTTCCAGCTTGACGTGCACGATCGGCAGCCGCTGGCGGTCCGGCAATTGATCGAGCAGCTTGCCGAGATCGCGCCTGGCCTGCGCCGGCTCCAGATCGGGCGCGGCCAGCAATTCGGAGGCGTCGTCGAGCGGATCGTTCAGCGCGTCGTAACGCGAGCGCGCCCGAAAGTAATCCGTCAGCTTGTAGCGTGCGATCGCGTGGACCCAAGCGGTCAGCGGTTCCTCGGGCCGGTAGGTGTGCCGCCCGTTGTGGACGGCCAGCAGCACTTCCTGCACGAGATCTTCGATATCGCCCGGCTGGCTGTGCAAACGCCTCCTCAGAAAACCGCGCAAGTGCGTGCTCAACTCCGACAGGAACCGCCGATACGCCGCTTCGTCACCATCCATGCCTTTGAGAAGCAGCGCCTGCAAGTGCCTCTCCTTGATTTGCAACGTCGCGTCATCGTTAGTTCGATCCATCGGTCGCTCTGGTTACACAAAGAGTGAAATTTATTTTGCGCAGATTTTACGCTGCCGCGCGCGCGGACCCAAACCACCGCGAACCGCATTCGGTGCGGTAGGCGCGAAAAATTTTTTCGACGCCGTGTAACCGCACGACGTGTCGCGGCGAATTAGCTCACAGACCGAACGCTGGGGTCCCATGAAGACGCCGCACCGTGATTCCAGCCGGGTCGCAAGAAGCCGCAAAATTTTTTTTCGTTGCTGTAACCGGTTGTCGAAAGTCGTCGAATTACCTTCCAGCAAACGCAAGCAAATCCGGCCCACTGCCTGAACCGCCTGCGCTGCTAACCAACCTGAACCCTGAAACGAAGTCTCTTGAGGAATCCATCATGAACAACCTTAAACTCGCCGCCGCCGCTCTCGCCCTCGCTTCGCTCGCTAGCGGTGCTTTCGCTCAAACCCAACCGGCCGCTGGCGGCGCGATGGAGAAGTGCTACGGCGTGGCGATGGCCGGCCACAACGATTGCAAGGCCGGCGCGGGCACGACGTGCGCGGGCACCTCGAAGACGGACTATCAGGGCAACTCGTGGAAGAACGTGCCGGTCGGTACCTGCACGACGATCAAGACGCCGCACGGCACGGGTTCGCTCTCGCCGATGGCATCGTAATTCGCCGCGCCGCCCGTCGATCATGAAGACGCTAACCCACATGGGCGCCGGTTTGGGCCTCAAGCCCGACCACTACGCGCAGGCTCACGACTGCAACGCGGAAGGTCTGTGGTTCGAGGTTCATCCCGAGAACTACATGGTCGACGGCGGCCCTCGCCTCGCATGGCTGGACGCGATTCGCAGCCGTCATGCGCTGTCGCTGCATGGTGTGTCGTTGTCGCTGGCGGCGGATAGTGCGCCCGACGCGGTGCATCTGCAAAGACTGAGGGCCCTGGCGGATCGCGTCGAACCGGCGCTGGTGTCGGAGCATCTCGCCTGGTCCACGTGGCGCGGCGCGTATCACCCCGATCTGCTGCCGTTTCCACGTACTCGCGAAGCGCTCGTGCGCATCGCGGACAACATCGCCCGGACTCAGGATGCGCTCGCGCGGCGCATCGCGATTGAAAACCCCACGCATTATCTTCAGCTCGACGGTCATGACATGGACGAGCTGACGTTTCTCGGCGACCTGTGCCGCACGACTGGGTGCGGTTTGCTGCTCGACGTGAACAACGTTTTTATCAGCGCGCACAACCTGGGCTTCGACGCGGCGTCGTATCTCGACGCGGTGCCGGCCGACGCGGTGATGGAAATTCATCTTGCCGGCCATAGCCGCGACGCTCACGCCGCCACCACGCTGCTGATCGATTCGCACGACGCACCGATCGCCGACGACGTCTGGTCGCTGTATGGCCGCGTGATCGAACGGATCGGTGCGAGGCCCACGCTGATAGAGCGCGACGATCACCTTCCGCCGTTCGACGATTTGCTAACGGAACGCGCCATGGCTCAACGGTTATTGGCGAACTCGGAGGCAATCGTATGAACCGCTCCCTCAGCCACTTCCAGGATGCCTTCGCGGGCGCGCTTTACGACGCCGATGCGGCGCCGCCCGTGCTCGCTTCGTTGCTCGCGCAACCGGGCTTCGCGGTGTATCGCAACAACGTCGTGAAGGCTTGCATCGACGCGTTGCAAGCGAACTTTCCGAGCGTGGAGCGGCTGGTCGGCCGCGACTGGTTTCGCGCCGCCGCCGCGATCTATGTGCGCCGACAAGCGCCTTCGGACGCAAGGCTGCTGTACTACGGTCACGATTTCCCCGCGTTTCTGGACGGCTTCGAGCCGGCTCGCGAACTGCCTTATCTGGCGAACGTCGCGCGACTCGATCGCTTGTGGACCGAGACGCACGCGGCGGCGGACAACCCCGGCATCGACGTTCTCGCGCTGGCCTGCCTGACACCGGAAGCACTCGGACGGCTGACGCTGCCGCTACGCGCCGCCGTGCGTTGGCAATGGTTCGTCAACCAGCCGGCCTACACGATCTGGCATTGCAATCGCGAAGCGATCGACCTGCCGTCACATCTCGACTGGTCAGGCGAAGGCGCGTTGCTGACGCGCCCGGAAGGCGCCGTGCTGTGGCGACCGCTCGGCGCGGGCGGCTGCGCCTTTCTCGACGCATGCGCCGCCTCGCAAACACTCGACGTCGCCGCACAAAACGCGCTCGACGCGCAACCCTCACTCGATTTCATGCAACTTCTCGGCGACCTGATCGCGGCGGGCGCATTCGCTGCCATCGACGTTGCCACTCACTGAACACGTTAACCGACACGGAGATTCATATGGAAGCGATCCAGAACACGGCGCCCGGCGCGCACACCACGTTGCGCGGACGCTGGAACGCGCTAGCCGCGAAGCTGCAAATGTTGATCAACGACTCGCTGTTGTCGCTGGTGGCGCGTTTCGCGATTGCCGCGATTTTCTTCATGTCGGGACGCACGAAAGTAAGCGGCATCCTCACGTTGACGCCGAGCACGTACGAACTGTTTCGCACCGAATACAAACTGCCGCTCGTGCCGCCGGAAATCGCCGCGCATATTGCCGCGTATTCGGAGCATCTGTTTCCGTTGCTGCTGGTGCTGGGTCTGTTCTCGCGCTTCTCGGCGTTCGCGCTGCTCGGCATGACGACGGTGATCGAGGTCTTCGTCTATCCGGACGCATGGCCGACGCATCTGTCGTGGGCCGGCTTGCTGCTGGTGATCATCGGACGCGGTGCGGGCGTGTTCTCGCTGGATCATAAGTTCGGCATCCGCTAAGGTCGGGCAGCGCTGACGCGGCTTTCGGCCGCTGATGCTTATCCCGCTCGCTATTCGTGACAAAGACACTGAATAGTCGTTATGGATAACCCATTCCCGCTTTCCCCATTGCGGCAACCCGGTCTACCGGCCCTTCGCCCGTGGCAATGGCCGCCTTCTGCGCGAATAGCGGTTTAATTTCACGAGATTGTTAAATTACGTGAGGCTATGCTGGGCATTTAGTTTGCCTATCGCGCGAACATCTCTTAAATGCGCGGACGCCCGATGGCGATTGGCATTGGCCGCAAAAGCGACGCGGGAATAAAAAAGGCCGACACAGCGTGTCGGCCTAAAGACTCTGGCGTCCGAGGATTGCATGCCAGAACCTGAGAGACGTTTGTCGGTCAATTTTGCGATTGACGCAGTGCAATGCAGTATTTGTTGCGCTATCTCAAGCCGGATAGGCGTTTGCGACAGTTCGTAACAAGCAGGCTTCCAACCGGACCGCCGTGGTAGGCGAGATATTAAACCAAAACTTAGTGATTCAAGCATAAAGCCGATCATAAATTTTGTCGGTCAGAGCACCCGCAATTGAGTGTCAGTAAATCCTGATAAAAATGTAAGGATTTCCTGAGTCCACTCATTCCGTACTCAGGTGATGCCGGATCGCGTAGCGAATCAGCTCTGAATTATTGCTGAGGCCGAGCTTTTGCATCAGGCGCATCTTGTGAGTGCTGATGGTTTTGGCGCTGAGTGCGAACGTTTCGGCAATGTCATTAATGCTTTTTCCGGCGGCCAGTGCTTGCAGCACCTGGAATTCGCGGTCGGACAGAATGGCATGCGGCGGTGTTTCGCCAGTGTGCGTGCCGAATATCATCGAGTCCACCAGTTTCGGATCGATAAAGCGGCCGCCTTCGGCGAGCTTGCGAATCGCGGTCAACAGCACCTCGGGGTCGCTGTCTTTCGTCAGATAGCCGGTGGCGCCGGCCCGCAGCGCGCGCGACACGACCTGCGCCTCGTTGTGGATGCTCAGCACGAGCACCGGCAGGCTGGCGTATTCGGCCCGCACGCGCCGGATCAGATCGATGCCGCTGATGCCCGGCATCGTCATGTCGAGTAGCAGCAGATCGGGGCAGCCGGCGCGCAGTTTGTCGAGTACCTCTGAGCCCTCGGCCGCTTCGTCCGCGACGATCATGTCGGCGGTGGTCGCGATAATCTGCTTCAAACCGCCTCGCACGATCGCGTGGTCGTCTGCAATGAGAATTCTTATCATGGGTGATTCCGGGTCGTGAGCGGGATATGAATCGAGACGGTCGTGCCCGCGCCCGGCGCGCTCTCGATCTGCAACGTGGCGCCGATCAGCCGCGCGCGCTCGCTCATGCCCAGCAGTCCGTAGGAGTAGCGGCGGCGCGCGGCGGCCGGGTCGAAACCGCAGCCGTCGTCGCGGATGTGAAGGATCAAGGCGTCGTCGCGGCCGGTGAGGGTCACGTCGACGCGCGAGGCCCGCGCATGGCGCGCGATATTGGTCAGCGAGGCCTGCACGATACGGAACACGGCCGTGGCATGGGCGTCCGGCAGCACCGGTTCGCCGCCGTGAATGGCCAGCTTGCACGGCAGTTGATTGCGCCGGACGAAGTCGTCGACCAGCCATTCGAGCGCCGACACGACGCCGAAGTTGAGCGCGGCGGGTCGGAGGTGGCTGGCGACATTGCGCACCATCCAGATGGTCTTTTCGACGAGCTCGCGCATGTCGTCGGTTTTGCGCGCCGCTTCCGAATCGCTGACGAGGCGCATGCGCAGTAACGACACATCCATTTTCAGCGCGGTCAGCAACTGGCCGAGTTCGTCGTGAATTTCCATGGCGATGCGTTTGCGTTCTTCCTCGCGCACCGCTTCCATATACGCCGACAATTCCCGCAACCGTTCGCGCGATTCGAGCAGTTCCTGTTCGACACGCTTGCGTTCCGTGATGTCCTGCATCGTACCGACCAGCGTGAGCGGTTGGCCGAGGCCGCCGCTCGAACATTCCACGTGCAGTTGTACGATCCGCGGCTCGCCGCCGCTGCTGCTCAGCCGGCAATCGAGAAACTGCGGCTGCCGGCTCGCGATCACCGCATGCACCGCGTGCCGCACGGCGGCGCGGTCGTCGGGATGCAGCGCGGCGCGCAGCGTGCGCAGGTTCGGGCGTACGCCGTTCGGATCGAGACCGAGAATCCGGTACATCTCATACGACCAGTGCGTCACGCCGTCGCTGACGTTCCATTCCCAGTCGCCGAGTTTGGCGAGCCGTTGCGCGTTCGCGAGGCTCGCTTCGCTCGCGCGCAGCATTTCTTCCGCCAGTTTGCGCGCGGTGACGTCGTTGAAGCCGACGTAGATTGCCGGCGCGTCGTCGAAGGTCGCGATGCGGGCGGTGGCGACCGCCCAGAAGCTTGCGCCGGTCGAATCCTTGAACTGGATTTCGGCGTTGGTGAAGCCGCCTTCGGCGCGCATCAAGGCAATCGTGCGGTCGCGTTCGGTCGGGTCGACGTAAAAGTCGGCAATGTAGGTGACGCCGCGCAATTCCTTGTCGAGTGCGAACAGCCAGCGAAACGGCGCGTTCATGTACAGCACGCGGCCGTCGTGCATGGACGTGATGCACAGCGGCACCGGGCTGGTTTCGACAATGGTGCGAAAACGCGCTTCGCTCGACACGAGCTTGGTTTCGGTCCGCTTGCGTTCGTCGATTTCGATCAGCAGGTTGGCGTTCGCGCGGGCCAACTGGCTGGTCCGGTCCGCGACCCGGATTTCAAGCTCGTCGCGCACGCGCGATAACGCGGCCTGTTCCTCGCGATGCGCCGCGACTTCGTTCGAGAGTCGCGTGTTCTGCGTCCGCAGCTGCTTGTGCAGCGCACGCAGCGCGAGGTGGGTGCGGATCCGCGCCAGCATTTCGGCGAGCTGGAACGGCTTGGTCACGTAGTCGATGCCGCCGGCCGAGAAGCCCTCCACGAGATCGTCGGGTTCGCCCAGCGAGGTCATGAAGATCACGGGAATCTCGCGGGTTTGTTCTTCACGCTTGAGACGGCGGCAGGTTTCGAAGCCGTCGATGCCCGGCATTTTCACGTCGAGCAGAATCAGATCGGGCTGCGAAAAATGCGCGCGTTCGAGCGCTTCCTCGCCGTCGAGCGCGATCAGCACGCGAAAGCCCTCGTCTTCGAGACTGTCCACCACCACGCCGATGTTGATCGGCGCGTCGTCCACGACCAGGATGGTGGCCGGCTGCGTCGGGCTGGCGTTGGCGTTCATGACGTGCGCCTCCGGTCGAGATGCGCTTCGACGAGCAGCAGAATCGCTTTCGACTGATAGTCCTTCACCAGCCCGCGCAGTTGCGCCGCGAACGGCAGGTTGCGCGCGTCGAGCGCCGTCATCCGGTCGGCCCACGCGGCGATCGCGCGCATGTCGCCGAGACGGGCCAGCCGGTGCAGATTTTCCATCTCGGCGGTCGGCAACGCGGGCGACGGTTCAGGCGGCGGCTCGACCGGCGCGGAGCCCGTCGGCGGCGCGCAGCACCATTCCAGCGCGAGCAGGTCGGCAAGATGCGCTTGCAGCCGGTCGAACTCGACCGGCTTGGGTAGAAACGCATTCGCGCCCGCATGGAGACAGCGTTTCTCGCCGCTCCACGACGGATTCGCCGACATCGCGATGATGGGAATGTCATGGCAGCCGGGCAGACGCCGCAAGCGGCGCGTCGTTTCGAGGCCGTCCATATCGGGCATCAAAATGTCCGTCATGACGAGCGACGGCGTCTGCTGACGGGCCATCGCAATGCCTTCGCGACCGCCCGCGGCTTTCTGCACGTCGAATCCCAACTGCTGCAGAAACTCGCTCACGAACGCGCGATTGATGGGTTCGTCGTCGATCACGAGCACGGAGCGGCGCGGGCCCGCGTAGCCGATCACACGCCGCGCCGATGTGCCGGGTGCGGCGATGGGCGGCTCGACGGAGTTGACCGTGGAGGCCGCCAGATCGAACCAGAACGTGCTGCCGTGGCCGGGCTCGCTTTCGGCGCGGATTTCGCCGCCCATCGCGCGCACCAGTTGCTGGCTGATCGCAAGGCCAAGGCCGACGCCGCCCGCACGCCGGGCGGCGCTGCCCGCCTGTTCGAACGGTTCGAAAATGCTGCTGAGCTTGGCCGCCGAAATGCCGATGCCGGTATCGAGCACGCAGAAACGCACCGCGCCGGAGGTTGCCCGCTCCACGTTCAGGCTGATCTGTCCCGTGTCCGTGAAGCGGAGCGCGTTCGCGAGCAGGTTCAGCAGCACCTGCCGCAAGCGCTGTTCGTCGGCGCGAACCGCGCAGGCCAGACCGGGGGCGATCTCGCAGGTGAACTGCAGGCGCTTCTGTTCCGCCTTCACGCCGATGATTTCGCGGATCGTGTCGAGTACTCTCGGCAACGGCACGTCGGTCATTTCAATGCGCAGCTTGCCGGCCTCGATGCGCGCGAAGTCGAGCGTGTCGTCGATCAGCGCCAGCAAATGTTCGCCACTCCGGTGAATGGCCTCGACCGCGCCGCGTTGGCGTTCGCTCTGGCTGCCGTCGCGCAGCAAAATCTGCGTATAGCCGAGGATGCCGTTCAACGGCGTACGCAGTTCGTGGCTCATGTTCGCGAGAAAGGCGCTTTTGGCCCGATTGGCCGCTTCGGCCAGATGCCGCGCCTCGCGCTGCGCGGCGGCGTCGCGCTCCACCAGATACGCCTCGTGCAACCGCGGTCCCATGTTGTTGAACGCGGCGACCACGCGGTCGAGTTCGTCGGGCCAGCGCGGCGGCGGCCGCGGCAACGTGAACGGCTGGTGCGCCGAGCGGAAATCGTATCGACCGACCTGCCGCGCGATCGTCGCGAGATGCCGGGTGACGAGGCGCGAAATGATGTAGATGGTGAACAGCGCGACGACAAACGTGTAGGCCGCCTGGCTCACCAGAATCACCAGCGCGGTTTGCGTGAGCGCGCGATACAGATTGTCGAGCGTCGCCTGCACATACAGGCTGCCGATTTTCTGCTGCACGCCGTGAATCCGATAGAAGATCGGAAACTCGCGGGCTATCACGGCGCCGCTTGCCGGCGTGCCGGCCTTCACCACCAGCGGCGCGGCGCTCGAACCGGTCTCGCGCACTTCGGCGGCGCGCATGTCGGCGAGCCGCAAAATTCCGTTCAGCTGCAACTGAAGCTCGGTGCGGTTCAGTTGCCACAGCGCTTCGCCCAGACTGTCGCGATTGCTTCGATCGATATCGGCCAGACGGGTCTCGATCGCCTCGACGCCGCGGCCGTAGTCGCGGTAAAGCTGGAGTGCGGTCAGCAACAGGGTGACCGCGCAACTGAACAGCAGCACGATCGCGAGCAGCCGCAGCACCACGCTATGCCGGAGTCGGCCGGTCGAGGCCAGGAGAGAACTCAAGCTATTGACCACCATGATTCCCCGCAGGTGCTGTGATTCTTGTGTTTGTATTTTGCACTTGCAGGCAAATCGCGGTCTATAAGGGGCCGTCGAGGAAATCGGCTTTTGTGAAGGCCGCCAACGTGGCGGACGGACTACCCAGGCGGACTCGCGTCCACATGATGCCGGCGCCGTTCGCCGCCAGCGCGCCCGGCGGGGCGGGCTCGCCGATGATGTCGCGCACGTTGCCGATGACCTCGCGGATCATCTGCGACGCGCCGGGGCTGAGCAAACTGGCCTGAAACTGCGACAGATCCGACATCACGTCGGCGATCTTTTTGACCGACACGGGATCGTGCCCGGTCAATGGCCAGCAGTGCAAAAGATACGCGAGCGGTACACGTTTCTTCTCCTCACACCACAGTTCGAACAGAGCCGCGCACAGCGCGTCGATGCGATTGACCGTCTTTTTGCGCTGCAAAAAATAATCGGGCATGACAGTCATCCGGCAAGGCAAGGGGACACTCCACTTTAAACGCGTTGCCGGCTGCTGAACGTCAGGCGGCACGGACTCTGGGCGGCCGGTTTGCTGATTCCGGGGTCAGGAAATCCTGATTCGTTATCAGCCGATCCTTCAGTTGCGCTTATTTCCGATGAATGGATCGAGCCAGAGCGCTTTGCGATCCAACGGCACCCACGCCGGCAAAAACGGATTCTTCAGGTCGATCAGCACGCGCTGGTCGAGATGCAGGTCGGCGATGCTGCGCGAGAAATACGCGCGAAACAGCGCGTCGAAGCTGCCGTCTTTCAGCATGGCTTCGAGGCCGTCGTTGATTCGCTTCGCGAGGATCGGGTCGTCTTTGCTGACGTAGAAAAACTGCGCGTACGGGTAGCGGATCAGTAGATGGGATTCGATCCGCATCTGGGGGAAACTCGTTTGAAACGCCTTCAACTCACGCGTGATTTCCAGCACGCCGCGCGGAAACATGTCGAAGCGGTGATCGGCCAGCATTGGAAACAGCAGGTCGTAGCGGCTCGCCGTGACGAGCGGCACGCCGGCCAGCCGGTATACCGGCACGTCGCCCCAATCCTGGCCCTGACCGATCGTCAGCGTGCGCAGGCCCGCGAGGTCGTGAATCGCGTCGAACTTCGCCTGCTGCCCTTCATTGATGAGCGCGACGCGATAGCCGAGCAGGCCGCGGTCGATCGGAATGGGAATCGGAATGGTCGCGGCGTCGAGTTCATGATGGCCGGGTTCGCTGGCCAGCACGTTGATCAGGCGTCCTGCGATCACTTCGTCGATCTCGCGCCGCGCCGACATGGCGGCCGAATAGCTGTCGATCACGTAGGGGCCGTAAGCCGGCACGGTATGGTCCAGCGCGGTGATCAGAAAAGCCCAGCGGCCTTCGCGCACCGTGTCGCCCGGTACGCGGAGAATCCGCACGTGCATGACGCTCGCGGGCCCAGCGGTGGGCGATGAAGCGTCGGGAGCCGCACCGCAGAATGCCGGACGAAACAGCACGGCGGCCATGACGGGCAGCGCAACCAGCAGCTTGACGCAGGCGTCCATTCCGTAGCGGTGGATGGCGTCGACGAACTTGGGTACGACCATGACTGACCTGAACCAGAAGCGATAAATAGCCGGCAGTATGAGAGCGACTGGCGGGTTTCGCAAAATTCGATCGTTGCCCTGGTGCAAAGATCCTGGCTGGCCGTGTCGGCGCCCCGGATTGGCCGACTCGCGTACTTGGCGCGGGATGGCGGGCGGCCGGCAGACCGGGTGGCACTGGCGCTATGCTAGCGGTTTCGTCCACCCTGGGGAGCACCCGATGAAACAGCCACATGGATCGATGGTCACTTTTAACCGGCCTGACGGCAAGCCGTTGCAAGGCTATCTCGCGAAGCCGGCGAAACTGGAAGGCGCGCCCGCCGTCGTCGTGATTCAGGAGTGGTGGGGGTTGAACGACCAGATTCGTGGCGTTGCCGACCGGCTCGCCTTGGCCGGTTATCTGGCGCTGGTGCCCGATCTGTACCGCGGCAAGTCGACCGTCGAGGAGGAAGAGGCCCATCATCTGATGAGCGCACTTGATTTCGGCGACGCCGCCACGCAAGACGTGCGCGGTGCGGTGCAATATTTGAAGCAGCAGGCGGACAAGGTCGCGGTGGCCGGTTATTGCATGGGCGGCGCACTGACCTTGCTTGCGCTCTCCAATATCCCTGAAGTGGCGGCCGGCGTGGTGTGGTACGGCTTTCCGCCGCTGGAATATATCGACGCCTCGAAAATCAAGGTGCCGCTGATTGGCCACTGGGCGACGCAAGACCATTTTTTCGCCGCGGAAACGGTCGACGCGCTGGAAAAGAAGCTGACCGAAGCGAACGTCGACGTCGAATTTCATCGCTATCTCGCGCATCACGCGTTTGCCAACGAAACGGCGGTCGGCTACGGACGGATTCCGCACACCCAGTTCGATCCGGTCTGGTCGCAGCAGGCTTGGGACCGCACGCTGACCTTCCTGGGCCGCACGATGTGGAAGTGACCGGCGGGTTTGCCGGTCAGCGGGCGGCGTGGCGGGCTTAGAGCTTCGAGCCGCCGTCCACGTGCAGCGTCTCACCGGTGATCCAACGCGCGGCGTCGGAGGCCAGAAAGGCCACGGCGCCGCCAATGTCGTCCGGTTGCGCGACCCGTTTCAAGGCCTGCATGTTCAGCGTGACTTCACGTCCCGAATCGGTCTTCGTGAAACTGGACATGTCGGTTTCCACGACGCCCGGTGCGACCGCATTCACACGAATGCCGCGTTCGCCCAGCGCGGAAGCAAAATGCCTGACGAGCGTATCCACGGCGCCCTTGGTCGCGGCATAAGCGGGCAGCGTGCCCACTGCGGCGCGTGCCGCGAGCGACGACAGCAGCACCACGCTGCTGCCCTTGCACATCACGGGCAAGAGCTGTTGCACAAGAAAGAACGGCGCGCGCACGTTCACGGCGAACAGATTGTCGAAATCCGCGACGGTCGTGTCTTCAATGCTGGCCGCTTTCGAAATGCCGGCGTTCGCTACCAGAATATCCAGCCGATGGCCGATCACCGCGCGTACCTGTTTGGCCAGTTCGTGCGGGCCATCGGCATCGCGCAGATTCGCCGCGACTTTCTGCGCATTGCCGCCGGCCGCGCGAATCTCGGCGACCACGGCGTCCGCTTCCTTCTCTCCGCTGCTGTAGTGAACCAGCACCTGCGCGCCGGCCTGGGCGAGCGCGAGCGCGCTGGCGCGGCCGATGCCGCGTGAAGCGCCCGTGACGAGCGCGGTTTTTCCTGTGAGGTTGGTCATGGCGAGACTCCGGTTAGATGAATCGAATCGATGGATCGGGTGGATTGCGTTGATGGATCGCGCTTAGTCGGCCGCGCCGTCTTCCGACAGGAACTGCGCCACGTGCGTGACGAAGCGCTGCGGGTACTGGTACAGCGAGCCGTGGTTGGCATCCGGGTAAAGGATCAGCTGAGCGTTCGACAGGTTCTGCTGAAGAATCCACGAATTGATCGAGTAGATGATCACGTCGTTATCGCCGTTGACCACCAGCGTCGGTTGCTTCAGGTCGTTCAGATAAGCGAACGGCGTCGGACGCGGCGCGCCCCACTTGGCCAGCGCGGCGAGTTGTGCGGGCGCGACTTTCTCGTTGGCTTCCGGGTCGCGTCCTTCGGTGCGCAGACGGAAACGCTGCAGGAACCGGCGACCCGCGGCCTGGCTCGCTTCCGAAGGCGAGAAGTGCACGCGCAGCCACAGATGGTCCGGCTCGGCATAGGTCGCGCCGAAAATGTCCTGCGCTTCCGGCGTCAGCGATTGCATCGCTTCACCGCTGCGCGGACCCGTGCCGACCAGAATCAGACGGCGCACCAGCTTCGGCTCGGCAATCGCCAGCGTCTGCGCGATCAGACCGCCCATCGAAAAACCGAGCACGTCGACCTGCGTCAGGCCGAGCGCCCTGATAAACGCGGCGGCGTTGGCGGCCATCGCCTCGATCGAGTCCGGCACCTCGCCCGAGCTGCTGGAGATGCCGGCGTTATTGAACAGGATCACTTCGCGGCCTTGCGCGAGGCCATCGGTCACGGCTGGGTCCCAGTGGTCCATCGTGCCGGTGAAATGGATGTTGAACACGAGCGGCACGCCGCCGGTCTTGCCGAAGCGGCGATACGCGAAGCGGATGCCGTTCGCGTCGACGTACTGGGTCGGGGCGGTCTGGTGGGTGTGCGTGGTCATTTCAGGTTCCTCTGCGATATAGATGAAAGGCATGGTGTGCCGGTGTGTCGTGTCGATTGCGTCGCTGCCTGATGGTTAATGTAGTGGGGACTTGCGCAAAGGAAAAAGACTTTGTAGGCTGGCTGGCATGCCTGTGAGGCATGTCTTGCCAAGAGGGCTTATGGAGCTTCGACATCTGCGGTATTTCGTGGCCGTCGCCGAGACGGGCAGCCTGACGGTGGCGGCGGAACGGCGTTTGCATACGTCGCAACCTTCGCTGAGCCGGCAGATTCGCGACCTTGAGGACGAGGTCGGCGCGGCGTTGTTCAGCCGCAGCGCACGCGGGGTCGAACTGACCGCGGCGGGCAAGGCCTTTCTCGACCATGCGCGGCTCGCGCTGACGCAGGTCGACGCGGCGACCGAGGCCGCGCGCCGTGCGTCGCGGCCGGCCAAACAGGTGTTTGCGCTGGGGTTTCTGACCGGCCAGGAAATGACCTGGCTGCCGCGCGCCATGCAGGTGCTGCGCGACGAACTGCCGAATATCGATGTCACGGTATCGAGCCATTACTCGCCGGATCTCGCCGACGCGCTCGCGCGCGGCAAGCTCGACCTTGCGTTTCTGCGCGCCGAGCCGGGCTTAGATCTCGACTACAAGGTGGTGTACCGCGAAAAGCTCATCGTGCTGATGCCGAGCGATCACCGCTTGACCGAGCGCGCGACGATCCGCGCGGAGGATCTCGTCGGCGAGACGTTCATCATGGCGTCGAACAAGGCGAAGGTGCTGCACGACGTGATCGAACAGTATCTGCAGCAGAGCGGCGTGACGCTCACGCCGGAGCATGGCGTCGACAATCTGGCGATGGCCATGTCGCTGGTGGCGTCCACGCGCGGGCTCGCGCTGATGCCGGAGTATGCGAACAATCTGCTGCCGTGGTCGGTTGTGAGCCGGCCGCTCGAAGGCGATGCGCCGGGCGTCGATCTGGTGATCGGTTATAGCCGGGCGAATACGTCGCCGGTGCTGAAGCTGTTTTTGTCGCGAGCGGAAGAACTGGTGATGTCGGTGATGACGGCGTCGCGTTGAGGCGTTCGTGACCGGTACGCCGCCACGCCGTTTTGCCGTGAGATCGCGCTAGCGGCTTGCGGATCGGTTCACCTATACTCGATTCACCTTGCAAGGCCGCCCATTCGTTGTCATACCAACAAAACGGAGCCTCCCATGCGTGTAGCGATGCGAAACGCCGCCCTCGGGCTGCTGATCGGTTTCACGGCGAGCGTCAGCGTCGGTGTGCAGGCCGGCTCCGGCTCCAGTACTTGCGGCACGGGGTGCAAGGCTCAAGGCCAACTGCTCGATCATCACGTGTCGCTACGGCTGAGCGCCGCGGCGTTTGCAAAAATGCTGGCGTCGAATGCCTCTGGCCAACAGCTCACGCAGATCGCCGGTGCGCCCACTTGCGGTGTCGAGATCGTGACGTTCCGCTATAGCACGATCGGCGGCGCGGGCGAGCCGACCCAGGCCAGCGGCGCGCTGATGCTTCCGGCCGGACACGCGTCCGCATGCAGCGGGCCGCGTCCGCTGATGATCTACGCGCACGGCACCACGCCCTACCGTCAGTACAACCTCGCCGACATCACGCAAACGGACCCCGCCAATACAGACGGTGCCGGCGAAGGCCTCGCGGTGGCCGCAATGTATGCGGCTCACGGCTACATCGTAGTGGCGAGCAATTACGCGGGCTATGCCGGCTCCGATCTGCCGTATCACCCGTATCTGAACGCCGACCAGCAATCCGCCGATGTGATCGACTCGCTGCGGGCCGCGCGCCTCGTGCTGAACGACACGAAGCACGGACCCAGAACCCGCGAGAACGGCAAGTTGTTCGTCACCGGTTATTCGCAGGGCGGCTTCGTGGCGCTGGCGACGCATCGCGCGTTGCAGGCGGCCGGCGTGAAGGTCACCGCGTCGGCGCCGGGATCGGGCCCATACGCATTGGCCGCGACCGCCGACGCGCTGATCGAAGGCGAAGTCAACGTGGGCTCGACGCTCTTCACGACGCTGGTCGTGACGGGTTATCAGCACGCTTATGGAAACATCTATCGCCAGCCCGGCGATTTTTATGAAGCGGCGTACGCGCCGGGTATCGAGACCTTGCTGCCGAGTCTGCAACCGCTCGATGCGATTTTCGCCGCGAAGAAATTGCCGCCGACGCAGCTCTTCAGCAGCGTGCCGCCCGCGCCGCCATTCGCTGCGATGACGCCGCCCGCCGCGCCGCCGCTCGTGCCGGTTGCGCTGAAGCCGGTGTCCGCGGCGGGATTTGGCGACGCCAACCTCGTGCGCAACGACTATCGCCTGGGGTTGCTCGAAGACGCCGCTGCTCATCCCGACGGTGCGTTTCCGCAGCCGACGCCAACCTGGACGCCGGCCGCGAATCCGCTGCATCCGCTGCGTCAGGCATTCAAGCGCAACGATTTACGCAACTGGGTGCCGCGAGCGCCGGTGCAACTGTGCGGCGGCGAGGCGGATCCGACGGTGTTCTTCTTCAACGCGCGCACCGAGCAGGCGTACTGGTTGAGCGCGAAGGTGCCGGCGGGACTGACTTCGGTGCTGGATGTGGACTCGCCTGTGAGTGGGCCGAATGATCCCTATGCGCCGATCAAGCAGGGTTTTGCGGGAGCGAAGGCGTCGCTCGCAAAACAGGCGGTGGCGAGCGGCGCGACCGATGGTGGCGCTGCCGCCGTGTTGCAGGCGTATCACGGCGAACTGGTCGCGTCGTTCTGCATGGTGGCCGCGCGAGCGTTCTTCGCGAACTTCTGACGAGGCGCGCGCGGCAACGACCCGCGCGCCTCCACTCAATTGCCGAACAGCGACGCTTGCGTGCCGACGCCCGGCGCGTGACGTGCGGGCCTGGCTTTCGCCTCGACCTTGTGCGCGGGTGCGAGTGCCGGAACCGGCGTCGATGTTGTCATTGCCCCATCCGCCGCCGCTTCCAACGAAGTCTGCCCCGCCTCCAGCGACAACAGCAGCATCTTGTTGGCCAAGCCGCCCGCGAATCCGGTCAACTCGCCCGAAGCGCCGATCACGCGATGGCACGGCGCCACGATGGAGATCGGGTTCTTGCCGTTCGCCGCGCCGACGGCGCGCACGGCGTTGATATTGCCGACCTGCACCGCGATTTCCGTGTAGCTGCGCGTCTGGCCGAACGGAATCGTCAACAGCGCGTGCCAGACTTTCTTCTGGAACTCGGTGCCCTGAAAGTCGAGCGCGAGGTCGAACGCCTGGCGCTTGCCGGCGAAATACTCGTTCAATTGCCGTTCGCTTTCGATCAGGATCGGGCGATCGTTCGCCTCGATCAACGCGCCGAGACGAACCCGGTTCGGCTTGTCGTTTTCCCACAGAATCGCGGCCAGCCGTTCGCCGTTGGCGACGAGCTTCAACTGTCCGACGGGTGAATCCATCAACTTGTATGCGTAGGTCACGGTGCTGCTCCTGGCGGGTTGGAGGGGCGGCATGCCGGTGAGGCGAGGCCGCGATGTCGCGTAATGCGCGCCGATATTCAACAGGGTGAACTTCGTAGCCGCTGCCCGCGCTCCAGATCTTGCTGTTCAATTCGTGTGAAAGCATGACAGATGTACGCGTCGTATGGGGGCGTTTTGGTCACGGTGGATTGAATTACCGCGAACGCGGACCCGTTCGCCGCGACTCAGTAGAATTGAGGCCCCCGGTACAACGCGTACCGGCAACGGATAGCCAGACCACGACTTTGATCACGACACTTGAACAACTGCGGGCCGGCCAGCTCGCCGGCGCGCGCCAGCTCAAACTGGCGTGCGGGCTCAGCGAATTTCCGCGCGAAATCTTCGATCTGGCCGACTCGCTGGAAGTCCTCGACCTGTCCGGCAATGCGCTCAGCGCGCTGCCTGACGATTTGCCGCGCCTGAGCAAGCTGCGCATTCTCTTCGCGTCCGACAACCTGTTCACCGAATTGCCGCACGTGCTGGGGCAATGTGAGCAACTGAGCATGATCGGCTTCAAGGCCAACCGTATTCGTGAAGTGTCCGGCAATGCGCTGCCGCCGCTGCTGCGCTGGCTGGTCCTCACCGACAATCGGGTCGACGCGCTGCCGGTGGAAATCGGCCGCTGCACGCACTTGCAGAAGTTGATGCTGGCCGGTAACCAGCTGCGTGCGTTGCCCGACACGCTGGCCGCCTGCACGCGGCTCGAATTGCTGCGTCTCGCCGCGAACCAACTCGATAAGCTGCCGGCCTGGCTGCCGCGCATGCCTCGGCTTGCCTGGCTGGCGTACGCCGGCAATCCGTTCGACGAAGCGCTGGAAGCCTCGGCGCTGATCGACACGCCGATCGCGGCGATTCCATGGGATGCCTTGAAACTCGAACAGACGCTGGGCGAAGGTGCGTCCGGCGTGATCTATCGCGCGGAACTCCTGGAGCCGCACGAAGGCATCGTGCGGCCCGTCGCCGTCAAGCTGTTCAAGGGGGCGGTAACCAGCGACGGTTTGCCCGACTGCGAAATGGCCGCCTGCATCCAGGCCGGCGTTCATCGGAACCTGATCCCGGTGGCGGGCAAAGTGGCGGACCATCCGGCGGGCACGCATGGACTCGTGATGGAATTGATCGATCCGCGCTTTGGTAACCTGGGCGGTCCGCCGAGCCTCGAGTCGTGTACGCGCGACATCTACGCCGCCGGCACGCGCTTCGATCCGGCGTCCGCGTGGGCGATCGCGCAAGGCATCGCATCGGCGGCGAGTCATTTGCATCGGCGCGGCATCATGCATGGCGATCTGTACGCGCACAATATTCTGTACGACGGACACGGCCACGCGCTGCTGGGTGATTTCGGCGCGGCATCGATCTATCGCACGGAAGAGGCGGATACCGCCGCGGCGCTGCAGCGCCTCGAAGTCCGCGCTTACGGATGCCTGCTCGAAGAGTTGCTCGAGCGCTGCGACTGGCGCGACACGCAGGGCGGCGTGGCGGCGAAGCTCGCGGAGTTGAAGGACAATTGCCTGAGCGAAACGACCGGTAGCCGTCCGCTGTTCGACGATATCGCAGCAGCCTTGCTCGCGTTGAAGCCGGTTTGATGCTTGTCGCCATGCGCGCTGGCGAGCGCGGCAGACGGTGCACATCGAGTTGCGGAATCGCGATTCGTCAGCCCAGCGGAGGAGGAACACGTCCATGACGCAGAAGACGCTCGGAAGGAAGTCTCCTTGGGCGACGTTCCAGGAGAACCCGCCTTCGGGCATGCGCCGCCGCGTGCTGTTCGCCGGCACGCTGGCCATCGCGGGTCTCGCAACCTCGCCCACGGTTCAGGCATTGCAAGGCGGCAAGCTGAAGGTCGGTCTCGTGCTGAAGTCGCTTGCCGATCCGTTCACGGCCGCCATGCAGAACGCCGCGCAGAACTACCAGAACCATTACGCAACGCAATTCGGCTTGACGGTGCGCGGTACGGCGTCGGAGGGCGACACGGCCGTGCAGATTCGCATGGTCGAGGACATGATCCGCGCGAAGATGGACGCGATCGTGATCGCGCCGACCGACTCCAAGGCGCTGACGCCGGTGATTGCGCGCGGGATCAAGGCCGGCATCATCGTGATTACGATCGACAATCCGCTCGACGACGCGTCTCAGGACGCGGCCGGTATTTCCGTGCCGTTCGTCGGCCCGAACAATCGCAAGGGCGCGTTTGAGGTGGGGAAGGTGCTGGCCGTGCGGCTCAAGGCGGGCGACGAAGTGGGGATCATCGAAGGTATTTCGGCGGATCGCAATGCCCAGCAGCGCACGGCGGGTGCCAGGGAGGCGATGAGCGCGGCGGGTATCAACGTGGTCGCCGTGCAATCGGGTCGTTGGGATTACGGCAAAGGCCGCGACGCGGCTGCGGCGATGCTCGGCGAGCATCCGCAATTACGCGGACTGCTGTGCGGCAACGACAACATGGCAATGGGCGCGGTCGATGCCGTACGCGACGCGGGCAGAACCGGCGGCGTGTCGATCACCGGCTATAACGATATCGACGCGATCAAGCCGTTGATTGCCGACGGCCGCGTGCTCGCCACCGTCGATCAGTTCGCGGACCGCCAGGCCGTGTTCGGGCTCGACGTGGCATTGAAGGCGGTGGCCGAGCAGAGGAAAGAAGGCGACCTGTCGAGGGTGATCGAGACGCCGCTGCAACTGGTCACGGCGCCTGCGCGTTGAGGGCCGCGCAACGCGTCGGCAAGGCCTCGTATTGCAACACGCTGCCTTGCACGACCGCTGCACCCGCCACCTGTTAATTCGCGCTGACCTTGTGCGGCTTGGTCGCTTTTTCGAGCTTGTTGTACTCGAACTCGGGCACGGACTTCAGCGCGTCCTTGGTTGCGCCCGGCAGGAACAGATTGCCGTCGCGAATCTCGAAGTGGTCGACCGAAATCGCCACATAATGCTTGCCCATGCCGAGGAATCCGCCGACCGAGACGACCGCGTAGGTGGCCTTGCGATCCGGCGAAATGATCACGTCGTAGATGCTGCCGATCTTGTCGTTGAGGTCGTTGTAGACCGGTTCGTCGACCAGCGCCCGGCGCACGCTCCAGCCCTTGAGCAAGGCGTTGGTTTGCTCGACCGTGCCGCCGAGCGGTTGCAGGCCGGCCACCTGGGCGATTGCGCCCTGCGAGGCGCAGAGCGCGGCGAGCGCGGCGGCGCAGATCAGTGTCTTGGCTTTCATTTTCTACTCCTGGTTAGGTGTCGGAATGGATGCCGGACGGGTCCGGCAGTCAGCCTCCTGCCAAGGAGAAGCGATAGCACGTCATGTGCCCGATCGCGCTACAACGCGGGCTCGACCGCACGCAACGGCGCATGACCGGGTGGCACACGTCGCGCGCGCCAGGCATCGCCGGCGGCCACGATCGCGCCTTGCAGCGCCGCGCCGGGGCCGAAAGCGGCAATCACCACGTCGGGCGGATAGGGCACGGCGCGTTTCAGCAACGACCGGAGGTCGTCCACCATGCCCGGAATCCGCGCCATGCCACCGCCGATCACGATTCGCGACGGGTCCAGCATCAAGCTCAGATTGACGATATGCACGCCAAGGCAATGGAGCGTGTCGTCGAGCAGTGCGCTCACTTGCGGTACGGACTCGCGCATTGCAAACGCTTCACGCGTGGTGACATTGCGTCCCAGCAGCGCGCTCACACGCTCGCCGATCGCACGGCCCGACACGAAGTCTTCCAGCGGCGCGCCGTCATCGACGAACACCGTCTCGCCCGGCACGCCGCGCAACTGATAGCCGATCTCGCCGGCCGCGCCATGCGCGCCGCGCAGCACCTTGCCGCCAATCACCGCCGCGGCCGCGAGACCCGTACCCAGGTTCACATACAACCCACACTCGACGCCGGCCAGCGCGCCGCAACGGGCTTCCGCGAGCGCGGCGGCTTTGACGTCGGTTTCGACGCCGACGCATTGAATCGCGAATCCCCTGCGTAGTTCGTCGTGCAAGGCGAGCCGTTCCCAGCCCGGGTTGTTCGGCGCGAGGCGAATGCCGTCCGGTTTCACGATACCCGGCGTGACCGCCGCCGCCGCGAGCAATTCGCCGCCGATGTCGGCCGCGGTCGTCGCGATGAGCGCTCGCGCCGCGTCGAACATGCGTCGCATGACGGTCTGCGCGCCTTGTTGCGCCAGGGTCGGAATCTCCGCTTCGTGAAGGCGCTGTCCGGTTTCCGTGGTGGTCGACATGGCGATCTTGGTGCCGCCGAAATCGATCGCCAGCAGAAATCCATGCTGCCCGGCGCTGGCGTGGCTACTAGCGCGCCGGGTCTCATCCAGGTCGTTAACGTGCATGCGTTTGCGTGGTAGCAGAAGCGGTTGCGGTGCTGCTCATCTGACGTTCGAGAAACACTTCGCGGATCGGTTTGGGACCAAACGGCCATTGACGCGCCACGCGTGCCCAGATCAGGAACGCGATCAGGCCGAGCACCAGCCAGCCGGTCGACATCAACTGCGACTGACGGTCGGTCGCATAGAACACGTAGAGCCAGCCGACCAGCGCGACCAGGCTCGGCAGCGGATACAACCACTGGCGGTACGGCCGTTCGAGCGTCGGCTGACGGCGGCGCAGCACGGTCAAGGCCGCGATCTGCGCGACCGACTGCAACAGCACCGCAACGGCGACCAGCATGTTGATCACGGAGGTCAGGTCGAAAAACGTGCCGGCCGCCGTGACCACGCCCATCACGATCAGTGCCACGTGCGGGAAATTGTGTTTGGGATGCAGCTTGCCGAAGGCGGCGAGAAACACGCCGTCGCGCGCCGCGTAGAAGGGAACGCGCGAGCCGCCGAGCAAGCCGGCGAAGACCGACGCGAACGCCGCGAACAGGATCAGCACCGTGACGATCGCCGCCGCCGTATGCCCCCAGTTGCGCTCCACGACCAGCGACGCCACCGACGTCGACTTCGCGACCTCCTGCCAGGGCACGGTGCCGATCACGCCGATCTGCATCGTGAGGTACAGCACCATCATCGCGATGATGGACACGATGATTGAACGCGGCATCACGCGGCCGGGGTTTTTCAGTTCGTCGCCCATGTACGCGGTGGTGTTGTAACCCGCGTAGTCGTAAATGGCGATGATGAGGCCGGCGCCGAGGCCGGTGAAAAACTTGCCGAGATCGCCCGCGCCGGCCGGCAGCGTGGTCGCGAGGCTCAGATGAAAATCCGAGTACGCGGCGGCGATGGTCAGCCCGACCGCCAGCATCATGATGACCCACAGCACCGTGCTCAACGCGCGAATCGATTCGATCCGGCGGTACAGCGCGAGCACCACGAGCGCGGTCACGCCGACGCCGATGGCGTGCGTCTGCCATGCCGTCAGCGCGGGCAGAAAGAAGCCAAGGTACTGCACGAAACCGATGATGCCCGTGCTCATGATGAGCGGAATGGACAGCATCGCGGTCCAGACGAACAGGAACGGCATCAGCTTGCCGGTGCGGTACTGAAACGCTTCGCGTACGTAGAGATAGGTGCCGCCGGCGCCCGGCATCGCCGCGCCGAGTTCGGCCCAGACGAGGCCGTCCGCCATGGCCAGCACCGCGCCGAGAATCCAGCCGATGATCGCGAGCGGCCCGTTCAGCACGGCGACGATCGCCGGAATGGTCAGGAACGGCCCGACGCCGCAAATCTGGATCATGTTCACGGCGATCGCCGGGAACAGGCCGACCGAACGGCGGAAGTGCGGCGCCTCGGCCGTCGGCTCGGCGGCCGAGGCAGCCATGGCTTGCGGGGACGGTTCCCGCCAGGTGGAATCGCTCATCGATATCTCCATGCGGCGCTCGCCGCGTCGTTGATCGGATGCTTGGGCATTCATCTCATTTTTGTGTTGCCGAATGATAGGAAACTTTCTTTACTAATTCAAGCGAGCCAAAAATGTTCGTTCCGCTCGGCAAGGGTGGCGGCTTGCCCCGCCGTACAGTCGTTGATAGGATCGGCCATCCCGAAACCAGACCGCCCATGCACGCGCATAGAAAGCACAGCCAGCCGACCGTCACCCGAGGCCCCGCGTTTGTCCGCCAGGGCAACGAATGGGCGATTTACCAGCATCTGCTGTCGATGGCACCCGCCTCCAGCCCGCAGCTCGCGGAGAGTACGGGCCTGTCGAAGGTGACGGTCACGGCCGCGCTGAGCAATCTCGAACGCTTGGGTCTGGTCGAACAGACGGGGGTGCGCGGCGGCAGCGCGGGGCGTTCTCCGCGTCTTTACGCGCCGCGCGCCCGAGCGGGCTTCGTGGTCGCGATCGACGTCGGCGCGGAATGGATTCGCGGCGCGGTGGCCGATCTGACCGGCACGGTGGTGGCGCGGCTCGACAAGCGCACGCCAGCGAAAGTGGAGCGCTTTGTCGCACGCATCGTCGAGATCGTCGACGCGATGCTGGACGAGCAGCAGGTTTCGCGCGACGCCGTGCTCGCGACGGTGTTCGGTTCGCCGGGCGTGCTGGACGTCGATCACGACCGGCTGCGTCTCGCGCCGAACCTGCCGGATCTGGAGCGGCCGGGGCTCATTCCTTCGCTCAGGGACGCACTCGACGCGGACCTGTTCGTCGAGAACGACATTAATCTGGCCACGCTAGGCGAACAGCAGCACGGACTTGGGCGCGGCATCGACAATTTCGTGTTCATGTCGGTCGGTACGGGCGTGGGTCTCGGGATCATTGCCGACGGCCGTTTGCATCGCGGCGCGCATGGTTTTGCGGGCGAGATCGCGGTGTTGCCGGCCGCGCCCGTGGTCGGCTCGAAATCGGATGGCGTGTACCGGCCGATGTTCGAAACATCGTCGGCGGCGAAGGGGATCGTTGCGCAGGCGCAGCAGCACGGGCTGACCGTGTCGAATGCCGAGGAGGTGTTCGTCGCGGCGAACGCCGGCGATCAACGCGCGCTCGACTGCGTGGCGGAAGAGGCGCGTCAGCTGTCGTGGGGCCTCGCGTCGATCATTCCGATTCTCGATCCGAAACTGGTGGTGCTGGGCGGCGGCGTCGGCCGCAGCGGCGCGTTGCTGTTGCCCGCGATCCGCGATCATCTCGCGCAATGGCTGCCGATTCCGGTGCCCGAATTCGCCGTGTCGGCGACCGGCACCGACGCAGTGCTGCTCGGCGCGATCGTGCTCGGTGTCGAGCGGGCGCGGGTGAAGGCTTTCGAGCGCTTGGGGTACGCGACGACGGCTTAGCGAGGGCGATGGCGGTGCGACCGCGTTGCGACTTCACGAAACGGGGTATGTGGTCTGCCAACCCCCACCCAGCGCTTTAAACAACGTCACGAGCGATACCGCCACCTCGGTCGAACTTGCAGCGAGCGCCTGCTGCGTGCCGAGCAGATTCTGCTGCATGGTCAGCACATTCAGAAAATCCGCCGCACCGGCAACGTATTGCCGTTGCGCGTTGTCGAGCGCGATCCGGTTCTGTTCGACCGCTTCCGCCAGCTTGTCGTGATGCGATTGACGTGCGTCGTAATCGCTCATTGCGTTGTCGACTTCGTGCCAGGCGTTCAGCACCGTGCGCTGAAATGCGATGGCCGCTTCCTGTTGTTGCGCTTCGCGCAGCGCCAGGTGTCCTTTCAGCCTGCCGCCTTCGAATAGCGGCACGGTCAACGCCGGACCGACGCCGAACATGTGCGAACTCCATTGGTCGAGATCGCCGACATGCATGGCCTGCAAACTCAGATTTGCCGACAGCGTGACGCGTGGATAAAAATCGCCGACCGCCACGCCGATACGCGCGGTCGCGGCGTGCAATCGCGCTTCGGCAACGCGAATGTCCGGCCGGCGCTCCACCAGTTCCGACGGCAACCCGGCCGGCACGCGCGACGGCAGCGCCGGAATCGGTGCGGCGTCGCGCAACTCGTTCTTCAGCGTGTGCGGCGGCGCGGCCATCAGAAAGCTCAACGCGTTGACGAGGCGCGCGTGCTGGTTGTCGAGCAACGGTAATTGCGCTTCGATCATGCTGACTTGCGCGGCGGCTTCGGCCATGTCCAGATGCGTCGCGACACCGTCGGTGAAACGGATTTTCGTCAACGCCAGGCTGTGCCGCGCGATCTCCAGATTTTGCTGAACGATCTGCTGCTGTGCCTGCACGCCGCGCAATTGCAGATAGTCGCTCGCGGTTTCGGCGAGCGTTGCGAGCAATACGTCGCGGCGCAGATCCGCGCTGGCTTCGACGTCGGCATCGACGGATTCGTTTTCGCGCCGCACGCGGCCCCACAGATCGAGTTCCCACGACGCGTCGAGTCCCGGCTGCCACACGTTGAAATCGTGCTTGCCGCCGAGCCCGGCAACGTCGAGTAGTCCGTTCTGGCTCGAGCGCGCGTGTTGGTAAGACGCCGTGCCCTCGACCGAGGGCAGTGCATCCGAGCCGCTCACACGACGTGCGGCGCGAGCTTGCATCAGCCGTGTGCTGGCGGTCTTGACGTCGAGACTGGCATGCGCGACACGCGTGATCAGCGACGACAGTTCGGCATCGTGAAACACGTTCCACCACAGCGGATCGAGCGCGCCGTCGACGATCTGCGACGGCGCGGCAGAGAGAGACGGGGTTGTTTGCCCCACTTCCCAGCGCGCCGGCAACGCAGCCGCCGGGCGATGAAAATCAGGCCCGACCGTGCAGGCAGTGAGGCTCAACGCGCAAACCCCCAAGGCGATTCGTGAGATCGATGTGTTCATCGCGCAGCGACCTTTTCGCCGGCCGACGAAGCATGCGCGTCGCCGGTGCGAATCGTTGCATCGACCGACATGCCGACGCGCAATTTATCGAGCGACGCCTGGCCCGCGCGCAGCACGATCTTGACTGGAATCCGCTGGACCACTTTGGTGAAGTTGCCGGTGGCGTTGTCGGGCGCAATGGCGGCGAACGTGACGCCGGTCGCGGGCGCAAAACTGTCGACCGTGCCGCGCAACACCACACCCGGATAGGTGTCGACACGAATCTCGGCGGGTTGGCCGGGACGCACGTCGGTTAACTGGGTCTCCTGGTAATTCGCCACGATGTAGGCCTGCTGCAACGGCACGACCGCCAGCAACGGCGTACCCGGCGTGACGTACGCGCCGACCCGCGCCGCGCGCTGCCCGACCACGCCGTCGATAGGCGCGACGATGCGGGTCCACGACAGATCGAGGCGCGCCCTGTCGAGCGCGGCTTGCGTCTGCTGGAGCGTGGCTTCGGCGCGCTCGCGCTGGGTCGTCAGCACGGCGACCTGCTGTCTGGCCGCTTTCAACGCGGCGTCGTTGCGCGCGACGTCGGCGAGCGCGGTGTCGGTGCGCGAGCGTGCCTGCTGCGCGTTCTGCGTACTGCCTGCGCCGTGTTGTGCGAGGTCGGCGTAGCGGGCGTCGTCGGCGCGCGCGAACACGGCGTTCGCGTGGGCGGCGGATAACGCCGCGGCGGCCTGATCGATCAGCGACTGTTGCTGCAGCAGGCTCGCCGACACGTTGTCGATTGCCGCCTGCGCAGCCGCGACGTTGGCCTGTGCCGAGGCCACGGCCGCCGCGTAATCGCGGTCGTCGATCTGGGCGAGCAATTGCCCTTTGCGCACGACCTGATTGTCGTCGACGCGGAGCGCGCTGATCTGGCCGGCAACGCGCGGTGCGACGACCGTGTAATCGGCGCTGACGAAAGCGTCGTCGGTGTTCGGTCCGGAGGGTTTCAACGCGCCGTAGACGAGTGCTGCGGACAGGCCGATCAGCACGATCGCTGCCGTGCCGACGGCGTAAATCTTGTTCGATTTCGACTCAGACATAGGTCAACCTTTTTACTCATTCGATCGGATCGGTGGATCGCTTTACGGTTTGAGGGGCGGTGGTGCGGGCGCGGGCGTAGCCGGCATGACGGCGGCGCGCGGCGGATACACCCGCGTCGGGATCACCGCGATCAACGCGATGAGCACCAGCGCGACGCCGGTCATCAAACGGAAGACATCCGCCGACGCGAGCACCAGCGCCTGTTCGCGGATGTGTTGATCGAGCAGCGCCAGCGCTGCATGCGGATCGACGTGCAGGCGCGTCGTGAAGTCCCGCTGTGTCGTCGCGAACACTTGCGGCCGGTTACCCAACTGATCGATCAGGACGTTCGAATGGAAGCGTTCTCGCGCGCTCGTGAGGCCTTCTGTGACGCCCGTGCCGACCACGGCGGCGAAACCCTTCACGGTGTTGAACCAGGCGGACGCGAACGGACCTTCCTGCGGCGTCATGCCGTTGGTCGAGAGCATCAGCAGCGGAATCACCGCCATGGGCTGCGCGACGATCTGCATGATTTGCAGCGTGTAGAAGTTGTCGCGAATCCAGTCGGACGTCATGAAGCTGCCCGCGAAACACGAAAGGGCGATCAGGCCGAGTCCGCACGCCAACACCCAGCGGCAATCGACGCGCCGCAGATTGCACAGCGCGGCGACCGCGGGCAGCGCCACGAGTTGCGGCAACGCGACGCATAGCGCGAGCGGCGCGAGCTGCAACGGGCGGTAACCGCGCACTTCGATCAGATAGCCAGCGGGCACGCTCGGCACGGCGACCAGAATCAGCAGCACGCCGCCGAGCGTGAGCAGCGCATGCGACAGATTGCGTCGCGCCAGCAACTGGATCTTGAAGAACGGCAACGGCTGAAACCATTCGTTGACAAAAAACAGCGCCAGCATCGCAGCGCCGCCGACGAGCAGCGCGCAGAGCCACGGCGCGTCGGTCCAGCCGACGCGAGTGCCTTGCTCCAGCGCGATCACCAGCATCGCCATGGCGGGGAAGCCGAGCAGCACGCCGCGCCAGTTGAATTGCTCGAAGCGTTCGAGGCGCAACGGATCTTGCGGCAAACCCCACGCGATCATGCCGATCGATACCAATGCGAGCGGCACGATCTGCCAGAACAGGAACCGCCAGCCGACATAGTCGGTCCAGAGGGCCGCGAGGGGCGTGCCGAGGTTCGGCGCGAAGGTGGCTGTCAGCGCGTACGCGGCGAGGCCGTACAGCTTGATGCCGGGCGGCAGGAAGCGCAGCGCGACGGTCATCAGCATGGGCGGGAGGCAGCCGCCCGCGAGTCCTTGAAGCGCGCGCAGCGCCACCTGCGCGCCGAACGTCGAAGCGAACGGAAAGACCACGCCGAGCAGCGCGAACGCGGCTACCGCGCCGATCGTGAAGCGCCGCAACGAGAAGGTTGCCGAACACCATGGCGCGAACATCATCGCTGAGACTTGCGTGACCTGGTACGCGGTGCCGAGCCACGACGCGTGATCGCGGCTGATGCCTAGCGCGCCTCGAATGTCGGCCATGGCGGTGTCGGTGACGTGGTCGTTGAGTTGCGCGATCACGACGGCGATCAACACCCCCACGAGGCCGACGACCACTCGTGTGGTGAACGCAGGGGCTTTGGGCGGAGCTGCTGCTTGCGATGATGTCTGCGACGGTGCCGCGAACACGGGCACGGGATTGACGACGGTGTTCACGCGACTCGCCTGTCACGCAAACGATGCGCGTAGCCGGTTACGCCGACCGCATCGGAAGAACACATGATGCTGGCTCCAGGAATGGGACAGGAGCCAGTCTACGAACCATCGACCAATTCGGATATTGCGATTTTCGCAACCGATCCGTGCGTTGAACGCACGCCTCAGGCGCGGCGAACGGATTTAAAAATCCGGCTACCCGCCGCACGCATCCCGTACGACGCGCCGCAGCCACTGATGCGCCGGATCTCTCTGGAAGCGCGGATGCCACGCCTGAATCACGACGATGGTCTCCAGCGGCATGGGAATCGGAAACGACCGCACCCGGACGCCCAGCGCTTTCGCCGTGTCGGCGACATGGTCCGGCAACGCGACGATCAGGTCGGACGAGCCGGCCGCGAACACGCCGGTATGAAACGACGGCACCACTAGCGACATGGTGCGCGTCAAGCCGAGCGCCGCGAGCGCCACATCGATCGGGCCGGTGGCACGCCCGCGGCGCGACACGCTCACCTGGTCGTAAGACGCGAAACGCTGCGGCGTGATGTCGCCGCTGAAGATCGGATGATCGTCGCGCGCGAGACCGACGATCGTCGTCGTGAACAGTCGCTGCATATGAATGTCCGGTCCCAATGGGCGCATCGAGGTGATTAGCAGGTCGGTCTTGCCCTCCAGCACGACGTGCGCTTCGATGTCGTTGCCCGGCTCGAAGCGCAGCACCGAATGCGGCGCTTCACGCCGGACGCGCTCCAGCGCGGCGCCGCCGAACGAACTGGCGAAGGTGTCGTTGGCTTGCAGGTTGAACGTGCGTTCGAGCGTGGCCAGATCGAGATCGCGTTCGGGCCGTAATAGCCGCACTGCGTTGTCCACCGATGCGCGCACCTGGTCGCGCAGCGCGAGCGCGCGGGGCGTCGGCACCATGCGCCGGCCGATCTTGACGAGAATCGGATCGCCGACGGCGTCGCGAATCCGCGCGAGCGTGCGGCTCATGGCGGGGGCGCTCAGGTGCATGCGCTGCGCGGCGCCGACCACGGAGCCTTCTTCGAGCAACGCGTCCAGCGCGATCAGCAGGTTGAGGTCAGGTGACTGCATGGCACGCAATGATGGTGAATGAGGCGTGCAGTTTGACGCAGGGCCGGATTGTTTGCAGCAGAAGGGGCGAAGGAGGGCGTTAGCCGATCGACCGGTTGCGGCCCACTTGCACGAAGCTCACGGCGATCAAGCCGCGCGGGAGGGAATGAAAAAGGCTTCGTGAGGCATCCAGTGTTTCGCTAGTTTGTAGCAACGCGTTCGACGACCCCGCGCCGTCACTGCGTGCCGGATCGCGCCGGTGGCTGCGACGCCGAATCGACGCGCGCCGATTGCTTGACCAGTTCCTGCGTCATGGCGGCGGCGACGGGGTTCGACCCGCGCGGAGTTTGCCCGTCGCGCGCGGCGGGCGGTTCCGACGTCGGCGCTGATTGCATCGGCGCGGTGGGCATCGGCAACGACGGATCCGGTTTGGCCGATTCCTTGACGAGTGCGTCCGTCATCGCGGCCGCGACCGGATTCGAGCCTTGCCGGTTGATATCGCCCTGCGCGCTTTCCGCTGTCTGCGGTGCAGTCGTTTTCGTCTCGCCCAATCCGTTAACCGTGGCCGGTTTAACCGCATGAGCGTTCGGCTTGCGCGGCGGCGGCAGCGGCGCTACCGCCGCAATTTCACCGCTGCCTTGAGCGGACGAAGGCGCCGTAGGCAGCACGCTGCCTGCCACGACGTGGGTGTCGCTGGCACGGGGTCCGACCACGGCCACACTGACGGAACGGGTTTCCACCGCGCCGCCTGTCGCGCCGTTGGCCGCAGTCGTTCGTTCACCTCTAGGAACCAGCAGATAACCGACCACACCGAGGTCGATGAGTACCAGCCCAATGATCAATGCTTTGCCTGTATTCGTCATATCCAACCACCGGATTACTCACGTAATGCACTTGACTTAATGATAATCGACTGCCCATGACCGGACCGCGAAACTCAATAATCGCGCCGTGGGCGTTCCCGGCACCCGGCGCGGACGTCTGAGATAAGCTTCGTCTGGTTTGCAACGCGAGACGTGAACGACGTCGCCTCAGAAGGAATCCGCATGGACAGTCATATCGCACCGGTCGACATGAAGAAGGCTTACCGGCTCCTCAACCACGGTCCTACCGTACTGGTCTCTGGCCGTCACGACGGCGTGGACGACGTCATGGCCGCAGCGTGGTCGTGCGCGCTCGATTTCTCGCCGCCCAAGCTGACCGTGGTGCTCGACAAAGCGACCCGCACGCGTGCGCTGATCGAGCAGACCGGCACGTTCGTGATTCAGGTGCCGACGGTGGCGCAGCTTCAACTGACGCACGACGTCGGCACCGTGAGCCTCGCAAGCGACCCCGACAAGCTGCGGCGGTCGGCGGTGAGTTTGTTCGATATCGACGGATACGATCTGCCGTTCGTCGCGGGGTGCTCGGCGTGGCTCGCCTGCAAGGTGATCCCCGAGCCGCATATCCAGCAAACCTACGACCTGTTCATCGGGGAAGTGGTTGGCGCGTGGGCCGACACGCGCGTTTTCGACAACGGTCACTGGAATTTCGAGCGTGCGGACCCTGCGTTGCGTAGCCTGCATTACATCGCGGGCGGTCAGTTCTACGCGATCGGCGAGGCGATGTCGGCCGTCGTCGATCCGGCGGACAACGCGTAGCGAGTGCCGTGGCGAGCGCTCGTTACATGGCGAGCGCCCGCAATCACCGTCAATCACGCCGTACCCTACATCAGATCCGGACGCGGCGCCGGCGTGCGTTTGATCTGCCGCGCGAGCGTGTCGCGGTAGATGCCCGGTACCATCGCCAGTTGCGCTGGCGAACCTTGCTGCACGACGCGGCCCCGATTGAGCACCACGATCCGATCGAAACTCTGCAACGTCGAGAGCCGGTGAGCGATGGCGATCACCGTGCGGTTTTTCATCAGCCGTTCGAGCGCGGCTTGAATCGCGATTTCAGAGGCCCTGTCGAGCGCCGAGGTCGCTTCGTCGAGCAGAAGAATCGGCGCATTCTTCAGGATGGCCCGCGCAATGGCAATGCGCTGGCGTTGTCCGCCGGAGAGTTTGGCGCCGCGATCGCCGGCAACCGTTTCCAGTCCCTCCGGCAGTGCCGCGATGAAATCCAGGCAGTGCGCGTCCTGACACGCGCGGCGCACGTCCGCCTCACTCGCCTCGGGTCGGCCGTAGCGGATGTTCTCCAGCAACGAGCGATGCAGCAAGGTCACGTCCTGCGGAACGATCGACAGCGCGGCCTGCAAACTTTGCACCGTGACGTGCGCAATGTCCTGCCCCGAAATTCTCACCGTGCCCGAGCCCGGCTCGTAGAAGTGCTGCAACAACGCGAGCACGGTGGATTTTCCCGCGCCGGAAGGACCGACCAGGCCCACGCGTTCGCCTGCTTCGATGTGCAGATTCAGCGAATTGAGCACGGGCCGCCGCCCCGGATACGCGAAGGTCACGTTTTCGAAATCCACCGTGGCGCGGCGCACGTCGAGCGGCGCGGCTTTGGTGGGCTCGGGCATGGCATGCGGAATCAGCAGCGTTTCCGACGCCTCGCCGAGACGCGCGACGTGCTGGGTCAGATCGACGAACGCGACCGCGATATCGCGCGAGCCGTGCAGGATCGAAAAGCCCAGCGAGCCGATCAGCACGACATCGCCGGTGGTGGCCTGGTCGATGCTCCACAGCCACACCGTCCATCCGAGCACGCAGGCGGAGAGGATCGACGTCGCGACCGCGTGCAACAGCCTCAGCTTCTCCAGATACAGCAGACTGCGCTTGCGCGCGTCGCTCTCGGCGGCGAGCTGGCCGTCGAAGCGCCGGCGTTCCGGGAATACCGCGCAGAACGCGCGAACCAGCCCCATATTGCCGATCACGTCGACGAGTTCGCCATCGACTGAAGCCGCCTGTTTCGCGAACGCTTCGTGCCGGGCGGTGCCCTTACGCGCCAGCAGAAACAGACAGAACGCGAGCACCGCCGAAATGCCGACCAGCGTGAGGCTCATCGGAATGCTGACGGCCGCGACCATCGCGATGGCGCCGATGACCGTCAGACTCGGCGGCAACGCGGTCCATGCGACCGTGTTTTCGAGTACGTATACCGCGTTGGCCGTGGCGGAGATGCGACTCGACAATACGCCGGGCTGCTTGTCGGAGAAGAACGACGGCGCGTGGCCGGCCAGATAGTCGAACATTTCCCGGCGGATATCGCCGGTTACCGCGACGAACGTGCGCGCGGAGATCCAACCGGCGACGCGCCAGAACAGATTGTCCGCAAGGATCAGCGCGACCAGCACGGCGAACGCGCGCACCACGTTTTGAGGATGAGCGCGACCGCCCGGTAATGCGTCGATCAGATTACGGATACCGTATTGCGACGCCAAAGCGCAGCCCACCGCCGCGACCACGCTGAACAGAACAACGCCGTGCGCGAACTTGTGGCGTGCCACGTAACGCCAGATCAGACGAATGGGGCGACCCGCATAGCGGGATAACACGCGCGAACGTCGGCGTCTGCGCACGCGGCCGGCGCGGCTGGTGTCGCCATCATCGACTAAGTCCATGTCGCGTTCTCCGGGTTCGTTGGAGTCGGGCGTCCACGAAAACCTGCGGAGCAGGCGTCAGTCGAGATGTCCGGCTTGCTTGCATCGCAAGCGGCGTGCCTTGATGGCGGATGGTTCGCGTTGTCAGTGATTGGAAAGTATCGGCGCGCGTGAATGCCGTGTTTCAGGGCCCGCTTTCGCGGTCGAACGCCTGATTACTCGATTCGATGATTTCGCTTGAGCGCTCCGCCCATTGCTTTAACTCGGTGACGATCGGTAGCACGCTTTGCGCGAGCGGACTCAAGCCGTATTCCACGCGCTGCTGCCGTTGATCGTATGCATGGCGCTGCACGAGGCCGTCGCGTTCCATTGCCCGTAGTGTCTGGGTCAGCATCTTGTCGGAAACGCCGTGAATTCGACGGCGGATGTCGCCAAAGCGCAATGGCTCCTCGCGCAACGCCACGATCGCCAGCATCGTCCACTTCTGACCAATCCGGGCAAGGATCGAGCGCGAAGGGCACGACGGTGAAAACGCGTTGGGGTGTGCATCACGATTTCGCAGCATGGTCTGTTTGGCGCGGGCTGCTCAGGACCGGCGGAACGGCGCGTCCTGAATCACGTCGCTCTGATAGAACGCCGGGAAGCGATCCAGCTGATGTCGCGCCTCGTTCGGATCGATGCCTTCTTTCAGAACCGCACTGGAAAAACCGGTGCGTTCCATCTGGATCAACTGGTCGACGAGCACGTCGCCGGTGGCGCGCAGATCGCCTTTGAAGCCGAGCCGGCGGCGCAGCAGATACGCCTGGCTATAAGCGCGTCCGTCGGTGAAATTGGGGAAGTGCAATTCGACGCGCGCCGCTGCCGCGATTTCGTTCTTCCGGTCGTGAGGGTCTTCGTCGTTGGCTAACGCAACGACTGGCCGTGCCGGTTCCGACGTGTGTTCCGACACAGTCAGCAATCTGATTCGCGTGGTGTCGTTCATGCCGCGTTCTCCGCGTGCGTGCGTACGCGATCCGCCGCTATTCTGAACGGCTCGATCCCCGCGCGGCGTACCGTGTCGATGAAGGACTCGTGCCTGTCGTCACGCGTTGCCCGCAGGTCGAGATACGCGCCGAGCAGCGCGTCGATCACCTCGGGCACTTCGAGCGCGGAGAACGATGGGCCGATCACCTTGCCCGCTTGCGCTCGTCCACTGGCGTGCGTGCCGTCCGAGCCGCCCAGCGTGACCTGATACCACTCCTTGCCGTCTTTATCGACGCCGAGAATGCCGATATGTCCGCTATGGTGGTGACCGCATGAATTGATGCAGCCGCTAATGTGCAGATCGATGTCGCCAATGTCGTTGAGTTCGTCGAGATCCTGATAGCGCTCGGTAATGGCTTGCGCGACCGGAATGGAGCGGGCATTGGCGAGCGCGCAGAAATCACCGCCCGGGCAGGCGATCATGTCCGTGAGCAGATTGACGTTGGCGCTGGCGAGACCCATGTCGTGGGCGGCTTGCCAGAGCGGCAGCAAGTCGTTGGCATGGACCCACGGCAGCACGACGTTCTGCGTGTGGGTGACACGTGCTTCGCCTGCGGAGAAGCGATCCACCAGATCGGCGAGCCGGTCGAGCTGATCCGCCGAGGCATCGCCCGGCGCCTGCAGCAGACGTTTGAACGACAGCGTCACGATGCGCAGCGACGGGTTCTTATGGGACGCGACATTGCGCTCGAGCCAGCGCCCGAACCGCGGTGTCGCGATGGCCGCGGCCTGCCGTGTCGCGGCTGCTTCAAGGTCGACGGCTGTCTGTGCGCCGGATTCGTGCGGCGGCACGAAACACGCACTGACGCGATCCAGTTCGGCCTGCGGAATGGTGTGCGGCCCACCGTCGTGCTCGACGATCTGACGGAATTCCTCGTCGACATCGTCGATATAGCGCTGACCTTCCGCCTTCACCAGAATCTTGATGCGCGCCTTGTACTTGTTGTCACGACGGCCGTACTGGTTGTAGACGCGTACCACCGCCTCGATGTAATTCATGATCTGCCGCCACGGCAGAAACGCCTTGAGCACCGTGCCGATCATCGGCGTGCGACCCATTCCGCCGCCCACCGTGACGCGAAATCCCAATTCACCCGCCTCGTTGCGCAGCAGACGCAAGCCGACGTCGTGCCAATCCGTCGCCGCGCGATCGTCGCTCGCGCCGGTAATCGCGATCTTGAACTTGCGCGGCAGGAACGCGAACTCGGGATGAAGCGTGGTCCACTGCCGCATGATTTCGGCGAACGGACGCGGATCGGCAATCTCGTCGGGCGCGACGCCCGCGCGTTCGTCGCAGGAAATGTTGCGGATGCAATTACCGCTGGTCTGGATGCCGTGCATGTCGACGCTCGCCAGCAGGTCCATCACGTCGGCGGCTTTGGCGAGCGGAATCCAGTTGAACTGGACGTTGGTGCGCGTCGTGAAGTGCGCGTGGTTCGTCGGCAAGCGCGTGGTGCCAAGCTTGCGCTGTGCTTCGCTGGCGAGGCGATAGACCTCGGCCTCGGGCGCGTCGTAGTCGCGCGCGATCCGGGCAAGCATGCGTAGCTGCGCGCTCGACAACTCTCCATACGGCACGGCAACGCGCAGCATCGGTGCATGCCGTTGCACATACCAGCCGTTTTGCAGCCGCAGCGGACGAAAATCGTCTTCGCTCAGCTTGCCGGCCTGCCAGCGTTCGAGTTGATTACGAAACTGCGCGGCGCGGCTGCGCACGAAGGATTGGTCAAACGGGGTGTATTGGTACATGGTCCGGGGCATCTGCCGCCACACAGGGCGCAGGCTCGCTGAGCGTCGTTTTCGTTGGATGGAGCAATGATCGAACGAACGATAGAGGCAACGGTGCGCGCTGAACAGAAGCAGATGCCGCGTAAAACACGCTAGCAGATTGCGGATAGCGCCATGCCTGAAGGATGGGTGGGTCGCGGCAGACCGGACTGCTGCGCTGCAATTGTCGTCAACTGCTGCTGTTTTTCACGAGCGGGGCGGCTCAGACTGATGCATGAGATACCGCAATACCGCGAACAATCCTGCGTTGAGAAGGTGATGCCATGAATCTGTTGAAGATGACGCGAATCGTCCTGTGGAGTTTTTTCGGCATTCGCCGCAGCGCCTCGCATCAGGCCGACATGGCGGGCGTCAAGCTGCCGCTGTTGCCGGTGGTCGCCGTTGCGCTTGCTGCCGGTTTCGGCGTGACGCTGTTCGGTCTGGTCAAGCTGGCGATCAACGTCGCGCATTGAGCGCGCGGTTTATGAACTCGCCTGCCCGATCAGCGAGCCCAGCGTTTTGACCGCGCTTTCCATATCGTCATTCCACGGATGTCCAAAATTTAGCCGTACGTGGTGCCTGAATTCGTGTCGCGCGGAGAAAATAGGCCCCGGCGCAATGCCGATACCGTTCTCGATCGCGAGACGGTGCAGTTGCATCGCATCGACTCGCGGCGGCAACCGTAGCCACAAGAAATAGCCGCCGGACGGCAAGGTCCAATGCGTGTCGTCGGGCAGGTAGCGGCGCAGCGCGGCATCCATGGCGGCCAATTGATCGCGGAACGCACCTCGCAGTTTCCGCAGATGCTTGTCGTACCCGCCATGCTGAAGATAGTCCGCAATCGCCGCCTGAGCGGGAATGCTGGCCGATAACGTCGTCATCAATTTCAGCCGCTGCACTTTCTGCGCAAAACGCCCGGCGGCTACCCAACCAATGCGGTAGCCTGGCGCGAGCGTCTTCGAAAAAGAACTGCAATGCATGACGAGGCCCTTCGTGTCGAAGGCCTTGGCCGGCAGAGGGTGGGTTGCCGCGTGATACAGCTCGCCGTACACGTCGTCCTCGATCAGCGGCACGTCGTGCTCGGCAAGCAGATCGACCAGCGCTTGCTTCCGCTCCCGTGGCATGGCGGCGCCGGTCGGATTCTGAAAGCTGGTCATGAACCAGCATGCCTTGATTGGATGCCGTTCGAAAGCCTGCCGCAATGCCTGCAGATCGACGCCGGACACCGGATCGACGGGAATTTCCACCGCTCGCAGATCGAGCCGTTCGATGGCCTGCAGGGCCGCATAGAACCCCGGCGATTCGATCGCGACAACGTCGCCGGGACGCGTGACCGCCATCAGGCACAGGTTGAGCGCTTCCAGCGCGCCGTTGGTAACGACGAGTTCGTCCATGGGTTGGGCAATGCCCATGCCCAGATAGCGCAGCGAAATCTGACGGCGCAATGCCTCATTGCCGGGCGGCAGATCGACCACGGTACTCCATGGACTGATCAGCCGGCTCGAATGGCCGAGCGACTTGGCGAGCCGTTGCAGCGGAAATAGTTGCGGAGACGGGAAGGCCGAACCGAGCGGCACCACGTCGGTGTGCTTCGCGGCTTCGAGCACGGAAAAAACGAGGTCGCTGATTTCGACCTTGGCCGACTCGACCGCCAGCGGCGGTCTTGACGCCGTTTCCTGCTTGAGCGCCGCGCCCGGCGCGACGTAGTAGCCCGAGCGCTCACGGGCGCGAATCAATCCCCACTCTTCCAGCTGGTAATACGCCCGAAACACGGTCGACTGGCTGACGCCGTGCTGCGTGGTGAGCTGTCGCACGGATGGCATGCGCGAGCCAACCGGCCGGCTGCCCGAGCGGATTTCGTCGGCCATCGTATTGGCCAGCAATTCAAAACGTTTCATTGGACAGTCGGTTCGGGCCGTGCATGCGCATGGCCGTGGGTGCGCTGGCGTTCGCCGTTCACTGCGGTGTTTCCTTTTGGGATTTCTTGCGACTGCTGGTTGCGGGCGCATCTTTCCGCGCGCCGGCATATTGAATGATTTGAAACTGATCGATAACCGCATCGACCAGTTCTTCCGCATTCCGAATGCCATCGGCCGATGCGGCCAACGCCCTCAGACGGCCGTCGATCAGCAGCATCGCGAGACCGTGTACGTAAGCCCAGGCGGCTGTCATCGCGATAGCTTGCGCGGCGTCGGGGCGGCCGAACGCGGCGGTCTCGCCCGGTGTTTTTTTCGGCGGATTATCGAGCACGCCGGTCAGCGCGCGCGCGGAAAGCTGTCTTGCTTCGATCAGCGACGCGCGCGTGTGATCGAGCATTTCGTTGCGCGACATCAGATGAAGCAGATCGGGATTGTCCACCGCGAAGCTCACATAGCCGCGCGCGACGGCCTTGTTACGCTCCCGCCCCGGCGCCTCGCCTTCCGCCTTGGCCGCCATGCTCGCGGCCAGGCGCCGATGCCCGCTTGCGGCCAGTTCGCTCAACACGCCGGCGGTGTCGCCGAAATGGTGCTGCGGCGCCGTGTGCGACACCCCCGCTTCGCGAGCGATCGCTCGCAGCGTGAGACCGCGTATGCCGTCCCGTCGCAAGACGGCTTCGGCAGCGGCCAGCAGCGCTTGCGGGAGCGCCCCGTGGTGATAGGGCTTGTCCTGCGTTGTCGCGGCAATGGGTTTTTTTGTTTTCGACGATGCTGCGGCCTTGCGGCCTGTTGACGACCCATCTTTCATAGCGGCGGACTGATATCTCTGGTTTTCTGATTTCGAAAAGACATGTTGACCAAAAGGGTCGGGAAAGTCAAAATCTTTCCACTGGAAAAATGTGAGGTGACCGTATGAGCGAGCACACGAACGCAGAGGCATTTCAAGCCAACTTGCCGCCGATCGACTTCGAGGCGGACTGCGGACCCTTGCGCGTGCAGGGTGCGCTGCCGTCCGGACTCGTGGGCGTGCTGGTGCGCAACGGTCCCAATCCGCTTGATCCCGATCCGGTGCAGCACTGGTTTGCGGGGCACGGCATGGTGCACCGCTTCGAGTTCGCGGAGGCGGGCGTGACCTATCGCAACCGCTGGGTTCGCACGCAGCGCTGGCTGGCCGAACGCGAGCGCGGTGTCGCGCGGGGCAACGTATTCGGTGACACCGCGCACGACGCGTTGCCGTACGACGACGGCAGCGCCAACACCAACGTGCTAATGCACGGCAAGCGTCTGCTTGCGCTGGAGGAGGCGCACTTGCCCGTCGAACTGCATGCGCGCTCGCTGGAAACGCTCGGTCAGATCGATTTCGGCGGCGCGTTGCAGCGCGCGTTTACCGCGCATCCCAAGTTGGATCCTGAGACCGGCGAGTTGCTGTTCTTCGGCTATGGCGGTCCGAATGGACTGGGCACGGGTATCACGGCGGGCAGCCTCGACGCGACGGGCCACGTCACGCGTCTGCGGCGCTTCGACGCGCCTTACGCGAGCATGGTGCATGACTTCGGGATGACAGCGCGGCATCTGCTGTTCCCCATCACGCCGCTAACGGCGAGCTTGCCGAGGTTGCGTGCGGGCGGTCCGGCCTACGCGTGGGAGCCGCAGTTCGGCTCTTTTGTCGGTGTCATGCGGCGCGACGGCAGCGGTGAGATCGAGTGGTGGAACAGGCCGGCGTGCTTCGTCTTTCACGTGATGAACGCATGGGAGCAAGACGATTGTCTCCACATGGACGTGATGCAATTCGACGCCCCGCCGAATTTCCCCTGGCCTGACGGCCGACCAGTGGAGGACGCGGGCCATGCGCGCCTGTGTCGATGGACGCTGGATTTGAGCCGCCGCGCGCGCGTGTTCACCAGCCAGTTGATTGCCGATATCAGCGGCGAATTCCCGCGGATCGACGAGCGCTTTGCCGGTGCGCCCTATCGTCATGGATGGCTGGCCGCGCATTCGGACGACGCGAGCCGCCTCTTCACGCGAATCGCTCATATCGATCACGCCGATCCGCGGTCGCGCGATGTGTTCGAACTGCCGGAGGGCGACGCGACCTCCGAACCGGTTTTTGTACCGCGAACGCCCGATGCCCCGGAAGGCGACGGCTGGATCCTCGCGGTGGTATTCCGTGGCGCGCAAGCGCGCAGCGATCTGCTGGTGCTCGACGCGTTGAACGTGGCGGCGGGACCGCTGGCCACGGTGGAGATTCCGCACCGCGTGCCGAACGGGTTTCATGGAAACTGGCTGGCACGCGATTCGGCAAACGATTCGCCAAACGACTAAGTGCCGCTAACCATCACGCCCGTTTTGCCGCGTGTTGAGTGGGATACCACGCGGTGAACTTGAACGCGCCAACCAGGGCCGCAACCGTAGCGACGATTCCTACCGAGTGCGGCAACGCCGTTGCATAAGCCATGGCGATATCGGCCAGCACGAGCGCGCCGAACGCCGCGGCCCACGCCGCGCTGATCACATAGTTGACGCGGATGAACTCAGGGCTGTTCCACAGTTCGCGCGCTACGGTTTCGCGTGCGTATTGCAACGTAAATGGCCGGCGCAACGCGATCGACGCGAGAACGATCAGCATGAGTCCTCCGTCGACGCGCAAGCGCACGGCGGCGATGGACCATTGCACGTCGCGGGTCAGCGCGTAGAGCGTCAATGCGCCAAACAGCAGGAACGTGCCCACTTCGAGTAGTTTGATACGGCGCATCGGGCTCAGGAAATCGCGGACCAGCAGCGCGGCGGCGACGATCGCACCGGCGGCGAGTCCCGCCTGCGCACCGGCGAGGCGCTCGATTACCGCAAAGGCGAGGAACGGAGCAAACGTCAGAAGAAAAGTCATGGTGATCTCCGGAATGACGCGAGGATCGCGCGGTGGCGCGTGGGTTGGCGTCGAACGAGGGGGTAAGGCGGTGATTTCGCTACGAGCTAAAAATCACCAAATCTTTACAGTGGAAAGATTGTGATCGTAAAAAATCCGCGAGTCAAGCGCGGATCGTCGAAGTTGACGGAGCGTCGCTCGCGCGACGCCCCGTCGGTCTGCTTGCGGTCAACCCGCCGCGCCAATCGACTCCAATGCGCCCGGCGCCACGCGCCAGTCGGGGCGATGCAGAGTCATCGGCCACGCACCGGGGGCATCGACGGCATTGAAGTACAACACCGCCTTGAGCATCGGCATGGTCGTCATGGCATGTTGCAGATCGATCAGTTCGCTGCGCTGACGCTCGGGCGCGCCATCCACGCCCATTTCCGCCACGATCACCGGCAAGCCGTATTGCGTCACGCGCAGATACTTTTCCTCGAGCATCCGTGCCAGCGGTTGATTGGCGCCCCCCGCCAACCCGCAGGACGAGCAATCGAACAGCGACAAGCCTACGTAGTCGGTAAATTCCTTGCCGGGGAAATAGGCGTTGAGCGTCGTGTCGCCGCGTGGCGACCAGACGAAGCGCATCAGTCGCGTATTGTCGCGACAGCGGGCCACGAAATGCCGGTACGCCTCGACGTAACCCTGCGGGTCGTCCACCGCCCACGGATAGCGTCCGGTCGACGTCTCCATCTCCTGGCCCCAACGCACGAACACCGGCGCGTTCAGCGAGCGCAGCGTGCCGCACACCGAGTCGATCTCGGCGTCGTAACCCCCCACGCGGATGTCGCGCAGCAGCGTGTGACTGTTGCGGGAGCGTGCCGGCCACGGTTCGATCGACACCAGCAATTGACGGTCGAGACGGTTCGCATACTCGTAGGCGTTCTGGATCTGCGTCGGCGCACCCGGGTCGTCCCACGAGATGAAAATATGTTCGATGTCGATCGCGCTATTTTTGGCGGGGAACGCGTGCTCCGGATCGTAGACGCCGAGCAATTGTGGCTGCGCAACGACGACTTCCGGCACAGCTTGCGGCCGCGCCGAAGCGTCATGCCCGAGCAACGCGTTCGCGCCTTCCGGCAAGCGCTCCGTCATGCCCATGCCCAGCACCAGCACGGCGGCCACGAAGGCCACGCGGCGCACGCCGGGGCCGTCGCCGGCTGTCAGGCGGAGCAGGGACAATCGTTGCCCTTGTTCATGAGCATGCGCCACCACGATCAGCACGGCGACCGCCAGATAGACCAGCGCGTTGACACTCGATATCACGTAGAAACCGCGCGCGTTGCCGGCGTCGTCGATCATGACGAGCGGCAGGCTGCAGATCAACGAGATCGCCAGATAAGGCAGCACCACGCGCAACGGCGGCCGCTCGTCGACGGGGACGCCTTTGGGCGTGACACGAAAAGCGAATTCGCGTCCGCGCAGACAGTCGGCGAGCGCCGAGCCGATCCCCAGCAGCGACCACGGCCAGCGCGCGAACAGGAACGCCATGCCTTCCCACGACGTCACCTTCGCGTCGAACGGCCGGAAACTGCCGGTGCGCCGCACCCATGCCATCACCAGCAGAATGCTGACCGTGACGGCGCTCGCGTAGCCGAAGTAGGACAGATACGCGACGTCGCTCCACACGCGCCGCGTGACCAGCGCGATCACGGGCATCGCGACGGTCGCCGCCATGGTCAGCGAAAACAGCGGATACCAGAACTGCGCGAACAGGAACTGCGCCTTCAACCGCAACGGCAACACCTTGAAATAGCGGCGCGTATAACGCAGCAGAATCACCGCCAGACTCTTCGACCACTGATATTCCTGGGTCGCCATGTCGGCGAACGTGCGCGGACCTTCGCCGTGCGCAATCGCACCCAACGCATGCACGCCGCGCCAGCCATGCGCATTCATCATCAGGGTGGTCGAGTGATCTTCGGCAAGTTCGGGCCCGAGACCGCCGATGGAACGCAACGCGACCGTGCGCACCGCGTAGTGCGAGCCAATACATAAGGGCGCGAGGCCGCCATTGTGCCCGGCCTGCAGCGAGCCGTGCAGCGCGCCTTCGGCATGCAGCCGGCCGCGCGCCGACCAGCTGCCGGCGGCGTTGCTGTCGCAGATGCTCGGCGCGGACACGTAGCCGACGCGTGGATCGGCGAAGGGCCGCAGAATCGCTTCGAGGTAGCCCGGTTCAGGTACGTGATCGGCGTCGAGTTGCGCCACCAGGTCGTAGCGTTCGTAGCCGTAGTGATCGTAAAAGTAGGCGAGGTTGCCTTCCTTGCATCGCGTGCGTCTGGGCCATGACGCGTTGTGATAAGCGTCCACGCCTTTACGCGTCGACAGCAGCACGCCATGGCGCATGCACCAGTCGATGGTCGCTACATCGGGATCTTCGTCGGCGAGCCAGGTGTCGTGTGGATAGGGCTGGCCGAGCATCGCGAGTAGCGTGGTCTCGACGACCGCGAACGGCTCGGACGGCGCCTTGGTGACGACCATCGCCACGCGCAAACCGGCCGGTACCGGCCAGGCCAGATTCGACACGCGCGCTCGCGCGAAAATCAGCATGAAGTAGCCGGGGATCACCGTGGTCCAGAACAGCACCGCGCAATTGATCGCGTAGCGGGTTCGGTCGATGTCATGTTGCGGCCGCAACCACCAGATCCAGAATGCGAGCAACGCGAAGGCCCAGCAGAGGCATAGCGCTGCGAACTGGACGCGCTGCCGGCGCGTCAGCAGCGGCACCAGAAACGGTTCGCCCGCATGGAATCGGGCCGCCGGCCCAGTTCCGTTGGGCGCTTCGGCACCCGCATGCGGGTCGGCGCCGCGCCAGCCTAACTGTGCCGGCGACCCCGGCACGAAGGGTGAATCGCTCATGTCGCCTCGCCGGCCGTCATCGACACAGCAGCAGCGGCGCTCGCGACGCTCGCCGCGTTATCGTCCGGCGCGCCGGCATGCATCGCCATCGCGGGCGTGGTGGCCAGCATCAGCAGATCACTTTGCGACGGCGTCCAGCCGATCTGCCGATGCACCATCCGCACCGACAGTTGGCGCTGCGCGACGCTGGCCGATTTGCGCCCGATCCGCACGTAATGCCGGAAGCCGTTGCGCCGTACCCAGGACTCCTCGTAGAGATTGCGCAGGTCGATCATGACCGGGTCCGACATGTGCGCGGCCAACTCGCCGAGATCGCATTCGACGAAGTGCCGCCAGTCTGTCAGGATCACCACGGCGTCGGCGCTGCGAATCGCGCCGATGGGCGTGCTGGCGATGCCAATCATTGGCAGCAGACGCGCGGCTTCGGCCGGCTGCGACGGATCGTACGCGCGGATTTTCGCGCCTCGCTCAGCCAGCGCGCGGATCACGTCGATACTCGGGCTTTCGCGCACGTCGTCGGTTTCGCCTTTGAAGGTCAGGCCGAACACCGCGAGCCGCTTGCCCGTCACCGAGCCGCCGCAGGCCTGTTCGATCTTCGCGACCACCGCGTCCTTGCGCTGCGTATTGGCTTCGATCGCCGCATCGACGATGCGCATCGGCACGACATAGTCCGACGCCGTGGCCTTCAGCGCGCGCGTGTCTTTCGGAAAACACGAACCGCCCCATCCCGGCCCGGCTTTCAGAAAAGCGGCCCCGATCCGCCGGTCGAGACCGATGCCGGCCGCGACCCGCTCGACGTCCGCGCCAACCACTTCGCACAAGTCGGCGATCTCGTTGATGTAGCTGATCTTCACCGCGAGGAACGCGTTCGCGGCGTACTTGATGACCTCGGCGGTTTCGATTTCGGTGGCCAGCACCTCATAGCCCAGTTGGGCGAGCGGCGCATAGATGCGGCGCATGACGGCGGCCGCGGCCTCGTTCTCGGTGCCGAACACGATACGGTCGGGATGCAGGAAGTCTTCAATGGCCGAGCCCTCGCGCAGGAACTCCGGATTCGATGCGACCGCAACCGTCTGGCCGAGCCGCAGATGGCGTTCGGCAACTTGCTTGACTTGCCGGTTGGTGCCCACCGGCACGGTCGATTTGGTGACGATCACGGTGAAGCGGTCGACGCTCGCCGCGATTTCCTGCGCGACGCCCATCACGAAGCGCAGATCGGCGCGGTCGGTGCCTGGGTGCGACGGCGTGCCGACCGCGATGAATACCGCTTCGCGTTCGCTCACGCTGGCGGCCAGATCGAGACTGAAATGCAGACGACCCTGTTCGACGTTGCGGCTCACCAGCGCGTCGAGTCCAGGCTCGTAGATCGGAATCACGCCGTTGTTCAGGCCGTCGATCTTGCGTGCGTCGGTATCGATGCAGATGACGTCGTGACCGAGCTCGGCCAGGCATGCGCCGGTGACGAGACCGACGTAACCGGTCCCCACAATGGCAATGCGTACAGTCATTTCACACCTCCGATCGTTGGTCCAACGATTGCGCGAGACGAGCCGGCCCGGCGCCCGCCGGGTCGAGGCTGTCGCGCGCGGTTTGCTGTGCGGGTTCGGTTTGCTCCGCCCGCTCCGTGTGCGTCAGGAACCACTGCGCGGCGGTCGCGACCATCGGCGCAATCTCGACGAAACGCGGCCGCCAGCCCAGCACCTTGTCGGCCAGCGCGGCGTTCGCATACAACGCGGGCGGATCGCCGGCACGGCGCGCCGCGTGAATCACCGGCACGGTGCGACCCGTGACGGCGGCGACCGCATCGATCAATTCGAGTACCGAGGTGCCGCGGCCGGTGGCAAGATTGAACGCGCCGCTCGGGCCGCCACGGCCGAGGTGATCGACGGCGCGCAGATGCGCATCGGCGAGATCGGTGACATGCACGTAGTCGCGCACGGCGGAACCGTCCCGGGTCGGATAGTCGGTGCCCATTACCTGGAACGGTGGCGCGCTGCCGAGCGCGGCGCCGATCGCCAGCGGAATCGCATGGGTTTCGGGCGCGTGCCGTTCGCCCAATTCGCCGTCCGGATCGGCGCCCGCCGCGTTGAAGTAGCGCAGTGCGATCCAGCGCACGCCGTACGCGCGCTCGTAGTCCGCGGCCAGCCGTTCCATCGCGAGCTTCGTGAAGCCATACGGATTGACTGGCTGTTGCGGGCTCGCTTCGGAAATCGGCAGCGTGGCGGGAATGCCGTAGGTCGCGCAACTCGACGACAGCACGATGCGGCTCACACCATGCCGGCGCATCGCATCGAGCAGCGACAGCGTGCCGGCCACATTGACGCGGTAATAGCGCGCCGGATCGACGACCGAGTCACCCACATAGGCGAGCGCCGCGAAATGCAGCACGAGTTCAGGCCGATAGGTGATGAACGCGGCATCGAGCGACACGGGGTCGAGAATGTCGCCGGTATGCAGCGGTCCCCAACGCACGGCGTCTGCGTGACCGGTGGACAGGTTGTCGAAGACGATCGGCGTGTGGCCGGCTTGCGCCAGCGCCTTGCAGGTATGGCTGCCGATAAAACCGGCGCCGCCGGTGACGAGGACTTTCATGCGGCCTTCTCCTCGGCGAACGGCGCGAGCCAGAGTTCGTTGGTGAAGTACGCGATCGTGCAGGCGAGCCCTTCCTTCAACGGAATGGCCGGCTGCCAGTCAAACAGTTCGGCGGCCATGCCGATGTCCGGGCGACGTTGCTTCGGATCGTCGATCGGCAACGGCCGCGCCACGATCGACGACGACGAGCCGGTCATGTCGATCACGCATTCGGCCAGCTCACGCATGGTGAACTCGCCGGGATTGCCGAGGTTGACCGGACCGCTCGCCGCCTGGGGGGAACGCATCAGGCGGAAGAAGCCTTCGATCAGATCGTCGACGTAGCAGAACGAACGCGTCTGGGTGCCGCCGCCGTAGAGTTCGAGCGGCGCGCCGTGCAGCGCCTGCACGATGAAATTCGACACCACGCGACCGTCGGACGGATCCATGCGCGGACCATACGTGTTGAAGATCCGCGCGACGCGCACGTCGACGCCGTGGCTTCGCTGGTAGTCGTAGCAGAGCGTTTCGGCGGCGCGCTTGCCCTCGTCGTAGCAGGCTCGCGGACCGGTCGAATTCACCTGGCCGCGATAGCTCTCGACCTGCGGATGAACTTCCGGGTCGCCGTACACCTCGCTGGTCGACGCCTGGAACACGCGGGCACCGGCGTTGAGCGCCAGGTCGAGGCAGTTCTTCATGCCGAGCACGTTGGTCAGCAGCGTATGCACCGGATCGCGTTGATAGCAGGGCGGCGAAGCGGGGCAGGCGAGATTCCAGATTTCGTCGACGTCGATTTGCGGCAAGGGCATCGATACGTCGGCCTCGATGAACGAGAACTGCGGCAACGCGCGTAGATGCGCGATGTTCGCGCGCCGTCCGCTCATCAGATTGTCCACGCAGACCACATGCGCACCCTCGGCGATGAGCCGGTCGCACACGTGGCTGCCGAGAAAACCCGCGCCTCCGGTGACCATGGCAATGGGACGTTTCTTTGCGGCATCCAGCGATCTGACGTTCATGACAACTCCTCGAGTCGGTGACTACTCCGCCTGAATGATCGGAGTAGATGCGGGAATCAGGTCATATCAAATAGCGAGTAAGTCGTGGCGCGATGAACAGGGTTGTTTTCAGATAAATATTGTGATCATTTAAGTCGATTAAACCGGTATTAATTAATCTTTCGGCATAGCTTTTCCCGCCGACTGCCAGCAGGGTGACAATCGGTATGAGGTAATTCAAAAATTCAGGCCGACGCTCGGCCATTTCTCATCGAGTCAATAAGTATTTTCCGTGACGAAATAGTTTGGGATAGGGCAGTGCAGGCATGGGATGTAGCCCTTGATGCGTTGCGTCAAACGTACCGGAAATGTTTGGAAAGAAAAATAAGAAGTTGCGGGTGCAACAATATTTAAATCGTTATGTTTTCGTGTTTTTGGTGTGATTTCATGGTCTCGTTGTATTATTAATATAGTTTAATGCGGACGCCGGTTTGTGGAATGCTTTCAGCGATTGGCAGCTGCCGATATCGACGATCGAATAGAAAAGAGAGTCACGCTGAATCATCTTGACAGTGAGAAAAAATTCTCGTTATTTAACCAAATAGTAAGCAGGCCCCTCGCTTGCGAACGCGCACATCCTGTTTTGCGAAAGGCAAAGATGGCCTGAGCGGCATTGGCTCGTGTCGGAATCGGCAGGAGAGCGGCGCGGGTCGAGCGAGCCTGCGTACCGGTGAAAGTCCTGGGGGCGTGCAATGGATCCAACGACGAATGCGCAACGCCGGAGCAGGTGCGCTTAGTCGCCGGTCGCCAGTTGCCTGTCGCTGTTTGCCAGTCGTTGTTGTGTCGCGAAGGTGCCGGGTGTTTTATCGGCGGAGTGCGGGTGCGGCAGATGAAAACGAGCCGCGCAGACGGGCAAAGTTCCCGCTTAATGCAAATGATTCGCATTCTTGCGGTGTCGATGTCATCTGCCTTAAACTCAGCCGCCGTGATATAGCTCGATGCTTGTGGTGGCTCGTTGCCTGCCGTGATGCATCGGCGTGCCAGCCTAGGGAGGCACTGGATGGTTCTGTGGAACACGAAGCAACGAAAGCTCACGGCGCGCTGCCGCGAGCGCATGAAAACCGCCGCGTTGCTCGCGGCCTGTGCGATGGTGCTGTCAGGTTGCGCGGCGGGGAAACTCGACCAAGGCGCGACCGATGTGCAAACCGATGACGCCGCGTTGCACGCCCGCATCAGCCGCACCGCCTACGATGTTCCGCATATCGAAGCAAACGACTGGGCTAGTCTCGGCTACGGTTACGGCTATGCGCAGGCCACCGACGACCTCTGCACACTCGCCGACGGCTTCGTCACCTGGCGCGGCGAACGCTCGCGTTATTTCGGACCGGCGGCGCAAGCCACTGCGTATTCGACCCTCGGCCGGCCGGCCAATATCGACACCGATTTCTACTTCCGCTTTCTCGTCGACGACACCGCGCTCGCCACGTTCGAGAAGCAGCAATCGAGCGAAGCGCAGTCGCTCGCGCGCGGTTTCGCGGCGGGCTACGACCGCTATCTGCGTGAACTGGACGACGGCGCGCATGCAGGCGCGCACGCCACGTGTCGCGGTCAGCCGTGGGTGAAGCCGATCGACGCGCGCGATATCTATCGGCGCATGCTGGCCGCGATGTATGCGGGCGGTTATGCACGCTTTGTCCACGCGATCGCGAACGCGCAACCGCCCGCGGCTTCCGCCGAACCGTCGAAGTCATCCGTGTCGTTGAACGGCGAACCGCGGCAGTTGACTTCGCTGCCCTATTTGCAGGCCGGCGGCGAGGAGGGTATCGGCAGTAACGCCATGGCGTTCGGCGGCGACGCCACCGGAACACCGCACGGATTGCTGTTCGGCAATCCGCATTGGTTCTGGCGCGGTCCCGACCGCTTCTATCAGGCGCAATTGACGATTCCTGGCAAGCTCGACGTGAGCGGCGCTTCGTTTCTCGGCACGCCTGTCATCATGATCGGCTTCAACCAGAACGTGGCGTGGAGTTTGACGGTATCCAGCGCGCGTCGCTTCGGCCTGTTCCGGCTCGCGCTCGCGCCGGGTCGCCCGGATACGTATCTCGTCGACGGCAAAGCGGAAGCGATGCAGCGCGTGCCCGTCACGATCCAGGTGCGCAAGGCCGACGGCACACTTCGGCCGGTCACGCGCACGCTCTATCGAACCCGCTTCGGACCGCTGATCGATCTCTCCGGCGTTTCGCCCGCGCTCGCCGCGAATTCCGCCGCGGCGTTTGCGATCCGCGACGTCAACGAGACCAACGCGCAGACCTTCGACACCTTCCTGCGCTGGGACCGCGCGGATTCGCTGGAAAACTTCATCGCGATCACGCGCGACGACGCATCGATGCCCTGGGTCAACACGCTCGCCGTAGGGCGCAACGACCGGCGCGCCTGGTACGCGGATATCGGCGCGATACCGAACGTGCCGCCCGCGTTGTCCGCACAGTGCACGGTGCAGCCGGTCGCGGCGGCGCTCGCGCAGAAAGCGCGCGGTGTGCCGGTGCTCGACGGCTCGCGGTCGGCCTGTAACTGGTCCGGCGTGAACGGCAAATTGCCGCTCGCTAACATGCCGAGCCTCACGCGCGGCGACTATGTCGCCAACATGAACAACACTTACGCACTCGCGAATCCGGCTCAACCGCTGGCGGGCTACGGTGCGATCTTCGAGACGCAGGAGGAAATGTCGTTGCGCGCGCAACTTGGGTTGCAGATGATACGCGCGCGTCTTGACGGTCGCGACGGTTATCCGGGCCATCTCGCGGACAGTGCGAGCGTGCGTGAGATGGTGCTGAACAGTCGGGCATTGTCGGCGGAGCGCTTCAAGTCCGACGTGCTGGCGTCGGCGTGTGGCGAAACCGGCGGCGACTCGCCGACGCCTTCAGCGGCCGCGAGCGAGACCCTGGCGTCGGCGTGCAAGGCGCTGCGCGAGTGGGACGACACGGGCAACCCGCAAGCGCGTGGCGCGAATCTGTGGGACGTGTTCTGGTCGGACCTGCAGCACGCGACTAGTGGCTGGTCGTATCGCGTGCCGGCCAGTGCCGACGATCCGCTCAACACGCCACGTGGTTTGAGTTTTGAAGGATCGACGGCGCGCGACCTGCTATTGAAGGCGGCCGACGAACTGCGCCGCGCGGGCCTCGCGCCCGACAGTCCGCGCGGTGCCGCGCTCTATGTCACGCGTAACGGTGTGCGGGTGCCGTTGTTCGGTGGCTGCACCGCGCAAGGCTATTTCACGGCGGCGTGTTCGCAGGAAAAGATCGATTCGCCGGATGGCTTGTCGCTCGACGGCAATCCGAACGGCAACAGCTACATGCAGGTGGTCGGCTTCGACGATAGCGGGCCGCAGGCCTACACGTTCCTCACCACCTCGCAATCCGATGACGCCACGTCTGGCCATGACGGCGATTACACCCGGCGCTACGCCAGCAAGGCGTGGCTGAAGGTGCCTTTCACGCGCGCCGAAATCGAAGCGGACCCGGCGCTGCGCGTCACCGTGCTCGACGGACCCGCGGCACGCTGAGCCCTAGCCAAACTTGAGCCAGGTTGACGGACGCCCCGCACCATGCCGGTCGTCCGTCTGTTTGCGCCTCTCGAAAGCAGTTATAGCGGCGGTATAAAAGACCGGGTGCCGGAGTCACGACATCTCTAATCCGTACAACTTACCTGGGCAATAGAGCGAATCGCGTCGCGCACACTATGCGCGTTGAATTTCCAAGCAATGCGCGACGAATGCGCGCGTGATCCTAATCGAATTCCGTGACGCCTTCCAGCAAACCCATCTTGTCCGTAGTGCTACGGTTTCGCGTAAAAAATAAATATTGTCAAAGCTGTCTCGTGGCAAGTCGTTGATTGATCGGCGGAAACGGCATGTCGGCAACATGCATTACGCATTTCGTCGGATTTGATGGTTGACACCTCCGCGTTCGGCTTCTAACCTTCGAGTCCAAATAGGAATGATTGTCATTCGCGAAAAATGACAGTCGCGAGTCGGAGCCATCCTTGGGGCGTCCCAGGTGGACTTCGTTCGTTCATTCGTATTGCCAATCAAATTAACGCAGCGGAGCGCATTCATGAGTTGGGGCGACGAGAACACGAATTTCCACGTAGTGGTGAATCACGAAGAGCAGTACTCGATCTGGCCTGACTACAAGGCCATTCCCGCCGGTTGGCGCGAAGCCGGTAAGTCCGGCAAGAAGGAAGAATGCCTCGCGTGGATCGACGAGGTGTGGACCGACATGCGCCCGCTGAGCTTGCGCAAGGCGATGGAAGAAAGCGCGGCCGCACAAGGTTCCGCGCCGAACTGAACGTATGCAGCCTAGTGTGAGCACCGTAAGCACCGTGACCTTCGCCACTTCCACGCCGCTCAATCTGATCTGCTTCGCGCATGCGGGCGGCAGCGCCGCGTTGTACCGGCGCTGGAAGCCGTTGCTGCCGGACGGTGTGACGCTGATCGCCGCGGAACTGCCCGGTCACGGCACGCGTCGCGCGCAAGCCGCTCATACCGGGTGGCGTCCGCTGATCGCCGAACTCGCCGACGAGATCGGCCAGCGTCTCGATCGCACTGCACCCTTCGCCGTTTTCGGTCACAGCATGGGCGCGCTGGTGGGCTTCGAGCTCTGCCACGCGTTGCGGCAACGAGATGGCCGCATGCCGTTGTGGTTTGGCGCCTCGGCGTCGGTGGCGCCGTCGCGCCGCAACGTCGAGTCGGATTGGCTCGACTGCCCGCGCGAGACGATGGTGGCGAAGCTCGCGGAACTGGGCGGCACGCCCGCGGAATTGCTCGCCGACGCGGATTTCGTCGACTTCATGCTGCCGGTGCTGCGCGCGGATTTTCATCTGTGCGGTGTCTACACGGAGCACCGTCGTGCGAGTTCGCCGCGTCTGCCGCTCGAATGCCGTATCGATGCCTTTACCGGCCGCGACGATCGCGCCACCGCGCAATCCGCCGATGTCGACGCGTGGGCCGCCTGCACGCAAGGCGACTTCGGCCGCCATGAATTTTCGGGCGGTCACTTCTTTCTCGAAGCGCACGCCGCGGCGGTGCTGGATACGCTCACTGCCGTAGCGGTAGAACAGTAGGCCGTCGGATCGTCAAAGCGTCAACAGCGGCACGCGCCCAGCGGCCGCTTCTCATTTCCTTAAAAACGGATCCCTGAAAATGTCGCTAACGTTTTCAACCTTGTTCGACTTCGAGCCGTTCGCAGGACAGAGCGAACAGCACCTCGACCTCATCAAGCGCTTTGCCGCCGCGCTGCCGTTCCGCAGCGCGACCGTGGACGAACTCGTGCTCGACGGTCAGTATCATCGCCGCCCGCTGCGTCCCGAGGACTTCGAGTTTCTCAAGTTCCGCAAGCCGGTGCGCACGCACAACGTGAGCCGCCTGCCGTCGCTGGCGTCGAATCGCACGTTGCTATCGATCTACGAGCTCGACGTGGCGAACCTGCCGCAGCAAACGAGCGCGGACGCATGGCAGCACTTCAACGCCTATCACGCCGACGAAGTGCGCGCGCTCGGCGCACAGATCGCGCCGTTCCTCGAAGCGTACGCCTTCGACTATCTGAGCCGCGACACCGACATCGCCACGCAAGGCGACGCCGCGGCGGCGCGCCTGACGCGTCTGATCGGCGACGAACTGGCGTTCTGGGAAGACAACTTCGCGCGCCTCGTGCGCAACGATTATCTGCAGGACGGGCTGCGCTTTATCGCCGTGCAGCGTTGGGCGCTGCTGCCCTCGAAGCGCCGCGCGTTGCGTCGCGCGCAGGCTAGCGGCTTCTTCGACGCGTTGCCGCCCGCATTGCATCCCACGCTCGACCTCGATGGCGGTAGCGAAGATCTGCTCGCCCGTGTGGCGTCGGCGGCGGAGATCACGCGCGACGCGCATTCGTACTGGCAGTTCTATCTGCCGACCAGCCTCGCAAAAACCAATCTGCTGTACGCACTCGCACGCCGTCCCGACCGCGCGTTCGGTCTGATCGGCGCGGCGTTCGCGGCGCAAGCCGAGCAACTCGCGTTCGTCGCGGCGTTGACGCGCGCCTGTCCGCATCTCACGCACCGCGGTGCGGCGCCCGACGCCGGCCCGGACCGCCAGCGCGAACTCGCGCGCCGCTTCGCCGACGCGCTGCGCGAACTCGAGGCGCGCTACGGCGCGAGCGCACGCGAACAATGCATGCAAGGCTTCGCGGCCGCCGAGCGTTTGACGGAACGCGCGCGTTGGGATCTCGGCGAACAACTGCGCTGGCTGTCGGCAATCGAACGCTTCTGCGAATTCGCGCAGCGCATCAGCACGCGCATCTATGCCGAGTTTCCCGACATCGACCGCGAGACGTTCGTCGAGCCGCACGAGATGTGCTCGACCACCCACGTCCACAACGATCACCGTCTCGTCACGATCGAGGCGGGCGAGATGCTGTTCTGGGGCAACGTCGGCATGCAGTTGAAGATGAACGAAGGCGACATGGTGCTGATTCCCGATGGCCGTTTGCACGGCTCGACGGTGGTGTCCGGCGAGTGTACGTATCACCAGCCGATCATTCCGGACGACTGGGTCAATGCGCTGGTCGTCGAACTCGACGCGCCGCAGCCGGCCTGACGCGAGCCGTTCGCGCGTGCCGCGGCCGTGCAATAGCGGCGCGCGCGAATTGGGCGGAATGAAACAACCCGGCATGACCCGGCCGCTACCTGGTCGCGACCCAGGCACATGCCGTGAAGCCGTACCCATGCAACATCGCAGTCGATAGACACACCCGCCGTGCGCGGCGGTCCGTGTCTTCAGAATAAAGACGCTCATCCCGAAGCGTCGCGATTCTCCCCACGAAAACCCAGCTAAATCAGCGTGGCCGCGAGCGGCGCGCATGGCGGGCGCGCGTCGGCGCGCGTCCGGTCGACGAAATCAAGGGAGCATGATGGAACCGAATGAATCTCACGGCACGCTGGGCGATGCCGCTTTGCCGTTGTCGCTGGAAGCGCGCGCGAGTGCCTGCAATGCCGCCGACTGGACCAGCCGCGTGATTCGCGGCGACGCGATCGGTGCGCAGGTGGAACTGCCGGCGTGGCTCGCGTCCTCGTATGACACGCTGCGCGAGCAGGTGATGCACCCGGCGTATCCGTGCTTCTTCGGCACCGTCGCCGAGAAGCGCGGCGAGATGTTTTACGCGTTCGTGAACGGTAAGGACACCACGGACCTGGCAGGGTCGATGGAGACCTTCGCGCGACTCGCGGCCATGCCCGACTATCGCAAGAACAATATCGCGGTGTTCTTCGAGCCGGACGCCGAGCCGCTTTCGCACGACGAGTATCAGCGTCATTTCTGGCGCATCCTGCAGGCGCTGCACGACGTCGATCCGAATGCCGCCGCCGATTCGTATCCCGATCCCTCCGATGAAAACTGGGAGTTCTCGTACGCCGGCATCGAAATGTTCGTGGTGTGCGCGTGCCCGTCGTTTGCCACGCGCCACAGCCGCAATCTCGGGCCCGGCATGGTGCTGCTGTTCCAGCCGCGCGCGGTGTTCGTCGACACCATCACGAACAAGGTGATCGGCCGCGAGGCGCGCAATCAGGTGCGCCAGCGTTTGCTGAAATGGGACGCGGTCGACCCGCATCCCGACCTCGGCTTTTACGGCGACCCCGGCAATCTGGAGTGGAAACAGTATTTTCTCGGCGACGACAACGCGCGCGCCGGCGACGTTTGCCCGTTCCTGAGCCGCAAGTCGCGCCTCGCGCGCGCGGCGCACGACGCGAGCGCCAACGGTTCCGCGGCTCACGACGACATCGTCTCGCGCCTGGTCGATCACGCGTACCACCGCCCGCATGCAATCGCGCTGCGCTATCTGGCGGACGGCGTCGCCGACGAACGGGCGCTCAGCTACACGCAGTTGCTCGAGCGCGTGCAGCGCGCCGCTGCCGCGTTGCGCGAGCACGCCGCGCCCGGCGAGCGCGTGATGATATTGCTGCCGAGCGGCCTCGATTACGTCGTCAACTTTTTCGCCTGCCTGTATGCGGGCCTCGTCGCGGTGCCGGCGTATGCGCCGCAGCCGCAACATGCGCAACACCTCGAACGTTTGCGCGCGATGCAGGCGGACTGTTCGCCGCGTATCGCGATCGTCGGCGCGGAGCAGCAGGCTCAGTGGAGCGCGCTCGTTGGCGATTCACAAAGCAGCGCTTGTATCGCGCTCACGCCGGAGCAAACACAGCAAGCTGCGCCGCTCGCTTTCGAGCGTCCCCGGCTCGATGCGCTCGCATTCCTGCAATACACGTCGGGCTCGACCTCGGAGCCGAAGGGCGTAATGGTCAGCCACGCCAACATCGCGGCCAACGAACAGGCGATTCACGCGGGCATGTCGATCGACGCGACGCGCGACGTCATGCTGAGCTGGTTGCCGCTCTACCACGACATGGGTTTGATCGGCGGCCTGATGTTGCCGCTGTATTTCGGCTTCGAACTCGTGCTGCTCGATCCTCAGCATTTCCTCGAACAACCGGCGCGCTGGTTGCGAGCCATCTCGCGTTATCGCGCCACCGTCAGCGGCGGTCCGAATTTCGCCTATCAATTGTGCGCGGACCGTGTGCGCGACAGGCAGTTCGACGGGCTCGACCTGTCGTGCTGGCGCGTGGCCTTCTGCGGGGCGGAGCCGATCCAGGCCGCCACGCTCGACGCGTTCGCGCGCAAGGCGGCGTCGGCAGGTCTGCGCGAAGGCTCGTTGTATCCCTGCTATGGGCTTGCCGAAGCGACGCTGTTCGCGAGCGGCGGGGTGGCGGGCGAGGGCGCGCTCGCGCCTTTGTTCGAGGTGAATGCACTCGCGCAAGGCGCTGGACGCAAGGCCGAAAGCGAAGACCGCGCGGCGACGCCGCTGGTCGATTGTGGCCGGTCCACACCGGATCTTTCGCTGAAAATCGTTGACCCCGCAACGGGCGCGGTGCTGGAGGATGGCGGCGTCGGCGAAATTCATCTGGGTGGCGCGAGCATTGCGCAGGGCTACTGGAACAAGCCGGCGGCGAGCGCGGCCACGTTCGTTCCCGATGCGGTGAACGGTACGCGCTGGCTGCGTACCGGCGACCTCGGTTTCGTGAACGACGGCCGCCTGTTCGTCACCGGGCGCGTGAAGGATCTGATTATCCTGCGCGGTCGCAACGTCTATCCGCAGGATATCGAACGCGCGCTGTCGCAGGTCGACGGACTGCGCAGCGGCCGGATCGCGGCCTTCGCCGTGCGTGACGCGAACGGCGCGGAAGCCATCGGCGTGGCGGCGGAACTGGCGCGCGCCGCGCAGCGTGATGGCGCAGAGGAGGCCGTGATCGATACGATCCGGCGCGCGGTGGCCGCCTCGATCGGCGAGCCGGTGGGCGCCGTTCTGCTGCTCGAAGCCGGCGCGTTGCCGCGCACGTCGAGCGGCAAACTGCGGCGCGCCGCTTGCGCCACGGGTTTTGCCGATGGCTCGCTGGCCTGCGTGGCGCGTTACGTACATGACGCAAATGCCGAACTCGCGACCGACGATCCGCAACGCACCGCGATGGCGCCGTTCGACGGCGACGCGCTGGAAGAGCGCATAGCCGCGTTGTGGCATGCATTGCCGTCGCTGCGTCACGTGCAACGCGACGACGATTTCTTCGTGAGCGGCGGTCAGTCGATCGTCGCGGCCCAACTGGCGGCTGCGATCAACGCGCGATTCGACACCGCGTTGCCGATCGCCTTCGTGTTCGAACATCCCACCATCGCGGCCCAGGCGGCGGCGTTGACGCGGTTGGGTGTGGCGCAACTGCGCGACGCCGCTCAGCGGGTCGCGCAATCCGTTGACCAGGCGGACAGCGTCGTCTCGATCGATCAGCGCGAGCCGGCGCCGCTAAGTGCCGGTCAGACGAGCCTCTATCTGCTCTGGCAACTCGACCCGCAAGGCACGGCGAATTCGATTTCGGCGAGCGTACGGATCGGCGGCAAACTGGACGAAGCGGTCTTCGAAGCGGCGCTCGGCGATATCGTGCGGCGTCACGCGATCCTGCGTACCCGCTTTGTCGAGACAGACGGCGTGCCGGCTCAGATCGTCGACGACGTGCGCGCCGCGCAATGGCGGCGCGAGGACTTTTCGAGGTTCGACAGCGGCGTGCGCGACGCGCGCCTCTATGCGTTGCTCGGCGATCTGGCCGAGCAACCTTTCGATCTCGCGCACGATCCGTTGTTGCGCGTCGCCCTTTGCCGCATGAGCGACGAAGAGCACGTGGTGCATCTGCACGTGCATCACATCGTTGCCGATGCACAGTCGCTCGCGTTGCTGCTCAACGAGTGGTGTGCCGCTTACGACGCGCGCGTCGACGGCGTGCCGTCGGCGGCGCTCGCCGCCGCGCCGCTGCAATACGCGACCTACGCACGCGGCGAGAACGACGCCGCCCATCGCGCGGCGCTCGATACACAACTCGCGTGGTGGCGTGCGCGGCTCGCGTCGCCGGTGGCGGAACTCGCGTTGCCGCTGGACCGCCCGCGCGCAGCGCAACGCAGCGACGTGGGCGAACGGGTCTCGCTGCACGTGCCCGCAGGTCTCGTGAAACGCCTCAACGCACTCGCCCAGGCGGCGCGTGCCACGCCCTTCATGGTGCAGTACGCGGCCTGGACGGCGTTGCTGCATCGCTATAGCGGCCAGCGTGAATTTCGCGTCGGCGTGCCGGTGGCCGGTCGCGAGAGTGCGGCAAGCCGCGGCGCGCTCGGCTACTTCGTCAACACGCTGGCGCTGCCGGTGTCGATCTCCGGTCGCCTGACGTGCTCCGGGTGGCTCGATCAAACGCGCGCCGTGTTGCTCGAAGCGCTCGCCAATCAGCAGGCGCCGCTAGCGCGTGTGGTGGCCGCACTGGGCGGACCGCGCGACGGCTCGCACGGCGGACTGTTCCAGACGCTCTTCAATTACGAAGGCATCGATCGCGCGGCGCTCGCGCATTCGCGCCATCTGCAATTGCGTGACATCGAAAACCTCACGCGCGGCGCGCAGTTCGATCTGGCGCTCAACGTGGCCGAACAGAACGGCGCACTCGAGCTTGCATTCGACTACGCCTGCGACGTCTTCGACGAATCCACGGTGGAACGTCTGGCCGCGCATTACCTCGAAGTGCTCGAACAATTCGCCGACGCCGGCGCGACGCCGCTCGCCGGCCTGCGTTTGTCGCGCGGTACGGGGCAAACGGTACTCACGGCTCTCGCCGCCTCGGCACAAACCGGCACCTCGACGTTCGAACCGGTCTGGAAGGCGATTGCCGCGCAGGCCCGCACGCGGCCTACCGCCGTGGCGGTGAAGTGCGACGGCAACGCGATCGACTACCGCTCGCTCGAACGATGGTCGAATCAGATCGCGCGCCGTTTGCAGCGCGAGTATGCCGCGCCGCTCGCCGACGTTCGCGTGGGCCTGTGTGTCTCGCGCTCGGTGGCCCTGCCGTGCGCGTTGCTCGGCATCCTCAAGGCCGGCGCTGCCTTCGTGCCGCTCGACGCCGATTATCCGGCCGCGCGCCTCGCCACGATGCTCGACGACGCCGGCATCGAAATCGTTCTCGTCGACCGGGCGAGTGCCGAACGCGTGGGCAGCTTGCTCGACGGCCGCCGCATTCTGCAAGTGGAAGACGTGCGCGCCGAAGACGCCGCGCCGCTCGTCACCGCCGTGCATCCCGAGGCGCTGGCGTACGTGATCTACACGTCGGGTTCGACCGGCCGTCCGAAAGGCGTGGCGGTGTCGCATGCAGCGCTTGGCCGTCACCTGAGCGACTTCGTGCGCGCGTACGGTATCCGCGACACGGACACGCAGTTGCAGATCTCGACGATCAACTTCGACGTCGCCTTGCACGAGATGCTGCCCGCGCTGATGCAGGGCGGCCGCGTGCTGATGCGTGGCGCCGCGCAATGGGACCTCGCGACGCTCAACGCCGCGCTCGAAGACGAGCATGTGAGCTTCGCGCGTATTCCGACCGCGTTCTGGCAGCAATGGTTGCGCGAGCCGGAGAAGCGTCGTTTCGAATCGCTGCGGCAAATCACGGTTGGCGGCGAGGCGTTGCCGGGCGATGCGCTCGCCGCATGGCAACGCTCGCCGCTCGCGTCGATCCGCGTCGACAACCTGTACGGCCCGACCGAAACCACGGTGGCCTGTTTGCATCGCGCGACCGTCGCGGCGGATGCGGCGTACGCCACCGCGCCGATCGGCGTGCCGTTCGCGTCGCGCACGCTTTCCGTGATCGATGCCGATGGCGGTTCGCTGCCGCAAGGCGGCCAGGGCGAGTTGTGCATTGGCGGCACCACGCTCGCGCGCGGTTATCTCGGCCGTCCGGCATTGACCGCCGAGCGCTTCGTGCCCGATCCGCACGGTGCGCCGGGTAGCCGCGTGTATCGCAGCGGCGACCTGGGACGCATCGGCACGCAGGGTGAGGCGCATTTTCTGGGGCGTCTGGACGAACAGATCAAGCTGCGCGGTTTCCGTATCGAACCCGGTGAGATCGAAGCGGCGCTGCGCAGTTGCGAGGGCGTGCGCGATGCGCTCGTAATGGCACGCGACGACGCCGGCCATAAGCGCCTTGTCGCGTACTGGGTCGGCGAACTGAATATGAAAACGGGCGGGTCGGCACACGGCAACCCGCAGGACGAGGCTGCTACGTTGCGCGCGGCGCTCGAAGCCAGACTGCCGGCGCATATGATTCCCTCTGCGTTCATGCGCCTCGACGCGTTGCCGTTGATGCCGAACGGCAAGCTCGACCGCGCCGCGCTGCCGGCCGCGCCGGTCGCGCCGGCCGCCAGCATCGCGCCGCGCGACGCGCGCGAACGCATCGTGCTGGACGTGTGGCGCAAGGTGCTGCAGCGCGACGACCTCGGCGTCACCGACGATTTCTTCGAAGCAGGCGGCGATTCAATTCTCACGCTGCAAGTGGTGGCGCGTCTGCGCGATGCCGGCTATGCGGTCACCCCGCGCGAAGTGTTCGACGCGCCGAGCGTGGCGCGACTCGCGGCGTTGATGCGCGAGCAAACGGGCAGCGCGCGCGAATGGAACGAGCGTCGCGCGCCGCTGCCGCTGACGGCGGCGCAGCGGCATTTCTTCGAGCGTCATCCGCAGGCGCCGGCGCACTGGAACCAGGCGGTGTGGCTGGACGTGCCCGCTACGCTCGACGCCAACGTATTGCACGCGGCGTTGCGCGCGCTGGTCGAACGTCACGATGCGCTGCGCTTGCGCTTCGTGCGCGACGAGGCGCACGCCTGGCATCAGCAGGTGCAAGGCGCGGGCGATGTGCGTTTCGATGTCGTCGAGGCAGGCGATGACAGCGCGCAGGAGCAGAAGCAGGCCGAAGCCGCCGCGCGCCTGCAACGCGGTTTCGATCTCGCGCAGGGGCCGTTGTTCGGCGCCTTGCTCGTGCGGCGCGGCGCGTCGACGACGAATCGTTTGCTGCTGGCCGCGCATCACCTGATTGTGGACGCCGTGTCATGGCGTGTGCTGATCGCCGAACTCGGTCTCGCGTGCGAGCGTCTGGCGCGTGGGGAAGCGCCGTTTGCCGCACGCGTGTCGATGCCGTGGAGCGTGTGGGTGGACAGCGCCCGCGTGTCGGCGCCGTCTTCGCACGTGACGGAGGCCGATGGCGACATAGCGTGGTGGCGCGAGACCTTGCAGGCTTCGCGCCCGCTGTGGCCCGCCGAGGCTTTGCAAGGCCAGCGCGTGTGCGACGCGCGTACGCTGACCAGTACGTTGGATGTCGATGCGACGCGCGTCCTGCTGCAAGGCACGTCGCACGCGTTGCGCACCGGCGTGGAGGACATGTTGCTCGCCGCGCTCGCGCTTTCCTGCGACGCGTGGGGCGGTGTGCTGGTGTCGTTGGAAGGCCACGGCCGCGCGCTGCGTCGCGACGATGTGGACGTGTCTCAAACGGTCGGCTGGTTCACGCAGCGCTATCCGCTGTGGCTGAACGCGACCGACAAGGCGACCGGAAACGCAACCGGAAACGCAACTGAGAAAGCGGACGCCGCGGAAACTCGCCTGGCGACGCTGCGCACCACCAAAACCTTGTTGCGCGCCGCCGCCGCTCACGCGGCCGGCTGGGAACGCGCGGCCGCCGCGTTACAAAACCTGAGCGCGCCGCAGGTCAGCTTCAACTATCTCGGGCAGTTCGACGGCACGCCCGGCGCGGCGGGCATCGCGTTGCGTCCGGAACTGGTCGACGACAGCACGGATCCGGCCAGCGCGCTGCACTACGCGCTGGATCTGAACGCAATGGTCGTAGCCGGTGAATTGCGGGTGCAGTGGCGCTACGCCGGCGGTCTGCTCGACGACGACAGCGCTCAGGCGCTCGCCGATCGCTTCAATGCGGCCCTGCGCGAGCTGATCGCGCATTGCGCGCAAGCCGCGCCGGGTGCGACGCCTGAAGACTTCCCGCTTGCCGGACTCGACAGTGCCGCGCTGGCACGCCTCGCGTTGCCGTTCCAGAACGTGGCCGATCTTTACCCGGCGACGCCGGTGCAGCAAGGCCTGTTGTTCCACGCACTCGAAGGCGCGGCGCAGGGCGTCTACGTGAATCAGAAGCGTCTCACGCTGGCCGGCGCGCTCGACGGCGACGCGTTGCGCACGGCCTGGGAAGCGGCGCTCGCGCGTCACGAGGTGTTGCGCGTGTCGTTCGAATGGGCACATGGCGGGATGCCGTTGCAGGTGGTGCATCGCACGCTGGCGTTGGACTGGCAGCGCCACGATTGGCACACACAAGGAGCTGGCTACGACGCACGCCTCGACGCCTGGCTCGCCGCCGATCGCGCGCGTCCTTTCGATCTCGCGCACGCGCCGCTCTGGCGCCTCGCACTGTTTGCACGCCCTGACGGTGCGCACGATCTGGTGTGGACCACCCACCATTTGCTGACCGACGGCTGGAGCGCCGCGCAATTGCTCGACGAGGTGCTCGCGGACTATCACGCCGTACGCGCCGAGGGACGTGCCGCATTGGACACGACGCCGCGGAACGGCGCACCCGCATGGCGCGATTACGTCGCGTGGCTGCAGGGTCGTCATGGCGACGAGGCATGGTGGCGCGCGCATCTCGCGAGCGACGACACGAAGCCGCCCGCCTTGCTGCTGGATGGTGCGCCCGCGTTGCTGTCTCCGCTGAGCCATGCGGATTCGGACGCAGACACCGAGGCGGACGCAAACGCTGCCGCCGCCGCGCCCGCGCTGCGCCTGCATCGCGTGCTCGACGCCTCGTTCACCGCGCAACTCGCGCAGACCGCACGCGCCGCGCGCGTCACCGTCAACACCGTGTTGCAGGCTGCCTGGGCGTTGCTGCTCGCGCGCCGCGCCGATCGCGCACGCGCCGCGTTCGGCGTGACCGTATCGGGCCGCGGTGTTGCACCCGAAGGAATCAGCCGCACAGTGGGCCTTTTCATCAACACATTGCCGCTCGAAACGGATGTGCCGTCCGCGATGGAATTCGGCGATTGGGCGCGCGCGTTGCAAGGCGCGAATGCCGCGCTGCGCGAACACGAGGCCACACCGCTAGCGCGCGTGCAGCAGTGGTCGGGACGCAGTGGCGACACGTTATTCGACAGCGTGCTCGTCTTCGAAAACTATCCGGTGAGTCCCGCACTGCGTGCCGGCGATGCACCGCTGCGCATCACGGCGGTGGAAGCTAGCGAGCGCAGCCACTATCCGCTGACGGTGACGGCGCTGGTCGGCGACGCGCTCGAACTCGGCTGGACCGCGGACGCCACACGCCTCGACCGTTCGACACTCGACACAGTCGCCGAAGGCTACGTCGCGCTGCTTTCACAGATCGTCGCCGCGCGGGCGCAAGGGCGATTGCGCAACTTCGCGTTGCCGGCGCCAGCGGCGGCTTCGACGTGGGCCGAACCGCGCGCGACCTTCGCGTTTGAAAGCGTGCTCGCCCGTTTCGCGGAACAGGTTCGCAGCCGGCCGGACGCTCGCGCGCTCACCTGCGGCACAGAGCAACTCACGTATGGCGAACTCGACCGCTGGTCCGACGCGGTGGCCGCCCGTCTGGTGGCGCAAGGCGCGCGCGCGGAAACGCGTGTGGGTCTCTGCGCGCAACGCGGCAACGCACTGGTTGCGGGTGTGCTCGGTGTGCTGAAAGCGGGCGCCGCCTATGTGCCGCTCGATCCCGATTATCCGCATGAACGCCTGAGCTATCTGCTCGCCGACGCGGGAATCGAAACCGTACTGGCCGACGACGACAGCGCCGCGCGTCACGCAGCGCTATTGCGCGATCTCAACGTGGTGTCGCTGCTGAATTCAGGCCCGGCGGATCGGACCGCGAATACGCCGTCGCGCGCCGGGCACTCTTCGCAGCTACACCGGGAACAGCTGGCGTACATCATCTACACGTCCGGCTCCACGGGCCAGCCGAAGGGCGTCGGCATCACGCACGGCAACGTCGCGCGTCTGCTGGACGCGGCGGCGCAACGTCACCCCGTTCACGCGGACGACGTCTGGACGCTGTTCCATTCGAGCGCGTTCGATTTCTCCGTTTGGGAACTGTTCGGTGCGCTGTGCACGGGTGCGCGGCTCGTCGTCGTGCCTTACTGGATCACGCGCGACACCCCCGCGTTTCACGCGTTGCTGCGCAATGAACAGGTGAGCGTGCTGAATCAGACGCCCTCCGCGTTCGGCGCGTTGATGCAACACGATCTCGCGCCGGAAGTCGACGCGACGCCGCTCGCTTCGCTGCGCCTCGTGATTTTTGGCGGCGAGAAACTCGAACCGGCGGCGCTGGCGCGTTGGCATCGCATGCGTGCGCCGGGCGGCCTGCAACTGGTCAACATGTACGGCATTACCGAAACCACCGTTCACGTGACCACGTATCTGCTCGCGGCGAGCGATCTCGAGGATACGTCCAGCGCAAAAACGGGCTCGCACGCGCAGTCGCCGATCGGTGCGCCGTTGCCCGATCTGGGTCTTGCAGTGCGCAACGCAACCGGCGAATTGTCGGCCGCGGGCGAATTGTGTGTCGGCGGCGCCGGTGTGGCGCGCGGCTACGTGGGACGCCCCTCGCTGACGGCCGAGCGCTTCGTGCCCGATCCGTTCGGCGCGCCGGGCTCGCGTCTGTATCGCTCCGGCGATCGCGCCCGCGTGCTCGCCGACGGCACCTTCGACTACCTTGGCCGGGACGACGCGCAGGTGAAGTTGCGCGGCTTCCGCATCGAGCTGGGTGAAGTGCGTCACGCGCTGCTGGCCGATCGGGACGTCAGCGACGCCGTCGCGCTGGTACGCGACGACAGCGCGCAACTGGTCGCCTATGTGGTCGGCGCGCCGGGCGCCACGTTCGACGCCGCCGCGTTGCGCGAGCGTCTCGCCACGCGTCTGCCCGCGCACATGGTGCCGCACGTGCTGGTGCCGCTCGACGCGTTGCCACTCACGGGCAACGGCAAACTCGACCGGGCCGCGTTGCCCGCTCCGGTTTTGTCGGGCGAGCGCGTGGACGCGTCGAGCGAGGCGGAACGCAGCCTGCTCGACATCTGGCGCGCGGTACTCGGTCGCGAGGACCTCGGTGTCGCCGACAACTTCTTCGAAGCGGGCGGCGATTCGATCCTGAGCTTGCAGATCGTCGCGCGAGCCCGGCAGGCCGGCTTGAAGATCAGCACGCGCCAGGTGTTCGAGCATCCCACGGTGGCCGCGCTCGTTCCGCTCGTGCAAAGCGCCGAGCCGCACGCGGCGCTTGCCGTGACGCATGAGCCGCTTGGTCTCACGCCGATTCAGCGTGCTTTCTTCGACCAGTTCCCGCACGGCGAGAACCACTGGAATCAGTCGACACTGCTCGCGGTTCGAGGCGAACTCGACGAAACGGCCTTGCGTGCGGCGCTCGACGCGCTGATCGCGGCGCACGACGCATTGCGTCTGCGGTTCTTCCGCAGCGAAGGCGCATGGCAGCAGCAGGTGGGCGAAGCGTCGGCCTGCGCGCTGCAGGTGTTCGACTGGCGCGAGCACGAAGCCTGGCACGACGCGCTCGCGCAGGCTGGCGAACATTTGCAATCGACACTCGACATCGCTCACGGACCGCTGCTGCGCGCGGGCTATTTCCGTCTGCGTGGCGAAGGGCGTTTGCTGATCGCGATTCATCACCTCGCCGTGGATGGCGTGTCGTGGCGCGTGCTGCTCGACGAATTGCAATCCGCCTATGAACAGGCGCTCGCCCGGCGCACGCCGACGTTGCCGGCGAATCTGCCGTGGAGCGCATGGGTGCAGCGCGCGATCGCGCATGCTCGGCACGACGAGGTGGCCAACGAAGCCGGCTGGTGGCGCGAGGCGCTTGCCAACGCGGAGAGTCCGGATACCGCGAGCGCGTCGTTCGTGGTGCCGTCGCGGCTGCCGCGCATGGCCGACACCGAGGCGGTCTCGCTCGAACTCGACGAAGCGGCGACTCGCCGGCTGGTGCAGTCAGCGCCGAAGGCCTATCGCGCGAGCGTCGAGGAAGTGTTGCTGGCCGCGCTCGCACAAGCGCTGCATGAATGGTGCGACACGCGTGGCGCTCTGGTGTCGCTCGAAGGACATGGCCGCGAGGCGCTCGGCGACGCGGAACTCGATCTGAGCCGCACTGTCGGCTGGTTCACGACGCGCTATCCGCTGTGGCTCGATGCGCACGACGACGCGCATCGCGCGCTGATCGATGCCAAGGAGCGCCGCCGCGCGGTTCCGCACAACGGCCTGCATTGGGGCTTGCTCAACGCGCACGGCAGCGAGGCGGTACGCGCGACGCTCGCCGCGCTACCGGCGCCGCGAATCAGCTTCAACTACCTCGGCCAGTTCGATCCGAGTCTCGATGCCGCGAGCCGCTGGCGCTTCGCGACCGAACACGCGGGCTGGCCGGTCGCGGCCGATGCGCCGTTCACGTGGGCGCTCGACATCAACGCCAAGATCGCGCGCGGCAAGCTCGCGATCAGCTGGCGCTTCGCCGGCGAGCAACTGGCCGCGCCGCGTGTGCAGGCGCTGGTCGACGGGTTCGCCGCGCGGCTCGACCTGCTGGTCGCGCAGTGCGATCGGGCCGCGCCGCAGTACACGCCGTCCGATTTCGGCAGTCAGATCGATCAGGACGATCTGGACAATCTGCTGGAGAGCTTCGATGCGTGAAATTATTTTGTGCCGTTCCATTGCAGGGCTCGCGCCATGACGTTTCGCCTCAAAGACAACATCGAGAAGATCGCGCCGCTCACCGACATTCAGGCCGGCATGCTCGCGCTTGCATTGCGCGGCGACGCGGACCCGTATTACGCACAGAAGGTGCTGGAATTCGCGGGTCCGCTCGACGTCGATGCACTGGGTCGCGCGTGGCGCACGGTGGTCGCGAAGCATGCGATGCTGCGCACGGACTTCCGCTGGAACGGGCTGAAGTCGCCGTTGCAGGTGGTGTATCGCACGAGCGACGCCACTCTCGCGCTCGACGACTGGCGGGCACTCCCGGCCGCCGAACAGCACGCGAAACTGGCGGCGCAGTGGCAGGCTGCGCGTACGCGCGGTTTCGACTTCGAACACGCGGCGAGTCTCGAACTGCAACTGCTGCGAGTCGGCGACGCGCGATACTGGTTCGTGTGGCGGCTGCATCACATCCAGATCGACGGCTGGAGTCTGGCGGCGGTGCTGGCGGATTGCATCGCCGCTTACGACCGGCATCGCTCGGGCAGCGCGAGCGTCGCCGACGAAACGGCCGAGCCGCCGTTTCATCAGTACGTGGAATGGCTGAAAAAGCGCACGTTCGACGACACCGCGTTGCCGCCGCTGCTCGCGCACGATGGCTGGCCGACGCCGTTGCCGGCGAGCCGGGCGCATGCTGCCGCCGCTGCCCACGCCGCTCCCGATGCCGCCGCTCGCGCGCCGTTTGCCGAGCAAACCGTGGTGCTCGACGCAACGCGCACCGCGACGCTGGAGCGCTTTGCGCGCGAGCGTCGCCTGACACTGAACACGCTGGTGCAGGCGGCCTGGGCCTGGCTGCTGTCGCGTCACGCGAGGACGCGCGAGGTGTGCTTCGGGGTGACCGTATCGGGCCGTCCCGCCGAAGCGCCAGACGTCGCGCGCATGGTCGGCATGTTCGTGAACACGTTGCCGCTCGCGTTGCGCGTAGCGCCGCAGGCGAGCGTCGGCGCATGGCTCGACGAGGTGCAACAGGCGAACCACGCACTGCGACCGCTCGAACACGTGCCGCTTGCGAAACTGCGCGCCCGCGCCGGGCTCGACGCGGACGCGACGCTGTTCGACAGCATCGTCGTGTTCGAAAATTTTCCGCAGCATGTGAGTTCGGCGGCGCGTGATGATGGGCTCATGATTAGTCGGCTGGATCAGGATGCTGAGACTCAGGCCGTACCCGATGCGGAAATGGACATCGATGCGCAAACCCATGGCGCCGTCTACAGCAGCGGACGCAACCACTATCCGCTCAGCCTGATCGCGGTGCCGGGTGAAACGCTGCGGCTTGTCCTCTCGTACCGCTGCGCGCGATTCACGCATCGCGATGTGCGCGGGCTGATCGACACGCTCGCCGCTGTACTCGACGCATTCGCCGCCGATCCGCTGCAGCGTGTGGGCGAACTCTCGCTCGACGTCCCCGCGGCGCCTGTGCAATCGATCGCGCAGGAGAGTCCGGCCAGCGTGCTTTCGCGCGTTGCCGCGCGGGCGGCGAATGGCTCGCCGCAACGCGACGCGATTGCCTGTGTCGAAGAAGACGCAGCGGGAAATGCACTGACGCTTTCATGGGCCGAGTTGTGGGCGCGTGCCGGTTTGCTTGCTCAGCGTCTGCGTGGACTCGGCGTACGGGCGGAGACGCCCGTGGCGGTCGCGCAGCCGCGCAGCGCCGCACTCGTCGTGAGTGTGCTCGGCGTCTGGCGGGCGGGCGGGGTCTATGTGCCGCTCGATCTCGGCGCCCCCGATGCGCGTCTTATCTGGCAATTGAAAAACAGCGGCGCGCGCTGTGTGATCTGCGCGGCCAACGACGCTGCGCGCATCGGAGCACTTGCCGCCGACGCGGCTTGCGAAACGATCGTCGCGGATCCGTGTTTTGCCGACACCCAAGTCGTCGAAGCCGATGACCACCAACATACCGCGCCGAACGAATCCGCTCATCCGCGGCAAGCGGCCTACCTGATCTATACGTCCGGCTCCACGGGCGAGCCTAAAGGCGTGACCGTTTCGCACGGCGCACTGGCGAGCTACACCCACGCCGTTTTGCGCCGTCTGCCTGACGGGATCGAAAGCGCCGCGTACACGTCGACGCCCGCCGCCGATCTCGGCCATACCATGCTGTTAGGCGCGCTGGCGGCAGGCTGGCGTCTGAACCTGTTCAGCGACACCGACATGCGCGACCCGGACCGCTTTGCCGCCGCAATGACGCGGCATGCGGTGGATGTGCTGAAAATCGTCCCCGGTCATCTGGCCGGTCTGTTGCATGCCGCCGACGCCGCGCGCGCCTTGCCGCGTCGCGCTCTCGTGCTCGGCGGCGAGGCCGCCGGTCTCGCACTGCTTACGCGAATCGTGGCGCTCGCGCCCGACTGCGCGGTGCTCAATCACTACGGACCGACCGAAACGACGGTCGGCGTCCTCACGCAGCGTCTCGATCCCGCCGAACTCGCGCAAGCCGGCGCAGCGGCCGCGTTGCCGCTCGGTTTTCCGCTCGAAGGCGCCGGCGTTTATTTGCTCGACGCCGACGGCAATGCCGCTTTGCCTGGTGCAAGCGGTGAAATCTGCGTCGGCGGTGCGACGCCGGCGCGTGGCTATCATGGCCGCGCGGCCGCGACTGCCGAGCGCTTCGTGCCCGATCAGCACGGCACGCCGGGCGCGCGTCTTTACCGCACGGGCGACCGTGCTTATCGACGCGCCGACGGCGCACTGGTTTTCGAAGGACGACTCGACCAGCAGGTGAAAGTGCGCGGCTATCGCGTCGAACCCGCCGAGATCGCGGCGGCGTTGCGTGCGTTGCCCGGTGTGGTGGATGCCGTGGTCATCGCGCATGCCGACGAACACGGCGCGCTACAGTTGAGCGCTTTCGCCGCGGGCGAATCGCTCAACGCCGAGGCCTTGCGCGCCGAACTCGCGGCCACTCTGCCCGCGCATATGGTGCCCGCGCGCGTGAGCGCGCTCGCAACGCTGCCGGTCACGGCAAACGGCAAGGTGGATCGTGCGGCCTTGCTGGCGTTCGGTACGACGCCGCAAACCGGTGACGGCTCCGCGCCGGCCGCGACTGACGCGCGGGCGGCCGTCGAGCCGCGCAACGAAGCGGAGGCGACGCTGCTCGCCGTGTGGCGACGCGTTTTGCGGCGCGACGATATCGGTGTGACGGATCACTTCTTCGAAATGGGCGGCGACTCGATTCTCAGCTTGCAGGTGATCGCGCAGGCGCGTCGCGCGGGCTTGCGTTTCACCCCCAAGCAGATGTTCGATCATCCTGTGATCGAGCGACTCGCGGCGCTCGCGGTCAAGGTCACGGCAACGGGGGCGTCGATCGGCGCGACGCAAGCCGCCGTGCAAGGTTCGCAGGCAAACCAGACACACTTCGACACCACGCCGATTCAGCGCGCGTTCTTCGAACGTTTCGGTGGCGCGCAGCATCACTGGAATCAGGCTGTGTTGCTCAGCGTGCCGGATACGCTCGATGAGGCCGCGTTACGCGTTTCGCTCGACGCGTTGATCCGCACGCACGACGCGTTGCGCTTACGCTTCGCGCTGCATGACACCGTGTGGCAGCAGCAGGTCGGCGACGCGTCGGCGTGCCGGCTCGACGTGTTCGACTGGCGTGAGCGCGCGGACTGGCAAGCGGCGCTCGAACAGCAGGGCACTTCGTTGCAGAAGTCGCTCGATATCGAAGCCGGTCCGCTGATTCGCGCGGCCTGGTTCCGTCTTGCGCAGGGCGGCCGTCTGCTGATCGCGATTCACCATCTCGCCGTGGACGGCGTGTCGTGGCGCGTGTTGCTCGACGATCTGCAACGCGCGTATGCCCAGGCCAGCGCGTCCGCCGCGGTCGAACTGACCGCGAGCACGCCGTGGAGCGTGTGGGCGCGGCGTTTGGCGCAATACGCACGACGTGCCGAGTTGCGCAATGAGCTGTCATGGTGGCGGGGTGCGCTTTCCGCTGCGCGCGCGGACGTACGCGGCTTTGTTTCTGCGAATGATGCGGCAGCGCCGACGGTCGCATCGGTGCAAACACTGGAATCGTGGTTCGAAACGGCCTTCACGCGAACGCTGGTGGAACGCGCGGGTACGACTTATCGCACGAATGTCGAGGAGACCTTGCTCGCGGCGCTTGCGCAGGCAGTCGGCACGCGGGGCGGCGTGTTGTTGTCGATGGAAAGTCACGGCCGTGAAGCGCTGGATGCGTTCGATCCACACAGCGACACGGACCTCGATTTAAGCCGGACCGTGGGGTGGTTTACCGCGCGTTATCCGCTGTGGCTCGAAGCGCAAGCCGACGCCCGTCTCGCGCTGATCGACGCCAAGGCACGGCGGCGCGCGGTGCCGCGCAACGGTTTGCATTGGGGTTTGCTGAGCACGTACGGCGACACGGAGACCAAGGCTTCGCTCGCGACTTTGCCTGCGCCGCTGGTCAGCTTCAATTATCTGGGGCAGTTCGACCGGCACTTCGCCGAGCGTGGCGGCTTTGCGCTCGCCGACGAGGCAATCGGCGCGTTGACCGATCGCGCGGCGACGCTCGCATATCCGTTGGATATCAACGCGCGGATCGTCGACGGCAAGCTTGGCGTGACGTGGCGTTATGCGCCGCAAGTTCTGCCGGAGCAGGAGGCGCTGGCGCTGAAAGCGCGTTTCGAGCGCAGTCTCGAACGGTTGATCGACCATGCGGTCAATGCGCGAGCTGAAGCGACGGCGGCGGATTTTGCCCTGGCGGGCCTGAGCCAGCCGCAATTCGAGTCGTTGGATCTGGACCTTGCGCGTGTCGAGGATATCTATCCGGCCACGCCGGTTCAGCAGGGTCTGCTGTTCCATAGCGCGCTGGAAAGCGGTAGCGGCCTGTATGTGAACCAGCGCCGTTTGACCTTGCGCGGCGAGCTGGATCGCGCGGCGTTGCGCTCGTCGTGGAAGCATGCGGTTGCATCGCACGCGATTCTGCGCACGCAGTTCGAAACGCGGCATGGCGGCGACGCATTGCAGGTCGTGTTGCGTGAAGTTGATTTGCCGTACGCCGAGCACGACTGGTCGTCGCTCGATGCGCAAGCTTATGAAACGAGGCTTCACGCGTGGATGCGCGAGGACGTGCAACGTGGTTTCGAGGCGGAGCGCGCGCCGTTGCTGCGCATCGCGTTGTTTGTCCGTGCCGATGGTGCGCACGATCTGATCTGGACCGATCACCATGTGTTGCTGGACGGCTGGAGCAGCGCGCAGCTGATGCGCGAAGTAGCGGATGCGTATGAAGCCTTGCTCGCGCGTCGTGAACCGGTCAGGAACGCGCCGCCGTACCGCGACTACGTGCAATGGCGTCTGCAAAAGGACGAAGGCGAGGCATGGTGGCGCGAGCAGGCCGCACGCGTCGACGAACCGGCAACGCTGCTCGAAAGCCTCGGCCTGACCGATGAGCGCAAGCCGGATCGTGTCGTGGAAGAAGCCGCGCCGCTCGAACATTGCCTCGACGAAACGCTGAGCGAAGCATTGCGCGACACCGCCCGACGCCATCGCGTGACGTTGAATACCGTGTTGCAAGGCGCGTGGGCGTTGCTGCTGTCGCGCTACGGCAATCGCAACCAGGCGGTATTCGGCGTGACGGTATCGGGCCGTCCGGCGCATTTGCCGGAAGTGGAGCAGATGCTCGGGCTGTTCATCAACAGCTTGCCGGTTTGGGTCGATGTGCCGGGAGACATGCCGCTCTCGAATTGGCTGGACACGCTGCAGCAGCACAACGGCGCGCTGCGCCAATATGAACACACGCCGCTTTCGCGGATTCAGCAATGGACCGCACGTAGCGGCGATGCACTTTTCGACTCGCTGCTCGTGTTCGAGAACTATCCAGTGGATGCGGCGCTCAAGGGCACCGGTCTCACGCTGGAAGGCATCGAATCCGCCGGCCGCGCGCATTATCCGTTGACGCTCGTGGTAATGCCGGATCGCGAGACGACGCTGATCTGGAAATACGACGCCGCGCGGCTGGACGCCGCTCGCGTCGCGCGGATTCACGCGCATTTCACACAACTTTTGCGTCGGATGGTGGTGCAGCCGGATCCGCTGCTACGCACGCTGACGCTCGACGTGCGGCAGCCCGCAACGGGCGACGCGCGTGGCGCGGCGGGCGCGCTGTTGCCGCGCATCGCGCGGCATGCGCAAGGCCGCGCGGACTTGCCGGCGGTTGTCTGCGAAGGACAGTCGTTGAGTTGGAGCGCGCTCTGGCAACGTGCGGGCGAATTGGCGACGCGTCTTCGCGCGGCGGGCCTGGCCGCTGACGACATCGTGGCGGTCGCGTTGCCGCGTTCGCTCGATCTGGCGGTGGCGCTGGTCGCCGTATGGCGTGCGGGCGGCGTGTATCTGCCGCTCGATATTGCCGCGCCCGGCGAGCGGTTGCGCGCCCAACTCGCCGATAGCGGAGCGCGTCATCTGATTGCCGCTGCGTTGCCGGCGGGACAGGACGCGCTGAGCGACACCATCGCGTGTATCGATCCGACAATGGCGGCGGATGACGTTGCCGCCAAGTCGTATGACTTCGCCGCCGACCACGCTGTCCCGCATCCCGCGCAACCCGCGTACGTGATTTATACGTCGGGGTCGACGGGTGAACCGAAGGGCGTGATGGTCGGGCACGGCGCGATGACGGCCTACGTCGGCGCGATTCTCGACCGTCTGCCGGCGGGCATCGGCAGCGCGGCGTATGTGTCGACGCCGGCCGCCGATCTCGGTCACACCACGTTGCTCGGCGCGCTGTGGTCCGGCTGGACGCTGCACATGATCGACGACGCCCGCGCAACCGATCCCGAAGCGTTCGCTCAATACATGGCAGAACAACGCATCGACGCGCTCAAGATCGTGCCGAGCCATCTCGGCGCATTGCTGCGCGGCGCGTCCGTACCCGCCGACGTGTTGCCGCGCCGCTGTCTGGTGCTGGGCGGCGAGGTGGCCGAAGCGGGGCTCGTCGCGCAAATCCGTTCGCTCGCGAGCGGCTGCGCGCTGTTCAATCACTATGGGCCGACGGAGACGACGGTCGGTGTGCTGGCGCATGAGGCACAGCAAGCGCAAGAAGTGCAGCAAGCGCAAGAAGTGCAGCAGGCGCATGAGGCGCATCTGGCACTGCAGCGCTTGCCGCTCGGCACACCGCTCGCGCATGCACGCGCGGGCATTGTCGACCGTGCCGGCGAGCCGATGCCCGATGGTTGTGCGGGGGAACTGTTAATCGGCGGCCCGGCGCTCGCGCTCGGCTATCTGGGCCGTCCGGCGCAAACCGCCGAACGCTTCGTGCCCGATCCGAACGGGCCCGCCGGTGCACGCGCGTATCGCAGCGGCGACCGCGTACGGCGCCAGGCTGACGGCACGTTCACGTTCGCGGGACGCATCGACGATCAGGTGAAGATTCGCGGCTTCCGCGTCGAACCGGCGGAAGTGCGTGCGCATCTGCTCGCGCATCCGTGGATCGCCGACGCGGCCGTGGTCGTGCAACGCAGCGCGACCGCCCCGGCGGACATCAACCACACCGCCGACCTCTGTCTCGCCGCCTACGCCGTCCTGCACGCCGATGCCCCCGACACACCGTGGCCCGTCCTGCGCGAGTGGCTGGCATCGCGTGTCAGCGCTCACCTCGTACCGTCCGCGTTCGCGTGTCTGGACGCATTGCCGTTGACGCGTAACGGCAAGCTCGACCGCAACGCATTGCCGCCGATCGCACCGCTCGCCGACAGCGCGCCGATCGCCCCGCGCACGCCGATGGAAACGCTCGTCGTCGAGGTCTGGCGCGAGGTGCTGAACCTCGACACGTTCGGCGTGCAGGGCGATTTTCTCGAACTCGGCGGTCATTCGCTGCTCGCGGTGCGAATCGCGACGCGGCTCACGGCGCGTCTGTCGCGCAAGGTTGCGCTGGCCGACGTGCTGCGCCATCGCACGGTCGAACGGCTGGCCGCCGCGCTCGACGACGCGCAGGCCGCGCAAGCCGTCGCCGTGGGCGCATCCGCCGACCAGGCGGGCAGCGCGCGCGTCGATGCGCTCAACGATCTTTTCGAAACACTGGATTGACGGGTCAGTCCCGTTGCTGTTTGCCATCGGATACCGGATTTAGACAATGAACAATATTGCTCAGGACATGCTGGCCGTTTCCCGCCGTTACGCCGACCTCACGCCGGAACGGCGCGCGGCGTTCCGGCAGCGGTTCGCCGCGGGGGGCCACGATCTGTCCGATCTGCCGATCGTGCGTTTGCGCGAACGCGGCGAGCGCTTGCCGCTCTCGCATGCGCAGGAGCGTCTGTGGTTCCTGTGGAAACTCGAGCCGCACAGCGCGGCCTACAACATGGTGGGCGCGTTGCGCCTGGCGGGCGACCTCGATGTGGCGCGCCTGCGCGCCGCGCTCGATACGCTGGTCGCGCGGCACGCCAGCTTGCGCACCCGCTTCGGCGAAACCGAAGGCGTCGCGTGGCAGCATCTCGCCGAGTTCGCGAACGCAAGCGAAGCCCATTACGGTTGGCACGAAGTGGACCACGTCGAAGCAGACGATCTCGACGCTGCGCTGCAACGTTTGTCGCGGGCACCGTTCGATCTCGAACGCGGGCCGTTGTTCAACGTCACGCTGCTGCGCCAGGGCGATCGCGAGCATGTGCTGCATCTGGCCTTGCATCACATCGTGTCGGATGGCTGGTCGCAGGCGATTCTGCAGAAAGAACTCGGCGCGTTGTACCGCGCGGGCGGCGAGGCGAGCGCGCTCGATGCGTTGTCGATCGAATACGGCGACTACGCGCTGTGGCAACGCGAATGGCTCGAAGGCGCCGCGCTCGACGCGCAACTCGACTATTGGCGCGCCACGCTTGGCGATAGTCACCCGGTGCTGGAACTCCCCGCCGACCGCGTGCGCCGCGGGCTCGACACGCCGCTCGGCGGCAGCGCGAGCCGCACGCTTGGCGCCGCGCGGCGCGAGCGGCTCGGCGCGTTGTCGCGCGAGCTGGGCGTGACCCTGTTCGCGACGTTGTTCGCGGGTTGGGACGCGTTGCTGTATCGCTATACCGGCCAGCCCGATATCCGCATCGGCACACCGGCAGCCGGGCGCGACCGGCTGGAGACGGAAGGCGTGGTGGGTTTCTTCGTCAATACGCTGGTGATTCGCGCGAACCTGCATGGCGGCGACACGTTCGGTGCGCTTGCACGGCAGATCGCGCAACGCGTGCTCGACGCGCAGGCGAATCAGGACGTGCCGTTCGCACGCGTGGTCGACGCGCTGCAACCGCCGCGCAGTCTCACGCATACACCGCTGTTCCAATCGATGTTCAGCTACGCGCCGGGCGACGCGGCCGGCACGCTGACGCTGCCGGGTCTCACGCTCGACGCGCTCGACGCCGATACGGGCGCGGCCAAGTTCGACCTGATGCTGCACGTGGTGGACGACAACGGCGCGTTGCGCGCGCAGATCGACTATGCCGCCGATCTGTTCGACGCGGCTACGATCGACGCGCTGCTGGACGACTACCTGACGTTGCTCGACGGTGCGCGCGTCGAGACGCTGTTGCGCGATTTGCCGCTGCACACGCGTGGCGCGTCGAGCGAGCCGTCGGTTGCCCTGAGTGCTGCCGGCCACACGCCAGTCAGCGTCGTCGAACTGTTCGCGGCCCAGGTGGCCGCGCGCGGCCCGCATGACGCGCTGGTCTGTGAAGACCGCACGCTCGACTATGCGAGCCTCGACGCATGGGCGACGCGGATCGCCACGGCGCTCGCACGGCATGGCGATTCGACGGATCGCACCGTGGTGTTGTGCACGCGACGCACGCCGGCGCTGGTGGCCGGCTTGCTTGGCATTCTGAAGGCCGGTGGCGCGTATTTGCCGATCGATCCCGACTATCCGGACGAGCGTATTACCGCGATGCTGGCCCGATCGAATGCGCTTGCCATCGTGACCGATTCCGTGTGCGCCGCGCGTTTTGCAGAACGGTTCGGCAATGCGCCGGTGGTGCTCGCCGATACGCTCGAAGCGACCGGCGATGCCGCGCAAACCGAAACGCAAACAACGCAAGCGCAGCGAAAACCGCATCCCCAACAACTCGCCTACACGATCTTCACCTCGGGATCCAGCGGCGAACCCAAACAGGTCGGTGTGCCACATGGCGCGCTGGCCGCGCATCTGCGCGAATTCGTCGAGGCCTATTCGCTCGAACCGGCCGACCGTATCCTGCAGTTCGCCACCATCAGTTTCGACGTCGCGACCGAACAACTGCTCGCGCCGCTCGTGGCGGGCGCCACCGTCGTGATGCGCGGCGACGCGCTGTGGGACATGGCCACGCTGAACACGGTGTTCGAACGCGAACGCGTGACGGGCGCGGATTTGCCGACCGCCTACTGGCTGCAATGGCTGAACCATCTACCGGCGCAAGCGCTCCCGGCGCTGCGCTGGATGTCGGTCGGCGGCGAACCGCTGCCTGGCGACGGCCTGCGTCGCTGGCTCGCCGGCCCGTTCGCCGGGGTGCGTTTCGACAATCAATACGGTCCGACGGAAGCGGTGATTTCGTCGCTCTATCGCACGACTCGCGCCACGGACGCGGACGACACGATCGTCTCGATCGGCCACGCGTATCCGCAACGGCGCATCGCCGTGCTCGATGCCGAAGGCAATGTGGTCCCGCTCGGCGGCCTCGGCGAACTGTGCCTGGGCGGCGACGAACTGGCGCGCGGCTATCTCGGCGCGGCCTCGGCAACGGCGGATCGCTTCGTGCCGGACCCGCACGGCGAACCGGGCGCGCGTCTGTATCGCACGGGCGACCTCGTGAGAATCCGCCGTGACGGTCGCGTCGATTTCATCGGTCGCGCGGATCAGCAACTGAAACTGCGCGGCTTTCGCATCGAGCCCGGTGAGATCGAAGCGGCGATGCGCTCGCAACCGGGTGTGCGCGAAGCGCTGGTTGCGCTGCATGGCGAGGGCGCGAGCCGGCGTTTAGTGGGCTACGTGGTGGGTAGCGAGGATGAGGCCGCGTTACGTGCCGCGCTCGAGCAGACCTTGCCCGACTACATGGTGCCGCAGGCGTTCGTCCATCTCGACGCCTTGCCGCTGATGGCCAACGGCAAGGTGGATCGCAACGCCTTGCCGGCGCCGGAAATCGCACTGGCGCGCGTCGCACCGTCCACGGCGGCGGAGCATGCGTTGCTCGCCATCTGGCGCACGGTGCTGGGTCGCGACGATCTCGGCGTGACCGACAATTTCTTCGAGGCGGGCGGCGATTCGATTCTGAGTTTGCAGATCGTCGCGCGGGCGCGGCAAGCCGGTTATGGACTCGGTCCGCGTCAGGTGTTCGAGCACCCCACGGTGGAGCGGCTCGCGCGGCTGGCCGAAGCGGTCACGACGCCAACCGACCTGACCGAGTCTCGTGAACCGTTGGACCTCACGCCGATTCAACAGGCGTTCTTCGAGCAGTTCCCGCACGGCGAAAACCATTGGAATCAGGCCGCGCTGCTACGTGTGGAAGGCGAGCTCGACGAAGCGGCGTTACGCGCCGCCCTCGACGCGATTGTCGGCACGCACGACGCGCTGCGTCTGCGGTTTTTCCAACGCGATGGCGCGTGGCGTCAGCAGGTGAGCGCGGCGGCGTCGTGCGCGCTGGACGTGTTCGACTGGCGCGAGCGCGACGCGTGGCAGGAGGCGTTGGAACAGGCGGGCACGCGTTTGCAGGCCGGGCTCGATCTCGCGAACGGACCGCTGGTGCGCGCGGGCTACTTCCGTTTGCGCGGCGAAGGGCGGCTGCTGGTCGCAATCCATCACCTGGCCGTGGATGGCGTGTCGTGGCGGGTATTGCTCGACGATCTGCAAACGGCCTACGCGCAAGCGCTCGAAGGCCGGGCGATCGAACTCGAAGCGGGCACGCCGTGGAGTGTCTGGGTGGAACGTTCCATCGCGTATGCGCAGGACGGCGCTGTGCGTCGCGAGGCGCCGTGGTGGCGCGACGCGCTCTCGGCGGCGCGAACCGATGGCGGTGCGCCGGCGGCGTTCGTCGCGCCCGCGCAGGTGATCCGCATGGCCGACACGCTGACGCTCGAAACCTCGCTGGATGCGGCGACGACACGGCGGCTGGTGCAGGACGCGCCGAAGGCGTATCGCACGAATGTGGAAGAGGTGTTGCTCGCCGCGTTGGCGCAGGCGGTACGGGCGTCGAACGTCGCATGTGGGGTGGGCGAGCGTGGCGTGCTGCTGGCGCTGGAAGGGCACGGCCGCGAAGCGCTCGGCGCCGATGCGCCGGATCTGAGCCGCTCGGTGGGCTGGTTCACCACGCGTTATCCGTTGTGGCTGGAGGCGCACGATGACGCGCGCGATGCGCTGATCGATGCCAAGGCGCGGCGCCGCGCGGTGCCGCACAACGGTCTGCATTGGGGCCTGCTGAGCGCATATGGTGACGCGGCCACGAAGGCGTCGCTGGCCGGGTTGCCGACACCGCGTGTCGGCTTCAATTATCTGGGGCAGTTCGATTCGAGCCTCGATAAAGCGGGGCGTTTCGGCTTTGCGGAGGAATCCGCCGGCGAGTCGATTGCCGCGAACGCGTCAGTCGACGAACCGCTCGCAATCGTTGCACGTATCGCGAACGGTGCGTTGAGCGTGACGTGGCGCTACGCGCCGCAGATTCTCGCGACGGCCGACGCGCACGCGTTTAAAGCGCTGTTCGAGCGCAGTCTGGAAGGTCTGATTCAACATGCGGTCAATGCGCAGCCGGAAGCGACGGCGGCGGATTTTGCACTGGCGGGACTGAGCCAGGCGCAATTCGAGTCGTTGGGTCTGGACCTTGCGCGTGTCGAGGATATCTATCCGGCCACGCCGGTTCAGCAGGGTCTGCTGTTCCATAGCGCGCTGGAAAGCGGTAGCGGCCTGTATGTGAACCAGCGCCGTTTGACCTTGCGCGGCGAGCTGGATCGCGCGGCGTTGCGCTCGTCGTGGAAGCATGCGGTTGCATCGCACGCGATTCTGCGCACGCAGTTCGAAACGCGGCATGGCGGCGACGCATTGCAGGTCGTGTTGCGTGAAGTTGATTTGCCGTACGCCGAGCACGACTGGTCGTCGCTCGATGCGCAAGCTTATGAAACGAGGCTTCACGCGTGGATGCGCGAGGACGTGCAACGTGGTTTCGAGGCGGAGCGCGCGCCGTTGCTGCGCATCGCGTTGTTTGTCCGTGCCGATGGTGCGCACGATCTGATCTGGACCGATCACCATGTGTTGCTGGACGGCTGGAGCAGCGCGCAGCTGATGCGCGAAGTAGCGGATGCGTATGAAGCCTTGCTCGCGCGTCGTGAACCGGTCAGGAACGCGCCGCCGTACCGCGACTACGTGCAATGGCGTCTTCAACAGGACGAAGGCGAGGCATGGTGGCGCGAGCAGGCCGCACGCGTCGACGAACCGGCGACGCTGCTCGAAAGTCTCGGTTTGAACACGGGCCGTGCGCTAGAAGTAACCGACGCCGCCGAAGCCGAGTTGCCGCCGCACGAATCGCGCCTCGGCGAAAGTTTGAGCGACGCATTGCGCGACACCGCCCGACGTCATCGCGTAACGTTGAATACCGTGTTGCAAGGCGCGTGGGCGTTACTGCTGTCGCGCTATGGCAATCGCAACCAGGTGGCATTCGGCGTGACGGTATCGGGCCGTCCGGCGCATTTACCGGAAGTGGAGCAGATGCTCGGGCTGTTCATCAACAGCTTGCCGGTTTGGGTCGATGTGCCGGGAGACATGCCGCTCTCGAATTGGCTGGACGCGCTGCAGCAGCACAACGGCGCGCTGCGCCAATACGAACACACGCCGCTGTCGCGCATTCAGCAGTGGACCGCGCGTAGCGGCGACGGCCAGTTCGACACCCTGCTCGTGTTCGAAAACTATCCCGTCGACGCCGCCTTGCGCCACGGCGCGCACGGCGTGGCGATCGAGCAGACGGCGGCCTTCGAACGCACGCATGTTCCGCTGACACTGAGCGTCATGCCGGATGCGCGGATTGGCCTGCGCTGGTCGGCGGATACGACGCGCGTCGATCGCGCGACGATCGAACGGCTCGACGCGCACTTTCATGAACTACTGACGCAGATCGCGGCGCAAGGCGATCCGCTGCTGCGCACGCTGACGCTGGCCTCGACCCTCGCGCACGCCGTTGCACCGCGTGACAACTTCGCATTCGAGTCGGTACTGGAACGGATCGCCGCGCAAACCCGCGCGCGTCCCGACGCGATCGCGCTCACCGACGGCGACACCGCCTACACCTACGACGCGCTCGACCGCTGGTCGAACCAGATCGCGCATCGCCTGCTCGCGGCGGGCGTGCGTGCCGACGAATGCGTGGGCCTGTGCATGGAGCGCTCGGCGGCGCTGGTCGCGGGCGTGCTGGGCATCCTCAAGGCGGGCGCGGCGTATGTGCCGCTCGACCCGACCTATCCGGCCGAACGGCTGGCGTACATGCTCGACCATTCGCGCACCCGCCGCGTGGTGGCCGACCCGGCCAGCGCGACGCGCTGGGCGGACCTGCTCGCCGGCTGCGAACTGTTGCTGGCCGACGCGGTCGGCGATCAGTCCGAGCTCACTCCACCGCTGCGTCTGCATCCTGAACAACTCGCTTATGTGATTTACACCTCCGGCTCGACCGGCCGGCCGAAAGGCGTGGCGATCACGCATGCGAACGTGGCGCGCCTGTTCGCCGCCACCGACGCGTGGTACGGCTTCGGCCCCGCCGACGTGTGGCCGCTATTCCATGCCTATGCGTTCGACGTCTCGGTGTGGGAGTTGTTCGGTTGCCTGACGCACGGCGGCCGTCTGGTGATCGTGCCGTACTGGACCGCGCGCGATCCGTCCGCGTGTCATCGGCTGTTGCGCGACGAACGCGTGACCGTGCTGAACCAGACGCCCTCGGCCTTCATGCCGCTGATGCACGTCGACCTGGAAAGCGACACGCCGCTGCATACGCTTCACACAGTGATCTTCGCCGGCGAGAAGCTGGAACCGGCGAGCCTGCACGCGTGGCTCGCGCGGGGCGGCGCGGGCGCGCCGCGCGTCGTCAATATGTACGGCATCACCGAAACGACCGTGCATTCGAGCTATCGTCCGCTGAGTCTCGCCGACACCAGCGGCGACGCGCCGCGCAGCGTGATCGGCGTGGCGATCCCCGATCTGTCGCTGCCGATTCTCGACACCGCGCTGCATCCGGTCGCCGATGGCGCCGCGGGCGAATTGCACGTGGGCGGCGCCGGTCTGGCACGCGGCTATCTGCATGCGCCGGGTTTGACGGCCGCGCGCTTCGTGCCCGATCCGTTCGGCGCGCCGGGTAGCCGCATGTATAAATCGGGCGATCTGGCACGGCGGCTGGTGGGCGGTGAACCGGAATACATCGGGCGTAACGATTTTCAGGTGAAGGTGCGCGGCTATCGCATCGAACTCGGCGAAATCGAAGCTGCGCTGCTCGGTGCGCCGGCCGTGCGCGAGGTCGCGGTGCTGGCGCGGCCCGACGCGAGCGGCGTGATGAGCCTGGTCGCGTATATCGTGCCGCGCGCGCCGGAAGGCGGCGCGGCGGGTGACAGCGCCGCGAATGCGTTCTCGGGCGAAGCGCTCAAGCATTGGCTCGACGCACGCCTGCCGCCGCATATGGTGCCCACCATCTTCGTCGCGCTCGACGCGCTGCCGCTCACGTCGAACGGCAAGCTCGACCGGCGTGCGTTGCCGGCGCCGCAATCGGTCGAGGTGAGCGCCGCGCACGTCGAACCGCAAACGGACGACGAACTCGCGATCGCGCAAATCTGGCAGGACGTGCTGGGCGTGGCGCGCGTGGGACGCGACGATCACTTCTTCCTGCTGGGCGGTCATTCGCTGTTGGCGATGCGCGCTGTGGCTCGCACGCGGGAAGTGCTCAAGCGCACGATCGCGCTGCCGCTGCTGTTCACCCAGCCGGTGTTGAAGGATTTCGCGGCGGCGCTGTCGGCTGTGCTTCAAGACAACCCCGTGAAGGCGGATGCCGCGCTATCGCGAATCGAACCCCGGCCCGCGCATTTGACGCGCGTTCCGTTGACGCCCGCGCAACAGCGTTTGTGGTTCCTGTGGAAACTCGACCCCGCGAGCCCTGCCTATACGATCAACGGCGCGGTACGTCTCGAAGGCCTATTCGACGTGACGGCGGCGCGCGCCGCGCTCGACGCGCTGATTGCCCGCCACGAAAGCCTGCGCATGCGGATCGAAGAAACGGACGGTGCAGCGCTGCAATCGTTCGACGCGCAACCCGGCTGGCAGTACCTCGATCTCGACGCACATCCAGAGCAGGAACGCGCCGCCACGCTGGCGGCGCTCGGTGCGCAGCCGTTCGATCTGCTGCGTGGGCCGGTGCTGCGCGTCAGCGTGCTGCGGCTGGGCGCACGCGAACATCTGCTGCATTTTTCGATGCATCACATCGTGTCCGACCGCTGGTCGCAGGACATCGTGCTCGCGGATTTCGCGGCGCAGTACACGGCGCAAACCACGCAGCAAACGGCGCCGGCAAGCCAACCGCTGGCGCCGCTCGCCGTGGCATTCGGCGATTACGCGTTGTGGCAGTCGCGGGAAACGGACGCCACCGCGCTGGCCGCTCAGCTCGACTACTGGCGCAACGAACTCGGCGACGAGCATCCGGTCCTCGAATTGCCGTTCGACCGCGCGCGCAGCGATGCACGCGGCAGCGCGGGTGCCGCCTGGCGTGTGCCGCTCGACGCCGCACTCGGCGCGCGCGTCCACGCGCTGGCCGCGCGCCGTCACGCGACACCGTTCATGGTGCTGCTCGCGGCATGGCAAGCGCTATTGCAACGCTACAGCGGACAGCACGAGATTCGCGTCGGCGTGCCGGTCGCGGGCCGTGATCGCAGCGAGACGCACGAACTGGTCGGCTGCTTCGTCAATACGCTGGTGGTCCGCGCGACGCTGCGCGGTTGCGAACCGTTCGCGGCGGTGCTCGACGCCGCGCGCGAACGGGTGATCGCCGCACAGGCGAACCAGGACGTGCCGTTCGCGCAACTGGTCGACGCGCTGCATCCGCAACGCAGCTTGCGTCACACGCCGCTTTTCCAGGCGATGTTCAACTACGCGAAGGCCGATCGCGCCGCGCCCGCGTTGCCGGGTCTCGCGATTTCGAACGTGGACGCCGCCGAACAGACCGCGCGCTTCGATCTCACGCTCAACGCCAACGACACGCCGGACGCGCTCACGCTGTCGTTCGGTTACGCGACCGATGTGTTCGACGAGGCGACCATCGCGCGGATCGCGGCGCACTACGTCGAGTTGCTGGAGCAGGTGCTCGCCGACGATACGCTGAAGCTCGGCGACATCGCGCTGGCGGACGCCACGCCGGACCATGCCGCGCCGCGTGCGCGCTCGTTTGCCGCGCCGTTTGCGGCGATCGATGCGCAGGCGCGGCGTCAGCCCGAGGCCGTGGCGATCGTCTGCGAAGGGGCGGAACTGCGTTATGGCGAGTTGCGCACGCGTTCGGACCAACTGGCGGCGCGTTTGCGCACGCTTGCCGTGGGCGTGAATTCTAGCGACGCGCAACTTCCGGTCGATAGCAAGGCATCAACGACGGGTCTGCGGGAAGCGCGCGTCGGGCTGTGCGTGGCGCGTTCGCCGGCGCTGCCGGTCGGGCTGCTCGGCATCATGAAGTCGGGCGCGGCCTTTGTGCCGCTCGACCCGGCTTATCCGCCCGAACGCCTCGCTTATATGCTTGCAGATGCCGGTGTGCAACGCGTGGTGGCCGATCGCGCGAGTGCCGCGCAACTCGCCGAGGTGCTGCGGAACTGCGAAGTCCTCACGCTGGATGCACAAGGCGCGCTCGACGACGACGCTACCTGCAACGACAAACCGCTTGCGCCGCTCGCGCTGCATCCGTCGCAACTCGCCTACGTGATCTACACGTCGGGCTCGACCGGTCAGCCGAAGGGCGTGGCGATCGATCACGCCGCGCTGGCCGAACATCTGGCGGACTTCATCGGCACCTACCACATCGCCGCGACGGACACGCAATTGCAGTCGTCGACGATCAACTTCGACGTCGCATTGCATGAGTTGTTGCCGTCGCTGATGCAGGGCGGCCGTGTCGTGATGCGTGGCCCGGAGATGTGGGACCTCGCTACGATGAGCCGCACGCTGATCGAGCAGCAGGTCAGCTTCGCGCGTATTCCGACCGCGTACTGGCAGCAGTGGTTGCGCACGCCGCCCGCGCGCGGCGATCTGGCGCGCTTGCGGCAGATCACGGTGGGCGGCGAGGCGCTGCCTGGCGACGCGCTCGCGCAATGGCGCGACGGTCCACTCGCGGGCATCGCGCTCGACAATCTCTATGGGCCGACCGAAACGACGGTCGCCTGTTTGCATCGGCGCACCACGGCGGCCGACGCGCAAACCCCGGTGGTGTCGATCGGCACACCGTATCCGTCGCGCACGGCACGTATTTATGACGACGCGGGTAATGCCGTGCCGGCGCTGGGCGTCGGCGAACTGTGTATCGGCGGGCTGACCATGGCGCGCGGTTATCTCGGCCGCGCGGCGCTCACCGCCGATCGCTTCGTGCCGGATCCGCGCGGCGAACCGGGTTCGCGCATGTATCGCTCGGGCGACTTGTGCCGCGCGCGCGCCGACGGCCGCATCGATTTTCTCGGCCGGCTCGACCAGCAGGTCAAGCTGCGCGGCTTCCGTATCGAACTCGGCGAGATCGAGACGGCCGTGCGCGAGCAGCCCGGCGTGCGCGAAGCGCTCGTCGATCTGCGCGGCAGCGGCGCACATAAGCGGCTGGTGTGCTATCTGAGCGGCAGCGCCGATATCGACGCCGTGCGCGCCGCGCTCGACGCGCGTCTTCCGGAGCACATGGTGCCGGCGGTGTTCGTCGCGCTCGACGCGTTGCCGATGATGCAGAACGGCAAGGTGGATCGCCGCGCATTGCCGGACCCGGACGAAGCGGCGCTCACGGCGCGCTCGCACACGCCGCCGTCCACACCGCGTGAAGCCGCGCTGCTGGCGATCTGGCAGCGCGTGCTGGGACGCGAGGCGCTCGGCGTGCACGAGAATTTCTTCGAGGTGGGCGGCGATTCGATCCTGAGTCTGCAGATCGTCGCGCGGGCGGCGCAGGCGGGCTTGCGCATCACGCCGCGTCAATTGTTCGAGCAGCCTACCGTGGCGCGGCTCGCGGCGGTTGCGCTCGATGTGTCGGCGGAAGACGCTCAAGGCACGCATGCCGAGCGTCACGAGGCGTTGCCGCTTACGCCGATTCAGGCCGACTTTTTCCGGCGTTATCCGCACGGCGAATCTCACTGGAATCAGGCGGCTTTGCTGAGCGTGGCGGGCACCCTGGATTCGCGAGCGTTGGAAGCCGCCGTGCGTGCGCTGGTGTCGCGTCACGACGCCTTGCGCGTGCGCTTCGAGAAGGCCGTCGACGGTGCGTGGGTTCAGCGCGTGACGCCCGCGGCGGCTTACCTGGCGACGCTGCCGGAGTGGGTGGAATCGATCGATCTGAGCGGTGAAGCCGACTGGCGCGCCGCGCTCGAACGCGAAGGCGAGCTGCTGCACCGCGACCTCGATCTGCAAGCCGGACCGCTGATGCGCGCGGCGTGGTTCAAGGTCGGCGCGGACGAGGGACGTCTTTTCGTCGTGATTCATCATGCGGTGGTGGACGGTGTGTCGTGGCGCATCTTGCTCGACGAGTTCGAGACGCTGTATGCGAGCGCGGCGCGTGGCGAAGCACCAGATGCGGCTCTCGCCGCGCCGTTGCCGTGGAGCGCCTGGGTGGAGCAGGCGGCACGCTATGCCGCCGCGCTGCCGGCGCGCAGCGAGGCGGACAAGTGGCGCACGGCGTTGGCGGGCGCGAGCGCCGCGCTGCCGGTCGAGCGCGACGAGTCGCAGGCGGACATGCGGCTCGCGGCAAGCCGGGTGCACACGCTGACGCTCGACCGCGGCTTGACCGAGGCGTTGTTGCGTGAACCCGCGCGCGCTTACCGGATGGGCGCGGATGAAGTGCTATTGGCCGCGCTGGCGGAGGCTGTGGCTTCGTGGAGCGGTGCGGCCGGCGCACTGATCGGACTCGAAGGCCACGGCCGCGAGGAGATCGATGGGCAACTCGATTTGAGCGGCACCATCGGCTGGTTCACGACGCGTTTTCCGGTGTGGATTCCGGCCGGTACGCAGGCGAGTCCGAACGCCACGCGTTCTAGCCCGCGCGATGCCTTGCGTGCCGCCAAACAACGCCTGCGTGCGATCGAACACAAGGGCCTGCATTGGGGCATGCTCACGCAGCTCGCCGCCGATCCGGCCGTGCGCGCGGAATTGTCGGCGTTGCCGGCGCCGCGCATCGGCTTCAATTATCTCGGGCAGACCGATCAGGTGCTCGAACGCAACGGGCGGTTCGGCTTTGCGAGCGAGTCGACCGGCGCGCCGATGTCGGGCGATTCGCGGCTGAAGTACGTACTCGACCTGAACGGCGCGGTCGAAAACGGCATGCTGGCCATCACCTGGCGCTACAGCCCGGATGTGCTCGACGACGCGACGGTCAGCGCGCTCGCCGACGCGTTCCGCGTGTCGCTCGGCGCGTTCGTCGAGCATTGCGCGCGAGCGCCCGCCGGCGCGACGGCGGAAGACTTCCCGCTCGCGCAACTCGACGCGGCGCAACTCGATGCACTCGATCTGCCGCTCGGCGACGTCGAGGATATTTATCCCGCCACGCCGCTGCAGCAGGGCTTGTTGTTCCACAGCCTGCTGCAGCAGGGCGCGGGCGTTTATATCAATCAGAAGCGGCTGACGCTGCGCGGCACGCTCGATCGCGACGCGCTCGCCGCCGCATGGCGACTCGCGCTCGAACGGCATGCGATCCTGCGCACGCACTTCGAATGGCGGCACGGCGGCGAGGCTTTGCAGATCGTACGACGGCGCGTTGAATTGCCGGTTGTGTGGCACGACTGGCGCAACCACGACGACTACGAGGCCGCGCTCGCGCAGTGGCGCGCGGAAGATCTGGCGACGCCGTTCGATCTGCGTCATGCGTCGCTGATGCGTCTGAATCTGTTCGCGCGCCCCGACGGCGCTCACGATCTGGTCTGGACCGATCATCACGCGCTGCTCGACGGTTGGAGCGCGGCGCAACTGATGGGCGAAGTGATTTACGCCTATCGACGCGAGACGGCGGCACGCGACGGTGTGGCCGCGCTGGACGCAATCGATGCGCCGTTGCCGGCCGCTACGCCGTATCGCGAGTACGTGCGCTGGCGTCAGAATCAACCCGCCGCGCAGGACTGGTGGCGCGCGCAATTGCAGGCACTCGACGAGGTCGGGCTGTTGATGCCGTCGCTGCGTGGCAAGCAGGCCGCGCGGCAAGCGGCGGCTGAAACCGCATCGCATGCAGCGGGCGTGCATCGTCTCGCGCAGCCGCTCGGCGCGACATTGAGCGAGGCGCTGCGCGCGGCGGCGGCGCTTCACCGGGTGACGCTCAATACGCTGTTCCAGGCCGCGTGGGCCGCGTTGCTGGCACGTCACGCGAACCGTCGGCGGATTGCGTTCGGCGTCACCGTGTCGGGGCGGCCGCCTGAGTTGCCGGGTATCGACGGCATGCTGGGCCTGTTCATCAACAGTTTGCCGGTGTGGACGGCGCTGCGTTCGGACGAACCGCTCGGCGAGTGGCTCGCCGGTCTGCAGCAACACAATGCCGCGTTGCGCCAGCACGAGCACACGCCGTTGCGCGAGGTGCGGCGCTGGGCAGCGGAAGACAACGGCGGCGAGTCCGGGGCGCTGTTCGATACGCTCGTCGTGTTCGAGAACTATCCGATCGACGCCGGTCTGCGCGAGGGCGACACCGGACTGGAGGTGAGCGCGTCGGAAACGCTCGAGCGCACGCATTATCCGTTGACGCTCGCGGTGTCGCCCGGCGAAGCGCTGTCGATTCAATGGAACGCGGACGCGGCGCAACTCGACGCGGCGGTGCTCGACCGTCTGGCCGCGCAGTACGCGGTGTTGCTCGAACAGATCGCGCGGCCCGCCACGCGTCGGGTGGGCGATCTGCATGTGCCGCGCGGCGTGCTGCCGTTTGAGGGTGGCGATCTCGCTCAGGCTGCGCCGGTCGATCACGCATTTGTGTCGCTTGCTGCCCGGTTCGCGGCGCAGGCCGCGCAACGGCCCGACGCGCTGGCGGTCGTCGCCGACGATGCGCGTGTCACTTACGCGGAACTCGACGCGTGGTCCGATCGTGTCGCCGCGCATCTGCTCGCGCAGGGCGTGGGCCGCGAGGAAGGGGTCGGCGTGGCGTTCGAGCGATCCGCGGCATTGATCGCGGCGCTGCTCGGCGTGTTGAAAGCAGGCGCGGCCTACGTGCCGCTCGATCCGTCGTATCCGCGCGAACGGCTCGACTATCTGCTCGACGATGCGGGCATCGTGCGGGTGCTGGCGGATAAAGCGGGTATCGAGGCGCTGGCGCATGCTGGCGCGCGCATCGACCTGCTCGACATCGCCGCCGTGCCGCCCGCCCCGGCGAACTGGCGCGACGCCGCGCCGGCCACGCTGCCCGCGCAACTCGCCTACGTGATCTATACGTCGGGCTCGACCGGACAACCCAAGGGCGTCGCGATCTCGCAGCACAGCGCCGCGCGTCTGTTCGACAGCACCGGCGAGACGTTCGGTTTCCACGCCGGCGATGTCTGGTCGATGTGCCACTCGTACGCGTTCGACTTTTCGGTGTGGGAAATCTTCGGTGCGCTCACCACGGGCGCGCGCCTCGCGGTCGCGCCCGCCGCGCTCGCCCGCGACGTGGAGGCGTTGCACTGCTGGCTCGGCGAACAGGGCGTGAGCGTGCTGAATCAGACGCCGTCGGCGTTCATGCCACTGATGCGCGTCGACGCGCAGAGCGATGGCGGCCTCGCGGGTCTACGCGTGGTGATTTTCGGCGGCGAGAAGCTCGAACCGCAGGCGCTCGCGGGCTGGTCAGCGGCGCGACGCGCACGCGGCGTCGAAGGGACGCGGCCGATGCTGGTCAACATGTATGGCATCACGGAGACGACGGTGCACGTCACCTGCCGTCCGCTCGCCGACGACGATCTGCGCGCGCCGCTCGGCACGGCGGCGCGCAGCGTGATCGGCGCGCCGCTCGACGACCTCGCGCTGCGTGTGCTCGACGACGACCTGAACGTCGTGCCCGAAGGGGCGACCGGCGAGTTGTGCGTGGGCGGCGCGGGTCTCGCGCGCGGCTATCTGGGCCGCGCCGCGTTGACCGCCGAGCGTTTCGTGCCCGATCCGTACGGCGCGCCGGGTGCGCGTCTGTATCGCTCGGGCGACCTCGCGATTCATGACGCCGATGGCGAAATCGACTACGTCGGCCGCAACGATTTTCAGACGAAGATTCGCGGCTATCGGATCGAGACCGGCGAGATTCGCGCGCGGTTGCTCGCGCATCCGGCCGTGCGCGACGCGGCGGTGCTGGCGGTCGGCGTGCCTTCCGCCGATGGCGGCGCGAGCGCCGGCCTGCGTCTGGCGGCGTGGATCGTGCCCAATCCGGCGCACGCCGCCCCCGACGACTGGAGCACGGCGCTGCGCGCGCATCTGCGCGAGCAGTTGCCGGACTATATGGTGCCCTCGTGGTTCGCAACGCTCGACGCGTTGCCGCTCACGGTCAACGGCAAACTCGACAGCAAGGCGCTGCCGCTGGCGACCGCAGCCAGTGGGGCCGATAGCGCGGCCCATGTCGCTGCCGACGCAGCGCCGGCCACGCCGACCGAGGTACGGCTTGCCGCGATCTGGCAGACCGTGCTCGGCGGCGTGCCGGTCGGTGTGCGCGCGCATTTCTTCGAGCAGGGCGGCGATTCGCTCGCGACGCTGCGGGTGGCTGAACTGGCGCGCGCGGCCGGCTTTGCGCGCTTCGCGGTGGGGATGATGTTCGAGCATCCGGTGCTCGCCGATCTGGCTGCGGCACTGGATGAACTGGCGTCGGACACCGCGGACGAGGCTGCCGCGCCGCGTCATCTGGTGCGGCTGAATGCGGGTGACGCGCCGCATCGGCTGTTCGCGATTCATCCGGGCTACGGCCTGGTGGCGGGGTATCGCGCGCTGGCGCAGACGCTGGCGGGACAGGTGGAGGTGATCGGCGTCGAGTATCCGGCCTTTAGCGACGGGTCATGGCGTTTCACCGGACTGCAAGCATTGGCGCGTCAGTATGCCGACGCGATCCGGCGCACGCAGCCGCGTGGTCCGTATGCGCTGCTCGGCTGGTCGTTCGGCGGGATGATCGCAACGGAAGTGGCGCGTGTGCTGGAGGACGCGGGCGAGTCGGTTGCGTTTGTCGGGTTGCTCGATGTGTCGATTCATCCGGAAGCGGTGGCTGACACGGTTCGCTCGGGCGAGGTGGCGAGCGTGAATGGGAATGCGGCTGCGGCGGCTGTGGCGGACACGGCGGCAGCGATGGCTACGGCAGCTACGGCAGCTACGGCAGGCGCTACAGGCTCGGCAGGCACGGCTGCAACCGCACAGCCCGCCTGGCGCGACCATGCCACGCCGGAAGAAGTGGCCATGTTGGCCGCCCGCGTTCCGGCATGGCTCGCTCAAGCCGACGACGACACGTTGCCGTCCGCTTCGGCCGCCGCGCTGGTCGAGCACGCGGCGCTCGCGCAAGCCAATGCCGCGCTCGCGTTGCGTCGGCATTGGCCGACTGCGCCGCGCGCGCCGTTGTCGTTCTGGTGGGCGGCGCGCGGCGCGGCGCGATCGGCGGCCAAGGATCTCGCGCGCTGGCAGAGCAGCGGCGTGAAGCTCGCCGGATCGGTCGAGTTGGACGCGGCGCACGACGACATCGCGTGGCATCCCGCGCTGCTCGAATCGCTACGCGCGACGTTGCGCGAGGCGTTCGACGACGCGTCGCGCTAAGTTGGCCGAAAGGGCGGCGGTGCGCGCGAGTCTGTCTGGACGCTCGGACGGTGCGCGCCGCTCAGCCCTGCGGCGCGTCCGGCGTCGCGGGGTTCATCATCGATTGATATTTCAACGGAGTCATATGCAGGACGCGCTTGAACATCACCGCGAACGTGTTGGCGTCCGCGTAGCCGAGGTAGGCGGCCACTTCGTTGATCGGCGTGCTGGTCGACAGGCGGCACATGGCTTCCGACGCGCGCATCTGCTCGCGCCATTTGGCGAACGGCATGCCCGTCTCGCGTTGAAAATGCCGCGCCAACGTGCGCGAACTTGCGCCGATGCGGTCGCCCCAGTATTCCAGCGAGTCGCTATTGGCCGGCTCGTCGATCAGCGCCTGGCAAATCTTGCGCAAACGCGGATGCTGCGGCAACGGCAGGCGGGCGGCCTGGTCGACGATCGAGCCGAGGTCTTCCGTCGCGGCCGCGGCGAGCAGATGGACGATCAGTTGGGCGAGCACGTCGGCGAGACTGCCCGGCGGCGGGTTGCGCGCGGGCTGCGTCACCAGCGCCAGAATCGCCTCGCGCAGCAGGGCGTTCACCGCCAGCAGGCGGCCTTCCTCGTCGCCGCACATCGGGCACGGGTCGACGTAGACCGTGCGGAACGAGACCTTGCCGACCATTTCCAGTTCATGCTCGACGCGCGGCGGCACCAGCAACGCGCGGTCCGGCGTGACGACCCAGCTGGTGCCGGGCGTGCGCACGCGAATCACGCCGCTGGTGGCATACAGGAGTTGCGCGCGCGGATGCGTGTGGGCGATCTCGCGCGCGCCGGATTCGTATTCGATTGCCTGGCCGAACACGATCGGCAGATCGGGCCGGTTCTCGGCCGATGCTTTAACCGCGAGATTCGCCGATGCGGCGGAATTCGCCGCGGTCACGGGACCGCCGAACGGGGTGGCATGAGCAACGGGCTTCACAAGAGATTTGTCCATTCGATTCGAGATTTTGCAGATTATCGTCTGGATTGGTCATTTAGTGTCCATGTGACGCATAAAAACGTCCGCCTCTGCAAAGGACATGTCTGTATCATCCGAAATCGACAGGTGTGCGCGGAAACTGGCCGTGCTTTCCCGGACGCAACGCCTGATTAAAAACTAAATAGTCCATCCCCCAAGCCCGCGCATTGCGCAGTCCCACGGCGTTGTTTTGCCGTGGGACAAATCGCTGTTGCATAAGTAATAAGACTCATTATCATTAACATTCAATGGTGAATCGACGATGAAGGGATGTAAGAAAAACAAAAGTACGGGGCAGCGCGGACTTCCGGTGAGACTCGTTTTGCTCAGCATGCCGCTGGCACTTTCCACGCTTGCGCATGCGCAAGCGTCGGGTGCCGACGACAGCGCGACTCGTCAGAGCGCGCCGTTGGGGCAGGCCAGCGGCGCGAACGCGACGAACGGCAGCACGCTGCCGGCCGTGAGCGTGAACGCCTCGCGCGAGTCGTCGGCCACGGGCCCGATCGTGGGCGTGGTGGCCAAGCGCAGCCTCACGGCGACCAAGACCGACACGGAGCTGGTGCGCACGCCGCAATCGATCTCGGTCGTGACGCGCGATCAGATGGACCAGCAGGGCGCGACGACCATCGACCAGGCGCTGCGCTACACGCCCGGCGTCTACTCGCAGGACTCGACCGACTTCCGTTTCGACCAGTTGCGCGGGCGCGGCTTCGACTACTCGACCTATCTCAACGGTTTGATCCTGCAGCCGAGCGCGTATTACGCGAATCCGCGGATCGACCCGTATTTCCTCGAGCGGATCGATGTGATGCGCGGCCCGGCTTCCGTGCTGTACGGCGCGGGCAGTCCGGCCGGTATCGTCAATCTGGTCTCGAAGATGCCGACCGAAGACTCCGTGCACGAGTTGATGCTGCAGTTCGGCAATCACGACCGCTATGAAGTGGGCTTCGATATGGGCGGCAAGGTCGACGAGGCCGGCACCGTGCTGTACCGCGTGACCGGTCTGGGCCGCGATTCGGATACTCAGGTGAACGGCATCAAGGACCAGCGTCTCGCGATCGCGCCGAGCGTCACGATCCGTCCGACCAAGGACACCTCGCTGACGCTGTACGCGCAATACCAGCGCGACCCGGCGGGCGGTCTGTTCGACTCGCTGCCGGTAAGCGGCGTGGCGACCTTCAACCCGAACGGCACGATCGGCACGGGCACCTACGTCGGCAATCCGAACGACGATTACTTCCGCCGCACTCAGTACGCCGTGGGTTATCAGTTCGAACAGAAGATCAGCCCGATCTTCACGTTCCGTTCGAACGCGCGCTACATGCACGACGACATCGACTATCACCAGACCTTCTTCGGCAACTGGGTGGCGGGGTCGAACAAAGTGCTGACCATGAACGCGTTCCTCGATCGCGAGCATCTGAGTCAGTTCGATATGGATAACCAGATCGAGGCGAAGTTCTCGACCGGCGCCGTCAAGCAGACCGTGTTGTTCGGGCTCGACTATCAGCGCCTGTTGAACGGTGCGAACTCGGGTACAGGCGCGGTCGGTACGCTCAATCCGTTCGCGCCGAACTATTCGACGCTCCGCCAGATCACGACGACCAACAAGCGCGTCGACACCGCCACCGATCAGGTCGGCGTCTACATCCAGGACCAGATCGAATACGGCCGCTGGCTGCTGACGCTCGGCGCGCGTAACGACTGGAGTTCGACCAACATCCAGTCGGTCACGCCGACCGCGGCTTCGGTGCAGAACCAGACGCCGCACGCGTTCACGTGGCGCGGCGGCCTGTCGTATCTGTTCGACTCGGGCATCGCACCGTACTTCGTCTACGCGAAATCGTTCCAGCCGACAACCGGCGTGAACTTCGCGAATCAGGCGCTGGTGCCGACCACCGGTCAGGAATACGAAGTCGGCGTGAAGTATCAGCCGAAGAACTACAACGCCTTGTTCACGGCTGCGCTGTTCAACCTGACGCAACAGAACGTGTCGACTACCGACTCGCTGCACCCGGGTTACGCGGTGCAAACGGGTGAAGTGCGCTCGCGCGGTCTCGAACTCGAAGGCCGCGTGCAACTCTCCGACAGTCTGTCGGCGATCGCTTCATACACGTATCTGAACCAGGTGGTCACGCAGTCCAACGTGGCGTCGCAGCTCGGTAAGCGGCCTACGATGGCACCGCGCAATCTGGCGTCGATCTGGGCCGATTACACGCTGCACGCGGGTCCGCTGCGTGGGCTCGGCTTCGGCGGCGGGGTGCGCTATATCGGCATGTCGGCGGGCGACACGGCCAATTCATTCGACGTGAGCAGCGTCGTGTTGCTCGATGCCGCTGTGCACTACGACATCAGCAACTGGAAGTTCGCGCTGAACGGCACTAACCTCGCGAATCGCAAGTACGTGGCGTATTGTTCGGGCGGCGCGTGCTACTACGGTTCGACGATCGGCGTGTTCGGCACCGCGAAGTATCAGTGGTAAGACTGGCATGAGCATCGAGCCCGCTACGCGTCGACGACGCGTAGCGGGCTCGCTTTGGTTTGACAGGAGAAAAGGATTGGCAACGGCGTTGATGGAATCCGCTCGCGAAGGCCTGCAACGCGAGGGCGAAGCGCTTTACGAAGCCGAGGGCCTGAGCGTGGAAGCGGGCGGTCGCACGCTGCTGGCGGACGTGAGTCTGCGGCTCGCGCGCGGCCGCGTATGCGGTTTGATCGGTCACAATGGTTCGGGCAAGACCACGCTGTTGCGTGTGCTCGCGCGTCAACACACGCCGACACGCGGCACGCTGCGCTTCGCGGGCCGCGCGCTCGACGCCTGGGAGTCGCGCGAATTCGCCCGCAAGGTCGCCTATCTGCCGCAACAGCCGCCGGCCGCCGACGGCATGACGGTGCGCGAACTCGTCGCGCTGGGCCGTTATCCGTGGCACGGCGCGCTCGGCCGCTTCACCGCGAAAGACGCTCAAACCGTCGATGAGGCGATGGCCCTCACCGACGTGCAGCACTACGCCCAGCGTTACGTCGACCAGCTCTCGGGCGGCGAGCGTCAGCGCGTGTGGCTCGCCATGCTGGTCGCGCAGGACAGCGACTGCCTGCTGCTCGACGAACCGATTTCGGCGCTCGACATCGCGCATCAACTCGAAGTGCTCGGCCTCGTGCGGCGTCTGAGCGAGACCCGCGGACTCGGCGTCGTGGTCGTGCTGCACGACATCAACATGGCGGCACGTTTCTGCGACGAGATGGTCGCGCTGCACAGCGGGCATCTGCTGGTGCGCGGCACGCCTGCCGAAATCTGCCGTCCCGAGGTTTTGCAATCCATTTACGGCGTGCCGATGGAAACCGTGCAGAACACGCGCGGCGGCGTGCCCGTGTGTTATCCGAGTTGAGGAGAGCGCACATGCAACGACGTCGTATGCTCGGCCTCACGGCGGTCGGGCTTGCTTGCGCGCTGACGGGCGTGGCCGCGCGGGCGGCGGCTGCCTCGGCGAGCGCTGCCTCGGCGGCGCCGGGTGCTCCTCCGGTCGCCGCTTCTGGCGCGAATGCGCGACTGGCGGTTGTGCCGTCGCGCATCGTGGTGATGGACTTCGGTCTCACCGAAATGCTGCTGACCCTCGGCGTGACGCCGCTCGCCACGTCGGTGCCCGACTGGTATCGGCGCACCAACGTCGCGCCGCCGCTGCCTCAGGGCGTGGTCGATATCGGGCTGTTGTATCAGCCGAATTTCGAATTGCTCGAACAGTTGCGGCCCGACCTGATGCTGGTGACGCCCGCGCATCAACCGTTGCTCGGACAACTGCACCGGATCGCGCCGACTCTCACGATCGCGTTGTCCGCCAAGGGCGTCGAGCCCTGGCGGCAGATCGGCAACGAAACACGGCGTCTCGCGCGAATGCTCGGCCGCGAGCCGCAAGGCGAGGCGGCGATCGCGTCGGCCGATGCCTCGCTTGAAGCCGTGCGCGCGCGTTTCGCGTCGAATGCGGCGAGCAGCGCTTCGATCGCACGGCAACCGGTGTTCATGGTCGAGTTCGTCGACGACCGCCATCTGCTCGTCTACGGCGAAGGCAGTTTGTTCGGCGACGTGATGGAGCGCGTAGGTCTGCGCAACGCATGGACTCACGAGACCAACGCACGCGGCTATGCCGTGACGGATTTCACGCGCCTCGCCGACGTCGCCGACGCGCGCCTCGTCTATATCGAACCGCTGCCGGAAGCGGCCCGCGCCACGCTCGCGGACGGCGTGTTGTGGCGCAGTCTGCCGTTCGTGCGCGCGCAGCGCGTGGCCGGCATGCCCAAGGTGTCGCAAGGTGGCGCGCTCTTCAGCGGCGCGCGTTTCGCGCGTCAATTGGCCGATGTGCTGTTGCCGGAGGCGCACGATGCATGATCTTTCCCTCGGGCGTTCGCCGGGCGTGTGGCATGCGCGCCGCCCGTTGCTGGCCATGTTTGGCCTGTTCGTCTTCGCGGCGGCTTTGACGTTGCGCGGGCTCGCCTCCCACTTGCCGCCGGCCGACTGGTTGCGGGCGATTTTCTCGCCGGACGTCGACGATATTCGCGCGATGGTGGTGCATTACAGCTGGTTGCCGCGCCTCGCGTTGTCGCTCCTGTGTGGCGCGGCGCTGGCGCTCGCCGGCGTGGTGTTGCAGCAGGTGTTGCGCAATCCGCTCGCCGAACCGATGACCGTGGGGGTGTCGGCGGGCTCGTATCTCGCGTTGCTGCTGGCCACTTTGTGGGCGCCCGCGTGGCTGCTCGCGTGGCGCGAAGGCGTCGCGCTGGCGGGCGGCGCGCTCGCGATGCTGTTCGTTTTCGTGCTGGCCTCGCGGCGCGCGTTCGCGCCGACCACGCTGGTGCTGGGCGGCATGATCGTCAACCTGTATTGCGGCGCGATCAGCCTGGCGCTGTCCATCATCTACGAACGCTCGCTTACGGCGATGTTCATTTGGGGCGGCGGCGCGCTTGCGCAGCAAGACTGGCACACCACGCTCTGGCTGGTGCCGCGCGTGGTGGTCTGCGCCGCGCTGTGCGCCGCGCTCGTGCGGCCGCTGACGCTGGCCGGCCTCGACGACGCCGGAGCGCGCAGTCTCGGCCTGTCGCTTACGCGCACGCGCTTTCTCGCGCTCGCGGCGGCGGTCGCGTTGACGGCGTTCGTCGTCGCGGCGGTCGGCGTGATCGGCTTCATTGGACTCGCCGCGCCGGCCATCGCACGGGCCTGTGGCGCGCGCCGTCTGCGTGACCAGTTGACGTGGGCGCCGGTGATCGGCGCGCTGCTGCTCTGGGCCACCGATCAGGCGATCCAGCAAGTCGGCGGACTTGCCGGCGAATTGCTGCCCACCGGCGCGGCGACCGCGCTGTTCGGCGGTCCGTTGCTGCTGTGGCTGGTGCCGCGTCTGAAAGCACGCGCGGCGCCGCCGCACGCGGAGCGCATGCACTTCGCCATACCGCAGGCGCCGCGCACGACGCGTCGTCTGCTGATCGGTGCGGCGCTTGCGTTGGTGGCGGCGGTGGTGATCGCGGCGGGCTTTGGTCGCGGCGTGTCGGGCTGGCATTGGGCGACGTCGGCGGAATGGGCCGGCTTGTGGCACTGGCGTGCGCCGCGCATTGAAAGCGCGCTGGCAGTGGGCGCGCTGCTCGCGTTGGCCGGCACGCTGCTGCAACGCCTGAGCGGCAATCCGATGGCGAGCCCCGAAGTGTTAGGTATCAGCGGCGGCAGCCTGCTCGGTATGATCGCGCTGGTGCTGCTGGTGCGCGCGCCCGGTGCGCCGCTGATGTTCGTCGCGTGCGGCGTCGGCGCGCTCGCGACCTTGCTGGCCATGCTCGCGCTCGCCAAACGCAGCGGCTTCGCCACGGAGCAACTGCTGCTCGCGGGGATCGCCGTCGGTTCGCTCTCGCAGGCCGTGTTCGGGCTGGTGATCGCGGGCAGCGGGCCTTATGCGCCGATGTTGCGCAATCTGCTGATGGGCTCCACCTATCTGATCGACGCCAACATGGCGTCCGCGGCGGTGGTGCTCGCCGTCGTGCTGTTCGCGCTGGCCCTGCTGTGCACGCGCTGGCTCGATATCTTTCCGCTGGGCGCGTCGGTGTCGGCGTCGCTCGGGGTGGCGGTGCGGCGCGCGCGGTTTCTGATTCTGCTGCTCGCGGCGTTGCTGAGCGCGGCGGCGGCGATGATAGTCGGGCCGTTGTCGTTCATCGGCTTGATGGCGCCGCATATGGCACGACGCATGGGATTTCGTCGCGCCGCCACGGAACTGATGGCGTCGACCTTGCTCGGCGCGATGCTGATGGTCGTGTCCGACTGGCTCAGCCGCAACGTGCTGTTTCCGCAGCAGATGCCGGCCGGCCTGCTCGCGATGATCGCCGGCGGTCTTTACCTGATGTGGTCGCTGGGCCGCTGAAGCCGCGCGGCGCGACACGAATTAAGGAGAAGTACGATGAATCAGGCGAAACAGAAGGACCAGGCAAAGGCCGCGTCGACGCGGCCCGCCACCCATGCGATGCGCGAGGCGCTGCGGCTGATCGGCGGTTTCTGGCCGCTGACGCTGTTCGCAACGGTGATGGGTTGTATCGGCGGCTTTTCGACCGCATGGCTGCTGGCGGCGGTCAACGATGGACTGCATGAAGCGGGCGGCGTCAGCGAGCGTACCGCGTGGGCTTTCGCGGGACTGTGCGCGCTGACCGTGGGCGGCAACCTGATCGCGGGTCTCGCGAACAGCGTGGTCGGACAGAAGGTGATCGCGGCGTTGCGCAAGGACATCTCGTCGCGAATCGTCTGCGCGCCGCTCGCCGCGATCGAGCAGCATCGCGTGCACCGGCTGCTTGCCACGCTCAATGGCGACATCGATACGATCAGCGTGTTCACGTTCAGTTTTTCGAGCTACGCGATCGCGTTTGCGCTGACGCTGGGCTGCATCGTGTATCTGCTGTTGTTGTCGCCGGTGCTGTTCGGGCTCGCGGCCTTCGCGATCGTGGCGGGGTTGTTGATGGCGCGCTGGGCGCGGAGTCGCTGGAACACCTACTACGATCAGGTGCGCGACGCGCAGGACGATCTGCAGAAGCAATATCGTTCGATTACCGAGGGCGCGAAGGAACTGCGCATGAATCGCGGCCGCCGTCGGCGTGTTTACGATGCGCAGCTGGGCGGCGCGATCGACATGATCTCGCAACTCAAGACGAAGGCGATGAGCCTCTACTGGCTGCATGAAAGCACGTCGTCGGTGCTGTTCTTCGTCGTGATCGGCTTGATGGTGGCGCTGCAGCATCGGCTCGGCGTGGCGTCGTCGGTGGTGAGCGGTTTCGTGATCGTGCTGCTGTACGTGAAGGGTCCGGTGCAGCAGTTGTCGAGCGCGTTGCCGGCGCTGGGGCAGGCGCAAGTGTCGTTCCGGCGCATCGCCGAGCTGTCCGCCGAATTCGCCAATCGCGAGCCGGATCTGCTGATCGACGCGCCGGTTGCGGCGTTGCCGGAATTTGAGCGGATCGCGTTGCGGGGGGCGTCGTATGCGTTTCCGTCGCCGTCGGGCGCGTCGGGTTTTGCGCTGGGACCGGTCGATCTGGAAGTGCGGCGCGGCGAGATCATTTTTATCGTCGGTGAGAATGGTTGTGGCAAGACCACGCTCATCAAGCTGTTGCTCGGGCTGTACGCGCCGCAAGACGGCGAACTGCTGCTGAACGGCGAGCCGGTGCGGCATGACAGGGTGGACAGCTATAGGCAGTTGTTTTCGGCGGTGTTCGCCGATTACTACCTGTTCGACGACTTCGTAACCAACGACCCGGGCGATGTGCAGCGCGCGCGTGAGGCGCTCGAGCGGCTCGAGATCGCGCATAAGGTGCGTGTCGAAGATGGCGCCTTCAGTACGACGGATCTGTCGACCGGGCAGCGCAAACGCCTCGCGCTGGTGCAGGCCATGCTGGAGGCGCGGCCCATCATCATGCTCGACGAGTGGGCCGCGGATCAGGACCCGACGTTCCGCCGGGTGTTTTATCGGGAGTTCCTGCCGGAGCTCAAGCAGATGGGCAAGACGATTATTGCCATCTCGCACGACGACCGCTTTTTCGACGCGGCGGACAGAATCGTTCGCGTGCGCGACGGGAAAATTGTCGACGTGTCGGACGAGCGCAGCGATAGGCCGGTGCAGGTAGCGTGAGCGAGATCAGCGAGCGGGGCAATGTCGTCAGGTTGACGACATTGCCCCGGCATTACGGCTTCACGCGTTCACACACCGGAACCCGGCATAGACATACTGGTAATGCGGTTGAAACCAGTTGCGGAAAGCCGGCCGCAACATGCATTGCGCGGTGCGTGCCGATCCGCCTTTGATCACGTAATGCTGGCCGTCGAAGAAATTGGCCGAGTAGCCCAGATAGAACGGAAACGCTTCGAATCCCGGCAACGCGTCGAACAGCGTCGAAGTCCACTCCCAGCCGTTGCCGAACTGACCTTCCACGCCGAATGCGCTGACGTTGTCCGGATAGGCGTCGACGGGGCGCGGATCCCAACTGCGGAAATCGAAATTGCCGGATGCGGCGTGTGGCGCGCCGTGCGCTGCGCGTTGCCACTGCGCCTCGGTGGGCAGCGTCTTGCCGGCCCAACGCGCGTAGGCGCTGGCTTCGGCGTGACTGACGTAGGCGGGCCAGTCGAGCGGCAGCGGCACGTCGTCGAACATGGTGCGCAGCGTCCAGGCGGCTTGCGGGCCGTGTGGGCCGCGCGCGTCGCGTGGCGACCAGCAGGCGGGATGCTCGATCCGCTCGGCTGCCTTCCACGCCCAATCCTTGTCGGACCACCACCGGCGTTCGCGATACCCGCCTGCTTCGATGAAGGCGAGAAACGCGCCGTTCGTCACCATGTGACGGTCGATCTCGAAGGCGGGAACCTCCACGTGCATCTCGCCGAATTCATTGTCCCAACCGAATTGCCCGGCGTCGCGCGACATGCCGAGCACGGCTGTGCCGGCCGGCACGTGGACCATCGACGCCAACGCCTCCGTGCGCCCGGGCTGGGTCGCCACCGGCTCATTGAGCCCGCTGACCTTTTGTTCGAGCGGTAGTTGATGCAGCATGTACGCGAGCGTCTCCGCGTGCATCAACCGATGTTCGATCGCGACGTTCAATAGCTGCTCCGTGGCGGCCGCTTGCGCGTTATCTGCTAGGCCGGGAGGTGCCCTGTCCGCAAGCGCACCGACCTCACGGTCGATCTGCTCACGGGCGCGCGACGCGTAATCGCGTATCGTGTCGAGTGAGGGCCAGTCACCGGGTTGGTCGGTGGGAAAACCGCCGTCGACGGGATCGATGCCGAACGCGAAAAGCTGATCGAGGTGCGGGTCGAACGCCGGGAGATCGCATAGGCGTTGATCGAACAGATTACGATCGAAAGCTTCCAGATGGCCGATATAAAACACGATGCGATGACGCTCGCGGATCGGCCGCTCGTATAAAAACTCGGGTTTGACGATAGCAAACAGATCGTCGGTGATTCGACGCGCGTCGATCAGGCGCTGGACGAGCGGGTGATGCGGGGCGGGGTCGCGGTTCATTTCGCCGGGTCTCCTTGCGGGGGGACAGACTCAAGACTGTACCCGAGTCGCAGGAGCCGTGCCACGATGGCTGCGCGTGGACGGAAACCGGCGCGATCCAGCTAAAAGCCGACCGAAACCGCGGCGGCGAACCGTAGTCACGCGCGGCTATACGGTCCGCGCGGCAGACCGCTCGCTTAGAGATGCCGCAGACCGTCCAGATCGACGATCCGGATGTGCTTACCCTGTATGTCGATCAGCCCGCGCTTTTGAAATCTTGACAGGGTACGGCTCACGGTTTCGAGCGTCATGCCGAGGTAGCTGCCCATGTCCTCGCGCGTCATCCGCAAGTTGAATTCCGCCGACGAATAGCCGCGTTGCGCATTGCGCTCCGACACGTCGAGCAGGAAAGCCGCGACCCGTTCGTCTGCCGACAGCGAACCGAGCACCATCATCTGCGCGGCCTCGCGAACAATCTGCTCGCCCAGCAGCTTATGCAGGCGTTCCTGCATTGAGCCGATTTCGCGGCACAGCGATTTGAGCGCGGTGTACGGGACGATGCACACGGTGCTGTCTTCGAGGGCGAGGGCGCTGCATGCGTGCATGTCTTCGCTGATGCCGTCGAGACCGAGCGCCTCGCCGGCGAGACGCAGACCGGTGACCTGCTCGCGGCCGTCGCGGTGCGCCATGACGGTTTTCATCGAGCCGGAGCGCACGGCGTAGATACTGTCGAAGCGATCGCCGCTGCGATACAGCGCTTCGCCGCGCTGCACGGAGCGCGCTGAACAGATCAGCGTTTCGAGCTTGGTCAACTCGTCGGGCGACAAGCCTTGCGGCATGCAGAGTTGACGCATTGCGCAACTCGAACAGCGGGCGGTGCTGCGCGTGCTCGGACGGAAGGTCGATGCACGTCGGCCGCCGCGCACCGGCGTTGAGCTTGCGATGGAATCGTCGGTACGGGCGACGGGCGCGGCCGTGGTGGAAGTCAGCATGTTCTGCAGCCAGTTGTCAGGGTAATGACTGATTGTCCCACCGGCCGCGTCCCGTATTTAGCGGCAAAATGACGCGCACGAACAGTTAGGCATCTTGAGCGATATCAGGTCCGCGTGAATGGCATGCGGACTGCCGTGCGATGCGTTCCGGCAGATTGCTATCCGTCACGCGGCTTCGCTATCCTTGCCCGCGGCGGAGGGGATCAGCAGCACCGGCAAGTTTGCCTGACGCACGCAGCGCTCGGCCACGCTGCCGAGAATCAGTCGCTGCACCCCGCGCCGGCCGTGCGTGCCCATGACCAGCAGATCGGCATTGAATGCGGCGGCGGCCTTTAGCACGGTGCTTGAAACGTCGTCGAGCGACGTCGCTTCGCCCACCACGAGTTCGCCCTTCACGCCTTGCTCGACCATGGCCTTGGCGAATTCCGCGCCGAGCTCCTTGCCTTCTTCGACGAGACGGTTACGCAATACGGACGGGTCGTAGCCGGGCGCTTCGAAATACAGCGGCGTGTTTTCGACGACATAGAAAGGCTGCAACACGGCGCCGCTGGACTTGGCGAGCGCGAGCGCCGCTTCGAAGGCACGGCGTGACGTGTTACTCCCGTCGACCGCTACAAGAATGCGTGTGTACATATCGACTCCGCGTCTGAAAGAGGGTTTGGCGATTCCTTGCCGATGCGAGCTTAAATGATCGCTGAAAAAGATGCAGACAGGCCGGATGTAAATCAAAGACTTGTCAAATTCTGTGATGGCGATGTAAAGCGCGGTCTGCGCTTCAAAGCCTGTGCGTCCATAACCTGAACGCGGATACGAGACGCATATCCTCATCAAGATAGCGCGGGGTTGGCCTTACAATTAAGACCTACTCAGACAAGCTGATTCAGTCCGCTGATGAACGAGCGCAAAACCACGGGTCTCCCCGACAAGATCTACGGCGATATTCTGAATCGCATTGTCGAGGGCGAGTACAAGGAAGGTGAGCGCTTGCCCACCGAGCACGCGCTGGCGGAACGCTTTGCGACGTCGCGGCCGACGGTGCGGGAAGCCTTGGCCCGTCTGCGGGCGGACGGCATCATCATGACGCGGCATGGTTCGGGCACGACCGTCGCGCGTCGGCCCGATCCGGACGTACGACGTTTCGCGCCGCTCGAGACGCTGTCCGACATCCGTCGCTGCTACGAATTCCGGATGGTCACGGAAGCCGGCGCGGCCGAGCATGCCGCGCTAAAAGCCGACGTCGACGATATTGCCGCGATCCAGCATGCATGGGATCAGCTGGAACGCACCGGCGAAACGCAGGAGGCCGGCGCGAATGACGACTTCGTGTTCCACCTGGCGGTGGCGCGCGCGTCCAGAAACCCTTTTTTCATCACGGTCATGTCGTTTATCGAAGAACAGATCCTGTTCAGCATGAATCTGTCGCGCAATCTTTCGCTGGTGAAGACGGTAGAGCGGCACCGACTGGTGCAGGACGAGCATCTGGCCGTGCTGGAGGCGATTCGCCGGCAAGACCCGACGGCGGCGGGCGCGGCGATGCGGGCGCATCTGGGGAATGCGCTCGAACGGATGTTCGGTTCCTGAGTCGTCAGGCGATCGTCAGGCGGGCGTTGCGCTGCCGCGGCATGGTTGGCACGGCGGCAGCGGTCACGCAGGTTAAGCGGGTTGAACAGAGGTGCAGCGGTTAAAGCAGTTCATGGCGGTTACGCCGCCGCCGCCATCGGCCCGAACAGCGCGAGTCGGGTCTTCTCGCTAATGGCCACGTCCAGCGCCACGGCGCGTTCCACGCCGATCTGCACGGGCGGCCCGATCCGGCTGATGTCCATGCCGGTCTTGCGTAGCATCCGCTCGATTGCCGTGGTGGTCACCGTGACATAACTCGTAAAACCCATCTGGATCGCGTACCGGATGACTTCCCGGATAGCGTGCATGGTCAGGTCCGCAAAACCGAACGACTGGTCTTCGCCGCTGGTTTCGATCGCAAACCGGCTCAATTCCCAGATGGTCCGCCCGGCGGGCGCCGCTTCGCCATGCAGCAATTGCGGGAACGTGTCCCTCAGCATGTTCGGACCCTCGGTCGGCATCAGGCGCCAGCAGCCGCGCACTCGGCCGTTTTCGTCCTGAATCAGCATGTAGAGCGGCCCGAGGGCATCGTAGCCGTCGACCTCCATGCCCGCGATGGTCGGCGTTTCCCAGCCTAGCCGGCCCTGAAACACCCGAGCCCGCAGGCGGTACATCTCGTTGATGTCTTCGTTGTCAAATTCCTGACGCATTCCAATCCGGATTACTGGTTGCATGACGTTCTCCTGAACGTGTTGGGGTAGCCAATACGCAGGAAAACTTATGCATTATGAATCGCGCTGCCACCTACCTACCTAGGTAGGTGTGAATGCTTATCGGGTAACGCAGAATTCGAGACAGGCATCCGTACTTAACCGACAGGACACGAAAATGGAACTTCTCGAAAATCACTGGCAACCGCAAACCGGCCTGCAAACCCGTACTGCCGAGCCTTCCACGGCGGTCGACCGCGTGCTCATCATCGCTTATCGCAAAAAGAAGAAAGAGAGCCAGCGCCGGTTCTGGGCTCGTTTCGGCGTGACGCAGTCGCGCGGCAGCCGGTTTGAATCGGGCGCGGAAATTCCGGCGCCGGTGTCGATTCTGCTCGGTCTGTATTTCACCAAGACTGTTTCGGACGCGGATCTGGGCCGTGCCGAACGCGTGCTGTTCAGCCGCGACGCCGCCGCGTTGCTCAACCCGGGTCAATAAGCCCGAGTTGTGCGGCAATCACGGCCGCCGCGCGCCGCGAATTCACCCCGAATTTCGTCCTGATGTTCTTCATGTGGAAGTTCACCACGGCTTCCGAACAGTTCAGGATATGGGAGATCTCCCAGGTGGATTTGCCGCGCGCGGTCCATTTCAGGCATTCGCGCTCGCGCGGCGTCAGCTTGGGCAGCAAAGTCTGAGCGTGCGTATTCAAATGCTTCTGACTGGTATCGATTACCAGATCGCGCAATAACAGCAAATTCGGCAGTGCCACGTCGATATGACGCCAGAACGCCTCGTTCGGGTTGGTGTCGTTGACGAAGCACATCATGCCGGCTTCCTGATTCGGACCATGAATCGGCAACGTCACGCCGGCGCGTAGCCCATGCGAGCGCGCTTCTTCAAACATGGCCTGCTGCGCGTCGCTTTCGAAGATATCCGGCGACCAGATCAGCGGCGTGGAGCGCGTCATGGAATGCGCGACCGTCGGGTCGATGTGAACCATTCCCTGCTCGTCGTAGGTACGGCGCCAGACCGGCGCGTACGTGCTGCGGATATAGGCGTCTTCGAGCCGGATGGTCGGACGCGGCAGCATGGCGATCAAAAGCTTGTCGAAGCCCCACGTCTCGGCAAGGCCCGTGATTGCACCGAACCATTCCGTTTCGTCGGCGGCGTTCAGTAGCGGTGCCATCTGCTCGATAAAATGTAGCGACAATTTTGGCTCTCTCAGACTCGCAAGCAGCCGGCTGCGGTTATTTGCAGTAGGGCATGGCCTGCGGTTGTTGTTATCTTCACAATCTATCACCAAAAAATATTTTGCAAAGCCGGGTGAGTTTCTCGAAGGAAACATCATTTCCGTGATTCTGCGAAGCGGCGAATGAACGGCTCTGTCTACCTGAATCTCCCACCCAATCGGCATTCATTGTTCATTTGAACGGGAGATTCTCGCGTTAGCCGCCATTTTGATGCATGGCATTGGCAGCATAACTGTGAAACCCATTCCAATCGGCCATTTTTTGCCGAAATTTAAGGCAAAAAGAACCCTAAATGCCAAATGCCTGTTTTTTTTGACGGCTCGCGCGTGCCGCGATGTGCCGCTGTTTTGCGCGCCTGCCGCTATTGTCATACAAAATAGACCGAGCGCTGCTCTAATCTTCGTCCTCGTTTCCCTGAGGTTCGACGCGGCGCTGCGAGTTTCAGGTTGTTTGACAACCTTGCGAACCCGGTGCTACCTTCAATGGGCCAAATCGCTCGCCTATGCGATTTCCGCAACTGGCCGCGACTACGGGAAAATGCTGCGCCTCGCGCGGACCCCACCTACTCCGTCACACTTTCGCGTCACGCGCCTAAACCGTCCTCACTCACGCCCCCATCCACGCCCCAGCATGACCGACACCAGCCGACGCTATCCCGATCCCTCCATTCGCGTGCTCGATCCGCGCTTCAAGGCGCTGATGCTGGCGTCCGCCTCCGTCGAGTGTCTGTATCAGGGCGCGCGCTGGTCGGAGGGCCCGGTCTGGTTCGGGGACGGCCGATATCTGCTGTGGAGCGACATTCCGAACGATCGCATTCTGCGCTGGGATGAAACGAGCGGCACGGTCAGCACGTTCCGGCAGTCGTCGAACAATGCGAACGGTCATACGCGCGACCGGCAGGGGCGTCTCGTCAGTTGCGAGCATCTGACGCGCCGCGTCACGCGCACCGAATACGACGGTTCGATTACCGTGCTCGCGGACCGTTATCGCGGCAAGCGCTTCAATTCGCCGAACGACGTGGTTGTGAAGACGGACGGCTCGATCTGGTTCACCGACCCGACCTTCGGTATCGACAGTTTTTATGAGGGCGAGCGTCAGGCGTCGGAATTGCCCGCGTGCGTGTATCGCATCGACGGTCAATCGGGCGAGGTGAGCGTGGTTGCCGACGACGTGCTGGGCCCGAACGGCCTGGCGTTCTCCCCGGACGAGTCGGTGCTGTATGTTGTCGAATCGCGTGGCGAGCCGCGCAAGATTCGCGCATTCGACGTCGCCGGCCATGGCGAGTCATTGTCGAATAACCGTGTGCTGATCGACGCCGGTCCCGGCACACCGGACGGCTTTCGCGTCGATGTTCACGGCAATCTGTGGTGCGGCTGGGGGATGGGCAGCGACGAACTCGACGGCGTGCGCATCTTCACGCCACAAGGCGAAGCGATCGGCCACATTGCGTTGCCGGAACGTTGCGCGAACGTGTGCTTCGGCGGCCGGCATCGCAACCGGCTGTTCATGGCGGCGAGCCACGGCTTGTACTCGGTCTACGTGAATACGCAGGGCGTGCCGGGCGGTTGACTATCTCACGCTCACGCGGCCACCGCCGCGAAGCAACGCGGCGTTTTGTTAACGGACAGCGGCGATGCGGTGTGACCGCCGCATCGCCGCTGTCCGCGTCGATCAGATCAATAACCGACGCGATACACGCGGCCCGTCTCCGCGCCTTCCACACTACGCACGTAAGCGAGCGCCGCGCGCTGCGCGGTCACCGGCTCGAAGCCGCGGAAGAAGGGCGCATAAGCGTCGAGCGCTTCGGTCAGCACCGTCGGACTCACCACGTTAATACGGATGCCGCGTGGCAATTCGATCGCCGCGCCGCGCACGAAACCTTCGAGCGCCAGGTTGACGGTCGTCGCGCTCGCACCTAGACGAATCGGCTCGTCGGCGAGAATGCCGCTCGTCAGCGTGAACGAACCGCCGTCGTTCATGTACTGCTGCGCGGCCAGCACCACGTTGACCTGGCCCATCAGCTTGTCGCGCAGGCCGACCCAGAACTGTTCGACATTCATGTCCGCCAGCGGGCCGAAATGCACCTTGCCGGTCGCGGTGACGACGCCGTCTACTTTGCCAATCTCGCGGAAGAGTTGCTCGACGCTCGCGGGGTCGGTAATGTCGGCACGATACTGGCCGCGCGTCGCGCCCACTTCGATCACTTCATTGCGCGCCTTCAATTCCGCGCTGACTGCCTGGCCGAGCGTACCGGTGGCGCCGATCACGACGATCTTTTTCATCTGCTGTTCCGTTGAGGGTTGACGTGCGCTTGATTGTGCCGGGCGCCGGCCGCGCGAAAAAGGCGCGACGACGCGCAGGTCCTGCAACCCGCAGTTTCTAATCGCTGCGCTGCAATACGTGGCGGGCGCAAAGCAAGCTGAAGCAAAACGCGCGCCGTTATTCAAACGGTGCGCGCTTCGACACACACGGTTTAATCAGGCCACGCGCGCCGATTCAAACAGACATAAAACATGCGCGAAATGCGAATGCTTATTTCACCCGATGTAATTCGATCACGCGCGCCGGCCGCAAATGATTGAGCGCATAGTGAATGCGGCCGCGGTCCTGGCGACTGCCGACGGGACGCGGATCGTCGAACTGATGATCGGCGGAATAGTTTTCTCGCGGCGCGACCATGCCGCGGTCGATCACGGTGTAACCAGGTTCGAGCGCCAGCAGCAGATGATTGCCGCCGACCCGGCTGTCGAAACCGGCCATTCCGTCGAGCGCTTCCGGCACGCTGTTGACGAGCGTTGCGTTGGAGGTGGTGATCTCGTCCGGCGCGATCGGGCTGAGGCCCGCGATACGCGCGGCTTCGAGGTTCTTGCCGTCGGTGTCGACGGTGCTGTCGTGCGTGCGGTCGTTGTGCAATTCCGTCGTGGTCGGGCCGCTCGTACGCGGTTGCGCGCTGGTGTCTGCTGGCTTGTTGATATCGCTGTTCATCATGCATTCTCCTTGGAAGAGGACATGGGTGAAGTGCAGCAAAACCCGTTCCGCCTGGGACAAAAGGTGGGCGCGCGACTTGCACGGCCCTTGCGCCGCCCTAACGTGCGGCGCGCATTTGGCTTGGCGATTACGTCCAGAATTCTTTTCGTTTTTTTTAATGGACGCGTATTTTCTACAGAGTATGATCTTACTCCGACGAGCGCAGCGCGGTTAAATTGACGACATTTGTCCGGCCATTTCATCGTGGCCGGTAACACGCCGCAAACAGGCAACCGTGCGCTACTGAAAACATTTATGGGGCCGTCAGGGCGGGTGACACATGCACTTCGATGCTGCATTCACACATCGCGGCTATTTGTTAAATTGCGCGCCCGCACGCGCGGGCGATGGCTCCTGGCAACCCTATGTAGTCATCTCGCGCTCGAGCGACGGCGAGCTGGTCGCCAACCGTTTTTTCCCCACCGACTTGCGCTTTCCCGACGAAGGTTCCGCCATTGCGCACGCGCGCGACTGGGCCGTGCGCTGGATCGACGCGAGCAGCGTGACCATCTGAGTCAGACTCGTCGCGCGCATCGCAACGCCGCGCGCGAGAGCCGCACGTGACGGAACACGCGGCAAAGCCGAGCACGAACCGGCGCTGCGCGAGCCGCGGCAAAACGCGGTAATCTCTTGGCACAATCACTCTGAACCGCGCCCGCGCGCGGCGCTGTCCTTTTATGCCTAATGTGCCTGCCCATAACTGGGGTCTCGAACAGATCGTTGCGGCCCTGCGCGCGTCGCGCGAAGAATTGCATCGCACGCGGCATCCGCTCGGTATTCGCGAGCTGCCGTCGCGCGACGCGGTGATCGACATCGTCGCCGGCTTGCGCGCGGCGTTGTTTCCCACGCACTACGGCGCCCCCGATCTGACGGATGAAACCGTCGACTATTACGTCGGCCACACGCTCGAAAGTACGCTGCGTCTGCTCGCGGAACAGATCCGCCGCGCGTTGCGTTTTCTGCCCGAGTTCGGCGCGACACCGGAGGCCGAACTGAAGGCGCGCGCGTTCGACGTGGCGCGTGAATTCGGCACGCAGTTGCCCGGCATTCGTGCGCTGCTGGTCAGCGACATTCAGGCAGCCTTTACCGGCGACCCGGCCGCGCAGCACATCACCGAAATCCTGCTTTGCTATCCCGGCGTGTGGGCCATGACGCACCATCGGCTGGCGCATGCGTTGCATCGGCTCGGCGTGCCGCTGCTGGCGCGCTTCATCAACGAGATCGCGCATTCGGCAACCGGGATCGACATTCACCCTGGCGCGACCATCGGCCCGAGCTTCTTTATCGACCACGGCACGGGTGTCGTGATCGGCGAGACCGCCATCATCGGCGAACGCGTGCGGGTGTATCAGGCGGTCACGCTCGGCGCGAAGAGCTTCGCGGCGGATCTCGACGGCACGCTGGTCAAGGGCAACGCGCGCCATCCGATCGTCGAGGACGACGTGGTGATCTACGCCGGCGCGACGATACTCGGCCGCGTCACGATCGGTCGCGGCTCCGTGATCGGCGGCAATGTGTGGCTCACGCATAGCGTGCCGCCGGGCAGCAGCGTGTCGCAAGGCAAGATCCGCGAGGGCGAACGCAGCGACGAGGGGCGCGGGTAATGCGCGCGTCTGGCGGCCAACCTGGGCGTGAGCTTGGGCTTCGGCGTTTGTGGTTGCGGCACTGCTGCTGAGGCCGCCAGTCATGTCACGCGGTCGCGTCCACATGCCTCGTTGCGCGCTTGCCGGCGTCGAAGCGACGGTGGCCGAAACCGCGCACGCGTTTCCGCGTCACTCGCATGATCGCTTTGGTGTCGGGGTGATCGTCAGCGGCGGGCATCGGTCGGCGAGCGGGCGCGGCGTCGTCGAGGCGCGCGCCAACGACGCCATCATGGTCAATCCCGGCGAAGTCCACGACGGCAGTCCGCTCGACGAACGCGGCCGTGCGTGGCGCATGCTGTATTTCGAACCGTCGATGCTGACCGGCGTTGCCCGCGAACTGACCGGCGCGGCGGCGCGCGAACTCGAGTTGATCCGGCCGGTCGCGTGCGATCCCCTGCTGAAGCGTCGGTTCGACAGGCTGTTCGCAGTCTCGGTAGAGACGCTCGCCGTGCCCGACGATCTGGTGCGGGAGGAAGCGTTGCTCGATCTGCTCGGACACTTGATCCGGGCTCATGCGACGCAACCGGCGCGTGTGTCGTCGGCGAATGCATTGGGGCCGATTGCGCGCGCGAAAGCCCGTATCGACGACGATCCTTCCGCATCGCTCACGCTAGCCGATCTTGCTGTCGACACGGGCTTGAGCCGCTTTCAGTTGCTGCGTGGTTTCGCGCACCACATGGGACTGCCGCCGCACGCTTACCGGATGCAGCGGCGCGTAGGACTCGCAAGACAGTGGATCGCGCGAGGCGCGACGCTCGCGGATGCCGCGGCCGCCGCGGGATTCGCCGACCAGAGTCACATGACGCGGGCGTTCGTGCGCTTGCTGGGCGTGACGCCCGCGAACTACGCGGCGGCGATCCGCTAAGCCACCGGGATTCTCGCCATCGTTGTGATTACCCCGCTCGCAAATACCGCAGCATCGTGAGCCCATGCACGCCGTGCAGCCAGACATGCTGGCCGACGAACCACGCCGCGACCCACGAAGCCGCCACCACGATCAGATCGCAGTGTCCGCTGTTCCACAGATTCAACGAATGCCGCCCGGCGATCCACGGTACGCCGAGTGGGTTGGGCCAATCGGCGAGCAGGTGCATCAGACCGCCGCACGCGAAGCCGAACGCCGGCGCGGCATATACCGAATGGCCGAGCCAGTGATACGACGCCGCGAGCAACGCGAGCCAGCCCACGCCCCAATGCGTGAGCGTGCGATGCGTGATCCACAGACGACGCGCTCTCGACCACCACGCCACTTCGAGCCAGTCCGGCGCGGTAGCGCCTGCCACGCCCGCGATAAAGCTCAGCAACACACCGAGATGAAATGAGCCGCCGCCGCCGACCCGCGCGACCACCGCCGCCGCGATGACGCCGGCCGCAAACCCGGTTGCGTGATGTGCTTTGCTGGATGCCATCGAAACTCGCGCCGTCTGGAAGAACAAAGGGCGGCTATGTTCGCAGAAGCGCGGATAAAAAAATAGCCGATCCGCGAGTTAAAAAAATCGCGTATCGGCCTGGCCTTCAACATGCAAACGGGCGACTCGAATCTCAGGTCGCGCAGCGTGCGATATCAAAGCGCATTTCCGGTTCAGGGGGATCGTCCGGTGCGTTCGCCGGATGCATTACCTTGATGACGGAGCCGGCGTTGTACGGCGTCAGCGTCACGAAATACGAGTTGTTCGAATCGGAGCCGACCGCGATCTCGGTCGCCCCGCCAACGTTCGACATACGCATACGCGACAAGTGGCTTTCGAGGCAATCGGCGATGTAGGCGGGAGCGCGTTGCGAGGACACGTACATCATCGGCTGGGAAGCGTCGCGGATCGGACCGCTGGAGGAACCACAGGCAGTGAGACAAGCCGTCACGGCAGCAACGGGGACAAGCAGGAAAAGTCTTTTCATGATCCGGTCGTCGGCGTCCCCGGTCAGGCGCGGGAACTTGGGGCGCGGGCGAAGCGTAACGCGATGCGCTACAACGCGTGCGTCATGCTTCGCGACGAAGCCGCCGTTCAACCGCAATCACATTGCGGCAGGGAAGGCAGCCGGACCCAGTATACCCACCGCATGGCGACGTCGTCACTATCTGACTGCGTTGTACGCCGATCCGTAAGCCCGATGAAAAAACCCGCGCGCGATCGTGTCGCGCGCGGGTTCGGTTGCGCAGCGAATCGATGCATCCGCTGCGCAAGGTACCACTGAAAAAACTTAGAAGCGGTGACGCAGACCGACCGCCGCAGCCACCTGGTTGCCGGTCGACGACGGCGCGAGCGTGTTGATCGACGCGACGTTCGCGCCGAAGTTGCCGAGTTCGCCCGACGCATGCTGATACACGCCTTCGACGTACACGTCGGTGCGTTTGCTCAGCGAATAGTCGCTTTGCAGCGAGACCGTGTGCCACTTCGGATCGCCCGAGCCGTTCGAACCCGACATCTTGCCGTCGGTGAACGTGTACGACGCCGCGAGGCTCAAGGCCGGCGTCAGCGCGTATTTACCGTTCAGCTCGTAGTTGTCGAGATGCAGGTTGGTGCCGCCCACACCCGGCAACGTCACGCCGCCGACGTCCACGCCGGTGATGCCGTCGAGTTGCGTGTGCGTGTACACGAAGCCGGCCGTTGCCGGGCCGTACGTGTAGTTGATGCCCGCGCCGAAGGTGCGCTGCAGGTTCGCCGCGACCGCCGCGGTGCCGTCGCCTTGCGACACGGCGCCGCCCAGGTTCGAGCTGCCCGACTGGTTCAGTTGCAGGTAAGCCGCCGCGACGCTCAACGGGCCGTTGTCGTACGAAGCACCGGCGCTCCACGCGCGGTTGTTCGAGAACTGGCCGGCCGAGTTGCTGAAGCCGTACAAACCGCCGAATTTCAGGCCCGCGTAATTCGCGCTCGTGTATTTCACGGCGTTCTTGATCGAGAACGAGTTGTCCAGATTGTCGTTGTCGAATGGGTGCGCCGCGAGGTTGTTGCCGTAACCCGCACCGGCTTCCGACAGCGGGCCGAGGTAGTCGACCACGGAATCGTATTGTCGGCCGAGCGTCAGCGCACCGTACTGATCGCTTTTCAAGCCGACGAAGGCCTGGCGGTTGAACATCGTGCTGCTTTCGGTGTCCTGGCCGTTGTTCAGATTGAAGCCGTTTTCCAACGTGAAGATGGCGTGCAGACCGCCGCCGAGATCTTCGCTGCCGCGCAGGCCGAAGTAGGTGTTCGACACCGAACCGCTGCCTTGCTGCCAGTTGCTGTGGCCGCCCTGGTTGTTCGAATAGACGAGGCCGGCGTCCAGCGTGCCGTACAACGTCACGCTGCTTTGTGCGTGAACGCTGATCGCGAACGCGCCCATGAGACCTGCTGCGATGAGGGTTTTTTTCATGTTTAGATAACTCCGGGACAGTGCATAGAGAATCGCATTCCAGTGCCGACCGCCGATTCCGCCGGCTGCCTGACGATCCGCAGCGAAGTGTATTCCTGCTATTCCGATCTTTAATCGCATATGACACAACAATGAATTTTCAAATTCGTAATGGCGCATTGAAATCGGCTAAGTGCGGATAAATAAAGAATAATTGTTTTTCACGGATAATTCGTGAATGCCTTGTCAATGCCGCGACGTTGCTCGACCGCGACGCCGCCCGGTGATCGTTACAGGGAAAGGATCTGCAAGGCGTTTCGTCGATTCATGGATTCATTGCGTTTTCTGCAACTTACTCTTCCAATTGAGATGGTCTATCCCGCTGGATTGCGCGTCTACAATTGAGTCACCCTTTGACCAAGGGTGTCTTTTTCATCTTTTATACGCGGCCCATTGGCCGCGTTTTTTTATAAAAAATATATAATGGATTTATAAGTTCCCACGAATAAGGAAACAGAATATTTCGAGTGTCGTCGGGCTGATGCCGGCTTGTCCGTTCGTCAGAGGGCCACATTAGGCGCGAGCCGGGCAGGTAGAATCGTGCGCTTCAGATGTGTTTCCGCCCCGCGAACGTGAGTAAACCTGTAATGACCGACACCCCCCTTCCATCGTCCGACAACGCTGCCGATATCACGACGGAAGGCTCGTCCGAACTGGACGAAACCGTGCACGAACCGCGCTTGTGGCGCGACGACGGCTGGACCGCGCGCGTCATCAAGAACGAAGACGACGAAGGCTGGGCCGTCGCCATGATTAAAGACGGCGAAGCGGAACCGGCGCTCGTCGGCCCGTGGACCATGGGCCGCAACAAGAAAGATCCGAAACCGCTCGACACCTCGGCGTTCAACACGCTGGTGAAGACCGCGTCGGAAGTACTGCGCCGCCACGAACAGCAACTGCGCGCGCAGCTCCATAAAGAAGTGCGCGTATCGAGCGCGGACGGCAACGACGAACTCGACATCACGCTAGACATCGTCCCCGACGAAATCGAGCCGTACGCGCTGCTGACCGCGCTCGACCTGTTCGGCGCACAGCTCGCGCAGGTTCAGGTCGCGCCGAACTTCAAGCTCAGCAAGGCAAGCGCGGTTGCGTGGGTCGAAAACGAGTTTCGCCGGCCGGGCTAACGGTGGGGCGAACGTGGCAAGGTAGTGTGGATTTGCTGACAACCAGCTAAATTAAACATTACCAATAGCTGTCAATATACTTTCACATTCACTTCATAGAATCCTCGCGTCATAGCGGCGCGAGCGTGAGCCATGCGGTTTTGGGTCTGAGTGCGTGCCGACTGTGCATTCACCCACGCTACCCGAACCCTGGATCACAACAACATGGCAGAGCCGTTCGACCTTTCCCGCCGCAAGGCCCTGAAACTCCTGGCCGGCGCCCCGATGCTGCCGTTAGGCGGCCTCGCCACGGCGTCCATGCTGACCGCCTGCGGCGGCGGCAACGATCTGGCTGGACCGGCGGCCACGCCCGTCGCGAATTTCACGTCGGCTTCATTTGCCAGCATGCCGGCGCCGTCGCTGGCCAATCCGGCGCTGATGGCGACCACCACGGTCGGCTCCAGTCTGACCGTGTCGTATTCCGATGGCTCCAAGCGGGCCTATAAGCTCGCCTATCAGCCGTTCTTCATGACCGGCGACATGGTGCCGGACGGCAAGGGCGGCACCGTGCTGGCGGGCGGTTACTTCGACATCAACAATCAGCCGATCTACGACAATTCGGTGCCCGCGCAACGGCGCCAGTTCTTCTCGGATTCGCCGGACGGCACGTCGCTGCTGAAGATCGACGGCGCCAAGGTGGCCGGCGTCAAGGGCAACACGGTGTTCGCCGTGGTCCAGTTCGAATACACGACGCGCTCGCAGTCCGGTGCGGATATGTACGGCCGTCTGCCGTCGCCGATTGCCGTGTTGACGCTGGATCAGGATCCGGCCACCGGCAAGCTGACGCTCGTGAAGTACCACAACGTCGACACGTCGCCCGCGAATGGACTGTGGATCACGTGCGGCGCGAGCCTGTCGCCGTGGAACACGCATCTGTCCAGCGAGGAATACGAGCCGGATGCGTTCACGACCAGCACGAGCAATCTCGCGCAATACAAGGCGTACAACGAGAATCTGTACGGCAACACGAATATCGCCTTCAACCCTTACCTGTATGGGCATCTGCCGGAGATCACGGTCAAGGCGGATGGCACGGGCAGCGTCAGGAAACACTATTGTCTCGGACGCATTTCGCACGAACTCGTGCAGGTCATGCCGGACAACCGCACGGTGCTGATGGGCGACGACGCGACCAACAGCGGCCTCTTCATGTTCGTAGCGGACGTGGAGAAGGATCTGTCGGCCGGCACGTTGTATGTCGCGAAGGTGGGCGCGGGCTTCTCGGTCGATGCGTCCGCGGCGGGTGCGGACTTGTCGTGGATCAAGCTGGGCCACGCGACGAGCGCGGAAGTCGAGGCCATGGCGAAGTCGAACCGTCCGCAGGACGTGATCGACGTCAAATGGACCGATCCCGCCGACGCCAGCTATAAGAAGGTTTTCGCCAGCGGCGTCGCGCAATGGGTTCGGGTCGTGCCGGGCAAGGAGAAGGTCGCGGCCTTCCTCGAAACCCATCGTTACGCGTTCCTCGCGGGCGGCAGCATGGGCTTCACGAAGATGGAAGGCACGACGGTCAACATCAAGGACAAGATCGCGTACTCGGCGTTGCAGAACATTGTTGATTCGATGGTGAAGGGCAACACGGCGAAGGGTTGGAATGCGGAGAGCAATATTTCCGTCGATGCCGCGATCAACGCCGGCGGCGTGCTTCAGCACAAGCTCGCGGGCGGCCAGAAAGACAACGGCGGCGCGGCGATCAACAGCGAGTGGGTGCCGGTACATACCAGCGCGCTGCTGGTCGGCAAAGACATCACCGCCGACGCGCTCGGCAACAAGGCCGATCCGGAGCGGGTCGCCAATCCGGACAATCTGAAGTTCTCGGAGAAGCTGCGCACGCTGTTTATCGGCGAGGACAGCGGCTATCACGTGAACAATTTCCTGTGGGCGTACAACGTCGACACGAAACAGCTCACGCGTTTGCTGTCGACGCCGGCCGGCGCCGAATCGACCGGCTTGCACGCGGTCGACGAGCTCAACGGCTGGACCTACATCATGAGCAACTTCCAGCACGCCGGCGATTGGGGCAGCCAGCATACGCAGGCGTTGCGCGACACGCTCGAGCCGCTGGTGCGGGCGAACTACAAGGACCGGTTCGGCGCGTCGGTGGGATATTTGACGGCGGATCCGGCGGCGGTGAAGCTTTAAGGGGAGCGGCTCGGCGCGGGGCGAACCCATTCGCGATCCGAGCCTCGATCGCCACTCGTGGCGTTTTCGTCCGCCAGAAACAGATGAGGCCCCACGTGGGGCCTCATAACTTCGCGGATGCGCTTGATCGGTGTGACCCGACGGTAACAGCGCGGCTGGGATCCTGGCGGACTACCGCCGCACGGTCGCGCCGCCTCAATTTCGCTTGCAGAAAATCGCCGTGATCAGCGGCGCCACGCGATGCACGATCGCCGTGCTGCCCGCCGCGGTAATCGCGCCCTGGACCTTGGACTCGCTACCGAACACCACCACGCCGTAGGCGGAGCGGGCAAGCGGTTCGCCGTCGCCGACGCGGAACATCGGGTCATCTTTTTCGTAGCCGACCACCGCGAAGATATGGAACCCGTAAGCGGTCAGGTCGGCGCCGGACGTCGGCGAAAAGGCGTTGATCGAATTGCTCTCCACGCGCGTGGGCTTCGGATCGATCAGCTGTTGCTGCGCGAGATCGGCAATGAACTGATGGCCGCTTTCAGTGCAGGCGAGCGGTGCGTCGAGGGCGACGGCATGACTGGTAACGGGCAGCGCGGCGGCCAGCGCAAGCGCCACGGTGAAAAAAAAGCGTTTCATAAAGGTGAACGGCAAAGTTCGATGTAGTGTGTTCGCAACGGGTGGCGGCGTCGCGTCAGGCCCGAAAAGACGTTGCGCATCGAAGAGATCCCGCATGACAGGCGCAACTGGATTCGCACTTTATATCGATTCGGCAGATTCTGCTCATCCGCTGACCTGTCGCGGTAATGAACGCACCTCAAAGAAACGGCCGGGAAGAAAGCAATCTTTCTCGATCCCGTATATATTTCCGGGTTATGAATTCGCGACCCCAAACTCCAATTAACGTTCCGCCGCCCAGAACATGGGACGCGCGGCTCGCCCGCCGACTTGTGACTCCGCTAGTGAACACCTGGGTCACGCCGAACCACCTCACCACGCTGCGCCTGCTGATCGGGCTGGCAGGCGCGCTTTGCCTCGCGCACGGCGGTTTCGCGTGGGCCAATGCCGGCGCCTTCCTGATCGTGCTGTCGAACTTCGTCGACCATACGGACGGCGAGCTCGCACGCATCGGCGGGAAGTCGAGCCGAATCGGTCATTTTTACGACCTCGCCTGCGACGCAGCCGTCACCGTCATGCTGTTCATCGGCATGGGAATGGGCGTGGGTGCCACACACATCGGCGGTCTTAAGGTCGAGCCGGGCTGGCTTGGCGCGCTGGCCGGCGTGGCCGTCGCACTGATTTTCTTCCTGCGTATGCGCATCGAGGAAATGGCGGGCAAGGCGGGCACGAAGCAGGCCTCGGTCGGCGGTTTCGAAACCGAAGACGTGCTGTACCTGCTACCTATTGTCACGCTGACGAGCGTCGTGATGCCGTTCGTGGTGGTGGCGTCGATTGGCGCGCCGCTCTTCGCCGCTTGGGTGGTGGGCGACTACTGGCGCGTGGCGCGCCGTGCCGCTGCTGCCGTCGCGCCGATCGCGACAGCCGGCGCTTCTGAAACCCGTCCAATGTGGGCGAGCGAATGAGTACGCAAGCCAACGACGACGTGATCGCTCCCGTTTCAGCCGAACGCCCTGCGGTGCCGGCCGCCGCGCCGAACGCGGACCGTGCGGTGTCAGGCCGCACGCGTACCTTCGACAACCCGCGTCTGCGCAAGGATTTCGCAGACCAGGGCGCGTTCCTCTATCTGGAAGATTTTCTCGCGCCGGAAGTCACCGCCCAGCTCGCGCACAGCGCGCGTTCGCTGCTCGACGAAGTCAATCGCAACTATCTGCCGGGTCACAAGCAGGGCGGCAGCGTGAGCCGTCATACGATCGACCGCCTCGCGCCGTTCATCGCCGAGTTGTATCGCTCGAAGGAACTGATTGGCTGGCTCGAGCAACTGAGCGGCGACAAACTGCAGCTTTCGCCCGCCGACGATCCGCATGCGTACGCGTTGTACTACTACACGCGGCCGGGCGACCACATCGGCTGGCACTACGATACTTCGTACTATGACGGCCGCCGCTACACGCTGCTGCTTGGCGTGATCGACGAATCGTCGTGCCGGCTCGACTACGAATTGCACACACGCAACCCGGACGTACCGGATCAACCGGGCTCGGTGCAGATTCCGCCGGGCGGCCTCGTGTTTTTCGACGGCGACAAGCTGCGTCATCGCATCACGCCGGCCAGCGCGAATGAAATACGCGTGTCGCTGACGTTCGAATACGTGACCGACCCGAACATGCGGCCGTGGCGCCGCTTCATCTCGAACATGAAAGACGCGATCGCGTACTTCGGTTTCCGCCAGGTGTTCCGTCAGATGACAGCGCGCGGCAAGGATCGGTTGTGAGTCGCGCGGCCCTGATTCTGCTGTCGATCGGGACGGCGCTGTTTGTCGGCTTGCTGGCGTGGCAGGGTTTCGGTTCGATCGCGTCGACGCTGCTCGCCGCCGGTTGGGGGCTCGCGCTCGTCGCGCTGTTCCACGTCGTGCCGCTCGTGCTCGACGCCGGCGCGATTTCCGTGCTGTTCCGCCGCCGTCACGACGGCGTGCATCACGATCTGTCGCTGCGCGACGCGCTGTTTGGACGCTGGATCGGCGAGTCGGTGAATAGTCTGCTGCCGGCCGGTCAGATCGGCGGTCCGGTCGTCATGGTCCGGCAACTGTCGCAGCGCGGCATGCGCATGCGCGACGCGGCCGCCGCAATCACCGTCAGCACCACGGCGCAGGCGCTCGCGCAAATCATCTTCGCGCTGGGCGGTCTGCTGCTGTTCGGCGCGTACGCCGCACACGGCGCGTTGCACGATTTGCAAACCGCCACGTTGATCGCCACCGGCGTGCTGGGCGCGATGATCGTCGGTTTCTACTTTGCGCAGCGTCGCGGTCTGTTCGGCAAGCTGCTCGGCGTGGTGTCGAAAGTCTTCGGCAAGCGCGACTGGTCCTCGTTGATGACACGCGCCGAAGCCGTCGACGCCGCCGTACAGGCCATGTACCGCGAGCGCGGCCGGGTCGCGGCGAGCTTCGCGTTGAGTCTGGCGGGCTGGATCGTCGGCACGGTCGAAGTGTGGCTCGCGTTGCGCTTTCTCGGCCATCCGGTCGACTGGGTCGACGCTTTACTGCTGGAAAGTCTGGGTCAGGCGATCCGCGGCGCAGCGTTTATGATTCCGGGTTCGCTCGGCGTGCAGGAAGGCGGTTATCTGCTGCTCGCGCCGCTGGTCGGTTTGCCGCCGGAAGCGGCGCTGGCGTTGTCGCTGGCCAAGCGCGCGCGCGAAATCCTGTTAGGCTTGCCGGGCTTGCTGGTTTTGCACTTCAGCGAACGAAGCTGGCAACGGCGGCGCGCCACGGGGCGCGTGCCGGTTGTCGATTAAACTCCGTATTTTTTCAAAGGACCGCGCATGCGTGCCATCATCCTCGCAGCGGGCCTCGGCCTGCGTCTTCAGCAACCGCCGCAAGCTCAGTTCCCGAAGTGTCTGTTGCAGTTCGACGGCATGAGCCTGCTCGAGCGGCATCTGCACATGCTCGAAACCGCCGGCGTGACGGATGTCGTCCTGGCGCTCGGCTTCCAGCCGGAGTCGGTGCAGGGGGAACTGGAGCGCATCAACTGGCCGCATAAGGTCGAGACCGTGCTGAACACGCGTTACGATCTGGGCAGCGTGCTGACGGTGCACACGGTGGCCGATGCGTTGACGCGCGGTGGCGACGTGCTGCTGATGGACGCCGACGTGCTGTACGACGAGCGCATCCTGAACGCGCTCGTCGCGGGTGAGACGGTCAACCGGCTGTTGATCGACCGTGATTTCGAAGCCGGCGACGAACCCGTCAAGCTGTGTCTGAAAGACGGCGTGCCGGTCGAACTGCGCAAGCAGCTCGCCGTGAATCTCGACTACGACACGATCGGCGAGTCGGTCGGCTTCTTCCGCTTCCGCCAGGAAACCGCGCGGCGTTTCGCGGAGATCGTTGCCGGCTACGTGGACAGCGGCCGGGCCAACCTGCCGCACGAAGAAGCCGTGCGCGATCTGCTGTTGGAACGCACGCAGGTGTTCGACACCGCCGACGTGACCGGCGCTCCGTGGATCGAAATCGACTTTCCGAACGACGTTGCGCGCGCAAGCACTGAGATCCTGCCGCAACTGCAACCGCTGGTCAGCGCGTCGCGTTAAGTCTTCTCCCGCGTCTTCGGTGACTGAAGGCGGAACGCAAAAAGAGCCGGCTCGATGCCGGCTCTTTGCCGTTTACGGCTCGCACAACAACATCTGTTGCCGATGCGATGCCATAATCGACGCTTTACACCGACGGCCTTGCAACCCGTCGTCATGCCAATGCCTCTCGCTTTAGGCACCTTCATTGTTCCGCTGATCGTCGCGTGTGCGATGTTCATGGAAAACGTGGACGGCACGGTCATCGTGACGTCGCTGCCCGTTCTGGCGCGCGATCTCGGCCAGGATCCCATCACCCTCAAGCTGGCCGTCACGGCGTATGTGATCGGTCTCGGCGTGTTCATTCCCATCTGCGGCTGGGTGGCCGACCGCTTCGGTTCACGCACGGTGTTTCGCACGGCGATCGGCATTTTCATGGCCGGCTCGCTGATGTGCGCGGCCTCCACGTCGCTCGGCATGTTCGTGATCGCGCGCTTCGTGCAGGGCATTGGTGGCGCGATGATGGTGCCGGTGGGGCGCATCATCATCTTCCGTTCGGTGCCGAAATCGGACTTCATCCGCGCAGTCAATTATCTAACCGTGCCGGCCTTGCTCGGACCGGTGGTCGGGCCGCCGCTCGGCGGTTTCATCACGACCTATCTGCATTGGCGTTTGATCTTCGTCGTCAATATTCCCATCGGGCTGCTGGGCATCTGGCTGGCCAACAAATACATCGCCAACGTGCGCGAAGCGCACCCCGGACGGCTCGACTGGACCGGCTTCATCCTGTCCGCGAGCGGCGCGTCGCTCTTCATGATGGGGCTCTCGCTGGTGGGCGGCGAACTCGTGTCCAACACGGTGTCGGTCAGCATGTGCGTGATCGGCGTGGTGCTGATCGTGCTCTATGTGCTGTACGCCAGTCGCGTCGAATTGCCGGTGCTCGACTTGCGCCTGCTGCGCATTCCGAGTTTTCACGCGAGCGTGGTGGGCGGCTCGCTCTTTCGTATCGGTCTCGGCGCGGTGCCGTTTCTGTTGCCGCTCGCGTTGCAGGAAGGTCTCGGCATGACGGCGTTCAAGTCGGGGTCGATCACCTGCGCATCCGCCTTCGGGTCGATCTTCATGAAGGCGGCGGCGTCGCGCATACTCGAACGTTTCGGTTTCCGCACTGTGCTGATGTTCAACGCGGTTTGCGCGGGTCTCGCCATCGCGGTCTACGGGCTGTTCTTTCCGGGCACCCCGCACTGGTTGATCTGGTGCGTCGTGCTGTTCGGCGGCTTCTTTCCGTCGCTGCAATTCACCTCGTTGAACACGCTCGCGTATGCGGATATTCCGAGTCGCGACGTAGGCCGTGCAACGAGTGTTGCGAGCGTGATCCAGCAGATTTCGTTAGGGCTCGGCGTGACGATCGCGGGTATCGTGCTGCAGATTTCGCACAACGTGCAGGGCCATTCGAGCATCGTGTTCTCCGATTTCTGGCCGGCGTTTATCGTGGTCGGACTGTTTTCGTTCCTGTCGATTCCGATCACCGCGCGCCTGCCGCAGGGCGCCGGCGACGAGATCGCGCGCGGCAGCCGGGGCCGCGCGTAACGCCGAATTTTGCGTGCCGCAGCATCCGTACTAAGGATTTTCGCGGCTTCGCAAAGAGGCGGCTTGCATGTTATAAGCCCAAGGCAGCTCTCGTTCTCGTCAGGTGAAAGAGTCGTCTTTGGGGGATAGTCAATGAGGTTGTTCCGCAACGCCAAATCGTCCGCCAGCGGATTCGCGCTGGTCGCACTCGTTTCCATTTCAAGCGGGTTTCTCGACGCTACGCCCGCTGTCGCGAAGACCGCGGCTAAGGGCCAGCCGGCCATTCTCACGGCCTCCGCCATCGCGGTCGCGGACAAGTACAGCGCCGACGCCGCCGAACAGATCTTCAAGGAAGGCGGCAATGCGGTCGACGCGGCCGTCGCGATTGCCTTCACGCTTGCCGTGACGTATCCGGAAGCGGGCAACATCGGCGGCGGCGGGTTCATGACGCTGTATGTCGACGGCAAGCCGTACTTCCTCGACTATCGCGAACGCGCACCGCTCGCCGCGACCAAGAACATGTATCTCGACGACAAGGGCGAGGTCATCAAGGGCATGAGCCTGTTCGGCTATCGGGCAGTGGGCGTGCCGGGCACCGTGGACGGCATGTGGCAGGCGCAGCGCCGTTTCGGCAAGCTCAAGTGGAAGCAGGTGCTCGCACCGGCCATTCACTATGCGACCGATGGCTTCGAGGTCAGCCAGCAACTGCAGGAACGCCGCGACGCGTCTGCGAAAGACTTCGCCGGCAAGACCAATTTCGACACGTACTTCGGCAATCTGAAGCAGGGCGTCAACTTCAAGCAACCGGATCTCGCCGCCGTGCTGCAGCGTATTTCGGATCAGGGCGCGAAAGACTTCTATCAGGGCAAGACGGCCGACCTGATCGCGGCGTCCATGCGCGGGCATGGTCTGATTACCAAGGCCGACCTGCAGCAGTACAAGGCCGTCTGGCGTCAACCGATCCAGGCCGACTGGAACGGCTACCGCGTGTACACCGCGCCGCCGCCGAGCTCGGGTGGTATCGGCCTCGTGCAGTTGCTGAAGATGAAGGCCGACATCGCGCCTGACTTCAAGGACGTCACGCTCAATTCCGCGCAATACGTGCATCTGATCGCTGAAATCGAGAAGCGGGTCTTCGCGGACCGCGCGCAGTATCTCGGCGATCCGGACTTCTACAAGGTACCGATCGCGCAATTGACCGACGACGCGTATCTCGCCAAACGCGCCGCCGAGGTCAATCCGAACACCCCGTCGGACACGAAGAGCGTGCAACCGGGTCTCGGCACCACCATGCCGGAGAAAGCCGAAACCACGCACTTCTCGGTGATCGACAAGTGGGGTAACGCGGTGTCGAATACCTACACCATCAACGGTTATTTCGGTTCGGGCGTGGTGGCGGATCGCACCGGCATCGTGCTGAACGACGAGATGGACGACTTCTCCGCGAAGCCGGGCGTGGCGAATATGTTCGGCGTGGTGGGCAGCGACGCGAATTCGATCGAACCGAAGAAGCGTCCGCTGTCGTCGATGAGCCCGACCATTCTGACCAAAGACGGCAAGGTGTCGCTGGTGATCGGCACGCCGGGCGGCTCGCGCATCTTCACGTCGATCTTCCAGGTGATCAACAACATCTACGACTTCAACATGCCGTTGCAGGACGCAGTGGCTGCGATGCGTTTCCATCATCAGCTGTTGCCGCCGAACACGATCTTCTGGGAGCCGTACAAGCCGATCGAGGGCGAACTCGCCCAGCAGATCGAAGCCAAGGGTTACACGCTGAAGGGGCAGGATTTCAGCGGCGACATTCAGGCGATCAAGGTGAACGGCGATACGCCCGAAGCGGCAGCCGACCCGCGCGGCCGTGGTGTGACGCGGGTGATTCCGTAAGTGTCTGAATGACGCCAGGCGGTGCGGATTCGTTGACGCGGACGCACCGCGGGTCGTAGCCAGAAGGCCTCGTGCTCGATTGAGCGCGAGGCCTTTTTTGTACGCACCCGAAACGAACGCGCGACGACACTCATTGCAAACCGCTCACTCAACTCGTCTGCTCGACCGGCGTCAACTTCAATTCGAGCCGCTGCGTGCCGCGCAATACCGTCACGTTCACCGGTTTATCGATCCGCGACGCGTCGAGCGCGCGCTGCAGACTATCCACGTCCTGCACGGCGAGTGAGTCGATCGCGACGACCGTGTCGTCGGTACGCAAACCGCCCAGCGAAGCCGGGCTGCCTTTGACGATTTCCATCACGTAGACGCCGCTTTCCGAGCTCAGGCCGAAATAGCGCTGCACGCGCCGCGCGAGCGGCTTCGTGGTGCCGGCCACGCCGATATAAGCGCGCCGGACACGGCCACGCGTGAAGATCTGCATGATGACCCACTTGGCGGTATCGATCGCCGTGGCGAAACAGATGGCCTGTGCGCCGGGAATGATCGCCGTATTCACGCCGATCACCTGACCGGCGGAATTGATCAGCGGACCGCCGGAATTGCCGGGATTCAGCGCGGCGTCGGTCTGGATCACGTCATAGATCATGCGGCCGGAGTTCGAGCGCAGCGAACGGCCGAGCGCCGACACCACGCCGGTCGTGACGGTTTGCGCGAGCCCGAGCGGATTGCCTACCGCAATCGCAATCTGGCCGACGCGCAGCTTGGACGATTCGCCGAGTTCGACATGCGGCAACGGCTCCGGCGAGCCGATCCGCAACACGGCGAGATCGCTGCCCGGATCGTCGCCGACCAGATCGGCGTCGAATTTCGTGCCGTCGGCCAGCGTGATCTGGATGTGCGTGGCGCCGTGCACGACGTGGCTATTGGTGAGCAGATAGCCGTCGGGCGTGAACAGAAAGCCTGAGCCGGTGCCGCCGCGCGCGCCGCGCTCGCGTCCGTGTCCGTGCACGGACGTCTCGTTAGGCAGCCTGCGTTCGACGGAAATGAAGGCGACCGCCTGCTGCACGCGTTCCAGCGCGCCGATCACGGTGCGGGAATAGGCGTCGAGCAGGGCGTCGTCGGATAAGGGATTGAGTGGATTCGGCCCGGGGGCGTCGGATGCGGCGCGCGACAGGCCATCGATGAAGCGTGGGCGGCTTCCCATGGCGATGCTCCGGATAAACGGGTACGCAGATGCGGGGCGTCGCCAACGTTTTCAAGTCCATGCAGCAGGCGCCGCCGGAGGAGGCCGCAAAAGTCGCTATCATGGATGACGACAAGGTGAGCCGGCCGCGCATGCTCCGCAATCGTGCCTAACGTGCCAATACGTGCCGATAAGTGCGCAGGCACCCACCGGGCGCCGAACTGCGGTCGCGGCGGTAACACGGCTGACACCTCGCGCTTCGATAATCGAACGCGTTCGCGTCGGACTTCTCGCCGCGCGCTTAACCATTTCCGTTGCCAGGAGAGCCGCAATGAAAGAGCTGGATCCGAGACCTGAAGCCGAAGTGCTCGCCGAGCGGCAACGCCGTTTCGAGGAAGACCTCATCGACGCGTACGACGAAGAGCTCGAAATGGAAGTCGACGACCGCATTATCGACGGCGCGGAAGGCTTCACGGCCGAGCATCGCGAAGCCCGCAAGATGTACTTCCGCGAGTTGTTCCGTCTGCAGGGCGAACTCGTCAAACTGCAGGACTGGATCGTGCAGACCGGCCACCGCCTCGTGGTGATTTTCGAAGGACGCGATGCGGCCGGCAAGGGCGGCGCGATCAAACGCATCACGCAGCGCCTCAATCCGCGCGTGTGCCGCGTGGCCGCGCTGCCCGCGCCGAATAACCGTGAACGCACGCAGTGGTATTTCCAGCGCTACGTTTCGCATCTGCCGGCAGGCGGCGAAATGGTGCTGTTCGATCGTAGCTGGTACAACCGCGCGGGCGTTGAACGTGTGATGAATTTTTGCAGCGACGAAGAATACGAAGAGTTCTTCCGCTCGGTGCCGGAATTCGAAAAGATGCTGGCGCGCAGCGGCGTGCAGATTCTCAAATACTGGTTTTCGATTACCGACGAAGAGCAGGAAATCCGCTTCCAGAACCGCATTCACGATCCGCTGAAGCAGTGGAAACTGAGTCCGATGGATCTGGAAAGCCGCCGTCGCTGGGAAGCCTATACACAGGCGAAAGAAGTGATGCTGCAGCGCTCGCACATTCCCGAGGCGCCGTGGTGGGTCGTGCAGGCGGTCGACAAGAAGCGTGCGCGCCTGAACTGCATTCATCATCTGCTGAGCCAGATGCCCTATCACGAGGTTGAACATCCCGCGATCGAGCTGCCGGCGCGTGTTCATAACGACGAATACAGCCGCCAGCCGGTGCCGGCGTCCATGATCGTGCCTGAGCTTTACTAAGCACCCGGCGACCGGGCGCTTTGCGGCGCTCGGCACAAAGAAAAAGCGCGGCCTGTGAGCCGCGCTTTTTCGTTCAGCCTCGCCGATCCCGCGAACCTGATCGCGGACCGGCGGCTTCTTGAGAAACGTTCTTTAGAACACCATCCGGAACACCCAATACAAACCCGCGGCGAGTGCGATCGACACCGGCAGCGTCAGCACCCACGCGAGGATCAGGCTACGCACCGTGCCCCATTGCAGGCCCGAGCCGTTAGCCGCCATCGTGCCCGCCACACCGGACGACAACACGTGCGTCGTCGACACCGGCAGGCCGTACATGTCGGCCGCGCCGATCGTCAGCATCGCGACGACTTCCGCCGACGCGCCCTGTCCATACGTCAGATGCTGCTTGCCGATCTTCTCGCCGACCGTCACCACAATGCGCTTCCAGCCGACCATCGTGCCGAGACCCAGCGCAATCGCCACCGCGACCTTCACCCACGTCGGAATGAACTTGGTGGCGTGATCGGTTTGCGCCTTGAAGTTGTCGATGGCCTTGGCGTCTTCCGGCGCGAACGCCGGTTGCTTGGCCTTCTCCATCAGTCGAATGGCTTCGGACGCCACGTACATGTTGTTGCGCACGTTGTCGACGATGCCCTGCGGCACGGCGCCCATCGAGCCCGATTCTCCCACTTGGTGGGCGATCTGCTCCGTCAGTTGCTGCAAGGCCGGCAAGGTGGCTGGCGCCAACTGACGGGTGCGGACATAGGCTTCGACGTCGCCACGCGGGTTGGTCGACGGTGCGGCGCCTTGTGTGTATTTGCCGAGCGTCACCGACGCATGTTGCGCGACCGCCAGATACGTTTGCGTTTCCGCCGGCGTGACCGCCTTGTTCAGCGCATACGCGGTCGGCACCGTGCCGATCAGGATCAGCATGATGAGGCCCATGCCTTTCTGACCGTCGTTCGAACCATGTGCGAACGACACGCCCGTGCAGGTCAGAATCAGCAGGCTGCGAATCCAGAACGGCGGCGGTTCCTTGCCCTTCGGCTCGGCATACAGCGCGGGAATCCGCACCACGGCTTTCAGAACCAGCAGCAGCAACGCCGACGCGAGAAAGCCCACAAGCGGCGAAAACAGCAGCGACTTGCCGACGCCGAGCGCCTGGTTCCAGTCCACGCTGCTCGTGCCGTTCGCGCCGTGCATCAGCTGATTCATCAGACCTACGCCGATGATCGAGCCGATCAGCGTGTGCGAGCTCGACGACGGCAGTCCGAAATACCAGGTGCCGAGGTTCCAGATGATGGCGGCGATCAGCAGCGCGAAGACCATCGCGAAACCGGCGCTGCTGCCCACCTGCAAGATCAGTTCGACAGGCAGCAGTTGGAGCACACCGAACGCGACCGCGCCGGTCGAGGTCAGCACGCCGAGGAAATTCCACGTTCCCGACCACACCACCGCCAGGTTCGGTGCGAGCGAATGCGTGTAGATCACCGTGGCGACCGCATTGGCGGTGTCATGGAAGCCGTTGACGAATTCGAAGCCGAGCGCGATCAGCAGCGCCACGCCGAGCAGCAGGTACGGTAGAACCGAGCTCTCGCGGACCGGTTGCAGATCGTCCACCAGATGCATGGCGCAGTAAGCGGCGCCGATGGCGATAACCGCGAAGAAGATGAGGAGGCTGAGATTGCGGCCTTTAGCAGCGGTGCCTGGTTGCGGATACGAAAGTTCCGGCATGACTTGTGCCCCAAGAGTTTTGTCGCGGAACTGCCGATCCTGCGGGGCATGTGTGTCGTAATGATGACAATGACATGACGCCCCGGCGGAACCCGAGTCGCGCGGGAAGGCACGCGGGTAAAGGCCGCGGGCCGTTTCAACAAAAAATTGAGTGAAAGCTGGCGGACATGGATCGTCAGATGTCCGAAAACAACTGCATGTTGTTTGCATGCATGTCACGCGGGTCGCGGGCGCGGGCTTGATGCGTTCGCGCGAGCGGCGACACGTATGTTGAAGATAGTCGGTGATAGGCCGTCGCGCTATCGAACGCGGTAAAAATATCTTCGGGTCTGGCGTAAGGGTCGCGCACTTTTTCCCGACCTTGGCTGTGGCGAACGCACGCGCTCAACCCCGCTGGGCGCTTTTTTTGCTACGCTCCAGAGAGGAACGGAAAAGGGGCGCCAATGAACGGAGAGCACCGGAAAATGGACAAACACGCCGCCGACAGTGAGCCGGGCGGCGCGGAACCGTCGGCGCAAGCCGCCTTCACGGCCTACGCCGAACCGCTCGTCGACGAAGCGATCGAGGAGGGCAAAGCGGTTCGCGAAGGCGCCTCGCCCGAAACGCTGCACAAGTTTCGCGTGTCGCTGCGGCGTCTGCGTTCCCTGTGGTGGGCTTTCCAGCCCTTGCTCGAAAAAGGCGAGAACACGCGGCAACGCGCGCTATACAAGTACCTGGCCACGGCGGCCGGCAAGACGCGTGACTGGGACATCCTGAACGAGTTGCTGAGCCGCAAGGGTAGCGGCGCGAGCGACCTTGCGCCCAAGCTTCGGGAAGCACGCGACGAGGCCTTGGCCACGAGCCGGGAAACGCTCTCGAACGCGGACGTCAAGCATTTGCTGCGCGAGGCGCTGAGCAGCGCCGCCAGGGAATTGAACACCGGGCCGGAGCGCGTGCCGCTGCAGGAATTCGCCAATCAACGCGTGGCGGCGTCGGAACGCGCCTTGAAGAAGCGCATGAAGCACGCGCGCCGGGCGAAGCGCGCCAACTACACCGCCTTTCACGATGTCAGAAAGGAAGGCAAGAAACTGCGCTATCTGCTGGAGTTTTTTGCGCCGGTGCTGAGCGGCGGCCATAAGCGCACGCTCAAGCGTTTGAAACAGATTCAGAAACGCTTCGGGACGCTAAACGATATCGTCGCCAGCGAAATGCTGCTGCGTGACAATGCCGCGTTGCTGGCCGATGCCGGCGACACCGACGCGGCGCTTCACTGGCTGAAGAAAGAGCGCAAACGGCGGATGCGGTCGGCGGCCAGTCTGCTGCGCAATCACTGAGCGGACTATCGCGCCGGTTACGTGCTTTGACTGCGGCGCGGCGCGAAACCGCGCAGCGTGATCGCGCCGCGAGTTTCGTCATGCAGGGTGGGCGTGTCGCGGATGTCGCGGAAGTTGCCGCGCGTGCCGTTGATCGCGTCGTCGGGCGGCGGCGGTCGTTTGCCGGTGGTCACTGCGTCGGCCGCCCCGAGCGGCTCGACGGGAAAACCGCGCCGTTGCCACGCGTCCAGCCCACCTCTCAACGCGCGAATCCGCGTATAGCCGCCCAACCGCATGCGCTGCGTGATCTCCACCGCAGTCGCGCTATCCGGGCAAATGCAGTAAATCACCCTGTCGTACGTGCGAAGTGCGAAGTCGATCTGCTCGGTCGAATGCGGATCGAGTGCGAGCGCGCCGGGAATCGTGCGCTGCGTATCGAGCGCGAGCGCCTGCGGGCGCGCGTCGAGCACCTTGGGCGGCACGATTCGTCGCCAGCCGCGCGGCGCGTTTTGCGCTGTCTCGGCCGAAGCCGCCTGCGCGAATCGCCGACGCTCACGCCGCCGTTGATGCATCCGGTAAAGCAGATAGACGAGCGCGGCGCCCAGCAGAATATCGATCACCGTACCGCCGCGCGCTTTCACCAGGTCGAGCAGCATGTGCAACTGCCGTTCCGCCGCAGCGCCGCCGAGCAGCCAGAAGTTGGCCCACGCGAGCACGCCCACCAGATCCCAGGCCGCATAGATACGCGTGTCGACGGCTGTCGTGCCCATCAGCGGTGGGGTAATTAGCGCGAGGCCGGGGACGAACTTCGAGATCGACACGAGCGGTACGCCGAAGCGTTCGAATAGCGAGCGCGCTTTGTCCACTTTGGAATCGATTGCGGGCGAGAGCCGGCCGAGCGCGGCCATCAGCTTGCGGCCATACAGACGGCCGGCGGCGAACCACGTGGCGTCGCCGATCAGCGCGCCGAGCACCGCGGCGCACAGGATCGGCCAGAACGACAGCGTGCCGGCGGCGATCGCGGACCCGGCGAAAAGCAGCACGGGCACTGCGGGAATCGGCACCCCCAGGCGCGTCAACAGGACGTTGATGAACACGAACGCGCCACCCCAGGTTGCAATCGCCGAAGACGGAAACTCTACCAATTGAGCCGCTCCTGTTATGACGTTTGGGCCGGCTTGAAGCGGCCTTCGTTAGTGTGCCTGCAAAGTACGTTCCCGGCGGGCATGATTGCCGGCATGGGTGTTTCGCGCGGGCGGCCATCGCGTCCCACCTTGCTGAGCATACTCGATGAGTTCCACGCCAGGGCCGATGCCGGTCCGCTTGTCGATCCGCTCGACAGCACGCTGCAATTTCGTTCAAGACCGCTCGCCGCCCGCGCGCCTATTCTGCCTGCTCGTTTCAACGCATCCACGACGAGGACGGCACCATGAATTCGCGGCATCTCGGATACCTCTTTTGCGCACTGGCGATGCTCGGCGTCGGCAGTACGGTGGTAGTCAGCAAATCGATCGCGGCCGGCTTGCCGCCGTTCAGCGCGACCGCGCTGCGCTTCGCGATCGCGTTTCCGCTGTTCGTGCTGGTCATGCGCTGGCGCGGCGTGCGCTGGCCGCGCCTGGATCGCCACGACACGTTGCTTGTGATCGCCCAGGCCGGCGCGGGCAGCGTCGGCTATACGGTGTTGCTGATTAGCGGCATGAAACTCGCGTCGGCCGCGGATGCCGGTGTGATTGCCGGCACCTTGCCCGCGGTGTCGGCGGCCGTGGCGATGCTCGCGCTCGGCGAGCGCCCGGCGCCGGCGTTGATCGGCGCGATTCTGCTGGCCACAACGGGCGTGCTGGTGTGTACCGTCCATCCCGACGATTTCACCGCGCCGCATGCGGCGAGTTCGCTGATGGGGAATGCGCTGGTGTTCGCGGCAATCGTCTGCGAGGCGCTTTTCATTCTGCTCAACCGGAAGCTGCATCAGCCGGTCGCGCCGCTGCCGCTGTCGGCGTTGATGTGCGGGATTGGTTTCGCCGTCGCGATCGTGCCTGCCTGCTTCGAGAAACCGTGGGCACTTCAGGTCGATGTCCACGCGCTGGCCGGCGTGCTGTACTACGCGCTGGTGCCGACGGTGGCCGGTTTCGTGCTCTGGTATGCGGGCGCGGCGCGGATCAGCGGTGCGGAGGCCGGATTAATGACCGCGCTGGTGCCGGTCAGCGCGGTGGCACTGGCTGCGCTCGTGTTGCGCGAACCGGTGAGTGCGGCGCAACTGACGGGCGTGGCGTGCGTGCTCGGCGCGGTGTTGCTCGCCACCGTGGGCCGGATGGGCGCCGCGCGGAGTACGGCGTGAAGCACGGCGCAAAGCCGGTTTAAAGCGCGGCGTAAGGCACGAAACGAAGTACGAAACGAAGCACGGCATGAAGCACGCCATGATCGTGGCCGCCCATCCCATTACGAATCAGGTATTCGCCACGGCCACCACGCCCGGATTCCCCACGATCGACAGAAACTCGCGGCGGGTCGACGGATCGGAGCGGAACGTACCCAGCATGCGCGAAGTGACCATCGTCACGCCGGCCTTGTGGACGCCGCGCGTGGACATGCATTGGTGAGCCGCTTCAAGAATCACGCCGACGCCCGCCGGTTGCAGCACTTCATTCAACGTGTCGGCGATCTGCACCGTCATCTTTTCCTGAATCTGCAGGCGCTTGGCGAACGCATCGACGAGACGCGCCAGTTTCGAAATGCCGACCACCCGATGCTGAGGCAGATACGCCACGTGCGCGCGCCCGATGATAGGCACCATGTGGTGCTCGCAATAGCTTTCGAAACGGATGTCTTTCAGCACGATCATTTCGTCGTAGCCGTCCACTTCGGAGAAGGTGCGGGCGAGGATCTCGCGCGGATCGACCTGATAGCCCGCATAGAACTCCTCGTACGAGCGCACCACGCGCGCCGGTGTGTCGATCAGGCCTTCGCGCGCCGGATCGTCGCCGGCCCAACGCAGCAGCACGCGAACGGCCGCTTCGGCTTCTTCGCGGCTCGGGCGGTCCGCGTTCGCCGCGGGTTGGATTTTTTCTGACTTGCTGCTGGTCATGCGGTGTTCCTCCGGGAGCGCGCGTGGCCGCTGCTGCTGGCGCGTGGGGTCAATGAGTGCGGCCATTGTTCCATGTTTTATGCCATTTCGTGCCGATCACCCTATCGCTGTCGGGGCGCGGGCGACTACTTTGGCCATTCGTCCATGGCATCGTTGAAGAGTCCGGCGACCACACCGCGCAACCAGCTCGCGCGCGGATCGTTATGAAACTTGCGATGCCAGTGCTGCCGCAGATCGAAACGCGGCAACGGCAGCGGCGGTTCGACCAGCGTGATCGACGCATGCTCCGACACGTACGCGAAACCGATCGCATGCGGCACGGTCGCCAGCAGATCGGTCCGCGCGAGGATGAACGGCAGGCTCATGAAATGCGGCGTTTCGAGCACGGCGCGCCGCCTGATGCGTTTTTTCTCCAGGAATTGCTCCAGCACTTCCTGGCTGCGTCCTTCGGCGCGGACCACGGCGTGGCCCGCCGCCACGAACTGCGCGAGGGTAAGCGGCGCCTTCGCCAAGGGATGGCCGGCGCGCATCAGGCAGATGAAGCGATGCGTGAAGAGCCGTTGCTGGAAGAAGTTGTTGCCTGCGAGGTCCGGGAAATAGCCGACCGCCAGGTCGACGTCGCCCGATTCGAGCCCGCGTTCCACATTCGACGGCGACAGCGTCACCGAGCGCAGATTCGCGAACGGCGCGCGTTCGGCGAAGAGTTGCAGCAGGCGCGGCAGAAAGACGATCTCGCCGACGTCGGAAAGCGCGATCGAAAAAGTGTGCGTGCTGGTGTCCGGATCGAAATCCTGGACGTCGAGCATGCCTTTCTCGATTCGCAGCAAGGCGTCGCGCGCGGCCGGCAGGATGGCGAGCGCGCGCGGCGTCGGTTCCATGCCTTTGGACGTGCGCACGAACAGTGGATCGTCGAAGTATTCGCGCAGCCTTCCTAGCGCGGTACTGACGCGCGGCTGACTCACGCCGAGCTGGTCGGCGGCGCGGCTGACGTTGCGCGTGTCTTCCATCGCGACTAGAAAGGGGATCAGGTTCAGATCCAGGTTTGTCTCGGACATGCTTGGTCGGGCCCGCTGCGAGCGGTGCGGAGGAGGGATTATTTGCCTATCGGTATAGAGGGTAGTCCAAAAATCTCACCTGAGGATAGTGCGACCGGCTTTGTTGCAGACCAGAACCGTGAATCAGCGGGATTGCCCTGCCTTGACAATGCGGCCAAAGCGCAACGATAATTGCCATAACGTTCGCTAAACGAATCCATGTTCATATAACGAACAAATCGACGGTGAACACACCGGCAAGGCGGCAGCCCAGCGGCACGCAGCGTTCCCAAAGGAAATTCGACATGATCAACAAGATTTTCGAGTCACTTGAATCGGCCGTCGCCGACGTCCACGACGGCGCGACCGTCATGATCGGCGGCTTCGGCACGGCCGGCATGCCGTCGGAGCTGATCGACGCACTGATCGAACAGGGCGCGCGCGAGCTGACCATCGTCAACAACAACGCGGGCAATGGCGACATCGGCCTCGCCGCATTGCTCAAAGCCAAACGCGTGCGCAAGATCATCTGCTCGTTTCCGCGTCAGACCGATTCATATGTGTTCGACGCGCTGTATCGCGCTGGCGAGATCGAACTCGAACTGGTGCCGCAAGGTAATCTCGCGGAACGGATTCGCGCGGCCGGTGCGGGCATTGGCGGCTTTTTCACGCCGACCGCTTACGGCACGCGCCTTGCCGAAGGCAAGGAAACCCGTCTGATCGACGGCAAGCATTACGTGCTGGAGTCGCCGCTGCATGCGGATTTCGCGCTCATCAAGGCGTACAAGGGCGACCGCTGGGGCAACCTCACCTACCGCAAGACGGCGCGCAATTTCGGCCCGATCATGGCCAGCGCGGCGAAAACCGCGATCGTGCAGGTGTCGCACGTGGTGCCGCTCGGCGAACTCGATCCGGAAGTGATCGTCACGCCCGGCATCTTCGTGCAACGCGTGATTGAAGTGCCGCAAGCGGTGGGTCAAACCACCGCCGCCACCGCCGCCTGACCCGGAGACCGACATGAAAAAACTGACTCGCGATGAAATGGCCAAGCGCGTTGCGCTGGATATCCCCGAAGGCGCTTACGTGAACCTCGGGATCGGCGTGCCCACGCTGGTGGCCAACCATCTCGCCGCCGACAAGGAAATTTTCCTGCACAGCGAAAACGGCCTGCTCGGCATGGGCCCGGCGCCCGCCAAAGGCGACGAAGACGACGAACTGATCAACGCCGGCAAGCAGCACGTCACGCTGCTCACGGGCGGCGCGTACTTTCACCACGCCGATTCGTTCGCGATGATGCGTGGCGGCCATCTGGACTTCTGCGTGCTCGGCGCGTTCCAGGTGTCGGCCAAGGGCGATCTGGCGAACTGGCACACCGGCGCACCGGACGCGATCCCGGCCGTGGGCGGCGCGATGGATCTGGCGATCGGCGCGAAGCAGGTGTACGTGATGATGGAACACCTCACGAAGCAGGGCGAGAGCAAGATCGCCGCCGAATGTACGTATCCGGTCACGGGTATCGCATGTGTGGACCGTATCTATACGGACCTCGCGATGATCGACGTGACGGATCAAGGCCTCGTGGTGCGCGAGATTTTCTCGGACATCGATTTCGACGCGCTGCACAAGCTGACCGGCGTGCCGCTGATCGACGGGACGCAGGCGGCACAAACGGCACAAGCGGCGCGGGCGGGTTAAGCTTCATTCCGATCCCCCGAACCCGACGCCATCATGTTCGACTCCAGCGCCCGTCTGACCGGCCTTCTCTGCGGCACGCAGCCGATGAACGACCTCTGGGCGCCGCGCGCCACGCTGCAACGCATGCTCGACGTCGAAGCGGCGCTGGCGCGTGCGTCGTCCGCGCACCAGGTGATTCCCGCAGCGGCGGTGTCCGCGATCGAAGCCGCCTGCCACGCCGATCAACTCGACGCCGACGCCTTGGCGCGTGACGCCGCGCTCGGCGGCAATCTCGCGATTCCGCTCGTCAAGCAACTCACCGCGCGCGTCAAAGCCGCCGACGCCGAAGCGTCGAAATATGTGCATTGGGGCGCAACGAGTCAGGACATTATCGACACGGCGACGGTGCTGCAATTGCGCGACACCTTCGCTCTGCTCGACCAGGGTTTGCAGGCCACGTGCAACGCGGTGGCGACACTCGCGGCCACGCATCGCGCAACGCCGATGATCGGCCGCACCTGGTTGCAGCAGGCGCTGCCCATCACACTAGGCCTGAAATTCGCGCAATGGCTCGACGCGTTGCTGCGGCATCGCGACCGGCTCGACGCATTGCGTGCTCGCGTGCTCGTGCTGCAATTCGGCGGCGCGGCCGGCACGTTGGCGAGTCTGCGCGACGCCGCGCCTCACGTCACCCAAGCGCTCGCGCAAGACCTCGGCCTCGCCGTGCCCACCTTGCCGTGGCATACGCAGCGCGACCGCATCGCCGAAACGGCGGCGTTCTTCGGCATGCTGATCGGCACGCTCGGCAAGATCGCGCGCGACGTCTCGCTGCACATGCAAACCGAAATCGACGAACTGGCCGAACCGGCCGCGGCGGGCAAGGGCGGGTCGTCGACCATGCCGCACAAGCGCAACCCGGTCGGCTGCGCCGCCGTGCTGACGGCCGCGACCCGCGCGCCGGGACTGGTCGCCACCGTGTTCGCCGGCATGGTCCAGGAACACGAACGCGCGCTCGGCGGCTGGCAAGCGGAATGGGACGCGCTGCCGGACCTCGCGCGCCTCGCGGGCGGCGCGCTCGCCCATATCGAACAGATCGCCGCCGGGCTGAACGTGAACGTGCCGCGCCTCGCCGCGAATCTCGACATCACGCGTGGCCTGATTCTCGGCGAAGCGGTGATGCTCGCGCTCGGCGACAGCATCGGCCGGCTCGACGCGCATCATCTGGTTGAGCGCGCATCGAAAGCCGCGATTCGCGACGGACAAACCCTCTTCGACGTGCTCGCCGCCGATCCGGCTGTCACCGAACATCTACCGATCGAGCGGCTGAAGCTGTTGCTCGATCCCGCACACTACGTCGGCCAGGCCCACACTTATGTGGACGCCGTGCTGGCGCTTCACACCACGCGCGCGCAGCGCGCCCCATCTAGGGAGTAACCGGCATGCCTTACGCCGCAGTCAACGGCACCGAGCTTCACTATCGAATCGACGGCGACCGTCACGGCAGCGCGCCGTGGATCGTGCTGTCGAATTCGCTCGGCAGCGATCTGTCCATGTGGACGCCGCAGGTCGCGGCGCTGTCCCGGCAGTTTCGCGTGCTGCGCTACGACACGCGCGGCCATGGACACTCCGAAGCGCCGAAGGGGCCGTACACGATCGACCAATTGACCGGCGACGTGCTCGGCCTGATGGACACGCTGAAGATCGCTCGCGCGCATTTTTGCGGACTGTCGATGGGCGGCCTGACCGGTGTCGCATTGGCCGCGCGCCACGCGGAACGGTTCGAGCGCGTCGTGCTGTGCAATACGGCGGCGCGCATCGGCTCGCCGGAAGTGTGGGTGCCGCGTGCCGCGAGAGCGCGCAACGAAGGCATGTCCGCGCTCGCCGACGCGGTCTTGCCACGCTGGTTCACGGCGGAGTACATCGCGCGCGAGCCGGTGGTGCTTGCCATGATCCGCGACGTCTTCGTGCACACCGACAAGGAAGGCTACGCCTCCAATTGCGATGCGATCGACGCGACCGATCTGCGCCCCGAAACCGCCGGCATCAAACTGCCGACGCTGGTGATCAGCGGCACGCACGATCTTGCCGCCACGCCGGCGCAAGGCCGCGAGTTGGCGGCGTCGATTCCGGGTGCGCGTTACGTCGAACTGGACGCCTCGCATATTTCCAACATCGAGCAGGTCGACACGTTCACGAAGACCGTGCTCGACTTTCTGACGGAGGCGAAATGAACGACGAAGATCGCTACGAAGCGGGACTCGATGTGCGCCGCGCGGTGCTGGGCAGCGCGCATGTCGACCGGTCGCTGGCGAACCGCACGGAGCTGACGGAAGAATTCCAGAACCTGATCACGCGCTACGCGTGGGGCGAAATCTGGACGCGCGACGGCTTGCCGCGTCATACGCGCAGCTTGCTGACCATCGCGATGATGGTGGCGCTCAATCGCGGCGAAGAACTGGCGTTGCATTTGCGCGCTGCGAAGAACAATGGCGTGACACGCGAGCAGATTAAAGAAGTGCTGTTGCAAACCGCGATTTATTGCGGCGTGCCGGCGGCGAATTCGGCGTTCCATCTCGCCGATAAACTGTTCCGCGAAGACGATGCGGCGGCTGCGCCTTAACGTTGTCACGCTGTCACAGCTGTCACGCTGTGAAGCAACGAAACGCGCGCCGGTCAAACGGCGCGCGTTTTTTTATGCGGCGCCGCGTTCGCGCTCGTTCGGCGCGGCAGAGGCCGTGGTGGCCGCTGCTGGAGTCACCGCGCTCGCCGGCAATTCCAAACGCACCGCGCGCAACACCGTGTCTTTGATCACGTTGCGCCAATGCGCGAGCGCCGTCTTGTCCATTAGCGGTTCGCCGAGGAACGCGCCCAACGTGTACTGGTTGGCGTTATAAAAATAGCCGAGCGACGCAATCATCAGATACACGTCGCGCGCTGCGACGTCGGCGCGAAACACCTGTTGCGCCTTGCCCGCATCCAGTAACTGCTGCACGACAGAAATCGCGTAGCCGGAAATCTCTTTCAGCTTGAGCGACTTCTTCGCATGCTTGCCTTGATGCAGATTCTCGCTCGACAGTAGCGTGACGAACTCGGGATGATCGAGGTAATACTGCCAGACGAATTCCACCATCTGTTCGAGACCGTGCGCGGGATCGTCCAGATCGAGATGGAGTTGGCTTTCCGCCTCGTTGAACTGCGTGTAGATCGTTTCCAGCACCTCGACGAACAACTGTTCCTTGCTGCCGAAGTAGTAGTAGATCATGCGGTCGTGCGAGCGCGCAGCCTTCGAAATACTCTCGATCCGGCCACTCGCATAGCCTTGCTTCGCGAAGACCTTGATGGCCGCCTTGAGAATCTTGGCGCGCGTATCTTGCGCCTGCTTCGCACGGATGCCGGTAGCGCCCGGCTTGCGGGCGGCAGTGGAACTCATGGCGGTCTCGGCTCTCTTTGTTGGCGTCACGTTGAGCGGCATGCTACACCCGATGTCGCGTTGCACCATTGAAGTGAACGCCGGGAAACACGTTGCGCAGACTAATTTGATCGAGTAGATTTCTAACGACTTTGGTGTAGCGGATACTACACGAATGGTGAGTGACCGCAACATGGAAAGCGGCGAAGCACGCGAAAACGCCTTGAAACAAGGGCTATTCGTCAGCCGGAGCAGGACCGATTGTAATGTCGTCGTATGGAAACCCCGCCATGACAGAACATACGAAGGTCGATTTCGGTGCCGAGCGCGTCGACGGTGACATCGCCTCGACGCCTGGTCCCACCGTGCTCGAAAAAGCCGCGCCGCGCAGCGAGCGCATGGCGACGAACAAGATCGAGTGCAATGCCTGCCCGGTGCTTTGCCAGATATCCGAAGGCCGCACCGGCGCGTGCGATCGCTATGCGAATGCGCAGGGAAGGTTGATTCGCGTCGATCCCGTGGTGTTTCTGTCGCGTGCGAATGCCGCCGATACCACGATCGAATTTGGTGCAACGTCTTCCACGCAAGATCCGGTTTCCGACCAGCCGTTGTTTGTCACGGGTATTGGTGCATCCTCCACGTATCCCGACTACAAGCCCGCGCCGTTTATCGTCGCGTCGAAACTCGACGACGTCGATATGATCACCGTTGTCTCGGAAGGGATTTTCAGCTACTGCAGCTTCAAGGTGAAGATCGACACCGACCGCTTTCTCGGCCCTGAACAATCGAATGTGCGTTGCCAGGGCGAGATCGTCGGCCACGTCACGACCGCGGAGTACGGCTCGCAAATGCTGAGCCTCGGTGGCGTGCATCATCTGACCGGCGGCAGCAAGAAAGAAGGCCGCGTGACCTGCGATACGATGCTCGCGCTCGGCAACAAGCAAGCCGTGGAGTTCACGATCGACGGCGGCGCGAGTCTGGTGATTCGTGCGGGTGCCGCGCCGATCGTGGACGGTGTCGAAGAACAGCGCATGCGGGTGGGGTGCGGTTCGGCCACCATCGGCATCTTTGCGAAACAATGGTTCGGTCACGTCGATGAAGTGGTCGTGGTGGACGATCACATTACCGGTGTATTGACGGAACATCAGGCGGGCCGTTGTCTCGGCATGGCGCGTTCGGGTCTGAAGATTCGCGGACGTAAATCGACGCCGGGCCGTTATTTTCAGGTGGCGAATCCCGGCACCGGTTGGGGCGGCACCGACATTCACGATCCGCTGGCGATTGTCGAAGGTTTCGATCCGACCGTCGCGAAGCCGGGCATGCGCCTGCTGATGGTGTCGACGACCGGCGAACACGCGCAGTGGTATGAACTGGATCACGAACTCGTGCCGCGTATCGCGCCAATGCCGGACGCCGTGCGCCGCACGGTCGAACGGATTGGCGAGAATTGCGAGCCGTCGCTCGCCAGCGTGCTGTTTCTCGGCGGCGCGGGCGGCAGTTTGCGCGCGGGCGCGACCGAGAACCCGGTGCTGCTCACGCGCGCGATCAAACAGAAGCTCGTCAACGTGACCTGCGGCGGCGCGCCGGCTTATGTGTGGCCGGGTGGCGGCATCACTGTCATGGTGGATGTCGCGCGTATGCCGGACCATTCGTTCGGTACGGTGCCGACGCCCGCGCTCGTTGCGCCGATCGAGTTCACCATGACGTATGACGCCTATCGTGATCTTGGCGGCCATCTCGACGCGGTGCGTTCGCTGGAGAGCGTGCTGGCGAATGGGCCGGATCATACGGAGGGCGCGCCGCTTGCGCGCCGTACGCTGGCGCGCAATCCTGACAATCCGTGGCCGCCGGCCATGCCGCCGATGCTCGGTTAACCGGTTACCCGGCTCACGTGACGAACGCAATGAACCCCACTCGCACCCCGCTCGATGCGACCCGCTGGCACTGGCAGCACGGGCCGATCGATCTGATCCTCGACGCCGATGGCGAACCCGCGGCGCTGCGAGCCGCTTATGACGCCTGCTGGGCGCGCTTTGTCGATGTATTAGCGGAACTGGTGGGCGAGTTGCCGCTGCTTCGGCAGCCGGTGCGGCATCAAGCGTCGCCAGGCGATAGCGGACTGAAAGGGCCGATTGCTCGCCACATGTGGTCCGCGTGTCATCCGCATCGCGCGCGCTACATCACGCCGATGGCGGCCGTGGCCGGCAGCGTCGCCGACGAATTGATCGCCGCTTTCGCACGCAAGGGGATCTCACGCGCGTATATCAACAACGGCGGCGACATCGCGCTGTATTTGACCGAAGGACAGCAATACCGCATCGGCGTGTTCGCGGACCTCGCGCGGTTCTCCGGCGCAAGACTCTCGACCGGTCACTCACTCGACGCCGGCCTGACGCTCGACGCCACCCAGCCGATTCGCGGCATCGCGACCAGCGGCTGGCGCGGCCGCAGTTTCAGCCTCGGCATTGCCGACAGCGTGACCGTGCTCGCGCGCGACGCCGCCACGGCCGACGCCGCCGCGACGATCATCGCCAACGCCGTGAATCTCGACCATGCAGGTATCGTGCGTCGTCCGGCATCGTCGTTGAAAGACGATAGCGATCTCGGCGACCTGCTCGTCACCGTCGACGTCCCCGCATTACCGCAACCGTTGATCGATTTCGCGCTGGCACGTGGCGTCGACACCGCGCGGCGTCTGCGCGAACAAGGCCTGATAGAGGGCGCCGCACTGTTCCTGCAAGGACGGGTGCGCGTCGCCGGACTTCACGAGGACACCCGTACCGGCGCGCTGCTCACCCAGCGCGCTCCAATGAACAAGGAGGCTCCGTGTTCGAAATACGCCGCGTGCTGACGCACGTCGAAGACATCTTTCACGAATTCGGCCCTGCGCCCGCGCAGCCGCTCAGACGCGGCGCGATTGCCGCGGTGATGACGAACCCATTTGCCGGCCGTTACGAAGCGAAAATCGAGCACGCCATGGAAGCGCTCAAGCCGATCGGCTTCGATATGGCGCAACGCTTGCTCGCGGCGATGGCGGTGCCGCATGCGTCGATCGAGAGCTACGGCAAGGGCGCGATTGTCGGCGCACGCGGCGAACTCGAACATGGCGCGCTTTGGCATGTTCCCGGCGGCTATGCGATGCGCGAGCTGCTGGAGAAAAACGGCGTGCCGACTCATGCAATCGTGCCGTCCACCAAGAAAGTCGGCGCACCGTCCACCGCGCTCGACGTGCCGCTCACGCACGTCAACGCGAGCTATGTGCGCAGCCACTTCGACGCGATCGAAGTGCGGGTGCCGGGTGCGCCTGCCGCCGACGAACTGGTGTACATCCTCGTGATGAGTACCGGGCAGCGCGTGCATGCGCGCGTTGGCGGTCTCGCGAAAGAGGCGATCGTGGGCGAGGACGGTTTGCGCTGACGAACGCGCGCGTCGAGCGAATTGCGCCGAATCGACAAGACCGCACCCGGCGCATCCGCAAGAAAAAGCCAAGCAGGCATCGAAACTCGGAGAGCGAAATGGCAATCAAGCTTCGCAAGCTGGTCGTGCAGGTGGACGAAACACGCATTGAAATGGGCCAGACGATCGATCCGCCCACGCGCCGCGCGGTCGCCATCGCGGTGATCGACAATCCGTACGCGGGTCGCTACGAGGCCAAACTCGACGCGTTGATCGAAGCCGGCGAAGAACTCGGCGCGTTGCTCGGCAACAAGTGCGTCGAAGCGCTGGGCATTGCACCGGGCGATGCGCAGAGTTACGGCAAAGCCGCGATCGTCGGCGAGGCGGGTGAACTGGAACATGCCGCGGCGATCCTGCACCCCAAGCTTGGCGCGCCGCTACGGGTAGCGGTCGAAAAGGGCGCGGCGCTGGTGCCGTCGGCGAAGAAAATGGGCACGCTCGGCACCGCGATCGACGTGCCGCTCGGCCATAAAGACGCCGCCTTCGTGCGCAGCCATTTCGACGCGATCGAAGCGCGCGTCTCGGACGCGCCGCGCGCGCACGAGATCGTCGTGGCAGTCGCGGTGACGGCCTCGGGCCGGCCGCTGCCGCGCATCGGCGGCTTGCAGGCGAGCGAGATCAAGGGCGAAGACGGTTTGCGCTGAGTTAGCATTCGGTTATTTGCCGAGGGTCGCGATGCTTTCGAATTTGCTGGTACAGCTGGTCAATGGACTCGCCGACGCGTCGACGCTGTTTCTCGTCGCCGCCGGTTTGTCGTTGATCTTCGGCGTGACGCGCATCGTCAACTTTGCGCACGGCTCGTTCTATATGTTCGGCATTTATGTCGCGTATAGCATGGCGAGCCGTTTCGGCCATACCACCGGAGGCTTCTGGCTGTCCGTGCTGGCGGCCGCGCTGGTGGTCGCGGTGCTCGGCGCGCTGGTCGAAATGATCGTGTTGCGGCGTATCTATCAGGCGCCTGAACTGTTCCATCTGCTGGCCACGTTCGCGCTGGTGCTGATCTTTCGCGACGCCGCGTTGTGGCTGTGGGGCCCGGAAGATCTGTTCGGGCCGCGTGCGCCGCATCTGGCGGGCGCGGTCGAATTCCTCGGCCACCCGCTGCCGACCTACGACATCGCATTGATCGTGATCGGACCGGTGGTGTTGCTGCTGCTGTGGTACGCGTTGACGCGCACGCGTTGGGGCACGCTGGTGCGTGCCGCGACCCAGGACCGCGAAATGCTCGGCGCGCTCGGCATCAATCAGGCGTGGCTGTTTACCGGCGTGTTTTTCGTCGGCGCGTTTCTGGCCGGTTTGGGCGGCGCGCTGCAAGGGCCGCGCATGTCAGCGAACCTGTCGCTGGATCTGGAGACCATCGGCAACGCGTTCGTGGTGGTGGTGGTCGGCGGCATGGGCTCGATTCCGGGCGCGTTCGTCGCCGCGTTGATCATCGCGGAGATCAAGGCGCTGTGTATCGGCATTGGGCACGTGACGATTTTCGGCGTCGGCGTGTCGTTGAGCCGCTTCACGCTGGTCGCCGAGTTTGTCGTGATGGCGGTAGTGCTGGTGGTGCGGCCGTGGGGCTTGCTGGGTCGTGCAACGGCCGCGGTGCGTGGGATGGCCGCGCCGGAATCGCCGCTGCGTCCGGCGGGCAAACGTCTCAAATGGCTGGCCGCGCTTGCGTTGCTGGTCCTCGTGCTGGCGCCGCTCGCGGCGAACGCTTTCCCCTATATGCCGGTGCTGCTGGTCGAGATTCTGATCGCCGTGCTGTTCGCCACGAGCCTGCATTTCATCATGGGACCCGGCGGTATGCACTCGTTCGGCCATGCCGCTTACTTCGGACTCGGCGCATACGGCGCGGCGCTGTTCCTCAAGGTGCTGAATCTGCCGATGGAAGCCGCGCTGCTGCTCGGCCCGCTGCTTGCGGTGGGCGGCGCATTGGTGTTCGGCTGGTTCTGCGTGCGCCTCTCCGGCGTCTATCTCGCGATGCTGACGCTCGCGTTCGCGCAGATCGTCTGGTCGGTCGTGTTCCAATGGGACGATGTAACCGGCGGCAGCAACGGCGTTCTCGGCTTATGGCCGTCGAACTGGCTGTCGTCGCCGGTGGCGTTTTATTACCTGACGCTGGTGTGCGCCGTGATCGGCGTGTGGCTGTTGCGCAAGATGCTGTTTTCGCCGCTCGGCTACGCGATGCGCGCGTCGCGCGATTCCGTGCTGCGCGCCGAGGCAATCGGCATCGACGTCAAGCGCGTGCAGTGGGCGGCGTTCGTGATCGCTTCGCTGTTCTGCGGGCTGGCCGGTTCGCTTTATGCCTTCTCCAAAGGGACGATCTCGCCGGAAGTGATCAGTGTAAGCCGCTCGGTGGATGGCCTCGTGATGGTGCTGCTCGGCGGCTTGCAGACGCTGACCGGCCCGATTGTCGGCGCGGCGGTCTTCACGTGGCTGCAGGACACCGTCGCGCGGCAGACCGATTATTGGCAGGCGCTGCTGGGCCTCGCGATCCTGCTGCTGGTGATTGCGTTTCCGCAAGGGATCGTCGGCTTTATCCGCGAGCGTTTCGGCGACGACACCGTCGACCACGCCGACAGCCGCGCCGTCGAATCTTCGCAACGCACGGCAGCGATCAAGGAGGGGCTATGAGCTTGCTGCGCGTCGCCGGCCTCTGTAAATCGTTCGGCGGTCTGAAGGCCGTGGACGACGTCTCCTTCGATCTCGAAGCCGGCCAACTGCTGGCCCTGCTCGGCCCGAACGGCGCCGGCAAATCCACCTGTTTCAACATGGTCAACGGTCAGTTGGCGCCTTCGTCCGGCTCGATCCGGCTCAATGGTCAGGAACTCGTCGGCATGCGTCCGCGCGATATCTGGCGTCTGGGCGTTGGCCGCACGTTTCAGATCGCGGCGACCTTCAATTCGATGACGGTGCTGGAAAACGTGCAGATGGCGCTGGTCTCGCGCGAGCGCAAGACCTTCGGCCTGTGGAAGCCCGCGAGCGCACGCTATGCCGACGAAGCGCTCGCGCTGCTCGACCAGGTCGGCATGGCTGCCGACGCGCAGCGCGCTTGCGGCGTGCTCGCGTATGGCGACGTGAAGCGCGTCGAACTCGCCATTGCGCTCGCGAACCGCCCCAAGTTGCTGCTAATGGACGAACCCACCGCCGGCATGGCGCCGAAGGAGCGCAACGAGTTGATGGCACTGACCAAGCGTCTCGTCACCGAACACCAGATCGGCGTGCTATTCACCGAGCACAGCATGGACGTGGTGTTCGCCTACGCCGACCGCATGATCGTGCTGGCGCGTGGCAAGCTGATCGCCGAGGGCGACGCCGACACGATCCGCAACGACACGCGCGTGCAGGAAGTCTATTTCGGCACCGGCAAAACGTTCCAGCCGCGCGCGCCCTTGCATGAAACGGCGGGCGGTCAGCCAGGACGAGGAGCGCTGCAATGAGCGAGCCGATGCTGAAAGTCTCCGGCCTCAACGCGTTCTATGGCCGCGCGCATATTCTGTTCGACGTCGGTATCGAAGTCGGTCGAGGTGAAGTCGTCGCGCTGATGGGCCGCAACGGCGCCGGCAAATCGACCACGATGAAAGCGGTCATGGGACTACTGCCGCGCCGCCAGGGTGAGGTCACGTTTCGCGGACAGAACATCAGCGCGTTGCCGTCGTACAAGATTGCTCGCATGGGGATGGGCTTCGTTCCCGAAGACCGTCGCGTGTTCGCCGATCTGACGGTGATGGAGAACCTGGCCACCGGCCGTCAGCCGCCGCGCGAAGGCGCGCCGCAATGGACGCCGGAGAAACTGTTTCGCCTGTTTCCCAATCTGGGTGAAATGCCGCGCCGCCCAGGCGGCCAGATGAGCGGCGGCGAGCAGCAGATGCTGACCGTATCGCGCACACTGATGGGCAATCCGTATCTGGTCTTGCTCGACGAGCCGTCCGAAGGCGTCGCGCCGGTGATCGTCGAACAGATGGCGAACATGATTCTCGAACTCAAGCGCGAAGGCCTGTCGATTCTATTGTCCGAACAGAACCTGCATTTCGCTGAACTGGTGAGCGACCGCGCTTATGTGCTCGAAAAAGGGCAGATCCGGTTTAGCGGCACGATCGGCGAACTCGCGCGGAACGAAACCGTGAGGCGCGCGTATCTGAGTGTGTGATGCGTGAATGTGTGATTCCAGCGGCGCGGCGAACGGCCTAGGTAACAGCACGTCAGGTACGTTCGCGACGCCCGGCAGTCGTTGCGAAAGGAGAGGCAGATGGCAGCAGAAACGTTGACAGGCTTGTCGGGCAAGGTCGCGGTAACGAACATCGGGCTACTGCTATCCGGCGACATCGATCAGCCGATTCTCGACGCGAACACGCTGGTGATCGACGACGGCGTGATCGTCGCGATTGGCCGGGAGAAAGACTGCGACCTCGAAGGCGCGCGGACCACGGTCGATTGCAAAGGCACCACGGTCGCGCCCGGCCTGATCGACTCGCACGTGCATCCGGTTTTCGGCGACTGGACGCCGCGCCAGAATCAGATGGGCTGGATCGAATCGAATCTGAACGGCGGCGTGACGACGATGATCTCGGCCGGCGAAGTGCATTTACCCGGTCGCCCGAAAGACATCGTCGGCGTGAAAGCGCTGGCCATTACCGCGCAACGCTCGTTCGAAGGCATGCGCGGCGCGGGGGTGGGTGGCGGCGTGAAGGTCATGGCGGGCGCGCCGGTGATCGAGAAGGGCATGGTCGAGGAAGACTTCAAGGAACTCTCGGAAGCGGGCGTGAAGCTGCTCGGCGAAGTCGGACTCGGCAGTGTGAAGGGCGGCGAGGAAGCCGCGCGGATGGTGGCGTGGGCGCGCAAGTACGGCATTCAAAGCACGATTCACACAGGTGGTCCGTCGATTCCGGGTTCGGGGCTGATCGATCGCGACGTGGTGCTTGCGGCCGACGCCGACGTGATCGGCCACGTCAACGGCGGGCATACCTCGCTGTCTTACCGGCACGTGTGCGATCTGTGCGAGCAATCGAGCCGCGCGCTGGAAATCGTCCACAACGGCAACGAACGGATCGCCTTGCTGACCGCGCGTCATGCGATCGAATTGAAGTGTCCGCACCGCATTATTCTCGGCACGGATAGTCCGGCCGGTTCCGGCGTACAGCCGCTTGGCATTCTGCGGATGATCGCGCTGATTTCGAGTCTCGCGGATGTACCCGCGGAAATCGCCTTCTGCTTCGCGACCGGCAACACCGCACGTCAACGCAATCTGCGCCAGGGTTTGATCGAAGTGGGCCGCCCGGCCGATCTCGTGTTCATGGACCGCGCGCAACACACGGCCGCCGACACGCTGCTCGAAAGTGTGCAACTCGGCGATATTCCCGGCGTCGGCATGGTGATGATCGACGGCCTGATTCGCTGCCGGCGCAGCCGCAACACGCCGCCGGCCACCGAAGTGCCGGTGGTGCTGTGAGCGCGCGCCGCTCCGTCCGGCCGTCACGATCATGAACCGCCAGACGCCGCTGACGCTGAACGTGAACGGCGCGACGCATCGCGTCGCCGCAGCGGCGGACACGCCGTTGTTGTACCTGCTGCGCAACGACCTCGCGCTGAACGGGCCGAAATTCGGCTGTGGTCTCGGCGAATGCGGCGCCTGTACGGTGCTGCTCGACGGCGTGCCGACGCGTGCCTGCGTGACCACCGCGAAGGTCGCGTTGGGCCGCGAAATCACCACGCTCGAAGGACTCGGCACTCGGACGGCGCTGCATCCCGTGCAGCAGGCGTTTATCGAGGAACAGGCCGCGCAGTGCGGCTATTGCCTCAACGGCATGATCATGACCGCCAAGGCTTTGCTCGACCGCGATCCGCATCCGAGCGTCGACACGATTTGCCGCGAACTGTCGCGCAATCTGTGCCGCTGCGGCACGCATGTCGAGATTGTGCGTGCGGTGCAGCGCGCCGCCGAGTTGCTGGCGGCGCAGGCCACCACGCAATCGGCGGTGCATGAAGGTGGGCGCGCATGACCGGGCCGGATTTCAGCGTCGATCGACGCGCCGCGCCGCCTTCGCGTCAGCAGCTATATGACGCGGGCAGCGTGCTGATCGTCACGCGGCCGCCGCTGGCGCCGGTGAAGCCGGCCATCGGCCAGCCGGGATCGCGTTCGTCGTTCGTGCCGACCGAGGCGGACATGTTCCTCGTGGTGCGCGACGACGGCAGCGTGGTCGCGTTCAACGGGCACGTCGACCTGGGCACCGGCATCGGCACGGCGCTCGCGCAGATCGTCGCGGAAGAACTGGATGTGCCGTTGACGCGCGTGTCGATCGTGCTCGGACATACGGGCGAAGCGCCGAATCAGGGGCCGACGATTGCCAGCGCCACGATTCAGATTTCCGCCGTACCGTTGCGACACGCGGCGGCGCAGGCGCGGCACTATTTGCTGAAGGAGGCGGCCGAACGCCTGAAGGTCGACGTGGCGCGACTCGATGTGCGCGACGGCGTGGTGTTTCAGCGCGGCGATGACGCAAGAGCGCAAGGCTTCGTGAGCTATGCCGATCTGGTTGGCGGCAAACGCGTCGAACTGCAACTCGCCACCGACGCGCCGTTGAAGTCCCCCGACGACTACAAGATCGTCGGCAAGAGCATGCCGCGTGTCGATATTCCCGCGAAGGCAACCGGCGAATTGAGTTTCGTGCATGACGTGCGCCTACCCGGCATGCTGCACGGTCGTATGGTGCGGCCGCCCTATGCGGGCATTGCGCAGGGCGACTTCATGGGTCATAGCCTGTTGCAGGTCGACGAGCGCCCGCTCAGCGATTTGCCCGGCATCGTCAAGGTGGTGGTGATTCGCGATTTCGTCGGCATCGTGGCGGAGCGCGAGGAAGTCGCGCAACAGGCGGTTAAGCGGCTCGACGTGCGCTGGAAAACGGTGGAGGGTTTGCCGCCGCTCGACACCAGCGAGCAGGTGGAAGCCGCGCTGCGCGCGAATCCCGCCAAACGGCGCGATCTACTGATCGAGGGCGACGTGGATGCCGCGCTCGCGCAAGATCCGGCTCGCACGCTGGAAAGAACGTACGTATGGCCGTTTCAGATGCATGCGTCGATTGGTCCGTCGTGCGCGGTGGCCGACTATCGCGAGGGCGCATTAAAGGTTTGGTCGGGCACGCAGAATCCGCATTCGCTGCGCGCCGATCTCGCGCTGCTGATGGCCATGGACGAAGCGCACATCGAGATCGTGCGCATGGAGGCGGCCGGTTGCTACGGCCGCAATTGCGCGGACGACGTCGCCGCCGACGCCGCGTTACTCTCGCGTGCCACCGGCAGTCCGGTGCGCGTGCAACTATCGCGCGAAGACGAGCATGCGTGGGAACCGAAGGGCGCCGCGCAATTGATGGACGTGCGCGGCGCGTTGAACGCCCAGGGTGAGTTGGCGGCGTACGATTTCGCGACGCGTTATCCCTCGAACGACGCGCCGACTTTGGCGCTGTTACTCACCGGCACGATTTCCGCGCAGCCGCAGGTGTTCGAAATGGGCGACCGCACGGCCGTGCCGCCGTACGATTACCGCGCCATGCGGATCGTCTGTGACGACATGCCACCGATCGTGCGAGCGTCATGGCTGCGGGGCGTGTCCGCGTTGCCGAACACGTTCGCGCACGAGTCCTTTATCGACGAACTCGCGGAGCAGGCGGGCGTTGATCCGGTGGCGTTTCGTTTGCAGCATCTCACCGATCCGCGCGCTATCGATCTGGTCAATGCGGTGGCTGGGAAAGCGGGTTGGGAGCCGCGCAACACGTCTGATAACCCCGCTGCAAACCTGGAAGCGAAAGAACAAGGCGACATCGTCCGAGGCCGCGGTTTCGCTTATGCCCGCTACGTGCACAGCAAATTTCCTGGCTTCGGCGCGGCGTGGTCCGCGTGGGTCGCCGACATCGAAGTGAATCGCAAGAGCGGCGAACTTGCGGTGACGCGCGTGGTGGTCGGCCAGGACACCGGCACGATGGTCAATCCCGACGGCGTGCGCCATCAGATTCACGGCAACGTGATTCAGGCGACCAGCCGTGCGTTGAAAGAACGCGTGACGTTCGGCGAGAACGCGGTAACGAGTCAGGAGTGGGGGGCGTATCCGATCCTGACGTTCCGTGAAGTGCCGGTGATCGACGTGGTGATGATGCCGCGTCACGGCGAGCCGCCGATGGGCGCGGGCGAATCCGCGTCGCTGCCCGGCGCGGCCGCGATTGCCAACGCGCTGTACGATGCGACGGGCGTGCGCTTTCGCCGGCCGCCGTTCACGCCCGAGACGATCCGTGCGGCGCTCGCCGATGCGCAAGCCGAGGAAGCGAGGGCGCGCAAGAAAAAACGCTGGCGCCTGGGCTTTCTCGGCGCCTTCGCCGCGGGCGCGGCCGGCTGGCTCGGCGCGTTGTCGCTTGCGCCGCATGCCATCGCACCGATCACGCCGCCGCTCGCGAGCGCGTTCGCGCCCGAGCTCGTGGCGCGCGGCAAACTGCTCGCCGCGCTCGGCAATTGCGCGGTGTGCCACACAGCGCACAACAGTGTGCCGAATGCGGGCGGCAAACCGCTCGATACGCCGTTCGGCACGGTCTACAGCACCAACCTCACGCCCGACGGTCAGACGGGCATCGGTAACTGGTCGCTGGAAGCTTTTGTCCGCGCGATGCGGCAAGGCATTAGCCGCGACGGTCACCGGCTTTACCCGGTGTTTCCGTACACGTCGTTCCAGAACACCTCCGACGACGATCTCAAAGCGCTTTACGCTTACCTGATGGCGCAAACGCCGGTTCGCTCGCGTCCACCGGAAACGAAACTGCCGTATCCATTTAGCGTACGGCCGTTGATGACGGCATGGAACGCGCTGTTTCTCGGCCGCACCACTTTCACCGCGAGCGCGACGCAAAGCGCGCAATGGAATCGCGGCGCGTATCTGGTGAACGGGCTCGGCCATTGCAGCGCGTGTCATACGCCGCGCAATGCATTCGGCGCCGAGAAAAGCAGTGCGGCGTTCATGGGCGGCGGCATCGCCGAAGGTTGGGAGGCGCCCGCGCTATCCACACTCTCCACTGCGCCAGTGCCGTGGAGCGAAGACGAACTGTTCAGCTATCTGCGCTACGGTCACGCGCCGCTGCACGGCGTCGCGGCTGGGCCGATGGCGCCGGTCGTCGGCGATCTGGCGGCGCTGCCGGACAGCGATATTCGCGCGATGGCCACCTATCTCGCGTCGCTCAGCCCGTTGGAGCCGAACGCCGATCCGCTCGCGGTGGCGCGTCAATACGAACAGGCCAGTGCGATCAGCGGCGCGCCCGTGGGTCTCGGCGCGCGGCTCTTCGACGGCGCGTGCGCCGCATGCCATCACACCGGCAGCGGGCCGCAACTGTTCGGCGCGCATCCCTCGCTCGCGCTTAACACGAATCTGCACAGCGCAACGCCTGATAACCTGATTCGCGTGATTCTCGACGGCATCGGCTCGCCTGCGCGGCCCGAACTCGGTACGATGCCGGCTTACCGCGACAGTTTCAACGACGCCCAGGTGGCCGAGCTCGTGTCTTTTCTGCGGCAGCAATTCGCCGGTGGCAAGCCGGCCTGGCAGGACGTGGCGACGAGCGTGGCACGCATTCGCGCCACGCCGCCGGCCGAGTGAATGCTTGCCTGATGCTTGCTTGAGCGATTGATAACAACGACCCGTATTCCCGCAATCCTTTTGATAACGGAGAAACGCATGACCACGCGCGCAGGATTCCTCTCTCGCCTCATGGTGCCGACGCTACTGTCGCTCGCCGCGCTGAGCGCGAGCGCCCAGCAGACGATCAAGATCGGTGAAATCAACAGCTACAAGGCGCAGCCCGCCTTTCTCGGGCCTTACAAAAACGGCTGGAATCTCGCGCTCGACCAGGTGAATGCGGCGGGCGGCGTGCTCGGCAAACAACTCGAAGTCGTGTCGCGCGACGACAACGGCAACCCCGGCGACACGATTCGCGTGGCGCAGGAATTGATCGCGCGCGAGCAGGTGCAGTTGCTGTTCGGCGGCTTCCTGTCGAACACGGGTCTCGCGTTGACCGACTTCGCGAAGCAGAAGAAGATTTTCTTCCTCGCCGCCGAGCCGCTGACCGACAAGATCGTCTGGGCCGACGGCAACAAATACACGTACCGTCTGCGTCCTTCCACGTATATGCAGGTGGCGATGCTGGTACCGGAAGCGGCCAAGCTGAAGAAAAAGCGCTGGGCGCTGGTGTATCCGAACTACGAGTACGGTCAGTCGGCGGTGGCGACGTTCAAGAAACTGCTGACGGCCGCGCAGCCTGACGTGCAGTTCGTCGTCGAACAGGCCACGCCGCTCGGCAACGTCGACGCGGGCGCGGTCACCCAGGCGATTGCCGATGCGAAACCGGACGCGATCTTCAACGTGCTGTTCGGCGCCGACCTCGGCAAGTTCGTGCGCGAGGGCAATACGCGTGGACTTTTCAAGGATCGCAGCGTGGTGTCGTTGCTGACGGGCGAACCGGATTATCTGGACCCGCTGGGCGCCGAAGCGCCGACCGGCTGGATCGTGACCGGCTACCCGTGGTATTCGATCGATACGGCGGCCAACAAGAAGTTCGTCGACGCGTATCAGGCCAAGTATCACGACTATCCGAGGTTGGGTTCGGTGGTCGGGTATTCGGCGTTGATGTCGATTGCGGACGGTATCAAGAAGGCCGGTTCGGTCGATCCGGATAAGCTCGCCGCCGCATTCAAGGGACTCGGCGTGGACACGCCGTTCGGGCCGATCACCTACCGCGCGCAGGACAATCAGTCGACCATGGGCGCGTACGTCGGCGTGACGGGCCTGAAGGACGGCAAGGGCGTGATGACGTCGTATCGCTATATCGACGGCGCGAGCGTTCAGCCGTCGGATGCGGAGGTCAAGAAGCTGCGGCCGGCCGACTAAACTCTCTGGCGGCCGCAGTCATGCGCCGCTACTCTTCGGCGTCGTGCTCGATCACAAAACGTTTCAGATAAGCGAGCACGGCGGCTTCGACCGCGCGGTGATCCGCGGTGCTTTTTGAGCCCGCGTTCTCTTCGTCGCCGAACAGGGTGGACGGTGCGTTATGCACATCCACCTCCTGTCCCTCGCGAAACACGCGGATCTCGTGAACGTCTTCCGCGTATTGGGCGATCCAATGCACGCCTTCGATATGCGCGCCTGCACGAACGGTCGGTATTTTCATGAGCGTCTCCGCGGGTCGGACCACGGCGCCGACCCGTGCTGACACCATACGCCGTCCGTCTGGCCGGCGCGAGCCCCGGCGGGCAACTTTCACCCGGATTCACGACGTTTCGGGGCCGCGGCGGTCGCAGCGGCTGCCGCGGCTGCGGCACGGCCGTTGCTGCGTGATGAAAGTCACCATCAACCGGAGGATCGTCATGCCTGAACAGAAAACCCTCAAACGCGCCGAGGCCGACAAACGCGCCGGCAGGGCGTCGAGCACTCAGGCCGGGGAATTCGTCAAGGAACAGATCGACAAGGTGCGCGCCGGCAAGCACGGCGTCAGGTCGGCCAAACAGGCGATTGCGATCGGCCTGTCCGAAGCCCGTCGCGCCGGCGTCGCCGTGAAATCGCCGAAGAAGGGAAGCGCGAGCGAGGCGACGCGCAAGAAAGCCGCGACGGATAACGCCGCCGGCCAGCACAAGCGCGTTGCGAAGAAGAGCGCGGAGTCGACGGCGAAACGCTCGCGCGCCTCCACCAACGCGTTGAAGCGGGAAGGCAGCGCGGGCGCGTCGCGTGCGGCACTGTCGAAGCAGACGAAGTCGGCGGCGGCCCGACGTCCGGCGGCCAGCCGCTCCGCCGCGGCAAAAAAGGCAGCGGCGACGAAAGGCGCGGCGGGACGCTCGGCCGCCGCGAAAAAGGCGGCGCACACGAGGGCTTCACGCGCCCATCACTGAGTGGGCTTGGATGCCTGCCCCGTGGTTGCAAGACGGGCGACAAAAAAAAGGCGGCGCTTTTTCAAGCGCCGCCTTTCTTGCTTTACTGCCCCGTTTTACTGCACCGTCGCCAGCACGTCGCCCACCGTCTTGAAGATGTGCGCGATCTGCTCTTCGTCGATGATGAGCGGCGGCGAGAACGCCAGGATGTCGCCGGTAAAGCGCACCAGCACGCCTGCTTCGAAGCATTTGACGAATGCCTCGTAAGCCCGCGCGCCCGGCGCGCCGTCGCGCGATTCCAGTTCCACGCCCGCGATCATGCCGAGGTTGCGCACGTCCTTAACATGCTTTGCGCCGCGCAGCGAGTGAGCGGCGGCTTCGAACGTCGGCGCCAGCTTGCCGGCGCGTTCGAACAGGCCTTCGCGGCGATACAGGTCGAGCGTGGCGACAGCGGCTGCGGCGGCAACCGGGTGAGCCGAATAGGTATAGCCGTGGAACAGTTCGATCGCGCCCTGCGCGCCGCCGTTGACGATCGTGTCGTGGATCGTGCGGCTCGCCGCCACCGCGCCCATGGGAATCGCGGCGTTGTTAATGGCCTTCGCCATGGTGATCAGGTCCGGCGTCACACCGAAATACTCGCTGGCCGTTGCCTTGCCGATGCGGCCGAAGCCGGTAATCACTTCGTCGAAAATCAGCAGGATGCCGTGCTTCGTGCAGATCTCGCGCAGCTTCTGCAGATAGCCTTGCGGCGGAATCAGCACGCCCGTGGAACCGGCTACCGGCTCGACGATCACAGCCGCAATGGTCGACGCGTCATGCAGCGCGACGATCCGTTCGAGTTCCTCGGCGAGATGCGCGCCCCATGCCGGCTGGCCCTTCGTGTACGCATTGTGTTCGAGGTTATGCGTGTGCGGCAGATGGTCGACCGCCGGCAGCAGCGCGCCGGAGAAGGTCTTGCGATTCGGCGCGATACCGCCGACCGAAATGCCGCCGAAGCCCACGCCATGATAGCCGCGCTCGCGGCCGATCAAGCGTGTGCGCTGGCCTTCGCCGCGCGAACGGTGATAGGCGAGGGCGATCTTCAGCGCGGTGTCGACCGATTCGGAACCCGAGTTCGTGAAGAAAATACGGTCGAGGCCTTCCGGCATCAGTTCGGCGACCTTGGTGGCTGCTTCGAAGGCGAGCGGGTGACCCATCTGGAAGGTCGGCGCGAAATCCAGCGTGGAGAGCTGCTGGGTAATCGCAGCCACGATCTCGTCGCGGCCGTGGCCGGCGTTCACACACCAGAGGCCCGCGCAACCGTCGAGCACTTCACGGCCGTCTGTGGTGCGGTAGTACATGCCCTTGGCCGATTCCAGCAGGCGCGGCGCGGCCTTGAACTGGCGGTTGGCGGTGAAGGGCATCCAGAAGGACGACAGGTCGTCGATGACGGGGCGCGAAGTCATGGGTATCTCCTCGAAGTCGAAGTGGGTCCCCAAGGGCATCCATTGGGGCATGGTGAAACTGTAGCGTCCGCGGTTTAATGGCGGCATAAACAGTTGACGCAGTGTGGCGCTAACTGTATTGGTAGGTTCGCGCTAACTGTGCTAACTGTGTGGCTGGATGGGAGCCTTTCGTCCAACGCATTTCATCCACGTTTCGCCGCTGTGTGCGGCGTGCTTTTGCGTTCTGACCATGATCGAACTTCAACTCGAGCGCGACCGGCGCGCCGCGCCCACGCTCGTCGAGCAGGTGGTGCAGGGCTTCACGCGCGCCATCGAGGCGCAATCGCTGCGCGCGGGCGCGCTGCTGCCGTCGGTGCGGCAACTGGCGCAGAGCCATGAGCTGAGCACCTTCACAGTCACTGAAGCATACAACCGTCTGGTGTCGATGGGGCTGGTGGTCGCAAGGCGCGGTTCCGGCTACCGGGTGGCGGCGCGCGCGCAGTCCGCGCGGGTCGCCGCGACCGACTGGCAGCCGCCGAGCCTCACCGCGACCTGGCTGTTGTCCGACGTATTCGCCGATCATTCGGTGCCGATCAAGGCGGGCGGCGGCTGGCTACCGAACGAGTGGATCAACGAAACCGGTCTACAGCATTCGTTACGCGCGATGAGCCGGGTGCCGGCGGCGCGGCTCGGCGATTACGGGCATCCGTACGGATTCGCGCCGCTGCGCGAGCGGATCGCCGAGCAGCTCGACCGGCGCGGTTTGCCGGTGGATGTGTCCAACGTGCTGCTCACGCAGGGCGCGACCCAAGGGCTGGATCTGATCGTGCGGACGTTGCTGCGCGCGGGCGATGCGGTGATCGTCGAGGATCCGGGCTATTGCAACCTGCTGCAGATTCTCAAGCTCGCGGGGCTGGTGGTGCATGGGGTGCCGCGCACGCCGGCGGGCGTCGATACCGACGTGCTCGAAGCGCTGGTCGCGCAGCACAAGCCGAAGGCGATCTTCGTCAACACCACGCTGCAGAATCCGACCGGCGCGACCTTCGGCATGTCGGCGGCGTTCCGTCTGCTGCAGATCGCCGAGCGTCAGCGTATGTGGGTGATCGAAGACGATGTGAGCCGCGAACTGGCGCCGTCCGGCGCGCCGCTCTTCGCGGCGATGGAAGGTTTGCAGCGCGTGCTGTACGTGAGCGGTTTTTCGAAGACGGTGACGCCGGGGCTGCGCTGCGGCTACGTGGTCGCCGAGCGCGCGGTGTTGCGCGAACTGGCGCGCACGAAGATGGCGGTGGGCTTGACGTCGTCGGAAGCGATCGAACGGATCGTCGACAAGGTGCTGCTGGAAGGGCGCTATGCGCGTCACGTGGAGGCCGTGAACGAGCGTCTTAAGCTCGCGCATGCCACGGTCGAAGAGCGGCTCGATTCGCTGGGTCTGGAGCTGTTCCACCGGCCGCGTGCCGGCCTGTTTCTGTGGGCGCGTCTGCCGATCGAAGCCGAGCGCGCCGGCGAGGTCGCAACAGCGGCGTTAGCGCATGGAATCTGGCTTGCGCCGGGGTCGTACTTCAGGCCCGACGATGCGCCGAGCGCATGGTTCCGCTTCAACGCGCCTTACTCGACCGACGACGCGTTGTGGCGATTTATCGAACGGGTCGGGCGCGGCGCGTTGTAGTGGCCATGACGTTGCTCAGCCTGCGTGGCCGAGCAGCTTCAACGCGATCGGATACAACGACAGCACCAGCAGCAGCGCCATCGCCACATTGAAAATACGCAGGCGCTTCGGGTCCGACAACACTCTGCGCATCGCGGTGCCGAAACCGGCCCACAAGCAGATGCACGGAAAACCGATCACGTAGAAGATCGCGGCCATCGCGACCGCGTTCATGCTGTAGCTCTCGCTGAGATGAATGGTCGTGGCGGCGGTCAGCACCATCATCCATGCTTTCGGATTGACCCACTGAAACGCAATGGCCTCATGAAATTTCATGGGCCGCCGTTCGCCTTTCTTGAGCTTCAATTCGCCCGACGTGCCGATCTTCCACGCCAGATACAGCAGATAGGCGACGCTCGCCACTTCGAGCACCGTGTACAGCACCGGGAAATGGACGAAGGCTTCACCGAGGCCAATGCCGACCGACAGCATCAACAACACGACGCCCAGACTGATCCCGGACAGATGCGGCAACGTGCGGCGAAAACCGAAGTTGACGCCCGAGGCGAGCAGCATCGTGTTGTTCGGACCGGGCGTGATGCTGGTGACGAGCGCGAACAGGATGCCGGCTGGCAGGGCGCTGAGGCTGAGGTAAAACATGGCGTGCTCCGATGTCTGGCGACAAAACTGGCAATAGGACGTCGAAGCATTCTAACGAGGCTTGCCGGTACAGTACCTGTACGGTTTTTCAGATGGTGAGCGGTACGGGTGGCGCTCGATCGATCGGCCGTTTGAACTTGCCACAGCGCGTTTGCCGCGTCGTTCACGTTTCGCGAAAACCCTGAGTGCGCTCACCGACACAGAAAAACAATCGGTCCCCCTGAAAAATATCAACGCCACTAACATCCGAACTGCATCATCCAGATTGAGCGCATACGTGTCAGACAAGCGCCGATAAAAATCATCACACACGTTGATTCACTACACGCTACGGGACCTCATCATGAGCAAGCTCACGAAGTTCATCAAGACTGCCTACAACGCAACCAAAACACCCGCGCTTCCCGAGGACCACACCTGGAGCCAGGCATCGATGGCACAGCAACGTGCCATCGGCGAGGCCGAAGCGGAGAAACTGGAAGCCGGTAAAGAAACCGTCGAACGCGATACGGGCACGTTACCGGGTAACGCAGTCGCTTGAACGGAGGCGGGCCATGTTCACATTCATTGCCCGCGTTTTTCGCAACCGGTCCGCAACGGTCATGACCACGCGCCGCGCCCAATGGGCGGCGGTCAAGGCCGTTGCTGCCCTGTCCGGCGACCACTCGCTGCTCGCGTCGATTGCGGACGCGGAACAGCGGGCGCGCGACGTCATTGCGAATACGTATGGAGCCGAGGCGCTCTCGCAGTTGAGCGAAAAGCAGTCCGACGAGTTATCCGGCGTGGCGCTACGTTTTATCGAAGCGTCGGCGGAATATTCGGTGAGTTTCGAAGTGCATCAGGAACTCGCGCGCATTATCTACAGCCCTGCCTGATTGCCTGGGAGAGCGCCATGAAGCGCACCATGAAGCGCCCCGCGACATGGGCAAACCGTGCCGGCAACACGCTTCTCATGGCGTTCGTCGTGACGGTCGTGGTGCTCTCTCATCCCCTCATCATCGGGCAGGACAGGCTGCGCGGCTAGCCATTCCACGCTCTAGACGACTGGTCTAATTGAGGCCATAATCCGTCGCCTATGAGAGCTAGCCATCCACACATTCGCCGGCACATTCTCGACGCCGGCCGGGCGCTGATTGCGCGTAAGGGTTTTGTCGGCGTCGGTCTGAACGAGATTCTGACCACGGCCGACATCCCGAAAGGGTCGTTCTATCACTACTTCGGGTCAAAGGAAGCGTTCGGCAGCGAGCTGCTGCAACAGTACGTCGCGGATTACGCCGCGCGGCTCGACGCGTTGTTCGGCCAACCCGGCGTCAACGGTCGCGACAAACTGCTCAGCTACTGGTCCGCATGGCAGCAGGAGCAACTCGACCCAAGCGGCGCTGAAAAGTGTCTGGTGGTGAAGCTCAGCGCCGAAGTCGGCGACCTGTCCGACGAGATGCGCATCGTGCTGCGCGACGGTGTCGACCGTTTGATGATGCGCCTGGCGCGGGTGATCGAAGAGGGCAAGGCGGACGGCTCGCTATCGCCGGAGATCCGCGCCAAAGAGGCGGCCGAACTGCTCTATCACATGTGGCTCGGCGCGGCGCTCGTCACCAAGCTGCGCCAGGACGGCAGCGCAATGGCGCAAGCCATGGCCGTGACGCAAAGTGTGCTGCGCGCCCGGTGATTTTGCGGCGTGTCGGGCCGGTGAACACGCCGCCGCCGTATTCCACCTACAAGCACCGGCTCCGTGTCATGCGGAGCCTCAATCGTTGCACGTTCAAGGAGATCGACTTTGCGTAGCGTCATCTATTCCGCTTTCGGCAATCCGGCCGAAGTGCTGCAACTCGCTGAACGTCCCACGCCGAATCCGGGCGCGGGCCAGGTGCGAATCAAAGCGAGTTTGTCGCCGATCCACAATCACGACCTGTGGACCATTCGCGGTCAGTACGGCTACAAGCCGACGCTACCGGCCGTTGGCGGCACCGAAGTCGCAGGTGTGATCGACGCGGTGGGCGAAGGCGTCGCGCAGGTGAAGGTGGGGCAACGCGTGGTGGTGGCCGGTATTCACGAGGCGTGGGCCGACTACGTACTGGCGCCGGCGGCCGCGGTGATTCCGCTGCCGGCCTCGGTCAGCGACGAAGTGGGCTGTCAGTTGATCGCCATGCCGTTGAGCGCGGTGATGTTGCTGGAGTATCTGCAGCTGGAAGCGGGGCAGTGGTTCATCCAGAACACGGCGAATGGCGCGGTAGGGAAGACGCTGGCGATGCTTGCGAATTCACGCGGTATCCATGTCGTGAATCTGGTTCGGCGTGAAGCGGGTATTGCGGAGCTGGCCGAGATCGGCATCGGCAATGCGGTATCGACGGACGGCGACGGCTGGAAGAAACGCGTGCGCGAGTTGATCGGCGAGGCGCCGCTGATGGCGGGTGTCGACTCGGTAGGCGGCGACGCGAGCGGCGACATCTTCGGTCTGCTCGGCGAAAACGGCACGCTGGTGTCGTTCGGTGCGATGTCGAACGAACCGATGCGACTCAGCTCCGGTGACGCGATCTTCAAGCAGGCCACGGTCAAAGGCTTCTGGGCCAGCAAGATTTTCGAGTTGACTTCCGCTGCGGACAAGGCGCGCATGGTCGGCGAACTGATCGGGCTGGCGGCATCCGGCGAGTTGAAGTTGCCGGTGGACGCGGTGTTCGACGTGGAGAACGCGGCGTTGGCGGCCGAGGCGAGCGGGAAAAGCGCACGTAAGGGCAAGGTGCTGTTGCGATTTGCCTGAGGTTGAGCCTGGGCGGCACGGCAGTTGCTGATCCTCGCTGCGATTGGCAACTGCGCGCATGCTTCACTTTTTCTTCCACCTTCCCACTCTAGTCGCCCACATCATGATCGAAGTCCATCACCTCAACGAATCCCGTTCACGTCGCATTACCTGGCTGCTGGAAGAACTCGGCCTCGACTACAAGCTGGTTCAATATCAGCGCAATCCCGACACCCGTCTCGCGCCGCCGGAACTGACGGCGATTCATCCGCTGGGGAAGGCTCCGGTGATTCGCGACGGCGAAACGGTGATTTTCGAGTCCGGCGCGATCGTGGACTATCTGATTCGCCGTTATGGCAACGGACGTCTGAGCCCCGCTTACGACACGCGCGAATACGACCGCTACGCGCAGTTTCTGCACTATGCGGAAGGCTCGGCATGCTGCCGCTGATGTTGAAGGTCTACACCGCACGCTTGGGCGATGGCGCCGCGCCGCTGCAGCCGCGAATCAGCAGTGAGTTGCAGAACCACTTGGGTTTTCTGAATCAGGAGCTCGCCGGTCGCGACTATCTGCTCGGTAACGAATTGTCGGGCGCGGATATCCAGCTTTCTTTCGTCGCGCAGTTGGCGCTGCGGTTTTGCGGACGCGACGCGTTCCCGAACATCACCGCGTTCGTCGACCGCTTCGAGGCGCGGCCCGCGTACCAGCGCGCAATGGAAAAGGCTGGGGCTTAACGGGCCGGGGCTTCCTAACTATCCCGCCGCAGGGTCAAAACCGCGTCGAGGCCGCCGTTCGGCCGGTTTCTGAGCACGAGCGTGCCGCCATGGGCGGCCGCGATACTTCTTGCGATGGTTAGCCCGAGTCCGGTGCCCGTCGCTGCCGCGGTTCCAGCGGCGTTCTGCGCAGCCAGTCTGAAATACGGCTCGAAGACACGTTCGAGCATTGCTTCATCGGCGATACCGGGACCGTTATCGCCGATCACGATCTGTACTTCACCCGCCGTATCGCTGACCCGTATCGACGCTTCCCCGCCGTGGCGGATCGCGTTGTCGACGAGGTTCTGCAAACAACGCTTCAGGTTGCGCGGATAACCGGGAAAGGGACGTAGCGCGTTGCCTTCCACCGTCGCCTCATGGCCCGCTTCGCGCGCATCCGCGGCGATGCTGTCGAGCATGGAATCGAGATCGATGTCGTGACGCGCCTCGGTGATTTCCACGCCCTGCACGGCATCGAGCGTCGCGCGCACCATCGCTTCCATCTCGTCGAGATCGCCACGCAGTCGCTCACGCCATGCCGGATCGGGCAGCATTTCGGCGCGCAAGCGCAGGCGCGTGAGCGGCGAGCGCAGATCGTGCGACACGGCGGTCAGAAAACGCGTGCGTGCGGCGAGGCCGTCGGTCAGTTGCTTCTGCATCGTATTGAACGATTGCGCCGCGGTGCGCACTTCGCGCGGTCCGCTGACCGGAAAGGGCGGACGATAAATATTTCGGCCCAGTGCCTCGGCGGCCTTGGCGAGTTCTCTCAGCGGAAGCACGGCGAAACGCACGGCGACGAGCGCGAGCAGAAACACCGCCGTGAAGCGCACGAAATAAATTCGCAGCAGATAGTCAAGCACCAGCGACCACGGTTGGGTCTGCATGCCGGCTTGTCCTTCGTTGGCCTCGACATCGAGCCAGGGACCGTTCGGCACTTTGATCTGCACATGAAAATCGCCGGTCGGCATGCGTGAATTGAACAGGCTCAGCATGCCGGTGTGGTGACCCGACTCGTCGCGCAGGTGGGCGTCGAGCAGGCGCACGTCGACGGGTTCCCGGAGACGCCGCGCAATCACGCCCGACAACAGATTGCCCACCATGTATTGCGCGATCTGACCTTCCGCGTGTTCAACGGGGGCGGCGACCGGTGCGTCGATCTGTTTAAGCCGATAGCGCTCGTCGCCGAGTTGCCCGATGATCGCGCGGCGCGCGGCGTCGTCGGGTGCGTGTTGCAGGAGCCGCACGGTATCGGCGAGACGGCTCGCAAATAGACGGGCCGGAATTTCGAGCGTGCGGTTGTCGTGAGTCTCGAACCAGATCGTGCTGGTGAACAACTGGCCGCCGAACATGCCGACCACGAGAATCAACACGAGCCGGCCGTATAACGTGTCGGGCCACAGGCGGGTCAATATGCGTGGCAACACGCGTGGTAGCAAATGCCGCTTCATGAACCCGCGCGCCTCACGCTTCATACGCGACATCGGCGACCAGCATATAACCTTCGTTGCGTACCGTGCGGATCACTTCCGCGCGCCGCGCTCTGTCTTTCAGATGTTGGCGCAAGCGGCTGATGCACACGTCGATCGAACGGTCGAGCGGGGTGCGCTCCTTGCCGAATACCTGATCGAGCAAAAACTCGCGCGACAGCGGCCGGTTCGGATGATCGAGCAACGTGCGCAGCGTGCGGTAATCGGAGCCGCCGAGCGACACGACGACGCCTTCCGGCGAGAGCATCTGCTTCATGCGCGTATCGAGCCGCCAGCCGGCGAAGCTGACGAACGCGTTCGCATCCGCGCGCGGCGCCGCCGGCATGGCGCGTGTGCGCCTGAGCACGACCTTGATTTTAGCGACCAGTTCACGCGGGTCGAAGGGCTTGGGCAGGTAATCGTCCGCGCCCATTTCGAGCCCGAGAATCCGGTCGAGCAGGCCGCCGCGCGCACTCAGAATGATGATAGGCACGCTGTGCGTGCGCCGCAGTTCCCGAGTGATGTCGAGGCCGTCTTCGCCGTCGAGCATCAGATCCAGCACGACCAGATCCACCTGCGACGAATGAATGATGCGCTGCATCTCCGCGCCGTTGCCGGCCGTGCTCGCGTCGTAGCCCATCTCGCGCAGATAGTCGCGCAGCAAATGGCGGATGTTGGGATCGTCATCGACGATCAATATGTGGTCCATCGTCAAACTCTTGTTCTGTGCCCCGGGATTCGCCGATGCGCATGGTAGCCGTACTGCGGGTCGGCGTGGAGCGCCGGATGCGGGTCGAACCGTGCCAACACATTCCATTACAAAACAGCGCTTTTTCAACACATCGCCATTACATCGCACCGCTAAAGTGGCGGGCAAATGGCAATCATTCTCATTCACTAACTATATCATGTCGATTTTTCGGAGCTTTGCCCGCCGCGCTCGTTTTGCGCGGCTGAGCGTCGTCGCGGCGGCGATGAGTTCGTCGATCGCACTGGTCGCGACAGTCGGTAGCGCTGACACTTTCGCGGCGTCGGCCACGCCCGCCGCATCGACGCCAATGACGCCCGCCGCATCCAGCACCGTCACCGATCTCGCCGGCCGCACCGTCAGGATTCCCGCCGAGCCGCATCGCATTCTGCTCGGCGAAAGCCGTCTGCTGATGGCGGTCGCGCTGCTCGAAGGCAAACAGCCGCTCACGCGCATTGTCGGCTGGCAAGGCGATTTACCGGCGATGGACCCGCAGACCTTCAACGCGTACGCGCAGACTTTCCCCGGCATCAAGCAGATTCCGCTGATCGGCAAAGCGACCGAAGACAGCATCAGCGACGAGAAAGCGCTGAGCCTGAAACCGGACCTCGCGATTTTCAGCCTCGGCGGTCATGGCCCGAGCCGTTATAACGCCCTCGTCAAGCAACTCGAAGCGACCGGCACGACGGTGGTATTCGTCGATTTCCGGCTGCATCCGCTGCAAAACACGTTGCCGAGTATCAAGCTGCTCGGTGCGGTAATGCATCGCGAGAAGGAAGCCGATGCGTACGCGCAGTTCTATCGACAGCATCTGGCGCGCGTGCAAAGCGTGGTGAACGCGGTGCCGCAGGCGCAACGGCCGAAGGTGTTCGTCGATCTGCTCGCGGGTGTGTGGGACGCGGGGTGCTGCCACACCGCCGGCAACGGCAACTTCGGCGAGTTCATTACGGCGGCCGGCGGCCGCAACATCGCCGCGGGCCTCGTGCCCGGCGTGCTCGGCGACATCAGCATGGAACAGGTGATCGCGGCGCGCCCGGACGTCTACATCGCGACAGGCAGCCGCACGAAAGCGGGCCTCGCGTCGCTGCGTGTCGGAGCGTTGACGAGTGACGCCGACGCGCGCGCCAGTCTCGCGACGCTGGTCGCGCGGCCAGGCTTCGACACGATCAAGGCGATCCACGACGGCCGCGTGCATGGCATCTCGCACAACTACTACGACTCGCCGTACAACATCGTCGCGATTGAGGCTTTCGCGAAATGGTTCTACCCGCAGCAGTTCAAGGACCTCGACGTGCATGCAGCGCAAGCGGAACTGTATCGCCGCTTCCTCGCGGTGCCGCCTGACGGCGCGTACTGGGTCGACGGCACCGCCAGCGTCGCGGCGCTCGCGTCGCACTAGCCGGAGCGGGATCGAGTCGATGTCCACGTTTGTGAATCAGGTTGATCCGCACGGCGCCAGCGTGCGCAGCTACCGGCGTCTTACGCAACGACGCGTGCTATCGCTGGTGGCGCTCGCCGCGTTGATCGTCTGCGCGCTGCTGTTCGATCTGCGCTCCGGTCCGTCGGGTTTGCCGATTGCGTCGCTGTTGCGCACGGTGTTCGATCCGGCCTCCGCCGATCCGGCGACGAGCGTGATCGTCTGGCAGATCCGCTTGCCGTATGCGGTGATGGCGTTGATCGTGGGCGCGTCGCTGGGCCTCTCGGGCGCGGAGATGCAGACCATCCTCAACAATCCGCTTGCGAGTCCGTACACGCTCGGCGTGTCGGCGGCGGCGGCCTTCGGCGCGTCGCTCGCGATCGTGCTCGACATCGCGATTCCGGGCGTGTCCCAAACGTGGATCGTTTCCGCGAATGCCTTCGTGTTCGCGTTGTTGTCCGCGCTGGTACTCGACGGCGTCGCGCGTTGGCGCGGCATGAGCACGGCAGGCGTGGTGCTGATGGGGATCGCGCTGGTGTTCGCGTTTCACGCGCTGGTGTCGCTGATGCAGTTCATCGCCTCGGCGGATGCGCTGCAGGGACTCGTGTTCTGGACGCTGGGTTCGCTCGCTCGCGCCGACTGGACGAAGATCGCCGTGCTGAGCGTGGCGCTCGCGATCGCGTTGCCGATGTCGATGCGCAACGCGTGGACGCTCACCGCGCTGCGCCTCGGCGAGGATCGCGCGGCGAGCTTTGGCATCGACGTGCGACGTTTGCGGCTGGGCACGCTGTTGCGCGTCTCGGTGTTGTCGGCGCTCGCGGTGTCGTTCGTCGGCACCATCGGTTTTGTCGGGCTGATCGCGCCGCATATCGCGCGGACGCTGTTCGGCGAGGACCATCGTTTTTATCTGCCGGGCAGTGCGTTGCTCGGCGCGCTGATGTTGTCGCTGGCGTCGATTGCGTCGAAGCTGATCATTCCGGGCGTGCTGATTCCGGTCGGCATCGTCACGGCCTTGGTGGGCATTCCGCTGTTTCTCGGCATTGTCGTGCGGTCGCAGGGGCAACTCGCATGAGCGGACTGCATATTCACGATCTGAGCGTCAATTACGGACGTCGCCAGGTTCTCGTTTCGCTCGACGCCGGACCGCTGCCGCGCGGTCAGATCACCGCGCTGCTCGGTCCGAACGGCAGCGGCAAATCCACCTTGCTGCGCACGTTGGCGGGTCTCACGCACGCGAGCAGCGGGGCGTTGTCGCTGGATGGCGAGAAGCTCGCGCTGTCGGCTGCGAGCGCGCGCTCGCATAGCGTGGTCTATCTGCCGCAGGCGCTGCCCGCGGGCGTGCGGTTGCAGGTGCTCGAGTCGGTGCTGGTGGCGTGCCGTGCCACGCGCGGCGCGTCGTTGCAGGCGCGCGGTGCGCATCATGGGAACGATATTGCGCACGCGCATGCGGTGTTGCAGCGCCTCGGTATCGACCCGCTCGCTACTCGCTCGCTCGACGAATTGTCCGGCGGACAGCGTCAATTGGTGGGCATCGCGCAGGCGCTAGTTCGCGATCCACAAGTGCTGCTGCTCGACGAGCCGCTCTCCGCGCTCGATCTGAACCATCAGTTTCACGTGATGCAGGTGCTGCGCGACGTGACGCGCGAGCGCGGCATCGTGACCGTCGTCGTGTTGCACGACATCAACGTCGCCATGCGGGCGTGCGATCGCGCGATGTTGCTGCACGACGGCCGCATCGTCCAGTTCGGGCCGCCGCCTGCCGTCGTCACGGCGACGAGTCTGGCTCACGTTTTCGGTGTCGTCGCGCGAATCGAACCGTGCTCGCGCGGACACCATCAAGTGCTGATCGACGGTCTCGCCGATCGCACGGGCATCGCCAGCCGTTAATCGCACGGCCCAGCCAGCCCACTACACAAGCCGTTTGCCGTAGATCGAACGACGCCTTCGTCGAAGGCGCCGCGTCGTTGGACGCGCTTGCGGTTGCAGACATCTTTCGACTGACCAGGGGAAAACAATGAAGAAGGTTCTGATGATTGCCGCGTGCGCGGCGGGGTATGGCGCGGTTCACGCACCGATGGCGCACGCGCAGTCGAGCGTGTCGCTGTACGGCATTATCGATGCGGGCTTGTCTTACACGAACAACCAGAACGGCCACGGCAACGTGCAGGCGGGCAGCGGCAACGTGACGGGCAGCCATTGGGGCTTTCGCGGCCGCGAAGATCTGGGCGGCGGCACCGCGGCGATTTTCCAGCTCGAAAGCGGCTTCAGCGTGATGAACGGCACGCTGCGCCAGGGCGGCCGCATGTTCGGCTATCAGGCGTACACCGGGCTGACGAACAACAGCCTCGGCACGATCACGCTCGGGCGGCAGTACGATTCGGTGGTGGACTATCTGGCGCCGCTTAGTTTCACCGGACATCATCCCGGCGGCAATAATCTGTCCGCGCATCCGTATGACAACGACAATCTGAACAATTCGTTTCGCGCGAACAACTCGCTGAAGTTCGCGAGTAACGACTATGCCGGCCTGCGCTTTGGCGCGTTGTACGGCTTCTCGAACGAAGCCGCGGGTTTCGACGACAACCGTTTGTATAGCTTCGGCGCGTCGTATAACGCGGGTCCGTTGAGTCTCGGCGCCGGTTATCTGCAGGCGAACAACGGCGGCAGCAGCAACACGAACGGCGCGTTGACGCTGACCGATCGTACCTTTATCGCGGCGCGCCAGCGCACCTACGGCGCGGGCGCGAACTACGCGCTCGGCGCGGCGACCTTCGGCTTTGTGTGGACCCGCACGCAACTCGGCGGACTCGCTACGATCAACGGCGCGAACAGTCTCGGCCTCGTGCAGAACGGTCAGGGTGCGAGCTTCAGCAACTACGAAGCGAACGCGATCTATGCATTGACGGCGGCGTTGAGTCTCAACGGCGAGTACACGTACACGTCCGGCGCGTTGTCGAATGCGCACGGCGAGCATCATCCGAAGTGGCATGAAGTGTCGCTGCAGGCGGACTATGCGCTGTCCAAGCGGACCGATGTGTATCTGCAAGGCAGCTATGAACACATCAGCGCCGACGGCTCGGGCCTAACCGCCGATGTCAGCGGCCAGACCGCTTCGTCGACCAACCAGCAGGTCGTCGTGGCGGCGGGTATGCGGCACCGTTTCTAAAGTATTGAGCGTGGCGCGTTCAATGAACGCCGCCACGCTTCGAGACGAAAAAACGACCGCGCGTGTATGATAATAATTCTCATTAGCAAGCTCTGACCTCGGACGCCGTTTCGTCGAACCATGGGTAACCTTTTCATCGTCGCGCTGGCCTGTGCCGGCGCGTTGTTTTTTTATTGCAGCATGCCGGGGCAGCGCTGGTTGCGCGCGCCATTGCCGGCACGTTTGGCACGCTGCGCGGCGGCGGTTTGCGTCGCGTTTTCGATTGGTTTGGCGACTAGCGCCATGGAACCGGCCACGTCGCTGTCGGTAGTCGTCACGACGCTAATGGCGAGTTTGACCGTGTATCCGTTTGTCGGCGCGCTGATCGAACGGACGCGCCTCAGGCGTACCGCACGATGACGCGCGCTGCGACTCACCGGCGTGCTGCCGGTTCGATCGAGCATGGGCTGGTGCTGAAATTCGTGATCGGCATGCTCGGCGGTTTCGGTCTCGCGATCGCGGCGAGCGTGTTGCTCGCACGTTTATCGCCGGGCGGTCTCACCGCAGCCAGCAAATTCCATGTCGCGATGTGGCTCGTGCCGCCGGTCTGGATAGCGGTTGCGTCCGCAACGTTTCTGTTTCGTGGCGTCGTCCGCGCGGTCGCCTGGCTCGCGGTGGCGAACGTAACCGCGTTCGCGCTGGTTCTGCTCTGCCAGCGCGGGCCGGTCTGAGCGCTTCGGCCGTTTATTCCATGAGCGGCGCGCCGCTCGCTTCATCTTTCGTTCAGCATGCGTAGCGATATTCTTCGCGTCTATAAGACCGTTCATACGTGGACCGGCATCGTCGCCGGTCTGCTGCTTTTCATCGCGTTCTACGCGGGCGCGATCACCATGTTCAAGGATTCGCTGAGCGACTGGACTACGCCGCCCGCGGTCGTCGCCACGCCGACGGTGCCGCTCGACCGTGCGGATGCCCTGATCGACCGCACGCTCAGCGCTTATCCGGCGGCGCGCAAGCTGTTCACGCTGACGCTCGTCGATGCGGACCGGGTGCGGCTTTCCTGGCAAGCCGCACCGGGGCAGCGCTGGCAGGCATGGCTCGACGGGCAGGGCGGCTTGCACGCGGCGTCGAGCCGGCCTTCCGACGCGGCGCGGCTCATCGACGCGCTGCATATGACGGGCGGTGTGCCGGGTGGCTACAACGTCGGCGTGAGCGTGATGGGCGTGGTGTCGCTGCTGTACGGACTCGCGCTGGTGTCCGGGGTGATCGTGCTGCTGCCGACGCTGTTGAAGGATCTGTTCGCGTTGCGCATTGGCAAGAACCTGAAGCGGATGTGGCTGGACGCGCACAACGTGGTCGGTATTCTGAGCCTGCCGTTTCATCTGGTGATGGCTTTGTCGGCGGTCGCGTTCGGTCTGGGCGACTATATCTTCGACGTGCAGGACAAGCTGATGTACGAAGGCTCGCTCAAGCCGATGATGACCGCGCAAAACCCGTTCTTCGCGAAGGGGCCGGCTGGGTCGCAGGGGGCGTCCGTGCCCGCGATGCTGCCGCCTGCCCAGTTGCTCGCGAAAGTCCATGAACGCGCCCCGCATTTCGTGCCGACGGCGTTGCGTTACCGCAGCGCGGGAGCAGCCGGCGCGACGGTATTTGTGGCGGGCGACGATGCCGGCTATCTGGCGCGCTACGGCGGCTTCGCGTTGATGGACCCGTTCAGCGGCGCGTTTCTGAACGCACAGTTTCTGCCGGGCGAAGGCAACGGCAACCATTGGTCGGCCTCGACGAGCGCGTTCTATGCGCTGCATTTCGGCAGCTACGGCGGTGCGCCGGTGCGCTGGGGGTATTTCGTGCTCGGGCTCGCAGGCGCGTTCCTGTTCTACTCGGGCAACCTGCTGTGGATCGAAAGCCGCCGCAAGGCGATGCGGCGCGACGGCGTGCCGGTCACGCAACGTCGCGCGACCTTTGTGATGGCGTCGTTGACGGTCGGTGTGACGCTCGGCTGCATCTGCGGTATCTCGGCGACGCTCGCGGCCGGCAAGCTGCTCGCCGGCCATGCGAACAATCTGTCGGGGTGGCATATCGGCATCTACTACACGGCGTTTGTCGCGGCGATCGTCTGGGCGATGTTGCGCGGCGCCGCGCGCGGGTCGGTGGAATTGCTGGCGTTGGCGACGTTGTGCACGGCGGCGATTCCGATGGCGAGTCTGACCGGTTGGCTCGTGCCGTCGAGCGGCTTGTGGTTCTCCACGGACGCCGGCCCGCTCGGCGTCGATCTCGGCGCGGCGCTCGGCGCGCTGTGTTTTGCGTGGATGTGGCGCAAGACGCGTGTGCGTGTCGGGTCGGCGCGGGTGGATAGCGTATGGTCGCTGCCCTCGGGGCGCGCTGCCATGGCGAGTGACGCGGATGACACAGTTGCACCGGTCGACGCAGAGCAACACGGACGCTAACCACCCTCCGCCACATAAAAAAATCGCCGCCGAGCCATCAGCCCGGCGGCGATTTTTTTCGCTTACCGCAATCGCGTGAACCGCGATTCGCGTTCGGCAACGCCTAGAAGTCGGTCGTCATCGACAGCAGGAACGTGCGCGGCGCGCCCTGCGTCAGATAACCGCCCGTCGTCGACGACCAGTACGATTTGTTCGCCACGTTCAGCACGCTGGCGCGGAACGTGGTCGGCTTGCCGAACACCACGGCGGCGTAGCGCGCGCCGAGATCGAACGTGTCCCACGTCGGAATCGACAGCGTATTCGTCGTGTTCAGATATTGCGGACCGGTATGCGTCCAGCGCGCGGTCAGCGTCAAGCCTTTGACCACCGGCACGTCGTATTCCGCGCCCAGGTTGAACATGAAGCTCGGCACACCGATCGGCCGCTTGCCGTCGGTCGCGCCGCCGGCCGTGTCGAGTTGCTGCGCGTCGATATAGGTCGCGCCGGCGATCACGCGCACACCTTTATACGGCTCGCCGAACACCGACGCTTCAATGCCGCGATGCCGCTCGGTGCCGTCCGCGACGAAGAAGCCCGCGCCGTTCGTGAAGGTCGACGGCTTTTCGATCTGGAACGCGGCCAGCGACGCGCCGTAGTTGCCGTTGTCGTATTTCGTGCCGACTTCGTACTGCTTCGAGCGTTCGGGCGGCAGCAGCGCGCCGAAGTTCAACGCGGTGGTCGGCGCCTGCGAGCCGACCGTCAATGCCTCGCTGCGGTTCGCGAAGAACGACAGGTTCTGCGTCGCCTTGACGACGAGCCCGAACAGCGGTGTCGTGATTGAATCGTTGTAGGCCTCGGTCTGCTTGCCGGTGTAGTCGAACGCGTTCGAGTGCAGCGCCTGATGACGCGCGCCGATCGTGAACAGGACGCGATCGTTCAGGAAGCCCAGCGTGTCCGACACGGCGACGCTGCGCATCAACGACAGCGCGGTGGTTTGCGGATCGGCCAGATTGCCGCCCGAACCGATCGTGACCGGCGACGGCAGTTGCGGCGTGTTGTACAGGTCGGTGTTGAACGAACCGCTGAACGTGAAGGCCGACTGCGAGTCGACGCGCACGATCGACGCGCCCGCCGTGACGAAGTGCGAAACCGGGCCGGTGTTGAAGCGTCCGCGCACGCCGGCTTCCGCGGACGTGGCGTCTTCCTGATGCGGCACGCCGAGGCGGAACGACGTCGTACCGGTGTTGCCGACGGTCGGCGACGCATAGTCGCCGTGCTCGTCGGTATGGCGCGCGCCGCCTGCCACATAGGCGGTCCAGCCCGGCAGGAAATCGTATTCGGCACGCAGGATTCCGACCGTGTCCTCGAGCGAACTGCTGCTCCAGGTTTGCGCATAGTTGTACGTCGCCGACGGCGGCGCCGGCACGAAATTGCCGCTGACGTTGACCGTCGGACGGCCGTCGTTGACGCGCTGGCGCTGATACAGGAAGTCGCCGTACAAGCGCACCTTATCGCCGCGCCAGTCGAGCGACACCGCCGTGGTGTTGTCGCGCCGGTGTTCGCCGTCGATCGAGGTTTCGCCGTCGCGGTTCGCCTGGTTCACGCGAATCCCGAACTGGTCCTGGCTGCCGAAGCGGCGGCCCACGTCGACGTGCGCGCCGAATTCACCCGAGCCGCTGGTTTCGAGCGTGACCTGGGTCAGCGGTTTGTCGTCGGCGCGTTTCAGTTGCAGGTTCAAACCGCCGCCGACCGCCGAGCCGTTCGGCGAGGCGCCGCCCAGAAACGCGTTCGCGCCTTTGAACAGATCGACGCGTTCGAGTGCGTCGGTCGCTACCAGTTGACGCGGCGTGATGCCGTAGAGGCCGTTGAGCGACACGTCGTCGCCCTGCAACGTGAAACCACGAATGATGTAGACCTGCGAGAAGTTGCCGAAGCCGTTGGCGACGCGCACGGCGGGGTCGTTGGCGAGCACGTCGCCGACGGTACGGGCCTGCTGGTCCTGGATCAGCTTCGACGTGTAGGTCGTCATGCTGAACGGCATGTCGAGGTTCTTCTGCTGGCCGAGCACGCCGAAGTCGGCGCCACGTGCCACCTGGCCGCCGCCGAAGGTCGGCGCGAGATCGCCAGGCAGCGTGTCTTTGGCCGCCTGCACCTTGACGGCGGGCAGGGTGCTGCCGGGCGCGGCGTCCTTGCCGGCCGCCTGAGGCGCTTGAGGAGATTGGGGCGCTTGCGTCGACTCGGCCGATTGAGCCGAAGCGACAGCCGGCACGCTGAACGCGACGGCGATGGCGGTAAGAATGGCGGCGCGGTGAAGCGCGTTTTTAGCAGGGGCGACCTGCGGCGTGTGCAAACGTGAAACAGACATGGATGAAGGATTGGCGTGGTCGTCGATCTTCCGTCCCGGGGCGCGCTTGGAATCCGGGCGGCATGTTTTTGGCGTTCCGGGACGAAATTCAGATGCCTTGTCGAGCATCTGTCCATGCGCGGAACTTTTGTTCCGGCGGATTATAGATCAAATGCGAATCATTTTCATTTGAAAGTAATCATTTTGCATAAATCGGCGTGCCCTCGTCGCGCCATTGCCAGCCGCCAGCCGCCACCTGCCACCCGCCACCCGCCACCTGCCACCCGCCACCCGCCACCCGCTTATCGCCCAGCCTGCTCCAGCCAGTACGCGAACGTCGCGTTCACGATCGAAGGCTGCAGCAGAAAGTCATGCGCCGCCTGAGCGAGATCGGCGCGCACCGGTTTGATCGTGCCGGCCGCCATGGCCAGCAGCGCCAGTTCGGCGGCGTTTTCCATCGACACCGCCATGTACACGCTTTCCTCGACCGACGCGCACGCGCTGAGATAACCATGATTGACGAGCAGCGCGGAGCGGCGCGCGCCCAGCGCCTCGGTGATGAGGCGGCCTTCCTCGTCGTCGATCGGCACGCCGGGCCAATCCGCGAGGAAGCCGCAGTCGTCGTGGAACATGCAGGCGTCCATGTGCGCGACCGGCAGCGGTATGCCCAGCATCGACAACGCGCTGACGTAACGCGGATGCGTGTGGACGATCGCGTGCACGTCCGGGCGATGCCGATACACCCACGCGTGAAACCGCACCGCCGGATTCGGCCGGCCAGCGCCTTCCAGCACATTGAGTTCGTCGTCGACCAGCACCATCGAGGCCGCGCAGGCATCGGCGAAATGCGTGGTGAGCGCAGGCGTCCAGTAGCCCCGATGCGCCGCGTCGCGCCAGCTGATCTGACCGGCGAGGCTCGCCATATGGCCTTTCGCGGACAGAATGCGGCAGGCGTCGGCGAGTGTGCCGAGCGGGTCGTCGGCATTGGCCGCGCCGATCCCCGTGACGGTTGCGCGTTGTTTCATGAGGTCATTCTCCTTGTGAGTTGGGCGACATCGGTGTTTGCGTTTGCACCGACGCCACGTTCTTCATCAGTCGTGTGCACAGCGCGGCTAGCGCCGCGAGCGCGCCGATATACAGCGCGATCGGCTGCAAACCGTGAAAGCGGGTCACGAGCGCGGTCGCCACGATCGGCGCCAGCCCGCCGCCAATCGCCGCGGCAAACTGAATGCCGATCGAGATACCCGAAAAGCGCACCGCGACGGGAAACTGCGCGGCAAACAGCGCCGACTGCGGACCGAACAGCAGGGGATAGTTCAGGCCGAGCGCGATCGCCACCGCCACCTGCAACGCAACGAGACTGCCGCTATCGATCCAGCGCAGCAGCGGCACGACGCACAACGCCATGAGCACCGCGCCGCCGAGGTAAAACCGCCGCACGCCGACCCGATCCGCGACGTAGCCGATCAGCGGCAAGGTCACGATCTGAATCGCCGCGCCCAACATGACGGCCTGCAACACGGCGTTGCGGCTGAAGCCCAGCCGGGTCGATGCATAGGACACCAGAAACACCGTGAGCACGTAGTAAAGGGTGACTTCGGGCAGCTTCGCGCCGATCGCCAGCAGCAACGCCTTCTTGTGGCGCGCCAGCAGTTGCCAGAGCGGCACGTCGGCGGGTTGCCGGGCGCGCGCGGCTTTTTCGAACGCAGGCGTTTCGCCCACGCTGCGCCGGACGAACGCGCCGAGCAGCACCAGCACGACGCTGGCGAGAAACGGCACACGCCAGCCCCAGCTTTGAAAGGCCGCCTCGGGCAGCCGGGTCAACAGACTGAAGGCGAGCGTCGACAGTAGCAGGCCGATCGGCGGGCCGATTTGCGGCAGGCTGCCGAACAGACCCGCGCGGCTCGCGGGCGCGTGTTCGACCGCCATCAACACGGCGCCACCCATTTCTCCGCCGAGCGCGATGCCTTGCAGAATCCGCAGCGCGACGAGCAGCACGGCGGACCCCATGCCGATCTGCGCGTAGTTCGGAATCAGGCCGATCGCGATGGTGGAAAAGCCCATCAGGAATAGCGACAGCGTCAGCATCGACTTGCGGCCGAGCCGGTCGCCGAAATGGCCGAACAGCACGGCGCCGAGGGGCCGCGCGAAAAGACCCGTGGCGAACGCGCCGAACGACGCCAGCGTCGCACTAGTAGGGTCGAGATTGGGGAAGAACTGCCGGTTGAACACCAGCGCCGCCGCGGTGCCGTACGCGATGAAATCGAAGCCTTCGATAATCGAACCGGCGGTGGCCGACAAGACGGCCTTGTAGCGGGGCGACGGCGCGCGACGCGGCGTCGTGACGGCGAGACCGTCGAGCGCGGAAAGAGGATCGTTCACGGTGGGTTCCATGCAAGAGGGGGCTGAACTCCGGTGATCGGCGCGAGGCTGCCGGACTGAAGCCAGTATTGGTCCCTTGCAGGGCGTGAGCTATGCGCCCAGAAATAACTCTGGATTAACCGGGAGTTATCGCGCTTTGGGCGCCGGCACGCAAAGCGATGTCGAGCGCGCTGTCGAAGCTGCGCGACGCACCGCGTGCGCGCCGCGACAGCGCGACCAGTCGGCGTGGCGAGATGGCGGTCAGCGCCACGCGGCGCAGGCCGCGATCCTCGACCATATCGCGCGGCAGACTGTCGGGCAGCACGGTCACGCCGTCGCCGATCGACACGAGGCGCAGACACAATTCGAGCGAATCGCATTCGATGTACGGCTGCACGCCATAGCCCAGCGCCCGCTCCACCATGCGGCGCAGCGCATAGGGCCGCGGCGGCAGAATCAGTGGCAAGCCGGCGAGATTGGCCGGCGTGTCGGCGTCGGCGGGGTGGTCGGCGCGGAGATAAAGCGCCAGCCGTTCTTCGAACAGCGGTTCGGCGACCAGCTCGGGACCGTCCACGGCGGTCTCGTAGACAAAGCCGATATCCGCTTTGCCGCGCTCCACGCTTTCCACCACGTTGGCCGAACTGTCGCAATGAATCGTCAGTAGCAGGTCAGGGTAGAGGGCGAGCAACTGTCGGCTCAACTCGGGGATGAACCACGCCACCAGCGTTTGCACGGTCGCAATGCGCAACGTGCCGCGCTGTTCGCCCGGATGACCGGCGTGCGCGAAGGTGGCGTCGAGCGAGTTGAACAGCGGCTCGAGTTTCAGAAACAGCGCCTCGCCGGCCGGCGTCAACTGCATGCCGCGGCCGTGGCGCAGAAACAGCGTCTCGTTCAGGGCTGCTTCGAGCGCGCGAATCTGTTTGCTCAGCGCGGGCTGCGTGAGGCCGAGAATCTCGGCGGCTTCGCGCAACGAATTCGCCTTGGCGACGGCAACGAACAGGCGCAGTTGATGATCCCGGCTGGCAAGCATTTTCATGGCAACAGGCGGCGATTGGAAAAAGGGGACGACAGGTATGGTACGCAGCTTGCTGGCAGCAGGTGTTTTTTCGCAAGCGGTTAGCCATGTCCCGAACCCCATCGACCTGTCAAAGGTGGAGCGCCCGCGAGATCCGGGTCTTACACGAAATGCCGCGTGTGCTGGTTGTCGACGACAACGCAGGCGCGGCCGAAGCGCTCGCCACCTATCTCTCCTACGAAGGCGTGGAAGCCCGCGCCGCCAACGGTTGCGCGGAAGCGCTGCGCTGTGTGAAAGACTGGGTGCCGGACGTCGTGGTGCTCGACATCATGATGCCGGAGCGCGACGGCTACGAGACCGCGAGCGCGCTGCGCAGCTATCTGCCTACGCACAGCCTGGGCATCGTCGCGTTCACGTCGCTCGACGAGGACCACGTTAAGGAAACCGGTAAGGCGCGCCACAATTTCGACGGTTATTGTCAAAAGGGCACGGCGCCGACGGCGTTGCTGGCATTGATGCGCAAGCTCTGGCGGGAATAGCTGCGCCGTTCAGATCGGCCGTTCAGACCGCTTCGCTGAGCGCCGCCTCATTCACCACCGCTTCTGCGGCGAGCTGCCGCAGCACCGCGTCCATCAAACCGGGGAACCGGGCGTCCAGTTCCGCGCGCCGCAGCGAATTCTGATGCACGGTGCCGGCCACGCGCGTGCGCACGAGCCCCGACTCCCGCAGGATCCGAAAGTGATGGGACACGGTCGACTTCGGCCTGCCGCCGTCGAGATCGCCGCACGTGGCCTCGTCGACCGACGCCAGCCGCCGCACGATCTCGAGCCGCACCGGATCGCTCAACGCATGAAAGAGCCGCCCGAGCGTGAAGTCCTCAGCGGCAGGATGTTTATAAGTACGCATCCTGCAGATCATAAACGTTTCTGAGATACTTCGTTATTCGATGTTTATCGAACTAACGTACAAGGCTATCCCAGAAGGAGTTGAACCGAATGTCCGCATTGTTCCAGCCGTACCAGCTCAAGGACGTGTCCTTGCGCAACCGTATCGCCATTCCGCCGATGTGCCAGTACACCGCCGAAGACGGTCTGATCAACGACTGGCACCGCGTGCACCTCGCCGGTCTGGCGCGCGGCGGCGCGGGGCTGGTGATCGTCGAGGCCACGGCGGTGTCGCCGGAAGGCCGCATCACGCCGGGCTGCGCCGGCATCTGGAACGACGAGCAGGCCCAGGCGTTCGCGCCGGTGGTCGCGTCGATCAAGGCGTCGGGCGCGGTGCCGGGTATCCAGATCGCGCATGCGGGCCGCAAGGCCAGCGCCAACCGTCCGTGGGAGGGCGACGACCATATCGCTGAAAACGATCCGCGCGGCTGGCAGACCATTGCGCCGTCGGCGATCGCGTTCGGCGGCGGTTTGCGAAAGGTGCCGGAAGCCATGACGCTCGACGACATCGCGCGGGTTCGCGAAGACTTCGTCGCCGCCGCGAAACGCGCGCTCGACGCGGGCTTCGAATGGCTCGAACTGCACTTCGCGCACGGCTATCTCGGCCAGAGCTTCTTCTCGACGCACTCCAACCAGCGCGACGACGCGTATGGCGGCAGCCTCGACAACCGCAGCCGCTTCATGCTCGAAACGCTGGCGGCGGTGCGCAAGGTGTGGCCGGAACATCTACCGTTGACGGCGCGTTTCGGCGTGATCGAGTACGACGGTCGCGACGAGGAAACGCTCGCGGAATCGATCGAACTGGCAAAAAACTTCAAGCGCGAAGGGCTGGACATGCTGAGCGTGAGCGTCGGATTTTCGACGCCGACGGCGGCAATTCCGTGGGCGCCGGCCTTCCTCGCACCGATCGCCGAACGTGTTCGGCGTGAAGCGGATATTCCGGTGTCGTCGGCATGGGGCATCGATACGCCTGAACTGGCGAACCGTTCGGTGGAAAACGGGCAGCTCGACCTGGTGATGGTCGGCCGCGCGCATCTGGCCGATCCGCACTGGCCGTATCACGCGGCGAAGAAGCTGGGGATCGAGCGTCCGTCGTGGACATTGCCGGCGCCGTACGCGCATTGGCTCGAGCGTTACAAGGTGGCGTAAGGCGCAAGCGCGCCATCGGCTCGTAGTGGGCGACTGCATTGGCTGCCAGTGTGCGCCGCTGGTTCGGGATGGACTCATCCGGGCCAGCGGCGCATTTTTTTCATCAGGTCCCCATGCACGTTCCCGGCGTCGCTCGACGCTGATTCTGCGTCCGGCTCCGCGCCCTCTACGCTAAACGGACTGCAGCGCCCGCAGCATTTCATGTCCAAGCGCCCGCCCGCTCAACCACGCGCCTTCGACGCGTCCGCCATTGAGCCAGTCGCCGCATAACCCCAAGCCATCCACCTCGCGCCACACGTAGCCCGGCGCGGGATCGCCGTCGGGCGCCACATCCGCGTAAGGCCAGCGATGCGCGGTCCACGCGACGGGCGTGCGTCCGCCGCATTGTTCGAAGGCCGCCAGCATGGCCGCCGCGACCTGCTCCGGCGGCGTGTCGAGATGCGCCTCGCTCCACTCCGCGCGCGCATGCAACAGCCAGGTTTCGGGACCGCCGCGGCCGGGTTTGCTGCTGTCGTGCGCCATCCAGCGTAGCGGGCCGTGATTGACGAAGGCGGCGTCGAAGGCCAGCGGCAACGGCGCGTCGAAACGCAGCATCAGCGCCCAGCACGCCCGCATCACCGTGCTGCGGGCCATCGCCGCGAGTTCGGGCGCGGGCGCATGCAGCAGCGGCGCGACTTGCGGCGCCGGCATGGCCAGCACGACGGCGTCGAAACGATCGTCGATCGCGCCGTGTTCGGCCGACCACAAACGCCAGCCGCGCGGCTCGCACAGCACTTTTTCGATGGTGCAATCGGTGGTGAGCGGCAGCGTCTCGGCCAGCAGCCGCGCCGGTGCGCTCATTCGCGGCGTGCCGACGAAGCGCTCGATCTGCGTGGTGTGCGCGGTCGAGTTCGGCGCGTCCAGCACGGCGAGGCGCGCCGGCCACGCCGCCGCGGCACCGGCCTTTTGCCAGCGCGCGACTTCGGCGCGAAACGCGCGGTCGCGGGCGGTGAAGTATTGCGCGCCGTGGTCGCATTGCCAGTCGCCGTCGCGCCGCGCGCTCATGCGCCCGGCCGGACCGCGGCTGCGGTCGAACAGACGCAGCCGGCAGCCGGCGGCGCGCAGCGTCGTGGCGCATGACAGACCGGCAATGCCGGCGCCGACAACCGCGATATGGGGGCGGGAATCAGAAATGTTCACGATGCGGCCTGCGTGGCTGAGTGGACGGTCCGGTGTCGGCGGACGGCGACGGGGCGCGCCCAGACCCCCGGAACGGCGGGCACGGCGCGGCGATTCGAGGCGGGGCAGGGGATTGAAAAAAGCATAGCGCATCAAAAAAGGCGTTTCAAACGAAGGAATTGAGTCAATAAATCGTTTCGATGTAGCGCGAATTGGCCTATGCTTGAAACGAGGATGACCCACAAGGAGTTTCATGGTGACTACGTCTGACGAGCAATCTCCAATTCAACAGGGTTACAAGAGCGGCGAAGCGGCGCGTCTGGCCAAAATGCCGGTCACGACGCTGCGGATCTGGGAGCGCCGCTATGGCGTGATCGGTCCGGCCAAGACCGCGTCGGGACAGCGGCTCTACACCGAAGACGACGTTCGGCGCCTCACTTTGATCAAGATGCTGGTGAGCCGTGGTCACGCGATCGGCGCGATTGCGCGGCTCGATCGCGAGCAGTTGCAGTTTCTGGCCTCCCGCAATGCGCGCGAGGGCGACGGGCCACCGGACTTCGGCGTCGCCGACACCGTCGACATCAAGCTTGGGCTGGTAGGCAGCAATCTCGCGCAGCGCCTGGAAGGTTCTGGCGTGGATGTGCGGCGTTATGGCGTGAACACACTGTGCACGTTTGCCGACCTTGCCGAGGCCTCGGAGCAGGGCATCGCGAAAGGCGCGTCGATCGACGCATTGCTCGTCAATGTTGACTCGCTTCAGGAAGACGTCGCGGCGCAAGTGATCGCGTTGGGCGACGCGCACCAGGCCAAAGCGATGGCGGTCGTCTACGGTTTCGGCACCGGGCCGGCCGCCGAGTTATTGCGCGTGGCCGGCGTGCGCCTGTATCGCGAGGCCGACGGCATAACGGAATTTCGCCAGATGCTGGGCGACCTTTGCGAGCGCGTGCGGATTCAGGAGCGTACCGGCGACGACGCCGTCTGGTCGCGGGTGCGGCGTCGTTACGACGATCGCGAACTGGAGGCGATCGCGGCCCGCTCGTCGACGATTGCGTGCGAGTGTCCGCGTCATCTGGCGGAACTGGTCATGAAGCTGTCGGCGTTCGAACGCTACAGCGACACCTGCTCGTCGCGCTCGGCGCAGGACGCCGCGTTGCATCGCTATCTGGGCGACGTCAGCAATCGGGCGTGCGCGATGATCGAGGCCGCGCTCGAACGGGTCGCGCGGGAAGAGGGCTGGTTTGCGGCGCCCCCGCAGCCGCCGCGGCAACCGTCGTTGCCGCAAGCCGCTACGGAGTAACCGGCACGCACGTTCCGAAGGAGGTGGAATGTCACAGCATGCTTCGACGGCGGTGAGTCTCTACGCGCCCGCACCGGATGACAGGAGCGTGTATCTCGCCGCACTCCTCAAACGCATTGCCAGGCGCGACGCGGCGGCGTTCGAGGCGCTGTACCGGCTGTCGGCGCCGTCGCTGTTCGGGCTGGCGGTGCGCGTGACCCGCACCAGCGAATCCGCGGAAGAAGTGGTGCAGGACGGCTTCATCAAGATCTGGCGCTTCGCCGGTTCGTACGATCCGGACAAGGCGTCGCCGTCTACGTGGATGTCGACCATCGTCAAGAATCAGGCGCTCGATTATCTGCGGCGCAATCCGTATGCGGGCGTGTACGTCGACGAACTCGACGAACGCCATGCAACCGGCGACGGCGATCTTTCGCAGCAGGTCGCGCTGGACGCCGAACGGCTGTCGGTCTACCTCGGTCGCTTGACGCCGGGACAGCGGCAGGCAATCGCGCTCGCTTATTTTCGCGGGCAATCGCAATCGGAAATTGCTCACACGCTGGACGCGCCGATCGGCACCGTCAAAAGCTGGATCAGCCGCGGATTGGAATCGCTGCGGAACATGGCCGATCCGCGTCATGCACCGCCTCGGGGCGGCTTCTATTGAAATATCGCCGGCACGAAGGGCCGGCGACCAGGCAAGTTTTGAACGTTCCAGTTCGACCTTGAACAGTCAATCAATCGCGATGCCGCAAGCCGCCGTTCATGGCGCGAATGAAGCGGGTACGTTTTTGCTGGCTGCACGACGGATGCCGCATCACTTACCACGGCATGTCAGATCGGTCCTCTCCTACTCCGAGTCCGAAAACTCTCTGCACCGCTTCTATTCTCGAACTTACGTCGAGCTTTTCGAAGATGTTTTTCAGGTGCCATTTGACCGTCTCAGGTGCCAGTTTCAGCAACCGGCCGATTTCCTTGTTCGAAAGGCCACGGGCAACGTACCTGAGTACCTCGAACTCTCTCGCGCTAAGAACGTCCGGTGACATCGGCACGGCCTCGACATGCACGGGCGATGCGGCCGGTGAATTGCCGAGGGCGTCAAAAGCAATCAGCAGCCTGTCGACATACGCAGTTTCCGCCGTGGAAACATGCGCGGAAGCGAGGCGAAATCGCTGTAGTAACGCGCGCACGGGTGGCCCTTCATCCACAAAGCTATTAATCATGCCACTCTGCCTTCCGAGACGCAGCGCTCGCTCGAGCGCGCCGAGCGCCTTGTCGGGCGCTCCGCATTGCGCAAGCGCACACGAGGACAGCAAGGAAGCCAAAACCTCCGAATAGCGCCTACCCGTGGCGGCCAGAGTATCGAGCAAAGGGCTGAGCAGCATGACGGCTTCATCTGCACGATCTCCGGCAATCAGTACGCGCGCCCGCAGGAGACAGTAGCTTGTCCAGGTGTCGACCGCGCACCCCGTCCGCCCTTCGCACATCGCTGGCACGCTCTTGCTTAGTTCATCGGCGATCTGCCTGGCTTCGTCAACGTTGCCCTCTACAAGGAGCAATCTGACCGTTTCGGCATCCAGCGCCAACTTCAGACGTAGCCAGCGGCGGGTTACCGCGGCCTGTCGACCGTCTTCAAGAATAGCCAGCGCCGAACCCATTTCCCCGTCGCGCCACAGCAAGCGTGCCGCGCAGAGGATGTGGCGCATCAAACCCGTTAGCGGCGAGGTATCCAACGCAATGGTCGTGCGGCCCGCGATCATCTTCCGGGCTTCAGGCAGTTCGTTGAACTCGTAGTGGATCGCAGCAAGGCAACTGGCCGCCCACGTTGCGCAGGACGACGAGTGGCCCCAGGCTTTTTCGATGCGATAAAACATCGCCTCAAAAATTCGCCTTGATTCAGACAGCTCGCCATGCACAAAGGCAGCAACGCCGAACGACGAGCGTCGAAACATATCCGAGTAGTCAGGCTCCTCATCTTGTTCGACCCGCTCGCCGACGGCGTCGCGTATTTCACCTATCTGGTCGAACCAGCCCCCATGCATCAGGCCGAAAAGCTGTGCGTATTGCGCGCAGCGTTGCACCCACGGCGCCGTCGGCGCCATCGAGGCTAGCGCCGCACTGCCTAGTTCGAGCGCCCGCTCGCTTTCCTCCGCCATGGTGGCAATCAATGCGCTGACCGCGTTGATCTCGGCCAATGCGGCTTCCTCGGCCATGGTGCTCTCTTTGCGACGCCGCCGGAAAAACTCGTCGGTAACGGCGGCAACTTCCTTCGAGGCGGCGTCCGGTTGAATCGAGAACACGAGCGCCCATGCTTTCGTAAGACGCAAACGAAGCCGTCCCTGAATGACATCCGGCGGCAGTTTTCCGATCCACCCTAGCAACATGTTCAACTCACCGCGCTCGAGCATTTCCGTCGCACAGTTCTCAACCCACTGTGCAGCCTGTTCGAGTTCGCCCGCAGCCAGGGCATGTCTGACTGCCTCGGGCCAAAGACCTGCTCCTGCAAACCATTGGGAGGCACGACGATGTAGCAACGGGACCTGTTGCGGCATCTGGCGGAGAAGGCGTCGGCGAAGCGCGTCGGACAGGAGCGCGTGATAGCGGTACCACTGCAGCGTTCCATCCAGCGGCCGGATGAACACGCTATGCCGCTCGAGCCAGTCGAGCTTGCTCCCGCTTCCGCTTCCTTCGCCTATGATGGCATCGCACAACGCAGGGGCGAGTCGTTCAAGAATCGACGTGTACAGCAGAAACTTCAGCATGGGGGGTGGCAGACGCGCAAGCACGGTATCGTTCAGGTACGAATCGATTCCGGAGGTGGCGCCGACCAGATTGCCAGCGACCTTGGCCGCATCGCCCCCATCGCGCAGCGCGAGAGAAGCCAGTTGCAAGCCGGCGACCCATCCTTCCGTTGCGTCGTTCAGCAATTCGACGCTGGTCCGGTCAAGCGGCACAGTGCCTGTCCGTTCAAAAAACGCCTGCGCGTCGGCATTCGAAAAGCGCAGATCGTCGACATTAATACGTACTATTTCCTCTGGCGCTCGAAACTGGCCGACCATCAACGCAGGGCCACCTCGTGCCCCGAGCACGATATGCATGTTCCGAGGGGCGTAGCGAAGCAAACGTGACGTAAGCGCAAGAACGGGTTTTGCGGTGAGACGATCGGCGTCATCCAGCATGAGGAAAACGCGCCGGCCAGATGCCGCGATCCCATTCAGGAGCAATGAAATGACCGTTCTGATAGGAGTCAGCGGATCGTTATTAAGCATCTGCTGCGCTTGCGAGGCAATTTCCGCCGAAGCCCTGGAGAATGCGGCCACCAGGTAGGCGCAGAACTGCTGCGGATCGTCATCTTCTTCGTCGAGACTGAGCCATGCGACAAGATGCTTTTGCTGCGACAGCGCTTCACTCCATTCCGCCAGCAAGGTCGTCTTACCGAACCCCGCGGGGGCCGTTACGACAGTGATGCTACGAACCGGCTGATTACGTAACCACTCAAGAAACACGGGTCGTTGCACACAGCCAGCCTGCAGAGGGGGCGGCAGCATCTTGGTCTGAATCAGCGACACGCTCCATTGGCGATCGGCACTGTCTGACGATGCATGCATCATTGCCCTCTTCTGGAACCCCGACCCCGGCGATCATAGCGCGTAATTTAACATTTGCTATCGCTATTGCCATGACGCGTCGCTCACCTTTCCGCCCGGGTAAGAGCGGGACCAGATACGGTCGGTCCCGCGCCAGGAATGCTGCCGTAAGTATTAGCGAGCCAACGGACTGCGGAGCATCGCAGCCAGGATATAGCCGGCAATTCGCGGATTCTCCTTGATTCGCCTGGTGCTGTAGCCGTACCAGTCATGACCGTACGGCACATAGACGCGAACGTTAAATCCTTGCGCAAGCAAAGCATCGCGCAGCGGCTCGCACACCCCCAACAACATCTGGAACTCGAATCGTGACCTGTCAATCCGCTCGCGTTCCAGCCAATCTGTCAGCGTATCGATCAAATCCGCGTCGTGCGTTGCAATGCCCACGAACGATCCCGCTTCTATTGCGCTTGTAACGTGCCGAACGAAGTGCGCATTGATCGCGGCCCGATCCTTCGATGCACCGTTGACGAGATGCTCGTTTGCCTCTGCATATATTCCCTTGCAAATGCGCATGCGGCTCTTGCGTGCCTGCAATGGAACGATGTCGTCGTTCGTGCGAACCAGATACGATTGCAGTGCGATTCCGACGGGATATCCGTCGGCTTCCAGCTTCAAAAAAGCGTCGAGCGTTTTCTGGGTGCAACTGATGTTTTCCATATCGATGCATGCGCTGATTCCTTGCAATGCCGCCGCTCGCAGAATCATCGAGACTCGCGTCACGCATGCGCTTTCATCGAGATGCAGCCCCAAAGCGGTGAGTTTTATAGACAGCTCCGTGGGCTCGTTTTCCACACCGAGCTCCTGGACGAGATTGAGATAATCGCGAGCCATCGACTCTGCCTGATCCGACGACGATGCAGTCTCGCCCAGCACATCGACGGTTGTTCGGAAGCCTGCTGCGTGGAGTACGTCGATGCGCGCGCGGGCATCGAAGAGGGTTTCGCCGGCAATGTAGCGACGGGAGATCTTACGGATCAGCGAACGGGGAACCAGCGGGATGGCGCGAGCCGCCATCGTATTGAGAATACGCATGTTGTGGTCTCTTGAATACGCAGTCGCGCGAATCTGGACGTGATAGGTCGATTCGAGCGACATCGCCGGAACTGTTATTGACAACAGTTCCGGGACGAATGCCGGCGCGGACGCAATCACTGCGTCTACCCAGGCTTTCAGTACGTTTTCGAGGGAGGCCAGGCAGCTGCGTACATTGTTCGAGCGAAGTCTTTTGCAGTTAACTATGGGGTGAGTCAATGCCCGATTGCTTCATGTCATTCAGGCGTTGGGAATCGTAGCATGAACGCACAGACGGTTGATGAGCCGATGCACGCTGCGCTGAACAAGCCTTGAGTCGATGGCCGGGCGTTGTGCATCCAGTGTGGCGTCTCGCGCGTAATCATGGGATGAGCCGCGCGGCGGCTCCAAAACGCGCCCTCTCGCGGAGCCGCACCGCCAGGCCATCGCTCTCAACGGACCCATCGCATGCAATCGATGAAAAATTCGCTCGCTGGTCTCTTCGCGCGAGGCGGCAGCGGCTCGGTCGCCGGACTCTACTTCGTGGTCTGTCAGGCCGGCTGGTTCGTCTGCGTGTTGAGCGCCGCGCATGGCGCCGGCTGGCTCGGGATGGGGTTCGCGGCATGCGCCGTCGTCTGGCACCTGACGCGCGTGCCTGAGCCCCGGCGTGAAGCGCGGCTGCTGATGGTGACGGTGGGCGTCGGCATGATCTGGGAGAGCGTGCTGGTGTACGCGGGCCTGCTGGTCTATCCGAGCGGCACGACGATCGAAGGTTGCGCGCCCTACTGGATGAGCGCGCTATGGGCGCTGTTCGCGATCCAGTTCAACGTGGTGTTCGCGTGGTTGCGCACGCGGCCGATGCTGGCCGCTGTACTTGGCGCAATCGCCGGGCCGCTGTCGTTTCGAGCCGGCGCCGCGTTGGGCGCGGTGCATTTCAACCGGCCGTACGCGGCGTGGATCGCGCTCGCGATCGGTTGGGCCGTGCTGTTGCCCGCGCTGCTGCAGCTTGCAAAACGCTGGGACGGCGTGCATCGCGAAACTTAAGCGCATTTACTGCATCCGCCGCATGCCGGCTAAGGCGGCAAAAAAACGCCATCGCGGAATGCCCCTTGCTAAAGGTCTATTGATTGAATTGGATGGACCTTAACCGGAGGCTTTGCGCATGAAACCTTATATCGTCGTTCACATGATGTCCTCGCTCGACGGCCGCAGTCTCACCGACGGCTGGCATCTCGACTTCGCGTCGGACCTGTACGAAGACACCGCGGCCACTTTTAAGGCCGACGGCTGGATCTGCGGCCGCGTGACCATGCAGGAGATTTCGCACGGCGACGATTATCCGAAGGGTCTCGCGAAAGGCACCGTGCCGCGTACGGACCATATCGTCGAGCGCAACGCCGCTCAGTATGCAATCTCCATCGACCCGCAAGGACGTGTGGCCTGGAAGAGCAACACGGCGTTGAAATCGCACGTGGTCGAAGTGCTCACCAGTCAGGTGAGCGACGACTATCTCGCGTACTTGCAATCGATCGGTGTGTCGTACGTATTCGGCGGAGAACATGAGATCGATCTCGGCAAAGTGGTGCAGACGCTCGCGCACGAATTGGGCGTGAAGACATTGATCGTGGAGGGCGGCTCGCATGTGAGCGGTGCGTTCGTGAACGCGGGACTCGTGGACGAAGTGAGTGTGCTGATCGTGCCGCTGGTGGATGGCCGTAGCGAGCATCCGTCTTCATTCGAAGTGGCCATGGATAAATGGCAAGCGCCCGCGTATCTGAAACTGACATCGGTCGAAAAAACACAACACGATGCAGTCTGGTTGCGTTACACGAAGTTGGTGAAGGTATAAAAAGGCGGCAGAAAGAAGCGCGGCCCGGAGAGCGCTGTTCCGCTCTCCGGGCCGCGCTTCGCAACGCGTTCCAGGCCGCTTAACTTTTCGCCTGTTGCGTGGACAACCAGCCGCCGCTCACCCCGATCTGCGCGATCTGTTTAGCAACCGCGTCGCCGAGGCGTTTCGCATCCGCCGAGACGCCGGTCTTTTTCGTTTCCGATACCGCGTGCAAGCCGCCGCCCACCGCCGCCGTCGTCGCGATACTACCGGCCGCCGCACCCACGCCGCCGGTTGCCACCATGCCGGGCGCCTTACCGCTGTCGCCCGAAGCGCTGAAGCTTTGCACGAGGCGCGCCTCGCCGCCCGCCGGTTTATACAGAATCTGCACCGAACTGCTCACCTGGCTCTTGCCCGCGCCGAGGCCGATCAGAATGCGGCGACGGCGATTGCCCGAGTCGATCGTGTCGAAGCTGCCTTGCACGAGCAGCACGTTCTGATCGGCGGGCGCCGGAATGTCCGAGCGAATCGCACGCAAGCCCATCGATTGCAATTGATGGACGATTTCGTCCGCCACCTGTTCACGCACGGCGAGCGCATCGGCCGCCTGTTTTTCCGCCGCCGACGAACCGTCCATCTGCGTCTTCAGTTTTTGCAGCATGCCGCCGTCGAGTTTCACCTGATCGGAATCGGTGGCGAACGTGTAGACATAAATATTGTCCGGGCGCACTTGCGGCTGCGCGGTGGCCGCGCTCGCGTTGTCGATGTGACCGCCGGCGCAACCGCTCAGCAGCGCGCTGCCGCAGACCAGCGCGATGCAGGCCAAACGGGCGGTTTGGTTCTTGAGGAAATTCAGTGAAAGCAACATGGTCGTCCTGTCGTCGGCACGCGGGTGCCGTTATGTTCGGGCGTCTCGTTCGGCGATCGGGCAACCGTAGGATCGTTGATCACCGGCGAGACGCACTCGCACGTTAAACACCTTGATCTCATGCGTTCGTTTCTTACGCACCGGCAGCGAAACGAAGTATGGGCGAGGTGCTGTTGCAACTCCATTCGACAATTATTTCGCGCCATGTCATGGCGCGAAACGTAGGGAGTTCCGCGTGATTCGGACGTCAGTTCAACGCGAGCCTGACGATGCAGCAAAGAACGAAGACGAGTAGGGCGGCGGCAACGGCCATGTTGAGCGGGTAGCGCATTCTTCACCAGGCTCTAGCGTTTTGGAGCCTCCATCGTAATCACCTGACGGAAGATGAAAAGTGGGCAGTGAAGCGGCAATGTGGGGCAGCTAACGCATCCGGTCGAACAGCTTCGCGTTGTGCGTTGGCGGTAACGCTTCCAGTGCGCGGTCATGGAAAAGTCGTTGCATTGTCATCTTTCCGGACCGGCCGGCGGCTTGCTCGCGGCGGCAAGATCTTCCGACAGGCTGGTGCGTAAGGTAGCAATGGCCTGATCGGGATTGGCGGGCTTCAACTGCTCGCGCGCCAGTGAGTCGTAGACGTAGTGACGCAGCATCGGATCTTGCGTTTTGCTCAGCACGCGACGCGCCGTTCCGTCGGGTTACTGAAGCCGCGCTGTAACTTACCGTACCTTGCCTTCGGCACCATAAAAATCACCAACGCCTTGAAGCATCCGCCACGTAATCCAGGGCTCTGCCTGCTGGCGCAAGTTGGCCGGATGGCGCATGATTGACCCGATGTGCCGTCCGACCCCAGAAGCGCATGGCTTCGCGGGACGCGCGGCGCACGCCGCGCCGCGGGTGCATGCGTCATGGCACACAATACGGCGACGCACCGCCGGCGCGTACTCAACCGTTAAGGAGGATTTCGCATGGACCGACCTGACGCCGCCAATCCGTTTGGCGATTTCACCAAAATGCTGGAGCAGTTCAAGCTCCCCGGCTTCGACGTACCCGCCATCATGGAAGCGCGACGCAAGGACATGGAAGCGCTCGTTCAGGCAAATCAGACGGCCTTCCAGGGCATGCAGTCGCTCGCGCAGAAACAGGCGGATATGTTGCGCACCACGCTGGGCGAAATGCAGTCGCTGACGGGGCAGTTGTCGAGCGGCGGCGCCGCGCCTTCGTCGAAGGCCGCCGAACTGATCCAGCAAAGCCTGCACAAGTCGCTCGCCGACATGCAGCAACTCGCGCAAGCCGCGTATCAGACGCAAGCCGAGTCGTATGCGGTGATCGCAAAACGCGTCGAGGAAAATGTGCAGGAACTGAAGTCGCTTCTTCAGCAGCAGAAGAAATAGCCAGCGCCGGGATCGCGAATCCCGGCCGACGCCGCAAATGACCTGTGTGTCATTTGCGGCTTTTTTTTGCCTCGGCAACGGCGCGTTGCGTGGGCTTCATCTCGTCACACGAAAGCATGCGGGGCAGTGCTTATCGTCAGAGGAAAACGCGATGTCGAGGCAGTTTATTCAGCACACGCTTACATCGACTGAGTAATGCAACGCGCATGGATGTTTTTTTACTACGTCCCCGTTATTTCATGCGCGTGTTCGCTTTAAACGGGCTCCGACGCGAAAATTTACGCGTAAGCACCGTCCGTTGGTGATCCTCTTCCTTACGATCAAACAGGCCTAAACGGAGGCGCGTCGCGTGGCGGTTTAAATTGCTGCGCAAACGATTGCAACGTCATGCCCGGCTCGCTAAAGTTTCGCGCTGCCACTCCGTTGACGCATTCACGCAAACCAACCGGTGTGAATGCAGAACCGGCACCGCCGATCAGGAGTGCGCCCCTGGATTCCCGTTCCTGACCGACCCGGCCAAGGTCGTCATGAGCGTTTCACCTCGAAGGACATTCTCTTGAAACCGATGCTCTCTACCCGCATTGCTCGCGCAATGCTCGGGGCAAGCTGCGCGCTGTCGTTCGCCGCACACGCCACGCTAGGCCAGAACGTCAGCACGATCGACAACGATCAGGCGCGTCTGCACGCCGTCGCTCACACGGCGACTACGCAAAGTGCGTATTCGGTACACCTGATCACGATGCCGTCGGGCACCCAGGTGCGCGAATACGTGGCGTCGAGCGGTGTCGTGTTCGGCGTCGCGTGGCAAGGCCCCACGTTGCCGGATCTGAAGTCGATGCTCGGCGCCTCGTTCGACACCTACGTCGCCGCGACCGCGACGCGTCGCGGCACGCCGCTGGCGGTGTCCAACAGCGATCTGGTGGTCTACTCCGGCGGCCATCTGCGCGCGTTCGCCGGCCATGCGTATTTGCCGCAAGCGGTGCCCGCGGGCGTCGATGTCGGCGTCATTCAATAACGGAGCGAATCATGCGTTATTTGTCTTCGTTCTCTTCCGCGTTTTCCTCTTCCCGTTCCTCGACGGCGATCACCCTGTTGGGCGCGGCGTTGCTCGCGCTGCTCGTCACCGCGTGCGGTGGCGGCGGTGGCGGCGGTTCCAGCGCCTCGGCCAGTTCGAGCAGTTCGACCACGGCGTTGTCGGCGCCTTCGTCGCCAGCGTTGGCCGCGAACGCGGTGCGCGTGACGGTCGACTCCGGCGTGAGCAGCGTGCCGAACATGCCGTTCGTCAGCCTCACGATCTGCACGCCCGGCACCACCCAATGCCAGACCCTCGATCACGTGCTGGTCGACACCGGTTCGTGGGGCGTGCGTATCTTCGCGTCGCAATTGCCCGCTTCGGTGCCGCTGCCGCAGCAGCAGAACGCCTCGGGTAACCCGGTCGCCGAATGCATGCAGTTCTTCGACGGCTACACGTGGGGCTCGGTGCGGCTCGCCGATCTGCAGATCGCCGGCGAGAAAGCTTCGTCGCTGCCGATCCAGGTGATCGATCCGAACTACGCGTCTTTGCCGGCCGCTTGCGCGAGCTTCGGCTCATCGCGCAACACGCCGGCCACGCTGCAGGCCAACGGGATTCTCGGCATCGGCGTGTTCAAGCACGACTGCGGCGCGAACTGCGTGCAGCAAGCGGTGGATGGTACGTACTACGCATGCAGCGGTGCATCGTGCACGTCGATTCCGCTCGCCGAGCAGTATCAGGTAGCCAACCCGATTCCCTACTTCGCGACCGACAACAACGGTTCGATGCTGAGCCTGCCAACGGTTTCCGGCGGCGCGGCTTCAGTGACGGGGCAACTGGTGTTCGGCATCGGCACGCAGACCAACAATACGTTGGGCGGCGCGCAGGTGATCGGCGTCAGTCCGTCGAACGGCACGTTCACGACGGTGCAGGGCAGTAACACGTATTCGCAAAGTATTCTGGACAGCGGCTCGACCGGCCTGTTCTTCGCGAGCAGCGCGATGCCGGTGTGCGCGAGTCCGAACAGTTCGTATTACTGTCCGGCGTCGACGGAGCAACTGAGCGCGATGATAGAAGGCGTGAACGGCGTGACGAGCGCGGTGAACTTCAGCGTCGGCAATGCGACGACGATCGCGCAGACCTATAGCGGCAGTTCGGCGCTGCCGTTGCTGGCGGGTCCGGCGTTCGTCACGTCGACGATTTTCGATTGGGGGCTGCCGTTCTTCTACGGCCGCAATGTGTACGCGGCGGTCGAGCAACAGGCGACGCCCGGCGGCACGGGGCCTTACGTCGCGTATTGAGTTGTCAGGACTTGGCGGGTTGGGTCGTCGGTGCGGGAGCGGCGGCGGCACCCGCTGGTTGTGACAGCGGCAAGGGCGGTGGCGCTGCGGGTGCTGCCGCAGGCGCGGGAGCACCCGCCACCGCTGCCGCTTCCCTCGGCCGCGACTTATCGCCCGCCTCCGCGATCACGCGATGCACGAAGCGCAGCTTATCCACTACCGGCGCCGCGAGCGTGAACGGATAACCGTCCGCCATTCCCAGACTGCGGTTCAGGCTGTTCAACGCGTAAGTGAGCGGAAACCAGCGCTTCATCAGATTCTCGAAGCTCGCGTCCTCCACCGGCGTGCGGTCGGTCAGCGTCGGCTCGCTCGGATCGTCGGGCAGCAGCGCGACGCCGTATGACGTCGACGTGTCCAGCACGTCGACGATCAGCATGTAATGCGCCCACGTTTCCGCCCAGTCTTCCCACGGATGCATCGTCGCGTAGGCGCTGATATGCGACGCCTGCCAGTCGGCCGGCGCGCCGTCGCGATAGTAGGTCGTGAGCGCTTCGCCATAGTCGACGCTCTCGTCGCCGAACAGCTTGCGAAAGGGTTCGAGCCAGCGCGGGTTGTCCTGCACCAACTGGCTGAAATAGTAATGACCGGTTTCATGGCGGAAGTGCCCGAGCAGGGTCCGGTACGGCTCGCCCATCGCGGTGCGGACTTTCTCGCGATACGCGTCGTCCGCTTCGGCGATGTTTAGCGTGATCAGCCCGTTGTCGTGACCGGTCATGACCTGTTCGCCATCGCCGCCATCTTCGAGGAATTCGAACGCGAGGCCGTGCTCCGGGTCCATCTGCCGCGACTTCACATCCAGACCGAGTGCCGCCAGCGTGTAAAGCAGGCGACGCTTGGCCATTTCCAGCCGATACCAGTAGAGCCGGTTGTCCGGCGCGCTCAGGTTCGGAATGGTCCGCGTCAACTGGCAGGCGCGGCACAGCGTGTCGGGCGAGTCGGCGGGAATCATCCAGTTGCAGACGTTTTCGACCGCGTAGTTGTGGCACTGGCGGAACAGTGCGTCGGGCAGATCGGGATGCAGACTGCGCCAGCGTCCCTCGCCGGCGTCTTCGAAGGCGCTGATTTCCGCGACCTCGGGCACGTAGCCGAGCAACGACTCGCACCTTTCGCAACGCACGTTTTCATAAAAGACGAGATGCGAACAGTGATTGCAGTGGAACGTTTTCATCGATGGAGCCTGAAGAGTGGAGAGCGGATCGCAACGGATCGCGAGCGACGACTCGTCGCAATCTTTATGCCGCAATTGCCAGACGTCACCGGTTTAACGCACATTACGTGCATGATCGTGCATCGAGGCTGCGCCGCTTTGGTGCGCGGCCCGGCGCAAGGCGGTAGAAAGGCGCGCTAGTCGAGCGACCGGACGCTCGATGGACGCGGCACACTTCGCAGCGGGCGGTATTCCGGGGCTAATCGGCTGTTCACGCGGATTTTCGCGCTTGTTTGATAAACGGCATGAAGCTTGCTTTTTGGCGGGCTGCCATCCTTCGTCCAGGAGTCCGGTGTGTCCATACGCGTCGCGTTGCATCATGTCACACATTACCGCTACGACAGGCTGGTCGCGCTGTCGCCCCAGGTCGTGCGTCTCAGGCCTGCGCCGCATTGCCGTACCCCGATCCTCGCCTATTCCATGCGGATCGAGCCGGCCGAACACTTCATCAACTGGCAACAGGACGCGTTCGCCAACTATCAGGCGCGCCTCGTCTTTCCGGAGAAGACCCGCGAGTTCAAGGTGACCGTGGATCTGATCGCCGAAATGGCGGTCTACAACCCGTTCGATTTCTTCCTCGAACCGTCGGCCGAGCAATTTCCGTTCGACTATGAGCCCGGCCTCGCGCTGGAGCTTGCCCCCTATCGCGTCAAACGGCCGATGACGCCGCGCTTCGCCGAGTTCGTCGCGAGTATCGACCGCACGCCGGCCGGCACCGCCGACTTCCTCGTCGCGCTGAATCAACGGCTGCAACACGAGATCCGCTACCTGATCCGGATGGAACCCGGCGTGCAGACGCCCGAAGAAACGCTCACGAGCGCCGCAGGTTCGTGTCGAGATTCGGGCTGGCTGCTGGTCGAGACGTTGCGGCAACTGGGGCTGGCGGCGCGCTTCGTGTCCGGCTATCTGCTGCAACTGGCGCCCGACGTCAAATCGATCGACGGCCCGAGCGGCGCCGAGGTCGACTTCACCGACCTGCACGCGTGGTGCGAGGTGTACTTGCCGGGCGCGGGCTGGATCGGCCTCGACCCGACCTCCGGGCTGCTGGCCGGTGAAGGGCATATTCCGGTCGCCTGCACGCCGGAACCGGGCAGCGCCGCGCCGATCTCGGGCGCGGTCGACGAGTCCGAGGTCGAGTTCGAGCACACCATGTCGATCGAGCGGGTGCTGGAAACGCCGCGTGTCACGAAGCCGTACAGCGAAGCGCAGTGGGCCGACGTGCTGACGATGGGCGCCGAAGTGGACCGCCAATTGGAAGACATGGACGTGCGTTTGACCATGGGCGGCGAGCCGACCTTCGTGTCGGTGCGCGATCGCGACGCCGCCGAATGGAACACCGACGCGCTCGGCCCGACCAAACGCGGCTACGCCGTCGCGCTGATGGAAAAACTGCGCGCGCGTTACGGCGCGAACGGCTTCCTGCATATCGGCCAGGGCAAGTGGTATCCGGGCGAACAACTGCCGCGCTGGGCCATGTCGCTCTACTGGCGCGCCGACGGCGAGCCGTGCTGGCAGGATCCGTCGCTGTTCGGCGACGAACGCGAGCCCGGCAACTACACCGCCGCCGACGCGCAACGCTTCCTCGCGCATCTCGCGACCAAACTGGACCTCGACACGGATTGCATCCAGCCAGGTTTCGAAGACGTCTGGTACTACCTGTGGCGCGAACGCCGTTTGCCGGTCAACGTCGATCCGCTCGATGCGCGCCTCGACGACGAACTGGAGCGCGTGCGCCTGCGCCGCGTGTTCGACGCGGGGTTGGGCGGCGCGACCGGTTTCGTGTTGCCGCTCGGCCGCGAACGCGACGTGCCGCACGAAGCGCCGAAGTGGGTCAGCGGCCGCTGGTTCTTCCGCGACGAACGCATGTTCCTGATTCCCGGCGATTCGCCGATGGGCTACCGCCTGCCGCTCGACGCCCTGCCGTGGGTGTCGAAGACCGACTACCCGTACCAGCACGCGCACGATCCGTTCGCGCCGCCCGTGCCGTTACGCTCGGCCGCGCAGTTGCGGATGCAATACGACGGCGAGCAGCGCACGCTGAGTGCCACGGAGGCTCGGCGGGCGGCGGCCTTGTCGTCGTCGGCCGCGGATTTGCTGAGCGGCATGGCGGGCAGCGGCGTGCTGGCGTTCGCGCCGCAGACCGGTGGCGAGCAGCCGCCGGCGCGCGGGATGTCGTCGAAGGAAACCTTGCGCACGGCGATCTGCGTCGAGGCGCGCGATCCGAAACGGGCCGCCGGTCCCAAAGCCGAGACCGATGCGTTCGGCAGCGGCCGCACCTTGCTGCATGTGTTCATGCCGCCGCTCACCGAGCTCGACGATTATCTCGACCTGCTGGCCGCGATCGAAGCGACCGCCGCCGAGCTGCAAATGAAGGTCGTGCTCGAAGGCTATCCGCCGCCGCGCGACGCGCGTCTGAAGATCCTGCAGGTCACGCCGGACCCGGGCGTGATCGAGGTGAACATTCATCCGGCGTCGAACTGGGATCAACTGGTCGATCACACCGAGTATCTGTATCAGTCCGCGGCCGAGAGTTATCTCAGCAGCGAGAAGTTCATGACCGACGGCCGCCATACCGGCACCGGCGGCGGCAATCACTTCGTGCTCGGCGGCGCGACGCCCGCCGACAGTCCGTTCCTGCGGCGCCCCGATCTGCTCGCGAGTCTGATTGCGTACTGGCACAACCATCCGTCGCTGTCGTATCTGTTTTCCGGGCTGTTCATCGGACCGACCAGCCAGGCGCCGCGGATCGACGAAGCCCGCAACGATCAGGTCTATGAGCTCGAAGTGGCGTTCCGCGAATTGCAGCGGCAGATCGACCTGCTCGGCGGCCGCGAAAGCGCCAGTTTGCCGGCGTGGATGATCGACCGTTCGCTGCGCAATATCCTGATCGACGTAACAGGCAACACGCACCGCGCCGAGTTCTGCATCGACAAGCTGTATTCGCCGGATGGTCCGACCGGCCGCCTCGGCCTGCTCGAATTGCGCGGTTTCGAAATGCCGCCGCACGCGCGCATGAGTCTCGTGCAGCAGTTGCTGCTGCGCGCGCTGGTGGCGCGCTTCTGGCGCACGCCTTACACGCAGCGGCTCACGCGCTGGGGCACCGAACTGCACGACCGGTTCCTGCTCGGCACCTTCGCGAAGATGGATTTCGACGACGTGATCGGCGAACTGAACCAGGCGGGCTTCGCGTTCGACAGCAACTGGTTCGCGCCGCACTTCGAATTCCGTTTTCCGCTGGTCGGCGCGACCACGGTGAACGGCGTGTCGCTGACACTGCGCAACGCGCTCGAACCGTGGCACGTCATGGGCGAAGAGGGTTCGCCGGGCGGCACCGTGCGCTATGTGGATTCGTCGGTGGAGCGGCTCGAAGTGCGCGCGCTGGGGCTGAACGACAACCGTCATGTGCTGACCGTGAACGGTGTGCCGGTGCCGTTGCAGCCGACCGGCCGCGTCAGCGAGTACGTGGCCGGCGTGCGCTTTCGCGCGTGGTCGCAACCGTCGGCGTTGCATCCCACCATCGGCGTGGATGCGCCGCTCACTTTCGATCTGGTCGACACATGGACCGGCCGTTCGGTGGGCGGTTGCCAGTATCATGTCGCTCATCCGGGCGGACGCAATTACGAGACGTTCCCGGTCAATGCTTACGAGGCGGAAAGCCGGCGGCGCGCGCGTTATTTGGCGTCGGGCCATACGCCGGGGCCGCTCACGGTCGACATGCCGCAGCGCAGCCTGGAGTTTCCGTTCACGCTGGACCTGCGCTACTGGTAACCACGCAGCACACTCTTAAAACGACACGACCTTGGCCTTTCAATCGACTTTTCCCTTCGAGACGTCCGCGGCGCGCGCGGACGCTTCGTCCTTGCTGCGCCTGCTGCCGGCTTACGAGGGACATTGGGACGAGTTACGCGACGCCTCGGGCGCACTGCGCGAACCCTGGCGACAATTCTTCGAGCGGCTCGGCGAAGACGGCATCGCGCGGCTGGACGATCATCGCGCGTCGATCGCGCAGCAGATCCGCGACAACGACATCAGCTACAACGTCTACGCGGATAACGGCGAGCCCCGGCCCTGGGCGCTCGACCTGCTGCCGTTCCTGATCAGCGAGGAAGAGTGGGCGCGAATCGAGCGGGGCGTGACGCAGCGCGCGCATCTGCTCAATGCGATCGTCGCCGATATTTATGGCCCGCAGACCCTGCTGGAGCGTGGCCAATTGCCGCCTGCGCTGGTGTTCGGGCATCCGGGTTATTTGCGTTCGGTGAAGGGCTATACGCCGCCTGGCGGCCAATACCTGCAGGTGGTCGCGGTGGATCTGGCGCGCACGCCCGGCGGCGATTGGACCGTGATGGCGCATCGCACCGAGGCGCCGTCCGGGCTCGGTTATGCGCTCGAAAACCGGCTGATCGTGTCGACGCTGTTCGCCGATCCGTTCCGCGCGATGCGGGTGAGCCGCCTCGCGCCGACCTATTCGCAACTCATGGCAACACTCGTGCAGGCCGCGCAAGCGACCATGCGGCACGACAGCGAAGGCGCCGAAAAGTCGGTGCATATCGCGTTGCTTACGCCGGGACCGTTCAGCGAAACCTATTTCGAGCACGTGTTTCTGGCGCGCTATCTCGGCGTCACGCTGGTGGAGGGTAAAGACCTGACCGTGCGTGACGACAAGCTGTATCTGAAAACCCTCGGCGGTCTCGAACGGGTGCATGTGGTGCTGCGCCGTCTCGACGACGCGTTCTGCGATCCGGTCGAACTGCGCGCCGATTCGAGCATCGGCGTGCCCGGCCTGTTGCAGGTGATGCGCGCGGGCAATGTGATCGTGTCGAACGTGCCGGGCTCGGGCTTTGTCGAGTCGCCGGCGTTGCATGGTTTTCTGCCGGGCATCGCCGAAGTGCTGCTCGGCGAAGACCTGCTGCTGCCGAGCGTGCCGACCTGGTGGTGCGGCGAAAAGGCCGCGCGCGAGCACGCCTTCGCGCGGCTCGACGAGGCGTTTATCGTGCCGACGTGGCCGGTCGGCGCACGCGATGCGCCGCCCGGCATCGAGCAGGGCCGGCAGAAACTGTCCTCGTGGCGCGCGCGCATCGAAGCGATGCCCGACACTTACACGATCCAGCAGGCGCAGCGGTTTTCCAGCACGCCGCGTTACGAGGACGGCACGATCGGCCGCCGTCCGTCGGTGCTGCGCGTCTATGCGATCGCCGACGTCAACGGCGGCTGGCATGTCATGCCGGGCGGTTTCACGCGCATGGCCGCCGAACGTCAGACGACCGTGTCGATGCAGTACGGCGGCAGCAGCGTCGATACGTGGGTGCTGTCGAGCCAGCCCACCTCGACGTTCACGCTGTTGCCTTCGCCGATGCAACCCGCCGATCTCGCGCGCAAGCATCGCACCGTGTCGAGCCGCGCGGCGGAGAACCTGTTCTGGGCCGGACGCTACGGCGAGCGCGTGGAAAACAACGTGCGGCTGTTGCGGCTGATTCTCGGCTCGCTGGAAGGCAACGACGCCGACGCGATGTTTCCGACCCTGGTCGAACTCGCGCTGCACTGTGGGCTCGTGCAGGCCGGCGACATGGCGTCGCCGCACTCGCCGCAAGCGTTCGAACGCGCGTTGGTCGCGAATCTGAGCGAGAGCACCGGGGTGGCGAGTATCGGCCAGAATCTGGCTCGCCAGGCGCGCTCGAACGGCGAAGTGCGGGGGCGGCTGTCCAACGATCACTGGCGCACGATTCTCGCCGCGCGCAACGACTTCCGCGATGCGTTGCAGACGTTGATGCCGGGGCCGTCCGGCGGGTCGTCCGGCGGGTCGTCCGGCGGGTCGTCCGGGAATGGCGCCGCGAATGGTGCCTACGGCCGTGGCGAACGCCTCGACCGCTATGACCGCGTCACGTTGATGACGGCGCTCGAACGCTTGTCGGTGCAGTTGTCGGCAATCAGCGGCGCGCAAGGCGACCGCATGACGCGCGACGAAGCCTGGCGTTTGCTGTTCGTCGGCCGCCATATCGAGCGTGTTTCGGCCATGACATCGTTCCTGCGCGTGATCGCCGATAAAGGCCAACTCGCCACGCCCGCCGGCTTCGATCTGCTGCTGCAACTGTTCGACAGCACGCTGACGTATCGCTCGCTGTATCCCGGCCGTTTCGAGGTGCCGGCCTTGCTCGACCTGCTGGTCTGCGAGCCGACCAATCCGCGTGGCATCTACGGCGTGTACGCGCGTCTGCGTAAAAAACTCGATGAGATCGCCGTCGCGGCGGGCAGCGTGCGGCATCGTCCGTTCGCGGAATTGATGCCGCCCGCCGTGTCGTTGCCGACGCTCGAAGCGCTGTGCGCCGTCGACGAAAACGGCGTGCATGGCGACCTGATGGCGGTCTGTGATCAGATCGGCGGCTTTGTCGGCGCCGCCGCGCACGAAATCAGCGCGCGTTACTTCAGTCACGCGAGCACCGTCGCCTCGCAGGTGTGGTCATGAAGAACGCGCCGACCGTGTTGTCCGTTTCGCATCGCACCACGTACCACTATTCCACGTACGTGGAGACCGCCCAGCATCTCGCGACGATCCGGCCGATCGCGTGCGCGTGGCAGCGCGTGGTGTCGCACAGCGAAAAGATCGAGCCGGAGCCGTCATATCTGAACAGCCGTCTCGACGCGTTCGGCAACGACGTGCTGTATTTCGCACTCGATGCGCCGCACGAACGCCTGCAACTCGTCAGCGAAACCACGGTCGCGTTGCTGCCGCGCTGGACCGATCTCGACCCGGACACGACGCCCGCCTGGGACGAAGTGGCGGAGGCGCTGCGGTTTCGCGTCGGCGGTCGGTTCCGGCCCGAGGTGGAGTTCTGTTTCGCGTCGCCGAATATCGTGCCGCGGCCGTCGCTGCGCGCGTACGCACTGCCGAGTTTTCCGCCCGGCATGCCGATCGCCGAAGGCGCCATCGACCTGATGCATCGCATTCACGAGGACTTCGACTACAAACCTTCGGCGACGATGTTCGATACGCCTGCCGAACGCGCGTTCGAATTGAAGAGCGGCGTGTGCCAGGATTTCGCGCAGGTGATGATCGGCTGTTTGCGTTCCGTGGGTTTGCCGGCGCGTTACGTGAGCGGCTATTTGCGCAACGACCCGCCGCCTGGGCAGCCGCGTTTGATCGGCGCGGATGCGTCGCATGCGTGGGTGTCGGTGCATTGTCCCGGCAGCGGCTGGATCGACCTCGATCCGACCAACGACGTGCTGGCCGACATGGATCACGTGACGCTGGCCATCGGCCGCGATTACAGCGACGTGTCGTTGCTGCGCGGCATGATTCTCGGCGGCGGCGCGCATCGCGTGGAAGTGGGTGTGACGGTGCTCGCGCTTTAGATCTTCCTGCTTTACCGCCTGATTCAGGCAGTTTCTGTCAGACGAATCCTCTTGACGTGTCGCGCGTTTCGCCGCGGCACGCTCAATTTCGCCCACTCGGGGAAATCCCTTGCCTCTCATTCCCATTCAATGAGAATCCCATTTTTGAAACCCGAGAACGTTCTGGCATTCTGATTCCGTGATTGATTGCGGGTGGTGTCGACGTGAACGCGGAACAAAGTGTGACAGGTGCGGAACGGGTATTGCTGGTGCTGGCGGCGCTCGCCAGTCATGGCAAGGCCATGTCGGTCAAGGATTTGCTGGCCGTGACCGGCCTCGCGCAAAGCACCTTGTATCGGCAGATCGCGCTGCTTAAACGCTGGGGTTTCGTCGCGGAAAACGCGGGGCATTACGCACCCGGTCCGATCAGTCTGCAACTTGCGCTCGGCTTCGACGTGAATTCGCTGCTGGTCGAAGCGAGCCGCAGCGAGATGCAGCAACTGGCGCGTGCGTCGCAGGAAAGCATCGGGCTGGTGGTCGCCGTCAAACACCAGGTGATGTGCCTCGAAATGGTCGACAGTCAGCATTCGCTGCGCTGCTCGTTCGAAAAAGGCCGGGCCGTGCCGCTCAGGGCGGGCGCGTCGGCGAAATCGCTGCTGGCCTTCATGGCCGACAAAGCGCGCAACGAAATACTCGACAGTGTGTTCGACAACGACCCGCCCGGCCGCGCCGCGATCGAAGCCGAACTCGACCAGATTCGCGCCCAGGGCTACGCTGTCAGCGACAGCGAAGTCGACCCCGGCGTGTGGGGCGTAAGCGCCCCGATCTTTCATCGCAGCGGACGCGGCGTAGGTAGCAGCGCGTCGATCACCCTGATGGCGCCGTCCACGCGCGCCACGGGTCGCGAAAGCCAATTCATCGACGGGACGCTACGTACGGCCCGCGCTATTTCCGAGCACATGCAAACCGATTGATCGATTCAGGCCGTTCGCGGCCGCACCTCGATCCGGATTCCGAACGAACTGAAGAACTTGATGGACCACAAGGAGCCTACCCCATGAAACTGCAACGACTGCTGTCCCTCGCCTGTGTCACGGTTGCCGTGACTTTTGCGGGCTTCTCCGGCGCCGCGTCGGCCCAAACGCCGGACGTGCTGAACGTCGCCACCGACGCCACCTTCCCACCGATGGAATTCACCGAGAACGGCGCACGTACCGGCTTCGACGTCGACGTCATGAACGCGCTCGCCAAGGCCATGGGCAAGCGCGTGCAATGGACCGACATCGACTTTAAAGGGCTGATTCCCGGCCTGATCGCGCACCGCTTCGACGCGGCGATTTCCGGTATCTACATCACCGACGAACGCGCCAAAGTGGTTGACTTCACCGATTCGTACTACGCGGGCGGCCTCGTCGCGCTGGTGAAAAACGATTCGCCTGTCAAATCCGTGGCCGATCTGAACGGCAAGAAAGTGTCGGTCCAGGTGGGCACGAAGTCGGTGAACTTCCTGCGCGACAACTACCCGCAGATCAATCGCGTCGAAGTCGAGAAGAATCAGGAAATGTTCGACCTCGTGGGCATTGGCCGCGCCGACGCCGCCGTGACCGGTAAGCCGGCCGCGTATCAGTTCGCGAAGACGCGCGGCGGTTTCCGCGTGCTCGACAAACAACTGACCACTGAAGCCTATGGCATCGCCGTGCGCAAGGACGAGCCGGAACTGAAGAACGCGTTCAACACCGCGCTCGCGAAGATCAAGGCCGACGGCACCTATGCGGCGATCGTCAAGAAGTGGTTCGGCGCGAGCGCGCAATAAACGGCTGAGTAAATAAAATGGCACTCGATTTTTCGCCGGTGATTGCCGGCTGGCCGGACATCATGCATGGCGCGCTGGTGACGGTCGAAGTCACCGCCGCCTCGCTCGCGTTGAGTTGCGTGCTGGGCCTGCTGATCGGTATCGGCCGGCTCACGCCGCAGCGGCGCGTGGTGTACGGTTTTTGCACCGCGTATCTGACGTTTTTCCGCGGCACGCCGTTGCTCGTGCAACTGTTTCTGCTGTTCTTCGGCTTGCCGCAATTCGGCATTCTGCTGCCGGCGTTTGTTTGCGGCATGCTCGGGCTCGGCTTGTATTCGGCGGCGTATGTGTCGGAAATCGTGCGCGGCGCGATTCAGTCGGTGGATCGCGGGCAGATGGAAGCGGCGCGCTCCATCGGCATGTCGTCGGGACAGGCCATGCGCGCGATCATTCTGCCGCAGGCAATCGTGCGGATGATTCCGCCGCTCGGCAACGAGTTCATCGCGCTGATCAAGAACTCGGCGCTGGTGTCGCTGTTGACGATCGACGATCTGATGCATGAAGGTCAGAAGATCATCAGCGTGTCGTACCGCTCGCTCGAGGTGTACCTGGTGATCGCGCTGGTTTATCTGGTGTTGACGCAGGTGACCAACTACGCGTTGCATCGCGTCGAACGTCATCTGCGCGCAGGAGGGATGGTGCAATGAATACCGTGAATACCGTGGCTCAAGAGAGCGGCCCTATCGTCAGCATTCGTGGGCTGACCAAATCGTTCGGCTCGCATACGGTGCTCAACGGCATCGACTTCGATATTCAGCCGCAGCAGGTCGTCGTGGTGATCGGACCGAGCGGCTCGGGCAAGAGCACGTTCCTGCGCTGCTGCAATGGCCTCGAACAGGCGGAAGGCGGCACGATCGATATTTGCGGGCATCGGTTGGTCGAGCAGGGCGCGATGCTCAAGGAGCGCTCGCTGAACGCGCTGCGCACCGAAGTCGGCATGGTGTTTCAGTCGTTCAACCTGTTTCCGCATCTGTCGGTGCTGCATAACATCACCGTGGGCCCGCGTATGTTGCGTGGCGCGAGCAAGGCCGAGGCCGAGGCGGCCGCGCTCGCTTTGCTGGAGAAAGTCGGGCTCGGGCACAAGGCGAATGTGATGCCGGCGAGTCTGTCGGGCGGTCAGAAGCAACGGGTGGCAATTGCGCGTGCGCTGGCTATGCAGCCGCGTGTGATGCTGTTCGATGAGCCGACCTCGGCGCTCGATCCGGAGCTGGTCGGCGAAGTGCTGCAAGTCATGAAACTGCTTGCGAGCGAAGGCATGACGATGGTGGTCGTCACCCATGAAATGGGTTTCGCCAAGGAGGTGGCCGACGTGGTGGTCGTGATGGACGGCGGCGTGATCGTCGAAGCAGGGCCGCCGGCGGAGATTTTCTCGGCGCCCTCGCAGCCGCGTACGCGAGCGTTTCTGCAGGCGGTGTTGTCGCGCGCATGAGAGTTCCATTCGACGACAAGGTGTGGGCGGGCCGTTGCGACGACGGCGAGCCCGGCGACACGCGGCGCGTGTTTAACCAGGTGGTGCCGTTCGGCGACGGGCGGCAGGGTGAGCGCGAGAGTTGTCGCGAGATGCCGGTGATCGTCGGCTTCGGTTCCGATGAAGGCGTGCGCCGCAATCAGGGCCGCACTGGCGCGGCGCACGCGCCGAAGGAATTGCGGCGTGCGCTGGCGGGTCTGCCGGCGAAGGTGGCGTTGACGTCGCTCGCCGATGCGGGTGACGTGGTGTGCGACGACGGCGACCTGGAAGGCGCGCAGGTGGAATTGGCGCAGGTGGTTAGCGATGTGCTGGCCAGTGGCGGCCGGCCGCTGGTGTTCGGCGGTGGCCATGAAGTCGCGTGGGGCACGTATAGCGGCTTGCGCTTGCATCGGGAGCGTGAGGCTGTTGCAGGCGCCAGGTCTGCTGCGTCGCGCAAGCTGCTGATCGTCAACTTCGACGCGCATTTCGATCTGCGCCAGAAGCGTCCGGCGAATTCCGGCACGCCGTTCGACCAGATCGCCAACGACTGCGCCGAACGTGGGGTTCCGTTCAACTACGTCTGCTTCGGCATTAGCGATCTGGGCAATACCGCGTCGCTGTTCGCGCATGCGGAGCAACTCGGCGTGCGCTATGTGCTCGACGTCGATATGCAGGACGTGCATCTGCCGCAGCGCCTGAATGAACTGCAATCCTTGCTCGATGCAACCGACGACGTTTATCTGACCATCGACCTCGACGTCTTGCCCGCGGCCACCGCGCCCGGCGTGTCAGCACCCGCTGCGTTGGGTGTGCCGTTGTCGGTGGTCGAAGCAATGGTGCAGCGTGTGCGGGCGTCCGGCAAGCTGCGCGTGGCGGACATCGCGGAGTACAACCCGTCGCTCGATCAGGACAAGCGAACGGCGAGGGCCGCCGCGCGACTGGCGTATCGCCTGCTTTAGCTCCCGGGCGTGGCGCTACGCCGCGGACGTGGCGCACGAACCAAACAGAACGGCTCGCTGGATCACTCCAGCGAGCCGTTTTTTCACCTTCCGCTCACCGCACGTTTATTCCACGAACGCCCCGATCGACAGGAACGGATTCACCTTACCGATGTTGTGCGCGGGATCGTTCGTGGTGAACGTCGGATTGATCCCGTTCATGAGCAGACCGTACACCGGTCCCACCTGCACCATCACGCCGGTGTCTCCTGCGTTGTAGAGCGCGGTGCTGCCGGACATCAACGGCTTGGTCGCGGTCACATTGACGATACCCGGTTGCGTCTGCGTGAAATCGAGCGAGAAGTTGCTCGACGCCGTCGACGTGAACGGATTCAACAGGGCCGCCGACGGGCTCTGGAACAAGGTCGCGCCGTAATTCACGCCCGGGTTGAACGACGCGCTGCCGTCGGTGCAGGTGCCCGACGCCGCATAGACCGGCTGTCCGTTCACGTAGATCGGGTTCGGGCTTTGACCGATGGTGGTTACCAGGGCGCACGCCGACGCGCTATTCGCGCCGATATAGCCGCCCTTCAGTGCCGTTTGAGCAATCTTCGTGGCGGGCGCCAGCAGCGAGATGCCGAGCTGATCGTCGAGCGCGTTGTTCAGAATGCCGGTCGGGGTGTTGTCCGTGTGGGCATAGCCGACGCGAATCATCACCGGCACGAGCTGGTTGTTCACCTTGCCGACGATCATGATGCCGTGCGCCAGACTCGGCGCGAACAGCAATTGCAGCACGCCCACGCCGGCCGCCGGATAAGCCAGACCGTTGGCGCGGCTGACAAAAACGTTGTCCGGGGAGCCGTCGGCGTTAGTGCGCAACGTCCACGGCGTGCCGGTCAGAACGCACGAATTCGGCGATGAATCGGGCGTACAGGTGCCGTCCGCGTTGAGCGTCTCGCTGGCTTGAACGGCTTGCGGCGCCCAGCCGGTCGTTGTCAGGCCGTCGGTGCCTTGAGCCGGGTTGCCCTCGGGGCTCATGCGGAAGCCGACTTCGTTATAGGCGCCGGCCACCTGGGTGAAGTCGGTGACCGTCTGGCTGAAACCGAGGAACGGATACGAGTCGAAGGTGCGCTGCGGCACGACGCCAATTGGGATACCCAGCGACGTGACGCCGGAAAACTGGATCGTCGCCCCCGGAATTCCGCCGCCGATAATGCCCTCGCCGACGAACAGCATCGGCGGGTCCTGTGGATTGATGGTGACGCTGTAGGTGCCGTCGGCGGTCGTGCCGTTCTTCAGCACGATTGCGCAGCGGTTCTGTTCGGCGGTCGGCAGGGCAAAGGAGCCGGTCGGATTGTCGTAGTCGCCGGTGATCGTCAGGCCCGCGCGCGTGACGTTGACCTGGCCGACGGAGATCGGCACGGCGGATTCGATGAAGGTCATCTGATACTTCTTCGTCGCCGAATTGAATTGCATCTTGATGTACTCGCCGCTACCCGAGCCGCCGGTGTAGGTGGTCGAATAGTCGAGCGAATCGGGGCACAGCTTGGCCGCCACGACCGGCGTGCCGGGCGGCTGGCCTTGCGCGCCGCACGAGGCGCCCGAACATTGCGGCACGGCGACGGCGCCCGGCGCGTCCGCTTTGCCGGAACCGCCGCAAGCGGCCAGCAGCACGGACAACGCGAACGCGCCCGTCATTGTTGAAGCGGATGAGCCTGCCCACAGTTTGAACGCCATTGTTTTGTCTCCTCGTCAATCGTCGTTCGTTATTAATTCGCGCGATTAAATGAGTCGCGCGGGTGCCGCTGGATTTTTATCCGTCCACCACCTGAAACGCCGTGCCCGGCGATACCTCCGGGTGCACTCGCTAAAATGGCCACGAATGCTCGATGAAATAGGCGCCGCCAATCGATGACATCGAACGAGCTTTATTCGCAATACGCGCAGGCCACGTCGAACAACGCGGCAGGCCCACGAGACAGGCGAATCCCGGTTATGCCGATCAGCTTGCCGTGGGCTAGGTAAAACAGGGGAATTTCAATGCGACGCAAACGTATTTAATGCCGAATGTCGGAATGGCGCATGCGAATTGCATAGTGGGAATCGCGCTGACTGGGTGGAATGGCATTAATGTCTCCGTGGCCTGTTATTAGATTTAATTGGTTGCGGCTGAACATTAAGCCGCTGCTACGGACTTGTATATAGTGGCATTAATCCAAACCCGTAAGATTCGCCGTCACGCCGTGTGGTGGGGCATTGCGGCGGTAATTCAAACAGACGTATGGATGGAAGTTTTGCCGCTGGACGCGGACAGCCGACATCCATCATCGCGCCTCCAAACAAAATTCACCTTGACGCTGTGCGTATGCACACATACACTCCTCGACATGAACCGCCCTCTCTCTTACGACGAATGCAACTGCTTCGCGCTGCGCCAGGCGGCGCGGCACGTCACGCAAATCTACGAGCGCCATCTGGGCGGCGTAGGGCTGACGGCCGCGCAGTTCACGATCCTGGCCAAGCTCGCTCGCAAGCCGAATCTGCCCATCGCGGATCTGGCGGATGCCATGGTGATGGAGCGCACCACGCTGGTTCGCGCCATGAAGCCCTTGCAGCGCGATGGCCTGGTGGTGGCGGAAGCGGCGGAGCACGACGGCCGCACGTTTCTGTTCAGTCTGACGGCGAAAGGCGAAACCACCTTCGACGAGGCGTCGGTAGCGTGGCGCGCCGCGCAAGACGAGTTTGAAGAGCGCTTCGGGCAGGCGCGCGCAAGAGCGCTGCGCACCGAGCTGTTCAGCATCACCGGCTAACCTAACCCGATAGAGCACATGAACTCGTTCTGGCGGGTTGAACGCGCCTATTAATGTGCATACGCACTCACGCTTCAGGAAGCGCAGCGATGGAAGGCTTTTTCGACGACGACTGCTTTGCGATTCGCCAGGCCGCCCGTTACGTCTCGCAGCTTTACGACCGGCATCTGTCGAACGTGGGGCTGACCATTACGCAGTTTTCGCTGATGGGTCGGTTGAAACGCGTCGGCCCGATGTCGATGAAGCAACTGGCCGAAGCCATGCGGATGCAGCGCACCACGCTGGTTCGCACGATCCAGCCGCTGCGCCGCAACGGTCTGATATCGAGCGACGTGCTCGGCGCGGATGTACGGGCGCTGTCGATCGCGCTCACGCCCGCCGGCGAAGAACGTCTGAAAGCAGGCCGCGAGCATTGGTACGCGGCGCAAGCCGAATTCGAACACCGTTTCGGCGAAGAACGGGCCGCCGCATTGCGCGGCGAGTTGTTCGCCATCACGCAGGATCCGCTCTGAAGTCGGACGGGCAGTACCGCAAGGTCGGCGCAACGCAGAGCGCCGTTTTTTTTAACTCAAGGAGTGCATACGCACATATCGACATCATGTCCACAACCCCTTCCACTATCGCGCCGCCCAGCGCGGCTCAATCCGCCAAACCGGCGCGGCGTATTCCCTGGATGCTGCTCGCGGTCATCACGGTGCTTGTCGTGCTCGCGTTGGCGGTGTCGTACTGGTTCTTCGTCGGCCGCTTTGTCGAGACGACCGACGACGCCTACGTGGGTGGCGATGTCACCGTGATGGCGCCGAAAGTAAACGGCTTTGTCACGGATGTGCTGGTGCGCGACAACCAGTTCGTGCATGCGGACCAGGTGCTGATCCGGCTCGATGCACGCGATTACGACGCCCGCCTCGCGCAGGCCAACGCGGAAGTGCAGAGTGCCCAGGCCGCGGTGACCGAGTTGCAGGCGAAGAAATCCTTGCAGTTGGCCACGATCAACGAGCAGGCCGCCGAAGTGCGCGCCTCCGGCGCCGAGCTGACGCGCAGCGCCGCCGACCAGACGCGTTATCGCGAACTGGTGAAGGACGACGCGGTGTCGAGCCAGGTGGTCGAACGGGCGGACGCCGATCTGACCAAGGCGCATGCCGCAGTCGATCGCAGCGGCGCGGCCCTGATCGCCGCACAGCGCCAGATCGCCGTGCTCGACGCGCAGATCGGCGACGCCGACGCGCGCATCGCCACTGCGCAAGCGGCGCAGCGCGTCGCGGCGCTGAACGTGGAGTACACGACGATTCGCTCGCCGATCGACGGTTATATCGGCAATCGCACCGCGCGGGTGGGACTGCTGGCGAACACGGGCGGTTCGCTGCTGACCGTGGTGCCCGCAAGTGGCCTGTGGATCGACGCCAACTTCAAGGAAGACCAGTTGAAGAAGATGCAGGTCGGCGACAGCGTCGACGTGAATCTCGACGCGTCGAGCCGGCCGATTCACGGCGTGGTGGAAAGTCTGGCGCCTGCGACCGGCGCGACCTTCAGCGTGCTGCCCGCCGAAAACGCCACCGGCAACTTCACGAAGATCGTGCAGCGCGTGCCGGTGCGAGTGCGTCTCGACGTGCCGAAGGACATGCAAGGCGTGCTGCGCCCCGGCCTCTCGGCCACGGTGAAGGTTCACGTCGACACCGGCAGCACGCCGGCACGCGGCTAAGAGACCGATCATGACCCAAGTCCTCGCCAATCCCGCCGATCTGCCGACGCGCACCAAAGTCCTCGCGTTCACGCTGATGTGCATCGGCTTTTTCATGGCGACGCTCGATATCCAGATCGTGGCGTCGTCCCTCAAAGATATCGGCGGCGGTTTGTCCGCGAGCCAGGATGAACTCTCCTGGGTGCAGACCTCGTATCTGATCGCTGAAATTCTGGTGATCCCGATGTCCGGCTGGCTCACTCGCGTGTTCTCCACGCGCTGGGTGTTCGCCTTTTCCGCACTCGGCTTCACGGTCACCAGCATGCTGTGCGGTCTCGCATGGGACATCAATTCGATGATCCTGTTCCGAGGTTTGCAGGGCGCGCTCGGCGCCGCGATGATCCCGACCGTGTTCACCACCGCGTTCGTGCTGTTTCCCGGCAAGCAGCGTCTGATTGCGTCCACCACCATCAGCGCGCTCGCCACGCTCGCGCCGACGATCGGCCCGGTGATCGGCGGCTGGATCACCTCGCAATGGTCGTGGCACTGGCTGTTCTACCTGAACCTCGTGCCGGGTGTGCTCGTCACGGTGATGGTGCCGAAGTACGTGCATTTCGATAACGTCGACCTGTCGTTGCTGAAGAAAGGCGACTACCTCGGCATTCTGCTGATGTCCGGTTTTCTCGGCTGCCTCGAATACGTGCTGGAAGAGGGCCCGCGCAAAAACTGGTTCGGCGATGACGTGATCGTGTTTTGTGCGTGGGTCTCGGCAATCTGCGGCTTCCTGTTCATCGTGCATGCGTTCACCGCGAAAGAGCCCATTGTCGATCTGCGCGCGTTGGCGGTCCGGAACTTCGGCATAGGCAGTTTGCTGTCGTTCATTACCGGGATCGGGATTTTCTGCGCGGTGTTTCTGACGCCGGTATTCCTCTCGCGAGTGCGCGGTTTCGACTCGTTGCAGATCGGCGTCGCGTTGCTGTCGGTCGGTTGCTTTCAATTGCTCGCGATGGTCGCGTATTCGATCCTCGCCCGCATGGTGGACATGCGAATACTGCTGGTGGTGGGGCTCGTGCTGTTTGGCGTCGGCTGTTATCTGTACGTGCCGCTGACCAATCAATGGGGCTGGCAGGAGTTGCTGATTCCGCAGGCGTTGCGCGGCATCGGCCAGCAGTTCTGTATTCCACCGATCGTGACGATGGCGCTAGGTTCGTTGCCGATGTCGAGGCTGCGTTCCGCGAGCGGCCTGTTCAACCTGATGCGCAATCTCGGCGGCGCGATCGGCATTGCCGTGAGCAGCACGATGCTCAACGACCGTCTGAATCTGCACTACGAGCGGCTGGACGAACATCTGAACGCCGGACGCCCCGTGCTCGAATCGTTGTTGCAGCAACAGACCGCGCATTTCGCGGCGGTCGGCGGTGACGCGCTGAACGCGGCTAACGCGGGGCTCGGCGCATTGCATGGCTTGCTGATGCGCGAAGCGCTGGTGCTCACTTTCTCCGACACGTTTTTCGCGTTGTCGCTGTGTTTCGTGGTCGGTTTGCTGAGCGTGCTGTTCTCGCGCCCGTTCGGCAACACCGCGCCGCCGCCCGATGCTCATTGAGGAACTCAACATGAAACCGATCGTACTCAAAGTTCTCGCGAGCGCCGCGTTGTTGACGCTCGCGGCTTGCGCGGTCCCCCCGGCTGAACACGCGGATTTGCCGCAAACGGTCAAGACCGTGGCGCCGGCCGCGTGGAACGTCGACGCGCCGCAAGACAGCGTCAGCGCCGACACCTGGTGGGCGCAATTCGGCGACCCGGTCATGCATCAACTGGTCGAGTCGGTATTGACCGGCAATCTCGACGTGCAAGCCGCGGTGGAGCGCGTCAAGCAGGCGCAGGATCTCGCGACGCAGGATCGCGCGGCGCTGCTGCCCGAGTTGAACGCGAACGCCGGCGCGTCCGACTCACGCCAGAACACGCCGCCGCCGCTCGGCTACGTGCGTCAGGCCGGGTTCGGTTTGTCGGCCAGCTGGACGCCCGATGTGTTCGGCGGCGAACGGCTCGCCGTGCTGGCGGCTCAGGCGCAGGTGTCGGGCCGCGAGGCGTCGTTGAATCAGGTGCGGCTCGCGCTCGCGGCCAACACGGCGGCCGCTTATATCGATCTGCGCTGGGCCCAATCGCAATTGCAGATTCTCAGCGACAACGAGCAGATTCGCGCCCGTGCGCTGAAGCTCACACAAGAGCGTCTGCATTACGGACTGTCGACACAACTCGACGTCGCGCGTGCGCAGAATCAATTGCAGGATCTGCAGGCGCAGATTCCGCGCATTCAATCGGCGGTGCAGCATCAATTGAGTCTGATCGCGGTGTACTCGGGGCGCACGCCGGAGAGTGTCGACGGTTTGCTGCTCGCCAATGCCCGTGAGATTCCGTTGCCCGCGCAAAGCGTGCCGCAAATTTTGCCGTCGGAAGCGTTGCTGAAACGGCCTGACGTGCGCACCGCGTATGCGACGGTCGAACAGCGCGCGGCGGAAGTGGGTGTGTCGAAAGCGCAGCGCTATCCGCAGTTCAGGCTGAATCTCGCCGACGGCTTGCTGGCCTCCTCGTATCTCGGCTTGCCGACGCTGACCGATAACCTGTTCAGCGCGGCGTTGAACGCGACCAGTCCGATCTTCAACGCGGGCCGCATCACCGCGAATATCGACGCGAGTGAAAGCCGCATGCGCGAATCGCAACTCGGCTTGCAGCAGACCATGCTGCAAGCGCTGAAGGAAATCGAGGACAACCGCAGCGATCTGGTGAGCGGATCGGTGCAGGTGCAACGACTTGGCGGCGCGCTCGATGCCTCGGGCCACGCGCTGCGTTTGTCCACGGAGTTGTACAAGAACGGCGCCTCCAGTTTCCTCGACGTGCTGGACGCACAGGAAGCGTATCTGCGCGACGACGAATCGTTGAATCAGGCCAAACGCGAGCATGCGCTCGCAGCGGTCGCGTTGTACCGGTCGCTGGGTGGCGGCTGGGATTTGCCGGGAACCGTCACGGCCGTATCGACGAATAACTGACACACACGGCCACGGCAAATCAACCTGCAAACGTAAGCCAACTGGAGAGAAGCAATGACGAACCCACGAGAAGTCGTGATCTGCAATCCGGTAAGAACACCGATCGGCGCTTTCGGCGGAGCGCTGAAAGAGGTGCCTGCCACCGACCTTGGCGCGGTAGCCGTGCGCGAGACGCTGCGTCGCAGCGGTCTCGACGCGGCGGCGCTGGCGTCGGTGGTGATGGGCAATGTGATCCAGGCGGGCAACAAGATGAATCCGGCGCGTCAGGCGTCGATCGGCGGCGGCGTGCCGGTGGCGGTGCCCGCCTTGACCGTGAATCGCGTGTGCGGGTCGGGCGCGCAGGCGATCGTCTCGGCGGCGCAGGAAATCTGGCTGGGCTTCGGGGAGGCCGCCGTGGCGGGCGGCATGGAGAACATGGACCGTGCGCCGTATCTGCTCGACAGCGGCCGCTGGGGCAACCGCATGGGCAACGCGCAGGTTCACGACAGTCTGCTGCGCGACGGCCTGAACGACGCGTTTTCCGGCGAGCATTCGGGCTGGCATACGGAAGACCTCGTCGCGCAATTCGACATGACGCGTGAAAGCCAGGACCGTTGGGCCGCGCGTTCGCAACAGCGATTCGCCGAAGCGCAAGAGAGCGGCGACTTCGACGCCGAACTGATCGCGGTGCAAGTGCCGGGCCGCAAAGGTCCGCAGCCCTTCACGCGCGACGAACAACCGCGCCCCGACACCACGTTGGAAACGCTGGCCAAACTACGTCCGGCTTTCCGTCCCGACGGCACGATCACGGCGGGTAACGCGCCTGGCTTGAACAGCGGCGCGGCCGCGATGCTGGTGGCCGAGCGCGGCTTCGCCGAAGCGCGCGGAATCGAAGCGGCCGCGCGTCTGGTGGCGTTCGGTGTCGCGGCGGTCGAGCCGGGCATGTTCGGGCTCGGTCCCGTGCCTGCCGTACAGCTGGCCCTGGCGCGCGCCGGGTGGCAACTGCATGACGTCGAGCGCTTTGAGATCAACGAAGCGTTCGCGGCCGTGCCGATCGCGGTCGCGCGCCGGCTCGGCATTGCTGATGAATTGATCAACGTGCAGGGCGGCGCGATCGCGCACGGCCATCCGATCGGCGCGACCGGCGCGGTGCTGACCACACGACTGATCCATTCGATGCGACGCGACGGTCTCAAACGCGGGATCGTGACGCTGTGTATCGGGGGCGGGCAAGGGATCGCATTGGCGTTGGAAATGCTCTGAGCGTTAAGGCAATAACAGCAACAGCACATGCAATCGCTGCGGCGCGCGAAACGTCAATCGCACCTTAACGCGCCGCGGCAACACCCCATGCACCCGCACAAAAAATGCACCACGCATTGCCCCGCGCTCGATCCTTCATCACCCGAACACCGCCCCTAACCGAATCTTTTTCCTCCAGCGTCAGTTTCGTTTAGCATCTGTGCCACTTTCACAAGAACGTCACGAGACATGGCCCTGATCGTCCGAAACCTCCTCGGTATTGCCGTCCTGTTGTTCATCGCCTATATCTTCTCCGCCAACCGGCGCGCCATTCGCTTACGTACCGTGGTCGCCGCGCTGCTCACGCAAATCGGCATCGGCGCTTTCATTCTGTTTGTGCCGTTCGGCAAATCGATCCTCGACGCGGCCGCATCCGGCGTCAATCACGTACTGGCGTACGGCAACGCGGGCATCGAGTTCCTGTTCGGCGGCCTCGTGCAGCCCAGGATGTTCCAGGTCTTTGGCGACGGCGGTTTCGTGTTCGCCGTGCGTGTGCTGCCGGCCATTATCTTCGTCACGGCGTTGATCTCCGTGCTGTACTACCTCGGCGTGATGCGCTGGATCGTGCTTCTGCTCGGCACGGCGTTCCAGAAACTGCTGGGTGTGTCGAAGCTCGAATCGTTTTCGGCCGTCACCACGATCTTTCTCGGTCAGAGCGAAATGCCCGCCGTCGTCAAGCCATTCGCGCGCGACATGACCGGCGCCGAACTGTTCGCGGTGATGTCGAGCGGCATGGCTGCGGTGGCGGGCTCGGTGCTGGCGGGCTACGCGGGGCTCGGCGTGCGGGTCGACTATCTGCTCGCCGCGTCGTTCATGGCGGTGCCCGGCGGCCTGCTGTTCGCGAAGATCATTTGCCCGAGCACCGAGCCGAGCCGCGTGCAATTGCAGCATCTCAACTTCGACGAAAAGCGGCCCACCAATGTGATCGAAGCCGTCAGTTCCGGCGCGACCGTGGGCCTGAAAATCGCCGTGATGGTCGGCGCCATGCTCATCGCGTTCGTCAGTCTGATCGCGTTGCTCAACGGTATCGTGGGCGGCATCGGCGGCTGGTTCGGCCATCCGGACCTGTCGATGCAATCCGTGCTCGGCATGCTGTTCGCGCCGCTCGCGTATCTGATCGGCGTGCCGTGGAGCGAGGCGACCATCGCCGGTAATTTCCTTGGGCAGAAGGTGATTCTCAACGAGTTCGTCGCTTATGCGTCGCTGTCGCCGTATCTGAAAGACGCCGCCAGCGTCACCGCGGCTGGCCTGCAGGCGCTCGATCCGCGTACCATTGCAATCCTGTCGTTTGCGTTGTGCGGCTTCGCGAACTTTTCGTCGATCGCGGTGCTGACGGGCGGTTTTAGCGCCGTCGCGCCGGAACGCCGCGCGGAAGTCGCGCGCTACGGCCTACGTGTCGTGCTGGCCGGCACGCTCTCGAACCTGATGAGCGCCACCATTGCGGGCATGTTCATTACGCTGCATTGAATCGAGGATCGCTGTATGAAGATGGAACAACTGCTGGAACGCGCGGGCGTCGCGCGAGAAAAGGCCTATGCGCCGTATTCGAAATTCAAGGTTGGCGCTGCGCTGCTGACTAAAGACGGCAAGGTATTCGACGGTTGCAACGTCGAAAACGCCTCGTACGGTTTGTGCAATTGCGCGGAACGCACGGCATTTTTCAGCGCGATTGCCGCGGGTTATCAGCGTGACCAGTTCGCCGCGCTCGCCGTGATCGGCGACACCGAAGGTCCGATCGCGCCGTGTGGCGCGTGCCGCCAGGTGATCATCGAACTCGGCGGCCCGGACCTGCCGATTCGCCTCGGCAATCTGCATGGCGCGACACGTGACACCACCGCGCGCGACCAACTGCCGGACGCGTTTTACCTATGAGCCGGCACAAGATCATTTACGACACCGACCCCGGTGTGGACGACGCAATGGCGTTGGTATTTCAGGCGCGGCACCCGGAGATCGAACTGCTCGGTCTGACGAGTGTGTTCGGCAACGCAACGATTCAGACGACCACGCGTAATGCGCGTTTCCTCGCCGGTCGTTTCGCGCCTGGCGTGCCGGCCGCGCAGGGGGCGACCGCGCCGCTCAAGCGCATTGCGCCCGACCCGCTGGCGTGGATTCACGGAGACAACGGGCTCGGCAACATCGTGCTCGACATGAGCCACGGCGCCACGCTCGACGCGCGTCCCGCACATCGCTTCATCATCGACACGGTGCGTGCGCATCCCGGTGAAGTCACGCTGGTCGCCGTGGGTCCGCTCACGAATCTCGCGCTGGCGCTCGCCGACGATCCGCAATTCGCCACCCTGGTCAAACAGGTGGTAATCATGGGCGGCGCGTTCGGCACCGACGGCGTGCTCGGCAACGTGACGCCCGCGGCGGAAGCCAACATTCTCGGCGATCCAGATGCGGCCGATATCGTGTTCGGCGCGGCCTGGCCGGTGGCGATCGTCGGGCTCGACGTTACGCAGCGCACCATCATGAGCCACGACTATCTGGCCTCGCTGCGTGAACGCGGTGGCGCGGCGGGACAATTCGTGTGGGACGTGTCGCGGCATTACGAGGCGTTTCATGAAGAGAGCGCGCAGCTTAAGGGCATTTACGTGCACGATTCGTCGGCAGTGGCTTATGTGCTGGCGCCGCATCTCTACACGACGCGCAGCGGTCCGGTGCGGGTGTTGACCGAAGGCATCGCGGTCGGTCAGACGATCCAGAAGCCTGCCGCGATGCCGGTGCCAGCGCCGGCCTGGGACAGCCGCCCGGCGTGCGAAGTGTGCGTCGGCGTGGATGTCGAGGGCATGCTGGCGCTCTACGAAAGCACGATTCTCGGCGCGTTCTGAGCGCAACATTTCGGCGAGCGGGATGCGGCGATTGATCTGACCTGACAATCGTCGCATCGCAGCATGCCAACCCGGCAATCGTGGCCGATGCCGACACCCAATCTTTGCTACATTCTCCCCACGCACTGCGTCAGCGGCTCCGAGGTCTACCATCCGGAAGCCCAACGCCGCGCGACCGAAATCTATCAAGAGGCCAACGATGCGAATTCTAGTAGTAGGGGCGGGCGCGGTGGGCGGTTACTTCGGCGGGCGTCTCGCCGCGGCGGGTCAGGACGTGACTTTCCTGGTTCGTGCGGGCCGCGCGGAAAAGCTTAAGCGCGACGGGCTCGTGATCAATAGCGCGCGCGGCGATCTCACGCTGCCCGATGTCAGCACGATCCTCGCCGGCGTGAGCGCCGAGCCGTTCGATCTGGTGCTGCTCAGTTGCAAGGCTTACAGCCTCGACGACGCGATCGACTCGTTCGCGCCGTTCGTCGGCGAATCGACGCTGATTCTGCCGATGCTCAACGGCATGCGCCATATCGACGTGCTGACCGAAAAGTTCGGCGCGCAGCGGGTATTGGGCGGCCAATGCGTGATTGCCGCGACGCTGAACGCCGAGCAGCACATCGTGCATCTGAACGAAATGCATGCCATTACATTCGGCGAACTGGCGGGCGGCAAATCGGAGCGCGTCGAGGCGATCGCGGACGCGATGGCCGGCGCGAATTTCGACGTCACGGTCAGCGACAACATTTTGCTGCGCATGTGGGAAAAATGGGTGTTCCTGGCCACATTAGCGGCCAGCACGTGCTTGATGCGGGGTTCCGTCGGCGATATTCTGGCTGCGCCGGACGGCAAACGCGTGATCGAGAACCTGCTCGGCGAGTGCCGGGCGGTGGCGGAGAACAAAGGCTTCACGATGGGCCCGGACTTCGACGCCCGCGCCACGCAGACGCTGTTCACGCCGTCGCCGCTCACCGCGTCGATGCTGCGCGACGTGGAAAATCACTCGCATACCGAGGCGGATCACATTCTCGGCGATCTGATCTCGCGTGGCGGCGACGCGCAGAAGGGCGAACACGGCTTGTCGTTGCTGCGGATCGCCTATAGTCATCTGAAGACGTATGAAGCGAGGCAGGCCCGCACGTCCTGATGGAACGCATTCGCTGAAATGGACACGCAAGGCATGCCGTAACAGCCAACGATCGGAGGTGAAGCATGCCGAGTCCAACCGGATCGGTGGCCGCGCTCAGTAGCGCGTCGGCCACGATCTTTTCGATCGGCATTGTCTTTCTCGGCTACTGGGGCATGTACGAGCCGACCAAATGGCACGTCGGCGACGTGATGGTCGTTGTGATCGCACTGATCGGTTTCGGCTGTCTCGGGCTCGTGCCGTGGCTGGCAACGAACCCGGCCCAATCGGAAACCAACGACACCCACATGCGTATCGCTCGCCATCTGTTTCTGGCGGGCGTCGGCTCGATCTGGCTTGCCGTGGCGGTGTCGCTGATTTTCTGACTGGGCGTGGCAAAAAGCTTCTAACTCACCGCTCGATCTGCCGGTTCCAGCGCGTATCCCACTGCGCGCGGTGCGCATTGATCGTGTCCCAATCCACCACTGTCACCTTGCGCACCAGATCGTCGATACTGCCGAGGCTTTGCTGCATCGGCGGCGTCATCTTCGCGAGGCGGTTGGTCGGAATCTGCTTGCCCGCTTCGGCCGCTTTGGTCTGCGCGGGCGCGGACAGCAGAAATTGCGCGAGCTTCTGCGCGAGTTGCGGGTCGGGGTTGTTGTTGACCACGCACAGATCGACCAGCAGCAACACCGGCCCTTCTTTCGGATTCACATAAGCGACCGGAATCCCCTTGTCTTGCAGATCGCTCACGCCGGTCGGCGTCAGCGGGAACAGGCCCGCTTCGCCGGTCTGGACCATTTCGGAAATCTTCGCGGAGTTCGGCACGTACTCGACCACGTTCGGCCCAACCGTGCTCGCCCATTTCGTGAAACCCGGTTCGACGTTCTGCTCGCTGCCGCCCATCAGACGGTTGATCGCGAGAAAGCCGTGCAGGCCGAACGTGCTGCTCGAGGCCGACTGGAACACCACCTTGCCCTTGTATTTCGGATCGGCGAAATCCATCCACGAAGTCGGCGGCGCCCAGCCTTTTTCAGCGAACAGCTTCTTGTTGTACGCAATGCCGGTCATGCCGAGTTGCACGCCCGCGCCCATGTCGTCTTTCATGCGCGCGAACGGGTAGAGTTCCTTCAGGACCGGCGCGTCGTCGAGTTTCTTGCAGACGCCCATGCTGACCGCGCGCGCCATCACGCCGTCGTCGAGAAACACCACGTGGATCTGCGGATTCGCCTTGTTGGCGAGCAGCTTGGCGAGAATGTCCGACGAAGTGCCCGGCACCACCACCACCTTCACATTGTTGGCTTTCTCGAAGTCGGGCAGCACCTGGCTCGTATAAGCCTTTTCCATCGGCCCGCCGTTCATGCCGATGTAGATGGTTTTGGTCTCCGACCACGCCGGCGCGGCCGCGCTGAACGCACACAGGGCGGCGAGCGCCGCGATCGTCTTGAACAATTTCATGGTGGGGCTCCTGGGTTTCACTAAACGGGACTTAAGCAGCGGAAGAGGTGGCGGATGGGGTCGCAGCCGAATCGACGGATAAGGCGCCCACGCCGGCAAAGCGATCAATCGAAAACGCATGCAACGGCGTGGCGGTCTCGCCGTCGATCACGAGATCGGCCAGCACTTCGCCCACGCCGGGCGCGAGCAGAAAACCGCCGCCCGAAAAACCGAACGCATGCAACAGACGCGGCACCATGCGGCTCGCGCCGATGATCGGATTGTTGTCCACGGTCTCGCCTTCCACGCCGCTCCACGTGCGGATCAGCAGCGCCTCGCGCAACGCGGGCAGCAGCGCGCAGGCGTCGCGCATCACGGCGCGCGTGGTGTCGGTGGAGGGGTGGCCGTATTCGCCGTCGCCATGTCCGCGTCCACCGCCGATCACGCAATTGCCGCGCGCCACTTGCCGCGCGTAGATGCCGCCGCCGTACACCCCGAGGTTGTGCGTGATGAAGGGCGGCAAGGGCTCGGTGACCCACATGTTCGGGTAAATCGGTTTCATCGGCACGCGCTCGCCGAAGTAACCCGCCACCGTATTCGCCCACGCGCCCGCGGAATTGATCAGCCAGTCGGCGCTGATGCGCGCGTCGCCGGCGCGCAGGTGAAAGCGCTTGCCGTCGTGATGAATCTCGCTGAGCTCGGTTTGCTCGCGCACCTCCGCACCGGCCGCGCGCGCGGCGCGCGCGAACGCGGGCGAGACCAGACGCGGATTCGCGTGCCCATCGGTCGCGCACAGCGAGCCGCCGATAGCCGCTGGCCCGAGCCACGGATAGCGCTCACGGAACGCGGCGCCACTGACTAACCGCGCGTGCAGTCCGTGATCGCGCGCCATGTCGGCCCACGCTTGCAGCGCGGCGAGATCGGCTTCGCCGCGCGCCAACCGCAAGTGTCCCGACATCGTGAATTCGCCGTCGATGCCGATCAACTCCGGCAAGCGGTCCCAGATGCGCCGCGCGCGCATGGCGAGCGGCATCTGTTCGACGGGGCGCCCCTGGCAGCGCACGCCGCCGTAGTTCACGCCGCTCGCCTGCGCGCCGCAATAGCGCCGCTCGAACAGGCCGACGCGCAAGCCACGCCGCGCCAGCGCCAACGCCGCCGATGAGCCGACCAGTCCGCCGCCCGCAATCGCGACGTCGTAATGTTGCGTGTCACTCATCGCGAGCCTCCTCGGGGATTTCGGCGAGGTTGTCGTCGGTCACCATCTCGGGTGAAAGGGGAATCGGTTTGATCGGCGCCTGACCGCGCAAGCGGCCCACTTCGGCGAGCGGTTTGCCGGTTTCCTCGGCTAGCAGCGTGAGCGCGGCCTCGCCGCACATGCGTCCCTGGCAGCGCCCCATGCCGACCCGCGTGAGCGCTTTCAAACGATTGATCTCGCTCGCTTCGCCGCCGCGAACGCAGCGGCGTAACGTACCCGCGTCGATTTCCTCGCAGCGGCACACGGTCATGTCGTCGGGCCATTGCGCGGCGCATTGCGCGGGTGGTGCGAAGGCCGTTTCGATACCCTGGCGAAAGACGGCGATACGTTTGAGACTGCGTTCGAGCGATGCCGCCTCGCGTCTGCCCGTACCGCGCGGATACGCCATGCCGAGATCGTCGAGCAATGCCAGCGCGACGCGGCGGCCGGCGAGTTCGGCGGCGTCGGCGCCGGCAATGCCCGCGCCGTCGCCGGCGAGATAGAGACCTGGCACGGAACTGCGTCCGGCGGCGTCGAGTTCGGGCAGCCAGCAGCGGTTGGTGGCGTCGAAGCGGAAGCGGCAGCCCGCCAGATCGGCGAGTTGCGTTTCGGGCTTCAACCCGAAGCTGATACCGACCGCGTCGCAAGTCAGGGTTTCGGTGGGCGCGGCGCGATCCGGGGAAGCGCGAAATTCGATTGCGCGCACACCTTGTTCGCCGTGAATGCCGACCAGCGTCACATTGCGTTGGATCCGCACGCCGCGCGTTTTCAACCAGCCGACGTAATACAGCCCTTTGGCGAATGTGGACGGTTGACGCGCGAGTTTCGGCGCGGCCGCGATCTGCCGCGACAGCGGACTGGTATCCAGCACGGCCAGCACTTGCGCGCCCGCTTTCACGTATTGATAGGCGACCAGGTACAACAAGGGCCCCGTACCGGCCAGCACGACACGCTGCCCAATCGCGCAACCTTGCGACTTCAACGCGACCTGCGCCGCGCCGAGCGTATAGACGCCGGGCAAGGTCCAGCCCGGCACCGGCAACACGCGATCGGTCGCGCCGCTGGCGATGATCAGATGCGAGAACGGCACGCGAATCTCGCGCCCCGCATGCAGCGTATCGAGCCGCCCAGGTTCGCAGGCCCACGCCAGCGTGTCGGGACGATAGTCGAGTTGCGGCAACAGCGCGGCCATCGTCGTATGCAACGCGTCGGCCTTGTGCGCTTCGAAACCGTAGAGCGTTTTTTTCGAACGTTGAAAGCCGCCGTTCGCGGGCGGTTGCCGATAAATCTGGCCGCCCCAGCGCGCGTTTTCATCGAGTACGACCGGGCGAAGGCCGGCTGCGACCAGTGTCTCGGCGGCGCGCACGCCGGCCGGTCCCGCGCCGACGATGACGATGCGGCGTTCGTCGCTCATGAAGCGTCTCCGTTGGCGAGCGCCGAAACCGCGGCGTTGCCGGTTTCAACACCGAATCGCGACACCACGCGCATGCCTTCAGTCACCAGCGTCGAACAGGCGCGCAGGCGCTTGCCATCTTCGCTGCGCATCCAGCAGTCCTGGCATGCGCCGATCAAACAGAAGCCGGCGCGCGGCGCGCCGCTGAATTCGCTGTCGCGCACACGCCGTTGCTGCATCAACACGGCGGTCAGCAGCGTATCGCCTTGCAGCGCACCGACTTCGCAGCCATCGAGAAAGAAGCGCAGCGGCTCGCGCTGCGTTTCGGCCACGCGAACGAATTGCGGCTCGGCGCGAGCGGGGGCCGCGTCGGCGCCATGAGTGGACGGTAAGTTGGACGGCATGGGAACGTAAGCGGAAGAAGACATCAATGCTGGCCGATCAGAACGCGGTTGAGCCCATACACGCGATCGAGCAGCAGCATCGCGCCGGCCGTGATGAAGATCACCAGCGCCGAGACGGAGGCCATCATCGGATCGATCGATTCGGTCGCGTACATGTACATGCGCACCGGCAGCGTGACGGTTTGCGGCGACGTGACGAAGATCGACATGGTCAATTCGTCGAAGCTATTGATGAAGGCCAGCAACCAGCCGCCGGTAATGCCCGGCAGAATCATCGGGAAGGTGATGCGGCGAAACGTGGTCCATGCATCCGCGCCGAGCGAATGCGCCGCCTGTTCGACACTGCGATCCAGGCCGCTGACCGACGCCAGCACCAGGCGCATCACGAACGGCGTGATGATGATCATGTGCGCGAGCACGAGCCACGCGAACGAACCGGTCGCGCCGATCAGCGCGAAGAAGCGCAGTAACGCGATGCCGAGCACGAGACCGGGAATCACTAGCGGCGACAACAACAATCCGTTGAGAAAGCCGCGTCCCGGAAAACGCGCGCGGCCGATCGCCAATGCCGCGGGCAGTGCGACGATCAGCGACAGCGTGGCCGACGCAAACGCCAGCTTCAGACTGTTGAAAAACGCGGAAATGAAATCGGGGTAGTCGAGGATCGCGCGGAACCAGCGCAGCGAGACGCCATGCGTGGGCAGCGTGAGCGTTTCGTCGGGCGTGAATGCGACCAGCACGACGATCACGAGCGGCGCGAGCACGAACGCAATCACGAGCGTGTGGAAAATCAGCGCAATAGGGCCGTTCTTTCTCATGATGATGTCACCCAAGGGGCCGATGAATTAACCGAGGCTTCTGGCGTACTTACGTTCCAGAACCCGGTAGTACGTGAGCATCACGATCAGATTCGCGACCAGCAGCAGGAGCGCGATGGTCGCGCCGAGCGGCCAGTTCAGCGAACCGAGGAATTCGTCATAGACGGCGGTGGCGGCCACTTTCAGGCGGCGTCCGCCGAGCAGACCCGGAATCGCAAAGGCGCTCGCCGACAAACCGAACACCATCAGGCTGCCGGACAGGATGCCCGGCGTGAGTTGCGGCAACACGATCCGGCGCAGCGTGGTGGCGGGCGATGCCATCAGCGACAGCGCGGCGTTTTCCGTCTGCGGGTCGATTTTTTGCAGCGCGGTCCAAACGGGAATCACCATGAACGGCAGCATCACGTGAACGAGCGCAATCACGATCGCAAAGGTCGTGTATTCGAGCTTGTAGGGTCCGAGACCGATCAGACCGAAGGCCTGATTCACGAGTCCGTTGCTATTGAGCAGCATGCTCCAGCCGAACGCGCGCACCACCACCGACACCAGCAGCGGCGCGAGAATCACCAGCAGGAACAGCGAGCGGTACGGGTCGCGCATGCGTGACAGCACGTACGCTTCCGGCGTACCGATCACGACGCACAGCAGCGTGACCAGAAACGCAATACCGAAGGTGCGCAGAAAGATCGTGTGGAAATACGAGGAGCCCAGCACTTCCGCGTAATTGCCGAACTGGAACGCGGCGATCGGCCCGCTTGCCGGATCGAAGCGGTAAAAGGTCAGCACCAGCGTCATCAAGAGCGGCACCAGCACTAGCGCCGCGAACAGCAGAAAGGCCGGCGCGCACATCAGCCACAGCGGCAGGAAGGCATGCCACGGCGCACGCCGCGCGTCGCGGGCGTTCGCGTTGCGCTTGTCGGCGGCGGGGAGCGTACTAGCCATGTTGGACGTCCCGTTGAATGAAGCGGATCGCTTCGCTGTTCCAGTCCACGCCGACCGCCGCGCCTTCCGGCAGCGGCTCGGTGCCTTCGTTCTGGCAGCACACCAGCACTTCGCCGAGACGGCTGTCGAGCCGGTACAGCCATTGGCTGCCGAGGAAGAAGCGGCTCGTCACGGTGGCCGGCACGCGTCCGGCGCTCGGGGCGCACAGACGCAGCTTTTCCGGACGAATGCACAAGGTGACTGCGTCGCCCACGCCGACCGCGCGCTCGCGCGCCGGCAATTGCGCGGTGCGGCCGGTTTCCTCGATGTCATGGCCGAGGTCGATGCAGATCGCCTCGCCGTCGCACGACGTCACGGTGCCCGGCAGCATGTTGGCCTTGCCGATGAACTGCGAGACAAAGCGGTTTTCCGGGCGCTCGTATGCTTCATACGGCGTGTCGATCTGCGTGATGCGGCCGGCTTCCATCACCACCACGCGATCGCTGATCGACAGCGCTTCCGACTGGTCGTGCGTCACCATGATCGTGGTTGTGCCGATCTTGCGTTGAATGCCGCGCAGCTCGAACTGCATGTCTTCACGCAGCTTGGCGTCGAGATTCGACATTGGTTCGTCGAGCAGCAGCACCGGCGGCGCGATCACGATCGCGCGAGCAATCGCAACGCGTTGCCGCTGGCCGCCGGACAGTTCGCGCGGAAAGCGATGCGCGAGCGTGTCGAGGCGCACCAGCGCTAGCGCCTCGCACACGCGCTCCTTGCGCTCGGCCTTGTCGACGTTGCGCATTTCCAGCCCGAAGCCGACGTTCTCCGCCACGCTCATGTGCGGAAACAGTGCGTAGCTTTGAAACACGATGCCGAGGCCGCGCTTGTTCGGCTTCATCTGCGTGATGTCGCGGCCGTCGAGCGTGATACGCCCGCGCGTGGTTTCGACGAAACCCGCGATCATCTGCAAGGTGGTGGTCTTGCCGCAGCCGGACGGCCCGAGCAACGAAACGAACTCGCCTTTTTCCACGGAGAGGTTCACGTCGGCGACAGCGTGCAGATCGCCGAATGATTTCGTTACGTCCGTGAGTGTGAGGAACGACATGATTCTCGCCTTTGGATGAGTCGACACCGATTCGAGCGGGGATGGCCCGATGGAATCGACTCTAGCCAGCCAAATTACGAGGCGTCAATTTCAAATTCCGATCAACGGTATTAAATTTAAAAAAATTCTGCTGATCGGAATATGTTTGAAGAATTGCCAGGAATAATTCCGCTGCATGGCGTACGGAAAATCCCTATGAATCAGTGTTAATGGCACGGTAAGGCGGAATCGGCCCACTATTCCGCTTGCGGATAAAACACTTTATAGTGTTCCGGTCAATGAAATAAATGAGAGCAACCTGGATGAAAGCTGCCGCCCAACGAGATACTGACCACGCCCCGGCCGAAAACGGCAGCACGCCAGGCCCCGGCATGCTGGAACGCGCGTTCGCGGTGATTCGCGCGTTGTCCGAAGCGCAAGCCGACGGCGGCCGCGTTACGCGACTGGCGAAAGCCGTCGGGCTGACGCAGGGCACCGTACACCGTATCCTGCACGCGCTGATCGCGGAGGGCATCGTCGAGCAGGACGACAACTCCAAGCTGTACCGGCTGAGCGTCGATTTCTTCGCGCTGGCCGCGCAGGCGGGCAACCCGAGTGGCATGCGTACGCTGTGCCGCCCGGCGTTGCTGCGGCTGTGCGCGAGTCTCGGCGACACGATTTTTCTGCTGGTCAAAAGCAGTTTCGACGCGGTGTGTCTCGACATTTGCGAAGGGCCGTTTCCGATCCGTTCGTTCACCGGCGACATTGGCGGTCGCGTCGCGTTAGGGGTCGGTCAGGGCAGCCTGGCCATTCTCGCGTTTCTGCCCGAGGCGGAACGTGAGGAGATCATTCGTTTCAACGTGCCGCGAATTCGCGGCTACGGCGTGCTGGACGAAGTGTATTTGCGCACCGAAATCGAACGCGTGCGGCGACTGGGCTACGCGGCGAACAACACCGGTGTGCTCGACGGCATGGCGGGCGTGGCGGTGCCGGTGCTGGACCGCACCGGCCTCGCGGTGGCGGCATTGAGCGTGGGCACGCTGGCGTCGCGTCTGGGCGACGACCGCCTGCCGATGGTGGTCGAATTGCTGAGGCGGCAGGCCGATGCGATCGGCCCGCAAACCAATCCGTTCGACGTGGCATTGCGCCGGCCGATGCACGGTTTGTCGCGAGCCATGACCACCGAGCGGATCACTGGGGACGCTTAAGAAAAAAGGCGTCACGTCGCCCCATCGCGAGCCGTGACGCCTTTTCAAACATCAGGCATCGAGCAGAAACGTGCTGCCTAGAACACCTTCACCGGCACGTTCACCACCAGACGGTATTCCATGTTGTTGCCGTCCGAGTAGTGAGCCTGAGCGTTGTGCCACATCGCGATGAACGTGATCTTCGTATCCTTGAAGCGGCCGCTTTGCAGCGTATAGCTAGGAACGAAGCCGAACTCGTGATGATGGCCATGCACCGGCTCGCCGTTCTTCCAGTACAGATTGTGCAGCGACGCCGAAGGCGAAGCGTTTTCCGCCGCGCCCGCCGACGCATCCGCATTCCAGCCGTATTGCCCCCAGAACATCGCCTTCAGGCCCGGCACGCCCGCGTACTTGCCGTCGAACGTGTAACGCAATTGCAGCGATTGCTCGTGCGGCGCGTTGTAGTCCACGTCCATCGAGTTGGTCAGGTAGATGCCGTTGGTTTCGTTCACATAGTCGAAGAACTGGTCGCCGAGCACCTGCTGGTAGCCGAGCAGCAGCGCGTGAGGGCCGTGCTGCGCGGAGACCGACACGCTGTACGCATTGCTGTTGATATGCCCTTGCTTCGACGCGCCGGTGTCGTGCGTCGAATAGATGTTGGCGAGACCGCTCCACTTGATCGTGGTCGGATCGCCGAACGACTGCGCCACCGAACCGTAGTACTGACGCCAGACGTCGTCGGCCTGATCGACGTACAGCGCCATTTCGCCGTTCTTCGCGTAGTGCCACGTGCCGCCCACGTAAGTCAGCCGATCGATGCGCGTGCCGCCATACGAGGTGGTCAGGTTGCTCAGGTTCGTGTGGCCGCGGGCGTCGACCTTGGTGAAGCTACCGGCTTCGAGCGTGGTGTGCACGAGGTCGTTGCTGACCATCGAGACACCCAGGAAGGTCGGCGGCAGTGCGCGGTTGTCGTGCGGTTCGAGAAACGGGTTCGTGACGATCTGCAAACCGTACTTCACGACCGTTTCCGAAATGCGGCCCTTGATGTCATACATACCGGGATAGGCCCACGCGAGCTGCTGTGAACCGCCGCCGTCCTTGCCGACGTGCACCATGTTGCCGGCGCCGTTGCCGCCGTCGAGCTTCAACGCGGCGAACAGCGACGCGTCCACGCCGAAGCCGACCAGACCCTGCGTAAAGCCGGATTCATAGTTGGCTTGCGCGCCCTGGATCCACGCGTGACGGTAGATCGCGTTGGGCGCCTGGAAGTAGTCGGAGTAATTGCGGAACTGCAGGTTGAGATGGCTATCGGCGATAAAGCCTTTACTGGCTGCCTGACTCGACGGCGGGCTGGGCGGCTCGACCGTTTGGCTGGCTTCGGCATTGACGATTGCGTTGGTCGTGTCGGGTTGATCGTTACGCACCTGACCGCCCTGATCCGCACGGCGTTTGCCGGAGGATCTGGCGGACTGCGGGGAGGAGTCCGGCGCATGCGAGGTTGAGGGCGTAGGCGAGGGCGACGCTTGCGCGAGCGTCTGGGTTCGCGACGTTTCGGAGGTGGGCTCCGTCACGCCGTCGTCGGCATAAGCACTGGCGGCGAGAGTCAGTGCGGGCAGCGTGAATGCGCAATAAAAAAAGGTGGCGGCTCCGGTTTTTTTTGTCCGGATTTTTGTTCGGCTATCTTTCATTGAGTACGTCTCTGATTATTGTGGTGCTACTTTGGCTGGCGGTTAGCCAGTCCACGCTTATCGCTCGCCCCGCTGATGGCAGGGCGAACGAATCCAGCGGCGCGACGGCCCGTCGCGCCGGGAATACGGTTTTATCGGTAGAAGCGGGGTGCTATTGCGCTGCGTGAGACGCTGCCTGAGCGCAAGGACTTCAAGGACGCTTACTTCGAGGCGTCCCCCACGCGAATACAGGCGACGCGCGTTGCGCTCGCGCCATGCGTGACGGCCTGCGGAATCTCCGAGGCGCAGGCTTCGATTGCTTCCGGACAGCGCGTGCGGAACGCGCAACCGGAAGGCGGGCTGAGCGGCGAGGCGATCTCGCCGCGCAACAGCAGATGACGCCGCGCGCGTTCCACGGCAGGGTCGGGCACCGGCACCGCGGACAGCAACGCGCGCGTGTACGGATGACGCGGCGCGCTGTAGACGTCGCGCTTATCGCCGAACTCCATCACACGGCCGAGATACATCACCAGTACGCGGTGACTGATCGCCTTGACGACCGCGAGATCGTGCGCGACGAACAGCAGCGACAGCGACAACTCCCTTTGCAGGTCACGCAGCAGATTAACGATCTGTGCCTGGATCGACACGTCGAGCGCGGACACCGGCTCGTCGCAGATCACCAGTTGCGGCTCGCCGATCAGCGCCCGCGCAATGCCGACGCGCTGACACTGGCCGCCGGAAAACTCATGCGGATAACGGCGCAGATGCTGCGCATTGAGGCCGACGCGTTCGAGCATGGTCAACACGCGCCGCTGCACGTCGGCGCGGGCTACGTTCTGGCCGTGCGTGAGCAGCGGTTCCGCGACGATCTGTTCGATCGTCATGCGCGGATCGAGCGACGCGAGCGGGTCCTGGAAAATCATCTGCACGTCCTGGCGCAAGCGCGAGGTATCGCGGCGCGCGTTCGACTGCACGGTTTCTTCGCCGAGCCAGCGCACGCTGCCGCTCGCCACCGGCGCGAGACCGATGATCGCGCGGGCGAGGGTGGACTTGCCGCAACCCGACTCGCCGACGAGGCCCACGGTTTCGCCGCGCCGCACGCTGAACGAGACGCCGTCTACCGCGCGCAGCGTTGCTTTGCCGGACCACGGATAGCCGCCGCGCGGCACGCCGAATTGCACCTTGAGATTGTCCACGGACAGCAGCGTCGCCGCGTCCTGGTTTGCGATAGGCGTGGCGTTCATACGTGTTGTGCCTCCAGGATTTCGCCGACCGGTTTGAAGCATGCGCGCAGCGCGTCCGGATAGCCCTCCACGGCCGCGAGCGGCGGGCGTGCTTCGAGGCAGTGCTCGGTGCAGTACGCGCAGCGCGGCGCGAATGCGCAGCCCTGGCCGACTTCACCGGGCAGCGGCGGATTGCCGGGAATGGTTTGCAACGGCCGGTCGTCATCGTCGTCGGTCAGACGCGGCAACGCGTTCAGCAGACCGAGCGTGTACGGATGCGTCGGCGCGGCGAACAGCGCGGCGGCGCTCGCCTGTTCGACGGTCTGGCCGGCGTACATCACCATCACGTCGTCGCACAGACCGGCTACCACGCCCATGTCGTGCGTGATCAGAATGATCGCCGTGCCGCGTTCGCGGTTCAGTTCGCGCAGCAGTTCGATGATCTGTGCCTGCACGGTCACGTCGAGCGCGGTGGTGGGTTCGTCGGCGATCAGGATTTCGGGCTCGGAGAGCAGGGCCATCGCAATCATCACGCGCTGTCGCATGCCGCCGGAGAATTCGTGCGGATACATGGCGATGCGGCGCGCGGCGTCGGGAATGCGCACCGACTCCAGCGTTTCGATCGCGCGGCGGCGCGCTTCGCGGCGCGACATCTTGCGATGCAGCTGCAGCGTCTCGGTCATTTGCCGTTCGATCGTCAGGAACGGATTGAGCGAGGTCATCGGGTCCTGAAAGATCATGCCGATGCGGTCGCCGCGAATCTTGTTCAGCGCCGCTTCGTTCATGGTCAGCAGGTTGTCGCCGCGATAGGTGGCGCTGCCCGATACCTTGCCGTTGCCGGCCAGCAAGCCGAGCAACGCCATCACGGTCTGGCTCTTGCCGGAGCCCGATTCGCCGACAATGCCGAGCGTGCGGCCGGCTTCGAGCGAGAACGACACGCGTTGCACGGCGTCGACCGGTGCGCCTTCGCGGCGCGTAAAGCGCACGCTGAGGTCTTTGACTTCGAGTAGCGACATGTCAGCGGTCCTTCGGGTCGAACGCGTCGCGCAAACCGTCGCCGACGAAATTCACGGAATACAGCGTAATGCACAGCATCACGGCCGGGCACAGCAGCAGCCAGGGCATCGAATCGAGTTTCTGCGCGCCGTCCTGAATCAGCACGCCCCAGCTCGTCATCGGCTCCTGCACGCCGAGGCCGAGGAACGACAGCACCGATTCGGTCAGCACGATATTGGGCACGGTCACGCTCGCGTACACCACCACCACGCCGAACAGATTCGGCACGATGTGGCGCGAGATGATGGAGCGCGAACTCACGCCGATCGCGCGGGCGGCGTCGATGAATTCGCGCGAGCGCAGCGACAGCGTCTGGCCGCGCACCACGCGCGCCATGTCGAGCCACGAGAACGCGCTGATGGTGAGCACGACCAGATAGAACGCGCGGCCGAACAGCGTCATCATCAGGATCGCGATCAGCATGTAGGGGATCGCGTACATCATGTCGACGATCCGCATCATCACCGCGTCGACGCGGCCGCCCAGATAGCCGGCGGTCGCGCCGTACGCGACGCCGATCAGTCCCGACACCAGCGTGCCGAGCAGGCCGACTTCGAGCGACACGCGCCCGCCTTGCAGCGCACGCGCGAGCAGGTCGCGGCCGAGTTCGTCGGTGCCGAACCAGTGCATGTTTTGCCACGCGGGCGGCAGGCTGATCGCGCTCCAGTCGCTGTCGATCGGATTGTTCGGCAGCAGCCACGGACCCACCACGCAGGCGATCACGACCAGCAGCAGCACGATGAATCCGGTCAACGCCGCGCGGTTGCGCACGAAGCGCGCGGCGGCGGTGGCGAGCGGTCCGCGCGAACGCGGTGCATTGACAATGGCCGCGAGCGGATCGAGCGCCGCGGCAGCCGTTTGAAGAGAGCGGGCCATGGATCAGTACCGGATGCGCGGATCGAGCCACGCATACGCGAGGTCGACCAGCAGGTTGAACAGCACGGCGACGGCGGTCGTCAACACGACGAGGCCGAGCACCAGGGTGTAGTCGCGGTTGATCGCGCCGTTGACGACCAGTTGGCCGAGACCCGGCAGCGCGAACACCGACTCGGTGACCACGGCCGCCGTGATCGAGGAGATGCAGATCGAACCGAGCAGCGAGACGACCGGCATCAGCGCGGGCTTCATGGCGTGGCGCAACACGATCGTGCGGCCCGGCAGGCCCTTGGCGCGCGCCGTGCGGATGAAGTTGCCCGACAGCACTTCGATCATGCTGCCGCGCATCACCCGTGCGATCCCGGCGACGTTGATGATGACGAGCAGCACGATCGGCAGCACGCGATAACGCCACCCGCCGTCACCCCAGCCGCCGGCCGGCAACCAGCCCTGGCCTTCGGAGGTCTTCAGCAGGATCGCGAAGATCCACACCAGCACCGGGCCGAGCACGAACGGCGGCACCACGTTGCCGAGGTTGCCGAGCACCATCACGAAGTGATCGATGAAACGATCGCGGCGCACCGCGGCCAGCGTGCCGAGCGTGACGCCGATCACCAGCGCGATCGGCACCGACACGCCGCCCACGCCGAGGCTGACCGGCAACGCTTTCCAGACCAGATCGTTGACGGTCCAGTCGGCGTAACGGAACGACGGGCCGAGGTCGCCGTGCAGCAACGCACCGAGGTAGTGGAGGTACTGCAGCCACAACGGTTCGTCGAGGTGATATTTGGCGTTGAGGTTCGCCATCACGGCCGCCGACAGGTGTTTCTCCGTGTCGAACGGGCCGCCCGGGGTGAGATGCAGCAGCAGATAGCACGCGGTGATCACGGCGAGAATCGTCGGGATCGCCCAGAGCGTGCGGCGCAGCGTGTAAGCCAGCATGACGGTGCTCCCGCGCTTAGTGCTTGATCAGATACATGTCTTGCGTGGCGCGCATGTCGAGGTAGTTGGTCGGCTTGTAGCCGCCCACATACGACTTGACCAGGCGGTCCGCCGAATACTGGAAGAGCGCGACCAGCGGGTAGTCGTTCATGGCCAGATCGTGTGCCTGCGTGAGCAGCGCGGTGCGTTTCGCGTCGTCGAGCTGCTGGTTGCCTTCGTCGATCAGCTTGTCGACCTGCGGGTTGCAGTAGTGTTGATCGTTCTGCACGCTGTTGCAACGGATCAGATCGAGGAACGAGTTGGCGTCGTTATAGTCGACGAACCAGCCGTCGCGCGAAGCCTGCACCTTGCCGTCGTGGCGTTGCTTGAGCAGCACCTTGAACTCGACGTTTTCGAGCTTGGCGGTGACGCCGAGCTTGGTGCGCCATTCCGAGGTGGCGAACAGCGCGACCTTCTTGTGCAGGTCGTTGGTGTTGTAGGTCAGCGTGAAGGTAAGCGGTTTGGCGTCCGAATAGCCGGCGGCCTTCAGCAGGTTGCGCGCGTAGTCGACGCGCTTGGCCATCGGCCAGCTCGCCCAGTCCGGCGTGAATACGCCCGCGCCCTGAGTGCCCTTGGCGATCAGGCCATACATGGGTACTTCGCCGTCGGCGGTCAGACGCTTGGTCAGCAGGTCGCGGTCCAGCACCATCGCCAGGGCCTGGCGTACGCGCTTGTCCTTGAAGGCGGGGTCGTCGTTATTCAGGCTGTAGAAGTATGTGGCGATCTGCAGGCCGGTTTTCAGCTCATCACCTTGGCTCTTGCTCACCTGCGCATAGATGCCCGACGGAATCGCGTACGTGTAGTCGAACTGGCCGGCCTGGAACATGCGCATGGCCGTTTCGTCGTTTTCGATCGGCAGGTAGGTCACTTTCGCGATCACGACCTTGCTGGCGTTCCAGTACGTCGGGCTTTTGGTCGCCACCAGACGGTTGCTCGGCTGCCAGTCGGTCAGCGTGTACGCGCCGTTGCCCACGAAGTTGCCCGGACGGGTCCACTCGCCGCCGAACTTCGTCACCGTCGCACGATTGACCGGGGTCATCGTCGCCATGGAAACCAGTTGCGGGAAGAAGGCGGCGGGCACTTCGGTCGTGACTTCGAGCGTGTACGGATCGGCGGCGCGCACACCGAGGCTCGTCAACGGCATCTTGCCGGCGAGAATCGCCTTGGCGTTCTTCACGAATTCGACCAGCACCGTGTACTTCGAACCGGTCTTCGGATCGAGCACGCGTTGCCACGAGTAGACGAAGTCCGCCGCCGTGACCGGCTGGCCGTTACTCCAGCGCGCGTCGTGGCGCAGCTTGAAGACCCACGTGGTCGGCCCGGTGCGCGTCCACGACTCCGCCACGCCCGGCACGATCGCACCGCTCGCGTCCATGCGCGTCAAACCCTCGAACAGGTCGAGCCCGATCGTATTGCCGGTCCACGATTCGATATGCGCGGGGTCGAGCGATTCGGTTTCGCCCGGCACCTGGCGCGTCATCTCCTGGCTGGCAGCGAGGGTGACGCCGGCGGGCACCGTGACGGCAAAGGCGGCGGGCTGAAACGACAGGACGAGCGCGGACAGCGCCGTCGCGAGGACGAACGGGGTTTTCATCGGTTGAGATCGCAGGAAAGGTCGAGAGAAGAACGCGCTGGCGCCGGGGCGCCCGGTTATCCGCGGTGCTCGGGCCAGGGCGGCCCTTGTTGTTTGTCCGACATACAGGATTCCTTGCATGTTGTAATGCAGGCAAACCCCGGCCGGATCAACCGGAAAAGGCGCCTGCCCTTCAAAACAGTCTTGGCGTGCCCACCCAGACGACGACCGACTCGACCCGAGCCGTGTTCACCCAACTGTGCGGCACGGTCGATTCGTAATGCGCGCTGTCTCCCGCATGCAACACGAACGTCTTGCCTTCCAGCGTCAACGACACCTCGCCGTCGATTACATACACAAATTCCTCGCCGGCATGCGTGGTTACTTCGGAGCGCTTTTGCCCGGGCGGCATCCTCACGAGGATCGCTTCGAGCTGACGGCCGCCCGTCAGATTGGTCAATCGAGCGAACAGATTGGCCGAGTCCGCAAAACCGAAAAACTTCAACTGCTCGCCGCGGCACACCGAGCGTTCTTCGCTAGGTGTGTCGACGAAATACTGCACCGTGACCCCAAGTGCGTGAGCAATCCCGGCCAGCGATGTGATGGACGGTGACGCCAGGCCGCGCTCGACTTGCGACAGAAACGGTTTGGAAATACCCGCGGCGGTTGCCGTGTCGTCCAACGTGCGCTTGAGTCGATGCCGAAGCGCGCGGATCTTGCTGCCGATTTCGAGTGCCGGATTGCTTTTTTGAATTGTCGTGACCATAGCAGGAGGAAATTAGCCCGTCAAAATTTGTTTGATATAAGTAAATATGGTTTGATTGCGGTCCCGGCTAGGGCAGTGGGCCGGTTCAGCCCTCCGGGGACGCAAGAGCCCGCATTTTGGAAACAACACTCTATGTTGCCAGAACCGAAAACCCGCGACCCAAATCGACCGGATTATTGTGAAAAAGAAGCAATGAAGGCGGTAAAAGTTGCGGTTTTAGATGATGATTCAGGCATTTATGCAATGCGAGTATCAGGAGAAGTAAACCTATGACATCAAAGACTATTTTGGGTGGGACAGGCCGGCGAGGTGAAGACAGTTGGCGTGTAAGGGCGAGTCATTGACTCCGATTAGGTGAATTCCCTGAGTGACGCGAGAGGCTTCTATTCGGAGAATCTGGCCCGCCTGGCGAAAGGCGTGCGCACGACCCTCACCTGCGAGCCTGCCGCTGTTTAACATTCCGCCCGCAGCGATCCTGCGGGGTGGAGCATTGTCCGGCGCGTTCCATCCGAACGGCGGCCGGCTTAAGGACATGACCATCACCGCCGATTTTTTCCGCAGCAGGCGCGCAGCCTGCCGCCGCCCGATAGCGCTGCGTTGTGCGAGCCACCGGCGGGCCTCTATCCCATTCCCTGGTTTTTCTGCCGGTATCGGCGCATGAGCGTACCCACGCGCTTCGGACAATTCGCGCACACGCAGGCCCTATGGCGCGTGTGTCGTCGACCGTTTTTCCCGATCCCGTTTTTCGCGTCGCGCGGCTAGTTCGCGCGTCGCCGCAACCGTTTGAACAAGAGGTACACGATGATTTCATCCAATCCGACCGGCGCACGCGTCTCGCAGACCCGTTCGTTTTCGACGGTCTTTCTGATCGAACTGTGGGAGCGCTTCGGCTACTACGGCATGGCCGCACTGCTGGTGCTGTTCATGATCGACAAGCTGGGCTTTACCGACAGCCACGCCACGCTCACGTGGGGTGCGTTTACGGCGCTGGTGTACGCGGCGCCGTCGATCGGCGGCTGGATCGGCGACCGGATTCTCGGCGCGCGCCGCACGATGATATTCGGCGCCGGCGTGCTGTCGGCCGGCTATTTCATGCTGGCGCTGCCGAACGAGCAACTGTCGTACATGTACGCGTCGCTCGGGGTGATCGTGGTGGGCAACGGGCTCTTCAAGGCGAACGCCGCGAACCTCGTGCGCCGCATTTACGAAGGGGACGACGCGCGCATCGACAGCGCGTTCACGATTTACTACATGGCGGTCAACATCGGCTCGACGGTGTCGATGCTCGCCACGCCGTGGATCAAGGACCATTGGGGCTGGCATACGGCGTTCGCGGTCTGCTGCGCCGGCATGCTGCTGTCGATGGTGAATTACTTCGTCATGTTCCGCACGCTCGCGCACATCGGTTCGGCGCCGGACGCCGAACCGGTGCGCTGGAAGCGCGTCGGCGCGGTCGCACTGGGCGGCCTCGCCCTGGGCGCGGTGACGATGTTCGTGCTGCAGCACAAGGCGATCGCGGTGGCGTGCGTGTACACGGCGGGTCTCGCGATTCTGGCGATTTTCGGCTACATGCTGCTGAAGTGCGAACGCTCGGAGCGTTCGGGTCTGCTGGCCGCGCTGGTTCTCACGGCGCAGGTGATTCTGTTCTTCGTTTTCTATGTGCAGATGTCGACCTCGCTCACGCTGTTCGCGCTGCGCAACGTCGATCCGCGTTTCATTCTGTTCGGCCAGACATGGTTCACGTGGAGCGCCGGGCAATTCCAGGCGCTCAATCCGATCTGGATCATGCTGCTGAGCCCGTTGCTCGCGTTGCTCTATACGAAGCTCTCGAAGAACGGCAAGGACATGCCGGTCGCCGTGAAGTACGCGTTCGGTTTCGCCGTGGTGGCGGCCGGTTTCTTCGTCTATGCGGCGAGCGGTAACTATGCGGTGAACGGCCGCGTGTCGTCGTGGTTCATGGTGGGCGGCTACGGTTTGTGTTCGCTCGGCGAGCTGCTGGTGAGCGGCCTCGGCCTCGCGATGGTTGCGCGCTACGTGCCGGCGCGGATGAGCGGTTTCATGATGGGCGCTTACTTCGTGGCGACCGGCGTGTCGCAGTATCTGGGCAGCGTGGTGGCGAATTTCGCGCAGATGCCGGCGGGCAATCTGGACCCGCTCGAATCGTTGCCGCTCTATACCAAACTGTTTACCGGCCTCGGCTGGCTCGCGGCGGTGGGCGCGCTGGTGGCGGTACTGCTGTTGCCGCTGATGCGCAAGCTGTCGCGCGAACATCAGCGTTGCACCGACGAAGCGCGCGTGAACGCCCTTCAGAATGCGGCAATGAGCGGCGCGACGGCGGAGGTAAGCTGACGGCCATCGCCGGTCGTTCAAAATAGCCTGTACCGGATCTTCAAGGTAACCATTCGGATGGACATTCATATCGCCGTCGAGGGGCATCACGATCTGTCCGGACAGATCTATCGCCAGTTGCGCGCCGGCATACTCGAAGGCCGTCTCGGCGGCGGCACGCGCTTGCCCTCCACGCGCGATCTCGCCACGCAACTCGGCGTATCGCGCAAAACCACGCTCGATGTTTTCGAGCGGCTGCTTGCCGAAGGCTATCTGAGCGCTCGTGCCGGCTCCGGCACATTCGTCGCCGAGGGTCTCGAACGTTTGCCGGTGGCGCGCTCCGCGCAGGCACGCGATCTGGAAGCGGCGCGCGAGCGCAGCAAAGCCGGCACCCGGACCGCCGCTCGCGCCCGGCCGCTGTGGGAGGCGATGCCGCAGACCTTGCCGTTGCCGCGGCCCACGGTGCCGTCGCCGCACGATTTCATCGGCGGCGCGACCGACAAGACGCTGTTCCCCTTCGACGTCTGGCGCCGCTGCGTGAACCACGCGCTGCGCTCGCAGGCGCGCAGTCCCGGCACCTATCGCGAAGCCGCCGGCGAGGAGGCGCTACGTCTCGCGATCTCGCGCTACCTCGCGTTCAACCGCGCGGTGTCGAACAATTGGGAAGACGTGATCGTCACGCAAGGCGCACAGCACGCGCTCGATCTGATCGCGCGCATCGTGCTCGGCCCGGGCGAAATCGTGGCGCTCGAAGATCCCGGCTATCCGCCCGCGCATGCCTGCTTCAAGGCGACCGGCGCGCGCGTCGTGCCGGTGCCGGTGGACCGTGAAGGTCTGATCGTCGACAAGCTGCCGGATAAGGCGAAGCTCGTCTACGTGACGCCCTCGCATCAGTTTCCGCTCGGCATGCCGATGAGTCTGGAACGCCGCGTCGAGTTGCTCGAGTGGGCGCAAAAGCGCGGCGCGGTAATTATCGAGGACGACTACGACTGCGAATACCGTTTCGAAGGCCGGCCCATGGAGCCGCTGAAAAGCCTCGATCGCGCGGGACTGGTCGCCTACGTGGGGACGTTTTCGAAGACCATTTTCCCGGAGCTGCGCGTGGGTTACATGGTGCCGCCCGCGTCGCTCTTCGGTCCGCTGCTCAAGGCACGTCAGATCGTCGACGGGCACGGCTGCACGCTCACGCAAACGGCGCTCGCGACGTTCATGCTCAACGGCGATTTCGCCAAGCATCTGCGGCGCACGCACAAGGCTTACGCCGCGCGTCGCGCGATGCTGCTCGATCACTTGCATGGCGACCTCGCGCGCTGGTTCGAGCCGATCGTGCCGACCGCCGGCATTCACATGGCGGCGCGCCTGAAAGCACCGCTGACGGAAGACGCGGTGACCCGCGCGGCGCGTGACGTGTCGGTCGGCGTGTACGGAATCGCGCCCTTCTATCTGCGCGTGAAGCCGCAGGCGGGGCTGATCTTCGGTTACGGCAGTATCGCGGTCGACCACATCGACGCCGCGCTCACGAAGCTTGCCGCCGTGCTGCCGCGTCTCGCGCGGTAACACGTTCGCGCCAGCTTGAACATTACTTAAACCTATCTAACGCCATACAAATCAGTGTCACAAAGCGGCCTTACGCTGGCGCCTCTGTAATTGTTTGTAATGAAAAGCCGGTCTCTCAGTCCGGCACAACAACACAACAAACCGGAGGGCAGTAAGGATGCGAGTGAAGTCGACGGTAGGAAAACCGCTGCGTACGCGCGGCGCAAAGCGTGCATTCAATGCATTCGGTGGATGGGGCGCGTTAAGCGCATTGGCCGCGATCGGGTTGAGCGCGTGCGGCAGCAATCTCGATTCCGCGCCGCCGCAAGCCGCGGTGGCGAACGGCACGACCGCGACGCTCGCGTTGCTCGAAACGACCGACATCCACACCAATCTGCTCAGCTACGACTACTACAAGCTGGCCGAGGACAAGTCGCTGGGTCTCGAACGCACGGCGACGCTGATCGCGGCGGCGCGCAAGGAATTCCCGAACACGATGTTGCTCGACGACGGCGACACGATTCAGGGCACCGCGCTCGCGGATTACCAGGCGCAGGTCGCGCCGGTCGATTGCAAGACCACGCTCGGCGTCTACAAGGTGATGAACCTGTTGAAGTACGACGCGGGCACGATCGGCAATCACGAATTCAACTACGGCCTGCCGTTCCTCGCGCAGGTCACCGGCAACACCTTCGACGTGCCGAACATGAGCCCGGTGGCGTCGCAAGCCAGTTGCGCGGGACCGCAATTTCCGTTGGTGCTTTCCAATGTGCTCGGCGCGAAATCGCAGCAGCCGATCTTCAAGCCGTACACGATTCTCGAACGCACGCTGACCGCGAAAACGCCCGACGGCAAAACCGTCAGCGCGCCGGTGAAGATCGGCGTGATCGGTTTCACGCCGCCCGCGATCATGGCGTGGGATAAACGCTGGCTCGATGGCAACGTTTACACGCAAGGCCTCGTGGAAAGCGCGTCGAAGTACGTGCCGGAAATGAAGGCGAAGGGCGCGCAGATCATTGTCGCGATGTCGCACGGCGGGCTCGACAACTCGACCTATTCGCCGTCGATGGAAAACGGCAGCTACTATCTGTCGAAAGTGCCGGGCATCGACGCGATGCTGATCGGCCATTCGCACCAGGTGTTCCCCGACAAGAACAGCACGGTCTCGCAGTTCAATCTGCCGGGCGTCGACAAGGTGAAGGGCACGGTCAACGGTGTGCCGACCGTGATGGCGAATTTCTGGGGTAAGCATCTCGGCGTCATCAAGCTCGCACTGAACTACACGAACGGCACGTGGACCGTGGATCGCAATTCGAGCACGGCGGAAGCGCGCTCGATCCAGAACGCGGATAACAGCTACGTCGCGGTCGATCCGTCGATCTCGCAGGCAATCGCGGCGGAACACGCGGCGACCATCAACTATGTGAAAACGCCGATTGGCGCGACCGATTTCCGCATGACCACCTACTTCGCCGACGTGGGCGACGTGTCGGCCATCGAGATCGTCAACCAGGCGCAGGCGGCGTACACGCAGGACTACATCAACGCGAATCTGCCGCAATACGCGGGCATTCCGGTGCTGTCGGTGAGCGCGCCGTTCAAGAGCGGCTTTGGCGGCGGCAACGATTTCACCGACGTCGCGCAAGGCAACGTGGCGATCAACAACGCCGCCGACCTCTACCTGTACCCGAACACGATCTACGCGGTGAAGGTGACGGGCGCCAACCTGAAGGCGTGGCTCGAAACCGCCGCCCAGCGCTTCAACAAGATCGATCCGGCCAACACGGCGGCGCAGGCGCTGGTCAGCAACTATCCGGGCTACAACTTCGACATGATCACGTCGAAGGATTTCAGCTACGAGATCGACGTGACGCAAGCGGTGGGCAGCCGGATCCGCAACCTGAAATATCAGGGTGCCGCGATCTCGGACACGCAGTCGTTTATCGTCGCGACCAATAACTATCGCGCGAGCGGCGGCGGCAATTTCCCGGGTCTCGACGGCAGCAAGACGATTTACGCGTCGCCGGATGCGAGCCGCGATGTGCTGATCGCCTACATCAAGAAAGTGCAGGCCATCAAGGCGGCGAACAACGGCAGCGATCGCAGCTGGCGCTTCACGAAAGTCGCGACCGCCGGCGCGGTGACGTTCAAGGCGGCGCCGAATCTGGCGGCGCTCGCCCAGGCCAACGGCATGACCAACGTCGCGCAGATCCAGGCCGACGACGGTACCGGCAAGGGGCTCGCGGTCTACTCGGTGAACCTCAACCAATGAAAGCGCGCTTCTCCTTGACGATGGCGGCGGCCGTCGTCGCCGCCGCGATTGGCGGCGGCACACTCGCGACGGTGGCGGCCACTCACGTGTCCAACGCGCAGATCGACGACTGGCAGATGCAAGGCGCGTCCACGCATGCGATTTCGCCGGTGTGGCGGCTGCGGCTGACGGCGGCGTTCGGCAACGCGGCGGCGCGCGAGGCGTTGGCCGACGTGCTGGTGAGTTCGGCGCAACTCGACGAGCGTCGCGAAGGTGTCGAGACGTACCGCCAACTTGCGCTCGACGGCGCGCCAAACGCGCAAGCCACGCTCGGCCATCTGCTGCTGCGTGGCTTGCCCGGCATCGCGCCGGACTTTGCGGAAAGCCGCCGCTGGCTCGCGCCGGCGGCGTTGCGCGAACCGCTCGACGCCCAGGCTGCCTACGATCTCGCAACGCTTTACCGCAACGGCTACGGTGTCGCGCGTGACAATTCGCTGGCGATTCATTGGCTGACGCGGGCGGCGCAAGCCGGACTGCCGCTCGCGCAATTCCAGCTCGCCAACGAGTATCGCTTCGGCACGACGCTGCCGCACGACGACGCGTTGGCGCTGCAATGGCTCACGCGTGCAGCCAATGCGGAGTTACCCGAAGCCAACCTCGCGCTGGCGATCGCGTATCGCAACGGCGAACTCGGCATGGCGCGCAACGACGACGAATACTGGGCGCACGTGAAGGAAAGCGAGCACGATCTGAAACACGTCAGCCGGCAGTAATCGCGCGTCGAAACCGTCTGCGATTTTCTGTCGCAGATCAAATTTAGCCGCCCCCTGCAGCGTATTTCGTTGCTGGGGGCGTGTTTTTTCCGCTGCGTGACGAGGCGTAACGAGTGCTTCTGGTAGCTATCTTTTGCCGTTCTGCCGCGCCGGATCGACGCTCGCGCGCAACCCGGCCGACGCGAAACAGGCCGCTATGCATGCATCGAAACGGCTTGTAACGTGCGTTACGAGTTGGTGTTGTCGACCCCGTCGACGCACGTTTACCCGCTAAAACAAGCATCAAAACGCGTTTCGCAGTCTGCGCCGCGCAACAAACCTTGGGCGTTATACACAAAAGAGTCGCGCAAATCGTATTAGCGCTTGTAGAATCCGGCGTTGAAGCGTGCACATACCGTGTGCGCTTCGTGCTATTCACTGACCACAACAGGTAGGAGAAACATGCCGACTTCCGCAAAAAAGGTGGCCAAGAAGGCTGCTGCCCCGGTACCCGCCAAGAAGGTTGCTGCAAAGAAAGTTCCTGCGAAGAAAGCCGTCGCAGCTAAGAAGGTCGCCGTGAAGGCGTCCAGCGCTCCGTCGCCGATCAAGGACACCTTCACGAAGGCCTCGCTGGCTGCACACGTCGCTGAACGCGCCGCGGTGGAACCGAAGACTGCCAAGGCCGTGCTGGCCGCGCTCGAAGACACGATCCTCGGCGCAGTGCACAAGAAGGGCGCTGGTGAATTCACGCTGTCGGGTCTTCTGAAGATCGTCGTGCAAGCTGTGCCGGCGAAGAAGAAGCGCTTCGGCAAAGACCCGTTCTCGGGCGAAGAGCGCTGGTTCCCGGCCAAGCCGGCTAGCGTGCGCATCAAGGCACGTCCGCTGAAGAAGCTGAAAGACGCTGCTGCAGGCTGAGCGAGTTTCATGCGTTAAAGAGTCGAACCTTCGGTGGTTTGACAATCGTTAACGCTTGAGCCGTTTCGCGGTGCAAGTTGTCCGAATCCCCGTGGGTGCGAACCCACGGGGATTTTTTCATGGGCGTGCGTGACGGTTCGCGAATCGCGCACGCCACGCACCGCGTTGCTGCGGGTGCACCGTACTAGCGCATCATGGGCCACCGCAGTACGATGATAGCGACGCCATGCCGGCCGGGATGCGCTGTTAGCGTGCACGTGTCGTCGTTTTGCACGCAATAAGCTCAATGGCATAGCGCTTGCTTGATCGATTGTCGAACACCGAATGCGCAGCGCATTCGCCTTCTATCCGACAACAAGAGCGGGGCGTGACATGCGATGCTATGACGAGATGCGTCATCATGACGATGCCGTGCGGCCACACTACGCGCGCTTTGAGCGGTGGCTGGTGAAGCAGGGCAACGAGGCGATCGCACGCAAGCGTGCGGAAGCCGACCTGCTGTTTCGCCGGGTCGGCATCACCTTCGCGGTGAACGGCGACCTGTCAGGCACCGAGCGGCTGATCCCTTTCGACCTGATTCCGCGCATCATTCCGCGCGGCGAATGGCAAACGCTGGAAGCCGGTTTGCGCCAGCGCGTGCAGGCGCTCAATCTGTTTATCCACGACGTCTATCACGACCGCAACATCGTGCGCGCCGGCATCGTGCCGGCCGAGCAGGTCTACACCAACGCGCAATACCGGCCCGAGATGCAGGGCGTGAACGTACCGCTCGGTGTTTACGCGCATATTGCGGGCGTCGACGTGGTGCGCGCGGGCGACGAGGGCGAGTTCTACGTGCTCGAAGATAATCTGCGCGTGCCGTCGGGCGTCTCCTACATGCTCGAAAACCGCAAGATGATGATGCGGCTGTTCCCCGAGCTGTTCGTGCAGAACCGCATTGCGCCGGTCGCGCATTACCCGGATCTGTTGCTCGATACGTTGCGTTCGGTGGCGCCGGAAGGCGTCGACGATCCGGTCGTGGTGGTGCTCACGCCCGGCATGTATAACTCGGCGTATTTCGAGCACACCTTCCTCGCGCAGCAGATGGGCGTGGAACTGGTGGAAGGCAAAGACCTGTTCGTCGACGACAACTACGTGTTCATGCGCACCACGCAGGGGCCGAAACGCGTCGACGTGATCTATCGCCGCGTCGACGACGACTTTCTCGATCCGCTCGCGTTCCGCAACGATTCGGCGCTGGGCGTGCCGGGTTTGCTGACCGCGTATCGCGCGGGCCGCGTCGCGCTGGCGAATGCGATGGGCACCGGCATCGCCGACGACAAATCGATCTATCCGTACGTGCCGGAAATGATCGAGTTTTATCTCGGCGAAAAGCCGATCCTCAACAACGTCCCCACGTTTCAGTGCCGCAAGCCGGACGATCTGGCGTACACGCTCGCGCATCTTCCCGAGCTGGTGGTCAAGGAAGTGCACGGCGCGGGCGGCTACGGAATGCTGGTTGGACCGGCCTCGACGAAAGCCGAAATCGAGTCGTTCCGCGAGCGGCTGATCGCGCGGCCGGCCGGGTATATCGCGCAACCCACGCTTGCGCTGTCCGCGTGTCCGACCTTCGTCGAAGCCGGCATCGCGCCGCGCCATATCGACCTGCGGCCGTTCGTGCTGTCCGGCAAAACCGTCAACATGGTCGCTGGCGGCCTCACGCGGGTCGCGTTGCAGGAGGGCTCGCTCGTCGTCAATTCGTCGCAGGGAGGCGGCACCAAAGATACGTGGATGGTCGACTGACGCGTTTGCAACCCAGCGCGCCGAGGCAGCACGCAACAGGCAGCATGCTCGCCGCCGGCGCATACGGATAACCAGCGCGGGCCTTTTACTTCGACGAAGGCCTCGCGTCATCAGATACGGAACGCCGTCATGCTAAGCCGCACCGCCGATCACCTTTTCTGGATGGCCCGCTACATGGAGCGCGCGGAGAACACCGCCCGCATGCTCGACATCAACCTGAAAGCGCTGCTCCTGCCGCAGACCACCGAGCAGGAGGCGCGCACGCAACGTTCGGTGCTGCGCATCTCCGAACTCGAAACCGCGTTCGCGCAGCGCTACGACGAGCCGACCCGCGAACATGTACTCGATTTCATGGTGGCGGATGCCAACAATCCGTCGAGTATTCACTCGTGTCTGCAGGCCGCGCGCGAAAACGCCCGGGCCGTGCGCGGCACGCTGACGACCGAATGGTGGGAAACCATCAACGACACTTGGCTCGAATTCAACGAGCGCATTGCCGCGGGTCAGGCGGCCAGTAATCCGGGCGCGCTGTTCGAGTGGGTGAAGTTTCGCTCGCATCTGTCACGGGGTGTGACGATCGGCACCGCGCTGCAGGACGACGCGTTTTTCTTCACGCAGCTCGGCACGTTTCTCGAACGGGCCGACAACACCGCGCGGATTCTCGACGTGCGTTTCGCGGACGTTGAACCGAATTCACGTGACGCCGCGCGCCAGCTCGAAGACTTCTATTACTGGACCTCGATTTTGAGTTCGGTGTCGGCGCTGGAGATTTATCGCAAGGTGTATCGCGATGTCGTGACGCCGGCGCGCGTGGTCGAGCTGATGATCCTGAACCAGCAGATGCCGAGGTCGCTGCTCGCATCGCTCGAAGGCGTCTGCGCGAATCTGGCAATGCTGCGCACCTCGGGCTCGAACCAGTGCGAACGGTTCGCCGGCAAGCTGCGCGCCGAACTGGTGTATTCCGACATCCGGCAGATTTTCGAAGCCGGCCTGCACGCCTATCTGACACAGTTCCTTGCTCGCGTGTTCGAGCTCGGCAATCTGGTGGCGCGTACCTATCTGATGCTGCCAGTCGCCTGACGGAGTTTTCCCATGTACCTGACGATCCGCCACGACACGTCCTATCGCTACGAAGCGACGGTCCATTATTCGATCCAGCAATTGCGTCTGACGCCGGCAAGCGGTGCTTCGCAAGTGGTGCGGCGCTGGGGCATCGACGCGCCCGGCAAACTCGACGCGACCTTCGACGCCTACGGCAACGTGCTGCATACGCTTGTCATCAACAAACCGCACAACGAAATCCGCCTGCACGTGGCGGGCGAAGTCGACACGATTCCGCTGATCGACGGGCATTTGCCCGACGGCGTCGGGCCGATTCCGCTCGAACATTTCACCTGCTCGACGCGGCTGACCGAAGCGGATGCGGGAATTCGCGAACTGGCCCACACGGTGCCGGCGCTGGCGAGCGCGGCCAACGTGATCGCGCTGTCCGAACAGATCGTGCAGCGCGTGAAATACAACCCGGGCGTGACCGAAGTCACCAGCACGGCCGCGCAGGCGCTCGAACTCGGCAACGGCGTGTGCCAGGATCACGCGCATCTGATGCTGGCATGCTGCCGCGCGCGGGGTATTCCGGCGCGCTACGTGAGCGGCTATATCGAACCCGGCGACGTCGAGCACGGAGCGAGCCATGCGTGGGTGGATGTGTGGCTCGACGGCAAGGGCTGGATTTCCGTCGACGTCACGCACGCCGCGTTTGCCAGCGAAATTTACTGCCGGCTCGCGGTGGCGCGAGATTACGAAGCCGCCGCGCCGGTGCGTGGACGGCGAATCGGCGGGCTGGAGGAGCAGTTGAAGGTGTCGGTGACGGTGAGTGGGCAGTTGGCGCAATAGGGCGTTCAGGGGCCGCTCAGGGGCTCTTCGAGCGGGCGTTCTGAGGGGCCCGCCAGCGCCTTCAACGAGTGCCGGCCCACACATCCATTCAGTTTGACCCCGCCGAGGCCGTAATACGGACGAGAGGCGCAGGCGCGCCGCATTACAATAGCGCCGTTCAGTTGGCTTTTAGCAGGTACTTTTTCCTATGACTTACTGTGTAGCGATGTCCGTCGACGACGGGCTCGTGTTCCTGTCGGACACGCGCACCAATGCGGGCGTCGATCACATCAGCACCGCGCGCAAGATGTCGGTGTTCGAGCAACCCGGCGAGCGCATGCTGGTGCTGCTGGGCGCGGGCAATCTGTCGCTCACGCAGGCGGTGCTGCACGAGCTGTCCGAGCCGGTCGACCCTACGCTGCCCACGCTCTGGAACGCACCCACCATGGCCGACGCGGCCCGCGTGATCGGCCGCGCGGTGCGCAGCGTGCATCAGCGCGAAGCGGAGGCGTTGCAGGAATTCGGCGTCGACTTCAATTGCAGCTTTATTCTGGGCGGCCAGATTGCCGGCAACCGGCCGCGCCTCTTCATGATCTACGCGGCGGGCAATTTCATCGAAGCGTCGGCGGTGAATCCGTATTTCCAGATCGGCGAGGCCAAATACGGCAAGCCGATCATCGACCGCGTGCTCACACCGTCCACGCCGCTCGACGAAGCCGCTAAATGCGCGCTGATCTCGATGGATTCGACGCTGCGCTCGAACCTGTCGGTCGGGCTGCCGCTCGATCTGCTGGTCTACGAGAAAGATTCGCTGCGCGTCACGCGTTTCGTCTCGATCGACCACGACAACACCTACTTCGAAATGATTCACCGTACCTGGGGCGAGCGCTTGCGTCAGGTGTTCGGCGAGATTCCCGATCCCGACTGGCGGGAGTCGCCGAACGTGCCGTTGTTGCAGCGCGAGCGTGCGCTGGTGCTGCATCGCGCGCCGGTCGGCGCCGACGGCGTCGAGCATGAACTCGACGCGAAGCCTGCGCAGACGTTGGCGCAGGCGGAAAAGGGCAAGTCGCAGCGGCGGTAAATTTCGCGGCGCGTCACGGCGCGTGCAACAGCAATGCGAGCCATGCCAGAACAGGTCGTCACGAAGCGCAAGCAGCGCTGACTGACGGCCTTTTTTTCACCGTGGCCGTTCGCATCACTGCAAAACCACTGGACGAAAAAAAACCAGCCACCGGCTTGCGCCCGTGGCTGGTTTTGAACTGCGTGGTGCTTCAGCAGTCCGTCAAGTTCGCTTAGAACTTGTGGCGGATACCCAGGCTGACGATAGCCTGATTGATGCTGCTCGACTGGAAGCCATAGTCGGCGACCGATGCCGTTGCCGACACGAGCGCGCCTGCCGAACCATTGGCGTTGACGCTGCGTTCGTTGCCGTTCACGTGCTGATACGCGCCGACCAGGTAGACGTCCGTGCGCTTCGACAGGTTATAGTCGCCGCCCAGCGAGATCTGGTGGTACGTTGCCGTCGCTTCGCCGTTGCTGTGCGTGTACGTGTAACCAAGGCCCAGCAAAGCTGCCGGCGTCACTTGATAGTTCACGAAACCTGCACCGACGTTGTACTTCTGCGTCGAACCGAAGCCCGATGCTGCGTCCGGCTTGTACTGGACATTGCTGTAACGCAGGCCGGTCGTGATCGGACCGACTACGTATTGCGCTGCCAACGAAGCGATGCCGATCGACTTGGCCGTTGCGTAAGCTGCGTTTTCCAGGCCGCCGTCGAACGTGCCGTCCGACGTGCCGCCCCAACCCTTGCGCATGACTGCCGACGAGGCATTGTCCATGCGGAAGTAGCCAGCTGCGACGCTGAACGGACCCGTTGCGTACGTTGCTGCGCCTGCCCACGATTGACCCGAGCCCGTTTGACCTGCAACGCCGCCCAGCGCGTACATGCCTTCGAACTGGAAGCCGCCCCACACCGGCGACGTGTACTTCACTGCGTTGTTCGTGCGCGAGCTGTTGTCGTTGTTGTCGACGTCGCCTGCGGTCGTGAACGTGCTGCCCCAGTAGTTGTCAGCCGTCAGCGGCTGAACCAGGTCGACCAGCGGGTCGTATTGGCGGCCGATCGTGACCGTGCCCCATGCGTCGCCCGTCAGGCCGACGTAGGCTTGACGGCCGAACAGCGACGACGTGCCGTTGTAGTTGCCCATCTTGCCGTTATTCGGGTTGAAGCCGCTTTCCAACTGGAAGATCGCCTTCAGGCCACCGCCCAGGTCTTCCGTGCCCTTCATGCCCCAACGGTTGCCTTGAAGGTTGCCTGCTGCCATGTTGTACAGGCTATGGCCGCCAACATTGGACACGTATTGGATCGAGTCATCCAGCACGCCGTACAGGGTAACGCTGCTTTGAGCATGTGCCACGCCGGTGGCGCCGAGGAGCGCCAGCGAGAGGGTAGACAGTGCGATTCGTTTCATCCATTTCTCCACGCAGATGATTAGTTTCGTTGTTGCGAAACGCAGAATAGCGCAGGGGCTCTACCCACAAGAACTGGAAAAAAAAGACTGTCTCCAAAAACTGACAAAACACGCAAAGCCTTGTATTTAAAGCCTGTTAACGATTATTCCTATTTTCGCAATATTTATTCAGTGAGCACGCATTATTGTTGTTTTGTAGACAGTGAGTGCCTCGGTACCCGCACTTTTGGCACTTGTTTGGAAGGGTTGTGTAAGTTAGTCGTCTAGTCGTCCGGACCGTTTTGTAGCGGTCATATAAAAATGGACCGGCCTCTCTTGACCTGGATGCTGGACAGACCTTGTGGGGTGTGAGCAGGAGCAACTCGCTGGACCCACCAGAGTGCAACCTTCGCGGTTGCACTCTGGTGGTCTTACGGGGCGCGCGGGGTGTCGTCGATGTCGTCGTCGGCGTGGCGGCGCGCCAGGGTGGCGGCGGCGAGTCCTGCGGCAGCGGCGAATAACACCGACGTCCACGGGTGCCGTCGGACGTAACGATCAGCCGCCACGGCGGTGCGACTTGCCTCGACGAGCGTGACGGCGGCAATACGAGTGGCCTGGGCTTCGGCCAGCACCACGGTGCGTCCCACTTTGAGCGCGGCCGCGCGGGCGGATGTCTTATTGCGCGGCTTCACCCGAAATATCGACGCGGACGCCGGCGTTGCCGCTGGCAATGCTCCCGCGACGCTTGTCGCCGCCGCGCGTGCCGCGGGAATCGCCGCAGTGTTATCGGGCATGGGTGCATCTTTGTGCGGTACGGCGTTCGCCGAAACAGTCGACGCCGCCAGCACCGAAGCGAGTTTCGCGCGGCTGCCGGGCGGCATGTTGTCCTGCATGCCCCAACCGCCGCGCGGATCGTGCATGCGCCCGCGCGCCGCCGAGAATTCCGCCCCTAGCAGCAGTACCGCGGCTGAGAAGTACAGCCACATCAGCAGCACGGCGAGCGAGCCGGCCGCGCCGAACGAACTGGCCATGCCGGCGTGCGCGATGTAGAGCGCGAACAGCTTCTTGCCCGCCGAAAACAGAACGGCCGCGACGATTCCGCCGACCAATGCATCGCGCCAGCGCACCTTGTCGTCCGGCAGGAACTTGAGCAGGCCCGCAAACGCGAACGCGAGCACCAGCAGACCGACGGCGAGTTGCATCAGGTTGCCGATTACCACATACGGCGAATTGCCCCATAACCACTTGCCGATGAACGTGATGACCGTATCGAGCACCAGCGAGACGATCAGCAGGAACGCGACCCCGAGCACCAGCCCGAACGAGATCAAACGGACCCGCACCATCGCGATCACACTCGACGAACGCGGCCCGCTGTAGGGCCACACAATATTGAGCGCGCTATTGAGCGACGAGAAGGTGGCCGATGCGCCGATCGCCAGCATGGTGAATGAAATGATCGCCGCGATGCCGCCGGCGCTGCCGCTGTGATGCGCGTTCTCGACGATGGTCTGCACGCCCGCCGCGGCCTGGTCGCCGAGCAGGCCGTGAATATGATTGAACAGTTCACCGCGCGCGGCTTCGGCGCCAAAGAACCAGCCCGCCACCGCGATCACCATGACCAGCGTCGGCGCGAGCGAAAACGCCGCGTAGAACGCGATGCTGGCGGCCATGGCGGCACAGCGGTCGTCGGAAAACTGTTTGAACGCGCCGATAGCCCAGTTCGCCTGCTTGCGGGCCACGTGTTGAAGGTTCTCGGCGGAGAGCGTGTCGATGTCCATGGTCGTGTTTCTCAATGGGGTTCCGGCGCCGGGACGGGCGGGTGCGAGAGCCGTTGAGGTCGCCTCGACGCGGGGTTCGCATCGAAGTCGTTCGCAAACCTTGTGCCTGTCACTATAACAAGCGCGGCAGGCCCGCGGCGCCGCGGCGATGCACCGCAAACGCACCTCTGGTTAGAATGCCGGGGCACCCTCACTCAAACAGATCACTATGCACTCGCACGAACTCGACCCGCGTCTCGACGTCATTCCTTCCGGGCAATTGGACGCGCATTTGCCCGCGCATGTCGTCGAACAGTTGCCTGCTGAGGGCGTGACGGTTTTCGCCGTCAGCGACGACGCGTCGGACACCGCCGCATTCAGCGCGCGCTACGGCTTCGGCCTCGAAGACTGCGCGAATACGATCGTGGTCCGCTACAAGAAAGACGGCGGCGAGCATTACGCGGCGCTGGTTTCGCTCGGATCGCTGCGGCTCGATATCAACGGCGCGGTGAAGGCCGCGCTCGGCGCGCAACGGCTTTCGTTCGCCAAACGCGAGGCGGCGGTCGAGCACAGCGGCATGGAATTCGGCGGTATCACGGCGTTCGGCTTACCTGACGATTGGCGCGTGCTGGTCGACGCCGAGGTGATGGCGCGCGCGCGGATCGTCATGGGGGCGGGCGTGCGGGCCGCCAAGCTGCTGCTGGCGCCGGACGTCTTGCGGCAATGGCCGCGTTGCGAAGTGGCCGCGCTCACGCTGCCTGCGGAGTGACGTTTCGCGGATATTTCGCAGATCGTTGCGCGCGCAATCAAAATAGACAACCTCGCGCGCGGCGCTCGAAGCGCTGCCGCCTGAAGGCGGCAAGTAAGGCAACCGTCGACCCAGCCTGAAGTTTTCCGCCGTTTCGCCGTTAATCCAGAGAGTGACATGCACCGCCGGGGCGTCCGCCTTGCGCGGCGTGTCGATCATAAGGACAAGGGACACGGAGATGGAACGGTTTCGCCTGAAAGTGCGGCTTTGGCTCGCGCTAGCGGTAATGTGCATGGGCATTCTGGCGATCGGCCTGTGGGGTGCTTTCAAAACGCGCGACACGATGATCGCCGACCGCCAGGCTGAATTGAAGAGCGTGGTCAGCGTCGCGTACAGCGTGCTCGATCGCTATAACGGCCTCGTCACGGCCGGCACGATGCCCCTCGCCGACGCGCAACGCACGGCAATGGCCGACCTGCGCGCGATGCGCTACGACGGCGCCGGCGGCTACCTCGTGATCGAGGACGCGCATGCCCGGGTCCTGATGCACGGCGTGCGCGCCGACCTCGAAGGCAAGGACATGAGCGGCTTCACCGATCCGCAAGGGCGCCACGTGTTCAAGGACGGTTCGGATCTCGCCGAGCGCGATGGCGAAGGATTTATCCATCTGGAGTTCCTCAAGCCGGGCTCGAATCAGATGGCGCCGAAAATCAACTACGTCCGGCTTTATAAGCCGTGGGACTGGACGATCGTGACCGGCGTCTTCACCGACGACATCGACGCGGCGTTTTATTCGACGCTGCTGCAATACGTTGGCGCGGCGGTGATTTTGTGTCTGCTGGTGTCGCTGGTGATCGGCGTGATCCTGCGCAGCATCTTGCGGCAACTCGGTGGCGAACCCGCGTACGCGGCGCAAATTGCCGCGCGAATCGCCGACGGTGAACTCGACCTCGTGGTCGACACGAAACCCGGCGACGAAACCAGCCTACTCGCCGCGATGCAGCGCATGCAGCATCGTCTCGCGCACGCGATCACGCAGATTCGCAGCGGCGCGACGCTGATTTCGTCGGTATCGCACGAGATTGCAGCGGGCAACGCCGATCTGTCGCGACGTACCGAACAGCAGGCCAGCGCGCTGGGTGAAACGGCGTCGAGCATGGAGCAGATCACCGCGACCGTCAAACAGAATGCCGACAACGCAAAACAGGCCAGCCAACTCGCGCACAACGCGTCCGAGACGGCGGCGCGCGGCGGCGAAGTAGTCGGTCAGGTCGTCGAGACGATGCGCGGGATTTCGCAATCGTCGCATCGGATCGGCGACATCATCGGTGTGATCGAGGGGATTGCGTTTCAGACCAATATTCTCGCGCTGAACGCCGCGGTCGAGGCGGCGCGCGCCGGCGAAGAAGGCCGCGGTTTCGCGGTGGTGGCGGGCGAGGTGCGCAGCCTCGCGCAACGCAGCGCGGCGGCTGCGAAGGAGATCAAGACGCTGATCGAAGAGTCCGCGGCACAGATCGAAGGCGGCTCTCAGTATGTGGGGCGAGCCGGCGACACCATGCAGGAAGTGGTGCATGCGGTGCGCCGCGTGACCGACATCATGGGCGAGATCAGCGCGGCATCGGTCGAGCAAAGCTCGGGCATCGAGCAGGTCAACATCGCGGTGGCGAGCATGGATCAGACGACCCAACAGAACGCGGCGCTGGTCGAGGAAGCGAGCGCTTCCGCCGAGGTGTTGAAAACGCAGACCGGGCAACTGGCCGAAGCGATTGCGGTGTTCTCGTTGCCGCCGGTGCGTTGAGTGGTGCGGCCGGGGCGCGCTGGCGTTGAACGCGCCTCAGGCGTGAACGAAATAGTCTTCGAGGATGTCCGCCACGCGCCATGACGAGCAGGGCCGTCGGTGCAAGCCGCGGGTGAAACCGTAACCTGAACCTGTCACAGTGGACTCCCGGAGACGGCGGCCGAACGTCTAAAGTAGTAAAAAAGAAAAAGCTTCGGGAGCTTTTACCTGCGAGTAGGCATTGCTCAATGCGGATTATTTGACGTGACGCAAAGATAAACGCGACGTGGGCCTAATGCGGTGCGTTGTGATTCGGGGGAGTCGTCTGTTGGGTGAGCGGAGTGCTCGGGGATGGGGCGGGAGACTCGCGCTGCGTGCGAGGGTTAACGTGGGCTTTGCGGGTTCAATGCAGCTCGAGCGTGCCACGCAACCGCCCGGCGATTGCGTGGCACGAGCTTCAACACTCAGATCATTAAACGCGAAACCTTGGTGCCTTCCAGCGATACGCCGGCCATCAGACCGCCGTTCGTCAACACGAAAGCTTCGACGGGGCTCGTGGCCGTCGACGTATCGACCGCACCGTTCGCGCCGACTTTCAGCACGGCGACGGTAGCGTCCGCGCCGGCTGCCCACCCCTGGCTGCCGAGGAATTTGTCGAGCGCGTCTTGCGTCATGAACAGGAACACGAGCGCCTTGGATTGCGCGCCGATCTGCAAACCGAACGAACCCGCCACGGTGCTGTAGTAGCCCGTCGTACGACCGCCCACGCGCAGTGCGCCTTCACCATATTGGCCGCCGACCCAGAAGCCTGCTGAAATCACCGACGGGAACACCAGCACGCCTCGCGCTTTGCCCACCAGTTCACGCGAACCGGCGACGTTGGCGAAAAGTCGCGACATCGTCGAATCGACGCCCGCATTGATCGTGTCGCGCTTGCCCGCGTTTGCCGACGGCGACGCGCTCGAGGACGGCGACGTCGTCGTACAGCCGGCGAGGCTGAGGCCGGCGGTGGCGAGAGCGGCGCTGCCGGTGAGGATGAATTGTCGTCTGCGCATGATGGTTTCCTTTGCGTTATTGAAGTTGTGTTTGCTTTACGTGCTGTCGTTGTTGCCGCTCTGCGAGCGAGCGCTTGAGTCGTGACGTCAACAATAGCCTACGTCGCTTGCTAATCAGCATTTCGCGTGCCTGACCTCGGCGCATGAATGAGGATTGTGTGTTGAGCGGCTGGGATGATGGTCGCGTCGCGCTCTCCTATTCCGTGGCGCAGGGCGTTTGTCTAGCCTTTCACCAGGCCACCGTCGACGATCAGATTCTGGCCGGTCACGGCGCGTGACCATGGCGACAGGAAAAACAATACCGCGTCGGCGAATTCTTCCGGCGTGGTGACGCGCCGTACCGGCGTCGAATTTGCAATCAGGTCGAAGACGAATTCCGGCGTGGCCGCGCTCGCGTCCGTGGTGCGCAGCAGGCCGCCCGATACCATGTTCACCGTAATGCCGTCCGGGCCGAGATCGTGCGCGGCCGTACGCGTCAGCGACAGCAGTGCGGCTTTGGCCGCCGTGTAGTCGTGATAGGGGACCACCGGGTTCTGAAACAGATTGGTGCCTACGTTGACGATGCGGCCGAAGCCTCGCGAACGCATTCCCGCGACGGCAGCCTGAATCGTATTGAGCGCGCCCTTGAGCGAGCCGTCGAGTTGCTGCTGCAAGCGTGTCCAGTCGACGGCGTCGATCGTTGGACGCGCGTCGCCGTCGAAGCGGAAGTCGGCCAACGCGTTGTTCACCACCGACACGACAGGCTGCCCGGTTTGCGATTGCGCCACCTCGAAGAGACGTTCGACTGCGGCCTTGTCGGTGACGTCGGCCTGCAGCGGTAGCACGCGGTCGCCGAGTTCTTCCTTCAACGCGAGCGCCAACGTTTCGCTCTTGTGGTAATTCACGACCACGCCCGCGCCTTCGCGTACCAGCGCACGCGTGATCGCCGCGCCGAGTCCGCGCGCGCCGCCCGTTACCAGTACCCACTGTTCGGATAGAAGCATCTGTTTCCCTGTTGTCGACGAAGTGGCGATGTTCTTATTGTCGCCTGATTCAGGGCGGATGCCGAGTTTGAATGCCGCAAAGAGGGTGCGCGTGTGTGGCGATCACTGGTTCGCGGTGTCTCCAGGTTGACTCTCACTGTGGCTGCGGGGGAGCTTTTAACTCCGGACTAATACCTAGGTAATTCGCTGATCTGATTCATATGATGAAGTAAAAATAATAGTTAGGAGTGTATAGGGAGAGGTTGAAATTTCCGATGCCAATATAAATCCGGTAATTGACGTTCCTTAACAATTCAATCGCACATTTAATCGAAAAAGCGCCGGCAATTCTGCATTGCGTGGGTTAGCGCACGGTGGCTGGGTGATGCTGCGAATAACTTCAATCTCCATCAGGCCCTGCTGTGCTCTTTCACCTCTACTACCTGCGCAGCCAGTCGTTTTTCTCGGATCACGTCGAATCGGACCGGGATTTTCCGCGAGAGATACCTGACGTCATGCTGTTTTATGAGTGACGCCTGGCAATATCGACTGGGCTTTGAAGTTTCATTTTTAACAGTGAACGCAGATTCGTCTGTTATTCGGGCCGGTCGTTCGAGGTATTGAGTTAGGAGGCTGAAATGAAAAAGCACAATGGGGACACGCATATTCCTGGAACGCGTCGGGCGATATTGGCGGCGGCGGTGAGTCTGTATGCGGCGATGGCGGGTGCGCAAACAACCTCGCCGGCGCCGGGCACGCCGTCGGGGACCGCGTCGAAGCTGGTGGTTGCGCAGACGTTGCCGATCGACTGTCCGTCGTTCGATACGCTGGGTTGCAAACGGGAGAGCAGTGGTTTACTGGCGATCGGCGGGGTTGGCGTTGCAGCCGCGGCGGGTTTGGGATCGACATCGGCTTCGGGGACGCAGAGCGGTAGCGGTAACGGTAACGGAGCCGCGTCGGGAGGTGGGGGCGAAAGCGGGGCGAATGGTAGTGGTGGGTTGGGGAACGGTGGGGTTGCAGGGCTTGGGTCTGGGGCGGCGGTGGGTGGTAACGGGAGTGGTAGCGGTAGTGGGAATAGTGGAGGAAGTGGTAGTGGCGGGAAGGGCGGGACTGGAAGCGGCGGTACGGGTAGCGGTGGAACAGGAAGTGGTGGGACAGGAAGTGGTGGGGCAGGAAGTGGTGGGACAGGAAGTGGTGGGACAGGAAGCGGTGGGACAGGAAGTGGTGGGACAGGAAGTGGCGGGACAGGAAGCGGTGGGACAGGAAGCGGTGGGACAGGAAGTGGCGGGACAGGAAGTGGTGGGACAGGAAGCGGTGGGACAGGAAGTGGTGGGACAGGAAGTGGTGGGACAGGAAGCGGTGGGACAGGAAGTGGTGGGACAGGAAGTGGCGGAACAGGAAGTGGCGGAACAGGAAGCGGCGGAACAGGAAGTGGAAGCGGCTCGGGTGGCGGTCATCATGGTGACGGCGGCCACGGTGACGGCGGTCATGGCGATGGCGGCACGGTGACGGCGGTCATGGTGACGGCGGCCACGGCGATGGCGGCCACGGTGACGGCGGTCATGGCGATGGCGGCCACGGTGACGGCGGCCACGGCGATGGCGGCCACGGCGACGGCGGCCACGGCGATGGCGGCCACGGCGACGGTGGCCACGGAAACGGCGGCCACGGTGATGGCGGTCATGGCGACGGTGGCCACGGTGATGGCGGTCATGGCGATGGCGGTCACGGCAACGGCGGCCACGGCGATGGTGGCCACGGTGATGGCGGTCATGGCAACGGAGGCCACGGCGACAGCGGCCACGGCGATGGTGGCCACGGCGATGGTGGCCACGGTGACGGCGGTCACGGCGACAGCGGCCACGGTGACGGCGGCCATGGCGACGGCGGTCATGGCAACGGAGGCCACGGCGACAGCGGCCACGGCGATGGTGGCCATGGCGACAGCGGCCACGGCAACAACGGTCATGGTGATGGCGGCCACGGCAACTCTGGCTCCGGCAGCTCCGGCGGCCACGGCCGAGGCCACTAACTCAACTGCACGCCTTCAACGCGCGACGGCCGGTAAACCTACCCGGCCGTCCACGCCAAAACTAACCCCTTCCGCGAAGGCAAAAAAAGAGCGGACAACTCATCGTCCGCTCTTCTTCCACGACCCCCACACTCTTCAGCTTCTCACAGCAATCACCCTTCTCTCCACCACCAGAAAAACCTTCTCCCCCACCACCGGCTCATGCCCCCGCGCCCCACCGGTAAAACTCCCAAACGCCGGCAGCACCCCACCCCCCGCACCAAACCGAAAACACGGCACGCGTACCGAATCAACCCGCGTCGTCACTCGATAAACCGGATGCACATGCCCAGCGAGCACATACGCGCCTTCAACAGTCTGCGGAAAATGGCACGCCACCCAAGGTCCGATCCGCCACGGCTCCTGCACACATTGAACATCCATCGAATCCGGCAGTGCACCGGCATGCCGATCGTGATTTCCTTCAACCAGCACCACCCGCAGCCCAGCATGTCGCGCGCGCCAGCCATGCAACGCGTCCAGCGTCTCAGCGGAATGCGCCTCGCGCGCATGCAGCAGATCGCCGAGAAACACGAGCATCACCGGCTCAAACTCGCGAATCAAAAGATCGAGCCGCAGCAGATTGTCCGCAGTTGCGCCAACCGGCACAGGGATGCCGCGCGCACGAAACACCGCGTCCTTGCCGAAATGCGCATCCGCGACGAACAAGCACCGCAGCAAGGGATCGAAAACCGCGCGCAAGCTCGACAGCACAAGTGCCTGTCCGGCAATCTCCACCGTCAACGACCCAGTCTTCATACACGAGCAGCCTTCTCGAGTTCCGCCAACATCCGCTCGACGCGATCCGCGAGCTTCTCCGTACTGACCTTCTCACGCAAGCGACCGACAATCAATGGAAACGCAAACGGCGTCGGCTTTTTCGGCCGCATCACGATAACGCGGCTGGCATTCATCCGTTCGAGCGCGACGCGAATGCGCTGGGCGTCGAGTTCCTGCAACAGTACTTCGGCATCGGCCTGATTGAGCAGAAGATTGCCGCTATCGTGATTGCGAAAGATCTCGTAAAACAGACCGCTCGACGCCTGCAATTGCCGCGCGCTTTTCTGCTGCCCGGGGTGCCCCTGAAAAACCAGCCCCGACACGCGTGCAATCTCACGAAAACGCCGCATCGAGAGTTCCGACGAATTCAGACTCGCGAGAATGTCATGTTCGAGCGCATCGGAAGAAAGCAATCCGCTGTCGAGTTGCGCCGCCCAATCGAATGGTTGCGCGGACAACAGCTCGAAACCGTAGTCGTTCATTGAAATCGAAAACGTCCCGGGCTGCTCGCGCGCGACTCGCCAAGCCAACAATGCACCGAGACCGATATGTGCCGTGCGCCCCGCAAACGGATAGCAAAAGAAATGGTGTCCCTCGCGCGATTTCAGCAACTCCACCACCAGCACGCCCGGCTCGGGCAACGCCGACCACTTCTGCTGCAATTCGAGCAGTGGTCGCACGGCGCGCATCTCCGGTTCATCGTAGACACCGGCGGCGGCGCGCGCCAGCATGGTCAACGTCGCATCGGCGAGTTCGGACGACAACGGCATGCGGCTGCCGGCCCATTGCGGCATCGCACCGCGTGACGAGGTCGCGCGACGCACCCAGGCAGTCATGTCCTGCACGCGAATCAATTCGAGCGCGCGTCCGCCGAAGGTAAAGATATCGCCTGGTTTTAACCGCGAAATGAACGACTCTTCAATCGCGCCGATTCTTCCGCCCGACAGATAGGTCACATGCAACGTACCGTTCGCGACGATCGTCCCGATGTTGTTGCGATGCCGGCGCACCAGATCGTCGCGCGGCACCCGGTACACGCCTTCGCTGTCGCGCATCACGCGATGGTAGTCGGGATAGGCGCGCAACGCGGTGCTGCCGCCTTCCACGAAACCGAGCGCCCAGTCGAACTCGGCCTGCGTCAAATGCCGGTAGGCATAGGTTCCGCGAATCTCGCCAATCAGTTCGCTTGCGTCGAAACCGCCACCGATCGCCACGGTCACCAGATGCTGCACGAGAACATCGAAAGGTTTCTCGGGCGTTTCGCGGCCTTCTATCTGACGCTTCGCGACCGCCTCGCGGGCGGCGGCGGCTTCGACCAGTTCGAGCGCATGCGTCGGCACGATCGTCACGCGCGACGGCCGGCCGGGCGCATGCCCCGAGCGCCCCGCGCGTTGCATCAGGCGCGCGACGCCTTTGGGCGAGCCGATCTGAAACACGCGTTCCACCGGCAAAAAATCGACGCCGAGATCGAGGCTCGATGTACACACAACCACCTTCAGCAAGCCGCTCTTCAGGCCGCGCTCGACCCATTCGCGCACTTCCTGATCGAGCGAGCCGTGATGCAATGCAATCAGGCCGGCCCATTCGGGCCGCGCTTCGAGCAGCGCCTGATACCAGACTTCGCATTGCGAGCGGGTGTTGGTGAAAACGAGCGACGTCTGCGCGTCGCCAATGGCGTCGGCGACCGCGCCAACCTGGCGCATGCCGACATGGCCGCCCCACGGAAACCGCTCGATGGTGTCGGGAATGATCGTATCGACGATCAGCGCCTTCGGCAGTGCGCCGTGCACGTCGACGCGCGGCGTCCTGACGGGCGCGAGCAGCACTTCGGCGGCGAACGGCAGGTTGCCGAGCGTGGCCGACAGCCCCCACACCTGCAATTCCGGCCGCCAATGCGCGAGACGCGCGAGGGCGAGTTGCGTCTGCGTGCCGCGTTTGTTGCCGAGTAGCTCATGCCATTCATCGACAACCACCAGACGCACCTGCGCGAGCACGCCGCGCGCGTCGGGCCGCGTAAGCATCAGCGATAGGCTTTCGGGCGTGGTGACCAGTGCAGACGGCATGCGCCGGTTCTGCCGCGCGCGCTCGGCCGACGACGTGTCGCCGGTTCGCAGCCCGACGCTCCATGGCACGGCCAGCTCGAGCGCCGAGCTTTGCAAGGCACGCGCGGTGTCGGCGGCGAGTGCGCGCATCGGCGTGATCCAGAGCACGGTGAGCGGATGCGGCTGCGCGGCCGGCGGGTTGCGCCTGGCGGAGGGTCTGGCAGCAGAGCCTGTCGCGGACTCAATCGCACCCGAAGTTTTGCCCGAAGTAGCACGCGAACCCGCACTTGAACGAGTACCCGCGTCCGCGAAAGTTGCCAGCGCACCGAACCACACCGCCGAGGTTTTACCGGCACCCGTAGTCGCGTGCAGTAATCCACTCGCGCCGCAGCCAATCTCGCGCCAGACCTCACGTTGAAACTCGAACGGTTGCCAGCGACGCGCCTCGAACCACGCATCGAGCCTATCGGCGAACGGGCGGCAGGCGGCCGCCTCGTCGAGTGCAAAGGGAATCGGTTCGAAAGCCGGTTCGCGCGCGTCGAGCCGAGCCTGCTGCTCGCGGCTGCGCGGAATCCGCCGGGACCTGGGTGCGCGGCGCTTTTCGGGCAGCACGTCGGGTCCGGAAGTCTCGGGCTCGTCGGGATCAACCGGTTCGATCATCGAAAGCGCTCTTTAGCATGGGATTCGTGGCGTGACGAATGCCTCGCGGTGCATGTTCTCTGTGGACATACGGAACGCGCCGCAAGTTCATCATGACACGCTCGCACTGACGCCGGCCGTATAGCCGTGTTTAAATGCCGGGGCTTCGCGCGCTCGATGTCGAAGACGGCAAGCGGGCGAGCAACCTGAAACCTACCGTCCATTCAAAACGGAGTTCGCGTTGAACCGTAATCAGGTATCCCTACCGCAAAAGTCGCTGCGGATCGCCGCTGCGCAAGCGCAACCGGTATCCGGCGACGTCGCCGCCAATATCGCCAGAACGGTCGAACTGACCGGTCTCGCCGCCGACCGTGGCGCGAAACTGGTGGTTTTTCCCGAGAAATTCCTCAGTGGCTACGAACCGGACCTGATTGCCGGCGACCCCGCGAAATACGCTTTCGAAGCCCATGACGCTCGCCTCGACCCGATCCGCGAAGTGTGCCGCCGGCGCGAGATTGCCGTGATCGTGGGTGCGGCGACGCGCAACGCGGGTGCCCTGAATATTTCATCGCTGATTTTCAACCGGCGCGGTGTGCAGATCGAGCCGTATCACAAGCAGTACCTGTATAGCAGCGAAGCGAGCATCTATCAGCCCGGCACACAAGGCTGCATGCTGGAACTCGACGGATGGCGGCTCGCACTCGGTGTGTGCTACGACTCGGGTTTTCCGGAGCACGCGAGACTCGCGGCGGTCAACGGGGCGCACGTCTATCTGGTGAGCGCGCTCTTCAGCGTGAAGAGCGGCTACCACCAGTCGCGTATCTGGTTCCCGGCGCGCGCTTTCGACAATACGATGTACGTGCTGTTATCGAATCACGTCGGCACGACCGGTGGTTGGTCGACGTGTGGCGCGAGCGCAATCTGGAGCCCATACGGTGACGTTGTGGCGGAGGCGGGCCGCGATCGCGACGAGGTGATTACCGCGCTACTCGACCCGGCGGTGCTGGCCGACGTCCGCGAACGCGAAACCGTGCTGGCGGACTTCAACGCGCGCGACGAAGCGCCGGACGGCAGTTATACGGTGCACGCCATCGACTGACGCGCACCATCCTCAAGCTATGACTTCGAGACGGCTGCCCGCACCGCGCCAAGCGCTTTCGATTGCGGCGCCGGCACGGCCCATAACAACGCAATCATGCCGGCAATCAGCAGGACGGCGACCACCGCAAAACCGGCATAAACGCTGCCGGTTTGCGTCTTCAGCATACCGATCAGCGAAGGACTCACGGCACCGCCAATTGCACCGATCGCGGTAATCGTCGCGATTCCCGCTGCCGCAGCGCCGCCATCGAGATAGGCGGTGGGTATCGTCCAGAAGATGCTGAGCGTCGCGTAAATGCAGATCGATGCGATCACCAGCAACGCAACCGTGAATGGCACGCTATGCGCGGCGAGCGGCAGCAACAGAAAACTGCCGGCCACCGCGAAGCCGCAACCCGCCACGTGCCAGCGTCGCTCCGCACGACGATCCGAACTATGGCCGATCGCGACAATACCAATCGCCGTACACACCGAAATGCCTCCACTCAACCAGCCGATATGGCCGAGTTGCTGCACGCCGACGTGTCGTAGCAGAGTCGGAATCCAGAAGCCGATCGCATTGAGTCCCATGAACACGCAGAAATAAATCGCCGATAACAGATAGATGCGTGGATTGCGCAGGACATCCGCGAGCCGTGCCGGCGGCACGTGATGCACGCCACGTTGTTTGCGGTCCTCGTCCAAAGCGGCGCTCACGTGGGCCTTTTCGGCGTCGGTCAGCCAGTCGGCGTTCGCGGGACGATCATCCAGATAGAGCAAAGCCATGATGCCGAGCGCGATAGCCGGCACGCCCTCGATCAGGAACAGCCACTGCCAGCCGCGCAAGCCGAGCGTGTCGTGGAAATGCACCATGATCCAGCCCGACAGCGGGCCGCCGATAATTCCCGCGAGCGGCACCGCCATGATGAACAGACTCGTGATACGTCCGCGTTGCCGGTCGGGAAACCAGTAGGTGAGGTACAGAATGATGCCGGGAAAGAAGCCGGCTTCGGCGGCGCCCAGCAGAAAGCGCAGCAGGTACAGCATATTCGCGCTCTTCACGAACATCAGCAGTACCGTCAGGCTGCCCCATAACACCATGATGCGCAGCAGCGTCTTGCGGACGCCGACCTTTTCCAGCAACAGATTGCTCGGCAATTCGAACACCAGATAGCCGACGAAGAACATGCCCGCCGCGAGTCCGAAGACGGCGTCGTCGAGTTTGAGATCTTGCAGGAACTGCAGCTTCGCAAAGCCGATGTTGACGCGGTCGATAAAATTCACCACGTAACACATGAACAGAAACGGCACGATGCGCCGCGCGATCTTGCGATAGATCGCGTCTTCGGGCCCGAGGTCTGACGAACGCTGCATCATGCTGTCTCCTGGCGTGCCGGCCGGCTCGGTCGGCACGCCTGTGTGTCATCTTTATCTTATTGGCGGACTGGATATGTGGTTATTGCCGCCGATGTCGTATTGCCCTTTACCATTCGCCGAAGAACACGCCCCAGTCTTTGTGCGTGTTGGTCTTGCTTTCCACGGTCGGGTTGTCGATCGTGACGCGTTGTTTCAGCGAACCGTACCAGTCCGCGAGCTTTGCGTGCATCCGCTCTCGAATCGCCGCATGACTGGCGTCGGCGCCAAGGTCGGCGTATTCATGCGGATCGTTCGCCAGATCGAACAGTTGCGGCCGGTAGCCCTGCCAGTGAATGTACTTCCAGCGCGAGTCGCGCACCATCCAGCCGCGGCATTCGGCGGGTTGACGGCCGAGCGCGAGCCGCGCGCCGCGGAAACTGTAGTCGAGTTCGGCGACCACGTAATCGCGCCAGCCCTGCGCGCCGTCCGCTTCGCTGCGCGTGAGGGGTAATACCGAGCGCCCTTCGATACGCTCTTCATAAGCCGGCAGACCGAGCGCATCGAGTACAGTCGGCACCACGTCGATACAGGACATAAAACGCGTTTCGACGCTGCCACGCGTTGCGTCGGCCTGGGTCGACGGATCGTAGACAATCATCGGCACGCGCTGCACGGTGTCGTAGAACAGTTCTTTTTCGCCAAGCCAATGGTCGCCGAGAAAATCGCCATGATCGGCAGTGAACACGATCAGCGAGTCTTCCCAGCGGCCGAGGCGTTCGAGTGTTTCCCACAACTGGCCGAGATGGTCGTCGATCTGCTGGATCAAACCCTGGTAGACCGGTCGCACCGTGTTCGAGACTTCTTCGCGCGCGAAATTGACGCACTCTTCCTGGGTGCGATAGGCGGCCACGACCGGATGTGCGTTGTCGAGTTCGGCGGCCTGGCGTTCGAGCGGCAGACATTGGTCGAGCGAGTACAGGTTGTGATACGGGCGCGGCGCGACATAAGGCCAATGCGGTTTTACGTACGACAAATGCAAGGCCCACGGCTCGTCGCCTTGTTGTTCGATATAGCGGATCGCCTGATGGGTCATGTACGCGGTTTCGGAATGCGGTTCGGCCACGCGCGCGGGCCAGCGAACATTGCGCATTTTCCAGCCGGAGTGGACCGCGCCGCTTTCGTCTTCCACGCTGATTGCGAAATCGCTCCACGGTCTGTCGCTCACGTAGCCGTGCTCGCGCAGAAAGGCCGGATAGCCGCTTTCCTTGCCGGGTTCGTGGTGACCGTCATACCGGTCGAGTTCGTCGAACGAGCCTGTTGATAGACGGCGGCCGAGCGGACTTTGCCGGGCGATATCGAGTCTTTCCATGCCGTGGGCGTCGGCCATTACGTGGGTTTTGCCGGCTAGCGCGAGCGAGCGGCCATTGAGCCGCAAGTACTCGCCGAGCGTCATTTCGCCGATCGAAAGGGGCACACGGTTCCAGTTCGCGCCGTGACTGCTCATCGTGCGGCCGGTGTAATACGACATGCGCGACGGGCCGCAAACGCCGGAACTGACAAACGCGTTGTCGAAGCGCACGCCGCGTGAAGCGAGTGCGTCGATATGCCGGGTTCGCAGGTAAGGATGTCCGTAGCAGCCGAGGTGATCGCGGCGCAGCTGGTCGCACATGATAAAGAGAACGTTGCGGGTGTCCGCCATCTGTAAGCACCGTCTGCGGCCTCGCGGCCTAATAGAGTAGAGAGAAGAAGCGGTAACGAACCGGAAAGATGTTCGATGCTAGAAACGAATGCCACGATTGACCTAATCAAATATATGTGCGAGTGCACAATAGGCCGGGGCCGTTGCGGGAAAAGGGCGTCATAATGGCCGGCGAGCCAACAATTTCCCTACATTCACCGTGTCCGATCCTTCATTGCCGCCTGTGCTGAAGCATCCCGAGCACATCGACGAATTCCTGCTGTACCGGTTGCATAACCTCGCGCGAGTGGCGGTTCAGGGCGCCGGTCTGATGTTTCGGCGAGAACTTGGCATTACCCGGCGTGACTGGCGCATTCTCGCGTTCGTCGGTAAATACCCGAATGCGAGTTTGACTCAGCTCGCCGATCAGGCGGCGCTCGATATGGTGGTGGCAAGCCGCTGCGTCGCGAACATGGTCAATAAAGGCCTGATTGCGAAAACACGCTTGCCGGAGAACAAAAGACTGACCGTACTCGCGCTGACCGAAGCCGGTCTTCAGGTTTACGAGCACGCACGAAAGAGCGGGCAACGCTACAACACCGAGTTCGCCGCCTGCCTGAGCGATGAAGAAGCCGTTCTTCTCGACGGCCTACTCAAGCGGATGGAGCAACAGGCGGTGTTATTGAATCAGCGTGAAATGGCGAAAAGCGGTCCGGTGCTGGGCAACCACGAGAACGAAGACACCGAGGCCGAATAGATCCTCGCGGGTGAAAGCGCTGCCAGAACAGCGGCCTTATTGGCCTTTTCACCGAGCCGATTAACGACGCGGCGATGCGTGGACTACCCGGCCCGGGGTACACGCCAGGCGATCCGTTACAATGAGGCGCACCCTTCATCTGGAGACTTGCTTTGAAATCCATCGTTGCTTTGGTCGCCGCAGCCGTGTTGTCTTCGACGGCAATGGCCGCCGCGCCCACCACCGAAAAACTGCCTTCCGGCGTGATCGTCGAACAGCTGAAGCAGGGCGCCGGCGCCCAACCGGCCGCTACCGACGTCGTCAAGGTCAACTACCGTGGCACGTTGGCCAATGGTACCGAGTTCGATAGTTCCGCGAGCCATGGCGGCCCGGCTACGTTCCCGCTGAACCGCGTGATTCCGTGCTGGACGCAAGGCGTGCAGAAGATGAAAGTGGGCGGTAAGGCGAAGCTGACCTGCCCGGCGGCGACCGCTTATGGCGATCGTGGCGTCGGCGTGATTCCGCCGAATAGCGATCTGACGTTTGAAGTCGAACTGGTCGATATCGTCAAGCAGTAAGTCGCGACACGAACAAAGAGAAAGCCCCGCTGCGGTAATCGCAGCGGGGCTTTTTTCATTCAGCACAATGCGCGTGTCTGAAATGTGTCGACGCGTGAGCGCATTATTTAAAGTCCGGCCTGATTTCTTCGTTTACTCTCTACCCGTGCGCCGGCGCGGGTTCTGCCAAGCCGCACCAACCCGAACGATCCCACTGTCATTTGCCGCGCGTCTGGAGCGCCTGCCATGAATATCGACTTTCACTATGGTGTGGTCTATATCGCCGCTCGCATCGGCGGCATGGCGCCCAATGACGCGCTCACCGTCGCGCACGCCTGCCAGTATGTCGACGATGCGACGACGGCGGGAATACTGCGCTTCGAAGGGGGCGAGACGTTCGAGCGCTTTGCCACCGCGCACAAGATGTTCGACTATGCCAACACCGAGAATGACCAGAACCGCCTCGTTTGGGCGCCTTTTCATTTTCTGCCGGCGGGCGAGGGCGACACGCTGCAGGAAAAAGCCGTGTGCCGTCCGGATAGCGAGGTGGCGCGCGAAATGGTGCGCCGGGCGATCCGGCAGCGGGGCGCCGAAACGGCGCTGCATCGTCTGGGCGTGACGCTTCACACCTACGTCGATACCTGGGCGCATCAGGGATTCTCCGGTATCGAGAGTCCGGCTAACCGGGTTCATTTGCTGGAGTCGCAGGATTGCACGCGCAAAGGCTGGTTCGACAGATTGAAGCTGGCCACCCAGCATCTGATCGAGCACGTCGAAGAGGATGTACTCACGGTCGCGTTGCCAGTCGGTCATGGCGCCGCGTTGCACTATCCCGACCAGCCATGGGCGAAATGGCATTACATCGACGGCAGAAACGAGTTTATTGAAAGACACAATTTGCCGGAGTTCGTGCAGGCGGCGGAGATGGCTTGCCGCGCGGTGCGCGCCTATGTTGCTGGCCGGGAGGACTTCGAAACGCAACCCGGTTTGCCGCCGAACGTGAGAGAGACGCTCACCGAGCTTCTCGATACCAATCGGAATCTGGACGATAACCAGCGCCTGACGACGATTTGCGACGTGGTCAGCGCGGGCGGCATTCCGGGTTTGAAGGAGTCGATTCCGGGGTATGTCGCCAAAGGCCCTGGTTCCTGGAAATGCAACGCTACCGGTTTGCAGTTCGATGACGACACGGGCGATAAGCCCCAATGGACGGATGCGTTCGAGAAGAGCGATTACCGTCTATTTCACGACTCGGTCAAGGAACACCGCTTCGTGACGACGCAGGAGATTCTGCCGGCTCATGGTGTGCGGATAGCGTAATGGCGCTGACCGGTTGACTGGCATAGAGCGGCGGCCGTGCAAACCTCCGCCGCCGCGCCGCCGTTTTAATGCTTTCGGGCTATTCCGCTCGCACCTGTTGGCGCTGCGCGGCCTGTTCCTGCGCGTGCTTTTTGGCCAGATGATGTCCCACGATGCAGCCACCCACCGCTCCCACTACGGCATGATGCCCGGCGTAATGCCCCGCCACCCCGCCTACGACCGCCCCCTTGATGCAACCGGCGGCATTCGCCGTGCCGACCGCAGCCAAAGTGAGTGCCACCGACGCGAGGACCGTTTTGATGTATTCAGCTTTCATCTGAAAGTACCGTTCTGTTGAGTTGTCCCAAGGTGGCGTTAATTGGTGCTATTTCAATAGCACGTTCCGCAACCCGGTTTGCCGGCAAAGGGATATTCAAAGCCGTTTGGCGTGCAAACCCACTCAAACGCTAAAAAAACGACTGCTCTCCTTTGAATCTCCGAATGCTTGCCTATAGTAGAAGCGACTATTGTCGCCGCGCGCAGCGGCTGCCTTCGCTTGACGCGTGACCGGGGAAACGAAAATTATGTTACCGAACGCTGCAATCTATCAGTCTCAGACTTGCACGCCGGAGTCGTTGCGAACGCTTGCCGGCTTTCTCGAACTGGCGCTCGACGAAGGAGAAAGCGTGGTTCTGATGCGGATCGGTACGCACGTGCGCAGTGTTTATATCGGCGATCCGTCCGGCGCGCTGGAGCGATTGACGGATCACGGCGTGGTGGCCGCGACTCAGGCGGACGACATGCTGGCGCTCACCCGCCTGGGACTCAACCGGATTACCGCCGACGAGCAGCAATACCGCTTCATTCGCAGCGTGAGGTACATCGCCGATCGCCAGGCGGTAGTGTTTACGCCTGCATGAGTGGTTCGGAAAAAATGATCGGAAGTAAAAGAGCGGCAACCTGCAACGCAGCGGGAAGGGAAGTAAAAGGAAGACTATCGAGTAGTAAAGAGTAGAAGACCCGAAAGGTTCGGACTCCACGGCATGCATGAGCGAGTAAGGCTGCTGCTTTATAGCCACATAGATCTGCCTTTCTCGTGTCATTCGTGGCATAGTTCGATCGATCAACCTATAAGGAGCAATCAAATGCCTTCGTTAGAGCAAATCCAAGCAAAGCTTAAGAAGCTCCAGGCTCAAGCGGACGTCCTTATTGCCAGGAAAGCACAAGATGCCGTCGACCAGATTCGCGGTCTGATGCTCAAGCATGGCCTGACTACAACGGATATCGAAGCCAAAGCAAAAGCGCGACGTGCGGCAAAAGGCCTGAACGGTCATGGCGGAAACGGGAAGGTGAAAGCTGTAACGGGCGGTAAGCCGGCCAAATATCGTGATCATAAAACCGGTGCGACCTGGACCGGTCACGGTCGCGCGCCGGGTTGGATTGCCGGTGTCAAAGACCGCACTCAATATCTGATCGAAGGCGCGAGCGAATTGAAGTCGGTTGCGAAAGCGGCGGTCACGCACGCGAAAGGCGGTAAAGGTCAGCCTAAGGGCGCGCAACCGCCCAAGTACCACAACCCGAAAACCGGCGCGACCTGGAGTGGACGCGGTCCGGCGCCGGCATGGCTGGCAACGGTTAAAGACCGTAGCAAATTCCTGATCGACAGTGCGGCAGCCGGCGTGAAAGAAGCGGGCAAAGCCGTGGCCAAAAAGGCCGGTAAAGCAAAAGCAACGGCAAGCAGTGGCGCAGTGAGCAAGAAAGCCGCGGCAAAGAAAGTCGTGGCTAAGAAAGCGACGGCTTCCAGAAAGACCGCCGCGAAGAAAGTCGGCGCAGCGAGCAGAAAAACGGCGGCTGCTAAACCCGCTGCAAAGAAAGCCGCCGCAACCCGGGTAGCGAGAAAAGCGCCGGGCCGCAAACCCGCCGCGAAGGCAGCCGGTTCGGCCGCCGCCGCGCCGCAAGCCTCGCCCGCGCAAGCCGGCGCGTAAGCGCTACGGAGTCGCGAAGTAGATGACAAGCACGCTTGCTTCATTCCAGCAGGAGGACCAGGTCGTCCTGCTGGACTCGGTTCCTCAGCCTGCGGCGGACGCCGCCGAACCCTTCATCGTCGCGAGTGGTCGCCGGGTGATTCTGGCGTATCCCATCGCGGAAGCCGACTTTGACCGCTTCGGTCCTTTCGATCCCGACGACGATCCCCACTGTACGGTGCTGTTTCCCGACGCGGTATTTCATCGGCTCGGTCCGCCAGGCGACGTCGATCTGGAGATTCATCCGCTCGCTGGCCAAGGCTTGACCGGCCTGTCGGTTCATGAAGTCATGAATTCGTCGCTCGCGGCCGAGATTTCGGCAGTTGAGTCGCCCATTCCTGCGCAGCGGCATTTTGTCATCACGTTCAACGAATCCACGTTCGAGTGCGTGGCGTCGGACTACACGGTGGTGGGTGTCTATGGTGCCGGTGAAATTGCCAGCCGTGAAGCTTTCTCCCTCGTCAGATAAAGCAGTCGGGTAGCAAGGCGCGGGCCTGCAACGGGCACGCGCAATGCGTCCTGCGTTCGTGATTGAAACCGGGCCTTGAGCTCGCGTCTATCCATCGAACCGCAGGGCGCGCATTCGGCACGCCTCGCCGGTTAGCATCGAGGCCACGCATGCTGACAATCGCTATTACCGCGTTCATCACGCTCATTATCGTTTTGCTGATTGCCAATCTGTCGAGTGGCGAGAAGAAGATCGAACACAAGATCGAGCGGCGTTATGCCAGCGACGATCCGCAATTCCTGCGTTCCATGGGACTGTTGCTCGGTCCGCCGGTGATTACCGGCAATCGCTTCGAGATGCTGCTCAACGGCGACCGCATTTTTCCGTCGATGCTGGAAGGCATTCGAGCCGCGCGCCACACCATTACCTTCGAGACGTTCATTTACTGGTCCGGTGAAATAGGCGAACAGATTGCCCAGGCATTAGCGGATAAAGCACACGAAGGCGTTGCGGTGCATGTGCTGCTCGATTGGGTCGGCTCGTCGAAAATGGACAAGCGCTATCTGAATCTGCTGCGCGACGGCGGCGCCGAAGTCATTCAGTATCACAAGCCGCATTGGACCGGCCTCGGTCGGATGAACGATCGAACGCACCGCAAGCTGCTGGTGATCGACGGGCGAATTGGTTTCACCGGCGGCGTGGGCATAGCGCCGGAATGGATCGGTCATGCGCAGGATGAAAAGCATTGGCGTGACACGCATTTCCGCGTTGCCGGACCTGTGGTCGGTCACATGCAAGCCGTGTTCATGGACAACTGGGTCAAAGCGTCGGGCAACGTGTTGCATGGTGCGAACTACTTTCCGGACGTCGAACCTGCCGGCGAGGGGCTCGCGCATATGTTCAGCAGTTCGCCGTCGGGCGGCAGCGACGACATGCAGTTGATGTATCTGATGGCGATCACGGCGGCCACTCATAGCATTCATCTGGCGAGCGCCTACTTCGTGCCCGACAAGCTAACGATCAACGCGATCGTCGAGGCCGCAAAGCGCGGCGTGAAAGTGCAAATCATCACACCGGGCAAACGCATCGACACGCACACGGTTCGCGAAGCATCGCGTGCGTGTTGGGGCGATCTGCTTGAAGCAGGTGTGGAAATCTTCGAGTATCAGCCCACCATGTTCCACTGCAAATTGCTGGTGGTGGACGAGTACCTGGTGTCGGTCGGCTCCACCAATTTCGACAGTCGTTCGTTCAAACTCAACGACGAAGCGAATCTGAACATCTACGACCGCGACTTCGCGAAGCAGCAAACAACGGTCTTCGCCGACGACCTCAAACAATCGCAGCAGATCACGCTCGAAGCCTGGTTGCACCGGCCGCTCACCGAGAGGCTGATCGAAAAATGCATCCCGTTACTGGATACGCAACTCTGACAAATAGACTACATTCGCCTAAACATCGCATTTCTCATGCCGTCTGCATGAATTGGTTTTTCTAAAAAAATAGTTTTTAAATTGTTTTAAAAAGCGGTTTGCTATCGTATATTGACATCTAGTCTTAACGCAGAAGTGACAGACTGGTATTCAATGAATAGCACGGTTGGCCGTTTCTAGCGTGCATTCAATTAGTGCATATAAGATAGTTCACGAGGCACCGAAAGCTAAGGCTTCGGTGCAGGAGCGGTCGTCGCGGATCAGACTTGCCGGCGCAACGGCAAGTCGCATGGGCCTGATCCGCGGTGGCACGGCCGCAAGGCGTCCGCAAGCGCGGGCGCGGTATCGGGACGCATTTGCTTCGACGCAAGTGCATGCGAATACGCCATGCCCATCGAAAAACTCCTTGTTCCGCTGCCCGCGGGCCTGAAAGTCTACGTTGAACGTCACGTATTCGATCCGGCCTTCGAGAGTGTTATTCTGATCAACGGCGCGCTGGCTACCACAGCTTCGTTCGGTCAGACAATCAAATATCTCGGCGAACGCTATAACCCTATCTGTTTTGATTTGCCTTATGCCGGGCAATCGAAAACGCATAATAAATGCAGCTTCGTTCTGTCTAAAGACGACGAAGTCGACATTCTGCTTTATCTAATACGCTTATTCGAACCGAGTTTCCTGTTATCGGTTTCCTGGGGCGGTGTGGCCTCGTTGCTGGCGTTGTCGCGGGAACGCACCAGCGTGAGGCGCGCGGTGATCGCGTCGTTCTCGCCACGCCTGAACGAGGCGATGACCGCTTACGTCACCGCCGCGCGCGACCATATAGCGGCCGGCGAAAACCTGAAGGCCGCGCAACTGCTCAACGACACGGTGGGCAAGCATCTGTCGCGCATCATGAAACTCTACAACTATCGCTATCTGACGACGTTGCCACGCGAAGAGCAGGAGCAGGTGGCGTTTCACGTCGAGCAGATTCTGGCGATTCGTCCCGAGCAGTACCTGCATGAATTCCGCAATATTGATTGCGGGCTGAAGTTCATCAATGGCGATCTCGACGAATACACCACGCCGGAGGACGTCCGTTCGTTGAGCGTGCATCTGAAGCGCGCCGAATTCGCGACGATCGGACAGGCCGGCCATTTCCTCGACCTCGAAGGCAAACCGGCGCTGCGCCAGGTGCGCGCCGCGATTCTCGACTACTTCGGGCCGCCGCCGGTGCAACGCGCGCTCGATTGCTTCGAGACGCTTGCCGCACGATCGTCCCTTTTGCCGGTGCCGCAAGTGCCTGTTGCTAACGTGGCCGACATAGCCAACGTCGGCAACGTGGCGTTGCAGACCCCCGCCGATCACTCGTTCCAACAGGCCGAACTGCCATGAATCTCGCTCAGAGCATTACCATCGCCATGCCGTGGACGGCGTGGGTCGTGTATTGGATCGCGACGTCGAACCGGGTCAAGGCGACCGCGCGCAAGGAGGCTTCGCGATCGCGCACGTTGCAGTCGATCCCGCTGATTGCGGGCGGCGCGTTGATCGTGCTGCCGGACTTCAATCGCGTGGCGTGGTCGTTCGATCCGCAGGCGATCGGCACGGTGCAACTCACCGGTCTCGCGGTGCTGTTGGCGGGCCTGGCATTTTCCATATGGGCGCGGCTGCATCTCGGCACCAACTGGAGCGTGTCGGTCACGCTGAAGGAAGGACACGAACTGGTGCGCAGCGGGCCTTATGCGTTGGTCCGGCATCCTATTTATACAGGGTGTCTGCTGGCGCTCGTCGGCGCTGCGATCATCGGTATGCAATGGCGCGGCGCGGCCGGGCTGCTGCTGATCTTCGCGTCGCTGGCGTACAAGGTGCGTGTCGAGGAGAGCTGGCTGACCGGTCATTTCGGCGGTGCGTACGCACAGTATCGCCGCGATGTGGCCGCATTGATTCCCGGTCTCTTCTGAGTTGCCGGTATGACCAGAGTCATCATTACCGCGATCGGCTCGGCGGGCGACGTTCATCCGCTGCTCGGCATTGGCGCGGCTCTCGCGGCGCGCGGGCATGAGATCGTTTTCTGCAGTCATCCGCCCTTCGAGGCGGTGGCGCGTCGGCAAGGTTTCGCGTTCCGACCGATCGGTAGCGAGGATGAATACGCGGCGGCCATGGCGAACCCGGCGCTATGGAATCCGCGCACCTCGTTTCGCACGTTGTGGGCGGTGATTGCACCGACGTTGCTGCCGCACTTCCAGACCCTCGTTTCCTTGACCGACGACGATACGATTCTCGTTGGCACGCTGTGGGCGTTTTCCGCGCGGCTGATGCAGGAGTTGTATCGCGTGCCGCTGGTGTCGGTGCAGGTGTCGCCGTCCACGTTGCTGTCCGCGCATGCGCCGCCGACCCATCCGCGTCTGACGATTCCGCGCGGCTTGCCACTCGTCGTCAAGTCGGCGTTGCTGCGCGTGATCGAGCGGCAGGTGCTCGATAAGGTCTGTGGACCGGCGTTGAATACGTTGCGCGCACAACTGAGGCTGGCACCGGCCACCCGTATTTTCGGCCAGTGGCTTCATTCGACCGATGGCGTGCTGTGCCTCTTTCCCGAGTGGTTCGCGCGACCGCAGCCGGACTGGCCCACGCCGCATCGGCTGAGTGGGTTTCCGCTCTTCAACGATATGGGAGAACCCCCGCCCGATCCGCAACTCGACGCATTTCTCGAGGCGGGGGAGCGGCCCGTGGTGTTCACCGCCGGCTCGACGCTGATCGACCACGCGCGCCATGAGGAGGTCGTACGTGGCGTACTGCGTGAAAGCGGGCTGCGCGGCCTGCTGCTGACGCCGCGGGCGCCGGAGCCGTGCGCCGGCTCGTCTGTGTCAGGCGTGCTGCTGAAGCGGCGCTACGTGCCGATGCGGACGCTTCTGCCGCGCTGCCGGGCGTTGGTGCATCACGGTGGCATCGGCACGGCGGCGTTGGCGTATGCCGCGGGGATCGCGCAGGTCGTCACGCCGTTCGCGCACGATCAGTTCGATAACGCGCAGCGGGTGGTGGCGAGCGGTTGCGGTGTGCGGCTCGACGGACCGTTGCACGCGCAAGCGCTTGCGCGCGCGCTGAAGCAGGTGCTCGGCGATCCGTCGATCGCGACGCAATGTGGGCGCATGCAGGACCAGCTGGCCGCGTCGCCGGACGGCTGTGGCGCTGCCGCGCGCTTTATCGAAGGGTTCATGCGCGGCAGTGCGCGCCTGCCGGATCGCGAGCGTGTGCCCCGTTTCGCCATGGCGGCGACCGGACACGGTGTATGAGCACGGCCACGCCACGGCCGGAAGGCGCAGGTTGGCCTGACGCGCAGCGCGAGCGCGAGCGCGAGCCGGACGGCATGCATACGAGTGGCGACAACCTGGGCAGCGTGGGCAGCCCGTCAGGCACACCGCACGTACGCGGCATGCGGCTCGCGTTGCTGACCTTCGCCTTGTCGCTGGCGACCTTTATCGAAGTGCTGGATTCGACCGTGACCAACGTGGCGGTGCCCGCCATCTCCGGCGGTCTGGGCGTATCCAACAGCCAGGGCACGTGGGTGATCAGTTCTTACTCGGTGGCCGCCGCGATTGCGGTGCCGTTGACCGGTTGGCTGTCGCGCCGACTCGGCGAAACGCGGCTGTTTCTCGCCGCCGTGATTCTTTTCACGCTGACGTCGCTGCTCTGCGGTGTGGCCGGCGACTTTCACCTGCTGGTGGTGTGCCGCGCGTTGCAAGGGCTGTTTTCGGGGCCGATGGTGCCGCTGTCGCAAACCATTCTGTTGCGCACCTTTCCTCCCGACAAGCGGATCGTGGCGCTCGCCCTGTGGGCGATGACGGTGCTGCTCGCGCCGATTTTCGGTCCGGTGGTCGGCGGCTGGATTATCGATAACTTCTCATGGCCGTGGATCTTCCTGATCAATCTGCCGATCGGCATCTTCTCGTTCGCGGTGTGCATGACGCTACTACGCGGCGACGCGCGTAGCGCCGGCGCCGCCCGCGCCGCGCCGATCGATCTGCCGGGTATCGTGCTGCTGATCGTCGGCGTCGGGTCGCTACAAGTGGTGCTCGACCTCGGCCACGACCGTGGCTGGTTCGATTCTCCGTTGATCCTGACGCTGGCGATCGTCGCCGCGCTGACGATCGTCTCGCTGCTGATCTGGGAAGCGGGCGAACGGCACCCGGTGATCGATCTGAGCCTGTTTCGCGACCGCACGTTTTCGTTCTGCGTGTTGATCATCTCGCTCGGCATGATGAGCTTCTCCGTGGTCGGCGTGATCTTTCCGCTGTGGTTGCAGGCGGTGATGGGCTACACCGCGTATCAGGCCGGGTTGGCCACGGCGCCACTCGGCGTGCTGGCCTTAGTGTTCTCGATTCTGGTCGGCATCTACGCCGCGCGTTTCGATGCCCGCATGCTTGCCACGTTCGGTTTTCTCGTGTTCGCGGCCGTGTTGTGGTGGGACGCGCATTTCACGCTGACCATGAGCTTCACGCAAATCATCACACCGGGTCTGATCCAGGGCATCGGGTTGCCGTGTTTCTTCATTCCACTCACGGCCGCGACGCTTTCGCGGGTGTCCGACGACAAACTCGCCGCCGCCTCCAGCCTGTCGAACTTTTTGCGGACGTTGTCGGCGGCGTTCGGCACCGCGATGAGCGTCACGCTATGGGACAACCGCGCGCTGTATCACTACGACGTCGTCGCGCAGTCCGTGACGAAAGCGTCGGGCAATACGCAGCGTTTCGTGCAGAGCCTGCACGGCATGGGTATCGACGGTGCGCGCGAACTCACCACCTTGCATCACGTGGTGCAGCAACAGGCCTACATGATGGCCACCGGCGATATGTTCCAGATGGCGAGCGTCACGTGTCTCGTGCTCGCCGCGATGATGTGGCTCACGCGTCCGAAGCGGGGCGCGGCCATGACCATGGGACACTAAGGAGATCGCGATGACGACGCTGGGCGCACTGATCGTGCTGTTTCATCCGAGCGACGAGCAACTCGCACGTGCGGCGGCCATGCGCCACCTGTGCGACCGTTTGCTCGTGGTCGACAACTCGCCGCAGCCCGACGCGCGCGCGGCGTCACTGTTGAAAGCGGCGGGCGTCGCGCTGTTGCATCACGGCAACCGGCAAGGCATTGCGGGTGCTTTCAATGGCGGCCTGCACGCACTGTTCGAGCAGGGCGTCGATGCGGTCGCGTTGTTCGACCAGGATTCGGAGACCCCTGCTGACTATTTCACCGTGATGCGGGAACGTTGCGCCTCGCTTGCCGGCAACGCGTATTTGCTGGGGCCGCGCATCTTCGATGAAAACGACCAGCGCTTTCTGCCCGAACTCGCCACTAGCGGGCTCGCGGTCGAGCGGCTGTCGGTGCGCGCCGACGCCGCGTTGCAGCGCTGCGCGTTTCTGATCTCATCGGGCTGTGTGATATCGAGCGAGGCGTTCGCGCGCCTGGGCCGTTTCGACGAGACGTTGTTCATCGATCACGTCGATACCGAATATTGTCTGCGCGCGCTGTTGCGCAACGTGCCTTTGTACGTCGTGCCGCAGCTGGTGCTGTCGCATCGGATCGGCGCGCGGCGCCGCCACAAACTGGGTGCGTTCGAAATGACGACGATGAATCACCCCGGCTTTCGCCGCTACTACAGCGCGCGCAATGCCATGCAACTCGCGCTGCAATATGGACTACGTTTGCCCGTTGCCGTTGTGCCGAATCTGCTGACGCTGTGGCAGATCGTGCAGATCGTGCTGGCCGAGCAGGACAAGCTGGCGAAGCTCAATGCAATCGCGCTGGGCTTATGGGACGGTCTGTTCTGCCACATGGGACCGCTCGAACAAACGCGTCCACGTCTTGCAGCCAAGGCGGCGCGAGCGCGCACCGCGATGGCGCCGGCCGGCGGCGACGGCGCGTTGCATCAGCCGCGTCATTCCTGATGTGCCGCGAGACGCACGACATGAGCCAACGCTTATCAAGCCGTCTCTTCACGCGAACGACGCTGCTGCTGCTTCTTGCCGCGACGCTCAACGGCTGCGTGAGCGATGCCGGTCTGCACACGAACGTCGAGCCGCTCAAGCCTTCCACCGATGCGCTTGCGCGAACCGTTGGCCCAGGCGCGAACGGCGCATGGCCCGCACCCGATTGGGTCAAGCGCTACAACGATCCGCAACTGAACGAACTCGCCGCCGAAGCGTTGCAAAACAATCCCGATCTGCAGATCGCCAAGGCGCGAGTCGGCGCCGCGCAGGCTCAACTGGAGCAGTTCGCCTCGCTGACGGGCTTGACCGGCACGGCGGTCGCGTCGGTCAGCAAGAGCCGTCTGCCACAGCCGGATAACGTGGCCGACGTGTCGGTCGGTGGCCAGCAGATTCCGGTGCAGTTGTTCAACGATTCGACGGTGTCGCCGTCCGCGGTGATCGCCGGTTTGAGCTACCAGCTCGATCTGTGGGGTAAAAACGCCGCGCTGACACGCAGCCTGCTGTCCACGCGCGACGCCGCTCGCGTCGACGCCGAACAGGCGCGCCTCACACTGACAGTCGCTCTCGTGACGCTCTACTGCGAACTCGACCGAGCATTCGCGATGCAGGAAATCCTGTTGCAGAAACAACAGGCAGCGGACCACGTCGACGCCGTGCTGCGCGAGCGGGGCGCGCGCGGCATCGACAATGCGTACGACGCGGCCGACGCTTCGCTCAAGCGCAGCCGCCTCGCGTCGCAGCAGGCGCTCAACGACGAGCGGATCCAGTTGACCGAGTTGCAGATCGGCGTGTTGACGGGGCGCGGTCCGGAGCGCGGCTTGTCGTTGCGTCGCCCGCGACTTGCCGCGACTGCCGACAGTCCGTTGCCTGCGCAACTGCCGGTCGATCTGCTCGGCCGCCGCCCCGACATCGTGGCGGCGCGGTTGCGGGCCGAAGCGGCGCTCGCAAATACCGACGCGACACGCGCGCAGTTTTATCCCGACGTGAATCTGGTGGCGTTTGCCGGGCTAACCGCATTGACGCCGGCCGCGCTGTTCTCGCGTGCCGCGCTGACCGGTTCGGTGGGGCCGGCCATTTCGCTGCCGATCTTCGACAGAACGCGCTTGCGCGCGCAACTAGGCGGCGACTACGCCAATGTCGACGCGGCCGTTGGCCTTTACAACAAAACGATCGACCAGGCGCTTGGCGAAGTCGCCCAGCAGCTTACCTCGCTGCGCACGGCCGACACGCTCGCGCTGGAGCAGACGCGCGCGGTGGATGCGGCCTCGCGCATCGTCGCGATTGCCGAGGAGCGGCACCGGCGCGGTATCGGTATGCAGAAGGACGTGACGCTCGCGGATCTGTCGCTACTCGACGAACGCGCGCAGCAGGTCGATCTGCAAGGGCGTCGTCGCTTGCTGCAAGTGGCGCTGGTCGGCGCGCTCGGCGGCGGGTTCGACGAACGCAACGTGGCTGGCGCGCCGATCGCACATTCGCAGCCGGCCTTTTTCTCCCACGCACGCATCATGGACACGCACTTCGATTGAATGCACAACGATAAACAGGCACAGCATGCCGCCGGCTGGACGCAGGAACAGTCCAACGCGGCCAGCATGGCGGACCCGGCGGAGACGCTGCACGAGCGCAAAAGTGCGGTACGACGACGCCGCTTCGCCATTTTCTTCGGCGTGGTGGCGCTCGCCGGGGCGGCGTGGCTCACGTACTGGGGATTGAGCGCGCGCTTCTACGAGGAGACCGACGACGCCTACGTGGCCGGCAACATCGTGCAGATCGCAGCACAAATACCGGGCACCGTCACCGATATTCTGGTGGACAACACACGCCAGGTGCGCGCCGGTCAGCCGCTCGTCAAGCTCGACGATACCGAAGCGGCCGCCGCGTTCGCGCAGGCTCGTGCGCAATTGACGCTGGCCGTGCGCCAGGTGGCGAACGCGACGATTTCGCGCAAGCTGTACGTGCAATCCATCGACGCGCGCCGCGCCGAACTCGCATTGGCGCAACGCGCACTAGCGGCGCGCGACCATGCGTCGGTGGAAGTCGTGTCGCCGGAAGAACTGGCGCGCGCCAGGGAGACGGTGGCGGTTGCCCAAGCGAACCTTGCGTCCGCGCAGGTTCAGCTCGACGCCGCGCGTGCGCTGGGCGGCAAATTTTCGATCGAATCGAGTCCGACGGTATTACAAGCTGCGGCGCAATTGCGGCTCGCGTACCGCAATGTTCAGCGCACGACCGTGGTGTCGCCGGTGGACGGCACAGTCGGCCAGCGTTCGGTGCAGATCGGACAGCAGGTCGGGCCGGGGCTCGCGTTGATGTCGATCATTCCGCTCGAACGCTTGTGGGTCGAGGCCAACTTCAAGGAAGGGCAAATTCGTAGCATGCGGGTGGGGCAGCCGGTGCGTATCGTATCGGACGTGTATGGCTCGCAAGTGGTGTATCGCGGCCATGTGGAAGGTTTTTCGGCGGGTACGGGTAGCGCCTTTTCAATGTTGCCGTCGCAGAACGCGGCCGGCAACTGGATCAAGGTCGTGCAGCGCGTGCCGATTGTGATTTCGCTGGATGCGGCGGAATTGGCCGCACATCCGTTGCGGTTGGGTTTGTCGATGCAGGTGTCGGTGGATACGCACCAGCGCGGCGGTCATCTGATCGGCAACGACACACCAGCGGCGACCCAGACGACTCGTGTGCACGATAACGTTTCGCGCGATGCCGACGCGTTGATCGCGCGAATCATCAAGGAGAACAGCGACCGCGGTGGCACAGCCGATTAGTTAGCGTCCGCGCTGGATAAGTAGGCTTCGACGCTCGCCGCGAAGGCCCTGTCTTCACTCCGGCTTGCTAGCGGCGTGGCGAGCAGCGTTCTGGCGCGCTGAAACGCGTTGGCGAAGCCACGCAGTTCCTGCGTGACCGGACGGTCGTCGAGCCGGCGGCGCAACAACGCTTGCGCAATGCGGCGCTCGATCAACGCAAGTTGACTGTCGATATAGTCGAGGCACCGCTCCCGGCAGCGCACCGACGCGCCCGCTACGGCCAGCAGCGCCGGCACGATCGAAATTGTCAGAAAGCCGCCTGCGGGAATGCGAGCCAACGCGGCGGGCGATTCGAACAGGTCCTTACGTAGCGATTCGAATACGGCGCGACCCCACATCGCCTTCTCCTGTTCGAGCGCGCTGCGGCGGCGCGCCAACGCGTGCCGCGCGGTCGCGTCTTCGATGCGCCCGTCGGCAACCAGCAGCGTCGCGTCGGCGTGCGGTCCTTCCTGAATGCAATCGTTGCCAAGATACAGCGCGCTTTGATTGCGCCCGGCCAGCACCAGATGCTGCAACTTGTCCGGCACGAGTGGATCGAGTGGGACGACTTCGCATGTGACGGGTTTCCCCTTCAGGTGGATGCCGCAGCGTCCGTCGTCTTCGAGCGCGGGGCAGCGTGCGAGAGAGGGGTAGTCGTAGCCCTGCGTGACGATGCTGAAGGTGTCACCGCGACCATGCAGCAACGTATCCGCGAGCGAGGCAAACGCGGCGGCATCTGTTTCGTCGAGCACGCTTTCATAGCGACCCGCACGCAGCCGTTCGCCGGTCCGCTTGCTCGGTACGCGGCCAATCGCCAGACAGCCGACGAACAGATCGCGATGCCGGAACAACTCCGGCAATGTCATTGCCGGTGGGCTGTTGCAGCATTTGCCACACGCCGAGCACGCGAACGAGAAGGTATTTACCACGGCCGGCGCACTGAGTCCTGATAGCGCGTCAGGATGAAATGCGCGACGTCGTTCGAGTGATACGCGGCGATCAGTTGCGAAACCCACGGCTGCGCGCGGTCGGCGTCGCGTACGGTCAGCACGTTTGCGTACGGCGAGCGCGCGTCTTCGATACCGAGACCGTCGCGCGCCGGATAGAGACCCGCGCGCGCTGCGTCGTCGCTATCGATCACCGCGAAGGCCACGCTATTCAAGGTGTCGAACAGATGCGCGCGCGGCACACGGCGAATCTTCAGATTCAGCCGGTTGCTGGTGACGTCGCTGAGCTTTGCATGCAGGCCGGCGCTGTCCCTGAAGGTCAGCAGCGTGAAATTCTGCAACAGGATCAGTGCGCGCGAGGTGCCGTCGGCGTCGTCGGGAATCGCGATCGTCGCGCCGCGTTGCAACTGGCCGAGGTTCGTCAGCGTGCGCGAGTACAGCGCGATGGGAAACGTCACGGTCGTCGTGACTCGGGTGAGCGGATAGTCGTGCTGTTTGCGCTGCGCGTCGAGACTCGGACCGTCTTCGAAACTTGCCGCGTCGATCTGGCTCGCGGCGAGCGCCGCGTCGATGCGCTCGGGTCGATCGAACACCACGACTTCGAGCGTGAGTCCCTGGCGGGCTGCAACACGGCGTACTTCGTCCATGATTTGTGCCTGTGCGCCGGGAATCACGCCGATCCTGACGACCTGCGGTTCCGCAGCTTCCGCGTGTTGGAGCAGGCATGTCGCGCCCAGCAGCAGCGCCATGGCAAATTGAAGGGGCTTCATGACGCGTCCCTCGACACCGTGCGAAAGCCGATATGCGAGGCCGGCAAATCCGCTTCCTGCTGTTCGCGCGACGCCGCGCGATAACGCACGCAATAGTCGCGCGAGCACAGGAACGAACCGCCTTTGATCACCATCGGCGTGTCGTGCTTGCGGCCGTGCGGCGCAACCGCGGCGGTATCGCCATTGGTGTGCGATTGGTGCGGACCCGTGTAGACGTCGCGGGTCCATTCCCATGCGTTGCCGATCATGTCGTAGAGCCTGAAATCGTTAGCGGCATAGCAGCCGACTGGAGCAAGACCCACGTGGCCGTCTTCATTCGTGTTCAACACGGGAAACACGCCTTGCCAATAGTTCGCACTCGGCTTGCCGTATTCGTCGCGCGGCGCGGTGTCGAGATCCGCGCCTTCGTGGCCCGCTTTGCCTGCGAATTCCCATTCGTCTTCGCTCGGCAGGTCGCGGCCGAGCCAGCGTGCGTAGGCGAACGCGTCGGCTTGCGTGACCATCGTCACCGGTTGATTCATGCGACCGTCGAGCGTGCTGTCAGGCCCGCTCGGATGATTCCACGCCGCGCCCTTCACCCACGTCCACCACGCCAGATCGCGCGCGTTCATCTCGTCGCGCGTCGGCGTATGAAACACCACGGCGCCGCCCTGGCGTTCGGAATCGCTGACATAGCCCGTTGCTTTGACGAAGGCCGCGAATTGCGCATTCGTCACGTCGGTCTGATCGATCCAGAAACCGGCGACGTGTGTCTTGCCGTCGCCGGCCGGACGCTCGTCTTCATAGCCGAGTTTGCTGCCGAACACGAAGTCGCCGCCACGCAGGTGCACCATGCCGGCTCGCGGATCGTCGCGCCAGCGGGCGGGCAATCCGCCGTAGCGCTCGCACTGCGATTCGGAGCCGAGCGGGACCAGCGGGCGCGAGCGATTGAGGTCGTCGAACGCGCCCGCCTTAGCGCCGCCAAATGCCGCCGAAGCGGCGATGGCAGCGGTAAAAGCGGCGGCGAACGCCGCCACGGCGATTGCGGCGTAAGCGCCGTAAAGCGCGGTGGCGCGCTTCACCCTGAAACGTACTGTCATGGCGCGCTCGCGACTCAATAGTAGCCGCGCGGCCGCAACGGCTCGACACCGCCGACGCTGCTCATATAGCTGTTCCATTGCTGAATGAGACCGTCGATCACCGAAGGATTCTGCGTCGACACGTCCTGCGTTTCGCCGCGGTCGGCACTCATGTCATACAGTTGCCAGTGACCGTCCAGGGGACCGAGCGGGGGCTCTGTCCACAGTGCTTTCCAGCGGCCGTCGGCGCTGCGCAGATAGCCGCGACCGTACGCTTCGTCGCCGAACGACGCACTGTGTACCGCCGCCGTGCTCTGATCGTTCAGCAACGGCAGCAGCGACTGCCCGGTGATCGGATACACATAGCGATTGTTGTAGACCACCTTGCCTTTGTTCTGATCGACGCCGGTGAGCGTGTTGATCAGCGGCGGCGCGGCATGCGTGGGCGGTGAAATCTGTGCGACGGCGAGAAACGTGGCGGTGTTGTCGGTCACGTGTGTGAAATCGCGGAGCGTCGGCTTCTGCGTGGTCTGGCCGGGCAGATGCGCAATCAACGGCGTGGACACGCCGCCTTCACCCGAATAGCCCTTGGTCAACCGGAACGGGGTCGCGCTTACTTCGGCCCAGCGCAAACCGTATTGCAGCCGTTGCGCGTTCTGCTTGCCGTTGTCGGTGCCGAGTTGCGAATAGATTGGGTCGGCGGCATTGGCGGTGTCGGTGGCGGTCGGGTCGGCGCCGGAATCGATCGGCCAGCCTTCGGCGCCATTGTCCGACTGGAACAGGATGAAGGTGTTGTCGTACTCGCCAATGTCCTTCAAATGCTGGATCAGCAGGCCGATGTTGTGATCGAGATTCTCGACCATGCCCGCGTAGATTTCCATGTAGCGGGCCTGCGCTTTCTTCTCGGCCGGCGAGAGGCTCGCCCACGTTTTGTTCACCGTGCCCGGACCGTAGTCGGTATAGCCTTGCACCGCGCTATGCACCGCGCTCACGTACTTCGCGTTGACCGTGCCGTTGTTCGGCGTGGCCGCGCTCGCGACAAGCGTTTCCGATGCGCCGCCGTACGGCACGAAGTCGTTCGGAATGATGCCGAGCGCTTTTTGCCGCGCGATGCGCGCGTTGCGAATCACGTCGTAGCCCGCGTCGTATTGGCCGACGTAGTTGTGCAGATAGGGATCGGGCACCTGCAGCGGCCAATGCGGCGACGTATAAGCCGCGTAGGCGAAGAACGGTTTGCCGTCGCCCTTGTTCGAATCGATGTACGAGATCAGGCGTTGCGTGTAGAAGTCGGTCGAGTAGAACACGGCGGGGCTGCCGCCCGCACCGCCCGGTTGTCCGGGTTGGCCGGGCTGCACGTATTGGCCGTCTTCGGTGTAGTTCTGCGAATTCGCCACTTCATGTGCGAAGTGATTGGTCGCGGCGCCGCCAAGCAGCGCATAGCTGTGCTCGAAACCCCATTGATCCGGCGTCTGCCCGCCACCCGTCGCGCTGCCGACAATCCCGGAGCCGATGTGCCACTTGCCGGCCATATACGTGTGATAGCCGCCGTCCTTCAGCAGTTGCGCGACCGACAACGCGCGGTCGTTCAGATAACCCTCGTAGCCGGGCAGCCCTTTGCGTTCATCGGTCGGCACGCCCATGGTGCCTTCGCCGACCAGATGGTGATCGGTGCCGGAGATCAGCATGGAGCGCGTGATCGCGCAGACCGTGCCGGTGTGATGATTGGTCAGAATGCGACCCGATTGCACCAGCGCGTCGAGGTTCGGCGTATTGATTTCGCCGCCGAATGCGTGGATGTCGGAATAGCCGAGATCGTCGGCCATGATGTACAGAATGTTCGGGCGCTTCTGCGCGACAACGGGGGGCGTTGCGCCGCCGGGCACGTTGCTGTCGCCGCAGGAAGCAAGGACGATGAGGCTGGCGACGGCTGCGCCGATGATGCCGAGACGCAGGGCAGGGGGTTGCGATCGATGTGTTGTCATTGTTGTGGTGACCGGGTGTGTGTCGGGTCGCCGATGTTAGCAATGACGTCAGGACGGCCAAAGATCGATTTCTGCGTTGCTATGTCCGATTGCCGATAAAGGTGTTGCAGCGAAATAGTGGGTATGGCGCGTGCGGTGTTTTCGCGTGCGGAGACTTTTGTTAGTTACCGGGATCGAGCAGCGGTTTGTCCGGATCCGCGAGCGTTTTGTACGGCAGTCGCGCGGCATTCGGATTGTTGGTCGTGTCGTCGATTACGCGCTCCACGTCTGCAGTTTTGCCGAGTTCGGTGAGAAAGGCCTGCTTGTCGAAGCCGGGTGCCACGCAGCCTTGCACATAGATGAAACGGCGCTGCAGCGTGAGCCACAAGGTCGACTGTTCGCGCCAGTGAGTCGCGTAGTTGATGTTCGCGAGGCGCCGCTGCACGGCATCGGCAATTTCCGCGTCGTAGAGATAGCCGTTCGATAAACGGCAACGTCCTTCCACCCAGCAACTATTGCCGCGCTCGATCCGGTAATGGCTGTCGTCGAGCCATTCCTGCTCGGTTTCGAGCGGACCTAGCGGCGCGGGGCAATGATCGATTGCGCTGGAAATCTGCAAGAACGGGTCGTGACCGCGATTGACGCGGAGCGGTTCCGCTTGGGCGTGAAGGGTCGCGGCAAACAACATCAGACTGGCGAGCCGCACGGCGATCCGACGTTTTGTCCTCATACGTTCACCTCTTCGTGCGTCGATTTTCGACGGCGAACTTGATCAGCTCCGCCTGGCCTTCGATATCGAGCTTGCGCTTCAGATTCAGCCGATGCGTCTCCACCGTTCGCACCGACAGGTCGTTGCGCTGCGCGATCTGTTTGCTCGACAGGCCTTCCGCGAGCGCGTCGAGAATGTCGCGCTCGCGCGGCGTGAGTCGTTCAACCGGCGACTGGTTTGCCGACGCCTGAATCAAACGCGCACCGAGCCCCGCGCTGAAAAACTGCTTGCCGTCGAGCACCACGCCGATCGCCTGAATGATCTCCGTGGCCGGCGAATCCTTGAGCACGTAGCCGCTGGCGCCCGCGCGCACGGCTTGCGTCACGTATTCGAGGTTGTCGTGCATGGACAGCATCAGCACCCGGATCGCCGGAAAGCGTTCATGAAACATGCCGGCCAGCGCGATGCCGTTCATCCCGTTCATGCCGACGTCCATCAGCACGAGATGAGGCGTCATGTCGGCGGCGAGCGCGAGGGCTTCCTGCGCATTGCCGGCTTCGCCGACCACTTCGAAATTGCCGCCAGCTTCGAGGCGGGCGCGCAAACCGTCGCGCACCAGCGGGTGATCGTCGACCAGCAGCAAGCGGGCGATAGCGGATGAGGAGTCGTTCATGACGTGATTAACTTTCCTGCGAGTCGGGCGCGTGGACCGGCGTGTCGAGCGGCACGCGCGCGGTCACCAGCGTATGGCCGGTTTGCGAGTTGAGCGACAGCTTGCCACCCAACGCTTCCAGCCGTTCGCGCATATTACGCAAACCCACGCCCGAGCGTCGGCCGACGAATGCGTGCGCGGTGTCGAAACCGCGGCCATTGTCGGCGATCGTCAGCGTGACGGCGTCGTGTGAAACCTCCAGCGTGAGCGCCGCTCTCGATGCTTGCGCGTGGCGCACGATATTCGTCAGCGCTTCCTGGGCGATGCGGAACAGCACGGTGTTGACCGCGTCCGGCAACACCGCGGCGTGGGTGTGCATGATCTGCGTGAAGCCGATCTCGATCGCCGACTGCTCGCCGAGTTCGCGCGTGAGTTGCTCCAACGCGGCGGCTACGCCGAGGTCGTCGAGCATCGACGGACGCAGCGCATGCGAAATGCGCCGCACTTCGCGCAACGTATCGCCGAGCCGCGTCAAGCTGGTGGTGAGCGCGGCCTCCGCGGCGGGCACCCGCACCTCGCTGCGCTCGAAACGCGCCAGCGCGGATTCGAGCAGCAGCTTCACGGACACCATCATCTGACTAATGCCGTCGTGCAATTCACGCGACAGACGCGCCCGTTCGTTTTCCTGCGACTCGACCACCTGCTGCGCGAGCCGCTTCAGTTTCGCGTCGGCGCTGCGGTATTCGGTGACGTTGAGCACGAGCGCGCACAGCGCAATCACCGCGAGTCCGGCCATCGCGATCGCGTCGATCCATTGCATCGTACGATCGATATTCGCCGCCGCGCGCGCGTCGATGTCCGCGAGCGCCGCATCCACGTCGTCGAGGTAGATGCCGGTGCCTATCATCCAGCCCCAGCGTTCGAGCGGCACCACGTAGCCGAGTTTCGATGCGAGCTTGCCGGTCGACGGCCGATGCCACACGTAACGCACATAGCCGCCGCCTCGCGCGGACGCCGCGAGCAGTTGCTGGATGGTCAGAATGCCCTGCGGATCGCGCAATTCCCACAGATCGCGCCCGACCAGATCGGGTTCGCGCGGATGCATCAACGAACGGCCGTGCGTGTCGTAGACGAAGAAGTAGCCGTCCTTGCCGTAGTCCATTTTTCGCAGCACGTCGAGCGCCCGGGTGCGCAGCAGCGCGTCGTCGCGGGCATTCTCCTGGCCGGCGTTATATAGCGGCGCGATCGCCGTGGAGGCGAGCTCGACGTAGTGCTTGAGTTCGAGTTGCTTGCTGGCCAGGTAGGCGGCCTGGGTGGTCGCGTGCTGCGACTCGGCGAGCGCCATGGCTTCCTGGCGCACGCCGATTTCGATGCTGGCGATAGCGGCCAGAAAGGGCACGATGGCTAGCAGGACAAGCTTCGCTTTGAGTTTCATCGGTGAAAAGGCCGCGACGCATTGCGCAAGGCAGGCTACGTAGTATTACGTAGTCGGCGTACGTAGTCGCGCGCTTGTGAGGACGCTGACGAAGGCGAATACTACATCCCCGCGGCAAGTGGTGGCTCGCGGGCCCCGCGCCGGACGGCGGACATGTGTCTGGCGGCTGGCCGCGCCGGCCGCAAACTTCGGGTTTGCCGCCTGATATCAGCTAACCGGTTTCCGCGTGCCGGGCCACAAGTCGTGGCGCGCGGTTTCAATAATAGACTTAGGAGACGTGTGTGGAGACCTCCCCAACCGCCGGCCGTTCATGGCTCTGGCTCATTCTGCTGATCCCGTACATCGCGTTGTTGTGGCTGCCGTTCTATAACGACACGCGTCCGTCGTTCGCGGGCTTTCCGTTCTTCTACTGGTATCAGTTCTTGTGGGTGCCGTTGACCTCGCTCCTGATTTACGTCGTGTACCGAGGTGTCAAATGAGCGATGTGAACCCCGTGAATCCGGTCGCGATGACCGTCTTTATCGCCTTCTTCGTGCTGGTCACCGTGATCGGCTTTTTTGCGGCGCGCTGGAAGCGTGGCGACCTGACCCAATTGCATGAGTGGGGTCTCGGTGGCCGCCAGTTCGGCACGGTGATTTCGTGGTTCCTCGTGGGCGGCGACTTCTATACCGCTTACACGGTGATCGCGGTGCCCGCGCTGGTTTACTCGGTGGGCGCGTATGGCTTCTTTGCGTTGCCGTACACCATCATCGTTTATCCGTTCGTATTCGCCGTCATGCCGAAGCTGTGGAAAATCGCGCATGCGAAAAACCACATCACGGCGGCGGATTACGTGCAGGGCGAATACGGCGGCAAGTGGTTTCCCGCCGCGATTGCCATTACCGGTATCGTCGCGACCATGCCGTATATCGCGCTGCAACTGGTCGGCATGCAGGTCGTGATCAAGGGGCTCGGCGTGACCGGCGAAATGCCGTTGATCGTCGCCTTCGTGATTCTCGCGCTGTACACCTATGCAAGCGGCCTGCGGGCGCCGGCCATGATCGCGTTCGTCAAGGACATCATGATCTATATCGTCGTGATCGCGGCGGTGTGGCTGATTCCGGCGAAGCTCGGCGGCTACGCGCACGTGTTCGACGCGGCCGATACCTACTTCAAGGCCAAGGGCGGCGCGACCGGCATCATTCTGAAGCCGACGCAGTTCACGGCTTACGCTTCACTCGCCTTGGGCTCGGCATTGGCGGCGTTCATGTATCCGCATACGATGACGGCGGTGTTGTCGTCCGCATCGGCGAAGACGGTGCGCAAGAATGCGATTTTCCTGCCGGCGTACACGCTGTTGCTCGGTTTGATTGCGCTGCTCGGCTATATGGCGATCGCGGCCGGTGTGCATGTGAAGTCGGCGTCGGACATGGTGCCGGCGTTGTTCAACGCGATTTTCCCCTCGTGGTTCGTGGGCTTTGCGGCGGCGGCGATCGCGATCAGCGCGCTGGTGCCGGCGGCGATCATGTCGATCGGCGCGGCCAATCTGTTCACGCGCAATTTGTGGCGTCCGCTGGTGTCGCCGAATATTTCGGCTGAAGGCGAGGCGTCCACGGCGAAGATCGTGTCGCTGGTCGTGAAGTTCGGCGCGCTGCTGTTTATCGTGTTCCTGCCGACGCAGTACGCGATCGATCTGCAATTGCTAGGCGGCGTGTGGATTCTGCAGATTTTCCCCGCTATCGTGTTCTCGCTGTACACGCGCCGGTTGAATACACCGGGTTTGTTCCTCGGCTGGCTGGTGGGCATTGTGATCGGCACGAGCCTTGCCATCATTCAAGGGCTCAAGCCGGTGTACGCGCTGCACCTGGGCGATGCGGTCTATCCGGTGTATATCGGTCTGATCGCGCTGGCGGCGAATATCGTCGTGAGCTTCGTGGTGTCGATCGTGTCGCCGCGTAGGGTGGCGGCGGCTGTCTGATTGGTTTCTGCATGGCAAAACGCCGCGAACCTTTATTGGGTCCGCGGCGTTTTTTTTGCTCAAGCATCCGCCCAGCGCCGCAACAGATTGTGATAAACGCCGGTCAGGCTAATTACCGTCGCGTCGTCCGCTCCTTTCTCGGCCGTGAGGCGCTGCACGTCGTTGTCGAGTTGGAACAGCAGCGCGCGCTCGCCGTCGTCGCGTACCATGCTTTGAATCCAGAAGAACGACGCGACCCGCACGCCGCGCGTAACCGCGCTGACGTGGTGCAGGCTCGAAGCGGGGTAGAGCACCATGTCGCCGGCCGGCAGTTTGGCGCGATGCACGCCATACGTGTCTTCAATGCAGAGGTCGCCGCCGTCGTACGACTCCGGTTCGGCGAGAAAAAGTGTCGCCGACAGATCGCTGCGAATCCGGAAGTCGGTGCCGCGCAATTGGCGGATCGCGTTGTCCACGTGCGTGCCGAAACCGTCGCCGCCGGCGTAGCGGTTGAAGAGTGGCGGAAATACCTTGAGCGGCAACGCGGCGGAAAAGAAGCGAGCATGGCGACCGAGCGCGTCCTGAATCGCATCGCCCACCGCGCGTGCGGCGGGTGAGCCTTCCGCTAGCTGCTGGTTGCGTTTGACCTGTGCAGACTGCGTACCGGAAGTCGCGTTACCGTCGATCCATTGCGCCGCGTCGAGAACGTCGCGACATTGCGCGACCTGCTCCTTGCTGAGTACGCCGGGAAGATGCAGCATCATGCGCGCGACTCCCGTGTCGGGTTCAGCGTGGCGCCGAACGTGGTGGCAAGGCTGCCCGCGTGGCTCACCGTATTGAAGTCGTCTGCCAGGGCCTGAAACGCCTTGACCGGCGAAGCGGCCAGCCACGTCCGCATCTTCGCGACGAACGAAGCGGTAGCCGTTTGCGGCACCTGCCGCAGCCAGTGCACCGCGGCTTCGCTCTCGCCGCGCGCGGCCAGTAGCCGCGCGTAATTGAACTGACCGCGAAAATCACCGCCTTCCGCCGCGCGGCGATAGTAGTCAAACGCGATGCTTGCGTCCGCATCGACTTCCCAGCCGTCCTCGTAAAAGCTGCCGACGAAGTTGAGCGACTTCGCATGGCCGAGTTCGGCGGCACGCTGAAACCACCGCAACGCTTGCGCCCGATCGGCTTCGACGCCGTTGCCGAGCGCCAACGCCGAGGCATAGTTGTACATGCCCCAATCGAGTCCGGACCGCGCCGCGAGCCGATACCAATACACGGCAACCGGCGCGCAGGCGGTGGTGCCCCAGCCGTGCGCGTAGCAGCGCCCGAGCATGTTCATCGCCATTGGATGATCGCGGCGCGCCGCATGGGCGAACCACGTGAACGCTGCGCCGGCATCGCGCGTCACGCCGTGTCCGTCGAGCAGATACTGACCGTACACGGCCTGCGCCTCGACGATGCCGTTCTGCGCCGCCGCCGCGACCCACGCGGCGGCCTGGGCGGGCGGCCCGGCGAGAATCGCGGCGAACTCGTCATGCGACACGCTCGCCAGCGCCTTCAATGTCACCTGTTCCATCGCGCCGCTGCTTAGTAATGCGCGTTGAGCGTCAGGAAGGCCGAACGCCCGGCGGCGATCGACGCGTAATGCGCCGGATACGCCTGGTCGTAATACGTCCGGTTGAAGATGTTCTGCACGTTCAGTTGCAGATCGACCTTCTTGTTGATCCGGTACGTCGCCACGCCATCGAAGCGCCAGTAAGACGGCACCGCGCGCAGGTTCGCCGTGTCGCCGTAAACCTGCGACATATAGAACGCGCCGCCGCCGATCGTGAACTTCGGCAGTACGTCGTAGCTGGTCCACAAACTGATGCTGTTCTTCGGCGTATTCGGGAATTGATGGCCGTTGTCCGACGTGGTCTTGCCGTTGTCGCGCAACTCGCTCTTCATGTACGTGTAGCCGCCGAACACCTGCCACCTGTTCGTCAATTGGCCGGCCAGGCCGAATTCGAAACCTTGTACGCGCTTGTTGCCCACCATCGCGTAGGCGTTGTTCGGCAGCGTGACGCGCGCATTGGTCGTGTCGATCTGGAACAGCGCGCCGGTCAGCGAGAGCTTGTTGTTCAGCACGTTCCACTTGGTGCCGAGTTCGATGCTGCGGTTCTTTTCCGGTGCGAGATCGGCGGCGTTTGCGCCCACGCCGCCGCGGCCCGGCGTCAACGATTGCGTTTCACTGCCCTGGCCGAGCAGGGCACCCGCCGGCGTCGAGGAGGTCGCGATCGACGCATAGATGCTGCCGTTCGAGGCCGGTTTGAAGACGAGGCCGAACTGGTAGTTGAACAGCGTGTCGTCGCGTGAGACGCGATTGCCGCCATTGGCCATCGTGTTGCGCAGATCGGTCGAGTAATCGTCGACGCGCAGGCCGACGTTCGCCTGCCAGCGCTTCGACAACTCGATCGTGTCGAACGCATACACCGATTTGGTGACGGTGCGCTGTTCGCTCGGGTCGTTGGTCTGACGCACCGAACCGGCCCACGGGTCGTTCGGATTCGGCGACCACAGGCTCGTGCAGTTATAGCCCGAGGCCGCGCCGATACCCTTGGTTTTGCAGATCGCGCCGGTCGCCGCGGCCACCGTGTATGAGTCGTTCACACTGGTTTCGCGCGACACTTCAAGCCCGGTGGTGAAACTGTGCTTGAGAAAACCGGTCTTGAACTCGCCGAACAATTCGGTTTGGTTCGCGAGGCTGTAGACGTCGCTGGCCCGCGTGTTCGCACGGCGCCAGACCATGCCGTTCACCACGTTGCCCTGGCTGTCGTCGGGCTGGGTCCAGATGTAGTCCTGAGTTGCCTTCGTGTAGCGCGTGGTGTTGCGGATCGTCAGATTGCCGTTGATGTCGTGCTCGACGCGCACCGTGCCGATGTCCGAGGTCGTCTTGCGGAAATCGCGGTCGATCAGGCCGTAGAAGTTGTGACGGTCCACATTGGCCGGATAGATCGTGCCGACGTTGGCCGGCCTGTTGGTGGTCGTATAGAAATACGGAATGCCGCTGTCCGGCAGATCGTCGGTGGTGAGGTGGTAGTAACTCGCGGTGATGCGGGTCGGCGTGCCGAGCCCGTAGGTGAACGACGGCGCGATGCCCCAGCGCTCGTTATTGACGGCGTCGCGGCCGGGCACGTCGTTGTTGTGGCTCATCACGTTCAGGCGGAAGGCCGCATGATCGGCCATTTGCCAGTTGCCGTCGGCGGTGAAGCGGCGGTAGCGGTCGGTGCCGAGGCCCGCGCTGCCGTCGGCGGAATTGCCCAGATGCGGCGCCTTGCTGATCAGGTTGATACTGCCGCCCGCGCCGCCACGGCCGCCGTAGGCGCCGTCCGAACCCTTGGTGACTTCGACGCTCTCGATGTCGAACACCTCGTGGGTGGTCGCGCCGACGTCGCGCATGCCGTCGATGAACGTGCTGCCCTAGGCGTCGTAGCCGCGAATGAACGGCCGGTCGCCGAGCGGATTGCCACCTTCGCCGGCGCCGAACGTGATGCCCGGCACGGTGCGCAGCGCTTCAGTCAGCGTCGCGGCGCCGGTGCTCCTGATCAGTTCCTGCGGAATCACGGTCACCGACTTCGGCGTGTCGACGAGCGGCGCGGTGAATTTGTCCGACGCCGAGCGATCGGTCTTGAAGCCGTGGTCCGCCTGACCCTGCACGGTGATCGGCGCAAGTTGACCTTCCTTGTCGGGTGGCGCTGTGCCGGCGGTGCCCTGTGCCAGAGCAGGGCCAGCGGCCAGCATGCCGCAGAGTGTCGTGCTGAGTTTCCCGAGCTTCGGTTCGTCGGACCGCAACTTCATTTTCTTCCCCGTCGAGTGCTGGCGACCAGGGTGGCTGTTCCATCAACCTTACCCGGTCATTCCATGTTTATTACAAAGTGTTTGCGGCACGCATTCTATGCAATGCGGTTGTAATTGAGAAGCGTTCTCAACGAAAAACGTGCGGGGAGGCGGGGAAGTGGGGACTTGGTGCAGGCGTACTTATTCGAAGATGGCGGAATTTGAGCGAGGAAGAGCGGGATTCGATGCGCTCGATGAGGCGCATGGCGACGTCTGGTCGTCTAAATGTCTGGTGTGATTTTTTGCCGCCCGCCTCGCGTTTCAACGTGGCCGAGGCGCTACCACGTGGCCACTTCTAGGCGGGAATCTAGAACCGCTCGGCCCTGAACGGTCGCGGATCGACCGCCGTCTCCTCGCCCGTCATCATTTCGGCAATCAGGCGACCCGTGATCGGGCCAAGCGTCAACCCGTGATGTGCGTGACCCAACGCGAGCCACAAGTCCCGATGATTTCTCGCGGGCCCGATGATCGGCATCATGTCGGGGGTGCAGGGACGGCGTCCCATCCACGGTTCGTCGTCCAGACGCTCGCCGAGCGGGAACAGTTTGCGTGCAACCGGTTCGACCGCGGCGAGTTGCGCCGGCGTTTTGGGCGCATCGCACAAGGCGATTTCCGCGCCGGTGGTCAGGCGGATGCCGCGCGCCATCGGCGCGAGCACGTAGCCGGTTTCGGCGTCCAGCACCGGATGGTTCAAACGGGCCGCGCCTTGCGGCGCGTAGTGCATGTGATATCCGCGTTTGACGGCGAGCGGCAAGCGATAACCCAGTCGCGTGGTCAGTCGATCCGACCACGGTCCCAACGCGACGACCGCCGATCGCGCGGCGATCGTTCCATCCTGCGTATCGACTTCCCAAGCTTCGCGAAGCGTGTCCGCATCGCCGATAAAAAAGCGGCCGCCCAGCGCTTCGAAATACTTCGCGTAGGCGGTGACGAGCGCATGCGGATCGCTCACCGAATCGGACTGCGGATAGCGCACCGCGCCGAGCAAGGTCTCGTCGAGATCGGGTTCCATCTGCTGCAGACGAACGGCGTCGAGCGCGTCGAACTCGACACCGTACTCCGCTTTCCAGCGTTCGGCGACGTGGATTTCCTTGTCGTGAGCCGCCGCGCTGCGAAACACCTTCATCCAGCCGGTCGGGCGCAAGAGCGCACTTGCGCCGGCCGCGTCGGCCAGCGCGCGGTGCTCGCTCACACTGCGCTCGATCAGCGTCGAATACGACTTCGCGATCGCCGCGTGCGTGGCGGGGTGGGAATTGCGCCAGTATTGCCATAGGAATGGCGCCATTTTGAACAGGGCGGCGGCATGGTAACGAACATCCGGTGACTGGTTGCGCGCATAGCGAAGCCAGGTCTCCAGGTCGCGCGGAAACGCATACGGATAGACACCTTCGCGCTGGATCAAGCCGGCGTTGCCGAACGACGTCTCATTGCCCGGCAGCTTGCGGTCGACCAGGGCGACCTGGCGGCCGCGCTTCTGCAGATGCACGGCGGCGCACACGCCGACGATACCCGCGCCGAGTACCACGGTGTCGAATGGAATACGGTTCATTGGCCCTGCCTGAAGTCACTGTGTGCGAATAATTCCACGATCCACTCCACGAACGCCCGCGTCGCGCCGCTCGCATTGCGGCCATCCGGATAGACGATGGAGACGGGCACCGGTGAGCTTCTCGCGTCGGCCAGCACTTCCTTCAGACGGCCCGATTGAAGATACGGCAACGCGACGAACTCCGACAGCTGGATCAACCCCAATCCTTCGAGACCGCATTGCAGATAGGCTTCGGTTTCGTTGACGGCGAAGCGGCTCGGCATGCTCAGCGTGAGCGGCTCCCCCCGCACGTGGAAGCGCCAGTCGAGCGGTCGGCCGGTCGCGTTCGAGATGTAGTTGACCGCCCGGTGATCGGCCAGCGCCGCCACGGTATCGGGTTCGCCGTGTGCCTTCAGATAGCGCGGCGACGCGCAGGTGATCCAGTTCAACTGGCCGATGCGACGGCCGGTCAGCGTCGAATCCGCCAGCGCGCCGGTGCGGATCACGCAGTCGATGCCGTCGTAGATCAGGTCCGCGGGGCGGTCGCTCAGACCGAGCACGAGTTCGATACCGGGAAAACGCTGCTCGAAATCCTTGAGCCGCGGCAACACCAGGCCGCGGCCGATCACGCCCGGCATGTCCGCCCGCACGCGTCCGCGCGGGGCTGCGGTGTCGGTCGACAGTTCGTTTTCCGCGCGTACGATTTCCGCGAGGATTGCGCGGCATGACGCGTAATAGCGCTCACCCGCGTCGGTCAGACTGAGCGTTCGGGTGCTACGGCGAAGTAGTGCGGCGCCTAGTTCGCGCTCCAATTGCTTGATGATGGTCGTGACCGACGAACGGGGCAGCGCGAGCGTTTCGGCGGCCTTGCTGAAGCTTTGAGCCTCGACAATGCGCACAAACGTTGTCATCGCTTGAAGTTTGTCCATGAGCCGGATACCTGTGCGGTTCGTGTCGCGCCGTCCATGGGCGCGTTGAAGCGGGAATCATCTTACAGCGATACCCCCGCGCGTTGCGTTTGACCGGCGTTACGTCCGTACGCGCTCGAACCGGGCGTTCGGGACTCACGCGTTGTCAATTCCGTCGCGGCGAACAATGCCGATGCCCCGCGCCCCTAGACTCCAGATCGTCAGGCTGACTCCTGCCTGAGACCCCGTGAAATACCGCGCGGGTAGCGGCGGATCACGATCGCACCCGCACGGTTTTCAAACCTCGCTTGTCCACTTTATCGCCAGTCGGAAAAGGTCACTACCATGTCGCATTCTCAATCCATTCTCGTTCTCGGCGCCGGTGAGCTCGGCATGGCCGTCTTGCGCAGTCTCGCGCGCCGCGCCGCTGTGAAACCGGGCGTGTCGGTCGCCGCGCTGCTGCGTCCGTCGGCGCTCGATTCGAACGATCCGGCCAGGCGGAAAGACGTCGCCGAACTGCGCGCGCTGGCTGTCGAACTTGTGCCGGGCGACCTCAACGCGTTGTCCGAGGCGTCGCTTGCCGATTTGTTCCGACGCTTTGATACCGTGATTTCGTGCACCGGGTTTGTCGGCGGTCGAGGTGTACAGCTCAAGCTCGCGCGTGCCGCGCTCGACGCCGGTATCCAACGGTATTTTCCGTGGCAGTTCGGCGTCGACTATGACGTGATCGGCCGGGGCAGCGCGCAGGATCTGTTCGACGAACAACTCGACGTACGCGATCTGTTGCGCGCGCAACAGAATACCGAATGGGTGATCGTGTCGACGGGCATGTTCACGAGTTTCCTCTTTGTGCCGTCTTTCGGCGTGGTGGACCTCGAACGCAACACGGTTCATGCGCTCGGCAGCTGGGACAACGCGGTGACCGTCACCACCGCAGACGACATCGGCATGCTGACCGCCGAGATCGTTTTCACCGAACCGCGCATCAGGGACGAAATCGTCTACGTGGCAGGCGACACCGTCACCTACGGCCAACTCGCGGACGCTATCGACGCCCTGCGCGGCGTGAAATCCCAGCGCGTGGCATGGAGCGTTCCGCAATTGAAGCGCGAACTCGCGACCGAGCCGGACGACTCGCTGCGCAAATACCGCGTGGTGTTCGCCGAAGGGGCGGGCGTGTCGTGGCAAAAGGCGCGCACCTTCAACGCGCAAAAGCAGATCGCCGTCTGCTCGATGGCGCAATGGATGCGCGCCAACCTGCGCTTCGACGCGAGCGTTCCGCTCCAGTAAAGTTGCGTGGTCATCCGCCGGCGCGGCCCGTTCGAGCGGGCTTCACGGCCGCGCCGCGTCCTGCGAAATACGTCTCTTGCGAGCCTGCTAAATCGCGCGGCGGCAGCTTCCACCCCGGCAGCGTGTAAACTGCTGACTTTTTTGACTCCGGTGGTATGTTGCAAGCCCCCCAGCGCACAGCTCTCAGCGGCCCGGCGCTCATTCGCCTGCTGGCTCGTCTGGCGGATGTCGATGTCCCCGAATCCCGGCAATCGCTTTCGGACCGGCTTAGCCAATGGCTCGGCTGGACCGACGCCATTGCGCTGTCGTCGGCGCTGAACGGCGCACCGCCCGCCGTGCCGGCCGGTGCGCGAAGGTTCGGCCGCGCCGAAGAGGACGAATGCGCGCGCGTGCGGGTTTCGCTGACGAAGTCCGTGGCGAGCGACAGTGTGCTTGTCGCGAGCAAGCGGCGCGGATTGGCCCACATGCAGATCCATCAGCCGCCAAACGCGCAAGCCCACATGCCGTCGCAGCCCGCGCCGGCCGACGCGGCGCCCGACTACGCGGTGTTCCGGCAGCGCTACCAGGCGTTGCAGCAGTCGATGGAAACCGCGGTCGGCACGCTACGCGTGCGCCTGCGCAGCCTGCTGGCCGCGAAAACGCCCGCGCTGGCGCGGCTCGCGGTGCTGGACGCCGTGATGGAGCGCGCACTCGGCGAGCGCGAGCGGAACCTGCTGGGCAGCGTGCCCGGCCTGCTGGCCGGGCATTTCGAGCGCTTGCGCGCGGCGGAGCAGGCGGCACTCGCCGCTGCCGCCGCCTCGGAGGACGACACCGTGGCGGTCACGCCCGGCGCATGGCTGGACGTGTTCCGCAAGGACATGCAGAGCGTGTTGCTTGCTGAACTGGACGTTCGTTTTCAACCGGTCGAAGGGTTGCTCGCGGCTCTTCGCACCAGCTAACTGGGACACTATGTCCAGATATCGTATTGACCTCGTTGTATTTCTGGCCGGTCTGGCCGCCGTGTGCTGGATCGCCGTGGGTTACCTCGGCTCGAACCCGCTGGCGCTGGCCGTTACCCTGTTGATCGGCGTGTGCTATCTGGCGGGCTCGCTCGAACTGCATCGTTACAACCAGGCGACCGGCACGTTGACGCGTGCCGTCGCGGATTTGTCCGGACCGCCTTCGAGCCTCGGCGCCTGGCTCGACGCGTTGCATCCGAGCTTGCGCAACGCGGCGCGTTTGCGCGTCGAAGGTGAACGCGTCGCCTTGCCCGGACCCGCGCTCGCACCGTATCTGGTCGGCCTGCTGGTGTTGCTGGGCATGCTCGGCACGCTGCTCGGCATGGTCGCGACGTTGCGCGGCACCGGCCTGGCGCTGGAAAGCTCCACCGATCTGCAGGCGATCCGCGCTTCGCTGGCCGCACCAGTCAAGGGTTTGGGATTCGCATTCGGCACCTCGATCGCGGGCGTGTCCACCTCCGCGATGCTCGGGCTGTTGGCCGCGTTGTGCCGTCGCGAACGGTTGCAGGCGGCGCAAGCGCTCGACCTGAAGATCGCCACGAGCTTGCGCATCTATTCGCAGGCTCATCAGCGCGACGAGAGTTTCAGGCTTCTGCAACGGCAAGCCGACGTGATGCCCGCATTGGTCGACCGCTTGCAGTCGATGATGTCGGCCATCGAACAGCAGAGCCTCGCGCTGAACGAGCGTCAGGTGGCTAGTCAGGAGGCGTTCCATGGCAAGGCCGAGGCCGCTTATACGCGCCTGGCGGCGTCCGTCGAGCAATCGTTGAAGGAGAGTGTTGCCGACAGCACGCGCGCGGCTGGCGCAGCGTTGCAGCCGGTGATGGAAGCGACGATGGCCGGTCTCGCGCGCGAGACCACCGCGTTGCACGACAGCGTTTCGCACGCCGTGCAGCGGCAACTGGACGGCTTGTCGAACGGTTTCGAAGCGACGGCCGTGAACGTGGCCGATATCTGGAACAAGGCGCTGGCCGGGCATCAGCGTTCGAGCGAGGAACTGACGGAGCATCTGCGGGCTTCGCTCGATCGTTTCACGGAAACGTTCGAGCAACGCTCGGCCGGTTTGCTCGACGGCGTGTCCGCGCGGCTGGACGCCACGGCGCAAGGCGTTTCGCAGGCATGGAACGACGCGTTGTCACGGCAGGAGCGCGTCGGCGAGACGCTTGCGGACAACAACCGGCAGGCGTTGGCGGCGGCCGCCGCGAGTTTCGAGCAGCATTCGGTGTCGTTGCTCGCCAACGTCGGCGAGTCGCATGCGAACCTGCAGACGGCGCTGGGCGCGCGGGACGAACAACGGCTGGCGGCGTGGACCGAACAGCTCGGTACGATGACCGCTGCGTTGAACGAGAAGTGGGAGCAGACGGGCGAACGCACCGCGAGCCGTCAGCAGGAAATCTGCGCGACGCTGGCGCAAACCGCGCGCGATATCGCGGCGCAGACGCAGATGCATGCGAGCGCAACGATCGCCGAGATCGGGCGTCTCGTGGATGCCGCCGCCGAAGCCCCCAAAGCCGCCGCGAATCTGCGCACGGAACTGGCGGCGCAAGATCAGCAACGCCTCGCCACATGGACGGAAAAACTCGATTCGATGGCCGTCGCGTTGAGCGAGAAATGGGAACAGGCCGGCGAGCGCACGGCGAGCCGTCAGCAGGAAATCTGCGCGACGTTGGAGCAGACCGCGCGCGACATCGCGGCGCAGACGCAAACGCATGCGAGCGCAACGATCGCCGAGATCGGGCAACTGGTCCAGGCGGCGTCGGAAGCGCCGAAGGCCGCGGCGGAAGTCGTCGCCGAATTGCGGCAGAAATTGTCCGACAGCATGGTCCGCGATACCGCGATGTTGCAGGAGCGCGCGCGTTTGCTGGAAACGCTGGAGACGTTGCTCGACGCCGTGAATCACGCCTCCACCGAACAGCGTACGGCCGTCGACGCGCTGGTCGCGACGTCGGCGGATCTGCTGGAGCGGGTCGGCACGCGCTTCACGGACAAGGTCGAATTCGAAACCGGCAAACTGGGCGACATTGCCGCGCAGGTGACGGGGAGTGCCGTCGAAGTGGCGAGCCTCGGCGAAGCGTTCGGCGGCGCCGTGAAGGTGTTCGGCGAATCGAACGACAAGCTGGTGACGCATCTGGAGCGAATCGAAGCCGCGCTCGATAAATCGCTTGCGCGCAGCGACGAACAGTTGGCGTATTACGTGGCGCAGGCGCGCGAAGTCGTCGACCTGAGCGTGATGTCGCAGAAGCAGATCGTCGAGGATCTGCAGCATCTCGCTGGGCAGCGGGCTTCGGCCGGAGTTGACGCCGCATGAGCGAGGAAATCGACGGTGGCGTGGAGACCACCGCGCCGATCTGGCCGGCCTTCGGCGATTTGATGTCCGTGCTGCTGGGCGCCTTCGTGCTGATCCTGGTGGGCGTCATCGGCGTGCAACTCGAACTGTCGACCAAGCTGGAGCAGGAGGTCAAACAGCGTCAGGTGGAAACGCAGCGCCGCAAGACGCTCGAACAGGCGCTCGCGGGACCGCTGGCGGCGGGCCGCGTGACGCTGGTCAACGGGCGGATCGGCATTAGCGGCAATGTGTTGTTCGCGCTGAACTCCGACCAGTTGCAGCCCGAAGGCCGCGAACTGTTGAAGAGTCTGGCCGCGCCGCTTACGGCGTATCTGCATGCCCGCGACGAGATTCTGATGGTGAGCGGTTTCACCGACGACCGGCAGGTGCGCGAGGCGAATCGTCGCTTTGCGGACAACTGGGAACTGTCGGCGCAGCGCGCGCTGACGGTGACGCGAGCGTTAATCGACGACGGCGTGCCGGCGGCCTCGGTGTTCGCGGCCGCGTTCGGTTCGCAGCAGCCAGTGGGTTCGAACGCGGACGATCAGGGGCGGGCGAAGAACCGGCGGGTGGAAATCGCGCCAGTGCCGGGGCCTGCGAACGCGGCGGGGAAAACGCGTGAGTGACGCAAAGAACGCGGTAGGCGAGGTAAGCGCCGTGCTCGACGCCTGGCGTGAGTGCCAGGCCGATCGCTTTGACCCGATCCGCTTTCATTTCATCGACGCGCTGGCACGTCGCGCGGCGAATCATAGCGGCGCGGCCCGGCATATTCTGGACGCGAAGCTGGCGACGCTGATCGAAGCCTACGCGGCGGATTGGCAGCGAGCCGAAGCTTCAACCGCCGAAAGCGCCACGCCGACGACCGTAGCGGCTGCGGATGAACCCGCTCGAAGCGCGCTCGCGGGCTTGACCGCGCACATTGTCCGTCACGCGCCGACGGAAGGCGAGCAGCGTGTCGTCGCGCATGGCCTGCCTGCCGCCGCGTCGTATCCGGAACTGGCCGCGCTCGATCACTTCAGGGAAATCTGGTCGAAGGTGCGGACCGAGAAACAGTTGCGCCAGTCGTTGGAGCAGGTCCCCGGCAATGCAGGACCGCTCAATTCGAGCAGTCTGGTGCATCGTTCGCTTTCGCTGATGCGCGAATTGTCGCCGGGATATCTCAAGCAGTTTCTGGCGTATGTCGACGCGTTGTCGTGGATGGAGCAGATGAACGGCGGCGCGCCCTCGGGTAAGGACGCGCCTCGCGTAGCGAGCGCGGGCAAGAGCGCTCGCGGCAAAGCACGCTGATTGCGCGTGCGGCGTCGCGCGGCGTAACGCGCAACCCAGAACCCCACGCTCAATCGAAATCGAACACGTCAAAGATCGAACGTTTCTTCTTATATCCCCCTCGATACCCCGTACGATGCTCGTCGCGCCCACGATGGTGATCGTACGCATGGTCTCTGTCGCGTTCGCGATAGTCGTCCCGGCCCGCGCGTACCGTTGCGGGCGCATCGAGATTCGCGTCGTCCTGCGCAATCAGCTTGTCGAGTTCGCCGCGATCGAGCCAGACACCCCGGCAGTCCGGGCAGTAATCGATTTCGATCGAGCGGCGCTCGGTCATGAGCAGGTCGGTGGTCTTGCAAACGGGGCATTTCATGGTATCGCTCCTCAAGAGTACAAAAACGTAGAACGCTCAGGCTCACGCGGTCGATGATTCGCTACCGCTAGCGGTCTGCTTCGATTTCGCCCGGCGCACCATCATGTTCATCGCTTCGACGAACGCGGAGAACGCCATTGCCACGTAGATATAAGCCTTCGGCACGTGGGAGCCGAAACCTTCGGCAATCAGCGTCATACCGATCACCAGCAGGAAGCTGAGCGCCAGCATCACGATGGTCGGATTCCGCTCGATAAAGCGCGACAGCGGCTGTGCGGCGAACAACATCACCATGACCGCGGCAATCACCGCGATAAACATGATCGGCATGTGCTCGGTCATGCCGACCGCGGTGATGATGCTGTCCACCGAGAACACGATGTCGAGCACGAGGATCTGGCCGATCGCGGCCGCCGCGGTCAACTGGATCGTCGAACCTGCTTTGCCGCTGACTTCGTCCTTGTGAGTGACGTGGTGCCGGATTTCACCGGTCGCCTTCCAGACGAGGAACAGGCCGCCGGCCAGCAGAATCAGATCGCGCCACGAGAACGCATGGCCGAACACTGCAAACGCAGGTGCGGTCAATTGCGCGATCCACGCCACCGTGCCGAGCAAGGCGAGTCGCAACACGAGTGCGAGCATGATGCCGATCCGCTGCGTGCGGGCGCGTTGCGCTTCGGGTAGCTTGTTGCTGAGGATCGAGATGAAGATGAGGTTGTCGATGCCGAGCACGATTTCCATCACGACCAGCGTGAGGAGCGCGGCCCATGCGGCGGGATCGGCAAAGAGTACGAGCAGGGTGTCCATGGGAGTCGTCAGAAAATAGAGGCATCAACCGTTGCGATAGCGCTATCTTCGTCGTTATCGAAGTTCGGATAAATCAGTGATAAGCTGATCGATACATCGGTTTTTTCGAAATGATTCCGACATGCTCAACTATCGTCACCTCTACTATTTCTGGATCGTCGTGAAGGAGGGCGGCTTTGCGCGCGCGGCTGAACACCTCGACATGGCCGTCCAGACGATCAGCGCGCAGGTGCGCGAACTGGAAAAATCGATCGGCCGTCAGTTGCTGAAACCGGCCGGGCGCGGCGTCACGATGACCGAGGCCGGTGAAACGGCCTTCAATCGCGCCGAACAAATCTTCCAGATCGGCGAGGCCTTACTCGACGAGATGCGCGAACCCGGCGGCGAGGGCGTGGCGCGGCTCGCGGTTGGCCTCTCCGACGGCATTTCCAAGCTCGCGGCGCATGCGCTTCTCGCGCCGGTGCTTGAAACGCCGTCGCTCAGGTTGCTATGTCACGAGGGCGAGCATTCGCAGCTGTTGTCGGAGCTCGCGCTGCATCGGCTCGATCTCGTGCTGGCGTGTCAGCCCGCGCCGCACGACACCGACCTGCGAGTGTTCAGCCAGCGTCTCGTCGGCTCACCGGTGGATTGGTATGGTCCCGCGGAAATCGTTCGCAAAGCCACGCGCGCGGGCTTTCCGAACTGTCTCGCGGAGGTGCCCGTACTTCTGCCTACCCGGCACGCCGCGTTGCGCGCACGGCTCGACCGCTGGTTCGAGGCAGCCGGCATCCGGCCGCGTATCGTCGGCGAATTCGAGGACAGCGCGCTGATGGCGGTGTTCGCGGCGCGCGGGCTCGGCGTATTCCCGCTCGCGGAACTGGGCGCGGAAGACCTGACGTTGCTGCGCGGCGTGCGCTGGCTCGGCCGCGCGGAAGGCGTGGTCGAAGAAATTCATGCGATCCGCTCGCGGCGCGGGCAACATCATGCGCTCGCTTCTCAGGTGCTGGCCGCCGCGCGTTCGTAAGCGCGCGGCAATGCGCCATGCCGGCTCAGCAGCGGGTTGGGCTGCGGCCCCCACGCGTTGAGAATGGCGGCGAGCAAGGCGATTTCGCCGTCCGCCAGGTGGTCGTCGGCGATCGTCACGGCGATACACAGGCGGAGCACCTTGGCACGCAGCTTGGGGTCGTCGATTTCGGCGATCAGCTTGGTGAGCATGGGCTCGTCGAGCGGGCCGACGGTGGGCGCCAGCGAGGTCTGCGCGCCGGAGTGGTCTTCACACATCGCCTGCACGATCTGCGCGAATTGCGCCGGGGCGAGGCCGAGTTGACCGGCGATATCCAGTTTGTCGAGGACACGCTCCTCCGAACTGCAGACGTGGCCGTCGGCGGTGAGGGCGAGCGCGACGATACGGGCTGCGGCTTGAGGACTGTTGCGGGGATAGGTTCGCATGATCGGGTTCCTTTCGCGGACGGTGTCCGCCGTGGTGATGAACCTCAGTCTGCGTGATTCGACAAATCGAATAAACCTGCTAATTGCGAAGTGACAATTCGGAAAAACCGAAACGATGTCATTCAATGTGATCCGATGAAAACGGATGCCGGGCCGAAACCCGGCAACCGTCTTCACCGCTTGCGCGTGAACCGCCGCTTAGAACGCGTGACGCATCCCGACGGTGACCGCCACTTGCGAGTTCGTCGACGACGGCGACAGCGTGTTGATCATCGCGTGCGAGAGTACGGAGTCGGCTGGCGCGCCGTGCACGTTCTGATAGACGCCTTCCAGATAGAAGTCCGTACGCTTGCTCAGCGCGTAATCGGTCTGCAGCATGGCACTGTTCCAACCCGGCGAGGAGCCGTTATAGGCGCCGCGCGTGTACGTGTAGTCGCCGGACACGGTCAACGCCGGTGTGAGGGCGTATTTTGCGTTCACTTCGTAGTTGTCCATGCGCAGCGAACCGGCGAGGCTGCCGGCGGATGCGTCGTTCGCGCCCAGATAGCTGCCGGTGCCGAACGAGAACACGCCCGATGTATTGTCGATCTGCGTATGGCTCCAGACCAGCCCGATGGTGGCCGGCCCGAACGTGTAGTTGCCGCCGAGCGACCAGATGCGCTGCCGTTGCGCGAGGAAGTTCGCGCTCGTGTCGCTCGCGGTTGTCGCGCCGCTGCCGTTGCCGGCATGATTGAATTGCAGGTAGCCGGCGGCCAGATTCACCGGACCCATTGCATACGAGAGGCCGAAACCGTACGAGCGGTTGTTCGCGAAGTCGCCGGCCTTGTTGCTGAACGAGTACATGGTTTCGAACGTGACGCCACGGTAAGTCGGACTCGCGTACTTGATCGAATTGTTGATGACGACCGAGTTCGCCGCCAGGTTGTCGTTCTCGAACGGATGGCCGGCCATGCTGCCGCCCCACGTATTGAACTCCGCCGTGAGCGGCCCTACCAGGTCGTTCATCACGTCGAACTGGCGGCCGAACGTCAACGTACCGTACGGGTCGCTTTGCAGGCCGACCCATGCCTGGGAGCCGAAGCCGTCGCCGGAGAACGCCTGGGCGCCGTTGTTCAGCAGGAAACCCTGTTCGAGTTTGAAAATCGCGTGCAAACCGCCGCCGAGATCTTCCGAGCCTTTGAGGCCGAATATCGTGTTCTGCGTCGAACCGGTCACTTGTTGCCAGTTGCCATGACCGAGTTGATTGTTCGTATAGACGAGGCCCGTGTCGATGAGCCCGTAAAGCGTGACGCTGCTTTGCGCATGCGCGGACATCGTGAAGATGCTGGACAAAGCGACTGCGAGTAAAGACTTTTTCATACTGTTGGAATGAACATAAATGACGTGGCGAAAAGAAAGCTGCGTGCGGCAAAAAACAATGAGACGCGAAGCTTAACGGGTTCCAGTGCGGGAAAGAAGCGTATCGCGCTGATTCGGAACATGGGCGAAAGTCGCGGAAGAAAGCTCGATGTAATGCCGAGCTGTACTCAATAGCATTCGGCGGTTTACGTCAGCGTCTTCTATCAAGATTCCCGCTATGAGCGGCGGATGCTTCGATACGGATCGAAACGTGCGACTATGTCGTCGCGCTATGCTCGATCCGCCAACCGGAGACCGTCATGCATGCACAGCCCAATTTGTCCGCCACCGCTTTTCTGATCGCCGACGCCGCGCGCGCCACGATGCTAATGGCATTGGTCGACGGCCGCGCGCTGCCCGCCGGCGAACTCGCTTATGCGGCCGGCGTCACCGCGCAAACGGCCAGCAGCCATCTGGCGAAGCTGCTCGACGGCGGCCTGGTCGCCGTGGAAAAACAGGGGCGTCACCGTTATTACCGGCTCGCGAACCCGCATGTCGCCGTGGCGCTCGAAAGCCTCGCGTCAATCGGCACGCAACGGGTCGTGCGTCGTAAATCGCTCGGCCGCGAAGCGGGCAAGTTGCGCTTTGCGCGCTGTTGCTACGACCATCTGGCGGGGCAGGCCGGCGTGGCGATCACGAAGCATCTGATGCAGCACGGCTTTCTTTCCGCCGCCGACGACAAACGGTTCGAGGTCACGCCGGCCGGCACGGCATGGTTCGGCATGCTGGGACTCGACATCGCCGCGGTGAAGCCGGGCCGGCACGGCATTGCGCGTCAATGTCTCGACTGGTCGGAGCGCCAGCATCATCTGGCCGGTCCGCTCGGGGTGGGGTTTCTCGATCTGTTGTGCGCCAAGGGCTGGTTGCGGCGGGCCGATACGTCGCGCGCCGTGCAGATCACGCAGGAAGGCTGGGTGGGATTGCGGGACCATCTGGGGCTGACGCCGGAGTCGATCGAACGGTGCACGCCGTGCGCCGACCGTCCTTGAGTTTCCTCTACCGGCACGTTAAATTGCGGCTCGCAGTGCAGAGCGGTCTGGTTCGGAGAGGCAGTACGTCTTCCGGTTTGTAACTCATTGGTAAGGATTGCAGATGTCGGATCAGGCTGGACGCGAGGAAAGCGACATGCGTGCGCGGCTGGCCGAACGTAACGACGTCGCGCTGCTCGGCTGGGCCGCGGCGGTGTTCGCGGCGGTGCTCGGCGCATTGAGCCTGACGAAACGCTTGCCGGTCGATCCGCGCTGGTGTGCCGTGCTGGCGAGCGCCTTCGTCAACGTACTCGTTGTCGCGATCTGGCGGCTGCCGGCGGCGCGGCGAGCGGCGGCGCCCGTCGACGGACCGGCCTGGAAGCGCGGCCTCACGTACCTCCGGCAATTCGTCTGGCACGACGCCGACACGCCTTCTTTCGCCGGCATGCTGCGTCGGCTTCGCTGGCAACCCTGGTGCGTCCTCGCCGCCTGCTGTCTGGCCGTGGCATTCGCACTGACGGCGTTGAAACCCGTCGACCCGGCCACGCTGATTCACGCGATGGTCACGCCGTCGCTTGTGATCGTCAGCGGCGCGGCGGCACTGACGCTCGCGTTTCTTACCCTCGTCGCCGAACGTTTTTACGCGCATGCCGCCGACCGCGCGGGCGCTTCGCGCGCGGCGTCGCTAGCCGTCATGTTGCGCGTGTTGTTACTGTGCGCGCTCGCGGCGGCGTTGTCGGCGGGATGGTTTATTTACGCGCACATGGCGCTCGATCTGGTCGTGCAGGTGGCCGCCGTGCTGTGTGCGGCGACTGCCGTCGAGATGGCGTTGCGCATGCTGTTGCTGTGGCTTTTCATGCCGCGTGCGGCCGACCGCGCGACGCATATTCCCTCGAGCCTGCTGGCCGGGCTGTTGCGTTTTCGCCGCTCGCCGCTGGCGTCGTTCGGCGCGGAATTGCATGACCGCTACGGCATCGATCTGCGGCAGAACTGGGTGTTGCGCAGTTTCATGCGCCTGCTGCCCGCAACGATTGTCGCCATGGCGGTCTGCGCGTGGTTGCTGACGTCGGTCGTCGTGTTGAATCCGGCCCAACGCGCGGTGTACGAGCGATTCGGCGCGCCGGTCGAAGTCTGGTCGCCGGGCTTGCATGCCGGCTTGCCCTGGCCGTTCGGCAAGACGCGTGTGGTCGACAACGGCGCCGTGCATCAACTGATCGTATCCGGCGGCGCGGACGACAGCAGCGTCGCGGCGCCCGCTGCCGCGGCCGACGGCCCCACGCCCGAGCAGTTGAACCGTCTCTGGGACGCTCAGCACCCGTGGGAGACGAGTCAGGTGATCGCCGGTGCGAGCGGCGATCAGCAGAGCTTCCAGATCGTCAATGCCGACGTGCGGCTCGATTACCGCATCGGATTGAGCGACGCGGCCGCGCGCGCCGCGCTCTATCGATCGGTCGATCCGGAGAGCACCGTGCGCTCGATCGCCAATCGCGAGGTGATGCATTACCTCGCGTCGCATACGCTGGCGTCGCTGCTCGAAACCAGCCAGACCGTGATGGCGGAAACAGTGCGTAATGCCGTTCAGTCGCAACTCGACCGGCTCGGCAGCGGCATCGACGTGGTCGCGGTCGTGATCGAAAGTGTCCATCCGCCGGCGGGCGCGGCCGCCGCCTATCACGACGTGCAGGCCGCGCAGATCCGCGCGCAAGCCAGCGTCGCGCAGGCGCACGGATTTGCCGCGCAGGTGCTCGGCACCGCGCAGCAGCAGGCGCTGACCCAGATCGCGAAAGCCAGCGCGCGCGCTGGCGACACGCTGGCGTCGGCGCGCGTGCAGCAAACCAATTTCTCCGCGGAAGCCGTTGCGTATCGCCTGGGTGGTCCCGCGTTCACGTTCGAGTACTACCTGGCCAAATTGCAACAGGGCTTGCAGAACGCGCGCATTACCGTGATCGACGACCGGCTGGTCGCCGATCGTCGCGCGACGCTCGATCTGCGCACTTTCACGGCCGGTGATGTCGCCGGCCTTCCTCGCGGCAACTGAGGCGCGCGCCCCATGCCGGCGAGGCCGTTTTCAAGGTGATTTCATGAGTTTGTTGCATTCGCATGCAGAGGGTCACGGGCATCACCATCATCACCACCATGGCGATCACGGTGACGCGCAGGGCAAACGCGGTGGCCCGTTTTATCTGCGCGTGCTGCTCGCGTTGCTGTGCGTCGTGATCGCGATCGCGGTGGCGAGCTTCATATCCGTGCGGGCGGGCGAGGCGTCGGTGATTACGCGTTTCGGGCAACCCGTGCGCGTGCTGCTCGAACCCGGACTCGCGTGGCGCCTGCCCGCGCCGATCGAGGCGGCGGTGCCGGTCGACCTGCGCCTGCATACGACATCGAGCGGCTTGCAGGACGTCGGCACGCGCGACGGCCTGCGCATCATCGTGCAGGCCTACGTGGCGTGGCGCGTCGCCGCCGATCCGAACGACGTGCGCCGTTTCGTGCGCGCCGTGGGTAACCGGCCCGACGAGGCCGCGCAGCAGATTCGCTCGCTGCTCGGCTCGTCGTTGCAAACTACGTCGGCAGGTTTCGACCTGGCGTCGCTGGTGAACACCGATCCGTCGCGGGTCCGCGTTGCCGCGTTTGAAGACGCATTGCGCACGCAGATCGACGCGCAGCTTTACTCGGCCTACGGCGTGCACGTGGTGCAAGTGGGTCTGGAGCGCTTGACGCTGCCTGCCGTGACACTCGCGGCCACGGTCAGCCGCATGAGCGCGGAGCGCGAGACAGTCGCCGCGCAGCGCACCGCGGACGGCAATCGTGAGGCTGCGCAGATCCGTTCGGATGCTGACCGCGACGCGCGCCTCGCGGTGGCCGATGCCAACGTGAAGGCCGCGCAGATCGAGGCGCAATCGCGTCAGGACGCCGCCGCGATCTATGGCGCCACCTACGCGGGCAATCCCCGGCTTTACACGATGCTGCGCTCGCTCGACACGCTCGACACCGTGGTCAGCGCCAACACGAACCTGATCTTGCGCACCGATGCCGCACCGTTCCAGGCGCTGGTGCAGGGGCCGCAAGACTCGAGCGGCGCAGGTCCGGCGGCCGCGCCGTCGGCAAAAAAATCCAGGGCCTCGCGATGAGTACCGACGCCGGCTTGCCGCCGCTCGGACCCGGCGCCCAGGCGGTCCGCCTGTCGTTCTGGTTCGTCGCGGGCGTGGCGGTGCTGGCCGCTTGCGCGTGGGCGTGCTCGAACATTCAGCGTATTCCGCCCGACAGCCGCGCGGTTGTGCAGCGCTTCGGCGCGTTTGTCCGCACCCAGGACGCGGGCTTGCTGATCGCGTGGCCGCGTCCGTTCGAGACGACGTTACTGGTGCCGGGCAGCGCGCGGGTGCTGGAGCAGCACATTCAATCGCTCGAACGCGACCCGCGTGCGCGCGATGCGGATGCGCGGTTGCCGGACGCGTCGTCCATGTCGCAAGGTTTGCCCGATGCGGATAGCGGCGCGGCCGGCGCGGCGGATATGCCGCCCGGCGGAATACCCGCTGTATCGGACGGCAACGCCGCTCCCGAAGGTGCGCCCGCGCCGGGTACGTTGTTGTCCGACGAACTCGCGGGGTCCGGTTATCTGCTCACCGGCGACAACGGCGTCCTGCAGTTGCGCGCCACGCTGTACTACCGCGTCGTCGACGCGTACGCGTACGTGCTGCAAAAAGACCGGCTCGATGCCGCGCTCGAACGGATCGTGTCGGCGTCCGCGGCGGCCGTCGTAGCGAAGCGGAACCTCGATGCGATTCTCGTCGCGCGGCCGGAGTTGTTGTCGGCGGATCAGCAACTCGCCGTGAAGCGCGAACGCTTGCGCGGCGATCTCGCGCAGGAAGTCGAACGGCGTCTGCGGCAACTCGATGCGCAGCATGCGGCGCTGGGTGTCGAAGTGGCGCGTGTCGATGTCGAGGCGGCGTTTCCGGCCGCGGCGGTCGGCGCGTTCAATTCGGTGCTGACGTCGTTGCAGGTGGCCGAGCGCAGCATGGCCGAAGCGCGCACCGCTGCCGAGAAGATCCGCCAGGATTCGGAGCAGGACGCCGACCGGATCGTGCAGAACGCGCAGGCGAGCGCGGTCGAACGGGTGGCCACGGCGCGGGCCAAAACCTTGACCATTCAGCAACTGGAAGAGCCGCTGCGCAGTAACAGCGATCCGGGTCTGCTGGCGCGCGCGTATCGGGATCGCGTGCAGTCGATTCTTGCGAAAGCGGCCAGTGTGACGACGGTCGATCCGCACAACACGTCCAATCTGATTCTGCCGGGGAACGCGAGATGAGCGCGAGCATTGGGCCTGTGAGAGGCGGGGAAGGGGGGCACGCGCACACGGAGCACGCGCAAGCAGAACACGCGCACGCAGAACACGCGCACGCAGAACACATCGCGGCGCACGCTCCGCATCGCCCTGCTTCCGCCCAACCCATTCCCCTTTCGGCCGCCGAGCAACGCACGGTAACGCGGCAAATCGCCTTGGCGCTACTCGCCGGCGGCCTGCTGATACTGTCGACCGCCTGGCACGCGTTCGCGCCCGCCGACGAAGCATTGTCCCAGGTGCTCGCGGGACTCGCCTCGCTAATCGTCGCCGGTCCGGTGTTTGCGGGCGCGTGGCACAGTCTCAAGTCGCCGAGTCTGCACGGCGTGACCGACCGCCTGATCGCGCTCGCGATGCTGGCGGCCTGGGCCGTCGGCGACATGGCCACGGCGGCCTTGCTGCCGATTGTGATGACCTTCGGCCACGCGCTCGAAGAACGCAGCGTGCTTGGCTCGCAAGAAGCGATTCGCGCCCTCGGCCGTTTGACGTCGGGCAAAGTGCGGCGCGTCAGTGCCGACGGTTCGCTCGAAGAAGTGCCGTACGAAGCGTTGCAAGCGGGCGACCGGATCGAAGTCGCGGCCGGCGAGCGTATCCCTGCCGATGGCGTGGTGCTGCATGGTCAATCGAGTGTCGACAATGCGGCGATCACCGGCGAGTCCGTGCCGCTCGACGTCGAGACGGGGATGGCCGTGTTCGGCGGCGCGATGAATCTCGACGGTCCACTGCGAATCGAAGTGCAGCACGCGGGCAAACAATCGACGCTCGGCAAGATCATCGAACTGATGCAGCGAGCCGAGCAGGCCAAGCCGCCGATCACGCAACTACTCGAACGCTACATGGGCGGCTATCTGTGCCTCGTCTTGCTGATCGCGGCGATCGTGTGGTTCACGTCGGCGAATGCCTCGGCGATGCTGGCCGTGATCGTCGCGGCGTGTCCGTGCGCGCTGGTGCTCGCCGCGCCGTCGACGGCGATCGCCGGCATCGCCGTCGGTGCGCGGCACGGCATTCTGTTCAGGAGCGCCGCGTTTCTCGACAAGTTCGCCCAGATCGATTCGCTCGTGATCGATAAGACCGGCACGTTGACTTACGGTGAGTTGCGCGTCGAACGGGTCGTGCTGCAAGAGGGTGTCGACACGGCTCAGGTGCTCGAACTGGCGGCGCGGTTGGGCGGCAGCAGCGCACATCCGGTGAGCCGCGCGCTGGTTCGCTATGCGACTGAGGCTGGACGGGGGGGCGTTGTCGACGAAACGCCGCTGGAGCATGTACGCGAATTGCGCGGGCTCGGCGTGGTGGCGGATACCGTCGACGGTGTCGCCGTGCTGGGTCGCCACGGCTTGCTCTCTGAATACGTACAGGATTTGCCGGAGCCGCCGCGCGAGATCGACGGGCCGTGTGTCGGCCTCGCACTGAACGGCCGACTGCTCGCGTGGTTCGGTTTCGCCGACGCACTGCGGGCGGAGGCGACGCATGCGCTCGAAGCGTTACGCGCACTCGGCCTGACGCGTCAGACGCTGCTGACCGGTGACCGTGCGGCCGTCGCACGTAAAGTGGCGGCGCAGACCGGTATCGGGATTGTCGTCGCCGAAGCTTTGCCGCACGACAAACTCGACTACGTGGTGCAGGAAATGGCGCAGGGCTATCACCCGCTCGTGGTTGGCGATGGCCTGAACGACGTGCTCGCGATCAAAGCCGGGCCGACGAGCGTGGCGATGGGCGAGCATGGCATCGACATCGCGGTTGCCTCGGCCGACGTTGTTCTATTGGGCGACGACCTGCGTCGTATTGCGACCTGCGTGCGGCTCGGGCGGCGCTGTTTGCATACCGCGACGATCAACGCGGCGATCGGTCTGGCATGGACCGTCGCAGTGATCGTGCTGGCGGCGACGGGCACGCTGGGCGCGGTGTGGATCGCGCTGCTGCATAACCTCGGCACGTTCATCGTGATTGCGAATGCGGGCCGGCTGCTGCGCATGGACGAAGATAGCAATGCGACCGGCGGCGCACAAGCATCGGCCAGCCCACGCGTTTCCACGTGACCGTGGGCTTGATTCGCGATGCAGCGCTGAAATAACAGCACCGCATCGCGCGGCTATCGTGTCGTTTTCTCAGTGGGCGCCGCGTTGAATCGCCTCGCCCAATTCAGCGTTGGAATAGGCCTTGCCGCCGATACCCCACGCGCCATCCACGGCATAGGTCACGTTCACATACGTGCGTTCGCGCGGATGCGAGCCCGCCTTGTGCCGATCGACGATATCGGTCACCGCGCTGACGAACGCCTGCTTGACGTCGGCATTCGGAAACGTGGCCGACGGCACTTTCACCTCCACGACAGCAAGCGACTGAGACTTGCCGCCCACATACGTCTTCGACTCCTCGCTCACGATCAGATGGCCGATCACGTTCGGCGCCATGAAGCGGTTATCGATCAGGCCGTGAGCGCGCAACAGCGCGTCGGCGACCAGCGGAAGCACTTCACGTTCTCCTTGCTGGGTTAAAAGACCTTGAGTGACATGGACTGAAATAGGCATGGCTGCAAACTCCTGAATGGAATGAGTGAGTCGAAGCAGAGCTATTGCATAGACATCACGGTCGTTATATAACGGTCGTGATGTCGCGATAGTTTCATAACGATCGTGATGTCGTCAAGCACAAAATAGCGATCGTTATGTGGAGAGCGTTGACATGGCACATCGGGCTGGCCGGAAGGAAGAAAGTAAGGCACGGATTCTCGACAGCGCGGGCCGCGGGTTCCGCACTCGCGGCTTTGGCGGCTCGGGCGTGGATGGTCTGGCGAAAGATGCGTCCGTGACATCGGGGGCGTTCTACGCGCATTTCAAATCGAAAGCGGCGGCCTTTCAGGAGGCTGTCGTGGTTGGGCTCGGCGATTTGCGACGCGCTATCGACCGAACGCGCGAGGAAATGGGCGGCCGCTGGCGCGAATGGTTCATCGACTTTTATCTGGGCGATCGGCGGACCTGCGATCTCGCGGACAGTTGCGCGTTGCAGAGTCTGTCGAGCGAAGTGGCGCGCGCCGACGACGACACGCGTCAAGCGTTCGAGACGGAATTGGCGGCGATTATCGAATCGGTGGCGAAAGCGCTCGAAGGCAAACCGAAAGCGCGGCGCGAGGAAGCGACGGCGTTGATGGCTTTATTGGTGGGCGGGGTGACGTTGTCGCGCGCGGTGAAGGATCCCGCCGTCGGTGAGGAGATTGCGGCGGCGGTTCGTAAGGCGGCGTTGCAGCTTGGTGGTCACAACTGAATCGGGTTCGAGGCTAGGACAGCGAAATGCGCGAGGCAAGCGAGCCAGCGCAACAAACAAATTGTGGTTGTCTTGCTAACCAATTTGCGATCTAATGCATTCATGTTCGATCACTGCCTTTACTTCAACTCTTCGGCGCTCGCCCGGCTTACCGAGCGTGAGTGGACCACTGCGTATGCGCCGTTCGGGTTGACGCCGGCGCAGGGTTTTGTATTGCGCGTGGTGCTGGCTTCGCCAGGTTCACTCAGCAGCGAGGTGGCGAGCCTGTTGGGCATCGCGCGGCCTACTGCAACGAGGCTGATCGACAACCTGTGCGACAAGGAACTCGTCGAGCGTCGGCAGGGGGAAGCCGACGCCAGGGAGTGGGGCGTTTATCCGACACAGGCAGGCAAGGCGCTGGATCGACCCATCACCGAGGCCAGTGCGCGGATTGCCAGAACCTTGCGCTCGAAGATCGGGAGGGAGTTGTTCGAATCGACCGTGTCAGGCATGCATGACGTGAGAAAAGCCCTCTCCTGAAGGGTTTTTCTATTCCAGATAGTTGTCTTGCTAATCAAAAGGAAAGGTCGAATGAAAACCTGCACGGCACACAGTGCAACGACGCGCCCGCGCACGCAACCACTATCGTGGATATCGGAAAGCGGCTTGCGCTGGGCATTGGGCGCGACGATCTGGCTGGTCGCCATGGTCCTGGTCGTTGTCGCAATTATTTACGCGCCGGACAGCACGCGCGCCAATACCCGGCTATGCCTGGAGCAGGTCGCGAACGAAGAACACACGAGTCTCGAAGCCTTCTTCCAGAACCCGGCGCAGCAAGACGCACTCGCGCAAGCCGTGACGATCTGCTCGCGCTGAACGCTGAGTGTTGCAAAAAGCCGCCGCCGGCGCGATTCAAAACCGGTGCCAGGCGGCCTGATTGGCTAGTTAGCGTGCTGCGGCATGACGAGCGACTGATGCGCACTGACCCCCGCCATGGCGCCCGCCGCCGAAGCGAACGTGGCGTTTGTCATCGCATTGGTCGCGTCGCCTGCCGCATAAACGCCGTCGACGGTGGTGCGCTTGAATCCATCGACACGGACGATACGGCCGAGCGGCGCGTCGTCGAAAGCACAACCCAGTTGCTCGGCGAGCGGACTCGTCATGTGCGTTTTCGGTGCGACGAATAGCGTGTCGATCGAGATCACGCGTCCATCGGCGAGTCTCAGCGCGTCGAGATGGGGCGCGTCGCCGAGCAGTTCGACCACGGGCGAGCGTTCGATCCGAACGTCCCGCGCCGCCAGATGAACCCGCTGTTCCGCGTCGGGTTCGAAGTGGCCTTGCGTGAAATACGTCGTCGGCCCCCATTCCGGAACGAGCAGCGCCTGATGAATCGACAACGCATGACTGGCCAGCACGCCGAGTCGCCGATCCCGCACTTCGTATCCATGACAGTACGGACAATGGACGACCGTCATGCCCCAACGCATTTGAAGTCCGGGAATGGCCGGCAATTCGTCTCTGACGCCGGTCGCGAGAATGAGGCGTGCAGCCGATTCGATACGACCACCGGCCAGCGTGACCTCGAACCCATCCGCGACCCGTTCGGCCGCAACGGCCTCGCCTTTGACGATCTGAACCGTCGGGTACAGCGCAAGCTGCGCCGCGGCCTCGCGGATGATCTCGGCCGGCGGCTTGCCGTCCTGACCCAGGAAGCCGTGCGCATGCGCGGCAAACCGGTTGCGCGGCAAACCCGCATCCACCACCAGTACGCGGCGTCTGGCGCGCGCCAACTGCATCGCCGCCGATAGTCCCGCGAAACTCCCTCCCACAACGATCACATCGTGTCCGGTCCGCATGTTTTCCCTCCGTTCGCATCTCATGAAACATCACGAGTTGCATGATAGGGCGATGCTATACTTCTTGCAACTTTTAATGTTGCGTGACATGACTCCACGCGACGCGGTTCGATAACGAGGTGAGAGATGAGAACCGACAGCCGGCTCTCGCGGATGCTGCACGTGCTGATTCACATGGATCGGCACGACGGCCCGCTGACGTCCGAAACGATCGCGCAGATGCTGCGCACTCACGCCGTGGTGGTGCGCAGAATGCTGGCCGGTTTGCGGGACCAGGGCTACGTGCGCTCTGAAAAAGGCCACGGAGGTGGCTGGGTGCTGGCCGAAGACCTCGACACACTCACGTTGCTGGACGTCTACCGCGCGGTGGGCGAGCCGCCGCTGTTCTCCGAACTTCTCACGGACGACGACCCGCAATGTCTGGTCGAACAGGCCGTCAACGCGGGTTTGTCCAAAACAATGCAGGAAGCCGAGACCGCTTTGCTCGCACGCTTCGGCGAGTTGACGGTGGGGGCGCTCGCGCGCGACTTCGACGAGCGTTTCGCGCGCGTCAAACAGGGCGAGCAGGGCGGTTGAGCGGTCAAGCGGTAGGCGAGCCACACCGCACAGCTTCGTCCCATTCCAACGCAAACGCCTTCGCACCCGCCCGCAGAGGGTAAACACCCACAACATTTCCGCGCGACGGAAAGCAGGCAGAAGGCGTTGGTTTTTTATACTCCTCGGCAAGCGCGGCACGAGACGATCCGTCAACATCGGACGAGTGCTCGCATAGGGAGACCGTTTGACATGCCACCGTTCGCTCGCTTCACGGCGCTCGCCTCGACCGCCTGCGCGATCCTGCTCTGGACGCCCCATGCCCAGGCGGAAAAGCTGACGCTGATGACGGGCGGTGCAACCAAGATCGTCTACCTGCCGGTCACGCTGGCTTCGCGGCTGGGCTATTTCCGCGACGAGGGGCTCGACGTCGACATTCTGTCCGAACCGGCCGGCGTGGATACCGCGACCGAACTGATCGCCGGTGCCGTGCAAGGCGCGGTGGGCTTCTACGACCATACGATCGATTTGCAAAGCCGCGGCCTCGAAGTCGAAGCGATCGTTGTGCTCGCACGTTCCGCCGGACTGGCCGAACTCGCGTCGACGAAAGTGGCGAGGCCGATGCAAACCATGGCCGACGCGCGCGGCCGGCGGCTCGGCGTGACCGGTTTCGGCGCGTCCACCGATTTCCTGAGTCGCTATCTGGCGCAGCGCGCGGGTCTGCCCGCGAACGCCTATACGGTCGTGCCGCTGGGTTCCGACAGCAGTTTCGCCGATGCGATGAAGAACGGATCGATCGACGCCGTCATGGTCGAGGAGCCCACCGCATCGAAATTGCTCGCTGCCGGCACGGCGCGGGTTCTCGTGGACATGCGCAGCATCGACGGCACGCGGCTCGCGCTGGGCGGCCCTTACGCCAGTTCCTGCCTGTACGCGCAGCGCAAGTGGGTCGCCGCTCACCCAGACGAGAGCCGCCGGCTGGTGCGCGCGATGGTGCGCTCGCTCGCGTTCATCGCCACGCATAGCGCCGATCAGATCATGGCGGTGCTGCCGCGCGATTTCGTCGGCGCGAACGAAGCGCTGTACCGCCAGGCGCTTGCCGCGACGATGCCGTCGTTCTCGCGTGACGGCAGGATGCCCGACGGCGCGCCGCAGACTGTGCTGGGCGCGCTCGCCGCGGTGAATCCGGAGATCGTGCCGCGTCACGTCGAACTGAGCCGGACCTATACCAACCGGTTCGCCGACGAAGTCAATGCCGTCGCGGCGCATTGAGCCGCCTCATCTTCTTCAAAAGCACGGAACACGAGATATGAAGGCCATACGCATCGAGCAATACGGCGGTCCCGAGGTCCTGCGCCGCGTCGACATCGGGATTCCGTCGCCGGGGCCGGACGAAGTGCTGATCCGGGTTGGTTGCGCCGGCATCAATTTCATGGACGTCCACACGCGGCAGGGCAAATACCGCGAGTCGCGCACCTATCCGGTTCGCCTGCCGATCACGCTCGGCATGGAAGGCGCGGGCGAGGTCGTGCAGACCGGTTCGAACGTGACCTCGTGCGAGCGCGGCGACCGCGTGGCGTGGTGTATTTCGTGGGGTGCGTACGCCGACTATGCCGTCGTGCCGGCGGCGCGTGTCGCGCGCATTCCGGACGCGATCCCGTTCGATCTGGCCGCCGCCGCGATTTTCCAGGGGTCGACCGCGCACTATCTGCTCGAAGACGTGGCACGACTCGGCGCCGGCAGCACGTGTCTCGTGCATGCGGCGTCGGGCGGTATCGGCCAGTTGCTGGTGCAACTCGCGAAGCGGCGCGGCGTGACGGTGTACGCCACGACGAGCAGCGCAGCGAAAGCCGAGGTGGCCCGAGCGCACGGCGCCGACCACGTGATGCTGTACGACGACGGCGGCTTCGCCGAGCGCGTGCGCGAAGCGACCGAGGGTCGCGGCGTCGACGTGGTGTTCGACGCGGTGGGACGCGCGACGCTGCGCGACAGTTTCCGCGCGACCCGCACGCGCGGCCTCGTGGTGAATTACGGCTCGGTCTCCGGTTCGCTGAACGATCTCGATCCGATCGAACTGGGCGAAGCGGGTTCGTTGTTCCTGACTCGCCCGCGTCTGGCCGATCACCTCGCGGATGGCGCGACCGTGCAGCGCCGAGCGGATGAAATATTCGCCGCGCTGCAGGACGGCACGCTAAAAGTCGAGATCAGCGGCCGCTACACATTCGACGACGTCGAAGCGGCGCATGAAGCGCTCGAATCGCGCAGTCAATTAGGCAAAGCCGTGATGACGATCGGCTGATCCTTCGCTTTTCCATGAATCCATGAAGCCGGACCCGGCGGCCACGCTGACCGCCGAGGACGTGTTCGTCCCGCACTACCGAGATCAACCCGACGATCGACGCCGGGCTCAACTACCGAGGTCACCATGACATCACCCTCCACGATCGACGCCACGGCGTCCGCCGACGCACCGCCCACGCCGAGGGAATCGCGCGTCAAAGCGGTGTTCCGCGTCACCAGCGGCAACTTCCTCGAGATGTACGACTTCACCGTGTACGGGTACTACGCGGCCGCGATCGCCGCCACGTTCTTTCCGACCGGCAACGAATTCGCGTCGCTGATGCTGGCGTTGTCCGTATTCGGCGCGGGCTTCCTGATGCGTCCCATCGGTGCGCTGGTGCTCGGCGCGTACATCGACCATCATGGCCGTCGCAAGGGCCTGATTCTGTCGCTGACGTTGATGGCGATCGGCACCGCGTGCGTCGCGTTCGTGCCGAGCTACGCGGCGATCGGTCTGCTGGCGCCGGCCGTCGTGCTGTTCGGGCGCTTGCTGCAAGGCTTTTCCGCAGGTGTCGAACTGGGTGGCGTGTCGGTCTATCTGTCCGAGATCGCGACCAAGGGCAATCGCGGCTTCTATTGCTCGTGGCAGTCGGCGAGCCAGCAGGTCGCCGTGGTGTTCGCGGCGTCGCTCGGCGTGGTGTTGAACCGCCTGATTCCGGCTTCGGAAATGAACGCATGGGGCTGGCGCATTCCGTTCGTCGTCGGTTGCATGATCGTGCCGTTCCTGTTCTACGTGCGCCGTTCGCTGCAGGAAACCGAGGAATTCGCGGCGCGCCGGCATCGCCCGAGCATGGGCGAAATCGCCAGATCGATGGTGCAGCACTCGCGCCTGATTCTCGCCGGCATGGGCCTCGTCATCATGACGACCGCGTCGTTTTATCTGATTACCGCGTACACGCCGACCTTCGGCAAGGTCGTGCTCAAGCTGTCCTCGCTCGACGCGCTGCTGGTGACGGTGTGTGTGGGCGTGTCGAACTTCATCTGGCTGCCGATCGCGGGCGCCGTGTCGGACCGTATCGGCCGTCGTCCGGTGCTGCTGGCCTGCACGGTGCTGGCGATTCTGACCGCCTATCCGGTCATGCAATGGATGGTCGGGCAACCGTCGTTCGGGCGTCTGTTGATGGTCGAGCTCTGGCTGTCGGTGCTCTACGCGTGGTACAACGGCGCGATGGTTGTCGCGCTGACGGAATTGATGCCGGCTCATGTGCGCACCACCGGTTTTTCGATGGCGTATAGCCTCGCCACCGTGATCGGCGGATTCACCCCGGCAATCTCGACGTGGCTGATTCATACTACCGGCGATAAGGCTTCGCCGGGCGCGTGGATGTCGTTCGCCGCTGTGTGCGGCGTGGTCGCCACGCTGGTCCTGTACCGTTCCGCGCCGGCACGGGAGCAATACAAGACCGCATGAACGCTTTGGGGATGGAAGGAATGAGGCTACTGCTCGTAGAAGACAATGACCAGCTCGCGCACTGGCTCGCGCGGATTCTGCTCGACGACGGCTTCATGCTCGACCGTGTCAGCGACGGCGAGGCGGCGGAGAGCGCGCTGCGCGCCGTCCCCTACGACGTGGTGCTGCTCGATCTGAATCTGCCGCAACTATCGGGCAAAAGCGTGTTGCGCCGCATGCGCGAGCGCGAGGACACGACGCCGGTGCTGATCCTCACGGCCACCGGCGCCGTCGACGAAAAAGTGGTGCTGCTCGGCGCGGGCGCGGACGACTACATCGTCAAGCCGTTCGACGCGCGCGAACTGGTCGCGCGCGTGAAAGTGCTGGCGCGTCGCCAGGCGCCGTCGCGCTCGAACAAACTCAAATGCGGCAATCTCACCTACGACATGGACCGCTGCCAGTTCGCGGTGGAAGGCGAGCCGCTGGCGCTGACGCCGCGCGAACATGCGGTGCTCGAAGCGCTGATACTGCGCGCCAAGAAGACCGTCGCGAAGACCATGCTCGCGGATTCGCTTAGCAAAGGCGACGCGATGACCAGCGAAGATGCGATCGAAATCTACGTCTCGCGGCTGCGCAAAAAGCTCGAAAAAAGTACCGCGACGATCATCACGTTGCGCGGTCTCGGCTATCTGCTGGAAGACGGCGCCGATGACGAATAGCCTGCGGCTCAGGCTGCTGTTATGGCTGCTGCTGCCGATGACGGTCTACGTGATCGCCGCCGGCCTGATCGCCCACGACAACGCCGCGCGCACCGCGCGGCTGTTGCAGGACGAAGCGCTGCTGTCGTCCGCGCGCGTGATGGCGGGCGACATCGAGTGGAAGAACGGTTATCTGCACGCGGAGATCTCGCCGAGCGCGATCGAGATTCTGAGTTCGCCGGCCGGCGACCGTGTGTATTTCAGTATCCGCGAAGCGGGCGGCGCGACGATCGCGGGCACGTCCGACTTTCCGCAACGCGTGCCCGACGAATCGCCGCTCTGGTACGACGCGACGGTCGGCGGTCATCCGATCCGCGCGGTGTCGCTGATCCGGCCGATGTACGACGCGGGCGCGGTCAAACAGGTGGTGGTGTCGGTAGGCCGCACGCTGCTGCAACGCGACGCCACCGCCGCCGCGCTATGGCAGCCGCAGATGCTGCATTTCGCGAGCATCGTCGGGATTGCCGTGGTGCTGGTCTGCGTCGGCCTGACCTTCGAGCTGCGGCCCTTGATGCGCCTCGCGAACGACATGCTCGCGCGCGCGCCGAACGCGTCGCTGCGGGTGCGCGCCGATCCGCTGCGCAACGAATTGCGGCCGATCGTCAGCGCGTTCAATCAATGCCTCGACATCATCGAACGCAAGACGGCGATGCAGCGGCGCTTCATTGCGGACGCGGCACATCAGTTGCGCACGCCGCTCACGTTGCTCGGCACGCAGTTGCAATACGCGCGTCGCCAGGACGATCTCGCGCAAATCAAGGAGACGTTGCTGGCGATGCATCGCAGCAATCATTCGCTGGTGGCGCTCACCAATCAGTTGCTGCTGCTGGCGCAGGCGGAAGCCGCGGATTACGCCGATTTTCAGGGCGTGCCCGTCGATCTGCGCGCCGTGGCGACCGCAACCATCGAACAGTTGGCGCTGCTTGCCCAGCGTCGCGGCGTCGAGTTGTCGGCGCGGCTCGACGAGGATGCTGAGGTGATGGGCAACGAACCCTTGCTCTCCGTTCTGCTGTTCAATCTGCTCGACAACGCGATCCGCTACACGCCGGCGGACGGTCACGTGGCGCTCGATCTCGCGGCGCACGAAGGACGCTGGGTCGTCACCGTCACCGACGAAGGACCAGGCATCGACGTTGCGTTGCGCGAGCGCGTGTTCGAACCGTTCTTTCGCGCTTCCGGCGAGGAGGGAAGCGGGTTGGGGCTGGCCATCGTGCGGGAAATCGCACGGGCGCACCGCGCGGAAGTGCGGCTCGAAGACGGTGTGGATGGGCGGGGGCTGCGGGCGTCGGTGGTTTTTCCGGCATCGGGGAAGTGAGCGCGGTCCACCGGTTTGCGGGGCATGTCCTCGCGCAGGCATTTATTTACTACCTCGTGATTTGCTAAATCGGTTGTCATGGTGCTGTCCGCGCGTCGGAGCGGGCGTCCTTAACACCGAGACGAGGTAAGTCCATGTTTTCATCGGTCAGTGGTTTCCATTTTCATCCCGAGCCAAGACACGTGCCGGGAGAACCTCATCAACCCGGGCGCTCCGCGCCGTCCGTGTTCCTATCGATTCACGCACCGGGCGTGGATGCCCTTTCAGGCAATGCCGATGCGTCAGCCGGACCGCGCCTGCCGGCGGACTATGTCTCGAAGCCCAGCGGCAAGCTTTATCCGGATCTCGTCCATCCCGGTATCCAGATCGACGACAGAGGTCAACGCTTCATCCATGACGGCGCCAATGCGTACGCAGTTCGTTTCGACCGAGACAATCAGACCGAGCGCGTCTTTCAACCGGATAATCCGGCGAAACCCGGCATTCCCGTGAGGCTTAATGGGGCCGGCGAGTATGAGCGGCACAGAGACGTCGGGCTGAAGGGCGGTTCACCTGGGCGAGAGATTCAGAGCGCTTATAACGTGGCGAAAGGATCGCTTGAGCGGTGCAGGCGCGAGGTGGATGACGCCAAAGTCGTTCTGGAATCGATCGAAAACGAAATCCGCCGGTCGCCAGATTTCAATGCCGACGCGCAGACCAGATTGCAGGCCGCGAATCAGGTCTTGAGGCGGCGCGAGGCCGACCTTCGCGGCGCGGAGGACTACGTCGAAGGCGTACGGCAGCAAGCGCGTCAGCTTCGGCAAAGGACGCAGGACGAACTGACGCGGATGCAGGCGCGTCGGCAGGACGGCGTACGTTCCGAGGCGGCCACGCAGCTCGAAATCAATCTCCTGCAGGTGACGCCGTTTCAGAGCGGCGTGTCCGTGACGGAAGTGCAGGGCAATCTGCGGAGGCGGCAGGATGATCTTCGCCGAGTCCAGGACGCGAATGCGGCGTTGGATCGAAACATCGACCAACTGAATCGCGATCTGGCCGACGTTCCTTACCTCTAGCAAACCGCACTGCCTTGATCGCGGCACCTAGCGCATCAGCAAGTCGATTCCGGTTCGGCGGCTGCGGGTTCATCGGACGGCTGCCGGACCACGCGTCCTATCCGCTATCGCGTTCGCCGCGGAAAACCGGTCCGGGCACGAGGGCGGCGATGGTTTTTCCGGCGGTGGTCACGAGGAAATAGTCGCATGCGTCGCCCGGCCGGCGCATGCACGTCTTGCCGCTACACAGCTACTACCTTTTGATTCAGTGGATCGGTTGTCATGGAGCTGTCCGTGCATCGGCGCGGACGCCACCTGCACTTAACACTGAGACGAGGTAGCGTATGTTTCCTTCCGTCAGCAGTTTCCACGTTCGTCCGGAGTCCGCGCACATTCCGCCGGAACCTCACCAGCCCGAAGCGCCGCGCACCTCGGCGCCGGTTTTGATTCACCTGTCCATCGAGGATGGTCATGCGGATACCGGCAATGCGATGCCTCCACGCGATCTGCCCGCCGCGTACATTGCGCACCCCAGCGGCACGCTCCGTTCCGATCTCGTCCATCCCGGCGTTCAGATCGACGAGAAAGGGCGGCGCTACATTAGCGACGGCAAGCACGCTTACGCGATCCGCTTCGACCGCGATCATCGGACCGAGCGCGTTTACCAGCCGGACAATCCGGCGAAACCGGGCATTCCCGTTCGGCTGAACCAGCACGGCGACTATGAACGGCATGACGAAGTCGGGCTGAAAGGCGGTTCGCTCGGACAGGATCTGACCAGAAAACTCGCTGCGGCGGAACAGCGCCTTGAGCAGGCAAGGACGACCAGACGGCAAGCTCAAAACGAATTGACGGCGATCAATGCGCAAGTCCGGGCGGCCGACGCGCCCAGCGCGAACCTGAGGCAAGCCCAACAGGACGCACAGCGGAGATCGGACGATTCCCGTCTCTCGCTTGCCGTGGCGGAGGGCGGCGTCGAAGGCGTGCGAAGAGAGGTGCAGGCGCTTCGACAGTCGGCTCAGCAGGAGCTCGCCGACAAGCGGAGGCACCGTGAGGACGGGCGGCAACTCGAGCGGACGACGCAGCTCGAAATAGACGTTATCGTAGCCGCGGCCGACGCGGCTCGTCACGCATCGGAGAACACGCTGGATCGTCTGCGGAAGCTGAGGGACGATCTTCGCCGCATCCAGGCCGCGAACAACTCGCTGGATGCAATGATCGGCAACATGACCTACGACCTTAACGACTTTCCCCGCGTCTGACGATCGACATACGCGACGGCGGCGGTGACGGTGGCTAAGGCCCGCTCACGACGCCGGCTCCGACTCGGGCTCGTTCCGCGCGCGTTCGGCCGGCGGCCTCTGGACCACCCGCACTTTTCCGCTATCGCCGCCGCCGCAGAAAAACCGGTCGGCACCGTCGGATTCGAGTCCCGACACGCCGACCCCCTCCGGCAACGCGACGCTCTCCAGCGTTTCGCCCGTCACGGGATCGATGTGCCGCAGTTCGCTCGCGTCGTCCTCCCAGGTGGCGTGCCATAACTCGCCGCCCGCCCAGGTGACGCCGGTCACGAAGCGGTTCGATTGAATCGTGCGGAGAATCGCGCCCGTCTGCGGGTCGATCTGATGGATCTTGCGCTCCCGGTACTGACCGACCCACAGCGAGCCTTCGGCCCAGGCCATGCCCGAATCGGCGCCCGCGCCGCCTGGCGCGGGGATGGTGGCGACCACCTGACCGCTTTGCGGATCGACCTTCTGGATGCGGTCGTCCGCGATCTGATACAGATGCCGGCCGTCGAACGCGGTGCCCGCGTGCGCGGCGACGTCGATCGAACGCAGCGTCTCGCCGCTCGACGGGTCGAGCGAGGTCAGCGTGTCGCCGGTTGCGAGCCACACGCGTTCGCCGTCGTACGTGACGCCATGGACGCGCTCGATGCCCGGAAAAGGTCCGTATTCACGGAGGATGGTGGCATTGGATCGTTTCATGTGGGCATCCTAATCGTCTGGAAACAGCGGTGGGAGTAACAAAGCTGTCGCGAATCCGGGGATGGGCGGCATCATCCAGCGGCGCGCGCGGCCCTGTCCTGTCGATTGCACCTTGCCGGCCGAGGCCAGCGAATCGAGCGCGCGCTGCACCGTGCGCTGGCTCGCGCCGAGCGCCAGCGCGAGCGCGGAGCTGGCCCACGATTCGCCGTCGGCGAGGCAGGCGAGCAGCGCCGCGTGTTGTTCGTCCACCGGCGGCGCGAGTACGGCGACGGCGACAGCCGCATCGCGCGGCGCGAGCGCGAAGCCGCGTGACGTCGCGCGAATGCCTGCCCACGGTTCGAGCAGCGCGCGCAAGCGGCCGATTTCGACCCGCAGACGCGCGCGCTGCGAGTCGTCCGCGTGTTTCGCCCTGAACGCGCGTTCAACCAGCGCGTCGCGCGACACATCGGCGGGCCACGCTTCGGCCAGCGCGCGGGCGAGCGTAAACGGCACCGGCCGGCTCGCGAGCGGGATGGTTGCATCCGCGACTTGCACGACGTGACGGCACGCGTCCACTACGAGCACATTCGAGGCCAGCAACGCTTCGATGTCGTCGAGCAGCAGTTCGCGTGTTGCGCCGCGCGTCTGCAAACGCGCGGCCGGCGTGGTCAACATCGAGGCCGCGTCGTCGACTTCCGCGAGCAGGGCGGGAATGCCGGAAAGCCGCGCGGCGTGCGCGGCGCGCGCGAGGGCCCGGCGTGCCGCCGCGGCCTGCCGGCGGCGCAGCGCGATGCCGGCACTCATCAGTTCGTGGGCCGTCCGCAACGGGGGCGGCAGGGGCGTGGGATCCAGCCGGGCGAGCGCGCGTTCGGCATCGTCGAGGCAGCCGGTCAGCACGAGGCGCCGCACGTCGAGATAACGCGCATGCGCGGCATTCAGGCGGTCGCCGTGCGCTTCGAGCGTGGCGCGCGCGGCGTCGAGCGTGTCGACGGACCAGCGCAGATCGCGCGATGCGAGCGCGATTTCCGCTTCGGCCAGCACGCAACGCGCGCGGGCCAGCGGTGCGTGCGAACCGAACGCGCGTGCTGCACTGCGCACCAGTGCCCTGGCACGCGGCAGGTCGCCGAGTTGCGCCATCGCGATGCCGCGCAGCGCGAGCGCGGGCGCGTCGTCGCGCAACGCGACGTGGTTCAGCGCGCCGAACGGATCGCCTGCCGCGAGCGCGCGCGCCGCGGCCGTGACTAGCGCATCCATTGCCGCTCCGAATCGCGCCACACTTGTCACTCCCCTCGTTCGACGATGGAAGACTAATCTAGCACGACCGACAACCGCCACGCCGGCCGGACTCATCGAAACGTCCGCACCCAATTGCATCATTTAGGGCCCACGGCGCAGGCTTTTCAACGGAGAGAGACATGACCCCATCCCATTCCACCGGCACACGCGAACAATGGCTGGAAGCGCGGCTCAAGCTGCTCGACGCGGAAAAGGCGCTGACGCGCCAGAGCGATGAACTGGTCCGGCAGCGGCAGGCGTTGCCGTGGGTCCGCATCGACAAGACTTATCAGTTCGATACCGGGGAGGGGAGCGCGACGCTTGCCGAACTGTTTCGCGGACGCTCGCAACTGATCGTGTACCACTTCATGTTCGGACCGGACTATAAGGCGGGCTGTCCGTCATGCTCGTCGATCGCGGACGGCTTCGACGGGGTCGTCGTGCATCTGGCGAATCATGACGTGACGCTGTGCGCGATCTCGCGTGCCCCGCTCGCGAAGCTGCTTGCGTACCGGGAGCGGATGGGCTGGACGTTTCCGTGGGTCTCGTCGTACGGCAGCGACTTCAACTTCGACTTCAACATCTCGTTCACGGATGCCGAACAGCGCGAGGGACGCGTCGAATACAACTATCAGCGCGGCGGCCATGCAATGGACGCAGCGCAGGTGCCCGAACCCGTCGCGCAGTTCGCCGCCACGTGCGGCACCGATCCGGCGACCTACACGCAGGACCGCCCAGGCGTCAGCGCGTTCGTGCTCGAAGACGGCGTCGTGTATCACACGTATTCGGCTTACGCGCGTGGCGTGGACGGCATCTGGGCGATGTACCAGTGGCTCGATCGCGCGCCGAAGGGTCGCAACGAAACGGGCGTGTGGTGGAAGCGGCACGACGAGTACGCGGCGCGCTGAGGTTCGTCGTGGACGGCGCGCGCTTGAACGTGGACCGCGATCGAACGTTTTTCGCGGTCGCCGCCGCGCTGTTCGTGGCGAGCGTGACGGCAACGATCGTCATGTGCGCCTCCATGTCCGCGGTCGCGATGGGTGCGATGCCCATGTCTTTGTCGATGCCGATGCCGGGCGGCTGGGCGATGTCGGCGGCATGGCGGCCGATCTGCGGGCAGACATGGGCGGGCGTCGCGACGTCGTTCATCGGCATGTGGACCGTGATGACGATGGCGATGATGCTGCCTTCGCTCGTGCCGATGCTGTGGCATTATCGGCGCTCGTTGACGAACGCGCCAGCGCGTTCACGCGGCGTTTCCACGACGCGTCGCGATGGCCTGACCGCACTCGCCGGCGTCGCTTATTTCGTCGTCTGGATCGCGTTGGGCGGCGTGGTGTTCGTGGCCGGCGCCGTGCTGACCGCGCTGGAAGTGCGCTTTGCCGCGTTCTCGCGCGGCGTGCCGTTCGCGGCCGGCATGGTCGTTCTCGCGGCCGGCGCATGGCAATTCAGCCGCTGGAAAACGCGGCGCCTTGCCGGTTGCCGGCGCGCGTCGGCTTGTGCGACTTTGGCGCCGGTTTCATCGACACCATCGACACCATCGGCGCCGTGGATCGCGTCGCTTTTATCCGCCGATGCCCGTTCAGCCTGGCGGCACGGCGTGCGTCTCGGTCTGCATTGCTGCGACTGCTGCGCGGGTTTTACCGCGATTCTGCTGGTAAGCGGCGTGATGGACTTGCGCGTGATGGCCGCCGTCACGCTCGCGATTTCCGCCGAACGCTTGCTGCCTCGCGGTGACCGCATTGCGCGGGCGAGCGGCGCGCTGGCAGTCGGGCTGGGTTTGATAACGGTCGCCCAGGCAGCGGGATTGGCGTGACGTGACGAAAGCGGCGCGAAGCGCTCACCAGCTTCCCGTCTCCGGAATCGAATCGACCGACCCTGTCGCCAGCGCAAGCGCCGCGGCCGCCGACAATGCGCCGCTGTAACTATCCGCATCGGCATTCTTGGCAACCAGCAGCTGATTCTGCGCGAGCAGCGCGTCCGTGACCGAGCCGACGCCGTGGCGGTAGGCGTCGAACGCGGCGTCGTAAGTGGTCTGCGCGGCGGCGAGCAGGTCTTTTGCGGCGGCCTGGGCGCTCAGGCTCGTCTGCAACGTGTTCTGCGCGGCGACGATCTGCCGGACCGCTTCTTCACGGCTGCGGGCGAGGCGGGTGGTCGCGCTGTCGGCGTCGTTGCGCGCCTGCGCGAGTACCGCCGAACGCAAGCCGCCGTCGTATAGCGGAATCGTGACGCCGACGATCACACTGCCGCCGTAATGACCACCGCTCAGGTTTACGGTCGGCAGTTGCTGACCGATGGCGGGCACCGCCGAGACCGACGAGCTACCGGTGTGGTATGCGCCCGAGGCCGACACGAACACCTTGGGCATGAACTCCGATTCGGCGGCTTTCACCCTCGCGAGGTTGACCCGCTCGGCCGCATAAGCGCTCAATACGTCGGGGCGTCGCGCGATCGCGGACGACACGATCTGTTCGATCGAGTCGTTCATGGTGGCGGGTAGCGCGTGCGTGGGCAGCGTCGCGATTTTCGGCTTCGAGAGAGGCGAGATGCCCATCGCGGAGATCAGCGTCAGATAGCTGTTGCTTTCGGCGCCCTGGGCCTGGACCAGCGCGAGCTTCGCCTGGGCGCGGTTCTGATTGGCCTGCGCGACTTCGATAACGGTGCCGACGCCGTGCTTGTAGCGCGACTGCGCGGCGGCGAGGATCGCTTCGGCGTTGTCGAGCCCTTGCCGCGTCGTATCGATGCGGGCGCGCGCCGCCTGATAGCTGTAGAACGCGACGCTGACGTCGAAGATCACTTGCTGATGGACAGCGGTGAAACCGATGTTGGCGATCACCGAGCCCTGCGATGCCGCTTCGACGCGTGCGGCGCGTCCGCCGAAATCAAACAGCAGCCAGTTCAACGCGAGCACCGAGGTTTCGCCGTGCCCCGACGCGGTCGCCGACGAATCGCCGAGTGCCGAGGTAGAGGAGCCGTGCGCATCGGCGTACAGGCCCATCGCCGCCGCCGACAGTTGCGGAAGGTAGGCGGCCTTCGCGATGCCGGCCGCGAGCGCGGCGTTGCGCGCGTCGTTCCACGCGATGCGGGTCAGCGGATTGGCCGATTCCGCGAGATCGATCAGTTCCGGCAGGCTGTATTCGTGCGCTTGCTCCAGGGCGGGCGGGGGTGGGACGGCGGCGAGCGCGGGATTCGCGGGCAGCGTGTAGCCGCCTGAAGGTGTGGCCGAAGTGGCCGAGGCACCTGACGCGCTTGACGCGCCCGACGCACCCGCCGGCCCCGGCACGATCGCGCCGGAAGCGTCCGTGCGCGGCTGCCAGGGACGGTCCGGACTATCCGGCGCCATGTCCAGCGACGACGTCGCGCAACCGGCCAGACCCGCCGTCGCCAGGATCGCCAGAGCGAAGGGTGCGTTAAACCGGCGCATGAGTCGCAAGGCCTTTCGCTGCATCGTCCGACGCGGCGTGTTCGAGTTGGGTGAGACGTGCTTCGCCGAGTTTCAATAACGCGGCGCGTGTGTCGTCGGGCGTGGGTTCCGGTGGCGCGGGGTGAGCGACTGCCGCTTCTTTACTCGCCACCGCAGCCTGACTGTGCGGCATCTCGCGCGTGATGCGCCGAAGCCAGCTATCGATCGCGACGTCGCCCGGCCGTTGTTCGGCGAGCAGGAACATCGGTCCTTCGAGCGCGCCGAAGCCGGCCAGCACGTCGCGCCGTTCAGCGATCCACTCAGGTTCCGGCCGGACCCACGACGGCTCGTAATGCATCAACGCGAGGTCCTGTTGCACGGCGCCGTATTGCGCCATCGCGCTCGCGGCCTGAGTGCGGCGCGCGCCGCTTTGAGCGGGCGACGTCAGTCGTTGCCACTGCTGCTGCAAGGCGGCGAGCGCGACGTCGACACGGGTGGCGACGCTCACCGGCCAGACTCGCGTGAAGACCAGATAGACGACCACGTTGCCGAGCAGAATGCCGATCGTGCGATCGCGCGCCACCGTCAGATCGAAGGCGGGCGCCGCGCCCTGCACCACGCACAGGAAAAAGGCGAAGGCGATCTGGAAGCCCGCATAGCCGATCCGCGGCGAACCGAACGCAACCCATGCCGCCAGCCAGGCGCCCACCATGACGAGCGCCATCAGGCCGACGATGGAAGTCAGCGCGGGGGTCACGAACACAATCGCCGCCGTGCCGACGAGCGCGCCGACAAGACAGCCGGCGATTCGCAACGTCGACTTCTCGACGGTTTCGGCGGTGGTGCCGAGCGACACGATGTAGACCGTGATGAAACAGGTATGAATACCCGGCCAGTCGATCTGCGAGTAGAGCAGATAGCAGAACAGCGCCGCGATGGTGGTCTTCAGCGCGTAGCGGACGTGATCGGGATCGGTGAAGGCATCGGGGAGGAAGAAACCGGCGGGTTTGGGGGCAGGCGTTGCAGATGTGGGTGCTGGCGCCGATGGCGCCGCGTCACCTTCCTGCGCGGCTTCGACAACGGCGAACCCCGTGATCGCCGTGTGCAGATTGTCGACGACCAGCCGCACGAGCGGCGGCAATGCCGTCGAACCAGGCAGCGCAAGTTCGATCTCCACCGGATACCCGCCGGCGTCTAACATTCGCGCCATATTCTCCAGCGTCTCCGCCAGCGGCGCGGCAAACGTCGCGGGCAAGCGCGCCGACGGTTCGCGAGCCGCCAGATCCGCCGCGACGAGAATCGCCAGCGTCGACGAGACGGCTTGCCGCAGCGCCGGAATATCCGCGCGCGCCGACGAGCCGTCGACCACCGACAGCTTCAGCCACGTCCCGAGTTGCGCCTCGCCGTCACGCAGGCAAGCGGTCAGCGCGGCCCGCGCTGCATCGTCCGGCTCGCTCAGGCCGCGTGCCGCCGCTCGCAAACGCTTCGCCAGCTCGCGGCCGGCCAGCCGTCGCGGCGACGGCGCCAGCACCATGTTCACGCAGATCGACACGCCGACCGGAATCGCGACGAACAGCCACGTATAGAGCAGCGCGCGCGTCGCCACTTCGCCGAACGGCACGCTGCCGAGCTTGTCGAGCCCGAAGCCGACGATCATCGCGAGGGTCGCACCCACTGGCCGCAACTTGCTCGCCGACGTCACGAACAGCAATCCGAACGACAGTCCGGCGATACACGCGACTCGCCACAACGGATCGTCGAGCGCGAAAATCGCCACGCCGAGCACGAGTCCGATCACCAGCGTGACCAGCACCAGCAGCGCGGCGCTGAGCAGCACGCTCGTCACCCGGTCGGGCCGGTTGAGAAAGAACACGATATACGCGGAGAGCGCCGCTTCCGGCGTGCTGTAGGCACTCGCCACGAACACCGTCAGCGCGCAGATCAGCGCGATGCGGGTCGCCATCGCCGCGCGCCCCGGATAAGGCGCGAGCAGCTTCAGAATATCCGCGGCGCCCGGGCGGGCCAGTTCACCGGCAGGCTGCGCCATGCCGGACCTCGACTATCGCGCTCGCGCCGACCCGCACCAGCCGCGCGGCAGGTTCGTCGAGACGCACCCGCACGGGGAACCGCTGGGCGACCCGCACCCAGTTCACCGACTGCTGGACGATCGGCAAGGTGCGCGGCAAGTTGATGCGGTCCGAATCCGCGATGCCGGCGCCGATGCCGACCACCTTGCCGTGGATCGCCTGGCTGCGGTCGATCATCGAATAGACGGTCGCGCAGTCGCCCGGCGCGATGTGCGCCAGCGAGCCTTCGCGGAAGTTCGCGACGGCGAACCATTCGTCGGCGTGAACCAGCGTGAAGATCGATTGGCTCGGCGCCACGGTCTCGCCCGCCAGCACCGACAGGCCGGTCACGTAGCCGTTGTGCGGCGCGCGCACGACGGTGTCGTCGAGGCCGTGCTGGGCCAGCGCGACCGCCGCCTCGCGGGCATGCACCGTGGCGATCGCGTCGGCTTCCTCGCCGATGGTCTGCGCGCTCGCCTGCTTCTGCGCCTGAGCCTGCTGCAGCGACAGCGCGGCGTCGCGCTGCGCGACCTGGGCCTGGTCGAGTTGCTGCTGGGGCACGTAGCCTTTCGCGGCGAGCGGCGCGAGCCGCTGCACGGTGCGCGTGGCCAGTTCGTAGTTGTGGGCGGCTTTGCCGGTCTGGTCGCCGGCAATGGAGGCGTTCGCCCGCTCGCCCACAATCGTCTTGCGACGCGTGTCGAGCGAGGCGCGCGCCAGTTCCAGGTCGGCCTGGGTTTGCGCCAGCGCGAGACGGTAGGGCACCGGGTCGATCTCGAACAGCACGTCGCCCTTCGCGACCCGCTGGTTTTCCTCGACCGGGAGCCGCACGATCCGGCCACCCACCGGCGACGCCACGTGCACGACGTCGGCGTCGATGGTGGCGTCGTCGGTGGAGGGGAAACGGGTGGAGCGGTCATGCGCGTAGTACGCCGCCGCCAGACCGAGCACGACGATCGCGCCCGCGATGACGCGGCCCTTGGACGAGGCTTTGCGCAAGCCGGCGATTTTCATAGGAGCAGTCCTGTTGCCGAAAGCCAGAAAAGAACCGCGACCGTCAGCCCGATGGCCACGCAGACAAAGAGGAGGTACGGAACGGTCCGGGCCCAGCCGGTGGTCAAGAAAATCCGCTGGGCGATCAACGCGCCGACGAGGCCGAGCACCCCGCTCAGCAGCCAGAACGGAAAATACGCGCCGAAGATTTCAAGCGATGGCGCGCCGCGCAGCGCGCATCCCTGCAGGGACAGGCTCGAAGCGGCGACGGCCGCAAGCGTGCGACCATGGTGCAAGCTCGGCTTGCGGGCGCTTCGTTGGTTTGGTTTAAGCAGCATTGCGGCGGGCGATGAGGTGGACGCGTGACGTAAGCAACCGGATCACGCGCACTTTACCAGCGCCGCCGTCGCTTAAGACGTTTTCGTGTACAGGGCGTGTTTGGGTCGCGACCGGCCGTAAGCGGTTTGTCGGCGGGCGGTCCGGGCGCATTTGGTTGGTCCGGTTCGGCACCGGTTATTCGATCGGCATATGGCCGATCGCAAGCCGGCAGGCAAGTTTGTGCCGTGACCCGAAGAGCCCTGTACTATATGGTCCACAGGCACCGGCCCGGCGCCCAGCAGGCATTCCGGCGTGTAGCAGGTGCGCGGCGCGTCAGCATCGTCCCCATGAGCTTATGAACCACTTTATCCGCCCCCCCGTTTCCCATCCGGCCACGGTTGTCTTCGTCGACGACAACGACAGCTACCTCGACGCACTGCGCCGTTTCTTTCCGGATACGACGACCAATCTGTTTTTCTCGCGGCCGCAAACCGCGTTGGCTTTCATTCGCCAGCATGCGCGCGAAAATTCGCTGGAGTTCGCCGCGGCGTCGGCGTGTCTGAGCGAGACCGGGATCGAGCGGCTGGTCGAAACGTCGGCGGAGCGGGATCTGCTCGCGCGCGGCGCGCGCTTCGCGGAGGTGGCGGCGGTTGTGGTGGACTACGACATGCCGGGCATGAGCGGCGTCGAGTTTCTCGCGTCGATCTCGCATTTGCGCTGCGCGAAAGTGCTGCTGACCGGCGTCGCGGATGAAACGGTCGCGGTGAAGGCCTTCAATGCCGGCATCGTGGACTTGTATCTGCGCAAAACCGAGCCCGATTCGGCCAACCGGCTGGTCCATTTTCTGAACGACGCGAAGAGCCGGCACTGTTCGGAAGGCGGTTGGCTGGCGTTGGGCGAAAACGGTTTGACGTACTGCGACCCGCGCACGAAAAAAGTGATCGGCGAGGTGGTGGCCGCGCACGGCATCGTGGAGTACTACTGGCGTCCTGAGCAGAACGCGATTCTGATGTTCGACCGTGCCGGCAACCCGAGCGTGTTCGTCGCGTGGGCGGAGAACGACTGGATCTCGCAGGGCGAAATCGTCGCGGACGAAAGCGGGCCGGCCGAGCTATTGCGGCAAATGGCGGTGCGCGAGGCGATGCCGTTATTCTGGCCGCACCTGGCGTATCGCACCGGCCTGAATTTCCGGTCGCTCACGCCGCAGAAGATTCCCGGCTGGGAAGACGCGTTCTATTGCTGGACGCGGATCGAAGCGGCGGAAGTGGGTATGGACATCGTGACGTATTCGCAGTGGCGCAAGGAGAGCGTCCACTGATTGGGCGTTGAGCGGCTGTCGAGCGGCGGCTAGCGGCTGTGAGCGCTTGAAGCATCCGCGTCGAACACCGGCGCCGCATGCGCGGACAGAAAATCGCACACCTCGCGATGCAGCCTCCGCACACCCGGGCTCGATTCGAGTGCCCGCCAACATCCATGCACGAGCCCGGCGCCGATCCAGAGACGGGCCTCGCCACCTGCCGCGTCGATGCGTTCGACGAACACACGCGCGTCATCCCTTAGCGGATCATGTTCGACCCCAATCGCCAGCGTCGGCGGCAGGCCGTCGAAGCGCGTGCCGTCGAGCGGAATCGTCCATGCCGGGTAGGGCGGGCGCTCTCCCCAATACAGATCGCGAAACGAATGGACGTCGCTCAGCTTGAGCATGGGCGCTTGCGCCTCGGTGTCGCGCGCGGGCGGCTGCGGATCGGTGCCGAGCATCGGATAGACCAGCGCGAGTCCTTGCACGCCGCCAAGGCCGTCGTCGCGCAGACGCATCGCCACGCTGGCGGCGAGCGTGGCGCCCGCGCTGTCGCCGGCGAGTTGCAGCGTCGTGCCGCTGTTCAGATTGAACGGTAGGCGTCGTTCCAGCGCGGCGAGCGTGACGTCGAGACAATCGTCATGGGCGGCCGGCGCGCGGTGTTCGGGAGCCAGCCGGTAATCGACGGCGATGACATCGAGCCCGGTGTCGGCGGCAATGCGCGCGGTGATGAGCTGATGACTGTCCAGCGAGCCGAGCACGAAGCCGCCGCCGTGAAAGTACAACACCGCGCCGTGAGCCGCCTGCTCGCCGCGCGCGCGATGGCGGTAGAGCCGCAGCTTGAGCGGATGACCCGCGCGGGTCTGGAACTCGGCGTCCCTGACGCTCAATTCGTCCGGCAATGCGGGGGTCAGCGTGGCCGCGTAGCGGTCGTAAAGCTCGCGCTGCTCACGCGGCGATAGCGATGTCGTGTGCGCGGGATAAATCGCCACGGCCCGTTCGATGAATGCGGCAATTTGCGGTTCGAGCATGTTGACTCGCTGAATTCAGGTTTTCACCGGCAGGCCGATAACGCGCCCCGCGTATTGCGCCGCGGGCCAGTTGGCATGCGCATCGGCCAATGATCGCACGAGAGCCGCGACGTCCGGGTCGAATGCAACCGCGCGCGGGCCGCTGGTGTCGACGTGAAGCAGCATCTGTTCGCCGGCGGCCACCGGTTCCGCACCGTCGCCCGCGAACATCTCCAGATACAGATGCAGCCGCTTCGCGTCATGCCCGAGTATCCGCATGTCGACGCGAACCGCTGTGCCTTCCTTGATCTCGTGCAGGTAGTTGAGGTGCGCTTCGAGCGTGTAGATCGAGCGGCCGCGCGCTTTGCGCAGCGCGTCGGGCAAACCGATCAGGTCGATCAACGCATCCGTCGCGAAGCTGAAGATCAGCATGTAGAACGCGTCGCGCAAGTGGCCGTTGTAGTCGACCCATTCCGCGCGGACCGAATCGCGATAGCAGGGCAGGGAAGCGGGCTGCGGCATGGGCTAATCGTCTCCGTGGTTCGGTTGAAATGAGTCGGGTTCGGCGCCGCTCAGGCCGCTAATGCGTCGGCGTGAGCGGCGTCTCCCACAGGTCAATCGGCCGGCTGCAAACCATGCCGCGCTTTCGCGTCGCTGATCGCCGCGAGCACGCTCGTGATGCAATCGTCGCGATAACGCTCCAGCTGCTTGATCGAGCGCGGGCCGACCTGTTCCGCCGTGCCGTCCACCACACGATCGATCAACTCGTCCGTGAGCTTCGGCGCCACCAGTTTAGTCCATGGCAGTTCCAGCGCGGGGCCGAACTGCTGCATGAAGTGACGCATGCCGGCGTCGCCGCCCGCGAGCGTGTAGGTGAGGAACGTCCCCATGAACGACCAGCGGATGCCCGCGCCGAAGCGAATCGCGTCGTCGATTTCGCCGGTGGTCGCCACGCCTTCGTTGACCAGATGCAGCGCCTCGCGCCACAGCGCTTCGAGCAGCCGATCGGCAATAAACCCCGGCACTTCCTTGCGAACGAGCAGCGGCCGCATCGACAGCGCGCGGTAAATTTTCAGCGCGGCGTCGATCGTTTCCGGCGCGGTCGCGGCACCGCCCAGCACTTCGACGAGCGGCAACAGATAAACCGGATTGAACGGATGCCCGACAATGCAGCGTTGCGGATGCACTGCCCGCGCGTAAAAATCGCTCGGCAAGAGCCCCGACGTAGATGACGCGATGATCGCATCCGGCTTCGCCGCGCGGCTGATCTGCTCGTGCAGCGCGAGCTTCAGTTCTTCACGTTCGGGCGCGCTTTCCTGAATGAAATCGGCCTGCGCGACGCACGCTTCGATCGTCGCGACGAAGCGCAAGCGTTCCGGCGACGCACCCTCGGCCAGCCCGACGCGTTCAAGCGCCGGCCACGCATTCGCAATGTTCTCGCGCAGCTGTTTTTCCGCACCCGGCGCCGGGTCCCACGCGATCACATCGAGTCCATGCGCCAGCGCACGCGCGACCCAACCGCTGCCGATCACGCCCACGCCGATGGCCGCAAATGTTTTGATATCGACGATCACTGCCATTGCTGAGATTTCCTTTGTCTACGAGTTGCAGAGTTTCGAGGCGAGTTGACGCCGCGAGACGTCGAAGCATGCGTGAGGCGACAAGCATCACGCCCACGCCGCGCCATCACACGTACTGTCCAGCCACACGCCGTTCCAGTTGCCGCTCCCCACGCGCCGGCAAGCCCAGCTTGCGGCGTCCTTCAGCCGGCGTCAGCGCGCGCGCGCCGAGCCGTTCGATGATTTCCACCGCGCGCCGCACCAGCGTGCCGTTGGTTGCGGGCACACCTTTGTCGAGCCAGATGTTGTCTTCGAGCCCCACGCGCACGTGACCGCCGAGCAGCATCGCCTGCGCGACCATCGGCATCTGCATGCGGCCGATTCCGAACCCGGCCCATTGCGCGCCGGGCGGGAGGTTGTCTGCCATTGCTTTCATCGACGTGGTATCGGCGGGCGCGCCCCATGGAATGCCGAGGCAAATCTGGAACAGCGGCGGCGCGTCGAGCAGGCCTTCCTTCAGCAACTGCTTGGCGAACCACAAATGGCCGGTGTCGAAGATCTCCAGTTCCGGCTTCACGCCGAGTGCCTGAATGCGTTGCGCACCGGCGCGAAGTTGCGCGGGCGTTGACACGTAGATGTAATCGCCGTCGCCGAAGTTGAGCGTGCCGCAGTCGAGCGTGCAGATTTCCGGCAGCAATTCCTCGACGTGCGCGAGACGCGTCAGGCCGCCCACCAGATCGGTGTTGGCGCCGAAGCGCATGGGGTCTTCGCCGGGACCGATCTCCAGATCGCCGCCCATGCCCGCCGTCAGGTTGATGATGATGTCGGTGCCCGACGAGCGGATCCGGTCGACCACCTCGCGGTACAACTGCGGATCGCGGCTGCCGCGGCCGGTTTTCGGATCGCGGACGTGGCAGTGGGCGACGGTGGCGCCCGCTTTGGCGGCTTCGATCGCGGCGTCGGCGATCTGTTTCGGTGTGACCGGAATGGCCGGATGTTTGCCGACCGTGTCGCCGGCGCCGGTGACCGCGCAGGTCACGATGACTTCATGATTCATGCGTGCTATTTCCTGTGGATTGAGAGATGCGACTCGTCACGCTCAGAGACCCAGATAGGCCTTTACTGCAGGTAAGCCGTCCTTGCCGTCATAGGTCTTCACGCCGGCCAGCCAGGCGTCGAGTACTTGCGGGTTTTTCTTCAGATACGCCTTCGCGGCGTCGGTGGGTTTTTCCTTGTTCATGACCGACTGCATGACGACGTTTTCCAGTTGCGTCGAAAAGCGCAGATTGCTCACCAGCTTGCCGGCGTTCGGGCAACGCGTCAGAAAGTCGGGGGACGTCAGCGTGTAGACGCGCGCCTCGCCGTCGTTCGGACCGAATACGCCGTCGCTGCCGGTCAGGTATTTCATGTCGATCGTGATGTTCATCGGATGCGGTTCCCAGCCGAGGAACACCACCCATTTCTTCTCGCGGATCGCACGATCCACCGATACGAGCATGCCGGCCTCGCTCGATTCGATGAGCTTGAAACCGCCGAGCCCGAACTGATTGCTGGCGATCATTTTCTGGATCGCCGCGTTCGCACTGCTGCCGGGTTCGATGCCGTAAATCTTGCCGTCGAGCTGATCGCGATGTTTGGCGATATCGGCGAAGGTCTTCAGGCCCGCGTCGTATTCGTAGCTCGGCACCGCGAAGGTGGCCTTGGCGCCGGTGAGATTGGGCGGCTGCAGCACGTTGATCGCCTTCGAATCGATGAACGGGCTGATCGCTTTCTCCTGCACCGGCCACCAGTAGCCGAGCGACACGTCGAGCTGCTTGCTCTTGAGACCCGCGAACGAGATCGGTACGGAAGCGACGGTCGTCACCGGCTGATAACCGAGCCCTTCGAACACGGTCGACGCCAACGCGGTGGTCGACGTGATATCCGTCCAGCCGATGTCGGCGAAATGCACGGCGCGGCAAGCGGCAGGATCTTGCGCGAAAGCGGGTGCACCAGCGGCGATGGCCGCGAAGCCGACGAGATAGGCAAGCAAGGCATTGAGACGTAACTTCATGAGGTTCCCCCTTCTGACACGTTGAACGGCGTGTTTCGAACCGGGCCGAGGCTTGAACGGCGGGCGGTCTTCGGACTGGCGCGACGGCTTGAATGCAGCAACAAACTGGGTGAGACGGGACGGCAGGAATGACGTTACGTTAATGCCCCATATTCCCGCCAAAGCGACCGCGAGCGACCCGTTTTTGCTCTGACGCGACTCCGAGGGAAAACCAGCAGTGCGGGCTAGAACGGGGGCTCTGGCGGCGTTGCAGTGCAACACACTTCACATCGCCTCGCCTCCGGGCGCCTCGCTTCGTCGACTCGCCGCGCGGATTTTTGGCGCGCCTTGCCGGTTCAGGCACTGCTTGCTACGCTCGCCCGAACCCCGCGTGTCGCCCGCGTTTGTCTCCCTGATGGTTCCCTGATCGAGTCTGACCACGATGCCCGAAGATATGTCGTTCCTGCTGCTGCCGGGCTTTTCAGCGATCGGCTTCATGTCGGCGGTGGAACCGTTGCGGGTGGCGAACCGCTTTCGCGACGCGCTGTACCGCTGGCGCATTCTCAGTCTCGACGGTGCGCCGGTCGCGGCCAGCAACGGCATTTCGATCAACGCGGACGCCGCCATCGGCGAGATCGGTGCGGCGCAGACGCTGTTCGTGGTCGCGGGCTTCGAACCGCTTGCCTGCTATAGCCGCGCGCTGGCCGATTCGCTGAAGCGGATCGAGCGGGCCGGCGCGACGCTCGGCGGCATCGACACCGGCAGTTTCATTCTTGCGGAAGCCGGGTTACTGAACGGCACGGACAGTGTGACCGTGCATTGGGAGGCGCTGTCGGCGTTCCGCGAGCGCTATCCGTCACTGGATGCGAGCCAGGAGCTGTTCGAAATCGGCGCGCGACGCATTACGTGCGCGGGCGGCACGGCGTCGATCGACATGATGCTCGACCTGATCGGCCGCAAGCACGGTGCGGCGCTGGCTTCGGCGGTGTCGGAACAATTCGTGGTGAGCCGTATCCGGCAGCGTTCGGATCATCAGCGCATGGAGATCGCCGCGCGTTACGGCGTGCACAATCGCAAGCTGATTCAGGTGATCGGCGTGATGGAACAGCATATGGAAGAGCCGCTGGCGCCCGACCAGCTCGCGCAGGAAATCGGCGTGACACGTCGCCAGCTGGAACGGCTTTTCTGCGCCTCGCTGAAGGACACCCCGACGCATTTCTATCTGCAACTGCGTCTCGCCCGAGCGCGTGAGTTGCTGCAGCAGACCGACATGTCGATCACGTCGATCTGTGTGGCGTGCGGCTTCGAGTCGCCGTCGCATTTTTCGCGGACGTATCGTGCGCGCTTCGGGGCGAGCCCGAGAAGCGACCGGCAGGCGATGGGCGGCAGAAATGCCGCCGAGTCGCCGGTGCCGGATGCGCCGTTGCCTGCCTCCGTGCTTTCAGAAAGCTGACGATTCGGCGATTATCTCGATTTTCACAACACTCAATTGGCACTTTAGGGGTTTACCCTAGGCAACCCGAATCCTACACTTCCTCCATCCGCTGCAGACATCACGCCTCGCAGCGCTAGACAAAAAAATCTCTGGAGGTAGTTATCATGAAGTCGCTGATCGAAGCCGCAGTTATCGCCGCCCTTATCACCGCGCCGCTGGCCGCTTTCGCCCAGTCGAATCAGCGGGTTACGCGCGCTCAGGTGCGTGCTGAACTGGTGCAGCTGGAAAAGGCCGGTTACAACCCGGCAACCGCGAACGACTACGACTACCCGGCCAACATTCAGGCTGCCGAAGCCCGCGTCGCTGCGCAAAATGCACAAACCAGCGGTTATGGTTCGGCCACGAATGGTTCGTCGCAAGCAGGTAGCCGCGCGAGCACCACGCCGAGTTCGTACTCGGCTCCGGTTGCCAACTACGGTCACTAATCGACTGCGGCGCGAATCGACTGCTCGCGCCGGCTCGATACGCACCAAACGCAACAGGCTTGCCTCACCGTAAGGTGACGCAAGCCTGTTTTGCATTCAGCGATTCAACGAAAAAACGGCCATGCCGGATGGTCCGACGTGGCCGCTCTCGATGCTTCAATGATCTTGACGATCAGATCCCGCCGACGCACATATATTTGATGACAACGTAGTCATCGATACCGTAGTGCGATCCCTCGCGGCCCAGTCCCGACTGCTTGACGCCGCCGAACGGCGCGACCTCGTTCGAGATCAGGCCGGTGTTGATCCCGACCATGCCGTATTCGAGCGCTTCGGCAACCCGCCAGACACGGCCGATATCGCGGCTGAAGAAATACGAGGCCAGCCCGAATTCCGTATCGTTGGCGAGTCGAATCACTTCTTCGTCCGACGAGAAACGGAACAGCGGTGCAAGCGGCCCAAAGGTTTCGTCGCGCGCGACCTTCATGGCCGGCGTCACATCGGCGAGCACGGTCGGTTCGAAGAAGCCGTGACCGAGCGCATGACGCTTGCCGCCGGTCACGATACGCGCGCCCTTGGCCAACGCGTCTTCGATATGCGACTCGACCTTCAGCACGGCCGCTTCGTTGATCAGCGGACCTTGTGTGACGCCGTCTTCGGTGCCGCGGCCCACCTTCAGTTGCTCGACGGCGACGCGCAGTTTTTCCGCGAACGCGTCGTACACCTTGTCGTGCACATAGAAGCGATTGGTGCAGACACACGTCTGCCCGCTGTTGCGATACTTCGACGCAATCGCGCCGGCCACCGCCGCATCCAGATCGGCATCGTCGAACACGATAAACGGCGCATTGCCGCCAAGTTCGAGCGACACCTTCTTGACCGTCGGCGCGCACTGCGCCATCAGCAGACGGCCCACCGGCGTCGAACCCGTGAACGACAGTTTGCGCACGATCGGATTGCCGGTCATTTCCGCGCCGATCGCTTTCGGCTCGCCGGTCACGACGTTGAACACGCCGCGCGGCACGCCGGCGCGTTCGGCCAGCACGGCGAGCGCGAGCGCGGACAACGGTGTCGCTTCGGCCGGCTTGACGATAATCGGGCAGCCCGCCGCCAGAGCCGGACCGACCTTGCGGGTAATCATGGCTGCCGGGAAATTCCACGGCGTGATCGCCGCGCAGACGCCGATCGGTTCCTTGGTCACGACAATGCGTTTGTCGCTGGCCGGCGTGGGAATCGTGTCGCCGTTCACGCGCTTGCCTTCCTCGGCGAACCATTCGAGGAACGACGCCGCGTACTGGATCTCGCCCTTGGCTTCGGCGAGCGGCTTGCCTTGTTCCGTGGTGAGGATCTTCGCCAGATCGTCGGCGTTTTCCATCATCAGGTCATGCCATTTGCGCAGGATCACCGCGCGCTGCTTCGCGGTGGTGGCGCGCCATGCGGGCCACGCCGCGTTCGCGGTGTCGATCGCGCGACGCGTTTCCGCCGTGCCCATGCGTGGCACCGTCGCAATGGTTTCGCCGGTGGCGGGGTTCTTCACCTCGAAGGTCGCGCCGTCGTCGGCCCCTTGCCATTCGCCCGCGATATACGCGTGGGTCTTGAGAAGCGTCGGGTCTTTCAATGTCAACGTGTTCATGAGTCTCGTCCTTACGCCGCCACGGCGACGCTGTCCTTGATGACTTCCTCGAGGATCGCCATGGCTTCGTCGAACACAGCGTCCTGGATCGTCAGCGGGAACAGGAAGCGCACCACGTTCGAATACACGCCGCACACCAGCAGCAGCAAACCGCGTTCGAGCGCGCGCGTCTGCACGCGCTTGGTGAAGTCCGCGTCCGGTTCGGTGCCGCCCACCTTGCAGAATTCCACGGCGACCATGCCGCCGGGGCCGCGCACGTCGGCGATTTGCGGCACGTCGCTTTGCAGCGCGATCAGCTTGGCCTTGATGCGATCGCCCAGCAGCGTGGCGCGCTCACACAGCTTTTCTTCGTCGATGATGTCGAGCACCGCGTGCGCGGCGGCCACCGCCAACGGATTGCCCGCGTACGTGCCGCCCAGACCGCCGGGGGCCGCTGCGTCCATCAGGTCGGCGCGGCCGACCACGCCCGACAGCGGCATGCCGCCGGCCAGGCTCTTCGCCATGGTCATCAGGTCAGGCACCACGTCGTAGTGGTTCATGGCAAACAGCTTGCCGGTGCGGGCAAAGCCGGTTTGCACTTCGTCGGCGATCAGCAGAATGCCGTGCTCGTTGCACAGCTTGCGCAGCGCGCGCACGAACTCTGCCGGCGCCGGATAGAAACCGCCTTCGCCCTGAACCGGTTCGAAGATGATCGCGGCCACGCGCTTCGGATCGATATCGGCCTTGAAGAGGAATTCGATCGCCTTCAGCGAATCGGCGGTGGTCACGCCGTGCAGCGGATTCGGGAATGGCGCGTGGAATACGTCCGACGGGAACGGACCGAAGCCGATCTTGTACGGCGCGACCTTACCCGTCAGCGCCATGCCCATCATCGTGCGGCCATGGAAGCCGCCGGTGAACGCGATCACGCCCGGACGGCCGGTTGCGGCGCGGGCGATCTTGATGGCGTTTTCGACGGCTTCGGCGCCGGTCGTGAAGAACGCGGTCTTCTTCGGATAGTCGCCGGGCGCGCGCGCGTTGATCTTCTCGGCCAGTTCGACATACGACGCGTACGGCACGATCTGATACGCGGTGTGCGTGAAGTGATCGAGCTGGTCGCGAATCGCGGCTAGGATCTTCGGATGGCGATGGCCCGTGTTGCACACCGCGATACCCGCGGCGAAGTCGATGAAGCGGCGGCCTTCCACGTCCCACAGCTCCGCGTTCTCCGCGCGCGCGGCGTAGAAATCGCACATCACGCCGACGCCACGCGGGGTGGCGGCGTCTTTGCGGCTCTTCAGTTCGGCATTCTTCATGGTCATCTCCTTGGCTCCTCGGTTTTGCGGGGGTGCCGCTAGCGGACGCCGCGCCCTCAGCGCAGCACATGCAGCGACTATAATGAGATTTGGCTCTTAATTTCAGAGCCATTTCAATAAAAATGTAGGAGCCAATCATGCGCGCGAGCGTTTTGTCCGACTGGCTGGCGCAGCGCCTCGACCGCGGCAACGGCCAGCCGATCTATCGTCAACTGCACCGGCTGTTGCAGCAAGCGATCCTGTCGCGCGAGTTGCCGGCGGGCAGTAAGGTGCCGTCGTCGCGGCTCCTGGCGCAGGAGTTGGGCATTGGACGCAATACCGTTACGCAGGTGTACGAGCAGTTGGTGCTCGAGGGCTATGTGAGTTCGGCGACCGGGCGCGGTACCTTTGTGGCGGATAGTGCGCCGGATGAGATTGTTGGGGCGCTTGAGGGTGAGTTTGGCGTTGGTGCTGGCGTCGGCTCAGGCTCGTCTGGCATTGGCGCAGGCATTGACTCAGGCATTGACTCAGGCATTGGCGCAGGCATTGGCTCAGGCATTGGCGCCGCCACGCTCGACCGGCCGGATGCCTTGAACGCGCCCGATTCGCGCCGCGACCCGCCGCCGTTGCAGGCGGCGCGCGCGCTGTCCACGCGCGGCGCGCGGCTGATCGCGGGCGCGGGGGTGTCGAAGCGGCAGTGGGGCGCGTTCATGCCGGGCGTACCGGACGTCACCAAGTTTCCGGCGCGCGTGTGGAGTCGGCTGCACAACAAATATTGGCGCCGACTGCGCCCGGATCTCCTCACGTACGCGCCCGGCGGCGGTCTGGCTTCGCTGCGACACGCGCTGGCCGACTATCTGCGCACCTCGCGCTCGGTGCGCTGCACGCCCGAGCAGATCATCATCACGACCGGGATTCACCAGTCGGTCGATCTCGCGGTGCGGCTGCTCTCCGATCCGGGCGACCTGATCTGGACCGAAGATCCTTGCTATTGGGGTGTGCGCAGCGTGCTGCACGTGTCGGATCTGCAATCGCGGCCCATCGCGGTCGACGACGAAGGCATCAATCCTTCCGCCGACGATCTCGCGCATCCGCCTAAGCTGATGCTCGTCACGCCGTCGCATCAATACCCGCTCGGCATGGTGATGAGCCTCGCGCGCCGCCGCATGCTGCTCGAATATGCGCGGCAGAACCAGTGCTGGATCATCGAGGACGACTACGACAGCGAGTTCCGTTATGGCAGCCGGCCGCTGGCGTCGCTGCAGGGGTTGGACACCTCCGGGCAGGTGATCTACGTGGGCAGTTTCGGCAAGACGCTGTTTCCGGGGCTGCGCATCGGTTATCTGGTCGTGCCGGAAGCGTTGGCCGAGAGCTTCGCCACGGCTAGCGCCGAGTTGTATCGCGAGGGACAGTTGCTGCAACAGGCGATGCTCGCGGAGTTCATCGCTGAAGGGCATTTCACGTCGCATATCCGCAAGATGCGCACGCTTTACGGGCAGCGCCGGCAGACCTTGCTCGATGCCGCCGCGCACCGTTACGGCGATGTATTGCCCGCCGTGGGCGGCGACGCCGGCTTGCATCTGGTGATGCAGTTGCCCGAAGGCAGCGACGATCGTCGAGTGGCGACGGCGGCGCTGGAGCGTAATATCGTCGTGCGGCCGTTGTCGGGGTATTACGCCCAGCCTTCGCTGGCGCCGTCGGGTTTGCTGATCGGCTATGCGTGCGTGCCGGATGAGGAAATCGCACCGGCGTTCAATACGCTGGCGGATGCGATCGACGCGACGTTGCCGCAGTTCGCGTGAGGGCGAGGACGTTGCGCGCGCATCGAATCAGAACCGGTACGGCGTCTCGGCGTAACGGGTGCGCATGCAACTATCCGCCGCGCGGTGGGTGTCTCGCGCATTCACCACCGCCACATCGAACGACGCTTTCGGCTAGAGGGATTTTGCCGCGTCGTCCGATACGGCGGCAGGTGTCGCGAGTCCCGCGGCGAATAGCCAGTCGAGAAACAGCGTGAGTTCGCGGTCCTGCGGCGCTACCCGATACAGGCAGTGAAACGGGGGCCCTTCGAGTTTGACCTCGGGAAAGAGCATTACAAGACGCCCGAGCCGCACGTCTTCCTCGACGATCGCGCGCGGAGCGAGCGCCACGCCCAGGCCGCTCGCGGCCGCCTGCACCAACAGGAAGAACTGTTCGTAGAACGGGCCGCCGAGCGTTTCGCCGACCATCACGTTGGCGCAGCGGAACCAGTACTGCCATGCCTCGGGAATGCCGGCGAAATGCAGCAGACGCACCTGACGCAGATCGTCCGGCGTGCGCAATGCCGCGAGTTCCCTCAGATGGGGAGAGCACACCGGCACGGCCACATTCGCGATCAACATGCGCGAATCGAAACCATAACGCCGCAGATTCGGCTCGAAGCGGCGAATGATCACATCGTGCGATTCGTCGACGAGATCGATGTTCTGATCGGCGGTGGCGACGATCTCGACGTCGAGATCGGCTTGCAGCGCGTGAAACTGCGCGAGCCGTGGAATCAGCCAGCCATGTGCGAACGAAGCCGACGTATTCACGCGGATCGTGCGCCGCGTGGCGGGGCCGCCCATCTGTTCGGTGGCTTCGCTCAGGCGGCCAAGGCAACTGGCGACGTCGACCAGATAGTGTTTGGCGCGCGGCGTCATTTCCAGCTTGCGGCCGCGGCGTTCGAACAGTTTCTGGCCGAGATACTCTTCAAGCAAACGGATCTGTTGCGTGACCGCGCTGTGCGTCACGCACAGTTCGTCCGCGGCTTTGCTGAGACTGCCGAGGCGGCCGGCGGCCTCGAAGCTGCGCAAGGTATTCAGAGGCGGCAGGCGACGCATCGAGAAAAGCCTCATATCCAAGTATTGCTTGTATTTCTAACAGAAACTATCAATTGAAGATACCGGCCCGGCGCTTTTACGATAGGGCTTTCTTTAGCCGGTTATCGCAATGGCATTGTCCACGTTGCCGCATGCCAGATCCAAGCTTTTCTGTTATTCGTTAGCGAACAGGCGGCGGTTTTGGCTACGCGTTTTCGTCGGCGTGGGGGTTGTCGCGTCGTTTGGGGCGTGCAAAACGCCGGACCCGAATCAACGAGTGACCGGATCGGGCGGCACGTTCGTGAAATACAGTTCGGCCCAGGTGAGCGTCGATCTGACCGCGACCGAACGCGACGCGCTGGCAGGCATGCGCGATCACAGCTTCGCGGGCGCTTCGAGCGAACGAGCGCTCGCGGCAGTCGCCGCCGCGTTAAAAGCGAGCGGCTACGCGCCGGTGACGGTGGACGCCGATACCGCGCTAGTCGAGGGCGGCCGCAGCGAAGTGCTGGTGCCGAAGTGGCGTGAAGTGGTGCGGGGCGTGCTGAAATCGAAGATTGGCTCGCTGCCGGCCAAACCGGATCACCAGTACACCACGGCGCTCGTCAGCGTGCGGCCGCCTGTCAGCGGATCGGGCGTGATCGTGAGGGCGCGTTTCGACAATACCGTGTGGGACAGCAACGGCGACGCGCGTTCGAAAACCGTGCTCGCTCGCGAAGACTACGATGCGTTTTTTTCCAAGGTCGAAGCGGCGCTGCATGATAGCCCCGCGCCGTTTCGGCCGTGATGACGGCCGACGGAGCACGGCACGATAGAAACAGCGCCGCGCCGCGCGCGCCGTTTCAGATCACGCGCTCACGCAGCCAGGCGGAGGCCAGATCGATCGCCGACACCACCGCGATCACCATGATCATGACCGCGGAGGTTTGCGCATAGTCGAACGAGCGGATCGCTTCGTACAGCACCACGCCAATTCCGCCCGCGCCGACCATGCCGACCACCATCGCCGAGCGCACGTTCGATTCGAAGCGATACAACGCGTAGGAGATCCACAACGGCAACACTTGCGGCAGCACGGCGTAAATGATTTCGTCGAGCGGCGTGGCGCCGGTTGCGCGGATGCCTTCCGCCGGGCGCGGATCGATCGCCTCGACTGCTTCGGCGAACAGCTTGGCGAGCACGCCGGTGGTATGCACCCACAGCGCCAGCACGCCGGCGAACGGCCCGAGTCCGACCGCGACGATGAACAGCATCGCGAAGACCATCTCATTGATCGCGCGGCAGGCGTCCATCAGACGGCGCACCGGTTGCACGATCCACATCGGCGCGATGTTGTGCGCGGACATCAGGCCGCACGGTATCGCGCAGACGAGCGAGAGGGCGGTGCCCCATACCGCCACCGACAGTGTCACGATCATTTCATGCAGATACGTACGCCATTCGGTGAAGTTCGGCGGGAAAAAGTCTTTCGCGAACTGGCCCATGTTGCCGGAGTCGCTCAGCAGATCCAGCGGACGCATGTCGGCGCTATGCCATGCGCCGCCCAGCACCGCGAACAAGGCGATCCAACCGAGCAGCGAAAACCAGCTGCGCTTGCGTGCCGCCGGGGCGGGTTGAGCCGCCGCCTGCGCGGCGAGCGTTTCGCTCGCGCGTGCCGGCGACGCGATCAGATCGGCCGTATTCATGGCTTGGCTTGCTCGGTATTGAGCGCGCTCAGCTTGGCGTCGAGCGCGGCCAGTTGGGTTTTACGATCGTTGTCGGACAGATGCGAGTCGGCCTCGATCTTCTGCTTCTGCTGGAACAGCGCGACCTGGCGAATCGGCAACAGTTGTGCATCCGATGAGGCCGCGAAACCGCCGTAACCGAAAATCCTCGCCATCACGGCTTTTTCATGCGGATCGGTCTTTGCGTAGTTTATGAAAAAGTTGCGCAGTTTGTCTTTGGTGGCCTGCGGCAAATCCTTGCGCCACACCAGCGGGTCCGACGGAATCAGCGGTGAGGTCCACAGCACGCGAACCTGGGCGAACTTGTCCGGATGCTGTTGCTTCAGTGTGTCGAGCATTTCGGTGTTGTTCGTCGCGATGTCGATCTTGTTGTTCACCACGGCCAGCAGGTTCGCTTCATGGCTCGACGGCAGCACGGTTTTGAACGACGTATTGACCGGCGCGTTGTGCTTGGCGAACAGGTAATAGCCGGGAATCAGCGTGCCCGACGTGGAGTTCGGATCGCCATAGCCGAGCGTGACGTCTTTCGTGTTCTTGAAGACATCGTCGAGCGTCTTGAAGCGACTGTTCACGTTCGTGATCAGCACGGAGTTGTAGCCGGCGGCGCCGTTCGCGTACTGAACCTTCGCGAAGACTTCGCCTTGCGAGCGGTCCACCGCTTCGATCGCCGACGCATTGCCGAAATAGCCGACCTGTACCTTGTTAAAGCGCATGCCTTCGATGATGCCGGCGTAGTCGGTCGCGAAAAACGCCTTGATGTTCAGGCCGGTTTGCCTGTTCATGTCGGCGATCAGCGGTTCCCAGCGCTGTTTCAGCACCGAGGACGAATCGGTCGAGATGATGCCGAGGTTGATGTCTTCGGCGTAGGCCGTGGCGGCGCACGCGAAGGCGGCCACGCCGACGGTCAGCGTGATGAGTGAACGCAGGAATTTCATCGGTTGAGATCCGGTAGGGGGAGCGGAAAGGGTTGGCGCGCTCAGTTCGAGTGCGCCGGATTCAGGGCGAACGCGTAACGCCGGGACGGCGGGGCGCTGTCTTGTGCGGCTGCGGTGGGCACGGTGTTGTGCAGCGCGTGATTTGCGTCCGCGCCATCGTGCGATTCAATGTGCGTTTTGTCGTGCGTTTTGTCGTGCGCTTCGTCGAGCAGTTCGCGGGCGTCGTCGCCGTAGAGTTTCTTGAGCAGTGCCGGACTGAGTGCGGCCGATGGACCGTCGTAGACCACCTTGCCACGGCGCAGCGCAACCGTGCGCGGACAGTACTGCATCGCGATGTCGACCTGATGCAGCGACACCAGCACGGTGAGTTGATGCTCGACGTTCAGCGTGCGTAGCATGTCCATCACACGGCGCGACGATTCCGGATCGAGCGAGGCGATCGGTTCGTCGGCCAGCACGATGCGAGCGCGCTGCACCAGCGCTCGCGCCAGCGCGGCGCGTTGCTGCTGGCCGCCGGAGAGATTGGCGGCGCGTTCCCGCGCGTGTTCGCCGATGCCGACCTCATTCAACGCGGCCATCGACAGGGCTCGTTCCGCGCGCGGAAAAAGACCGGTTAGTCGACGCCACCAGGCGAGGCGCGCGAGTGCGCCGACCAGCACGTTGGTTTCGACGGAGAGGCGATTGACCAGATTGAATTGTTGGAACACGAAGCCGATATCGCGGCGAATGCTGCGCACCTCTCGTACGATGCGGCCGTTCTGCTGGATCGGGCGACCGAGAATCGAGATCTGCGACGGTTGCGCGTCGGAGGGGGTGAAGCCGGCGATATGGCGCAGAAGTGTCGATTTTCCTGAGCCTGACGCACCGATCAAGGCCACCATTTCGCCTGCTTCGACGCGCAGGTCGATTTCGTCCAGTGCCTTGCGGCCGTTGTTGAACGTCTTACTGAGCCGTTCGATACGGATTGCTTCCTGGATTGACTTCATAAGTACCCCTGACGCGTCGAGCATGTGTGGTGCTCATTCTAGGAAGCGTCTGTGACGGTTGAGTGAAGGTGTCGCAACGTCTAGACGACTATATGTATTTGTGAAGGTTTTGCGGCGAAGGGAAGGCAGTTCGAAGACACGCGTTGCGTATGGATTGACGAGCTTGCTACGCCAACCGATCGATCAACATCAAAGCCCAGTGCAATCCCACCAGTCCTCCTAGCAACTGCAACCAGGATTGCCATGTGCGCCGGGTTTTGCTGAAGATCGCCGCGGAAACGCCGAATATGACGGCAGGGCCCAATACGAGCAGAAAGAATAGAAAACCCTCGAAGAAACTCATTGGACATTTGTCAATTTCATAACACCCGTGGCGTACGGAGTTTCGAGATTGATCCGGGATTCTTTCGGCGATGGCTGCCCAACACCATAGACTTACAAAGCCGAGTATCGCAAAACAGGTAGCCGCAATGAGACGCCTCATTTTATTTCCCAGAACAGAATAGACTTCGAGCGTCCAAGATCAGACCAACCAAGCGTGCTGCCGGGTCGGAACGACTGACGACCGAGCATCCGACCCATCGTTGCCACAGCGTTAGCGGCGCCGCTGATAGTCAGCCTCGAACCATTCCACAGGTCAATGTGTCCGCCGCTCGCATCGGCCTGACTTTCGCTGCCGCGCGTCCAATACCGCGAAAACTGAATAATCCCCCTGCGCCCTTTAACCTTCGATTCCCAGTCTTGCCCAGTGATATTTTCTGCCCGTGGCAGCCCTGCAAATGGTTGTAGCTGCAGCCATTCCCCCAATTCCTCGGCGCGCGTGGCGGTTGCGTTGCCATCGAGGATGATGCGGCCTATCGTCGGCGTGCCTGACATCGGTTTAACCCGTTTCGCCGAGAACGACTTCATCGCAATACCGACGCGATGGAACGTGATGCTCATTCGGATTGCACACTGGTTCGTATAGGCCGGATCGGCATAAGGATTACCTGCCGGATAGTTGTTCCAGAGTTCGTCGAAAGTTATCGCCTTCAGCGGCACTTCCTTGATTGAATCAGACGTCGAATTGGTTTTAACCACGGTCATTTTATTCGGCATGGCTCAAGCTCCTTCATGCCTTGCCAACGCTTCATCTCCCCACAAGACGCTGTAATCGCTTGTCACGTCGGTTTGAATGCGCGGCAAGCGGACGCCATTTTCAAGTCGGCCCGAGAAAGTCCGCCCGTCCTCCGTCTCGATGAAGTAGGGATAGCCGTTGGTCGCGCCACGTCCGGCGCATCGAACCTGTTCGTCATAGGTGGTCGGCGCGTCTGAAGGCGTCACACGCCTTCCGGCCGATTCGCGACCGGCGACGTCCTCAATGCGCCAGCATCGCCCATACGTGGCCACGATGTGCGGAGGACGCTCACATCGGCAAACGACCACATCGCCGCCCACGGCCTGCCGTCTGCCGCCGTTTACGATGTCCAGCATGCGGCGGCCCTCAGGCACTGGCGCGCTGCCCGCGATCACGCCGACGCTTTGGCACGCGTCACACCATGCAGTGTCACCGATAAATGCCATTCGGCGGTGCCGACCGTCCTCACCCTCGATCGTGCAGACGTGGGTGGTGGCCAGCACATGACTTCCGCTGGCGCTGTCGAGTGGGTCACCTTCCACCGCTGCGTAATAGATGGTCGGTGTTGATTCATGCGTCATGCATTCGTCTCCTTCAAGGTTAGAAAATCCTCGGGAGACAGGCTGTTTGGGTTAGCCGCCGCTAGGTATCGGAATTATCCGAAACTCGCGTTGCGCCGATACCGAATCGTCGTTTTTGTTTTACGGCGTATGCATTTCAATTTTTTTGCGGTGGTCCTGAGTCGTTGTAAAGCGAATTCGAAGTCATTCATTTGCATGAAAAATGACACCCACGTGACAGCTTCTGCCCCAACGCTTACCTGTCATGCATGATCCCGCACCACCAGGCTATATTTCGTTATCCGTTGAGCCGTCCCCAATAACCTTGCAGTTCCCTTCAACGCCCTCATGCCGCAACCACTGAGCTTTCTGCCCGACAGTTTTGCGGAGTACGAAGATCTCAACACGATCCTCGACCAGGGCAGCGCGAGTTTCGAAATCCGCACCGTCTGCGACACGACGGTACGCGGCCGGCAATTCGCCGTGCGCACGGCGAGCATCGGCTCGACCGATCCGCTCGCACCGGCCATCGGGTTTTTCGGTGGCATTCACGGACTTGAGCGGATCGGCTCGCAACTTGTGCTCGACTACATGCGTGCGCTGCTCGCGCGACTCGAATGGGACGAATTGCTGGTGCGTCAATTGCAGTCCATTCGTCTGATCTTTATGCCGATCGTCAATCCCGGCGGCATGTGGGCGGCTACACGCGCTAATCCGAACGGCGTCGATCTGATGCGCAACGCGCCGCAAAACGCCGACGAACGCGTGCCGCTACTGGCCGGCGGTCAGCGCGTGGGCGCGTGGTTGCCCTGGTATCGCGGCCGCGAAGGCGAACCCATGGAGGCGGAGGCCGCCGCGCTGCTAAAGGTGGTCGAAGCCGAGCTGGCCACGCGCCCCCTGAGCATCGCGCTCGATTGCCACTCGGGCTACGGCTGGAAAGACAGCATCTGGTTTCCCTACGCGCGAACCCGCAAGCTGATGCCGCATCTGCCGGAAATGTACGTATTGAAGACGATGTTCGAGCGCGCGCATCCGCATCACGGCTACGCATTCGAACCGCAGAGCCATCAATATCTGTTGCACGGGGATCTGTGGGACTTCGCCTACGACCACGCGCCGGCCGCCAACGTCTTTCTGCCCATGACCCTCGAACTCGGCTCCTGGCTGTGGATCAAGAAGAACCCGCGGCAACTGTTCTCGCGTCAGGGCATGTTCAATCCCGTCAAGGCACATCGCACCGCACGCGTGCTGCGGCGTCATGCGAATCTGTTCGACTTCCTGGCGCGCGCGGCTTTTTCGTCGCAGCGCTGGCTGCCGCAAGGCAATCGCCGCGAGCAACTGCTGCAATGCGCGATCGACCATTGGTATACCCCGGACATCGTATGAGTACGTGGATTCTGTTGCGCGGACTCACGCGCGAAACACGTCATTGGGGACGCTTGCCCGATGCGCTGCGGGACGCCGCCGGCATCGACCATCCGTTGCTGATCGATCTGCCGGGCAACGGCGAGTTTGCCCATTTGCGCGCGCCGGCAAGCGTTGCGGATATGGTGAGTTTCGTGCGGCGCGCTGCGGAGCAAAGCGGCGTGCCGGGTCCGTATGGCGTGCTGGCCATGTCGTTAGGCGGCATGGTGGCGACGGACTGGGCGCAGCGCTATCCCGGCGAGATCGAGCGCCTGGTCCTGATCAACACGAGCATGCGCCCGTTCAGCCGCATGCAGGAGCGGCTGCGGCCCTCGGCATGGCCTGGGCTGTTGGGCGTCGCAGCGCATTGGAGCGATGCGCGCCGCGCCGAACAGGGCATTCATCGCCTCACATGCAATAACGTTGAAACATTGGGCGCCGATCTTGAGGCATGGAGCGCGATTCGCCGGAGCAAGCCGGTGAGTCGCGGCAATGCGCTGCGGCAATTGTGGGCGGCGGCGCGCTTTACCGCGCATGCTGCACAGCCGCACTGTCCGCTGCTGATTCTGTCGTCACGCAACGATAGACTCGTCGATCCGGCGTGCTCGACGAAGCTCGCGGCCGCGTGGCAGGCGCCGCATCGCGAGCATGACTGGGCGAGCCACGATCTGCCGCATGACGATCCGGCATGGACCAGCGAGCAGGTGCGGGCATGGCTCGCGCAAGACTACGCGGATTCGCAGCCGGTGTTCTGAGCGGCGGACCGGCGCTGCAGCGGATTTGCGGGCGTCAGCGGGTATAACCTAACGGTGCTCGCTCATCGTGCGAAGGGTGGCAGGTGCATAATCCCCTTTCAATCGATGCCTGCGAATCAATCGATACTCGCCATAGCCACTAGCCGGGGGAGTTGATCATGCAAGCCAGGAACGAAGAAGCCGTCACGCACCTGCTGAACGATGTCGTCGAATTTGCGCGCGGCCGTTTGCCGGAGCCGACCTTTCACGTCGTCGAGCCATTTCTGCGGCATTACTACGATTTCGTCGACGCCGACGACCTGCAAAGCCGCTCGATCGCCGATCTCTACGGCGCGGCGCTTGCGCACTGGCAAACCGCGCAGCGCTTCGTGCCCGGCGTCGAACGGTTGCGCGTCTATAACCCGATCCTCGAACAGCACGGCTGGCATTCCGATCACACGGTGATCGAAATCGTCAACGACGACATGCCGTTTCTGGTCGACTCGGTGTCGATGGCGGTCAACGGTTTGCGGCTCGCACTGCATTCGGTCGTGCATCCGGTGTTCCGGATCTGGCGCGGCCCCGACGGCGCGATCACGCGCGTCGGCCAGGGCGCCGAAGAGGCGAGCGACTCGCGCTCGCAACTCACGTCGTTCATTCACTTCGAAGTCGACCGATGCGGCGACGCCGCAAAACTCGACGCGCTGCGCGACGAAATCGCGAAGGTGTTACGCGACGTGCGTGCTGCGGTGGAAGACTGGCCGAAGATCGTCGAACTCGCGCGCGGTACGATCAAAGGTATGAAGGCAGGAGAGGCCGGGCCGGAGGGACTCGAGGCGCGCGCATTCCTCGAATGGATGGTAGCCGATCATTTCACGTTTCTCGGCCAGCGCGATTATGAATTGGTGCAGCACGATATCGGCTACGGTTTGCGTCCGGTGCCGGGCTCGGGGCTCGGCATTCTGCGTGACGAACTGCGGCCTATCGGCGCCCCCGACGTCACGCCATTGCCGCCGGCTGCCGCCGACATCATCGCCGGTTCGTCGCCGATCTTTTTGACCAAGGCGAATTCACGCGCCACGGTGCATCGTCCTGGATATCTGGACTACGTTGGAATCAAGCTGACTGGCGCGGACGGCAAGGTGACCGGCGAGCGTCGTTTCATCGGCCTCTATACGTCGACTGCTTATTTCGTCTCGGCGGCCGAAATTCCCATCGTGCGGCGCAAATGCGCGAATATCGTGCGGCGAGCCGGATTCCTGCCGAAAGGTCATCTGGCGAAATCGCTGGTTACCGTGCTCGAAACCTACCCGCGCGACGAACTGTTCCAGGCCGACGAAAACCAGCTCTACGACATCGCGCTCGGCGTGCTGCGTTTGCAGGAACATCAACGCACGCGTCTGTTTATCCGGCGCGACCGTTTCGACCGTTTCGTGTCGTGCCTCGTGTTCGTGCCGCGCGACAAGTACAACACCGATTTGCGGCAACGTATCGCGACCCTGCTAGCTGATGCATTCAACGGCGAGAACGTTGAATTCACGCCGCTGCTGTCGGAGTCGACGCTGGCGCGCATCCACTTTGTCGTGCATGCGAAACCGGGCGGCATGCCAAACGTGGACACGCGAGAGCTGGAGGCGCGGCTCGTGCACGTGGCGCGCCGTTGGCAGGACGATCTGGCCGACGCGTTGCTCGACGCATTCGGCGAAGAGCAGGGCAACCGTCTGCTGCAACACTACGCGGATTCGTTCCCGGCCGGCTATCGCGACGATTATCCGGCTCGCACGGCGGTGCGCGATATCGAGTTGATCGAACGCGTGCAGGGCAGCGAGCGGCTCGCGATGAACCTGTACCGTCCGATCGAAGCGGGCCCGCGCGCGTTCCGCTTCAAGGTTTACCGTGCCGGCTTGCCGATCGCGCTGTCGCGCAGTTTGCCGATGCTCGAACATCTGGGCGTGCGCGTCGACGAAGAGCGGCCCTATCTGATCGAAGCGCTGGACGCAACGCCCGCGTGGATTCACGACTTCGGCCTGGAACTCGCGGACGATGCCGAGTTCGACATCGAACGGGTCAAGGATCTGTTCGAGGAAGCGTTCGAGCAGGTGTGGACCGGCGCGATCGAAAGCGACGATTTCAACCGACTCGTGTTGCGCGCGCAGCTGAATGCGCGCGAGGTGACGATACTGCGCGCGTATGCCAAGTATCTGCGTCAGGTGGGCTCGACCTTCAGCGATGCGTATATCGAACGCGCGGTGACCGGGAATCCGGAGATCGCGCGGATGCTGGTCGAACTGTTTATCGCGCGTTTCGATCCGGTGCTGGGCGAGACACGCGAGGCGCGCGTGGACGGCTGGCTGCGCACGATCGACAGCGCGCTGGATCAGGTGCCGAATCTCGACGAGGACCGCATACTGCGGCAGTTTCTCGGCGTCATCAAGGCGACGCAGCGCACCAACTACTATCGCTTCAACGCGGACGGCCAGCCAAAGCCCTATCTGTCGTTCAAGTTCGATCCGTCGCAGGTGCCCGGCTTGCCCGAGCCGAAACCGATGTTCGAAATCTGGGTGTATTCGCCGCGCGTGGAAGGCGTGCATTTGCGCGGTGGCCGTGTGGCGCGCGGCGGTCTGCGCTGGTCGGACCGGCGCGAAGACTTCCGCACGGAAGTGCTCGGCCTGATGAAGGCGCAGATGGTGAAGAACGTGGTGATTGTGCCGGTCGGTTCGAAAGGCGGCTTCGTCGTGAAGAATCCGCCGCCGCAAAGCGAGCGCGATGCGTGGATGCGCGAAGGCATTGCGTGCTACCAGACCTTCCTGCGCGGCCTGCTCGACGTTACCGACAATCTCGCGGGCACGACCGTGGTGCCTCCGCCCGACGTGGTGCGGCACGATCCCGACGATCCCTATCTGGTGGTCGCCGCCGACAAAGGCACGGCGACGTTCTCCGACTACGCGAACGCGATCTCGCAGGAATACGGCTTCTGGCTCGACGACGCGTTCGCCTCGGGCGGCTCGGTCGGCTACGACCACAAGAAGATGGCGATCACCGCGCGAGGCGCGTGGGAGTCGGTCAAGCGGCACTTCCGCGAAATGAGCGTCGATACGCAGACCATGGACTTCACGGTGGTCGGCGTAGGCGACATGTCCGGCGACGTGTTCGGCAACGGCATGCTGCTGTCGCCGCATATCAGGCTGGTGGCGGCGTTCGACCACCGGCACATCTTTCTTGATCCGAATCCCGATCCGGCAAGTAGTCTCGCCGAACGCGGGCGTCTGTTCGGACTCGATCGTTCTAGCTGGGCCGATTACGATCCTGCGCTGATCTCGTCAGGCGGCGGCGTGTTTCCGCGTACCGCCAAGACGATTCCTTTATCGCCGGCGGTGCAGGCCGTGCTCGGCATCGGCGTGCCGGCGCTTGCGCCGACCGAGTTGATGCGGGCGATTTTGCAGGCGCCGGTCGATCTGCTTTACAACGGCGGCATCGGCACCTATGTGAAAGCGAGCCGCGAAACTCACCTGCAGGTCGGCGACCGCGCCAACGACGCGATCCGGGTGAACGGCGCGGATCTGCACTGCAAGGTCGTCGCCGAAGGGGGCAATCTCGGTCTCACGCAGCTTGGGCGTATCGAGTTCGCCCAGCGCGGCGGCCGCATCAATACGGATGCGATCGACAATTCCGCGGGCGTCGACTGCTCGGACCATGAGGTCAACATCAAGATTCTGCTGGGACTGGTGGTGGCGGATGGCGAGATGACGGAGAAGCAGCGCAACGCGTTGCTCGCCGAAATGACCGACGAAGTCGGTCTGCTGGTGTTGCAGGACAACTACTACCAGACCCAGGCGCTGTCGATTGCGGGCCGCTACGGCGTCGAACTGCTCGATGCCGAGGCGCGTCTGATGCGTTATCTCGAACGCGCGGGTCGCCTGAATCGCGTGATCGAGTTTTTGCCGACCGATGAAGAAGTCGCCGAACGGCTGGCGGCGAAACAAGGCCTCACCACGCCCGAACGCGCGGTGCTGCTCGCGTACAGCAAGATGTGGCTATACGACGCGCTGCTCGATTCGACCATGCCGGAAGACCCGCTCGTCAGCGACATGCTGGTCGAGTACTTCCCGAAACCGCTGCGGCAGCGCTTTAGCGAACCGATGCAGCGTCACCCGTTGCGCCGTGAAATCCTCGCGACGCATTTGACCAATGCACTAGTGAACCGGGTGGGTTGCGAGTTCGTGCATCGGTTGATGGAGGAGACCGACGCGCAGCCGGGCGAGATCGTGCGCGCCTGCATCATGGCGCGCGACGTGTTCGATCTCGACGACGTCTGGCGCAGTATCGACGCGCTTGATAATCGCGTCGCCGACGACGTGCAGGCGCGCATGTTCGTCGAGGTCGCGCGGCTTGTCGAACGTTCGGCGCTGTGGTTTTTGCGGCAGTTGCAATCGGGTGCGGTCGGCAACGGCGACGTGGCCGGCCTGCTCGCGCGTTGTCGCGACGCGGCGCAGCGTCTCGCGCCGCAGTGGCCCGCGTTGCTGCCGGACGCCGATCTCGACGCGTTGTCCGAACGTCAACGCGTACTCGTGGACGCTGGCGTGGACGGCGAACTCGCGGTGCGGATCGCGAGCGGCGAGATTTCGGCCGCGCTGCTCGATATCGCCGAAGTGGCGTCGACCTGCGGACGCAGCCTCGAACTCGTGGCGGGCGTGTACTTCGCGCTCGGCACGCTGCTGAACTACAGCTGGATCAGCGAGCGTGCGGCGGCGTTGCCCGCGCCCACGCACTGGGACATGCTGGCGCGTGCCACGGCACTGGCCGAGCTTGCCCGCCTGAAACGCGCGCTGACCATGAGCGCGCTAGGCGACGCCGACGAAGCGTCGACCCCGGATGCGCTGGTTCAGACCTGGCGCGACAAACGTGTGGCGCAGCTCGACCGGTACGGTCGGTTGCTGGCCGATTTGCGGGCCACGGGTGGCGCGAGTCTGTCGATGCTGCTGGTGATCGTGCGTGAAATGGCGGCGCTGGAGAGGGCGTAACAGTAGAACGCATACGCGGGCCAGGGCCAGCCTGATTCAGACTGGCCCCGCGTATCAATCGCGTCCCGCGCGGGCGCTCACGGCGTGACGTCGATACGTCCATACACCCCGCTCGTCGGTGTCGGCCCTGCCGCGAAAAACAGCGTATTGAGCGGCTGATTCGCGAAGCCGTTGCCGAAGCCGATCCCCCAGATGCCGGGCTGTTTGAACGTCGTGCCGTCGGTGTTCATCAGCGCGCCGGCAAATACGCCGGTATTCGGATCGAACGCGTCGATCGTGCCGTCGCCGAAGTTGCCCACCAGCAGCAGATTGCTCGCCGCGCCGAAATTCGCGGGTGCGAGCGCGACACCCCAAGGTGAATTCAGCGTGCCCGCGGTCGCGATGCGTTTGATGAAATTGCCGGCGGTGTCGAACGCATCCACCACGCCGTTGCCCGCGCCGTTGACCTGCGTATGGCCGTCGGGACCGAGCAGCGCGTACGTGACGTACACCGTGCCGCCGATTGCCGCGATGCCGAACGGCGACAAGCCGGCCGGAAGATTCGGATCGCTGAAGTTACCGGCGAGATGGATCTTGTTGAACGATTTGTCGAACACATCCACTTTCTTGTTGTGAAAGTCCGCGGCGTAAAGCAGATTCGCGCCTGCGTTTGCGCCGATCGCGAGACCTTTGTAGACCGCGCCACCGGCGCCGTCGTCGAAAGCATTGACGGCCTGGGTCGGCAAGACCTTCGGCGACCACGCGGCAATCGTGCCGGCGTCGGTTGCCCACAGGAACAGCGCATTGGACGCGGCACCGCCGTTCGCGCTGATCTGGAAATCGGTGCTCTTGTTGAACACAATGCCGGTCGGACCCGCGGCGGCGCCGGCGGCATTCGGCGCTATCGTCACGACCAGCGACTGCACGACGCCGTTGCCGTCATAGAGCGTCGACCTCTTCGTGTTGTTGTCCGACACCCACACCACACCGGTCGGATTGAACGCGATACCCCAGCCGTTCTTCAGATTGGGATCGATGTTCGGCGCACTCGCGCTGCCGTCCGAGACGAGCGTGGTGGCCTTGAATTGCGACGGCAGTGTCGGCGTCGGGGTGCCCAGGTGATTGCCGCCGCCACATGCGACGAGGGTGACGGCCGCGACACCGCACAGTGCGGTAAGCACTGCGTTTCGATGCAGTTTCATAGTGAAGTTCCGGTAGAGGGATGAGTGCGTGCCCGCCGCGCCTTCACGAGATCAGGCGAGCGAATCGACAACGCGAGCCGCAACGGCTGCGAGTCCGTCGGCATGGACCGCGGATCATTCGACCGTCATTGGCAAAACGCACGGCGGCGCGCTTTATTCCACCCACACTGCAACGATTTTTCGCGCGAAAAAAATTTGCTTCACGTGGGAATAGCCGGACGAGGTCAACTGTTCTGTGTGAGTGGCCACGACTCACCGTCTTTCAGGCGATGGCTGCGCTCTCTCCACAATCTCGGTACCTGTCATGCTCAATTCGCTCATTTCCCGCCGTCGCCTGATTGCGACCGGGTCGCTGGCTTCGGTCGGTGTCGCGCTCTCCCGTTTTGCTTTCGGCCAAACGGCGCAGACCGGCGCGAAGCCCACGCTCAGCGTCGTGCCCGCGTATCTCGGCGTGTCGCCGCAAACGCTGCCGCCGCTGCCGTATGCGGAGAACGCGCTCGAGCCGACCATCTCGGCACGCACGGTGGGGATTCACTACGGCAAGCACCATCGAGCGTACTTCGACAATCTGCACAAGCTGCTGGCCGGTACGCCGCTCGAACAGGCGTCGCTCGAACAGATCATCGTGCAGTCACACGATCAGCCGACGCTCGCCGATGTATTCAACAACGCGGCGCAAGCGTGGAATCACAACTTCTACTGGAACTCGCTGAGTCCTGCCGTGACCGCGCCGAGCGCAAAGCTGCAGGCCGCGATCGAACGCAAGTTCGGCTCGATCGAAGCGCTGTCGAAGGCGCTCGTCGCGACATCCGCGTCGCAATTCGGTAGCGGTTGGGGATGGCTCGTCGTCGATCGTGGCGAACTCGCGGTCGTCAAGACGGGCAATGCGGAAACGCCGTTTACGGCCGACCTCGCGCCGTTGCTCACGGTCGACGTGTGGGAGCACGCGTACTACCTCGACTATCAGAATCGCCGTCCGGACTATCTGGTGGCGACCGTCTCGCGTCATCTGAACTGGGCGTTCGCGTCGGCCAACTTCGAACGCGTGTAATCGACGCTGGGGCCATCGCACCGGATGGGTGTGCGATGGCCTTCGCGGATTCTTTTGCTGTGTCTCCTCGGTCCGTCGGCGAACCTTTTAATTGAACTATGTTTAGTTAACGAAAGCAGTCTGTTTAGTTGGCGTCCCGTCTCAAACGGCCGGATTCTCGGATTTCATGCATTTTTTTGCGGCAGCAGCGGTATGACTAACGTTGTACAATCCGCGAACTTCGTGGCCTGCCCGCAACGGCTGGTTCTTCGGCCGTCTCGTTCGCCCGCAACCCCTGCTTCCAGCCAGTCAATCATGTCAACAGCAGATGTCGTGGATCTGCCGAATTTGCTGCCGGGCATGCTGCCGCGGCTGTGGGCATTCTCCTTGAGACTATGCGGCAATCAGCACGACGCCGAAGACGTACTCCAGCGTGCCTGCGTGCGAGGGCTCGAACGTGCCGATCAATTGCAGCCGGGTACGTCGCCGCTGAGCTGGATGTTCTCCATCGTTCACTCCACCTGGATCAACGAATTGCGCGCGCGCAATGTGCGCAGCCGGTCGAGCATGGAGTGGGACGATAACTTTCTCGAGACGGTGGCCGATCCCGGCGCACGCAATCCGGAAGCGAGCTTGCTGAGCGGCGAAATCATCGCGGCTGTCGAGCGTTTGCCCGACGCGCAGCGGATCGTGATGCTGCTGATCGCCGTCGAAGGAATGAGCTATGCAGAAGCAGCCGAAACGCTCGGCGTGCCGATCGGCACGATCATGAGCCGGCTGTCCCGCGCGCGCCAGACTATCGGCGCACAATTCGGCGAGCGCGACGCGTCGGCAGCGCGCTCAACCGGCAACACACAGAGAGCGGCGCAATGAAGATCGATGACGCCATCCTGCTAGCCTACGTCGACGGCGAACTGCCGGGCGACGAATGCGTGAAAGTCGAGCACGCGATCCATGAATCCGCGGAGATCGCCGCGCGCGTGTCGATGTTGCGCGCGTCGCAACTCCCCTATGCCGAAGCATTCGATCAGCAATCGCTGCCGCCGGTGCCTGAGTCGTTGAGCCGAAGTGTCGACGACATGATCCGTCAGCATCGCGCCAATGCGTCCGCGCGGCAGCACGCGGCCGGCGTTGCCGATGCTTCGTCGCCTGGCGAGCCTGAAGAAGTGTCTTTAGGTGAGAATGTGCATCGTCTGAAGCCGCGCGTCCGTTCACTGCCCACGCTGTCGTGGCCGAAGCTCGCCGTCGCGTTCGTTGCGGGCGCATTCTGTTGCGGCCTCGCGTTGCGACTGGTGCCGCAATTGGCGGGCAACGGCAACAGCAACGGCGGTAGCGCCGGCATTACCACCGCCTCGAACGACGCCGTCATGATGCCGTGGATCCGGGCCGCCGCTGGCTATCAGCAGCTTTACACGCGCGATACGGTCGCGCTCTTGCAGCCCGACATGAATGTGACGACCGCCACCGTCGCCGACATTCGCCATGTCGACAACCTCGCGATGCAGATTCCCGATCTGAGCGGGCAGGGCCTCACTTTCAAGCGTGTGCAGCGCTTGCGCTTTCATGACAAGGCGCTCGTGCAGATCGTCTATCTGCCGCAAAAGGGCAACCCTGTCGCGCTGTGCGTGCTGAAAGAGGCGAAGGCGGACGCCGCGCCGTCGGACGGCAATGTGCATGGCATGGCCGTGGTGTCGTGGCGTCGCGGTCAACTCGGCTATGCGTTGATCGCCGAGCCCGGCACAGTGGATCTCGACGCGCTCAGCAAGCAGTTGTACAACGGTCAGGTCACGACCACGGTTGGGAGTGCTAGCAACGGCGCGCCTGAGCCGCGAGTTTGATCCCGTTGTGGTCGACGCATGCGCCGGGTCGTTGATGAAAGGCCGCGCGAATCCATATTGTTGTGCTTGCGATCGGAGACAGCGCTTTGCAGACCCATCTATTTCGTTGCAGGACCGATGAATTTATTCAAACGGTCCGATCGGCGGAATGTATCGGCTACCGCGGCGGCAAATAAAGTTTGGAATAAAGCCGATGAAACGGGGTTAACGCTGGAGTCACGTGTAAAAAACCTGGCTCCCTGTCGCGGTCACGCCGCGATATCGAGTTCGTTGACCCTCATCAATCTATTCCGAACAGTCATGAAATCCTTTCGTCTCTCGAATGTCGTTGCACTCGTCGCGCTGACGGCGCCGCTGTTCTTTAACGAAGCGTCGGCGCAAACCACTCAACCCGTGCGCGCCAACAATGTCGTTCTGGTGCATGGCGCCTGGGCCGACGGCTCCAGCTGGAACGGTGTGGTGGAACGTCTGCAAGCGGCCGGCATGCATGTGACGGCGGTTCAGAACCCGCTCACGTCGCTCGCGGATTCCGATGCGGCCACGCGTCGCGCGCTGGCTTTGCAGGACGGTCCGACGGTGCTGGTCGGGCACTCGTGGGCCGGCACGGTAGTGAGCGACGTGGGCAACGATCCGAAAGTCTCGGCACTCGTGTATGTGGCCGCACGCGCGCCCGACGCCGGCGAGGATTTCGTCGCGCTGTCGGGCAAATTTCCGACCATGCCGGTTCGTGCGGGCGTGGAGAATCACGACGGCCTGACCACCATTTCCGAAACCGCCTATCTGCGTTATTTTGCAAACGGCGTCACGCCCGACCAGGCGAAGGCAATGTACGCGGAACAATGGCCGACGGCGGCTTCGCTGTTTGGCGAGCGCACCACGGCGGCCGGCTGGCACGTCAAACCGACGTTCTATGCGGTGTCCAAAGACGACCAGACCATCTCCCCCGATCTGGAGCGGTTCCTCGCCGCGCGTATGAAGGCGAAGACGATTGAACTCGATGCGGGTCATCTGTCGCTCGTATCGCATCCGCAGGACATCGCTAATCTGATTCTGGAAGCGGCGGGTCATGAAGCGGGCGCGGCAACGACAACGGCAACGACCGCAGCGGTCAAGAACTGAGTCTTGAGGTGGCGAGGCGATATCGACACCGATATCGCCGCTGAGGGTCATCGCTCGGCGTGGGTCGTGTTCGTCGTGTGGAGACGGTGCGGTATGATTGGCGCCGATCCCCACCGACGCCTCCACGACGATGAAAGAAGAATCGCCGAAAGCCATTTTCTATGCGCTCGCCGCCAACCTCGGCATCGCCGTCTGCAAGTTCGCCGCCGCTGCGTTCACCGGTTCCGGTTCAATGTTCGCCGAAGCGATCCACTCGACCGCCGACTGCGGCAATCAACTGCTCCTGCTATTCGGTCTGCGCGAAGCGCGCAAGCCCGCGAGCCCGTTGCACCCCATGGGCAGCGGGCGCGAGATCAATTTCTATTCGCTGCTGGTGGCGCTGCTGCTGTTCTTCGTCGGTGGCGCGTTCTCGGTGTATGAGGGCGTGCATCGGCTGTTCGAGCGTGAGCCGCTGCAGTACGCGTATGTCGCCTTGGCGGTGCTTGGCGTGTCGGTCGTGCTGGAGGCGTTATCGCTGTGGGGCGCGGTGAAGGAAATCCGCAAGACGCATCCGGATAAAAGCATGTGGCGCTGGTTTCGCGAGACACGCGAATCCGACTTGCTGGTGGTCGCGGGCGAGGATATCGCGGCGTTGGCGGGGCTCGCCATGGCGTTCGTCGCGGTGCTGCTGACCATGGTGACCGGCAATCCGGTTTACGACGCGCTAGGTTCGATCGGCGTGGGGCTGCTGCTGATGGTGATCGCGTGGCTGGTGGCGCGCGAGGTGAAGTCGATGATCGTCGGCGAGTCGGCGAGCCCGGAAGTGCGTCGCGCGATCGAGGCGCATCTGAAGGCGCGGACCGAAATTCGCAGCATCATCAACATGATTACGCTGCAATGGGGCCGCCACGTGGTGGTGGCCGTGCAGGCCGAAATGATCGACTACGCCAGCGGCCGCGCCATGGTGGACGCGATCAACGTGATCGAGGCGGACTTGCAGGCGGCCTTCCCGCAAGTCCGTTGGGTGTTTTTCGAGCCGGACGTGCCGCGCGTTTGAAACCGGCTTATTTGAAACCGGTCACCGCGTGCGGTACATACAGTTCTTCGAGCTGATGGATTTCGTCGTCGCTCAGTTTCAACGACAACGCGGCGACCGCATCGTCCAGATGATGCAGCTTGGTCGCGCCGACAATCGGCGCGGTGATCGGCTTCTTCTGCAGTACCCACGCTAACGCGACCTGCGCGCGCGGCACACCGCGCTCATTGGCAATCTTGCTGACCCGTTCCACGATCTTGCGATCCGCGTCTTCGGTTTGCGCATACAGCGTTTGGCCGAATTCGTCGGTTTCGGAGCGTGCGCTTTCGGTATTCCAGTCGCGCGTCAGACGCCCGCGCGCCAGCGGACTCCACGGAATCACGCCGATGCCCTCGTTTTCGCACAGCGGCAGCATTTCCCGCTCTTCCTCGCGATACAGCAGATTCACGTAGTTCTGCATCGTCACGAAACGCGTCCAGCCATGGCTTTCCGCGACGTGCAACGCTTTGGCGAACTGCCACGCGTACATCGACGACGCGCCGATATAGCGAGCCTTGCCGGCCTTCACGACGTCGTGCAGCGCTTCCATGGTTTCCTCGATCGGCGTCTCGTAGTCCCAGCGATGGATCTGGTACAGATCGACGTAGTCGGTGCCCAGGCGCCGCAGGCTGTGATCGATCTCCGACATGATCGCCTTGCGCGACAAACCGGCGCCGTTCGGACCGGCATGCATGCGGCTGTTGACTTTGGTGGCCAGCACGATCTCGTCGCGTTTGGCAAAGTCCTTCAGCGCGCGGCCGACGATTTCTTCGCTGGTGCCGTCCGAATAGACATTGGCCGTGTCGAAGAAGTTGATGCCGTAGTCCAGCGCCTGTTTGATGAAGGGCCGCGCCGCTTCATCGTCGAGCGACCAGGGGTGGGTGCCGCGAGCGGGCACGCCGTAACTCATGCAGCCAAGACAAAGACGCGATACATCGAGGCCGGTGCGGCCGAGTTTCACATAGTCCATCGTGATGCTCCAGGTGCGAAGTGAGGTGCACAAAGGCGGTGCACCTTTGAACGGGAATTCATTCGGGGCATGCTGCGAACCATCGATTATAAGAACTCGGCGAAAAGTGCGTATTGAGCCGATTCGCATGCGTTTTGCGCGGCGCGCTCCCTGAGCGCTCGGGAAATGATGCGCTGCGTAGTGGCAAATGATTTCCTCACACCTATACTTCTTCCGGCTTGAAAGCGGCACTCTTTCCCAACCTGCATCACAAGCAAAAAGGAAGAACTCGATGCTGACTCGCACACTCGGCGCTTTCTGCGCTATCACGCTCGCGGCCTGCGCGGCGTTTACACCTGGCCCGGCCAGCGCTGACGACAACGGCGATTTCTCGCAAGCCAGCGGCGGCTCACACGGTCGTCCCGTCAAGGTCATGATCATTTCGATGTTCGGACCGGAAGGCCAGGTGTGGCTCGACCGGCTTGGGCCGTGGCGCGATATTACGGTAGACGGGTTGTCGCCCGACTACCCGACTGTTCACTGCAACAAGCAGGACGTGTGCGTGATGACCACGGGCATGGGACATACCAACGCGGCTGCATCGATCATGGCGCTCACGTTCTCGCCGCGTTTCGATTTGCGGCACACGTACTTCATGGTGGCCGGTATCGCCGGGATCGATCCGCAGCAAGGCACGGTGGGTTCGGCCGCGTGGGCGAAATATCTGGTGGACTTCGGGATTCAGTGGGAGATCGACGGGCGTGAAATTCCGTCGAACTGGAATACCGGCTACCTCGGCATCAATACCACGAGTCCAACGGCGAAGCCGCCGCTCGACTATAAGACCGAGGTGTTCCAACTGAATATGCAGCTTGCCGATACGGCGTTCGCGCTGTCGCGTAACGTCGCCTTGTCGGACGATGCGCAGGCTCAGGCCGCGCGGGCCAAGTATTCGTACGCGCCGGCTAATCGGCCGCCTTCGGTGGTTCAGTGCGACACGCTTGCCGGAGATACGTGGTGGTCCGGCACGTTGATTGGCCAGCGCGCTCGTGACTGGACCCGGATTCTGACGGACGGCAAGGGCGTTTACTGCACGACGCAGCAGGAAGACAACGCAACGTACGAGGCGCTCAAACGTGCCGCTTCCGTACGCAAGGTCGATTTGAACCGCGTTGCCGTGTTGCGCGCCGGCTCCGATTTCGACCGGCCTTATGACGGACAGACGAGCGCCGACAACCTGCTCAACTACGCGTCGCAAGGCGGCTTCACCATTGCGATCGAGAACCTGTTCCGCTCTGGCAATCCGCTGGTGCAGGATATTGCCACGCATTGGAGCGAGTGGCGCGACGGCGTACCAAAGCGCTAGATCCAGTTAGCTAATAAGCGTGGCGGCGGAGGATCGACTCCGCCGCCACGCTCATCCGCTACCAACAACACACTTACCGTTGCCGCGCGCGATAGGGCGTCCAAACGGGTGCGTCAGTATCCCAATGGTCGAGTTCAGAGGGTGTCATGATGTGCTCCTTTTTGAAGAGTGCATGGTTGGCGCCACGCCGAGCGTTTCTTTTGGAAACCGAATCATTGCGGCCGCTTCGCTTCATCGCATTACTGCTTTTCGGCTACCCGCGTGACGTCGCCGTTCTGGCCTTCCTGCAAGGCAATACGCGCCGCCTGCGTTTGACCGATCAAACCTTTGTTGGGGTACGTGGTGCGATTCAGCGAAGGCAGCGAACCGTCGCGATACGCGGCGACCAGTTCAGCTTGTACTTCCGCACGCGTCTTGCCGGTTGCGGCCACCGTTGCGGCGGGTTGTGTTTCATAAGTACCGGCGCGACCGATACCGCCGCCGCCGTTACCTTGCGCGAACACCGGTGCGCTTGCGAGCAGCGAAAGAGCGAGACCTGCCAGGAGATTGCGTTTCATGATTCACCTCTGTCGATTTGTTTGCAGCGCAAGCAGCGCCGCGACAGGGTGAAATGTAGACTTCGAGACAGTGCGGATAAATCGCACTTTCGCGAAATGAATTGTCGCGATTCCGGAACAATCGTTGTGAGGGCCGCGCGAAAGGCGGTTGATCGAGGCAACCGCGGCATTAGCGCCGCGGTTGGAATTCACTGTTCCAGAAACTGTACTTCAATTGCCGTTCAAGACTAGTTGCTCACGCAACCCATTCGGTGATGACGGGTGTGTCGAGTGTCGGTGCCGACTCGCGTTCTTCGAAAGTACGCTTCGTGCAGGTGGCGTCGAGACTACCGCGTCCGCTCAACAACGGGCAACGATCGAATAGCTCTGCAATCCAGTCTACGAAAACGCGGACTTTAGGCGACAGATGGCGACTGTGCGGATAGACCGCGGAAATTGGCATCGGCAAAGGCTTCAGTTCCGGCAACACTTCTACCAACTGACCCGACCGCAGATGCGGCAGCACCATGAAGAGCGCCGGCTGAATCAAACCGAAGCCTTCAAGTCCGCAAGTCACGTAGGCGTCCGCGTCATTCACCGACACGATGCTCTTCATCTTCACTTCAACTTCTTTGCCATCCACCATGAAGGCCCAATCGAGCGTGCGTCCCGTGCGGCTTGAGAAGTAATTGACTGCTTTGTGATTGTCCAGATCTTCGAGTGAAGACGGCATGCCCGCCCGCTCGATGTAATCCGGCGCCGCGCAGGTCACCCCCTCGAACAGGCCGATACGTCGCGCCACCAGCGAGGAATCCTGTAGCGCGCCCACTCGCACCACGCAATCCACGCCTTCCTGCAACAGGTCGACCGGCCGGTCCGACAAGCCCAGTTGCAGATCGATGTCCGGATAGCGTGTGTGGAATTCACACAGCGAAGGAATCACCAGCAGGCGGCCGATCGACCCCGGCATGTCGATGCGCAGCTTGCCGTGCGGCTTTTTATTGCCGCTCTGAAAACTGGCCTCGGTCTCTTCGACATCCGCAAGGATGCGCACGCAACGTTCGTAGTACGCCGCGCCGTCCGGCGTGAGCGACAGACGCCGCGTGGTCCGGTGCATCAGGCGCGTACCGAGGAACGCTTCGAGATTCTGAATGATGGTGGTAACGGATGCGCGCGGCAGGTCGAGCGTTTCCGCTGCGCGGGTAAAGCTGTTTGTGTCGACGACACGCGTGAACACTTGCATGGCCTGAAGCCGGTCCATTGCAAACCTCCGGAAGGGGCAGGCGCACCGGGCGGGAAAACGAATCCGCAGACAATCGCAGCTGATTGTTCAGGGGCGCCGAATTGTGTTGCCGGATTATAGGCATTTATTTACGAGTCTGCCGAACCCACAATTCGCACCATTGAAGTTCTATGCGCATTGCGCGGCTCGACATGGATGCATTTAAACCGCCGTACTCCTTCATGCCCTCCGGCAGCAGCCTGGCAGAGGTAGATAGCACGGCACTCGAAGTCACCGACGTGCAGATCGAAGGGCACGCTCAGGACATTACGTTGCGTTTGTACCGGCAAGGCAAGAAGACCGCACTGCCTGTATTGCTTTATTTCCACGGCGGCGGCTTTACGAAGGGCTCGATCGAGCAGGCCGACTACGCCGCGCGGTATTTCGCAGAACACTTACCGGCGCTAGTGGTGTCGGTGGGTTATTCGCTGGCGCCGCAGTTCCCGTTTCCAGCGGCACCGGAAGACGCGCATCGCGCGGCGCTGTGGGTGCAAACGCGAGCGCGCGCGTTCGGCGGTAATAGCAGGAAGGTTGGCGTAGCCGGCCACGATGCGGGCGGGCAATTGGCCAATTGCCTCGCTTTCATCGCGCGTGACCGGGGTGACGTGCAGATTGCCGCGCAGGCGCTGTTCGGGCCGATGCTCGATCCGAGCCTCACGCGGCTCGGCGACGAAAAGCGGCTCGGCTCGGATATCACCGCCAAAGAGTGTGCGGCATGTTATCGCGCGTACTTGCCGCAAGCGTCGCAACGCATGCATCCGTATGCCGCGCCGCTCGAATCGTGCCGTCTCGCGGGCCTGCCGGCCACGCTGATCGCGACGGCGCAAAACGACGTGCTGCACGTGGAAGCGGAGAAATACGCCAGCAGTCTGATCGACGCGGGTGTGCTGACGCAGGTGGTCCGCTATCCGAGCGTGTCGCATGCCGCATTGGCCGATCACCCGCCCGCATTGCAGGAAGCGGTGCAATTTTTTCAGTGGCGCTTCGACGCACGCGCTCATCGATGAACAGAAATAAGCAGAAATCCATCAACGATACCGGGAGCTTTTCATGACTATTCTTCCTCTTTCCCGTCGCCGCGTGGCGATTGCAGCGCTTGCCGTCGTTGTCGTGGCCGGGCTGGGAACGTTCGGCGCGATCCGCGTCGACGCAAGCTCGCCGGCCGCGCCGACCATCGTGCCGGAAGTCGACGTCGCCACCGTGGTGCAAAAGACGATTACCGACTGGCAGAGCTATTCGGGCCGTCTGGAAGCCGTCGAAAAAGTGGACGTGCGTTCGCAGGTGCCGGGCACGATCGTGTCCGTCAACTTCAAGGACGGTGCGCTCGTGAAGAAGGGCGACACGCTGTTCGTGATCGACCCGCGTCCGTACGCGGCGGAAGTGGATCGCGCCGAAGCGCAACTCGCGGCCGCGCAGGCGCGCACGGGTTACACGCAAAGCGATTGGGAGCGCGCGCAACGGCTGATCGTCGACAACGCGATCGCCAAGCGCGACTACGACGACCGTCAGAACGCCGCGCGCGAAGCGAGCGCCAACCTGAAGGCTGCGCAAGCCGCGCTCGAAACCGCCCGCATCAATCTCGGCTACACGAAGATCGTTGCGCCGGTGGCGGGCCGCGTGTCGCGCGCGGAAATCACGGTGGGCAACGTGGTGGCGGCGGGGGCAAGCGCCGCGCCGCTGACCACGCTGGTGTCGGTTTCGCCGATCTACGCCTCGTTCGACGCGGACGAGCAAACCTACCTGCAATACCTGAGCCGTGCGAAAGACGGCAGCAAGGTGCCGGTGGAACTCGGCCTCGCGGATGAAACCGGCTACTCGCGCAGCGGCACGATCGAATCGGTCGACAACCGCCTCGACACGTCGTCCGGCACGATCCGGGTGCGGGCGCGCTTCGATAACCAGGATGGTGCATTGATCCCGGGTCTGTATGCACGCGTGAAAGTCGGCGGCAGCGAGCCGCATGCGGCTCTGCTGATCGACGACGCAGCGGTCGGCACGGATCAGGACAAAAAATTCGTGCTGGTGGTCGACCAGAGCAATCACGTGGTGTATCGCGAGATCTCGGTGGGCTCCATGCAAGGCAACCTGCGGGTGGTCAAGGGCGGTTTGCAGGCAACCGACCGCATCGTCGTGAATGGTATTCAGCGTGTGCGCCCAGGCGACGCGGTGCGTGCCCACATGGTGCCGATGAACGCCGATCAGGATCCGAACAGCGCGCCGCTGGCCCAGACGCCGACGCAGGCACGCACCAAAGCGGACAAGAATTCGTGAGCCGAGTGCGCCGCGGTTTGACCTGAGCGGCGCATGCTCCAACGTTAAGAGCTTCCCATGAACATATCCAAATTCTTCATCGATCGGCCGATCTTTGCCGGCGTGTTGTCGGTATTGATCCTGCTGGCGGGCATTATTTCGCTCTTCAAGCTGCCGATCTCGGAGTACCCGGAAGTCGTGCCGCCGTCCGTGGTGGTGCACGCGCAGTATCCGGGCGCGAACCCGAAAGTGATCGCCGAAGCCGTCGCTTCGCCGCTCGAAGAGCAGATCAACGGCGTCGAGAACATGCTGTACATGCAGTCGCAAGCCAATAGCGACGGCAACCTCACGCTGACGGTGACCTTCAAGCTCGGCACCAACCCGGACCTCGCGACGCAACTGGTGCAGAACCGCGTCAATCAGGCGCTGCCGCGTCTGCCGGAAGACGTGCAACGGCTCGGTATCACCACGATCAAGAGTTCGCCCACGCTGACCATGGTGGTCCACCTGATCTCGCCGAATAACCGCTACGACATGACGTATCTGCGCAACTACGCGCTGCTGAACGTCAAGGATCGTCTGGCGCGGATTCAGGGCGTCGGCGAAGTGCAACTGTGGGGTTCGGGCGACTACGCCATGCGCGTGTGGCTCGATCCGCAGAAAGTCGCGCAACGCGGGTTGACGGCGACCGAAGTGGTCAACGCGATTCGTGAGCAGAACATTCAGGTGGCGGCCGGTGTGATCGGCGCATCGCCTTCGGTGCCGGGCACGCAACTGCAGTTGTCGGTGAATGCGCGTGGCCGTCTGAAGTCGGAGGGCGAATTCGGCGACATCATCGTCAAGACGACGCCGGACGGCGGCGTGACCTACCTGCGTGACATTGCGCGTGTGGAACTCGCGGCGTCGGAATACGGCCTGCGTTCGCTGCTCGACAACAAGCCGGCGGTGGCGCTCGCGATCAACCAGGCGCCGGGTGCGAATTCGCTGGCGATTTCCGATCAGGTTCGCGCCGCGATGAAGGAACTGTCGGAAGACATGCCGGCAGGCGTCGAATACAAGATCGTCTACGACCCGACGCAGTTCGTGCGTTCGAGTATCGAAGCGGTGATCCATACGCTGCTCGAAGCGATCGCGTTGGTGGTGATCGTGGTCATCGTGTTCCTGCAAACGTGGCGTGCGTCGATCATTCCGTTGATCGCGGTGCCGGTGTCGATTATCGGGACTTTCTCGCTGCTGCTTGCCTTCGGCTTCTCGATCAATGCGTTGTCATTGTTCGGCATGGTGCTGGCGATCGGGATCGTGGTGGACGATGCGATCGTGGTGGTGGAGAACGTCGAGCGGAATATCGAAAACGGGCTGAGTGCGCGTGATGCGACCTACAAGGCCATGCAGGAGGTGAGCGGGCCGATTATCGCCATCGCGTTGACGCTGGTCGCCGTGTTCGTGCCGCTCGCGTTCATGACGGGCCTGACGGGTCAGTTCTACAAGCAGTTCGCAATGACCATTGCGATCTCGACGGTGATCTCGGCGTTCAACTCGCTGACCCTGTCGCCGGCGCTGGCTGCGATGCTGTTGCGCAGTCACGGCGCGAAGGAAGACTTCCTGACGCGTGTGATGAATCGCCTGCTGGGCGGCTTCTTCAAGCGCTTCAACAAGGTCTTTCATCGCGGCTCGACGGCGTATGGCAAGGGCGTGACCGGCGTGCTGCGTCGTAAGGGCGCCATGCTCGCGGTGTACGCGATTCTGCTGGGCGGCACCGTGCTGATCTCGCACGTGGTGCCGGGCGGCTTCGTGCCGGCGCAAGATAAGGAATACCTGATTGCCTTCGCGCAGTTGCCGAACGGCGCCTCGCTGGACCGCACGGAAAAGGTGATTCGCGACATGAGCGCGATCGCACTCAAGCAGCCGGGCGTGGAAAGCGCGGTGGCGTTTCCGGGTTTGTCGGTGAACGGCTTCACGAATAGTTCGAGCGCGGGCATCGTGTTCGTGACGCTCAAGCCGTTCAAGGAGCGTGGCAACAAGACGCTCTCGGCCGGTGCGATTGCCGGTGCGCTGAATCAGAAATACGGGGCGATCAAGGATTCGTTCGTCGCGGTGTTCCCGCCGCCGCCGGTGCTCGGTCTCGGCACGCTCGGCGGCTTCAAGATGCAGTTGGAGGATCACGGCGCGGTCGGTTACGCGGAATTGAACAAGGCCGCGGAAGCATTCGTGAAGAAAGCGGCGCAAACGCCGGAACTGGGCCCGACCTTCTCGAGCTATCAGATCAACGTGCCGCAATTGAACGTCGACCTGGATCGCGTGAAGGCCAAGCAACTCGGCGTGCCGGTTACGGACGTGTTCAACACGATGCAGATTTATCTGGGCTCGTTGTATGTGAACGACTTCAACAAGTTCGGCCGCGTGTACCAGGTGCGGGTGCAGGCCGACGCGCCGTTCCGTCAACGTGCCGACGACATTTTGCAGCTGAAGACGCGCAATGCGGCGGGCGACATGGTGCCGTTGTCGTCGCTGGTCACGGTCACGCCGACCTATGGGCCGGAAATGGTGGTGCGTTACAACGGCTATACGGCGGCCGACATCAACGGTGGGCCGGCGCCGGGCTTCTCGTCGGGGCAGGCGCAAGCCGCGGCCGAACGCGTGGCGGCGGAAACGTTGCCGCACGGTGTGAAGCTCGAATGGACCGACCTGACGTACCAGCAGATTCTTGCCGGCAATGCGGGCCTGTGGGTGTTCCCGATCAGCGTGCTGCTCGTGTTCCTCGTGTTGGCCGCCTTGTATGAAAGCCTGACGCTGCCGCTCGCGGTGATCCTGATCGTGCCGATGAGCGTGCTGTCCGCGCTGACCGGCGTGTGGCTCACCGGTGGCGACAACAACATCTTCACGCAGATCGGTTTGATGGTGCTGGTGGGCTTGTCGGCGAAGAACGCGATTCTGATCGTCGAGTTCGCTCGCGAACTCGAACATGACGGGCACACCCCGCTGTCGGCTGCGATCGAGGCGAGCCGCTTGCGTCTGCGGCCGATTCTGATGACGTCGATCGCTTTCATCATGGGTGTGGTGCCGCTGGTGTTGTCGAGCGGAGCCGGTTCGGAGATGCGCCACGCAATGGGTATCGCCGTGTTCTTCGGCATGCTCGGCGTGACGCTGTTCGGTCTGATGCTGACCCCGGTGTTTTATGTGGTGCTGCGTACGCTGGCGGGCGGGACGATTCACGTCGCGCAGAAGGATTCGCCGCACTACGGCGCGCCGGCGACGGAAGCCTGAGGAGAAAACAATAATGAAACGCTATGAATCTTTGAGCGGGTGGGGCCGCGCGGCAACCAGCGCTTTGCTGGTCGCGTTGCTCGCCGCCTGCTCGGTGGAACCCACGTACAAGCGGCCGGATGTCGATACGCCGACGGCCTTCAAGGAAGCGCCGGTGACGTCGTCGACGTCGGGCGCGGCGGCATCGCCGCAGGAAACCGGTACGTGGAAAACGGCGCAACCCGCCGACGACGCGCATCGCGGCGAATGGTGGACGGTGTTCGGTGATCCACAGTTGAATGCGCTGGAAGAGCAGGCGGCTGCCGCGAATCAGGATCTGAAGGCCGCGGCGGCGCGTGTGCAACAGTCGCGTGCGGTGACGCAGGCGGCTAAGTCGGACTGGTTCCCGAAACTCGACGCGGGCTTCGGCCCGACGCGCGAGCGGGCGTCGGCGGCCTCGCAGTTTTTGCCGGATAGCGCGGGTGGTACGACCGGCACGATCTGGCGCGCGCAAACTACCGCGTCGTACGAGACGGATCTGTTCGGCCGGGTCGGCTCGAACGTGAACGCGTCGCGTGCGGACGAGCAGCAAAGTGAAGCACTGTTCCGCTCGGTGCAGTTGTCGTTGCAAGCGGATGTGGCGCAGAACTACTTCCAGCTGCGCGAGCTCGATTCGGATCAGGATCTGTACCGCCGTACCGTGGCGCTGCGTGAAGATACGCTGAAGCTGGTCGAGCGGCGTTTCAAGGAAGGCGATATCGGTGAGCTGGATGTTTCGCGCTCCCGCAACGAACTCGCTAGCGCGCGTGCCGACGCGGTCGGTGTAGCGCGTCAGCGTGCCGCGTCCGAGCACAGCCTTGCGATTCTGCTCGGCAAACCGCCGGCGGATTTCTCGTTCGCGGAAGCGCCGCTCAGTCCGGTCACGGTGCGAGTGCCGGCGGGTCTGCCGTCGGCGCTGCTTGAACGCCGGCCGGATATTTCGGCCGCGGAACGCGCGATGCAGGCGGCGAATGCGCGTGTGGGTCTCGCGAAATCGGCGTTCTTCCCGAAGCTCGACATCACCGGTGCGTTCGGATTCGAGTCGGCTACGCTGGGCGACCTGTTCATGTGGTCGAGCCGCGCGTTCGTGCTCGGGCCGCTCGCCGGTGGCGCGTTGACGTTGCCGTTGTTCGACGGTGGACGGCGTAAGGCGAATCTCGCCCAAGCACGTTCGAAGTACGACGAAGACGTCGCGCAGTATCGTCAGCAGGTGCTGGTGGCGTTCCGCGAGGTAGAGGACAACCTGGCCGATCTGCGTTTGCTCGACGACCAGATGCGCGAGCAGAACAATGCCGTCGAAGCGTCGCAACGGGCGGCTCATTTGTCGCGCACGCAGTACACGGAAGGCGCGGTCAGCTATCTGGATGTGATCGACGGCGAGCGGCAGGTGCTGACTTCGCAATTGCAGGCGAGCCATTTGCAGGGCACGCAAGCGGTCGCGACGGTGAACCTGATTCGCGCGCTGGGCGGCGGGTGGGGTGATGTGAAGGCGCCGGATGCCGCGGTTGGGGCGGTGGCGCCGGCTTCGGGGGCCGCCGCGGTTTCGGCCGCGTCCCAAGGCGCTGCTGTGGCTGTACAGCAGGTGGCGAAGCAGTAGTTCTCCAGCCGGGTTAACAGTGGCGGAAGCCGGGTCGCGCGGGAGCGTGGCCCGGCTTTTTTGTTGTTCGAGCAGACAGACGGCTAATGAAAATACGTTTCGAATATTTCGTTTGTTTCGTTTATTGCGTTTGCGTGGATTGTTGACGTATACTTAAACGTAATTTGGAGCCAATCATGACTACCGCTACACCCGACCGTATCGTGCTGTCGGACGACGACGCCACCGTGTTATCCGCCGCGAGCCGCCTGATGGGCGCGGCGCTCGACCATTCGCGCGCCAACAGTGTCGCGTTGGTGGAAGAGGGCACGGACGGCGACATAGCCCGTATCGAAGTGCCGCCCGCCACATTGCGCGTGTTGTCGCGGGTATTGGCCATGATGGCGAGCCAGCAGGTGTTTCTTCTCTATCCCGCTGACACTGAGCTGACCACCAAGCAGGCGGCGGACTTACTTGGCGTGTCGCGGCCGTTTTTGATCGCTCGTTTGGAAGCGGGCGATTTGCCCTTTCGCAAGGTAGGTCGGCATCGCCGCATGCGCATGGACGATGTGGTGCGCTACAAGGAATCCATGCGTGCTTCGAGAAAAGGCGCATTGGATGACGTGGTGGCCGATAGCGAATCGATCGACGGATACGATCTTTGATGCTGTCGTTCGGTCGCTTCACTGTCGTGCTGGATGCGTGCGCGTTATTTCCCATGGTGGTGCGAGATGTCTTGCTGACCTTCGCGGATCACGAGTTCTACGCGCCCCGATGGTCGGCGCGCATTCACGACGAGTGGAATTTCGCGGCGAACCATCTTGAGTCCAGCCTGCGCATTGAAGTCAAGCATCCAGATGTCTTCGTTCTGGATCTGATCGATCTGAACGAAAAGCGTGCGCTCGCTGCATTCAAGGACTTGCGTGCACGTAAGCGCCGGCCGCCATGGTCGGTAAGCGAATTGCTGGATCGGTTGGTCCGTGCGGGTCTGGTTCAAACTAGCGCATGGTTATCCAGCGCCGACGTTCTGCCGCTGCTATAGCCTCGCTCCTAGCAATTGGGCACCCCCACCTCCAAATCATTTTTCCCGCTTTCCTTCCAAAAATCCCTTCGTAGACCGCTGCTTTTCCTCCCTCTATGATGATTCGCACCTCATCTGGAGAGAGGCGATGACCTGTCCGACCTTCCGCTGTCCGCGCTGATCGATTCGCGCGTCCCGTTGCTGCCGCGATGCGCCGGCTATGCCGCGCGTTGTGGTTTCCCATGCCCGATGCCGTACGGCTCACCCGAACTCAGCTCGGTCACGGCCGTCGAATCCGCTCGCCTCGAAACGCACTACGCCTAACCCTACGAGCTCATCATGCGTATTTCCTTGCCTAACGTACGGCGTTTTCTCAACGCGCCAACGCTCGCGCTGATCGGCGCGATCACGTTCAGTCTCACACTCGCTTTGTCGGCCACGCACGCCCAGGCAGCCGATTCGCCCACATTGAAAATCGGCACCGCCACCAGCCCGCAAATCGAGGCGCTCAAAGTCGCCGCGCGCGAGGCAAAAGAACAAGGTCTCGACGTAAAGATCATCGAGTTCACCGACTGGAATACGCCGAACGCCGCGCTCGCCAATAAAGACATCGACGTCAATTACTTCCAGCACATTCCGTTTCTCGAGAACGCGAAGAAGCAGGGCGGCTACAACTTCGTCGCGATCGCGCCGGGCACGATCATGAAGATCGGTTTGTACTCGAAGAAAATCAAACGCTTCGACGAATTGAAGAACGGCGCGACGGTGGCCATTGCGAACGATCCGGTCAACGGCGGCCGTGGTCTGTTGCTGCTGCAACGCGCCGGACTGATCAAGCTGACGCCGGGCATCGACTATCGCGCGACCACGCTCGACATTATCGACAACCCGAAGCATCTGAAGATCGTCCAGCTGGAAGCCTCGCAACTGGCGCGCTCGCTCGACGACGTCGATCTCGCCCAGGGCTACCCGAGTTTCATCAAGCTCGCGGGCACGGCCGATCCGAATAGCGCATTGCTGTTCGACGGGCTGGAAAACAAGAACTACGCGATCCAATGGGTCGTGCGTCCGGAAAGCGTCAACGATCCGCGGATTCGCAAGTTCATCGCGATCTATCAGCATTCGCCCGCCGTGCGCGCCGCGCTCGACAAAGCCTTCGGCAACCTTTACGCCGTGGCGTGGTAACTGCCGCGTGTAACCGGGAGCCATGGAAAAGGGAGTCGCACGATGGCGAAGAAAAAGATCCTGCTGAACGCATTCAATATGAACGCGGTCGGCCATATCAATCATGGTTTATGGACGCATCCGCGCGACCGGTCAGCGAACTACACCGATCTCGACTACTGGACGAGCCTCGCGCAGACGCTCGAGCGCGGCAAGTTCGACGGGATCTTTCTCGCGGATATCGTCGGCGTATACGACGTTTATCAAGGCGGACCGCAAACGCCGTTGCGCGAGTCGGTGCAGATTCCAATCAACGACCCGTCGCTGATCGTGCCGGCCATGGCGCACGTCACGAAGCACATCGGCTTCGGCGTCACGTCGAATCTGACTTATGAGCCGCCGTATCTGTTCGCGCGCCGCATGTCGACGCTCGATCATTTGACCAGGGGGCGGGTGGGCTGGAACATCGTGACCGGCTATCTGGACAGCGCGGCGCGCGGCATGGGACTCGCCCAGCAGATCAGTCACGACGACCGCTACGACCGCGCCGACGATTACATGGACGTGGTCTACAAGCTGTGGGAGCAAAGCTGGGAGGACGACGCCGTGGTGCGCGACCGCGCGGCGCGCATCTTTTCGCACCCGGACAAGGTGCACCGCGTGAAGCATGACGGTCCGTACTATTCGATCGACGCGATTCATCTCAGCGAGCCTTCGCCACAACGCACGCCGGTGTTGTATCAGGCGGGTTCGTCGAGCCGCGGTGTCGATTTCGCGGCACGTCACGCGGAATGCGTGTTTGTGGGTGGACAGAACAAGCTGTTGACGCGCTCCATTGTCGACGACATTCGCGCGCGGGCGGTGAGCTTTGGACGCGCGCCGGACGATATCAAGATCTTCGCGGGTATTACCGTGGTGGTCGGCGAAACGGAGCGCGCGGCGCGGGAAAAATTCGAGGAGTATCGCCGCTACGCGAGTGCGGAAGGCGGCATCGCGCATTTCTCCAGTTCCACCGGTATCGACTTCTCGCAATACGAGCTGGATGAACCGATTTCGTATGTGAAGACCGAGTCGATGCAGTCGGCCGTCGAAGCAATTTCGAAGAAGAGCGTGAGCGGTGTATGGACCAAGCGCAAAGTGCTGGAACAGATGACGCTCGGTGGTCGCGCGAAGCCAGTGGTCGGCTCGCCGCAGCAGATCGCCGATGAACTGGTGTCGTGGATCGACGAGGCCGGCGTGGACGGTTTCAATCTGACGCGCACCGTCATGCCCGAATCGTTCGAAGACTTCGTGAATCTGGTGGTACCCGAGTTGCAGAATCGCGGCGTCTATAAGGAAGACTACGATCAGGCGCCCACGCTGCGAGAGAAGCTGTTCGGCGGAGGCCGTGCGCGGCTGCCGGCGGTGCATGTCGGCGCGCAGCATCGGCGGCTTGCGCAAAACAGTCCGCAAACTGGTGCGCAAGTCGGTGGCCAGGCTGACCTGCCTGTTACTGTCCAAGCCTGACAGGAGCGCTGCCATGGCCCATCTTTTCGACGCCCCGCAGTTCATCGAAGACTCGCCGTCTCTCGCTCCGGATCGCGATGCGCCTCAAACGCCGGAGCACACCGCCGTGATATTCGACAACGTGAGCAAGCACTTCACGGATGCACGCGGCGCGTCGACCACGGCGCTCGCCAACGTCACGCTGAAGGTCGCGCGCGGCGAGGTGTTCGGCATTATCGGCCGCAGCGGAGCGGGCAAATCGACGCTGCTGCGGCTCGTCAACGGTCTGGAAAAGCCGGGCTCCGGTGCGGTGCGCGTGAACGGCGTGAGCGTCGGCGAACTCGACGAGCGCGAACTCGTGGCATTGCGCCGGCGCATCGGCATGGTGTTTCAGCACTTCAATCTGCTCTCCGCGAAAACAGTGCGGGAAAACATTGCGTTACCGCTGAAAATCGCGGGCGTGCCGAAAGCCGAGATCGACACCAAAGTGACCGCGCTGCTCGAACTGGTGGGGTTGTCCGCTAAACGCGACGCTTATCCGGCGAGCTTGTCGGGCGGTCAGAAACAGCGGGTCGGCATTGCGCGAGCGCTGGTCACGGACCCGGACATTCTGTTGTGCGACGAGGCCACCTCCGCGCTCGATCCGGAAACGACGCAGGCCATTCTCGCGTTGCTGCGCGACATCAACCGGCGGCTCGGTTTGACTATCGTGCTGATCACGCACGAAATGCAGGTGATTCGTGAAGTCTGCGACACGGTCGCCGTGATCGAGCGCGGCGCCGTGGTGGAAAACGGCCCGGTCTGGCGTGTGTTCGGCGATCCGCAGCACGTCGCGACGCGCGCGTTGCTGCGCACGCTGGTGCAAGATTTGCCCGCGGACCTGGCGGAACGGATCAAGCCATTGCACGACCTCGCGCAGACCGATGCGCGGATTCTGCTGGACGTGCGCTTCACCGGCGCCGACGCGCACGAGCCGGATATCGGCGGCCTCACTTCGGCGCTGAGCAGCCAGGGCGGTAGCGTCCGTTTCGTGCATGGCAGCATCGACCGGATACAAGGGCATGCGCAAGGGCGGCTGGTGGTGTCGGCGCAAGTGCGGGAAAGCGCGGACAGTACCGTGCAAAAGCAGATCGCGGCATTGCTTGAACGCGCGCGCCGCTATGCGAACCATGTCGAGGTATTGGGCTATGTCTGACTTGTGGCTCTCCGAACTGGCCGATGCGATTCGCGACACGATCGTCATGGTGGGCGTGTCCGCGTTTTTCGCGGCATTGATCGGCATACCGTTGGCGCTGTTGCTGGTTACCACGACGCGCGGCGGTATCTGCGAGAAGCGCGCGGTGAACGGCGTGCTCGGCGCGCTGGTCAATGCGTTCCGCTCCACACCGTTCATCATTCTGCTGGTGGCGCTGTTGCCGCTGACGCGTTGGCTGATCGGCACCACGATCGGCGTCTGGGCGGCGATCGTGCCGCTCAGCATCGCGGCGATTCCGTTCTTCGCACGTGTCGCCGAAGTGAGCCTGCGCGAAGTGGACCGCGGTTTGATCGAGGCTGCGCAAGCCATGGGTGCGCAGCGTCGGCATATCGTCTGGCATGTGCTGTTGCCTGAGGCGTTGCCGGGCATACTCGGCGGTTTCACCATTACCGTGGTGGCCATGATCGGTTCGTCGGCGATGGCGGGCGCGGTCGGCGCGGGTGGCCTCGGCGATCTGGCGATCCGTTACGGCTACCAGCGTTTCGATACGACGGTGATGGTGACGGTGATCGTCCTGCTGATCGCGATCGTGACGGCGGTGCAGTTCGCCGGTGACCGGCTCGTTAGACGCTTCGCTCAACGCGCGTGAGCGAAGGCCGCTTAATTTATCTAAACGGACACAGGATGAACGACCCTCGCCCAACCGCGGCACTGCACACCCGCGACGCCTTCACTGCACCGGTGGCGAGTGACCTTGCCGGTTTGCTCGACGCCTTGCGCGCGAGCGCGGCGCGGCGCGATCGAGACGGCGGCCATGCCGCGCAGGAAAAGCAATGGATTGCCGAGGCCGGGCTGCTGACGCTCGCGGTGCCGCGCGAATTCGGCGGCGCGGGTGCGCGTTGGCCCGAGATCTACGAGACGATCCGGCGGATCGCGCGCGTCGACAGCGCGCTTGCGCATTTGCTGGGCTTCACCTGCCTGCAGGTGGTGAGCGTCAACGTGTGGGGCAATCCCGCGCAACGTGACCGCTATCTGCGCGGTACCGTTGAACACCGCTGGTGGTGGGGCAACGCGGTCAATCCGCTCGATACCCGGCTGGTTGCGAGCGCAACCAGTGGTGGCGGGTATCTGCTCGACGGACAGAAAGGCTTTTGCTCCGGCACCCGCGGCTCGCACATGATGACGGTGTCCGCGCACGACCCCGTCACCGGCAAACCGGTGTTCGCCGTCGTGCCGACCGCGCGTGAGGGCATCACCGTGCATGAAGACTGGGATCCGATCGGCCAGCGGCAGACCGACAGCGGCAGCGTTTCGTTCGCGAGGGTCGTAGTCGAACCGCACGAAGTGTTGCACCGAGCCGACACGCCGTACGCGAGTTTGCGCACGCTGATCTCGCAGCAGGTGTTGATCAATCTGTTTGTAGGCATTGCGCAAGGTGCGCTCGAAGAAGCGCGCGTGTACGTGACCCAGCATGGCCGGCCGTGGATCAGCTCCGGTGTCGATAAAGCCACCGACGATCCTTATCTGATCCAGCGTTTCGGCGAGATGCGTTTGCAGACGGTGAGCGCCGAAGCATTGGCCACGCGCGCCGCCTATGCACTCGACGACGCGTGGCAGCAAGGTACCTCGCTCACGGCGGAAACGCGCGCGCAGGTTGCGCTCGCAACTTCGGAGGCGAAGATCGTCGCGCACCGCGCGGCGCTTGACGTCAGCGAACAACTCTTCGACGCCTGTGGTGCGCGCGCCACGCATGGGCCGCTCGCGCTCGATCGTTTTTGGCGCAACGCACGAGTCCACACGTTGCACGATCCGCTCGACTATCGGATCCGCGACGTCGGTCGCTACGCACTGAGTGGGACATTGCCGGAGGTTTCTTTGTACACTTGAGGCGGCCCGCGGCGCCTCGATACGAGGCGCCGCACTTTATCCTCCTCGAGAGATTCCACGCTTGCAGTTCAAACTACCCACCACCGCCACGGCGCCGTTTTGCCCATCCGAGGTGCAAGGCTCGGTCGCCATTACGCAAGGCGCGCCGTTCTGGAAAAAGATTTTGCAATTCGCCGGTCCCGGTCTGCTGATTTCGATCGGCTACATGGACCCCGGCAACTGGGCGACCGACATCGAAGCCGGCTCGCGCTATGGTTACAGTCTGCTGTTCGTCGTCGTGCTGTCGAGTCTCGCGGCCATTGCACTTCAATGCCTGAGCATGCGACTGGGCATCGCGACCGGGCGTGACCTTGCGCAACTGTCGAGTGCGCGTTATTCACCGGCGGTGGCGCGCTTTCAATGGGTGCTCGCGGAAGTGTCGATCGTGGCGTGCGATCTGGCCGAAGTGCTCGGCGGTGCGCTCGCCTTCCACCTGCTGTTCAAATGCTCGCTGACCACCGGCGTGCTGCTGACCGCGTTCGATACGCTGATCGTGCTCGGCCTGAAAGGCAAGAATTTCCGCGACCTCGAAGCGATCATGCTCGGCCTGATCGCGACCATCGGCGTGGGGTACATCGTCGAACTCGCGCTCGTGAAGCCGCATTGGCCGTCGGTTGCGTTGGGGCTGATTCCGTCGTGGCAGGCGCTCAGTTCGCGCGAGCCGTTGTATCTGGCGATCGGCATTCTCGGCGCGACCGTCATGCCACATAACCTCTACCTGCATTCGTCAATCGTGCAGACGCGCGCGGTAAAGCGCGACCCCGCCAGCATCCGCTCGGCGATCGGCATGTCGCGGCTCGATACGATCGTGTCGCTGGTGATCGCGCTGCTCATCAACATGGCGATTCTGATTCTCGCCGCCGCCGCGTTTCATGCCAATGGCCATACCCAGGTCACTGAAATCGAAGACGCTTACAAGCTGCTTGCGCCGATCGTCGGCACCGGCTTCGCGGCGGTGCTGTTCGCCATCGCACTGCTCGCGTCGGGACAAAGCTCCACCTTTACCGGCACGGTCGCGGGGCAGGTCATCATGGAAGGCTTCCTGAACCTGAAAATTCCATGCTGGCAGCGCCGCTTCATCACCCGCGCGCTCGCGCTCATTCCCGCGTTGATCGGTGTGCAGATGATGGGCAACGGCGCGGTCGGCAAGTTGCTGGTCGCCAGCCAGGTCGTGTTGAGCCTGCAATTGCCGTTCGCGCTTTATCCGCTGATCAGGATGACAGGCGATCGTTCCTTGATGGGGGAATTCGCCAATACGCTGCTGACGCGATTCGTCGCGTGGACGCTGTTCGTGGTGATCAGCGCGGCGAACTTATGGCTGGTGGTGCAGACGATCGGATTGATCGGCTGAGTCGATGTCTCAAACCGGCGCCGTGTGAAGTGTCGTGGCGTCGCGACAAATCCGACGCAGAAAAAAACAAAGGTCCGCTCAATGGCGGACCTTCTGTTTTTCAGGCTTCGGTTCGAGTCGGGCCGGACCAGCCCGCGTCGAATAACTTCAACTCAGGCGGCTTGCGCGATCTGCGCGGCTTCGAGCGCTTCCTGGCGAGCGGCTGCCGCCTTCTTAGTCTTGCCGGCGCGCGACGGCGGCTGGCAAGCACCGCACACGACGTTGTGCTGCAGGTCGTGCTTGTGCGCGACGAACTTGCCGGTACAACGGCAGCACTTGGTCAACTGCAGAATGTCGGCGTCGAAGAAACGCACCAGCGTCCAGGCGCGCGTCAGATCCAGCACCGGTTCGGATTCGCTGTGCTGGCAATGCTCCAGATACAGCCGATACCCTTTGGTCAGCGCGTCCAGATGCGAGCAACGCGCTTCGTTCTTCAGGAACAGGTAGGTGTTGTAGAACAACGATGCGTGGATGTTCGCCAGCCACGTCATATACCAGTCCGCCGAGAAGGGCAGCATGCCCTTGGGTGGCGATACGCCCTTGACCTCGCGGTACAGGCGAATCATGCGGTCGCGCGAGAGCGTCAATTCACTTTCGAGCACCTGCATACGGGCGCCCAGTTCGATCAGCGCGATCGCACGGAATACCTCTTGTGCGTCTTCCGTCAGGCTACGCTTGAGCATTGTCGTCACCTCGATTAAGCAAACTGCTCAGCAGGTTGGCCTGCCAGCAAGATTGCCGCGTGAGTCGGTGCAACAGCGGCGTGCTTCGTGGTTTGCGTCAACGCCGACAACATGGCGTGGTCGTTGAAGCGGAAAAAGCACAAAAGCTGATCGGAAGCGGCCAGCTTGACGATCTGCGCGAGCGACAAGCCCGCCAGCAAATCAGCCAGTTCCGACGACAGACCGAGACGGAACATGCCGACCGGTTTGTCCTCACGCAACATACGTTGCGCAAGCATGATGTAAGACAAGTTAATCTCGCGGATTGAATCCAGCGTCTCGCTGCTACGGTCCATTTTCTCTGTTTCCGAAGCCCCGAATTACTATGTCGGCATTTTTTGCCGTTATGTCTTTTCTGCCTCGCCGGAAACGATAACCTCCGGCTACATGTCACCGACCTGATACAGATGGCGACCTTTTGATACATCGCGTTACATTTCGTAACAGCTTGGGACGAATTGTATGAAGGGCAAAACAAGAAATCAATCCCTTCTCTAAAAAATATCTCAAAAAGATACATCAAATTTCGGTAACTCTTTCACGGTGCCGTAATAGTCAATGCTTTGCGGATTTTTTGCCGTCTTAAATTTTTGTCTGATCCATGGAAACCCTTGTCCAGTGGGGATCCAACTTAATCATATGAACAAATCGCGGAGTGCGCTCGCGATGCGGTAATTTGCGCTGAGGCAAGAAAGGAAACAGAAAGCGAGCGCAATATTAAGTAATATATACCGCTCGCCGGAGGTGCTAGAGGGACAAATCGAAGGTGTAACGGGGTGGTGCGGCCCCAGTTACAAACCTGGGCGCATTTGTAACGTCTTACGTAACGTTTAGCAGGGGACTGTCGAACGCGTTCGACTCGGTGGCTGAAGCGGGGGGCGCGGACGGCACGCCGAGCATGTAGCCGGGAACGCGACGGCGAGCCGGATCTGGCTGTGCAGGCTGCCTGACACAATGCGGCTGAAGCGCGCGCCGATGTTACAACCACACGCCAGGCGGGCGCTGTAGCCGGGCGACCTCGCGTGAGGATCTGTTACATGAAGCGCACCATCAGATCGGCGTCGTGAAACACGCCGCCGACATTCAACGCGCCCACTTCACACCCGTACTGACTAAAGCCAACCGATTCGTAGAGCTTGCGCGCGCCTTCGTTACGGCTGCCGACCATCAACTGGATTTGCCGCAAACCGTCGATCCGCGCAGCGCGCGCCAGCAACTCGTCAAGCAATGCGCGGCCGATGCCGCGGCCCGCTGCTTCCGGTGCGACGTACATGCCGACAACGGACGCCTTGTGCCGTTCCTTGTCATGCTGGTTGCGCGACAGGCCGACTATGCCGAGTAACGAGGCGTCCGCAGCTGTGGCGGCCGATGTGTCAGCCGATGCGAAAGCGCCGAGCAGAAACTCACCCTCGGCGGCGCGCAGACCTTGCAACCTCGCGTCGTGTTGTTCGGGACCGCGCGCTAGCGCTTCCTCATAGCTTTGCCCGAATGAAGCCGGATGCGCCTTCAGCCCGCGCAAGCGAAGCTGAAAATAAGCGTCACGATCCGCGGGGCCGAGTTGGCGGATAAATACGGCGGTGGCGTCGTTCAATTGCAGCCTTCTTTGCGTGTGGGTTGGGCCGTGCGTGTGTGCGCCGCTAACCCCTCAATCGTGCCCACTCTCGCGGCGTGACGCAATGATCAAGGGGCGGCTTCGGCGCGTTGGCTGTCGGCGAATGCCCGCAGCGCGACCGCGGTTTGCTGATCGGCTGGAAAGAACGCCTCAATGGCGAGTTCCGATAGCGTGACGTCCACCGGTGTGCCGAACACGGTGGTCGTGCTGAAAAACGATAGCTCGCCGATCGGTGTGCGTAACCGCAACGGCACGGCGATCTGATTGACCGCCGCGCTGTCGTTCTCGACCGCCTCGGCGCCGGGCGGCGCGGGATAAGCGGCCAATTCGTCGCGCAATGCGCTCAAGGTGCCGTCGCCGCTTACGTCGATTTGCCGCTGCAGACGCGTGAGCGCGTGCTCGCGCCACGCATGCCAATTGACGATCGAATTGGCGATACCGTCCGGATGCAAGCTCAACCGCAGCGCGTTGACCGGTGGCTTCAACAATTCGGGACTGGCACCGGACAGCAGAGGCGCGAGCGCATTGTTCGAGGCGACGATGGTCCAGTGACGGTCGATCGCCAACGCCGGATAGGGTTCGTGTCCTTTGAGTACCAGTTCGACGGCCTCGCGTGCGGCGGCGAGTTGCGGGTCCGACAATGGGCGCTCACGGAACAGCGGCGCGTAACCCGCGGCGACCAGCAGCGCATTGCGCGCACGCAGCGGCACGTCGAGTCGCTCGGCAAGGTGCATGACCATTTCCCGACTTGGCACCGCACGGCCCGATTCAACGAAGCTCAAATGCCGGGTTGAAACTTCGGCCTCGGTGGCGAGCAGCAATTGGCTCATTCTTCGCCGCTGACGCCATTCGCGTAGCAGATCGCCGACAGTACGGCTAGCCGATGGCGATGATGACGACGACGGCGTGGTGTGCGCAACAGAGAGTGTGTTCATGGCACCGATGATAGCCAAAGCACACCGGCGATCCATTACCTGACAGGTAATGGAATACCCCGGGAAAATCTACGAATGCCCGTAACCGCTTCGAGCCTCCTTCAACACCGCTGCGTATCTACCGCCCCGCACTACGAAGAACCGACCGTGAGCGCAACCCGGCAGACACGAATCAGGCGGCCACGCCTTCCCGCACGGCGTCAAGTTTGACGCCCAGCGCCCAGCGTGCAGCGCGCGCAGCAGTTTGAATACCCTGTCCATGCGCGGCTTGGCGCCCGGTGCGAGCGTTTTATAGAGGCTCTCGCGCCCGACTCAATTAAGCGGCTCCTATCCCGGTTCGTTCGGTTCCTCGCATGCCGCGCGACGACATTGCGCGCCCCCCAGATTCCTGCGCGAGATTGACGGCTTGCCCGGCGTCGCATCGAGATGCTTACCTCTCACGTAATCGACTCACCGCACCGTAGCCGTCAATCTTCACTCCGAGCCCGCCGTCGACACGTTGTCCGCCGAGCGTTGCGCTCAATGCAGTTCACGAAGGAGTCTGAGATGAATGCGCATACCGATCTGATCGACCGTTATTTCGACGCATGGAACGAAACCGATGGCGCGCGCCGTCGCGAGTTGATCGCGGCGACCTGGAGCGCCGACGCCGACTATCGCGATCCGCTGCTGGCCGGCGCAGGCCACGACGGTATCGACGCGATGATCCGCGCGGTCCACGAGCGCTTTCCGCAGCACACGTTTCGTCGCACGACCGACGTGGATGGTTTCGCGAACCGGCTGCGTTTTTCCTGGGCGCTGGTGACGCCGGCCGGCGACGCGATCGTGAAGGGATCCGACTTCGGCATGGTCGATTCGCGCGGCCGTCTGCAAGCGGTGACGGGCTTTCTCGACGAGGCGCCGGGCGGCGCCTGACCCACAACCTTTTGTCACGGAGAAGATCATGCATGAGCCCGCCGCTGTCACGATTCCCGATACTGTCGTCGCGTTTGCACGTCTGTCGGGCGCTGTCGACACGTTGTGCAGCGCCATTGCCGGTTTCGCGCTGCTCGCCGGCACGCGCGCCTTCACGTTTACCGCATTGCTCGCCTGGCGCGAGCCGGTGCTGGGCGGCGTGGGTCTCGTGTTGCTGGCGGCGCTCGGGTGGCTGCGCTGGCAGTGTGGCGGGCGTAATACTGGACACGTCGCGGGCGCCGCGCATGACACGCCCGCCCTGCATGTCGCACCCGCCGCACACGAGAAGCGGCCCGCAATCAACCCCGGCAACGAGTCACGCGCCGTCATGCGGAACGATCTCGCGCGCCCCCTGCCGGTTGGCGCGGAACGGGCTCACGTTGCTTGCTACAATCGATCGTCGGAAAGCGCGTCGACGCGCCGTGCCGCCCGCGTCGGGCGCCACGTGTCAGCGGGCGCCTGGCCGAACCCAGGCGCGCCGCTAAAGCGTGCGCAACGATCGCTTTGCGTTACCCGGACTTAGCGTCCACACCCGGCGGCAAGCCGCCAATCGGACCTCAAGGAGAGACCGTGCTGAAGAATCTGGATCCGCTGCTGAATGCCGACATACTGCATGCGCTACGCTCGATGGGCCACGGCGACGAACTCGTGATCTGCGACGCCAACTTCCCGGGCAGTTCGGTCGCGCGCGAGTCGGTGCTGGGCGAACTGCTCCGCCTCGATGGCGTGAGCGCGCCGCGTGCGATTCGCGCGGTGTTGTCGGTGATGCCGCTAGACACGTTCATCGACCATCCCGCGTCGCGGATGGAAGTGGTGGGCGAGCCGCACACGATTCCCGCCGTGCAGCGCGAAGCGCAGATCGAGATCAACGCTGCCGAAGGTCGTGACGTGCCGTTCGTATCGATCGAACGTTTCGCTTTTTACGAGCGCGCGCGCAAGGCCTATTGCGTCATCTCCACGGGCGAAGAGCGCGGCTATGGTTGCTTCGTCTTCACCAAGGGCGTGTTGCTGGCACCCGACGCGCCGCAGTCGTAAGCCACCAGGGTCGCTGCCGCTAGCTGCCGTTGGCTACCATTCGCTACCGCTCGCCGGCGCGCCTCACTTCACCTCGCAAGGACGAACCTCATGAGCTTCTCAATCGACACGCTCGATCACCTCGTTCTGAACGTTGCCGACGTGGAGGCCAGCGCCGCCTGGTACGCACGCATGCTCGGCATGCAACGCACCGAGTTCGAATCGCGCAGCGGCACGCGGGTGGCGATGACCTACGGCAATCAGAAGATCAATCTGCGCCCCGCCACGGCCGACACCGTCGCGTGGTTCACCGGGCGCGAGGCGGTGCCGGGCAGCGCCGACCTATGCTTCATCACCACCACCGCGAGCCCGGCCGAAGTCAAGGCGCATTGGCTGGCGCAGGGCGTGGCCATCGAGGCCGGCCCGGTCGAGCGCGACGGCGCGCGAGGCAAGATGACATCGGTGTATTGCCGCGATCCGGACGGTAATCTGATCGAAGTGGCGAGCTACCCTCGGGCCTGACTGGTGTGACCCATTTGATACCGTCGGCGCTCGTCACGACGCCGACGCCGGCTTGCGTTTTGCGCAACACGGTCGCCAGGCCCCGCCCGCGACCCGCCCGGACACCGTTTTACTCCCACGCCGTGCGGCATGCCCCGCGCCGTTCAACCTCGCCCGAGCTTGGAAAAGACGGGCAATGCACATATTCTCAGGTGCACAGCGGGGAACTGCGGCGTTTCAGCCGGGTCTGCTGCTTATTCATTTACAGGAGTCCCTCATGACGCGTCCCGTCGATTCCGGCGTTATCCTCATCGCGCGTATTGCGCTCGCCGTGTTGTTTCTGTGGGGCGGCGTGATGAAACTGCTGGGCTATGCGGGCTTCGTGGGCTACTTGCATTCGAAGGGTGTGCCCTTCGTGCAGATCGCCGCGCCGATCGCCACCGCGGTCGAAGCGCTCGGCGGTCTGTTGCTGATCGTCGGCTTCAAGGTGCGCCCGCTGGCGCTGATCATGGCCGTCTACACGGTCGCGACGGCGGTGCTCGGCCACGATTTCTGGAATGTCACCGACGCCGCGCTGCAACGCGACATGGTGATTCACTTCTGGAAGAACATTGGGATTGCCGGCGGTTTCCTGCTGCTGTTCGTGACCGGCGCGGGCCGTATCAGTATCGACGGAGCGCGAGCGCCGCGCGGCGGGCTGGGTCGTTGATCGACGGATTGCGGTAGGCTGTGTCGAGTGCTTGTGATTCTGGCTGTAACCAAGGGAGCAAACAATGATTCAAAGTTTCGAGCAAACCATTGGCGGCAACGTCACGCAGTTGTGCGCGAGTCTCGGCGAAGGGCCGACCCCTCACCGGGTCATCATCAGCCTCGCCGATTCGGCCAAAACACTGGTCGTGCTGGACGCCTCCGGATTCCTTGGCGCCCTGAAGGCCGAGATCGAGGAACCGGAAAAGCTGATCGCCGACGCGATTGCCAAAGCGCAGAACGAAGGTCTGATCGAGCGCGCGATCGATACGGGCACGATTCAGGAGGCGTCGCTGTAAAAGCTCGTTGCGGTGCCGGCGCAAGGTTTTTTGCGCGGCCGCCGCGCTGGAGCCAGGCTGCAACTTCGCTGCTTCCCATCGGCAACAACCCCCGCCATTGCTCGCGCAATTGCGGGGGTTGTTTTTTGCGCTGATAGAAAAGCAGAAAAGCGTGCGTTTTCAGCGAGACTGAGATTCGCCGATCCGCGTTTTGTCCGCGTCGCGCGGCGACGGTGAAGACGCATGCGGCTGCGGATGAATGAAGCAGCTCAGCACACCGCCGAGCGCCAGCAGACCGACCGAGATCGCGGTCGCGGCCTGCATGCCCGCGACGATCTGCGTGGCCGCCGCGCCGCTCGCCAGCGCGCCGAAGGCTGCCACGCCCACCGCGCCGCCGGCTTGCCGCGCGGTGTTCAATACCGCGGACGCGGTGGCTGCCCGTTTCGCTTCGGCCGAGGCCAGCACGGCGGTGGTCATGGCTGGGACGGCCAGCCCCATGCCCGATGGAATCAGCAGGAACGGCAGCAGCAGGCCGATCAGCGGCGTGCCGGCGTCGACGAAATGCAGCAGGCCGTAGCCGAGCCCCGCGGTAATCGCGCCGGCAATCATCGGCACTCGCACGCCGAAGCGTCCCACGACCCAGCCGCTCGCCACGTTCGAGATCAGGAAGCCGCCCGTCAACGGCAGGAAGGCCAGACCTGCCTGCAACGGCGTATAGCCACGGGCGCGCTGCAGATAAAGGCTCAACACGAACACCATGCCGTAGTACGTCAGGTTCACGCAGATGCCGAACAGCACCGCCACGCTGAAACTACGCTTGCCGAAGAGCGACAGCGGCAGCATCGGCGATTCGGTGCGCGCTTCCACGGCGATGAACGCGCCCGCGGCGACCAGCGCGAGCACGAAGCCGCCGGCCACGAGCGGATGGCTCAACCCCAGCGGCCGCCATTCGATCACCGCGGCGACGAAGGCGGTCAGTGCGACGATCGCGAGGCACTGTCCGCTCGGATCGATACCACGGGGCGTGGCTGTGCGGGCGCCAGCCGCCGGTTGCGAATCACTCTGGGCGGCTTCGGTGCGCGGCACCCATAGCAGGGTGGCGAACAGGCCGGCCGCGCAAATCGGCAGATTGACGAGAAAGATGCTGCGCCAGCCGAACGCCGCGATCAGCAGACCGCCCACCACCGGTCCCGCCGCGATCGAGATCGCGCCCGCGGCGGTCCAAAGTCCGACCGCGCGAGCGCGCAGTTTCGGGTCGTGCCCGTACGCGCGGTTGAGCAACGCGAGCGAATTCGGCAGCATGGCCGCCGCGCCGATGCCTTGCACCGCGCGCGCGGCGACCAGCGTGGTGGCATCGAGCGCCAGTCCGCAGGCGAGGGACGCCAGCGCGAACAACACGATGCCGGCCGCGTACATGCGCCGCGTGCCGAGCCGGTCGCCGAGCACGCCGGCCGACAGCATCAGCACGGCGAAGGCGAGCGTGTAAGCGTCGACGACCCACTGCAGGCCGGCCACGTTCGCGTGCAGGTCCGCGCCGATTTTCGGCAGCGCGATATTGACGATCGTCACGTCGAGCTGGGTGACGACGAAGCCGACGCTGACGGTCGCGAGAATCCGGCCGAGGGCGGGCGAGAGGGAGGGTTTGGGCGAGTTCATGCGTTACATCGTAGGCGCGATGCGGCGCATCATGTTTCGGGACTACGTGAAGTATGCCTGTCGTGGGACTACGAAAAGTCGCAAAAGAGCTGGCGGCGCAAGCCGCCGGCTCTTTCTGTCAGGTCAAGCCGGCAATGCCAGTCACCGCCAGCCGCCAGCTCAATGCGTCTGCGGCGCGTCCTTGATAAACAGCGTCGTCAACGCCCCGAGCACGCAGATCGTGCCGACATACATTGGGGCGGCCATCGGGTTGGACTTCATCATCAGCGAAACGGCGATCGGTGTGAGACCGCCGAACACCGCATACGCGACGTTGTACGAGAACGAAATGCCCGAGAAGCGCACCACCGGCGGGAACGCCTTGACCATCACGAACGGAATCGCGCCGATCACGCCGACGAACAGCCCGGCCACGCCATACAGCGGCACCAGCGCCGAGGTATCGGCGGCGAGCTGCTGGAACATCACGTAGTAGGTCACCGCCAATGCGAGCCCGCCGACGAAAATCGTCCGCCCCGCGCCGATCCGCCCGGCGATCGAGCCTGCCAGCACGCAGCCGATCGTCAGGCACAGCGTCGCGACGCAGTTCGCCAGCAACGCGGTGGCCGGCGCGACGTGGAACTGTTTCTGCAGCAGCGTCGGCGTCATCAGAATGACCACGACGATCGCCGCCGACAGCATCCACGTGAGCAGCATCGACACGATCACCGCGCGGCCGTGATCGCGCAGCACGGCCTTGAGCGGCACTTCGGCGGCGATCGCCTTACGCTGCTTGAGCTCGGCGAACACCGGCGTTTCATGCAGCCAGCGGCGCAGATAGACCGAAAACATACCGAACACGCCGCCCACCAGGAACGGAATACGCCACGCGTACGCCGAGATTTCCGCCGGCGCGAAGTTGCGGTTCACCGCCGACGCGATCAGCGAGCCGAGCAGGATGCCGGCCGTGAGACCGGCCGTCAGCGTGCCGCATGCATAGCCGATGTGCCGCTGCGGCACGTGCTCCGAGACGAACACCCACGCGCCCGGCACTTCACCGCCGACGGCCGCGCCCTGCATCACGCGGAACAGCAGCAGCAGGACCGGCGCGAGCACGCCGATGCTGGCGTAGGTGGGCAGAAGGCCCATCATCAGCGTCGGTACCGACATCAGCAGCACGCTCAGCGTGAACATGCGCTTACGGCCGAACAGGTCGCCGAAGTGCGCCATGATGATGCCGCCCAGCGGCCGCGCCAGATAGCCCGCGGCGAAGATGCCGAAGGTCTGTACCTGGCGCAGCCAGTCCGGCATGTCGGGCGGGAAAAATAGCTGGCCGATGGCCGGCGCGAAAAACACGAAGATGATGAAGTCGTAGAACTCCAGCGCCCCGCCAAGAGCCGCGAGACCGAGCGTCTTGTAGTCGCTGCGCCCAAGAGGGCGTGGGGTGACAGCCTGCGCTCCACCCAGATTTGTCGCTTGCATTGCCTGTTTCTTTTCTTGAATTGGAAGCCACACGTAGCGCGTGGAAATACGGCGGTCGTCGGGCGAGAAGTGTGGCAAGCGCGGGGTGGAGCACGGGACACCGGCGCGCCGGCCCGGATAGGGCGAGCGCGATGACGACTGGGGCCAAGCGGGATTTTACAGGACGAAAGCCGATGCTTTCCGGAAGTGCTTCATTAGATTAGGGAAAGTTCCCCGGCACGGCATTTAACTGCCGGCCAGGACGGAACCACGCGAATTATCGGAGTCGCCCGTAGGAGAACCGGACGCGTCTGTCAGCGCAAACCGATGGCCATGCAAATTAGGACTGGTCCTATGGGATCGAGTGGGTGGGCCTCTGAGAATCGCGTCCGACCTACCCGTTGAGAGTTATCCCATGCGCATTGCCATTCTTCAGCATGACCCGCTCATGCGTGAGTCGATCGAAAAGATCCTGACCGGCGCGAGCCACACCTGCGTTACCTACGACGACGGCCTCGCCATGTCGAAATCGCTCGCGCGTTCCACCGTGGATTTGCTCGTGCTGGACTGGCAGGGCATGCGCCTCGCCGGCGCCGAGATTCTGCGGCTGGTGCGTACGGTCGGCGGCGACCGCTTGCCGGTCGTGTTCGCGTCGAGCGATACGTCGGAGGAGAGCATGGTGCGCGCCTTTGTCGGCGGCGCGGACGACTACGTCGCGTTGCCGGTGCGGCCGGCCGAGTTTCGCGAACGCGTCGCGGCGCTGCTGCGGCGCACGTATCCCGAGCGATTCAGCAATGCGAACTTCGAGGTGGGACCTTACCGCTTCGACACGCGCCGCCAGATCGTTCTGCTGCACGGACGGATCGTCACGTTGTCCGGCACGCAATACCGGCTCGCGGCGCTGTTCTTTTCCAACATTGGCCGCGTGATGTCGCGCGACCATATTTTCGCGATGGTCTGGGGGCGCGAGTTTCGCGAATTTACCCGCACCATCGACAGTCACGTGTCACGCCTGCGCCTGCTGCTCGAAATCGAAGAGCCGAACGGCTTCCGGCTGCAGCCGATCTATAAAAGCGGCTACCGGCTGCAGCACCTGCTGCAGGATGAAGCCGCCGATACGCAGAAAGAAGCGGCCTGAAGGCCGCCCGCTTTTCAGCCCGGCTTACACCTGCGGCAGCGCCGGCCGCGTTTCCAGCGCGCCGCGAATCAACGTCTCCACCGCTTTGCGTTCCTCGCCCGCGAGAGGCAGACGCGGCGGTCGCACCGGCTCCGTGCCCAGCCCGACGATCGTCTCCGCCAGCTTGATGTTCTGCACGAGTTTCGCCGACACGTCGAGCGCCAGCAGCGGCGCGAACCAGCGGTAAATCGCGCGGGCTTCTTCCAGGCGTCCCGCCTTCAACAACGTGTAGATCGCCACCGTCTCGCGCGGAAAGGCGCAGACCAGTCCGGCCACCCAGCCGTGCGCGCCCATCAGGATCGCTTCCATCGCCAGATTGTCGACCCCGCACAGAATCGCGAAGCGGTCGCCGACCGCGTTGATGAGGTCGGTCACGCGCCGCACGTCGCCGCAGGATTCCTTGATCGCGACGATTTTCGCTTCGTCGGCGATCTCGGCGAACATGTCCGGCGTCATGTCGACGCCGTAGGCGAGCGGGTTGTTGTAGATCATCAGCGGCAGCGAGCTCGCGTCGGCGACGCTGCGGAAATGGTTGAGCGTCTCGCGGCGGTCCGACAGATAGCGCAAGCCCGGCAGCACCATATAGCCGGCCGCGCCGTGGCGGCTACCGGCTTCGGCCTGACGGCAGGCGTCGAGCGTGCTGTTTTCGGCGATGGTCAGCAGAACCGGGACGCGGCCGCGCGCGGCTTCAACGGCGATGTCGAGCACTTGCAGCTTCTCGTCCAGCGACAGCGTGGACGCCTCACCCAGCGATCCGCACACGATGATACCGTCCACGCCCGCGTCGATCTGCGCGTCGATATTCTTGCCGGTCCATGCCCGGTCTATGCTGAAATCCGCGTGAAACTTGGTGGTGACTGCGGGCAATACGCCTTCCCAGATATGCGCCACGACTGCTCTCCTGAGTGTGATGTGATGAAGCGCAGTGTAAGCAGGGAAAATCCCGCCGTCTTGCGTGAATCGCGCGCGGCGGATGACGATTTCAGCATAGTCGCCGGGCTTGAGACGCCAGTGATTGAAGCCATTCGGCGGATATTGGGATAAATCGGTGAGTGTGCCGGGGCGGCGCGATCAGGCATAACGGGGGCGTTGCGCCGTTGCGTGGGTTACGCATCGCATAAGCCCGCTCAGGCCAAGGTTCTATCAAGGTGAATGCGCTCGGCACGCGATGAAAGCTATGCCGAAATCGTCACAATCCGCGCGCAAGCACACCAAGACTCGAATGCCCGAGGTTTCTACCATGGGCGTCATGAAAACCATCGACATCATCGACTCGCACACCGGCGGTGAACCGACCCGTCTCGTGGTGGCGGGCGGCCCTGACCTCGGCAGCGGCACCTTGGCGCAGCGGCTCGACGTGTTGCGCACCCGCTTTGACGACTGGCGCGCGGGCGTCGTGACCGAGCCGCGCGGCTCGGACGTGGTGGTGGGCGCGCTGCTATGCGAGCCGCACGATCCCACCTGCGCGGCCGGCGTGATCTTTTTCAACAACGTCGGCTATCTCGGCATGTGCGGACACGGGACGATCGGCCTGATCGTGTCGCTCGCGCATCTGGGGCGGATCGGACCGGGGCGTCATCGGATCGAGACGCCGGTCGGCGTGGTCGAGGCGATGCTCAACGAGGACGGCAGCGTCGGCGTGCGCAACGTGCCGGCCTACCGCTATCGCCGGGCCGTCGCGGTGGATGTGCCGGGCTACGGCGAGCTGACCGGCGACATCGGCTGGGGCGGCAACTGGTTTTTTCTGGTGGCCGATCACCGGTATGCGCTGGAGGCGTCGCGCATTGGCGAATTGACCGCGTTCAGCGACGCGATTCGCGACGCGCTGATCGCGCAGCGCATCACCGGCGCGGACGGTGCGTTGATCGACCACATCGAGCTGTTCGGACCGGGCTCGCGTGACGGCATCGACAGCCGCAGCTTCGTGCTGTGCCCGGGCAATGCGTACGACCGCTCGCCGTGCGGCACCGGCACCAGCGCGAAAATCGCCTGTCTCGCGGCTGACGGCAAGCTCGCCGAAGGCGCGGTATGGCGGCAGGAAAGCATTATCGGCAGCGTGTTCGAAGCGAGCTACCGGCGCGCTGCCGGGGGCGACGGTGACGCCGTGATTCCGACCATCACCGGTCATGCGCACATCATGGCGGAAGGGCGGTTGTGTTTCGACGAGCGCGATCCGTTCGCGTGGGGCATTCGCACGGCATGAGAGCGGATGCGCTGATCGTCGGGGCGGGCATCGTCGGCGCGGCGTGCGCGGCGGAGCTGGCCGCGCTCGGCATGCGGGTCGAGGTGCTGGACGCGCACGGCATCGGCTCAGGAGCGACGGCGGCCGGCATGGGCCATATCGTCGTGATGAACGACTCGCCGGCGGAGTTCGCGTTGAGCCGCTACGCGCGAGACCTGTGGCTCGACCTTGCGCCGCGCCTCCGCACGCGCGATGCGTTCGCGCGCTGCGGCACGCTGTGGGTCGCGGCCGACGACGAAGAGTGGCAAGCCGCCCGCGCCATGCAGGCAGCGTTCGAAGCGCAGGGCGTCGCCGCGCAACTGCTCGACGCCGCCGCGCTGCGAGCGTGCGAACCGGCGCTGGCGGCGTCGCTGGCGGGTGGGTTGCGGATCGAGCACGACAGCATCGTCTATGCGCCCACCGTCGCCGAATGGTTGCTGACGCAATCGCCCGGCGCGGCGAATATCGGCGTGCGGCTGGGTGCGGCAGTGAGTGCGATCGCGGCCGATCGTGTCACGCTGAGCAACGGCGAATCGATCGGCGCGGCTTGCGTGATCGTGGCCAATGGTCTGGGCGCGCGGGAACTCGTGCGGTCGTTGCCGTTGCAGCCGAAAAAAGGTCATTTGCTGATCACGGACCGGTATCCCGGCCTGATTCGCCATCAATTGCTCGAACTCGGCTATATCAAGAGCGCGCATCACGCGTTGGGGACGTCCGTCGCGTTCAATGCCCAACCGCGGCCCACGGGACAATTGCTGATCGGCTCGTCGCGCCAGTTCGATACCACCGACCCCGCCGTCGAGATGCCCGTCCTCGCGCGGATGCTGCAACGCGCCGCGCGTTATCTGCCGACGCTGCCGACGCTCAACGGCATTCGCGCCTGGACCGGTTTTCGCGCGGCTTCGCCGGACGGTTTGCCGTTAGTCGGACCGGCCGGCGATTTCGCGCCCGGCGTCTGGCTTGCGGTGGGACATGAAGGGCTCGGCGTGACGACTTCGCTCGCCACCGCGAAGCTGCTCGCGGCGCAGATTACGTCGAGCGCCGCGCCGATTCCCGTCGAGCCTTATTTGCCGGCTCGTTTCGCTCGTCAGGTGATGCATGGATAGTCTCGACGCAACGCGCATTCGCTTGACGATCGATGACCAGCCGATCCACGTCGCGGCCGGTACCACCGTGGCTGCGGCACTCGTTGTCGCGGGCGTGAGCGGTGCGCGGAGGTCGGTGAGCGGACAGCGCCGCGCGCCGTTGTGCGGCATGGGCGTCTGCCAGGAATGCCGCGTGACGATCGACGGCCGCGCGCACGCGCTGGCGTGTCAGACGCTGTGCCGCGAAGGTCAGATCGTGCGCACGTGTGACGGGGAGCGCTCGCGATGACGCGTCACTTCGACATCGTCGTGGTCGGCGCTGGCCCCGCCGGCCTGAACGCCGCCTGCGCGGCGGCGCGCGACGGCGCCACGGTCGCGCTGCTCGACGACAATCCGTGCGCCGGCGGCCAGATCTGGCGCCAGGGTCCGGCGCATTCGCGCCAAGCGCCGCTCGACAACCTGCTGACGCTGCTGCGGGCGCGAAACACCGTCACCTATTGGCCGTCGACGCGTGTCGTCGCACCGCTGGCCTCGCGTGGTCTGTTGCTCGAATCGGCGGAACACGACGGCGTATCGATCAGCTACAGCCGATTGATTCTGGCCACTGGCGCGCGCGAACGGCTTCTGCCGTTCGCCGGCTGGACCTTGCCCGGCGTGACCGGCGCGGGCGCGCTGCAGGCGTTGATCAAAGGCGGTATGCCGGTATGCGGCGAACGGATCGTGATTGCCGGCAGCGGCCCGCTGCTGATCGCGGCGCTGGCCACCGCGCGCGATGCCGGCGCGCGCGTGGTCGCGGTGGTCGAGCAGGCTTCGGCGTTCGATGTCGCCCGTTTCGGGGTGTCGCTGCTGGCGGAGCCTGCGAAGCTGCGGCAGGCCGTTGAGATGACGCGCGGCTTCGCGGGGCTGCATTACTGGACCGGTAGCGTCATTCACGAGGTGCAGGGAGACGGCCGCGTCGAGCAGGCGACGATCCGCCGTGGCCGCGAAAACGTGACGCTTGCTTGCGAACGCGTCGCCTGCGGTTTTGGGCTCGTGCCGAACGTCACGCTGGCGCAGGCGCTCGGTTGCGCAATCAACGACGCGGGCGAGATCGTCGTCGACGACGGGCAGCGAACCTCGGTGGAGGGCGTGCTGGCGGCGGGGGAATGTACTGGCGTCGGCGGTGCGGAACTGGCGGTCGTGGAGGGGGAGATGGCGGGATTGTGCGCGAATGGCGGCTGGGGGAACGACGCTCGGAAGCGCAGCGAATATGACGACGCCAACGCCAACGCCAACGCCAACGCCAACGCCAACGCCAACGCCAACGCCAACGCCAACGCCAACGCCAACGCCAACACGTTGAAGGCCCTATACGCGAAGCGCGCGCGCTGGCGCCGCTTCGGCCACCGCGTCGCTACCGCTTTCGCCTTGCGGGCCGCCGCCCGCACACCGCCCGCCGACGCCACGCTGCTGTGCCGTTGCGAAGACGTCAGCGTCGGCGAAGTGCGCGCCTGCGCCGACTGGCGGAACGCGAAGCTGCATACCCGCTGCGGCATGGGCGCGTGCCAGGGAAGAATCTGTGGCGCCGCGGCGAACCTCTACTTCGGTTGGCCGTCCGCCGCGCCGCGCCCGCCCTTCAGTCCCGCGCGGATCGACACGCTAATGGCCGCGAACCCAATACCGCCGGCAAGCGAATCGGAATGACAAACCCGCTCGCACCCGCATATACCCCGGATATTGTCGGCCGCCACGCGGTTCTATAATCGACCGCACCCGTTCGCCGCGACATGGCGCGGGCGAACGCTTCCTCTTTCGCACGGACCACCGGACCCGCCGATGAACACGCTGGCTCACGCGCTCGAATCGAACGACACCACGCTGGCCGGCATGCTGTCGCACTTCCGGCTGCTCGAGCCGGTATTCGACGCCATGCCGGACGTCGTCTTTTTCGTCAAAGACGCAGAAGCGCGCTATGCGCTCGTCAATCGCACGCTGGCCTCGCGGTGCGGCTTCAAGGAAAAATCGGCGCTGCTCGGCAGCACTGCCGAAGACGTCTTCCCGCGCCGCTTCGGCCGCATCTACACGGCACAGGACAAGGCCATCATCAACGTCGGCAATCAGATGATCGACCAACTCGAACTGCATCTGTATCCGGGCCGTCAGCCGGGCTGGTGTCTGACCTGTAAGCAGCCGCTGCGCGACCCGGCGGGCAAGGTGGTCGGCCTCGCGGGCATTTCGCGCGACCTGAAAGCGGACGAAAGCAGCCATCCGGCCTATAGCCGCCTCGCCGCGGTCGTGCAGTCGATTCAGGACAATTACGTGCAGCCGCTGAACCTGAAGCAACTGGCGGCCATGGCGGATATGTCGGTCGCGCAACTGGAGCGCTACTTCCACAAGGTCTTTCACCTGACGCCGCGTCAGGTCCTGCTGAAAACCCGGCTGGACGCGGCCACCGCGCTGCTCGTCTCGCACGACAAGGTCACCGACGTCGCTGCGCTCTGCGGCTACACCGACCACAGCGCGTTCACGCGGCAGTTCAAGGCGACCGTCGGCATCACGCCGACCGAATACCGGATGCTGCTGCACGGGACGTCGCGGGCCTGAGCCACTGCCTATGGTCCGTCGCAAGCATCACTACTACGTCTACGTCGTCGCGTTGGACGACACGGTCTGGAACGAGGCGCGCTTTCGTCGAGCGAATCCGGATTACCGGTTCGACAAGCCTTGCGTGTACGTGGGTATGACGGGACTCGATCCGGACCTGCGCTTCGACCGGCATAAAGCTGGCATTCAGGCGAACCGCTATGTGCGCGATTACGGCCTGCGTCTCGTGCCCGAGTTGTACGAGATATTCAATCCCATGCCTTATCGCGGCGCACAGGATATGGAGGTGGAATTGGCGATCGGACTGCGCGAGGCGGGCTACGGCGTGTGGCAGGCTTAAGGCGGGGGCGTGCGGTTGTTTTCGACGGCCTGCGCCCGGCGGGCGCGCTCAACTCATACCAAACGCTACAAAAATCTCGTGCGAGAGTCGCTGGACTCGCACGGCAGGGCGCTTTACTTCACGCCGAGTCCGCGCAATACCGCATTGCCTTCGGAGGTCAGACGGAAATGCGCCGCGCCGGTCTCGCCGCTGGCAACCGTCTCGATCAAACCGGCCTCGTGAAGCTGCGGAATCTCGGGTTTCGCGGAGGCGTCGATCGGTGCGTGCAGCAACAGCAGCAGGGTGGCCAGTTCGTGGTGGCTCAGCAGGCGGCGCAGGATGGTAGGACGCTTGGCCGGCGCGGGTGTATCGTTCGTGTTCTGATCTGGCTTGTTCATGGTGCGCACCTCGTGCGGATTAATCGTCTGCGATGGATCATGCGGACGAAGTCTTAAACGATTCTTAAGACACCATTATCCTGTAACACCGTGACACGAAGATTGCACAAACACCGGTTACCGCTTGTTTCCATTGCCCATTCTTACCGCCGCCGCGCACGTGGCGACGGCGCGCTAACCGCGCGCCAATCTTACGGCGCGCAGGTTTTGCCGGCCTGTTCGATCCACAGGTTGCTCACATGGCGTTTGCCCGCGTAGAAGCGGTAAGTGGTCGCTCCATTGTCGGCGCGCACTTTGACAATGTTCGAATCGCCGAAATCGAGCATCTGACCCTGCGGGATCGAGGTGGATTTGAAAGCGGCGTTGTGATTGGTCGCGACTTGCGTCAGGCAGGCGACCACATCGTTGACGGAGCGCTGCGTAGTGGTGTCGGTGACGGGTTCACCGGCATCCGGGTTCTTCTGGAAGTAGGCGCAAGCGCTGAGAAGGACGGGCACTGACAGGACTACGGCAAACTTCTTCATATCTCTCCTGGCGTTCGATTCGGCCGATGGGACGGGCGACGCCCGCATACGGGGCGCAGCGGCGCGGGCAATGCCGCGCGTTCAAAGGCGCCATTATATCGATGCGGTGTGGCGCCTTGCGGCGGTGCCGCATGTGGCGTGCCTGACGCGCAACCCGCCGGCCTTTGCCCGCTGCCTGGCCTACTTCCGCCGCTGCGCCTGCGCGGCGAGTCTCACGGCCGCATTCGCCGCGCCATACCCGTCATATCCGCCGCGTCGCTCGACGATCTCCAGGAAAAACCGCTGATCCAACTGCTCCGTGTAAGCGTGGAAAAACTCGCCGCCGCGCTCGTCGCGGTCATAGAGAACGTTATGCGCGCGCAGTGCGTCGAGCGTTTCATCCGGCAGCGCAAAGCGAGCCTCTAAATCGTCGTAGTAATTGCGCGGAATGCGCAGTACCGGCAAGCCATCCGCGACGAACCCGGCAATCGCGCCGAAAATGTCCGCCGTGCTGAACGCCACGTGATTCAGCCCGGAACCGTGATAGGTATGCAGCGCCTCCGCCACCGCCGTGTGGCGATCCACCGACGCATTCAGCACGATCCGCACCGAGCCATCGCCGCTGCGCAACGCGCGGCTGCGCACCAGCCCGTACGGATCGGGCACCAGCACGCCCGGCTCGGCCTGAAAACCCAGCGCGGTGCGCAGAAACAGCACCCACGTATCGAGCGAACTCGCCGGTACCGACAGGCAAACATGATCGATGCGCGCGAGCGGACCCACTTCGGCCGGTCCGTTGACGTCGGTGAGGACGAAATCGGCCTCGAACAGCGTGGGCCGATCCGGCGCTTCGTCGACGAAATAATTCAGACTGCTGTCGGGCGCCTGCACGGCGGGCAGCACGCGTTCGTTCGGGCCGATCTGACCGGAGAACGGCACATAGCCGAACCCGGCGGCGCGCTCGAACGCCTGCCGCGCGTCGTCGACGCGAAACGCCGACGCGCACAGCGACAAGCCGTGCTGCTGAAAGAACGCATTGGCAAACGAATCGGGCTCGGCGTTCAGCACGATCGACGCCGCGCCATGCTGAAACAGCGTCACGTCTTTCGAGCGATGCCGGCCCGCTTGCCGGAAGCGCAACGTGTCGAGCCAGTCGACCAGATGCGCGCGCGTGGTCGGATCGACGGCGAACTCCAGAAATTGATAGCCGACGTGCGCGGGCGCCGCCGGTGAACGGTAAAGATCGCCGATCGACTGCTGCTCGGCGTCCAGCAGGGCGCGCGTCTGCTCCTCGAGGAACAGCAACGAGCGATGCCCGTCCGCCGCCGTGGTCGTCGTGGGCGCCGCGCGAAAACCGTCGTTGAAAATTTCCAGCGAAAGCGGGCCCGTATAGCCGGTTTTGACGATCTGCGCGGTGAAACCGGCCAGATCGAAATCGCCCTGGCCGGGAAAACAACGGTAATGGCGGCTCCATTCGAGCACGTCCATGGCGAGCTTCGGCGCGTCGGCAATCTGTACGAAAGCGATGCGTTCGCCTGGAATCTCGCCGATAGCATCGACGGTGTCGTTCAGCGACAGCGTATGAAAACTGTCGAGCACGAGCCCGAGATTGGGATGATTCACTGCGTTCACCAGTTTCCACGCATGCCGGTAGGTCTTGACGTGCTTGCCCCACGCCAGCGCTTCGTAACCGGCGATCACACCGGCCGCCTCGGCCGCGCGGGCCAGCGCGCCGAGCTGGTCGGTCATCAACGCATCGTCGCCGATGGTGTCCGGTGAGACGTTGCTGCATACCAGAATCCGCTCCGTACCCAGTTCGTGCATCACGTCGAATTTGCGTTTCGCACGTTCGAGATTGCGCGCGAGGCGCTCCGGGCTCACGCCGTCAAAATCGCGGAAGGGCTGGAACAGCATGATTTTCAGCCCGAGATCGCCGGCGATACGCCGCACGTCGGCGGGCGAGCCGTCGAAATACAGCAGGTCGTTCTCGAAGATCTCGACGCCTTCGAAGCCCGCCGCCTGGATTGCGGTCAGCTTCTCGACAAGGGTTCCGCTGATCGACACGGTGGCAATCGAACGTTGCATGAACGGCTCCTGCAAAACAATCAAACAGCTACGGAAAAACGCCTGACGGCGACCGGCGAAATGCGCGCGTGAGCGGGTTGGCCGCACATGGTGCAATGCGCAAAATGGTCTAGTCCGTTACTCGTCATAGTAATGCGTGCGCAAGAATAAACGGTCATGGTCGCAGTTTTCGATAGTCTATACAAACTAACTAGATGGTACAAATTCGTAGAAACCCCGAATGACGACGTCGACGGATGCGCGCACACTTCGTACACGTTGTAGAGCCGCCGCGATTGCGCGACGGGCTTCAGGTCTTACTTTGCAGGGGTGTCGCCATGAGTTTTGCCTCCGTCCTGGTCCTCAATGGACCGAACCTCAATCTACTCGGCACGCGCGAGCCCGCCATCTATGGCGCGGAAACGCTCGACGACGTCGCGAAGCTGTGCCGCGATGCGGGCGAGCGGCTCGATCTGTCGATCGACTTCTGTCAGTCGAACGCCGAGCATCAACTGATCGACTGGCTGCACGCCGCGCGCACCAAGGTCGATGGCGTCGTGATCAATCCGGCGGCTTATACGCATACCTCGGTGGCGATCGCCGACGCGCTCACGGTGATCGAAAAGCCCGTGATCGAAGTGCATATTTCAAACGTGCATCGGCGTGAGGCGTTCCGGCATCACTCGTATGTGTCGGCGGTGGCGGAGGCCATCATCGTCGGATGCGGCACGCAAGGCTATGTGCTCGCGCTCGAGCGCATGACGACTATTCTTAAGAATAGGGCGGCTAAATGAACGCACCCTTGAACACACCCGTGAACGCACAAACTCACTCGCAGGCCTCGGCGCATTCCTATCTGGTCGGTCTGATCGGCTCGGGCATCGGCGGCTCGCTGAGTCCCGCGATGCATGAGGAAGAGGGCAGCCGGCTCGGACTGCACTACGTGTACCGGCGTATCGATCTGGAAGCGCTGAAACTCGATATTTCAGCGCTGCCGGACCTGCTGCTCGCCGCCGAACGCATGGGTTTCAACGGCCTGAACATTACCTATCCGTGCAAGCAGGCGGTGATTCCGCTGCTGGACGAACTCTCCGACGACGCGCGCGCCCTCGGTGCGGTCAACACGGTGCTGTTCAAAAACGGCAAACGGATCGGCCATAACACGGATTGGTCCGGCTTCGCCCGCGCTTTCCAGCGCGGCTTGCCGGACGTGTCGCTGGCGCGCGTCGTGCAACTCGGCGCGGGCGGCGCCGGCGCGGCGGTCGCGCATGCCGCGCTGAGCATGGGCGCGCAGGCGCTCACGCTATTCGACGTGGACGCCGCGCGCGCGGCTTTGCTCGCCGCCGAGTTGCAGCAACGCTTCCCGTCGCGCACGGTCAACGCCGGCAGTTCGTTGGCGGAATCGCTGGCGGCGGCCAACGGCCTGATTCACGCGACGCCCACCGGCATGGCGAAATTGCCCGGCTTGCCGTTGCCGGCCGACTTGCTGCACCGCGATTTGTGGGTGGCGGACATCGTCTATTTTCCGATCCGCACCGAGTTGTTGCGGGCGGCCGAGGCGCTGGGTTGCCGCACGCTCAGCGGCGGCGGCATGGCGGTGTATCAGGCGGTCGACGCGATGCGTATTTTCACGGAACTCGAACCGGACGCCGAGCGCGTCTACACGCATTTCCAGTCCTTGCTGCCCCACACCGAAGACTAACCGTCCGCCGACACTGCAATACGAACGGGACCATAAACAGACCGAGGAGAGAGAGACGCCATGCCCCAACCGATCCCATCCAGCCCCGCGAACGCCCCGAAGGATATTCCCCTGGGAGACGCCATAAGCACCACGCGCCGCTCTAAAGCCCGCTACCAGATTCTCGGGCTGCTCGCGGTCGGCACGATGATCAATTATCTCGACCGCACGGTGCTCGGCATCGCCGCCCCGCAATTGACCAAGGAACTCGGCATCAACGCCGCGCTAATGGGCCTGCTGTTCTCGGTGTTCTCGTGGAGCTACGTGGCGTCGCAGATTCCGGGCGGCCTGTTTCTGGATCGCTTTGGCAGCAAGCTCACGTATTTTCTGTCGATGACCTTCTGGTCGCTTTTCACGCTCGCACAAGGACTGGTACACGGAATCGGCGCGCTGTTCGTGTTCCGCCTCGGTCTCGGCGTCTCCGAAGCACCGTGCTTTCCGACCAATAGCCGCGTGGTCGCGACCTGGTTCCCGCAAAACGAACGCGCCATGGCGACCGGCACTTACACGGTCGGCGAATACATCGGCCTCGCGTTTTTCAGCCCGTTTCTGTTCATGCTGATGGGCGCGTTCGGCTGGCGGTCGCTGTTCTTCGTGGTGGGCGGCGTGGGGCTCGTGTTCGGCCTGATCTGGTGGGCGTTCTATCGTGAGCCGCGCGATCATCCGTCGGCGAATCAGGCGGAGCTCGACTATATCGAAGCGGGCGGCGGTCTCACGCATCGAAAGAAAGACGTCAGTGCCGCGGCGCTCGCGGGTGCGTCCACGAAAAGCGGCTTCGAATGGCGCACCATTGGGCGTCTGCTGAAGCACCGGCAATTGAGCGGTATTTGCCTCGGCCAGTTCGCCGGCAACTCGACGCTGGTGTTTTTCCTCACGTGGTTTCCTACCTATCTCGCCACCGAGCGTCACATGGCGTGGCTCAAGATCGGCTTCTTCGCGATCATGCCGTTCATTGCCGCTTCGATTGGCGTGATGTTCGGCGGCTTCTTCTCCGACTGGCTGCTGCGCCGCGGCAAGTCGGCGAACGTGGCGCGCAAGCTGCCGATCATCGCCGGCCTGCTGCTCGCGTCGACGATCATTCTCGCCAACTACGTCGAGAGTAACGCGGTGGTCATCGTGATTCTGTCGGTGGCGTTCTTCGCGCAAGGCATGGCCGCGCTGGGCTGGACGCTGGTGTCCGATATCGCGCCCGAAGGTCTGCTCGGCGTGACGGGCGGCATTTTCAACTTCGCCGCGAATCTGGCCGGCATCGTCACGCCGCTGGTGGTGGGTTTTATCGTCGCGGCGACTGGCTCGTTTGTCGGCGCGCTGGTGTTTATCGGCGCGATTGCCATGGTCGGCGCGCTGTCGTACATCTTTATCGTCGGCGATATCAAGCGGATCGTGCTGGTGGATTGAGTCTTCCGCCGCAATGACCAGCAGCAAAAAAAGCGGGACGTGGTGCGAACCACGTCCCGCTTTTCATTGCACCACTGCACCGTTGCCGGCCTCAATCTTCCTTGCGCACGAAACGCAGCACGGCGTCGACGATCATGGCGCGATGTCGCGCCCGCAAGCGCGGATGCGACGGATCGCGGCCAAACGCGGCGCCGAAGGTATGGCGATTGCCGACACGGTGAAAGCACAGCGAGCTGATCATCAGATGCAGATCGATCGCGTCGATGTCGCTGCGGAATTGCCCCGTCGCGATACCTCGCGCGAGCAGATCTTCGATCGTATGAATGACGGTGACGTTGCGGCCTTTGAAGGTCTTCACCTGCTCGACGTATTTCGCGCCGTGAATGTTCTCGATCGTCACGAGACGCACGAAATCGCGCTGCCGGTCGTGATAGTCGAACGTGAATTCGACCAGCGCGCGCATGCCCGCAATCGGGTCGAGCTCGCTGATGTGCAGATCCTGTTCGAGCGCGCGGATGTCGCCGTACACCTTTTCGAGCACCGCCTGGTACAACCCTTCCTTGCTGCCGAAGTAGTAGTACAGCATGCGCTTGGTGGTGTTGGTGCGTTCCGCGATCGCGTCGACGCGCGCGCCCGTCAGGCCCATTGCGGAGAACTCCTGGGTCGCGACCTCGAGGATGTTGCGCTTGGTCTGTTCGGGATCGTACTTGCGACGCGTGTCGGTGCGCGGAGTGTCCGACGGGATGCCGTTGGTATCAGGCTCGGCGGCCTTGCTTCCCTTTTTCATTGTGTATTCGAGCGGCAGTGACGGCGCATTCTAGCATGGCGAAAACGGCGTTTTACGCCGGTTTCGGCCGCTAGCTATGACGCATTGACGCGCGTCACGAAGCGGGCCGCGTCGGCCGGCGGCGCTCGGCCAGCGCGTCGCGCGTTTGCATCGCCGTGTAGGTCAGTTGCGCGGCCGCGAGACCGAGCGCGCCGAAGGTGGGCGTCAGGCCGAAAGTGGCGAACGCATCGGGCACCGGCCGCTCGCCGGCAATCGCGGCCGCCAGCAATTCGCCGGAGACGGTGGTCGGCGCCATGCCGTGACCGCCGAAGCCGACCGCGTACCAGACGCCGTCCACGCTGCGGCCGATCTGCGGCATCTTGTGGCGTGCGTAGCTCATCAGGCCGCCCCACGCGTGCTCGATCCGCACGTCGCGCAATTGCGGATAGACCTTCAGCAGATCGCGTCGTAACAGCCGCGCGATGGTGTCCGGCGCGCGGTCGCGCACGGAGATGCGCCCGCCCCACAGAATGCGCGTGTCGGGCAGCGGACGGTAGTAGTCGAACGCGAAGCGGGTGTCGTAGACGGCGGCGCGGGTGTCGAGCGCGTCGCTCAGACGGGCGCCGAGCGGTTCGGTGGCCATCACGTAGGTGGCGATCGGCAGCACCGCGCGTTCGACCTTCGCGTAGACCTTGCGTGCGTAGCCGCCGCCTGCCATCACGACGTGTTGCGCGTCGAGCACGCCATGCGGCGTATGCACGACGAATCCGGCGCCGTCGCGCTGCAAACGGACTACCGGCGACTGCTCGTGTATCCGCACGCCGGCGCGCGCCGCGGCGGCGGCCACGCCGAGCACGTACTTGAGCGGATGAAAGTGAAAGGCGTTGCGCTCGAACAGGCCGCCGTAATAACGGTCGGTCTTGAGTTGCGAAGCGAGTTGCGAGGCCGCCACCGGTTCCCAATCGACGCCGAACCCATCGCGCATCAGGCGCCGTTGCGCGTCGAGGCGCGCCGGTTCGTCGAACCAGTTGGCGAGGATCACGCCGGCGTCGGTCGCGTCGCAGTCGATCGGGTAGCGTTGAATACGCTGACGCATCAGATCGACGGCGTCCGTGGTCAGCGTATAGAGCTCACGCGCATGCACGGGACCGAGGGTTTTCAGCAGATCGGCGCAATCGAGACTGTAGCCGCCGAACACGAAGCCGCCGTTGCGCCCGGATGCGCCGAAACCCACCTGCTGGGCTTCGAGCACCGTGACGTCGGTGACGCCCCGTTCAGCGAGTCCCAACGCCGTGGACAACCCCGCGAGCCCGCCGCCGATGATGCAGACGTTCACACTGCGCCGCCCGTCGAACGGCGCATGGACGGACGGGCGGCTAACAGTGGCTTCGTAAAAGCTTTGCATGCGGATAGGTTGGTAGCGGCAACCAGGCGCCCGTTCAGGACACCGGCAGCAGCTTGCCGCTAAACACCACCGGACCGCTCGGCGCATTCGGATTCGGCGAGCCGCCCGGCGCTTCGATCGACACCGCCAGCGCCGCATAACTCTCCGGCTTCTGCTGACCGGCCGGCACCTTGCCGCTCGCGCTGTCGGGCAGCATACCGAGCGCGACTGGATGGCCGCTCGCCGGAATGCCCCACAATTCCATCGCGCGGCCCGCGGGCAACTCGACGTTGCCGAGCGGATGCAGCGTCATCGTGGAATGTGCTTCGTCCCACGCGACCAGCATGACCGGATGCGAGTCTTTGTTATTCAGCACGGCGACATGCGAAACGGCCGTTTCGGGCTGTTGCGCGACGACCGGCGCGGTGGCGGGTGTGGCAGAGGACGGCAACAGCGAGCGCACCGCGACCACCACCGCGACCGCGGCGAGTCCGGTGACGCCGAGCGCCCAGCCGCGCCAGAACGCCAGGTTCTCGAACAGGCTGCGCGACGGCCGCGGCGGGGTTTCGACCATGGTGCGCGGCCGTGCCGCTTCACGTGTGGCGGTGAGCCCGAGACGCCGTTCGATGGCTTGCCACACTTCCGCCGGCGGCATGCGCGGTTCCGCGAGTTCGGCCATCGGCGAGATGCGCCGCTGCCATTCGTCGACGGCTCGACGCACGGTCGTGTCGTGTTCCGCGTACAACTGGAAGCGGCGCCGGGCGCCGCCGCGCAGCGTGCCGAGCACGTATTCGGCGGCCAGCAGATCGACCAGCCGAGGATAGCGATGCAGGTTCATCACTCGCCTCCCAGACAGGTTTTCAGCTTGGCCAGGCCGCGCCTGATCCAGGATTTGATGGTACCTAGCGGTACCGTCAGCACGTCGGCGATCTCGCTATGGCTCTGATCGCGCAGGTAGGCGAGGGCCACCGCCTGTCGCTGCGCCGGTTCCAGCTGCTGCATGCAGCCGGCCAGCAAACGCGCCTGCAGGCTGACCGCGGTCAGCGCTTCGGGATCCGGATCGCCGGTTGCCACGAGATCGTCCAACGCATCGCTCCATTCTGTTTCCTGCGTGTTGACCCGCCGCAGGTGATCGAGAGCACGGTTTCGGACGATTGCCGACATCCACGTCATGGGGGCGGACAGTGCGCGGCGATAGTCGCCGGCAAAGCGCCAGATATTGACGAAGCTGTCCTGCAACACTTCTTCTGCCCACTCGTGCTTGCTCAATATACGGAGCGCGAGGCCAAACAGTTTCGGGGCGGCGAGATCATATAGCTCACGCAATGCCGCCGCGTCTTCTTTGGCAACACGTTCGAGCAGCTCGGCAAGGGTTTCCGGCGTTAATTCTCGAGGATTGGCGGTCATGGAGAGAGATAGGGTGGGCGTGCGGGCCTATGTTACTCAATTTCGCCGATGTCTTATATGCGGGTTTTTTTCCGGGCGCGTGCATCCGTTGCGGCGCGCTTTGCGTATAGGGCTGCAGAGCCCGGCGGTGCGGGCGTCGACATCATCCTGGAGAAGACCGGCTGGCCAGCGGGTGGCCGGTTAAACCCGTTGCGGCCGCAAGCGCTTCAGCGACCCCAACGCAGCACCAACGGGTCGAGCCGCCGTGCGACTTTCAGAAGTCCTTCCCGCGTGGCCGGATGCATGGACGGCAGCGGATGGCGCACCGCGTCCGAGCGAATCACACCGCCTTCCTTCATCAAGGCCTTGCACGACGCGAGGCCACCCTGGCGGTTCTCGTAGTTGATCAGCGGCAGCCACTGCTGGTAATGCGCGGCGGCCGCCTCGGGATCGCCGCTCGCATAGGCGTCGACGATCAGGCGGATGCCGTCCGCATAGCCGCCGCCCGTCATCGAACCCGTTGCGCCCGCATCCAGATCGGCCATCAGCGTGATGGCTTCTTCGCCGTCCCACGGGCCCACTACCGCGTCGCCGCCCAGCTCGATCAGTTCGCGCAGTTTGTTCGCCGCTTGCGGCACTTCGATCTTGAAATACGACACATGCTCCAGTTCGCGCGCCATGCGGGCGAGAAACGGTGCCGACAACGCGGTGCCGCTGACCGGTGCATCCTGGATCATGATCGGCAGATCGATCGCGTCCGACACCGTGCGGTAGAACTCGTAAATACCGCGTTCGCCGATACGGATCGTCGCGCCGTGATACGGCGGCATGATCATCACCATCGCGGCGCCGGCCTGCTGCGCGCGTCGGCTGCGTTCGGCGCATTGCTGCGAGCTGAAATGCGTGGTCGTGACGATCACCGGCACGCGGCCCGCCACATGGTCGAGCGCGAGGTGCATCAGCGTGTCGCGCTCGTCGTCGGACAGCGCGAATTGCTCGGAAAAGTTCGCCAGAATGCACAGACCATTCGAACCGGCGTCGATCATGAAGTCCAGGCAGCGTTTCTGGCCGTCGAGGTCGAGACCTCCGGCGTCGTCGAAAATGGTCGGCACGACCGGGAAGACACCGCGCAACGCGGTGGATGGGGTTGTCGTTGGCATGATAGGGGCCGTCCAAAAAGGGGGGGTTGAATGTCTCCGCGCCGACTATACGGCGGCGGACAGCCCGGGGTATATTGAATTGTTTCCATCTTGTGATCGCTTTTGCGACTCACCTGTAACGCCCCATGAAAGACACCCTGAACGTTTTGCTGTCGAAACTGCGCATGAAGCAATTGCACTTGCTGATCGCGCTCGACGACCAGAAGTCGCTGCACAAAGCCGCCGGCACGATGTCCATGACGCAATCGGCGGCCAGCAAGGCCTTGCAGGAACTGGAATCCATGCTGGAGGCACCGCTCTTCGAGCGCTCGAAGAGCGGCATGATTCCGAACCCGCTCGGCCACTGCGTGATCCGCTATGCCCGCCTGATGGCGACCGACCTCACCGCGCTGTGCCAGGACGTCGCCGAGATCCGTTCCGGGCGCGGCGGACGTCTCGCGGTCGGTGCGATCATGGGCGCGATTCCGGCGTGCGTGGTGCCGGCGCTGAATCAGTTGCATGCCGGGCAACCGGGGCTGTCGATCGAGGTGGTGGAAGACACCAGCGCGCGCATGCTGCAGCAACTCGACGACGGGCGGCTCGACCTGGTGATCGGCCGGGCGGCGGTAGCGGGCGATCCGTCGAAGTATCACTATCGGCCGCTCGGCGACGAGCCGTTGTCGGTGGTGGTGGGGCATGGCCATCCGCCGTTGCCGAGGCGGGAGGTGACGCTGCGCGACCTGGCCGGTCACCGCTGGGTGACGTACCCCTCGCAGATGCCGTTGCACGCGTTGCTCGAACGCGAGATGGATCTGGCCGGTCTCGAGATGCCCGACAACGCGATTTCAACGGCTTCCACTTTCGTGACGGTCGCGTTATTGCACAGCAGCGCCGACTTGGTTTCGCTGCTGCCGACCGCGATCGCCGGTTTGTTCGTCGCGCGGAAGATGCTGCGCGTCGTGCCGGTCAAGCTGAAATCGCCGTCGCAAACCTTCGGCATCGTGACGCGCAAAGGCGGTGTACTGTCGCCGCCGGCGGAGCGGTTTATCGAACTGGTGCAAGCCCACACCGTGGCGCAGGCGCAATCGCACGAACAGCTCGAACGACCGGTGCGCATACGGCGCCGGCGAGACGCGGCGCCAAAGCAAAAAACCGCCTGAGAAGACGGTTTTCCGGTACGCGAAAGACTTTCAATATCTCACGACAAACCGGCCGCCGCCATGTCTTGCGAAGGGTGTTGTAGCCGCGACACTGTCGGGTAAATCCGTACCGATCGCGCTTCCAGGTTCCGCGCTAAACTGCTCCGAAGGTGCGCCAGATCCAAGAGCTGGCGCCCTGTCGGGGGGAGCAACCATGAATCGGCCACTGGTTCGGTTACCGTTTCGCGCAACAGGCATGGCGCCTGTTCGGAAATGGTTCAAATGGGTGTTGGCGGCGGCGTTTCTGCTTGCGCTGGCACTCGCGGTGCGCTTCTGCCAGATCGAGATTCAGACCTCGCGGCTGCAGGCGCGCTATCTCTCCGAACTGACTCGCGACGTGGGCTTTTCCGTCGCCGAAGGTCCGAGTCATTCCATCCGTTTCCCTCAGACAGACCAGGGCCCCTACGACAGCCGGCTCGGCTACGCGTTGCTGCCGTCCATCCAGCAACGTCTGCTGCAACGCGGGTTTGAAATCAGCGCGCAGGCGCGCGATTCCGACCGCATGCTGTGGCTATCGGATAACGGTTTGTTCCTGCCGTACGCGGAGAAAGATCAGGCGGGTTTGCAACTCGTCGACGGCACCGGTGCGCCGCTTTTCGCTGCCCAGTTTCCCGGCCGCGTGTATGACGATTTCGACGCGATTCCGCCCGTGGTGGCGAATTCGTTGCTGTTTATCGAAGACCGCTATCTGCTCGATCCGGATCAGCCGAATCGCAACCCGGCGATCGACTGGGGACGCTTTAGCCGCGCGCTGATCGATCAAGGCGCGCGCGTGTTCAACCGTCATCAGTCGACGCCCGGCGGCAGTACGCTCGCCACGCAGATCGAGAAATTCCGTCACTCGGCGGGCGGCCGTACGGCGACGCCGCCGGAGAAGCTGCGGCAGATTGCATCGGCTTCGGTGCGTGCGTATCTGGGCGGCCCGCAGACGCTGCCTGCGCGCCGGCAGATCGTGGTGCATTACTTGAACTCGGTGCCGCTCGCCGCGCAGCCGGGCATCGGAGAAATCAACGGGATCGGCGACGGCCTCGCCGCCTGGTACGGGCGCGATTTCAACGACGTCAACCGCATTCTGAAAGCGCCCTCCACGCCAGCGAATTTGCCGGAGCAGGGGGTGGCGTTCAGGCAGGTGCTGTCGTTGATGATCGCGCAACGTGCGCCCTCGTACTTCCTGCATCACGGCTACGACCAGCTCGAACAATTGACCGACAGTTATCTGCGTTTACTCGCGAGCGGCGGCGTCGTGTCGACGCCGTTGCGCGACGCTGCGCTGTCCGCGCGGGTCGAGTTGCATCGCACGCCGCATAGCACGCCGAATGCGGATTCATTCGTCTCGCGCAAGGCCGTCACATCGATGCGCTCGCATCTATTGGCCGCGCTCGGCGTGCCGAGTTTTTACGAACTCGACCGTCTCGACCTGCAAGCCACGGGCACGCTGAACAATGCGGTGCAGCAGGCCGTGAGCGAACGGCTCGCGGCTGCCGGCACGCGCGACGGCGCCAAGGCCGCGGGTCTGGTCGGTTTCGAAATGCTGCGGCCGGCGGACGATCCGTCGCGAATCACCTACAGCTTCACGCTGTTCGAACGCACCGGCGGCGCGAACCTGGTGCGTGTGCAAACCGACAGCGTCAACCAGCCGTTCGACATCAATTCCGGGGCGCGGCTGAATCTCGGGTCGACCGCGAAACTGCGCACCGTGGTCACGTATTTGCAGATCGTCTCCGATCTGCATACGCGTTATGCACCGCTGAGCAACGCGGAACTGAAAGCGGTCAAACCCGATCCCAACGACCAGCTCACGCGCTGGGCGCTCGACTATCTGACGCACACCTCGGACCGCTCGCTGCAACCCATGCTCGACGCCGCGGTGGAACGCAAATACTCGGCCAATCCTGGCGAAACGTTCTACACAGGCGGCGGCGCTCAAACCTTCAACAACTTCGAAGCCGACGACAACAGCCGCATTCTCACCGTACACCGCGCGTTCCAGCATTCCGTGAATCTGGTGTTCGTGCGCTTGATGCGCGACATCGTCCACTACGAAATGGTGCAGACCACCGGGCCGTCGTCGCAATGGCTCGACGATCCGGCAATCCGCAAACAGTACTTAACGCAGTTCGCCGATCAGGAAAGCCGTGTCTACCTCGGGCGTTTCTACACGAAGTACCACGACAAAAATCCCGATCAGGCGCTCGCGCTGCTGCTGCTCGGCGTGCGCAAATCGCCGCCTAAAGTCGCGACCGTGCTGCGCAGCGTCGCGCCGGACGAGTCGAACGCGTGGTTCAACGCGAAGATGCGCGAGGCGCTGAAAAACACGCCGGCGGCCTCGGTGCTGGATGACGAAGACCTGGCCAATCTATATGCGAAGTACGCGATGAACCGCTTCAATCTGAACGACCGCGGTTATATCGCGAGCGTGCATCCGCTCGAACTGTGGACGCTCAACTATCTGCGCCAGCATCCCGACGCCACGTTGAACCAGATGCAGAGCGCGAGCCGCGACGTGCGTCTGTCGACGTATTCATGGCTCTTCAAGACGCGCTACCACGCCACCCAGGATCGCCGCATCAAGCGCATGGTCGAATTGCGTGCCTACGAGGCGATCGGCAAATCGTGGCAGGCGCTCGGCTATCCGTTTTCGAACCTGACGCCTTCGTATGCCGCGGCGATCGGCGCATCGGGCGACCGGCCCGCCGCGCTCGCGCAACTGATCGGCGTGATTGCCAGCGACGGCAGTAAATTGCCGACCGAGAGCCTCACGCAAATCGACTTCGCGAAAGACACGCCGTACGAAACGCATTTTCAGCGCGCGGCGGTAGCGCCGCAGCGGCAGGTATCGCCGGAAATCGCGGGTGTGGTGAAAGTGTTATTGCGCGATGTCGTGCTGGGCGGCACGGCGAAACGTCTCGCGCAAGGCATGACCTTCCCCAACGGCCAGACGCTCGAGGTGTACGGCAAGACGGGAACCGGCGATCAGCGCTTCAATGTGTTCGCGAAAGGCGCGCGGCTGATCGAGTCGCGCAAGGTGAATCGCAGCGCGACGTTCGTGTTCGTCATGGGCGATCGGTTTTACGGTACGTTGACCGCTTATGTGCATGAACCTTATGCCGCGCACTATGAGTTCACCAGTGCGCTGTCCGTGCAGTTGCTGAAGTCGCTGGCGCCGGTGTTGCAGCCGCTGCTGGAGAAGGCGCCAGTGAAGACCGCTGCGACCGCCACGAAGGTGGCCGCGCAATAACGCTCTGCCAGCGCTTTAAAGCAACAACCGGCGCCGCCTAATAACCTGTATCCGCCGCCGGTTTTAGAAACAACTCATGCACCGGCGCGAAGTGCGCGTAGAGCGGCAGAATCGCGCCGCCCATCGCGCGTGCATCCGCGCCGATCGCGCCTTCCAGTAGTTGCGGACGCACCATGCCTTCCCATTCGAAGCGATCGAGCACGCGCTCGGTACGGCGAATGATTTCCCGCACCAGTTGCCGGTCGAATTCACCGTCTATCACCACGGCGTCGAGGTCGAGCAACGCGGCCGCATTGGTCAGTGCGTTGGCCATCGCGGGGCATGCGCTATCGAGCCACTGTTCGGTATGCCGCCACAGGTCCGGCGACAGCGCACGATGGTCATGCGCGGCGGCCGCCGGTGCGCCCGCGTCGCTCAACAGTTTTTCCAGCACGAAACCCGACGCGGCATGCAACAGTTGCCGTGCGGGCTTGCGCGCACCGCTGCCACTGCCGCCACTACCCGCCCCGCCGCCGAGCGGAATCGACCCGACCGCCCCGGCGTTATCGTGCGGACCGCCGTGCAAGCGTCCGTCGATCACGAGCCCGCCGCCAATGAACGTGCCCACGAACAGATACAGAAAATTGTGAATGCCACGGCCTTGGCCCATTACGAGTTCGGCGGCGCAGGCGGCCGTGGTGTCCTTCGCGAACTCGACGGGTAAGCCCGTCATCGCGCCGATGCGCGCGCGCAGATCGATCTCGTGCCAGGCGTCCAGCGCGTCGGGCGGTGCGCCGAGAAAATCGCGCCAGCCGCCGAGCCACAGCGGCGCCGCCACACCCACGCCGACCACCTTGCCGGCTTTCGCGCCGAGTGTCTGGTTCACGCGCGCCAGTTTGCTTTCGAGCGCTGGAAACAGGGTGCGCGGATCGGGGTACGCATACTCGAACACATCGCGGCACACCACGTGGCCCGCGAAATCCATCGCCAGCACGTCGAGACTGCGGCGTCCCACCTTGATGCCGATGGTGTACGCGCCGTCCGCACGCAACGCGATCGGCACGGACGGCTGACCGATCCGTCCGCGCACGCGCGCGTGCTTTTCGAGCAGACCGTCGTCGATCAGACGGTCGACGATCATCGACACCGTTTGCATCGACAGGCGCGTCAGGCGGCCCACATCGGCCTTCGGCAGCGGTCCGTGCAGACGGATCGCCTGCAACACGATCCGCTCGTTGAACTGCCGCATGCCGACCTGATTCGAGCCGACCGTGCGTTTGAGAGGCGAGCGGGCGCCGGTGGTATCCATGGCCGGAACGCCTTTCAGCAGGAGGCCGGCATCATGCGATCGCCTTGACGTCGGCTTCCTTCGCGCCCGTCATGATCGCCACGGCCTCGGACATGTGCACGTCTTTCGTATTGACGAGCGCGGCGCGCCGCCCGAGGCGCTGGATATGGATGCGGTCGGCCACCTCGAACACGTGCGGCATGTTGTGGCTGATCAGGATCACCGGCAGCCCGCGCTCGCGCACCCGGCGGATCAATTCGAGCACCATGTTGCCTTCCTTCACGCCGAGCGCGGCGGTGGGCTCGTCGAGAATCACCACGTGCCGCGCGAAAGCCGCGCTGCGCGCCACGGCCACGCCCTGGCGCTGACCGCCCGAGAGCGTTTCCACCGCCTGGCGCATCGAACGGATGCCGATCTGCAAGTCCTTCATATGCGCGGTCGCCTCTTCGAGCATGCGGCGTTTATCGATCATCTTGAAGATCGAACCGCGCCATCCCGGCTTCACCAATTCACGCGCGAGGAACAGGTTCTCGGCGATGCTCATGGCCGGCGCGACCGCGAGTTCCTGATACACGGTTTCGATGCCTTGCGCGCGCGCATCCAGCGGGCTGCGGAATTTGACCGGCTTGCCGTCGAGCAGGATCTCGCCTTCGTCCGGCACGGTGGCGCCGGAAAGCGCCTTGATCAACGACGATTTGCCCGCGCCGTTATCGCCGATCACCGCGAGAATTTCACCGGGCAGCACTTCGAAATCGCAACCGTCGAGCGCGGTCACATTGCCGTAACGTTTGACGAGACCACGCGCTTGCAGAACCGGCATGACGGGCTTCGCGGCGGAAGCAGATGTAGGGGTCGACATGACGAATATCTCCTGAGTGCTCAACCGCGACGATGAGAAAGTTTGTCCGCGGCCACCGCGAGAATCACCAGCATGCCGGTAATCAACACCTGGTAGACGGAAGACACGCCGATCAACGTCAGACCGTTGCGGAACACGCCGACGATCAACGCGCCCAGCAGCGTGCCGACAATCGAGCCGCGTCCGCCGAACAGACTCGTTCCGCCGAGCACGACCGCGGTAATGCTGTCGAGATTCTCGGTTTGCCCGGCCTGCGGATCGCCCACGCCGGTACGCGACACCGACAGCAGCGCGGCGATGCCGTAGATGGCGCCCGCCAGCGAATACACGGTCAGCAGGATCTTTTGCGACGACAGGCCCATCAGCCGTGCGGCCTCGGCGTTGTTGCCGAGCGCGTACAGATGCCGGCCGGGCACCGTGTCGCGCAGCACGAACCAGGTGGCCAGGTACATGAGCAGCGTGAGCACGGTGCCGTACGTGACATCCGCGGGGCCGAGCTTGAAGGTGTTGCCGAGGAACATGATCGCATCCGGCAGATTCGACACGCTCTCGGCGTTCGAATAGATCTGCGTGAGCGCGAAGGCGATATTCAAGGTCCCCAACGTGACGATGAACGCGGGCAGTTTGATGCGCGTGATCAGCACGCCGTTGAGCGCGCCGAACAGTGCGCTCGCCGCGATGCCGCACAGAATCGCGAGCACGGGCGGTACGCCGAGCGTGACCGCGAACTTGGTCATGATGATGGAGCCGAACGCCATCACCATGCCGCACGACAGGTCGATGCCGCCGGTCAGCACGATCAGCGTCTGGCCGATCGCGATGACGGCGACGACCATGGTCTGCTGCAAGATCAGCGAGAGGTTCTGGAACGACAGGAAGCGGCTGCTCTGCGAGATGAAGAATGCGCAGGCGAGCACCAGTGCGATCAGCGGACCGACTTCGGCGAGCGACGGCAAACGGTCGGCGAAGTGGCGCGAGTGGCCGGCAGGCGCGGAAGGAGTCGACATGATGGAGATCCTCGAAACATGAGCGTGACACACGGGCCACGCGGCAAATCCGGCGGCGGCTCGCCGGCACGATGGCGAGCCGCCGGTCCGTACGCGTTACTTGTTGCCCCAGCAGTTGTCGAGGCCGAACTTCGTGTCTTTGCTGTCGATGCCGGACATCGGCTTGTCGGTGATCAGCGTCACGCCGGTGTCCTGGTAGCCGGAGACCTTCTTGCCGGTCTTCGCGTAGTCCACGCCCGCGGTCACGCCGAGCGCGGCCATCTTCAGCGGATACTGCTGCGAGGTTGCGGCGATCGCGCCGGCCTTCACGTTGCGCACGCCTTCGCAGCCACCGTCGATCGAGACGATCATCACGCTCTTGTCCTTGCCCGCCGCTTTCAACGCGCGATACGCGCCGGCCGCGGCTGGCTCGTTGATCGTGTAGACCACGTTGATGTCGGGCGATTTCTGCAGGCAGTTTTCCATCGCCGTCTGGCCCTTCGCCTGATCGCCGCGCGTGTCCTGACTGCAGACGATCGACGCATCGCCTTCCTTCACGCCGAAGCCTTCCAGGAAGCCGTTATGACGCAGCACGCCGACCGACACGCCGGGCGCGAGGTCGAGCGTGGCGATCTTCGCCGGCTTGCCGTTCATCGCCGCCTTCGCGTATTTGCCGATCAGCACGCCGGCCTTGAAGTTGTCGGTGGCGAAGAGTGCGTCGGTGGCGTCTTGCGGATCGGTCGGCGTGTCGAGCGCGACCACCATCACGCCGGCGGCGCGCGCTTTCTTGATGCTCGGCACGATCGCCTTGGTGTCGCTCGGCGTGATAAGAATCGCTTTCGCGCCGGCCGTGATCATGTTTTCGATTGCGGTGACCTGGCTGGCGTTGTCGCCGTCGAACTTGCCGGCGGCGGTAATCAGCTTCGCGCCGTCTTTGGCGGCGGCCGCTTCGGCGCCCTGTTTCATCTTCACGAAGAACGGATTGGTGTCGGTCTTGGTGATCAGGCCGACCACCGGCTGATCGGCCGCCTGGCTCGCGCTCGCACACCACACGGCGGATGCCGCGACGCACATCGACACGACTCTCCTGGCGACAGGATGCCTGCGGGAATTCAGATTCATGGGACGCTCCTCCGGTTATTGGCAACGATGTGATGGACTGCTGGCGGTTGCAGACGCGAACGCTGCGTGCCTGGCAACCTGGTCGGCGGGTCGGTTGACTCGCCTAAATCACTTTGGTTGATTTAGTACAGCAGGCGCGATGAAGCGCGTCAAGCAAGGAATCCAGACGAGGGATGACGCGCGCGAATCGGCGTGAAGGCCGCGAGGCTGATGAAATAAGGCTTGAGCGGCTTGCTGCGGCGCAAGATGGAGCCGCGGGACTTCGGGAAAGTCCTGGCTCGGTTGAAAGCCGGTTGAAGGCTAAAGACGGCTTGATTGGCGCACGCGTGGCGTGCGCCGCGTGGCTCGGCTACCGTCGCGGCGCGAGCGTTTGCCGTTTCGTTTCGAGCTGCGTGACGACGCGTTGCAGCGTCCGCTCGGCAGTCCCCGGCAACGGCGCGAACTTGCAGCCGATCACATAGCGCCGGTCGCCCTTCGGCGTCACCAGTCGACGCGGTGCGACGATTTCCAGGTCGAGGCGCAGCGCGCCGAAACCGCCGAGTTGCAAGGTGACGTCGCGCAAAACCGTGCCCGCATCGAGCGAACCGAAGCGTTCGTCGGCGGTATTCAACGCGATGCCGCCTAGCGACAGATCTTGCAACTCCAGCCGGAACGAGCCGCCGTCCACGTAAGCGCCGCTTGCCGTGTACGGATCGAGCACGGGAGTCTGCACACGGAAAAACTCGCGCCGTTGCACGTAGTAGAGCAGCGCCGGAAAGGCGGCCTCGAAAGCGGGCAGGCCGTCGAACACGATCGGCATGGCGTTGAGCGTCGTGAACTCGGTGCGGATGCCGCCCGGCAGGCTGCGGAACGTCAGTTGGCGCGCGCGCGGAAGGGCGCGATTGTCTTCGGCGACATTCCCCGCGTCGAAGATGAAGCGCGCATGGCGCGAGTCGACGTCGAGCAGTTGCGTGACGATCTGCTTGCCGCCGAATTCCACCGTCACGAAGTCCTGATTCGTCACCAGGTTGCGCAGGCAGACGGCGATTTGCAACGGATGCTGTTGCGCGAAATTCGAATCGATATCCGAAGCCCGGTTGAGTGTCGGTTCGGCGACGTCGGCGTCGAGGTGAAGATCGGCGATCATTTGAGTGTCCATGCGTGTGGTGGCCCTGGCCAGTCTTATTGCAGAGACCGTGCCAACTGCATGGAAAGCGGGGACGACAGCCGTGCAGCCTTGTGCCGCATGGCTTTGCGGCGAACGGACGTGACCGGCGTGCGCGCCGTTTGCAGCGTTCGCTACGTAACGCCCGAGCGGGCGTTACGGCCACATCAGTGCGAACGCGGCGCGCCGGTGGATGCACGCACAACCAGTTCGGGCGGCGACGAAATCCGCATCGGCACGCTTGCCGTGCCGCGTCCCGCCTGGCCATACGACGACTCGATCAACTCGCGCAACAACGACACCGCGAGACCGGCGACTTCGACGGTCGGCACGGCCACGGTAGTCAGCGCGGGACGCGATTCGCGCGCGAGCTGAATGTCGGTGATGCCGATCACAGACAAATCGTCCGGCACGTGCAGGCCGAGGTCCGCGGCGGCGTGCATCGCGCCGAGCGCGGGCAAGTCGTTCGTCGCGAAGATCGCGGTGAGTTTCGGATCCGCTTCGAGCAGCGCGCGCGCCGCGTCGTAGCCGCCTTGAATCGTATCGAGCGCATGTTTGACGCGGCTTTTCGGCGCGCCGGCCGCGTGCAGCGCATCGACAAAACCCTGGTAACGCGCGGCGTGAATCCCCGAGGCCTTGCTGCCGACAATCGCGCCGATCCGCCGATGCCCCAGCGCCAGCAGATGCGCGCCGGCCAGTTCGCCGGCCAGACGAAAATCCACCGCGACGCACGGCAATCCGGGTGGCTCGTTGGGCCGCTCCCACATGCACAGCACGACCGGTGTGCCGCGCGCCTCGGTGGTGTGCAGGTCGGCGAAATCGAGGTTCGCGTTCGTCACGAGCACGCCCTCCGAAAGCGTGCCGGCAATCTGGTCGAGATACGCGCGGCCGGTCTGCGGGTCTTCGTTGGTATTGCAAATGATCACGAAGTGGCCGCTGGTGCGCGCCGCGCGTTCGACAGCCAGCGCGAACTCCGGATAGAACGGATTGGCGATGCTCGACACCATCAGCGCGAGCGTCGGCGCGCGGCCTTCGGCGAGCGCACGGGCGGCGAGGTGCGGACGGTATCCGAGGGCGTCGACGGCAGCGAGCACCCGCTGGCGGGTTTGCTCGCCGACCCGGCCGCGATTGCGCAGCACGTTGGACACCGTGGCCGGGGTGACGCCGGCATGACGCGCGACTTCGCTGAGTGTAGGCATGGGTTTTCAATATATGGGACGGATACCCGACATTTGCATCGAGGCCAAAGGCGCGGCACCATCTATCTCATAAACAAACGATATCGGAGACAGGCAAGACCCAACGATCGCTCGCGATCGATTTTTTCGGGTTTGCTGATTAAGCGCTTAATCTCCGACTTCGAGCCGATTAAATCACGGAGTCGATGCGATGGCGAGCATTTCGTTAAGAGGCGTGCAAAAGGCGTATGGCGACGGCGCATTGGTGATCCGCGACGTCGATATCGAGATCGGCGAGAACGAGTTCTGCGTGTTTCTCGGCCCCTCCGGCTGCGGCAAGTCGACCTTGTTGCGGATGATCGCCGGCCTCGAAGACGTCACCGACGGCGACCTCTCGATCGACGGACGCCTCGTCAACGACGTGCCCGCCGCGCAACGCGGCGTGGCGATGGTGTTCCAGAGTTACGCGCTGTTTCCGCACATGACCGTGTTCGAGAACATGGCCTTCGGCCTGAAGCTCGCCAAAACCCCGAAAGACGAAATCGACCGCAAGGTGCGCGAAGCCGCACGCATCCTGCAACTGGAGGCGTTGCTCGAACGTCGGCCGAAAGCGTTGTCGGGCGGCCAGCGGCAGCGGGTGGCGATTGGCCGCGCGATCGTGCGGCAGCCCGGCGTGTTTCTGTTCGACGAGCCGCTGTCCAATCTCGATGCCACGCTGCGCGGACAGACCCGCGTCGAAATCGCGCGGCTGCATAAGCAGTTCGCCAAAGCCAGCGTGGTCTACGTGACGCACGACCAGATCGAAGCGATGACGCTTGCCGACAAGATCGTGTTGCTGCACGCCGGCAAGGACACGGAGCGCTACGGCAGCATCGCGCAGATCGGCGCGCCGCTCGAGTTGTATCACCGCCCCAAAAGCCGCTTCGTCGCGGGGTTTATCGGCTCGCCGCGTATGAATTTTCTGCCGGGACGCGTGCAGTCGATCGATTCGCAAGGGGTGCTCGTGACGCTCGACCACACCGGCGAAAACGTCCGCGTGCCGGTGAGCGGCGAAGGCTTGCAAGCCGCGCAGCCGGTCACGCTCGGCGTGCGTCCCGAGCATCTGGAGTTGCTCGATGCCGCCGCCGCCAACGACGACGCCGTGCTGACTCGCACCGTCTCGCTCATCGAGCAGCTCGGCGAACACAGCTATGTCCACCTCGATCAACCCGGCGGCGCCGTGCTGATCGCCAAGGCGCCGGGCGATACGCGCCTCGTGCCCGGCGACGAGGCGCGCTTGCGCGTGCCCCGCGCCACTTGCCATTTGTTTACCGAAGACGGCTTTGCCGCCGCTTCGCTCGAATCCGTCGAACACTACGCATAGAGGACATTCGGATGCGCCTTGGAGTCTGTTATTACCCGGAACACTGGCCGGAGTCGATGTGGGAAGACGACGCTCGCCGGATGAAAGCCCTTGGCATCGAACAGGTGCGGATCGCCGAATTCGCGTGGAGCCGCATCGAACCCACGCCCGGCGAATACGATTGGGGCTGGCTGGATCGCGCGATCGACGTGCTCGGCGCGGCCGGTCTGCAGGTCGTCATGTGTACGCCGACCGCGACGCCGCCCAAGTGGCTGATCGACCGTCATCCGGATATCCTGCCGATCGGCGCGGATGGGCGTCCGCGCGCGTTCGGTTCGCGCCGTCATTACGACTTCTCGTCGCCGTCGTATTTCGTTGCATCCGAGAAGATCTGCACGGCGGTGGCCGAGCGTTACGGCAAGCATCCGGCGGTCGCGTACTGGCAAACGGATAACGAATTCGGCTGCCATCACACGGTGGTGAGTTATTCGCCGGCGGCGGTGGAGCGCTTTCGCGAATGGCTGAAGGCACGCTATCGCACCGTCGACGCGCTGAATCGCGCGTGGGGCACGGTGTTCTGGAGCATGGAGTACCGCAGCTTCGACGAGATCGACGCGCCGGTCGCGACCGTGACTGAAGCGCATCCGTCGCATCGCCTCGATTACCGGCGTTTCGCGTCCGACGAAGTCGCGCGCTATAACCGCATGCAGGTCGAGATCATTCGCGCGCATTCGCCGGGGCGGCCGGTCGCGCATAACTTCATGCAGCTCTTCACCGAGTTCGATCACTACAAGGTCGCCGCCGATCTCGACGTCGCGTCGTGGGACAGCTATCCGCTCGGCGCGCTCGAAGAGCAATGGTTCGCGCCGGACGTGAAGGCGCGCTGGCTGCGCAGCGGTCATCCCGACTTTGCGTCGTTCAATCACGACGTGTATCGCGGCATGTCGAAGTTGCCGTTCTGGGTGATGGAGCAACAGCCGGGTCCGGTGAACTGGGCGCTGTGGAATCCGGCGCCGCTGCCGGGCATGGTGCGTTTGTGGAGCTGGGAAGCGTTCGCGCACGGCGCCGGTTGCGTGTCGTATTTCCGCTGGCGTCAGGCGCCGTTCGCGCAGGAACAGATGCATGCCGGGCTGAATACGCCGGACAACCGGCTCGACGTCGGCGGTAGCGAAGCGGCGCGCGTGGCCGACGAAATTCGCACGGTGCTCGCGGCGGATGCCGACGCCAACGCCGCGATTCGTTCCACCGTTGCGCTGGTTTACGACTACGAGGCGAAGTGGCTGTTCGAGATTCATCCACAGGGAGCGGACTTTCACTATCCCCGCTTTGCGTTCGAATATTACTCGGCGCTGCGCGCGCTCGGGCTCGATGTCGATGTCGTGCCGGTCGATGCGCCGCTCGACGGTTACCGGATGATCGTCGTGCCGCCGCTGCCGGTGGTGCCGGACGATCTGGCCGCGCGGCTGGCCAGCTCGGGAGCGCAGGTGGTGTTCGGGCCGCGTAGCGGCTCCAAGACCGCGGACTTGCAGATTCCTGCCAATTTGCCGCCGGGTGCGCTGGCTTCGGTGTTGCCGCTGCGGGTCTGGCGGGTCGAATCGATGCGCCCGAACGTGACCGAAGCGGTGCGTTTGAACCAGAGCCACGAAGCGAACCACGACGATGGCGTCGCGCGGCATTGGCGCGATTTCATCGAAGCTGACACTGATGCCGACGCGAGCGCGCGTCTCGAAGTCCTCGCCCATTTCGCGGACGGCCATCCCGCCTACGTACGAAGCGGTGCGTTCCACTATCTCGCGAGCCTGTTCGACGATGCGCTGACTACACGTCTCTTCGAACGGATCGCGGGCCAGGCGGGCCTCGACACGAAGCCGCTCGGCGACAGCGTCCGGATCAGCCGACGCGGCGCGCTGACCTATGTGTTCAACTACGGCGACGACGCGTACACCCTCGCCGATGTCGACGCACAATCCATCGTGGTCGGCGCACGTGAAATAGAACCGCAAGGCGTGGCCGTCTACCGATCGACCACGAAGACGTAATACGCACGAGTACCGCTGACCGGCAGGATTCCACGCAGTAAATACAACGACGCAAAATCAAGGCAAAAAAGGAGACAGGCAACATGAAGCTGAAACCACGCAAGATTCTGTTGGCACTCGCGCTGGCCGCGGCGGCTGCGGGGACGTCGGTCGTCAGTACGGCGCAGGCGGGCACACTGACGGCCAATATCGCGTTCAAGGGCGCAAGCCAGCGCGCGGTGTGGCAGTCGGTGATCGACGACTTCAAGAAGGCGCATCCCGGCATCGACGTGAAGGTGTCGTTCGTCGATGAGGAAGCGTACAAGGTCCAATTGCCCGGCTGGCTCTCGACCGTCGCGCCCGATATCGTCAACTGGCATGACGGCGAGCGCATGGCGTATTACGCGCAGCGCGGCCTGTTCGAAGACCTGAGCGGCGACTGGGCGAAGAACGGCTGGAACGACATGTATGCATCGACCAAAGAGGCGTCGTCGTATAAGGGCAAGCAGTACGCCGCGCCGACCGTGTACTACTCGTGGGGCATGTTCTATCGCAAGGATCTGTTCCAGAAGGTCGGCATTGCCGGTGAACCGAAAACGTGGGACCAGTTCCTCGACGACTGCAAGAAGCTGAAGGCCGCCGGTATCACGCCGATCGCCGTCGCGGGTCGCGATTCGTGGACGCTCGCCGGCTGGTTCGATTATCTCGACCTGCGTCTGAACGGCAATGCGTTTCACCAGAAGCTGATGGCGGGCGACATTGCGTACACCGATCCGCGCGTGAAGAAGGTCTACACGACGTGGAAGCAGTTGATCGACGCCGGCTATTTCATCGACAACTCGCTCTCGTACGACCTTGACTCGGTGCAGCCGTTCCTGTTCCAGGGCAAGGCCGCGATGATGCTGATGGGCACGTTCATTACCGCGGGTTTCCCGCCGAACGTGAAGCCGGACATGGGCTACTTCCAGTTTCCGATTATCGACGCGAAGGTGCCGACCGCCGAAGACGGGCCGGTCGAATCGCTGCATATTCCGTCGAAGGCGAAGAACAAGGCCGACGCGCACACGTTCCTCGCTTTCGTGGAAACGCCTGAGATCGGCGCGAAACTGGCGACCGGGCTCGGCTCGTTGTCGGCGAACAGCAAGTCGCCGGAGCCGGAAGATCCCATCTCCAGGATCGGTTTCCAGATTCTCGCGAATACGAAGGGCGGCATTGCGCAGTTCTACGATCGCGATATGACGAAGGAAATGGCCGACGAGGGCATGAAGGGGATGCAGCAGTTCATCTCCGATCCTTCGAAACTCGACGACGTTCTCGCGCAACTCGAGCAGACGCGTAAGCGGATCTACAAGAAGTAAGCGGTGGCGGCTGAAAGGCCGCCGTTTGTCGTGTCGAACGCACTCGTGCGTGGGACCAGAGTCGGTGTAAAAGCACGCGCTCTGGTCGACAGGAGAATGATCGTGTCGCAATCCGTCACCCGCCACACCATGGGCGGCTCTACTGAAACCGGTGGCCCCGCGGCCGGCGGTGCGACGCGCGGCGGCTCGCAGGTCGCCACGCGCCGTCGCCGGCCGTCGCCGACCGCGCGCCGGCAACGCCGCGCCGCGTTTTTGTTTCTCGCGCCCGCGTGCGTGATGGTCGCTATCTACGTGGTGTGGCCGATCCTGTCGACCATCCGCCTGAGTTTTTTCAACTGGGACGGCATGACCGAGCCGTCGTTCGTCGGCCTCGCGAATTACGTGGAGCTGTTCCACACGGCGACGTTCTACACGGCGCTGAAAAACAACCTGATCTGGCTGCTGTTGTTCCTGCTCGCCCCGCCGATGGGCCTTGCCGTCGCGCTGTACCTGAATCAGGCCGTCGCCGGCATCCGCATCGTCAAGTCGCTGTTCTTCGCGCCGTTCGTGTTGTCGGGCGTGGTGGTGGGCCTGATCTTCTCGTGGTTTTACGACCCGACCTTCGGTTTGCTCGCCGTGATTCTGGGGCACGGCGTGCCGGTGCTCGGCGATCCGCGCTATGCGACGCTCGGTATCGTGTTCGCGGCACTCTGGCCGCAAACCGCCTATTGCATGATTCTTTATCTGACCGGCCTGACGTCGCTGAACGCCGAGCAGATCGAAGCCGCGCGAATGGAAGGCGCACGCGGCTGGTCGATGCTGTGGCACGTGATCCTGCCGCAATTGCGGCCCACCACGTTCATGGCGATCGTCGTCACTATCATCGGCGCGTTGCGCAGTTTCGATCTGATCTCGGTGATGACGGGCGGCGGCCCGTTCGAGAGTTCGACCGTGCTCGCGTATTACATGTACGACCAGGCGATCAAGTACTACCGCATCGGTTATTCGGCTGCGGTGGCGGTGGTGCTGTTCGCCATCATGCTGGTGTACATCGTTTATCACTTGCGGCGGATGCTGCGCGCCGAGCAATAAGGAGCCGACCATGTTTCCGATCCCCATTGACAAATGGAAGCCGGCAACGCGCCGCGTGTACAAACTCACATTGCCGCTCGCGCTGCTGATCTGGCTGCTGCCGATGATCGCCGTACTCGTCACCTCGGTGCGTTCAACGGAAGAGTTGAGCGAAGGCAACTACTGGGGCTGGCCGAAGCACTTCGCGATGTTCGACAACTATCGCGAGGCGTTGACCACCTCGCCGATGCTGCATTACTTCTGGAATAGCGTGCTGATTACGGTGCCGGCCGTGGTGGGCTCGATCGCGCTGGCGGCCATGGCGGGATTCGCGCTGGCGATCTACCGGTTTCGCGGCAACTCGACCCTGTTCGCGACCTTCGTCGCGGGGAATTTCGTGCCGGTGCAAGTGCTGATGATTCCCGTGCGGGATCTGTCCTTACAACTTGGCCTGTTCAATACCGTCGGCGCGCTGATTCTGTTTCATGTGTCGTTCCAGACCGGCTTCTGCGCGCTGTTCCTGCGCAATTTCATCAAGCAGTTGCCGTTTGAACTGGTCGAGGCGGCGCGGATCGAGGGCGCCAATGAATGGACGGTGTTCTTCAGGATCGTGCTGCCGTTGATCCGGCCCGCGCTGGCGGCCTTGGCGATTCTGGTTTTCACGTTCGTGTGGAACGACTACTTCTGGGCGCTTTGTCTCACGCAGGGCGACGATGCCGCGCCGATTACCGTCGGCGTCGCCGCGCTGAAAGGACAGTGGACCACGGCGTGGAATCTCGTGTCGGCCGGGTCGATTCTGGCGGCGCTGCCTTCGGTCGCGATGTTTTTTGCCATGCAGAAGCATTTCGTGGCGGGTTTGACATTTGGTGCGACGAAAGGGTAGCGCGCCGCCGGCGGGGTTCCTGGTGAGGGATGGAGAAGGTTGCCCGCGCAAGCGGGCTTTTTTTCGGGCGGAAAAAAGCGGGTTCCACGGCTCGCGGTGGACGCTTTAGTTAACCGACGCTGCAACGCGGGGACAGAGTGGTATGCTCAGATGGCAGCGCCAGCATGTCATTCAACGTTAGCAGCTTCAATTCTGAGGCTGAAAAGATCAAGACAAAGAGCAACATGAGAGCCATTTCAGGGGGCATCCGCTATCTCAACCGGTTGGTGAGCGACTGCGCCAGCGTGTCGGACTACAGCATGCTGGCGGTGGGCGTGATCGGCACGGTCGGACATCCGGTGTACTGGCTGTGGTGGACGTTCGTCGATCCCCAGCCCAATGAAAGCCTGCTGATGCGGGTTTTCGGCACCGTTTCCTGCGCGCTACTGCTATTGCGCCGTTTCTGGCCGGCGTCGATGCTGCGTTTCCTGCCGTGGTATTACTTTGTAACGGTCGCTTTTTCGCTGCCGTTCTTTTTCACGTATTACCTGCTGACCAGCCATTATTCGATGGTCTGGTCCATGGCCGAATTGGGCATGATGTTTTTCCTGATCGCCATCTTTCCGTCATTCGTTGTGTTGGCAATCAATCTGATTGCCGGCGTCGGGCTGGCCGTTCTGTGCGCCCGACTCTTCGCGCCGCAAGACGTTTATGTCGATGCGCACCTGTTTATCTATACCTATCTGCCGGTTTTTCTATTCGGTATTTTTGCCGGCGTCACGTTCAGTTACAGCAGTGTGAAAGGGGTCGTCACGCAGGCCAGGCATGGTGCGCGGCGGGCGCTCGCCGGCTCGATCGCCCATGAAATGCGCAATCCGCTCAGCCAGTTGAGGCACGTGCTGGATCGCGTGGAAGAAACGCTGCCTGCCGCCACGGACGCGGACCCGGCGCCGGCTTTGTCGCCCGACAAGGCGGCGCTGCTGTACCGGCATCTTGCTCACGGCCAGTCGTCGGTCGATCACGGGCTGCGCATTATCGCCACCACGTTCGACGACGTCAGCGCTTCGCCCATCAGCCCGGATCAATTCACTTATGTGAGCGCCGCGGTGGCCACGCGCAGAGCGCTGGACGAGTACGGCTTCAGCGATCAAAAAGAGCGCGCCAGGGTCCGGCTGGTGGTGCTGGACGACTTCACGTTCAAGGTCGACGAGACGGTCTACCTCTTCACGCTGTTCAATCTGATCAGGAACGCGCTCCATCACATGACGGCGGATCCGGTCGCGACGCTCACGCTGACGGTCGACCGGCAATCGGTCATGGTGCACGACACCGGTCCGGGCATTGCGGCCGAGCTTCTGCCGGAGCTGTTCGAGGCGTCCCCCACCACGGACGACCCGGTGGGCACCGGCCTCGGGCTGGCCTACTGTCAGCGGGCCATGCGCGCGTTCGGCGGCACGATCGGCTGCCGTTCGGAAGTGGGCAAATTCACCCAGTTCACGCTGCAGTTTCCACTCGTCTCGGAGCGCGAACTCGCGGACCACGAGCGGCGGATTTTCGAGCGCGCCGCGCCGTTTTTCAACGGCAAGCGCATTCTCATCGTCGACGACGACGCGACGCAATGCGACCGGGTGAAACGCGCGTTGCTGAAGGTCGGCGCGGACGTGAGCGAAGCGGCCGACGGTGCAACGGCGCTGACGCGGCTGGCTCAGCCGACGCTCTTCGACCTCGTCCTCATGGACATCAACATGCCGGTTCTGGACGGCTACACGACAACCGAAAAAATCCGCGCCGACCACCAGAGTCCGAACGCCAACGTACTGATCGCGGCCTACACGGTGGAGCCGGGCAACCTCGCGCGCGTGCTGGCGCGGCGTGCCGGGATGGACGAACTGGTCAATAAAGCCACCAGCATGGTGGAGTTGATCGGCGTGCTTCAGAAGCTGTTCGAGAGCGGCAGCCGGCATCATCCGAGCCAAAGTTTCGATGGCTTTATCGGCAAGACGATTCTGGTGGCGGACGACGACGCCTACAGCCGCTCGGTGGTCAAGGGTTATCTGAAGCGATGCGGCGCGAGCGTCGTCGAGGCGGACCATGGGCGCGCGGTGCTGGCGCGTCTGAACGAAGGCGCCGCGATCGACGCCATCGTGATGGACATGAACATGCCGGGCATGGGCGGGGTGGAAGCCACCGCGTTGATTCGCGTGCGCACCGATCCGTACGCCAGCGTGCCGATCGTGGCACTGACCAGTCAGTCCGATATGGAAGCCGTGCAGCGGTGCCTCGCCGCGGGCATGAACGAGGTGATGATCAAGCCGGTGCAGATCGGCTCCCTGTACGCGTCGCTGTCCAGACAGTTTGCCCAGCACCGCGTCGCGAATGCGCCGGGCCGCGTGGAGCCTGCGCCGCTGCCGGAGGTGCGGACCGCCCAGTCCGTGCCGCTCAAGGAAGGCCCGTTGCTCGACGAGAAGCACCTGCAGGAACTGGTGGCGCTCGATCTGCTGGATCAGACGTTCCTCAACGGCATCGATCAGATTGGCTTGACGGTGGCGCGGCTCGCCGTCAGTGTCGCGGCGCGCGACCTCGCCGCCACGCATGGCGCGTTGCATATCCTGCTCGGCGTCAGCGGCAATATCGGTGCGAAGGCGCTGCATCAGTTCGTGCGGCAGATCTATCCGCGCGTGGTGGAAGGCGAGTGGCCCACCGAGACGGACTGGCTGGCGCGAGTCTGCTCGTTGAGCAATCGTTCGGCGCCGGCGTTGCAGACGTATTTTGCGTCGGTGAAAGCGCCCCGCGATCATCGGGATGCGATAAACGATTGATTGTGATTGATCGCGGGTGGACGGCCGTCCGGTCGCCATGGCGCTAGGCAAAGTCCGGCCGGGGCGTTACGCGGGCGTCTGCAGTCGGCGCAGCGTAGGGATGAGCTCGCTGGGGTCGGGCCGCCGCGTGTAGTCCGGATTCACTTCGGCGTATGCAATCGTTCCGTCCTGGCCGATCACATAGCGAGCGGGCATCGGCAGCGTCCAGCCAGGTTCGCCGTTGATGACCGGCAGATCGACGCCGAACCCACGGTAAGCCTCGATCAATTCGTCTTGCAGCCGGAATCGAATCCCGAAAGCATGTGCGGTCTCGCCGCCTTCGTCGACGAGGATCGGGTAGCTGAGTTTGTTTTCGCGCTGCGATTTAAGGCTATTCGGCGCGGTTTGCATCGAGATCGCGACGAGACTCGCCCCTTGGGCGCGCATTTCGTTCGCCGCAGCCTCGATCGCCTGCAGATCGATATTGCAGTACGGGCACCACACACCTCGGTAGAACGTGACGACCAGCGGTCCGCGTTCGAGCAGCGACGCCGATGAGACGGGTTCGCCTTCGGCATTGGACAGCGTGAAAGCGGGTGCAACGTCGCCCACTTTGAGCGCGCGCTCGGCCTGACCTGTTGCGATCAACTCGGCCGTGGTCCGGTGAAAGAGTTCAACGATATGGGGCGGTGCGACCTTGCCCTCGAAGTTCGATTTGAAGGCGTCCAGCTTCTCTTGCAGTTTCATGGTGTAGCTCCTGGGTTTTGCTCGCCGTCGATGGCGTGAAGGCATAGTGATTCATTTGCGAACCGACGGGTAGAATGGCCAGATGACTTTCAGTTATTCGCCCTGCAAATGAATGACAAGCTATCCGTTCTGCGGCTGTTCACGCGGGTTGCCCGCACGTCGAGCTTCACCAAGGCCGGACGCGAGTTGGGCATCAGTCAGCCGTCCGTGTCGCGGCAGATTTCGGAACTCGAGATCGAAGTGGGCGCCGCGCTGTTCGTGAGGACCACGCGCGCGGTGAAACTGACCCCGGCGGGCGTCGACTATCTGACACGCGTCGACGCGATTCTGGAGGCGCTCGAAGAGGCGGACCGGGTCGCGCGAGGCACGATGGAACTGCGCGGACGCCTTCGAGTGGCGCTGTCCACGAGCTTTGGCATTCGCGAGGTGATTCCACGGATCGGACGCTTCATGCAGGCGCATCCGGCACTACGCATCGACCTGCTGATGGCCGACGACCGGCAGGATCTGATTGCGGAAGGCGTGGACGTGGCGATTCGCTTCGGCACGCTTCAGGACTCGAGCGCGACGTCGAGGCTGGTGGGCCGCTCGCCGCGCATTCTCGTCGCCGCGCCGGTTTATCTGGCGCACGCGGGTCTGCCTCGGGATCCCGCGGAGCTTGGCGGGCATGCGTTTGTTTTGGGACCATCGAGTGCGGGCGCATTGGGCTCGACATTGCGCAAAGACGAGCAGCAGTTCGCCGTTCGGAGCGAGGGACGCCTGACGATTTCCGTGAACGAAGGGGCCACGGCGGCGGCCGTGGCCGGCTTGGGCATCTTGACGATCGGTCTATGGGGATGCCGAAGCGAAATCGCCGACGGGCGCCTCGTGCAGGTCCTGGCGGACTGGCAGCTCGAACCCGTCGAGGTCCACGCGGTTTTTCCGGCGAGGCGGGCAGTGCGTCCCGCCGCCCGCACATTGATCGATTACCTGGTCGATGAACTCAGGCCGATTTCAGTCGAAGGCGGCGCGCGGACGCTGGCATAGCGTCACGCGCGCAGCGGTTGATGCCGACCGACGGCGCGCGCGCGAAAGCGCACGGCATTGGCCGACCGGCCTCCTAGGCCGACGCCGTGGGCAGCTTCCAGCCCGCCCGGATGAAGTGACACGTATAGCCGCCCGGATTGCGTTCCAGATAGTCCTGGTGCTCCGGTTCGGCTTCCCAGAACGGGCCGGCCGGCACGATCTCGGTGACGGCCTTGCCGGGCCACAGATCGGAGGCGTCGACGTCCGCCACCGTTTTCAACGCCACCTGCTTCTGCTCGTCGCTGAGATAGAAGATCGCCGAGCGGTAGCTCGTGCCCACGTCGTTGCCTTGACGGTTCTTCGTGGTCGGATCGTGAATCTGAAAGAAAAACTCGAGGATCTGGCGATAGCTGATCCGGCTCGGGTCGAACACGACTTCGAGGCCTTCCGCGTGCGTGCCATGGTTGCGGTAGGTCGCGTTCGGCACGTCGCCGCCCGTGTAGCCCACCCGCGTCGACAGCACGCCGGGGTAGCGCCGCAGCAGTTCCTGCATGCCCCAGAAGCAGCCGCCGGCCAGCAGGGCGGTTTCGGTTTGCGTCGTCATTTCAATCTTCTCCTTGGATGGCGTCGCGCCACGCGGTGCGCAACACGTCGGCGAACCGGCTCGCCGTCTATCGGACGATACGATACCGGAATGGCGCCGCGCTCGCAGCGGGCCCTCAGCGTGGCTTCAGCTCAACCTCAACTCGATCTCAACGGACGCAGCGGCAAAATACACGTCGCGGCAAACAGACCGAGCGCGCCGCCGAGCAGCGTTTCCCAAGCGCGCGCGGCCAGCAGCGGCACCGAGTGCACGCCGCCGGCCGCCAGCGTGACGATCAGCGTGAACGCGAACGCCGCGCAGGCGACGTCGTAGCGATTGGGCAAGGCCATCGCGTAGATGATCATGGCGACCGCCGCCGCGCCCCAGATCAGCAGCGGCGCGTGGACGGCGAGCGGCAGGCAGGCGAGTCCGAGCGGCACGCCGATCAGGGTGCCGACGATCCGTCGGCGCACCCGCGTTATCGTGCCGCTCGCGGAACCTGCGACAACGTAGGTACACGCGGTAATCGCCCACGCCGATTCCTTGAGCCCGACCCCCTCATTCAAGGCAACGACGACCAGCGAGCCGCTTGCCGCCTGCAGACCCATCACGAGTTCGGGCGAGAGCCCCCAACGGCCCGGCACGTCGACGGACGAGAGCGCGGCCGGCGCAGGATGCTCAGCCGGACCGCTGAGCAGGCGTGGCACGATCGACGCCAGCATCGCGATCAGTCCGGCGACGGCGACCACGGTGAGATCGATAGGCGTGAGGCGGGCGCCGTAGGCCAGCAGTTGGCCGATGTAGATTTGCGAGCCCACGCCCGCTCCAAGGATGCCGAAACGCTTCAGATAACCGACGAGGAATGCGCCCGTCACGAGCGTCAATTCGGGGCCCGCCGTCGCGATGGCCCGCAGGGCCGGGGAGAGCGCGACGAATAGCGTCGCGCCAAACGCCGCAGCCGCGCACAGCACGATCAGATCCCGGCTGGATTCGGCGCGTGTGGCGCGCGCTTCCGAGACGCTCGCCCACAACGCGAAGCTGCCGGCGAGCGACCCCACCGACACCGCGCTGGGCAGGCTATGAATAATGTCCTGCAATGTGCCGAGCGCCGCCGCGATTCCGTACGCGGTGACGAGCCGCAACCCTTTGATCCGGCGGTGCGTACCCGGATCGACCTGCTCCAGCCAGCGGAGGGCGGACGCGATCAACGAGCTCAGCTCGGCGAGTCCATGCCTGATTGCTGGTAATTCTGAATACCGACCTTGTCGATCAGATCGAGATTCGTTTCGAGCCAGTCGATATGCTCTTCGGTCTCATCGAGAATATTCACGAGAATCTCGCGCGAAATGAAATCCCGCACGGATTCGCAATAGGCGATGCCTTCCTTGCAAGTGGACTGCGAGATCCGTTCGAGCTTCAGATCGCATTCGAGAATCTCCTTCGTTTCCTCGCCGATCAGCAGTTTGTGCAGGTCCTGCAAATTCGGTAGTCCGTCGAGCATGAAGATACGGTTGATCAGCAAATCGGCGTGTTTCATCTCGCCGATCGATTCGTCGTATTCGTGCTTGCCCAGTTTTTCCAATCCCCAGTGCCGATACATGCGCGCGTGCAAAAAATACTGATTGATCGCGGTCAGTTCGTTCTTGAGTTGCGAGTTCAGGTATTCGAGGACCTTTGGATCGCTTTGCATAAAGCCTCCCTGGCGGGTTCGGGAAACGTTCAGGAAGCGCCGCGGCGAGCTCGGCGCTTTATCGGTCAATCGTTCTGGTGGTGGGTCGGCGCCTGGTCTGAGGATTGCCGCGCTTCGCGCGCGTACCTCCAACCTGTTAGTCCAGCTTAGTGGATTCCGCACGCAATGCTCAGAATGAGAATTGAAATCGTTATCGCGATGTCGTGGATCTGTCGGACATCGCCCCTGAAGCCAGTGGCGCGCAAAGAAAAAGCGAGCTTCCGTTTTGAGGGCCTTCCGATCCGCCCGATTTTCTCCCGCTCTGCGTTGCCGGGCGAGGCTTCGCCTCGCCGCCGTCCTACGTCGTGAAAGCGAGTAGCTAATGTGAGCGATCGCTCATAAATTAGAGGCATTCACCCTCAACGAGGAATCCACACGATTCCGCCCGATGAGTTCGGCGCCGCGGTAGCCGGACTCGGATAACGGGAAGCGACCGCAAGGAGCGACGTATCGATGCGAGTCATCATTGCAGGCGGCGGCATTGTCGGACTGACGGCGGGTATCGCGTTCAGGGCGATCGGCTGGGACGTGCTGGTATGCGAACAGGGCCGGAGATTCGCGCGGCGGGCGCGGCCATCGGCTTGTGGCGCAACGCGCTGGACGTTTTCTCGGAGGTCGGCGTGGGCGATGCGATCCGCGAAATCGGCATGCCGATCGAAACATGGTTTTACGATGCCGCCGGCGCGCGCTTCAGGGCGCCCGGATTCGAGCCGGCCGATCATGCGTTTGTGCTGGTGCCGCGTCCCGAGTTGAATCGCTTGCTGGCGGCTGCGGTCGGACTCGACAACATTCGCGTCGACACCAAGGTCGTGGCGTTCGAGGAAAACGCGGATCACGTCGCGGTGACCTTGAGCGACGGCACGATCGAACACGCCGACCTGCTGCTCGGCGCGGATGGCGCTTACTCGGCGGTGCGTGCCCAACTGGTGCCCGGTCATGGCGCTCGCGAGCACGCAGGCCACCACGTGTGGCGCGGCATGCTAGCCGCGGGCGACGAACCCGCCGAAGGCTCGGTCCTGACCGTCGGGCATCGGCGTACGCGCGGCGGCTACACCCGCACTTACGGCGATCAGGTCGTCTGGATGGTGAATCAGTTCGACAGCGCGGCGCCCGTCGGCACGAAGAAGGAAGCGGCCTTGCTGCGTGCCGCGCATCTGAACGACAACGGCTGGAGCGATCCGCTGCTGAAGCTGATCGAGCGGACGCCGGAAGCGCAGATCCTGCACAACCAGATCATGTTCGTGCCGGCGTTGCCGCGCTGGACCTCCGCGCGTGTCGCGTTGATCGGCGATGCGGCGCATGCGCTCTCGCCGCATATCTCGGCGGGCGGCACACTCGGCGTGGAAGACGTGCGCGTGCTGGTCGAGGCGCTGCGAAAACACGATGAACTTGCGGTTGCGCTGTCGGCGTACGAAAGCAGCCGGATGCCTCACTACGCGCGCGTGCACGAATTGGCCCATGCCGTGGAGCTGGCGCAAGACACGCGTGAATACGCGCAGGAATACGCGCGCTTCAGCCACTGGATGCTTAACGACGGCTACCGGGCCTCGCGCGCATGAAGTCGGCTGGTCGGCCGGAACGGCCGCTACCGCATGCAGCGGCGCGTCCGGCTCATGCATCGACGATCAGTACGAACCCATGTAGTCGCGCTTGCCGATCTCGACACCGTTGTGACGCAGAATCGCGTACGTCGTGGTGACGTGGAAGAAGAACTGCGGCAGGCCGTAGTGCTGCAGATAGGCGCTGCCCACCAGCTTCTTCTCTTTAGGCGTGCCGGGGCGCAGCACGATTTCCCTGTTCTCGCTGCCTTCGAATTGCGCGGCGTCGAGCGTGCCGATGTAGGTCAATGCCTTGGCGAGCAGCGCTTGCAGGTCGGCGAACGTCACTTCCGTGTCGGGCCACGACGGCACGTCCACGCCGGCGAGGCGCGAGCTGACGCCCTTGCTGAAGTCAGCGGCGATCTGCACCTGGCGCACGAGCGGGAACATGTCCGGGAACAGACGCGCCTGCAGCAATGCGTTCGGCTCGATGTTCCGTCCGGTTGCGTGGGCTTCGGCTTTCTTCAGCACCTCGGACAAGGCGGTCAGCATCTGTTTGAAAACGGGAACGGATGCGCTGTACATGGAATTCGTCATGATTGCTTTTTCAATCGAGGTTGGAGGCCGATGCGGAGAGACTGCATCGGCCAGGAGAGGGGGCGGGTAAACGAGCAGGCCCGGATAGCGGCTGGATAAGAACTGAATGCGCGACATTCACAGCGCCTTCCAAGGCACCGGACGAGCGCATGAAGCGCCGGAAGATTACCATTGTGCGGCCCGACTATGTCATGTGATGCCGGCCTTAGTTTTTTTGATGCGTCGCCATCAATTAAAGCTATTTCCGCCCGGAGTTCCCTGACACTAGGATGTGAGCAGGACCGCATTGCCTGTACCCCACACAGGCCGAGTCGTGGAGCACAAACGATCCAAGGAGCAAGCGCATGTCGACTGAAGCGAAGTGTCCGTTTAACCATACCGCTGGCAGTGGTACGTCGAATCGGGACTGGTGGCCCAATCAACTGAACCTGAAGATCCTGCATCAACACTCGTCTTTGTCCGACCCGATGGACAAGGATTTCAACTACGCTGAAGCGTTCAGGAGCCTCGACCTCGCGGCCGTGAAGAAGGACCTGCTGGCGGTCATGACCGATTCGCAGGAATGGTGGCCGGCGGACTTCGGCCACTACGGGCCGTTTTTCATTCGCATGGCATGGCACAGCGCCGGCACCTATCGCACCGGCGACGGTCGCGGCGGCGCGGGTTCCGGTCAGCAGCGTTTCGCGCCGCTCAATAGTTGGCCCGACAACGTCAGCCTCGACAAGGCACGCCGGCTGATCTGGCCGGTCAAGCAGAAATATGGCAACAAGATTTCATGGGCCGATCTGATCGTATTGACGGGCAATGTCGCGCTGGAATCGATGGGCTTCAAGACCTTCGGTTTCGGCGGCGGCCGTCAGGACGTATGGGAATCGGACGAAGACGTGTATTGGGGTTCCGAGACCACGTGGCTCGGCGGCGACAAGCGCTACTCCGGCGTGCGCGACCTCGAAAATCCGCTGGGCGCCGTGCAGATGGGCTTGATCTACGTTAACCCGGAAGGTCCGAACGGCAACCCCGATCCGCTCAAGGCGGCCGTGGATATTCGCGAGACGTTCGCCCGCATGGCCATGAACGACGAAGAGACCGTGGCGCTGATCGCCGGCGGTCACACGTTCGGCAAGACGCATGGCGCCGGTCCCGCGTCGCATGTCGGCGTCGAGCCGGAAGCGGGCGGCATCGAAGATCAGGGCCTCGGCTGGAAGAGCACCTTCGGCACCGGCAAGGGCGCCGATGCGATCTCGAGCGGCCTGGAAGTTATCTGGACGACCACGCCGACCCAATGGGGCAACGGCTTCTTCGAAAACCTGTTCCGCTACGAATGGGAATTGACCAAGAGCCCGGCCGGCGCGCATCAATGGAAACCGAAGGGCGACGCCGGCGTCGACACCGTGCCGGATCCGCATGATTCGACCAAACGCCGCACGCCGTCGATGCTGACTACCGACCTCGCGTTGCGCTTCGATCCGGCTTACGAAAAAATTTCGCGGCGCTTCTACGAGAACCCCGATCAACTGGCCGATGCGTTCGCGCGCGCGTGGTTCAAATTGACGCACCGCGACATGGGCCCGCTCGCGCGCTATCTCGGCCCGGAAGTGCCGACGGAAGAGTTGCTCTGGCAAGACCCGATCCCCGAGGTCAATCACGAATTAATCAACGCGCAAGATGTCGCGGAACTGAAGAGTAAGGTGCTGGCGTCGGGGCTGCCGGTGTCGCAACTGGTGTCGACGGCGTGGGCTTCGGCGTCCACGTTCCGCGGCTCCGACAAGCGCGGCGGCGCGAATGGCGCGCGTATTCGCCTTGCACCGCAAAAAGATTGGCAGGTGAACCAGCCGGCTCAACTGGCGAACGTGCTGAAGACGCTGGAAGGGATTCAGAGCGCGTTCAACGGTGCGCAGTCCGGTAACAAACGCGTGTCGCTGGCCGATCTGATCGTGCTGGCCGGCGGTGCGGGTGTCGAACAGGCCGCGAAGAATGCCGGGCATGCGGTCACGGTGCCGTTTTCGCCGGGGCGCATGGACGCGTCGCAGGAGCAGACCGATCTCGAGTCTTTCGCCGTGCTCGAACCGATCGCGGACGGCTTTCGCAACTATCTGAAGGGCAAGTACACCATCACGGCCGAGGCCTTGCTGGTCGACAAGGCGCAACAGTTGACGCTGTCCGCGCCGGAACTGACCGCGCTGGTGGGCGGCATGCGTGTGCTCAACGCCAACTACGACGGGAGCCAGCACGGTGTGTTCACGAAGCGTCCGGAGACGCTGACGAACGACTTCTTCGTCAATCTGCTCGACATGCGTACGGAGTGGAAGCCGGTATCGGACGAGAAGGACGTGTTCGAAGGCGTCGATCGCGCCACGGGCCAGTTGAAGTGGACCGGCACGCGCGTCGATCTGATCTTCGGTTCGAACGCGCAGCTGCGTGCGGTGGCCGAGGTGTACGGCAGTTCGGATGCGCAGGAGAAGTTCGTGCATGACTTCGTCGCGGCCTGGGGCAAGGTGATGAACCTCGATCGCTTCGACCTGGCGTAAAGCGGGTGTCATCGTGGACGGTTGTTATGGGCGTTAGGCCGTAGAGGTCTCATGCCGAAGCAAAAGCGGCTGATCGTAAGATCAGCCGTTTTTTATTGGCGCGCCGGTCTTGCGGTGAGCCGCTATCATCGTCGTTCGTCCCCCAGGAGAACAAACGATGCAGCGACCGGAATTCATCAAACACTGGACCGAACTGGAAGACCCCAACGCGCACTCTTATCAAGGTTCCGACGAGTTGATGGCAATCGACTCGCCGCTGTCCGCCGCGTTGGGCATTACGCGCATTGGTATTCATCATGTGCGGCTTTTGCCGGGGCGGCGGTCTTCGTATCCGCACTGCGAGAGTACCGAGCAGGAATTCGTGTACGTGCTGCACGGCACGCCCGATGTGTGGATCGACGGCGTGCTTCATCGTCTGGTCGAGGGTGATTCGGTGGGGTTTCCGTCAGGCACCGGGATTTGCCACACGTTCATCAACAATACAAAAGAAGAAGTCAGGTTGATGGTGATCGGCGAGCGTCCGCGCGCCGATAATCTGATTCACTATCCGCTCAATGAGGCGCACCTGAAGACACGCACGGACCAGTGGACGGACTGGCCAAGCCGACCGCTCGGCGACCATGACGGGATGCCGGATTAGGGCGCCGCGCGCGTAGACGACCACGCGCGTTGCTTTTCGAACCGGTAACGCGGATCCCTTACTGCGCGCTCGCGGTCGTTGCATTCGCAACCGCCACGCCTTTCATTTTCCGCACCGCATCGGCTGCCGAAGGCGCGAGGTTCTGTTTGGCCAGCGACGCGTCGAATGCTTCGCTGCGTGCGTGTTTCGCCTGCTCGTAATCGGCGTCCAGTTCAGCGATCCGGCGCTCGTACCAGCTCTTCACACAAGCCTGATCGCTGCAGTGATGTTGCCGCCACAACCATTGCTGGGTGCGTGCGGCTTCGAGCGCGCCGGCGTCGAGCGTGGTGTCTCGGGCGTGTTGCCAGGCCGTGGCGAGACGGTCGTCCAATGCCGACAAAGCGGGATCCTTGCAGACAATCTTTTCCGATGCGGACGATTTGCCGTTGCACTTGAAACTCGCCGCGGTTGCGTCGGCGGCCAGGGTCGCGCCCGCGATCAACAGACCGATCGAGAATAGCGCCGACGGTTTCACGAGGCGTTGAAGCACGGAAGAGAAAACAGGTTGGGAAGTGGACATGCCGAGCCTCTGTTCAGGTAAGTAACCAGGCTGACGCGTGGCGCGAAAAGGCCGTACCTGCCGCCACGCATTCAGGAATGCGATTGCCGCGTCGGCAGAATAGGGCGCGCGCGAGTTTGCGATTGGTGGAGAACGCGGCGTGATCCCAAGGTCATTACAAGAAATTGTTTTTCCATTCGGTGCCGTGGACGCATCAGATTGCGTTAGCGCGAGTACTCGTCCGGATTTCAATTCACATTGAAATGCACGCGGATGTCCTGGCGGCTTTCGATCGGATGGCCCGCCTGCATCGCGGGGAAGAAGCGCCATTTGTGCAGCACTTCAAGCAGGATCTGGTTGAGGCGCGGGTTCGGCGTGGGCTTGATGAGATTGACGTCGATCGAGCCGTCGGTGTGAATCGTGAAACGTGCGGTCGCAACGGTTTGGTAGGCCTGCTCCCGTAGATCGTCGGGTAATTCGGGCAACGGTTGGGCAATGGGATGCGCGGCCGTGTCGCCCGTCGACGCGCCAGTAGCGGTTGTGTTCGGTTTTTCGTTGGCTGGCGCGGGAGTGGTGTGGGTCGCCGTTTCGTTTGTTGGAGACGCAGGACTCGACTCAGTGCTTTGCACCGGACGTGCCTCGGCAGGCGTCGGTGCGGGATGTGCCGGCAACGTATCGGGGCGAGAGGCGACGGGTTTCGCTGGTTGGTTCGCCGATCGATTCGGCGCGGGCAGAGCGTGACTGACCGACTCTTTCGGCGGGGAAGGCGGAGCAGGAGTCGGAGCCGGCGGAGGTTCGAGTTCCACCACGCGCATTTCCAATGGTTGCTCGTGTGGCGGAGCTGGCGTCGACGTCCCCAGCCAATGCCCCACCGCAACCAGCACCCCGAGCCAAACCAGTGTTGCCACAAGAAACGCGAACACCATCCGCAGGGTCGGTGCACCATCGACAAAACCGGTCAAACGCATCCGGCTACTCACGATGAACCGCAACCAGAAAATGTGTCGCGCCAGCCTGGCGTGCCGCTAACATCGCGTGAACGACCACCCCGTGACCGGCAGCATCGTCAGCCGCGATCACGACATCGCGATCGGCTTGCAGCAGACGTTTTACGGTCGGTTCGACCTGATCCGCCGACACACGCTGACGATTGACGAACACGTCGTTGCGGCTATCCACCGAAATGGTCAGCGGCTCGTGCGCGCTCATCTTCTGCGCTTGTCCCATGGGCAGCGTGATCTTGACCGCATCGAGCCGTTGCATCGCCAGCGAAGCCAGCATGAACGTGGCCAGCAGAAAGAACATCACATCGATCATCGGAATGATTTCGATGCGACCGCGCCTGGCCGCGCGCGAGCGCTTGAATTTCACGGCAGCGCTCCCGCGTCCGTGACGGCGAGACGCACTTCGCTGAGCCGCGCATTCGCGAACGATTCGAGTTCGTCCATCAGGCGCTCAAGACGGCGCGAAAAATAGTTGAACGCAAAGAGCGCGAACAAGGCGACCACGAGTCCGATGGCGGTCGCCACCAGCGACTGGGCCACGCCGCCGGTCACCCCACCCGGATCGACGAGCCCTGAGCCGCCGAACAACTGGAACGAATGCATCATGCCGACGATCGTGCCGAGCAAACCCAGCAACGGCGCAGCGGTGACGATCGTTTCGAGCACCCAGAATCCTTTGCTCATATCGCGCTCGATCCGCGAGGCCAAGGCTTCCGCTCTGGCCTCGCGCAGCCATAACGGCGCCGAAGGATCGGGCGTCCACGGCGCATTCATGCGCCTGAACGCGTTCTGCTTGCCGGCGTCCTTCAAGCTGGCTGCCCAATCGATTCGCGAGCCGGGCATGCCGGTTTCGTCGGCGTTACGTATCGCGGCAGGCAAACGTCCGAAGCGCAAAAACACATAGGCGCGATCGAGCACGATCGCCACCGCCAGGACGGCCAGGATCGTGAGCGGATAGATGACCCATCCGCCCACGCGTACCGCCGCCAGGATATTCGTCCAATCTTGCATGACCGACCTCTTCGCTCCCTGACAGATTTAGAAATGCTTGGTGATGCCGGCATAGACGGCGAAATGCGGACCGTACTGTGGCGCGCCGACGCCGATGCCCGAACCGTCGCGCAACTCGTAGACCCGGTTGAACGCGTTGATGAGCATCAGGCGTGCATCGAATTTGCCGACCAGCGGCTGGTTGAAATGCTGGATCACGCCGAGGTTGACCTGTGCGTAGACCGGCAGGCGGTCGGTGTTGGCAAAGCCGCTGCGCAGGCCGGTGCCGACGAGGCCGTCGAACGTGAAGGTGGTTCGGCCGAGATCGTAGGTGCCGCCGAACGAAGCGGTGATGCGCTGATCGTGATCCAGATACACCCAGTGGCTGTTGATGTAGGCGAGCTCGGCCGGGTCGAAATTGAATTGCGCGGAATCGATCTGCGTGCCCTGCGCGCGGCTGTACGCCAGATTCAGATACGCGGACACGTTGTCCTGTTTGTAGTTCGCCGTGAACTCGATGCCGTACACGCGCCCGAGCCGATAATTGAACGGCGTATAGATGAGCGCGGAACCGAATTGCCCTTCATCCAGCAGATTGGTGGATTTCTTGTAGTACGCATCGAGGCCGATCGTCACGTTCGAACCGAGGCGTTGCGTCACGCCGAGATCGAAATAATGGCTACGTTCGGGCTGCACCTGATCGTTCTGACTCGACGGACTCTGGTTGGTCGTCCCAGTGAAGCGGCTGATGGTCGAGCCGGACACGAGTTCGAAAGCGGGCGGCGTGAAATAGCGCGCGTAGCCGGCGTGAAAGGTCGTGGTCGGCGTGAACGCATAGACCAGCCCGATGCGCGGGCTCAACTGACTCGCACTCACATACTCGTCCATCTTGTCGTAGCGCAGGCCGTAATTGAGCGTGAGCTTGCTGGTGAGCTTCCACTCGTCCTGCACGTACGCGCTATACAGATAGCCGGTTTTGCTGCTCGAGTCCTGAATGTTGAAGGGTTGGTCGGATGCCTGGGCGCCGGCGTCGTCGGTAGCGAATACATTCACGCTGTCGTTGAACACCGCATGTTCCTGCTGGAAGAACACGCCCGCGCGGATCGTATGTTTGTCGTTCAGCCGCCACGTGGTGTCCACCTGCGCGCCGTTCGCCGTGTTGCTGTGAAAGTCTTGCGATGCCACGCCGTTGAACAGCAGATCGCCCACCGGATCCGGATTGAACTGGGTGCGTGTATAGCGGGTAAACAGCGCGACCTGGTAGTCCAGTGCGCCGCCGTTGGTGCCCTGCAGGGCGACCACCGCGAAGTTGTTCAACTCGGATTGCGTTTCGTTCAATTGACTCGAATTGAACGTGTTGTTGCCGTTCAGCGTGAAGTTGGTGGCCAGCCCCGGCGTGTTGGGAATCTCGAACTGGTTGCTGGTGGTGCCGAACATCAGGCTCACGCGCGTGAGCGGGTTGATGATGTACGACATGTAGCCGAATGCATCGCCCTGACGCGTGTGATCGTGAATGGCGTTCGCGCTGGAAGTCGGATTCTCGATGCCGAGATTGTTCACGCCGAGCGAGCCGCTGAAGTAGTAGCTGAACGGTCCCTGTGAGCCGAACACATCGGCGCTGGTCTTGAGCGTTTGATGGCTGCCGCCGAACACGCTGACGGAGCCGCCGTTGCCCGCATCGCCCGACTTCGTGCGAATGTCCACCACACCCGCCGTGCGATAGCCGTATTGCGCCGGTAGTGCGCCGGTGAGCAGATTGACCTGATCGATGATGCGCGTATCGAGCGCCTGCCCGAAGCCGCTGATCGGCTCGGGAATGATGATGCCGTTGATCCGGTATTGCAGATTGGCGTGGTCGCCGCGTACGTGCAACTGTCCGTACGAATCGCTGGCCACGCCGGGGGCTTGCAGCAGCACCTGATTCAACGGCGTGTCTTGGCCCGCGGGCAGCGCGTCGATATCGGCCTGGCTGAAGCGATACACGCTGCTGCCGGTCTCCGGCAACAAGCCGTTGCGCGCGCGATCGAGGCGCTTGGCGTTCACCTGCACGTCGAGCGTGTCGCTCTTCACGAGGCCGTCGACGGGTGGGTCCGCTTGATCGGTAACGGCGCCGGTCGCCGGGTTTCCGTCTGTTGCAGCATGGGCATGAGCGGCGATAGCGAACAGCAGCAAAGCTGCATGAGAGACACGCGTGCGGTTTTTCATCGTTATGGAGGGTGGTGTTGGCGACTCGGTGGATGCGTTGTCCGTCTCGTCGACGGTCGTCCTGGTTTCCTGCGGACGACTGCGAGCGGCGTGATTGGTCTGGATCACGCGACGTCCCGGCTGGCATCCGGGGCAGATAATGTTATAACATTACATTAAAAATTAACAACGAAAACTTGAACGATGTTGTTTCGGTGGGGAAGCGCGGAGGGGAGCGGGAGGAATGTTTGACGGGCGAGTGCGGTGAATTCAAGCGAATGATCCGCGCGTTGCACGCGGATCACGATGCTTCGGTCAGGGCGGCCGAATTGATGCGAGGGCCAAAACCTGCGACGGCAAAACCTGCAACGGCAAAACCTGCAACAGCATTACGTCGAGCGAAGTGCCCGAGCCTGCGAAACCTGTCGCCCCGTTTGCAGCAGATAGACGCCGGCAAGAATGCATGACATCGCGATCAGATCCGCGTTTCGTACCGGCTCGCCCGCGAATATCACGCCGAGCAGCAGCGCGACAACGGGCGGAATATAGGTCACGCTGGCAGCGGCAATCGCGCCGAGCCGGCGGACGATAAAGTAGTAGAGCATGTAAGCGACGCCCGTACCAACCAGTCCCAGCCCTACCGTCAAACCGATCAACGCGCGAGCATCGGTCGCGATACGCGTGATGCCATGCAAGTCGGTAAAGAGACCGATGATGACGACCGCAAAGCCGATTTGCCACGTCGACAATGCGAGCGGCGAGATGTCCAGTTGTGTCAGAAAGCGGCGCGCGTAAGCGAACGAGCATCCCACGCTGAGCGACCCGCCGATCATGTACAACACACCGGGAAGACTCACTCCCGCAGCGGCGCCGGCCCAGGGCCGCGCAATCAGCAGCACGCCAACGAAACCGATCGCAATGCCCATCAACATGCGTGGCGTGGGCCGCTCGTCGCGTAACAGGACCAGCGTGCAAAGAAACGAGAACAACGGTATCGACCCGCTCAACATGCCCGCGACGCTGGAGAGCAGCAGCGCGGCGCCCTTGGCGAACGCGAAGTAGTAGAGCACGGTGGCCAGCAGCGACATGACGAGGAAGTGATGCGCGTAGCGCAGATGACGCCAACGCAATGCGCGCGTTCCCAAGGCGACCAGCAGGATCGGCACGAACCCGAACAGGACGCGTAGCAACACGATCTGAGCCGGCGACAGCGTCACGCTGGCCCACCGCATGAAGAGAAAGTTGGTTCCCCAGATGGCGCCGAGCAGGGCGAAGGCGAGATAGGACGGGTTCATGTCGGTCCACAACGGATTTTATCGAGAGCCCATTGTGATCAGCGCCCGCTTCCGGTACAAACGATATTATCTGACCGATACTGCAGGAAAACTATTTCATGAGCGCTTATCCACCGTTGAAAGCGTTAATTGTGATGGAGGCGGCAATCCGAGTTGGTAGTTTTACTCTTGCAGCGGAGGAGTTGAACGTGACCCCGGGCGCGGTGGGTCAGCAGATCCAGAAGCTGGAGGCGTGGCTGGGGGTGTCACTGTTCGTGCGCCAGATTCGCCAGGTCACCCCCACTGCCGAAGCGCTCGCGTATTACGCGCAGATTCATCCCGCGCTCGGACATATTGCGCAGGCCAGCCGGCGCATGCGGCAGCGTCAGAGCCGAAATGTGAAATTGTCCGTGCCGCCGAGTTTCGCCGCCAAGTGGTTCGCCCCGCGCATGGCCGGCTTTCTCAAGGCCTTTCCGGAGGTGGCGCTGGATCTGACCACGTCGACCGCGTTCGTGGACTTCGAGCTCGACGGCGTCGATCTGGCGATCCGTTATTTCAATGGCGAGGATCCGTCGCTCACGGTGGAAAAGTTGTGCACGGACGAAGCCCGCGTGTACTGCGCGCCGGATTACGTGAAACGTCTGAAGATACGTCATCCTGACGATGTGAAGAAAGCGACGCTGCTGCACAACACGCTGCATCCGCACTGGTCGCCGTGGCTCGGCAAGTTCTCGCGTTTATCCGATGAACAGATCGCATCCATTCCGGGAATTCAGTTCGACCAGTCGCTGATCGCGATCGACGCCGCCGTGCGCGGCCAGGGGCTCGTCCTCACGAGTGCGATGCTGACCGACAGCGAGCGCGCGAGCGGCGCGTTGATCGAACCTTTCAAACCGGTGTTGCCACTTTCGACGAGCTACTACGTGGTCCATCCCGTGTCGGCAGCGTTGCAACCGTCTGCGCTCAAGCTCAAGGAGTGGCTTATCGAAGAAGCGCGCGCAGCGTCGCGCTGAGCCTTCTCGACTTCCCGCAAAGCCTTGTGCCGCAAGGCTGCCAAACGTTTGCGATGACTTCGCGGACAAACCCAGATATTAAAGAAATGCGTTCTGCATGTCGTTATCCCGTGAAATAAGTCAGGACCATCGGGCATCCGCGCATCCGGCAGCGCGTGGGTCGCACGAGGAATCAGCTCTACGGGGGAATGAATCTTGAATCACCAACGATCGCCATGGTCGCGTACAGCGGCTCCGGGCGAAGTCATCTATTCGGAAGGCTTCGCGGGCGACGCTGTCATCTACGTTATCGCGGATGGCAAAGTCGAAATCTCCACCCAGTGCGATGAAAAGAAGGTGATTCTCGCCACGCTAGGTAAGGGCGAGTTTTTCGGTGAAGCGGCTTTGTTGCCTCCGGAACCGCGAGCGCATACCGCGAAAGCACTCAGCTTCCTTCAACTCACCGTGATCGCGGCGAACGTCGTGGAAGAAGAGCTCGAACGCGTGTCGCCGCTGCTGCGTCATATCGTGCGCACCATGATTCGTCGCGTGAAAAAGAAAGACGATGTGCTCGCCACCAATACGCACGCCGATTTTCTGCCGGGTGTCGTCTCGTATGCGCACGTTCTCGCGTTGATGGCCGGTGTCGAAAGCGCCGATCGGGATGCTCGCATGCGCCGCGCGCAAGGCGAGGAATTCTCTGTGCCGCTTCCCGAAGTCATCAAGAAGTGCCACGCGATTGCAGGCCATTCCCGTCCCCATGTGATGGCCATGCTCAAGCGCATGGAGAAACTCAATCTGGTCACGCTCGAACCGGGCCGCTCCGAACGTCTGAGCAATACATCCCCGCGCTATTCGACGGAAGGCGCGGCGGGCCGTCAGCTCGTCACGTTCGATCCGGTGCGAATCACGGAACGCGCGCAACAGGTAGCGGACCATGATCTCGATCTGTCGATCAGCAGCGAACTGGAGTTGATCGAACTCGACGATCTGGAAGCGTTGATCGGCGTGGAGAAGAAGGTCATTCTCAACAAGCTGTCTCACGCGGAAATCGCCGAAGATCTGTTCGCGTTTCGCAAGACCCGCGTGTTGAATTACGTCGAGGAGAAGGGCATTACGTATTTTTCGCGTCGTACGGTGCGCGGCGCCAGCGATGTGAACTCGCTCGACGATCTGGAGTTCGTCGATCAGCGCACGCTGTTCGAAGCCGTCAGCGCGTTCGATACCTACGATCTGGCGAAACTGCTTTCCGCGGCAACGGGGCAACCGGCGGCCGAGCGCTTGATGTCGGTGATGACGGAAGCGCGAAAGAAAGAGGTGTCGTGGGTCATGCGGCGCGAAATCAAAATCGATCCGCTGGAAATTGCCGAGATCGAGCAGCGCTTCATCGAGACCATACGCGCGCTTAAAGCGCCGGCGGGTAATGCGATGCCGCTTTCCAACCGGAGTGCGTGAAGCGATTCGCGTGCCGATCCGCCTCGCTAAACACGCTGTTTTCATTGCAGGTTCGGTGATTCGGGCGGCCATTCGAGAGGACGTATGGATCTTTTGACGCTATTGGGCGCCGTGTTCGGCATCACGGCGATCGTCGCCGGCTTCTCGCTGGAGGGTGGGCACGTTACGGCGCTGTTTCAGCCGGAGGCGTTCGTCATCGTGCTGGGCGGCACGCTCGGCGCGGTGATGATCCAGAACACGTGGGCGCGATTCTTCGATGGTGTGAAGCAACTGCGGCTGGCCTTCGTGAGGGCGCGGCAGGTCGATCGCAAGAGCCTGTCGGTTCTGCTCGAATGGGGGGATCAGGCGAAGCTGAACGGCATGCTGGCGTTCGAATCGATCGAGGCCGGCGGAATCAATCCGTTTGCGCAGCGCGGGCTCGAGCTTCTGGCGAACGGTGTGGCCACCGCCGTGCTCGAAGACGCGTTGCAACGGGAGCTGGACGCGTACGAGCGCAATCACCTGGCGGCCGCGCGAATCTGGCAGCAGGCGGGCGGCTATGCGCCGACCTTCGGCATTCTCGGTGCGGTGCTCGGCTTGATTCAGGTGACAGGTCATATGCTCGAACCGGCGCAACTGGGGCAAGGTATCGCCACCGCGTTCGTGGCGACGCTTTATGGTCTCGCGTTTGCGAATCTGGTGTTTCTGCCGCTGCACGGCAAGATCCGGGCGCAGGTGGATAGCGAGTTGCGCTTCCGTCGTTTGTATCTCGACGGTCTGCTCGCGATCTCGCGCAAGGAGTCGCCGCATACGATCGAAACGCGCCTGGCGGGCGACGTGCGGGCGAGATCGGCCGAGTTGCTGGGGTAGCAAGCCGCAAGCCTCGACATTCGGCCGCCGCACTCGAAAAGCAGGTGTGGACGGTCGTTCAATCAAACGTGAATTCGAAGCAGGCGTTGCGCGTATGACTATCTCCTCGGGAAACCGACGCCTCAAGACGGACCAAACCAGCTATCAGGACGCCGACGAAGCCGACGAGCAATCCGGACGCTGGCTGATTTCGTACGCGGACCTCATCACCTCGCTGATGGTGTTGTTCCTTGCGCTATACGCGTTGGAGCTGGCTAAGAACCGCGAGTTGGAAATCAAGGCGCTGGAACATCGCGTGGAGAAGACGGCGACGGTTGCAGGCACCGGCAGCACGCCCGACACCGCGAAGACGCAATTGCTCTCCTTGCTGGCGCCACTCAAGCGCAACAGCCAGATTACGATTTCGAACGCGACGCAAGGCGTCGAAATCGCGATCAACGCGAAGATCCTGTTCAACTCCGGCGACGCGCGGTTGTTACCCGAATCGTTCGACGTGCTGAGCCAGATTGCCGCGGTACTGCGCGACCGTTCGAAGAACAATATTCTCGTCGAAGGACACACCGACAGCGTGCCGATCGCCACGGCGAAATTCGAATCGAACTGGGAGCTGTCGTCGGCGAGGGCGGGGGCGGTGGTTCGATTTTTCGCCGATAAAGGAATCGAAGCCCACAGAATGGCGGCGATCGGTCGAGCCGATAATTTCCCGTTGATTATCGGCGACGACGCCGCGGCTCGCGCCGCGAACCGGCGAGTGACGATTCTCGTCGAGTATTGAAGACGTATCGAGTGCGGCGTAGAACGCCGCACCGCACCGCACCCAGCCTCTCATTCCACGCTAAAGTATCGGCAACCATGCCGCCGCGCGTCGTTCCGGGAGCCCTTTACCGTCATGCCAGTCAATACCTCGCCGGACCCGGTCGTGTCCGCCTGCAGCTCGCTAGGCGGCTTCCTGCGCGATCGTCGCTCGCGCCTGCAGCCCGCGCCGGAAGCGCAAATTCGCCGCCGCACGCCGGGCCTTCGGCGGGAAGAAGTGGCCATCCGCGCCAACGTCAGCGTCGCGTGGTACACGTGGCTGGAACAGGGGCGCGGCGGTCCGCCGTCGAATGAAGTTCTGGAGCGGCTCGCCCGCGCGCTCGAACTCGACGCCGCCGGCCGCGAGATGTTGTTTCTGCTCGCGCAGCAACGCCCGCCGCCGCTCAGCCCCGTAGAGACTTCATCGGTGACGCCCGCTTTGCAACGCGTGCTGGACGGCATGCCCACCAGCGCCGCGATCGTGAAAACGCCGACGTGGGACGTGGTGGCGTGGAACGCGGCCGCCGTCGCGGTGCTGGGCGACTACGCCGCGCTGCCGGTTCGCGAGCGCAACGTGTTGCGGCGTCTGTTCGGCGACCCGACCCTGCGCGCCTGCCAGCCGCATTGGGAAGAGAGCGCACGTGTTGCGGTCGCCGTGTTTCGTTTCGATATCGCGCGGGTAGGCGGTTCTGGCGAGGCGTCGGCGTTGGCCGCCGAACTCCAGGACAGCAGCGAAGACTTCCGGCGACTCTGGGCCGAGAACGACGTGCTCAACCACTGGGGCGGCACGAAGCACATGCGGCATTCGGTGGCCGGCTTGCTCACGCTCGAATACTCCGCGTTTCCCGTGGCCGGCGCGGATGGCTTGAGCATGGTCGTCTTCACGCCGGTGGCGCCGGCCGATGTCGAGGCGGTCAAAGCGCTCGTAGCGCGTCAGGCCCAGCTCGCGTGAACGCACAACCTTTTCATTCGAACCCGATGCGCCTGCCTCGTCCACTTCCGCCCTTGCTGTCGCTGCGCGCTTTCGAAGCGGCCGCCAGGCTGCTGAGTTTCAGCCACGCCGCGCAGGAACTGTTCGTCACGCAGAGCGCTATCAGTCATCAGATCCAGAAGCTCGAAGCCGATCTCGGCGTGGCACTGTTCGATCGGCTCACGCGCGCCGTCGAATTGACGTCGGCGGGTGTCGCGTATTACGCGCGCGTGCATGAAGCATTCGAGTTGTTGCGGCTCGGCACTCAGGAGGTTCGCGCGCCGTCCGTCGAACGGACAAGCCTGAGCGTCGGCATTCTGGCTTCGTTCGCGACACGCTGGCTGGCGCCGCGTTTGCAGGCTTTTTCGGCGGCGCATCCGCGGATCGATCTGCACCTACGGCCCGAGATCGCACTTGCCGACGTGCCGGGCGGTGAAGTGGACGTGGCGATCCGTTATGGCCTCGGCGGTTGGCGCGGGGTGCGCGCGCAACGGTTGATGACGGAACGTTTGTCGCTGGTGTGCGCGCCGTCGCTGGTGGCGGGCAGAAAGCGTCCGCGCGAACCGAAGGACCTGTTGCGCTTTCCGCTGCTCACGTCGTATTCGCGGCAGTCGTTCGAATGGGACGCCTGGAGCCGTCGTTTCGGCCTCGATCTGACGCAATCGCAGCAGGTGCATCTGCACGACTACAACATCGTCGTGGAAGCGGCGCTCGCTGGACAAGGCATTGCGATGGGCCGTCACCGCCTGATCGCGCGGCAACTGGCGAGCGGCGCGCTGGTCGAGGCATTGCCCGATGCACGACTGGACGACACCCGCATCGGCTGGTGGTTCGTCACGCCCAAGGGCAACCTGGGCGCGGCGGCCGCCGCGTTCCGGGACTGGCTCGCCGAGGCGGCGAAACAGGACGGGTTAGAGCCGACGCATTAGTCTCGCTCATCCGTTGCAGGGAAAAATTGATTGGTCACGGTGTGTGCCGGGCTAATACGATCGGACTTTCCCTCTTGCCTGGACAATTCGACATGACTGCTTCGATCTCCGCACGTGTTGCAAGCCTCGGTCTCACGATCGAGCCCGCTGCGGCTGCCGCCGCCAATTACGTACCGTACGTGCAGGAAGGACATCTTTTGCATGTGTCCGGCCAGATCTCGCGCAAGGCGGGGCAACCGGCCTATCTCGGACATCTCGGCGATACCGTGTCGGACGACGACGGTATCGAAGCGGCACGTTCGGCCGCGCTGAGCGTGCTAGCGCAGATCGCCGCCGCTACCGGCGACCGTCTGGACCGCGTGGCCCGCGTCGTGCGACTGCGCGTATTCGTTGCCAGCACACCTGATTTCGCGCGCCACAGCGTGATTGCCAACGGCGCGTCGGACCTGATGGTTCAAGTCTTCGGCGACGCCGGGCGGCACGCGCGCAGCGCCGTCGGCGTCGCCTCGCTGCCCGCCGGCGTGGCCGTCGAAGTCGAAGCCGTGATTGCACTGACGTCATTGGAATAACTATGTCCGCTCTGCTTTCTACTGCCGCCGTGGAGGCACTTCGCGCCCGCACGCCAGGCACGCAGCACACCACGCATTTCAATCACGCGGGCGCTTCGCTGCCGTCTTCGGCGACGTTGGAGGCGATACACGCGCACCTTTGGCGCGAAGCCACGACAGGGCCGATGGAAGCCGGCATCGTGGGACGCGAGCAGACCGAACGCGCGCGCGGACTGGCCGCTCGGCTGTTCAATGCGCAGCCCGCCGAGATCGCGTTGACCACGGGAAATTCGCCTGGCTGGGGCGCCGCATTTGCCGCGTTGGGTCCGTGGCGAGCGGGCGAGCGTATTCTCATCGGCCGTCACGAATGGGGCGGCAATCTGAGCACGATGCGTGCGCTGGCGCAGCGCACCGGCGTCTCGATCGACCTGATTCCCTGCGATGCGAACGGCGCGGTGGATCCGCAAGCGCTGGAGGCGATGCTCGACGAACGTGTGCGCCTGATCGCGCTCACGTGGTTGCCGGCCAACGGCGGTTTGATCAATCCGGCCGCGGCGATCGGGCAGGTGGCGCGCCGTCACGGCATTGCGTATTTCATCGACGCCGCGCAGGCCGCCGGGCAGTTGCCGATCAACGTCGCCGAGCTGGGTTGCGACGTGCTGAGCACCGCGGGTCGCAAGGGCCTGCGTGGGCCGCGGGGCACCGGTCTGCTGTATGTACGGCAGGCGTTTCTACCGCGCTTGACGCCGTCCTATACCGACACACATTCCGCGCCGCTGAACGCCAACGGAGACCCGGTCTTGCGCGACGACGCGGGGCGCTTCGAATCGTCGGAGGCGGCCCTCGCGCTGCATGGTGGACTGGCGAATGCACTGGAAGAAGCGCTGGAAATCGGCATCGACGCGATCCGCGCGCGGATCGACAGCATGGCGCAGCGGTTGCGCGTGCAACTAGCCGAACTGCCCGGTGTGACGGTGCTCGATCTCGGGGGCGAACGTTCCGGGTTGATCGCGTTCAACCTTGCGGGTCTCGACGCCGTCTCGGTGCAGCGCAGTCTGGCCGCGCAAGGCATCGTGATCGGCAGCAACGGCGTCAGCTATACACCGTTCGACATGACGGCGCGCGGGTTGCAACAGATCGCGCGCGCGTCGATCAGCTATCTGACCACGGAAGCGGAAATCGAGCGATTGCTGAGCCAGATCCACGCGCTGACGGCGTAGTCGGACTGATTGGAAACAGCAAAAAAAAACGGGGCGGCCCTCGCAAGAGCGCCGCCCCGTTGCCTGCGGATGACGGTGTTATTCCGCGCCGCGAACAATGCGCAGATCGCGCTCCACGCCGTCGCCGAGTGCTTCGAGCGCCTTCTTGTAGGCTTCGCTTTCGTACGCGGCGACAGCCTGTTCAAAGCTCGGATATTCGATCACGACCGTGCGTTCCTTCAGGCCCTGCTCGCGGGCATCTTCCGCCACGCCACGCACGATGAACTTGCCACCCGCGGCGGCCACGGCCGGCGCGGCGAGTTGTGCATACGCGGCCAGTTTCGACGCGTCTTTGGTGGCGCGATATGAGGTTACCCAATAGCCCTTGCTCATTTGAATCTCCTGGTTCGGTGAGAATGCGGCCGCTGCATTGCACAGCAGACAACCGGCATTATGTCGCTTTCACGCGTGGCCGGCGACGCGGCATGACGATGACGAACCTCAGTGCCGCGTGTGATGCTGCGCTCATGCCGCTCAGGCCGCTCATGCCGCTCATGCCGCTTACGCATGCGCCACCGGCAGATTACCCGCGATCGTTTCCGCGATGATGTCTTTCAGACGCGCCACCGCCGGTTCCAACGTTCGCGCGCCGTCATGCAGCGACACCTGCAAGACGGGCGCACGCACCGTGGGCAGCGCTAGCGCATCGCCTACCACCTGAAGCTTCGCGGGCAAGCCTGCCGCCGTGCGCAGCGTCACGCCGAGGCCCGCTTCCACGGCGGCCCACAAACCGGGCAAGCTCGGGCTCGTAAACGCGATTCGCCACGGCAGCCCGGCTTTATCCAACGCCTCCAACGCGCGCTGCCGGAAGAAACACGGCGCCTCGAACAGCACGAGCGGAATAGGCTCGTCTCTGGCCCACAACCTTTCCTCCGACGCCGGGCCGATCCACACCAGATCCACGGCGCCCACCGGTTCGGCGTCGGCGCGCGTCTCCTGACCCAGCGACAGCACGAGATCGAGCTCGCCCTTGTCGAGCCGTTCGAGCAGCCGCCGATTGCCTTCCACTACCGCTTCGATCCGCACCGCCGGATGCGCGCGTTTGAAGCGGCCGAGCACGGTCGGCAACCACGTTTCGGCGAAATCGGCGGGCAAGCCGATGCGCACCAGGCCGTCGATCGCGAAGCCGCGCACCGCGCTCACCGCTTCGTCGTTGAGTTCCAGAATGCGCCGCGCGTAGGCCAGCATCACGTCGCCGGCGGGCGTGAGCGCGAGACCGCGGCCCTGCTTCTGAAACAGCGCCTCGCCGACGCTTTCCTCGATCTTGCGCAACTGCTGGCTCACCGCCGACTGCGAGCGCCCGAGGCGATCGGCCGCGCGATTGAAGCTGCCGAGTTGCTGCGCGGTGACCAGCGTGCGCAGCACGTCCATGTCGAGATTGATCCGGTTCATCGTTCGGTTTTGTGAATGTATCGGATAAGAAATATTCAATTTTCTAATTATTCTAGGACGTTTAAGGTTCCCGAATCGAAAAAACTTCGGGCTCGCCCATGACTGCCCCCATGACTCCCCACACCATTCGGCTGTATGGCGCGACCACCGCCAGTTCGAAGATCGGCACGGGCTTTTTCTTCCTCATCAACACCTGGCTGATTATCGACATCACTGGACATGCGTCGAGCGCGGCGCTCAGTTTGATCATGACGGTGCTGCCGGGTTTGCTGTTGTCGCCGCTGATCGGTCTCATGATCGACCGGGGCGACCCCGCGAGACTCGCGTATCGCGCCGATCTGTTTCGCTGGGCCATGCTGCTCGCCTACGCCGCGCTCTATGCCGGCAGGCACGCGACGGCGGCGTCGGCGTATGCGATCAGCTTTCTGGTCGCGCTGGGCAACGAGGTCCAGGTGCTGTCATGGCGAGCGGCGCTCGCGCGCAACGCGAGCGCCGACGACATGCTGCGGCTCAACGCATTGACCGTGGTCACCGGGCAAACCGGGCAGGTGCTGGGCGCGGCGGCGTCGGGCATCGTGCTCGCGTCGATTGGTGCGGCCGCAACGGTCTGCGTCGCCAGCGCGACGTATTTACTGGCGGGGATTTTCGGCTGGCTGACGGCTCGCCGGTTGACGGCGGCGGAACACGTGGCGCACCTATCTGAAAGTAACGGCAAACCGAAGCGCTATTGGCGAGATCTACGCGCAGGTCTCGCGCATATCGTCGAGCGTCCCGAAATCGGCTTTTTCTACGGCCTTTTCGTCGCGAACATGAGCGTGGTGTTTGGCATGAATGCAATGCTCGCACCGTTCGTGCGGGAGGAACTGCATCTGGGCGCCGCGGCATTCGGAAAGATCGATGCGGGGTACGCGGTCGGCGCGATTGTCGGCGGGTTCTTCGTGGTGCGGCTGGCGAATCGATTCGGGCGACGTACCGTCCTGCTGTTCAGTCTCGGCATGGCGGCCGCCTGCCTGCTGGCGTTCTCGGCATGTGGGGGACAGGTGGCCGCTTTCGCGATTTACGCCGGACTAGGCGCGAGCTTTCAGAGCAGCGTGATCGCCCTCAGCACGGCACAACGCGCGACGGATTCCGCCTATCAAGGACGTGTCAGCGCGACCTTCAACGCGCTCAATGGCCTGGCGGGCCTGGTGGTGTACGTCGTCGTCGCGGCGAGCGCCGGACATCATCTGTATCGCCAGCTTTATCTGGCTCAGGCGAGCGCGTTGGCGTTGCTGATTCCGGTCGTTCTGCTCGCCAGCCGGCAGCGCGGTATCGGCCCGCTTCTGACACCCGCGCCTTCGGTTTCCGTAGCCGCGTCGTCGTTGCCGGCGTCGTCCCATTGACGCGGACGTCATGCATTTTTCCGCTTCGCTCCCTCGACTCACAACACCTGTATATGAACCCAAACACGATGCTCAAGCTCATTTTCCCCGCGCTGTTGTCCTTATCCGCCGCACTGGTTTCGCAGGCTTCGTACGCCGGCGACGACAACCCGCCGGATTCGCCGCTGGCCGGCACCTGGTCGCTCGTGGCAGCGGACGTCATCAAAGCCGACGGCGTACGCGCGCGCGATTTCGGCGCCGCGCCGCAAGGCATGCTGCAGATCGACCGCGAAGGCCGTTACACGCTGCAGATTTTCAGCGCCGAACGGCCGCGGTTCGCGTCGGGTGATAAACAGACCGGCACACCGGCTGAATACGCCGCCTCGGTAATGGGGGCCAGCACGCACTTCGGCACGATCAAAGTCGATGCGGTCGCGCATACGCTGACGTTTCAGATCGACAAGGCGTCGTTTCCAAACTGGGAAGGGCAGACCCAAACCCGGCACTATGAACTGGTGGGCGACGAACTCAGCTATCGCGTCGTGCCACGGCCGAATGGCGACGTGCCGATCTCTGTCTGGCATCGGCTGCGTTGATCGACATGCGCTGCGTGCCGACGTGAACGCAGCATGAATCGTTCGAGCGCCGCTGACGAGGTACCAACTACCTCATCACCGGCGCCCGCTCAAGCGTTCAGCTCGTCACGAGAGCACGAGCCGGCCCGAGTGCTTACTTCTTGAACCCATGGCTGCTGATATACGAAGCTAGCTTCGCGATATCCACGCTGCCCCATCCCGTGGGATAGTCCCAGCCCGTGGCAGCCTTATAGCCATAACCGCCGTAGCCGTTATTGCCCGACTTCACGTCATGCACGATCGACGGCGTCGCTTTGATCGCGCTGTACAAACTGGCGGCCGGGAAACCGAGGCTGTTCGAATTGGCGCTCTGCACACGCGCCCACAGTCCGACGAAAATCGGCGAAGCGAGACTGGTACCGCCGATCTGCTGAAGCTGGCCGTAGTTGTAGATCATCGCACCCGTGCTTTGCGCCGCGTCGAACGAAATGTCCGGCAACAGACGTTGACCCGGTGTGCCGGTCACCACCGACTGCCACGACGGCTTGCTCTCAAAGGAGCTGAAGCCGCCGCCGGTGGCCCACAGTTTGCCGTTGCCGTCGAGCCCTTCGTTCCACACGGTTTCGTTCGACCATGCGCCGCCCGAGGTCGTGTAAAGCGTCGTGCCGCCGACCGCGATCACGTTCGGCGAGGACGCCGGCCACGACACCGAATACGTGCTGCCGTCCGGATAGCCGCGGTTGTTGCACTCGTACACGCCTTCGTCGCCGGACGAGACCGAGAACGTCTGGCCTTGCGCGGCGCCGGCCGCGAAAATGCGGTCTTCGGCTTGCAGCGTGCCGTCTGCGTTCGCGTCCGCTTCGCACCAGCCGAGCGACACGTTGATCACCTTGGCGGTGTCGTCCGAGACGGCCTGATTGAACGCTTGCGTGAGGCCGGTGTTGCCCGACGCGCTGTCGTCGGCCATGTAGAACAGCAACTGTTGCACCGCGCCGCCCGCCGAACCGACGATCGACTGGCTGTCGAGATCCCACTCGCCCTGGCCGTCCTGATCGTCGCTGTAGTCGCCATTCGGCGAGCCCGTCTGGATCGCCTGGGTGTTGACCGAGGCGAGGTTGTTCGCGCTGGTGAACTGCTGCAGGTCTTGCAGCGTTTGCGACACACCGCCTTGCGTGATGATGCCGACCGTGGTGTTCGCGGCGGTGGGCAGGCTGGTGGCGTCATAGATCGCCGGGAACTCGGTCGGGTAGTGCGCCTTCGCGGTGCCCGAGGCCAGCGTCTTCGCCGCCGAACGGTTGCCGATCTTCAGCAGCGGATGCGCACGCGCGACGTTCTGCAGGCCCAGCACCGAGCCGACGATCTCGCCGAGGTTCTGCGGCACTTGCGCCGCCGCGATATTCGCGTAGCCGCTCTTGCCGTTCAACTGATAGCGCACCAGCGGCGTATTGAAGGCCGCTTTGACCGCGCCCGCGCTGCCGTCGGCGGAGATCAGCAGACGGTTCGCCGCGACCCGGATATTGACGAAGCCGTTCTTGCGCAGATGCGCGACGACCTGCTGCACCTGCGCGTCGGTCGGCGCGTATTGATCGATGAACTGCTGACGCTTGAGGAACTTGCCGAACTGCGCGTTGCCCGGTTGATTGACGGATTGCGCGAACGCCTTCAGCTTCGCCTCGTCGCGAAGCTTCAGGCTGACCACGATATGCGTGCTCTCGCCGGCGGCGAGTTCGAGCAGGGGCGTGGCGCTGAGTGAGCGCGTCTGCACCTGGGCGGGCGTGACGAACGCCTTCGTGTCGGTCGGCGCCCACAAGGTGGACGACGGTGCCGACGCCGCGAACACGGCGCACGAAGCCATGGCGAGAGGCAAGGCAATGGCCGCGTGACGCTTCAGGCCGAAAGCCGTTCGATTTGCGATTGACGATTTCATGTGACCTCCTGAGACAACGGCGCGAGGAGACGCCCGAATCTACCTTGTGGGTAATTCAGGTCGAATTTGAATGAAAGTGAAATGCCGTCTCGCGGCGCAGTTATGGGTGGTAATTAAGGGGTGCTCGTTTAACTATCGTGAGCGACGCAAAATTACCGTTCATTACATGCAGTCGGTACCTATCAGGATGGATAGTTGATGTAGCGCAAGCTTATTTATCTTAAATTTGCAATTTTGATTAAAGCAGCTGTTTTATTTCGAATTTTCAATGCAAATCGGATAAGGAGCGCCGCCGCTGGCCTGTTGGTGCGGGATCTGGAGGGGGAAATCTAATTAACTATTTTGACCTGAACATTCGATTTTAATTACAAATACATTTCGTTTTTATAATGCGAATATCGCTTATTGTGAAAAGTAAATAGCTTATTATGCGATTCACGATCCAATTGTTACCGCAATCAGATGCGGGCAATGTGATTATTTCCGGTTTTTGCGTGTGGCCTTGCGTTCGTCACGCTGCAGCGCGCTATCCGCGCATTCAAGAAAGCCTTTGATCAGACGCCCGCGCGGCGACGCCCGGTGCCATACCACGCCGAAGCGGCGCGGTTCGATTTTCACCGGCAGCGCGAGCTTCGCGACGTCGAGACCCGCGGTCAGCGGCGAGACGATATCCGGCATCAGCGAGACGCCGAGACCGCGGTCCACCATCATCGCGATCGCCATCAGCGAGTTCAGTTCGAACAGTTCGTTCGGCACGATGCGTGCGGCGCGCAGATAGTCGTCCGCCTGTTTGCCGCCGCCGAGCGAGCGGTCGTAGCGAATGAACGGTTCGCCGCGCAGCAGGTCGTGCGGATCGCGCCCGGCGAGCCGCGCGGGCGCCAGCACGACGATCGGCTCCTCGCGCAGCAGATGCCAGTCATACGCCTTGGGGAGCGCGAACGCGGGGTGCAGACAGACCGCCATGTCCACGTCGCCGCGCTGCAGCGTTTCATACAACTCCATTGATGTCCCCGCGCGAATCAGCACCTTCGCCTGCGGAAACGCCGACGCGAAGCTCGCCAGCACGTTCGGCATCAGACTCAGCAGCGCGGTGGTAATGGTGCCGATGCGCAATTCACCGGCCGCTTCGCCTTCGAGCGCGAACGCCTTCAGTTCGGAAAACTCGCGAACCAATCCGCGCGCGCGTTCGATCACGCGGTGGCCCGCTTCGGTCGGAATCACCGTGCGGCCCGCGCGCACCAGCAGCGGCACACCCAGTTCCCGTTCGAGCGCCTGCACCTGCTGCGCGACGGCCGCCGGCGTCACGCCGACGCGCCGCGCGGCTTCAGCCATCGAGCCGCTGTCGACCACTTGCAGGAGATTGGCGAGAAAGGCGATGTCCATAAAAGATAGATTGGCTATGTTTTGAAGATAGATGTGAATAGTTTATCTAAATCCCGTGTCGGCATAGACTGAATTCCAGCAATCAGAATGAGGATCGGAGACATGAGAAGCAAACTGTTCGTCCCGGCGTCGCGGCCCGAGCTGTTCGCCAAGGCGCTCACGAGCGCGGCGGACGCTTTGTCGTTCGACCTCGAGGACTCCGTTGCCGCCGAACGCAAACCGCAGGCGCGGCTCGCGTTGCGCGAGTTGCTGCTGTCCGACGCGGTGGCCGGCACTACCAAGGTGCTGATCGTTCGCATCAATGCGCTCGACAGCGCGTACTTCCAGGCCGATCTCGAGGCGGTCGTGCAAGCCGGCCTCGATTTCGTCAATCTGCCGAAACCGGAGAGCGTGGCCGACGTGCAGGCTGCGGCCGCCGCGCTCGAACGCGCCGAACGAGCCAACGGGGTGACCACGCCGCTCCGTTTGCTGCTCAACATCGAATCGCCGCGAGCTCTGCGTCATGCCGCCGAGCTGGCCGCGGCGCATCCGCGCGTGGCCGGTCTGCAACTCGGCCTCGGCGATCTGTTCGAGCCGCTGGGCGTTGCGCGCCGCGATGCGTCGGCGATCCGTCAGGCGATGTTCGCGCTGCGCATGGCGGCGGGCGAAGCCGGCGTGTTCGCGTACGACTCCGCATTCGCCAACATCAAGGACGAAGCAGGCTTCCGCGAGGAGGCCGGGATGGCTCGCGCGATGGGCTTCCTCGGCAAGAGCTGCATTCATCCGAGCCAGGTGGAGCTCGCCAACGACGTGTTCCGTCCCGCCGACGACGACATCGCGCACGCGGTGCGCGTGGTCGAAGCGGCGCGCGACGCCGATGCGCGAAGCGTGGGCGCCTACGTGGTAGACGGCCGGATGATCGATCCGCCGTTCGTCGAACGGGCTCGCGTGCTGGTGAAAGACGCGCGGCGTATGGGCCTGCTCACGGTCGCACAGCTTGCCGCCCTCGACGGCGCGGCGCCTCGCCGCTGAGCGCTCACGACGCGCTTACGACGCGCACACGCCACGCCCGTCAGGCAGCCGCACTACTGAACTTCATCCGGCCCCGCGTCGGATCACACGGAGACTCTCATGGAACGATCGCCGCAAGCCGCGCGTCCTGTCGCACACGGCCCGCTCGCGGGTGTTCGCGTGCTCGATCTGAGCGCGTACATCGCCGGTCCTTATGGTTGCACGCTGCTGTCCGATCAGGGCGCGGACGTGATCAAGATCGAGCCGCCGTCCGGCGACAATCTGCGTAAATATCCGTCCACACTCGAAGCCGAAAGCCGCGCGTTTCTCGGCGTTAATCGCGGCAAGCGCGGCCTCGTGCTCGACCTGAAACAGCCCGAGGCGCTCGCCGTGCTGATGCGTCTGGTCGAACGGGCCGACGTGCTGGTGCACAACTTCCGCCCGAGCGTGCCGGCGCGTCTGGGTATCGCGTATGAACAGTTACGCGAGGTCAATCCGCGCCTGATCTATTGCGCGGTGACGGGCTACGGCGACACCGGTCCGAACAAGGACAAGGCCGGCTACGACCAGGTGCTGCAGACCATGACCGGCATGTGCACGCTGCAGGGCAAGCGCGATGGTCCGCCGGAAATTCTGTACGGCTCGGTGGTCGACTACTACGCGGCGGCGCTGGTCGCGGCGGGCGTCTCGTCGGCGCTGTTCGAGCGCGAGCGCAGCGGCGCCGGCCAGTACGTCGGCGTGTCGCTGCTGCGTAGCGCGCTGACCATGCAATCGGCGCGGATGATCTGGGCGGAAGGCGAACCGAAGGACGTCGGCCGCGATATGCGCTCGGGCGGCATTACCGGCATTCATCCGACGCGCAAGGGCTATCTGTACATCTCGGCGAACACGCCGCATTTCTGGCAGGCGCTGTGCGAGAAGACCGGCCTCGACGCGCTCGCGCAAGACGAGCGCTACGACAGTGTGCGCAAACGTGCACAGCATTGCGACGAGATCATTCCGCGTTTGCATGCCGCGTTGCAGGCGCGCAGCGCGCTCGACTGGGAAGCGCATTTCGGCGATGCGGTGCCTTGCGCGGCGGCGCGTAGCGTCGAGGATATGTTCGACGATCCGCAGGTGCTCGCCGAAGAGATGGTAAGCAGTTTCGATTATCCGGGCGTGGGCCGTTATCGCGGTTTTCGCGAGCCGATCCGGTTCGGCGCGGCGGCCGCACCCGAGCCGATCGCCGCGCCGGCGTTTGGTCAGCATTCGGACGCGGTGCTCAAGGATGCGGGTTTGAGCGACGAGGACATCGCCGCGCTGCGCGCGCGGCGCGCCGTGTTGTAACGCTGCGTGGGCCTTCGGGCACGGCATGCACGGCACGCACGGCAGATAACGAATCACGGAGACGACGATGGACACTCAAGACGACGCTTCCCGCGCGAACCACGCGCAGCGTCCGCGATCCGCACAAGTTCCGGCGGGTGCGTGCAACGCGCACCTGCATATCTTCGAGCGCCGTTTTCTTGCCGACGGCAACGGTGTTAACGGAGGCTTCGTCGAACACGCTACCGTCGCCGACTATCTGGCCGTGCAAACGCGCCTCGGTACGCAGCGCACGGTCGTCGTGACGCCACGCCCTTACGGCACCGACAACCGCGTCACGCTCGACGCCATCCGCCAGTTTGGTCCCGAGCACGCGCGCGGCGTGGCCGTGCTGCGCCCCGACGTCACCGATACCGAACTCGCCGCGCTGCACGAAGGCGGTATTCGCGGCATTCGTTTCACGCTGTACACACCCGCGAACGCGGTGGTGAGCTTCGAGATGGTCGAGCCGCTCGCGCGCCGCGTCGCCGAATTGGGCTGGCACGTGCAGTTGCACTGGACAGCCGCGCAGATCGTCGACCATCGAACAATGCTGTCGCGCTTGCCCGCTTCGATCGTGTTCGATCACATGGCGCGTTTGCCGCTACCGGCGGGCGCCGCCGATCCGGCGTTCGCGATCGTGCGTGGTCTCGCGGAAACGGGCCGTGCCTGGGTGAAATTGTCGGGACCGTATCTCGACTCGTCGGTCGGTCTGGCAGGCGGCTACGCGGATATCGCACCGACCGCGCGCGCGTGGATCGCGGCCATGCCGGAGCGCGTGGTGTGGGGCAGCGACTGGCCGCACACCACCGAAGCGCACAAGCCCGACGACGCCGATCTGTTCGATCTGCTCGCCGACTGGACCGGCGACGATGCCACGCGACGTCGCATTCTGGTCGACAACGCGGCGGCGCTGTACGGCTTTCCACCGTGATCCGGCGGTTGCATCAGCACACGAAACCTTCGCCACGCATCCGTACATCAAGCACATAAAACGCGTGGACCAGACCGAACCCCAGGAGACACGTCATCATGAAACCCGTTACCGCGGCCACGCCCGCGCGCCGGACCGGCTTTACCGAAGCGACCATCCGCCTGTTCGAGCGGACCATTCCCGATCCGTTCGTACTCGCGATCCTCATTACTGCCGTGGTGGCGCTGCTGTCGGCGGTGTTCGCGCCGCACGCGTCGCTGGGGCGGCTGGTGGGGGGCTGGTACAAAGGCTTTTTCGACATTCTCACGTTCGCCTTCCAGATCACGCTGGTGCTCGTCACCGGCCATGCGTTCGCGCATGCGCCGCCGGTGCAGCGCGTGTTCAAGGCGCTGGTGTCGCTGGCGCGCACGCCCGCCCAGGCTGCGGCGCTCACGTTCGTACTGGTGGCGCTCGCGTCGTTCTGCAATTGGGGGCTCGGCCTCGTGGTGAGCGCCTTGCTCGCACGCGAAGTCGCCAAGCGCATGCGCGTCGACTTCGCATGGATCGTTGCCGCCGGTTTCTCCGGATGGGTGGTGTGGGCGAGCGGCATCTCGAGCTCGATCGCGCTCGCACAGTCGACCCCCGGCAGTTCGATGAACGTCGTGCAGAAGCTGACCGGCCAGGTGCTGCCGCTCGGCACGACGGTGTTCACCAGTTTTAACCTGGTGCCGACGCTCGTGATGCTGTTCGCGATGCCGTTCGTGTTCGCGTGGCTCAAGCCGAACGACGCCGACGCGGTCGTGCTCGACACGGACAAGTACCCCGATGCGCCGCCGCGTGAAAAGCCGCAGGGCAAGCTCAGCTTCGCGCGCTGGATCGAATATTCGTGGCTGGGCAGCGCATTTATCGGCGCGGCCGGCGTGGCCCTCTTCGTGCTGGCGCAGACGCAACACGTCGCGTTTTCCGGCGTGAATGCGGTGATCTTCGTGATGTTCATCGCCGGCGTGATTCTGCATGGCTATCCGCTCGCCTATGCGGACGCCGTCAAGAACGCGGCGAAGCAGACCGGTTCGATGATGCTGCAGTACCCGTTATACGGCGGGATCATGGGCATGATGGACGCGACCGGTTTGCCGGATGTGATCTCGCACTTCTTCATTGCGATTTCGAATGCGCACACGCTGCCGTTCTGGAGCTACGTGTGCTCGCTGATCGTGACGTTCTTCATTCCGAGCGGAGGCGGCCACTGGGCCGTACAGGGACCATTCGTGGTACCGGCCGCGGTGGCGCTGCACGCGTCGGTGCCGGCCACGACGATGGCCGTGGCGATGGGCGAGCAGGTCTCGAACATGATGCAGCCGTTCTGGGCCGCGCCAGTGGTGGCGATGGCGGGGATCGGCGTGCAACGCGTGCTCGGCTTCACGGTGATGACGTTTCTGGTCGGCGCGCTGGTGTACGGCGCCGCGTTGCTGCTGCTGGTTTGAGCGGGCCTTAATTGGCAGGAGTGGGCGTTAGCGACCCGCCGCGCCAGATCGATGGAACAGAATGAAGGGAGACAGGCAGATGGACTCAGGTATTCACAATCGCGCGACGGCCACCGCCGCGGCCGTCGCAACCGGCGCGGCATCGCTTCCGCCCGCACCGTTGCCGCGTTCGTTCCGAGACCGCTGGTGGGCGATCTTCGACGTGCGCATCGGTGCGTTGCCGTTGCCGGTGTATCTGCTGCTGATCGCCGTGTTGGGCGCGATGACATTCAAAGGCAAGCTCGCGTCGGACTTGCCCACCGGCATCGCGCTGGTGACGGTCGGTGGTTTCACCTGCGCCGAACTGGCCAGACGGATTCCCTGGATTCGCCATATCGGCGCGACGTCGATCTTCGCCGCCTTCATTCCGTCGATGCTGGTGTATTACAAGCTGATGCCGCAGCCCATCGTGAAGGCGGTCACCGACTTCACGAAGACCTCGAATTTTCTGTACCTGTTCATCGCGGCGATTATCGTGGGCAGCGTCCTCAGCATGGATCGCCAGACCTTGATCAAAGGCTTCGTGCGGATCTTCATTCCGGTCGCGAGCGGGTCGGTGGTCGCGGCGCTGGTCGGCACGAGCGTGGGCGCCGCGCTGGGCCTCGACATCAAACATGCGTTCTTCTTCGTGGTCGTGCCGATCATGGCGGGCGGCGTGGGTGAGGGCGCGTTGCCGCTGTCGGCGGGTTACGCGCAGATCATGGGCGTCGATCAGGGACCGCTGTTCGCACAGGTGTTGTCGGCGGTGATGCTCGGCAATATCGCCGCGATCTGCTGCGCGGGTCTGCTGAGCTATCTCGGCACGCGCCGGCCACGGTGGACCGGCAACGGCCGCCTGACCGTCGGCGACCCGGACGACGCCGAGGTGAACGCCACACCGCTCTCGTTCGAATTCGACGTTAGTTCGGTGGCGGCGGCCGGCGCGACGGCGATCGTGTTGTACCTGCTCGGCGTGCTGAGTCATCAATGGTTCGATTGGCCCGCGCCGGTCGTGATGCTCGTGCTGGTGGTCGCCGCCCAACTGTTCCAGGTGGTGTCGCCCCGCGTGCGCGGCGGCGCGCGTTTCATGTACGGGTTCTTTTCGACGGCGGTCACCTATCCGCTGATGTTCGCGATCAGCGTGGCCATGACGCCGTGGGGCGAGATCGTCACCGCGTTTCATTGGGTGAATATCGTGACGGCCGTGTCGACGGTGTTGGCACTGGTCGTTACCGGGTTCTTCGTCGGCCGGATGGTGGGCATGTACCCGGTCGAGGCCGCGATCGTCAACGCGACGCATAGCGGTCTCGGCGGTACGGGCGACGTGGCGATCCTGACCGCGGCCAACCGCATGGAGCTGATGCCGTTCGCGCAGATCGCGACACGCATTGGCGGTGCGGTGACCGTCATGACGGCGCTCGCGGCCTTCGCCCTATTGCGCTGAATGCGCGCGACGCGAGTGCCGGACTACTGATATGTACGCCGCATAGACGCGCCATTCATGCGGTGTTTTTTTCCTCATACGATTGAATATTTTTTCATATCTGACGTTGTACATTGGCAAGGAGATAGTGTTCGGAGCGTATGACGCATGGTCAGGCATCGGTTTTACCCAGTACTTTTTTGCGTGATGTTCGCCACGCTCACGTTGTTCTCACCGGCCAGCCGCGCGCAATACACCACCGACTGGCTGGCGAACACCTTCGGCACGCTCGCCACGCACGTAGGCAACGGTGCTCGCTCGCTGTGGGTCGCGCCCGAAGGCGTGATCTATACCGCTTCGCTATGGGATGAAAACGAAGGCGGCGTCGCGATCTATCAGAACGGCAAGAGCGCGGGCTCGATCGGCACGCATGCCGACTTCCAGGGGAGCGCGATCACCGGCAACGCCACCTCTATCTTTGCGGCCTTGCAGTACAACCGCTCGTTCGGCAGCGGTTCGGTAGGACGCTACAACCGGGCGACGCAAACGCGCGATCTGGTGATTCCGGTGAGCGTATGGACGGCCGTGCCGCATGCCGATGTCATCACCGGCCTCGCGACCGCGGGCTCGCTGTTGTATGCGAGCGACTTCTTCGGCAATCGCGTGCGCGTGTTCACGACCGACGGCGTCTGGCAGCGCGACATCGCGATCACGAGCCCCGGCGCGCTCGCATTGGATAGCGCGGGCAATCTGTGGGTCGCGCAGCAGAGCACGGGCGCGATCGTCGAGTTCAGTCCGGCCGGCGCGACGCTGAACACGATCCAGATGGCGGCCACGTCGCGGCCGTCCGCGTTGTATTTCGACGCCACGTCCGGGCAATTACTGGTCGGCGACCAGGGCCCGGACATGAACATCAAGCTGTACAACATCGCGGGCGCGCCGACGCTGGCCGGCACGTTCGGCGTTCAGGGCGGTTATCTCGACACCACCGGCGGCGTGAAAGGCCAGGTGGGCGACAAGCGCTTTACACGCGTCGCGGGCATCGGCAAGGATGCGGCCGGCAATCTGTACGTGCTCAACAATCCGTGGGGCGGCAGTTGGGACATGGGGCGCAACGGCGTGACCGATCTGCATGCGTACGACAGCAACGGCAATCTGCAATGGAAGCTGCATGCGTTGAACTTCGAGGCGGTCGCGGCGCCGGATCCGTCGACGGACGGCGCTTACTTCTACAGCGGCGCGCACATCTACACCGGTACGGCGGGCGGCACCTTCGTCGCGAATACGGTCGATCCGTTTACCTATCCGTCCGACCCGCGTCTGAACATGAACGACACGCAACGCGACGAGCATTTCGGGCAACTCGTCACGGTGGGCGGCAACCGGATTCTGGTCGCATCCGGGCAGAACCCCGGCATCTTCTACTTCTATCATTTCAACGCGGCGAGCGGCTATATCGCGATTCCGGACGCGTCGATTCCGGGCACCACGTTCAATACCGATCGTCAGGTCACGGGCGGTTTTTGCATCGACAGCCGGGGCGACGTGTGGGCGGGGTTGGATCGCACGAACCACATCTATCACTACCCGTTGACGGGTTTCGACGGCACGGGCAAGCCGCTGTGGGGACCGGCCGTGACGATCTCCATACCGCAGACCATCCGGCCGTTGACGCGCATTCTCTACCTGCCTGAAAGCGACACGATGATTCTCGCGCAGGGCATTGCCGGCAGTTGGGACTGGACGGCGATGCTATCGCGCATTGAGATCTATCACGGCTGGAGCGCGGGCAACACGACGCGGCCCAATCCGGTAATCAACCTCAGCAGCGCGAATCCGAAGTCGATCGCGGCGGCGGGCAATTATCTGTTCGTCGGCTACGTGCACACGGTGCCCAATATCGACGCGTTCAACCTGACCACGGGGCAACTCGACACCACGTTGATCAACGCGAGTCCGGCGACGGTGGACGTGGGCAACGACGTCGATTCGATGTATGGGCTGCGGGCGTTTCTGCGCGCCTCGGGCGAGTACGTGATCACGAAAGACAACTACAACGGGTCGAGTATCGTGGTGCATCGCTGGACACCGTGACGGCGTTTGCGGCGAGGCCTATCGGATAAGATACGGCCCGCGATGCAATTTTCCGAACAGAAGGAGTGGTTTTCAGTGATCCAACCGAGCAACGTATTCAAGGACAACCTCGCGCAAATGCCGGCTATCGACGGTGTTGCGCGTATCGATCTGATCGACGGCAACGGCGCCGTGGCGGCGAGCATCGAGAACAAGCCGGGCAAGCAGGGCTCGCTCGCGGTCTATCACTACCTGCAGCAGACCTTCGGCACGCTGGACGCCGACGCGGCCGGGCACGGTCTCGCGCTGTTCGCGGAGCATACCGCCGACGCGCGTAATCGTCCGGGCGCGCATCCGAACGTCGATCTTCTGCTCGCGATCGTAGCGGGCGGCCCGGCGTTGCGGATTCACGTGGTGGCGGCGGATTAAATCCGTCGTCGCACTGATAGCGGAGATAGAGGTAGCCCGGCTTAATGGTTAAATAATGAATATCTCATTATGCGTGGCCTAAGCCGGGATTTTCTTATGCGTCGCCCGTGGCCGCATCGGCAAGTTTATCCGCAGCGCACCCGATGAATACCGTTTGATGAATTCCGCATAAGCTGCGAAGAAAGCGCACACAGCGGCCTGCAATACTCTTATCATCTGCGGCAGTCGGAAAAAGACGTTCTGTTATTGGAACGTACTTCTCGCTTGCCATTCCCCTGCATTTTCAAAGCATCCATTGCGATGAAATCGGAAACGAGATCAGGAGTGTTTGCAGTGCATCAAAGTGAACGATTAATCGGCCACGCTTCCACGGTCGCCGCTAAAACCGCCCTGGTATTGGAAACCAACAATTTGCGCGGCGGCGACTCGGCGGCCAACGCGCTGTCGAGCCTGAAACGGCTGATCGAGCGGCTGACGCGGCAGACCCTCGCGCCGCAAGTATTCGCCCAGTGGATCATCACGCACGACGGTCTCGACGCACGTGCCCGCGACGAGATCGTCAAGCTGGCGGGCCGACCCATCGACTTCGTCGAAATCGGCGCGCAGACCGGCTATTACGACGCGAAGAACCTCGGCTTCGAGCAGGTCGACGAGGCCCGCTGCGACTACGTTGCATTCGGCGACGCCGACTGTCAGCCCGCCGACGACTGGCTGGAGCGCCTGCTCGCCCCTTTCGACGAACCCGGCGCCGATGCGCTGTCGGCAATCGCCGGGCGCACCACGTATAGCGCCAGCATGAGCGGTGCGGCGCTAACCACGATCGACTTCATGTATTTCCCGAGTCCGCTGCGCGATGGCGCGACGCGTAACTTCTATGCGAACAACGTCGCGTTTCGCCGCGAGGTATTCGAGCAATATCGCTACGGCAAACTCGACGGCGTGTATCGCGCGCATTGCCAGGTGATGGGCTTGCGCCTGCAGGACGCGGGCGTGGTCGTGCATTACGCGCACGACGCGCATACGGAGCACCGTCTGCCGGATAGGTGGCGCGAAACGGTGAAGCTTCGCTGGATGCGCGGCGAAGACAGTGTGGCGCTCACGCCGTACATTGTCCGCGCGTATTTGCCGGCGTCGCTGCAATGGTTCGCGCGCAGCGGGCCGTTGGCGCCGTTTTGCGTAATGGCGGGGCGCCTCGGCTTCAGTCTGCGCGCGCTCAACCATCAAGGTCTGCCGCCGCTGCGTGGCTGGCGGCGTGCCGCGACGGCCGCGTTGCTGATCGGCATTTCGTTGGTGGACACGCTGGGCGCTATCGTGCGCGGCGCTGGTTTCGGCCCGCGCCGCGCGGCCGGCCGCGATGCCCAGGCGCTGTCCTATCACCGCCACTGACACGGCGTGAGATCAGGTCACGCAGGCGCTGTCCTTCGCTTGTTCGCTCACCGCAGGTCCAACCTTTCCGACCATGAACGACTATTCTCCGCGCGCGCTCGGCTATCGCGCGACCGGCATTGCACTCCTGCTGCTGAGTACCGCGGCCCAGGCCGCGCCCATCGACGTGGCCGGCCGTGGCGTGTACCACTTTGCATCGGCGAGCGGTTGCCCGTTCGATCTCACCGGCGCTAATCCGATCGCCGCCAGCGACGCAACCCGTGCCGACTGCAACCGCGTGGCGCTCGATACCCAGGACGCGCATGCCAGCATCGACACGGCCGGACAGACTATCCGGCTGTCGACCGACGCCGCGCACGAAAGCAAAACGCTGATCGGCGACGTGCTGTTGCAGGGCAGCGGCGTGGCGTCGAATGGCCGACGCGTGCCGTTGAGCGTGCAGGTGTTGCTGCGTCGTACGGGCCGCACGTGGAGCCCCGACATCTACGTGCATGCGCCCGTGTCCGGCAAGTTCACCGAGGTGCGGATGGACCCGTACCGGATCGTCGTCCGCGAGGGCTCGGAGGAGCGTATCGTGTTCACGCCAGAGCAGGCGCGCGACCTGCTCGCGCATCCGTCGCTGGCGGCGCGTGTCGCGCGTCAGTTGGTCGAGGTCCGGCCGACCGCTAGCAGCGACGCCAACGCGAACGACATCACGATCGCGCTCGGCATCGGCCAGGTGGCGAAGTCGGTGGCGCGTGCGCGCTTCAGCTCCGATCAACCGGACGACACCGATCTGAACCAGGTGCTCGCCAAGGGCAACTGGACGGTCGACGTGGAAGCGTTGAGCAGCCAGATCCCCGCATGGGCGGTCAAGCGCGAACTCTTCCTGTTCGGTCTCGAAGCCAGCCGGCTGTTGCAGGACGTGCGCGAACGCGGCTTCGACAAACACGACACGCTGTCCTTCGGCGTGGCGAACGGCGCGGGCTTCCTGCGTTACAACGGCCGCGAAGAGCCGTTCGCTGGCGCGGTCGCGTCGGGTCGCGCGTTCATGCAGGACAGCTTCATCGGTCTGATACTCGCGTGGCGCCGCGATGCCAGTGAACGCGCGGCGGCAGGCCCAGCCGCCACGCGCGCGGCGAAACGGCCGGGCGGAGCGCCGGCGTGAGTCGGCTTGCTTATGCTTGCCTCGCACCCGCCGAACCTCGCGGTTACGCGGCGCTGCGCGCGTGGCTGGTCGACCGTATCAAACGTAAGGCGCTGCGGCGGCTGCATGCCAACCCGCGCGGCGAGCGCCTGGTGTTGCGTATGTACCTCGCCGCCGAAGATGCCACCGAACGTGCCTTGCAAGAGGAACTGCTGCCGCAGTCGCCCGCGTGGCTCACGCGCCAATTGAACCGGCACCTGGCGGACGAGCGCCGTCACGTCGCGCTGTTCGTCGACGCACTGCGGGCGGCCGGCGACGACGCGGACAATCGTCTCGCGCCGGACTGGCTGAGCCGTCGCAAGATTGCGCAATGGGACCGGCTCGCGCGTCGCTATGCGTCGCGTTTCGCGCAGGGCGTGCTGGTGCCGGTCTATGCCACGGGACTGTGCGCCGAACAGATGGCGACGCGCGTCCTCACCCGCCACTGCGACGTGCTCGGCGGCGGGCATGCGCTGTATCCGCTGTTCGCGTCGGTGCTGGCGGACGAGCGCCGCCATGTGCGCCTCTGCGAAACCACGTTGCGGCGTATGGTGGCGCCCGGCGAAGCGGCGACGCTCGCGGCGTTGATGCGCGAGATTCGCGCGATCGAAGCCAGCTTCGCGTTGACCGGCGCAGTGGCGATCTATCTGGCGAGCTGGGCGATCCGGCCGCTCACGCTTGCGCGCACACGCACACGTCCCGACGCGCGGCCGAATCGGCACCGTCACGGCACTCCATGACCCCTCACATCATCTATCTAGCGACAGCGGACGCCCGCGGCCATCTGATGCGCGCGCAACTATTGGTGCATGCGCTGCGCAAGGCCGGCGCGCAGGTCGAAGTGCTGACCACGTCGGAGTCCGGGCGGCGCTTTCTGGCGAGCTTCGGTATCGACGCGCCGGTCCTGTCGCAGCACTACGCGGTCCAGTTCGACGAGCGCCAGAACATGCTGCGCCGCGCCACCAATCGCAACGTCGCGCACTACGTGTTCCGGCCGACGCGGATGCTGTACGACATCTACCGTTTGCGTCTGGTTGCGCGCAATGCGGATTTGCTGGTCAACGATTCGTTTCATCCGGCGCTGCTATTCATGGGCATGCTGCCCGGCTGGCGGCGCAAGATGCTGCACGTGTACGGCGCGAGTCTGAAGACCGCGTTGCTCGCCAATTTCGACGGCGTGTTGCCGCGCATGCTAAGCCGCACGTTCGCGCGCATCGTCGGTTGGCAGATCGAGGCGGCGTTGTCGTGCATCGAACACGATTTCGCTTACGAAGCCGACGGCGTTCCAGATAGCCGCCGCTTTCAGTTGCCGACGCCGGTGGCGCTCGCCGCGCCGTCAACGCCCGAGCATCGCCACGATGCCGCGGTCTACCTGAACCCGCATTTTCGCGACGCGAGTCTTGCCGATGCGTTGACCGCCGGCCTCGACGACACGGGACTGACCTCGCACCGCGTTGGCGAAGGGTATGCGGGACGAGCGGGCTGGCAGAGTGTCGATCCGAACTGGGCGAATTGTGCCGCGCATGCGCGGTTGATCGTGTCGGCGCCGGGTATGGCGGCGCTCGCGATCGCGCAGGTCTATCGGCGCCCTATCGTGCTGGTGCTTACCGATCAGCCCGAGCAGGCGAGTAACGTGGCGCGCGCGAAGCGGCTCGGACTGTTGCATCGGGTCGTGACGTGGCGCGGCGACGCCGACGATTTTCGCCGTCAGGTCGCCGACGCGGCGCATGAGCTTGCGCATTCCGACGCCGCGCGCGCGAGTGGCGCCGCCGGCCGGCAGAACGCGCAGGCGCGTGTCGACGCGTGGACCGAACGCCTGATCGCGCTGTGTGCGAGTAGCGCGCGAACCTGACGGATAGGCTCTGCATGATGCGAAATCATTGGCTCAACGGCGTTCATCCCGGCATGCATCGCGCGATGGGACGACCCGATTATCGGCAAGCGCTCGTGGCGTCGCTCGGCATGGCGTTGGGCCTGGTCATTTTTGTCGCGGCCGAGCGCTTCGTTACGCCGCGTTATCACTTCGTCACGTTCGCGGACGATTCGATTCCATTTCTGCCGTGGTTCTGGTGCGTGTACGTGTTGTTTTTTCCGTTCGTGGTAACCGCGTCGGCTTATGCCTCGTCGGCGGACTTCCGGTCGTTCAAGGCGGCGGCGTCGCTGGCGTTCGTCGTCGGGCTCGTGTGCTTCATGCTGTTCACCGAAACCGTGCCACGGCCCGATCCGGGTCTGATCGGGAATCTGTTTCTGCGGCAGCGGATTAGCCGATTGTGGGGACTCGATCTGCCCACGAACGGCTTTCCGAGTCTGCACGTCGCCATGACCTGCCTCGCATGCCGGATGCTGTGGCCCACGCGCGCCGGATGGCTCGCGGCGGGGACCGGATTGCTGATCTGTCTGTCGACGTTGACGATCAAGCAGCACACGCTGGTCGACGTGGCGGGCGGTGTGCTGTTGTCGTTGCTTTGTGGTGGTCTGGTGGCGAAGTGGCGGACGACAGTCGGGGTACGCGGCAATGCATAAGCTAGAGGATGGTTTACACACGGCAATTGCTGAAGCAGGGGAGTCCGCGAGCCCTGCAATGTCCGAGGTCGCGGAATGTTCACTTGCTGCTACGCTCCAGCCGACGCAATCGTCCCGAGCCGGCGCCAACGCCGCGTTGAGCCGCTTCGCACCAGATGCGGCGCTCTTCGTGCTGAAACCGTGGCGGGCACTTATCGCCCTGGCCGCCGATTGGGGATTGATCGCAGCCTGCCTGGCGTTCGCGGCAAGCTGGCCTCATCCGCTGACTTACCTGGCAGCGGCCGTGGTGATCGCGCGCACGCAACTCGCGCTGGCGGTGATGATGCATGAAAGCGCACATGGCACGCTGCTGCGCAATCGGCGCCTGAACGACGCGTTGGGTCAGGCATTGGCGGCCGGTCCGTTGTTTCTGTCGCTCGCGAGCTATCGCGCCGGGCATATCAAACATCATCTCGCGCCGATGCGGGACGACGACCCGGTGGCCGCCGTGTTCGGCATTGCCGATTACCCCGTGTCGCGAGCACGCCTGGTCAGGCGTCTGATCGCGGACGTGTGCGGCGTGTCGTACTGCGTCGGTGCGTGGCGGGTTGCGCGGGGCGATTTCCGTGAGATCTTGCCGAAAGCGGCGAAATCGTCGGCGTATATCGTGTGGGAAGCGGTCTCGATACTGGCGACCAATGGCCTGCTGTTCGCGGGGCTCGCGCTGTGCGGGCATCCGTGGTTTTATCTCGGCTTGTGGCTGTTGCCCGCGATCACACTGCTGCCGCTGATGGGACGCGTCAGAGCGATTCTCGAACATGCGGGCTTGCCCGCGGGCGACGATCAAAGCCTCAACGCCCGAACGATCGTCGCGCCGTCATGGCAGACCTTTCTGTTCGGCCCGCACGGCATTCACTATCACATCGAACATCATCTGTACGTACGCATGCCGTTTTATCATCTCGGCAAGGTGCATGCGCAACTATCGAACGCGCAGTTGCTGCCGCGCGGCAATCTATATACGAGCTATACCGACGTGTTGCGCGCGGTCAGCGGTAGCGATAAAGAGGCTGCTGTAGTACGAAGTTGATGTCACCGCCATGCGGCTGTTGGAGTTCTGTTGCCGTGGCAAACTGCCTGTCTTCACGAGTCGTGTTCCGGAGCCCGCGCGAGTGCCTCTTCTTGCCGCTGTCGCGCTAGCAGCCGCCATTCAGTCGGCCGCGTTAGTGCCCTTCGTTCCGCGCGACATCGACGCGCCGGGGCCGCACGGTCCGTTGCGCGGCACGCTGCTGTCGGCCGCCGCGCAACCTGCATCGATGCCGGTCGTGCTGATCGTGCCGGGTTCCGGTCCGACCGACCGCAACGGCGACGGCCCACTGGTTCGCACGTCGGCTTATCGACTGTTGGCCGAGGGGTTGGCGAGTCGCGCCATTGCGAGCGTGCGAATCGACAAGCGCGGCATGTTTGGCAGCGCGTCGGCGATTGCCAACGCCGACGACGTCAGCGTCGACGACTACGCGCGCGACCTGCACACGTGGGTGACGAGCATTCGCCAACGGACCGGCGCGTCGTGCGTGTGGGTGCTGGGTCATAGCGAGGGCGGGCTGGTTGCGCTCGCGGCGGCACGCGATACCGCGGACATGTGCGGCCTGATCCTGGTCGCCACGGCAGGGCGTCCACTCGCGCAGGTATTGAGGGAGCAACTGAAAGCGAATCCGGCCAACGCACCGGTTCTCGATAACGCAATGTCGGTGCTTGCGTCGCTCGAAGCGGGAAGCACCGTGCCGGCAACGCGGATCGATCCCGCGTTGTTACCTCTGTTCAGGCCACAGGTGCAACGGTTTCTAATGAGCGAACTGTCGCTCGACCCGGCTGCGTTGCTGACCGGTTACGCGAAGCCCGTGCTGATCGTGCAGGGGCTGCGGGATATTCAGGTTACGCGCGACGACGCCGAACGGCTCAAGCGTGCGGACCCCCGTGCCGAACTGGCGCTGGTGGCGAACGCCAACCATGTGCTGAAAACCGTCCACACGGACGATCTGAGCGAAAACCTCGCGACCTACACGAACCCCGATCTGCCGTTGGCCGATTCCATCGTCGATGTGATTTCGGCATTCGTGCGGCGCTAACGACGCCGACGCGCGCGGTCGCGAGTAGGCACGCTCGCGTGCATCGGCGTTGCGTGCCTTCAATGCGTTTTGTTCCGCGCCCAGCGCAACTGACGCTCCCTGATCCGCAAATTGATTCGATCCGCCGCGAGCGAACCGAGCGTCGTCAACGTGGCCTTTTGCGTGGCGTCGAACTGGCGTTGCACGCGGTCGAGCACGCACAGCGAACCGAGCGGATAGCCTTGCACGTCCCGCACCGGCGTACCCGCATAGAAGCGAATCCGCGGCTCGCCGGTCACGAACGGATTCCGCGCAAAACGGGCGTCGGTGGTCGCATCCTCGACGACCAGCAGGTCGTTCTCGATAATCGTGAAATTGCAGAATGCCCACGACCGCGGCGTCTCCGTGCGGTCTAGCCCAAAGTGCGATTTGAACCACTGCCGCTCCGGCGTCAGTAGCGTGAGCAACGCGATCGGCGCGTCGAACAGTTGCGCGGCGAGTTGCGTGATCTCGTCGAAGGCATGTTCTTCCGGCGTATCGAGCAAGCCCGCGGCGGCAACGGCCTGGAGCCGCCGCGCTTCGTTGGCCGGGACGGGCATGTCCGGCGCGCCATCCACCGTCACCGTCTGGGCCGCCGCTTCGTCCACCTGACTGAGCAGGCCGCGCACACGTGTCTGCAACTCCGCTTCGGTCCACTCCGCGCCCAGCACGTGCAGCCGTTCGCCGAGTTCCGTTTCCGCCGCGAGATGCGCCGCGCCGAGCGGGCTGATGACCAGCAACTGTGTATGCCCGAGCGCCGGATGCTGGCCGATGCGGCGAATCATCGTCAGGCGGTCGCGGTCCATCCGGTTGAGTTCGACGATGACGATCGACGGCATCAGCACGCCGATCGACAGCAACGCCGCATAGGCGTCGCTGTCGGCCACCACCGCGCATTCCGGCGTGGCCGCGAGCACGTCGCAATAGTGGCCGAGCCGATGTTCGGACGCGTGAATCACGGCAAATGTGGAAGGTTGCGCGGGGTGCGGCTTGAGCCGCCCCATCAGTTCGGTCACCGCGCTGCGACGCACGCGCCGATGGCCGCCGGGTGTTTTCCACGACTCGATCGCGTTCTGTTCGATCCACACCTGCGCGGTGCGGATCGACACGCCAAGCAACTTGGCCGCCGCGCGGGTGGTGATGATGGGATCGTCCATATTGGTATGAATTTTAGGTGTTTGCCACGATAGGCGATTCTCAGGCTATCGACAAGAACCCGGCAAACCTGAGCAATATGGAAAATATGAAACTTGGTGATACACTCTAAAACGAATCAACCGATTCAACGCCTTCGCGGTACCCCGACTACGAAGGACTTGCATGCCGGCCCCTGCCGGCATTTTTTTGCTCTATCGCCCGGTAGACAGACCTTTCTGCCGCAATGCCCGGTTCCCTTCGATTCGCCAACAATCCCTTTTTATTAGCTTGCAAAGTGGAAAATATGGAAGTCCTCCACTCAAGATGCATGCCGCCAGGCCGTTAAGGAGTTCAATGCGCCGCCCAAAGGGGACTTCACATGAATGGTTTTTTCCAAACGATCCGCTTCAAAATTCTGCTGGCGATGGGGGTTTGCTTCGTCCTGATGGCGGCAATCAGCGTTTTCAGTCTGTCGGCGATTTCGCAGTTGAAGTCGAACGTGTCGGATTCGTATTCCGGCGTGACCGTGCCGATTCTGGATCTGTCGAACTTCCATGCGGCCCAGTTGCGGGTTCGCCTGAAGCTGCGGCGTATTCAGGTGTTTCACGATCCGGCCATGACGAAGCAGACCGTCGACTCCATGCATGCCGACATCGACGCCATGAACAGCGCGTGGGCCGACTACTATCCGGCCCGCGTTAGCGCCGCCGACGAGAAAGCCGTGGCCGAGAAAATCGGGGACACGTTGCCGCAACTCAAGCAGCTCACCGATCAGGCCGCCGACCTGCTGTCAGCCGGCAACTATGACGGCGCCACCAAGGTGGTGAACGATCAGGCGGCGTTGTCCGACACGTTGCTCGCGCTGGTCGGCGACGACATCAAGATCAATGTCGAGCAGGCCAGGCAGTTCAACAGGGACAGTGAATCGACCGCGAACACCGCGGTGATGATCGCGATCGGGCTGGTGGTCGCCGGTCTCGTCGTGATGACCGGCACCGCGGTGTTTCTGCTGCGGGCCATCGGCGTGCCGCTCAATCGTGCGATCGGCGTGGCCAATGAGATCGCCGCCGGCAATCTGGACAACCGCATCGTGCTGGATGTGAAAGGCGAGTTCGGTCAGCTGCTGCAAGCGCTCGATACGATGGACCGTCAGATCACCCAGACGGTGCGCGGCATTCAGACGTCGACGGAATCGGTGACGGTCGCTTCGCGCGAAATCGCGGCCGGCAATATGGATCTGTCGGCGCGGACGGAAGAACAGGCCGCGTCGCTCGAAGAAACCGCCGCGAGCATGACGCAACTCACCGAAACGGTAAAACAGAATGCCGACAACGCGCGTCAGGCAAGCAGCCTCGCCAGCGGCGCAACCGGTCTCGCCGATACGGGCGACGACGCGGTGCGCGCGATGGTCGGCACGATCGAACAGATCAGCGGCAGTTCGAGCAAGATTTCGGAGATCACCGGCGTGATCGAAGGCATTGCCTTCCAGACCAATATCCTCGCGCTGAACGCGGCGGTGGAAGCGGCGCGCGCCGGCGAACAGGGACGCGGTTTCGCGGTGGTCGCGAGCGAAGTGCGCAGCCTCGCGCAGCGTTCGGCGTCGGCGGCGAAGGAGATCAAGGAGCTGATTACGTCGTCGGTGGCGATTATCGACGGCGGCACGCGCCAGGCGGCGGGTGTCGGTGAAACGATGGGACAGGTCAAGCAGGCGATCAAGCGCGTCTCAGACATCGTCAACGAGATCGCGGCGGCGTCCGAAGAACAGAGCCGCGGGATCGAGCAGGTCAATCAGGCCGTGTCGCAGATGGACGAGGTCACGCAGCAGAACGCCGCGCTCGTCGAGGAAGCGGCGGCCGCCGCGCAGTCGTTGGAAGAGCAGGCGGGTAATCTCAAACAGGCGACTTCGGTGTTCCGGCTGGGACAGGGTGGGGCACGGACGTTGTCGACGGGTTGGGCTGCGGAGCAGCGGCATGCGCCGACGCTGGTCGAAGCCGGCGCCTGACGCGGGTCGCTGAAGCGGCGGCCGGCAACACCGTGCACGTGCTCGCAACTGATACGCATGCAGCTTTGAACTAACCCGGACACAAAGGGCTTCGGGCGAATTTCAAACGCTGCAGCGCGCGCCGTACCTGATCTTTTTTATTGCCCGCGCGTTCGATCCTGCCGCCCGCAAAAGCCCTTGCTTGCTTCAAGACGCGCAGCCTGCAATGCGCTGCGCGAAATCGGGCGGTCTCTCCACGGGTTGCCCGGCTGGCTTGCATCGCGGCAAAAAAATTTCCCGTGACGTCTCGATCCTGCGCAGCCCCTCGGCACGCGCAGCGATTTATTGACCCCTGGTCAATCTCACAATGCGGGGCACCGCACATAGCGAAGCAGCCCGTCGCCGCGCTCCGGCCCGCCACGGCGGCTTGTGCCGGCATTCCCTCGTCTCATCCTTGCGACATTCCGGTCCACGTCAAGTAAAAGATACTTCACCGGATCCAGATCAGGCATTTTTGACCTGAACCTTCGTCAAACCATTGCCAGTCAACGTGCCGGCGGTTTTTCGACTGCCCGATTGATGCGCCATGCATCGCGTGAAAGTGCTTTTTCACCGGCCAAACCACGTCTCAAATTCGAGGCATCGCTCGTCGCAGCCCCCCTTCCGCATCGCCTGGCGTAACGCACCTCCTTGTCCAGCAAGGCTTTGAGGCCTCATGGCACAGCCGTTGCAATAAGTCGATCACAAAGCGAAACACGCTGCGGCCGGTAAGCAGGAAAACAGCAAACAGGCATCACACGCTACGGGCAGAAAAAAACCGGCAGCAGCAACAGTCTTCGTAAGTCGCGTTCGGGGAAGTCAACGCGTTTTACGAGGTGCGGCGGGGCCAACGAAAAACGGATGTCAACGAACAACGACACGGGTGATCGATACGCGATATCGGCCGCAGGTGATCGTGATGACGTGAAGCGCTGACCCCGCCACTTTTTTCCGTCCGATGGACGGACCTGAACGCCGCTTCGGCGAGCCTGTTTTCAGGCGGCCGCAGGGGCACCAACCGCAGTCAACTTTCACTCTTACGGGGGTTAGCATGAAGAACACGATCCAGCAATTTCTGCGCGAAGAAGACGGTGTGGCAGCGATCGAATACGGCCTGTTGGCCGGGTTGATCGCAGTGGCGATCATTACCGCGACCAAGTTGATCGCAACGAATCTGAACACGGTGTTTGGCTATATCTCGACGCAACTGGCAGGCGTGGCCGCTCCGGCTGCGTGAGTCGTGCCGCCCCGGCGGCGCAAAGCCCGATCGCTCGCCCTGTCTCGACGGTCCTTCGAGACAGGGTAGCGACGGCATCCGTGCCGAACGAAGCGTTACTCCAGTAAAGAAGGGCAACTCGATCCTTGAAGCGGAGCTGGCGATGAATGGCGTTCCTTTTCCGGTTGGACCCTGCGTGATGACGCTGGCACTGCTGGCTGCCGTGTGGGACCTGCAAACGCGCCGGATTCCTAACTGGCTGGTGGCAACAGGTTTGCTCGTGGCGATTCCGGTGCAGTGCTACACGCACGGCGGATTCGAGGCGATGACGATGTGGTTGGGCGGCATGGCGGTGGGTGGTGCGATTTTCCTGCCCGGCTATGCGATGCGTCTGATGGGTGCCGGCGACGTGAAGCTGATGGCAGCGATCGGCGCGTACTGCGGTGCTTTCGGCGCCTTTGAAATTGGTTTGGCGACCTGCGCGATCGGTGCGATCGGGTCGCTGGCAATCATGCTGCGGCGCCGTCAGATGCGCACCGGCCTGAGTCAGGCGGCCGCTTTGCTGGCCCGTTGCGCGACGCCCGGAAGCGGCGTGCTGCAACGGACCGGCAGTGCCGCCAGTCATAGTGCAATGGGGACCATGCCGTACGGAGTGGCCATAGCAATAGGCAGCGCGCTCGTGTTGTTCGCCAGCGTGTGACGCGTGCCAGGTGGGACAACAATTCGGGGGTTGAAAATGAAAAACGCGCGCGCTGTAACGATGTTGCTGATCGCGACGCTGGCCGGGCTCACCGCCGTGGTGTTCGCCTCGCGCTGGATGGTCTCGCAGTCGTCGAACGCCACCACCAAAGTCGTGGTGGCCGCAACGGATATCAATCTCGGCCAGCGCATCGGACCGGATTTCCTGAAGCTCACCGACTGGCCCTCTAATAGCGTGCCGCCCGGCGCATACACCGACATTCAGAAACTCGACGGCCGTGTGCTGAAAGATAGTCTGCTGCACGGCGAGCCGGTGGTCGACGCGAAGCTGACCCCGGTCGGCACGCTCGGCGGTCTCTCGGCGGTGATCGGCGAAGGCCAGCGTGCCATCACGGTGCGGGTGAACGACGTGATCGGCGTGGCAGGTTTCGCGCTGCCGGGCAATTACGTCGACATCATCGTCAATACGCAGAAAGACGGTAGCGCCGCTGCCGGCCAACACGACCAGAACATATCGAAGATCGTGCTCGAAAAGATTCTCGTCCTCGCGGTCGCTCAGCAAGTGGGTCGCGACGAAACCAAACCGAAAGTGGTCGACGCGGTGACGCTGGAAGTGTCGCCGGAACAGGCCGAGAAAATCGATCTGGCGCGCAGCATCGGCACGCTTTCCCTGGTGTTGCGCAATCAGATCGATCCGCAGGCGATCGACACCGCCGGCGCGACCAAGTCCACGCTGTTGAAGACGCCGGTCGTGGCGGTCGCGGTCGCCGCGTCCGAACCGAAGCCGTTGCGGATCGTGCGCAAAGTGGCGCTGCGCGCACCGGGCAACTGCGTGCGAGTACTCGACGGCGCCGACGCAAGACAAGAATGTTTTTGACAGGCTTAAGCCTGCAAGCCGTGACCGATACGCGCGACTGAGTTAGACCGGCAGCGCGTAAAAAAAGCGGCACTCAACGGGGGTAGGACATGAACGCCAGAACGACACAGCGCGCTTGCGCGCCGCAGCACCCGCTCGGCCCGCGCGAAGCAAATTCGCTTGCACCACGCAGCCGTACCCGGATCGCCGACGCCTGTACCTGCGTGCTGCTCGGGCTGTCGCTGGCGATGCTGCCGGTGGCCCAGGCCAGCGCTCAGGACGTACCGGGTTTGCCGGGCACGCCGATCACGGTGGCCCCCAACGGCACGGTGCATCTGACCATCGCCGCCAGCGGCATGAGCGGCGGCGCAACCTCACGCGGCATGCAGCAAACCAGCCGCGGACCGAATTGCAGCGGCCCGATCGCCGACCATACCGAAGTGACGATTCCGGTCGGCAAGTCGGCCATGGTCGACATCCGCGAGCCGGTGCGTTCGCGCACGGTCGGCAATCCGTCGATCGTGCAGGCCATGCTCGTCTCGCCGCAAACGCTTTATCTGCTCGGCTCGGACGTCGGCACCACCAACATGATCGTGCAAGGCCGCAGCGGCTCCTGCACGATTATCGACGTGAGCGTCGGCGCCGACCCGGGTGGCCTGCAACATACGCTCGCCACGCTGATGCCCGAGGAAACCGGTATTCAGGTAAGGGCTGCCGCCGACACGCTGGTGCTGACCGGCACCGTCACCGACGCGGTCAAGGCCGAACGCGTGATGGAACTGGCGCGCGCCTTCGTGGCCCGGCCCACCGCCCCGCTGCAAAGCGGCGCACCGATGGGCAGCGGTCCGCTGCCGGTGGGCGCCGCGCCGCGCGCCATGGGCGTGCCGACGCCATCGCTTGGCGGGGCGAGCGGGGAACGCATCATCAACATGATGCAAGTGGCCGCGCCGCAGCAGGTCATGCTCGAAGTGAAGGTCGCGGAAGTCTCGAAGACGCTGATCGACCAGCTCGGCGTGCAAGCGAATCTGAACGGCGGTATCGGCAGCTGGAGCTTCGGGCTGCTGGCGAATTTCCTGTCTGGCGGCCTCGGCGCGCTGACCGCGTCGAAAGCGAATAACTCGCCGCTCGGTTTGACCGTCGACGCGCAGAAAACCGATCAGCTCGTGAAGATTCTCGCCGAGCCGAACCTGATGGCGATCAGCGGTCAGGAAGCGAGTTTCCTCGCTGGCGGCAAAGTCTATATCCCGGTGCCGCAAAGCAACGGCACGGGTGGCACGACGATCGTGCTGCAGGAAGAGCAATACGGCGTCGGCCTGACCTTTACGCCGACCGTGCTCGAAGGCGGTCGCATCAATCTGAAGGTGTCGCCGGAAGTGTCGGAACTGTCGTCGACGGGCGTGGTGGTGAGCGCCGGCAACGGCAATGTGACGTCGATCCTGCCGCTGATCACCACGCGGCGCGCCTCGACCACGCTGCAGGTGTACGACGGTCAGAGCTTCGCGATCGGCGGTCTGATGAAGAGCAACGTGACCGGTACGCTGAAGGGCTTGCCCGGCGTCGGCGAACTGCCGGTGCTCGGCGCGCTGTTCCGCAGCACCAACTACGAACAGGACAAGACCGAACTGGTGTTCGTCGTGACGCCGCGCCTCGCGAAACCGCTGCCGCAGCACTATCCGCTGCCCACCGATCATTTCGGCGACGCGGGTGAAACGAACGTGTACCTGACCGGCCACATGGAAGGCACGAAGCGCGCGGTACCTGGCGCGGACGGCCCGGCACCCATGCCGGCGCCGGCACCAGGAACGGCACCGGCGATGGCGCCGGCGCAGATTCCGACGCCGAAACCGGTCCCCGCGCCGGCTCAGTCGTCGGCGGCCGACGTGGCGGTGATTCCGCCCACGCCCGACAGCCACGACGCCCCCGCCGTCCATTGATGCGCGACCCTCTGGAGATCGACATGACATCCATCCACACACTGATCCGGGCCGCGCTGTGCGCGGGCTGCTGCGCCGCGCTGTCCGGTTGCATGACTTCGACGCCGCACTGGGACGCCACCTTCGGCGACTCGGTCCGGCAGATCCGGGAAATGCAGACGCTCAATCCGGAAGGCTCGGCCAACACGAATCCAGTGGCAGGCATCGACGGCACGGCGGCCGCGTCCGCGCAGAAGAGCTACGTCAAATCGTTCACGGCGCCGGCCGCGCCGACCAACAGCTTCACGATCGGCATCGGCACGTCGAGCAACTACTGAAGCGCTTGCGCGCGACGGTCCGGATTCACGCCTGGAGACACACCATGATCGACACCCTTCTGATTTCGTCCAGCGCCGAGCGCGCGCCACGCATCGCGGCGCGTCTCGAAGCGAGCGGCATGGCGTTCCGTCTGCGCACGCTGCATGGCACCGCGAAACAGTTGCGGGTGCACGCCGCGGCGATCCGCAGCGCCGATCTGCTGATCGTCGACGACGCCGACCTGACGCCGCGTGACCTGAGCGGCGTCGAAGAGGCGTTGTCGCACACACCGCATCTGCACTGCATGCTGGTAACGCCGTCGCCGTCTACCACGCTGCTGATGGCGGCGATGCGGGTCGGCGTGCGCCACGTGCTGTCCTGGCCGCTCGACGAAGCCGAATTCACCGACGCGCTCGCGCATGTGTCGGCCAAAAAACACGCCGGCCTGCGTCGCGAGGGCCGGGTCGTGTCGTTCACGTCCTGCAAGGGCGGCAGCGGCACCACGCTGATCGCCGTGAATCTCGCCTATGCGCTGGCCGCGCAGCGCGACAAACGCGTGCTGTTGATCGATCTGAACCAGCAGTTCGCCGATGCGAGCCTGCTGGTGGCCGATAAAACCCCGCCCGCCACGCTCGCGGACCTGTGCTCGCAGATCGACCGGCTCGACGCCGCGTTCTTCGAAGCCTGCGTGATGCATGTGCATCCGAATCTCGACGTGCTGGCCGGCGCGGGCGATCCGGTGAAATCGGGTGAATTGCGCGCCACGCATCTGGAGCGGATCCTCACGTTGGTGCGCGAGCAATACGACGCGGTGCTGATCGACGTCGGCCAGAACATCAATCCGCTCGCGATCCATTCTCTCGATCACAGCGACTCGATCTGCATGGTGGTGCGGCAAAACGTGCTGTATCTGCACGCCGGGCGCCGCATGCTGGATATTTTTCGCGAGCTGGGCTATGCGGCGAGCAAGCTGAAACTGATCGTCAATCAATACGAAAAGAACGCGCGTATCAACCTGACGACGCTCGAAGAAACCTTCGGCGCGAAGATCGCGCATCACCTGCCGCGCGACGAAAAGCAGGCCACCGAAGCCCTCAATCACGGCGTGCCGCTCGTCACGGCCTCGAAGGGCGGGGCGCTGGCACAAGGCATCGTGCAACTGGCCGATCTGCTGTGGCCGCCGTTGCCGGCGGGACCGCGCAAGAGCGTGTTCGGCCGTCTTTTGCCGGGCCGGCCGAATGCGGCGCCGCGCCTGAAGACCGGACATTGAGCGGCATGAACCGGCGGCCCTATAAAACCCAGCGGAGAGCACCATGTCATTGCGCGAACAGTTGATGATGCAGAACGGCAGCATGCCGTTCGATGCGGCCGGCGGCGCGGCGGCGGCCGGTGTCGCGGCTGAAAGCCTGGCGGCGCGGCGCGCGTATCAGGAACTCAAGATGAACATCCACCAGGCGATTATCGACCGGGTGGAACTCGACAAGCTGCAACGCCTGTCGCCCGAACAGATCAAGCGCGAACTCGCGCAACTGGTGGAAAAGATCGTCGACGAAGACAAGATCGCGTTGAACGAACTGGAGCGCCGCCGTCTCGCGCAGGACGTACACGACGAAATGGTCGGCCTCGGTCCGCTCGAACCCTTGCTCAACGATCCGACCATCTCCGACATTCTGGTCAACACGTCGCAGCATGTATACGTTGAACGGCGCGGCCGCCTCGAACACACCGACGTGACCTTCTACGACGACGCGCATCTGATGAAGATCATCGAGCGGATCGTGTCGCGGGTCGGCCGGCGGATCGACGAATCCACGCCGATGGTCGACGCGCGTTTGCCCGACGGTTCGCGCGTCAACGCAATCATTCCGCCCTCCGCGATCGACGGCCCGCTGGTGTCGATTCGCCGCTTCGCGGTGAATCCGCTCACGGTCGCCGACATGGTCGACAACCAGAGCTTCACGCCCGCCATGGCGCAACTGCTCGAAGCGCTGATCAAGGCCAAGCTGAACGTGCTGATTTCCGGCGGCACGGGTAGCGGCAAGACCACCTTGCTCAATCTGCTGTCCGGCTTCATTCCGGAAGACGAACGGGTCGTGACGATCGAAGACGCGGCCGAACTGCAGATGCGCCAGCAACACGTGCTGCGGCTCGAAACGCGGCCGCCGAACATTGAAGGCAAGGGCGAAATCTCGCAGCGTTCGCTGGTGCGCAACGCACTGCGGATGCGCCCCGACCGCATCGTGCTCGGCGAAGTGCGCGGCGCCGAAGCGCTCGACATGCTGCACGCCATGAACACCGGCCACGAAGGCTCGATGGCGACGCTGCACGCGAACACACCGCGCGATGCGCTGACGCGTCTGGAGAACATGGTCGGCATGGCTGGCCTGACGATGCCGATCAAGGCGATCCGTCAGCAGATCGCCTCGGCGATCACGGTGGTGGTGCAAGCCTCGCGTCTGACCGACGGCCGCCGCAAGCTGATGAGCATCCAGGAAATCACCGGCATGGAAGGCGACATCATCAACATGCAGGAGATTTTCGCGTTCAAGCGGACCGGTGTCGATGAGAACGGCATGATCAAAGGCTATTTCGGTGCGACCGGCGTGCGGCCGATTTTCCACGAGCGGTTGGCGAGCTTCGGCATCACGCTGCCCGATCAGCTATTCGATCCGGCGCGGCGTTTGGAAGTATGAGCGGCGCAGCGTTCAAACGGGTTGGGGGAGCATGACATGAACACATCGTTTATCGCCTTCGCGGTACTCGCGTTTCTCGCGGTCGTGCTACTGATCGAGGGTGTCTATCTGTTCTGGAGCAGCCATCACGGGCCGGCCGTCAAGCGCATGGACGAACGGCTGCGCGCGCTCTCGGCGGCGGGCAACGTCAGCAACGCGCCGTTGTCGATTCTCAAGCAGCGTCTTTTGAGCGAGTCACCGTTCGTCACGCGCCTGCTGCTGCGGATTCCACGCATTCATGCACTCGATCATCAGTTGCAGCAGTCTGGCCTGAAATGGTCGGTGGCACGCTTTGTCGCTTATACGCTGCTGTGCGCGTTCGGCGGTGGTTTCCTCGCCATGCTGTGCGGCTTGCCCGCGCTGACCATCGTGCTGCTGACGGTGGTGCCTGGCCTGCTGCCCGCACTGATCCTGCGTCGCAAGCGCGCCAAACGGGTGCTTCAGCTCGAACGCCAGTTGCCCGATGCCGCCGATCTGATCGCCCGTGCGCTGCGCGCCGGACACTCGTTTCCCGCCGCGCTCGGCATGGTCGGCGACGAATTGCCGAACCCGCTCGGCGGCGAGTTCGCGCTCGTGTTCGACGAGATCAACTACGGCGTGTCGTTGAACGATGCGCTGCTGAACATGGTGGACCGTGTGCCGGTCGAGGATCTGCGCTACTTCGTGATCGCCGTGCTGATCCAGCGCGAAGCCGGCGGCAACCTCGCGGAGATTCTCGGCTGCATCAGCGGGATCATTCGCGAGCGGATGAAGCTGCTCGGCAAGGTCCGGGTGTTGTCGGCGGAAGGGCGTCTGTCGGCCTGGGTGCTGATTGCGCTGCCGTTCGTGGTTATCGCGGCGCTGACGGTGCTCAGTCCGGACTACGTCAGTGTGTTCTGGAAAGACCCGGCCGGCATGCAGCTTGGCGGCGCGTCGCTGACCATGATGCTGTTCGGCACGCTGTGGATGCGCAAGATCGTGCGGATTCATATCTAGACCATCGCTTTCGACACGAGGAGCGCGGGCCCGGCCCGCAGACCATGAAAACAGCACAGATCGTCTTGCTCGGAGTGATGTTCCTGATCGTGTTCGGCGCCGCGCTGAAGGCGATGGTGTTGCTGCGGCCCGACCCGGTGCAACGGCGCATCGAAGGGCTCACGCAGGCGGGTTCGACGGGCGGGATCGCGATCGACGGCAACAGCGGCTCCGGCGCGCAAAAGAACTGGGTCGAAACGATCACCAAGGTATCGGAACGGGTCGCGCGGCTGTCGCTGCCGAAAGACGACTGGGACAAATCGGCGTTGCGCTTGCGCTTCGCGAATGCGGGGATTCGCGCGCCTTCCGCGGCGGCGATTTTTTTCGCGGCCAAGACGCTGTTCGCGCTGGTGCTACCGGGCATCGCGCTGATCGTGTTCGGCGGCGCGTTCGAGGCCGATCAGCACCTGTATCTGCTGCTCACGGTGCTGGCGGCGTCGGCGCTCGGCTTCTATCTGCCGAACGTGGTGCTGGCGCGGCTGATCCGGCGCCGCCAGCGCAAGCTGTTCGAAGACTTGCCCGACGCGCTGGACCTGATGACCGTCTGCGTGGAAGCGGGCCTCGGCCTCGACGCGGCGATGATGCGCGTCACGCAGGAAATCGGCGTAAAGAGCCTCGCGCTGAAAGACGAGTTCGAGATGGTGCTGCTGGAGTTGCGCGCCGGTTCGGGTCGCGACAAGGCGCTGCGCAACCTGTCGCTGCGTACCGGCGTCGAGGACATCGACACGCTCGCCGCGATGCTGATTCAGGCGGAGCGCTTCGGCACCAGCGTGGGCGATTCGCTCCGTGTTTATACCGACAACCTGCGCACCAAACGGCGCTTGCGTGCCGAGGAGCAGGCTGCCAAGATCGCATTAAAGCTGCTGTTTCCTCTGATGTTTTTTATTTTCCCGACGCTGATGGCCGTGCTGGTCGGCCCGTCCGCGATCCAGCTGGTCCGCCAGCTGTTCCCGGTCATGAGCGGGATGGGTGGTTGAGCGGCCGGGTGTGCCGGTCGTGCACGAATATTCACCGGGGAATTCCATGTTTGCATCGAGCGCGTTTGCCGATCTGCTGCACCACGCCGGCCTGTGGCTGCGTGGCTACCTGCTCGTGCTGGCGATCATGGCCGTGGGGGCGGTGCTGGAGCGCCGCTGGCCGGCTGAGCTGCTGCAATCGCGCGCCGGGCAGCGGTTCAACGTGATGTATGCAGGGCTGTATCTGGTGTTGGCCGAGGCGGTGAAACCGCTGCTGGCGGCCGCCAGCGTGGCGATCGTCAATGCGCTCGGCGGCGGCATGGTGGTGCTGGTGTCGCACGGGTGGGGCGCGCTGGCGTCGTTCGTGATCGTGTTGCTGACCATCGACTTCCTCGAATATGCGTTTCATCGCCTGCAGCACGCGTGGCCGTTGCTTTGGAAGCTGCATTCGCTGCACCACAGCGCGGTGGAATTCAACGTGACGGTGACGCTGCGGCATCACTGGTTCGAAATGCTGATCAAAGGGTGTCTGCTCTATCCGCTGGTCGGCGTGATGTTCAAAGTTTCCCCGGCGATCGTCGGCGCGACGTCGCTGGTGTTCATGATCGGCAACTATTTCGCGCATCTGAATCTGCGCATCGATCTCGGCCGCTACAGCACCTGGATCAACAATCCGCAATATCACCGCCTGCATCACTCGAACCGTGTCGAGCACTATGACCATAACTTCACGCAGTTGCTGCCGCTGTGGGATCACCTGTTCGGCACGCGCTGGGTGCCGTCGAAGCACGAGTGGCCGGCCACCGGTCTCGCCGACGGCGCGCAACCACGCTCGCTGCTGGGTGCGCTGAGCTGGCCGCTGCGGCTGCCGGCCGGGCGCGGCGAGCGATTCGCCGGCAAGCCGATGGCGATCGATCAGGAGCCGAAATGAAAGCCGTTCGCCGTAAGACCGTTTGTGAAGCCGGCGCCTGCGCCGCAACCCCTGTCGCGGGCCGCATGCGCAATCGACGCAAGCAGGGCGGCGTCGCCACCCTCGAGTTCGCGCTGATCGCGCCGGTGCTGTTCCTGCTGCTGTGCATTGCCATGGATCTGGGCGTAGCGTTGTGGGTCAACCTGACCATGCAATACGCGGTGCGGGAAGGCGCGCGCTACTCGGTGACGGGGCAAAGCAATCTCGATCCGAGCGCGACCAACCAGCAGCGTTACGAGGCGGTGCTGCAGGAGATCAAGGTCAGTTCGATGGGCCTGTACAACTACGTGTCGCCGAGCTACGTGATCACCATCAACGGCGGCACGAGCCAAACCTACAGCACGCAGGCGAATTACAGCGCCGGCATGTTCGGCAATCCCGGCGACATCGTGGTGCTGCAGATCAACTGCATCTGGCCGATGTTGACACCGCTGATCAAGCCGTTTTTCGCTAACGGCAAGTTCAGCTTCAGCGTCGCGGCGACGATGCGCAACGAGGGCTTCTGACATGCCCACACGCATAAAACCAGGCACACATAGCCGGCGCAACGGCCGGCGCGCGGCGCGCGGCATTGTCAGCGTGGAAATGGCGCTGTTGCTGCCGATTCTGGTAGCGCTCGCGCTGCCGGTCTACGACATTGCGCGCAACATCCAGGCGCAGATGATCCTGATCAACGTGAGCCGCGAAGGCGCGAATCTGACGTCGCGCGCGTCGCTCACGTATCCGATGCAGACCATTATGTCGTCGCTGACCGCGACCACGCCGCCGCTCAACATGACCGCGCACGGCATGATCTACATCACCGAGATCATGGGTAACAACAACTGCGACAGCAGCGGCAACAACTGCACGGGGATCGTGGTCGCGCAATACCGCTGGAACGGCGGCAACTACTATCCGGCAAGCCAGACCTGGAATTGCGGCAGCGCGGGCACGAGTTGGGCGACGGACGGCACCGGCAGTTGCAGCAACATCCCGGCAGCGGGCGCCGCGTCGCCGGTGGTGAATCTGCTGCAAGGCCAGCTTTCCAGCGGTCAGATCGCCTACGTGGTCGAAGCTTTCTATCATCAGACGCCGCTGATCGGCTCGCTCAAGCTGGGCCGCGGCATCGCCACGCCGGCACTGTCGCCGAATCTCTATGCAATGACGGTGTTCTGATTCAGACAAACATAAAAACACTCGAATAAAAAAACGCGGGTCGGGGGTAGCGATGAAAAAAATGGCGGCACACACAGCACGGCAGAGAGGATCGGTCAGCGTCATCGTGGCGGTGTCGCTGATCGCACTGATCGGCATTCTCGGGCTCGCGGTGGATTCCGGGCTGGGCTACATGATCAAGGCACGCCTCGACGCGGCCACCGACGGCGCCGTGATCGCCGCTGGCGAAGCGGTGACGCGCGGCAACAACCAGACCCAGCAGACCGCCAATGCGCAGCAGGCGGCCTCGGCATTTTTCGCGGCGAACTATCCGGTGGGCTTTCTCGGTTCGACGGTGACGGCGGGTACGCCGTCGATCGTGTTCAACGCCGGTACCGTGACGATCGGCATGACCGCCCAGGCGAGCGTGCCGGTTACCTTCATGCATACACTGGGCTTCAAACTCCTGAACGTGAGTTCCTCGTCGCAGGCAATCCGCAAAACGCTGGATATGGCGTTCGTGATCGACACGACCGGTTCGCTGAACGTGTCCGGCGTGCCGGCCGCGGTGCGCGCGAACGCGATTGCGTTCCTGAATAATTTCGACGTGACCAACGACCGTGTGGCACTGATGCACTTCGCGTATGGCACGGTGGTCGACGTGCCGTTCAACGGCAACACGCGCGGTTTCAACCGCACGTTAATGACGACCGACATCAACAGCTATACCTTCGGCGGCAGCACCAATTCGGCCGAAGCGGTCTGGAACGCGCGCAACCAGTTGAATACGGTGATTACGCAACCCTCCAGTCTGCGGGTGATCGTGTTTTTCTCGGATGGCGCGCCGAACAGTTTCGCGTCGTATTTCACGACCAATCAGAGTAGTTGCAACAACACGCCCGCCACGCTCGCGAGTCCCGACACGGCAGGCACCATGACGGGGCTCTACAACATGAACGCGTTGAGCCAGGCCCTGAGCTCGCCGTGCTATCAGAGCAACGCGACCCGACTCGTGACGGCCATGCCGAAGTGGTACAACGCGCACAATATCAACGAACAGATCTTCCCCATCTGGCCCGTCACCACGCCGCGCCCGGTGCCGAACGGCAATATCACTTATGTGAACGTCAACCGGGCGTCGCGCAATCTGCTCGAAGCGATGGCGGCGCAGGCGCGGATCGAAGGCACTTATGTGTTCACGCTGGGTTATGGGCCGGAACTGGTTCAGCAGGAAGGCCCGGACAACGAACTGGGCTCGGACGTGCTCAAGTGCATGGCCAACACGCCGGATTCGCTGGCTCGTTGCTATAACCCGGCCCAGCCGGTCGGCGTGTATTGTTACGCCGCGACCCCCAACGATCTGATGCCGTGCTTTACGCAACTGGCTTCGCAAATCCTTCGTATTTCCAAGTGAGCGCGCTATGACATCGCCGACACCGTTGCGAGATCTGCCTTCCGAGGTTCGTTCCAGACATGAGCGAGCAGTGGAAGAGAAGGCGTCCGAGACCGCCGAGCTGGCCGCTTGTGCTTGCGCTTCCGCCTCCGCTCCTACCTCTGCTGAAGAGGCAAGCTCGCCCAGCCTGCGTCACGCGCTGGTCGAAATCGCCGCGCGGGTCGGCGCCGCGTCGATGCTGAGCCTGTTCGGCTATGCGGCGATCCGGCAGTGGCTCGCAGCGCCGCAGCGGATCACGTTGCTGCTGCTGGTCGTGTCGGCCTTCGTGACGGTCGGTCTGTCGCTCTTCTCGCGGGTCCCGATACAGCGCGACTGGCGACCGCTCGCGTTTATCTGCGCGATGGGCGGCACCTACTACTTTCTCGCGGTGCGTCTGAGCCCCGGTTCGCATCTCGTGCCGGAAAACGTCGGCGCGGCGCTGCAATTGCTGGGGATTTTCTGGCAACTGTTCGCCAAAGCGTCGCTGCGCCGTTCGTTCGGCATCTTGCCGGCCAATCGCGGCGTCGTCTCGCGCGGCGCGTATCGGTTCGTGCGCCATCCCATGTATCTCGGCTACTTCATGACCGACATGGGTTTTCTGCTGGTGAACTTTGGGCTGCAGAACCTGCTGGTCTACAGCTGCCAGTTCGCGTTGCAGGTGGTGCGGATTGTTCGCGAAGAGCAACTGCTGTCCGCCGACGACGGTTACCGAAGCTACAAAACGCGGGTGCGTTTCCGCGTGATTCCTGGCGTGTTCTAGGCGAGCCGTGTGCTGCGCACGGCCTTGCCGCCCAGCAGGCAGACGGTCAACGTGGCCATCACCAGCACGCACAGCGCGACGCGCAAACCGAGCAGGCCCGCGCCAAGGCCGATCAACGGCGGCCCCACGAGGAAGCCCGCATAGCCCGCGGTGGCCGCCATCGAGACGCCGATCGCCGGCGTGACGGTCGAGCGGCCCGCCGCGCTGAAGATCACCGGCACGATATTCGCGAGGCCGATGCCGACCATCGCGAAACCGACGCAGGCGGTGAGCACGGTCGGCCAGCTCAGCACCAGCGCGAGTCCGGCCACGGCGATCAAGCCACCCAGCGCGACCACCTTGCTCGAACCGAACCGGCGCACCGAGACGTCGCCGACAATCCGGCAGGCCGCCATTGAAAACGCAAACGCGGAATACCCAATCGCGGCGACGCTGGCCTGCTGGTTCAGTGTGGACCGCAAATACACCGCGCTCCAATCGGCCACCGCGCCTTCCACCAGCATGCAGAGGAATGCCAGCAATGCCAGCTTCATCACGGCGCCGTTCGGCCACATGAAGCCGCTGGCCGGCGCGGCCGCTCTCGGGCCCACATCGCGCAACGCAACGAGCGCGGCGCCGGCGAGCAGCACGGCGATCACGGCACCCGGGATCAGCAGTCCGCCGCTCACGCCCACGCCGCTCTTTTGCAGCATGGCGCCGGTCGCCGCGCCGAGCAGACCGCCCGCGCTCCAAGCCGCATGAAACGACGACATGATCGGCGCGTGCCATTGGCTTTCGATGCTGCTGGCGTGCCCGTTCATCGACACGTCGAGCGCGCCGTTCGCCGCGCCGAGCGCCAGTAGCACGATGCAGAGTACCGCCATGTTGGGCGCGAAGGCGGGCAGCGGCAGCGCGACGACGAAGGCGGCGCCGAGCAGCGCGGTTGCGCGGCCGCTGCCGAAGCGCGGCGCCAATTGCCCCGCGAGCGGCATGGCGATAATGGCGCCCAGCGCGAACGCGAACAGCGAAATGCCGAGCGCGGTGTCGCTGAGCGCCAGGCTTTCCTTGATACGAGGCACTTCGACGGCCCATGCGCCGATCCCGAAACCGTTGGCGAGAAACACCCCGAGGGTGGCCGCGCGTTCCTTGATAAGTGGCGGGGAGGCGCTCATGAGCGGGTCACCTCGACGTTGTCGCAGACCGCTTCGAGCTTCGCGAGGCGCACGGCCGGTACGTCGGACTCGACGAACAGATGGTCCACAGCGGTTGCGGGCGCAACGGAAAACGGCGCGGCGGTCATCAGCTTTTCCGAGGTCAGTGCGATCGCGATCTGACCGCTCGCTTTTATCATCGCCCGTTTGAGTTCGGCGTCTTCGGCGTCGAATGCGGCGACCCCTTCGTCGGGATCGAACGCGCAGGCGCCGAGAAAGCACAGGTCAGCGCGGATCTGCTGAACCTGCAGTAGCGCGGTCGCGCCGACCGAGCCGGCCGCGCCTGTCGCGATACGGCCGCCGATCAGGATCACGGTGAAGCCAGGCCGGTTCAGCAGGCGCGCGCAGGCTTCCGGCGAATTGGTGACGACGGTCAGGTCGGCGTGCTCAGGCAGCGCCGCCGCAATCGCGACATTGGTCGAGCCGGCGTCCAGCAGAACGATCTGCTTCGGCCGCACGATCGACACGGCCGCGGCGGCCAGACGCGCCTTGCGGTCCACGGCTTCGCCCATGCGTACGGCGGCGGGCTTGTCGGCGGGCGAGGCGAGCAGGGCGCCGCCGTAGACGCGCTTGCACAGCCCCTGATCGGCCAGATCGCGCAAATGACGGCGCACGGTGTGCTCCGAGGTCTGGAGTTCGGCCGCGAGCGCCGACGCCAGCACGCGCCCTTCGGCGCGCAGCCGCGCGAGAATCAACTGTTCACGCTGCTCGGGCAGCAGTCCATCGATAGCTTCCTGGCGGGTTCGCTGCATGGTCTCGGTCTCAGTTATCGGGTAAATCGAGCATAACCGAGCAAAATGTAGCGTAAACGGGCGAAAAACACAAACGCCCCATAAAGGGGCGTTGGTGGGTTTGTTGTGGGGTGAGCGGCGCGTTATCCGTTACCGGCTGATCTCCATATCGTCGAATTTCTTCGCGCGATAGATCAGCGCGGACACCAGCCAGCTCAACGCGAAAATGCCGATGATCACGTAGCCGAGCGTGCCGAAGTTGTCGTTCAGCGCGCCGATCGCGTCCCACAGCGGACCTTGCAGTTTCAGCTGGTCGGAGATCAATCCCAGCGCTTCGATACTGCCGATCACGATCGCCACGACCACCGACACCAGCGTGATGGTCATGTTGTAGTAGATCTTGCGGATCGGTTTCAGATACGCCCAGCCATAGGCGCCGAGCATCAGGTGGCCGTCGAGCGTATCGATCAGCGACATGCCGGCGCTGAACAGCACCGGAAACACCATAATCGCCCATGGCGACAAGCCCTGCGACGCCTGCGCGGCGGCAATGCCGAGCAGCGCGATTTCGGTTGCGGTGTCGAACCCCAGGCCGAACAGAAAGCCGAGCGGGTACATATGCCAGCTACGGCTAATCATCCGGAACAGCGGCTTGAAGAGGCGCGAGAAGAAGCCGCGGTTGGCGAGCAGCATGTCGAAGTCGTCGTCGACGTAGCGGCCGCCTTGCTTCACGTTGCGCCACGCCTGATAGATCGACTTGAGGATGATGAGATTCATCAGCGCGATCGCGAACAGGAACAGCGAGGAGACGAGCGTGCCGACCACGCCGCCGATTTCCTTGTAGTGGTCGAAGCGCCCTTGCATCGCGGAAGTAGTCGCGGCCACGGCGAGGGAAGCCAGCACCACGACCGTCGAGTGACCGAGCGAGAAGAAGAAGCCGACCGTGACCGGACGCTTCTTTTCCTGCATCAGTTTGCGTGTGACGTTGTCGATCGCGGCGATGTGGTCCGCGTCCACCGCGTGACGCAAGCCGAAGCCGTACGCGAGCAGCGCGGTGCCGAGCAACACAGGGTGATGGCGAAACGCGATGAGTGCCCAGAGCCATGCGATTACGTTGGTGGCGATCAGCACGCCGTAGATACCGAGCAGGCGGCTGCGAACGTGATGGTTCGAGTCGCTGAAGATCTGTTTAATTTGCGAAATCATCGGGTGTAGACCTTGAGGTGCCATGCTCTACAGGCTTATACACGGCGGCGTTGGCGTTGTCGAACTGATCAAAAGTCTTGCGCGCGGTCAGGCTGGAAGAGCCTTTACGATCCGGGCGTTGGCGTGGCTCCGGCCTACGGCCGCGCGTCGTGCACGAGGCCGGTAATGGCGGAGGTGGCGATCCATTCGCGCCATTGCGACGTGAAATTGAATTCGGCGTCGATCCCGAAGGCGGCGTCGAGTGCTTCATCGAGTGTTGCTCCGCGTTGCAACGCGCCGAACGCTGCGTGTGCTGCGGCGGATTGAACGAGTACGTTGGGGTGCCAACGGGGACGCACGACCAGCGCGTAACTCGGCGAATCGATCCGCGTTGGAAACGAGCCGCCCGGCTGATGAGCTTTCCAGATATCGGCGATGGCGTGGCGCGAAGCAATCAGCGCGCAAGCGGGGTGGATGGCGAGTCGTGCGTCGAGCAGATCGTCGGGACGAATTGCGGCCCATTCCGCTTGCGTGAGTGTTGTCGCGTCGGCCGCGTAGTGGGCCACGTGCAGCGACCATTCGAGTCGCGTGAGGTCGGCAAAATAGCGGTACTGCGGATCGGTTTCGTAACGCTCGATAAACTCCGGCAGCGCCGCGCCGAACCGATTCAGATCGCCGCTTCGCGAGGGATGGTCGTGTGCGTAGGCCTTCGACAGTGCGTTGAAGTACGTCTCCCCGACCAGCGCCAGCAAGACGGGATACGCGCTTGCGAGCGCATCGCGCCGATGCGAGCGAACGTTGTTTCGATAGAGATCGATCCGCGCCTTTTGAAGCGCGGCATCGGTGCGCAGTTGCGCAAGAACCGGCCGCTGTGCCGTTTCCAGCGACTCGGCAAACAGGCGCTGCAGCGACTCAAGCGAGGCGCGCATGGTTTGCGTCTCCACAAGAGGCCGACCGTGCGGTGTGGTTCGCGGTTTGGATTTCACGGGCGCGACTGGCTTCATCCAGCAGAATATTCAGCGCAGGCAGATCGGTGTCCCACTCGATCAACGCCGGTATCGCGCCGAATCGTCGTACCGCGTATTCGTACAGCGCCCACACCGGGTCCGCGACGCGAGCGCCATGATCGTCGATTACGGCCACGTCCGTCACGCTGTGACCCGCTAGATGAATTTCACCGACCACGCCGGGCGGCAGCGCGTTCATTGCCGCCATGGCGTCCTCGCCGTGATTGCACTGATTGACATACAGATTGTTCACATCGAGCAGTACGCCGCAACCCGTACGCTTCGCGAGCTCGGCGAGAAAGGCGGTCTCGCCGTACTGGTCGTCGCGGAATCGTACGTAGGTGGAGACGTTTTCGAGCAGAACCGGACTGCCCAACCCATCCTGCAACTCGCCGACGCGCGCGCACAGCAGCGTGAGCGCCGCGTCGGTTAGCGGCATAGGCAGCAGATCGTTCAAATGACCGGCCGCCGTCGCGCCCCAGCACAAATGCTCGGAAACGAGCGCGGGCTCGATCCGCTCGACGAGGCGTTTCAGCTTCGCGACGTGCGTCGGGTCGAGCGGTTTCGCCGAGCCGAGACCGAGGCCGACGCCATGCAGACTGACCGGCAGATCACGGCGCACGGCGTGTAGCACATGCAGATCGAAGCCGCCGTCGCCGAAGTAGTTTTCGCTGTGGACTTCGACCCAATCGACCGGCGGCGTGGTGTCAAGAAAATCGCGGTAGTGCGCGTGACGCAAACCGATCCCGACGCCGCGCGGCGGCGCGTGCGCCGAAGCGGTGGCGTTCGTTGACGGCAGCGGAGTGGACGACACGGGCGGCACAGCGGGTGATTAAGTCTGTCCGTCGATCTTGCCGCCCATCTTCTTGCAGGTGCCTTTCGGCACGGTCTTGAAGTCGCCTTGATCGTTGTCGACCTTCGCCTCGCCGGCGCAGCCATGCACGCCGGTTTTGCTCGCGCAATCGTTCTGACCGGCTTTGGCGATGCCGTAACACTGCACTTTTTCGTCGGCGTGCGCTGCGGTGAGGGGCGCTGCCGCGAGGCCGGCGAGCGCGGCGGCGATCAACGCGGGCCGACCAAGTTTCGAGTTCATCGTGCTTCTCCTGAGTGAGTGGTGGGGCCGGCCGCATGGCACAGGCAAGCGTGAGTCCGATTGCGGCGCCGGGTTTATCTCCAGAAGGATTTTAAGCGCGCGGCGCTGTCTGTCCAGCGTGTTACTGGCCCATCGTACCCGCACTCTTCACGGCGCAGGAAGCCGTGACTTTCTGGCCGTTGCTGAACGAGAAGGTCAGTGGAATCGACGAGCCGACCTTGAGCTCGTGTTTCGGCTCTTCCAGCATCACATGATAGTTGCCCGGCGCAAACGCGAGCGTGCCGTGGGCGGGCACCGCGACCTGTTCGACCATCTCCATCGACGACGTGCTGCCCTGGCTTTGCGTTCGATGCAGCATCGCCATGCCGAACGCGTTCGAACTGATGCCGACGAGATTCACCGGCTGGTCGCCGGCGTTATGGGCCTTGAAATAGCCGCCCTTGGGCAGATTGCCCGGCAACGCGCGGATCCAGCAATCGGACACGCTCGCGGATGCGGATGCGGGGGCTGCCGCGAATGCCTGAAAAGCGGCGCCGCCCAGCAAAGCGGCGAGGAAAAGTTGACGTGACGTGGTCATGATGTGCTCCATGGTTCGACAGAATCGACTAAGTGGACGGAAGGTAACGACGTTAGACCGGTTGCCGTGCGCCGCGACCGAAAATCGTCCGGTCGGCGAGCCACACGGCCAGCAGCGTGGCGCCCATCAGCGGGAAAATCATGCCGAGCAGCACGAGGCCGGTTTTCCAGCCGCGCATCGGCGGCGCGGCGCGTTCACGCGACGGCGCGCCGAGCGAACGTTGCGGGCGGCGCTTCCACCACATCACGCAACCGGTCACCGCCATCGCCGCGAGGCCGAGCGAAATCGCCGCGCAGAGCAATTGATTGGCGAGGCCGAAATAGCGGCCCATATGCAACGACGTGCCATACGACACGGCCTTCGACACGGCGCCGTAGTCGTTGTAGCGAATGTCTTTCAGCACCGCACCGCTGTATTGATCGATGTACAGCGTGCGTTCGTCTTTCGGATCGCCGGGGAAGTATGAGACCGAGTAAACGCCGGCCGGCGAGGTGGGGAGCACGATGCTGTAGCCGTCGGTCAAACCGAGCGGGGCGAGTTGCGCGACGACGTGGTCGAGCGATAGCGGCCTCGGTTGCGCTGCGTGTGGTTCAGTGGAGGTAGGCACTCGAGAATTGCCAACCGCCCACGGCGTGAGCGGCAACGGCAAATCGTCCATCACCATGCCGGGCATCGAATCCATGTCGGCGGCGTTCGCGCCGTGGCCGGCGTGTTCGTCGTGTTCGTCGTGTGTCGCGCGGGTTTTATCCACCTTCGCTGACGTACCGGACGTTGCGGCCGCATCGATAGGCGTGCCGGACGGTAGGACGGAACGCAACGGCGCGCCGCCCCACGCACCGGGCGGTGCGCCGAGATTCGCGGCCGTCGCGAGCGCCTTGAACTGCTTGCCCCATGATCCCGTCCACGGCAACCCGCTGAGCACGAAAGCGAGCGCGCCGAGCGCGAGCCAGATGCCCATCACGGCGTGCAGGTTCTTCCACAATGGGCGCCCCCTGAGCGCGAAGCGCGGCACCAGCGCGGCCCGCGCGGTGGTCTTCTCACGCGGCCACCAGAGCGCGACGCCGGTGCCTATCATCACGAGCGTCCAGCATGCGGCGAGTTCCATCAGCAACTCGCCGGGCTTGCCGAGCAGCAACTTGCGATGCAGCATGCGGTCCACCTGCATGAAGCGGTTCTCGACGCTCAGCGTGCCCAACACGTCACCGTTGTAGGGGTTCAGATAAACGCTTTGTTTTTCCCCATTGGCAAGACGGAACACGAATTCCGTACTGCGATCCGGCGCGCTCGCAATCGCGGCGGTGACCGCGACGGCATCTTTCGGCATGGCCGCGCGCGCGTTGCTCAATAGCGCGTCTTCGGTCAGCTTCGGCACCACTTGCGGTTTGACGACCAGCCGATGCGGATACAGCAGCGGCTCGATTTGCGGCTGAAAGCAGTACAACGTGCCGGTGATCGCCAGCACGACCAAAAACGGCATCACGAAGAGGCCGGCGTAGAAATGCCAGCGCCATAGTGTGCGATAGCCGGGGTTGGCTGTGTCAGTCGCGGCGACGACGCGTTGAGCGGTGGTGGTGGACATGAAATCCTCCTGAAATGGGTGTTAGGCCGAGCGGCTTTCGCCGCACGACGAACGCGTTCTGCGCGCGCTTACATGCGCAGCTTCGCTTCCACATAGAACGTGCGGCCCGGATACGGGTGGTAGACGAAGTAGCGCGCGTCGAACAGGTTGTCGACGCCGACACCGATCTCGCTCAGCTTTGTCGGCCGGAAGGTGAACTTCGCATCCACCACGGTGTACGAACTGGTGCCGCCGAATACGTCCGGATTGGTGTCGGTATTGGTGAGCGTGTTGTACTGGCGGCCCGAATAGCGCGCGGCGAGCGTAAGGGCCGCGCGTTCGTCGAAGCGATAGGTCGCCGCGAGATTCGCGCGCCACAGCGGAATCCGGTAAAAGTACTTGCCGACCGTGGCCGGATTTTGCGCATTGGCGATGATCTTCGACTGCGTGTAGGCGACGCTGGCGATCAGATCGAGGCCATGCATGAACACGTCCTGTCCCGAGTAACTCGTTTCCACGCCGCGCGAGCGCACCTTGCCGATGTTCTGGAAGTTCGTCACGTTCGGAATCACGGTCGTATCGGTCTGGCTGAAGATCGTGTTCTTCACATCGTCCTGAAACAGCGAGAAGCGGAACACGCCATTCCAGTGTGCCCATTCCGCCGTCAGTTCTTTCGAGAGATCGTCCTCGGGCTTCAGATTCGGATTGTTGTTGACGATCGCCGAGCCATTGATTTGCCCCTGGAACAGTTCGCTGACGGTCGGGAAGCGATACGCCCGGCCGATCGACGCGCGCAGAATCAAATCGTCGGTCACATCGAACGAGAGCGACGCCTTCGGCGAAAAATGCTGCTGGCTCGCGTCGCTGAACGGCAACGCCTGGCCGGGCAGCGCTTGCGATCCGCCATACGCTTGCCAGTCTTCATAACGCACGCCATACACGAGCTTCCAGCGTGGCAGAAAACGCCATGCGTCCTGCGCGTACAGCGCCTGGGTTTGCGTCTTGCCGCGGAATGCATTGGCGAAGGTGATCGCTCCGCCATCGCGCCAGTTCAGCGTGTTGTAGCTCTCGTTATCGAGGAAGTAATTGTCGTAGTGATAGCCGAAGCTCAGCGCGTGATTCGCGAGACCGGCCTGTTTCGAGGCGGGCGTGTAGGTGCTGCGCAGATCGAGCGTTTTCCAGCCGGTGCCGTCGCCGAAAATCACCGTGCCGGGGCCGTTGCCCGGTGCCCCGGATGCGGCGGTGCGCGCCACGCTGTTGCTGACGTCGTAGTAGGACGCGACCGCTTCGGCGTTCCAGCCGCTGGCGTAGCGCGTTCGCAGCGACACGCCGTAGAGCCAGTTCTCGCTATAGCCGAGGCTCGGCGCGAGCGCGGCGGCGGGAATGTTGTACTCGTAGCCGCCAATCGCCACCTTGCCGCTATAAACGGGGTTGCCGTTCGCGTCGCGCAGGAAGGTGGAGGTCTGGCTGTTATAGGTCTGATGCCAGTAGCCGAGCGTGAAACCGGCCTGCAGCGTCGGCGTGAAGTCGTACTGCATCTTCAGCTTGAACTGGTCCTGAATCGTGTGCTCAATGCCTTCGCCGTTCACGCCGAGCACTGCCGTCGGCGCGTTGGTCTGGTTGTTGTACAGATACGCGCCGGTGACCGGCACGTCGCCGGCTTTCGCGGGCGTGCCGGATTTGGCGAGCGTGGCGAATTGCAGCGGCTGGCTGGTGTTGTCCAGATGATTCACGTCCAGCCGGTACGAGAACTTGCCGACCCGGTCGCCGATCGACGCGCTCGCTTCGTTGCCGTTGAAATTCTGATTCACGCCGAACAGGCTGAAATGCTGCGTGAACGCCTTGACGTCGGCGCTGGCTTCGAACTGCTTCGGCATGCGCGTGCTGATGAGCACCGTCGCGCCGAGCGAATTGCCCGGATAGAGCGCGGAATAGGGCCCGTAGATCACATCGACCTGCTGGATCTCGTCGGGCGACACCATCGACCAGCGCGGCGGAAACGAATAGTTGTTGCCGAGAAGATTGCTGAGCAGCAGGCCGTCGGCATAGACGAGACCGCGCGCGCTCTGCGAATTACTGGTGCCGCGCACCGCGATGATCGAGTTCAGATCGCCAATAAAGCGCTTGCGCACCGCGAGATTCGGCATGTACTTCAGCACGTCTTCGGTGTTGACCACATTCCAGTTGTCGAACTGATCGCGCGTGACGGTCTCGACCGAGGCGGGCAGATTCGGATCGACGGCGCGCGGCGCGGCCGCCGTATTCGCGCTGGCGGTGACATTGACGGCGGGCAGCGTGGCTTCGGCGATGACGGTATCGGCGCGGGCCGTTGTCGAAACGAAAGCAGGCATGAGGGCCGGCACGAAGGCGGGCACGAAGGCCGGAATGAAAGCCGGCAGACAGACCGGCAAGGACGGCAGCGGCAGGCGAGCGGAGATCAAGCCGCGTGCGCCGCGGCGGGCGCGAGCGGACAGGCTTCGCGGGGCGAAGTTGAACATGAACGTTTCCTTGATGCATTGAACAGACGACCGCGCGCGCCCTATACGGGTGCGACAAATGCGCGATCAGGACCGGCAGCGATCAGGAAACAGCGGGCGGGGCGCGAGGGCGTCCGGACGGAAACGCGCCGAGCGGCGTGAAGCGGGTGGAGAGTGTGGGCGCGGCGGTGCCGGCGAGCGTGAGTGCGGCTTGCGGTTCGACGGCGGCGACCGTCGGCATGGCGACGTGATGTTCGAGCAGATGGCAGTAGCCGCAGGCACCGAACGCGTCGTTATGGCTCAGTTGAACCGGTGCCGGCGTGGCGACGACGGACTGGCTGAGCTCGCCTAGTCCGCGCGGCTGAAGCGCCGAGCAGAGCGCGGCGATCGGCTCGCCCGCGCGGTTCGACACCAGCAGTTGACTTACGAGCGGCGCGAACACGACCAGACACATGGCGACGAGGCCAAGCCAGGCGGTCATGCGGTTGCGGGCGCGTAGAGTCATGAGATTGAAAGTTAAAAGCGGGGCGATTCTAGCACTGCGGCGCGAACTTTTCTCGCGTGATCCTGGTTATAGCGCGGGATTAGAGGGCCGAACACCGTTCATTTCCCGCCGTTACCCGGCCGCCGATTCGCTTAAGCTGCGTGGTAGATGTTGCGCATTCCGTCCGGCGCGGCGCTTTGCCGCGGCACGCAACCCACGATCGACCTGGCCGGCGCCGCGCCGGTCTCCATGCACCACGACTCATGACCACGACGCAGACGACCGATTCCTCGATCACCGACCTCAACCAGCAGGCCGTCGCGCTATGTTCGACCGGACAGTTCGCCGACGCATTGCAACGGGTTGCGCCGCTCCTTGAAAACGCAACGATATCCGCCGACGCCCGCGCCGACGCGTTGAATATCGCCGGCGCCTGTTCGTTCGCGCTGCGCAAGCTGGACGAGGCGGAAGACTACTGGCGCCGCTGTTTGCAGATCAAACCCGGCTACGTCGAGGTGTACGACAGCCTCGGCATGCTGCACAAATCGCTTGGGCGACTGTCGGCGGCCAAGGCGATGTACCGGCAACTGATCGTTCTGCGGCCGGACCGGGCCGACGCCCACCACAATCTCGGCATCGTGCTCTACGGACTCGGTTACAAGGACGAGGCGGAGGCGTCCTACCGTCAGGCAATTGAAATACGTCCGGATTATGCGGAGGCGCACTACAACCGCGCGATGGTGCTGCACGAATTGCGCCGTCTGCCCGAAGCCGAAGCGGCATATCGCGCGGCGCTACTGGGTCTACCCGAGCACGCAGAATCGCACAACAACCTCGGCAACGTGTTGATGGAACTGGGTCAACTGCCGGAAGCGGACGCGGCTTATCGTCAGGCGCTGACGATCCGGCCGCAGTATCCGGAAGCGTTGAACAACCTCGCCGGCGTGCTGAAAGCGACGAACCGGCTGGAAGAATCCGAACTGGCCTGCCGGCTCGCGCTCGCGATGCGCCCGGATTACGCGGAAGCGTATCTGAACCTCGGTGCCGTGCTGACCGATTTCACGCGCTTGCCCGAAGCCGAAGCGGCCTATCGAAGCGCGGTCGCAAGTCGTCCGGATTATGCCGAGGCGCACTACAACCTCGGTATCGTGCAGGCCAAGCTCGAGCGCTACGGCGACGCCGAGCGCTCATATCGCGAGGCGCTTCGCTGGCGGCCGGATATCGTGCAGGCGCACAACAATCTGGGCTGCGTGCTGCGTTTACTTGACCGCCTGCCCGAGGCGATCGAGGCCTTTACACAGGCCCTGGCGTTGTGCCCCGATCTGGCCGAGGCGCATTACAACCTCGCCGCGGCAGCGGCGCAACTCGGGCGGCTGGCGGAAGCCGAACGTGCTTATCGTCGCGCGCTCGCATTGAGTCCCGCTTACGGCGACGCCAAGTTCGGCCTCGCTGTGTTGCTGCTCAGCATGGGGCATTTCGAAGAGGGTTGGCAGCTTTACGAGTTCCGCTATTTTCAGCCGGGTTTCGTCCACTACAAGACGCGTGACATGCTGGGTTGTCCGCAGTGGGGCGGCGAAACGCTCGCCGATAAAACGCTGCTGGTCTGGCAGGAAGACGGCCTCGGCGACATGATTCAGTTCAGCCGCTATGTCGCGTTACTGAAGGCACAGGGAGCCAAACGGATCGAGTTCGCGTGCATGCCGGCGCTGCATCGGTTGATGGCTTCCGTCGACGGCATCGATGCGGTGGTCGACCATGACACGGCGTTGACGCGCGCCTCCGGTTACGACTGCTGGACGAGCCTGATGAGTGCGCCGCTGCATCTGCGTACGCTGATCGATACGATTCCGCGCCCTACGCGTTTGAGCGCGGAACCGGCGTGGGTCGAACGCTGGCAGCCGGCGTTGGATGCGCTGCCGGCCGGCCGCAAGATTGGTCTCGTGTGGAAGGGCAACGTGGCGCACCATAACGACGCGAATCGTTCGATTCCTTCGCTCGCGCTGCTAGCGCCACTCTGGACCGTGCCAGGCCTGAGCTTCGTGAGTCTGCAAAAAGGACAGGGCGAAGACGAAGCGCGCAACCCGCCCGCTGCGCAACCGTTGCTTCATCTCGGCTCGCAGCTCGACGATTTCGCGGACACCGCGGCCATCATCGAACAGCTCGATCTGGTGATTTGCGTGGACACGTCCACCGCGCATCTGGCTGCGTCGCTCGGTAAGCCGTGTTGGGTGATGCTGCCGGAAAAAGATATCGACTGGCGCTGGATGCACGAGCGCAGCGACTCGCCGTGGTATCCGCACACCGTGCGGCTATTCCGCCGCGCACCGAACGAAGATTGGTCGATGCCGATCGATCGGGTGCGTCAGGCATGCCTCGCGCGATTCAGCGCTGACGTGACGGTCGAAGCACCACACTGACGTGCGCTGACAACGTGAATCGGAAAACGCTCCTGTTGCGCTCGCAACGACCTGATCGCGCCGTCACGTAACCGGTGCCGCGCGTTTGCGCCGTGTCGGCTTACTCGCATGAAACCGGCTTTCGGTCGTCTCGATCGACTGACCGAGAAATTGCAGGAACATGCTCATCGCGACCGTGGTGGTCAAGTCCGCCCGTTGGTACAGACAACTGAACGATCTGGCGCCGGCGTCCGCCAGCGCCAGCCACGCGAGTTTGCGCTGTGCCACGTCTTCCGCGACATTCTCCGCGATCAGAAAGCCGATCCCCACACCGTCCGCGACGAGTCGACGCACCATCGACACCGAACTGGTCTCCACTAGCGGGCGCGCCTTGCGTTTCTCGCGATGGTCGATCTGATCCACCATTGCGCGCAACTCGGTATCGGGCGTCATCAGAATGAGCGGATAGTCGAGGCAATCGCGCAACCGCGGCCGCTTGTTCAGTTTGGTCAGCGGATGCCCCGGCGGCGTGACGAGCCCGAGATGCTGTGAAAACGCGCGCACTTCCACGACGCCGGGCGGCGGTTTGCGGCGCAGTCCGTAACCAATGTCGGCCTCGCCGGTTTCCACCCACTTCAAGATGCTTTCGCCATTGCCTGACCGCACGCTGTACGTGACGCCGGGATAGCTCTGCATCGCCGCCATGATCGCGTCAGGCACCAACTGTTCGGCCGACGAGGGGGACACCGCCAGGTTGATATGCCCGCGCCGCAACGAGCGCAAGTCTTCGACCTGAGTCATCGCATTGTCGAAATCGCGCTGCCCGCGCCGCACTGCCGCAATGATGATTTCGCCGGCCGTGGTGAGCTGCATGCCGCGCGGCAGGCGATCGAACAAGGGCGAGCCGACCTGTTCCTCCAGATTGAGGATTTGCTGGTGCACTGCGGCAGCGGTCAGGTGCAGCGATTCGGCCGCCTTGCGGATCGAACCGCGCCTGACTACCTCGTCGAAACAGCGGAATGTCTGCGATATTGGACGCATATTTACACCGTATGGTTTTTCCGTACAGGCCGTATAAAACAATCATGTTTTCCTGACGGATCGAATAGCCTAGATTTTGCTCCATCATCTTAACGGAGCGAATCGTGACCACCACTGTCGATCAAATTACCCAGCGGCGCCGCGGCGTCGGTCTTATCGCTCTAGACGCGGAACGCTCGGCCGGCGGGTATACGCTGATCGCGCCGCAGACGGCGGGCGGTCGCGTTTATCTCGTCGACATTCGCGGCGAAGTCGTGCACGAGTGGCAGATGCCGGTGCGTCCCGGCCGCCATGCGGTGATTCTGCCGAACGGCAATCTCGGCTACAACGGCAACCATGCGGATTCGGAAGACCGCTACGCGCCGTGGTCGATGTGGCACGGCGGCGATTTTTATGAAGTCACGCCGCAAGGCGAGGTGGTCTGGCGCTACGAAGATCCCGCGCATCATCACGACGCGCAGTGGCTGCCGAACGGCAACCTTCTGTATGCCGCATGCGAACGGGTGCCGGCAGGTTTCGCGGAGCGTGTGCCGGGCGGCACCGCGCACGGGCCCGACGAGCCGATGTACGCGGACGTGATCCGCGAGGTGAATCGTGCCGGTGAACTGGTGTGGGAATGGAAAGCGTCGGAACATCTGAATCCCAAGGACTTTCCGATCGCGGCGGGCTTTGGACGCTATCACTGGCCACTCGTCAACGGACTCGGCGTGAACGCAAAGGGCGAGGTGCTGATGAGTTTGCGCACCACGTCGGGGATCATTGCTGTGGACCGTGAAAGCGGCCGCGTCACGACGCACATTCCACCGAGCGTCGTGTCTCATCAGCATGCACCGGTGGCGCTCGATAACGGCAACATTCTCACGTTCGACAACGGCAATTTCCGCACGGGTGCGCATGTCGCGTTTTCGCGCGTGCTGGAGATCGATCCGTCGACCCGCGAAGTAGTGTGGTCGTACGCCGACGATATGGTCAACGCGTTCTACAGTGCGTTCATGGGCAACGCGCAGCGCCTTGCCAACGGCAACACGCACGTCACCGAATCCGCCACGGGGCGTCTGTTCGAAGTGACGCCGGCGGGCGAAGTGGTGTGGGAGTACGTGATTCCCTGGTTCGGCCAGTACCCGGACGAGGCCGCACGCAAGACGGGCCCCGGCCAGTTGAACAGCGTATTCCAGACGTTCCGCTATAGCCGCGAGCAACTGCCGTGGTTGCGCGCATGAACGTCGCGGGCGCTGTTGCGCCTGGTTGCGATTCGCCTCCCGGGGGTTATGTGAATTCTGATCCAGCCACACATGGCGTCGATACGCGGTTGCCCGCCTGGCAACTGGCGTTGTTCGGCCTGCAGCATGTTTTGTCGATGGCGGCCTCGCCCGTCACGGCGGTTTTTCTGGTGTCGAAGATGTTGTCGCTGCCGGGCGACATGACCGTGCATCTGATCGGCGCGACGTTTTTCGTGTGCGGCGCGGGTACGTTGCTGCAATCGCTGGGCGCGGGGTCGATCGGTGCACGCCTGCCGTTCGTCATGGTGCCGGGCGGCGCGCCGGCCATGTTGTTCGCGGTGATCGCCACGCAGACGGATTTGCGTACCGCCGCGGGCGCCGCGATCCTCACCAGTCTGTTCTACTGGCTCGTGTTGCCGGTGTTCGCGCGCTGCCTGCGATTCTTCCCACGCGTGGTGGTGGGCACGATGCTGGTGCTCGTGTCGGTCAGCCTCATCAAGATCTACGCGGGGATCGTGGTCGGACAACCGGGTACGCCGGGATTTGCACGGCCGCTGTCGCTCGGTCTCGCAATGCTCACGATCGTGGCGACGATTGCGGTGGCGCGGTTGTTCAAGGGCACCGTCGGGCGGCTGGCCGTGCTGCTGGGGCTCGTTGCCGGCACGCTGGCCAGCTGGCTGGCCGGGTTGATGCCCGCCGCCGGTCTGTGGGACGGGCCGCTGTTCACGCTGCCGGCGCTACTGCCGTTCGGCATGCCGCGCTTCGACGTAGTCGCCGCCTTGCCGATGCTGATTTTCAGTGCGATCTCGATGGCCGAGGCGACCGCGCAAACGGTGGCCGTCAGCGAGATCACCGGCAAGCCGATCGACATGCGCCGCGACGTGCCACGGACGATTCGCGGCGATGCGCTCGCGTCATTAGTGGGCTCGTTGCTCGGCACGTCGCTCATCATCACCAGCGCGGAGAATATCGGAGTCGTGCAGACCACCGGCGTACGTTCGCGCTACGTAACCGCCACGGCCGGCGCGATGTTGATGGTGGTCGCCCTATTTGCGCCGCTGGGCCGGCTGGCTTACGCGATTCCCGCGCCGGTGGTGGGCGGGACGGCGCTGATCGTGTTCGCGATGATCGGCGTGATGGGCATCAATCTGCTCGGCAAGGTCGATCTGCACGCGCGTGGCAATCAATACACGCTGGCGGCGGCGCTCGTGGTGGGCCTGATCCCGATTCTGGTGCCGAACGTGTATGCGTCGTTTCCGGGCCCGGTGCAGATCGTTCTCGGTAATGGCATGGCGGCGGGCACGCTCACGGCGATCGTGGTCAATCTCGTATTCGGGGCATGGCGTCTCGCGCCGGCGAAAAAAGTCCAACCCACCTAACTCACGTGAAAGCGGGCGTCGACGCCCACGCAGTTTGCAACTCGCCGTTCGCCTTTCTCATTCCAACGCTTCACCCCACACCTCATGAAAACCAAATTCGCTTTTCACGCGACGGCGTTCGCGTGCTCGGCTGCGCTCGGCGTTTCTTCAACGGCGCAGGCGCAGAGCAGTGTCACGCTGTATGGCAGTCTCGACGCCGGTCTCGGCTATGTGAGCAATCTGCATGGCGCAAAGGCTTATATCGCCGAACAGGGCACGTTACAGGCGGATCGCTTCGGCCTCCAGGGCGTCGAGGATATCGGCGCGGGGCGCACGGTGCTATTCAGGCTCGAAAGCGGTTTCGTCACGACGACCGGCGCGTCCGCCAGCAGCAGTACCTTTTTCAATCGGCAGGCGTATGTCGGCCTGGCCGATCCGGTATTCGGCACGATGACGTTGGGCCGACAGACGGACTGGAATTTCGAATGGCTTGGCTCCGTCTCGACGGGGCAATTGCTCGGCGACTTCTCCGCGTTTCATCCCGGCAATCTCGATGGTCTCGGCAGTACGTTGCCCGTGCAACTATCGAATACCGTGAAATGGAAGAGCGCGAACTTTCACGGACTGTCGCTCGGTGCGATGTATGGATTTGCCGGTGCCGCGGCGAGCAATACCAATGGGCGCACCATCAGTTTCGGTGCGAACTACACGAACGGGCCGGTCAAACTGGTGGCGGTTTATTCCGAGTATCGCGACCGTTTACTACCGCTTTCCACCGGACTCGGGCTGACGTCGTTCGAAGGCCAGACGATTGCGCCGGGCGCGACCTTCAACGCGAAACAGGTGCGCGATATGGGCATGGGCGGATCGTACCGGTTCGAGCGCGTGACCGTGCATGCGCTCGCCACCGACTTGAGGATCGAATCGGCCGGTGGCGTTGAGCACTTTCGCAGCGTGGATGGCGGCGCGAATCTGCGTTTGACGCCCGCCGAAGAAGTGTCGGCGGGGGCATGGACCGCGACGCTTGCCGGGCGTCGCTGGACGCAATTCACCGTGGCGAATGTCTACTCCCTGTCCAAGACGACCCAGCTCTACGCCGACCTGATGTTCGAGACCGCGGGTGGCGGGGCGGTGGCGGACACGATCGGCATTGGCGCGGCCTCAGGCGGACGACAGACGGTGTTCCTTAGCGGAATTCATCACCTGTTTTGAGCATTACGCTTCAGTTACCTGCAAGTGGTACAGCCCCCACGGCGACAACTCGAAGCGATCCTTGAGCGGCTTGTTCGACAGTTCGGCGATGTTGTCGGCGTCGTAAATGGCCCACAGCGGACCTACGCCACCCAGGGGCAGCGGCTTTCCATCCATTTGGGTGGCGACGATGAAGCGATACGCGCGTACTTTGTCGAGCGTGGTCATCACGGCGTAGCCGTCTACCGCGTGCATCAGGATTTGGGTGCTGCCTGCACTCGGTGCGCCGACGTGTTCGAGTACATCGGTTAAGAGCGGGCCGCTCAATGCGTGCTGGTGGGAATCGTATTCGGTGGTGGGTTTGATCGTCACCGCCGGCATGGCGGCGAGCGAGGCAAAGTCCACGCCGTACGCTTCCGGGAACTTCACCTGGTGCTTTGCGAGCAATTGATCGAATGCCGGATCGAGCGCGCCGCGATTGTGGCGCTTGATCGAACCGCTGATGGTCAGCACCACGGGCGACGCATGACAGGCTTCGTGACGGGCGGGTTTGGCGGCGAATGCGGGCGCTGCCGTGGCGCTTAATACGGCAGCGCGGGTTAGGAACTGGCGTTTGTTCATTGCGTGGACTCCCTGCTTTGGGTTGGAGGGCGACGTGTACGGCTTACTGGTCGCATGCTCTATTGTCGGGGAATAAGCGCTGTCTGTGCGATGCGTGTTTTTCATGCCGAGCATATCGAATTTCTATTACATGCGAGGTAATTGGCGAGCGTTCCGCTCAGGCCTAATCTTCGGTGGTCGCGCCGTTCACCCTGAACCGCGTTCACTATCGAGGACACATCATGTCGACGTTTCAAGTTCATACCCTTAGCTCCGCGCCGGAACAATCGCGGCCGGTGTTGCAGCAGCTTCAGCAGACCTTCGGCTTTATCCCGAACATCGCGGGCGCCATGGCTGAATCGCCCGTGCTGATCGGCGCGTTCATCAACCTGTTTCAGAAGGTGCATTCCGGTACGTTCACGGAAGCGCAGATCCAGACGCTGCTCTTGACGAATGCAGTGACCAACGCATGTTCGTGGGCGGTTGCGTTTCATACGGCGCTGGCGCTGCACGAAGGGCTCACGCCTGACGACGTCGAAGCAATTCGCGCCGGCCGTGCGCCTGCGGATCGTCGACATGCCGCACTTTCCACGCTCGCGAAGACCGCAATCGAAAAGCGCGGCCATCTCGACGAGCAGCACGTGAGCGCATTTCTCGAAGCAGATTTTAGTCGCGATCAAGTGCTCGAACTGCTGGCGGTGACGGCGGCATCGACGATCACGAACTACGTGGGCAGTATTACGCAGCCGCCGCTGGAATCTCAATTCCAGGTTCACGCATGGCATGCCTGAGTCCCCTCAGGAAAAAGCCGGTGGGCGATGCGTAGTATGCTGACCGGCAAGGTTCGGTCGATCGGTTGACGTGGAAAGATTGCGTGCGTCAACCGATCACCGAACCGCTTCCGTATGTATTGACCGGTGGATAAGAGCACGATGAACCCTCCGAACCCCAGCAAAAGAGCACCGCCGAATGATCTCGGCGTGTTGTTGCGTCACTGGCGCGATATGCGCGGCATCAGCCAGTTGGACCTTTCCTTCAATGCGGGCGTCTCGCAGCGTCATATCAGCTTTATCGAAAGCGGGCGGAGTGTGCCGAGCCGGCAGATGCTGATGGATATCGCGCAGACGCTCGACATCCCCTTGCGCGAACGCAACACGCTGCTGCTGGCGGCCGGCTATGCGCCGATGTATGCCGACAGCGCCTGGAATGCGCGGGAAATGCACGGCGTCACGAAGGCGCTCGACCGTATGCTGCGGCAGCATGAACCGTTTCCCGCTATCGTCATGGACCGTTACTGGAATGTGCTGATGACGAACGAGTCCGCGCCGCGTTTTTTCAATTGCTTTATCGACATGGCGGCGCGCAAGGAGCCGCGCAACATGCTGCATCTGATTTTCGACCCCGAGGGCATGCGGCCGTTCGTGTCCGATTGGAAAGCAGTGGCGGATAGTTTGATTCAACGCGTGTATCGAGAATCGGTCGGGCGAGTGATCGACGACAGGACGCGAGAATTGCTGGATGCATTGCGTGCGTATCCCGAAGTGGAAGCGACGTTGCAACCTGGCGACGCGCAAAAAACTGAGTCTGCCTCCATGCCGGTGATACCCATGGGCTTCATCAAAGACGGCCGCGTGATGAACTATTTTTCGATGGTCACGAGCGTCGGCACGCCGCAAACCATCGCGGCGCAGGAACTACGGATTGAATGCATGTTCCCTGCGGACGACGAGACCGAAGTGCTTCACCTGCAAATGCTCGACAAGAAAACGAAAGCACGGGCGTAATCGCGCCAAACCGCGATCGCCTCAATCCACCACCGGCCGCCGCAACCGCTCCTGCACCGCAGCGACACATTCGAGCGCAGCAGGCAGCACCGGATTTACCGATTCGCTGCTATAAAACAACTGCACCGTCTCCAGAAACCTTGCACCCGGCATCGTGAGAATCGCGAGCCCGGCGCGGCTCGCACGCTTGCGTGCAACCGCTAACGGCATCAACGCAAGAAACGGGTAACTCGCGAGCATCGCCTCGTTGGTTTGCAACGAGATGGATTGCACGCAACCATCTGGAAACGCGAGTCCAGATTCGCCGAGCCAACTTTGCAACGCGAGGAACGTAGGCGCTTCTTTAGGCGGCAGAATCCACGGCAACCCGGCGAGATCTTCCGGTGTGACAGTCCTTCGATTCGCCAGCGGATGATCGCGGCCACATACCACGACGATCGGATCGTCCATGATGATGTGAGATGCGAATTCGGTTTTGCCGAATCCCACCGGCTCGGTGCGGCTCAACACGAAATCCAGCGATCCGTTCGCGAGCAATGGAAACAGCCGGTCGCTGGTCGCTTCCTGCAACGCGACATTCACATGCGGTGCGCGCCTTTTCAACTCGAGAATCAACTCCGGCGCGAACACCGGCAGTACCGTCGCCACCGCGCCCACGGAAATCTTCCCGGATATGCCGCTGGTCAGCGCATCCACTTCATAGCGCGCCTGTTCGAGCTGATGAAACACCTCCCTTGCGCGCCGGGTGAGTGTTTCGCCGACGACGGTCAGCTGAAGCCGGTTGCCGACTCGCGTCATGACCGACACGCCGAGTCCGGCCTCCAGTTCGGCGAGCTGCTTGGAGATGGCCGGTTGCGTCACATTCAGCTTCTCTGCAACGAGCCGGATCTGCCCAAGGCTGTCGAATAGCGTGAGCAACCGCAGATGATTCAGCTTCAATCCAGCCTGAAAAAATCGCTCGATCGGGTCCACGGCGCTCCTCCTGGCGAATAACTGATGGTTATGCGCTTTCGACAAAATGTCAATTGCTTGTCATGCGCTGACGGACCATGATTAAGCTCAGGAGACAGCCGCATTCATAGCGCGCCCGGACATCCCCACCATGAAAGCCACGAACGTATTGTTCATTTTGTCGGACGAGCATCAGCACGACCTGATGGGATGCGCCGGCCATCCGTTCATTCACACGCCGAATCTGGACGCACTCGCCGCGCGCGGCACGCGTTTCGGCAACGCCTATACGCCGTCGCCGATTTGCGTGCCGGCCCGCGCGAGTCTCGCAACGGGCCGGTACGTGCACGACATTCGCTGCTGGGACAACGCGATTGCGTACGACGGCAGCACGCCCGGCTGGGCACAGTACCTGACGCACGACGGCATGGTCGCGGATTCGATCGGCAAGCTGCACTACAGGAACGAGGCGGCGCCGGTCGGTTTTCGTCAACAGCTGCATGCGGTACATATTCTCGATGGCATCGGTCAGGTGTGGGGCTCCGTGCGCAATCCGTTGCTGCGGACCATGGGACGTTCGCCGCTTTACGACAAGATCGGCCCGGGCCTGTCGAACTACAACCGCTTCGACATGCGGGTCGCCGATGCGGCGGTCGACTGGCTCGGCGAGCCGCGCGACGATACGAAGCCTTGGGTGCTATTCGCGGGACTCGTTGCACCGCATTTCCCGCTGATCGTGCCGCAGGAATATCTCGATCTCTACGATCCCGCCAGTATTGAATTGCCGCCGTTGCAGCCGTCGAGCGGCTATGTCCGGCATCCGTGGGTCGAGCGTCAGGCGATTCACATGGATCACGACGCCGCTATCGGCACCGACGAGCGCCGCCGCCTCGCAATGGCCTGTTATTTCGGCCTGGTTACGTTCCTCGACGCGCAGGTCGGCAAGATTCTCGCGGCGCTCAAGGGCAACGGTCTCGACGAGTCGACCACGATCATCTACAGCAGCGATCACGGCGATAACCTCGGCAAGCGCGGCATGTGGAACAAATGCCTGATGTACCGCGAGTCGACCGGCGTGCCGATGATCGTTGCGGGCGCAGGCATTCCGCGCGGCAAGGTGTGCGAAACGCCGGTGTCGTTGATCGACATTCAGAACACGATTCTTGAGCGCACCGGATGCATGGCGCCCGCTAACGCGAGCCCAGGCGAGTCGCTCGCGAAACTCGCCAACGCACCGGCTCGACCCGACCGGCTGGCGTTCAGCGAGTACCACGCGGTCGGCTCGGAAACAGCCGCCTACATGCTGGCGAATGCCGACTACAAGTACCACCATTACGTCGGCTTGCGGCCCGAGTTGTTCGATCTGCGCCGCGATCCGCAAGAATTGCACGATCTCGCAGGACTGCCGGAGTACGCGCCGGTGCTGGCTTCGTTCGAGAAGCATTTGCGCGAACTGCTTGATCCCGAAGGGGTGGACAGGCTCGCGAAAGCCGATCAGGATCGGCTGATTCAGGCCTTCGGTGGCCGTGAAGCCGCTTTGCAAACCGGCACGCCCGCCGCGACGCCCGTGCCCGTGGCGTGATTCGCGGCCGGACCGCCGCTTGAACACAACAAAATAATTGGCAGGAGACAACCCGATGGCCTCGGCAGACCTGGCAGCGGCGGCGCATGAGCCCGCGCGCCAAACCCGTTGGAAGACAGTCATTCTCGCGAGCCTCGGAGGATCGCTGGAAATCTACGACTTCATCATTTACGGTGTGTTTGCCCGCGAAATCTCGCGGCAGTTCTTTCCGGCCGCCGATCCGATCGCATCGTTAATCAGCACGTTCGGTGTGTTCGCCATCGGTTATGTGTCGCGGCCGCTTGGCGGCATCGTGCTCAGCAGTCTCGGCGATCGCTTCGGCCGCCGGCTGGTTTTTCTGGTCTCCGTGCTCGCGATGTCGGCCTCCACGATCGGCATCGGCCTGATTCCCGGGTATGCATCGATCGGCGTGATGGCGCCGGTTCTGCTGATTCTGCTGCGGCTCGCGCAAGGCTTCTTCCTCGCCGGTGAATTGCCGTGTTCGATTACGTATGTGGTGGAAGAGATTCCGCAGCGGGCGAGCCTCGTTAGCGGACTCGTGATCTTCTGTTTGAACTCGGGCGTGCTGACGGCCACGCTGATCAGCCTCGCGCTGCATGCGGGCTTGAGCGCCGAGTCCGTGCTGGCGTTCGGCTGGCGGATCGCGTTTATCTTCGGCGGGGTGATTGGGCTCGTCTCTTACTGGTTGCGCACGTCGCTCGAAGAGTCGACGGAATTTCAGCGGCTGCGCAGTCATAAGGTCAAGCGGCCGTTCCGGATCGTGCTCAGCGAGTATCCGAAGCAGGTGGCCGTGGGCGTCGGCGTGGCGGGCATCGTCAACGCGTCGAACAGTTTGCTGTTCGTGGTGCTGCCTTCGTACATGACGGCCGTGCTGCACGTTTCGCCGAGTCTCGCGAGCGCCGGGCAGAACATCGGGATCGCGACCATGTCCGCGTCGTTGCTGTTCTTCGCGTGGCTCGGCGATCGGCTGCCGTCGCGCCATTGGCACCGGATTGGCTCGGTCCTCATGCTGGCCGGCAGCTATCCGTTCTATCGCCTGATCGCCGCGCATCAGATCGATCCGGTGGCGGCGTTCGTGGTGATCGGCTTCGTCGGCGGTCTGGTCAACGGGTCGTATGCGTACCTGCTGGCGGATCTGTTTCCCACGCCCGTACGTTTCAGTGGCATTGCGTTATCACTAAATCTTGCTACAGTGATTTTTACGGGCATTACGCCGCTGGTCGTGACGCAGTTGTTGCACAAGACTGGCTCGGCGGCGGCGCCCGGATTGTTTCTGACCGGCGTCGCGGTGATTGCGCTCGTCGCTGGCTTGGGATTGAAGCGTTTCGGCGGCCAGCTCGGGCGCGTCGCAGAACAAGGCTGATTGTTGGATGACACGGCACATAGACTATATGACGGACTTACAGCAGGCACTCGTTGAACAACTGGGCGATCAATGCGTGTCGCTAGACCCGGGCGTGCTGGACGCGCATGCGGGCGACTGGAGCGATACGGAAAAACGGCGGCCGCCGCTCGTGCTGACGCCACGCGCGCCCGACGAAGTGGCGCGCGCGCTCGGCGTGCTGTCGGCGCTGCGGCAGAAAGTCGTCGTGCAGGGCGGCTTGACCGGCCTTGCGGGCGGCGCGACGCCGCGGGACGGCGAGGTCGCGATGTCGCTCGCGAAAATGAATGCGATCGAAGAGTTCGACCACGTTGGCGGCACGATCACCGTGCAGGCCGGAGTCGCGCTGGAGCAGTTGCAGACCCACGTCGAAGCGCAAGGGTGGTTCTTTCCGCTCGATCTCGGCGCGCGTGGCTCGTGTCAGATCGGCGGCAATGCGGCCACCAATGCGGGCGGCAATCGCGTGGTGCGATTCGGGGTAATGCGCGATCTGATTCTCGGCATGGAAGTGGCGCTCGCGGACGGCACCGTGTTGACGATGATGAACAAGGTCACCAAGAACACCACGGGCATCGATTTGAAGCAGTTGTTCATCGGCTCGGAAGGGATTCTCGGCGTGATTACGCGCCTCGTGCTGAAACTCGAACCGAAGCCGACGGTCGCGAATACCGCACTCTGTGCGCTCGGTTCGTTCGATGCCGCGACGCGTTTGCTGAAAGAACTGCGCCGCCGTTTGCCGGCGTTGTCGTCGTTCGAATTGATGTGGGACGACTTCATGTCCGCGGCGATGGACATAGGCGGACTCAAAGCGCCGTTCGCCACACGTTCACCCGTGTATGTGCTTGTCGAAACGCTGGGCGGCTCGGAAGAGAGCGAGCGCAAGGCGCTCGAAGAGGTACTGGAATACGCGCTGGAAAACGAAATCGTGGATGACGTGATCGTCGCGCAATCGCTCGATCACGCGCGGCAACTGTGGGCGTATCGGGAGACCGTGGGCGAATTGCTGAGCCGTCTGAAACCTCACGCCGCGTTCGACGTGGGCTTGCCGATGATCGAAATGGACGGCTTCGTCACGGCGATCAAACAAGCTTTGACGTCGCGTTTCCCCGAGCAGACGCATTTGTTCTTCGGCCATCTCGGCGATGGCAATCTGCATCTGCTATCAGGTCCGTATGCGAACGCGGCCGACATGCACAAAGTCGAAACACTCGTCTACGAGCAAGTGCAAAAAGCCAATGGATGCATTTCCGCCGAACACGGTATCGGCGTGGTCAAGCAGGAGTTTTTGCATCTGAGCCGCTCGACGGCGGAGACCGATCTGATGCGCAAACTTAAAACCCTGCTCGACCCGTGCGGCATTCTGAACGACGCACGCGTGATCGCGCCGGACAACTCGCACGGCGGCGCTCAATCCACCACGCTGGCGCCGCACTGAACGATTAGAACTTGTGGCGCAAACCGATGCTGACAATCGCCTGCGACTGGGTCGACGACGAGTGGCTATTGCCCTTGTCGCTGACCGATGCGGTGGCGGCGACCGGATTGCCCAGCGCGTCCAGCGTGCCGCCGGACGCGTGCTGATAGCCGCCCATCAGATAGACCGTCGAGCGCTTCGACAGGTTGACTTGCGCGCCGAGCGTGACGTTGTGATATTGCGCGCGCTCATCCACGCCGTCCACCTCGCCGCCGCGCGTGTAGCTGTAGCCCGCGAACAGTTGCACGGCCGGTCGGATCGTCCATTGACCGAACACGCCCGCAATGTTGAAGGTCGCGTGACCCTTGAACAGCGAGTCGGCGCCTGAACGATATTGCACGTTGCTGTAGTTCACGCCGACGAGCGCCGGGCCGAAATCGTACGTCGCGCCGGTCGCGATGATCTGCTGCGATTGCGCGCTCGCGTAGCCTTCGTTGATCGAGGAATTGAACAGACCGTCGTCGGTGCCGTTCCATTTGCCGTAGGTGCTGTCTTTCGGGCCGCTCTTGCTGTTGTCCGAACGTTCATAACCCACGCCCACGTGCAGGGGTCCGTTCGCATAGCCGGCGCCCACGCTCCACGTGTTCTGCTGCTTCAGGCTGCCCGGTTGACCGCCGAATCCATATAACGCGCCGAACGTGAAGCCCGCGTAATTCGCGCTCGTGTACTTGATCGAGTTGTTGACGCGTGCGGTCTGATCGAGATCGTCGATGTCGCCGGGATGCGCGCCGTAGCCGCCGTCCAGCGCGACCGGTGCAACGGGCGCCACGAAGTCGTTCAACGAGGTGTACTGACGGCCCAGCGTGATCGTGCCGTATTGCTGGTTGCCGATCCCCACGTACGCCTGACGGCCGAACAATCCGCCGTTCTGGCCGGTCTTGCCGTTCGTGATGTCGAAACCGTCCTCCAACTGGAACAGCGCTTTCCAGCCACCGCCCAGATCGTCTTGACCCTTGACGCCCCAGCGGCTGCCGGACAGGTTGCCGCTCGTCGCCGCGAGGTTCGAATGGCCACTGTAGTTGCCGGTCGTGCCGGTGCGTTCACTGCTGCGATACGAGATACCCGCATCGACGATGCCGTACAGCGTCACGGAACTCTGCGCGGACGCAATGCCGGCGAAAGACAACATCAGAGGGGCGGCAATCCATTGCTTTTTCATCGTGGTAATAGCTCGGTTGGAACGTCTATCTCAGGTCGCCTGATGGCGATTTCTCTTTTTGCCGCGCACACGCGAACCCGCTCCTTCTCGCGACGGAGCGGGTTCGTGGTGACGCGGGGAATTGCGTTGGTGACCCGGTTAGTGACTCAGCGAAGCACCCGGTGGCATTTCAGGCGCGTGCACGCTGACGGTCTTGCGGATCTTTGCGACGTCGGACGCGCTGACCGTCGAACCGGTATTGCCCCAACTCGTGCGCACGAAGTTGGTGACGTCCGCGACTTCCTGATCGTTCAGACGCCAGCCGAACGGCGGCATCGTGAACGAGGACGGCGCGGTTTTCGTGCCTTCTAGCGTGCTGCCGGTGAGCAGGACATGAATCAGCGACGTCGCGTCCTTACCCTGGACGACCGGGTTGCCACCGAGTGCCGGGAACACGCGGTTGTAGCCGCGACCGTCGCTGCGATGGCAGGCCGTGCAGTTGTCGCGATAGACGGCCGCGCCGGGTGCCGTGGCGTCGCCGGTGCGCAGTGCGTGCGCGGCGCTGTCGCTATACGCGTATGGCGTTTCCTTCGGATCGGTGGACGGCAGCGTCTTCAGATATCGCGCGATCGCGGTGAGGTCGGCGTCGCTCAGGTGCTGCATGCTGTGCTGCACGACGTCCGTCATGCCGCCGAATGCCGCGTTGTGCTGAGTGCGGCCCGTTTTCAGGAATTGCACGAGGTCCGCTTCGCTCCATGCGCCGATGCCGGTGCGCGGATTGGCGCGCAGGCTCGATGGAACCCAACCGTCGATGGTAGCGCCGCCCGCGAGGAACTCGGCGCCGTCGAGATCGGTCAGCGAACGTTCCTGCATCGTCACCGCGCGCGGCGTGTGGCACGCGCCGCAGTGGCCGAGGCCTTGCACGAGGTACGCGCCGCGTGCGACGACCGGGTCGGCGTAGTGCGTTGCGTCGAACGTGGCCGGTTCCGGTGCGAACAGGTGACGCCAGATGCCGAGCGGCCAGCGCATGGACAGCGGCCAGACGATATCGACGGCACGGTTCGCCTGGTTGACCGGCGCGACGCCCTGCGTGAAATACGCGTACAGCGCGTGCATGTCGTCTTCGGTCAGACGCGCGTACGACGGGTATGGCATGGCCGGGTACAACGTGTCGCCGTTCGGCTTCACGCCCGCCCGCACCGCGCGATCGAACTGCGCGAAGGTCCACGAGCCAATGCCGGTGGTGCGGTCCGGCGTGATGTTGGTGGAGTAGATCGCGCCGATCGGCGTGTCGAATTTCAGGCCGCCTGCGAAGGGTTTTCCTGCCGGCGTGGAATGACACGCGATGCAATCGCCGGCGCGGGCGAGGTATTCGCCGTGAGCGATGAGGGCCGCGTCGGCTTGTCGTTGCGATTGCGGTTGCGATTGAGCCGTCGCCGCGTGCACCGCGAACGGTGCGCTCATTGCCGCCGCTACGCACAGCGACGCCGCTCTCGCACGTTTGATAGCCCACGCGACGCGTTGGATTTCGATCATCTTCTTCATACGCTAACCAACGGTCCGGGGTTCTTCAGATACTGCGTGCGGATCGCTTTTGCCGACCAGTAGGCCAGCGCGGCGACGAGGCCCGTCGGGTTGTAGCCGATGCCTTGCGGAAACGCCGACGCCCCCATCACGAACACGTTATGCACGTCCCAGCTTTGCAGATAGCGGTTCAACACGCTCGTCTTCGGGTCCGTGCCCATCACCGCGCCACCCACCAGGTGCGTGGTCTGATAACGGCGTGAGTCGAAGTGCGCGCCGAATTCGCGCGTGTAGACGTTGATCGACTTCGGTCCCATCTGCTGCGCGATCTTGTGCATTTGACCGGTCACGTAGCGGGCCATTTTGATGTCGTTGTCTTTCCAGTCGAAGGTCATGCGCAGCAGCGGCTGACCGTACGAGTCGCGATAGGTCGGATCGAGGTCGAGGAACACGTCGCGGTACGACATGTTCGAACCGTGCGCGTCCATGGAAATGGTGTGCGCGTAGTGGTCTTTCACCGACTTCTTCCAGTCCACGCCCCAGTTCGGCGTACCGGCCGGCGTGGCGATGCCGCTGATCGGCTTGGTGCCCGCCTGATTCACCCACAACGGCGAACCGCCGACGAAACCCAGCGGGCCGTGATCGAAGTTGTCGGCGTTGAAGTCGTCGACCGCGACGCCGTTGCCGCCCGCGCCGATGAACGGATTGGTGAAGGTGTCTTTATCGAAGAACGCGGTGATCGTCGACAGGTTCTGGTACGCGAAATTGCGGCCCACGACGCCTTCGCCCGAGACCGGGTCATAAGGCTTGCCGATGCCCGACAGCAAAAGCAGATGCACGTTGTGATACTGGAACGCCGCGACGATCACGAGATCGGCGGGCTGGAACACTTCGTTGCCTGCGGGATCGACATACGTCACGCCCTTGGCGCGTTTTTTTGTATCGTCGAGATCCACGCGCAACACGTGGCAACGCGAGCGCAATTCGAAATTCGGCAGCGGTTTGAGCGCGGGCAGAATGTTCAGATTCGGCGATGCCTTCGAGTACATGTAGCACGCGTAGCCGCTGCAGAAGCCGCAGAAGTTGCACGGTCCCATTTGCACGCCGTATGGGTTCGTGTACGGACCTGACGTATTCGCCGAGGGTAGACGGTACGGATTCAGACCAAGCTCGCGCGCGGCTTTGCCGAAACGCTCGGCGGAATAGGTGTTCAACTGCGCGGCGAGCGGGAAATTGTCGCTGCGCGGCGCTTCGAATATGTTGCCGTCGCCGACGACCTTGCCGTTGACTTTATAGGCCTGGCCCGAGGTGCCGAATACTTTTTCGGCGAAGTCGAAATGCGGTTCGAGTTCGTCGTAAGTGACGCCGTAGTCCTGGATCGTCATGCCTTCCGGAATGAAGCGCTTGCCGTAGCGTGCTTCGTAGTGGCTGCGCAGATTCAGTTCTTCCGGCGTGATGCGAAAGTGCACGCCCGACCAGTGCAGACCCGCACCGCCGACGCCTTCGCCCGGCAGAAACGCCGCGAGTTGCCGGTACGGCAGCGCGGTTTCGGCGATGTTGTGACGGATCGAGACGGTGGTCTTCGACAGATCGAGGAACAGTTTTTTGCGGACGTTGTAGGTCAGTTCGTCGATCGTGTTCGGATACGCGCCGTCCGGATAGGTGTCGCGATACTCGCCGCGTTCGAGTGCGACCACGTTCAGGCCGGCCTCGGTGAGCTCTTTCGCGAGGATCGCACCGGTCCAGCCGAAGCCGACGATGACCGCGTCGACGTGCGGTTTGGTTTGAGTAGACATCAGGTGCGCTTTCCTCCGATCGACACGGGGCCATACGGATAGGCCGCGCCGTTCTGATTGACGAAGTCCATGAAATCGGCGCGCGCGCCGGGGAAGCCGATCATTTTCCAGGCGGCCATGTCGCGATTGCCTCCGTGGATCGGATCGCAGAAGTAACCTTCGCGCGTGTTCTGCAGGAGCTGGCCGAAGAAAGTAGTTGCGGGCACATCGGTGAGTTCGAGCTTGCCTTTTTCCAGCGCGCCGAGGACGGTGTCGCGGATGGGGGCGTCGAGGGCATCGAAGCTGCGGGCGTAGGTTTTCGTGCAGTACGCGTTGACGGCCGCGATGCCGAGGCGGTAGAGGTCGCGGGGGACCAGCTTGAGCTGGTAGCCGAGCTCCGGGGCGCCTTGGGCGAAGGGGCCTTGCATGTACCACAGCGCGCCGTGCGCGTAGGGCGTGTCCATCTGACGGTCGATGAACTCAGGGACGCCGGCTTCGAGCGCGCCGGGGCCTTCCGCGTCGGATGGGATCAGCCGGTCGACGGCGGCTTCGATGAAGGCCCATTCCTTGGCGTCGAAGAATTTGGGTTTGTAGGGGGTGGTTTGGGCGGCGGGGCTTTGGCTTTGGTTTGCGCTTTGCGTTGCGGTTGCGGTGGGCTGCTTGTTGTCACAAGCAGCCAGTGTGCTGGCCGGAACCAGCACTATCGCCGTGCGCAAAAAGCCGCGGCGCGAGCTTAGAGGGGATTGAGACATATTGTTCTGGTCACCAGGTTGGAGCGCGTCATTGCGCTGCCAGGCAGTCTTTGGGAGGTTCGGTCACATTTTGTCGCATGGTAAATGGAACCGGTTCCAAAGTCTTTCCGGGATTTTACAATAAGCTGTTTCGGGATGTGAGGTAATGAGGGTTTTGAGTGGGTAAGGGGTTTTAAATCAATGGGTTAAGGGATTGGCTGGCGTCTTGGATGGTCGAGGTTGGGGCTGGAAGCGGTGATGTGGAAAAGCGACGGAGGGGCGGGTGGGGTTTCGAGCGGCCCCTTGGCCGCTCTGCAGAGTTGGATTAGTGCTGGACGGCGACCGAGCGATGCGTACGGTCCTTCTTCACGATCGATACGCATTTTGCCGATGAGCGTTTGCGTGGTGTGGTCTTGATCGCTGCCGAGGGTCGAGTTGCGATCTCGGTTGCGTTGGCCAGAAGGTGGGCCGCTTGCTTCGCCGTAAGTTCTTTGTTTGCGACGCCCTTTGCGTCGAGGGCGATCACGCCGAAAAGCTCGAGGTCGGTGGCTAGCTGTTGCTGATATTCCTCGCCGGTGTGGGCGAGTAGTTCGAGCAGGGTGCGGTGTCGATGGCGCTCGTCGATTGTGATGGGAGGATTCCTACACAATGTGGACGCGAGTGTGGTTAGAGTTTCCAGTTGACGCATTTGCCGGTGGCAGAGGTCGAAGGCGGAGAGGGCGAGTTTCTCGTATTGGAGGGCGTCGACGGGTGGGCGGGCGGTGATGTTCTTTTTGTTGTTGGATTTGGTAGGCATGGTTGATATCTCCCTGGTGCTTTTCGAGAATCGCCCGATACTGCATGGTGAGCGGGCGAGTGACAAGGTTGGAAGACCAGGCCTCGAACAAGCCGGCGAGCCTCGCGGCTCCCTTGCCACCACCCGCCCATTGGAATTTAGACGCGCAGATGTGAACGCACTAGCTAGCCGCGTGAGCGACTGTGCGGTTCGAGGCGACGGGCTTCCAATCCCGACCATCGGGTGTGTCCCGATGGCTCACAAATTATAAGGAAGCATGGGGTAGAAGTGAGCAACCGGACGGGCGCAATTGGTGCGTGGGTGGGCCAATAAGGCTTTGACTGCAGAGCGCCGGCGTGGCATTGCTTGAAAAGGGAGTTTAGTCGCAAGTCTTGCGTTTGACAGATAGCGTTTTTGCGAGTCTGAGTGATGCAGAGGCGGAGCGCCAACTCCGAAATGCAAAGCGGCCTTGGCTGCACAGACACCTACGAAGCAAGGACGACCATACGCCGTCGCAAAGAATTTGAGGGTGGGGTGCAGCACGTCCACTCGTGTGTCCCGTCACCTCCCATGGCGTTTCGCTTTGCGAGCGTTGACCACGGAAACTGCAGTGAGGGGGTTTCGTACGTGGATTGACTAAACCGCGTCAACCCTGAATGCCGGAAGAACTTCTAATCCGCCAACCGCAGTGTACATATTGCAAAAATCGCGATGGATTGCGCTAAACGCGGCCCTAGAAACACAGGCAAACTGCACCCCGGCGCAAATTATACGACGATTAATACGCAGGCCTCAACTCCTTTTTCATTAACAGTGAGCGCAGGTCGCTATCTGCCTCCCAGCTAAAAAACCAATCGCCTTCGGCCGCTGTGGCAATGAAATCCGCTATGCGAGAGTGAATATTGTCAAGTGTTCGCTTCTTTAATATGGCTCGGGCAATGAGCGTTTTTTGGTCTTGGGATAGGAACGGACACCGCAGAAGGTCCATAGTTAGCATAACGCAGTCAGAACGCAAACCAATAGTGCCTATCGAATCCTCTTTGTCCAGAATTTCTACGACAAATCCGACTACGGCATCGCGCAGGGCATTAAATATAGACGCCGACCCCATGTAATATATGATGGTGACAATCTGAAAATATCCAAAATAATCTTTTGGGAATTTGAAGATTCCAATTGTCCGGTCGTCGATTCCAAATATGTGGCAAATCTCTTTTTCACTCAGATCGTACAGTTCGCCAAGCGACTTGGCTAATATTATGATATTGCAGGCTTCCACAGATCCTGCACGATTGTGATCAGAAATATTTTTGGCGATTAATATCAGGTCGTCAAAAATGTACTTTTTAAGAATTTCCGATATGTCGCGTGGCGCATCTTTAATAAATGCTTTTACAAATAGTATCAATTTTCCGATTTGATGTGTCGAATGCACTCGCGTAGACATTGATAGGACAAAAAATTGTACTTTTAGAATAAAAAAAGAAAATCGGCTGCATGGCGAGCTGATTTTTCGTTGCACTGTCTATAAGTTGCACCTCGGAACATTTTATCAAGCCGTCGCAGAATTCCAGAATTTAAATAAGTCGCGATATTATCAAAGGATGCCTTATTCGATAGAATCATGTTTTTTATTTCTTTAATGTAGGTAACAGCTAGGCCGTCGACACTACGAATCGCTTTTGGCCACCTTGCTCCAGCACGCGGAAATAGCTCTGCCGTCGATGCAGCAGCAGGGGGAGCCGTAGGAGGTGAAATTAGATTAACCGGGGCAATTGGACTAGCGACTCCTGTCGCAATAGGAGTGGCTTCAAAAGTTTCTGCTATTGCGATTGACGTTTCCGCGATGCCTGTAGTATTGATACTTAGATCAATGTTGTTAGGTAAAGTCGTGTTTGACGCGGCCATTATTGGCGTCAAAGTAAGGGGGGCGGCTGTCCCTGTGGTTGAAGTCGAACCTTCGCTTTGTGATTGAACTCCACAAAGTTGCTCAAAAATTCGTTCCACCAGTTTCGCGGCGTCCCCTTTAGCTGCGGAAATGCTTGAAGTAAAGGGGCGATCCAAATTAATCGTTTTTGACGCGTTCAAATAGAGTTTGTATTCTCCCAGGGCATCACTGACGACATCTTCAATTGTATTTAAATGATCTTCGTCGTTGCTGAACACGAAGAAGTCGTCGACGTATCTGCGAATTACATATTCTCTGTCTTCGTGGAGGTTGAGGTCGGTTAGGGTAATTTTTACGCGCAAATCTATTTTTTGAAAAATAACTTCTGCAAATATTCTGGATATCTCCGGTCCGATAACAATTCCATTTGTTTCGTTGTAGTTGGAATGTTGCATAAGCTTATCAAATTGATTTTCAAAAGATTCGCCTCGATATTTCTTTGCATACTTTTTGTTCTTAACGGACCAAGCTATTGTGTGAGTGTAGATATGATGGAAGCATTTTGAAATATCGAGTGTGCGAAGGTGTTTAAATTTTTTTTCAATATTTATAAATTCCATCGAATCGTAAAATCTGTGCACTAACCCATAACGATGGTACGAAAAGTAGGAGGATGCAATTTTCGATTGTTTGCTGAATCCGTCATGTTCAGTTTCAACCGATGGCGAACTTGCGGAGCTCGCATTAAAGCCAAGTGATTTTTCGAAGTATCGACTGGCCACTCTTTTGGGGCGGCGGATTGAAAAAGTGCTCCGAGAACACAATCCAATAATCAAAGAGTCGTACCTTGCATAAAAATCGCAAAAACGGCGTTGAGTGGCGGGGTGAATAACACTTAGTGAGCGATCGCTGTCAACGTCTTTCCGTATTCTATAATTGTATGGAATGGTAAATGACTCAACTTCGAAAAAATGTTTTCGAATTTCATCGTCTAGACGATTGATACTGTTTTTTCTAATTCGTGTGTAGAACCCGTCATTTGAGAACGGAAGCGGAACCTCATACGGCAAAGTATCCGTAAGTAATACGCGAAAAAAATCACTTTTCCGGAAATTTATTTTTTTGTATGATTTAGACATGCTTCCAACACCCTTTGATTTTTACGAGGCGAGCAGGAGAAAAGTGTTTGACTATCTTTGCCTTGAAGCCGGTTTCAAACGAGTATTTGGCCAAATCCCTTCGGCCTGGGTCAGACAAAACGCATGATAACCGCCGGCCGAAACCATTTTTTCTTGAAAATATTACTTTTCTGGAAAATTCGTCCAGATCTCGTAATTGTTGATGAGATGACTCGCTAATTAGGTGGTAGTTATAATATATTCCGGAATATAATTTACCCTTCGTCTTTTCGCTTTCCATGACGAAATTTCCTGTGATGAATGCGAATCGATCCCGACACAATTCAAAATCTAAATTTCTTGTATAGGATATTAGTGAAAGTATGATCCGATTTTTTATGCGATCAATTTTCTTCTTGCTTATTTCTATTGTTAGTTGAGGGTCATTTTTCTTGTCACCCTTCTTCTTGAAATTGAAGGTATAGCCAAGATAATCTAATGAGGAGGAGTTTTTATTTGATGAAAAACCAAACTCATTTATATGAATAATTTTTTCTTTTACTTCATTAAAGTGAGACCCGGCGGGAAGATTATTTTTGGCAAATTCGATTGTTTCTGTGGAGTTGCCGCATGTAAATATTATAATATCGTCGACGTATCGTGCATAAAAATAGACGCCGTCGAATGTCGACATCGCCTCGTCGAAATTTTTCATATATATTTCAGATAAAGTGGCACTAAGTCCGACTCCGCGCGGGAGGCCAGTTCCTGGGAAGTGGCGACCAGGCTGAAATAGCAAGTTCAAAAATCTTTTTGTTTGAAAACTTGGCTCTGTATCCGCACATATTTTTTCTATAAGAGTTTTTCGATGAATTGACTCATAGAATTTTTTTATGTCAAGTTTTATCGCCGTAAATGGAACCTGCTCTGCGAGAAGGGTCGCAACTTGAGATACGATTTGTCCGCGTGCAGCCTGCTTTACTCTATAGATTCGAGTCAAGTTGTCGTTTAGCTTTCGCAGCACATATTCGTCTACGCGGCTAGTGACTGTAAATATTGGGTCGTTTCCAATGCTTGATTTTGCAAATCTCGAAAATTTGAAACTGTCGCTTAGCGCAGCTTCGCTGATGCGATTTAGTGTTTCGAGATATTGCCTCCTGTTTCTGCCGAGCCGATGCCTTCGAGGATCCGTTCTCGATGTGAGTCGGAGAAAATTTCGCCCTGAAAAATTTTGATCTAACATTGGTGAAATTATAGGTTGATATTTTAAATGATAGGAATTTTAATCTGTTGATTCGTTACGCAACAGGCGCGAAGTCGCATGCGCATGAAGAGATTTTATGTATCTGGCATTATTTTATGGATTGGCTAGGTTAACTATAGTCGAAAGCTGGTGCCGACAGGAACATTGGCAGAAAGCGTGCTTCAGTTTGTATTTGTGCAGGTTGCATCGGATGGCATCATCAGAAATTTTTTACACTACTCCCTGCCGACGCTTTCACTGAACTATCCATTCCGCATAATCCGCGTAATCTTGACCAATCTTTACAGAACTGGGTTCAAGACCGTCTAGAATTTCACGCTCAATCATCAATCAAGTGAGCTAAATCACATTGGAGAGGGGGCCGCCAAATGGACAGTAGGCACGAATCATCGACTAATCGTTTCGGAGGGCAAACTAAATATAAGAATCTGATCAACGCGGAATTGTCCGCGCAGCCAAAGCCGCCGCACTACGACGACCGTCTCCCGGATTTCGCTGCCGCAAATTTCACGTGCCACGTTGTCCGCAGTCTTGTTCCCTCATTCGATATGCCGCTCGATAACATCGAGCGTCGTCGTTTCGTCCAAAGCCGGACACCCTTCTGATCTGTCCGTCTAGTCACACGCCTTGCCAGCAAGGGGGCGGGAACCTATGTCCACCAACCAAACCTTAAAAAGCTTTGCCACTGGCGCGGTCGACTGGAACAACCGTCCTGTCGGGTTGAACTTCGGACAAGCCCAACGCACTGTAGGCCACCTGCTAGCCCTCCAGCACGCCACCCTCCACGAAAGCCTGATGAGCGGCATCCGCGGCCATCTCACGTGCGTGTCGGCCCACGACAATCTCTCTCCCACACTATTCATAGGCCTGCCTGTCTCCGTCCGAATCGTCACCGACCGTGGCCAACTCCACACGATCAACACGATCATCAAGCATGTGCAGACAGGACAAAGCGACGGCGATCTCACTGTCTATCAACTAACGGTCTGCGACGCGTTGTCGTTAATGGAAAAACGCACCAACTCGCGACTATTCCGCAGCAAGACCGTTATCGACATTCTCGCGATTCTGCTAGGCGAATGGCGACAACGTAGTCCAACGCTAGCCCGCGCATTCGAGTTCGACCTATCGACGCTCGACGCAAACCGATGCCCCGCGCGCGATATCACGCGACAAGCAAACGAACCGGACGCAGCTTTCATTCGTCGACTGTTACGTCGCGAAGGCATCACCGTATTCGCCAAGGCGGGCCCCGCGAAGGAAAGCAGCATCGCCGACGACACCCCCGTGCACACACTGGTGTTCTGCGACAACCCGATGCGACTGAAGCAGGCGCCAGCAGGCACGGTTCGTCTGCATCCGCGCGACGCTGCAACCGAACAGCGCGACACGGTCACGCTCTTCGCGCTACACCAACGTCTGATCCCTGGAAAAACGAGCCGTCCGTCATGGGATTACAAACAGGCCCGCGTCGACGAATCGGTTGCATCAACCAAAATCGACCAAGGCGAATCGGGCAACGACCTCGCCAAACTATTGACCGACGTCACAATCGAGATCCCGCATGTCAGCGATTCCTGGAAAGATCACGACCGCATCACACGCGACCGGATGCTCGCGCATCAATTCGAGGCCGAACAGTACGACGGAGTCAGCGGCATACGCGATCTCGCGGTCGGCCACTGGTTCACGCTGACCGGCGACCCTGGGCTCGACATGCAGCCTGCGGAGAAGCGGCAGTTCGTGATCACATCGCTCACGCACGACGTCTGGAACAACCTGCCGAAGGGGCTGACAGAACGGGCCCAGGCGCTGTTCCAGGCGAGCCATCATCTTGTTCCGCCGACATCCACGCCGGTGCTGACGATATCGCGCGAGCAGGACACGCGCTACAAGAACACCTTCACCTGCGTGCGACGCGGCGTGCCGCTTACGCCTGCGTACGACCCCACGGTTGATCTGCCGCCGACGCACCTGCTAACGGGCGTCGTGGTCGCATCCGCGGGCGACGAGGTGACCTGTGATGAGCTTGGCCGTATCTTCGTGCAGATTCAAGGACTGAATCCTGCCGATCATGCTCATGCACAGGGCGTCGGCACAAAAGGTTCTCCCTGCGACAGCGCACCCTTGCGCGTTGCCTCAAGCCTGGCGGGCGAGAGCTTCGGACAAACATTCATCCCCCGCGCGGGAATGGAAGTGCTGTTGGGCAGCATCGGCGGAGATCCCGACCGTCTGGTGATCCTGGGCGTCCTATCGAACGGCATGAACACGCCGACACGGTTCAGCGATACCGGCGCGTTGCCGGGCAACCGTTACCTGTCCGGAGTCAAGACTCGGGAAATCAAGGGAAACCGCTACGGCGGGCAACTGAGGTTCGACGACACGCCGCAGCAGATCAGCGTGCAACTGGCGAGTCAGCATGGGGATTCGCAGTTGAACCTGGGGTATCTGACGCATCCGCGAGACAACGGCTATGGACAGGATCGCGGTGAAGGCGCCGAGCTGCGCACGGACGCGGCAGCCGCATTGCGGGCGGCGCAGGGCATTCTGCTGACGACCTATGCCCGCACACAGGCGAGCGGTGGTCAGCTCGATCGGGACGAATTACTTCAACTGCTCGGCGAATGCTCGGATTTGTTCAAGTCACTGGGCGACTACGTGGGCCAACACGGCGGCCAGTCGCCGGATGCATCGGGACAGCATGCCGTCGCGTCGACTTTCGAGGAATGGACGCCCGGCGTCGGTGAAGGGAAATCGGAGGGCACGTCTCGTTCACAAGGCCTGATGGCGTTAGGCGCGCAAGCCGGCTCAGTGAACCTCACGCCCAGGACGCACGTGACCTACGCGGGCGAGAACATCGATCAGGTCGCGCAGCAAAACCTGCAACTGGTGAGTGGACAGCGGTTGCTTGCATCGGCCGGGCAGGGCGTCCATGTGTTTGGCCGGGGCGAGGGCGTGCATGCGATCGCCGGCAATGGCCCGGTCGTCGTGCAGGCACAGCAGGACTCGGTGACGGTGACAGGGCAGAAAACTGTCCACGTCAGTTCGGAGGGCGATGAAGTGATCGTCTCCGGAAAAACCATTCGGCTGGTTGCGGAAGACGGCAGCTATTTGCAGATCGGCGGCGGTGTTCGCGTGGGCTCCAATGGATCTTTTGTTGCTCATGCGGCCAGCCACGATTTCCTCGACCCTGATACCGATCACGTGAGCCCACCCGCATTCAGCAACGCCGGTGCAGACCAGAAATTCCGCTTGCGTTACTCAGGCACCGATGGCGAAACGCGCAGATCGAGCGATGGCGAAAGCGGAAGCGCGGCAGCGCACCCTGTGCCGAATCGTCCGTACGAAATCACGTTGCGCGATGGTCAGAAAATCACAGGCATATCCGACAGTGAAGGGCTGACGGATCTGCTGGCTTGCGACGCCATGCACATCGCTCACATTCAGGTATTCGACGCGAAAGGGTAATCCAATGAGCACGTCAAAAATCGGATCCGATCGCGTGGTGGGCGAGCGCAAAGCGCTGCTGTACCCCAACCGGCCGGCCAATGCACACGCGAACGTCGACGTGGAAAACCGCTATCCGTGCACGACGATTCTTATCCATGGCGTGAATGATCTTGGCACCGACTTTGGCGCAGTGGAGAGCGGCCTGTGCGAAGGCCTGAACGATCGGCTCGGCCGCTTGGATTTGAAAGGCGGTGAGTACACGCATGGTCGTATGGCGAATGACCCAAGCAAAGTGACCGTCGCCGATTTGATGAAAAACCTCGACGATGTGATCTATCGTCGGCAGGAACCGCCGGGGACGAAGAGTCCTGTGATTCCGTTTTATTGGGGGTTTAAGGCTAGCGCCAGCGATCTGGCTAAAGAGCCGGAGAAGCAGACCAAGAACGGCCAGTACATCGATAAGTTCGGCAACCGCTTGGACAGTCATCGCGCGAAGGGCGGTGGCATGTTCGCCAATGCGACGACGAACGTCCCCGATATGTTCGATTCGCACTTTCAGGGAGGCGCAAAGACATGGAGTCTGGACACATTGCAAGGGGACTTGACCCATCCACTGCGCGAAGCGCCGAGCCGGCACTACATGGTGCTGGCCGCGAAACGGCTGGCGGCGCTTGTGAGGCAGATTCGGTTGATCGACAGCAATGAGACGGTGAACATCATCGCGCACAGTCAGGGGACGTTGATTACATTGCTGGCGCAGGCTTTCCTGATGGAAGGTTCGGGGCCAGCGTGTAGACCCGCTGACACGCTGATCCTGATCGATTCGCCGTACTCACTCAACGAATCTCGCACCGACCAATTCCTGCAACGTAGCGACGAGCAACAGACCGTCTTTGCGCGTACGAAGACGCTGGCGAACCTCACCGCGCTGGTTGCGAACCACCGACACAGTCAGCCACCGCTCGAACGCCTGAAGATGGTCAAGGGCGGTGCCGACAACTATGGCGTCACGGGGCCCGCCTGGGATCCGCATCGGGCGACTCGACTGACGGGACCGGGACACGCATGCGGAGTATTCGCCGAGCGGGACAATCGCGGCAAGGTCTACCTGTACTTCTGTCCCGAAGACGCGACCGTCGGTCTCAGAGGCGTGGCCGGAATGGGTTGTATCGGTTTGCCCGACGCACTTCAGGTTTCCGCAGCGCAGTTTGGCGCAAAGGAGGAAACCGTCACTTTGCTATCCGGGTCGTTGTTGCAACGCGTCTTTACTCGTCGCGTGCGGCAAGGCAAGCCGGTGCAAGTGGGGACGCCGCCAGGGCCGCACAACATGCGTCTTGAGGGTGAGAGTTCACACGGAACGAGCGGCGGGGCAGCACTCGCGAAACAGGCGCAAATCGCGAAGAACACGATGCGTACCATCAACGGGGAGGAACTCTCGCCGCCGTTCGATCCGGACATGGAGGCGAATGCGCTTCCGGGTAGCGGGGAGGCACCGCTCGATGGCGTTTCCTTGAACGAACGACATGCAGGAAGGCAGTCGATCGATCAGGTCGAGGCCGAGACGGCGCTCAGTGTGTCGGAGCTCGAACTTCTGCCGCCTCAGATGATGCCGTGGCCAGAACTGAATCCTGGCAAGCCACCGGCTACTACCGATGTCGCGGGCGTGCTGAACGCGGGCAAGCAGCCCGACGACCAATGCAAGGTGTACCGGGCGTTCCCGCCGACTGTTGGGGATTCGGATGCGCCGGTTGTAGCGGGGCAGATCGTGGTGATCCGGTATGAGACGCCAAACGAGGCGAAGGTGAGGCTGATGAACAATTATCGAGTGGATGATTCGTATCACTCGGCGGTGATGAGCGGGCGGCGCAATCATCGTTGCGCAACGGCGTTCGATGTGTCGATTGGGCAGGCGCGGGTGCTTGATGATCCGGACTGGGCTGTATTGCTGCGGGCTATTGCGAACTGGCGTACACCTTTGAACAAGACGAGGAATGCGGGCCGTCGATATAACCAGCTTGATCCGTCGACACGGAATATCGTCGAGGCGACCTTCTCATATTACGACAAGGGCGAGTTTCCGGGCGAAACGCTCGTGCCGAAGACTCCACCTCGACAAGTAGTGAACGAGATCATCAAAACCCGCAACGATCAGATTCGGATCAAAGCGCACAGTCCGATCCGTTCAACCTTTTTCCACCGTTCCGACACGCCATGACGACATCTCTGACCCGCCCACCGGGTAGCGGGTTGTTCCTGTTCATCTTCGCGCTGGTAACCCTGATCCTGGCATGGACCGGAGTGCTGAAGCTTCTCATGATAGATGGCTATTTACCTTTGGAAGACACCTCGATGTTCCAACGCTTGTTGCTCCTGATTGTGCCTCCAGTATTGCTGGCGGGAGGGCTGTATATAGGATATGACGCGTGGGCGAGTAAGGATGTGCGACAGTTCGATCCAGCCATCGTGCAAAGCTCAGCCGCCAGTAAGGATGCCGCAGCCGCCATCGCCCCACGTGATCCTCATTTCACGCTTGAGATCCGCCGCTTCGGCGTGACCGTCGACAGATTTCGTCAACGCGCCTTATTGATGCGTCTCGACGAAGCCGGTCCAAACGGGGTACTACTGCCGCAGTCTCCGAAAGACTACCCCTATACTTTCGATGACCGTACCTTCGCGGGACACCAGCGAGAAAATAATGTTTTCGGCTACACGCTCCGCCGCTGGGTCGACTTTTGGCCAATTCCCGTGATCGTGGCCGGCCCTCCGCGCGGAGAGGGCACCGAGTACGCCGACCGTATGGCAACGCATATCTCGGGGGCGGATAACGGAGCCGGTATTACGAATCCACTATATATCCAACTCGACGAGGTTCACACCGCTTACGGTGACGGTGTTGTCGCTCGACTGTTCGAGTTCTTCGATACGCATCCAGATCTACCTGCTGCGGTTGTACTGGTTGAGGACGGCCTCAACACTCGCATGTACATGAATACACCAGGTGACAACTACCAGGAGCAATCGAACGTTAGAGGCTATTTCGTTCCGAAACGGCCCGACAGTTTCGTCGCGTTGCTGGTAACGCGCAAGGATCGTGTCGACCGGATGATTCGGCCATATGTAGTTGATGCTCCTGAATCAATCGACAACACGAAGACGCAATACGACGTGATCAAGTTGTGGAATTATTTCTGGGACCTTCAGCACGCATACTGGCAGGCCGGCAAGGAAGCGATGCCGTGGGACTATTGGCACAGCAAATTGGCAGAGTTCTGGAAGACGACGCGGTTGAAGGCGCGAGAAGGCTTCAAACCAAACCCCTGGGTCCCAATACCGTGGACCACATGGCAATTGACGGAATACGACAACTGGCCGGTACTCGCGTACCTGCATCGATCTGTTCGGATCGATCTAAGCAACAACCACGGCGAGCCGCTCAAGAAGGGCGAACGCATCGAAAAATTGCGTGAAGGTTGGCGACAGGCACTCGGCACCTTGGCTCCCAACGACCAGCCCGGTCGAATATTCCACGACACCGGCATGTCGACCACCAATCTCGCGCTGCTCATCCAGGCACTGCACGACAACCCGCAGCACATCGATCTGGACGATCCCAAAGACGCGTTCGACATGCAGCGCCGGATCGGAGGCGATACCGGCACGAGCTCGACGTGGGTGCAAATGACGCTCGCGCTGATGATGGGATACAGCGACGGCAAGACCAGCGCACTCATCAACCTGCGCGACCCGCTCCACGCGAGCATCGTGATGGTGTCACCGCCCGACCAAACATCGCGCGAGGCGCATCCGCAGGAATTCAGTTGGGCTTTTTAGGCAGCGGTGCAACGCCGTTATCAATCGCAACGAAAGGAATGAATGGCTAAGAACCGATACATCGTCGAAGGCGACACGCACAGCCATGGCGGCCGCGTCTTATCGGGCGCACCGCACTCCCGCATCAAGGGCCGTGCGATTGCCCGCTTGCATGACCCGGCAATCTGCGAGATTCACGGCCAGACCCACATCGCCCGAGTATCCGGCAATGCACGCTTCGCGGGACAACCGGCCGCTTGTGATGGCGACGAACTCGCGTGCGGCGCTCGCCTGATCGCCAGCCAGACGGAGACGGGTGGTTGACGATCAGGCATCAACCTTATCCGACAAACGACCTAATCAAGTTTGACCGCGATATCTTTTTTTACTAAAGGCAATAAACATTGAAACGACTGAAATTGATGCTCAATGAATCAATTTCGGATATTTGCGCTTCCACTGTCCACGCCATCGTGCAAAATACCCACCCAGCCCAATAACGTTTTTAAAAAAATCTATCACAGCCTTAACCCAGCGCGTCGAAGGGCAAGATAAAAAACTGCTCTGGTATCGCCGACGAGCCCAATTTTCAATTCGAGAATCCCAGCGATGAATACCCTTTCCCAGCCCAACGGACCGCAGCTAACAATACGCGGTAGCCGCTTTGCGATGCCGGCCTTCGGCGTAACGATTCTTGTCATTCTCGGTTGCTTCTTCTTTCTCGCGGCATCGAACCCGTTCATGAGCTTCGGCACGGTCCTTATGACCTTTTTTACGCCGTTGATCGCGCTGGTTAGCATGAACCTCACCACGCGCGCGGTTTTTTAACACGACCGGTGCAAGGTGGCGCGTATCGAGATTTTTTACGAGAACATCGTGTTTATCAAGCGAGGCCGCTTTCTTCTCACGATTCACTACAACCGTCCGAACGAAGCACGCGCGAAGCCGCGTCGAGCGTCACTGTCGTTCTGGGAAATGCGGCGTCACGAACAGGATAAATGTCTGGAAATCCTGCGACAAAACTTGACTGAAAAAGCGATTTTGAACTCCACGTTTTGAAGTCACTTTCGCCATACTTCGGACATCGTCCTCACGTTAACGATTCGGAGCCGCCATTGCGTCCACGCCGATGCCTCACCCTCTCATTCGCGCTCGTCACGGCGTTTGTGTTGGTGTCCGCCGTTCAAGCTCAGGAATGCAAGCCGAACGATGTCTCGGATCCCTGCGTTGAACAGGCCACTCAGCGCGAATTCGAAAGGGCTGATCGCGATCTGAACGCGACATACAGTCAGGTGGTGCGGAAGATATCTGTGCCTAAGAACGAATACGTCGACTATCCGGCGTTGAAAGCGAAGCTCGCCGAGGCTCAGCGGCAATGGGTTCGCTTTCGCGATAGTGAATGCGATGCCTGGTACAAGGTGAGCGAAGCGGGGACTGGGCGTAACGCATTTCAGTCGAATTGCCTGACGCAGCGGACCGTGGACCGTACGCGAGAACTCAAAGCCTGGCTGGAATATCTGCCCTGATCAAGCCGAAAATACAGTCAGCTGGCCCCGACCACCCCATGCGAAATAGATAACTCGATCGCATTCACGACCCCGATATTTCGGAGTGGATAAACACCCCGCGCAAACCCCCCAAATAAATTGACATGTAATAAGATCGCCGTCGCAAAGAAAAATTTATAACTCACGCGCCACGGATAAAGCCTGTATGAAATCTGTCATCTTCGTAATAATCGCAAGTTTCTCGGCCAGTGCAATGGCAGGTCAAGGAATGAGTGAATTCATGGTCACGGGAAAAAACACCGTCAACGTGACCGGCGCCAATGGCGGCCACGACGGCGGCCAGGATCCGAAACGTGAAGAGTTGTCAGTCTCGGTAGTGGGCCCAGCCGGCCCGATTACCGACGCAAAATGCTCGCTGTCCAATGACAAAGGCGACTGGTCCGTCACCGCGCCCGACACCGTCACGGTTCGCCGCTCCGCATCCGCGCTCAAAATCCGCTGCGAAAAAGAAGGGTTCGCGGCAACTGAAGGCGCAATCGAAGCCACCACGGCCAAGATCGAGCCCAAACATTTCCGCTTCGGCACCGACGCCGGTGGTGACGGCGGTGACGACGACGAGTCTTCGCTGATTACCGTCCCGCAATACCTGCCGTCGCTCGTCATCACGCTGCACGAGAAAGGCGCCCCTCAGGCAACGAACTAAGCTGCTGCCTGCGGCAACGCGCGAAGCGTCGCTTCGCGCGGTTCTCATTCGATCCACTGGCCGTCTCTGGGCCCGTGCATAAAAAGATACCTTGCATTGAACGGTACCGGCTGCTAGAGTACCTATCAACAAACGGGGAAGACCACCTCCCGCCAGTGCATAACAAGGTACCGTGCTATGCACGCAACAAAATGGCTCTGAATGAAAACCCAGCTTAAGAAGGGCACGCTCGACATGTGTGTGCTTGCCGTCCTCGCCGGCGGCGACAGTTACGCGTACGAGATCGTGTCGACCCTATCGGAAACCATGGAAATCAGCGAGGGCACCATTTATCCGCTGATGCGCCGGCTCCAGGCTGAAGCGTGGGTGACCACGTACTTCGTCGAATCCAGCTCGGGGCCGCCGCGCAAGTACTACACCTTGACGAACGCCGGCCGCGACAGTCTCGCGGAAATGCAGGACGAATGGCGCAGTTTTGTCGATGAGGTCAATGGCGTGCTGGCTCTGTCCCGCATGCCCTCGGGAACAGGGGAACAGGAATGACGCAGGAAGAATTTATCCAGAAGCTCCGCGTTGAACTGGGGAGTTTGCCGAAGCACGTAGTGGACGAGATCGTGGCGGACTACCACGAGTATTTCGGCGACGCGCTCGCCGCCGGCCGCAGCGAAGCGGACGTGGTCGCGGCGCTCGGCGACCCGATCAAACTGGCGCGCGAACTGAAGGCTCAGGCAACCTTGCGTCAGTGGGAAGCACGGCGCTCGTTTGGCAATCTGGCCAAAGTCATCGTGTCGATCGCCGGGCTCGGCTTGTTGCAGTTGTTCCTGCTGATTCCGTTCATGTTTTATCTCCTGATGCTGACGGTCGGCTACGTGGTATCCGGCGCGCTTGCCGTTGCCGGATTCGTGACGGTCATCGCGCTCGGCAGTCATCATCTGTTGGGGTGGCCGTCGTCGTTCACGTCGCTGCCGTTCAATTTCGAAAGCGACGAAGTGAGCCACGTCAGCGCCAAATCGAGCAGCAAGGCAACGGACAAAGACGACGACAACGACGGCGATGAACGCGCCGCTTCCAACTCCGACGACGCGCGTCTCGCGCAAGTGAACATGAAGGTCTTTCGCGTAGTGGGCGACCGCTTCTTCCTGCGTCCCGACGACGCCACGCGAATTTCGGTGGTGACGGTGGCGGGCCCGCTGGACATCAAGAATGACAATGGCAAGCTGAAGATCGACTCAGTCGGTGGCGGACGCGATCTGTTCAAGGTCGAGAAAGACGGTTCATGGTCGATCGCACGTGCCGATATCGTTGCACTCGATTTGAAAGATGCCGACGGCGACCATGTTTCCGTCGCGCGCATCGGCAGCGATCCGAAAGCCATGGCGTGGGACGTATCGAATCATGGCGACCGTTTGTCCTTCGTACAAGGCGCGGGCGGCCAACCTAAAAGTTTGTCGGTACACAGCGGCTCGGATTCGGTGGTGATCGACAGTGATCACGTTGCGATCAGGAACGGCATCAATGACGTGATGATTTTCGGACCGCGTCATTCAAGCATCGGCGTAATGATCTATGGATTCGCGATGCTGCTGGCAGGGGTCGTCGGTTTGTTTTTTTGTGTGTGGCTGACGCGCATTACGTGGCGCGCGCTGGCCCACTACGTTCAGCGGCAACTTGAGGTCATCACCACCCGGCTGGAAGCAGGGCACGCCTCCTGATAGGGGCGGCGCGGGTGACTCACGTTCGTCAACTCACTCCGTAAAAAGGAAATGGTCATGAAAATGCACTATTTGCACGACTCGGCAGTCCCGAACGGCGCACGCAATACGCAAGACTCCCGTGTTCCGAATGCGCGTGCGATCGGTATGGCGAGTTTCGCGGGCTGGCTCGAAGAAGGCGTGCGCATCGCTCGCGTACGGCCGGTGTTGTGGCTCGCGGCGGTCCTGGCCTGCGCCGACGTCTCGACGCTGTTGGGCTTGGTACCGTCGTTGTTGATGCTGGCCATGCTCGTCGCGCCGATCGCGATCGCGGCGGTCGTGCTAATGCAGGAGCGCTCGGGCAATGATGCGCGGTGGTCGGTCAGCGAGATGGTCGACGCTGTCCATGCGCACCGCAACGCATTGCTCACGATCGGCGCGTGCTGCGTTGCCGCGACGTACATAGGCCAGTTGATTCTGTTTGCGGCATTTCATGTAAGCGTGAAGGCTTCCGTTGCGGCGAATGGCGTGCATGCCTTGACGTTCGCTTACGCCACATACCATGGCGCGGACAATGCGCTGGAGCCGCTGTTCAATGTGCTGATCCATGTGGTGCCGGTTGCGCTGTTGTGGTTTGCCCCGGCTTTGGTGGTGCTGAACAACGCGTCACCGGCTAATGCGATCACAGCGAGTGTGCGAGCGGTGGTGCGCAACTGGCCCATCGCCTGTTTGGGCGTCGTTGCAATCGTCGCCGGCGCATTACTGGTTCCTTTTGTGCCGATGCTTGTGTGCGCACTCATCGTGACGCCGCTGACCACTGCGCTGATCGTCATGTCGCTGTATGGTAGCTATCGTGGGGTATTCGGCGAGCGATAAAGCGGCGCCGCCCACTCAGCCTCAGGCACGCGAGGGCCAATACGTGGATCCCCACCCGCCGCTCAGTTCAGCGCAGCAGTCTGCTCATCGAGCGGTCGTGGTGTGGGACTTGCCCATCCGTCTCTTCCACTGGTCCGTGGTGGTGCTGGTCGTTGCAGCCTACGTCACCATCCGCTTGAACTGGATGGACTGGCACGTCCGGATCGGCGAAACCTTACTCGCGCTGGTGCTGTTCCGTTTGCTATGGGGCTGCTTCGGCAGCGAGACGGCGCGATTCCGCAGTTTTTTGGCTTCGCCCGTTGCCGCGCTGCAGCATCTGCGGCATATGTTGCGCCGCGATCGAGATGTGCAGGTGGGCCACAATGCCGCCGGCGGGTGGATGGTTTTACTGCTGCTTGCTTTACTGCTGACGGAAACGCTCACCGGCCTCTACGTCTACAACGACGTCGCCGACGTTGGCCCCCTTTCCGAATGGATGCCCGCGCCGGTCGCCAATGCGATTTCCACGCTGCATGCCGTCGTGTGGGACGTCCTGCTGATCGCCGTCGTGCTGCACGTGACGGCCATTCTGCTTTACGCGGCCGCCAAGGGACACAACCTGCTGCGGCCCATGCTGACAGGCCGTAAGTCTCTGCCGATGGACGTCCAGGCGCCGCGTCTGGCGTCGGCGGCACTGGCGCTCTTATTGCTCGCTATCGCGGCCGCCGTCGTCGTGGCGCTCGCCAACTATCTCTGACACGCGCGTTCTGCCGCGGCGCCTGATTCGCGATCAACCGGACCCTAAGCAAATAAGGCATCAATGCCAATGGTTGCGCGTCGACGGTCATGCTAGGATTTCCGCAAACAACTCCGGAGACAGCTATGCCGTTCATCTGCGAAAACGTTGAGTGTCGCGCCGTGCTCGCTCGCGGGCAGGTCAAACCGAAGCGCGAGGACAGCGGGTGGTGTTTTTACTGCCCGGACTGCAAGGCAAGGAATGCGTTGAACGATGTGGGTGTGCCGGGCGGTTCTCTGGAGCTGGTTCAGCCAGAGCGTCCCGGTCTTCCTCACAAGGTCATTGCAACGGCCAAGCCACTGGAAGAGGGCGGCTATGCGGCGCAATTGCGCGTCCAGCGAGCGCTAGGCACGAGGGGTACGTACGCGGTGGAAGAACACTGGGATCAGCTCGGTGTTTTCCTTAATGCGCAAGAGGCCGTCGCGCATGCGAAGACCGTTGCGGCGGACTTGCTGGAAAGGAAAGCTAGTCCGGGTTGAACGCAAGATATCGCCGTGAGCGGCGCGCGCGAATCGGGCGCGCGCCAGCTCATTAGCCGCTCTATTCGCTAAGCGTCGACGGCGGCGAGCCTGACAAACAGTCGGGCCGCTTCGTTGCCGTGAGATAACGCGCGCAATGCAAGTGTGAGTGCGAGCTGCGCGTCGTGAGCGACTGCGCCGCGATCCTGATCGAAAAGTTTGACGGCGTGGCGCATATGCTGCGCTGCCTGCAGGTGGAGTTCCGCCGCCGCTGCGTGCTGTTTTGCCGTCGCGCTAACCATGCTGGCATGGCTGGCACCCGGTGCGGCCGAGGCAGGCGTTGTCGGCGGCGCGCCTGTGCTATGCGCACCGGCCTCGTGAGCCTCGTCGATGGCTTGCAATGTGTGGCCGTGGGCCATCATCGCCTGATGCGCGGCATGCGCATGATCCTGACCCTGAGCCGTGTCGAAATAACGGGACGCACCGTGGTGATATCGCGCTGCCTGTTCGTGATGTGACGCCGCCGCTTCAAGATGAGCTTTCTTGCTGTGCTTGTTCATACCGGCTCCCGCGCGACTGTAGACTGACTCACTCCGATAACGACCGATTAGAAGAACACAGTGGCGGGTCGGAGACCACTCGTTGCAAATGTACACGCACTTGCATCGTCTATAACGTTTTCATCGCGCTGAAAACCCGAGGAGCAAAGCCATGGACAGCACCCAGGCAGTGGCAGTGGCGGCGGTCGCCTTTGTGGGCAGTCACTTTCTCCTGTCTCATCCATTGCGCGGCGCATTGGTCCGCGCGATTGGCGCAGTGGGTTTCCAGGGTGTTTATTCGCTGGTGGCATTCGTGACCTTCGGCTGGCTGATTTGGGCCTATGTGAAAGCGCCTTTAACGTCGCCGTTCTGGCCGGTTGGGGACGTGCTTTGGGCAGTGGTCACCGTCGTCATGTTGGTCGCGTCGATTCTCCTGATGGGCTCATTGATCCGCAACCCGGCGCTGCCCACCATGGGTGGGCCAGGCGCGTTTCCAGAGGTCGCGCTCGGGGTATTCGCGGTAACGCGTCATCCGATGATGTGGTCGTTCGCTTTGTGGGGGCTGTGCCATATCGCGGTGTTTCCGATCGCGAAGAACATGATCCTCGGCGTGGCGGTTATCGTTCTTGCGCTCGTCGGCTCCGCCATGCAGGACCGGAAGAAGGAACAGCTTCAGCCTGAACAGTGGCCGGTTTGGGAATCGAAGACGAGCTATCTGCCGTTCGCGGCGATCGCCACGGGCCGCGCGCGGCTCGGTGGATTCGGCATGCACGCGCTGATGGGTGGGCTTGTCGTGTGGCTCGCGGCCACCTGGGCGCATGGGCCGCTCGCGGGGTTCGCCGCGGGTATCTGGCGCTGGTTCTAACCGTCGTCGCAGCACGGCCGGGTTTTCCCTGGCCATGATTTTGTCGATATCGATGCCGCGAATTCGTCGTACGGGTATGTCCAACTTTTTTAGCGAAAGGCGAGCAAACCATGGCTACCGGAACCATTCATCTGCATCGCGTCCTGCACGCAACCCCCGAGCGCATCTATCGCGCCTTCCTGGAAGCCGATGCGAAAGCGAAATGGCTTCCGCCGTACGGTTTCACCTGCACGGTTCATCATCTGGACGCGCGCGTGGGCGGCACGTACAAAATGTCTTTCCACAATTTCGGCACCGGCGAGGGCCACTCGTTCGGCGGCGAGTACATTGAACTCGTGCCGTTCGAGAAGATTCGCTATACGGATCGGTTCGATGATCCGAATCTGCCCGGCCAGATGACCACGACGGTTTCCATTCGACAGGTGTCGTGCGGGAGTGAACTCACTATCGTGCAGGAAGGCGTGCCTGCAGTGATTCCCGTGGAGATGTGCTATCTCGGCTGGCAGGAGTCGCTGGCTCAACTGGCGAAGTTAGTCGAGCCAGTGATTCCTTGAACGTGTAATCTCGTCCGGCGATAGCTTCTACGCGAGGCCGTCATAAGACGGCCTCGACGGTTTGCTCAGCGTGTCGAGATGCTACGCGTCAACAGCAACCACAGGCGTGCCACAGCCGCACGCATGCCGTTAGCCGTTGCGCGTGTAGTTGTCCGCGAATCATGCTCGGCAACGCGCGCATTAAACGCGTGGCAGTTCCGCTCTTCCTGCATTGGAAGACTCCAGTACTCGTACGGGTACAACATCCGGCTGAGGCGGAATTGCGCATCGCGCCCGTCGCCCTGCCATTCGGCAGTGGCATCGGGATATTTTGTCGATTCTGGGCTTCTTTCGTCCATGATGATCTCCGCGAGTGATGCCGGTCACGGAGACGCCATAAACAAAAAAGGCCTCGTCCGTATTAGCGGCGAGGCCTTGTAAGCTGCGTGTCTACTTGTCTAACGCGTACAGGCCCCCCGTGGCATATCCGAGCGGATTGCCATTTGGCGGAACATTGCGAAAGAGAAGAAGTTGAGCGTCAGCATGGGGTCAAGTTTCTTTGTAATTGGAATGCGTGTCAACACTTAACTGCCGCGTGAGTGCTAACGATGTTGTCGAAAGTACTCACCGATTCCTCAAGTTCTCGAACTCGAACCCGGCCGTAGTCAACGCGTCGATCAACCTTGCCGAGTTGTCCGGCTTGAGTTGTTCGAGCGGCGGACGAACGGTCAGCCATTCCCCATCATCCTTTGCATGAGCGATAACCTGCTTCATTGCCGGAATCATCGGCACGGATTCGAACACCTTCCGTATGCGGGTGACCTTATCCTGCAAGGCGGTCGCGTCCTCGCTCTGCCAGCGCTCGCAGAGCGACGCGATGTTCCGTGGATTGACGTTTGCCGTCGCGCTAATGCACCCGGCTGCGCCAAGCGGCAATGCCGTGGTCAGCAGCGCCTCGCTGGCAGGGAAGATGTCGAGGCCATCTCGTGCGAAGACGTCGATCATCGCTTTTGTGTTTGCCCAGTCGCCCGACGAGTCTTTGACGCCCGCGATTGTGCCCGGATAGCGCGTGAGCAGGCGCTCGATCAGATCGAGTGAAATCGGCACGCCCGATAGCGCGGGAATGTTGTACAGGTAAAGTGAAAGCCGTGCGTCGGCAACCCGTTCGATGACTTCCGCGTAGTAAGCGAAAAGTGCGTCGTCGCTAATCTTCTTGTAGAAGAACGGCGGCAACATCAGCACGCCGCCCGCGCCGGCGTCGACGGCATGCCGCGTGAGCAGCACGGTGTCCACTAGCGACGAGGTGCCGGTTCCCGGCATCATCGAGGCGGCGGGTAAGCCGGCGTCGAGCAATGTGTCGGTGAGCTGGATACGCTCGGCGACGGATAGGGAGTTCGCTTCGGAGTTAGTGCCGAAGATCGCGAGGCCGGCTCCGTTTTCCAGCAGCCACGCACAGTGGCGCACGAACTCGCCGGCGTTGACGTCCAGATTGGCGTGGAACGGCGTCACGACAGGAGCGAGCACGCCGCGCAGGCGTGTTGATCGCGCATCAATCATGGGATTTCCTTCGGGGAATGAGGGGTGAAACGCGTTACATCGCGCCGGGTTGGCTGAACAGCAGCGACGTGCGGTCGACCTTTTTGAATTCCTTGATCAGGCCGCGTTTCGGATTGAGACCGAGTCCCGGTTCCTGAGAGACTTGCAGATAGCCGTTCTCGGGCTGCGGCACATTCTCGAAGATCGCGTTGTAAGCCATCCATTTATGGAAGTGGTACTCGACGAGTCCGCCGTTGGATAACGCCGCCTGCAACGCGATGTTGTGCGGGCCGCTGCCGTTGCCATGACCGAGTGATCGCCCGAACGCTTGCGCGAGCATGCCGATGCGCAACCCGGCCGTATAGCCGCCGTCATTCGTGACGTTGGGTTGCAGAATGTCCACCGCGTCGTTGACCAGCAGGTCGCGCGCGGAGTACTTGTGATTCTCGGCCGCGGCGATGGGAATCGACGTTTTGCCGCGCAGTTCGCGAAGCTGCGTGGGGTGGTTGTCGATCACGGGCTCTTCGATGAACGAGATATCGAGTTCCTCGGTCATCTGGCAGAGCTTCGTTGCCTGTGCAACGGTCATCCGCGAATTGCCGTCCATGGCGAGTTTTACGCGCGGGCCGACGGCTTCGCGCATGGCCCTCATGCGGAGATAGTCATCGGCGGGATTGGGCACGGCCTGGCGACCCACTGTGTTCTTCAGATGCAGGTTGCCGAGTTCGGCGAGATGCTTCGCCTCGGCTGCCAGTTCCTCGACGCTGTAGACAGGCGCACCGCCGAGCAGTTTGTGCACGGGCACGCCGAGCGACTTGCCCTTCAGATCCCATAGCGCGATGTCGACCAGCGCCAGCGCCGAGAGATAAGCCCGGCCCATGAACCGCACGACCGAATGGCGATCGAAGCGCGCAATGACCCGCTCGATGCAACTCGCGTCCTCGCCGACGAGCAGGTCGGCCGCGTGATGGTTGAGAAAGTCGACGACCACGGGATGCGTATAGCCGCCCATCGAATAGCCGATCAATCCGTCGGTGGTTTCAATCTCGACGATCAATGCGTGTTCGGCATTCGGCAGTTTGCGAAACGGCGGCGGTTGAATCGGGATGTTGGCGAGGTGATGCGCCTCCAGGCGGGCAATTTTCATAGCTTCAGTCCTTGTGTTTCGCGCCGTTAAGGTGGCACGTCAGGACTCAAGCGTGAGCCGATTCGATATTTTTTAGAATCAGATAATTTACGTCGATTATTCTGATTGGTGAATCAATGCGCGATAGACGTGGTTCGGCGGCGTGCCGGTTTGGCGGTGTCGTCGATCAGGTCGCGGACCATTTGCGCGAGCTGCGCAGCGGCGGGCGACAGGCTGCGGCCGCGCATCGTGATCAGACAGACCTGGCGTGTCAGCGAAGGCTCCACCAGCCGCAGCGTTTGCGTGCTCGACGCGTTGACACCCTTGAGCACCGATTGCGGCAAGACGGCCACGCCCATGCCGGCCATCGCCATCGAGACGAGCGTTTGCATCTGCATGCACTGGTAATTGTTATCGAACTTGAGCGACTGCGCGTCGATCGCGCTTTCAATCATGCGACGCATCGCGCTACCCGGTGTGTGGAGCAGAAGCGGCATGGTCACCAGTTCCTTGAGCGAGATCGTTTTGCGCGTACTGGCCAGCAACACGCGTGGCACGAGCGCCATGATCCGGTCGTCGAGAATCGGCTCGAAGCTGATGTCGTCGTCCACTGTATCGACCAGTGGGCCGATGCCGAAGTCGGCGTCGCCCTGGCGGACCATGTGAAAGATCTCGGCGGAGTGCTGTTCCATCAGGCTGATGTGCACGCCAGGATGGACCTTTTTGAAGGTCGAAAGGATCTGCGGCAAGCGATTGGCGGCGACGGACGGCGAACAGGCTAGCGAAACGCGACCGCGTTTGATGTCCGCGGATTCGCGGATCTTGCGCAAGCCGAGATTCACTTCGTGCATGGCGCGTTTGGTGCCCTCCAGCAGCTCGCGGCCTTCGGGCGTGAGTACGACGCTGCGCGTCGTGCGATGCAGCAACGTGATGCCCAACTGCGTTTCCAGTTGTTTGATCTGCGTGCTCACCGCCGATTGCGACCGATGCGTCTGCTCCGCCGCGTCACGGAAGCTCAGGCTATCGGCGACCAGCATGAAAGTTTGCAGCAGGCGCAGGTTGAACTGGGTCACAGGTACGGGCAGATCACTCACGGTACGGCTCCATCCGATTGATCGAAAAAAGAGAATGGTAGCGCCGATAAATGCGTTTTACCTAAGACTTCTTACAGGTTAGTGTCTGGTTCTGGCTGGTGCCGCACAACCCGTACAAAGGAGGAGACATTGCATGCTGATCGATTGGACCCGCATTCCCGCTGCCGATAGCGCCCGGCAAGGATTGATCCGTAAAACGGTTTGCGGGGAAAAGATGTCCGCGATGAAGGTGGTGGTCGCGGGCGGCACGCGTTTTGACGGCAGGCTTCATCACCATCCGCACGAACAGATGCTGGTGGTGGTGTCGGGGCGAGTGTCCGTGCAGATCGACGACACGGTTCTCGACGCGGAGCCCGGCGAACTGGTTTTTTTTCCGTCCGGTAGCTTGCATGCGGTAGTCGGTGCCGACCCGCAAGGGGCCTGTTATTACGAGCTGTCCGCGCCCGCTCGCACCGATCAGTTGCCCGGTTGGGTGGCCGCTTCCGCACTACGTTATTAAACCCGAAGACTAGCCGCAGACGGCTTGCAACGGGGCATGGCGCCGGCACCGCCACGGCGGCGCCGGCCAAAAACAGGAGGAGACAATGCAGGTAGAACTATCCGAAACATCCGCGTTGGAGCGCAGCACGATGCGCAGGGTTATCCTGCGGCTGGTGCCGTTCCTGATGGCGTCGTATTTCATGGCGCTGCTGGATCGAGTGAACATCGGTTTCGCCGCGCTGCAGATGAACGCGGATTTGGGCCTCTCCCATTCGATGTTCGGTTTTGCCGCCAGCCTGTATTTCGTGGCTTACTTTATCGCCGAAGTACCGAGCAACCTCGCGCTGGAAAAGTTCGGCGCCCGCCGCTGGATCGCGCGGATCATGATTACATGGGGCTTGATCGCTTCGCTGATGGCCTTCGTGGTCGGCCCGAATTCGCTATACGTCATGCGGTTTTTGCTGGGTCTGGCGGAAGCGGGTTTCTTTCCGGGCACGATCCTGTACCTGAGCTACTGGTTGCCAAAGCGCTATCGCGCACAAGTACTCGGCATTGTCGCGACGTCGAACGCGCTGGCGAGTTTCGCGAGTGGACCGTTGTCCGTCGCTTTGCTCAAACTGCATGGCACGGGTGGCTTGCGTGGCTGGCAGTGGTTGTTTTTGCTCGAAGGTATTCCAGCCGTCCTACTCGGTATTGCCGCATTGTTCGTTCTCGTCGACTCGCCGAAAAACGCACGCTTTCTGACGCTCGAGCAGCGCGATTGGCTCCAGGCACGTCTCGCCAGCGAGCGCTCGCAAGGCAACGCGGTGGGACACCTGAGCCTGTGGGCTTTGTTGCGCAATCCCTATTTCCTGGTCATGGCGCTGCTGTGTTCGGTAGCCTCCGCAACCAGCAGCGTGCTGGCCGTGTGGCAGCCCCAGTTTCTCAAGTCGTTCGGTTTGACGAATACGGAGACCGGCTTCATCAACTCGATTCCGTATGCGATCACGGTCGTTGCAATGATTCTGTGGGCACGTCATTCGGACAAGACCGGCGAGCGGCGCCTGCATACCGCTGTGCCGTTGCTGCTCACGGCAGCCGGCTTCGCTGTGATCAGTTTCGGTAGCGTGTCGTTGCCCATCGTGCTGGTATGCCTGACGTGTTGTCTGGTCGGCGCTTATTCGTTCAAAGGACCGTTCTGGGCCATGTCCAGCCAGATTCTGTCGCCGCAGACGATGGCCGCCGGTGTGGCGGGCATCAACGCGATTTCCAATCTGATCGGCGGCGGGTTGATGGTGAACGTCGTCGCTCAGATCAAGCAGCACACCGGCAGTTATTCGACTGCAATGAGCCCGCTTGTCGTATTGGCCGTCCTCGCGGTACTGGGTTTGATGATAGTCACGCGCAAAAGCAAAGGGCGCATTGGCGGCGCGGAAAGCTCTTCCGCTCAACGCGTGTGACGCCAGCGTTCGACAACCTGCGCTGAAGGTTCAGCACACAGTCAATTCACCCCGAAAGTCGCTTTCTCGCGCGAACGACCCATCGCTCGCGCAGGGCGGAGCTTTGTCCACGTTCAACGCAAATGCTCCGTCATTCCACAAAAAATAGAGGAGACGTTTCATGAAGAAAATCGCTTTCGCGACCTTTGCCGCTTGCGGCATGATCTGCAATGGAGTCCAGGCCCAAAGCAGCGTCACGCTATATGGCCTGATCGACCAGGGGTTTAACTACAACAGCAATATGAAGGGCGGCCGTTCTTACGCGCTGCAAAGCGGCGTAATGCAGGGCAGCCGGTGGGGCCTGCGCGGCGCGGAAGATCTGGGCGGCGGTCTGCAAGCCATTTTCATGCTGGAAAATGGCTTCGATCTGAACAGCGGGAAGATTAGCCAGGGTGGTCTGCTTTTCGGTCGTCAGGCGTATGTCGGTTTATCCGGCCGCTACGGCACGGTAACACTGGGGCGCCAATATGACGTGAGCGCCGATTTCGTCGGTCCGTTCGAAGCCGGTAATCAATGGGCCGGCAACGTCGGCGCGCATCCCGGCGATCTGGATAACTTCAACAATACCGTTCGCACCAACAACGCGATCAAGTTCAAAAGTGCGTCTTACGGCGGCTTCTCTGTCGGCGGCCTATACAGTCTTGGCGGCGTGGCGGGGGATGTGACGCGCAATCAGTCGTGGTCCGTCGGCGCGGGGTATGTCAATGGACCGCTGTCGCTCGGCGCCGGTTATATGAATGTCCGCAATCCGAATCTGGGGTTTTTCGGCAATGCGACGACCGGCACGCCGTCGGCGGCGAGCGCCAATAGCAGCTATCCAATCTACAGCGGTTTTCTGTCCGCCCACACGTATCAGGTTGCCGCGGCGGGGGGCGCCTACACGTTCGGTCCCGCAACGCTGGGGTTCACGTACTCGAATGTTGCTTTCAAAGGACTGGGCGACACCACCAGTGGGCCCAATCCGAGCGGTTATTCCGGCAGCGTGCATTTCAACAATGCGGAAGCGAATTTCCGTTATCGGCTGACGCCGTTTCTCTTCGCCGGAATTGCCTACGATTACACGCGAGGAAGCAGCACGTCGACCCGATCCGGAGAGAACGACGGGGCCACTTACCACCAGATCATGACCGGCCTCGACTACTTTCTATCGAAGCGAACCGACGTATATTTGATTGGGATCTATCAGAAGGCGTCGGGTACGGATTCGCGCAACCTGCCGGCGGTCGCGTCGATTAATAACCAGTCGTCACCGTCCAGCAACGATCGGCAGGCATTGGTGCGAGTGGGTATCCGGCACAAGTTCTAGTCGCGCGAAGCGGACGCCGTCAAAGCCTTCCACCCTCCAGCCCGTGGCGGCGTACCGACCGTGTCAGCATGCTGAAAAAACGCGGACGACTTCGACTTCAATAACACTCGATCATCTTCCGCGACTCTTCCGGCGAAACAGCTAGCCGTTGCAGCCCTGCAACCGCCGCTTCTCCCTCGCTCCGTTCGAGATGCCCCGCGATCGACAGCAATTCGCCAAGCACGCCACCGCCGTCGAGAATCGCCCCGCGAATGGATTCGGACACCGGCAATTCGTCGACGAAATTGCGCAACTCCATGTGATAAGCGATATGCAGCAGCGACAGCATGCCCGTGAGATAAGCCGTAGCAAGCAGCGGACGCGACTCGTCCGGCAGCAGGTCGATGGCCTTCTCCATGAAATGCGCGCGCCGCTGCGCGAGCAGCACAAGCGGATCGTCGTCGATAGGCAGGCCGTCGCGATTGGCGTAAAGCAGAAGCCCGCACCAATGCAGCAGCCGGCGGCTGCCGGCAATAGAAAGCGCCTGTTTCAACGACGAGATTCGCTCGGCCTTGCCATTGGGTTGCTCGCTGCTATTGGCCAGCCGCAGCAGTTGCGCGACCAGCATGGGCGTCTCTTTCAAGGCTCGGGCAACACTGCTCAACGGTGCGTCGCTGCCGACCAGGTCGAACACGCGCAGGATCGCCTTAACCGGCGGCATGGCGCGCTTGCCGGAAAAAATCTGCGGCTTCGAAAAATAGTAGCCCTGCAGGAGGTCGCATCCGAGTTCCCGGGCGAGTTCCGCGTCCTCCACGGTTTCAACCTTCTCGGCGAGCACGACCTTGCCGGCACGTTTGAACTCGGCGACCAGTTCCGGCAACGCGTCGCGTTCCACGAACGGCCAGTCGATCTTGACGATATCCACTGACGGCAGAAACCAGCGGATTTCGTCGGTCATGCCGCGCACGTCGTCTAGCGCAATCTGGAAGCCCGTGCCGCGCAATTCGCTACAACGTCGCGCGAGACTGGAAGTCAGCTCGACCGATTCCAGAATCTCCAGCACGAAGCGGGACGCAGGCAACACGTTCGGGTAGTCAGAGAACAGAAAATCATGCGGGCAGTTGAGGAACGCGGCCTTGTTGCCGACCAAACGTTCGAGACCGATCGACCCCACCGCACGTTGCACCACGGCCGTCGTGCAGCGCAAATCGTCGTCGATGCGGCCGGGTCCCGTAGGGCCGTCCCTGAAAAGCAGTTCGTAAGCGACGACGCGGCCGCCCCGATCCATGATGGGCTGACGCGCCACGAACACGGCCGTATCGCGCGGTACGGCGACTTCGGTAGACACGCTGCTGACTGCGCTCATTCCGGTTTCCATTTCAGACAATGTCCGGGGTACATCGTTATTGCCACTCCTGAAAGAGAGAATTCGGTACCGCGGATATAAATCTTTCCATCATATTCTGAATTCGGTTTTCGCCACGCGTATGTCGACATCGACGAAATATCGGCAGCGCGAGTGGTCGGTCAGTTCGGTAAAAAGGTAGATTGTCACCGATTCGCGTAACGCCGTCGATTAGCGGTTTGTAGCTGACCCTTTTACATAATGCAAACGACATATTACAAACCAGTATTGGCGGAGCACATTATCCGTAACGGGCGTCCCATCTATTCACGTCGCGCTGAATGTTCTTGAATGGCGCAGGCCGTGAAAATATCGTTCAGTTTCTATCTCAGCCGCAGGTCCCACAGTACGTCGAGTACATGCCGCGTCGATCGCTCGACATGCCCCGCGCGGTGCGCAATACCGAGTTGACGCCACAACGCGGGCCGCAGCGGACGCATGACGATACGCGTGTCGAGCAATGGCGTCGTGGCTTCATGAGGTAACAGCGCGGCGCCATAACCTGCCGCCACCAGACTTTTGATTGCGTCGTTGTAGTTGACTTCAATACGCGGTGCCGGATGTTGTCCACCATTGGCAAACCACTCCGCGGTGAGGCGTGAGAGGCGGGTGGTGGCGTCGTTGAGAATGAGCGGCTGAGCGGCGAGCCAGCCGGGCGTGACGCGCGCCGGGCACGGCCATTGAGCCGGCACGAAGGCCATCACCGGGTCACGGCGCCAAGGTTTGATCACGAGCCCCGCCACGGGCGATTGAGGCAGCGCGACCAGCCCCACGTCCAGTGAGCCGTCCGCGAGTCGCGTCAGCGTTTCCTGCGAGGTCAGCACGGCAACCTGAACGTCGATAGCGGCATGCTGCTGCCCCAGCACTTCGAGCGCCTGCGGCAACAGATGCGCGATCGCGCCCGTCGATGCGCCGAGCCGCACCCGACCGGCGAGGCCCTGCACCTGGCGCTGCACTTCCTCAAGCGTGCGTTCAGCGTCGTCCAGCAACCGTCGCGCTTTCTCCACCAACGTTTCGCCAATCGCCGACGGCCGCACCTGCCCGCGTTTGCGCGACAGAAGCGGCGCGCCGATGCGGCTTTCCAGCTCCGCGACGTGCAGGCTGACAGTGGGCGGCGCAAGGTTCAACGCGCGCGCCGCTTCCGCGAAGGAGCCGCGCTCGGCGATGGCCACCAGCGTGCGCAAACGGTCCAGACTGATCTCCCGCATGGCGGTTCTCCTCGTTCAGAAAATCTGAATATCAAAGTCATGAAATTCAACTTTCCCTATTCTAACGACGCGAGGAAGATAGCGGTTCCCAATTTCGCCGTTCCCACATCAAGCGAGAATTCCCGATATGAGCGCTCCCCTTGTTTTCATCGATGGCGACCAAGGCACCACTGGCTTGCAGATTCACGAACGTCTGCGCGGCCGGACCGATCTGCATCTGGTCACGCTGGCCGCGGCGGAGCGCAAGAATCCGCAGCATCGCGCGCAGGCGCTCAACGCGTGCGACGTCGCGATTCTCTGCCTGCCCGACGTCGCCGCGCGCGAGGCAGTGTCGATGATCGTCAATCCCAAGGTCAGAGTGATCGACGCGAGCTCCGCGCATCGCACGCAGGACGGCTGGACTTATGGTTTTCCGGAGATGACGCAAGGGCAGGCAGGGCGCATTGCGGGCGCGCATCGCGTCACGAATCCGGGTTGCTATCCCACGGGGGCGGTCGGGCTGTTGCGTCCTCTGTTGCAGGCCGGGTTAGTGCCGCACGATTACCCGCTCGGTATCCACGCGGTGTCCGGGTACTCGGGAGGCGGACGTGCCGCCGTGGAGGCGCACGAAAAAACCGGTGCTTCCCAGGCATTGCCGTTCCAGACATATGGCCTGGCGTTGGCGCACAAGCACACGCCGGAGATTCAGCGATACGCGGGGCTCGCGCATCGCCCGCTTTTTGTTCCCGCTTATGGTGCGTTCCGGCAGGGCATCGTGCTGACCGTGCCGCTCGAATTGCGTCTGCTTGCCGCGGGAACGGACGGCTCGATGCTGCGTGATTGCCTCGCGCGGCACTATGCCGGCGCGGCTCACGTGCAGGTCACGTCGCTGGAGGAATCGCGCACTTCGACTCATCTCGATCCACAAGCGCTGAACGACACCGACAATATGCAGTTGACTGTATTCGCCAACGAAGAGCACGGGCAAGTGCTGCTTGCCGCGGTGTTCGACAATCTCGGCAAGGGTGCGTCGGGCGCTGCTGTGCAGAATCTGAATCTGATGATCGAACGGTTGTAAGCGCATCCATTTATCGAACGGCGCCTACGCAGTTCTCAACTGCGAGGTGTCATGCCGCCCGCCTGAGTTTTCTGAACACTTCGGGTTCCCACACGCGCATTGCCAGAAGCAGGGCGGTGCCGCGCTTCTCCGCCAACGGAGCGTCCGACGATTCGTTGTGAAGCGCGGCGAGCTTGCCGCGCAACTTGCGCATTTCCACTTGCAGTTGAGCATAGGCCGCTTCGGTCAACATGCCATGCGCGAAGTCCATGGACTCGTCCGGTACATCGAAGCGGCTCTCCATGAAATCGGGCAAGCCCTGTTCCAGAAACAGATGCCGGATCGGGCCGTCCTGCAACCAGTCGAAGTCTCGCGCCACCAGCAGGCGGATCCGGTTCCCCGGTTTCAGATCGGCAATCCCCATGCGGTCCAGCACGAGAAGATGCTTGATGCACTCGGCTTTCGACAGTCGATAAGCAGACACGATGTCTTCCAGCGACCAGTGGCTCAACGCACAGATCGCCACCAGCAGCAGCTTCTCATTCGAGACGAGCTGCGCCTCCTGTTCACGCGTGAGTACATGCAGGCGCGGAATCGACGACTCCGCTTCCTGAAGCAGTTCGATCAGCGTGACGCCGAGCAGGTCGCAGATCTGTACGAGGCGCTCCACCGACAGACTCTCGCCAGTCAACAGGCGCTTGACGCTAGGTTCCGATAAATCGAGCGCCAATGCGACGTGGCGATAGGTTAGCCCCGCCGCTTTGAGTTGCTGCTTGATGGTTGCAATGAGCTGACGGGTTTCGGTCATGAAGGTATTGAATTTCGATACTAAAAGTATCAGTCTAAGCAATTTCAAAAGAAGACGGTGCGATATCCACGACCGGCTTGCATACTGCGCTCCATCAAACGAGCGAGGAGATCAGCATGTCGAGACAAGCGGACGCAACGTCGCCGGCCCAATTACGCGTAGGCGATCTGGTTTTCATCCGCGTCACCGCGCGGCCGTTCCTTGAGGTGGCCAACGCCACGAACTCCTGGACGAATCATGTGGGTATCGTGATCGACGACCGCGGCGACGATCCTCTGATTGCGGAAAGTACTTTTCCCATAGCGCGAACCACGCCGATGACACGCTTTGTCAAACGCTCCGAACACGGGCGCCACGTGATCGCGAGACTCGTCACGCCGTTGGACGACACCCATCGCCGCCAACTGATCGACGCGGTGACAAGCCGAATGGGCGCGTTCTACGACACGGGCTTCAATCTGAATTCGCGGGGGCAGTTCTGTTCGCGCTTCGTCCGCGAGGTCGTTTTCGACGCGACCCGTATTCAACTTGGCGAGGTGGAGACCTTTGCGACGCTGCTGCGCCGTCATCCCGATCCGAAACTCGGGTTCTGGCGACTCTGGTATTTCGGCCGGATTCCGTGGCACCGGCCCACCGTGACGCCGGCGAGTTTGCTTCGAAGCCCGCATTTGTGGATTGTGTGCGACGCCGTTGAAACGGCGCCCGCGGTGTTGACAACGACAGGGGGTAGTAATTGAGTAATAGCCCGGAACAATAGCCGGCACTAAATGTGGCAACCGCTTTTTATCATGCTGCATCGATAATTTTTTGCGGTCGCGTCTAAATCGCGTTACCCTTCGAACAAATTAATCGACAATAGGAGAGTTTTTATGGACCGTTCCACGCAACAGCCGTCTTTCGCATTCGTTGCGGCTTCATGGGGTGCATTGCTGGCCGGATTCTTCGCGTTTCTGCTTGGCCTGTGGAATGCCAGCATGCAACTCAACGAGAAAGGTTATTACTTCACGGTGCTCGTATTTGGTTTGTTTGCGGCGATTTCACTGCAAAAGAGCGTGCGCGATCGTGTAGAAGGCATTCCTGTTACAGCGATTTACTACGGCCTGTGCTGGGTCTCGCTTCTGCTGTCCATTCTGCTGCTTGGCGCGGGGCTGTTCAACGCCACGCTGGCGCTGAGCGAAAAAGGCTTCTACGGCATGGCGTTTATTCTGGCGTTGTTCGGCTCGGTCGCCGTGCAAAAGAATACGCGCGATATCAAGGCCACCAAACCGCAATTCGCGGAAGTCGATCCAGCTCAGGGCACGCCGGAATAAGAGTCACGGCGGGATAGCGTCGCGCCCAGCTTTGCGCGCGACACTGCGATCATTGTTCCGCTACGACGTCATGCAGCCTGCGCGACGGCTCGCTGCGATGCAGATGAACCGCGTAGGTATCCCACGGCAGCTGCAAACTCTGCGGGAACCGGGCCGATACCTGCTTCAAAACCCGTCCTACTTCGCCGCGGTGATAGCCGCCGTGGATCACCACGTGAGTGAGCATCTCCTCGCGCGTCATGGTTCCGCTATCGCCGTCGGTAAATGAAAAGGGAATCGACTGGGACAGCATCTCGGGCGTGACCGTTCTCGCATATTCCAGATACCAGTTGTCTATTGCCGACAGTTCCGCACGTAGCGTGTCCCATGCGGGCGTCTCCGGCGTGTTGTCCGCGGCGAAACCATGACGGTCGCCCGTCAAATGAGCGGCGAATATCTTTTCCACCACCAGACAGTGATTCATCAGCCGAAGGGCGATATGCCGTTCCTCGGCATGATGCGTGGCGTCGAGCCCTTGCATGGCGTCCAGCAATTCCTGATTCGCCCAGGCCTGGTAGCGGAGCATCTGGAGCAATAGTTGGTTTGTGCTCATGGGGTGGCGTCCTTGTTGGAATAATGAGTGAACTTCATCCCTATTATTTTTGGAGTCGGTCCATTTGTCCACTCGCATTCCCCGCGCAGCGAAAGGACATGATAGCCACGCTCCCGTTGAATTTCTGGTCCTCGAAACAGGCGTTTATTGCGGCGAGTGCTCACTTTCTGGACGTGTGCGTGAATTGCCCGCGTCAACGTCGGCCGTTTCGCCCACGCGTATCGTGCGCGAGTTTCTCCACGAGAAAATCGACGAAGCACCGCACCCGTAGCGACAAATGCCGGCCATGCGGATACAACAGCACGAACGGCCTCGACGCGCCACCGAGTGCCGGCAGAACTTCGACAAGCGTGCCGTCGCGAAGATCACGCTGCACCACGAATCGATACGTCTGAAATAGTCCCGCGCCATTGCGCGCCAGTGTCACGCCGCCCAGCACGTCGCCGCCGCTCGAGTAGCCGCCGTCCGTGATCAGTTCAACGGTTTCATCGCCACGCCTGAATGTCCACGAGATTCGTCGACCTGTGCTAGGCCGCTCGAACTGGATGCACTCGTGATGCTTCAGATCCTCCAGCGACGTCGGCGTGCCGTTGCGCGACAGGTACTCGGGTGTCGCGACCAGAGTCAATTCCGCGTCTTCGAGCTTGCGGGCAATCAGATTGGAATCGACGGGCGCGCGTCCGCGAATCGCCAGGTCGTAGCCTTCTTCCGCGAAATCGATATTGCGATTGCTGATGTGCGCATCGACCTGCACGCGGGGATAACGCGCGCGAAACGCCGGCAATAGCGGCAGCACCCTGTAGTGCGCGTAGGGCGTCGGCATGCTGATTCGCAACGGTCCCGCCGGCTCCGATTGCTGCCCGGTGGCCTGACGCTCCGCGTCGACCAGTTGCGACAGCGCTTCACGGCATTGCTCGAAATACGCGCGGCCCGCGTCGGTTAGACGGATCTGCCGCGTGGTTCGCACGAACAGCCGCACACCCATGCGCTCTTCCAGACGCGACACCGAACGGCTCACTGCCGCCGGCGTGACACCGGCCGCCATGGCAGCCGCAGTGAAGCTCGCCAGCTCGGCCGCCAGACAGAAAAGTTCGATGCTGCCGAGCAGAAGGTCATCGAATTGCCGTTTGCTATTCATTACATGGTGTATCAGGAGATTTTTATAAAACCGGATTTATCGACTGAAACGGCATCAGTATAGTCCGACCTAGGGAATCGACGAAGTGCGGCGGATTCCCTGCCGTGGCGCGCTGCGATGCAGGTCCGCGAGCTTTCTCCGCGCATGCTTTGGCAGGAGTTCAACTGTGAATAACGAAGCGAGAACCGTGGTCATTACGGGCGCATCCAGTGGAATTGGTTTTGCGTTGGCGCAGGCGTATCTGGAGCGCGGTTTTAACGTCGTAGGCAATGCCCGCACGATCGAGCGTCTGGAGGCGGCCGCGCGGAAACTGCGCAATCTGCCCAACTTTCTGATGGTCGCCGGCGATATCGCCGATCCGGCGACGTCACGCATGCTGTTCGAGCGTGCGATCGCCGCGTTCGGAAAAGTCGACGTGCTCGTCAACAACGCGGGCATCTTCATCGCGAAGCCGATCGCGAACTATACGGATGACCATCTCGACGCACTGATCAACACCAATCTGAAGGGCTTCTTTTATCCGACGCAGCAGGCCGCCGAGCATATGGCCCGCAACCGTCAAGGGCATATCGTTAGCATCACGGCAAGCATCGCCATGCAGCCGACCGCGAAAGTGCCCGCGCTCTTGCCCGTGCTGATCAAAGGTGGCTTGAATCAGGCCACGCGAGCCCTCGCGCTCGAACTGGCGTCGAGCAACGTCAAAGTATCGGCAGTGGCGCCGGGCGCAATCGACACACCGCTGCACGATCCTTCGCGGCATGTCTTCATGAAGACGTTGCAGCCTGCCGCGCGACTCGGTTCGACGAAGGACATCGTGGATGCGGTGCTTTATCTGACCGACGCGGAATACACCACGGGCGTGGTGCTCGCCGTGGATGGCGGCGCGAGCGCGGGAACGTGGTGAAGCGCTGAGAAACGTACAGGTTCTCGCCACGCTATTCATCGCCGGATTGCCGCCAACGTGAGGGTGTCACGCAGGCGGCACGAGAATCGAATTGTTCAGGGCCGACTATTTAATGCGAATCCTCGTCGTGAGGAGAACGACCTGAGAACACACTGCGGGCAATTCCCCCACCACCGAACCCATCCCCAATCGCCACGCCACCGTAAAAGCTCGCGAGAGCGGCTCCAGCCGCACCCACCCAGCCCACTGGCGTTGCGGCAATGGCTACACCCAGACCGACACCTGCGAGCCCAGCGCCAACTTCACCCCAATCAGGTCCAGCGCCGCCTGACGCCATATTAATTTCTTGAATGCCAAGCTCTATCATAAATACCCCCGATTTCTTGAGAAATATAAAAATGAAGCAATCAGAAAAATAACTGCCGTGATTAGTAGCGTTCTAGATAGCCGGGCATCCCCCTTTGATTGCCTTATACCGCCAGTTTTAACGAGTAGGGCGACCGTCGCGGCAACCAGCCCTCCTAGAAGCAAAATGATGAGAATTAAAAGATCGGGCATAAATTAAATTAAGGAGGCCGAATTCGACACGCCGGGGTCTCTCCGGATTCAATGTCCCATTACCCAAAGCTTGATTGACATTATCAGTCTTGCCGCAGCCGGTGCGACAAAAGTCATTGCAAGTTTTATCGTGAAACCGTTTCGCGATATGCAAAGCAAGGATAAACATTCGGCGTGTAGTCGTCAAGCAAATGAGACTCGTTCTCATTTGGTATGCGTCCGTACCGGATGACTAGAATCCCGTGGCCCTGATAGCAACGTTCGCGATGAAATTGATCAGCGGGCAATCGCAGATCTTTCTGCTGCCTGATCGAACATCTGCCGGTTGCTCCCTACGGTGTGCAAAAGAAAATAGGCATCGCCTGTTCGCCGCTGAAGGGTGCGTTGTTGCGAGGGATCGTCAGCCCCACGCCGAACCTCCGTCTGCATCGAAAAAATCTATGCAAGGCATCGGTAAACAGTGTTGGTCAAAGAAATATGGCCTCAGTAAATTGAATTGACACATGGGGCGCAGGCAATGAGGCACAGGCCGGTCTGCCGCGCGACGTCGACGCCCTGGTCGCAACTTACCGAGCGCCACCGCGCAACAACGAAGCAAAGGGAGGGTGATATGGCCGACAGCCGCAGTGCGGTTCCACTGATCGAGAAACACACCATCGGTTACGTTCCGCACGAGGAACGACACGGAAAGGTGCGCGACCTGTTCACGCTCTGGTTCGGAGGCAACATCGCTCCGCTGCCGATCGTCACGGGCGCGCTCGGTGTGCAGATTTACCACCTCAACCTGTTCTGGGGTGTCATCGCGATTCTGGTGGGTCAGGCAATCGGCGGCGTGCTGATGGCGCTGCATTCCGCGCAAGGCCCGCAGATGGGCATTCCGCAGATGATTCAAAGCCGCGCCCAGTTCGGCTCGTGGGGCGCGCTGCTCGTCACGGTGATCGCCGGGGTGATGTATGTCGGCTTCTTCGCGTCGAATATCGTGCTGGCGGGTAAATCGTTGCACGGCATCGAGTCGACGATTCCGGTGCCGGTCGGGATTCTGGTCGGCGCGCTGGGGTCGGGACTGATCGGTATCATCGGCTACCGGTTCATCCACATTCTCAACAGGATCGGCACGTGGGTGTTGGGTATCGGTATCGTGATCGGCTTCACGTATATCGCGACCCACGTGACGACCGCCGATTTCCTGACGCGCGGCGGCTTCAACATCGCCGGCTGGCTGGCCACGGTGTCGCTGTCGGCACTCTGGCAAATCGCGTTTGCGCCGTACGTGTCCGACTATTCGCGTTACCTGCCGGCCAACGTCGGCGTGGCCCGCACGTTCTGGGCGACCTATCTTGGTTGCACGCTCGGCTCGTCGCTGGCGTTCGTTTTCGGTGCGGTCGCCGTGCTCGCCGTGCCGCCGGGCGTCGACACGATGGACGCCGTGAAACTCTCCACCGGCGCGATCGGTCCTTTCATGCTGGTTCTGTTCCTGCTGAGCGTGATCAGCCACAACGCGCTCAATCTGTACGGCGCGGTGTTGTCGGTGATCACTTCGCTACAGACCTTTGCGTACAAGTGGATTCCGACCGTGAAGGCGCGTGCCGTGCTGTCGCTGATCATCATGGCGGCCTGCTGTTTCGCGGCGGTGGGGGCGTCGAAAGATTTCGTCGGCCACTTCGTCGACCTGGTGCTGGCGTTGCTCGTGGTGCTCGTGCCGTGGACGGCGATCAACCTGATCGACTTCTATGTGATTCATAAAGGTAAATACGACGTCGATTCGATCTTCCGGGTAGACGGCGGTATCTATGGACGCTTCAACATGCAGGCGCTGATCGCCTACGCGGTCGGCATTGTCGTGCAGATTCCGTTCATGAATACGCCGATGTATGTGGGCTCGTTCTCGGCACACCTGGACGGCGCGGATCTGTCGTGGCTGGTGGGCATTATCGTGACGACGCCGCTTTACTACTGGCTCGCCACGCGGGACACCGCGTATCGTCGACGCCAGAATCAGGCGGGCGTGACGGTTCACTGATTGGCCCAGCAGATTGCCTGCGAGAGAACAGCGACGGAGACTCCGTCGCTGTTTTTTATTCCGGCGCAAAGTCTTGCTGAACCCGCGCGCGTCGATCACCGATCGATATGCAACCGCCGGATATACGACTCGCAGAACGTCGAGAAGCGTCGCACCACCTGACGCGGCTTCATCGCGTTGGATTGCGCGATGCCGAGCGTGGTGGCATTCACGTCGTCCTTGAAACGCTTGATCACGAAGTCCTCGCCATCCACGGTGCGGTTCGATTTCAGCGGGAAATTGAGGATGCTGTAACCCAGCCCGTTCGCCACCATGCCGCGCACCACTTCCGGCTGCGACGAGCGGAACGCGGCGACGGGACGGCTGCCGACCGCATCGAACAGCGCCGAAAAATACTCGCGGCTGTGCGGCAGATCCAGCATCACATACGGCTCGGACAACAGTTCCTCCAACGACACCTTGCGGGCGCGTGCGAGCCGGTGCGTCTTCGGGAGGATCACATACGGCGGCAACGACAGCAGCGGCGTAAAGGTGATGCCCTCGGTGATATCGAGGCTATAGGTCAGCGCAATGTCGAGCGAGCCGTCGTGCAGGCCGTTGAGCAACGTGTCCTGATGCGCCTCCACGGTGCGAAAGGCAATGCCCGCGTGATCCTGCACGAAACGGCTGATGATGCCGGGCATCAGCGGCGGCGCCAGCGAAACCAGGCAGCCGAGCGCAATGGTGCCGGTCATGCCGCCGTCCATTTCTTTCGCGGCCAATTGCAGGTCTTCGGCATTCTTCAGCAGATTGCGCGCGTGGCCCAGCAGGTCGCGGCCTGCCTGCGTGAGCGACAAACCGCTCGCGTGATGGCGAATGAACAACTGCACGCCGAACGATTCCTCGAGATCCGCCAGCGAGGTCGAGATGGACGGCTGCGAAATATGCAGGCGTTTCGCCGCCGCGGTGAACGACAGCGCCTCCGCCGTCACGACGAAATAGCGCAGCTGGCGCAGCGAGTAACGCAGCGGATTGCTTTCCATCCGTCCTCTCCTAAAACAGGTTTCCACTGGCTGCATTGTGATCCACACAAAATTTCCTTGCATAGAAAAAAACGATGCTATGGATTTTTTAAATATGTTTTTCCAAATCAGGCGGCCGGCGTACATTTTCTTCATGGTTGAGCGCCAGCGGCGGAACAGGCGCTCGCCATCCAACGCTTTTCAAAAGGAAACAGCGATGACTGCTGAAAAAATTTCAATCGATACGCTGGTGGTGGGGGCCGGTCAGGCCGGCGTCGCGATGAGTGAACACCTGAGCAAGCTCGGTGTGCCGCATCTCGTGCTGGAGCGCGATCGCATCGCCGAACGCTGGCGCACCGGGCGGTGGGATTCGCTGGTCGCCAACGGTCCGGCATGGCACGACCGCTTCCCTGGTCTGGAATTCGACGATCTCGACCCGGACGCGTTCGCGCCGAAAGAGCGGGTCGCCGACTATTTCGAGGCGTATGCCCGCAAGTTCAACGCACCGATCCGTACGGGCGTGGAAGTGACGAGCGTGGCCCGCCATGCGGGGCGGCCGGGATTTACCGTCGACACGTCGATGGGCGTGATCGAGGCCAGCCGTGTGGTGGTGGCGACCGGCCCGTTCCAGCGCCCGGTGATTCCGCCGATCGCGCCGCAAACGGGCACGCTCACGCAGATTCACTCGGCGGCTTATCGCAATCCACGGCAACTGCCCGAAGGCGGTGTGCTGGTGGTCGGCGCGGGCTCGTCCGGCGTGCAGATCGCGGAGGAATTGCAACGCGCGGGGCGGCAGGTTTACCTGTCGGTCGGCCCGCACGACCGTCCTCCACGCGCCTATCGCAATCGCGACTTCTGCTGGTGGCTCGGTGTGCTCGGCGAATGGGACAAAGAGGCGGCGCGGCCGGGTAAGGAACACGTGACGATCGCGGTCAGCGGTGCGCGCGGCGGCCATACCGTCGACTTCAGAGCGCTTGCGCATCAGGGCGTGACGCTGGTCGGTCTGACGAAGACCTTCGACGACGCGCGCGTCACGTTCGAAGCCGATCTGGCGATCAACCTCGCGCGCGGCGACGAGAACTATCTGTCGCTGCTGGACGCAGCGGACGCGTATATCGCCCGCAACGGCCTCGATCTGCCGGAAGAGCCGGAAGCGCGCCGCACGTTTGCGGACCCCGCCTGCGTGAGCGATCCGATTCTCGAACTCGATCTGGCCGCGGCCGGCGTGACCTCGATTGTTTGGGCGACAGGTTATGCGGTCGACTACGACTGGCTGCACGTCGACGCGTTCGACGCCAAAGGTAAGCCGCGGCATCAACGCGGCGTGTCGAGCGAACCCGGCGTCTATTTTCTGGGGTTGCCGTGGCTGTCGCGGCGCGGCTCCACGTTTATCTGGGGCGTGTGGCACGACGCCAAACATATCGCCGACCACATCGCCACGCAGCGCAAATACCTGTCGTATCGCGACGCGTCGCGACGCGTCGCAACGCGAAACGACGCCGCGTCGCAACGAAGCGCCCGTTAGCGAACCCGCCGAATCGCGAGTTCAACACGTCAACGAATTGGGAGTGAATTAATGCCGACTCATACACGCATCCGCATGTTCAACACGAAAGACACGTATCCGAACCAGTCGCTCGATAACGATCTCTGCCAGGCCGTTCGCGCCGGCAATACCGTCTATGTGCGCGGCCAGGTCGGCACGGATTTCGACGGCCGTCTGATCGGCCTCGGCGATCCGCAGGCGCAGGCGGAACAGGCGATGAAGAACGTCAAGCAACTGCTTTTAGAAGCGGGGAGCGACCTGTCTCACATCGTCAAGACGACGACGTATCTGATCGATTCGCGTTATCGCGAACCGGTCTATCAGGAAGTCGGCAAGTGGCTGAAGGGCGTATTCCCGATTTCCACCGGGCTGGTGGTCAGTGCGCTAGGTCAGCCGCAGTGGCTGATGGAAATCGACGTGATCGCGGTGATCCCGGACGGCTGGCAGGCGAACCACGCTTAAGGAGCAGGGCATGACATTCTCGATCATTGGACGCTGTCCGGGCACCGGCCAGCTTGGCATCGCCATCAGCTCGTCCAGCATCGCGGTCGGCGCGCGGTGCCCTTGGGTTCGCGCGGGCGTGGGCGCGGTCGCGACGCAGAACGTCACGCTGCCCGCGCTCGGGCCGCGGATTCTCGATGGCCTCGAAGAAGTGCCACTGGGCGAGCCGGCGACGGCTCTCGATCACGCGCTCGGCGCCGACGCGTGGCGCGCCTATCGCCAGGTAACGGTGATCGATAGTCAGGGACGTACCGCGTTTTTCAGCGGCGACGAAGCGCTGGGTCTCCACCATGCGGTGGCTGGCCAGCAGTGTGTCGCCGCAGGCAATCTGCTGGCGGATCGCGAGGTGATCGACGCGATGGTTCATGCCTTCGAGCAGGCGCCGGGGATGCTCGCGGATCGTCTGCTGTCGGCCATGCATGCCGCGATGGCGGCCGGCGGCGAAGCCGGGCCGGTGCATTCGGCGGCACTCAAGGTGGTCGGCGACGTGAGCTGGCCGATTGTCGATTTGCGGCTCGACTGGGCGGATGACGACCCGATCGGCAAGCTCGACGCGCTCTGGCAAGCGTATCGGCCGCAGATGCAGGACTATCTGACGCGCGCATTGAATCCCACGGCGGCGCCGGGCTACGGAGTGCCGGGCGATGAATAGGCTATCCAGTCGCGCGCTGCTCGAACAACTGATCGGCTTCGCGACGGTGAGCCGGGATTCGAATCTGGAACTGATCGCGTTCATCCGCGATTACCTCGCGGATCTCGGCGTGCGGAGCGAACTGTTCTACAACCCGGAGCGCACCAAGGCCAATCTGTTCGCCACGATCGGCCCGCCGGATCGCGGCGGGATCGTGCTGTCCGGTCATACCGATGTCGTTCCCGTCGACGGGCAAGCGTGGACGGTGGAGCCGTTCCGGCTCACGGAGAACGACGGCCGTTTGTATGGTCGCGGCACGGCCGACATGAAAGGTTTTATCGCCGCCGTGCTGGCGGCCGTGCCTGCTTTTCTCGACCAGTCGCTCACCTTACCCATTCACCTCGCGTTCTCGTACGATGAAGAAGTGGGTTGCCTCGGTGTCCGGCCGATGCTGGCCGAACTGGCAAAGCGTGCGCACAAGCCGCGCCTGTGTTTGATCGGCGAACCGACCGGCATGAAACCGGTGCTCGGCCACAAAGGCAAACTCGCGATGCGTTGCCGGGTGAAAGGTGCGGCGTGTCATTCGGCTTACGCGCCGTATGGCGTAAACGCGATCGAATACGCGGCGCGGCTGATCGGCCGCCTCGGGCAGATCGGCGCGCAATTGGCCCGGACCGAACATCACGATCGGCGTTTCGATCCGCCGTTCTCGACGGTGCAGACGGGTGTCATCAAAGGCGGCCGGGCGTTGAACATCGTGCCGGCGGAGTGCGAGTTCGATTTCGAGGTGCGTGCGCTGCCGGGCTTCGATGCGCAAGCGGTCCCGGACGAACTGCGCTCCTATGCCGACGCCGAATTGCTGCCGGCCATGCGCTCGGTGCAGGCCGACACCGACATTCATCTGCAAGCGCTGAGCGCCTACCCCGGACTGGCCACCTCGCCGGATAGCGAAGCGGCGCGTCTGTTGACGCTATTGAGCGGTTCGTCCGAGTTCGGCACGGTGGCGTTCGGCACAGAGGGCGGTTTGTTCGATGAAGCCGGTATTCCCACGGTGGTCTGTGGGCCTGGCAGCATGGATCAGGGACACAAACCGGACGAATTCGTCACGGTTCAGCAACTCAGCGATTGCGACGCGATGCTGGCTCGGCTGGCGGGCTATCTTGCCGACACTCGCGCGGCGGAACAGACCACACGCTAAAGCGGCCGGCGCGGTCCGCGCGTGCTTCACGCGTGTTCGGCCACAAGCTCATTGAGCCAAGGCCTCAGACCGCCTAGCGTGAATCCTCCGTCTACCAGCAAGCTTTGTCCGGTGACGAAACGGGCGTCGTCCGAGAGCAGCCAGAGCACCACGTCGGCGATATCTTCCGGTTGACCGATGCGCCGCAGCGGCGTGTGTGATAGAAAAGGCCGCATCGCACGTTCGTCTCCTAGCGCCGCTTCCGCCATGGGCGTGGCGATCACGCCCGGGCTCACGTTATTGATGCGGATATTGCGCGAACCCACTTCCATGGCGACGGCACGCATCATTGCATCGAGCGCTCCTTTGCTCGCTGCGTAAGCCGACGTGCCTGGCAGCGCGCCCTGCGCCGTCCACGACGACGTGTTGACGATTGCGCCGGCCACCCCAGCGGCCAGCATTGCCCGTAACTCGTGCTTCACGCACAGCGCCGCGCCGCGAAAATTGGTCGCCATGACCGCGTCGAAATCCTCCGACTCCATGTCGACGATAGGTTGCAGGGCGCCCAGCATCCCCGCATTGTTCCATGCCATATGCAGTGCGCCGAACGTGGCGACGCTGCGTTCGACCATTTTGCGTACCGCGTCGGCGTCGGTGACGTCGGTCGGAATCGCGAGCGCGCGGCCGCCGTCGTTCTCGATGGTGGCGGCCACGGCGTCGAGTTCGGCCGCGCGTCGGCCGGCTAGCACGACATTGGCGCCTCCGCGGCCGAAACGCAGCGCGGCGGCCTTGCCCATGCCGGTGCCCGCACCCGTGATCAGCACGGTGCGGCCGGCAAAGCGCGATGGGAAGAGGGCAGGCGAATGAGTTGTCATGCGGAGGCTCCATGAATGGCGCGCAAGGCGGAGTGCCTGGGTCGGCGCGGAAGCCTCAGTATGATTTAAAAGAAAACGGAGATAATCTGTGAGAATCTTGATTCTGTTGCAACTGAGAGTGTCAAATGGATCTTCTGGATAGCATGCGGGTGTTCGTTCGCGCGATCGATGCGGGAAGCCTCAGCGCGGCCGCCACAGACTGCGGCATGTCGTCGACGATGGCCGGTAACCATTTGCGCGCGCTGGAAAAACGCACCGGCATGAAACTGCTCAATCGCACGACACGGCGTCAGAGCCTCACGGAATTCGGCGAAAGCTATTACGTGCGCTGCCAGGAAATTCTGCGCCTCGTCGTCGCCGCCGACACCCACGCGGAAAACCGGCAGGCCGTGCCGAGCGGCACGCTGCGGCTGACGGCGCCCGTGTCGTTCGGCAGTGAAGTGCTGGCACCCGCGCTCGGCGATTACCTCGCGCGGTATCCGCAAGTCGAGGTCGACTTGTCGCTGAACGATCACACGGTCGATCTGCTGGAGCACGGTTTCGACGCTGCGATCCGGATTGGCGCGATTGCCGACGCGGGCCTGGTTGCGCGTCCGTTGGCGCCGTACCGGATGATGATCTGCGCGTCGCCCGCGTATCTTGCCGCGCGGGGAACACCGCAGCATCCCGACGATCTGGCCGGGCATGAATGCCTCGCGTTCAGTTCGTCGTCCGGCGCGCCGTGGCGGCTGAGCGGCGCCGATGGCGTGAGCCATGTCGCGGTCACCGGCCGTCTGCGGGTGAACCATGGTCAGGCGCTTCGCGTGGCCGCGTTGCAGGGCCTGGGTATCGTCTTGCAGCCCGCCGTGCTGCTGCAAGCGGATGTCGCCGCCGGGCGTCTCGTGCCACTGTTAGCCGCTTACGAATTGCCGAGCCGTCCCATGCATCTGGTTTACTTCGCGGATCATCGCTCGCCGAAGCTGCGGAGTTTTGTCGAGTTCGCGTTGCAGGTGTTTGGCGAATGACGTTGGCCTTGCGGTAAGAGGCTTGCCGATCTACGCTAGCCCGCATGTCGCTACGGAGTGTTCGCGCATGGACGAGTTGCTGACGATCCTCAAATACAGCGTCGCGATCGTGCTCGTGTCGTCGCTGGTCGAGGCGGTCGTGCTCACCATTCGGCGCGGCCGGCACGGCTACGACTGGCGCGCGGCGGCGGTGTCGGTGGTCGACTTCCTGGTGCGCGAATACCCGCTGCGCTGGTTGTTGCCGCTGGCCTTCTACAGCGACGCGATGAACTGGGTCTGGCACCACCGCCTCTGGACCGTGCCGATGAACCATTGGAGCGGCTGGGTCGCCTGCTTCATCGGTCAGGAGTTCTGCTACTACTGGTTTCATCGCGCGGCGCATCGCACGCGCTGGTTCTGGTGCAACCACGCGGTCCATCACTCGCCGAATCAACTGACGCTGTCGGCGGCCTATCGTTTCGGATGGGCTGGGCGCCTCGCCGGTTCGCAACTGTTCTTCCTGCTCGCGCCGTTGCTCGGCATGCCGCCGCGTGTCGTGCTGACCTTTCTGTCGCTCAACCTGCTGTACCAGTTCTGGATCCACGCCACCTGGATTCCGCGCCTCGGGCCGCTGGAGTGGATACTGAACACGCCGTCCGCGCATCGCGTGCATCACGCGTCGAACCTCGAATACCTGGACGGCAACTACGGCGGTGCGCTGATCGTGTTCGACCGGCTTTTCGGCACCTATATCGCGGAGCGGCGCGACACGCCATGCCGTTACGGCCTCGTGCAGCCGGTCACGACCTACAACTTGCTGACGATCGAATTCGACCACTGGCGCGCACTGTGGCGTGACCTGAAGACCGCACGCTCGCCGGGCGAAGTCTGCGGCTATCTGTTCAAGCCGCCCGGTTGGCGGCCCGGCGGCGACGGTGCGACCACCGAAGATCTACGACGCCGCGCCAGCCCCTCGTAAGTCGCCAGGGAAATACCCTGGCGCTCTTGCCTCCATCGTGCACGCGAAGGTTTGCCGCCGCAGTTTCCGTTTGTTTTCCGTTCCTAAGCAACGTCTCCCTGACTTGTCCCGGCCATATTTCTGTCACGCCACGTTAAGTGCCGCACAGAGCGTTGCCCAAAGATGACGCAAATTCGGTCGACGCCGCATCCGCCCTGATCGCCAAGACATCACGCCATCCGGGGACCAAGCGACCAGGGAGGGGAGACAGTGAGATCGATCAGGGTTGCGGCTTTCTCGGTGCGAGGGGGCCTCGGGCCGAGTGCGCCCACCTGGGTGTTGTTGCAGCAGATTGTCGTACGCGGTCTCGTGGCGGTGAAGTTTCTTGCGCTGGGGCGCATTCTCGGGCCGTCGGCGATAGGCAGCGTCAGCATTGCGCTGCTCGCGGTGGCGATCGCGGAATCGCTGTCCGACACCGGGCTGGCGCAGGCGGTGATCCAGGGGCGCGACACGCCCACGCATCAGGAACTCGGCGCGGTCTGGACCACGCTGACGACACGCGGCGTCGTGGTCGCGCTGCTGCTGGTCGCACTCGCGCCGGTGATGAATCGCCAGTTTCACCTCGGCAATGCCCTTACGCTGCTGCAACTCGCGGCGGCGTTGCCGCTGATTCGCGGTCTCGCTTCGCCCGCTTACTTCGTCGTGCAACGTAATCGCGGTTTTCAGCAGCTTGCGGGAATCGAGACGGCCGCGGCGTTCGTCGACTGTTGCACCGGACTCGCTCTCGCGCTCGGCGGCGCGGGCGCGTATTCGCTGCTGATCGGGATGATCGTCGGCGATACGCTGAAAAGCCTGCTGACCTGGCTCACGATGCGGCCGCGGCCGCCGATCCGGCTCGCGTGGGCCGGCATTGGCCATTACATCGACTTCAGCCGCTGGATCTGGGCGGGCAGTGTGGTCAACCTGCTGCTCAACCAGTTCGACAAGGTGATTGTCGGCAAGCTGCTCGGGCCGGCGCAACTCGGCGCCTATCAGATGTCGTCGAAGCTCGCGCAGATGCTGCTGACCGACGCCGCGTTCGCGATGGGTCAGTATCTGTTTCCGACGTTTTCCGCACAACACCGGCACGACGCGCGCATCGCCGCGCGGCGCGTCAGGCTGTATCTGATGATCGTGGCCGGTGGCCTCGCGATTTTCGTCTTGCTGCTGCGAATGATCGCCGAACCGCTGTTCTCGTTCATTCTCGGGCCCGCGTGGATGTCGGCCGTGCCGCTCTTCAAGATATTCGTCATCAACATGGCGATCGGTGCGTTGATCGCGGTGTTCGTCGCTTACCTGCGCGCGGTGGGCGATGCGAAGGCGGTGACGCATGCATCGCTGATCCAGATGGTGCTGCTGATCGCGATCGTGCCGCCCATGACGCACTACTGGGGCGTGACGGGCGTCGCGTGGTCGATGACGATCGGCATGGGCTCGGCCGCTACATGGATGTTGTATCGCACGTTGCGGCGGCACGATGCGCGCCCTGTGCCGCCGGTTGGCTGACCGACGGTCAGGGCACGGGTAATGGAAGGGGCCCGGCGCGAGCGCACGGTATGATCCCACTTTACTTCCGCTCGATTCCGGCATGCTCGCGCTCAAACTCACGCTAGTCCCGTTGTTTCTGCTGATCGTTTCGATGTCGGGCAAGTGGTGGGGGCCTTCCATCGCCGGCTGGTTGGCGGGCCTGCCGGTGGTCGCGGGGCCGATTCTGTATCTGCTCGTGCTCGCGCACGGGCCCGCTTTCGGCGCGCGGGCCGCGACGCTATCGCTGTCCGCGATTCTCGCTTCGGAAGCCTTCAATTTCGCCTACGCATGGACCTGTCGCTCACGCTCATGGCCGCTTGCATTGGCGAGTGGATTGATCGCGTGGATCGTGGCCGCGTTCGGCCTGTCCTGGTTGCCTGCGTCGCCGTTATGGGCCGCTATCGTGGCACTCGTCGCGGTGTGTTGCGGCCAGTCGTTCCTGCCGCGCGGTTCGGCGGTCGCGGCCGGTGCGCCGCTGTCGCGCGCCGACCTGATCGGGCGGATGGTGGCCGGCGCGCTGTTGACGCTGCTGGTCACGTCGTTGTCGGGACGGGTGGGCGCCGCGTGGAGCGGTTTGCTCGCGGTCTTTCCGCTGCTCGGCATCGTGCTGTCGGTGTCGTCGCATCGGGCGCATGGTCCGGACTTCGTCGTTTCGCTGCTGCGCGGCATGGTGCTCGGGCGGTTTTCGTTTGCTGCGTTCTGCTTGCTGCTGTCGTTCGTGTTGCCTTATCAGCGCCCTCTGGTCGCGTTTATCGAGGCCGCGTTACTGGCAATGTTCGTGCAGTGGTGCACGAAGCGGCTCGCGACGACGCCGCGCGCATCAGGTGTGAGTGATCGCCATGAAGGCGGCCCACGACAACAGCGCCACACCGAACGGCGCGCTTAACCGCCGGCCCCAACGTACGTTCTTTTCGATCGCCATCACGGCCGCCAGCAGAAGCATCCAGCCGAGGCTGCCGGTGCCGAGTGCGAACATCAGCAGCATCAACGCCCAGCAGCAACCGACGCAGAACAGTCCGTGGTGCGCGCCGAGCGCGAACGCGTGGCGGCCTTGCGCGTGCCCACGCCAGTGCTCGATCACGAAACTCAGCGGCGTGCGGCACTTGTCCATGCAACGATGCTTGAGCTTGCTGAACTGGAATGCACCGGCCAATCCGACGATCGCGACGCCTATCGTCCAGCCATGCCACGCGAGGGCGGGCACGCGGGCAAACAGTGCGAACACGCCGCCGTGAAGTAGATGCGCCACGAGTCCGAAAGCGCCCCACACCGTCATGTAGCCGAGGCTGAGCAGCATGAGGAGGCGAGCATGATCGGGACGTTGCGCCGTCAGGCGGTCGAATGTGTCGAACAGAGGCAACGTGCTTGGCAGCATCATGGCCGCTGTCATCAGAATCCACGCGATGGCGTAGAGCAGCACGGGCAACACGATGTTGCCGGCGGGCACGGCGCGGCATAGAAACGCCGCCGGCCCCGCGGCGGTCCAGTCGCCGTGGTCGAGATAGCGTCCATATGGACTGCGCCCCCAGGCCCACAACAATGCCCAGGCCAGCGCGATCAACGCAGCCAGGACCGGCACGAACACGTGGTTATGGCGCGAGGAGCCGGGCGGTGCCCGGCTTGCCGGCGCGTTCATGCGTCGAAGACGAAGGTGCTCTGCAGCGCGTTATGGTTCTTGATATTGAGGTCGATGCCGAGCGCCGCGTTTTTCGATCGATAGGTGGGCGCCTTGCCGACGAACACCGGCGCGCCCGGCACGGTGGAAAACACCGTGTCGGAGAGGGTCGTCTGGCCGCCGGTTGCACCCGAGTAAGGTTCGAGTTCCGCGTAGTAGTTCGCGCCGATTTCGAGTTCGCCCTTGCCCGCGACGACCGTAAAGCGGATCGGCGCGCGCTCCACCGACACTACCTGACCGATCAGTTTGGCCAGGTCGGCGACCGGGCCGCCGGCCTGGCCGGTGTAGACCTTCAGTAGCGCGGCTTCCTGCGCCGGCGACGCCTGATCGTCGATATAGATCGCGGCGGTCCAGTTGCCTTGCAGGATATTGCCGGGGACATGCGCGACGGCCGCGATGGTATTGCCGCCGACATCCACGCCTTCAATCGTTCCTTGGTCGATGTGCCATGCGACGATGGTGTCGCAGGTTCCGTTGTCGGGGTCCTCGCCGATCCAGCAGGGACACAGAACCTTGCAATTGCACACCTCGAGTAGACGTCCTTCCAGGTGATAGCTCATACGAATCTCCATGTGGAGGCACGCAAAACACCTTCTTGCCGCCGTCGTAAAACGGCCGCAAGGGGAAGTAATTGTCCGGCCGTGAAGTCGTCGGCGTCAATCGCTTTCACCGTGATACGAGCGGGCTGGCGCGTCGTCGTCAAGCCTGACGGCCCGCCATCACGCCGCCGTCCACCGGCAGCACCGTACCCGTGATCCACGACGCGCGCGGCGACGCGAGGAACAGGATCGCTTCGGCGATATCGGCGGGCTGCCCATTGCGGCCGAGCGGATGAAACGCGTTGAACGACGGCAGTGTGTCCTTCACCTGCTCCTCGCTCATAAACGTGTTGTAGACCGGTGTTTCGACGACGGCGGGCGCGACCGTGTTGATGCGGATGTTCGCCGACGCGAGTTCGATCGCGAGGTTGCGAGTCAGCGCATGCACGCCCGCGTTCGCCGCCGAATAAGCCGCCGACGGTGTCGCGCCGATCGCCTGCAAGGCCCATAGCGAGCCGGTCTGAACGATCGCGCCGCCGCCGCGAAGTTTCATGGCGCGCGCCGCAGCCTGCGCCATGAAAAACTTGCCCTTCAGAATGATGTCGAGGAACCAGTCGTACTCCGACTCGTCGACATCGAGAAAAGCCTTCGGACGGAACACGCCCGCGTTGTTGATCAGAATGTCGACGCCGCCGAAGGCGTGTGTCGCGAGATCGACCAGCGCGTTCGCGGTCGCGGGGGACGCAATGTCGCCCGCCAGTGTGCGCACCTTGGCACCGGTCGGATCGATTTCGCTGGCGGCCTGCGCGAGTTTGTGCGCGTCGCGGCCACCTATCACCACCGACGCGCCGGCGTCGACCAGACGTCGCGCGACTTCCTTGCCGATCCCCGAGCCGCCGCCGGTGACGATCGCTACATTAGAAGAAAAACTGTTCATGATGATTCTCCGTGATAAGAATGGGGATCGCGCCGCGTGTCTTGGCTTCGTCGCTTTTTCCACAAAATTTCTCTTAATTCATGGCGTTATTATTGGCACGCCAGCCAATCCGGGCAAATGAGATAATCTTCGCGATCAGTAAAGAAAATCTTTTAATCATGAAGTCACCCGTCTACCTGAACGCGATGCGCGCCTTCGAGGCGAGCGCCCGGCATCAGAGCTTTTCCGCTGCGGCGCTGGAGCTCAACGTGACACCGGCGGCCATCGGGCAACTGGTACGCAGTCTCGAAGACTGGCTCGGCACGCCGCTGTTCCATCGCGGCAGCAGTGGCCGCGCGCGTCTCATGCCGACAGAAGTGGCGCAGCGCGCGTTGCCGGACATTCGAGCGGGATTCGATCGGCTGAATCTGGGGCTGTCGCGTTTGACGGAGGGGTCGGCGAACGGCGTGCTGACCGTTACGGTGAGTCCGGCGTTCGCGGCGAAGTGGCTGCTACCGCGTATCGACCGGTTTCAGTCGGCATGGCCGGAGACGGACGTGCGGCTCGACACGAGCCTCAAGCTTCTCGATTTCGTTGCGCAGGGGATTGATATCGGCGTGCGCTACGGCGCCGGTTCATGGGCCGGCCTGACGGCGCAAAAGCTGATGGAAGAGGAGCTTTATCCGGTTTGTTCGCCGGTGCTGCTGCAAAACAGCCGCCGCTTGCGCAAGCCGGCCGATCTCGCCGGGCAGACGCTGATTCACGATCAATCGGTGGAAAGTCACGTGGGCTTCGCGACATGGGACGCCTGGCTCGACGCCGCCGGCGTGAAAGGCGTAGCGACCAAACGGGGTTTGCGGATCAACAACTCCGCCGCGGTGCTGCAGGCCGCGATAGATGGACACGGCGTCGCGCTGGCCCGCAGTGTCATGGCTAGCGACGACCTGGCGGCGGGGCGGCTGGTGCGTCTCTTTCCCGAGGTGGCGTTGACCTCGGCGCTGGCGTATTACGTCGTGTACCGGCCGGAATGCGGTGGGCTACCGAAGCTGGCGGCGTTTCGCGACTGGCTGGTCGAGGAAGTGTCGGCCGCCTGAATTAGCTTCGGCCGCCGCGCGTTTGCCATTCGCGGGCGACGGCGGGCGGTGTGTATCCGCGCGCCGTCGCCTTCGCACTTACAGGTAGCTGCAAACGTAGTCGAGCGTCTCGACCACGTCGATATCGAAGCGGCTCTTGCCCGGCACCGAGAACGACTCGCCCGCGCCATACGTTTGCCACGTGTCGCTGCCTTCCAGGCGGATGCGGCATTGGCCCGCCTGCACTTCCATGAGTTCCGGCGCGTCGGTGCCGAAGTTCAGCGTGCCCGGCAGAATCACGCCGAGCGTCTTGCGTGAGCCGTCGGCGAACAGAACGGTATGCGAGACACACTTGCCGTCGAAGTAGACGTTGGCGCGTTTGATAACGGAAACTTGATCGAATTGCGTGGCGGCCGTCATGGCGGTCTTCCTCCTGCGTAGGGTGAATGAAATGGCGAATGAATGCGTTGGCGCGCGGTGGCCGTGATGGCGGCCGCAGATAAGGCGAGCCGCCTGGCTGTGCGGTCCGGCGCGGAGCCGCCATCATACAGGCTGGCGGCGGTGCGGTTTGCCGTGCCCAGTAAAGTTGTAAAGCTGAATTTTGTTTGAGCAGAATGCGTTTTCAGTTCTTTTCAATGGTCCAATACGCCCGAGGCAAACAGGCGTGGCGGATTACGCAACGAATCGGGTTCACCGTTCTCGAGGTGCTGGATGGTTTCTGAAAACCCATGAGTATGTCGACATTCCCCGAACGCTCACTTCGTTCGAACTGGCTGCCGGCCGGCGTGCTTCTGGGCGTCGGCGCGCTGATCGCGTCGCGGGCGGGATTAGATAGGGTCTTCGATGCCGTCACCGGCGGCATGCCGTGGGCTCGCGTCGGGTTGTTTCTTGTGCTCGGAGTGGTCGGGATTTATTGTGCTCAGCGCAGCGGCTTGCAACTGGCGGCTCACGGTCTTCGTCATCCGCTTCCGCTCGCCTTTGGCATTGCTCTGTTCGTCGCGCTTTACGTGGCGTTCGTCGATCTTGTTCTGTTTCGGCACTTGCTGCCTGCGACTTACGTCGCCTATTTTTCCGGGGCTACGCTGACTGCGCGTCTGACTTACTTCATGCTGCGCGCGTTCAATGAGAACATTTTCTACCGCCTGTTTTTCATGTCGACGGTGGTGTGGGTTCTTGGACTTGTCTGCCGGGATTCCCAAGGGCGATTGCCGAACGCGGCTTACTGGTTCGCCATTATCCTTGCGCAAGCTGTACCGATGCTGATCAACGAGGCGCCGTTTTATCCGCCGCACCTGACACCGGTTTTTTTGGTGTATGTGGTTGTGCGGTTCATTCTGGCGGGTGTTTTGTGGGGCTTTCTCTACTGGAAATATGGTTTCGTCACGGCGGAAACCGCGCACGTTAGCACCCATGTTTTTTTGCAGCCGATCATGGGGTTGGTGCTAGGTCCGGGGTGACGAGGAACGGGATGCGGCGAATCTAACGGAGAACCACTTATGCGAAGATTCGCGGCGAACGATGCGTCCATCGCGACGCATGCCCCGCGCGAACATCGAGGAATCAAACTTGAGTCTGGTGAAACGCATTGTCGTCGGCTTGCTTGGCCTGATTGTTCTGGTTGCGTTGGCACTCATCGCGCTGCACCGCAACGGCGCGATAGAAACCGACGTGATGATCGACCGTTCGCCGCAAGCGGTCTGGCGAGTTCTCACCGCGACTGCCGACTACCCCGCATGGAATCCCGAGATTTCGCGGTTGGATGGACAACTCCGCGAAGGCAACGTGATTGAATTCGCCGAGGGCACGGGGCCGGACGCCATGGTGTTTCATCCGCGAATTCTGGTGGTTCGGCCGGAGCGGGAGTTGCGGTGGAAGGGGTCCATATGGTTTCCGGGTTTCTTCGACGGCGAGCACTGGTTTGTTCTTGAACCGATGGGCAACAGGACACGCTTCGTTCAAGGCGAAACCTTCAGCGGCCTTCTCGTTGGGCGCCTGACTTCCGGTGTTCTGAAAGACACGGTCGACAGCATGCGCGAGATGAACGAAGCGTTGAAGCGACGCGCCGAGCAGGGGTCCGCGCCTTTACCGGATCGGTCGAAAGACATGCTCCGGCAGAAGCACGCCGGGTAACGCGGGCGCGCGTCGTCGCTCAGGGCGTTGCGGACGCCAGCGCGTCCAGGTCCGCGCGGTTAACCGCGGCGTCCTGCCAACGCGCCACATAGTCGGGCGTGCCGCGCGGCGCGGCGACCACCACGGGCATTGCCGGTTGCAGCGCTAGCGGTAGCACGCCGGCCCACACCGGCAGATCCAGATCGGCTTCGTCGTCTTCTGGCCCGCCGGTGCTGATCTTGCATGCGGCTTCGTCGAGCGGAATGCGCAGGATGGTGGTCGCGGCCAGTTCGTTGGCGTCGCCTGGACGGGCCTCGTGCGAACGACCCGGCGCGATGTGCTCCATCAGGGTGTCGAGCGCCGCGGACTTGAACGCGTCTGCTACCACGTCGAATTCGCCGTAGATAACCGCCGAACGATAGTTCATTGAATGATTGAACGCCGAGCGCGCTAGCACCAGACCGTCGAGGTGCGTGATCGTCACGCAAACCTGCGCGCGGCTGGCTGCCAGCTTGAGCATGCGGCTGCCGTTGGAGCCGTGAATGTACAGATGATCGCCGTCGCGCCAGCAGGCGGTGGGGATGCAGTGCACGCCGTGGTCGTCGGCGAAGGCGACGTGGCACATATACGCGGCGTCGATGACCGCGTGGAGCGTAGCGCGGTCATAATGGCCCCGCTGCGCGAGGCGGCGAATGCGGCTGCGCTCGGATGGCGGCGAGGCTTCAGTGGCGGTCATGGCGTAACTCCGTGCGTTTAATCGGGAAGGCTCACACGATAAGAAAATCGCGCCACGATTTGTAGATCCACGAATAACGCTATTTTTAGAGCCATGATAATGAACCTGACGTTCGCGGATACAGCCCACGGCGACGCCGACACACGGGTTCAGATCGGGTTCTCTACGCGGCAATCGCAACGAGTGTTGCGCATGGATCGAACCGGCCTACCGCGCCGGCCCCTGGATCCGATCGATCTGCTCATTGAGCCGCGTAATCGAATTCGACAGAAACGTCGCCCTCGCGTCGAGCCGGCTAAGCAGCAACGTCACGACCAGAATGGCGATCGACAACGGAATGATCGCGAGCGCCAGCCACTGAGGTTTGATGCCGCCCGCCGCACCGCAAATCGAGCCGAGCGGAAAGTCCGCCGCGGCCATACCGGTGTAATGCATGCCTGCAATGGCAATGCCCATCACACAAGCCGCGCCAATGCGTTTGCGCATTAAACGGTTAGGCCCCGCGCCGCGCAGCGTATTGGCAAGCCAGAGCGCCGCCGTGGAGGCGGCGATCGCAATCAGAATCGATGCGGCGAAAATGGTGGGCTCGTACTGAATAGGCGGATTCATTTTCATCGCGACCATGCCGAGGTAGTGCATGCCGGAAATGCCGAGACCCATGAGCGTGCCGCCGGCGATTAAGCCCGACATTTTCAGGCGATCGAGCGTGACGACATGCAACGCGAACCACGAAACGAGAATGGCAATGACGAGCGAGTAACAGGTCACCGCGAAATCATAGCCAATTGGAATACTTAGGGAAAACGAGAGCATGCCGATAAAGTGCATCGACCAGATACCGATCCCCATGGCCAATGCGCCACCGGCCAGCCAGATATGCCGGGAACGTGAGTAGGCGAGTAAGGAAATACGGTCGGCGAGATCCAGTGCCGTATAGGACGCTAATGTCGCGACGACGAGCGAAAAGGCGACTAGGCCCAGGTTATAGCTGCTTTGCATAGATTGACGGCTTTCAGAAGAGCTCGACGAGTAATGGAGGACAACCTCGCAGGACTCTTCGTTGACGAAGAGCCTGACCCTGTACATCACGCTGGCCTGTGCGTTGATCGATTCGTTTATTTAGTGTCTTTGCCGTTGCCGCGGTGCAGCCGGCGTGCCGTTTATTTTGCTTCTGGTCGACGCGATATGGATTACGATAAAGCACTCCTGAATCTAAAGCAAGTACGTCGGATGCCTGATTAAATAAGCACAGGTATTGGCACTGTGTGCCCGCTAATTTAATGCTCGATGCATTGTCGCAATGCCGCCTCACTGACTTTCCATTTCATCGACCGTCGAGCAGGGCGGTTTAGATTAAAGAGCCAGGTAAGTTCTCGATCCCCAGCTCTTTTAGCAACCAGCTTCTGAACGTGTCGAACGCCAGGTGATGATGCAGCCGTTTCGGGTACACCAGATAGTGACCCACATAAGGCACTTCCCGCGTGGTGCCGATCAGCGGAGACATCAGCGTCCCCTGATTCAATTCGCGCTCGGCGAGCAGCGTGGATTCGAGCACCACACCGAGCCCGCCGACGGCCGCGGCGATCGCCATCGAACTGCGATCGAAGCGCAATCCATATTGATTCGGCGGCGTCAGCTGGTTGGCCTCGAACCATCCTTTCCATTGAAACAACTGAACGTCGCACTGAATCAGCGTGTGTTCGTACAGATCTTCCGGGCGCTGAATCTTCCGCGCGAGTTCCGGCGCGCAGAGCGGCGTCAGCTTCTCTAGCGCGAGCGGGATTTTTTCATAAGGCGACGGCTTGGGCTCGCCGTACACGATATCGAGGTCGAAGTCGTCGTCCTCGAAGCGTGCGTAATCGGTGCTCGCGGAAAAACGCAGGTCGATCCGGGGATTTTCTTTCACGAAGCCGGCGAGTCTCGGCAGCAGCCATTGCGTGGCGAAACTCGGGGCCGTGTGCAGGCGCAGCGGACTCGGCTCGTCGGTCGTGACGAGCGCGAGTCCGCGGCGCATCTCTTCCATGCCGCGCTGCACGTGTTCGAGCAGGATCGCGCCCTCGCGGGTCAGCGTCACCTCGCGCGTGCTGCGCTGAAACAGCCGCAACGCCACCGTTTCTTCCAGCTTACGAATGGAGTGGCTGACCGCGCTCGGCGACAGATCCAGCTCCTGCGCCGCCGTCGCGAACGACGCGGTGCGGCCGGCCGCCTCGAACACGCGCAGGAACGGCAGCGGTAACTTGCGAATCGGCTTCATGCGTGAATTCCGTTCATGAATGGGTGCAATCTTTTCTTTTGTCAACCAGTTTTTCCCAATGATACGCTGGCTCTGCGTCGAACTGGTTTGCAACTGATGAATGAAAAGCATCTATTGCGAGCGAGTTAGTCGACTCGCCCGCCACGCCGGGCAGCGCATTCCGAAGACATCCAGGACGGAGACATGACAGCCATCACCGAAACACGGCGGCAGAGCGCCGCCACCCCCGCCGATTCCGACGCCACCTCCCACGCCGACCTCGCGCGTCACGCGTACCGGATCCGCCGCTTTGCGCTGCGCATGGGCGAAGTGCAGGGCCAGGGTTATATCGGCCAGGCACTAGGCCTCGCCGACGTGCTTGCCGTGGCGTTCTGCCATGCGATGAACCTGCGTCCTGGCGAACCCGAATGGGAAGGCCGGGATCGCTTTCTGCTGTCGCATGGGCACTACGCGATCGCGCTGTACGCGGCGCTGATCGAAGCGGGTGTGATTGCCGAGGCGGAATTGGAAACCTACGGGTCCGACGACAGCCGTCTGCCCATGTCCGGCATGGCGAGCTATACCCCCGGCATGGAAATCTCGGGCGGCTCGCTGGGCCAGGGCTTGTGCATCGCGGTGGGCATGGCGCTCGGGCTGCGGCAGAAAGGCAATCCGGCGTGGGTCTTCAATTCGATGTCCGACGGCGAGCTCGACGAGGGCGCTACGTGGGAAGCCGCGATGTCCGCGGCGCATCACCAGCTCGGCAATCTGATCACGCTGGTGGATGTCAACCAGCAGCAGGCGGACGGCCCGTCGCAGCGCATTCTCGGTTTTGAGCCGCTGGCGGACAAATGGCGCGCGTTCGGCTGGCATGTGCAGCGCGTCGACGGCAACGATCTGGCCGCCGTCGTCGCCGCATTCGATCAGGCGCGCGACGTCAGCGAGCCGGTGCCGCGCGTGATCCTGTTCGACACGCTGATGGGCAAGGGCGTGCCGTTTCTGGAACAGCGCGAGAAAAACCACTTCATTCGCGTCGACCCGGACGAATGGCAGCAGGCCATCGCCGTGCTCGACGCAGCGCAACCCGCGGGAGACCGAGCATGAGCACCGTCATCAATAAACCCCGCCTGACGACCTCGGCGATGATTGCGTCGATCGCAGCGGAAGGCCAGCGCACCACGGCCGCGCCGTTCGGACACGCGCTCGTGGCGGAAGCGGCGAAGCGGCCGAATATCGTCGGCATGACGGCGGATCTGTCGAAGTACACCGACCTGCACATTTTCGCCAACGAATACCCGCAGCGCCATTTCCAGATGGGCATGGCCGAACAGCTGCTGATGGGCGCCGCCGGCGGCATGGCGAAGGAAGGCTTCATTCCGTTCGCGACGACTTACGCGGTGTTCGCCACACGCCGCGCGTACGACTTCATCCACCAGGTGATCGCCGAGGAAAACCTCAACGTGAAGATCTGCGCGGCGCTGCCGGGCCTGACGACGGGTTACGGTCCGAGCCACCAGGCCACCGAAGACATCGCACTGATGCGCGGCATTCCGGGGCTGACGATCGTCGATTCGTGCGATGCGCTCGATACCGAACAGGCGGTCGCCGCGATCGCCGCGCACGATGGCCCGGTGTATATGCGTCTGCTGCGCGGCAAGGTGCCGCTGGTGCTCGACGAATACGACTACCAGTTCGAACTCGGCAAGGCGAAGCTGCTGCGCGATGGGAAGGACGTGCTGATCATCTCGTCGGGGATCATGACGATGCGCGCGCTCGAAGCCGCGCAAGCGCTCGGCGACGGCGCTGCCGATGTCGCCGTGCTGCACGTGCCCACCATCAAACCGCTCGACGAAGCGACCATCGTCGAAGCGTGCCGGCGCTCGGGGCGCCTCGTGATCGTCGCGGAGAATCACAGCTGTGTCGGCGGACTTGGGGAAGCCGTCGCCACGGCGCTGATGCGCGCGCGCGTGCAGCCCGTATTCCGGCAGGTCGCCCTGCCGGATCGGTTTCTCGCGGCGGGCGCGTTGCCCACGCTGCACGACCGGTACGGCATCTCGACGTCGTCGCTGGTGGGCAGCATCAAACAATGGTTGGCGTGAGGAGACCACGATGAACGTGACCTTTGTGGGAGTCGGCGCGATCGGCTTGCCGATGGCGCTGCGCATTCAGCAGGCCGGGCATGCGGTGACCGGCGTGGATGTGTTCGGCCGCGCGCGTGACAACGCGCAGACGAGCGGGATCGATGCGGTCGCCAGTTTCGGCGCGGCGCCGGCGGCGGAGATTGTCGTCGTGATGGTCGCCACGCCGGAGCATCTGTCGACACTAGTCGACGAGGCCGTCGGTGCGGTGAAGGGCCAGACGTGGGTGATCATGTCCACGGTCGGTCCCGCGAGTGTGCGCGAGCAGGGCGCGCGTTTACGCGAAGCCGGCGCGCGCGTGGTCGATGCGCCCGTGACGGGCGGCGTCGCGCGGGCGAAAACCGGCATGCTGGTGATTTTCGCGGCCGGCGAGCGGCAGGACCTCGACAGCGTGCGGCTGGTGCTGGACGCCATGGGCAACGTGCAGGTGACGGGCCCGCAACTCGGTGACGGGCAAAGCATCAAGGTCGTGAATCAGCATCTGTGTTCGGTGCATATCGTGGCCGCCGCCGAAGCGCTGAACCTTGCCGGCGCGCTCGGACTCGATCCGGCCGCCGTGCTGAAGCTGATCGAGAAAGGCGCGGCGGGGTCGTGGATGCTGTCGGATCGCGGCCCGCGCATGGTGGCGGGCACCGACGTCGAGGTGACCAGCGCGATCAATATTTTCGTTAAGGACAGCGGGTTGGTGAATGAGGCCGCCGCGCAATGCGGCGCCGACGTGCCGCTGCTGAGAATTGCGCACGAGCGCTATCAGCAGGCCGCCGACGCGGGATTGGGATTGCGCGACGACAGCCGGGTGATCGAAACCTGGCGGTGACGTGCGGTTTCAACCCGGCCTCAGCCGGAGCCTCAGTGCGATATTCACCTACTAAAACGATTCGGAGACACAAACCATGAGTACCTCATCCGCGACACTTCCTGCCAAGGACAATCCGATCAAGGTGTCCTTTGCATCGATGATCGGCTCGGCGGTGGAGAGCTACGACTTCTTCATCTACGGCACTGCCGCCGCCGGCTGGTTCGGCAAGATCTTCTTTCATACGAACGAGCCGATCGTCGGCATCATGGCGGCGTTCGCGACGCTGGCGGTCGGCTTTCTGATGCGGCCGTTCGGCGGTTATCTGGCAGGGCACTATGGCGATCGTCTGGGGCGCAAGACGGTGTTGTTCTGGTCGCTGCTCGCCATGGGCGCCGCGACCGTGCTGATCGGCGCGCTGCCCACCTACGATCAGGTCGGCGTATTAGCACCCGTGCTGCTGATTCTGCTGCGCATGGTGCAGGGCATCGGCTTCGGCGCGGAATGGGGCGGCGCGGTTCTGATGGCGTGCGAGCATGCGCCGGCCAAACGTCGCGGGTTCTTCGGCGCGGTGCCGCAAGTGGGAATTCCGTTGGGCCTGCTGCTGGCCAACGGGGCGTTTCTGCTGTCGTCGACGCTGTTCGAAGGCAACTGGGTCTGGCGTGCGCCGTTTCTGGTGTCGTTCGTTATGGTGGCGATCGGCCTCTTTATCCGCTTGAGCGTCAAGGAGTCGCCCGCATTCGAGGCGATCAAGGCCAGCGACACGATCGTCAAACAGCCCGCGCTGCAGGTGATCCGCAGCGACTGGCGCATGATCCTGAAGATCATCGGCCTGCGTCTCGCGGAAACGGGCGGCTACTACATTACCACCAGTTTCATGCTGTCGTACGTGATCCTGGCGCATGTGTCCGCCAAGGAGAACGTGTTGTGGGGGACGATGATCGGCTCGGCGCTCGGTCTCGGCAGTCATCTGTTTTACGGCATGCTGAGCGACCGGTTAGGGCGGCGTCCGCTGTTCCTGTTCGGCGCCCTTTTCACCGTGGTGTTCGGCATGCCGATGTTCATGCTCGTCAATACCGGTGCGGCCATCATGGTCATCACGGCGGTGACGCTGTCGCTGCTGTTCAGCCACGATCCGATCTTCGCGGTCGAATCGAGCTGGTTCTCCGAGCAATTTCCGGCGAACGTGCGGTCGTCGGGGATCTCGCTGGGTTATAACGGGGCGTCGGTCGTTGCGGGCTTGCTGCCGTTCGTCGCTACCGGACTGTATGGCGTGGTCGGATGGATGGGACCGGCCGTGATGTTCTCGCTGCTCGGCATTATCTCCAGCCTGTGCGCGCTGTCCATGCGCGAAACCGCGCCGGCCGTGCTCGAAAAACGCTCCGACATGCCGATGAGCCGCCATAAGGTGGGCACGCGCTGAGCAGTGGCGTGTCGATGGGCTGAGGCAGGTCAGGTAGACTTTCTCAGCCCCGACTCCCGCCACGCTCATGGATACTCAACTGATCATCATCTGCGCGCTCACGTTCGTCATTCACGTTATCGCGACGTTGGCGTACGCCGTTCGGATCGCCGGGGTTCGTACACGGCGGATTGCTGTTTCGTTCGCTTTGTTCGGCGTCATCGCGCTGGTCTCGCGCACGGCGAACTCGTTCCAGGGGCCGTTTCTGGCAAAGCGGGTCGAAGAAGATCTCGCCCATCACGTGCAGGCCGGCATGCTCGGGGACTTCCGGCTTTTCCTGTTGGCGGCCACCCTTGCCACGGTCGTCGGGGCGTTTCTCATTCCCACCTTTCAGCGCTATTTCAGCCGCGCAGTAGTCCATTTCCAGGTGCATCGGTCGATTCCGCGGCTGGCGCTGCATGCGTTCAGTCGTGGCGGAATCGCGTACATTCGCGGCGGTGCCCGCCTGCCCGCGCGAGAAAACGTAACTCAATTGACGTCCGATGCCGGTGTGTCGTGGAAAGTCATCATGCTGAACGTCGTTGCCATGTCGCTCTGGACGGTCGGCGTTTTCGCGTCGCTCTACGCGGGGTTGTTGAAACCGGAGTTGCGTGTGACCTGTGCGAATCTTTCTTCGGTCATCAATGGATTCGCGACGATCGTGCTGACTGTCATCATCGACCCGCAAATATCGGTCATGACGGACGACGTCATGGAAGGGCGCGTCACGGAAAATCGATTCCGGCGCGCGATCACCACGCTGATCGGCGCGCGAGTCGTGGGAACCTTGCTCGCGCAATTGATGCTGGTGCCGGCTGCGTTTCTGATTGTGCGTGTGGCCGAGGTGATTTGATAGAAAATTTCCACCTGCACGAACACGACCTCATGATCCGCCGCATTGACCGACACAGTTGAAGCCGCCAGTCGGCCCGTCATCGCGCAAGAACGATCAAATGAGCCGTCTGCCGATATCGTATATTCCCGTCGGACACTTATTCTGGGAGCGGTATGAATGCGGTTACAAAGGCGCTCTGGTTCATTGAAATCGAACTCGGCGACGAACTCACGCTCGAGCGAATTTCATCGACTTGCGGCATGTCGCGCTTCGGTCTTTCACGCCTCTTCTCGATGAGTACGGGTTGGCCTGTCATGCGCTACGTCCGTGCACGGCGGCTGACGCGCGCCGCACACTCGTTGACGCAGGGCGCACCGCACATTCTCGGCGTGGCGATCGACGCTGGATATGGTTCGCACGAGGCATTCACGCGCGCCTTTCACGATCTGTTCGGCGTTACGCCTGAACAGGTGCGGACACGGCGCGATCTCGATGGTCTTTCTCTGGTGGAACCGCTACGTATGAAAGAGACGAAACTGACCGATATTGCCGAGCCGCGCTTCGAAATGAGCGAGAGGCTTCTGATCGCCGGCATGGGCGGCCGGTTCACATTCGAAACCAACGAAGGCATTCCGGCGCTTTGGCAGACTTTCAATCCCTACATGGGGAACCTGCCCGACCAGGTGGGTTACGTGACTTACGGCGTGTGCTGCAATGCGGATGGAGAGGGTGGATTCGACTACATTGCGGGCGTGCAGGTGAGAAGCCGGGACCGCTTGCCCGACTCGTTCCGTTGCGTGGAAATCGAACCACGGCGTTACGCGGTTTTTGAGCACAAGGGGCACATCTCCACCTTGCACGAGACGGTTCACAGCATCTGGAATAAATGGCTGCCAGCGTCGGGCATGGAGGCCGCGGAAGCGCCCGAGTTCGAGCGCTATAGCGAGGACTTCGATCCCTGTGCCGGGACCGGCACGCTGGAGATCTGGTTGCCGGTCAAGGACGGTGCGCGTCGGTCTGACTGATCGCGAAAGTACTGCGACACCTCGGCAAGCACACACAGAACCTTTTTAATGTGCCACTATAAGCAATATGGAACCCCGTAACGTCCCGAGCAAGTCTCATCATCACGGTCGCATTGCACTGCGCCGTGGTTCGTTACGTCCATAGCAAGGAACGCGGGATTTCGACTCCCTTCCCTGCACGTACAACCAAGGCGCCCCTCAGGCGCCTTTTTTATTTTCAGCACCACCACACCACTAGATCAGAGAGGTTTTCATGACCATGATTCGCGGAACTCGCTTCGTCGTTGGGAAAGAGGCGGCACAAATACGCGCGCTGGAAAATCAATTCCGGAGCTATCTTCATTGACGTTGGCGCGGAGGAGGCGATCGTTCCCGCGCTGTGGTCGCAGGACACTTTTATCCAGAAGGCCGGTGGCAGCGAGATTATCGGCCAGATGTGGGCTTTCCCCGACAAGAAAGGACGGCCCTGTTGCCTGATTCCGGAAGCAACCGCGCTATTCCAGGAGCGTTGCGCCGAACTGCTGGAGCGAAAACCGGAACGGATGTTGTTCTATATCGCGCGATGCTATCGGTATGAGCGGCCCCAGGCGGGCCGCTATCGGGAGTTCTCGCAACTCGGATTCGAGTACCTGTGCGCCGATCCCGACTTCGCGGCGAGACGCAGTCAAGAGATCGTGAGCGGCTTTTTCGATTCACTCGGACTGCGCTACGAGATCGACACCGCTGCGAGAAGAGGTCTTAGCTACTATCTGAACGGCCGCGGTTTCGAGTTGCGTTGTACCGAACTCGGCGCGCAACAGCAAGTTGTGGGCGGTGGGGCGTATCGCGAGGGAGCGGGCTTCGGCATTGGCGCGGAACGGCTGCTGCTGGCAATGGCCGCTCAAGCGCTGATCTAGCGACGTTCGTTTCGTGGGAAGGCTGAGCGATTGGCGGTCGCCGCGAGCCTTCCCGAGACGACGTTATCCGAATTGAGCGACCAGCGCGTTCCACAATGCGTAGACCTCTCGCATGCCTGGATCGTGATCGCTAGTCCATACGGCGGTCTGCACGAGGACGAGCTTCGAGCGTGGGTCGACGATAATTCTTTGACCGTCCATGCCTTGCAACGCGAACATGCGGTGGTCGCCGGGCAAAATCCACACCTGGTAGCCATAGCCAAACAACGGATTGGCCTTGCCGGGGGCAAGAAAACTATCGGGAGAGGCGACGCTGGTCGCTTGCAGCACCCAGTCACGCGGCACGATCTGCTGGCCGTTCCACTTGCCGTCATTGGCCAGCATCAGTCCGAGTCTCGTCCAATCACGCAGCGTGGCGCTCACGCAGCAGTAGGTAATGTCCTGTCCGGTTACGTCACGTCCCCACGACGCATCCGATTCCATGCCCATCTTCTTCCAGATGCGCTCGCTCGCGTACTGCGCCACGGACTGATGCGTTGCGTGACTCAAGACCAGACCGAGTACTTCCGTTTCGATACTTGCGTAGCTGAAATGCGTGCCGGGTGCGCGGTCGCGCTGATTGAAGCGTTTGACGGCTTCGATGGCGCCCGCGCCGTGCGGATTGAAAAGATCGCGGCCTAGTTTGTCGCGATCGTCGCCGGCGTTGCTGTCTTCGAAGAAATGGACGCCGGAAGACATGTGCAGCAGGTCGCGAATTGAAGTCTGGCCGTACGCGGTGTCGGCCAGTTGCGGCACGTACGCAGCCGCGAGGTCGTCAATCGAGTGAATGGCTCCTTCCGATAGGGCAATGCCGATGAGCATGCCGACAATCGTTTTCGCCATGGATTGCGACATGAAGCGATCGGTGTCCTTCCGGGCGTAGCGGTAGTGCTCGTAAAGAATCGTGTCGTCGCGCGCGATCAGCAGGCCGGTCACCGGATTGCGATCGAGGTAGTCGTTGACACTGCGATACTGGCCTCCGTAGGGATAATTCAGTACCAGCTCGTGTTCGGAGGTTTTGAGTGTGGACGGAACGCCTGCTCTGGAAATCGGATCAGTCGGATGAACTTCGTCGAAATGCGTGTAGTAGCCGACAAACTGTTTTTGTGTTCTGGCGTGGCCCGGCACCGGTAACGGATAACGATCCGCGGCGCCGTAAGCGTCGGCGGCATAGCCGGCGTCGGAGAACACCGCGTCCGATTGCGCTACCGCGCATGACAACGCAAGCATGAAGCCCACGACCACCCTAACGCTCTGCCGCATTGCATCGCTCCTTTCTTGTTGTAATCGAGGTAGATGTCTGCCGCGACACCGGTACTCACACAACGGTCGAGAAATAATCCGGTTGACCCTGAGCGGAGATTTCGCGCTGGCTACGGTCCATTAGCGGTTATCTAGCGGTTATTTGCCGAGTCCGCCCTCAGTTGTTGGGAGAAGAACGGGAGCAATGCGGATTATCTTCATCAAATAGCCGGCGTGAGCCTGTGTCGACTACTCGACATCCATAACGGGTTCTCCCGGCAATACATAATGCATTTCATGGAACAACACGTCGCCCCGCGACGGTAAGGTGAAAGGAGGGGACGCGCAGGCGAACCCGAGCGCCTCGTAAAACCCTCGCGCGCTTTCTCGCGCCGTGCACCAGACGATACGTCCGCCTTCCTTTCTCGCATGATCGACGCACCGTTTGATCAACATCCGGCCAAAGCCGTAGCGCTGCATTGAAGGTTCCACGGCCACGCCACGCAATCTCCACGCATTGTCGCCGGGCGAGCCGGGAAAGGCTTCCTGACAAACCGTTGCTGCTGCAACGATCGCGTCGCCATCGCACACCGCCAGATGTAAAGTCGTCGCCTGATCGTCGCCGCGGAAGCGGCATTGCTCCATGTCGCCGTCCAGCAGAACAGCACTCCGAATCGGATAGACCTGCTCGGCGGGAACCGGGCGTATAGCGAAGAGCGAACGATCACGCAGCATAAATTGAGTCCGTATCTGCAAAATGAATGGTGCCCGAAAGGGGCGAATAGATTACTTCTGGAAGCATCTCTTTACCTTAATCCAGGTCTCCCTGATTGGTCAAAAGAGCCACCTTGTATTCCAGTTTTATGCAATTCAGATCGATCTGCAATCTGGAATGAATAGAGTGAGTACCTATCTAAAATAATAGTTGCGCGGTGCTCGCATTAGAGCAATCATCGCCAACGTTGTAAATACAGTTTAAACGAGAGAGCCAACTGAGATCTCAGATGTTAGAGGAAACTCAATCCGATACGCAGGCCGCCTATATCCAGCTCCGCACGAGAATTCTCGATGGGCGGCTGGCGCCGGGTCATCCGCTTTCGCCTCGCAACGTAGCGGAAGATCTGATGCTCGGACACACGCCCGTGCGTTCGGCGATTCAACGGCTGGTTGTCGAAGGGCTGGTCGAAGTCATTCCTAAGAAAGGCACCTACGTTTCGGCGCCGACGAACAACGATCTGCGGGAAATCTTCGAGGTTCGTCTGGCGCTGGAAAGCACGGCCGCGTATCTGGCCGCGATCAACGGTGCGACGGAAGGATTGACCCGGGCGGCCGCGCAGATGCGGCAACTGCTCGATCAATCCTCCACCAATCTATCGGTCGAGCAGCGTACGGGTTGGGTGTTTCATCAGGAGATGTTCGCGGCTTCCCGCAACGAACGTTTATTCACTACGTACAAGGTGCTCCGGGCGCAAACGGGGTTGGCGCTGAACGAACTGCATCGCGACGACGTAGCGACGGTTCGACGCGGCACGCTGGAACACCTGAACATCTACGCGGCGATCGAGGCCAAGGAGCCGGAGACGGCGCGGCGTCATATGTGGAATCACATCATCGATGGCACTGACGCAAGAATCAATCTAATAAGGGCTCAGAATGAAACCGTCAAATAAGCGGATCTCCATGCCGGTGCAGATGCTGGTGGGTCTCGCGCTAGGTATCCTCGCGGGTATTTATGTACCGGACCTCAGCGGCAAGCTGTCGTTTATCTCCGCGATTTTCGCGCACGCGATCAAGATGGTCGTGATGCCGCTGATTCTGCTGTCCGTCACGCTCGGCGCGTATCGGGCCGGCGTGCAGCGCGGCCACCTCGGCAAGACGGCGATGCTGAGCATCGCCTTTTTCCTGCTCATGACGCTGCTGGCCAGCGCGCTCGGCCTCGGGCTCAATATGCTGTTCCGGCCGGGACTCGGCGCGAGCCTCGCGCAAACCGCCGTGATGCCGAAGAACCTCGCGCCGGGAATCGACTGGACGAAGTTCGTCGTCGACCTGGTGCCGGCGAATATCGTGGCGGCGCTGGCTGAAGGGAATGCATTGCCGGTGCTGGTGTTCGGCGTGTTGCTGGGCTCGGCGCTGTCTGTGGTCGAGGACCGCGCGGCGCCGCTCGTTGCCGTGTTCGAATCGTTGCTGGCCGCGCTCTTCAAGATGATTGAATGGGTGATCGCGTTGTCGCCGTTTGCCGTATTCGCGGGCCTGGCGGCATTGGTGTCGTCGAAGGGCATTGCTTCCATCACGCCACTGCTCAAGTTGCTGGGCGTCGCGTATCTGGGCATGGCGATCCTGGCGGTGGTGCTCACGCTCATCATCAAGTTGGTGGGTCTTTCGCCGCGTGCCGTGATCAGGCATGTCAGCGAGCCGCTGATTCTCGCGTTCAGTACGCGTTCTTCGGAAATCACGTTTCCGGTCCATTTGAAGCGGCTGACGGAAATGGGTGTGCCGTCAACTGTCGCGTCGACCATTTTGCCGCTGTCGTACATTTTCAATCGCGACGGCGCGGTGTTGTACACGGCGCTGGCCGTCGGCTATCTCGCGGATGCCTATCACCTGGCGTGGACCTGGCCGCTGGTATTCACCATCATCGTGCTGACCATCATCACGATCGACGGTGCGGCTAACGTGCCGTCCGGCGCGATCGTGGCGATCACGGCGATCCTGTCGGCGGTCGGCTTGCCGCCCGAAGCCGTGTTGCTGATTCTCGGCCTCGACGCGTTCTTCGACATGGGTCGTACGGCGCTCAATGTCTATGCGAGCACGGTCGCTACCGCGGTTGCCATGCGCATTTCCGGCGAGGCGCCGTCGGAGCCTATCGCCGGCAGTCACGCCGCGACGCTGCGGTCTTTACATGAGAATGCCTGACTCGGAGGCCGTTATGGCTGGGAAATGGAGTTGTGCGGCGAATGGTCCGGCCGGTGAATCGCGAGTGATCAGCGGCAGGGGAAATCAATCAAGCGGCGCACGCACTTCGCAACGGCGCGTCTGCGGCGACGGCGTGCTGGAAAAGCGTGTCGCGGAGGCGTTGAACGCGCGCCCCGCCGCGCGTGCTCCAGCTGCCGGGCAGGCAGTGCGGCGCGATGGCGGCGAGCAAGGTGTGCATCCCATGCTGATGCGTGAACTGACTGCGATCTGGCAGCAAGCGGATACCGCTTACTCGTTCGGCGGAGAGTGGCAACGGTCCTTTGCGCTGGGGGAAATCGCGGACAGGCTGGCGGCGGTGATCAGCGACGGTGCAATGATTTCAGACGAGCGTGACGCGGCCGCCGCGACGGCGAGGCTTGCGGGCGACGGGGACGCGCCGGCGTCGGCCGATGGGTTCGACGCGCTGCGCGAGCTGCTCGAACTGGAAGACCTGCGCGATGCGATCAATGGCCGCAAAGCGTGCGGCGACGATGGGCTGGATGCCATGGTGAGCGACTATGAGGCGCGGATGTCACTCGCCTGGGCGCGTGCGCGGCGAGTCGTGGCGCATGGGTTGGCCGCAGGACAGCAGCAGAGGGAGCCGCAATCGGGTGCGGTGCGATAGGGGCGGTTGCGGTTTAACGCGCCGCTTTCTCGTAGAGCGCCGCGACGTAATTTCTCAACTCCGGAATTGGCCGGGTTCCAACCCGTAGAAAACCGAGCGACTCGTAGTGAGCGCAGAGCTTCGTATTCCTTTGGTCGCAATCCAGTCGAAGAAAACGCCGGTTTCGTGCGCTGACCTGATTCGCGCACCAATCCATTGCGAAGCGGCCGATGCTGAGTCCACGAAAACCATTGCGCACGGCGATGCGGTGGACATAACCGGCGACAGGTTCCTGAATTCCCCAGTACTTTTCGTCTTGCCACGAGAGCGACATGGTCGCGACGCAGACACCGTCATGCTCGATGACGTAGGCTTCGCTGCGCGTGATGGTTTGCAGCACACCGGCCTCGGTCCAGCCCGTCTGGCCCCACGCGGCGTCGCCTTGTTGCAGCTTGTACGCGACGGCGTCGTTCAGGATTTCGGTGAGAGCGGAAACGTGTTCCGTTGCCGCGCGATGTACGGTTCTTGTTGTCATTCAGCATGTCTCCGCGTGCCCATTCTTGTGCAATCTTTTGGATCGACGTGTGGGCGTCTCTTCACAGGTCGGAAGTGGTCTAATGGTGATGCGTGAATATAAATGAAAGCCGCTTGAAGACAAATGATTCTGAAGCAGGCGCGGCCGCCAAAAATGGTTGAGGATTGTCGCACATTTGAGTGGGAGAACTCTCTCGTGCGTCCTGTTTCGAAGTAGTGCGGAGACTCTGGAAAGTACATTCCGCATCTAAATACCGGTAGCTATTCCTCTACGGGGCTTTACGGGACCAGATTGCGAAAAATCCGGGCGACGGATCGACGGTCTCTTATTGTTGCGTCCATCCTGTTCTTCGTAGCCTGCGGGCATTCACTGTATGGTACGGAGTGTCTCTATGCCAGTCGCATGCGCTTTCATTCTCAACGGGAAAAAAACGTCGATTCTGACGTGTCCAGGAACCGCGTGCATTAGCGTCGTCGACGCCGGCTGCGTTTGATAGACTACAGACATTCATTCGGTCCCAAGGACTTACCGTGGCGGTTCCTGGCACTACGATGAGGGCTTATGGAACGGTCATCGTGAAATGAAACGCATCCTGTTGAAGATTCTCGGATGTGGAGTCGCTGCCGCTTTGTCGATTGTCGGCGGCTGGTACGTGGCATGCCTTTTCATGCTGGTGCCCTACAACATGCCGACCGGAGAGGACGCTTTCATAAGACATGGCCTGACCGCCGTGGGAGCAGAACATCTGGCTAACCCGGATGACATGCCGATGATTGCGCTGCTCCTCTGTTGGGTGATCGCGGCGTTGCTCATCGGCGCGCTTCTCTTTGTCGGCTATGCCGTGTTACGCCGTCGTCACCGCAGTGCCAGGGCGACAGCAGCGCGGCGTACGTCATAGCCTTTAGACCTTACCAACGATATTCGCCCCCGCAAAATGCCGCGCGACCAGCAGCCGAATGGAGCGACCGTTGCTAATCGCAATTGACGATAAGCCGGAGCCGGTCGCGTCGACGATGGCGAAGGCAATGCCCTTTTCAAGGAAAACCTCAAAAACGCATGGCGCGTGGACAAGCCGGATCTCCGCGCCATTCACGTTCACCGCAGTGGATACACGTCGCCTCGCGTCCGTTGTCTCGCCGCAGCAGTGACGACCAAATGATGATTTAATCGATGCCTTCGATTTTCATTCGTCTGGGAGACCTGCTTTGACTCACGAACAAACCCTCGAACACTGGCTGGCCAAAGAACAGGAAGTCCTTGCCAGAGTCAACGCCGGTCCGGGACCGGGCCTCGCGAGTCCGGAGCAGATAGCAGGCAAGACAGGACTGGAAGTCTTGCAGGCGATGATCGCCGGTGAATTGCCTTATGCCGCGATCGCAAAGACGCTCGACTTCACCTTGATCGAAGTATCGGCAGGCCAGGCGGTGTTTCAGGGCACGCCGCTCGCCCAGCATCTGAACCCACTCGGCACCGTTCACGGCGGCTGGATGGCGACGCTGCTCGACTCCGCGCTCGGTTGTTCGGTACACACCTTGATGCCGGTCGGGCGCGGCTATACGACCGCCGAACTCAGCGTGAACTACGTGAAGGCCGTGCTGCCGCGCGTGCAGCGTGTGCGTGCCGAGGGCAAAGTGATTCACTGCGGCCGTCAACTGGCGACCGCGGAAGCTCGCCTCGTCGGCCCCGACGGCACGCTCTACGCGCACGCCACGACGACCTGCCTCGTGTTCGAAATCCCCACTCGGTAAGACGGACGCGGCGTGTGGGTTCAGGCGCTTGCGCTGAAAGTCGGCCAGCCTCCCGCGTGGTTAATACGGCCGGCCGTCTTTATGTTCAAACGCCCATTTCCCCGCTGCGTTCATCACCGCAACCAGATCGTCGGTGGGGTAACTGACTTCGTCGCCTTGCGGGCGACTGCCCACTTCGAGGAAGACCGCATTCGCGGATGAGCGGTTCTCGATATGGTGCGGTTCGCCTCCCGCGCGAAAGCCGGCACACATGCCTGCTTGCATCGGGAACTCGTCGTTGCCAACGTGAAGCGTGACCTCTCCTTGCAGCACGTACACCCACTCGTCCTGCAACGAATGTTGATGATGCAACGCGGACGCAGCGCCTTGTTCAAGCGTGGTCAGATTGACGCCGAACTGGCTTAGCCCGAACGGATCGCCGAGTGGCTTCTTCGTCCTGCCATTCATTCGCGACGCGAACGGCTCGGGGTAATTGGACGGCTTTGTCCGGGGAGCAGCATCGTTCGCTATGATGCAATGCTTGAGATGTTCCATTGACAATCCTCGTCGGGAGCACTGACTGTAAAGTCATTCTCGGAACGCGCGCGGGGTCTGTCAATCTTGATTCCAATAATCAATGCTCTTTTGTATTTCGTGTGGAAAGGCGCGCCGATGTCGTCCGATAATCGCGCAGCTTATACGGCGCTCCACGCAAAGCCAGGCCTTAAACCAACAGGACAGTAGAGTGAAAATTTCCAGAACACGCCGGCGCCTGACCCTTGGACTCCCTCTGCTGCTCGGTATCGGTAGCGGCATCTCCACACCGCTTTTCGCGGCGGAATCTCCGATAGCCGGGATCGAGCGCCGCTACGGTGGCCGCCTCGGCCTATTCGCCGTGGACACCGGCTCGGGAAGAACGCTCGCCTACCGAGCCGACGAGCGATTCCTGATGTGCAGCACCTTCAAAGGTTTGCTCGTTGCGCAGGTGCTCGCCCGCGTCGACGCCGGCAAGGAGAAACTCGAACGCCTCGTGCATTACACCGAGCGTGACCTCATTTTCACGTCGCCGATTACCAAGGCGAACGTGGCGCAGGGCGCCATGTCGGTCGGCGCGCTCTGTCAGGCCGCCGTCGAGGTGAGCGACAACACCGCCGCGATTCTGTTGATGAGAAGCACTGGCGGCCCCGCGGCACTGACCCGTTTCATGCGAGATCTCGGCGATACCGTTACCCGCTCCGATCGTTACGAACCTGAGTCGAACCAATATAGCGGCTTGCTCGATACCACGACACCGAGGGCCATCGCGACATCGGCTGCCCGAATTCTTTTAGGCGACGTATTGAGTCATCAATCGCGCCGGCAACTCGAAGAATGGATGGTCGCCTGCAAGCCGGGACTCAACCGGCTTCGCGCGGCCTTGCCCGCGGACTGGCTCGCGGGCGACCGTCCCGGTACGAGCGTGGAACGCGAAACCAACGACTACGCAATCGTGCGTCCACCGGGCCGGTCGCCATTGCTCGTCGCCGCTTATTACGATGCACCGGGCGTCAGCATGGAGCTTCGCGAGACCGTGTTGCGCGAAGCCGGCCACGTTTTCGTGGAGTGGGCCAAGGCGAGCGCATGAACCAAGCCGGTCTGCGTAACCGGCGGATCGATCTGATTCGCGGCGTGTCGATCCTGCTCGTGCTGTTTCATCACTTCAATATCGCATACCGCCTGAACGACACGATACTGGCAGGCACGTTGGGCTGGAATGCCGTTCGCGCGGTTGCGCGTAACGGCAATTACGGCGTGACGATGTTTTTCGTGATCTCGGGTTTTCTGATCACCTCGAATGCCGGGCAGCGTTGGGCGGGACTCGGTAGTGTCGATACGCGGGCGTTCTACGCGCGGCGTATTGCTCGCATCGTGCCTTGCCTGCTGTTGTTGCTCGCCATCGTCAACGCAGCCGCGTTCGCGGGGCTCGCGATATTCCAGAATCATGCGCTGGCCGGAACACCGGTTTCTTTCTGGATCGTGAACCTGGCGTCGCTGACCTTCTGGATGAATGTGCTGATCGCCGCACATGGCTGGGTCAATTATCCCTTGGGCGTGCTGTGGTCGCTGTCGGTCGAGGAAGTGTTTTATCTGGCGTTTCCGCTTCTGTGTGTCGCGCTTCGTCGCGAGTCGCGGCTGCTTGCATTCTGGCTGGTGATCGCCGCGATCGGACCGTTGTATCGCTTCACGCATCAGAGCGACGAAGGGGGCTTCCTTTACGCGTATTTCGCGTGTATCGACGGCATCGCGATCGGTTGCTGCGCGGCGGTGCTCGCGAAACGATTCGCGTTGCGAGGGCGCTGGGCGGTCGTGTTGCAAAGTATCGTGGTGGCCGGCATGGCGTATCTGTATCTATATCGCCCCATCGGGGAAACAAATATTCTCGGCGTCACTGCCATGGCGCTGGGAACGGCGGTACTGTTATTGGCCGCTTATGACCGCCGCGACGAACCGCGAGAAAAGCGTGCATGGACTGCGGCGGCGGGCATCGCATGGTTCGGGCGGCAAAGCTATGAGCTTTACCTGTTCCACCTGATCGTACTCGGCGCGATACGCACGGTGCAGCCACCGCGTGTCGTTATTGGCGATGAAAAACTCCTGCTACTGGCGGTGTTTTTCGCGTCGTCCGCCCTATTGAGCGCCGGCGTGGCGCGGTTTTATTCAGAGCCGCTGAACCGCAAGCTGAGAAACTGGCTGAACGCGGTGTGATCGATGGCGGGCGGCCGGGCGGTCGTTAAGAACCGCCGCCCGCCGTTATTACCCCTCGCTGTAGTCCCTCGCTATAACCCCTCGCATCCCACTTCTCCCTCAAGTTTTTCCCATTCCCGCCGTAGACCGTAAAAGTGGCTTCAGAAGTGGCTTCAGCATCGTGGCCCGGCTTTCGTTGGTTCAGGCGTTGGTTCAAGCGCTGTTTCAAGCTATTGCAGCAGGCATTCCGATTCGTGCAGTACCCATCCTCTCTTCACGAAAACATGATTTCCTCACTCCGAAGCCGCATCCTGATCATTTCTTCCGCCACGGTGATCGGCGCGCTCGCGCTGTCGGGCAGCGCCGCTTACGTCACCGTGCGCGCCAATACGATGGAGACCATCGCGCAGAACCTGAGCGCCATTGCCGGCGCCAACACGCTGGCGATCGACAAGTGGGTCGATGCCAAGGCGCAGGCCGTCAAGGCATCGGCGGACGACGTCGAGCACGGCGATCCGCAAGGCTTCGTCAAGCATATGAGCCGCGCGGACGGCTTTCCGATTACCACCGTCGGCTGGACCGACAAGACCTTTTTCTCGACCAGCGGCACGCCGCCGGATTACGACCCGACCGCGCGTCCCTGGTATAAGGCGGCAATCGCGGCGGGCGGGCTCGTCGTGACGAAGCCCTACGGCGACGCATCGACCGGCGTGCCGTTCGTGTCGTTCGCCGCGCCGATGATTCGCAATGGCCAGCCGGCCGGCGCGGTGAGTGGCGCCGTGCCGCTCGAAGGCGTGCGTGAGGTGGTCGCCACCGTGCACCCGACGCCGTCGAGTCTCGCGTTCGTCGTGACGCGCGACGGCCAGGTGATCGCCCATCCGGACGCGAAGCTGATCCTCAAGCAGGCCACCGACATCTCCACCGCGCTCACGCCGGCCGCGCTGGCTTCGCTCGCGCAAGCCGGCGCGCCGATGGAAGTCGAACTGGGCGGCGTGCCGAAACTGTTGAAGGCGCAACCGGTGTCGGGCACTGACTGGTATCTGGTGATCGCGCTCGACAAGGCCGAAGCGACGGCGGGTCTTGCCAACGTGTTGCGGGCGCTCGGTATCGCGATGGTGCTGCTAACGCTGGCGGCGGTCGGTGTCGCCGCTTTCTTCACGTCGCATTCGTTCCGCAGCCTCTCGCAGGTGCGCGACGCGATGGACACGATCGGCTCGGGCCACGGCGATCTCACGCTTCGTCTGCCGGTGGTCGGCAACGACGAGGTGGCGCAGATTTCCGCGTCGTTCAACGCGTTCGTCGACAAGATCGGCACCGTATTACTCGAAGTACGGGCCGGCGTGGAGAACATGAAGACCGCGACCGGCGAGATCGAAATGGGCAACCGCGATCTGTCGCAACGCACGGAGACGTCGGCCAGCAATCTGCAGCACACGTCGGCGGCGCTCACGGAGTTGACCGCGAGTGTGAAGCAGTCGGCCGAGAGCGCGATGGAAGCGTCGCGGCTCGCGACCTCGGCGAGCGAGGCGGCGGCACGCGGCGGCGCGGTGGTGACGAGCGCGGTTAGCACGATGGACGACATCGCCCGCTCGTCGGCGCGGATCACGGAAATCATCAGCGTGATCGACAGCATCGCGTTTCAGACCAACATCCTTGCGTTGAACGCCGCGGTCGAAGCGGCGCGAGCCGGCGAGAACGGCCGCGGCTTCGCGGTGGTGGCCGGCGAAGTGCGGACGCTCGCGCAACGCTGCGCGACGGCCGCGCGCGAGATCAAGGACCTGATCCAGTCGTCGGAAGCGAGCGTGGGCACCGGCGCGCAGCGCGTGCAGGCGGCCGGCGCGGCGATGCAGGAAATCGTCGATGGGATCGAGCGCGTGAATCGCGTGATCGGCGAGATCGACGGCGCCATGCACGAGCAGAGCGCCGGCATCAGCCAGATCGACCGCAGCGTCGCCGAGATGGACCAGGCAACGCAGCAGAACGCCGCCTTGGTCGAGCAATCGACCGCCGCGTCCGCGACGCTGAACGAGCAGGCGCATGGCCTGTCGGGCATTGTGGGAACCTTCAAACTGCGTCACGGCGACGCGCGCGCGTAATTTTCAATAGCGGGGTCGACGTCGCGGCTGCGCGCCGTCGACCCCGCATCACGGCTTCCTTCTCCGTTCCTCCCAAGCCTCGATCCCTCGGTGCGCCACGCGTGCCATCCAGACATTTTTTCTGTTTTTGACAAAATGTACAATTCTGGATAGTATGTCCAGATGACGAAACATACCGCTGAGCAGCGCGCGCTGCTGGACCAGATCAGCCAGATCGCGGACGGACTGGCGCAGACGTTCGCGCCATTCTGCGAAGTGGTCGTGCATGACCTGCTCGACCCGAAGCACGCCGTACTGGCGATCCATAACAACCTGTCCGGCCGCGAGGCCGGTCATCCGGCAACGGAACTCGGCCTCGCGCGTATCGCCGATCCGGATTATCCGCAGGTGATCGCGAATTACGCCAATCAATTCGCCGACGGCCGGCCCGCGAAGAGCACGTCGATCGGCATCAAGGATTCGTCTGGACAATACGTGGCCGCGCTGTGCATGAATATCGACCTGACACTGTTCCGCGGTTTGCAAAGCGCGGTCGGGCAGTTCGTCCGGGTCGATGCGGGCGCAACGACCCGGGAGTCGCTCGACCCCGCCGGCGCCGATCTGATCCGCGCGCGGATCGACCAGTTCGCCGCGCGGCTCGCGACCACCCCGCGCGCGCTCAAGACCGAAGACCGTCGCGCGCTGCTGAAGGAACTCAAGGAGTCGGGAATCATGGAAATCCGCCGCGCCATGGAAGTGACCGCGCAGTACCTGGGCGTCTCGCGCGCCACCGTTTATAGCGATACCAAGTGATGCCGATCGACGCGCAGCTTCTGTTGCTCGACAAGGATCACGTCGAGCGTTTGATGCAACCGGCCGACGTCATGGCGGCCGTCAGAGAAGCCTTCGTGCTGCACAGCGATCGCGAAGGCCGTGTGTTTCCGGTGGTGCGCGAAACGCTCGCAACGGGCGGCATCTTCGGCATCAAGGCGGGCGACGTGCAATCGCAGGGCTTGCTCGGCTTCAAGGCCGCCGGCTTCTGGCCGGATAACCGCACCCGTGGCGGCGAGCCGCATCAGGCGACCGTGATGCTGATGGACCCGGCCACCGGCCGTCCGGTCTGCGTGATCGACGGCAACGCCATTACCACGATGCGTACAGGCGCGGCGGGTGCGTGGGGGCTAAAGACGCTGGCGCGCGCCGACAGCGCGAGCGCTTGCGTGTTCGGTGCGGGCGTGCAGGCGGCGATCCAGTTGCGCTTCGCGCTGGATCACCTGCCCGCGGTCGAGAAGGTCCGTTACGTTACCCATGACGGCCAGCCGAAACCGCAATTCGAAGCCGCGTTTTCAGCGCGGTGCGAGGTGTCACTCGCAACGGATAGAAACGACGCGGTTGCGGCGAGCGACATCATCATCACCGCGACTCCCGGCGCGGGCGCTTTATTCGACGCGCAAGCCTTGCAGGCGGGCACCCATCTGAACTGCGTCGGCGCCGATACGCAGGGCAAACGCGAACTGCCCGACGGCGTGCTGGCGCGCGTGACGCTCGTCGTGGACGACCGGGAACAGGCGAAGCGGATTGGCGAAACGCAGTGGGCACCCGCGACACCCAACGTCGAACTTGGCGACCTGCTCACGGGCAAGGAGACCTTCCACCGGCAGCCGACGGATATCACGCTGTTCGATATGACCGGCCTTGCACTGCAGGATCTGACCGTTGCGCGCGTGTTGTATCGCCGGGCGCTTGCCGAGCGGGTGGGGGTCAACATTCCATGGCCGTGGTAGTGCGCTTGCGGGGCTGTCAGGCCGCAACCGTTCGCTGCATCCGCCCGAAGTAACAATCCCTATCGAGAGAAATCATGTCTCAAGCTCAATACATCGATCCGCTTACCGGAACCCGTTATCCGTTCGACGTGCCGCGCTGGTGTTCGGATACGCAGACGCCGCTGCTAATCACCGCGCAGCCCGGCATTGGGCGCGACGACATCGACCGGTCTAATCGCTCGTTGTGGCGTTACCGCGCGGCGCTGCCGGTCGATATCGCCAAACCGATTTCGATGGGCGAAGGTTGCACGCCGCTCGTGCAGAAAGCGTGGAACGACTTGCGGCCGTTCTTCAAACTGGAATGGTTTAACCCGACCTGCAGTTTCAAGGATCGCGGCACAGCGGTGATGCTGTCCTTCCTGCGCGGGATCGGCGTCGACGCGGTACTCGAGGACAGCTCGGGCAACGGCGGCGCGTCGGTCGCGGCGTTTGGCGCGGCGGGCGGCATGGGCGTGAAAATTCTCGCGCCGGCCTATACGTCGCCGGCCAAAATTGCGCAAGTCCGCGCGTATGGCGCGCAGATTCAACTGGTCGAAGGGCCGCGCGAGGAATCGCAGGCGGAGGCGATCCGGCAGTCGGCGGAGATCTTTTATTCCAGCCACAACTGGCAGCCGTTCTTTCTGCAAGGCACGAAGTCGATCGCGTACGAGCTGTGGGAAGACTTCAACTTCGAAGCGCCGGACAACATCATCATTCCGGTCGGCGCGGGCAGCAATCTGCTGGGTTGCGATATCGGCTTCAAGGAGTTGCTGGCGGCGGGACAGATCAAGAAGCTGCCGCGACTCTTCGCATCGCAGCCGTTGAATTGTTCTCCACTCGACGCGTCGTTCCAGGCGGGCCTGGATGTGCCGGTGGCGCGCGCTGTTTCGAAGACCGTTGCCGAAGGCACCGCGATCGCGCATCCGCTTCGCTTGCGGGAAATGGTTGCCGCGCTACGCGATAGCGGCGGCTCCACCGTTGCGGTTGCCGAAGACGACATCGTCGCCGCGCTTAAAAAGCTCGCGATTCAAGGCATTTTCGTTGAACCGACTTGCGCGCACGCCGCTGCTGCGCTCGACGAGTTGACGCGTCGCGGCACCATCAAGGCATCCGAACGAACCGTCGTGTTGTTGACCGGCACGGGTATCAAGGCAGCGGGTTATATCGCGGAGCTGTTCGCTCAGCCGGCGTAATTGTTGTCGGTCGTGCCGTGTTCGGCCCGCGAGCGGCCGATGCATTTGTAGGGGATAAAAGCGGCCGAATGGAGCTAATTCATCTCGGCGCTTCAAATTCGCGCTTCAAAAAAACGGGCTGCAAGAAGGTTGCGCCCGCAATTGCTTTACGTCATTAGCAGCATCCTGCCTACCGGGCAGCGTCGCGCATTTCTCGTGCAGACCGCGTCTCGCCGCAAGCCTTCAATCTCCCTCCAGTCACGCAAAACCCGTAATGTCGAGGTAAGCAAAGCGCCATTTCCCCGTAACGGCGCGGTGTTCCAATGTCGTCGGGTATTGAAACGCTCCCCACACGGCCGCTCACTTGCAATAGAACAGCGGTTAAAGAATAACTAGCAGAACGACATCCGGAGTTAACACCTATGTTTTCCCGAGCTTTCCTGTTTGGCGTGTCCGGCATTGCGTTAGCGGTTTCGCTATACGCATGCGGCGGCAACAACGGAAACGGCAATACGCTGTCGCCGATTTCCGTCCAGAACCAGGCCGCCACCTCCACGCCGATCAAACACGTCGTGGTGATCTATAACGAGAACGTCTCGTTCGACCATTACTTCGCGACCTACCCGGTAGCGGGGAACCCGGCGGGTGAACCGGTGTTCAACGCCGCAGCGGGCACGCCGACGGTCAACGGTCTGAGCGGCACGCTGCTCACCGCCAACGCGAACTTTACCAACACGGCGAACGGCACCGGCGCGGCGAACCCGTTCCGCCTGGACCGCACGCAAGCGGCGACGGCCGACCAGAACCACGCGTACACGGCAGAGCAGCAAGCCTACGATAACGGTCTGGCCGACCTGTTCCCGAAGTACACGGGTAAGGGTTCGAGCGGCGGTGCAGGCGCATTTGGCACGAGCGGTCAGGTGATGGGCTACTACGACGGCAACACCGTCGGCGCGATGTGGAACTGGGCCCAGAACTTCGCGATGAGCGACAACGCTTATACGGACACGTATGGTCCGTCGACGCCGGGCGCACTCGAAGTCGTTTCCGGTCAGAACAACGGCGTGAAGCTCGTCAAGACCTCGCACCCGGTGTTCAACCTGACGACGGCGTCGAGCTCGTACTACGTCAACGACGGCCAGGGCGGCTTCACGCTGATCAACGACGCGGACCCGGCTGGCGATACGTGCTCGAGCGCGACCGATCAGATCCAGATGACGGGCAAGAACATCGGCGATCTGCTGAACGCGAAGAGCCTCACGTGGGGCGGCTTCATGGGCGGCTTCAACCTGAGCACGGTCAACGCGAACAACTCGACGGGCTGCACGCGCAACACGCTCTCGCCGGTAGTGGGTCAGCCGACCAACGACTACGTCCCGCACCACAACTGGTTCCAGTACTTCGCGTCGACGGCCAATCCGCAACACTTGCGCCCGAGCGCGACGGCCCAGATCGGCTACTCGCTGGAAGCCGACGGCAAGACCGCCGAACCGGCTAACCACCAGTACGACACGGACGACTTCTTCGCGTCGGTGAAGGCAGGTAACTATCCGTCGGTCAGCTTCATCAAGGCACCGGCGTTCCAGGACGGCCACGCAGGTTACTCGGATCCGCTGGACGAACAAGCCTTCACGGCCAAGGTGGTCAACTTCCTGCAGCAACAGCCGGACTGGAAGAGCACCGCTGTGATCGTGGCGTGGGACGATTCGGACGGCTGGTACGACCATGCGTTCGCAAACACGACGAGCTCGTCGTTCGACTCGCAGGCTGACCAGCTGAACGGCGCCGGCAAGTGCGGCACGGGTACGGCTCCGGTGGGCGTGGGTGGTGGCGTGGTCAACGGCCGTTGCGGCCCGGGCACGCGTATCCCGTTCCTCGTGATCTCGCCGTGGGCCAAGGTCAATTACGTTGACCACACGCCGATCAGCCAGGCATCGGTGGTTCGCTTCATCGAAGACAACTGGCTCGGTAGCCAACGCCTCGGCGGCGGTTCGTTCGACGCGACGGCGGGCAGCATCATGAGCCTGTTCAACTTCAGCGGCAACGGCAACAACCCGACCGTGTTCGTCGACCCGAATCTGGGTACGGTGGTCTCGTCGGTCCCGGCGATCTAAACGTCGTGAATCGTATCGACGCGATCGCGTCGATACGAAGCAGGCAGTATCCCCGTGTTGCCAGCCCGTTTGGGCTGGCAACATTTTTCGCTTTCAGCTTCCCTTGTCGTCGCTCATATGCCCGCCTCCTCAGCTCGCCCAACGGAAACAAGTCCTATTCAGAACCCGCCCGGATCCGGTATCCGGCGTTTGCTTGTGCAGCTTGTCGTCGCAGTGATTCTCGCCGCCGTCGTGTTTGCCGTGTGGGCGCTGCTGTACCCGTCGCGCGTGCCCGCTGCTGTCGGCATGATGGTCGAGGACCTCACCGGTGCGAACGCCACGCCGATCGCGCTTCAACGTCCCGTTGCACCGCCTCAGCTGAGTGCCGTCGCGCAACTGGGCAAGAAAATCTTCTTCGATCCGACGCTGTCCGCGTCGGGTCGTCAGTCGTGCGCTTCGTGTCATAGCCCCGATCATGCGTTTGGGCCGCCTAACGATCTGGCGGTGCAACTGGGCGGCGCGCATCTGACGCTGGAAGGCTATCGGCCGCCGCAATCGCTGATGTATCTGTACCGTCAGCCGAACTTCAGCATCGGCCCGGATCAGGGCGACGCGGACGTTGCGCCGGATCTGACGGCGGCCGCGAGTGCCGCCACCGGTGTGGCCCGCGCGCAGAAGAACGCCGGTGTAGCGCCAGCTGCACCCGCGATGGTGCCGCAAGGCGGATTGTTCTGGGATGGTCGCGCCGACACGCTGCAATTGCAGGCGTCCGGTCCGATGCTCAATCCGGTCGAGATGGCCAACGCGAATGCCGCCGACGTGCTGACCAAACTTCAGCACACGGAATATCGCAAAGACTTCCTGCAGTTGTTCGGTCCCAACGTGTTTCAGAACACCGACCTGGCGATGTCGGAAGCGATGTTCGCGGTGGCGCGTTATCAGGTGGAAGAGCAGGCGTTCCATCCGTACACCAGCAAGTACGATTACTGGCTGGAAGGCAAGGCGCGCTTGAGCCAGGCCGAACTGCACGGGCTGCGGTTGTTCAACGATCCGAACAAGGCGAACTGCGCGGGTTGCCATCTTTCGAAGCCGGGCACGGACGGTTTGCCGCCGATGTTCACGGACTACCAGTACGAAGCGCTCGGCGTGCCGCGCAATCCGCATCTGGCCGTCAACAAGGATCACAACTTCTACGATATGGGCATTTGCGGTCCGTTCCGCACCGACATCAAGGACCAGACGCAGTACTGCGGCATGTTCCTTACGCCGACGCTGCGCAACGTGTCGACGCGTCAGGTGTTCTTCCACAACGGCGTGTATAAGACGCTCGAAGACGTGATGGCGTTCTACAACGACCGCAATACCGATCCGAAGAAGTTCTATCCGCTCGGGCCGGACGGCAAGGTCCAGAAATACGACGATCTGCCGGTCAAGTACCAGGCGAATATCGACGATAAGGACGCCCCGTTCGATCGCAAATTCGGCGATAAGCCGGCGATGACGGACGCGGATATCAAGGACATCATCGCGTTCCTGAAGACCTTGAACGATGGGTACAAGCCTTGAGCGATGAAGCGCCGCTCGGTGGGTAGCGAGCGGTCAGCAGAGTAGGTGGGCTCCAAAGGGTTGCGTCGAGATCGACGCAACCCTTTTTTTGTGGCGCCCGGCGCCTTGCCACATCACCTCAAGCCGCGGCGTCCGCCGCTTGCGTGCGCTGTTTGCCGATGGATTCCAGCACCGCCTGCACGACCCGCTCGACGCTCGGCCAGTTGCGTGCGGGGTCGTCCGTCACGATCTGCTCGGGGCACACGCTGCGATACGGCGGCGGATAACCCCAGATCGCATCGTGCCGTTCCGTCCGCGTGATGCTGCCGCCGATTACCGCTACGGTCGGACGATGAAACGCGGCCGCGACGTGCATCAGCATCGACGAATTGGTCAGCACGACATCGGCCTGTTCGGTGAGCGCGAAGGTAATGCGCATCGGCACGTGACCCGCCACCGAGCGGATCGATACGCCCATGCCCGCCGTGGTGATGGCTTCGGCGGCGCGCGCCTGGTCCGCCACGCTGCCGACAACCACGATATCGCAGACCTCGCCGCTTTTGCCGATGGCCCGCGCGATCTGCGCGAGCGCGGCGCCCGCTTGACGCGCGTCCCATGCCTTGCTGGCCACGCCGGCGCCCACGCCCGCGACGATCCGCACAATCCGGTGGCCCGACGCGTCCGCGCAAGCGTTCCAGATGCGGGTGGCGTGAGCGCGTTCGTCGTCGGTCAGGAACAATTGCGGGCGTGCTTCCGGTAGTTCGGTCGCGCCCAGCAACTCGGCTTGCGCGAGTGCCGCGCGCCCGCATTGGCGCGCCGCGAATTCGATGTGCGCCTGACAGCCGCTCCAGCCGCCGCGATAACCGCGCACGCCGATGCGATAACGCGCGCCAGCCCGCATCAGCAACACGGCGCCCATGTAACTGCCGAGCACGTCGATGCCGACATCGACACCGCCGCGCGCGCGCAACGCGGCGACCTGCGGCGAGCGCCACAGAAAACGCAGGACGTTGCGATGCGAACGGTCGTCGACCAGCTTGTTGTTCCAGGGCGCGTCGATCTCGACGATTTCATCGACGAACGGATTGTTCTCGAGGATCGGCCGTCCCCAGGCGCCGATGCCGGCGATCAGGCGCGTGGTCGGAAAACGCTTTCGCAGCGCGTCGAAAAGCGGCGTGGTGGTCAGAAGTTCGCCGAAGTCGTTGGGACGCAGCACGAGAATTTCGCGCGGCGTGGCACGCCGCGGATCGAAACGCGGCGGATAGAAGCGGCCGGCCAGCCAGACCGGCGCTTCGATGAGGAGGCTTTTCCAACTCTTCCAACCCATGGTTTCTCCATGCGCAGAGGGCGGCGTCGCGGGCTACCGCCCGGATCTCGCCCCGATTGTGCATGGAGGCCTCACGGCATTGTGTGGCCGGGCGTACAGAGGCGCGGAGGTCGCGGCCACGGCGGTATCGCGGAGCAGGCGTGATGCAAGCATCGCGAGATAGCGCGTCGGAACCCACGACAAACGACAAACGTAGCCGCCGGATCGGCGCGTAAGAATTGGCAATCGGCGGTGTCGCGCGGATCGGGCGGAGGGCGGCCGCGATTCTTCAGACTGTCACAACGCATTGCTAAGTTCTGCGACGACTTGTCGTCGACGGAGCACTGATGGACCCACAGGCATTGGCCACGGCATTACCCGATACGCCCGACCCGGCACGCGTGCGGCGCGCGCCGCGCGCGGTCGCGATCGACCGCCGCGCGAATCTGACGCTGCTGGCGCTCGTCGGCGCGGCGATGGTGCTGCAGTTCGTCGCGTGGCCGTTTCTGTTGCGACATTGGGGCATGGCCGCGCTCGGCCTCGCGGTGCCGCTCGTGGTGCTGGCGCCGACGCACTGGGGCTTGATCCATGAAGCGATTCACGGTCAGTTGCTGCCGCAGCGGCGCCGCAACGAAGCACTCGGCCGGTTGCTCGCGATCGCCTACCTGTTGCCGTTCGACGCCGTGCGTTTCGGTCATCTGATGCATCATCGTTTTACGCGCGAGCCCTACGATCAGCCGGACGTGTACGACGGCGCGACGCCTCGAGCCTATGCCCGGGCCGGCTATACGCTGCGTTTGCTGGGCGGTTTGTATCTGGCGGAAATGGCCTTGCCGCTGCTGTCGTTTCTGCCGGCGCGGTGGACATGCCGGCTGGTCGCATCGCAGATCGGCCATGCCGGCCCGGCGGGCGACGACGTGCAGCGCCTGTTCGTCGGCTTTGCCGGCAATCCGGAGCGACGCGGCCGCATTCGGCGCGACTGGCTGCTGTCGATCGTGCTGCATGGCGGCGCGTTCTATCTGTACGGCGCGTGGTGGCCGGCGCTTGCCGTGACGATGTATCTGCGTGGCGTATGGCTCTCGATGGCGGACAACCTGCCGCATTACGACGTCTCGCTCGACACCCCGCAGCGAGCCCGCAATTTTCGTGTGCCGGCGGTCTGGCAAGGGGTGCTGATGAATCATCATCTGCACCAGTTGCATCACCGGCATCCGACCATGCCGTGGACGGCGCTGCCGGCGCTGGCGCGCGAGCTCGACGCGATGTCGGGGCTGGCGTCGTCCTCGCCGATCGAGGATGAGGCTTATTTCAGCGCGGCGCTGAGGCAGTTCCGGCGCTTCGGCCGGGTGCGTTGAGCGACATCAATCCTGTTTTTCAACCGACGGGCTCGCGTAGCGTGCCAGAAACATATCGGCCGTCGATTCCGCCAGCCGCTGCTGTTCATCCGGACCCAGCGGCGGCTGTCCCATCGCCACCTGCGGCCAGAAAGCGAACGACTTCACCAGGCCTTGCAACTGATGCGCGGCGAACAGCGGATCCGTCGTGTCGAGACGCCCATCGGCAGCGGCTGCGCGGACCCACACGGTCAGGTCTTCCTCGCGTTCGCCGAGTCGCGCCACCATCTCCCGCGCGCGTTCCGGCGAATGAATCCCCGCCGCGATCGCGACGCGCGCCAGCGACAGGAAAGCGTCGTCGTTGATCAGCTTCAGCTTGCGCGACAGCAGCGCGAGCAGTTGCGCGCGCAACGGCCGGTCGCCGCGATAGGCGGGCGACTCGCCTTCGTGACTGGCCTCCCACAACTGTCGCAGGATTTCCGCGAACAGCGCTTCCTTGCTCGGGAAATGGTTGTACACCGTGCGCTTCGAGACGTTCGCGCTGGCGGCGATGCGGTCCATGCTGGTCGCGTCGAAACCGGCCGCGAGAAATTCTTCGATCGCCGCGCCGATGATGGCGAGGCGCTTGCGGTCGGTCAGTCGTTGGGGCGTGTCGTTCGAGTCCATCGTGAAATTTTACACCGGGTAGTTTACTTTTCTCAAAAATAAACTACACTGAGTAGTCTACTTTTTGCCTCGGGGCGTCTTAAATGACTTCGCTCATCGGTTCCATCCGCCATGCTTTGGGTTTCACCGCCGCGAGACGTGGGCGCGAACGTTCGCTAGGATCGGCGCAGCATGACGGCGAGCGCTTTCGCAACGTCAAGCGGCGGCCGGTGGAAGGGTTCGGCAAGACCTTGAGCATTGCGTGGAACATGCTGGTCAACAAGCCGTCGGGCACTGTCCCGACGGGTGCGCTGCCGGTCGATACCTTGACGCGCGCGCAGCTCGAGGCCGCGCCCGACCGCAGTCTGTACCGGCTCGGGCATTCCACGCTGCTGCTGAAGCTGCGCGGACAGTTCTGGCTGACCGATCCGGTGTTTGCCGAACGCGCGTCGCCGTTCCGGCGGCTCGGGCCGAAGCGTTTTCATGCGCCGCCCATTGCGCTGGCCGATCTGCCGCCGCTGGCCGGGGTGATTCTGTCGCACGATCACTACGACCATCTGGACCGCGAGACGGTGCTGGCGCTCGCCGCCACGACCACCGTGTTTCTGACGCCGCTCGGCGTCGGCGACCGGCTGATCGAATGGGGCATCGACGCGCGCAAGGTACGTCAGTTCGACTGGTGGCAGGGCGTGGAGATCGACGGCATCGCGTTCACGGCAACGCCCGCGCAACATTTCTCCGGTCGCAGCCTGTTCGATAGCAACAGTACGTTGTGGGCGTCGTGGGTGATCGTCGACGGCGATCTGCGGGTGTTTTTCAGCGGCGATACCGGGTACTTCGACGGTTTCAGGACGATTGGCGAGCGGCTGGGTCCGTTCGACGTGACGCTCGTCGAAACCGGCGCGTACGACAAGCTTTGGCCGTACGTCCACATGCAGCCCGACGACACCGTGCAGGCGCATACCGATCTGCGCGGCCGCTGGCTGGTGCCGATTCATAACGGCACGTTCGATCTGGCGATGCACCGGTGGTACGAGCCGTTCGAGCGCGTGATCGGATTGGCCGCGGTGCGCGGCATTGCGCTGTCGACGCCGCGCATGGGCGAGCGGCTGGATCTCGCCGCGCCGCATCGCGGCGAGCGATGGTGGCGCAAGGTGATCGAGGTCGTCGAGGCGACCGAAGTTGCCGACGCGCCAAAGACGTCGCGGCGGTGGTTCTCGTGCCGCGGCGCGGGGCAGGCGAATTCGTGATGGCGTTGCGGGGCCGGCCTCATTCTCTTGCAGGAGAGTGAAGCCGGCCCCGCTTTAAAGGCACTGTCCGGTTACTTGGGCAATGCGCCGGTCACGGAGCTGAGCAGGTTCGTCACCGGGGCGAGCGCGTTGGTGGCGCTGCCCGTGTGCGAAGCGGTCGAGGTCAGCCCTGCGACCAGACCGGTTGCGGGGGCGAGCAGACCCGATGCCGCCGAGCTCGTCGAACCGCTTGTCGTCGCCGCGGCGCCTGCGCCGGCGTTGACGACGCTGCTGGATACGCCGACGCCGGCGTTGACCAGACCCGTAACCGACGCGGTGATGCCGGTTGTCGAGGCTAGCGTGTTGCCGAGCGTGGACGTCACCGTGGTGGCCAGCGGCACGATCGGGTTGCTCTTCGCGATACCGGACAAGGTGCCCGTCAATGAACCGGCGGATCCGGTGACCGTGCTGAGGGCGCTGGTGATCGGCACGATCGGATTGGCGCTGGCGAGGGTGCTGGTCACGCTATTGACCACGCCGCTGATCGGCGCGGTGGCGGCGCTGAGGGCGCCTGTTACGGGGGCGATCGGATTGCTGCCGGCGGCACCGGCGAGGGTGCCGGTCACGGAGTTGATCGCGCCTGTGACGGGAGCCAGCGGGTTGCTGCCTGCGGCGCCGGCGAGGGTGCTGGTCACGGAGTTGATCGCGCCTGTAACGGGAGCCAGCGGATTGCTGCCGGCGGCACCGGCGAGGGTGCTGGTCACGGAGTTGATCGCGCCTGTAACGGGAGCCAGCGGGTTGCTGCCGGCGGCGCCGGCAAGGGTGCTGGTCACGGAATTCACGACACCGGTGACAGGGGCAAGCGGGTCGCTTCCAGCAGCACCAGCGAGCGTGCTAGTGACGGAATTGACTACGCCCGTAACCGGAGCCAGTGGATTGCTTCCTGCAGCACCCGCAAGCGTGCTCGTCACGGAGTTGACCACGCCCGTCACAGGAGCGAGCGGATTGCTTCCAGCAGCGCCAGCCAGCATGCTAGTCACAGAGTTCACCGCACCCGTGACAGGTGCTAACGGATTGCTGCCCGCTGCGCCCGCGACGATGCCGGTCAGCGAATTAACGGCGGTCGACACCGTGCTCGCACCTGAGTCGACTGCATTCGCGACAACGGCTGTCGTTCCATTGACGCTGTTCGCCACGTTGGCCGCGGTCGAATCGATCGCCGTGGTGAGTACGCCGGTGGTCATGTTGATCGTATTCGACAGGCTGCCCGTGCCGGAATCGATTGCGCCCGTCAGCGCGCCCGTCGCTGAGGAGACCGCTCCGCTCACGGGGGCAAGCGGATTGCCACTAGTGGCATTGGCGAGCGCAGCCGTGACGGTATTGACGACACCTGTAACCGGTGCCAGCGGATTGCTACCGGCAGCGCCCGACAACGCGCTCGTGACAGTCCCGATGGCGCCTGTCACTGGTGCGAGCGGATCACTGCCGGCCGCGCCGGAAAGTGCGCCGGTTACCGAGCTGATTGCGCCCGTAACCGGTGCCAGCGGATTGCTACCGGCAGCGCCAGACAACGCGCTCGTGACAGACCCAATAGCCCCCGTTACTGGCGCGAGCGGATCACTTCCAGCAGCGCCGGAAAGTGCGCCGGTCACCGAGCTTATTACGCCTGTCACCGGTGCCAGCGGATTGCTACCGGCAGCGCCCGACAACGCACTCGTGACAGTCCCAATAGCCCCCGTTACTGGCGCTAGCGGATCACTTCCAGCAGCGCCGGAAAGCGCACCGGTTACCGAGTTGATTGCACCAGTCACCGGTGCCAGCGGGTTACTCCCCGCGGCGCCCGACAGCGCTCCCGTCACCGTCCCGATCGCCCCCGTTATCGGTGCCAACGGATCCGTGCCGCCCACGCCGGGCAAGCTACCCGTCACCGTCCCAAGCAAGCCCGTCAGCGGAGCAAGCGACTCGTTACCGAAGCTGACCGCGACACCGCCCGCGCCACCCACCGTCACCGTGACGTCGTTAGCCGTGGCCGTACCACCGCCAATAACGCCCAACGCAATCGAGCCGGGCGTCACACCCGCGCCGAGGCCCAAGGTCAACCCGGCGCTCGGCACCGTCGAGTCTGCCATGGCCGCTTCGCTTGCAGCCATGCCGAATGCTGCAGCCGCGCACAAAGCTATTACGGTAACCGCCGTCCCTGCGAAGTTCTTTTCCATCGCCCTGCCTCTCTCTGTGTTGGTTATTGCTGCTGAGGTGAATGCGAGGCGGGTATCTGCAGAGAACGTGCCAATTGGCACTTCGTCATCGAAACGAGGTGCGGTATCGCTACGGCGCGGTTTAAAGACCGGGCGAACGGAACGCGGCCGAGTTGCACGTGTCGCATGTCACGCAAGAACATGACCGTGTTCCGGCTCGGCGTAACGTGACATGACGCTCGGCGCGGACATCGAGTTCAGCGCGCTTCAGCTTATGCAACGTCCTTTAAGCGACATGGCTTCCAGGTCAATGACTCACCACAGGGAGTCACGTGTCCATGTCCAATCGTCAAGGCTCCTGGTCTGTATCCACGACGCGCACATATAACGCGGCGAGCAGCGCGATCAGAGAAGCGAGCCACTCAGACATGGGAAGCCCAACGTTGCCGGAGACACATCGCATGCCGCCTGGGCGGCCAAGGGCGCATTGGCGAAAAAGACATGGAACGCGCCCGTCGAAAACGCTATGCGAAGTGCATTGCCCCAGAGGTTGCACTCGCAAAAAAGCGCCGGATAAAGGCGAAGGTGCCTGCGTATGGATGTCCGATGTGGATCGATTAGTCTCGCCGAGCATGGACGCGAGCCCTGCGGTAATCGCGGCATAGCCGATCCGACTCGCGGCGTTGTTCCGCGGCGCTATGTTCGCTTTCTTCTGGACGGTTCCGACGGCGTTCGCACGATCGTGTCGTCCGGCCAATATGTTCTTCGCGATCAAGGGACCTTCTCGAAGAGACGCACTGCTCGTGGTCGCGCTTCCCCGGCTGGCCGCAATATAAAAAAGTCGTGCTACAAAGCAAGTGGCTGCAGTTGCAACCAATCGGATAGCGACTTCCTGAAGAAGAGAGGTCACGGACCTGAAACAATTTCTGCAGGAATTCTGGAGTTTATGCGAGAGAGCTAAGAAGGCGATTGGCGATGTGTACAATCAGAAAAGCTCTCGGTGCGGATTAGAACTGAACTGTTCTTCATCGGCTTACCGATATTTTCTGTTAGTGATAAGCCAAAATCCATAGGTGCTCTATGAGCGCTGTCCAGCATGCCGACACCGATCTAACCTCGCAGCAATCGGAGGTGCGCGCAAGCCGCGCGATCGGTGCGATCTTCTTTAGCGTATTCGGCGCGGCCTGGCTGGTTTTATGGTGCCTGCAGGTGTACGGCGCGGCGCTCGGCGTCCTGCTGCTTATCGTGGCGGCGGCCGTCTCTCTTCTCCTGCTCTCGTCTTCGCAATTCCGCCGTAATAGATCGGCTTATCGTGCGAATCAAGGCACACCGCGCAGGCTCAAACAATCGCGAGCCTTCAATATCATCAATGCGGTGCAGTGGGCGATCATTGTCGTCGGGGCGACAGCGCTTGCCGAACTAAACAAAAGCATCTGGATACTGCCGCTAGTGATCTTTACGATTGGCGCGCATTTCATTCCGATCGGTGTTGTCTTCAAGTCGAAGGCACGGTACGTAATTGGCATTGCCTTGATGCTGGTGGCGCTCGTCTATCCTCATCTGGGCGCCACGGGGCCCGCGAGTCCTCTAGGTCCGTTATGCGCGGGGTTGATCCTTTGGGCTGGCGCGATAGCTTCGCTGCTGCCGTAAAACTACGACGCCGATCATCGCAAGCGGCTTCCCGTACGCGACGCCATGCTTCGACGCGGGGAACGCACCGTTACGCACCTCGTCAGCATACTGTCTGATCGCGTGTTCCATGACGGCCTTCGTATCCGCGTATTGCTTCACGAAGCGGAGCGTGTAAGCGCTAAACGCGCCGAGCATGTGTTCGGTCACCAGCGTCTGGCCGGCACACGGAGATGCGCCAATGCCGATCGTCGGCACTGGCAGTACTGCGGTAATGCGTTTCGCCAACGCTTCGGCCGTACCTTCGACCACCACGCAGAATGCGTCGGCCTGTTCCATTGCTAGCGTGTCGGCAAATCAGAACGAAGTGCGGATACCAACGCGAGCGACGCTCTGGTTTTGACCCGACGATCCACTGTTATTACCGATCATGGCAAACACGGCGTTCCCGGAAGCTTTCTGGTAGACACCCTGTACATAGACATCGGTCCGCTTCGACAGGCGATAGTCCGCCATCACACCAACCTGATTCTCGTGCGGATTATTGTGGCCACCCGAATACGTGACGGAATCGCGGGTGTAGACATACATGGCAGCCAGATACCATGCCGCTGCGACGTTGAATTTGGCGTTGAACTCGATGTTGTCGAACTTGACGGTGCTTGTCGCGGGCACGGTCGGCCGGTCGACGATATCGGTGTGCGTGTAAACCAGGCCGAGTACCGCGGGTCCGATCGTATAGTTCGCACCAACGCCCGCAACGCGTTGCTGCGCCGACAGTTGGGGTGTGCCAATAACCGCGCCGGTAGAGTTCGCGCTGCCGTTATCGATATTCATGTACGCTGCGGCGACCGACAGCGGGCCATTCTGATAGCGTGTGCCGACACTCCATGCCCGGTTGTCGGAAAATGCACCGGCCTGATTGCTGAAACCATACAACCCGCCGAACTGCAAGCCCGCGTAGTCCGCGCTGGTGTACTTGACCGAGTTGTTAATGCGGAAAGTCTCGTTGAGGTTGTCAGCATCGTCCAGATGCGAGAACAACGTGCCGCCCCAGCTCCCCACCGCCGCCAACGGCGCGACATAATCGACAACCGAGTCGTACTGTCGTCCGAGCGTCACCGTACCGAACTGATTCGAGCCGATCCCCACATACGCCTGGCGGCCGAACATCTGCCCATTCGGCAAAGCGCTGCCGTTATTCAGGCTGAAACCGTTTTCGAGTTGAAAGACCGCGTTGACGCCACCGCCCAGATCTTCGGTGCCTTTAATACCCCAACGGCTGCCCAGTTGCTGGGTGTTGCTCACCATCGCATAGTCGGCATGGCCACCCAGATTGCTGATGTATTCGAATCCTTCGTCGATCGAGCCGTACAGCGTCACGCTGCTTTGCGCGTGGGCCATGCTCGACAGGACGCCAAGCGTCGGTAAAAGGAGGTATTTGGCGATTTTCATTAATTCCCCGTGCTCTCAGAATAGTTGCTTTACTAGTTGAATTGCTGGCGCGGCGGGATTCTACGAAGACGAGCTTTCATTGCGGTTGCGGCGTGGTGAATTGTCCGCACCAGCTTGACGTTGACTGTCGAATCGGGCAGTCGATTCAAGTCGCCCAAATGATTGCGTGCCGTACCGCACAAATGTTTTCTCTGGGTCAATTTAATATCTGTTGCGAATTCAACGAACTGAAAGTCTTTCGTTAGCGCAGTGCTGTAGAAAACCGGACAGACTCGCCGCATTGAAAATCAATAGACCTGTCAGGCGAACGAGCACACAAGAATTAAAATTCCGAGCGGGGGCTGTGTGAATGCATTCCTGAAATGCGCGCTGTCTGTTGCCGTGTTATTCACGTCTTCTTTGGCATTGGCGCAAAGCGAGCAATACAAAGCCACCCTGGAGACGATCAAGGCGATTGTCGAGAAGTCGGCGCTCGCGGGTCCGCTGCTGGTGATCATGGCGATTCTGGCGCTGCTCGCTTTTCTGGCGATGATGACGTTCGGCGTGCGCAACATGCTGACGGTCGTTCACCCCGGCTAGGCGGGATACTGCATCGGCAAAAATGCCGCCAGGCACAGCAAAACCCGTCCGTCTGCATACCCGGGTGGCACATCGGCGCAAGCGACGGTATACTCGCGCGATGGAAACGACGTGGATCCCGCTGCAACTGAAGCGCTGGTGGTGCGCCTGAACGAGGCGGCCCGTTTCCCAACACATTGAAAACGTGATGCCGCCAGTCTGGCGGCATCGTCGTTTTGGCGCGCTAGAAACTGGTAGCGTCGATCAACACGGAACACTCGGATCATGTCCCAAGACACCCAACCCGCTAAGCAACGCATCATTCTGACCGGCGACCGCACGACCGGCCCGCTGCACCTCGGCCACTACATCGGCTCGTTGCGCGCCCGCGTGCAATTACAGCACGAAGCGCAGCAATTCCTGCTGCTGGCCGACACGCAGGCCATGACCGACAACGTCGGCCGGCATCAGAAGGTCACGGAAAACGTCATCGAAGTCGCGCTCGACTATCTCGCGGTCGGCATCGACCCGGCGAAGTCGACCATCTTCATCCAGTCGCAGGTGCCTGAACTCGCCGAGCTGACGCAATACCTGCTGAATCTCGTCACGGTCGCGCGCCTCGAACGCAATCCGACCATCAAGCAGGAAATCGTGCTGCGTGGTTTTGAACGCGATATTCCCGCCGGCTTCTTGACGTATCCGGTCAGCCAGGCCGCTGACATCACCGCGTTCAAGGCCACCCAGGTGCCGGTCGGCGACGACCAGTTGCCGATGATCGAGCAAACCAACGAACTGGTGCGGCGCTTCAACAACACGGTCGAACGCCAGGTGCTGGTGGAGTGCGAAGCGGTGCTGTCGAACGTGACGCGGCTGCCGGGCATCGACGGCAAGGCCAAGATGAGCAAGTCGCTTGGCAACGCGATTCCCCTCGGCGCAACGCCTGACGAAATCACCAAGGCCGTGAACAACATGTACACGGACCCGAACCATCTGCGCGTCAGCGATCCGGGTCAGGTGGAAGGCAACGTGGTGTTCTCGTTCCTCGACGCGTTCGAGCCGGACGTCGCGAAGGTCGACGAACTCAAGGCGCACTATCGCCGTGGCGGACTGGGCGACAGCGTCGTCAAGCGCGCGCTCAACGAGCGCCTGCAAGCCATGCTGGCGCCGATCGCGGCACGCCGTCGCGAGATGGAAGCGGACCGTGGCGAAGTGATGGCCATGCTGCGCAGCGGTACGATGCGCGCGCGGGAAGTGGCCGGCGCCACGCTGTCCGAGGTGAAGAGCGCGCTGGGTCTGGACTATTTCGCCGACTGACGCGCGGCGCTGAATGAAGCGGGCGGTTGCGGTCGCGCGGCAAGGTGAATCGTTGCCGCGACCCGCAACCTGTGGCTCGCAACCCGCCACTCACAACCCCAGGTCCGCCTGCGAATCTACAGCCCTTTCAGAAACGCCACGAGCAGATTGCTCACTTCCACGGCGCGCTCACGCTGGATCCAATGGCCCGCGCCTTCGAGAATATGGCAGCCGCGCAAACCAGGCAGCACGCTCGCGAGATGCTCGATACGGGCCTGCGCGCCGGGAAATTTCAGCACGTCGTCTTTCGCGCCGGCCACGAACAGCGAAGGCTGCCGGATCACGCAGCCGCGCCACGCGGCCATTAATTCCGACGTGCGCCGAATCGCGCGATACCAGTTCAGTCCGCCGCGAAAACCGGTGCGCGCAAACTCGCCGGCCACATAAGCAATCTCTTCGCGATCGAGCCATGACGGCAGCGTTTCGGGATCGACCGTGTTGTCGAGAAATCCTGCGCCTGGGTTCAATATCCCGGCCACGATGCGATCGGGCCCATCGCCCGACATGCTGAAGGTCACGCGCCGCAGGGCGGCTTCGGGATCCGCTTCGAATTCGGCTTCGGCCACACCGGGTGTCTGGAAGTACTGCATGTAAAAGGTGTGCACGCCTTGCCGTTCCAGCGCCGTGAGCAAATCGTCCCGCGCAGGGGGATAAAACGGCACGCTCATACCCGCCACTGCGCGAAACAGGTCCGGCCGCAGCATCGCCGCATGCCAGGCGACCGGCGCGCCCCAATCGTGACCGACGATCACAGCCTCGCGCTCACCGAGAACATTCACGAGCTCGACCATATCGCCGACGAGATGCAGCATCGTGTACGCGTCGGCGTCGGGCGGGGCATCGGTGCCGCCGTATCCCCGCATGTCCGGTGCGACCGCGCGAAAACCCGCGGCGGCGAGCGCGGCCAATTGATGCCGCCAGGCGGACCACGACTCGGGAAAGCCGTGGCATAGCAGCACGAGCGGGCCGCTGCCCTGACTGGCGACACGCATGCGCAGCGCGCCGACCTGCAACGTTTCTATCTGAAGTTCGTGCAAAGAGAGACTCCGTGAAAGTCCGATTAAGGTGCCGTCATTCGTCGGCCTTCTGGTCGGCGACGAAGCCATAAATCGCCGCATCGACGCTGGTAGGACGAGGCCCAAAAACAAACCCATCAACGCCGAGCAGATCCGCCACGACGCGCGGATCGTCGATACCTCTTGCATAGATCTGGTCCGGCTCGTAACGGCCGATGCCTTGATAGTGATACGGCAGCCGGTTGTAATCACGCGCCGCGAACCGCGTCGTCTCGTCGAACAGCATAGGTCGGCAACGCCGGCGCGCAAGTTTACTTTTCAGGTACGGGTAAAGCGGGAAGATGTCGCGACAGTCACGGCGCCGGGCCACATGCCGCCCGCTATGTAAGAGGAACGATAGGTCAGCCCGGTATAGTCGGTCGCGACAGGCGTAGTCGCAAAATCGACGCACAGTAGACGCAAAATCGCGCCAATGCCCGCAGCCGGTATGACCTTATCCCTTCAGTCAACGGACCACCATCATGAGCGACGCGAAACACGAGAAGCCCCAGTCATCCCACGCGCAGGGCAATCATCACTATCGATTCCACCTGCCGCACGTTCATCTCACGTCGGTATTCGGCGACGACTGGTTCGCGCTGAAGGCGGAAGCTTTCGCGCGATTCTTCGGCACGCCGACCTTCCTGATTGCGCAGACCTTGATCGTGGCGGTGTGGATTGCCGTGAACATGCTGGGCTGGACGAAGTTCGACGTCTACCCGTTTATTCTGCTGAATCTCGCCTTCAGTCTGCAGGCCGCGTACGCGGCGCCGCTGATCCTGCTCGCGCAAACGCGTCAGGCGGATCGCGACAAAGTGCATGCGGATGCCGACGCGCGTCATCGTGAGGATATCGCCACGGCGAGCGAGCAGCGTCAGGCGCTCGCCGCGCGGCAGACCGAGCAACTGGTGGCGTTGCTCGAACAGAACACGCAACTCACCGCGCTGACCAAGCAGATGAGCGAACGCATCGAGACATTGACGCTCGAATTGCACAACAAGCTGGCGCAAGTCGGTCCCAGCGCTTAAATTCGCCGAGATTTCGCGCGCGGCCATTCAACGGGCAAGCGCGTGTTCGGCGCTGTCGCGCGGATGCTGCGCGCTGGCGTTCGTGACCGGCTGGTGCACGCATATCCGGTCGCGTCCCGCGCGTTTGGCGTCATACAGCGCAAGGTCCGAGCGGGCACTCAGGCGGTCGAGCGTTTCACCCGTCATCCAGCCTGCCAGACCGCCGCTGATGCTGTAGGCGCAGGGTCCGGCGACGGTTGTGACCGGCTGTGCGGCGACCGCCTGGCGCAGCCGCTCCGCGAATCGCCACGCGTCGTCCGGCAGCGTGGCGGGCAGCAGCACGGCAAATTCCTCGCCGCCCAGGCGACCCAGCGCATCGCTTTGCCGCAACTGGGAATGCGCCACCCGAACAAATTCGCGCAGCACCGTGTCGCCGCCGGCATGGCCGAACGTATCGTTGATGGATTTGAAATGATCGAGATCGACGATCAGCAGGGAGACGGGTAAGCCGTGCCGGTCCGCTTCCTCCAGCCGGGTTCGCGCGATCGCTTCGAACCCTTTTCGTGACAGCGCGCCGGTCAGGTAGTCGCGATTCGCCGCGTCGCGCGCGTCGGCCAGCAGCACGTTGTGCACCATCATCATTGCCGACATGGAGAGCGTGGGCATGATCGCCGTGGCCGCGACCAGCAACATCACGCTCCCTGCGGAAGCGAACATCACGGGGTTCGACACGCCGTCCAGCGTCATGAAATAGAAGCCTCTCGCAAGCTGGCACAGCGCGAACAGCAGGGCCATCGCCGCGGTCACCCAATACGGGTAAGTCGAGCGCTCGCGTGGCCGGTATCGAACGACGAGGTGTGCGGTCGCGAGACAAACGGCGGCCGTGAAGAGCGTGGTGGCGAGCACGCGAACCGGAATGCTGTCGACGACGTAACGCCAGTAGATCAGCGCGATACCCAGCGGCACGAGTGAGGCGCTCAACAGCGGCCAGCGTACCGGACGCCCTAAAAATTGGGCACAGCCGGCGTAGTACGTGACGGCCGACAAGGCCATCATCAGATTCGCGATGACGACGGACAGGACGTCGGGAATGCTGCCGCGCATCAGGATAAGCGGCAGCGCGACGACGATGCCGAGATTGGCGGCAAACCATTCGCGCACGCCCGGCATACCCGAGCGAAGCAGCGAGCCGAGCAGCACCAGCAGTACCAGGCTCATCAGTGCGGCGGTGGTGACGGCCACAGCGGGATCCAACATTCGAGGCACCTCCCCGAAATACGTCGTCAGTCTTTTTATGGTGATCCGCTCGCCGGCCCAGGCGCGCGGTGCTGCCCGAGACGGGACAGCAGCCTCGGCGCGGCGGATTGTAGCATTGGGGTGGTGGGGGATTTGGGCAGCGCGACCGCGCCAGAACGGGCGCTTACCGTTCGCGGCGGCGACTGAACGCCCACCAGCCGGCAAGCCCGGTAAACCCGGCCACGAGGATCACCATCACCCAGAAGCCATGGCGATTCTCGGCGAGCGGAATGCCGCCGACATTCATGCCGAAGAAACCCGCGACGATATTGATCGGCATGGCCAGCACCGTCACCAGCGTCAGCGTGAACAGCGTGCGGTTGTTCTGTTCTTCGAGCCGCGAAATGATTTCTTCCTGCAGCAGCCGGACGCGTTCAATCAGCCCGGCCACGTCGGAAATCACCACGGAAAATTCTTCCGTCGACTCGCGCAGGTCCTGCACGTCATCGGGATGCAGCCAGCGCGGCGGTCTCGCCAGCAGCCGGAAAATCGCGCCGGGTTCGGGCGCGAGCATCCGTTGCAAGCGGGTCAGCGTGCGGCGCATCGCGCCCAGGTCCAGACGGCTTTGCGTCGGCCGTTGCGACAGAAAACGGTCCTCGATCCGGTCGACGTCGGCGCTGGTGCGCCGAACGATCTGCACCAGCAGATCGGCCTGATCGCGCATCAGATGAACCAGCAGTTCCGCGGGCGAGCGGAACAGTTCACCGTCCCGCACCGACGCCCGCAAGCGGTCCACCGAGCGCAGCGGTTTCAAACGGGCGGTGACGATCACGCGCCGGTTCGCGTGGATCCACAGCGTCGCGATCTCGGACGGAATGAATTCGAGGTTGAACATGACGTCGTTGACCACCGCGCGCAGCGCGCCGTCCGCCTGTTCGATCCGTGTGGAGTGCGAGCCCTCGCGCAGCGCGTCGAAAAACGTTTCGGGCAAGTCGAGGTGAGCACGGATCCAGCGCTCGCTCGCGCTGTGCGCCAGATTGAAATGCAGCCAGATGAATTCGCCGGATTCGCCGGTGGCGCCGGGCGTTTCTTGCGTGCGGAGCCAGTTGGCGGCGTCAGCCGCGTCGATGGACTGCCCCGCACGGGTCGACGCAAACAGGAAGCCGCACACCATGCCGGACGAGTCCGCACCATAGGTTTGCACTAGCAGTTCAGGGTTCATAAGTCGTTCAGCGTGCTCTTCGCACCCGGGTTTCGGCATGGTCAGCAATTTACCGGGAGATCATGAACGCGTCATGTTCGTCATAAAGGGCCGGATTTTCAGCAGGCAATTTGCACGCGTGTTCGCAGCGGGCGAAGCAGGAGGCTCACTCCGGCGCAGGCTCCCGGCACACGCTGCCGAGCCGGCCGTGCTGCACGAAACCGAGCGACGCGTAGATTTTTCCCGCGTGATAGCTCTCGTCCGCGACCATTACCAGATGATCGTCCGAACCGGCCGTGGCACGGATCACCTCGCTGATCAGCGTCTTGCAGATGCCTTTGTTGCGATGCTGTTCGCTGGTAATGACCGCCTGAAAACGTCCGATACGGCCGAAAAAGAACAGTCCGAGACTGCCCACCTGCTCGCCGTCGATAAACGCCCCCCACCATGCACCCATACCGCGGGCGATGACGTTTCTATGGGCGATCTGCTGCTGCGCCATGTAGCGCTGCGAGGTGGGATCGGCCGGGTTCGGCATAGCCGCGAGTTGCATGGCGGCCCAGTCGTCCCAGTCACGCTGCGAATGGAATGCGCGGACTTCAATGTTCGCGCGCGTGACGGCCGGGCGGATTTGATCGGGTGTCGCCGTGAGCACGCTGCACAGCGTGGCGTCGTAACCGCGTTCGACGAACGCAGCGAGATCCACGGCGCCGGCATCATTTTCAGGCCACGTGAACGTGCGATGCGCGATCGACGGCGGGACACCGACGAGCCGCGCGAAGTCTTCCTCTAACCGGTCGATCTCGCCTGCCGAAGGCCGGTCGCGCAACACCAGCATGTTGCCGAAAAAGTAGTCGTGCGCCTGAGGCGTGCGAACCACCACATAGCGATCCTTCGTTTCCACGCTGCCGGTTTCGGCATGCAGCAGCAGATCGGTGGCGAGTCCAAGGTTTTCGGGTACGACGGGCATGAGGTCGAGCATCTCGGTGTGTGCGGCAGCGGTGCGCCGTCACGCGACGGCCGAGCCGCGATTGTCGACGATTTAACCGGTAGAGTCGATCGATCGGGGCCAGGGCACTAAGCGCTCACAACGCAGGCTTGAACACCATCAGCCAGTAGATCGCGACCATTGCCGCGAACGCGGGATAGCCTAGCCATTCCCAGTAGCGTGCATAGCGCCAGTATTGCCGAGGCAATGCGGTCACGCCGCTCGTGTTCGCGCTGGCGGCGATCTTTGCCATCTCCAGTTGAAGCCAGACGACCGGCAGCCAGCAGACGCCTGCTACCAGATACAGGCCGATGGCCGCGACGATCCATGGTGTACTCCACGGCCAACCGGCTGTGTGGGCGAGCCAGAGGCCCGACAGCGGTTGAAACACGATAGCCGGCGTGGTGAACCAGAGATCGGCCCGCACCACGAGGCGCGACACCGTGGCGATGGCGGGAACGCAGCGCGTGCGGTTCGCAAAGAACAGATAGAACGCTGTACCGAAGCCGGTGCCCACCAGCAGTACCGACGACATGATGTGCAAAGCCTTGATCGCGAGATAGAGGTTCATGGTTGTGTTTCTTCGCTAAATAGAATGAGCAGGAGCGCAAGGATCGGCAGGTTCTTCAGCAGAGGGCCAAACGGATGCCAGAGAAATTCGGGCATGGTGATCGCAATCGCGAGTGAGTACGCGGCGATTAGTGCGGCCTGCATCGCCCATAGCCGTCGTCCCGGACGGACCAGTGTGGCCACGCCGAAGGCCAGATCCAACGCCGATGCGAGATAGAGCGCGCCGATGGCGACGCCGCCGTGCAGATGCACGTGGGCGAGCAGAGCGAGACTGTCCGCCCGCGGGTAGATGAACGCGCTGCATAGTGCCGTCCAGATCCACGTGATGGCCAGCGCGCCACGCAACACGGCCGGGCGCCACGCGGCTAGCGCTTCGTGACGCAGCGGCAGCGCGTCGGCGGGCGTGATGAACGTTTCGATCCCGGCGGGCTCGCGGCCCAACAGCCTGGCGGTCGTTGCGGCCGGCGCGGTGCTGCCCGATTGCAACATGCGCCACGTGTCGCGGGTGAGCATGGAATGCGGTACGCGATCGAGCAACGCCGCGCTCAAGCCGATCGCCGCAGCGGGGATGCCGATGCTTCCGGTGGGCGTCAATCCCATCGACGCGCGATATGTCGCCAGCATCTGCCGATACGCCAGTTGCGTGCCGCCGACCAGATCGAGCACAGGCTGATCCGTGACGCTGCCGTCGACCAGGCGCACGACGATCTCGGCGAGTTCGTCGAGATGAATCGGCCGCAACAATTGATGACCTCCCGCCGGCAGCGGATGAACCGGCAAGCTCGCGATGCAGCGGAAAAAGCGCGCCGACGAACCGTGCGGCCCATACACGAGCGCCGGCCGCAGCACATGGTGCGCGACGGGCAGCGACAGGAGATACGTGTCGGCGGCGCGCTTGCTGGTGAAGTAGGCCGTCTCGCCGCCGTGCGCGCCGAGCGCGGAGATCTGCACGATGTGCCGCACGCCCGCCGTAACCGCCGCCTCGAACAGCGCGACCGGTGCGCGCCGATGGATCCGGTCGAAGGTCTGATCGCCGCGTTCGAGCAGAATGCCGACGGCATTGATCACCACGTCGATATCGCGCAGCCTGGGCAGCCAGACCGATGGGTCGAGATCGGCGGTGTAGTCGATCTCGACTTCGTCGTCGTGCCGGGCGTGCCGCACGCCTTTGCGCACCCGATGCCCGCCGCGCACGAGCGCGTCGCACAGCGCACGGCCGATGAAACCATCCGCGCCGCAAACCAAAATGTTCATGCTGCCCGGTGCGACGGACTGACAAGCGAACGTCGAGGTTGGATTCATTATCATTCTCTTAATTACTGTTATTTCTGTATTGACAGAAATTAAAAGTCAAAAAAACGGACGATCCGATCGTCCGCGCCATCGTGCTAGCTCTTCGTCCGTCTCATCGTGCGACTGAGCTTCGCGCCCATGCCGAGCGTCTTCATCAGCGTTTCGGGTTTCATGCGCAGCATCTCGTCGGACCATGTGGTCAAGGTTTCGAGAAACTGCAGCGTGTCGCGAATCCGCTGCTCGGTGTCACGGCTTTCCTGCGCCATTTCCGGGCTGTCCAGACTGTCTTTCAGCACCGTGAGCGTCGGATCGATCTCGCGCTGCCGGCGCCCCTCGACGATCAGCTTGAACAGTTCCCAGATATCCGTGGACGTCTCGAAGTGATCGCGCCGGTCGCCCATGACGTGCACCACCTTCGCGAGGCGCCACGACTGGAGTTCTTTCAGACTCGTGCTCACATTGGAACGGGCGACGCCCAGCGTGTCCGCGATCTCGTCCGCCGCGATAGGGCGGCCCAGCAGATAAAGCAGCGCGTGGATTTGCGCGACCGTGCGGTTGACGCCCCAGCGAGAGCCCATTTCGCCCCAGTGGAGGATGAATCTTTCAGCGATCGGTGTGAGTTCCATGTCTTGGACTTTATTTCATTCAGTTATTTCTGTCAAGACAGAAATAACGCTTGACGGGAACGCTGCATCGATCTAATTTCTGTTTTGACAGAAACAACGGAATTAACGGAATCGACAAAAAAAGGGAATTGATCATGGCGCGTCCTGAACTCACGCTTTACATCGACGGTAACTGCCCGCTTTGCGTTGCCGAGTGGAACCGCCTGCGTCAATGGGACCGGCACGACCGGTTGGGCTTTGTCGACATCGCGCAGCCGGGTTTCGATCCCGCGCCGCTCGGCGTCGAGTTGGCGGATCTGAACCGCGAGTTGCACGGGTGGACCGCGGGCGGCGAATGTGTCGTGGGAATCGATAGTTTCATCGCCGCGTACACGCTGGTCGGACGGGGCTGGCTGGTCGCGCCGCTGCGGATCAAGGCGATGCGTCCGGCCTTCAAGGCGCTGTATCGTGGGTTTGCCCGCAACCGCATGCGCATCTCGAGATGGCTCGGCGTGCGTGCCGCGTCCGGCTGCGCGGACGGAACCTGTGCTATCAAGACCGATCCCTTCCGCTGAACTCGAACGGCGCGAGGCGAATGTCACGACGCCCTTAAAAATCCGACCGCAGCGTCAGCATCACATTGCGGCGATCGCCGAACACGCTATAAAAGTTGCCGGGCGGACGAATGTAGTAATCGCGGTTAAACAAATTGTTCAACTGCAACGACGCCTCGACATGCTTGTTGAACTTATAGCCGACCTGCGCGTTGAAGATCGCATAGGCGCCTTGCTCGACACCACGCGTAATACGCGTTTGCGCCAGCATCCCACCGCCTATCGTCACGCCGCTCAACATGCCTTGCGTGAAGGCATAGTTCGTCCACAGTTTGAACAGATGCTTCGGGTCCGTACCGTCCGTCAGATTCGGCACGTCGTTTTCGTAGTTGACGTTCAGGTACGTGTAGCCCGCGTAAACGTTCCAGTTCCGCAACGGCTGGCCGGATACCTCGAGTTCGACGCCCTGATCGCGCGACTTGCCGCCCGCAATCGAGCCGGTGGGATGATCCGGGTCGGTGATCGCGCGGCTGTTGTCGTTAATGTTGAACACCGCGACCGTTGCGTTGAGGCGGTTGTGCAGAAAGCTGCCTTTGAGGCCCGCTTCGTATTGTTCGCCGGTGCGCGGTGCGAGGCCGACACCGGTATAGGTCGTCGCGGTCTGCGCGGCGAGGAACTTCGAATAGCTCGCATACGCGGTCAGCCACGGCACGATGTCGTAGACGAGCCCCGCGGACGGCAGGAAGCGGTGATTCAATTGCGCCTGCGTCGCCCAGTCGGAGACGGTCGGCAGAATGGTCTGCGCGGTCTGATGGTAGAACGCCTCGCGCGCGCCGAGCACGAGCGTGAGCGGCTGCGTGATGTGAATCCGCGCCTGCCCATAGACGCCTAGCTGTTCGAACCGGTTGTTGGCGCCGTAGGTAAACGGTACGTCGACCTTCGAAACCGCATTCGGGTCGTACAGACTAAACGTTCCATCGGCGAAGGGACCGTTGGCCAGCACGAAACCCGAGTTCTGTGTATTCGACTGCAGCGTGTAGTTCGCGCCGAACGTCAGCGTGTGGGTCTGCCCGAACAGTTGCAGCGGACCAGACACGTTGGTGTCCGCGCCGAACCAGTCGTACGTGTTGCGTTGCCGCTGCTCGCCGTAAGACGACAGACCACTCGCGCTCGCACCCGGACCGGCGTACGCGTAATCCGCTTTCAGCAGTTCATGGCGATAGAACAGCGTGGTCTGCGACTGCCAGCCGTTTTCGAAGCGATGCACGAGGTTTGCATTGGCCTCCTGCACCGACGTGTAGCCATAATTCCAGCTCGGGCTGAAGTTCTGCGAATACGAACCCGGCACCCGGCCGATCAACGCGCTCTGGTCGCTGTTAACGATACCGCTCGCGCCGTAATCGAGACCGGAGATCGGGTTGTTCTGATACGCCGCCGACAGCGACAACGTGGTGCGCGGCGTGATGTCGAAATCGAGCGCGCCGTAAGCCATCACTTCTTTCTGGCGCACGCCGTCCACCGACTGCAAGCCGTCGCTGCCCACCAGCACCGCGCGGCCGCGCAACGAGCCGTCCTTGTTCAACGGTCCGGTCACGTCGACCATCTGACGGAGCGAACCGAACGAGCCGGCCTGCGTTTCGGTCGCGACATGGAAGGTGTCCTGCGGGCGCTTGCGCACCAGATTGACCGTGCCGCCCGGATCGCCCGCGCCGTCCATCACGCCGGACGGACCCCGCAAGATTTCGACGCGGTCGTACATGGCCAGATCGAACTGTTGCAGATACTGCAGGCCACTGACGATCGGCACGCCGTCGAACTCGACCCCGAGCATGTTGCCGCGCGCCTTGAAGTACGCGGTGCCGTCGCCGTAATCGACCGACTGGACGCCGGTCACATAGCGCAGCGCCTGCTGGATCGTGACCATGTTCTGGTCGTCCATGCGCTGGCGTGTCAGTACGGACACCGACGCCGGCGTTTCCTTGATCGCCACCGGCACCTTGCTGCCGACCGTCGCGGAGCGGGCCGCATACGAGCCGCTGCCTTCGGTCGAGGCATCGGCGTCCGCGGTGGACGTCACGGTGACCACCGGCAGGTTGCTGCCCGGCGCAGCGGTTTGTGCGTGCGTCGGGAGCGACCACGCGGCGAGCAGCGCGAGCGCGAGGCAGGTCATGGGCGGCGCGCTGAAACGTCGTGGCGCAACGTCGCGTCGTGCGTGGTCTGTCGTTGTTTTCATCGGGTGAAGAACTGAGTGCGTTTAAAAATAAATGGACGAGCAATGCCCTTCCGGCTGAAAGCGGATTTCCTGAAGCGGGTCGACGGGGAGAGCGCTTTGTTATTCGATCCGGCGATCGGCGTCGCTGGATGTCAGCCGGTGCCGCGCGTGGTGTTCGCGATGGCTGTCACATCCATGCCGGAAGCATTCTTTCCGGTTAAGATGGCGTCCAGCCTGAGAATGAGATTCATTCCTATTATCTCGAGGGCTGCGGCCTCAAGCGTTGATAGGCAAGGAGAATATCGGTTGCGCAGCCCGAAAGGCCGACAATCAATGTCGATTTTTGGACAACATGTGTCCAATCGTCGGTATGGGCAATCTGAAGCAGCCCGGCGGCGGCGACGTGAGCACGACGCGCGCATCCCGCCGGGCAAAGAGGAACCGATGAAAGAGTTTTTACTGAAGCGTTATCCGATGGCACGGCTGCCGTTGCCGCGCAGTGTGATGGCATCGTTGACGCAGTATCGGCACGGCGAACGGATTTCGTGGCACCAGCATCATCACGGGCAACTGGTGTTCGCGGTGCGCGGTGTGGTGCGCGCGCTGACGCCGCAGCGCACGTGGACGCTGCCGCAATCGCGCGCGCTGTGGTTGCCGTCGGACGTCGATCATGAATTGCACGCGGTCGGCGCGCTCGAGTTGTGCAACGTGTATATCGAACCCGAAGTGTTCGAATGGCAGTGGCGCGAACCGCTGGCAATGTCGGCGTCGCCCTTGCTGCGCGAACTCGCGCTCAATCTGAGCGCCGGCGGCGACGACTACGCGCCCACGAGCCAGGCCGCGCTGTCGGTGCCGTTGCTGCTCAAGGTGATCGCCGAAGCCGCCACGATGCCGGAAAGCGGTGTGCCGTTACCGCACGACGAGCGCCTGCTGAAAATCTGCGAACACCTGATGAACGAGCCCGGCAGCGACACGTCGCTCGATTTCTGGGCCGCGCGCATGGGCGCGAGCGGCCGCACGTTCGCGCGCCGTTTCAAGGACGAAACCGGCATGACGTTCGGTTTGTGGCGCCAGCATATGCGGGTCGACGAAGCCATCTCGCGCCTCACGCTCGGCCAACCCGTGGCGCGCGTGGCGGGCGAGTTGGGCTATAGCAGTGCGAGCGCCTTTATCGTGATGTTTCGTCAGATCACCGGCAGCGCGCCTCAGCACTATCTGTCCGGCTGAATGTGCCGGTGTGGCGCCTGAGAAAAAATTCTCACCGACGCCGATGGTGCACTGCGGTGTGATCTCCCGGAGCACGCGTGCTAAAAATCGTCCCATACGTTTCAGCTTGGGAGACGATGCGGCGCCGCAGGTGGCGCACAATGCCTCCAGCACCCGACAAGCGCTGAATTCGCCGGAGACTCGCGATGCCGTACGTTCCGTCAACCCGACATATCGACCGCGTGTGCAACGTCATCGAAGGGCGTACGGTGCGTCCCGGCGTGGACGGTGCGCGGCTCGCATCGTCTTATCGGCGTTCGCTCGAGCAATATCATCTCGATCCGTGCGCGACCGTCGGGCCGCGCGTGCTGACCGTGCCCGAATTGCGCGACGTCCAGCATCGCGAGGAATCGTTTCTCCGCGCGTCGGGGCAGTGTCTGTCGCGGTTGCATGAAATGGTGCGCGAGGCCGACTACTGCGTAATGCTGACCGACGCGCAAGGCGTGACGATCGACTACCGCGTGGACCGCGAGCGCCGTCACGATTTCAAGCGCGCGGGCCTGTATCTCGGGTCGTGCTGGTCGGAACGCGAGGAGGGCACCTGTGGCGTGGCCAGCGTGCTGCTCGACGCCGAGCCGATCACCGTGCATCGCATGGATCATTTTCGGGCCGCGTTCACGACGCTGACTTGCAGCGCCTCGCCGATCTTCGGCTTGCACGGCGAATTGCTCGGCGTGCTGGATGCGTCCGCGGTGCGTTCCCCCGACGACCGCGAGAGCCAGCGGCTCGTCAACCACATCGTGCGGCAGAGCGCATTGCTGATCGAAGACGCGTATTTCCTCAACGCCGCGACCGACTGCTGGGTGCTGCTCGCGCACCGCAATCGCCATTATGTGGAAGCGCAGCCGGAAATCCTGATAGCCGTCGACGCGAGCGGCAACGTCGTCGCCGTGAACCGCCGCGCGCGCGAATGCATGCCCGCGCTCAACGCGCTGCCGCGCCACGTGACGGCGTTATTCGACATCACCGCCGAGCGCCTGTTCGACACCAGGGCGGCGCGCGGTCTCGTCTCGCTCAGACTGAACGACACCGGTTCGCCGCTGTATGCGCGAGTGCGTCCGCCCATGCTCGCGCGTACGACACGACGGCCGGTGCTAACGCCGCGCGATCTCGCCGCCGCTCGGACCGCTTCACAGACCGCATTGCAGACCGCGCCGCTGTCCGACGACGACGCGCTCGAACGCCGCCGCATCGTCGCCGCGCTGAGCGACGCGAAGTGGCGCACCGAACTGGCCGCGCAAGCGCTGGGTATTTCGCGCGCGACCCTGTACCGGCGCATTGCGCGGCTGGGCATCAAACCGCCACACAAGTGCTAGCCGAGCCGCGCCGATTCCATTAGCGGGCGTAGAACCCGCGTTTCCTATCGAAGTTCGATCATCCGTTCTGTATGGAGGAGCAACCATGCCTGAAAATAACGTCAAACCTACGCTATCCGCCGTGCTGGAGACGCTGGAAGGCGCGCTGAAACGCGGCGACGTCGCGGCCGCCGTCGAGTTGTTCCAGCCCGATTGCTACTGGCGCGATCTGGTCGCGTTCACCTGGAACATCAAAACGCTCGAAGGCCGCGAGCAGATCGCGGACATGTTGAGCGCGCAACTAGGCGCGATCAAACCATCGAATTTCAGGCTCGCGGAGCCCGAACCGGCTACCGACGCAAGCGGTATGACGCAGGGCTGGATCACGTTCGAAACGGAGGCGGCGCGCGGCACGGGCTTCATTCGTTTGAAAGACGGCCGCATCTGGACCTTGCTGACCACCATGGCCGAACTTAAAGGCCACGAAGAACCGAAGGGCGCCAAGCGGCCGATGGGGGCGGAACACGGCGCGCGCCAGAACCGCACCAGCTGGAAGGAAAATCGCGAGGCCGAACTCGACGCACTCGGTACTTCCACGCAGCCGTATTGCCTCGTGGTCGGCGGCGGGCAGGGCGGTATCGGGCTCGGCGCGCGGCTGCGGCAACTCGGCGTGCCGACCATCATCATCGACAAAAACGAGCGGCCGGGCGACGCCTGGCGCAAGCGCTACAAGACGCTCTGCCTGCACGATCCGGTCTGGTACGACCATATGCCCTACCTGCCGTTTCCGGACAACTGGCCGGTCTTCACGCCGAAAGACAAGATCGGCGACTGGCTCGAGATGTACACCAACGTCATGGAGCTGAACTACTGGGGCGGCACGACCTGCAAGTCCGCCGTGTACGACGAAGCCAAGGGCGTATGGACCGTGGAAGTCGAGCGCGGCGACCGCACGATCGTGCTGCACCCGAAGCAACTGGTGCTCGCCACCGGCATGTCGGGCAAGCCTAACCTGCCGAAGTTCAAGGGCATGGACGTGTTCAAGGGCGAGCAGCACCATTCGTCGCAGCATCCCGGTCCGGACAACTATCGGGGCAAGAAGGTCGTGGTGATCGGCGCGAACAATTCGTCGCACGACATTTGTGCCGCGCTCTGGGAAGCGGGCGTCGACGTGACGATGGTGCAGCGTTCGTCGACCCACATCGTCAAGTCGGATTCGCTGATGGAATTCGCGCTCGGCGATCTGTATTCGGAGCGCGCGGTGGCGGCCGGCATGACGACCGCGAAGGCGGATCTGACCTTTGCGTCGATCCCGTACGCGATTCTTCACGAGTTTCAGATTCCGGTGTTCAACGCGATCCGCGAGCGCGACGCCGAGTTTTACGCCAAGCTGGAAAAGAGCGGCTTCATGCTCGATTTCGGCGACGACGATTCCGGCCTTTTCATGAAGTATCTGCGGCGCGGCTCGGGCTATTACATCGACGTGGGCGCGTCGCAGCTGGTGGCCGACGGCAAGATCAAGCTGAAGAGCGGCGTGGACGTGGTCGAGCTGAAAGAGCATGCGGTGTTGCTGAGCGACGGCAGCGAACTCGAAGCGGACGTCGTGGTGTACGCAACGGGTTATGGCTCGATGAACGGCTGGGCCGCCGACCTGATTTCGCGCGAGGTCGCCGACAAGGTAGGCAAGGTATGGGGACTCGGTTCGAACACGACGAAAGACCCGGGCCCGTGGGAGGGCGAGCAGCGCAACATGTGGAAGCCCACGCAGCAGCAGGCGCTATGGTTTCATGGCGGCAACCTGCATCAGTCGCGGCATTACTCGCAGTATCTGTCGTTGCAACTCAAGGCACGGATGGAAGGAATTGCGACACCGGTGTTCGGACTGCAGGAGGTGCATCACCTGTCGTAGCGTGAGCGCGGGGTGTGGGGCGCGGGTTCGTGGCGAGGACGATGGCGGCCCCGCGCGCCGTGCCCCATGCGACAACCGATCCCTCAGCACATGGCGGGCAGCGTCACGTTCACCTCCAACCCGCCGCCTTGCCGGTTGCTCAGCGATATATCGCCGCCATGCGCCTGAATCACCGCACGTGCCGACGTCAGCCCCAAACCCATGCCGCCCGTCGTGCGATTGCGCGACTGTTCGAGGCGGTAAAACGGCGCGAACACTTTTTCGAGCGCATACGACGGAATGCCCGGGCCGTGGTCGATTACCTTCAGGTGAATCTGCGTGGCCGAACAGCGAAGCTCCAGTTCCGCGCGGTTGCCGTATTTCAACGCGTTGTCGACCAGGTTCGCACACGCGCGCCGGAATGAAAACGGCCGTCCGCTGAACGCGAAACGCTCGGGGCCGGCGTAGAAAACCGGCTTGCCCTGATCGCTGTAATCGTCGGCGATGGTGCGCAGCAGTCCGGCGAAATCGAACACGGTCGATTCTTCGTCCTTGTAGTCGTCGCGAAAGAAAGACAGCGCGGAATCCGCCATGGCCTGCAAATCGTCGACGTCGCGGAACAGGCGCTCGCGCTGATCCTCGTCTTCGATGAACTCGCCGCGCAGCCGGATTTTCGTGAGCGGCGTGCGCAGATCGTGCGACATGGCCGCCAGCATCGCGGTACGGTCTTCGACAAATTTGCGCAACTGTGCCTGCAGCGCGTTGAAGGCCGCAATCGCGGCGCGCAATTCGCGCGGCCCCGCTTCGCGTACCGGACCGGAACGCGGATCGCCACCGAAGCGGCGCAGGTCGTCGGCGAAACGCCGTAACGGCTTCGACAGGTAATACGTGGCCACCACCGAGGCCGCGAGAATGGACAGCGCCACGAATCCTAGCGCAATTGCGATCTGCGCCGGCCGCGGCAGTCCCCACGCGCGGCGGGTCGCGGTGAACACGAGCCAACTGCCGTCGTTCAGTCCGGCCGCCAGAAAATAGGCGTGCGGGTCGCGGGCACGATCGTAATGCGGCAAGCTGCCCGACAGGTCGTCGTTCGATTTGAACAGCAACACCGTGCGCGGGTGGCCATTAGCCGCGAACCACTGCGTGAGCTCCGCGTCGGTGCGGCTCGTCATGGGCGACGCCGCGAGCACGCGCGCGGTCGGCGAGCCCGCCGGATACCAGTCGACCGAGGTCGCCGCAATGTGCGAGGCGCTGGCCACTGGTTGACGGTAACGATCCGGCACGGTCTCGACCATCAGGATGATGTCGTTGGCCCGACCGAGCAGCGCGGTTTCCTCGACCGACGGCCGCGCCCACACGCCCGCGAAATGATTGAACACCACGCTGAGCAGCAGCACGCCGACAATCGCGGAGCCGACCGTGAGCGCAATACGCCAGCCGATCGTATCGGGCGGCCGCAGGCTGGTTTTCATCCGCGCCGCACCGTGGGGGTGAACATGTAACCGCCGCCGCGTACCGTGCGGATCACGGGCGGTTCCTTGTCGTCGAGATCGAGTTTGCGGCGTAGGCGCGCAACCTGCACGTCGATGCTGCGGTCGTACACCTCATGCGCCGCGCCGTGCGCGAGATCGAGCAACTGTTCACGCGACAGCACGCGTTGCGGGTGTTCCGCGAACGCCAGCAGCAGGTCGAATTCGGTGCTGGACAGGATCATCAGCGTGTTGTCGGCGGAGCGCAATTCGCGCCGTGCAATATCGAGCCGCCAGCCGGCGAACGACAGCATCGGCCGCGTGCCGGTACTCGCCACGGCGACATCGGACTGCGTCGTGCGACGCAAGACAGCCTTCACGCGGGCGAGCAATTCGCGTGCGTCGAATGGCTTCACCAGGTAGTCGTCCGCGCCGATTTCAAGGCCGACCACGCGATCCACATGATCGGCCACCGCGGTGAGCATGATGACGGGCACTTTCGAGGTGGCGCGCAAACGCCGGCATAGGCTGAAGCCGTCTTCGCCGGGCAGCATGACGTCGAGAATCACCAGGTCGATGGGTCGGCTGTTGAGCATTTCGAAGAGCGTGACGCCGTCGGTCGCGATACTGACCTCGTGGCCATGCCGGCGAAAAAACCCCGTCAATAAGGACCGGATGTCCTCTTCGTCGTCGACCACCAGTACGTGCGGCATATAAGTCATTCCCAAATGCTAATCCTGAACGGCCGTTAATCTATGTCAGCCGTGCCCCGGCAATATTTCAGGGCTGACACATTGTATCGGGCTCGAAATATCGCGCACATCATGGCGTCGATTCGCCTGAGTAATCTCGCCGCTTCTGATTGGAGGTTACTGAATGGCGAGTTCGTCGAAAGCCACGCGTCGTGTTGTCGATGTCGTGAAGAAGGTCCGTTGCCGCGACTACCCGGCGCTGCTGGCCGCCGCGCTGCTGATGAGTTCCCGCCTCGCGTGGGCGGGCGGCGTCGATAGCGGGGCCGATTCCGGCTTCACCGTGTTGAGCAACGCGACCAACGTGACGCACTGGGGCCTGGGCGCCGGCGTGGGCGTGGATGCGTCGCCCTACCGCGGCGACAAGGCGCGGGTGACGCCGATTCCGCTGTTCTACATCGACAATAAATGGATCAACGCGTACGCCACGAGGCTCGATCTGAAGGTCGGACAATGGAGCGGCGTCACGGTTGCATTGCGGGCCCGCGTGGGGATTCTCGAAGGCTATCGGGGCTCGGATGCGCCGATCCTGAACGGCATGCCGAATCGCGACAGCCTGACCTTCTGGTACGGCCCGGTGGTGGGCTGGCACACGGCATTCGGCACGCTTACCGGTAGCTACCTGCTGGGCGGCAACAAGGGCCAGCAGGCCAGCCTCGAATTCAAGAAGGCCTTTGAAATGGGACGCTGGAGCATCGAACCGCATGCGGACGCCACCTGGCTCGCCGGCAAATATGTCGACTACTACTACGGCGTGACCTCGTCGGAAGCGCGCGCCGGGCGGCCTGCGTATGACGGCAGCGCGACGGTGAACGCGACGATCGGCACACGCGTCGCGTATCAGCTCGCGCCGCGTCAGTCGGTGAGCCTCGATCTGCAGGTCACGCATCTCGGCAGCGGTATCGCCGATAGCCCGCTGGTCGGCAGGCGCTTCATTCCCGCCGCGCGCGTCGGGTATCTGTATCAGTTCCAGTAACGTAAATAAAGTCCCGGGTATGCTTGGGCCTGCGCGGCAGGGCGGCGCGGTTCGGTCATACCCCGGAACGGAGAAGAACATGCTGTTTGCTACGCGTCACACCCGAGTCGTCCGGCGCCGCGCGTCCTGCGAGGCGTCGGATAGCGACTGCCGTCAGGAGCACGATGCCGGGCGCGGCAGAGTGCGTCGTCAGCGGCCCGTGGGCACGCTGTCCGGGTCGAGCAACCTCGACGGATGGAAAGCGCAAGGCCGTCTTCATTCGCAAGATGGGAGCGCGGCATCAGGTCACGAGCCGGTCGAAGTCACGAACGTGCTTGACGCGGTTCAACTGATCGTCGAACTGCGCGCGCAGTTGCGGGAAAAACAGTCGGAAGTCGATGTACTGGCCGAAGCGCTGGACTACGCGCGCGGTTTTAGTCCGGACCATTGAGGGGCCGGTGCGTCAGGTCGCGTCACGCCGCCACATGCGTCGCGAACCAGTCCACCAGAAAATCGATCAGCACACGCAGCGCCGCGGGCATTTGTCGCCGTGAGTTGTAGACGCCGTAAATATCGAGCGTTTGCGCTTCGTGACCGGGCAGCAGACGCACGAGTTGTCCGCTCGCGATCAACGGTGCCGCTGCGAACACCGGCTGCATTGCAATCCCTGCGCCTTCGCGCGCGGCCGCCAGCAAGGTCATCGAATCGTTCGCGCTGAGATTGCCGCCCACCGCCACGGCCGACGGCTCTCCGCTCGCCGTGTCCTTGAACTTCCACAGACTCTTGCCGAAGTACGAGTAAGTCAGGCAGTTGTGCACGGCCAACTCCGTGACGTCGCGCGGCGTGCCGTGCGCGGCGAGATACGACGGCGCCGCGCACACGACCGACGGGCAAATGCCGAGCGGCCGCGCGATCAGGCTGGGGTCGAGTTGCTCGGTGATGCGGATCGCCAGGTCGATGCGCTCTTCCACCAGATTCACCGTGCGGCCGTCCACCACGAGATCGACGGCGGTGGCGGGATAGCGCTTCAGGAATGCTGTCATCGCCGCGCCGAGCACCTGCTGCGCCAGCACCTGCGCACAGGCCACGCGCAGCAGGCCGCGCGGCGTCTCCGCCTCGGGACCGTCGGTCACGGCCATCTGGCCGGCAATCTCGAGCATCTGCCGGCAACGCGCCAGCGCCGCTTCGCCTGCAGAGGTCAGGCTGATACGCCGGGTGCTCCGATGCAGCAGCCGCGCGCCCGACCACGCCTCCATTTGCGCCAGATAGCGTGTGACCATGGCGCGCGACATGGCCAGACCGTCGGCGGCGGCGGTCAGGCTGCCCCGTTCGGCAATCGTCACGAAAACTTCGGCAGCGGTGATACGGTCCATGATTCGATCGATTCATGCAACAAATATGCGCATGATAAGCGGCTTTTAGATCGATCGAAGAAATTTACAATGGCGGCATCGTTTCAGAACCCGCTATTGGAGAATCCATGTCGCGCTCTTTCCGCTTTTCGCCATTCAGTCTGGTCGTTCCCGCCGCGCTGCTCAGCATCGGTCTCGCCGCTCACGCGGCCGGCGCCGCACCGCTTCATCTCGAGATCTATAACCCCGGCGACAAGGGCGTGTTTCCGGTGTCGTCGGAGATCGTCACGGGCGCGCATGACGCGGTGCTGATCGACGCGCAATTCCAGCGCAGCGACGCCGAAGCGCTGGTGAAGAAGCTCAAGGCCAGCGGCAAGACGCTGACCACGGTCTACATCAGCCAGAGCGATCCCGATTACTACTTCGGCCTCGACGTCATTCAGGATGCGTTCCCGCACGCGAAGATCGTCGCGACGCCGCAAACGGTCGCCGCGATCAAGGCGACCATGGACGGCAAGCTCGCCTACTGGGGTCCGGTGTTGAAGGACAATGCGCCGAAGCGTCTCGTGTTGCCCGAAGCGCTGCACGGCGATCGTCTGATGCTGGAAGGCCGGTCCATCGAGATTAAAGGTCTCGCTGGCCCGGCTCCCGAGCGCACCTATCTGTGGATTCCGTCGCTGAAGACGGTGGCGGGCGGCGTGGTGGTCAATAGCGGCGATCATGTGTGGGTCGCGGATACACAGAGCGAAGCGTCGCGCGCGGCATGGTTGAATACGCTCGATGATATCGTCGCGCTCAAGCCGGCGACGGTCGTGCCCGGCCACTTCACCGGCCCGATGCCGACGGGCGTCAAGGCAGTGCGCTTTACCGCGGACTATCTGAAGACCTTCGACCGCGCCGCCGCGAAGGCGAACAATTCGACCGAACTCGTCGACGCGATGAAACGGGCGTATCCGGACCTGGGCGGCGTGTCGTCGCTCGAATTGAGCGCGAAGGTCATCAAGGGCGAAATGCAATGGCCGGCGCCGGCGGCGTCGGCATCGGATAGCAAACCGGCAGCCGCGGGTTCGGCTCCCGCCGCTGCCGGTCAACGCGTGGACGGCAAGGCCGCCGCGCAAGGAGGCGCATGATGGCGACGCTTCACTACATCTACGATCCGCTGTGCGGCTGGTGCTATGGCGCCGCACCGCTCGTCGAGGCGGCGCGTGCCGTGCCCGGTCTCACGCTCGCGTTTCATGGCGGCGGCATGCTGGCGGGCGCGCAGCGCCGTCGCGTGACGCCGCAATGGCGCGACTACGTGATGCCGCACGACCGACGCATTGCCGACCTGACCGGCCAGCCGTTCGGCGCGGCTTATTTCGACGGCCTGTTGCGCGACGAGCACGCCGTGATGGATTCGGAGCCACCGATCACGGCGGCGTTGGCGGCGGAAGAAGTGGCTGGGCGCGGACTCGACATGATTCATCGCCAACAGCGCGCGCACTATGAGGAAGGCATGCGCATCAGCGACGCCGCCGTGCTGCAGGAACTCGCCGTGGAGATCGGCTTGCCGGCGGACGCGTTTCGCGCGGCCTTCGCGCGGCAAAGCGGCGCGCCGACGCAGCAGCATATCGGCGCTAGCCGTCGTCTGCTGGACGAGGTCGGGGGACACGGCTTCCCGACCTTCGCGCTGGAAGATGAGAACGGTCGGGTCGGCGTCGTCGATATTCGCGCGTATCTCGGGCGGCCGGTCGAATGGGCGCGTGAGCTTGCTCGCTTGACCGGTGTGTCGATTGGGGCGTCGGCGTTCGCTACGGTTTCATCTGCGCCGGAAAGCGGGCCGAGCTGCGATATCGGTGGTTGCGCGTGAACAAGACCTGATGGCAACGTGGGCGGCATGGACCGGTGCATAAGCGGACGTCGGGCCGCGACCCCGGTCAATCCGCTTGCGAAAGCTGAAACACGTTACCTTCAGGATCTTCGCCGTCGCACATCAGTTGAGGGAAACCGTCGTAGCGTTTCAGACCGCGCATCGGCACGCCTGCGCGCGTGAGTTGGTCGTGCAACTCGGTCAGTCCTGAATCGACCGAAAAAACCAGCTTCGCATTCGAATGATTCGGTGTGGCCGCCAGCTTGCGATACGGCTCACCAACCCGATGCAGCGCAATCTCAACCGCGCCCGCTTGCAGCACGACCCATTCGTGTTCGATTTCCTCGCTGACGGGCAACGCGAAATGGGTTTGATAGAAGGACTTCAGCAGCGCGACGTCGTGGACATAAAGAATCAATCTCGACATGTGCAACGGCATGGATCTCTCCGAAGGGCGCAGCGCTTCGAACTTCGATAGCACCGCCGGGTGAATAGGATCGGCTGGCAATTCGTGACCACAACGCCACCGGCGAAGTTTAAATGCTCCGCGGCGATCACATTCGATGCTTCGGCGCGTTTGCTCCCGGCTGCCTGAAAACACGCTTATTGACGGGGCTTACCGACCGCTTTCGAGCGCCCATACCGCGCCTTACCGTATAGACCGGCACGACGCAACAGAAATAATGAGTCATTCAGCGACGGATTCTCTCCGTTCGCTCCGTTCAAGAGATCTGGGCAGCACGTTTGCGCATGAATCGCACCTGACTGACGGTTTTGAAAGCGGCTTTGAAAGCCAACTTCAAGATCCGGCCACGGCGAGTCTACCCGCAGGCGTGATTGCAAACCCGCTTGCCATCCTGCGCGTCAGATTCCTTGATATGAATGCACAAATACTGGTCGTTGACGACGATGTCGAACTCGCCGAGGTGCTGACCACCCTGCTGGAACGCGCGGGCATGACGGTCTCCGTCCTGCGCGACGTGAGCTCGCTGGCGGACAGGATCGAACAGCTATCGCCCGATCTGATCGTGCTCGATCAGATCCGCTTCGGCACCGAAGGCCTGGATGCGCTGAGCAAGCTGCGCGCGGCGGGCAACGAAGTGCCGGTGATTCTCACGGCGCGTCCCACCGACGTCGACCGCATCATCGGCCTCGAAATGGGCGCGGACGACTGCATCGGCAAACCCTTCAATCCGCGCGAACTGCTGGCGCGCGTGCGGGCCGTGCTGCGGCGTTGCAATACGTGCCTGCCGGCCGCCGCGCGAGAAGACGATCGCGCGATCGTGTTCGGTCCGTTCACGCTGGATCTGCGCTCACGCACCCTGGAAATGGATAGCGGCGCGTTCTTTCTATCCGCGGCGGAGTTCGCGTTGCTGAAGGTGTTCGTCGAAAACCCCATGCGGACGCTGACGCGAGTGCGCCTGCTCGAATTGCTGCACGGCTCGGAAGACGAACGCACGGATCGCGGCGTCGACGTGCAGGTGTGGCGGTTGCGGCGGATTCTCGAGGCCGACCCGTCCGCGCCGAGATTTATCCAGACCGTGCGCAGTCACGGCTATGTGTTCGTGCCGGATGGCGCACGGCATTCGCCGGTCCGCAAGACGATGACTCGCGTCTCGAACCGGCGCGCTTCGCTGGCGTTGGCGCAGCGGGACATTGCGTAGCCCGCCTCGGGCTCAGCTTGCGTCGCGGGACGGTGTGTCGGCCAGCAGCGCCCACCGCTCATGATCGCGCCATTCGCCGTCGATGCGCAGATAGCGCGGCGAATACCCTTCCTTCTGAAAGCCCAGTCGGCGTACCAGCGCAATCGACGCTTCATTGCCCGGTTGAATGTTGGCTTCCAGCCGATGCAGTCCCATCTCGTCAAACGCATAGCTCGCCGCCGCGCGCAGCGCTTCGGTCATCAGACCTTGGCGTGCGAAGCCCGACATGCCGTAATAGCCCAGATAAGCGCTTTGAAAAACGCCAGCGACGATCTCGTTGACGTTGATCATGCCGACAATCCCGTTCGACTTCGTTTCCCGCGCGACCAACCCGACGTTGGGTCCGGTCAGCGTGCGTGAGAACCAGCCGTCGAAGCCGGCCTGATCGGTGAAGGAGGCGACCCACGGCAAGTGGTAGTCCTGACTCGCGCGGTTGGCGGCGATCAGATCGGCGGCATCGGCGCGAGTTGCGCGGCTGAGTCGAACGGTGGTCATGCGTCTCCAATCGGCGATAAATAGGCGCGTTTCGGCGCGCGGCGTGCAAAATGCGGAGTGCGCAAAGATAGCGGATAACGTGGCGGAAACAAAGCGCGTGCGCCGAGGACGACCTCGACCGCTCGACTATCGCGGGTGCCGGTGTGCGGTTCTGGTCGGGTTGGCGTTACGGTGACGGAAGCTCAATGGAAAATCTTCTCAAGAAACTCGATCTCACTTCGCTGCGATTGTTCGTCGCGGTATGCCAGGAGCGGAACATCGCGCGGGCGGCCGAGCGCGAGTTCATTGCGCCGTCGGCGGTGAGCCGGCGCATCGCCGAAATCGAAGCGGTGATCGGCTTGCCGGTGATCCAGCGCCAATCGCGCGGTATCACGGTGACGCCGGTCGGCGAGACGGTGCTCCGCCATGCGCTGGCTATCATCGGCAACATCGAACAGATGAGCGCGGAGTTGTCGCGCTTTTCGTCGGGCGCGAAAGGCAGGGTGCGGGTGGTGGCGAATCTGTCGTCGATCGTGCAGTTTCTGCCGGAAGATGTGGCCGCCTTCGGGCGCGCGTTTCCGGAAGTGTCGATCGAACTCGAAGAGGAGAACAGCGCCGACGTGCTGCGTCTGGTCGCCGAGCATGCGGCGGACTTTGGTATCTGCAACCCGGTGGCGGGCAGCGAAGCGTTCGAGCAGGTGCCGTACCGGCAGGACCGGTTAGCGGTGCTGGTGCCGGGCGGTCATCGTCTCGCCGGCATGGCGCGCGTGGCGTTCAACGGCTTGCTCGGCGACAGCTTTGTCGGTTTGCGCAGCGAGAGCGCGCTGACGCAGATGCTCGCGCAGCAGGCGGCCGCGGAGGGCAGGCAACTCGACGTGAAGATCCGCGTGAGCAGTCTCGATGCGTTGTGCCGGATGGTGCATGCGGGGCTCGGTATCGCGATCGTGCCGGAACAGGTGGGCCTGCTTTACGTGAATGCGCTCGACGTGCGGCTGTTGTCGTTGAGCGATGCGTGGGCGGTGCGCCGGTTGATGGTGATTTTCAAGGCGCGCGAGCAGTTGAGTGCGAGCGCGGCGGCGTTGGTGGGATTTTTGGGGAGTGGCGCGTGATTTGCGGTTAAGTCCGCAACAAGCCCGCCGTAAACCCGAAACTTCAACCCCGCAACCTCATGCCGGCACCGCCACCGGCGCCGACCCGTCTCCCGCATCCAGCATCCGCACCGCAAACCCAAAACATCGCTCGATCAACGCCGGCTGCATGATCTCGCGCGGCGTGCCTTGCGCGATGATGGTGCCGTCCGCCAGCAAAGCGATCGCATCGGCATAACGCGCGGCCAGATTCGGATCGTGCACGATAGCCAGCGCACCGATCCGCCAACGGCGCGTCAACGCCCTGACGGTCTCCAGCAAGCGATGCTGATGCGCCAGATCCAACGCGGCGGTCGGCTCATCGAGCAGCAGATAGCGGGTCGGTTGTTCCGACGCGTTGCCGATATCGTCTTCCTGCGGCCAGATCTGCGCCAGCACGCGGGCGAACTGCACCCTCGCCAACTCGCCGCCGGACAGCGTGGTGATCTCGCGTCCCGTGAGCGTTTCGGCGCCCGCCAGCGTCAACGCTTCGTCGACGATCCGCCGGTCGTTGCGCGACACGGCGCCGCTCGCCGCATGCGGATAGCGCCCGAGCAGCACGATTTCTTCGACGGTGAACGGAAATACCGGATTGGACGCTTGCGGCAACACCGCCCGCAACCGCGCCAAACGCTTCGACGACATGCCGTCGAGCGACTCGCCATTGAGCGTCGTCGTGCCGCTCAACTGCGGCGGACGCGTCGAGCCGCCGCCATGAAACTCGCCCGCCAGCGCTTTCAGTAGCGTGCTCTTGCCGGCCCCGTTGCAGCCGAGCAGCGTGGTCAGGCAACCGGGCTTAACCGTCAGCGAAAGATCTCGCAGAATCGGCCGGTCGCCGCGGGTGATCGAGAGGTGGCGGGTCATGAGCATCGGATACGCTCCGTCAGGAAGTCTGGATCGCTCACAGACCGAGTTGACTGCGGCTGCGCCACAGCAACGCGAGGAAGAAGGGCGCACCGATCAGTGCGGTCAGAATGCCGAGCGGCACTTCGGCCGGCGCGGCAACGGTGCGTGCCGCGAGATCGGCGAGCACGGTCAGCGTGGCGCCGAGCAGCATCGCGCCGGGCATCACCACGCGTTGATCGGGACCGCAGGCGAGCCGCACGCAATGCGGCGCGACCAGCCCGATAAAGCCGATCACGCCGGTACACGACACCAGCGCGCCGACACCCAGCGCCGACGCTACCAGCACCGTACGTTTGACCGCCTGGGCCGGCACGCCGAGATGCTGCGCCTCGGTCTCGCCGAGTTGCAGCGCGTTGAGCGCGTGGCTGTTGCGCGCGATCACCAGCGCCCCGGCCACGACGAAGGGCGCGACCGCGCCGAGCACCGGCCACTGCGCACTGCCGAGACTGCCGAGACTCCAGAAGGTCAGCGAACGCAATTGCGCGTCGTCGGCGAGATAGGTGAGCAGGCCGATCGCGGCGCCGGCCAGCGCATTGATCGCGATGCCGGCGAGCAGCAGCAGCGGCAGCGCGAGCCGGCCGCGCGCGGCGGCGAGCCGGTAGACGAGCGCCGCCACGGTCAGCGCGCCGAGAAATGCGGCGGCCGGCAGCCAGACGAGGCTGAGTGCGCCGATCATCGGGCCGAGCACGATCAGTGTGGAAGCACCCAACGCCGCGCCGCTCGAAATCCCGATCAGCCCTGGGTCGGCGAGCGGATTGCGAAACAGCGCCTGCAGCGCGCTGCCGGCCGAGCCGAAGCCCGCACCGACCAGCAGCGCCAGCACGACGCGGGGCAAACGGATTTGCAGCAGGACCGCGCGCGCCTGTTGAAGCGCCGGATCGTTGGCCAACTCGGCGGGTTGGGCGAGCAACGCGGACCACACTAGCGTGGGGCCGATGCGATACGCGCCGATGCAGATCGCGGCGAGCGTCGCGAGGCCGAGCGCGATAGCCAGCGCGCCTAGCAGCAGACGAGCGGTGCGCCGGCGACGTTCCGCCAGCGTGGCCGACTTCGGCTGATGGCGGCCTGCCGGCGCGGGCCCTGGCCCTCGCCCTTGCCCTGGCGTGGACGCCACGAGGTCCGATTCCATCACGCCTCCTGCAGCTTCTGGTTCAGCATGGTCACCGCATCGGGCAGGCGCGGGCCGAAGCCGAGCAGGAACAAGGCGTCGAGCGCGACGACGCGCCTGTTTTGTCCCGCGGGCGTCGCCGCGAAGCCGGGGCTCGCCAGCATGGCCGCTGCGCCGCCGACCGCGCTCAGGCCTTCGTCGGTGGTCAGGATCAGATCGGGCGCGGCGCTCACCAGCGCTTCGGCCGACAGCGGCCGGTAGCCATTGAAGCCCTGCATCGCGTTGCGCGCGCCGGCATAGGCGAGCATCGCGTCGGCGGCGGTGTGCTGGCCGGCGACCATCGCGCTGTTGCCCGTGTGATTCAGCACGAACAGCACGCGCGGCGATTGCGGGCGGCGCGCGAGCGACGAGGCCGCGACGGCCTCGCGCGCGCGCTGCCATTCGCCGTCGAAGCGCGTCAGCAGCGCGTCGCCCTGCGGCGTTGCGTCGAGCGCTCTGGCGATGCCGGTGATCTTGTCGCGCACGCTGTCCACGTTGTGCTGTTCAGCGAACGAGACGACCGACACGCCCGCCTGTTTGACCTGCGCGAGCACGTTGGTCGGCCCCGCTTCCGCCGACGCGAGGATCAGGTCGGGCCGCAACGACAGCAAACCTTCCGCCGACAATGCACGCTGATAGCCGACCTTCGGCAACGCGCGCGCGGCAGCCGGATAGCTGCAGGTCGTGTCCGCGCCGACCAGCACGCTGGCGGCGCTAGTGGCATTGCCCTGAGCGCCGAGCGCGTAAATGATTTCGGCGAGCGCGCCGCCGACCACGATCACGCGCCGCGGCGGCTGCGCGAACGCACGCGGCGCCAACGCGCCGAGCAACAGCGCGCCGCTGCCGAGCATCAGGCGACGTCGCCGCCCATTCAGGCGGACGGCGTTCACGCTGCCGCCCCGTCTTCGAGACGCGCGATACCGTCGATCAGTTCGCGCCAACCCGCGAGTTCCGGCTGACCCGGTTTACGCGCGCCGAACAGCATCGCGATGTTCTCGCCATTCGCGTCGAACAGTTCGAGCGACGTGACGATGCCGTCGCTGGTCGGCTTGCGCACTACCCACGCGCTGGCGATCAGATCGCCGCGCAGATGCAGATTGAAGCCCGGATCGAGCACGTTGACCCATGGGCCCATCATGCGAATATTGCTGACCGGTCCGGTGTGAATCTGGATCATGCCGCGATTGCCGACGAACACCATGATCGGCAGCGTGCTCTGCGCGGCGCGTTCGAGCAGGCCTTGCAGCGCGTCGTTGGCGACCGAGTACGCGTAGCGGCGCTCGGCGAGCCGCAATGCCTGGGTGCGCGCGAGGCCGAACTTGCGCAGCATGCCGAAGAACTGGTGCGTGTCCGTCATCGCGTCCCACGCGCCGTGAAACGCGGCCACGTCGATATCGCTGTCCAGATTCAACGCGGGCGGCGCGGACGCTTCTTCCGTTGCGAGGCCCGGCACCTGGTCGCGCATTTGCCAGCGGTCGACGAAGGCGTCGAACGCTTCGTGATTGCTGTGCTCGCGCAGGAAGATCTTGTGGACCGCGTGACCTTGTTTGTCGAAGAATTGCAGGCTTTTTTGCAGGCCCTGCGCGGTGCTTTCGCGCACCGCGAAACCCGACGCCCACGCGTGATAGAACACCCGCAGATCGATCGCGCTGCCGAGCACGAGGCCCACGGTGCCGTCGTGACTCATGTCTTCGAAGACGCCGTCTTTCTCGTGCACGGCGGCCTCGTTGCGCGTGAGCGCCATCACGGCGCCCAGCTGCGGCATCTGTTCATATAGCTCGACGAAGTTCGGCTCGAGCCGCACCACGTGTTCGCCGACGAACGCGGCGAGCGCTTCGCCTTCGCTAATGCCGAGCGCGTGTGCGGCTTCGCGGTTGCGCAGTTTCTGCGCGGCCTTCACGGTTTTAAAATCGTGACGCAGCTGAGTCAGTGCAGCTGCATCGTGACGGGCGGAATTCAGCATGATAAGTGCCTCGCAATGCCGTTTAGCGGGTTGAAAGAGGGGAGCGCGGCGTGCGCGTGCCGCATCAGAAGTCGACCTTCATGCTGACCGACACGTTGCGGCCGGGCGCCGTATAAGCGTCCTTGACCGGCGACGTCTCCGCAATGCCGCGCACGTCCGACCAGTTCCAGTACTTGCGGTCGAACAGGTTGTACACGCCGAGATACGCGATGACGTGTTTGTTGAAGCGATAGCCGCCGCGCAGATCGACCACGAAACTCGAGCCCGGCGCGAAGCAGGTTTGCGCCGCGCAGCTCTTCGGCGTGATGTCGCTCGATTTCTTCGCGGCCTGGAACAGCAGATCGCTTTGCACGAACCAGCGCTCGCTCGGTTCATAGCGCAGGCCGAACACGGCCGAGAACGGGTTGATGGTGTCGAGCGGCTGATTCGCGTTGTTGCCGCCCTCCACGCTGCCCTTGGTGAACGCCATCGCGGTCTTGACCGTGAAGCCGTACGGCAGCGCCCATTCCGCGCGTCCTTCGAGGCCGTGAATCGAGGCCCGTGAATAGTTGACGTACTGGAACACCAGCGGATCGTTCGGGCGGCCGCTGCCGCTCACGGTCTGTTGCGCGATGAAGTCGCGATAGCGGCCGGCGAAGATCGCCGCGCTATAGCGCAGCGGGCCGAGACCGGTGCCGAGCTTGCCGCGCAAACCGGCTTCGATGGTGTCGCTGGTTTCCGGCTTGAGGTTCGGATTGCCGATCGACGTGTAGCCATACAGCGGATTCGCGAAGCTGTTGTTCACCTGATCCGGCGACGGGGCGCGGAAGCCGTGCGCGTATTGCGCGTACGGAATCAGCGCGGGCGACACTTCGTACAGCACCGCGAGGCGCGGCGACAACGCGTTGTCGCTCGACGAAACCGGTTTGCCCAGATATTGCGGGTCGCCGGTTTTCGCGTTTAGTGCGTAGGTGTCGAAACGCAAACCCGGCGTAACGGTCAAGCCGCCGTAGCTGATCTGATCCTGAATAAACGCGCCGAGCAGACGGTAGTCGGTATCCGGGAACGGCTTGTTCGGGAACGCCGCTTCGCCGACGCCCGGCACGGTGCCGTCGCGTAGCGCCGTCACGCGGTCGAGGCTGCCGTCGCCGCCATACAGCAGCTTGTGCGAGAGGATGCCCGTGCGGAAGTTGCTTTCCGCGAACGCGGAACCGCCGAACACCCGCTCGCCGTAATGGCTCAACCGCGTGCGTGAAGCCGACGAGCCGCGCTTCTCATACGAGTTCTGATCCTGCCAGGCGTCCTGGTAGTACACCTGAACGTGCGCAGTCTGGAAAAACGGTGCGGCCTCGTTATTGAAGTCGTAGTCGAGACTGTAGCGGTTGCGTTCGAGCTTGTCGTTGCCGGTCAGCGCGAGCGTGGTGGGCGGGTTGATCGCCGACAGCACGTTCGTGTCGATCCGTTCGCGGACGGTTTCGGCGGTGAATTTGAAGGTGTCGTGCGCGGTCGGTTTGACGACCAGCTTGCCGAGCAATGTTTCGGAATACGTGTCCTGCGGATTCGCCGTGGTGCGCAGCGTCGTCGCCGAATTGTTCGAGCCTTTGTTGTCCACTTCGTGGCCGCGCCGGCCGTCGGCGATCAGCATGCCCTGAATCATGTCGTTGCCGCCGGCCGCCTGCACCGTCGCGCCGAAACTGCGGTCGGCTGATTCGTAGCTCGGACGTACCGAGAAATAGGTCGGCTTGTTGTAGATGTCGAGCAGATCCTGCGGGTCTTTGGTCAGGAAGTTCACCGCGCCGGTCAGGCCGTCGCTGCCATACAGCGCCGAAGCCGGGCCGCGCAGAATTTCAATGCGCTTGAGCGTGCCGAGATCCGCGTAGTCGCCGCGGCCCGATTCGAGCGGACCGAACGTGAACGAATAGGGCAGGCGGATGCCGTCTTCCATCATCAGAATGCGGTTGCCTTCGAGGCCGCGAATGTTGATGCTCGAATCGTTGTCGCGACCGCCGCCCAAAGCCGCCGAGCCGGGCCGGTAAGGCGCGCGGCGCACCGTGACGCCGGGCTCGTAGCGCAGCGCGTCCTTGATGTTTTCGGCTTGCTGTTCTTCCAGGTCCTGGTCGGTGATCACCGAGACGGACGCCGCCGTGCGGCTTTGCGCGGACGCGGTGCGTGTGGCGGTGACGGTCACCGGATCGAGCAGTCGGTTCGACGCTAATTGTGCCGCCGATGCGGCTTGCGACGCCTGGGCGACCTGTTGCGCGGTAGCGTTCTGAGGCGATGTGTTATCTGCCGCGTGTGCCGACTGCGCGGCCCAAAGTCCGACTACGCCAAATACGCCGGACAGCATGGTGCACAGCGGACGTCGCGCTGTATTGAGGTGATGCACGTGTGGTTCTCCCGATCAAACGAGCCCGTGAGCTGGCTGGGTGACGAGAGGCACCTGGCTGGCAGTTCGCATTAAATGCGGACCGTGTATGTGAATTGGATGGATAAAGTTGACTAAAGCCTTACAAATCTATTGTAAATGAGAATTATTGTCAACTGGCCATGCGGAATAATTTGCTGCCTCTGGCGATGCATGACCTCGGGTGAGGATGCGCAAACCTCATGAAACGAGAGGTCTGCGTTGCTGCAACGGCACTTCGGCAGTGCGTCCACGCGCCGTATAGTGAGCAGAAGGAGAATGCTGATGAGCGATACGATTCGTCTGGACGGCCGCGTGCTGTTCCTGTCCTCGGACCCCGCGGTGATCGACGCGCAATTGGCCGGCGGCAACTTGACGCGCGCCAGTGCGGGGCCGCTGCGCGATAACGTCTCCACCGACGAGATTACGCCCGTCACGGTGATGCTCACTTACGACGAACGTCTCGGCCAGTATCCGTACGTCGGCTTCAAGGCCGGTGAGCGTCTGCCGATCGGGCGCAATGCGGTGAGAGACGGCGGCTTCCAGATCACGGTCGCGGGCAAGCGCTACGGTAAGGGGTCGTCGCGCGAATCGAGTCCGCTGGCGGAGTTGTCGGCGGGTATCCGCGTGATCGTCGCGGAGAGTTTCGAGCGTATTTACCAGCAGAATTGCGACAACATCGGCATTCTCACCACCACCGATTTCGCCGTGCTCGACCGTTTGATGGCCGGCGAGGCCGTGCCGATCGACGCCTTTCTCGAAGGCCGCGATGAACTCACGCAGCAGATCATTCGCAGCGGCGGCTTGCTGGCGTACAGCAAGTTCGCGGATTGGCCCGCGCCGGGCAGGGCGAATGGGAACAGCAACGCCAATGCCAATGCCAATGCCAATGCCAACACTCACGCCGCGACGAATGCATTCGCGCAGCCTGCCGCGCCGATGACGCTGGTCGAGAAGATCATTGCGCGGCATCTGCATCCGGGCATGACAGGCGCGCGGCGGGGCGACGGCGTGTTTATCGCCGCCGACTGGCGCTTCAGTCACGACTACTTCACCGGCATGTGCGCGCATCTGATGCATCGCGCGTTCGGCAAGCCCGCGCCGTTACACCAGCCGGATCACATCATCGCGTTTCAGGATCATCTGGTGCTCGCGGCGCAGAGCATCCCGCACGTGCGCGACGGTTTATTGCCGGGCGTCGCCAATCTGATGGAAGGGCATACATCGTTCTCGCGCGACTATCCGGTGCGCTCGCATGGCGCGCTCGACACGCAGCCGGGCTCCGAAGGCATCTGTCACGCGCTGATGGCGGAGCAGTATGCGTTACCGGGGCAAGTGGCGTGCGGCACCGATTCGCACACGCCGCATTCCGGCGCGCTCGGCTGCCTCGCATTCGGTGCGGGCGCAACGGAAATCGCCAATAGCTGGGTGACGGGCTACGTGCGCTGCAAGGTGCCGGAGACGTTGCGTATCGAGATCGACGGTGTGTTGCGCGACGGCGTCACCGCCAAGGACGTCGTGCTGTTTCTGCTGCAGATGGACGCGATCCGCTCGGGCGGTGCGATCGGCCTCGTGTTCGAATACGGCGGCGAAGCGGTGCGGGCGATGTCGATCGATGAGCGCGCAACCTTGACGAACATGGTCGCGGAACTGGGCGGCTTCACGGGCATCGTCGAACCGGACGCACGCACGGCTGCGTTTCTGAAGGAGCGCCGCGGCGTTGATTTCAGCGTGGACAGCTGGATGAAAAGCGATCCAGGCGCGACCTATCGGGACACGATCCGGATCGACGCGAGCCGGATCGAACCGATGCTCGCGCGCCCAGGCGACCCCGGCAACGGCATGCCGGCGCCGCAACTGGAGCAGGACGTCGCGATCGACATCGCCTATGGCGGTTCGTGTACCGCGGGCAAGCGCGAAGACTTCGACTACTACCACGAGGTGCTGCGCTGGGGCGTCGAGCGAGGCATGCGTGTGCCGGACGGCACGCGTCTGTTTCTACAATTCGGCACCATGGCCGTGCGCACGTATTGCGAGGCGCAAGACTATTTGCCGGTATTCGAGCGCGCGGGCGTGACGCTCGTGATGCCGGGTTGCGGGTCGTGCGCGAATTGCGGGCCGGGGCAATCCGCCGACGCGAATGACGTGACGATCAGCGCGATTAACCGCAATTTTCCGGGGCGTTCGGGCCCGGGGGACGTGTGGCTCGCGAGTCCGTACACGGTGGCGGCGAGCGCGCTGGCCGGAAAAATCACCACCTTCGAACAATTGAAGCGCGCGCGCGGCTAGAATGCTCGCCGGACCTTGCGGCCCGGCAAGCGTGGTGCGCGTGGTTGCGCGAATCAAGGAAAGGCCGGCACAAGACTGGTTTCGGCGCGCCGCATGGCGGTTGCCCGTAATGCGTGCAACACGTTGCACGGGATCGGAGTAGGCGGTTCGGAATCCGCGTCGGCGCCAAAGCGCCGCCTCGAATCGACACGCTGACGCCGGTCGACACAGGAGACAAACAACATGGCATCCCCCGATCACGCCGCGTCCGCTGCACAGCGCAGCCCCGGCGTCGCCTCTTTTGATGCGGCTACCGGCACCACCGCCACGCTCGACGCCGGCAGCATTTCCGCGCGCCTCGACCGGCTCCCGGCCACGCGTTCCGTCTGGAAGCTGGTCGTGCTGCTGAGCCTCGGCTTCTTCTTTGAACTCTACGACCTGCTGTACTCGGGCTACGTTGCACCTGGCCTCGTCAAAAGCGGTTTGCTGACGGCGACCACGCACGGTCTGTTCGGCTCGACCGGGGTGGCGAGTTTCATCGCTGCGCTGTTTAGTGGCCTCTTTATCGGCACGATCGCGTGCGGCTTTCTGGCGGATCGCTTCGGACGCCGCGCCGTGTTCACCTATTCGCTGCTGTGGTACACCGCAGCCAACGTCGTGATGGCGTTTCAGGAGACGGCGACCGGGCTGAACTTCTGGCGCTTCGTCGCGGGTATCGGTATCGGCGTCGAGTTAGTGACGATCGGCACGTACATCTCGGAACTGGTGCCCAAGCAGATTCGCGGCCGCGCGTTCGCTTGTGAGCAGGCCGTGGGTTTCACAGCCGTGCCGGTGGTGGCGTTCCTGTCGTATCTGCTGGTGCCGCGTACCGTGCTCGGTCTGGATGGCTGGCGCTGGGTCGTGCTGATCGGCGCGCACGGTGCGTTGTTCGTCTGGTGGATTCGCCGTGCGTTGCCCGAGAGTCCGCGCTGGCTCGCGCAGCAAGGGCGTCTCGCCGAAGCCGACCGTGTGATGAGCGCGCTCGAAGCGAAAGTGCGCAGCGAATACGGCCGTGAATTGCCGCCGCCCGCACCGCCGGTGCCGGTGGCGCCGCGCGGCAGTTTCCGCGATATGTGGGTGCCGCCGTACCGCAACCGCACGCTGATGATGACGATCTTCAACATTTTCCAGACAGTGGGCTTTTACGGTTTCGCGAACTGGGTGCCGACGTTGCTGATCAAGCAGGGCATTACGATTACCACGAGTTTGATGTACTCGAGCGTGATCGCACTGGCTGCGCCGGTTGGACCCATCATCGGGCTGTTTATCGGCGATCGCTTCGAACGCAAAACAGTGATTGTGGTGATGGCCGCGGTGAATATCGTCTGCGGGCTGTGGTTCAGTCAGGCGTCGGGCGCGGTGTTGCTGGTAAGTCTCGGGGTTTGCCTGACGCTTGCGGGCAATATCATTTCGTATAGCTTCCATGCGTATCAGACCGAGCTTTTTCCGACCAGCATTCGTGCGCGGGCGGTGGGCTTCGTCTATTCGTGGAGCCGGTTCTCGGCTATTTTCACGGCATTTCTGATCGCGTCGGTGTTGAAGCAGTTCGGCACGACCGGTGTGTTCGTGTTTATTGCCGGTGCGATGCTGATCGTGATGCTGGCGATTGGCCTGATGGGGCCGCGCACGAAGGGGCTCGAACTCGAAATCATTTCCAGCTAGAGGGAAATGTCGTATGACGGAACACTTGGCGCGTGTGCCCCGTATGCGCAGGCAATGAACCGCTGAGTCGGATCACTAAAATCGATCCCACTCGCCGCATCTAACGGGAAACACTGGAATGGCGTAATTTAAGGGTTTTCTATAAAATACGCCATTCCATGTGTAGCCGGTTTACTACCTCATGACGCATCGAGTTGGATTTTTCGTTTGCGATGGCCACGATGCTCTGGATCTTGCCGGACCCCTTTCGGCTTTCAATCAGGTGGCAATAGCGGCGGGTCATACGCCCTATGTTCTCCACGTCATCTCGCGGCTCGGCGGCCCGATTGTCGGCAATACGGGACTTCCAATCGAGACGAAGTCCATAAAGAGGCGCACGTTCGACACGGTCATATTCGTGGGCGGAGATATCGAGCCGATGCGGTTGTCGGAGAACATTGCCGCCGCCAGACGATTAGGTGCCAATGCCACACGAGTGGCAAGCGTATGTACGGGCGCGTTCCTGCTTGCGGAAACCGGGTTGCTGGACGGACGGAGAGCTACCACGCATTGGCGCTACGCTGCTCAATTGCAGTCGCGCTTTCCTCGCACCAAGGTCGAGGGCGATAGCATCTACATCGCGGACGGGTGCATCTGGACATCGGCGGGTATCGCGGCCGGCATAGACCTCGCGCTGGCCATGATCGAAGCGGATATGGGCGCAACCGTTGCGCGCGCAACCGCCAGAAATCTGGTCGTTCCCTATCGTCGGCCAGGCGGTCAGTCGCAATTCTCCGCTATGTCGCAAATGGAACCGGAGTCGGATCGCATCCGCATTGCGCTGAATTTTGCCCGGGAACATCTGGCCGAAGCGCTACCTGTCGAGCGACTCGCCGAAGCCGCAAGATTGAGTCTGCGGCAATTTGGCCGGGCATTCCGACGGGAAACAGGCGAAACACCCGCTAAGGCAGTTGAGCGCTTACGCGTTGAAGCCGCGCGACTGCGCCTCCAGGATGGTAGCGAACCGATCGAACGGATTGCTCTGGCTGTGGGATTCTCCGATCCGGAGCGGATGCGGAGAGCTTTCGTCAAACTGCATGGACATCCACCGCAATCCATTCGCCGCGCGAGCAGATTGAACGCCGAGCGCTGATGCCTCGGCGGCCACTCAATGATCGTCGGATTTCAGCGGAGCGCCGCTATTCCAGATGTCGCGATGTAGTTTCCAGACACCACGTTGCTTCAGGAAGACGAGGATTTGTTTGCCGCGAGATTTGAGCTTTCCACTGTGATCGCGAATCTCGGTATCCGAAACTTCAGTCACGATCCGATCGTCGCCATAGACCTCGAGATTGCTGAAGGAAACTGTATCGGGCATGGCGCCTGCATAGCCCTTGATGAAGTAATCGGCGATCGCGCGGGCTCCGACAATTCTGTCGCCGCCGGGCGGCAACAGTGCGCCATCTTCCGTATAAAGGCGGCCTATCGCGTCATAGTCCCCGCGCGCGAAGGCTTCCGCCCATCGTGCGTTTTCAGTTTTGATGGCGGCCTCGGAAGGGCGTGGCGGGCTACTGGTCGTAGCCGACGCTGTAAAGGCGAGAAGAGGGACGCAGGCCGCAAGGGCCGCAGCGAAAAGACGAGTCTGTCGCATTGAATGAATTCGAATCCTGGCTTGAATGGGAAAGGCCGCACGTATTCGATGCGGCCGGTGGCGCAGGCAACCCGGTTGCGGCCTTGGTCGACGTCAGCGAAATGGCCGCGCGTACATTGCCTGCAAGTGTTTCAGCGAATGCCTGGAATGCGTGCAAGTCCCCTGGACGCGCCTGGCAATTCCTTTTCGACCATCGCAACGATCTCTGGCCGGGCGTCCCTGGGGTGACCGGAATGGAATGGCGGGGCGGGATCGTATTCGATCAGGAGTTGCGCGAATTCGGCGACCTGTTGACCGCGTAGTTTCGCGGCGACACGCAGTGCGAAGTCGATGCCCGCCGTAATGCCGCCGCCGCTCATGAACCGGCCGTTGTCGTCTTCCACGAAGCGCTCTGGAACGGGTATGGCGCCGTATTCGGTCAGGTCGTTGATAAAGGCCCAATGGCAGGCACTCCGCTTACCCTTGAGAATGCCCGTTGCCGCGAGTACGAGCGATCCATTGCAGACCGACGTCACGTATTTCGCACCGTCCGCGAGACGCCGGATTTGCGCCTGATAGTCCGGCTGCATCGGCGCCGTCAGATTGGAGCCGCCGGGAACCAGGATCAGATCGGCTTTGGCGATATCGGCGAGCCGCTCAGTCTTGCCATACACCACGCCATATTCCAGCGTCACAGGACCTCCATCGAGGCTTGCGTAGCGAACGGTCGTATTGGGCAGCCAGTGAAAAACCTCGCTGGGGCCGGCAAAATCGAGAAGCGTGCCGTTGGGATAGACCGCGATGACGATTTCGAGCGGATCGGTCGGCGAAAGTATCCCCGCACTGGGCGCCTCGGCGAAAGCGGGTTTGGCGTGGCCAAGCAGGGTGCCCCCTCCCAGCAGAGCACCGAGTGTGGCGATGCCGCCCAGTTTGAGCATATCGCGGCGCGAAGGGCGAGCGTTGATCGGTTGCGCCCCGGAGGCGTTGTTGTCGATAGGGTTTGTCACAAAGATTTTTTCCTATGCGTCGGCCCTCTCTGCAAGCGCAGCCAGGTCGGACCGGATTGAAGAGCCCACGGGCGTTTTAATGGAAACGTGGTGGAGCCGGGATAACGTGGAGAGTTCCGGCGTCGAAAACCGGAACCTTAAAGTTGCGAGGCACCGCCATCGACGACCAGTTCGGTACCGACCACGTAGGAGGATTCGTCGCTGGCGAGATAGAGCGCGGCGTAGGCAATGTCGTCGGCCTTGCCCATGTGACCCACTGGAATGGTCTTGGCAAACTCGGTCTTGAGGCTGCGAACCTGCTCGTCGGGCATGCCCCACTTACCGAGCAGGGGCGTGTCGATCGCACCGGGCGCGATCGCGTTAAAGCGGATTTTTCGGTCGAGAAACTCGTAGGACCAGCTGCGGGCTAGCGACCGTACGGCGGCTTTCGCCGCCGCGGTCAACGAAATGCCATGCTTGCCGGTCTGCGCCACGAACGAGGTATTGAGAATGACTGAGGCACCCTCCCGCAAGTCCGGCAATACCGCTTGAAGCGTGAACACCACGCCCTTGACGTTGATATCCATGATCTCGTCGTAGAGTTGTGCGTCGATGTCGTCGACTGCCGACGGAAACGCCCAGCCCGCATTGGCGAACACCACATCCAGGCCGCCAAAGTTCTCTTTCACCTTGGCGGCGATTGCCCGCATGTCTTCGATCGATCGTACATCGCCCTTAAGAACCAGCGCATTTTCACCAAGCTCGGCTCTTACGCGCTCCAATGCGGCCTCGTCTCGGCCCGTCACCGCAACACGTGCGCCTTCCGCAATGAAGAGTCTGGCGGTTGCGAGACCAATGCCGCTCGTCCCGCCTGTAATCAAAGCTGATTTGTTCTTGAGTCTCATCTTTAAGTCCCTTTCTTCCGTCTTTTGATTGATCAAGCTAGAGGTTGAAAGCGCAACCGGCCTGATCTCCAATGCAAATTATGGAAGGGGACGTGGATGGCGCAAAGGTCGTATTTCCCTCAAAAAACGCCTTCAGGCGATAGGGAAGTCATTGCCGTGATCGCGAGTGTTAACCGAGCGTGGTATGCTCGGCGTCCATGCTTGCACGCGTGTGCAAACATAAGTCACAAAGACGCTTCCTGAACGCAGTGCGTGCCCGTCTCTTCAGCCACATCATTCAATCGGAACCCGGAGAACTTTGTCGTGTGTCATGGCCTGGATCAGTTTTTCCCGCGTGAAGTGCGGGTCGGGTTGCCGCTCAAAGCGCGCAGCGCGGCATTGGCGGGAGCGCATGCATGACGCTCATTGAATCGCCGTCACGGTTCTCGATCGATTTCGACGTCCGCTATGCGCTTGCGCGCAAGATCGCCCAGCAAGCAGGGGAACGCGCATTGCAGATGTTCCGCCATCGCGCCGTGCTCGAAGTCGAACATAAGGGCTTGCAGGACTTCGTCAGCATTGCCGATCGGGAAGTGGAGGGCATGATCCGAACAGCCGTGAGCGAAGCGTTTCCAGACGACGCGTTTCTCGGCGAGGAAAGTGCGGCCGGCGTATCCGATACCTTGTCGAGCGAGCGGGTGGTCTGGGTAGTGGATCCGATCGACGGTACGAGCTGCTTTCTGAACGGCCTGTACGCGTGGTGCGTGTCGATCGGCATTCTGGTGGACGGCGAGCCGCTGATCGGCGTGGTGTTCGATCCGAACAGCGGTGAGCTGTTTCATGCCGCGCAAGGACGCGGCGCGTTTGTCGGTCAGACGCCGCTAAACGCCAGCCCGGCGTGTAGCGTTCGGGAAGGCCTGTTAGGCGTGGGCTTTTCTCACCGGCTGAAGCCTGAGGCATTCATGCCGTTTCTCGGTCGCCTGCTCGGCGACGGTGGCATGTTCATTCGCAACGGCTCGGGCGCGTTGATGCTGGCTTATGCCGCGGCGGGACGTCTGATCGGCTATTACGAGCCGCATATCAATGCATGGGACTGCCTTGCGGGCATCGTGCTGATGCGCGAAGCGGGCGGCATGGTAAACGATTTCCTCGCGAACGGCGGACTATTGCGCGGTAATCCGATCATTGCCTCGGGTAGCGCGTTGTATCCCGCGTTGACGGCGCTTATCGACGCGCAAGCGCGACCTGTTTCGTGAAATCGGCCACGATCGTGCCCGGACGCAACAAGGGCAGCGTGAGTCCAATACTGAGCGCGCCGCCGGTAAATGCACCACTCGCCGTGCTCGCCGCCTCGTGCCGTGGTTCACCTGTTGTTTGCAACGTTCGACTCCCGCGACGACTGTCGATCGCATGACACCGTGCCCGATGCGGGCACCGCGCTCAGAACAACTGCTTTTGCCCCGACATCAAGGTCGTGAAGTCGTCGCGCAGCAACGGCAAGATGGCATCCGCAACGGGTTGCAATTGCCGCGTGAGATAGTGCTCATAGTCGATCGCCGAGCGCAGTGTTTCAAGCGGCTCGGGCCCGGCGACCGTCATCACATAGCTGATCCAGCCGCCGTTCTGGTACTGCAGCGGGCGTCCCTGGCGGTGATTGAACTCGTCGGCCACGCGCGCCGCGCGCACGTGCGGCGGCACGTTGCGTTCGTATTCGCCGAGCGCCCGGCGCAGGCGCTTGCGATACACCAGTTGGTCGTCGAGCTTGCCGGCGAGCGTGTCGCGCACGTAATCGCGGACATAGTCCTGATACGGCAGCTGCTTGAAAATGCGCCGGTAAAGCTCCTGCTGAAACTGCTGCGCCAGCGGTGTCCAATCGGTGCGTACCGTTTCAAGCCCCTTATAGACGATGTCTTCGCTACCGTCCGGCCGAATCGTCAAACCGGCGTAGCGTTTCTTGCTGCCTTCTTCGGCGCCGCGAATGGTCGGCATGAAGAAACGCCGGTAGTGCCGCTCGAACTGCAGTTCGAGCGCGCTCTCGAGTCCGAACCGCGCGTGCAGATTCTCCCGCCACCACGCGTTGATATGCTCGACAATCCCGCGACCGATGCGGCTGGCGCGCTCCTCGTCATGCGCGTGTTTGAGCCAGACGAAGGTCGAATCCGTATCGCCGTAAATCACCTCATAGCCTTGGGCCTGAATCAACTCACGCGTGGTGTGCATGATTTCATGGCCACGCATGGTGATCGACGACGCGAGACGCGGATCGAAGAAACGGCAGCCTGTAGAACCCAGCACACCGTAAAAGGCGTTCATGATGATCTTCAGCGCCTGCGAAAGCGCGGCGTTGTGCTCGCGCTTCGCGACTTCGCGCCCCTGCCAGACCTGCTCGACGATCGACGGCAGACAATGGCGTGTGCGTGAAAAGCGGGCGCCGAGAAAGCCGGGCACGGACTGGTCGTCGGCGGGATTCAGCATGCCCTCCACGAGGCCGACGGGGTCGATCAGAAACGTGCGAATGATCGACGGATACAGACTCTTGTAGTCGAGCACCAGCACCGAATCGTAGAGCCCCGGCCGCGAGTCCATCACGAATCCGCCGGGGCTCGCGGCGCCCGCCACGTCGCCGAGATTCGGCGCGACGTAGCCTTGCCGATGCATGCGCGGCATGTACAGATGCGTGAATGCCGCGACCGATCCGCCGCTGCGATCCGCCGGTAAACCAGTCACCGTGGCGCGCTCCAGCAGAAAGCGCAGCAACTCGGTCTTCGCGAAGATACGCGTGACCAACTCGCAATCCTTCAGGTTATAGCGTGCGAGCGCAGGTTTGTCTTCGTCGAAGCGGCGCTGGATTTCATCCATGCGCTGATACGGATTGTCGATCGCCTTGCCTTCGCCGAGCACCGAGCGGGACACGTGTTCGAGACTGAACGACGGGAAGCTCCAGGTCGCGGAGCGCAGCGCCTCGATGCCGTCGATAATCAAACGTCCCGCCGCGCCGGCAAAGAAGTGATTCTGCTTGAGACCGTGCTCGCGCCATTCCATCACCGCACCGCCGCGACCGAGCCGCAACGGTACGCGATATTGTTCGGCATGCTGCTGTAACACCCGCAAATCGAACTGCACGAGATTCCAGCCGATGATCGCATCAGGATCATGCCGCTCCAGCCACGCATTCAGCTTTTCCAGCAACAGCGCGCGGGTTTCGCAGTATTCGAGCTCGAAGTCGAGTGCATCCGCCTCGCCCGCAGGACCGTTCGGCGGACCCAGCATATACACCTGGCGCTGCCCGCATCCTTCGAGCGCGATCGAATACAACTCGGCGTGCGCGCTGGTTTCGATATCGAGCGACACCAGCTTCAAAGGCGGCCGGTAATCCGTGGCCGGCTTGAGTTCCGCATTCAGCAATGGACCGCCGTTCTGCACCTCACCGCCGAACCACACCGGCGCGGTGATGAAACGCTCCATCATGTAGCGCTCGGGCGGAAAGACGTCCGCTTCGTAAATGTCGATACCGCCTTGTTTCAGGCGCTTTTCGAAGCCTGTCAATTGCCGGTACTGCGCACAGTAGAGCCCCATGACCGGTCGATGCTGAAAGTCGCGTAATTCGAGTGGGCGCAGATCGAGCGGCGCTTCGCGGCGCAGCACTGTTTCGGCGCGCTCGCGATGCTCGGCGGGAATGAATGCGACCGATGGTTGCGGGCGCAAGCGGATGTGACGAGGCCCGCCGTCTGTTGCCAGCCAGAATTCGACTTCCGTGCCGGCGGGCGTGTCACGCCAATGCCGGGTCAATATGAAACCCTGTTCAAGCTCGGTCAAACTGCCACCTCTAATGCGGGCATCATCGCCGCGCATGATTTTACCGCCACGCGCGTGCAGTCCTGGCACGCTGGGTGCAACCGCGTCGCGCAGTCTGTATGATCGTCGTGCAGCGATTCCTTCGGCGCGGATTCCGCGCCGGTCAAGTCTACTAAGAACGGAGTAAACGATATGACTTTGAGCAAGCTTGTCATTGCGGTCGCAGTTGCTGCAACCAGCCTGGGCGCGCAGGCGCAAGTCGCCGGCTCGCAGCCGCTGAGCGTCACGGTCGAACAATCCACCGCGCTGCTGAGCGGCTGGAGCGTGAAGAAGAGCATTCTCGGCAAGGCGGTGTACAACGATCAGAACGAAAAGATCGGTACGGTGCGCGATCTGGTGGTGGCGCCGGACGGTTCGCTGTCCGCAGCCATTGTTTCCGCAGGCGGATTCCTCGGCGTCGCGTCGCATGACGTCGCGGTGCCGATCGCCGCGCTGGATATTCGCGGTGGCAATTTCTATCTGGCCGGCGCGACGAAAGACGCGTTGAAGGCAACGCCCGAGTTCCAGTACAACAAGGTTCAGGCGCCGCCGAAGCCGAAGAAGCTGACGGCCCAGTAATGCCATAAGCCGGCGTGGTCGCCGGCTGGGCGCCGCAAAGGCGTCCAATCTGACGCAGTCATGGAAAAGCGGCGCTGCTGGCGCGAATCGGTAGAAAGTCGAACCGTTTCGCGCCGCGAGCGCCGCTATTTTTTTGCCCGCCTGAATGGACGAACGGGCGATCGTGCTTTAACTCACGCCGACTCCGACTTCGCGATCACGCTTCCAGCGCGAGCGTCGCGAACGTGCCCAGCCAATGCTCGCCCATATAGTCGCCCGCCACATGCGGCAACGCGCTATGCAGATGGCGCTCGGCCGCCTCGAACAACACCGTGCGGCGAATATCGCCGGCCGGCAGCGCACGCGCCAACGAGCGCTGACACCACGCACGGCTCAGATTCAAGCCATCCAGATGCGCGATCTTGCCGTCGGTGCGATCGGTCACGGTAACGGGTTCGAACAGCGTGGCGGGCTTTTTTGCGCCGATGTCCGGCAGAAAGCGCCCGAACCAGTCGACGAATTGCGCCGGCGGCAAGACGCGTCGCATCAACTCCGCTTCCATCAGCGAAGGCGACAGGAACTCGTCGCCGGCGGGCTCCCACGCCTGACAGGCCACATCGTTGAGAAACCAGCGTTCCGCCGTGCTGACCAGCAACGCTTCCAGCGATTCGCGGGAGGTTTGCCGTGCGAAATCCAGCGTGAGCGACAGCGCGAAAGCCATGTTGAAGTGCGTGCCGACTCGCAACGGGTAGGTGGCCTTCGGCAGAAACTCTTCGAAACGTTCGACAAAGGTCTCGGTCAGCGGCGCAAAAGTTTTTTTCCAGCGCGCGGCGTCCGAGAGTTTCAACGATTCGAGTTGTGCGCTGAGCGCCAGCAGCCATGCCCAACCATAAGGACGCTCGAATCCGCGGTTATGCGCCAGATCGAGATACGCACGCTCACCCGCCACATTGGCCTCGGTGAAATGCTCGTCGACCACGGCGACGATCCGCGCCGCTTCCGGCAGATCGGGAAAGCGTTCGAGTAGATGCAGGATCAACCAGTAGCCGTGCACGCACGAATGCCAGTCGTAGCTGCCGTAGAAAATCGGGTGCAATGCACGCGGCCCCTGCACGTCCTGCGGTCCGTCCAGCGAGTGCGTCAGCTTGTTCGGATATTCGCGCGTGAGGTGAGCGAGCGCGAGATTGGCGAATCGGGAAGCGAGTTCGGGAGTCAGTAGAAGGGTCATCGGCGCCTCCTCAGGAGCGGCATACGAACGGACACGCCAGTATGGCGGTGACGATAAAAAATAGTAAAGCGGACGGCCGTGACGCTTTAGATCGCGACGCCGGCCGTCACGCAGATTAATAGCGCGAATGGGGTGAACATCAAACCTGTCAGCCCGTACAGGTGACGGGTGACAGGCGGCGAGGCAATGTAACACGATAAATTATCGATAAATAGTCGATAAAGTATATGTTTCGGGTAAACGCCGAGCCGCGCCGCCTTAAAACGCTTTGTTTTTTGGAGGAGGTTGAAAACCGCTTAGAACAGTTCGAGGATCCGGTGATACATCATGCCGAGTTCGAGCGCGGGGCCGCGCAGCGCCGGACCGCCGGGAAAGCGCGCGTGCCGTAACCGGGCAAACAGATCGAACGCTGCCGTCTCGCCGGCCATGGCCTTGGCGACGACGCGCCCGGCGATTCCCGTCAACGCCACGCCGTGCCCCGAAAAGCCCTGCACGTAGAAGTAATTCGGATCGATCGAACCGAAATCGGGTGCGCGATTGCGCGTCACGTCGACGAAACCGCCCCACGCATGGTCGATTTTCACGTCCGAGAGTTGCGGGAACACGCCGACCATGCGCTCGCGAATCTCCGCGCCGAGTTGCACCGGCGAGGCGCCCGTCGAACTCGCGCGTCCGCCGAACAACACGCGGTGATCCGCCGACAGACGGAAATAGTCGAGGAAGAAGTTGTTGTCGCAGATCGCTTCGCGCTGCTGGATCAATGCGTCGGCGCGAGCTTTGCCGAGCGGTTCGGTGGCGACGATATACGACGCGATCGGCGCGATGCGCGCGGCGATCGGCGCCGGCAATACGTCGCCGATCGTGGCGTTGCCGCACGCGGCGACGAAGCGGCAGCGCACCTCGCCGCGTGCGGTGCGCACGACCGGTCGAGCGCCGCGCACCACCTCGATCACCGGCGAATGCGCGAACAGTTGCGCGCCTTCGCGGCGTGCGGCATCGGCGAGACCGAGGCAGTACTTGAGCGGATGCAGATGGCCGGAAAACGGATCGTAAACGCCGGCGAGATAGCGTCGCGACGCGACCCGCGAACGGATTTCGTCGGTGTCGAGCCATGACAGTTTGGTGTAACCCCAGCGTTGCGAGGCCGATTCCATCCACGCGCGCAAATCGGGCACGCGTTTCGGTTTGGTCGCGACGGTTAAATAGCCGGCCGTGAAATCGCAGTCGATGCCATAGCGTTCGATACGCTCCCGCACCAGCGCCACGCCTTCCACCGACATGGCCCACGCGGCGCGCGCGCCGTCGAGTCCGAGCTGCTTTTCGAGGACCTCGTCTTTCGCGAAACCCACCAGCGTCTGGCCGCCGTTGCGGCCCGACGCGCCCCAGCCCGGCCGGTGCGCGTCGAGCACGATCACCGAAAGACCGCGTGCGCGGCATTCGAGCGCCACCGACAAACCGGCGAAACCCGCGCCGATCACGCACACATCCGCTTCCAGCACGCCGTCGAGCGCGGGGTCGTCGGCGGCCGGACGGGGGGCGCTTGCCTCGTAGTAGGAGTTGGCGATCAGGGCGTCGGCGCGCTGGTCGAGCGTGTTGAAGCCGGGAGTCGGTGCATTCATCAAAGCAGGTCCTTCATTCGATACCAGGCCATCGCGAGGACGAGGGCAGGGGTGCGCAGTGTAGCGCCGCCGGGAAAGTCGAGGTGGCGGATCTTGCCGAACAGATCGAAGCGCGACGCCTGACCGCTGATCGCTTCGGCGATCAGCTTGCCGGCGAGACCCGTGGTATTCACGCCGTGTCCCGAGAAGCCCTGCGCAAAATAAATGGTGGGCGACAGGCGCCCGAAATGTGGCGCGCGATTCATCGTAATGTCGACGAAACCGCCCCACGCATAGTCGACTTTGACGTCGTCGAGTTGCGGGAAAGTCTTCAGCATGTCGCGGCGCATCGCCTCGCCGAGATTGCGCGGCGCGAACGTCGAATAGCTGACCTTGCCGCCCCACAGCAGGCGATTATCGGGTGCGGGCCGGAAGTAGTCGAGCACGAAGCGGCTGTCGCAGACCGCGGCTTTGGCGGGCATCAGCGCTTCGGCGCGGTCGGCGTCGAGCGGTTCGGTGGCGATCACATAGGTGCCGACCGGCATGATCTTGCTGGCCACCTCCGGCGCGAGCTGGCCGAGATAGGTATTGCAGGCGAGCACGACGAACTGCGCATGGACCTTGCCGCGCGCGGTTTCGGCCACATGTCGGCCGTTTTCTTCACGCAGCGCGGTCACGCAACTGTCTTCGAAAATCTGTACGCCGGCCTCGCGCGCCGCGCGTGCAAGACCCAGCGTGTAATTCAACGGATGCAGATGACCGCTGTCCGCGTCGTACAGACCGCCCAGATAGCGCTGCGATTGCACGTATTGGCTAATGCCGTCGGCGTCGACATAGCTGAAACGATCGTAGCCGAAGCGGCGTCGCGCTTCGTCGCGCCATTTTTGCAGCGCGTCCGTATCGCGCGGTTTGTTCGCCGCGGTCAGGTAACCGATTGTCAAATCGCAATCAATCTGATGCTTCGCGATGCGTTCCTTGACGATGTCGAGCGTTTCAAGGCCCATGTCCCAGACCCGCTTCACGTCGTCCGCCGGCATGAACTTCGCGAACGTGTCGATATCGCACGCGAAGCCGCCGATCAACTGGCCGCCATTGCGGCCGCTCGCCGCCCAACCGACCTTCGACGCTTCGAGCACCGCGACCGTATGGCCGCGTTCGGCGAGGTTCAGCGCGGTGGAAATGCCGGTCAGTCCCGCGCCGATCACGCAGACGTCGACCGAGATCGAATCGTCGAGCGGGGGATGGCGCGTGGTGTCGTTGGCCGTGGCGGCGTAATACGAAGCGACGTGAGGCTGGTTCGAGAAGCGGAGCATAGGCAGTGTGCGGGGTAGAGTGCCTGAGCGCGCAGCGTGCGCGCCCAGGCCGTGCGGATTAGAACGAGTAAATCAGCTGCGTGCCGAGCAGGTCGTTGGACTTGCCGTACGAGCCGTCGTTCTTCAGGAACACCTGCTTGTTGGCCCAGTCGTGCCGGTATTCCACCTTCACCGTCACCTGCTGGGTCGGGTAGAACAACAGGTCGAGCGAGACGTCCTGATGGGTGGCGCCCTTGCATTCGAAACCGAGGCCGCCGTTGCCCTTCGAATTAGCCAGACAGTCCGCGCCGATACCGAAGCCGTCCGCAGTGTCCATACCGTTCGCATTCAACGCAACGCCGCCACCGCCGCCACCGTTCTTGCTATCGACGAGTACGTCATAACGCGCGGTCATACCCATGCGCCCCAGGCCCGGTAGCGAGAATTTGCGATGCGCCAGCAACGACAGGCCGTACCACTGCGCCTGACCGCCGTTGAACGCGGCATTCTGCTGCTGGCCGTAGTCGACTTCGGCGTTGTACTGCACGTCGGCTTGCGTATAAGCCAGATCCGCTTCGCCGAAGAAGAACGTGCCGAACGCGCTCGACGCCTGACCGCCCACGCCATAGACCGGAATGGTATTGCCGTTCACGTTCTGGGTCGCGGCCGACAGCGTCTGACGGCCGATATTGAACGAACCGCCGATATCCAGCGCGCTCGACCACGTGTAGTCGACGCGAGCCGTGAAGGTCGGGATCTTGTTGCTGCTGGTGATCGGATCGCCCAGCGCGTTCGTACCGGTCTGCACCACCGAGCCGTACGTGCGGTATTGCTCGTTGCCGAGCATGAACTTCCATGCCCAGTTGCTGCCGTCGGCGGTGTAGTTCAGGCCGACGCCGAGATAGCTGCCCGGATCGGAGAAGTCGTACAGCAGGTTATGCGTGAGCGTCAGCATCTGATTCGACTGCTGCACTTCATAACCGCCGAAGCTCGGCATCAGGCCGGCCACGAAAGTCGTGGTCGCCGTCATCGGAATCGTTACAACCGCCGTGTTCAGGATGTTGTTGCCGATATTGCCGTGTTCGTTCTGCAGCAGCGTGATGCCGTTGCCGCGGTTCGGCATCAACGTGATTTCGGCCGACGGCGCCATCGGGCCGACACCGAAGGTCTTCTTGATGTCGAGGTAAAGATCGCCGAAGGTGCTGTTGAAGTAGTTGTAGCTGCTTTCGTGGTTCGCGAACAGGAACGACGAACTGCTGGCCGCGCGGTTATAGATGTAGGTCGGATCGATATAGCCGGTGACCGACAGGCCCGCGAGCGGTCCGGTATTGGCGGCATCGACCAGCGAATCGACCTTCAGTTGCTGGTTGGCGATCTGCTGCTTCATCGTATCGACCTGGTCGTTGGTCAACGTGGCGCGCGACTTGCCATAGTCGGGCGACGAGATGTCGACCGGCGTCTCGGCCACCGCCGGGGCAGTGGCCGGCGCCGCCACGATCGCCGCGTTGGCCTTCGGTTTGGTCGCCACCTCGGAGCGCAACTGCTTCACTTCCTTTTGCAGTGCGTTGAGTTGGGCCTGGAGCGCCTTGATCTGGTCGCTGGTGGCGTCCGCCATGGCCATGCCAGGCAAACTCCCCGCCACCAACAGACAGATGAGCTTCTTTCTCATGCAAATTCTCCTTATTGGTCGTATTGCAAAAGGACTTCTTATGCGCGTGCCGTATCGAGCGGTTTCCGTACGGCGGCTTGTTGTGGAGCGGAAGGTAACGGGTCGGCGGCTTCGGCGAGGGCGAACGCCTGCTGCATGTCGCGGTTGCGCTTACGTTCGCGGACCTGCATCCAGCGGTTCACGGCAATCACGCCGATCGTTACGGTGGTGATGAAGATCGTGGCGAGCGCATTCATTTCCGGATTCAGGCCGAGACGCACGCGCGAGAACACGACTAGCGGCAGCGTGGTCGAACCGGGACCGGAGAGGAACGCGGACAGCACGAGGTCGTCGAACGACAGCGTGAACGACAGCAGCCAGCCGGACATCAAGGCTTGCGAGATCAGCGGCAGCGTGATCAGGAAGAACACCTTGAACGGCGTGGCGCCGAGGTCGAGCGCGGCTTCCTCGAGCGACTTGTTCATCTCCTTGATACGCGACTGCACGATGATCGCCACGTACGAGACGCACAGCATCACGTGACCGATCCAGATCGTGAAGAGGCCGCGACCCTTCGGCCAGCCGAGCATCTGTTCGAGCGCGACGAACAGCAGCAGCAGCGAGATACCCTGAATCACTTCGGGAATCACCAGCGGTGCGTTGATCATGCCGGCGAACAGCGTGAAGCCGCGAAACCGGCCGAAGCGTGCCAGCACGAAGCCGGCCCACGTGCCGATCACGACTGAGGCAAATGCGGTCATCAGACCGATCTTCATCGAGAGCCACGCGGCGTTCAGCAACTCGTCGTCCTGCAGCAGCGCGCCGTACCATTTGAGTGAGAAGCCGGACCAGACGGTGACGAGCTTCGACTCATTGAACGAATAGACAATCAGGCTGATGATCGGGATATACAGAAACAGAAACCCGAACGTCAGCACGCTATTGGAGAGCGTTCTATTAGGCTTGATCATTTCGCGTCCTCCAGTTCCTTGACCTGGTAGTACTGGAACACGGCCATCGGCACGAGCAGCAGCAACACCATCGCGACGGTGACGGCGGATGCCATCGGCCAGTCCATATCGTTGAAGAATTCATCCCACATGACACGGCCGATCATCAGCGTGTCGGCACCGCCGAGCAGTTCCGGAATCACGTACTCGCCCACCGCCGGAATGAACACCAGCAGACTGCCGGCGATAATGCCGTTCTTCGACAGCGGCAACGTAATGCGCGTGAACGCGGTCCACGGTTTGCAGCCCAGGTCGTAGGCCGCTTCGAGCAGCGTCAGATCCATCTTCACCAGATGCGCATACAACGGCATCACCATGAAGGGCAGGTAGGAATAGACCATGCCGATATAGACGCCAATATCCGTGTGGTAGAGGCGCAACGGCGAATGAATCATGCCGATCGACATCAGCGTGTGATTGAGCAGACCGTCGTCCTTCAGGATGCCGATCCATGCATAGACGCGAATCAGGAACGACGTCCAGAACGGCAGCATCACGCCCATCATCAGCAGGTTGCGTTTGGCCGGCTCCGAGCGGGCGATGTAATACGCGATCGGGTAGCCGATCAACAGGCAGAAGAAGGTCGAAACGGCGGCCATCTTCAACGAGCTGATATAGGTCGCGACGTACAGATCGTCCTGCAGCAGGAACGCGTAGTGCCCCAGCTGGATCGCGAAATGCACGATGCCGTCTTTGATCGTCATCAGATCCGTGTAGGGCGGAATGCCCAGACGCAGATCGGCGAAACTGATCTTCAGCACCAGCACGAACGGCAACGCAAAAAACAGCGTGAGCCACAGGAACGGCACGCCGATCACAGTCGTGCGGCCAGACGGCACGAACATCGAGAGGCGTTTTTTCAGCGAGCCGAGCAGCCGGCTGCCGGACGGCGCGCCGAGCGCCACGGGGGAGGAGGTGGGATGGCTCATTGCGTCAGCACCACGCCGCTAGCCGGCGACCAGTAGACGAACACGTCGTCGTTATAGGACGGCGCACCGTCGCTCATCAGGTGCGAGCTGGAGAGATTCGACACCACGGTCTTGCCGCTCGGCAGACGCACGTGATACAGCGAATAGCTGCCCATGTAGGCCACATCCGAGACCACGCCGCGCGCCCAGTTGTGCGGCGTCGACGGTTTGTCGAGCGACACCTTGACGCGTTCGGGGCGCACCGAGATGCCCACCGGCATGCCGAGCGGGCCGGTAATGCCGTGGCTCACGTAAATGCGCGATTCGAGCTCTTCGCTTTCCACGAAAATGTGGTCCGGCTCATCCGCGACGACCGTGCCTTCGAACAGATTGGTCGAGCCGATAAATTCGGCGGAGAAGCGGCTATTCGGAAACTCGTAGACCTGGCTGGGCGAACCGATCTGCACGATGCGGCCTTCGCTCATGACCGCGAGGCGGCCGGCCATGGTCATGGCTTCTTCCTGATCGTGCGTGACCATCACGCAGGTCACGTCGACCTTTTCGATAATGTTCACCAGTTCGAGCTGGGTCTTCTGGCGGATCTTTTTATCGAGCGCCGACATCGGCTCGTCGAGCAGCAGCAGCTTGGGGCGCTTGACCAGCGAACGGGCGAGCGCCACACGCTGCTGCTGGCCGCCTGACAACTGGTGCGGCTTGCGCTGGGCGTACTTGCTCATCTGCACGAGATTCAGCGCGTCGGCAACGCGTTCCTTGATCTCGTTCTTCGGCGTGCCTTCCTGCTTCAGGCCGAAGGCGATGTTCGCCTCCACGCTCATGTGCGGGAACAGCGCATACGACTGGAACATCATGTTGACCGGCCGCTTGTACGGCGGCATCGCGGCGAGATCTTCGCCGTCGACGAAAATGCGCCCGGACGTGACCGTCTCGAGCCCCGCGAGCATGCGCAGGAGAGTGGACTTGCCGCAGCCTGAGCTGCCGAGCAGCGCGAACAGTTCGTTCTTGGCGATGCTCAGGTTGACATTGTCGACAGCGGTGCTGTCGCCGAATTTCTTCACGACGTTTTCGATGCGGACGAATTCATCCGGTTTCGATTTTGTCGCTACTGCGGGGCGGGCCATCTGGGTGGCGCCGGCTGCGCTTTTTGAAGTCGTCGAGTTCATGATGTAACCATTCCTTGCGGATCGCGAGCGCAAGTGTCTCCCTGCGAGGCGCGGGAGGCGCCTTGCAACGTACGCTGCGATCGGAATACATGGGACTGCGCGCGGCTGGGACGCTATAGCGCGCAGGCTGACTGCCGTTACTGCCATTCATGCGCTCAGGGTTCGAGCGATCCCTGAGCGCGGGATCGAGGTTTCAGATTGCTGGTTTAATCAATGACCGGTTTTAAGCTGCGCCCAAAGACGGTTTTCAAGGCGCAGAATATCGGTCGGCATGGGTTTCATCAGCGTCATTTTGCTGAGTACGTCGTCGCCCGGATAAACGGTCTTGTCCTGGACGACAGCCGGCGTCACGAACTGGCGCGCGGCCTTGTTCGCGGTCGGGTAGAACACTTCGTTGGTGATCGCCGCGTTGACCTTCGGATCTTCAATGTAGTTGATCCACTTAAGGGCGGCCTCGGCGTGCGGCGCGTCTTTCGGAATCACCATCACGTCGAACCACAGCAAACCGCCTTCCTTCACGTTCGAGAACTTGATCTGATACGAGCGTTTCGCTTCGTCGGTGCGGCGGCTCGCAATACCGACGTCGCCGGACCAGCCCACGGCCACGCACACGTCGTTATTCGCGAGGTCGTTGATGTAGCCCGACGAGTTGAACTGGGTGATGTAAGGGCGGACTTTCTTCAGCACTTCGAACGCGGCCTGATAATCGGCGGGGTTCGTGCTGTTCGGGTCCTTATGCATGTATTGCAGCGTCGCCGCGAACACGTCGACGGCCTGGTCGAGGAACGATACGCCGCAGCCTTTCAGCTTCGAGAGGTTGGCGGGATCGAACACGAGCGCCCAGCTGTCCACCGGCGCATTGGCGCCGAGCGCTTTCTGCACCGCTTGCACGTTGTAGCCGATACCGTCGGTGCCGTAGGCCCAGGGCACACCGTACTGGTTGCCCGGGTCGGCGTCGGAGATCATCTTCATCAGCACGGGGTCGAGATTCGCGAGGTTCGGCAGTTTCGATTTATCGAGCTTCTGATACACGCCGGCCTGAATCTGCTTGGCCATGTAGTTCGAGGTGGGCACCACGATGTCGTAGCCGGAGCTGCCCGCGAGCAGTTTGGCCTGCAGCGTGTCGTCGCTATCGTAGTTGTCGTACTTGACCTTGATGCCGTCCTGCTTCTCGAAGTTCGGAATCGTGTCTTTCGCGATGTAATCCGACCAGTTATACACATTCAGTTCCGTGTCGGCCGCAAGGGCCGGCGTAACCGACAGCGCCGCAAAACCCGCGAAGGCGAGCAGCGCGGCCCCCGCGACCGCATGACGAAGATGACTAACGCTCATGGTTTTTTCCCTTGATGTGAAGAACCGGCATGAGCGTGAGATGTGGGTGCCCATGCCGGAACGGACTGCCGTTACGAAATACCGAGTTGTTGTGCGGTCGCATCGATGGCTTTTTTGGCCTTCGTGACGATCTCGTCGATTTCCAGCTTGTTGATCACCAGCGGCGGCGACAGGAGCATGCGGTCGCCGGTGGCGCGCATGATCAGGTTGCCGTTGAAACAGAAGTCGCGGCAGATCGTGCCGACATCGCCGCCGTTCGCGAAGCGCTTGCGCGCCTGCGGGTCTTGCGCGAGTTGCAGACCGGCCACCAGACCCGCGCCGGAGATTTCGCCGACGATCGGGTGATTGGCGAACGTGTCGCGCAGCTTCTTCTGGAAGTACGGACCCGTCTCGGTCTTGACGCGTTCGACGATCTTCTCGTCGCGCAGCAGCTTGAGATTGGCGACCGCGACCGCGGCCGCGACCGGATGGCCGGAGTAGGTGAGGCCGTGATTGAAATCGCCGCCTTCCACAATGACCTTGGCGACGCGATCATGCAGACCGACCGCACCCATCGGCACATAGCCGCTCGTCAAACCCTTTGCCATCGTGATCAGATCCGGCTCGAAACCGAAGTGCTGATGCGCGAACCATTCGCCGGTGCGACCGAACCCGCCGATCACTTCGTCGGCGACCAGCAGAATGTCGTACTTGCGGCAGATGCGCTGAATTTCCGGCCAGTACGTGGCGGCCGGGAAAATCACGCCGCCCGCTCCCTGGAAAGGCTCACCGATGAACGCGGCCACGTTGTCCGCGCCGATTTCGAGAATCTTCGCTTCCAGCTGTTGCGCGCGGGCCAGACCGAATTCTTCCGGCGTCAGATTGCCTTGCGCTTCGCCGAAGAAATACGGCTGGTCGATATGCACGATGTTCTCGACTTTCGAGGGCATCTGCTCGTGCATGTAACCCATGCCGCCGAGCGTGCCGCCCGCGATCGTCGAACCGTGATAGCCGTTCTTGCGCGAGATCACGACCTTCTTCGACGGCTTGCCTTGCGCCGCCCAGTAATGGTGGACGATGCGCAACACCGTGTCGTTGCCTTCCGAACCGCTGTTGCAGTAGAAGAAGTGATTGAACGGCGCCGGCGCGAGTTCGGCGAGCAACGCCGACAGTTCGATCACCGGCGGGTGCGTGGTCTTGAAGAAGGTGTTGTAGAACGGCAGCTCCTGCATCTGCTTATATGCGGCATCGGCCAGTTCCTTACGGCCATACCCCACGTTCACGCACCACAGGCCGGCCATGCCGTCGATCACCTTGTTGCCGTCCGAATCCCACAGATACACGCCTTCGGCCTTGACGATCACGCGGCTGCCGGCGCGGTTCAGCGCACCCATATCCGAGAACGGATGGATGTGATGCGCGGCGTCGAGCGCGCGGTATTCGGCAGTGGTGCGTTGTTGCGTGGCTTGTGCCGCGGCGGCGCTTGGCACGGCCGGTTGTACGTATGCGACTTCTTCTGTTCTGTAGCTCATACTGCCTCCAGTTTTTTTGCGTTTGCCTTAGACGTGCAGCAGCAAATGCCGGCGTTCCCACGAACTGATCACGCGGAAGAACGCTTCATATTCGGTTTCTTTCAGTGCGAGGTAAGCCTTCACGAACTTCTCGCCGAGTACTTCGGCGATCGGCTCGCACGCGCCCATCAACGTCAGGCCCTCTTCGAGATTGCGCGGCAGCTGGTACGGCAATTCGTACCCGTCGCTGAGCAGCGGCTCGGTGGCTTCCAGGTTCTGCGTCATGCCGAGATAACCGGCGGCGAGCGTGGCGGCGATGGCCAGATACGGATTGCAATCCACGCCCGGAATGCGGTTTTCGATGCGGCGCGCGGCCGGCCCCGAATGCGGAATCCGGAAACCCACCGTGCGGTTGTCGTAACCCCACGCCACGTTGATCGGCGCGGCCATGAAACGCGACAGACGGCGATACGAGTTGATGTACGGCGCGAAGATCGGCATCAGCGCCGGCGTGTACTTCTGCAAACCGGCGATATAACCCGTGAACATCGAAGTCGGCTTGCCGTCCGCACCGGTGAACAGGTTGAGGCCGGTTTCCTCGTCGACGAGGCTTTGATGCATGTGCATCGCCGAGCCGGGTTCGCCTTCCATCGGCTTGGCCATGAAGGTCGCGTACATCTTGTGGCGCAGCGCGGCTTCACGCACCGTGCGCTTGAACAGGAACACGCTGTCGGCGAGCTTCAGCGGATCGCCGTGCATGAAGTTGATTTCCATCTGCGCGGCGCCGACTTCGTGAATCAGCGTGTCGACTTCCAGTTCCTGCACCTCGCAGTATTCATAGATGTCTTCGAACAGCGGATCGAATTCGTTGACCGCTTCGATCGAATACGCCTGACGTCCGGTTTCCGGACGGCCCGTACGGCCGATCGGCGGTTGCAGCGGCAGATCCGGGTCTTTATTCATGTCGACCAGATAGAACTCCAGCTCCGGCGCGATAACCGGCTTCCAGCCCTTGGCCTTGTAGAGTTCGAGCACACGGCGCAACACGCGGCGCGGCGAAATCGCGACGGGTGTGCCGTCGAAGTGAACGCAATCGTGAATCACCTGGGCGGTCGGATCGATGGCCCACGGAATCATGCGGATGGTGCTGGCGTCGGGAACGCAAACCATGTCCGGATCGGTGACGCCGGTGAGCGTGCCGTCTTCCGGATAGTCCCCTGTGACGGTCTGGATCATCACCGCCTGCGGCAAGCGCATGGACTCGCCGGATTCGAACTTGCTGCGCGGAATGATCTTGCCGCGTGCGATCCCGGCCATATCCGGAATGATCGCTTCGATTTCGGTGACGCGGTTCTTCTTCAGAAAATCGTCGATTTCATGCATTTTTATCTCTCTGTTTTGGTGCGCGACCGGCTCAGGCATGCGTGGCAGCGGCGGATGCCGCGCCATAGCCGGCCTTGGTGCGCATTCGATCGCGGCAGGCGTCGCCGAACGCGCGAAAGATCGCGGTGGATAACGTGTCGTTGGCATGCTTCCATTCCGGGTGCCACTGCACACCCAGCGCGAACGCACGCGCTCCGCTTACGCTCACCGCTTCGATCAAGCCGTCCGGCGCGATGGCTTCGGCCGTAAGGCCGGCGCCTAACCGCTCGACGCCCTGACCGTGCAATGAATTCACCCGCGCTTCATTCGTGCCGCCCGCTAGGCGCTGCAACAAGCCGCCCTGCGTCAGCGCGATCGAATGCGACGGTGCGTATTGCACGTCGAGGTCGTCTTCCTTGTTCTCGCGGTGGTCGCTCAAGCCGGCCACCGCGTGAACGCTTTGATGCAACGTCCCGCCGAACACCACGTTCATTTCCTGGAAGCCCCGGCAGACGGCGAGTACCGGCACACCCGCTGCGATGGCCGCGCGCAGTAGCGGCAACGTCGTCGCGTCGCGCGCGGCGTCGTGCAGCGTGCCCGGCGCGCTGGGTTCGCCGCCGTAGCGGTGCGGCTCGACATTCGAATAGCTGCCGGTAAAGAGCAGGCCGTCGACCGTCGCGAGTACATCGGCGCTGGACTGACGTTCGCCGAGTGCCGGCAGCAACATGGCCAGCGCTTGCGAGCCGTCCACGATCGCGGCGATGTACTTTTCGCCGACCACATGCGATGGGTGGACTCCCATCATCGTTCTGTCGGCGCTAATGCCGACCAGGGGTTTGTTTCGCATAACAGATAGACGTGTGTGTTCCCCGCGGGACGCGGCACGAACAACGTTAAACACAGCGCGGCACGATTCCGCAGCCGGACGCGGAGCGTCAAGCCACCGGAGTGGTGCAGGGGGCGGGCGTTTGCGACAACGCGCCGCGCGTGGTCTTAGGGCGGGTCGTTCGATTCCATCCGCTGCGGTGCACCAGCACTCGGTGCTGCGTGAAACGCATGGGCGGCGGACAGCACCGCACACGCGGGACCGCAGAGCCCCAAAGAGGCCGCGCTCACGCAAACGGATGAATCGAACGACGAAAGGAGGGAGGCGCTACGGCAGCAGCGACGCGACTTCATCCGTGCGAACGGCAATGAAGGCGCGCGCGGAGATAGAGTTGTGACGTCGAACGGAACGGCGGGACAGGATCGTGAAGACGGACAGAAAGCGGCGGAACGCAAGGCTGCCGTTGCTGCCGTCGGCGATGGCGCCGTCAGCGCGAGGACAACTCGCCTGACTTCGATTCCATCTCACCAAAGGGCCTCGGACTCTCACGATTACACTCGACTGGCGACGTTGAAAGTATTGAACGGCCTGCTCGAAATCCGCACAAGGCGTTTAAAGAAACAGGACGCTGGGATGATCTTCTCTTACCGATGCGAAGCGGGTTCGCTGCGCCGCAAAACACCCTTTCGGGCTCTGTGACGTTGGTATGAAGATCGCCTGTGAACCAGCATATACGAGCCAATAATGCCGTCAAATCATTTTTATAAAAGATTTATCAGGGCTTTCCCGAGGGGGTAGCTAGAATCCCAGCCGGTGGGAACAATCGTTGCGCCAGTCATATTTCGGAATCCTTTCAGGGTTTTCCCCAGCGGCGCAACGATTAAAGTGATTAGAATATTCAACACTCGCGGGCACACGTTGCCCGAGTCCACACGCCCCGATCGTCCTCCATGTCAGAGAACCTAGCGATGTCCATAGAAGTAGCAACCCGTCTGCAGTACATCCGCAAGAAGAACGGCTTGTCCCAGCGTGAACTTGCGAAACGGGCGGGCGTGACCAACGGCACGATCTCGCTGATCGAGCAGAACCGCGTGAGCCCCTCGGTGGGCTCGCTGAAGAAATTGCTCGAATGCATACCCATGAGTCTCGCCGAGTTCTTTACCTTCGAGGTCGAAGTAGAACGATCGGTCGTTTCGCGCCGCGCGGACATGCCGAACCTCGGCAATGAGTCGATCGAGTTCTATCTGGCGGGCTCGAGTATCAAAGACCGCAACATGGGCATTCTGCGCGAGGTCTATCAGCCGCTGTCGGACACCGGTCCGGAAATGCTGGAGCACGCGGGTCACGAGGGCGGCGTGGTGGTCCGCGGGCAACTCGAACTGACTGTCGACGGCACCACGTGGCTGCTGGATCCCGGCGACAGCTATTACTTCGAAAGCCGTTTGCCGCACCGTTTTCGCAATCCCAGCGCGGAGCATCTCTGCGAGGTCGTGTCGGCCAATTCGCCTCCCACGTTCTGAAGACTCCGCGCCAACGCGCCACGCCGCAATTCAATGCCGCATGAAGTCGATGCCGGTCCGCGTCGTGCGCATAACAATGAGGCATCCTGATGGACAAGCAATCTCTCGCTTTCTGGCAAGACAAAGCCGCTACGCTTTCAATCGAAGGCCGCGCGTTTATCGACGGCGAATACCGTGACGCGGCAGGCGGCCGCACGTTCGACTGCCTGAGCCCGATCGACGGCAAGCTGCTCGCGAAAGTCGCCGACAGCGGCGCCGCGGAGGTCGATGCGGCCGTCGCCGCCGCGCGCCGGGCGTTCGAATCCGGCGTGTGGTCCGGGTTGAATCCGCGCAAGCGCAAGGCAGTGTTGTTGCGCTGGGCCGCGTCGATCCGCGAGCACATGGACGAACTGGCGCTGCTCGAAACGCTCGACGCCGGCAAGCCGATTGCCGACACCACCTCGGTCGATGTACCGGGCGCCGCGTATTGCGTCGAATGGTTCGCCGAAGCGATCGACAAGGTGGGCGGTGAAGTCGCGCCGGCCGATCATCATCTGGTCGGGCTGGTCACGCGCGAAGCGATCGGTGTGGTGGCCGCGGTCGTGCCGTGGAATTTCCCGATCCTGATGGCGTCGTGGAAATTCGGCCCGGCGCTGGCGGCGGGTAACAGTGTGGTGCTCAAACCGTCGGAGAAGTCGCCGCTCACGGCCATCCGTCTCGCGCAACTCGCCCTCGACGCCGGTATTCCCGCCGGCGTGTTCAACGTCGTGCCGGGCGCGGGCGAACCGGGCAAGCTGCTCGCGTTGCATCAGGACGTGGACTGTCTCGCGTTTACCGGCTCGACGAACGTCGGCAAGCTGATCATGCAGTATGCCGGTCAGTCGAACCTGAAGCGCGTGTGGCTCGAACTCGGCGGCAAGTCGCCGAACATCGTCATGCCGGATTGTCCCGACATGGACCGCGCGGCGAATGCGGCGGCCGGGGCGATCTTCTACAACATGGGCGAAATGTGTACAGCGGGCTCGCGCCTGCTCGTGCATCGCGACATCAAGGAAGCGTTCCTCGACAAGCTGATCGCGGCGGCGCGCAGCTATACACCGGGCAATCCGCTCGATCCGAAAACGTCGATGGGCGCGATCGTCGACAAGGTTCAACTCGAGCGCGTGCTCGGCTACATCGAAGCGGGCCGCGCGGAAGCGAAGCTGCTGCTGGGCGGTGCGCGCGTGAAGGAAGAGACGGGCGGCTTCTATATCGAGCCGACCATCTTCGAAATCCCCGCCACGGGCGCGAAGGTGGCGCGCGAGGAAATCTTCGGGCCGGTGTTGTCGGTGATTACGTTCGACACGGTGGAAGAGGCGATCGAGATTGCTAACGACAGCGAGTACGGTCTGGCCGCCGCGCTGTGGACGTCGAATCTCACGACCGCGCACGAAGTGTCGCGCAAGTTGCGCGCGGGCACGGTGTGGGTCAATTGCTACGACGAAGGCGGCGATATGAATTTCCCGTTCGGCGGTTACAAGCAATCGGGCAACGGCCGTGACAAGTCGTTGCACGCGTTGGAGAAGTACACCGAGCTGAAGTCCACGCTGGTGCGGCTGCGCTAAAGGATTCGCAAGCCAGCGCGGCGGCACGCGTGATGCGCATGCCGCCGCGTTCCCAATGAATCCGAAGCCGGAGGTTGCGCGCACAACGGGAAGCTTCGCGCGTGGCGCCGGTGTGTTTATCAGGTGTCAGGTCATCCATGACTGAACTCGTCTATGGCGACGGCGCAATCCGCCGTTCGTCGCTTTATGGCTCGTCGATCGAAAACACTTATGCGGGTGTGTTGTCGTTCATGCGCCGCAAGTACACCCGCGAACTCGACGGTGTCGATGTCGTCGTTTCGGGCGTGCCGCTCGATCTGGCCACCACGTTCCGCTCGGGCGCGCGGCTCGGTCCCGCGGCGGTGCGCGCGGCCAGTGTGCAGTTGTCGGAACTGCATCCGTATCCGTGGGGTTTCAATCCCTTCGACGATCTCGCCGTGACCGATTACGGCGATTGCTGGTTCGACGCGCACAATCCGCTGACGATCAAGGAATCGATCGTCGACCATGCGCGTACGATTTTGCGTTCCGGCGCGAAGATGCTGACGCTCGGCGGCGATCACTACATCACGTATCCGCTACTGATCGCGCATGCGGAGAAGTACGGCAAGCCGCTTTCGCTGATCCATTTCGACGCGCACTGCGATACCTGGGCCGACGACAGTCCCGACAGCCTGAATCATGGTTCGATGTTCTACAAGGCGGTGAAGGACGGGTTGATCGATCCGAAGACGTCGGTGCAGGTCGGCATTCGCACGTGGAACGACGATTTCATGGGCATCAATCTGCTCGACGCCGCGTGGGTTCATGAACACGGTACGCGCGCGGCGGTGGAGCGGATCACGTCGATTGTGGGTGAACGTCCTGCCTATCTGACGTTCGATATCGACTGTCTGGACCCCGCGTTCGCGCCCGGTACGGGCACGCCGGTGGCGGGGGGATTGTCGTCGGCGCAGGGGCTTGCCATCGTGCGCGGACTCGGCGCGTTGAATCTGGTGGGCGCGGATGTCGTGGAAGTGGCGCCCGCCTACGACCAGAGCGAAATCACGGCGATTGCCGCCGCGCATATTGCATGCGATCTGTTGTGTCTGTGGCGGCAACGCAAGGTGGGGGCCGCGTAAGCGTTTTGTCGTGAACTCGAGACGGCGGTTAGCTCATCGATGAAGATCGACCGGGCTGACGCCGGCCTTCGCGCAAACCCAGCGTGTAGACCGCTAGCGCGCCGCTCATCAGCGCGAGTTGCCACATCAGCATGTCGCTGCCGCGCGCTTTCATCGCGAATCCCGCGGCGAGCGGACCGACGATCGAACTCGCGGCAAAGGTGAGCGACACCAGCCGCATATTGCGCGTCAACGCGGCCTTCTCGCCGCAAGCGGCCGCAACCATACCGAGCGTGATGTACGAACTGTTCATGCCGCCAAGCAGCACCGCGCTTGCGGCTGCGAGCGCCGAGGCCGGTGCGGCGGTCGCGAACCCGCAGATAGCGAGCGTGCTGAGCGCCGCGCAGACGATCACGGCGGCGGCGAGCCCCGCACGATCCGCGAACCAGCCCACCGGAAATTGCAGCGCCATGCCGCCGACGCCGAACAGCATCAGCAGCGTTGCCGTTTGCGTGGCGGAGAGGCCGTGCGCGTCGGCGAACAGCGGAAACAGGCCGTACAGCGCGCCGTCGCCGATCCCGCCTGCCGCAACGACCACCATGCCGAGGCTGACCAGTGGACCGATCGGGACACGCCGGCCGCCTCGCACGGGCTGCATCGGCGCGACAGGAGGCTGTTTATCGTCCGATGCGGTCAACCACAGCGGCAGCGCCGCGGCGAGCGTGAAGGCTGCGCCGGCCGCGAAGGTGATGCGTCCGTCGACCGCGCACCACGCGGCCAACGCGGGACCGACGATGCCGGCTGTGGCGATCAGCGCCTCATGCACACCGACCACACGTCCGCTCGCTTGCGGCGGCACGAGGCGATAGAGCCACGTTTCGTTGGCGATCCAGCGCAGGCCGATGCCGAGTCCGGTCAGCAACCCGGGGACGAGCCACAGGGGCCACCCCACCGCGCCGATCGTGGCGAACGCAACGAGTGTGGCCGCGAGCCCCAGCGACACCGTGCGTTTCGCGCCAATGTGCGCGGTGAGCCACGGCGCCATCAACAAACCGCCCAGCATGCCGGCCCATTGCGCGGCCGAGAACAGACCGGCGCGCGGCGCGTCCAGGCCGCGCTGCGTGAGCCAGACGGGCAACACCATGAAGCCGATGCCGAACTGACCGATCTGCGCCAGCGCCGACACGGCGGTCAGCGCGGCGATCGCCGGCCAGCGCGCTGTCGGCATGGCGGCGGTCATGCACCGCTCCGTTCGGGCATCGGCAGGCCCTGTTCGCGGCATTCGACCGGACAGCCGGCTTTCAGGCACGGCCCGTCGTCGCACAGGCGGCACAACTGCATGGCGTGCGCGGGGTCGCGGGTTTCGCTATAGAGAATCTTGATCAGCAGGCTTTCGAGCACGTCGCGCTCGCTGTCGTCGAGCCGCCCGACCACGCGTTGCAGCATCCTGTCGCGCGCCGTGCGCAGGCGTTTGACTTCGCGTTTGCCGTCCGCGGTCAAGGCAAGGGCGACGGCGCGTTTGTCCGTCCCGGCGTTTTTCTCGACGAGGCCCGCCTCGACCAGGCCTGCTACGGCGCGCACGGCGGCGGGATGCGACAGGTCGACCGCCTCGCGCAGGATTTCAATCGACGAATCGGGATATTGGCCGATCGCGTTGAGCATGGCACGCGCGGTGGGGCCGGCGAGCGCCGCCGCGTCGGGCGGCGCGTTCATCTCGTCGGTGACCAGCAGGGCCAGCACGCCGAGCAGGTTTTCTGTGCGCCGCGTCATGGGAATACCTCAATGTGTGCAACGTGCATACATGCATGTTGCACACATTGGGTGACGAGCGCAAGGGAATTATCAGCGCGGCGTGATGCAGAGCGGCCGCTTAGTCCGCCAGTCTTGCGCGCACCGTATATTCACCTTCGTTGCCTTCGTCCTCGATCAGATGAGCCTTCGCGGTATTGAAATCGGGGGGCAACGGTTCAACCGGATAGCCGCGTTTCTCCCATGCGTCGAGCCCGCCTTTAAGCGCGCGAATATGGTGGATATTCTTGCGATGCAACTGGTTGACGATCCGCTTGGCGGTCGCTTCGTTCGGGCACACGCAGTAGACGACAATCGGCCGCTTCATCAGCTCGGGACGAATCGGCTCAGGTGAATCGAGGTCGAGCGGCAGGGCGCCGGCAATCCGGTGCGATTCTTTCTCGCGCACGCTGTGCGGTCTGGCGTCGAAAATCAGCGGCGGCTCGTTCGACTTCATCAATTCGTCGAGCTGATCCGGCGAGATGCGCGTATGCGCGAGCCAGCGGCGAAACTGCCAGCGGCGCACCCAGCGGTAGAGCAGCGCGGCCACGAAGATCGCCGCGAACGTGTCGACGATCGTGCCGCCGTTCTGCCGCACGAGCAGCATGAACTGCACGATCTGGTCGTGCAGCGCCGCGCCGCCGATCACCCACACGCTCGCCCACAGCGTGGCGCCGATCAGGTCCCACAGCAGAAAGACGCCGACGTTGATCGCGGTCGTGCCGAGCAGCGGCGCGGAAATCAGGCCGAGACCCGGCAGGAACTTGGCGACGGTGAGAATCGGCGCGCCGTGCCGTTCATACGTGTTGCGCGCGAGTCGCACCGTGGTATCGAGCGACAGCGAGAAGCGCACCAGATAGTTCAGCAGACGCCGGCCGTAGGCGCGGCCGGTGAAGAACCACAGCGAATCGGCAATCAGCGTGGCGGCCACGGCGGCGAACACGACGCTCGCATACGAGGTTTGCCCCATGGCGGCCATCGTGCCGCCGAGAATCAGCATCGGCGCGGCCGGAACCGGCAGGCCGAGTTGCGTGACGAGCACGCTCATGAAAACGGCCCAAACGCCGAGCGAGGCGGGAATCGCCACTGGAAAATGCCACACAACCGCGCTCCTCGGAATGCAGTAAGGAAGATTTGACCGGCCGCGCCCTGGCGGCACGGCGTGCCCAGACCGCGCAGGTTCCGTTCCCGCGCGACGGCGTGCAGTGTACCCGCCCGGCCATTACGTGGGCGTGGCACGGCACGGTCAGAGGACGATTTAAGCACAGGCGGGAAAAGGGCGCTGCGAGCTTGCCCGAAGAGGTGTGCGCGACGACGCGAGGGCCCGGTTGCTAGAATCGTCGGCGTAGCCAATCGAATACAACGGAGACATGCCATGACCCAAGCCAGCCCGATCAGCCGCTATCCCGTGCCGAGCGACTGGCCGGACGATATCCGCGCGCGCATCCTCGAGGTGCAGGAGAAAGCGGGTTTCGTGCCGAACGTTTTTCTGACGCTTGCGCATCGGCCGGACGAATTCCGCGCATTCTTCGCCTATCACGACGCGTTGATGCTGAAGGAGGGGGGCCTCACCAAGGGCGAGCGCGAGATGATCGTGGTCGCCACGAGCGCGGTGAACGAGTGTCTGTATTGCGTGGTGGCGCACGGCGCGATTCTGCGCATTTACGAAAAAGCGCCTTTGCTGGCGGATCAGGTCGCGGTAAATCACCGCAAGGCCGATATCAGCGCGCGCCAGAAAGCGATGCTCGATTTCGCGCTGAAGGTGTGCCGCGCATCAGGCAGCGTCGACGAAGCCGATTTTCAGGCGTTGCGCGAGCAGGGATTCAGCGACGAAGACATCTGGGACATTGCCGCGATCACGGCGTTTTTCGGTCTGTCGAATCGCATGGCGAATGTGATTTCGATGCGGCCGAACGACGAGTTCTTTTTGATGGGGCGCGTGCCGAAGGCGGCGCGGAAGACGACGGAGTAGCGGCGGGCGTTGCGCGCCGGGGCTGTAGCCGTCGCCGCCGTCCGCTGCAATCTGCCCACGCCCTTTGCCCACTCACGCGCCCACTCACGCCCCCGCCGGTTCGGCGCGCGGCGCGGGCGCGTTGACCGTGGCGTCGTTAATCGGAAAGTGCAGCAGCGCGGCAAGCAGTCCGGCCGCGACGGTGGCTTCCCACAGCAGTGAATACGACCCGGTCAGATCGAACACCAGGCCGCCGAGCCACGCGCCGAGAAACGAGCCGATCTGATGGCTCAAAAAGCAGACGCCGAACAGGCTGCCGAGATGCCGCGTGCCAAACACTTTCGCAACCAGTCCGCTGGTGAGCGGCACGGTACCGAGCCAGGTCAGGCCCATTACCGCGGCAAACACGATCACCGAGGTGGACGTTTTCGGCAGCACGAAGAACGTGCCGATCGTCGCGCTGCGGATCAGATACAGCCAGCCGAGCACATGATGCTGACGGTAGCGGCCGCCCAGCCAGCCGCAGGCCCAACTGCCCGCCATATTGAACAGGCCGATCAACGCGAGCGCGGTCGCGCCGAGACCGACCGGCATATGACAGAGCGTCAGATACTCGGGCAAATGCGTGGCGATGAACGCGAGTTGAAATCCGCAGGTGAAGAAACCGAGCGTCAACAGCCGGTATCCCCGATGTCGAAACGCGAGGCCTAGCACCTTGCGCAACGGTTCGGCGGCCGTTTCCCGCTGTGGCATGCCGGTACGTACGCGACGGTCGAGCACCATGCCGAGCGGGGCGACCAGCAGCATCAGAAAGGCCAGCACGAACAGCGACGCGGCGATGCCCCAACTGAGCCGCACGCCTTGCGCGAGCGGCACCATCAACACCTGACCCGCGGAGCCGCCGGCGCTGACCAGACCCATCGCCATACTGCGTTTTTCCGGGGTGGCGATGCGACCGACCGCCGGCAACACCACGCCGAAGGTCGTGCAACTCACGCCAATGCCGACCAGCAGTCCCATGCCGATAATGAGCATCGCGCCGCTCGGTGCGACCGCGGCGAACGCGAGGCCGGCGGCGAATGTAGTCGCGCCGAACGCGACCACCGGCGTCGAGCCATAACGATCGGCGGCGGCGCCCGCGAACGGCTGGGCGAAACCCCAGACCAGGTTGTGCAGCGCGATGGCGAACGCGATCTGCGTAACAGGTAAGCCGCGATCGAACGAGAACGGCCCGATGAAGAGCCCGAAAGTCTGGCGGATACCCATCGCCGCGCTCAGCACGAGCGCGCCGGCGAGGATCACGACTGTGGTCGGGTTGAAGACGGGGACGTAGCGTTTGCTGTGGGTCGTGGACATGGTTCTGATCTCCTTCGACACCATGGTCGCAGCGAGCATCAGAAGCGGCAAAAGAAAAGATTTTGATGACAGGTGAGTGCGACTCACGTGTCCGTTGGCGACGTGTCGAGGCACGCGTTGCGCGTGGCGTACTTCGTGGTTCGTGTCAGGCGGCTTCGCTTTGTGCGTCGAACTGTTCCGCCTCGCTGATCAGCCAGCGCCTGAAATCGAGCAGTTCCGGGCGCCGTTCCGCGTTTTCCGCGCTGACCAGCCAGTAGGCCGTGTCCGACGCGATCGTTTGCGGGTGAGCCTCGACCAGTGAGCCGCTGGCGAGATTGCTATCCACCAGCGGCCGGCGTCCGAGTGCGACGCCGAGGCTCATGCTGGCGGCTTCGAACGCGAGTTGGATCGTGTCGACGCGTAAGCCGTCAGCGGTTTCGATATCGTCCGCGCCGGTCGCGTCGAGCCAGGCCTGCCAGTCTTCGCTTGCGGCGTTCACATGAATCAGGGTCGCGCGTCGCAGGTCGAGATGGCCGTGCGCATCGCGCAGATTTTCCAGGTACGCGGGGCTGCACACCGGTACGAGGCGCTCGCCGAACAGCCGCGTCCACGCGGCGCCCGCCACCGGCGAACGGCTCATGCGAACCGCGAAATCGAAACCGTCGACGGGAAAACCCACCTGCCGGTGCGAGGTATCGACGCTCACATTCACATTCGGCCAGTGCGCGCGAAACTGGGCGAGGCGCGGCAGCAGCCACCGCGACGCGAAGGTCGGCGCGCAGCTCAGGGCGATGGGCCGATTCGCGCGATGGTTCGGCAGACGCTGCGTGCCGATCGCGATCAGTGAGAACGCCTCGGACACGTATGAAAGATAGTCCACGCCCGTCGCGGTCAGCGAAATACCGCGCGGTTCGCGCACGAACAACTGCACGCCGAGCGCTTCTTCCAGCCCGACGATGCTATGACTCACCGCGCTCGGCGTGACGTGCAACTCGGCGGCGGCGAGCTTGAAACTTTGATGCCTGCCGGCGGCTTCGAAAAGGCGAAGCGCCGGCAGAGGCGGCAGACGAAGCGGCATGATGCATCCTCTCGGGACGGTGCGTGGCGCGCCGTGTGGCAAAGCGATGGCGCAGCGGGCGCGCGGGCTGTTTCTGGGCAGAAGGATACCTTGCTGGGGAGGGCTGATCGTCGTGCGGTCGACCCGATGCGTGGATAGCTCGCGCCGGGGACCGCAACGTTAAAGCTGATGGAATGCGAAAAAATTGAATGGGATGTCGATTTACTGGCGCATTGTTCGTCGTGTAGGTATCGGGGAGGATCAACCTTTCCCGCCACCGCAACGATCGTGCATGGGAGAGAGCTGATGACTGAAGCAACCGCATCCGCACAGACACTGAAACCGGCCCGCGTGCTGGCCGATTTGCCGTCGCGCTTTCCGAACGAAAGCCCGGCCTATCGTCGCGCGCGCAACGATTTGCTGGCCGAGGAAATCGAACTGCGCCGCCACATCGAACGGGTTGCCGCGCAGCGCCGCGCGCTGCCGCCGGGCGGCGTCGTCCCAGAGGACTATCGCTTCGACGGCGAAGCGGGGCCGGTGACCTTATCCGGTCTGTTCGGCGCGCACGACACGCTCGTCACCTATAACTGGATGTTCGGTCCGCAGCGCGCGCGGCCTTGCCCGATGTGCACGTCGCTGCTCAGCGCGTACGACGGCGAAATGCCCGACATCCTGCAGCGCGTGGCGTTTGTCGTAATCGGCCGGGCGTCGATCGGGAAGCTCGTCGCGTTCAAGCAGGAGCGGGGCTGGCGGCATTTGCGGCTGGCCTCGTCGGGCGGCAACACGTTCAATCGCGACTACGCGGCGGAAGATCCCGCAGGCGACGACAACCCGGCGTTCAACGTGTTCACGCGCGCCGCGGATGGCACAGTGCGGCACTTCTGGGCGGAGGAAATGGGCCCGTCGAGTGCCGATCCCGGGCAGGATCCGCGCGGTGCGCCCGATGTCATGCCGATCTGGACGGTGCTCGATATGACGCCAGCCGGGCGGGGAACGGACTGGTATCCGAAGCTGGAGTATCCGGCGGCGCCGGGTTGATCGCGGTGCGGGTCGGACCGCGAGCCATGCGGCCGCGCGCGCTCGTAAAGCGCGGCAGTCGCAAGGCGCGAGTCGCAACTTACCTCCGCCTATCCTTCAACCGCATAACCCTGTCCGAGCGCCGTCTGCAAAAAAGTGGCGACGGCGCTGGCCCGCATCGGCCGGCTGAACAGATAACCCTGCACGGCGCGCGCGCCGAGCGCGGTCACGACCGCCGCTTGCGACGACGTCTCCAACCCTTCCACGACACATTCGAGTCCAAGATTGCGGCACAAGTCGAGCACCGATTTGACGATCTTCTTGGACGCGCTGTTCGTATCCACATCGGTCATGAAACTGCGATCGATCTTGATCGTGTCGAACGGCAGTCTATGCACATAGCTCAGGCTTGAATAACCGGTGCCGAAGTCATCCAGCGACACCCGGCAGCCGGCTTTCTTGATCATGGTCAGCGAGGCGCGCGCCTGTTCGAAATCGCGCGTCACGGCCGTCTCCGTGATTTCGAACGATACGCGGTGCGGCGGCACGCCGCTCGCCTGCACGATGTCGATCAGACGACGCGCGCGCGCCGACGTGCAGATGTCGATCGCGGACAGGTTGAACGATAGATAAAGCTCGGCGGGCCAGCGCGCGACTTCGTCGAGCGCTTTGTGCAACAGCACTTCGGTGATGCGCAGAATCAGTTCGGTGCGCTCGGCGATCCGGATGAATTCCTCCGGCTTGACCGCGCCGAGGCGCGCGTTGTGCCAGCGTCCCAAGGCTTCGAGCCCGATCGTGCGCTGCGCGATCACGTCGTAGATCGGCTGAAACTCCAGAAACAGTTCCGAATCGAGATCCGCGTGGCGCAGTTCCTGAGTCACGAGACTCGATCGGCGAATCCGTGTTTCGTGTTCGGTCGAGAAAATCACCGGCGTGCCGCGGCGGCTTTCCTTGCCGACGTAGAGCGCCGCGTCGGCGCGTTCGAACACCTGCGCGACCGTGGTGCCGGCTTCGGGAAACGCGGCCCAGCCGATCGTGCCGGACAGCTCCGCGACATTGCCGGCCACCCGGTATGGCTGGCTCAACGTGTCGCAAATGCGTTGCCCCAATTCGACCAGCGTTTCGTTCGACTGCTCGTGCTGCGCGAGCACGCCGAATTCGTCACCGCCGAGCCGCGCGAAAAAGATGCCGGGTTCGGCCAGTGCGAGCAGACGCACGCCGACTTCCTGCAGCACCAGATCGCCGCTCGCGTGACCGTAGATATCGTTGACCTGCTTGAAGCCGTCGAGATCGATCAGCCCCACGTTGAAGCCACCGCCGCCGCTGCCGAGCGCCTGTTCGGACAGCGCGCGCAACGACGCGAAGAAACTGCGCCGGTTGGGCAGGTCGGTCAGACTGTCGATGCTCGCGAGCCGGAAGTTGTCGTCGCTCAAACGCTGGGTCTTCTGCTGGCTCGCCAGCAATTCGCTCTGCGCGTGCACCACGCCGGTAAACGTCCGGTAATACAACTCGACGATAAACGCGAGCGCAATGCCGACCAGCGCCATGTCGATCGCCATCGCGATGAACACCGGCGAGCCGGTGAACACCATGAAGGTCGAGAAACTTAGGATCACGATCGACAGCACGAGCAACGCCGCCGCGCGCAGATGCATCAGACAGAACACGCCGCCCATCACGGTGGTCGCGATATAGAACGCGACGTGGGCCTGTTCATACGCGGTGCCGTACGGAAACAGCAGCAGCGCCCAGGTGCTGAACGCAATGCCGAAAATGCTCGACAGCCAGATTAGCTTGCGCAACTCGGGCACGGCCTTGTCGTGAGTCAGCACACGGTGCCGGGCGCGCCACCAGCGGATGCAACGCACCACGCACAGCGCGCAGAGGACGGTCGGCGCGTAAAGGGACAGCCAGGCCGGCGCGCAATTCACGTGCGTGATCGCGACGGCCATGGTGTTGACCAGCAGGATGAAATAGAGCAGCGGGATCTGCCGGCCGAACGCCTGGAGCTGCGAACGCACGAGCTCCGGGTCGCCTTCCGCGACAGATAGCGTCTCCCTCAATCTGGTTAGTCGAACCATGCCCGTCCTTTTAACGTTTGCGCCGCCAACGCAGCTTTGTATATCGGCACGACCGGGGCAAGCTTGAGGGTGATTAACGCGGAAATAAATCGTGAGCGGTAACTCCGACCTGCCGAATACGGGCGATATGTCACTTCTGCCGCCCGTCGATTAATGCATTTTGATTGAGGCCGGCGACCCCGAACCGGTCGCCGTAACGAGGCTCGCGCCGTCACTCGCGCCGTCCGCAGCGGCCGTGCGGGGCGTCGGGGCAAGCGGTGAGGATGTTGCAATATGGCGAAATTTCATTTTTTTATTCTCGCGAATTCTTCACCGCCGGGCGTTGCGACCGGGTCTTGCCGTGTTTCAGGCGATCCACCATAACATAGTAAAAAAGCCCATCGGCATCGCTTTGTGTCGCGCTAAAGCACTGAAATTGCAACGGATTGTGATTCGGATTTAACGATTGCCGGACCCGGGAATCACGTAAGCGCACGATTCTTATGGCACTTTGCCGGAAAAAATCGTCAAATTGCCGCTGGGCGGGTGATACAAGGCTTACACCCAAGGTTTGCGCGAATATGCGCCTATGCGTTAGTGTGTCGGTCCCGGCGCAACAGATGCGGCGCCGGTTCCATGATTACCATACGGGAAGTGCTATGAACAAACAGGAACTGATTGATGCAGTCGCCGCAGCGACGGGCGAAAGCAAAGCGGCCACCGGCCAAACCATCGACGCAATCGTCGAAGCGGTGACCAAAGCCGTGGTGGGTGGCGATACGGTGCAACTGGTCGGTTTCGGTTCTTTCTCGACCGGCGCGCGCGCAGCTCGCGTGGGCCGCAACCCGTCGACGGGCGCTGAGATCCAGATCGCAGCGGCCAAGACGGTGAAGTTCACCGCAGGCAAGGCTTTCAAGGAAGCTGTCAACGCGTCGTAATGCAACGCGCTTCGCGCCGGAGTTTTGCGCGCGCGCAGTCGTTGCGCGTGACTAGCGAGACATCGGGCGTGAGGAATCACGCGCCGCCCAACTCCCGGTGAGATGAAGCATCGGCAGCTGGTGCGGCGCGTGGGTTTTTGTCGTCAGCCCGCGCGACGCTTGCGGGTGGCGGCGGCCAGCGTCTCCAGCACCGGTTCGGTTTGCGTCCAGCTCACGCACGCATCCGTGATCGACACGCCGTAACGCAGTGGCACCCCGGCTTTCAGATCCTGACGGCCTTCTTCCAGATGACTTTCCAGCATCACGCCGATAATGCGGCGTTCGTGCTGCGCCAATTGTTGCGCCAGATTTTCCACGACTTCCAATTGACGCAAATGCGATTTGCCGGAGTTCGCGTGCGAGCAATCGATCATCACCTGTTCGCGCAGGCCCGCCGATTTGAGTGCGGCACACGTGGCTTCCACCGACGCGCTGTCGTAATTCGGTCCCTGCTTGCCGCCGCGCAAGATCACATGCGCGTCGTCGTTGCCGCGGGTTTCAAAGATCGCGGCCATGCCCATTTTCGTCATGCCCATGAACGCGTGGCTTGCGCGCGCGGCGACGATCGCGTCCGCGGCGATCTGCACGCCGCCGTCGGTGCCGTTCTTGAAACCGATCGGGCAACTAAGTCCGGAAGCGAGTTGCCGATGGCTCTGGCTCTCCGTCGTGCGCGCGCCGATGGCACCCCATGCGATCAGATCGGCGATGTATTGCGGGCTCAGCAGATCGAGAAATTCGGTAGCGGTCGGCAAGCCTAATCCGTTGATGTCGAGCAGCAATTGCCGCGCAAGACGCAGGCCTTCGTTGATGCGGAAGCTGCCGTCCAGACGCGGGTCGTTGATATAGCCTTTCCAGCCCACCGTGGTGCGCGGCTTTTCGAAGTAAACGCGCATCACGATCAGCAGGTCGTCTTTATACGACTCGGCGGCACGCTTCAGCTTGCGGGCGTATTCGATGGCCTGATCGTGGTCGTGAATCGAACACGGACCGACGATCAGCACGAGCCGGTCGTCGCGGCCATGCAGAATGTCGGCGATTTCCGCGCGGGTCTTCTCGACGAGCGTCTGCACCGAAGCCGGCACCGGCAATTCGTCTTGCAGCAGCGCGGGGGAAATCAGCGGACGGACCGCGCCGATGCGCGTGTCGTCGATGCGCGTGGTGTCCTGGGTGGCGTCGGCCGAGCCGACTTCCTGATCGTGCAGGGGGTTGTCGAGGGCGCTCAAGATATTCTCCCGGACCGGGTGAGGCGATAGCCTCACGGCCTGTGTATGTAAGTGGGGTGGCGGATTCGCTGCCGGGATTATGACACTCGCGCATGACGGCCAGCATGCGGATCGGCATGTGCGCCCTCAGAGCCGTTCGATGAGCGCCATGGCGGCGGCCGGATTGCGTTCCTTGAAGCCGCTGATCACATACAGATAGACGTCGCGCGTGGCGATTTTCGGTGGCGGCCCGCCCGAGGTTTCCAGATCGTCCGGCGTCGTGCCCGCGGCAAGTTGACGCGCGCGCTCGACCCAGACGTCGAGCGTTTTCGCGGTGTAGCCCTTGGCGTGTTTGTCGGTGGTGCCCATGATGCGGGCGTACACGAACGGCGCGGTCAGGTCCGCGATCTGCGGGTAATCGCTGTCGCCGGCCAGCACGACGGCGACCTGGTATTGGCGGGCGAGCGCGATGAATTCCGGCGTTTTGAAGCTGTCGTTGCGGACCTCGACGGCGTGCCGCAGCGGTTGGCCTTCAATGCTCGCCGGCAGCAGTTTCAGAAAGGCCTCGAAGTCTTCGGGATCGAATTTCTTGGTCGTCGCGAATTGCCAGTTGATCGGGCCGAGTTTCTGTTTGAGCAGTAGCACGCCGCTCGCGAAGAAGCGCTCGATGGTCTCGCTGGCGTCCGCGAGGACTTTACGATTGGTCGCGTAACGCGGGGCTTTGAGCGAAAAGACGAAATCGTCCGGCGTTTCCTGATACCACTTCTCGTAGCTGGACGGCTTTTGCAAACCGTAAAACGTGCCGTTGATTTCAATCGACGTGAGGTGCCGGCTCGCGTATTCGAGTTCGCGGCTTTGCGTGAGATCCGACGGGTAGAAGGGGCCGCGCCACGGCGCGTAGGTCCAGCCGCCGATGCCGACGCGGAAGTTGGCGGTCGGGCTGGTTGACGCGGTTCTGGCAGGCTTGGGTGGGCTTGCGGGTTTAGCGGCCTTTGCGGCCTTAGTCGGGCTTGTGGCTTTTGCGGGTTTCGCTTCAGGCACGTGGACGCTCCTTCAGGCTTCAACTCGGAAGCCGTAGATTAGCGTTTTTTCGCCGCTTCCTCGAACCTTCGGTTCGCCTCCGCGATTTCCACCCGGAACTGCTGCAACGCGCTAACCGCCAGGTCCGGCGGCGTGAGCGCGGCCCACAATACGTCGATCAACTGATCGGCGGTCGCATCGATGTCGATATGCCGGTTCGCCAGCGTGGCGTCCCACAGCACGTGTTCCATCGGCCCGAACACCATCGAGCGCAGCAGGCGCAACGGCATGTCGGCGCGAATCTGTCCGCTCTCCTGGCCCTGCGCGAGGACGCGCATCAACGGTGCGGTGTAACGGCGCTGCAATTCGGTGAGGGCTTCGCTCAACTCGTGATGCCGCGCGCGCCCTTCGGAGAGCACCAGCGCGCACAGATCCGTGCCGTTCAGCAGCATCAGCCGCAAATGCGTACGTACGATGAACGCGAACTGCTGACGCACGTTGCCGTCGCGCGGCAGGCCGGATTCGATCGCCTCGATGATCTCGTCGTACCAGTCGCCGATCACCCGTGCGCACAACTCGCGCTTGCCGCGAAAGTAACTGAACACGGTCGCCTCGGAAATGCCGAGGCGTTGCGCGATCTCCGCGGTCGTGGCGCGCTCGTAGCCTTTCTCGGAGAACACGTCGCGCCCCGCCTGAAGAATCTCCTTCACGCGCTGCTGCGACTTGCGCCCGGCCGGCTGGCGGCGCGAGGCGGGTAACTCGGCCTTCAGGGCAACCGTCATATGAGTCAAGTTCAAATTTTGGACGCGGAAGCGGCCGGAAGGACGGCCGGGACGCAGGCCGGATCAGCCTGTCTACGCCGATGCTATCACGCCATGGACCGATCCAGATGCGCGCCGGATGATTTCTGAGTGACACTCAAAAATACCTATTGACGCTTACGTCAATCTAGCGTGAAATGCGGCTTGAACGTTTCGCGCCTCGTGCGTGACGACAGGGGCGACTCACAAGGCCGCCGCCGTCCGCCGAGCCGCACTCGGATTCGCCGTCAGCCTGACCCGGCTGCCCGGCCGCCAACGAACCCTGGAGACACAGCAATGCGCAACCTGCCCGGTTTGCAATTCCCGCTCGGCGAAGAAATCGAAATGCTGCGTGACAGCATCGCGGGATTCGCTGCCAAAGAAATCGCCCCACGCGCAGCGGAAATCGATCGCACGGATCAGTTTCCCATGGACCTGTGGCGCAAATTCGGCGATCTGGGCGTGCTGGGCATGACAGTCTCGGAAGAATACGGCGGCGCGAACATGGGCTACACCGCGCACATGATCGCGATGGAAGAAATCTCGCGGGCATCGGCGTCGGTCGGTTTGTCGTACGGCGCGCATTCGAATCTTTGCGTCAACCAGATTCATCGCAACGGCACCACCGCGCAAAAAGAAAAATATCTACCCAGACTGGTGTCCGGCGAACACGTCGGCGCGCTCGCCATGAGCGAGCCGAACGCCGGTTCGGACGTGGTCAGCATGAAGCTGCGCGCCGAAAAGAAGGGCGACCACTACGTGCTGAACGGCACCAAGATGTGGATCACCAACGGCCCGGATTGCGACACGCTGGTCGTCTACGCCAAGACCGATCCCGAAGCGAATTCGCGCGGCATTACGGCGTTTATCGTCGAGAAGGGCATGAAGGGTTTCTCGGTCGCGCAGAAGCTCGACAAGCTCGGCATGCGCGGCTCGCATACCGGCGAACTGGTATTCGAGAACGTCGAGGTGCCGGAAGAAAATATTCTCGGTCAGCTCAACGGCGGCGTGAAGGTGCTGATGAGCGGCCTCGACTACGAACGCGCGGTGCTCGCGGGTGGTCCGACCGGCATCATGGTCGCGGTCATGGACGAGGTCGTGCCGTATATCCACGACCGCAAGCAGTTCGGCCAATCCATCGGCGAATTCCAGCTGATTCAGGGCAAGGTGGCCGATCTGTACACCACGTTGCAGGCCTGCCGCGCGTATCTATATGCGGTGGGCCGCCAGCTCGACACGCTCGGCACCGACCACGTGCGCCAGGTGCGCAAGGATTGCGCCGGTGTGATTCTCTACACCGCTGAAAAAGCCACGTGGATGGCCGGCGAAGCGATCCAGATTCTCGGCGGCAACGGTTACATCAACGAGTATCCGGTCGGCCGTTTGTGGCGCGACGCGAAGCTTTATGAAATCGGCGCGGGCACGAGCGAAATCCGCCGTATGTTGATTGGCCGCGAGCTGTTTGCCGAAACGGCGTGAGCGTGAACCCTTCAGGAGAAACCACGCCATGCCGATCATCGAATCAAAGCTGAATCCGCGCTCGGACGACTTCCGCGCCAACGCGGCGGCGCTCGAAGCGCTGGTCGCCGATCTTCGCGCGAAGATCGACAAGCTCGCGCTGGGCGGCGGCCAGGCCGCGCGCGACAAACACACGGGCCGCGGCAAACTGCTGCCGCGCGAGCGCATCGCGCAACTGCTCGATCCGGGTACGCCGTTTCTCGAGTTCTCGCAACTCGCCGCGTACGAGATGTACAACAACGACGCGCCGGGCGCGGGCGTGATTACCGGCATCGGCCGGATCGCGGGTCAGGAGTGCGTGATCGTCTGTAACGACGCGACGGTCAAGGGCGGCACCTACTATCCCATCACCGTGAAAAAGCACGTGCGGGCGCAGGAAGTCGCCGCGGAAAATCATCTGCCGTGCGTTTATCTGGTCGATTCCGGCGGCGCGAATCTGCCGAATCAGGACGACGTGTTTCCCGATCGCGATCACTTCGGCCGTATTTTTTTCAACCAGGCGAATCTGTCGGCGGCGGGCATTCCGCAAATCGCCGTGGTGATGGGTTCGTGCACGGCGGGCGGCGCGTATGTGCCGGCCATGAGCGACGAGTCGATCATCGTCAGGAATCAGGGCACGATTTTTCTCGGCGGTCCGCCGCTCGTGAAAGCCGCCACGGGTGAAGTGGTGAGCGCGGAAGACCTCGGCGGCGGCGACGTGCATACGCGCCTCTCCGGTGTGGTCGATCATCTCGCGCAGAACGACGCGCATGCGCTGGGGATCGCGCGCAGCATCGTCGGTAATCTGAATCGGGTGAAGCAGGTGCCGGTCGCGTTGCAGGAACCGAAGCCGCCGCGCTACGACGCGAAAAGCATGTACGGCGTGATTCCCGTCGATACCCGCAAGCCGTTCGATATCCGCGAGGTGATCGCACGGATCGTCGACGATTCCGCCTTCGACGAATTCAAGGCGCGCTACGGCACCACGCTCGTCTGCGGGTTCGCGCATATCTGGGGGCACCCGGTCGGGATCATTGCGAACAACGGCATTCTGTTTTCCGAGTCGGCGCTCAAGGGCGCGCACTTTATCGAACTGTGCTGCCAGCGCAAGATTCCGCTGGTGTTCCTGCAGAACATCACGGGCTTCATGGTGGGCCGCAAGTACGAAAACGAAGGCATTGCGCGTAATGGCGCAAAGATGGTGACGGCCGTGGCCACGGCGAAGGTGCCGAAGTTTACGGTGATTATCGGCGGCTCGTTCGGCGCGGGCAATTACGGCATGTGCGGCCGCGCGTATTCGCCGCGCTTCCTGTGGATGTGGCCGAACGCGCGCATCTCGGTGATGGGCGGCGAGCAGGCGGCGTCGGTGCTGGCCACGGTCAAGCGCGACGGCATCGAAGGCAAGGGTGGTGCATGGAGCGCGGAGGAAGAGGAAGCGTTCAAACAGCCGATCCGCGACCAGTACGAACATCAGGGGCACCCGTACTATGCGAGCGCGCGCTTGTGGGACGACGGCGTGATCGATCCCGCGCAAACGCGCGACGTGCTCGGTCTCGGTCTGTCCGCCAGCATGAACGCTCCGATCGAAGAAACGCGTTTCGGCGTGTTCAGAATGTGACGAGCACAACAGCGCAGCAACACAACCCCGCGCAGGAGCCACGATGCAATACGAAACGCTGACGCTTGACGTGTCCGCCCAGGTCGCCACGGTCACGCTGAATCGCCCGGACGTGCGCAACGCGTTCAATGAAACGATGATTGCCGAGATAGCCTCGGTCTTCACGTCGCTGAACACGCGCGACGACGTGCGCGCGGTGGTGCTCGCCGCGAACGGCAAGGCCTTCTGCGCGGGTGCCGACCTGAACTGGATGAAGAAAATGGCCGGTTACTCGGACGACGAGAACCGCGCCGACGCGATGCTGCTGGCGAACATGCTGGCGTCGATCTATCGCTGCAACAAGCCGGTGATTGCGCGCGTGAACGGCGACGCATACGCGGGCGGCATGGGTCTGATTGCCGCGTGCGACATCGTGGTGGCGGTGGAGAGCGCGCGTTTCTGTCTGTCCGAAGCGCGCCTCGGCCTGATTCCCGCGACCATTGCGCCCTACGTGATTCGCGCGTTGGGCGAGCAGGCCTCGCGCCGCTACTTCACGACCGCCGAGCAGTTCGATTGCGCGACGGCGTTGCGCCTCGGTCTGGTCAGCGAAGCGGTGAGCGCGGAGCAACTGGATGCGACCGTGCAGCAGATCACCGGCACGCTCTGTGCGAACGGACCGCAAGCGGTGCGCGCGTGCAAGCAGCTCGTGCAGGATATCGCGGGCCGCGAGTTGAACGACGCGCTGATCGACGACACGGCGGCGCGTATCGCGCGCACGCGAGCCGGCGCGGAAGGGCGTGAAGGCGTCGCGTCGTTCCTCGAAAAACGCACGCCGTCCTGGCGCGATTGAAACACGGCGAACGCCTCTGACCAGAACAACAGCCCCGAACAACGGCACACTTCATCGAGACATTTCATGTTCAACAAGATCCTGATAGCCAACCGCGGCGAGATTGCGTGCCGCGTCGCCGCGACCTGCAAGCGGCTCGGCATCGCGAGCGTGGCGGTCTATTCCGATGCGGACGCCGACGCGAAACACGTAGCCGCCTGCGACGAAGCAGTGCATATCGGCGGTTCGAGCGCGAAGGAAAGCTACCTGCGCGTCGAGCGCATTATCGAAGCCGCACGCGCCACCGGCGCGCAAGCGGTGCATCCGGGCTACGGCTTCCTGTCGGAAAACGAAGACTTCGCGCAGCAGTGCGAGGCGGCCGGCATCGTCTTTATCGGACCGCCGGTCGCGGCAATTGCCGCGATGGGCTCGAAGGCCGCCGCGAAGGCGCTGATGCATGCGGCGGCGGTGCCGCTCGTGCCGGGCTATCACGGCGAGGACCAGAACCCGACGTTGCTGCATCGCGAGGCGGATGCGATCGGCTATCCGGTGCTGCTGAAGGCGAGTGCCGGCGGCGGCGGCAAAGGCATGCGCGTGGTCGAGCGCAGCGAGGATTTCGAGGCGGCATTGGCGTCGTGCAAGCGCGAGGCCGCGAGCAGCTTCGGCAACGATCGCGTGCTGATCGAAAAGTATCTGACGCGACCGCGTCACGTGGAAGTACAGGTGTTCGCGGACCGTCATGGCGGCGCGGTGTATCTGTTCGATCGCGATTGCTCGGTGCAGCGGCGTCACCAGAAGGTGCTGGAGGAAGCGCCGGCGCCGGGTTTGTCCGCTGAGATCAAGCGCGAAATGGGCGAGGCGGCGGTGGCCGCGGCGCGCGCGGTGAATTACGTCGGCGCGGGTACGGTCGAGTTCATCATGGCCCCCAGCGGCGATTTCTACTTCATGGAAATGAACACGCGCCTGCAGGTCGAGCATCCGGTGACCGAAATGGTGACGGGGCAGGACCTGGTGGAATGGCAACTGCGCGTTGCCGGCGACGAGCCGCTACCGCTCACGCAGGAACAACTCAAACTCGACGGCCACGCGATCGAAGCGCGTATCTATGCCGAGCATCCGGCGCGCGGCTTTTTGCCGTCGACGGGCACGCTCAAGCATCTGCGCATGCCGGAGGGCGTGGAATTCGTGATCGGCATGGGCGAGCCGGGACGCAAGGCGCCGGTGCGGATCGACAGCGGCGTGCGCGAAGGCGACACCATCACGCCGTTCTACGACCCGATGATCGCCAAGCTGATCGTGCATGGCGCCACGCGCGAGGAAGCGCTGGCGCGCATGAGCCGCGCGCTGCATGCGTGCGAAGTGGTCGGCCCGCATACCAACGTCGAGTTTCTGCAGCGCATTGTCACGAGCGAGCCGTTCGCGACGGGCGATCTGGATACCGGTTTGATCGAGCGTCATCACGACGCGTTGTTCGCGCCGGTGAAGAAGCCGTTCAAGGAGGCGCTGGCGCTCGCCTGCGCGGCGTTGCTGACGCGTGAAGGGGGCGCCGCTCACGGCGCGTCGCCGTGGGATGCGCTGTCGCACTGGCGACTGAATAGCGGCTACACGCAGACACTGGGCTGGCGCAATCTCGACGACGAAAGCGCGTTCACCGTCACGTTCGCCCGCGACGGCGACACGCAAACGCTGGAACACGACGGCGTCAGTGAAGGCTTCAGCTGGTCGGGCGGCGCGGGTGAACACGAGTTCCGCGCGACCATCGGTGATGCGCGCGCAACCGGCCGTGTGTTTGTCGACGGTGACACGTTCCATGTGTTCTGCCTTGGCGAAACGCTATCGTTCGAATGGCAGAACCTGCTGGCGCATGCCGCGGACGCGGAAGGCGGCGAAGGCCGTCTGACCGCGCCGATGCCGGGCAAGGTGATCGCGGTGCTGGTCGAACCGGGCACGGTGGTGGAGAAGGGCACGCCGCTCATCGTGATGGAAGCGATGAAGATGGAGCACACGATCGGCGCGCCGGCGGCGGGCACGGTGTCGGAAGTGTTGTATGCGGTGGGCGATCAGGTGGCCGACGGCGCGCAACTTCTGGTGCTGGACGTGCAGTCGGCGTAAAGCGCTGACGTAAAGCTCAGGCGAGGCGCGGATAGCCGACGGCGCGCGCTTCGTCTTCGAGTTGCTCGATGCGTTCGTAGTCGGCGAGCGTCAGCGTGGAAAAGCCCTGCAAACGCAGGCGTTTTGCGCGTTCGGGCTGGGTGGTGAGCGTGTCGTTCAATGCGTCGCGCAAGGCTTCAATCGTCTGCGGCGGCACGGTGTTCGACGCGATCAACGGAAGTCCCGGCGACGGCGCCGTCACGCCGATCCGCCGCACTTGCCGGGCAAGTTCAGGTATTTCATCGTTGACGAACGCGAACGTCACACAGTCGATCGCGGCGACGTCCGCGCGATTTTCCACGACCGCGCGCAACGATCCGAGATGCGAGCCGGTCCGCACGACCGCGCTGAAAAATGCACCGCCCCGTGCAAGCGGTGCTACGGCGTGACGAAACACGTTCATGCCGCTATTCGAGTCGTCCTGGTTGTAGGCGGCGCGCGCCCCCCGGCAGGCGGCCAGCGTGTCGAACGGTGCGTCGGCGCGTGTCACGAGTACGCTCGAATAGTCCGCGCCTTCGCAACCCGGCGCGTCGAAGCGCGGCGTGGCGATCAACTGCACCTGTTCGTGCAAGCCATGCATCAGCGGATAGCCGCAGGTCTGCGAGATCAGCAGATTGGGGCGGCGCCAGAAGCCGTGCAACTCTTCGTCGGGTTCGACGATGCGGCAGGCAGGCTTGACCTTAAGCAACACGGCGGTCAGCCACTCGCGCCATTCGGAGGCGAGAGCGGGCGTGACGTTATACATCGGCAGGGCGGCGATCCAGGTCATGAGCGCGATTCTGGCACACCTAATGTCTGACCATTCGGAATTCGTCGAGGCCGAGCCAGACCGCCTCGGTCGGTCTGAACGTCCATTTGCGTGCCGCGACGGACAGGATCTCCTGCTGCGCGTCCTCGAACGCGATCAGCAGGTCCTGCTTGCGCTTGCTGGCCGCGCCGCAGAAGGTGATGAGCGCCTCGGCGCTGACTTCGAAAATCTGCACGCGATCATCGCAGCAGACCCGGAACGCGACCGTTGCGCATTCCGTGACACAGGGCCGGAACCCTTCATCGACATAGACCGACATGGCGACCTCCCCACACACGCCCGAGGTGTCAGGATGACAAATCGTAAGGGGGAGGTATGTGGGGGAACCGGCATTCGGGGTGAATTGGCGGCGATCGGCGCGCGTGCAATGCGGTCGGCAAAACGCGTGGCAGGCACGCCTCTCGTTTGCGTGGGTTCGCGCCGTTACTTCGAGCAGTACGGTATGCCCAAACGCCCGCCGAACTCATCGATCGCAATCCGATACCAAATGGAGCAAGAACATGCAATCTTCGGCGGGGTCCGCTTCCGTATGCTCTCTGTGCCGCGACTCGCGCTCGCTGGCATACCGGAACGGATCGGCATAGCGCCGCCGATCCGGCAGCCGAGCTGAAACCGCGTCGAACAAGGGGGAATGTCTGCGCCTTTGAAACCTGTGACACAATAAAACGTCAGGATCGCCGCGGGACACGGGCGTTCGGTGTGGTTGACGTCGCCACTGCGGTGGCCACCGCAGGCATCGCTCGTAAGGGAGGCGCACATGGTCACCATCTTCAATTCACACTCCAGATTGATCTCCATCGACGAGATTTTGAGCGCGCGCCCCCAGCGGCCCATCGCCACCACCCGCGAGCGCGGCTGGAGTGGGGTGACAGCCGATCTGCACCGTCCTTACTTCGGTTGCGCCGAGCGCCATGCGGGCCTCGATCATCATCTGATCTGCTACTGCCCGTCGGGCAGCGCGAAACTGATTCAGAGCCGCGCCGGTGTGGTTCATGCGAGCGTCATTACGGCCGGCACTTCCTACATCATGCCCGCCGGTTACGAGTCGGCGTGGGAAGGCGATTCGGGATTGTCCGCCCGGCTGCGCGTGCCGACCTCGCTGGTCGACTCGGCGGCCGAGCAACTGGGGCAGCGGCCAGGGCAAGTGGAAATCCGCAATGTGTTTCAGGTGCGCGATCCCGTCATCGAGCACCTCGCGCAGACGCTGCTCGGGGAAATGGAGCGGCCGGCGCATCCCGTTCAGGTACTGATCATCGACGCGCTATCCACCGCGCTGGCCGCCCACATGCTGCGCGGCTACAACGCATTCGAACTGGTGGCGGTCTCGCCGGAGCGCTCGCTCTGCAAGCTCGAAATCGCGCGCCTGACCGAGTTCATCGAAGATCATCTCGATCGCACGATCAGCCTCGAAGATCTGGCCTCGGTCGTGAATATGAGCCGGTTTCATTTCAGCCGGCTGTTCAAGCGCAGTACGGGCAGCACGGCAATCAGCTTCGTCGAGCAGTGCCGGATTCGCCGGGCGCAATCGCTGATTACCGACACCGACCGGCCGCTCGCGGAGATCGCGTTGACGGTGGGCTTTGTCGATCAGAGCCATTTCACGCGGCGCTTTCATCGGCATGTCGGTTGTACGCCGGCAGTGTTTGCGCGCGAGCAGGGGCGACGACGCTCGGGGCCGCGCTCGGCGCAGGCGAACGGTAAGCGCGAGCAATGACCGATCGCGTGAATCGCTGACATACGTCGATTTGCCGCGCCGACATGGCGCAGATTTTCCGGCTCCGGGTGTCACTTGCGCCCGACGTTTTCCTACTGTTGTTTGTCTCGCCTTGCGCGGCACGAGCGGACCGGATGCGCGGTTTAGCGGGCGCGGCTCGTCAAGCGGATTGCCGGCGTGCACTGCAATAGCGCTGACGTTCGTATGGTTCGTATGGTTTGCATGGCGCGTTCGGTGACGCCGTGCGCTACGCGTGCATCATCCATCCACCCGCGGCCATCGCTGCCTGACGCAGTGCCTCGGACCAGACGGGATGGGGATGGCAGATTCGGGCAAAGTCTTCGCACAGCATCGACGCTTCCATCGCAATGGCCACCTGCGAAACCAGCTCGGCCGCGCCTGGGCCTACCAGATGAGCGCCCGCGATCAGGTTCGTCTGAGCGTCGACCAGCAGTTTCACGAAGCCATCAGCGGTGCTGCAGATGGCGGCGCGCGCATTAGCGGCGATCGGGCAATAGCCGATTCGATACGCCACGCCGGCTCCACGAAGGTCGTCCTCGGTTTTGCCGATCATGGCGACCTCGGGGCGGGTGTAAAGCGCGTAGGGGATCGACGCGTAGTTGACGAAGCCGGGCAAACCGGCAATCCGTTCGGCGCACGCTATCGCTTCTTCTTCGGCTTTGGACATCAGCATCGAGCCGCTCGCCGCGTCGCCGATCATCCATATTCCGGCAGCGTGGGTCAGCAGGCCTTGCTGAGATAAGCCGCCTTCTTGAGCGGATGGAAGGCCCACGCTCGCGAGGTTCAAGCCCGCCGTCGACGGCCGTCGGCCGATCGCGACGAGCGCCATGTCAGCGTCGAGCGTGGCGATCTCGCTCGATCCTGCCGTGCGCAGTTGAATGGAAACACTGTCCGTGCGCTTGTCGATACCGATCACGTCGCTCTCTAATCGGATCGCGATACCTTGTCGCCGCAGCGAGCGTTCCAGCGTGGCTGTCACGTCGCGATCGAGCCAATGGCATGGACGATCGCGACGCTCGATCAGCGTCACGCGCGAACCGAGGCGGCGCCAGATCGAACCGAGTTCCACACCGACCGCACCCGCGCCGATAATCGCTAGATGTCGCGGTACGCGCTCGAGTGACAACGCATCGGTGGAATCGAGAATTCGCCTGTGATCGAAAGGTGCAAAGGGGAGCGGGATGGGTTCCGAGCCCGTTGCGATCACCACGGCGTTGCCGCGCAAGGATTGCCGCACACCGCCCGCTTTCCTGACGACGACCTGTCCCGCGGCGACGAGCAGTGCGTGTCCGTAGATGAGCGTGACGCCGTGCTTGTGCAGCAGTTTATGAACGCCATGCGACATCTTCTCAACGGTGGCGGCCTTGTGCGCCATCATCTGTGCGAGATTAAGCGTGGGCACGCAGTCGATGCCCAGCGCGGCATTCTTGCTGGCCAGCTCGTAGATTTCGGACGTGTGAAGCAGCAATCGGGACGGCATGCAGCCGCTGCGGATGCCCGCTCCGCCGACATTCGACGCTCGTTCCACGCAGACGACAGAGAGGCCGAGCTGGGCCGCCCGGATCGCGGTGTTGTAACCGCCCGCGCCGCAGCCAATGACGACGACATCGTAATGTTTCATCAAGCTAGCGCCCTGAGCTCACGCGAACGGGGAGGAATGAACGGGATTGGGCATTTGCCCTCGCGGCCGATTGAAATGGCCCGCGACATGGAAAGGCGAGTTCAGCGTAGCAGAACTCCCGAGCGTTGAATTGAACACTCGTGCTCAGTTTGGTCGATGGTTGATGCCTGAAACGCTACGGAGGGCTTCATGGTGGAACGCAGGATCATGTCCCGCTTTATCGTTCTCCAAAGTGATTCACGGCGGTCCCGAATGGGACTATTGTCGTGTTAGCATTTGCGCTCGAAGCAAGCAGATCCGGCACCGTGACATGTCAACGATTTCTCAAACCGCGGATAAACCCGTCACTATCGACGAGATCGTGCATGTCCTGTCTCATCGTCCCACGGCAACCACGCGCGAGCGCGACTGGTCAGGCGTCACGGTGGACCTGTACGCTCCGCTCCCCGATGTATCCGAGCGCTATCCCTCGCTCGATCATCACCTGATCTGCTATTGCCCGACCGGCAGCGCGCGCCTGGTTCAGGGTCGCGATGGAACGGTCCACGAAAGTCTCGTGACGGCCGGCGTTTCAATGCTCATGCCAGCCGGCTACGATTCGTTATGGGAGGGCAGTGCATCCGCAACGGCGAGATTGCGCATTCCGACCGCGCTGATCGAGTCGGCCGCCGGGCAGATCGGGCACCGCAGCACGTCGCGGATCGAAATCCGGAATGTGTTCGAAACGAAAGATCCGATCATCGAACACATCGCGCGGATTCTGATCGGCGAACTGGATCGCAAGGCTCATCCCGCGCAGACGCTCATTGTCGATCAGATGTCGTTCGCGCTCGCGGCGCATCTGCTGCGTAGTTACAACGTTTTCGAGCCGGTGGTACCGCAAGTTCTGCCCACGTTGAGCCGGGTCGAAGTGGCTCGGATCACCGCGTATGTGGAGGAGAATCTGGACCGACCGATTGGACTCATCGAACTGGCCGGCATAGTGAACGTGAGCCGTTTCCACTTCACGCGTCTGTTCAAGCAAAGCACGGGAATGACGGCGATCGGCTTTGTCGAACAATGCCGGATTCGTCGCGCGCAATCGCTCATTCTGGAAACGGCCATTCCGCTTTCGGCCATCGCGCTCATGACCGGGTTTGCGGATCAGAGTCACTTTACGCGGCGTTTTCACCGGCACGTGGGCTGTACGCCGGCCGCGTTCGCGCGGGAAAACGGCAAACGGCGTGCAATGAAAGGCACGCACGAATAACGTCGGATCCTGCTTACACGGCGACGCAATCACACGCCTCCTGAGTGGTGTGCTCGACGGCCGAAGCGAGAATCATCGAGTCGCCATTGCCCGGTTTGTAGCCGCGTGCCCAAGGTCGAAACACCGCGTCGCCGCGACGAATCCGCAAGCCACTTAGCGCACAGGTCGCCCCCGCCCGTGCCGTGACGGCTTTCCACAATTGCTCGCCATAACACCCGGAGGTCGCGTCGCGCCAGCAGACGGCGATCGCCGAGCTCGAATATTTTTCCACGATATGCAGATGGACGGCTCGCTCGCGGACCACGCGAACGCGTCGCTTGCCACGAGTGGCGAGATCGGTGCGCTTGCAACAATCGTATGCGTTCGTGCCGGAACCGGAGCGGGAACCGCAGCGTGGCTTCGGCAACTGCATCTGCGTGAGCAGGTCGAGCGAGTACTTCCATGCATCGGCTATCTCGGAGTGGTCCATTGCTTTTCTCTGGAAAGAATCTGAACGCGAGTCGTGCGGATCGACCGGCGCAATGGCATGGATGCGATCGTCAGAGATCCCGTGAATGGAACCGGCGACTTATCAGGCGATCCACCGACACAGGCCCCGCACCGAGCGCCATGATCGCAACGGCGAGCGACGCCCAATAGAGATGAAAATTCGCCCAGCCATCGGGGAAGACCAGTTGGATCACGCCCGTCATGACCAATAGAGCCAGCGCCGCGAATCGGGTCGCAAATCCGAGCACGAGCAGAATCGGCAGGCTTATTTCCGCCACGGCAACCAGAAGCGCGACCGTGTCGGGCGCCGGGAAGCCATAGGCGCCGCCGAACACGTGTACTTTGAATTGATTCTCGAACAGGAACAGCGTGGCGGGCGAAATGGACAGCAGGCCATCCCATCGCGTCAGACCGGATCGAAAGAACGGCAGCGCGAGAGCAATTCGCAAGACAGGCGGAGCGAGACTGCACCCGAGCGCCTCGATGTGCTCCAACGCCGCGCGAACCCGCAGTTCGAAGCGGCCCTTTGTCCGCGCAGTCATCTGATTCATGCGACCCTCGCAGTGGGGCTAAACAGGGTGGCCTCTCGCAGGCTCCATCCGACGATCGTATTGACCGCGAACAGATCGCGAAGCGTGCCGGTCAGATCGAAATCGGCGTCTTCTTCGAGAGCAAGCGTCGCCGCATCGGCGATGGGTGCGTGGGCCGCAACGCTCAAAATAAATGTCGCTGCGCTGGCAGGGATTTGGCGAACCTCGACTTCGGCAAGCGGACGAACCACAAGGGCATGCTCGCCGCCACTGGTCAGGTCGATAGCGACAGGCTCACCGCCGCCCACGTTTGTCTGCCATATCCGCACGGCGGGAAACGTGGACCGTACGACGCGTATCGAAGGATGCAGCGCAAAGCAGACCCGGGGCAGGCTTTGCGAATCGATCGTGGCGAGTCGAGCCGGGTCGATCGGCAGCGCCTCCGCGCTGTGATACGCCTCCACCCACGCGCGTTCGAGTCGGGCGACATCGGCCAGATACGGCACGCTGTTCGCGGGCTCGAATTTGTCGATGAACGCCGCGAAAGTTTCGCCGTAGTCGAGCATGATGGGCGACCTCGGCGGTTCGAGTGCAACGTAGACGCGCGCCATCGCCGCGAAGAATTCGTCGCCGACAAGACGGCATACGGCGGGATACGCCGCCCTCAACGTCTCGACGAGGCCAACCACGACATTGTTCCGGTAGACGTTAAAGCGCTTTTCGCTGGGTTCGCGGTCGGGGCCGAGCAGGCCGGCAGGAACTGGGCTATCCGGATCCAGTAGCGCGGCGGCAAAGTGCCTCTGCCGGTCGTATAAGTCATCGGGACGCAGACTTGAGCGGACGTCGATTTCGCCACTCAACGAGCTTGCGGACCCTTGATGCCGATGGGAGTGTGCCATTACGCGCTCAAGTCCGTAGCGGCCGTTGGACCACATTCGTCCACAGCTCGCGAAGACTGTCGACCCCGCCGGCCGTTGAACTCCAGAGCGTGGTATCGCTAACGAGCAGGCTGCCCGCGAACGTGTCCGGTCGCGATTGCAGGAGGGCGTCGAATGTCGCGCGTTCATCGGTGAACGGATGCGGCGGCGCGCTGAGGTCGATTCGCTGTCGAACCAGCACATCGAGTTTTTCGACGGCCTCGCCGAGTCGTTCAAGCTGAGGCAAATGCGCATGAAGATTAAACGTGCGGACTCTCTGCAGCAAGCCCAATCGATCGAGTGCCGTATCCGCTTCAATCGGCGTTGGCGTTCCATCCGCTGCGGCCGACGGCCTGAGTCCGAAGCGATTTTCCACCGGTACGCCAAGGGCGGCGAGCACCGAACGCGCGAAGCCCCCGAACCGCTGCCGGGGCGGAATTGTCTTGTCGCCGTGATGATGGAATTCGGCGATCTGACGCTCCAGTAGCTCGTTTTCCGGCAGCCCCGTGACGTCGCCGATATCGTGGTGCGGGCAGATGAAGGCGAGATGGTCGGCTTGTCCGAGGAAGGCGCGCAACGCGTCGATTTCTTCGCTGCCCGCCGTTTGAGCGGTACGCAGCGAGTCGAAACTGATGACGATCAGCGTGTCGACGCCGTCGAGAAGACGCGCGTCGAGTGGCGTGAGAGTGCCGTCGTCCGCCACGCGTTCGATCTCCGTGACGCTCTGGCCCGTCAACGCCGTCGCCAGTTCGACAAAGGCGGTGAAGTTGCGCTTCATGATGTGGTCGAGGAAGCCGTTGATGCTCTGATCGAACTCGCGCGGATCGGAGAATTCGTGAAATCTCGGGAAACCCATCCTGCGACTTTCGAAGAGCGCCGGAAAGCGGTCGTCGATTATATGGAGCGGCGCACCGTTCTCGCCTGGCCGGCTCCACGCGTAATAAACAAGGACTTGTCGCTTGATCATGGTATTTGCACCTCTGTGCGCGGGTGACGCATGGCGATGAGTGACGGACGGCTAATTACATGGTCGATGCCGACCGGTTGCATGGCAGCCTGAACGACGCTGTCGGCACGCCTCGCTTGCGCCTCGAGCGTCGGCCAGTCGGGCAGGTTCGCGTCCCATTCGATCAAGGTGGGAAGGGGACCGGTTTGGCGGATTACCTGCGCGAAGAGATCCCACACGATGTCCGCGACGCGACGGTCGTGCGTATCGATAAGCAGCGGGCGGTTCTTATCATCCGCCTCGCAGGTGTGACCGGCCAGATGAATCTGTTGCACGGCCGCGAGCGGATAGCGATCGATATAGGCAAACGGGTCCCACTGCTGGTTGATCGAGGCGACGTACACGTTGTTGACGTCGAGCAGCAGGCCGCAGCCGGTGCGCTGCGCGACGGCGGCGATGAAATCGGTCTCCGGGTACGTGCTTTCCTCGAAGGCGAGGTACGTCGACGGGTTTTCCAGCAGCATCTGCCGGCCGAGCACCTCTTGAATCCGGTCGATGTGGTCCGCCACGCGCGCGAGGCTCCGCGCGGTGTAGGGAACCGGCAGCAGATCGTTGAGAAAGCCGCAATCGTGACTGGACCAGGCCAGGTGTTCGGAAAACAGCGCCGGCGTATAGCGTGCAATGAGTCGTTTCAACCGATGGAGATGCTCCGGGTCGAGCGAACGGTCCGCGCCGATCGACAGGCCGACGCCGTGAAGCGATAAGGGGTAATGCTCGCGTATGGCGGACAGAAAGCGATGCGGCGGCCCACCGGCGCCCATATAGTTTTCCGCATGCACCTCGAAAAAACCGATGTCCGGCCTCGATTCGAGGATCGTGTGGTAATGCTGCGCTTTAAGCCCGACCCCGGCGCGCTGGGGCAGGCTCTGTCGGACATCGTGAGAGAGCGACTCTGGCATGGCGAACCATTATTGCGGTGAGCACTGCGAGGCCGGGCTTGACGACGCCCGGCCGCCGATCGATGTCAGGCCTTCGGCGACAGGCTGCCGGGACCGTTCGGTGTGGAGATGCCGGTGCAGGTTCCTTTGGGCACCAGCTTGAATGCGTTGCCCTGATAGTCCGTCGTGCTGGTGCCGGCGCAGGTGGTGCCCGCTCCGGCGTAGCAGTCGTTTTGCCCCTTCATTGCCGTGCCGAAGCAGGGCTCGACCTTGCCCGACTTCACGAGCGCCGTATGCTCGGCCTGAATCTTCTTCTGTGCCGCGGTGAATTCCTGTGCGCTGGCGGAGGTGGCCGTCAAGGCGGCGAGGGCGGCGGCGAATGCACCGACGACGAGAGTGGTGGTTTTGTAATCGGCCATACGATTTCTCCAACGTTGAAAGAGAGCAGCGATCTGGAGACCCGGTGACCACGTCGATGCCGCGTGTACGGTATGAACAGCGGTCGTGCCCGGCCTCGTTCCGGAATGCCAGCGATAGTGGGTCGCTGCAGGGAGAGCATACGGACCCGAAGCCGGCGGAAGATTGCACGGTCTTGTTCCATTTGGTACGGGATTGCGATCAATGCGCGGAACCGGGAACGGCATGACGCAACGGCTGGTTTTTTCGCGGCGTATTCTGAGGTCGGTGCCACGCCTACGCGGCGCTTTCCGGCTGCGTCCATCCTGTGTTTTCAAACGAAGGAACGCTCATGACTCAATCGCAAATCAACCCGAGTTCCCGCCAGAACCTGACGGACGTCATCATCGACGCGAAGATTCGCAAGAATCTGACGTTTGAAGAGATCAACGAAGGTACGGGCCTGAGTCTCGCGTTCGTCACGGCCGCGCTGCTCGGCCAGCATCCGCTGCCCGCCGACGCGGCGAGAGTGGTCGCCGATAAGCTCGATCTCGACGAGCACGCCGTACGCCTGTTACAGACCGTGCCGGTGCGCGGCAGTATTCCGGGCGGCGTGCCGACCGATCCGACCATCTACCGCTTCTATGAAATCGTGCAGGTCTACGGCTCGACGCTCAAGGCGCTCGTGCATGAAAAGTTCGGCGACGGCATTATCAGCGCGATCAATTTCAAGCTCGATATCCAGAAGGTCGACGATCCGGAGGGGGGATCGCGTGCGGTGATTACGCTCGACGGCAAGTACCTGCCGACCAAACCGTTCTGAGCCGATAGCGGGTCGAGTCGAGGCGGGTCGAGGCAGGTCAAGTCGGGTCGTCATTGTCGACCAGTTGCGTCAGCCAGGCGAGCCATTGCGCCTGGCAATTCGCCGTCTCAAAGCGGCGTGGCAGCTTACACGGCCACGTTGGCAGACTTCAGCGGCCCAACTTCGTTGCCCGCCGGCGGCCGTTAGCCAATACTGGTTTCACCGCGAGGCCTTGACGCCAGCAACTGCGCCAGGCGGACATTGGGAGGGCGTGTATGTCCTCCATCCACCCATCAGCGAAGGAACCGACATGACTAACACCCACATCGCAGGCATCGAAATCCCCGACAGCGCCATTGCACGCGCCGCGACCGAACTGGTTCGCGATACCGAAACCGATCTGCTGTACAACCACTCGCGCCGGGTCTTCCTGTTCGGCGCCCTCAGCGGCAACCGCAAGGGCCTGAAGTACGACGCGGAACTGCTGTACCTCGGTGCGATGTTCCACGACATGGGCCTGATGCCGGCCTATAGCAGCGAGAACCTTCGCTTCGAAGTGGATGGCGCCAATGCCGCGCGCGATTTCATGACGCAGTACCGCATGAACGAGTACGACATCGACCAGGTGTGGGCTTCGATCGCGCTGCATACGACGCCGGGCGTTCCCGAACACATGAAGCCGGTTGTCGCGCTCGTGACCGCCGGGGTCGAGATGGACGTGCTGGGACTGAGCTACAACGAATTCAGCGACGAGCAGCGCAACGCGGTCGTGGCGGCACACCCGCGCGAAAAGACCTTCAAGAACGGCATTATCGACGCATTCGCGCAAGGCACGATCAAGAAGCCCGAGACGACGTTCGGTAACGTCAAGGCCGACGTACTCGAGCTTCGCGATCCGTCGTACAAGCGTCTGAACTTCTGCCAGATCATTCTCGGCTCGGCGTGGGACGACAGCAAAGCCGACCACGCGCATCATGCCGGCTGCGCATGCACCGGCGGCGCAACGGCGTAAGCCAGCCGACGCCGGCATCCGGGCATGCCCTAGCGGTCATGACCATGCCTGTCATTTCGGGTTGATACAGGATCTCCGATGAAAAAGCTCACTACCGCCTTCGGCGCACCCGTCGTCGATAACCAGAATATTCGCACCGCCGGTCCGCGCGGTCCGGCGCTGCTCGAAGACGTGTGGCTTATCGAGAAGCTCGCTCACTTCGACCGTGAAGTGATTCCCGAGCGGCGCATGCATGCGAAAGGATCCGGCGCATTCGGTACGTTCACGGTCACGCACGACATCACGAAGTACACGCGGGCCGCGATCTTCTCCGAAGTCGGCAAGAAGACGGAAATGTTCGCGCGCTTTTCAACCGTGGCGGGCGAGCGTGGCGCGGCCGACGCGGAGCGCGACATTCGTGGCTTCGCGTTGAAGTTCTATACCGAAGAGGGTAACTGGGATCTGGTGGGCAACAACACACCGGTGTTCTTCCTGCGCGACCCATTGAAGTTCCCGGACCTGAATCACGCAATCAAGCGTGACCCGCGCACGGGTTTGCGTAGCGCGGAGAGCAACTGGGATTTCTGGACGCAACTGCCGGAAGCGTTGCATCAGGTCACGATCGTAATGAGCGAGCGCGGTATTCCGAAGACGTTCCGCCATATGCATGGGTTCGGCAGCCACACGTTCAGTTTCATCAGCGCCGCGCACGAACGCTACTGGGTGAAGTTCCATTTCCGCTCGCAGCAGGGCATTGAAAACCTGACGGACGCGCAAGCCGAAACGCTGGTGGGCCGTGATCGCGAAACGCATCATCGCGACCTGTACGAAGCGATCGAACGGCGCGAGTTTCCGCGCTGGACGCTGTTTGTACAAATCATGCCGGAGAAAGAAGCGGGCAGTTATCCGATCAATCCGTTCGATCTGACCAAGGTCTGGCCAAAGCGCGACTATCCGCTGATCGAAGTCGGCGTGATGGAGTTGAACCGCAATCCCGACAACCATTTCGCCGATGTCGAGCAGGCCGCGTTCGCGCCCGCCAACGTGGTGCCAGGTATCAGCTTTTCGCCCGACAAGATGTTGCAAGGACGGCTGTTTTCGTACGGCGACGCGCAACGTTACCGGTTGAGTGTCAACTATCACCAGGTACCGGTGAATGCGCCGCGTGGTGCGAAATACGTGCATAGTTATCATCGCGACGGGCTGTTGCGGGTCGATGCGAATACGGGAGGCGCCACACCGTATGAGCCGAATACGCGGGGTGAATGGCAGGAGCAGCCCGATTATCGGGAGCCGCCTTTGTCGATAGAAGGCACGGCCGATCACTGGAATCATCGCGTCGACGACGACTACTATTCACAGCCGGGCGCACTGTTCCGCAAGATGACGGCCGCGCAGCAGCAGACCTTGTTCGAGAACACGGCGCGCGCGCTGAACGGTGTTTCGAAGCCGGTCCAGCAGTTGCATATCGAGCACTGCGCTCAGGCCGATCCTGCTTATGGTACGGGTGTTGCGAGAGCGATCGAGGCGCTTGAACGGGAGTGAGCACGGCGAGGGAGATTCGTTTCTCCCTCGTTCACCTGGAATAGCCGGGCGCGGGAAGGGGATTCGTCGCTCATGACGGCAGGGTTCGATTCGACCCAGAGGGGGCGATTTTTTCCCATCTCGCGCCCGACGAACCAACCTCGGCACGGCAGGGATGCACAGGTGACGGACGAATGGTCTTGCCCTCGGGGCAAGCGCTGGCCTGGGTGAAATCGTGCCCATTGCACGGCGCGCGAACACCGCCGGATTACGGCGTCGGTCTCGTGGCGCAAGGCGCGCGCCACATTGGAGGTCAACTGGCACGAAGCTTGTGTGAGGGAGGGGGAGAGAAGCATTCGATCAGTTGGGTCTGTTCGCCTTCTTCTCGCGCCCACCCACCTGACGCCAGGACAATCTCATGCGGCAATCCGATGGCAACGGAAGTAAAGGCCCGAAGCCGCTCAACGCAAATAGCGATCCGGTCTTCCATCCGCCGACGCCCCGCTACGACCCCGGGCACGGAGCGGTCGGCAGCGACAGGCCACGGTCTCGGAGCGCGCCGCTCCCGATCGGTATGCACTCCAGCAGCCCGGTGCTGTCGCCGATGACCCCGCCGCCGCATGGCAGCCCTGGGCGTGCCGCCACGCCGCCCGTCGACAGATTGCAGAATAGTGCGGCGACGCTGTCGCCGATGCGTTCTCCGCCGTCGAACCGCTCGAATGGGGCGGGGCTGACACCGATGCATCACAATCCGTCCAGCGGCTCGAGCTCGCCGGTGCTGTCGCCGATGCTGCCTCGGCCGTCGGGCAGCGAGGCTCCCGCGCAGCGTCCCGACCATGCCGTGATCGACATGGCGCCGCCGCAACCGCTTCATCCGCCTGCGCAGCCGGGTGGCCAACAAGCGGTACAACAGGTGGCGCAACAGCATGCGAGTCCCCAATCCACACGGCAAAAGGTAGGTCAATTCGCGCCGCTGGTCGATGGTCTGGCGGCGGGGGCGTCGCTGGTGGCGTCGAGAGTCGTACCGGGTTCCGTCGCATCGACAGCAAGCGGTGCCGTAAGCGGGGTGTTATGGGGCGGTGCCGCCGGGATGTCGGAAGCGGGCAACACGCAACCCTCCAGCCGACTGGCATCGTTCGGCAACTTCATGAACTTCAGCGCGGGGGCGTTGAGCACCGCGTCCGTGTTCAATACGGACAGCACGCAGACCAATCTCGGTTACGCGTCGTCGGCGGCATGGGGCTTGAGCGCGATCACGAGCATGGCGCACGCCGCGCTCGACGGTACGCGCGGCAGAGTGAGTCGCGGGCTGCAGATTGCGAGCGGCGTAGCGAATCTCGCGGCGGCCGGGTTGTCGGCGGCGTCCGTCCGTGCGTCGTCGGAGAACGATACGACGAGTGCGGCCTGGTACGGCACGGCGTCCTCGCTATCGTGGATGGCGGGCGCGGCGTTTGCTTACGGGTCGGCACGCACGGCGTCGAATCCGTCGCCCCGCGTGGTGCCGGCGCTGCCGTCCGAGTCGTCGTCGCTGCGTTCAGGGAGCGCTGGACGTTCGTTTGGGACGATACAGTCGGTGTAGGCGGAGAAGCGATTAACGCCGGATGAACGACAGCAGCGAACGTATGTTGCCGGGAGTAATCGCTAGACTCGCGTTCCCTACTGGCCACACATTTCAAGTTCGCCGGTTTGAAGAAGCTCATCCGCATGCTCAATCTGGGCGGATTGAATAAGGTTACGGACGGATAGTGACAGGTCACTACGATTACGAAGACCCATGGTGGCACTGATGTAAGAAATCAGGCCGCGCACCCGCTCAGGAACGAACTGACGAGAACGATAGCTGATTGAAACCGGCGCCGGTAGCGATCTCCACGCTTCAAAAACGGGGAAAAGTTCACCGGCTTTCACGTGAGGATTCGCTATCGCGGACGAAAGCAAGGCAACCCCAAAACCTTGTACCGCAGCCGATGCAATGGCTTGCGGGCTCGCTGAGCGAAAACGGGAGTCGCAAGGAAGCACGAGGTGCCTTTCCGATCCACGGGCTATTAAATCCCAGGCGCTTCCGCCGGGTGACATGCGCTGTTGCGGAAGAAGGTCGGAAGGGAATAACGCCTTGGTCTCCGCCAGAAACCGCTTGCCGCCGTAGAGCGACATGCCCAAGGAATCAATCTGTTTGGCAATGTAGACGTCACGAACTTCACTCTGCAACGAGATGGCTACGTCTGCTCCGCAGGAGAGAGGGTCATCTCCGGCGTCGAAAAAATCGACGCTCACCGTCACGTTATCGTGGGAGCGCATGTATTGATCCAGCGTTGCAGACAGGGAGTCAAATCCAAGAAGCCTTTGTATCGCCACCCGCACCGTTCCGCTCATCGTACCGGAGCATGCTTCGCTGATGCCTTTGATTTCCGAATAGTTGTCGAGCAACGAGACCGCCCGGTTGTAGACCGACATACCGACGTCCGTTACCGAAAGTTCGCGCGTTGTTCTGTGAAACAACCTGACGCCCAATTCCGTTTCGAGTTCCTGAATGGCCCGTGTCACCGCACTTGGAGCAATGTTGTTTGCAGCGGCGACCCTCGAAAAACTTTTATGTTCTGCGACTGCCTTAAATAACTCAAGACATTTGATCGTGTGCATTTCATTTCTCCCTGTCGTAACGTTGGAATGTTAATGACAAGATTAGGTGAGGACGCACCGCAGTCCCATTCTACGAACGACTATCCGCGTGCCGTCTTTGGACAGGCGACCCTAGACGAACGTATGTCGTAGCAACGTGTCACGCAGGGACGGGAGGGGTAAGGCGATATGCCCCGCAATGCACACGGGGCATTTGCCTCTTCAGGCTGTAATCGCGCCGCGCAGCATGTCGGGAATTTTCTCGAGCTTCTCGAACGAGGCAGGATCGAGTCCATAGCCATTGGTCAGGACCTTGATCACGTCGAGGTAATCAACGTAGACACGTGCTTCGCTGTCCTCCCACACCACGGCTTTCAGCGGCAATTCAACCGCCGCATGCGGGTTCGCCGCCATGATCGGTGTACCTGCCGCGGGGTTGCCGAACAGCAGCAAAACCGTCGGCCGAAGAACGGCGCCAGACTCCGCCGCCGCCTGCGCCTGGTCCACCTTGGCGAAAAGAGTGATATGGCGGCTCGCTAATGCGGCTTCGATACGAGCCACCGTGGTCGAAAAATCCGTGCTGCTCGGCAAGCTGATCACGTGGGGCGGAAGTGCGAACGATTCAGAGGCGGAACGGGTCATGACCGGTAGCTCCCAAAAGTAAAGAAAAACGCCGTGCGGACGACGAAGGCCGCGTCACCCGGTATCGACTCGTCCCGGCGATAGAACGCAGACGAGCGTCCAGTGTCTCACGCGGCAAGTCATCCCAAACGCGAAAGCGGGTCGCACCGATACGAATGGATAGCCTGGGGTTACTTGAGTGACAAGCCATCGACATCCGCGCTCAGGGTGGAACTTGAGACGATCGAGCTAGTTTTCGAGCGTCGCGAGCATCGGCAAACCCCGGTTGGACTCATAGAATTTAGTCACTGAGATCCGAGCCGATGCGCTTCCCGTTGAAACGCACCGCGCGATAACCCAAACTGGAGTTGGCGATGTCGAATGTCGAACACTATGAATATGTCTTCCTCGGCGGCGGAAAGGGCGGCAAAACGCTCGCGATGGACCTGGCTCAAGCCGGAAAGCGGGTTGCGCTCATCGAGCGCGGAATGATCGGCGGATCGTGTATCAACGTAGCCTGTATCCCGACCAAGGCATTGATTCAGAACGCGCGGATCGCCCATGTGCGCAATGCTCATCGGCACGATAGCGAAGTGACCGAAGGCCCGAAAACCGATATGAAAAAGGTGCTCGGCAACGTGCGCTCGGTGGTGAGTGGCATGGTGGATACCAATCTGAAAGCATTTCTTGGTTCAGGCCTCGACCTGGTATTGGGAACGGGCCGCTTTGTCGGCCCGCGCAGGATTCATGTCGAGATGAACGAAGGCGCTGCCCGGATCATCGAGGGCGAGCACGTTTTCATCAACACGGGCACCACCGCCGCGATTCCCAACGTGCCGGGTCTGAAAGACGCGCAACCGCTCACGCACGTCGAAGCACTGCAACTGGATTCGCTGCCGGACCATCTCGTCGTGATCGGCGGCGGCTACATCGGTCTCGAGATGGCGCAGGCGTTCCGGCGTTTGGGCAGCAGCGTCACGCTGATTCAGGAAGCTCCCCGTGTCGCGATGCGCGAGGATGAAGACGTCACGTCGGAAATTCAGGCCGCGCTGGCCGAAGAGGGCATCGAGATTCTGGTCGGTGCCAGGCCGGTAAAGGTGACGGGCACGTCGGGCCATGCCGTCACGATCGAACTGGAAAGCGGCAAGGTGGTGTCGGGTACGCATGTGCTCGTCGCGGCGGGACGCACGCCCGTGACGAAGAGTTTGGCGCTCGATGCAGCCGTTGTCGAAACGGACGAACGTGGCTTCATCAAGGTCGACGAGCGGCTCGCGACGACCGCCGCCAACACTTGGGCCATCGGCGAAGTGGCAGGCACACCGATGTTCACACACGCCTCGTTCGATGACTACCGCGTGCTGAAGTCGCAACTTGCCGGCGGCAACATGACGACGGAAAACCGCATCATTCCCTACGCTCTGTTCGTCGAACCCGAACTAGGCCGCATCGGACTGAACGAAACCGAAGCGAAGGCAGGCGGTATCGAGGTGCGGGTGGCAAAGATTCCGATGGCGGTCGTGCCGCGCGCCCGCACGAATGGGGCGACGAAAGGCTTCATGAAGGTTCTGGTCGATCAGCATTCGGACCAGATTCTTGGATTCACGATGCTGGGCACGAACGCCGGCGACGTGGTGACGGCCGTGCAGATGGCCATGATCGGCAAGCTGCCTTATACGGCGGTGCGCGACGCGATCATCGCGCATCCGCTGATCTCCGAAGGCCTGAATATCCTGCTGGGCAAGGTTCCGGCACGCGCCGCCAAGCAATGAACCTCGGCCCTTATTCGTTCCCGGTCGCGCCGCTCGTCTTTCTGGCGAGCATCGGTATTGCTCTTTGGGTGGCGTGCAAGGCCACCCATGGCGGCCCTGCGGCGGAAACGACCATTCTGTATAGCGTGGTGGCCGGACTGCTGGTGTCCCGACTGGCGTTCGTCGGGCAATACCTGCCGGCCTATCGGGGAGATGTGCTGAAAATGCTCGATTTCCGCGACTTGGGCTTCGACCCGGTACCGGGCGCCGTGGCCGGCGCGATGGTTCTGCTAGTGCTGCTCGCGAAGCGGCGACAGGTGCGCCGCGCCGCGATGCTCGCGGTTTTTGCCGGTTGCGCGAGTTGGGGCTTGGCGACGGCTTTCGCCGACACGGGAGAGCAGGCAGCATTTCTGCCGGCGGTAACGGTGCTCGATATGAATGGCAACCCGCAGCCCCTTGCCCATAACGACGGCAAGCCGCTAGTCGTTAATCTGTGGGCGAGCTGGTGCGGGCCATGTCGAGCTGAAATGCCCGTTCTAGCCGAAGCGCAAAGAGACTTCACGCAGGTGGACATCGCGTTTATCAATCAGGGGGAGCCGGAAGCCGCGGTGACCGACTTTGTGACGGAGCACGGGCTTGTGCTGCACAACCTTGCGCGTGACCCGAACCTTGCCGTTGCGCGCGCAGTCGGAGCAAGAGCGTTCCCGACCACGCTGTTTTACGACCGGAACGGCAAACTGCTGGCAACGCATCTGGGGCCGTTCTCGCGAGCAACGTTCGAGCAGGCGCTTAAGACGCTCTACCCGAAAACGGCGGGTGACGCCGTTCATTAACGGCTTTTTCAATCCGGCTGTACGTTGCCGTTCATTTCTTGGGTTCTTTCATTGAATATGCGCTTTATCTCCCTTCTCATTGGTGCCGTTTCGTTTTTGTCGGTCTGCGCGCACGCGCAGACCATCCCGGCGGTCACTCTGCCGTTCGAAACACATGCCGCCTATTTTTCCCGCGAAGTGACGTCGCCAACGATTCTGGACCCGCAGGTCTTCGTGCACGACAAAAACGCCCGGGCGGAGCGCCATTGGCAGGGGATTGAACATGTTGCGGGTGTGCGCAACGCACAGGTTGACGATGCCAGCGCAACGGATCTCTATACGGCCAGAGGTACCCCGTTGGGGATGACAGCTGGGCAATGGTTTACAGCCGGCGGTATCGTGATCCTGAAGCCGCGCGCGGATGGCCGGGAGGACGTAACCGTACAGTTGCACGGCCTGAAACCCGGTGGGAAATTCAGCCTCTTCGAAAATCACTTCGATCAGCAACCCACTGGTTTCACGCCGGTTGACGGTAAGGGAAGCGGCAACTCTTTTGTCGCCGATTCGAATGGCTTCGCAAGCGTCAGCATGATTACACCGGTTCGGATGAACCATGCCAACGCCGTGCTCGTTGTGTATCACTCCGACAACGAGACGCACGGCAGCGAGCGCGGCGCAATTGGCGAGACCGCGCATCATCAATTGATTGCGCGGGTGCCTGATCTGCAGACTAATTGAGGATGTTCGTGGCGCAGGCTTCTTCATTGGGATCGATCTCGTGAAAGACCGCCAGACCAAAGCACCATTGAGCGACGCAACGCCGGGAGTGGTCAATGTCGGCTGACATCGCGGATAAGAGGCTTTTCTCCCTAACGATGCATGTCAAACATCATTCACATCAGTCGTGAAAATCTATCGTTGGACGTCGGGTACTCGAAATTCAATACTTTCACCATGTCGAAGCGATTGATTGCTCGCTCGACGCGAGGTTGCGATCCGCGCGTTCGGACTGCCCGTCATTCAGTGTTTTCGGTCTAAGGCATGTGATGGTGGAAGTCAGGCGCTTCGGGATTGCGACATACGTTCAACCTGAAAGTGCATGGTGAAACATGAGCCACAATATCGACTACAACAAGATCTCAATCAAGACTCCCGAAGAAATCGCGATGCTGCGTGCCGCTGGGCGCATCGCAGCCCAGGTCCTGCAGGATCTCACGCCGCATATTCAACCCGGCGTGACGTCGCGTCAGATCAACGACATCGCCTATGACCTGATCGTCAACAAATACCACGCGGAAATCGACCGGGAAGATCTCTCCGGCTACGATTCGAGCGAGTACGCCTGCATCTCGATCGCGCATAACGAGAACGCCTTCAGCGGTGAACCGAACGACTTGCCCTTGAAAAAGGGAGATCTTTTCGGTGTTGACGTGAGCATCAGGAAGGAAGGGTGGTGCGGCGATACTCAACGCATGTGGATCGTGGGGGAGGAAACGAGCGCTGAAGCGCGCCTGTTAATGGCGGTCGGGTACCAGGCCATGTGCCTCGGCATCAGCCTGGTTCGTCCGGGCGCGAAGGTGCAGGAGATTGCCCGTCGCGTCCAGACCTATGTCGAATCGTTCGGGTTTTCGATGCTGCGCGTTCCGAGCGGAACGGGGCATTCGATCGGCCAGGTTCACGCGGACGGATGGCTGATACCGTACTACGAGACTTCCGTGAACGAAGGGCGGGTGCTGGAGAAAGGCATGGTCATCACGGTCGAACCGTTCATCTGTGCCGGGTCCGGCGAGGGCATCCGCCTGAACAACGTCACGCGTTCGGCACAGACCGCCGACGGGTCGCTTGCCGTCTACTGGGAGCACGTGGTCGCGGTTACCGAGTCCGGATGCGAAGTGCTCGATCTGCGCGACGGCGAGGACGTCAGGTTCTACGACGCCCGCCCGCGCGGATAACGCGTGGTGGTGGTGTCTGCCTGCCGGACCATTCCCTCCAGCCAGCCCACGAATTGCAGGATGGCTTCCTGCTTCGGATGGCCTTCTCGCCAGCACAGATAGTAGGCGAGGTTGGAGGGAATTCGCGTGCTCCCGACCTGCACCAGTTTTCCCTGCTGAAGGTAAGAACCGGTCAACCGCTCTCTCAACATGGCGACACCTTGTCCCGCGAGTGCGGCGTGCAGCAGCGATGCCGCATCGTCGAAGATAGGGCCGTGCTCCGGATCGCCGGCAGCGAGATTAGCGGCGTGGAAAAACTCTTGCCACGATCGACCGGTGAAACGCATCAGCGGAACGTGAACCAGGTCCGCGACGGTCAACGGCCCATGTTTTTCCAGAAACGCGGGCGTGCATACTGCAATCACCTGGTCTTCCAGCAGCTTCCTTGACTGAAATCCGTTTCGATCGACGCTTTTGTGCCAGATGCCGATATCCGATTCGTACCCTTCCGGAATGTCGAGAGTATTGCGAACCGCGATGGAGAGATCGAGATGCGGGTACTGGCTATAAAACGCTTCGAGCTCCGGGATCAGCCAAACGGTCGCAAAGTCGGCCATGACGCTGACCTTGAGAACGAGACGCTGTTGCCTGTTCGCCTTTCCTGCTTCCAGAAGCGCGCATTCGATCTCGGTCAGACTCTCGCGCACCCGTTCGGCCAGACGTGTACAGGTCGACGTTGGAATCATCCGCGACTGTGTACGCGTAAACAATACGATGTCCAGCATCGATTCGATCTGCCGGATCTGATGGCTGATCGCGCTGTGTGTCAGACTCAGCTCGTGGGCGGCCGCGGTAAAGCTGCGGCATCGTTCGGCGGTTTCGAGTGCGCGGAGCGCGGAAAGATTGAGGCGAAGTCGGTCGCTCATCAGGGAATGACCGGCGGATGGTAGGTGAGCGTACCCGCAAAGGCCCAAAGCATGAAAATCACCAGCGGGAGATGCACCACCAGTTGCGTGAACGTGAACCCGACAATGTCGCGTGCGCGCAGCCCGAGCACGCCCAGGAGCGGCAGCATCCAGAACGGGTTGATCAGGTTTGGCAATGCCTCGGCCGCGTTGTAGATTGTCACCGCCCAGCCCAGGTGTACCTGCAGCAGCTTGGCGGCCTCGATCACGTAGGGTGCTTCGATGATCCACTTGCCGCCACCGGAAGGCACGAAGAATCCGAGGACGGCGGAATACACACCCATCACCGCGGGAAACGACGAATGCGAGGACAGCGCGACGAAGAAATGCGCGAGGTGATCGGAGAGCGGCAATCCGGTGGGTGCCGACGCTTTCGTCAGGATGTAGGCGATGCCGCCGTACAACGGAAACTGGATAAGTACGCCTGCAACCGACGGCACCGAACGTGCGACTGCGTTGAGGAATCGCCGTGGCCGCCAGTTCAGTAACATGCCGAGCATCAGGAACAGGAAGTTGTAGGTGTTCAGATTCGAGATCGCGATCAGCGGGCTTTTCGTCGTGAGCTCGTGCCAACCCCAGATCGCACCGATCGAGACGATGACGATAGTGATGAACGGGCTGTATTCGAGCCAGTCTCCCGGGCGTGTCGGTCGCGCGATCGTCGCATGGGCTTCGTCGAGCTGAATCCCCAGCTCAGTCGCGGTCTTCGCACGCGCGTCGCTGGGTGCGGACAGATAAGCGATCAGCAGCGACGCAACGGTCAGCACCGAGGCCATCAGCATCGACTGAGGCAGAAAGATCGTCTCGGAGAACGGGATCACCCCGGAGATGGCCAGCAATGCCTTGGGCAGGCTGTCCGGATTCGCCTGCAGTTGCGAGGCGGACGAACTCAAGCCAAGCGCCCACGTCGCGCCCATGCCCAGATACGCGGCCGCGCCGGCGGCCCGGTAGTCCATGCGCAGCTCGGTACGGCGCGCAAGCGCACGAACCAGGAGACCGCTGAAGATCAGGCTGATGGCCCAGTTGAACAACGATGCGCCGATACTGATCAGCGCGACGAACGTCACTGCCGCACGCCCGGACGACGGCAGGCGCGCGAGCCCGTCGATCAGTCTCGACGCGGGCGGTGATACCGCGACGACGTAACCCGATATGGCGACGATCGCCATCTGCATCGTGAACGGGATGAGGCTCCAGAAACCGTCGCCGAACGCGATGCCGACCTGCCTGACCGGCGCGCCGATCGCCAGCGCGCCGGCCGCCACGATCACGACCGCAATGGCCGCGAAAACATACGCGTCCGGAAACCACTTCTCCGACCAGCGCGCCACGCTGGCGGCCATTCGTTCGAGTCGGCCCTCACGCTCTGCGTCTGACGCGTCACTCTTGCGCATTTCCGTCAACTCTTTCATCTCGATCTCCTTTCGCGCCGCGGCTTCAGTTTGATTTTTCGTAAACCTGCACGGCAGCCGCGAGATCTTCCAGTGCGGTGCCGACTGCCTTGAAAACGGTTCGCTGACTGTTGTTCACGCGCCCCTCGACTTCGCTCCGGCACAGTGCCGTCAGTGTTCTGCTCAGGCTGCCAATCGTCATGACATCGCGAGACAGCGGGCCGAGCAAGTCGCCGGATTTTTGCGGCGCTTCGTCCGTATCGACATAAATTTCCGCATGCTGGAAACAAGCGTCGTCTGCCTCGCGCATGCGCGGCGTGAAGCTGCCGATCAGATCCAGATGCGAGCCCGGAGACAACCATTCGCCGAATACGACAGGTTCCGTCGCAAGCGTTGCGCACGTCACGACGTCCGCGCGACGAACGCTCGCTTCAAGGTGGGTGACGGGCGCCGCATTGAAGCCCAAACGTGTCAATCGATCGACCAGCGCGGCAACGGCTTGCGGATTTCTATCCCACACCTCGACGTTCGCAATCGGCAACTGGCTGCGGTAGGCGAGCGGAACCAGGCTGCCGACCCGGCCAGCGCCCAGCAGCACGAGGCGCGAGGCATCGCGACGGGCCAGATACGTTGCGGCCAGGGCCGATGCGGCAGCGGTGCGGCGCGACGTGATTTCGTTTCCGTCAAGTTGCGCAAGCGGGGCGCCTGTTCTTCCGTCATACAGCACATAGGTCGAATGCAGTCCGGGCATCCCGCGTTGCGCGTTGCCCTGAAAGATGTTGACCGTCTTGATGCCCAGGTAACCGTTGTCTTGCCACGCCGGCATCACGAGAACGGTGCCCTCGTTTTCGCTTCCCGTATTGAGCACGTGCGAATGACGTAGCGGCACATGGCAACCGTCGATGAAGGCTTGTCTAAGGCGCGAGATCAGTGATTCGAAATCGAGTGCCTCGCGTGTCGCGATGCTGTCGAAAATTTTCATGTCAGCCCTTTTCTCAAATGAACTCATGCGTCGATGATGACGTCGGTGGCTGGAATGGCCTGACAGGCAAGACACATCTCCGCTTCGTCCGGTCCGTGCCCGCTCAGATGCGTGACTTCTCCCGCTACGACCCTGACCGCGCAACTCTCGCACTGCCCGACGCGGCAACCGCTCGGCATGGCGATCCCGAGGTTTTCCGCAAACGACAGCAGGCTTCCGTCGCTCGGTGTCCAGGTGGCCGTGCGATCCGATCTCGTGAACCGCACAGCGAATCGCTTTGACGGATCGGCCGCCGGCCGGGACGGAGACCGGAATGCTTCCTTGAAGATGTCGAAAGGCGGCACGCCACGCTCGATCAGCCCTGACGTGATCGCCTGCATCATCGGCTCGGGGCCGCATAGATAGAACCGGGCGCGCCTCCGGATCAGATCGTCGCTGACCACGTCGGCCGTCAGGTAGCCACGCATCTGGTAGTCGTGGCCCAGCGCCTCGTCTTCGGGCTGGTTGTAGCAGTCGACGACCTCCAGCTTCGGCAAGCGCCGTTTCAATGTCCCGATGCGTTCCCGGAAGGCATGCGTCCGGCTGTTCAGATTGGCAAAGAAGAGTCGTGACTCCGGCGCCTGGTCGCCCAGATCCTGGATCGACTCCAGATAGGAGACGAATGGCGTGATGCCGATGCCGCCCGCAAACATCACGACCGGCTGCCTCAACGCGGGTGGCACGATGAACGTACCGGCGGGAGCGCCAAGCAGTACGGAGTCGCCGACCTTGAGAACGCGGTGGATGTACGAGGACATCGTGCCTTCGAAAGCGACGCCGTCGCGAGCGTTGCCTTTTTGATGACGCACGGCGATGGAGTAGGTCTGGCGGTTGTGTTCGCGAGCGGCGCCGGTCAGGGAATAGGCTCGTGTGGTGCCGCCGTCGCCGAGCGCCGGAATATGCACGGTCACATGCTGACCGGGCAGGTAGTCCGGCAGCGCGCCACCATCCGCGGCCCGGAACGTGACGGCTCGCACGCCGCTCGCTTCTATTCGTACGGCGGACACGACGAATTCCCGCAGCCCCTGCCACGCCCGACGCGACGGATCGATCGACGGATCACGCCTCACGCGGCAACGGACGGAGCGCAGCGGCGACGAGCCGCTTACCGGATCGAGCACAGCGGCCGAGACGAGCTGGTTGAAATTGCTGTTGTTTGGACCTCCGGCGGTGAGCGAATCCATGCCGATCTCGTCGCAGGCCTGCCACCAGCCGTATTCGGCGACGATCACGTCGCGCGCGAGCTCCGGCACGAGACGCGCCTTGAAACGCGCCGAGCCGTTTGTCGTTTCGATCAGGAACCAGTCACCGTCGACAATACCGTGTTCCGCCGCCAGCGCGTCGTTGAGTTCAGCGACCGGATACGGTGCACGGCGACGCAGGCTCGGGAGGCCGCGGTGCTGGCTGTGGCAGTAGTACCCGTTCTTCACCGAGGTCAGCGTGCAAGGGAACCGGCGGCGATTATTCGCGTCTCCGTCCTGGCCGTGCCGCGGCGGCACGTAGTGTGGAACGGGCGGGTATCCGTGGCGATGCAGCTTCTCGGAATACAGCTCGACGCGCAGGGTCTCCGTGTTGAATCCCAATGCGCCGTCGGGCGTCGGCGACGCATAGCGCCGCTCTTGCTGGACTAATGGCCTGTCAATACCTTCCGGACGGGCACGCAACGACGCGACGTCCAGTCCGAGCGGTTCGAGCACGTGATTCCATCCCGCCTCGATGTTCCCGCCGAAGAACGCGTCGCCCATGCCGAGACGGACAGCGAGATCCAGGACGATGTCGTAGTCCGCGCGACTTTCTCCCCTCGGCGGCACCATGCGCTGCCTGAGCTGGATCCGTTCGACCGCACGCTCGTTGATCTCGAAGCCGAGCCGCAATCCCTCACGCTCCCACGGCGTATTCACGGGCAGCAGGATGTCCGCATAGCTCGACGATGGCGTTTCGAAGAGGTCGCAGTGAACGTGGAAGTCGAGTGCGCGGAGCGCATCGTGGGCGATGCCGCCATCCGCCTGGGACATCGCCATGTTGGTGCCGAATGCGAATAGCGCGCGGATCCGATAGGGTTCGCCGTCGAGGATCGCCCGATAGACATCGCGCGCTGTCACCCAACCCTGCGAAGGTGGCCCGAGCGGGCGCTCGTCGAGGCCGAGTGCTTTCGCACGCTGCTGCGGATTCAGCATCGCGTAGCTGCTGATCGCGTTGGCCGGCTGTTTCGTCAGTTGCCGGTTCGAGCCACGCGTGTCGAATGCGCCTGTCAACGCATACAGCGTCGCAATGGAGCGCTCCGTCTGCGTGGCGTTGGTGTGCATGCCAACGCCAGACCACGCGTGATACGCAATACGGCGGTGCGGCCTCAGCATGTCGGCGGCCTTCATGATGTCGTCCGCGCTGATGCCGGTAATCGCGCTTGCATGCGCTGGTGTGAAGTCGTCGAGCGCCTTCGCATAGAGGTCGAACGCCGGTGTGCACTCCACCTCTGTCCGGCAGCCGGTCGAATCATCAATCGCGACGTGACGGGCGCCCGCCATCGACAGATCGAACGGCGTGGTGCCGACCTCCTCGCCGACCAGTTCCAGCCGATCGAGCGTCTGGTTCCAGATTGCATAGCGGTTGTTCGATGCGTGCCTGTCGATGTCCCGTTCCCGCAAGAACCGGCCCGTATCGGCACGCACCAGCAGCGGGCCGTTCGTCCATGTCCGGACGAAGGCATCGTCGACGTTTCCGATCGTGATCATCTGTCGCGCGATCGCCATCGCGAGCGCCCCGTCCGTTCCCGGGCGCACGCGCAGCCAGAGGTCCGCTTCGCGTGCGAGCGCTGTCGGCCGCGGGTCGACGACAATCAGCCTTGCCCCGTTGCGGCGACCCTTTGCGATCGCATCGGCCTGGGCCAGCCAGGTGTTGGCGGGATTGTTTCCCCAGAGAATGATGAGCTCGGCGTTCTGGTAGTCCGCTGTCGGCATGCCGCAACCGAACGTAAAGACATGGGCGCTGTCCTTGTGCCAGTTGCAGATCTCGGTCGCGTAGCAGATATTCGGACTTCCATATAACCAGACGAATCGCTCGACCCAGTCGATGCTGTCGCTCATCGGCGTTCCGCTCGGCGTGGTCACGCCGAACGCAACCGACTCAGCGCCGTTCTCGCGCTTGAAATGCGCAAGGCGTTCCGCAATCTCGGACAGCGCTTCGTCCCAACCGATGCGCTTCCAGCCGGGATCGGCCGAACCCTTGGGGCGCGTGCGCCGCATGGGATACAGCACGCGGTTCGGACTATGCACCAGTTCAGGCGCGGCTTTCCCCTTCATACACATCGCATGGCCAGTCGGATGCGTGTTGTCGGGCTTGACCTTGATCATCATGTCGCCACGCACGACATTGATCGTGCCGCACCGCGACCGGCACAGCGTGCAATAACCCTTTTTTTCCTGAGTCTCCATTCGCTCGCTTCGTCAGCTTCATGATTACGGCATGCTAGGAAGCCGAAATGAACATGACAAATTCATACTTTTGATAGCTTGATATATATTGAATCAATATCAGGCGGCCCGATCCGATGTACTGTTCGGTCTTCGAGACAGTGCTGTTCCATCATTGCCCGGTCTTTCCAGGTTTATATCCGTGAGCACATCCATCACGCTTCGCCAGATCGAATACTTCGTTTCCGTCGCCGACACGGGGAAGATTTCTCAGTCGGCCGACCTTTGCGCGGTGTCCCAATCGTCCATGACGATCGCGTTGAAGAAACTCGAGGATGCGGTGGGCGTGACGCTGCTTCATCGTCATTCGAAAGGGGTTCGGCTCACCCAGGCTGGAGAGCGATTTCTGCGCCATGTGCAACACGCTGCGGTGTCTGTCGACCGCGCCGTTGCAGCGGCACAGGAAGATCCAGCGCAGATCTCGGGACATGTGCGTATCGGCGTGACCGAAACCATCTCGGCTTACCTGATGCCGTCGCTGATTTCCACCATTGCCCAACGCTTCGGCAACCTGAGTGTGAGCATCGTCGAAAGCGAGCGTGAAGCCATTGAGGAGATGTTCGTCGACGATCGCCTCGATATCGCGCTCCTGCTGGTGTCGAACACCGCGGAAGTCAAAGACCTGAAGTACGAGACGATTCTTCGCTTTACCCGACGGTTGTGGACTCATCCTGACCATCCTCTGCAAGAGGCGCAACGAGTCACACTCGAAGATGTCGCGCGCGAGAACTATCTGCTTCTGGACATGGACGAGCACCTGCGAACGGTCGGCAAGTACTGGGGAAGTTATGGCGTCGCACCGAATGTCTGGATGCAGAGCAAATCGATCGAAGCGGTGAGAAGTCTTGTCGCGCTCGGGCAAGGTGTCACGATCCTTTCGGATCTGGTCTATCGACCCTGGTCTCTGGAGGGAAACCGGATTAGTCGCCGCGATCTCAGCGTGACGGTGCCGACCATGGATGTCGGCGCGGTCTGGCGCAGGGGCGGCGCGATGTCGACGCCATGTCGTGCGCTGCTCGACCTGTTTCGGTCGTGGAGAAAGACCGCGCCGTAGTCGCGCCGCCAACCACGCCGATTTGCCCGGTCGATGAGCCGAGGGGAATGCGAAGTGCCCCTCACGGTGAAACATCGCCTTGATATGTGATAACAGACTCGCTATCATCAATTGAAATTTACTTATCCGTAAATTTAGAGGTGCCCGGATTAGTCTGAATCCTCGCAAGAAGCAGAATTCTCGAATGCAGTTCGTCGTGTTTCAGTTTGTCAAAGCAAACATGGAGAGAGACAAGAGATGGAAGCGAACCACGTAGCTACCGGTCGTTACGAGAAGAACGGCTGGATTCAATGGCCGGGGCAGCCCGAGCTGAGTTTTCAGTTTGCCCGCACGCTCGGCGCGGCGCAGGAAGGTGCAAGTCTGATCAGCGAGTGTTTTCTCGCGGCGTCGCGAATGACGCCGGGCGATACCGAGAGCTGGTATCGCGAATGGCAAGCCATGGCGCGGACGAGCGAGACGCGTGCAAACGAGGCGTTCGAGTTGAAACGCTTCCGTACGGCGAGCAGCAACTGGCTGCGCGCCGCCAACTACTATCGCTCGTCGGAATTCTATCTGGGGCATGACGACCCGCGACGCACCGACACCTTCGACAGTGTGGAGCGCTGTTCGAAGCGTTATCTGGCGGGTCTCACACCCGCCGGTGAAGTCGTCAAGGTGCCGTACGAGAACGGGGCGCACCTGGACGCCTATTTCATTCCGTGCGCAGGCAACGAGGTTCGATCGCCGGTCGTGATCGCGTTCGGTGGTCTCGACGAGTACAAGGACGAACTCCTTCACGAGATGCCCAAGCATGCGCTTCCCCGAGGCATGTCGTTGCTGTTGGTGGATCTGCCCGGACAGGGAGGCACGCTCCGCAGGCAAAAAATCGTCAATCGCCCGGATACGCATGTTCCGGTTGGGGCGTGTATCGACTATCTGTCGACTCGCCCGGACGTCGATGCCGCCCGGATTGGCTTGTACGGTGCCAGTGTCGGTGGCGTCTATGCGGCGCTTGCCGCGGCGGTGGAAAAGCGGGTGGCTGCCGTTGTCTCCGATTCGGTGATGTTCGACATGTCGTCCCTGTTCGCCGGGTGGCTCGACTCCCCCGACAGGCTGATCTGGGGCCACCTGAAATGGGTCTTCGGATGTGAAACGCCTGAAGCGGTGGTTCAGCGGGCCAAAGTGTTCTCGTTGAGGGGCGTTATCAACGACATCAGCGTGCCGTATCTGGTCCTTCAGGGAACCGAGGATTGGCTCGGTCTCGAGACGGCAACCGATACCTACGGCTATGCGAAGAAGAACGGCGTGAAGGCCGACCTCAAGCTTTTCTATCCGGAAGAAACCGGCGCGGCACATTGCCAGATCGACAATCCGACGCTCGGTCAGGAATTTGTCTGCGACTGGCTGGCCGAGAAACTGGGCATCGATCAAGCGGCCGCGCGTATTCTGCGCCCGGCGCTGGCTTAGGTTTCGCGCATCGGGGAAATGTCATGTTTGGCAAAAGTGAAGACCGGGACGACTATCAGGCGATCGCGCGTCCGGTAGGAGGGATGGCCCGCGATCTGCCGGACCGTTTCTTCATCGATTTCCACGAGCATCGACGTGGTCAGCTGATTTATGCTTACACGGGATCGATTTTCGTCACGGCCGAGGGCGGCTCGTGGGTCGTGCCGCCTCAACGGGCAGTATGGGTGCCGCCTCGCGTACACCACTGCATGCAGGCCATCGGTCGCACCGAGATGCGCACACTCTACTTCGCCCCGGAGCGCACGCCGATCGATACGTCGCGATGTTGCGTCGTGTCCATATCTCTGCTTTTGCGCGAGTTGATTGCTTCGGTGGTGGCTATGTCTGTCGATTACGACGAAATGGGCCGTGATGGACTCGTCGTCGAACTGCTCTATCAGGAGATCAAGCCGCTGCAGATCGAGCCCCTTCATTTGCCCATGCCGGATGACGAGCGTATTGCACGCATTTGTCGCTGGATCGTTGCCAATCCGGCGGAAGAAACCTCCGTCGAATCCTGGAGCAAGGTTGTTGGAGCCAGCGAGCGGACCATCATCCGCCTGTTTGCCAGCCAGACGCGAATGACTTTCACACGATGGCGACAGCAGGCTCGCCTCCTTGCGGCCGTGCGGATGCTTGCCGATAAGCGCTCCGTCACGGAGATCTCCTCAACGCTCGGTTATGAGAGCCCAAGCGCATTCAGCGCAATGTTCCGCAAGGCGCTCGGATGCAGTCCGAGTGCGTTCTTCAGGCCGATTGAACCGTGAAGGATTGGCGTATCCGCGATAGGAAACGACACATCCGCGATAGCGTGACTGTCGTGTTCTCTTCAGAATGATTGCCACACCGCCCGGTTGTGGCGGCGTACTGGAGAGAAAATGACGATCGACGAACGAATTCGGGCAGTGGGTCTCACGGTGCCGGACCATGCGCCGACACGCGCTGCATTCAAGCCATTCAATCAGCAGGGAAACTTGCTGGTCGTCTCGGGGCAGTTGCCGCTTCGCGACGGCAAGGTGCAATGGACCGGTGCCGTGCCGGAGGCGGTCTCCGTCGACGATGCCAAAGCGGCGGCTCGACTACGTGTCCTCAACGTTCTCGGGTATGTGCACCAGGCAACCGGGGGCAATCTGGAACGCGTTACGAAGGTTCTCAAACTCGGGGGCTACGTCGTCACGTCACCGGGCTTTGCCGATGCTCCGTCGATCATCAATGCGGCGTCCGAATTGATCACTCAGATATTCGGTGACCGTGGTGAACATGCACGGATCGCGATCGGTGTGGCGAGCCTTCCGCTCAATGCGCCGGTGGAAGTCGAAGCAACGTTCATACTGGAAGACTGATACGACCGGCAAACACGATTGCGCTGACGTGCTCGCCGCATTTCAGTCGATGGAAAAGGGTGATGTTGTTGAACCAACTGGATACTATGAATCCGCAATTCCTGAACTCGCAGATGCGTCGAGGTGACCTTGCGTGGACCGACTGGCCGTCGATACAGGCGTTCCTGAAAGACGAACTGATCTGCCGGGTGGCCGTGCACGACGCACCTTACCCCTACATCGTCGCGCAAAGCTTTACCTTCACGGGCGACACTTTTCTCGTTCATTGTTCGCGCTTCGGAACCTTCGCGCAAAAGCTCCGCGAGAATCCCAATGTGACGATCGAGGTGGACAGGCCGGTCTCGCTACTCAAAGCGCCGAAAGGGCAGAACACCAGTCTCGAGTACTACAGCGTCATTGCGCGTTGTACTGCGACTATCGATCACGACACGGACGCCGTCATTCGTCACCAGAATCTCGCGCTCGACAAATTTCGACCGGAGAAGGACTACTCGGCGATCGAAAGCGCGGCGGCCGATCAGATCATCGCCATTCGTTGTGTGGTCGTCGAGATGACCGCAAAGAAGCGGATTCTGGCCGACGGGCAATACTCGCCGCCAGGGCAGCCTCGCGCGTCGTATCTAAGATATCCGTTTGCGGCGGGGGCGACGATCTCCGGACTTTCTCCGGACGCATTCGACCCGGATCGCTTCGCCAGGCGTGACCACGACGATCCGTGATTTCGCACGCACGGCCGAAGCGCTCCGCGCCACCGGCTTGTCTGTTTCTTCCGGTCGCGTGGAGATGGCGCGTGCGTTCCGTTGTCCGCGGGTGTGCCGATGTTGTATAGTCCGTTTACGTATCCGTAAACCTGTTCAACTTCGATGAGCGGCAATGAACAAGAAGACCCGCGTCGTCTCCATCATGTCGGCACTGTCGATCAAGCCGCCGCGTCGCCCCCGCCTGCAGGTTCCCGCTGACAAGATTGGCGAGCGGTTGCGCACACTGCGCCAGTCGCGAGACCTCACGCTGAATGAGGCAAGCCTGCTGACGGGTGTGCCTGCAGCAACGTTTTCGCGTATCGAGACGAACAAAATGTCGCCGACCTTCGGCATGCTGCACCGGATCATTGAAGGCATGGGATTCGACTGGCGCGACGTGCTGACCAACCGTCCGCGCAGCAATAATTCGCTGAGCGTCTGTCACACAGACGACATCGTCACGACGCGAATCGCAAACATTCCCTATGAATACGCGTTGCTGCACCGCGATAGTTCAATAGGCATGGTCACGTTGCGCATGCAGATCGAGGCGCGTACGCTCGACGAAGCAGGGGGGCTCGCCGCACACGAAGGCGAAGAATTTTGTTACGTGCTGTCCGGCGAACTGGAACTGCATTTCGAACAGGATGAGCCGACGCGGTTGCGTGCGGGAGAAAGTGCCTTGTTTTCGTCGCATCGACCGCACGCATACGTGGCGCCGCTCGGTGCGATGCTCCTCGTGGTGTTGACTCCCCCCGGATACGCGCAACAGAAACCTGCTTCGCCGTAGCTTGTCCTCGACAACATGTCCGGGTTCATTCTGGCGATGTGCTTTTCAATGTGCCGCCGAAGCCGCCGCCGCCGAATCCTCACCGCTCGATCGCTCAGGCTTGGTGATCCAGATCAGCGCAATCAACGCGACAAAAATCGCCGCCGATAGATAAAAAAGATCGTTCACGCCCAACTGCGCCGCTTGCTGCGTTGCCATGCTATTGAACAACCCGTAGCCCTGTTCCTTGCTGAACCCCGCCGCGCCGAATTGCTGCATCGACGCATTGAAGTTTGGGTTGTACAGGTTGGCCTGCTCGACAAGCTGCGCATGATGCACGCTTGACCGGCGATCCCATGCGGTTGAAAAGATCGACGTCCCGATACCGCCGCACATGATCCGCACGAAGTTCGATAATCCCGATGCCGCTGGAATCCGGTTGCCCGGCAAGCCGGACAAGGTAAGCGAAACCAGCGGAATAAAGAATCCGGCCATGGCGACGCCCTGAATCAACGTGGGCAACATCAGCGTGAAGGAGTCGACGCCTGTGGTGTAGTGCGAGCGCATCCACAACACGAGCGCGAAGACGAGGAACGCGCCCGTCGCGATCTTGCGTGGATCGATACGCGGCAGGAATTTGCCGAGCACGGGCGAGAGCAAAACCGCGAAGAACCCGACTGGCGCGAGCACGAGGCCGGCATCGGTAGCGGTATAGCCGAGATCTGTTTGCAACCACAGCGGCAACAACACGATATTGCCGAAGTACAAGCCGTAGCCAACCGCCAGCGCGATCGTTCCGCCCGTGAAATTGCGCAGCTTGAAAAGCGAAAGATCAATGGCCGGATGTTCCTCGGTCAACTCCCACACAATGAAGAAAGCGAGCGCGATCGCCGCGATCAGCGTCAGCACCACGATGGTCGTCGAATTGAACCAGTCGAGGTCCTTGCCTTTGTCCAGCATGATCTGCAGCGACGTGACCCAGATAACAAGCAGGCCAAGACCGACTGTATCGATGGGCGCCTTGCGAATGACCGAATCGCGTTCACGGAAGATCGCAAACGTGGCGATCGCGGCAATGACACCCACCGGAATGTTGACGTAAAAAATCCATGGCCAGGAAACGTTATCGGAGATCCAGCCGCCGAGGATCGGGCCCGCGACGGGCGCGATCAACGTGGTCATCGACCACATGGAAAGCGCCAATGGCGCCTTCGCTCGGGGATAACTCGCGAGCAGCAAGGTTTGCGAAAGGGGGATCATCGGGCCGGCGACCGCCCCCTGGAAGACGCGTGCGGCGAGCAGAAAGGGAAGGCTCGGTGCGAGCCCGCACAGCCACGACGCGATCACAAACAGCACGATCGACATCGTGAACAGTTTCACTTGCCCGAGGCGCTGCGTCAGCCAACCGGTGAGCGGCACGGAGATGGCATTGGCCACCGCGAACGACGTGATCACCCACGTGCCCTGATCCGACGCGACCCCGAGGTCACCGGAGATCGTCGGAATGGACACATTGGCAATCGATGAATCGAGCACGTTCATGAACACGGCGAGCGACACCGCGATCGTGCCGATCACGAGTTTGGCGCCGTCCAGCGGAGCATGAACTATGTTGGGTTGAGACATAGGAATCGTTCCGTGAAGTTTTGAAGGACGCTTATGCCGGTTCGACGAGGTCTCGCTTTCTCGAGAGCCGAATGTTGTCCTTCGAGGTCTTCTGCGAGCTGCCGCTGACGTCTCTGCGGCCATTTCTTGTAGCCGGGTCCGGCGTGCCTTCGTTTGCCGCGATGATGCGCGCAATGTCGACATCGGCCTTATCGCCGTACCTGGCGAACACATCGGTCTGGTACACGGTGCTCGGCGCGGTGCTCAGTTGACCGCCGTTCTCGTCCTTGATGGATACATCCACGTTCATCGACAAACCGATTCGCAGCGGATGCTTCTCCAGTTCCCGTGGATCGAGCGCGATGCGTACCGGCAGACGCTGCACGACCTTGATCCAGTTACCGGTCGCGTTTTGCGCCGGCAACAGCGAGAACGCCGAGCCGGTTCCGGCCGAGAAACCGATCACCTTGCCGTGGAACACGACGCCTGAGCCATAAACGTCAGCCGTCAATTCGACCGGCTGGCCGACGCGCATGTGCGTCAACTGCACTTCCTTGAAGTTGGCATCGATCCATACGCCGTTCAGCGGCACGATGCCCATCAGCGGCGTGCCTGGCGAGACGCGCTGGCCAACCTGCACCGAACGCCTGGCGACATAACCCGTCACCGGCGCGGGAAGCGTGTTGCGCGCGAAGTTCAGGGCTGAATCGCGGACCCTGGCGGCCGCCGCGAGTACCGTCGGATGATTCGCGACGGTCGTGTTCGACGTCAGCGAACGGTTCGATTGCAACGCCTGTTGCGCGGCGTTGAGCGAGGCTTGCGCGCCGCGCACGGCGTCGCGGGCATGAGAGATCTCCTCGCCCGAGATCGCGCCGGTTTGCGCAATCGTCAGGCGGCGGCGCAGGTCGTCCTGGGCACGCGACAAATCCGATTGACGCAGCGCGACTTGCGCCTGGTATTGGTTATCGTTGACGAAGAGCGTGCGGACCTGGCGTACCGTCTGCGCGAGATTCGCTTCGGCCTGGTCGAGCGCGACCCTGGCGTCGGCCGGATCCAGGATGACAAGCGGATCGCCTGCCTTGACGGTTTGCGTATCGTCCGCATTCACCGAGATCACCGTGCCGACCACTTGCGGCGTGATCTGCACGATGTTGCCGTTCACATACGCGTCGTTGGTGATTTCGTGGAAACGCTCGACCAGGAAGTAGTACAGCCCATAGGCAACCGCCGCGACGATCACGACCAGCACGATCAGGGACATCAGCACGCGGCGCGTGGCGTTGCTGGTGTTGCTGGCATTGCTGGTTTGGCGCGCCGGTGCCGGTGCGGCATTGTGTTGAGAGTCGCTCATGAATAGCTCCGTATTCTCTGTCTTGAGTTGCTGCTAATCGATTCGATGCGGTCGGATTCAATCGGCGGTCTTCGCCGCTTGCCCGCCGACGGCAAGATGGGTGTCGGCGGTATTGAAACCACCACCCAGCGCCTTGATCAGGCCAATCTGAAGATCGCGACGCTTCATTCGCAAGTTCGTCACGGTTTGCTCGTTCGACAAGCGGCTCTGGTCGGCGCTGAGCACCTGCAGTTGTGGCGACAACCCGGCCTTGTACCGGATCACGGCGAGCTGGTAGGCCTGAGTGGAGGCGTCGAGGGCGCGCGTCGCATCGCGGGTCTGCTGATCGGCCGAACGAATCGACGCAATCTGCGTCGCCACATCGTTCAGCGCGTTGATCAGCGTCTGGTTGTAGTTCGCGACGTCGAGATCGAAGTCCGCGTAACGGCCCTTCAACTGGGCGCGCAACGCGCCAGCATCGAAGATCGGCAAATGGACGGCCGGCCCAGCGTTGGACTGACGGCTGCTCGAGGTGAAGAACCGGCCCCAGCCGAAGGCATCGAAGCCCGCAGCCACCGACAGATTGATATCGGGGAAAAACTCGGCCCGGGCTTCCCGCACGTTCGATGTCGCCGCTTCGACCTGCCAGCGCGCCGCGACAATATCCGGCCGGCGCGCGATCAGGTCGGCGGGCACGTTGTCCGGTAGCGCGACCCCGATCGTCGAGTTCAGCACTGGGTTCGCTATGGTCAGGCCGCGATCTGGGCCTTGACCGAGCAGCGCGCCAAGCTGGTAACGCGTCGTCGTGATCTGGCCGTCGAGCCCGGAAAAATTCGTCTGGCTCGTGGCGATATTGCCTGCGGCCGTGCGGATTTCGACGTTGGTATCGAGTCCCGCCGCCACGCGGCTGTTCGTGATGCGCGCCACGTCGGTGCGGTTTTCGACTTCGCGCCGGGCGACATCGCGCAAAGCATAGAGCAGCGCGAGCTGGTTGTAGGTCTGCGCAACCGATGCGGCCAGCGTCACACGCGCCTGCTGCATGTCCGCCTCGGCGGCTTTCTGCTGTGACACTGCCTGATTTAGCCGCGAGCGGTTCTTGCCCCACAGGTCCAGGTCCCACGAAGCACTGACGAGCGCATTGTTCTCGCTAACCCAACTGCCGCCATACGGGGGCGGATAAAGGCCGTTCGCTGAGAAGCGCTCGCGACTCCAGGAATACGAGCCGTCCACTTTCGGGAAAAGACCCGCACGCGAGCTTTCCATGTAGGACGATGCCTTTGCGATTCGGGCTTGTGCCTGCGCAATCGATGGACTGCCCGCCAGCGCTTCATCGATGAGCCGCGGCAATTGCGGATCGCCGAACTGCTTGGCCCAGTCGAGCGACGGCCACTGACCGCCTTGCGACGGCACGCTTTGCGTAGCCTGCAATGCCTCGTTCCGTGGCTCGGTGATCTGTTTGTCACTGTTGATGCCGGCGTAGTTGGCACAGCCCGCCAGGACCAGCACCATGACGATTGAAGTAAGGCTTGTTTGACGTTCCAAGATGAATTCGATTCGACATTAACAAGCCTCAAGATTAAAGATGGGACGTGCGCATGAATCTGTTGATAGTGACAAAATACTTCTAAATACGGTCAATTCAACAATGTCGATCTTTCGCGTCACGCTGAAGGACATCGATCCTGACGAGATGTTTTAGCCGGCGGCTGCCAGATTCCGCTTCCACGTCGAGGCGCTGCAACCGAAGCTGGCCTGGAACCATCTGGAAAACACGCTCAGGCTGCCAAACCCCAACGCTTCGGCTGCCTGGGTCAATGACACGGCTTGCACGCTGAGTAGTCGTTTCGCGGTGTCGCACCGTACGTGCTGTAAAAGCCCGGAGTACGATAGTCCCTTGCCCGCGAGTCGCCTGTGCAGGGTGCGCCGATTCATTCCAAGACTGGACGCGAGGGTGTCGACGCTGCATCGCGAGTCGCGCAACTGTTGATGCATGAGCCACTCAACGCGTGCCTCGAAATTTTCCGGCGAATGATTGAAGGTTTGCTCGAGCAAGGTTTTCGCGTGACGTCGGAGTGCGGCGGACGAGGCGACAACTTTCATGGATAACGCGTCGCGACCGAGCAGGATCCCACTGACCACCTGGTCATACCTGAGTTCGCATCGCATGAAATTGCCTTGCAATTGCGTGTGGGCGGGACGGGAGTGTTCCTGACAGACTGCATCGGGTTGCCAGTCCTGTCCGACAAGCCAGCGAATCATCTGGACGATTCCGCAGGCACAGTATTCCATGACTTGTATCGACGGAATCTCCGACTCGATCCTGAACGTCAGCAGCGGTTTTTCAAAGCGTTCGTCGAGATCGATGAAGATGCCGTCGCAGTGGCGATGCAACTGCGTCGAATACGTTTGCAGCGCATCTCCTAGCGTTTCCTCTTCCCGCAACAGAAGACTGACCAGCCCATAGTCGGGAACACCGCGGGCGATCGCGACGCGTGCACCGAAATCGGTACGGGCGGACGCGGCAACAGACAAATCCAGAAGCCTGATCCATGCATCCAGGGGAATCAGGCTGTCGGGACTTGCAGCGATATCGCTGCTCAATCCGACTCGAGCCATCAGCGCTTTACCGTCAATGCCAACGTCGCAGGCGGCTCGCAGATAGCCATGCAACGTGGCGCTTCTGACGACTCGCTTGCGCATAACGGTGGTTCCCTCGCGAATGGTTGACATGTCTCACATTGAGACGCATGAGTCACAAAATGTTAATTGAAACGCGAAGAGTTTGCCCGACGTGACTAATCAAACGAACAGATTCCGGATCCGATGGGGTTGAGAGCGAAGATACTGATTGGGTGCCTTGATCTGAACGCCAAAGTGAGCAGCCGCATGCCAGGGCCATCGGGGGTTGTAGAGCACCGCTCTCGCGAGCGCGATCAGGTCGGCATCTCCCGTGCCGAGGATTGCCTCGGCTTGCTCGAATTCGGTGATCAGACCAACGGCGATGACCGGCAGGTTAGTCGCCTGTTTCACCGCGCGCGCAAGGGGAACCTGATAGCCGGGCCCAATCGGTATCTGCTGTGCCGGGCTCGACCCACCACTCGAAACATTGACGGCGGCGCAGCCTCTCCGCTGTAATGCGTCGACAAACGCAATAGTCTCCTCGATGGACCATCCCCCTTCCACCCAGTCGGTTGCCGACACTCGCATCGTCACGGGGCGGTCATGCGAAAACGCGTCCCGTACGGCCTCGAAGACCTCCAGCGGAAACCTCATGCGGTTTTCCAGCGAGCCGCCGTACTCGTCTGACCTCTGATTTGAAAGAGGCGAGAGAAACTCATGGAGCAGGTAGCCGTGCGCACCCAGAATCTGAATGAATGCCAGGCCAAGCCGGGACGCTCTTCGTGCAGCGCTGGCGAAGGCGTTGCGGATCGCAGCCAGACCATCGCGATCCAGAGCAATCGGCGGTATCTCGCCGGACGCGAACGCGAGCGATGAGGGCCCATAGGTTGGCCAGCCATTCGGCTGCCCGGGTGAAATCTGCGCGCCACCTTCCCACGATTTTTGTCGTGAGGCCTTTCGCCCGGCATGGTTGAGCTGGATCCCTATCGGCATGTCCGACCAGCGCCGAACGCCGCGCAGTACTCGCGCCATGGCGGCTTCGCAGTCATCGGAATAGAGTCCTACGTCACCGGGCGTGTTGCGTCCTTCGGGTGTAACCGCGGTTGCCTCGATCGTTAGCAGGGCCGCACCTGAACTGGCCAGTTGCCCCAGGTGGATCAGGTGCCACTCGTTCATCTGCCCGTCTTCGGCCGAATATTGGGCCATCGGGGCGATGACGATGCGGTTATCTAACTTCAAATTGCCGATTTGAATCGGACTAAAGAGGATCGGGCGACTCATGCTAGCTCCATGCGGCGCCCGTTTGGGCGCTGTCCATGTCTTTGGGGGGATGTCAGAGGAGGGGTTAGGGATGAGCGACGGAGCAAGAGGCCGCTCAGGCGACGGCTCTTCGCGACGGCAGTCGCCGCTCAACGATGTCAGGCATGCTTCAGCAGGATCTCCGCTACTTCGCGTGCCTTGTTGATCATCAGGTCATGCCCGCCATCTAATGAATAGACGTGACTTCCAGGAAGATCGCGTTGGGCCTCGTACCACTCCGGAATACGGCTCGGTATGCCGATATCCTTCGAGTTGTAGATAAACACTTTTTTCGGTACTTTTTTGAATTCGCCGATGAGAGAAAGTTGTTGCGTGAAGCAGGCCAACGGGTGCGACGTTAGCTTCGAATCTGCCCACGCCTGATGTACTTCGTCAACGCCAAATACTTTTGAAGGCCAATTCGGAACCTGCGTGCCGCCAAGCGAGGCGCTGCCTTCGGTCCACGGCAATAGCAGATTGGGCAGCAACGAAAAGAGCGAGTCGCCATCTTTTTCTGGAAGTGGACCGTCGAGGTAAACAAGCGAGGCAATCCGGTCATGCAGCAGATCGGCAACGCCGGTAATGACAAGACAGCCGTACGAATGGCCGCAAAGCACAACATCATCGAGATCTCGCCACTTGATGAGGTTGACGATATCAAGAATATGGGTTTCCAGATTGATTGGACCCAACGTCGAAAGATGAGAGCGCTCCCCGACTCCCGTTAGCGTGGGCGTGAGTACACGATGGCCAGCATCTTCCAGCGAGGGGCGGACCTTGTCAAAACACCAACCCCCATGGAAAGCGCCATGAACGAAGACAAAATTTTTCATAGTAGATGGAACCTCTAGCGTTAAGCATTGCGGAACGCGCCGACGTATAGGCCGCACATCGCGCTACATTCTTCCGGAGGGTTGATCTGTTTTCTCGCCCAGATCCAAGCCGATCCGAATTCAGCAATCGAGTGTATCGGCATTGGATTCTTCCTTTTGACATTACGGGACATGCATTTTGCAAATTAGGACAGTCTGCTTGAGGTGATCGCCCAGCGCATCGCCCGTCATTGTCGCCGCAGCGCTCGTTACGCCTGTGTGACCGAATAGCGGGTTTTCCCGTACCTCGGCAGGAATGTCTGTTTTTGGTGATAACTCGACTTTTTATCGGAATTTCCCACGAAGCCAACTGGCATAGACTCGTTCATCAGGTACCGTTGTTCGAATACGTGTTGCAGCGGAAATCGCTGTACTGGCCGAAAGCTGGGGTATGAACTTCAAGGTACCTGGGCCTTAAGTGAAGAGGAGACCTTGGTCATGAACGTTGCGCTGGATCGGATTGACCTCAGCATCCTGAGCGAACTTCAGGAGGATTCGAGTCTGACGAATCTCGAACTGGCGGCTCGTGTCAACTTGTCGCCCTCTCCGTGTCTCGTCAGGGTGAGGAATCTGGAGCGTCTCGGTGTGATCAGCCGGCGTGTTGCTGTCCTCGACGCATCTCTACTCGGCCTGGTGGTGATGGCCATCGTGGAGATTGGTCTGGAGCGGCAGGGCATGCATGCGCGGGAGAGTTTCGCCGACACGGTGAAGGGCATCACCGAGGTCATGGACTGTTTCATGATGACGGGGCAAACCGACTACTTTCTGCGAGTGGTGGCCAGGGATCTCGTGGAACTCGAACACATCATCACGCACAAGTTGACATCACTGCCCGGCGTGGCCAGCGTTCGCTCGAACGTCGTCCTTAAAAGACTGGCAAACAAAACGACGCTTCCGATCGACACCACGCGGCCTATCCAGATTCATGCGATGCCGCTGGCGTCGTGATCGCGACCGTTGGCGACTGCTGCGGAACTCAAAAAGGTGTTCGGATGAATGACGTTGCATCAACCTTGAAGCCGCTGGATTTGCGCGAAGATATCTCGACGGCGTCGGAAATCATCGAAGAAGCTAGAGCCGGCCGCATGTTCATTCTGGTGGACGATGAAGACCGCGAGAACGAAGGCGACCTGATTATTCCCGCCCAGTTCGCCACACCTGACGCGGTGAACTTCATGGTGAGGCATGCGCGCGGTTTGATCTGCCTTGCCATGACCCGGTCGCGCTGTGAATCACTGGGTCTTAACCTGATGAGCCGGATCAACGGATCGCGGCACGAGACTGCTTTCACGGTGTCGATCGAGGCGCGTGATGGCGTGAGTACGGGCATCTCCGCAGCCGACCGTTCCCGCACCATTTCGGTTGCCATCAATGCGGAAATGGGCCGCGACGATATCGTCTCTCCCGGCCACGTTTTTCCGCTGATGGCGCGCGACGGCGGCACCCTCGTGCGCGCGGGCCATACCGAGGCCGCAGTCGATATTGCGCGTCTGGCCGGGCTCGTGCCGGCCGGTGTGATCTGCGAAATCATGAACGACGACGGCACCATGGCAAGGCTGCCGGACCTGGTCCGTTTTTCGCGGCGGTACGCGCTGAAACTGGGCACGATTGCCGACCTCATCGCGTATCGCCGACGAACGGAAAAGCTCGTGGAGGTGGTCGAAAACGGTAGTTTCACCGAGCCGAACGGACGTTACTGGCGCATTGTCGTCTACCGGAATCGGGTCGATCAGGTCGAGCATATTGCCTTTGTGATCGGTGACCTGCGGGGAAGCGATCCGGTGCTTGTGCGCATGCATGCGGTGGACACCCTGAACGACATCATGGGAGGCCATCACCTTGCGTCTTTACGCGGTGCCGCACAGTTGTTGGGAAACGAGAACCGTGGCGTCATCGTGCTCATTCGTGAGTCGCGTCTCGCGGCAGTGTCGGAACGTGTGCGCTCCATGATGCACCCCGAGCCCGCGGAGCCGGCACTGCGCGATTATGGAGTCGGTGCGCAAATTCTCGCCGACCTCGGCGTGAAGAACATGATTTTGCTCTCCAATCATGAGCGAACGATTGTCGGCCTGGAAGGCTACGGTCTGAACGTAGTGGAGCAAAGAGGAATAGAGCGCATCAGGGACTATCAGGAAGATTGAATCTATCGAGAATGACCGTCAATTCGACGCAGGTTCCCGCTTTACTGACAGATGATGCGTCGATTCGATCAGGGCTGGGACGCTTCTATTTTTTCCACCCGGAATTTTCCGGGACTTTGCCCCATGATCTTCTTGAACATGGTGATGAACGAGTTGGGACCCTCATAGCCGAGTTCGATCGACACCGCGTGAACGGAGGCTCCCGCCGAAAGACGCTGCAGCGCGATGATGATGTGCAGGCGTTCGCGCCAGCGTCCGAATGTCATGCCCGTTTCGCTAAGCACCAATCGCGCGAGTGTACGTTCGCTCATGGCATAACGACGTCCCCATTCCGCGATCGTGCTGCGGTCGGCAGGATTGTCGAGCAACGACGAAGCAATCTGTTGTAGCCGATGATTATCGGAGATCGGGAGAAAGACGTCGTCAGGCGCGAGTTGGGTGAGTTGATCCAGCAACACGCCGGCGAGCCGGCTTGTCGGTCCTTCTTCCGGATAGAAGGGCGACAGCCTGGCCAGTGAGCGGATCAATTCGCGGATGAGCGGCGTAATCGTGAAGCTGCGACATTCGGTGGGCATGTCGGCCACGTTGGGCGCGATACAGATCACGTACAGACTCGCAAAATCTGACGCATGATTGCTGTGAGGAACGCCTCCCGGAATCCAGACAGCGCCATCGGGCGGCACGATCCACCATCCGTTCGGCGATCGGCACATGACCGAGCCCTTCAACGCGACCACGAGTTGCCCCTTGCGGTGGACGTGCATGGGCAACTCGTCCTCTCTTCCTTTTGTCTGAAGAAGGACGGCTATTACCGGAGAATCTATGGAGTCCGGATCGAACGGGTGGTAGTCGATCGCTACTTCGTCTGTCGCGACTGGGGATGCGGCAGGATGGGTGTCAGACGTTGCTGGGTCCACGGTTCACTCGCTTTTGCGCTGATCGTATTGCCTCATTCAGTTCATGAGTCGCCGTTCGCAGTGCAACGTTCGGCGGGGCATCTGAATGACGCGATTTTAAGCTGCCGGATTAGTGCTGGTGCAAACAATTCAAAATTAAATTTCTCTCACCTCCGCCTACACTAAACAGACAAACAAAGACGAGTCATCACGAATGAACACCGACGAACTTATCCTCACAAACATCAATGCCAACCTCGTGCAGCTTACGATCAAACGGCCACCGGCGAATGCTCTCAGCGAGACATTGATTGCGGCATTGATGTCCACCTTCAGCCGGTTCTCCCGACAATCCGTGCCACCCGGTGTGGTTCTTACCGGAGCGGGGGAGAAGTTCTTTTGCGCTGGCGGCGATATCAACGAAGTGGCGAACCATGAACTCGCTGTGTCCCGCATGGAGGCGTTCAGCGCGTTTCTGTGTCAGATCGAGCAGTACCCAGGTCCACTCGTGTGCGCGGTCAATGGATATGCCGTCGGTGCGGGATTCGAAATTGTCCTGCATGCGGATTACGTCGTCGCATCGCCCGAATCCCGGCTGGGATTTCCCGAGATCAATCACGGCCTTCTACCGGCGGCAAAAGGGATGCGTCAGGCGGCGTCTCTGCTGGGTTATCGCGCCGCACGCTCGCTCCTGTTTTCAGGTGCGCTGATTTCCGCCGAGCATGCACTCACAATCGGCGCGGTCGACGCGATCTCCGCGCGAGAGGACGTGCTCGCTCAGGCGATCGTCCAATGCGGGCAGCTTTGCGACAAGGATCGTCAACTCTTTGGCGCAATCAAACAAACGCTCCGCCAGAGCCCGCAAATGACGGACGACGCTTTGCTACAGTTGACTCTGAGCGACCTTCGTGGATATCTCGACAATCCGAAGACCGCCGACGCCAGAGCTCACTTCCTGACACGCAACAAGAAGGTGGAATCGTGAGCAACTTCCAGCAATCGGACACGCTTCATCTCACGCGCATGACGTATGAAGACGTGTCGTCCGCATTGGCTAACGGGTTTGACGGCGTAATCATTCCTTGCGGGGCCGTCGAGCAGCACGGGCCCCATTTACCCTTGAGCATGGATGCCGATCACGCGGCTGCTCTCGCGGTGGAAATCGCCACGTTGTTAGGACGAACACTGATCGCGCCGACCATTCAGGTGGGATGCTCCAGGCACCACATGGCCTTCCCCGGCACGATTTCGTTGCAGGAGCAAACTTACGCCGCGCTTTGTCACGATTACTGCACAAGCCTCGCGAAGCATGGATTCAGGCGCATTTATCTTTTCTCGGCCCACGTCGGCAACTTTAATGCGCTACGTACCATGCTCCCACGTTTGAGAGACGCGGTCGGCCCGGCGACCGAGGTGTTCGCCTATACGAATCATGAAGCGTGGCTTCGCGAGTGGCGCGTGGCAGTTGAAGAGGCCGGCGGCGATCCGGAGTCCGTGGGTGGGCACGCCGATATTGCTGAAACCTCTCTCATGATGCACCTTCATCCCGACAGTGTTCGGCGCGGACAACTGGTGGCAGGCCACGTTGGTTTCCTGACGACCGAGCAATTGAATCTGATGTGGAAAAACGGCATTGCCTCGATATCTCGCAACGGTGTGCTCGGCGACGCACGAGGATCGTCACGCGAGATCGGCGAGACCTGTCTGAATGCTACCGCCAGACTGCTAGCTTCGGCGTTCGTGGCCGAATCGTCGGGAGATGCGGCTGACGTTCCGACACCCGGTTGAACGTTTGACAGCATGATCTGCGGATGAGCACGATGTCGCCGCGTAAAAAGAATAAAAAATGCTGTGGGATCTGCGGCAATATTTCTACACGATAAAAACGCAATTTCGAATGCGGAAGTATGAAGAAATAGATAAGTATAACTATTGTCTTTAACAAATTGTAATTCAGAGATTCGGCACATCGGCGATGCCCGTCATCTAACCGAAGGTCCGCGTGCGGAATTTTGTGCGCGCCATGAGTTTGTACATTGCAACTGTCAAGGAAACGCAAATGCCATTGAAAATCGGTTTTTGGTCGGAGCAGGAAACGCAGGTCGGGCATAGCTACTCGAACAGATTGCGCGAACTGGTTCGGGAAGCTGTTCTGGCGGAGCAGATGGGATTCGACTTCGTTGCTCTCTCGGAACAGCATTTTGCTCTGGGCGGCATTTCGAGCTCGGCTCCCGAGGTGGTCTTTGGTTATCTCGCCGCCGTTACCTCGCGAATCAAACTTCGCCCGTCGGTGGCACTGATGCCTAAAGCCATCAACCACGCACTTCGCACGGCGGAGCGGCTGGCGGTGACCGACATACTTTCCAGCGGTCGGATGGAAATGTATTGCGGCCGGGCCAACACCACGATCGCGATGCGTGCATTCAACGTATCGCCCGACGAAACGTTGCCGCAAATGGAAGAGGGCATGGCCCTGCTTCGCACGGCAATGCGGGAAGACGTTTTCACCTTCGAAGGAAAGTACTACCAGGTGCCTCCTCGCTCACTCGTGCCCAAGCCGTTGCAAAAGCCGTATCCGGTGCTTGGCGTCGCGGCGACGAGTCAGAATAGCCACGTGTGGGCCGCCTCGGAGGGGCTCGCTGTGATGAGCCACGCCATCTACCAGGGCTGGGAAAAGCAGAAAGGGTTACTCGACACGTACTGGCAGAACTGGAAGCGCGACGAAACCGGGCCTCTGCACAAGCCACGTGCCGGTGTGCCGCTTTTTATCGGCATCGGCAAAACGGACCAGGAAGCGAAGGACACCTTCGCCGCCCCCATCATGCACTATGCGCGCATCTCGACCGACGCTTACCCGCGGCTCGCAAAGCTCGCCGACAACTATGCGTATATGGCCGAAAGCGTGCCTGCGATGCAGCGCGCCGCCGAGGATTGGGATTATCTCCTGAACGAGTCCGCCACCACGGTATGCGGAAGTCCCGATACTGTCATTCGGCAGTTGGAGCAATACGAAAAGCTCGGTATCGACGAAGTACTGTTGCATATGGATTCGGTCCCCCACGAGCAGATCATGTCGGCGATCGAGATGGTCGGCCGATATGTCATTCCTCATTTCAACGATCGCAACAACATCGTTCGGCCATTGGACGAGGTTCTCGGCAAGATTCGAGCAATGCGGCCGCAGACCTCCAACCCGCTGCAAACTCAAGGATGAACTCACGCATGGACACGTCTTCCCGCTACCAGTATCTGAATGTGGAACATCGGCCTTCCGGTGTTGCGATTGTCACGCTGAATCGTCCGGAGATTCTGAACGCTATCAATTGGGACATGCACAGCGAGCTGGAACAGGTATTCGTCGATCTGGACCACGACAAACTGGTCAAGGCGATCGTGCTGACCGGCGCGGGGCGCGCCTTCTGCTCCGGCGGTGATCAGAAGTCGATTGATAATGGTGATCTTCCATCGCCGACACGAGGTGGCCGTCACTTGATCAGGAACATGCTGGAGGTCGAGGTGCCGATCGTGGCGGCAGTCAATGGCGCGGCGGTGGGTCTGGGCGCTACGCTAGCGCTGTTTTGCGACATGATCTATGCGACTCCGACTGCGCGATTCGCCGACACGCACGTCAATGCGGGTGTCGTGGCGGGCGACGGCGGCGCGGTGATCTGGCCGCTTCTTCTCGGCCCGATCCGCGCCAGGCACTATCTGATGACGGGCGACTTCGTTAACGCCGACGAAGCGCTGGCCATGGGCATGATCAACAAGATCGTCGAGAGCGACAGATTGCTGGAGGCAGCCGTCGAATACGCGGAACTTCTCGCAAGCGGTCCGCGCGACGCGATTGTCTGGACTAAGTACTGTGTGAACAAGATCACCAAGCAGTACACGCATCTATTACTCGATACGTCGACTGCTCTGGAAACGATAACCTTCAATTCGGCCGAGCGTCGTGAAGCGGTGGCTTCGTTCGCCGAGAAGCGCAAGCGCTTTGGAGACAGCCACAAATGATCGCCGCACCTTGGACTTCCGGTGGTCAATTCGCGTCGACCAGTATCCCGGCATTGCTGATGGAGCGGCTGAAAAACGATGCCGACGCCAACGCCTTTTTTCAAAAGCGCGAAGGGACCTGGACACCGACAACCTGGAAGGAATATGCGAACGCGGTCTGTTCCATTTCCGTCGCGCTCAGGCAGGCCGGTATAGCAAGAGGCGACCGGATTGCCATCATGGGTGACGTATCTCAGGAGTGGGTCATCGCCGACATGGCGACGATCTGCTCGGGCGCGGTCACGGTGGGCGTTTATTTCACGTCGTCGGTCGAAGAGGTTCGCTACTATCTGGAAGATTCAGGGGCACGGTTGGCTTTTGCCGGTAATGCTGCGCAGCTTCGCATAATCGAAGCCGCCAGCTCGTCTCGCCAACTCCTTAAAATCGTCGTACTCGACCCGGCCTGGAAGAAGACGCCTGACGAGACCGGCACGAATGTCGTTTCGTTCGCCGAGTTCGCCAGGCCTTTCTCCGGGGACGAGACGGCGTATCTGCGGGAGCAGTCCGAATCTGCGCAGTCGACGGATCTGGTGAGTCTTGGCTACACCTCGGGGACCACGGGGTCGCCCAAAGGCGCGATGCTCACGCATCTTTCCATGCTGGCCGGCGCATTCACGTGGCCGACCTTCTGTCCTGCGATCATGTCCGAACCGCAGCGCATGGTCATCCATCTGCCGCTCTCGCATACGGTGGCGCGCGTTCAGGCCATGACGCTGCCGCTGATCGCGAAGACAGTACCTTACTTCGTCGATGTATCGGCCGATTTCGCGAACTGCATTCGAGAAGTCAGGCCGACGTCCTATATGGCGCCTCCGCGCTTCTATCAGAAGTTTGCAACTCAGATCATCAACCACGTGAACAGCAGTTCTGAAGCCGATCAGCAAAACTACAAGCTGGCCCTCGGGATTGCGAGAGACGTGCTCGCCGACCGGTTGGAGGCGGGCCGCAGCGACCCGTTCAAGGAGGAGATATACGCTGCCTGCCAGCGGTCCATTTTCCTGCCCCTGATGGCCAGAATTGGCTTCGACGATCTGCGGTATCCCTATACCGCATCGGCTCCGATGCCGCCCGAACTCGTCACACTGTTCCAATTATGGGGCGTCAATCTGCGGGAGATCTACGGGCAGACGGAGATGGTGGGTGGCAACCTCGCGCAGATTGCCGACTGGTCGAGGCCAGGCAATTCCGGTGTGCCGCTCGACGACGCGGCCTGGGAGACGCGCGTATTGGCAGACGGCGAAATGCTCGTTAGAGGGCCGGGACTGTTCGTCGGGTACTGGAACAAGGAAGCCGAGACCCATGCTGCCTTGCAGGACGGTTGGCTCTACACCGGAGATATCGTGCATATCGGCGAGGACGGTTCGTACAAGCTGATTGATCGAAAAAAAGAGCTCGTCAATACCGCCGCCGGAAAATCCATCAGCCCTGTTCAGATCGAGAACGAACTTCGCCAGAGCCCTTATATCACCGAAGCAGTGGTGATTGGTGAAGGGCGCAAATATCTGACGGCGTTGATCGAAGTGGATGGCACGCTTACCATGGATTGGGCCAGTGCGCGCGATGCTTCGATCGTGCGCTATGCCGATCTGGCCACGTCCGCAGTCGTAATAGGCCTGATCCGCGAAGAAGTAGAAAAGGCCAATGCGAGATTGGCTCGCGCGGAGCAGATCAAGGCCTTCAGGATCATTCCCGAGGAACTCACACCTGAGAATGGTGTGATGACCGCTACGCGTAAAAAGCGCCGCAAGCCAATAATGGCGCGTTACGAGAGCCTTATAGCCGGTCTTTACGACGACGCCGAGGATCAGTTGATCAAAGAACAGATTGCCCCATACAGTCAACTGAGGGAGATGCCGTAGTGATCGCACTTTCACCAGACCGCACCACCTTCCGCGAGGCCATGGCGCGTATCGGGGCGGCAGTTAATATCATCACCACCACGACCACCACTGGCGATGTCGGCATGACGGTGTCCGCAGTCTGCTCAGTGACCGACGATCCGGCCACCGTGCTCGTCTGCATTGGCCGATCCAGCCGTCAATATCATCACTTCAGCACGGCGGGCATCATCTGCATCAATGTGCTCTCTCACGAGCATGAGGTGCTGTCGCCGATCTTTGCGGGCAAAGGGGATATCGGCATGACCGAGCGTTTCACGCACGGTAAATGGATCCGCCTCGCCACAGGCGCGCCAGTGCTGGAATCCGCAGCCGCGAGTCTGGACTGTACGGTGAGCCGAAGCGTCGATATTGGCACGCATACGGTTTTTTTCTGCGCGGTGCAGGCCGTGCATCTCGGTTCCTCGGTCTCGGGTCTCGTGTATCACGGGCGCGCTTACCATCGGATTCCGCAGAAGCAGGCCTGAAACGATCGAAGTAAAATTTCTTCTCACCCACCGTTCACGCTTCGCGGCGGGACGTCACGATAGCTTCCCCGCTAATAGATGCGCGGCCAATCAAAATAATCAATAGCCGCCGCTCCACGCCGACAATCCACCTGCTGCTCGATACACCCAACGCAGATCGCAGTCCCAGCGGCGCTCGCCCGCACTCGCGTTCTAACGCACTGCATGCGGTAGAACCGGGTGTCGGCTTGCCGCTGGCTTGTGAAACGCACGTGAAGCGGTAGCGAAAACTCTGGCTGTTTTTGGCGATAAGTTGTCATCTTCCATAAATTCAGATTGGACGGTTCCCGATAAAGTATCACTCATGGAAATGCTTCAAAGCACCCGTGGTCCAGATCTTTTCGTCGGAGAGCCCGTCATCGTGAAGAATATCTTTTCGCTAGTCGCAAAGACGATAGCGTCCCTCTGCGCTATCCAGAAGCTGGACATCATTGTCTGCAACTCAGCGGGGCAGGAAATACCGTATGCCCTGTTGTTCACCATGTACGGTTACATCTGATTGCGAAACTGCTGCTTTACAAAGAAGGAATTTTTATGAAAGCGATGATTGCAACTGCGCTCAGCTTGGCGATTTTCTTTCCGTTGGCCGCAAGCGCCGAGACCGACAATGCAAACCTCCCGGGCGTGGTGGTTGTGGGTAAGAAGACGCGCGCCGAGGTACGCGCCGAACTCGTCCAGGCCGAACATGACGGCTGGATTTCAGCAACGAAGCAACGGGCCTATCCACCGGCTCCGGAACAGATTGGCCGGAACCGGAATATATATGACGCTGGTGTTCGCATGACACCGACCTACCAGGCATTGAGCCAGCAACCCTGAGAGACGGGCGCGGCGCTAGCATTCAGGTCGTGAAATGCCGGCGCGTGGTTCGATCGGAGTATTGACGGGATGGCCTTTCTAGAATTTGTGGCGGATAGCCAACCTATAAATCATCTGGTGGTTGTTCGACGAATCTCCGGATCCGCCAATGTCGGCGACTGCAGGCGCGCCCGTCGACGAGGTGCCTGAAGCACGTTGCCAGCCCCCCGAGAAATACACATCCGTGCGTTTCGACAGCAGATAGTCCACGAGAAACGCTGCCTGATTGTAGTGCTGGTTACCGACGATGTTGCCCTGTGCCGTGGTTACGCCGCGGGCGTTCATATAGTCATACATCACGCCGACCGAAAATGCCGGCGTGATGCGATAACTCAAACCGATATCGTAGTTGTTGAAGACCGCCGTACCGTTCCGAAACGAGAGCCCCAGGTTGGCGTACTGAACGTTCGAGTAAGAGGCGCTGATCGCCGCGTTGCCGATCGTGTAGGTCGCGGCGACAACAGCATCCTGATACGCCTGCGCAACCTGGTAAGCCGAATTCAGGGAGTTGGCTAGCAGGTTGAAGCCGCTTGCGTACGCAGTGAACCAGCCGCTTCCCGGCGTCGAGGTCGGATGTTTGAAGTAGTCGAATGCTGCGCCGATCTGAAGCGGGCCATGGGTGTAGCCCGCGCCGATAGAGTAGCCCGATGTGGACGTAAAGTCGCCGGGTATGCCGCCAAGACTGTATTCGGCCCCGAAGGAAAAGCCATGAAAATCCGGACTCATATAACGCACGGAATTGTTGAATCGCACGCTGTTGCCGACATTGTCGAGGTCTCCCGGGTGCCCGCCAGGCAGGTCTCCAACGGCTGCGGAGCCCGCGAGGAATTCGGGGAAATACCACACCATGTCGTATTGACGACCCGCGGTGAGCGAGCCGTAGGCGTCGCTGCTCAGTCCGACGAAGGCCTGGCGGCCAAAGGCCGTGCCTCCCTGAGCGAATTGTCCGTTATTCACGTTGATGCCGGATTCAAGGGTAAAAATGGCTTTAAAGCCGCCTCCCAGATCTTCTTTGCCGATCAACCCCCAGCGACTGCCGTCGATGCCGTCCAGCGAGTCCATATAAATCGCTTTGCCGCCACCCACGTTGGTCTGGTAATGAAGACCGTTGTCGATCTCTCCGTAGAGCATGACACTACTCTGGCTATGGGCCAGCGAACTGGCAAGCCCCACGAGCGAGCCAACAATGATTTCCTTTTTTTTCGTTTTCACAAGATCTCCAGACGTCAGTCGAATGAATTCTGTCAGGCATAAATGCATGTCGATAAATCACATCAATTTGCACGTTGCGGGGATTTTTATCGGGTCGCCTGCGTCGTGATTTAATTGGAATGCATGGAGAAATATTGCCGCAGTTCAAGCAGAATTTTCTATTCTTGTGCTATTGCAGTTGGGTTCTGGTCAGCAGATTGTGCGGTGGGAGCCGTCAATCGAAGCGCAATTCGTGGTGGGTCGCGCGACGAGAAGTTGGGTCGGCAATCGACGGTTTGCCTAACGGTAAAACGCCGGGTTATTTTTCGTGTGGATGTCGCTACAATGGCAGCATGTCGCTGAAAAAAGCTAGATATGGATCGTTACCTTAGCCTTCCCGATCTTGACGATCCCGATAAAATCGATCGCCCAGCAGTGTCGCTTCGCATGCAACTCGACGAGCATGTCGAGGAAATTCCGGTTCACAAGCATCGAAAGGGGCAATTGGTACTGGCGTTACACGGCGCCGTAACCTGCCAGGTCGCGGGTGCGTTGTGGATCGTGCCGCCGCAATGCGGGGTCTGGATTCCCGGCGACATGCCGCATAGCAACCGTGCCACGCCCAACGCGCAGCTTTGTTATCTGTTCGCCGAGCCGGGTATTGTCGATTTGCCCAAAGATTGCTGCACGCTGTCCATTTCACCCATGGTGCGCGAGATCATTCTTTATCTGGCAGCGGCGCCGCTTGACTATGAGAAGGGCGGACATATCGACCAGCTTGCACGTGTGTTATTGCGCGAGTTGAGTTTGATGCCGGTCGAACGCCTCTATTTGCCCTTTACCGATCATCCGAAAATCCGTCAGATCGCCGACGCGTTGAACGCCAACCCCGGCGACCGCAGCACCATTTCGCAATGGGGCAAGCGTCTGGCAATGAGCGAGCGTTCGCTGGCAAGACTCGTCGTTAATGAAACAGGGCTGACTTTTGGCCGATGGCGACAGCAGTTGCAATTGTTGGTCGCCGTGCGTGAACTCGCCGGCGGCGCGTCTGTTCAACGCGTATCCGACGAACTTGGCTATGAATCGGTGACGGCTTTTATCACCATGTTCAAGAAAGCGCTCGGACATCCGCCGGGCCGTTACTTTACCGCGCTAGCGCGCAGCCAGTCGCAGGCTGCACGCGAATAGCGTGTCGACCGGCGCGCAAAGCCCTCGCCGAATGTATCGCACCAGCGTCAAACCGTTTCGTAGCTGCCGTGGCATAGGTACTGCTGTCCCAACATGACGCTCGACGAATTCCTGCTGCTCAAGATGTGCGACTCGACGGGCGGCATTGCGCGTCTGATCGCGCATACGGCCCTGGACGATCGCGCGTCGCCGCCCGACGCCACGCTACACAGAAGCATCGAATGGCGCGCGTCGCTGTTTTTATCCGCTGGGGCGGAGCCTCTGCTGCAGCAACGCTGAATCCGCGATATCGAAAGCGGGAAATCTTGTTTGGTCGTGATCGTCGGCTTCGTTAGCATTCGACGATTGGCGCTTTGACGCACGCACACGCCCGCCCGACGTTTTTCCACGACTTTAGCCTCTCTTTCGATATGTCACGCCTCCCCGTATCCATTCACACGGCGCCAACTGCGGGCATCACCCGGCAACTGGCCGCCGCGATCGCCCACGCGGTTCCATCGTCCGACCCGACCGCGATCGCCGCGGCACGGCGTGGCCTTCTCGACTTTCTTGCCGCCGCGTTCGCCGGTGCCGACGATGCGGCCTACCGTAAATTGCTGGCCGTCAACGGCACGGATTCGCGCGGCGCGGCGGCGGTGATTGGCAGCGCGGCGCAGGCGTCGGCGCAACAGGCCGCGTTGCTCAACGGCTACGCGGGCCATGCGCTCGATTACGACGACGTACATAGTAGCGTGCGCGGCCACCCTTCGACGGTGCTGCTGCCCGCGCTGTTCGCGGTGGCGCAGGAGCAGGGCAGCAGCGCGCTCGAACTGCTCGACGCTTACGTGGTCGGCGTCGAAACGATGGCGCGTCTCGGGCTGGCGCTCGGCAGCCGTCACTATGAGCAGGGCTTCCATAACACCGCGACGCTCGGCGCTTTGGGTGCGGCTGCTGCCGTCTCGTTTCTGCTGAAGTTCGACGCGCAGGCCGTCGACAACGCGCTGGGTCTGGCGGCCACTCAGGCGGCCGGACTGCGCGTGCAGTTCGGCAGCGAGGCGAAGCCGCTGCACGCGGGTCTCGCGGCGCGAGCCGGCGTGTTCGCGGCGGAGTTGACCGCTGCGGGTTTGCATGGCGTTGCGGATGCGCTTGACGGGCCGATCGGTTTTTTCGCGGTGTTCAGCGGCGGCGCCGCGCAGCCGGAACGCGTACTCGATGGCTGGGGTGCGCCGTGGCAAATCGCGAGCCCGGGGCTCTATTTCAAACCGTGGCCGTGTTGTACCGCCACTCACTATGCGGTGCATGCCGCGCTGAGCTTGCGTGAAACGCACAAGCTCACGTCGCACGACATCGAACGCGTGACCGTGACCTTTCCGCCGGGTGGCGACACGCCGCTGTCGAATCATCTACCTGCGACCGGTCTGGAAGCGCGGTTCAGCGTCGAATACGCGGTCGCCGCCGCGCTGACGGACGGCTCGCCGGGCGTCGCGACGTTCGCCGACGTGCCGGTGCGCGACGATCTGCTGGCGCTGGCCACCCGTGTGAAGCGCCGTCACGACGACACCGCCGAGCGCGCGTCGACCGATCCCACGACACGGTTTTCGACCGTTGAAATCGCCTTGCGCAACGGGACGGTGATGAGCCACAAGGCCGATCGTCTTCACAGCGCGGAAGATCTCCCCGCGAAATTCGCCGACGCCACGGGGCATGCCGACGCGCTCGCCTTCGTTCCCGCCTTGATCGACACGATGCATTCCGCAGCCGATCTCGCCACTCTCTTCAAAGCTTTCGCAGCCAATCGCGTATGACCACGACCAACAGCAACGCCGCCCGCCGCCAGATGCGGCTTGGGCTCTTTATTCAGGGCGCCGGGCATCATGTCGCCGGCTGGCGTCATCCCGACGCGCAGGCGGGCAGCGAAAATCTCGCACTGATGCAACGCATCACACAGACCGCCGAGCGAGCCAAATTCGACATGGTGTTTCTTGCCGACGGCCTGACGAGCGGACCCGATGCGCATCCGTCGATGGCGATGCGCATCGAGCCGTTATGCCTGCTGTCGGCGCTCGCGATGGGCACGCGTCACATTGGCCTCGCGGCCACCGCGTCGACCACTTACAGCGAGCCATATCATGTGGCGCGCGCGTTCGCGTCGCTCGATCATCTGAGCGGTGGTCGCGCGGCGTGGAACGTTGTCACGACTTCGTACGATCGCACGGCGGCGAATTTCACGCGCGGCAATCATCCGGAGCACGCGCTGCGTTACGACATGGCGGGTGAATTCGTCGATGTGGTCAAAGGCCTGTGGGATAGCTGGGACGACGACGCGCTCGTCAGGGACAAGGCCAGCGGCGTTTACTACGATCCGGCGAAAGTCCACTCGCTGAACCATGAGGGGCGTTTCTTCTCGGTCAAAGGTCCCCTGAATGCGTCGCGGCCGCCGCAGGGGCATCCGGTGGTCATTCAGGCCGGCTCATCGGGGCCAGGGCAGGATCTGGCCGCACGGACCGCCGAGGTGGTCTTCACTGCGCAACAAACGCTCGACGAAGCGCAGACGTTCTATCGCGATCTCAAAGGCCGTCTGCCGAAGTTCGGCCGCGAGGGCGCGCAACTGCACGTGATGCCCGGCGTATTTCCGGTGATCGGCCGAACCGAGCAGGAAGCGAAAGACAAGTACGCGCAATTGCAGCAATGGACCGATACGACGGGCGCGTTGTCGTTGCTGTCGGACCGGCTCGGTCACGACGTGTCGAAGTATCCGCTCGATGGTCCGCTGCCTGAACTGCCCGAATCGGACCAATTGAAAAGCCGGGCCAAATTGCTGACCGATCTGGCTCGCCGCGAGAACCTCACGTTGCGCGAGCTGTATTACCTGGTTGCCGGTGCGCGTGGGCATCGGATCGTGTGGGGCACGCCTGTGCAGGTTGCCGACGCGCTCGAAGAGTGGTTTACCGGCGAAGCCGCCGACGGTTTCAACATCATGCCGCCGTACTTCCCGGGCGGTCTCGACGACTTCGTCGAACTCGTCGTGCCTGAGTTGCAACGGCGTGGACTGTTTCGCACCGAGTACAGCGGGACGACGTTGCGCGATCATCTCGGCTTGCAAAGACCCGAAAGCCGGTACGCGGCGGGTTGAGAAAGCGAACAAAAGACGCGGCGCGTGGGCCTCCATGCGCCGCGTCTTTTTACGTCGAATCACATTCTCTATCGGCGCGACTCTACCTCGAGCCAACCGCCCTCAGATCGCGAAGCGACTCAAATCCAGTTTCAACGGCATCCGCACCGGCGCCTCACGCGGCACGTCCGCAACCGTCGTAGGTGCAAGAAACGCCTGCGTCCGCGGATTCACCGGCGCGCGAAACACCTGCGCCGCAGTGCCGTGCTCGACCACCACGCCGGCCTCGGTAAAATACACCACGTCGCTGACTTCTTCCGCGAAACGCATTTCATGCGTGACGAGCACGCAGGTCATGCCATCCCTGACGAGATCGCGGATCACGGTCAGTACTTCGCCGACTGTCTCGGGATCGAGCGCCGACGTCACTTCGTCGAACAGGATCAAATCCGGTTCCATCGCCAGCGCGCGAGCGATCGCGACACGCTGCTGCTGACCGCCGGACAACTCGCCCGGATACGCGTGGGCCTTGTGCGCGAGCCGTACTTTCTCCAGCAGATCGTAAGCGGTGCGTTTCGCGGCGGCTTTATCGCGGCCGAGAATACGCACGGGCGCCACGATCAGATTGTCGAGCACGCTCAGATGCGGAAACAGGTTGTACTGCTGAAACACGAAGCCAACCCGCTTGCGCAGTTCGATTTCCGCGCGTTCGGATGCGAGCTGGTCGACCCGCGTACCGTCCACTTCAATCTCGCCTTGCTGCGGCTTCAGCAGCCCCGTGATGCAACGAAGAATGGTCGACTTGCCCGACCCGGACGGCCCGATGATCGACACCGCCTGGCCGCGCAACACGTCGAGATCGATGCCCCTGAGCACGGGGTTCGCACCGAACGCAAGGTGCACGTCACGCAAACGCACTAGCGGGCGCGGGGCGGAAGGAGCGGCGAGCAGGCTGTCAGCTGAAGGCATGGCGTTTTTCGATGAAACGGGTAAGACGCGCAATCGGGTAGCAGTAAACGAAGAACAACCCGAGCACGGTGAAATAGACCACGACCGTGAAATCCGCGCGCGCCACCGTATTGCTGGCCACCTGCGCGGTGTCTAGCAGATCGTGCACGCCGACCAGCGACGCGAGCGCGGTGGCCATCGTGATGCTGGCGTAAAGGTTCATCCACGGTGGCAGCATGCGTCGCACGCACTGCGGCAGAATGATCCAGCGGAATATCTGCGTGCGGCTGAACGCGAGCGAGCGCGCGGCGTCCCATTGCGCGTGCGGAATCGACTGGATAGCGCCGCGGAAGATCTCCGCGAAGTTGGCGCTCGCGGGCAGCGCGAGACCAAGCGTGACCTTGATCCAGTCGGGAAAGGGCAGCGAAACATGGCCGATGTCGATTTCGAACGGGAACACGTAGGTGGAAAAATAGATCAGCACGAGCAGCGGGGCGTTGCGGAACACCTGCACATAGGCGCGCGTGACGACCCGCACGGGCCACAGCGGCGACACCAGCAACACGCCGAGCACGAGACCGGCCAGCGTGCCGAGCGCGATCGCAATCAGGCTGATTTCGACGTTGACCCACAGCGATTCGACGAGTGCCGGCGTCCATGTGACGAGCGCGGCCAGGGCCGTATGAAAACGGCCCGCCACCACCTCATGCTCGGCGAGCGCGAGCAGCGCGGCAACGGCCACGACGGCGAGCAGCGTGGCAGGGCGACGCCGCTCGTCGCGCGCGGCTGGGGCGAGCGTGTCAGTGGCCATAGCCGGGCATCCTCAAACGCGCTTCGAGCCAGCGTCCTGCGTGATTGATCGCGAAGGTCAGCGCGCCGAAGAACAGCAGGATCAGGATCATCAGTTCGAGCACGTTGTCGCGCTGCGTCCAGATCATGATCGACGCATAGGTCACGTCGCCGACGGCGATCGCCGAGGCGACCGTGGTCATCTTGACGAGGTCGACCATGTTGTTGACGAGCGCGGGCAAGGCGAAGCGCACCGCGAGCGGCAACTGCACTTCCCACAGGCGTTGACGGCGGCTATAACCGAGCGATTGCGCCGCTTCGAGGGTGGCGTGTGGCACGGCTTCGATTCCCGCACGCAACGCTTCCGCGTGAAACGCGCCCTTGTGCAACGAGATCACGATCGCGCTCCAGATGAACGGCGTCAACGGATTGCCGCCTAATCCGCGCAGTGCCTCGCTGAGCAGCATGTTGATTACCAGAAACGCGCAGAAGAGCTGCACGAGTGTCGGTGTGTTACGGGTGATCTCGATGAACACGCGCGCCGGACGCGCCAGCGCGGCGCGTGGCGAGCTCAGCATGGCCGCCAGTACGACACCGGCGGCCAGACTGCCCACTGCCGTGACAAACGACAGTTCGAGCGTAACCAGCATGCCGTGCAGGAACGACGCCAGTTCGTCCGCTTCGAGCACGAAACGATAGTTCAGCCCAATCTTGCCGAGTGCATCGACGAGCGCGGCCGCGGCCGGCGCGAGTCCGGCAAGCAGCGAACTCATGCCGGTTGCGCCTTGTATTTCGTGTGCAGATCGAGAACAGCTTGCGAAGGCTGCATCGCATTCTTTCGTTCGACGTCGATCAGCCAGCCGCTGCGATGCCAGTTCTGGACGATTTTTTCGAGTGCCTGCTGCGTATCGGTTTCGCCCTTGCGCACCCAGATCACGGACGGCGAAGGAATCAGGTCATTCGAGACGGGGATCGTGTAGTCCTTCCAGTCCGGATTGCGCGCGACTAGCAGGCGCAACGTCGGCGCCACATGCACGGCGGCGACGCAGTTATTGCCGCGCAGCGCGAGCAAGGATTCCGGCTGGCCGCGGAAGGCTTTCACCTGGGCGCCGTACTGTTCGGCGAGCGGTTTCGTATAGTTGCTGCCCTGCGAAACGCACACGGATTTGCCGCGCAGATCGGCCCAGGTCTTGATACCGCTATCTTTGCGCGTGATCAGCGCACCGCCGATCTCCTCGAACGGCGTCGGCGGATACGAGAAAATCTCCGCGCGCTCCTTCGTGACTTCCATGTTGGCGATCAACGCGTCGACCTTGCCTTGCTGCAGGAATTGCACACGATTCGACGGCTGCACCGGCGTCAATTCCACGTCGACACCGAGTTGCCTGGCGACATTTTCGGCGAGGTCGATGTTGAAACCCACCGGCTTTTGCGTCGCGGGGTCGAGCGAACCGAACGGCGGTCCCGACAGGATCACGCCGATCACGATCTTGTGACGCTGATGAATCCGGTCGAGCGTCGCGTCGGCGTGTGCCGCCGTGGCGCCGAAGGCGACGAGCACGCCGAGTGCGGTCAAGGCATGGCGGAGGATGCGGCGGGACGGTACGTTGAACATGACGGAATGGGGCGAATTTCTGGATCGCTTATTCTCGGCATGTGGGCTCCCGGATAGAACCAATCAATTCTCATACCGTTATCTGATTCGTGCATTTGGGCAGACGACGCCGACGTCGCAACGTCGAATGATCTTCGATGGCGGATTGATAACGCACGCCTACCTCTCTTCGCGCAGTGACGTTACCAGGTAATCCAGTAGCTGAATGGCTCCTGGCAAGGTCTTGAGCCGGCGGCTCTACAAGGGCGCCGTCGCGCAACCCGGTGACGCCGTAACGCCTGAGGAAGCGAGCAGGGATCCGAATGCCCTTGAGGTCCTCGGCCTGAAATTGCAGCCGGGAAACGGAGGATTTGACGCGGCGATTTCGAGTTCTGCGTCACGCTAACTCATCCGACCCAATAATTTGACAAGTCCCGATGCTTCCACCCAGCACCGCGCAATCACGCCGCTGTAAAAAGCGGAACTGAAGGCCATATTATTAATTGTGCAAGGCGCTTGCCTGTTAAAACCCGCGGGGCGGAATTTGCTTATCGTGAATCAGGCATAGTGAAGATTGATTTCAGAAATTCAAATTTCATGCTGGCTAAATCAAAAGGTGACCGTTAAAGTCGCATCGAATCACTGATAAACGTTTCTGGGTCGCGAGGAAATGTCTGTGGCCGGGAATGAATTTCGTGCAGCTTCAGATTAAGCTGTTCGGGGTTTTATACCCCGTTTTAGCGATATGGCTGAAAAAGTGAAAATTAATTTCCGAGGACATATTATGCAAAACGACGCTCCAAGCCGTTTCAAGCCTTTCACGCGACAAACAATACGGCAGACGCGGGAATGGTCGAAGCTTACAGCGGAGCAGCAGGAGGCGGTCGACGTGGTGGCACGCGTGCTGCCCTTTCGGGTTAATCAATATGTATTGAGCGAATTGATCGATTGGGATCGAGTGCCTGACGATCCAATCTACCGGTTGACTTTCCCGCATAAAGAAATGCTGCGTGAAGAGGAGTATGAAAGTCTGAAGGATTTGATTAAATCGGGCAGGCCGGAAGATGAAATCGACCAACTTATCCGTACAATTCGCTTACGCATGAATCCCCATCCGGCAGGCCAGCTTACTCATAATGTGCCCTATCTGGACGGTGTGCCGTTGCAAGGTATGCAGCATAAATATCGTGAAACTGTCTTGTTTTTCCCAAGTGCCGGCCAGTCATGCCACGCGTATTGCACATTCTGCTTCCGCTGGCCGCAATTCGTTGGCATGGACGACTTCAAATTCGACGCCCGTGAGACCACTCAACTGGTCGAATACCTGAAGCGTCATAAAGACGTCACCGACGTGCTCATTACCGGGGGTGACCCGCTGGTGATGAACGCGCGCTCGCTGTCGGAGTATCTGACTCCACTCCTCGTGCCTGAGTTGTCGCACATCCAGAGCATCCGGATCGGCACCAAGTCGGTCGCTTATTGGCCGCAACGTTTTGTCACCGACAAGGACTCGGATGAGTTGCTAAAAGTGTTCGAGGCGGTGGTGAAGTCCGGCCGCAATCTCGCAATCATGGGGCACTACAACCATCCCAATGAGCTGGAGCCGGAGATCGCGCAAACGGCGGTGCGCCGCATCATCGGCACGGGTGCGACTGTGCGGATGCAGGCGCCGCTGATCCGTCACATCAACACCGACCCGAGCGCATGGGCGCGCTTGTGGACGCTCGGCGTGAGGCTGGGCGCGGTGCCGTACTACATGTTCGTCGAACGCGACACGGGGCCCAGTGAGTACTTTAAGCTGCCGCTCGCAGACGCCTATGAGATTTTTCAGCAAGCCTATCGGCAGGTGTCGGGACTCGCGCGGACCGTGCGTGGGCCGTCGATGAGCGCGTTCCCGGGCAAGGTGATGGTCGACGGCATTGTGACGATCGGCGGCGAGAAGGTATTCGCGTTGCAGTTCCTGCAGGCGCGCAATCCTGAATGGGTGCGGCGGCCGTTCTACGCGAAGTTCGATCCACACGCGACATGGCTCGACGAACTGGTGCCGGCGTTCGGTGAGCGCAAATTTTTCTTCGAAACGGAGGGGGGGAACACGCACGCCGGCAAGACCGTTATTCCGGTGCATGCGGCAGGCACGCGCCGCACGCATGAGGACGAAGCGCTGGAGGCCGCGCAATGACGCGCGACGTCCTCGGGAGCACGGGCGGCACGCCGGTGTATGAAGTCTACGCGGTGCGCTATGCGACCCATTCGGCACGTCGCAGCGCCGAGAACTACCTCGGCCACGATCCGCACGGCAATCGTTCGATGCCGCTCGATTTCTACTTCTGGGTGATCCGCAACGCGCAGCGCACGGTGCTGGTGGATACCGGCTTCAAGCCGTCGCTGGCAGTGAAGCGGGGCCGCGACTACTTCGGCGAGCCGGCCGCTCTGCTCGCCAGACTCGGCATCGACGCGGCCGAAATCGACGACGTGATCATCACGCACATGCATTACGACCACGCCGGCAACCTCGATGCGTTTCCGCGCGCACGGTTTCATATACAGGAAAGCGAGCTTGCATTCTGTACGGGCCGTTGCATGTGCCACCACGCCCTGCGCGGACCGTTCGAGTCGCAGGACGTCGCGCAAGCGGTGTTCCTGTTGTTCGAAGGCCGTGTGCATTTCGTCCAAGGCGACAGCGAGTTGTTTCCAGGCATCACGCTGCATCAGGCGGGAGGGCACACGCCCGGATTGCAAGTGGTACGCGTGGCCACGCAACGTGGACATGTGGTGCTCGCGAGCGACGCCGCGCATTACTGGGACAACCTGCGCGCGCGACGGCCGTTTCCGATCGTCGTCGACGTGGGCCACATGCTCGATGCGCACGCGCTGATCGAGCGGCTCGCCGACGGCCCCGACCACATCGTGCCTGGTCACGATCCGCTGGTGCGCGCGACATTTCGTGCGTTGCCCGGCGAGCCGGAAATCCTGGCGATCCACGAAGCGCCGCTGGTGCCCGCCGACAAGGCCGACATCGCACCCGCATCCGAACTTGCACGCACCGACGCCGCCACCGCGCTGGCGCATTGAGGAGAACCGCAATGACACTGACGAACGTGACGCTGGTGGGAATGGGGCCGCGCGGCTTGAGCGTGCTGGAACGGATTCTTGAGCATGCGCAGCGATTACCGGCCGACGCACGCCTGCATATCGACGTGATCGATGCGGGCGAAGCGGGGCAGGGCTCGCATCCGTCGCGTCAGCCTGACCACCTGCTGATCAATACGGTGGCGTCGCAAATTACGATGTTCGCGCCGCACAGTGTGGCAGGTGGCGACGGCGGCGGGCCGTCGCTCGTCGAATGGGCGGCTGAGCGGGGCTACCGGCGCTTCGGCCAGCGCTATTTTCGCGTTGAAGACGGTTCGGGTGAGGCGATCACCGAATTCGATCATCTGCCGCGCAGTCTGCTGGGCGAATACCTGGCATGGGTTTATGACCGGGTGGTGAAACTTTTGCCGGAGCGTATCACGGTCGCGCATCACCGCAGCCGTGTGCTCGATGTCGAGGAGCGCGGGCGCCGTTTCCAGGTGCGACTCGAAAACGGCTATGTGTACCCCGCCGATTTCGTTTTCCTCGTTACGGGCCACGGCCGGCGCAAGCCGACGGACGACGATCAGCGGGCCGGCGTGTTCGTCGAGCGGCATGTCGCGCGCAATCCGAAGCTGGGGTTTTTCGCGTCACCGTATCCGGTGATGGGCCTCTCCACCATCTCAGCTCAGGCCACCGTCGCCGTGCAGGGCTTCGGCCTTACCGCGCATGATGTGATCTCCGAATTGACGCTCGGCCGCGGCGGCCGCTATGTCGAAACGGCGAACGGCCTGCAATATGAAGCGTCGGGCAGGGAGCCGCGAATCCTGATGTTTTCGCGCAACTGCCTGCCGTTCGCGGCGCGGGGCGTGAATCAGAAAGGTTTGACCGGCAAGCATCAGGCGCAGTTTTTCACGCCGGCCGCGGTGCGGGCGCTGGCCGACGCGGCGAAACGCGCGCGCAACGATCCGCGGATCGATTTCCGCGCGGATGTTTTGCCATTGATCGTAAAGGAAATGGCTTATGCCTATCGCAGCGCTGCTCGTCAGCAAACTGTCGACCCGGCCACGTTCGAAGCCACGCCCGACGAGCGACAGGCGATTGACGCGATCCTGTGGCCGCTGAAGGGCCGCCGTTTCGCGTCGGCGGCGGCATTCCAGCAGTTCTTCGACCAGCAGTTCAACGACGACCTCGCGCACGCATTCAAAGGCAATCTGACAAGCCCGGTGAAAGCGGCCACCGACGTGCTGCGCGATACGCGGGAAGCACTGCGCACGGCGGTCGAATTCGGCGGCTCGCTGCCTGATTCGCAGCGCTTTTTTGTCGAGGAATTCAACGCGATCACCAATCGTGTCGCGTTCGGTCCGCCGAAGCGGCGCAACGTCGAATTCCTCGCGCTGCGTGCGGCCGGCTTACTCGATCTGGCGGGCGGTCCGGGTGCACGGGTGAGCGGCGATCCGGCAAGCAGCCAGTTTCGCATCGACACGCCGTACACGGACGGCACCACGGAGCGTTTCGCCGACGTGCTGATCGCCGCGCGGCTTGATAGTTTTTCACCCCTCACCGACGATTCGGCGCTGACCGCGAATCTGCTGCGGCGCGGGCTGATCCGACCGTATCGCAACGGCGACTATCACCCGGGCGGCATCGACATCGACGTGCACTCGCGGCCGATCGGCGTTAACGGACGTGCTCATCCGCGCCTATGGGCGATCGGCTTCCTTGTCGAAGGCGCGCATTTTTACACGCATGCGTTGCCGCGTCCGCAAATCGCATCGCGGCAAACCGCCGACGCCGAGCGCTGCGTGCTGCAACTGTTCGACGCGCTCGACGAGCAGCATACGTATTCCGCTGATAGCGACGCCCCAATTCCAGTCGACGATTTCCAGGAGACCGTATGAGTCGCGTTGAAACCGTTGGCGACGCCGATGTCCACGCCGAAGCCATTCAGCCCGGGGCGTTGTCTGATTCACCAGCCCCGGTCAGGGCGCCGGGAACGCCGCCAGCCAAGCCTCTGGACGCGGCCCGGATCACATCCCCAGGCGCACCCCTGAGCGGCCGTCTCGTGCCGTTCGATGCCTACCTCGCCGCAGCCAGCCGCAGCCGCCAGCAACCCGCACATTGGCCCTGGCAAGTGGTGTCTCAGGCATGGCTTGGTGCCGGTCACGGCGAACGCGGCACGGTTGCCCTCGCCTCCGACGCGCACGCCGTCCGCGCCGAAGCCGCCCCCGGCATTTCGCTGACGCTGCAGGTGGTCGAGCCGCAACGCGGCACGCGTTCGCATCGTCATTCGTTCTGGCATCTTTATGTCGTGGTGTCGGGAGAGGGCAGCGCGCATATCGACGACGGTTCCGAATTTCGGCTTGCGCCCGGCGATTCATTTTATGTGCCTCCGTGGTCCGCGCATCGTCTCGCCAACCCGGACGAGCACACGCCGCTCGTGCTGTATGGCTTGCAGAATCTGCCGCAACTGGCCGAGCTGGGCACGCTAATGCGCGAGTCGCCGGACGGCGAGCTCGAGCATGTGTACCAGGCGGCTGATTGCGATAGCGCGGCTTGAGTTCACAGCGCTTCATGCAACGCGCTCGTCGCGTTGACAGGCGTCACCGATTACTCACCCGTTCATCATAGAGGAGTTGCGCGTGGAGTCGTCCAATACCGAAGCCCGCTTCAGCACGGCCGCGCTGTACGCGACCGTGTTCCTGCCGTTCGCGTTCGGCCACTACGTATCGTTCGTATTTCGCGCCATCAATGCGGTGCTTGCGCCGTATCTGGTCGAATCGTTGCAATTAAGCGCCGCGCAGCTCGGTTTGCTGTCGAGTGCGTATTTTGTGTCGTTCGGTCTTGCGCAGTTGCCGGTCGGCCTCGCGCTCGACCGTTACGGTCCGCGCCGTGTGCAACTCGTTCTGCTCGGTGTAGCCGCGCTCGGTTCGCTTCTGTTCGCAGCGGGCAATGGATTCGGCGCACTGTTCATTGCGCGCATTCTCACCGGTCTGGGTCTGTCCGCGTGTTTCATGGGATCGATCAAGGCACTCTCGTACTGGGTGGATACCCCTAAGCTGCCTTCGATTCACGGCTATCTGCTAGCGGTCGGCGGGCTCGGCGCGATGTCGGCAACGTTGCCGGTCGAGCTCGCGCTGCAGTATCTCAACTGGCGCGCGCTGTTCGTCGTGCTGGCGGGTGTCACGCTCGTGCCGGCGCTGGTGATCTACTTTGTCACGCCGCATGAACCGCTCGTGGATCGAATTACGCGTTGGCCTTCATTGCGGTCGTTGCTCGAAGTGTATCGCGACCGGGCATTTCGCCGCACTATTTCGCTGCTGCTGCCGGCACATGCGGTCGCGTTCGGATTGCAGGGTCTGTGGATGGGGCAATGGTTGCAAGACGTGGGCGGTCTGAGCGAGCGTCATGCGGCCACGCTGCTGTTCATCGGCATGGGCGCAATCGTGGTGGGCTCGCTGTCGATCGGCAATATTACAGAGTGGGCGGGGCGTCGCTTCGGTATGAAGCCGCTCGACGTCGCGGGCATCGGCGTGGGGCTGTTCATCACCGTGCAGGTCCTCGCGGTGCTGAACATCGTGCCCCTGATTCCCGTGATCACCGTGGCGTTCACGTTGATCGGCACGATTGCCGGACTCGAGTACACGATCGTCGCGCAGAGCGTGCCGCCCGCGCTGACCGGACGCGCGGCGACCTGTCTGAACCTGCTGATCTTCTTCGGCGCATTCGTCGTGCAGAGCGGCTTTGGCTTCATAGTCAGCGTATGGCAGCCGGATGCCGCGCGCCACTACCCGGTGGTCGCTTTTCAGACTGCGTTTGCTGCGGCGGTGGCGTTGCAGTTGCCGGGCTTCGTCGCGTGGCTGTTACGGCGGCGCCGTTCATCTCAGCGCTAACCCACGCCGATTGACGCCAATATCCCCGCGCGAACAGCGCTGCGAACCGCACGCCGGATAGCACGGCAAGCAACCCGTTTCATTTCACGAGGATCACCGTCATGAAACTGCATGGCTATTTCCGCTCGTCCGCGTCGTTTCGCGTGCGCATTGCCTTGAACCTGAAGCAGCGCCCGGTGGAAGCCGTTTCGTACGACATCGCACAGCGTGCGCACCGCCAACCCGCGTATCTAGCGCTCAATCCGCAAGGGCTGTTGCCGACGCTGGAGATCGACGGCGCGTTATTGACGCAATCGCTCGCGATTGTCGAATACCTCGACACGATCTATCCCGAGCCACCGCTATTCCCGGCCGAACCGCTCGCTCGCGCACGCGTGACGAGTCTCGCCTCAAGCATCGCTGCCGATATTCATCCGCTTGGCGCTGCGCGCGTCGCACGCTACCTGGGCGAGCAGCTGGGGCTGGATTCCGACGCGGTACTCGCATGGCAACGGCATTGGGCCGCCGAGGGCCTGCGCGCGTTCGAGCAACGGCTGCAGGACGGCTTCACGGGCCGCTTCAGCCACGGCGATGCGCCCGGTGTGGCCGATCTGTTTCTCGTACCGCAAGTGCTGACCGCGCGCCGCGTCGGTATCGACGTCAACGCTTATCCGACGATCGCAAGGATCGTCGAAACATGTCTGGAAGTTCCGGCCTTCCAGCATGCCCTTCCCGAGAACCAGCCGGATAGCAAATAGAATCGGAGATCATCATGCATCTGTACAACCTTGCTTTGGCGAATCCGCGCTACGCCGTGATGTTGATTGGCCTGCCGCTGCTGATCGCGATCGAGGCGTTCGCGCCGCTCATCGAAGGCGCACGCAGATGGCAGCATACTGCGAAAAATCTGGTGATCGGCGCAATCTACGTGGCGACCACCGCCGTGCTCGGTCTTGGTATCGTGTGGCTGATTCATGCAACGGAGCATCACCACTGGGGTCTGTTTAACCGCATTGCCGTACCGCTGTGGCTCCAGGTGACGCTCGGCATGCTGCTGCTCGATTTCGCCGACTACTGGCGACACCGCGCGGATCACACGTTCCGGTTGCTGTGGCGTTTTCACAGGCTGCATCATAGCGATCCGGTGATGGAAGCGTCGACCACGATCCGCAATCATCCGGGCGCCGCGATCACGATTCTGGCACCGCGAGCCATCCTGATTCCGCTGCTCGGACTCAATCCCCTCACGCTGATCGTCCACGCGCCGCTCGCGCTGGCGGGACAGCTGTATCACCACAGCAATTTGAAGCTGCCGGCTCGGGTCGAACGGGTGCTGGGGCGCTTCATCGTCACACCGAGCCAGCATTTCGTGCATCACGCGAAAATCCGCAAGTATTCGGATAGCCAGTTCGGTGTGATCCTGATTCTGTGGGACCGCCTGTTCGGCACGCTGGTCGACGCGCCGGAGCGATCGGCCACCCCAATGGGCGTGAAGGGCTACGACGACGCGGGCAGCCAGACCATTGCCGGCATGCTGGCGTCGGTGTTCGAGAAGAAGCCTGCGCTGAGCCCGGCATTCGCGCCCGCGCCGCTTGAGACTAGCGTCCAGAAGTAGTGGGCCGCGTTCAGTTTTTCCGACTGCCGCTCATGTATGCAGCGACAGGTTACCGGGCGCATGCAGCGGCGCATGTGGCGCCACGCAGGCCGGCGTGGAACGGAAGGCGCTGACCAGCGTGCGCAACGAGGCCCGCACCTGGGGATCGGAAGTCGACGAATACAGCACGACCTCACGCGAGGGCAGCGGCGGCAAGCCGAGGCGCGGCCCGACGTCGACGGTGCCGCGCGGCGCGACCCGCAGCGCGAGCGCGGCGACCGCGAGGCCGGCTTGAGCGGCCGCGCCAATCGTTGCAATGCCACCGCCGACGAATACCTCCACCCACGGTACGCGGGCTTCGTCGAGCACGCCCACGGCCATGGCCCGGACGCGGCACGGGTGGGCCTGGGTCGCGAGCCGCAGCGGCTCGCCTTCGTGATGCGTCCAGTCAGGCGTGGCCATCCAGCCGAACGGCTCTTCGAGCAACGTTTCGCCGTCGCGGCGGCTGTCGTCGTGACGCAGCACCAAAGCTGCGTCCAGCGCGCCTCGATCGAACTCGGCTTCGATTTCCCGCGAGCTCGACACGCGCATCTCTACCAGCAGGGCGGGATCGGCGCTGTGTATGTGCCGCAACAGCACGGGCAATTCGCCGCCGACAATGTGATGGCTAATACCCACTTTCAGTGTGGTGCGCTCGCGCGTCAGCGCGCCTAGCGCGTCATCGTGTGCGCCGAGCAGGTTGCGCGCGGCCTGCAGGAAGACTTCGCCCTTCGGCGACAGACGCACCATGCGCGGCGTGCGCTCGATCAGCCGGTGGCCAAGCCGGTCTTCGAGTCGTTTGAGTTTCAGACTGATCGCCGACTGCGTGCTGTCCAGCGTATCGGCCGCGCGCGTGAAGCTGCGCAGGTCGGCTACCAGCACGAAAGCCTGTACCGCTTCCAAGTCGAGTGTTTTCATGGCGATCCATATTTTTTTGACATCACTGAAATTCGTGCGGGCCTGTTTAACAACGCTGCAATTCGTGCCACGCTAACGCGATATGAGGTATTGGGCAAGCCGGTGCTCGAACGGCTGTGCCATCACGCTTGCGGCATTGCCCAGTCGCCAGGAGCCACTATGTCCGACATCATCCATGCCCACAATGACGATGCTTCGTGTGCACCTTATTCACCGCATTCGTCGAACGACGGCGGCGGTGGTGGTCCGCTTGATTCGAAACAGGCGTTGATGGCGCATCTGACAGGTTTGTGTTGCGGGGCATTGGTCATCCTCGGCACCACAGCGGCCGTGTGCGCGGTGCTGCGTCTGCTTTGATGCCGCATGGTTTTGTGGGTCGAGTGGGGTTCTGCGGTTGCCGTGTTTCTAGTGTCGCTTGTGCTTTTATGCGCCGCTTTTCATGACGCCGCGCGAACGCGCCTTTTTCCCGGCAGCGCGTTTTCACTTCCGCGCTTGCAGTACCGCGCGCCCCGCATTGCCGCTCAGCAAACTGTTCGACGGTGCATGAATCTGACTGCACAACACGTTCCGGTGATGCCGTTCAAGCGGATTGCCGCGCGCGAGTCCGTGATTGCCGGTCAATTCGAGTGCGAGATCGACCGCCTTGATCGCGTTATCGACCACCACCTGTTTGACGGTGCTCGCGAGCGTATCCGGCGCGGTGCCGTCATCGAATGCCGCGCTCGAACTCTTGAGCAGCCAGTCGTTCGTTTGCAGCAGTACCTCGATTGCGCCGACACTTTGCTGCACGGTCGCCAGGCTCGCGAGCGAGGCACCGCCGAGCGAGCCGGGCCGCCGTTCATTCAGAAACCGCACCAGCCAGTCGCGCGCGGCGCGCGCAGCACCGTCGTACACGCAGCCGACCAGCGTGAAATACCACGCGGTGCTGTGCGGATGCCGCTGCAAGCCAAGCGATGCCGGCTTCAGCGCGACTACGTCGGGCAGCGGCACGGCGACGTCGGTGAAAACCACGTCGTGACTGACGGTGGCGCGCATGCCGAGTGGGTCCCATGTTTCGACGATCCGCACGCCGGGCGCGCTGCGGGGAATCAGAAACTGGCCGAGGCGCGGTTCGGCTTCGTCGGTGCGTGCCAGTACGCTGATCCACGACAGCAGCGGTGAGCCGGTCACGTACAGCTTATGGCCCGAGATGCGCCAGTATTCGCCTTCGCGCCGTGCCAGCGTGTCCGGCAAGCCGCCGTGCGAAGGCGAACCGAGGCCTGGTTCGACCTGCGCCGCGTTGAATAGCGCAGCCCCCGTGGCCGCTTCGCGGGCCAGTCGGCGCGCCAGGTGAGCCGGCCACTCGCCGAGGCCTTCACGCTCCGAGCGGACGATCCCGGCGTGCTGGCTGTAGTGCATCGACAGGATCAACGCGACCGAGGGGTCGCCGTACGCAATCTCGCGCACCACTGCGCTGGCTGCCGCAAGACCGGCACCGTGACCGCCGTCCGCCTGCGCGACAACCAGCCGGAGCAGATCGGCCTTTTGCAGCGCGTCGAATTGCGCGGCTGGTGCCGCGCCGGTGCGATCGTGATACGCGGCGAGTAGATCGAAGTCACGACCGAGCGCGGCCGCACGGTCGATCCAGCCGTCGACGAGCGTTGATACAAGCGGTTGCCTTGCTGTCATGACGCATTCGCTCCCCTGTAACCCGGCGGCGCGATAAAACCGCCGTACGCAGTCTCGAATGCGAGCGCGAACGCGATCGTCGTGCGGTCCTCAAGGTACGCGCCAACGGCTTGTGCACTGACCGGCAAGCCATCGTCGTCGAGTCCGAGCGGAAAGCTCGTTGCGGGAAGTCCGGGCAAGACCGGCAGGCCGGCCCAGTAGAACAGCTCGAAAAACGGCAATTGACGCAACCCGTCCTGAAAGGCAACCGGATAGGCGCGTTCGTCTTTCGACAGGCTGTGGTTGTGTTCGAAGGCTGGCGTCGGCGCGACCGGCGTCACGACGACGTCGAAGGAGCCGAAAAGTTTCTCCCATGCATGCCGCAGCGCGAAGCGCTGTTCGTCTGCCTTGATCCACTCGCGATGGGACAGGGTCGGCGCACGCAGACGGGCGGCGTCGGCGCTTCGATCGTCCGGATGCAACGCCGCCCATTGTTGCTGCGCTCGTGCGCTCAACCGCGGCGGTTCGGCGAGCGACGCGCCGGAGAGCGTGCGGAACAGCGGATGCGAGCTTACGAGGTCCGGCAGCAGTCCGGCCGGCAGATCGCCGATACGGCTCACCTGCGTGCCTTGCGAGCGCAGCCGTTCAACCACGCGTTCGACGGCCCATCGCTCGGACAAGCTCGCTTCGGTGCCGGGCCACGCTTCGAGCACGAGCACGCGAAAATCCTGCAAGCGCGTCTGCCGAGGGGGCGGCAGGGTCAGCCGCCATGCCTTCCTGGCGAGCGGCTCGCGATTGACGAGTAGATCCAGCGCCAGTTCGAGATCGCCGGCACTGCGCGCAAGTGGTCCAGCCACGCTCAAATCGCGATCGACGATACGTCCGCCCGGCGCACCGGTGCCGCGCATCGACACGATCCCATAGCTCGGTTTGTGGCCGAACACGCCGGTGAAATGCGCGGGAATGCGGATCGACCCGCCGATATCCGAACCCAGCTCCAGCGCGACATACCCGGCCGCCAGCGCCGCCGCTGAACCGCCAGACGAACCGCCTGGCGAGCGTTTCAGATCCCACGGATTGCGGGTCACGCCATAGATGTCGTTATAGGTCTCCAGGTCGGCATTGGCGAGCGGAACATTGGATTTGCCCACGATCACCGCGCCCGCCTCACGCAGTGCCGCGACCGCCAGAGAGTCTTGCTCGGCACGATTGGCCGCGTACCGGGGATCGCCGCCGCTCGTGACGAGGTGGGCCACGTCAAATGATTCCTTGACGGTGACCGGCACGCCAAGCAGCGCCTTGCGTTCGCCGCGCGCGAGTGCGCTGTCGGCTTCGCGAGCGGCGCGGCGCGCACCCTCGTCGTCGCGCACGGCGATTGCGTTCACGGCACCGTCAAAACGGTCGATGCGCGCGAGTGTCTGTTCGAGCAGATCGAGCGCGGACACGCGGCCGTCGACGAGCGCCTGGGCTTGCTCGCGGGCGCTTGCAAAGCTCAGCGTAGCAAGCAGGTCTTGTGCGGAGTCTGTGGTAGCGGTGGCAGTCATGATGGCGTCCGGGATGAATTGGGTTCGCGCGAGGATCAGGTCTTTGCCTTGATGTCGAGCCAGGTGTCGGAGAAGTCGCCGGCCATCAGATCGACGCTGTTGTTCAGATTGCGCACACGCGTGTTGTAGACCTGAATCGACGGGATGCTGACGAGCGGATATACCGGCAGGTCGCGTCCGACAATCCGCTGCACCTGTTTGAACAGTACGGCGCGGTGGTTCTCGTCGGTTTCGACCGCGGCCTGGACGAACAGATGATCGACGTCCGGATTCTGGTAGTGCGACGCGTTGATCCACACAAGCGGATGTTTGACGCCGTCGCCCCAGTAGAAACGCTGCACGCCAACGCTCGGGTCGTATAGACGGCCGAGTCCGTTCAGATTGATGTCGAACTCTCGCGTGGTGTACACGCGTTTCAGGAAGGTCGGCAGATCGCCGTCGAGAATCGTCACCTTGATGCCGACTTTTGCGAGCGCGGAGCGCGTGTAAGCGGCTGTATTTTTCAGGTCGCCGCCGGTCAGATACGTGAGGCGCAACGCGAAGCGCGTGCCGTCGGCTTGACGTCGATAGCCGGCGCGATCGAGCGCCGTGTTCGCCGCGGCCACGTCGAACGGATAGCGAAAGGTGCTGTCTTCGTAGTAAGAGGACAGCACGCGCGGCACGGGCGAATCGATCAGACTCGCGTGACGGTAATAGATGTTGTCACGGATGAAGTTGCGATCGATGGCCTGCGCGATCGCGTGGCGTACCTCGGGTTTCGCGAGCGCTGCATGCTCATTGTTGAATTCGAGGAACGCGCCGTTGTTCAGATACGCGTCGTAGCTGTCGTCCACCTTCAGCTGCGGATTGCGCGCGAGGCGGGCGAGGTCGGCGAGGCCGACGTTGTTTGCCGCGTCCGCTTCGCCGGTTTCGAGCGCTGCTGAGATCGCCGCGGGGTCGCTCGCGACCTTGAAGATGACGCGCTCCAGATGCGGCGTCCCTGTGCGCCAGTAGTCTGGATTACGGCGCAGGCTCACATAGCTGCCGCGTACCCATTTATCGAAGATGAACGGACCTGTGCCAATCGGTGCGGTCGCGTTAGGGTTAGTCAGCGGATCGCTGTCGCCGTAACGGTGTTGCGGCACGATCGGCAACTCGGCGGACGAGAACGCCTTGATCAGGTAGGGCGCGGGCTTCGCCAACACGATTACCGCGGTCAGCGAATCGGGCGTATCGATCCGTTCGACGTTGGCGAGACTGATGCGTCCTCGTGGACCCAGCTTTTGTTGCGTGAGCAGCGAATAGCGCACGTCCGCCGATGTGAGCGGCTGACCGTCATGCCATTTCACGTTCGGCCTCAGCCTGAAGGTATAGCGCAGGCCGTCGGCGCTGATATCCCATGACGTGGCAAGTAACGGCTGGGGCTTGAACTGGCTGTCGTAACGCAGCAGGCCTTCGGTGATTTTCGCGCTGATGTTGCGGTTGCGCGTGTTGGTGTCGAGAAACGATACGAGTTGGGTAGCGTCTTCGGGCACGGCATAGGTCAGCGTGCCGCCGTCGACGGGCTGGTTCGACGGGGACGCCGCGGGCGTTGCGGGTGTTAGTGGTGTTGCCGCAGCGGTGAGACGCGGCAGTGCGACGGCTGCACCAGCCGAAAGCAGTGTTACCGAGGTATGCAGAAATTTTCTTCTATTGATGGTCATGATTTTTTATAAGTGGACCTGTTGAGCTTGACAGCGATGGCTTCTGTGACAGCTTGTGATTGCCTGCCATGCATCGCGGCTGAAGACCTTTCAACGCGACGCGCGGAGCAGATAGACCGCCATATTGGCGACGATCACCGTGACCGACGCGAACAGCGGCGTGCCGGGCAGGACGGCGTCGCCAGGCACCAACTTCATCAGGACGAAATTCGGCACGACCACGCCGGCCATGGTCGGCAATGCGTGGACCAGCATGCGGCGGAACTGCCGGACAAGGCGCGGCGGCAGGCTGCGCGTGCCGGGTTGCACTAACCGAAAGCACGCTGGCGACGGGGGCATGCTCATCGCTGAATCCATGCATCGGCAAAGCTCGATGCGGTTCCGTCAGCCGACAACGTGTGATCGTGCAGCGTGCGGTTGTATACCGTGACGTACTGCGGCGATGCCAGCGTGAGATCGGGCAGATCGCGCTTGACGATGCGCTGGATCTCGAGAAAGTCCTGCTTGCGGTGAGCTTCGTTGGTGGCGTCGGCGGCCTGCTGAAACAGGCGGTCGATTTCCGGATTGCTGTAGTGGGAGCCGTTCGTGAACGGTACGCCGCGACGGAAATTCGTGCTTGTATAAAGGCGCGCGACACCCACCGACGGATCGAACAGGTTGCTCATTCCGTGCACGCTCATATCGAAGTCGCGATCCGTGTACACGCGCTTCAGATAGGCCGGCAAGTCCTGATTGCGTACGGTCAGCGCAATGCCTACGCGTTTCAGCGACGTGCGCAGATACGCGCCGATGCGGTTGTACGCGTCGTTGCCGGGAAACGGATCGATCGCCAGCGCAAAGCGCATGCCGTCGGCGCCGCGCGGGAAGCCGGCGGCATCAAGGAGCGCATTCGCGTGTTTCAGGTCGTATGGATACGGACTCGGCGACGGATCCGCATAGGGACCGGGAATGATCGGGCCACTGGTCGGATTGGCGTAGCCGTAATAGATCACGTTGCGGATCACGTCGCGATCCACCGCGGACGCAATCGCCTGACGTACCGCCAGATGCTTCAAGTACTGATTGTCGAGATTGAACTCGACCCGCACCACGCCGGTTTCGAACGCGTAACCCCGGGTCTCGATACCGAGCCTCGCCTCGGCTTTGAGGCGGGCAAGATCGGACAACGGCACCGGTGTCTCACCACCTATATCCACCGATCCGTCTTCCAGTGCGATCGAGCGCGCGGCGGCGTCGCTTATGACTTTGACGACGATCCGGTCGAGGTGGGGTTTGGTCGTGTCCCAGTATTCTTCGTTTCGCACATATTCGATGTAACTGCCTCGCACCCATCTGACAAAGCGGAACGGGCCCGTTCCGATCGGCGCGTTGCTTGCCGGATTCGCCAGGACGTCAGTACCGTCGTATATATGCTTCGGCACGATCGGTGTTTCAGAGGCGGAAAAGGCCTTGATCAGATACGAGGTGGGTCGCGCGAGATGCAGCACGACCGTGTACACATCGGGCGTTGCGATGTCGGACACATTGGCGAAGGTCGAACGCGCGCGCGGATGGACCTTGCGTAAGGTCTCGATCGAATAGGCCACGTCCGCGGACGTGAAAGGCTCTCCATCGTGCCATTTGACGCCATGACGCAGATGGAACGTATAGGTGCGGCCATCGGGACTAATGTCCCACGACGTGGCAAGCAAGGGACGCGGTTGCAGATCGAGGTTGTAATCGAGTAGCCCTTCGGTGACTTTCGGGCTGACCTGCATCACGTTGGTCGCGGTGGTCGCGAGATTGACCAGCGTGGTGGGCTCCGGCGTTACCACGACATTTAACGTACCGCCGCGCGTTTGCGCTTCGACCGTATGCGCGGCGAGCGTGATCGTGACCGGCAGCGATGCCGTCAGCAGCGTGGCGAGCGCGGTGTTGGTGAGCCGGCATAGTGAATTCAGAAGCGAAGTTCGTAGGGCGTTCTGAAGCGGGCGCGGCATGGCGTAGAGTGGCATCGCGTATCGAAGAGGAGCTTGAGATAGGTGCGGGCGTGGCAACCGTGGGTGCCCGGCGCTCAATGCCTGAGTCCGGCTTCGCGCAGCAGCGGCACGACCCGTTGGCCGAAGAATTCGAGGTCCGGCGCAAAGTCATAGAAACTCACCTGGATGCCATCGACGCCTGCCGCATGCAGACGCCGGAAGTAGTCGATGATTTCGTCTGGCGAGCCGACCATCGAAATGTTTCCGCCCACCGCCCGTCGGGCCACTTGCGCACGGTCGGCCTGATTGCGCCAGGCGTGCGCATCGCTGTTGAACCGGTCGAAGTTTCCTTCCACGGCATTCGCAACGATGGCACTGCGATACGCGTGCGCTTCCGCTGAGGTTTCGCGGCAAATCACCATGGGATTAAGCAAGGTGCGGACTGTGCGGCCGTGCGCGTGAGCTGCGGCTCTTACGCGAGCGGTGTGCGCGGGTAGCGTGGCGATCGCCGTTTCGACGTCGGAGCCCTCGGGGCTTGTGATGAAGATGAAATCCGAATAGCGCGCGGCGAAGTCAATACCGGCAGTCGAGCCGGTTGCGTTGACAAGCAGAGGGCGGCCATAGCGCGGCTTCGGAGTGACGAACGCTCCGTCGAGCCGCCAGTTCGACAGTTCCGGTTGGAAAGAGAAATTATCCGGTTGCGCCCACAATTGTTGAACCGCGTCGAGAAATTCAGCCGCCAGTTCATAACGCTTGTCGTGTTCGATACGTTGCCAGCCGAACATTTCATGTTCAACCGCGCGGTGCCCGGTCACCACGTTGACGCCCCAGCGGCCTTTCGAAATGTGGTCGAGCGTCGCGCAGAATTTGGCGAAGTGCAACGGATGCCACGGGCCGTACAGCACATGGCTGGTGGCGACGAGCATGATGCGTTCGGTGGTCGCAGTCATTGCCGCGAGCGACATGAACGAGTCGAGCGCTTCCCCGTTGAATACGCCGCCATATCCGCCTTTCGGCAACCACTGCGACAGCGCGAAGACGAAGTCGAAACCGAAGCCTTCGGCCTGTTTGACTAGCGCGGCGTTGTAATCGAACGACCAGTCAGTGCTGCGCGGCAAGTTGGACGCGCTCCAGCCACCGGCCTGAATCGGCAGGAACAGGCCGAGATTCAGCGGTTGTTCGAGCAGGCGTGCAGCGGGGCTCTGCGCAAATTCCAGGGGCGAGTGCACGGGCACGAAAGGCGATGCCTGTTTCGTATCGCGGCCAACCGGTTGATCGACGACGTTTGATTCAGCCATGACGTATTGGGGGCATGTCCTGAGAATTCAAAAACGAATGCAGGAATGTCGGTGCGTGCCGTTTGCCAGGCAATTCCTGCGTTGCGGCAGCGCTCTATCGATCCAGATGCCGAACAGGTGCCGAGTAAATCACGGCGCCGTTCGACTTGCCAACGAACGAATCATGCTAAGTAATTGTTCATGGTGTGAGTTATTGACAATCATGTGAAATGAATAGGAATGCTCGTCAGTACTTTTTGCGCTTTAAAAAGCTCTTTATATTGGTTGGAAAGACTGAAGCCGGAATCTATATCTATGGCGCCGGCATGACAACGCGGGGTGAGCCGTGAGCGGCCGGGTCACCTTTGCGTCTCCCCACTTCTTCAAACATTGACAGGATATCCATGAGCATTCGCGAGATTCATCGTTCCACATTGCAAACGTGGCTCACGCAAAGCGGCTTGGGCGGCGGACAGGAACTGGCGCTGCTGGATGTACGCACCGAGGCCGATTTCGGCAAGGGCGACCCGCTGTTTGCGACGAATCTGCCACTTGCGCGGCTTGAGGCGGAAGCAGGCGATTTCGTGCCGCGCCGTTCCGTGCGCCTCGTGCTCGTGGACAGCGCCGACGGCACAGCCGCGCGTGGCGCGCAGATTCTCGAACGGCTTGGCTACAGCGACATTTATACCCTGGCGGGCGGCGTAGCTGCATGGAACGCGAGTGACGGGGCCGGTCTGCCCACCTTCGATATTCCGGGCAACATATTTGCCGGCAGCATCCGCGATTTGTGCGCCACACCGTCGATCGACGCAAAAAAACTGCAAGCTTTACGCGCCGAGGGCAAGGACGTGATCGTCATCGACACGCGCACGCCGGCTGAATTCGCACAATCGCACGTGCCTGGCGCGGTCAATGCGCCCGGCGAAGAAATTCTGCAGCGTTTTCTCGACAACGTGCCGAGTCCCGACACGTTCGTGGTCGTCTCGTGCGCAGGCTTGCCGCGCGCGGTCATAGGGGCGCAAACGTTGATCGATGCGCGTGTGCCGAATCAGGTCGCGCTGCTCGAAGACGGCACGGTCGGCTGGACACGCGCATCGTTTGAACTCGCCAGCGGCCCGGATACGTCGCGCGGACGTGCCAGCGCGAGCGCCGCCGCGTTCGGCACCGAGCGGGTGGGTCAGCTTGCCGCGCGTGGCGGCATTTCCGTGGTCGAACGCGATACCGTGGCCGTATGGCTCGCCGAGAGTGAAATACGGACAACCTATCTGCTCGACGTGCGTTCGGCGCAGGAGTACGAAGCGGGCCATCTGGCGGGGTCGATTTCATCACCTGGCGGCCAGTTGCTCGGTGTGACGTATCGAACGCTCGCTACGCGTGGCGCGCGCGTCGTGCTGATCGACGACGACGGCACACGGGCGCTTACCACCGCCTACTGGCTGAAACATCGCGGCTGGGACGTGCATGTGTTCAAGGGCGCATTGCCTGGCTTCGCGGCGCTCGCGAACGAAGTCAGTATTGGCGATTCGGTATCGTCATCACAGTTATACGAACCCCAGCATTGAAGGCGTCGCGGTGTTCTGGCAACCTGAAGTTTCGCCATTTCATGGAGGCAGATCATGCTGATCAAGCAATACGAACACCGTCTTCCGTTCGACTACGACATGGCGCAGATTCGCGAGCGCGGCCGCACACGCGGCCTCGTCTGGGACAACACCGAGGGTCTCGCGTTCAAGGCCTTTGCTTTACGTGAGCGCGGCCAGCATGGCGCGCATCACAATGCATATACGTCGATCTATTTATGGTTGCGCGACGATGCCGCGGCTGAGTTCATCACTGGGCCGCGGTTCAAGCCGGTGATCGAGTCGTTTGGCCGCCCGCCGGTGCGGACGTGGTTGCCGCTGGCCGTCCACACCGGGCAGCCTAGGCGCGCGTTGTCCATCTATCGGGAGGATGTGCCGGTCGACGAAGGCAGCGATCTGGGCGACCTGCGGGCCGCGGAGACCGCGCGGGGCGTGCTGATTGCGCAGCGTGACGATACGGTCGTTTCGCTTGTCGGCGTCGACGTGCTCAATTGGCAGCTTGCACGGTTTACCCTCAGCTCAGCGCCGTTGCACGCGGTAGAGCACGGGGTGGGTTACGAAATCGCTTATCTGGCCGCGCCGGGCTTGGCGCAACTGGCGGCGCGAGCGACCCATCCCGTCGCGGCGTGACGCGAGTTTCGCGTTACGGCGCGCATTTCAGAATCGCGCATATTCATAGCTCAATTCGCTGGTTTTGCATGACGCGCCGCGTCCCTATACTGATTCGGCAATCTGCGCCCTCCCTCCGCGTGTGCGGAATCACGCTCCGAGCGCTAACAGCCGGATCCGGTGGGGTCCGTGCGTTTTAATAAGGAATCAAGGCATGCAGGCCTCTCAGGACGCCGCGGCGCGAGCAAAGCTTCAGGCGGCACTGGCCGCGTTGCCGGCGGTGGCCAGGGCGATCGGCGAAGACGCCGCGCAACGTGAAGTGCGGCGGGAGTTGCCGTTCGACGGCTTTGCCTTGTTTCGCGAATCGGGTCTGGCGGTGCTCCGGTTTCCGGTGGAGTGGGGTGGCCTCGGTGGGTCGCTGGAAGATCTCTTCAATGTGATCGCGACATTGGGTGCGCATGAATCGAATGTCGCGCACGCTTTGCGGATTCACTACGATCTGACCGAACAATTGCTGTTGTCGCCGCGCTCGGTCTTCAACGACACGCAGATTGAACGCGTGCAGAAAGGGGCGATTTTCGGCGGTGCCTCGACGGAGCTCGGCACCTCCAGGCCCGGCGAAATCGGGACGAAACTGGTACGCGACGGTCAGCACTTCCGTGTGACAGGCAAGAAGTATTATTCGACCGGCACGGCGTTCTCCGACTATGCGCGGATCAACGTGCAGGACCAGAGCGACGAGAAGGTGTCGATCGTGATTCCGGTGTCGCGCGAAGGAGTGCAGGTGCTCGATGACTGGGACGGCATGGGACAACGCATGACGGCGAGCGGCAGTCTGGTGCTCGACAACGTCCAGGTTTTTTCTCACGAGATCGCGACGCGCGGCTATACGAGTCTCGCCGGACGGCATGGCAGCGCGGTGCGGCAGTTGCATCTGGTGACGGTCGCCGCGGGGATCGTACGCAACATCGTGGAAGATGCGCGGCGCTACGTCACGCAATATGGCCGCCCGGTGCTGCATAGCCCGGCGCCTTCCGCGCGCGCGGACGGTTTCGTGCAGCAGGTGGTGGGCGATCTGGCGGCGCACAGTTTGTCGATAGACGCGCTGGTCGCGCAGAATGCGCGTACTCTCGACCGCTCGGCCAATGCGATCTACAGCGGCGCCGTCAACGCGGAAGAAAGGGTGCTGGAAGGGGCGCTGGCCACGGCCAAAACGCAACTCGTGGTGAGCAAGCTGGCGCTGTATGCCGGCGAACGCCTGTTCGAGATTGGCGGTGCTTCGGCCACAAGCCGCGCACACAATTTCGACCGGCACTGGCGCAATCTGCGCACGATCTTCAGCCACAACCCGCTGCTGCACAAAGCTCGCGTGATCGGCGATTACGAATTGAACGGAATAACCACGCATCTGACGGAAGGACGCGTGTTTTAAAGCGCGTCGCCATCCATTCATCCATTACGAACATGGCAGACCATGAGCCGAGATTTGCTGTTACTGCTGGAACCGGGATTTACCGATCCGAAACATCCCGGTGAGCGTTTCATTTGCCCGCACGGGGCGCCCATTGAAGGTTTGCTCGCGAGCGACCCGGCGCTCAATGCGCGCCTGGAAATTCGCCGGCTGCCGTTTCCCCGACCGCGCGCTCCAGTGATCGAAGCGCTCGACGCGGAGCACCAGAGTCTGCCCGTGCTGATTCTCGGAGACGAGTATCCCGCGCCTGCCGATGCGCAGACCTTGGGCGAGAAACGCTTCGTGACGGACACGCGCCGCATTCTTGATCTGCTGGCGCAGCGTCACGGGTTCCATAAAGTGCATTGATGGGATCGAACTCGGAGACAGAACACGCCATTCCGCGTGACGTCATGACGCAACGCGGAAACAATGCGCCTCGATCAGGAATGCGATCGAGGCGCGTCGCATCGAAACGGATGCGTCAGATCAGCGGTTCCAGCAGATTGTTTGTCGCGCTCTGCCGATTCTCGCCCTCATCGCACCACGCATGATCACGCTCGCGAACCGGCGCGTTCACAACCACACCGTGTCCGCGCAAGGCCTCGAAGGCAAACATCGCGGATGTCTATCTGAACGCATGACAGGAGCGACGCGATGAGTCGAGGTTTGCGTTTTAGGGGAGTTCTCCGGCGAACCGCGTGGCAGGCGCTGCCGACGGTGATCGGCATCGTGATCCTCAACTTCTTCCTGCTGAAGCTGATGCCGGGCGACGCCGCCGACGTGCTGGCCGGCGAGTCCGGCTCCGCGACCGCGGAAACGATGCAGGTGCTGCGCGCGAAGTTTGGCCTTGACCAGCCGTTGCTGCATCAACTGTGGTCGTATCTCGCGCATCTGTCGCACTTCAGCCTCGGTTATTCGCCGCGCTACGACATGCCGGTGATGCAGCTGATTGTGTCGCGCTTGCCCAATACGCTGCTGCTGATGTGCGTGGCGTTATCGATCGCGATCGTGGCGGGCGTGGTCCTCGGCGCGGTGATGGCCCATTGGGCCGGCAAGTGGCCGGACCGTGTGCTGTCCGTGCTGGCCTTGTTGTTTTATTCGACGCCGGGCTTCTGGATTGGGCTGCTCGCGATCGTGCAGTTCTCGGTGCATCTGGGCTGGCTGCCGAGCGGCGGCAACATTACGCTCGGTGTCCCGCTCCACGGTTTCGCTTACTTCGCCGATGCAGCCAGGCACCTGCTACTGCCGGCCGGGACGTTGGCGACGTTTTTCGTCGCGATCTACGCGCGGCTGACGCGGGCCGCGATGCTGGAAGTCCAACGCCAGGACTTCGTGAGGACCGCGCAGGCCAAGGGCTTGCATCCGTGGCGCGTGACGGTGTGGCATGTGTTGCGCAATGCGCTGATGCCGCTCACGACTACCGTTGGGATTCATTTCGGCACCTTGCTGGGCGGCGCCGCAGTGACCGAGACGGTGTTCAGCTGGCCGGGCCTCGGGCGCCTCGCGCTCGACGCTGTCATGGCGCGCGACTTCAGCGTGCTGCTCGGCGTGCTGTTGCTGTCGTCGCTGCTAGTGATTGTCGCCAATGTTCTGGTCGATCTGTTGCAGGCCTGGCTTGATCCCCGCGTCGCGTGACAGATCGCGCTGACGCCTGCGGTTTTTTCAGAAGGATGACATGGCTTCCGACTCTTCGAATCTGATTCCCACAGCGCCCGAGGCCGAAGTATCGCCATGGCGGCGTGAGTTGACCGGTACGCTGTTCGGCCTGCGGCGCGGCAACACGGCTATTGCGGCAGGCCGCGCCGCGGCGGGGCGCGGCGTCTGGCGTGCACTGATGCGCAACCCATCGGCGCTCGCCGGACTCGTCCTGCTGGCCATCTTCACTGCGCTCGCGCTCAGCGCCGGACACCTGTTTCCCGGCGATCCACTCGATATGGTGGCGGCACCGTTCGAATGGCCTGGTGTGGATCCGCTCTATCGGCTCGGCACGGACTCACTGGGACGCGACGTGGCCGCGGGCATCGCGCACGGCACGCGCGTGTCGCTGCTGATCGGCGCGGCGTCGGCGGGAATCGGCCTCGTGATCGGCACGCTGGTCGGCGCGACGGGCGGCTTCTTCGGCGGTGTGATCGACGACGTGCTGGTACGGGTGACCGAACTCTTTCAAACGGTGCCGTCGTTTCTGCTGGTGATCGTGATTGTCGCAATCGGCCAACCGAGTGTGACGATCATCGCGCTCGCCATCGGCATCGCTTCCTGGCCGACCGTCGCGCGGATCGTGCGCGCCGAATTCCGCACGCTGCGCCAATCGGACTTTGTGCTCGCGGCGCGCAGCCAGGGTTTTAGCAACGCGCGCATCATCTTCGGCGAAATTTTGCCAAACGCGTTGCCGCCGGTGATCGTGACTGCGTCGGTGATGGTGGCGAGCGCGATTTTGATCGAGTCGTCGCTGTCGTTTCTCGGCATGGGCGACCCCAACGTGGCCAGCTGGGGCGGCATGATCGGCGCCGGCCGCGATTCGCTGCGCACCGCCTGGTATCTGACCGCCGTCCCCGGCGCGGCGATCGTGCTCGCGGTGCTCGCATTGAACCTGCTCGGCGACGGCCTGAACGACGCGCTCAATCCGCGCCTGCGCGAACGCGTCTGAAAACGCCCGACACCGGATTGATGAGCTGGCCAACAGGTGGTCAATGGCATGGCCTACAACGTACCCAAGGATGCACCGTGGCAAACCTGCTTGAAGTACGCGACCTACGCGTCAGTTTTGGCGCGCATGAAGCCGTGCGCGGCCTGAGCTTCGATATCGCGCAAGGCGAGACGCTGGCGCTGGTCGGTGAATCGGGCTGCGGTAAATCGGCGACCGCGCTGTCGCTGATGCGCCTCGTGCCCACGCCGGGACGCGTGACGGGGAGCTTGCGCTTCGACGGCCGCGAATTGCTGGATCTGTCGGCGCGCGAAATTCGCGAGATTCGCGGGCGGCAGATTTCAATGATTTTCCAGGAGCCGATGACGTCGCTCAACCCCGTGCTGTCGATCGGCGTGCAGATTGTCGAGACCTTGCGGCAGCATGAGCGCCTGTCCAGAGTCGCCGCGTGGAAGCGCGCGGTCGAACTGCTGGCGCAGGTGCGGATTCCCGAGCCGCAGCGGCGCGTGTTCGACTATCCGCATGAGCTGTCCGGCGGTCAGCGGCAGCGGGTGATGATCGCGATGGCGGTGGCCTGCCGCCCGCGTCTGCTGATTGCGGACGAACCGACCACCGCGCTCGATGTCACGATTCAGGCGCATATTCTCGACCTGCTCGACGGGTTGCGGCGCGAACTGTCCATGTCCTTGCTGCTGATCACGCACGACCTCGGTATCGTCTCGAAGCACGCGGACCGCGTCGCGGTGATGCTGGCGGGCGAAAAGGTCGAGGAGGCGCCAGTCGAGCGGCTCTTTACGCAACCGCGGCATCCATACACACGCGGTCTGCTGGGCGCATCACTGAATCTCACGGACGACCTGCATTATCGCGGCTGGAAACTGCCGGAAATCCGCCACGGAATCGGCGACGACGGCAAGCCGAGCTTCACGGTGGTGCCGCGTTCCGTCCGCTCCGGGCAGTATGTGGCGGATGTCTGTCGCACCGAACGTGTCGCGGCGGCCGGCGAAGCGCCGTTGCTCGAATTGCAGGACGTGCGGATCGACTATCTGCAACGTCATGGGAAAACCACGCTGCGCGCCGTGGATGGTGTGTCGCTGCGGATTGCGCGCGGCGAAACGATCGGGCTGGTGGGCGAATCCGGCTGCGGGAAATCGACGCTGTCGAAAGCGATCCTGCGGCTCGTGCCGACTGCGAGCGGTGCAATCCGTTTGCGGGGCACCGATCTCGTGCCTTTGGGCGAGCGTGACTTGCGGCCGCTGCGGCGTCACCTGCAAATGGTGTTTCAGGACCCGTATGCGTCGCTCAATCCGCGCCGCACGGTGGCGGAGATTCTCGATACGGTGCTGGTGGTGAACGGCATCGGCAACGCGCAGCAGCGTCGCTCGCGAATCGCCACCATGCTTGACCGCGTCGGATTGCCTGCTTCAGCGCTCGGCCGCTTTCCGCACGAATTTTCGGGCGGTCAGCGGCAACGCATTGGCATTGCACGGGCTCTCGTGCTTGAACCCGATCTGTTGATTTGCGATGAACCGGTGTCCGCGTTGGATGTGTCGATTCAGGCGCAGATTCTTAATCTGCTGGTCGATCTGAAACGCGATCTCGGCCTCGCGTATCTGTTCATCTCGCACGATCTTTCAGTGGTGCGCTATATCGCCGATCGCGTGCATGTGATGCAGGCAGGGCGGATTGTGGAGAGCGGGCATCATCGGGACATTTGGCGAGCGCCGCAGCATCCGTATACGCGCACGCTGCTCGCAGCGATTCCGGGCAAGACTTTCGACGCACAGGCCGCCTGATCCGGATGCCGGCCGGATTGGCGATTACGCCCCGCTCGGTGATCTCGACGGGAGTCAACCATGGCTTCGGTGACGTCGTGATGACGGCGCGGAACGGTATGGCAGCGTTAGCGCCGGCATAGCAGGGGAGAAGGGAACAGGCACGGGCCGGCTCGCCTTGACGCGAGTACCGGCCCATGTTCCTTACGCTCAACCGCGCGATTGTTTCGCGGCTGACGGTACGGATCCTCAGAAATCGAGTCCCGGCCCACCCGCGCCTGGACCGCCCGGCTGGCCCGCCGCGGGCGCATCCTTCGGTGCCTCGTGCACGGTGGCGTCGGTGGTCAGCAGCAGACCCGCGACCGATGCCGCGTTTTGCAGCGCCGTGCGCGTCACCTTGGTCGGATCGAGCACGCCCGATTCCACCAAGTCCCCGTATTCGCCTGTCTGCGCGTTATAGCCGAAATTGCCCGTGCCGTCCGCCACCTTCGCGACGACCACGCTGGCTTCCTCGCCGGCGTTCGTTACGATCTGACGCAGCGGTTCTTCGAGCGCGCGCAGCACGATCTTGATGCCCGCGTCCTGGTCGGCATTCACGCCCTTGAGCGCGCTGATGGCCTGCTTCACGCGAATCAGCGCGACGCCGCCGCCCGCCACGATGCCTTCCTCGACAGCGGCGCGCGTTGCATGGAGCGCATCGTCGACACGGTCTTTCTTTTCCTTGACCTCGATTTCAGTCGCGCCGCCCACCTTGATGACCGCCACGCCGCCGGCCAGTTTCGCGACACGTTCCTGCAGTTTCTCGCGGTCGTAGTCCGAGGTCGCTTCGTCGATCTGCGTGCGGATCTGCTTCACCCGCGCTTCGATGTTCTTGCTGTCGCCCGCACCGTCGATGACGGTGGTGTTTTCCTTGCCGACCTCGATCCGCTTGGCCTGACCCAGTTCCGCAAGCGTCGCTTTCTCGAGCGACAGACCCGTTTCTTCGGCGATCACCTGGCCGCCCGTCAGAATCGCGATGTCTTCGAGCAGCGCCTTGCGGCGATCGCCGAAGCCCGGTGCCTTGACCGCGACGGTCTTCAGAATGCCGCGAATGTTGTTGACCACCAGCGTGGCGAGCGCTTCGCCCTCCACGTCTTCCGCGATGATCAGCAGCGGGCGGCCCGCTTTCGCGACCTGTTCCAGCGCCGGCAGCAGATCGCGAATGTTCGAGACTTTCTTGTCGTGCAACAGGATGTACGGGTTGTCGAGCACCGCGACCTGCTTGTCCTGATCGTTGATGAAATACGGTGACAGGTAGCCCCGATCGAATTGCAGGCCTTCCACCACGTCGAGTTCGTCATCGAGCGATTTGCCGTCTTCGACCGTGATTACGCCTTCCTTGCCGACGCGGTCGATCGCTTCCGCGATCCGCTGACCGATCGACTCCTCGCCGTTCGCCGAGATCGTCGCGACCTGGGCGATTTCCTTGCTGGTGGTGGTCGGCTTGCTGATCTTCTTCAATTCGTCGATGGCGGCCACGACCGCCTTGTCGATGCCGCGCTTCAGGTCGAGCGGATTCAAGCCGGCCGCGACATATTTCTGTCCTTCACGCACGATCGCCTGGGCGAGTACGGTGGCGGTGGTGGTGCCGTCACCGGCGGCGTCGCTGGTGCGGGAGGCGACTTCCTTTACCAGTTGCGCGCCGATGTTCTGCACCCGGTCCAGCAACTCGATTTCCTTCGCGACCGAAACGCCGTCCTTGGTCACGACCGGCGAGCCGAAGCTACGCTCCAGCACGACATTGCGGCCCTTCGGCCCGAGCGTCACCTTGACCGCGTTGGCGAGAATGTTCACGCCTTCGACCAGTTTCGAACGCGCCACATCGCTAAAAATGATTTCTTTTGCTGCCATGTTCGAAGCTCCTTATTGAGTGACGACGGCGACCACGTCTTCTTCACGCAGCACCAGCAATTCGGTGCCGTCTACCTTGACGGACTGCCCCGCGTATTTGCCGAACAGCACGCGCTCGCCGACTTTCAGATCGGGCTCGATACGTTTGCCGTCGCTGTCGCGCTTGCCCGGACCGATGGCAATCACTTCGCCCTGATCGGGTTTTTCCGCGGCACTTTCGGGAATCACGATGCCCGAAGCGGTTTTGGTTTCCTGGTCGAGACGCTTGACGATCAAGCGGTCATGCAAAGGGCGTAGGCTCATGGTTCGATTTCCGCAGTTTGAATTCTGGCACTCGTCGTTGGTGAGTGCTGACCGGAATCGAATATACAAACATGCGGCCCGTCGCTCCAATAACCTATTCATCGAAGGTTATGAGCATTTGGCATTTGTTGTGCAATGCGCCTGAACCGTGGCGCCCGACGTTGAAACGCGCTGATTAACTCATGAGCCTTGGGGGTCTCGGATCTTATAGGGCTTGTTTTGCGGTTTAGCGTTCAGCAGTAGAGGGTAGGTTAGCTTCACGCGGCTCTCCTCGACGGACAACTACCATGATTTTTGCCCGCAATTTACCCGCAAAACCGTCGGCAGCATGCGGACTACTCTGGATCAACCCGGATAGATCCCCATAAAGCGGAGACGCAACTGAAGCGAATGCATAAAGTTTCAGCCATTCTCTGTAACCCCTTACTAGAAAGCATCCCGAACGTTCTATGTATTGCTGGCGGGACGTCTCGTAGACCTCCCGCAGCGCAAACCACGGCACATGCGGCAAGTCGTGATGCACCAGATGGTAGTTGTTGTTCAGAAACAGCAAGCGCCAGAACCATGACGCTTCGTTAATCACCGTGCGATGTTCAGGAGCCTGCGCGACGCGATGCTCCTGGAACGAGCGAATCGAACCCAGCGACAGCGCGCCATAACCCGCGCCGAGAATAAACACCCACGCCGGTATCCCGCAGTCACTCCGCAACCATAACGTGAGCGTAGCCAACGCCGCGAAATGCGCCAACCACACCGGCACATCACGCCAATCACCGCGTCTGACTTTGGCGAGCGCATCCACGCCGGTCGCTGCGATAGAAAACGCGGGTCCAACCAGCAATCTACCGATAAACGTATTCCGGAAAGTCAGCAGCGCGCGAATCGCCCACCCCGCGCGTTGCCACACCAACGCATCGACAAAATAGCTTTCCGGATCGCGTTCCGGATGCGTCAAATGCACGTCGTCATGATGCTGAAGATGTGAATCCCGATAGATGCCGTAGGGAAACCACACGGCCAGCGGCGCCAAGCCGAGCCCGGCGTTGAACGCACGCGAGTGGGTTGGATGACCATGCAACAGTTCGTGCTGCAGCGACATGTACCACGCACCGAACCAGGCCAGCAGAGCGGCGGTAAGCGGCAAACCGAGCTCACGCGCATGGGTGGCCACGCCGAACCATCCGCTATAAATCGTGACGATCAGTGCCCATGTGGGCCACTGCGTGCGCCATGTCCAGCTTGTCGCGAGTCGGGCGAGGGTTTTGCGCTGCGTATCGTCGAGGTAAAACGCCATGGGCTGGATCGGTCGAAGTGCATGTTTAACCCGATCCTACGGACCCATGGGCGCCGCCCGAACCAATTTGTTCAGCAATGCATCTGCCTGATCGTGCTTAGGCGTGGCAGATCACGCTAGCCTGTTTCCGGCGTGATCCGACGCCTCAATGATGCTCAGTGCGCGTCCGCCACGCGGCACGCGTGATCGAGCAAGGGTTCGGCGGTGCCGCTGCCGTTGTCCACTTCCGTACCGCTATTCACGAGTAGCCAGCCGTCCTGTTCCGCGGACGGCCCCGCGCCCGTCACGAGAATGGTTTGTGTGGCCATTGCCGCGTCACCCGGGTTGTCGCGTGCGACAACCCGGAAGGGATTGCTGCCGTTCGTCAGCGTGGTGACGCGCATGATCCGGTAGCGGTTGCCGTCGAGCGTGTCCCAATGCCATTCGCCAGGCACATCCTTCGCGTGACGCGCAAGCGCCTCGCCAATATCACCGCGCATGCAATCGATATGAATATGCAGCTGGTTTTGCGAACGCCGATACTTCGAATTGATTTCAAGGCCGAGTTGATTGTCGGGCAGCGTGCGTTTGACCGATTGCTCGACGTAACGGCGCGAATCCCACGCGTCGACCCAATAGTCCTGCGCATGCGGTGCCAGCACGAGCGGGCTTTCGATCCCGGTGATGCGGTCGGTTGGAATCAGTAGATGCTGTGAGCGTCCGACGATGTCCTTCAGGATCGCATAGCGTTTGTCGAGATCGACGGTCGTACATTGGCCTGGCGTGCCGGTTGCCTGTTGCGACGGCACGCAGCGCAGATCGACGATCTTCCATAGCGCGTTGGAATCGACCGTGGCGAGGCGTGCGCAGCCGGTGGTTGCAAGCGCAACGGTCAGCGCGGCCAACGTAGCCTTCAGGCCAGCGCTGCCGCGCGAAAGAGCCCGGAATGCCAGGCGGGGCGTAAGTGTTTTCAACGGTGCATCGGTCGGCGTTTTTATCGGCGCAGTCGTCGGCATGGGGTGGGTATTTTAAAAGGTAGGTCGCGGCGTGGATCAAAGCGTCGGTGCGGGCAGCACGCCGAGCCACTGCTCGACCGCGACGCCGATCGCCAGCAGCCGCCGGTCTTCACCCAGTGGCCCATCCAGTTCCAGACCGACCGGCAAACCACCCGGCGTCATGCCGGCCGGCAGTGACAGCCCCGGAATGCCCGACGTGCTGGCCGGATCGGTATTGCGCAGGAACGCGTCCATGGTGTCGATCGGTTCGCCGCCGTCGATGCTGACGAACGACGAGCCATACACATCGTCGATCGGTGCCGCGGCGAGACGCGTGGTCGGAAACAGCAGCGCGTCGAGCCGCTCATCGGCGAACGTCGCTGCCATGTACGCCTGCAAACGCGGCCGCCACAGATTCAGCGCGTCGTCGTATTGCGCGGCAAGCACGTCGCCGAGCACGCCGTCGTAAATCGCGCGCACGTCGGGGCTGGCGATGCGAGCCGCGAGTTCGGCAACGGTTTTAACCGGCGCGTCATTCGCGACGAGCCAGGCGCGCACATCGTCGAGCGCTTCGTGGATCGCAATCGGGCCGCCCACCATACCGTTCAAATGATCGAGTTCGTGCATCGCCACCGGCACGAACACCACGCCCGCTGCCTGCAACCGCTGCACCGCGTCGCGCGCGATGTCTTCCACCTGCCGTTCGAGGCCTTCCCACAGCGGCGCGGGCAAACCGATGCGCAAGTCGGTCAGCGCGATAGCCGGTAACGCGCCGCTGCCGGTCATCACGCCGTCCAGCAGTGCGATATCGGCGACGGTGCGCGCCATCGGTCCGACCGTATCGCGCGTATGACTGATCGGCACCACGGCATCTGGGTCGTGATAGCGCCGTTCAGTGCCCCCGTTGCCGACCGAAGGACGAAACCCCGCGGTGCCCGTCAGCGCCGCCGGAATACGCGTCGAGCCGCCGGTGTCGGTGCCGAGGCCGGCCGGCACGATGCGCGCGGCAATCGCCGCCGCCGTGCCGCCCGACGAACCGCCGGGAATTCGCTTGGGATCGTACGGATTGCGCACCGGGCGCGCGTGCGTGGCGAGGTTCGTGCTGGTGATGCCGAACGCGAGTTCGTGCATGTTGGCCTTGCCGAGCACGATTGCGCCGGCATCGACCAGACGCTGCACCGACGGTGCGTTCGCCTTCGGGATGAAGCCTTCCAGCGCCGGCGTGCCCGCCGAGGTTTGCAAACCGGCCGTGTTGATGTTGTCCTTCACGACGATGGGCAAGCCGGCCAGCGGCAGTTGTGCGAGCGCGGCGGCCGGCAATGCGTCGATGCGCCGCGCGGCGGCAAGGGCGCCGTCGAGGTCGAGCGTGGTGAGTGCATTGAGGCTTTCGAGCGACGCGGCGCGCGCTAGCAACGTGGCCACGTAGTCGGCGGCTTTGAGGCGACCCGACTGGATGGCGGCGATGGCTTCGGTGGCGGTGAGCGCGAGTTGTTCATCGACGGTCCATGTCATGGCCGATGTCTCCATAGGTTGGGGTGCGGGGGCGGCGCGACGGGTTTCGTCACGGGCAGTGAGCGCGGTGCGGCACGCGCGAACGCAGGCCATTCGGCGGCGATCGCGGGACCGGTACGGGAGCGTGGAAAAGGAGAAGGCAGGCAGCGGAAGGCGGCGACAGCAGTCGATACGTCGGTCATGGCGGGCGTGCAGGGGACGAGCTCGAGGTGTCGTCTATTCTGGCACAACCTGTCGGGCGTCGATGCCGGTCGACGCAAAGGCTCGGTGGATGGCGTTACTGGTGGTTATCGATCCACATGCGTCCCCAGCGAAACGCGTAAGCCAGCGCATGCTCTTCGTCGAAGAAGTAATCCAGCGCGTCAAACGAATAGGCTTGCTCGTGGTTCGAAGCGGTTTTCTCGATCGTCAGATTGGCGGCAAACAGGCCGTTGGGCAGGCGTTGCGCAACCGGTGCGACTTCGTAACCCTTGTAGCGGAGATGTGAATTCATGGTCGTGGCAGTGAGTATGCCCGCGTGCGTTGTCGAGGAAGCCGGCACGTGGGACGCGCATTGGCGGCGTCGGGCGGCCGGTGAGTCGGCGGGCAGGATCAAGCGTAGGGGGCACTGCGCAGCCGGTGAACCAATCATTCGTCGTAAGCAAATCAGCGGGGTTCGGGAACGGACTTCATCCGGCCGCATCGGACCATGTTGGTTGTGCTCGAACACACTATCCGGCGTGGCGGGACCGTGGTCTGTTATGTGCCGCACGGTTCGGACAAGCGCGAACGCCGTGGGCCGGCAATGCGGCGCCACGGCTGGCGGAAAACGTATTTCGGGGAGCTTAGACGGCGTGCAGCAAGCGCGCGGGTTGCGCTTCGTTGCGGGCCGTTTCGTTCTGCGCACCGGCGACCGGCGCGGCAGCCGGCGTGCGATGCGACGCAAAGGCCAGCGCGAATTGCGCGGCCTGCTGGCCGACCGTGGCGAGCTGATCGACCACTTTCGGATCCGAACAGGTGTCGACGCTGTCGAAGCGCGTTTCCAGCGTATTGATGCCGGCGCCGAACGGCGTGGGCCAGCCGCGCAGCGCGTGGACGATCGAGCGTAGCGACGTCAGCACCGAACCGGCGGCTTGCCAGCCATAGGCGGTGACGATGCAGCCGACCGCGCGGCCGTCCAGATAGGGACGCTCGTCGGCGCGCAATTCCTCGAGCGTATCCAGCGCGTTCTTGACGAGCCCGGACACGCCGCCGTGATAACCCGGCGTGGCGATGATGAGCGCGTCCGCGTGGCGCACGGCTTCGATCAGTTCGAGCTGTTCGTCGGTGCGGGCGGGATTTTCAGGGGCGTAGTGGGGCAGGCTATGCAGGAACGTGCCGCCGAACAGGCGGGTTTGTGCGCCGGCGGCTTCCGCACCGCGCAACGCAAAGCCGAGCGCGCGCTCGGTCGACGAAGCGGCGCGGGTCGTGCCGCCGATGCCGATAACGAGAGGCCGGCGCTGATGATCGAAACTGGTCAACGAAATGCTCCTTCGGTAACGGCTCACGGCCTGCCGGCGCGGGGCTGCGCGCGGCGAAGCCGGGACGAACCGGACTTTGAAGTGTCATCTTAAAGACCATCGCCTGCGGCGCGAAGCGACTTTTTGTTCTAACGATATAACCCGTGTGGGGCAGTGGGGGGTTTTTCTGCTCGCGAATGTGCGCTGGAATGCACATGGATCGATGCGGGATAAGCATATGGCGAACGATTGTTTGGGGGTGCCACAGGCGGACGCTATGATCGAATCGTCTCCTCCATGACATCTCCTTGACATGGGACTCGGCCTCGCTACGTTAAGTGGCGAGGCCTTTTTTTCGTCCGTCGTGGAGGTGCGCCAGAACCGGGCCGCAAGCGGCCCGGTAGTCAGCCGTCAGAACTTGTAGGTCGCGCCGATCTGCGCAAAACGCCCGACGTAGGAGTACAGCGACGTGTCGTAACCGGACTGGTAGCTCGCGTTCATGAAGGTCGGATCGAACGGCGGCGCGCGGTTGAAGATGTTGTCGACACCCGCATAGAGCGTCCAGTGCTTGATCCCCGTGTAGCTGAAGAACAGGTTGAACTGGCTGTAGGACGCGATACCGTCCTTCATGCCGGGATAGTTCCCCGGCGGCAGAATGGCTTGCGCGTAAGGCCCGGTATAAACCCAGGTCAAGGTCGCATTCCACTTCTGGTAGTTCCAGTTCAGATCGGTATTGCCTTTCCAGCGCGGGAAGCTGGCACCGAACGGCGTATTCTGCGCGCCGTTGTTGCCGGCGAAGTCGGTCGTAACGCCGCCCACCGGCATCTTGAAGTGCCAGACATAGGTCCAGTCGCCGGACAGCGTGAACGTGCCAATTTTGGTGGCCACCGATTGCCGGAACGTCGTTTCGAAGCCGTCCGTATCGAGCGACGCCAGGTTCTGATACGGCAGCAGAACGTAGGCGATCGAACCGTTCGGGTTGCGGATGACTTTCGACGGGTCGTTCTCATTCACCACGGACTGGATATCGTCGGTGCCGATCACGTTGTCGATGTGGATCTTGTACCAGTCGAAGCCGATGTCGGTGGTGCGTGTCGGCGACAACTGGAAGCCGAGATTGTAGTTCTTGGTCCGCTCCGGTTGCAGGTTGCGCGAGCCCGCCTGGATTTCTTCACGCAACGCGTAAGCGCCCGGATCGTTCGGATCGTTCGGATCGATTGCGCCCTGGGCACCGAAGGTTTTCGACGAGGTGTTTTCGATCAGCGTCGGCGCGCGGAAGCCGCGCGTGTACGACCCATACATCGTCAATTCACGAACCGGCTGGAAGCGCAGCGCGAAACGCGGCGAGAAGGCACCGCCGAAATCGCTGTAGTGATCGTAACGGCCGGACTGGCTGAAGGTCAGGTTCGTCAGCAGCGGGATATCGACCTGGTAATAGACCGCGGCCACGTTGCGTTCGCCGTCGACGGACTGGATCGACGGATTGACGTAGGTGCCGTTCACATAGCCCGCGCCGGTGCCGATGTACTGGCTCTGGTGCAGGAACTGGGCGCCGAAACCGAGCCCGACGTCGCCGGTGGGCAGCGTGAACAGGTGGGGTGTCGCCAGCGTGGCGTCGACCGCGTCGAGCTTCGTGATCGCCTGCGTCGACGTGCTGCCGTACAACCCGTTCAAACCATTCGGCGTCGCGGACGGATTGGCGAAGTCGAACACGCCGTTCTGAATGATGTTGGTCAGCGCGTTCGCGTTGATCAGGTTCGTATAGTTGTTCGACACCGTATTCTGCGAATGCGTATACGCGGTGCTCCAGTCCCAGTCTCCAATGCCGGGGGTCGTGAAGGTGCCCTTCACACCCGTGGCGGCACGCCAGAAATTGGAACTGGTGCGAACCGATTGCGTGGCGGGGAACGCGTAGCGAAGCTGCGTCGGCACGCCGAACGGGTTGTAGGGGTTGCTTGCGGGCACAACGTTCGAGATCAGATTGACGCCGCCGGTGGCGGGGTCGTAAGTCTGCGTGCTGGAGCTCAACCGTCCGACGAAATTATTGGTGTTGGTCGTATTGTTGCTCTCCCACAGATCGGCGAACGCCTGCATCGCGTCGTTGATCTTGAAGTCGGCATGGACCTTTGCGCTCAGGCGTTCGGTCCACGGCGAGAGAGAGGTCGCGTAGGCGGTATTGTTCTGGCAGACGGTGCCGCCTGAACCATAAGTCTGCGCATTGGCATTGGCCGGCACGACCGTGCCGCCATTGGGGCAAGGGCTCAGCGGCACATTGCCGATGCCGTTGCCGCGTCGCCAGTAAGACGGCGACTGGTTGGAGAGGCCGCCGGGCTGATTCGAGAAATCCTGGTTCTGCGTCGTGTCGCGGTCGGAGGCCAGAAAGCCGTTCGATTTGTAGTAACTGAGCGCGGCCGTCACGTTGAAGCGGTCCGAATTCAGATCGCCGATACCGCCCAGAATACTGAACCGGGTGGTGCCCTGGCCGCCGCCGTTCTGCGTGGCGCCGCCGTAGCTGCCGCCCAGTTCCAGCCCCTGAAAATTGTGTTTGGTGATGATGTTCACCACACCGGCAATGGCGTCGGAACCGTACTGCGAGACGGCACCGGTCTTCACGATTTCAATGCGATCGATGATGTTCAACGGCAACGTGTTCACGTCGAAAAACTGATCGGTCCCATTGACGGCGAATGCGTAGGGCGCGACGCGCTGTCCATCCACCAGCACCAGCGTGTACTTCTCGCTGAGGCCGCGCAGCGCGATGCCCGCACCGCCGGGTGCGAAGCTGTTGGTCGATCCTTCGCCCCAACTGCTGGCCGAATTGGCGGACACGTTGCGCAGGTAGTCGGCCACGTTGGTATAGCCGCTGTTTTCTATGTCCTTCGCCGTGATCTTCTGAACCTGATTGAAGCCCACCTTGTCGGCGCTGCGAATCAACGATCCGGTCACTTCGAAGGTTTTGATCTGTTGAACCTTCTCTTTGGACGCGGGCGCGGTGCTGGTGGGGGTGCTCGTGGCCATGCCGGGAGCCGCGCTTTTAGCCGGATTGACGGCCGGTGCCGTGGAGGGTGCCGCGGCCGTATTTCCCGCCGTGGTGGGCTGGCTCTGCGCGAATGCCGGTACGGCGAGCGCAGCCGAAAACGCCAGTTCGGCCCAGATTATTCTTTTAATGGCTAATGCCAATGCACGCTGTTTCAATTTTTCCCCTTTTCGCTTGTAAATAGAGCTGCGCCAAAATGGTCGGCGAGGTCTCGTGAACCTCGCCACGCGATTGACGGCGCTATTGCGCCGCACCATATCAAGCTGTCCCATCCATTCACTTCGCGGCACGCCGATTCACCGTGCGAATAACTGAAGACGAACGGACGGGACACGCTAAATTTCAACGTGTCGGATTACTGGGTGATGGAAATTAAAATGGCTGGTTTTCTTGTGTCTCACGCAAGTGTGGCCGAACCTGCGGCCTATCTTTTTAACGTTCACTTCGTCTGCTTAAGCGGCACAGGGGCGTATTTCGGGAATAAAAAGGCCTGAAAAATATATGCATTCAGCCTACTTTCATCCGACAGATTTCATACTCTTTGCCGTGCGATACCTTACAGACCATCTTGAGATCGGGAAGATAGCAAGAAAAAAAATTACGTTGCAAACTTTTTTTGATGAAAACACAAAAAGTTTCATTGAGAAGAAGCGCGTGCTTTGTAAATGAAAGGAATTGGTAATATTGATTATGCTATTCGAGTGAACGGTGATTGCGCGAATGGCGCGCGCGAAAACCGAAGTCAGCGTGTCAGGCTGAGAAATATGAAACCGATGAAGCGCGTCGCAGAAAGCAGGCGTAGAAATTCCGATGGCTCTACGGAATGTCTTCGGATAGAAGGCGAATCAACGAGTTTGTCTGCGCGGCGACGTTACCTGGAAATCCGTTGATCGATTGCGGTATCGCCGATCGGCGCGAATATCGCGCACGAGATTGGAGTTTTGCGCTTCGACCGTATTCGGTTTTATTGCCGGATCCGAAGGCTTTGCGAGAAAGCTTTCGAAACGGCCCGGTTTTCGTGTGCGCCACCCATCCTCGCGACTGGCCGTGTGCGAAACGCGAATCACGCGGCGTGAAATCGCGGGCATGCAGGCTCACGCCGGTTCACGCAGGTGGCTGACATTTTTCACATGCTAGGATCATTCGCGACGCGATTCACGGCGAGGTCGAGCAGGCAATGACAACTCTTTATGACACGCTCGGCGTGCCCACGCACGCCACCGACGACGAAATCAAGCGCGCCTATCGCAAGGCCGCGATGAAGTGGCACCCGGACCGCAACAGCGGCGCGGAAGAGGTTGCGCGCGCCACCTTCCAGGAGATTAAAGACGCGTACGCGATCCTCTCCGACGCCGCGCAACGCAAGGTATACGACGCGGTCTACGCCGAGCAGATGCGCGGCTGGGAGGCGCAGCGTACGCGTCGGGAACGCGCCCAGGCGGAGCGCGAAGCCGCGGTGCGAGCCGCCGACGAAGCGGCCTACGCGGAGATGGTGTCGCTCGCCATGCGTTTCGCCGACGAAGGCCACAACCGCGACGTGCTGTTCGGCGTGTTGCTCGGGCGCCGCTGCGAGGCGCGGCGAGCCGCGCAGATCGCGGACAGCGTGGCGGCGTTGCAGAAGGCGCGGCGCGAGGCGGAAGCGGCGGCGAAGGTCGACGTGCAGGGGGCGGCCGCGGAAACCGCGTTCGACAGCGTAGACGCTGCTTCGGGTTTGGCTGCCGCTGCCGCTGCCGCGAAACGAGGCGCTGCAACGGGTGACGCGCCGGCGAATCGCACGGGCCGCGGCAAGCGCGACGGTACGCGGGAGGACACGCGCGGAGAACCGCACGAAGGCAAACCCGACGACCCCACCGCCGCCGCGCATCCCGCTGGCGTACTGGGCGGTCTCTGGTTTCAATTCCTGAACGGCCTGAGGTTCTGACGCGTCACGCGGGCAGCCACCCCCGCTGCGCGTTCCGTATCGCGATTGTCGCGTTTCAGGCCGCTCAGTCACGACCGGCAGGCTCTTTATCCGCCCCGTCGCCGTAGCCAGAATGACGCCCTTGAGTGCGTGTGTTTGCGAGCGCGTCCGGCCGGCGCTCGTGATTCGCCACGTCACGCCGCGGCCGGATTTCGGGGAAGGGCTGATCGATGAAAACTGCAACGTCACACGGAGAGGCCGGCGCCCAACCGCTGATTCTCGCCGCCGTCTGTTTATCCGCGCTGGTGCTGCCGCTCGCTTTCTCGGGCGGCGCGGTCGCCACGCCCGCGATCGGGCGCGATCTGGGCGGCAGCGCGGGCGCGCTGACCTGGATCACGAATGCCTTCATGCTGAGCTTCGGCAGCCTGCTGATGGCGGCCGGCGCGCTGGCCGATCAGTTCGGCCGGAAGCGGCTTTTTGCGGCCGGGCTGGGTGGTTTTATCGTGGCTTCGCTGGCGCTGAGTCTGGCGCCTTCGGTGGCCTGGCTCGACGCGTTGCGCGCGCTACAGGGCGTCGCGGCGGCGGCGTCGCTGGCGAGTGGTTCCGCGGCGCTTGCGCAGGAATTTGACGGCCACGCGCGCACCCGCGCATTCAGCCTGCTGGGGACGAGCTTCGGACTCGGCCTTGCATTCGGTCCGCTGATGGCGGGTGCGCTGATTACGCACTTCGGCTGGCGCGCGATCTTCGTGACGATCGCCGCGATCGGTGCGCTCGCCTTCGTGTTCGGCGTGCCGCGCATGCGTGAAACGCGCGATCCGGCCGCCACCGGTCTCGACTGGCCCGGCACGTTGAGCTTCACCGCCACGCTCGGACTCTTTACGGTCGCGGTGATTCAGGCGCCGCAAGCCGGTTGGTCCAGCGTGCTGGTGATCGGCCTGCTGGCCGGGTCGGCGGCGATGCTGGCCGTGTTCGTGACGGTGGAACTACGCGTCGCGCGGCCGATGCTGGACCTGAGCCTGTTTCGCTATCCGCGTTTCGTGGGCGTGCAGATTCTGCCCGTCGGCACCTGCTATTGCTACATCGTGCTGATCGTGATGTTGCCGCTGCGTTTTATCGGCGCGGAAGGCCTTAGCGAAATGGAGGCGGGTCTGCTGATGATTGCGTTGTCGGCACCGTTACTCGCCGTGCCGCTGCTGGTTGCTTCGCTGACACGATGGATGTCGGCCGGCGTGCTGTCGGGGCTCGGCTTTCTGATCGCGGCGATGGGGCTCTACTGGTTGAGCCGTGTCGACATCGGCGCATCGCGCGGGTCGGCGATCGTGCCGATGCTGATAGTCGGCATCGGCGCGGGCATGCCATGGGGTTTGATGGACGGTCTGTCGGTGAGTGTCGTGCCGAAGGAGCGCGCCGGCATGGCCACGGGTATTTTCAGCACGACGCGCGTGGCCGGCGAAGGCATTGCGCTGGCGATCGTCACGGCGATACTCGCGAGCCTCGCGCAACACAGCCTCGCACGACTAACGGCGGACGGCAGCCCCGCGATGAGGCAACGCATCGCCGAAGCAGCGCAGCGTTTGACGACGGGCGACCTCGCGAGCGGCGCCGCGAGTCTGCCGCAAATCAGCCGGCACGCACTCGCGCTCAGTTATACCCACGCGTTCACGAGTTTGCTGCATGTATTGATCGTGATCACGTTGCTGTCGGCGTGCGCGTCGTTCGCGTTTTTGAGCCGCACGGGAGCGCCGGACGGCGAGCACGATGAGGACGCCAGGTTACCGCATGAGGTGGAGGAGTCACCCGTGGTGTGACGAAAGGGACGTTGGCCGCCAGACCATAGACGTAGGCCGATTTGATCGAGACCGCAACCTTTAGCGCGGCCAGCCGCGCTTCTAGAATCAAAGACACGTTCTTACCGTTCGCGACGCGAGTCGAGCGAATGCCGTTCCGTTCTGACCGATCTCCACCTTCAGGCCATCCCTCAAGCGGTCTCTCACGCAGTCCCTCCCATGAGGTACGACGCTCATGTTCACTTTCATTATTGTCGTCGCGGTGGCGGCCTTCGTTCCCTACGTCGCGGCGCCGGGTATTGCTAACGGCGTCAAGGCGATCAGCAAGCCGGCCACTGCCGCGATGCAGTTCGAAACGGCTCCGCCCGCGGCTGTGCTAGACAGCGACGCAGCCAATCGGATCGTGTCGGAGAGACGCGACAGCGAGGCCGCGAGTTGAGGAGATTTGATGCGCCGCAGTCATGTGACAAAACACGGCGAGAGAGTGTGTGAATGACAGCGTGTTGAAAGCTTCGTCGCTCACGCTGCTAAACTGGCGAGCAAAAGCAATGCGCTGCGCCGGACAGTCGGGCTCCTGGTACAACTTCCCGTAGCGCCATCAATCAGGTCATCGTAGTGTCACGAGGGCGCAAGACTGCGACGGCAGAATGCCGCACACAAGCAAAAAAACATGGGTACGGGGTGAGCGTGACCAGAAAATATAAGGTGCTGTTTCTTTGTCGTGAGAATTCAGCAAGCAGCATCATTGCCGAAGCTTTATTACGGGAACTGGCGGGACACCGTTTCGATGCATTCAGCGCGGGGCCGGAACCGGCCGCGCGGGTTCATCCCTTTGCCGTGGCGCAATTGCGGCCGGGCATTTCGGAACTCGGCGTGCTCGGCGCCAAAAGCTGGCTGGAATTCACCGGTAAATGGGCGCCGCGAATGGATGTGATTGTTGCCATGGACGAATTCGTCGCCGCACCCCTTGCGCCTGTCTTTCCCGGTGAACCGGTTTTGTATCGCTGGAGCTTTGCCGATCCGCTGGCGGACGGCGTGTCGGAGGCGGAGCGTGGGCGGCTGTTCGACAAACTGTTCTGGCAGATCGTGCGGCAGATCAGCGCATTCATTCAATTACCGCAGTACGCGGTGCCGCCGCAACTCACCCCGTGCAACGCGTAACGCCGGATTAACGATTGTTCGAACGGGCCAGTGGACTGCCTGCGAACGGATCGTTTTTCCAGTCCACGTTTTTCTTCGGCTGCGGGGTGGGGGCCGGCGCTGCCGACAATTCAAAGTGGTCGATTGATTGGCCCGCGCTGATTGCCTGTTTGAGCCACTGAGGCATTTCGCCCTGGCCGTCCCAGCTATCTCCGGTTGCGCTACGGTAGCGCGCGTCTTTTTGCGCCGCGGGCTCGGCCGCCAATACCGCTGCCAGATCTTCCGGCTCGATACCAAACTCTTCCATGCGATGGCGGAGATACGCAATCATGCTATCTCGCTTCCTTTCGTCCATAAGATATTCGTCCTTCTAAAGCGTCCGGCGTTCTGTCAGTTACAGATTGCAAGGAAAAGCCGCGTATGCCTCGAGCCCATCTAAATGGGGCCGGCCCGCGGTCGGGTTATCGAGTGAAGGAAATGCTTCTGGCAGCGTTAAATAACGTTGCTCCGTAAATTGCGGTACTGCATTTGTCCGGTCAGGCTGTCATTAATACCCGCTATGCCGATCGGCACGATCAAACACATTCAGCGCGTATTCCGGCGCACTGCCTGACGGCAGATAAGGCTGGATAAGCCTTGCGGCCGCCTGGGAACGAACGATGTTGACGATGCGCTGATTGCGTCCGGCTGGTTTCACGTCCACGCTCCGTCTCTCGCCGGTGCCTCGCGTGGTGCCGTTTTTTTACGTTATGGCAGCATCATAACGCACTGCGCGGCCAACGCACGCGCTGCTTTGTTGGATTTTGTGCGCGAGTGCGGCGAAGCGAACCGTGTCGACGGCAAATCGCATAGCTTGCGAGTCGGAGATTGAATTCCTGAGCGGCCGACCTATAACGGAACAGCGGAGCCAAAATCCGCGTTTCCAGCCTGTGGCGATCGATTCCGGCGCGCCGCGAGAACGCGTCCGACATCGGTTGCAGGTCTGGCAAGGAGTAGCTTGTTTAGTTCGGTGACTCGCCGCAGCAGTCATGCGTCGGCAATGACTCGTCCGTCGGTCCGATTGGGCGGCCAGACGATTTTTCGCGGATCGATTCCTTGGGAGGACGGGTACTGCTGCGCCGGATTCGAGGAGTCTGGACATGAAATTTCATTTATGGGTGGCAATGGCAAGCGCGGTACTGCTGCTGGTGCCGGTGACTGTCGGCGCGCTGCAGACGGATGGCGCGCCAGGCGACGGCATGTCGGGCCGCACGCTGATGCAACAGAACGCGAACGAATCGGCGCAAGCAACGACCGACATGTCGTTCGGAGAACCGGGACAGCCCGTACAGGGCGTGCGGAACGCGTCTTATGGAGGCGTGGCCGCAGGGCAATCGGAAATGGGCGGCCGGCAGAGCCAGCCGTGTTCTTCCGGGCCGTTATGCCGGGTTTATTTCGGTCAATAAAAAAGGATCGGCGGACGAGGATGCGGTGCGGGTGACCGGCATCGCAACTTCGCCCCGCCTTCACGCAGCGATACCATCGCTACCATCGGGCAACGCTCGCGTGCGTTCGAGCAATCGTTGTGCCCAATCTCCATGGCCGCACCAATAACCCCACGCGCGACCGCAATTTTTCGGGGTGGTCAGCGAGCGGTTTAATACGATGTTAAGGTGTGCGCATTCTGGTTATCGCTCGCTGATTTCCGGTGATGCAATCCACAGCAGGTCGACACGACCTGCTTTTTTATTCGGGGTGGGCAGTCCGCGAATCGATTAGCACGGCACTGCCGCTCCAATCCCACTCGTTGTTAAGTAACTCGCAAACAATACTATGTTGATGGAAGATAATCTGCCGTCGAGCCACGCCTCGACGGACGATGGCGCGTCGTCGTCCGTGCGTTCGTGGCTCGCGGTTGGCGCCGTTGCAGTCGGCGCTTTCGCATTCGTGACGACCGAGTTTTTGCCGGTTGGACTGTTGCCGCGCGTCGCGGCGGATCTCGGCGTGTTGCCGGGCACCGCGGGACTGATGGTCACGGTGCCCGGCGTGATCGCGGCTATTTCAGCGCCGGGTCTGATGCTGGTGGCGGGGCGCATGGATCGGCGGCGCGTTTTTCTGCTGCTTACCGCGTTGCTGCTGGCGTCGAATCTGATCTCCGCCATGGCGCCGGATTTCCTTGTCATGCTGGTGGGCCGTGCATTGCTCGGCGCCGCGCTGGGCGGTTTTTGGACGCTGGCCACGGCGGCGTCGGGACGTCTCGTGCGGCCGAAAGACGCCGCGCGCGCCATGGCGACGATATTGACCGGTGTGACGTGCGCCACGGTGATCGGCGTGCCGCTCGGCACGTTCATCGCGAGCTTCGCGTCGTGGCGAGCTTCGTTCATGGCGACCGGGGTGCTGGTTGCCGTGGCGCTCGTCGCGCAGTTCTTTTTCGTGCCGTCGTTGCCCTCGAACGCGGCGTTGCGTCTGCATGATCTCGTGACGCTGCTACGCCGTCCGCATCCGCGTAAAAGCATGCTGATGGTGGCGCTGGTGTTCGGCGCGCATTTCTCGTCGTACACGTACATCACGCCATTCCTGCTGCGCAATGCGAGTCTGAGCATGCCGACCATTACGTGGCTGCTGCTCGGTTTCGGCATTATCGGTTTCGTTTCCAATTTCGCGGTGTCGTCCACGGTCACGCGCAATCTGAAGATATCGCTAGGCGTGATGGTGTCGCTGCTGATGGTCGCGTTGGTTTCGTTGCCGCTGTTGCAGCATTCGTCGATTGGCGTCACGGCGCTCGTGCTCGCATGGGGCGTTTCATTCGGCGCGTTGCCGCTGTGTTTCAGCATCTGGATTCAGCGCGCCACGCCGGATTCGCCGGAGGCCGGTTCGGCGCTGTTCGTGAGCATCATTCAGGTGGCGATCGCGCTCGGCTCGCTGGTGGGCGGCATGGTGGTCGATCACGTGGGAATCTCGGCCGATCTTCTGCTCGGTAGCTCGCTCGCGTTGCTGGGGCTCGCTGTGTTGCTCAGCTTCGGTCGGGGCGGGCAGGGCGCGACGGTTGCGGGTGGCGCGGCTGAGGCGGTGAGTCACGTGAACAGCAAGCCTGAAAGCAAGCTCACAGGCAAGCCGGTAAGCGAGCCGACCGCGACGACGGTGGCATGCCCCGCCTGTACTGACTAAGTATGTCGATGCGGTGAACGGCGCCACGCTTCATTGCGGCATGAGAATCGCCACACGCCACGCGCCTTAAGGCACGCAAAATGCTATCCGACGGAGGTGAATCACAACCGTTGGAGACAGCCATGCGAGAAGCAAAACCGGGCTCTTACGCTGACGGTCTGAGCACCGTGCCGGACACGTCGAGCCCAGCGTACGCGGCGCGCCATCCCATCACGCGTGCTTTCGATACCTTCGCCAGTTCGGTCACGCGGCTGGCCGGTTCGCCGGTCGCATTCGGCGTCGCGGCTATCACGGTGATCGTTTGGGCCGTGACGGGTCCGCTATTCCACTTTTCCGACGGCTGGCAACTGGTGATCAATACCGGCACGACCATCATTACGTTTCTGATGGTCTTTCTGATTCAGCAAAGTCAGAACAAGGATAGCGTGGCGGTGCATCTCAAGTTGAATGAACTCCTCGCGTCGCATCGCGCGGCGAACGATCAATTGATCGGCATTGAAGACGCCTCCGAAGACGAGCTCCGGCGGCTCGCCGCCGCTTATTTGCGCCTGGCGAGCCGGGCTCATTCCGACGATCAGGAAAGTATCGACGTTGACGCGTGCATGGAGAAGCCGGTCAAGTCGCGTGGATAACCCGCTGAGGGGAACTCGTCTGCTCGACTGTGATGGGACCGTGAAAGACACCTTGGTCAGCGCAACACCCGGACCGGTGAACCGGTGTAATTGACGCTAAGCACATTGCCTTCTGGCGTGATGATGCGAGGGATGTCGGTGGGGCGTCGCGTAATAGGCTTTTTAAAGGTATCCGCCACGCGTTTTCCCGGAGTGGATCTCACAACCGGATCTGCAACCCGATGCGGCGCCGCTTTGGACGAATGGCGCGGCAAGAGTGGTGTCTTGCCGGCGATTCCCTTGCCAATAGCCGAAGGCTGCGGGAGGCGCGCTTCCGGCGGATTCCAGATCTCGATGTAGTGCTCACCGGCTACCGCTGTCGAAGCGAACGCCAGCAGCAATGCACCTAGGATCGCAAATCGAAACATGTTTTCTCCCTATGCTTGCCCCGCGTTTCTGGAGCGTCACGACCGCGCAGTGTGGTTTCCGGGAACCCGCACAACGGTTTGAAAGCAGGTTCGGATATCCCTAGGAGAGTACTGTACATCCATACAGGTTTTTGTGCAATCCGGTGATGGTCTGATGGCCGAGCCGAACCGGTGTCGTATATGACTTGCCATTGATCGATATTGCACCGATATTCCGCGAACGCGGCGCCGCGAAATGATTGGGATGTCGAACTATGGTGCGGCCGGCGTTGTTCGTAGACCGACCACTCCGCATATCAAGTCGCAGGTTGTCATCTCCGGTTAATTCAATTTTGGTAGCCACCGGAAGTCCAGCCATTGACGCCCATGGAATGCACAAGCCACCGAAAGCGTGGCAATGCGCGTACTGCACCGCAGGCTTTCACCCTCCATTAACCGCCCGTAATCGCTCGTGGTTTTTTCTTCTAGCTACGCGCGTCGCGATTCGCTATGCGCGGTTCACCGGTGCAGGGTTGGCACATATCGTTTATTCAATTAGCACAATTTTATTAAAGTTAATTGAAAGCCGTTATGCGTAAAAACGCATAACGGGGATAGGCGAAATGCGTGCAATAACCGTCTCCCGACGTCTGATTCAGCAATACGCTGTATAAGGAATTGCGGCCTCGCCGCGTTGCTCTACAAGAAAAGAAGCCCTTCGCGAGCCGCTCGCGGATGGCTAAATTTATAGACCAGCTTCCGGGGTGCGCATGGATCCGTTCGTTCGTCTCAATCTGCTAGGTTCGTCCGCGGCAATACATGCGATGAGACGGCAAATCGAAAAGATCGCCAGCGTGGACGTGCCCGTCGCGGTGCTCGGCAAGACCGGCACCGGCAAGGAAATGGCTGTGGGGGCGATTCATTATCTCGGCGAGAGAAAGCAAAGGTGGTGAGTATGGACAAGACGTCGAAGAACTCTGTCCTGCAGAACTCGGCCCATATTGCTGCCGTGATGCCGCCGCTTGCTACGCCTCCCCGAAGCGGTGCATGGGAGGCAATGGGGCAGATTCCAGCCTGGCCGGCACGGCGCTTTGGCATGGTTCGGGCGCGTCGTCGATCGTCGGCGGCACACAGCAGTTCGCGCTGAACATGCAGCCGGGCGGAACATGGGGCGGAGTGGGCATCGGCGCGGTCCGAGCGGTGGCGGGCGCGGCGGTAATGACGACGCTGGCGACTTCGCTGCCGGTGCGCGCCGCCGCCAGCGCGGGGATAGCAGGTCTCTCCGCGATGGCGGGGATGTGGGGAGGGAGACGGTAGTAAGACGTTCGCCACCCATCGGCGAACGTCTCACCCACCCTCAATCAGCAAATCACACCGTCACCACAATCTTCCCAAACTGCCCATTCGTCTCCAGATACCGGTGCACCTCGACCATCTCATCGAACGAGAACGTGCGATCGATCACCGGCTTGAGCGCGCCACTCGCCAACCCTTTGAGAACATAATCCACCCCCGCCTTACGACGCGTCTCATCCCCACTCGTCAACCAGATGTTGTGCGCCTTGACGGTGATCATCTTCGCGATCATCTCGAGCAGCGGCAGCGGCGTGACTTCATCGCTAAGCGCACCGTAGATATACGCAATGCCCTGAAACGACAGCGCCGAAATCAATTTCGCAAAGTTCGGCCCACCGACTGGATCGAACACCACGCGTGCACCCTTGCCATCCGTGATTCGCATCACTTCGTCGAGCAGATCGGTGTCGTCCGTCACCACCACATGAGCGGCGCCCGCGTCGAGCAACTGCTGACGTTTGGCCGCACTACGCGTCAGCGCAACGGACGTCGCGCCGGCGTAATTAGCGAGCTGGATCGCCGCGAGACCCACGCTGCTCGACGCCGCCGGCACGATCACGAAGTCGCCTTTCGTCACCTTCGCATCTTCGATCAGCGCGCCATATGCCGTCACGAACATCATCCACACCGAAGCGGCCTCGGCGTACGACAGCGACGGCGGATGTTTGACGACGGCGTATGCCGGCACGACGACCACTTCGCCATAAGTGCCGTACTGATTCATCGAGAACGATGGAATCACACTGACCTCGTCGCCGGCCGCGAAGCCGCTGACGTCCTTGCCGATCGCATCGACAATGCCGGCCGCTTCATAACCGAGACCTGCCGGATATTTGACCGGTTCGATGTACTGGTCCATGCGCCACATCGCTTCCGCCCGATTGATGCCGATCGCTTTCACCTTGATACGAATCTCGCCCGGACCCGGTTCGGCTGTGACCGTGTCGACGAATTCGAGAACTTCCGGTCCGCCGGCCTGGGCGAACTTGATGGTGCGTGGCATGAAAAACCTCCGTTGATGGATGACGAAACACGAATCGACTCAGACGGTCGCTTCGGCTTCTGCGACAGGCTGATAGGGGGAAATCGGAGTAGTGCTTTTCGTCGCCGCCCCAGAGTGCGGCGCGAACGTAGGGCGTGAGCGGCAGCTTGTGCTTCAGAAGATACGGCAAATCCGGATTCGATGGGAAAAGGCGGCCAAAGCGACCAGATCCCCGTCGCTGTTTGCGACGACGGCTTCGGCGCTATCGCAGTCGAATCCACCGGCGGCGGCGATAGGTCCGGAAAAGTGCGGACGAAGATACGTCACCGCCACCGGCGGATGCCCTCCGTGCAGCGTGTCGTCGCCCTTGATGCGCGGTTCGATCACGTGCAGGTAGGCGATCTTGTACCCGTCGAATACTTGGGCGACATGGCTGAAGGTGGCTTCCGGATTGCCGTCCGCAATGCCGCCCCATTCGCCCGACCTCAGTCGAGCAGGTGCGAGCCCTCTCGCGCAACGACCAGAACGACGCAGCCATCGCGGGACGAGCTTGAATGGTTGGAACCGGTCGCGTAAGTGATCACGTTTCCTGGTGCGAAGTCCTTGCCGTCGCTATCGGTGAAAGTGCCCTCGTAGACCAGAATCAACTCGGTCGCTTCATGCCGATGTTGCGGACCTTGGGCCCCCGGTTCGATTTTCATCCAGTAGCTCGACCACCTGTTTTTGTCGTCGCTCGACAATGGGATCCAGAAATAGCCGGGAATCTCCGAGTCGCCGATTGTCAGCGGCAGCCAGTCGTTGTCGTCGATCGCATAGCTGCGCCGCGCGACGAACACGAACGAATCGGGAGAAGCGGTTTCGTTGTTGCTCGATGAATTCACGTATTACCTCGATGAGAAGTCCACTACAACCCGTGCTGACGGCGCCGTGGTCATGCGGTGTCCATCCCCAGCCTGGTCGCATACCATTGCGAAAAAAGCTCCAGGTAGGTCTCGGTAAACGGAGAGAACGGTCCGGGGCGATACGCTGGATCCTGCGTTCCGCGGTAATTGATCGAAACGAGCCGGGCGTCTTGCGCGTTCGTGGCAACCCAGACTTCAGTCAGCGCATTCAGGTCGTAATCCACCCCTTCCACGGCGTCTTCATGGACCAGCCATTTCGTGCGCACCAGCGTCTTGTCCGGCGCGAGCGGGATGATGTACGAGACAACGGCGTGGTCGCTCATCACATGCGTCCACGAATTGTGGGTCCATAAGTGCATGTCGCCGAGGTCGCGACGCGATAAGTCGCCCAACAGTTTTCTGCTGGCTACTCGTGTGTCCATGGTCTGCGATTCGCCGTCTCCCGCTATCACCAGACGCTGGGTTCGAAAACCCGTGGCGATGTCCGGGGCGAGTCTTTCGACCGTGTCGCAAATCAGCCCGTCGCGTTCCCAACTCGCGATGCTCGCGGCGTTGCGTGCGTGATAAGCCTCCAATGCGCGTTGCGACTCGTCGCTCAAACCTTGCGGGCAAAATCCGAAATCTTCAGGAAGGAACGATGCGGTCAATTCCGGATGCGTTGCGCCGCAGTGGTAGCACTCCCGATTGTTCTCGATGACAAGTTTCCAGTTGCCGTTCTCGACGATGTCGGTTTCATGCGCGATCCTGGTGCGCGTCAGGTCGTAGGGCGCGAACCGTGGAATCATGGTTTGCGCGAGAAACTCGATATCGGCGGGGGCATGGTTCGCAAGGCACACAAAAATATGACCGCCGACGACGCGCGTTTTCACCGGCATCAGGCTGCGGCACGAGCGGTCGAAATCGATACCCATATGAGCGGTGTGCTTGAGGCTGCCGTCGAGGCCGTAGGTCCACTGATGGTATGGACACACCAGCAACCCGACGGTGGACTTTCCGGCTTCCTTGAGGCGCGCGCCGCGGTGCCGGCATACGTTCCGATAGGCGCGAATGATTTCATCGTCGTCGCGCACGATGAGAATCGAGGCGCGGCCGATGTCGATCGCGGATACGTCGCCGGCCTGCGGAACGTCGGCGGTGACGCCCGCGAGAATCCAGTGCCGGTGGAAGAACACGTCCACATCGGTCTCGAACACGTCCTGGCGGCCGAATAGTTCTCCCGGCATGCCGTGACCAGGTTGGCGGCTGCGCGCCACTTCTGCGTGAGCTCTAAAGTTCGCTGCGGACATCGATTGCCTCTTGATGGATTGATCGTCGTGATGTCATGGCATCACGTGAATAACCCAGTATTAAATCGACGATTTCGAGCGTCAATGCGCTTTATTTTTTTGCTGGCATTACCACCAGTTATGCGAAGGATATTTGGGGGCTTTGCTCTCGGATGTTCAGTGATTGCATCGCAACGATAACGTCATGAAGGCATCGCGCCGCCACGTAGCCATTCGATCACGCGGTTTGTCGCCGGCGTAATCGTGCGGCCGTGTGGAATCACCACGTAATAGGCCTCGCTGACCTTGACCGACGCTTGCGTGACGCGGACCAGTTCGCCGGAGTCGAGCAGGTCGCTCAACAATCTGCGCCAGCCGAGCGCCACGCCCTGGTCATGAAGCGCGGCCTGAATCGCGTCCGTGTACAGGGTGCAACGGAGTTCGTACTGCAATCGCGACGGCCGCGCGCCAAGCGCCTGGAACCAGGTTTCCCAGTCCAGCCATCCTTCGGATGTCGAGTCGGAATCGATCAACTGCGTCTTCGTCAACTCAGCGAGCGACTGCGGCGCGCCGTTAACCTGCGACCAGGCCGGCGAACATACCGGAAAGACTTCTTCATCGAACAGCAACGAGGCGGTGCCATCGCGCCATTTGCCATTGCCATATCGCACGGCTATGTCCACTTCGTTGTGGCGCAGATCGGCGGTGAACATTTGCGTTGTCAGCCGCAGTTTCAATTGCGGTTGAAGCCGTTTCAATTCGGCCAACCTGGGCAACACGCGGAAATGCGAAAAGGCCGCGGTGGTGGCCAGCACCACCTCCTGTTCCGCGCTGCCGTCCGATAACCGGTCGTAGACACCGGCAATCCGCTGCATGGACTCCGCCACCACGAGATACAGCGCTTCTCCTTCGCCCGTCAGTCTGATCGACCGGTGCAAGCGATGAAAAAGGCGAACGCAGAGGGACACTTCGAGGCTTCGCACCTGCCTGCTTACCGCAGCTTGCGTGACACCCAACTCGTTCGCGGCCCGCGTAAAGCTGCTCAATCGCGCGACCGCTTCGAACTCGACGAGAGCCGTCAACGAAGGGATCAGCCGTCGATAGCCTTTGGCGCCTTCGGTGACGGATTTCATGATGGGGCGGGCATGGGTGGCGAGGGATCGTGGTGTCAGCCGATGATATTTGAAAAATTGTCGACAGCGAGAGGGCGCGGCGCGCCTGCTCCGGATTTCCCCTTATGGGCGCGGCGCGGCGGGTTGCGTCGAGTGGTGTCTCGTGCCGATCAAAGCCGCGCCAGGCCTGCCTTCGCGGAAATCACGCCGAGCCGCTGGACTTTGCAAGCGGCCTACTCATTACCAGAAGTAGGGCAAAGAGCGCAGAAAATGTAGCTAGTTCGCTCTAATTGGCGATGTACGCTGTTATCAACGCAGCAAACATGGCTCAAGTCTAGTTTAGTGATGAAACTTGTTAAGTTTCGCGATAAAAACCGCGCTTTATGCGGCTGCGCGAGGCTGGCTGTCTTCAGTTGCGATATGGCCTCCAGCGTGTGAGCGTTGGACCGCCGCAATGCTCATCCCTGACCCGCAAAGCAACGTTGCAACGGTGCGTGCATGCCGCGCATACCGGTGACGATCGCGGGCCTACAGCTTTTTGACCTTGCCAGTTGGAATGACGGAATGTCCCCAAACCTCACCTTTGCATCCGAACAGGCGGTCTACCCGGGCGTCGCCAGTTCGAGCTCCACGTCTTCAATCGCGATGCCCGTTTCCGTGCCCGCGAATGAAATTCTGACGGTTCAAAACCTTTCGAAGATTTTCGGTCCGAAACCCGAACGAGCCGCGGAGTTATTGCGGCAAGGTCTCGGGCGCAACGAAATCTTCCAGCAGACCGGCAATATGGTGGCGGTCGACAACGTGAGCCTCGGTGTCCGGGCGGGGGAGATCTTCGTGATCATGGGACTGTCCGGCTCCGGGAAGTCGACGCTGGTGCGGCTGTTGAATCGTCTGATCGAACCGACATCGGGGAAGGTCGTTCTCGAAGGCCGCGATATTGCGCCCATGTCCACGCCCGAACTGCGCGAAGTGCGGCGCAAGAAAATGGCAATGGTTTTTCAATCGTTTGCGCTGCTGCCCAATCGCACGGTTATCGAGAATGTTGCGTACGGTCTGGAAGTTGCCGGCGAAAAGAAGGCCGAGCGCTACGAGCTTGCGCGCAACGTGCTGGTCCGGGTGGGGCTCGGCTCATACGAAAAGCTCTATCCGGGGGAACTGTCCGGTGGCATGCAGCAACGGGTCGGCCTTGCACGTGCGCTGGCTGTGAATCCTTCGGTGCTGCTGATGGACGAAGCCTTCTCCGCGCTCGATCCGCTGATCCGCTTTGAAATGCAGAATGAACTTCTGCGGCTGCAGAAAGAGGAGCAACGCACGGTGGTCTTCATTTCGCACGACATCGAAGAGGCCATCAAGATTGGCGGCCGCGTCGGCGTGATGAAAGACGGGCGCCTCGTGCAGGTCGGTACCCCCGCCGAACTGATCCAGTCGCCCGCCGACGACTACGTTCGCAATTTCTTTCGCAACGTCGACGTCTCGCGCTTCCAGAAAGCGTCGAGTCTGCTGTCCAGGGTCGAACGCGGCGTGATCTCCTGCGACACCGCCGCCCCGGCGGACCGCTATATGAATGAGCTGATCGACGCCGGCGTCGAGTGCGGCTACGTCTGCGACGAAGCCGGCCGCTACCAGGGATGCGTTACTTCGACGTCTTTGCGCCAATGCGGTAGCGCGCCGATCCGCAGCGCGTTGCTACACGACATGGCGGCGGTCTCGATCGACGCCGATCTGCACGAACTGTCGGCCATCGCGCTCAGACAGGAACACGACGTACCCATCGTTGACGCGGCCGGCAAGCTCGCCGGCGTCGTATCGTGCCGCGCGATTCTGAAACAGGTTATGCAACGGAGAGCGGTATGAACTCGTCATTTATCGGGCAAGCGGCGGAGCACGCCGTCAACTTTCTCTTTCTGCATTTCCGAGGCGGATTCGACGCTTTTTCCGCAGCATTGGACGCGGTCGTCAAGCTCCTTCAGGACGGTCTCGGCGCGATCCCCTTTGCGGTGATGCTGGTGGCGTTCGTGGCTATCGCGCTGTGGCGTAAAGGCGTGGTGTTCGCGGCATTCGTCGGCCTTGCGATCCTGACGATCCATTACATGGGGTTGTGGGCGCAAACGGTATCCACGCTGGCGCTCGTGATTGCCGCCACTTTCTTCAGTCTGCTGATCGGCATTCCGCTCGGGATCTGGGGCGCACGCAACGGCCGCGCGGAGGTAATCCTGCGTTCGCTGCTGGACTTCATGCAGACGATGCCCGCATTCGTGTACCTGATTCCCGCAGTCATTCTGTTCGGACTCGGCCGCGTGCCCGCGGTGATTGCAACGATCGTCTTCGCCATGCCGCCGGTGGTTCGGCTCACGACGCTAGGCATCAAGCAGGTCCGCGACGAATTGATGGAAGCCGGGCGCTCGTTTGGCAGCACCGACTCGCAACTGCTGTGGAAGATTCAGCTGCCTAATGCGCTGCCGTCCATCATGGCGGGCATCAATCAGACCATCATGATGGCGCTCTCGATGGTCGTGGTCGCCTCGATGATCGGCGCGGGCGGCCTCGGCGAATATGTCCTGAGCGGTATTCAAAGGCTCGATATCGGCATTGGCTTCGAAGGCGGTCTGGGTGTCGTTCTGCTCGCCATCATTCTTGACCGTCTGACCGAAAGTTTCGGTGTCAAGTCGGCGAGGAAGAAGAGTCGTGCGCGGACGTCCGCAACCCCCACGCGTGAGACGGTCTCAACGCAGTCTTGACTCACGACCACCACGCTACGACGCAATAGAGAAGAAATTCTTCCATTGATCAAGGAGTACCCGATGAAAAAAGAAACGCTGAAATCTTATGCCGTGAAACTTGCCCTGTCGGCGCTGTGTGCCGTCGGTCTATATGGCGGCGGAGCGGTGGCCGCGGAGCCGCTGAAACTGACGATCACCAACTGGGCCGACGTGCTTGCGGTGGCGAATGTGGCGAAGTATGTGATGGAGAGCCAGCTTCACCAGCCGGTCCAGTTCGTTCAGGCCGATATCGGCATTCAGTATCAGGGCGTCGCGCGAGGCGACGTGGATCTGATGGTCGGTGGCTGGTTGCCGGTCACGCACGCCACGTATTACGCGCGCTACAAGAACGATATGGACGACGTCGGCATTATCTACACCGGCGGGAAAAACGGCTGGGCGGTTCCCGCCTACGTGCCTGAATCCGAACTCTCGTCGGTAGCCGATCTCAACAAACCCGAGGTCAAGAGCAAGCTCAACGGCACGATTCAAGGCATCGAACCCGGCGGCGGCCTGATGCAGGCTTCCGAAAAAACCATCAAGGACTACGACCTCGCCGGCTACAACCTGCAGTCGTCCAGTGAAGCGGGCATGCTTGCCTCGCTGCAGCGCGCGTATCAGTCGAAGCAATGGATTGTGGCGACGGTCTGGAGCCCTCACTGGCTCTTTCAGAAATGGCAGATGCGTTACCTGAAGGACCCGAAGGGCACGCTGGGTGGCGAAGAGCAGGTTCACGCGTTTGCTTCGAAGCAGTTCGCAACCCGGTTCCCGCGCGCTGATGTGTTCATGAAGCACTTCAAGCTCACGCTGGCCGATGTGGAAGCTATCGAGTTCGAGGGTAACAACTCGAATGATTACGCCACGGCGGCGAAGAAGTTTGTCGACGCGCATCCCGACAAATTGAAGGCGTGGCTTGAGCAGTAACACGGCTCGCGGGCCGGATCGGAGCGCATGAGCGTTTCGTGACGCGCCCGTCGAGAGCCTCGGAAAATCTGCTTTATGACGATCATGGAGTATGTCAGTGAACGATTTCGTTCGATTTTTCTCAGAGACGCTGCAAGACCGTGACCCGGTCATCTCCTCGGAAATCGCCCTCGAATTGCGGCGTCAACAGTCGCAGATCGAACTGATTGCGTCTGAGAACATCGTGTCCGCCGCAGTGATGGAAGCGCAGGGCACGGTGCTCACGAACAAGTATGCGGAGGGCTATCCCTCGAAGCGTTATTACGGCGGTTGCGAGCACGTCGACCGCATCGAGGCGTTGGCCATTGACCGGGTAAAAGCGCTATTCGAATGCGAATTCGCCAATGTGCAGCCGCATTCCGGCGCTCAGGCGAACGGCGCCGTCATGCTCGCGCTGCTCAAACCGGGCGACACCGTGCTCGGCATGTCGCTAGATGCGGGCGGCCATCTGACGCATGGCGCGCGTCCCGCTTTGTCCGGCAAGTGGTTCAACGCGGTTCAATACGGCGTCGATCCGGACACGTTCCTGATCGACTATGCCGAGGTTCGGCGGCTCGCCGAGACGCATCGCCCGAAGCTGATTATCGCGGGCTACTCGGCTTATCCGCGCGCGCTCGATTTCGCGAAGTTCCGCGAGATCGCCGATAGCGTCGGCGCCATGCTGATGGTCGATATGGCCCACATCGCGGGCATTGTTGCCGCTGGCCGGCACGAGAATCCCGTGCGATTCGCCGATGTCGTGACGTCCACCACTCACAAGACGCTGCGCGGTCCGCGCGGCGGCTTCATTTTGACGAACAACGCCGACGTCGCCAAAAAAATCAACTCGGCCGTTTTCCCCGGTCTGCAGGGCGGTCCGCTCATGCACGTCATCGCGGGTAAAGCGGTGGCTTTCGGCGAGGCCTTGCGTCCCGAGTTTACGAAGTACATCGACCAGGTGCTGAAAAACGCTCAGGCACTGGGGGAAGTGCTCAAGCTGGGCGGCGTGAATCTCGTCAGCGGCGGGACGGACAATCATTTGCTGCTCGTCGATCTGCGCCCGAAAGGCTTGACCGGCGCACAGGTCGAGAAAGCGCTGGAGCGGGCCGGTATCACCTGCAACAAGAACGGTATTCCGTTCGACACGCAGAGCCCCACTGTCACTTCGGGCATTCGACTCGGCACGCCCGCGGGCACGACACGTGGCTTCGGCGTCGAGCAGTTCGACGAGATCGGCACGCTCATTCTCGAGGTGTTGTCCGGCCTGGAGCAGCACCCGGCGGGCGACGAACTCGTCGAGCGCTCGGTGCGAGGCAAGGTTCGCGATCTGTGCAGCCGTTTTCCCATTTATACCCACGCCGATGCACTGGTTTGAGCCGGGTATCGCGGCGATCGAGTATCGCTGCTTCCCGTGATGTGATTTTCTGCACAAGGAGAAAGATTGATGAGCTTCGAGGGAGTACACGCACCCCTGGTGACGCCGTTCAAGCCCGACGACGAAATCGACCATGAACTGCTGGCGCAACATGCCATCGATCTGGCGGGCCGAGGCCTGGCAGGTCTCGGGATTGGCGGAACGACGGGCGAATACTACGCGCTCAGCTTCGAGGAGCGTGTTCACACGTTCCACACCGTTGCGCAAGCCGCAGGCGACAAGACGTTTCTCACCGCCGGCATCAACGCGACCACGACACGCGAAGTACTGCGGCTCGGGCACGCGGCGAAGAGCGCCGGGCTGGCGGCGCTGCTGGTGGCGGCGCCGTACTATGCGCAACCCACCCAGGACGAGTTACTGAAGCACCTGCTCGAGATCGACGACCGTCTCGACATGCCGATCATGCTGTACAACTTCCCGGCACGGACCGGCACGGAAATCGGTGACCGCATCCTGGAGGAATTGCTCGAGCGGCCGAACTTCGTCGCCATGAAAGAGAGCACTGGCGATATCGCGCACTTGCATCATCTGGCTACGCACTTCAAAAAGAAGCTCGTGCTGAGTTGCGGCATGGACGACCAGGCGCTCGAATTCTTTGCGTGGGGCGCACGGAGTTGGGTTGCGGGCGCCGCCAACTTTCTCCCTGAAGTCCACGTGGAGCTGCTCGACACCTGTGTCGGGAAGGGGGACTTCGTCGCCGGGCGAGAGTTGATGACGCAACTGCTACCGGTGCTGGAGCTTCTCGAGCGCAGCGGCAAATTCATTCAGTACGTACGCTATGGCTGTGAACTGGCAGGCCGGGCGGTGGGCAATGCGCGCGCGCCGTTGGGCGCGCTGACGGACGACGAGCGGCGCGGTTTCGCGCAGCTCGTGCAGCCGCTGCTTCGCAAGGGACGCTGAGTTGCATGGCCTCGAAACTCGAATTCGATCGCTTGCCCGCGGCGGATGGCGTCAACGGCTGGTGGGAAAGTCTGCCGCCGCCGCCGGCCGCGATCGCGCTCCACGGTGACCGACATTTTGACTTTGTAGTGGTGGGCGGCGGGATCACGGGCTTATGCGCAGCCCGGCGACTGGCGGAGCTGGCGCCGCAAGCGTCGGTCGCGCTGGTCGAGGCCGATCGCATTGGCCGCTCGACGGCGGGGCGCAATTCGGGTTTCTTCGTCGACTTGCCACACGACATCAGCAGCGAAAGCTATTCGAGAAGTGTGGACGCCGACAAGGCGGACGTGCGGATGCAGCGCCACGGCATCGACTACGTCAGGTCGGTGGTTCGCGAGCAGAAGATCCAGTGCGACTGGCGTGACGACGGCAAATACCATGCGTCCGTGAATAAACGCGGCAAGGACGCGCTCAGGCACTTTGCGGAGGGCTTGCAGCGCATCGACGAGCCGTTCGAGTGGCTGGACGAAACCGCCGTTGCGAAGGTGACCGGCACCGGGTTCTACCACGGCGCCATTTTTACGCCGGGGTGCAGCACGGTCCAACCTGCCGCGCTGATGCGAGGCCTGGCAAGGACCATGCCGTCGAACGTCGAGGTTTTCGAGTTGAGTCCGCTCAGACGGCTGGAACACGGCAGCGATGGCGCGAAGGTGCTGCGGTTCGCCGACGGCACGATAAACGCGGGCAAAGTCATTCTGTGCACCAATGCGTACGCCGCAAGCTTTGGTGAAAAACCAAACGGCTTGCTGCCGGTGTACACCTTCGCCTCGTTGAGTCGAAAGCTGACGCCGGCCGAGGTCGAGGCGCTCGGCGGCATCAAATCCTGGGCGCTGATTCCGGCCGACCCGATGGGCACGACGGTTCGTCGACTTGCCACCGATCAGATCTGTATTCGCAATCACTTCGCGTTCCGCCCGGGACTGGAGGTGTCGCCGGCCGATCTGCGCAAAGCGAAGCATCTGCACCAGCGTTCTTTCGACCGGCGCTTTCCGATGCTCAAGGAGGTGGCGCTCGACTACACGTGGGGTGGCGCGCTCTGCCTGTCGGCAAACAGCGGCGCCTTGTTCGGAAAGCGGGACGACGATCTCTATCAGGCGATCGGATGTAACGGGCTAGGTCTCAGCCGGGGTTCCGCGTCGGGAAAAGTGATCGCCGAGTACGCGCTGGGACTGTCGAACTACATGATTCAACAGCTTCTGAAACAGCCGCAACCGCGCCCGTTGCCCATGCGCCCGATTGCCGACATGGCGGTTTCCGCGGCTATCTGGGTCAAGGAGTTCTCGGCGGGCGCCGAACTTTAATCGATTGAGGACACGACATGACGACACTTGATGACTGGAAGACAAAGGCCGATGCCCTTTCTTTGGACGGCCGCGCCTTCATTGCGGGAAAGCGTTGTCCTGCGGCATCCAATGAAACATTCGCGACGTTGAATCCGTCGAACGGAAAGGTACTGGCCGATGTCGCGCGGTGCGACGCGAAAGACATCGACCGGGCCGTTGTTGCCGCGAGAGCGGCATTCGACAGCGGCGTCTGGTCGAAGGCGGCGCCTTCACATCGGAAGGCGGTGCTGCTGAAACTTGCACAGCTAATCGAAGACCATACCGACGAATTGGCGATGCTTGAAGCACTCGAAGCCGGCAAGCCGATTTCGGAATGTCTGGGGCTGGATATCCCCGAGTCCGCGGCATGCATTCGCTGGCATGCGGAAGTTACCGACAAACGATATGACGCGCTGTCGCCCTCGGGACCAGGCGTCGTCGGCATGATTACTCGCGAGCCGATTGGCGTGGTCGGCGCCGTCCTGCCATGGAATTTTCCGGCACTGATGCTGGCGTGGAAAATCGGCCCGGCGCTGTCGGTCGGCAATAGCATGATCGTGAAGCCCGCCGAGCAAACTTCGCTCGCGACGTTGCGCATCGCCGATTTTGCGCTCGAGGCCGGCGTGCCGGCGGGGGTGTTCAGCGTCGTCACCGGGTTCGGCGAGACCGCGGGCCACGCGCTTGGCGTTCACGCGGACGTCGACCTTATCGCATTTACCGGTTCGACCGAAACCGGCAAGCGTTTCCTGCGCTATTCCGCCGACACGAACCTCAAACGGGTCATCCTCGAATGCGGCGGAAAGAACCCGCAGCTTGTACTGCCGGATGTCGCGGATCTGGATGCGGTGGCGGAACAGGCCGTGGCCGCCGCGTTCTGGAATATGGGCGAGAATTGCAGCGCGGGCTCGCGTCTGCTGGTGCCCACGGGAATGAAGGCCGCGCTGCTGGAAAAAATCGAAGCGGTGCTGCAAGGCTGGAAAACCGGTCAGCCGCTGGACCCCGAGGTGAAACTGGGGGCACTGATCGAACAGACGCACTATGAGAAGGTGCTCGGTCACATCGAGAAGGCGAAGCACGAAGGCGCGCGACTCGTGCGGGGCGGTCACGCCGTGTTCGTCGAAAGTGGCGGCTGGTACGTCGAGCCGACGATCTTCGACAACGTGACGCCCGGCATGAGTCTCGCCAGCGAAGAAATCTTCGGCCCGGTGCTTTGCGTGATCGAATACCGCGACATCGACGAGGCGGTCGAGATCGCCAACGACACGTGTTACGGGCTGGCGGCGTCGCTGTGGACGGACAACGTCAACCATGCGCACAAGATCGCGGCCCGAATCCGCGCGGGGACGGTCACGGTGAACTGTTTCGGCGAGGGTGACCTGTCCACCCCGTTCGGCGGTTTCAAGCAGTCAGGTTTTGGCGGCCGCGACAAATCGGTGTACGCACACGACCAGTATTGCGAGCTGAAGACGACCTGGCTCAAGCTCGCCTGAAGCGGGAGAGCGCTCATTGCCCGCGAATACCGGGCAGCTAACCATTGGCGACGCGGTAGGGGATGAACCTGCACCGCGTGTCATCAGATCGAGAGACCATGCGACTCGGATTCATTGGTACAGGCACGATTACACGCGCTGTCGTGACGGGGCTGATTCATGTCGGCGCGCCCTTCGAGCATATCTGCCTTTCACCGCGCAACGCCGATGTCGGCATCGCGCTGGCGGCACTCGATCCACGTATTTCGGTCTGCGGGACAAACCAGCAGGTGCTCGACGCCAGTGACGTGGTGTGTCTCGCCGTCGTGCCGACCATTGCACCGGAGGTGCTCGGCGCGCTCGAGTTCGAGGCGCGTCATCACGTCGTCAGTTTCATTGCGGGCGTGTCGCTGGCAGCCTTGCAGCGGATGGTCGGCGCGGCGGACGCAATCGTGCGCGCGGTACCGTTGCCGGCCGTGGCCGCAGGGATGGGAAGCACGGCCATTTGCCCGCCGGATGAGATCACGCGCCGGCTTTTTTCCTGGCTCGGCACGCCGGTCGAAGTGAGCGACGAAAGAAAGTTCGATGCGCTGTCGGCGGTGACGGCGACCATGGCGAGCTTCTACGCCGTCCTCGACACCCAGGCAGAATGGCTGGTGCAGCAAGGAATCGACCACGACTCGGCGCGAGCCTACCTTGGTGGCTACTGCAGGGGGCTCGCCCATGAAACGTCGGAGAGCGGAGCATCGTTCTCCGCGTTGGTTGCGGCGTCCATGACGCCTGGGGGCATCAATGAACAGCTTCACAACGAGTTGTCGGTCAAGGGCACGTACTCGCACTATCGCGAGGCGCTCGACCATGTGCTCAGGCGTGTGGAAGGACGCTAGCAGGCCGTCGGTGTAAAGTTTGAGAGTCCGCCCACAGGCGGTTTGCCGTCTTTCCGGATTCGACCGCCTTGAAGGTGAGGACGATGCAGAAGAAACAACTATTCGCCGACAGGTTGCTCGCGCAAATGCCGTCGTTACGCGCGTTGCGCTGTTTCGTGACGGCTGCTCGCTACGAGAGTTTCACGCAGGCCGCCGAAGTGTTATGCGTGACACAGGCCGCTATCAGCAGACAAATCAAGGAGCTCGAGGATACGCTCGACGTCGCGCTGTTCGAGCGGACCGGGCGGCACATCGCGCTGACGGATTCGGGCCGCATCCTTTACAACGCCTCGTATCTCTCGATCATGAATATCGCCGAGGCGGCCGAGGTTGTGCGGCGCTCCGACAAGCAGGCGTTGAACATTTACGTCTCTCACACGTTTTCCGCGTTGTGGCTGTCGTCACGGCTGCCGCGTTTGCGCAAGCGGTTTCCGGAAATAAAACTCAACGTGACCGTCACCGAGCACTTCATGGAGCTCGACGACCTCATGCAGCCTGATGTCATCATTACCAAGAATCCACCGCGCGAACTGCAATACGACGTGGAGCCGCTCTTTCACGATGTCGTGTACCCGGTGTGCAGCCAGGCTTTCTTCGAACGCCACTTTCAGGGCAAGGCGCTGAAGCCGCTCGACTTGCTGACGGAGCCTACGCTCAACCTCTCCCTGCTCGGCCGCGCCCAGGTTTGCGAACACGTCGACTGGCGTGTCTGGCGCAACTGGTTCCAGCAAGGTGATGGCTCGGACCGCTACGCGCCGGGCGAGCACTTCGAGAGTAATGACTACCGGCTGCTCGTTTCGTTGGCGGAAGCGGGAGAAGGGACGCTGCTGGGCTGGCATCACCTGGTGCACCGTCAAATCGACCAGGGGCTTCTGGTGCGGCCGGTGCGCGATTCTCTGGTCTTTCAGGACCGGCATCATTACGTCATTACGCACAAGAACGCAAAAAGCCGGCCCGAGTACCTGAAGTTCAGACAATGGATCGCGGAAGAAGTCGACGACATGATGAAAGGTTGGCCAAAGGCGGCGGACGGCGCAGCGCAGCCGGTCATTCAACTTGCTCAATGATCGTTCGGCGCCGATCCGCTTTGGGATCGTCCTACTGCCGAACTTCACGTTGACGGCCTTCTCGGGATTCGTCGACCTGCTTCGACTCGCCAGCGATCGGCTAAATCGCCATATGCCCGATCCACTTTTGTTATCACCCCCTCCAATACTCGGATTGTTAGCACATCGCCCCGCTCGTATATTGGCCGGACAGTGAGCAGCAAGCTCACCCAGCCCATGGATAAAAACACAATGGCAAGCCGCCCGGCTTGCCCCAGGAGCACAGCGATGAATCGGATCGATCTGGAGGGACGCGTGGTCGCCATTACCGGCGGCGCGCGTGGTATCGGCTACGCGGTGGCGCAACGGGCGCTGAACTCGGGCGCCTCCGTCGCGCTCTGGGACGTCGACGCGGACCGTCTCGCGCGCAGCCAGCGCGAGCTGAGCGAACTCGGCAAAGTCACCGCCGTCAGCGTCGAACTCACGCAGGAAGCTGCGGTCGCCGAAGCGGTCGCGCAAACCGTCGCCGCGCACGGCGCGATCGACGTGCTGATCAATTGCGCCGGCATCACCGGCGGCAACGGCGCGACGTGGGAACTGGCGCCCGACGTGTGGCGCCGCGTGATCGACGTCAACCTGATCGGCCCGTATCTCACCTGCCGCGCGGTCGTGCCGCAAATGCTCAAACAGGGCTATGGACGCATCGTCAATATCGCCTCGGTGGCCGGCAAGGAAGGCAATCCCAACGCCTCCCATTACAGTGCTTCGAAGGCGGGCCTTATCGGCCTGACCAAATCGCTCGGCAAGGAACTCGCGACGAAGAACATTCTGGTCAACGCCGTCACGCCCGCCGCGGCCAAGACCGAAATCTTCGATTCGATGTCGCAACAACATATCGACTACATGCTGTCGAAGATTCCAATGAATCGTTTCCTGTTGCCGGAAGAAGCGGCCTCGCTGATTTTGTGGCTGTCGTCGGAAGACTGCGCGTTCAGCACGGGCTCGGTGTTCGATCTGTCCGGCGGCCGCGCAACTTACTGAGCCGCTGCAGCGCAAGGCAGCAATCGCCGCATCCGTACGACCCGCCGCACTCAAGATAAAAGCGCGTAGCCGCCGCCCGCCGGCGAGCTTCGCGAAGGAGACGACATGGACCCGCAGGCGAACATTTCGCTGGAGGCGATCAACCGCAAGGTCATGCGCCGGCTGTTGCCGTTTCTCCTGCTGATGTACGTGCTGGCGTTTCTCGACCGCGCCAATATCGGTTTTGCACAGAAGGCGCTGCAACACGATACGGGTTTGTCGAACGCAGCGTTCGCGTTTGGCGCGGGCGTGTTCTTCGTCGGCTACGCGCTGTTCGAGGTGCCGAGCAATCTGCTGTTGCATCGCTTCGGCGCACGCGTCTGGATGTGTCGGATCATGGTTACGTGGGGCCTCGTGTCAGCGTCGATGTGTCTGGCTAACACGGCCACCACGTTCTACGCGCTGCGCTTCCTGCTCGGCGTTGCCGAAGCGGGTTTTTTTCCTGGCGTGATCTATTACCTGACTCACTGGTTTCCGCAACGCGCGCGAGCGCGGGCCGTCGGCGTGTTTTATTTCGGTGCGCCGCTGGCGTTTATCTTCGGCGGTCCGTTGTCGGGCTCGCTGCTCGAATTGCATGGCGCGTGGGGTCTCGCCGGCTGGCAATGGCTCTTTCTGGTGGAAGGCGTATTGGCGTCGGCGGTGGGCGTGTGGGCGTTCTGGTATCTCGACAACCGTCCCGACGAAGCGCAATGGCTCGATCCGCAAGAGCGCGCCAGTCTGCGTGCAGCACTCGAAGACGATGCGCGCGCCGCGTCGGCGCATGGGCCGCATCGCATTCTCGCTGCGCTGGTGGATCGTCGCGTGTTGCTGCTGTCGGCGATCTATCTGCTGATTCAGATGAGCGTGTATGGCGTGATCTTCTATCTGCCGCAACAGGTCGCCGCATTGCTCGGGACGACCGTCGGTTTGCGCGTGGGGCTCGTTGCCGCTTTGCCGTGGTTGTGCGCGTTGGCCGTCACCTGGTACGTGCCGCGACGCGCGGATCGCACAGGCGGACATCGGCGTTGGGCGGTTGCTCTGCTGGTGCTCGCCGGGCTCGGCATCGCCGCGTCGGGACTCGCGCATAACCCGGTGCTCGGGCTGATTGCCTTGTGTGGCGCGGCGAGTGGTTTCATCGCTGCGCAACCGCTGTTCTGGACGTTTCCGACTCGCACGCTCACGGGCGCCGCGGCTGCCGGCGGCATCGCGTTGATCAATTCGCTCGGCGGCCTCGGCGGTTTCTTCGCGCCGAGCTTGCGCACCGCGGCGGAACGCGCGTTTTCGTCGACGTCGGCGGGACTAGTGGTGCTGGGCGTGTCCAGTCTGCTCGCCGCGCTGCTGATCGGCACGCTGTTGCGCCGCGACGCGAGCGGAGCGAACGATTCCTTCCAAACCTTATTGCATCGCGCCCGCTAGGCGCATTGTCGGCCGCTGCTTTGTCGACGCACTCATAACGGAGCCTCTCTCATGGCCATGCCCACTATCCGGCACGTGCGTGCCTTCACTGTTCGCGGCGGCGGAGCGGACTATCACGATCAACCCGGCGGACACTGGATCGACGATCATATTTCCACGCCGATGGCGCGTTATCCGGAGTACCGGCAGAGCCGTCAGTCGTTCGGAATCAACGTGCTCGGCACACTGGTCGTGGAGATCGAAGCCAGCGACGGCACGGTCGGCTTTGCGGTAACCACCGGCGGCGAGATCGGCGCGTTTATCGTCGAGAAACATCTCGCGCGTTTTCTCGAAGGGCAACTCGTGACCGACATCGAGAAGATGTGGGACCAGATGTACTTCTCGACGTTGTATTACGGCCGCAAGGGTGTGGTGCTCAATACCATTTCAGGCGTCGATCTCGCCCTGTGGGATCTGCTCGCGAAGGTGCGCAAGGAGCCGGTGTACCAACTATTGGGCGGCCCGGTTCGCGACGAACTCGTGTTCTATGCGACCGGCGCGCGTCCGGATCTCGCGAAGGAGATGGGTTTCATCGGCGGCAAGCTGCCGTTGCAACATGGACCCGCTGAAGGCGAGGCCGGCCTCAAAAAGAATCTCGACAAACTTGCCGACATGCGCAGCCGCGTCGGCGACGACTTCTGGCTGATGTACGACTGCTGGATGAGCCTTGACGTGCCGTACGCAACGCGCTTCGCACACGCGGCGCACGAGTACGGCCTGAAGTGGATCGAAGAAGCGCTGCCGCCCGACGACTACTGGGGTTACGCCGAACTGCGCCGCAACGTGCCGCGCGGCATGATGGTGTCGACCGGCGAGCATGAAGCGACCCGGTGGGGTTTCCGCATGTTGCTGGAGATGCAATGCTGCGATCTGATTCAGCCTGATGTCGGCTGGTGCGGCGGCATGACCGAATTGATCAAGATTTCCGCACTGGCCGATGCTCACAATGTGATGGTCGTGCCGCACGGTTCGTCGGTGTACAGCTATCACTTCGTGGTCACGCGGCACAACTCGCCGTTCGCCGAGTTTCTGATGATGGCGCCCGAAGCCGACGAAGTCGTGCCGATGTTCACGCCGCTGCTGCTCGACGAACCCGTGCCCGTGAATGGACGCATGAAAGTGCCGGACACACCGGGCTTTGGTGTGAGACTGAATCCGGAGTGCGCGCTGGTGCGGCCCTATCCGCGTTAAACGCACACCGTGTGCGCTGCGATCGAAAAGGAGAATGACGTGCTGCTCAAGGACAAGGTCGTGATCGTCACCGGCGGTTCCAGAGGCATCGGCCGCGCGATAGCGGTTGCGTGCGCAACCGAAGGTGCGGACGTGGCGATCAACTACTGGGGCGATAACGACGCATCGTACGGACGCCGTTCGGCGGTCGCGGAGGTCGTCGAGGAAATCGAGGCGCTCGGGCGGCGCGTGATCGCGATCGAGGGCAACGTCGCCGCGCGCGAAACCGGCCAGGAGCTGGTGCGTGATACGGTGGCGGCCTTCGGCAAAGTCGACGTGCTCGCCAGCAATGCCGGCATCTGTCCGTTTCACGCGTTTCTCGACATGCCGCCGGAGATTCTGGAGTCGACGGTCGCGGTCAATCTGAATGGCGCGTTCTACGTCACGCAAGCCGCCGCGCAGCAGATGAAAGCGCAGGGCACGGGTGGCGCGATCGTCGCGACCAGTTCGATCAGCGCGCTGGTGGGCGGCGGTATGCAGACCCATTACACGCCGACCAAAGCCGGCGTGCATTCGCTGATGCAATCTTGCGCGGTGGCGTTGGGCCCGTACGGCATTCGCTGCAATTCGGTGATGCCCGGCACCATTGCCACCGACCTGAACTCCGAAGATCTCGCCGACGAAGCGAAGAAAGCCTATTTCGAAAAGCGCATTCCACTGGGCCGCCTAGGTCGCCCGGAAGACGTGGCCGATTGCGTGGTGTTCCTCGCCTCCGACCGCGCGCGCTACGTCACCGGCGCCGCGCTGCTGGTGGACGGCGGCCTGTTCGTCAACCTGCAATAACGCGCCGTGCCGATACCGATGCGACCGCCTTCAATTCACCGGAACCGAAACAGTTGCGGAGGGCGGCGCGGACGCGCTATCGACATCATTGCGAGCGAGCTTGCGCGAGAAACCGCGCAGCAGATCAATGAAACGCAGCGCCGGTTCGGCGAGCGGTTCTTCCTTGCGCGTGAGAATACCGAACCCCGCCAGACTCTTGCCGATCTCGAGCGGCAACGCGACCAGCAGCTTGCCGCGCAAATGATCGCGCACTACCGACTCCGGCAGCATGGCCACCGCATCGTAATTCTCGAGCAATTGCAGCGTCGCGAAGATCGACGCGCATTCGGTCAGGTTGACCGGTGTGGCCAGTCCCGCACGCGCGAGTTCTTCTTCGAACAGCACACGCGCCGGGCTGGTAACCGGTTGCGCGACCCACGGCCAGTCGATCAACTCACTCAGCGTGATGCGCGCGCGCTCAGCCAGCGGATGCACCGCGCGCACCACCAGCAGCAAGGTTTCGCGCGCCAGCGGCTCGAAACTGAAATCGTTGTGCTGGAGAGGATTGGTCAGACGCCCGAGCGCCAGATCCACTTCGCGGCGATGCAGCAATTGCACGACCTGGTCGCTGGTTTCGCCGAGAATCCGCACGTTCAGCAGCGGGCTTTCGGTTTTCAGCGCGGCGACCGACATGGCAAGCAGATCGGGCGCGGCACCCATGATCGCGCCGACGGTCAGCTGTCCGTGTCCGCCACGGCGTTTGACCTCGAGATCTTCGGCGAAGCGGGTCAACTCGGCCAGCGCGCGCCGCGCGTAAGCGAGCGTCACGACACCGAGCGGTGTGGGCGTCATGCCGCGCGCGTTGCGCTCGAACAGCAGAAAGCCGAACGCTTCCTCGATATCGCCGAGCATGCGGCTCGCGCTCGGCTGGGCGACGTTGATCGCCTCGGCGGCTTGATGGAGGTTGCGGGCGTCGTCGAGCGCGACGAGCAACGCGAGATGTTTGAACTTGAGCCGATTGACGAGTGCGACGGCAGCGGAGTGTTGGCTCATGGCTCTGTGCGATTCGGTTTGTGGATCGCCCAATCCCAACAACGGATTGAGATGCTATCGACGCAGGAATTATAGTCGCATCAGACGCTGGGCCGCATCGCCGGAAAAGCGCCCGAATACGATGGGAGACAAGCCGCAATGGAGACAATCGCTTTCCGGATGGTGCTCAACCCCGGCATGCGCGAGGAATACGAACGACGTCATGCGCAAATCTGGCCCGAACTGGTTGACGCATTGCACAACGCCGGCGTGCGCGAGTACCGGATTTTCTTCGACGCGGACACGCATCACCTGTTCGCCATCCTCACGCGCACCTCGCATCACACCATGAACGACCTGCCGCAGCTCGACGTGATGCGCAAATGGTGGGATTACATGGCCGACATCATGCAAACCGCGCCGGACCACACGCCGTTTCAACAGCCGCTCGAACCGGTCTTTCATCTGAACTCGCTGAGCTTGACGTGATCCGATGAACGCGCCTCTCTCAACAGGCTCGCCACGATCAACACCGCACGGAGAAACGCGCATGCAGGTGGTCGATTCGCATATCCATTTGTGGGATCTGAAAACGCATCGCTATCCATGGCTGGAGAACCCGGGCGTGTCGTTCGTCGGCGACGCGCGCGAGTTGAAACACGACTACCTGCTCGACGATCTTCTAGGCGAAGCGGGCGACATCGAGGTGCTGAAAGTGGTGCACGTCGAGGCGAATCACGATCCCGCCGATCCGGTTGCAGAAACGCGCTGGTTGCAGTCCGTGGCGGACCACGCCGAATCGCGCGGCATGCCGAACGCGATCGTCGCCGCGGTGGATCTGTCCGCGCCGAATGCACCGGCGCTTCTCGAAGCGCACGCGACATTCGCCAATACGCGCGGCATCCGCCAGATATTGAACGTGCACGACAACAAGCTGTTCGATTACGTCGGCCGTCATTACATGCGCGAACCGAGGTGGCGTGAGCACTTTGCGTTGCTGCGCCGTTACGACATGTCGTTCGATCTGCAACTGTATCCGTCACAGATGGAAGATGCAGCGGCACTGGCGCGCGCTCACAGCGACACACTCTTTATCGTCAACCATGCGGGCATGTTCGTGGATCGCGACAGCGTGGCCGGCTATCGCGCGTGGCGCGACGGCATGCGCCTGCTTGCCGGCTGCGGGAATATCGCCGTGAAGATCAGCGGACTGGCCATGTTCGATCACCAGTGGACCATTGAAAGTCTGCGGCCCTACGTGCTCGAAACGATCGATACGTTCGGCGTGGAACGAGCCATGTTCGCGTCGAACTTTCCGGTCGACCGCCTGTTCGGTTCTTACGCGGATTTGTGGCACGCGTATGCGTCGATTGTCGACGGCGCGAGTGTCACGGAAAAAGAGGCGCTGTTTCGCCGCAATGCGGAACGTTGCTACCGCATTTAATGCATTCATTGCATACGGTGCGATCGGCTAGAGAAACAGGAAGGAGACACGCAGTGCAGCAATCCACATCCGCCGTGCCGAGGCTTGAATTGCGGCATGCAAGCAAATCGTTCGGCCGGGTCCGCGCACTCTCGGAAGGCGATCTCTCGCTGTGGCCCGGCGAAGTACATGCGTTGCTCGGAGAAAACGGCGCGGGCAAGTCGACACTCGTGAAAATTCTCGCCGGCGTGCATCAGCCCGATACCGGCGAACTGCTGGTGGACGGCGTGGCGCGCCGCTTCGCGACGCCCGCCGAAGCACGCGACGCCGGACTCGCGGTGATCTATCAGGAGCCGACGCTGTTCTTCGATCTGTCGATCGCGGAGAACATCTTCATGGGACGGCAGCCGGTCGACCGAATCGGCCGCATTCAGTACGACGCCATGCGCCGCGAAGTGGATGGCCTGCTCGCGTCGCTCGGTGTCGATCTGCGCGCCGATCAACTGGTGCGCGGCCTGTCGATCGCGGATCAGCAGGTGATCGAAATCGCCAAGGCCTTGTCGCTGAACGCGAACGTGCTGATCATGGACGAACCCACGGCGGCCTTGTCGCTGCCTGAAGTGGAACGGCTCTTCGCGATCGTGCGCAAGCTGCGCGAGCGCGACGTGGCGATTCTGTTCATCACGCACCGGCTCGACGAGGTGTTCGCGCTGACGCAGCGCGTCACGATCATGCGCGACGGCGCCAAAGTGTTCGATGGGTTGACCGTCGATCTCAGCACGGAGTCGATCGTCGCGAAGATGGTCGGCCGCGATCTGGAGACGTTCTATCCGAAGGCCGAGCGGCCACCGGGCGAGGTGCGGCTATCGGTGCGCAAGCTCACGCGCGTGGGCGTATTCAAGGACATTTCGTTCGACGTGCGCGCGGGCGAGATCGTCGCGCTGGCCGGCCTAGTGGGGGCGGGCCGCAGCGAAGTGGCGCGGGCGATTTTCGGCATCGACCCGCTCGACTCAGGCGAGATCTATATTGCCGGCGAGCGTTTGACGGCGGGACGGCCGGCCGCTGCGGTACGAGCGGGGCTTGCGCTGGTGCCGGAAGATCGCCGGCAACAAGGGTTGGCGCTGGAGTTGAGCATCGCCCGCAATGCGTCGATGACGGTACTTGGGCGGCTCGTCAAACACGGCCTGATTTCGACGCGCAGCGAGACGCAGCTCGCCAATCAATGGGGCACGCGGCTGCGTCTCAAGGCGGGCGATCCGAACGCGCCGGTCGGCACGCTATCGGGCGGCAATCAGCAGAAGGTCGTGCTCGGCAAATGGCTGGCCACCGGCCCGAAAGTGCTCATCATCGACGAACCCACGCGCGGCATCGACGTCGGCGCCAAAGCGGAGGTGTACAGCGCGCTAGCCGAACTGGTGCGCGACGGCATGGCCGTGCTGATGATTTCGAGCGAATTGCCGGAAGTGCTCGGCATGGCCGACCGCGTGCTGGTGATGCACGAAGGGCGGATCAGCGCGGACATAGCACGCGCCGAAGCCGACGAGGAACGCATCATGGCGGCGGCACTCGGCCAACCGATTCCACCGTTGGGGAACGCAGCATGATGCGCCATTCTTCCACGCACCCCGCGCCGGTCCAGCCGCCGCTGTCGAAGCGCAACGCCGCGACGCCAGGCGGTTTTGTAGCGGGCATCGCGAAGAGCCGGGAAACCACGCTGTTCGTCGTGCTGATTCTGTTGATCGTCGGCACGGGGCTGGCGAAACCGCAGTTCCTGAATCTGCAGAATCTGCGCGACGTGCTGCTTAACGTGTCGATTATCAGTCTGCTGACCGCCGGTATGACGGTGGTGATCCTGATGCGGCATATCGATCTCTCGGTCGGCTCGACGGTCGGCATCAGCGCGTATGCGGTCGGTAGCCTGTATGTCGCGTTTCCCCATATGCCGGTGCTGGTCGCGTTGGCGGCGGGGCTCGCGATCGGTCTCGTGGCGGGCAGCATCAACGCGCTGCTGGTCGCGGTGGGGCGCGTGCCGTCGCTGGTGGCGACGCTCTCCACGCTGTACATCTTTCGTGGCGCGGATTACGCGTGGGTGCACGGCGGCCAGATCAACGCGACCAGTTTGCCCGACGCGTATTCGCGGCTCGCGACCGGCACGTGGCTTGGTATTCCGACGCTCGCGCTGATCGCCTTCGTCGTACTGCTTGGCCTCGCCGTGTATCTGAAGCAGTTTCGCGGCGGCCGCGAGCACTACGCGATCGGCTCGAATCCGGAGGCCGCGCGGCTCGCCGGCGTGAACGTCGAGCGTCGCGTGATGGCGGGTTTTCTGCTCTCGGGTGCGATTGCCGGTTTCGCCGGCGCGTTGTGGCTGGCACGTTTCGGCACCGTCGACGCCAGCACCGCGAAGGGCATCGAACTGCAGGTCGTGGCCGCCGCCGTGGTGGGGAGCGTCGCGATTACGGGCGGCGTCGGCACGATTCTCGGCGCCACGCTCGGCGCGCTGGTGCTCGGTGTCATCAGCATCGCGCTGGTCGTGCTGCACGTATCGCCGTTCTGGGAGCAGGCGATTCAAGGCGCGCTGATCGTCGCCGCGATCACCGCGGATACCTTGCTGGCCCGCTCCGTCGCCAAACGCATGATGAGGAAACGCGATCATGGCTAAACCCGATTCCGCGCTGCTCACGCGCAAACGCGAAACGCCGCTGCAATGGGAAGTGTTGCTGGTGATCGTGCTGATTCTGTCGCTCGTGCTCGGCCGCGTGTTGTCGCCGGTGTTCCTGACCGGCGCAAATCTGAGTAACGTGCTCGCCGATCTGACGGAGATCGCGCTGATGGCGTTGCCGATGACGTTGATCATCGTCGCCGCTGAAATCGATCTGTCGGTGGCTTCCGTGCTCGGCGCCTCCAGCGCGTTGATGGGCGTGCTGTGGCATATGGGCTTGCCGATGCCCGTCGTGATCGTGCTCGTGCTGATCGCGGGCGCGCTGGCCGGATTGTTGAACGGCCTCGTGATCGTCAAGCTCAATCTGCCTTCGCTCGCGGTCACGATCGGTACGCTGGCGCTGTTTCGCGGTCTCGCCTACGTGCTGCTCGGCGATCAGGCCGTGGCGGATTTCCCGGCGGGTTATACGGCGTTCGGCATGGACACGCTCGGCGCAAGCTTCATTCCATTGCCATTCGTGATCGTGATTGTCGGCGCGGTGTTGTTCACCGTGTTGCTGCAATCCACCGCGTTCGGCCGCAGTCTTTACGCGATCGGCGCGAATCCGACCGCCGCCGCGTTTTCCGGCATCGAAGTGGCGAAACTCCGGCTGCGTCTGTTCGTGTTGTCCGGCGCGATGAGCGCGCTGGCGGGCGTGGTCTACACGCTGCGCTTCACCAGCGCACGCGGCGACAACGGCGAAGGCTTCGAGTTGTCGGTGATCGCGGCGGTGCTGTTCGGCGGCGTGAGTATTTTCGGTGGACGTGGTTCGATGATTGGCGTGCTGCTGTCGCTGTTGATTATCGGCGTGCTGAAAAACGCGCTGACGCTCGACGACGTCTCCAGCGAAACGCTCACCATCGTCACCGGTGTGTTGTTGCTGGCCTCGGTGCTGATTCCGAATCTGGTGGCCCGCTGGCGCGCGGCGCGCGACCGGCGATTTATCGCGAAGTCCGCGTCTTCCCCATGACGTCTTATCCCTGTGCACGAAGAGAAAGTCCAACAACCGATAACCCGGACACCGTCACGTCCAACAACAAGCAGGAGACACTTCATGTTCAAACCTCTACGTCACACCGGCGCGGCCGCACTTTGCGTCGCGTTGCTCGCGATCAGTTGCGCCACGTCCGCCGCGGATCTGAAAAGCGGGCTGAAGATCGCGTTCGTGCCGAAGCAGATCAATAACCCCTACGAAGTCACCGCCGACAACGGTGGCCTTGCCGCGATCAAGGAGTTCGGCGGCGTGGGCAAGGTAGTCGGGCCGTCGGATGCCGGCGCGTCGTCGCAGGTGCAATACATCAACACGTTGATCACGCAACGACAGGACGCAATCGTGATTGCCGCGAACGACGCGAATGCGGTAGTGCCGTATCTGAAGAAAGCGATGTCGCAAGGCATCAAGGTCGTGACCTTCGACTCGGACACGGCCCCCGAGGGCCGTCAGTTGTTCGTCAACCAGGCGAACGCGGAAGGGATCGGGCGCAGTCAGGTCCAGCTGGTTGCCAAACTGATGGGCGGCGAGGGCGAGTTCGCGGTGCTGTCGGCCACGCCGAACGCGACCAACCAGAACACGTGGATCAAGTGGATGCAGGAAGAACTGAAGAAGCCTGAATACTCGAAGATCAAGCTGGTGAAGATCGCTTACGGTAACGACGACGATCAGAAGTCGTTCACCGAAACGCAAGGTTTGTTGCAGGCGTATCCGAATCTGAAGGCGATCGTGGCGCCGACCACAGTGGGTATCGCGGCGGCAGCGCGTTACATCTCGTCGTCGTCGAGCAAGGGCAAGGTCGCGGTGACGGGATTGGGCACGCCGAACCAGATGCGCGCGTTCGTGAAGAACGGCACGGTGAAGGCGTTCCAGTTATGGGATCCGAACCAGTTGGGCTATCTGGCGGCTTATGCCGCGGCGGCGCTCGCGTCGGGCACGATCACGGGCAAGGAAGGCGAGTCGTTCGACGCCGGCAAGCTGGGTAAGCGCACGATCGGGCCGAAAGGCGAAATCATTCTCGGACCGCCGACCACGTTCGATTCAGGCAATATCGACAACTTCAATTTCTAGGCGACAAAGCTTTTAGCTCTAAAACGAGGCGTGCCGGGCAAGACACCGCCAGGCACGCCTCGTATGTTCTGGCGGCTACGAAAAGCTGACCGCTCGCTTAAAACCGGTGCTGAATCCCCGCCGTCACCCCGGTCTGCGTATCCGCGGCACCCGTCAGATCGCGCGACAAACTCACCGCGTTGTCATGCTTCGCCATTGCATAACCGCCCGCCACATACAGCACCGTGCGCTTCGACAACGCGTACTGCGCGCGCAGCGAGAACAAGGTCGGATCGGCGTCGCTCGCGTCCTTGATGTCCTGATGATAGACCGCCGCGAACACCGAGACGAACGGCGTCACGTCGTATTGCCCGCCAATCCAGTACATGTCGCTGCGCTGCGTCGGCGCGGATGTATGGAACGTGCGTCGGTAATTCCGGTAGCCCGCCATCGCCTTCACCGCGCCGAAGTCGTAGCTCAAACCGGCGTGGATGCCTTGAATGTAATTCGTGCTGTCGATCGGCGTGACGCTGTCGTACGCGCCGTTCTGGCGGTCGAACGTTACGACCGCCGCGAACGGGCCGCTTTCATAACCGAGGCCAAAGTCGTACTTCGAGCTCGACTTCAGGCTGCCCGGCACATTGCCGAAGCCGTACATCGCCCCGATCTTGACGCCCGAGAACATGCCGTCGTAGCGCACCGCGTTCGACGAACGCGAAAACAACCCGTCCTTCCGGCCGCCCGTTGCGGTGGATGAACTCGCCCACGAGTAGTTCGGCGCGTAACCCATCGGGTCGAACTGCAGCATGTAGTCGTACGTGGTCGTGAAATTGCGGCCCAACGTGATCTGCCCGAAGCGGTTCTTCAGGCCGATCGTCGCGCGCCGGTCGAAGATCGCGCCGGAACTATCGTCGAACTGGCCGTTCGCGATGTCGATGCCGCTTTCCAACTGGAAGATCGCCTTCAGCCCGCCGCCCAGATCCTCGACGCCGCGCAAGCCCCAGCGCGAGGTGTTCTTGCCGCCCGACACGAGACGCGTCGCGCTGCCGTCTCGACTCGCATGGTTCACGTATTCGATACCCGCATCGACAATGCCGTACAACGTCACGCTCGATTGCGCCTGGGCGCTGGTCGTGAACCCCGCCAATCCAGCGAATCCCGCGAGGCCGGCGCAGGTTACGCCGAGGGTCGTCTTCTTCATGCTCCACTTCATCTACTGTCTCCGGTGGTTGGTTTTTTGACTTCGGTTGCTGCTTTTCGTGAGCGGCGCGCGCGTCAACTCGCCTGGGCGAACGCCCAACAATCGTTAGCGGGGAATTCGATCCAGTGACGGCCCGCCGCGCGCGGCACGGAACCGAACGCACGCAAACGTAGATCGCCGCAATGGAACAGGTATTCCCAGCGATCGCCGAGATACATCGACGTGATCAGATCGGCTTCGAGGCGATTCGCGCCGGGACCGTCGGCCACCTGCACGCGTTCGAGGCGAATCACGGCCTGCGCGTGTTGCCCCGTGGTGAGCGCTTCGCGCGCTTGCGCCTGCAATTGCCAGCCGTCGCCGGCGAGGGTCACGCGTTCGCCGTCCACGGACGCCACGCGCGCATCGAAGCGGTTGTTGCTGCCCATGAATTCCGCGGTGTACAGCGAGCGGGGCGCACCATACAGGTCGGCGGGGGTGCCTTCCTGCTCGATACGGCCGTTGCGCAGCAGCAGGATGCGATCGGACATCGCCATCGCTTCGGTCTGGTCGTGCGTCACGCACAACGCGGATAGCCCTAACGACACGATCAGTTCGCGCAGCCACGCGCGCGCTTCTTCGCGCAGCTTGGCGTCGAGATTCGATAGCGGCTCGTCGAGCAGAATCACCGGCGGGTTGTAGACCAGCGCGCGCGCAATCGCCACACGCTGTTGCTGACCGCCCGACAGTTGATACGGGTAGCGCGCCGCGAGATGACCGAGGCCGAGTTGATCGAGCGCGGCCTGCACGCGCTTTTTCTGCTCGGCGCCGGACACGCGTCGCAGCTTCAATCCATAGCCGACGTTATCGGCCACCGTGCGATGCGGCCACAACGCGTAAGACTGAAACACGAGCCCGAGCGAGCGTTGTTCGACCGGCAGATCGACCTGCTTCGCGCCGTCGAAAAACGTCTTGCCGTCCAGTTCGATACGTCCCGACGCGGGCTGTTCGAGACCCGCCACCGCGCGCAGCAGCGTGGTCTTGCCGCTGCCCGATGCGCCCAGCAGGCAGACCACTTCGCCGGGATTCAGATCGAACGACACGCCCTTCAGAATCGGGTTGTCGCCATAGCTCAGAAAGAGGTTGTCGACCGAGAGCTTATCCATGCAATTTCACTCCGAAGCGCAGAGCGACGCCGAGTCCGACGCCGACCATCGCGATGTTGATGACAGAAAGCGCGGCGACCTGATCGACTGCGCCGGTCGCCCACAGCGACACCAGCAGCGCGCCGATCACTTCGGTGCCGGGCGAGAGCAGATAGACGGCGGTCGAGTATTCGCGCTCGAAGATCATGAAGATCAGCAGCCACGCCGCAAGCAAACCGAAACGCACGAGCGGCAGCGTCACGTCGAGGCTGACGCGCGCACGCGTGGCGCCGACGCTGCGTCCTGCCTCTTCGAGTTCGGGACCGACCTGCAGCAGCGCGCTTTGAATCAGACGCATGCCGTACGCGAGCCATACGACCGTGTACGCGATCCAGATGCTCCACATGGAGTTCTTCAGTTCCTTCAGTCCGGGCACGAACAGAAAGATCCACAGAAACGCTAGACCGGCGAGCAACCCCGGCACCGCACGCGGCAGCAGCACGAGGTAATCGAGCAGACGGGTGGCCCAATCGTTGCGGCGATGCCCGGCGAACGCGACCAGCGAATAGAAGCCCACGGCCAGCGCGCCGCCCAGCACGCCAATGCCGAGCGTGTTCAGAATCGCGCGGACCAGGTTGTCCTGTTCGAACAGTTCGGTGAAGTTGGCGAGCGTCAGCACTTCGGCGAGATGCACGCCTTCGCCCCAGTTGGTGACGAACGCGCGCAACGTGATGCCGGAGAGCGGTACGAACACGGTCAGCATCAGCCACAGCGCGACGATCGCCAATGCGACCCAGCGCCACGCGCCGAGCGGCAGCACGGTCTGGCGTCCCGCCTTACCCTTGACGGTGACGAAGCGGTTCGCGCTCTTCAGCAGCCGCCGTTGCAGTAGCACCAGCGGGAACGTGATTGCGACGATGCACACCGCGACCGCGGCCATCAGGTGATAGGACGGCACGCCGAGTTTGTTGGTGAGCTTGTACAGATAGGTGGCCAGCACGAGGTGTCCTTCGGGGTCGCCCAGCACGAGCGGCAGACCGAACACCTCGAAGCCGAGGAAAAACACCAGCACGCCCGCGAACAGCAGCGCGGGAAGCGTCATCGGCAGGCTCACGTCGAGCGCGACGCGAAACGGCCGCGCGCCGGCAACGCGGGCCGCTTCCTCGACGTCCGAGCCGAGATTGCGCAGCGCCGCCGACGAATACAGGTACACGTGCGGCACATGCGTCAAGCCGACGATCACCGTGATCGCGAGAATCGAGTAGACGGTCCACGGCGCTTCGGCGGCGCCGAACAGTTCTTTCCACCACACCGAATAGAAACCGACCGGGCCGGCCGCGACCACGTAGCCGAATGCGAGCACCATCGGCGAGACGAACACGGGGGTGAGCAGCAGCGGTTCGAGCCAGCGGCGGCCGGGCAGATCGGTGCGCACCATCAGGAACGCGAGAATGCCGCCGAGCGGAATCGAAATGAACAGCATGCCGGCGGCGATCACGAACGAATTCTTCAGCGCGGACCAGAAGTCGGGATCGCTGAAAATGAATTCGAAGCCGGTGAGACCGAGCGCGCGTTTGGCGTCGAAGAACGGTGCGTTCAGCACGCTCTGAAACAGAATGAAGCCGAGCGGCAGCGCCACCGCGACGGTCAGCACCGCGACGACGAGCCAGCGCAGCAGCCCCGCGAACGGCTGCAGACCGCCGCGCGGCAATGCGCCGATGGAGCCGCCGTCGGCCGCGAGCGGCGGGGCGTCGCGGTGTCCGGTTGCGCTTGTGGAAAGCATGAGTGTCCCCCTGCGGCCAATGGGCCGCCTATCGACAGGTAGAGAAGGAAGGGCGGCCGCGCGTTTCGGTGCGACGGCCGAGGCGTTAAACGCGCGCGCTTAACGCTTGATGGACTGTTGCCATTGCTTGAGGAATTCGAGGCGCTTGGACTGGTCGAGATAGACCAGCAGGCCCGCGCCGATCGGGATCGGCTTAAGCGAATCGCCGAGTTGCTTCGTCAGGCCCGCCATCGACGTATCGCCGTCTACGTCGGCGCGAATCGAGAACAGACTCGCCTGATTCGCCAGCAGCGTCTGGCCGCGTTGCGACAGCAGGTAATCGACCCACAGCTTCGCGGCATTCGGGCTCTGCGCCTTCTTCGAAATCGTCACGAGGCGGCTGACCACCAGCGTGTAGTCCTTCGGGTAGACGTAGCCGATCGACGGGTCTTTCTTTGCCTTGGTCAGCGCGTACGAACCGAGAATGTTGTAGCCGATCAGGTTTTCACCCGACGAGATGCGCTCCATCATTGCACCGGTACTCGACTGCAGTTTCGGGCCGGTGGCGCCCATGGCCTTCACCAGATCCCACGTGACCTGCGGGTTCACGCGCGCGTCTTGCGTCAGGTAGTTGAAGCCCACACCCGACTTTTCGATGTCGTAAGTCGTGACCTTGCCTTTGAACTGATCGGCTTTGGTTTGCAGCAGTTTGATCAGATCGGCGCGCGTTTGCGGCACGTCGCCGGCCGGCACGAGGCGCTTGTTGTAGACGATCGCCAGAGGCTCATAGGTCGTGCCGTACGCCTGCTTCTGGTATTGCGCCCATTGCGGCAAGTGCTTCGCTTCGGGCGATTCGTAAGTGGCCATCAGCCCGTCGTTGACGAGCTTGACCTGCAGGTCCATGGCCGAGCTCCACAGCACGTCGGCGCTAGTGCTGCTGGCCGCGTTTTCGCTGATGTAGCGGTTGTACAACTCGGTGCTGTTCATGTCGTTGTACTCGACCTTGATGCCGTACAGGCTTTCAAAATCCTTGATGAGCGGACGCACCAGAGCCGTGTCCGTGACCGAGTAGACGATCAGTTTGCCTTCCTTCTTCGCACTGTCCACGGTGCTCTGATAGTCGCCGGGATAACCGGCCGGAATGGCCGACCACGCGGGATTGGCAGCGAATGCGACAGCAATGGCGAGAGCCTTCAAAGCGTTTTGCACGTCTTCCTCCAGAAAACTTCGTGTTGGTTTTGTGTAGGCGAATGGTAAGAGATGGTCGCTTTCTGAACGCTTTCATTTTTCGAGGGAAATGCGTCACAATGGTCGAATTCGCCTCATGGATTTCCCTGGGATTCTGGTTATGCGTGTGCTGCTCGTCGAAGACAATCCGATCCTTTCCCGTTCGCTGACCGACGCGCTGACCGGCGCGAAACTCACGGTCGACTGCATGCACGACGGCGAATCCGCCGATCACGTCTTGCGCACGCAAGACTACGCGCTGGTGATTCTCGACATCGGTCTGCCCAAGCTTGACGGTCTCGAAGTGCTGCGGCGTTTACGCGCGCGGCGCAACGCAGTGCCGGTATTGATGCTGACCGCGCATGGGTCAGTGGAGGAGCGCGTGCGCGGTCTCGACCTCGGCGCGGACGACTATCTGGCCAAACCGTTCGCGCTCACCGAACTCGAAGCGCGCGCTCGCGCGCTGTTGCGTCGCAGTCATGGGCAGGACCCGCAGCGCGCGCAATGCGGCACGCTGCACTACGACAGCGTCGACCGCGGTTTCACGCTAGGCGGCGAAGCGCTGGCGCTCACGCCGCGCGAGCGTTCGGTGCTGGAGGTGCTGATTTTGCGCAATGGCCGTGCGATCAATAAAGACACGCTGTCCGAGAAAATTTTCGGACTCGACGAATCCGTGAATGCGGACGCGATTGAAATCTACGTCCACCGTCTGCGCAAGAAACTCGAACACAGTTCGGTCGGCATCGTGACGTTGCGCGGACTTGGCTATCTGCTGGAAGCCCGGGGCGCATGAAGCAGCCGAATCTGCGCGTGCGGGTCGCGCTGTGGTTGCTGTTACCGCTGCTTCTGCTGCTCGCGTTCGACGCGTGGCTCACCTATCAACGCGCCATGAACGCGGCTCACGACGCGTTCGACCGCACGCTCGAATTCTCGCTGCGTTCGATCCGCGACGGCATCCGTCTGCGCGACGGCGAAATCGAAGTGGACCTGCCGTATCTCGCGCTGGAAATGTTCGAATCGAACGGCGGCGGCAACATCTACTATCAGATTCGCGAGGAAAGTGGCCGCGTGGTGACGGGTTATCCCGATCTGCCGAACCCGCGCAAAGTGCCGTCCGAGCCTTACAGCGTGCAGTTTTACGACGACGAGTTTCGCGGCCGGCCGCTGCGTATCGCGATGCTCAGGTTGCCCGTGCATGACGTGCCGAGCGCGCAGACCCGGGTCGTTCTGGTTCGGGTCGGCGAAACGATCGAACCGCGTCAGGCGTTGGCGCGTGAGATTCTGATCGGTTCGTTGCAGCAGGAGTGTTTGCTGGTGGTGCTGGCGCTCGGCATTGTGTGGCTGGGTGTCGCGCGCGGCTTGCGGCCGCTGAATCGACTGTCGGCGAAAGTCGCCGCGCGTGCGGAAGACGATCCCGTGCCGCTCGATACGGTCGGCTTGCCGAGTGAAGTCACGCCGCTGGTCGATTCGATCAATCAGTACATCGGCCGTACGCAATTGATGCAGTCATCGCGCCGGCGCTTTTTCAACGACGCCGCGCATCAGTTGAAAACGCCGCTGGCCGTGATTCAGGCGGAGTCTGAACTGGCGCTGCGCGATCTCGACGGCGGTGAAGAAAGCGCCGGCGGCAATCGTCGGCAAGGCGTGCATTTGCGGCGCCTGAACGGCGCGGTGCAGCAAGCGGTGCGGATCGTGCAGCAGTTGCTGTCGCTATCGCGGCTCGACGCGGACAGCGGCTACACCGTCAAGCATGCCGCGGTGCCGCTGCATAAAGTCGCGCGTAGCGTGACGCTCGACTGGTCGCCGGTGGCGCGTTCGCGTGGTATCGATCTGGGTTTCGAGCAGGAGGTACGGATCGGCGTGATGGGCCAGGTCGATCTGCTCGCGGAACTGGTCGGCAATCTGATCGATAACGCGATCCGCTATGCCGGCGATGGCGCGGTGATTACCGTGCGGGTCGCGACCGAACGCGGGCAGCCGCTGTTGCAGGTGATCGATAACGGACCGGGCGTTGCCGTCGGCGAACGCGAGGCGGTGTTCGAGCGCTTCTATCGCAGCGAAGCGACGCAGGCGGTGGAGGGGAGCGGGCTGGGTTTGTCGATCGTGCGGGAAATCGCGCGGGTGCACGGTGCGTTGATTGCGTTGACCGATGCGGACGGTGGCGGGCTGGTGGTGAGCGTGTTGTTTCCGCTGTGTGAGGGTGAATGACGCTGCATGATTTCGTCATGCGTTTTTCAGTGCGGCGAGCACCTGCAGTCGAACTCAACGCCGAATCGGAAACCTCATCGCATACGCTTCGGATCGCGTGTCACGACCCCACTCCTTACCGTCGATCAACACGCGCGGCGCTGCGTTGTCGCGAGGCACCGCGACGTTCACGCAAGCAGCCGCCTCGCGATACAACTGCGTCTGGTTGATCCGCGCCGCAATCGCGTCGTAGTCCGCGCGCGCGTCGATCATGCCCCATCGCTCGAATTGCGTGAGGAACCACGCGCCTTCGAACGGATGCGGATAGTTGACCGCACCGTCATCGAAGAAACGCACCGGCAGGCCGCGCGGCGCGGACGCTGCGATGTCGCCACCCAGCCGCGCGGCAATCAGCGTCGCGTCGATACCGATGTAGTCGGGCCGCGCGAGCCAGTGCGCGATCTCGTTGCGATGCCCCGCGCCGTCGAGCCAGCGGCACGCTTCGAGCAAAGTTTGCACGAGCGCGCGGGCGGTATTCGGATGCGCCGCCGCGAAATCGCGCCGACAGGCCAGCACTTTCTCCGGGTGATCGGGCCATACCTCGCTCGAATAAGCCACCGTTTTACCGACCCCATCGGCCTCGGCCTGCGCGTTCCAGGGCTCACCGACACACAGGCCGTCGAGTTTGTCGTCGGCCAGCGCGGCGACCATTTGCGGCGGTGGAATCGCAACACTGTCGATATCGCGCAACGGATCCACCCCCTGCGACGCGAGCCAGTAATACAACCCCATCGCATGCGTGCCGGTCGGAAAGGTCTGCGCGAACACCGGCTTGCGACCGAGCGTCGCCAGTGCCTTGGGCAGCGTGCCATGCTCGGCGAGCGCGGCGGCGAGGCGATTCGACAGCGTAATAGCCTGGCCGTTGCGGTTCAGCACCATCAGCACGGCCATGTCCGTTTGCGGACCGCCCAAGCCCAATTGCACACCGTAGACGAGCCCGTACAGCGCGTGCGCCGCGTCGAGATCGCCGGACAACAGCTTGTCGCGCACGGCGGCCCACGACGGCTGGCGGCATAGCTCCAGGGTGAGCCCATGCGCGTGACCGAATTCGAGCAGCTTCGCGGCGATCAACGGCGCGGCGTCGGAGAGCGCCACGAAACCGAGCCGCACATGAGTCTTCTCGAGTTGACCCGACGAGGACGGCGCGGTGAAAGAGGCGGAAGAGTTCATGAGCGGCGCTTCATTTGAGCAGGTCGGCCGTCGCGATGATCGCGCGCGCGACCTCGGCGAGTTTGACGCCCTGATTCATCGCGCGTTTGCGCAGGTTGGCGTAAGCGGCGGGTTCGGTGAGGTTCTGCTGGTCCATCAGCAGACGTTTGGCGCGATCGATCAGCTTGCGTTCGGCCAACTCGCTTTCGGCTTGCGCTAGGCGCTCGCGCAATTGCGATTCCTGTGCAAAGCGCGCGAGCGCGACTTCAAGGATCGGTGCGAGCCGCTCGGTGGCGAGGCCTTCCACCAGATACGCGGTGACGCCCGCGCCGACCGCGTCGCGGATCAACTGCTGGTTGGCGTCGTGGCTGAACATCAGCACCGGACGCGGCGCGGTGGCGTTCATCACCGCGAGTTGTTCGAGCGTATCGCGCGAGGGGGACTCCGTGTCGATGATGATGACATCGGGCCGCTCGCTTTCCACCACGCGATGCAGCGCTTGCGGCGTCGCCGTGCCGGCCAGCATGTCGTAGCCGAGCCGGGCGAGGGTGTCACGCAGATCGCCTATGGGCTTGTCGGTATCGGTGACGAGGAGAACACGCAGCATGGAATCCATTTATCGACGACTGGCCATGCTTAAAGCAATGGCTATGCCAGTTGCCGCATCGTGCGACGGCTTCAGCGCGGTCACGGTGTTGGCGCGACCGGGAGTCGTGCTGTCTGCACCCGCGCGGGGCATCCGGACGGCATGCACCGAAGCGGCGCATCGAGCCATGCGCGCAACGCGTCGGCGATTTCGTTGACGGTCGGTGCCCACGCGCCGGATTCACGTTGGCGGAACAACCGCATCGACGGATACCAAGGGCTGTCGGTGCGCTCGCTCAACCATCGCCATTCGCCGTGGGCGGGCACCATGACCCAGACCGGCAGTGCGGCCGCGCCGGCGAGATGGGCGACGGAGGTGTCGACGGTAATCAGCAGGTCGAGTGAATGCAGAATCGCCAGCGTGTCCGCAAAGTCGTGGATCAGCGGACCGAGTGTGTGCAGATTGGGGTACGTACTCGCCAGCGTCGCGCTGGCGTGTTCCTGTTCGCCTTTCTGCAGCGAATACCACGAGATATCCGCGAGCGCGAACAACGGTTTCAGCGCGTCGAGCCGTATCGAGCGAAAACGGTCGAGGGCGTGAGCCGGGTTGCCCGCCCATACGACGCCGACACGTCTGCGTTTCGCGTTCAAGCCGCGTGGAGAGAGCGCGTCGAGGCGGGCATGCCAGTCGCGCGTCTTGCACGGATCCGCGATGAGGTAGGGCATGGCGATGGGCAGCATCGAGACGTCGAGTTTCATCGGCGCGGGCATGCTGAGCATCAGGCACTGGTAGTGGTACGGGCCCGGCGGCAGCGTGGTGAAAACGGCTCGCACGCCGGTCATGCTCGATGCGAGCGCAACGATCGGCTGGCTGACCAGCACATCTACCGTGGCGCCTTGTCGATGCAACCACGCCGCGAATCGCAGGCACTGTATTTCGTCGCCGCGCCCTTGTTCGCCGATCAGCAGGAACTGGCGCCCTGCAACGGGCTCGCCTTGCCACTCGGGGAAGCTCGCGTGAACCCGTTCTCGATCCTTGCCCGGTAGCGCGTAGAACCATTTATAACGCCGCCAGCCCGCCGCGAAATCGCCCAGGCCGAGTTGTACGCCGGCCAGTTGAAACTGCAGGTAGGCGTTGTCGGGCAGTAGCCGCGCTGCTTCGAGACCGTGCGGCAGGCTCTCCGCGAGACAGCCGAGCATGCTCAGTGCGCGCGCCGCGTTGTGATGTAGCAGCGGATGATGCGGATCGACCGCGAGACCCTGTCGGGCGACGCTGAGCGCATCGCGGAAACGGTCGTGGCGGTTCAATACGAAGGCGAGCGATTTGAGCGACTCGGCGTGATGGGCGCAACGGGCTCTGAGTTGTTCGATCACCTCGTCGAGTTCGCGGTTGCGGTTGTCGCGGGCGAGCGCGCCGATCAGCTCGAAGCCGTCTTGCAGACGCGCCGGGTTCAGTGCCCATGCGCGTAGCCAGTGGTCGGCGGCGTCGCAAGTTTTGCCGAGTTCCGCGGCGATACGCGCTGCCGCGCGCAGGGCGTGATGCAGACCCGGTTCGATGTCAAGCGCGTGCTCGTAATGCGTGATCGCGTCCGTGAGTTTGCCGGCGAGCCGCAGACTGTCGGCGAGGTTGCGATGCAGGCTCGCTATATTGGCGCTGAGTTTCAACGCGCGACGGTAATACGTTTCGGCTGTTGCGTGATCGTCTTGCATTGCCGCGGCCAGGCCCGCGTGTTCCCATAACTCCGCGTGTTCCGGCGCGACTCGCACGGCCTGGGCGAGAAAGTAACGCGCGCGGTCCACTTCGCCGGTATGAATACACGCGAGGGCCATGCGATGCCATGCATGCGCAATGTGCGGATGCCGGAGCAGTACGCGGCAGTATGCGTTCATCGCCGCATTCATGCGACGGGCGGAAAAAAGAATGTCGGCTTGCGCGATGAGCGTGTCGACATCCGCGGCGGTTTCGTCGCGATCCAGAAAGGAGAGGCTTGGCTTCGACACGCGACTGGTATTTCCGTAAAGCGATGTGCGTGGAACGCGAGTTTCCGATGCGATTGCCGCAGGCAAATGCTCGAAGCGCTCGCGTTCCGACGTCGGGTGGCTCTGTGACGTCTATTGGTAGTAGTACAACGAGACCGCCTTGATCGACACGTTATCGATCGCCGAGGCGCTGCTCACCAGCACGTAGTAAGTGCCGACTCCAACGCCATTCACCGCGCAGACGGCCGGCTTTCCGCCCGACATAACGGCAGTACAACTCGGGTCGGCCATCAAAGCCGTATCACGTTTCAGCGACATCGTGGCGACGTCGCGGGGTGTGTCGGGCGACAGGGTGAAGGTCAGACTTTTTACGCCCACCGGCGCCACCGAACTTCTCACGCCCGGCGGAATCGTCACCGAAAAATACTGCTTGTCGCCGGCAGCCATCGGCAATCTCACTGCGCTGCCGTCGTCGGAAAGGTTCGTGACTCGCATGGGCTCGACCTCGAAGGGACGCGTCACTTTGCTGATGCCGCCGTTGGCATCCGTCACCGTCAGCGTGAATTCGTAGGTGCCGGGTTGCTCGAAATCGAGCTCGGGGTTGGTCGATTTCGTGTTGACCGTGTTGCCCGCCGCCGTGCCGAAGTTCCATGTCCATGAGCGGATCGGCACGCCGCGCGCGGTCGACAGATCGGTGCACGAGACATGCATTAACTTGTCGCTTTGCTTGCAGCTGAAGTTCGCCGCCGCCGGAATTTTCCCGAGCCTTGCCGCCGTCACGGCGGCGGTTGCGTCCAGAATGCCGGCGCCGATCGGCTGGTCCGGCGCGCCGCCGGGAAAAGGCTGCGTGTTCTGCGCGAGCAGGGTGCGCAATTCGATCGGCGTAAACGGGGTGGGCGCCACCGACTGGATCAGCGCGATCACCCCGCTCACCGCCGGCGCCGCCATCGACGTGCCGGAGGCATAGGCATACCCTTCGGTGCCGGGCTTCGCGGTGCCGTTGTTGTAGGTCGACCAGATCGAGTCGCCGGGTGCGGCGATGTCCACCGTCGGACCATAGTTCGAGCTGACCCATCGCGAGCCCCACCGGTTGCTGCCGCCGACGCTGATGACGTTACGGCAGTTGGCGGGCGAAAAATTCGTCGCGCTCGTGGAATTGTTGCCCGCCGCCGCGACCACGCTGACGCCGCGCGAGACGGCGAAGTCGAGCGCATTCTGCAACGTGGTTTCGCAACTGCCCAGGCCGCCCAGGCTCAGGTTAATGACTTTCGCCGGGTGCGTGTTGGCGGGCACGCCCGACACCGTGCCGCCGGCCGCCCAGACAATGCCGTCGGCGATGTCGGACGTATAGCCCCTGCCGCAGGCGTTCATCACCCGCACCGGTACGACCCTGGCGCCGGGCGCGATGCCGGCGCCGCCGTAGCCGTTGTTGGTCAGCGCGGCCGCGATGCCCGCGACATGCGTGCCGTGCCAGTCGACCGCGCAGGACTCGCCGAGGATGCCGGGGTTGGTCCCGTTGCCGCCGCGATTGGTCGAGGTGAAGTCGTAACCGGGCAGGATGTTCGCGTTCAGGTCGGCATGGCTGGTGGTGCCGTTATCGACCACCGCGATCACCACGCCGGCGCCGTTCGACATATCCCATGCGCCTTCGGCGCGAATGCCCGGATAGCTGTTGCCGACCTTCTGGTTCGAACTCAAACTCCATTGCTTGCTGTAGTCCGGGTCGTTCGGCGCCATCGTCGTCGACATCTCGCGATCGGCCTCGATATAGTCGACGTTGGGGTCGGACGCGATGGCGCGCATGAACGCCTTCGCTTCTTTCATGTTCAGCTTGCGGTCGGTCGTGACGACGTCGGCTCCAATGCCGGTACGGCGGACATGCCGCGCTTTCGCGGGGAACGCCCCCGACAGTCTCTGCAGTCTCGATTGCACCGCCGAGGTCGAGTTGCGTTCGGTCGTGCCGTCACGGTATCTGACGATGAAGCGGTCATTGCTGGCGTCGGCCTCGAGTCCGTCGGTATTCATTTTTAACGACAGCGCGAGGGGCACGGTGGCCGATGCCGCGGCGAGTGCGGCCGAGGTTTCGACGTCGGCCTTGGCGTCAGGCGTGGCGGCTTCGCCGCTCGCGCCTGAGCCGTTTATGCTGCTGCCGTTGCTTCCGCCGCAGGCGGCGAAGGTCAGCGAAAGCGATAGCGCGGCGGCTTTGACTAGCGCCCGGCGTGCGGTGACGGCTGATCGCGACGTGGCCATTGCCGCGATCGTTGTGCGGAACGTCTGGATCCCGCTTTCATCTCTCTCTTTTTGCATCTTGTTCTACCTCGTGCGACAAATGAAAATGACTGTCTCGCCTGATGCCCTTTTCGTTCGGCGACATCAGGATGGCTAACTAATCACTGCTGCCAACCGCCGTGACGCGCGTTGCTCTTTCGCCGCGATGAAGTGAGCTATCGCGGTTTCGCTGGGCAGTTAAAAAATTAGCTCGAACAGGAGATTAAATATCCTGACGAAGTTAGGCAATCAGGTATTTCTTTTTGTGTGTCGGAGGAATTACCTGGCGCGTAGGACTGAACGCTTGGCGGGCTGTGCAGGCGTGTACAGGCCGCGTCCTGAATGGACGCGGCGGGAGGGCGGTGGAGGGATCGAACGAAAATGAGCCGGTTTTGAGTCGGCCGGCGTGGCGCCTGTCAGTCAACAGCCAGCCGCTTGCTTCCAGTGCGCGGCTTCAGTGGAAGGGCAATGACAAACCGGTCTCGTCAATTCCAGCGGTCATAGCTCCGGGGCGAAAACAGCAGACTTAGCCCAATCATCGCGGCGACGCTCGCGGCCAGCATCACCCACGCGGCCCCGAAACTGCCGGTCCAACCGCGCACCATGCCGGCGAGCATCGGCGCGATCGCGGCGACCACGAAGCCGACTCCCTGCGTGAAGGCGACCAGCTTGCCGGCGACGCGATGGTCGGGCGAATGATCCATCGCGGTGACGAGCGTCAGCGAGAACGTACCGCCGAGCCCCGCACCGGCAACCCCAACCCACAGCCATGCCGCGGTGTCGGGACACACAATCAGACCGAGCAGTCCGGTGAGTTGGGCGGACAGGCCGAGCACCAGCCATGGCCGCCGATCCCGGAACGACGCGGCGGCAAGCGGCAACAGCAAGGCCGCGGCGGCCTGGAACACCGTCATGCCGGCCAGCAGCGCACCACTATCGGTGACGCTGACGCCCCGTTGCTGATAGAACGCTGGGAGCCACGCGACCAGGCTGGTGTAACCGCCGTTGACGATGCCGAAGAACAGGCCCAGTGTCCACGCGCGGCGTTTGCGCCAGAGCGGGGCGTGGGCGGTGCAAGCGTGGGGAGGGACGTGCGCAGGGTGCTGCGTCGACGGTTGATTCGGCGGCTGGCTCGCAGACCCACCCGAACGCCACCGATTCAATCCCAGCCAGCAAACCAGCGCAACCACCGCGGGCAACGCCCACACCGCGAGTCCGGCGTGCCACGAACCCAGCGCATGGCTCACCCACGGGCTCAGCCGTGCGCCAAGCCCGCCACCGCCCATGATCGATGCCGAGAACACGCCCATGGCAAGCGGCACCCGCGAGTGAAAACGCTGCTTCATCACGGCCGGCAACAACGCCTGCACGGCGGCGACGCCGACTCCGGCGAGCGCGGCCGTCAGCAACAGCGCGGCGCCGCTGCCAGCCGCCCAGCGCGAGCCGCACGCGAGCGCGATCGCCAGCAAACCCAGTGCGACGCCACGCGTTTCGCCGAGCACGCGGGTCAGCGCGCTGGCGCCGAATGCACCGATGCCCATCGCCACCACCGGCAAACTGGTCAGCAACGACGCGCCATAGAAGCTCAGGCCGGTGGCCGCGCGGATCGTGGTCATCAATGGGCTGATCGACGTCAGTAACGGCCGCAGATTCACGCCGATGACGACGATCGCGCCGAGCCACAACGCGTCCCGCCAGGTGAGCGTTCGGGATGCGTCGTTCGCATGGCGAGGGGTAGGGCTGGCGCTGGAGGGCGAATTCACGATAAACCCGAAGATGGAAAAGCGGTGCCGTCCATGAGCGAGCGCCAGCGCAAAGGCTGGCACGGCCGACGAAGGCATGGAGACTTGCGTGCCATGAAAAAATCACGCAAGCGCATTTTTTGGTCAACCATAATAACCTGGAATGGTTAACCATTTTTGCAATCCCCGGTATAGCCCGCGACGCAGACCGATGGCGCCCGCCCGGCGTCGCCGCTAAAATGCCGGGCGCCGGCACGTGGTTTTCGCACACGCGGCGCGCCGCGTCGTTGCTTAGTTATCTCTCAGTCATCTCTCGCCGAAACCATGGCCACACGTCCCCGTCGTTCACCGTCCGCCGACACTGCAACGGCCAGCCCCGGCGTGCCCGAGGACGACGCCGTCAGCGTCGAACAACGCCTCTATACGTCGATCACCTCGGCGTTGTTGCAAGGCCGCCTGCGGCCGGGCGCGCAACTGGTCGAGCGGGATCTTGCCGCCGCCTTCGGCTGTACGCGCGGCGCGTTGCGCAAGGTGCTGGCGCGCCTGGGTTTCGAGGGCAAGCTGGTGCTGGAGGCGAATCGCGGCGCGTTCGTGCCGTCGCCGTCGGAAGAGGACATCCGCCAGGTGTATCGCGCGCGGCAGATCGTCGAAGCGGGGATCGTCGCGGCGTTGTGCGGGGCGTTGAGCGCGCAGCATAGGCGCCGTTTGCGCGCCCATGTGCGCAGCGAGGAGAATGCGGCGCGCGCTGGCGCGATCGACGAGTCGGTGCGTCTCGCGGGCCAGTTTCACGTGCTCTTGACGGAACTGGCGGGCGGCACCGAATTGTTGGGCCTGGTGGGGCAACTCGTCGCGAAGACCGAGCTTTATAAAGCCCTGTTCGATCCGTCGAAAGGCTCGACCTGTTCCGCGGACGAACATCTGCGAATTATCGAAGCGCTCGACGCAGGAGACCTGCAAACGGCGTTGACGGCGATGCGCGAGCATCTGGCTGAATTGGAGGCGCGCGTGATCGCACAGGTACGCCAAAGCGCCGCCGACGAGGATATCGGTGCGGTATTCAGAGGATAAGGGTAGAGAGGCTGAGATAGAAACGCCTGGCGCCGCTCAAGGCTGCCGAGGGTGTGAGGGTGTGAAACGCCGTTGCCGCCGATGGAGGCAGACCGGGGTCGTGCTGATGAACGAACGTCGCCGCAGCGCGCCGCTCAGGCTCAATTCAACGAGTCAAGCCGGAGAAGGCGCGCGAAAGGCTTCGCGTACAACTGACTGCAATAGATCACACCGGCGCCGTGCGGAACGCGCTCAGCGTGCTATCCGTCTTAACGGCGACGGAATTGCGAATTGTTGCGGGCTGCACCGCCACCGCTGGCGCGCTCGTCTTTGTGACGGAAATTGATCCGGCCTTTGGTCAGGTCGTAGACCGACAGTTCCAGCGTAACGCGGTCACCCGCGAGAATACGGATGTGGTTCTTGCGCATGCGTCCGGACGCGTAAGCGCCAACCACGACGCCGTTGTCGAGCGTCACGCGGTAACGGCTGTCCGGAAGTACTTCGTCGACGATACCGTCAAGTTCAAGCAGTTCTTCTTTCGCCATGCATAACTCCTGGTCGATGGGATAGCGGGTTGCTGGTCTCCGGGAAAGCCGGACGAACAGCAGGGATTACGGTTGACAATTGGCTTTCAGGCCCACTGTCTTGCGGCATCAGCCTATGCGCTGATAGTACCGCTCAAAGATCGGCGACGGACTGGCCGTCTACACGGCCGTCGATCAGTTGTTCGGCGTGAGCCATGCACGCGATGCGCGCCTTGCCCGTACCGTCGAACGGAAACAGATACTGGAGACGGAACACCCGGCCGTCGGCCGCCGGATTGGCGCCCACGCGGCAGATGCGCACCGACGCGTCGTAGCCCGCGTCCGGATTGCGGCCCGTTTGACCGTCCGCCGGACGGCGCGGATAGACGAGCGGGTGAATTTCATAGCCCTTGTACGTCTTGACAACTGAATTCATGAAGCACATGTCCTGTATTACGTGGCCGGCGTGTCACGCGTGTTACCGCGCGGCACGACAGGCCGGGCAGCGCAGCACCCTGGGGCGCGCCGCCATGGAAAAAGTTGGCACAGGCCCGATGGCAAGGGCTTGAGCGCGACCGCGCAAAATCGCGGATTCGATGGAGAAGAAACACGCTGATGTCGCGCGGACATCGGGCGCGTAAAAGCTGAACCACTCAGCTGCACAACTCGCGACGGCGCATGCATGCAGCGCATTGCCGGAGTGACGGGATCGCCGACAGGCGGCGGTCGAACAGTCGAGGGTGGTGCGGAGATGCGGGTTTGAGACGGCCCGGTGTTGCCTGGGTGTTACGTGTTGCTGCCGCTTATTGCGCCCGACACTGCGGATTCGGAATGCAGCTATTCCAATATGATGCACTAAATGGGTCTGATTGGATAGCAAAAAGTTCCGCGCGCGAGCAGGCCGCCCGGCTGGCGGGGCTTTGCGCGAACCGCGACCGACGCGGGCGGGGCGCCCGCGCAGCCTTTGCGTGCCGCGAGGTGGCCAACGCGGCCGCCCTGACGCTCAGTGCGTCGTGCAGCGCGCGAATGGTTGCCGCAGCGATCGGCGCACCGCGTCAGCGAACGGTCTCGGCAATGCGCTTCTGCAGCTCGCGCGACGCCGCCAGCGGAATGCGGGCGTCATCCCAGCCGGCCAGCCATTCGACTTCCTTCGACGTAAAGATCTGTCCGTGATTGCGCAGCGTGTACTGCAGCGAATCGATGATGTGATTGCGGATGATTTCCGGCGTGCCTTCGTCATCGAGCACGGCGCGAAACGCTTCGAGCGTGGCCATCTGTTGCTCCGTGAAATAGAAGGCCTTTTATCGCACGAAAAAAAATCGCTCGCCAAGCGAACAAAATTCATCGCGTGCCGCGACAGCCGTGAGCGCGCCGCCGGTTTTTGAGGGCGTGATCGGTGCGGCGGTCGCGGCGGCCGGGCCGGGTGGATACAATGGCGAGTTGCCGCGCGAGGCCATCCGACATGGCGGGCACGCGGCATCCTTCGAACACTGCGATTTTCCAATGCGCAAGACAACCGTGTCTCCTGTGAAAGACCTGCTGCTGGAGCGCTACGCTCCCATCGCCGACGGTATCGCGGCGCTGTTCTACCCGTGCGCCGAAGTGGTGATACACGACCTGCGCGATCAGACCATCGCCTATCTCGTGAACAATCTGTCGAAGCTCGAGGTCGGCGGCCCGTCGGTGCTCGACGAAGTCCACTACGCGGCACGCGGCCAGACCATCGGACCGTACGAGAAGCTGAACTGGGACGGACGGCGCATGCGCTGCGTGAGCAACATTCTGTTCGACGACGAGCGCAAGCCTGCCGGCATGCTGTGCATCAACTTCAACATCGCGGTGTTCGAGGACGTGCGCGCCACGCTCGATCTGTTCATCAAGGGCGGCACGCTGTCGGACGCGCCCTCGGAGGACCTGTTTCGTGACGACTGGCAGGACCGCATCAATACGTATCTGCACACATGGCTGCGCGAGCGACAGATCGGCGTCAACGCGCTCACGCGCGAGCACAAGCGTGAAATTGTCGAAGCGTTGCATGCGCAAGGCGCGTTTCGCGGCCGCAGTTCGGCGAACTATGTGGCGGCCGTGCTGACGATGGGGCGCGCCACCGTCTACAAGATTCTGAAGCAGATGAAAGAGGCCGGCTGAATCGGCACGACGTTGCCGACCCGTGCGCGCTGCGGTTTTCAATTCAACCAAGGAGTAGTCGAATGGTGCGTTACCGGCACTACAAGGGCGGGCTGTATGAACTGGTTTGCGAGGCCACGCTGGAGTCCGATCCCACGGTCACGATGATTGTCTACAAAGCGGCCAATGGTACGATCTGGACGCGTCCGGCTTCAGTGTTTTTCGAACTGGTCGAGGTCGACGGCGTCAAGGTGTCGCGCTTCGCGCCGATCAACTAGACGTTTGCGTTTGTATTTGCGTTTCGGTTCACAGTAAGGCGGTCGCGGTTGTCATCGCGATTGCATTCGCGCTCGCGCTCGAACAACGCTTGCCGCCATCATCATCCAGACAGGAATTTCGAATGCGTCTCTTGCTTGCCATCGTTTTGCCGTGGTTTCAGTTCTTCACGATCGGCCGTCCGTTCGCGGGCATCATCTGTCTGTTGCTGCAACTCACGGTGATCGGCTGGATTCCGGCCGCGATCTGGTCGGTGTACGCGTTGAGTCAGTACACCACGGATAAAAAAATCGCTCGGGCAATGGGCAACGCGCGCTAAACCGGTGAGCGCGCGTCGGCGCTCGAGATCCCGCACGCGCCGCGCTCATTTCAGCGGCGTCAGCCCGACCGCATCGGGTACATTCAGCACGACATCGGTTTCCGCGATCGCCACGCACGGCAGGATATAGCCCTCGGTTTTTTCTTCGCGGCTCAGCCCCGGCCACTCGATCGTGTAGCGCACGCGTCCTGCCGTCATCCTGCATATACACGTGCGACACGTGCCATTGCGGCACGAGCGCGGCAAACGCAGATTCGCGAAACCGGCGGCTTCGAGAATGGTCAGCGAATCGGGGGCTTCGAAGCTCTGGCCGAGCGGTTCGATGCGAACCAGAGGCGGGCGGGCGGAATCGGACATCGTGTGAGTCTGTGACGGATTGCGTCACACTTTACACGGTGCTGCTTCTGTTGACCGCCTTACGTGTCGCGTTTGCGAGCCGCGTTAGTTAGCCGCGTTAACGTGCCGCTATCACGCGCCCCCTCAGCGCCTTCAACGCGCCACTGCAACGACCAACCTCAATGAGCCGCCCCGGTGCGCCGCAAATACCGGTATACGGTATTGCGCGCCAACCCCAACTCGCGCGCCGCCGCCGACACATTACCGCCAACCCGGGCAAGCGTCTGCGCAATCAACGTGGCCTGCCAGTCCTCCATTCGCGCGGGCGATTGCGTCGCGACGCGAGCGACGCCGGCGCCGCGAGCGTCGGCAACGCCGCTGCGTTCCGCCACCGCCGGCCGCGCAACCTCACCGTTCGCCACATCGACGCAATCCTGCAAAAAGTCGTCCGGCAAATCATCGACCTCGATCTGCTCCGCGCCTTCGGCCATGATGCTCGCGGTACGCAGCACATTGGCCATCTGCCGCAAATTGCCGGGCCAGCGGCACTGCGCGAAACGTTCGAGCACCGCGGCCGACACTCGCCGCGGCAGCCGTTCGCCATCCGGCTGCAAGGCCAGGATACGCGTGACGAGCGCCGCCAGATCGCTGCGCTCGCGTAGCGCCGGCAGCGTGACGACAAGTCCGTTGATCCGGTAATACAGGTCTTCGCGGAAGGTGCCCGCTTCGATCATTTCGCGCAGATTGCGGTGCGTCGCGCAGATCACGCGCAGATCGACCGGAATCGCGCGCGTGCCGCCGAGCGGCACGACGGTGCGCTCCTGCAGCACGCGCATGAGCCGCACCTGCTGCGCGAGCGGCATGTCGCCGATTTCGTCGAGGAACAGCGTGCCGCCGTCGGCCTGCACGATCTTGCCGACGCTGCCGCGTTTTTTCGCCCCGGTAAACGCGCCGTCTTCATAGCCGAACAGTTCCGCTTCGATCAGCGTGTCCGGCAGCGACGCGCAATTCAACGCGACGAACGGCGCGCCCCGTCGCGGCGAATCGTGATGGATCGCGCGTGCGAGCCATTCCTTGCCGGTGCCCGTCTTGCCGAGTACGAGAAGGGGAATATCGCGGCCACGCAGTTTGGCGACACGTCGCAGCACGGCGGCCATGTGCGCGTCGCCGGTGTCGAGCGTTTCCAGCGTCGCGAGCGGGACGGGCTCACCACGCTGCTGCGCCGTGAACTGCGCCGCAGCGGTTCCAAACTCGCGCGACGAACCCACCCGGTTCTCCGCCGGCGCAACATAACGCGGCGCCGCGTACTCGCCGCGCGCCACCACGCGCACGCCGCTCGGCAACGTCAGCTCGATACTCTCGCCGGGCGCGCGCGTGATCTGCTGCAGTAGCTTGGCGAAGGCGATGCCGAACAACGCATCGATCGGTTGCCGTTGCAGTTCGCCGAGCGGCTGTCCGAATTGAAACAGCGCGCTGCGATTCGCCGACAGAAACCGGCCGTCCGGCGCGAAGGCCGCGAGCCCTTCGAACAGCGTGCCGATGAACTCCGCGCGCGCGTGAAAGTGGACCCGGATCGCATCGGCGAATTGATTGGAGAACAGATGATTTTCAATCATCTGTGCCGACATTCTGACGAGCGCGAGCGTGTGCTTATGAAAGCCGCGCGTGTCGCCGCTTACGTCGAGCGCGCCGATGGTGCGCCCGAACGGATCGGCGATCGGCGCGCAGGAGCAGGTGAGAATCCGGTTGGCATGTAGAAAATGTTCGCCGCCATGCACGACGGTGGGTTGTCCGTCGACCAGCGCGGTGCCGATCGCATTGGTGCCGCGATCCGCTTCGGCCCACGACACGCCCGGACACAACGCGACGCGATTGGCCTTCTCGACGAAGTCGCTGTCGCCGAGACTATGCAGGATCACGCCGTGGCTGTCGGTGAGCAGCACCATGCTTTGCGTGTCGACGATCTGCGCGTGCAGCGTCTCCATGACCGGCAATGCATGCGTGTAAAGCGATTGATTGCGCTCGACGAGCTCGCGCAACACGGGCTGACGCAGCGGATGAAAGTCCGGCGTTTCCGACGCACGCAGGCCGATCTCGACCGAACGGGCGTGAGCTTGCGCGATGACATCAGGCCGACCGATGCTGGCCGGCGAGGCAGGGCGATGGGTCAATGCATGTCTCCGGTGATCGGACGCAACGGGTGCGTTGCCCGTCGCTCGATGCCGCATCGCAACATACGCGTTTGCGGCCCAACACCGATATTACAGGACGAAGCGCGTTGTGCGCGACGACGGAAAAAACGGAGATCGTGCCCGAAACATGCCCGAAAAAAACCGCGCCAGGCACCAAAATCAAGCAAACGAAAAGGAAAACTTGCGCCGCGCCAGAACTCGTCTAGAGTGAATCAAATCACCTCCGCGGGGCGCGAACTGCGCGGCCGTCGTCATGGGGTGACGAGCCCGCGTCGCCGGCAATCGAACAAGGAGGAGGCAACGGCAGGCGCGATCGGACGTAACCGGCGTGCGCATCACCCGGCGGCATCATGCGCGGCGCCCAACCTTCCAGGTGAACTCCCATGCAGATCCTATTCCCGAACGAAACTCCTGAATATTCAGGTCGCGAACTCACTTTGGCGTTCCCGGCGATGGTCGACGGCGAAAGGGTGGAATGCATGATCACCGCGGAAGCGCTGGAAGACCACTACGGCGCGGCATCGCCGCGGCTGGAAGACATGGTCGGGGCATTCGACGCGCATCGCACCCGGATCGAAGCGGCCACGCGGCGTTTGCTGTCGGAAACGCGCGCGCAGTGCCTGGTGCTGCGAAGCGGCTATGTGCGCTTCTACGAGGCGAACTGGCGCAACTGAGGCGCTAATTCAGACGCAATGGTCTGACTGACGGAAGCGCGGACGTTGGGTGGGCAACCGCGCCTGCCGGCACCCCGCGTAATCGAGCTTGAGCACGCTTGAGCGTGCGGCTGTGCGCCGCATCGACTCATGCCGTTGCCGCATCGCGCGGCAACCGCCCCATCAGATCACGCGTCGCACTTATTCGCTGCCGAGATAGAAGTATCGGAACAGGAAGATCGCGGCGATGATCCACACCACCAGTTTTACCTTGCGGGCCTGGCCCGTCAGCAGTTTCAATCCCGCATACGAAATGAAGCCGAACGCGACGCCGTTGGCGATCGAATAGGTGAACGGCATCAGCAGTGCGGTCAGCGCGGCCGGGACGACTTCGGTGGCGTCGTCCCACGGCAGGTCGAGCATTTCGCGCAGCATCAGGCACGACACATACAGAAGCGCCGGCGCCGTCGCATAGCCGGGCACCACGCCCGCCAGCGGCGCGAAGAACAGTGCCGCGAGAAACAGCACGGCGACGGTGATCGCGGTGACGCCGGTGCGTCCACCGGCCTGCACGCCCGACGCGCTTTCGATATACGCCGTCGTCGACGACGTGCCCAGCATCGAGCCCGCCAGAATCGCCGTGCTATCGGCGAGCAGCGCGCGGTTCAGTCGATGCATCTTGCCTTCCACCAGCAGCCCCGCGCGATTGGCCACGCCCATCAGCGTGCCGGTCGCGTCGAACAGTTCGACGAGGAAGAACACGAGGATCACGTTGAGCACGCCGGTGGACAGCGCGCCGCGAATGTCGAGTTGGAACAGCGTCGGGGTGATCGACGGCGGCGCGGAGACGATGCCGTGAAACTGATTGCCGCCGAAGAAAAAGCTCAACACCGTCACGCCGACAATGCCGATCAGAATCGCGCCGCGCACCTTCAGATAGTCGAGCGTGACGATCGCGAAGAAGCCGATCACCGCGAGAATCACGTGCGGGTTATGCAGGTCGCCGAGCGTGACGAGCGTAGCCGGATTGCCGACCACCACGCCGGCCGTCTTCAGTGAAATGATCGCGAGAAAGAGGCCGATGCCGCCGGTGATCGCGATGCGGATGGAGTGAGGAATACCGTTGACGATCACCTCGCGCACCCGGAACAGCGTGACGATCATGAACAGGCAGCCGGAAATGAACACCGCGCCGAGCGCGGCTTGCCACGTGAAGCCCATGCCCTTGACGACCGTGTACGCGAAGTACGCATTCAGGCCCATGCCGGGCGCGAGCGCGATCGGGTAATTCGCGTACAGACCCATGATCAGCGAGGCCAGCGCGGCCACGATGCAGGTCGCGACGAACACCGCGTCTTTCGGCATGCCGGCGTCGCCGAGAATCGCCGGGTTGACGAAGATGATGTAAGCCATCGTCAGAAAGGTGGTGAGGCCTGCGAGTACTTCCGTGCGCAGGTTGGTGCCGGCGGCGTCGAAGCCGAAGTAGCGGTTGATGGCGTCCATGTGGCGGGTCTCTCGTCGTTCAGAAAGCGTTTCTTGTGGTTGAGGCGGTAAGGCGGAATATCGGGCGAGGCGGCTTGACGTCGTTTTTTGCGGGGCTTGCGCGTCGGTGCCGCGGCTGCATGGCGGCACTACGGCCGGATTGTAATCACGATTGACGGCGGCACGGCATGTCGCGGCTTGAACTCATGCGCAAAACGCTCAAGCGGTGGACGATTCATCGGGAGACTGTGGCGTCGGCGCATCAATTGGCGCGGCGCGGTACAGCATGTCGTTGATCACGACCGGCCAGGCGCCGGCGTCGACCCGGATTGGCATTGTGCGGATTCCCACTGCGGGGTGTGTCGAAGGGGCGAGATGATACCTTGCCAGCGAGCGACGCGGCGCGACAGGCGGATTTACGATGTCGTGGGGCGTGCGGGAGGAGGTAAGCGCGGAGGTCGGCGAGCAGACACCGGAGGTGGACGAGCGGAGACAGGAAAGACACGCCGGACCCACGGCGCCCACGACCGTTGCAGTCGCGGGTGGCCCGGCATGCCGCGTGACGGCTAAGGCGCCGCTTACTGCGTCATCGTCCCGCCGGCCGCTTGCGCGCGCCGTGCCGCGACGATGCGTCCCGCGCGCTGCGCGTTGTTCGGATAGTCGATCCAGTCGAGCGGGTCGTATCCGGCGGCGCGCCATTCGGCGAGATCGGCGCGGACCTCCGCACGCGTTTTCGGCGCCGACGGGTCATTTGAGCGACCCGAAGTCTGCGCGAACGCGCTGCTCATACTCACGGCGGTCAACAACGCGCCGAGTCCAACCAGAGATGCAATTTTCATGACGAGCTCCCAGGGAGCGGTTAGCAACAATGCCGGTATTCTAGTTTTGGCCTCTCCATCGAGTAAGGCGATTGAAGGCAATGCACCGTTTCACTTCACGGCTCAATCGGCACCTCACGGCCCTGACGGCTTGCTGAAGCGATCCAGCACCGCGCTCAACAGGTCGATTGGCAGCGGGAATACGATGGTCGAATTCTTGTCGGCGGCGATCGTCGTGAGGGTTTGCAGATAGCGCAGCTGCATGGCCTGCGGTTGCCGCGCCAGCGTCTGCGCCGCTTCCAGCAGATGCTGCGAGGCCTGCAATTCGCCTTCGGCGTGAATCACCTTGGCGCGCCGTTCGCGCTCGGCTTCGGCCTGACGGGCAATCGCGCGAATCATCGTTTCGTTGATGTCCACGTGCTTGATCTCGACGATCGATACTTTGATACCCCACGCGTCGGTCTGCGCGTCGAGCACTTTCTGGATGTCGGCGTTCAATTGTTCGCGATCGGCCAGCAGTTCGTCGAGTTCGTGTTTGCCGAGCACCGCGCGTAGCGTGGTCTGCGATAACTGGCTGGTCGCCTCGAAGTAACGCGCCACCTGAATCACCGCCTTCTCCGGATCGACGACGCGAAAATACACCACGGCGTTGACCTTCACCGAGACGTTGTCGCGCGTGATGACGTCCTGCGGCGGCACGTCGAAGACGACGGTGCGCAGGTCCATGCGTACCGCCTGCTGCACGATCGGGATGATAAGGACGAGGCCCGGCCCCTTGACCTTCCAGAAGCGCCCGAGCATGAACACGACGCCGCGTTCGTACTCGCGAAAAATCCGTATCGATGAAGCAATCAGCGCGGCCACCAGCAGAATCAGAATGCTGGTGAAGCCGAATGTGAAACCGATCATGAGCGTTCTCCTTGTTGTCGCCCTTCCGCCGGCACCACGGTGAGCGTCAGGCCGTGCCGCGCGGTGACCCGCACGAAGTGGCCCGCCGCAACCGGGGCTGCGCTGGACACCCGCCAGCGTTCGCCATGCACCTGCGCCCAGCCGGCGAGCGGGGCGTGGGCGGTCGTGGTTTCGGGGAGCGGCGCGGTGGGGTTGGTCGGGGGTCTTTCCGGCGCGTATGCAGCGGGTTTTTCCGGCAGCAGCCCACCGTCGAGTACCACACCGATACTGCCGATCAACGCTTCCGCTCCCGTTACCACCGGCCGTCGCCTTGCACGCAAGGCAAGCCGCGACACGCCGAGCACGAACAGCACGCTGAATACGACGACGGCGGCTATCATCGGCAGCGGAATGCCGTAGCCGGGCACGTCGGTATCGATCAGCATCAACGCGCCGATCACGAACGCCACCACGCCGCCGAAACCGAGCGAGCCGAAGGTCGGCAGGAACGCCTCGCCGATCAGAAACGCGATGCCGAGAAAGATCAGACCGAGGCCGACGTAGTTGACCGGCAGCATTTGCATCGCGAACAGGCCCATCAGCAGACTGATCGCGCCGACCACGCCTGGTAGCACGAAGCCCGGATTGGCGAATTCGAAAAACAGGCCGTACATGCCGATCATCAGCAGGACGAGCGCCACGTTGGGATCGGTGATGACGGCGAGGAAGCGGCTGCGCCAGTCGGCTTCGAGCGTGACGATCGGGGCGCGGGCGGTGTCGAGCGTGACGTCGCCGCCGCGGGTGGTGACCTTGCGGCCGTCGAGCTGGCGCAGCAGGTCGGGGAGGTCGCGCGCGTTCAGATCGACCACGTGTTGTGCGAGCGCTTCGGCGGCCGACAGGCTGACGGCTTCGCGTACCGCGCGCTCGGCCCAGTCGGCGTTGCGCCCGCGCATTTGCGCGAGGCCGCGGATGTAAGCGGCGGCGTCATGGACCTGCTTACGGAGTTCGGTCGATTGGGTGTCGAGGGGAAGGGCGTTGGCGTTGACGGGAGCAGACGCGCCTGACGGGGCGCTGGCAGCCGCTGAACCGGTATTCGTTGAACCCGCACCCGCACCCGCACCCGCACCCGCACCGTTACCCGCACCGTTACCCGGCAACCCCGGCATTCCACCGCCCGCAGGCGGCTCCGCACCGCCCATCCCCATTTGAATCGGTGTCGCCGCGCCGAGGTTGGTGCCCGGCGCCATCGCCGCGATATGGCTCGCATAGACGATATACGTACCGGCACTGGCGGCCCGCGCCCCGCTTGGCGCGATGAACGTGGCTACCGGGACCGGCGACGCCAGAATCGCCTTGATGATCTGCCGCATCGACGTGTCGAGACCGCCGGGGGTATCGAGTTGCAGCACGGCGAGTTGCGCGCGCTGTTCGGCGGCGCGTTGCAGGCTGCGTACGATGAAGTCCGCACTCGCCGGATCGATCGCGCCATCCACCGGAATCACCACCACGCTGCCAGGCGCCGCCGTGCTTGTCACCGCCGCATCGGCCCGCAGCGGCGCCAGCGTTTCGCACGATGCGAAACCAAGGGCCAAAAGCACGCCGAGCGCGGTCATGCCGCGCATCAACCGGCTCACGACAGCGCCGCGGATAAGCGGCATGTGCGAGCCGGACTGCCGGAACGGGAGACGCGGATACGTGCTCATCGCTGACGGCTGCCGCGCCGCGACGACAGGATGCGAGCGGCGCGGGCCGAACCCTCTGGTAAGGCAGGCCTGCTCTTTACAGCTTAGTCCGATTCCGCGCGCCGCGTGAAATCGCCGCGCGCCGCGCCTGGTGTCCTGGTCGCCGGAGCGGCCACACCAGCCCCGCCCACACCCGGCCGATAATCCGTCGGCCGCATTCCCGTCCACTTCCGAAACGCCCGGTGAAACGCGCTCGGCTCGGCAAATCCCACCGACGCGGCAATATCGGCGATCGTGCGGTCCGTATCCTGCAACTCGCCGATGGCGATGTCGCGCCGCAGGTCGTCCTTGATCGACTGATACGTATAGCCTTCCTGCTTCAGATGCCGCCGCATGGTCGCCTCGGCGACGTTCAATCGCTCGGCCATCCGGTCCGCGGCAGGCCAGCCGGACATCGGCAGCGCGCGCAGCATCTTGCGCACGCGCACCGCGAGCGAACCCGCATTGCGGTACTTGACGATAAAACTGCCGGGCGCGTCGCGCAGGAAGGGCTTAACCGACTTGGTGGTTTGAATGACAGGCAGTTCGAGAAACGCGGGTGACAGATCGACATAAGACTCGGCCTGATCGAAGTGCATCTCGTCGCAGAAAATCAACCGATATTCGCGCGCGGCGGGCGGCTCGGCGCAGCGAAAACGCGCCTCGAACAATGGAATGCGCCGCCCCACCAGCCAGCACAGCAGCCCATAAACGAGGATGAACCACGTCGCATAGGCAAACATGGCCGGTGGCTTGGCGCCCTCGCGCTCAACGAAACGCAGCCTCACGCGCTGCGCATCGGTTTCGATGCGCGCGCCGAGATCGTCCAGCACCAGCCGCATGAAACCGACCGCCCGCGCGAGCGCCTGCGCGCCGTTGCGCGCGGTCAGCGCGGTCTGCGTCATCGCGATGAAGCTGCCGCTTTTCATGCGATGCGAATCCTGGCCGAAAAACTCATCGTCCAGTGCACGCGCGATGCCGGCCCACAGCGCACCGTATTGCGCCGCCGACACGCGGCTCTTCGGCGAAGCCAGCAGCGCCGCCGCGATGCCGGTCGCTTCGGCCAGCGGCAGCGCGTCGAAGCCGCTCGCGCGCGCCAGCGCCAGGGTTTCCCCGACCATGCTGACGGAAATCGTGCCCTTGTCGTTTTTCATCTGAGTCTGCTCAAGCTGGCAAAAGCGCTCAACATTTTCCTTGTGACGACGCGTCAAGCCCTTGAACTTGCGGGTGGAATCGGGCTTGCATAGTATCAGTATGGCAAATGCGCTCAGCGAGAATGATCGGGCTGAGCATCGAACCTGTCCAGCGGCTTGCCTACACTTATCTTCCATGAGATCGCGGCCGGCTCAGGGGACAGGCTTCCACCGCGATCAGACGGACCAGACAGGATCGAGCGCCATGGACAGCTTCTACACCGAAGACCAACGAATGATCCGCGACGCCGCGCGTGATTTCGCCACAGAACAACTCGCGCCGCACGCGGCGCAATGGGACCGCGAAGCGCAATTGCCCGCGGAGATCGTCACGCAGATGGGCGAGCTCGGCTTGCTCGGCATGATCGTGCCGGCGGAATGGGGCGGCTCGTACACCGACTACGTGGCCTACGCGCTCGCAATCGAAGAGATCGCGGCCGGCTGCGCCTCGTGCGCCACGCTGATGAGCGTGCATAACTCGGTCGGTTGCGGACCGATTCTCAAGTTCGGCACCCAGGCGCAGAAAGACCGCTATCTGCAAGACCTCGCGGCCGGCCGCACGATCGGCGCGTTCTGCCTGACCGAGCCGCAGGCGGGTTCCGAGGCGAACAATCTGCGCACCCGCGCCGTGTTGCAGGACGGCAAGTGGATCCTCAACGGCAGCAAGCAGTTCGTGACCAACGGCTCGCGCGCCGATATCGCGATCGTATTCGCTGTCACCGATCCCGAGCTCGGCAAACGTGGCTTGTCGGCCTTTATCGTGCCGACCGATACGCCGGGCTTCAACGTCGGCAAGCCGGAGCACAAGCTCGGTATTCGCGCGTCCGACACCTGCCCGATCTCGCTCGACGAGTGCGCGGTGCCGGAAGAAAACCTGCTCGGCGAGCCGGGCGAGGGCTTGCGCATCGCGCTGTCGAATCTGGAAGGCGGGCGGATCGGCATTGCCGCACAGGCGGTCGGCATTGCGCGGGCCGCGTTCGACGCCGCGCGTCTTTACGCAAGCGAACGCATGCAGTTCGGTAAGGCGATCAAGGATCACCAGGCCATCGCGTCCATGCTCGCCGACATGACCACACAATTGAACGCCGCGCGGCTGCTGGTGCATCACGCGGCGCGTTTGCGCACGGAAGGGTTGCCGTGTTTGTCGGAGGCGTCGCAGGCAAAACTGTTCGCGTCGGAAGCGGCCGAGCAGATCTGTTCGAAGGCGATCCAGATTCACGGCGGCTACGGTTACCTGGAAGACTATGCCGTGGAGCGTCACTATCGCGATGCCCGCATCACGCAGATTTACGAAGGAACCAGCGAAGTGCAGCGTATGGTGATCGCGCGCAATGTTTAAACGCGAAGCAGGCGGCGTTTGAGCGCAAAATAGTTTGACCGCGAAGCCGATGCGCGAGGCAGTCGGCGCGTGGGTGCAAAGCGGCAAAAAAACAAAGCAATAAAGCAGCAACGCAGCAAAGCCAAAAAAATGGAGCGCATAGCGCGCCACCAATGCGACCCGAGTCGGCGCCCACGCCAACCCGGGTCGACACAGGAGACGACGATGACGGCAGCGAAAGGTTTCTTCGACGCGCGCGACTTCCTACTGCGCCATCGAACCGACTACGACCGGGCATACCGCGAATTCAAGTGGCCGGCGTTGGGCGAGTTCAACTGGGCGCTGGACTACTTCGACGTGATCGCGCGCGACAATCACAACCCGGCGCTGTGGATCGTCGACGACCCGAGCGGCGACGGCCTGCGCCTGTCGTACGCGCAGATGTCGGAGCGCTCGTCGCGCATGGCGAACTACCTGCGTGGTGTTGGCGTGGGACGCGGCGACCGTCTGCTGCTGATGTTGCCGAACCGCGTCGAACTCTGGGACGTGATGCTCGCCGCCATGAAGCTCGGCGCGATCGTGCTGCCCGCCACCACGCAGCTATCCGCCGACGACGTGCGCGACCGCGTGCAGATCGGCGGCGCAAAATTCGTGGTGGTCGACAGCGCGGAATTGAGCAAATTCGACGCGCTCGACACGCCGCTCACGCGCATCTCGGTCGGCGCACCGCGCGACGGCTGGCGCGATCTTGCCGCGGCCTACGAGGCGTCGCCGCACTTCACCCCGCAGGGCGTGACGCTCGCCACCGATCCGCTGCTGCTGTACTTCACGTCGGGCACGACCTCGAAGCCGAAGCTGGTCGAACATACGCATCAAAGCTATCCGGTTGGGCATCTGTCGACCATGTACTGGATCGGTCTGCAACCGAACGACATCCATTGGAACATCAGTTCGCCGGGTTGGGCCAAGCACGCGTGGAGCTGCTTCTTCGCGCCGTGGAATGCGCAGGCCTGCGTGTTCGTGTTCAACTTCCCGCGCTTCGTGCCGAAAGACACGCTCAACGTGCTGGTGCGGTTCAACGTCACCACGCTGTGCGCGCCGCCCACCGTCTGGCGCATGCTGGTGCAGGAGCATCTGACCGACTATCCGGTCAAGCTGCGCGAGATCGTCGGCGCGGGCGAGCCGTTGAATCCCGAGATCATCGAACGCGTGAAGCACGCGTGGGGCATCACGATACGCGACGGTTTCGGCCAGACCGAAACGACCTGCCAGATCGGCAACTCGCCGGGACAACCGGTGGTCGCCGGATCGATGGGACGTCCGTTGCCCGGCTACAGGATCGAACTGATCGACGCCGACGATCAACCCGTCGGCGAAGGCGAAATCGCGCTGCCGCTCAACGGCGCGCGTCCGCTGGGCCTGATGACGGGTTACGCCAATAACGCCGACGCCACCGCGCAAGCCATGCGCAACGGCTTCTACCGGACTTCGGATGTCGCATTGCGCCGCGACGATGGCTACTACGTCTATGTCGGCCGTGTCGACGACGTTTTCAAATCGTCCGACTACCGCCTGAGCCCATTCGAGTTGGAAAGCGTGCTGATCGAACACGAGGCGATCGGCGAGGCGGCGGTAGTGCCCAGCGCCGACGCCCTTCGTCTCTCGGTGCCCAAAGCGTTCGTTACCGTGCGTCAGGGTTACGAAGCCGGCCCGGAACTCGCGCGCGCCGTGTTCGCGTTTTCGCGCGAAAAGCTCGCTCCGTACAAACGGATTCGCCGTCTGCAATTCAGCGATCTGCCGAAAACCATCTCCGGCAAGATTCGCCGCGTCGAGTTGCGACGCCGCGAAATGGAGCGCGAAGCCGAACCCGCGCGCCTGCCGGACGAGTACTGGGAAGAGGATTTCCCGGACCTGCGTTGATTCTTTTCGTTCCCAGTTACTGCCCGGCCGCCGCGCGGCCACTGCACAGGAGTTCCAGCATGAACGCAATTGCTTCGAACCAGGCGGCGCACGAAGTGGCCACCGTCAAGTTGCTGATCAACGGCGAGTTCGTCGAATCGAAGACCACCGAATGGCGCGATATCGTCAATCCCGCCACCCAGGAAGTGCTGGCGCGCGTGCCGTTCGCCACCGCCGACGAAGTGAACGAGGCGATCAGCGCCGCGCATGCCGCGTTCAAGACGTGGAAGGACACGCCGATCGGCGCCCGCATGCGCATCATGTTGAAGTACCAGGCGTTGATTCGCGAGAACATGCCGCGCATCGCGAAGACGTTGAGCGCCGAACAGGGCAAGACGATTCCGGATGCCGAAGGCGATATCTTCCGCGGTCTGGAAGTGGTCGAGCACGCGTGTTCGATCGGTACGTTGCAGCAGGGCGAATTCGCGGAAAACGTCGCGGGCGGCGTGGATACGTACACGCTGCGTCAACCGATCGGCGTGTGCGCCGGCATCACGCCGTTCAATTTCCCCGCCATGATCCCGCTGTGGATGTTCCCAATGGCGATCGTCTGCGGTAATACCTTCGTGCTGAAGCCGTCCGAACAGGACCCGATGTCGACCATGCAACTGGTCGAACTCGCGCTGCAAGCCGGAATTCCGAAGGGCGTGCTGAACGTCGTGCATGGCGGCAAGGACGTGGTGGATGCGTTGTGCACGCATGAGCTGATCAAAGCGGTGTCGTTCGTGGGCTCGACGGCGGTCGGCACGCACGTGTATCGCCTCGGCAGCGAACACGGCAAACGCGTGCAATCGATGATGGGCGCGAAGAACCACGCCGTGGTGCTGCCCGACGCGAATCGCGAGCAAACCCTGAACGCGCTGGCCGGCGCCGGCTTTGGCGCGGCAGGGCAGCGTTGCATGGCGACTTCGGTCGTCGTGCTGGTGGGCGCGGCGCAGCAGTGGGTGCCGGAGATCGTTGCGAAGGCGAAAACGCTCAAGGTCAATGCGGGCAGCGAGCCGAATACGGATGTCGGCCCGGTGGTCTCGCGCGCGGCGAAGCAACGCATTCTCGACCTGATCGAAGCGGGCGTGAAAGAAGGCGCCACGCTTGCGCTCGACGGCCGCGACGTGAAGGTGCCGGGCTACGAGCAGGGCAACTTCATCGGCCCGACGGTGTTCACCGACGTCACGACCGAGATGCGGATTTACACGCAGGAAATCTTCGGACCGGTGCTCGTGATTCTGAATGCCGCCACACTCGACGACGCAATCGCGCTCGTCAACCGCAACCCGTTCGGCAACGGCGTGGGCCTGTTCACGCAGAGCGGCGCGGCAGCGCGCAAGTTCCAGAGCGAGATCGACATCGGTCAGGTCGGCATCAACATTCCGATTCCGGTGCCGGTGCCGTTCTTCAGCTTTACGGGTTCGCGCGGCTCGAAACTCGGCGATCTCGGCCCGTACGGCAAACAGGTCGTGCAGTTCTATACGCAGACCAAGACCGTCACGGCCCGCTGGTTCGACGACGACACCGTCAACGACGGCGTCAACACGACCATCAGCCTGCGCTGAGCGCGGCTTTGATCAGGCGATCACGATCGCGCGAACAGACGGAGACGACATTATGAAAATAGCTTTCATCGGACTCGGCAACATGGGCGCGCCGATGGCGCACAACCTGCTGAAAGCCGGCCACGCGGTCAATGTGTTCGACCTCAATGCGCAGGCGGTGCAGGCGCTGGTCGACGCGGGCGCCAAAGCCGCGGCGTCGCCGCAGGCGGCAGTGACCGACATGGAATGCGTGATTACGATGCTGCCGGCCGCCGCGCATGTGCGCAGCGTGCTCACGGCGGAAGACGGCGTCTTCTCGGCAATCGGCAAAGGCGTGCCGATCATCGATTCGAGCACGATCGATCCGGCCAGCGTGAAAGAGTTCGCCGCCCTCGCGGCCCAGCACGGCAACACGTTCGTCGATGCGCCCGTGTCGGGCGGCACCGGCGGCGCGACGGCCGGCACGCTGACCTTCATGGTGGGCGGCAGCGCGAGCGCGTATGAACAGGTCAAGCCGGTGCTGTCGGCCATGGGCAAGAACATCGTGCATTGCGGCGACACCGGCACCGGCCAGGTCGCGAAGATCTGCAACAACCTGGTGCTCGGCATCACGATGGCGGGCGTGGCCGAGGCAATGTCGCTCGGCGAAGCGCTCGGTATCGACGCGAAGGTGCTGGGCGGCATCATCAATACGTCGACGGGGCGTTGCTGGAGCTCGGACACGTATAACCCGATGCCCGGCGTGGTCGAAACCGCGCCGTCCACGCGCGGTTATACGGGCGGCTTCGGCACCGACCTGATGCTCAAGGACCTTGGCCTCGCCACCGACGCCGCCCGCGGCGCGCGTCAACCCGTGTATCTCGGCGCGCTCGCACAGCAGCTCTATCAAACCATGAGTACGAAAGGCGCGGGACGTCTCGACTTTTCCGCCGTCATCAAGTTGTATCGTAAAGACGGGGAAGCGTAATGATCGAACTCGAGTACGCGCACGACGGCGCCGTCGCATTGCTGACGCTGAAGCGGCCGCCCGCGAACGCGTTCACGCCCGAGGGCTTGCTGCAATTGCAGCAGACGGTCGAGCGACTGAACGTCGAGGCGCGCGTGCGAGCCATCGTGATCACCGGTGACGGTCCCAGGTTTTTCAGCGCGGGTGCCGATCTGAACACCTTCGCCGACGGCAACCGCGAAGTCGCGCGCACCGCGGCGGCGCGCTTCGGGGCGGCGTTCGAGACCTTGCAGAACGCGCGGCCGGTGGTGATCGCGGCGATCAACGGCTACGCGATGGGCGGTGGACTCGAATGCGCGCTGGCTTGCGATATCCGTATCGCGGAACAGCACGCGTTGCTCGCCTTGCCCGAGACAGCGGTCGGCTTACTGCCCTGCGGATGCGGCACGCAAACGCTGCCGTGGCTGGTCGGCGAAGGCTGGGCCAAGCGGATGATTCTCACGGGCGAGCGCGTCGACGCGGCGACCGCGTTGCGCATTGGTCTGGTCGAGGAAGTCGTCGAGAAGGGCGCCGCGCGCGAGGCTGCGCTGAGCATGGCGGCGCGGGTCGCGACGCTGAGCCCGCAAGCGGTCGGTTTCAGCAAGACGCTGATTCATCAGGGGCGCAACGGCGTGCCGCGCTCGGCGGCGTTGGCGCTGGAACGCGAACGTTTCGTCGATCTGTTCGACGGCGCCGATCAGCGCGAAGGGGTCAACGCGTTCCTCGACAAACGCGCGCCGCGCTGGCAGGGGGCACAGGGTCGGCAGGTCGATCACGCGGACCACACCGGCGGTTCCGCTCAAGCCGTGCAGGAGACGAATCGATGAGCGCCGTGCAAAGCGCCACGCTCGACACCCCCGTCGAAGCGGAACGCGAGATTCTGTTTCGCGTCGTCAATCGCGTGGCGATCATCACGCTGAACCGGCCGGCCGCGTTGAATGCGCTGTCGCATGCCATGGTGCGCGAACTCGCGGTGCTGGTCGAACATTGCCGTGGCGACGATGGCATCGTCGCGCTCGTGCTGAAGGGCGCGGGCGCCAAAGGCTTCTGCGCCGGCGGCGACGTGCGTGAAGTGCAAAAGCTGGCGAAGAACGCCGACAGCCGCTGGCTCGCGTTCTTCGTCGACGAATACCGGCTCGACTACGCGCTGCATACGTTTCCGAAGCCGGTGGTCGCGCTGCTCGACGGCGTGACGATGGGTGGCGGCATGGGTCTCGGCCAGGCGGCGCGGCTGCGCATCGTCACCGAGCGCAGCAAGATCGCGATGCCGGAGACGCGCATCGGCTTTCTGCCCGATGTCGGCGCGACGCATTTTCTGGGCGCCATGCCGACGGAACTGGCGCTGTATGTCGGGCTGACCGGCGCGACGCTGTCCGGCGCGGATGCGTTGCGCCTGCAGCTGGCCGATCTGTGCGTGCCGGCGGAATGGCTCGCTACCTTCGAGGAACGCCTGCAGCGCATGCCGCACGACGGCGATCTGCTCGCCGCGTTGCGCGGCGTGTTCGAACCGCCGTGCAACATCATTCCGCACGCGGCAGTGGGGCCGTTTACGCAGCTGATTCTGCGGCATTTTGATCGGCGCTCGAGCATCGATCGCATGGTCGCGACCTTGCGCCACGATCTGGAGCGCGAGCCGCCACGCGAGGTCAGGCAGTGGCTGCAGGCCACTTACGACGCGCTCGCCGGTCATTCGCCCACCATGCTCTACGTGACGCGCGAGGCGCTGCTGCGCGGGCGGCAGATGACGCTGGCCGAGTGTTTCCGCATGGAATTGGGCATTGTCAAACGCGTAATCGACGAAGGCGATTTCTGCGAGGGCGTGCGGGCGCAATTGATCGATAAAGATCGCAAGCCACGCTGGGCACCGGCCACACTGGCCGAAGTGCGGCCCGAGCGGGTCCGGCATTTTCTGGCTTCGCCGTGGAAGCGGGAGGCCCATCCGCTGGCCGGGTTAGGGGCGTAGCCGGCGCGATTGACAAGGTTTAGCGCGACGCCGGTCAGCGTCGCGGCGTGATGCATGGGTCTGCCCGGCGGCGCGGCAATCGCGCCGCATTTGTACTTTCTACCGGCTCGTCCCGAAGTTTGCCCGCGCCGGACCCGGAAAAAGCGTGAAGTTTGCCGGTTCGCTCACGCGACCGGCCTGTTCCCCCGTGCACCTGGTGCACTTGCATCAGGCCACTTGGTGCATTGGCTATTGGCATAATGCCGTGATTTCGGCGATTCTGCGGTCTGGACAGGCTATCGCGCACGGTTTGCGCGCGCAAAATCATAATGACCGACACGACTTCCGCTGCACCGGCGTCACTGGTGCAATCTCCCGCCGCGGACGATGCGCCGCCGCCGGACGACAAAGTGCTGCGTTCGCAGACCGATCGTCGCCAGTTGCAGCAGATCATCACCGGGCTCACCGAGGGCGTGATTCTCGTCGAGCCGGATCAGACCATCGTGTGGGCCAATCAGGCCGCGCTGGAGATGCACGGCATCGCCGAAATCGCGCAACTGGGCGCCGACGTCACCGAGTACCGCGAACGCTTCCGGCTGCGCTACCGCAATAACCATCCGCTGCCCGAAGGCAGTTATCCGATCGAGCGCGTGGTCGCGGGCGAGTGCTTCAGCGACGTCGTGGTCGAGGTTTTTCCCGCGCACGACGACGAAGTGAACTGGGTGCACCGCGTGCGCAGCCTCGTGCTGACCAACGCGCGCGGCGAGCCCGACTGCCTCGCGCTGATTCTGCACGACGCCAGCGAGTGGGCGAACGCCGAGAAGCGCTTCGAAAAGACCTTCAACGCGAATCCCGCGCCGGCCGTGATCTGCCGGTTGAGCGACCAGCGCTATATCAAGGTCAACCTCGGTTTTCTGGAAATGACAGGCTATGCGCGCGAGGACGTGATCGGCCGCTCGGTATACGAGCTCGATGTGTTCGAAGGCGCTGAAAAACGAGAACTCGCGATCGAGCGTCTCAGCGAAGGCGCGACCATTCCGCAGATGGAAGCGGTACTGCGCCTGCCCGAAGGCGGCACCAAGTTCGTGGTGGTGGCCGGCCAGCCGATCGACATCGGCGAAGAGGCCTGCATGCTGTTCACGTTCATGGACCTGGAGCCGCGCAAGCGCGCGGAGAGCGCGTTGCGCCAGAGCGAGGAACGCTTCGAGAAGTCGTTCAGGATGACGCCGGTGTCCACCGCGCTCTTCGTCGCCGACGACTACACCACGCTCGATATCAACGACGCATTCACCGTAACCACCGGCTTTGGCTCGGAGGAATTGCTCGGCAAGCCGCTCGATCAGAGCCCGCTCTGGACCGACGACGCCTGCGCGCGGATCAGTGCGGCGCTGGTCGAGTCCGGCAGCTTGCGCAATGTCGAATTTCTGGTGAAGAGCCATGGCGGCGAGACGTTGAATTGCCTGGTGTCGGCGGAAGCGGTCAGCATTCACGGCAAGGATTGCGTGTTGATGACTCTGCTCGATATCACCGAGCGCAAGCGCTCCGAAATGGAACTGGTGACCGCGATCGAAACCGTCATGCAGGACGCCTCGTGGTTCAGCCAGACCTTGATCGAAAAACTCGTCAATGTGCGACGCGCCAATGCGCCCGACGCGGGCGGCCATCTCGCCGATCTGACGGCCCGCGAGCGCGACGTGTTCGCCTGCCTGTGCGGCGGTCTCGCGGACAAGGAGATCGCGCGTGAGCTCGGGCTGGCGCCGAATACGGTGCGTAACCACGTCGCCACGATCTACGCGAAGCTCGACGTGCATAGTCGCGGCGAAGCGATTGTGTGGGCGCAGACGCGTGGGCACTTTGGGCTCGCGCCGGGGAGCGCGCCGCGCCGTAAAGGCGCGAAGGGGGCGTAAGTGGTTTCAGGCGAGTTTTTTGCTGGAGAAACAGCCGGGAACGAACTGTGCTGGTGTCGCTCCTGTTGTGGTTCGATGAGCAACGCGTTGTTAACTCAACCTTTTTCAAGGAAACCGTCATGGACAAGAATCGCGTGGAAGGTGCGGCAAAACAGGTGAAGGGCTCCGTGAAGGAAGCGATCGGCAAGGTCACCGGCAATCGCGCGACGCAAGCCGAAGGCGCAGCGGAAAAGCTCGCGGGCAAGGTGCAATCGAAAGTCGGCGAGGCCGCGGACGCGGTGCGCGATCGCGTGAAGCGCTAGGCCGTTATCGAACTGACGGCGTATCACGCCGTGATGGCCGGCCGCTCCCCGGCGCCGGCTGCTTGCTCACCCTGATCTAGGAGAAACACGATGAATTCCAACCAGCTCGAAGGCACCGTGAAAGACGCCGCAGGCAAGGTGCAGGACGCCGTTGGCGGACTCACCGGCGACGTGGATTTGCAGGCCGAAGGCAAAGTCCGCCAACTGGCCGGCAAGGCGCAGGCGAAATACGGCGACAGCGTCGACCATGTCGCCGAAACGGCCCGCAACAATCCGATCGGCGCGCTGCTGATCGCGGTCGGCGTTGGCTTTCTACTGGGCAAGCTGATGTGATTTACGCGTGCCGTGTCGGCCGATGCGTTCGGCACCGGCGGCGCGCGGCGCGCTTCGCCGTGTAACCCCGCCGGTGCCTGATTGATCCGATGGTTGTCCGATGCTCCCGGCGCGGTCGATGCGCCGGATCTCATCGTCTATTCGAGGAAGGTTCATGCTGGGATTCGATGTCTCCACGGCCAGAAAAGTCTGGACCGCGTTTCTGATTGCGCTACTGCTGTTTGTTCTCTATACCGCTTCGTCCGTTGTGCTGGTGGTCGTGTTCGCGGTCTTCTTCAGCTACCTGATTTACCCGATGGTCGATCTCGTCGAACGGATCCGGCCGCGACGCGTGCCGCGGGTGGCGTCGATCGCGCTGGTGTTCGTGGTGGTGGTCGCGGCAATCGCGGTGGTCGGCTCGATCTTCGGCGTTCAGTTACAGGATCAGGCTTCCCACCTGTTCGCGCAGCTGCCCGAGTTGATGAAATCCGATGTGCCGAATCGTCTTCCGTTGCCGCATTTTCTGGAGCCGTTGCGCGAACGGATCGTGGACTTCGTGCGCAGCCAGATCGAGACCGGGTCCGACAAGGCGGTGCCGATGGCGCGTAGCGTCGGCCTCGGCGTCGTGCATGCGGCGAGCAATCTGATCTATCTGGTGCTGATTCCGATCTTGAGCTTTCTGCTCATCAAGGAAGGCCCGCAAATGCGCGACGCGTGTCTCGCGTTGCTGACGGACCGGCATCGTGTTTTGTGGGCGGAGATCGTCACGGATCTGAACGTTCTGTTGTCGAAGTACGTGCGAGCGTTGCTATTTCTGTCGCTGGCTACGTTGATCTGCTATGGCGTTGCGTTCTCGCTGCTCGGCGTGCCTTACGCGTTTTTGCTCGCGGTCAGCGCGGGTTTGCTGGAGTTCGTGCCGTTCGCCGGGCCGCTAGGCGCGGTGGCGATCACGCTGGTGGTGGCGGTGTTCAGCGGCTATCCGCATCTGCTGTGGCTGGTGATTTTCATCGCGCTGTACAGGCTGTTCCAGGACTACGTGCTCAATCCGTATCTGATGAGCGAGGGGGTGGAAGTCAGCCCGTTTCTGGTGATTGTCGGCTTGCTGGCTGGCGATCAGCTCGGCGGCGTGGCGGGGATCTTTCTCGCCGTGCCGGTGATCGCGATGCTGAAGATCATTGTGGGCCGCGCGTGGGTGTTCTACTCGGCTTCGCGCGCCGAAGGCGAAGCGGCGCGGCGTGCACTGACGGGTAAGACCGATTGACGGTTGGCGTGGCTCGTGTTGATTCTTCCGCCTGAGCGGGTCGCTCCGCGCTTTGGAGGCTTTGGACCGGAAGCGCGGAGCGGCTCGAGGATCAACTTTCTCCGATCGCGTCGGCCGGCAACGCGCTCGGCGGCGGCGCATTATGTTTCGAGCCATGCACGCGGGACACCCAGAACAAACCGATCGACGCAATGGCCACCGCGACCACGCCCACGGTGCCGTATCCGTCGATTCGCCCGGTCGGCGAATTGCTCAACATCAAGCCGCCGAACCATGCGCCGCAGCCCATGCTGAGTGCCTGAATCGCGCTGTTCGCGCTGAGGAACGCGCCGCGTCGCGCGGGCTCGGGCACGGTGGTCAGCAGCGCCTGCATGGGCACCATCCGCCCGGACAGCAGAACCATGAAGAACGGGAAAAATAGCACCATTCCGTAGAACGGCAGGTCCGGCAGATGCGTGACAAACAGCACGGGCAGGAACGACAGCACCGCCATGATCCGAAACACGCGCCGCGTGCCGTAGCGGTCCGCGAGCCGGCCCACCCGGCGCGACGTGAAGAACGTCGCCGCGCCGCCCGCCATATACAGCCAGGACAACTGTTCGGGCGCCACGCCGTGATTCGCGACCAGCACCGGCGAAATGAACGGGATCACCAGCATGTGAGAGACCATCATGACGAGGGTCAGCGCGAACGCGTTCAGGTGGCGCGGGTTGGTCAGGAGCCGCCACAGATCCGGCAGCACTTCGGCGAGCGGCGGCGGACGCCGGCTCAAGTGCTCGGCAAGCGACGGCACCTGCTGTTGGGCGACCACCCAGACCACGAGCGACAACACCACCAGCAGAAAGAACGGCGCGGCCCAACTGAAATGGGCGCCCAGCATCACGCCGGCCGGCACGCCCGCAATCGCCGCGAGCGAGAAGGCCGTCATGATCGTGCCGGTCGCCGCGCCGCGTCGATTCACCGGAATCACGTCGCTGACGATCGCCATGATCACCGAGCCCAGCACGCCGCCGGTGAGACCCGCGAAGGCTCGTGCCGCCAGCAGCAACGGGAAGCTGCTCGCAAGCGCGCAGGCGAGGTTCGACAACGCGAACAGCGCATACACGGTCAGGAGTAAGCGGCGGCGGTCGAAGCGGTCGATATAGGTTGCCGCGAACAGTCCCGACAGGCCCGAACACCATGAATACGCGGAGACGGCGGTGGCGAATGCCGCCGGCGTGATCGCGAAGGTGTGCATGATCTGCGGGCCGAGCGGCATCATCACCATGAAGTCCATGATGATGGTGAACTGCGTCAGCGCGAGCAGCCATAGCAGATGGCGCTCGTGTTTGCTGCTGATTGAATACATCGATTGATTCCTCGTTGTCGTTGTTGTCCTTGGCGCGCCGGCTGGGTTCAGTCGTCGAGGTTCTCGTGGACTGCCACGGCGCCCTGTTTCCAGTAGCTGGCCGCGCGAATGCGCGATTTATCGACGCCGCGTTCGGTGCACAGGTGATAGCGCACCGCGCGCATGGTCGCCGATTCGCCGGCGGCCCACACGTAGCCTTCGCCGTCTTCGGGCAGGTAGATTTCGCGGACCGCTTGCAGCAACGGTTCGCCGCGATAGCCGGTTTCGTTGCGATAGCACCAGACCAGATGCAGTTCGGCGCGCGTGGTGAACTCGATGCGCGCGGACGGATCCGCTACTTCGATCACCGCGGCCGCACGCGTGCCGGCCGGCAGTTCTTCCAGGCGACGAGCGATGGCTGGCAAGGCGGTGTCGTCGCCGATCAGCAGATGCCAGTCGAAGCCGGTCGGAATCACCAGCGAACCACGCGGTCCGCCGACGCCGAGATATTGGCCGACTTTGGCTTGCGCCGCCCACGTGGCCGCGGGGCCAGCTTCGTGCATCGCGAATTCGATGTCGAGCTCGCGCGCTTCGCGGTCGAACCGGCGTGGCGTGAAATCGCGCGCGGTGGGACGCGGCTGGCCGGCCGGGAATACCGGGCCGTCGGGGCCGGCTTCCGGCAGCGCCGGCCGGTCCGCGCCGGGTTCGGGGAAAAACACCTTGATGTGGTCGTCGAACGAAGCGGAGACGAAGTCGTGCAGATCCTCGCCGGTGAAGGTGACGCGGATCAGATGCGGGGTCAGCGCATGCACCTGCTTGACCTGCAGCAGACGGAACTTCAATGGATGCCGTACGCGCTGGACTGCCAGGTCGGCTCGGTGATCGTTGGTCAGCATAGAGGATTACTCCTTTGTCGACCCGGGTTGGCGCTTCAGTGCCTGCCCGGGTGTCAAGCAACAGGGTTGCGATTGGTCGGTTGACGCGAGCGCGCACACGGGGCGGCGGCTTCTCGCGGAGGCAAAACGTAGTGCGGAGACGGACGGCGCGATCTCAGGAGGTGGGCTGGGCGCCGCCTGGTTCCCCGCTCGGATCGTTGCTTGTGTTGCCGGGCTGGGCGCCGCTTTCGATCTCTCGCGCCGCGCGCATCAGAATCACGGCGATGCGGCGCTGTTCTTCGGCCGACGCGTTGCCACGCAGCACCAGCATGTTCTTCAGCTTGCGTCGCGCTTCGGTCAACTCGGGCAGCCAGCCGCCTTCGCTGATGTCGGCCGGTTCTTCGCCGGCAAACGCGCGGCGCACCGAATCCATCTTGCGGGCGAAATGGCTAAGCTTCGCGAGCATCAGGTCGATGCGGTCCCGGTTGGCGGCCAGATAGTCGCGGCCTGTGTCCGACAACTCGTAGCGCTTGCGATTGCCTTCGAGTTGTACGGTCACGTAGCCGAGTTCTTCCAGATACGTGAGTGCCGGATAGACCATGCCGGGACTCGGTGTGTAGAAGCCGTTCGAGCGCGTTTCGAGCGCTTTGATCAGTTCGTAGCCGTGGCTTGGCTGCGCTTCGATCAGCGACATCAGCAGCAGTTGCAGGTCGTCGGAGCTGAATTTGCGGCCGCGCGGGAAGCCGTCGCCGTCGCCGCCGAAGTTGCCGCCGCCACCGCCACCGCCACCGCCGAAGCGGCCACCACGGCCGCCGCCGCGATGTTCATGATGGCCGCCGATGGCGTGCCACAGCGAGTGGAGTGAGAGGCGGTCGTGGCCGCGGTGGCCGTGGGCGTGGTTGCTGCCGTGGGCTTCGCCGCGCGACTCGTGGCGGCCGCGTTGACCGTGACCGTGGCCGTGTCCTTCATCGGCATAGGTGTGGTGGCCGCGATGGCCGCGTTCGTCGCCATGGGACTCGTGACGACGGCCATGGCCCAGGTCGTCCCGTTGAAACTCGTGCCGCTCGCCGTGACGGCGCTCGAACCCGTCGCCGCGTTCACCGCGTTCACCGCGATACTCAGAATGCTGGCGGGTGAGTGCGTGCCACAAGGCATGCAGCGACGCACGTTCATGGCCGGTGTGGATAGTGTCGTTTGCGGTGCGAGAACGGGAAAAACGGTGATGATGACGCATCTTGGGTACTCCGTTTGTGTCTTAAGATGCATCGTAAGATATATATCTAAAGATAGTTTGTCAAAACCTTTTTTGCGATACGGCCGCTCGTGGCGTCGATTTCATGACGAAATGGCATTGTTGAGACGACACTGATGCTCAATGAATCTCTTAGGTGCGCTGGGAGCGATTGCCTGTGTGGCGATGACAAGTTCAGGAAGCGACGAGAGCGAGACAGGGCAGGCCGGCGGCGCGTCAGTTAGACGATGGGTGGATTCAACTCGGGTTGGATCGAATTAAGGCCGACGCGAATGAGCGCGTAAGTGGGACGAGGGGCACAGAAGGAGGTTGGGGAAGCGCACCGGATAAACGGTGACTGCAGCGAGGGGTGTGATGGCGAAGCCGATCACGCCCCTCGCATTCGATGAAAATAAAAAATCGACTGGCCCGTAAACGTGGTCAACCACTCGAGCGCCAGTACGCTGGCGCTCAGTCAAAATGAACTACAGTGAAAGATCAGTCATTTGGGAACGTGATCTTGAAGATCTGCGCTCCGATACCTCGCGTACCGACATAAAGATTGCCGCTGCTGTCGGTGACCATTGAGGTAATAAAATCCGTCGTGTTTGTGAACGGATACGAAACGACGCTGCCGTCACCGGCAATACGGTTGATCGCCTGAATACCCGATGTGTAGATGTTTCCCGACTTATCGACGGCGATCGGGCCTCCCGTTTGCAACTGGCTGGTGATCGTTGTGACGGTGCCGTCCGGCGCGATTTTTCGAACCGTGCCGAGACTTCTCACATACAGGTTGTCGTTGCTGTCAATTGCAAGGTCAGGCAACGCATAGAGCGTGAATGTGGCGGCAGTGCCTGCCCCATCCTGATTGCCGCTGGTGCCACTGCCTGAGAAAACCGCCCAGGTGTTGCTGCCAACGCTAAACTTTACGATGCGATTGTTCGCGACGTCCGCAAGGAACAGAGCGCCTTTGCTGTCCATGGCGAGACCGCCAGTGCCGACCGAAAAATTGCTGCTAGAGCTTTCCCAGTTCGCGAACAATTGTTGGTAGGTGCCAGAAGCTGAGAACTCTTGCAGCGACGCTTCAAATGTGGGCGGCGAGCCTGCAATTCCCTGGACGTATCCCGACCCATAAATATCGCCAGACGGATCGATGGCAACGCCGTCCCAAGACCCTTGAGGCGTCAGTGTGGTGACTACTCCTGCCTGCGTGACCTTCCGCAGGCTGCCACGATCGGAGAGAATAATGTTGCCAGACGAGTCCATCGCAAGATGGCCACCGCCCCAGAAAACGGCGGCTGCTCCCGTCCCGTCGACAACATTCACGTTTGTGGTTGCCGAACCGGCGAGGCTGGTAACTGACAATGCGGACGTCGAAAGACCGCTACCGGGCGCCTGCCCCGTTGTGACAACATTGTTTGCCGGCCCTGTTGCACTGGCGGGTACGTTGACCACTGCGCCCGCCTGCGTGATGATGGTATCTGATGATCCGCCAACCGTTACGCTCGTGCCGTTCGGCGCAGTAACGGTAGTCCCAGCAGGCACCTTCACCGATGTGTTTGCCGTCATGGTCAAGCTGGAACCCGCTCCCAGGGTGACGGGCGACGTCGTAGCGGCGGTTGAGCTCGAGTTGCCAGATCCACCTCCGCAAGCACTTAAAAATACGCAGCAGCACATCACAAAAACTGTACGTAGATAAATCCGCATGTGTTGTTCCCTTTTCTGATAATTCTGAACTCGGCGACGAACCGTGTCGGCGTTCACCCTGCAACCTATGGTTCTTTGACGCGCAAAGATCGAGACTAATAACATGGCGAGCCCCGCCATTCTGAATAACTGCCGCACTCACAACAACTCACCAATTATTACGGCTTGTGAAAATGGCGGCGTCTTTTCGGGACGCTTCAGATAGCGCACATTGATATATGCGGATTAGATACATGCCCTGTGTCGGCCTTCAGCACGTTTTATATCGCGCATTTTGTTGGCGAACGACCAACTGCTATTAAAAAATCGACTGCCCCGTAAAAGTGGTCAACCACTCGAGCGCCAATACCCCCGCCAGCGAGTTCCCATTGCTATCCAACCCCGGCGACCACACGCACACCGCCATCTCGCCTGGCAGCACCGCCACGATCCCGCCGCCCACGCCGCTCTTCGCCGGCAAGCCGACCCGATAGACGAAATCGCCCGCCGCGTCATACGTGCCGCATGTCAACATCAACGCGGAAAGCCGTTTGGCCGAACTGGTATCCAGAATCCGCTCGCCCGTGGCCGGTGCCACCCCGTGATGGGTCAGAAACAGCGCCGCTTTCGCGAGCTCGACACAACTCATCGAGATCGCGCATTGACGGCAGTAAGCGTCGACCACTACCTCCGGCGGCATCTCCATGTTGCCGAAGCTCGCCATGAAATGCGCCATCGCGCGGTTGCGGTGCGCGTGCTGCAATTCCGATTGCGCGACGCGCGAGTCGTAGTCGATGCTGGTTTCGCCCGTGAGCCGTCGCATGAATTCGACCAGCGCGGTTTCGGCTTGCACGAAGCGGCGGCACAACACGTCGGTGACAACCAGCGCGCCTGCATTGATGAACGGATTGCGCGGTTTGCCTTGCTCGGCTTCGAGTTGGACCAGCGAGTTGAACGCATTGCCGGATGGTTCGCGTCCCACGCGTTGCCAGAGCGCGTCGCCGAGCAGCCGGAACGCCATCGTGCAGGCGAACAGCTTGGAGATGCTCTGAATCGAAAAGCGCGTGTCGGCTTCGCCGGTGCGGAATACTTCGCCCGACGCCGTCACGATCGCCATGCCGAAGCTATCGGCGGGGACGTTGGCGAGTTCGGGGATGTAATCGGCGACCTTGCCGGTGCCCAGATAGGGCCGCAGATCTGTTCGAGGATGGATGCGTAGTTCATTGGGCTTGGACCGTTGGAGCCGCGATTCTACTGGCAAGCCTGCATGAATGGCACATGGAGAAAGCGTGGTCCGATGCGCGAACGCGCGGGGCAGGCCGTCGCATCGATTATGCTAATCTTGCTGCCTTTCTGCCCATAACCGGGCAAAACGGACGCCCGATGGAAGCCTTCGATCCCGATCTCGTCGAGCCGACGCCATGTGTGGTCAGCGATCGCCATGACACGCTGGACGAACCCTGGCGCGCGTATCGGCGCGCGCGGCTGATCCACGTCGGCGCGGGCGTACTGACAGTGCGCACGGAAACGGGGCGCTGGGTGGCGCCGCCCGGCCACTCGGTGTGGATGGCGGCCGGCGTGCTACACCGTCTGTCCGCCCGCCGTCCGGTGCGGTATGTTTCGCTGTATGCCGGCACGGACGCCGCGCCGCTGCCGTCGCAAAGCGGCGCGCTCGCGCCCGATCGGCTGGTGGAGGCGCTATTGGCTGCCGCCGTCGAACTGCCCGCCGACCAACCCCACGACGAACCCGCCAAACGCCTTTTGCAGGTGCTGCTGGACCGCCTCGCGCGCGTTCCCGCCGCGCCGCTCGGTTTGAACTGGCCGCGCGATCCGCGCATCCAGCAGATTGCCGACGCGTTGAGCGCCGATCCGACCCAGTCGGCGGTACTCGACGAGTTGGCCGCGAGCGCGGGCGTGACCGCACGCACGGCGGCGCGTCTGTTCGTCAAGGAAACGGGGCAGACCTTTGGCCAGTGGCGCCAGCAATTGCGTTTGCTGGTCGCGCTGGAGCATCTCGGCGGCGGCGCCAGCGTCACGCAAGTGGCGCTCGACGTGGGATATCAGGACGTGTCGTCTTTTATCGCGGTGTTCCGCGAGGTTTTCGGCGACACGCCGGCGCGTTATTTCCGCGCGGGTTGATGCGGACGCTGAGGTCGATACTCACACGCTCAATGCGCGCCCGCCGCATCCGCGCCGCCACCGCCTTTGGCTGGCCGCGTAATCCAGATCAGCGGAATGATCAGAATGAAGATCACCGCCGACACGAAGAAAATATCGTTCAGGCCCATCATCGCCGCTTGCGTGTTGACGGTGAAATCGAACAGCGCATGCGCCGATTGCGTATTCAGATGCAGTAGCGACTGAGTCGACTCGATCTGCTGATTGAACAGCGGGTTGGTGACGGACGCCTGCTCGGTGAGCCGTTCATGATGCAGCACAGTGCGGTTGTTCCACTCGTTACCCGCGATCGACGTTCCCACCGCGCCGCAAAACACCCGCGCAAAGTTCGACAAACCCGCCGCGGCCGGAATCTTGTTAGGCGGCTGCCCAGACAGAATGATCGCGGTGAGCGGCACGAAGAACAGCGCCATCGGAATCCCTTGCAGCAGCGTGGGCAGCACCAGATGCCACGTATCGATTTCGATCACGTACTTCGAGCGCATGTAAAACACGATCGCGAAACCGACAAACGCCAGCGTGGCGATCACGCGCGCGTCCGAGCGCGGCAGCACACGGCCCATGACAGGTGCGAGCAGCACGGCAAAAATGCCAAGCGGTGCGGTGACGAGCCCGGCATCCACCGAACGGTAGTTCAGGTACTCCTGCATCCATTGCGGCAGCAGCACGAGATTGCCGAAGAACACGCCATACGCGACCGAAATCGCAATCGTGCCGCCAAGAAAATTGCGTTGCTGGAATAGCCTCAGGTCGACGATCGGATGCTCCTCGGTCAGTTCCCACACGAGAAAGAACGCGAAGCTGATCAGCGCGGTAATGCCGAGAATCACGATCACCGGCGACGAAAACCAGTCGAGGTCCTTGCCCTTGTCGAGCATGATCTGCAGCGACGCGACCCAGGTGATTAGCAGGCCAAGCCCCACGACATCGATAGGCGGTTTGCGGGTGGGCGACTCACGGGTGCGATAGATCATCCACGTCACGCCGGCCGCGAAAATGCCGACCGGAATGTTGATATAGAAGATCCACGACCAGCTATAGCTGTCCGTGATCCAGCCGCCGAGCGCCGGGCCCGCGATCGGGCCGACGGTCGCGGTCATTGCCCATAGCGCGAGCGCGGTGGAGGATTTCTCCTTCGGATACGAGCCGAGCAGAATGGCTTGCGACAGCGGAATCAGCGGACCGGCCACCGCGCCCTGGAAAATCCGCGCGAGCAGCAGAATAGGCAGCGTCGGCGCAATGCCGCACAACCACGAAGCCAGCACGAACGAGAGGATCGCGCCGACGAACAGTTTCACCTGGCCGATGCGCTGCGTGAGCCATCCGGTCAGTGGAATCGATACGGCGTTGGCTGCGGCGAACACGGTGATCACCCACGTGCCTTCGTCGACCGAGACGCCGAGATTGCCGGAGATAGTTGGGATCGCAACGTTCGCGATCGACGTGTCGAGCACGTTCATGAACGTGGCGAGCGCGACGGCGATGGTTGCCAGCACCAACTTGCCGCCTTGCAGCGGCGGCGGTGGTGCGGGTGGTGGCGATGCCGAGGCAGGCGCGGACGAAGGCTGGCTCAACGGATTCTCCAGATCGGGATGCTGCGGCGGGTCGGCAGATGGCCCGCCACGCCCTCGCAGCGGGCGCCGCAGCGGGACGGCCGGATGCTCGCAAAAGCATACCTGCAATCACGCCCGGGTGTCGTCGAACTCCACAGCCAGGGCGGCGCAAACCCATCCGGCAGCGTATGCTCGCGGCTGAAGCCGCACGGGCACCGGTCGGCAGGCTGCCGGACAGGGCCGTCGCGTGCGGAACCCGACAACACGACACATCAGCGAAACAAGGGATCAGATATGGCCTGGGAGCAATTCGAACACGGCTGGCGACGCGCACCGGCGAGCGCGCCCGCCAAAGGGCTGGTGGTGCTGCTGCACGGCGTCGGCAGCAACGCGCGCGACCTGATGCCGCTCGCGGACATCTGGAGCGAGAGCCTGCCGGACGTGGCGTTCACGTCGCTCGACGGCACCGACGCGTTCGACGGCGGCTTCGGCGGCCGCCAATGGTTCAGCCTGCGCGAGGTCAACGAAGGCAACCGCGAAGCGCGCGTGAGCGCGGCCTATCCGGCGTTGCGCGCCGTGCTCGACGCCGAACTGGCGCATTGGCGCGTGGCTTTCGACCGGCTTGCGCTGGTCGGCTTTTCGCAAGGTTCGATCATGGCGATGCATCACGTGGCGACCAGCGCGGAGGGCGCGGCTGGCGTGGTCGCCTATTCGGGCCGGCTCGCGTCGGTGGTCGCTGTACACAACGGCACGCCGCTCACGCTGATCCATGGCGAAGACGACGAAGTGATCCCTGTGCAGGAACTGGAATACGCCGCCGACACGTTCAGCAACGCCGGTTATCACGTCGACGCCTACGCGTTGCCCGGTATCGGTCATACGATCAACGCCGACGGCGTGGCGCTCGGCCAGGAGGCGCTGGAGCACGCATTGGGCGCTTTGTCGCGCGGTTGACACGACCCCGATTGAAAAGTGGCCCTAAAGAATTCGATCTGCTTGCCGTTAATAGCTCATTAGCATGAAAATCACCCCGCCGCGCGGACAGCAGTTACGTCCTGTTGGGCGTGCCACGCGGCTCGGGTGACCGGGGGCGCACTTTTCAGACTGCCCGGTATGGGCGGATAACGACACAACAGAGCCTTCTCATGGCCAAACCGACGCCGCATTACCCGCTTTTCGATCGCCTGTTCCGTCACGCCGTGGCGGTGGACCTCGGCACGGCCAATACCCTGATCTATACCGACGACGGCGGCATCGTGCTGAACCAGCCGTCCGTTGTCTGCTTCGAGAAAGAGCCGGCCTCCGGGCCGAAACGCGTCGCCGCGGTGGGCACCCAGGCGCGTCAACTGCTCGGCCGCGCGCCGCGCAATCTCGAAGCAGTACGGCCGATGCGGCACGGCGTGATCGCCAATTTCTCCGCCGCCGAACACATGATTCGTCAATTCGTCGACATGGCGCGGCCACGGCCGCTGTTCAGCCGGCGCGCCGCGTTCACGTTGTGCGTGCCGGCCGGCGCGACCCAGGTCGAACGTCGCGCGATCAAGGAAGCGGCGGTCGCGGCAGGTGCGTGGAAGGTGAGTCTGATTGGCGAATCGCTGGCGTCGGCGGTCGGCGCGGGCTTGCCGGTGTCGGAGGCGACCGGTTCGATGGTGGTGGATATCGGCGGCGGGACCACCGAAGTCGGTGTCATCGCACTCGGCGGCATGGCGTACAACGGCTCGATTCGCGTCGGCGGCGACAGCTTCGACATGGCCATCATCAGTTATGTGCGCAATCTGTACGGCGTGCTGCTCGGCGAGCAGACCGCGGAGCACGTCAAGAAGAGTATCGGTTCGGCGGTGCGCGACGTGCCGGCCGAGCACATGAACGCGACCGGCCGCAGCGTCGACGATGGTTTGCCGCGCACGGTCCAGTTGAGCAACCACGATATCGCCGATGCGATCGAAGGCCCGCTGCGCCAGGTGATCGGCGCGGTGAAGCGCGGCCTCGAACAGGCGCCGGCCGAACTGGTGACCGACATTGCGAACAACGGCATCGTGCTGACCGGCGGTGGCGCGCTGCTGGCCAATCTGAGCCGCCGCCTGACGAATGAAATCGGACTCGAGGTGCGCGTCGCCGACGAACCGTTGACCTGCGCGGTACGTGGCGCGGGCGCGGCGGCGAGCGCCGGTTTGCTCGACGAACTCGCGTACGAATGAACCGACGCGGGGGCGCCCGCATCATGCTTTTGCGCTCGGCAATGGTGCAATCCCGACCCGCCGCTTAGGGCGGCGCTTCTGCATTGGCTATGAACGCCTGTCACGCAGTTCGAGTGGCTGTGTGACAATACGCCACGCGTCCCAATTGGAGGGACGCGGACTCGCCTTTTCTTTCAATTCAATTTCAAGCCGGCAACGCTGAATCTGCGTTTCGCCGCGCTGTCCGTGAACCACCCGTGAATCAATCTGTTTCCGCTTCGTCCCCGTCGTCGCCTTCCTTTGTCGAACTCCAGAGCGGTCTGCGCATGCCTTACGTCGAAGCCGGCGAAGGCGAATTGCTGCTGTTCGTGCATGGATCGTTGTGCGATCTCCGTTACTGGCAACCGCAACTCGCGGGACTGTCGAAGCACTACCGCTGCGTCGCGGTGAGTCTCACGCATTACTGGCCGGTGACCGATACCGAGCCCGGTCTGCCGTTCAGCTGGAGCGAACATGCGGACGAAGTCGCGGAATTCATCGAACGTTTCGGTATGGGGCCGGCGCACGTGGTGGGGCATTCGCGCGGCGGCTGCGTGGCCTACCATTTCGCGCGACGTCACGCCGAGCGAGTGCGCACGTTGACACTGGCCGATCCGGGCGGTCCGCTGCAGATTGCCGGGCGTCCGCCCGCGAGCTTGCCGGAAACGGTCAACGCGTTACGCGCCAAAGCCGCGCAATTGATCGAGACGGGAGAGGTGGAAGCCGGCTTGCAACTGTTCGTCGACTCGGTGAGTCGGCCGGGTTTCTGGGCGATGAGCACGCCGGGTTTCCGGCAAATGGCGACCGATAATGCGCACACGCTGGCGCGTCAATTCCGCGATCCGTTGCCGGCCTATGTACCCGAGGAAGCCGCTGAAATTCGCTGCCCGGTCTTGCTGATCGACGGCGAAAAGAGCCCGCTGATGTTCCGCCGGGCCGCGGACGCGCTACTGGAATGGTTGCCGGACGCGCGCCGCGAGACGGTGCGCGGCGCGTCGCACGGAATGAACCTGGCGCATCCGTCGGCGTTCAATCGCTATGTGCACGAGTTTATCGGCGCGATCAACGCCGCTTGAGGGCGCCGAGCGTCTGGCTCGCAACGACTCAGGCCTTGCGATGCGCGTCTTTGTCGAGCGCGAGTTCCGCTGCTTCGCCGACGAGGCCGTGGTAGTACAGATGCACACCGATCGCGAGCGAGTCGTTGCGGATTTCGTGGAACGCTTTCCACGCTTTCACCGGATCCTTGAACAGCAGATAGTGCGCTTCCTGCGCGATCAGTTTCGCGACTTCGTGCAGGCCGTGGCCGTGCAAGACGTCGACGAGCGCGTCGAGGCTGCGATGGGTGCGTGCGTCGGTGCGCGGGTAAAGCATATGCAGTACCGCCACGTCTTGCGTCTTCAGCGCTGCTGACAACGCGACGACGATGTCCTGATGATTCAGTGCAGTGACGATGTTGTCTTCGTTGTGGACATGGTCCGGAAACAGCGTTTCGAGAGAGGCGTTCATCGGGTCCTTCCTTTGTTCTGGCCGATTAAAAAGGCCCGCCGTCAACCGGCGGGCCAAAGACAGCATGTGTTTGCAGGGGAAGCAAAAACACGAGACCAGTATCGCAGATGGATTCCGCCCGTGCAGCCCGACTGCCGCAAAACATTGTTGCAGTGAGTGCGCTAGCTTTCATTTCGGTGGCGCTTGTAAATAGTTGCACGACGCGTCCGCGCGCAGCCTGCCGGCGTGCGTTTACAGCGTTGCTCGCGGCAACGAATGTTGCGCCAGTCGAGATGGATTGTTGCGGCCAATCGTCGCAATGAAGGCCTCTCTGGACCTTAGAATGCGAAGCGGAGCCTGAGCATGCCAACCCGGTCATAGCACGCCATGACCCCAGGGCATGCCGGCACGTGTGCGATGTGACAGTAAAAGGAACGTGTAGATGAACTCGAAGACACACGCAACGCTGAGCTTTTCCGACAGCGACCAGACTATCGATCTGCCGATCTATCAAGGCTCGCTCGGGCCCGACGTGATCGACATTCGCAAGCTTTACGGCCAGACCGGCAAGTTCACGTATGACCCGGGCTTCATGTCGACGGCGGCCTGCAATTCGGAAATCACGTATATCGACGGTGATAAGGGCGAGCTGCTGTATCGCGGTTATCCGATCGACAATCTGGCGCAAAACGCCGACTTCCTCGAAACCTGCTATTTGCTGCTGAAAGGCGAATTGCCCAACGCGCAGCAGAAGGAAGAGTTCGTCGAGACCGTCACGCAGCACACGATGGTGCATGACCAGATGCATTTCTTCTTTCGCGGCTTCCGTCGCGATGCGCACCCGATGGCGATTCTGGTGGCGGCGGTCGGCGCGCTGTCGGCGTTCTATCACGACTCGCTCGACATCAATAATCCGCAGCACCGTGACATTTCCGCGATCCGCATGATCGCGAAGCTGCCCACGCTGGTGGCGATGGCGTACAAGTACACCGTCGGTCAGCCGTTCGTTTATCCGAAGAACGAGCTGTCGTACAGCGCGAATTTCATGCGCATGATGTTCGCCAATCCGGCCGAAGAGTACGAAGTCAACGACGTGCTGGTGCGCGCGCTCGACCGTATCCTGATCCTGCATGCGGACCACGAACAGAACGCGTCGACCTCGACCGTGCGTCTGGCCGGTTCGTCGGGTGCGAATCCGTTCGCGTGTATCGCGGCCGGTATTGCGTGTTTGTGGGGCCCGGCGCACGGCGGCGCGAACGAAGCCACGCTGAACATGCTGGAAGAAATCGGCTCGGTCGACAACATTCCCGAGTTCATCGCGAAGGTGAAGGACAAGGACTCCGGCGTGAAGCTGATGGGTTTCGGTCACCGCGTCTACAAGAACTACGATCCGCGCGCCAAGCTGATGCGCGAAACCTGCCACGAAGTGCTGGAAGAACTCGGTCTGCACGACGACCCGCTGTTCAAGCTGGCCATGGCGCTGGAAAAGATCGCGCTGGAAGACGACTACTTCGTGTCGCGCAAGCTGTACCCCAATGTCGACTTCTACTCGGGTATCGTGCAGCGCGCGCTGGGTATTCCGACCGCGATGTTCACCTGTATCTTCGCGATGGCGCGTACGGTCGGCTGGATTGCCCAGTGGAACGAAATGATCGCCGATCCGGAGCAGAAGATTGGCCGTCCGCGTCAGCTGTTCGTGGGCGAAACGCAACGCGCGGCGAAGCCGCTGGCACAAAGGTAAAGCAATCGTGTGGGGCATGACGATTGGCTGAAACAATTCACTTCCGTTCACACGAAGTGAGTCGATGAAAGGCGCGAGCGATCGCGCCTTTTTTTATGGCCGCCGCCGGCGTTGCGTCGACCCGACCGCCGCGACAAGCCTGCACGTCCCATGCCACGTAAAAAAATCGGAAACTCCATGGTGATAAGTTCGTCTGACGCGGGCAGACCCTCTACAATCGGAAGCGGCCGGGCTGGTCCCAGCAGCTACCGGATGTGACACTGAACGCGCAAGCGAACCCATAGGAGTGACTCTGATGCAGCAGCCAGAAGCCCTCGGCGGCCTTTCGGGCGGAATCGATCATCACGAACCCGAGCCGGACGGCGCATTCATCCCGACGGAAAATCTCAACGTCGCAAGCGCCGCCCAGCACGTGCTGAAATCCGGCGACACCTTTATCGTCAACGATCCGCTCGGCGATATCACGGGTCACGACGACGGGCTGTTCGTCAACGACACACGGGTGCTGTCGCAACTGCGGCTGACCTTCGGCGGCCGCGCGCCGTCGCTGTTGTCGGGCAGCGTCAGCAGCGACAACACGTCGTTCACCGCGCATCTGACCAATCGTCCGCTGCCGCCGCTCGGCGGCGACAGCACACCGGAGGGCGTGATCCACGTCGAGCGCGTGCGGGTGCTGTCGGGCACCGTGCTCAACGAAGCGATCGAACTCACCAATTACGGCACCAGCGACGCCATCGTGCCGCTGTCCATTTCGTTCGCCAGCGACTTCCGCGACATGTTCGAAGTGCGCGGCCTGAAGCGCGACAAACAAGGCCGCATCGAACCCGCGCGCATCGAAAATCGCGAGGTGCTGCTTGGCTATCTGGGGCTCGACGACGTGGCGCGCAATGTGCAGATCGCGTTCTCGCCGGAACCGGACAAGCTGTTCGCCGACCGCGCCGATTACACCGTCAAGCTGCCGGCGCAGGCCTGTGTGTCGATTTATCTGTCGGTGGCGGTGCAGGTCGTGCCGCAAGCGGGCAAGCCTGCTGCCGAAGTCTCGCAGCCCACGCATCCGCTGAGCGAAGCGCACCTCTCGCAAATCGACGCGGAGCGCCCGCGCGTTGGCCGCGCCGCGGTGCGTGCCGCGCTGGTCGACGCCCACCTCGTGATGCGCGAACGCCGTCGCGTGACCGCGCGCGTGCGTTCGAGCAACCCGCTGTTCAACGCGTGGATCGACCGTTCGCTGGCCGACCTCGGTCTGCTGACCACGGATCTCGCCACCGGTCCGTATCCGTACGCCGGTATTCCGTGGTTCTCCACGCCGTTCGGCCGCGACGCCGTCATCACGTCGCTGCAAACGCTGTGGTTGCAGCCGCAACTGGCGGCGGGCGTGCTGCGTTTTCTCGCCGAGCATCAGGCGCGTGAAAACTCGCCATTCCGCGACGCCGCGCCCGGCAAGATCATGCACGAAATGCGCAAGGGCGAAATGGCCGCCACCGGCGAGGTGCCGTTCGCGTTGTACTACGGCGGCGTCGACACCACGCCGCTATTCATCGTGCTGGCCGGTGCCTACGCGGCGCGCACGGGCGACCTCGCATTGATCGACGAGTTGTGGCCGGCGCTGGAGCGCGCCGCGCAGTGGGTCGCGGGCGTGTGCGACAAAAACCGTTTCGGCTTGCTCGACTATCAGCGCGAGTCGGACGGCGGTCTCGCGAATCAGGGTTGGAAAGACAGCCACGACTCGGTGTTTCATGCCGACGGCCGCTTCCCCGACGGGCCGATTGCGCTCGTCGAAGTGCAAGCCTACGCGAGTGCCGCGTTCGACACGATGGCGCACTTCGCGAAGCTGCGTGGCCTGCACGAACCGGCCACGCAGTACAGCGAACGCGCGAAGAAAATCCGTCAGTGCGTGGAAGAAAAGTACTGGATGGAAGAGTCCGGCTTCTACGGCATCGCGCTCGACGGTCACGGCGAACTGTGCCGCGTGATGGCGTCGAACGCGGGCCATTTGCTGGCCTTCGGTCTGCCCGCGCGCGAGCGCGGCGAAGCAGTGGTGCGCGCGCTCGACTCCACGCTGTTCCACACCGGCTGGGGCGTGCGCACGCTGGCCGCGAGCCAGGCGCGCTTCAACCCGATGGCGTATCACAACGGCTCGGTCTGGCCGCACGACAACGCGTTGTGCGCGCGCGGCCTGTCGCGCTACGGCGGCAAAGCGGCGGCCGTCCGGCTGCTGCAGGCGCTGTTCCAGGCGGCAGTCAATTTCGACATGCGTTTGCCCGAGCTGTTCTGCGGCTTTCCGCGCCGGCGCGGCGAACCGCCTACCGCGTATCCGGTCGCGTGTCTGCCGCAAGCCTGGGCAGCCGGCTCGCCGTTCATGATGCTCGAAGCCTGTCTCGGCATTACGATCGACGCCGAACGCCGCGAAGTGCTGATCGAACAGCCCATGCTGCCCGAAGGCATCGACTGGCTCGAAGTCGGCGATCTGCGGGTCGGCGATTCGTCGGTATCGATCACGTTCCGCCGCATTGGCGAGAAGGTGGTTGCGTCGGCCGAGCAGGGTGACGTGCGGGTGGTGGCGCTGCTGTAAATCGGCGGTAAAACCGTGTTGTCACTAATGTTGGATGCGATGTGCCGGGTGGTAACATTTGTTGTCATCCTCATCGGCCGTTCGCCCGGTACATCCGCATGCCAGACAGTTTCGACCAGCTCGCCGCCCTGATCAGGGCGCGCTTCTCCGAACTGAGTCCGCAGTTCCAGATGGGAGCGGGTTTCCTGCTCGATCATCCCGACGAGGTCGCAGTTTCGTCCATGCGCAAAGTGGCCGAGCGCGCGCAGGTGCAACCCGCTTCGCTGGTGCGCCTGTCGCAGCAACTCGGTTTCCCCGGCTGGAACGAATTGCGCAACCTGTTCGTCGCGCGCGTGCGCACGCGGCCTGAAGCGCTGACCAGCCGCGCCCGCTCGCTGGTCAAATCGAAAGACGCGCTGGCCATCGATCTGCTTGCCGCGCAACAGCACAATCTCGCGGTTACCGCCGCGCATAACGGCCGCGCGATTGTCGAGGCAGCGCGCCTGTTGCGGCGCGCGCCGCACGTGCATGTGGCCGGATTCCGCTCCTGTTACGCGGTGGCTTTCGGGTTCGTTTACGAGTACCGGCTGTTCCGGCCGTCCGTGTCGCTGATCAACGGTGAGGCGGGTACATTGGAAATGCAGTTGCGCTCGGTCGAGCGCGATAGTGCGACCGTCGTCGTCAGTTTCGCGCCGTATTCGGTCGAGGCGGCACGCGTGGCCGAAGCCGCGCAGGAAAAAGGCAGCAAGCTGATCGCCATTACCGACAGCGCGGTCTCGCCGATCGCGTTGAATGCGGACAAGGTGCTGATCTTTTCGCACGAGAGTCCTTCGTTCTTTCCGTCGCTGGTGGCGGCGACCGCGATTACCGAGTCGCTGGTCGCGCATCTGCTGGCGCTGGAAGGCGCCGGCGCAGTCGAACAACTCGCCGTCGCCGAGCAATCGTTGCATGCCAAGGGCGCGTACGTCCCTTGAAAATGTCCGTCTGAATTGAAGTAGCAAACCACCCGGATCAGCGTGGCTCCGGGTGGATCATGGCCGCGCTGTTTGACAACAAATGTTGTTGTGAAGTATAAATGCGTATCGATTGTTGATTGGATGGAAGCTGTGGTATCGACGCAGGAAACGAAGATTGTTCAGGTCGGCGGCGAGCCGTTTGAAATCGGCCGCCAGTTGGGTGAGCTTGCGCGGCCGGTATTTGCCGACTACATGGAGCAAAGCCGCGCCTGGCGCGACGTGCGCCGCTGGCGTGGCAACGCGTTCGTGCAAAAGTTGCGGGACGCGGCCCAAGCACATTGCCCCGCGCTACTGGACGAACTCGACGGCATGGCAGCGGGTCTCGGCTGGGCGGCAGAAGATGTGTTTCTGTGGAACTGTCGCGGCGAGCTGATTCACAACGCGCCGGACGGTTGCACCACGCTCGCGGCCGTGACGGAGCGCACGCGCTTCATCGCGCACAACGAAGACGGCGATCCGTTTCTGCGTGACCGTTGCCTGCTGGTCGACGTGCGGCCCACCAGCAAGCCGGGCTTCGTCACTTTCTACTATCCCGGTTCGTTGCCCGGGCACACCTTCGCCGTCAATCGTGCGGGCGTCGTGCAGGCCATCAACAATCTCCGCATTCGCGAACCGGCGGTCGGTGTGCCGCGCATGATCCTCGCGCGTGCCGTGCTCGATAAGGGCTCGCTCGACGACGCGCTGGCGCTATTGCACGATGCGCCGAGAGCGAGCGGGTTTCATCACACGCTCGGCTGTGCCGGCGACGTCGACCAACGTCTCTTCAGCGTCGAAGCGAGCGCGCGGCGCTGTTCGGTGCAGCCAGTGACGAATCTCGCCGGCCACGCGAACCATCTGATTCATCCGGGCTGCGAAGCCGAAGCGCAGATCGTCACCAATTCTTCACGCGACCGGCAGCGGCGCGTGGAGGCGTTGTTACCCGCGTCGAGCCAGCCGATGCAAGCCGCGGCGTTGCTCGACGTCCTGCACGATCGCGCGCCGTCCGGCTTACCGATCTATCGCGACGATCCGCTCGATCCCGACGACGAAAATACCCTCGCCACCGCACTCTTCGAGATCGGCGACGGCGGCGTGTGGATGAAGGTCTATCAGCAAGGGCAGTGCACGTTCGATACCTTCATCGCCCGCGTGGCGTCCGATTCCGCCGGCGCTTAAGCCACTGCATCCACCGCATCCACCGCTATCCGCCGCTGTCTTTACCCAGGAAGGAAACCGACCACCATGTCCACCGTCTTTCATCGTTCGCCGAAGCAGTCGCTGCCGGTCGCCGTCGCGGGCGACGGCATCGAAATCATCGATTCCACCGGCAAACGCTATATCGACGCCTCCGGCGGCGCCGCCGTGTCGTGTCTCGGTCATAGCAACCAGCGCGTGATCGACGCGATCAAACGGCAGTCGCAACAATTGCCGTACGCGCACACGTCGTTCTTCACAACCGAGGCCGCCGAGGAGCTTGCCGACCGTCTGGTTGCGAGCGCGCCGGCCGGGCTCGAACACGTGTACTTCGTGTCGGGCGGCTCGGAGGCGATCGAGGCCGCACTGAAACTGGCGCGCCAGTATTTCGTCGAGAAGGGCGAACCGCAGCGCCGGCATTTCATCGCGCGTCGGCAGAGTTATCACGGCAATACGCTGGGCGCGCTGGCGATTGGCGGTAACGCATGGCGTCGCGAGCCGTTTCTGCCGATCCTGATCGAGGCGCATCACGTCAGCCCGTGTTACGCCTATCGCGAGCAGCGCGCCGACGAAACCGAAGAGGCCTTCGCGCAGCGTCTCGCCGATGAACTCGAGCAGAAGATCCTCGAACTCGGCGCGGAGTCGGTGGCTGCGTTCGTCGCGGAAACGGTGGTAGGCGCAACGGCCGGCGCGGTGCCGCCGGTGCGCGAATATTTCCGCAAGATTCGCGCGGTGTGCGATCGCTACGGCGTGCTGCTGATTCTCGACGAGATCATGTCGGGCATGGGCCGCACCGGCTATCTGTACGCGTGCGAGGAAGACGGCGTGGCGCCCGATTTGCTGACTATCGCCAAAGGTCTCGGCGCGGGGTATCAGCCGATCGGCGCGACACTCGTGAGCGATCGGGTCTATCAGACGATCGTCGGCGGCTCGGGCTTTTTTCAGCACGGGCACACTTATATCGGCCACGCGACCGCCTGCGCCGCCGCGCTCGAAGTACAGCGCGTGATCGCCGACGAGCAACTGCTGCCGAACGTGCTGGCGCGCGGCGAACAATTGCGCGGTCGCTTGCGCGAGCACTACGCGCAGCATCCGCATATCGGCGATGTGCGTGGCCGCGGGCTGTTCGTCGGCGTCGAACTGGTCCGGGACCGCGCGAGCAAAACGCCGTTCGATGCGAGCGTGAAACTGCACGCGGCGGTCCGGCGCGAAGCGTTCGCGCGCGGCTTGATGGTGTATCCGATGGGCGGCACGGTCGACGGCAAGATCGGCGATCATGTGCTGCTGGCGCCGCCGTTCATCTGCACGGCGCGCGACATCGACGAGATCGTCAGTCGGTTGAGCGATGCGATTGGCGGCGCATTGGCCGCGGTGTGATGCCGAGCGACTTCCCATTCACTTTTGCAACCACGCCACGCGACCTGCGAGACCGATGATGACCGAGCGTTTGCCTCACTTCGACCTGTCCGACGCCACCCCCGACCAGAAAGCCGTGCTGGACGAGATTCTGTCCGGCCCACGCGGCAATCTGAATGGGCCGTTTCTCGGCTGGATTCATAGTCCCGAACTGGCGCAGCAGGCGCAGCGCCTGGGTGCGTTCTGCCGCTACCGGACGGGTTTGCCGCTGCGCCTGTCGGAACTGGCGATTCTGGTGACCGCCGCGCGCTGGCAGGCGCAGGCGGAGTGGTATATCCACTATCCGATCGCGTTGCAAGCGGGCGTGCCGGCCGCGGATGCCGAGACGATCCGCCAAGGGCGTCGTCCCGATTTCGCGGATGCCGACGACGCGCTGATCCACGATTTCGCGAGCGAGTTGTACGACACGAAACGCGTGTCGGACGCGACCTATGCGAACGCGGTTGGCCGTTTCGGGCATCAGGTGGTGATCAACCTGGTCGGTTTGCTCGGCTACTACGCGTTGGTGGCGATGACGTTGAACGTGTTCGATATGCGAGCGCTCGGTCAGGAGAGTTTGCCGTTCGACGAGTAAGGGCGTTTTACACAACGCGCGCTCCAGTCTTTCCGTAGCAAACAAAAAGCGCAGAGGTGGCGAATTAACTTCGCTACCTCTGCGCTTTTTTACAGCGACTGCGACAAGCAGACCCCTTCGTTGCCGCTACCTGAGTGGCGACCTGCTTACTGCCCGCGATACGTCGAGAACAACCGTTGTTGCACCGACGTCGGCGCACCCGCTGCCGACGACCCGGCGCTCGTGCCACCCACATCCTGCGAACCTTGCTCGGCGACCGCGACCGGGACCGCGTTTTGCGGCACGGTCTTCGGATAGGTGGTGTCGTTCTGGTTCAGCAACCCGGCTTGCTGCGCGGCAACCAGTTCGGCGCGAACCTGGGCGCGCGTTACCGGGCCATTCGTCTGCTGCGCAAACGACACGGCCGGAACAATGAGAGCGGATGCAACGACCACGGCGGAAATAAGCGATTTCATGATGACCTCCGGAATTCGATTGTTGGAGAGACCGGGTGGAATGCTCTGTCCCGATCCGTTGAAATCAGTCTATTTCTTGCGAGGTCTGTGAAAAAGCCGCTTTCTGAAGAAAGATTGTTACCGATATTGATATGGTTTGCGGCGTGGGTTCCGTGCTGGGGAATTCGCGGCACCGTCACGACACCGGCACACGGAAGCGCCTATCATGAAGTTCGTTCCCGCCCGAGAGGGTACATAGAGGAGAAGGCAATGAAACGCAAAGCATCGGCAGTCTGGCAAGGCGGCCTGCAAGACGGTAAGGGCACGATTTCCACCGACAGCGGCGTCCTCAAGGAGACCCAGTACTCATTTGCGACCCGTTTCGCGGACGGAATCGGCACCAATCCGGAAGAGCTGATCGCGGCTGCGCATGCGGGGTGTTTCTCGATGGCGCTATCGGCGGAACTGGGCAAGGCCGGCATCACGCCCGAACGGATCGGCACCACCGCCACCGTCACGCTGGACAAAGACGGCGGCGGTTTCTCGATCACCGCCGTGCATCTCGATGTGGCGGTGAAGATTCCCGGCGGCGACAAGGCCGCTTTCGACAAAGCCACGGCGGATGCCAAGGCAGGTTGCCCGGTTTCCAAGGTCCTGAACGCCACCATCACGCTGGACGCGAAGCTCGAAACCTGAGCCGCAAGCCGGGCAGCAACTCAGGCCGCATCGCCAGTTGCCGCCTTCAACCCCGCTGTCATAATGGGGCAAGCCGGTGCGCGGGCAGAATCCGCCGCCGGATTTTTCTCGTGGTCGGCAAGTCTCCTCAACGATTCACCGCTGCGCCGCGGCAAGCTGCCGGGCCGGCGGTCTTCCATGGAACCGTCAATGACAACGCAATCCGACAAAGCACGGCAATTCCAGTCGTATCACGCCGCTGGCGAAGCCTTCATCATCCCCAATCCGTACGACATCGGCACCGCGCGACTGCTCGCACTGGCGGGCTTCAAGGCGCTCGCCACCAGCAGCGCCGGCTACGCGTTCACGCGCGGCCTGCCGGATAACGCGATCGGCCGCGCGCAGATGATGCTGCACCTCGCCGAGATCGCCGGCGCGACCGATTTACCCGTCAGCGCCGATCTGGAAAATGGTTTCGGCGACGCCCCCGAAGATTGCGCGGAGACAATTCGCCAGGCGGCAGCCGCCGGGGTGGTCGGCGGTTCGATCGAAGATTCGACCGGCCGCGGCGACGCCCCGATCTATCCATTCGAAGCCGCCGTGGAGCGCGTGCGCGCCGCCGTCGAAGCCGCTCGCGCGTTGCCGTTTCCGTTCACGCTGACGGCGCGCGCCGAGAATTACCTGGTCGGCCGTCCCGATCTGGACGATACGATCCGCCGTTTGCAGGCGTATCAGGACGCCGGCGCGGACGTGCTGTACGCGCCCGGTCTGAAGACGCGCGACGAAATCGCGGCCGTGGTCGGCGCGCTGGATCGTCCGGTCAACGTGCTGATGGGCCTGCAAGGCGTCGTGCTCGGCTTCGACGAATTGCGCTCGCTGGGCGTGCGTCGCGTGAGCGTGGGCGGATCGCTGGCGCGCGCGGCGTTGGGCGCGTTCCAGCGCGCGGCACAAGAGATGCGGGAGCACGGCACGTTCGATTTCACGAAACAAGCGGCCAGCGGCAACGAGATGAATCAGTTGTTCACGGCGGCGGATCAGAAGTGGGGCAAGCCGGGCTGAGCGTCGTGCCAGCCTGTTTCTACGAAAACCCGCAAAAACTCACGACAACTCGACCTTGCTTTCTTGAACGGGTAGTCATAATATCCATTCCATGAAGCAACCCGGCTCTCCCCATCAATCGGCGAAGAAAGCAGGTGCGGGGTGTCCGCGAGGCCGGCCGCGCGAGTTCGATACCAACACGGTATTGGCGAGCGCGAGCCAGGTCTTCTGGAACCACGGCTACCACGCCACTTCGATCGACGACCTGTGCAAGGCAACCGGCCTGTTGCGCGGCAGCCTGTACGGCGTATTCGGCGACAAGCACGGCATCATGCTGGCCGCGCTGGATCACTACGCGGAAGGCTCGGTCGCGCGGCTCGCCGAGCGGCTGAACGCGCCGGTCCCGGCGGAAGAAGCGCTGCGCAACGCGCTGCTGCATTACGCGCGGGTGGCCTGCGCACTGACCGGCGAGCGTAGTTGCTTCATCACCAACACCACGCTCGAAATGCAACCGGGCGACGAGGAACTGCGCACCCGCGTCGCGGCGATTCAGCGGCGCATGGCGACCTTGCTCGCGGCGTCGGTGATTCGCGGGCAGGCAAGCGGCGCATTCAACGCCACGCTCGACGAAAAAGCCGTCGGCGATTTCCTGCTCTGCATCATGCAGGGTTTGCGCGTGATGGGCCGCGTCGCTCATCAGGAAGACGCGCTGATAAAAATCGTGGACGTCGCCATGCGCGCGCTCGGCTGAATTTTTTTTGCCTAATTTTTGAACGATCGGTCATGAATAGCGATTCAATCAAGTCCGCTACGGCGGCAGGCTCAAGCTCGAAGCACACCGCGCCGCGCGGTGAACGGCAGGGGCTGGCGCTCGCCGTGCTGTTCGTCGGCGCGTTTCTCGCGCCGCTCGACTACTTCATCGTCAATCTCGCGCTGCCGTCGATTCATTCCGGGCTGAACGCCACGAACGCGCAGTTGCAACTGGTGGTGTCCGCGTACGCGTCGTCCTATGCGGTGCTGCTGATTACGGGGGGACGGCTCGGCGATCTATACGGCCGCCGTCGCATGTTCATGGCGGGCATGGCGGCCTTCGTGATCGCTTCCGCGTTGTGCGGCTTCGCCACCAGCGGTCATATGCTGGTGATCTCGCGGATCGTGCAGGGGATCGCCGCCGCGGTGATGGCGCCGCAGGTGCTTGCGACGGTGCGCGCGATGGTGCCGTTGCATCGGCAGACCAAGGTGATGAGCCTGTATGGCTTCATGTTCGGGCTGTCGTCGATCGTCGGACAGTTGGGCGGCGGCGCGCTGATTACCTATCATCCGTTCGGACTCGACTGGCGCATCATTTTTCTGATCAACATTCCGATCGGCATCGTGGCGTTCATCGGCACGTGGAAGTTTGTGCCGGAAAACCAGCCGGCCACCCGCGCGGGCATCGACCTGAAGGGCGTGGCGCTGCTCTCCGCCGTACTGCTGCTGGTGATTTACCCGATGACGCATGGCCGCGAAGCCGGCTGGCCGGTGTGGACCTTCGTCATGTTCGCGCTCGCCGTGCCGGTGTTCGCGCTGTTCGTAACGACCGAGCGACGGGTCGAGCGCGGCGGCGGCTATCCGCTGGTGGATCTGCAACTGTTCCGCAATCCGGCCTTCGCACTGGGCCTGGTGCTCGCGTTCCTGTTCTACTGCAACAGCGCGTTTTTCCTGACCTACGGGATTTTCCTGCAGACGGGTCTGCACTGGACGCCGCTCGCTTCCGGCATGGCGATCATGCCGTTCGCGCTGGGTTTCGTGGCGGGGCCGTTGACGTCGCCGATGGTGGTCAAGCGGATCGGCAGTCATGTGCTGACGCTCGGCTTCGCGATGATGACGGTCGGCTTCACGATCACCGGTTGGGCCTCCGCGCACTCGGTGTCGCCGGATCTGCTGTTCTATCTGGGGCTGGTGTGCGCGGGGATCGGCCATGGCTTGCTGCTGCCGTCGATCGTGCGCATCGTGCTGCTGGAGGTCGCGCCGGAGAAGGCCGGGCTTGCGTCGGGCGTGGTGTCGTCGACCTTGCAGATCGGCTCGGCGTTCGGCACGGCGGCGATCAGCGGCGCGTTCTTCGGCGTGATCGGCGGGCATTCGACGCCCACCGCCTACGCGCATGGCTTTCAGTTCAGCCTCGCGATCAATGCGCTACTGATGTTTATCTGCATCGGCTTGAGCGTGCTGCTGGTGCGGCATCAGCAGCATGCGCTGCGTCTCGCGGCACAGCCGGTTTGAAAATCGTGCCCCGGTAATCGTTTTCAGCAAGGTCTCCCGAAATTATTATGCGCTTTCACCAAAGCGTAATATCAGGCATAACTTATTTGCCGGTGAGCGTGTGATTCATAGGTAATTCCGTTTGCCGCGTTTGACAGGGATCATAATAAACCCTGATATCGGCACGTAACTGTATTAAATATGAGGAAATACAACTCGCATTTTCTACTGGCAAAGCGAGTGGAAGGCCGTAACTCTTGCGATCGTGCGGTGCCACATGGGTGGCATGCCTGGCGTGGCCTTGAAGGGTTTTCCCTGCTTTTTGTGCGCTAGCCCGCTATGCCAAACCTATTGCAGCTCCGCTGAAAACGATGTCAATAAAAAGCGCTTGCCGGGATTAAATTCAATTGTTAATCTGGCTTCACTTTTAGAGTCATCCCTCAGAAGTTCCAACGTCGAAAAGTCCGGTGCAATGACTTAAATGCCGCTCAACAGTTCCAGGGGATTGAATATGCTGACCGCCACCATTGACGCACTGCAAATGCCGCCAGCCGCCAGCTTCAACGTGGGCGACGTCGTGACGTTGAAGAACGGCGGCTCGCGCATGACGGTCACTTATGCGGGACCGGTGGCGCTCAATCCCGGTGACTGGCTGATCTGCGAGTGGTTCGACGAACACGGCGAATTGCGCCGCGAGATGTTCGCGCCGGCCAGCGTACGCGCCGAGCCGCGCTCCATTCCCGCCGGGTCCGTGCAGTGGCGGGTGGGGCGCCGGGCGGCCTGAGCGCAGGCGGCGAGGCGAGCGGAGTCGGCTTCGCCGACTCTTCGGCCTTACTTCTTCAAACTATCCCGTGCGGTTGCGCGTCGTTGAACGCGCACCAGCAACGCGGTCGAAAAAGCCTTCATCCGCACGATCTTGCGTGTCTCGACCACCTCGCCGGCGACGTTCTTCGGCGGGTTCGGTTGCAATGACCAGTAGAGCGCAAGCAGCCAGCCGAAACCGGTCCAACCAAGGCACGCGTTGAACAGCGCCAGCGTCAGCACGTCGTGACGCTTGCGGCGGTCCGCCAGAATGGCCGGCAGAAAATACAGCGCCAATGCGAGCACGGCGGCCACAGCCTGAACGATGACATTGCCCGCCATGGGGGCACTCCTCAAAGCAACGTAAACCACGATTGTCGCGCGATTGTTTCTTTTGCGCAGTGCTCATGCGAAACGATTTTCCGCGTCGGGCGGCGGGTCGCCGCAAGGCGCCGGAGCCGGGCCAAGCGGCGAGGGCTTCAGCGCATCGGGCATCAGGACTATCATGTTCGTTTCGACCGACCAGATCCGATACGGACGCCATCATGATCTCCGACGATACGACCCAGCAGACCCAACGCATCAACCACGACACGCTACGCGAATTCGTCGACCGTAAATGGAACGACGAGATCGTGCCGGCGTTGACGGACTACATCGCGATTCCGGCCAAGAGCCCGGCGTTCGATCCCGAGTGGGTCAAGAACGGCTACCTGGAGCGCGTGATCACCGACGCCGCGCGATGGGCCGAACAGCAACCCGTGCGCGGTCTGAAACTCGAAGTGATCCGCTTGCCGGGCCGCACGCCGGTGATCTTTTTCGAAACGGCCGCGACCCGTTCCGGCAGCGAGGAAACCATCGTGCTGTACGGCCATCTCGACAAGCAGCCCGAGTTCGACGGCTGGCGCAACGACCTCGGACCGTGGACGCCGAAGCTCGAGAACGACAAGCTCTATGGCCGCGGCGGCGCCGACGACGGCTACGCGATCTACGCCAGCATCACCGCGCTCGCCGCGCTGGACGCGCAAGGTATCGAGCGTCCGCGTTGCGTCGGTCTGATCGAGACCTGCGAGGAGTCGGGAAGCTACGATCTGCTGCCGTACGTCGACGTCTTGCGTGAGCGGCTCGGCAAGGTCGGGCTCGTGGTGTGTCTCGATTCGGGCGCGGGCAACTACGATCAACTGTGGCTCACCACGTCGCTGCGCGGTCTGGTGGCCGGCGATCTCGAAGTGCAGGTGCTCGACGAAGGCATTCACTCAGGCGGTTACGGCGGCATTGCACCGTCGAGTTTCCGCATCATGCGGCAACTGTTCGACCGTCTCGAAGACTCCGCGAACGGCACGCTATTGCCGAAGGGTTTTCACGTTCAGATTCCGGCCGACCGTCTGCGCGAAGCGGAAGCGACCGCCAAAATTCTCGGTGACGACGTCTGGAAAAAACTGCCATGGGCGTGCGGTGAGAACGGCCGCCAGGTGCTGCCCACCACCACCAATCCGCAGGAAGCGCTGCTCAATTCCACATGGCGTCCGTCGCTGTCGGTAACGGGCGCGGCGGGCATGCCCGCGCTCGCGGACGCCGGCAACGTGCTGCGTCCGCGCACGGCGTTCAAGCTGTCGCTGCGTCTGCCGCCGATGATCGAAGCGGAGAAGGCCGTCGCCGAACTGAAGGCGCTGCTCGAAGTCGACCCGCCGTACAACGCGAAGGTCACGTTCAAACCGGACGCGGGCGCGGCCAGCGGCTGGAGCGCGCCCGATCTGGCACCGTGGCTCGCCACCGCGCTCAACGACGCCTCGCGTCAACACTACGGCGCGGACGTCGCCTACATGGGGCAGGGCGGCACGATTCCGTTGATGAACGTGCTGAAGGCGGGCTTCCCGAAGTCGCAGTTCATGGTGTGCGGCGTGCTCGGGCCGAAGTCTAACGCGCACGGACCGAACGAGTTCCTGCATGTGCCTTACGGCAAGAAGCTGACCGCCGCCGTGGCCGATGTGATCGCCGCCGCGCCTTGAGCGTTCGTGAATCCGTAAGTTCGTCAGTCCATGAGTTCGTGCCGCTCGGTCAGACCCGACCGGCACGACTCGCATAGCGCCGGCAAGGGCCGGCGTTATGCAAATTAGATATTCCGTCTGCCAGACCACAATTCAAAAAAATAAACATTCGCAATCCCTATTTTCGATTGCGTTGCCTAATCGCGCGTTATTTCCTTTTCATTCCATTTCGGCAAAAAATTCGCATTTACGCCGGCCGCTGTTTGCGCGCGGCGACATGCGCATTTTTGGGCTAATGTCGCCCATCTTCGGTGCGCAAGCGTTTGCGTCCACGGCATCGCGCGAATAGGTGGCCACCCGCTGCCGGAGCGCTGTCCGGCGTGGCTTCGATAAGCGCTTGCATTCTTCTGTTGGTTACCCCGCTCCCATCCCATTCCGGTCTGCTTTAGGCTCGCATTGCATTACCAGTGTTTAACCTTAAAGGACCGTTCAAAATGAATCTGCATAGCCACCACGCCTGCCGGCCGTTCATCGAAGCCGGCAACCTGTCGCAAATCTCCGCTTACTATGAAGAAGGCCGCAACATCATGTGGATGATGTTGCGAGCGCAACCGCGTCCCTGTTTCAACCTCGATCTGGTGCATGACATTCTGGGGCTCGCGCAGGCGGCGCGAGACTCGGGACTCCAGATCGATTTCTGGGTGACCGGGTCGTTGATTCCGACCATGTACAACGTCGGCGGCGATCTCGATTTCTTCGCCGAAACGATTCGAGCGGGCAAGCGGCAGGCGCTGATGGCCTACGCGCGCGCGTGTGTGGATTGCGTGCATGCGGCGGCGCGCGGCTTCGACACGGGCGCGATTTCGATCGCGATGGTGGAGGGCACGGCGCTCGGCGGGGGCTTCGAGGCGGCGCTGGCGCACCACTTCCTGCTGGCGCAGAACGACGCGCGCATGGGCTTCCCGGAGATCGCGTTCAATCTGTTCCCGGGCATGGGCGGGTATTCGCTGGTGGCGCGCAAGGCCGGCATGCGGCTCGCCGAGGAACTGATCGGCGTGGGGGAATCGCATACGGCGGAATGGCACTACGGCAAGGGGCTGGTCGATCAGCTGTTCGAACCGGGGGACGCCTATCTGGCCACGCGCACGTTCATCGATACGCTCAAGCCGAAGATGAACGGCATCCGCGCGATGCTGCGAGCGCGCCAGCGCGTGCTGCAATTGTCGCGTGCCGAGCTGATGGAAATTACCGAGGACTGGGTGGACGCCGCCTTCACGATCGAGGAGAAGGACCTCGCCTTCATGGAGCGGCTGGTGACGCTGCAGAACCGCCGCACGTCCAACATGCGTCAGGCGGCTTCCAGCGCGGCGAGCTTCGCTTGAATTGCGGCTGATTCACACGCCTCGAACCGCAGCGTTGGCCTGAATGGGACTTTCCACGGAGCGACCGGAAGCTCAGGCAATCAGTCTGAGCTTCTGTCTATCCTGCAACCAGCGTTCGAATTCAGCGGCCGGCATGGCCTGACCGTACAGGAAGCCCTGCACGTAATCGACGCCGAGGCCTTTCATGAACAGTTCTTCCGATTCGGTTTCGATACCCTCGGCAACGACCTTCAGATCGAGTTCCTGCGCGACCGCCACCATGGAGCGCACCAGTGCCTGCGCTTTGGTGTCCGCGTTGATCGAGCGCACGAAGCTGCGGTCGAGCTTGATCACGTCGAGCGGAATGCGGCCCAGTTGCGACAGCGACGAGTAACCCGTGCCGAAGTCGTCCAGATGCACCTGCGCGCCGAGCACGCGGAACTGTTTGATGAGTTCCAGCGCGGCCGCTTCGTCTTCGATCAGGCAGCTCTCGGTGAGCTCGAGATCGATCAGGCAAGGATCGAGATTGGCGTTCTGCAGCGCCTCGGTGAAATGACGCACCACGGCCGTATCGACCAGTTGCCGCGCCGACACGTTGATCGCGATGCGCAGGTTGTAGCCAGCCGCTTTCCACCTCGCGGCCTGCTTCGCGGCGGTGTTCATGACCCAGCGGCCGAGCACGCCGATCAGGCCGGATTCCTCCGCATAGCGGATGAACTCGGCCGGCATGATCTGCCCGCGCTCCGGCGAATTCCAGCGCACCAGCGCTTCCGCGCCTTGCACCGTCCCGGTGGCGAGCGACAGTTTGGGCTGGTAATGCAACGTGAGCTGGCCTTCGTCGAGCCCGCGCCGCAGGTTGGTGTCGAGCCACATGTACTCGGCAACCCGGCGGTTCATGTCCGGCGAGAACACGCGATGGGTGCGCTTGCCTTCGTCTTTGGCGACGTACATGGCCGTGTCGGCCGAACGGATCAGCGATTCGAGGCTATCGCCGTGTTCCGGATAGCACGCAATGCCGATCGAGCAGCCGGTGTAGACCTCCACGAGGCCCAACGCGAACGGCGTGCGCATGCGGTCGAGAATGCGTTGCGCGGTGGTTTCGAGTTCGTGCGCGGTGCCCTTGGCCGCCAGCACGATGAACTCGTCGCCGCCTAACCGCGCGAGCACGTCGCCTTCGTTCAGGCAGGTGCTGATGGCCGACGACACGTCGCGGATCAGACGGTCGCCGAACACGTGGCCGTAGTGGTCGTTGACCTTCTTGAAGTTGTCGAGGTCGAGGAACAGCACGCCGACCGTTTCGCCGGGCGAGGCTTCTTCGATCGCGACGCGGATCTTGTCCTGGATCGCGTTGCGGTTGGCGAGGCCGGTGAGCGCGTCGGTGTTGGCCAGTTCGGTGAGCCGGTCTTGCGCGAGGCGTTGTTCGGTGATGTCGGTGCCCGAGCAGATCAGGAACTGCTCTTCGACGCCGCTGCCGCTCTGGACGAATTTATTGCGGAACAGGAAGAGCCGTTCGCCGTGCACCGTCTTGACGCGCCGTTCGACTTCGTACGACACGCCGCGATTGAAGAAGCCGGCAATGTTCTGGCTGGAGGCGGCGCCGTCTTCGGTGGACATGAACAGCGCCCACACGTTGCGGCCGATGATGTTCTCTTCCTTGACGCCGGTGAGTTCCTCGGCAAGCCGGTTGAAGCGTTGTATTCGGCCGTGCCGGTCTACGATCACCACGACCGAATTCACTTCGGAGACGACCTGCTCGGCGAACGACAGACCATGCACCAGATCGCGCGCCACCGATTCGGTGTCGTCGTAGGCGGACGCGGTGCCGGCCCAGGTGTTGCTGTTGAGTTTCTTGCCGACCAGATGCAAACGCAACGGTTCGCCGAACAGCCGCACGTCGACGATCAGATGCGAGGTGACGCCAGTCAGGCAACGAATCTGCGAAGCTTGTTGAGGGTTCAGTGGAATCGCGACGTTGGCGGGGATATCGCCGGTAACGGGCGTGAGTTCTAGCGCGTTGCTGTCGGTCGACAGACGCCAGCATGGGCTGCTAGTGCCGAACTGGGCAAAAAGCACCTGCTCGTGTTGGTCGTCGTTCATGGGATCCCCGGGCGATGTGTGCCGTTGGCCGCCATGAAGGCGGAAGGCGGCAGACAGTCTTCATCATACTTAAGACTCTATCCATTGTAGCTAAGCGAATGCGCTTCGGGCTTATAAACATTAACGGGTGGCACAGCCCGATCTTTAGGGCTTGCTTCAAAATCGGCTTTAGTGCTTCTAAATGACCGGGCTGTGTAATTCGCCGCGTAATCTGTATTCAACCCGCGTGCAAACCCTGCAATCTTTTTGCCAGCCAGCCGCGTGCCCGCTCGCGTTCGGCCGGGTTTTCCTCCACGGTGGGCGCGAACCAGAAAGTCCCTGCCACAAGTGTGGCGATCACGCTGCCATCGCGATACAACACGCGATTGCCGGCCACCGCGGGCACGCGCTCACCGACAAGCAGGGTGCCCGCCAGATTCAACGGATCGGTGCCGGCGACGCACACAAAAGCACCGTCGTTCGCATGGCGGCGAACCTCCCGCAATACGGGAATCGCTTCCGGCAACGCGAACTGTTCGCCCGCGAGTCCGTTGACGAAACGTCCGCCGCGAATCACACCGCGTGCTTCGAGGCGTTGCAATACGCGCAGCAGATCGCGCCACGGCGGCAACCAGTCGGCCTCGCGTTCGAGCAGACGCCAGAACACGATGCCATAGCGGCGCAGCAGTGTCATTGCGACATAGTCGAGCACCTCGGGTGGTAACTGTGCGCGCCGCTCGGGGGCGGGTGCCGGTGCCGGTGCCGGTGTCGGCGCCGGCTCTGCGCTCGCCGCTGGACGGCTGACCAGCGCCCAGCGGCCGGCGTCGTCCATTCCTCCGATCAATGCGCTCGACCTCGCCCGCCGGTTGCCGGGAAATGCACTGCGTTTGGCCACGGGCTTCAGCAACGCTCGCAGACCGGCGAAGCTGTCGGAGTTCACGAGGCCGGCGGCCACCAGTTCGCCTAAAGCGTTCTCCAATTCCATCCGCAAAACGCGGACTTCCGTGAGCAATTCGTCGAAGAACATCGCGCCGTGTTGAACCAGCGCGTCGTAGACGCTTTGCGCGCGCGCCGATAATGCGGCTTGCTTCGACGGATCGATCAACGCGTTCCACATGCGCACCTGGCCGCGCGGCAACAGCACGATCGGTGTGCTGCGAACCGGGCCGGCGCCGCTGTGTGCGCGCGCGCTCAGACGAGTCCAAACGATCTTGCCGGCCCGGCATAGTTCGTCGAGCGAAGTGTTGGAATAGGCCTTCACGCGCGCCGGCAGAATGTCGTCTTCCCACGCGCCCGCGGCGGCCTGGAAACCTTCCATCTGATCGAGCACGGCGGCGAGCGCGTCGCGGCCTTCGCTGCGCGTGTCCAGCGTCAGGTGCTGCCACGCGAACAGAAAGCGCATGAAGTCGTGCCGTTCCACCGGTTCGATTTCGCGGCGTAAGCGTTTCACCGTGTAACGGTGGATGCGTGCGAGCAGATGGCGTTCGCACCATTCTTCCGTGTCGGTGTGGGGCGTGAAGCGGCCGCGCATCACGTAGCCTTCCGCTTCGAGGCGCGTCAGGGTCCGTTCGACCGATGCCGCCGGCAAGTCCAGCGCCTGGGCGATCGCCTCGACGGGCAGCGGACCGAAGCCGGTCAAGCGCGCGCGTAAGACGTCGAGCAGGGCGTCGTCGGCGGTCCAGGTTTCGGCGTAGCCTTTGGGCGCGGCGAGCGGCGGCGCGTAGTGCGCGGCCGGCACGTCAGGGTAGAGCGCCTCGAAGCAGGTGAGGCGTTCGACGGGCAGCCAGAGCGCGACGTTTTCGCTGACTTGCAGGCGCGTCGCGCGGCCCGCCCCGGCCAGCGCGGCGAGCCACGTGGGCCAGTCTTCGTGCGCCCGAGCCTCGGCCTCGGTGATGCAGGCGAGGCCCGTCAGCGCTTCGTGCATCTCGTCGGCGTTGCGCGCTTGCGGCCAGGTTTCGTCGCGCACGCTGGCAATCGCGTCGGCGTCGAGCGCGCCGAGGTCGTCGGCGCTGGCGGGATCGGTCCAGCGGCGATTCATGACCGCCTGCGTGCGACGTTCCTCGATCGGCGCGTCGTCCAGATAGGCGTAGGGTTTCGCGGTCAGGATTTCGGCGGCCAACGGCGACGGCGCCGGCAAATCGCGCGCCACCAGTTGCACGTCGCCCTGTTCGATCCGGCGCAGCAGCGCCAGCCAGGTGTCGCTGTCCATGGCGTCGTGCAGACAGTCGTCGACGGTCTGGTCGACTAGCGGATGGCGCGGCAGTTCGCGTTCGCCGACGATGTTCTCCAGACACGCCGCCTGCTCCGGAAACACGCTCGTGAGCAGGTCTTCGCTGCGCATGCGCTGCAGTTGCGGCGCGGTTTTGCGGCCGCCGGTGTAACGCGGCAAACCGAGCGCGGTGGTCGCGTTCCAGCGCCAGCGCACGCCGAACAGCGGCGCGTCGAGCAGCGCCTGGATCAGCAGATGTTCGGCGCTGTTCGAATGCAGATAGCGCCACACTTCGTCGAGCACGAACGAATGGCTGCCGGTCAGCGACAGGACGATCGCGTCCTCGGTGGCGGCGGCCTGCAGTTCGAAATTGAAGGTTCGACAAAAACGCTTGCGCAGCGCGAGACCCCACGCGCGGTTCACGCGGCTGCCGAACGGCGCGTGAATCACGAGTTGCGTGCCGCCGGATTCGTCGAAGAAACGCTCCATGACCAGCGTGTTGTGCGTCGGCAGCACGCCGAGCGCGGCGCGAGCGCGGGCGAGATAGTCGACGATCTGGCGTGCGGCGGCTTCGTCGAGACGGAGCGTGTCGACGAGCCAGTTGATTGCGGGGTCGAGGCGCGGGGCTTCGGCGTTGGCGTTTGCTTCGGTTTCGGTTTGTGTTTCGTTTGGTGTTTCGGTTTGCACTTCGAGCAAACGCCCGATCTGTTCTCTTAATCGTGCCACGCCGAACGACAGTTCGTCGCTGCGTCCCGGCGCCTCGCCGAGCCAGAACGGAATATTCGGCGGCTGGCCTTGCGCGTCCTCGACCCGCACGCGGCCGCTCTCGATCCGCAGAATCCGGTATGACGCGTTGCCGAGCTGAAACACGTCGCCGGCCAGACTTTCGACCGCGAAGTCTTCGTTGACGGTGCCGATGTTGATTGCCTGCGGTTCGAGCATGACGGCGTAGTCGGCGTTCTCGGGAATCGTGCCGCCCGAGGTCACGGCCACCAGCTTGCCGCCGCGCCGCCCGCGCAGCGTGCCGCTCACCACGTCGCGGTGGATATACGCGCCGCGCGGGCCGTTGCGGCTGGTGTAGCCTTCGGCGAGCATGCGCAGCACGGCGTCGTATTGCTCCCGTTCGAGGTCCGCGTAGGGCGCGGCGCGCCGCATCATGTCGAACAGCGCGTCTTCGTCCCATTCGGCGCTGGAGACTTCGGCGACGATCTGCTGCGCGAGCACGTCGAGCGGCGCGCGTGGAATTCGCAGCGCGTCGAGTTCGCCGCGCTGCACGCAATCGAGCAGCGCCGCGCATTCGATCAGATCGTCGCGCGAAGCCGGAAACAGCCGGCCCTTGGGCATGCCGCCGACCTGGTGGCCCGAACGTCCGACGCGTTGCAGGAACGGCGCGATCGCACGCGGCGAACCCATCTGGCAGACCAGTTCGACATCACCGATATCGATACCGAGTTCCAGCGATGCCGTCGCGATCAGCACACGCAATTCGCCGCGTTTGAGACGTTGTTCAGCGTCGAAACGATGTTCTTTCGCGAGGCTGCCGTGATGCGCGGCCACTGCGCCCTTGCCCAGGCGCTCGGTCAGATGACGCGCGGCGCGTTCCGCCATGCGGCGCGTGTTGACGAAGACCAGCGTGGTGCGATGCATTGCCACCAGTTCGGCGAGACGGTCATAGACGCGCTCCCATGCCTCGTTCGACATGACGGCTTCGAGCGGCACCGGCGGGATTTCGAGCGCGAGATCGCGGGCGCGGATGTGGCCGACGTCGACGATTGCGCAGTCGGCGGCCTCGCTGCTCGCGAGGCTCGCGCCGCCCACCAGAAAGCGTGCGACCGCGCTAACGGGTTTTTGTGTGGCCGACAGGCCGATACGTGGCAAGCGACGCTGGCATAGCGCGTCGAGCCGTTCGAGACTGAGCGCGAGATGGCTGCCGCGTTTGCTGCCCGCGAGCGCGTGGATTTCATCGACGATCACGGTGCGCACGGTGGCGAGCATGCGGCGGCCGGAGTCCGAGCCGAGCAGGACGTAGAGCGATTCGGGGGTGGTCACCAGAATGTGCGGCGCACGCTTTTTTAGCGCGTTGCGCTCTTGCTGGGTGGTGTCGCCGGTGCGCACTGCGGTGCGGATATCGAGTGGCGGCAGGCCAAGCGCGGTGAGTTCCTCGGCGATGCCTTGCAAGGGGGCTTGCAGGTTGATGCGGATGTCGTTGGAGAGGGCTTTTAGTGGCGAGATGTAGACCACCAGCGTTTCGTCGGGCAGGGCGCCGCCGTTGGCGAGGCCTTGCTGGACCAGATCGTCGAGCGCCGAGAGGAAGGCCGTGAGAGTTTTGCCGGAGCCGGTCGGGGCGGCGACCAGTGTGGAGCGGCCGCCGCGGATGTGCGGCCAGGCGGCGGCTTGAGCGTCGGTGGGCGCGGGGAAGGTTTTTTTGAACCAGTTGGCGACGGCGGGGTGGAAGGGGGTGAGTGCGGTGGACGTGGTTGATTTGGCCGAGGCTTTGCCCGCCGGTTGACGCGACGCTTTGGATAGGCGGGCCGCGTTTAGTGCGGCGGCGGGCTTTGTCTTTGCCGAAGTCATAGGTGCGTAGATGGGGGCGGGGCGTGCCATATCCAGAGGCGCGGTTTCGGGTCAGTCTGGCAGGTTTACGTGGGGTTTGCTGGGGGGATTTGAAAGAGTTGAATCCAGGTTTTGTCGGTCATGCCGGGATACCTCTGTTTCTGGATTTGTCGTTTTCGTCTGTTGGAACGAGGTCAGCCTCAAAAGCAAAAAAACCGCTGGTTAGGCGGTCTCTTCGTGACTGCAATTGGTCTCGGCAAATCCGCGCCACTCACTTCTCTCTCACTCACCGCAGGGGCACGAAGCGCGCGCCGGAGAATGGTTCTCATGTACCCGGACGTCGAAGTTAGCGCGATTATGAACGTGTCGAAAACGGATAATCAATTGCACCGAGTGCGCCTCCATCGCGGGCATTTCTGTCTACGGCTTCGCCAGCTCCGCCAGACAGGCATCCTTCACGTTTTGCAACGCCGGGTCATGCACGTCGCGCAACGCGGCTTTGGCGCGCCTGATGTACGCCGGAATGTCTTTAACCGTATCTTCGATGAACGGAGCAGAGCAGACGCGACCAACGCCAAGCACAGGTCCGTTATTCGGATCAATGGCCTTGAGTACGGCTTTGGGGTTCTTTGTGAGGGCGTATGCCAACCCGATTCCAAGGTCTTCGGAATTTCCGCCGTCCGTTCCTTCGGCCAGCTTCGGTGCAAGCGCAACCCATGCCGTGTTACCGGAATCGATATGTGTCAGGACGTTTTCCCACTCGGACTCTGACATGCCGCTCACGGTGGCCTTCGCACCTTTTTCATCAAGCTGCCTTGCCAGAACGGACGCGTTGGGTTGAGCCGCAATTGCCGATGCGGCTGAGCAAGCCAACGCGAGTGCCAATGTAAAACCAGAAGCGCGCGTCATTGGATGACCTCTAAGCGCCGGTCGCCGCTTGACCATATACGGTGGCGAGTGTGAATGCCCATGATGATGCATCCGTCAGATGCCTGTCCCGGATGAGCCGTGCTGTCGCCGTGGATTCGGAAAGCGCTTCGCCCGAATGTATTCGTTCCCACCATAGGCGCGAGGTTGAGCGTGAAGCTTCCGGTGTGTGGAGAGCTGTGCGGCGCACCGATTCGCCAGCTACCGCGCGGGATCGGCCCCACGTTTTGAATTGACTGCATGGCCGGATTGTTTTTACCGGTCGCAGCACCCGAATAACCCGTTTCGACAGACTCGCCATTGAACGAAAGTTTTCCGGTACTTTGCTGAAATGTCCACGGCATAGGGTCAACCTGCGAAGCTTAAAACGCCGATTCTATATGAGGAATATGGTCGACTCTATGCGCTAGGAATCTGATCCTGATGCAGTAACGAAATTTTACATCTGAACGTTGTAATTGTTAAAGCCACCGCCCGCCCTGATGGTGCTGTCTGGGATCTTATGTGGCCTTAAGCATGGGTGGCAATGAAAACCAGATAGACAGACATGGAAAAGCCTGATCTGCAGCAAACTGTATTCGGGCTTATAGGGCTTTGACAGGCCTCATAAGATAGCCAGCAGTCAATGTAGTCACGTTATACGGAACTCCTGCTTATATCGGCAGAAACCTCTGAGCCAGGAATACATCGTGACTAATCCCGCAGCCCCGCTGTTTGTCAAAACCCCACGCAATCGATTCGTTTTCACCCCGCCGCGCCCCCAGCCGACTTCCCCCAATTGCAGTAACCTCTACGCCTCACCCATCCACCCTTCACGATGGAGTCTCGGCAATGCGTTACAACCAGTTAGGCCGTACCGGTATTTTTGTTTCAGAGTTATGTCTGGGTACGATGACCTTCGGCGGCGGCGAGGGCATCTGGAAGCAGATCGGCGATCTGCAGCAGGCCGACGCGGAGCGGCTGGTCGGCCGGTCGCTCGACGCGGGCATCAACTTCATCGACACGGCCGACGTCTACGCGGGTGGCCTGTCCGAACAGATCACCGGCCAGGCGCTGAAAAACCTCAAGGTGCCGCGTGACAAAGTCGTGGTGGCGACCAAGGTGTTCGGCCAGACCGGCGAGTTTCCGAATGCGCGCGGCGCATCGCGGTATCACATCATCGACGGTGTCAAGGCGAGCCTGACACGCCTGCAACTCGATCACGTCGACCTGTATCAGATCCACGGTTTCGATCCGGCCACGCCGATCGAAGAAACCCTGCGTGCGCTCGACACGCTAGTTCAGCATGGTCACGTGCGCTATATCGGCGTGTCGAACTGGGCCGCGTGGCAGATCGCCAAGGCGCTCGGCATCTCGGAGCGGCTTGGGCTCGCGCGCTTCGAATCGCTGCAGGCGTATTACACGCTGGCGGGGCGCGACCTCGAACGCGAACTCGTGCCGATGCTGCACAGCGAAGGCCTGGGCCTGATGGTGTGGAGTCCGCTCGCGGGCGGTTTGCTAAGCGGCAAATATGGGCGTGAGCAGCAGGGCGAGGCGGGCAGCCGTCGCACGACGTTCGATTTTCCGCCGGTCAACCGTGAGCGCGCATACGACTGCATCGACGTGATGCGCGACATCGCGCAGGCGAAACAGGTGTCGGTCGCGCAGATCGCGCTCGCGTGGTTGTTGCACCAGCGCGTGGTGACGTCGGTGATTGTCGGCGCGAAGAAGGTCGAGCAACTCGACGACAACATCGCCGCGACCGGCGTCGCGCTGACCGCGGATGAGCTGGCGAAGCTCGATCAGGTCAGCACGCTGCCGGCCGAGTATCCCGGCTGGATGCTGGAGCGGCAAGGCGAGCCGCGTCGCAAGCAGTTGGAAGAGGCGCGGCACGCGCTGTAATTACCGCGCGCAACGAAGCCGGTTGCATGACGGTGTGCATGTAACCGGCTTTTTTCATGCGGCCGGATGATTACCGACCTGCATCCACCGCATCACTCGCATAAGCCGCGACGGCGTCCATCGTCCTTGCCGAGTACACCATCGCCGCGCCGGCATTCATCGCCACCGCCACGCCGAGCGCTTCGGCGATTTCGTCGCGCGTCGCGCCCTGCTTCAGCGCTTCGGCCGTATGCACGCTAATACAACCGTCACAACGCAAGCTCACCGCCACCGCCAGCGAAATCAGCTCACGCGTCTTGGCACCCAGCAGATCGCTCTTCTGACCCGCACTCGACATGGTCTGATACGCCCTGACGGTATCCGGCGACAGTTTGCCGATTTCGCCGATACGGCCGAACAGTTCTTTGCGGTATTCGATCCAGTTCAACATGGCCATGCTCCTTCGTCTGTATTGCGCGTCGGCGGGTGCCGGCGTCGTGAGACAAAGTATTGCGCTGCGCCGCGATATCCTGAATACTCGATTCGCTCAACTTTTAGCGCGATCGTCTCATGGACATACTCAGCCGATTGATCGATCTTGCCCGCCCGCAAGCGAGTCTGGATCTGCGTTGCCTGCTGTCGGGCGGTTTCGACATCGATCACGCGCCGATGGAAGCGGGCATCGCGCCGTTTCATCTGGTGCTCGGGGGCGCCTGCCTGATCGAAACCACGGGCGGCGGGGACGTGGCGCTGCGGCCGGGCGATTTCGTGCTGTTTCCGCGCGGCGCGGCGCATCGCGTGCGGAATGTGGCGCGAACCAGCGCAACGGCGCCGTTGACGCAAAGTCATGACGGCATGCTGCCGATACGACGCAACGACGGCCACGTCGGCGGCGACGGCAATAACGGCAACGCGCTCGCAACCCAGGCTGCCACCCAGCCGGATGTCGATCTCCTCTGCGGCCGCTTCGTTTATTCACCGGGTTCATCCGCGTTACTGCTGAATGCGCTGCCCGATCCGTTCCACGTCTCGCTTGGCGGCACGCAAACACTCGGCCCGTTGCAAACCGTGATCGCGCTGATGCGCGCCGAAGCGGAGCATCGCCAGCCGGGCGCGCTGGCCATCGTCACCGCGCTGAGCCATGCGCTCTTCGCGATGGCGTTGCGCGTGTATGGCGAACAGAACGCGTCGACTTCCGGCGTGTTGACGCTGCTCGCCGACGCGCGTCTTGGCGCATCCGTTCAAAGCATGTTGAGCGCGCCGGAGCGCGCATGGACCATCGCCGAACTCGGCGACCTCGCCGCGATGTCCCGGGCCACTTACGCGCGCCATTTCAACGAGCGGGCGGGCATGACGGTGATGGACTTTCTCACGCAGATTCGCATGACGATTGCGTGCGACCTGCTGCTGCGCACGCAACGCAGCGCGGCGGAGATCGGCGAGATGGTGGGCTATCAGTCGGAAGCCGCGTTCGGCAAGGCGTTTCAGCAAAGTATCGGCGAGACGCCGGGGCGTTACCGGCGGCGGCCGCAAGAGGATGATGTGGCGCAAGGCTAGCTGAACTAGCTTGCCGCGAATGCCGCTTCGCGGCACTTAGCGATTGTGAGGTTTGCAAATCGTGTGTTGGCAGACACCTACGTTGCTCAGGCCATTCAGATTGCTCGGCGTGCTTACGTGCGCTCCACCGGTCCGAGGCTGGTTGTATCGAGAATAACTCCTTGAAGTACGACGTAATGCGAGAGGTTGAAATCGCGGGATGGCTTCAATGATTTTTGAGAGAGCCACGTTGATAGTATGGCCGGCCCCGAACGGAAATAAAGAATGGTCATATGCCAGTCGCATGCACTTTCATTCTCAACAAGCAGAAAACTTCGATTCTCACGTGTCCAGGAACCGCACCTGTTACGGCTTTTTCTGGGACTGATCGAGGGCGGGACAACCCGGACGATACGGCTATTCCGAATCTCGGACCGCTACCTAAAGGATTTTATTATCTGGTCGACCGCTATTCGGGCGGGCATATGGGAATCATGCGTGACTTGTGGAGCACATACGGCTTTGGCTCCACCGACAGGCAGTACTGGTTCATGTTGTGGAATCCCGTGTCGGGCGATACCACGAACATTAACGGAATCGCCAGGGGAAATTTTCGATTGCATCCAATGGGGCCGCTCCGACTGAGCCAAGGATGCATTACCGTCGTCAATCCGGGTGCATTTGATGCACTTCAAAAATTCATTCGATCCAAGGGGCTCACGATGCCGGTTCCAGGCACTACGATGAAGGCATACGGAACGGTTGAAGTGAAATGAATAGACAGCTTGCAATGAAAATATTAGCCGTCGTGGTCTTTGTGGTTGTTTCCGTTATAGGAGGATGGTATCTCGCGTGCCTCTTCAGTCTCCTGCCGTTCAACATGCCGGATTTCGTCGACGGCTTCATCCGCTTCGTGCTCTCGGTGACGGGAAACAATGACCTGGCGAACGCCGACGACATGGAAATGCTCGCCTTACTTCTTTACTGGATCGTTTCCACGCTGTTAGTCGGAGGCCTGATCTTCGCCGGCTACCGCACGCTAAGGCGCTACCAACGAACGGCTCATCGCTGACCCTCCCTCACGTATTCCGCGGCTTCCCAAACCACCGTTGTTCGACCTTCGACATCAGCCACGCCATCAACAACGCGCACACCGTGCCCAGCGTCACCTCACCCAACCGCAGCAACGCCTTATCCCAGGGCGGTCCCATCCCCGGCACCAGCAGCATGATGGTCGCAGTAATGCCACCCAGCCGCGCCGCGCTACCCACATTCAGAATCCAGCACACGACAATCGCGACGCCCACCGTCGCCGCATAAGCCGCAAAATACCCGCTGCCAAGCAACGCACCCGCCAGCCCGCACACGCCGCCCACCATCGCGCCGATAAACTGATCGCGCGACAGATTGCGCGTGTCGATATAACTGTGCTGGCTGACCGCGATTGCGGTGATCGCGGCCCAGAACGCCTGCTCGGTATGAAGCAGACGGCCGATCCCGAACGCGAGACTCGCGCCGGCTACCGCCTGCACGGCCATGAAACCGCCTTCTATCAACCGCTCGCCGAGCGGCAAGGCCTTCAGAAAGGCGAACAGCGAGTTGGCCGCGCTCGCTCGTGCATGACGTGTCGATTCGTCGGGTAAGCTCATCGAAAGAGGCGGCCTTATTGCAGCATGAAGGTCTCGTATTCTAGCGATTCCAATTTACGATCGAGCAGGTAAAGGCTGGCCAGTACCACCACCAGCAGCGCGCCCGCGAACCCATAGCCGTAGAAAGCGGGATTGAGCGCGAGCGTCAGCGCCGTGAAAACCACGTTCAACGCCACGAACCCCGCCACCAGACACAGCACGATCTTGCGTTTGTCGAGATAGAAGAACACGTTGATCGTGCCCATGAACACCACTTGCATGCTGGCGGCGATCACGTCGATATAAAGCAGCGGCAGATACAGTGTCGAAATTTTCAGCCACGACAGCAGTACGGTGCCGGCGGCGAACAGCATCATGGCGGCGATGGTCTGCACCTTGATGATTTCCCAGATGCCGTTGCGTAGCGCCTCGACCATCGCGTTGCGCATGCGTTCGATATGCTGCAGCGACGCGCCCTCGCGCACCGCGTCGTAAAAGGCGTCGTAGTACTCCACGAAGTCGGTTTCGATCCGCATCAGAAACACCGCCATGCCCGGAATGATCGCGAGATACGCGAGAAACACGGGAATGTCGTAGATGAGCGACGCCCGCAGCGGCCCGATCACGGGCTGGCCGGTGCCGGGCGAGTACCAGAACATGAACTTGTCGACCCAGATCGCGAGGTTATACAGCAGACCGGTGAGCATCAACGACGGATACCGGTACTGCTTCCAGAACACTTCGAACGAGATGAAATGATCGCTGCGGTAATCGCGGTAGATCAGCGCGAGCAGGCCGACCAGCAAAATCGTCTGACCGGTCACGAAGCCCGACAGCAGGCCGGTCAGGCCGAAACGGTTGAGCGCGAGCGCCGCGCCGGTAGTGAATGAATAGCCGATAAAGAACACCACGATAATCGACACATACTGCTTCATGCCCGACAGAAAAATCGTCGCGATCCAGATGTTGCACATCACGACGAAGCCGGCCAGCATCAGCAGCCGGTACGCGACGGTCTGCTGCGGAAACAGCAGCACGATCGCCAGCGTGCCGAGCACCGCCGAGGCCACCGTCACGACGAACGCCACCGCGTGATAGTTCGGCAGCACCAGGTCGTCGCGCTTTTCGAACAGACGGTCGGAGGTAAAGCGGGTGTAAGCGAGTTGCAACGGGCCGGTGAGGATCAGCGACAGCGAAATCAGATATGTCACCGAGACCTGGAACTGCGTGATGAGCCCGGTCGGCAACACGAACGGCAAGCTCAGCACCCCGATCAGCAGAATGCCGACGATCGACAGCACCCACGGCCCCGCGCCGATCAGCCCCGCGTACGTATAAGCCTGCATCAGCCCCAGCAGCGTATCGCGGCGGAGCATCTTGCGCAGTTCGAAGCCGATTCCGGCCATGGCGATCCGTCCCGTTTGGGTTGATTGGGTGGTGGCTCAGTGCGGCATCCGCGCGGTTTTAGCGCCGCGTCAAGATGAAAACGCCTGCTGCGGCGTCGGCTCCAGATCCGCTAGCGCCGTTAGCCGCGCATACAGCTCGCGATACGAGCCCACCATCTGATCCTGCGTATAAAACCGCTCGACTCTTGCGATGCCGGCTTTTTGCGCCGCATGCCAGTTGTCTTCGTCGAGCAGGTCGAGCGCGGCCTCGGCGAGCGCGCGCGGATCGGCGATCTGCACCACGCGGCCCGCCGTGCCGAGCGCCGCGTCCTCGCCGTCGAGTCCGTGGATCAACTGACGGCATGAGCCGACGTCGGTCGTCACCGACGGCACGCCCGCCGCAAAGCCTTCAAGCACGACGAGCGGCAGTGCCTCGGAAATCGAACTCAGCACGAGCACGCCGCATTTGGGCAGCAACTCATCGATCTTCTGGAAGCCGAGAAACTTCACCTTGTCCTGCAAGCCGAGACTCTCGACGAGCGCCCGGCATTCGTTCGCATACGACTCGTCCTCGTCTTCGGGACCGGCGATCCAGGCTTCGGCCTCCGGCATCTGGCGCACCACGGTCAGCATCGCGCGAATGAAGGTCTTGATGTCCTTGATCGGCACCACGCGGCCGATCAGGCACAGCGTCTTGGGCACCTGCGCGCCGCGCAGCGCGCGCAACGGCGCGAGCCGCGGTAGGTTCACGCCGTTCGGAATATTGGCGGTCTTGTATTCGGGTGCGCCGTCAACGATCTGACGTCGACGGTTACCTTCGTACAACGCGATGATGTCTTCGGCGGCGTCATAGCAAACATGGCCCAGCGTTTCGAAGAAACGCACCCACAGGTCGCGGAAATAGCCGATCTGCGACACGTCGCGTTCGAAGATGCTGCGGTTGTCGCGAATCCATTGGCTCTGAAACAGATCGATCTTGCGTTCCTTCGTGTAGATGCCGTGTTCCGACACCAGCAGCGGACGGCCATGCCGGTAACGTAGCAACGCACCCAGAAAACCCGCGTAGCCGGTCGAGACGGTATGAAACATCCTCACTTTGGGCAATCCCTCGGCAATGCGGGCCAACTGCCACAGCGGCTTGTGCATGATGCGCACGGTCCAGAAATAATCGACGAACGACGGGTCCGTGCAGAACTGCCGGTATTGATCGGTCAGATACGTCCACGATTCCTTCGAATACAGAAACGCTTCCTCACCGAGCGCACCGCCGGGCCGCAGATCGTCGAGCATGTCCTTGAGCATCCGGCCGGCCGCCTGGCGCATGGCGGGATTGCGCAGCTTCTCGTGCATCTGACCGGCCTGCATGAAGGCGGCGGGGTCGCCGGGCTGGTGACGGATCATCGGCGGCGGCGCGAAGTCGTACAGATAGTGATTCTCCAGATGCACGACGTTCTCCGGCAACGCGTACGACATCTTCGGATAGTCCTGCGGACGGCTGCCGAGAAAGCACAGCGCGAACGTGTACTCCGGAAACGCGCGGATGATCTGGTTGACCCAACTGGAGACGCCGCCGCTCACATACGGAAACGTGCCTTCGAGCAGTAGCGCGATATCGGCGGAGGCCGCGCGCGGGAGTTTCGGCGGCGCGTGTGAGACGACGGTGGCGGCGGTTTTAGGAGCGTTCATGTTGGGCGTCTCGGCGGGGCGTCCGGCGCGGACAGGGGGGCGGGCATGGCACGGCGCATGGCGTCGCGGGCCGATGAATCGGAGCGGTCGGAAGCGTTGGCATCGGCGCTTGCCGCCCGCGGGCCACGTGAATCGCGTGGGCTGGCAGCGTCGCCGGCTTTAGCCGCCTCGCGCCCCTGCCAGAACGCCAGCACCGCATGCAACGTCGAGCCGCCCGCGTGACTGTCCATCTCGCGCAGCAAGCGGCGCACGCGCGAGAAATCGCGTCGCAAATAAGCGGCCTCGGCGAGATACGGCAGCATCCGCTCGCGCGGAAAACCGCAGTCGATCGCGCGTTGCAGCATGGTGTCGGCGTTGTCGAGTTCGCGGCGGTCGAGTGCGAGGCGGCCGCGCAGGCGCCAGAGCGAGGCGTCGTCGGGATCGGCGTCGAGCGCCGCGACGGCGAAACCGTCGGCCTGATCGGCGGCGTTGCGATAGACGTCGCCCGTGACCAGATGCTCGTAAATCAGCTCGCTATACAGCTCGGCGAGGGTTTTGTTGGCGCGCCGCCGGTCGGTGTCGTTCAGCTCCGGATGCAGCTTGCGGTCGAGCTTGGGCCGTTCCACCAGAATCCGCTGCGTGAGGGCTTTCTCGCGATTGTCGAGAATCCCGTACGCCAGCAGACGGATGTCGTCGAGCGGGTCGGCCAGCATGCCTTGCAGCAAGGGGGAGATGGTACGCGCGGGCATCGATTGCATCGCCAGCAGGGCGGTCATGCGAAACGCGGTGCCGGCGTCGGCGTTCTGCAACTCGGCCTTCAGCCGTGCGCCACGGCCATACGACACGTTGCCGATCAGATTCGCGGCGAATTCGGGCTCGTCGATCCGCGTGACGGGCAAGCGCTCGGCCGGACGCGGCAGGATGCTCGCGATGGCCAGCGCACCGAGCGTGCAGGCCACACCGCCGATCGGCAGCGCGAAGTTCAGGAACCACAGCGCGGCGAGCACGCTTTTGCGCGGCGCGCGGTAATGCTGCGGCAGCGCGCGTGCGATGCCGAGCGAGATCAGCAGGGCGGCTAGCGCCTGGATCAGCAGACAGAGCAGCAGCGTGTGCGTGTTCAGACGCGCGGCATCGCCGGCCGGCGCGTCTTCCGGGAGGCCGCCGAGCCATTGCGCGGAGGTATCCGGCGCGCCGTGGGTGGCGATCGCGAAGACCGCAAGTTGCAAGGCGACGCCGCCGAGCCCGGCGAGCACGGCGATCGCCGCGGACAACACGCTGGAGCGTGAAGCCGAAGCGGACCGACGAGCCGAGCCATGAGCTGACTCAGACGTCCCCCGCGCCGAATCCGCGTCAGACTCGCGCATCGCAGCGCTCCAGCAAACGCCGCAATTCATTCACCGGCTCCGCGTCGGCGATCAGCATCGCGTGCACGGCAATCCGGGCCGACTCGAAATCGACGCCGTATTGCGCGCGCAGATTGTCTTCGATCCGCAGCAGATAGCCGTCGATCGAGCCTTCCCCCGACAGCGGCATCAACGTCAGAATCGCGCGCTGTGAGCCGTTGTTGCGCGCCCATTGCACGTCCAGCGCGCGCCGCGTGCGCAGCACGTGGTCGTACCAGGTGGTGCTGGCCGTGCGCTCGTCGAACACCAGCGCGACCAGCGACGAGCGCACCCGTGTATCGCGATACAGATGCACGAGCCGCGCGTAATCCAGCGCGAAATCATAGGGACAATCGGGAAACGCCTGCAGCAGGTCGCGCGTGACGTCGGCATGCTGCACGCCGTCCGCGTAGTAGTTGCACAGCACCAGCAGGAATTGCAGGTTGTCGCGCGTCAACGCGAGAAACGGCATGCGCTCGATCACCAGCAGGCCGACCGGTTGCTTCAGCGCGTCGATCAATGGCACGCAGGCGATATAGCGGCTTTGCGCGGCCTTTTGCTGGGTTGCCGATTCGATATGGACGAGCGTGCGGACTTCGAGTGCTTCGCGCACCAGCGGATCGTCCGCGTCGAGTTCGAAGGTGGCGCCGATCCACGCGGCGGCTTCGTCATGCGGCTCGCCGTCGCGCCACGCGTAAAGACGCGCGCCTTCGAGCTGACACGCCTGCGCCGCGGTGTCCAGAAACTGCTGCGCGCCGCGCAGATCCACCACGCCGCGTTGCGCGTTGCCGGGCTCCTGGGTTAGCGTCACCGCCCGCATCCGCGCTAGCGAATCGCGCAGCGTGGCGGGGCGGCCGAGAAGATCCTGTTCGAGACGTTCATGTGAAAGCCGCAGCAAAAACTGATTGCGCGTGAGGATCGACAGCCGTTCGGCGAGGTAGTCGTTGGCCATCCGCGCCTGGCCGAGTCGCGTGATCCACACGTCGCCGAATTGCCCGCACAGCAGCGTGAACGCAAAGCCGCCGAAGAAGAAGCCGACCGGAAACGGCTGCGCCTCGGTTTGCGACTCGCCCAGCACATGCGCAATCGAACCGAGCGACGACGGATCCGCGCCCGGATACAGCACGTACCACGCGCCGAGCAGAATCAGGCCGGAGAAGGTTCCCGCAATCGATCCGTAGCGCAGCGCCAGCACGATCGGCACGATCCAGATCCAGACGAAGCCGACGTGAATCAGCAGCGGGTTGTGCGGCCGGAATAGCCAGCACAGGCCGATCGCGAGCAGCGTCGCGAGGACCGATTCGAGCGTGGTGACGGCGCGGCGACGCATCGAGCCGCGCGGCGGCGCGACCAGCCGCGCCCACCACGAGCCCGCGCCGACGCTTTGCGCCTGACGGCGCCGATGCCGGGAGCGCGGCGCGAATTGATCCGGAGCACGCGTGTTCATGGCGAGGGCTTCCTGGTATCGGTTGAAAGACCACTGGCGTGAGTGTCGGGCGCCCGGGTTCGCCGTGAACCCCGCGAACGCTGACATAAGGGCGGACGCGTCGGCATGATCCCGGCTCAGCGCGCCAGCGGGCTCAGCAACTCGCGCTCGAGCTTCTGCGCCACGCCCGACACCGCGTCGCGGCTCCAGCCGGTGCGGCTGCCGGTGCCGGTCCAGACGACCTTGCCGCTTTGCACGTCGAGCACGTCGAGCGTGATGCCGACCGCCGGCTCGCCATCCACACCGACCTTGTAGCGCCACTCGTTGACGGCGCCGCTCAGCGCATAGCGCGCATTCTGCTGACGCGCCCAGTTCAGCGCGTTCTGCTGCGCGTCCGGCTTGGCCGGATCGAATAGCGTTTCGTCGTCGGCGCTGGCCGGATAGCGCGTCAAATTCGCGTAGCCATACGCACTCAGCAGGCTTTGCGCGATCGATGCGGCTCGCTGGCCGGCTTGCGGCGTCTCGGTGTTGTTGGCGATCGGCAGGATCACCCACGTGTCGCTCTTCGAGAATGCCGGCGCGGTGCTGCGATCGATCACCGAGCAACCTGCAAGGCTTGCACCGAGCGCAGCGCCGAGCACGATCGACAGCATCGCGGTGCGCACGCGCGGCCGCTTCGTTTGAGCTTGTTTTGCTTGGTCCATCTTGCTCTCCAGTCAGACAGGCTTGATTCGATTCGCCGCGCAAGCCGCAACTTGCCGACGTGTTCTAGTACAGCCACTGATACCGCGCGCCGATTTCCTTCACGGAGGTCGAGTGATTCGACGACGCCCCCTGATACAAGCCGTAGATCAGCACCTGATCGCCGCCGAACAGACTCCCCACGAGGCCGGCCATCACCTGGCCCGACCAGCCCGCGCGCGAGTCGCGCAGCGGACCGGCGGAAAACATCGGCCGCCAGCCTTTCGAGTAGTTCTCCGGCAGGTCGTCGCCGAAGGAAAACAGCAGGCCGCCCTGCGTGAAGGTCTGCGGCATGAAGGCCTGCGCGTTGAACGCGGTGCCGGCCGGCAGCAGGTTCTGCAACGCCGCGCCCGGCGTGCCGTTGGCGCTGTACTGACCGTGCGAGAACACCGCGCGGATCGTGTAGTCGGGATAGTCGGCCTTGATCTTGTAGCCGGCGTTCAGCTCGACCAGATGGCCGTCGCCGAGCGACGAACGGTCCTGACCATGAAAGCGGTCGTACTCGTAACGGCCGCCGCCGAACCAGTGCGAATCGAGCCGGTAGTTGAAGCCGAGCGACGCGACGTCCTTCACCCCGGCCACGGTCAGTTGCGTGGTTTCGGTCGCGGACTGGTTGTAGCCGGCCGCATAGGTGAGCGTGAGTTTCGGGTTCACCGCGTAGGTGCCTTCCACACGCGCGGTCACGAAGTCCTTCAACGCTTCGCGGCGGCCGACGATCACGTGTTCTTCGTCGTATTGCCCCTTGTGCGAGTAGACGCCTTCGAGCAAACGGTCGTGATTCGGCGCGTTGGGCAGCGATGCGGCGTCGGTGCTCTGGTCGCGCTGCCGGTAACGCAATTGCAACGCCTGCGACGGCGTCAGCCGCACGCCGCCCGTGATCGATTCCTCGCTGAAGCGCAACGGCCCCTGATCGCTGTAACGGACCGACGGCGCGACCGCCTGCGCGTTGCTGAGCAGCCGGTCGTGCAGCTGGCCGTGCATCACGCTGTCGTTGGGCAGGCTCGTGAGCGACTCGAACGCGGTGGTTTGCGCGTCGGCGTTGCGGCCGGTCAGCGTTTGCGCATCGACCTTGTTTTGCCGGGGAATCAGATCGGGCAAGGTGTCGAGCAGGTGCGACAATTCGTTGACGTCGCCCTCGTTGATCGCCAGTTGGGCCTCGGCGTACACCGGCCGTGTGCTGCGTTGAATGTATTGCTTTTCCAGCCACGCGCGTTCCATGTCGGACGCGTCCTGTGCCTGGGCCCAGGAAATCGCCGCCTCGCGCGCAATGGCCGTATAAACGCGCCGCTCCTTGCGGATCGCGTCCTGTTGCGCGGGCGGCAGCAGGCCGATGTCGCCGAGTTCGGAGGTCTGCGCCGATTGCGCGTCCGTCTGACTCGCCTGGTCCGCGCGCAGCATCTCGATCAGCACGGCGCGCGAGCGGTCGCCGTTGTCGAACAGCGTGGTCAGCGCGACGTAGCGGCCGCGCAAATCGTCCTGCTCGGCGGCAGGCAGCGCGCTCGCCTGCGCCGGATCGCGGCGGTGCCGCGCCAGTTCGAGCCAGACGCCGCGGCGTAATTGCCACGCCTCGTCGATGCGGCTGTTCAGTTCCAGCGCGTCAGCATAGGTCAGCCGCCACAGTGGACTCTGCGCGGCCTGCGCGGACTGTTTGTGCAGATAGTGCAGCGCGGTGCGGCCGTCGCCGAGACGCATCGACGCGGCCGCGTAGGGCGCCCACAGTTGCGGATCGTTTTCGGCGTCGCCGGCATCGTTGCGCATGGCATTGCGCAACTCGGCGTCGGTGCCGCGATCGGTCAGCATCCACAGATAGGCGGCGCGTGCTTCGGTGTTGTCGGGCGCGAGTCTCGCGGCGCGTTTGATATCGCGTTCGGCGTCTTCCACCGAGCCGGTTTGCCGTTCGTATTCGGCGCGCGCCAGCAGGAAGGTGGCCGACTGTTCGGCGGCGCTGCGTTCCTCGGGAGAGAGCGACGCAAGCAATGCGCGAATCCGGCCCCAGGCCCGGGCGCGCTGATAGTTGTAAAGCGCCTGCGATAGCGCGCGCGGTGGCCCGCCATGGCGGTAGGCGTATTCGGCGAGACGGCCGGCGTCGAGCGGCGAATCGTTGTAGAAACCGGTCATCGCTTCGTAGTCGTCGGCGTCGGCTTTGCCGCCGGCGATCAACGCGCGATAGCCCTGGTTCGCCTCGTGCGGATGCTGGACCGTGTTGGCAAGCAGCGCGTAGAAGCGCCAGAAGTCGCCGTCGGTATTCGGCGCGGCGGGCTTGGCCTCGTTCATCGCGGCGAGCGCGGCGTCGAACTGGGTACGCGTGTAAAGCAGGGTGGCGATTTTCAGGCCGTAGGCGCTGTTTGGGCCGAACTCGCGTTCGAGGTCGCGCCACGTGCGCAGCGCGAGATCGTCGTCGCCCTTGCGCTCGGCGATCAGCGCGTAACGTTCCATCACCGCGCGGCGTTGCGCGCCGTGCATGCGCGCCTGCAGAAAGCGCAGCGCGCTGTCCGGGTCGGCGAGTTGTTCGTAGGAGAACACCACGGCGTCGATCAGCTTCAGATTGTCCGGCTGTTGTTCCGATTGATGCAACGTGACGGCCAGCACGGCGGCGTTGTCGTTCAAGCCGGGAGCGAGGCGCGCGACCTGCTGCCAGGCGTTGGCGTCGCCGTTGGCTTGCGCCTGCGCGAGGTAATTGCGCAGCGCCACCTGCGGTTGATGATTCCATTCCGCCACCTGCGCGAGACGGCCGCGCCACAACGCGGATTGCGGGTCTGTGTCGAGCGCCGCCTGGGCGATGCGCTGGGCGTTGGCGACGTCGCCGTTGGCGAGGAACACGCGGTACGCGAGTTCATGGTCGGATTCGGCGGGAGGGCTGGGGGGCGTTGGGGCGGCGGCGGTCGCTGTCGTGGCAATTCTGATGAATCTGCCGCGCTGGTCGATGGGTGCGTTCGCGTGTTGCCAACCCCGCGCTCGACGCACCGGCCGATACCACGCGGCGCGTAACCAGACGCCTCGGGCATTGCGATAGTCGACAGACGCGGTGTCGGCCAACGCAGCCAATCGCATCCCGCGCGGTGGCACCGCCGACATCTTGAGCAGCCGCTTCACATACCGCTCGGCCAGATCGGGCCGGCCGGCTGCGAGCGCCAGATTGGCGAGATAGCGCAACGTAGCGGGATCGTCGGCGAGGTCGCCGAGATGGGCATTCGCCGCCTGAATCGCCGCGAGCGGGTCGTTGCCCGCCTGCAGCGCCTTCACGCCCGCGATAAATCGCGCGCGGCGCTGGTCCAGCTCGCTGGCGTGCTGTTGCGCCTCGAACCACGCGTTCGCCGCCGCCGCATAGCGGCCGTTGCCGAGTTCGGTCTGTGCGAGGTCGACCAGCCAGCCGCTCGCATGCGCGGGATCGCGCTGGATCAATTGACGGTAGTAACGCGCCGCGAGTTCGCTGTCGTTCAGGCCGCGCGCCTGACGCGCCAGCAACGCAAGCTGCTCGTTGTCCCAGGTGTACGCGGCGGCTTCTCGCAGCAGGGCGTCCAGTTCGCGCAGTCGCGCGGCTCGCGCGGGATCGTCGGCCTTCAGCGCGTATAGCCGCTGCTGCGCGATCGACACGCGAATCGCCAGCGCACCTTGCCTTGCGGCCGGATCGTGCGACTGCTGCAAGCGGTTGAGCACACGCGACGCCTCGGCAATCCGCTGTCCCTTCAGATACTCGCGCGTCAGTTCGGACAGCACGTCCGTGTTGTCGGGATCGATCCGCAGCCACGCTTCCAGATAAGCGATCGTCAAACCGTCCGCGTTAGTGCCGCGCAGCAGCCGCGGCTCCAGCTTGTCGCGCGGATAGGCGAGCACCAGCATCAGCGCGGTGAGCGCGCCGAGCACGAGGATCACGGCCGGCGAAAACAGCCGCTGCCGTTCAGGTGTCGCAGGCGACGTCGACATGCAATTGGTGGGCGTTGTTGGAAAGAGGTCGGTGGCTCACGCGGCAGGCGCCCGCATTTGCGAGGCGCCACTGTGGCGCGATCCGCGCGCGCAGATCGAACGAGAAACCGCCCGACGTGCGTTCGAAATGGTCGATGCGGCCGTTCGCGTCGGCGAGATACGGCACGCGTCGCGCGCTGGCCGCATCGATCACCGTGAAGCTCGCTTCGCCGCCGGTGAGATGCACATAGGTGCCGCCCGGACCGGGCAGATAACCGGCCACGCCCGTCGCGCTCGCCATGTCCGGCACTTTTCCGGGCGGCAGCCGCACGGTGCGCAATTGACCGCCGTCGCGCACCACCCAGCGTGCGCCGTCGCGTGCAATGCTCATGTCGAGAAAATCCAGCACCTTGCGCGCGTATTCGGAGGAAAACACCGGATTCACCGGTTGCCGCAACACGGTGTCGAAAATCTGCTGCAACGCCTGCACGGACGCGAACTTGGTGCCGGAGAACATGTGGTAGTAAATGTCCATCGGTTTGAAGCGGAGCGGCTGGTCCGTCATCGCGAAGGTTTCGAGCACGCGCGTGAAGCCGTAGTACGGTCCATGCCACAGATCGGTGTACAACTCTTCGTTCTGGTTCGGCGCGAACACCTGGAAGTAGCCGTCTTTCATCACGCCGAGAGGCGCGATCGCGGTCCAGCTCGGATAGCTCTTTGTAATCAGCGTGTCGCCGCCGTTCATGTTCAGCACACCCGCTTCATACGCTGCCTTCAGCACCGGCGCGGGCACCTGGCAGTCGCCGCTCCACAGCACCATGCGCACCGGCTTCGTGAGCGGCGTGATCTGTTTGTCGATGTAGCCGATCGACCCGCCGATCTCGCGGTCGATGTTGAAGCGGTAGCCGGGAATGTCGATCGACAGACCGGTGCTGTTGGTCTGGCTGCCGCCTTCGGTCGGCACGTCCTTGTCGTTCGAGATGCCGAGGCCGGTGACGCGCATCCATTGCAACGGATGCGTGTAAGTATGGGTCGCGACCTCGACATTCGGTAGTTCGAAAATGCGCCGGCCAAGCAGGCGCAAATGCGCGGCGAAAGCCTTGTATGGTCCGTCGTCGCTGACTTCGCCTTCGATCAGCGAGACCGTGGTCGGCATGCCCGAGTCGCGCAGTAGCCGGAACAGCACGTCGCCGGAATACTGCGGCGACGCGTCGGTGTTCGGCGTGCCGTGGTCGCTGAATTCCGCGCGCGACGCGAAACCGTCGCCGTCGATATGCGACATCAGCAGACGGCGGCCATTCTCCGTGGTGGTGTCGGGCACCGGCATGTCGGCGGGCAAACGCAACGCGGCTTGCAGAAAAGCGATTGGCTGCGCGACCCAGCGCGCCTGATTGACCGCGCCGAGATCGAACACGCCGAACGGCCGCATTGCGTAGCCGCCCCACGGCGTGAGCGCCGCGCCGTCGATCACGAAGTTGCCCGAGCGCAGCCTCAGCAGCGAGCGGCTATGCGGGCCGACGCGCACCGCGGTGTAGTCGTGCGGGTCCGGGCGCGGCTTCATTTCAAAACCCATCAGCTTCGGATCGAACGATTCGACCTCGAGTTTGCCTTTCGACGGCTGGCCCGGCACCACCTGCAAGTCGAGCTTCTGCGCGAGCGCCGGATCGAGTTGCGCGCCAAACGACGTGAACACCGCGATCGGCAAGCCCGCGTCGACTTGCGCGGAGAGCCACGCGCGATATTCGGTGGCGCGCGGCACGTCGTTGTTCATCCACAGCACGATGCCGGCATAGCGGTCGCGCAGATCGCCTTGCGGCAACGGCTCGCGCGCGTCGGCGTAGTCGATCCAGTAGCCCAGATAGTTCAGCGGCATGGCGAGAAAGCGCACGCCGGGCGACACGTTCAGATCGGTGCGCGCCGGCGGGTCCTGGATCACGAGAATGCGCCGGCGCAGCGGCTCGACCGCGCTCGCGCCCATGGTGACGAGCCCGCCGTCTGTCACATACGGCACGATACCTTGCGCGCGGATTTTGTCGACGGCGTCTTGCGCGCAGGCGCGATCGGAGGGCGGGCAATAGTCGATCGAAATCGCCGGCAGATGATATTGCTCGCGAATCGTCTTCGCCTCGCCCAGCAGCCAGTCGCGATCGGCTTGCGGGACTTCCGTATAGCGTTGCTGCGCCTGATTCCAGCCGCGATATAAAGACTCGAATGCGACCGCATAAGCGAGATCGTGAATGTGCGGCAGAATTTCGAAGCCGCGATTCAGAATCAATTTCGCATTGGGATAGCGCTGTTTGATGGCGCGGATTACCGCCACCAATCCGGCTTGTTGAGCGGCGCGATCGGATTCCGTTTTGGCTACCAGTTGCCATGAATCGAGCGTGTCGAGGAAAAAGCCGCGATAACCCTGATTCCAGAGCGGCGTAATGACGTGCTCGACATACCAGGCGGGCCAGCCCGGCTGACTCTGATCGACCACGCGCGAGGCCCATGCCTCGTTGTGACCCGCGAGCCAGGCTTTGGGCAGCGCCGCGTAGTAGCTGCGCGAAGGCAGCACTTCGCCGACGCTCGCGTAAGCGAACCAGGTGGTGTGCGGTAGCGCGTGCGCCAGTGGGTTGAAACCGCTGTCGGGTTCGACCACGGCGGCGTCGTAAGCGGACAGCAACTCGACGGGCGGATTCTTGCCGTAGTACAGCGCGAATGAAGGCTGGCGCGGGCTTGCGCCGGAAGGCGCCGCCGCAGCGGATAACGTCTGCGACGCCGGCGCGCCTGGGTCTATCGCATTGCCGGACTCCGTCGCGGCGTTGGCGACGGCGCCATGCAGCCAGACCAAAACCGTTAGGAGCGCAGGTAACGCGAACCGCGACGCAACCCGCACGAAGCGCCATGCCGCGCGTTCACACCGCGCGGACATCGGCTCACGTGCTGCCGGCCGAAGCCAAACCCTGGGCGAGTAACGCGAGCCACGATGCGTCATTTATACGTGGCATTCGCCTGGGACGGCAAAAGTGACCCGGTACTTTCGCATCGATGTCGTCGCGCTCTCGGCAATGAGTTAGCGGCTATCTTAGTTAAGAATGCTTAAAGCGACTAGACTCGATTCTGGGTTTTTTGCTTTCGTCCAATACCTATTGGCGGTAATTATTTTCAAAAAATGCATAGCGCATCGGTATTCAAATTATGCGTGGATGTTTCCACGATTTGTTTGAAACGCGGTGTGATCGGCAGAGGCTTTGCCGGCATGCGTTGCATGCCGTTTGCATCGCGGCCGGTATGGCTTCGCTTCGGTATCCGGCGTGATCCGCTTATCCGCTTTCAGCTTTCCCGGCTGCGCAAGCGGTGATACCAGTTCATCAACGGCGTAGCCGATACACCATGAATCACGACAGACGCTGCAATCACCGCGAGCGTTAGCGGCACGAGGCGCGTGACGTCGGCGGGGGCGCCGTTTTCGAGCGTGTACGCAAGGTAGTAAAAGGAGCCGATGCCGCGAATGCCGAACCAGCTCATCAAACGCCGTTGCGTGGGTGTCGCGCTCGAACCGAGCAGCGAGAGTTCGACCGCAACCGGCCGCACGATCGCAAACAACGCGGCGCATAGCGCCACCGTCTGCCACGTGAAGAGCGGCCCCGGCAAGTTGGCGAGCACGTTGCCGACCATCGCCATGACGGCCACTTCGGCAATGCGTTCGAGTTCGATCGTAAAGCCGAGCACCGACTCCGTCATATAGGCGTGTGCTTTGTCGGGATGCGCGGCGGTGGCGTCGACGTCTTCGGAATCGACCGTGCCGATCGCCTGGCGCGGCGAGATACCGCCGCTCGCGCGATGCTCGACGCGGCGCATCGCGACGCCCGCCGCGAACACCGCGAGGAATCCGTACGTGTTCGCGAGTTGCGCGGCGCCGAACGACAACACGATCAGACCTAACGCGAAAAAGCCTTCCAGTCCCAAGGCCTGCGCGTGACGTGTGCGCAACCAGGCAACCGCATGCGTGGTCGCCCAGCCTAGCCCGCCGCCGATCAGGATCGCGCCCGCCACGCCCCACACCATGCCGGCGAGGAGCGCGAGATTCAGCAAGCCGGCCGCGTGCCCCGCCGGCGCGGCGCAGACCGCGAGGCCGAGCGCCGCGAAGGGCAGGGCAATGCCGTCGTTCAGGCCGCCTTCGCCGGAGAGCGCGAAGCGCAACAGGTCGTGATCGCCGGGGTTGTGGACCTGCACGTCGTGCGCGAGTACGGGATCGGTCGGCGCGAGGATCGCGGCGAGCAGCAAGGCCGGCCCCCAGGCTAATTGCAGAACGTAGACGCCGAATAGCGTGAGCAGCGGAATGGTCGCCAGCATCGCGACGAAGCCCAACCGCAGCGGCACGGTCCAGAGTTTGTCGAATACGCCGAGCCGCAGCCGCAGACCGATGGCGAACAGCGAGACGAGCAGCGCGATTTCGGTGACGACGCGCAGCACGTGCGCGTCGGCGGCCATATCGAGGCGCAACAGGTCGAAGCCGGGCGGCCCGAGCAGGTAGCCCGTCAGCAGGTAAAACATCGCGGCGCTGACGGGCAGTCGCCGCAGGGTTGTCGCCGCCACGCCCATGAAAACGAGCACGGCGCCGACGATGAGAAACCACAGTGTTTCGTGCATGAGCATCCGGTGAAGGCCGGCATGCGGGTGGCGCTTGCGTGACCGGTTGAGGAGGGCGCGAGGCCGGACGCGTTGCGCTAGGGCTCGCGTCCGAATGCTTCGCGCAACTTGCGCTTGGCTTGTTGCAGTGTGGCGCGCCGTGTTTTGGGCAGGTTCTTGCCCGCGCGATTGATATAGAAATTCAGCATCGACATGGCCGACTGAAACGGCGTGCCTTTACGGCGACGACTCCGCGCGGAGGATTGCTTAAGCGAGTGCGCGATGGTTTCGGCACTACCGGTTTTGAAAATATCGTGCTCGATATCCATCGCGTCGCTGGTTTCCATCACGTGGTGCGACCATTTCTGAGTACTGCTGGCGGAACCGGTCGATGCTTTCGCGCGATGCGCCGCGTGGGCTTGGGCATGCCGCTGACGCGGTGGCCGGCCCGATTTGCCACGCGCGACCGGGCGCTTCGATTTGCTGCTGGCTTTTCGGGTGGCCATGGTTTCTGTTCCTGATCAATGTGTAGCTGCAGCGAAGTGAAACGCGGCGGCCGCCGCAAGCACGGCAGGCCGGCGCATCCGGCCGGGTGTGGCCTTTAAAGCTTCAGCCCGCCCGCCTCGGGCGCATCCGACGATCCCGCCGGAATATCGCCGACGCCGAGGTCGTCGCGTGTATCGTACGCACCGCGGCCCCAATAGGGTTCGCTGCCGTAGTACTGATGCACGGAGGTGGCCCAGGTCTGGTCCGCCATGGCCGGCCAGTGATCCTTGTCGAATCCCGGCGCGTTCTTCACGCGCTCGGCGGTCATGTTGAGCGTGAAGCACTTCTGCTCGGTATCGAGCGTCAATGCATGCCATGGAATCGCCATCAGTTTGTCGCCGATGCCGAGGAAACCGCCGCTCGACAGCACCGCATACGCCACGCGGCCCGAGCCAACGTCGAGCATGATGTCCTTGATTTTGCCGATGTCTTCGCCGTCGCTGCTGAGCACCTTGTTGCCGTCGAGAGTGGCCGCGGCCATCACGTCCGGACCGGGACCGTCCGCGGTTGCGCTGCCCTTGCCGACGATGCGGGCGCCCTGGCCCTGGCTCATGCCGGCTTGCGTCTGTGTCTGGTTGAGCATGATGTGACTCCTCCACTGGTTGGATGTACGCAAGGTGCAGCAACCGGCGTTCCTCGGTTTCGTTACGGTTGCTTGCGGGTGCCGCGTGAGGTCGCGTTGACTCGCGTTTTAAAAAGCGCCTGGTGAGGCATGGCCCTTGCGGCTCGCTTGGGCAACGGCGCGCATGCCGTCGAGGTGACGCGGCAACCGCTGCGCAGTTCGCACACTCACTCAGGGAGATCTCAATGAAATACGCAAAGGCATTAGTCGTTTCGGCACTCGTCGCGATGTCGGGCGCGGCGTTCGCGCAGTCGGGCGGCGGCAATGGCAACGGTGGCGGTGGCGGTGGGACCGGCGGGTCGGGTAACGCACACGGCGCGGCGACGGCGGCGCCCACGGCGGGGAATCAGCCGGCGTCGGGCGGAGCGATGAGTTCCGGATCGACAAAGATGAATCACACCGCCAAAAAGACCAAGAGCAAGAAGCCGATGACCGATTCGACCAATAGTCCGGGCGCCGATGCGAGCAGCGATACGAAAGGGCAGTGAGCGGCTAATTGCTTGACCCGTTGATCCGCGCCATTGTGTGGCGCGGATCGAATCGCGCTGCTGGTGGCCGCGCCGCCGCGACCGTCAGCGCTCAATGCGCGGCTTGCTTTACCTCGCGCGCCCGGGTTGTTCCACCGGCTCGCGTCGCCCGTGATGAAGTCCGTCCACCCGCTTTGCTATTCGCCTGCGCCGCGATCTCTTTGCGCACCACGCGCGACTTCTTCAGCAAACTCGTCAGCGTATCGTCGACGCTATCCGCGACTGCCGCCTCGCGCGTCTTGCGACCCTTCGCGCCGGCCTGACGCGCCAACCTCGCCGCACGTTTCTCCGCATGCGCGAGCAACGCGGCAAACGCGACTTCATCCACCCGCAAACCACGCCGCGTCTGACCCGGCGGCAGCGTCTGCAGCTCGTCCGCTTCAAACGCGCCGATCACCGCCGGATGAATGTAGCAACGCCGGCACACCGCGGGCGTATTGCGCAACAAAACCGCCACGTCCTTGACGGTCGCCACGAGATGACGGCGCGCTTCGGCCGCGCTGCCGCAGATCAGCCGCCGTAACGCGGCCAGCGCGTAGACACTGCCGGCCCACGTTCGATAGTCCTTGGCGGTGAAATCCGCCCCGCTCGCACGACGCAGGTAGTCGTTGATATCGGCCGAACCGATCGTGCGGCGCGAGCCGTCGTCATCGAGATACTGGAACAGGTCGTGGCCCGGCAATTCGGCGCAGCGTCGCACGATCCGCTTGATGCGCGGATTGTTCACCGTGACGTCGTGCTCGATGCCGCTTTTGCCGCGAAACCTGAAACGCAATTGCCCGGCTTCGATTTTCAAATGCTTCTTGCGCAGCGTCGTCAAACCGTACGACTGGTTATCGCGCGCGTATTCGACACTGCCGATGCGGATCAGCGTCGTGTCCAACAACTGCACGATCGCGGCGATCACCTTGTCGCACGGCATACCCGGCAGTTTCAGATCGCGCGCCACGCGAGCGCGGATCTTCGGCAGCGCGCGGCCGAACTCAGCCATGCGCTCGTATTTGTCGGCGTCGCGCGTCTCGCGCCAGCGCGGGTGGTAGCGGTACTGCTTGCGGCCGCGCGCGTCACGGCCGGTCGCCTGGATATGGCCGCGCGCGTCAGGGCAAATCCACACGTCTTCATACGCTGGGGGAATCGCCAGTGCGTTGATGCGCTGGATCTGCTCGTCGTCGTCGATACGCTTGCCGGCCACGTCGAAGTAGGTGAAACCGTCTTTATCGCGCTTGCGGGTGTAGCCGGGTTTGGAATCGTCGGCGTGGCGCAGGCCTGGCGGCATGGACGGCGGCGCGGCCGGCGTCGCGCCTTGATTCGCGCTTTGCCTCGCGCCTGATGCTGCGCTATCGCCGCGACGTTCTGTGCGGCGTGGGTTCGGAATGGGCGTGTCGGTCATGGTCGCAGGTAGAAGTTTCAAGCTTGGGGCGCGGATGGGGCGCTAAATCACCGATGTCTGCGCATCAAGCAAAGGGAGTGCCCAGCGCATGCCGCGACGTACTGCGAAAACGCGAGCGGAACGGTCCTTGCGCAACTTCACTACCGACATCAACCCCGACATCAACCCCGACATCAACCCTCGAAGGAGCACACCATGAGCAGCACGCTAAACCCCGATGAAGCGCCGCAACAGGTCGTTAAAGAGACGTCCGGCACGACCGGCGCGCTCGGTCCGAGCGATTCGTCCGACAGTGGCAGCGACGTCGCCGGCGCGAAGCGCCATGCGTTCGACGTCGATTCGGAACTGGACAACCACGCGCTCGAAACCGGCGACAGCGAACTCGGCAGCGATACGGATCGCGCGGGCACCGGCGAGCGCGCCGCGGCCGACGGCGACTCGACGCTCACCCCGGACCGCGATATCGAACCGGACCGCGTGATCGATCCGATCGACCCGTTGGCTCGCGACGACGACGGCCTCGACGACGATCCGCACGGACTTTGATACGCGGATACCGACATAGGCACACCTTTTGCTGATGTCCCCACAACGAAGGGACCGCGCCGTGTAATGCGCCCGGTCCCGGCAGGCAACTGAAGGAGAACACGAATGAGCAACACGCTGAATGGCTGCAAGATCGCGGTCCTCGCCATGGACGGATTCGAACAGGCGGAACTGATCGAGCCGAAGCGCGCGCTCGCCGATGCGGGCGCCACCGTGCACGTCATTTCGTCGAAGCCCGGCAAGATTCAGGGCTTCAAACACGTCGACAAGGGCGAAGCAGTCGACGTCGACACCACCTTCGACAGAGTCACCGCGTCCGACTACGACGCCGTGGTGCTGCCGGGCGGGGTGGTGAACGGCGACGCGATCCGTCTGCTGCCGCAGGCGCAAGCCTTCGTCAAAGCCGCCGACAGCGCGAAGAAACCGATCGCGGTGATCTGCCACGGCGCCTGGCTGCCGGTGTCGGCGGGGATCATCAAGGGCCGCACGGTGACGAGCTGGCCGAGCTTGCAGGACGATATTCGCAATGCGGGCGGAACGTGGGTCGACCAGGAGGTCGTCGAGGACGGCAACCTGATTACGAGCCGCAAACCCGACGATCTTCCCGCATTCAATAAAACGCTGATTGCGCAACTATCCAGGCGCAAGGCGGCTTAAGCGCGAGCGATCGACGCGGCGCGCCGGCTCACGAAACCGGTGGCGCCGCGTGGCAGCGCTGCGCGTCGGTGAACCCGTCGACCAGGGAGAAAATGCATGAAACTCCGGTATTCCCTACAAGTGATGACGACCGCGCTGGGGCTAGGCGTGGCGTCGATCGGCGCGGTGTACGCGCAAGCCAGCGACGCCCCGGCCAGCGATGCGCCGGTGAGCGGCACCCAACTCTCGCCGGCTGACCAGCAGTTCGTGCAGGACGCGTCGCAAGCCGATGCGACCGAAATCGCCGCGAGCAAGATCGCGTTGAAGAATGCCAGCGATCCGCATGTGAAGAAATTCGCGCAGCAGATGATCGTCGATCACACGAAACTCTCGCACGGCATGGCGGCGCTGGTCGCGAAGAAGGGCTTCACGACGACACCGTCCGCGGATGCCGCGTTGGTCGGCAAGCTTCAATCGCTCAAGGGTAACGCGTTCGATCAGGCGTACGTCGAGCAGATCGGGCTGGAAGCGCATCAACGCGCGGTCGATCTGTTCCAGCAGGAAGCGCAGAGCGGCACGGACTCGCAGCTGAAAGCGGCTGCCGCGCACGCGTTGCCGACCATCAAACATCATCTCGCGATGGCGCAGCAACTCGCCGGTGCCTTGAAGGGTTCGTCATGAACGCGATCCTGCCGCGTCCGGCCTATGAGGACTCTCTTATGCAGATCACTTTTTCCGACGACGAGCCGGCTTTCGACGGCGCCAATCTGATGGTGCGCTTCATGGCGCGCGTGGACGGCGAAGCGGTGTCGTGCGCGATTACCGCCGAAGCGCTGGAAGATCATTTCGGCGCCGATTCCGCGCTCGAATCCGCGCTGATGTCCGCGTTCGACAAAGGCCGCCATCGCATCCGTTCGGTTTGCGCGGAAGCGCTCGACCTGAATGCCGGCGAAGGCGTAGTGTTGCATAGCGGACTGTTCAGAGTGGAAGGCATGGAACCGGACCGTGGCGCCACGGCGTAGCGCCCACGCTGTCGCGTGCCGGCCGGGCGCCTGTCTGGGCGTCTTGCGGCGCAGCAAGGCGTGGCCGCGCAGTTCGCGGACGTCAATCAACGATGCAAGGAGGCCTTATGTCACTCATCGTCGCAGCACGTTTCACGACTTTTCCGTCCGCTGAAAACGCGGCGCAAAAACTCTTCAACGCAGGTTTCGTCGAAGAAGACGTCACGCTGTTTTTCGTCAATCCGCGCGGCCAGCACGCGCGCTATCCGATTGGCGGCGATACCGCCACGGACGCCAGCGCAAGGGAGGCGCCGAAGGGCGCGGGGCTCGGCGTCACGATCGGTGCGGCGGCGGGCGCGGTGGTGGGCGTCGGTATTTTCGCGGCGTTCTCGGCGCCGATTCTGGTGTCGCTGATTGCGGCCGGCGTCGGCGCTTATATCGGCTCGCTGGCCGGCGCCATGATGCGGACGCGGGGCGGTGGGACGCCGGGGCACCGCTCGCCGTTTCACGAGGAAACGCGCGACTCGGGCGTGCTCGTCGCGGTCCATGTGTCGCCGGACAATCAGTTCGACGCCGCGCGTGTGCTGCGCGAAGCGGGCGGCGCGGCGGTCGAGCGCGCAACCGGCCGCTGGCAGCAGGGACGTTGGGCGGATTTCGATCCGTTGAAGCAGCCGGAGCCCTTGAACGAGTACACGGAAAGACACGCCTGAGACCGCTGGCGTGAGATGTTGCCGGGTTTATTCCGGTCGTCTTGAATAGCAAACGGCCCGACTACTGTCGGGCCGTTTTGCATGGGCTGAGTTCAGATTAAACCCTTGCATTCACACCCAGATTCGCGGCGCGTCATGCGGCGCTGCCGGCGCACGATCCCCCCGACTTTGGTCGCTGGTCGCTTCGCAGCCGGCGGGCACCAGACCTTCGTGCATCGCGCCGCAGGACGTCGACATGTTTTGCACGCCTGCCGGCGACGTTTCGTTTTGCAGGAGATGTTCGCGAACCTGCATCACGGTGGCGGAGGTGACGATTGCAATGGCAACCAGATATTCCGCGCGTCTGATTTTCATGGTGACACTCCCTGTCGTTTTTGCCTGCCTGTTGTTCTGAATTCCTTCGCACGGGTCGCCAGGTGTTTTGCGTTGTCGGCGGCGTGCGGGCGCAGCAGATAAAGCAACCGCCGTGCCATTCACGAAAGCACCATGCAGCAAGGCGCGTAGCGCATGCGTGGCGGCTACTGCGCGCAACATTTACGTGCGTTGGCAAGATTGGCCCGGCCACGGCGGTCTCGCGGTCGTCTCCTTCGCGCTGATTCCGCTGATCTTTCGCGTTTGCAGGCCGGGCACGCGTCATGCGAATAGGTGATCGAAGGCTGTTGGCGGGTCGCACTTGCCCGCCGACGGATTCCACGATCAACGAAACCCCTGGAGGTATTGCATGGCTACGAACGTTATTTCCGTACTGAACGATCTGGTCGAAACGTCGAAGGACGGCGAGAAGGGCTTTCGCAAAGCAGCTGAAGACGCACACGACGCGCAACTGAAGACGATGTTTCTGTCGCGTGCCGAAGACTGCACGCGTGGCGCGCGCGAGTTGCAGGATGCCGTGCAGGCGTTGGGCGGCAAGCCCGATACGGGCGGCAGCATGAGCGGCGCGTTGCATCGCGGCTGGGTCGACTTGAAGTCGGCCGTGACGGACCGCAGCGACCACGACATCCTCGCCGATTGTGAAAAGGGCGAAGACGTCGCGAAGAAGCACTATCACGATGCGCTCGAAAAGGATTTGCCGGTGGACGTACGCGCGATCGTCGAGCGGCAGTATCAGGGCGTGCTGCAGAACCATGACCGCGTGCGTGACCTGCGCGATCAGTATGCGGCTGCGAAGCGGTGATAGCGGGGGCTTCTGCCGGCATGTGTTAGCGGCGGCATGAAGCAGTAGCATGAGCAGTTCGGCGGCCTGGTGCTTGTAAAAGTGCCAGGCCGTTGTGCTTCAAGCGTGGCGCACGGCGATGCGCGCCGCGTCCATAAAAAAAGCCGCTCCATGGAGCGGCTTCGACACGAGCGGGCACGCAGCCCGCCGCGAGATCAGTCGTCCAGCAGCGACAGATCGCGCACCGCGCCTTTATCGGCCGACATCACCAGCTTGGCATACGCCTTCAGCGCCGCGGATACCTTGCGCGGACGCGGATTCGCAGGCTTCCAACCCTTCGCGTTCTGCTCTTCGCGACGACGCGCGAGTTCCTCGTCGGACAGCAGCACGTTGATCGTGCGATTCGGAATGTCGATGCGGATCCTGTCGCCGTTACGCACCAGCCCGATCGCACCGCCGGCTGCCGCCTCAGGCGAGCAGTGGCCGATCGACAGACCTGACGTACCGCCCGAGAAGCGGCCGTCGGTCAGCAGCGCGCAAGCCTTGCCCAGACCCTTCGACTTGATATAGCTCGTCGGATAAAGCATTTCCTGCATGCCGGGGCCGCCCTTGGGGCCTTCGTAGCGCACGATCACCACGTCGCCGGCCTTGACCTTGTCGTTGAGAATGTCCTCGACCGCTTCGTCCTGCGATTCGGTGACATGGGCCGTGCCCTCGAACACGTGAATGCTCTCGTCGACGCCCGCGGTCTTCACCACGCAACCGTCGAGTGCGATGTTGCCGGTCAGCACGCCCAGGCCGCCTTCTTTCGAGAACGCGTGTTCGTACGAACGGATGCAACCTTCGGCACGATCGAGATCCAGGCTCGGCCAACGCGTGTTCTGACTGAACGCGACCTGCGTCGGGATGCCGGCGGGTCCTGCCATGTAGAAAGTGCGCACGGCTTCATCTTGCGTACGGACGATATCCCACTGGTCCAGCGCGTCTTTCAGCGTGGCGGTGTGTACGGTGGGCACGTCGGTGTGCAGTTTGCCGGCACGATCCAGCTCGCCCAGGATCGCCATGATGCCGCCCGCGCGATGCACGTCTTCGATGTGGTACTTGTTGGTGTTCGGCGCGACCTTGCACAACTGCGGCACGATGCGCGACAGGCGGTCGATGTCGGTCATCGTGAAGTCGATCTCCGCTTCGCGGGCAATGGCCAGCAGGTGCAGGATCGTGTTGGTCGAGCCGCCCATGGCGATGTCGAGCGTCATGGCGTTTTCGAACGCCTTGAAGCCCACGGCGCGCGGCAGGATCGACGCGTTTTCCTCTTCGTAGTACTGGCGTGCCAGTTCCACCACGCGGCGGCCGGCGCGCTTGAACAACTGCTCACGATCGGCATGGGTGGCGACTACCGTGCCGTTACCCGGCAACGACAGACCGAGCGCTTCGGTCAGGCAGTTCATCGAATTGGCCGTGAACATGCCCGAGCACGAACCGCAGGTCGGGCAGGCGGAGCGTTCCACTTCGGCGACGTCGGCGTCGGAATAGCTCGGGTCCGCGGCGATCACCATGGCGTCCACCAGATCGAGCTTCTTGAACTCGATGGTGCCGGTTTTCGGGTTCGCGAGGCGCGTTTTGCCGGCTTCCATCGGGCCGCCGGAGACGAAGATCACCGGAATGTTCAGCCGCATGGCGGCCATCAGCATGCCTGGGGTGATCTTGTCGCAGTTCGAGATGCAGACCATCGCGTCGGCGCAGTGCGCGTTGACCATGTATTCGACCGAGTCCGCGATGATGTCGCGGCTGGGCAGCGAATACAGCATGCCGTCGTGGCCCATGGCAATGCCGTCGTCCACGGCAATGGTGTTGAATTCCTTGGCGACGCCACCCGCGGCTTCGATTTCGCGCGCGACGAGCTGGCCCAGGTCTTTCAGGTGGACGTGGCCGGGGACGAACTGGGTGAACGAATTGACCACCGCGATAATCGGCTTGGAAAAGTCTTCGTCTTTCATGCCGGTGGCGCGCCACAGCGAGCGTGCCCCTGCCATGTTGCGGCCGGCGGTGGAGGTTTTGGAACGGTATGCGGGCATTGTGGTGGTTGAAAAGTAACGCGGATAGGGTAGCGGGCCACGGGAGTAAAGGCCCCTCACGCGCCCGTGCGAACAACCTTTTGAGCCGCGCTTCGGGCAAACTTCGTGATTATCCCATACCGGTCGAAAGGCGTGCGGCGCAAGGGTTCCAGGGCGTGCGGGCCGAACGCACCGCAAAAACCGCGCGCCATGAAAAAAGCCGTTCGCGTAGTGCGAACGGCTTTTTCCTGTTCCGCTGAAGCACCGCAGGACGGAAACCGGCGCTAACCGGCGCCCGCCTGTTGGCTTGCCCGACCTTATTCGGCGGCGATCTTCAGATGGTTCTTCACGCTCGACACGCCCTTGACGGCTTCGACCACTTCGCCGGCCGCTGCCTTGTCGTCGGACGAAGGCACCGTGCCCGTGAGCCACACCACGCCCTTGCGGGTCTTCACGTGAATATGGGTCGACTTGACGTTCTTGGCCGCGAGCAGATCGGCCTTGGCCTTGGTGGTGATGGTGCCGTCGTCGACGTGCTGGCCGATGGTTTCCGACGCGGCCGACGGCGCCGAGGCGCTGGTCTGCGCCGTGGCGTTCAGTGCGAATGCGACACAAGCAATGCTACCTGCTGCCTTGAGAAATTGGATCGTCTTCATATGGTTTCTCCTTCGGGTGTTGATGAAAATGGCGGTCTTGTTGCCTGCGAACGATCGCGGCCGAAGCCGCCGATGACTCGCGTGGGGTCGTTGCCGCTACGGTTCCGTCACGGCCCGTTATCGACACCGGACGAGGGTGTTTGCCTGCGGTTTCGCTGCGTTGCCGCGTTTGCTGCCGCTGCAAAGACCGGCGTCCGTCCACATAGTGCTCATCCGCAAGGGGTGTGCCTGGATCTGGCCGTATCGGTCTAGGAAGCGGCAAGACCTTTACCGGGCGGCTATTTCGCCTGACAAATCGGTCGCAACGGCCGCGCGACGCGGCGCCGCGCGGGCTGCGCCGATACGGTCCGGAATTTGCCGGGTGCTTGTAAAAAAGGCCGCGCGGCGCCTGCGCAATTGGCGGGCCTGAAAACCCAAACCATATAAAAAACAGCGTGTTGCGCGAGCTGGTACGACAGTTGCTCTATGAGAGGTCACGAACCATCTTTCGGCTATTAACGGGACCTCACTACAATGCCTTCCATCGAACTACGCACAAGGCAGTCTCTCGCACTCACGCCGCGTCTTCAGCAATCGGTGCGTCTGTTGCAGTTGTCGTCTCTCGAGTTTCAACAGGAGTTGCGCACCGCGCTCGACACCAATCCGTTCCTCGAGTACGACTCGTCGGAGACGGAAGACGTTGCGCTGGCAACCACTTCACCGGGCGACGAAGCCGGCGCGCTGCCCTCCACCGATACCGTCGCCACGGCCGAACCCGACGCCATGCCTGCCGAGGCGTCCAGCGCCGACTCGATGGAAAGCTCGGGTCAGGACGACATGCCCGGCGACGCCGGTGACTTCGGCGGCGAATTCTCCGGCGACTACGGCAGCCGTAGCTCGTCCCGTCAAAATGGCGACTCCGACGGCAGCGATCCCGCCGAATGGGCGCGTTCGCAACCCACGCTGCGCGAGCAACTGCACGATGCATTGCGGCTGTATCGCCTCGACGATCGCGATCGCGCGGTGGCCCGTTTCATTATCGAAGCGCTCGACGACGACGGCTATCTGCGCCAGGAGCTTGCGGATCTCGCCGACAGCGTCGATCTCGAACCGGAACTGACCGAAGACGAATTACTAGTGGCGCTGCGTCTCGTGCAATCGCTCGATCGTCCGGGTTTGGGCGCGCGTTCGCTGTCGGAGTGTCTGTCGCTGCAGGTGAACGCGTTGCCGTCCGACACGCCGGGACGTGAGGTGGCGCGACAGATCGTCGACCATCATCTGGAACGTCTCGCGCGGCGCGAGCAGGCCGAGTTGCAGAAGCAGATCGGCTGCAGCGCCGATGAATTGCGGGTGGCCTGCGCGCTGGTGCGCAAGCTCGACCCGAAGCCGGGCAATTGCTACGGCCGTACCGAAGACAACTACGTGGTGCCGGACGTGATCGTGCGTCAGGTGCGCAACAAGTGGGCGGTGGCGATCAATCCCGCCGTGCAGCCGCGCGCTCGCATTCACCGCATGTACGCGGAGCTGTTCGCGCAGTCGGCCGGCGCCAGCCGTTCGCCGCTCGCGCAACAGTTGCAGGAAGCGCGCTGGCTGATCCGTAATGCGCAGCAGCGTTTCGATACGATTCAGCGCGTGGCGGAATGCATCGTCGCGCATCAGAAAGCGTTCTTCCAGTACGGCGAAATCGCGTTGAAGCCGATGGTGCTGCGTGACGTGGCCGACGAACTCGGCCTGCACGAGTCGACGATTTCGCGTGCTACGGGCAACAAATATATGGCTACCCCGCGCGGTATTTTCGAATTCAAGCATTTCTTCCCGCGCGAACTCGGTACGGAAAGCGGTGGCACCTGTTCGGCCGCCGCGGTGCGCGCGCTGCTCAAGGAAATGATCGCGGCGGAGAACACCCGCGATCCGCTGTCGGACGTCTCGCTCGCCAAAATGCTCGCGGATCAGGGCGTGCTGGTGGCGCGTCGCACGGTGGCGAAGTACCGGCATCTGATGAAGGTGCCGCCGGCGGAATTGCGTCGCCAGGTTTAAGCCGGCTTCAGCGTCGCCGGTTTGCGGCGCGCGCGTTCCGCGCGAAGACCGCGCTGAACCGATATCAACGAAGAAGCGCCAGGCGAACTATCCGTTCGCGTGGCGCTTCTTCGTATCTGGACGTTTGGTGTTTGCCCCATTACATTGGCGGGTCCAGTGAAAACGGGGTGAACGCAATGAAGTACTCGAATCTGGTGGAGCGCTTGCAGGGCAGACGCACGTCGGCCTGGGAGATTCATCGCACCGCGCAACAGGCGTTGGCCAACGGCGAAGACGTCATCGTGCTGAGCGTGGGCGATCCCGATTTCGCGACGCCCGCGCCGATCGTCGAGCGCGCGGTCGAGGCATTGCGCGGCGGCGACACGCATTACAGCGCGGTGTCCGGCCGCGAACCGGTGCGCGTGGCGATCGCCGAAGAACACACGCGCATGACCGGCTGCGCCACCGGCGCGGCCAACGTGATCCTCACCGCGGGCGCGCAGAACGGCGTCTTCGCCGCGTCGCTGTGCCTGCTGCAAGCCGGCGACGAAGTGATCGTTCCCGAGCCGATGTATCTGACCTACGAAGCCTGCGTGCGCGCGGCGGGCGCCACGCTGGTGGCCGTACCAGTCGACGCGGCGCGCGCCTTTCATGTCAACTGCGACGTGCTCGAAGCGGCGATCACGCCGCGCACCCGGGCCATCTTCTTCGCCACGCCGTGCAATCCCACCGGCGTCGTGATGCCGCGCGCCGATCTCGAACGCATCGCACGGCTCGCTTGCGAGCACGATCTCTGGGTGCTGTCCGACGAGGTGTATGCCGATCTCACGTTCGAACGCGAGCATGTGAGCATTGGCGCGCTGCCCGGCATGGCCGAGCGTACCGTGACGCTCGGCAGTCTGTCGAAGTCGCATGCCATGGCAGGCTGGCGCGTCGGCTGGGCGATCGGTCCGGCGGAGTTGATCGAGCATTGGGGGCGGCTCGCGCTCGCCATGCTCTATGGTTTGCCGGGCTTTATTCAGCAGGCCGCGTTGACGGCTTTGCAGCATAAGGCGCACATTGCCGCTGAAATGCGCGAGATTTACCGGCGTCGCCGCGACGTGGTGTTCGAGCGCTTGCATGGCGTGCCGGGTTTGCGCTGTCTGCTGCCCGAAGCCGGTATGTTCATGATGGTCGACGTGAGCGGCACCGGTCTCGACACGGTCGATTTCACATGGCAGCTGTTTCGCGCGAAAGGGGTGTCGCTGCTCGATGCAAGCGCGTTCGGCGATACGGCGAATGGCTTCGTTCGGCTTGGTTTTGTAGTCGATGAAGCGCAACTGATCGAGGCGTGCGAGCGGATCACGGCGTTTGTCGGCGGATTGAAGGCTGTGCGCGCAGCGGAGTAGATCGGCACGGTATGGATCGGCGGCTGGCGATTCTTCAGCGGGGACACCATGGGCGTTCGTTTTGATCTTTCGTGGCGTGGCTTGGGGGCGGCGCGGATGGCAAGGTCGGCTCGCGTGGCGGCGTTGGGTTTGGCTGCGATGTGCGTGTTCGTTCAGCCGGACGCAGCGGCCGAAACGGATGACTCGGCCGATTTAGCCGCGAGCGCTGAAACGGCCGCCTCGGCGCCGGGCTTGCCTTCGGCTCACGCGCCAGCGTCCAACCGGCGCATCGATGCCAGCAGCCAGCCGGGCGGCGACGCGCAGGCGAATCGCAATCCGCCGCCCAACGATGCACCGCAACGTTCTGCCGCCGCGACGCGAAGCGGCCCGCTCACCGCTGCGCCGCGCGATACGACGAAAGCCGAAGCCGCCGCGATTCCCGTGCCGCCCGAAACCACGGCAGTCACCCGGCATACGATCCGCCTCGACGGCCGCAAGCTCGACTACACCGCGACCGCCGGCAATCTGCTGCTGCGTGACAAAAGCGGCCAGGCTAACGCAAGCGTTTTCTACGTGGCGTACACCGTGGCCAGCCAACCGCCCGGCACGCGCCCGCTCACGTTCCTGTTCAACGGCGGTCCCGGCGCAGGCAGCGTGTTCCTGATGATGGGCTCGTTCGGACCGAAGCGGGCGCATACGGCGAGCCCCGCCATCACGCCGCCCCCGCCGTACGTGCTCGACGACAACCCCGACAGCCTGCTGGCCAGCACCGATCTGGTCTTTATCGACGCCGTGGGCGCGGGTTTTTCGCGAACGGTCGGGCATGGCGCGGGCAAGGACTTCTGGGGCGTCGACAAGGACCTCGACGCGTTCTCGCAATTCATCGACCGTTATCTGACGGTGAACCAGCGCTGGAATTCGCCGAAGTATCTGCTCGGCGAGTCGTACGGCACCGCGCGCGCCGCGATGCTGGCGTATCGGCTGGGGCAGGACAATATGGGGCTCAACGGCGTGATCCTGATGTCGTCGGTGCTCGATTCCGCCGACTTTTCGCCGGGCTCCGATTTCCAGAGCGAAAGCTATCTGCCGAGCTTCGCCGCGATTGCGTGGTATCACGACAAGATCAATCCGAAGCCGGCCAGCTTGCCGGCCTTTCTCGACGAAGCCCGCGCGTTCGCTCGCGGACCGTACGCGCAAGCGCTCGCCCAGGGCGACGCGCTGCCCGACGCCGAACGCGATGCGATCGCGGCGCGTATCGCACAGTTCACCGGGCTCGACGTCGGCTATGTGAAGCGCAGCCGGTTGCGCTTGTATCCGTCGCGTTTTCGCAGTGAACTGCTGCGCGATCAGGGGCGCAGCGTGGGCCGTTACGACGCGCGTTTCGAAGGGCTCGAATTCGACGGCGTGTCCGAGCGTCCCGATTACGATGCGTCGGTGACCAGCGTGTCGAGCGCGTTCGACGCCGCGTTGCATCAGCATCTTGCGCAAGATCTGCACTTCACGCCAACCGACCGTTACCGCGTCTTCAACGACGAAGCGTTGACGCAATGGGACTGGAAGCATCGCGAATGGTGGGGCGAACATCTGCCGGTGCCTTACGCGGCGGGCGATCTGGCCGAGGCGATGCGGCAGAATCCGCAGTTGCGCGTCATGTCGCTGAACGGCTATTTCGACCTCGCCACACCGTTTTACGCGACCGAATACGCGCTCGCGCATCTCGGCGTGGACGCGCCGCTGCGCGCCAACGTGCGGCTCGCCTACTACCCGACCGGTCACATGATCTATCTCGACGATGCGGCTTTGCATGCGCTCAAGCGCGATCTGACGAGCTTTTACGCGGGGGCTGCGGCGCGGTAGGGCGCGAAGGCGAGGTCGGGGCAAACCGTGGACCGCTATAATTCGATGCTTCGACGCACTCGCATCAGGCTTCGCTCGCGCGCTCGCCAGGTGCGTTGAATCCTGCCTCATCAACCCGGTTCTCACCCCTGTTCCAGCGCTGCCCATGCCATTTCGCCCGATCCAGTCCTTCACGCGCAAACGGCTTTCCGACGTGGTGTCCGACCAGATCAAGCAACTGATCTCGGCCGGCACGCTGATGCCCGGCGACCGCTTGCCGGCCGAACGCGATCTGGCCACGCAACTCGGCGTATCGCGGCCTTCGCTGCGCGAAGCGCTGATTCGCCTCGAAGCGGACGGCTACATTGAAACCTCGGGGCGGGGCGGCTTCATGGTGGTGGACGTCACCGCGCCGATCATCTCCAAGCCGCTGGCCGAACTGCTTACGCAGAATCCGCGTACCAGTGCCGATATTCTGGAACTGCGCCAGGGGCTCGAAGCGATTTCCACGGCGTATGCGGCGGAGCGCGCCACGGCCGCCGATCTGCAAAAGATCACCGGCGCGTTCGAGGCCTTGAAGGCCGGCTCGCTGTCGCAAGATCGCGTGAACCTCGCCGAACTGGACGCCGCGTTTCATCTCGCGATCGCGGACGCCACGCACAACATCGCGTTGGCGCATGTGATGCACGGCATCCTGACGCTGATTCGCGAGGGCATGCGCCAATACCATCGGCTGATCGATTACGACGAGGCGATGGAAAAGCAGTTGATGACGCAACATCAGGCGATCTACGACGCCGTGATGGCGCGCGATGCGCAAAAGGCCCGCAAGGCCGCCGAGCGTCATTTGACCTTCGTTCGCGAAATCTATCAGGACGACGCCGCGAATCCCACGGCGAATGTCGTTTCCTGATTGCCGTTGAGGTAGGGCGGCCACGCCGCCTTCCGCCTCAGCATACCCACCCAAGCCCATGCGCGGATTGACACCGCCCGGCGACTTCCTTATATTTCGTGGTCAGACCAACATTACCACGCTGACCAATTGGGCAAAACCCGTGGTCCGGCTCATCGGCATGATTCCGCAGTACAGTAGGTGAATCGCCGGCTGCCGATTTTCTTTTCAAAAAGCTTATGAAAGTCGCCCTGTTTATCCCGTGCTTTATCGACGCGTTCTATCCCGAAGTGGGCATTGCCACGCTCGAATTGCTTGAACGCTTCGGCATTGAGGTCGACTATCCGCAGGAGCAGACCTGCTGCGGGCAGCCCATGGCCAACAGCGGCGCGCATGCCGAGGCGGCCGGCGCCGAGCGCGTGTTCGCGCGCAATTTCGCGGATTACGATTACATCGTCGGGCCGTCGGCGAGTTGCATCCACCACGTGCGCGAACATCTGACCGCGCTGGAACAGACCGACGAAGTCAAACGGGTTCGCGCCAACGCGTATGAACTCGTCGAGTTTCTGCACGACGTGGTCGGCGCGCGCGAATTTCCGTGGGCCGAATTTCCGCATCGCGTGGGTCTGCACAATAGCTGCAGCGCGTTGCGGCATCTGAAGGAAGCCTCCATATCCGAAGTCTCGGCCACGCCGTTCTCGAAGCCGCGCACCTTGCTGGAAGGCGTGAAGGGCATCGAGTTCGTCAAACCGGCGCGGCCCGACGAATGCTGCGGCTTCGGCGGCACGTTTTCGGTGACCGAAGAGCCGGTGTCGGTGCGTATGGGGCAGGACAAGGTTCGCGATCATCTGCAGGCGGGCGCCGAATACATCGTTTCGGGCGACATGTCGTGTCTGATGCATCAGCAAGGCTGCGCGGAGCGCATGAAGGCCGAAGCGCGCTTCATCCACATCGCGCAGGTGCTCAATGGAGCGCGCACATGAGCCGTATCGATCACGCGAAAGCCGCCGGCGCTTTCATCAAGAAGACCGAGCATGTGGCGTTTCACGACAAGCGGCTGTGGGATTTGCGCGAGAAGCGCGACGCGCAGGCGCACGGCATCGCCGAATGGGAGACGATGCGCGAGTTGGCGTCGGGCATCAAGGAACACACGTTGTCGCATCTGTCGGACTACCTCGAGCAGTTCGCCGCGGCGGCCGAGGCGAACGGCGTGGTCGTACATTGGGCCGCGACCGCGGAAGAGCACAACGCGCTGGTGCACCAGATCATGTCCGAACGCGGCATGACCACGCTGGTGAAAAGCAAGTCGATGCTCACCGACGAATGCAAGATGCGCGAGTATCTGGAGCCGCGCGGCATTACGGTGATGGAGACAGACCTGGGCGAACGCATCCAGCAACTCGATCACCAGGACCCGAGTCATATGGTGGTGCCGGCGGTCCACAAGCTGCGCGCCGACGTCGCCGAACTGTTCGGTCGCACGATCGGCACCGATCCGAAGAACAGCGATATTCACTATCTCGCGGAAAGCCAGCGGATGAACACGCGGCCGTACTTCGTGCGCGAAAAAACGGCCGGCATGACCGGTTGTAATTTCGCGGTGGCGGAAACCGGTACCGTGGTGGTGTGTACGAACGAAGGCAATGCGGATCTGTCGGCGAACGTGCCGCCGCTGCATATCGCCTCGATCGGGATCGAAAAGCTGATTCCGACAGTGGCCGATCTCGGCGTGTTTATCCGCATGCTATCGCGTAGCGCGTTGGGTTCGCCGATCACGCAGTACACGTCGCATTTTCGCGCGCCGCGTCCGGGCACGGAGATGCATTTCATCCTCGTCGATCACGGCCGTTCCGAACGGCTCGCGATGGAAGACTTCTGGTACTCGCTCAAGTGCATTCGCTGCGGCGCCTGCATGAACACCTGTCCGGTGTACCGGCGCAGCGGCGGGCTCTCGTACGGCGGCACGTACTCGGGGCCGATCGGCGCCATCATCAATCCCACCTACGATCTGAAGCGCTATAGCGCGTTGCCGTTCGCGTCGACGTTGAACGGCAGTTGCACGAACGTGTGCCCGGTGAAGATCAATATTCACGAGCAGATCTACAAGTGGCGCACGGTGATCGCCGAGCATCACGAAGTGCCGTTCGTGAAGCAGGAAGTGCTAAAAATGGCGGGGCGGTTGCTCGCGAGTCCGACCTTGTATCGCGCGACGGTGTCGTCGATGGGCAGCGCGTTGCGTGGGCTGCCGAATTTCGTGTTGTACAACCCGCTGAATATCTGGGGCAAGCAACGGGCGTTGCCGGAGGCGCCGAAACTGACCTTCCACGCCTGGTACAAGAAGAATCGTGGAGGTAAAGATGGCAACGCGTGAGGCGTTTCTGGAGAAGGTACGCCAGGCGCAACCCGCAGAGCGGCCACGGCCCGACGTGCCGTTGTTCGACGCGGTGGGGGGAGATTTACGTGCGCGTTTTACGGCTGCGTTGCTGGCGATGGGCGGCACCTGCGTCGAGGTTGCCTCCGCCGCCGACGTGAGCGCGCTGATCCGCGAGCGCTTCGGCGATACGGCATCGGTGGCGTCGGCGACACCGGAGGTCGCGGGCACGCGTGTGCTGACGGCGCAGACCGAACCGGCCTCGCTGCAGGATATCGATGTCGGCGTGGTGCGGGCGCGTTTCGGTGTCGCCGAAACCGGCTCGGTGTGGTTCAGCGAGCGCGAGTATGTGGTTAACGCGCTGGGCTACCTCGTGCAGCACCTGATCGTCTTGCTCGACCCGGTTGAGATGGTGGACGGTTTGCAGGACGTCTACCGGCGCGACGATTTCCGCGACGCGCGGTATGCGGCGCTCGTCACCGGACCGTCGGCAACGGCGGATATCGAAGGCGTGCTGATTCGCGGCGCGCAAGGGGTGCGCTCGCTAACGGTGGTGTGGGCGGCGGCGCGATAGCACGCGCCGCGCGCGGGGTCAGGCATCGGGCAAGGTGGACTTCTTTCTGCCGCGACGCGGTTTCGGCTCGACGCCGATTCGCGGGTCGCGGGCGAGCACCAACGCGGTCATGCTGTCGGCGACGGCTTCGAATGCCGGGTCGTCCTGCGGGATATAGAGCCATTTCCCCAGTACAGGGTGGGGTTGCAACGCCGGAAATTCTTCGATCAACGCCGCATGGCGCTCATGTGACGTGCAGATCAGCAGGCCATTCCACGGCCGGGTGCGATCGGCGGCGATCAGACACAGCAGGCCGTCGAGATACGCGGCGTCGCTGCCGAACATCCGCTTGGTGATGTAGGTCGGATCGCGCTCGAAGGCATCGAAAATCCAGACCAGCGAGTTGCGAACGGAAGAGGGCATGGCGGTGCGTTCCCTGTTGAGTCGTCGAGTGCGTTCGATGTCGCGGTGTCGCGATGTCGAGGCTTAGTCGCGTGCGGCGCCGAATGGTCCGCCATGGCCGAACGCGAGCCGGCCGAAGCGCTCACCGATCCGGCCATGCGCCGGCCCATCCGGGTGAAGCTGATCGGGCAACGGCAGTTCGGCGAAATCCGTTTCGCCGTACAGCGTTAGACCGTCCACGTAATGCAGATGCGGATCGTCGCCCGCACGCTGCGTCACGATACGCTGCAACTCGTCGCGAATGAAGCGGAGTGTCAGCTTGCCCGTCTTGCGTTCGGCGGCGTCGCCGGTGGCCTTGAACGATATTTTCCCGGCCGCCAGCGCGTCGGGATCGAAGGCGCCGGGGCCCGGAGTGTCCTCGTGAATCGGACAATACAACGGCGAGATCACGACCAGCGGCGTGGCCGGATGACCTTCGCGGATGGTGTCGAGAAAACCGTGCACTGCCGGCGTAAAAGCTCGCGCGCGCATCAGATCCGTGTTGCACAGGTTGATGCCGAGTTTGACGCTGATCAGATCCGCCGGCGTGTCGCGCAGCGTTCGAGCGGTGAACGGATCGAGCAACGCGCTGCCGCCGAAGCCGAGGTTAATCAGCTCCACCTGACCGATCGAGGCGGCCAGTGCCGGCCAGATCGTGGTCGGACTGGGCGCGTTGGAGCCCTGGCTGATCGAACTGCCGTGGTGCAGCCAAACCTTGCGACTTTCAGCACGGCCCGGTTCGAGACGAGCATGGGTGCGTAGCGCGACCAGTTCGGCAGTCTCGTTGTGCGGCAGCCAGATTTCGACGGTTTTTTCGTGGCTCGACAAGCCGCTGAAGCGCAGCGTACCCGGCTCGCTCGACTGCTTCGATACCGCGCCGGTGCCCATGTCGATCGTCACGACGTCGCCGCCCGTTGCGCGGGCTTGCTGAACGAGTTGGCCATCGACCACCAGGTCGTACACGCCCGACGGTCGAGGCGGAACACCGGCGTAAAGGTAGCGCGTGGGCAGTACGTCGAGTTCGATCGCGCTCGACGTGGTGCGAAATACGAGGCGCACGCCGGAGGGTTGCGACTCCACCATCGCCAGCTGAGGGTCGTTGCATTGCGCACGCGCCCGGGCAGGCAGGCGATGTGGACGCACGCCGCGCGCGGTCGTTTCCAGTTCAAGCGCGCCGTGCAGGATGGCTTGAGTGATCGGTGTGGTGATCCAGTGATGCGGGCCGTTTGTCATGTCGGTTTCGTACGGATATCAATTCATAGTGTGGGTATGGCGGGCGGGCTGTGCAAACGCGAGCCAACCGGCGCGATGCCTCGATGCGCTCGTCTCAAACCCACAGCCGGTACAACCAGAACGATTCATCTTCGGCAAAACGCTGCACGAATTCGCCCGGCGAAAATCCGGTGATGCGTTTGGCCGTACGGCTCAAATGCGCCTGATCGGCAAAGCCTTCGTCGAACGCCAGTGCCGCCCAATCGACGGCTTCGCCCGCATCGTAGCGGTCCCGCGCGTTGAAGAATACGCCTTCGGTTTTAACGAGCATTTGCCATTCACGCAGCGATCGTCCGCTATGCGCCTTGATCCGCCGTTCGACTTGGCGCGCGCTGTGCGTATTACGCCACTCGTGCGCCTGCAGACCGAGACGCTCGACCCAATGACGGCCGATCTGCCGCAACGACGGCGTGGCCGACGCGCGCCCCTGCAACGCTTGCCAGCGCGTGGCCAGATGCTGCTGTAAAGCCGCGAGCGTGGCCGCGTCGTCGGGGGCGTCGAGCAGCGCTTGCAGCAGCGGTTGCCAGACCTCGCCGAGCACCGCTTGCGCGGGCACGAAGCGGTCCTGCACGGCGACCGGATCGAGCCCGAACAGCGCGCGTGCGGTGTCGGCGGTGAAGCAGATCATGCAGCCGCGGCCTGCCGTAGGCGACCAGCTGACGGTCGGTTGGGACTGGCTGCCCGACAGCATCACAGGCGCGCCGAACGGCAGCCAGTGCGGCCCTTTGGCGGTGCGGTCCACGAGTCCGCCATGCATGTGCTGAAACGCCGACAGACTCACCAGCGGCGACGCCGGAAAATGCGTCAGACGCTGCACGTCGTTCAGTGCCAGGCCGCGCGTGTCGCGAGTGATCACCGCGACGATCGCACCCTGCAACACGGCGGGCGCAAGATGAATCCGCCCATGCACGGTGTCGCCGTGACGGGAGAGTCGTGCGGCGCGCGCGAACGGATCGGGACAGGCGGCCTGGCGCGGAAGCAGGTCAAGTGTCATGGCGGCAGAGTTTAAGTAAAACCGGTGCACCTGTCAGCCATCGTCGCGCGTCACGACGGAACGTCAATGCCGGTTGTCGCACGATGTCGTTTGCGTTCAAGACGAGCGCGGCGCACTCGCCAACAATGCCCGACATGACGACCTCACCTCCCTCCCAGTGTCCCTTCCACGCGGATGAGCCGCCTCCGCTTTCAGTCCTTCACGCTCCCGGCGTCTGGCCGCCGGGGCCGGCCGTCGGCATGACCGGCTGGGGCGCGTTGCGACGCATGTCGCGTGATCTGCTGGCCACGGTAGCCGAGTGGCAGCAAGCGTTCGGTGACGTCGTTTATCTGCGGATCTGGCCGGAGCATCAGCTTGTCGTCAGCGATCCGCGGCTCGTGCGTGAGTTGCTGGTCAATCGCCACGACGCGCTGATCCGCTGGGAGCGTGGCATGCGCGTCTTCGCCGAAGTGCATGGACACAGCGTGCTGATCGCCGAGGGCGGTGCGTGGAAAGACAAGCGGCACACGTTGCAGCCGGGTTTTTCGCGGGCATCGGTGCAGGCGTTCGTGCCGACCATGGTCGCAGCGGCCGGCGCGGCGTTCGCGCTTTGGCCGCGCAACGACGACGCGTGGCCGATCGAGAGCGCGATCACGTCGCTGGCCATGGACGTGATCCTGCGGATGATGTTCTCGAGCGAGATCGGCAGCGATGCGCGGCTGGCCGAGCAAGCCGCGCATACGCTGATCGTGTCGACCTATGAGGGCCTCTACTGGCCGATGAGCTCGCCGCGCTGGGTGCCGTGGAAGCGCGCCACGCGGCGGGCGCAGGCAATGCTGGACGGTTTGATCGACCGTCATCTGCAAACGAGATTGCGCCTCGCGCGCAACGCGTGGCCGGACGATCTGCTGTCGCGTCTGCTGACGCTGCATCTGTCCGATCCGGCGGCCTGGCCGCTGCAAGCCGTCCACGACGAATGCATGACGACCTTCCTCGCGGGCCATGACACGAGCGCCGCGACGCTGACCTGGTGGGCATGGTGCATGGCCGCCAATCCGACGGCGCAGGCAGCCGCGCGCGCTGAAGTCCAGCGCGTGCTGCAAGGCGCGGAACCCGACGCGGATACGTTGACGTCTTTGCCGTATCTGACGCAGACGCTGCAGGAAACGCTGCGGCTTTACCCGAGCGTGCCGGTGCTCAGCAGCCGCCGGTCGACGCAGCCGATCACCTTGGGCGGCTGGCAATTGCCCGCCCGCACGATGTTCATGGTGCCGGTGCAGTTGATGCATCATGACCCGCGCTGGTTTCCCGAGCCGCAGGTGTTTCGCCCCGAGCGCTTCTCGCCGGACGCGCCGAAGTTGCCGCGCGGCGCTTATATGCCGTTCGGCGCCGGGCCGCGCGTGTGCCTCGGCCAGCATCTGGCCATGACCGAGCTGACGCTGATTGCGGCGATGCTGTTGCAACGCTTCGCGCTGGGCGTGCCGGCGGGGATGACGGCGCCGCGCCCGGTGCTGAACGTGTCGCTCAGGCCCGAAGCGCCGCTGCGCTTACGGCTCGAGCCAATTGCCCGCTGACACGAAGGTAGGGGTACCGCCCTGGATTTTGCTATGATTACTGTATAAACATACAGGTATCGTGAAAGCACCTTGGCAACCGTCGCCCGGTCAGATCTGCGGTCTGACGTCCCTTACTATTTGCTGAACTTCGAGCGTGCGCTGGCCTGGCTGGCCGAGCGCTATGACGACCTGCTCGACGGCGAGGAACAGGCGTTTTTGCGCGCGTTCGCGGCGTTGCCGCAGGCGTCGCGGGCGCTGCTGGTGCGCATGCTGATGCGCCAGGGCACGCTGTTCCGCGCGAGCCGGCTCACTTACCACGAGATCGGCTGTCCGTTGCTCGCCGCCGAGCCGATGACGGCGCTCGGGTGGATCGATACCGAACCCGGGCTGACGCTTGAAAATCTGTTCGCGCTGACCACGCGGCCCGAGTTGCTGGAGATTTTCGCGGAGACCATTGCGCTGATTCCCGGCGCGAAGGCATTGCGCAAAGCCGATCTGCTGGAAACGCTGCGGCCGTTTTATGACGGTGAGGGCCGCGGCGACTGCGAAGGTACGGCGGCAAACTGGCCCGAACGGCCCCTTTCCGCGTGGCACCGCACCACGTCGGATCGTGTTCTCCACGTCGCGGTCGCGCCGCTCTGCGAGCGTCTGCGGCTAATGTTCTTCGGCAATTTGCAGCAGGCCTGGTCGGAGTTCGTGCTGGCCGATCTCGGCGTGTTCCAGTATGAAAAGGTGCCGTTCGCGCCGTCGTCGCGCGCGTTCCAGCAGCGGGCCGACGTCGAGGTCTATCTCGCGCTGCACGCGTGCCGCGAAGCGCTGGATTGGCTGCCTGGCGGCGATGCGGAGCCGGCGGCAATCGACATGCTGGTTGTTGCCGTCCGCGAGATTGCCATCTCGAACGCGTGGCTCGAAACGCGTCGCGCGAAATTGCTGTTCCGGATTGGGCAGCATTGCGAGCGCCGGCAAAACTGGGCCGCCGCGCTCACCGTTTACGCGGATTGCGCATGGCCCGGCGCGCGTCATCGGCGTGTGCGCGTGCTGGAACGCAGCGAGCGTTTCGCCGAAGCGTTCGCGCTGGCTGGCGAGGCCTGCACCGCGCCGGAAAGCGAAGAAGAAGCGCAGCGTGTCGCGCGAATGATGCCGCGTCTGCGGCGCAAGCTCGGCGAGCCGATGGTGCGCGTGGCGGCGGCGCGTCCGGTGGCACGCGGCACGCTGGTGCTGCCTAGGCCTGAAGATCCAATGCCGGTCGAATACGTCACGCGCGACCATCTCACTTGCGAAAGCGCACCGGTGCATTACGTCGAGAATGCGCTGATTAATTCGCTGTTCGGCCTGCTGTGCTGGGAACCGGTATTCGCCGCGTTGCCGGGCGCGTTTTTTCACCCGTTCCAGCGCGGTCCGGCCGATCTGCACGCGCCGGATTTTCAGGCGCGTCGCGCCGGGCAATTCGCGGCGTGTCTCGCGCAACTCGATAGCGGCGCTTATCGCGACACGATTCTTCGGCACTGGCAGAGCAAGGCGGGTTTGCAATCGCCATTCGTGTTCTGGGGACTGCTGAGCCCGGAACTGGTTGCGCTCGCACTCGACTGTCTGCCCGCCGCCCATTTGAAGCTGTGGTTCGAACGGCTATTGCGCGATATTCGTAGCAATCGCTCAGGGTTGCCGGATCTGATCCGTTTCTGGCCGGCCGAACGTCGCTACGAGTTGATCGAAGTGAAAGGGCCGGGCGATCGTTTGCAGGACAACCAGATTCGCTGGCTCGCGTACTGCGTGGAGCACGGTATGCCGGTGCGCGTGGTCGACGTGCGCTGGGCAGAGGCTGAGGATGGCGTCGCCGCCGATACTGACGCGAATGCTGTCGAAGAGATCGCGGCGCAAGGCACGATCCAGGCGGAAACCGACACCACTAGCCCGGTCGCACCGCATGCCCGCGCAAAGCCCACCGCAACTACCCCCAGCCGTCGCGCCACCGAGTCCCCCACATGACCTACGTCGTCGCCGTGCGGGCCATGTGCGAATTCACCGCCAAGCGCGGCGATCTCGATCTACGTTTCACGCCCGCGCCGACCTCGCTGGAAGGCATGGCGGGCCACGTCGCGGTGGCCGGCCGCCGCGCAAGCGGTTACGAAACCGAAATCACGCTCACCGGCACGCATCGCGGCCTGACCGTGCGCGGCCGCGCCGACGGGTTCTATCCCTTCAAGAACCGCCTCGAAGAGATCAAGACGTATCGCGGCGACCTCTCGCGCATGCCCGACAATCACCGCACGCTGCATTGGGCGCAGGCGCTGGTATATGGGCATCTGCTGTGCCGTGCGCGCGGGTTGGCCGCGCTAACGGTGGCGCTGGTGTACTTCGACATTGGCACGCAGAAAGAGACGCTGCTGGAGGAGTACCACACCGCGCGCGACCTGGAGATTTTCTTCGTCGAACAATGCGAGCGCTTTCTCGATTGGGCCGTGCAGGAAGAGGCGCATCGCGCCGCGCGCAATGCCGCGCTCGGCGCGCTGCGGTTTCCGCACGGACAGTTTCGCAGCGGGCAGCGCGAGCTGGCCGTGTCGGTCTATCGCGCGGCACGCGACGGTAAGCCTTTGATGGCGCAAGCGCCCACCGGTATCGGCAAGACGCTTGCGACGATTTTCCCGCTGCTGAAAGCGTGCGCGGAGGATCAGATCGAGCGCATCTTTTTCCTCACCGCGAAGACGCCGGGCCGCGCGCTCGCGCTCGATGCCATCGACACGCTTCACCGCAGTGCCTCGGCGTTGCCTTTGAGAACCCTCGAACTGGTCGCGCGCGACAAAGCCTGCGAGCATCCCGACAAAGCCTGCAACGGCGAGTCGTGCCCGCTCGCGCTCGGCTTCTACGACCGGCTCGACGCGGCGCGCGGTGCGGCGCTGGCCGGGCCGAAGCTCGATCGCGCGTCGGTGCGCGAAGTCGCGCTCGCGCACGAGGTCTGTCCGTACTATCTGGCGCAGGAGCTGGCGCGCTGGGCCGACGTGGTGGTGGGCGATTACAACTACTACTACGACAGCAGCGCAATGCTGTACGCGCTCACGCAGATCAACCAGTGGCGCGTGGGCGTGCTGGTGGACGAGGCGCACAATCTGCTCGACCGGGCGCGGCGCATGTACACCGCGTCGCTCGATCAGGCGGCGTTGCGGCTCGCGCGCAAAACCGCGCCGGCCGCATTGCGCAAGCCGCTGGAGCGCTTGCAGCGCGAGTGGAACGCACTCAAGCGCGCGCAGGGCGAGATGTATCAGGTCTACGGTGAAGTGCCCAGCAAACTACTGTTCGCTGCCCAAAAGCTGATTGGCGAAGTGACCGATCAACTCGCAGACGCGCCGCTTTCCATCGACGAAGCGGCGCTGCGGTTTTTCTTCGACGCCATGCATTTCGTCGCGCTGGCCGAGCAGTTCGGCGAGCATTCCATTTTCGACATCACGATCAGCGCCGACCGTTTCGCGCCGCGCGATAAGACCTCCGCCACGCTGTGTGTGCGCAACGTGATTCCGGCGCCGTTTCTTGCGCAGCGTTACGCCGCCGCGCGCACTACGGTCATGTTCTCCGGCACGCTGAATCCATATCACTTCTATCGCGACACGCTGGGCTTGCCTACGTCGACCTCATGGCTCGATGTCGAGGGACCGTTTCGCGCCGAGCAATTGCAGGTGCGCGTGGCCGGCAACGTGTCGACGCGCTGGCGCGACCGCGAGCGTTCGCTGATGCCGATCGTCGATCTGATCGCGCGGCAGTATGCAGCGCAGCCGGGTAATTATCTGGGCTTTTTGAGCAGCTTCGACTATCTGCAACGCGTGGTCGAATTGATGCGCGAACGGCATCCCGACGTGCCGGTCTGGGCGCAGGAACCCGGCATGGACGAAGCCGCGCGCGACGCGTTTCTCGCGCGCTTTCGTACGCATCGTCAGGGCGTCGGCTTCGCGGTGCTGGGCGGGGCGTTTTCGGAAGGCGTCGATCTGGTCGGTCAGCAGTTGATCGGCGCGTTTATCGCGACGCTCGGGCTGCCGCAAATCAACGACGTCAACGAGCAGATGCGCCGCACGATGGACGCGAAGTTCGGCAGCGGCTACGACTACATGTATCTGTATCCGGGTTTGCAGAAGGTGGTGCAGGCGGCGGGGCGCGTGATCCGCACGGAGCAGGACCGGGGTGTGGTGCATCTGATCGACGACCGCTACCGGCGCGCGGAGGTGCGGCGCTTACTGCCGCGCTGGTGGCAGGTGGATTGAGCCCACACGCGACAACACCCGATGTACCGCGCAAACGTGTCCCGAAGCCGATTTCTTTACCTCCCACGTAATCGACCCGCGTCTGGCCGCCCGGCACAGTGACGCCATCGCATCGCGCATTCCCATCCACGTAGAAGAGGCCGCCATGAACGCAACCGCACCGCATCTCGCCGACGAACCCAACACCATCCGCGCGGCCGACAACACGCGTCTGTTCTACCGCGACTGGGGTCAAGGCACGCCGATCGTGTTCCTCTCAGGCTGGACGCTGAATTCGGACATGTGGGCGTATCAGATGGAACCGCTAGCGCGGCTGAACTGCCGCTGCATCGCGTACGACCGTCGCGGTCATGGCCGTTCGAGCGACCCGGGGCGCGGCTACGACTTCGACACGTTGGCCGACGATCTGAACAGCGTGCTGAGCACGCTCGATCTCCACGACGTGACCTTGGTCACGCATTCGATCGCCAGCGGCGAAGCAGTGCGCTATCTGACGCGGCACGGTTCGTCGCGGATCGCCCGGATCGCGTTCGTCGCGCCCGCCGCCACGCCGTATCTGCTGAAAACCGCCGACAACCCGAACGGGGTCGACGGCGTGCTGTTCGAACAAGGCCGCGCCGCGCTACGCCGCTCGTTTCCCGACTGGATCGAAGCGAATGCGGCGCCGTACTTCGGCGCGGGTGTGTCGCGCGCGCCGTGCGACTGGACGATCCGGATGATGCTGCAGACCTCGCATCAGGCCATGCTGGAACTCGCGCATCTGCAAACCATCACCGATTTCCGCGAGGAGTTGAAGCGGGTCGACGTGCCGTCGCTGGTGGTACATGGCGAGCGCGACGTGTCGGCGCCGCTCGAACTGACCGGGCGGCCCACGGCGCGGCTGATCCCCGGCGCGTCACTGTCTGTCTATGAGGACGCCGCCCACGGTCTTTATTTCACGCATGCGGAGAGGTTGAACCAGGATTTGCTGGCGTTCCTGGACCGCCGGCCGGTTTAGGGTCGACGGGCAACTGGTCGTCCACGGGGGCATCGCCTTGTCGTGCGGCGGTGTTCGCGGTTTCAGCGGCTTCTGTCGCGGACGGCGGATTGGACGGCGGCTCGTCCTGCCGCGCCGTCTTCGGCGCGGTCCCCGCTTCAACCTGCGCGGGCACGCTCTCCGGATCCCACGTCAGCAGATGGCGTTGCGGATTTGCGATTGCGATGCCCAGTTCGCCGAAGCGGTTCAGAATGCGCCGGTTGAATTCGCGTTGCACGCCCCAGCGCGCGCTGTCGCGGCACTGAATCTGGCCGGCCAACGTGACCGCCGATCCATCCAGTCCATCGACACCCCAGAAGCTGAAGTCGGACAGGATGCCGTCCTTGTATTTCTCGTCTTCACGCAGCGCGGCGCCGATTTCCTTCAGCGTGTCGATCGCCAGATCGACGTCCTCGCCGAACACGATATTGACCTTCACTGCCGCGTTGCCGAGCCCGCGGTTGGTGTTGTTGACCGTCGACACCGAGCTGAACGGCACGGTGTACAGCGAGCCGTCGCCGCCGCGCAGCCGCACGGTACGGATCGACAGATACTCGACCGTGCCGGACACGCCCGCGAGCGTGACCCAGTCACCGACCTGCATCGCGTTTTCCATCAGCAGAAAAATGCCGGTGATGAAATCCTGTACCAGCTTCTGCGAGCCGAAGCCGAGCGCCACGCCGAAGATGCTGGCACCCGCCAGCAGCGGCCCGATGTTGACGCCGAGTTCGCTCAAACCCGTCAGCACCACGACCAGCGCGATCACGCAGAACAGCGCGCTACGCAGCATCGGCAGCAAGGTGCGCAGGCGCGCGGCGCGCACCAGGTCGCCGCTGCTGGTCCAACGTTCGAGCCGCTGTTCGACCGACACGTTGACGCCTTCCCACACCAGCAACGCGACGACCGCCGCGACGCCGATCGTGACCAGCGCCGACGCCAGCCGGTGGCCGATCGAGCCGGCGCGGAACAGATCGATCACGTCGACGCCCCACACCTGCAGCAACGCCAGCGTAGTGATCACGCCGATGATCCACGACACCACGCGCCGCAGCAGCGGGTAATAGCGATACGCATGCCGGTGCACGAGCGACTTGTCGGCGTCGTCCTGCACGTTGAAGAGCCGCGCCAGCGCGCCGAAAATCACGATCGACATCACCCGCGCGCCGACCAGCACCGCAAGCGAAATGCCGCCCAGATGCAGCAGTTCGTGATAGCCGTTGCGCACGTCGAGCGCCCAGATGAACCAGAGCGCCATCACGACGAACACGGAGAGCCACGCCCACGTATCGGCCAGCGCGCTGCCGAACATCGCGAGCGATTCGCGCGCGGCAAAGCGCTTGCGGATCAGTTCCCCGACCGGCGTCGCGCATTGCAGGATCAGGATCGAAATCATCACGTGGCCGGCGAGCGCGACCACCTTCATCAACGCGAGATGCGCCGCGTCGTTCAGGCCGAGCGACTGCGCGATTTCCGCGATCGCCGAACCGGCCGCCACCACGCTGACGATCCGCACGATCCAGTGCTGCACAAAGGCGGCCCACGCATCGCTCATGCGCAACAGACGCAGACGCGGCGCGCCCGGCTGCAGGAAAAAGCCGCTGACGATCACGATCACGCGGCTGAGCACGTAGAGGTCGATCAGCGAATCGAGCGCACGGTCTTGCGGCGTGCCGTCGTCGGTGACGACCGACATCAGCCCGCTGGCCGCGCCGACGAACACCGCGAGCGGGATGAAGCGCAGCACCAGCGTCAACAGTCCGCGCGGCAGACGTTGCAGCAACGTCCAGTGATGCGCGGCGCGTTGTTTGCCTTGCGCTTCGTCGAGCTTGCCTTTGGCCGATGGCGCGGTGGCGGGACTGGCCGTCGCGGCGGCCAGGGCGTCGGCTTCCGCTGCCGGCATGACGGGCAACGGCGGCGCGGCGTTCGGGGCGTCGGCGGGTTGCGGCGTCACGTCGACCGGCAGACCGGCTTGTGGCGAGTCGTCTTCCGCGCCCAGTTCGCGGCGGGCGGCCAGCGCTTTATAAGCACGACGCAACAGACGCCGCGCGAGCCATTCGATCACCAGCGCCGGCACCAGCGCGGCCAGCAGCGACCACACGACATGACCCAGCACGGCGCGCGCTTGCGGGTTGGTCAGTTGCCAGTTCCACCACGCGCGTACCGACGTGGTATCGAGCAGCGCGGCCACCGACGCGCGCAGGGATTTGCCGAGATGGATCGCCCAATGCGCACCCTGGCGGGCCAGTTGCGACGCGAGTCCGTTGGACTGGAACGCGGCTGGGACGAGGGTAGCGGCGCTGGCCGCCGCCGGGGCCGAAGCGGCCGAAGCAGCGGACGCGGCAGGCGGTGCGCTGAGCGCGCCGGCGGCGGCGATGGCTTGCAGCGTATCGGCTACTTGCGCGCGGCGTTTGGGATCGTTGAGGACGGCGAGCGCCTGGCGGGCCTGCTCGGGCGTCAGCGTGACGCCGGCGCCGGAGGCCGACGAGGCGGGCGCGGGTTGCGCCGGGGCGGCGAAGGCCGGTGCTGCACCGGCGATAAAAAGAAGGACCAACCAGACGAGTAGTAATTTGCGCATAGGGTGTAAGGCGGGGTTCCAGGTGCGGACGGCTGGGCCGGGACGCGTGGACCGTTTCGGCGGCGTAACCTTGAACCGACACGGTTCAGGTCATACAAGTTCCTCGCGACGGCGGTCGTCGGCCGCCTCGGGCAAGCTGGGCGGGCCTTCGAAGCCGGGCGGGCGACAAGCGGCAGCCGACAGGCTAGCACGGGCAGCAAAAAACCTGCCTGTCGGACGGCGCGGGGGGCGGCAGCGGTTCGGGTGGTGGGCGCGTTCAGGGCGTGGATGAGCGCGCGCGACGGCGTGCGGGACGGTGCGCGCCGCCCATGCATGCCGCGTTTAGTTGGGGTGGCCTTCCGTTACAGCGGCGCGACCTCGAAGGTGCCTTTTACCACTTCGGTAAAGGTTCGCTCTTCTCGCAGAATGAAGCGCTTCGTCTGCGCGAACTGGAAATTGTCGCGCGCTTCGGGATCGGTGCGTAGCCTCGTGCGGTAGGCCTCGTAGGCGGCGAGGCTGTCGAACGTGATCAAACCCCACGCGATGTCGTTGGTGCCCTCGTGCGGCAGGAAATAACCGACCAGATGTCCGCCGCAGCGCGGAATGATGCGGCCCCAGTTGCGCGCGTATTCGTCGAAGGCGTCGCGTTGGAACGGATCGATCTGGTAACGGATAAAGCAGGTGATCGTCATGGGTAAGCTCTCGGTGGCGTGAGGGGCGTGTGGACTGCCGTGCCGTCAGTATGGAGATCGGCGGGTGACGATGTTTCAGGGTGAGCTGAAGTGTGGAACGCGGCGGGCGGAGGGTTTGCCGGTGCTACGGCTTGCGCTGCGAACGCTGGATGGTCGTCGCCGCCAGCGCCGCGCCGATCAGTGCGCACAACGCCGACATCAGCGCCACGGCTCGCAACGCGGCGCCTAGTGCGTCGGCTTGCGCTGTTGCGACGGCGGTTTGGGGCGCTGTGTCCGGCGCGTGGGTCTGCCGATTTGCCACGGGGGCTGGCGGACTCGAGTCCGAAGCCGGGTGCGAAGCCGAAGCTGACGTCGGACCCGTAACCGCTGCTGATCCGGACGGCTCCCCATCACTGCGCGCAAGACTCGCCGCCTCGCGCTCCGCTCGTGGCACATGCAAGGCATCGAGGCGTGCATCGAGCGCGGCGTCGTGCGACCACACGAACACGATCCCCAACACCGCGATCGCCAGCAGGCTCGCCACCCGCGCCACCGCGTTATTGATCCCCGACGCGACGCCCGTGCGTGTCGCCGGGACCGACGTCATCACGGTCGTTGTCAACGGTGCGACGGTGATCGTCATGCCGAGTCCCAGCACCGTCAGCGCGGGGAAAAAGCCGCGCCAGTACTCGCCGCGCACCCACGGCAGCGCCATCATCGCGAATCCGGCCGCCGCGATCACCGGGCCCACGGTCAGCAAGGCGGGTGCTCCATGGCGGCTCGTCAGACCGCCGGTAAAGCGCGACAACAGGCCGATCGTCACCGGCACCGGCAGCAGCGCCGCACCCGCTTGGGTCGCGCTGTAGCCATAAGCGCGGATCAGCGTGAACGGCAGGAAAAACAGCGCGCCACCGAGCCCGAAGTAAACCAGCAGCGTGACGAGATTGGCACCGACGAAATCGCGCGAACGGAACACGTCGAGCGGCATCATCGGATTCAGCGTTCTCGCCTCAAGCGCGATGAACAGGCCCATGACCAGCAAGCCGCCGATTATCGCGGCCAGCACCCAGCGGTTGGCGAAACCGTGCGTCGACGCGAGCGTCAGGCCATACGTCAGCGCGGCGAGTCCGATGGTGGCGGTAGCCGCGCCTGGCCAGTCGAGCTTGGCCGCCGACGTTGCGAGAAGTTGGACAGACGCATCGACCCGCGCGGCACCACCGGACGGCGCAGGTGTATCACCCGGCGCGCCGCTGTCGGACGGCTCCGCCTTCGCGACGTCGTCTTGCCGGCTGTCCGGCACGGCGATTACCGCCAGCGCAACCGTCGCGCAGGCAATCGGCACGTTCAGGAAGAAGATCGCCCGCCACGAAAACGCATCCACCAGCCAGCCGCCCGAGACCGGTCCAAGCGCCGACGTGATCGCGCCGACGCCGGCCCACGTGCCGATCGCCTGACCGCGCTCACTGTCGTCGAACACCGCGCCGATGATTGCCAGACTGCTCGGCACCAGCAGCGCCGCGCCCACGCCTTGCGCGGCGCGTGCCGCGATCAGCGCGGCGGCGCTGGGCGCGAGGCCGCAACCGATCGACGCCAGCGTGAACAGCACGATCCCGGCGATAAACACGGTGCGCCGGCCGAGCTTGTCGCCGAGCGAGCCGCCCACCAGCACCAGCGCGCCGAGAAACAGCAGATACGCGTCGACGACCCATTGAATCGCCGCCACGCTCGCGCCCAGTTCCGTCTGGATCGACGGCAACGCGACGTTGACCACGGAACTGTCGATGAAGGCCATGCTGGAGCCGAGGATAGTCGCGGCCAGCGCGAGCTTCTTACGTCGGCAGGGTGTGCCGGTGCTGAGCGAGTGGGCGCGGATGGCCAGCGCGTCGCACGGACTGGCCTGGGCGGGAAGCGTGGAGGAGGGACGGCGCGCTAGCGCCGGAATCTGCCGATCGGCCAAGTCCGCTCCGGGGTGGATGAACGGCTTTCAGCATAGCAACGCGGGCGGGCATCCGAAAGGCGCGAATTCCGCCTCGGAATTCACCCGTCCTCACACCATGGAAGGCGCCTGCCGCTCAGCCTCGTCGTCGGCATCCGCACCGCCCGCACCCGACGTGCGCCCGGCCGCCGGTTCCTGATGCAACCGGTTCGCGTGCATCAGCCGATACAGCGTGGCCCGCGAAATGCCGAGTTCGGCGGCCGCTTCGGACAGCTTGTAGCCATGCCGCTGCAGTGCATGTTCGATCGCGTCCTTCTCGGCCTTGCTGCGGATTTCGGCGAGCGTCACCGCCGGGCCGTTATCCGCTTCCGGCAAGCCGAGATCGCTGGCCGTGATGAAACGGCCTTCGCTCATCACGACCGCGCGACGCACGCAGTTGATCAGCTCGCGCACGTTGCCCGGCCACGGATAGTTCGACATCGCGACGATCGCGTCGCTGGAGAGTCCGCGCAGTTTGCGCGCGCCGTCCTGCTTGTACATGCTGAGCGCGTAATTGGCGAGCAGCTTGATGTCGCCGCCGCGCTCGCGCAACGGCGGTTCGATCAGACGTAGCACGCACAGGCGATGGTACAAGTCGGAGCGGAAGCGGCCGTCTTCGACCGCTTTGTCGAGATCCACGTGGGTCGCCGAGATGACCCGTACGTCGACGTGAATCGGGCCGTTGCCGCCCAGCCGTTCAATCGTGCCTTCCTGCAGGAAGCGCAACAGCACCGCCTGGCACTCATGCGGCATATCGCCGATTTCATCGAGAAACAGGGTGCCTTCGTGCGCGCCTTCGATCCGGCCGATCTTGCGCTGCAATGCGCCAGTAAACGCGCCGCGTTCGTGGCCGAACAGTTCGGCCTGCAGCAGGCTCGGCGGAATCGCCGCGCAATTGATCGCGACGAACGCGCGGCCCGCGCGTGGCGAACGCTCATGAATGGCCCGCGCGGTGAGTTCCTTGCCGGTGCCCGATTCGCCGGCCACGAAGACCGGGGCGTCGGTCACGCCGCATTTGTCGATGCGCCGGTACAACTGCTGCATCGCTTCGCACTGTCCGACCATGCCGTGCCGGCCGAGCGACGGTTCGGGCGCGACCGGCGTTTGCCGCAGACTGGAGAGCCCGTGCGCATGGCCGAGCGCGAACACGAGCCGGTCGTTGAGCCACGGGCGCGTGACGAAGTCGAAGCAATAGTCGAGGATGAAGCGGCTGACCAGTTCGTTTTCCGCCTGGCCCGGCGCGATCTGGGCGACCCAGTTGGTTTCGACGCGCCGCATGCAGTTCGCGAGCGCGGACAGATGCTGGGAGGTGCAGTCGCCAGGTAACTCGACGAGGCCGACCTTGATGTTGCCGCGCTCGATCAACCGTTCGGCGATCGCGGTGCTTTTAGCATGCACAGCTTGCCAGCCGGAAGCCGCGAGAAAATCGGCGAGCTTGTGATCCGGCGTATTGGACACGTACAGAACGGTGCGTTCGGTGTCGACAGGCGTGCAATTGGTAGTCATGTTTCCCCCGGTTCGATGCTGCTCTCAGGACTGCAGTTCAACGCGTACTGGATAGACCGGCAACGCGCACCGGTCTTCGGCCAACTGAGCCAGCCGGTCCGTTTGCACGGACCCGGACTTGGGTTTCGCCGCCGCTTGCGGTTTCTCGAAGCGAGTAACCGGGCGATGACGGATTCACGATGGCGGCAACGGCGGGGGCATGAACAGGCGGCGCGAGCCGCGAGGTGCTACATATCGGACAGATGGCAGAACAGCAGTTCACCGCTGAAACCCGCCAGACGTTTTCATCCCCGAACGACAACCGTTTCTTACCTCGTTGGCCTGATACAAGCGCTCTAGGTGGCGCATGGCTTAACCATAAGCGAAACCGCCTACGAGCGCCATACAAACAAATCTGGATTTAGCGGCCAGTCCACACGCCGTGCGCCGCGCTGACCGTTCAAAAATCATCGGTCAATCCCGGCAATGCGGGGCATCCCACATAACGGCGAATTCCGCCATTTCGTCATCCTGAAACACACGCGACGTTCGCCGTGCGTCGCGTCTCAAGCTTGCGACAACTTGGGCAAGCCGAACAGGCGCTGCTTGATGCTCTCAGCGCACCGGCACATTTGACCGGTCGGCAACATAACCCCTTGGCTGCAAAGGCGTCGCTATGGACGATCGGTAAAACTGGCCGCCGGTACGGGGTGCTGGATCGTGCGCTGACCGCTGTCGGTGCGTGTCGAATCCGAATCAACAGGTGCCGTCGAAGAGCGGTAATACGATGCAACGCACAAAAAATCACCGTGCCATCGGGGTTTGGAGGCACATGGCACAGCCGTTGCAATAGGTGACTCAAGCAGAAAGAATGCGTTGCCGCCCGGTTCGCAACGGGGAAGCAGAGTTCACAAGAGACCGGCGGCAAACACAGACTTCGTAGGCACGGTAGAGCAAGCAGATGTGACTTACGAGGGTGCGGCGGGACCAAAAGAAGCGGATGTCAAAAAAACGGCGCGAATGATCGGTACGGGGTACCGGTCTTTCGCTGACCGGACAACGTGACGCGTTGACCTCGCCACTTTTTCCGTCCGAGATGACGGAGTCGAAGCGCAGGCAATGACGACACGTACCGGGTTCGCGCAGTCCGCGAACCGGTGACGCGAAGAAGTAGCGACGGGGAAAGCAGCGCACGGTCAGGACCAGCCGGCGCGACGAAGCGGGGAGCCAGGGCCCGAGTCTCCATAGAGAGACCACAGTACGAGGTGAGCCGGGCGCCGTGTCCGCGTGGTGGCGGACACGGCTCTTGGTGAGGATCAACCGGCAGTCGCGCGGCAGCAGTCGTGCAGCGGATCATCACTCGGGGGTTGTCATGAAAACACAGACTATCAAGCCGGTCGCCGCAGCGCGGCTGGATCGTGGAATCACGGGACGGCCCGACGCCTTGACGTGGCGGCGCCTGCAAGGCGCGCCGCGTGGATTGTTCGCCGCGCCGCCGCCCGACCTGTTGACGCTGGTGATCGCAGACCAGATCAAGCGCCGGGCGCAGGCGGAAATTCAGCGCGACGCCTTGCGCGAAGCGCTCTACGACATGCCGGTGCAGTCCGAGCGGCATGAAGAACGCGGTACGGACGTCTATCCGTCCGACGCCGACGAAGACTAAACCTGAACCGAACGTCGATTGTGATCGACACGGCCTCGCCGGCCGACCGGCCCAAGAACGGCGGAGACTCGACATGATCGACATTTTGCTGATTTCATCCAGCGCGCAGCGCGCGTCGCAGATTGCCGCACGCCTCGAAGAAAGCTGCGTGCCGCATCGGCTGCGGATTGTCTACGGCACCGCGCGGCAATTGCTGACGCACGTACGCGCTTTCCGCAGCGCGGATCTGCTGATCGTCGACGATATCGACCTGAATGCCCGCGAACTGGACGGCGTGGAAGAAGCGCTGGCCTGCACGCCAGCGCTGCACTGCATGCTGGTGACGCCGGAACCGTCGACCGCGCTGCTCGGCGCGGCGATGCGGGTGGGCGTGCGGCATGTGTTCGCCTGGCCGCTCGAAACCGGTGAGATCACCGGCGCGCTCGCGCAGATCCACGCCCGCAAAACCGCCCGCAGCCGCCGTGCCGGACGGATCGTGTCGCTCGCGTCGTCCAAGGGCGGCAGCGGCACGACGCTGATTGCCGTGAATCTCGCCTATTCGCTGGCCGCCGCGCGCAACCGGCGCGTGTTGCTGATCGACCTGAGCCAGCAATTCGCTGACGCCAGCCTGTTGCTCGCCGATAAACCGCCGCCTACCACGCTCGCCGATCTGTGCTCGCAGATCGGCCGGCTCGACGCGGCCTTGCTCGACTCCTGCCTGATGCACGTGCATGCCAATCTCGACGTTCTGGCGGGCGCTGGCGATCCGCTGAAGGCCGCCGAATTGTTGCCTTCGCAACTGGAGCGGATTCTTCTGCTGGTGCGCGAGCGTTACGACGCGGTGCTGATCGACGTCGGCCAAAGCCTCAATCCGCTGACGATCCATGCGCTCAATCGCAGCGACTCGATCTGCATGGTGGTGCGGCAGAATCCGCTGTACCTGCATGGCGGACGCCGCATGCTCGATATTTTCCGCGAACTGGGCTATCCGGCAAGCAAGGTGCGAGTGGTCGTGAATCAATACGACAAGAACGCGCAAATCAATCTGCCGACGCTCGAAAAAACGCTCGGCGCGAAGGTCGCGCATCAGCTGCCGCGCGACGAACAGTTGACCAACGATGCGCTGAGTCGCGGCGTGCCGGTAGTGACCGCGGCGCGTGACAGCGCATTGGCGCAAGGCATCAGGCTGCTGGCCGACATGCTGTGGCCGCCGCTCGTCGAGCGTCGCAAAGGCGTGCTCGGGCGGTTGTTCTCGACACGGCCCACTATTCCGCCGCAGTTGAAACCGGGGCATTGAATGAGGCGCTGAGCGGGGCGTTCGCGGCGATGTTGGCTCGCGATTCCGTACGAAGTGTCGCGGCGGTGTATGGTAAAAAGAGCACCACCCGCCCGATCACCCTCGAGAGCGCCTTCGGGCGCCGCATCGCCCATGCACAACGTTAGCCACGGTCTCAACGACATCGCGTCGATCCTGTCGAATCCGATCCTCAACACGGATTCGTACAAAGCCTCGCATTACCTGCAATATCCGCCCGAAGCGTCGGCGATGTTCTCGTACATCGAGTCGCGCGGCGGACGCTATGGCCGCACGTTGTTCTTCGGTTTGCAGATGCTCATCAAAGAGTATCTGTGCCGGCCCATCACCCCGGCGATGATCGATCAGGCCAAGGCGTTCTTCGCCGCGCACGGCGAGCCGTTCAATGAAGCCGGCTGGCGCTATATCGTCGCGCAATTCGGCGGCTATCTGCCGGTACGGATTCGCGCGGTGCCGGAAGGCTCGGTCGTGCCGACTCACAACGTGCTGGTCACGGTTGAATGCGACGATCCGCAGGTGTTCTGGCTGGCCTCGTATCTGGAGACCATGCTGTTGCGCGTCTGGTATCCGATCACCGTGGCGACGCAAAGCTGGCATTTGCGCCAGACGATCCGCGCCGCGCTGGAAAAAACCAGCGACGATCTCACGCAATTGCCGTTCAAGCTGCACGATTTCGGCGCGCGCGGCGTGTCGAGCGCGGAGTCGGCCGCGATTGGCGGCGCCGCGCATCTGGTCAGTTTCATGGGCTCGGATACGGTGCTCGGCGTGGTCGCGGCGAACCACTACTACAACGAGGCCATGGCGGCGTTTTCGGTGCCGGCGGCGGAGCACAGCACGATCACGTCATGGGGCCGCGAGCGCGAAACCGATGCGTTCCGCAACATGCTCGCGCAGTTCGGCAAGCCGGGCGCGATCGTTTCGGTGGTGTCCGATTCCTACGATCTGTTCGCCGCGCTCGACGTGTGGGGCACCGAGTTGAAACAGTCGGTGCTCGATTCCGGCGGCATGCTGGTGATCCGGCCGGACTCGGGCGATCCGCAGACGATCGTGTTGCAAACCTTGCGCGCGCTCGACGCGTCGTTCGGTTCGACACTGAACGGCAAGCGCAGGCGCGTGCTCGACAACGTGCGTGTGATTCAAGGCGACGGCGTGAACCCGGAATCGATCGCGGCCATTCTGGCGGCAATGGACGAAGCCGGCTTCGCGGCGGACAACATCGTGTTCGGCATGGGCGGCGCGCTGTTGCAGCAGATCAATCGCGACACGCAGCGTTTCGCGATGAAGTGCTCGGCGATCCGTCTCGGCGACGAATGGCACGACGTGTTGAAGGATCCGGTTACGGATGCCGGCAAGCGCTCGATGAAAGGCCGCCTCACGCTGCTGCGAAATCGCCACACCGGCGAGTATCGAACCACGACGCTGCCGCTTGAGTGGGATGAGCGCACCGCTGAAAGCGATTGGGACGACGCGCTGGTCACGGTGTTCGATTCCGGCAAGCTGCTGATCGACGTCTCGCTCACCGACATCCGCCACCGCGCTCACGCGCACGAAGGCTAATTGCCCGGCTGATCGGCCGGGCGCGCTAACCAGACCGTCACGCCTGCCGCTCGCACGTCGATGCGGCAGGGCGCGCCTTCGCGCAGGTGCGCATCGTCGCTGGCCAGGTCGAAATGTACGCCGCCCAGATTCACGCGGAGATAGCGCTCGCCGCGCCGCAACTCGACCGATTCGACCACACCGTTATGCGCGCCGTCCGGTGCAAGCGTCAACGCGTGCGACGAGACGCGCCACATGACGCGTTGTCCGGGTTTCAGACCGTGTTCGCTTACGCCTGCGCCAATCGTTATCGTGAAGCCAGGAGCGATGTCGACCTGAGACGGGCCGGTCATTACCCCTTCGCCGACGTTGTGCAAACCGAGCAGGCCGGCGACCCGCATCGAGGCCGGCCGTTCGAACACGGCATCGATAAAGCCCGCCTGCAGCACGCGCCCCTGTTCGACCACCAGCACTTCGTCGGCCAGCAACGCGGCTTCGTCCGGATCGTGCGTGACGATGATCGTCACCGCGGCGATCTCGCGTTGCAACGCGCGCAGCGATTGCTGAAGACGGCGCCGTCGTGGCGTGTCCAGCGCGGCGAACGGTTCGTCGAACAACAGCAGTTCGCTATGCCGCGTCAGCGCTCGCGCCAGTGCAACCCGCTGGCGCTGACCGAACGACAACTGATGCGGCAGACGCGCGACCAGCGGCGCGAGGCCCAGATGTTCCAGCCAGTAACGCGCGCTCGCGGCGTCGGCATCGACGGGAAAGCTCAGTTGCCGCGCCACGCTCATGTGCGGAAACAGCCCGTAGTCTTGCGGCATATAGCCGATCTGACGACGCTCGGGTGGCTGCGTATGGAGCTGTTTCTCGCCGAGTTGCACGGTGCTCGTGGTGTTGGCGTCGAGCCCCGCGATCAGCCGCAGCGCGAGCGATTTGCCCGAGCCCGACGGCCCAATGATGGCGAGGCGGCGCGTGACGGGCGCCCATGCAATGTCGAGATCGAACGCGCCGAGTTGGCGCCGCAGATGGAATGCGAGGCGCCGGTCTTCAGCGTCCCCGCGACTCGCCGTTGCCGGTTCCGCGAGGGGTTCCAGCGCGTCGTCGCCGTTTTCGGTGTGTTCCCGCGCCGCTTTTTGCCGAAGGCTGTAGATCGACAACGCGGCGCAGAGAATCGCGATGGCCAGCGTGGGCAGCAGCAACGGCATCATGGCGGGCAGCCCCTGGCCGCCGAACACCACGTACGTGTACACCGGCAACGAATACGGGTGATAAGCGACCATCACGGTCGCGCCGAATTCGCCGAACGCACGTAGCCACGCGAGCGCGAGCCCGGCACGAATGGCCGGCCACGCAACCGGCAACATGACGCGGAAGAAACGGCTGCCGGCGCGATGGCCGAGCGTCGCGGCGACGTCGTCGAGAACCGGATCGACGGCGGCGAACGCGGATTTCGCGGCGATGATCAGGAAGGGCGCCGCGACGAAAGTCTCCGCCAGCACGATGCCGGTGAACGAGTCCGTCAGCATGCCGCCGGTGAAGCGGCCGACGAAGCTATACGGCCCCAGCAGAAACAGCAGCAACACGCCGCTGGTGAGCGGCGGCAGCGCCAGCGGCAACTGCACGACGAAGCCGAGCAGCGCCACCTTGCGCGAAGTCGAGCGCGCCAGAAAATAGCCGAGCGGTACGCCGCCCAGCAGAATCGCGAGCGAGGCCACGCTCGCGCTCGCCGCCGACACGCCGACTGCCGACCACGTGGCGGCCCAGTCGACGTTCGCCCAATCGGCCGCGCCGAGCTGCGGCACGCTTGCGATAAACGGTGCGCACAGATAGACGGCCAGCAGCGCCGCCAGCCCCAGCAGCGGCCGCGCGCTCGAACGGCTCACCGCGTTACGGCGCGTTGGCGTCGATCACGGCTTGCACCGAAGGCGGCATGGCTTGCACGTTGCCGCTCACGGTCGGTTTGACGACGTCCACGCCATGCTGCTTGAGCAGCGCACGGCCTTTCTCGCTCAGCAGGAAGTCGACGAAGCTGCTCGCGCCGTTGCGGTTCGGCGCGTCAGTGAGAATGGTCAGCGTGTAGCTGGCCTTGGCCTGCAATTCCGGCGCCGGACGGATCGCCGGAATCTTCAGGTCGGACGTTTCGGTCGAATAGAAAAAGCCGGCGTCGAGTTGGCCCGATTGCAGGCGGCCCACCAGCGTTTCCTCAGGCAAAACCTGCGCGGGATTCTCCGCCGCGCCGAGCGTCTTCTCGACCAGGTCCGGCTGATGGTAGAGCTCGGCGGCCTTCGTCACCATCTCGACGGTGAACGCGCCCTTCGGATCCAGCTTCGGATCGGTGCGGCCGATACGGATGCCCGGCTCCTGCAACACCTGGTCCCAACGCTTGCTCTTGAACTGCGCCGCGAACTTGCTCTGCGGGTTGTAGCCGATCATCAGCGGCGATTCGGCGAAATTCACGTACCACGTGACGTGATCGCCGTTCGCTTCGCCCATCAGGCTCGCGTTGACCTTCGGGCTCGCGCTGATGAAGACGTCGCCACGGCGCAGCTTGCCTTTGATTTCGTTGGCGATCTTGTTCGAGCCCGCCGCATAGCCGCGGAACTGCTGGCCGGTGGCTTTTTCGAACGCGGGGCCGATGCTGCGCTCCATCAGATTGACGAGCGAGCCGGCGTACAGCACGTTGACTGTGTTGCTGTCGTCGGCGAAGGCGGGCGCGGCCGTCACGATGCCAGTGACCACGACGAGTGGAGCAACGAGAGAAGCGAGCAGCTTGCGAATCATGCGATAACCCCGATACGTTATTAAGAGCGCTATATTACGACGCCATCGTGTCGTGTTGCACGGATGGCGTCATCCGGCGCGACGTCAATTCAACGGAAAAGTGCGTACGTAGCTGGTGCCGCCGCTGGCGGTCGCGCGGTCGATCGCGTACAGCAGGCCGCGCGGCGCGTCCACGGCCACGCCGCGGGCGTCCTGAAAGTCGTTTGCCAGCACGCTGATCGTGCCGTCCGGCGCGATCCGGCATAGGCCCGTGGTGTTGCACTTGGTGTACAGCGTGCCGCGCGCGTCGACGGTCATCAGGTCGGGGCTATTGATCTGCACGAACGCACCGTTGGCCGCCGTCGCTTGCGAACTGGCGAGCAACGCGCTGAGGCTGGCTTTGACGATGTCGTTATTCGCCTGATCCGACACGTACACGTTGTCGCCCGACACCGCGATACCGACCGGCTTGCCGAGTCCCGTCAGCAGATCGCGTTCGATCGCCGTGTGGGCGTTCGGGTCGTAGGTAATCAGGCTCAGCGCACCTTGTGGCGGATTGCTGCCGCTCTTGATGAACCAGGTGGACAGCAGACGGTTCGAGCCGATCGAAATCAGGCCGAGGCGTCGGCGGGTCGGGTCGGGACCGGTCAGCGCCGCGATCGTATCGACACCGGTGATGCTAAACACCGCGCTTGCCGTGCCGAAGCCGAAGCGCTCTATCGTCAGTGCGCCGGCGTCGGCGAAGCTCAGTTGACTCAGGCTGTTCGACTGCCCGGAAACGGTCGGCACGCTGGCGTAGTGCGCGAACACGTGGGCGTCGGGCGAGGAGAGCACGCTGCTGGTCTGGTCGTCGGTGATGAAGACCGTGCCGTCGGCGGCGCGCACGGCAATGCCGTTCGGCGCGGCACTCACGGCGAAGCGTTGCGGCGACGCGGTGACGTTGTCGCCGCCGCAACCGGCCAGCGCGGCGATCAGGCCGAAGCTGACGAGAGCGAGACGGGTGGTGCGGTGCAGGGTGGAAGCGAGGCGCATGAAATCTCCTGGGTTGGCGAGCGTGCGCGTCGGCCATGGGCCGGCGCGAGACGGTACGCCGTTCATTGTTGTTCGTTGTTTTGCGTAAGGATGGCGCTACCGGATCGGCTGATATGCCCGGCGATATAGTGCCTATAGACGAAGTTCGTGCGCGGTTTTATGCGCAAGCGGTCGTCGCCGCGTAATATACACACGGACATAACGAATGAACAAGCCGCCAGGCTGCCGATGCTGGAGATAAGCGCGAATGGATAGTGTGAACGTGATTGCCGCGCCGGCCGTGAATGGCGCGCTGATTTTGAACGGACGATTTCAACGCCCGTTGCAGCTCGATCTTGAGCAACTGCGGCGGTACGACAGCGTGCTGGCCACGCCGTTCGATCTGCGCTGCTATACGACGAACCGCTTTATTCGCAGCGTCGAACCGTATCGTGGCGTGCGTCTGACAACGCTGATTACCGAGGCGGGTTTGCCGAACGCTGTGCCGGGCGAGTTCAAGCGTACGGTGTTCGTCGCGGTCGGGCAGGACGGGTATGTCGTGACGTTTTCGTGGCACGAGCTGTTTAACACGCCGATTGGCGAGACCGTGCTGGTGGCTCACGAATGCGGCGGGCGCGCGCTGGACGCGGAGGAGGGCGCGCCGATTCTGTTTTCGGGCTCGGATATTTTGCCGGCGCCGCGGCATGTCAAGCGGCTTGCGCGGATCGAGGCGCAGGTTTTGACGGCTTCGGTTTAGGGTGGGTGTGGACTGCTTGGTCTGCTTGGACTGTTCAGGCGAAGGCGCGTGAGGGCGGACACGCCGTAGGCGTAACATGGGCCGATATTCTTCCGCGTGTCGATGCCATGTCTGACAATCCGCTTGATGGCGTTGCCGCTCCTGATTCGCTCGACGCCCATGTCGCCGCCCGCACGGCCGCCTGGCTTTCGTTCGCCACCCATCCCGCCTCGCCCGACACGCAACTATTCGCCAGGCTGATCGCCGCGCGCGACGCGCGCAACGAATGTGCGCTGCTCGGCCTGCAACAGCCGGTATGGCGCGCGCTTCTGGCAAGACACTTCACGCACGCATCGGCCCCCGCGCTTCCGCTGCCGGTCAATGCCGCCGACCAGATCGACTTCGTCCGCACGCTTCACACGTTGTTGCTCACGCACGCCAGCGTGTCGGTCGACCCAGCCGACGCCGATAGCCTCGCCACGATCATCGCGCACGCCTGCCTGCGTCCGGATCACCTGTGGCGCGACCTCGGACTGCGCGGCCGCGACGACGTCACCTGGATGCTGACGCGCTACTTCCCGACCCTGGTCGAACGCAACGTCGCCAATCTGCGATGGAAGAAATTTCTCGCGGAACAACGCGCGCTTTTGCTGGGTCTGGCGCCCGGCCCCGCGCCCGGCTGCCCTCGCTGCGAAGACTACCGGCATTGCTTCCCGGACCTCGACTAGGCAGCGTCCGCACAGGATGGCAGCGCGAGGCCGTTCGTGTATGCTTTCGCGCATGGCCGACATTGCAAAAACCAAACCCGCATCCGCGAAAAAATCCGCGAAGGTGCGCCCCGAAGTGCGCTTCAGAATGCGTATCCGTACCGGCGACACCGTGGCGCTCGGACCGGGCAAAGTCGAACTGCTCGAAGCCGTCCGCGAGTTCGGTTCGATCTCGGCGGCGGCGCGCAGTCTCGACATGTCGTACCGTCGGGCGTGGCTGCTCATCGACGAACTGAACCGCTCGTTGAAATCGCCGGCCACGCATTCCGAGCAGGGCGGTCAAAGCGGCGGCGGCTGCACGCTGACGCCGGTCGGCGAAACCCTTATCCGTTTGTATCGGGACGTCGAAGTCGAAGCCGCGCGAAGCTGCGCGAAGCAGATCGCCGACTTGACGCGCTTGATTCGTTCGTGAATTAAGGCGGTTCGAGCGGCGGACCTCGATCCGCCCGAACCCGGCGCTCAGCCATGCCGCAAGCAAAATGCCGAAGGCGCGGCGCTACCCAGTTGCGCGATCTGCTCAGGATGCAGTCGCGCCATCAACTCCACGAAGCTCGCCACACTGGCCGTGCGCAGCGGGTGGTAGTCGATCTGATGACGCTCGCAGACGCGTTTGAGCGTATTCATCGAATCATGATCGATGCAGTCCACCGGAAACACCACGATATCCGCGCCCGGCAACGCGGCCGCAAGCAAGCCTTTGCGATCTTCCAGACCGCCGTCATGCACCAGCAGTTCGCCGCCGGCCGCATCCACCAGACGCTTTAGCGCGGCGTTCGAGCCTGGCCTGCCACCCACATAAACGATCCGCTTGCCTTGCACGCTGTCGAGACTCGCCCGGCGCGCGCCGGCTCCGTTCGTGGCGTCGGCGGCGTCGACGGTCGCGCGTTCCAGCGCGTCGCATTCGCCTTGCACCAGCTTAAGTAATGCGAGCGCCTGATCGTGGCTTCGGCGCAGCGCCTGGGCGGCGTCCTGCTCCTGCAGCACGCGCTGCTCGGCGGCTTCGCGGCGGCTGGTGTGCAAGGCCACGCGCTGATCGGCGTCGCTCAGCCGCTCGCGTAGTTGCTGCGTCTCGGCGGCGAGAGCGGCGGCGTCGGCGGGAAGCTGACGGGCGGCGTTCGCGCTGAGTTGCGCAATCTGCTCGTTCAGTGCGGCGATCGATGCATCACGCTGCGCGCCCAGTTCGTGCAACCGGTTTTGCTGACGCTCGATTTTCTCTTTCAGCGCGGCATTTTCTTCTTCCAGCGCGACCAGCCGGCGAATATCCGCGCGGTTCGCCGCGCCGACCAGATGCGACAGCATATGCAGGTCGCCGAATGCTTTCTGACGCACGGGCAAGGTTGCGTGCCGGTGCGTCATCAACGCCCAGTACGCCGGCGGAATGTCGCCGTTCTTTAAAGCCTCGTCCCACAACTTCAGCAACTCGACGTCGTCGCCGGCCTGCTCGAAGCGGCGGATCGCCGTCGCATAGTGTTCGTCGAGCGACTTGTGCAGCGCCTTGGCGCATGCGCCGCCCTCAATCGCCAGTTCGACCGCGGCGTGATGAATGTCGAGGTCGCTGGCGTCGCGGCGATCGAGATTCGTGAATTTGGGGATCAGCTTGCGCAGTTCCTGCGTGCTCAGGCAGGTGCCGATGATGGAGCAATGCAGATGGCCGTCGAGTTCGGCGAGGCGCGCGCGTCGCTGGGTGTCCGCTCGAGGCGGCGGCGCGTTGTTGGGCGTACAGCATGCGTCGGCGGTATGCATGCCGGCGTGCGCAAGTTCGTCGCCGGACAGTTTCAGACGCGAGGGCTGGGCGAGGCGAAACGGGGGCGTGTGCATGAAATCCTCGAATCCGGTTCGGGGTCAGTCGTGCTCGACGTGAACTTGACGCGCGCGCGGCAGGTTGGCCGTGCACACCGCGACGGGTGCATGCTGTTCGAGGACATGGCCAACGCAGAGGCCGATAAAAGCGGTATCGAGCCGTTCAAGCGCCGCCACGACTTTGCGCAGCGCGGCCAGATCGTTGCTGAACGCGTCCGAGAAAATCGCGTCGCGCAATTGTTCGGCCGAACGGGCTTCCTCGATCGCGGCTTTCAGGTCGTGCAGACGCGCGAATCCGACCGCCCGGGCCCGCTCGGCGAGGATCGACAGCAACTGGTTCAGCGAATGCGAGCCCGAGGTGCCGACCGACGCGAAGTTGAGCTGGTCGTTGGTCAGCATCAGCACGAAGCGTTGCACGCTGCCGTACAGGCGCCGGTAAGCATCGACGACGTCGCGGATCGATTCGGCACGGCCGCGCTCGGACGCCGATTTCACCGCGACGATCGTCGACGAAATCTCGTTCGCAAAGCGTTGACGGCTTTTGGCCGGGTCGGACGGAGTGGATCGGCTGCGCACCGCTAGGGGCTCCTGCTGGCTGGTTGGGCGTCAAGGGTCGGCGGGGCGATGGACCAGGCTGGAGAACCAGCAGCCACGCGGCATCAAGCCGACCGTGATATTCGACAGGATATAACGAAAGGCGATCAGAGTGTGGATCGGAACGAGCGTTCGGTTTGGGTTTGGGCGATGCGTATGCCGGGTTTGAGACGCGGTTGAGCCGCGTTCATGCCTTGGGGGTGCTGCCGGTTATGCCGCGCGCATGCCCTGGTGATGCGGTCTCTATCCCTTGCGCGCGAAGTCCAGAAACGCTTTCACCGCCGCCGTTTTTTCATACTTCCGGTAGGCAATGGCGATTTCCGACGCGATCGCCTTGCCGGCGATATCGCGGTACACGACCCCAGGCAACGCGATGCATTCGGCCAGTGTTTGCGGCACCACCGCGACCTTGCCGCCCAGCGAGACGCAGGCCAGCACGGACGCGAGCGTGCCGGGCCGGGGTCCGAGGCGCGGTGAGAAGCGCCCGCGCCGCGCCACTTCGAAGGTGGGCGCCTCCTGTTCCGGCAGCACGAACCACTGGTCGTGCAGTTGCGTGGGTTTGACGCTTGCCGACGCGGCCAGCGGGGAGTCCGCCGGGATGGCCAGCACGAAGCGGTCGCGATGCACGGTGGCGGCCTGAATACCGTCCGCGAGCGGCATGGGCGGACGGACGTAGGCGGCGTCGAGCAGGCCGTCCTGCAACATGGCGGCGACGCCGTCCATCGGCACCTCGCGAATCGAAATCTCGACGCCCGGATGCGTCACGCGAAAGCCGCCGACCGAGCGTTGCAACACGCCCGCATAAACCGCCGACGCCACGTAGCCGACTTCGATCCGCCCCAGTTCGCCGCGCTCGGCGAGCAGCGCGCGTTCTTCGCCGCGAGCGAGGTGGTCGAGCGCGGTGAGCGCCTCGGCGAGGTAGGCGTTGCCGGCCGCGCTCAGCGCCACCGAGCGTTTGGTGCGATGAAAGAGCCGCACGCCGAGCAGGTGTTCGGCTTCCTGGATCAGCTTGGTCAGCGACGGCGCGGCGATGCCCAGTTCGTCGGCGGCGCGCGAGAAATGCAGCAGTCTCGCGACGCAAACGACGGCGCGGATATGGCGGAGTTCGAGTTGGCGCATGGGTTTTTGTATTGCATTCAAGGCTAATTATTTAGCGATTCTATGTCAATGACAGGAAATACACGCCTCGTTACGATGAGATCACTTCATTCCCCGTTAGCTAGACACCGCGCTCATGCCACCTGATTCCGCCCACGCCACGACGCCCACAACCAGACCCGCGCCGGCCGCCAACCCCGCCTTCATCCTCGCCACCGCCTCCGCGACCTGCGCGCTGATCGTGCTCGACACCAACGTCGTCGCCGTCTCGCTGCCGTCGATCGCGCGCTCGTTCCACGCGAGTTTCGCCGACGTCGAATGGGTCGTCAGCGCCTATATGGTCGCGTTCGCCTCGTGTCTGCTGCCTGCCGGCGGTCTGGCCGACCGCCTCGGCCGCAAGAAAATGCTGTTGCTCGGGCTTGCCGTGTTCTTTCTGGCGTCGCTCGGGTGCGGGGTGGCGCCGTCCGCGCTGTTCCTGAACCTCGCGCGCGCGGTCAAGGGCGTGGGCGCGGCGATGTTGCTCACCGCGGCGCTCGCGGTGATCGCGAACACCTTCCACGAAGGCCCGGCTCGGGTGCGTGCATGGGCCGTGTGGGGCACCTGCATGGGACTGGCCACCACCGTCGCGCCGCTGGTCGGCGGCGTGATCACGCAATGGCTCGGCTGGCGCTGGATCTTTCTGCTGAATCTGCCGGTGTGCGCGGTGCTGGCGTGGTGCGCGTCGCGCGCGATCGTCGAATCGCGCAATCCGCAGCGCGGTCCGCTCGACCTCGCCGGTGGCGTCCTGTTCGGATCGGCGCTGTCGCTTGGCATCTGGGCCTTGATCGAAGTGCCCGCCGATGGCCTCGCGAGCTGGCCCACCGCCGCCAGGCTTGCAGCGTGCGGGCTGCTGCTCGGCTGGTTCGTGCAGCTTCAGCGCGTGCGGGCGCACGCCATGGTCGATCTCGCGCTGTTCCGCCAGCGGCGTTTCGTCGCCGCCGTGCTCGCGATGTTCGGTTACGCCGCCTGCGCGCAGGTCATGATGACGTTCCTGCCGCTGTATCTGCAGAACGCCTTCGGCCTGTCGGCGGTGGCGGCGGGCGTCGGCATGCTGCCGTTCGCGCTGGCGATGGTGGTCGGGCCGTACATCGGCGCGGCCCTCGGCAAACGCTTTTCGGCGATGGCGGTGCTGGCGGGCGGTTTGCTGCTGATCGCGCTGGGCAATCTGTTGACGGCGCTGGTGGCCGGTGACGAGCGCTATGCGCTGGTCGCGCTCGGCATGATCGTCACGGGACTAGGTGCCGGGATTCTGAACGGCGACACCCAGAAGGCGATCATGGCGTGCGTGCCGCCGGACCGCACCGGCATGGCGTCCGGCATCAGCACGACCACGCGTTTTACCGCGATCGTGACCTCGGTCGGCGTGCTCGGCGCGGTGCTCGCGGCCCGCACCCACGCGGCTTTCATCGCCGATACGCCGCTCACGCCCGAAGTCAGGGCCGCGCTCGACACCGGCTTCATGTCCCGCGTGCTGGCAGGCGATACGACGCAAGCCACCGCGCATATGGCGCCGGTTGTTCGGGCCACGCTGATGTCGGCGGCGCACGCGAGCTTTGCTAGTGGCTTTGCCGCCGCGCTGGGGTTGGCCGGGCTCGCTGCGGCGGCGATTGCCGCCGGTGTCTGGCTGCTGGGCGGCCGGGCCGAAGCGGCGCGGATGCGTGGGGCGGTGTCGAACGGCTAGAGCATGGCGAGGCTATCCAGCCCGCGCCGTTTTCCGATATCGTGTGCTGCGTGCTCGCGCCCGAATGACCGCGCAGCACGTCCGGACCCGCCTTCTTCGCTAATCCCGGCAACGCACAAGACGAAAAAATGAGCCATCCCAACATCGAAGTGATCGAGCGGTTTTACACGGCCTTCCAGCAGCGCGACGGCGAGGCCATGGCCGCCTGCTATGCCGACGACGTGGTCTTCAGCGACCCCGTCTTCGGCGAATTGCGCGGCGACGAAGCGCGCGACATGTGGCGCATGCTGGTGGCGCGCGCGCAGAACTTCTCGCTGACGTTCGACCACGTCGAGGCGGACGAGCACAACGGCCGCGCCCACTGGGTCGCCCGTTACCTGTTCAGCCAGACGGGCCGCGAGGTGGTCAACCGGATCGACGCGCGTTTCGTGTTTCGCGACGGCCGCATCGTCGAACATCGCGACAGTTTCGATGTGTGGCTCTGGTCGCGTCAGGCGTTGGGCGCCAAAGGGACGTTGCTCGGCTGGTCGCCGCTGGTGAAGCGCGCCATCCGCGCACAAGCGAAAAAAGGTCTGGCGCTTTATCGCGGCCGGCAGTTGCAGGGCTGAGCAACCACCGCTGCCGGCTGCCACCCATCCCACCTCCCGCTTGCCATGCGCCGGCGAGTTGATACAGTATTTCGTCACGCCGACGAAACGAGGGGATGTCATGCCAGTAGTGGATTCCGCCTGGGAAGAGTGGCTCAGCAGCAACGTGGCGCGCGGCTGCAGCGTGGATTCGATGATCGACTCGATGGTGCAGGCCGGTTTCACCACCGAGGCCGCACGCTCCGCCGTCCACAAGGCGTTCGGCCAGGAAGCGCAGGACGCCGGCGCGGCGTCGCTTGCCGCGACCGAGGCCGTGCTCGCCAAGACCGCGCCGCGCACCTATCACTACGACGAAGCGCCGGTCGCCGCCGGCAACGTGATCCGTGCCCACGACCGCGACGTGCGTGTAGTGATGCGCTGCGAGCGCCCGCAAGTCATCGTGTTCGCCGACGTGCTGTCGCCGGAAGAATGCGAGGAGATGATCGAGCGTTCGCGGCATCGGCTGAAACGCTCCACGATCGTCAATCCCGACACCGGCAAGGAAGACGTGATTCGCAACCGCACTAGCGAGGGCATCTGGTATCAGCGCGGCGAAGACGCGTTCATCGAGAAGCTGGACCGCCGCATCTCCAGCCTGATGAACTGGCCGGTCGAAAACGGCGAAGGGCTGCAGATTCTGCACTACGGCGTGACCGGCGAATACCGTCCGCATTTCGACTACTTCCCACCCGATCAACCCGGCAGCGCCGTGCATACCGCGCAGGGCGGCCAGCGTGTATCGACGCTGGTGATCTATCTGAACGACGTGCCCGACGGCGGCGAGACGATTTTCCCGGAAGCGGGTTTTTCGGTCGCGGCGAACCAGGGCGGCGCGGTGTATTTCCGTTACATGAACGGCCAGCGTCAGCTCGATCCGCTGACCTTGCACGGCGGCTCGCCCGTGCTCGGCGGCGACAAATGGATCATGACGAAGTGGATGCGCGAACGCGCCTACGGCTGACGTCGCGCGATCGACCCGACGTTCGACCCGTTATTCGACCGTCTGGCCGACCGTGATGGTGGCGGCGTCGGTCGAGCCGGCGAGCAGTTGTTTCAAGGCAGTGCGTCCGCTCGTGTAACCCATCCGCAGAATCATCAGGCCGATCGCGGCGCCGGCCACGTGGTCGAGCACCGCCACGCCGGCCAGACTGCCGGCCAGTCCCAACGTCGCGACCAGTGCCGACACCGCGTCCACGCGAGCGTGATAGGCACTGGCCAGCAGCATCGCCGAACCGGTGCGGCGGGCTTCGGCGCGCATGTAGCGAAACAGCGTTTCCTTGGCGAGCATCACGAAGCCGCTGATGGCGAGCGCGCCGATATGCATGGCGGTGCTGTCGGTCAGCGTCGACGTTTGCGCGATGCTGTTCCACAGCATTTCGATCGCCGTGACGCTCAGCACGGCGGCGATGAAGAGCGACGCCAGCGCCTGCTCGATGCCGTTGCCGGCGTCGCGCGGGGTGGTGCCGCGTTGTCGCGTGGTGAGGTAGAGCACGATCAGCACGACGCTGTCGGCGGCCAGATCGCTCAGCGTGTGGATGCCGTCGGCAAACAGTCCGTCCGAATGCGCCATCATGCCGATGGCGATTTGCATCGCGCAGAGGAAAGCGTTGAGCAGCGCGCTCGCGGAGGCGGCCTTAAACAAGGTGACCACCGGCAAGGGCAGGGCTGCGGCAGTCGCGCTCGAAAAGCTGGGACATGGGGTGGGGACCGTTTTTTCTGTTGTCGCAGCAAAGTACCGGGCGAACGTGGCACGGCGATGACAGCGGTCCGATGGTGCTCAGTCCGTCTTGTAGATAGCCGGGTTATGCAATTCCATATAACGCTCCGGATTCGCCAGGCCGGTGAAGCCATGCGGCGCGTACACGTGATGCGCATCGCTCGTGACCAGCACGATGCGTCGCAAACCGGTGAGCGAGGGGCTCGCGAAAACGTGCTTCAGCAGCGCGGACGCGACGCCCTGGCCGCGATAGGCCGGCAACACGAAGACATCGCACAGGTACGCGAAGGTGGCTTCGTCCGTGACGAGGCGCACGAACGCGATCTGTTTGCCGTCGAGATAGCCGCCGAAACAGAGCGAGCCCGCGACGGCGCGCTCGAAGGTGTCGCGCGGCATGCCTTTGGCCCACGGCGTGTGTTGCGTCAGGAAGGTGTAGACCATCTCGACGTCGAGATCGGCCTTGTTGTTCGAGATGGTCAATTCGTTCGATTGCACCGCGTGTCTCCTTTTGCTTTGTCGACGCACCCAAAAAAATACGGCGGTGCTCCGTTTCGCGCACCGCCGCATCAGATCACTGCCTCAGGCTATGACGCGCAACGCGCTCGCCGTCAACTCTTCGCGGGATCTTCATTGCCGCGCGAGCCGCCGCCGATGCTTTGCCCCGCGTTATGCGGCAGACCCCAGTAGCCGATCACGGACACCAGCGTCAGCACGCCGGCGAACAGAAACGCCAGGCGGAAATCGTCGAGCGTGAACACGCGGCCCGTCGTCTCGCCGTTGAAGAACGCCGCCGCCCGCAGTGACACCGCGCCGAACGCGATGCCCAGGCCGATCGTCATCTGCGCCGCGGCGCTCCACAGCGTGCTGGCCGCGCTCATCTGCGGTTGCGCGACGTCGGCATAGGCGAGGGTGGCGAGCGTGGAAAATTGCATGGAGCGCGCCACGCCGTAGACGAACACGACGATCAGCACCAGCGCGAGCGGCACGTTCGGCGTCAGCAGCCCACAGGCGACGATGAACAGGCCCGCGACCGTCACATCCACGATCGACACCATGCGGAAGCCGTAGCGCTGCAGAATGCGCGTGGTCAGCGCCTTCATGCCGAGGTTGCCGAGCGCGCTCGCGAGCAGCAACAACCCCGACTTGAACGCGGACAGGCCGAAGCCGACCTGGAACAGCAGCGGCATCAGATACGGCACCGCGCCGATGCCGATCCGCGTGAACGAGCCGGTCACGACGGTCACGGAAAAAGTCGGAATCTTCAGCGTGGACACGTCGATCAGCGGATGCGGATGACGCCTGGCATGCTGGAACGCCACGATGCCCGTCAGCAAGCCGAACAGCACGACCGCGCCCGCGACCCAGGGGTTTTCGCCGGGCTGGCTCGCCAGTTCCGCGCCGTACAGGATCGCGGTGAGCGTCGTGCCGCTGAGCAGCAGGCCGACCACGTCGAGCGGTTTGCGCTCCGTGCCGCGCAGGTTCGGCACCAACGCGAGCGCCACCGCCATGACCGCGATGCCGAACGGCACGTTGAGCAGAAAGATCCAGCGCCACGACGCGTAAGTCGTGATGAAGCCGCCGACCGGCGGTCCGACCACCGGCGCGGCGATCGCCGGCCACGTGATGGTGGAGATGGCCTGCATCATGCGGCTTTTCTCGGTGCTGCGAACCACGATCAGGCGGCCCACCGGCACCATCATCGCGCCGCCGATCCCTTGCAGCAGACGCGCCGCGGTAAATTCGGCGACGTTCTGCGACAGCCCGCACAACACCGAGGCCACCGTGAACACGCCGATCGCGCTGAAGAACACCGTGCGCGACCCGCAGCGATCGGCGACCCAGCCGCTCACCGGGATAAAGATCGCCAGCGCCAGCATGTAGGCCGTCATGCCGAGACTGAGGCTGTTGGGACCGACGCCGAACGAGTGCGCCATCTGCGGCAGCGCGGTGGCGATCACCGTCGTGTCGAGATATTCCATGAAGAAGGTCGCCGCGACGATGTACGGCAGCCAGCCAATGTGCGAATTGCGTGCGCCGCTTGCGGTCATTGCCCGACCCTCGTGGCTTGCGTGCGACGTGCAACGAGGGCGTGCGGGACGCGCGAAAGGCGAGCGCGATTCTGAATTGGCTTCATGTTCTTGCAACTACCTTACGAAAGCGGGTTTCCGGCATGCGGACAGGGACGAGCGGTGAGATGGCGGCCCATACGGTGACGTACCGGTAGAAACAGGGCGCATGGCCGCCAGCCTTGAATCGTAACGCAACCGACCCGCTTGTATCGCCGGGGATTGCCGTATTCAAGGCGGATGCCGGGCCGACCGCAAGCCTGCGACGGCCCGCCGGCTCCCCGCTTACCTCTCGCCTCAGTCCTTCGCGGCGTACTCGCGGTCCAGCTTGTCGTACAGCGGCTTGTTGACGAGCCGCTGACGTTCGCTGAACGGCGCCACCAGCGTGGCGTCCTCGTCGAGACGGCCGTTACTCTTCAGCGTGCCCAGCGCGCGCTGCATGCCGAGCACCGCGCCCTGCAGCGCCGCGTTCGCATACAGCACGATGCCGTAGCCGAGTTTCGCCAGCGCTTCGCGCGACTGCACCGGCGTCTTGCCGCCAATCACGATGTTGATGAGTTGCGGCGTGTCGAACAGCGCCGGCAGTCGTTCGATATCGGCCAGCGATTCGGTTGCCTCGATAAACAGAATGTCGGCACCGGCTTCGATAAAGCGATGGCCGCGCTCGATCGCGTCTTCGATACCGTGGACCGCGGTCGCGTCGGTGCGCGCCATGATCTGCAGATTGCCGTCTTCGCGGGCGTCGACGGCCGCGCGGATCTTGCCGACCATCTCGCTCGCGCTGACCACTTCCTTGCCGGCAAAGTGGCCGCATTTCTTCGGCATGATCTGGTCTTCGAACTGAATCACGTCGGCGCCGCTGCGTTCGAGGACGCGCACGGTCTGGCGCACGTTCAGCGCATTGCCGAAGCCGGTGTCGGCGTCGACGATCAGCGGCAGCGCGACGGCGTCGCGAATCCGCGCCGTGTGCTCGGCGACTTCCGCGAGACCGATGAAGCCGAGGTCGGGCAGGCCCAGCGACATATTGGTGACGCCCGCGCCGGTAATGTAGATCGCCTCGAAACCGGCGTCTTCGATGACGCGTGCGCTCATCGCATTGAAAGCGCCGGGCACGAGCAGGCCTTGGCGTTCGTTGACTCGGGCGCGGAACGCGGCGCGACGGATGGCGGAAGTGGTCATGACGGTGTGTCTCCAGTTGGAAATGTGAGTAACGGAATCTGGACGTAACTTTGCAGGAACCATGCCATTGCTGTTTGGTTGAGACTTTGTGCCGAACGATCAACGGATTAGGTGAAAAACGAGGCGTGCGGCGGTTCGTGGCACAATGCACAGACCGTTCCATGAAACGTTTCATGGAACGTTTCATATCTGGAGCGGAGGGCCGTGGTGTCCACTTTCACGTCGTCCCTGGCGGCGCCGCAGTCGGGCCGGCCGGGCGTTGCACTGGTGAGTATCAGCCGGTTGCAATCGCTTTGCGAGACCGTCGCGCCGCGTTACGCGGAGCGCGCGCGCTTCTTTTCGGTGCGCGAGGGCTACGGCGCGGCCGTCACGGCCTTGCAGGCCTATGTGGACGCGGGCGCCGTCGACGTCGTGCTGGCCGCGGGGTCGAACGGCGCCTATCTGCGCGACAACCTGAACGTGCCGGTCGTGATGGTCAAGGTGAACGGCTTCGACGTGTTGAGCGCGATTACCCGCGCCACCACCACGTGGCCTGGCGCGCAGATTGGCTTGATGCTGCACGAGACGATCTCGCACGAGCTGGCGGACCTGAGCGCGTGGCTGAAAGTCGGTCTGAAGCAGCGCGCCTACCGGTCGATCGACGAAGTGCGGCTCGCCGTCGCCAATCTGGCCGCGGAGGGCTGCAGTGTCATCATCGGTCCCGGCATGGCCTGCGACGTCGCGCAGCAGGCGGGACTGGCCAGCGTGTTTCTGTACTCGCTCGGCGCGGTCGAGGAAGCGTTCGAGCGCTCGGTGGAACTGGCGCGCGTAAGCCGGCAGAAGGAAGCGAAGCGCGAGCGGCTGAATACGATCGTCGGCCATCTGCGCGACGGGGTGGCTGCCTTCGACGAAGCCGGCCAGCTCGAGGCGGTCAACCCGGCCATGCTCGATCTGCTCGGCTTCGATGCCCCGAAAGACTTGCTGCTGGCCGGCCGCGAACGGGACGTGGCCGCGCAGGTGTCGCAGGCCGTCGGGCCGCTGCTGCGCGAAATGCTCGAACAGGGCCAGCCGATCGACGAGCGTGTCGAACAGATCGGCGGCCGGGCGCTGATCGTCAACTGTGTGCCGGTCGTGGAGCAGGGCGTGCGCTCGGGGGCGGTCGTGACGTTGCAGGATGCGCTGGTCGCACAGCGGATCGACCGTTCGCTGCGCACCAGTCAACGGCCGAAACATCTGGTCGCGCGGCATCAGCTGGACGATCTGGTCGGCGCTTCGGCGGCGCTCGAGCGGGTGCGGCGGCTAGCCCGGGCAGGCGCGGCGCACGACGCCACCGTGCTGCTCACCGGCGAGAGCGGCACCGGCAAGGAGCTGGTCGCACAGGGCATTCACAACGCGAGCCGGCGGCGCGGCAATCCGTTCGTCGCGTTCAATTGCGCGGCGTTGCCCGAGGGGCTGATCGAAAGCGAACTGTTCGGCCATGAAGAGGGCGCGTTCACCGGCGCGCGGCGCGGCGGCAAACCCGGCCTGTTCGAAATTGCGCATACCGGCACCATTTTTCTCGACGAAATCGGCGAAATGCCCGCGGCGTTGCAAAGCCGGCTGCTGCGCGTGCTGCAGGAGCGCGAGGTGATGAAACTGGGCGCCGGGCGCGCCACGCCGGTCGACGTGCGGGTGATCGCCGCGACCCATCGCGATCTCCATACGCTGGTCGAGCAGGGCGTGTTTCGCGCGGATCTGTACTTTCGGCTGAATCTGCTTCAGATAGAATTGCCGCCGCTGCGCGCCCGGCGCGGCGATGTCGCCCAACTGGCGCGGCACCTGTTGAGCCGCGGCGCGCTCCAATATGGTTTGTCGGACGCCGCGTTGGACCGGGTGCTGGCGTTTCTCGCACCGTTGTTCGACGGCTATGCGTGGCCCGGCAATGTGCGGGAGCTGGAAAATCTGCTGGCGCGCGCCGCGATTTATCTGGGCGATGCCACCATGGCGACGGCTGCCCGCCCGGTTGACAGGGCTGCGGCGCAAGGCGGCGAAGACTGGCAGGCGGTGTTCCCCGAATTCGGGCGGATGGCGCGGGCAGGGGCAGCGGACCTTGTTCAGCGCGATCCTCGATCCATCGCCAACCCGGCTTCGGCCCGCGCCACGCCAACCCGCGACGAGGTTATGCGCGCCCTCGACGAAGCGGGCGGCAATCGCGCCGCGGCAAGCCGGGCGCTGGGGATCGGTCGCACCACCCTGTGGCGCCTGATGAAAGGCTGAGCCGACGCAATAGCCTGCGGCGGCGCAACAAATAGTGTAAAACTATCGCAATTATTGAAACACTCCACTTTACCTATTAAGCGTCGTCTGACATACTGACTCCACTTTCCAACCACTCCGAAAGAGGACTCAGTAAATGCCGATCATCAATAGTCAAGTCAAACCGTTCAAGGCGCAGGCTTATCACAATGGCGATTTCAAGACCGTCACGGAAGAAAGCCTGAAGGGCAAGTGGTCGGTGTTCGTTTTCTATCCGGCTGACTTCACGTTTGTCTGCCCGACCGAACTGGGTGACCTGGCCGACCGTTACGACGAATTCAAGAAGCTGGGCGTTGAAATCTACAGCGTGTCGACCGACACGCACTTCACGCACAAGGCATGGCACGACACGTCGGACACGATCCAGAAGATCAAGTACCCGATGCTGGCCGACCCGACGCTGGCAATTTCGCGCAACTTCGACGTGCTGATCGAAGAAGAAGGCCTGGCACTGCGCGGCACGTTCGTGATCAACCCGGAAGGCGAGATCAAGCTGAGCGAAGTGCACGACAACGGCATCGGCCGTGACGCAGGCGAACTGCTGCGCAAGGTGCAAGCTGCGCAATACGTCGCGGCTCACCCGGGTGAAGTGTGCCCCGCCAAGTGGACGCCGGGCGCAGAAACGCTGACGCCGTCGCTGGACCTGATCGGCAAGATCTAAGGTCTCCAGACCGCTGGTAGCACCCGCAACAAGCGCCTCACGGCGTGTCACCGTGCGGACGGTTCATTAGAACGGTTCGCACGTCCCCGGGCCGTACCTTCCTCTCTGGATGTGTGCGGCGCCGGGAACCCAATACCCATCGCCACGGAATCGAATCGCCATGCTTGATGCCAATCTCAAGACTCAGTTGAAAACGTACCTCGAAAAGGTTAGTAACCCTATCGAGATCGTCGCGTCGCTCGACGACAGCGCAAAATCGCAAGAGCTGCTGGCATTGCTGAACGATATCGCGACGCTGTCGGAACGCGTCACCGTGATCGAACGTCGCGGCGACAGCGAGCGCAAGCCGTCGTTCTCGATCGGCAACCCGGGCAAGGAAACGGGCATCCGTTTCGCCGGCATTCCGATGGGGCATGAATTCACGTCGCTCGTGCTGGCGCTGCTGCAGGTGGGCGGCCATCCGGTCAAACTCGAGGATTCGGTCATCGAACAGATCCGCAATCTCGACGGCGACTATCAATTCGAAACGTATTTTTCGCTGTCATGCCAGAACTGCCCGGAAGTCGTCCAGGCGCTGAACGTGATGGCGTTGATCAACCCGCGCATCCGCCACGTGGCGATCGACGGTGCGCTGTTCCAGAACGAAGTCGAAGCGCGCCAGATCATGGCGGTACCGACCATGTTCATGAACGGCGAAGTGTTCGGCCAGGGCCGCAGCGGCGTGAAGGAAATTCTCGCCAAACTCGACACCAATGCCGGTGCGCGGGCTGCGAAGGAACTGGAAAAGAAGCCGGTGTTCGACACGCTGATCGTCGGCGGCGGACCGGCGGGTGCGGCAGCGGCGATTTACTCGGCGCGCAAGGGGATTGTGACCGGCGTCGTGGCGGAACGCTTCGGCGGCCAGGTGCTCGATACGCTGGCCATCGAAAACTTCGTCTCGGTCACGGAAACCGAGGGGCCGAAGTTCGCCACGGCGCTCGAACAGCACGTCAAGACGTATGAAGTCGACATCATGGACGTGCAGCGCGCCGAAGCGCTGATCCCGGGCCGCATCAACGAAGTGCGCCTGGCCAACGGCGCGGTGCTCAAGGCGAAGACCATCATTCTGGCGACGGGTGCGCGCTGGCGCGAAATCAACGTGCCGGGCGAGCGTGAGTACCGCAATCACGGCGTGGCGTACTGCCCGCATTGCGATGGTCCGCTGTTCAAGGGCAAGCGCGTCGCGGTGATCGGCGGCGGCAATTCGGGTGTCGAAGCGGCTATCGACCTTGCCGGGATCGTGCGTGAAGTGACGCTGTTCGAATTCGGCGCCACGCTGCGTGCCGACGAAGTGCTGCAACGCAAGCTGCGCAGCCTGGCCAACGTGACGATCGTCACGCAGGCACAGACCACGGAAATCACCGGCGACGGCAAGAAGGTCAACGGTCTGGTCTATAAGGATCTGCGTTCGGACGAAGTGAAAACGATCGAACTCGAAGGCGTATTCGTGCAGATCGGTCTCGTGCCGAACACCGAGTGGCTCAAGGGCACGGTCGAGCTGTCGAAGCACGGCGAGATCGTGGTCGACGCCCGCGGCGCGACGTCGGTGCCGGGCGTGTTCGCCGCGGGCGACGTCACCACTGTGCCGTTCAAGCAGATCGTGATTGCGGTGGGCGAGGGCGCGAAGGCATCGCTGAGCGCTTTTGATCACCTGATCCGTCATAGCGAAGAGCTCGAGGCGGTGAGTGAGGTCGAGGCGGAAGCGGCGGTCTGACGGTGGCGTGAGGTTGGATGAGTGGTGCGCGGCGGCCTTCGGGCCGCCGTTTTTGTTTGGAGGATTGGGTTCGTCTTGCCAGGACGAATCGTTTTCGCACCCGCTCGCGCGTAGTTTGCGGTGCGATCACCTGAACCCGGGCAATCGCGGCCAGGCGGCAGCACCTCGCACTTACCAGCCCATAACCTCCTTCCCAAACACCCGTTTCATTCATCCGCTCGACCCCGCGTCAACAAGCCTCGTCGACCGTTGCGCTGTTTGGAGACTCCCACCTGGCTCAATTCCTTGGCGATCTCACGCTCCAGGCCATATAAATCTGAAAGTCGGAAAAAGTCCTGCCGACCTGTGCGCCGGCCATCGGGCCATACGCGCACAAGCGCGACATAAAAAAGGAGGGAGACAATGGCAACATCGCAAGCGGCCCCCGCGCGGTGGGTCGACGGCAAACGCTATTTATGGCTGCTCGGCGCGCTCACGATCACGTTGCCGCTGCATGCCGCGAATCTGGCATTGCAAACCGGTTGGCATATTTTCTGGTGGTTCGGTCCGATCTTCGTGTTCGGCATCATCCCGCTGCTCGACTATCTGATCGGCGACGATCCCAGCAACCCGCCCGAGGATGTCGTCCCGACGCTCGAGCGTGAGCGCTATTACCGGCGCGTCGTTTATCTCGCCACGTTCATCGAATACGTGTCGTTCTTCGGCGCGGTGTGGATTGTCGGCACGCACGCCCTGACGTGGTACGACTATCTCGGCTTCGCGCTGTCGCTGGGCGCGGCGACCGGCGTGTCGATCAACACGGCGCATGAACTCGGCCACAAAACCGATCGTTTCGAGCGCTGGCTTGCCAAAATCACGCTGGCGCCGGCCTGCTACGGGCATTTCTTCGTCGAACACAATCGCGGACATCATGTGCGGGTGGCGACGCCGCCCGATCCCGCCAGCGCCCGCTACGGCGAATCGTTCTGGGCGTTCCTGCCGCGCACGGTGTTCGGCAGTATCGCGTCCGCCTGGCGGCTCGAAAAACACCGTCTCGAACGGCTCGGCAAATCACCGTGGACGTGGCGCAATGAAGTCCTGCATTCGTGGGCGATGACGGCGGTGCTGTGGGGCGGCCTGATCGCGCTGTTCGGCAAGACGATCGTTCCGTTCCTGGTGATCCAGGCGATGTACGGTGCGTCGCTGCTCGAAGTGGTCAATTATCTGGAGCACTACGGCCTGGGTCGCAAGCAACTCGCGAGCGGCCGTTACGAGCGCTGCCAGCCGCAGCACTCGTGGAACAGTAACCGTATCGTGACAAATCTGTTTCTGTACCAGTTGCAGCGTCACGCCGATCATCACGCGAATCCGACGCGCTCGTATCAGGCACTACGGCATTTCGACGGCGCGCCGCAATTACCGTCCGGCTATGCCACGATGATCATGTTCGCGTACGTGCCACCGTTGTGGTTCCGTGTGATGAACCCGCGCGTCGTCGCGCATTATCACGGCGACATGGCGCAGTCGAATATTCGTCCTGCGATCCGCGAGCGGGTGCTGGCGCAATTCGCGGGGTAGTCGGCAACACGGAAAAAGCCGCCCGGTCAGTTCACCGGGCGGCTTTTTTATCGACGAACCAACTTACAACAGCAACCCGCACTTACCGCCGATCGATCGAATACTTGCCCGCGCCGGTCACAACCAGTAACAGCAAACCGCCGATGATGCTGATGTTCTTATAGAAGTGGATCATGTTGTCGTACTGCATGGCGCCGGTCATGTTCCAGTAGTGGTGGCCGATAATCGCGGTGCCGAGCGTATAGACGGCGAGCAGCAGCGCAAGCGGCCGGGTAAGGAAGCCGAGCAGCAGCGCGACACCCACGACGAACTCCATCACCACGGCGATCACCGCCGACAATTCGGGCACCGGCGCGCCGCTCGACGTCATATAAGCGACCGTGCCGGAAAAGCCGGTCAGCTTCGACCAGCCGAACATCACGAACAGCACCATCAACAGCACACGGGCGACGAGAATGATCCCGTCTTTCTGGTTTTCAAATAGTGTGTAGCGCATGATTTTTCTCGATTCAAATTTTGAAAGCAGGGAAGTGAGGCGGCTCGCCGCCAACGCGTCGGCGAGCTGCCCTTAACAAACCGTGATGCGACTCAAGCCCACAGTGCCGACGTTTCGATGTTCCGCAAATCGAACACCAGCACTTCGGCATCCTGACCGTGCGTGAAGGTTAGCGACTTTTCATCGCGCACTCGCGCACCATCGCCCTCGCCGAACTCGACGCCGTTCACCGTCACGCTGCCGCGCGCTACGTGAATATACGCATAACGCTCGCTGCCCAACTCGAGCCGAGCCGTTTCGTCGCCATCGAACAAACCGGCGTAGACCCGCGCGTCCTGCTGCAACTCCAGCGAGCCGTCCGCGCCGTCCGGCGACATCACGAGGCGCAGCACACCGCGCTTTTCTTCCGCGCTGAAGTGGCGTTGCTGATAACGCGGCGCCGCACCGTTCTTCGACGGTGCGATCCAGATTTGCATGAAGTGCACCGGATCGGTCTTCGAGTGGTTGTATTCACTGTGCGCCACGCCGGTTCCCGCGCTCATCAACTGAATGTCGCCAGGCACGATCACCGATCCCGTGCCCATCGTGTCCTTATGTTCGAGCGCACCTTCCAGCACGTACGAAAAGATTTCCATGTCGCGGTGCGGGTGCTTGCCGAAACCTTGAGCGGGGGCGACACGGTCGTCGTTGATGACGAGCAGGTCGGAGAAGCCGTTCTGCTTCGGATCATGGTAGCTCGCGAAGGAAAACGTATGACGCGAGCTAAGCCAGCCGTGTTCTGCGCGGCCGCGTTGATTGGCGTGTCTGATATCGAGCATGGTTGTTCTCCTTGGGTTTGTGCGATCCGGCCAGTGGTTGGTCCGCGATCCATGAACAGCAGTGTAGGTCAATCCAGATCGTTATAATCGAAGTGAAATAGGAAACACTGTCACCAAGGAGTGGACAATAAGATGCAACTCGACGACATGCGAATTTTCGTCGCGACGGTGGACGCGCATAACTTCACGGCGGCAGCCCACCGTCTGTCGCTGTCGAAGCAGTTTGTGAGCCGCCGCGTGATGGCGCTGGAGGAAACGCTCGGCGTGCAATTGCTGATCCGCAATACCCGCAAGCTGGCGGTGACCGAGCTCGGCCAGGAGTTTTATGAACGCGCGACGCGGATTCTGGGCGAAGTGGACGACGCCGAGCAGGCCATGTCGCGGCAGCGTGCCGGCCCGCGCGGGCTGCTGCGGGTGAGTGCGCCGATGTCGTTCGGCATGATGCATCTGTCGCCGCTGCTGGCGTTGTTTCTGCGCGAGCACGACGAAGTGCGCTTCGACATGGAATTGAGCGACCGTACCGTCGACGTGGTCGGCGAAGGGTTCGACATGGCGATCCGGATCGGCACGTTGGCGGATTCCACGCTGATCGCGCAAAAACTCGCGGACGTCAGGATGGTGGCGTGTTGCAGTCCGGGCTATCTGCGGCGCCGTGGCGCGCCCACCGTGCCGGCGGATCTGGCGCGGCATTCCTGCCTGCTGTACGGACATGGCGGTACGGTGAGCTGGGAGTTTGCGATAGAGGGCACGCTGAAAAGCGTCGAAGTGCGCGGGCCGCTGCGCGCCAATAACGGCGACCTGATTCGCGACGCGGCGGTGGCCGGGCTCGGCATCGTGCGGCTACCGGACTTCATCGTCGCCGACGCGCTCAAAAGTGGTTTGCTCGTCACGGTGCTCGACGAATTCATGCCCGCCGCGACCCGCGTTTATGCGGTGTATCCGCAGCATCGGCAAAGCTCCCCCACGATCCGAACGTTCGTCGAGTTCCTGAGGGAGCATTTGCGCAAGCGCCTTGCGGCGTGAGCCTAGCCGTTGCGGAAGATGAAGCTATAACCGTTCAGCGCCGGCACGCCGCCCAGGTGCGCGTACAGCACGCGCGAGCCTGCCGGAAACTCGCCGTTGCGGACCATCTCGATCATGCCGTGCATCGATTTACCCTCATACACCGGGTCGGTCAGCACGCCTTCCAGACGCGCGCATAGCCGGATTGCTTCCAGCGTGCCGTCGTTCGGCAGACCGTATTCCGGGCCGCCGAAGCGCTCGTCGAGCACCACATCCGCCGCGGTGATGTCGCGTTCCAGGCCGACCTGTTCCGCGGTCCGCCTGGCGATACGAGTGATCTGTTCGCGCGTCTGTGCAGGTTTTGCGGAGGCGTCGATGCCGATCACGCGTTCGGCGCGGCCGTCGGCGGCAAAGCCCACGATCATGCCGGCCTGCGTGCTGCCGGTCACGGAGCACACCACGACGTAGTCGAACTTGAAGCCCAATTCGGCTTCCTGCTGCCGGACTTCTTCGGCGAACCCGACAAAACCGAGCCCGCCCAGCGGATGGTCCGAGCAGCCGGCCGGAATCGCATACGGTTTGCCGCCCGCGGCGCGCACGCTCTCCAGCGCGTCCTCCCAGCTCTTGCGAAAGCCAATGTCGAAGCCGTCCTCGACCAGACGCACGTCGGCGCCGAGAATGCGCGACATCTGGATGTTGCCGACGCGGTCGTACACGGCGTCCGAGTAGTTCACCCAGTTCTCCTGCACCAGCACGCACTTCATGCCGAGGTGCGCCGCGACCGCCGCCACCTGGCGCGTCTGGTTCGACTGAATCCCACCGATCGACACCAGCGTGTCGCACCCCTGCGCCAGCGCTTCGGGAATCAGATATTCGAGCTTGCGCGTCTTGTTGCCGCCGAACGCGAAACCGCTGTTGCAGTCTTCGCGCTTCGCATACAGATGCACGTTGCCGCCCAGGTGGTCGCTCAGCCGTTTGAGCGGCTGGATCGGCGTCGGCCCGAAAGTGAGCGGATAACGAGGGAATCGTTGCAGGTTCATGGCAGCTCCGTTGTCGGTGGTTTAGAGGCGGCCGGCAGCCCGGCGCGTCGACATACATGGTAGGGAAAACCGTCTGAAATGAGCTTGCGAAATAAATGGCTTGGGCTTACTTTTAAAAATGGGAAGCAAAATTTTCATTAATAAAAATCCGCCAATGAAATCATGAGCGCAACAAAAGTTCGTCGCACGTCACAGGGGGGTGACCCCGCCACCGTCCAGACCGATCCCCTGCCGGCACTCGACCGTATCGATCGCGCGATCCTGCGGCAGTTGCAGACCGACGCGTCGATTTCGAACGTCGCGCTCGCGGCCAGAGTGAAGCTGAGCGCGCCGGCCTGCCTGCGGCGGGTCGAGCGGCTCAGGGAGTCGGGGCTGATCCGTGGGGTGGTCGCGCTGATCGATCCGAAGGCGGCGGGCGCGGGGATGCTGGTGATCATCGGAGTGGTGCTGGACCGGTCCACGCCGGAATCCTTCGCCGAGTTCGAGAAAGCGGCACAGAAGGTGGCCGGCTGCATGGAATGTCACGTCGTGACCGGCGAATTCGACTATTTCATGACGATCCGCACGCGCGACAGCGACAGCTTCAACCGCCTGCACGCGGAACAGTTGCTGTATCTGCCGGGCGTCCGGCAAATCCGCTCGTTCATGGTGCTGAAGGAAATCCTGTCCACCACGAAATTTCCGCTGTAAGCGCCAGCGCTCGACAAAAAAGGCGAGCATGCTGTCATAAAAACCGAACTCGCACGACCAAGCATCGAGACCACCCACGGACGGCGCGACCCGCGCCTGAACGGGTGAACGGCACGGACTTTCCGGGGCGAACATCATGACTTGCAACAGACGGACATTCTTCAGGTTTATCGGCGCGGCGTCGCTGGCCGGCGGCGCGGCGTCGATGTGGAGCGTGACCCGCGCGGCGGACAGCGGCGCGGCGGCGGCCTACGAGGTGTCGCACAGCGATGCCGAATGGCACAAGATGCTGAACGACGCGCAATACCGCATCCTGCGCGAAGCGGGCACCGAGCGCCCGTTCAGCAGCCCGCTGAACGACGAACACCACGCCGGCACGTTCAGTTGCGCGGGCTGCAAGCTGCCGTTGTTTTCATCGAAGACCAAGTTCGATAGCGGCACCGGCTGGCCGAGCTTCTATCAGCCGCTCGACCGCGCGGTCATCACGCATACGGACAAGTCATTCGGCATGACGCGCGACGAGGTGCTGTGCCGGCGCTGCGGCAGCCACCTCGGCCACGTGTTCGACGACGGCCCCAAACCGACCGGTCTGCGCTATTGCATGAACGGTCTGGCGTTGGCCTTTACGCCGGCATCGAACGGCGTGAGCTGAACGGATCAGGACGGACATCATGAACTTCGAGACACGCATCACGACAGGCCGATCCGCGCGCTCGCGGCTGACTGCCATTTCGCTATCAATCGGTTTTGGCGCGCTGGCCTTGTTGCTGGCGCAACGAATGGCGTTTTCGTCGGAGACGGCGGTCGTGATTGCGCCGCCCGCGCTCGACGAACCGATCTCGGCCGCCACCGCGCACGAGGAAACCGCGGTGTTCGCGGGCGGCTGCTTCTGGGGCGTGCAGGGCGTGTTCCAGCACGTGCGCGGTGTGACCCGGGCAGTGTCGGGCTACTCGGGCGGTCAGCGCGACACCGCGCAGTATGAGACGGTCAGCGGCGGCGAGACGGGCCACGCGGAATCGGTGCAGGTCACCTTCGATCCCAGCAAGGTGACGTATGGCCAGTTGCTGCAGGTGTATTTCTCGGTGATTCAGGACCCGACCCAGTTGAACCGGCAGGGGCCCGACAGCGGCACGCAATATCGCTCCGCGGTGTTTCCGCTGAACGACACGCAGCGGCGCGTCGCGCAGAGCTATATCGCGCAACTCGACAAGGCCCATGTGTACCCGGCGCCGATCGTCACCCGCGCCGAGGCGTTCAAGGGCTTTTATCCGGCTGAGTTCTATCACCAGAACTATCTGACCTTGCACCCGAACTCCGCGTATATCGCGCTCAACGATATGCCAAAGGTCGCCAATCTGAAGCGGCTGTTCCCGAATCTCTATCGCGACAAAGCCGTGCTCGTGGAAGCGGCGCAATAACGTCGCGCAGTTCGCGTACTTTTCCTGTCCGTCCGGCGCCGCAATGATGGTGCCGGACGTCTTTTTTTTCGTTCCTCATCGTTGCCCCATCCCACCCGAGGCGGCTCTCCACACGCCAGGCCCGCATTTTGCACAAGCGTTCCCGTCGGCAAATCTTTCGTACGCCTTTGCTCGGACAAAAGCCCGTTTTACAGGGCCGAATACAACCGGGCAGTGCGTTTTGCCGGATAGTGCGTGTCGTTAGCTGAAAAAATTACATGCCGTGCGTAGCAATGCGGCGGTCGCCCACCGGTCCACGCCACCGCGGACCTCGGGCGAGAACATAACCCTCTTCGCGATACGCGAGAATCGGAGGCTTCTGGTGTTGAACAGCCGTAGAAAGCGGATTGGCAAGCTCCGCAATAAACAAACAAGCATCGCGGCAACGTCTCTGGTGGCCGTGACCCTGGGCGGCATCTCCTTCCTGCCGGGTTCGGCGTTGGCGCAAACGCCTTCGCCGCTCAACGAATGGCAATACTCGGTCGGCATTCCGCTGCAGAAGATGTGGCAGCCGAATATCCCCGACTGGCAGGTGCGCCTCGGTTTGGCCTCGTCGTTCCAGCCGCGCTACGAGGGTTCGGACCGTTATCACGTGATGGGCGGCCCGAGCATCGACGTGCGCTACAAGGACCTGTTCTTCCTGTCGAGCGGTGAAGGCTTCGGGGTCAATTTCGCGCAAGGGCCGAACTGGCGCGCCAGTCTTGCCGCCGTCTACGATCTCGGTCGACGCGCTCACGACGATCCTCAGGAACTGAACGGCCTCGGCAATATCAACGCGGCCCCCGGCGTCAAACTGGCCGGCGAATACGTGATCTCGAAAGATTTCCCGCTAGTGCTGCGCGCTGACGTGCGACGCTATTTCGGCGGCTCGAACGGTTGGACCGGCGACTTCGGCGCCTATATGCCCATGCCGGGCAGCACGAAGAAGTTCTTCTGGTTCGCCGGGCCGAATGTGTCGCTGGCGGACTCCACGTATATCAATAGCTGGTTCGGCGTGAATCAGAATCAGGCGGCGAAATCGCAGTACTCGCAATATCACGCGAGCGCGGGCTTCAAGTCGGTGGGCTTCGGCATCAGCGCGGTGTGGCTGTTCGACAAGCACTGGTTCGCGACCGCCGACGGCGCGTTCGAACAACTGGTGGGCAGTGCGGGGAACAGTCCGATCACGCATCGCAAGGCGAACGGCGTGGCGGATATTTCGATTAACTACCGCTTCTGACGCGGCGCCCTGACACGTTTCAACCTGAAGGACGGCGGCATGGCGGGTGCCATTTCCTGAGGCATGCCGCGTCCTTCGCCCACTTCTCGACGCGACGCTCACTCGCGGGAATATCGCTTGCTGCCTTCTCTCTGCGCGTTAGACCGGATTCCCCCCGGCACGCCCGAACGCAAGGAGCACATCCCCATGGCTGGTAAAACGAGTACGCACAAGCCCGCAGCGAAGAACGCGCCGGCAAGCGATCCGAAATCGCAAGACCTCGAACAGTTTCGAGCAAGTCCGCAAGGCGAGGCGCTGAGAACCAATCAGGGCGTCAAGATCGCCGACAACCAGAACACGCTGCGCGCGGGTCCGCGCGGTCCGTCGTTGCTGGAAGACTTCATCATGCGTGAGAAGATCACGCACTTCGACCACGAGCGCATTCCGGAGCGCATCGTGCATGCGCGCGGCTCGGCGGCGCACGGCGTGTTTCAGGTCTACGAGTCGATGCGCGAGTACACCAAGGCCGCATTCCTGCAGGACCCCGGTGTGCAAACACCGGTGTACGTGCGTTTTTCCACGGTGCAGGGTCCGCGCGGATCCGCCGACACCGTGCGCGACGTGCGCGGTTTCGCGGTGAAGTTCTACACCCAGGAAGGTAATTACGATCTGGTCGGCAATAACATGCCGGTGTTTTTCATTCAGGACGCCATCAAGTTTCCCGACTTCGTCCACGCAGTGAAGCCGGAAGCGCCGAATGAAATGCCCACCGGCGGCTCCGCGCACGACACCTTCTGGGACTTCGTGTCGCTCGTGCCCGAATCCGCGCATATGGTCTTGTGGACCATGTCGGACCGCGCGATTCCGCGCAGCCTGCGCACCATGGAAGGCTTCGGCATTCACACGTTCCGTTTCGTCAATGCGCAGGGCAAGGGCCGTTTCGTCAAATTCCACTGGCGGCCGGTGCTGGGTTCGTACTCTTTGCTGTGGGACGAGGCGCAGAAACTCGCGGGCAAGGACCCGGATTTTCATCGGCGGGATTTGTGGGAGGCGATCGAGCGCGGTGCTTTCCCCGAGTTCGAACTCGGCGTGCAGATCGTCGAGGAAGAAGACGAGCATGCATTCGACTTCGATCTGCTCGATCCGACCAAGCTGATTCCGGAAGAACGGGTGCCGGTGAAGATCGTCGGCAAGATGACGCTCAATCGCAATCCGGACAACTTCTTTGCCGAGACCGAGCAGGTGGCGTTTCATCCGGGGCATGTCGTACCTGGCATCGATTTCTCGAACGACCCGCTACTGCAAGGACGTTTGTTCTCGTACACGGATACGCAGATCAGCCGGCTGGGCGGTCCGAACTTTCACGAGATTCCGATCAACCGGCCGGTATGCCCGTTCATCAACAATCAGCGCGACGCGATGCATCGCCAGACGATCAACGTGGGCCAGGCGTCGTACGAACCGAATTCGTTGAGTGACGGCTGGCCGAAGGAAACGGACCCGGCGCCGAGCGATGGTGGCTTCGAAAGTTATCAGGAGCGCGTGGAGGGCACCAAAATTCGCGTGCGCAGTGAGTCGTTCGCCGATCATTTTTCGCAGGCCGCGCTGTTTTACAACAGCATGTCGCCACCCGAGAAGGACCATATCGCCGCCGCCTATCAGTTCGAACTCGGCAAGGTCACCAGGCCGGAGATTCGTGCGCGCGTGGTGAACGAGATCCTCGCGAACTTCGACGCGGGACTCGCGGCGACCGTCGCCGAAGGTCTGGGCTTGCCCGCGCCGAAGAAGGGCACGGCGAAGCTGAGCGGTCCCAAGGATTCTCCGGCCTTGAGTCTGCTGAATCGGGTGAAGCCCGGCATCAAGACGCGCAAGATCGCCTTGCTGGCCGCGCCGGGTTCGGATGGTGCCGCGATCAGGAAGCTGCAGCAGGCGCTGCAGGACGAGGGCGCGACGCCCATGCTGATCGCGCCGACGCTCGCACCGATCGACGGCATGGCGCCCGACGCGACGATTGCCGGCTTGCCGTCGATCATGTTCGACGCCGTGATCGTCACAGGCGGTGAAGCGGGCGCGAAACGCCTCGCGCAATCGGGCGATGCGCGGCATTTCGTGCTCGAGGCGTTCAAGCATCTGAAGGCGATTACGGCGCTCGGCGCGGGGCGTGACGTGCTCGCCGCGGCGCAATTGCCGGCCAACGCCGACGGCGTTGCCACCGGCGACGACAAGCAGATCGCCGACGTGCTGAAGGCGTTCGTCGCGGCGGCGGAACAGCATCGCGTGTGGTCCCGCGCGGCGCTGGCGGAGACGGTGCCCGCGTAGCCGTATTTCGCTTCGTTCGCATGCTTCGCCCGGCCGACCCCGCGTCAGCCGGGCGAACTTGCGTGGATCGGCAACAGCCCCGCCCAGCAAGCCTGAGCCGTCGTATAACGTCTCAAAAATGGGGGCGTTCCTGTATGATGACGCGGGTCGTTTAACGACACACCGCTCTGCGCGAAAAATCCGAAAAATATTCCGAATCGACCCGATTCGCCAAGCCGAAGACAGAAAAAATGACCGCATCTCAGGCCGTCGACCAGAATCGTTTTCGCAGCATCATTCGCCGTAACATTGCACTGCCTTTAGGTGTCGGCCTGGTCACCATGGCGGTGTTCGTCGGGTTGATCGCCTATCTGGTGTCGACCATGAATTGGGCCGAGCATTCCGAACGCGTGATCGGCCAGGCCAACGAAATGCTGCGCCTCGCCGTGGATCGCGAATCGTCCATGCGCGGTTTCCTGATTACGGGCGACGAGAGCTTTCTCGTGCCCTATGAAACCGGTGGCCCGAAGTTCAAGACGCAGATCGAAATGCTGCAGCAAATGGTGTCGGACAATCCGCCGCAGGTCGTCAAGCTCAAGGAGATCCAGGCGATTCAGCAGCGCTGGTCGCGCTACGCCGAAGAGATGATCGACGCGCGCCGCCGCAACCAGAACTACGAAGCCGCGGTGTCGAGTGGTCGCGGAAAGATCGAATTCGACGAAACCCGCCGCGAATTCGGCGACTTTCTCGATGTCGAATTGCGCTTGCGCCAGGAGCGCGGCGATGCCACCCGGCGCGTCACCACCTCGCTCGTCAGCGTGTTCCTGCTGTTCAGTCTGGGCGTCAGCGCGCTGCTTGCATGGATGGGCCGCCGCGAATTGCTGAGCCTGTCGTCGACTTACGACGGCGTATTGCGGCAGCAGTCCGAACAGACCGAAATCTTGCAGGAGCAGGTGTGGCTGCGCTCGGGGCAGCGGTTGCTGGCCGAAAAGGTGGTCGGTCAGACGACCCCGCAACTGGTGGGCCGCGCGGTGCTCGATTTTCTCGCCCAGTATCTGGACTCCGCCGTCGGCGCGCTTTACGTGCGCGACCGCCAGCATGGCACGCTGCGCCGGATCGCCGCCTATGGTTTCAGCCGCGAAAGCGAGCAGGGTAGCGCGCGCAATTTCCAGGACGGCGAAACACTGATCGGCCAGGCGGCCGCCGCGCACCGCACGCTGGTGTTGCGCGACGTGCCGGACAATTACGTGCAGGTCGTGTCGGCCACCGGTAAGAGCGCGCCGAAAAATCTTCTCATCATGCCGATCGTCAACGACGGGCAGGTGAACGGCGTCGTCGAACTGGGCTTTATTCGCGAGTTGACCGTGCGCGATCAGGAGTTCATGGAGTTGATCGGCAACGCGCTCGGCGACTTCGTCGAGGCCGCGTTGTATCGCGAACGGCTGCAGGATGCGCTGGCGGAAACCCAGCAGCTAAACGAAGAGTTGCAGGTCCAGCAGGAAGAATTGCGCGTCTCGAACGAAGGGCTCGAAGAGCGCGGCCGCGCGTTGATGGAATCGCAAGTACGGCTCGAAGCGCAGCAGGCCGAACTCGAACAGACCAACGTGCAACTCGAAGAATATGCGCAACGTCTCGAGCGGCAGAAGTCGGACCTGTTGCGCGCGCAAGACGACCTCGCGGCCAACGCGGAACGCCTCGAACAGTCGAGCCGGTACAAGTCCGAGTTTCTCGCCAACATGTCGCACGAACTGCGCACGCCGCTGAATAGTTCGCTGATTCTCGCCAAGCTGTTGCAGCAGAACCGTACCGGTAATCTGAGCGACGAGCAGGTGCGCTACGCGGAAACAATTCATGCGTCCAATAGCGATCTGCTGGTGCTGATCAACGACATTCTCGATCTGTCGAAGGTGGAAGCCGGTCAGGTCACGGTCGAACTCGAAACCGTGTCGATCGACGCGACGCTGCAGTCGCTGGAAGAAATGTTCAAGCCGCTGGCGGCCGCCAAACATTTGCGACTCAACTTCGAACGTGCGCCGGGCACGCCCGATACCTTCGTCACCGACGGTCAGCGGGTCACGCAGATTCTGCGCAATCTGCTGTCGAACGCGGTGAAGTTCACCGAGCGGGGCGAGGTGGCGCTGTCGATCGCGCCGTCGCACGACAACATGCTGCGCATCGACGTGCGCGATTCCGGCATCGGCATTGCGGCGGACAAGCTGGAGATGATTTTCGAAGCGTTCCAGCAGGCCGATGGGTCCACCAGCCGTCAATACGGCGGCAGCGGTCTTGGCTTGTCGATCTCGCGCGAGTTTTCGCGTTTGCTGGGCGGCCGGATCACCGTGGCGAGCGACGTCGGCAAGGGCAGTGTGTTCACGCTGTGGCTGCCGGTGGATGGCGAAGCGGCGCTCGCGGAGGGGCATGACACGCCGACGACGTCGGCATCGGCATTCGCGCCTGCGCAGGCTGTCGCACCGGCGGCCGCCGCGACAGCCGCAACGGCCCGGACCGCCGCAACGGAAGCCGAGCCGCTACTCGTGCGCAATCCGTCGAGCCTCACCCAGACTACCGTCATCACGCCCGCCAACGGCCTCAGCACGGGCGACGCGTCTGAAACGACCGGCGGCGAGATCGCCGACGACCGCGACAACCGCACGCGTGCCGGCCGCCTGATCGTCGCGGTCGAAGACGATCTCGCGTTCGCCGAAATCCTGCGCGATCTGACGCACGAACTCGACTTCGATTTCGTCCACGCCAGCAGTGCGGCGAGCGGCCTTGCGCTGGTACGGGACATGCGTCCGGCGGCGGTGTTGCTCGACGTCGGTCTGCCGGACCGCTCCGGCCTGACCGTGCTGGAATGGTTGAAGAACGATCCGCTCACGCGTCACATTCCAATTCACATCGTCTCGGCCACGGACCACGCCGACAAGGCGCTGCATCTCGGTGCGATCGGCTATACGCTCAAACCGACCGCGCGCAGCACGATGGAGGCCGCCATTCGCCGTCTGGAGGCGCGCCTCCAGCAGCGCCTCAAACGCGTGCTGGTGATCGAGGACGACGGCCCCATGCGCGAAAGCATCCGCGCGTTGCTGCAAAGCGAAAACACCGAGATCGTCGCGGTCGCCACGCTCGCCGAAGCGTTGGACTATCTGACGAAGTTCAGCTTCGACTGCGTGGTGACCGATCTCGCGCTGCCCGACGGCACCGGCTACGATCTGCTCGAACGGCTCGCCGCGAACACCGCGCATGCCGCGCTGCCGGTGATCGTCTACACGGGCCGCATGCTGTCCGACGAGGAAGAGCACCGCCTGCGCCGCTATTCGAAATCCATCATCATCAAGGGCGCGAAGTCGCCCGAGCGTCTGCTCGACGAAGTGACGCTATTCCTGCATAGCGTGGAGTCGTCGCTGGCGCCGGAGCAGCAGCGCATGCTACGCACCGTGCGGCAGCGCGACAACGCGTTCGAAGGCCGCACGATCCTGCTGGCCGAAGACGACGTGCGCAATATTTTCGCGCTCTCGCACGTGCTGGAGCCGCTCGGTGCGAAACTGCAGATCGCACGCAACGGACGCGAGGCGCTCGAAGCGCTGGAGAACGGCCCCGAAGTGCATCTGATCCTGATGGACATCATGATGCCGGAGATGGACGGACTGACCGCAATGGGCGAGATTCGCCGTAATGCGCGTTTCGCCCATCTGCCGATCATCGCGCTGACGGCCAAGGCCATGGCGAACGACCGCACCCGCTGTCTCGAAGCCGGCGCGGACGACTACGTGTCCAAGCCGATCGACGTGGACAAGCTGGTCGCGCTGTGCCGCGTCTGGCTGCGTCAACGGTAGTCGCGGGAATCCGATAAACCAGTCTGAACGGATGAGCCTGAACGAATGAGTGGGTCTGAATTCGACGCGCCGCAACGCATCAGCGATTTCGACATCGAGTTGAAATTGCTGCTGGAGGCGATTTACCTCAAATATCAGCACGATTTTCGCCACTACGCGATGTCGTCGCTGCGCCGCCGGCTATCGCAGGCGCTGGAGGAATTCGGCCTGAAGACGCTGTCGCAGTTGCAGGATCGCATCATGCGTCACGGTGACGAATTTTCGCGGTTGTTCCAGTACCTGACGGTGCAGGTCAGCGACATGTTTCGCGATCCCGCGTATTTTCTGGCGCTGCGCGAGCATGTGCTGCCGCGTTTGCGCACGTATCCGTCGATCAAGGTGTGGGTGGCGGGCTGCAGCACCGGCGAGGAACTCTGGTCGCTGAAAATCCTGTTCGACGAAGAGGGGTTGACCGAGCGGACGCTGTTCTACGCAACCGACATCAATCCGGACGCGCTCGCGCGCGCCGAGTCCGGCATCTACGCACTCGACCGGATTCAGGGCTTCACGCAAAACTATCTGGCGGCGGGCGGCAAGCGTTCGTTGTCCGATTACTATCACGCAGCTTATGGCGGCGCGCGCTTTGCCGGCTCGCTGAAGGATCGCGTGGTGTTCGCGGACCACAGCCTCTCGACCGACGAAGTCTTTCTCGAAGCACACCTCGTGTCGTGCCGCAACGTGCTGATCTATTTCGATCGCGGCCTGCAGGATCGCGCACTGGGGCTGTTCGAAAACGCGTTGGTGCGGCGCGGTTTTCTCGGCCTGGGCAGCAAGGAAAGTTTGCGGTTTTCCCGTCATTACGAAGCGTTCGACGAGTTTCGTTCGAGCGAACGCATTTATCAGAAGCGCTAGGCCGTCATGTCAGGCTCAACCGTTCAGCCCGCTACCGCTGCCGCCCACCCAGGCGCGGCCGGGTCGCGCGCGTACGAGCTCGTGGTGATCGGCGGCTCGGCGGGCGGGATCGAAGTGCTGAACGTGCTGCTCGGCGCCTTGCCCGCGGACTTTGCGGCGGCGGTGATGATCGTCACGCATTTGCCGCCCGATTCGCCGAGCTATCTGGTGCCCGCGTTCGCGCACCGCTGCGCGTTGCCGGTGCTCGAACCCGATGCCGGCGAACGGATTTTGCCGGGCCGCGTGCACGTCGCGCCGCCCGGTTATCACATGCTGGTGGAAGTCGATCGCACCGTGGCGCTCTCCACCGATGCCGCCGTACGCTTTTCGCGGCCTTCGATCGACGTGTTGTTCGAGTCGGCGGCGGCGGTATGCGGCGAACGTCTGCTGGCGATTCTGCTGTCCGGCGCCAACGACGACGGCACACAAGGTTTGAAGCGCGTGCGCGCGTTCGGTGGAACCACCTGGGTGCAGGCGCCGGACACCGCCAGTTCGCCCGAAATGCCGCGCGCCGCGATAGAAACCGGCGTGGCCGATTACATTTACACTCCCGAAACCATGGCGCTGCGGCTTGCCGCATTGCCGGCCTCTCTCTGACCCGATGCCATGACGAACTCACCTGTCAACATTCTGATCGTCGACGACATCGTCCACAACATCACCGCGCTCGAAGCGTTGCTGGCGCGGCCGGACGTGCATGTGCTGGTGGCGGACTCGGGCACCGCCGCGCTCGATCTGCTGCTCAAGCACGAAGTCGCGCTGGCGATTCTCGACGTCAACATGCCCGGCATGAACGGCTTCGAACTCGCGGCGCTGATGCGCGGCAGTCCGCGCACGTCGCATGTGCCGATCATCTTTCTGACGGCAACCGCGCAGGACGCTTCGCGCACGTTTCGCGGCTACGAGGCCGGCGCGGTCGACTTCCTGTACAAGCCGTTCGATCCGCGCATCCTGCAGTCCAAGGTTGACGTGTTCGTGCAGCTCGAACAGCAGAAACGTCAGCTCGCGGCGCAGCTCGTCACGACACGGCAAATGCTCGAAGCCAACGAAATGCTGATGGCGGTACTGAGCCACGATTTGCGTACGCCGCTCGGCGCGGTGCTGGCGTCGGCGGAATATCTGATGCGCACCGCGGCCGACGAACAATCGGTCACCGTCGCCGCGCGCGTGAAGAACAGTTCGCTGCGCATGGCGCGGATGGTCGATCAACTGCTCAATCTGGCGCGTCTGCAAGGCGGGCGGCTACCGTTGCAGCCGCGTTCGATCGAACTGGCCACACTGTGCCGCTCGGTGATCGACGAGTTTGCTTCGCGCGAGAACGGCAAGCGCATCGTGTTTGCGAGCAGCGGCAATACCGGCGGCGCGTGGGATACGGATCTGGTGTGGCAAGCCGTGTCGAACCTGGTCAGCAATGCGCTGCATCATGGCGCGGCGGGCGGCGATATCGGCGTCGAGGTGGATGGCGAGGCGGTGGATTCCGTGCGTCTGAAAGTGTCCAATCGCGGCACGATTCCGATGGAAGTCTTTCCCCATCTGTTCAAGGCGTTCGGGCCGAATACCAGCGGCGCGCGTTCGCGCGAAGGTCTGGGGCTCGGCCTGCATATCGTGCAGGAGATTGCGCGGATGCACGGCGGCAACGTCAGCGTGAATTCGGATGAAGCGATGGGCACGGTGTTCACGATCGAACTGCCGCGTATGGTGACCTTGCAGCGTGGGTCGTTTACACGCAAGTGATGCACGAGTCATGCGCGCTCCCCGAGACCGTCCTGCCCAGCCGCTTGCCTCGTCGCCCGCGCCGGCCGGTGCCGATGCGCTGCAGGACCCAGCCTTGCTGCGCCGCCTGCTACGCGCCAAGGACCGCATGGACGCTGCCTCGCACGAGGCCTGGCCCGTCAAGCGACTGGCTGAGGTCAGCGGCGTTTCCGAAGCCCATTTCGCGCGTTCCTTCAAACGGGCCTTCGGCGTTCCGCCGCATCGGTATCTGTTGACGCGGCGCATCGAGCAGGCCACCACGTTGTTGCGCGACACCGATCTCAGCATCACGACGATCGCCTTCGCGACCGGCTGGGAAAGCCTGGGCACGTTCGGCCGCATCTTTCGCGACGTTACCGGTAAAAGTCCCGGCGCCATGCGTGTCGACGCGCGAGCCGATATGCCGCAACTCGAGCGTGTGCCGGCCTGCGTGCTGAAAGCCGCGCAACGCCCGGATCTCAACATCGCAGTTTTGGAGAAGCGCCGCCGCGTCGCCGACGATACAGTCCCCTCATCAACCAGGGAGGCGTTATGAGTCAAGGTGTCAATGTGGTGGGTTTGTACGTCGATAATCAGGACGAGGCGCTGACGTTCTACGTCGATAAGCTCGGCTTCAAGGTGCATACGGACGTGCGCAACGGTGCGTATCGCTGGCTCACGGTGCAGCATCCGGATCAGCCTTCGTTCCAGCTCGGTCTGTTCGTTCCCGGTCCGCCCGTTCACGACGAGGCGACCGCACAAACGCTGCGGGCGATGGTCGCGAAAGGGGCGATGCCGGCGCTGGTGCTCTCCGTGGATGACTGTCGCGCCACTTACGCAAGGCTGAAAGAGCGCGGCGTGGAGTTCACCCAGGAGCCGGTGGAGCGGTACGGTAGTGTGGATGCGGGGTTTCGCGATCCGGCCGGAAACGGCTGGAAGATGATTCAGGCGCCGGCAGGTTCGAAGTAATCCACCGTGAGTGGCCGGCGTGGAGTGGGGTGATGCCGGCCGGCATCACTTGCACCAGGTCTGCGCCCAATCGCCATATCGTGTCGTGTCCGCGGAGCAAATTGAAAGCCGCAATGAGTCGTTTAGATATCTAGGGGTTGTTACCGCAAGAGGAGCGTTTCGATGATCACGGTTATCACGTCGTTCAAGTTGTCGGAGCCGATCACACGCGAAGAGGCGCGGCGTCTTTTCCTGAGTAAGGCCTCGCGATATAGAGGCGTGCCCGGCCTTCTGCGTAAGTGCTATATCTTGTCGGAAGACGGAAGCACCGCCGGTGGCGTCTATCTCTGGCGCTCGCGCGCCGAAGCGGAGACGATGTACACCGAGAACTGGAAAGTACTGGCGCAGGAGACCTACGGCGCGGTTCCTTCGGTCACGTACTTTGATAGCCCTGTCGTGGTCGATAACGTGATCGACGAGATCCTCTCGGATGAATAGGTCGCGGCTTTCGACGCAGCTATCTGAACCCCAAACCAGGAGCTTCTTAATGGCAAGTGGACGCGTCGAGGCCATCTTGTTCGACTTCGATCTCACGTTGGCCGACTCGTCCAGCGGAATCGTGGAATGTACACGATACGCATTATCGGCAATGGGATTCGCGGAAGTGGGGAGCGGGCAGATCTTTTCCGTGATTGGCCTGCCCTTACAGGCAATGTTCCAAACGTTGACGGGAAACGGCGAGGTGGAGCGCGCCGACGAATTCGCCCGTCTCTTTGTCGAGCGGGCCGATGAAGTCATGGTGGCATCGACCCGGATCTATCCCGACGTTCCCAATCTATTTGAACGGCTGCGCGCCGAGGGCATCGGTGTGGCGATCGTGTCGAGCAAGTTTCGCTACCGCATCGAGGCGATTCTGGATGTCGCGCGGCTGCGTCCGCTGGTGGACGTGATTGTCGGCGCGGAGGACGTGCAGCGTCACAAACCCTACCCCGACGCGCTAGTGCTGGCATTGACGCAATTGCGCGTGGCTGCTGCTTCAGCCGTATACGTGGGTGACCATCCTGTCGATGCCGACGCGGCACGGGCGGCGGGCGTGAGCTTTATTGGCGTGTTGAGCGGCACGATGTCGGGAGAACGGTGGTCCGCGCGAGGCGAGCGGTGCGTCGCTGAAAATATCGGAGAGCTGGTCCAACTGGTGCGTTGATATCGAGGCGCCGGGAGATTGGAGGAGGCCGAGGAAGGCCACGAGCGTTCTCTCCCGTGCCCGACTCGCGCGGGCCATGCCCTCAGTTCAGCGCCTGTTCCTCGGGCCGCAACGTCAGGACTCGCACGCCGTTCTGGGTCACTGCTACGGTGTGCTCGAATTGCGCTGACAGTTGCCCGTCGCACGTGACCACCGTCCAGCCGTCTTCTTCGGTTCGAACGGAATGCCGCCCCTGGTTCAGCATCGGTTCGATGGTGAACACCATGCCTTCCCGCAACAGCAAACCCGTTCGCGGCTTGCCCCAATGCAGCACCTGCGGTTCCTCGTGCATTTCACGCCCGATGCCATGCCCGCAATATTCCCTGACGACCGAATAGCCGTTACGCCGCGCGTGACGTTCGATCGCATGCCCCACGTCGCCCAGTCTGGCGCCCGGACGAACCGCCTTGATGCCGTTCCACATGGCTTCGTAGGTGACTTGCACGAGCCGTTTGGCCGGTGGTGAAACCTCGCCCACAAGGTAGGTTTTGCTGGAGTCAGCGATATAGCCGTTCTTCTCTAGCGTGATGTCGAAATTAACGATATCTCCGCTTTGCAGTAACTCATGCGTGGCCGGAACGCCGTGGCAAACCACGTTGTTGCGCGAGGCGTTCAGCGCGTAGGCGTAGTCGTATTGCCCTTTGCTCGCAGGGCGTGCGTTCAGGTCGTTCACGATAAAGCTGTCGACAAGATCGTTGACCTGCATGGTCGACATGCCGATCAAATTCAACCGGTCCAGATGGCCGAATACTTCCGCCAACAACTTGCCTGACTGCGCCATCAATGCGATTTCTTCCGGCCGTTTAGTCATGCGGCGGCCATTCTGGCGGTGGGCTCCACGACACCCGCGGCGCGCAATTCACGAGCGACGATCTCGTTGAAACTTTGCGTCGGATTCATTTCGCATAGCATGCCAATCCTGATCCAGAAGGCCGCCTGCGCGTTGATCGACCGACACGACACCGTGCTGGCCTTGCGTATCTGATCGTGCAGATCGTCGTCGATGTTCACGATGCCCATCACTCTTCTCCGTATATATGAAACGTATACGGATCATATATTCACGACGGGTCGTCGTGCAAGCGATCTTTACTGCCGGATCGGCAACTGTCGGCGGTCGAATTTCATTGCGCGAGTGAGACGACAGTAATCTTTTTTATCAGTAGAATGCTGCAGACACAAAAGTCAGCGCTGTTCTGAAACGGGCCGTGAGGCCCACCAGGCTAACGAGTCTCGTTGAACCGCGATGCCCTTTGTGCACGTGCAGTCGCGAGTTAACGCGGATAAGTCAAATGCATACTTTGTCTGGCCGATGCTGTTCGGGAGAAAGTGGTGTGCCGCTCAGAAAAAACGGGCTGCCGTGGCGGCAACTGAAATACCGATGGCGACGCTTCGTCACGTGAACCGAGGAAACCATCGACGCTAAACCAGGCGGCTTACCAGCCTGGGTATGGCACCAGATTTCAAACCAACTTCTCGTGGTACTTACCTGGCCGCCATACTGTGTATTCCAAAACGCAAATCGATCCGGTAGTGAGCTTCCTCAACTCGCAGGGTGAGCAGGTGCGAGGCACGATCATCAATCTCCAGCGCAAGTCCCTGGTGATGGAGGTCTATAACCCGTACTCGATTGTTCAGGTCAGTGAGGTGCTGAACGATCTGTCGGTCAAGATGGGGGTGGAACTCGCCTATTCGGGCAAGGCGGTCGTGATCAGTATGGTCAATACCGGCCTGACCGCGATCGTCTCGGTCACGCTGATCGCCGAATGGCGGGAACTGAGTGGCGGCACGCTCGAAGCGCGCACCGTGGGGGAAGAAGCCCGCCGGTTCGTGCAGGGCTGGGCCGAGCGTTTCCAGATCCGTCCTGAGTATCAGATCGCGGTCAACCACATTCGCGCGTTTCTGTCGGACATGTCGCGCTGGGTCGAGCAGGCAGACCTGGCGGACACCATGCCGAAAGAAGGCAAAAGTCTGCGCGAGGACTTTTTCCTCGAACTGGCATCGCCGCTCATGGAGAAGACCAAGTCCTACTTCGACGCATTCGAAGGCGAGGCGCGCCTCGTCGACGAAGAACTGGCGCCGGCACATCGTGCCTTTGCCCAGGCCGCGCTACATCCTCTGCTGTTGCGTTCGCCCTTCGTATTCCGCACCTTCACGAAGCCGCTGGGCTATGCCGGCGACTACATGATGGTCAACCAGATGCTCGACGATCCTCGTCAGGGTCCGAGCACGTATTTCCAGATCGTCAACGCAGCCTTCCTGCAAACGGCCGTGGCACGCGCGCACCGCAATCGCGTCGAGTTACTGGTGAACTACCTGACCCGGCTTGCCAATGAAGCGCGCGTCGCGGGGCGGCCGTTCAAGGTGCTGAACGTGGGCTGCGGCCCGGCGCAGGAGATCCAGCGCTTCATTCATGAATACGACGAACCGGAATGGCTGACGTTCGAACTGCTCGACTTCAGTCAGGAGACCCTCGACTGGACGCGCGAGCGCCTCGGTTCCATCGCGCAGAAAATGGGCAAGCGCATGAGCATCAGCTTCACGCATGATTCGGTCCATCATCTGCTCAAGCGTCGGATGGATGCGGACGCGCCGGACGTCCGCGAGTTCGACGCGGTGTATTGCGCCGGCCTGTTCGACTATCTGTCGGACAAGGTCTGCGCGCGGCTGAATCAGCATTTCGCCAGCCGCACCCGGCGGGGCGGCCACCTGCTGGTCACGAACGTCCACGCCGACAACCCGGAGCGCTTCAGCATGGAGCACGTGCTGGAGTGGTACCTGATCTACCGCAACGAGGCACAGATGGCCGAAATCATGCCGGAAGACTGCGGCGAGCCGCGTCTTTACACTGATGCAACCGGCGTGAATGTGTTTGCCGAGGTGATCGTCGGTCAGCAACAAGTGGCCTGAGATGACAACGTCCTCGCTTGATCTGCAGTCGAACTATCGTGAAGAGTTGCGCGACTACCGCCTGCTGTGCAGCAAGGCCGGCGGTCTGACCGTGATCCTGCTGGTGCTGATGGGCGTGGCGCTGGACTATGTGGTGTACCCGGCGGAGCAGAAGTACTTTGCCATGGTTCGGGTGCTGACCAGCGTGGCGATCGGCGTGGCCTTGCTGTCGCTTTATACGAAGTTGGGCCGGCGCCACGTGCAGGTGATCACCTTTTTCTGGCTGCTGCTGCCGCAGGCCATGATCTCCTGGATGATTTATTTCACGCAGGGCGAGGAGTCGCTGTTCTATGCCGGACTCAGCCTGACGATCTTCGCGGTGGGCATCCTGTTTCCGTCGGGCTATTGGCAGACGCTGGCATTCGGCCTGGCCACGGTCTGCCTCTATTACATTGCCTGCACCGCGCATCCGGGCGGCATAGTGAACCCGAGCAAGTTTCAGTTCCAGCTGATCCTGATCTTCTTCTGCGCGTTGGCCAGTTCCATTTACACCTACTTCAACGAGAAGGGCCGATTCCAGCTTTTCCGGCTTAAGGACGAAGTGGCGCACAAGAACGAGCAGCTCGCCCGCACCAATGAAAGTCTGGCGAAGATCAAGGGCCAGTTGTTGCAGCAGGAGAAGATGGCGGCCATCGGTACGTTGTCCGCAGGATTGCTGCACGAAGTCAACAATCCGGTGAACTTTTGTCTGATGGCGATCGAAGTCGCCATGGAAGAACCGCAGGCCAAGGAGAGCCCGTCGCTGCAGGAATGTCTGACGGATGCCCGGCAGGGCATGCACCGCATTCAGCACATCGTGTCGGACCTGAAGACCTTCGCCTACCGCAAGCCCGGCGCGGCGGCCGACGACGTGCCGTTCCTGTTCGAGAAGGCGCTCGATTCGTCGATCCGGCTGAGCGCGCATGAGTTGCGCGGCGTGACGATCACGCGCGAGCTGCCCCTCGACACCCTCGTGCTAGGCGACGAAGCCGCGGTGATCGGTGTGCTGATCAATCTGTTCTCGAATGCCGCGCTGGCCATGCACAAGGCCGCCACGGTATCGCCGCAGGTGCATGTCGCGGCGCAATGGCAAGACGAGAGGCTGCATGTGAAGGTGCGCGACAACGGCCCGGGGATCGCCGCGGAGAATCTGGCGCGGGTGTTCGAACCATTCTTCACGACCCGTGACGTGGGCCAGGGCCTCGGCCTTGGCCTGTCCATCAGCTACGCGGTGGTGGAGCGGCACGGCGGCACATTGTTTGCGGAAAGCGAGTTAGGCAAATGGACGGCGTTCAACTTCGATCTGCCGCGTGCCGAGTGATGTCGATATGAAAGAGACCCAGCAGGAACGGCAGATTGTCGTCTACGCCGATGACGAGGAGTTGGCTCGCAAGTACTTTGCGCGCGCGGCCGGCAGCGACTATGAGGTGCTGCTCGCCAGCGACGCGGACGAGGCCCTGTCGATCCTGAGTCGCGAAGGGGCACGAGTGGCGATCCTCGTGAGCGACTTTCGCATGCCGGGCCGGCACGGCGGCGATCTGCTTCGGCAGGTCTCGCAGGCGTATCCGCATATCGTGCGAATCCTTGTGACCGCGTACGCGGACAAGGACGCGCTGCTGGAAGCGGACAATGCGGGCGAGGTGTTTCGAATTCTGGAGAAGCCGCTAGGCCTGAGCACGGTCCGCGAGATGCTGGCGGCGGCGACAGCGGCTTCGGCATTGCGCCCGAAGTGATGCCGCGCCCGCGGGTCGACCCCGTTATCTCGAACGCCGGCGTTAGCGGTATGGGCATCGGCATGATTTTCTGCAATTGCGTTATGCAGTCCTTTGGCGGGAGTACCAGGATCGCATCCGCGTCCGGCGCCGGCACGACCGTGGCGCTGGCATTCAAAAATTTCAAGGATCGAATCCACAGGAGTTACCAATGAGCAATACGATTGCCAACCAGACACCGCCCCCGGCGATTCTGTTCGTTGATGACGAAGCCACCGCGGTCAAATACTTCGAGCGCGCCATCGGCGCGATCGCGCCGGTCGTGACGGGCGCCTCCGTGGACGACGGCAAGGCCATGCTGGATGCCCACGCCGACAGCCTGGCCGTGCTGGTGTCCGACCAGCGCATGCCGGGCGAACACGGCAACGAACTGCTGCGCTATGCGCGTGAGCGTTATCCGCACATCGTCCGGATCCTGACCACGGCCTATTCGGAGCTGGACCAGACCGTCGAGGCCGTCAATCAGGGGCAGATACATCGCTATATCAAGAAGCCGTGGGACATCAGCGCGCTGCGCATGGAGATGAAGCAGGCGCTGGAGCTGGCGGGACTGCGCAAGGAGCGCGACCAACTCGTGCGCGAGAAGCTGAGCGTGCTGCAGACGCAGACGCTGGCCACCCGTATCGGTATCGTGCACACGCTGTGCGCCAGCCTGATCGGTCCGGGCCGCTTCCAGCCGATGGAAACCTACCTGGCGGGCACCGAACTGGCCGGTACGCGCAATGCAGAGCCGGACTGGCAACGTATGGATTACGCCGACGTGGTGCGTGCCGAAAGCGAATGCGGCGGCAGCTTCGGTCATGCGGTCAGTTTGCGGCTGGCGGAACTGCGCACGCAGAACGCGGGGCGTAGCGCCGCCGACGCGTTGCAGGTCTTCACCGAGGTGCTCGGCGCCACGGTACGCGGCGGCGGCGACGCGCTGGTCTGGACCTCGCCGACCACATTGAGCGAGTTCCTCACGCGGCCGGTGGGTCAGGCTGTCTCGGCCGAGCACGCTGCCTGGCTCGCCTGCCTGCTATGGCTGGAAGAGGCCGGCGGCGCGCTGCAGTTTGTGCGCGAGGGTGACGCTATCGTTTGCCGGGTCGGCACGCGCAATGCGAGTTTTGCGGCCGACCGGTTGGCGGTCTGGATCGAGCGGTTTCTGGAGCCGACGTTCGCGTGATCGGCCAACTCATCAAACGCGACGGCAAGCGATGGCTCTTCGCCGTGCTCGCAACCATGTCGTTCGCGACGGGCGCTCATGCGCAAAGCAGCGCCGCCGGTCCCATCGCGACAGTCGCGGGCGAACTGCAATTCGAGCGCAATGAGCGGGGTTTCGTCGCAATGCTCGACGCGAAACCTTTCGATCGTTTCGACGCGAACACGCTCGTCCATTTCGACGACACCGGCACCGCAAACGACACGATCACGCGCATGCTCGTGCAGACCGAGGCCGGTCCGGTGCTGCTCGATTTTCGACGTCGCCCGCCGCTCGTGCAGCGCACGGGCCGGCGCATGACGGTCAAACGCGTGTTCTGGCAAGGCGACGAAGTCGTCATGCAAGGATCGCAAGGCTGGTTCCGGTTCGTGGGCGGCGAGCTGACGAAGCTCCAGTCGTCGTCGACCACCTATCACTAATCGTGCTGGCGTCACGCACTCCTTCGGTTCGCGTCGGATTCATCCGTCCGTCGATCGGGTAAGCGCTTCCCACGCATCGAATTCCGCGCCAAGCGACGAGAGTTTGTCCCGGACCAGGCTGAGCGCATCGCTGCCCAGCAGAAGATGCGAAGGCGGCTCGTCGCTTTCGATCACGGACAACATAGCGCGTGCCGCTTTCACCGGATCCCCGAGCTGTTTGCCGCTTTTCTCTTCGCGTCCTTTTCTGATTGGGTCGAATAGCGCATCGTAGTCCGGGATCGAACGCGGTGTTCGAACCATCGAGCGACCGGCCCACGCCGTGCGAAAAGAACCTGGCGCTACCGCGGTCACGTGAATGCCGAACGGTTTGACCTCTTTGCCGAGCACTTCGGAGATGCCCTCCAGGGCGAACTTGCTGCCGCAGTAGTAGGCGATGCCCGGCATGGTGATAAAGCCGCCCATCGACGTGATATTGAGAATATGTCCGCGTCTGCGCTCACGCATGAATGGCAACACGCTCTTCATGACGGCGACGGCACCGAACACGTTCACGTCGAATTGGCGCCGCATGTCGGCTAGCGACGACTCTTCCATCACGCCCTCGTGCCCGTAACCGGCGTTATTCACCAGCACGTCCAGCGGGCCCACGTTTGCCTCGATTTCGCTGACGACCGCTTCGATGGCATCGAAGTCGGTCACGTCGAGCACGCGACCGAATGCGTTCGCGGGGTTGAGCGATTCGAAGCTCTGTTTCGCCTGCTCGCTTCGCACCGTACCGACGACTCGATAGCCTGCGGCAAGCGCTTCTTCGGCCAACGCGCGGCCGAAGCCGCTACTGACGCCGGTGATAAGCAGGGTTTTGTTCGATGACATGGCAACACTCCTGAGCTGTTTGAGGGTTGCATGTTATTCTGACTTCCATCAGTCAATCAGATCAGATTATCGATTTTTATTGCCTATTTCTATGAGCCGAGCAACCAGCAAGAAGGGCGTCGAGCGAGCAGTTTCCACGCGCGACGCACGTGAGCGGCGCCGCATGGTGGCGTTGCTGACCGCGCTCGCTCCGCAGGAAGGCTACAACCTGACCGCGTTGCGCGATGTGCGCATCCTGCGTTCGGATCGGGCGCTGTCCCGCACGCCGGTGCTCTACGATCCGGGCATCGTGATCGTGTGTCAGGGTAGAAAGCGGGGCTACCTGGGCGATCAGGTCTACGTGTATGACGAGCAGCACTATCTTGCCGTTGCGGTTCCGGTTCCGTTCACCATGGAGACCGATGCAACGCCTGAGTCGCCGCTGCTGGCGATCTACCTGCACCTGGACTTTCAGATGGCCGCCGAGTTGATGATTCAGATCGACCGGCATGGCTTGCCGCCGGCGGGCAAGGTGCCGCAGACCATGATGTCGAGTCCGATGGATGCGGCAATGCGAGCCTCGGTACTGCGTTTTCTGGAGGCCATGAACCAGCCGCTCGACGCCGCTATCCTCGGGCCGGCCCTGATGCGTGAATTGTATTTCCGTGTTCTGACCGGCGGACAAGGCAACGCAATGCGGGCGGCTTTATCGATGCAAGGGCAGTTCGGCAAGATTGGCCGAGCGCTGGAACGTATTCACGCGACCTATGCCGAGCCGCTCGACCTGCCTAGCCTTGCAAGCCAGGCCGGAATGAGCGTGGCGACTTTTCACAGTCACTTCAAAACCATCACGTCGACCTCGCCGATGCAGTACGTGAAGTCCACCCGATTGCATCAGGCTCGTTTGCTCATGGTGCGCCAGGACATGACTGCGGAGGCGGCATGTCATGCCGTTGGCTATACCAGCGCCTCGCAATTCAATCGCGAGTTCAAGCGGCTGTTTGGTCGAACGCCTGCCGCGGAGACGAAGCATCTTCGCCAGAGTTTCGCGTTGCCTCCGGCTTTTCCGGAGGCGAAGTTTGTTTCGTCGCATTGAGCGACGGCGTGTCGTGCGGGTCGATCGCATGACGACGTGAGTCGCTCGACGTTCTTTTCGCGATTGCCGTCACGACTGCATCACCCGTTTCGCTCGTGCCGACCCGGCTTGTGCCTTTGGAATCATTCCAGCCGGGGAAATGAACGTGTGCCGCAGTGCGGCGTCCATGAGGTTGCCCGAAATAAGCGTCGCCGGTCGCATCGCCAGTCGCCTATGGCGCCGAACAGCATGGCGTCGGCCTGTTTGGCCCAAGGCATTCAGAACCTTGATGGCCTCGGCGACGATTTCAGTTCCGATGCCAGTCAAGTTCTTCCGGTACACGCCGTTAACGTCGGCTAAGGAAAAACTCATCAAGACTGACCGACTTATCGACATGACGGTCGCGCTGACCTTCTGATAAAAAATGAAAACCACCCTAAAAATAGCCGGGGCACTGTTGATGTTTTCAACGGCGGCGGCCTATGGCCTTGATATGTCCGGAGCACCGTCCGCGCCGGCATCGGCGAAATCGGACTCGTCGCCACCGGGCGCGGTGACGGACGGCAGAACCACGCCGAGCACGCTGCAGTTTCGCAACGGGCTGATCGCGGCCGGAATCGATCCGGACGCCGGGCAGGGGAAAGTGTTGATGCGCTGGCTTGCGAAGTTCGCCAGCGATCCCGCCTGGCAGGTTGCTTTGGCGCGGCAATCCGGCGGCGCGGAGAATTTCTGGTCGGCGCCGCTCTCGGCGGACGACCGCCTGCGCATGCTGCAGTTGCTGAAAGACATGGCCATGGACTCGCAGAAAGACTGCCATTTGCCCCCGGCTGCTGGCGCTGACTTTCTCGCCTTCGCCAGGACGTCGTCGCCTCGCTTTCTGGAGGATATGATGCAGATTCTGGAAATTTCGATCAATAGCGCGAAGTCGCCGCATCCTCAGGATCAATACAGCGTGACGGATCTTCTCGACGCGGACGCACGGCTGAATGCGACGCCGTCCGTGGCGCCGGGAACGCATGGTTATCCGCCGGGCGCATGCGGCGCCCTCGCATTCTCGGTCGACGCAATTGACGGATTACCCGAGCCGGTGCGACAGCGTGCATCGTTCGAATTCATGCGGATGATGAGCGGGCAAAAGGCGGCGTTCGACACGGTGCTCGACAGCCCGTCGGCGTATCTCGACGATGCGTTCGACGAGCGTCAATTGCCTGAGACGCTGCGCCGCCATTTGCCTGCGGACGGTAGCCGTCCGCTGCCGTACTCGCGTTTGACCTTCGAAGCCGACTGGGTGAACAAAAAAACGCCCGCCGACAACGCTGCATTCAGGAACGTGTTTATCAATCGACGCAATAACGGTGTGATTGCCTATGTCGCCACTGCACAAGGGTGGTCGGATTTTACGTTGAGCTACGGTATTGCGATCTTGCGTACGCAAGTCGTGGCGAGAGGCTCCGATTTGACTCAACGGGGCACGCTCGAGGACGAGGCTGCGATGCCCGCGGCGGAGCGCGAGCTCGTGCCGGGACAAAGCCTTGATCTCGTCGTGCCGCAACCGTCTGCGAAGGGCGTGAAGTCGCGGCGCTGCGAGATAGGCCAGGCGGTGCCCGCGTCGACGATTTTCCCTTCGCTGACGGGCTCGGCGATCGGCTTGCAGTGCACGGACACCAAGGCACACGGCAAGAATGAGAGCTGGCATTCCGTGTGGTTGACCGACTACAACATTGCGTGGACCCAGTCTATCGACGACGAAGACGGGCGAACCGAGGTCGTGATCCGGAACGTTACTATCGAACGCGCGCCGCAATGAAACCGAAGTGATTCCGGCTATCGAAGGCGGCGAGCTAGAACCCGAGACGGGGAAGGGAGGCAAATCGTGAAAGTCACCATTGCGTACATCGAGGAACCGCCATTCGGTTGGACAGGCCCGGACGGGGCGGCGACGGGCGCCGATCTCGATCTGGCCGATGCCGTCCTTCGCGCGATCGGCGTGACCCGGATCGAACCTTGCCTGACGACGTTCAGTGAGCTGTTGCCCGGCGTTGAGGCCGGTCGCTGGGATATGAATTTGCCGCTATTCGTCACGCCCGAACGGGCCACCAAGGTGGCATTCAGCGTGCCCGTGTGGGCGATTGGCGACGGTTTTCTGGTGCGGGCGGGAAATCCCAAAGGACTCGGTAGCTACACGTCGATCGCGGAACGTTCAGATGCGCGGCTCGGCATCATCGCCGGACAGGTCCAACATGAGGCCGCGAAAACGGCGGGTGTGCCCGCAAACCGGATCGTCGTCTTCGAGCAGCAGGCCGACGCGATCGAAGCGGTTCGTTCAGGCAGAATCGATGCGTACGCAAGTACTGCGCTAGGCAACCGGATACTCGCCGGGCAGATTGGGAGCGCTGTCGAAGCGGTAGATCACGAAACGGGAAGTGAAGGGCAGCAGCATCATCCGGTCGGCGCCTTCTCTTTTAACAGAAGCAACGGTGATCTGATTCATGCGGTGAACGAGCAACTCCGCCGGTATCTCGGCTCGTCCGAGCATCGCGCACGGATGGCGAGATTCGGCCTTACGGCCAAAGAGATCGATCCCGCACTCGAGCATCGGTCGGTATAAAGGCGGGACGTTCGACGCCCGTTCGCTGATCCATCAGATTTCGCGTCGCGGTATCGCCGGTCCCGTTTCGAGGTCGCCGGGTGATGGCGTAAGGTCTTGCGATGTCTGATTCGACGTCGCCTGCCGGCGCAAAACTAGCATCGACTTGCCACGGTAGATGACCTCATCCTTTATTTCGTACGCGAGTTTTTTCGCTAGAGCCAGCGACGCGAGATTGTCCGGAGCAATGAGGCACACCGTCTCCTTGCATTGAGAATCTGCTTCCAGCCACTTCAGGGCCGCTGTCGCTGCCTCGGTGGCGTAGCCGAGTCCCTGCGAGTCTTTCGCAAACATCCAGCCGATTTCGTGTGCCGTGTCGAAGTCGGCGGTTAGCGCGCGTTTGAAGCGAAAGAATCCGAGCTCGCCGACAAATTTCCCACTGCGCTTGTCCCGAACAATCCAGTGACCATACCCAAACAGCGCCCAGTGCCCCACGATCCGATGTAACCGCGACCAGACCTCTTCCTCGGTGAGCGGCGAGTCGATGACTTGAGCGACGACGCGGCTGTCCGACCACATCGAATGGAGTGCTTCGAAGTCGTCGAGCGTTGGCGGAAGCAGAAGCAGGCGATCGGTTTCGAGCGATACTGTGCGATACAACGTGTTGTGATACTGAGCTGAGGTCATGTCGACGAATGTTATTTCGGCCCCGTAATCTACCTGTTCAAAATGCTGGATGGTTCGGACGCTGAGTCCGCTGGCGTTGGCCGTTTGCCGTTGCGACTAACCGTGCTTCAGGCGTAGGTTTTGATTCGGTATGGGTTCTTTATCCGTTGGCGGCAAGTTGTCCGCGTAATGCTCCAAACGGCGTGGTCAGGCGGTAACCGCTAGAATTGCGGCTTTAGCCCGGAATACGCCGATGTCTTTTGCCTCGCTTGGCCTGATCGATCCCTTGCTGCGTAATGTGCAGGACCTCCATTACCAGACAGCTACGCCGGTGCAGGTCAAGGCGATTCCTGCCGTGCTGAACGGTAAGGACGTCATGGCTGCGGCACAGACCGGCACGGGCAAAACGGCGGGTTTCGCGCTGCCGCTGTTGCAACGGCTGGTGCAGCACGGCCCGGCGGTGTCCAGCAACCGCGCGCGCGTTCTGGTGCTGGTGCCCACGCGGGAACTGGCCGAACAGGTGCTGCAAAGCTTTATCGATTACGGCAAAGGACTCGACTTACGATTTCTCGCCGCTTACGGTGGCGTGAGTATCAACCCGCAGATGATGACGTTGCGCAAAGGCGTGGATGTGCTCGTTGCCACGCCGGGTCGTCTGCTGGATCTGAATCGCCAGAACGCCGTGCAGTTCGATCAGGTACAAACGCTGGTGCTGGACGAAGCCGACCGCATGCTGGATCTGGGTTTTGCGCGTGAACTCAACGCCGTCTTCGCCGCTTTGCCCACTCGGCGCCAAACTCTGCTGTTCTCCGCCACGTTTACCGACGACATCCGCACCATGGCGGCGGGCATTCTGCGCGACCCGGTCAATATCAGCGTCAGCCCGCCCAATGCCACGGCCAGCAAGATCAAGCAGTGGGTGGTGACGGTGGATAAAAAGAACAAGCCTGACCTGTTCATGCACCTGGTGGCCGAGAACGACTGGACGCACGCGCTGGTATTCGTCAAAACCCGCAATGGCGTGGACTACCTGGCGGCCATGCTGGATGAAGCGGGTTATGCGGTCGACACGATCCACGGCGACAAGCCGCAACCCGCGCGTCTGCGTGCGCTGGAGCGCTTCAAGACGGGCGAAGTATCCATGCTGGTTGCCACCGACGTGGCGGCGCGCGGACTCGATATCGACGACCTGCCGCTGGTGATCAACGTCGATCTGCCGATCGTGGCGCAAGACTATGTGCACCGTATTGGTCGTACCGGCCGCGCGGGCGCTAGCGGCGTGGCGGTGTCCCTGGTGTGTGCCGATGAAGCGCCGCAACTGGCCGCGATTGAAGCGCTGATCCGGCAGACGCTGCGCCGCGAGGAAGAGCCAGGTTTTGAAGCCGAACACCGCGTGCCGCAAACCAGCGCGACGGGCGAGATCATCAAGAAACCGAAAAAGCCCAAGAAGCCTAAAGTGCCGCAAGCTGGGCTGGGTGGCATGCCGGCGCCTCGCAAAAAAACGCACCCGCAAAGTGGCGAGAAGAAACCTAAGGCTGCGGCACAGCGCTCTGCGACTGCGGGTAAAGGCGCGAGTTTGTCCAGTGGGAGCCCATTTGGCGTGCAGAAGCCGCAGGGTAAGGCGGCTGGTAAGGCAGCCGGCCAGGCGGGGGCGGGTTCAGCGAAGCCGGCTGGTAAGGCCGCTAGTGGGCGTGGAAAACGCCAACCTTGATTCGAGGGGGCGAGTGACGCCGAGCTTGGGACGGGGGGAGCCGTCCGCGTTTGGCCAAGTACGGCCCTTCGACCCTACAGCGAAAATCGTCGACAATAAGCGCACCAGATTCGGTGGAATTTTCACAGGTCAAACGTTCACGACTACCGTTCGAGTTGGAGCAAGACGTTAGAGTACCTTTGCGAAGCGAGAGCCAACCTGTCCGAAACTGCAGAGGGATTCTGCGCTGACGAAATTCACGAATTCGAAGAGTACTTGAGCCACAACAAATTCGAGCTAGCTCTAGATGCAATCGAGGCGGCGTTCGAGAAAGGCGATGATGCTAATTGGCGCGTTCTTGAATATATGGGTATGGCAGCTTTGAGCATGCAGTTGCTTGATAGGCAGCGACGGTACGATGATCGACTGACGCAGGCGCGAGGTTGGCCGTATAAAACGTTTGTGCCACGATAGATCACGTCAATTCCAGTGACCGCTATGTAGTAGACCAACCGACCGCTCCGGGTCGACCTGAGTCCGGTCGTCGTCGGGCTCACTTCGGCCACTTTGAGACATTCGACAGGGCTGCCCGAATCGTCGACAATCCCTCTCACTGGACTCGAGGAAGAGGGATAAGAGTGAATCGATTGGGACGTGATCAGCCGCTACCGCCGCAAATGCAGGGTCGCTGGATAGGTGCTGATGATCCGCTTTCGGAGCTAGTTGTGAATGGAGGCACGATTAGCTGTTTGGGATCGGTTCTGAACTATGACCACAAAGTGCTAATCGAGAAGGACGGGGCTTTGACCGTCGGCCTTGGCGTCGACGATGATTCGCGTATAGACGACTTTCATCGGGAAAATATCACTGGCCTCGTCATAACACCCGATGGCCGCTTCGTTGTCTATAACGTGAGATTTGGGCTGGAATTTGTGCGTCCGACTCCTTGATCGGCCAACTTCCGCAGCCGGTCGCTCCGGCACGCAGAGGGGCTGCCGCATCAGGCGCCGCTCGGCCATGAGGCGTCATTCGCGCGCATTATCGCGCGGACGTTCAAATGGCCGCTGCACTCAGTGAGCGGCCGCTCCATCATCTGAGACGTCCGATGCGCCCGGACTGCCAGCCTGCCTAGATTCCTGCCCAATTGCTGTCTTGATAGCAACAGCCCTGCTATTGCCCGGTGAACGTTTTCTGCATGAGTCACGCAAAATATCATAAGTTATGCGAAGGATCTGAAATGCAATATCCGTCGCGGCGCAGGGTCAGACTGCCTGTCACATGTTTACTGATGTAGGTCAAACAATCATATGATGAATCGAAGTGATTTATCCATATGGAAATTCAATTGCGCGCAAACCTTTGCGCCCTGCCGATGAAGGGTTGTCCACCCTGCTCTCATGCAGAAACGTGCCGTAATGCCTGATGCATAGGCGCAAGTTTTGTGTCCTGCGCTACCAGAGCGAGTCTTCCTGGATACCCAATGGCCCGAGCACTCTTTTCGCGCGCGACAGGCAGCAACTGGAGTTAAAAAATGAATCTCAGCAATCTCTCAGTAAGGGCAAAACTCACGGGGGCTTTTGGCGTGCTTGCCGCCATCGTCCTGATCGTGTCGGGCATCGCCTTGAAAGCGCTCAACGATGCCAACGACCGCTTTTCCGGCTTTGTAAGCGGCATCAATGCGCGCGCCGCGATGGCTGAGTCCGTCCGCACCGCAGTTGATGATCGCGCGATTGCGGTGCGCAACCTCGTTCTGGTCACGACCCCCGCCGATGTAGAGGTCGAAAAAACTGCCGTCAGCGATGCTGAACATCGGGTCGAGGAGAATCTGCAAAAATTCAATGCGATGGTGGCCAGCGCTCAGGACATGAGTGACAAGGCGCGCAGTGCCGCGGCCGAAATTTCCCGGATCGAAGCGCTTTACCGTCCGGTAGCGCTGGAAATCGACCGGCTTGCCCTGAGCAACCAGCGCGATGCAGCCGTTGCGGAGATCGATACCAAATGCAGGCCATTGCTTTCCGCCCTGATCAAGGCTGCCAACGACTACGAGGCCGTGACACACGAACACGCAGTACAAATGGTGCAGGAGTCCGGAGAGCAGTTTGCGCGCCAGCGTAATCTGCTGATCGCCATTTGCCTGGCCGCTGTCGCGCTGGCGGTCGTCGCGGGTGTGATGATTACCCGGGGCTTGTTGCGTGCCCTCGGTGCCGAGCCGGGCGCCCTCGGTGAAGTGACCCATCGTGTGGCGGGTGGGGATCTGAGCCCGGTGGTGGGTGCGAAGAGTGCGCCGGCCGGGAGCGTGCTCGCATCGATGGGCGAGATGCAGGCCAGTCTGGTCAGCCTGATCGGTCGGGTCCGCACTGCGGCAGACAGCATTGCGACCGGCTCCAGCCAGATTGCTTCGGGCAACGTCGATCTTTCTTCGCGAACCGAACAGCAGGCCGCGTCGCTGCAGGAAACCGCATCAAGCATGGAAGAATTGACCTCGACGGTGAAGCAGAACGCCGAGAATGCGCAGCAGGCAAGTTCTCTCTCCGCCAATGCATCCGAAGTGGCGCTCAAAGGCAATAAGGTGGTCGGTCAGGTGGTCGACACGATGGGCGAGATCAGCACGAGTTCGACCAAGATCGCGGATATCACGGGAATCATTGAAGGGATTGCTTTCCAGACCAACATCCTCGCGCTGAACGCTGCGGTGGAAGCGGCCAGGGCTGGCGAACAGGGCCGGGGGTTCGCAGTGGTCGCAAGCGAGGTGCGCAGCCTCGCCCAGCGGTCATCCAGCGCGGCTAAGGAAATCAAGGATCTGATCAACGCATCTGTCCAGAAAATCCAGGACGGTTCGATGCTCGCGAATGAGGCGGGAAAGACAATGTCCGAAGTCACGCAGGCCGTCTCCCGCGTGACGGACATCATGGGCGAAATCGCGGCTGCGTCGACCGAGCAAAGCCGGGGCATCGAACAGGTCAATCAGGCAATCACGCAGATGGACGAAGTGACACAGCAGAATGCCGCGCTGGTGGAGGAAGCGGCAGCCGCATCGAAGTCACTCGAAGACCAGGGCCGGCAACTGAATGACGCGATTTCGTTCTTCCGCATGGATGCCGGGGCCGTTTCGCTCGTAATGGGCGGCGCGGCATCCGCAGCAAATCGTCCGATGCCGCGTACACAACTCGCACGGCCGACGGCCCGGAAAGCCGCCGCGCCTGCCCGGCCCGCCGCTGCCTTGGCATCCCCAGCGGGCGCACTCAATAGCGAAGGCTGGGACACATTCTAAGTCCGGTGACAACATGACAGCGAGGGCACGCCCGCATCAGTTATTGACGGAGACAGGCCCAACCGAAGCATGGCGTACGGGTCGGACTCAGTCGGACACCACATGAGAGAAGTGGGCGAAAACAACAACAAGGAGAGGGGCGGAGACAGTGAGAGCCCTCATACGCCCAACACCAGAGGATGAGGTTCCCCATCTCGAACGGATCCTGTCATCCGCTGGCGCAGACTCGTTGTTCATCCAGACCTACTGGCGCGCATGTTCAGCAGGTGCTCGACACGAAGGTTGAATCTGCAGCAGCAAGGCTGAGAGACACCTTGAGTCTCTCCCTTCCCCGGTTTTGGGCGAAGAACCACGTAGACCGGTAGCTTCATGCGCGTCGAATGCCGGTTGGCAAACGTCGCTGGTTGAAGCGAGCATTTCAAAAGGTGTATTGCGGAGGGACTTCACCCGTCAGCGGCCATTCCTAACGACCGTTGCACCTTTACAGCTGCCCTTGCAGACGTCCTGCATCGAAGGGCAGAAGTGGGTCGGCTCCCGCCCGTGGCGATCGGACCGTGTCTGGCCAGTAGGAGACAGTCGACACGCTCACGAAGATCGCTGACAATTGAGCGATGAAACCTATGGTTTCTCACATTCCAAACACCTTTGCGGATACATGCTCGCTATAACTCAGCTGAAAGCCCTCCCTCCAGAGCTGGTCGACCTTGAGCGTGAGGCCTCGAAGCAAGGGTTTAAATTCCTGGGCCGTCTGATCGAAGAGTGGCGCACTGGCAGCAACAGGTTTAACAAGCCGGGAGAGCGCCTTTTAGTGGCTTTGGCCGCTGGAAACATTGTTGGTATCGGCGGCTTGAACGTTGATCCCTACAAACCGATCGGCGATACGGCTCGGCTGCGTCGTCTGTATGTCGCAAGTAGTTTTCGGCGTCGCGGCGTTGGCGAGGCCTTGGTCTATGCGCTTCTCAAAGAAGCATCCGGAACGTTTCGTGTAATTCGGCTTTCGACAGATACCGAAGCCGCTGCTGCCTTCTATGTGCGACTCGGCTTCAGCGCAATCGAGGATGAGACCGCGACGCACATAAAATTCCTTTAACGAGGAATCTGCTTCGAAGAAGCGCGAGCGGAAACTCAGGGGCGACTTGAGCCAGCCGCAACCGGACTCAGTTCGGCCATAATCGGCCGATCACCCTTAGCGCGCGACCTGCCGCTCCTTAAGCCGGATGGGACGTTCCGCGTCAGCTTGCGCCGTTGTTGATCGGGAGTGTGCCGATTGATTCCTTGCAAGTGGGACGATATCCACGTATTTTGGTGGAACAGCGGGGGTGTTCCCGCTGAATAGCAGAGGGAGCAGGCAATGGACGCTATGCGTCATTGGGTCAACCAGCGAGGTTTTGGCGGCACATAACCGCCAACGCCTGTTTTTGCTTGTTTGTTTTGCACAATTTCGGCGCTGGCAAGGCGCCGATTTTTTTTGCTTTCCATTTCTGCGTCTTGCGGGTTCCGGTAACCACCGACAATCTCATGAGGCGTATTCAAATGGAACAGGTCTATGAATTGAACAATTTTCTCTTCTATGACGAAGAGGATATCCGCTTGCGGGAGCAATTCACGCGTAGCATGCCGTCGCAGATCTCAACGATTCTTACGCAACTGAATTCGGCATGGACTTTCGAACGAATAGAGGCGCCATCGCTGATCCCTCGAGACTTGTTGAGCGCGGAATACAGCGACAACGATATTTGGGCACAGTCCGTCGGAGAGCGAGAGACGGCTTTGGCGCTCAAGCCTGAGACGACGCCGTCGACATATGCATGGATGGTCAAGAAATTGGAAGCGCGCTCGCGCAAGCTGCCTTGGTGCGTTTGGCAATTGTCCAAGAGCTTTCGGAGGGAGCAGGATCAACCCAGTCGGCACATGCGTCTAAAAGAGTTTTACCAAATGGAGTTTCAATGCTTGTACGCCGCCGATTCGAAGTGCGACTACATGCGGGAAGCCATGGAGCCACTCGCGGAATGGTTTGCTCGCGAACTTTGCGTGCCGACTCGCGCGGTTCAAAGCGACCGCTTACCGGCCTATTCCGAGAGGACATGGGATATTGAGGCGTGGAACGCCGACAAATGGATGGAGGTTTGCTCCGTCTCGTTACGCAAGGATTTCCCCATTCAACCGAAGTTAAAAGATCGTGCGGTCGAATGCCGAGTTCTGGAAATTGCCTGCGGCCCGGATCGAATGGCGTACTGTAAAAGAAAGTCGGTTTTGGCGGTGCCTGCGCTGCGGCCTCAAATGCTGCTGGATGTGGCGGTTGATGCGCTTAGTCAAGGAGCACCAATAGTATGTTCGGCGGACCTAACGCTTCGAACGTAAAGGTAGCGGGGGAATTCGGATGGGCTGTGTGCTCAATGGATATTCAGGCGGTGCGGACGACTGCCGCGTAAACAATCATGGGTGCATCACCGCTCCGGAAGCCGTCTTATACAACCGAGTACTTTTGCGCTTTCACACCGCCTCGACCAACTACGGCCGCTCGAGCAATTCCGCATGCGGACATGCGGGGGACCCTTAATGTGCGAATTGCGACCAGTCGCAATTCGCCGCGCAGTTATATTGACTCTCGTTTGAGCGCTTGATAGGATTAGGCCACTTTCAAACGCCCTCCCGGTTCGCCGGGAGGGCGTTTCGTTTTGGTTCCTGCAACCAAAATGGAACCCCTGGAATGAAAGCTCATCTTGAAAGCCGCGCTGGATCGGACTCCGGTCTCGGGTATGTACAGTATGGCGATGGTCCCATTCGTGTGCTGGTCATGCACGACTGGCTCGGCGACCACTCCAGCTACGATGCAGTCACGCCTTGGCTCGACGGCCATGCATTCACCTACGTTTTCGCCGATTTGCGTGGCTACGGGCAATCCATCAACCTGGAAGGCGAATTCACGGTGGAGGAGGTTGCCGCTGATTGCCTCATGCTCGCTGACCGACTCGGTTGGACACACTTTCATATCGTCGGCCATTCGATGACCGGCATGATCACACAGCGCATTGCCTGCGACGCTCCGTCCCGCATCACAAGTGCGATCGCCATATGTCCCGTTTCCGCGGCCGGAAATCGACTGAGTCCGGATGCGCTGGCTTTTTTTGCGAGCTCGATAGAAGACGACGAGGCGCTTCGGCGGTTGTTTAGTTTCGTCAGCGGAGGTCTTTCCGATGGGTGGGCTTTGCGAAAGGTGAGACAAAGCCGTTTAACAGTCTCGTCGGCATGCCGGCGGGGATACCTCGAAATGCTGACGACGGCCAACTTCGTCGACGACGTTCGGGGTCTTGAAACCCCTTACCTCGTCATTGTCGGCGACAAGGATCCCGGTCTTGACTCGGAAGCGATGCAGCGCACATTTCTCGCGTGGCATCCGAACGCGGAGCTGCACGTTATCCCGAACTGCGGGCATTACCCGATGCAGGAATGCCCGCCTTATTTTGCCACTGTTATTGAGCAATTCCTGAAGCGCAACGCCATTTGACTTGAATAGCTGAAGGCAACGGTGGATTCAACCGGTTGAATCCGCCACCCGGTAGCGGCCGCTCGTGCGTTTGCAGAAACGTCACCGCATTGTTGGCTACCCTTGTCGTGGAAGGTATATGCACTCGGGAGTCGCCCGACGCTTATCAACTTTCAGAAAATCTCTAGCGTAGTATCAGAATTGGTAATCGTCGCGTCCAGCCAATTTGTCGCGCTCCTCGGCTCACTAAACTAGCCCTCATCGGACTTCAACTATCCCTGCGTCGTCGTTGCCCCATATACCGCCGGGCTGACCATCGAACAAGTCCGATCAGAGCGACCGCGTCATCGCCCGGCGCGGCGGCAGTTCTTTACACTTTTCAATTCGGAGTCCGCTGTGAGAGACGCACGTGCTCAAATGAGCCAATACAGAAACGTTGTTTGCAAGCTTCTGGTAATCGGCTGGATCTTTACCGGCTCAGCGATAGCTCAGACCGAACCTCAACGTCCAACGCAAACATTACTTCCGCATGTTGCCGTGCTGGCGACAGGTGGCACCATCGCTGGAACTGGCACTAGCGAGACGCAAAGCACGGGTTACAAGCCTGGCGTTCTCACGGCCGATGCGCTTTTGAAGTCCGTTCCGTCGCTCGGGAAAGTGGCGCAGGTATCCGGAGAGCAGGTGTCGAACGTTGGAAGCGAGAATATCACCAACGAAATTCTTCTCAAGCTCGCCAAGCGCATCAACCAGCTGCTGGCGCAGCCTGACATTGCTGGTGTCGTCGTCACGCACGGAACGGATACGCTTGAAGAAACCGCCTACTTTCTGAACCTCGTGGTGAAAAGCGATAAGCCCGTCGTGCTGACCGGCTCGATGCGCCCTTCGACCGCCATCAGCGCAGACGGTCCAAGTAACATTTTGCAGGCCGTTACCGTTGCGGCATCGCCTACGGCGCGAGGACGAGGCGTGATGATTGTCCTCAACGACCGCATTGGCTCGGCGCGATATACGACCAAAACCAACGCGACCACGCTCGATACGTTCAGGAGCCCAGACGACGGCTATCTCGGGACGTTGATCGATAATGTGCCGCACTTCGAAACCGCCGTAGCCAAGCTCCAGACCACGCAGACGCCGTTTGACGTGTCGAAACTGGATTCACTTCCCGAAGTCGACATCATCTACGGCCACCAGAATGACGGCGGGTACCTGTATGACGCTGCGGTGGCTCACGGCGCGCGCGGCATTGTGGTCGCTGGCGTGGGCGCTGGCAGTGAGTCTTTGCTCACGCTTCCCTCCATCAGGAAGGCAGTCGATAAAGGTGTGATTGTCGTCCGCTCGTCGAGAATCGGAAATGGCTATATTCCTGAAGACCCTGCGTATATTGGTCTTCTCGGCGATAACCTCAATCCGCAGAAAGCCCGAATCCTCTTGATGCTCGCGCTCACGGTGACGAACAACCCGGAGCGTGTGCAGGACATGCTTCATCAGTTTTAAGCGGCCCGAGGGCGTGGCGCGGCGAAGGACCGCCTCCGGAGTGGGGTGAGACACCGCTGCTCTCGTTCCACCTCCGTCGGTTAGCGACGTAATCTAGTTGCAGCACCTCGGCCGGACCGCCTCTCGTCCGGCCTTTCGCCGTTTTGCACCCGTCATGTCAAGTCGAGTGTTGAATTTGAGGAAATCGCCTGATTTCAGCCATACCGAGGGGTAGTATTAGAATTGTTGATACTGTTTTGTTACCTGCTGTTTTTTTGAAATCGCCACCCTACACTGGTTCTCAAGGTGCATCGACATGAGCACCACACTAGAGACAGGAGACGATCGTGAGCAACCAGGTACTACTCGAAGACTTGCCTCTTCGCCCATTCCACATCGGCGTTGCGTTCAGTGGGACAGGCGGTCAATTTAGCGATGGCTTCGTGCTCGGCATCATTGGCATTGCGGTCAGCATGGCGGCGCTGCCGCTGCATCTCGATGCGCTTTGGATGGGACTGCTCGGCGCCGCTTCGCTCGCGGGCCTGTTCATCGGCAGCATGCTGGCCGGCCCGATCGCGGACAGACATGGCCGTCGGACGATTTTCGCGTACGACATGCTGCTCTTCGCTGTCGTCTCTGCTGCGCAGTATTTTGTGACGTCGGCCTCTCAGTTGCTGGTCTTGCGTCTGGCGCTGGGACTCATCCTCGGCGCCGACTACGTGGTGAGCAAATCCCTGGTCACCGAATACTCGCCGCGCCGTTACCGTGGCCGTCTGCTGAGTGTGCTCGCAGCAGCGTGGGCGGCGGGCTATGTCGGTGCGTACCTCGTTGGCTTCACCATGCGTGACATTGGGCCTGATGCCTGGCGGATCATGCTCGCAGCGAGCGGAGTGCCGGCACTGCTGATTCTCCCGTTCCGCCTGATCGTGCCCGAATCGCCAATGTGGCTGATGAAACGCGGTCGCGGCGACGAAGCGCTCGCCATCGTTCGTCGCAGATTCGGCCCTGAAGTCACGCTTTCGACGACGACCGCCGCAACTCAACAGCGAAAGGGAGCCTGGTCACAGCTGTTCTCGCCCCGCTGGCGCAAAAACACGTTGGTCGGCTGCGTCTTCTACACCTGCCAGGTCATTCCTTACTTTGCATTGGGCACCTTCGCGCCAAAAGTCCTTGAGGCGCTGCACGTCAAGGACAAGTTCGCAGGCGGGCTCGTCTACAACATCCTGCTTCTCGTCGGTGCAGCGATTGGCTTGCTGCTGATCGACAGGATCTCCCGTCGTACGTTCCTCATTGGAACCTTCTATCTTGCGGCGCTCGGGCTGGCGGTGCTGACCTATGCCAGCTTTGGGCCGATCGGGACGATGCTCGTCTTTGGCTTCTTCGCGTGCATCCTCTCGGCAGCGGCGAACCTCGAATTCGTCTATCCGCCCGAACTCTTCCCGACGCATCTTCGCGCCTCAGGCGTCGGTCTGGCAGTCGCTTCGAGCCGCTTTGGTTCAGCCATCAGTACATTCCTGCTGCCAATCGCCGTTCAGCAGGTTGGCATTCACGCAGCGCTGGGTGTCTGCGTCGCGGTACTGCTGTTCGGTGGCGTCTTCTGCCACTTCATGGCACCCGAAACGGGCGGCGAGAGCGTTTCAGACGTGAAGTCCGACAGTGTCGCCGGGGACCAGGTAGACGCTGCCGGGCACCCTGACGCAACTTTGGCAACCGCTGCGCCGAGTGGCAGCAAGACGCGCCTTTGATGACCGTAGGAGTTGACGGCAGGCCAGATGCGAGAACATACGCGAGGACTTTCATACCAGGACACGCCATGCCGTCGAACAAACCCATTGATATGCATGCTGTACAAGTCTTCGTCGCCGTCGCGGAAGAGGGAAGCATGTCCGCCGCGGCAACGAGAATGGGCATATCCCAGTCAGGCGTATCGCAAATCATCCGGCAGCTCGAAGACGAACTGGGCGTCGTGCTCGTCAACCGGACGACTCGACCGATGGCGCTGACGCCCTTCGGCATTGCACTGAGGAACCGGGGTGCGGTGCTGAGCGAAGAGATCGCCAATCTCAAGGCACAAGTCGTCGAAGCAGGACGCGGTATCAAACCCGACTTGCGCATCGGACTGGTCGACTCATTCGCGGCCACGTGTGGTTCAGTTTTTACAAGAAAGCTGCTGGGAAAGGTGTCGCAGTTGTCGATTCGAACGGGGCTCAGCCCTCAGCAGGGAGAAGCACTGCTGCGCCGCGACCTGGACCTGATCGTCACGAGCGATCCACTGATGGACGCCAACGACGTCGTCCGGTATCGGCTGTTCTCCGAACGGTACTTTGTGATAACGCCGAAAAACCTCGGCATGCCCGTGAAGACCATCGACGACTTACGGATTCTGATTAACAGCTTGCCCATCGTCAGGTTCAACCGGATGTCTCAGGTGGGCATGCAGATCGAACGGTACCTCCGGCGCATTGAGATCCGCGCACCTGCCAGACTCGAACTGGACAACGCCGATGCTTTGACCTCGATGGTAGCGGAGGGGGTCGGTTGGGCCATTACTTCACCCATGTGCCTTCTTCAGGGAGTGCCGTATGCGGGTCACGTCGCCGTTCATGTAGTCGAGAATTTAGGCTTGGAGCGCTCACTGTACCTCGTAGCGCGCCGGGACGAATACAACGTTTTCTTCGACGACGCTTGCGATACAGCGCACGAAGTTATCGAGACATCGTTCCTGCCGAGGCTGACAGCTCTCGGTCGGGATATTGAAAAACTTATTACCGTTGGCGGAAGGAATCTCTATGAATAAGAGTGCTCAGGGCGTAGATCGCATCGAACGTGACTATGTCGGCGAGGTCACCATTCCTGGCGACAAACTGTACGGCGTGAACACGGTGCGTGGGGTCGACAACCTCACGGTTTCGCCGTTGAACATTGCCCACTATCCCGAGTTTCGCGACGCTTTCGCGCAGGTCAAATGGGCCGCGGCGTTGGCCAACCGCGACAACGAGGTCATCACGAACGAGCAGTGTGAGGCGATCGTTGCCGCTTGCAGGGAAGTCATCGAGGGGCGGTTCGACTCCTCGTTCGTGGTCGACCTTATGGAAGGTTCGGGTGGCACATCGACCAACATGAACTTTAACGAGGTCATCGCGAACCGTGCTCAGCAAATCCTGGGACACGCTGCTGGAACGTACGCGGTCGTTCATCCGAACGACCATGTCAACCGCTCCCAATCGACGAACGATGCATATCCTGCCGCCTTGAAGATTGCCACGTACGCGATGCTCGGGCCGCTCATCAAGGAGGTCATGCAACTCGCGGCCCTTTTCAGCAGCAAAGCCACGGAATTCGCCGACGTTCTTCACCTGGGCCGGACCTGCCTGCAGGATGCCCAGCCGATGCGTCTTGGTCAACTCTTTGGAGGCTACGCGTCTCTGACCGAACGTCTGGCAGAGGAACTTGTCGCGGTGCGTGACAAGCTCCGCACGCTTCCGCTTGGCGGCACGGCAATCGGGACCGGCTTCGGCGCTCCGGCGGGTTACCGCGCGGCCGTGTACTCGCATCTCCAAAGCGTCACTGGCGTTGATTATCAAGCACCGGCAAATCCGTTCGATGCCATGCAGAACATGGACGTGTTCTCGCGCGTCTCTGCCGAACTACGTACCTGCGCAGTGTCTCTTGCGAAGATTGCTTCCGACCTGACTGTCCTGTCGTCAGGTCCTGTCGGCGGACTCGGGGAACTGAGGCTGCCGGAGGCACAGGCGGGTTCTTCGATCATGCCGGGCAAGGTCAATCCGGTCCTGCCGATGGCGATGATCCAACTGAGCTTCGCGGTCGTTGGAAACGACGTCGCCGTAGCTCAGGCGGTTCAGTACGGCGAACTTGAAATCAATCATTTCGAGCCGGTTGTTGCTTCGCGCGTTTTCGACAGTATCGCGCTGCTCACCAATGGCATCCAGCGCTTTGGCGAAAAGTGTGTGAAGGGCATCAAGGCTGACGTAGCGCGCAATGAGAAGCATCTGATGGAATCGATGGCCGTCGCGACGGCGCTCGTTCCAAACATTGGTTATGCTCAAGTCAGCAAGCTCGCGCGCCAATCCGTGACCGAAGATCGCTCTTTAGTTGCGATTCTCGATGAGTCTGGATTGCTCTCCCCGGATGACACCATTGCGGCTATCCGCAAAGCGTCATACCCGGTGTTTGAGTCCTGACTCATTCGTGTATGGAAATCGGCCCTCGAATGCTTCCTGGGCCGGTCTATTTCTGGATCAAGACGAACCACGCCATGCTAGGAAAAGACGAAGTATTGAAGCTTCTTGAAGAAGGGGAAATTCCGTTTTCGTGCGAGGAACACGACTCGGTACTCAACATGGCAGCGTCCGAAATGTTGGCGCTTTCCGTGATGGGGGCTCGCTGCAAGAACCTGCTCTTGCAGGATAAGAAAGGCAATTACTTCCTCGTCGTCACAACTGCTTCGAAGTCGCTCGATCTGGCTGGTGTCGCCGAAACACTCGGCAGCAAACGCCTCTCGTTCGCGTCGACGGACAAGCTCTTCGAGTTGCTGGGTATCCGGACTGGTGCTTTGAGCCCACTCGCGCTGGCCAATGACGAAGCCAAACGCGTGCGACTCGTCATCGACGCTGAACTGAGCGGCGAGGAAACCTTTCTGTTTCATCCCCTCGAGAACAATGCGAGCGTATCGCTCACCCGAAGCGGGCTGGACACCTTTCTCTGCAACATCGGACACCCGGCAGACTGGCTGCCTCTCGCTGCAAAATCGGATTGAGGAAACTCTTGTTGCTTGTACAGCGCAATGGCTCCGTGCTCGTAAAGGAGAGTTCCAGGATCTCGCGACACTACATGCTGCCCGAGGATGCTTTGGCTAGTTCTTGACGACGACTGATTCCGTCGACGCGAGTCTCCGGGAGCCCGGTAGGTCGTATGTTCTGAGAGGCCGGCCAATTTGCTGATCAGCGTCCATAAGACCGCGGGAGCGGACTGTGACGTGACGACCGCGGGAAAGGCAGTTCAAGGTCGGACCGTGCCGCCTAAATCGATGAAAATTGCCAAAAAACGGCAAGCGCCCGTGTAATGATGAAGATTGAGGCTACTGACCTCGGCGACGGGAGCGAGCTGACTAGCGCTAAGCTTTACTCAAAAAAAAGTAGTATCCAGGGGATGGCTTGAAAAATCGACTCTCATTTGTCATTTCCGCATTACTCACTGTGATGCTTTTCGCAGGCATCCCAGCTTTCACCTGCAACAATTCACCCTTGAATATGAGTACCTCACTCGGGCGTAGCATTGGCGTGGTGCTTGTCGTATACGCGGTGGCAACTGCTTTCGCGATGCTTGGGACGGTATTTCAATACATCTACGCTTTTGCAGGCAAGGGCACAGCGCTTCGGCCGACGATGCCACGAAACCGCGTGTTGCTTCTCGTAGGCGTGGTGGCAGCGATAGCGCTCCGTCTGAAAAGAGTTATCGTCTCGCATTGAAATCGCACGAATTCGCAGACCCACGACGGATTTCTCTGGCGAGCGACGTTAAAGAAAGGTCACGACCGTCAGCGCGACCGACAACGTCAGAGACGAGAAACAGTTCGCAGTTTTCCAGATGGAGCAGGGTATTGTTCAAGCTATGAGTAAGCAGCTCATTCAGACGGTTATCGCCGCTTCCGTTGCGCTAACCGGCACTGTCGCAATCGCGGATGGACCGCCTCCGGCTGCGTCCGGCCCCGCATTTTCGAACACGGGACCAGACGCAGACTCTTATGGAGCAAGGCTCGGGTACCCAATCGGATTACCTCTGAGAAGTCAGGTCCATGAAGTGGGCAACTACAGCCACTTCGACAGCTTTTATCCATCCAACCTGGTTTTAAAGGCAGCGACGCCATCAAGGTTGAACCGTGCCGCAATCCCGCTGGATATCACGTACCGATACCAGAATCAGACACTTTCGCTGCGTGACTACCTTTCAAGAAATCCGACGACTGGGTTACTGATCGCTCGCGACGATACGATTTTATTCGAGCAATACCAATACGCCCGATCCGATCATGACCGGCTCATGTCGGAGTCAATGGCCAAAACGTTGGTCGGAATTATGATCGGCATTGCGGTGTCCGAACACAAGATCCATTCCATTGACGACGCGGCACAGGTGTATGTGCCGGGACTCAAAGGCAGCGAGATCGGTACCGTCTCGATTCGCGCATTGCTGCACATGGCGTCCGGTATCCGCTTCCAGCAAAACTACACCGATACCGACGACGACACGACCATGCACCGTGAATTACTTTCGTCCAAAGGTCCAGGGTCGGTCGCGGTCGTCAAACAGTTCAATACCCGCCTGGCTGCGTCAAATACTTTTTTTAGCTACGCTAGCCTGAACACTGAAGTGCTGGGGCTGGTCCTCTCTCACGCTACAGGCATGACGCTATCGAGCTATCTGGAGACTCGTATCTGGCAACCGATGGGTGCCGAAGCAGACGCCCGATGGGTGACGGATCACACAGGGCAGGAGCTTGCCTGGTGTTGCTTTAACGCGACCCTGCGCGACTACGCCCGGGTTGGGCTGCTTCTGGCGCACGGTGGTGAATTTAACGGCAAGCAGATCATTCCGCGCTCATGGATAGTGGACGCGACGAAACCCGCGCCCCCAGGCTCCCTCCTTGCCTTGGGCCGGGGCCAGCATCCGGGGGGATATGGATATCAGATCTGGTTAATGCCCGGATCACGTGGAGCATTTGCGTTGGAAGGTGTTTACGGTCAACGTATCTTCGTCGATCCGCAATCCGGTCTGGTGCTGGTCCACACCGCCGTCCGGACTCAGGCGCTGGACGCCCCGGGTGAGGCCGAATTGCGCGCACTCTGGGATGGATTGCTTACCCAATTTATATCCAGTTCCGCGTCTGCGGCGAGTGGCGGCTTCGGAGAATAGCGTTCGACCGCTGGGGGGCGGTTACAGGTGACCGCATCAGGCAGTGGACGGCCAGTTTCAGCCACTCAGACAAGTTTCTTGGCCGTCCGGGTTTGGACGGATATGAGACGACCGCCGTAACGTTTTGCGTTCAACTCATCGGGCGGCCGCACACATGAACGTGTGCCAGGTTACGGTCAGTTGGTTTGGATAGCGCGTTGTTCGACCAACGCGAAAATCTTCATGCCAACGAGCATGGCGATGACGAACAGCATCGCTTCAAACTCACCGCTTCCGGCGCTCACGAGAGCCGGTCCCGGGCAGAATCCTGCCAAGCCCCAGCCGGCGCCGAACATGGCGCTACCAGCAAGCAGGCGGCGATCAATGTGCGTCGCGGTCGGCAGCGAAATGGGCGCCTTGAGCAGACTCCGCTTGAGCCTGCTTGCAATCGCGAAACCGACACTGCCTACTGCGATCGCGCCGGCCATGACGAACGCCAGTGACGGGTCCCAGTTGCCCGCGATATCGAGAAAACCCAGCACCTTCGCAGGGTTGGCCATGCCGGAAACGATCAGTCCCGTGGCGAATATCAGACCGGCCAGCAGCGCGTTGAGAATCAGCATGTCAAAGCCCCAGCAGGTGGCGGGTAACGAAAACGACCAGAAAGCCCATTGCCATGAACGTCGCGGTGGCCGCAAGCGAGCGGACCGAACCGCGTGAAAGGCCGCATACGCCGTGACCACTGGTGCAACCGGACGCATAGCGGGTGCCGATGCCAACGAGCAGACCGGCCACAACGAGCACAGGCGGCGATGACGTGATCGCGACGGCCGGCAGTGCCGCGAAAAGCTTGAATATCCAGGGCGCGGCAAAGAGCCCAAGCACGAATGCTGCGCGCCAGGCATGATCGCTGGATGTTGTGTCGAACAGGCCGCCAAGAATCCCACTGATGCCGGCGATACGGCCGTTCCCGAGCACAAGCAGCGTTGCCGCAAGACCGATCAGCAAGCCGCCGGCGAGTGCGGGAAGCGGCGTGAAGTGAGCAAGGTCGATGCTCATTTCAGGCGTCCTTTGACTTTGCCGCAATAGAGGTTCGACAACGTCTCCATGATGCTTAAGACTTCGGCGCTCGCGAGACTGTAGTACATGTACTTTCCCTCGCGCCGCGCACTGACAAGGCCTTCTTCGCGCAGCACGCCAAGATGTTGCGAAAGGCTCGGTTGATGAAGGCCGACCGCTGCTTCCAGTTCCCCAACGTTATGTTCGCCTTCGATCAGTTGGCACAACAGCAGCAGGCGGTCCTCCTGCGCCATGGCTTTGAGAAGGGCGCAGCATTTCGTCGCGGATTGCCGCAGCGTGTCGAGCGCGGCGGGAGATAACTGTGTGCCCATTGATCGGCGTCCTTTTACCTGACAATCATGTTGACCTTCATTATATTAAAATATATATTATTTTTCAATGTACTGACTGGAACATGCGATGAAGCCACTGATAGAAGCGTTCTTTGATACGGCCACCTGCACCGTTACCTACGTCGTTCACGTCGGCGATGGCTCTGCATGTGCCGTGATCGATTCGGTGCTCGACTACGACCCGAAGGCCGGCCGTATCTCGACTCAATCGGCCGACAAGGTCGTGGAATTTGTGCTGGCACATGGGTTACGGGTCGAATGGCTGCTGGAAACGCATGCCCACGCGGACCATCTGTCGGCAGCGCAATATCTGAAGACGCGACTAGGGGGTAGGATTGCCATCGGCGAGAACATTCGAGCAGTGCAGGGTGTATTCAAGCGCGTCTTCAACCTGGGTGCGCACGTGCCGGACGACGGTCAGCAGTTCGATCATCTGTTCACCGCTGGCGAAACGTTCCAGATCGGCGAGCTGAGTGCGCATGCTATACATGCGCCGGGACATACACCGGCTGACATGGCGTATCAGATCGGAGACGCGGTTTTTGTCGGCGACACGATGTTCATGCCGGACGTAGGTAGCGCACGGTGTGATTTTCCGGGTGGTGATGCGCATACGCTTTATCGCTCAGCACGTAAGCTGCTGTCGTTACCTAACGAGACCCGGCTTTATATGTGTCACGATTACCCGCCGCAGTCGCGTCAACCACAATGGCAAACCACAGTGGCTGAACAGCGCAAAGGCAATATTCATCTGCATGACGGCAACTCGGAAGATACGTTCGTCGCGATGCGCACCGCACGCGATCGGACGCTTGATATGCCTACGCTCATTCTTCCAGCTGTCCAGGTCAATATTCGTGCGGGCGCATTGCCTGAGCCGGAAGACAACGGCACGCGTTATCTGAAAATCCCCCTTGGTGCTTTGTAGAGCGCGCATTTGGGCAAAACAGCGCAATCTACTGACCCTTCAAAGGCTCATTGATGAGCGGCTATTGCATGGAGCCTGAACGGCCTGCGTTTGACCGATTGGCGACGTTCATGCCCAGCCAGGGAAAGGCGGATTAGGGTCCAGAGTGTGTGAAAACGTATTGATCGCCTAAACTGAATCAACGCACTGAGATCGGGTGACTCATGAAGCGATTCGTTGAAGGCGATGACCGCAA
>NZ_PVEN01000002.1 GCF_002973525.1 Paraburkholderia sp. BL21I4N1
TCTGTCATCAAAGTGGTCCCCACTACTCGAAGTGATGGACATCACTTTGGACACTCTCAACGTCGATGTCGATACGGCCTTCAAATGACGCTTACCGTTGTTCTGCTGCTTGATGAACGCGACCTGCCGCGGGTTCTTGATCTCGCCCAAGATCTTGAGCGTCGATGCCGATTGCTGCTGCGCTTTCAATGCCATGCGCATGTAGGCCTCCGTGGCCGGCAGATGGTTGCCCATGCTCTTGCCGGCCCTGTGGGCACACTCTCCAAAAAGAGCGTTCAGCGCGACCGCCTGGCATATCAGGAGGCGCTCCACGCTCGACATGTCGCCGGTTCCGATCTGGTTGACCATATCGTTCAGGACGGATCCGAGTTCCGCGACGGAGAGCTTTTCACAAGCCATCGGGCCACCGAACATATGCATGATCTGGATCGACGCCATACCACCGTCGACAGTCATTTGCGCCTTGTGGGCGGCGCGCTTCAGGGCCTTCGCAATTTCCTCCGGGCTTGGCTCAGCAGCTTGGCTTGCGGCTTCGGGATGCGTGATTGCTGGTGGCTTGTTTTCCGTCATTGCTTACCTCCTTTACGGGTTACGTGCTCGCCTTCCGTGGCCGAAACCTCCTGCCAGATCGGACCTACAGCAGCAGCGACTTCTCCCCGTGTGGCGCCTTCCATTGCCTGCCGGGCCAGCGAGGCAAAGCACTGCATCTCCGCGCCATTGGCAGCCAGCGTCAGCAGGGTTCCGGTATTCGCGAAGCCGCGACTGCGCGCACCATCCAACAGTTTGCTGACACTTGCAAGGGACCGCGCCCGCTCATCTTCGCTGACGTTGGCGTCATAGGCCTTGATCAGGGCACTACACAGCCAACCCGACGCACTGATCTGCAACCGGCCGTCGACCATCTCGGCCAAATCACCCTCTGCGACCAGATCCATGAAATCGTTGCTCACGCGTCACCTCCTCGAGAGGACGTCACCAGATCGGCGATCAGTTCCTTGCGAGACTGAGACACCTCAATCCATTTGAGGATGAGCGTGCCCACTTCGTCGTATGAAACAACTGGACGAGGACTATTGATTTCCGAAGTGAAATTTGAATTGCTACTTTCGACATCGATGTGCACCTTGCCGGGTTCGCATGGCTTGATCACAAGGGTGATCGTCTCCGCGCACGATTGATAGAGGCGGTTGGTAAACATTTCGAGGAACGATTCTTCATCCCGGAAGTGCTTGTCAAATTCCCCATTTCGTTCGTTCCACTCGTATGCCGAGCCGAGGTCGCGCTGTTCGTCCAGCGTCAGGCCGATTTTCCACGTGACCGCATCGGTCTCCACTCGTACATGATCGGGCCGCTTCGTACGCGGCTCATTGCTGATGGTGACGTCGCGCTTGGCGCCGGTTGCCGCGGCGTCAATGTTGCTGCTTTTGCTGAACAAATTCATTTGTCATCTCCAAGGTCTTGGTTGCTAGAGGCGTCAGAACGAGCCGTCTTCGTTGACGCCTTCGCGATAGTTGATCTGGTCGAAGCCGCTATGGCGTGAAGGGCGGCGCGGTGACGAGCCGAACAGCATCTGTTTTGCCTTCGCGTTCTCCGAGGCATTGCGGTTCGGTGTGGCTTTGCCATGCACGCGCGCCGCCTGCTGGCCCTGAACGGTCAGGAGGCATTCGTCATTGTCGAAATACCAGAGACGGAACCAGCGATCACGCACGCTATTGCGGAACGCCGCACGCCAGTCGCGATATCGCTTTGATGTGTTGTCGAGATGGCGTTCGCGAAACTCCAGCCAGGCGATCTCGAGGAAGTCGTTTGGGATGCCGGCGCGCTCGGTGTACGTGTAGATCGGATCGTCTACATCAATCGCAACGTTACCGGTAGCCTTGCAGTCGACGAGGAACTCAGCCAGCGTCTGTTCTTCGCGCCGATGTTTCTGTTTCTGTAACGTTTCAGTAACGGGCAGCATTGATTGTTGGTTCATGATCTTCCTCACAGGTCCATCGTTCATGTCGTCTCGAGCGTCGCTGTCTTGGCGTGTTTTCTCGAATGCGCCAGCACTGCAACGCAAGGCAACGCAGATGCAACGCGAGGCAACGTTGCATCGTTCGACTGCAACGATTACGACGTTTCCCTCAATCTGAGTAAAACCGATCAATCGCGCGCCGGTTGCCAGGCGGTTAGTCATATCCGGCGAGAGCTGGGCGACGATCACATAGCTGTCGCGCTTGCCAACTAAATAGATATCTGCGGGGCGGCCGCCGCCAGAGTTCTCCGCCATTGGCGTAAAAGTCACCAAGCCCTCAGCGGCAAGTCGTTCAATTGCACACTTGACGCTGTCATGCTGGGGCTCGACCAATTCCGAGATCTCTCGGCTCGGCATCGTCGGTGCGGCAGGGAATGCCATGGCGCTATCGCATTGATATCGGCTTGTTCCACCCTGAATAAAAGGCTGTGTAGATGGCATATCTAGAGGGTCACCGTCTGGCGGTGTAGAGGGAGGCTGAAAAATGAGCTCTATTGCACCGTCTGGCGGTGTAGGAGAGATGGTCTCTACACCGGGAGACGGTGCAATAGAGCACGTCTCTACACCGTCTGGCGGAGTAAGGCTTGTGTTTTCAGATACGCGCTTCGCACGAAGCCAACTGACGCTCCCTGGTCGAACCCATCCAGCTTGTCCAGGCTCAGCCACGTCAATGCGTACCAGCTCGCCTTGTGCGGTCTGTGTCCCTTCACAGTCTCGAAGATCAGGCCGGCATCCAACAATTCCTGCTTCGCCCGCTGAATCGTGTCGTAGGACGTCCAACCCCGTGGCTTCAGGTGTGCCAAGGTCAGGATCATTCGCCCGTTGTCGTCCCCGTGAAACTGACGGGCGATTTCCAGCAGCAATGATTTCGCCGGGTGCGATAACTGCAGGTATGCCGCGCTGTCCAGTACCATCCAAGGTATCGGCACGAAGCCACCTGCGTCCCGACTGGACGCGCCGTGTCGCTTTGATTTGCTCATACATGCGCGGCCTCCGATTCTCGAAGTGCAGACCGCGCGTCGATATTGCCGGCGCCGAGAAGCAGAGCGAGAACGCTATCTACTGCTTCGCGACGGATACGCATTGGGGGTTTCCGCTCGGGGCCGGGAGTTGAGCTTGTATGCAACAGTACGAAAGCCGGATCGTCGGCTTGTTTGATGCTCACGTAGAGGGCCATTACTTGCCCTCCTGCGCGAGAATCAATGTAAACTTGCCGTGTCCTTGGGCGCTCGATTGGTTTTTATCGGTCGGGCGCTTTTTCATTACGCGCCTCCGTTCAGCAACGTCTGCAAATCGGAGACACGCCAGGCTAGCCGACCGTTGATGCGAACAGGCCGGATTGGGCCATTTTCGAGGCAGGCCCATTTGCGCAAGGTCTGGGGCTTACGATTAATTGCAGCGGCAGCTTCGTCTGTCGGCAAGACCTCGGGAAGTCCTGCGGGGGCCATCGGGGAATTGATTGTCTGCATTAGAAACACCTCATCGTTGAAAGTGTTTCCACTTCATTGCCGGGAAAATCGGAAATCCAGCGACAATGACCGACAACAAAAAAGCCAGCTAACCGTTATGGTTGCTGGCTTCCATGGCAGTTCAGCGGTGTGGGGATTAGGACCGCCATCCCGTTTCCCGTTTTTCCCGCGTTCTCCGCTTTGTCACTTCGATTTTTGTGCCCACCACTTGTCACCCTGAAGCGCTTCACGCTGAATGGTGTTCGCATTGTCGATTCGGCCGCGCGGTCCGTGAATCCGGCGCTTCTGCATCTCTTCCATCACACGCGCCGCGTAACCCTTCAGGCTGTCGCGGCAATCGTTCGCTGTATCGCGATCGAAGCATTCATCCGCGATCCTTCTCGCCATTGTTTGCCAAACGTCGCCGATGTCGTCAGTGGCGGCCTCACCCATTTGCCACGCAGGCATTAAGGCGGCTTCGGCTGCCACATCTGTCGGCGGCGTATGCGGATTCGTGGCGTTCGGCTCGGCAAACAGGCGGGACTTGGCAATCTCGGGCGCATGAATTTTGGCCCACTCCCGCAGTTCGCCCTTTACCAGATGAAGATTGGTCAGCCAGTCGGGCAGTAGTTTCGCCCCCTTCCAAGGTGCTCGAGTAAGCTCTTGGACCAACGGCAAAGTATTGGCGAGCGCGACAAAAAGATTTAGATATTCAGCTCGAACGACTGCGCATTTAGCTTCGCGTTCCGCGCCGGCCCACCCTTGTCGCTCGGCTATCTCTTGGGTCAGATATTCGATCCAATTGCGGGTTGTCATGCTAATCGTGTCGTCTAGCGATAGATCGTCGAATTGCTCTGACCATGGAATTAGATGCACACGCACATCGTCGGGTTTGACGGGGTACCCCCACTTTCTGGACTCTTTACTGGCGAGCGCTTCGCGGGCTCTTTGATGCGCTTCTTCGATCTCGCCGTCCAGCCATTCGATGAGTTCTGCTGTCGAGACGGTCGATTTCGATGAGTCAACGCGCGATATGTGACTCACGTTCGCGTAGTCCGAGTGCGCCACGACGTCCGCGGTGAAGTAGCCTTGATCTGCACAATCCATAAGGAACGAGATTGTGTAGTCAAAGGACTTGCCTGTTTCTTTCGCGACAAGGCGCGCGGCCTCTTGGATGGTCAAACGTTCCGCCAGACCCGTCCACTTCACGTGGCTATTTTTCATTTGCGCCCTTCCGCGCAGCCCTCAATCGGGAGCTCCTGTCAGGCCGGTGAAGGTATCCGGCTTTTCGCCCGCTAAAGCTAGGCAGGAGCTTAATCGTCAGGCCGCGTCGACAGCGTGCGGCTCTTTCCTGCTCGCTTCGGCAGAGAACACGATTCCGGCTTGTTCGAGAATCCACGCTTCGATCTTGTCATGCCAGAGTCGCAACATATCCAGCGGCCGGCGTCGGTAGTGTTTCTCGGCAATGGCGCTAGGCTTGTGCCCTTGGATCTGCGCAACAATCCCTACCGGCACTTCGCACCACTCAGCAAGCGTACCGAACGAGCGGCGCAGACCATGGAGGCTGACATGAGGCAGGGCTGCGGTGTTCAGCGCTTTCGTATGGGCGATGCGCGGCTCTGCGAGCTTCCCGTCGGCCGATGTCTTGCTCGAGAATACCCAGGGAGAGGGCACCCATTTCTTGTCGCGCTCCTTGAGCCGGCGCAACTGGCGGGTATTCGGTGGCGTCTCATTGAGTCGCTTGAGTTCGAGCAGCAGAGAGGCGAGGTAGGGTGTTAGCGGAATTGTACGGCCAGTCTCGACTTCAACCTTGTCGGCGAGTTGGAGACTGCGCCAGCGGAAATCGACATCAGCCCATCTGAGTGCGGCCAATTCCTCACGACGGGCGCCGGTGATCAGGAGCCCCTGCAGGTACGTTGATATGACCGGGTTGTCGATCTTCAGGACGGTACCGAACCATGCAGACAATTGCTCGCGTTGGAGGCAGTCGTCTTTCGCATTGCCGCGCGGCACTGCTTCCCGAACGGAGCGCGCGCTGTACGCGTCAGGCGGGACGATTCCGGCATAATCAGGCTGGTCTGCACACCAGCGGATGAACGCGCGGAGCTTCCGATACGATTGAGCCGCGTTGGTCGGGCGAATTTCAGATTCGGACTGGAGCCAAGCGGCGACCGTCTTGGCATCCAGGCCGGCGAGCTTCAGCGGCATGAGCGGGGCGAGGGGGCCGGCGACTGTCAGGCCCTTGCCGCGCTTTTTCTTCTCGCCGCCAGCCTGCGCAAGGTTTTCATGGTCCTGATAGTGGCGCTCGCTCCAGCGTGCTTGATTTGCTTTCAGATATTCCGACCAGACCTCATCGACAGCGATATCTTGGCGACGGGCGTCGGCCTTGCGGACTTCGTGGGCGGCGCGCTGCCGAACTTTCTCCTCGCGAGGATCGATGTCCCGGTCCATCAGCGCCTTGAGCCGGGCGGCTTCCTGACGTGCACCCATGCGCTCGATCTTCGCGCCGGTTGCCTTGTCGGTCGTGACATACCGCTCGAGCGGCCACGCTTCCGGCGAACCGATGGTCAGGCGCACTGTCTTGCCGAACAGTCGCCCCTCGAAGATATATGCTCGGCTGTCGGCCTTGGTGACGCGTAGGCCGAGGCCGGGCTGTTTCTTGTCCCAAAAGATCGACTGCTGGCGGTCGGGCGCGCATCGATAGCTCGCGACGCGCTCGGGCGTGAAGTTGTCTTTGTTCATCTTGTCCTACACAACGCTTCGTGTAGGCGCTGTGTAGGCAGATTATACGGAAATCAATCAATTTTTATCAACGTGGTTGAATGCGGTATTTGGCTTAGTGCCCTATGTGGCGGTATTTTCGGGCTCTTTCAAGAAAACGGATCAACACTGATAAATGTCAACTTGCTCGGCCTTCTAAGCCGAGGGTGGGGGGTTCGAGTCCCTCCTGCCGTACCAATAAAATCCATAAGGTAGTCAAAGCGCGTGGATCGTCGCGGCACTACGATACTCGCCCAGACTGCACGACTCCGCTGTTTGGAGGGGACATCCGAGCGTCAAAGTCAGCGATAAGGATTACTCTACGATCTCCGGCGCTAACTAACCGAAGCGGAAATACAAGAACGGGGGGGCAATGATTTCGACATCGATGACGAATCGCTGGCTAAGGCCACTGGCGATGCTCGCGACAGCCGCGCTGGTAAGCGCATGTGGAGGCGGCGACAGCGGAGGGGGAGGGGGAGGAGGAGCACCTTCCGTCACACTGCGGTCGATTTCGGTCACGCCCAACCCATTCAGCACCGGCGTTGGGATCACACGCCAATTGACAGCAACCGGAAACTTCTCCGACGGCAGCGCGGCTGACCTGACGGCCAGTGCGGCATGGAACTCTCTGACTCCATCGGTTGCGACAGTGTCCGCCGGCGCGGTGACGGGAGCGGCGCTGGGCGCGGCGACCATCCGGGTCTCGTCGGCGGGCGTGTCGGCCGATATCCCGATGAATGTGACCGCCAATACATGGTCGCCTGCCCAGTCAATGGACTACGTGCTCGGCTCGCTGACGCTGCTTCCAAACGGCAGCGCGTTTTCCGCGGGCGGGGACAATCTTCATCGGGGCGATGCCGAAATCTATGATCCCAATAAAGACAGTTGGTCGGAGACTGATCAACTGATGACAATCGGGAACATCGCCCTCCTGCTGACAAACGGCAAAGTACTAAGCGTGGGTGGCGTGGATTCTTTTGAAATCGGCGGCCTAAGCGAGATTTACGACCCGGCGTTGGGCCGCTGGACCACTCATGCGCCAATGTCATACACCCGCCAGGGCTTTACCGCCACATTGCTGGCCGATGGAACCGTGCTGGCGACAGGCGGCACGAACGCTACCCCGACCCAGACCCGATATGAAGAACGTTACGATCCGGTCGCCAATCAATGGTCCACCGTTCCGGGCATGATGTCGCAAAGAGTTGCGCATACGGCAACGTTGCTGCCTGACGGGCAAGTACTAGTTGCGGGTGGGCTCGGCTTTAACAGCTACTCGTTTGCCAGTGCCGAGCTCTATGACCCGGTGGCAAATACGTGGTCGCCCGCCGCAAGCATGGCTACCTCACGCGCAGAGCACACGGCAACGTTATTGCCTGGAGGCAAGGTACTCGTCGTGGGCGGCGAAACCATCGCCTTCGCAGGGAATGGTTCGCCTCCCTCGGTCGTGCTCCTTTCGAGCGCGGAAATCTACGATCCCACGACGAACACGTGGTCGTCGGCTGGGAATATGGCCACGGCCCGCGTGGAACCCGCGACACTGCTCCTACCCAGCGGAAAGGTCCTGGTAACTGGAGGGACGACAACCGGCAACGTCGCGCTGGCGAGCGCGGAAATCTACGACCCGGGTACCAACACCTGGTCGGCTGCTGGAAGTATGGCGACGGCGCTCGCGCAGCCAGCCGCAGTCCTGCTGAAAAACGGAACCGTCCTGGCTTGTGGCGTTGGCTCGACAACGCCCACTCCAGGCTGCGAGCTCTATTGGTAAAGTAAGGGCGCCCCATGCGCTGACACCGCGCGGGCTCCTGATAGTAAAAAGCCCAGCGCGGTGCTGGGCTCCTCTCAAGACAGGGCGTATTACGATGTCTCAAGCACGTCGATAGCTTCCGCGTATTTATCGACAGGGTTCCAGTCCCTCCTGCCGTACCAGGTTTCCGCTTCACGATCGGCATGCCCGTGCGCGCGCCGTCGCTACGCTTTAGCCTGCACCTCGATCGAATCCACACGATCCGGATAAAACGCCAGATGCTGTGCGATCTCTTTCACCGCCGCATACGGCGCCTCGTAAGTCCACACCGAATTCACCGTCCGCTCGCCGCCCAGCGGAATGCTGTAGTACGCGCATTCGCCTTTATACGGGCAATACGTCGCGTGCTCAGTGCGTTCCAGCAGCGCCATCTCGACGTCGGTGCGCGGAATGTAATACGCCGGCGGATACGCGGCTTCGCGCAGCACCAGCGCGTTGTCCGAACTGGCGATCTGCCGGCCGGCCACGGTCACCACAACCCGTGCGTTCGCCGGCTCGATCGTGATGGGGTGATCCGGTCCGGGGACCTTGATGGTTCTTTCAGTCATGCTGTCGAACTCCTGGATAAGTGATCGAGCCTGTCGCGGGTCGAAAAAGGTCGAGGCAGGCCGAGACAAGTTGACACAGTCTGGACACGCGCCGCGCCACAAAAAAACGGCAAAGACCGCACCTTCGCACGAAGCATACGCCGCTCGTGAAAACCCGTCGCACGACAATCCATGTCACCGGCACACGACTAGGCGAAGCCAAAAAAACGGGCAGCCGAAGCTGCCCATGAAAACGTCACGCATCGACGCGCGACCGTTGCTTGCCGCGCCCTGCTTACTGTTTGATGTTCAACGCCGCCGTCAGGTCGCCCATCGGTTTGCTGCCGTTGCTGACCAGCGCCGCGTCACGCGCCGCGATACCCGGCAGCGTCGGCAGCGAGAAACGGTGCGTGATGAAACGCAGGATCGACGTCGTGTCGTACTGCGTGTGATCGACGAAACCCTTCTTCGCGTACGGCGAAATGATCAGCGCCGGAATCCGCGTGCCCGGACCCCAGCGGTCGGCCTTCGGCGGCGCGACGTGATCCCAGAAACCGCCGTTTTCGTCGTACGTGACGACCACCATCATGTTGTTCCACTGCGGGCTCTTCTGCAGATGCGAGATCAGGTCGGCGATATGCTGGTCGCCCGATGCGACGTCCGTGTAACCCGCGTGTTCGTTCAGGTTGCCCTGCGGCTTGTAGAACGACACTTGCGGTAGCGTGCCGGCGTCGATCGCCTTGATGAATTCCGAGCCGCCCATGCCGCCGTCGAGCAGATGCTGCGTGCGGTTCGTGGTGCCCGGCGCCAGATCGGCGAAGTAGTTGAACGGCTGATGATGCGGCTGGAAGTTCGGCGCCGTCAGATTCGCGCCGTAGATCACGTTGGCCGTGCCGGTTTGCGCCGCCGACACCGCCGCGCCCCACGCGCCGCCATACCATGCCCACGACACGTTCGCCTTGCTCAACAGATCGCCGATGTGTTGCTGCGTCTGCGCCGGCAGCGTGGTCGCCTGGGTCGGATCGGCCAGATTCGCGTCGCCGCCCGACGCGGCCTTGTTGCCGCTCGGCTGATACGGCGGCTGCATCGTGTTGATCGCGTAGAAGTCCGGCGTCAGGTTGCCCGACAGCACGAATTTTGGCGCGCCGGTAATGGCCGAAGCCGGCGAGTTCGTCGCCACTTTCAGCGTCACGCCGTCGCTTTCCACCGACGAGATCGAGCCGGCCGCCGGGCTCTTATCCGCGTTCGGATAGGTCGGCGTGCACGAACAGATCAGCCACTGGTGGTTCAGGAACGAACCGCCGAATGCGCCCATGAAGAAGTTGTCGGCCAGCGTGTATTGCTGGGCGACTTTCCACAGCGGCAGCTTGTCGGCGTCCAGCGTGTAGTGGCCCATCACGAGGCCGCCCGAATCCGCCCACGCGGCGAACTTGTCGTTCTTGCCGCCGTTGATCTGCATCTGGTTCTCGTAGAAGCGGTGATACAGGTCGCGTGTCGTCGCGGTGATCGGCGTGTTGAAACCCTTCGGGTCGTCGATCGCGAACGGCGTGTTGGGCAGATTCGCGGTCATGGCCTGGGTGATCACCGGCGTCACACCGGTTTGCGTCAGGCCGTTCCACACCGGCGGCAGCGTCGCCAGCACGGTGCCGTTGCGGTCCACCTGGGTGGAGTTCGCCGCGCTCACGTTCTGCAGGCCGTTCGCGCCGGGGAAATTGCCGTACAGGTTGTCGAAGCTGCGGTTTTCCGCATAGATCACCACGACCGTCTTGATCGACGTGATGTCCGGTTGCGGAGCGATGTCGTTGCCGCCGCACGCATAAAGGCTCAATGCTGCTGCGATCGCGATAGGCGTCGCGCAGATCAGTTTTTTGTTCATTTGATGTGGTTTCTCTCTCACGCGTTGGGGACGCGGGCCTCCTGTAGTTCCTTACACGGATGACCGCCGGCGAAAGTTTGGCCAATGAATTTGACAGAAAGATGTAATTAATTACGAATTGCTTTGTTGTCTGTATTTTCGTCGGCTACATGTCATTTAAGCGACATGTAAATGAAATACGCTCGCGGACTTCACTATCGGCAACTCACATCATTCATATGCGGCCTGGTCTTGCGGGAATTCGGAAAACGGCGGTTCGGCCTGGCGCGTGGCGGCACGCGGAGTCGGCTGGAGGCAAGGGAATCGGCGGGGTGCTCGCGATCACGTTGGCGCTCGCCGGTGTGACGCTGAGCCTCGCTGCGTGCGACGCGGGCACGCCTGCGGCGAATACCGGCGTCAAGTTGGAAGCCAGCGCCGCGGCTGTGCCTGGTGCCGCATCCGCCCTTCCGGTTGCGACCCTGAACGCCACCCACGACGCCGGCCAGACCCGCGCGGAAGTTTACAAATCCGTCCAGCAGATGACGGCGCTCGGCAAGCAATTGTTTTTCGACGCGTCGCTGTCCGGCTCCGGCAAGCTCGCTTGTGCGTCGTGCCATAGTCCCGATCACGCGTTCTCGCCCGCCAATTCGCTGGCGGTGCAACTGGGCGGCAACGACATGCATCGCACCGGCGTGCGCGCCGCGCCGACGCTGAAGTATCTGCAATCGGTGCCGGCGTTCGCCGAGCACTATCACGAGTCGGACGACGAAGGCGACGAAAGCGTCGACGCCGGCCCGACCGGCGGCTTGACCTGGGACGGCCGGGTCGATCGTGGCCGCGATCAGGCGCGGATTCCGCTGTTGTCGTCGTTCGAAATGGGCAGCACGCCGGCCAGGGTGAGCGCCGCGGTTAAAGCCGCGCCGTATGCCGACGCGTTCCGCGAGGCCTTCGGCGAACGCATTTTCGATAGCGACGACGCCACCTTCAACGCCGTGCTGCAAGCGCTCGAAACCTTCGAGCAGACGCCTGAGTTGTTCTATCCGTACACCAGCAAATACGACGCCTATCTGGCGGGCAAAGCGCAATTGACGAAAGCCGAGTTGCACGGCCTGCAGGTCTTCACCGACGAACAGAAGGGTAATTGCGCGAGTTGCCACATCAGCCAGCGCACCCGGGACGGCGCGCCGCCGCAGTTCAGCGACTTCGGCCTGATCGCGATCGGCGTGCCGCGCAATCGTGCCCTGGCGGTGAACCGCGACCCGCACTTCTACGATCTCGGCGCCTGCGGTCCGGAGCGCACCGATCTCGGCGGACGCGCGGAGTTTTGCGGCATCTTCCGTACGCCGACGTTGCGCAACGTGGCGTTGAAGAAGAGTTTTTTCCACAACGGTATCTACCATTCGCTCGATCAGGTGGTGCGTTTCTATGCCGAGCGCGATACGAATCCGGAGAAGTTCTATCCGGTTTCAAAAGGCAAGGTGCAGAAGTTCGACGATTTGCCGCAGCGTTACTGGGTCAATCTGAACACCGATCCGCCGTTCGACCGCAAGCCGGGCGACAAGCCGTCGCTCGACGAAGCCGAGATCAAGGACGTAGTGGCGTTTTTGAAAACGCTGACGGACGGCTACAAGGTGGAGAGTGCGGCGGGCGGGGCTGCCAAGGTGGCCGCCACGGGGACCGCGAAGGTCGGGGCGAACTGAAACAGGCGGGGCGCCGCCAGTTCAGTATCCGGGGCTTTCGAGGATGTAATAGCAGGCGATGAACAGCAGCGCGAAAGACGCCAGCAGACAGGCGCAGCCGACCCGCGTCAGCAGGTTCGGCCAACGCGCGAGCGGCAATCCGTCCATCTTGACCATACGTCGCGCCAGACCCGGGTCGCGGCGAATCGCCACCGGTACGAGCGCAACACAAAGCAGGGCGAGTGCAACGGAGAAGGTTTCAAGGGCAAGGCGGGTATCCATGGCGAAGGTTTTGACGCGCGAAGGGCGCCGAAGCGCAATAGGGCTATCTTAAAAATTCGCACTTCAAGCCGACATGGGACTCGTCTTAAAATTAAACGCAACCGGCGCCCGTTGATCCGCGCCGTGCGTCAGGGCAGACCTCGCGGGCATGCGCGTCATGGTGTCGATTGCCGCAGATCGCTGCAAACGCGCATCGCGCGGCCACGTCGAGGGGGACATGCTATGCTTTTGGGGTCCAGATCACGAGTGGCAGCGAGCGCACTCGTCGACCGCCTGAAACACTTTCGAGGAGAAACCTTCATGTCGATGCGAACCCGTGCCCTGTTTCATCTGACCGTCGGTGGCCTGCTGCTGGGCGGTGCGCTCAGCGCGCAAGCGGCGAACCTCGGCTTTCTGAACGACACGCCGATCAGCTACATGAAGCAGCGCGACATCGATTCGGTCAAGAAAGCGGTCTTCACCGCGTTGAACGACAAGCAGGACGGCGAGAGCGCGACCTGGGTGAACGAAGGCACCGGCAACAGCGTGAAAATCGACGCGACGATCACCGTCGCGAGCACGGCCAAGGACGGTGAGCGCACGTGCCGCGACGTCGGCGTCGTGCTGAATGCGAAGGGCCAATCCATGAACCTGCGCCCGCAATTCTGCAAGCAGGGCGAGGGCAGCTGGCAACTGCAGAAAAAACACTAAGCATGCTGGCCGTAATGGCGACGCGCGCCGGCCTGCCGGCAGCGCGGCTCGATGCCATGGCGTGCGGCGGCGCGAGACAGCGATGAGCGCGCGGGTCATTTCATGCGGCATCGTGCTGCTCGATCCGGACGGCCGCGTGCTGCTAGCGCATGCCACCGAAACCTCGCACTGGGACATTCCGAAAGGGCACGGTGAAGAGGGCGAGGAGCCGCACGTCACGGCGCTGCGTGAGATGGTCGAGGAAACCGGCATCGCTATCGACGCGACGCGGCTGAAGGATCTCGGCCTGTTCGTCTACCGGCGCGACAAGGATCTGCATCTGTTCGGCGCGCGGGCTCATGCCGGTGAACTCGATCTGAGCTCGTGCACCTGCACATCGCTGTTTCCGCGCCGCTCCGACGGCACGCTGATTCCCGAAATGGATGCTTACCGCTGGGCCGCGCCGCACGAAGTCGAGCGTTATGCGAGCCGCAGTCTGACGCGGCTTTTTCAGACGACGCTGTCGCTCGCGGATTTGCATCGGTCGCTAGGCATCGTGACGCAATGAATGCAGCAGCGACGGGGTCTGCGCCGCGGACCTCGCGCTGAGTCTGTACTTCAATCGAGCGCGCGATCGTTCGGATGCGCGAACAACGCGCGATTCTGTTCCGACAGCGGAAAATTCAGATTGATGCCGTGCGGCGGAATGGGCTGCGTGAACCATTGCCGGTACAACCGTTCCGCGTCGCCGGAGGTCTGACCGCGCGCGATCACACCGTTCACGAGATTGCGGAAGGGGTCGTCGCCCTTGCGGAACATGCACGCGTAGACCTCGTAACCCAGCGGTGTGCCGGTTACCACGAAGTCGTCCGGACGCGGATCGGTCGCCTGAAAGCCGTACACGATCGGCTCATCCATCACGAACGCCACGGCCCGGTCCTCCTTGAGCGCGTTGAACGCCTCCGGATGATCGCGCGCGCTGGTGATGCGCATATTCAGATGTTTGTCGGTATTCAGGCGGCGCAGCAGGCGCTCGTCGGAGGTGCCCGCGGTCGTAACGACCGCCTTGCCCGCCAGGTCCTGAAAATCCGTAATGCCGCTGCTCTTGCGCGTGATCATTCGCACCGCGTACTGGAAGAAGCTGTCCGAGAAGGCGGCGAGATTTTCGCGTTCGACGGTATGCGTGGTCGACCCGCATTCCAGATCGATCTGGTTGTTCAGCAGCATCGGCGTGCGGTTCGACGAGGTCACGGTGATTTCGTGCACCTTCAGTTGTGGCATGCCGAGCGTCTTCTTGATTTCATCGACGATTTGCAGCGCAATGCTTTGTGAATAGCCGACCGTGCCTTTGCCGTCGAAATAAGAGAATGGGATCGACGCCTCACGCACGCCGAGCACGACCACGCCGTCGTCGTGGATTTTTTTCAGGGTGCCGGTGAGTTCGTCCGCGTGGACGGGAGCGGTGAGCGATGCTGCGATTAGCGTGGCCAGCGCCGTGAGCCGGGTTAGCCGCGTGAGCCGACCGAGCCGGTCGCGCCGCGTGCGATGAGCGAACCGTGTGGCGGCGTGCGTCATGCCGATGGCATTCACGGCGTGATCCGCACGCGCTTCATGCGCTTCACGCATGGGATGCGCGTTGCGCGCTACGTGTGTCAGCTCACGGGCACTCGCCCCGCGGCGGGCAGCAATTTTCATCGGACCTCCGGGACTGGCGCATCCGGACGGATACGCTGTCACTGTCGATGGAACATGATGCAACGAAACGGCGTGCATCCCATCAACGAGATGCACGCCGTCTTCAACTTCAGATGCGCTACGACCGGCAGTCGCTCAAGCTTACGCCGGCTTGCCCCAACTGTCGCGCAAGCTGACGATACGGTTGAATACGGGCTTGCCCGGCTTCGAATCGACGCGGTCGGCGACAAAGTAGCCGTGGCGCTCGAACTGATAGCGCTGTTCCGGCAGCGCGTTTTGCGCGCCCGGTTCGAGATACGCGTGAACCACGCGCTTCGAGTCGGGATTCAATGCGTCGAGGAATTCGCGGCCACCGGCGTCCGGTTGCGGTTCCTTGAACAGACGGTCGTAAATGCGCACTTCGGCGGGGTAGGCGGCGGCCGCGCTGACCCAGTGAATGTTGCCCTTGACCTTGTAGTTGTTCGCGCCTTCGGTGCCCGACTTGCTGTCCGGGAAGTAATTGCAATGCACCGCGACGATGTTGCCGTTTTCGTCTTTATCCGCGCCGAGGCATTCGATCACGTAGCCGTAACGCAGCCGCACTTTGTTGCCCGGGAACAGACGGAAGTAGCCCTTCGGCGGCGCTTCGTTGTAGTCGTCGCGCTCGATCCACAGTTCGCGCGAAATCGGAAACTCGCGCACGCCGTGTTCCGGATGATGCGGATGAACTGGCGCACTGCACGGCTCGCTGACGCCTTCGGGGAAGTTGTCGATGATCAGCTTGACCGGATCGAGCACCGCTGCCGTACGCGGCGCCTTGTCGTCCAGATCGTCGCGCAGCGCACCTTCGAACACGCTCATGTCGATCCACGAATCGACCTTGGTCACGCCGATGCGCTCGCAGAACAACTGGATCGCCTCGGGCGTGAAGCCGCGCCGACGCACGCCGACGATGGTCGGCATACGCGGATCGTCCCAGCCGTCCACATGGCCTTCGGTCACCAGTTGCAGCAGCTTGCGCTTGCTGGTGATCGCGTAGGTCAGGTTCAGACGCGAAAACTCGATTTGTTGCGGCAGCGGGCGCGTGAAAATGCCGGCTTCAGCCAGCTCGTTCAGAATCCAGTCGTACAGCGGACGATGGTCTTCGAATTCGAGCGTGCACAGCGAATGCGTGATGTTTTCCAGCGCGTCCGAAATGCAATGCGTGTAGTCGTACATCGGGTACACGCACCAGGCGTCGCCGGTGCGGTAGTGATGCGCGAAGCGGATGCGGTAAATGACGGGGTCGCGCATATTGAAGTTCGGCGACGACATGTCGATCTTCGCGCGCAGCACGTGTTCGCCTTCCTTGAACTCGCCGGCCTTCATGCGGCGGAACAGGTCGAGGTTTTCCTGCACCGAGCGCTCGCGGAAGCGCGACGGCGTGCCGACTTCGGAGGCCGAGCCGCGGTTGGCGCGCATTTCTTCGGCCGACTGGCTGTCCACGTAAGCCTTGCCGCGTTCGATCAGCAGTTCGGCGAACTCGTACAGCTTGTCGTAGTAGTTGCTCGCGTAGTAGAGCTGTTCCTTGCCGTCTTTTTCCCACTCGAAACCGAGCCAACGCACGGCGTCGATAATCGAGTCGACGTATTCGACGCTTTCCTTTTCCGGATTGGTGTCGTCGAAGCGCAGATGGCACACGCCGCCGTAGCTGCGCGCCACGCCGAAGTTCAGGCAGATGCTCTTGGCGTGACCGATATGCAGATAGCCGTTCGGCTCGGGCGGAAAGCGCGTTTCGACGCGCTGGCCCCACTTGCCGGTGCGGTTGTCGTCGTCGATGATGTTGCGGATGAAGTTGGATGCCGCTGGCGCGTCGTTGCGTTCGGTATTCATGCGAGAAGGTGAAAGTCGGTCGGGGCGCGCAATGCGCCCACTTATCCGTTAATTCTACCTGACGTGTCTCTTTGCGACAGGCGAGTGCGGCGCGCAGCCAACGTTCGAGCGGTCTCTACGGTTTTTCGAGGGCCTGGACGCCTGCCGCAAGCTGCGTTTAAGGTGCTGTAACAGGAGGTAAAACGGTTTGTTGGCGGGCAGGGCGGCGACTTAGGATGCGAGCGGCGTGGTTTGTCCACGGTTGGCTCCTGGCCAATGGGGCGGCCGAGGCCTTGGCCAATGCGATGCGTCAGTCAACCTGAGCGGCCGAAGCCGCTGTCCGCGCCGGCCGCACGCCCCCTCATGCCTTGCCGCTCTGCCGCCTTGCCTGAGCTTGCACTGCTCGGGCGTCGCTGGCGCCCATCGTTCCCGGAGTATCTCGGATGTCTGTCCCGACCCACGACGCGCGTCGCGCGCCTTTCGTTTCTGTTTCTCTCGCCCGGATCGTGACGGTTTCAGCCCTGCTCGCGTTCGTCACGGCGAGCCTCGCGCCGGTCGCTGCGCTCGCGAAAACGCCGCCGCCCAAAGCCGTGCTCGATGCTTCCGCGGTGGCGGCGCCGGATCGTTATAGCGCGGATGCCGCGCAGCAGATCTTCGCCGCGGGCGGCAATGCGGTCGACGCGGCAGTCGCGATGGCCTTCACGCTGGCCGTGACCCGTCCGGATGCCGGCAACATCGGCGGTGGCGGCTTCATGACCGTGTTGATGGACGGCAAGCCGTACTTTCTCGACTACCGCGAGCGCGCCCCGCAGCAGGCGACCCGCGACATGTACCTCGACGACAAGGGCAACCTGGTGCCGGGCATGAGCGTGGTCGGGCATCGGGCGGTGGGGGTGCCGGGCACCGTCGAAGGTATGTGGGAGGCGCAGCAGCGTTTCGGCAAACTGAAGTGGAAACAGGTGCTGGCGCCCGCGATCCGTTACGCCACGGACGGTTTCGTGGTCGAGCCGTGGCTGCAGCAGCGCCACGACACGGCGGCGAAAAACTTCGCCGGCAAGACCAATTTCGACGCTTACTTCTCGAATCTCAAAGCGGGCGCGACGTATCGCCAGCCCGAACTGGCGCAAACCCTGTCGCGCATTGCCGGCGACGGCGGCCGCGAATTCTACGAAGGCCGCACCGCCGATCTGATCGCGCAGCAGATGTATGGCCATGGGCTCGTCACGAAGGCGGACCTGAACCAGTACAAGGCCGTGTGGCGCCAGCCGCTCACCGCCGACTGGAACGGCTACCAGGTCGTTACCGCGCCGCCGCCGAGTTCGGGTGGCGTCGGGCTGATTCAGATGCTGAAGATGAAGGCCGATCTGAAGCAGGCTTTCGACGGCCTTGAATTGAATTCGGCGCCGTACATCCACCTGATCGCGCAGATCGAGGACCGCGTATTCGCCGACCGCCAGCAATACCTGAGCGATCCGGATTCGTACAAGGTGCCGGTCGACAGGCTGACCGACGACGCCTACCTCGCGCAACGCGCCGACGAAGTCACGCCTGACGAGGTGCCGGGCGCCACGCCGGTCAAACCCGGGCTTGGCGAGGCGTTGCCGGAAAAGGCCCAAACCACGCATTTCTCGGTGGTCGACAAGTGGGGCAATGCCGTGTCGAACACCTACACGCTGAACGGCGATTTCGGCTCGGGCGTGGTGGTGGACGGCGGCGGTTTCCTGCTGAACGACGCCATGGACGATTTCGTCACCAAGCCGGCCAGCGCGGCGCCGTCCGGCGCGAGCAGCGTTGAAGTCAACACGGTGGCGCCGGGCCGTCGCCCGCTTTCGTCGATGACGCCGACGCTGCTGCTGAAGGACGGCAAGATCGCGCTCGTGATCGGCACGCCGGGCGGCTCGCGGATTCTGACCACGATTTTCCAGGTGATGACAGACCTGGTCGACTTCAGCATGACGCCGACGGACGCACTCGCCGCGATGCGTTTTCATCACCAGTTGTTGCCGCGGAAGACGATCTATTTCGAGCCGTATCGTCCGATCACGGGTGAACTGGCCGAGCAACTGCAAGCGAAGGGCTACACGCTCGAAGGCCAGTCGTTCAACGGCGACGTGCAGATGATTCGCGTGCAAGGCACGACGCCCGAGCCGGCTGCGGACCCGCGTGGCGTGGGGGTGGGGCGTGTGATACGGTGAGGCGGGGGTTTCGCGATCGGCGACCGACGAATCGGCGAATCAACGTATCAACCAGCAACCACACCGAACGCATGAGCGGACAACAACTCGACATTCTCGTACTGCCCGGCTATCAGGGCTCCGGCGCAGGCCATTGGCAAACCCGCTGGGAGGCGCTCGATCCGGCTTTCACGCGCGTGCGGATGCCCGACTGGGATCACCCCTCGCGCGACGCGTGGTGCCGCACGCTCGACGCCGCAGTGAGCGCCGCCGACGCGCCCGTGACGTTCGCCGCGCATAGTCTCGGCTGCTTGACGACCGCGTTCTGGGCCACGCAGTATGCGAGCGCCGCGCAACTCGCGAAGGTGGCGGGCGCGTTGCTGGTGGCCGTGCCCGATCCTGCCGGCAGTCATTTTCCGCGCGACGCCAGCGGTTTCGCACCGGTTCCGCTCACGCGCTTGCCATTTGCCAGCATTGTCGTGGCGAGCAGCGACGATCCGTACGGCGGCGAGCCGTTCTCACAGACCTGCGCGAGCGGCTGGGGCAGCCGCTGGATCGGCATCGGCCCGCGCGGTCATATCAATGCCGATAGCGGACTCGGCGATTGGGATGAAGGGCGGCGCTGGTTGCGCTCGTTCGGCGAAGAGGGCTAAACAGCACGCTCTGGCGGGACACTTCCGGCACCCGTTCGTGCCTCAAATCACCGATTGCTTGCGCAACGCCGCGATCCTCGCCTCGTCATAACCCAGCACGTCGCGAAGGATGCTCTCCGTGTGCTCACCCAAGGTGGGCGGGGCCGTCAACGCTTCGGGCGGCGTGCCGCTCATCCTGATTGGATTGCGCACCAGCTTGACCGCGCCGGCCGAAGGATGCGGCAGATCGACCCGCATGCCGCGCGCCACCACCTGCTCATTCTCGAAGACTTCGCCAAGATCGTTGATCGGCCCGCATGGCACACCGGCGGCTTCCAGCGCGGCGATCCACTGATGTTTGCCCTGTAGCCGCACCATGTCGGCAAGAATCGGCGCCAGCGTTTCGCGCTGACGCACGCGGGCCGGGTTGGTGGCGAAGCGCTCGTCGTCGGCCAGTTCCGGGCGGCCGCCCGCTTCGACGAACTTGCGGAACTGCCCGTCGTTGCCGACCGCGACGATGATCCAGCCGTCGCGGGTCTGGAAGGTCTGGTAGGGCACGATGTTCGGATGCGCGTTGCCCCAGCGCACCGGCGGCTGGCCGCTGGCGAGGAAGTTCGAATTCATGTTGGCGAGCATGGCCACCTGCACGTCGAGCAGCGCCATGTCGATGTATTGACCTTCACCCGTGCGATCGCGATGCGTGAGCGCGGTCAGCACGGCGACGGTCGAATACATGCCGGTCATGAGGTCGGCGATCGCGACGCCGGCCTTTTGCGGACCGCCGCCCGGCTGGCCGTCGCGCTCGCCGGTAATGCTCATGAAGCCGCCGATGCCCTGCACGATGAAGTCGTAGCCCGCGCGTTGCGCATATGGCCCGGTCTGCCCGAAGCCCGTCACCGAGCAGTAGATCAGATCCGGCTTCACTGCCTTGAGCGACTCGTAGTCCAGACCGTACTTCCGCAACTGGCCGACCTTGTAGTTTTCCAGCACCACGTCGCTTTGCGCGGCCAGTTCGCGGATGATCCGCTGGCCTTCGGGCGAGGCGATGTCGACGGTGACCGAGCGCTTGTTGCGGTTGGCCGCGAGGTAGTACGCGGCTTCGCGCGTGTCGGCGCCATCCGGCGTTTTCAAGTACGGAGGGCCCCAATGCCGCGTGTCGTCGCCGACCTCGGGACGTTCGATCTTGATCACGTCGGCGCCGAAATCGGCAAGCGTCTGCGCGCACCACGGCCCGGCGAGCACACGGGTGAGGTCCAGCACGCGGATATGACTGAGAGCGCCCATGTTGTTCGATGTCTCCTAGGTAGCCGAAGCGGCGCGCAAGGCGCCGCGGATGGAGGCAATCTTAAGCGATTCCCGCGCGCCGCCGCAGTCGGCCGAACGGCATAGGACGAATCGAGCAAGCCGTTTGCGCCCGCGTGTCTCGCGCTGCCCGTTCAAACCTGGCCGAACGGCCAACTGGCGCACGGCCCGTCGCGCAAGGGCGCCGATCCCGTATAATCGGTCGGTTAAGAAACAAACAGTTGGCGCATCCCACGATGCCGCCGGTAACAGCCAGGGAACTGGCAAACCCGTCCCCCGCACGCTATGAAAGCCGCCGAAATCCGCGAGAAATTCCTCAAGTTCTTCGAATCGAAGGGCCATACGATCGTTCGCTCGTCGAGCCTTGTGCCCGGCAACGACCCGACGCTGCTCTTTACCAATTCGGGAATGGTGCAGTTCAAAGATGTGTTCCTCGGCGCCGAATCGCGTCCGTATTCGCGTGCCACGACCTCGCAGCGCAGCGTGCGCGCGGGCGGCAAGCATAACGACCTGGAAAACGTCGGTTACACCGCGCGTCACCACACGTTCTTTGAAATGCTGGGCAACTTCTCGTTCGGCGACTACTTCAAGCGCGACGCGGTCCACTATGCGTGGGAATTGCTGACGGGCGTCTACCAGTTGCCGAAAGACAAGCTGTGGGTCACCGTCTATCACGAAGACGACGAAGCACACGACATCTGGGCGAAAGAAGTGGGCGTGCCGGTCGAGCGCATCATCCGCATCGGCGACAACAAGGGCGCGCGCTACGCGTCGGACAACTTCTGGCAAATGGCCGACGTCGGCCCGTGCGGCCCGTGCTCGGAAATCTTCTACGACCACGGCCCGGACGTGTGGGGCGGCCCGCCGGGATCGCCTGAAGAAGACGGCGACCGCTACATCGAGGTGTGGAACCTCGTGTTCATGCAGTTCAGCCGAGACGCGCAAGGCAACATGACGCCGCTGCCCAAGCAATGCGTCGACACCGGCATGGGCCTGGAGCGGATTGCCGCCGTGCTGCAGCACGTGCACAGCAACTACGAGATCGACCTGTTCCAGGCGCTGATCAAGGCCGCCGGCCGCGAAACGGGCGTGACCGATCTGACCAACAATTCGCTGAAGGTGATCGCCGATCACATCCGCGCGTGTTCGTTCCTGATCGTCGACGGCGTGATTCCGGGCAACGAAGGCCGCGGCTACGTGCTGCGCCGTATCGTGCGCCGGGCGATCCGTCACGGCTACAAGCTGGGCAAGAAGGGGTCGTTCTTCCATCGCATGGTGCCGGACCTCGTCGCGCAAATGGGCGAGGCGTATCCGGAGCTGAAGGAAGCGGAACAACGCGTGACCGACGTGTTGCGCCAGGAAGAAGAACGCTTCTTCGAGACCATCGAACACGGCATGTCGATTCTCGAAAGCGCGCTGGCCGACCTCGAGGCGAAGGGCGGCAAGACGCTCGACGGCGAACTCGCGTTCAAGCTGCACGACACGTACGGCTTCCCGCTGGATCTAACGGCGGACGTCTGCCGCGAACGTGAAGTCACGGTCGACGAAGCGGCCTTCGACGAAGCCATGGCGCGTCAGCGCGAACAGGCGCGCGCGGCGGGCAAGTTCAAGATGGCGCAAGGCCTCGAATACTCGGGCGCGAAGACCACATTCCACGGTTACGAAGAAGTCGTTTTCGACGACGCCAAGGTGATCGCGCTGTATGTCGACGGCGCGTCGGTGCAGGCAGTCGAACACGGCCAGCAGGCTGTGGTGGTGCTCGACCACACGCCGTTCTACGCGGAGTCGGGCGGCCAGGTCGGCGACCAGGGCGTGCTGGCCAACGCCAGCGTGCGCTTCGCGGTGGCCGACACGCTGAAGGTGCAGGCCGACGTGGTCGGGCATCACGGCACGCTCGAGCAGGGCACGCTGAAGGTCGGCGACGTGGTCAAGGCGGAGATAGACGCGGTGCGTCGTGCCCGCACCGAACGCAACCACTCGGCCACGCACTTGATGCACAAGGCGCTGCGCGAAGTGCTCGGTTCGCACGTGCAGCAGAAGGGCTCGCTGGTCGACGCGGAGAAGACCCGTTTCGACTTTGCACACAACGCGCCCATGACCGACGACCAGATCCGTCAGGTCGAAGCGATCGTCAACGCCGAAGTGCTGGCCAACGCGCCCGGCATCGTGCAACTCATGCCGTACGACGAAGCGGTGAAGGGTGGCGCGATGGCGCTGTTCGGCGAAAAGTACGGCGACGAAGTGCGCGTGCTCGACCTCGGCTTCTCGCGTGAATTGTGCGGCGGTACGCACGTGCATCGCACCGGCGACATCGGCTTCTTCAAGATCGTGATGGAAGGTGGCGTGGCGGCGGGTATCCGTCGCGTGGAAGCGATCACCGGCGACAACGCGGTGCGCTTCGTGCAGGACCTCGACGCGCGCATCAACGCGGCGGCGGCGGTGCTGAAGGCGCAGCCGTCGGAACTGACGCAGCGCATCACGCAGGTGCAGGATCAGGTGAAGTCGCTCGAGAAGGAATTGAGCGCGCTGAAGTCGAAGATGGCGTCGAGCCAAGGCGACGAACTCGCCGGTCAGGCCATCGAAATCGCCGGCGTGCATGTGCTCGCGGCCACGCTGGAAGGCGCGGACGTCAAGACGCTGCGCGAGACGGTGGACAAGCTGAAGGACAAGCTGAAGAGCGCGGCGATCGTGCTGGCTTCCGTCGAGGGCGGCAAGGTCAGCCTGATTGCTGGCGTGACGTCCGACGCCAGCAAGAAGGTCAAGGCGGGCGAGCTGGTGAACTTTGTCGCGCAGCAGGTCGGCGGCAAGGGCGGCGGCCGGCCGGATATGGCTCAGGCTGGCGGTACCGAACCGGCAAACCTGCCTGCCGCACTGGCTGGCGTAAAGAGTTGGGTCGAAACGCAGCTTTGATTGGCGTTTGATTGAGCCATGCGGGCCACGCGGGGCGCCGGGGTATCGGCGTGCCGCGTGGCCTAAGTTTTTTGTACTGGCGTTTCAGCGCGAGCACTGTACGGCGGGCGGTCCATGGTTCACCGTGCGAAACGCCGCGCGTCTTCTGCCATTGAGGGCGCTTGCGTTAGCGGCCTTCTCGGTCGCCGGCGCACACAATCATGCTGCCGCCGGCACAAGCGGTCAGACTGCCGCTGGCGCAGCAGCATCCGCCGCAGACTCCACCTCTCCGTCCTTCGCCGTCAGTGTCTTCTTCAGCGCGTTGAGCGCGGACGAAAAATGCCCGCGACGCCACACCAGTAGCGTCTCGATCGGCTCGATTTCCGGCAGCGGGTGAACCGCGATATTGCTGGAATCGGCCAGCAGGTCCAACACCGACCGCGGCGCGACCGCCACACCCGCACCGGCCGCCACGCACGCGACGATCGCGTGATAGGAGCCCAGCTCCAGCACGCGCGCCGGCCGCACGCCGTGCTCCAGATACCACTTCTCGATGTAAGCGCGGTAAGCGCAGCCATGCTCGAACGCGACCAGCGTCGACAGCGCGATATCTCGCACTTCCCGAATCTGCCGATGCTCACGCGGCGTCAGCATCACCAGCTCTTCGGTGAACACCGGCACCGTCTCGAACAATTCGCCGAGCGCGGCCGGATCGAGCGGCTCCGCGACGAGCGCCGCGTCCACTTCGAACTCACGCACGCGCTCGATCAGCTTGCCGGTCGTGCCGGTTTCCAGTTCCAGCGCCACGTCGGGCCATTGCGTGTGATAACGCGCGAGCAATCCGGGCAGACGGGTGGCCGCGACGCTTTCCATCGTGCCCAGACGCAGACGCCCGCTTGGACGATCTTCCCGCACCGCATGACGCGCCTCGTCGGCGAGGGCGAGCAGGCGTTCCGCGTAGGGCAGCAGCGTCTCGCCGGCCGGCGTGAGCACAAGCCGGCGGCCGTCGCGGATGAACAGGTCGGTGCCCAGTTGCTCTTCTAGCTGCTTGATGCGCGTGGTCACGTTCGATTGCACGCGATTGAGCTTGGCAGCGGCGCGCGTCACGCCGTTTTCTCGCACGACAGCCCGAAATATGGTCAAAGCGGCCAGATCCATGATCTCTCCTGGCGATGATTGATATCGTAATTATTCATTTTTAATGATTGAAAGGTCAAGCTAATATGCAGTGAATCCAACCTGAAATGGTGGCCGCGAACCGGTCACCGTCTACCGACATGCTCGCGAACCAACTCGCCTCCGATCCTTCCGACGCGCCTGGCCGCGCCGCCGAAAATCATGCCGCCCGTCGCGCGGCGCTGGCCTGCATGGTGACGCTGGCCGTCGCGCTCGGCATAGGGCGGTTCGCCTTCACGCCGTTGTTGCCGTTGATGCTCCACGGCAGCGCGTACGGTCAGCCGCAGATCGATATCCAGCATGGTGGCTGGCTGGCGTCGTTTAACTATGCGGGTTATTTCGTGGGCGCGTTGGCGTGCGCGGCGCTGCGGCGGGTTGACGCGGCGCACATGGTGCGGGCGGGGCTCGTGCTGACGGTACTGTTGACGCTGGCGATGGGCGTCACGAGTCAGTTCTGGGTGTGGGCGTTGGTGCGCTTCATCGCCGGCGCGGTGAGTGCGTGGACGTTCGTTTTCGCTTCGCAATGGGGGCTGCGGCGGCTGCACGAGCTCGGCGCGCATGGGTGGGGCGGGGTGATTTATACGGGGCCGGGCGTGGGGATCGCGGGCACCGGTTTGCTGGTCAGCGCCGCGGGCGGGTTTGGACCCACGGTGGGATGGATCGGGTTCGGGTTGATTGCGGCGGTTTTGTCGGCGGTGGTGTGGTCGGTGTTTGGCGGTGCGTCGGGCGGCGGGGCGGTGAATGCGAGTCCGCGGCCGGGTTCGGTGGCGCATGCCGGGACGCAGCAGGCAGCACCCCAGCACGCGGCAACCCAGCACGCGGCAACCCAGCGCGCAACAACCCAGCGCGCAACAACCCAGCACGCAGCAACCCCGCACGCAGCAACTCAACACGCAGCAACTCAACACGCGACAACCCACCCCCTGTCCACCCGCGTCCCACACCGCGCCGACGCCTTCTGGCTCGTCCTTCTCTACGGCGTGCCCGGCTTCGGCTACATCATCACCGCGACCTTCCTTCCCGTGATCGCGCGTCACGCGTTGCCGGGCTCGTCATGGCCCGACCTGTTCTGGCCGATGTTCGGTCTGGCATTGATCGTCGGTGCCTTGCTGGCGGCGCGCTTGCCGCTGCACTGGGACAACCGCACCTTGCTCGCGGGCTGCTACATCCTGCAGGCCGTCGGCATCGCGCTCGGCATCGTGTGGCCGACCGCCGGCGGCTTCTCGCTCGGCAGTATCCTGATCGGCCTGCCGTTCACCGCCATCACGCTGTTCGCGATGCGCGAAGCGCGGCACTTGCGCGGCGACCATGCCGCAGGCTTGATGGGCTACGCGACAGCCGCGTACGGCATCGGTCAGATCATCGGTCCGTTGGTGGCCGCGCCGATCGCCGGGCACACCGGCTCGTTTTCATTGGCCTTGTGGTTGGCGGCGGGCGCCTTGTTGCTCGGCGCGGTCGGTCTGATCGCGGTGGCGCACTGGCCGCACGGCCGCAGTCGCATGCCCGATTGCGGATGCTCGTGATGGCGTGAGAGGGCGGCCAAAAGACAGACGGCCCGCCTCCAGGGGCGGCGCGAACAACAAGCAACTTGCCGCCCTGCCGAAAGACCAAATTCCCTCGGCACACTAAAATGACCGCTTCCCCGTCATCCCAACGCGCCTATCGCCGCGCGCGTCGTTAGCCATGCAACACCTCGCGTCCGACACCTACGCCGGCATCCGCCCCGGAGCGCTCGACGCGCTGATCGCCGCCAACCACAGCGGCCACGAACCGGCCTACGGCGAGGACTCCTCGATCAACGCGGTCTGCGATCGTTTGAGCGAACTGTTCCCGACCGACCGCAAAGTGTTCAACGGCACGGCGGCCGATTCGCGGGCGCTCGCGTCGCCGTGCCAGTCGTATCACCCGGCGATCTGCCATGAACTCGCGCACATCGAAACCGACGAATGCGGCGGCCCGGCGTTCTTCCTGGGCGGCTCGAAACCGCCGACCGCGCCGACCGCGCCGACCGCGCCGGGCATCGGCGGCAAATGCACACCGGACGCCGGCGCGCGTTTCGCGAACGCGGCGGCCGCGCTGGGCGTGCATCCGTCGGAGATTACGTGGCGCCTTCGCTAGGCTTCTTCGATAACGACGTCGGGTTGCGCCACGCGCGCCACGCCAATGCGATGCTCGAATTACAGCAAACGCGGTTGCAGGAAATTCCCGGCGTGAGCATCATGTTTCCGCGAGAATCGAATGCGGTGTTCGCGCAGTCAGAACGGCTTCCAGCCAGGCCGCGCATACCCATCCGCACCAACCCGAAACACGCAAGACATAAACCGCTACAAAACAAACGAGACGTCCCTCACCCATGACCGATTACCGATTTTGTCCACGCTGCGCCACGCCGTTGACCGAGCGCGCCGACCCTGAACACGAGGGCGGTCGTATCCGCCAGACCTGTCCCGATGTGGAGTGCGGCTACGTCCACTGGAACAACCCGCTGCCGGTGGTGGCGGCGATCGTGGAATATGAAGGCAAGATTCTGCTGGCGCGCAACGCCGCGTGGCCGGAGGGCATGTTCGCGCTGATTACCGGCTTCCTCGAAAACGGCGAGACGCCGGAGGAGGGCATCGCCCGTGAAGTACTCGAGGAGACTTCGCTGCACGCGGAAACGGTCGAGTTGATCGGCGTGTACGAATTCATCCGCAAGAACGAGTTGATCATTGCGTATCACGTGAAGGCGTACGGCACGGTTGCGCTGTCGCCGGAATTGCTCGAATACCGGCTGGTCGAACCGGCGAAATTGCGGCCGTGGCGCGCGGGCACCGGCCAGGCGCTCGGCGAATGGATGCGGCGGCGCGGCCTGCCGTTCGAGTTTGTAGAAAAGCCGGGGCAGTGAACCACGGCCGCAAGACGCAGAGACATCGTTAATCAATCAACCACCCGCACGCCACGATGAACAAACCCGCTCCCGCCGCGCGCAGCGCCTACCCGCATTTCCTGCCGATCACCACGCGCTGGATGGACAACGACGTCTACGGTCACGTGAACAACGTCGTCTACTACAGCTACTTCGACACCGTCGTGAACGAGTATCTGATCCGCGCGGGCGTGCTGGATTTCGAGCATGGCGCGACGATCGGGCTGGTGGTCGAAACGCATTGCAACTACTTCGCGCCGCTGGTGTTTCCCGAGCGGGTCGACGCGGGCTTGCGAGTGGTGCGGCTCGGCACGTCGAGCGTGCGTTACGAAGTCGGACTCTTCAAGGAGGGCGAGGCGGAGCCCGCCGCGCAAGGCCATTTCGTGCATGTCTATGTGGATCGTGTCACGCGCCGTCCGGTCACGCTGCCCGCCGACTTGCGCGCGGCGCTCGCGCCGTTGAGCGTCGCGGCGCAGGCGGATTAGGCGCGTGCAGTCGCTCGTCATCAATCTGCTCAACGGCGTCAGTTACGGCTTGCTGCTGTTCATGCTGTCGGCCGGATTGACGCTGATTTTCAGCATGCTCGGCGTGCTGAATTTCGCGCACGCGAGTTTCTACATGCTTGGCGCTTACGTCGGTTTCTCGGTGGCGGCGCGCGCCGGGTTCTGGAGCGCGCTGGTGATCGCGCCGCTCATCGTCGGTCTGATCGGCGCGGCGCTGGAGCGTTGGCTGTTGCGCCGCGTGCGTGGCCACGGCCATCTCGCGGAGTTGCTGCTGACCTTTGGCGCGGCGTATCTGCTTGGTGAACTGGTCAAGCTCGGCTGGGGACTGAGCCCGCTTTCCGCGACGGTGCCGGCGGTCCTCGATGGTCCCTTGTTCACCGTCTACGGCGCCGCGTTCGCGCGTTACCGGGCGTTCATGATGGTGGTGTCGCTGGCCATGCTCGCCGTGCTTTATGCGGTGCTGCGCGTGTCGAAGGCGGGGTTGATCGTGCGCGCCGCACTCACGCACGCGAACGCCGTCGAAGCGCTCGGTCACAACGTGCCGCGCGTGTTCACCGGCGTGTTCGCGGCCGGCACGGCGCTCGCCGCGCTGGCCGGCGTGATCGGCGCGCCGCTGTTCGTGATCGAACCGTCGATGGCGGAATCGCTCGGCTCGATCGTGTTCGTGGTGGTCGTGATCGGCGGCCTGGGCTCGTTGAGCGGGGCGCTGGCGGCATCGCTGCTGGTGGGCTGTGTGCAGACTTTCGCCGTGGCCACCGATGTGTCGTTGGGCGATGCGCTGTCGGTGGTCGGCGCGTCGTTGCCGCCGCAATGGGAAGCGCTGACGCTCGCGCAACTCGCGCCGCTGATTCCGTATCTGCTACTTGTCGCAATGCTGGCGTTGCGCCCGCGCGGGATGATTGGACGGCGTGACGATCATGCGTGAAATGCGGAAATCGGCACCCTGGCTAGCGCTCATCCTGCTGCTGGCCATTCCGCCATTCGTCTGGCCGCAAAGCTGGCTGCTCGCCTATCTTGCGCAGACCGCGACGATGATCGTGTTCGCGCTCTCCTACAACCTGCTGCTCGGCGCAACCGGATTGCTGTCGTTCGGTCAGGCCGCGTACTCCGGTCTCGGCGCGTTGATCGCCGCGCACGTGTTCAATGCGCTGGGCGTGCCGCTCGTGCTGCTGCCGTTGATCGGCGGTATCGGCGGCGCGCTGTGCGGGATGCTGGTCGGTTTCGTGTCGACACGCCGCGCGGGCACGGCCTTCGCGATGATCACGCTCGGCCTCGGCGAACTCGTGGCGGCGGCCGCGTGGACGCTGCCCGACTGGTTCGGCGGCGAAGCGGGCGTGGCGATCGACCGTGCGAGCGGCCCGTTGCTGGGAAGCTGGAGCTTCGGCCCGGCGCGCGAAGCCTACGCGCTGATCGCCATCTGGTGTTGTCTGGCGTGCGCCGCGATGTTTGCATTGTCACGCACGCCGTTCATGCGGCTCGCTAACGCCGTGCGCGATAATCCGGCGCGTGCTGCCGCGATCGGCTGTTATCCGCGTCGCGTCCGTTACGGCGTGGTGGTGCTGTCGGCGTTTTTCGCGGGCATCGCGGGGACGCTGAGCCTGATCAACGTCGAACTGGTATCGACGGAAAGCGTCGGTATGCTGCGCTCGGGCGCGGTGCTGATCGCCACGGTGATCGGCGGTACGGCAGCGTTCTTCGGACCGGTAGCGGGTGCGGTCGTGCTGACCTTTTTCAGCGTCGTGGTGGCGAGCGTTACGCGGGCGTGGCTGTTCTATCTGGGGCTGTTGTTTGTCGTGATCGTGGTGATGTCGCCGGATGGTCTCGCCGGCTTCGCGCAGCGACACACGACGCGGATCGCGACGCACGGTTGGCGTGCGTGCCGCGCGGCCTACGCGTGGGGCGTGATTGCCGCGTTGTTATGGATCGCGGCAATCGTGCTCGCGGTGCAATGGGCGTATGCCGTGCAATTCGGTGCGGATGACGGGGCGGTGTCGAATGTCGCGGGCTTGTGGCTGCCGGTGGTTTCGTCGCCGTTCCGGCTTGGCGTCGTGCTGTCGATGCTGGCCGTGCCGGGCGCCATCGCGGCGCGTTACGCGATTCGTGCGCAGGCACGTCTCGCGAGGCCGGCGGCCGAGATGCGTGTCATCGGAGAGGCGCGATGATTCCCGCACTCGCACTGTACGGCGTGACGAAGCGCTTCGGCGCCACGCAAATTCTGCGCGGCGTCGACCTCGCGATTCAGCCCGGCGAACGCCACGCGCTGATCGGTCCGAACGGCGCGGGCAAGTCGACGCTCTTCAATCTGATCGCCGGCGACGCACGGCCGAACGCCGGCCGCATCGATCTGTTCGGTGCTGAGATCACGCGCCTCGCGCCGGCCGCGATCGCTCGACGTGGTCTCGCGCGCAGCTTCCAGACCACGAGCGTGTTCGCGCGGCTGAGCGTGTTCGACAATCTGCGCTGCGCGGCGCAACTCGCCGAACGCGACCGCACGCGCTGGTGGCAGCGCCTCACCGGCTCGCGCACCGTCGACACCCGCGCCGAACAGGTGCTCGACGCCGTCGGTCTGAGCGCTCATCGGCATGTGCAAGCCGGCACGCTCAGCTATGCGGGGCAACGTGCGCTCGACCTCGGCATTGCGCTCGCGGGCGGCGCGCACACCTTGCTGCTCGACGAGCCGACCGCCGGCATGAACCGCGCGGAAGCCGCGCGCGCGATCGAGCTGATTCGCGAAACCACCGCCGGCCGCACGCTGTTGATGGTCGAACACGACATGGACGCGGTGTTCGCTATCGCGGATCGTATTTCGGTGCTGGTGCAAGGGCGTGTCATCGCGAGCGGCACGCCGGCGGCGATTCGCTCGGATGCGACGGTGCGTGCTGTTTATCTGGGCGATGGGGCGGCTAACGGCACTGGCAACGGCAACGGCAACGGCAACGGCAACGGCAACGGCAACGGCAACGGCAACGGCCATCCCCTCACCAAAGGCCCTGGCGCATGACCGCCTTGCTCGACATCCGTAGACTCAACGCGTGGTATGGCGCCAGCCAGGCGCTGCACGGCGTCACGCTGCGCGTCGAGGCGGGCGAGGTACTCGCGCTGGTCGGCCGTAACGGCTCGGGGCGCTCGACGCTGGCCCGCGCGCTGATGGGCCTCGTGCGCAGCGAGGGCGAGGCCAGTTTCGCGGGCCGCTCGCTCGACGGCTTGCGGACCTTCGAGATTGCGCGTCTGGGGCTCGGTTACGTGCCGGAACATCGCGACGTCTTTCCCACGTTGAGCGTCCACGAGAATCTGCAACTCGGCGTGGCGCCGCGCATGCGCAATCGCACGCCGCGTTTCACCTTCGACGATGCCTACGAACTGTTCCCCGTGCTGCGCGAACGCCGGCGCACACGCGCTGGCGCGCTGTCGGGCGGTGAGCAGCAGATGCTGACGCTGGCTCGCGCGCTGCTCGGCGATCCCGATCTGCTGCTGATCGACGAACCCGGCGAAGGGCTGGCGAGCCTCGTGATGGGTCAGGTCGCCGCGTGTCTGCGCAGATTGCGCGAGCGCGGCGTGGCGATGTTGCTGATCGAGCAGCGGCTCGTGATCGCGCGCGATATCGCTAGCCGCGTGGCCGTCATGGGGCATGGGGAGATCGTGTTCGATGCGTCGCTCGATTCTTTTTTGACGCGCGCCGATGTCATGCAGGAATGGCTCGGCGTGGGTTGAACGAGCGCCCGCGTCAGCCTGGCGGCGGTCGTTTCAAAGCACGAGCCATCGGATTCAAATGGCAGCGCCGTACTCGCCGCAATGAAAATTCCGCGGACACGCCTTGTCTCTTCGCCCGCCGTCATTCTCAATCCGATCGAGGGTCATCCTGTCGCTGGCACTTTGCCCTGAGCTGCCGGGCGGCTCTTCACATGATCGATGAACGCGCGCAGCTTCGGCATGATCTGCCGGCGGCTGGGATAGTAGAGAAACACGCCCGGTGTCACCGGCGCGAATTGCGCCAGCACCTGCACGAGTTGGCCGGTTCGCAATCGTTCGGCGGCCATCGGCTCGGGTAGCTGGGCAAGGCCCATGCCTTCGATCGCACCGCCCAGCATGGTCGGAAAATCATTGGCGATGAGCGGGCCGGATACGGCGATCTCGATCGTCTGGCCGTGGTCGTTGAAGGACCAGAGCGCGAGCGCGCCGCTGGATTGCCGCCACCGCAAACAGGCGTGCTGGCGTAGATCGTCGGTGTGTTGCGGCGCGCCGTGCGCCGCGAGGTAATCGGGGCTGCCGACGACGACAAGACGAAGCGGCGGCGTCAACGGCACGGCGACCATGTCGGCGTCGAGGAACTGACCCATCCGGATCCCGGCGTCGAATCCTTCCGCGGCAAGATCGATCAGTTCCTTGTTGGCGGCAATCTCCACTTCGACCTCGGGATACGCCTGGCAGAAAGACGCGATCAGCGGTTCGAGCAAGATGGGCAACACCGCGCGCGGCACGGAAAGCCGCAACAGTCCGGTAGGCCGCTGACCGAATCCGCGCGCCACCTCGCTCGCGGCAACGAGCTCTTCGAAAGCGGGCTTGGCGTGCGCCAGAAACCGCTCGCCGGCCTCGGTCAGGCCGACACTGCGCGTGGTGCGGATGAAGAGCGCTGCGCCGATGCGCGCCTCAAGCACACGCACCGTCTGGCTAACGGCCGAGGGCGTCACCCCGAGCTCCGCGGCGGCCCGGCGAAAGCTGCGATGCTGGGCGACGCTCAGGAATACCTCCACACCATCGAGCGCGCCTTGTCTGACTGTGAAGTTCTGCTTCATAGCCCGTCAACATTGTGATGAATAGTCGGTCGAGAGAGGCCATGGTACACCTGTGTCTGCGGATGAGAAGTCGTGCCGGCCGGCCTCTTTCGTGTCCTTCAACGCGCCGGACAACACCTGACAGGAGGCTTCATGCCACCGGAAATTCTCTTCCCGTTGCATCTCGCGCTGGGGTATGTCGCCGGGCTGCTTTGTTTCCGCGTGTACGTCTGGCCGAGGCTCAAATCGATGGACGCTTTCGATGCGCAACGCGCTATCGCCACCTTCCACAGTTTCCGTTTTTTTGGGCTGGCGTTTATTCTGCCGGGCGTGGTCGGCCCGCATCTGCCTGCGAGTTTCGCCGTGTCCGCCGCTTACGGCGACTTCGCAACGGGCGTGCTGGCGATGCTGGCGTTATTGACGGCACGCAGAGCCGCGCTGTTCTGGTTGTTCGTCGTGGCGTTTAATGTTGTTGGCGTGACGGATCTGATCCTCGACTATTACCGTGCGATTCAGGCCGGTCTTCCGGCGCACGCCGGTGAGTTGGGTGCGATGTACGCGATTCCGATTATCTATGTGCCGCTGCTGATGATCACGCATGTCGCCGCGTTTTATCTGCTGCTGCGGTCGCAGCCGAAGGTGGTGCGGAGTTTTTGAAGTTGGCTTGGGTCATGATTGAAGAGACATGACTTCATGTCCGCGCCTCGGTCTGACCATGCCAGCATCGTGTGGAATTGATACCCGGATTGGCACGGGTGGTGGCAGGTGAGTGCGTGTGGCAACATCGCGATGATTTTCAAATCACGTCTGGCCTGGCGTCGGCCTCCACACCTCAGGAGCACTCATGTTCGACCACGTTAAATTCGGTGTCAGCGACTATGCAGCGAGCAAGGCGTTCTTCGTCAAGGCACTCGAACCGATCGGCGTAGCGGTTGTTTCGGAGGGGGCGCCGGCATACGGTGTCGAACTCAGCCCGCCGGGAAAGGCATCGTTGTGCCTGTTCCAGACCGAGGAGAAGCCGGCGCATCTTCACCTGGCGTTCACGGCCGATAACCGCCGGCAAGTCGACGCTTTCTATCGCGGGGCGCTGGAAGCGGGCGGTAAAGATAATGGCGCGCCCGGTCTGCGTCCGCGCTATCACGCGAACTACTATGCCGCCTTTGTGATTGCTCCGGACGGGCACAATATCGAGGTGGTTTGTCACCAGGCCGAGGCTTGAAGCCGGGACCGCTAAAAAATGTCCATCTGAATAACCCCGGCTCCGTTGCAATGGCGCGTCATGGAAAGACGTTTTGATGCGTTGCCCCCAATACGTAATTGTGAATGAATTACACTGCTTCACCCCTCTCCCCCGTGAGGCGAATTTTAATGCGTTTTGCATAAATGTTGGGACGAGCCTAAAAGAAATGGCGCGGAAAAGCTGCGTCGCCGGCGGAAAGGGGGCCACGGAAGATAATTCACAGAAAAGCGAGTTGGAGCCAATGTCCATATTCCTCAGCAATCAAGTTGTACCCTTTTGCCTGCGCGACGCGCGTCTCGATGAATCACTGGTTCACGAGATCATTGACGATATACCCGAGGCCGATTTTGAAGCACTGCAGGGTCTGCTTTGCGATATTCTTAAAGGCGAGTCGGTGGCCGGAAAAGTCAGTGTACGGGATCCCGCCACGCGCGCGGCGGCGCCGCTTCACAGCATCATCTACAACGGTGGGAGGGCTGGCAACGCGGGCGTCGCAGTCGTGTCGTTCAGCTTTTCGAACGCCGCCGAACAGAGTTTGTTCGCGATATTTGGCTTGATCGCGGCAACGGCCTCCGGCCAACTGTCGTTCAGCAATGCAAGCGACGCCTATACGGTATTCAGAGGTCTCTGGAGCAGTCTTTCTGCTTTGCGTTCCCCCCAGGACGATGATGCCATTGCGATCATCCGGTCTTTGGGCGTTCTTAAAACGAAAGGCAATAAGCAGTCGACAAATTTACAGATCGAAGCTGAAACCGGCCTGCCTTCTCAGGCGGTGGCTAATGCGCTTCAGTCGCTTGAACAACGCAGGGTAATACTTTGCACCTCGTGGGGTGGCCAAAGCAACCATTACGCTCACCCGGCCAACCTCTGGGAGATCAAGCTCTAAATGGACACCGGTCTCTTCTCCCAGTCGGACAGTCGCGTAATCGGGTCGTTTCACTACGGTCACGCCATCATAGCGGCCACTTCCAATGACGAGGCGCTGGAACTCTATCGGAATCCAGCGTTGATCGACTCATACGGCGGTGATCAGGCTCGAATCTTTGAACTCCTGCTTGAAGCCAATTCGATCATTCACGAACGCCTCCATTTCTTGCACTCGTTTGGAACCATTGCCGGTCTTTCGCTGTTTTCCGAGCGCATGGTGGCGTCGAGACGTTTCATGGAAGCTGGCTACCACCTAAAGACGACAGGCGCTCTTTGGACGCTACCGCTATCGAAAGCGGCATCTGATCCGAACTGCCCGGATGTCATACGGAAGTTGCGTCGCTACGCAAGGTCGTACCGCGTTGCCAACGACATGTTCCTTGCGCCTTATTCGAAAATCGCGGTAGACGGGCATACCGATTTGCCATGGTTGGATGTTCCGGTGGAAACCGTCGGCGGGCATGGCGACCCCAAGATTCCGGCATTTCCTCTCTCGATTGATTTGCCGCAAGAGACAGGCAGCTCACGGCCAATAAGCGTGTTGATACCATTGGGTTATGAGGCACTCGTTGAAGGCATTGCGCATTCGATGGCGCGGTCCGTGACCGAAGCACTTTTTCCAGAATTATCTGCCGAGTTATTTGTTAAATACGGACCGCCACGTAAGGTGCGCGTCGGCACACCGGAATCAGATATCGACGAAGTCGCGAGTCGTACCGATATTTACATGGCGACCGATTTTCTGATAAGCAAATATCTACGATCGAAAGGAATCGCTCAATTCGCCAGAGAGACCGTGGTCAAGCTTTCCGATATCGCACTGTCGTCCACTTTTTTTTCTGTTGAGGATGTTTCAGATAAAGATACGATGATCAAGGTGCAGTTTCCTGGATATAGCTTGGTTCGTGCATTGGAACAGGCCGATCCCATCAGCCTAGAAAAAGCAGAAATCGAATATCCCGAGTCCATTGACAAAATTTATGCCAATATTCTGGAAAGATTGTCGGCAGGTGGCGATTGGGATACAGTGGAAGGAAGTAATTCACTTTTTATGGCTCCAAAAATATGGGAGAGTTTTTGCGCTCATCACATCACCGTGCCGTTGTTGAAGAGTCGAATTGAAAATGGAAATAAATCGTTTTACGATTCAACCGATCTATTTATGACTGCAGCACGAATGGCTTTACCGCGCGTTGAAGTATTGAATGGAGGGGTGAAATTTATTGGCATTCCCGAGCCAGTCAAAAATGCTTGGGGAAAGCAATTGTTCGTTTCCGAAATCGCGCAACAAGTCTTTGCCGACAGTGACGTCATTTTTTGTCCTCGCGCGCATCCGACATTGCCCGGCATGGATCATCTGGATTTCGCGGGCGGCAAATGCAAGCTCAATATCAAACGGGGCTGCGGCAGTTGCATTCCCGGCCAGAACGATTTCCACCCCCCATGTCTGTTCACCAATGCGCTCAAGGAACTGGGCTTTATCAAGCCCGATCCACGTGAAGCCAAAAGCGAACAAACCCAGAGTCAGTCCTAATAAGTGATGATAGCGGCTTTTATCGAGCGGCCTGTCTTGCGGGCCGCTTACCGCAATACTTCGACACAGGTTCAGGAGCGGTATTTCCGTATCACTTTTTAGCCTAAATCGCGAGGTCTTTGCCGTCTATCGCGCCGCAAGTTGACCTATTGAGGACGTTCGAGCCGATAACGGCTGCGGCCATCGTCAGGCACGGGCGTCGGAATCGACGACGCCTACCTCAATCTCAACCCTCCGACCGATACAAAACAAACCCATCTGGCCGCACCATCACCACACCCTCGTCGGGCAGAGCCGTCAGCGTGCGCCAGTCGTCTTCGGAATCCACGAATTCGAAATCCTTGCCGGCGACATAAACCGCTGGCGTAGCGGGATTCAGGCTTGCACCGCGCGATGCCCGCGCCGAAGCGTCCGGGCCGGCCAGCAAGACATAGCTGTCGCCGAAGAGATCGAGCGTCGAGATCCGTTGTCCATCACGCCGAATCCACGCGTGAGGAAAGCGCGTCCCGGTCTGTGCCTGCAGATGAGGTACCCACTCAGGCGAGTCTTCGGAATGCGCGCTGTCCGCATACGGATAGCGATGCCGCAACAACAAGGCACCCGCATCGAGCAACGCAGCGAACACCGCCCGGTTGGTGGGCGTTTCGATACCAAAGCGCGCATCGAAGTCCGTGCGCAGCAAAGCCTGGCTGCCGTTACGCACGGCCAATGGCCGCCTCTCGGTCTCGTAACTATCGAGCAGCGCCGCAGCCGCCTCACCGCGTAATGTAGCGGCGATCTTCCACGCGAGATTGTGTGCATCGGCAATGCCGGTGGTCGCATTGAAACCGCCCCACGGCGGCATGAGATGCGCCGCGTCACCGCACAGAAAAGCGCGGCCCGACCGATAACGCTGCGCAATAGAAACGCCCGTGCTCCACGTGCCATGACTCAGCATCTCGACGTCGACGTCATCGAGACCGATCGCGGCGCGCAGCAGGTTGGGCAGTTCGCTGTCGGCCGGTGGCCCTTGCGACGGTTCGTATTCCAGATGGAACGACCATAGGTCCGTGTTGTTCATTGCCAGAAAAAGGCCGCGCACTGTTTCGTTCGCGATCTCGCACTGGCTGAACGTGCGGCCTTTCACGGCCTCGGTCAGATTGGCCCGGAAGAAGAGGTTGAGCAGATGCTGAGGGGCGGGCGTTTCGGTCATGCCGATGCCCAATTGCCTGCGCACGAAACTGCGGCCACCGTCGGCGCCGAGCAACCAGGTCGCTTCAACGACCGTCTCCTGCCCATCGCGGCCACGCACTGTCGCGACCACCGCATCGCGCGACTCGGCGAACGACACGAGTTCATGGCCGAAGCGCACGTCGCCGCCCCGCGTCTCCAGATGCTGGCGTAGCACCGGCTCGATCAGCGTTTGCGGACAGGCGCCGAAACTTGACGGCGATGCGCCGGCCGCCGCCATCTTCACGCGCATGGTGGAGACGTCGACGATCGACTGCGCGTCCATCAGCGTGCGTCCGCGTCGTGCGCCGCCGAAGCCGCCCTGTTTCCAGGCCGTCGCCGTCGCCGCCTTGACTGCATCTTCAACGCCGATCTGCCGAAACAGTTCCATGGTTCGCAGATGGATGCCGCGAGCGCGCGGCAGTTGCGAAACCGCCTCGTTCTTCTCGACGAGCACGAAGGGCACGCCCAGGCGCTGCAGGAACAGGCCGGCCGACAGGCCAACCAGGCCACCGCCGACGATCAGCACCGATGTGCGGGTAGGGAGAACGGTCATACGCGACGCCTCGATGTTAAAATCTATCAACGATAAGTATATCTATCACTGATAGAGAGTCAAGCATGGCAAAAATTCGACGTGACGAAGTGGCGAGTGCGGCGCTTGAACTCCTCGACGTAGTCGGCCTGGACGGGTTATCGACGCGGCGTCTTGCCGAGAAACTCGGCGTGGAGTCGGCCACGCTCTACTGGCACTTCCGTGACAAGTCGGCGCTGCTCGGCGAGATGGCTTCCTTGGTGCTGAGCCGGCATCACACGATCGGCGTGCCCGAGGACATCGCGGATTGGCCGGTCTGGTTTGCCGACAACGCACGCAGCTTCCGTCGCGCGCTCCTCGCGCATCGCGACGGCGCATTGCTGCATGCCGGCACGACGCCGAGCCAGGACGAGCTCAAGCGGATACTGCCGAAAGTGGCTTACCTGGTGCGCGCCGGTTTGAGCGAATCGGATGCGCAGATGGCGTTGCTGGCCGCAGGTCAGTTCACGGTGGGTTGCGTGCTGGAGGAGCAGGCGCGTGACGTTCGGCTTGCGTCAGCCGAACCTCAAGGCAAAGCGGCGGGCAAAGGCAAGACCGCTCAGACGGCGGACGCCGGCCCGGCGATCGATCCCATCGATCCCGATGTGGCTTTCGAGTTTGGCCTGGGTCTGCTGGTTAGCGGTCTTGGCCGCCGATAGCGGCTTCTCGCCCTGAGGCGAGAAGTTGCGTTTCACGCTAAAGGTTGCCGCCTCAAACGGGCAGCGCGGCGCGTTGGATCGGCGCTTCGAGAAGACATCCAAACTCGCGGGCAAAGTCGACAGAAACGCGTGCGTGCACGGCGCCCTGTTTGTCGAAGAGGCGCTGGGTGCCTTCAAGGGTGAAGACGCCTTCGTGCCAGATGTTCGGATGGATGTAGAGACCGTGCCGTCCATCGAAGCGAAAGCACACGAAGCTTTCCGGCGCAATGTCGTCGCCGGGCAATGCCAAGGGCACGTAGAACGGGCGACCGTCGAGCGGAAAGAAGAGCTGTCCGCCGTCCGGATGATAGTTCGCGTGCCAGAGCAACATGCGCTCCGGTTGAGCGGTGTGGTCTTCGCGGGCGGCTGCGGGTTCCGTTGCGTACGCGAGGATGTAGTTGCCGCCCACGGCTTCATTGCGGCCGTAGAGAATGTCCCCGCGCCATTCGCTGACGAAGGTGCCTTCGGTCGTGCCGGCCTCGTCGCCGGTGCCGGGATCGATCGGCCTCGATCCCACGGCGGGCCACTGCACGATCTCGACGGCGCAATCGTTCGGATCTGCAACGAGCCGGCCGAATCCGTGGAGCGTTTGCGGGGTCGCGTCGACCACGGGCAGGGACACGCGCCGGAGGCCATCAGGCAGAGCGGGGTTGAGGTAGTCGATTTCTTGGGTCATCCAAATAGTCTACACGTCGCGAACCGGCTCTTTGTGACTGCCGGGGCCACCTGCAATGAATCGGCAGTAGCTTTCCTGTTTAAGGTGTGTGATCTTCTGAGCCTTCCAATACTCGTCCCGGAAAACTCGATGCGCATCAGAACCATGTATTTCAAAGTGATGGACATGGAACGGTCGATCACGTTCTGGGAAAAGCTGCTAGGACTCTCGCCGAATCGCAAGTCGGAGAAGTGGGCCGAGTTTTCAATCGGTGGAGTTCGGATTGGGTTGTTGCTGAATGATTTCGGCGATGAGTTAGTCGGTAGCGCTAGCGTGCCCGTGTTCGAGTTCGATGCGTCTTCTCTGCCGGCCTTTCTGGACCGCGCAAAGTCTCTCGGGGCAACCGTCGTCATGCAGTTGAACGACGATATGACCAGCGTCGTTCTGGCGACCCCCGACGGCCACGAATTCGAAATTTGCACGTGCCACGATTAAGCGTTTCTTCGCCCCATTCCTGTCGCCGCCGGCATACTCAAAACTCGCGTGCCATTGCGCGGGCTTCTTCGATTGCGCGGCTTCGGTCCACCTTCCCATCGGGACCGAACAACGTGCGCTCCACGACGATGCCGGCGACGTTCTCCACGCCCACGAACTTCAGCCACGTCTCCATGTAAGGACGCTGAAGGTCGAATTCGCTGGCCGGCGTCAGCGATCCCGGCGACGTATAGCTCAATCCGCGCGCATAAACGACTGCCGCCTTTTTCCCGCGCAACATGCCGGCAAAACCCGAACTATCGAACGAGAACAGCACGTCCTTCTGCGAGATCAGATCGATCAGCTGTTTCAGCTTGTACGGAATGCTGAAATTCCATAACGGCACACCGAACAGGAATTTGTCGGCTTCGTGAAAGGGCGCCGCAAGGGCTTCGATGCGCCGCCATGCGGCGGCCTGGTTCGGCGTCAACGGCGTCCCGCTTAAACTGGCGTATTTCGCGGCCAGGGCGTCCGCATCGAATTCGGGAAGCGCCTCGTTCCACAGATCGAGCTTTTGAATCTCGTGATCGGGATGCGCCAGGCGGTACGCATCCAGAAACGCATTGCACACTTCGATGGACGCCGAGTAGCCCTTGTTGGGTGAACCTTCGATATAGAGAACGCGAGTCATGAGGCCAGTCCTTTCGGGAGGTGACGGCGACGGGCGGAATGCGTGGTCGCTCACCGTGATTGGCAGCGTACCGACTGCGCTTATAATTTAGAAACGCTATTAATTGCTTGAATTAACCCAGTTTGGTGATGAATGGACAGCCCGCTCGATACCGCGCTTCTTCGTACATTCGTAGTCGTCGCGGAGGCGCGCAGCTTCACGGGTGCCGGGCGACGCTTGCATTTGAGTCAATCCGCGGTGAGCGCCCAGGTGGTTCGTCTCGAGGAGCAGATCGGGCGCGCGCTGCTGGTGCGCAATACGCGTCGCGTTGCGCTCACGGAGCATGGCCAGACGCTGCTCGGCTATGCGCGGGCCATGCTCAACCTCAGCGACGAAGCCCGAACCCGGTTGGGAGCGGGCGACACCTACGGCGGCAAGCTGCGGGTCGGCGCATCGGAGGATTTTGCCGGCGGATGGTTGCCCGACGCGATGCGGCGTTTTAGCGCCGCGCGCCGTGGATTACTGCTGGATCTCACCGTCGACATTGGCGAGAGTCTGTTTCGACGCCACGCGAATGGCGATTTCGATCTGGTTATCGGCAGCCGGTGTTCGGCGTCGAACACGGCCGCCACGTTGTGGCGGGAGCCGCTCGGCTGGGCATTTGCGCGCCATGAGCCGCTTCCCGAAGGCGACGTGCCACTGGCGTGTTTTCCCGATCCGTGTCCGTTTCGGGAGGCGGCGGTCAAGGCACTCGCGTTGGCCGGCATGCCGTATCGCATTGCGTGCGAAAGTCCGAGTGTGATGGGCATTCGGGCATTTGCGCGAGCGGGTATTGCCATTGCGCCGGTGCCGCGCAGCGTGATCGACGACGAACTCCGCGAACTCGGCGTCAGCGAAGGTTTGCCGGCATTGCCGGAGATTGAATTCGTTATGATGTACGACGCGGAGAAGCCGGCTGCGGTGGAATTCGCCGAGGCGATTTTCGAAGAGGTCGAGGTTCGCATGGGCGTGGGGAAGCGCAATCTGATCGCTGCGCATCATCCTTTGGCTTAATGCGGTCTCCATTCACGATGCCTATTAAACGCCACTCGACTCAATTCCAGAAATAGCAATTCATCTTTGCAAATAAAGTGCTTAATTATCTGCGACCGCTTTCCTAGACTAGCTGTGCGGTGATCTATGGGTTTGCTCTACGTGTACAACTGCGAGGGCATGCCAGATCGCCACGAGTCAGGCCGGCAATGGCCGCCTCGCAGAAAAGCGAATGGGTCGTTCAGGCCGCAATTCGAGTCCAGATCAAAAAGGAGCGGGACATGATCAAGGCAACTAGCACATTAATCGCGGCTGTCGCCGCGCTCACGCTGTCGGCCGGCGCTTATGCGCAGAGCAATAACACACTGGCGACGCCAGGCGTCACGTCGCCCGCCGCTGCAACGAGCGGTTACGGCACGCCTGGCGCCGTGAATTCTGAAAGCGGCACGGGCGCCGCGTCGCCAAACTCGGGCCTGGCGAATGGCTCAAGCAATAGCGCGACGTCGCTCACCAACCTGCCCGGAAGCCACAACACGCTGGCAACCCCGAGCACCGTATCGCCGGCCGGTCAATAATAGCGATCAAGAATAGCGACGTCCTGACGGTCAACCTGCCTCGCGCATTGTGTCCAGCACGACGTCGTTATTATTGGCGCTAGCGGAGTAGTCTTCGTCCTCAAGGGTATCCAAGCCAGGTGGAAAAAATAGAAGAATCGGGTTCCAGCGCGTAAGGGCTATTTCACTGGCGATTATGCAGGTTTTATTCAGATCGAAACCGGATACTCGTACTTGTCCAGACCGCCCATGCCCGATTACACTGCGCAGACATTAACTCTTTTCTGAAAAAAGGAGGTAAATATGGTTCTGCTTGTGTACCCAATGATGTTGGTACATTGGTCCAGCACATTTGCCGGCTCTCACCTGCGTTCTATCGCGCTGCGATAACCTGGTCAGAGCAAAGCCTACTCATCTGGTCGAGTTCTTTCTCGATTCCATTGTTGTCGCCAGCGCTCCTGTTGACAGGGACAAACACGTCCCGCAGAAACGAGAGCAAAAGCATGACAACCCTGATTTCCGCACTTTCCCTGCAAATGGAAAGCGGCCACGGCCCGCTATTCCTCGACCTTTCCTTTACAGTAAAACTGGGCGACCGCATTGGTCTGTTGGGCCATAACGGCTGCGGCAAAAGCAGCCTGCTAGGCCTATTGGCCGGCAGCCGCGAACCGGGCGCCGGCAGCGTGCAATATGCGGGACAGTGCCGCCTGCAGCATGTCGAGCAACATCTGCCGCCGCGGCTCGAAAACCTGACGGCGCGCGAGGCGCTGCTCGAGGCAATAGACAAACAGCCGGAGCAACATTGGCGAGTCGACAGTCTGCTGAACGAACTGGCGTTGCCCGAGGCCGCCGAGACGCCCGTGGCCAACCTGAGCGGCGGGCAGCATACGCGCCTGCTGCTGGGGCGCGCCGTGTTGCAGGAGCCTAACCTGCTGTTACTGGACGAACCCAGCAATCATCTGGACCTGCCGTCGCTGTTGTGGCTCGAGGATTTCCTCGGCCGATGGCAGGGCGGTTTCATTCTCGTGTCGCACGATCCGCGACTGTTGGACACGCTCAGCGACAAGAGCTGGATTCTGCGCGATCAGCAGTTGTACAGCTTCGATTTGCCGTGCAGCGAGGCGTTGGTCGCATTGGCCGAGGCCGACGCCGCGGCGCAGTTGCGCCATGACGGCGAGCAAAAGGAAATCGACCGGTTGACGGCCAGCAGCAAACGCGTCGCCATCTGGGGTCGCGAGCATGACAATGAAAAACTGTTGCGTCAGGCCAAGAATATCCAGCGGCGCGCCGATAAGCTGAAAGACGATCAGACCTTCGTCAGTCGTGGCAGTCCGTGGTGCCTGAAATTGCACGGGAAGTCGCTGGCCGCCGATAGTCTGCTGGCATTTGAAGGCCTGCAGGTTCGCGCGCAGTCCGACCAGCCCGTGTTGTTCGAGCTGGACGCGCTGTGGTTGCGGCCGGGTGACAAGGTCGCGCTGCTGGGCAGCAACGGCGCCGGCAAGTCTTCGCTATTGCGGCAGTGCTGGAGCGACGTGCAGACCGGCGAGACACGCGCGGGCTGGCGCTATCATCCGGCGGCGCGCATCGCCTACTACGATCAGTCGCTGCGTCAGCTGGCCGACGAAGCGACGCTGCCCGACGCCCTCTACAAATTCGCGCCGGTTGGCGACAGGGAGCGGCGACAGGCCTTGATCTCGGCGGGGTTCGCCTATTCGCGACACGGCCAGAAGGTGGCCACGCTCAGCGGCGGTGAACGAGCGCGGTTGCTGTTCCTGGCGCTGTCCATGGCCAGCTATCACCTGTTATGGCTCGATGAACCGACCAATCACCTGGATCTGGACGGCAAGCGTGAACTCGCGACAGCGCTGGCCGCTTTCGTCGGCGGCTTTCTGCTGGTTTCGCACGATCGGGAACTGATCGAAAACAGTTGCAACCGCTTCTGGGTTATCGGCGACGGCCGGGTCCAGGAATGGCCGGACGCCGCCAGTGCGTATCAGCGTCTGTTCGCGACCGGCGACAAGGTGCGATCCGAGCCTGCTCCGGCTGCACGAGTCGATTTGAGCGTGCAGTCCGGCTTCGCTGGTGACGAGGCTGAAGTGCAATGGCAGCGCTGGTGCCAATTGGAATCGTGGCTAGAGATGGACCTGGCGCGCAAGCCGAAGCATCAAAAGCCTCATTTGCAGAAGGAATGGCAGCAGGAGATGCGTCGACTGGAGGAAAGGCTGGGCTTGTAAAATCCGACTGAAAGATCCCTTCGGAACCCGTCTGGTAAAAAGCACGATTCCTGCCAATACCAGTCTGGTTCCTTCTCTCTCTCATCCATGCCATCAATCGACCTCGAAGCCCAACTCGTCAACCTCGCAAGCGAATCGACGTGGTTCTGGTCCGCACTCGTTGCAGCGCGCGGTTTGAACCTGTCTTCCTGGTGTATCGGCGCAGGCGCTGTTCGCAATCTCGTATGGGACGCCCTTCATGAACTGCGCGTCCCATCCGCTCTTTCAGATGTCGACGTGGCTTACTTCGAGGCGTCCGATCTCTCGTCCGCGCGCGATGCGGAATATCGACGCTGCCTGACGGATGCGTATCCATCGATGCCATGGGACGTGACCAATCAGGCCGCCGTGCACCAATGGTTCGACGCAACGTTTGGTCATACCGTTGCGCCACTCGCTTCGTTGAAAGACGCCGTGGCATCGTGGCCGGAATTCGCCACCTCGGTCGGGCTGACGCTACGTTGGGACGATTCGATCGATGTGATTGCGCCCTATGGGCTCGACGATCTGTTCGGTATGGTGGTGCGACGAAATCCGGCGCGTGTCAGCGTGGAGACGTATCGGAAACGTGTGGAACAGAAGCAATATCCACAGCGCTGGCCTCGAGTGACTATCGTCCCGAGCTGATTTCTCCGGGGTGCGGATCCACTCCCAGCTTCGTCCGGTTAGCGTCATTCACCCGCGATTCGTTTGCTACACTGAATCAGCCTACCCGCGTCAATCCTTTATCGCGGAACAGAAAGTAGTGCGGAGGTGTTGCCATGCAGGAAGAACCGTTGCTTGAAGCCTTGAATGCGCACTGGCGCGCATCGGCGGCCGGCGATCTGGACGCGGAGCATGCTATTTACGCTGACGACGCCATCTGCGACTATCCCCAATCGGGTGAGCGAATTCTCGGCCGGGCCAATTTGCAGGCACTACGCGGACATCATCCCGACAAGCCATCGGGATTCGACGTCAGGCGCATTCAGGGCGAAGGGAATCTGTGGGTGACGGAATACGAAATCACCTATAGCGGCCGCGCGTTCTGGACGGTCAGCATCATGGAGTTTCGTGACGGCAAGGTCGTCCACGAGACCCAGTATTTTTCGGATCCCTTTGAAGCACCCGGTTGGCGTAAGCAATGGGTTCAGCAGACCGCGTGATACCCCAAGGCGGTCGGATGACCGCCTTTTTATTGCAGCGCCACAAATCGATTGACGCGGCCGGTTTGCGTCCGCGGCGAGTGCCTCGTGGGCTTCGACATCTCCGCTAACCTCGCACGTCGCGTCAATCAGGCCCGTCAATGCCGTTTGAATGTCGTTTCGCGGCGCGCCGCTGACGTCCGACCCATGCGGCTTCCCACCGACTCACCGCGGCGATTCAAACGCTTGATCGTTTGGTGAGCGTCCTCCAGAAATCTTGTCGGCAGCGCGCTGACAAATCAAGACAATCAGATCAAAGACGCGCGGCGTCGGCGTGGTGTTTAAAGCCGCCGTCAGCGCGACGAACCATGCCGCAGCCGGCGCGCACAAGATGCGTCGCAGCTTCAGGAGGAGACATCATGAAACAGACGCGCATCACAGCCGAAGCAGCCACCAACGCGCTGCACGGGGCAGGGTCGGCACGGTCGCCACGGTCCCGAAGAGCCGCGCACACGCGAGCGTGGTGCGCACCGATCGGCGTCGGCGTCGCGTTGTTGACCGCCGCCTTGCTGATGTCCGCTTGCGCGGACGCGAGTTCGAGCACCACGGATACGTCGTCCACGCCGGCGAAACCCGCTAGCGGATCGATGAGCGCGGCGATGAGCGCGGCGAGCGCAACCGGCAATACCGTCACCGCAACGCCGTCTCAAGACACCGCCCTTAACACCGCCGACACCTCGCACGGCACCGCCGCATCGTCACGCCCGTCACTCGAACTCGCCAAGGCCAAACAACTTGCTGCCGAACAGGCGGTCGCCGAACGTCTGCCGTCGGCCAGCGGCATGACCGAAAAGCGTACCCGCCCACTAACGTTGCGCGATTCCGGCATCGACGGTTCGCTGATGTTCGCGCGCGACGTCGACTTTCGGGTCACGGGCGACATCGGCTTCATGATCCACGACATGGCCGCGACGCTGACTCCCGCGCATCCCGGGCAGCCGATCGTATTCGACGACCCGACGAGCGTGACGATCAACGTGCACCGCGGCGACGTCACGCTCGACAGCGCCAGGCTCACCGCGATCTTCGACCGCTACCTGTTCCAGTATCAAGGCTCGCCGCTGCGCAACATGCGGGTGGTGCCGCAAGATGGCGGCAGCTTGCGCATCACCGGCGAGATGCATCGCGAAACCTGGGTGCCGATCGTGCTGAGCGGCGCCTTGTCGATGCGCAACGCCAATGAACTCGTGTTCCACGCCGATCACGTCGAAGTTGCCGGCGTCGGCGCCGACAAGCTGATGCAGGCCGCGCACGTCAAGATGGCCGACCTGCTGAAAGTCGACACGCCGATCGCGCGTCTGGACGGCGACGACGTGGTAATGCAGGTCGCCAAACTGACGCCGCCACCCGCGTTACGCATGAGCATCACGCACATCGACACGAGCGCGGCCGGCGTACGCTTCACGCTGGACGACCACACGGTGCCGAAAATCGACTGGCCCGCGACGATGCCCACCCGCGGCCTGCTGGTGCAGGGCGGCGACGTGAAATTCATGCGCTCGATGCCGATGAACATCGACATGGCGATCACGCCGCTCGACGCCAACACGCCCTTCGTGCTGGACCTGTACCACTACCGCGACCAGATGGCCGCCGGCTATCTGACCTTCGACGAGGCGGGCGCGCTGGATGTGCATCTGCCGTCCTATTCGACGCTCGCCAGTGCAAGCGCCAGCACCAGCGCCGCCGCGGCGAACGACACGGCGCAGCAAACGGGCAGCGCCGGCGCGCGTTTCAACGACAGCTTCATCCGCGCGCAACAGGCTTCGCTCGCGCAGGCGCGGCTGGTCTGGCAACATGTGCCGCCGACCTTGAGGGCTGCCTCGGTTGCCCGCGCAATCCCGGTCGGCACACGCGCGGCATTCAGCGGCCAGAGCATGGCGACGCCCGGATCCGCATTCACCGACGAGCGTCATTCGCCGGGCGTCGCGCCGTTGATTCACGTCGAGAACGTCGACTTCTACGTAGCCGGGCGGATCGGTTTTCATGTGCGATCGCTGGACGCGCAGATGGTGCCGAAGCACCCGGGCCAGCCCGTCGATCTGGACGACCCGGATCAATACGATATTCACATCATCGGGGGCGAGGTGGTCGAACCGTGGCCGGCCATGGCGGCGCTGTTCAACGACTACCTGCTCGACTACGAGCCGCGCTCGCTGAACGATCTGCAATTGAAACCCGTCGACGGTAAGCTCGAAGTCACCGGTGGCATCAAGTTGTGGAATCACTTTCCCGGCGTATGGCTGCCGACCACGATGAGCGGCACGATCGTCGCGAAGGACGAACGGCATCTCGTGTACGAACCGACCTCGGTGAAAGTGCTGGGCGTGCCGCAGGCGGGCTTGCTGCGCGCGCTGGATATTCCGCTGGCGTCGTTGACGCCGTTCACGCGCAAGGGCGTGGCGTTAAAGGGCAACGAACTGGTGTTCGACCAGTACACGGTGTTTCCGCCGCCGGTGCTGCAAGGGCGCCTCGCCAGCGCGACGGTGACGGACGAAGGCCTGGTGCTGAAATTCAAGCGTGACGGCGCGATTGCCGCGGCGCGGCCGCCCGCGAATGCGGGCAAGAGTTTCGTGTGGATCGAATCCGGCGACGTGAAGATGTTCAATTCGCTGGTGACGAATACGAGAACCTTCATCAAGGACAGTTCGAACCCGGGCGTGATGAAATTCGATCTGTACGCCTATCGCCGCGACGTGTCGAAGGGCACGGTACGAATGGGCACCGACGGCGGCCTCGACGTCGACCTGGCCACGAGAAAGTAGCGAACGTCACGTCACATCACGGCGCGTCGGGACGCGCCGTGATGCCAGACCGCTCAAGCGTCTTTATGGATGATCCATTCATGCGCCGGGTCGTTGCGGAAATGCCAGACCCGTTGGCCGCCGGCCATCACATTCAGATAGTACGAGTCGTAACCATACGGCACGATCACCGGATGATAGCCACGCGGCACCATCACCACGTCGTGATTTTCCACGGCCATCGATTCGTCGATGTCGCGCATGTCGGTGTACACGCGCTGGAACGCGAAGCCTTGCGGCGGATTCAAGCGGTGGTAGTAAGTCTCTTCGAGCGAACTCTCGTGCGGGACATTGTCTGTGTCGTGCTTATGCGGCGGATAGCTCGATGCGTGGCCGCCCGGCGTTCTGACTTCGACGACCAGTAACGACTCCGCCTGCTCGGTCTGCGGAAGAATATCGCACACGTAGCGCGTATTCAGGCCCTTGCCGCGCGTGGAGCGCTTCATGGAAGCCGGTTCGATCAGCCGCGCCGGGAACTCGCCCTTGGCCGGCGCGCTCGCCACGCCGATCTCCGCCTCGCGATTGGCGCGCACCGTCGCGCGCACACCGGGCGGCAAATACACCGCATACGGCGCGGCGTCTTCGAACACGTTGTCGCGCGAACCCAAAGCGGTCCACGTGGCATGCTCGGTTTCGATATCCACCGCGCCGGTCAGCACGACGATACACACCTCGCGCGCCGCTTCGAGCACATGCACCACTTCGTTCGCGCCCAACCGGTAAGCGGCGAATCCCACGTACCGCCAGCACGCCGACTCCGGCGTGACCCGCGCGATCGTCTGGCCGTCGCGCTGCGCCTTCACCAATAAGCTCATGCTGCCTCCTGATCCACGCCATTGCCCACACCGTCGAGCGGCGCATCCACCAACGCGCGCAACGTGCGATAACCCTTCTGCGCATACTCGAACGACGGCGCGACCACCGGGTCCTGTTCCGCTTCGACCACGAGCCAGCCGCAATAGCCGTGACGCTTCAGGCGCTCGATGATGGCCGGGAAATTCACCGCGCCGTCGCCCGGCACCGTGAAAGCGCCGGCAATCACCGCGTCGAGAAAACTCCAGTTGCGATTGCGTGCGAGCTTCATCACGGCGGGGCGCACGTCCTTGCAATGCACGTGGCACACGCGGCCGATATGTTTGTCGAGCACCGCCAGCGGATCGCCGCCCGCGAACGTGATGTGCCCCGCGTCGAACAACAGGCCGACGGCGTCGCTCGTGCGCGCCATCAACTGATCGACGTCGGCGGGCGTTTCGACATAGGCGCCCATGTGATGGTGATAAGCCAGTCGCACGCCACGACTCAACGTATAGCGGGCGAATTCATCGACCCGCGCCGCGTACGCCGCCCATTGCGCGTCGCTGAAAAAACGCGGCCGTTGATACAACGGCTGCGGCGCGCCCTGAATCGAATCGGCCACCTCGCCATAGACCATGGCCGTCGCGCCGTTTTGCGCGAGCAGTTCCAGATGCGGGCCGACCGCCGCGATTTCGTCTTCCACGCTGCCGCGCGCGAGGCGGCCGGAATACCAGCCGGACACCAGCGCGAGATCGTATTGCGCGAGCAGCGCCTTCAGCGCCTGCGGCTCGCGCGGAAATTTGTTGCCCAGTTCAAAGCCCTGATAGCCGATCTGGCGGCCTTCCGTCAGCGCTACGTCGAGTGGCGTCTCGCCGCCGAGCGAAGGCAGATCGTCGTTCATCCACGATAACGGGTTGATGCCGATACGTACGTCGAAAGCAGTCATGCGGACGTCCTCATTCGTTGTCGGGTTGGGCAGCGTGCTCGCCGGCGTCGGCCGATTCGGCGCGGGCCGCGAGCTGCGCGTCGTATTTCGCGCGCGCGTCGCGCACGGCGGGGCGCGCCGACACTTCGGGCACGGCGACTTCCCACCACCAGCCGCCTTCGTCGGTGGTGCGGGCAGGGTCGGTGTCGATACTGATCACGTAAGTGCGATCCGCGGCGCGTGCGCGTTGCAGCGCCGCTTCGAGTGCGGCGATATTCGCGACGTGCTCGGCTTGTGCGCCGAGAGAGCGCGCATGCGCGGCGAAATCGATTTGCGGTGCGCCGAGCGGACCCTGCATGCAGTCCTCCAGCAGATTGTTGAACGGTGCGCCGCCGCACGCCTGTTGCAAGCGGTTGATGCAGCCGTAGCCGCGATTGTCGAGCACCACGACGATCAGCTTCGCGCCAATCATCACCGAGGTCGCGATCTCGCTGTTCATCATCAGATAGCTGCCGTCGCCGACCATCACGATCACTTCGCGCGCCGGCCGCGCGAGCTTCGCGCCGAGACCGCCGGCAATCTCGTAGCCCATGCACGAATAGCCGTATTCGACGTGATACGCGCCCGGTTTGCCGGCGCGCCACAGCTTGTGCAATTCGGCGGGCAGGGTGCCCGCCGCGCAGACGACGATGTCGTTCGCCGCCGATCCCGGGCTCGAACGCTGGATCGCACCGATCACATCGCCTTCGTATGGCAGCACGCTGTCGCGTTGCGGCGCATGCGTGAGCGTGCTCACGGTGTCGCGCCAGCTTGCCGCGAGTTTGTGCGCGCGTGCGGTCCAGGGGCGTTCCGCGTGCCATCCTTCCAGCGGTTCGGCGAGCGCGTCGAGTGCGAGACGCGCGTCGGCTTCCACGACGAGGGCGCGATGTTTGATGCCGTCGAATGCGTTGGCGTTGATCGCCACCACGTCGGCCTGCGTGAACAACGTGTTCGAGCCGGTGGTGAAGTCCTGTAGACGCGTGCCGATGGCGAGCACGCAGTCGGCATCGTGCGCGAGCGCGTTGGCCGCCGGCGAACCCGTCACGCCCAGCGCCCCCGCGTTCAACGGATCGTTCCACGCCAGCGAGCCCTTGCCGGCCTGGGTTTCCGCGACCGGCACGCCGTGCGTGGTGGCGAAGCGATGCAGCGCGTCGGTGGCGTGGCCGTAGAGCACGCCACCGCCCGCAACGATCAGCGGCCGTTTGGCGCGACGCAAATGCGCGACGGCGGCTTCGATCTCATCGACACGCGGCGCCGGCGCATGAAAGCGGACCCTGCGCGGCTCGAAAAACTCCACGGGGAAATCCCACGCTTGAGCCTGCACGTCTTGCGGCAACGCGAGCGTGACGGGACCGCACAACGCTGCGTCGGTCAGCACGCGCACGGCGCGCGGCAACGCATTTAGCAACTGCGCCGGATGCACGATCCGGTCGAAATAGCGCGACACCGGTTTGAGCGCGTCGTTGGCGGAAACGCCGCCGTCGTGAAAGTCTTCCACCTGCTGCAACACCGGATCCGGCGCGCGCGACACGAAGATGTCGCCGGGCAGCAGCAACACCGGCAAACGGTTCACATGGGCCAGTGCCGCCGCCGTCACCAGATTGGTAGCACCCGGTCCGATCGAGGTCGTCACGGCCATCATGCGGCGGCGGAAATGCGCTTTCGCGAAAGCAATCGCGCTGTGCGCCATTGCCTGTTCATTGTGGGCGCGCAGCGTCGGCAATTCCTCGCGATGCTGATACAGCGCCTCGCCGATCCCCGCGACATTGCCATGCCCGAAGATCGCGAAGACGCCGCCGAATAGCGTCTCGGTGTCTTTGCCGTCTTCGGTGAGGACGCGTTGCGCGGCAAGATAGCGCACCAGCGCCTGAGCGGTCGTCAGGCGGATCGTGCTGGATACCGAGGGACGCGCCTGGGTGGCGTCGTTGGCGGACGCCGTGTCGTGATGCATTACGCGCTGGTTCATGCGGCCTGCTCCTGATGAACGCGGCTCGACGCACCGTGCCGCGCCGCGTTTTCGCCACGCGCCGCGCGCCATGACGCGATCAGCGTTTCGAACGTTCGCCGCACGCGCGTGATCAGTTCGTCGTCGCCGATTTCATTGGCGAGCCACGCATGGCTCGGTTCGTGAAAAATCGTACGGCCCACGGTGAAACCGCGGCATGTCGCTGATTGCGCGGCGGCGCGAAAGCCCTCGTTCAACTGCTCCACGCCCGCCGACAAACCGAGCAGCACCACGCCACGGCAATACGGGTCGCGTTCGGCGATCAGCGCGTCGACGGCCTGCCATTGCGCGGCGTCCATCGGTTCGAGCTTCCACCATTCCGGATAGATGCCGATGTTGTACAGCCGCTTCAACGCGCGATACACGATGTCCGGACCTTGCGGCAGCGACGCGTGCTTCGGCGGAATCACCTCGAGCAGCAGTTCATGGCCGCTTGCCTGGGTCGCGTCGTACAGCGCGCGCAACTGCGCTTCCTGTTCGAGACGTTGTTCGATCGGCTCGTCCGGATGGAATTGCACCAGGCACTTGGCGATATGGTCGTGCGGCCACGGAATCAGCGAGGTGCCGATCGAGCGGCCGTGATCGAAGACCAGCGGCACGGAGCCGGGCAGTTCGACCGGACGGCCGATCCACCAGCCGCGTCCGGTGGCGGCGTTCAGCGCGTCCTGGCCGTAACGGTCGTCGATCAATACGCCGATATGGTCCTGCAAGCCCAACGCGCTTTCAGTCTGCGCGACGGCTTCGACGAACAGACCTTTCAGCTGCGCGATGCGCGCTTCGTCGGCGCCGGTTTGCTGCGCGAGCTCGAAGAACTGGTTGCGGTGATCGAACGCGAAGCCGAGCACTTCGTCCCATTGTTTGCGGGCCGGCGAGACGCGATGCAAACGCGCCAAGGTCGCGTCGCGATCCGGGCGACGCATGCGTTGCGGGTCGGCCTTCGCTTCGCGCAGGAAGTAATCGAGTTCGGCCGGCGTCGGCATGGCCGGGGCGCAACCGTGCCGCGACACCACCAGCGCGCCGCTCGCGTTCGCGGCGCGCGCGCAGGCTTCGAGCGGTTGATCGCGCAACCATCCTGAGAGGAAACCGGACGCGAACGCGTCACCCGCGCCGAGCACGTTCAGCACGTCGACTTCCACGCCGCCTTGAATCGGGATTTCGTCGAGCGAGGCGGGCACTGCGCCGTCGATGATCTGGCAACCGAGCGGCCCGCGCTTGAGCACCAGCGTGGCGGATGTCACGGCGCGCACCATCGCGAGTGCATCGACCAGTTCGGTCTTGCCGCCGGCAATACGGAATTCTTCCTCGGTGCCGATCACCAGGTCGAATAGCGGCAGAATCCGCTGCAAATGCGCGGTGACGCCTTCGCTCGCGACGAAGCGGGTTTCGCCGTCCGCTTTGCCCGTGAGGCCCCACAACACCGGACGGTAGTCGATATCGAGCACCGTGCGCACCTGGTTACGGCGCGCGTAATCCAGCGCGCGGCGGCTCGTGCGGTTCACCTGTTCGGTGGAGAAGTGCGTACCGGTGATCAGCAGCGCTTTCGACGACGCGATGAACGCCTCGTCGAAATCCGCCTCGTCGACTGCCATATCGGCGCAGTTCTCGCGGTAGAAGATCAGCGGGAACGTATCGCGGTCTTTCAGGCCGAGCAACACGAGCGCGGTCAGACGTTCCTGATCGATGCGCACATGACTGACATCGCACCCTTCCTGGGTGAGCGTCTCGGTGAGAAAGCGGCCCATGTGATCGTTGCCGACGCGCGCCAGCATCGCCGACGCAAGGCCGAGCCGCGCGCAGCCGAACGCGATATTCGCCGACGAACCGCCGAGATACTTCGCGAAGCTCGACACGTCTTCGAGCCGCGCGCCGACCTGCTGTGCGTACAGATCCACGGCGAGCCGGCCGAGACAGACAATGTCGCGCGTGCGGCCCGGCGCGAAGCGGCCGCTGGTCGAACCCGAAGCCGACACCGGGCCGGACGGGTTAGCGCTGGGAGTGCTGGAGTGAGCCATGAATAATCCTGAATAGCTGAGCGTGGGATTCGGCGTCTTCGCACCGCAGCCCACGCGAATAGATCAGATCCAATCAGATCGTCGCGCCTTCGAGTTCGCCCATCATCTTCTGCATCTCGGCGCCGCCGGCCATCATGTCGAGCACTTCATCCTTGCTGATGGTGTCTTTCGTGAACGTGCCGAGCGATTTGCCGCGATTGAGGAGCGTGAACGAATCGCCGATCGGATACGCGTGATGAACGTTGTGCGTGATGAAGATCACCGAAATACCTTTGGCGCGCGCCTTGTGAATCAGCTTCAGCACATTGAAGCTCTGCTTGACGCCGAGCGCGGCGGTCGGTTCGTCGAGAATCAGCACGCGCGCGCCGAAATGAATGGCTCGCGCGATCGCCAGACATTGTTTTTCGCCGCCGGACATCGTGCCGATCGGTTGATGCGGGTCGCGCACGTTGATGCCCATCTCCGCGAGCTTGTCGCGCGCGGCGGTGGCGCAGTGTTCGAGGTCCATCACGTTGATGAAGCCCAGCAGTTTTTTCTGCGGCTCGCGTCCCATGAAGAAATTGCGCGCCACCGACAGCAGCGGCACCAGCGCCAGATCTTGATAGACGGTCGCGATACCGAGATCGAGCGCGTCTTTCGGCGAGTTGAAGCGCACCGGTTTGCCGTCGACGCGATACGTGCCTTCGCTCGGCTGATGCACGCCGGCGAGCGTCTTGATCAGCGTCGATTTGCCCGCGCCGTTGTCGCCTAGCAGGCAATGCACTTCGCCGCGCCGCAGTTTGATGTTGATGTCCTTCAACGCAATGATGTTGCCGAAATAGCGGCTCACGTTTTCCAGCGACAGGATGGTGTCGTCGTCAGTCTGTTCGAGGGTGCTCATCGTGAACTCCGTGCCTTAGCGAAATTGGCGAGAATTAGCGCGGTTTAGCGGGACGCCGCCACGCGGCTACGCACGTAGTGATTGAACAGCACGGCGAACAGCAGCATCACGCCGAGGAACACGCGGAACCAGTCCGAGTCGACATTGGTATAGGTAATGCCGATCTGCACGACGCCGAAGATCAACGCGCCGAAGCAGGCGCCGATCACCGAACCGTAGCCGCCGGTGAGCAGCGTGCCGCCGATCACGGCGGCGATGATGGCTTCGAATTCCGCCTGCAGTCCGCGGTCGGCCGCGGCCGAGCCGATGTCGCACACTTGCAGCACCGCATACAGGCACGAGCAGAACGCGGTCAGCACGAACAGCGAGATTTTCACGCGCCGGACCGGCACGCCGACGTTCTTCGCCGCGTTGGCGTCGCCGCCCACCGCGAAAATCCAGTTGCCGAAGCGAGTGCGTGCCAGCACGAACGCGCAGACGATGGCGAGACCAAGCCACCACAGCAGCACCTTGGGAATGCCGGGCACGAGCGGCACACCGGTGTCGAGCATCTTGACGAGACCGAGATGACCCAGCCAGACGAACAAACCTTTGAACGCGACGCCCTGAAACAGCGTGTGCGCCAGCCAGTCCTGACGCGCGACGTCGCCGACACCGGAAATGATGGTGCGATCGGCGAACATCACGGATAAGGCCAGCGTGAGGCCGCGCAAAATGAACAGGAAGGCGAGCGTGACGATGAACGACGGCAAGCGCGTGCGCATCACCAGATAACCGTTGAGCGCGCCGAGCAGCATCGAGCCGGCGAACGCGAAAATGATCGCGAGCCAGATCGGCCAGTGGAAATACATGGTGGGCAGCGCGACCATCATGCCGGCGAAGCCGATCATCGAACCGATCGACAGATCGAATTCACCGGCAATCATCAGCACGCAGGCGCCGACCGCAATCAGACCCAGATAGGCCGCGACTTGCGACCAGTTCATCACGCCGTCGAGATTGAACATGCCCGAGTTGCCGGCCGCCACGCCGAACACGATAAACACCATCGCAGTGCCGGCGAGCGCCGCGAATTCCGGGCGATTCAGCAAATGCTTGAACCACGACTCCCGGCGCACCCGTTCGTCGGCGCTGGCGGCCGTCGTGGTGCTGGCCTGTCCCGTCGGATCTTGCGGATCGGTCGGCGGCTGCTTGCGGGGATGGGGATGAAAAATGTTGGCGACACCCATTTGAAGCTCTCCTTGATACGCCGGCGGGCGACTGGTCGTCGGCAACCCGGGCGGCGTTTGAAGCAAAGTAAATGCGGCGAACAGGGCGGCAGGTCGCGTCTGTCAGTGCGGCATGCCGGTGCAGCGCGACGAGGCTGCACGTCAAATACAACGGGCGGGCGAGTGCCGGCCGGGCCGAAGCGATCCGGCCGGTCCCCGCTTGTTTGTCGTTGGCCGCGAGCGTGGCGATCGTCGTGGTCGCGATGCTCGCGGCAGGTTCAGGCGATGAGCGGCCTGTGGCGGCTTAGCGGTATTGACCCGCGTACTTCAGCACCTTGTCGACGTTGGCCTTGGTGATGAAGCCCGGGCCCGAGCCGATATTGCGCGGCCCATAAGAAGGCGCGAGTCCGTAAGTGGCGAGCCGTTCCTTGAACTTCGGATTGGCCTGCAGGATCTGGCGGATCTTCGCCGGGTCGGTGGTGTGCTCCTTCTTCACGATCGCCAGTACGGCGACCGGGATATAACCCTGCAAGTACGGTTGCTGATCGATCGCGAACTGGATCGTGCCGTCCTGGATCGCCTTCGCAATGTCGCTGTCGAAGTCGAACGTAGCGAACCAGACCTTGCCCGCAAGGCCCATCTGTTGCAGCGCCTTGATGGTCGGATCAGCCGACAGCGGACCCAGCGCGAGCACCGCCTGCGTGTCCGGATGATTACGCAGATACGCGCTCACCTTCGACTGCACGCCGGTCGGGTCCTGGCCCGCGTCGAGCGTGGAGGTCTTGAAGTCGACGCCGAGCGCATCGGCGAAACCACGGCAGCGCTCGAACGAAGCCGGATTCGTCGCATAGTGGTTCACGCACAGGAACGACTTGATGCCGGCGGCCTTCGCTTTCTGGCCCGCCGCTTTGCCGGCCGCATATTCAGGTTGGCCGACATGCATGATCGCGCCGAGCTGGGCGCTTTGCTCTTCGGTGCCGGAGTTGATCGTGACGAGCGGAATGTGTTTCTGCGTGACCTTGGCGATCGAACTCTTCAGCACGTCGAAGTCGGCGATCGAGACGATCACACCGTCGTAGTTGCGCGCCGCGGCCTGTTCGACCAGCCGCGCCATGTCGGCGATGTCGCCGTTCGGCGGGTTGCGGTAATCGGTTTCGACGTTGAAGTCCTCGTCGGCCTGTTTGATCGCGTTCTTGATGGTGTTCCACCATGAATCCGAATCCGGCGCGTGGCTGATCAGCACGAAATGGGCGTCCGCCGCGCGGGCGGCCGAGGCCGCGCCGAATCCCGTCGCCAACGTCAATGCCGTCACCAGAATCCTGAGCGCACCCTTGCCCTTGCAAAGTCTCATTGTCTCCACCTTTCTCGGTCTGTCGTTATTGAAGGGAGCGTCTGGCGGGCGGCTTTCCGGTCGCAAATCGGGTCGCGCGGTTCAGCTCGACGCCATCGCTCACGACCAAGATTAGGCCATCTTCCCGAGCGTTGCAATGAAAATTTCATGACAAATAAAAATAGAAAATACGTTCCATTTGACGGGGCCGCTGCCTATAATCGGCAGCGTCAGGACGCCGTGTGGCGGGCCTTAGCGGCCGATACCGCACTGCAATAAAGCACCCGAGAGAGAGCCATGGCGGAAGAGAGCACGGAAGAATTGCCCAGCGTCGATGAATTGATGCAGCGCATCGCGGAGAACTACGAGGCGTTGCCGCGTCAGTTGAAGAATGTCGCGACTTATATCGAACAGCATCGCTCCAGCGTGATGGTGGATCGCACCAGCGACATCGCCGCGAGTTGCGGCGTGCATCCGTCGGCGGTGGTGCGGTTTGCGCAGCGCTTCGGGTTTTCCGGCTTCTCGGATTTGCAGGCGGTGTTCCGTCAGGCTTATACGGGGCAGGGCAGTTCGTCGCCGAGTTATCAGCAGCGCATTCGCAAGCTGATCGACGAGAAGCCGGGCGCGTTGTCGGGCGGCTCGGTGGCGCGCGAATTTATCGCGGCGTCGCGTGGCGGGCTCGAAGAACTCGAAGCCGGCCTCGACGACGCGCAGTTCGACGCCGCCGTGAAGATGCTGCAGCAGGCCGACAACATTTACGTGATCGGCGTGCGGCGTTCGTTTCCGGTGGCGAGCTACATCGTCTACGCGTTGCAGCACACGCCCAAGCGCGTGCATCTCGTGTCCGGTTTCGGCGGCATGTACCGCGAACAGATTCGCAGCGTGAAGAAGGGCGACGTGGTGATCGCGATCAGCTTCGCGCCGTACGGCAAGGAAACGCAGTATTGCTTGCGCGTCGCGCATCACCATCAGGCGAAAACCTTGGTGATTACGGATAGTCAACTGTCGCCGCTGTCCCGTTACGCGACGACCCAACTGTATGTGAAAGAGGGCAGCGCGTTCGCGTTCCGCTCGCTCACCAGCACGATCTGTTTGTGCCAGGCGTTGTTTATCGCGCTCGCGTACAAGCTCGAATTGAACGTTGAAGAATCCAAAGACACCGGAGGATACGATGACTGATGTGGCAAAGACGATCGATGTAGCGGTATTCGGCGCGGGACGTATCGGCAAGATTCATGCGGCCAATCTCGCGCGGCAGCCGGGCGTGCGGCTCAAGTACGTGGTCGACGTGAATCGCGAAGCCGCCGCGGCGCTCGCCGCCGAGCATGGTGCGCAGGTGGCGGATATCGACGGCGCGATGGGCGATGCGTCGATCGGCGCGACCGTGATCTGTTCGAGCACGGACACGCATGCGGATCTGATTCTGAAATCCGCCGCGCAAAAGAAGCACGTGTTTTGCGAGAAGCCGGTCGACCTCACGCTGGAACGCGCGCGCGCTTGCGCCGACGCGGTGGCGCAAGCGGGCGTGGTGTGCATGATCGGTTTTCAGCGGCGCTTCGACCCGACGTTTTCCGCGTTGAAGGCGCGTATCGACGCGGGCGAAATCGGCACGCCGGAGATGCTGGTGGTGACGAGCCGCGATCCCGGTGCGCCGCCGGTCGACTACATCCGGCACTCGGGCGGCATCTTCAAGGACATGCTGATTCACGACTTCGACATCTTCCGCTGGATTCTCGACGACGAAGCCGATACGTTGCACGCCACCGGCAGTTGCCTGACCGATCCGGCGATTGCCGAGGCGGGCGACATCGATTCGACGGCGGTGACGATCCGCACGAAGCGCGGCCGTTTGTGCCAGATCAACACCGCGCGTCGTGCCGCGTATGGTTACGACCAGCGTTTCGAAGTGCTGGGCAGCACCGGCATGCTGCAGGCGGGCAATGTGCGGCCGACGGAAGTCACGGCGTATTCGAAAACCGAAGTATCGAGCGACGTGCCGGAAGCGTTTTTCCTCGAACGTTACCGTGCGGCCTATGCGCTTGAAATCGCGCATTTCTTCGATGCGGTGACGCGTGGCAAACCGGTGCGCACGACCGTTGCCGATGGTTTGAAAGCGCTTGAACTGGCCGATGCCGCCACGCGTTCGTGGCGCGAGGGCCGTGCGGTCAAACTCGGCGAGGCCTTGTGATGAGCGCGGACACGGGGCGGCTTCGGCTGGGCGTGGTGGGGTTGGGGCGGCTGGGCAAGCGTCATGCGGAGAATCTCGCGTACCGGGTGCCGGGGGCTGCGCTGGTGGCCGCCTGTAGTCCGGTGGAAGAAGAGCGCGCGTGGGCGCGCGAGGCGTTGCCCGAGCCGCGGCTTTATAGCGAATATGCCGAGTTGCTGGCGGATCGCGACGTGGATGCGGTGTGGCTGGTGACGCCGTCGTCGTTGCACGCGCAACAGATTATCGAGGCGTTGCGGGCCGGCAAGCATGTGTTTTGCGAGAAGCCGTTGTCGCTGGATCTGGCGGAGTGCGAGCGGGTGCTGGCCGAGGCGGCGCGGTATCCGCATTTGCAGGCGACCATTGGGTTTATGCGGCGCTTCGATCCGAGCTATCGGGATGCGTTCGACAGGATCGAGGCGGGCGCGATCGGGCGGCCTTTTTTGGTGCGATCGCAGACGACGGATCAGAACGATACCGATGGGTTTTTCGTGCGCTTTGCGGCGACGTCGGGCGGGATTTTTCTTGATTGCACGGTGCACGATATCGATGTCGCGCGTTGGCTGTTAGGGAAGCCGCGTGCCACGCGGGTGTTTGCCGCAGGGGCGGTGGCGTTGCATGAAGGGCTGCGGGAGTTTGGCGACGTCGATAACGGGGTTGCGATTTGTGAGTTCGAGGGTGGCAAGCTCGCGGTGTTTTATGCGTCGCGGACGCAGGCGCATGGGAACGATAGTCATAGTGAAGTGATTGGGACGGCTGGGGCGTTGGCGATTGGGCGGAATCCGTCGGTGAATCGGGTCGAGATTTATGATCGGACCGGGATTCGGAATGAGTGCACGCCGACGTTTTTTGATCGGTTTGAGGAGGCGTTTCTGGTTGAGGCCAGGGAGTTTGTTGCCGCTGTGCGGGGTGGGGTGGGGTGCGGCGCTACGCTTGCTGATGCGGTTGAGGCTACGCGGATTGGTAGCGCGTTGAGGGAGTCGCTTTTGAGTGGGCAGGCTGTTGGTTTGGCCTGAGCGGCGCTTGGGTTGGGTTGGCTTGCTGTTTTGGCCTTTCCTTGATTTGGTGGTGGTCTATTGGCGTTGCCCCTGTGCGGGGCGGCACTCACTTTCTTTGCCGCCGCAAAGAAAGTAAGCAAAGAAAGCGGGCTCACCCCGCCAGCTTATAAGTGGGTCCCCCGCACAGCCACGGTAGTGGTGCATCTGGAATCCGTGCTCTCGCACATTCCGCACTCGTGACAAAGGTGTCATTCATCCCGCCTCGCGCTACGCGCTCGCCGGTCCGGTCCATCCCAAACCAGTGGTTTTTCCGCGCGCGGCGGGAACCATCGGCTTCGCCTCGGCGAGACGCCGACATGCCCCAAAAGCTCGCAAACGCTTCGTTGGCCAACCGCCAGGGATCCACTTGGCAGGGGCCATGCTTGAACGACCACGGGGGCGCGCGCAGCGCCGCCGGATGAATGACTGCTGTGCCACCAACGTGGAATGTGCGAGAGCCCGGATTCCAGATGCACCACTACCGAGACTGCGCGGGGGACCCGCTTATGGGCTGGCGGTTTGAGCCCGCTTTCTTTGCTTACTTTCTTTGCGGCGGCAAAGAAAGTGAGTGCCGCCCCGCACAGGGGCAACGCTAATAGACCACTAAGAAAGCAAGGAAAGGCCAAAACAGCAAACCAACCCCAAACCCGCCGAGCAGGCCAAAACCCTCCCCCAAAAGTCCCACCACCTTAAGCCCCGCTTATAATCAAGGATTCCACGCATCCATCAGTTGAAAGCCCCATGAGCGAGACCCGCAGCGAGACCCCCAGCGAGACCCCGAGCGACACCCTCTCCAAAAGCTTCGAACCCCACACCATCGAAGCCCACTGGGGCCCTGAATGGGAAAAACGCGCCTACGCCGCGCCCTCATTCGACGGGAATAAGAAAGACTTCTCGATCCAGCTGCCGCCGCCGAACGTCACGGGCACCCTGCACATGGGCCACGCCTTCAACCAGACGATCATGGACGGCCTCACCCGCTATCACCGCATGCTCGGCGAAAACACCCTGTGGGTGCCGGGCACCGACCACGCGGGGATCGCCACGCAGATCGTCGTCGAACGTCAACTCGACGCGCAAGGCGTGTCGCGCCATGACCTCGGCCGCGAAAAATTCGTCGAACGCGTCTGGGAATGGAAACAGGAGTCCGGCTCGACCATCACGAACCAGGTCCGTCGCCTCGGCGCCTCGATCGACTGGTCGCGCGAATATTTCACGATGGACGACAAAATGTCGACCGCCGTGCGCGACGTGTTCGTCCGCCTGTATGAACAAGGCCTGATCTATCGCGGCAAACGCCTCGTCAACTGGGACCCGGTGCTGATGACGGCCGTGTCCGACCTCGAAGTGGCCAGCGAAGAAGAAAACGGCTTCCTCTGGCACATCCAGTACCCGCTCACCGATGGCTCGGGCCATCTGACGGTCGCGACCACCCGCCCGGAAACCATGCTCGGCGACACCGCCGTGATGGTCCATCCGGAAGACGAACGCTACGCGCACCTGATCGGCAAGACGGTCACGCTGCCGCTGTCGGGCCGCGCAGTACCCATCATCGCCGACGACTACGTCGACCGCGAGTTCGGTACCGGCGTCGTCAAGGTCACGCCCGCGCACGACCAGAACGACTACGCGGTCGGCCAGCGTCACAACCTGCCGATGATCGAAATCCTCACGCTCGACGCGAAGATCAACGACAACGCACCGGAAAAATACCGCGGCCTCGACCGTTTCGACGCCCGCAAGCAAGTGGTGGCGGACCTCGAAGCGCTCGGCGTGCTCGAATCGGTCAAGCCGCACAAGCTGATGGTGCCGCGCGGCGACCGCACGAATGTCATCATCGAGCCGATGCTGACGGACCAGTGGTTCGTCGCCATGAGCAAGCCGGCGCCGGAAGGCACCTTCAATCCGGGCAAATCGATCGCCGACACCGCGCTGGACGTGGTCCGCAGTGGCGAGATCAAGTTCGTGCCGGAAAACTGGTCGACCACGTACTACCAGTGGCTCGAAAACATCCAGGACTGGTGCATCTCGCGCCAACTCTGGTGGGGCCATCAGATCCCGGCGTGGTACGGCGAAAACGGCGAGATCTTCGTCGCGAAGACCGAAGAAGACGCCCGCGCCAAAGCCACGGCAGCCGGCTACACGGGGGCGTTGAAGCGCGACGAAGACGTGCTCGACACGTGGTTCTCGTCGGCGCTGGTGCCGTTCTCGTCGCTCGGCTGGCCGAACGAAACGCCGGAGCTGAAGCATTTCATGCCGTCGTCGGTGCTGGTCACCGGTTTCGACATCATCTTCTTCTGGGTCGCGCGCATGGTCATGATGACCACGCACTTCACCGGCAAGGTGCCGTTCGACACGGTCTACGTGCACGGTCTGGTGCGCGACGCCGAAGGCCAGAAGATGTCGAAGAGCAAGGGCAATACGCTCGACCCGATCGACATCGTCGACGGTATCGACCTCGACACGCTGGTCGCCAAGCGCACCACCGGCCTGATGAATCCAAAGCAGGCCGCATCGATCGAAAAGAAAACCCGCAAGGAATTCCCGGACGGCATTCCGGCGTTCGGCACCGACGCGCTGCGTTTCACGATGGCCTCCATGGCCACGCTCGGCCGCAACGTCAACTTCGACCTGGCGCGCTGCGAAGGCTATCGCAACTTCTGCAACAAGCTGTGGAATGCCACCCGTTTCGTGCTGATGAACTGCGAAGGCCACGATTGCGGCTTCGAGCAGCCGGCCCAGTGCGGCGAGTGCGGCCCGGACGGCCATCTGCATTTCTCGCAGGCCGACTACTGGATCGTCTCGCGCCTACAGCGCGTGGAAGCGGAAATCGCCAAGGGTTTCGCCGACTATCGTTTTGACAATGTGGCCAACGCCCTATACAAGTTCGTATGGGACGAATACTGTGATTGGTATCTCGAACTCGCCAAGGTTCAGATCCAGACGGGTCAGCCGAACCAGCAGCGCGCCACGCGCCGCACGCTGTTGCGCGTGCTCGAGACGGTGCTGCGCCTCGCGCATCCGGTGATTCCTTTCATTACCGAAGCGTTGTGGCAGAAAGTGGCGCCGTTGGCCGGACGTTACCCCGCGGGCCATGCCGAGGGCGAAGCGTCCATCATGGTGCAACCTTACCCTGTTGCCGAGCCTTCGAAGATCGACGAAGACGCGGAACAATGGGCCGCCGATCTGAAAGCGGTGATCGACGCGTGCCGGAATCTGCGCGGTGAAATGAATCTGTCGCCGGCGGTCAAGGTGCCGTTGCTCGCCACCGGCAACGCGGAGCGGCTGCGTACCTTCGCTCCGTACGCCCAGGCGCTGGCCCGCTTGTCGGAAGTGCAGATTATCGCCGACGAGGCAACGCTGGACGCCCAGGCAGATGGCGCGCCAATTGCTATCGTAGGGAATGACAAGCTCGTGCTGAAGGTCGAAATCGACGTTGCCGTGGAGCGCGAGCGTTTGTCGAAAGAAATTGCGCGGTTGAGCGCGGAAATCATCAAGTGCAACGGCAAATTGCAGAACGAAAGTTTTGTTGCAAAGGCGCCGCCGGCAGTCGTTGAGCAGGAGCAGAAACGGCGGGCTGAATTCGAAGCCACGGTGGGCAAGCTGCAAGCCCAGCTGGCGCGTCTGCCTGCCTGATCGGGGCGCCATGTCCGCCTGTGATCCGACGGTGATCGGGCGGACACGGACTGATAGCTAAACCAGAGGACTCAGGGTAATCACATGCTAAAAGTTACAAAAGCGGTATTTCCAGTAGCAGGTCTTGGCACGCGGTTCCTCCCCGCCACGAAGGCGAGCCCGAAGGAAATGCTGCCGATCGTCGACAAGCCGCTGATTCAATATGCGGTCGAAGAAGCCATGGCGGCCGGCATCACCGAGATGATTTTCGTCACGGGACGTAGCAAGCGCGCGATCGAGGACCATTTCGATAAATCGTACGAAATCGAAGCGGAACTGGAAGCGCGCGGCAAGGATAAGCTGCTGGAGTTGGTGCGCAGCATCAAGCCGAGCCATGTGGACTGCTTCTACGTGCGTCAGCCGGAAGCGCTGGGCCTCGGCCACGCGGTGCTGTGCGCGGAAAAGCTGGTGGGCGACAACCCGTTCGCCGTGATTCTCGCCGACGACTTGCTGTACGGCACGCCGCCGGTCATGACGCAGATGATCGAGGTGTTCGACCACTATCACAGCTCGGTGATTGGCGTCGAAGAGATCCCGCCGCAGGAAACCAAGTCGTACGGGATTGTCGACGGCAAGGAGTGGGAAGACTCGATCATCAAGATGTCGGGCATCATCGAGAAGCCGGAGCCGAGCGTGGCGCCGTCGAATCTCGGCGTGGTGGGCCGGTATGTGTTGAAGCCGCGCATCTTCGAACATTTGCGCGCGCTGAAACCGGGCGCCGGCGGCGAGTTGCAACTGACGGACGCGATCCAGTCGTTGCTGGCCGACGAACAGGTGCTGGCGTACAAGTATCACGGCACGCGGTTCGACTGCGGCAGCAAGCTGGGTTATCTGAAGGCGACGGTGGAGTTTGCGTTGCGTCACCCGGAAGTGGCTGCTGATTTCGAAGAATATTTGCGTACCCGTTCGCCGGTGCTGGAAGGCTGAACGAGCGTTAGACGCATTGGCCTGTCAGCAGGTCTGTTTTAGCCTCTCGATAGCATCAGACTGACGTAAAAAAGGCGCCGTGCCCGCAATTGCGGGCACGGCGCCTTTTTGTCTGTTGGGCGTTTGGTGCGTGACGCGCGCCGGTTTAGCGGCGTTTCATCAGGAACGTGAAGACTTTGTCTTGCGTTGAGGTTTCGACGATTTCGTTGCCGGTTTGTTTGGCGAAGGCGGCGAAATCGCGCTGCGAGCCGGGGTCGGTGGCGAGCACTTTGAGGATCTGGCCGCTTTCCATGTCGGCGAGCGCTTTTTTGGCGCGCAAGATGGGCAGCGGGCACAACAGGCCGCGTGCATCGACTTCCTTGTGAATCTGAATTTGCATCGACGATGACCTTCTGGGGCGGGGGCGTCGCGGTGGGGCGACGCTTGAGGTTCAAATTCTACAGTGTGGCTGCTGTTTTGGTCTTTCCTTGATTTGGTAGTGGTCTGTTGGCCTTTCCTTGTTTTCTTAGTGGTCTATTAGCGTTGCCCCTGTGCGGGGCGGCACTCACTTTCTTTGCCGCCGCAAAGAAAGTAAGCAAAGAAAGCGGGCTCAAACCGCCAGCCCATAAGCGGGTCCCCCGCACAGCCACGGTGGTGGCTCATCTGGAATCCGTGCCCTCGCACATTCCGCACTTGTGACAAAGGTGTCATTCATCCCGCCTCGCGCTACGCGCTCGCCGGTCCGGTCCATCCCAAACCAGCGGTTTTTCCGCGCGCGGCGGGAACCATCGGCTTCGCCTCGGCGAGACGCCGACATGCCCCAAAAGCTCGCAAACGCTTCGTTGGCCAACCGCCAGGGATCCACTTGGCAGGAGCCATGCTTGAACGACCAGGGGGGCGCGCGCAGCGCCGCCGGAAGAATGACTGCTGTGCCACGAACGTGGAATGCGCGAGAGCCCGGATTCCAGATGCACCACTACCGAGACTGTGCGGGGGACCCACTTATGAGCTGGCGGTGTGAGCCCGCTTTCTTTGCTTACTTTCTTTGCGGCGGCAAAGAAAGTGAGTGCCGCCCCGCACAGGGGCAACGCCAATAGACCACCAAGAAATCAAGGAAAGGCCAACCCAGCAGACAAACAAAACCCAAGCACCGCGCAGCCAACCCCCAGTCAGCCAACCCAAAAAAACCAACCCCCCGCCGGGGCATATAATGTCCCCCGACCTGCCGCCCTCCCGAGAAAAATGCCCGATCTGCTCGCCAACCTGAACCCCGAACAACACGCCGCCGTCACGCTCCCCAACGAGCCGGCGCTCATCCTCGCCGGCGCGGGCAGCGGCAAAACCCGCGTGCTCATCACCCGCATCGCGTGGCTGATCCAGCACGGGCTGGCGTCGCCCGCCACGGTTCTCGCGGTCACCTTCACCAACAAGGCCGCGCGCGAAATGATGTCGCGCCTCCAGGGGCTGCTGCCCATCGACACGCGCGGCATGTGGATCGGTACCTTCCACGGCCTCTGCAATCGCATGCTCCGCGCGCACCATCGCGACGCAGGCCTGCCCGCCACGTTCCAGATCCTCGATACCGCGGACCAACTGTCCGCGATCAAGCGTCTGATGAAGGGCCTCAACATCGACGATGAAAAGTACCCGGCCAAAAACCTTCAGTACTTCATCAACAACGCGAAAGAACAAGGCCTGCGCCCGAAAGACGTCGACGCGACCGACAACTTCAACCTCAAATTCGTCGAGCTTTACGAAGCCTACGACCAGCAGTGCCAGCGCGAAGGCGTGGTCGATTTCCCGGAACTGCTGCTGCGCTGCTTCGAACTGCTCGCGCACAATCCGCCGCTGCGCGCTCACTATCAGGCGCGCTTTCGCCATATCCTCGTCGACGAGTTCCAGGACACCAATAAGCTGCAGTACGCATGGCTCAAGATGCTGGCCGGCCAGACCAACTCAATCTTCGCGGTGGGCGACGACGACCAGTCGATCTATGCGTTCCGTGGCGCGAACGTCGGCAACATGCGCGACTTCGAGCATGAGTTCAACGTCCGCCATCTGATCAAGCTGGAGCAAAACTACCGCTCGCATGGCCATATTCTCGACGCGGCCAATCAGCTGATCGCCAATAACTCGCGGCGTCTCGGCAAAAACCTGCGCACCGACGCAGGTCACGGCGAACCGGTGCGCGTGTACGAATCCGCCACCGATTCGCAGGAAGCCGGCTGGATCGTCGAGGAAATCAAGGCACTCATCAGCACCGGTACGTCGCGCAGCGAAATCGCCATTCTGTATCGCAGCAATGCGCAGTCGCGCACGATCGAACACACGCTGGTCAACGCGGGCATCGCGTATCGCGTGTATGGCGGCTTGCGCTTTTTCGAGCGCCAGGAAGTCAAGCACGCGCTCGCCTATCTGCGCCTGATCGACAATCCGAACGACGACACCGCGTTCGTGCGCGTCGTCAATTTTCCTACACGCGGTATCGGCGCGCGCTCGATCGAACAACTCGCGGACGCGGCGCGTCTGTACAACTGCTCGATGGCCGCGGCGATTCCGTACGTAGCCGGCAAAGCGGGGTCGAGTCTCTCCGGGTTTGCGAACCTGGTCGGCAAGATGCGCGCGGAAACGCAGCAAATGAGCCTGCCGGAAACCGTCGAATACGTGGTGCGCACGAGCGGGCTGTCCGAGTTCTATCAGAACGAACGCGAAGGCCAGGACCGGCTGGAGAACTTGCAGGAACTGGTCAACGCGGCGGCGGCATTCGTCAGCGAAGAAGGCTACGGCATGGACACGCCCGCGCGTTCCATACCGCTGCGTCCGGGCGCGAGCGCCGCGCCTGAGCTCGCGGTCGCCACCGACGACCCGAATACCGTCGTGCTCGACGCCCCCGGCATCGCCGATCCGGCGCAAAACCCGGACACGATGACGCCGCTCGCCGGCTTCCTGTCGCACGCCTCGCTCGAAGCGGGCGACAACCAGGCGCAAGCCGGCCAGGAAGCCGTGCAACTGATGACGGTGCACGCGGCCAAGGGGCTGGAGTTCACCGCGGTATTCATCACCGGTCTGGAAGAGGGCCTGTTCCCGCACGAAAACAGCGCCATGGAATCGGACGGTCTGGAGGAAGAGCGGCGTCTCATGTATGTGGCGATCACGCGTGCGAAGGAGCGGTTGTATCTGTCGTTCGCGCAAAGCCGCATGCTGCACGGCCAGACCCGCTACAACATCCGCTCGCGCTTCTTCGACGAACTGCCGCAGGAAACCCTCAAGTGGCTCACGCCGAAGATCGAGGCGGGTGCGCGTTGGGGCGGCGGCCGTTCGGACAACGCGGGGTATGGGCGCGACTGGTTCGCACGGCCGGGTTATACAGGGCCCGCGTCGTCGACACCGGCGCCGTTGCCGGCTTTCGCGAATGAACAGCGGGCGGCGGAGACCGGCTTCCGCGTGGGGCAGCAGGTGTTCCACACCAAGTTCGGCGAAGGCACGATCACCGCGCTCGAAGGCGGCGGCGTCGACGCCAAGGCGCAGGTCAAATTCAAGCGGCACGGCGAGAAGTGGCTGGCGCTCGCGGTCGCCAAATTGCAGGCGGTCGAATGAGCGCCGCGCCGTCACATCGTCCGCTCGGTATTCTGGCGGCGCTGCCGCAGGAACTCGGTGATCTGATCGACGCGATGCGCGCCGAGTCCGGCGTGCGCACGATCACGCACGGTCAGCGCGACTATCATCTCGGCACATTCCATGGCGCACCTTGTGTCGTGACGCTGGCGCGGGTCGGCAAGGCGGCGGCGTCGGCCACGGTCAGCGCGCTGATTCACGCGTTCGACGTCGAAGCGGTCGTGTTCACCGGCGTCGCCGGTGGCGTGGGCGCACAGGTGCGAGTCGGCGATATCGTCGTGGCCAATGCGCTGCTGCAGCATGACCTCGACGCGTCGCCGCTGTTTCCGCGCTTCGAAGTGCCGTTGCTGGGCGTCTCGCGTTTCGCGGCAAATGCGGCGCTGGCCGATCAGCTCGCGGCGGCTTGCGAACGCTTCGTCGCCGAAGAGGGCGCGGCGGCGGCGGCGCGGTTTGGAACCCGGGCGCCGCGCGTGCATCGCGGCCTGATTATCAGCGGCGATCAGTTCGTGGCCAGCGCGGCGGGCGTGAAAGCGCTGCGCGACGCGTTGCCGGACGCGCTTGCCGTGGAGATGGAAGGCGCGGCAATCGCGCAGGTTTGCTACGAATACGGCGTACCGTGCGCCGTGGTGCGCACGATCTCGGATACGGCCGACGATCACGCGCCGGAGTCGTTCGTATCGTTTCTGACGGAGATCGCGGGCACGTATTCGAACGCGATCCTGACGCGGTTTTTAGAAGCGCGGAGTTCGGTACGCTGAGTTGCGTCGTACAGTGACTGACGAAAACGCCGGCGACATGAACTGACCACGCCGGCGTTTTTTCACCCCGCACGCTAAACGTTCCCAGCGCCGTCGTCCAACGCCTCGCGTACCTGCTGCAACGCCGCCGGATCTTCAATGGTCGGCAAATCGCCGGGCTCACGCCCCTCCGCGAGCGCCGCGATCGCGCGGCGCAGCAGCTTGCCGGAGCGCGTCTTCGGCAGCATCGACACCACCACCACGCGCGCCGGGCGCGCAATCGCACCGAGTTGACGGTCGACCGTCGCCGCGAGATCGGCTTCCAGCTTCGTGCGTTTTTTCGCGTCGGCGTAAGCGCCGGCGTCGCGCAGCACGACGAAGGCCATCGCGGCTTGTCCCTTGAGCGCATCCGTCACACCGACTACCGCCACTTCCGCAACGGCCGCATGGCTCGACAGCGCTTCTTCGATCTCGCGCGTGCCGAGCCGATGGCCCGCGACGTTGATCACGTCGTCGGTACGGCCGAGGATCGTCACGTAACCGTCTTCGTCCTGAATGCCCCAGTCGAAAGTCGAATAAAGCTGCTGGTTCGGAATGCTCGACCAGTACGTGCTGACAAAGCGCTTGTCATCGCCCCAAACCGTCGACATGCAGCCCGGCGGCAACGGATAAGCCAGCGTCAACACGCCTTTTTCTCCGGGCGGGCAGGGCTCGCCGGTCGACTCGTCGCGCAAGCTCAGATTGAAACCCGCCGACGGCACGCCCGGCGAACCGAGCCTGGTGGGCAGCGCTTCGACGCCGCGCGGAATCGCCAGCATCGGCCAGCCGGTTTCGGTCTGCCAGTAGTTGTCGATCACCGGTTTGCCGAGCGCATGGGTAATCCAGCTCGCGGTCGGTTCGTCGAGCGGTTCGCCGGCCAGAAACAGCGTGCGCAGGCTCGACAGATCCGCCTGCTTCAGCAGCGCCGGATCCTGCTTTTTCAGCACGCGCAACGCGGTCGGCGCGGTGAACATCAGGTTGATCTTGTGTTGCTCGACGAGGCGCCACCAGATGCCGCCGTCAGGACGGATCGGTGTGCCTTCGTACATCACGGTCGTCAGACCCGCGATCAGCGGTGCGTAAATAATGTAGCTATGGCCGACCACCCAGCCCACGTCCGACGCGGTAAACATCGTGTCGCCGGGCTTGCCCTGGAAGATGTGTTCCATCGACGCCGCCAGCGCCACAGCGTAACCGCCGACGTCGCGCTGCACGCCCTTCGGCTTGCCGGTCGTGCCCGACGTGTACAGCACATAGGAAGGCTCGTTCGATTCGAGCCATTCGCACGGCACATGGGCGTCATAGAACTGCTCGCGCAGCGGTTCGTAGCTGACCAGGTAGCTGGCGTTCAGCCGCTCCGGCGCGAGTTGCCGGTCGATCAGCAAGACGTGCGGCGTCTTGTGGGTGGCGCGCGCGAGCGCTTCGTCCATCAGCGGTGTGTAGTCGATCACTTTGCCGCCGCGCGCGCCGGCGTCGGCGGTGACGATCAGCACCGGTTTCGCGTCGTCTATACGGGCCGCGAGGTTCGGCGCCGCGAAGCCGCCGAACACCACCGAATGAATCGCGCCGAGCCGCGCGCAGGCGAGCATCGCGAACAGCGCCTCGGGGATCATCGGCAGATAGAGCAGCACCACGTCGCTGCGCTTCACGCCGAGCGAGCGCATCACCGCCGCCATCCGGTTGATTTCTGCGTGCAGCTCGGCATACGTGTAGCGCCGCTCGATACCGGTTTCCGTCGACACGTAGACCAGCGCATTCTGCTGCGCGCGCGAGGCCAGATGACGATCCACCGCGTTATGGCACAGGTTCGTGCGCCCGCCGCTGAACCAGCGCGCGAACGGCGGATTCGACCGGTCGAGCACCGTGTCGAACGGCGTCTCCCAATGAATCCGTTGCGCTTCGTCGCGCCAGAAGGCTTCGGGGTTCTCGATCGAACGGCGGTGGAAGTCGCGGTAGCTGGTCATCGACGGCAATCCTTCTGCTGCGTGAGTGAACCTGAGTGAACGGGAGATCGGAGCGGGCGGCCGGTTTAACCGGCGCGGGAGCAGGGCGGAGTCCCGCACAAGGATAGAACAGGCGCGACGTTGCGGACAACGCGGGTTGTCCATGAGCGACCGACCCACAAAAAAAGGCGCCGCAGCGCCTTTCTCTGAAACTCACTTTCGAGCTAACCGGTCACGCTTTCGCGCGCTTGCCTTCCACGTCCGGCAGAAACACCGTCAGCACGCCGATCAGCGGCAGGAACGAACAGACCTTGTAGACGTACGCGATGCTGGTGGCGTCCGCCAACTGCCCGAGCACCGCCGCGCCGACGCCGCCCATGCCGAACGCGAAGCCGAAGAACAGTCCCGCGACCATGCCTACCTTGCCGGGAATCAGCTCCTGCGCGTAGACGATGATGGCCGAGAACGCCGAGGCCAGCACCACGCCGATGATCACCGTCAGCACGCCGGTCCAGAACAGGTTCGCGTACGGCAGCAGGAGCGTGAACGGCGCGACACCGAGGATCGACACCCAGATCACGTACTTGCGGCCGATCCGGTCGCCGATCGGACCGCCGATCACGGTGCCCGCGGCCACTGCGGCGAGGAACACGAACAGATGAATCTGCGCGGCCTGCACCGGCAGATGGAACTTGTCGATCAGATAGAAGGTGAAGTAACTGTTGAGGCTGGCGAGGTAGAAGTACTTCGAGAACACCAGCAGCATCAACACGCTCATGGCGAACATGACCTTGTTACGCGACAGCGTGGCATGCGGCGCCGAGCTGCGCGCTTTCTTGATCGACGGATGCCGTTTGTACCAGCGGCCGATCTGCGTCAGCACGACGATCGCGACGAGCGCCGCCACCGAGAACCACGCAATGCTGCGCTGGCCGTGCGGAATCACGATCAGCGCAGCGAGCAGCGGCCCGAGCGACGACCCTGCATTACCGCCCACCTGGAACAGCGACTGCGCGAGACCGTGCCGTCCGCCCGACGCCATGCGCGCGACCCGCGACGACTCCGGGTGAAACACCGACGAGCCGCAGCCCACCAGCGCCGCCGCGACCAGCAGCACGCCGAAGCTCGGCGCGACCGACATCAGCAGCAGGCCCGCGAGCGTGAAGCCCATGCCGACCGGCAGCGAGTACGGCTTCGGATGCTTGTCGGTATAGATGCCGATAAACGGTTGCAGCAGCGACGCGGTGATCTGATAGGTCAGCGTGATCAGCCCGATCTGACCGAACGACAGCGCGAAGTTGTCTTTCAGCATCGGGTAGATCGCCAGGATCAACGACTGGATCATGTCGTTGAGCAGGTGCGAAAAGCTGATCGCGCCGAGCACGGAATACACCGTGCGCTGGACCTTGGCGGCAGGTTGCGCCGTGGCTGCGTTGGCAGCGGCGGTGCCGTTTCCGGTTCCGGACGACGCGCCGGCGAGGGCGCTTTTATCGAGGCTCGTTTCCATACGATAGATGAGAGAAAAGGAAGATGACGGGAAAGGATTCGACGCTACCGGCGCGCCTTGACGCTGGGCGGGGACTGCTGCGGCATTTCGACGCGGCTACCGGCGTAATCAGCTATTTGTCGCAGTTTAATGTGGCTTGAGCGAAATGTAAGGACAAGTTTTGTCGCGAATCGGACATGATTTGTCGATGCAGGCCACATCGCGACGCGTCGAAAGCGGGCGTCGCCTGCACCGTCACGGTGCTTGAGTGTGTGTATTGCCCTTACCACGGCTGGCTGGCGACTCGTCGGATAAATCCGGCCCGGCGATTTTTGGCCATGTATAAAACGGTCGCGGGCGCGAAGCTTACAAGGCGATGCGTCGAGGACCGGGCGAAACGCGGTCGGCATTTCGCGAGCGACGTTAAAGATCGCCGACGTTCTTGCCGTAGACCCGGAGAGATAGGCAGCAATGCCGGGACTGACCTTTCCGGCAGCTCTACATGTGGGGACGGGGAATATGAAAGCAGTGTCGCTGGGTAGCCAGACGGGTGTGGGTTTTGTTCCGGAGGAGGATTCGGCCGGCCAGTTGCCGCCGCGCGGCCAACGCGGCCGCTCGCGGGCCGTCAAGCTCAAGGGCTTGTCGGTGAAGGCGATGTTGCGTCTCGCTTTTGCGGTGCTGCTGATCGGCACGCTGGTGATCGGGGTGTTTTCGCTGACGCAGATCAGCCGTCTGAACGCTTCCGCGCAATCCATCTACGACCAGGGGCACGTCGCCAGCCGCGCGGCCGAAGAGGCGCGCGGCCACATGCTGCGCGCGAGCCGCGCGCAAAAAATGCTGCTGACCGCGACCACCGCGAAGGAACGCGACGACCTCGGCGGCGACATCGACAAGGGCTTGAGCGGCCTGGCCGCGCAGCTCGTCACGCTGCAGCAGTACGTGGACACGTCGGACGCCAAGGCGGTCGACCAGCAGAAGAAATTCGCCGCCGCCGTCACGCTCTGGAGCGGCCACCTGCGCGACTTCGTGACGCTCGTGAAAGCGCAGCCGCTGGATCTGTCGCAGATGAACTGGCAGGTCGGTACGCAGGACGTGTCGCTGCTGGTCGAAACCGACAAGCTCGAAAAGAAAGTCGACGAACTCGTCGTGCAGCGCGGCACCGCCGCGAAGGCGACCATCGACGCGTCGGGCTTCATCTACCACTCGTCGTTCGTGATGATCGCCGTGATGACGATCGGGCTGATCGTGCTGGCGTTCGGCATCAGCGAATGGGTGGTGCGGCGTCTGGCCGGGCAACTCGGCGGCGAGCCGGGGTATGCGAAGGAGATTGCCAGCCGGATCGCGGCGGGCGATCTGTCGAACGAGATCGCGCTGGGGCGCAAGGACAAGTCGAGCATGCTGTTCGCGCTGCACGACATGCAAAGCGGACTGGCGACGACGGTGGCCGACATTGCGTCGAGCGCGGATGCGATTGCGACGGCGTCGGGTGAAATCTCGATGGGCAATCTGGATCTGTCGCAGCGCACCGAGCAGCAGGCCATGGCGCTTGAGCGGACCGCGAGCAGCATGGAGCAGCTGACGTCCACGGTGCGGCAGAACGCCGATAACGCGAAGCAGGCGAGCACGCTGGCGCATAACGCGTCGGATATCGCGGAGAAGGGCGGCGCGGTGGTGAGTCGCGTGGTCGCGACGATGAATGAGATCAACGACAGTGCGCGCAGTATCGGCGACATTATCGGCGTGATCGAAGGGATCGCGTTTCAGACCAATATCCTGGCGTTGAATGCGGCGGTTGAGGCGGCGCGGGCTGGGGAGGAGGGGCGTGGGTTTTCGGTCGTCGCCGCCGAGGTGCGGAATCTGGCGCAGCGCAGTGCTGCCGCGGCCAAGGAGATTAAAGGGTTGATTAGTACCTCGGTCGAGCGGGTCGGGAATGGCTCGACTTTGGCTCAGGATGCCGGGCAGACCATGGATGAGGTCGTCAAGGCCGTTAAGCGGGTGACCGATATCATGGGCGAGATTTCCGCCGCGTCCTCCGAGCAGAGCGCTGGGATCGAAGAGATTAACCTCGCGGTTACGCAGATGGATTCCGGCACGCAGCAGAATGCGGCTCTTGTTGAACAGGCTACCGCGGCTGCGAGGTCTCTTGACGATCAGGCTCGGGGGTTGAAGGTGATGGTGGGGAAGTTCAGGTTGTGAGGGGGCCTGGTAGGGGGCCTGGTCGGCGCTTGGGGTGGGCTGCCCGTTGCTTTGGCCTTTCCTTGAATTCACGGTGGTCTATTAGCGTTCCCCCTGTGCGGGGGGCACTCACTTTCTTTGCCGCCGCAAAGAAAGTAAGCAAAGAAAGCGGGCTCACACCGCCAGCCCTTAAGCGGGGCCCCCGCGCAGTTGCGGTAGTGGCTCATCTGGAATCCGTGCTCCCGCACATTCCGCGCCGGTGACAAGGCCGTCATTCTTCCGGCGGCGCTGCGCGCGCCCTCGCGGTTATTGCGGCTGAGGCGCTCACGTACAATTCGGTCATTCCTCCGCTATCCATGCATCGCGCTTTTCTGCGATGCGAATTGCCATGACTTACGACGCCAATCAGGTTCTCGACTCCGCCCAGAAATACTTCGAGGCGGGACAACTCGACCATGCCGCGGATTTGCTGCACGGTGTGCTATCGAACCTGCCGGAGCACGGTGAGGCGTTGGAAGGGCTTGGCTATATCGCCGCGCGGCAAGGTGACCATCCCCGGGCGGCGGATTTTCTGGTGCGGGCTTCGCGGCAGTTGGCGATGTCCGTCGAGCGACTCAACGTGGCCGCCCAGATCTGTCAGCTCGCGCACCGTCATGCGGATGCGGTCGTGTTGTTCGAGCGTTGTCTGAGTCAGTTCCCGGATGACCCGTCCTCGTTGCACGGCAGCGCAATGTCGCTGATCAAGCTCGGTGAGCAACAGCGCGCGCTGGCTTTGCTTGAGCGGCTGTGCAAAAGCCAGCCGCTTTCGGCCGAAGCGCACTACAACCGCGGCTCGCTGCTCGGTGCCATCGAGCGTTACGACGACGAGATCGACGCGTACCGTCATGCAATCAGGCTCAAGCCGAATTTCGTGCAGGCGTATGTGAATCTCGGCGTCGCGTTGCGCGACGTGCAGCGCTTCGAAGAAGCCTTGCTGCAATTCAAAAAAGCGCTGTCGCTCGACTCGAACGATGTCGGCGCCCGCACCAATCGCGCACAGACGAATCTGCTGCGCGGCGAATTCGAACACGGCTGGCGCGAATACGAATGGCGCTGGCTGGAGGGTCCCGGCAATCACGGTTTTCCCGACAGCACGCTGTGGAAAGGCACGCAACCGCTGAACGGCAAGACGGTGCTGGTTCATAACGAACAGGGTTACGGCGACACGCTGCAATTCGTTCGCTTCGTCGATCGACTTAGTGCCAGGGGCGCCCGCGTCGTCCTGCGCGTGCAGGACGTGCTCCTGCCCCTTCTCCACGACTATGCCGGCGCCGATCAGGTGATCGGCGAGTCCGCGGTATTGCCGCCCTTCGACTATCACGTGCCGACCATGAGTCTGCCGTTCATGCTCAAGCTTCGCGAAGCCGATCTCGCGATGGCCGCGCCGTACCTGCATGCGGACGCGGCCCTTGCCGCCGACTGGGACGACCTGTTCGCCGGTCCGATCCGCCGGCCACGGATTGGCGTGGTCTGGTCGGGCAGCCGCACGCATAAAAACGACCGGAATCGTTCGATATCGCTGGAGCAAATCCAGCCTTTGTTTGAAGCCGACGCCGATTTCATCGCGTTGCAAAACGACATCCGCGAGACCGATTGCGCGTGCTTCGCGCAGCTCGTACAGCGGGGCGTACTGCGCGACGTCTCAGCGCGACTAACGACATTCGCGGCGACCGCCGCCCTGATAGAGCGCCTTGATCTGGTGATTAGTGTCGACACGGCGGTAGCGCATCTGGCCGGCGCCCTTGGCAAGCCGGCATGGATAGCATTGCCTTACACGCCCGACTGGCGCTGGCAACTAAACCGAAGCGACAGCCCATGGTATCCCGGCACCCGACTGTTCCGACAGGCAAAGCGCAACGATTGGAGCGACGCGATCGCATCGCTTCGAGAGGAACTCACCAAACGGACTTTCCCGCCCCACTAGGCACGACCCACGACCCACGAGCCCCACCGCAACCGTCCACGGGGGCGCGCGCAGCGCCGCCGGAAGAATGACTGCTGTGTCACTAACGGGGAGTGCGCGAGAGCACGGATTCCAGATGAGCCACTACCTTGACTGCGCGGGGGAGCCGCTTAAGAATTAGCGGTGTGAGCGGCTTTCTCTTGCCTACTTCTCTTTGCCGCGGCAAAGAGAAGTAGGTGCCGCCCCGCACAGGGGCAACGCTAATAGACCACCGCGAACACAAGGAGAGGCCAACCCAGCAAAGAGCCCACCCAACCCCGCCCCGCATAAAACCAAAAAGATCACCTAGGCGTAACAACAACAGTACAAGTAATCCCAGCAGCCAGAACGACGCCCTCAGGAATTGAATCAATACTGACCCGAACAGGCACACGCTGCGCCAACCGCACCCAATTAAAAGTCGGATTCACATCAGCAAGCAGTTCCCGGCTTTCGGGATTATCGTGATCATAGATACCCCGAGAGATGCTCTCGACATGCCCCTGCAGGGTACCCCCACTCATCAGCCGCACCTCGGCCTTATCGCCGACCCTGACATGAGGAAGCTTGGTCTCCTCAAAGTACCCATAAACCCAGAACGAGTGACTATCGACGATAGCGAGCTTGGCCGCCCCAGCAGTCGCATAATCCCCGCGATAAACATTCAGATTCGTGACATACCCATCGACAGGCGAAACCACGCGAGTCCGCGCAAGATTCAACCTGGCAGCATCGAGCGCAGCCAAAGCCTGTTGATAAGAGGCCTCGGCAGCAGAAGCCGTATGCGTAGCATTCTCGCGACTCTCCTTGGACACGACCAAGGCATCCATATCCGCCCGCCGCTGCGCATCGTCGCGCTTCATCTGCAACTCGGCCTTGCGAGCCGCGACCGCAGCCTGGGCCTGCTCCACCGCGATCTCATAGTGCGAGGGATCGATCTGCATCAACAGATCGCCTTTCTTCACCAGTTGGTTATCCTTCACAGGCAGATCGACAACAGCGCCGGAAACATCCGGCGCAACATTGACAATCTCCGCGCGCACGCGCCCATCACGCGTCCAGGGTTCATCCATGTAATGAACCCACAACACGCGCCCAATCAAAATCGCGACGATAAAAATAACGGCGGTCGCGACGAAGCCCACAAGATTTCGGATGGTCATGATTCGACTCTGATCAACGATAAACGGCGAGACCCAGCACGCCGCACACACACACGAGCAAGCTGGCCCGGAACAAGGACGGATGCCACACCACGCGATACACGCCCGTATAGGCGATCACGCGGTCCAGCACCCAGGTAAGCGCGGCGCCCGCGATAAACAGCAGCACGATGGCCGGCACGTAGGCGTCGAAGACGGCGATATCACGTGGCATGACGAATTCCTTTCTCTGACGCACCATTGGCGGTTGCGCGTCCGCTCATCAACGGTTCGAGCGGCGATTGCGGATCGAGCAGTGCGGTACGGATGAAATGCAATTGACTCAGAATGCGTTGCAGTTGATGACGCTCCTCGCGCGGCGGCGTGAACGTGGCGAGCATCTGCTGAAGCGCGGCGATCGCGTCGGCGGTCGCGGCAAGCGCGCGGTCGAAGCGGTCTTCGCGCGGACGCTCGAACAGCGCGGTCAGTGCATCGCGCATCGCCCGTAACGTGACGCGCCACGGCATCGTCTTCGCATAACGCGCGTCGGCGGGCAGCGTTGCCACTTCGCGGCGTAGATCGATCATCGCGTTGCCCACTTCGAGCACCGCGAACAGCCAGCGCAACGTGTCGCGCTTGAGTTCGGGTTCGTTCTGCGCAAGCGCGTTGATCTGGAACATCAGATCGCGCGCGCCGCTCTCGAAGCGCGACCGCACCCGCCGCATGCCCGCACGGCTCGCGAGCGACACCTGACGGCGCAGGTCCACCAGCAGGCGGTTGCGCAGCCACGGCGTCGACGGCGGCAGCAGCACCGCGAACGCAATCGAGACCACCAGCATGGACAGCACCAGCGCGATCGCGTCGTTGATCGTGCCGCTCGGGTCGTAATGGATCACGTTGTCCGGGCCGGCCAGAAAGCAGAAGAAGATGCAGTAGCCGACGCCGTATCCGGCCAGCGCCGGACGCGTCGTCATGAACACGCCGAACAGCAGGAACGGCGTAAGCGCCGCGCACAGCAGCGGAAAACCGTCGATGTGCGGATACACGCCGTACACCGCGATCATCCCCATGACGGAGGCGAGCAGCGTGCCGCCGGCCATCTGGAACGCGGTGCGCTTCGGATTCGGCGACGCCGAGGCGAGCGCGCAGACGGCGGCGGCATTCAGCGTCAAGGTCGAACCGCTCGGCCACGCGGTCGCGATCCAGAACGCGCCGAGCGCCATCATCACGAGCGCGGCCCGCACGCCTGCGACGCCCGCTGCGATCGCATTGGTCTTAGGCTCGTAACGTTCGATCCAGCGCTCGCGCTCGTGCGTGTCGACGGCGAGCGACGCATACGTGGCCGCGTACGCATGCAGATCGTCGATAAAGCGGTACAGCAGTTCGGCGCCGGTGTCGAAGTCGAGCAACGGCGCGTCGGGGTGCGCTTCCAGTTCGCAGCGCGTCGCGCGTACGCGCTTGGGCAACTCGGCCTTGTAGGCGTCGAGCTGTGCGGCGGCGTGGGCGGCATCGGCGGCGCTCAGCACGGGTTCGCCGGATTTCGCGAGCAGCGGGGCGATTTCCTTGAAGTACGGTTCGAGTGCGTCGATCGCAATCGCCGCACCGTGCGTGTCGGTGTCGCGCAGCCGGTTCATCAGTTGATGCAGCGCGTGGAAGCGCGTCGATGCGGTCATGAACTCGCTGTTCAGCCGCGCGAGACGGCCGCCGCGCATCCGCGAATCGGGCCCTTCGAACACGGCCACGCTGCGCGCCGCCTCGAATCCGACGATATCGGCGACGAAGCGCGCGTTGGTCGCTTCGATCTGCGCGCGGTCGTTACGCCCCGCGAGCGACGCGGACACATACTCGACGAACGACGAAAAGCGCGCCCGCACGGTGCCGCGCATCTGCAAGCCGGCGAACTGCGGAAACACCAGGCCGCTGACGGCGCCCGCGCAGACGATCCCGAGCACCACTTCGGCGACCCGCGTGAGCGCGCTGAGAAACGCGCCGTCCGGATGCTGCGAAGCGGGAATGCCGATCAGCGCGGCGGTGTAGCCGGCCAGCACGAAGCCGTACGACTTGAAGTTGCGGTTGCGCGCGGCGCCGGCGGTGCAGATGCCGACCCAGATCGCGGTGGCGGCGATGAACAGTTCGGGTTGCTGCGCGAACAGGCCGATCAGCGCCAGCATCACGACGAGGCCGACGAGGGTGCCGCAGATCCGGTAAAAGCTCTTCGCGAACACCATGCCGCTTTGCGGCTGCATCACGATGAACACCGTGGTCATCGCGGTACGCGGCTGCGGCAGGTCGAGTTTCATCGCGATGCCGAGCGCGAGGAAACAGGCGGCGAGCGCCTTGAACAGATAGATCCACGTGAGGCCGTCGTTGCGCGCCCAGTCGGCGGCGGCCGCGTAGAGCGTGGCAAGCGACGTGGGGCGCGAGGTCGTGGACGCAGAGGCTGACATGGCCGGTTTCCTCATTCGACCACGGGCGCGGCGGCGGGCGCTCGCGTTGCGGTGACTGCCGCGCTGACGCCTGCGTTGCCTGCGCTTCCGCCGCGGCTGGCGGGCGCAGCGGTGTTGCCCGGGTGGCTCGCCGGACCGCTTTGCGTGGACACGGCCGCGGGTTTCGCGCTGCTCGCCGCAGGATCGCCCGCCACGCTGCCGTTACCGCTGCGGCCCTTGCCATGCGCCGGCAGCGTCTCATTCGCCTGCGGACCATTAGCCGGCTCGTCGAGCCCGCCGCCCAGCGCGGTGACCAGCGACGCATGCGCGCCCAGCCGCTCGGCCTGAATCTTCGCCACGCCTTCCTGCGCGCGCAGCAACTGGTTCTGCGCGACCAGCACGTTCAGATAGTCGGTCAGGCCGCGCCGGTAGCCTTCGCGCGACAGATCGTAGTTCTTGCGGGCGGCCGCGACCGAGCGGTCGGCGTCGCCCGCCTGCGTGGCGAGCGAGCGGATCCGGATCACCTGATCGGACACGTCCTTCAACGCGCCGACGATCGACTGGTTATAGCGGTCCACCGCCTCGTCGTAACCTGCCGACGCCGCGCCGAGTTGCGAGCGCAGGCGGCCGCCGTCGAGAATCGGCAACGACAGCGCCGGCCCGGCACTCCAGCTATGCGACGGGTTCTTCAGGAACTGGAACAGCGGCCCCATCGCGGCATAACCGCCGATCGACGCGAGCAGGTTGATGTCCGGATAAAAATCGGCCTTGGCGACGTCGATGCCGCGCGCCTGCGCCGCGACGGTCCAGCGCGCCGCGACCACGTCCGGGCGATGGCCGATCAGGTCGGCGGGCAAGCTGCTGGGCAGGCTGGCCGGCGCGGTGTCCAGCGACAGCGTCGGACGCTGGATCGCATCGCCCGCGCCCGGACCTTTGCCGGCCAGCGCGGCCAACTGGTTGCGGCCGAGCGCGATCTGCTCGTCGAGCGCGTCGATCTGGCGGTCGTATTCCGGCAGCGGCGTTTCGGCCTGGCTCACGTCGAGTTGCGTGCCGATGCCACCCTTCAGCCGGCGGTTGGCGAGATCGACGATCTGCTGCTGTTGCTTCAGGGTCGCCTGGGCGATGTCGAGCAGCGCGTAGTTCATCGACAGCTGAATGTACGTACGCACCACGTTGCCTTCCAGTTCGAGCTGGGCGGCGCGGGCATCCGCGGCGCTGGCGTGGGCGGCGTCGAGCGCGCGTTCGGCGGCGTTCCTGTCCTTGCCCCAGATGTCGAGGTGATACGACAGGCCTAGCGTGCCGGTGTTGTTCCACGATTGCTCGCCGGCGAGCGGGCCGGGGCCGTAGTACACGTTGTCGGCCCACTTCTGACGCTGCACCGACAGGCTGCCGTTGACCTGCGGCGACAGCGCCGAGCGCGCGACGCCGGCCATCGACATGGCCTCGCGCACGCGCGCCTGGGCGGCCGCGAGACTCGGATTGCCGGCCTGCGCCGCGGCGATCCACTCGTTCAGTTGCGGATCGTTATAGGCGCGCCACCAGTCGGCGGCGGGCCACTGGGCGTCCACATCGGCGGCGCGGATCGCGTTGCCCACGTCGAGCGACGAGGGCGCCACGCTGTCCGCTTGCGGAGCGATGCCTCCGGTACTTGCACAGCCGGCGATTGTTAATAGGATCGTAAGAACCGCGGCTGCGGTGATCCCTTTTTGTACCGGAGACTGCACGATTCCTCCAAAATTGACTATAGAAGCTTGTGCGTCATTATATTTTTTGATTGATTGGGGAATAACCTGTAAAGATGCAAGGCATTTTTACGGAATCTGAGACAATCGCCTTTGCGAATCATGTAACAATCGCTTCCGATAAAAGAGGAAGGTTATGGATACGCTTCAAAACATGCGCGTATTTGTCCGGGTGGTCGAAGCGGGCAGCTTTACAGGCGCCGCGCAGCACCTGAATACGACGACGGCCTACGCGTCGCGCGCGGTGTCCGATCTGGAAGCGCATCTGCGCACGCGTCTGCTGAACCGCACCACGCGGCGCATTGCGCTGACCGAGGCAGGGGAGCGTTACCTGCAACGCTGCGAGCAGATCCTCGCCTACGTGGATCAGGCGGAAGCCGAGGCAGGCGACGCGCACGCGCGGCCGGCCGGCAAACTGAAGGTGCATGCCATGACGAGCTTCGGGCAGCACTATGTGGTGCCCGCCGTCGGCCTGTATCAGGAGCGCTATCCGGACGTGCAAATCGAGTTGACGCTGGCGCAGCGCATGCCCGATCTGCTCGACGAAGGCTTCGACGTCTCGTTGACGCTCGCCACGACCGGCTTGCCGGATTCGGGGCTGGTGTCGCAACGGCTGGGCGGTGCGTTCAGCATTGCGTGTGCGTCGCCGGCTTATCTGGAGCGGCACGGCGTGCCGCAGACGCCCGCCGACCTCGCTCAGCACACCTGCCTGCAAATGGTGACGCCGGTGTTTCCGACTGACAAATGGACCTTCGACGGTCCGAACGGCGAGGAAACGGTCGCGCTGGGCTCGTCCCGGTTTCAGGTGAACGTGGCCGAAGCCATGGCGGTCGCGGTGAGCCGGGGCATGGGAATCGGGCTGATTCCGATCTACTCGGCGATCAGCGGGTTGCGCAGCGGTAATCTCGTCTGGCTATTGCCCGAATACACGTCGCAGGAAATGAGTCTGTATGCGCTGTATCCGTCGCGCCAGTATCTGGACGCGAAAATCCGCACGTGGGTCGAATTTCTGCGCGATGAGCTGCCGGCTACGCTGGCGGCGGATCAGGAAGAGTTGCGGCAGTTTGCTCGAGCGTGAACGCGTGTTACAGAGCTGCCGCGCCGCAACATTTCCTTACTTCTACCGCGCGGTCGTTTTGCTAACGTGTCGTTCATGCGCTGCCGCTTCAGCCGGACGCGTTCAATTTCGCTGCTGTTCGGTAAATCGCACTAATCGAAGGACGAGGGATTCATGGATACGCATCTGATGATCGGCGTGGCCGTCATGTTTGGACTGATCGGGATCGCCGCATCGCGTGATCTGCTGCGCCGTCTGCGGGAGCAGCAGCCGCAACTGGCGCCGATCAAGGTCGAGCGTGCGGATTTGCGGACGCAACGGCACGATCGGTGACATTCGCGGGCGGGTTCTTCTGGACTATGCCCGCGCATCGGGTCTTGCAGCTTTTCAGTCCAGCGCTTCGATCAAACCCGGCTCGTCGTTGAGCGTGCGATCCACGTCGTGACTCACGCGATGCCAGCGGAATCGCCCGGCGGCCAGGCCGCCCGCGCGCGCCAACTGTTCCAGTTCCTCGGCAGGCAGCTCGGGGTCCAGCCAGCGGCGCGCCGCGTCCGGCCCGAACACCAGCGGGCGGCGGTCGTACAGGTCGACCAGACCGGCGTCGGCATTCGCTGTCACGATGACCAGACCCATCCCCTCCGTTTGCGGCTCCGTGCCGCGTACGCTCGATAGCGCCGCCAGATACATCGGCGCGGCGCTTTTCAGACGCACAAAATAAGGTTGGCGCGAGGCGTGGTGCGGTGTCGCGTCGGATGATGCGGCGGTCTGCGCTACGTCGGGCTCACCGTCGACGCCTTCCGTCGAGGAGGCGGCTGCTCTGCGCCACTCGAACCAGCCGTCCGCCGGCACCAGAACCCGGCCGGTTTTCCACAATTCCTCGAAATAGCGTGCGGTTGGCGCGGTGTCGGCGCGCGCGTTGATGGTCTGCGGCAAATGCTGCTCGCGCGCCCAATCCGGGCAATAACCCCAGTGAACCGGGCGCAGCGTCTGATCGGCAAAAATCGCCAGCGGATGCGTGCCCGGTGCAAGGTTATAGCCGGGGCGACGGTCGGAGGCATCGAACAGCATCAGCGGATCGGCGAGACCCAGATGCTGTGTGTAAAGGCGCGGATCGCGGTACTGGCTGATTCGACCACACATGAGCGACCTCCGGAGACGACCGGCGTGACGGACTAGATCTCGACAACCTTATCCCACCTGAACGCCGGATTTTCCCACTGCCCGGTGCGCCGGTCGAGGTAGCCGCGCGGATTGCAGACCACGCGCGTGCCGTTCACCGTGTAGTCGAACGGCGTATGCGTGTGGCCATGAATCCACAGCGCGACGGGCGCGCGCACCAGTTCCGGCAAATGACTGACGAAGCCCGCCGACACGCGATCTTCGGCATACCGCTCGGCCAGGCTCTGCCGATGCGGCGCGTGATGCGTGACGACGATCGTCTTGCCGTCGAACGGTTTGGCCAGCTCGCGTTCGAGCCAACCGCGCGCCTGCTGGTGCAGGGCGAGCGAGTCACCGGGCGTGAAGTTGCGCGAGGCGTCATGCATGTCGTGCGGCCAGTTCATCTGGATCGGGCCGTGAAAATCGAGCATGGTGCGGCGCGACGCATCGATCGATTCGGCCAGCGTGGCGGCGTCCGCGCCATACAGCGCGAAGTCGGTCCATAAGGTCGTGCCGAGCACGCGCCATTGACCTCGCGGATCGACCAGCGCGGCGTTGTTCAGCACATGCACGTTGTCGACCTGCGCGGCCGCGTCGTATAGCGCGGCGTCGAGCGCGCCGAATTCGCCGTCGTAGTACTCGTGATTGCCGGGCACGTAGATCACCGGCACGGTGCCGTCGAACGTCTGCGCGGCCCAGCGCGGACCGGCCGCGTGATTGTGGATGTCGCCCGCCAGCACGATCAGGTCGGCCTGAGCATGCGGTATCAGCTCGGGTTCGTCGTTCTCCAGATGCAGATCGGACAGCACTCGAATCTTCACGGCGGCGACTCCTGCAAACGGCGCCGCCGGGGAGGGCGGCGGCCTGAGACGTTAGCGTAGCACCTTGCCCGGGTTCATCAGATTCAGCGGATCGAGCGCGTGTTTGACGGCGCGCATCAACTGCACTTCGACGTCCTGCTTGTAGTGCATTGCCTCGTCGATCTTCAACTGGCCGAGCCCGTGCTCCGCGCTGATGCTGCCGCGGTGCCGGTGCACGCTGTCGTAGACGATCTGGTTGATCGGGCTCTGGTACTGCTTGAGAAACACCTTCGCATCGACGCCCTCGGGGGCCTGCACGTTGTAGTGCAGATTGCCGTCGCCGAGATGGCCGAAGGTCACCATGCGCACGCCAGGCACCGCCTGCGCGATCGCCGCATCGGTTTCCTCGATGAAATGGCCGATGCGCGAGATCGGTACCGCGATGTCGTGCTTGATGTTCAACCCTTCCTCGGCCTGGGCGAGCGGAATATGTTCGCGCAGGTTCCAGAACGCCCGCGATTGCGCGAGGTTTTCCGCGACCACGGCGTCTTGCACCAGGCCTTCTTCGAGCGCGGTTTCCATCAGACGCTCGAACAGCGCGCGTGCGTGTTCTTCACTTTCGCTGTCCGACAGTTCCAGCAGCACGACTTGCGCGTGCGTCTCCGCGAATGGATAGCGCATCTGCTCGAAATGCCGGCCAACCAGCCGCAGGCAGAAATCCGACATCAGTTCGAAGCCGGTCAGCAGCGGCCCGGCGATACGTTGCGTGAGCGACAGGAAATCGAGCGCCGCATGCGGCGACGCGAGCGCGGCAAGCGCCGTGACCCGCGCGGCCGGCCGTGGATGCAACTTGAGCACGGCGGCGGTGATGATGCCGAGCGTGCCTTCGGCGCCGATGAACAGATCGCGCAGATCGTAGCCGGTGTTGTCCTTGCGCAGTCCGCGCAGGCCGTCCCACAGTTCGCCTTGCGGCGTGACCACTTCGAGGCCGAGGCACAGCTCGCGCGTGTTGCCGTAGCGCAGCACGCCGGTGCCGCCCGCGTTGGTGGCGAGATTGCCGCCGATCGTGCAACTGCCTTCGGCCGCTAGGCTCAGGGGAAACAGACGGCCGGCTTCGTCGGCATGCTTCTGCACCTCGGCGAGGATCACGCCGGCCTCGACGGTGATGGTGTTGTTGTGCGGATCGATGTCGCGGATCCGATTCAGTCGCCGCAGGCTGATGACCGCCTGCGCGCCGCTCGCGTCCGGCGTGGCGCCGCCGGCGAGGCCGGTGTTGCCGCCCTGCGGCACCAGCGCGATGCGATATTCGACGGCGAGTTTGACGAGCGCGGCGGCTTCGCTCGCGGTGGCCGGGCAGAGCACCGCGCAGGCCGCGCCGGTGTAGCGACGGCGCCAGTCGGTGAGGTACGGGGCGGTGTCGTGCGCGTCGGTCAGGACATGGGTGGCGCCGATGGCGTCACGGCAGGCGGTGAGGAAAGCGGTTTGGGTCATGTTGGTCGGTCAGCGGGTTCGGGGCGCACAGGAGGTGGCGGGCGTTTCGTCAGGCGTGGGTGTTTGCCTGTTTTTTAGCCCGTTTCGCCGCACGTTTGAACGGCGCGACGTAGGTCAGTGCGCAGACAAAAAACACCACGGCGAGTGCGACTTCGAGCCAGCCCAGCCGTGCGCTCAAACCACGGTCGCTCCAGCCGCGCACAATGCCTTCGGCAAAGTAAAGCAGGATCAGCATCGACGCCCACTGCAGCGTGTAAAGCCGGCCCCGCCAGACGCCCGGCAACGCCAGCAGCAACGGCACCGCCTTCAACACCATCGCCGAGCCGCCGGGGCGCAGCGGCGCGAGCCACCATTCCCATGCGACGGATAGCGCAATCAGCGCGATCAAGGCCGCCGTGGCGCCGTGGGCGGCAACGGTTTTTTGCGGCACGGGTGGCGCGGCGGCCGCGGAGGGGGCAGAGGATGCGGAGGCCGCTGGCACGGACGCGCCGCTCGCCGGCGCTACGTTCGACGCGCCGGCTTGCTGGGCATCGGGCTCGTTCATCACGGCCGTTCGCCCAGCGAGGCCGCCGTGCGCGCGACGCGTGCGCCGAGTGCGATGGCGAGGGTTTTCTCGTCGGCGGAGATGCCTTGTTCCGCCGTGCCCGCGCGCGCGAAATGCGACGCGCCGTAAGGCGTGCCGCCGGTCTGCGTGGTGGACAGCACGCTCTCCGTATACGGAATGCCGACGATCAGCATGCCGTGATGCAGCAGCGGCAGCATCATGGACAGCAGCGTGGATTCCTGACCGCCGTGCAGGCTACCCGTGGACGTGAACACACAGGCCGGTTTGCCCGACAACGCACCCGCGAGCCACTGCGGCGTGGTGCCGTCGAGAAAGTATTTGAGCGCGGCGGCCATGTTGCCGAACCGGGTGGGCGAACCGAGTGCCAGACCGGCGCATTCTTCGAGGTCGCGTAATTCGACGTAGGGTGGACCTTCGGCGGGAATATCCGGCTGCGTGGCTTCGCAGACCGTGGAAACCGCCGGCACCGTGCGCACGCGCGCCTGCATGCCGGGAACGCTGTCGACGCCGTGCGCGATCGCCAGCGCGAGCTCGCGCGTGGCGCCGTGGCGGCTGTAATAGAGCACGAGAATGTCTTTCATAGGCCTCATCGGTGAACGGGTATTATAGGGGCTGGGTCCGCTGCAGAGGCCACTCATGGCCGTTCGGCCAGGTGCCGGGAACGGTCCGCTCAGGTGCTGATCCCGTCCTGCCCCGGTCCCGAAGCACGATCCTGAAACACGGGTTCACGAAGCAAGGAGGTGGGTTTGTTGTCCAGGGTGCGTTTCGATCTCGACACGCTCAAAAGGCTCGCGCAATTCGCCGCGCAGCGCAGCAGCGAAGACCGCATTCCGCAGGTGGCCGGCAGTCTCACGTTCACCACCATGCTCGCGCTCGTGCCGCTCGCCACGGTCGCGTTCGCGCTGTTCACCGCGTTCCCGATCTTCAGTTCGTTCCAGGAGTCGCTGCAGTTTTTCCTCGCCGACCACCTGATGCCGGCGCAACTGAACAGTCAGATTTTCAAATATCTGAACCAGTTCGCATCCAAGGCCAAGGGGCTCACCACGATCGGCATGATCCTGCTGTTTCTCACGGCAGTCATGACCATGATGACGGTCGAATCCGCGTTCAACGTGATCTGGCGCGTGCGCAAGGCGCGGCCCATCGCGCAGCGCATTCTCGTCTACTGGGCGATCATTACGCTCGGCCCGCTGCTGATCGGCGTGAGCCTGTCGATTTCCTCGTATCTGTTCACGCAATCCATGACGTTCACGGCGGCGCAGCGCATCACGCCGCTGATCGAATGGGCGCTCGCGGGCGCCGCGCTGCCGCTGACGGCGCTGGCCTTCACGATTCTCTACGTGTATTTGCCGAACTGCCGGGTGGAGTGGCGCGACGCGGTGATCGGCGGTGTGACCGCGGCAATCGCGTTCGAGCTCGCCAAGCGCGGCTTCGGCTATTACGTGCGGCGGATTCCGACCTATACCGCCGTTTACGGCGCCTTTGCCGCCGTGCCCTTGTTCCTGCTCTGGATGTACCTGTGCTGGTTCATCACGCTGGCGGGCGCGATGATAGCGTCGGCATTACCGGCGATCCGTATCGGCCAGTTTCATCGGCCTACGTTCGAGGGCAGCGATCTGTTCGATTCGCTCGAACTGCTCGCGCGGCTGTCGGAAGCGCGCGACGCCGGCAAGCGCGGCTACACGGTGCCCGAACTCTCGCGAATGCTCCGCCGCGATATGGATACCACGATCAACCTGCTGCAGAAGCTCGAGGAAATCGAGTGGATCGCGCGCTTGCAGGAAGACGGCACGCGTCCGCATTTCCTGCTGCTTGCCAACCCGGCGCAGATCACGGTGGAACGATTGTTCGATCTGTTCGTCATCGATCGTGCGGAGCTGGAGTATCAACTCGAACTCGACGCAACCCGCGTGGATGGCGACACGTTGCTATCCGCGTTGGACAACGACAAGCTGAAGAAGGTAACGCTCGCCGCGTTGCTGGCGGCACGCGCGGCAACCCGTGCGCAGCGTGCCGAGAACGACGGAGAAAGCGCCGCGTCGATGCCACATCAGGCGGCATGAGGGTTTTGTCGCGGCTTGGCGGGGAGCGTCTCCCCGCAGCATGACGAAGGGCGACGGCAACGCGGCTTTTTCAGTCGCTACAGCGAAATCTTGCCGACGCAGATGTCCTTGAACATCACCCAATCGCCCATCAGGCTATAGACCGGGTGCCGGAAGGTAGCCGGCCGGTTCTTCTCGAAGAAGAAATGGCCGATCCACGCAAAGCCATAGCCGCATATCACCGCGGCCGGCAGCCACAGCCAGCCGCCGGTGGCGAGCGCCATCGCGAGACAGCCGATGACGCCGAGCGACCCCACGAAATGCAGCCGCCGCGAGACCGTGTTGCGATGCTCGCTCAGATAGTAAGGATAAAACTCCGCGAAACTCGCGAAGTGATCGGTGTGGGCGGTTTGAGCCATCACGGCCTCCGGATTTCCATACTTCTCGACTCCGTGCCTGTCGCTTCCAGGATGCTTCGTTGTGCGCCGTCGGCAGGCCCGGCGCGGCGTCGAAACAGGACAGGCGTGACCCATTGTGCGGCCATTCCGCTCATGCGCGCAACCTGGCCATTCGGCCGATGGCGCGCCGCTTCCGGCGCGCTTATCGTGACGGTTCGCTTCGGCTAACGAGCGCCGTGAGTCGGTCGTGATGCGAAGCCGAAGAGGGCGTCGAGCGTGGCGTCGGGTTGCTCGGCCATCAAGGCGTGACCGGCCTCCAGCGTGACGGTGTCGACCGGTACGCCCGCTTGCGCGAGCGCGTCGGCGAGCGCTTTGGCTGCGCGCGGCGGCGTCATCGCGTCGCGCCGCCCGACCACCACGCGGGTCGCGCAGCTCACCTGGGCGGCACGGGTGAGACCGTCCGTGTAGCCGTTGCAGGCGTTGAAGTCGGTGTGGAACAGATTGGCTTCGCCGCGTGCCGATACGCGCTCCATCAAGCGCTGGTTCATGCCGTGCAGCCAGAAGCCGGGGCCGGGGCAGGAGGGCTTGGCGGCGAGCGTCGAATGCGACCATTCGTTGACCATGCCGATTGCCTCGGGCTCGCGGTTCAGCGCGGCGTCGAGCAAGGTGTCGGAGACCGTCATCGGGACCGCGGTGGCGAGCAGCGCGAGGTGGGTCGCGCGCTCGGGATAGCGGCCGGCGAAGTCGAGCGCGATCAGCGAGCCCATGCTGTGGCCGGCCACGAACGCGCGTTGCACGCCGGCGGCATCGAGCAGCGCGGCGAGCCAGTCGGCCATGGCCGGCACGGAGGTCAGCGCCGGGCCGCTGCTACGGGAGTGTCCGGGCAGGTCCACCGCCAGCACGCCGAAACCGTGGTGCGCGAAGTAGCGGCTTTGCAGCGCCCACACGCTGTGATCGTGTTCCGCGCCGTGGACGAACACAGCGGTCGGCAGAGCGGCGTCGAATGGTTTGCCGCCGGTGTAGGCGTAGGCGGGTCGGCCTTGAACGGTAAGGATCATGCGGACTCCGGGCGGGGTTGGTCGGCGGCTTTGCCCGCTTTCTGCGCGGCCTTCAGCGCACGCTTGAGATCGTCGATCAGATCGTCGGGATCCTCGAGGCCGATCGACAGCCGAATCGTGCCTTCCGCGATGCCCGCCGCGGCGAGCGCGGCGGCGTCCATGCGGAAGTGCGTCGTCGATGCCGGGTGGATCACCAGCGAGCGTGCGTCGCCCACGTTCGCCAGATGCGAGAACAGCGAGAGCGCTTCGATAAAGCTGCGCCCGGCTGCGCGGCCGCCGCGCAAATCGAAGCTGAACACGGCACCCGCGCCGCGCGGCAGCAGGCGTTTGGCGAGCGCGTGATCCGGATGGGTCGGCAACTCCGGGTAGGCGACCGCGTCGACCGCCGCGTGCGACACGAGAAAGTCGACCACCCGGCGCGTATTGGCGATGTGCCGCTCCATCCGCAACGGCAGTGTCTCGATGCCTTGCAGCAACTGCCACGCGGCCTGCGGATGCAGGCATGCGCCGAAGTCGCGCAGACCTTCGCGACGTGCGCGCAGCAGGAACGGCGCAACGGTGCTTTCCTCGCTGAACACCATGCCGTGAAAGCCGTCGTAAGGCTCGGTGAATTCGGGGAAAAGGCCGGAGGCCTCGAAGTCGAAGGTGCCGCCGTCCACCAGCACGCCGCCGATCGTCGTGCCGTGGCCGCCCAGAAATTTGGTCGCCGAGTGGTAAACGAAATCGGCGCCGTGCTCGAACGGTTTGAGCAGATACGGCGTGGTGAAGGTCGAGTCGACCAGCAGCGGCACGCGGTGCTCGTGCGCGATCTGCGCGACGGCGGCAATGTCGAGCACGTCGAGGCCCGGATTGCCGAGCGTCTCGCCGAACAGCAGACGCGTGTTCGGGCGCAACGCCGCGCGCCATGCGTCGGTGTCGCCGGGTTTGACGAAGGTCGTCTCGATGCCGAAGCGCCGCAACGTGTAGTGCAGCAGGTTGTGCGAGCCGCCGTACAGCGCACTGGAGGCGACGATATGGGCGCCCGCGCCCATCAGCGTGGCGATCGCCAGATGCAGGGCGGCCTGGCCGCTGGCCGTGCCGATCGCGCCCGCGCCGTTCTCGAGCGCGGCCACGCGCTCTTCGAATACGGCCACGGTCGGGTTCGAGATGCGGGAATAGACGTGGCCGGCGCGCTCCATATTGAAGAGCGCCGCGGCGTGGTCGGAATCGCGGAACGAAAACGAGGTAGTCTGGTAAATCGGCGTGGCGCGCGCGCCGGTGGTGGGGTCGGGCGCGGCGCCGGCGTGCAGCGCAAGCGTATCGAAACGGTTGGCGGACATGCTGGGCGGCGAGGCCACGAACGGCCCCGCGAAAGGTGAAAGTGGCGGCCATCCTATCACCGGCGCCGGGCGCATCAAGCGCGGTTTTCCCGATGCGGGGGCGGGCGAACGCCCGGCGCGCCTTGGTGGGCGGGCCGCTTTCCTTTTATGGGCCTTTCCGCTAGGATCGAAAATCATTCATGCATTACCAGCTTAGCGGGTATCTCGGGAGACAGATCATGCGAGTCAGCGACATTCTTAAGGTCAAAGGCAACACCCTTTTTACGGTCACGCCAGACACCACGCTGCACGAAGCCGTCAACGCCATGGCCGAGCACGACATCGGCTCGCTGGTGGTGATGGAATACGGCGATCTGGTCGGCATGCTGACCTTCCGCGAAATCATCAATACGTTGAGCAAGAACGGCGGCAGCGTCGGCACCTCCACGATCCGCAAGGTCATGGACGACCATCCGCTCACCTGCACGCCTGAAACAGACGTGAACGAAGTCCGTCGCATGATGCTCGAGCACCACGTGCGCTATCTGCCGGTGCTGGAAAGCCGTACGCTGATGGGCGTGATCTCGTTCTACGACGTCGCCAGGGCCGTGGTCGAAGAGCAGGGTTTCGAGAACCGTATGCTCAAGGCTTATATCCGCGACTGGCCGGAAGAGCAGCAGGAACAACCCGCGCGTTAATTTGAATCAGTGTGAGTTAATGCGCGGTGATTCACCGCAGCGCTCGGGCGCTGGCCATGAGCGGTTGCGGTGAGCGCGAATATGCAGTCAGGGCGCGCGCGAAAGCGTGCGCTTTTTTTGTGCCCGGACTTGTGCCCAAGCCCGCCACCCTGTTGCTCTTTTAGCGTGCCCTTCGAACTTCATGAGCGATCGTCCGATACCTGCCGCCCGCCGCACCGCCCGCACTCACGAGGCGCACGAGTCCCAGTTCCGGCTGCTCAGCCAGCGCCGCTTCGCGCCGTTTTTCTGGACCCAGTTCCTCGGCGCGATGAACGACAACGTGTTCAAGATCGGCTTCACGTCGCTGGTGACCTATCAGGCGGCGCGTTTTTCCGGTGTCGATCCGGCAACGGCGGCGTTTCTGATCTCGGCGATCTTCATTCTGCCGTTCGTGCTGCTGTCGGCCACCTCCGGCCAGATCGCCGACAAATACGACAAGGCGATGCTCACGCGCTTCGTCAAGACATTCGAAATCGTCGTGATGCTGATCGGCGGTGCGGGTTTCTGGCTGCATAGCGCGCCGCTGCTGTATCTGTGCACGTTTCTGATGGGCGTGCATTCAACCGTGTTCGGACCGGTCAAGTATTCGTACCTGCCGCAGCATCTGTCGAAGTCGGAACTGGTCGGCGGTAACGGCATGGTCGAGATGGGCACCTTCGTGGCGATTCTGATCGGCACCATCATCGGCGGCGCGGGCGCGGGTTTCGTCGAACACGGCGCGGTGCTGCTGGCCTGCGCGTGTGTCACGATTGCGCTGGTGGGGCGTGTCGTGTCGAGCTTCGTGCCGGTCACGCCGGCGGCGCAGGCCGATCTGCGCATCAACTGGAATCCGGTCACCGAGACGTGGCGCAACCTGAAGCTGGCGCGTGAAAACCGTACCGTGTTCCTGAGCCTGCTGGGCATCTCCTGGTTGTGGTTCGTGGGCGCGACGTTTCTGTCATCGTTTTTCAGCTTCGCGAAGAATGTGCTGTCCGCCGACCCGGACGTCGTGACCGTGTTGCTCGGCACGTTCTCGATCGGCATCGGCCTCGGTTCGCTGATGTGCGAAAAGCTCTCGAAGCGGCGCATCGAAATCGGTCTGGTGCCGCTCGGTTCGATCGGTATGAGCGTCTTCGCCATCGATCTGTTTTTCGCGAGCCACGCGCTGCCGGCGGCAGGGCATCTGCTGAGCGTCGGCGAGTTTCTCGCGCGGCCCGCGCATTGGCGCGTGCTGGCCGATCTGTTCCTGCTCGCCATGTTCGGCGGTTTCTACAGCGTGCCGTTGTATGCGCTGATCCAGAGCCGCAGCCAGCCGAGTCACCGCGCGCGGATCATCGCGGCGAACAATATTCTGAACTCGTTGTTCATGATTCTTTCGTCGCTAATGGCGGTCGGGCTGACCTCGGCCGGCTTCAGTATTCCGGCGCTGTTCCTGATTACCGCGCTGCTGAACATCGTGGTGGCGACCTACATCTATTCGCTGGTGCCGGAGTTTCTGCTGCGTTTCGTCGCTTGGGTACTTGTGCATACGTTCTACCGGATCCGTCTCGTGCATGCCGAACGGATTCCGGAAGAGGGCGCGGCCGTGCTCGTGTGTAATCACGTGAGCTTTGTCGACGCGATCGTCATCATGGCCGAAAGCCCGCGCCCGATCCGTTTCGTAATGGACCACCAGATCTTCAAGTCGCCGTTCGCCGGCTGGGTGTTCCGTCATGCGAAAGCGATTCCGATCGCGCCGGCTCATCAGGACCCGGAATTGTTGACGCGTGCCTACGAACGGTGCGCGCAGGCGCTGGCCGAGGGCGATCTGGTTTGCATCTTCCCGGAAGGTAAGCTCACCAAGACCGGCGACATGAATCCGTTCCGCCATGGCGTGACCGAGATCATCAGGCGCACGCCGGCACCGGTCGTGCCGATGGCGTTGCGTGGCCTGTGGGGCAGCGTGTTTTCGCGCGCCAACGACGCGCGCTGGCCGCGGCCGATCCAGAAGGGCGTCATGAGCCGCTTGACGCTCGCCGTGGGCGAGCCGATCGATCCGGAGTTGGCGACCCCTGAGTTGCTGCAACAGGTCGTGACGGAGCTGCGTGGGGCGCGGAAGTAGTGCGCGGGCGGCGTCTCGCGGCCCGGCCACTACTTGTCCGGAAGGCAGATAGCGCAACCTGCGCCACCGCCCGGGGCCTAACGGGCTGGCATAATAGTGCCTTCCCCGCATTTCTTTGGACGACGCCCATGTCCGGCAACACGCTCGGTACGCTTTTCACTGTCACGACCTTCGGCGAATCGCACGGCCCCGCTATCGGCTGCGTGATCGACGGCTGCCCGCCGGGCATGGCGCTCACTGAGGCCGACATCCAGTTCGAACTCGACCGCCGCAAGCCCGGCACCTCGCGCCACGTCACGCAACGCCAGGAAGAAGACAAGGTCGAGATCCTGTCGGGCGTGTTCGAAGGCCAAACCACCGGCGCGCCGATCGCACTGCTGATCCGCAACACGGACCAGCGCAGCAAAGACTACGGCAACATCGTCGACACGTTCCGTCCGGGCCACGCCGACTACACCTATTGGCAGAAATACGGCATTCGCGACTACCGCGGCGGCGGCCGTTCGTCGGCGCGTCTGACCGCCCCCACGGTGGCGGCGGGCGCGGTGGCGAAGAAGTGGCTGCGCGAAAAATTCGGTACCGAGATTCGCGGCTACATGGCCGCGCTCGGTGAGATCGACGTGCCGTTCGTCGACTGGGCGCACGTGCGCGAGAACCCGTTCTTCGTGCCGAATGCCGAGATTGTGCCGCGGCTCGAGGAGTACATGGACGCGTTGCGCAAAGAGGGCGATTCGATCGGCGCGCGCATCAACGTCGTGGCGTCCGGCGTGCCGGTCGGCCTCGGCGAACCGTTGTTCGACCGTCTGGACGCCGACATCGCGCATGCCATGATGGGCATCAACGCGGTCAAGGGCGTGGAGATCGGCGCCGGCTTCGCGAGCGTCGCGCAACGCGGCTCGGTACATGGCGACGAACTGACGCCGGAAGGCTTCGTCGGCAATCACGCGGGCGGTGTGCTTGGCGGCATTTCGACCGGGCAGGACATTACCGTGTCGATCGCGATCAAGCCGACGTCGAGCATTCGCACGCCGCGTCGCTCGATCGACAAAGCCGGGCAGCCGGCCGTCGTCGAAACGTTCGGACGGCATGACCCGTGCGTCGGCATTCGCGCCACGCCGATTGCCGAATCGATGCTTGCGCTGGTGCTGATCGACCATGCACTGCGTCATCGCGCGCAATGCGGCGATGTCGCCGTCAGCACGCCGAAGATCGCTGCCAGCGCGCCGTAACAGGCTGCGTTCAGCATTGTCTGTATGTCGTAAAGAAGCGCGCGCGGTGCCGTCATGACTGGGCCGAACAACGCCCCGATCAACGAACCGACTTTCGTGCCGACAGCCGAGTCGGCCGACAACCATCTGGCCGACCTGCGCACTCGCGCGGCCGCGCCGGATGCCACCGCTGGCAACTGCTGCGCGTTCGGTCAGCTACTGCTGCAACACGCCGGTCGCGACAAGGACCGTCAGCGCGAAGCACTTGCCGCGTTGGTGCGCGCCTATCAGCTCGATCCTTCCTGCGAGCCCACGCTGCTTCACACGATCGCGCAGATCGCTTTCGTCTTGCGTGATTGGTCTTTGACCGACGCCGCCGCCCAACTTCTACTTTCTCACCACGCCGACGACGCCAACGCGCTGATCTGGCGCGCGGCCGCCGTTCAGCAGCGCGACGACTTCGTGCTGGCGGAGCATCTGTTGCGCGAGGCGGTGCGCGTGCTGCCCGGCAATCCGGTGGCGCTTCACAAACTGGCGTTGTGCGTCAAGGAACAGGCACGTTTCGCCGAAGCGGAGGCGTTGCTCAGGCAGGTGCTGACGTTGTCGCCGGATAACGCGCACGCGTTGTTCGATCTGTCGGAGCTCGAAATCCGTACCGGCCGTTTTGCCGATGGCTGGGCGCACTACGAATCACGCGTTGCCTTTGGCGGCGAGTTGAACAACGCGCAGCAGGCGCTCGCGTCGATCTGCGCGCATTGGCAGGGTGAATCGCTGGCGGGCAAGACGCTGGTGGTGTACGGCGAGCAGGGCAACGGCGACTGTCTGTGGGCGGTGCGTTTTCTGCCGCACCTTGCCGAGCGGGCGCGGCGCGAGGGTGGCCGGGTGATCTTCGGTCACGACGGGCCGTTGCGGCATCTGTTCGAACGCATATTGCCCGCCGATTTGCCGCTCGAAACGAGTCTGGATACGCGGCCCGATTTCCACTGCGGATTGATGAGCTTGCCGCTGCGGCTCGGCGTGTTCGACCCAACGGGCTGGGGCCAGCCGTATCTGAGCGCCGATCCCACACATAGTCAGGTGTGGCGTGAGCGGGTCGACGCACACGTCGCGGGGACGCATGGCCGTCGCAAAGTCGGTCTGGTGTGGAACGGCAATCCCGACCATATCCGCGACGTGCGGCGTTCGGTGCCGGTCACGCAACTCGAGCCGCTGCTGAACGTTCCGGGCGTGAGCTATTTCGCGTTGTCGCCAGGACGCGGCGAGACCGTCGCGCAATGGCGGGAGAAGGGACTGGATGTCGTCGATATGACCGGTCATTTTCAGTCCGGATTCGACGACGTGGCCGCGTTGCTGGCGAATCTGGATTTAGTGGTGACGATCGACAGCGGGCCCGCGCATCTGGCGGGCGCACTCGGCGTGCCGACCTGTCTGATGATCGATCACGTGTCCGCGTGGTTCTGGGGCGATGAATCGTCGGCGACGCCCTGGTACGACTCGATCGAGCTGGTTCGACAGCCTGCGGTCGGCGATTGGATGCCAGTGGTGGCGCACGTGCGGGAAAGAATCGTGGCGCTTGCGGTGCGGAATTAAAATTTGCTTTCGCAACGCGCGACGTGCAGTCGACGCGCCGCGAAAGCAAATGCACGGTCATTACATATTCGGGTAGTTCGGACCGCCGCCACCCTCAGGCGTCACCCACACGATGTTCTGTGTCGGGTCCTTGATATCGCACGTTTTGCAATGCACGCAGTTCTGCGCGTTGATCACCAGACGCTCGCCGCCGTCGTCGTTCTTCACGAACTCATACACGGCAGCGGGGCAGTAACGCGACTCCGGACCGGCATAGGTCTGCCAGTTCACGTTCACCGGCACGGACGGATCTTTCAGCGTCAGGTGAGCCGGCTGGTTCTCTTCGTGATTGGTGTTCGAGATGAACACCGAAGAAAGCCGGTCGAACGTCAGCTTGCCGTCCGGCTTCGGATACGTGATCGGCTTGCACTGCGACGCCGGCTTCAGCATCTCGTGATCCGAATGCTGGTGATGCAGCGTCCAGGGCACATTGCCGCCCAGCACCTTCTGCTCGAGACCGACCATCAGCGTGCCGAGGTACAGGCCCTTGCTCATCCACTGTTTGAAATTGCGCGCGCGATACAGCTCGGTGTGCAGCCACGAGGTCTTGAACGCTTCCGGATACGCGGTCAGTTCGTCCGACTGACGACCCGCCTGCACGGCTTCGAACGCCGCCTCGGCGGCCAGCATGCCGGTCTTGATCGCCGCATGCGAACCCTTGATCCGCGATGCGTTCAGGAAGCCTGCGTCATCGCCGACCAGCGCGCCGCCCGGGAACACCAGCTTCGGCAGCGACATCAGGCCGCCCGCGGTGATTGCTCGTGCGCCGTACGACACGCGCTTGCCGCCTTCCAGAATCGCGCGGATCGCCGGATGCGTCTTGTAGCGCTGGAATTCCTCAAACGGCGACAGATACGGATTCGTGTAGCCGAGGCCGACCACGAAGCCCACCATCACCTGGTTGTTGTCCATGTGGTACAGGAACGAGCCGCCGTAGGTATCGTTTTCCAGCGGCCAGCCGGCGGTGTGCATCACCAGACCCGGCTTGTGCTTGCCCGGATCGATTTCCCACAGTTCCTTGATGCCGATCCCGTAGACCTGCGGATCGACGCCTTCGCGCAGCTTGTAGCGGTCGTTCAGCTGACGGCCCAGATGGCCGCGCGCGCCTTCGCAGAAAAGCGTGTACTTGGCGTGCAGTTCCATGCCGAGCTGGAAGTTCTCGGTCGGCTCGCCGTCCTTGCCAATACCGAGATTTCCGGTCGCCACGCCCTTGACCGAGCCATCGTCGTTGTAAAGGATTTCAGCGGCGGGGAAGCCCGGGAAAATCTCGACGCCCAGTGCCTCGGCCTGCTGACCGAGCCAGCGTGTGACGTTGGCCAGCGAAATGACGTAGTTGCCGTGGTTCTTGAAGTTGTCCGGCAGCGCCCAGACCGGCACGTTCTTCGAGCCGGTTTCGCTCAGGAACAGGAATTTGTCTTCGCTCACCGCCACGTCGAGCGGCGCGCCTTTTTCTTTCCAGTCCGGAATCAGTTCGGTGATCGCGCGCGGATCCATCACCGCGCCCGACAGGATATGCGCCCCGATCTCCGAGCCTTTTTCCAGCACGCACACGCCCAGCTCAACGCCTTTTTCCGCCGCCAGCTGTTTCAGGCGGATCGCTGCGGACAGGCCAGCCGGGCCGCCGCCGACGATCACGACGTCGTATTCCATCGACTCGCGTGGACCGTATTGCTCAATGAGACTTGCGGGGGTCATTGATGCTCCTCTTACCGTTAGAATGCTTTTTTCGGGTTCGTATTGTGGGCGATGCATCCCCGCACTGCAACCGGATGAGCAGAGATTAGCACGATCGTTCTATTTATGTGATACGGTACGGACCCGTAGCGACGGTCTTACCGCACCTGTCAACCGCAGTTGCAATTACAACCGAACAAGGGAACGACAATGGGCCGTTCGATCAATCTGGAAGGCAAGGTCGCGCTGATCACCGGCGCTTCGAGCGGGTTGGGAAAGCGCTTTGCTCAGGTGTTGTCGCAGGCGGGCGCCAAGGTCGTGCTGGCGAGCCGGCGCACCGAGCGGTTGAAGGAATTGCGCGCCGAGATCGAGGCGTCCGGCGGCGCGGCGCACGTGGTGTCGCTCGACGTAACCGATTACCAGAGCATCAAGTCGGCGGTCGCGCATGCGGAAACCGAGGCCGGCACCATCGACATTCTGGTGAACAATTCGGGCGTGTCGACCACGCAGAAGCTCTCTGAAGTCACGCCAGCCGACTTCGAATACGTGTTCGACACCAACACGCGCGGCGCGTTTTTCGTCGCGCAGGAAGTCGCCAAACGCATGATCATGCGCGGCAACAACGCGCAGAAGCCGTCGTATCGCATCATCAACATCGCGTCGATGGCCGGCCTGCGCGTGCTGCCGCAGATCGGCCTGTACTCGATGAGCAAGGCCGCCGTCGTTCATATGACGAAGGCCATGGCGCTGGAGTGGGGCAAGCACGGCATCAACGTGAACGCGATCTGCCCGGGGTATATCGACACGGAGATCAACCATCACCACTGGTCGACGGAGCAGGGGCAGAAGCTGGTGTCGATGCTGCCGCGTCATCGCGTCGGCAAGCCCGACGATCTGGACGGCCTGCTGCTGCTGCTGGCGGCCGACGAATCGCAGTTCATCAACGGCTCGGTGATCGCCGCCGACGACGGCTTCGGCCTCGCATGATTTCAACTCACCTTAAGAAGCAGGCAGAACGGAAGTACGATGAGCGATTTTCACGCAGTCTTTGAGATGTCCATGCCGATCCGTTGGGGCGACATGGACGCATTCGGCCATGTCAACAACACGGTCTACTTCCGCTACATGGAGCAGGTGCGCATCTCCTGGTTCGAGCAGATGGGTCTGGCGGGCAGCAATGCCGACGGGCAAGGCCCGGTGATCGTCAACGCGTCGATGGAGTTTCTCCGGCAGCTGCACTATCCCGGCGACGTGATCGGCCGGATGACGGTGGCTACGCCCGGCCGCAGCAGCTTCGACACAGGCTTCGAGTTGGTGCGCGCCGACGATCCGAACACTGTCTATGCACGCGGCGCCGCGCGCTGCGTGTGGATCGATTATGCGGCGTCGAAGTCGGTGCCCGTGCCTGATCTGTTGCGTGCGACGATCGAGCGCGCCGCGCTGGTCAAGGTGGCTTGATATTGCCCGCTGAGGTGGCCCATAAAGCGAGCCGCCCACGCAAACCTCAATGCCCGAGCAGGCGCTGCAATAGCTCGGTCGCATTCCCCGTATCGTATTTGCGCATCAGCCGCGCCCGGTAGACATCCACGGTGCGCGGGCTGATATCCAGCACGCGCCCGATCTGCTTGCTGGTTTTTCCGGTCACCAGTTGCGCGGCGATCTCCCGTTCGCGCGGCGTCAATTCGACCGCCACGCGGCGCGTCGCGCTCAAATCCTCGAACGTCCACACGCCCGCCGCGTGCGCATCCGCGCGTTGCTGCGCGCGGCCCGTTACGTGGCACCAGAACAGTTCGCCATTGGCGCGCTTCATGATGCGGTCGTCGGCGTAGCTGCCCTGCGCGGTCATGATCGGCGGAATGCGCGCGCCGATCCGCTCGAATTCGTCCGTCGACGGATACAGCACCTGAAACGACCGGCCGAGCAGCGCCTCGCGCGGGCAGCCGAAAATCGACGCCAGCTCGTCGTTACAGTCTTCGATCACCCGTTCGCGCGACAGCACGAGGCCGATCGGCGCGAGTTGAAAAGCGGTTTGATAATCCAGTGCGGGCATGAGTTGGCGGCAAGTACTTATGTATTTTTGCGTATTGTGCCGCATGGCGCGCCCAGCGTACTCTTTCGGGCATATGACAACGCGCTGCAAGCGTCCGCAACGGGTCTTTGCGCACCACACCGGCCAAGCCGGGCGCACGGCCTGCTACGGATGACTAGAATGACGTGTCGGGCGCGACTCGCGCAACGTCATACCAGCCGCAACGAACCTGATTCGGGTTTCCATAAAGGAAGGGACATACTGATGAACAAGGTCTATCCAGGCGCCGCCGAGGCGCTGAAAGACATCGTCAAGGACGGGCAGACGTTTGCCGTCGGCGGCTTCGGGCTGTGCGGCATTCCGGAGGCGCTGATCGCGGCGCTGCGCGACTCGAAGGTGCAGGGCATTACCTGTATCAGCAACAACGCGGGCGTCGACGGTTTCGGCCTCGGTCTGCTGCTCGAAACGCGCCAGGTGAAGAAGATGATCTCGTCGTACGTGGGCGAGAACAAGGAGTTCGAGCGCCAGTATCTGGCCGGCGAACTCGAGCTCGAATTCACGCCGCAAGGCACGCTGGCTGAAAAGCTGCGCGCGGGCGGTTCGGGCATTCCGGCGTTCTTCACCAACACCGGCTACGGCACGCTGATCGCGGAAGGCAAGGAAACCCGCCAGTTCGGCGAGAACCACTACGTGCTCGAACATTCGCTGACGGCGGATGTCGCGCTCGTCAAGGCATGGAAGGCCGACAAGTCCGGCAATCTGATCTATCGCCGCACCGCGCGCAACTTCAACCCGATGTGCGCGATGGCCGGCAAGATCACGGTCGCGGAAGTCGAGGAGATCGTCGAGGTCGGCGAACTCGATCCGGACGCGATCCATACGCCCGGCATCTTCGTTCAACGCATTGTGCTCAATGCGACTCCGGAAAAACGCATCGAACAACGCGTCGTCCGCGCGAAAGGAGCCTGATCATGGCATGGACTCGTGACGAAATGGCCGCTCGCGCGGCGAAGGAATTGCAGGACGGCTTCTATGTGAACCTCGGCATCGGCCTGCCGACGCTGGTGGCGAATCATGTGCCGGCCGGCGTCGAGGTCTGGCTGCAGTCGGAAAACGGCTTGCTCGGCATCGGCCCGTCGCCGACCGAAGAGGAAGTGGACGCCGACCTGATCAACGCCGGCAAGCAGACGGTGACCACGTTGCCGGGTTCGTCGATTTTCTCGTCGGCGGATTCGTTCGCGATGATTCGCGGCGGCCACATCAACCTCGCGATTCTGGGCGCGATGCAGATCAGCAAGAAGGGCGATCTGGCGAACTGGATGATTCCGGGCAAGATGATCAAGGGCATGGGCGGCGCGATGGATCTGGTGGCGGGCGTCAAGCGCGTGGTCGTGCTGATGGAGCACGTCGCGAAGGGCGACCAGCACAAGATCCTTGAAGAATGCACGCTGCCGCTGACGGGCGTCGCCGTGGTCGATCAGATCATCACCGACCTCGGCGTGATCGAAGTGACGGAAGCCGGGTTGAAGTTGACCGAACTGGCGCCGGGCGTCAGCGTCGAGGAAATTCAGGCGAAGACTGGTGCGCCGCTCGATGTGAGCGCGGTGAGCTAAGTGACGGGTCGCGCAGCGCGCTGTAAAGCGGGGCGTCGGGCGGGCTGAAGTTTCGGTCTCCGACTGGGGGCGCCGCCGGTGCTGCGACCGGCCGGTGTAATTGCAAAGCGGGTGAGGCGTGTGCCTCGCCCGCTTTTGTTTGTGTGCGGCGGGTCCGAGTCCCAGCTTGTCTTATGCCGTTTGGCCGATCCTTGCGGCCTGCCAAAGCGGTTTACAATCCTTTGAAGATTGGACGCCTCATGGGCCCGTGCTGTGCCGGGCCGATTCCGCCGTGCTTTTGCAAGGAGCCCCGATGACAGCAGCAACGTCCGTTTTCAGCGCCGAGTTAGACGTTCCGCGCCAACGCTATGTGCAGTGCGCCAGCCCCGCCGGGTTGCATCGCGTTGCTTACACCGAATGGGGCGATCCGGCCAATCCGCGTGTGCTGATGTGCGTGCATGGCTTGACGCGCTCGGGGCGTGATTTCGATCGTCTCGCGGCGCAATTCGCCGGCACTTACCGTGTGGTGTGCCCGGACGTGGCAGGGCGAGGCTTGTCATCATGGCTTGCCAACCCCAACTTCTATAGCGTGCCGCAGTACGTGGCCGACATGGTCACGCTGATCGCGCGTCTGAACGTCGAAACGGTCGACTGGTTCGGCACTTCCATGGGCGGCCTGATCGGCATGGCGTTGGCCGGTTTGCCCGACACGCCGATCCGCAAGCTGCTGCTGAACGACGTCGGCCCACATCTCGAGCCGGTGGCCGTGCAGCGTATCGGCGACTACCTCGGCAAGCCCGTGCGTTTCGATACGCTGCAACAGGGCGTCGATTATGCGGCATTGCTCGCAAAAACCTTCGGTCCGCTCACGCCGGACGAATGGCGCGAAATCAATACGCCGCTGCTGCACGAAAAAGACGGCGCATGGCTCTTGCGCTACGACCCGCGCATCGCCGAGCCGTTTTCCGCCATCACCGAAGAGGCTGCCAAACTCGGCGAGGCCGTCCTATGGCGTTCGCTGGCGGCGTTTCAGGGGCCAGTGCTGGTGGTGCGCGGCGAGCAGTCCGATTTGCTATCGCGTGAAACCGTCACGCAGATGACCGAGAGCGGGCCCGCCGTGTCGAGCGTGGAGATTGCCGGTGTCGGACACGCGCCGGCGTTTTTGTCGGCCGATCAGATCGACGTTGCGCGGCAGTTCTTCATCGGGCCGCCGGTCGACGCGTCATAATATGCAGTTCCGCGCGGCGTTCGCTCAGGGGCGTTATGCAGAGGCGTCATGCGGAAAGCATCTCCGATCAATTTTTAACCCAATTCAGGATCTTTCATGGCAGTCATTCGTCATCACGTCGGCAAGCGCCTCTCCGAAATCGCCGTGCATAACGGCACGGTGTACCTCGCAGGCCAGATCGCCGAAGACGCGGATCAGGACATCACGGGTCAGACGCGCGAAGTGCTGGGCCACATCGACCGTTTGCTGGCTGAAGTGAACAGCGACAAGGCGCAACTGCTGTCGGTGCAGATTTATATCTCGGATATGGTGCACTTCGCCGGCATGAACGCCGTGTGGGACGAGTGGGTCGCACAGGGCAACACGCCGCCGCGCGCAACCGTCGAAGCCAAGCTCGCGAACCCGAAGTGCCTCGTCGAAATCGTCGTGGTCGCTGCGCAGCTCGGCTAAGCCGCGCGTAGAAGCTGTTGTCGTTCACCTTCCGTTGATTCGTCTGGCCCGTCGGGCCGTCGCACTGTCGCACCATGAATACCGAAACCGTTACGAGCACGCCGAATCCCCTCCCGTCCTTCGACGAAGCGATGGCGTTCGTGCGCGAACATGCGGGCGAGGTGCGGCTGTCGTCGGGCGAGTTGCTGGCGGATCACGCGGCGGGCACGGCGTCGATCATGCGCACGCTCAACGTCGATCCACCGGCGGTGCTGGCGGCGGCACTGTTTGCGTTGACGCCGCATCTGCAGGATCCGGAGCGCGTGATCGCCGACAACTTCGGCGAAGAAGTCGCGCAACTGGTCGGCGACGTGCGCAAGCTGCTGCGTCTCGGCACGGTCAGCTTGCGTGCGGCCCAGAACGCGATGCCCGAAGCCGGGCGGGACGCGCAGGCCGCGCGCCGCGCGCAGGTCGAGGCGTTGCGCAAGATGCTGCTGGCGTTCGCGCAAGACATTCGCGTGGTGCTGATCCGGCTCGCGTCGCGTCTGCAATCCATGCGCTATTACGCCGCGGCGAAGATCACGCCGTCGCCTGACGTGGCGCGCGAAACGCTCGACATTTACGCGCCGCTCGCCAACCGGCTGGGCATCTGGCAACTGAAGTGGGAGCTCGAGGATCTCGCGTTCCGCTTCGAGGAGCCGGTCACGTACAAGCGCATTGCCAAGCTGCTCGACGAGAAACGTGTCGAGCGCGAGGGCTATGTCGCACAGGCCATCGAACGCCTGCAGCAGGAACTGGCTGCGGCGGATATCCGCGCCGAAGTCAGCGGCCGGCCAAAGCATATCTATAGCATCTGGCGCAAGATGCGCGGCAAGGAGCTGGACTTCGCCGAGCTGTACGACGTGCGCGCGTTTCGCGTGATCGTGCCGGACATCAAGGATTGCTACACCGTGCTCGGCATCGTGCATAACCTGTGGCAGCCGGTGCCGCGAGAGTTCGACGACTACATTTCGCGGCCCAAGCCGAACGGCTATAAATCGCTGCACACGGTCGTGATCGGCGACGACGGCCGTGCGTTCGAAGTGCAGATCCGCACGCACGAAATGCATCAATTCGCGGAATACGGCGTGGCGGCGCACTGGCGCTACAAGGAAGCGGGTACGCGCGGTTACGGCGGCCAGTTCAGCGCCAACGAGAAGTACGACGAGAAGATCGCGTGGTTGCGGCAGTTGCTCGCGTGGAAAGACGAGGTCTCGGAAGGTGAGCATGGCGAGAAGCGCGCGGCGCAGCCGTGGGAGCAACTGCGCCAGGCCACGCTCGACGACGACCACATTTATGTGCTGACGCCGCAGGCGCGCGTGATTCCGCTGCCGCACGGCGCGACGCCTGTCGATTTCGCCTATCACCTGCATAGTGAGTTGGGGCATCGTTGCCGTGGCGCGCGCGTCGACGGTGCGATGGTGCCGCTCAACACGCCGTTGCAGAACGGCCAGACGGTCGAGATCGTCGCGGTGAAGGAGGGCGGTCCGTCGCGCGACTGGCTCAACCCGCAGCTCGGCTATTTGCAAAGCCCGCGCGCACGGCAGAAAGTGCGCGCGTGGTTCAACGCGGTCGAAGTGCAGGAGTACATCGCCAACGGACGTGCAATGGTCGAAAAGACCTTGCAGCGCGAAGGCAAGACCTCGGTCAATCTCGACCAGCTCGCAGCCAAGCTGGGCTTCAAGACGACCGACGATCTGTTTTCGGTGGTGGGCAAGGAAGAGTTCAGTCTGCGGCTCGTCGAGCAGGCGTTGCACGACGCACCGCCGCCCGAGCCCGTGGTCGAAGCGCCCGAGCAATTCGAAAAGCGCAGCAGCGGTGCGAGCGTCGCGCGCGGCGCGTCGACTGGCGTGCTGGTGGTCGGTGTCGACGCGTTGCTCACGCAGCTTGCGCGGTGCTGCCGGCCCGCACCGCCGGACGATATCAGCGGCTTCGTGACACGCGGTAAGGGCATGTCGATCCATCGCAGCGATTGCCCAACGTTCCTGCGCATGGCGGATCGCGCGCCGGAGCGCGTGTTGCAAACCGCGTGGTCGGCGGACGTGATGATTGGGCGCGGCCAGTCGGTCTATCCGGTCGACCTCAGTATCGAGGCGACGGACCGGCAGGGTCTGCTGCGCGACATCTCCGAAGTTTTCGCGCGCGAGAAAATGAACGTGATCGGTGTGAAGACGCAATCGCGCCGCAATACGGCGTTCATGCAATTCACCGTCGAGGTGTCGAGCTCCGCGCAGATTCAGCGCGCCTGCACGGTGCTTGGAGAAGTGACGGGCGTGGTGCGCGCTTCGCGCAAGAGTTGAAGCGTGCGTGGTGGCGAGTGCGCGTCGCTGTCTCCGCGACAGCCTCCGCTCCGAGGTGTTCATAGGCACGCAGAAATTTAAAGTCGGCGCATAAAAGTACTTGCCAAGCAGTGTGGCGCTCCATATAATCTCGTTTCTTCAGGCTCGTAGCTCAGCTGGTTAGAGCACCACCTTGACATGGTGGGGGTCGTTGGTTCGAGTCCAATCGAGCCTACCAACGAAAGAGAAATTCCGGTTTTTCCGGGGTTTCGCAAACTGCAGTAAGCGCCTTTGGCGCAAAAGGCGAATACGGTTATGACACCGCGAACGTTGACCGAAACTACTTCGGAGCGACGCTAGTCGAGGACCAATTTCGCCAATGTAGTTTGCAGGAAATGTGAATGCGGCCCCTCGAAAGCGGGGCCGCATTTTTTTTGGCTTGATTGATGGTTGAATGTGCCACCGCCGGTCGGCACCACGGAGAACGCAATGGTTTCGATACGTCTGCCTGACGGTTCTGTTCGACAGTACGAACATCCGGTGACCGTCGCCGAAGTGGCCGCCTCGATCGGCCCCGGCCTCGCGAAGGCCGCGCTTGGCGGCAAGATCGACGGAGAGCTGGTCGATACGTCCGCGCTGATCGATCACGACGTGGCGCTTGCCATCGTCACCGAAAAAGACGCCGACGGTCTCGACATCATTCGTCACTCCGCGGCGCACTTGCTCGCCTATGCGGTGAAGGATCTGTTCCCGGAGGCGCAAGTCACGATCGGCCCGGTAATCGACAACGGCTTCTACTACGACTTCGCGTACAGCCGTCCCTTCACGCCGGAAGATCTGGAAAAGATCGAGAAGCGGATGCAGGAGCTCGCCAGGAAAGACGAGCCGGTTTCGCGTCGTGTGGTGTCGCGTGAAGAAGCGGTCGACTACTTCAAGAGCATCGGCGAAAAGTACAAGGCCGAGATTATCGAATCGATTCCCTCCAGCGACGATATCAAGCTGTACTCGCATGGTGGCTTCACCGATCTGTGTCGCGGCCCGCACGTGCCGTCCACCGGCAAGCTGAAAGTCTTCAAGCTGATGAAGGTGGCGGGCGCCTACTGGCGTGGCGATTCGAAGAACGAGCAACTGCAGCGCATCTACGGTACGGCCTGGACCAAAAAAGAAGACCAGGAAGCGTATCTGCACATGCTCGAAGAGGCGGAGAAGCGCGACCACCGCAAGCTCGGCAAGCAACTCGATCTGTTCCATATGCAGGACGAATCGCCGGGCATGGTGTTCTGGCATCCGCGCGGCTGGACGTTGTGGCAGCAGGTCGAGCAGTACATGCGCCGTCGCGTGAACGACGCTGGTTACCTCGAAATCAAAACGCCGATGATCATGGACCGTTCGCTGTGGGAAGCGTCGGGCCACTGGCAGAACTACCGTGAAAACATGTTCACGACGGAATCGGAAAAGCGCGACTACGCGATCAAGCCGATGAACTGCCCGGGTCACGTGCAGGTGTTCAACCACGGTCTGCGTTCGTATCGCGACCTGCCGCTGCGGTATGCGGAGTTTGGATCGTGCCACCGCAATGAATCGTCGGGCGCGTTGCATGGCCTGATGCGCGTGCGTGGTTTCGTGCAGGACGACGCGCACATTTTCTGTACTGAAGACCAGTTCATCAGCGAATCGATCGCGTTCAACACGCTGGCCATGAGCGTGTACAAGGATTTCGGCTTCGACAACGTCGAGATCAAGCTGTCGCTGCGTCCGGACGCGCGCGCCGGCACGGACGAAACGTGGGATCGGGCGGAGCAGGGGCTGCGCGAAGCGCTGACCGCGTGCGGCGTGACGTGGGAAGAGTTGCCGGGCGAGGGCGCGTTCTACGGCCCGAAGGTCGAATATCACATCAAGGATGCGCTCGGCCGCTCGTGGCAATGCGGTACGCTGCAGCTCGACATGGTGCTGCCGGAGCGCCTCGGCGCCGAATACGTCGCGGAAGACAATGGCCGCCGTCGGCCGATCATGCTGCACCGGGCAATCGTCGGATCAATGGAGCGGTTCCTCGGCATTCTGATCGAGCACCACGCTGGGGCAATGCCGTCCTGGCTCGCGCCGATGCAGGTTGTGGTGATGAATATCGCCGAAAATCAGGCGGAATATGCACGCTCGCTAGCCCAATCGTTGCAAAAACAAGGGGTTAGAGTAGAGGCCGATTTGCGCAACGAGAAGATTAGCTATAAAATACGCGAGCACACGCTGGAAAAGGTGCCGTACCTGCTTGTGGTCGGCGACAAAGAGCGTGAAGCCCAAACGGTAGCCGTGCGTGCCCGTGGTGGTGTCGATCTGGGCGTTATGCCTCTCGACACCTTCATTGAGCGTCTGCGCCATGACGTGCAGACGTTCAACTGAGCCACTTGGCAGCCCGGCTCGTTTTTTTAAATTTTAGAGGAAACGTAACATCGCTACTGATAAGTCTGCGCACCGCATCAACGGTGAAATTACGGCACCCGAGGTGCGTCTGGTCGGAGTCGAGAACGAACCGCTCGGCATCGTGAAGCTCGCTGATGCGTTCCGCATGTCGGAACAGCAGGATGTCGATCTGGTTGAAATCGCACCGCAAGCGGTCCCGCCAGTTTGCCGCTTGATGGACTACGGCAAGTTCAAGTACTCGGAAGCGAAGAAGCAGCACGAGGCCAAGCTCAAGCAGAAGATTGTCCAGGTCAAGGAAGTCAAATTCCGTCCGGGCACTGATGACGGCGACTACAACGTCAAGCTGCGTAACCTCATTCGCTTCCTCGACGACGGCGACAAGACGAAAATCACGTTGCGTTTCCGTGGCCGCGAAATGGCTCACCAGGAAATCGGTATGCGCATGCTGGAACGCCTGCGCACCGACCTCGACGAAGTCGGTCAGGTCGAGCAAATGCCGAAAATGGAAGGGCGCCAGATGATCATGGTGCTCGCTCCGAAGAAAAAGAAGTAAGCGACTTGAGCAGCGGCGCGCCGTGTGGCGTGCGCTCTAATCGTGAAAGATTGAAACGGTGCTGTGCCGGGTGTCCGGCGCAGTATCGGCAGGTTTCGGAACGGTGCGAGTACCGCGTAAGTGGCACTCGCACCGATTCCTGAAAAGCGGCCGCTGGTGATATTGGCGGTCTGCATACCAAGTGGAATGGGTTTCGAAGGGCGGGTGATGGCTTCTAGCCGACCGCACACCCATATCCATCTAATAATGGAGTTGTCATGCCGAAGATGAAGACCAAGAAGAGTGCTGCAAAGCGCTTCGTGGTGCGTCCGGGCGGTACCGTCAAGCGCGGTCAGGCCTTCAAGCGCCACATTCTTACCAAGAAGACCACCAAGAACAAACGCCATTTGCGCGGTTCGACGGCAGTTCATGATGCAGATATGAACTCCGTGCGCGCAATGCTGCCGTTCGCTTAACCCTTAACCGAAACTCATAGGAGCAAGATATGCCTCGAGTAAAACGTGGGGTTACCGCACGGGCCCGTCACAAGAAGATCATCAAGCTGGCCAAGGGTTACCGCGGCCGTCGCAATAACGTCTATCGCATCGCCAAGCAGGCGGTCATGCGCGCAGGGCAATATGCCTACCGCGATCGCCGCAACAAGAAGCGTGTGTTCCGTGCATTGTGGATCACGCGTATCAACGCGGCGGTGCGTCAGCACGACATGACGTACAGCGTGTTCATCAACGGCCTGAAGAAGGCTTCGATTGAACTCGACCGCAAGGTACTGGCCGACATGGCTGTGTTCGACAAGGCTGCTTTTGCTGCGATCGTTCAGCAGGTGAAAGCCGCCGTTGCAGCCTGATTGCGCTTCTGGCAATTAACACTGCGTGGTTCGTTGTAGCGAACATCCGGTAGTCTCGGTGACGCTGCAGCAAAAACGGGGCTCCTCACCGAGCCCCGTTTTTGTTGGTAGAACCAGTTTTGCTTCGATTGAACACTGACGTTGAAATGATGGGATCAATGGATCTGGACCAGATTGTCGCCGACGCGCAAAAAGCCTTCGCAGAAGCCTCCGACGTCACCACCCTCGAGAACGAGAAAGCGCGCTTTCTTGGTAAGTCGGGCGCGCTGACCGAGCTATTGAAGGGCCTTGGCAAACTCGATCCCGAAACGCGCAAGACCGAAGGCGCACGGATCAACCTCGTCAAGCAACAAGTGGAGGCCGCGTTGACGGCCCGCCGTCAGGCATTGGCCGACGCGTTGCTGAATCAGCGCCTTGCCGCTGAAGCCATCGACGTCACGTTGCCCGGCCGTGGCACCGGCGCAGGTAGCCTGCACCCGGTGATGCGCACGTGGGAGCGCGTCGAACAGATTTTCCGGTCGATCGGATTCGACGTGGCCGACGGCCCCGAAATCGAAACCGACTGGTACAACTTCACCTCGCTGAACAGCCCGGAAAACCATCCGGCGCGTTCCATGCAGGACACCTTCTACGTCGACGGCAAAGATGCCGACGGCCGTCAACTGCTGCTGCGCACCCATACCAGTCCGATGCAGGTTCGCTACGCGCGTACCAACACGCCACCGATCAAGGTGATCGTGCCGGGCCGCACGTATCGCGTGGACAGCGACGCGACGCATTCGCCGATGTTCAACCAGGTCGAAGGCCTGTGGATCGACGAGAACATCAGCTTCGCGGACCTGAAGGGCGTCTACACCGACTTCCTGAAGAAATTCTTCGAGCGCGACGACATTCTCGTGCGCTTCCGTCCTTCGTATTTCCCGTTCACCGAACCGTCGGCTGAAATCGACATGCTGTTCGAAACGGGCAAGAATGCCGGAAAGTGGCTCGAAATTTCGGGCTCCGGCCAGGTGCATCCCACGGTGATTCGCAACATGGGTCTCGACCCGGAGCGCTACATCGGCTTTGCGTTCGGCAGTGGCCTCGAACGGCTCACCATGTTGCGTTACGGCGTGCAAGACCTGCGTCTGTTCTTCGAAAACGACCTGCGTTTCCTGCGTCAATTCGCCTGAACCGCACGGTCGAACGCGACAAGCATAGAGCGCGAACGGCACGCAAAGCGTGCCGTTCGCAGCGTCCCCGGCAGAGTCCAGCGCAACACCAAGGCAGCATCGCCGGACGTGGACCTAACCTGATCAGAACGTACACAGAACCATGCAATTCCCGGAATCCTGGCTGAGAACCTTTGTCGATCCGCAACTAACGACCGACCAACTGTCGCACGCGCTGACAATGGCCGGTCTCGAAGTTGAAGACCTGCGGCCGGCTGCGCCGCCGACCTCGAAGATCGTTGTCGGCCAGGTGCTGGAAGTCGTCAAGCACCCGGACGCGGACAAGCTCAACGTGTGTCAGGTCGACGCCGGCACCGGCGCGACGCTGAACATCGTGTGCGGCGCGCCGAACGTGGCGCCGGGCATCAAGGTGCCGGTCGCGCTGGTGGGCGCGCAACTGCCGCCGGCCGAAGAGGGCGCCGCGCCGTTCGCGATCAAGCTCTCGAAGCTGCGCGGCGTGGAAAGTCAGGGCATGTTGTGCTCGGCACGCGAGCTCAAGCTGTCTGAAGATCATAGCGGCCTGATGATCCTGCCGGAAGATACGCCGATCGGCCAGGACATCCGCGAAACGCTCAATCTCGACGACACGATTTTCGAAATCAAGCTGACGCCGAACAAGGCGGACTGTCTGTCGGTGTTTGGCGTGGCGCGCGAAACGTCGGCGATCACGGGTGCATCGTTGCATCCGATCGAGATCAAGCCGGCGCAAGTCACGCTCGACGAAACGCTGCCCGTCAAAATTTCCGCGCCGGATCTGTGCGGCCGATTCTCGGGTCGTGTGATTCGCGGCGTGAACGCGCGCGCGAAGTCGCCGCAATGGATGGTGCAGCGTCTCGAACGTTCGGGTCAACGCAGCATCTCCGCCCTGGTCGATATCTCGAACTACGTGATGCTCGAACTCGGCCGTCCGTCGCACGTGTTCGATCTGGACAAGATCCACGGCGGCATGGACGTGCGTTGGGGCCGCCCCGGCGAAACGCTCAAGCTGCTGAACGGCGACACGGTCGAACTCGACGAAACCGTCGGCGTGATCGCGGACGAGCAACACATTGAAAGTCTCGCGGGCATCATGGGTGGCGACAGCACGGCCGTCACGCTCGACACCACCAACATCTATCTGGAAGCCGCATTCTGGTGGCCGGATAGCATTCGCGGCCGCTCGCGCAAGTACAACTTCTCGACCGACGCGGGTCATCGCTTCGAACGCGGCGTCGATTACGCGACCACGGTCGAGCACATCGAGCGCATCACGCAACTCATTCTCGACATTTGCGGCGGCGCGGCCGGTCCGGTCGACGACCAGACCGTCAACGTGCCGAAGCGCGAGCCGGTCAAGATGCGTGTGTCGCGTGCGAACCGCATCATCGGCATCAAGATCGACGCGGACGAAATCGCGCAAATCTTCACGCGTCTCGGCCTCACGTTCGAGCGCGGCGACGACACGTTCTCGGTGATGCCGCCGTCGTACCGCTTCGACATTGAAATCGAAGAAGACCTGATCGAAGAAGTCGCGCGTATTTACGGCTTCGAAAAGATCCCGGCGCGTCCGCCGGTTGCGACCAGCGAAATGCTCGCGACCAACGAAACCCAGCGTTCGGTCCACGTGATCCGTCACGCCCTGGCTGCGCGCGATTACGCGGAAACGGTGAACTTCAGTTTCGTCGACGCCGAGTGGGAACAGGACTTCGCGGGTAACGACAAGCCGGTCCGTTTGCTGAATCCGATCGCGAGCCAGTTGTCGGTCATGCGCACCACGCTGTTCGGCAGCCTGATCCACGTGCTGCGCACGAATCTGAATCGCCGTGCCGCGGATCGCGTGCGCGTGTTCGAAGCGGGTCGCGTGTTCCTGCATGATCCGTCGATCAAGGCCGGCGAACTCACGGTGGAAGGTTTCGCGCAGCCGAAGATGATTGGCGCGCTGGCCTACGGTCCGGCGCTCGACGAGCAGTGGGGCGCGGCCACGCGCACGGTCGACTACTTCGACATGAAGGGCGATCTCGAAGCATTGCTGGCGCCGGCGGTGGCACGCTTCGTGAAGGCGGAACATCCGGCGCTGCATCCGGGACGCAGCGCGCGTATCGAAGTGAATGGTCGCGCAGTCGGCTGGATTGGCGAATTGCATCCGCGCTGGATGCAGAAATATGATTTGCCGCATGCGCCGATTCTGTTTGAAATCGAATCGGAAGCATTAATGCAGCGCGTATTGCCCACTCCCGCGGAAGTGTCTAAATTCCCGCCGGTACGTCGTGATATCGCGCTGGTTGTCGATCAGAAAATCGAGGTTCAGGCGCTGTTGGACGAGTTGCAGAAGGCGCAATCCGAGCCCGCCTGCAAGAGCGTTCAGAAGGTTGCGCTTTTCGACGAATTCCGTCCAAAATCAAACACTTCCGGTGGTCTGGCCGCTCATGAGAAAAGCCTTGCGTTCCGTGTGACCTTGCAAGATACTGGCGGAACCCTTCAGGATGAGACGGTCGATCTGGCCATTCAAACTCTGGTGGAACGTCTGGCTCGAGTATATGGCGCACGGTTGCGCGGATAACCCGCATTTAACAATTGCACGGCTGTTTCCGCATCCTTTGTTTTTTGCTTGGCGCGCCATTTGATAGATATGAATGAAATGAACTCGAGTGATTTCGAAGCCCTTCTTACGGCGCAACGCAGCGCCATGATTCGCGATATTCCGACATCACCCGCCGTCGTTTCTGCTGAAACGCCGACGCTCACCAAAGCTGAACTTGCCGAGTTGCTGTTCGACAATGTCGGGCTCAACAAGCGGGAAGCGAAAGACATGGTCGAAGCGTTCTTCGAGGTGATCCGCGATGCGCTGGAGAGTGGCGACAGCGTGAAGCTGTCGGGGTTCGGCAACTTCCAGTTGCGCGACAAGCCCCAGCGTCCCGGCAGAAATCCGAAGACCGGCGAGGCGATTCCGATCGCCGCGCGCCGGGTTGTGACGTTCCATGCGAGTCAAAAGCTGAAAGCGCTGGTCGAGAACGGCGCTGAAGCGAGCTTCGCGCGCTGATCGACTGGCGCATTCCTGCGCAACCCACCACGACGGCTAACTGACGATGACAGCGACGATCGAAAAAGTCGTCTTGCCTCCGATTCCGGCGAAGCGCTACTTCACGATTGGTGAGGTCAGCGAACTATGCGGCGTGAAGCCGCATGTGTTGCGTTACTGGGAGCAGGAGTTCACGCAGTTGCGGCCGGTCAAGCGACGCGGCAACCGTCGGTACTATCAACACCATGAGGTGTTGTTGATCAGACGGATTCGTGAGTTGCTGTATGAACAGGGCTTCACGATCAACGGCGCGCGCAATCGTCTCGATTCACATGGTGGCGGGGCGCACGGTGCGCCGGCCGAGGGACTGGACGAAGGCGAGAGCGTCGCGGCCGCGCAAACGCCCGCGGCACCCGCCGCTTCAGTGGACGTCGAGCAGTTGCGCAAGGAGTTGCTGCACGTCATCGATCTGCTGGGTCGCTAGTTCACTTTGTTCGTACCCGGCGGTTCTAATCGAAAGAAGTGTCTGTTATAATTTTCATCTGTTCGGGGCGTAGCGCAGCCTGGTAGCGCACACGCCTGGGGGGCGTGTGGTCGGAGGTTCAAATCCTCTCGCCCCGACCACAAGAAATCAAGGCCTTACAAGCATCGCTTGTAAGGCCTTTTTCTATTTCTGTTCTATTTCTGGGCGGAGTTTTTAAGCTCACATCAACTTCGGCACGATATCCACAAACAGTATCTTCACGATCGTCATCGCGGGAAATATCATCGCGTAGCCGATATCGGGTCGGTCGGTGGGCGTGAGCTTATTGGCGAACGCGAGAATCGCCGGGTTGCCGCATGCACCCGCGACAATCCCCGCCACCTCGTCATACGGCAGCCGGTAAACCAGCAGTCCGAGAATCAGAATCGGCACGGCCAACGCGAGCAGCACGAGCGCGCCCAAGCCAAGCATCAGCAGTCCGGTTTGCGAGACCGTTGCGGCGAATTTTGGCCCCGACGCCATGCCCACTTGCGCGAGAAAAATTGTCAGCCCGAGATTGCGCATCACGAGATTCGCGGGTAACGGCATGGTCCAGTTGATGCTGCCGGTGCGGCGCAATTTGCCCAGTACGAGCGCCACGATCAGCACGCCGCATAAACCCAGCGCCAGTTTGCCGAAGCCCGGCAGCGGAAGCTGCAGCGCACCAGCCAGAAAGCCGAGTGCCATCCCAAGGCCGACCGAGATATAGCTGAACTCGGCGGTACCCTTGATCGAGTCGCCGAAGAACGTGCGCAGCGTGGGAAAGGTCGCGCGTTTCGTCAGCAGGCCGACGCGATCGCCGTATTCCAGCATGAGGTCGGGGCGCGGCATGATGTCGGCGTCGCCGCGTCGTACATGCGCGACGATCGAGCCGTCGGGCAACGCGAGTTCGCCGAGCGGGCGTCCCACCACGTTTGCGCGCGACGCAAACACCCGCAGATAATCCAGATCGCCGCGATCGCGCAGCACGCGGCCGGGCGCAGCCTCGCCCAGACGTGTGCGGGCTTCGGCGAGGGAGTGTTGATTGGGGCTGACGGCCAGCACCACGTCGTTTTCGGCGAGCACGAGTTCGAGGGACGCGGGCGCATTGTGATGCGCGCTGCGCACGGCAACGATCTGCACGTCGCTGGGCAACGCGGCGAGTGCTTCGCTCAATGTCTTGCCGCAGAAGTCGGGATTGCGCAGCGCGATTTCGAGAATATCCAGACCGGCGCCGGAGGCGGCGTCGATCTTTGGCGACAGGATCGCGAACGCCATGTAGAGCAACAGAATCGGACCGGCCACGCCGAACGGGTACGAAACCGAATAGCCGACCGCGGCGTTGTCGTTGCCGAGCACGGCGATCGCCGCTTGCAATGCGGCGGTACTCGTGCCGGAACCCGAGAACAGACCGAGCGCATAGCCCGGATCGAGTTGCATGATTTTCTGAATCGCCACGCTCACCGCGCCCGCGCACACCACCCCCACGAGCGCGAGCAGATTCGCGCGCCGGCCCGCGGCGCTGGTGAGACCGAGGAAAAACTGCTTCCCGTACTGAACACCTACTGTGTAGAGAAAGAGCGAGAGGCCGAGCGTGCCTATCATCGGCGCGGGCGCGGCTTTCGGCGCGAACCAGCCGGCCGCCAGCGCGACGAACAGCACCGCGCCGACACCGAGCGAAAACCCTTTGACGTTGATCTCGCCGACGAAATAGCCCGCCGCGATGGTGAGGAACAGCGTCATCAGAGGCTGCTGCTCGAGAAGCGTCTTCAGGGCGTCCATGTCGGCTCCGATCAGGTTGGAGGCTTCCGCGAGTCCAGCGGATTGTGTGGCGGTGATCCTGAAAGGTGAGGCGCAAGCGAAATGCGTAACGCGCGGCAAGCGTAAAGCGCCACGTCATGCCAGACCCCGCAGGGTCCGGCTGTTCGCCAGTATCTACTAGATTGCGCGTTTTGTTTCCAATCCCAGCGACGCCACGCCAACGCCGCGCCTCACGGCGCCGCCGACTTGCTACGCCTCCCGTCCGAGCGCGATAAACCGTTCGAGATGGTGATCTTCGTCGCCGAGTTGGTGATCTATCATCACGAGCCGTTTCGCGTAGTGAGCGAGCGGCAGTTCCCACGTCATGCCGATGCCGCCATGCAGCTGAATACATTGCTCGGCGACCATCGCCCCGATTCTGCCGATACTGTATTTAGCCGCCGACAACGCCCGTTCGCGCGTCGTACGCGGCGCACCGAGCGTGGCCGCTGCATTGATCACCGCCGAGCGCGCCTGCTCGATCTCGAGCAGTAGATCTGCCATGCGATGCTGCAAGGCCTGGAAGCTGCCGATCGGCACGCCGAACTGCTTGCGCGTGCGCAGATACTCGAGCGTGTGATCTTTCGCGACGTCCATTGCGCCGACGGCTTCGGCACACAACGCGAGCACGCCGCAGCCGATCGCGTATTCGAGTGTCGCGAAGCCTTCGCCCGCCGTGCCGAGCAGCGCGCCGGCGTCGAGCGTGACGTGGTCGAATGTCACTTCGGCGGCGCGGCCGCCATCGATCTTGCGATAGCCGCGCACGCTGACGCCCGGCGTCTCGCGCGGCACGAGAAAGAGGCTGATGCCGGGTTCCGCGTCCTCGGCGCCGTGCGTGCGGGCCGAGACCAGGAAGAGGCCGGCCTGTTCGCCGTGTTGAACCACCGCCTTCGAGCCGTTCAATTGCCACGCGCCGCCATTGGCATCGGCATCGCCATTACCGTCGCGCAGCGCACGCGTCGTCACCCGAGCCAACTCGTAGTGCCCCTCCGGCTCGCCATGGGCGAGCGCAACGATCCGCGAGCCGTCGATCAACCCCTCAAGCAACGCCCGCTGCGCGTCATTTCCGCTGCGTGCCAGCGCTTGCCCAACCATCAGCGTATCGAGAAACGGCTCGACCACGAGCCCACGACCGAGGCATTCGAACACGACAGCCATGTCGAATCCGCCGCCGCCAAACCCGCCGTTCGCTTCGTCGAACAACGCGCCGATCACGCCGAGTTCGGCAAAGCGGCCCCACAATTCGCTGCTGAAACCTTGCGTCGAGCGCGCGATCCGGTCGCGCGTTTCGAAGCCGTATTGCTCGCTGACGAATCGATTCAACGAGTCCGCCAGCATGCGGCGGTCTTCGGTGTGCTGGAAGTTCATGACGTGCGCCCCTTACAGTCCGAGGATCATTTTGGAAATGATGTTCTTCTGGATTTCATTCGAGCCGCCGAAGATCGACAGCTTGCGATTATTGAAATACAGCGACGCGGCGCTCGCCGCTTCGGCGGGGCCGACCGGCGCGCCGTCGAAGCCCTCGTGCAAGGCTTCCTCGACGAACGGTTGCGCATACGGTCCCATCGCGCGACGCGTCAACGAAGAAATCTCCTGACGGATCTCGGTGCCGCGAATCTTCAGCATCGAACTCTCCGCGCCCGGCACGCCGCCGCCCGCCACCGCCGCGATCACGCGCAGATTGGTGGTCTTCATGTTCTCCAGATCGATCTCGACGCGCGCCATGCGCGCCGCGAACGAGGGATCGTCCGCGAGCGGCCGGCCGTTGCGTTGCTGCTTCGCGGCGATCTTGCGCAGCCGGTTGAAGGCGGCGACCGAGAAGCCGACGCCCGCGATGTTGGTGCGCTCATACGTGAGCAGATACTTCGCGTAGGTCCAGCCTTGGTTCTCTTCGCCGACGAGATTCCCGGCCGGCACGCGCACGTAGGTGAAAAACACTTCGTTGACTTCGTGCTCGCCGTCGAGCGTCACGATAGGACGCACTTCGACGCCCGGCGTATTCATGTCGATCAGCAGGAAGCTGATGCCGGCCTGTTTGCGCGCGTCGGTGTCGGTGCGGACGAGGCAGAAGATCATGTTCGCGAAGTGGCCGAGCGTGGTCCACGTTTTCTGGCCGTTGACCACGTAATGCTCGCCTTGCGCATCCAGGCCTCGTACCGCACGCGTATTGACCGCCGCGAGATCCGAGCCCGCGCCCGGCTCCGAGTAGCCCTGGCACCACCAGTCCGAGCCGTCGAGAATGCGGGGCAGCCAATGGCGTTTCTGCGCGTCGCTGCCGTACTTGATGAGCACGGGCCCCAGCATGTTGACGCCGAACGGCACCACACGCGGCGCGCCGGCCAACGCGCATTCGTTTTCGAAGATGAATTTCTGTACCGGGTTCCAGCCAGGGCCGCCGTACTCCTTCGGCCAGTGATTCGCGAGCCAGCCTTGCGCGTTGAGAATCGCGTGCCATTGGGCCAGGTCGTCGCGCGTCAGACGGCGGCCGCCGTGCACCTTGTCGGCGAGACGCTGCGGCAGCTTTTCGCGCAGGAATGTCCGCACGTCGGTGCGGAAGGCTTCTTCTTCAGGGGTGAAGTTCAGATCCATAGCGGAGTGTTCCGTGGAAAGTGAGCGGGCGGGGCGCGGTTGCGCGCCACCGGCCATGCGGCATGACAGTGCAAAAAGCGGCGGCCTCAGACCGTCTGGTTCAGACTCGCGAAGTCGGCGCCGCGTTCGACCAGATCAACCAGCAGCGGCGAAGCTTGCCAGAACAGCGGGTCTTCCTTGGCGAACTCGCGGATGTCGGCGAGAATCCTCGGCAGCCCCACCATGTCGGCGTATTTCATCGGACCGCCGCGGTAGCGCGGAAAACCGTAGCCGTAGAGGAAGGTCACGTCGACGTCCAACGGCCGCAGCGCGATGCCTTCATGCACGACGTTCGCGCCTTCGTTGATCATCGCCGCCATGTAGCGGCGCACGATTTCTTCGTCGGTAAAGGCGCGCGGCGTGATGCCGGCGCGTTCGCGTTCGGCGTCGATGATCGCTTCGACTTCGGGGTCGGCCGTGCCGCTGCGCGAACCTTCGGGATACAGATAGAAACCGCAGCCGGTCTTCTGGCCGAACCAGCCGCGCTCGCACAAGCGGTCGCTGATCTGCACATAACGGGCGGCGGGATTGCGGGTCGCGGCGCGCCGTTTGCGCGTCGCCCAGCCGATGTCGCCGCCCGCCAGGTCGACCACCTGAAACGGTCCCATCGGGAAGCCGAACGCGCGCACGGCGGCGTCGATCTGATACGGCGACGCGCCGTCTTCCATCATCGCGTCGGCGGCGCTGCGATACACGGCGAGCACGCGGTTGCCGATGAAGCCGTCGCACACGCCCGCACGCACCGGTGTTTTACGCAGCGTCTTCGCGAGTTCGAACGCGGTGGCGACCACGTCGGCGCTGACCTGCTTCGGCACGACGACTTCCAGCAGCTTCATGATGTTGGCCGGCGAGAAGAAGTGCAGACCGATCACGTCGGCGGGGCGCGAAATGCTCGACGCAATCGCGTCGATGTCGAGGTAAGACGTGTTGGTCGCGAGCACCGCGCCTTGTTTGCAGACGCGATCGAGTTCGGCGAACACGGCCTGTTTCACGGCGAGATCTTCGAAGACGGCTTCGATCACGAGGTCGGCGTCGGTCAGCGCGTCGTATGACGTGCTGCCGCTCCAACGCGCCATCACGGCGGCTTTTCTCGCCGCGCTCAGGCGGCCTTTCGCGATCAGGCCGTCGTAGACTTTTTCGATGTGCGCACGGCCGCGCGCGAGCGATTCGTCGTCGCGTTCGATCATCGTCACCGGCAAGCCCGCGTCGAGCACCGCGACGGCGATGCCCGCGCCCATCGTGCCGCCGCCGACCACGCCGATGGCGCCGAGCGCGCGCGGTTTCGCGGAGCGCGTTTCGGGCGCCTTGAGCACTTCACGTTCGGCAAAGAATGCGTGAATCAACCCGGCACGTTGCGGACTGTCGAGGCAGTCGAGGAACAGCTTGCGTTCAAGCCGAAGGCCTTCGTCGAAGGGCTGTTCGATGGCGGCTTCGACCGCGTCGACGATCTTGAGCGGTGAGAACAGGCCGCGCGATTTCTTCGCGGTATCCGCGCGCGCGGCGACGACCGCGGCGAGATTCGCGGCGCGATCGGCCAGTGCCGCGGCGTCGCGTGTGCGACGCACCGGCGCGTGGGCGGCCAGCAATTCCTGCGTGTAAGCGAGGCCTTCGGCAAGCAGATCGTCACTGCTGCCGACGCGGTCGACCAGACCCAGCGCCAGCGCTTCCTGCGCGCTCGCATGACGGCCGCTCAGAATCAGATCGAGCGCGGCGGCGGCGCCGATCAGGCGCGGTGTGCGCTGCGTGCCGCCCGCGCCCGGCAGCAGGCCGAGTTGCACTTCGGGCAGGCCGAGCTTCGCGCCGTCGAGTGCGATCCGGTAATGCGCGGCGAGCGCCACCTCCAGGCCGCCACCGAGCGCCGCGCCGTGAATCGCGGCCACCACCGGCTTCGTGCACGCTTCGATGCGGTTGCACACGTCCGGCAGCGAAGGCGGCACCGGCGGCTTGCCGAACTCGCGAATGTCCGCACCGGCAATGAAGTTGCGCCCCGCGCCGACGATCAGCACCGCCTCGACGGACGGATCGGCGTCGGCGGCGTCGATCGCGGCGGCGAGGCCCCGCCGCACGTCGGCGGAGAGGGCATTGACCGGCGCGTGGTCGATCGTCACGAGCAGCACCTTGCCGCGTACGGCGTGCGTGACGACATCGGTCGAAGGGGTGAGGGTCATGGGGGTGTCTCCTGTCCTGAACGGTTATCCGTGGCTGCGCGCAGACCGCGTCTGGCGAATTCTGCGATTGTGCGGAGGTCAAGGTTTATTGACAATCACATGGTCGGTTGACAGACTGTCAAAATTCTTTTGACAAAGGGCGCCTCCGTGGACGTCAATTCGCTGACCTTGCTGGTGGACATTCTTGACGCGGGCAACCTGAGCGAGGCGGCGCGGCGGCTGAAAATGAGCCGCGCGAACGTGAGCTACCACCTGAACCAGTTGGAGCGCTCCATCGGTCTGCAACTGGTCAGGCGCACCACGCGGCGTGTCGAGCCGACCGAAATCGGCCTGCAACTCTACGAACACGGCCGCGCGATCCAGAACGCGCTGCTGGCCGCCCGCGAATCGGTCGCCACGCTTGGCCAGGGCCTGCAAGGACGGGTGCGGCTGAGCGTGCCGAGCGGCTACGGGCAACTGGTCATGTCCGACTGGCTGATCGCGTTCAAGCGTCTTTATCCGGGCATCGTGCTGGACGTGATGTTTGAAAATCGTGTCGAGGACCTGATGCGGGACGAAGTGGATATCGCCGTGCGGGTCATGTCCGAGCCGCCGCAAAACCTGGTCGCGCGCGACATGGGGCCGGTGCGCTATGTCGCGTGCGCGTCGCCCGGGTTCGCCGAAAGCCGCGGCATGCCGGCGCGGCTCGACGATCTGCGCACGGCGCCGTTGATCACGTCGGCGGTGGTCGGCAGGCAATTGCGCGTGGCCGCGTACTGGCGCGACGAGCGGCACGAAGTGCTGCTCGAGCCGACGCTCATCTCCGAGAACTTCCTGTTTCTGCGTGACGCGGTGCTCGCGGGTCTGGGCGTCGGGCTCGTGCCCGACTACGTGGTGCAGGACGATCTGAAACGCGGCGCGGTAGTGACCGCGCTCGACGAATGGCGCCTGAGCATCTTCGGCACGCACATGTACATGCTCTATATGCCGAACCGGCATCACACGCGCGCGGCGGCGACTTTCATCGAGTTTATTTTGCAGCAGGCGCAAGGCAGCGGCAGAGGCACGGGCGCGTGATCCGGACAGTCCCGGATCGGGAAAGCCGCAAATTATTTTTTCCGCGTGCGCGGGTATGCTCGGTGTGAAGGGACGCTTGACTTCACAACCATTGGGACGCGGAGGTGTCAGATGAAAGGGATCGTCCGACTTCTGGCCGTGGTGGCCGCACTCGCGCTGATGACGCTATTGATGTTCCGCCTGCCCAGCGAAGACGCGATTCGTTTCGCCGGCTACGCGGGCACCGCCGCGTTCGCGGGACTGATGGGCTTGTTGTTCCGCTGGTGCGCGAGCCGCGCGAAGCGCAATAACAAGCGCGTGTGAATGCCGGGTCAGGCGAACTGGCCGGCAATCCGAGCATGCGCGTCGGTAAGGTGGAACCCCTGCCGCGCGAGGTCGTCGAGACACACTGCTGAATCGACGCCCGGGGCTGCATGGTCTACCACCGTACCGGCTGGTTAGTGCCCGGACAGCAGCACGTCGGCAATCACGCCGGTGGCGACAGCGGCGAGCACGTAATCGCCATTCACGCCGACCCATTGATAGCCGCGCGGCGGCGAATGCAGCCCGTGTTCGCGCCAGTTGTCGACCACGTAACTGCGATCGCGATACTCGGACGGAAGCCGCTCGCCCTTGTGCCAGTCACTGTGCGGAATCGGACCGCCCTGACGGCCGATATCGGCTTCGCGTGGCGCACCGTGTCCTCGCATGTTGTGAGGTGGCGGGCCTCCGTGTTGATCGTCGTGGTGGGGTTGCTGCGCGAGTGCGGCAATCGATGTGCCGAGCAAGGAAACGATGACAAGCTGCGCGATGACTGGTTTCATGGCTACGCCTCGAAGAGAGTGTCACGAACTATCGGCTGTTCGACGCGGCCCGGGCGGATTCGCCCAGAAGGCCGGCGCCGGCAAATAATCGCACGAACGAGGTGGCTTTGCCAAAAGCGCGGGGGATCGATGCCGCATGATTTGCGCTTGATGCGCCACGGCTGGTGAGGCTGGACGCGCCCGCGTTTCAACATGAAGCGGAAGGTTGAAACGTGAACGCGACATAACCGTCACGCAGGCGTTTGGCGTCCGCGCAACATCAGTTGGCCTCCTGCTCCTTGATCCGCTTGCGATGCGCCGCCACCTTCGCGCGGTTACCGCAAAGCGCCATGCTGCACCAGCGCCGCGCATGCCCGCGGGTGTGATCGGCGAACAGCAGCGTGCATTTCGGTCCCTCGCACGCTTTCACATACGTGAAGTCTTCGTGGCAGACCAGTTTCGCCATCGCCTCGGCGATCGGCATCAGCAACGATTCGGCGCAGCCCCAGCGCCGCTTGTCGCTCAGTTCGAACACCGTCGCGCCACCTGACGCAGCGGCGACGATCTCGCGATGCTGTTCGTCGCGCGCCAGCAGCCGGTTGAGCGGCTCCAGCTCGCGCAGATTTTTTGCGCTCAACGCGCGGCCCTTGCGTTTCTGCACAAATCCCCTGAACCACTCGCGTAGTTCGCGCGCCTGCCCGGCGACGTGGTCGAGTTCGGCGTTTGTCGAGCGCGCGCGAATGTCCGCCAGCGCGGCGGGCGTCACGAACCCGGCCTGTTCCAACCAGGCCAGCAAGCCTGCGCCGTCGCCGATCCAGTCGACGGGCTCATCCACCGGCGTGGCGATGGAGTTCAGGAAATCGAGGCCGCCCGCGTCGGCTACGAATATCGGGGGAATCTCACGGTAGTCCATGTCTTCTGACGAATGCGAAAAGGTAACGCATTCATCGTAACCACTAAAAATCGTCTTGACAAGTTACATGGCGCTTGAGTAACCTTTAAAACACAAATTTAGAGGTTACAAACAAATCGATGTCTCTTTTCATTCAAGGAGCGCGGAAATGAATTCTCGTAACGTGACGGCGGTGCTCGTGCATGGCGCGTGGGCCGACGGTTCGAGTTGGAGCAAGGTGATCGAACGTCTTGCCGCCCATCACTTCGGCGCGGTGGCGGCGCCGCTGCCGTTGACGTCGTTAGCCGACGACGTGGGCGCGCTCGAAAGAACGCTCGAACGGATCGACGGTCCGGTGGTGCTGGTGGGTCATGCGTATGCGGGCGCGGTGATCGGTTCGGCGCGTTCGGCGGCGATCGAGGCGTTGGTCTACGTTGCCGCGCTCGCGCCGGACGAAGGCGAAACGGTCGCCGACGTGTTCTATCGCGGCACGGCGCATCCGCAGGCGCCGCGGTTGGCGCCGGATCGGCATGGATTGATCTGGCTGCCGCACGACGCTTTCGCGGCGGCGTTTGCCCAGCATGCCGCGCCGCTCGAACTGACGACGCTCGCCGCGGTGCAGCGTCCGATTGCGGCGGCGTGCATCGGCGAGTCGGTCGCCCGCCCGCTTTGGAAAAATCGGCCGAGCTGGTTTCTGGTCGCGGAACAGGACCGGATGATCAGTCCCGACACGCAGCATGCGATGGCGCGTCGCATGAACGCGAACGTGCGTACGTATCAGGTCGATCACACGCCGATCGTCACCGCGCCCGACGTCGTGACGAAGATCATCGTCGAAGCGGTCGAGTCGTTAGCCGCTCGTTAAACGTGGTTGCAGTCTTGTTGCACGGGCGGTCGCGAACAGTTCGCCGACCGCGCTAAACCCTTCTTTTCTCATAGGTGAGAATCATGTCCCCCACGACTTATCGCACCGCGGATGTCGACGGTTTCAACGTGTTCTACCGCGAGGCTGGCCGGCCGGGCGCACCGAAGCTGCTGTTGTTGCACGGCTTCCCGAGTTCGGGCCACATGTTCCGCGATCTGATTCCGAAGCTGGCCGACCGTTTCCATATCGTGGCGCCGGACCTGCCCGGTTTTGGGCAGTCGGCCATGCCCAGCCGCGACACGTTCGCGTATACGTTCGACAACCTCGCCAACGTGATCGACCGCTTCACCGAAGTGATCGGTTTCGATCGCTACGCTGTCTATGTATTCGACTACGGCGCACCGACCGGTTTCCGGCTCGCGCTCAGGCACCCCGAGCGAATCACGGCAATCATCTCGCAGAACGGCAACGCGTACGAAGAAGGCCTCAGTGACGGATGGAATCCGATTCGCGCGTATTGGCAGGATGCATCACCGGCCAACCGCGAAGCGTTGCGCGCGATGCTGACGCTGGAGACAACCCGCTGGCAATACACGCACGGCGTGCCCGATACGACGAGCGTGTCTCCCGACGGTTATACGCTCGACGCGTTCTATCTGAACCGCCCCGGCGCCGACGAAATCCAGCTCGACCTGTTTGGCGATTATCGAAACAACGTCGCGTTGTACCCCGAGTTCCAGCAGTATTTCCGCACGCATCAACCGCCCTTTCTGGCGGTGTGGGGCAAGCACGATCCGTTCTTTCTGCCGCCCGGCGCCGAAGCATTCAAGCGTGACATGCCGCAAGCGGTGGTGCGCTTCTTCGATACCGGCCATTTCGCGCTGGAAACGCATGCTTCGGAGATCGCCGCGGCCATCGGCGATTTTCTGACCCGTTGATGTCGATGTGTGCAGTAATGGATTGAATATCGCGAACGTTCGCGTTCGGCAAACGAAAGGAGCCATGACATGTCCACGAAAGTAGCTATCGTGACCGGCGCGAGCCAGGGGATCGGCCGGTCGACCGCGATCAGGTTGGCGCGGGATTTTCAGTCGATCGTGCTGGTGGCGCGTAACCGCGAGAAGTTGGAAGAAACCGCCGTCGACGTGAAAAATGCGGGCGCCGAAGCGCTGGTGCTCGACCTCGATCTGTCCGTCCCCGACGCCGCGCGGAAGGTGGTCGACCAGACGGTCGCCCGCTTCGGTCGAATCGATGCGGTGCTCAACATCGCGGGTGCGGTGCCGCAAATCGACGTGCTCGACATGACCGACGAGCAGTGGGACAGCGGCCTCGCGTTGAAACTGCACGGCGCGCGACGGCTGACGGTCGCGGCGTGGCCCGCATTGAAAGCGTCGTCGGGTTCGGTCGTGTTGATGTCGGGCAATTCCGCGTTGTTTCCGAAGGCGCCGTACGCCGCGGTGGGCACCATCAACGCCGCGATCGTGGCGCTCGCCAAGGCCTTGTCGGATCGCGGCATCGCGGACGGCGTGCAGGTGAACAGCGTCTTGCCCGGCGCGGTCATGACAGGGCGGCGGCAATCTTATCTGGCGCACTGGGCGCCGCTGCACGACATGACGGTCGAGGAAGCGACGGCGAAGTTTCCGCTCGAGGCGGGCATCACGCGTTACGGCACGCCGGAGGAGATCGCCGAGCTGATGGCATTTATCGTCTCGCCGGCGGCGCGCTGGATGACGGGATCGGCGTTGCGAATGGACGGCGGCGAGGTCAAATCCGTGTGAGCCCATGCACTGCCCGGGCTCATGCGGACTTGACCGGCCTACGTGGCGCAGCAATGGTTCAGGCCGCGAAATCGGTCGAGGCCGACAGCGTTCTCCACGCGTCCATTTCCTGCGCTACATAGGCGTTTTTCGCGGCGATCGCGGCGAGCGTGTCGTTGCCGAGCGGCAGGCGCAGCGGCGGGGTATCGGCATCGACCAGCGCGATCATCGCGGCGGCCAGTTTGTTCGGGTCGCCGGGTTGGTTGTGATTCATCTGCGTCGCCCGGCGGCGCACCGCGCCCGAGGTTTCGTCGTAGTCGTCGATCACGTGCTGCGCCACGACCAGCGACGATGCATCGAGAAAGTCCGTGCGGAAATAGCCCGGCTCGACCACCGTCGCGTGAATGCCGAGCGGCTTCAGTTCGGCATGCATCGCTTCGGTGATGCCTTCGACGGCGAACTTGGTCGACGAGTACACGCCGAATCCGGCGGCGGCCCGATAGCCGCCGATCGACGAAATATTGATCACGTGTCCCGCGCGCTGCGCGCGCATGACCGGCAGCACGGCACGCGTGACGTTCAGCAAACCGAACACGTTCGTGTCGTACATGCGGCGGACGTCCTGGTCGGCGGATTCTTCCACCGCGCCCAGCAGGCCGAAGCCGGCGTTGTTGACCAGCACGTCGATGCGGCCGAACTTTTCGATTGCGGCTTGCACGGCGGCTTTGGCTTGCGCCTCGTCGGTGACGTCGAGCGCAACCGGCAACAGTGCTGGCGAGTCGCCAAAACGCGCACTAAACCGTTCGACGATCGCCGCCACGTTGCGCCCCGCGGCGACCACCGCGTTACCGTCGGCGAGTGCCGCTTCGGCGATCAGCGCGCCGATGCCGCGCGCTGCACCGGTAATCAACCATACCCGCTTGAAATCGCCGCGTTGCGTGTCAGCCATGATGTTTCTCCTGCGTGTTGTCGAGTTGAAGTGATGCCATGGTAAAAGACGAGACTGACACTCACTAGCCGTCAATTGCTAGACTCATAATCAAGGTTTACTTGCGAATCGGGAGCGCACGCCATGAACGAAATTCGAGCGATCACCACGTTCGTGCGAGCTGCCGCGCTCGGCAGCCTGCGGCGCGCGGCGGTCGATCAGGGCATCTCGCCGCAGGCCGCGAGCCAGGCGGTCATGCAACTGGAGAAGGAGCTGGGCGTACGCCTCTTTCACCGCACCACCCGCAAGCTGAGCCTGACGGAGGAGGGGCAGCGGCTGTTCGACAGCGTGCAGCCGGCGCTGTCGATCCTGTCGTCCGCGCTCGGCGACGCGCGGCGTTCGAAAGAAGAGGTGGACGGTCTGCTGCGCGTGAGCGCGCCGAGGGCATTCGGCATCCCGGTGCTGTGGCCGTACTTCGAGGAATTTCAGCGGCTTTATCCGCACGTGCGGCTGGAGGTCCAGTTCGACGACCACTTCACCGATCTCGTGACCGAGCGCGCCGACGTGGGGTTCCGCGGCGGTCCGCCACCGTCGGGAGGATCGATTGCGCGGCGGCTTGTGCCGATTCAACTGATCGTGTGCGCATCGCCGGCGTATATCGAACGCAACGGCGCACCGCGCGGCATCGACGACCTGGCGCAGCATCGCTGCACCGGCTATCGGCGCGCCAACACCGGCAAGCTCGCGCAATGGCAGTTTCAGATCGGCGACGAGATCGTCTATCGCGACGTGCCGCCCATTGTCTGCGTGAACGACACGGAGATGGAAACGCAGGCGGTGCTGTCGGGTCTCGGGGTTGGGCAACTGGGCAGCTTCAACGCGGCGCCGCACATTCGCAGCGGCCGGCTCGTGCCGTTGCTGACGCAACATGTCACGGAGTACGGCGCGCTGTATATCTACTACGGGCATCGCACCGAACAGCCGTTGCGTGTGCGGACGTTCATCGACTTCATGATCGAACGTATGGCCGATAACCGCGCTTTCTTTCTCGATGCGGCGGAGTTGCGCGCCGCGCGTGCGCCGCAGCGGGGGGCGGGCGGTGGGCGCGCGCGGAGGGGGCTAGTGCCTGGTGCCTAGTGCGATGGCGTGCGGGCGAGCCGCGGGTTGCCGGTGACGTCATAAGAAACGCTCAGCGTATCGAGCGCGGCGAGAAAATCCCTCGCGTCGAAAATCTCGCCCAGACTGACTACCCCGCCCTGGGTTGTGGACTTGCCGCCGACCAGCCGCTCGGTCGCCTCAACGATAATCGGCGCGGTCACGGCATAGATGTCGCGTCCGGTCGCGGTCGCGCGCCGCGTCACGCCGTTCTGAACGATCACCACGTCGACGACGAACTGTTGGGCAGAGCGCCCTAGCTCGTCGTCGGCTTGGGGCGGCGGCGTATTCGGATCGCGAATGTCGCGCAGCGCGGCCGACGCGAGCCACGACTCCATCGTCCCGACACGCAGATGACGCGACACCGCGAGCACTTCCGTGAACGGCAGCATCACCACCTCCGCGTCGCCGAGCGGGGCCGGGAACGACCACTGGCTTTCCGGCGCGGGTTGCGGCAACGGCACGAGCCTGCCGTCCCGCTGGACCATCCGGGCCGCGTGATTGCGCGCGCCGGTGAGACGTGTTCCGCGGGTCGGATGCCAACTGTCGAGGCCAATGGCGACGTCCACGCGATCGAGCGCCTGCCTGGTGTCCGCCACCGAGCTGACCAGCAGGTCGGCCAGCCCGCCGTAGAACGCGGCGGCCGGGATCAGCGTGATCCCGGCGTTGCGCGCGCGCTCGTCGCGTTGGTCGATCAGCGCCTGCAGCGCCGGCTGTTCCGCCGTAACGTCGAGATAGGGAAGGCCGGCTCGCAAGGCGGCATCCACGATCGGCAGCGCCGTATCGAGAAACGGTCCGGCGCAGTTGATCACGGCGTGCGTACCGCGCAGCGCCGCGTCGAGTTGCTCGGGGTTGCCGACGTCGGCGACGCGCCAGGGTGTCGTTGCGTCACCGGGCGCGTTTTCCTGCAGCCGCGCCGCGTCACGTCCTATCCGAACCACACCGAGCCCACGCCGCCGCAACTCCGCCACGACGAAGCGCCCTGTGTGACCCGCCGCGCCGTACACCGCCACTGTGATTCGATCGTTCATGTCTCTTACTCTCTTTGTCCAAATTGTTTTAAGAACGCTACAGACCGGTATGTTTTATAGTACAGATCTGTAGCGCCGTCAATCGCGCGGTGCTATGATCGATTTCACTGTGACGGCAAATGAAAATGGTTGGGGTGGAACATGATGAAGAAGCGAGGGCAGGCGAGCGAAGCCGTTCCCGATACGCGCGAACGCATACTGCGAACCGCCAGCGAACTGTTCTATCAGGAAGGCACGCGTGCGGTGGGCGTGGACCTGATCGTGGCGCGCGCGGGGGTCGCCAAGACCAGTCTGTATCGTCACTTCGGCACGAAAGACGATCTGATCGAAGCCTTCCTGCTGCTCGAAGATAAAGACTTCTGGCAGCACTGGGACACGGTCGCGGCGCAGCACAAAGGCGCGCCGCGCGAAGAACTGGACGCGCAATTGCAGTGGATCGGCGAGCGCATTGCGCGGCCGGGCTATCGCGGCTGTCCGCAGATCAACATCGCCGCCGAATATGCCGACGACGGCCATCCGGCTCGCAAGGTGGCGGTCGCCCATAAGCGGGAGTTACGGCATCGGCTCGCGGAGCTGGCGCGCGCCATGCGCGTCGACGAGCCGCAGACGTTCGCCTTACGGATGGGCACGATCATCGACGGGGCATTGAGCAGCGGGCGCGCGCTGCATGGGGAAGGGCCCGTGGTGTTTCTGCAGGAGTTGGCGAAGCTGCTGATTCCGAAGAAAACGAAGAAGTGAATCCCGCTCCAGGGCGAGCGCGACGGCAATGCCCGGCAGCGCCGGGCATGTCCTCGTGGTCCGTTATGCCGGAATGGGCGCCACGTTCTGCGGCGGAATCAACGTAATACCGAAGCGCGGCGCGGCGTCGCGCATTCTCTGTTTCGAGGCGTCGCTCGGCGGCGCGGTCTCGTAGGGCGCGGGCAGCACGTCGGCGCAGGTCTCGACGAATTCGTCGAAGCCGGCCGGCGCGCAGATGACCAGATAGCGTGCCGTCGCGTCCGAGCGGTTAATCAGTTGATGCGCGGTGCCGCGTTCCAGATAAAGCGTCTCACCCGCGCGGACCGTGTGCGTCGTGCCTTCGATGTTGACGTCGAGTTCGCCTTCCAGCATATGGATCGTCTCGTCCTCATGCTGATGCCGGTGCGCCGGCGTGGCCCGGCCCGCCGGAGAAAAAATTTCGATCATGCAGTACGATCCGGCGGATTGCTTGCCGGAAACGAGCATCCGGGCGTGCGAGCCGCCGAAATCGTAGTCGACCGGTTTGATGTTCTGGAAAGACATGATGGGTTCCTTGGGTGTCGAGTTTGTTGATGCCCAATTTACCCGGATATGCACCGTTGTTTGATCTCCCTACTGCCGTTTCATTGATGACAGATTGTCGGGAATAGCCTGGATGAAAAACCTGAGTCAGTTCCTCAATTTCGCCGCCGTCGCGAGGCATGGCGGCTTTGCACATGCCGCGCGGGAGCTGAGCCTTGCTCCTTCGTCGGTGGCGAAAAGCATTGCGCGGCTCGAACAGGAGCTCGGCGTGCGGCTGTTTCATCGCACGACGCGTTCCGTGCATCTGACCGAGGAAGGTCAGACGCTGTTTGCCAAGTGTTCGCGTCTGCTCGACGAAATCGACGCGCTCGATCTGCGCAGCGTGTCCGCCGCCGCCGAGCCGGCCGGCACGCTGTCCATCGGCGCACCGATCGGCTACGGCACGCAGATCGTGTTGCCGGCGCTAACCGCTTTGCAGCGGCGCTATCCCGCGCTCGAATTCGATCTGCGGCTGTCGGACGAGCAGGTCAATGTGGTTGGCGAGGGACTGGACGCGGTGATTCGTTTTGGCGCGTTGAACGATTCGAGCATGATTGCACGCCAATTTGATTCGCAACCGCTGGTGTTATGCGCGAGTCCGGCTTATCTCGCCGCTCATCCGAAGATTCGCGCGGTCGCCGATCTTGCGCAACATGCGTTGGTCGCTTTCAGAATGCCGACGAGCGGGCGGGAACGTGCGCTCGAATTCGTCGAGAAAGGGCATGCCGTCACGATCGCGCCGAAATCGCGCTTTCGGATCAGTCATGGCGAGGCGCTGATTGGCGCGGCGGTGCAGGGCGCCGGGCTAGTCCAGGTGCCGGAGTTCATGGCACGCCGGCACCTCGATAGTGGCGCGCTGGACGAGTTGCTGCCGCAGTGTCGTCCCGCACCGTTGCCGGTCAACGTGATCGTGCCGGGCTCGCGAACGCGGCCCGCGCGCGTCGATGTATTGATCGACGCACTGATGAATTCGCGGCTGGGCGCGGGCTACGCCGTTAAGGCCTGAGCTGTCAGGGGCGCTCGGCTCGCAGATAGCGCGAGCATGAGCCGCTCACCGACCCCGCGGCGAACCAGCCATTACAATCCACTACTTCGATCCGACCCACATGAATGACGCCATGAAATCCTTTATCGCATCGACTCTCGTGGCGCTCGTCGCGGCCGCCGCCAGCACGGGCGCGCTCGCCCAAACCTCGGCCGGCGGCACACCCAAACTGCAATGCGCGATCGGCTACGTCACCGGTGTCGGCGGCGCCGCGCAAAGCTTCCACGACTATCTGGCCACGCCGGATCGCGACAAATACCGCTACATTGCCGACAACCCGATCCAATGCAAGGTCTCCGACGAGGGGCGCGCGTCGGGCTGCACGGGCGTCACCAACCTTCGGCGCGAAGAGGTGAGCGTGTATGACGACGTCGACGACGCGACGATCGCTGTGGTCGCGAAGGTGGAACTCGAGCACGGCACCTATCCGATCATCATCCAGGTGCGCAGGCAAGACGTGAAATGTGAGCAGTAAATGACGTGACGCGACGCAGCATTCGAACCGCCGCGTTGCGTATTTTCAGCCTCAAACCCGCACCACGCTTCATTTGTACCTCGCACGCACGACTGTTTGTCCACGGCGGGTATTCGAGATCCGCGCCAATGCGCCTAGATTTCATACCTATCGGAGCCCGTGGCCCGATCAGCATCTGATCCCAAACATGTCACCCAGAGGTTCACCATGAGCACGTCACAAAAAGTCGTCGTTGTCACCGGCGCATCGCAAGGCATTGGCGCGGAAATCGTCAAGGCGTTCCGCAAGCTCGACTATCGGGTCGTCGCCACCGCGCGCTCGGTCAGCCCGTCGGACGATCCCGATCTGCTGACTGTCGCTGGCGATATTGCCGATCCGGCCACCGCGCAGCGTGTGATCGCCGCTGCGGTCGAGCGCTTCGGCCGCGTCGACACGCTCGTCAACAACGCGGGCATCTTCATTGCCAAACCGTTCACCCAGTACGCCGCGGAAGACTATGCGGCCGCCATCGGCGTGAACGTGTCCGGTTTCTTCCACATCACGCAGCGAGCGATTGCCGAGATGGAAAAGCACGCGAGCGGCCATGTGGTCACCATCACGACCAGTCTGGTCGATCATGCGATCGACGGCGTGCCTTCGGTGCTGGCGTCGTTGACCAAGGGTGGCCTGAACGCGGCCACCAGATCGCTCGCGATCGAGTACGCGAAGAGGGGCATTCGCGCCAATGCGGTCTCACCCGGCATCATCAAATCGCCGATGCACGCCGAGCAAACGCACGCGGCGCTCGGCGCCTTGCATCCGATGGGGCATATGGGCGAAATGAGCGATATCGTGAACGCTGTGCTGTATCTGGATGCCGCGCCGTTCGTGACGGGCGAAATCCTGCACGTGGACGGCGGCCAAAGCGCCGGTCACTGATCGATCCCAGGGCGCCGTTCGCGGCGTCTTTCACGTCCCGCCAAGACTACGGAGAACGCTATGCCCATCGTCACGATCCAGGTGACCCGCGAGGGGTCCCGACCCGGCAACGATTCCGTCACCGCCGAAGAAAAAGCCCGCCTCATCGCCGGCGTGAGCCAGGTGCTGCTCGACGTGCTGAACAAGCCGCTCGACTCGACCTTTGTCGTCATCGAAGAAGTCAACCTGGAGAACTGGGGGTGGGGCGGCATGCCGGTCGACGCGTTTCGCAGGCAGCGGGCATTGAAATCGGAGTGAACGCCGCGAAGCGCGCGTTGGCTTCGAATCGATTCGTCCGATAGTCCTGATATTCTGTGTGGATCCTTGTTGCGTCACGCAGGCGGCCTCGGCTGTCCGCGATACGCAACCTTCAGCGTTTGGCATTTAGCGCTCGGCATGCGGCCGCTCCGGACGCATCCGCTACGCGAAAAGCCGCCACCGAAGCTTGTCGAGCGTCCATGCAGCGCCAATTTGAAGATGTCCTTCTGGGCAGTATCGAACTGTTCTGCCTCGCGGCCGAACTGGAGAGCTTTACGGTGGCCGCAACCGCCGCGGGCGTGACGCCGGCGGCGGTGAGCCGCACGGTGGCGCGTCTGGAGGCGCGCCTCGGCGTGCGTCTGTTCGTGCGCACCACGCGGCAGATCCGGCTGACGGATGCGGGCCGGCGATACTTCGAACAATGCCGTCAGGCGCTGGGTCAGCTTGCCGATGCCGAGCGCGAAGCCACCGGTCAGCAAACCGCGCCGAGTGGCGTGCTGCGCATCAGCATGCCGACACCGTACGGCCACTATCGGGTGCTGCCGTTACTGGCGGAGTTTCGCACGCGCTATCCCGGCATCACGGTGGAAACCCACCTCAGCAACCGCAACATCGACTTCGCCGACGAAGGTTTCGATCTCGCGATTCGCGGGCGCGCGCCGAGCGATTCCGGTTTGATCGCGCGCAAGATCGAGGACGCGGAGTTGGTCGTCGTCGCATCGCCCGCTTATCTGCGCAACGCGGGCAAACTCGACACGCCCGACGATCTGCTCCTTCACGACTGCATTCAGTACGCGCTGCCGAGCACCGGCCGCAACATTCCATGGCTCTTCAAACAGGCGGGCGACGCGGTCGAGATGATGACGCGCGGCGGCAACGTGTCGTCGGGCGACGTACTGGCCGGTGTGACGTTGGCGCGGCACGGCGCGGGCCTGTTTCAGACCTACCGTTTCATCGTCGACAAAGACCTCGCCGACGGCACGCTCGAGGAATTGCTCGTGCCTCATGGCGGATGCTCGCGGCCCTTCGTGCTGCTTTATCCGCATGCCCGGCATCTGTCGTCGCGCGTGCGGAGCTTCGTCGACTTTCTGATGGAAAAGCTCGGGACGTGATCGTCATCCCTGCGCCGCGCCCGCCGTACTAGATCGGCTTCACACTCTCGCGCAACTCGTCGCCGAGAAAGTCGATAAACGTTCTGAGCTTGGCCGACAAGCTGTGCCGCTCCAGGTAGATCGCGTGGATGTCCGCATTCGGCAGCGTCCAGTCGCTCAGCACAGGCGTTAATTCGCCGCGTCGCACGTGTCCGGCAATTTCCCACGCCGAGCGCACCGTAATGCCGCGACCGTCGAGCGCCCACTTCAACACGGCGCTGCCGTCGTTACTGCTCAACGGACCGTCCACCTTCACCGTCTCCGCTTTCTTGCCGCGCGAAAAATGCCACGTGCCATACGCCGATTCGTTCTCGCGTAACACGAGGCACGCGTGGCGCGTGAGATCGTGCGGCATCTGCGGGGCACCATGCCGCTTCAGATAAGCCGGTGACGCGCACGCCAGACGCTGGTTCTTCAGCAGCAAACGCGCATTGATGCGCGCGTCGGGCACGTCGCCGAAACGGATGCCGAGATCGAAACCTTCTTCCTGCAAGCTCAGCGGCCGGTCGGTCAGATGCAGTTGAATCTTCATCGACGGAAACCGCTCGCTGAAGCGCGAAATGGCCGGCGCAATATGCACGCGGCCGAAACCGAACGAAGCGTTCACGCGCAACAGACCGGTCGGTTCGGCGCGGCTCTGCGTCACCAACTGTTCAAGTTCAGCGAGATCGTCGAGGATGCGCGAGCCGTTCGCCAGATAGATTTCGCCCTCCGCCGTGAGACTGACGCGCCGCGTGGTGCGATTGACCAGCCGCACGCCGAGGCGCTGTTCGAGTTGCGCAAGGCGCTTGCTGATGGACGGCGGCGTCACGCCGAGTTCGCGCGCGGCGGCCGCGAGATTGCGGTGGCGCGCGACCAGGGCGAACAGATTCAGATCGGAAAAGCCGTCCATTGATTCGTTCCTAAAAGTTAATTCCGGATTGCCTGGAGAGAAACCACATCGCTGCAGGCATCAATTAGACTGCAATCACACACCGGAGGCAACGATGTTTGCAGACTTCATAGACGCGTCGGCCGAAGTCGACGGGATTCGGATCAACGCGATTCGCGGCGGCAGCGGGCCGGCTTTACTGCTGCTGCACGGTCATCCGCAGACCCACGCGATCTGGCACAAGGTCGCGCCCGCGCTGGCGCGGCACTTTACGGTGATCGCCGCGGATTTGCGCGGTTACGGCGACAGCGGCAAACCGCCGGGCGCGCACGATCACAGCAACTATTCGAAACGCCGCATGGCGGCGGATCAGGTCGCGTTGATGCAGGCGCAAGGTTTCAGCGAGTTCGCGGTGATCGGTCACGATCGCGGCGGGCGCGTTGCCGCGCGCATGGCGCTCGATCATCCGCAAGCCGTGACGAAACTCGTGACGCTCGACGTCGCGCCGACGCTCGCGATGTACGAGCAGACCTCGTTTGCCTTCGCACGCGCTTACTGGCACTGGTTCTTTCTCGTGCGGCCCGCGCCGTTTCCCGAGACGCTGATTCGCGCGGACGCCGACCTGTATCTGAAGCAGACCATTGGCGCGCGTAGCGCCGGGCTCGCGCCGTTCACCGCGGAGGCGTACGCGGAATATCTGCGCTGCCTGAGCGATCCTGCGACCGCGCACGGCATTTGCGAGGACTATCGGGCGAGTATCTCGATCGACCTCGATCATGATCGGGCCTCGCTGGACGAAGGACGAAAGATCGCTTGCGCGTTTCTCGCGTTATGGGGCGCGCAAGGCGTGATCGAACAGTGCTTCGACCCGCTCGCCGAATGGCGCCTGTGGTCGGCGCACGTGAGCGGCGAGGCGTTGCCGTGCGGTCATTACATTCCCGAGGAAGCGCCCGAGTTGCTGCTCGAACGCGTGCTTCCGTTTTTACAGGCTTAGGCGCGTGTCGATCATGTCATCTCCCTCTCTCACCCTCTATCAGAAGCTGGTCGATTCGCATGTCGTCAAACGGATCGATGCGCAGAACGTGCTGCTGTATGTCGATCTGCATCTGATGAACGAATACACCAGCCCGCAGGCCTTCAGTGCGCTCAAGGACAAGGCGCGCCAGGTGCGTCGGCCGCGGCAGCAGCTTGCCGTGGTCAGCCATATCATCCCGACGCATGCGGAATCGCCGCGCATGATTCGCGACGCCGCTTCGCTGCTGCAGGCGAATAACCTGGCGCGCAATTGCAAGGCGGCCGGCATTCAACTGCACGACGCGAATGATCCGCTGCAAGGCATCGAACATATCGTCGCGCCGGAGCGTGGTCTGATTCGCCCCGGCATGGCCGTGCTGTGCGGCGACAGCCACACGACCACGTATGGTGCGCTCGGTGCGCTGGGCTTCGGCATCGGCACGTCGGAAGTCGAGCACGTGCTCGCCACGCAGACACTGGTGTATCGCGTCGCGCAGACCATGCGCATCACGATCGACGGCGCGTTGCCGTACGGCACGTCGTCGAAAGACGTGATTCTGTGGATCATCAGCCGGATCGGTGCGCAAGGCGCGCGCGGCTATGCGGTCGAATTCGACGGCTCGACGATCGCGTCGCTGTCGGCGGAAGCGCGCATGACCCTGTGCAATATGACCGTCGAAGCGGGCGCGCGCGCCGCGCTGATCGCGCCCGATGCGACGACGTTCGACTATGTTCGCGCGCATACCCCGTCGCTCGATGACGCCGCGTGGAATGCCGCGCTGAACGACTGGCGCGAACTGAAATCGGACCCGGATGCGCGCTTCGATAGCGAACATCGTTTCGACGCGCACGACATCGCGCCGTTTGTCACATGGGGCACGAGTCCGGATCAGGCTATCGCGGTCGATGCGCGGATTCCCTCGGCCGCCGCCCAAACCACGCCGGAAGCCGCCGCCTCGTTGCAGCGCGCGCTCGACTATATCGGCCTCGACGCCGGGCAACCGATTGCCGGCACGCCGATCGATCGCGTGTTTATCGGTTCCTGCACGAACGGACGTATCGAGGATTTGCGCATCGTCGCGTCGATCGTGGCGGGCCGCCATGTCGCGCAAGGTGTGCGCGCGATGATCGTGCCGGGCTCGGGCAGCGTGCGCCGCCAGGCGGAAGCGGAAGGCGTGGCCGCGACGCTGCGCGCGGCGGGCTTCGAATGGCGCGAGCCGGGCTGTTCGATGTGTCTCGCGATGAACGACGATTTTCTGACGGCCGGCGAGCGTTGCGCGTCCACCACCAACCGCAATTTCGAAGGACGCCAGGGACGCGGCGGCCGCACGCATCTGATGAGCCCCGCGATGGCCGCGGCGGCGGCCCTGAGCGGACGCATCACCGACGTCCGCACGCTGGAGACGCAATCATGAGCGCAACATCCACGAGACTCGTCAACATTCACGGCACGGCCGCGCCGTTGCCGATCGACAACCTTGACACCGATCAGATCATGCCGAAGCAATTCCTGCGCATTATCGATAAGGCCGGGCTCAGCGAGGGACTGCTGTACGACTTGCGTTTCGACGCACAAGGCGCGCTGCGCGACGATTGCGTGCTGAACCAGCCCGCGTATCGCGGCGCACGCATTCTGCTGGGCGGCGCGAATTTCGGTTGTGGGTCGAGTCGCGAACACGCGGTATGGGGACTTCAGCAAGGCGGTTTCGACGCCATCATTGCGCCGAGCTTCGCGGAGATCTTTTATTCGAACGCAATGAATAACCGGTTGTTGCTAGTACAACTGGAACGCGAGCAGGTCGACGTGCTGCTGCGCGATGTGGCCGCCCAGCCCGCCGCGCAGCTGCGGATCGACGTCGAACAACAAACCGTGACGTCCGCCGACGGCCTCGTGTTCGCCTTCCCGCTCGGCGCGCGGCATAAGCAGATGGTGATCGAGGGCATGGACACCATCGACCTCACACTCGCCTCGCTGCCCGACATCGAGACCTTCGAGCGCGATCACTTTGCCCGGCACCCCTGGGCCGCCGTGTTGTAGCCGTCAGCCAGGCGGCGCGCCGCGCCGCCGTTCAACCGCAATGCGTGACCGATTCCTCGCGAGAAGGGAAGGGACGCGTTTTGCCCAAAATCTGCCTGAAGCAGACCGGAGGAGACATGAAACGCAAACCGCTTTACAAGGTGCTGTACGTGCAGGTGATCGTCGCGATCGTGATCGGCGTGGCCTTCGGTCATTACTGGCCGACGCACGCGGTGGCCATGAAACCGCTCGGCGACGCCTTTATCAAACTCGTGCGCATGATCATCAGCCCAGTGATTTTCTGCACGGTCGTGACCGGCATTGCGAGCATGCACGACATGCGCAAGGTGGGCCGGGTCGGCGGCAAGGCGCTGCTGTATTTCGAGGTCGTGTCGACACTCGCGCTGGCGATTGGTTTGCTGGCCGCGCATCTGCTGCAACCCGGCGCGGGCTTCAACGTCGACCCCGCCACGCTCGACGCGGGCGCGGTGTCGTCCTATACGGCGCAAGCCGCGCATGGCGAAGGGCTCGCGGGCTTCTTCATGCACATCATTCCCGAGACGTTTGCCGGTGCGTTCACGCAGGGCGACATTCTGCCGGTGCTGCTGATCGCCATGCTGTTCGGCACCGCGCTCGCCGTGATGGGCGAACCCGCGAAACCGCTGATCGGCCTGATCGAATTGCTGTCGAAAACCTTCTTCAGAATCGTGCGGATGATCACCAGCCTCGCACCGCTCGGCGCGTTCGGTGCGATCGCCTTCACGATCGGCAAATACGGCATCGTCTCGTTGCTGCCGATGATGAAACTGATCGGCACGTTCTATCTGACCGCATTTCTATTCGTGTCCTGCGGCCTTGGCCTGATTGCGCGGGCCTGCGGCTTCAGTCTGTGGCGCTTCGTGGTCTATATCAAGGACGAACTGCTGATAGTGCTCGGCACGTCGACCTCCGAAGCCGCGTTGCCGCAATTGATGGAGAAGCTCGAACGCCTCGGCTGCTCGCGTGGGATCGTCGGACTCGTGGTGCCCACCGGCTACTCGTTCAACCTGGACGGCACCAATATCTACATGACGTTGGCGGTGCTGTTTCTCGCTCAGGCCACCAATACACATTTGACGATCGCGCAGGAGATCACCTTGCTGGCGGTGACGATGCTGACGTCGAAGGGATCGACAGGCGTGACGGGCGCGGGATTCATCACGCTGGCCGCGAGTCTTTCCGTGGTGCCGACCGTGCCGGTGACGGCGATGGTGCTGATACTCGGCATCGACCGTTTCATGTCCGAGTGCCGCGCGTTGACCAATACGATGGGCAACGGCGTGGCGTCGATCGTGATCGCGGCGTGGGAAAAGGAACTGGATCGCGACCGGATGAAATCGGCGCTCGCGAAACCGGGGCGTGAGGCGCCGGCGGCGCAGGCGGAGACGGAGGTTGCGGTGAATAGCATGCCGCAGCGCGAAGAGGCGCAACGTTCCGCGTGATGGTCACGTGTCGTGGCGAGCACGCCGCGTTCACGCGCCGGGTTGGCGTTCAGCGTGGCGTGGCATAGCGCGTGCAGCGAAACGCGCTGCTCGTTACTTCGACTCCGCCGCCTCGAAGCGCTTTACCGCGCCCACGATATCGTTGCGCAATTGCCTTAACGCCGCCTGCCGCGCGTCGGGTGGCACAAGTCCCTGCCACAACAGATCGCTCAACGACGCAGCCGTCGCTTCGATGTCGACGGCCCGCTGTTTGCGTACCGCGTCCCACAACACGTGCTCCATCGGACCATATACCGCCGAACGCAGCAGACCGAGCGGCATGTCGGCCCGCACGTCGCCACTCGCAATACCCTCGGCAAGTACCTGCATCATCGGCGCCGTATAACGTCGTTGCAGTTCGACGATGACGTCGCCGAACTTGTCGTCTTTCTCGCGCCCCTCGGAAAGAATCAGCGCGCACAAGCCGGTTCCGTCCACCGTCAACCGATAGAGATGCGTGTGCACCAGATACGCGAATTTGCTGCGGGTGCCGTCGATCAGCGGCAATTCGCCTTCCACCTGCGCGATGATTTCATCGTACCAATTGCTCAACACCCGTACGCATAGATCCCGCTTGCTGGCGAAGTACGTAAAGATCGTCGCCTCCGATACTTCTACCCGTCGCGCTATCTCCGTCATTGTGGCGGACGCATAGCCAACCTCGGAAAACACCAGACGGGCCGCCTCGAGAATCGCCCTCAGACGTTGCTCGGAACGCGCCTGCACAGGCACACGGCGGGATGAGGCGGATACGGTCATGGTCGAGAAAGAAGGGGTAGGTGTATTTTAGTTGAGTCTAGCTCAAACATGTTCCGAGTAAAAGCTGCTATGAAGCCAATGAAAAAAATTTATTCGACACTGTGCATTCATATAACTTGAGCTAAACTCAAAAAATAACATCGAGCCGCCTGTGAAGGAGACACCCATGCCCATTGCTCCACCCGATACGTCGGCGCCGTCGAACGGCTATCGTTCCGTCTTCCGCGAAGGGTTGTTCGCGAGCAAGGTCGTTGTGGTCACGGGAGCGGGAAGCGGACTGGGCCGGTGTACGGCGCACGAGCTCGCCTCGTTGGGCGCCACGATTGCACTGATCGGTCGTAGCGTGGACAAACTCGAAGCCGTGCAAGCCGAACTTGTCGCCGACCACCCAAAGGTCAGCGGCCATCGACTCTACGCCTGCGATATCCGCAACGAACAACAGGTGCGCGAGGCAGTCACGGCGGTCGTTCGGGATCTCGGCCGTATCGACGGGCTCTTCAACTGCGCCGGCGGACAATTCCCCGCGAGGCTGGAGTCGATCTCGCTGAACGGCTGGGACGCGGTGGTGCGCAATAACCTGCACGGTACGTTCCTGATGTCCCGCGAGTGCTACACGCAATGGATGCAGCACCACGGCGGCGCCATCGTCAATATGCTGGCGGACATCTGGGGCGGCATGCCCGGCATGGGCCACTCCGGCGCAGCGCGCGCGGGTGTGTGGAACTTCACGGAAACGGCGGCGTGCGAATGGGGGCACGCAGGGGTCAGGGTCAACGCGGTCGCACCGGGCTGGATTGCCTCCGCCGGTATGGACAGCTATGACGAAACCTACCGGGCGTTGCTGCGCTCGCTGAAGCATAAAGTGCCGTTGCAACGCTTCGGTACCGAGTCGGAACTGGCGAGCGCGGCCGTGTTTCTGCTGTCCGAGGCGTCGACGTTCATCAACGGCACGGTGATTCGCGTGGACGGCGGCGTGCCGAATGCGCGCCACTCGTGGCCGCTGCCGGCTGCGGAGCGTACGATCGAATACAACGGTTTTCCACGCTACCAACCGCCAACCGGCTTGCAGGAGCAGACACGATGAACCTCGACGGCCAGACCTACGAATCGCTAACGGCCGGCTTCGCGTGGCGGATTCCGCCGCGTTACAACATCGGCGTGGATGTCTGCGATAAATGGGCCGATGGTTCAGGACGCCTCGCGCTGATCTATGAAGATCCCGAAGGCCGGGCCACGCACTACACGTTCGACGAATTGAAGGCGCTGTCGGATCGCTTCGCCAACGCGCTGCTCGCCTCGGGCGCACAACGCGGCGACCGCGTCGGCATCTTTCTGTCGCAGTCCATCGAGACGGCCGTCGCGCACCTCGCCGCGTACAAGGCGGGCATGGTGGCCGTGCCGCTGTTCGCGCTGTTCGGTATCGATGCGATCGAACATCGCCTGGGCGATAGCGGCGCAGTCGCATTGATCACGGACAACGCGGGTGTGCAAAAGATCGCCGGGATTCGCGCGGCCTTACCGGCGCTGCGCAATGTGTTCAACGTCGATATGGCCGATGAAAGCGCCTACGAGGCCACACAAGCCAACCCGGTGCGTTCGTTCTGGTACGCGCTGAATCATGCGCCTGCGGGTTTCACACCCGCCGATACCCGCGCCGACGATCCCGCCGTCATCATCTACACTTCCGGCACGACTGGCAAACCGAAGGGGGCGTTGCACGGTCATCGCGTTCTGCTCGGGCATCTACCGGGCGTCGAGTTGTCGCAACAGGGTTTCCCCGCGCAGGCCACGCTCATGTGGACGCCCGCCGACTGGGCATGGATCGGCGGTCTGTTCGACGTGTTGCTGCCTTCGTGGCATCACGGCGTTGCCGTCCTGGCGCGCCGTTTTGCGAAATTCGACGGCCAGGCGGCGTTCGATCTGATGGCGCGTCACGCGGTGTCGCATACGTTTTTGCCGCCGACCGCGTTGAAGATGATGCGCGGTGTCGAGCATCCGGAGCGCTGGCCGCTTGCGCTGCGCTCGGTGGCGAGCGGCGGTGAGTCGCTCGGTGAGGAACTGATCGGTTGGGGCCGCAAGGCGCTCGGCGTCACGATCAACGAGTTCTATGGGCAAACGGAGTGCAACGTGGTGGTGTCGTCGTGCGCGGCACTGTTCGAACCGTGCTTCGGCGCGATCGGCCGCGCGGTGCCCGGGCATCACGTCGCGATTGTCGACGCCGACGGCAACGAACTACCGCAAGGCGCGATCGGCGACATCGCGGTGGCCGCGCCCGATCCGGTCATGTTCCTCGGCTATTGGGGCAACGAGGCGGCCACGCGCGAGAAGTACCGCGGCAAGTTCCTGGTGACCGGCGACCTCGGCACGCGCGACGCGGACGGCTTCATCCGCTTCGTCGGTCGTGGCGACGACGTGATTACCAGCGCGGGCTACCGGATCGGCCCGGCTTCGATCGAAGATTCGCTGCTGCGTCATCCGGCGGTATCGATGGCGGCCGTGATCGGCGCACCGGATCGCGAACGCACCGAAATCGTCATGGCGTTCGTGGTGCTGAAAGCCGGCTTTATCGGCGACGACGCATTGGTGCGTGACATCCAGCAGCACGTCAAGACACGCCTTGCCGCGCACGAGTATCCGCGCGAGATCCGCTTTGTCGACAGTTTGCCGTTGACGGCGACCGGCAAGGTGATTCGCCGCGCGCTGCGCGACGGACTCGGGCAAGATGGCGAGCATCCCGCCGCGAAACCTCAATCCCGATGACTGAAGACTCCCGTCCGCCTTCGAGCCGATCCGGCAAGGCGCTGAAGACGCCCGGCGCGCAACCGGCCGTCGCGGCCGTGCTCGACGACACCGACCGCAAACTGCTGGCCCTGCTCGCGGAAGACGCCACGCGCACTTACGCGGAACTCGGCAAGCTGCTGTTTCTATCGGCGCCTGCCGTGCATGAACGCGCGCGACGTTTGAAGAAGGAAGGCGTCATCAAGGCGACCGTCGCCGCGCTCGATGCCGCGCGCCTGAACCGCCCGTTGCTTGCGTTCGTGCATGTCGATACGACGAGCTGGGCGGTCACGCGGCAACTGCTCGCGCTCAAGGAGCTCTCGGACGTCGAGGAGATTCACACGGTGACGGGGGAGAGCGCGATGCTACTCAAGGTCCGCACGCGCGATACGCAGACTCTCGAACAACTGCTGGCGCGGATTCATGCCATTGAAGGGTTCACGGGCACGCGCAGTTATATTGCGCTGACCACGTATCTGGAGCGTGGGCCGAGTCCGGAGTTGTGACTTGGGCGGGGCGGCGCATGTCGCGATGGCACCGCGCCACCCGTTCAACGCGATATCGCGTCACCCTGTCCCACGTTGCCGCTCATGCATGCAGCGACAAGCCCTTAACCGCTTTATCGACCGCCTTCTTTAACCCGCGCACCGCCAGCCCGACGAGATCGGGTGCGTCCGCGGGTTCCGCGCGGAATACCTCGCGATTCGCCTGATCGTGGCCGGTGGAGAACATCGCACGCACATAGACGGCGCGCGTCAAGTCCCGCTCGATGCCCTGACGGAACGCGCGCAGCAAGCCGGCGCTGTCCGCCTGATACACCATCATCGGTTGGCCGAGCAACCTCGCGTGCTGGCGGCCGGCGGCGTCTTCATACGGTTCGCCGAGCGCTTCGGGCGCGGCGCCCGCGATACCCGTCGCGAGAAACGCGGTGACGTTGAGTTTTTGCCATACCGCCAGATCGTCCAGCACGATGATTGCAACTTTCGTATCGAATTCCATCTTCCCCATCGCTCCACGGCGCGTTAGCGCACAGATAAAAAACCGATCTACTGCCGAATGGTAAGGAAAGCACGGCGCTTGCGCACGGTCTCGCGGCAAAAACGAATGCGCTTCGCCAAACCCGCGCTCGCGTTGCGTCGCAAGCGGTTTTTGCCGAATGCCATTCGGCGCGCGTGCGTGCTGCAATGCAACCTGACGGGCACGACATAGGGCAAGTCCCTGGCGCGATTTAGCCGTGCATTACCACTCGCGTGGACAGCCTCCTAAACTTGAATCAAACAGGAGGGGACACCGATGGCCAAACTCATCCACACGATGATCCGCGTGCAGGACCTGCCGCGTTCTCTGCAGTTCTATCAGAAGGCTTTCAATTTCGACGTCGCTCACCGGCTCGACTTTCCGGACTTCACGCTGGTCTATTTGCGCAACGACGAAGCCGACGCGGAAATAGAACTGACCTGGAATAAAGACCGCGTGGAACCGTATTCGCACGGCGATGGTTACGGTCACGTTGCCCTCTGCGTGGACGACGCGAACAGCGAGCGGCAGCGGCTGATCGCGCTCGGCATGACGCCCAACGATCTACGGGAATTTCACGACGACGGCGGCGAATTGCTGGCGCGCTACTTTTTCATTCAGGACCCGGACGGCTACAAGATCGAAGTGTTGGAACGCTACGGCCACTATCAATAGAACAGGCAATCCGGCGGCCGCCGCGTGTTGTGTACTACCCCACAGAAACTATCTTGCATGGGACTCGCGTCGGCGCCACAGCGCCGGCTCCGGTCCACAAGGAGACAGACATGAAGACAACGGTCATTCCGATCGTCGCGTCCGATCACGCACACGCCACGCATCATTCTCATGAGCCCGGGCACGGCCATGAGTCTCACCATGACCACCAGCATCGCGCGGCGCAGGCGGCGGCCGTGGCCATGCGCATTCCGCTCACGCGACGCGCGCTACTGCGCGGCACCGGTGTGTTGATGGGCACGCTCGCGTGGTCGTCGGTACTGTCGACGCTCGCGCCGAGTCGCGTCTGGGCGCTCGAACTGCAAGGGCTCGACACGCACCAGGGCGAAGTGATTCTCGCCTTCACGCGGCAACTCTATCCGCACGCCACGCTCGACAACGCGGTGTACGCACTGGTGGTCAAGGATCTCGACACGAAGGCGAAAGCCGATCCCGCCGTGCGTCAGCAGCTTGCCGACGGCGTCAGGCAACTCGACGCGCAAGCCGGTTCCGACTGGCTCAAGCGGCCGCCCGCCGATCAGGCGCAGGACGTCGCGGCGCTTGCCGGTACGCCGTTCTTCAACACGATCCGCAGCACGGCGGTGGTGTCGCTGTACGCCAACACCATGGCCTATGCGCATTTCGGCTACGGCGCATCGGAGGGCGACGGCGGTTATCTGACCAAGGGGTTCAACAGTCTCTCGTGGCTGCCGAACCCGCCGGCCGGCGCTAGTGGTCCGATCCCTTCGGATAGTTAACGGATGCGGCGAGTGCATGTGACTGGCGTATGGCCCTGAAGCGCGACGCCAGCCAACAATGGAGACACGATATGAATCAGGACAACAACAAGGTGCGGTTTTCGCACAACGACGACAAGGTCGTCGTCATCATCGGCTCAGGCGCGGGCGGCGGTACGCTCGCCAACGAACTGGCGCAGAAGGGCATCGACGTCGTGGTGCTGGAGGCGGGCAAACTGCATACGCAAGCGGATTTCACCACCGACGAATGGGGCGCGTTCCAGATGCTGTCATGGCTCGATAAACGCACCACGTCGGGCACCTGGCGTGTCGCCAAAGACTTCCCGAATCTGCCCGCATGGATCTGCAAAACCGTGGGCGGCACGACCACGCACTGGGCGGGCGCGAGCCTGCGCATCCAGCCGCACGAATTCAAGGCCAGGACTACGTACGGCGATATCAAGGACGCCAACCTGCTCGACTGGCCGCTCACCCGCGCGGAACTCGATCCCTACTACGACCGCGCGCAGCAGAAGATGGGCGTGACGCGCACCAACGGTCTGCCGGGTTTGCCGGGCAACAACAACTTCAAGGTGATGTCGGCCGGGGCGATGAAGGTCGGCTACAAGGAATGCAACACCGGCCACATGGCGATCAATAGCGTGGTGCGGGACGATCGCGCGCATTGCTTCCAGCGCGGCTTCTGTTTTCAGGGCTGCCGCACCGGCGCGAAATGGTCGACGCTGTACACCGAGTTGCCGCGCGCGCAGGCCACCGGGCATATGGAACTGCGCACGCAGGCGCACGTGGTGCGAATCGAGACCGACGCGCGCGGCAAAGCGAAAGAGGTGCTGTACTACGACGGCAACGGTAAATTGCAGCGTCAGAAAGCACGCATCGTCGCGGTGGCCGGTAACTCGATCGAAACGCCGCGTCTGCTGTTGAACTCGCATTCGAGCAGGTTCCCGCAAGGACTCGCGAACGGCTCGGGGCAGGTAGGCCGCAATTACATGCGCCACACCACAGGCTCGGTGTACGCGGTGTTCAACGACAAGGTGGACATGTTCAAGGGCACCACGATGGCCGGCATTATCGAAGACGAAGCGGTGTTCAATCCGCAGCGCGGTTTCGCGGGCGGCTATCACATGGAGACCGTGTCGCTCGGACTGCCGTTTTACGCGGCGTTTCTGAACCCCGGCGCATGGGGGCCGACCTTCGCGCAGGCGATGGATCAGTACGCGTACACGGCCGGTATGTGGATTGTCGGCGAAGACATGCCGCGCGACAGCAATCGCGTGACCTTGAATACCGACGTGAAAGATCAGTACGGCCAGCCGGTCGCCAACGTGCATTTCGACGATCATCCGAACGACGAAGCCATGCGCGAGCACGCGTTCAAGCAGGGTACCGCGGTGTATGAAGCCGCCGGCGCGAAGACGGTGTATCGCGTGCCGCCGTATCCGTCCACGCACAACCTCGGTACCGCACGCATGAGCGCACGTGCCGAAGACGGCGTGTGCAACAGTTTCGGCCAGACGCACGAAGTGTCGAACCTGTTCATCTCGGACGGTAGCCAGTTCACCACCGGCGCAGCGGAAAATCCGACCATGACGATCGTGACGCTGGCGATCCGGCAGGCCGATCACATCGCGGCGCAGATGGGCAAACGCACGGTGTAGCGGGGTTAGTGGGTTCGTTGGCGGGTTCGCCAGGGCCAGCGCGGCGTTCGGGTTCGACGCGATTGTCGGGCGGCGGAGGCCGGCGTATGTTGGGCAGAAGCGGCGGTGTGCGGCGGCGTCGTGAAGGCGCCGCCGCACACCGCTGCGAAACACGGAGCAAACGTCATGTGTGGGATCTACATCAACGCCGATCCGATCCTCTACGAATCGCGCACCCGTTCGTTGCGGATTCACGGAGTGATCACGACAGTCCGGCTGGAAAACCTGTTCTGGGACGTGCTGCACGAAATCGCCGCGCGCGAGAGCATGACGACCAGTCAGTTCGCGGTCAAACTCTACGACGAACTGATCGCGTTGCGCGGCGAAATGCCGACCAACTTCGCGTCGTTTTTGCGGGTGTGCTGTCTGCGCTATTTGTCGATGCGCACGGAGAAGGGCGCGACCGTGTCCGGCACGGCGCCTGAAATGACGGCGGCCGTGAGCGAAGCACGGCCGCGGATTCTGAAGACGGTCTGACGTAACGCGCTATCGTGTCAGGCGGTCAGGGAAACATGTTGCGCTTCGGAAATTCCTGATCGCTTTCCCAGATGCCCTGCCGTTGACGTCGCGTCAGTAGCCATTTGCCGTCGACAAAGCGGTAGGTTTCGTAGCGCGTCACGAAATCGTCGTCGTCGCCGGTACTGTCTTTCTTGTCGAAGTCCGGGCTGCACGCCACCTGTTGAATCTCATCGGCGCCGCCTTTGCGCGACGGCGAAATCTTCCAGGCCGCCTTACCGGTGGCGGCGAGCACCAGCGCGGCGCTTTTGCCGTCGTCCGCGGTGTATTGCACGGGGTCGAGCGACTGCCGCGCCGGCATCAGGATCTGCGTGGCGGGGCCGCTGTAGGAACCCATCGGCGCGGTGGCGTCGATCGTCAGAAACAGCACCGGGCCGGGCAGGCCGTGCAGCGGCGCGGGCTCGACGCGGGCCAGCGGATAGTCCAGTTGTCGCGTGGCCGCGATCGCGCCCGATGCCGACACGAGGCGCAACTGCGCTTTCACGAGCGGCTTCGGATCGTTGCCGGGCAGACCTTCTTCCGACGCGCCCGTACCCCAGAGCTGCTTTTGCAGCGCGGGGGTGATGCGCTCGTCTTCGAGCAGTTCGATCGAATCGCCATCCAGGCCAGGCGCGCGCTGCGTGACGTGGTAACCGTCAGGGGCCGCGACGGTGGGTGCGGGCGTTGCGGTTTTGGCGGGTGCCGCGGGTGTGGTTGGTGTTGCCGCAGACGCCTGAACTGGCGACGGCGCCAGCGCCAGCGCTTGCGCTTGCGTTTGTGCGGCCGGTTGCAATGCGGCTGCGTCGTCGGTGAATACGGGCGAAAAATCGATGTTCGGCACGACGAATGTCTCGACCGTTGTCGAACCCGGCCGCTGGTAGCTCACCACCGACGTATTCTTGCGCGCCGTCAGCACGGTGACAGTCACGCCCGGTTGAATATCGATGCAGCCGCCCGCCTGGGCTTGTGCCAGTTGCTCGGGCGTGGCGCTCGCGCCGTGGCTGCGGCTCTCGCCGCCGGGCAGCGTGAGTTGCGCGAGCGCTTGCGCCGAGACGCACATCACACCGGGTTTCGTCGCGATCAGATCGGCCGCCATGGCTTGTGTGCCGAACCAACCCGCAGCGGCGAGCAGGAAAGCGATATGGGTTTGCAGCCGCGTTTTGAACCGAATCTGGAACCGCTTCTGGAACATGTACTGCCTCGAATGGTTAAGCTTAGCCGCGGATTATAGAAAACCCCCGTAAGCGCAACAAGCGCGGCGAGCAAGGGCAAACAGGTCGCGCACGAGCGGCATTCCGTGGGTCACCCAACGGCACGAAAGCCCGCACCAGCCCCGCAAAAATCGCGGCGCCTACGCAACAGATCCCGGCCCGCCCGCATGCTACGATGCTTCGCTCATCGAGCATGAAAGTCGGAGACCCAGATGCGCCCGGAGAATGCCGCCCGTTTCGACGAACAGTTTGCGCCGCGCATCGCCGCGGCGATCGCCGCCTGTTTCGCCGCCACCGTGCATACCGAAGTGCTGCCGTACGGCGGTCACGGGCAACCTACCCGCGTGCGGATCCACGCCGCGCCGCTCGATAACCTGGGTCACTATCCGCATCCGCTGAACCTGTATCTGACGTGGGACAGCGACGAAATCGAACGACTGATGGGCCCGCAAGGGGAGGCGAGATTCGCGGGCTATCTGGCCGCGCTACCGCGCAAGCTTGCCGCATGGAACCATGCGCGCGAACTGGACTTTCTGTCGCATACGCAGGCCGAGCCGGTGGCCTTGATCGGCGGACTCGACTTCGAATCGTAAGCGGCGCGTAACCTGCCGCTGCGTTGCGGAAGCGAAAACGCCGCAACAAGTGCGGCGCTATACAACCATTCAATCGACGAACGCCACCGCTACGCGCGCAGCGCGGCGCCGCTTCGTTAAGCCGTCGCGCCCAGCTGGAAGAAACTCACGCTCTGCACCAGCCCCGACGCTTTGCTCTGCACCGCGTCGGCGGCAGCGGCGGCCTGCTCGACCAGCGCCGCGTTGCTTTGCGTCACCTGATCCATCTGCGTCACCGCGTCGTTGACTTCGGCGATACCCGTCGCCTGATCGACGCTGGCCGTCGCGATCGCCTCGACGATACGCGTCACGCTGCCGGCGCTTTGGACCACGCCTTCCATTGTATTGCTCGCGTGGTTGATCAACTGGGTGCCGGCGTCGATCGTCGCGACCGATTCGCGAATCAGCGTCTTGATCTCGCGCGCGGCGTCGGCGGAACGTTGCGCGAGGCTGCGCACTTCGCTCGCCACTACCGCAAAACCGCGGCCTTGCGTACCGGCGCGCGCGGCTTCGACCGCCGCGTTGAGCGCGAGAATATTGGTCTGCGCGGAAATCGCCTCGACCACGGCAATGATGTCGACGATCCGCTTGGACGCCACGTTGATCTGATCCATCGTGCGGACCGCGTCGGTCATCACGACGCCGCCTTCGCGTGCGGCTTGCGCGGCGGTTTGCGCGAGCGAGGTGGCTTCGCGGGCATTCTCCGCGTTGCGCTGAACCGAGTCGGTGAAATGCTGCATCGACGCGGCGGTTTCCTCGAGCGACGCGGCCTGCTGTTCGGTGCGGGCGGAGAGGTCCAGATTGCCGGCCGCGATTTCCTGCGTCGCCGACGAAATCGTATGCGCGCCTTCACGAATCTCGTGGACGATCGTGCGCAAACGGTGGTTCATGTCGTTCAGCGCCACCAGCAGCTGGCCGGTTTCGTCGCGGCTCACCACGGCCACGTCGGCCCGCAGATCGCCGGCCGCCACCGCTTGCGCGACGCCGACCGCCTGCTTCACCGGCAGCGTGATGCTGCGGCTCAGGAACCACACCGCGAACGCGCCGAGCCCGAGCGAGCCGAGCACCACGCTCAGCAGCAGTACGCTAGCCAGCGTGTAAGCGCTCTGCGCGGCTTCGGCCGTCTGCACGTTCGACGTCTGCGCCTGCTGCATGACGGACGCGACGATGTCGTCGATCGCGGCCGTCGGCGCACGGTCGATACCCTTGACGAGGCCGTCCACCGCGTGCGCGGTATTCGGATCGGCGGCGTCGTAGTGCTTGAGCGCCTCGAGGTAGCTGTCCTGCAACGACGCATGCGTGGCGAGCGCCTTGTCGACGCCGTCCACATTCGCGCCCAGCGCGCTCAACTGATCTTTCAGATGCAGGAGCGCCGCGTGCGTGGTGCCGCTTTCCTTGCTGAACGCGTCGCGATATCTGGCGAACGCGGCCGGATCGGCGCCGCGCAGCAGCAGGTCTTTCCATTCCTGCACCTGCTTCTTGAACTCGACCTGCGCGACGCGCGCCGTGTCGGCTGCTTGCGCGTACTGACTCAAGGTTTGGGCCGACTGGATTTGCAGCGCATGCGTGTCGGACAACGCATGCCAGCCTTCCAGCCCGACCACCATGGTGGCGGCGAGCAGCACCGCGCCAAGCAACGCCAGCTTGATGGCGATTTTCAGATTGCGATAGAACGTCACTGCGTGTTTCCCTGGCGTACCGGTAATGCGATTAATCGAGCTTGAATTGCGTCACTGCGCCCGCGAGGCTGACTGCCTGACTCTGCAATGCCGCGGCGGCGGCAGTCGATTGCTCGACCAGCGCGGCGTTCTGCTGAACCATTTCGTCGAGCTGGCTGACGGCGCGATTCACTTCCTGAATGCCGCGCGTCTGTTCGTTCGCGGCCTGGGTGATTTCGGAAATGATGGTGGTCACGTTGGCGACATTGCTGACGATCTCCGTCATCGTTTCGCCGGCCTGACGCACCTGGCCCGACCCCGACGTGACGCTCGACACCGTCGCTTCGATCAGCGCCTTGATTTCCTTCGCCGCCTGCGCGCTGCGTTGCGCGAGGCTGCGCACCTCGCCCGCCACCACCGCGAAACCGCGGCCCTGTTCGCCGGCGCGTGCGGCTTCGACCGCCGCGTTCAACGCAAGAATGTTGGTCTGGAACGCGATGCCGTCGATCACGCCGATGATATCGGCGATCTTCACCGACGCGTGTTCGATTTCACCCATAGTCGTAATCACTTCCGCGATCACCACGCCGCCGCGCGAAGCAACCTGCGACGCGGACACGGCGGTGTCGTCGGCCTGCTTTGCGGCGCTCGCCGATTGCGTGACCGTCGAGGTGATTTCTTCCATCGACGCGGCGGTTTGCTGCAAGCTCGCCGCCGCGGATTCGGTACGGCCCGACAGATCGACGTTGCCTGCGGCGATTTCATTCGCCGCCACGCGCACCGATTCGCTGGCGTCGCGAATCTGGCGCATCACCTGGCTGAGTTTGTCGATGAAGGTGTTGAACGAACGCGCGATCTGCGCGACTTCGTCGTTACCCTCGGCCGGCAAACGTTGGGTCAGATCGCCTTCGCCCGAACCGATCGCGTCCATCGCATCGCGCACGTTCGAGAGGCGCTTGAACGACACGGCGGTGACCGCGGCCACGACCGCCGCGGCAATGCCGGCGATCACGACCAGCGCGATCAGCGAGGCGGTCAGCAGCGAACGCATGCCGGCGGTTGCTTCCGCTTTATCCAGCGCGACGACCGCATACCAGTCGGTACCGGGAATCGCCTCGGTACGCAGCAGTTTGGCGCTGCCGTTCACGTCGACTTCGAGCGGATGCTCGGCGCTGAGGAGGGCGGTCAGTTTGTCGCTGGTGAGTGCCGGCACGAGATCGGAGACCGGCTTCAACGTCAGCTTCGAATCCGGATGCGCCACGATGTGGCCGCTCGCGTCGATCAGCATGCCGAAGCTCGCGGGCGTCGGATGAATCGCCTTGACGTTGGCGATCACGCTGTCCATCGCGACGTCGCCGGAGACCACGGCTTTCACCACGCCGTCGCGCACCACCGGCGCGGCGAACGCGACCACCAGCTTGCCGGTACCCACGTCCACATACGGCGGCGTTACGACCGGCTTGCCGGCCGCGGCGGCCTGCTTGTACCACGGACGCCCGGTCGGATCGTAGTCCGGCGGAATGCCGGTCGGGTCGGAGAACTTCGCGGTCTTGTCGGCGTAGCCGACATACACGTTGGTGAACTTGCCGCCGGCGGCGACCAGCTTCAGCGCGGCGCTCGGGTCCGGCTGCAGCACGGCGTCCTGCAACGAGTCGATCATCTGCTTGTGCGTAACGACCCAGTCGTCGATCCCGTCGGCGTGACCGCTTTCGACAGCGTTAAGACTGTTTTCGATCGCGTCGGCGTTATACGAGTTGGCGACGACATAGTTGAGGACCGCGTTGGCGGCGAGCGCAACCACAACGATAGCGACGCACAGGGCGACGATGCGCGCGCGAATGGAAGAGAACATGTCGGGAGTCTTTCGGAGTAAGCAGTGAGCCGTGGTCGGTGAGGCGGGGGCCTCACCAGAGGTATACGGCGTGGGCAGTGTGGACTTGAGCGGGTAATGCTTTCAGTTTATGACAGGGGCCGGGAGACCCGCTCGTGGCGGGTCGCCGCGATGCTACACAATTTTTCGCGCGGCGCGGACTTTTCAATAAACACCGAAACCCGCATGAACAGGGGCTCTGCGAGGCGCTGTATTCATCAGACAATAACGCTACGTAGCGTTGCCACGAGATCGCTTCACATCACCGGAGAATGCAGATGATGCGGATGCTCGAGTGTCTCCGCCACGATGCGCAAAGCCTCGGCGCATTCGTCGCGCGTCTTCGAGCCGCCCAGGCAAACACGCATCGCGTTGGGGGGATTGCCGTCGGTGGAAAACGCCGCACCCGCGACTGCCGCGATGCCCTGGTTGCGCAACTGCAACGCGAGTTCGGACGCGCTCCAGCCGCTCGCTACCGGCACCGGCAACCACAGGTGAAAGCCGTCCGGATGCGCGTCGTAAGGCCACGCTTCGAGTTGCCGCGCCGCGATCGCCTGACGCGCGCGAGACTCGTTGCGGATGGCATTGAGCATGTCGAGCGCGGTGCCGTCGGCGATCCATTGCGTGGCCAGCGTGACCGTGAACGGACTCGCCATCACGGTGGTCGCGCGCAACGCGCCGGCGAGGCGCTGCGTTTGACGCGGCGTCGGCGCGTGCAGATGCGCCACGCGCAGGCCCGCGCCGAGGCTCTTCGATAAACCGGTCACGTAGTAGGTCAACTCGGGCGCGAGGGTGGCGAGCGCATCCGGCGCGCTTTGCGGCAGCATCGCGTAGGCGTCGTCTTCGATGATCGGCACGCTGTAGCGCAACGCGACGTCGGCCAGCGCCTCGCGCCGTTTGTGCGTGAGCGTCAGCGTGCTCGGATTCTGTAGCGTCGGATTGCAATAGAACGCGCTCGGTTTGTCGGTCTTGCAGAGCGCTTCGAAGGCATGCGCGAGCGGACCTTCGTCGTCGCGCGGCAAGGCCTGCAGGCGCACGCCGAGTTGCGCGGCGATCGCCTTGATGCCGGGGTAGGCGAGCGAGTCGAGGCAGATCGTGCCGCCGGGCCGCGCGAGTTGCGACACCAACGCCACCAGCGCGCTGTGAATGCCGGGGCAAACCAGTACGTTTTGCGCATCCGCGTGCGGCATACGGCGCCGGAGCCAGTCGGCGCCCGCGTCCTTGTCGGCGGCCGAGCCGCCGAAGTCCTGATAACGCAGCAACTGGTACGGATCGCTGTCGGCCATCCGGCGTGCGGCGGAATCGCGCAGACGGTTCGCGTAATCGGGCGGCTCGGGCGGCGTGTTCATCGACATTTCAATGCTGCTGCCGCCGGTGAGCGGCAACGTGGCGGTGCGGCCGCGCACGAACGTGCCGCTGCCCGCGCGCGAATCGAGCAGGCCGCGTTTGCGCGCCTCCGCATATGCGCGCGCCACCGTCGTGTAATTCAACGCGAGTTCCTCGGCCAGATCGCGCAGGCCGGGCAAGCGATCGCGTGGCCGCAACCGTCCGGTGGCGAGATCTTCTTCGATCAGATCGGGAATCGCGAGGTAGGCCGGCTTGCGGAGGTCGGCGAGACGTTTGATCCAGTGATGGGTTGGGCTGTTCATCGCATGCGCGCTTTCGATTGGGGTGACAGGACCGATAAAAATTGATCGGATCTAAAAGCGATCAATGATCGGATTGATCGCCGGTGGTGAATGACTGCACCATGCCGACACGTTCGCGCCCGCGAATCGCACCCGGCTGGTGCGGTGACGCGTCGCGGATCGCACTTACGCGGCATGTCCCGGCGGTACGCAAACTTCACACCCGAAAATTTTTGTGTCGGACTTCGAATCGAGGCGGAATTGATTGCTGATTGATCGCATTCGCGCGGCCGATCAATGGCACGGCCGTTGCATTGAGAGAAGCGCGCACACACTGAACGCGCGCCTTCTTTTACTTAGCAAACCTGATCGGAGAGTGTCATGCCAGCCGTCAACAAACCGCTGCATCAGAAGGGCGATTACCTTGTCGACTACGAGGAGAAAGTCTTTGAGGACGTGAAAGCCGAACCGGGAGAGAAGGCGCTCGTCACGTTCCATACGGTCGCGTTCGAAGGCTCGATCGGTTTCGTCAATCTGCTGCAGGCCACGCGCTTGCAACGCAAGGGCTTTGAAACCTCGGTGCTGCTGTATGGACCCGGCGTCACGCTCGGTCTGCAACGCGGCTTTCCGACTCTCGGCGACGAAGCGTTCCCTGGCCATCTGAACTTCAACAAGCAGTTGATGAAGTTCATGGAAGAGGGCGGCAAGGTCTACGCGTGCCGTTTCGCGCTGCAGGCGCTGTATGGACACGGTGAAGCGTCGCTGATCGAAGGTATCCGGCCGATCAGTCCGCTCGACGTGCTCGATATCCAGCTTCTGCATCGCAAGGACAACGCGCTCGTCATCCACACGTGGACGGTTTGACGGAACACGGGTGACCACTATGTCCGACAAACGCATCGTGCGTGCCGCCGCGGTCCAGATCTCACCGGATTTCGAACGCAGCGGCGGCACCCTCGAAAAAGTGTGCGAGGCGATCGGCAAGGCGGCGCGCGAAGGCGTGCAGTTGATCGTCTTCCCTGAAACCTTCGTGCCGTATTACCCCTACTTTTCTTTCGTGAAGCCGCCGGTTGCCTCCGGCGCCGAGCATATGAAACTGTACGAGGAAGCCGTGCTCGTGCCCGGACCCGTGACGCAGGCGGTGGCCGAGCAGGCGCGTTTGCACCGGATGGTGGTGGTGCTCGGCGTCAACGAGCGCGATCACGGCAGCCTCTACAACACGCAGTTGATCTTCGACGTGGACGGTCAACTGGTGCTCAAGCGCCGCAAGATCACGCCGACGTTTCACGAACGGATGATCTGGGGGCAAGGCGACGCGGCGGGCCTCAAGGTGGCGCACACGGCGGTGGCGCGCGTCGGCGCGCTCGCCTGCTGGGAGCATTACAACCCGCTCGCGCGTTATGCGTTGATGACGCAGCACGAGGAGATTCATTGCAGCCAGTTTCCCGGCTCGCTGGTGGGGCCGATTTTCGCCGAGCAGATCGAGGTGACGATTCGCCATCACGCGTTGGAGTCGGGGTGTTTCGTGGTCAACGCAACGGGTTGGCTCACGGATGAACAGATCGCTTCGGTGACGTCGGATACGAATCTGCAGAAGGCGCTGCGTGGCGGTTGCAATACCGCGATCGTGTCGCCGGAAGGGCAGCATCTCGCGCCGCCGTTGCGCGAAGGCGAGGGCATGGTGATCGCCGATCTCGACATGGCGCTGATCACCAAGCGCAAACGCATGATGGATTCGGTCGGCCATTACGCGCGGCCCGAGTTGCTGAGTCTCGCGATCAACCGGCGTCCGGCGGAAACCGTCGCGCCGATGCCGCGGTGGTCCAGCGCGGCGCAGACCGATTTCATTTCAACCGCAGGAGAGTGCGATGAACGCCAGCGAGACGCTGTCGGCCGAGAGCCGGCAATTGATGACTGAATTGCAGTCGGCCGGCTTGCGGCTCGTCTCGCCGGATGCGGGCGCGGCGAGCCGGCGCGGCGGCGCGGGACCATCGGACCACAAGGCCGTGACGGTGGATGGCGTGACGATCATGGTGCCGGTGCATACCAGCACCGCGTGGCACTCGCCGTTCGTAGCGCAAACACCGGATGCGTCGGGATCGAGCGCGCTGCTGCGCGGCACGATTCCGATTGCGAACATCAGCTTTCCCACGGCACCGCGCTTTTACGGCATGCAGACGCTCGACGGCGTGCCGTATTCGAAGATCGCCGCGCTGCATAGCGCGGACGTGCTTGCGACCACGGTGTTGCAGACCTGTATTCGCTACGAGAGTCGCCGCAAGAGTTGCAAGTTCTGCGCGATCGGTCAGTCGCTTGCGGCGGGACGTACGATTGCGCGCAAGACGCCGGAGCAGCTGGCGGAAGTGGCGCGCGCGGCGGTGTTGCTCGACGGCGTGAAGCATATGGTGCTGACCACCGGCACACCGCCCACGCCGGATCGCGGCGCACAGATTCTGTGCGAGAGCGCGTTCGCGATCAAGACCGCGGTCGATCTGCCGATCCAGGCGCAATGCGAACCGCCCGACGACGACCGCTGGTTCGCGCGCATGAAGGCGAGCGGCATCGACACGCTCGGTATGCATCTGGAAGTGGTGACGCCCGCGCTGCGCGAACGCATCATGCCGGGCAAGGCGAGCGTGCCGCTGTCGCGGTACATGGAGGCCTTCAAGGCGGCGGTCGCGGTGTTCGGACGCGGACAGGTCAGCACGTACCTACTCGCGGGACTCGGCGATAGCGCGGAAGCGATTCTGACGATCTCGCGCGAGTTGATCGAGTTGGGGGTTTATCCGTTCGTGGTGCCGTTCGTGCCGATCAGCGGTACGCCGCTGGAGGATCATCCGGCGCCCACGCCTGAGTTCATGAAGTCGGTGTTGCAGCCGCTCGGCGGCATGCTCAACGCCGCTGCGATGCGCTCCAGCGATATCAAGGCGGGTTGCGGCAAATGCGGCGCGTGTTCGTCGCTTTCATCGTACGAGGCGTGATCATGTTTGGTGAAGCGATTGCAGGCATTACGCTGGACTCCGATATTGAGTTCACGCCTTATACGCCGAGCGAATTCCGTATCAAGTGGACTACGCTGGATTGGGAAGCCGATGAAGCGTTCAAGTTGCGGCGCGCGGTGTTTTGCATCGAGCAGGGCATTTTTGTCGGCGACGATCGCGACGAAATCGATCTGCACGCGCAACAACTGGTGGCGGTGAGTTGCGTGGCCGGTATGCCGGAGCAGGTGGTCGGCACGGTGCGGATTCATCGCGACCACGACAACGTGTGGTTCGGATCGCGGCTCGCGGTGCATGCGGCGTTCCGGCGGCACGGCAAGATTGGCGCGACGCTGATTCGGCTTGCGGTTAGCAGCGCGCATGCGCTCGGTTGCGAAACGTTTCTCGCGCATGTGCAGAGCCAGAATGTGCCGCTGTTTCGGGCGATGCATTGGGATGTGCTGGCCGAAGAAACCTTGCTCGGCCGTCCGCATCATTTGATGCAGGCGCAACTGGATTGGTACGCGCCGTGTGTGACGCCTTATGGCGGCTTCGTGACGCGTACGCCCGTTGCGTCGCCGAAGCGTGAAGCCAACTCCACAGCCGGTTCCGAATCCGCTTCTGCTTCTGCTTCTGCTTCCGCTTCTGCGTCCGCTTCCGCTTCTGCCCGGAGCGCGGCATGAGTGTCGCCGGTCTGGTCGCCGCTTTGCGCGAGAGCCGTGGTTTTCGCCATAAGACCGATATCGTCGACGTGGTCGGAGCGTTGGCGCGGCACTTGCCTCGCGGTACACGCGACCTCGATCAGGCGGTCGCGCTCGGCGACGATTGCGCGGCGATTGCCGATGGCAGCGGCTATCTGCTGTTCGCGATCGAAGGCATGGTCAGCGATTTCGTCAGCGCGATGCCGTGGTTCGCCGGCTATAGCAGCGTGATGGTCAACGTCAGCGATATCTACGCGATGGGCGGCCGGCCGCTGGCGGTGGTGGACGCGTTGTGGAGTCAAGGCAGCGAGGCGGCGGAACAGGTGTTGGCGGGCATGGCGGCGGCATCCGTGGCCTACGGCGTGCCGATTGTCGGCGGTCATACGAATACGCGCAGTGACGCCGCGCAGTTGGCGGTGTCGATTATTGGCCGCGCTAACGCGTTGCTGTCGAGTTTTAATGCGCGGCCGGGCGACAGCCTGATGATGGCGGTCGATCTGCGCGGCCGCTTTGAAGAGCCGTATCCGTTCTGGAATGCTTCGGTGGATGCGCCGTCGGAGCGGCTGCGTGCGGATCTCGACCTGTTGCCGCGTCTCGCGGAAAGCGGGCTGTGCGATGCCGCGAAAGATATCAGCATGGCGGGTACGCTCGGCACCGCGCTGATGTTGCTCGAATGCTCGCAGGTGGGCGCACGGATCGATCTTGAGCGGATTCCGAAACCGGAGGGTGTGGCGCTGTCGCGCTGGGTTACTGCATTTCCGAGTTACGGTTATTTGCTGTCGGTGCGGGCGCATCAGGTGGACGCGGTGCAGGCGATTTTCTATGAGCGCGCGCTGGCTTGCGCGGTGATCGGATCGGTCGACGCGACGCGTCACGTGATACTGCATCAGCACGATGATGCGGCGATGTTGTGGGACTTCGAGCGCGCGCCGTTCATCATGGCAGGGAAAGGCGGTGCGCGATGAATCCGCTGCGTATTGCGTTGCTCACGCATTCGGTCAATCCGCGCGGCGGTGTCGTGCATACGCTTGAACTAGCGACGGCGCTTACGGCGTTAGGGCACGACATAACCATGTTCGTGCCGGCTGTGCGTGGAGAAAAGCTGTTTCGCTCACCGCCATGCCGCGTGGTCTATGCGCCTATCTTGTTGCCTCAGTCCAACACCGTCGCAATGGTCGAAGCACGTATCGACGCGTTCAAACGCGCATTGATCGAACACGAAGCCACGTCGTTCGATCTGCTGCATGCGCAGGACAGTATCAGCGGCAATGCGCTCGCCGAGTTGAAAGCTGAAGAGCGCATTTACGGTTTTATCCGCACGGTGCACCACCTCGACCGGTTCGACGATGCTCGGCTGGCGGCATGGCAGCGTCGCGCGTATGAGGATGCCGATCAGGTGCTGTGCGTAAGCGAGATGTGGACGTCGGAAATGCGGTCGACCTATGGCATCGATGCGATCACCGTGCCGAATGGTGTCGACGTCGAGCGCTTTTCTTCTCGTAAGCGTGAGCATGAGCGCGAGCGCGTGCATGCGGAAGACAACGCATCGCTGCGACGACGTCTGGGTATAAATAGCGACGGCGGTCCCATCGTACTCGCCGTCGGCGGTATCGAAGCACGCAAAAACACGCTGACTCTTTTAGAAGCATTCGCTGTCGTACAGCGCGTTCTGCCGCGCGCGCAACTCGTCGTCGCGGGCGGCGCGAGCCTGCTCGACCATGACGCTTACACCCGCCGTCTGTTGCAACGGGCAGCCGAGTTGCGTCTGTCGATCGGTCCGCAGGAAAGCGTGGTGGTGACAGGGCCACTCGACGATGCCGCGATGCCCGCGCTATTTCGCAGCGCCGACGTGCTGGCGATGGTGTCGTTGCGCGAAGGCTTCGGCCTCGTCGTGCTCGAAGCGCTGGCGAGCGGCACGCCGGTGGTGGCGTCGGCAATTGCGCCGTTCACCGAGTATCTCGACGACAGCACGTGCTACTGGGCCGATCCCGCCGACGTCGAATCGATTGCGGCCGCGCTGCTGCGCGCGTTGGCTGCGCCGGGTTCATCGGGTGCGAACGCAATCGATTTCGAGCACGCGGTCCCCGCCTTGCTCGCGCGCTTCAACTGGACGGCGAGCGCACAACGCCACGTCGACATTTACCGCCGCTTCGTCGCGAAGCACGCACCGGTTATCAACTGATCGAGGTTTAGCCATGCCTGTCATGCACTTTCGGATTCAATGGCCCGACGGCGACGAAGCGAACTGCTATTCGCCGTCGCTCGTAATCGGCGATTTTTTCACGCCGGGCGAAGCTTATCCGCTCGACGATTTCGTCGCGCGTTCGCAGCAGGCGCTCGGCATCGCCTCCGAACGGGTACGCGAGAAATACGGTTTCGCCTGCTCGGCGGCACTGGACCAGCTCGCGCAGATCGAGCGCGACGCGGCGCGGTTTCGCGACCGGCCCGACGCGACCGTCAAGGTCATCGCCTTCAGCTAGGCGCTCAATTTTCAGAGGACGCATCATGTCGAATCGAAACCATCCAGCGCGCGCCGATGGGCATTACAGCGTGCTTGTCGTCGGCGGCGGGCAGGCGGGCCTGTCGGTCAGCTATTGTCTGAAGCAGGCCGGCATCGATCATCTGGTCGTGGAGAAGAACACGGTCACGCACACGTGGCGCGAGCAGCGCTGGGACGCGTTCTGTCTCGTCACGCCGAACTGGCAATGCGCGTTACCCGGCTATCCGTATCGCGGTGACGATCCGCACGGTTTCATGAAGAAGGATGAAATCGTCGCGTACCTGGACGGGTTTATCGCGCACGTCGATGCGCCGGTCGTCGAGCGCGCGGAGGTGAAACGCGTGAAGCGGCGCGACGACGGCATCTATACGGTCGCGACGACGCAAGGCGAGTTCACTGCCGATCAGGTCGTGGTGGCCTCGGGCGGCTATCACACGCCGATCGTGCCGCGTCTCGCCGAGCGCTTGCCTGCGCGCATCGTGCAGATGCAATCGTCCGCGTATCGCAATCCGCACGCGTTGCCCGACGGCGCGGTGATGGTGGTCGGCACCGGCCAGTCCGGCGCGCAGATCGCCGAAGATTTGCATCTGGCGGGCCGCCAGGTCGTGCTCGCGGTGGGCGAGGCGCCGCGTTGCGCGCGCTTCTATCGGGGCCGCGACGTGGTCGACTGGCTTGCCGACATGCAGTATTACGACATGCCGGTCGAACAGCATCCGTTGCGGGAAGGGGTACGCGACAACACCAATCACTACGTGACCGGCCGCGACGGCGGACGCGATATCGATCTGCGCAAATTCGCCGCCGAGGGCATGGAGTTGTATGGCCGACTCGACGACCTGCGCGACGGCCAGTTCCATTTTGCGCCGACGTTAGCAGCCAATCTGGATGCAGCCGACGACGTCTATAACCGCATCAACGCGAGCATCGACGGATTTATCGCGAAGCACGGTATCGATGCACCGGCGGGCGATCCCTACGAACCGATCTGGCGTCCGCTCGAAGAACGCGCCACGCTCGACGTGGAGACCAGCGGCATCGCCGCGATCATCTGGTGCATTGGTTTCACGCCGGACTTCAGTTGGCTCGACGCGCCGGTATTCAACGGTCGCGGTTATCCGGCGCACACGCGCGGTATTACGCCGATCGACGGGTTGTATTTCGTCGGTTTGCCGTGGCTGCATACGTGGGGCTCGGGGCGCTTTTCCGGCGTCGCGCGCGACGCGGAATTCATCGTGCAGGCGATTCGCGACAAGTTGCGCGAGCGGGAGACGCTGAGCGCGGCGGTGGCGGCATGAAGCAGTAACGCGAGAAAAAAACGGCCGCTGCGGTGTTACCCGCAGCGGCCGTCGTTTTCAATCACCAGCGTGCAGCGTCTTCGCGATCAACTGCCCAGCGCCGGATCGCTCATGCTGCTCTTGCCCGTTTCCACATGGCCCGCAAAGCGGCGCGCGAACAGCGGGTCGGTATCGACCGTGATCGTCAGGTCGTACCAGCCGTGCGCGTTGCGCAGATCGAGGTAGAGCGGGTCCGTATCGCCGCCACGCACCGAATGCGTGATCACGTTGCCCGGATCGTACGCATTGACGATCGAGAACTTGCAGCGTGCGCTGCCCACGTTTTCCAGGCGCAGTTGCAGGTTGCCGTTCGACACGTCGTAGCCTTCCTCGACTTCGGGGCGCGCGATATCCGAACCGTTCCACCAGCTGCGCGCAACCGGCTTGCCCGCATAGCGGCGCAGGAAACCGTTCGGACCGTAGACGGTGAAGTCGTAGGTGCCGTCGGCATTGCACGGCAACTGATCCTGCAGGCGCTTGCCGGCTTCGACCGTATAGGTGCGCGGCGCGTTGAGGCTCTTGGCGGCATAGACGAGAAACGCCGCGCCCGCACGGCCCGAATTGACGAAGCGCATGGTGAGCATGTTGGCCGAGCCTTCGCCATGCACGCGCACGAACAGTTCATACGGCAATGCGCGAGCCGGGCGCACGCCGGCTTCCTGCTTCGGCACCGCCTGCACCAGCGGCGGCAGCGGCACGTAATCCGGATGACGGTTCTGGTCCGGCGGCACGTAGCCGCTCGTGCTCGGCAGCGTGGGGACCGCGTCGTTCGGGTTACTGAAATTGAAGGCCGACATCAGATCGCCGCACACCGCACGACGCCACGGCGTGATGTTCGATTCGGCGAGGTTGTGATCGTGACCGAAACGCTTTTCGATAAAACGGATCACCGACGTATGGTCGAACAGTTCCGAGCACACGTAGCCTCCTTTCGACCACGGTGAGACCACCAGCATCGGCACGCGCGGTCCGAGGCCGTACGGGCCGGCCGGGTAGCTGGTATTGCCGGCGAAATTTTCATTGCTGACGTCGACGGTCGACAAACCGTTCGCGCTCGAAGCCGGTGCGAACGGCGGCGCCATATGGTCGAAGAAACCGTCGTTCTCGTCGTAGTTGATCAGCAGCACCGTCTTGCTCCACACCTCGGGATTCGACGTCAGAATCTGCAGGACCTGATCGATGTACCACGCGCCGTAGTTCGACGGCCAGTTCGGATGCTCGGAATACGCTTCCGGCGCGACGATCCACGACACTTGCGGCAGCGCGTTGTTCTGCACGTCGCGCTTCAGAATGTCGAAGTAGCCGTCGCCCGCCGAAGCGTTCGTGCCGGTGCGCGCGTTGTCATACAGCGGATTGCCCGGCTGCGCATTGCGATACTGGTTGAAGTACAGCAGCGAGTTGTCGCCGTAGTTGCCGATATACGGATTCTGCGTCCAGCCCCACGAGCCGCTTGCGTTGAGGCCGGTGCCGATGTCCTGATAGATCTTCCACGTAATGCCCGCGTTCTGCAGCACTTCGGGATAGGTGGACCAGCCGTAGCCGGCTTCCGCGTTGTCGATCACCGGGCCGCTGCCGCTGCCGTCGTTGCCGACCCAGCCGCTCCACATGTAGTAGCGGTTTGGATCGGTCGGGCCCATCAGCGAGCAGTGATACGCATCGCAAATGGTGAAGGCGTCGGCGAGCTGATAGTGAAACGGAATGTCGTCGCGCGTCAGGTAGGCCATCGTCGTGGTGCCCTTGGACGGCACCCACTGATCGTAGCGGCCGCCGTTCCACGCGGCGTGCGTGCTGGTCCAGTCGTGCGCGAGATCCTGCAGGAATTGCAGGCCGAGATTCGGCGCGCTCGGGCGGAACGGCAGCACATAGCCGAGGTCGGCGGCGAGCGGTTGATACCACACCGGTTGACCGTTGGGCAGATTGATCGCGCGCGTGTCGCCAAAACCGCGCACGCCTTTCAGTGTGCCGAAGTAGTGGTCGAACGAGCGGTTTTCCTGCATCAGCACGACGATATGTTCGACGTCGCGAATCGTGCCGGTCTTGTTGTTGGCCGGAATGGCGAGTGCGTTGCGAATGCCCAGCGGCAGCATGCTCAGCGCGGTCGCGGAACCGGCTGCATGCGCGGCGGAGCGCAGAAAATCACGGCGATTTTTTGAGGTCATGATATTGGCTTTCGATCTTCGGTAGAGGAACGATGCACACGGCGCGCGAGCGTGAGCCACGCGCCGTACGGAGCGTGGAACTCAGTCCACGGTGTGAATGACGGGTGGGGCGAGCGGCGCCGACGCGGCGGCGGACAAAGCCGGGTCGGTGCTTGAGGCGGGCAGTGCTGGGCTTTGAATCGTGAGTGCTGCGGGTGCGGGTGCTACGGATGCGGGGTTCGCTGACAGCACGGCGGTGCTGTTGTCGGCGCCAGTGTCGTTCGCGGCGGCACCGCTGGCGGCGCTGGTCGTGGCCGGGTCCGGCATCTTGTCGTCGTCACTGCAGGCGCCGGTCAGCGCGCACAGCGCGACGGCGATCAGCACGCCGGCCAAACGTTTGCAATGCAGGGCTACAGTCGGCTTCGACACACAGGACATGGCAACGTCTCCGGCACGGGGGAAGAGCGCCAGGGCATGCATGTGCCCGGGTCAGCGATGCCGAAGGATAGTCGCTTACCTGTGTAACTTTTGTGAAGAAATGGTGAGATGGGGAAAATTGAGGATTTGGCCGACCGGGCGGTATTTAATCCTCGACCGCGACGATGGCTTCGATCTCGACGGTAATATTGCCCGGCAACGAACCCACGCCGACGGCGGAGCGCGAGTGACGGCCGGCGTCGCCGAACACGTCGACGAACAGGTCGGAGCAACCGTTGATCACGCGTGGATGCTCGGTGAAATCCGGCGCCGCGTTGACCATGCCGAGCAGTTTAACGATGCGTTTCACGCGGGCGAGATCGCCGAGTTCGTTGTGCAGCACGGCCAGCAGATTCAGGCCAACCAGTTGTGCGTGGCGATACGCTTCGTCGGCGCTGACGGTGGCGCCGACTTTGCCTGTCATCAGCGAGCCGGTTTCGTCGAGCGGACCCTGGCCGGACAGAAACAGCAGATTGCCCTCGCGCGTGCAGTGCGTGAAGTTGCCGATCGGCGTCGGCACCTGCGGAAGCTTGAGGCCGCGCGTGTGCAGCCGGTCGTAGCAGTTCATCGATAGGAAAGTGAGGGTGTTTGTTTTAAGGGGACGTGACGTGGCGTCACTGTCGTGGCGTCACCGTTGTGGCGTCACTTAAGCAGCCGGTTCCGGATCGCGATGCCGCCAACCGAGGCGCGCTTCGATGCGGGCGGCCACCGCCTGCACGGCTTGCGCGAAACGCTCGGTGCCGAGTTCGGCCTTGGCCTCGGGCATCACGATCGAAATCGTGAAGACGCAGGCGCCGGTGTTGTCGAGCACGGGCGCCGCGAGGCACGCCACGGATGCGTCCGACTCGCCGACCTGAATCGACAGCCGCGCGTCGAGCGCTTCGCGCGCGATCCGCGCGAGGACCTCGGGCCGCGTTTCCGCGCGACCGGTGGGCGAGCTCTGCGCGTGCTGCGCGAAAAATGCGACGCGTTCGGCGTCCGGCAGGTGACCGACCAGCAGGCGGCCCGATGCCGTCCAGTTCAACGGCACGCGACTGCCCACGCGCGACGTCACGCGGAAATGGCCCGGACCTTCGGCCATTTGCTGCACGACCATCATGCCGTCTTCGAGACCGCACACTTGCACGGTTTCTTCGACTTCGGCCGAGAGCCGTTGCATTTCCTCGTTCGCGACCGCGAGATAGTCGAGCGAACTCGCGTACGTCAGGCCGTAACCGTACAGACGCGAGCCGAGCCAGATCGTGCCGTCCATGCGGCGCGCCAGCAGATTCTTGTCGACCAGGTCGTTGATGATCGAATACACCGTGGACAACGGCGCGCCGACGATCCGCGCGACTTCATACGCGGTGGCGGGGCGGTTCGCCTGCTGGAGCGCGTCGAGGATCTGCACGGCGCGGTCGAGCGCGCTGGTGCGGGTGCGCGGCGCGGCCGCGTCGGTTGGTGCTGAAGCGGGCTCGGCCGCCGCTGCCGCGGATGCCTTGGACGGGCGCGCGGCGGCGGTTACAGCCGCGGAAGGTCGAGACGTACGGGCCATCGTGCTCCTCTGTCACAGCTTGTTTTTGTCCAGTTGACGCAGGGGGATTGTATGCTAGACTGATCCTCAATTACAACATATATTCCATAATTAAGAAATACCGGTTGGAGGCGCTGCATGGACATCCGCTCTCGTTTTGGCTTACGCCCTGTCATCAATGCTTCGGGCACGATGACAGGCCTGGGCGCGTCCAGCGTCGGCGCACCGGTGATCGATGCGGTGGCGCGGATCCTGCCGCAATTCGTCGAGATCGACGATCTGCAACGCAAGGCCTCGGCGGTGATCGCCGAAGCATGCGGCAGCGAAGCCGGTTATGTCACGGCGTCGTGCTCGGCGGCGATCACGTTGACCATTGCCGCCGCCATGACGGGAGACGACCTTGGCCTGATCGAACGTTTGCCGGATACGACCGGTATCTCCGGACTGCCTGCCCTGCGCAATGAAGTCGTGATCCAGACCGGCCACCTCGTCAATTATGGCGCACCGGTGGACCAAGCGATCCGTCTGTCCGGCGCGCGCGTCGTGCCGGTCGGCGCGGCGACCGAAGCGCACGGCTACCAGTTGAACACCGCGATCACCGAACGCACCGCTGCGGCGCTGTACGTGGTCTCGCATCATACGGTGCAATTCGGCCTGATCCCGTTGGAGGAATTCGTCGCCGTTGCGCATGCGAAGGGTGTGCCGGTGATCGTCGACGCCGCCTCCGAATACGACCTCAAACGGTTCATCGCCGCCGGCGCGGATCTCGTGCTGTACTCGGCGCACAAATTCCTGGGTGGTCTCACGGCCGGACTTGTTGCGGGCAAGAAAGCGCTGGTGCGTGCCGCGTATTTCCAGAACGGCGGCATTGGTCGCGGCATGAAAGTCGGCAAGGAAGGCATTGCCGGCGCGATCGTCGCACTCGAACAGTGGCGGCAGCGCGACCACGTCGCGATTCGCGCCCGCGAGCGCGGCTACCTGACGCTGTGGCGCGAAACGCTGAACCGTTGCGATGGCGTGTGGGCCGAAATCGACGCCGATCCGACCGGCAATCCGCTCGACCGTCTGAAGCTGCATATCGATCCGAAGGTGGCGTGTATCTCCGCCTGGGATCTCGCGGATGCACTCGCGCGTGCGCCCGAAGGTGAAGCGCCGGTGATCGTGCGCGATCACGAAGCGGAATTGCATTTCTTTTTTCTCGACCCGTGCAACCTGCACGCAGGCGAAGAGCAGATCGTGCTGGCCCGCATTCTGGCCGAACTCGAACGGGCGCGTGTGGCGTCCGAGCCGATCGTCACGCCGTTCCATCAACGCGACGCGCGCCGTCTTGCCGCGCGCCGCAACTGGCCGGACTGATGTTCTCCGATTGATCCTTTCCGGTTGATGCTCTCCCGTTAGCCGCCCCGAAGACTGTTGTTTGACCCGAACACCGGACGCCAACCCGGTGTTGCTTTGACTCGCCTGTTTAGTACTACAAATATCGCCGGAACATTGAAATGCCACCGGCGTTCGTCACTTTTCGACTTGAGGAAACCATGATGCACAAGCAGATTTTTCGTACCGCCATCGCGCTCGCTGCCGCCGGATTCGCCGCCCAGGCCGCTCACGCGCAAAGCAGCGTGACGCTCTACGGTATCGTCGACGCCGGCTTTACCTTCACGAATAACCAGAAGGGCGAGAAGGCCTATCAGGCGACTCAGGGCAATGTGCAAGGTTCGCGCTGGGGTCTGCTCGGCACGGAAGATCTGGGCGGCGGCAACAAGGTGATGTTCAAGCTCGAAAACGGCTTCAGCCTGGAAACCGGCGCGGCCGGGCAGGGTGGACGGATTTTCGGCCGTAGCGCATGGGTGGCGCTGGTTAACGACAAGGCCGGCACGATTACGCTGGGCCGTCAGTACAACAGCGTGCAGGACTATCTGTCGAACATGCAGATCAACGGTGTCGGCGCGATGAGCCAGTACGGCAACGCGATCTACGACAACGACGATATCAACAACACCTACCGTACCAACAACGCGGTCAAGTACACCACGCCGACCTATGCCGGTTTCACGGCGAACGCCATGTACGCGTTCTCGAACACCGCGGGCGAATTCGCCAACAACCGCGCGTGGAGCGTCGGTGCGGACTACGTGAACGGTCCGTTGCACCTCGACGCGGCGTACTCGCTGGTAAATCAGCCGGCGACCAGCACGGCGGGCGCGGCGCCGTCGGACAACTACTACAGCGCCAGCTCGTCGATCATTAGCGGGGTGGCGCGCAACCAGGTGTGGGGCGCGGGCGGTTCGTACGTGTTCGGCCCGGCGACCGTCGCGCTGCTGTATACGAACTCGCAGTTCCAGTTGCTCACGGGCGGCAGCCTGCGTTTCGCCAACTACGAGGCAAGCCTGAAGTATCAACTGACGCCGGCCACGCTGCTCGCGCTCGGCTACATCTACACGACGCAGAACACCAGCGGCACCACGGCCACCAATGCGCACTACAACCAGTTGAGCGTGGGCAGCGAGTACTTCCTGTCGAAGACGACCGACCTGTACCTGAACGGTATCTACCAACGTTCGTCCGGTTCGAAGGCATGGGTGGAGGGCATTTCGAATCCGTCGAGCAACAACGGCCAGTTTGTGACCGTCGCCGGCATCCGCCACAAGTTCTAAGCACGCGGCACGCGCCGCCGCCCATCCAAACAACATTTCACGCGATGCGATCCGTGAAAAGCGGCGGCGCGCTTCTTTCTCTTCAGGAGCACCTATGGCGACCGTTCAAGGAAGTCTGTTACTCGTCTATGCATTGATCGCCATCATCGCGCTGGTCGTGCTGATCGCGCGCTTCAAGATGAATCCGTTCATCACGTTGATGATGGTGTCGGTGGCGTTGGCGCTGGCCGTCGGCATGCCGGCGACGTCGATTCTCAAGTCGTTCGAAACCGGCGTGGGCGGCACGCTTGGGCACATCGCGATCGTGGTCGGTCTCGGCACGATGCTCGGCAAGATGATGGCCGAGTCGGGTGGGGCGGAGCGTATCGCGCGTACGTTGATCGGTTTGTTCGGACCGAAGAACGTGCATTGGGCGATGATGTGCATCGCCTTTCTGGTCGGCTTGCCGGTGTTCTTCGAAGTCGGTTTCGTGCTGCTGATTCCGATCGCCTTCAATGTCGCGCAACGCACCGGCACGTCGATGATTCGCGTCGGCATTCCGATGGTCGCGGGGCTCTCCGTCGTGCATGGTCTGATTCCGCCGCACCCCGCCGCGTTGCTCGCCGTGACCGCGTATAACGCGGATATCGGCCACACAATTTTCTACGCGCTGATCGTCGGCATTCCGACCGCGGCGTTGGCCGGGCCGCTGTTCTCGAAGCTGATCGCGCGATTTGTCGTGCTCGACGGCATCAACCCGATGGCACGGCAATTCATCGAGCAGGACGCGAAGCGCTCGCAGCAGGACTTGCCGGGCTTCGGCATCACGCTGTTGACGGTGTTGCTGCCGGTGCTGCTGATGTTAGTGGGCAGTTGGGCCGATGCGATCGTGCCGGCGAAGTCGGCGGCGAACAACGCGTTGCGTCTGATCGGTCACCCCGATATGGCGCTGCTGCTGGCCGTGCTGTTGAGCTTTATCACCTTCGGCCGGGCGCGCGGTTTCAACCGTGAGCAGATCCTCAAGTTCACCAACGAATGTCTCGCGCCGACCGCGAGCATCACGCTGGTGGTGGGAGCGGGCGCGGGCTTCGGGCGCATTCTGATCGACAGCGGCGCGTCGAAGGCGATCGTCGACGTCGCGACCGGCGCACACGTGCCGCTGCTGATTCTCGCGTGGCTGGTGGCGGCATTGATTCGCGTCGCAACCGGTTCGGCGACGGTGGCGATGGCGACCGCGGCGGGCATCATCGCGCCGATCGCCGCCGCGGCGGCGGGCACGGTGGGCGGCGTGCGTCCCGAGTTGCTGGTGCTCGCGACCGGCGCGGGTTCGCTGATTCTGTCCCACGTGAACGACGGTGGCTTCTGGCTGGTGAAAGAGTACTTCGGCATGACCGTGCCGCAGACCTTCAAGACGTGGACAGTCTGCGAAACGATTATTTCGGTGACGGCGCTGTTGTTGACGCTGGGATTGTCGACGGTGATCTGAAGCCGATGAAGATGTACTCGCGGCGCGTTCGAAAAGACGCGCCGCTTTTTTTCGTGCTACGAACGCTGCCGCGAAATGAACGCGGCAATCGCGTCGTTCAGTGCCTGCGTCGCGTCGCGGTGCGGGGAATGTCCGCAAGCGTCGAGTTTCGCGAGTTGCGCATGCGGCACGCGCTCGGCAAGGGTGTCGATCTGCGCCATCGTGCCGTAGTTGTCGTCATGCCCTTGCACCGCGAGCAGCGGTTGGCGGATCAAGGCCAACTCGTCGACGATCGACCACTGCCTGAACGCCGGATTCAACCAGATGTCGTTCCAGCCATAGAACGCCGAATCGACGTCCGCGTGATAGCGGGCGAGTTTGTCGCGCAGGTCGGTGGTTTCATAAAGCTGTTTGGTCAGCGCGATGCTTTCCACCGAGATATTCTCGACGAACACATGCGGCGCAATCGCCACCGCCCCGGCCAACGCATCCGGATGCAGCGCCGCATACAGCAACGCAATCGACCCACCGTCGCTATGGCCCACGAGCCACATGCGCCGACGCTCGCTCGCGTCGATGTCGAGCGCGTCGAGCAACGCCGGCAGAATATCGCGCGCCTGGGCGGTCATGAAATCGATCGGCCATTTCACGTCATGCGCGCGCGGTGTCGACAATCCATAGCCGGGCCGCGAATAGACCAGACCGCGCATGCCGAGCCGTTCGCACAACGCTTGCGGCCAGTCGCGCCACATGGCGATCGAACCGAGCCCTTCGTGCAGAAAAACGGCGACCGGCGCTTCATGCGCCGCCTCGTTGACCCAACGATACTCGATGCGCAACGGGCCGTGCGACGCACCAGCGGGCAATTCGGCAAAGCGACTAGCCGTACTACTGACGGCAGCGCCGACGGCGGGGTTCTGCATGGATCACCTTATGACTGTTCGCGCAATTTGAAGCGTTGAATTTTACCGGTGGCGGTTTTCGGCAGATCGTCGACGAATACGATATCGCGCGGATACTTGTGCGGCGCGAGCCGTTCCTTGACGAAGGCCTTCAGGCCATCCGCGAGTATCTCAGACGCCGCGAATTCAGGCTTCAGCACGACGAACGCGCGAGTTTTGACGAGGCCGCCATGATCGACACCGACCACGGCCGCTTCGAGTACCGCGTCGTGTTGCACCAGCACCATTTCCACTTCCACGGGCGACACGTATTGTCCGCTGACTTTCAGCATGTCGTCGCTGCGGCCCGCGTAAACGTAGCAGCCATTCGGCAAGCGGCAGTATTTGTCGCCGCTGCGAATCCATTCGCCGAGAAAGGTGGCGCGCGACTTCTCGCGATTGCTCCAGTACATCAGCGCCGCGCTTGGCCCTTTGATATACAGATCGCCGACTTCGCTATCGGCCACGGGGTGTCCGGCCTCGTCGCGCAGTTCGACTTCATAGCCGGGTACCGGACGTCCGGTCGTGCCGTATTCGACTTCACCGGCGCGATTCGACAGGAAGATGTGCAGCATTTCGGTCGAACCGATCCCGTCGAGAATCTCGCAGCCGAAATGCGCGGTGAAGCGCTCGCCGATTTCGCGCGGCAACGCCTCGCCGGCCGACGTACACACGCGCATCGCGACATCGGCGCGCGCGGGCAGCGCGGGCGACACCAGCATGCTTGCGTAGAGCGTCGGCACGCCGTAGAACACGGTGGGCCGATGCTGTATCAGGCGCGCGAAAATCGCGTCGGCGGTGGGTCGTTCCGCCATCAGCACCGCGGTGGCGCCGACCGACAGCGGAAAGGTCAGCGCGTTGCCAAGTCCGTACGCAAAGAAGAGTTTGGCCGCCGAGAACACCACGTCGCTTTCGACGATGCCGAGCACGGGCTTCGCGTACAGCTCGGCGGTCCAGTACAGATTCGCATGCGTGTGGACCGTGCCTTTCGGCTTGCCCGTCGAGCCCGACGAATACAGCCAGAAGGCAATGTCGTCGCAACCGGACTGGGCCGCTTTGACCGAGGGCGTGGCGGCGTCGATCAGGTCGGCGAGCACGGGTGCTGATTGCGATTCATCGGCGCGCGGTTGCGAGACGATCAACTGACAGCCGTCGTGTTCCGCTGTATTCATCGCTTCGACGACGTTCGGCAAGAGTGCGCCGGATGCGATCACGGCGCGCGCGTGGCTATGCGTGAGCATGTACACGTAATCGGCGGCGGTAAGCAGTGTATTCGCGACGACCGGCACGATGCCCGCATACAGCGCACCGAGAAAGACGATCGGCAATTCGACCGTGTCGTGCATCACGAGCAGCACGCGTTCTTCCGGATGCACGCCGAGCGTGCGCAACGCGGTGGCGAAGCGTCGCGCGCGATCTTCGAGCGCGGCGTAAGAGGTCACGCCAGTGTCGTCGATATAGGCCGCTTTGGCCGCGCGCTGCTCGTTCAGTCCGAACAGATACGACGCGAAATTGAACAGCGCGGGCGGTGGCGCGACCGTCGCGGCGGGCTGGCTGACAGCCGGTTCCAGCAGAGCTTGCATGTGTCTCCTCCATCGGGGTGAGGCGGGTCCGGCTGTTGTGCGCTCTTGATCCGCTCGACGTGTGGCTGATTGCGTGTTTCCTGATCTCGATGTGTCGTCGCGTCGTTGCCTCGTTCTGCTAGGCCGCGGGCCAATGCGTCGTTTGCGTGAGCGCTTCGATCGCAGCCGCCGGCGCTTGAATCGCCGAGCGCCGGTGATAGAACCCCAAGGCCCGCAGGCCACCGAGTTCCTCGCCGCCGCCCGCGCGTCCCGGTCCACCGTGCAGCGACATCGGCATCACGTTGCCGTGGCCGGTCTGACTCTGCTGCACCGACGGCGAGATCGCATGCACGCGGCCGTGCGAATCGGCCAGCGCCAGCGCAAGCTGGCCGAGGTGGGCGTCGTCGTTCGAATAGATCGACGCGACGAGCGAGCCCTGAGCGCGTCGCGCGAGGGTGACGGCGTGCGCTTCGGGCAACGTGTCGGCGTCGGCCGAGACGCGATACGGCGCCACGCTCGCCACCGGCCCGAACACTTCGAGGTCGTGCAGCAGCGTGGCATGGTCCGGATCGTTGACCACGAACAGATGCGGCGCGACACAAGCCGCCATGCTTGCGTCCGCATCGATCAGCGGCACGGCCGAACCGTCGTAGGCGAGCACCGCTTCCTCGCGCAGCGTCGCGATACCGGCCAGCACGTTGTCGTACTGTTCGCGGCTCACGAGCGAGCCCATGCGTACGTCGTCGTTGCGCGGATTGCCCACGCTGATCCTGGCGAGCTTCGCCTTGAGCGCGTCGAGCACGGCTTCGAGCGACGCTTCCGGCACGAACGCACGACGGATCGCCGTGCATTTCTGGCCGGATTTCACGGTCATTTCGTGCACCACTTCCTTGATGAACAGGTCGAACGCGGGCGTCTCGGGCGTCGCGTCGGCGCACAGAATCGCGCTGTTCAGGCTGTCGGCTTCGACATTCAGACGCGCGCCGCGCTGCACGAACGCCGGATGCGCGCGCAACGTCGCGGCCGTGTCGGCCGAACCGGTGAACGACACGACGTCGAACGCCTGAATCGGATCGAGCAGGCCCGCCGAGCCGCCGCAAATCACCGACAGCGCGCCGGGCGGCACAATGCCCGCGTCGACCACATCGGCGACCATGCGTTGGGTGAGCCAGGCGGTCGCCGTCGCGGGCTTGACGATCACCGGCACGCCGGAGAGCAACGCAGGCGCGGCCTTTTCCCACAAACCCCAGGACGGAAAGTTGAACGCATTGATAAAGAGCGCGACGCCGCGCGTGGGCGTCAGCACGTGCTGCGCGCTGAACGACTGATCCTTGCTCAACGCAACGGCGGCGCCGTCGCGTAGGGCGTGCACGTCGCCGAGCGCCGCGCCGAGTTTCGCGTAGTACGACAGCGTGAAAATGCCGCCGTCGATATCGACCGACGAATCGTTGCGCGTGGTGCCCGCGTTGGCGGTGGCGATTGCGTAGTAGTCGTCGCGTTTCGCTTGCAGCAGTTTGACGATCTCGGCGAGGCGGGCGGCACGCTGCGCATAGGTCAGCGCGCGCAACGCGGCGCCCGCTTCCTCGCGAGCGAAGCTGAATGCCTGCGCCAGGTCGAGGCCTTCGCTCGATACACGGACGAGCGCTTCGCCCGTTACGGGATCGGTGAGCTTCACACCGGCGCCGCCGCCGGCGACCCATCGGCCCGCTACGTAGTTCTTCAAAAGTTCGGTCATGGCTTCTCTCAGGCAATCGGCAGTGAGCAGTGAGCGGTGGGCAATCAGGCCGGCGTGAATTCGATCGCGCCTTGTGGCAGCAGATACAGCACCAGCGCGTCGCCGTTCGCCACCGTCGGCCGATGCGCCGAGCCGGGGCCGTACACGCACCAGCCGGCTGGGTGGCCGTCGAACGTCGCGCCTTCGGTGAGCGGCATGATGAGGTCGATCTCGCCGTGCGGATGCACGTGATGCGGGCCGGCGATGTTGTTCATCGCGACCACGTCGACGGAAAAACCATGGGTATCGGGCAGCGCCTTGAAGATCCGGCCGTAGCGGATGCCGCCACTTTCGCGGTTGCACAGCCAGCCTTCGGCGACGCCGGTGCGGCACGCCGCGGCGAGTTCGCGGAAGGTCTCGCCATCGGCCGGCCAGGTGTCGTTCAGCCAGGCGGCGAGCTGGCTGTCGAGCGGCCGGTCGACGAGTTGCGTGGTCACGCCCGCAATCAGGCGCTGGAATGCTTGGGGGGACATGTGAGCCTCCAGATCGGCGCGCACGCAACTTAATTCATGCGTGCTGCTGCGCCATCTCCGTGACGCCGCCGATAAATCTCGACAGCGTTTGTTATTGGATCAATATTTGGCGAAAATTAACCGTTCACCCGGTGTGTGTCAAGCACTATAGTACATGTATCGACGTTGAGAGGTAGTAAAACATGAATCAAAATTACTCTCCCGCACCCTTGGACGATGCCGCCGACGAAGACGCCAACCGCGCCGAACGGCCCGAGCGCGGCGGCGAGCGCGAGGAGCGCGATCCGTTCCTGACCGCCATGGGCGAGCGCGTGCGGCTGCTGCGCGCGCGTCGCGGCATGACCCGCAAGACGCTGGCGAGCGAAACCGGTTTGTCGGAGCGGCATCTGGCGAATCTGGAGTCGGGGGTCGGCAATGCTTCGGTGCTGGTGTTGCGGCAGATCGCGGCGACCTTGAACTGTCCGCTGGCGGAAGTGATCGGCGACGAAACCACCGCCTCCGCCGAATGGCTGCTGATCCGCGAGCTGTTGCAGGGCCGCGATCAGGCGGCGCTGCAGCGCGCCCGCGTGGCGCTGGCCGAGATGTTCGCGCAGGCGCCGCGCGACCCGCATCGCAAGGACCGGATTGCGTTGATCGGCCTGCGCGGCGCGGGCAAATCGACGCTGGGGCGGATGCTTGCACAGGAGCGCAAGGTGCCGTTCGTCGAGCTGACGCGCGTGATCGAGCAACTGGCCGGCTGCCCGCCGTCGGAGATTCACTCGCTGTATGGCGCGACCGCGTACCGGCGCTATGAGCATCGCGCGCTCGAAGCCGTGATTCACGAGCACGAGCGCGCGGTGATCGCGTCGCCGGGCGGCCTGGTATCGGAGTCGGGTACCTTCAACGCACTGCTGTCGCACTGCTTCACCGTGTGGTTGCAGGCCACGCCGGAAGAGCATATGCGCCGCGTCGTCGCGCAAGGCGATTTGCGGCCGATGTCCGGCAACAAGGAGGCGATGGATGACCTCAAGCGCATCCTGGCCGGCCGCGGCGAACTGTACGGGCGGGCCGACATGAGCTTCGACACCAGCGAGAAAACCCTCGCCGACGCCTATCTGCAATTGCGCGACCGTCTTGCGGCGCGAGTCGCGGCGGAAGCACCGGACGACGTCGGCGGCTGAGATGCATTGAGGGGTCAGGGTTTACACGTTAACATGCATTAAAGTGCTTTACATGGGTGTGACGATGCACTATTGTTCAAAAAACAATGTTGCATCGTCCAGTCAGGAGACGCCCCATGTCCACAGCAGCAACCGCCATCGCGCCGGTCGACTACCGCACCGATCCTTCGCAGTACAAGCATTGGAAGCTGAGCTTCAACGGTCCCGTTGCCACGCTCGGCATCGATATCGCCGAAGACGGCGGCATTCGTGACGGCTACAAGCTGAAGCTGAATTCGTACGACCTTGGCGTCGACATCGAATTGCACGATGCGATCCAGCGCATCCGCTTCGAACATCCCGAAGTCAAAACCGTCGTGCTGACGAGTCTGAAGGACCGCGTGTTCTGCTCGGGCGCGAACATCTTCATGCTCGGTTTGTCGACGCATGCGTGGAAGGTCAACTTCTGCAAGTTCACCAACGAAACGCGCAACGGCCTGGAAGATTCGTCGCGCTACTCGGGCCTGAAGTTTCTCGCGGCGGTGAACGGCGCGTGTGCCGGTGGCGGCTACGAACTCGCGCTCGCCTGCGACGAAATCTATCTGGTGGACGACCGCTCCTCGTCGGTGTCGCTGCCGGAAGTGCCATTGCTCGGCGTGTTACCGGGCACCGGCGGCCTCACGCGTGTGACCGACAAGCGCAAGGTGCGCCACGATCGCGCGGATATTTTCTGCACGGTGGTGGAAGGCATTCGCGGCGAGCGCGCGAAAGCGTGGCGACTCGTGGATGAAGTCGTGAAGCCGAACCAGTTCGATCAGGCGATTCAGGCACGCGCGCTCGAACTCGCCGCGCAGAGCGATCGTCCTGAGAACGTGCAAGGCGTGGCGCTCACGCGTATCGACCGCACCGACCGGGACGACGGCCTGACTTATAAAACGCTCGATGTCACGATCGATCGCGCCAAACGCATCGCCACCTTCACCGCCAGGGCGCCGCACGCCGACCAGCCCACGACGATCGACGCGATCGTCGCCGCTGGCGTGACCTGGTGGCCGCTGCAATTCGCGCGCGAACTCGACGACGCGATTCTGTCGATGCGCACCAACGAACTCGAAGTCGGCACGTGGGTGTTCAAGACTGAAGGCGATGTCCGCGCGCTGCTCGCCGTGGATGCCACGCTGATGCAGCACAAGGACCACTGGTTCGTGCGCGAGACGATCGGTTTGCTGCGCCGCACCCTCGCACGCATCGACGTGTCGTCGCGTTCGCTGTTCGCGCTGATCGAACCCGGCTCGTGCTTCGCCGGCACCTTCGCTGAACTTGCGTTTGCTTGCGACCGCAGTTACATGGCCGCGCTGCCGTCGAACGAAGATGAAGAGCCGGCGATCACGCTGTCGGAAGTCAACTTCGGTTTGTATCCGATGGTCACGCAGCAATCGCGGCTCGCGCGGCGCTTCTATGAAGAGGCCGAACCGCTCGACGCCGTGCGCTCGCGCATCGGTCAGCCGGTCAAACCGGTCGATGCCGAACGCCTCGGTCTCGTGACCGCTTCGCCCGACGATATCGATTGGGCCGACGAAATCCGCATCGCACTCGAAGAGCGCGCGGCCATGTCGCCGGATGCGTTGACCGGCCTCGAGGCGAATTTGCGCTTCAACGGTCCCGAGACAATGGAGACGCGCATTTTTGGACGTCTCACCGCGTGGCAGAACTGGATTTTCAACCGGCCGAATGCCGTGGGCGAGAAAGGTGCGCTCAAGGTGTACGGCAAGGGCAGCAAGGCGCAATTCGACGTGTCGCGGGTTTGAACGCGCGCTATTTGAACCAGGTAACGCGCGTCGATAACGCGGCCTGAAATAAAGCCTTTTATTCGATACGCGCCTCTCATCACGTCTGTCACCGCGTTTGTCCGATTAAGCACTGCAGTTTCCGAACCAGGAACCGACCATGTCAACGATCAACTACAGCGAAAAGATTCCGAACAACGTCAACCTCGCCGATGACCGCGCGCTGCAACGCGCGCTTGAACAATGGCAGCCGAATTTCCTGGCATGGTGGGGCGATATGGGCCCGGAAGGTTCGCATGGCTATGACGTCTATCTGCGCACGGCGGTTAGCGTCGACGCGGGAGGCTGGGCGCATTTCGATCACGTGAAAATGCCGGACTATCGGTGGGGCATCTTTCTCACGCCCAGCGAGCAGGACCGCAAAATTCACTTCGGCGAGCACAAGGGCGAAGCGGCGTGGCAGGACGTGCCCGGCGAGCATCGTGCGAATCTGCGCCGGATCATCGTCACGCAAGGCGACACGGAACCGGCCTCGGTCGAGCAGCAACGGCATCTGGGTTTGACCGCGCCGTCCATGTACGACTTGCGCAACCTGTTCCAGGTCAACGTGGAAGAAGGGCGTCATCTGTGGGCGATGGTGTATCTGCTGCATCGCTACTTCGGCCGCGATGGCCGTGAGGAAGCGGAGGCGCTACTCGGCCGCCGCTCGGGCGACGACGACAATCCGCGCATTCTCGGCGCGTTCAACGAGAAAACGCCGGACTGGCTCGCGTTCTACATGTTCACGTATTTCACCGATCGCGACGGCAAATTCCAGTTGTCGGCGCTCGCCGAGTCGGGTTTCGATCCGCTCGCGCGCACCACGAAGTTCATGCTGACCGAAGAAGCGCATCACATGTTCGTCGGCGAGTCGGGGGTGTCGCGCGTGATTCAGCGCACCGCGCAGGTCATGAACGAACTCGGCACCGACGACGTCGCGAAGATTCGCGCGGCCGGCGTGATCGATCTGCCGACCATTCAGCGCTATCTGAACTTCCACTATTCGGTCACGATCGATCTGTTCGGCGCCGATCATTCGTCGAATGCGGCGACGTTTTATAGCTCGGGCTTGAAAGGCCGCTATGACGAGAACAAACGCGACGACGATCATCAATTGAATGGACAGAGCTACAAACTGCTCGACGTGCAGGACGGCAAGCTGACCGAACGCGAAGTACCCATGCTCAATGCCATGAATGAAGTGCTGCGCGACGACTACATCAAGGATTCGGTGGCGGGCGTGGGGCGCTGGAACAAGGTGCTCGAAAAAGCCGGTATCGATTTCCGCATGACGGTGCCGCACAAGGCGTTCAACCGGCAGATCGGCACGTTTGCAGGCACGCGAGTCTCGCCGGATGGCCGCGTGATCAGCGAAACCGAATGGGCCGCCAACGAAGCGAAGTGGCTCGCGTCGCCGGAAGATCGCGCGTTCGTCGCGTCGCTGATGGGCCGTGTCGCCGAGCCCGGCAAGTTCGCTAACTGGATCGCGCCGCCGGCGATGGGCGTGAACCGTCAGCCGGTCGATTTCGAGTACGTGCGCTTTAACTGAACGCGTGTGTCGCGTTGGCATTACCCGATGGAGGAAGTCATGAACGGCCCAGTGTCGATCGAAGTTCTCAGGCAGCATCTGATCGATCCGGAAATCTGCATTCGCTGCAATACGTGCGAAGAGACTTGCCCGGTCGATGCGATCACGCACGACGACAACAACTACGTGGTCAAGGCCGACCTGTGCAACGGCTGCATGGCGTGCGTGCCGCCGTGCCCGACCGGTGCGATCGATAACTGGCGCACCGTGCTGAAGGCCGACGCTTATCCGGTCGGCGAGCAGTTTACGTGGGACGTGTTGCCGGAACAGAACACGATGGCGGTGCCGGTTGTTGACGAGTCGTTAGCGTCGAGTGACTCGCCGGAGGGCGCGAGCGGCATCGAAGTGGATACCGTGCGTGGCTCGGTGGTGCCGCCCTGGTCGGCTGCGAAGCCGTATGTGAATCTGTACACGCACAAGGCGCCGACCACGGCGACCGTGGTGGGCAACTACCGGCTCACGGACGGCTCGACCGACAGCGATATTCATCACATCGTGCTCGATTTCGGGTCGATGCCGTTCCCGGTACTGGAAGGACAGTCGATCGGCATTCTGCCGCCCGGCGCGACGGCGGATGGCCGCATGCACCACGCTCGCCAGTATTCGATCGCGAGTCCACGCGACGGCGAACGTCCCGGCTATAACAACGTGTCGCTGACGGTCAAGCGTGTGTCCCAGCAACACGGCGACGCGATCGATGGCGTGTGCTCGAACTACCTCTGCGATCTGAAAAAGGGCGACGTGGTGACCGTGATCGGTCCATTCGGCGGCACGTTCCTGATGCCGAACCATCCAAACTCGCATCTGCTGATGATTTGCACAGGCACCGGTTCAGCGCCGATGCGCGCGATGACGGAGTATCGGCGGCGCCGTCGTCTTAAGGGCGCCACTGGCAAACTGATGCTGTTCTTCGGCGCGCGAACTAAAGAGGAGTTGCCGTACTTCGGGCCGCTCACGAATTTGCCGAAGGACTTCATCGACACCAACCTGGCTTTCTCGCGCACGCCGGGGCAGCCGAAGCGCTATGTGCAGGACGTCATGCGTGAACGCGCGGTGGACGTCGCGCAGATGCTGAAGGACGACAACACGCACATTTACGTGTGTGGTTTGAAGGGCATGGAAGATGGTGTGCTGCAGGCGTTGAAGGAGATCGGTGAGCAGGTTCAGCTGGATTGGGACGTGATGTGGGCGAAGTTGAAGAAGGAAGGGCGCCTGCATCTGGAGACGTATTGAGGAGACACGGTCAGGGTGTGATCTGACCGGTATCTTCGCCTGTCAGCTTTCTCACCAGATAGTTTTGACGTGCGGGTACGCGCGGATTTTTTCATCTTTCGTGATGAGCGGGGCGGCGAACTTGCGTGCCGTTGAGACGATCATCCGGTCCGCGGGATCCTTGTGGAACTCGCCGGGAAGATCTACTGACTTTATTGCGATCTCGACGTCGACGGGTACAAAACGTATTGACTCGATCGCGGAAACCGTAGCGAGCCAACTGCTGACGTCCATTGAGAGTACTAGCCTTTCACGCTCTACCAGCATGGCAATTTCCCACGCGGAAATTGCCGATACGAGGATCTCGCCGCCCTGCATTTCGTGCGTGATCGCGGTCTTCGCCTTCTTGCTCAACGTCGGATCGCCAGTGACCCACCAGACAAGCGTATGGGTATCCAGAACGATCACTCAGCGGCCTCCCAGTCGTTTTCTCCAACTGGCGCAGTCGGATTGTCGTAATGCAGAACCGTGCCGCGCAGCACCTCAAGCGGGCTGCGCTCGACGCCACGGTAAACGCGCACTTCTACAGCAGGCTTGCCATGGTCGGTCACGATCACACTTTCCCCCGAAGATTCCACTTGCCTGAAGAATTCGAGCGCCTTGGCTTTGAATTCGGACTTTGATACCAGATTCCCTGCCATGATTGTACCTATAGTCAGATGTCTATAGTCATAATTGCGAGATGGAGTTGAATTATACAGACTACCTGGTTGGCGCGGCTTTCGTGTCTCCCGGCGACACCGCCCCGCACGCGCGAATCACCAATTGCACCACCTCTTCCGTCGTCGCCTCGAACGCCTTCTGCGTCAACGCGCGCTTACCTTTAAGCGCCCGAATCTGCGCATCGAAGTCGGCGTAATGCTGAGTCGTTGCCCAGATCATATACATCAGCGTTTGCGCATTCACGGGCGCCAGCAAACCGCGCGCGATCCAGTCGTCGATCACTTTCACGCGACTATCGAGCCACGGCTTCACGCGGCCGGTCAGAATGTCTTCCATGTGCTCGGCGCCATGAATGATCTCGCTCGCCCACACCTTCGAACCCAACGGCCGGCGCCGCGACAATTCCATTTTCGCGCGGACATACCCGCCGATCGCTTCGACCGGATCGTCGCTGCATTCGAACGTATCCGCCGCGCGATGCCAGTCCTCGAATAGATCTTCCAGCACGCGACGATAGAGCGCGAGCTTCGTCGGAAAGTAGTAATGCACGTTGGCTTTCGGTAAGCCTGCACGCTCCGCAATCATCGCGGTGCTGGTGCCGTCGAGTCCACGCTCGGCGAACACGGCCTCCGCGCAAGCCAGAAGATGCGCCTCGTTCGACTCGCGAATGTGTGCCTTGCGCCGCCGCAAAGGCGCGCGCGTTTCTTCGTTTTCCACGATGCCCGCTGTCACGTCGTCGTCTCTCATGTTCGCCTTCGGCGGCATGGGTGCCGCGTCGCGCTTCATTCTAGTCGTTTGGCGCGACCCTCACCTACCCAATCTTCACGACTCGCAAGAACGTGCTGCAGTGCAATGGCACGCTTCTCGCTATGTTTGTCACCGTACGAAAAGCATTGATTTGGCGGGCTTAATCGTCTACAACCTGTCCAACTGGACAGGATTGGAAGAGCGGCCGATGCCCCAGGGTTTGCCCCTTCTCACAAGAGGCGATCGAGCGTATCGAGTGTGCACCGCCGCCGTGCGGACACGCCCCAAAAACCGCCGCCCATGCACCAGTTTCATGTCGGTTCACCGAAAGGAGCGAGACGAATGAACGCGGTATCCGAAGCACTGAGGGGCGCCGAACCCACGACGTCGATCAAGGTCGACGGCAAGCGGCTGTGGGACAGCCTGATGACGATGGCGAAAATCGGCGCGACGCCGAAAGGCGGGGTGTGCCGCCTCGCGCTCACCGACCTCGACAGGGAAGGGCGAGATCTGATCGTCGGTTGGGCGAAGGAAGCGGGCTGCACGATCAGCGTCGATCAGATGGGCAATGTGTTCATGCGTCGCGCGGGACGGGTGGCGGATGCGCTGCCGGTCATGACTGGCTCGCATGCGGACTCGCAACCCACCGGCGGCCGCTTCGACGGCATCTACGGCGTGCTTGGTGGTCTCGAAGTGATCCGCAGTCTGAACGATCACGGCATCGAGACCGAGCATCCTGTCGAAGTGGTGATCTGGACCAACGAAGAAGGCTCGCGCTTCGCGCCGGCGATGGTGGCCTCGGGTGTTTTCGCCGGCGTGTTCACGCTGGACTACGGCCTCTCGCGCAAAGACGTGGACGGCAAAACCCTCGGCGAGGAACTCGAACGGATCGGCTATGCGGGCGATGTGCCGTGTGGCGGCCGTCCTTTGCATGCGGCGTTCGAACTGCACATCGAACAGGGACCGATTCTCGAAGCGGAACAGAAAACGATCGGCGTGGTGACCGACGCGCAAGGTCAGCGCTGGTATGAAATCACGCTGACGGGTCAGGAAGCGCACGCGGGTCCGACGCCGATGCCGCGTCGCCGCGACGCCTTGCTCGGTGCCGCGCGCGTGGTCGATCTGGTCAACCGTATCGGCCTCGACCATGCGCCTTTCGGTTGTGCAACGGTCGGCATGATGCAGGTCTATCCGAACTCGCGCAATGTGATCCCGGGCCGCGTGTTTTTCACCGTCGACTTCCGTCATCCGGACGACGCCGTGCTCGCGAAAATGGATGCCGCGTTGCGCGAGGCCGTGGCGAAAATCGCGAGCGGTATCGGCCTCGAAACCGAACTCGAACAGATTTTTTACTACGCGCCGGTCGCCTTCAACGAAGCCTGCGTGAAGTCCGTGCGCGCCGCGGCCGAACGTTTTGGCTATCCGCATCGCAACATGGTGTCCGGTGCGGGACATGACGCGTGTTATCTGTCGCAAGTCGCGCCGACGTCGATGGTGTTCGTACCGTGCGTCGACGGGATCAGTCACAACGAGATCGAGGACGCCACCTTCGAGTGGATCGAGGCGGGCGCCAACGTGCTGCTGCACGCCATGCTCGAGCGGGCCTGCGAGCCGGTTTCATAACGCAATCGCGGACCCGTTGACGGTCCGCACGGTTTTAGCGGTCGCTTCACCGTCGTGCCCATAAAACATGCCGCCCCGGCTCCGCTTCAGCGCAGCCGGCGGGACCGGCTACGTCCTCACATCGAAGAAGGAACGTGTATGGCTATCAAGCAAACCGGCGACATTGCCGCGCAGCGCCTGTCGCCCGAGCAGCTGTCGTGCGAGTTCTCGGATATCGCACCCTTGCTCGACGCGAGCGCGGCCGCCGCGGCGGCGAGCCGCTGCCACTACTGCTACGACGCGCCGTGTGTGAATGCGTGTCCGACGCGGATCGACATTCCCAGTTTCATTCGCAAGATCGGCAACGGCAATCTGAAGGGCGCGGCGGTGGATATTCTGTCGGCCAATCCGCTGGGCGGCATGTGCGCGCGCGTCTGTCCCACCGAGATTCTTTGCGAAGGCGCTTGCGTGCGCAACCATCAGGACGCGAAGCCGGTGGCGATCGGCGCGCTGCAACGTCACGCGACCGATTGGGCGATGGCGCGCGGCGAAGTGCTGTTCAAGCGCGCGGCGGACACGGGACGGCATGTCGCGGTGGTCGGCGCGGGACCGGCGGGACTCGCGTGTGCGCATCGGCTTGCGTTGAGCGGCCACCAGGTGACGATTTACGACGCGCACGAAAAAGCCGGCGGTCTGAATGAGTACGGCATTGCCGCCTATAAAACCGTCGACGATTTCGCGCAGCGTGAAGTGGCATGGCTGTGTTCGGTCGGCGGCATCGACATTCAACACGGTATGGCGCTGGGACGCGATATCGCGCTCGATACGCTGCGCCAGCAACACGATGCAGTGTTTCTCGCGATCGGCCTCACCGGCGTACGCGCGCTCGCCATGCAAGGCGAGGACCTGAGCGGCGTGCTGAACGCGGTGGACTTCATCGAACAGATTCGCAGCGCGAGCAATGTCGGCACGGTTCCGGTCGGGCGGCGCGTCGTCGTGATCGGCGGCGGCAATACGGCGGTGGATGCCGCCGTGCAAAGCCGCAAACTCGGCGCGACCTCGGTGACGATGGTTTATCGCCGCGGTGTCGAATCGATGAGCGCCACGTGGGCCGAGCGCGATTTCGCACAGACCAGCGGCGTCACGCTCGTCACACATGCGGCGCCGACGCGTCTGATCGGCGATGCCGGTGTGGTAACCGGCGTCGAGTTCGAGCGCACGTCGGCTGAAGGCAGCCTGGAGCGCTTCGTGGTCGAGGCCGACATGGTGCTCAAGGCGATCGGTCAAACGCTGGTGCCGGTCGGGATCGAACGCGAGTTGTTGACACTCGACGGCAACCGCATCGCCGTGGATGCACAAGGGCAGACCTCGTTGCCCGGCGTATGGGCGGGTGGCGACTGCGCGGCCAGCGGCGGCATCGACCTGACGGTGCAGGCGGTGCAGGACGGCAAGATCGCGGCCGCCGCAATCGATGCGCAGTTCGCCCGCACCGCGGTGAAAGCTGCATAAGCCGTAACGCCGCGCACGGCTGACGCCAACGACGCCAGCCGCGAGCAGTACGCATCCCAACACCCAGACAAAAAATAGCCGTCCCCAAGGAGCCGAACATGGCCGATCTGCGCTGTACGATTGCCGGCATTACCTCGCCGAATCCTTTCTGGCTCGCCTCCGCGCCGCCCACCGACAAAGCCTATAACGTGAACCGTGCGTTCGAAGCGGGCTGGGGCGGTGTGGTGTGGAAGACGCTGGGCCTCGACCCGCACGTGGTGAACGTCAGCTCGCGCTACGGCGCGGTGCAATGGAACGGCCAGCGCATCGCGGGGCTGAACAATATCGAACTGATCACCGACCGCCCGCTCGACGTCAATCTGCGCGAAATCGCGCAGGTCAAACGCGACTGGCCGGATCGCGCGATGATCGTCTCGCTGATGGTGCCGTGCAACGAACGCGACTGGAAGTGGATTCTGCCGCTCGTCGAAGATACCGGCGCCGACGCGGTCGAACTGAATTTCGGCTGCCCGCACGGCATGAGCGAACGCGGCATGGGCGCGGCGGTCGGGCAAGTGCCCGAGTACATCGAGATGGTCACCCGCTGGGTGAAGGAAGGCAGCAAGCTGCCGTGCCTCGTCAAACTCACGCCGAATATCAGCGACATCCGCCTCGGTTCGCGCGCGGCTTATCAGGGCGGCGCGGACGGCGTGTCGCTGATCAACACGATCAACTCGATCGTCGCGGTCGATCTCGACGCGATGTCGCCGCTGCCCATGGTCGACGGCAAGGGCACGCACGGCGGCTATTGCGGTCCGGCGGTGAAGCCGATCGCGCTAAACATGGTCGCGGAAATCGCCCGCGACGTCGAAACGCCGAACCTGCCGATCTCCGGTATCGGCGGTATTTCGACGTGGCGCGATGCCGCCGAATTCATGGTGCTCGGCGCGGGCAGCGTGCAGGTCTGCACGGCGGCAATGCACTACGGCTTTCGTATCGTCTCCGATCTCGCCGACGGCCTGTCGAACTGGATGGACGAAAAAGGCTACGCCACGCTCGACGATATTCGCGGCCGCGCGGTGCCGAACGTCACCGACTGGAAGTACCTGAACCTCAAATACGACATCAAGGCGCGCATCGACCAGGACAAGTGCATTCAGTGCGGCCTGTGCCATATCGCCTGCGAGGACACGGCGCACCAGGCGATCATGAAAGAAAAAGATGGCGTCCGGCATTTTGAAGTGATGGACTCCGAATGTGTCGGCTGCAATCTGTGCATGCATGTGTGTCCGGTCGAGCAGTGCATCACGATGGAACGCGTGGATCAGGGCGAGTACGCGAACTGGACCACGCATCCGAACAACCCGGCGCGTGTGAATGCAGGGGAGCCTGCCGCGACGGAAGCGGCCGATACCGCCGAGCATGCGCACGCGGCCAAGGCGGCCTGATACGCACGTTCCCCAAGGCCCACAGCGCCGTCAGAAGCCGCGCGGGCCTCAACGATCCAGTGGAGATCTTTCGATGAAGCAGACAGCGCAACCCGCCGATCCGCAGTTCGCGGCCGGCGCGCAGGGCAGCAGTCTTTACAACGACGACCTTGCGCCGACCGGCGTCGCGCAGCGCACGTGGAGGTGGTATCACTTCGCGGCGCTGTGGGTGGGGATGGTGATGAACATCGCGTCGTACATGCTTGCCGCGGGTTTGACCGAAGAGGGCATGTCGCCGTGGCAGGCGGTCGCGACCGTGCTGCTCGGCAATCTGATCGTGCTGGTGCCGATGCTGCTGATCGGCCACGCCGGCGCGAAGCACGGCATTCCGTACGCGGTGCTGGTGCGCTCGTCGTTCGGCACGCAGGGCGCGAAATTGCCGGCCATGTTGCGTGCGATCGTCGCGTGCGGCTGGTACGGGATTCAGACGTGGCTCGGCGGCAGTGCGATCTATACGCTGCTGAACATACTCACCGGTAACGCGCTGCATGGCGCGGCCTTGCCGTTTCTCGACATCTCGTTCGCGCAGATCGCGTGCTTCCTGGTGTTCTGGGCGTTGCAGATTTACTTCATCGTGCATGGCACCGATTCGATTCGCTGGCTCGAAAGCTGGTCCGCGCCGATCAAGATCGTGATGTGTATCGCGCTCGTCTGGTGGGCGACCTCGAAAGCGGGCGGCCTCGGTTCGATGCTGTCCGCGCCGTCGCAATTCGTGCCGGGCGGCAAGAAGGAGGGCCTCTTCTGGGTGACGTTCTGGCCGGGTCTCACGGCCATGGTCGGTTTCTGGGCGACGCTCGCGTTGAATATCCCCGACTTCACGCGGTTCGCGAAGACGCAGCGCGATCAGATCGTCGGCCAGTCGATCGGGCTGCCGGTGCCGATGGCGCTGCTCTCGGTGATCTCGGTGGTGGTGACGTCGGCGACGGTGGTGATCTACGGCAAGGCGATCTGGGATCCGATCGACCTGACGAGCCGCATGACGGGTATCGGCGTGGGTGTCGCGCTGATCATCCTGACGCTCGACACGATGTGTTGCAATCTCGCCGCCAATCTCGTCGGCCCGGCTTATGACTTTTCGAGCCTGTGGCCGAAGGGGATTTCGTATCGCGTCGGCGGCATGATTACCGCGACCATTGCGATCGTGATGATGCCGTGGAAGATTCTCGCCACCACGCAAGGCTATATCTTCACGTGGCTGGTCGGTTACTCCGCACTGCTCGGACCGGTGGCGGGCATTCTGATGGTCGACTACTTTCTGATTCGCGGCACCCGGCTCGATCCGCGCGAGCTATTCGACGAACACGGTGAATACAGCTACACCGGCGGCTGGAATATCGGCGCGGTCGTCGCACTGGTGATCGGTGTGCTGCCGAATCTGCCGGGCTTTTTACACACCGCGTTTCCGGCTTCGTTTCCGAATGTGCCGGCGATCTTCAATACGCTCTATACGTATGCATGGTTTGTCGGACTCGCGTTGGCGTCGATCGTTTATAGCGCGTGGATGAAGCTCAGCAAAGGAACGAGCGCGCGCGTGGCGAGCGCCTAGCGTCCAATGTGGCGTGATTGATAGAGGTAGCACGGACACCAGCAGTTCATAAGGAGGCGGCAACATGACGACCCTGATTCGCGGCGGCACGATTATCGACGCGGAGAACACGTATCGTGCGGACGTATTGTGCGCGGACCCGCAGGACGGCGGCACGATCCTGCAGATCGGCGTGGACCTGGAAGCGCCGGCCGGCGCCACGCTTGTCGACGCGGGCGGCCAGTACGTGATGCCCGGCGGTATCGATCCGCACACGCATATGGAATTGCCGTTCATGGGCACCACGGCGAGCGACGACTTTTATACCGGCACGGCGGCCGGATTATCGGGCGGCACGACCAGCATTATCGATTTCGTGATTCCGAGCCCGAAGCAATCGCTCATGGAAGCGTTCAGGGAATGGCGCGGTTGGGCGGAGAAAGCCTCGGCGGATTACGGCTTTCACGTTGCGGTCACCTGGTGGGACGACTCGGTCTATCGCGACATGGGCACACTGGTGCATGAACACGGCGTGTCGAGCTTCAAGCATTTCATGGCCTACAAGAACGCGATCATGGCCGACGACGAAGTGCTGGTGAACAGTTTCTCGCGTTCGCTCGAACTCGGGGCGTTGCCCACCGTGCATGCGGAAAATGGCGAACTGGTGTTCCAGTTGCAGCGCCAGTTGCTTGCGAAAGGCTTCACGGGTCCGGAGGCGCATCCGCTGTCGCGGCCGCCGGAAGTGGAGGGCGAAGCGGCTAATCGGGCGATCCGTATCGCGCAGGTCTTGGGCGTGCCGGTGTATATCGTGCACGTGTCGGCGAAAGACGCGGTCGATGCAATCGCGCGGGCGCGCAGCGAAGGTTTGCGCGTATTCGGCGAGGTGTTGCCGGGCCACCTCGTGATCGACGAAGCGGTGTATCGCGATCCCGACTGGACGCGCGCGGCGGCGCACGTCATGAGCCCGCCGTTCCGCTCCGCCGAGCATCGCGAAGCACTGTGGCGCGGTCTGCAAGCGGGCCAGTTACACACCACGGCAACCGACCACTGCGTGTTCTGCGCGTCGCAAAAGGCGATGGGCCGCGAAGACTTTACAAGGATTCCAAATGGTTGCGGCGGCGTGGAAGATCGCATGGCGGTGCTTTGGCATCACGGTGTGAATAGCGGACGTCTGACGCCGAATGAATTCGTGCGTATCACGTCGACCAACGCGGCGCAGATCTTCAACCTCTATCCGCGTAAGGGTGCGGTGCAAGTCGGCGCTGATGCCGATCTCGTGGTGTGGGATCCGAACGCGAGCAAGACGATTTCGGTGAAGACGCATCATCAGAAGGTCGACTTCAACGTGTTCGAAGGCATGACCGTGCAAGGCGTCGCGATGCACACGCTGACGCGCGGCGCGCTTGCGTGGACCGATGGCGAGTTGCGCGCGGAACGCGGGGCGGGGCGTTATCTGAAGCGGCCGCCGAATCCGGCTTACTTCGACGCGATCCGCGTGGCCAACAAGCGCAAGGAGCCGCATCCGGTGGAGCGCTAGTCTTTCCGTAGACCAGCCAGGGGCAGTGCCGTGGTTTTCCACGGCACTGCCCTTTGTTTTGCCGCCGCGCATTCGCCACATTCGCCAGATTAGCCACATTAGCCGCGCAAGCTGTGACAGCACCCCTCCCGTGTTTTCCCCGATGGCGTCCTGCCCGCGTTCCATGATGCGATGCATGCCGCGTTCGTCTATCTGCTATAACGTCTTATTCGACGTCGGACCATCGATCGCGGCTGTCGCCTTAGCACGGTTGCGCATATTGATCGGAAACCTGATCCTTTGTAAAAGCGTGAGCCGTTTGCTACAGTCCGCCCACTCTGCCGGGCGCAAGCGCGGCGGGCCCTGCCCAAGCATCATTGATGCAGCAAACCTGACGGAGCCACCTGATGAAGTCGATTCGTTCCATTCTGCTGATCGCGCTGTTTCAAGCCGCTGCCGTGACCTCGGCCTTCGCCGCCGACGAACTCGCGCAGATCAAATCCGCCGGCGTCTTCAAGATCGGCACCGAAGGCACCTACGCGCCGTTCACGTATCACGACGAGTCCGGCAAGCTGACCGGCTTCGACGTGGAGATCGGCACCGCGATCGCGCAGCGCCTGGGCGTCAAGCCGCAATTCGTGGAAGGCAAGTGGGACGGCTTGATTGCCGGTCTCGACGTGAACCGCTACGACGCGGTAATCAATGAAGTGGCCGTTACCGACGCGCGTAAGGTCAAATACGATTTCTCGGACCCGTACATCACGTCGCACGCGGCGCTGATCGTGCAGTCGAACAACACCACGGTGAAGAATTTCGACGACCTGAAGGGCAAGAAGTCGGCTAATACGTTGACCAGCAACTTCGGCAAGATCGCGGCGGCGCATGGCGCGGAAGTGATCCCCGTGCAGGGCTTCAACGAGTCGATCGATCTGTTGACCTCGGGCCGCGTGGACGCGACCGTCAACGATTCGCTGTCGTTCCTCGACTTCAAGAAACACAAGCCGGACGCCAAGGTGAAGATCGTCGCGCTCGACACGTCGTCGGACAGCAGCGATAAATCGGCGGTGCTGATCCGCAAGGGTAGCCCGGAACTGGTGGCGGCCATCAACAAGGCGCTTGCCGACATGAAGAAAGACGGCACCTACGAGAAGATCTCGCAGAAGTACTTCGGCAAAGACGTTTCCCAGTAAGCCCCCACCGCGAGTCTGAATCATGCCGGCATGGTTGCAACTGATGGCGCATTCGCTGTGGCCCCTGCTGTATGCGGGGCTTGTGTTCACCGTGCCGCTGACGCTGGCGTCGTTCGCGATCGGCATTGTGCTCGCGTTCGTCGTCGCGTTGGTGCGGCTGTTCGGGCCGAAATGGGCGGTGGCGATCGTGCGTTTTTACGTGTGGCTGTTTCGCGGCTCACCGTTGCTCGTGCAACTATTCGTGATCTTCTACGGCTTGCCGAACGTGGGCATCGTGCTCGATCCGTTGACGGCGGCGATTATCGGTTTTTCACTGAACGTGGGCGCGTACAACTCCGAAGTGATTCGCGGGGTGATCGAATCGATTCCGAAAGGACAGTGGGAAGCCGCTTACTCGATGGGGATGACGCGCAGTCAGGCACTGCGTCGCGCGATCCTGCCACAAGCGGCGCGCGTCGCGCTGCCGCCGCTGTCGAATTCGTTTATCGCGCTGGTCAAGGACACCTCGCTGGCGGCGGTGCTGACGGTGCCCGAAGTGTTTCAGGCGGCCCAGCGGATCGCCTCGGTCACCTACGAACCGCTGATTCTCTATACCGAAGCGGCGCTGGTCTATCTGGTGTTCAGTTCGGTGTTGTCGTCGGCGCAAGTCAGGCTCGAACGCAAGTTCGGTCGTCACGCACTTTTCCAGGCAGGTAGCTGATGATACGACTGGAAAAAATCGACAAGTATTTCGGCGGCTTGCGCGTGCTGAGTTCGGTGGATCTGAAACTCGAACCGGGCAATGTCACGGCGCTGATTGGCCCGTCCGGCAGCGGCAAAAGCACGCTATTACGCTGCGTGAATCTGCTGGAAATTCCCGAGGCCGGGTCGCTCGAACTCGGCGATCAGCGGCTCGAATTCAGCCGCGATGAAAAACCGTCGCGCGAGGCGGTGCTGACGATTCGCCGTCGCACCGGCATGGTGTTTCAGAACTTCCAGTTGTTTCCGCACCTGACGGTGCGGCAGAACGTCATGGAAGGTTTGCTGACCGTGCAGAAGTGGGACAAGGAAAAAGCGCGGGTGCGCGCCGACGAATTGCTGGAGAAGGTCGGCATTGCGCACAAGGCGGACGCGTGGCCGGCCACGCTTTCCGGCGGCCAGCAGCAGCGTGTGGCGATTGCGCGGGCGTTGGCGCCGTCGCCGGAGGTACTGCTGTGCGACGAGCCGACCTCGGCGCTCGATCCGGGTCTCGCCGCCGAAGTGGTCGAAGTACTCAAGCAACTCGCCACCGAAGGCATGACGATGCTGATGGCCACGCACGACCTGCGACTCGCCGCGACGATTGCGCGCGACGTGGTGTTTCTGAATAACGGCGTCGTGAAGGAAGCGGGGCCGGCGCGCGAGATTTTCATGCAGCCGCGTGAACCGGAAACGGCGCATTTCGTGTCGACGTTGACACACAGTCTGCCGGACGCGTGGACTGAACGAGGTTGAGTGCGAGCTTCAGAAGCGGATCAAACTCTTCAGAAAGCGAGATGCCGTGACGGAGTTCTCTCTACAGGACTTTTCTCTCTTCGTGCGGCTCGCCGAATCGTTGTCCGTTGCGGCGGTGGCGCGCGAACGCGATGAACATCCTAGTCAGGTGTCGCGTGCATTGTCGAGAATGGAAGCGGAATGCGGTCTGCGGCTCTTTCATCGCAGCACGCATGGTTTGTCGCTGACCGACGACGGCCACCTCTTTCTCGAACACGCAAAACTGATCTCGGGCAATGCAGCCCGGTTAGCAGACGATCTCGCCTCGCGAGGCGACAAGGTATTGGGATCGGTCAGAATTAGCGTGCCGTGCATTCTGGCCGAATACGTTCTGATTCCGAACTTGCGCAGGTTGATCGAGCGCCACGCGGACCTCGGCGTGAGTCTGCACATCGCCGATAGACCGGTGGATATGTCGACGGAAGGCATCGATATCGCAATCAGGGCGGGCATCTTGCCGCGAGACACGCATGTTGCGCTAAAGCTCGGATCGCACCGCAGAGCCTTATATGCCTCGCCCGATTACCTTGCCGCTCGTGGCATGCCTGGATCGCCCGGCGACCTGGCGCGTCACGATCTGATCGCCAATGCGGCGGTAACCTCGCACAATCAATGGCCTTTCGACGGCGACGATGCGTTCGCCACGTTCCCGGTGGCGGGAAGAGTACTGGCGGACAATACATCGGCCATTGTCTCGCTCGCGCAGGCGGGGCTGGGCATCGGTCGCATCAACAAGATCATAGGCGATGAACTTGTGCTGCAACGGAAACTGACGCAAGTGCTGGCGGATTACGAGGACACGACCGAATTCGACATTTCTGCCGTGACGCTCGCGCCGAGAAATCGCGTGCCGAAGATTCGCGTCTGTCTGACGTTTCTCTCCGAGTGCTTTGCGGGTTTCAGATAGGCCGCTTGAAAAAACTGTTCAATTGGGCGACGGCGACGTGTCGGTCAGGCGACTCCTGATCTTGTCGAGACCGGCTTGCGCGCAAACTTCGTCGTCGACACTTTTGGGCGCGCCGCTCACACCGATGGCGGCGATCGCTTGCCCATTCGCTTTCACCAGCACGGCGCCCGGCAGGAACAGAAGATTCGGCGTGCCACTGGTTGCGACTGCCGGAAGCGTGGGCGAGAAACCGGATATCAGTTTGATGAGCGCGCCATTCGTGTCGGCGCCCATCATCGGCCCCATGCTCATGACGGTGTAGGCCTTGCGAAACGAGAAGCCTTGCGAGTGAATCGGGCTGCCGTCGCCGCGTAATTGCAGCTTGATCACGCCGTCCGCATCCACGATCGCAACGGCGACGCGGAAGCCTTTGGCTTCGCAAACGTGGACCGTTTCGGTCGCGGCGTCGATGGCCAACGACAGCGGGAGTACGCTGGTGACCAATGGCGTGGCGGCATTCACAGGCATCGACAGTGTGATGCATGACGTTGCTAACGCCGCAAGTCTTGCCAACGTCCTGTCGAGGCCACGTCCTTTAGCTATAGCATATTGAGCGGTCATTATTTGCACTCTCGCATTCATGTAGACGGCGCAACTATCGCAGCGTCGCTTTGCCGCCGAAAGAGCGTGGAGTGCAATTCGGTATTGCAGAACCAGCACGACGTGCTCTGCGGACAATAAAAAAGGGCGTCCGAAAAGAATCGAACGCCCTTTCAACAACACTAGCCTTCTATCACAGGCTAGCTATTTCATACGGCTACGTCTTGCGCCGCCTCGTTCAATGCGGCGTCGAAGAAGCGTGCTTTCGCCTCCGCATTCGCGCGTGCATACGCACGATTCACGCCGCTGATTACCGCGCGAATCGACGCGGTCACCAGATTAGCGTCGATCCCGACACCGAATGCGCTGCCCGCCACATCGGCCCCGGCCATTTCGGCGACAGCCACCGCACGCGCGTCCGCGCCTTGCGTCAACGCGCGCTCTTCATAGTGCTGGATCCGCACCGGCGCGCCGATTGCGTGCATCAGCGCGTCCAGCGGACCGTTGCCTTCGCCGCTCAATACGCGGCGCGCGCCGTTGATCTCGACCGTGAGCTTGATGTGTTCACGGCCGTCGCGCTCGGACAGGTTGTGGCCAATGTAATGAATCGGCGCGACGTTCTGAACATACTCTTCCTGGAACAACGCCCAGATCTGCGCGGGCGTGACTTCCTGGCCGCTTTCGTCGGTAGAACGCTGCACCGCCGAACTGAAATCCACCTGCAGGCGACGCGGCAATACCACGCCGTAGCTCTGCTCGAGCAGATAGGCAATGCCGCCTTTGCCCGACTGACTGTTCACGCGGATCACCGAATCGTACGTCCGGCCGAGATCGCTCGGATCGATCGGCATGTACGGCACTTCCCACAACGCGTCCGGTTTCTGCACCGCGAAACCCTTCTTGATCGCGTCCTGATGCGAGCCGGAGAACGCGGTGAATACCAGATCGCCGACATACGGATGACGCGGATGCACCGGCAATTGCGTGCATTCTTCCGCGGTACGCGCGACTTCGTTGATGTTCGAGAAATCGAGCTCGGGATCGACGCCCTGCGTGTACAGATTCAACGCGAGCGTTACGAGGTCGACGTTGCCGGTGCGTTCGCCATTGCCGAACAGGCAGCCTTCGACGCGATCCGCGCCGGCCATGACCGCGAGTTCCGCCGCCGCGACCGCGGTGCCACGGTCATTATGCGGGTGGACCGACACGATTAGCGAGTCGCGGCGCGCGAGATTGCGGTGCATCCATTCGATCTGATCCGCGTAGACGTTCGGCGTGGCCATTTCGACGGTGGCGGGGAGGTTGACGATCGCCTTGTGGTCCGGCGTCGGTTGCCAGATGTCGAACACGGCGTCGCAGACTTCCTTCGCGAAGTCGAGCTCGGTGCCGCTGAATACTTCCGGGCTGTATTGCAGCGTGAAATGCGTTTCCGGCGAGGCGTCGGCGAAACGCTTCATCGTGCGCGCGGCTTTTTGCGCGAGCTCCTTCACGCCGCTCTTCTCGAGACCGAAGACGATCTTGCGAAATTCCGGCGCGGTCGCGTTGTACAGATGAACAATCGCACGCGGCACACCGCGCAACGATTCGAAGGTGCGTTCGATCAGGTCGTCGCGGGCTTGCGTCAAGACCTCGATGGTGACGTCGTCCGGAATATGGCCGCCTTCGATCAGCTCGCGCACGAAATTGAAGTCGGTCTGCGACGCGGACGGAAACGCGACTTCGATTTCCTTGAAGCCGATCTGCACCAGCGTCTTGAACATGCGCATCTTGCGCTGTGCATTCATCGGCTCGAACAGTGCCTGATTGCCGTCGCGCAGGTCGGTGCTCATCCAGATCGGCGCGCGCGTGATGGTGCGCGACGGCCATTGGCGATCCGTCAAGTTGATGGGCTTGAACGAGCGGTATTTGGTAGCAGGGTTTTTCAACATTTTCATCATCCGAGGGTGAGACCAGATAGCTGGGAATCGACCGGACGACGAACAGATGCCACAACGCCGCCGGTCGGAAACCGGGGCTGGGTCAGTTACTGGGGAATTGAGCGGTGCTTCGGGTGTAGCAGATTCAGATGGAAGCGCGCAGCAGCAGACCTAGCCCGGTAGAGGAGGCTAGTAGTAGCGATAGGAGGGTCTGGGCGCGGTACATAGTGCGCCATAGGAACATATTATTGGGATGGCGTCAAGCATCATCCCGCCGGCGGGGCTTGTTGGCGGCGCGGGCAGGCGGCACGTGTGGGCGCTCCTGCGCGCGCCGCGGATTTACTGCGCCGGTTTGAGGAAGCGCAAGGTCATGCGGTCCGATTCGCCGATGGCCGCGTATTTTGCCCGGTCGACGTCGCCGCCCTCGTAGGTGGGCGGCAGCGACCAGACGCCGTGCGGATAGTCTTTCGTGTCGCGCGGATTGCTGTTCACTTCGCTGCGGCCGATCAACTGAAAGCCGGCCGCGCGGGCGTGTTCGACGACGTAGTCTTCGGTCACGTAGCCGCTGTCGATGGTTTGTTGCAGCGAGGTGCCCGGCGTCGCGCGATGTTCCTCGACGCCGAGTATGCCGCCGGGTTTGAGCGCGGCGTAAAAGGCGCGCAGGTTGGCGTCGATCTGGCCGTCCTTGATCCAGTTGTGAATGTTGCGGAACGTCAGCACCCGATCGAAGCGGGCGTCCACCGGAATGCCGGTGAACTGGCCGGCCTTTAGCGTGCCGACCACCACGTTGCCATACACGGCGGGCGCGGCGGCGAATTTGCGCGCGAACGCGGCCCGGTTGGCTTGCGCTTCCGCCGATGGCACGGCTTGCGGGTCGTCGTATTCGGCTTCGTAGAGCTGGCCGTGGTCGCGCAGGTAGGGCGCGAGGATTTCCGTGTACCAACCGCCGCCGGGCGCGATCTCCAGCACGGTTTGCGACGGCGTCAGTTCGAAGAACTGCAAGGTGGCTTGCGGATGACGGTAGAGGTCGCGCTGGCGAGCCTTGTCGCCGCGTTGCGGGCCGGCCACCGCGGCTTGCAGTTGCGCCTCGTTAGCGGCGGTGGTTGTCGCGTTCGATGCCGATGCGGATAACGTCGACGCAGGGCCGGCGCATGCCGTCATGAGCAGCGCGGCGCTGAATGCCGCGAACGTGCCGGACAGCGCGCGAGCTTTCGGAATGGGGTAGGCGTTCATGAGATCCATTATCGGGGTGTTCGAATCGCGGGGAAATCGGCAATTGGAATAAAGATAGAAGATAAGCGGTTATGGATTCGAGTGCTGGCGTTGCGACGATTGCCGTTGCAGAGGTCGAAGCGGTCGAACTGGCTGAAGCCGCTGGATCGACTGATGCGACGCAGATAGCCGAAGCCGCCGACGTGGCCGAAGTTGCCGAATCCGAACCGGGCGGTGGCGCGTATAAATAAGGTGCTCAGCGTTGGCCGCGCGCTGGCTCGCCGGATCGCCCGATCGGAAACCGCGGACAGGATCACCTTCTTTTCACATTGCCGGAGGCAGCCATGAAACGAACGTCGAGGACATTGAAGGCAGTACGGATCTTGCTGTGCGCCACCGCGTGCGGGATGGCGGCGCAGGCGGGCGCTCAGGGCCTGAGCACGCAGGACGACGTCAACGCGCCGCAAAACAGCTTACGTCTGATGCCGAACGCCGCGCGCGGCAGCGAATATCCGACGCACGGCAACCAGCAGGCGGGCGAGATGAACCTGAATCCGACCGACCCGCGCGCGCAACTGGTCAACGGCTTGCCGAACAACACGAATGCGGGCGGCTACGGTTCGCCGCTCGCGGGTGTGCGCACTTATGTGCAGCCGACGGCCACGCCGTCGATGCCGGCCAATTGAGGGTTCGGATGGAGAACGGCCGTGCCGCATCGCGCGTTGGCGTGTAGCGCATCTCCGCACGGGCCGCTTGCCGACCTATTGAAACCTGGCGCCTTTTAGAGGCCAAACACGATCCGCAGCGTGTCGTTCCCGACGATCACGGACACGCCGATCACCAGCAGGATCAGCGGCAGCAGCGCCGTGCCGTAACGCCGGATCGGCGCGCCGAGCAATGGATGTTCGACCAGCCACACCGCCGCGGCGCACCATAGTCCAATCATCACGATAAACACCAGTGAGATGAACATGCCGTCGGCATGCGAATGGCTGGCGTACAACGGCACGTAGACGGCGATGTTGTCCGAGCCGTTGGCGACCGCCACGCAGGCGACGGTCCACCAGGATGAGCCGCCGCGCATCGATGCGGCCGGTGCGGATGCACTTGGCGGGTTGGAGCTGCCCGCACCAAAGCTTGCCGCGTTGGAGCTGCCCGGACCAAAGCGCTCCCAGGCCTTGGCGAGCCCGACACCGATCGGCAGGAAGCCGAGCAGGCCGACGTAGCCCGTGGGCAAACGCGTCAGCAGGGCCGCTGCCAGGATCGCCGCCACGATCAGCGCCAGCGAGCCGGCGAATTGCCCCGCGATCACGCGACCCCGCTCGCGTCCCGCTTCCGCGAGAAAGGCGAGCAACACGAACAGATTGTCGATGTTGGTGGCGACATAAGCCGCGATAGCGAGCAGGGCAAGGCTGAGCATGCGGGAAAGCCGGTCGATACGGGGTGAAAAACCGGGCTGCGTCACGAGAAAGACACAGACGGGAAAAAGGCCGAGCGGGCGACAGCGATGACCGGTCAACACGATGCCGATACGCGCCGACGAGGTCAAGGTTTTGACGTGTCGCCTGCCGTTTCGCGCCAGGTCCACGGCCCCAAGCCGGTGCGTCGTGCTGCCAGAAGCGGCCGGCGTCGAGTGGCTGCCCCGTAAGCTACAATTGCCGACGGCTTGAAAAACGGAACATCAATGAAGATTCGCATTCTCTCCCTCGTCTGCGTCACGACCGCTGCCACGCTGCTGGCCGGCTGTGCCGTCTATAAGAACCCGAGCGCATGCGAGCAGTTGATGCGAAGCAAGCTGGCCGACACTTCCACGGATACGCTGAAGATCGATCACGCCGGCGTGGCGATCGACGGCACACGTGTGGTGGTTGAAGGTTCGATCGAACACGTGATGACGGCGTCGGAAGTGGCGGCCGCTACGCCGCCTGTCGTGCCGAAGGCGGCGGCACCGGTTGTGGCTTCAGCGGGGCAGGTGGCAGCGGTGGAGCAGATGGCATCCGCGGCTTCGGCCGGATCTTCGGCTTCGGCGCCGGCCGCTGCGGCAAATGCCTCCGGCGCATCGGACGCAGCAGCGGCAGCACTCGCAGCACCGGCGGCCGTGGCCGCAGCGGCTTCGAGCGCCGACGCGCTTTCGGCCAAAAACGCCAAGCCGAAGAAGACGACCACGGCCGCCGCCGCCGAATGCACGTTCCAGGGCGAGACGCTGGGTGTGTTCACTTGGCTGGCGCCTGCCAAGCTCGCCGCGCCGCCAGCCGAAGACGCCGAGGAGTAAATCGCCTGCGTGCGCTGGTGTGTTGGTGCGGTGTCTCCCTCGCGAGCGGGCCTTCGGTTGTTATCCCGAGCCGTATCAGGCCCAAGCCTCCAGGCGGACCGCAAACCGCAGACCGCTCTACCTCCAAACCAACGCCAAGCCCGAATCACCCTCCAGCCATCGCCTCCGCGCGATGGCTTTTCTTTCCCCGCATCAGTTCGCGCACACGCTCGCCAAACGCCTGCGGCCGCCCCTCGAAGCAACGCTCCACCGCCCGCGTATCGATCAGACGCTGCCGTAACCGCATGCGCTCGTTGTGCGAGTCGATCATTCGAATTGCGGCGACGACGTAATCCTCGACGTTGTCGGCCGTGGTCCACGACGGCATGCCCACCCGCTCGAAGAGCGCGCCGTCGATCCGCTCGAACACCTCCGGCCCCCGTTTGCACACACCCGGCAAACCCAGCGTGAGCGCGTCGACAATGCCATTGGTATTGCCGAATGGAAAGGGGCTGAGAAACAGATCGGCACGATTGACGCGCGCCAGATAGCCGGTGTAGTCGTGAAAGCCATGCACGACAGCCCGCGGCAGCGCTCGGCCGATTACGTCGCGGATTCGCTCCAGCGGCAAACCTGCCGGCACACCGCTCATGAAGTGAAACTCGACCGGCGTCGCGGCGCGCGCGCCGATCTCGCGGCATGCGTCGAGAAAGCCGGGATTCAGCTTCATCGCGCTGGCCGTGACGATGACCTCGAGGGTCTCGCGCGACGGCGGAATCCGCGCGACGAGTTCCGGCAACGACACCGAAGGGCGATACGGCTGACCGTCCTTCGGCAGCTTCAGCAGGCGTTCGCTAAAGCAGGCCGGGTTGCCGATGTAATCTTCTTCGACACTCACGTAGTCGATCTTGTCGGAGTGCGTGGTGGCCGGGTGTCCTAGTCCGGCGATCTGCAGGGGTGCGACGCGCAGATTCGACATGAACACGCTAAGCACGAACATGCCCACGCTCGGCATATACAGCACGTCCGCCTGTTCGGCTTCGGCAAAGTCGCGAATTGTCTTCAGGCATTCGCCGATGTATTCCGGCTGCTCCAATTCGATGAAACGATCGAACACCGCGCGCCCGATGTCGTCGATCGCGTAACCGAACCCGAAGCCCACCACCTCGAAATGTTCGCGCGCCGCTTCCAGCGTGCGCGAATGGGTGCGGTAGATTGAATGAGCGCCGCCGAACCACTCCAGCACGACCAGCATCAGCGGTTTCTTGCCGCGCCGCGCGCGGCTTTTCGCCGGCGCTAAAGCCGCCGCCGGCGCCTCCGCTGACGGCAGGTCGGTCAATCCCAGTTGCGTCAGTTTGCGGCGCACCAGTACGTTAATGTCTCGCTTGATCTCGTGCCGCCGTGGCGAGTTCGCGTAGCTGCAGAACATATAGGCGTTATGCAGCAGGGCGGTGGGTAAGTCGTCGAGGTCGTCGATCTGCCGCAGCTTGCCCGGCAGCCATTCGATCAGCGCTTCACGTTTGACATGCGCGCTCGGTGAGCCCTTGAATGTCGGCGCGAGCAGCGCGAGCGCGAGACTGGCCGCGAGGGTTTTGTCGTACGCCCACAGCGCGGCGAAGTCGATCTCCAGTTCGGACTCGGTCGAATAGAGCACACACAGTTTTTCGACGAAACTGTCGCCGGCAAGAAACTGCGTGTTCTCCGGGCCACGTGGGTTCAGGTGACGGCTCACCGGATCGGCATTGCCGAACGGCGTGGTCGAGAACACCAGGCCGAGCCATTCGTGCAGCGTCAGGAGCAGTCTGAGGCACTCGGCGGGCAGTTTGAAATCCGGGTCGGCAAACAGCGTGGACGAGGCGCTCGCGAGACGGCTGCAGAAGCGGTGGTGCTGCTCGCCGGGCGTGAGGTCGAGCATACCCGACGCAACGAAGCCGTGGTCCAGCTTGCCGCGCTTCTGCTGTAACAGCGCCAGCGCGGCGATGAGCTGGATCGACGCCTTGACGTGCTGACGCGTGTAGACGAGTTGCTCGAAGTGGTCGAGCGAAAAGGTGGCTTCTTGCATCAGGCAATTTTCTCGAAATACGCATGACTAACTAAACCGAAGCGACGTTAGTCGAAGCCGGGGATTATCGCAGCCGACCAATATCAAATAGCCCCGTCCCATGAATTCGGGAAGTTTCCGCGTCTGAAAGCGCGGTCTAGATGCCGTGTGTAGGGAGAATCTGTCAGAACAGCGGTCAGCTTTAGAACGCGTAATAAGGCCCCGGTCCCGCCGACGTCACGCGTGCCGAGATGGCGGTGTAGACACGTCGTCCGAAGAAGAACGGCAGGCCCCAGCCGAAGCTGCCGCCCGCCACGCCGGCCAGGTTGTCGAAAGCGTTGTTCCCCGACGCGAACAGCACGCGCGAATTGCCGATTTCGAACGACACCGGGTTCGACGTGCCGTTCGTGCCGGAAATCGCGGCGCTGGCGGCCTGCGTCGCGCTGGGGCAATACCAGAAGCCGCACTGCGGCAATTGCGTATTGCTGAAGAAAAGCCCGTTCGAGCCGCTGTCGATATAGCTTTGCGAATACGTTTGCCCCGCGCTCGTGGTGACCACGTAGCCGGTCTGCGAATTGGCCTTGATGACGCCGGCGCCGCCGAGTGTGTTGTTCGCCTGGGTATCGATGCCGAAGATCAGCGAGCCGGACACGTTGGCCGCGCCGTTGTCGGCAACGGCCGGCAGGTCGATCACGACGCCGTTGTTGTCTAGCGCGAAGCGGCTGACCGGGTTGGTCACCTGTTGCGCGAGCGCCTGCGTGCTCGCGATGCAGGCGCCGTTCGCGTCGCAACGGTAATACCAGCGCGGCAAGGCGGTGTTGACGCAGCCGGCGCCGCAGTCGGCCGCGAACAGGCCGACGCCGAGAATGCCGTTGGAGCGCAGGCTCGCGACAGTCAGCATGGCCGGTCCGGAGGCGGCGCAATCGGCGGGGACGGTCGGCGCCGCCGGGTCGGAGATCAGCTGGATCGGGATCGCCGCGGCCAGCTGGCCGGCCATGCGCACGTCCGCGCTGCGTACCGTGCCCCACGCGTAGCCGCCGCCGAACACCGCGCACTCGCCGGTGATGCCGTCGCCCGACGCGATCGCCGCGAGCGGGAGGTTCGCCGGCAGCGCCGACGCCAGAATCCGCAAACCGTGCGAGCCGGTATCGACCTGAACATTGTCGATGGTCGCGCAGTTGTCGGTGCCGGGCTGACAGACGGTGACGCTCGTCGTCAGCATGTTGCGCGTCAGGCCCGGCGCGGTGGTGACGGCGATCGGCTGGACGTTGGGAAGGGTCGATTGCGGCACCGACGTGCTGGCGGCTGGCGTGGCGGCGCTGGCCGGGGCGCTGGCGGAGCCGGTTTGGCCGGCGCTGGTTGACGTGCTGCCGCCGCCTCCGCCGCCGCAACCGGCGAGCGTGGCGGAAACGAGGACCAGCGTGAGCAAGGGGATAGACGGGGTCATGGTGCGAGCGGTCTCCGGCGCGTTGTTTTTTGTGAGTGCGGCTAGGGCGGATGCAGGGCGGGCGGATATCGCGCGCCGCCGTCCATTACCGAAAATCGTCGGCCGCGACGCCGGCGGGCAACGCCGACGGCAGCCACGCGCGTCCCACGTAGCCGCGCATCGGGCCGCCGGACTCCACCATCACATCCGGCCGGACCACGCGCGACGCATGCAGATTGCCGCTCGCCGCCGCCGCGGCTGCACCGCTGCGGTACGACGCCGCGTACGGCCCGAGCAGCGTCTGCAAGTCCGGCATGGTCGGGCCTTGCCACGCATAGGCGACGATCAGCCCGGTGCTGGTGGCGTACTCGTTGACGGTGGTCGCGCCGGCATCGGTCAGCGTGCGCAGGCGCAGCGCGCCGTTCAGCAGCGTGCGCGGCATGACGCCGGTCGAATCGGCGTCGAGCCGCATCGCGCCGCCCAATTCGGCGTGCGCGGGGGGATTCGCGCAAAAGAGGGAAATGGCCAGCGCCGAAACGATCAGGGCCTGACAGGCGCGCGTTTTTTGCATAGCAGTCGATCTCGCGATGGAAGCGCTCAAACTTTATTGAGACGTCCAATTCAAGATATCACTGAGGTTTCCTGATCTTCGACAGACGGGCGATTCGCTGGATCGAGCAATCTCAAAAACGACGTGCGAGCGGAACGCGAAAAGCCTTTGAGACAAGGATCTGACGCAGATGTGGGATAGGTCTGACAATGAATTGGGAAAGGTTGCGGATTGTTAAATATGCGGTATGAAAGCGGGCCGAAAACGGTCGCGGCCGAGCTTTTCCCGCGCCGGAAAACGCCTCGCGTGCGTCGTGACATCGCAGGATCTATCGCAGAAAAAACGGCCTGGCCCAATGGCTCGACCAAACCGCATCGGCTGCTTATTTCTGAGGCAAACCCCAGTTTTTGCACATGACTCGCCGGGATCGGTAAAATGTTGGGTTGATCCACGGAAACTTGCCGTGGCGTAGCGGAAGGATTCCCCGAACATGACTGATCTTCGTCTTACCAAGCGGTTTGCAGTAATGCTGATGGCATGCGGTCTGGTCGCCGGCTGCGGCACGTCGTCGCCGACCAAAATCGACTACAAGAGCGACTCGAAATCGAAGCAGGTGTCACTTGCCGTCCCGCCGAACATGATCGACGAGACGGCCGATCAGCGTTCGTTGCCTCCGCAAGGCGGCGAAACCTCGTTGTCCACGCTCAAGCAGGTTCAGGCGCAGGCTCCGTCGGCCAATACCACGGTGGTGGTGCCGCCGGTTACCGGCATGCACATCCAGCGCGACGGCACGGAAAGCTGGCTGGTCATCGACAACAAGACGCCTGACCAGGCCTGGGCGGCGATTCGCCGCTTCTGGCAGGAGCAGGGCTTCCTGCTGGTGGTCGACCAGCGCGACAAGGGCGTGATGGAAACCGACTGGAACGAAACCCACGCGCAAATCAACGACGGCCTGATCCGCAACACGCTGTCCAAAGCCATGGGCAACAGCTACGTGAGTTCGGAGCGCAACAAGTACCGCACGCGTCTCGAAACGTCGCCGAGCGGCGGCACGTATGTGTTCATCAGCCAGAAGGGGTTGCGTGAGGCGGTCACCGGTCCGAACAACGATTCGACCAAATGGGAAGCCAAGCCGAACGATCCGGGCCTCGAACAGGAATACCTGAAGCGCCTGATGGCGGCGTTGGCGCTGGCCGACTCGCGTAAATCGGGTGACACGCAAAGCGCGGATCTGTCGCCGGCCGGCGCGCAAACCGCGCCGAACGCCGCCACCGCGGGCGCCAAATCGGCGGCAGCGGCCACCGCGGCGCAAAACGTCGCGCTGTCGGCGCAGCAGCCCATGCCGGACGCGGACTCGGCGAACACGCAGGCGCAGTTCTCGTCGACCGAGCTCACGCTGGGCGAGCCGTACGACCGCGCGTGGTTGCGCGTGGGCCTCGCGCTCGACCGTAGCAACTTCACCGTCGACGACCGCGATCTGACCCGTGGCCTGTACTTCGTGCGCTACGTCGATCCGAAGGATCTGACGTCGGCGGAGCAGGGCTTCTGGAGCCAGGTTTTCCACGGCAAGAAGGAAAAAGTTGCCAAGCAGTATCTGGTCAACGTGCGCGCCGTGACGCCTAACCAGACCCGCGTCGCCGTGGTCAACGACAAGGGCGATGTCGATCAGAGCCCGCAGGCCAAGCAGATCATGAGTCTGATGGTCGACCAGTTGCACTGAGCGAAACCGCCGGGCCTGCCGCAAACGGCGGTAAGGCGCGGTAAGTCGTCAGTCACGGCAGGTGGTCCAGCTGTCCAAAAGCCCGTCCGGGGTTCATCCCGGACGGGCTTTTTTTCGCCCGCGAGTTTGACCGCGCACTGCCACCTGGCAGGCGAATCCGAACCCGACTATCGGCCGGACGCTGACTCTACAGACGAGCACGTGTTTTGCTTGACTCCGACGACCGGGATAACCCGGCAATCAACCGGAGTTGGCCATGTTCGACGTGATTCCGTACTGGATGTGGGCGGCGAGCTTGCTCGTCCTGGCGCTTGTGTGCGGCGCGGCGTTGAGCCCGCGAGAATCGCGGCCGCCGACGGGGCTGCGTTTGCGGCACAGCGTGGCGCAACGGCCGAAGTGGCCCACCCATTGAGCGCCGCCTTGCCGGCCGCGGCGTATGAATCGAACGTATGCGGCCGCGCTGTGCGGCCGCGTGTAACGTGACGTTACCCCGGTGACGTAACTGTCTAAGCCCGCTCCACCGCCTCCCTCCGCCGCACCGTCTCGCAATAAATTCTAATAAGAATCAAACGCTTGCGAGATTTCTCCGTTGACTTTCAATAACTGGCACACAAGCTGCTTTTATAGACTCATGGGGCCGGATTGGTTAAGCCGACAGGGTTTTCCAGGCAAGTGTTCCAGACGATTCCAGCATCGGACGATGAACCGGTGCTGCGCCCGATGATGGCCTGCGCGCAACGCGCGCGGCCTCGGTGGCCCCGTCGCCTATCCTCGTAGGGCGACGGTTTCGCCCGCACTCCGAAAGAGTGCGGGCTATTTTTTTGCCGACGCGCAATGCGTGGCCAATCAAAACGCAAACACCGCAACATGCGACGCGCGTCGAACAGGGTCCGAGCCCGGTCAGGCTCAGCTCAGGTGTCGGCGCGCCGCGGGCCGACCCCGGGTAGCCGCTTGATGACACCAGTGGCGAGCGCGGTGCCGACCAGAATCACGCCGCAGCCTTCCAGCATGCCGGGCGACACGCTTTCGCCGAGAAACAGCGCACCCCACAAAATGCCGAAAATCGGAATCACGAAGGTCACGGTGATAGCGCGCGCCGGTCCGGCCACCGCGATCAGATGGAAGAACAACATATACGCGACGCCGGTGCACGCCACCCCCAGCGCGATCACCGCGCCCCACGCATGCGGTGAGATCGGCGCGGCCGGCCAGTAGATCACCGCGAGCGGCAGCAGCACGATGGTGGCGCCTGTCATCGTGCCGGCGGCGACGGTGAGCGCATCGACGCCGGTCAGGTGGCGCTTGGTGTAATTGGCGGCGATGCCGTACAGCAGCGTGGCGCCGAGCGCCGCGCCGGCCGCCAGCGCGGTGGTCAATGGCGTGGCCGCCGAACTGCCCGGCGCTGCGATCTGGTCCCACACCAGCATCAACACGCCGAGGAAGCCGACCACGAGACCGAGCGTGCGCATTCCGCTCAGCCGGTCGCGCAGCCAGACGAACGCGACCAGCGCGCCCCACAGCGGCGTGCTCGCATTGATCACCGACGTGACGCCGGCCGACAGCGTCAGCTCGGCATAGGCGAACAGGCAGAAGGGCGCCGCCGAATTCAGAATGCCGACCACCAGCAGCGGAAAGGCGCGCGTGCGCAGGATCGTGACCGATTGCCGCAACGGCCGGCGAGCGATCAGCACGATGATAAGGAAGGCCGCGCCGATGCCGACACGCAGCGCCATTAACGGCGCGACGCCGAAATCGGTCACGCCGACGCGGATAAACAGAAAGGACGCGCCCCATAAGGCAGCGAGAATCAGTAACTGGAGGAGGTTTTTAGCTTTCATCGAAGGGGCGCCGCGCGCGGTTGAGTCGAGACGCCAGCGCATCGTAGCAGCGCGATCGCGCGAAACGTTTCAGCCTGGAATGAAACGGCAAGATGCGGGAGAGTGGGGGCGTCGGATAAAGGGGATCGTAAGCGCTGGCGCGGCGTATGCAAAACGAGCAATTCTCACGCTGATGTGAGAAAAATTACGATGAGGTGGTTGTGCGGTTGGAGCCGTGCCAGTCGGGGCCGAGCGCGTGTGGCGAGATCGTGAATTATTTTGCGGTAGCGTGGCGTTTCGGAAGTACGGGAATACGGAAGTACGGAATCACGGAAGTTGACCGCCGCGGAGGCAACGGCTGAGGCAACGGCCAACTTCCCTCGCCATCTTCCTAGTGCGGAATCATCCCCTGCAACACGTTCTGCTGCAGCCACACCAGCACCCCGAGCAGCACCGTCAGCAGAATCGAATGCTTGAAGGTCCGGGCGAACACCACGCCTTCCTTACCTTTGAGTTCGGTGGTCGCCACGCCGGTCGAGATGTTTTGCGGCGAAATCATTTTGCCCATCACACCGCCCGACGAATTGGTCGCCGCCATCAGGATCGGATTCAGATTCAACTGATGCGCCGCCACCACCTGCAGGTTGCCGAACAGCGCATTGCCCGACGTATCGCTACCGGACAGAAACACCGCGACCCAGCCGAGGAACGCCGACACCAGCGGAAAGAACGGCCCGACCGACGCCGCGCCCAGACCGAGCGTGTAGGTCAAGCCCGAGTAGTTCATCAGATACGCGAGTCCGACGATGGTCGCCACCGTCAGGATGGCGATACGCGTTTGCACCCAGGTATCGGCGATCGCCTTGCCGAACTCGCTCGCGCTCAGTCCGACCACGAACGCCGTGATAATCGCCGCGACCAGAATGGCCGTGCCGGTGGCGAGCGGCTGGAAGTCCCACACGGCGCTATACGGCGTGTTGTACAGCGTGATGAAGACGGCCTTGTCGAGTCCGGGCCACGGCACCTTGACGTCACCGATCAGGAAGATCTTCGCGATGGTCCAGATAATGACCACGACCGACACGATGATCCACGGATACCAGCCCTGGCCGCCGCCGATCTTGCCGCGCACCTCGCCGACCCGGTCGATGTTGATCGCGAACTTCGGATCCGCCGCCGGCCGCCAGACGCGCAGGAACGCGATGGTCAGGATCAGCGACACCATCGACGACAACACGTCGGTCAGGCTGTAGTTCACGTAGTTCGACGCGACGAACTGGGTCAGTGCGAAGCTCGCGCCCGACACCAGCAGCACCGGCCACACGCGCAGCATGTTGCGAAAACCGGCGTACACGCCGATCACATAGAAGGGCAGCAGGAACGCGAAGAACGGCAGCTGGCGGCCGACCATCTTGGCGAGCGAATCGGCCGGCAGGTGCGTGACCGCGCCGAGCACGGTGATCGGCACCCCCAGCGCGCCGAACGCGACCGGCGCGGTGTTGAAGATCAGCGTGAAGGTGAGTGCTTCGAGCGTCGGAAAGCCGAGCAGGATCAGCAGCGAACTGGTAATCGCGACCGGCGTGCCGAAGCCGGAAATCCCTTCGAGCAGCGCACCGAACGAGAAGCCGATCACCACCAGCACGACGCGCCGGTCGTTCGGCAGATTGTCGATCATCCACATGCGGAAAGCCGCGAAGCGCCCCGAGCGCTGCGAGATGTTGTACAGCAGGATCGCCGTGAACACGATCCACATGACCGGCCAGCAGGCGAACACGACGCCGTTGGCGACCGAATCGAACGCGAGTCCCAGCGGAAATTGCCAGAAGAAGATCGCCACGATCAGGCCGACGATCAACCCCGCGAGCGATGCCTGCCAGGCCGGCCGCCGGGCCCAGCCGAGCAGGAGCAGCACCACGATGATGGGCAGCGCGGCGACCAGGAACGAGAGCGGCAGTGAGTTGCCGACCGGAGTGAGTAGTTGATGAAACATCGCGTCTCCTTCGTTGTTGTTCGGACTCGACGCGGGACCACGCACTACGGGGCGCGTCGTTAGGACGGATGGGCGCCGGCGGCAATGGTGTGGTCGGCCGGGGCGCTTATTTAAACGGGTACTGCGTGCGGTTCTACAGAAGCATAGAACTCGGCTGGGGCAGGTCAAGAGGGGAAACTACGGGCGCGAGATGAAGGCGGGCAGCGGGGCGCGTCGCCCGACGGATGGGTGACGCGCTGCGCATCAAGTAATGCCTGGCGGCGTTTCAGACGGCCACAGGCCACGCAAGGGTCTCTAATGGCAAGTTGAAGAACTGAGCCTGCGACCTGGGCACGCGGGAGACACGTAGGCAAGCGGCCCAAGCAGCGAAAAGCGCCGAAACCGGCACGCTCAGTGCCAGTGGCCGTGCCCGCCCCAGCCGCCATGACCACCCCAATAGCCGCGGAAACCGAAGCCGATGGATACCGACGGCCCATACCAGCCCGGATAGCCGCCGTAATAGGCCGGGTAGGCGGGATAGACCGGCGGCGGATAGTAGGCGGGATAAGCCGGCGCAACATAGACCGGTGGTGGCGGAACCACCGCGGTCGCGTAGGTGGCCGGTGGCACTTGCTGGGCCGAGCGCGCCTGCGACTGGGCCTGTTGTGCTTGCAATTGCTGCTGTTGCTGTATCGCGGCCGGATCGTTTTGCGCCACGCCCAGATCCTGCTGGGTAGCGCCGGCGGGGACCGTGGCGTAGTACGGCGAGTAAGCGCCCGGATAATAGCCGTACGGGTAATAGCAACCGGACAATGTGAGCACGCAGACCGCGCCGCCGAGGGCGAAGCCGGTTCGCGAAAAACGGGTTAAGCGACGATAAAAGCCGCGCGGCAGCTGCGGGCCGAGCGCACGGAACGGATTGACGACGCGGGACTTCATGACGCGCTCCTGGTTATATCGAACGCCGGCCGGCGGCGTCATGCCATGAGCTTACGCCGCGACGATGCGCGCAGGATTGCAAAACCGTAACGGCTTATTTCAGGTCATTGCAACGCATCGACGAGGCGGCCGACCGGATCTCATCCATCCCGGCCAGCCGCTCGCCACCCGCTCGCCACCGTTATTTGCACCGTTACTTGCCCACCTGGTTACCGATGATGCCGCCCGCCGCCGCACCGCCCACCGTCGACAGCGCATTGCCGCCGATCGCCGCGCCCGCCGCGCCGCCCAAGCCAGCACCGATGGCCGTATCGCGGCCCTGCCGGCTCATGTCGCCACAGGCGGATAGGCTCGCCACCACGGCGACGAGCGTGGCGAGCGCGGTGATTTGTCGGATCGATTTCATGATGCTGACTCCCGTGGAAGTGAGTTATTCGAAGTGGATGGAACAGTGGACACCCATGACGGAAATGACCATCCCTGCATTTGATGGTAGAGCCGCAGCCCGTATCAAGATGTGTGAGCTTGTGAGCGGGCTGTCGGTTTCGTAATCAAATGTTTCCCTTCTGTCAGCATGCGGCGTGCCTGATGTCGAGCACCAAAAAAGCCCGCGCAATGGCGGGCTTCGGTATTGCAATGCAAGGTCGTGCGCGTGAGGGCGGGGCAATCGCACCGCCCACTCAACGCCTCAACCGTTATTGACGCTGATAAATTTCCGCGCCTTTCTTCATGAACTCGATCGACTTCACTTCCATGCCTTTCTTCAGCGCTTCGTCGTCGGTGACGCCTTGTTGCGCGGCGAATTCGCGAACGTCCTGCGTGATCTTCATCGAGCAGAAGTGCGGACCGCACATCGAACAGAAATGCGCGACCTTCGCCGAATCCTTCGGCAGCGTTTCGTCGTGGAATTCGCGCGCCTTGTCCGGGTCGAGACCGAGGTTGAACTGGTCTTCCCAACGGAATTCGAAGCGTGCTTTCGAGAGCGCGTTGTCACGCACCTGCGCGCCCGGATGGCCCTTCGCCAGATCGGCGGCGTGCGCGGCGAGCTTGTAGGTGATGATGCCGGTCTTGACGTCGTCCTTGTTCGGCAAGCCGAGGTGTTCCTTCGGCGTGACGTAGCACAGCATCGCCGTGCCGAACCAGCCGATCATCGCCGCGCCGATACCCGACGTGATGTGATCGTAGCCCGGCGCGATGTCGGTAGTGAGCGGTCCCAGCGTGTAGAACGGCGCTTCGTCGCACCATTCCAGCTGCAGGTCCATGTTCTCCTTGATCAACTGCATCGGCACGTGGCCGGGGCCTTCGATCATGGTTTGCACGTCGTGCTTCCACGCGATCTGCGTGAGTTCGCCGAGGGTCTTCAATTCGCCGAGTTGGGCTTCGTCGTTGGCGTCGTAAATCGAGCCCGGACGCAGGCCGTCGCCGAGCGAGAAGGCCACGTCATAGGCCTTCATGATTTCGCAGATATCTTCGAAATGCTCGTACAGGAAGCTTTCCTTGTGATGCGCGAGGCACCACTTCGCCATGATCGAGCCGCCGCGCGACACGATCCCGGTCATGCGTTTAGCGGTGAGCGGCACGTATTGCAGACGCACACCCGCGTGAATCGTGAAGTAGTCGACGCCTTGCTCGGCCTGTTCGATCAGCGTGTCGCGGAAGATTTCCCAGGTCAGGTCTTCGGCCTTGCCGTTGACCTTTTCCAGTGCCTGATAGATCGGCACCGTGCCGATCGGCACCGGCGAATTGCGGATGATCCACTCGCGCGTTTCGTGAATGTGCTTACCGGTGGACAGATCCATGACCGTGTCGCCGCCCCAGCGGATCGCCCACGTCATCTTGTCGACTTCTTCGCCGATCGACGACGTCACCGCCGAATTGCCGATGTTCGCATTCACCTTCACGAGGAAGTTGCGGCCGATAATCATCGGCTCGCTTTCCGGGTGATTGATGTTGTTCGGAATGATCGCGCGGCCGCGGGCGATTTCCTCACGCACGAATTCCGGCGTGATCGCGGTGAGGCCGTTCGGACCGAACGCGCTGGCGCCGAACGCCTGGCCCGGATGCTGGCGGCCCATCATCGCGGCGAGCTTTTCACCGTTCGGGCCGCTCGTCTTCAGGCTTTCCAGATATTCCGCGCGGCGCTGGTTCTCGCGAATCGCGATGTATTCCATTTCCGGCGTGATGATGCCCTTGCGTGCGTAGTGCATCTGCGACACGTTCTGGCCGGCGATCGCGCGGCGCGGCGTGCGGTGCAGGCCCTTGAAACGGAGGTCGGCGGTGGCGGTGTCGGCGGCGCGTTCGCGGCTGAAGTCGCTCGACAGACCCGTCAGCGCTTCGGTGTCGCCGCGCTCCTCGATCCACGCCTGACGCAGCGCGGGCAGACCGGCGCGAATGTCGATTTTGGCATCCGGATCGGAGTAGGGGCCCGACGTATCGTAGACATAGACCGGCGGATTTTTTTCGCCGCCGAAGCTGTCCGGCGTGTCCGCTTGCGAGATCTCGCGCATCGGCACGCGGATGTCGGCACGCGAACCGGTCACGTAGACCTTGCGGGAATTCGGCAGCGGCGCGACAGCGGCTTCGTCGACGTGCGCGTCGGCGGAAAGGAATTTCGGGTTGGCGTTCATGCGTTATCTCCTGAGCCAATAGCAATGTGGGGCGGCTAAGCAGGAGACGAGACGGAAGAAGTCGGAAATCGCGAGAGATGAAACGGTAGACCGGGAGCGAAATCCGTACGCTTCCCTGCGCTGGCATTATCCAGATCAGGTTCAAAGGGTATTTCTCACCCACGCAGCACGGACCCCCAACCTCCGTGCGACGCAGGACCCCCGCGTTAGCAGCGCACACGATACACCGGCCGGCCGCTGCTTGGCAACCCATCTTGAAAACTCGGATACCGGGTATCACGGCGGGTATCACTGTCGCCGGGCGCGACCTATTCTTCTAGAGATAGGCCCGGCAGACATGCTGCGACGCAACGATTCACGGCGCCGCGCGGTGGGTTCACCGCGTGAAGTCGTCGGCGGCTTCGGGTTGAAACAGGATCTTCTCGAGCTTCAGCACTTTCTCGGCGCCGCTCGGCGGCGTGAAGCGGATTTTCTCGCCGCGCCTGGCGCCGAGCAGCGCGAGACCGAGCGGCGAGAACACGTTCAGACGGCCGCTTGCGAACTCGGCCTCTGGGGGATAGACGAGGGTCCACGTCATGTGCTCGCCGCTGGTTTCGTCGACGAGGATAGCCTGCGAATTCATCGTGACGATGTTCGCGGGAATCTCGCGCGAGTCGACGATCGCGGCGCGTTCGAGAACCTGGTCGAGCATGTCTTGCAGCCGGGCGTCGGCGCCGGGCGCGGCCGCGTGCTTCTCGAGACGGGCGACGTCGAGTTCGGTGAGGTAACAGGTTTTCGTCTTCTTCACGACGGGGACTCCAGTGCGATCTGCGGGTGAGGGAACAGCATGCGGAGGCGATCGGCCCGGAACCCCACTACGCGGCTCGGGCAAGGAGCGGGCTGCGTCAGATCGGGCGCCGGGCGGCGGAGAGCGGGAGAAGTTGGGGAAGCTTTCGCGGAAGCATTCGGGCCGGCTCACCGCCGCGCAGCCGGGTGAATTCCTTGCGCGCGCAACCGGTTGCGCGGCAGGGGCGCAAGCGGGTGTGGGCAGGAAAAGTCGGGAAGCGCATGGGGTTGACCGGCAAGGTTCGGAATCGAATCGGTTCGGCGCCGCGAGAGCATCGATCGCGGCGCAATTGAAAGGAGAATGTTAGCACGGCATCCTGAGTCTCTTCGTTCGACGCCACGCCGAGCCGTCTGCGTGGCGCCGGTTCGGCTTCGTATGCGTGTGTCATTCAAGGCCGCGCATGCCGGTGCCGTTAACGCGCCTGTCAGACGGGCCGTACTCCAGCGTAACGATGTCGCGCTGCGCGGCCCGCCGATGACGCGATGCGATTCGAGGCGGCTTAAGGAGAGAGGCTGATGAAAACGGCAACTGGGCGGTTTGTGGCGCTCGGCACGGCGGCCACGCTGGCGCTGATGACGGCGCCGCTAGCGGCGTCGGCGTCGGAAGGCGGAACGATCACGTTTTCCGGCGCGATCGTGGCGCCGCAACTGGAAGTGTCGGCGGCACCCGGCGCGCGGGTCGGCACCATGGGCGCCTTGCAAGGACTGCAAGGTTCCGCGGTGACGCTGACGTTCAGTGGGCCGCCAGGGGTGACCGCAGGTGCCGATGTCGCGTTGCAGGTGAACGGCGGCGCGAGTTCGGGCGACAGCATGGTGACGCGCTTTGTCGAACGTGGCGGGCGGCTTGCCCCGGCGACGCGCGACGGTCACTACAAGGTCGGCCGTGACGGCGGCGTGATGTCGTTGTCGCCGAAAAACGCCACGCCGGACACGCGCGTGACGGTAGTGATGAGTTACGACTGAGCCGCTCGCGCTGAGCGGGCAGGTCGGTGGAAATAAATTTGGAACGGCCTGTCATAAGCGGCCGGGCGGTTCGACAAACGTGCAGATCCTGATGGGAGCACGTCATGCAAACCGCCCGTACCCGCCGCGCCGGCTATCGGCCATTAACGCAGTCGATGGCGCAACGGCTCGCTCGACCGCTGATGCGGCCGTTCGTGTGGCTGTGCATGCAGCCGCAAACGCCGCCGACCACGCGTCCTTCGTTCCGCCTTTTCACGCGAGCCATCGCTTGCGTCGCCGCGGTCAGTCTGCTTGCCGCCAGCGGCCTCGCCAACGCGGCGGCCGCCGTCTGCAGCGCCCACAGTCCGGCGCATCGCGTGGCGCTGGTCGAGCTTTACAGCAGCGAAGGCTGCAATAGCTGCCCGCCCGCCGACAACTGGCTGAGCCAATGGAAAAACAGTGGCGCGACGCAAGGCATCGTGCCGCTCGCGTTGCATGTGGACTACTGGAACAGCCTCGGCTGGACCGACCGTTTCTCGCAACATCGCTTCACCGAACGCCAGCAGACGCTGACCGATCTGGCCGGCGGCCACACCATCTATACACCGGAAATCTTCGTGTCGGGCCGCGAGCTGCGTAGCTGGTCGCAACGCGACAGTTTCGACAGCCGCATCGGCAAGGTCGTCGCCGAACCGGCGCAGGCGAACGTCGCGCTCGAACTGAATCCGCAGGCGCCTGGCGCGTTCAATGTCACCGCGCAATTCACCAGCAAGGCCACGGACGCCGCCGGACAACTCAACGCGTACGTCGCCGTGTATGAAAACGCGCTGAGCTCGCACGTCGGCGCGGGTGAAAACAGCGGCGCCACCTTGCATCACGAACGTGTGGTGCGGCAATGGATCGGGCCGGTGCCGCTGGTCGGCGGCAATGCGCGGATTCACCGCGACGTTCGCGTCGACGCAAGCGGCGCCGATGCCGGCGGCAGCGCCGATCGCTTCGGCGTGGTCGCGTTCGTCGAAAACGACGCAACCGGCGACGTGCTGCAAGTGGCCGAGCTGGCCGCCTGCCAGTGAGCCGGCGATCCGGCCGTTCACAACCACGACTTGGCAAAGGATCAGGGTAAGCGTTATGGGACCAGGGGCAGCGCGATGGCGTTAACTCTGGAAGACACGCCCACTCTGTTCGACAGGAGATTTTCATGGCAACCCCTCATGCACTGCGCGATCGCGACCCACAGCTCGCGCCGCCCGCCGTGCCGCAGCCCGGCACGATTCATCCGCTATGGGTGCGCGTTACGCATTGGCTCAACGCGCTCGCGGCGATCCTGATGATGCTGTCGGGCTGGCGCATTTACGACGCGTCGCCGATCTTCCCGGCGTTTCGCTTCCCGACCGACATCACACTCGGCGGCTGGCTCGGCGGCGCGCTGCAATGGCATTTCGCGGCGATGTGGCTGCTGGTTTTCAACGGGCTGCTGTATCTCGCGCTGAACCTGGCGAGCGGGCGTTTCGTGCGCAAATTCCTGCCGGTGTCGCCGCGCGCGGTGCTGCACGACTTCATCGCGGCGCTGACCGGCAAGCTTTCGCACGCCGATCTGCGCGTCTACAACGCGGTGCAGAAATTCGCCTACCTGTTCGTGGTCTGCGATCTGATCGCGCTGGTGTTGTCGGGCCTCGCAATCTGGAAATCGGTGCAATTTCCGCTGCTGCGCGAACTGATGGGCGGCTATGACAACGCCCGCATCGTGCACTTCTGCGCGATGTCGCTGATGGCGGCCTTCATTGCCGTGCATCTGGCGATGGTGGCGCTCGTGCCGCGCTCGCTGCTGGCCATGTTGCGCGGGCGTTGAGTCTCCACTTAGCCGCCGCTTAGTCGCCACCGAGTCGCCGCAACCGAAAGTTATGGATATCGAATCATGAACAAGCCCATTCGAAAACCCTCGCAGCAAGCTGCGCACTCGCTCGATCGCGAATCGATCCTGATCGACGCCCGGCGCGAACTCACCATGCCGTCGCGTCGCCTGTTCGGCAAGCGTCTGCTGACGCTCGGCGGCCTGTCGATGCTGACCGGCTGCTCGCTCACCGACAACGACTCGGTCAATAAATTTCTGACCGCCGTGTCGCGCCTGAACGACCGTGCGCAGGCCGCGCTGTTCGATCCGAAGCAGCTCGCGCCGACCTACACCGAAGCGCAAATCACGCGACCGTTCCCGTTCAACGCGTTCTACGGCATCGATGACGTGCCCGAAGTGGATGGCGCCGATTATCAATTGAAGATCGGCGGCCTCGTCAACGGCCAGCGCGCGTGGAGCTTGCCCGAGTTATACGCATTGCCGCACGCCGAGCAGATCACGCGACACATCTGCGTGGAAGGGTGGAGTGCGATCGGCCGCTGGGGCGGCACGCCGTTCGGCGATTTTCTCCGACGCATCGGCGCGGACACCAGCGCGAAATACGTCGGCTTCAGATGCGCGGACGACTACTACGAAAGCATCGACATGCCGACCGCGCTGCATCCGCAAACGCTGCTGACGTTCGACTACGACGGCGAACGTCTGCCCGCGAAATACGGCTTCCCGATGAAGCTGCGCATGCCGACCAAGCTCGGCTACAAGAATCCGAAGCACATCGTCGAGATGTTCGTCACCAACACGTTCCCTGGCGGCTATTGGGTCGACCAGGGCTACAACTGGTTCGGAGGCTCCTGACGCACGCGGGTCGCGCGATGAGCCGGCATTGACGCCTGGCCCTTCACGCACCCCCGGGCGGCAGAAGCTTCGGAAATACGCCGGCGATCAGGCGATCTGTGCATCGAATCACCCGATCAGCCGGTTTTGAAATATCCACAACAACGGAGTTATCCCATGAAAAAGTTCGCAATCGCAGCAGTGGCCGTCGCTCTTCTGACCAGCGGCGGCGCCGCGTTCGCGCAAGCCAGCGGCGCGATGTCCAACGACGCCATGTCGAAAGACACGATGTCGAAGGACTCCATGTCCAAAGACACCATGTCGAAAGACAGCATGAAGAAGAACACGATGAAACACGACAAGATGAAGAAGAGCGGCGACGCGATGGGCATGAAGCACGAAGCATCGGGCGCCATGGCCAACTGACGCACGCCGTCGATGCCGCTCGCATAGCGTGAACGCGGCGGCGCCGATGGGTGCTAAAAACGGTGTCAAAGCCGGGGAGAAATCCCCGGCTTTTTTTGTTGCAAGTACGCTAAAAAGTTACGATTCTTTCGACTGACGCGGTGGGCGCTTACTGCATAATGCGATGCGCGCCGAGCATTTGGCGCGTGTTCGCCGCGAATCGACCTCTTTCGAATGCCGCGGCGTTGTGGCCCTTTGGCCATTTATCGTCCTTCCGTTCCACCACATGTCCGCCAGCCTCGCCCGTCCGACCGCATCGCCGATGCGGTGTCCGCCATCCCGCCACCGGGCCTTCCGCGGGAACGCGGGATCGTTAGCGGCAGGGGCGGGTTGAACGCATGTCGCCGCCACTCCTCAATCGCTTTCCGCGCAGTTTTCCCATCCGTTTGCCGCAGTCGCGCAACGGCCAGATCGCGCTGGCGCTCGGCGTCGTTTATCTCGTGTGGGGCTCGACCTATCTGGCCGTGCACGTCGCGCTTGGCTCGTTTCCGCCGCTGCTGCTGTCGGGCATGCGCAACCTGTTCGCCGGCATCGGCCTGTTCATCTTCGCGGTGCGTCGCAAGCCGGCCTGGCCGAGCATGGCCGAAATCCGCAATGCCGGGCTGGTCGGCACGATGCTGGTCGGCTTGTCGAGCGGCATGCTGGCGTTCGGCATGCGTACCGTCGGCACCGGCACCGCCGCCGTGATGGTGGCCACCGTGCCGCTGTTCGCCACGGTGATCGCGGCGGTGGCGGGGCGCAAGATCGGCCGGGGCGAGTGGTTCGCGGTGGGGTTGGGGCTCGTCGGCATCGCGATTCTTAGTCACGGCGACAGCTCGCCCGGGTCGGCGGGCGGCAGTCTGGCGATTCTGTGCGGCGCGCTGTTCTGGGCCGGCGGCGCGCATCTGGCCGGGCGTCTGAAACTGCCGTCGGACCTGTTTCTGTCGACCTCGCTGCAGATCGGCCTGGGCGGCGCGATGTCGAGCATGGTCGCGTGGGTCTCCGGCGAGCGGATGCTCGAAGTGCATTTTCTGCCGGTGCTGGCGTTTGTCTACCTGATGCTGATCGGCACGATGGCCGCGTACGTCGCGTATGGCTTCCTGATCCGGCACACCAGTCCGATCATCGCCAGCAGCTGTATGTACGTGAATCCGGTAGTCGCGGTAGCGCTCGGCGCGCTGTTGCTCGGCGAGCCGGTCACGCGGTCCACCGTGATCGCGACCGTGGTGATTCTGGCGAGCGTGGGGCTGTCGTTCTGGTTCGATTACCGCAAGAAGGGCCTTGCTGCCTGATGCGTGCGCCGGGAGGCGAGGTTCGCCGAGCGGCGAGCATGCCGCCGCCTCGCCTTCGCAAACCGCGCTGGATTAAAGCGCCGCCGCCACCTCAGCGCCTTCGCGGATCGCCCGCTTCGCGTCCAGTTCGCCTGCCAGTTTGGCGCCGCCAATCACGTGATAACGCGGACCCCCGGTCTGCACGGCGACATGCTCCGCCGCCACCGGATGCAGATCGCGCAGCGAATCCTGCCCCGCGCACACCACGATCGTGTCCACTTCGAGCCATTCCTCGACACCGTCACGCTCGATCTTCAAACCGCGCGCGCTGATCTCCCGGTACGACACCCCGCCGAGCATCTTCACGCCGTTTCTTGCCAGCGTCGCGCGATGCACCCAGCCCGACGTCTTGCCGAGTCCCATTCCCAGCTTGCCGGCCTTGCGCTGCAACAACCAGATATCGCGCGGCGGCTGCGGCGTGACCGGCGCTTTCAGGCCGCCGCGTTCCCGCACCGCGAGATCCACGCCCCACTCGTCGAGCCAGGTGTCGCGCGGCGTCGGCAGCGGCTCACCGGGGCGATGCAACAGGAACTCGCTGACGTCGAAGCCGATGCCGCCCGCGCCGATCACCGCGACGCGGCGCCCGACCGGCGCGCCGCGCAACACGTCCACATACGACAGCACGTTCGGCCCCTCAATGCCGCTAATCGCCGGCCGCCGCGGCACGATGCCGGTGGCGACGATCACGTCGTCGTAAGCGCCGGCCGCCAGCAGGGCGGCATCGACGCGCGTGTCGAGCCGCACGTCGACCTGATGTCGCTGCAACTGGCTCTGAAAATAACGGATGGTCTCGCTGAACTCTTCCTTGCCGGGCACGCGCATCGCCAGATTGAACTGGCCGCCGATGCTTGCGCCCGCATCGAACAGCGTCACGCGATGCCCGCGCGCGGCCGCCACGGTCGCCGCCGACAAGCCCGCCGGCCCCGCGCCGACTACGGCGACCGAACGCGCCGCCTGCGGACTCGCGACCGGGCGATAGACCAGTTCGGTCTCGCGCCCCGCGCGCGGGTTCACCAGGCACGACGCGCGCTGGTTCTTGAACGTGTGATCGAGGCAGGCCTGATTGCAGGCGATACAGGTGTTGATTTCGTGCGTGCGGCCTTCGGCGGTCTTGACGACGAACTCCGGATCGGCCAGCAGCGGCCGCGCCATCGACACCAGATCGCCAGCACCCTGTTCGAGTAGCGCTTCGGCGACTTCCGGCGTGTTGATGCGGTTCGACACGATCACCGGCACCTTCACCGCGGCCTTCAACCGCGCGCTGAGTTCGGCAAACGCCGCGCGCGGCACCGACGTTACGATAGTCGGCACACGCGCTTCATGCCAGCCGATGCCGGTATTGAACATCGTCACGCCGGCCGCTTCGAGTGCCTTGGCGACCTGCACGGTCTCGTCCCAGGTATTGCCGCCTTCCACCAGATCGATCAGCGAAAGCCGGTACACGACGATAAAGCGTTCGCCGCACGCCGCGCGCACCCGCTCGACGATCTCGCGCGCGAGCCGCAGGCGATTCCCGATGCTGCCGCCATAGTCGTCAGTGCGCTTATTGGTGCGTGGGCACAGGAACTGATTGAGCAGATAACCTTCGCTGCCCATGATTTCGATGCCGTCGTAGCCCGCGCGTTGCGCGAGGCGGGCGCAGCGCGCGTAGTGGCGCACGGTCTTCGCGATGCCGGCCACGCTCAACGCGCGCGGCTTGAACTTCGAGATCGGTGATTTGAGCGCGGAGGCCGACACCACGAACGGCTGATACCCATAGCGGCCCGCATGCAGGATCTGCAGCGCGATCTTGCCGCCTTCGGCATGCACGGCTTCGGTCAACTGCCGGTGATTGCGCAGATCGAACACCGAGTTCAGCGTGCCGCCGAACGGCAGCAGCCAGCCTTCGCGATTCGGCGAGATGCCGCCGGTGATGATCAGTCCCACGCCGCCCCTGGCGCGTTCGCGGAAATAGGCGGCCAGCTTCGGGTAATGCCAGAAGCGGTCTTCCATGCCGGTGTGCATCGAACCCATCACCACGCGGTTGCGCAAACGGGTGAAGCCGAGATCGAGTTCGGCGAGTAAGCGTTGGTAAGGCATGCGGGGGACCGTGTAAGTATGGGACGCGGACGAACGATACACCGCGCGTCGGGCCACGCCGCCGAGGAAAAATTCTAATCCACGCAAATCATTGCGCCGTAAGACATTCTTGCGTCGCCGCAAGCCAATTCGACCCCCGCGGCACACGCATTGCTCAAAGCGAGCGTCCATCGACACGGACCGCGCCGCTCCTGATACGGGCGCGTTGTGCGGCAGGGAAGGAGGGAGTGCTCCGTTTCGGAACGCCGTCCAGACACCATTCGAAGCAGCGTTGAAAACGGGTGTCGGACATTCCGAGGTTCGAGGCGAAGCACCCATAAATCAATGGGCCATGAGCCCAACATCGAAATAGGTGAACACAATGAAAACGATCCGAACCATGGCGGCGATGGCTGCTGTTGCGTCCCTTCTGAGCGCCTGCGGTGGCGGCGGCACCAGCGACGTGGGCAAGGAACTCGGGATCACGAATCCGGAGATTCATTTCATCAATGCGAATCCCAGCAGTCCGGCACTCGACTTCCTGGTGAACGGCACCGCGCCTTCGGGGCAAACCAACGTCGGCTATAAAGGCGTGACCAACCTCACCAATATCGGCACGGGCTCGACCACGGCCGCCTATGCGGCGACCGGCACGACGACCGCGCTCGCGAGCGGCAATTTTCCGAACGTCGCGAACGGCCACGACTACACCGTGATCGCGTTGCCGAACGTGACCGCGCCGGACATCGGCCTGATCGACGATCCGTTCGACAAGGGCCTGTTGTCCAACAGCGCGCGTCTGCGCGGTTTCAATGCGTCGCAGAACGCGGGCAATCTCGACCTGTACCTGGTGCCGGCCGGTACGACCGATGTTACCAATCTCACGCCGACCATGACGGGTGTGCAGTACAAGAACGCCGTGCCCGCCAGCGGTCAGGATTCGATCTATGTGTCCGGCGGCCAATACGAGCTGATCGCGACCGTCTCCGGCAACAAGACGCCGATCTTCCAGTCGGCCGCGTTCTCGCTGTCGAACAACGCGGACTGGCTGGTGACGTCGGTGCCGATCGGCGGCACGCTCAGCCAGTTGCTGCCGGGGCAGATCCATCTGCTGATCGCGCAGAACGGCAATACCGGCACGCCGAGTCAGGAACTGACGAACACGCTGACGGGGCAATAAGCACGCCGCGCTCACAGGCGTATGTAGCGCCTGTGAGCGGCGGACAGTCTTGGGGAGGACGGAGCGGCGATCCACGCGAGTGGGTCGCCGTTTTGTTTGCGGGCGCGACTGTTTCGCGCCTGCGTCTCGCCTGCGTTGCGCCTGCGCCACCCTTTAAAAAAAGCCCGTCGCGAGATGACTCGCGACGGGCTTTCTGTTCCTGCAAAAGCACGACACAGCGTGAGGCAACGGCTCGCGGCAGCGCCGCGAAGCGCTGCCGTGTCGCTCGGCGACCGGCTTACTTCGCCTGATCCGCCGAGTTCGTGATGGCGTTGCCGCCCTTCGAGATGTCCTGCCCGGCGCCGGCCATCGTGTTGCAACCCGCGAGCGCGGCGGTCCCTGCAATGAGAAGCAAAGCGATCAGTCGAGTCATGAAAGTTCTCCTTGTCGAGAATGCATCGGTTGATGTGCCCGTGCTGTCCGGCACATGCGACCGGGGCTTGTGTCAGATCGCCAGTCGATCCGGTCTGATTGCATGTTAAAAAAAGGGCGGGGGCCGCGCTGTCAGTTGCGTCGCGATTTTGTTGTAGGTGGGCTCCGGTGTTTGCGTCGGCGCACTCCTACACGTGCTTGAACGACGCAGGGTCGCGCCTTGCTAGACCGGCGAGCGCGTGGGCGTGGCCGGCGGCAGATCGATCGACGGCGTTGCGGTGCTGACGCTCGGCATCACGACGTCGATGTCGGTGCCGTTCGGCTCGCCGCGCCGGATATCGAAACGCCCGCCGTGCGCGGCGACCCGCTGGCGCATGCCGAGCAGGCCGTGCGTGTGGGTGCGCTTCAGATCGGCCGGCATGATGCCGACACCGTTATCGGCGATATGCAGGGCCACCTGGCCGTCGCCGACCTCCAAGGCAATCGACACCCTCGACGCCCGCGCGTATTTCGCCGCATTGGTCAGCGATTCCTGGGCGACGCGAAACAGTGCGATCTCGGTCTGCTCGTCGAGCTGGATATCGTCGGCGGGGAGGTGCAGGTCGAGCGTCCAGCCGTTGCGTTGCGCGGCTTCGTCGGCGAGCGTGCGCAGCGCGGTGACGAGCCCGAAATTGGCCAGCACGGTGGGCCGCATGTCTTCGATGATGCGGCGCTTGAGCGCAATGCCCTGGTCGAGATTGGCGAGCGCGCGTTGAAGCTTGTCGGCGATCTCCGGCGCGCTGTCCTTCAGCTTGCGGTTAGCCCACGCCACATCCATCTTGCTGGCGGTCAGAATCGCGCCGAGTTCGTCGTGCAGTTCGCGCGCGAGCTGGGTCTTTTCGTTTTCGCTGACCGCCTGCAAATGCCAGCCCAGCGCTTCCAGTTGACGCGTGCGTTCGCCGACCAGCTGGTCGAGTTCTTCCTGTTGTGTGATCAACTGACGCTGCACGCGTGCCTGGCGATCGATCTGAATGCCGAGATTGCGAAACAGCAGAATGAACAACACGATGTTCAAGGCCGACAGACCCGCCGCGCACAGCGTGGAAATGCGCTGATCGGCGCGGCTCGCGGCGAGCGCGTGCTGCGCGCGGCGTTCCTCGTTGTCGCGTAACAGCGAGAGGGTGCTGTCCACCAGCGACGCGTCGGCGGGGTTCGCCGTGCTCAGCGGCCCGCACGCGGCCAGATCCAGCGGCTGCGGCGCCGCCCGTTGCAGTGCGGCGGCGCCCGCGCCGATGCGCGCCTCGATCAGCGCCAGGATCTGCGTGAAGCTCGTGAGTTCGGCGTTATCCGCCTTGCCGCCGCGGTAGAAGCGGTTCAACTGCTGCTCGCTCTGGCGAATTCGCGAGGCGGTCGCGCAATAGGCGTGCGCGGTCGCCGCCTGCTTCGTCAGAAGAAAGTCGCTCTGCTGTGCGCTTAGGTTCGATAGCTGACTGGCGAGTGTGCTCAGTTGCACCGTGACGTCGCGGGACTCGAGCGCGGTCTCGTACTCGGCGGCAATGCGCTCGCGCGCGGTCTCCAGAATCACCAGGCCGCCCACCGTGATGACGATCGCCACCGTCATCGCGATGGCCCAGCTGCGCTTGTGCATCCACTGACCCAGTCGCGTCGTGGCTGCCGGATCGCGCGGGGTTTGCAGGTTCGACGGGTTCAGCGCATTCGGCACATTCGGCTCCTCGGATGGGGCATCAGTGTAACGTCCGCCGCGTAACGCTGCCGTAATCCAATGTAAGCGGATTCTCACACGAAAACCGGCGTGCGTCGGAATGCGCCTTCGTGCCCCGATCGATAGCATGAGCCTTGATCGTTCATTCATTCTTTCGGGAGAAAGCCACCATGCTGAAATGGGCGTTGTTCTTCGCCGTGATCGCGATAGTCGCCGGGCTGCTCGGCTTTACCGGCCTCGCGGCGGGTGCGGCCGCGATTGCCAAGTTCCTGTTTATCGTGTTCGTGATTCTGTGCGTGGTGTTCCTCGTGCTCGGCTTCGTGGTGACGAAAAAGATCGTCGATTAGCGAGGCTCGTGTATTGAGCGCAACCCCACTGAAAGGAGAATTGCCATGCTTCACTATGCCATCGTGTTTTTCGTGATCGCGATCATTGCCGCCGTGTTCGGTTTTACCGGCATTGCAGCGGGCGCGGCGGAAATCGCCAAGATCCTGTTCTACATTTTCCTCGTCGTCTTCGTGGTCACGTTGTTGCTTGGCGTGTTCCGAACGTAGCGCCGCGGTGATTCCTCTTTGACCGGCGCATCAGGCGCGATTCGTGCGGGATGCGTTGTTCCCCCAATACGGATTAAGGAGAAATTAAATGTCGAAATCACCAGGTGCGCCGAGCGCCGCCACGCAAACTCAGCCGAAAGAGCCGTTCGTGATGGACCTGAAGAAGATCCGCGAGGACGCGCGCAAGCATATGTCCGACGGACCGGTCACGCAGACTTACGGCGCGGATCGCGACACCGTGCTAAAGCTGCTCAACGACGCGCTGGCCACGGAAATCGTCTGTACTTTGCGTTATAAACGGCATCACTTCATGGCCAAGGGCATCAACTCGGAGGCCGTGGCGGCGGAGTTCGCCGAGCACGCAGCCGAGGAGCAGGAGCACGCCGACCGCATTGCCGAGCGCATCGTCCAACTGGGCGGCGCACCGGATTTTGCGCCGGAAGGTCTGAAGACACGCTCGCATTCGGAATACAAGGAAGGCGATAGTCTGACGGAGATGATCAAGGAAAACCTGGTCGCCGAGCGGATCGCGATCGACACGTATCGCGAGATCGTGCGTTATCTCGGCGAGAAGGACGTGACGACGCGTCGCCTGTTCGAAGACATTCTCGCGGTCGAAGAAGAGCATGCCGACGATATGGCGGATCTTCTCGAAGGACGGGAGTAAGCACGGTGACGGGTTGGTGGCGCGTGCCGGGTGCGGGTGGGTCTGGAAATAAGCATGTCCCGCGCCCGTTGCACGCGGCATGAATGACATGAGTCGCACGCGTCGCCGCGTTCCGTAGCGCTCTGCATGACGGGCGCGCCCGCGTGCCGGAGATCATTACAATGTCTGCTCTGGAGCGTTTCCATAGCAGGGACACCAAGCCGATGATTCGAGTGTTGATAGCCGACGACCATGCGATCGTCCGAGGGGGTTTCAGGCAATTCGTCGCCGACGAGCCGGACATGTGCGTCGCGGCGGAAGCCGCCACCGGCGACGAGACCATCAGCCTCGTGCGCCAGCAGGCGTTCGACGTGGTGCTGCTCGACATCGCCATGCCGGACAAAAACGGCATCGACACATTGCGGGTAATCAAACAGGTGCGCCCCGAGCAGGGCGTGCTGATTCTGTCCGGCTACCCGGAGAGCCAATACGCGATCAACCTGCTACGCGCGGGCGCGAACGGTTATCTGAACAAGGATTGCGAGCCGGAAGAAATCGTGCGGGCGATCCGTTCGGTAGCGCGCGGGCATCGTTACTTATCGGAGGCGGTCGCCGATACGCTCGCCGACAATCTCGACAAGCCCGCCACGGGGCGGCCGCATGAAGCGCTCTCGGAGCGCGAGTTTCAGGTCTTCTGCAAGCTCGCGGCCGGCCGGCTTCCTACTGAAATCGCGGAGGAATTGCATTTGTCCGTGAAGACCGTCAGCACCTATCGGGCACGTGTGCTCGAAAAAATGCGTTTGGCGAACAATGCCGATCTGACCTATTACGCGATCAAGAACGGCCTGATCGAATAATGGACGATCGAGACCTGCCGATGAATAGCGAACCCAACCCTGTTGCCGAGTCAGTGAGCCGCACGCCGTTGCGCGTGCTGCTGATCGAAGATTCGCCGCTCATTCGTCGCAGCCTGGTGGAAGCGATCGACGCGTCGGGTTTGCTGCGCGTCTGCGCTTACGCCGATTCCGCCGATCAGGCGATCGCGTTGTTGACCGACGAGCCGTTCGATGCGGTGATCGTGGACCTGCAACTCAAGCAGGGCTCGGGCGTGCCCGTGCTGGCGTATCTGCAACGCGAGGGGCTGATCGACAGGGTATTCGCCGCGGTGCTGACCAATCACGCGCTGCCGGCTTACCGCGAGCGTTGCGAGCAATACGGCGTACGGCACTTTTACGACAAGTCGTTCGAGTTCGACCGCGTGATTGATGCGCTGCATGACTATGCGTATGCGCGAGGCGGTGAATGAGCCTTGCGGGTCTGGCGCGGCGGCAAAAAAAGCCGCTGGAAACAGCGGCTAAGGTTTCAAATTTTTAACGGCTCGAAGTTTCAAAGCAAACCCTGCCGTTTCGCGCGAGCCGGCAGCGCCAGATGATTCCACGCCGCGAGCCCGGCGAACGCGAGTCCGGCCACGCTCACGCCGAGCCATCCGAACATCGGCCAGACAAACGCGCCGACCCCGGAACCGAATGCGCCGCCAATGAAATACGCCACCATGTACACCGTATTCACGCGTGAGCGTGCATCGGGCTTGAGTGCGTAAATGCGCGACTGGTTCGAAATCTGCGCGGCCTGCACGCCAATGTCGAGAATGATCACGCCGACCACGAGCCCGGCGAGACTCCTTGCCGACGCCCCGAACACCACGAATGAAATCGCCACCAGCGCGATCGACACGGTGATGATCGATTGCGGTCCGCGTTTGTCGGCAAACTTGCCGGCGAGCGGCGCAGCCATTGCGCCGGCCGCGCCAACGATCCCGAACAGCCCGGCGGCCTGCGGCCCGAGATGAAACGGCGCACCTGCCAGCAACAGCGCCAGCACCGACCAGAAAATACTGAACGCGCCGAACATCGCCGCGCCGGTCAGCGACGCCTCGCGCAGCGCGCGATGCTCGACCACCAGATGCCACATCGACACCAGCAACTTGCCGTAGGGGAGGGTCGAGGTCGGCTGGCTCTTCGGCAGACGCAGAATGATCACGACCGCCAGCACCAGCAGCGCGACGACCGACACGGCGAACACCGCGCGCCACCCAAAGTATTCGGCGACGAGGCCGGAGGCCGTGCGTGCCAGCAGAATCCCCAGCAGCAGACCGCTCATCACCGTGCCGACCGCGTGACCGCGCTCGGCCGGCGGCGCGAGTTCCGCGGCGAACGGCACGGCCTGTTGCGCGATGGTGGCGAGCACGCCGATCGCCAGACTCGCGACGATCAACACGGTCAGCGTCGGCGCCGCCGCGGCCACGATCAGCGCGACGCACATGCCGACAATTTGCAGCAGGATCAGCCGACGCCGGTCGAAACGGTCGCCAAGCGGCGCCAGCAGCAGCATGCCGGCGGCGTAGCCGAGTTGCGTGACGGCCGGCACCGCGCCGACCCACGACGCGCCGGCCGGAAACGACTGGCGGAAATTGTCGAGCAGCGGCTGGTTGTAGTAGATGTTCGCGACCGACACACCGGCGATGGTCGCGAGCAGAAACAGCAGACCGCGCAACGACCGGTCGGCGGCAGCGGGGGAAGACGGGTTGGGTGTGGACATGAGAGGCGACGTTCGACGGACCGGCCCATGCGCGGTCCTTGAGCGTGCCGATCATACCGGAGCAGGGCGGATCGTGCTGACGGTGCGGCAGCCGCCCGATGCGTTCTCCCCGCGCCGCGAAGGCCCGGGGAGAACGCAACAAGCGCCCGGATCAGTCGATCAACGCGCCTTCGGGTTCATAGAACGGATATGGCCCGTCCGAGGCCTCGACATACGCATGATGCGTGACGATGCCCGTCGCCGGATCGTAGCGATGCAACGCGTACGCGGGCGGCTCCATCATGAACGCGGAGGGCGCGTCGTCGCGCAGATCGAGCGCGACCTGGTGCGCGGGCGCCGGCACCGCCGACGCGATCGTGCCGCCGAAGCGCACGAACATCGGCCGGTGCACATGGCCGCAGATCACCCGCTCCACATTCGGATAACGCGCGATCAACGCGGCGAGTTTGTCGGCCGCTGCCGGGTCGAGCCGCAATTCGTCCATATGACCGATGCCGCACACGAACGGCGGATGATGCAGCGCGACCACGGTCGGCTTGCCTTGCGCCGCGTCGAGCTGCGTCGCGAGCCAGGCGAGCCGTGCGTCGCACAGCAAGCCGGCGCTTTGACCCGGCACCATCGAATCGAGCGCGATCAGGCGCAGCGGGCCGATATCCACGGCGTAATGCACGAACTCGCCGCCGCTCTGCAATTCCGCGCGATCGGGAAACGCCGCGCGTAAGGCGGCGCGTTCGTCGTGATTGCCGACCAGCAGAAAGTAGGGCATGTCGAGCGGCGCGAGTAGCGCTTTGAGGTGCTCGTACTGCTCCGGGTCGCCCTGGTCGACGAGGTCGCCGGTCATCACCACGGCATCGGGACGCGGTTCGAGCGCGTTGAGCGCGGCGACGCAGCGCGCCAGATGCGCGCCGGTGTCGACGCGGCGGTAGGCGAGCGCGCCCGGCCGTTTGATATGCAGGTCGCTAATTTGAGCCAGCAGCATGGGGTAGTCCTTTTTTATAGCGCGTTGAGTCGGGCAGCGCGATGTCGTCAAGATAGCGCAATCAGCGCGTCCTGCGCGATCGACAGTCCGACCGGCGTGCCGCGCGCCAATTCGACGCGGCCCGCGACGTCGATCAGCAACGCGTCCGGTGCGGCGCCGCCTATCGTCAGACGGGTGCGCTCGCCGAGAAACGCCGTGCTTTCCACATGACCGCGCAACTGTGCGCTGGCCGGATCGGCGAGATACGCGTCTTCCGGACGGAAGAAAATTTCGTGCGCGGCGCTGTCTTGCGCGGTGCTCAACACGGAAGGCAACGGCACCGCGCCGCCGGTGGTCGTCAGCATGCCGTCGCGGCGTTCGCCCGCCAGCCGGTTGATCGTGCCGACGAACTGCGCGACCGTACGATTCGCGGGCCGATAGTAGATGTCGCGCGGCGAGCCGATCTGCTCGATGCGTCCCGCGCTCATCACGACGATACGGTCGCCCAGTTCCATCGCTTCGGCCTGATCGTGCGTTACGTAGACGGTCGTGATGCCCAGCTCGCGCAACAGCGTGTTCATCTCGCTGCGCAAGGTGTCGCGCAAACGCGCGTCGAGGGCGGTGAGCGGTTCGTCGAGCAGCAGCACGCGCGGCTGCACCGCGAGCGCGCGAGCCAGCGCGACGCGCTGACGCTGGCCGCCCGACAACTGGTCGATCGGTTTGTCGGCGTGCGCGGTGAGACGCATCATCGCGAGCAATTCGTCGACGCGCTGACGCGCGGTCTCTGCCGCCATGCGCCGGATCTTCAGTCCATAGCCGATGTTGCCGCGCACCGTCAGGTTCGGAAACAGCGCGTAGCTCTGGAACACCATGCCGACCTGACGTTTTTCGATGGGCAGCGCGGTGACGTCTTCGTCGCCGAAAGCGATGCGGCCGCCCGCGTCCGGTGTTTCGAGACCTGCGATCATGCGCAGCGTCGTGGTCTTGCCGCAGCCGGACGGTCCGAGCAACACCAGCGTTTCACCCGCGCCGATCCGCAGGTCGAGCGGTTCGAGCACGCGCGTGCCGCGAAACGTTTTCGCGCACTGCGCGAGCGTAATGGGAACGGAGGCGAGTTTCATGGCGTGGACGTGGGCGTTGACTGAATGATGGGTTTCGATGTCGAGGCCGCGCTACGTTGTTTCGCCGCGCTGCGCTGACCGGTCGCATCGACGCCGAGCCACTGCATCGCGACGAGCAGGGGCATCGTCATGATGAAAAACAGAATCGTGTACGCGCTGCCGATCTCGATGCGCAACGACGCGTAAGTGTCGGCCAGACCGACCGGTAGCGTCTTGGTGTCGGGCGTGTGCAACATCCACGTGAGGTTGAATTCGCCGATCGACAGCGTCACGACCGCCAGCGCGCCCGCCACGATGCCCGGCCGCGTGTTGGGCAGCACGATCGTCACGAAACGCTGCCAGAGGCTCGCGCCGAGACTCGCCGCGCCTTCTTCGAGCGTGCGCAGATCGCTGCTCGCGCAGACCGCGGCGACCGCGCGCACCATGAAGGGCAGCGTGAACACCACGTGCCCGACCACGATGAAGGCCACGCTCATCCGGAACATCGTGAAGCCGCCGTAGACGACCAGCAGCGCGAGCGCGGAGGCGAGACCGGGCAGTGCGATCGGCAGCACCAGAAATTCCTCGATGATGCGCGACAGCCGCGTCTTGCTGCGCGCGAGCACATAGCCTGCCGGCACGCCGGTCAGCAACGTGATGAACAGGGTCGCGGCGGCGACTTCGAGCGACAGGAACACCGAGTCGTGATACTGCGTCCACACTTCGACGAGCCAGCGCAGCGTGAGTCCGCTCGACACGCCTTTGAAGTAGTTGACCGTCAGCCCCGCCATGATCGACATGACGACCGGCACGATCAGAAACGCGCATAGCAGCAGCGTGACGAGCCATTGGCCGGCCGCGAGGCACGTTCTCGACGCGGGCAGTTTGAACCGCGAGCGTGGCTTCACGGCGGGCGGGAAAGGAGCGGGGACGGTGTTCATCGAAGACGCAGGGTCCGGTTGTCGGGTTGCCCCGGGTTTGACGACGCCGCTCATGCGCTTGCCGCCACGGCGGAACCGCTCACGCTCCGCGCGAAGGCCAGCACCGCCCACGTGACGATGCCGAGCACGATCGAAAGGCCTGCTGCCGTCACCATGTTCGCGTTCAGCGTGAACTCGGTGTAGATGGTCATGGGCAGCACGTCGATGTCGGTGGCGAGCGTGAAGGCCGTGCCGAACGCGCCCATCGCGGTCGCGAAACACACCGCGCCCGCCGCGATCAGTCCCGGCGACAGCGCGGGCAACACGATGTCGCGCGTAATCCGCCATGGCGAGGCGCCGAGCGAACGCGCGGCCTCTTCGAGCGACGCGTCGAGCTTGGTGGCCGACGCCATCACGGTGACGATCACGCGCGGAATCGAGAAGTACAGGTAGCCGAGAAACAGGCCACTCATCGAATATGCGAACACCCAGCGGTCGCCGGTGAGTTTGAGCGAGAGCGCGCCGATCAGCCCCTGGCGTCCGGCCAGCATGATGACCATGAAGCCGACCACCACGCCGGGAAACGCGAGTGGAAACGTAAGCAGCGCGAGCAGCGTGCGCTTGAGCGGGAACTCGCGGCGCGCCAGCAGGAGGCCGGCGATCACCGAGAGCACAAGCGTCGCCGCCGTGACCGCGGCCGACAGCAGCACGGTCGCGCCGAGGCTCGACATGTAGCGCGGATTGGTCAGCATCGCGCGATAGGTGGCGAAGGCGTGGCCGTCGCCGCTCAGTTGCGCGAGCGCGCCCATCGGCAACAGCCAGAACGCGATGAATACCGCCAGCGCCGGCGCGATCAACGCAATGCGCCAGCGCAGCGGGAACGTGATGTCGTTCAATGCATCACCTGGAGATAACGCTCGCCGAAGCTCGATTGCTTCTCCGCCATCTTGCCGAAATCCACCGGCCTGGCGCGTGCGTAGTCGGCGGCCGGCAGGAATTTGGCGGCCAATTGCGGGCTCATCGCGCCGGCGCGGACCGGACGCAGATAAGCTTCGGCCCACAGCTTCTGGCCTTCGTCGGACAGCACGAAATCGAGCACCTTCTTGCCGTTCGCTTCGTGCGGCGCGCCCTTCACGAGACTCATCACGTACGGCACCGAGATCGTGCCTTCCTGCGGAATCACGAATTCGACGTTGGCGTGATCCTTGTATTTGGCGCGGTAGGCGTCGAAGTCGTAGTCGAGCAGGATCGGAATTTCACCGGACATCACGCGCGCGTAGGCGGTTTGCTTCGGCACGATCGGCGCGTTGGCCTTCAGCTTGCGGAACCAGTCGAGGCCGGGTTCGAAGTTGTCGAGCGTGCCGCCGAGCGCCTGATTCACCGCCACCGCGCCCGCATAGCCGACGAACGCGCTCGACGGATCGAGGTAACCGATCATGCCTTTGTATTCAGGCTTGAGCAGGTCGGCCCACGAACGCGGCACCGGCTTGCCTTCGAGCGCGTCCTTGTTGACGAAGAAGCCCAGCGTGCCCGAGTGGATCGCGAACCAGTAGCCTTGCGGGTCTTTCTCGTTGGCGGGAATGTCGTCCCAGTGCGCCGGCTTGTACGGCTGGATCACGCCCTTGTCCTTCGCCTGGAATGCCGACGACACACCCAGATAGACCACGTCGGCGACCGGGCTCTTCTGCTCGGCCATCAGTTGCGCGATCGACTGGCCGGAGTTCTTGTTGTCGAACGGCACGCGAATGCCGGTCTTTTGCTGGATCGCCTTGATCTGGCTGGCCCAGTCGGCCCATTCGGGCGGGCAGTTGTAGCAGATCGCGGTTTCGTCGGCATGGGCCGCTTGCGGGGCGAGCGCGCCGAGAGCGGCGCTGAGGACGACGCCAGCGGCGAGCGTGGCGCTGGCGCGCGCGAGGCGGGACCAGAGCGGCTTGAGCGGGTTGCGTGACGGGCGTGACTTGAGCGATTTAAGCGACTTGAGCGACTTAAGCGGTGAAGCGAAGCGGGCGGACGAGCGGATCACTGCGGGTCTCCTGGAGAGGACGAGAGCGGGTGGTTCGGGGTCGAGATGCGTGAGTCGGAAGACGTGAGTCAAAGACGTGAGTCGGAACACGGGTCAGGCGAACGGTTTTTCCGCGGCGGCCGCCGATGCCTGCGGCGACGACATGGCATCGCGATTCGGAATCGCCGCGATGGTCGCGCCCTGGCGCAAGCTGTGCGGCAAGGTCAGCGTCAGCGAGGTTTCGTTCAACGCCTCGTACGTCCCGCCGACGCGTGCCAGCAATCGCTCCCAGGCCGCGCAGCCGATTTCGCGATTCGGCGCGCAAATGCTGGCGAGCGGCGGCGACAGCAGGTCGCCCATGGCGAGGCCGTCGAAACCGAGAATCGACATGTCGTGCGGAATCTGCAGACGCGCGCGGCGCAGGCCGCGCATGACCACCATCGCCAGCAGGTCGTTGCTGCAGAACAGCGCGCTCGGGCGATTCGGCCCGCTGGTCAGATGCGCGAGCACCGACGGCGACAGTTCGTCGGCGTTGAAATCCACTTCGAGCGCGGGCGCCGGCGAGAGGCCGGCCTGCTGCATGGCTTGCGAGTAACCCAGATGCCGTTGACGAGCGCGGTCCGACGCGGCTAGCGAACCGGCCAGCATCAGGATGCGGCGATGCCCGTGAGCGATCAGCATGCGCACGCCGTCGTACGCGGCGAGACGATTGTCGACGGACACCGACGGACGACGTACCGTGTCGTTATGCATCAGCACGTAGAGCAGGCCGTCGCGGTCGAGTTCGTCGAGCAGCGGGTGCGTATCGGCGTCGGACACGGTCAGGATCAGGCCTTCCACGCGATGTTCGCGCAGCGTTTCGATCGCGTGGCGTTCGCGATCGGCGTCGTATTGCGTTGTCATCAGCATGAGCCGGTAGCCCTGCGCCGACGCGAGTTCGTCGATGCCTTGCAGGCATTCGGCGAACACCGGGTTGGCGAGCGTCGGCAGAATCACGCCGATCAGACGCGTGCGCTCGCCGCGCAGTTGCCGGCCCAGCGGGCTGGGGCGGAAATTGAGGGCGTCGATCGATTGACGCACTTTGTCGAGCGTGACGGGATTGACGGTGTGCGGCGCGTTGATCGCGCGCGAGACCGTGGCGATGGAGAAGCCAGCGTGCGCGGCGACATCTTTGATCGTCGGGGTCATGGGGTTCCGCTCGGATTGTAAACGTTTTCGTGAGCGGATTATCGGCAAGCTTTGTGACTGGCGGATGACTTCGAAATTCAGCGCGGCGGAGGCGGCGAAGGGGGGACGGACTCCCGGATCGCGCCCGTTTGGTGCGCTCGCGAGGCAATGGTAGAATTCGCGTCCACGTAAGATTCAACGCCCTGCCGGGGTGATGAAATTGGTAAACATAGCGGACTTAAAATCCGCCGCCTTACGGCTTGCCGGTTCAAGTCCGGTCCCCGGTACCAGAGGGTTTGTTGCAGCACGCTGTACAACCTGCCCAATATTTTTCTGGAAAAAATAGAGCTAAATCAATAATTTAGCGGGCAGTTTATCTGGCTTCAATGCTGGTTTTATCCTCCCTCCGCTTAGCGCCACGCACAGCCCCCAGCCTTGCCGGCTTTCAGTCGGTTTTTCCAACCGGGGCAAAGCGCCGCTTGCCGCGTGGCGGCGTCAAACGCCGGAAACGTTCCCGCTTATGTTCTTCCTCGAAGTGGCTCAGTGACGGTTTGACCAGATCGCTGCGCGACACGATCCCAACAAGGCGCATGGTCTTCTGGTCGGCGACGACCGGCAGCCGCTCGAGTCCGTGGACCGCCAGTCGCGTGGCGACGAGCCGGCAGGTTTCGGACGGCAGGGCAAAGGCCGGCGGCATCCGATCGAACAGCTGCGCGAGAATCGTGGCCCGTTCGAGCGCGTCGTCTTCGCGACAGAACCGTTCGAGAAATGCCCGGTCGACCATGCCGAGAACCGCGCCCTCGCGTACCACGGGGTAAGCGCGACGCACCTGATTGGCACCGAAGAATTCCTGCAGCGTCGCGCCGACCGTCATGCCGGCGTCGATCGACTCGACCGTGGCCGTCATCACCTCGTCGACGTAGTGACGCTCGAGCGGATCGACGCCGTACTCGCGATAGATGTGATAGCCGCGGCGTGCGATCTTCTCCGTCATGATCGAGCGGCGCATCACCACCGTCGAAAAGCCGTGCGCGACCAGCGTCGCGGTCAATAGCGGCAGCAGCGCATTGCTGTCGTGCGTCAGGCCGAACGCGAACACGATTGCCGTGAGCGGTGCACCGAGCGTTGCGCCCAACGTCGCTGCCATGCAGACGAGCGGCCAGAGGGCAGGCTGATTGCCCGGCAGCCAGTGCGAGAGCACCGTGCCCAACCCCGCGCCGAGCATCAGCAGCGGTGCGAGCACGCCGCCGGACGTGCCGGAACCGAGTGCGACGACCCACATGACGGCTTTCACGGCCAGCAGCAGGAGCGCGATCTGCAATGCAATGTGCTGATGCAGCAGATCGCCGATCACGTCGTAACCGACGCCGAGTGCGCGCGGTTCGAGCCACCCGCCAATACCGACGACAACCCCGCCGAGCGCGGGCCACCACATCCAGTGGATCGGCAGTTTGCCGAACAGGTCTTCAGTCTTGTACAGCGCCGCGGAAAGCCCCGACGCCAACGCGCCCGACAACAACCCGGCGATCACGCAGGACACCAGCGACCAACTGTCCGGTGCGGCTGTTTCGAGAGGAAATAGCGGACCCGTGCCGAAGAACAGGGCGCGGGCGAAACCGGCGACCGCGCAGGCCACCGCCACCGGCAGGAAACTGCGCGGCCGCCATTCGAACAGCAGCAATTCGACCGCCAGCAGCACGGCGGCGACCGGGGTGCCGAACACCGCGGTCATGCCTGCGGCCGCGCCCGCCACCAGCAGCGTCTTGCGTTCCGCCGAGGTCACCTTCACGCATTGCGCGATCAGCGAACCGAGCGCGCCACCGGTCATGATGATCGGACCTTCCGCGCCGAACGGACCGCCGCTGCCGATCACGATACCGGACGACAGCGGCTTGAGCACCGCCACCTTCGGCGACATTTTGCTTTTGCCGAACAGGATCGCTTCGATTGCCTCGGGAATACCATGCCCGCGGATTTTTTCGGAACCATACCGCGCCATCAGGCCGACGATCAGACCGCCGATCACCGGCACGCCAATGACCCAAAGGCCGAGCGTATTAGTGGCGGGCGAACGTTCAACGAACGACAGCGTGCCGAAGAAGAACAGATTGGTGAACAGATGAATCAGATTCAGCAATACAAAGGCGGCCAGCGTGCTCACCACGCCGATACCGGCCGCCAGAGCGAAAATGCCGGGCAGCCGCGCATTGGCCGAAAAGTCGCGCTTGTGGGAATCCATGCTCATGGTTAGTCAAGGTCGATCTGTGGAATCTGGAAAGCGCCCTCGAGCGATTTCAACTCTGCGCGGTGCAATTCCGCGAGCCTGGAAAGGACTCGCTCGCCCGCTTTTTCAAGGTGAACTTCCACCTGGCGCCGATCGCTTTCGCTGACCTGGCGGCGCACCAGACTGAGCGCCTCGCAACGCGACACCAACGCGACGACGCCGTGATGCTGGGACTGCAGCCGCTCCGCCAGTTCGCCGACGGTCGCCCAGTCGCGTTCCGGATAGCCCTTGATATGCAGCAGCAACAGATACTGCAGCGGCGTTATCCCTTCGCTCTGCGCGGCCTGTTCCGAAAACCGTTCGAAGCGCCGCATCTGGTAGCGAAACTCCGACAGTTGCTCGAAGTCGGTTTTTCTCAACCCATTGGCTCGTACTTTCATTGCCTGTCCGTCATTGCGAATAAACGACGAATGTATCACATAATGATACATTCGTCTCGTGGTGCCGAACCGGTGACCAGCGTGTTTTCACGCGATCTGATGTGCCTTGATGAGGGTTTGCTGGTAGAGGCCGGAGATCAGATCCACTTGCGTAATCATGCCGACCATATGTCCCGCGGCGTCGAGCACCGGGATATGGTGGTGGCCATGGTTCGCGAAAATCGGCACGAGGTCGGTGATCGGCGCGGTGGCTTCGATCGTGCGAACTTCGGTCGTCATCACGCCGCCGGCGGTCGGCGCGCGGAGCGCATCGCCTCGAAGCCAGCCGTCGAGGTAGGCGACGAACGGGGTGAATTTGCCGAAAATCCGCTTGTCGACGAGATCGGTCCGCGTCACGATGCCGATCAGGTTGCGCTCGCTGTCGGTAACGGGCAGCGCCTTGACCTTGTTGCGCTTCAGCAGCGCCCACGCGGCCGTCGCTCGCGTGCCGGCGGAAACCGACACCACGTTGCGGGACATGATGTCTTCGCAACGCAGTTCGTTGAAGCTGCGTGAGAAGGCCTGAAGTTCCGTCTCGCGCAGCAGCGATTCGAGGTCGTCAGGGTCGATATCCAGCATCTCGCCGCGCCGCTTCAGAACGGCCTCGAGATCCGCGCGGGTAAAGCCGGCGCGCGACGTTTCGCCGGCCGGGCTGCCGGTCGCGGTGCGAGCCGGCCGCCCGGCGTGCGGGTAGCGGTGGCCGGTGGCGGCATGATAGGCGAGCGCCGCCGCGAGCAACGCGGCCGACTGGATCGCGATCGGCTCAAGGACAAACCGGTAGCCCAGCGCGTGAATGGCGGGGCCGCCCAACACCGCCGTCAATGCGACCGCGCCCGAGGGCGGGTGAACGCAGCGCAGCGCGAACATGCCCCCGATCGAAAGAGCAACCGCCAGCGCAGCCGCCAGAGTCGGGTCGGCGATTGCGCCGGCGCAGGTCACGCCGATCGTAGCGGACACGAGATTGCCCCCAATGATCGACCAGGGTTGCGCCAGCGGACTTGCGGGGACGGCAAACAGCAGGACGGCGGATGCGCCCATGGGCGCGACCAGCAGTGGAATATTCGCCGCCGGGCCCAGCAGCAGAAGCATGGAGCCGCCGGTGAACGCGATGCCGAGCAGCGCGCCAAGGCAGGAACGCGCGCGCTCCTGCCATCTCACGGAGACCGGTGCGGGGATGAAGCTGGCCAGCCAGCGAACAGCGAGGGAGCGGGACACGGTATAGAGCAGGAAAAGGAGGTTGTCGATTGTGCGGGGGCGACATTACCGGGGAACCCCCGGCGACGCGAATACACTCTGGTCATAATTATATGGCAACGTGATATAAAGAGCCGCGTTGACCGGTTGCAGCGCACAGCGGTTGTATCCCTTGTACGTTTCAAATATGTCATGTTGTGATATACAATGAAGGCGGGCAAATCGATTCGCCCGGCAATTCGTGTAGGCATCCGATCGAGTGAACGATTGCCAGGTGCCTTTCACAAGGGAGCCATCATGCTGATTACTTTTCAATCGACGGCGTCGCCTGACGTGGTCATGCTCCGGGACCTCGCGCAGTATTTGCTGGGTCTGATCGGCAAGCGTCTCGCGGATCGCGGCGTCATCATGCACGACGAACTGCCCGGCGCAATTGGACGGCTGGAAGCCGCGATCTCTGACGATGCGACAGCGGAGGCGAGCCACGAAATATTGCACCGCTCGACGCACGATCGTCGCGACTCACGCAACGGGCTTTCGCAACGGGCCTGGCCGTTTCTGGACATGATGCGTGAAGCCCGCAAGAGCGACGCGGACATCATCTGGGGGCTTTAGACGTTCAGTCCGCTTGTCGACGCTTCGCCGCGTACCGTTGAAGGACCGATTGATGAAACGACTTGTGTCGCGGCCGCGCAGCGCGATCATGCTGGCGGCGTGGGTTTTCCCGGTAGTTTGCTGCTCCGCTGCGGCCCGAGCGACCGGCCACGTCGCCGAACCTGCGAGTGTTGTAACCGCATGGGCACGCGATCGGGACGTTTCATTGCAACAGGCCAAACCTGCGCTCGTCCCGTTGGTGCGATCAACCCCGTATTTCGACGACGTCCCGATGACCGTGTTTGGGGTGTATGGCGCAACCGTGCTCGATATGCTGGCGGGTGGCCCATTGGTCCTCGTGAAGTGGCCGGGCGACTGTTGCTCACCGGGCCAGAAGTGGCACACAGGAGGGCTCGCCGAGGGAGCATCCGCCAATCGTCAGAAAGATGGCGCCCATATTTTCTTTCTCTGGCCCAACCTCTAGTGCGACATACGAATCTTTTCGATGTTATACGGCATCGGTCGCGTTGCAGCAGTTAGTGTCCATTCCGGTGCCGGTTCCACCAGTGGCGGCGCACGCCGGCGTGAAGAATGCGCTCCCTGAGGTTCGCGCGAGGCTCGAGAGAGACGACCAGAAGGATCACCATGGCCAGAACACCGGCGGCGACGGCCAACTGCACCAGCAAATCCATCATGACGGGACTCCAATAGCGTTTGTCATGGTTCAGTCGGCGAGGAAATCCGCGACCTCGAACAGAACACCGCACGACACTCGTGTCTCGCTGACCCGTAACAGGGAGGCGGAGCACGTCGAGGATCGCATGCCGCGGCGGTAGCCCACACTCGCTCCCGGAGACCATGAGCGCTTCTCGCACGACACGGATTGGCCTCTCGCATATATATCATGAAGTGATATATAATGAGATCGTGATGAAACGGCCTGGCGGCTATGCATTGGATAGCCCGGTGCATACCGCGCCGTCATTCACGAACACAGACTGTCGCGCTGCCCCAGACGCAGCGCAGGGGGACATGACATGGCGGCCTTCAATCGCATTCTTCTCTGTTACGACGGAACGCGCGAAGGACAGCACGCCCTGAAAGACGGCGCGGCGCTCGCCCAGGAACTGAAGGCGGAGACACACGTACTTTGTGTACTCAACAATTCCGCCTGGGTGCAAGGGGCCGACATTACCTCGGCGATTCCCGTCGATCTCGTCACCGAGTCAGCCAAAAGTCTGCTGGAAGAAGGCTTGAACAAGCTCACCGCGCGCGGAATTCGGGCTATCGGGCACTTCGCGATCGGTGATCCGTTGGATCAGATTCCATTCTTTGCGAACAGGCTGGGGGTCGATATGGTCATCGTCGGACACCGTCGTGCCAGCAGGCTGGCGCGTTGGTGGAGCGGCAGCAGGAACGACGGCCTGTTGCTGGATCGGGTCGGCTGCAGTGTGCTGGTGACCGTGGGGCCGGCGAGCGATGTGCAGGCGGCGGTTGCCGGAACGTCGAGCGTCGACGAGACGTCGCCTTCGATCGAACATTCGTAGCCGGAGAAGCTGAGGTCATGATCCGGGCGGCCATGCTGCCGGCACCGCCCCGGTTACCCATCCAACCGATCCACCAGCGCAAACGGAATACTCTCCGCGAACAATTCGCGGTCACCCGTCGCGCTGGTCTGCGTATTCAACTGCAACGCGAAATTGAACCCCGGACTGCGTGTACTCGTGGTGCGTTCCTTGACCTTCAACTCGATCGGCATCCACGAAGCCGGATCGTTGAGAATCCCGTCCACCTTCGCATTGATCTGCGCGTGCCCCGCAGCCGTCTCCGCCGGCGGCAATTGTTTCGACATTGCCGCCAGCAGATCGAGTTCCTTAGCCGCTCCACGCCTGAGCCGATACCGATGGAAGTAGGTCTGGTTCGGCCGCCGGTTCGCCTTCACATCGCCGAGATGCCGGTCGAGGCGTTCCTCTGCCACCGTGCGCGCCGGCGGTTGCTGCGGCGCCGGCCGGCCGTTCAGTTGCGCGTCCCGACGCTCGGCGTCCTGCTCCGCAAGCGCCTGCTCGGCGAACAGATCGACCCACTGATCGCGGCTCGCGTCGAGCGCGCGCGTATAGGTCTCGGCGCTCGAATACTCGGTGTCGAACAGACACGCGCGATGCATCAGCGCGCCGTTTTCGCGCACGAGTTGCACTTTGGCGAGATGGCTGTCGTCGGCGAACGTCATGCTCGCGGAGGGCGCGTCGAGCGAAACGAGCCCCACGCCCAGGCTCGAATCGTGCGCGCCGACCGATTGGGTGGCACTGAGCGTGCCGCTCAGGCGTCCGATCAGCCGCGAGCCGGCACCTACCCGATGCTGCTCGACTTGCATGCGGCCGCTTTGCTCGTCCGAATCCAGCGTCTGCTTCGCGGTCTTTTCATAGCCGATGCCGAGCGCGGCGCCCGCGCGAAACGGCGAGCCGACCTTCGGTACGCTCACCGACACGCCGAGATCGGCGGATGCACCACGCTTGACGGTGCGCGCCACCGTATCGGTCCAACTGACGGACACGTCGGGATCGTCGAAGTAGTGCTCGGCGAGCCGGTTCCAGGTGCCGCGCGCGCCACCCGAATTCGCGCCGTGCGCCTGGGTCGTTTCGTCGAACACATGATCGATGATGCCTTCGAGTTTCTCGCGCATCGCGCCGTCGTCGTAGCCGGTGCCGTTCTGATTGACGCGGCGCGCCACGCGCAGCGACACGCCGCTCGGTTCGGACAACTCCTGCGAATGCAGCACGGCCTGGGTGGTCAGCCCCGCGCGCACCTGGGTCAGGCCGACGTCGACGTCATAGCCGACCAGCACGCCGACGCCCGCATGCCGCACCTGCGTTCTGGCGGTGCCGACGAACATCTCGACGCCGTGCGTGCCGCGGCTCAATTCGACCACCGCCTCACGCGTTTTCGACGCGCGCAGATCGAGGCGCGGCGCGATCGGCACGGCGCCCGCGTGCAGGACCTTGCTGAGATTCGCCGACAACCCGCGCGTGCTGACGCCGATACGGCTGCCGTCGGTCAGACGCAGCCGCGAACTCGATTGCAGGTCGTGCGCGACGTCCTTGAGCGTTTGCCGGACCGCGCCGGCGCTCTCCGCGTCGGCCGCCGGCGTGGGCGGGCGCGCCCGATCTTTCAGCGACGACACCTGGGTCCAGAACGGCGAATCGGCGGGCACCTTCGCCACCTTGCCCCATGACGCGAGCCGCTCCAGATTGAACGGCTGTTTCGCGATCGATTTGAACGGCTTGCCGCGCGCGAGCGTGTGCGGGTCGGTGTTGGCCCAGCGCGTGGTCTCGGTGCGCAGACGGTCGAGCGTGGCGGGCGAACCGACGTCGCGTGGCTGCAGTTCCGCGCACAACTGCCGCGCGCGCTCGGTGACCTGATGCAACTGGGCGGCGTCGAGCCGGCCGTTCGGAAAGCCGCCTGATTCGAGCCAGACATGCAGCGCGGCGAGCTCGGCGATCGACTGCTCCGGACGCGCGTGCGACAGCGCCGCCGCCGCGCGCATTTCCGGGCGCTCGCACAACGGCGCCAAGGCCTGGCGCATGCCGTCTTCCAGTCGGGCCTGTTCGGCGGCGACGGTCTTGCGCGGCACGCCTTGCGTGCCGAAGCGCAGCGCCGACAGCGGCGAACTGCGTTTGCCGACGAGCCGTGGGAAAAAACTCTTCCAGCGGTTTTCGCCGACCCGGTCGATGGTCTTCGCGGAAAACTTGTTCAAACGCTCGCGAGCCTGCGACAGATCGCTGCCGCGTCCGTCTTCGCGGAAGTTTTGACGCCACGCGAAGAACGCGCCTTTCTGATCGGCGTTCAACGCGCCGCGCCCTTGCGTGGTCAGCGTCGCTGCCGCGTCGTAGGCTTGCCAGGCGAGCGGGGTGTCGCCGACAGGCGTGCCCGCGGCAGGCGCGACGCGGGCGGCGACCGACGCGGGCGCCGGATCCTGCGCGGGGCCCGCCCCGTGCAGCGGCGGATCGAGCGCGTCGGCGGCTTGCAGCATCATGCGTTGCGCGAGCTGGGTCGACGCGGTGCCAGGCGGCGGCGGGCCGTGATGACGCAACTGGTTGAGCGCGTCGAAACCGGCGTCGGTGCGCGCCAGCGTGCGCGCGACCTGCCATGCGCCGGCTTCGGCCGGCGTGCTCGAACGGGCGGTGTGCATCTGCGCGAAGTCGAGCTGTTCGAGTGCATCGAGCACGTCGTTGGCGCTGCGCGCGTCGCCGATCGTCGCGCCGTGCAGGGCCTGGGCGACGAGCGCGCCGCGGCTCGCCGGCAACGCGGCGTCGGGGCCGCCTAACGCGTTCAGTCGATGCGCGAGGGTGGCCTGCGAGAGCAGATCGTTGGCCGGGGCGGGGAGTTGATGGCCGACGTACTCGCGCAAGGCGGCTTCGCCGGCCATGGCGTCGAGCGGGATCGTCGAGGCGGGTTGTTCGTGTGCGGCGGCGGGAGCGGCGTTGCGCGCAGCCGCCGCGACGGACGGAGCCGAAGCAGGCGGCGCCGAAGAGGCCGCTGTTGCAAAAGCAGAAGCCCCCGAAGCCCCCGAAGCGCGCGCCGTCTTCCCAAGCGCCTGACGCCCCTGCCGCTCGCTCCTCGCCAGCGGCGTGGCGGCCACCGTCGACCCTGCCACCGGTTTAGCCGGATACCGCTCGCCATCGGCGGTGAAATCCGCTGGCGCGAACGGCTTGCCGTGCCGGTTTGCTTGCGACAGCGCGGTGCTGACATCGAACTTGCTTGCCCGGAGTCGCGCACCGGTTCGCGTCAGGCTATTGCCGAGCCGGCCCAGCAGGGTATCGTCGACCAGCGGCCGCGCTTGTGGCGCACCGGCGGGCGTCGCGGCGGGTGCTTCGCCGGGCTGATGAGCCGGCGCCGCGGCTGCTTCGGTTTCCGGCGTGCGGGGCACGCGCGGCGGTACGGCATGGATGTCGGACATGGCGAGTGGCGTTCAACGAGCGGCAGTTGAACCCACGGTATGCAGCGCGTATGACACCCCCGCGCAGCGGGCGAAGCAACGTCACCGCACGCGAAGCAGCCCCACGCCGGCCGATGCCTCCAGCGCTTCGAGATCGACGCGGATACGCAGCGCCAGCCGTTGCGCGCCATGCTGCCGCGCCCGTTGCAGCGCGCGTTCGAGCAGCGGTCGCACGGTGCCCGGATCGTCGCCGCCGCGCAAACGCACCATGGCTTCCAGACGCAACAACTCCGGCACGTACCAGAGCTCGCCGGTTCGCTCGCTGCGTGTCACGGCATCGCGCAACGTTGCACCGAGCGACGCCGCGAGTTCCGGCGCGCCGTCCAGCGCGACACGCGGCAACAGCGTCGCGATGAAGGCGATGTCGGGCACCTGCACGCGTTCGCGCGCGATGCGTTTCGCCGCGCCGCCGATCAGCCGCCGCGCGGCTTCCTCGTCGCCGCGCCGGGCATCGAGCCAGAGCTGGAAATCGAGACCGACGCGCAGCCACCGTTTGACGCCCGCCGCGCGCGCCCGCGTCACGAGTGCCGCGGCGCAGGACTCGGTGAGCGCGATGTCGTCGTCGAGTGCGGCGAGCGCGCAGGCGAGGCTAAGCGCGATGCAGCACGCGAGCGGTTCGCTCTCGTCGGCGGGATCGCGAATCGTCACGCGCAGCGGCGCGGCCGTCTGCGGTTCGCCGACCAGCCACAGCGTCACGGCGTGAATCGCCCGCGCCACGAGATGCAGCGAGAGCCCGTAACTGGTGGCGACGGCATTGGCCTCGCGGTTCATCTCTTCGTCGACGCCGTCGGCTTCGTCAGTGAGTCCGATCACCGGCGCGAGCAGACGGAGCGCGGTGTCGAAATCGCCGCCATACGCCGTAACGATGCCTTCGATCCGCCGTGCGTTGATGCTCACCACCGGACTGCGCGCGACGGGCGCAATCTCGCTGAACTGGCCGGACAGCCACCGGCAATGCTTGATCTCGCCGACGTCGAGCGCGCACATCACGAGGCAGAACAGCGCGCGCAGCCGGTACGGCGTATCGGCGCAGATGTTGGCGAGTTCGTAGGTGCGCTGCCAGCTCTCGACGATCTCCGCCGACGCGCGGCGTTTGAGCATCAGCGCCCGCGCGAGCACGGCGCGCAGCCGCATTTCGTCGCGGATGCGCCGCATCGACACGCTGTCCACCCGCGCCAGCACCGCCCGCACCCAGCCGATGTATTCGTCGACCAGCGCGAGCGCCGCCCAGATCGGGGCCGTGTTGTCGAGCAGCTCGGTGCACAACTCCACTTTGTCCACGGAGACGGCCCATTCCAGCGCGGCGCGCAACGCGTCGATATCGTAGCGGCTGTGCGCCGTGGCCATGGCGACGCCCGCACCGAACCGGCGCGCCATATCGCGAGCGACGAACTGCGCATGATGCAGGCCCGCCTCGGCGCTTTCGCGATTGCGCTCCAGCGCGTCGAGCGCGAAACGACGCACGGCGGGCGGCAGGCGCAGTCGCAAGGTGCCGTCGCAATCGACCGCATTCACGAGCCCGGCGTCCATCAACGTATGCAGCTGGTGTTCCAGTTGCCGTCCCTCGGGCGGTTCGAGACCGTAATCGCTGCCGAACGCGCTGAGCATTTCGTAGGCGGCGTCGTGCGAAAACGCCGTGGCGAAAATGCCGAGCCGGCGCAGCATCGTGCGAGTCGGCGCTTCGAGCGCGGCGTACGACAGATCGAGCATCACGTGGACGATCGCCGCGCGCGGCAGCACGATGCGGCGGCCGCCGCCGCGATGGGTCATGACCGTGTCGAGTTCGCGCGCGAACGCGACGATGGCGTCTTCCGGCGCCATGCCGCTGCGCACCTGACCGGCGATGGTCGCCGCCGCCAGTTCGAGCGCGAACGGCACGCCGTCCACACGCCGGCAAATCAGCGCCGCGGCCGCGAAGGTGGCCGGCGCGAGCTGGCTCACGTCGGCCAGCGGCGCCTGCGAAGCCGCCGCTTTCAGACAGTGCGCAAGCCGGGTGAACAGGAGCCGCAACGCGTCGTAGTCGAGCGTGGCGGGCGTTTCGTCGGTCTGTTCGGGCGGCACGCGCAACGCGGCCACCGGCACCGCCGCTTCGCCGCCGATGAACAGCGGCGATTCGCATGTCGCAATCACGTGCAAGCCGGTGGTGTTCGCGACCAGCGTATCGATCAGGGCCGCCGCCGCTTCGCTCAGATGGTCGCAGTGATCGACGATCAGCAGCAGGCGCCGCTCGCCGATCTGCGCGGCCAGATTGGCCGAGGTGGTCTGGTCGCCGGTGGGCTCCAGGCCGAGCGCCGCACCGATCGCGTTGGCCACGCGATCGGGTTGCGCGAGCGAAACCAGCGCCGCGCAGAAATCGCCGTCGGGAAATTGCGGGCCGAGGTGGCTCGCGGCTTCGATGGCCAGACGCGTTTTACCGACGCCGGAAGCACCCGTCAGCGTCACGATGCGGCGCGTGGGCACCAGCGCGAGCAATTCCGACAACTCGGCATGACGGCCGATGAACGGCGACGGATCGATGCTTTGCGAACGCAGCGAGGCGCTCGCGCTGGTCGGCATCAGCGCGGGAAACGCGGGTAAGGTCGACGCGCTGGAAGCGGCCGACGCGGCGGTGAGGCGCGATGCCAGCGGGGCGTCCCACGCCGCGGCGGGAGCGGACGTGGACCGCGCGCCGGACGGGATACCGAGTTGCGCGCCGAACGGCGAACCGGGTTGTGCGCCGGATGGCGTGCCGAATTGCGCACCGAACTGGGCACCGTAGGAGAAGCCCGACGACGAGCCCGATCGGGTCGCGCCAAACGTTGCGCCATACGTGGACGCCGAGCTCGACGCGAGCGTGGCGGTAGCCGACGGGCCGGCCGTTTCACTCGCCGCAAACGAGTTGGCGAGCGAGGCCGCAATGCTGCCCGCATTCGCCGCGGCGAGATCGAGTCCGGCATCGGGCGTGTCGAGCACGCGGATTTCACCCGCGAAGCGATAGCCGCGACCGGCGACGGTGACGATCAGATCTCGCGCGTCGTCGAGCGCGCGGCGGATCGCGGAAATTTGCGCCTGCACCGTGTTCGCGTCGATCGTGCTGCCCGGCCAGACGAGTTCGCGCAACTCGGCGGTCGACACCACGCGGCCGCGGGCGTCGAGCAAGGCCGCGAGCATGGCGAACGAGCGGCCGCCCAGTTCGATGACGGCGCCGTCGGATATCAGCAGGCCCACGTCGCGTGCGAGCCAGAATCGCGAAAAAGCGATGACCTGACCAGTGAGCCGCGGTAGCGACATGATGGGTCTCCGGCGTAGTAGTGTTTCGGTCCACCGGCGAGGGGGTCTCGCAAGGCATGCGTATCGAATCGCCGCCGTGCGGCCATGCCGTGCGGCCTTTCGTCAGACCTTTGTATTATCGCCTGATAAGTGAACAATTGCCTGCATTGCGAACACTTCTTCGAATTCACGGCGGTGTCGTTCGCCTCGTCGTGCCGCGTCAGGCATCTTCGAGGCTCCATTGCATGGTGTTGCGCAGCCATGCGGCGCCTTCGCTTGCCGGTTCCGGCGGCACGGGTGCCGGTCGCGTCAGGGCGAACAGATAACTGTCGGCCGCGACGAGGCTGCGATTCGGGCGAGGTTCGTGGTTGGTCAGCAAGGCTTCCTTGACGAAGCCGAGCCGCTCCATCGAACTGTGCGCCGCGCCGTCCACCGCGCAGCACGCGAAGACGCGGTACACGCCGGGCTGTTCGATCAGCCAGTCGATCAATTCCTGCAGCGCCAGCACGCCGGCCCGGCGTCGCCGCGCGCCACCGTGACGGCTGATGATGACGCCGAGTTCGACGCGCGGCAGCGTCGGCTTCAATTCGATCAGCGCGGTCAGGCGGCCGGTTTCCTTGCATTCGAGCGTGTAGCGAATCAGGCTGCCGTCGTCCCAGCCGCGCAGCGCCTCGGCGATGAAGCCCTCCGTCTGGCTCACGCCAGTCTGACGCAACACCGGCAGATCGCGCATCGTGTCGGCGTCGCCGAGCATCTGGTCGAACAGGGCGGGGGCGTCGGCGGGGGTCAGCGGACGCAGCCGCAGAAGCGGCGTGTCGATGCTATCGAGCGGGATGAGGCGCATGAGTCGGACTCCGATTGAGCGACGAGTCCGTGCAGTGTGCCGCTGCCGTGTGACTCGTACACGACCGGCCGCGAACCGGCGTCAAGAGTTGCGAACACCGGGGCGCTCGCGGAGGCGTTGCCGGCGCCGCCTGGCGCTTCGCATCCGCGCACCCGGGTTCGCATCGCGCCGGCAGGCTTAGCGCGTGGGTTGTAAGGTCGATCAGGATGCCCGTTCGATGTCGTTGTTCCGTGCTTCGCTCGTGCGGCGCACATTCACACCAGGAGCCCGCACCATGCCGAATTCCCCCTCGATCGGACGTTCCAGCGGCGCGTTGCCGCTCAACGAATCGCATACTTCGCCGTCACCCGCGACGGACCACGGTCAGCCAGCCGGCGGTACGCCGCACGCCGGTCCGCAAGCGGATGCGAAGCTGAACGCGCTGGCCGGCAACGGCGGCAATGCGTCGACGGCGGCAGCGGGCAAGGGCGCGCGCGCGTCGTTCGCGGCCAAGGTGTCGTCGGCGGCGACGGCGGCCACCTCCGCCGCGGCCGCGATGCCGCAGAAGCTCGCGGCCAATATGCAGGGCCGCGCCGGCCGCATGGGCGCGTTTTCGCAAGGCATGGCCAATACGGCGAACGGCGTCACGGGGATGGCGGAGGCCGGCTTGAACGTGCTCGGCGGCGTGATGCAACTGGAGCAGGCGGCGGTCAATCAGATTGCGGAATTGATGAAGCAGGGCGCACGCAATATCGAGGAAGCGTCGAAGGGCTGACGTGTGCGTTGAGGGCGGCTTCTTCGTGCATTCCCGGAGCCGCCTTCAGGCCACTAGGCCCGCAACCAGAAAAACTCTCCCGAGGCGATCCCCTCGAACATCTCGTCGCTCGATTCCACGATGTTTTGCCGCCAGTAGCGGCCGTGCTCCGCGTAGTGCGCGAGCAGATCGGCCAGCGCATTGCCGTCGAGGTCGTCGGCGAACGGCAGCCGCAACACCAGCACGACGCCGCCGGTGTCCGTGTCGAGTCCCAGTTGCGCCTGGTCCTGCGCATAGATCAACAGGTTGGCCTCGAGCATCAGCCGGAACACGACGAGCGTGCGCCCGGCGGTGACCGTGCCGAAATGGAAATTCGCGTACATCGCGTCGAGGTCGCGCTCGAAGTAGTCGAGCCGCACGTCGAAGCCTTCAACTTCGATCGAGCGTGAGCGCAGCACAGGGTCCGCGTCGCCGAGACCGACGACCGCGCACAGATCCGTGATCAGGCTGGTGTAACGCTCGCTGCTCATCCTCGTACCTTGCGTGGCGGTTGCGCGTGCTGCTCAACCGGATGCCCCGGCAAGCCGCGTCGCGGCGCCGGGCGAACAAACTAAAAAACGAAGCGCACACAAGACACGGCCGGCGCCCGTCGGAAACAGAAACGGGGCCGGCCGCATGCGAACCGCCGCCGTTGGCGAGCGGCCCGCGTCAGCGACGCTTAGCTGCCGCGCGACGCATCCTTGACGTTGCTTGCACCGCTCTTCGCAATGTTCGCCACCGACGAATACATGCTTTGCTCGACTTGCATCTGGGCGGACATCATCGTCATCTGGTCCATTTCCTGCGTGAGACCAGCCATCATTCCGCCTGCGCTTCCTACGGACATAAGAACCTCCAGTGACTAGGGATAAAGAGTGGGAGTGGCCTACATCGAGACCTGCCGCCGCGTCGGCTGCCCAGGTGAGCCACACCGCCGCGACAAGCGCGTTGCCCGTCGCGCCGGCGCTGCCGCGCCGGGATGACGGTGAGCCGTTGCGCCGCCCTGTCAGGCGTGCGCGCCGGCCTGTTTTTCCTGCAGCCGCGCAATCACGCGCGACGCAGCGAGAAAGCCGCGATACAGCTTGGCCAGATTGTTGCGATCGAGGTCGGTGGCCCCTTGCGTTTCGCTGATCCGCTGCGCGGTCGCTTCGAGCGACTGGCGGATCGCGTCCACTTTCGGCGTGCCGGCCGGATCGGCGAGGGTCTTCTGCAAATCGTTGAATGCGCTGGCGTGGGCTTCGAGTTGCTCGTACATGTCGATCTCCTGATAGAACGGGGCAAGGGCGGTTATCGGGTCAGCTTGCCGGACCGTGGGATTGAGCCGATGGCAATGTCGCGGGGTTCGGCAGCGGCACGGCGCCGGCCGCGCTGCGGGTGACGGTGTCGTTGTCGACGATCGCGGTGTTGGCGGCGTTGTTCGCGTTGGCCTTGCCGTTCGGCGCCGTGTTGGCCTTGGCGGTTTTACTGGCACTCGTGTCGGCGCTTGCAATGGTGTTGGCGCTCGCATGCGCACTGGCCGTGGGCGCCACGCTGGCCACGTTCGCCTCGCTGTCCGACGCGGGCGGGTCGACGGCGTAAATATGTTTGACGCCGTCCGGTGTCTGCGCATAGCGGACGTCGTCGGAGGAAATCATTTCGGAATACGATGCGGGCGCGGCACCGCCCGCGACGACGTTGCCGTTTTCCGCCACCTGCACCACGATGTTTTTCACGTTCGCGTCCAGATCGGCGCGCACTCGCGCCAGCGCGGCGTCGAGATCGGCGCGGCTGCTGACGGCACCGGTGATCGCGAAGTTGCCGTCGCCGAGATAGCGGACATGCGCGCCCGCCACGCCCAGCGAATCCTCGATGCTGCGTGCGTCGTTCTGCGCGACGTCGTAGTTGCGTGCCATGCCGCCCGGCGACACTCGCGCCAGCAGGGTGCGCACCGCATCGTCGTCGGCGGGGCTCGTGACCATGCCGGTCACCACCACCGTGTTGCCGACCGCGTGCGCCTGCAGGCCGCTCAGATGGGCCGCGGCCAGCGCCTCGCCGACGCGTTGCGCGCGGTCGTCGGCATTGCGCGGCAGGGCGGCGCGGCTCATCTGCGTGGTGGTCAGCAGCGAACCCGCGACGATCACGATACCCAGCACGAAGCACGCCGCCACGGCGCCGACGTAACGGCGCCGCTTCTTGCGTTCGGCGGCGAAGCGCGCTTCGGCGGGCCGCGCCAGCAGCATCGACAGCAGGTCGAGGTCGGACGGCCATGCCGCGTCGTCCGCGCCGATGCACAGGATCATGTCGTCGAATTGCATCGGCACGAAGTCCACCAGCAGCACCACTTCCTCGGCCGCGGACGGCGCGGTGGTGTGGCCTTCCACGGTCTGCGCCGCCGGGACGGCGGCGGCACTGGCGACGCGCTGCGCGCTGACCACGCCGCTCGCGTCGACGTGCAACAGCGCATCCGCGCCGCGCCAGTCGGTGAGGCGGATGTCGGCATCGTCGTCGGCGCCGACGCGATGCGTGCCCGGCGTGAGCTGCAACTGCGCTCCCGCGTGAACGCCCGTCAGTATCCGCAGCAGTTTCATCGTGCTCGCACAGGTTGGGTGGGAAGGGCGCCGGAGGGGCGCGCGACTTGAGCGGCTCGGCCGGCTCGATCGTATTTAATGTAGCTGCGCGATGTGGCGCGCCGCCGCGAGAATGCGAAGGTGCCGCATGGGATGCGAAGCCGTGCCGCAAATGACTAGCGGCTGCCGCCGGGAAAGGCGCGACGTGGGGACGATGGCGCCGCGTCGGAGGCGGCGGCATGAGGGCTGCCTGCGGCGGCGGAGTGGTATGCGGCGCCTCGCGCACCGGATGCACCGGATGCACCGGGCAAGCCGGATGAACCGGGAACGCTGGATGCACCGGAACCGCCAGATGCGCCAGCCGCGCCAGCCGCGCCAGCCGCGCCAGCCGCCCCGCCGGCCGTCCGCCCAAGCACACCACCACGCAGCCCACACAAGGTATCGATCGACCGTCCGCGTTGCGTCGCCGTCGCAGGTTTATCCGCATGCAGCCACAACAGCGGAAACAGCAGGTTGAAGCGCTGCACCCGCTCAGGCGGCGGCAGCCGCGTCACCCCTTGCGCGCCCGCGCCACCCGCCTGCTCACGCAGCGCGGCGACGCCCGAATTCGCCCCCGGCAGCGCCGCCGGAATGCTGCCGATGCGCTGCTGCACCCCGAGCAGATCGATCGACTGTTCGAGCACGCGCGCGTCGAGCTGCATCTGTGGATTGGCGGCCAGTTGCCCGCGCAGGCTCAGCATGTCGCCGCGCCACGCGTCGCGCACCGCGGCGGCGCGCGCGCTTTCCTGACCCGGCTGCGCATACTGCGCGGCGACCGCGTCGAGCCGGCCGGACGGTGGCGGAGGCACTGCGCCGCGGTCGCCGCGCGCCTTGATCGCGGGCGCCGCGCCGGTGCCGTGTTCGTCGCCGTGATCGCCTTGCGACTGGCCACCGCCGCCGCCGCGTCCGCCGCCGTCGCGGTTCACCTTGTGGCCTTCCGCGTGATTCGCTTCGGCGTCGTCCGGACCGTCGTCGTCGAGACCGGCGCCATTGCTGCGCTGTTTCTTGGCCGCGCGACGCTTGCGTGCCAGCTGGTCGGCCATGCGTTTCGCGCGCACCGAACTGACCGACGGTCCACGCTGCGCGTCCGACCCGTACGTGAAATTGGTCGTGCCGCGATACAGCGCCGCGAACTGCGCGCCGTTGCGCGCGCCTTGCGCGTTGGCCGATTTCTGCTGCGCGTCGGCGGTGTGCTGCGCGTGCGCCGCCGCCGCGTCGTTACCCTGATGAGAGATGCGGCTCATATCGATCGCCTCGCGAATTAGCGCGCACGGGCCGCGTCAAAGCGGCACGGCGGCTTGCATCATTTCGTTGGCGAAGTGCAGAATCGCCGCGCACGACAGCGGCGCGGCCACCACGATCACCACCGTCACCGCAATCAATTTGACCGCGTGCGACAAGGTCTGATCCTGCATCGACGTGATCGCCTGCAGGAACGACACGCCGAGGCCGACCACGGCCGCGACGATCACCGCCGGCAACGACACGGTCAGGCACAGCAGCATGCCTTCGGTCGTGAAGCGGATCAGCGAATCGATTTCCATCTGGCTCTCCGAAGGCGAATCCGCGCTATTTGTAGGACATCACGAGGCCGTGAATCAGCGTCGACCAGCCGTCCATGACCACGAAAAGCAGCAGCTTGAACGGAATCGCGACGTTGGTCGGCGTGACCTGGTTCAGGCCCATCGCGAGCAGCACGTTGGCGATAATCAGATCGATCACGATAAACGCGATGTACAGCAGAAAGCCGATCTTGAAGGCGTCGGTCATTTCCGTCAGCGTGAAGGCGGGCGCGAGCACGATCAGATCGTCTTCCTTGATCTGCGCGGCTTCTTCCTTCGGCCATACGACGGAGGCCGAGCGCAGGAAGAAGCGTTTCTCCCGCTCGTTGGTGTGCTTGACGAGAAATGCGCGGAACGGCTCGCGCGCCGCGCCGAACGCCTGGATCAGCGCTTGCGACGGTTGGGTCGCGAGTTGCTGGCCTTCGAGGGTTTTCGCGGCGAGCATGCCGATCGGCGCCATCACGTAGATCGAGACGAGAATCGCAATGCCGTTGAGCACCATGTTCGGCGGCACCTGCTGCACGCCGAGCGCATTGCGCAATAGCCCGAGCACGACGACGATCTTCGCGTAGGAGGTGACGACCATTGCAACGAAGGGCAGCAGGCTGATCGCGACGACGACCAGCAGCAGCCCGGTGATATCACTGAATTGGACCATGCCTGTGCGCCATGCGAATGATGCGGATACCGAGATGCTCGCCGACCGTCACCAGCTCGCCATAGCCGATGGTCTGGCCATGCGCGACGAGCCGCAATTGGGCGTCTGCCGCGGGGACGGGCAGTTCGAGCACATAACCTGGGCCGAGCGCCGACAACTGGGCGAGCGGTAAGGCCACCGTATCGATCTCGAACTGCACGGGCAGCTCGAGCTCACCGATCCGGATCGGATCGGCGGGGTCGTCGATGGCGAGCCCGGCGTCGGCGCTCGCCGGGTCCAGCTCTTCTGACATGTTCGGCTCCTTGACGATGACGAGCGTTTGCCCGTCGATTTCCACAGCGGCACACACACGGGTGAGCCCGGGGGTTCCCCACGCGGCGACGGCACGCAGCCGCGCGCGGGGGGCAGAGGGGTCGTGCGATGTGCCGGGCAGCGCCGCATCGAGCGAGGGGAAGGTGGCGCGTAACAGCACGTCGCCGGGTTCGAGCGCATGCAGCGTGTCCACTGGCAAACGCTTGATGCCGAGGATCAGGCTGCCCGGCACGTCGACCTGGACGGCGGCATAGGGCGGCTGATCGTTTGACGCGGAGGCTGCGCGCGGATCGGTGTTGGCGGTGTTGGCGGTGACGGCGGTGCTCGAAACCTGCGCCGCTGCGCTGGTATGCAGTAGTCGGTCGAGCAGGTCGTAGCACACAGTAGGCGCGCGCAGCGCGGCCTGATAGTGGCGCCCGGCAAGCACGAACGACAGTGCGATTACCGGTGCGGCGACATGAGTCCCGGCCATGTGCTCGCGCAACGGACGCGTATTGTCGAGACGTCCACGGCGCACATCGGCGACGCGTGCGTCCTTGAAGCCGGCGTTATTGAGTCGCGCGAGCAACGGCTCCAGCACGACGCCCGCCACGGCCTGGCGCAAGGCGGCATCGGCAGGCGGTTTCGCGCTCAGCGCGTCGCTGTCCGGCCACGCGGCTATCGACAGCGCCGGGTACGCATGCAGATCGAGCGCCAGATGCAGGCTGACCGCCGCGCCGCCGTCAGGCGACGCGAGCATCAGGTCGACGACACCGGCGTCAACGTACGAGGCATCGAAGCTGCGCGTGCCGGTCAGCGACGCTTGCCATTCGGTGATGCCGAGCGTTGTGTGCAGATGTTCGGCCAGCCGCGTATCGCAGACGGTTCGCGTGATCCGCGCAGCGGCGCGTGTGATGGCCGGCATGTTCAGCGGCGCGATCGGCGCGTCGTGCGTCTCGCCGGAAGCGCGAGCGTGCTCCGAGACTGCCGCCGTGGCTGTCGCTGCGACCACGGGGGCAGCACTCGCCGCTAGCCGCGCCTCACCGCGCACCGCCGCGCCTGACAACCCTGCCAATTCCGCCGCGCGCGCAGGCTTACCGGCCGCATGCGGATCGGCGATGGCTTCGTCTTCGGTCGTCGGCTCGTCGAGCGGATAGATCATGCGCGGAGAATCTGTCACCAGACAGTGAGTTCGATGTCGCGGGCTTCACCCCACGCGCGCAGCAAGGTGTCGAGTTCTCGCTCGAGCAGTGCGCTGTGTTCCAAGAGTAATTGCCTCGCGACGGTATCCGTCGTGTCGAACCGAAGCTGCAGACTGAAACGCGAAAGCGTCAGATACAGCGTGGTCTGCGGCAGCAGTTTCTGATCGAGCGGCAGTTGCACTTCCCAGTTGCCCGCTTCGGCAATCGACGGATCGCCGCAAAACGCGCCGATCTCGCGAGCCAGCGAGCCGAGCAATTGCACGAAGCGCTGCTGCTGCCGATACACCGCAGAGACGACGGGCTGCGCGGCGTCCTCGACCCGCGAGCCGATCGCGAGGCGTTCGGGCAACGGCGTGTGGCCCGCGCTCGCCGCGCCGTTCGCGCGGGAACCGGCGGCGTCTTCCGCCGTTTGCGGGCTGCTGCCTTCGTCGTGAGAAAAGAACGGCTGCGGTGCGGCCGGGATCGATGCGTGCTCAACGGCTTCGGCGTCGTGCGCCGAGGGATCGTCCTGCGACCCAGCACCGGCGTGCGCATCGCCCTGATGATTCAAGCGAAGCACGGCCCGCCTGCGTCCGAGCAGCGACGCGTAGTCGAACCCGCGTCCGCGCGAAGCCGAACGCGCGGCGGCGTCGTCGGCCGTGCCAGTGTCCGCCTCACCCGGAATCACGCGCACGTGGCGCGACACGATATGCGTCATCGCCACGGCCTCAGATCGACACGCGGCCGAGTGGCCGCAACTCGACGTGCTCGCCGAGTTCCTGGTACGAATACACCGCGAGCCAGCTCAGCCGCGCTTCGATCATGCGCCGCACGTAACGGCGAATATCCATCGACGTCACCAGCGCCACGCCGTCGCGCGGCGTCGCGCCGACGAACGACTGGATCTTGTCGATCAGCAAGGTGGCTTCATCCGGCGGCAGCGCGAGGAAATTGCCGGTGGGCGTCTGCTTGATCGACTGACGGATATGCTGCTCGACCGGCATGTCGAACAGCACCGCCGACAAGGTCCGCTCGCCGCTCGCCGCCCGATGCGCGAGAAAACGCGAGAGGTCGCCGCGCACGTACTCCGTCAACATCAGCATGTCCTTTTCCTTCGGTCCCCAGGTGATCAGGCTTTCCATGATCGTGCGGACGTTGCGGATCGAAATCTGTTCCTCCAGCAAGCGGCGCAGCACGTCGGCGATCCGTTGCGGCGGCAGGACTTTCTGCACCTCGGCGACGAGACCCGGGTAGTCGGTCGCGAGCTGGTCGAGCATCCACTGCACTTCCTGAATGCCGAGAAACAGCGGCGCGTGGCGCCGCATCAGCGCGACGCAGGCATGGGCAATCGCCTGTTCCGCGCGCCACACCGGCGTCTTCGGCGGCACCGCGCGTTCTTCGAGCCAGCGCGTCGGCGTGCCGCTCGGGTCGATCGGCGGACCGGCTTCGGCTTGCGCGACGAGTGCTTCCAGCGCCGCGCTTTCGTCGGCCGTCAGCGTGACGGCGGCGGCCGAATGCGCGAGGCGGCTCGCCTCGGGCAACATCACCTTGCCGGCGGGCAGTTCGATGGTCCGTTGCGGCACGTCGTGCACCAGAATCTGACAGGTGGACGCCGGCAGCGCGGCATAGGTCCACATGGTGATGCCGGGAAACGGCAGGCCGAGTTCTTCCTGCAGCCGCGCGCGTTCGGTTTCGAACGACTTGTCGAGCGCCGGCATGGTGAGCCGGGCCACGAGGTCGGGGGCGATTCGCACGCCGAGCGGGCAGGTGAATTGCGGCGCGCGCGCGAGGATCACCGGCACGTCGATCTTCGAACCCGAGCGTTGCATGGCGTGCAGCGACTCGCGTTCGTGGCTGCTCTGCTGCGGCCTCTTCGCATTCAGCCGCCACGCGGTGAACGCCAGCGAACCGGCCAGCAGCAGGAACAGCGCGGCGGGGAAACCCGGCACCGCGGCGAAGCCGAGTAGCAGCACCGCCGCGAAATACAGCGCACGCGAACTGGAGCCGAGCTGACGGCCGATTTCATCGCCGAGCGATGCGGGTTTCGCCTGCCGCTCGTCGGCGACGCGCGTGATCATCACGCCGGCCGCCACCGAGAGCAACAGCGACGGAATCTGCGACACCATCGCGTCGCCGACCGACAGAATCGAAAAACGGTTCGCCGCTTCGCCCGCGCTCATGTTGTGATACGCCACCCCCACCGCGATCCCCGCCACGATATTGATCATCGTGATAATCAGGCCGGCAATGGCGTCGCCCTTGACGAACTTCATCGCGCCGTCCATGCCGCCGTGCAACTGGCTCTCGACGGCGAGGGTCGCGCGCTTGCGGCGGGCTTCCTCGGCGCTCAGCAGATTGGCGCGCAGGTCGGCGTCGATACTCATCTGCTTGCCGGGCAGCGCGTCGAGCGTGAAGCGCGCGCCGACTTCCGCGACCCGTTCCGAACCCTTGGCGATCACGATGAACTGCACCGTGGTGATAATCACGAACACCACCAGCCCGACCACCAGATTGCCGCCCACCACCAGCTCGCCGAAACTTTCGATAATGTGACCCGCTTCGGCATGCAACAGAATCGACTTGGTCGAGGCGATATTCAGCGACAGCCGGTAGAGCGTCGTGAACAGCAGCAGCGACGGAAACGCCGACAGCGACACCACGTCGGGCACGTACAGCGTCACCATCAGCAGGGTCACGCTGATCGCGATGTTCACGCCGAGCAGGATGTCGATCAGCGTCGGCGGCAGCGGCAGGATCATCAGCGAAATGATCGCCACGATCAGCGCCACGATGCCGATCTCACCGCCGGCGGGAAGTTTCAGTGTCTTCAGCATGATGGGTTTCGTCAGTGGAGGGCGGGCGGCGGGGCCGTGGCATCGTGCGAGGCATGGGAAGACGCGGCGTCGTCCGACGCCGGCGGGCCTGCCGGGCGTCGCGCGCCGATCGATTCGACCCAGCGCAGAATCGCCGCGACCGTTTCGAACAGTTCTTCGGGAATCGGTTCATCGAGACCGACCTTGTACAGCGCGCGCGCCACCGGCGGATTGCCGATGATCGGCACGCCCGCGTCGCGCGCGGCGCGCCGCAATTCGGCCGCGCTTTCGTCCATGCCCTTGGCGATGACGCGCGGCAGCGGATGTTCGTCGGGGGCATAGCGCACGGCGACCGAGTAGTGCGTCGGATTGACCACCATCATGTTGGCCATGCCCACTTTCGATTGCGGCGGCGCGTTCAGCATCTCGCGCGCGAGCCGCCGCCGTTCGCCCTTGATACGCGGATCGCCTTCCTGATTCTTGTGCTCGCGTTTGACCTCGTCCTTGGACATCTTCATCTTCTTGAGGAACATGAAGCTCTGCAGCTTGACGTCCGCGGCGCCGACCAGCACGAACACCGCCGCCGCCACCATGAACAGCTTGATCAGCAACGCCCAGAACATGCGCACCAGTTCCGGCAGGGGCTGATAGAGCGAGCCGACGATCAGCGGAAACAGCCATTTGATGGTCTGCCACATCACGCAGAACACAATGGCCGCTTTGACGATCATCTTTGCGCACTCGATCAGCGTGCGCACCGAGAAGATCTTCTTGAGGCCCGCCATCGGGCTGACGGCTTTCGGGTCCGGCGTGATCGGCTTGGTGGCGATCTGCATGCCGACCTGGCCGATCGAACCGGCGATCGCGGCGAGCGCCGCGATACACACGCACGGCACGATCGCCGAGAGCGCGAGGCCGCCGAGCTTGTACAACTGCGTCTGCATATTGGTCAGCGAATGATCGCCGTCGACGAAACCCGTGGCGATCAGCACCGCCTGGCGCAGCGCGTCGCTGAAGTGGCTCGCGCCCGCCATCAGCAACAGCACGACCGCCGACATCGAAATCGAATCGGTCAGATCGCTGCTGCGGGACACCTGACCTTCCTTGCGCGCGTCCCGCAGCTTTTTCTGGGTTGGCTCTTCGGTTTTTTCGTCGCTCATGTCGGCTCGGTCGCGATGGGAGAGGGCAGTGGGTGGACGCTGCGCGTGCCGTGGGGGCGCGTCCACGCGTTGAGCGTGACGGGTGCCGCAAAAAGGACGCTTGAGACCCCGCCTGACGATAGCGCTCGCGCTGCCCGCACGCGCCCGACCAGGCGAAGCGGCCGCAGCGGATGCGAAGCACCCGCGCGGCTTCGCATCCGGTGCGGCGACTTCGCATCCGGGCGTGGCCCGCCGTGCGGCGGTTGCTATGTTTGCGTCATCCTTCCCGACCTGCTGCAACCCGCGGGGTCGATTTCAACGCTTCTGTCAGGAGCCCATCGCCATGACCGTCAGCACGCCGGATTACCTGAACTGCAGCCCCGATGTCGTCGGCGGCCTGATCGAAACCGTCTCGACCGCCTTGCTCAGCCACTTCCCGAAAGTGTCGGCCGATCCGTACGACATCGAGCTCGTGCTCGACGCGCTGCGCGTGCTGCGTCCGCGCGTCGCCGAAATCGATACGCTCGACGGCATCCTGCACATGGTGCGCGGCCACTGGGACGACGCCATTCACGTGCTGCGCCAGGTCGGCGAAAACGCGCCGCGCTTCGGCTACGCCAAGGCGCTGCTCGCTTTCTGCCTGTCCGCCAAGGGCGACCCCGACTGGAAGCAGTGCGCGGCCGAAGCCATGGCGGACAATCCGACCCGCGATACGCAGTCGCTGGTGCGCGCGCTCGAAGCCCGCGAGGATCTGCTCAACGCGATGAAGGTCAAGCGCGCGGGCGGCCAGTTCGTCACGCCGAAATCGTGCGAGGCGCTGGCGGAATTCGACGCCGAGACCGCTGAAGGCGCCGAAGCCACTGCCGACGCCAGTCCTGCGGAACCGGTCGCGCATGCCGCGGTGGCGGCCACGCCCGCGCCGCACGACTACGCGAACCCGTCTTTCCTGCGCGCCTGATCGCGGAGTCGCACATGACCGTCAACGCCACCACGACCGCCTTGCAGGCGTCGCTCGATCAGATGTCGCAAGGCGCGGCTGCCGCGCCCGCCGCGCAGACTTCGCCTGAACTGGCGGACAAGTTCCAGTCGCTGATGCAGAAAGGGCAAATGAGCGCGCCCGCCACGCCGCAGCAGGACGGCACGGCGGTCGCCTCGAAGCTGGTCGCGAGCCAGGACGCCGAGTTGCAGCACACCGTCAACGACGCGCTGCAACTGGCGCAGCAGGCGCCGACCATGACGATGAACGAGATGAGCGCCGGCACCATTCGCATGACGCTCGAACTCGCCAGCACGCAGCTCGATCTGGAAGCGAAGATGGGCGTGGTGGATTCGTCGAAGTCGGCGATCGAAACGCTGATGAAGAACCAGTAACGCTGCCACGGACGCCGCCACCATGTTCGACCGATTGCCCACTGTGCGAGCCAGCCGCCGCGCCGCGCCGTTGCTCTGCGTGCTCGCGCTGTGCATCGCGCTCAGCGGCTGCAAGAAGGAGCTGTACGGCAATCTGTCCGAGCAGGACGTCAACGAGATGGTGGTGGCGCTGCTGGAGCGGGGCGTGGACGCCTCCAAGGACACCTCCGACGCGGGCAAGACCTGGTCGCTCGACGTCGACGACACGCAGATGGTGCGCGCCATGGAAGCGTTGCGCGCGCGCGGTTTGCCGCACAGCAAGTTCGACGACCTCGGCGCGCTGTTCAAGAAGGACGGCCTCGTCTCGACGCCGACCGAGGAGCGCGTGCGCTTTATCTACGGCACGTCGCAGGAGCTGTCGTCGACGCTGTCGAAGATCGACGGCGTGCTGGTGGCGCGCGTGCAGATCGTGCTGCCGAACAACGATCCGCTGGCGCAGACCATCAAGCCTTCGTCGGCGGCGGTGTTTATCAAATACCGGCGCGACTCCGACATCGGCGCGCTGGTGCCGCAGATCAAGACGCTGGTGATGCACAGTGTCGAGGGCCTCACCTACGATCAGGTCAGCGTCACCGCCGTCGCGGCCGATCCGGTCGAATACGCGCAGCCGCCGCAGAGCAACGGCATGCCCGCATGGCTGCTGGGCGTGCTGGCGGGCGCCGTGGTGCTGGCTGCCACCGCGCTGCTGGTGTTGGCGCGTCGTGGCGTGCTGGCCGGGCGGCCGGGCGCCGACGCGGTGGCTGGCGATGGCGCGGCGAGCGGCCGGCTGGGCGGATTGCTGGCGCGCCTGCGCCGCTTGCGACCCGCGAACTGAGCGGGCGAAGCGGCTACGATGAACGCGCCGACCGATTTGCCTTTTCTGCGCGTGGCCGCGGCGCTCGACGCGTATCGCCGCAACCTCGCCGGAGTGGCCCGCTGGGCCGACCCGTCGTGGAGCGCCGCGTTGCTCGGCGCGGACGCCGTGCAACTGGACGCCTGGCGCGGCGCCCTCGAACGCGCCGGTGCCGTTGCCGTCGAAACCTGTTCGCAGGCGCTCGCGGATGCCGCGGGCGTTATACCGCCTTCATTCGCCACCCTGACGCACACCGCGCTCAAACCCTCGCCCTCCGGTGTGGTGCAACCGAACGCCGTGCTACTCGACGTCTTGCCGGTGCGGCACGCGCTGCAGGTGCTGTGCATGCGCGCGCTGTCGTTCCGGCGCGCGGAGGCACGCCGGTTGATCGACAAACGCACGCGCTCGCTGCTGGCGGAGTGGACCGGAGTCGGCGTCGATCGTCTCACGCAGGACGCGCATCTGGCCGACGCGCCCGACATTGCGCGCCTCGCCACGCGCGCGGCGATGCCACCGCTGACCGCGCTCGATGCGAACGCGCTCGCTGTCGAAGGCTGCGCGTTGCTGTTGCGCGATCTGGGTAGCGTGAGTGCGGCGCACGGCTTGCACGACGTCCAACGAATGAACGCGGCGCACTCGGTGAGCGCGGCCGCTGAAGCCGGCCGCCTGCCGTTCCCGTTGCTGCGGCTCGCGTTGCCGCGCGTGCTGCCCGCGCCGGCCTGGCTCGCCGCCGTGCCCGCCGCGCTCGACGCACCCGGTTCGGCGCGCCTTTTTGCGCGCCTGTCCGATCTGCTACCGGAGTTTGCATGGCTATTTGGTTGAAGCACGCGCGCTCCGCTTTTGGCGAAACCGATGCACAGGGGTGGAGCGCGCGCGTCGGTGCGTCGACGGATGTGATTCCGCGTGCCACCTTCGGCGAACTGGTCTCGATCGACGAAGCGTATGCCGCGCTGGCCGTCGAACGCGAGGCCTTGCTGGCCGACGCGCGCGACGAAGCGGCGCGGATCGTCGACGCAGGGCACGCGCAGGCCGCGGAGATCGCGGCGCAGGCACAGCGCGAATACGACACCGCCAGCGAGCAGGGCTACCGCGACGGCTGCGACCGTGCGCTGGCCGACTGGATGCAGCGCCTCGCCGATGTGGCCGACGCGCAGAGCCAGTTGCAGATCCGCATGCGCGAGCGGCTGGCGCAGATCGTCGCGTCGGCGGTCGAGCAAATCGTACGGGTGGAACGTCACGAAGCATTGTTCGAGCGGGCGCTCGCCACGGTCGATCGCATCGTGGAAGGCGCGACCTATCTGCGCGTGGCCGTGCATCCCGACGACTACACCGAAGCCAAAGCCACCTTCGACCGGCTCGCCTCGCGCTGGCGCGATCTCGGCCAACCGATTCCGCTGTCGGTGATCGCGGACAAACGGCTCGAACCCGGCAGTTGCGTTTGTGAATCCGACTTCGGCACCGTCGACGCGAGTCTCGACACGCAATTGCGCGCCATGCGCAGCGCGGTGTCGCGCGCGTTGAAGCGGTCGGTGGAAGTGGCCGACGCACAAGGCGAAGCGCCGCCGCCTGACAGCATGGCCGACGAGGCCGCCGCATGAACACGCCCTGGCTGACGGGCACGGTCGATTTCGACCGGCTCACCGACGAGATCGAACGCGAGATTCTGGCCGAGCCGGGTGTGACCCGGACCGGCAAAGTGCTCGAAGTGATCGGCACGCTGATCAAGGTCGCCGGGCTCGATCTGTCGCTCGGTGAGCTGTGCGAGTTGCGCGCGGCGAACGGCACCTTGCTGCAGCTTGCCGAGGTGATCGGTTTTACCCGCGACGTCGCGTTGTTGTCGCCGTTCTCGCGCCTGGAAAACATTTCGCGTTCGACCCAGGTGATCGGCCTCGGCCGTCCGCTCTCGGTCAAGGTGGGTGACATGCTGCTTGGCCGCGTGATCGACAGCCTCGGCGAACCGGTCGATGGCGGCCCGCCGATCGAGTCCGACACGCTGCGGCCGATCTTCGCCGCGCCGCCCGAGCCGATGAGCCGTCGCATGATCGACGCGCCGTTACCCACCGGCGTGCGCGTGGTCGACGCCATGATGACGCTCGCCGAGGGGCAGCGAATGGGGATTTTCGCGCCGGCCGGCGTCGGCAAGAGCACCTTGCTCGGCATGTTCGCGCGCGGCGCGTCGTGCGACGTCAACGTGATCGCGCTGATCGGCGAACGCGGCCGCGAAGTGCGCGAGTTCGTCGAGTTGATTCTGGGTCCGGAGGGCATGGCGCGTTCGGTGGTGGTGTGCGCCACCTCGGATCGCTCGTCGATGGAGCGCGCGAAAGCCGCCTATGTCGCGACCGCGATTGCCGAATACTTCCGCGATCGCGGCCAGCGCGTGCTGCTGATGATGGATTCGCTGACGCGATTCGCGCGCGCTGGCCGCGAGATCGGCCTGGCTGCCGGCGAGCCGCCCGCGCGGCGCGGCTTTCCGCCGTCGATTTTCGCCGAATTGCCGCGTCTGCTGGAACGCGCGGGAATGGGCGAAACCGGTTCGATCACGGCGCTCTACACGGTGCTCGCCGAAGACGACAGCGGCAGCGATCCGATCGCGGAGGAAGTGCGCGGGATTCTCGACGGTCACATGATCCTGTCGCGCGAGATCGCGGCGAAGAACCAGTATCCGGCGATCGACGTGCTCGGCAGTTTGTCGCGTGTGATGCCTCAGGTCGTGCCGGACGATTACGTGCAGGCCGCCGCGCGGATTCGCGAATTGATGGCGAAGCATCGCGAAGTCGAAATGCTGTTGCAGATTGGCGAATACCAGCCGGGCATGAACGCGCTGGCCGACGAGGCGATCGCCAAGGCCGACGCGATCAAGGCGTTCCTGTCGCAGCGCACTGGCGATTACGCGGCGCCGCAGGACACCGAGGCGCAGCTCTACGATCTGAGCGGGCCCGGCGGATGAGCGCAGCGAAAGGCATGCAGCAGCGGCGCATCGTTGCGCTGGAGCGATCGTGCACGCGGCGTCGCCGTCTCGACGAGACCTTGCGAGCGACGCTCACGGCGCAGCGCCACGCCCACGCGCCGCTCGAAGCCGCGCGCGACGCGAAGCAGGCGCAGTTCGCGCACGAAACCGGCGTGCTGCGTTTCTACGAGCATCGTATGGACGGCATGATGACGGGCACCGAGCCGTTTTCTCTCGACGACTTCAATAACTGCCGCCTGTATCTCGGCGTGGTGAACGACCGGTTGCATTTGCTCGAAGCGGAGCTTGCACAGACGGAAGCCGCCGTGCAGGCGAATCTCGCCGCGATTGCGCGGACGCAACGCGAGATCGCGTTGAATCAAGGCCGCATCGATCTGTGCGGCGAGCGCATTCAGGCGATTCGCCGCGCGCAGGACAACGCCGAGAGCGACGCGAGCGACGAAGAGGCCGAGGAAACCGCGCTCGCCCGACGCTTCCACGCACGTGGAGCGCCCGCATGAACGACATCGCTTCGGCGCTGCCGCAACTCGGCGCGCTGCTGGTCGGCTACATCACGTTGATCGGCGTGTGCTCGCTGCGGCTATTTATCGTGATGTTCATCTTTCCACCTACTGCCGACGGTTTGCTGCAAGGCGTGGTGCGCAATGCCGTGGTGCTGCTGTTCAGTTCCTACGTGGCCTACGGTCAGCCCGTCGCGTTCATGCAATCGCTGCACGGCGTGATGCTGCTCGAAGTCGGTTTGCGCGAGGCGCTGATCGGCCTGGTGATCGGCTTCGCGGCGTCGATCGTGTTCTGGGTCGCGGAAGGCGCGGGCACGTATATCGACGATCTGACGGGTTACAACAACGTGCAGATCACTAATCCCACGCGCCAGGAACAGTCCACGCCGACCGCCACGCTGCTCGGGCAGATTGCGTCGGTGGCGTTCTGGGCGCTCGGCGGCATGACCTTTCTACTCGGCACGCTGTACGAGTCGTATCACTGGTGGCCGATCGTTTCGGCCGCGCCGAACGTGTCGAACATTCTCGAATCGTTCGTGCTCGCGCAGACCGACTCGCTGATGCAAACCGTCGCCAAGCTCGCGGCGCCGATGATGTTTATTCTCCTGCTGATCGACTTCGCGTTCGGCTTTGCCGCGAAGTCCGCCTCGAAGCTCGATCTGATGACGCTTAGTCAACCGGTCAAGGGCGCGGTCACGGTGCTGATGCTGGCGCTGTTCGTCGGCGTCTTCGTGGACCAGGTGCGCGATCAGGTGACGTTGCGCGGTCTCGCCGCGGAGTTTCGCGTGTTGTCCGATTCGACGAAGACGCCGGATGCGCCGCAATCGCCGCGCACACCGGATACATCCGCCGCGCCGGCGAACCGCCCTTGAGCTTGCGTTGAGAAATTGCAAATGTGGCATGACGTGCCGCATAAAACGCTGCATGGCAGCGAGATCGTCTCAAAACTCAAACCTTCTCAAACGCGCCGAGAATGTCAGATTAATTGAAATTTCGCTCGACCGGCCTGGCTACATTGACTCCACCCGACGCAACGCGCTTGCCGCCCGCGACGCGTTCCCGCACTCAGAGGAGTCGTCCATGCTTTCGATGCTTTATTTCCCCGTGGTCTCTGCGCTCGCGACACCGGCACCGTGTGCTCACACCGCGTCCGCCGATCGTTTTCTGGATACCTTGCTCGATGGCAAACTGAACGCCGCGAGTCAGCTCACGAGCCGCTGGACCGACGAAGCCGGTAATGCCGATTTCGCGCCGCACGCGTTGCAACTGCACGCCGACCTGCAACTGATGCTAGGCATTGAAGTCGAGGCGGAAGAAAACTATCGTCGGGCACAGAAACTGATCCGCTCGTCGAAGCACGCGATCCGCACCGCGTCGTGTCGGAATGCCGCGTGGCAGGCGTTTTTCCGTCATCGCCTGGGCACGGCCCTGGCCTGTTTTTCGCGGGTCGCCGACGAACCCGAAATCGAGCCGGCGCGCGCCGTGGAGGCCCACTTCGGGATGGTCTGCGTGCTCTATGAACTGGGTCGCACCAGCGAAGCCGCCGACGCGCTCGACGATCTGATCGAGCGGGTGGAGCGCGACCTCGACGATACGCAAGGCCATTGGCACGCGCTGCTCACAACCCTGCGTTTCGACTTCGCCGTGCAGGCGGAAGTGCGCGGCGCGACGGCGCTACGCGATCATGTCTACTGGCATTCTGGATTGTCGAGCGAACGCGCGCCGCGCCCGGGACAGGGCACGGATGCGAGCGTCGACGGTCTCGCGCGGGCGGTGTTCGGCGTGCGCTCGCCGTTGCTGCGCGCGCGGATCGATTATCTGCAGCAACTGCGGCTGGCTGCGTGTGCGGATCGCGATGCGATCGGCGAATTGCAGCGTCATCTGCAATGGTCGCGCGAGCAGGGACTCGCCGACTATCAACGCACGCTGCGCCTCGAAATTGCGCTGGCGACGCTGGCCGGCGCGGCGCCGCATCTGGCGTGCTCGATTCTCGAACCGCTGCATCAGATCGGGCGTAACGGCACGACTGGCCACCGTCAGCTCGAATACCTCTACTGCAGTGCGAAAACGCGTCAGGCGGAAGGACGCGCGCAGGAATCGCTGCAACTCTATAGCCGCTATGCGCTGGTCGCGATGCAGTGTCTGCGCGAAGACTCGCAGGTCCGCGCGCCGTTCCTGCAACGCAGCGCGAAAGCCTCGCCGCAACTGGACGACGTGGGCGCACGCCTGCCGGCCAAATATCGCCGCGCCTACGTCTACGTGCTCGATAACCTCGATCGTCGCGATCTGTCGGTACGCGAAGTGGCGGCCGAAATCGGCGTGACCGAACGCGCGCTGCAAAGCGCCTTCAAGAATTTCCTCGGCCTGTCGCCGACCGAATTGATCCGCCGTCAGCGCATGGAGCGGATTCGCGCGGAACTCACCGACCGCTCGTATTCGAGCGAGCGCGGCGTGCTCGGCGCGGCCAGCAAATGGGGCGTGCAAAACCGCTCGACACTCGTCAACGGCTATCGCAAGCAGTTTCACGAAGCGCCGTCCGAGACGCTCGAACGATAGCGCGGCCATGGCTGCGCAGGCCCGCTCGCGGCGGCATCGCGAGCGGGCCCGGGTCATTTTTCCTTCACCTTCACACAGTCGACTCCATGAAATCGAAGACGCTGTTCTGCGCCGCGTGGCTCGCGGCGTCCCTCACGTTGAGCGCGCTGCAACCCGCGAGCGCCGCGCCGGTGCGTTGGCGCGGCACGACCGTACACATTGCCGTCGAAGGCAAGGATCTGAAAGACGTGCTGCGCGATTTCACCGCCAGCCAGGGCGTGGCCGCATCGATTGCGGGAAACGTTCAGGGCGCGGTGACAGGGCGTTTCGATATGTCGCCGCAACGCTTTCTCGATACGCTTGCGTCGACCTTCGGCTTCGTCTGGTTCTATGACGGCAGCGTGCTGTCGATCAGCAGCGCCAACGACGTCACGCATCAGGTGATCAAACTCGACCACGCCTCCGCCGGCGATCTGCGCGCCGCGCTGCACACCATGAGTGTGGACGACCCGCGTTTCCCGGTGCTCTATGACGAAAGCGCGGGGACGGCGATCGTCAACGGTCCGCCGCAATACGTGCAGATGGTCGGCGAGATCGCGAAGCGGCTGGACGACAACGCGAGCCGCCGCAGCGGCTCGGTGATTCGTGTGTTCAAACTGAAGCATGCGTGGGCCGCCGATCACAAGGTGCAGATCGACGGCAACACGATCACGGTGCCGGGCGTGGCCACGGTGCTGTCGAACATGTATCACGCGAAGCAGGAGAAGGGTGGCGCCGGCGGCCAGTCGCAGACCTCGGTGTCGCCGAACCTGCAACGCGTGCCACCGATGACGGACGTGAACGGAGGCAACAACGGCGGCGGTCAGGTGAACAATCCGCCGTTGCCGCCGAACATGGCGGGCGGCGACGGCTCGGCGCTCGGCGGCCTGGTCGGCAACGCGCAGCCGTCGAATTACGGCAGCTCCGGCGCCGTGGGCTACGCGAATACGCCGGGCTCCTCGGGGATGAGCCCGCCGAGCGGCGGCGATCTCACCTTGCCGATCATGCAGCCCGATCCGACCACCAATTCCGTGCTGATTCGCGATACGCCGCAGCGCATCGACCAGTACGCGTCGCTGATCGAACAGCTCGACACCCGACCCAAGCTGATCGAGATCGAGGCGCACATCATCGAAATCGACGACGACCTCCTCAAGCAGATCGGCGTGGACTGGCGCGCGCATAACAGCCATCTCGACTTTCAGACCGGTAGCGGCACGTATCAGCAGAACAGCTATGCGAACGGTTCGATCAATCCGAACTTCGGCACCTCGACACTTGCCGACGGCACCACGGTCGTGTCGGCCACGCCGGTGGGCGCGTCGATTACCGCCGTATTGGGCGATGCCGGGCGCTATCTGATGGCGCGGGTCAATGCGATGCAAAGCAGTTCGAAGGCAAAGATCGACGCGTCGCCGAAGGTCGCGACGCTCGATAACGTCGAAGCGGTGATGGACAACAAGACCAAGTTCTTCGTGCGGGTGTCCGGCTATACGTCGGCGGATTTGTATAGCGTGTCGACCGGCGTGTCGCTGCGCGTATTGCCGATGGTGGTGCAGGAAGACGGCCAGACGCGTATCAAGCTCGAAGTGCATATCGAAGACGGTCAGCTCACGGGGCAGCAGGTCGACAACATTCCGGTGATCACCAGCAGCGAAATCAATACGCAGGCATTTGTCGGGCAGGGCGAGAGTCTGTTGATCGCGGGTTATAGCGTGGACAACAACTCGAACGGTATGACTGGTGTGCCGGGGTTGTCGAAGATTCCGCTGATTGGCGCGCTGTTCCGTTACAACAACGACGAGCGCTCGCATATGGAGCGGGTCTTTCTGTTGTCGCCCCGGGTGCTGGATCTGTAAGAGCTTGCGTTGAGCCTGGGTTGACGCCGGGCAGGGGCAACGCGGCGAAGACCGCGCTTGCCCCTGTGTGCGTTTGCGTGCGGCGTGCGCCTTGAGCCGCTGTTTAGCGGCGGCGTGCGTTGCCGCCAGGCAGCGCGGCGGGAATCGAGAACGAGGTCAGCGCGATCGACGTTTCACCGTCCAGCGCCTCCGCGCCGGCCGCCGTGAAACCCGCCAATCGATGCACGACGTGCGTCGTAGCGCTGTGCCACATGGCGGCATACTGGCCCCACGGCTGCGCGTTGCGTGCCGTCTCACTGTCTTTTGCATGGATGTCCAGCGTCCGCACAGGGCGCGCCGTCTGCGTGGCGCAGTCGCTCGCGATTTCCTCGCGTGCGCTGTCCACGGCGTGGGTGATCGCGACAATCGCCTCCTCGGTTCGGGTGTTTCGGGTGTTTCGGGTGGCTTGCGTGGTCGGCGACAGGTCCGGCGCGATCACGTCGCTCTCCGCCCGGCCGTCGCATAACTCGACGCGATAACCGTGCGCATACATCGTGCGCAGTTGCACACCCGACGCCCCGTTCAAAGCCAGCTTCTTGCGCAGCTTGTAGATGTGCTGTTCGAGCGTGCGTCCGACGATATCCTCCGTGCTGCTCCAGATCGCGCCCGCGATCTGCCGGCGGCTCACATACTCGCCGGCGCGCGAGAACAGCAGCCACGCAATCGCGAATTCGCGTACCGTCAAGCGGATTTCCTGATCGTCGACCAGCACGGTGCCGGTGCGCCGGTCGAGCCGGTAAGGTCCGAGTTCGGCCCAGTCCTCCGACTGCACCGGCGTCGGCGACTGAAACCGGCGGAGCGCCTGGTAGGTGCGTGCTTCGAGTTCGCCGCGATCGATCGGCGAGAGCACGACGTCGTCGGCGCCGATTTCGAAAGCCCGCTCGATGCTGTCGCGATCCGCAAACGCACCGATCACGATCAACGGCGCGCGACGGTCGCCGTAACAGGCACGCCGTGCGAACACGGCGCGCGTCGCGTCGATCCCCGTGGCGGCGTCGACAAGAATGGCGTGATAGTCCTCGCGGTAGATCGCCCGGGAAAGCGCGACGTCGTCGAGGAAACGGCAGCATTCGATTGCCTCGTCGTGAAAGCATTGGCAAATCAGATTGAACAGACTGCTGCTGGTGGTCATCACGGCGAATTTCAACATGCCCTCCCGGGACTGATGCTTAAGGTTGCTTCCCAAACCATCTGGCGTGCCCCGAAAATTACGGCCCTTAAAATATCAGGGCTGTAACGAATTGTTTCCCCTCAACAGGTACTGAAAGGGCATGAATTACGGGTAAAGGTTTTCGAATCGACTTATGCGGGCCAATAGAGCGAAAGATCGTGCATGTTGAATGGAGATGATTGATTGATGCTAAATGCGGTATCAATTTCCCGCAGTGCCGAGAGAGCAGGTAAAAGACACCTAAATCGGCCGGAATCGCACGCGAAGCAAAGGTTCGCAGCACCTTTCAGCGTTGCAAGGCCTATTTACTTTTGTTGAGAATCGCGCAACTGCGTTTTATGCGCATAGCTTCGGATTGGCATGAGTTTTTTTGAAACTGTGGGACAACCGGCTCCTTAGACTCGCATGAGGCCGCCGGAAAGCGGCGTTCAGCTATTTTTTTCATGCCGATTCCATTGCGAGTGCGCCCATGTCCTTTCTGTTAAACGCCTGGTATGTCGCCGCGTTCTCCCACGAGGTTCATCCCGGCACGCCGTTTTCGCGCACGCTGCTCGGCCGGCCGGTGGTGTTGTATCGCGATGCCGACCAACGCGCGATCGTGCTGGACGATCGTTGTGCGCATCGCTTCGCGCCGCTGTCGCAAGGCCGCGTCGTCGATGGCACGCTCGAGTGTCCGTATCACGGTCTGCGCTTCGGGGCGAGCGGGCAGTGCGTGCACAATCCGCACGGCGACGGCCGGGTGCCGGCGGGCGCGAAGGTGCGTACCTATCCGGCACTCGAACGTTACGGCGCGATCTGGTTCTGGCCTGGTGATCCGTCGCGCGCGGACGAAGCGCTGCTGCCGTCGTTTCCGTTCGTCGATCCCGCGACGAACTTCACCCACGACGGTTATCTGCACACGCGCGCGCACTATCAACTCAGCGCCGACAACCTGCTCGATCTGAGCCACTTCCAGTTTCTGCATCCCGATACGCTGGGCAGCGAGGCGATCGCGCGCGGCGACGTGCAGTCGGGCAACCTCGGCGACATCGTCTGGGTGCGCCGTAGCGCGTACGACGAAGCGCTGCAGCCGTTCGTCGCGCAAGGCTTCGGGATTGCGCCGGGGACGCGGGTGGATCGCTGGATGGATGTGCGCTGGACGCCGCCGGGACTGCTGTCGATCGTGGTCGGCGTGACCGCCGCGGGCATGCCGCGCGAGGCCGGGTTGATCGCACCGTCCGCGCATTGGCTCACGCCGGAGACGGAGCGTACGACGCATTATTTCTTCGCGTTCGGTTTGCCCAGGGAGATGGGCGAGGCCGCGCATGAACTGGTGCGCTATGCCGTCGAAGGGCTGATGAAGCCGTTCGAGTGCGAAGACCTGCCGATGCTCGAAGCGCAGCAGAAGAACCTGGGCGACAACGACTTCTGGGCGATGCAACCGGCGCTGCTGCCGATCGATGCCGGCGCGATTAGCGCGCGGCGCGTGATGGAGCGGCTGATCGCGGCGGAGCGGACGGCTGCCGGCGCGCCCGCGCGCACGATCGCGATCGCGCCGGTGGCGGACGCTTCGCGAGCGCTCGCGTGATGGCGGCCGGGTTTGATACCGCGACGATGCACGGCGAAGCGCTTTGCGACGCCGCCGCCGCCGCTGCGGATGACGAGTCGCTCAATGCGGTCTGGGTGGAGTGCATCGTCGAGATGCTGAGCGCGGCCGGCGTGCGTCACGCGGTGTTGTGCCCCGGCGGACGCGCGAGCGCGATGTGCCTCGCGATCGACGCGCATCCGCGTATCGCCGTCGAGATGGTGTGCACCGACGAGCGCGGCGGCGCGTTCGTCGCGCTTGGGCTCGCGAAGGCGAGCGGGTCGCCGGTGGCGATCGTCACGACGTCCGGCTCGGCGGTGGCGAATGTGTTGCCGGCGCTGGTCGAAGCGGACGCTGCCGATGTGCCGCTAGTGGTGCTCACGTGTGATCGTCCACGGGCTTTGCGTGGCACAGGCTTCGGGCAGATGGCCGATCATCTCGGCGCGACGCGAGCATTCGTGCGCGCTCAGGCGGATCTGGGCGATCCGGTTGATTCGACGCAGGCGGTGGAGCAACTCCGTGGGAGGGTGGCGGCGGCGCTCGCGGCGATGATGGACGGGGTGGACGATATCGGCGATGGCTTGTCGCGCGCCGATGCGCATCCGCCCGCCCGGCGGCCTACTCGCGGGCCGGTGCATGTGAACGTGCCGCTCGCCGGTGTCTACGATGCCGTTGAGACGCAGCCGGTGTCGAGCGAAACGGTTCGCGCGGCGCGGGGAGCGTGGGATGCGGCGGGGGACGGAAGCGGAACGGTGAGGCTGCGCGATGTGGTTGGAGAGGCTGAAAGCGTTGTTGCGCGCGTGATGTCTCGTGTGCTGGCGACGCGCGTCGACCGGCCGCTCACGGACGGTGTCGACGGCCTGATCGTCGTCGGCCCCGAACCCGGCGTGCCGCTCGACGCGATTTTCGCGCTGGCGGCGTCGAGCGGTTTTCCGGTGCTCGCCGATGCCGGCAGCGGACTGCGTTCGGGGCCGTCCGCACTGGCGCCTCAGACGGCGGCGCGCGGCGCGGCGGGCGCGCTGATCGTCAATGCCTTCGACGTATTCGGTGGCGCCGCGCGGCTCGCGACGACGCGCGCGGAATTGATCGTGCGCTTCGGCCTCGCGCCGGTGATGCCGGTGCTCCATGCCTACCTCGAAACGCAGGCCGACGTACCCACCATCAAGATCTCACCGTGCCGCGTGGCGCACGACTATCTGCATCAGGCGCTCGATCCGCGCGATGTCCTGGTCGCACCTTCGGCGAGCGCATTGCTGGAGATGGGGCGAGCATTGGGTGAAGCGGTGCGCGGCGGAGTGCATTTGCAGGCTCGCGCCGAAGCCAACACCTACACCGAAGCCAACACCCACCCCAGCCAACCCGCCGCGCCGGTTGCCTTCGCGTGGCGCGACCGCTGGGCGAGCGTCGCCAGTTACGGCGCGCGCGAGCGACGCGCTTATGTCGCCTCGCTCGAATGGGGCGAAGTGTCGGCGGTGCATCGCGTGCTGGCCGCGCCGGGCTTCGCCTTCGTCCATCTCGGCAATTCGATGTCGATGCGTCATGCCGATATCGGCTACGACGTGCGCGTCGCCCGTCAGGACATCTATGTCAATCGCGGCGTGAGCGGAATCGACGGCACGCTGTCGACGTTCATCGGCGAAGCGCTCGCGCGTCGCGACGCGGGGCTGCTGTTGCTCGGCGATCAGGCGCTGGTTCACGATCTGTCGGCGTTGGCCAGCGCGCAGCGTGTGCCCACGCCCGCCTGCGTCTGCGTGGTCGACAACGGCGGCGGCGCGATCTTCGATTTCCTGCCCATCGCGCAAGCGCCGGCATATCGACGCACGATCCGCAATCCCTATCGGCTCGACCTGGGCGCACTCGCGCAAGGGTTCGGACTGGCGCATCGGCGGGTCGGCACGCGCGCCGAGCTGGACGCGGCCCTCGCCGACGCCAACGATCACCCCGGCGTGACCATCGTCGAAATCGCCGTCGAACCGCACTCCGGTGCGATGCAGATGAATCAGCTCGCGCAAGCGTTGGGGGCGGCATGATGGATTGGGACGTGGTGGCCAGTCCGTTGGAGCGCTCGCTCGCGGCCTTGAACCGGTATGCGAGCGCCAGTGCCCCGGACGAAGTATTTCTCGACGACCTGCAGCAGCGCATCGGCGCGGCGCGGCGTGCGTCGGCGCGTGGCGGTTTGCGTGCGCCGCGTGCCGCAAACGACGCTCCCCGCATCCTGCTGCTCGGCTATACCGGCGCGGGCAACACCGGCGCCGATCTGCGCACGATCGAAACGATCGCGCAGCTACGCCGCGTGCTCGCGCCGCGTGTGCCGCGGATCACGTTGTTCGCGCTCGGCGACTGTTTCGATCACCCGCTGCTGGCCGGCACGCCGCGCCTTACGCCGGCGCTGCCTTACCTGCCCGACGCACTCGACGCCGCCGTGCGCGAAGCCGACCTCGTGCTGAATGTCGAAGGCTCGACGTACACGTCGAAGTTTTCGGATTCGCTGGCGGGCGTGCTGATCGGCGGCGTCGCGCTCGCACACGCGCATGGGCGGCCGGCGCTTGCCTATGGCGTCGACAGCGGCGCGATGAGCGCCGCGCTGACGCGCTTCGTCGAACGTAACGCCGAGGGCGGCGAGGTGATCTGCCGCAACGATGCGGCGCGGCAACAACTCGCCTTACTGGGCGTGCTGGCGCAGACCGGCGCCGATACCGCATGGACTTATCGGGCAACGCCCGAAGCCAGCGACGCGGCTTCCAGCGCGCGGCGCGTCGCGCTGTGTCCGAACAATCCGTTCTGGTGGCCGGTACACGCCGACGCCGCGCGCGCTCGTGAGCTCGACGCGCGCGGCGCGGCATCGCCGCTGCGTTATGGGCCGCTGCATTTTCACAGTTGGGACGCGGCGCGCGCCGAGGCTTATCAGGCTTATCTGGATCGCTTCGCGCGGATTGCCCTTGGCTTGCGGGAGCAGGGTTATACGCCGGTGCTGGTGGGCATGGAGCAGCTCGATCACAACGCCTGCGTCGATCTGGCCGCGCGGTTGCCGTTCGACATCGAGCTTGTCACGCGTGGCCCGCGGACGCTCGACGAAGTCGCCGCCGCGGTCGCGCAGGCTGCTTGCGTCGTGACGACGCGCTATCACGCGGCGGTGCTTGCGATATCGCATGGTGTGCCGGTGTTCGGGCTGTCGATGGACACGCGCATCGAGCGTCTGCTTGGCGAAGTGGGGTGCTCGCAATGGCACGCGTCATGCGACGACGTGGACGGCGCGAAAGCCGCACTGACGGCAATCGGGTCGCTATGCCGCGATGAAGTGCGCACCGCGTTGATTGACGCTTACGCGGACTATGCGAGCTTGCAACGCACCCGTATCGATGCGATGGGTGACAGACTGCGCGCCGCGCTCGACGTCTGAATGCGGATCGCGCACCCATTCGTGCCGCATTAAAACTTTCCCGCAACCGTCATCACCCTGACAAAAACTTCGCCTGGCCGTTCGGCAGTTCCGTTTTGCGTCGGGCCGACCCGTTGATTTCCGATGTACTGACGAATCGAGCCCCGATCGCCACGGAGAACAACATGTCGACACCGTCCATTCCAAGTTCGCACAGTGCGGCGCATGTCCCCGACCCGAGCAGCGGCGAGCACCCGTCGACCGATCCTTCCCACCCGGCTCCCGCATCGACGACGCCCACACCGACGCAGCAAGGCAGCGCCCAATTGTCGACACTGGGCAAGCTGAAGGCGAAGCTCTCCAAGGCGACCAGCAAGACCGGAGAAGGCATCGCGGCCATCGAATCGCCGCTTGGCACGACGGCATCGGGCGGCTATCTGGGATGGGGCGTGAACAACGCGGCGTCGTCCGGCGGCGGCCTCGCGAGCGCGGCAGGCCACGCCTCCGAGGGCACCAAAACGCTCGCCGAGGTCGTGGGCGCGCTCGGCGCCGTGCCGCAGGCGCTCGACATTGCCGCCACCACCGTCGGCACCGCGCACAAGGCCTTCAAGGTCGCGAACAGCGCGAACAAGGTCAAGACGACGGAGAAAGGCACGCTGGACGGCGACGAAGCCCGCCGCGCGCTGGCGCAGGACAAAGGCAATCTCCAGCGCGCCGCGCCCGGCGCGTTTCGCGATGTCGGGCTGGGCGCGTTGAACATGACTAGCCGCATGGAATCGGTCACGCATCCGGGGACCTCGCTGTACGGCAAGGCGCCCGGGCCGGTGTATGCGGACGGTGCGCTTGCGATCGCTTCCGGCGCGATGTACACGGCGGCAGGCGCGCTGCAAAGCCGGGCGGTGGACCGCAAAGTGCAACGCACCCACGCGTTCAGTACCGCGCTCGACCATCCGGCGAGTGCGCGCCAGGACGGGACGAGCCCGGGCCTGCAGGAACTCGACGACCTGCACGCGCGAGGCAGGATCGACCCGAACGTTTATTCGATCCTGCGTCAACGCAGCGACGCCGAGGTCACGAAGTTCACGCAGAATTTCGCGTCGGTGGGCGGCGGCGGACAGCAGCGGCTGAACCAGATGCTGCATTTTCCGGGCGAGCGGATCAAGCTCAACGTCCTCAACTTCAACCGCAAGACCAATCTGAATACGGCGAGTACGCGCCGCGCGATTCGCGAGGACGTGATCGACGCCTTCATCGCCGCCGACGTGAGGCCGGGCAGAACGGATTCGCTGTTCACGCATCTGGCGACGGTTCGGGAAGCGTCGCGCGGCAAGCGGGCCGGTCCCGATCTGGGCAAGCTGGACCCGCATTTCGCGACACACGGCGTGCAGAAAAGCGAGTTCGACAAGAACGCGCTCACGGCGATTGCCCGCTCGGGCGATCCGGATGCGTTTCTGCAGCGCTACCAAGGCCTTTCCGAGACCGACCGTTCGCGCGTGCGCGACACGCTGCACTTCGGCTCATGGCGTTTCTGGAAGAGCGACGCCACCTTGCCCACGACGAAGTATCAGCGCGGCGACATTCGCCAGGCGCTGGCGAAACATTTCATCGGCGGCGCGACGATCGAGCGGATGCAGGAGCTCAAGACGCGCTACAACGCGAAAGTCGTCCCGTTGAAGCCGAGCGGCACGACGCCGCTGACCGCCGCGCCACCGGAGATGCTGAAGCAGCATCTGTCGGCGTACCAGGCGCTCAATCTCGACAATCTGAAAGAAGAAAAGCGGCACGCGAAGGTGCAGGTCGCCTACGGCGCGGTGAACATGGCGGTGGGCGTCGCCGAGTTGGCCGTGAATCCGGTCGCTGCGGCGACGGCAGGCCAGGTGAGTGCTTCACGCGCGGTGCTGAGTCCGGTGTATCTGATCTATGCGGGTCGTCGGGGGATCGTCAGCTATATCACGCAGAAGAACGCCCGGCCGATCGACGCGAAGATGCGCGAGGAAGCGCTGTTGCGCGCGCTGCCGCGGGTGCGCGAGCGGATCGAATCGGGCGCGGCGTCGACGCAGCGTCTGCAGCATCGGGATATGTTCCTGCGCAACGAACTGAAACTCGGCGACGCGGACATCAAAAAGCTGGATGGGCTCGAACGGTCCGGCAACCACGCGGGCGCCCGCGAGTTTCTGGCGTCTAAAAACCCGGAGAACAACGTGCTGGTCGCGCTACGTGTGCTGGCCGACGAGCGCGGCGGCGTCGCCTCGCATTTTCATCGCAATCAGGCGCGCCAAACGATCGATGCCGAAGCGCGGACTCATGACTCCGCCGCCCTGCGCGCGATCGACGACGACGCGAATCCGGACGAATCGTTTGCCGCGCTCAAGACGCATTTCCTCGATGAAGCCGCGTACCATCCGGCCGCCGGAATCGGCACGCTGTCCGAACAACTGTCGACGGGGCATGCCACGGGCGACCTCGGTTTCGACAGGACCGGCTATCAGGGCAAGACGCCCGACGCGATCGCGGAGCACCTGAAAACACGTTTCGCGCAGGACAATCCGCCGTTCGCGGTGCGCCAGTTCGTGGCGGGGTGGCGCGACGGCGGCGAGGGCGCGGTGGCGGCGCGGAACATGCTGCGCGATTTCCGCTTCACCGAAAAGGATATCGCGAGCCTCGAAGGCATGAGTCGCAAGGACGCGTGCAAGTGGCTCGAAGGCCATCTGTTCGGCGAGAACGTGCGGCGGCGTTTTTCCACGCTCACGCTCGACCAGGCCGGCCGCCATCGCGCGGCGGACGCGGTCGAGCGGGTTCAGGTTCAGCGCTCGGACGCGGCCGAGCCGTTGCAGTGGCGCAGCCATTTCGAAGAAGCCGGTGTCGATGTGATCGACAACCCCGGCACGCCGGGTCTCGATTCGATGCTGTATGCGCTGCATCAGAATTTTTCGGGCAAGAGCGACGCGTCGTCGAGCGCGATGAACCGGCAGGTGATGAAGGCGCGCGAGCAGGTGATCGATACGTTGCGGCAAAGCCAGAACGCAGCGCCGGGGGGCAGTGCGCCGCCGTTGCTGCCCGTCGATGTGGCGCAGCATGCCGAGGTCATCGCGAGGGTCGCGGCACAGGTCTACGGCAAGCCGGGCGCGGCGGTCAAACTCGTGGATGCAACCGGCGCGCAGCCGCATCAACGGCTTGGCGGCGATGGCAATGCCGCCAAGCCGCTGGCCGCCGTGCTGTGCTACGACAGCCAGTCGAAGCGCACCTTCACGTTGCACGGCGGGAAGCCGGCTCCCGCGCCGACGGTGAGTTCGTCTTCGTCCGGCTTCAGGCCGCGGCAAAACGTTGGAGGCTCCGGTCTCGACCCCAACGCCGCGGGCGAGGTCGAGATGCAGCCGATGGCGTCATTGCCTTCAGGGTCGTCGAGTTCGTTGCCGGGGCCGAGGCCAATGCCGATGGCGAGTCCGCAGAGTCGGCCGGCGGTTGGCGCAAGCGTGTTGCCGCCGAACACGCCACCGGCGTCGCCGGTTACGCCGCCGACCCCCAAGCCGTTGAAGCCATCGACCAGCGCGAGCGTGTCGCCGCCGCTCAATTCGCCGCCGCAGACCGCACCGCTGACCGCACCGCAGACCCCCACGCCCAAGTTGAAGACCGTGGCCGCATCAAGCGCCGCAAGCGCCTCATCGTCGTCAAGTGCCGCACCCGCGCCGGTCGTACCCGTCACGCCGGAGCGCCAGGCGCTCGACGACCGGATCAACAAGGCGTTGAGTGCGCTCGATGATCTGCCCCAAAGCACGGCCACGGTCGAAAAATGGGAAGACCTGTCCAGCGAGATGCAGGCGGTCTACAAAGGTAATCAGTGGGAGTACGAGCAGCAAGCCACGGCGGCGGCCACCCATTTCGCGCCAACGCAAGCCAGCCTCGAGCAAAGCGGCTTCAGCGTCGTGAAAAACGACGGTGACCGGAACAACTGTCTGCTCATCTCCATGGTGCAGCATGCAACCGGCGACTACAGCCAGCCTCACACGGAGCAGGTGCGCCAATACCGGGAGAAACTGGTGGGCGAAGGACACGTCCTCGACGGCGATCCGATGACATTCACCGGTGCTGCCGGCAAACGTCTGGTGGCGATGATCAACGAAGATCCGCGGACCCAGCAGCCGCTGCATGTGTTGGGTGTCACCCAGGTGGCGGGGAGAACGCACGTGGATCACATCGGCGCGGATCAGCAGGCGGCAAATGTGCGCGAGGTGATGATCTGGGATCAGGGCGGCCACTTCGAAGCCGTGAAGCCGAAGGATCCGCTGGCGGTGTGAGTGTCTGCTGGAGGTCGAGTGCGGGGGATGGCGGCGCTCGACCGGTTGAGGCAGGGGGCGGTGCTCTAGTGCTGCTCACTGTTTGCCACGCACCACGCACCACGCACCACCCCCGCGTTCACCACCCCCGCGTTCACCAGGCCAGCGTCGACTCCCACTGCGGAAGCGGCACCGCCGCCTCGTGCGAATCGGCCGCCCGCTCGCGCGCGAACGCCGGCATCACGTCCCGCGCGAAACGGCGCATGGATGCCATCGCCATGTCGTGCGGCATCGAGCCGAACCAGAAGCTCGCGCTGAAGTAGTCGCAACCGAGCCCGGTCTGAATCCGGCGCAGTTGATGAATACATTCGTCCGCCGTGCCGATCACGAGGAAATCGTTGCGCAAGACGTCGTCCGACGGCTCGTCGGGCAGGGGTGCCGCAGGCACGATGCCGTCCACCACGTCGCCCAGATCGTGACGCAGGCGCAGCGTCGCGCGTCCGTTCCAGCGCGCATGCTCGACGGCCTCGCGGGCCTGTGCCTCGTTTTCGGCGACGAACACCGGGCGCTGCGTGCCGATACGCACCGTCGCCAGCGCCTCGGCGAGATCCGGGTAGTGGCGCCGCACATCGGTCAGCTTCGAAATCGGTTCGAGCACGCCGGTGAACAGATTGGCGCGCCGCTTCACGGCCTGTTCGACCGACGCCCGCCGGCTCGAATTGACCACCAGCCACAACGGTATCGCGCGTTGCAGCGGCTGCGGCACGAGCCCGGTACGGGGAATGTCGAAGTGCTCGCCATGATGCGAGAACAAGGGCTCGCGCAATGCTTTCAGCAGCACGTCGATCGCTTCGTCGTCGCGTGCCGCGCTTGCGCCTTTGGTGAGCTGGAAGCGCTCGTACTGGTAGCGCTGATAACCGCTGCCGAGACCCGCTTCGACGCGGCCGCCGCTCAGCACGTCGAGGGTGGCGAGTTCTTCCGCGATCACCAGCGGATGATGCAGCGGCACCGGCACGATCGCCGGTCCGAGACGCAGATGACGCGTGCGCGCGGCGATGCGCGAGAGCAGCATCAGCGGGCGCGACGAATGCGAATAGTTCGTGAAGTGATGCTCGGCGAGCCATAGATGACTGAAGCCGAGCGTATCGGCGGCTTCCGCCATGGCGAGCGCGCGTTCGTAGAGCTCGGCGGCGGGCCTGGGTTCGGGCGCGGGCAGTGTCAAGAACAAACCGAATTGCATGGTCGACTCCCGGGGTTAATGCTGTGCCTGGTTCGCCGAGAGGGCGACCGGCGCGAGCCCTTTGGCGCGATAGAACATATAGGTCGCGCCGTAGGGCACCAGCAGATGGGCGCCTTCCAGTTCGCAGGCGGGTTCGGGCGGCAGGCCGCCCGAAGTGTCGATGCGCTGGATCGAGCTGATGTCGGCAAGCCGGCCCTCACCGGGGCGTCGCGCCGCGATGAAGCGCGTGGTGTAGCGCACCCAGGTCAGCGCGTTCGCGCCGACCTGGTTTTCGCCGGCCACGTTGCCGATCACGTAGCTGCCGTCGTACGCGAGGAAGTAACGGCCCGGCGCAATGGTGCCCACGCTCTGGCCGCTCGCGTCGACGAGCAAGGCTTCGGATCCCAGTGGATCCCACAGCAGTTGCGTGCCGTCGCGGGCGATGCCGGGCAAGCTTGCGCCGGCCTGTGAGGCAGCGCCGGCGATGGCTGCGTCGGACTTGATGCGGCGGCAGACGTAGGTTTCATCGCCGTGCGTCGTCATCACTTCCTGGAGCACCTCGTTCTGACCGGCGCGTAGATCGGGGGGGAGGGACTCGTTGGCGGTCGGTGGCGGCGTTTTTGAGGTTGCGCAGGCGGCGAGCGCGAGCAGGCAGCCGGCCGCGAGACCGGTTAGCGACGGGCGCGACCAAGACGCGAGTCGTGTGAATGGCGCGAATGGCGCGGGGCGGGGCGGAGAACCAGTCATCGGCGGAAGGAGAAAGCGGGCGATGCGGCCATCACACCTGATCCTGTGCCGTGCCGTGGGCGCCGACACGAAAGACTGCATCGATAACCGCACGCAGCGTGCCGCGTGCGGCAAGTGGGGAGCGGGACAGTGCACGGCGAGGCAATCAGGCAATGAGGCGGCGAGACGCAGCGGTTCGCCTGCGCATGCAATGGTTCGCGCTTCGGCAAAACACGTTCGCATGCCGGCCGATACTCGGTCAGGCTTGCCGTCGCGCTCAACGTGGCACGACGCCCGCGTTTCGCCTCTCTTCCGACCAACGGCCCGAGCGCCCACCCGAACCCGCGATGGAATCGACTCTTTCGAACTCCCCAGGCCTGACCCGCGTCTCATGGCTCGACGCCGAGCCGAAGCCCCTCGCGCCGCATGCCGACGACGACCGGGCCTACGCCTATCTGGCGATGATCCGCCGTTACATCGGCGGCGCGGCGGATGCCGATGCGCGCACGGACGCGCTCGCACCCGCCGCCACTCCGAACGCTCCGAACGCTCCGAACGCTCCGAACGCTCCGAACGCTCCCAACGCTCCCAACGCTCCCAACGCTCCCAACGCTCCCAACGCTCCCAACGCCCCCAACGCCCCCATCACCGCTGCCGATTGTCTCGAACGGCTCACCGAAGCGGATCGCGTCTTCGCCGACTGGCTTCGGCCGCTGCATCGCACGGCGGCCGACATTGCCGGCGCCGAGCCGTCGCGCATGGCCGATGCGCTCAATCACATGCATCACGCGTCGCGCCGTCTGACCCTGTGCGATGCCGTGCTGCTCGACAACGTCGTGGATCTGGCGCGCACGACGATCGACGAACAGGTGCCCGGCGACTTCATCGAAACCGGCGTGTGGCGTGGCGGCGTGACGATTCTGTTGCGCGCCGCGCTGAGCGCGTTCGGCGACGCCAGCCGCAACGTGTGGGTGGCCGACTCCTTCGCGGGACTGCCGGCACCGGACCCCGCCGTCGATCTGCGCGAGGCGATCTGGCATCACGTGATGGGCGCGGTGGACGGCCTGCGCAGCGATCTGGCCGGCGTGCGCGAATCGTTCGCCCGAGCGGGACTGCTCGATCGTCGCGTGCGCTTTCTGCCGGGCTGGTTTGCCGACACGCTACCCGCCGCGCCGATCGAGAGACTGGCGCTGATGCGGCTCGACGGCGACTGGTACGAGTCAACCCGCGTGGCGCTCGACGCCTTGTATCCGCGGTTGTCGCCGGGCGGCTTCGTGATCGTCGACGATTACGGCTTGCCGACCGGCTGCGCGCGGGCCGTCGATGAATATCGCGCCGCGCATGGGATCGACGCGCCGCTGACGCGTGTCAACGGCCAGGCGGTCTACTGGCGCAAGCCGTGGTGAGCCGTGACGCGCACGCGGCGTTGAGCGCGTTGCTGGAGGCGCGGCTCGCCGAGCACTATGTCGCGCCGCCGCGAACGGTGGCGGTCGATTTGATCGTTAGCGATTGCGCCGACGTGTCACGGCGCTTTCTGCTCGGCCCTTCGATCGCGTCGATGCCGATTTCGGCTTCAACGCCAACGCCAACGCCGGCCGCGGCTCCCATTCCCTCCGTCGGCCCCCACCACGCCGCGGCGCGCCTCACGCTGAACCACGCGCTATTAGCGGCGATGCTCGACGACCCGACCGGTTTCGATCCGCGCAGCGCCGCGGCCCTGGCGCTGGGCGGCGTACGGATCGACGGCTCCGCGCGGCTCGCGGCGTACTGGCTGCAATTGCTCAAACGTCCTTCGGCAATGGCCCGCGCGGCGCTCGAACGGGCCCGGCAACGCGCGCCTGCCACCCTAGCGTCGGTGCCCACGGTAAGCACGATGCGCGCGCGCGGTGGCGATCACAACGACGTGCGCACGGCTCTCGCCGACGCGCTCGACGCCTCGATTCCACTTGCCGTGCGTGGCGTGATCGACTGGCCGGAAGTCTCCTGGACCCTCGACGATTGGCTTCGCCACGAAGGCTCGACGGTGTTGCGCGAGGATCCATCGAGCGGCGGCGCGCAAACCGTGGCCGGCTTCATCGACGCAATCGCCGCGCACGGTGTGGCTGAACCCGGGGCCGCGACGTACACGGAAGGCTGCCTGCTGCCGCCAACGTGGGAAGCGCGCTTTGCGTTGCCAGGTCTCCCGGTGCGCCGGTTCGGCGCGGGTCAACTCTGGTTCGGCCGCGCGAGCGGCGCATCGCTAGTAACGCGTTTGCATTGCGATCCGGCGAACTCGTTCCTGGCCCAGATTCACGGCCGCAAGCGCGTGCGTCTTTACGCACCGGCTCAGGAAGACGCGCTCTACGCGTTCGATTCGTTCAACACGTACCGCCCGTGCCGCGTCGACGTGGCGTCGCCCGATCTGACGCGCTTTCCGCGTTTTGCCCAGGCGCGAGGCGTCGATGTCGTCCTGGAACCCGGCGACCTGCTGGTGATTCCAACCGGCTGGTATCACTGCGTGTGGGCGCTGGATCACGTGCTGTCCATCAGCCGTTTCACCGGCGATGCCACCGATGCCACCGATGCCGCCGCGCCGACGCTGCGCGACGGCATGATTTACCCATCGAAACTCACGAACCCGGTGAACACTGCGAGGACTGAATGAACCATGCAACCCGAAGCGACTCGCGTCGCCCGCGCTATTTGACGTCGGTTCGCCGCTCGTTCTCGGCGGCGCTGTTCGCGTCGTCCGCGCTACTGAGTCCGCTGGCCGCGCATGCCCAAATGCAACCGCAAACCTCGGCGGCGATGACACAGGTCTGCGCGATGCGCGCGAACAACGCGAAGCTGATCGCCCAGGACCGCGACGCGGGCGTCAGCAAACAGGACGAATTACGCAAGACGCAAGCGGTGGCGGCGGCAATGCCGATTGAACGACAGGTCTACGCGGAAGCGGAACTGGCGACGTTCGTGGAACGTCTGTACGGACGCTACGCCAAAACGCCGCCGCAGCAGGCCTACGACAAATACCTCGCCTACTGCGAAGGCCAGGCCGCGCGCGGCGCCGCTCAGGTGCAGTGACATCGGGATGCATTACCGCTCCGATGCATGCCGCTTCAACGCTCCGACGCTCCAATGCGTGACGCGTCACACCGCAGCCATCGCTTCGCATTTTCAGCGCGTTTTTCGGGTGCCGCGACTTGGCCCCGATGCGACCCCCTAGCATTAGACGACCCCGGACCGCCGCTGTGTGTGTTTCGTCTCCGCTTCACCGTTGGCGGTCGATCTTCCCTTGCAGAGGACGCCATGACCGCCATCGCCAACGACACCGTTTCCAGTCTCGCCACGCCCAGCACCGACAGTTCGTTTTCGTCGGAGGATCAGAACATCAAGCAACTCGAGCAGCAGGTCGACCAGATGATCAATCAGGCGCTGCAGCAGAGTTCTTCGTCGCTCGGTCAAAACACGACCGGGCAGGACGCGGCGGGGACGCTCGCGAGCTATATGAATCAGAACGGCATCTCGTCGCTCGATCCGAACAAGCTGTATCAGCTCGCAAATAATCCGCCGGCCGGCACGCCGCCCGCGGTGTCGTCGGCGGCGTCGTACATGTTGCAGAATCCGGATGTCTACCAGCAGATCGAAACGCACGACGTGGCCGGCGCGGACGGCAAGTCCGGCGTGGGCAATTTCGAGTGGGCCGCGCAGGGCGGTCTGGACAGCGAGCCGTCGTCGAGCACGACCGACGCAATGAATTCCACTTCGACGCAAGGCGCGATGATGGGCGCGCAGGACGCGGCGGGCACGCTGTCGAGCTACATGAGCCAGAACGGAATCAAGTCGCTGGATCCCAACAAGCTCTACCAGCTGGCCAATAATCCGCCGGCCGGTACGCCTTCGGACGTGTCCGCGGCGGCGTCGTACATGTTGCAGAATCCGGACGTCTACCAGCAGATCGAGACGCATGACGTGTCCGGCGCGGACGGCAAGTCCGGCGTGGGCAACTTCCAGTGGGCCGCGCAAGGCGGCCTCGACCAGATGGTGTCCGACGGCAGGTCCAAACTGCCTGACTTGAACCTCGATCTGTCGATGAACCTGTCCAATATGCCGGACTATACGAAGACGCTGTCCGCCTGATTGCCTGCGGCCACGGCCGCGCGGCGTTCAGTTTCAGGTTCACGTTCGGGAACTGACCGGTGGCATGGGAGCCTGTGCCGCCCGGCTCGCTTCACCCCTCGAAGCGCGTTCGATTCATTGGGTTTTATTGGCCCGGCGCGCTGCCGGCCGCTTTCGCTGCCCACACCACATCGCCGTCCACCGCGTAAAGTCGGCAACCGCCGTGACCGTTCGCGCACGCAACGAGCGCGTCGTTCATGGGATCCAGACCCGACGCCACGCCCCACGCACCGTCCGGCGCAATCGCGAACGCGCGTGGCCGGCGACTCGTCAGAAACGCGCCATAGGCCTTGCGTCCCTGAGCGTTCAGATAAGGAATCGCCGATGCGTCCGTCAACGCCGCAAAGTGCGTGCTCGGCGGCTCCGATTCGAGCCGCGGCCACACCACCTTGTTGTCGACCGCGTACAACTGGCAATAATGCGTGCGTTCCGCACAGCGCTGCATCGCCATTGCGGCTGCATCGAAACCGCCCGACGACCAGACCGCGTCGGTGGTCCCGATCGCGATCGCGCGCGGCAGCGGCGCCGCCAGAAAACCCCGATACAACGTCTCCCGCTGTTTCGCGTCCAGATAGGGCAGCGCGCCGACGTCGTTGAGATCGGCATACGCGCTCGTCGTGTACGCCTGGTTCGGCAGATACTCCGGGTTGACCTCCCGACCGGGCATGCCGATGCTGGCGAGGAACGCGTCGGCTTTCTTCACCCACAGCGGCAAACCCGCCGCCGACGCCGTCATGGCATGCGCGTCCTGCTGGAAGGTGCCGTAGTCGACGAGTTCCGCGGGGGCGCCCGCCGCGGCGTATCGACGAAACATGTCGCGCCACGTTGACGTGGCGAAGGTCTGATCGTTGTCGCCGAAGAACCAGATCGAGCGCAGTTTCGTGTGAGCGCCGAGTTGGCCCGCGCCGTTAATCAGGCTGGCGTCCGGTTCGTGACAATCGGATTCCTTGAGACCGCCCGCAAAGCTGACGAGTCCTTTTACATCGGGCGGGCTTTGCGCGCCGAACACCAGCGTGTTCCATCCGCCCATACTTTTGCCGACCATGACGATCCGCGAGGCATCGACGCCGGGTTGATGCTTCACGAAGTCGAGTACCTGACGAATGTCCCGCGCTGCGTCCATGCCGGTTGCCACGAGATCGCAACCATGTGGACGCATATAGCCTTCGGAGCCGGCGTAGCCGCGCATCATCGGCATGGCGACCGCGTAGCCGCGCGATAAAAAGTAGTAAGGGATGAAGTTGTCGGCAATGCGCGGCGCGTTCGCCGGATCGTGCGACGCACCGTGATTGACGAGCGCGAGCGGAAAGGGGCCGCCGCGCGACGGCATATAGAGGGTGAGCTTGAGCCGCACCGGTGGCGACGACGCGACGGGTACCGTCAGGATGCGCTCGTTGAGCGGTGCACTGGGCGCATCCGCCGCGATCGCCGCCGTACTGTAGAGACCCGCATGAGTTAGCAACGCGAGCGATACCAGTAACGGCAGAACGCTGTGCGTGGGTGCTTTCTCCATAGGGCGCGGGATCGATTCTGAAACGAAGGGTGATGGGTTCGAAAGGGTATCTTTGCGATAACGGCCGATTCAGTTTTTTCTGTAGCTCGGGGATCGCGAGGATGAAATCAACCCTGAACGAATGGAGCGCGGTATGCGGTACTGCGCGTCCGCGCAGCAACTTTCGTCTTCCTGGCGCAAAATGGTCGCCCCGTGCCGGCAACCATGCCCACCACGGGCTTCCCACCACGAGCGCAGGAGATACCCATGACATTCGACGGTTCGGCCATCAAGACATTGCTTGACAACGCGGTTTCGACAGGCGGCATTCACGGCATCGCGGCCGTGGTCGTCGACCGCGACGGCCCGCTGTTTCATCACGCGGCCGGCGAGGCAAGCCAGCATACGATGTTCCGCAACGCGTCGATGACGAAGGCCGTAGCCACCACGGCGGCGCTGCAGTTCGTGGAGAAGGGGCTGCTGAATCTCGACGCCACGGTCGAATCGATTCTGCCGGCGTTCGGCGAGTTGCAGGTGCTCGACGGTTTCGACGGCGACACACCGCGTTTGCGCGCGCCCGCGAGCAAAGCCACGGTGCGCCAATTGATGACGCACACCGCCGGTCTCGGCTACTTCTTCCTCAACGAAAAGCTGATGCGCTATCACGAACTGACCGGCGTGCCTCAGCCACTCTCGGGACTGAAGCGGAGTTTTTCCACGCCGCTCGTCAACGATCCCGGCACGGTCTGGGAATACGGCACCAACGTCGACTGGCTCGGACTCGTCGTCGAAAAGCTGGCGGGGCAAAGTCTGGGCAGCTACATCCGGCAGCACGTGTATGAGCCGCTAGGCATGAACGACTCGACCTTCGAACCGAACGCGGAGCAGCGCGGCCGATTGCTGCGCGTGATGCAGCGCCAGGCGGACGGCACGCTCGCGCTCTCAAAGATCGATCTTCCGCCCGCCTCCGAATGGGACGCCGGCGGTCACGGCTCGTACGGCACCGTGCAGGACTATGGTCGCTTCGTGCAGGCGTGGCTCAACGACGGCGCCGGCATCCTTCAACCGGCGACAGTGCGGATGGCGCTGCAAAATCAACTCGGCCAGATCACGCTGCCCGAGTTGATGAAGTCCACGCTGCCCGAACTGTCGAACGACACGCCCGGCGCGCCGTGGCCGCAGAGTTGGGGGCTCGGCTTCCAGCTGACGCTCACCGATCTGCCCGGCATGCGCAGCAACGGCACCGGCAACTGGGCCGGCGTCTTCAATTCGTTTTACTGGATCGACCGTTCGAAGGGCATCGGCGCGGTGCTGATGACGCAGTTGCTGCCGTTCTTCGATATGCCGGTGATCGAGACGCTGCTTGGTTTCGAAACGGCGGTGTATCAGCAGGTGGGGGCGGTCGTGCCGGCGGCGTGAAGTCCACGTCGAGATCGACCGTGGTATCGACATCGACCATCGCCTGAAGAGGAACCCTATGGCAATCGAACTGGACAAGGACGTCCGCAAGGAAGCAATCGCGTCAATCCAGCGCTATTTCAAGCAGGACATGGAGAACGAGATCGGCAACATCCAGGCCGGCGCGTTGCTCGGATTCTTTCTGGAGGAGATCGCGCCGGCGGTCTACAACCTCGCCGTTCAGGACGCGCAGGAGCGGATGCAGGCGCGCGTCTCCGAACTCGATCTCGATTGTCACGAGGAAGCGTTCGGCTATTGGAAGAAGTACGACAAGCGGCGCTGAGCCACGCTGACCGTTGGATCGCGGCGCGCGCGGCGAGATGTCCGCGCGCGCGTAGAATTCGGCTCTTTAAGCGCGACCGGCTTGTCACTGCAACGCACGCGGAACGGACATGGAAATCAAGTGGATCGAAGACTTCATTGCGCTCGCCCGATATCAAAGCTTCTCCCGGGCAGCGGAATTTCGAAGCGTGACGCAGTCCGGCTTCAGCCGGCGCATTCAGTCACTTGAACAATGGGTGGGCGCCGACCTGATCGACCGCAGCAGTTTTCCGCCGACGCTCACGCCGGCCGGTCGGCTGTTTCGCGAAGCCGCCGAAGACATTCTCGACAAGCTGTTCGACACCCGCGCGATTATCCGCACCGAGCAGAGAATGGCCGGCAAAGGTCTGCAGATCGCGGCGGGCCACACCATCGCGCTGAGTTTTCTGCCCGCATGGCTGAAAGCGCTGACCGTGCACGTCGGCGAGGTACGCGCGCGGGTGATTCCGACCAACGTGCACGATTCCATCCTGATGCTCGTGAATGGGAACTGCGAGCTGATGTTCGCGTATCACCACCCGGAACTGCCGCTGCATCTCGACCCGGTGCGTTACCAGCATCTGACCGTCGGCGTGGACACGTTCATGCCGGTGTGCCGGCCCAATGAGCGTCTCGCGCCCGCGTTCCGCTTGCCCGGTACCGCGAACCGTCCGCTGCCGCTCATCTCGTACACGGAAACCAGTTATTTCGGTCGTTGCCTCGCACTGCTTCTCGGTCGCGCCAGCGCCGCGCCGGTGCTGCAACTGCATTACGAATCGGACATGGCCGAAGTGTTGAAGAAACTCGTCATGGAAGGCGAGGGCGTGGCGTGGCTCCCTAAAAGCTCGATCACGACCGAACTCGAATCCGGTGAACTGATTCCCGCCGGCCGCGCCGAATGGCATCTCGAAGTCGAACTGCGCGTGTACCGCGACGCGTCGAATCGAAGCGAGTTTCTGGAGACGCTGTGGGGGCACATTCGCGCGGCGAGCCAGCCGTCGTGATAGGGTTTTCACGGGTTATGCGAAATCAGCATAGGCGCATGCAGTACTAGCATCGCCGTCTTTTTTCGGTTCCTTAATATCCGTCCAGACACAGAGACCCGCTCATATCGCAGGGTTTCTGCCTTTCCTGCGCGTGGTGTGCGGTTCGCTCACCGGCGCTACCTCTGGACGGATTCACATGAAGAATCGCCTGACTCTCTACATCTTTGTCGGCATGGTGCTCGGCGTTGTCGTCGGGTATATCTGTCACCGCTCGGTGGCGAATGCCGACGAAGCGAAGGCCGTTGCCGGCTACTTCTCCATCATCACCGATATCTTTCTTCGCCTCGTGAAGATGATTATCGCGCCGCTGGTGTTCGCGACGCTCGTCTCGGGACTCGCGGGCATGGCGGGCACCAGCGACGTGCGCCGTATCGGCTTCCGCTCGGTGGGCTGGTTCCTGTGCGCGTCGCTGCTGTCGCTCGCGCTCGGCCTGGCGCTGGCGAACGTGTTCCATCCCGGCGCGGGGCTCAACCTGGTGCAGACCAGCGCCGACGTCAGCACCGGACTGAATACCGCCGGTCTGAACTTCAAGGATTTCGTCACCCACGCGTTTCCGACCAGCATCATCGACGCGATGGCCCGCAACGACATTCTGCAGATCCTCGTGTTTTCCGTGCTGTTCGGCGTGGTGCTGAGCGTCATCAAGAGCGACCCGCGAGTCGCGCCGCTGGTGGCCGGCGTGGACGCGCTGGTGCCCGCCATGCTGAAGCTGACCGATTATGTGATGCGCCTCGCGCCGATCGGCGTGTTCGGCGCGCTGGCCTCGGCGATCACCGTGCATGGGCTGGATGTGTTGACCACTTACGGCAAGCTGATCGGCAGCTTCTACGTGGGCCTCGTCCTGTTGTGGACGCTACTCGTGGCGATAGGCTATGTCTTTCTCGGCAAGCCGATCTGGGCGCTGCTGAAGGCGGTTCGCGAGCCTGCCATGCTGGCGTTTTCGACGGCGAGTAGCGAAGCGGCGTATCCGCGTTTGACGGAAAAACTCGAGGAATTCGGCGTCGACAAGAAGGTGGTCGGGTTCACGCTGCCGCTTGGCTATGCGTTCAATCTCGACGGCTCGATGATGTACCAGGCGTTCGCGGCGATCTTCATCGCGCAGGCCTTCGGCATGGACATGCCGCTCGGCACGCAGATCATGATGCTGCTGGTGCTGATGGTCAGCAGCAAGGGCATGGCGGGCGTGGCGCGCGGTTCCGTGGTGGTCGTCGCGGCGGTGGCGCCGATGTTCCATCTGCCGCCTTCCGGCGTCGTGCTGATTCTCGCGATCGACCAGATTCTCGACATGGGGCGAACCGCGACCAACGTGATCGGCAACAGCATCGCAACGGCGGTGATAGCGAAGTGGGAAAGCAAACGTGCGCTCAGGCAGGCGACGGTGGCTGTCGCTGTCACGGATGAACCGGCTTACGCGCAATGGCAAGGCGAGACGAAATGAACGAAGGGCCGGCAAAGAGCGTGCGCAAGTTTGGTGTGGTGGGCGGACTTGGGCCGCTCGCGAGCGCGGACGTATTTTTTAAACTCGTCAAATCGACGCCCGCGACGAGTGACGCCGAGCACTTCGACGTGATCTTCGAGCAGCATCCGTTCCGAACCTCCGGCACGGGGACGGCGGCGACGACGGAGCGCAAGCTGTACATCTTCGATCTGATCAGCCGCTTCGAGAAGCAGGGCGTGACGACGGTCGTGTTGCCTTGCTTTCTCAGTCACACCTTTATAGATGAACTGCGGGCCAACTCGCCGCTGCAGATCGTCGATATGGTCGAGGCCGTGCGCAGTCACGTGCGACGGCGGTTTCCGCCGGTGCGTCGCATTGGCGTTCTGGCCTCGGACTACACGCGTCGCAAAGGCTTGTTCGAGCGGTATTTTGCGTCGCCCGAATTCGACGTGGTCTATCCGCGCCAGCGGGACGAGGTGGATCTCGTCACCGAGGCGGTGTACGGCGCGCAAGGCGTGAAGAGCGGCAACCTGAACGGCCGCCCGGTGACGCTGTTACGCGAAGCGTGCGAAGACCTGATCGCGCAGGGCGCGACGATCATCGTGCCGGGTCTGACCGAAATCGCGCTGGTGGCCGGCGAGATCGGACCGTTACCGGTGCCGCTGCTCGATTCGAATCTGGCGTACGCGCAGTACGTGGTGTCGGGCCAGTACGCGTCGCCGGAAACGCTCTTCAAGGTCGGCGTGGTGGGTGGCGTGGGTCCGGCGGCCACCGTGGACTTTATCCACAAGATCGTGCGCAATACGCCGGCCAAACGGGATCAGGATCACATCAAACTCCTGGTCGAGCAGAACCCGCAGATTCCGGACCGCACGGAAAGTTTGATCGGCGACGGCCCCGATCCGACGCTCTCCCTTTACGCGACCTGCAAGAAACTCGAAGCGGGCGACGCGGATCTCATTGCGATTCCATGTAACACCGCGCACGCGTTCGTCGAACGGATTCAACCGTATCTGAGCATACCGATCGTGAACATGCTAACGGTGACGGTTCGCTATCTGCGCGAGAACTTTCCATCGCTGCGGTCGGTGGGCGTATTGGCGACCACGGGGACGGTGGAAAGCGGCGTCTACGAAAAGGCGCTCATGTCGCAAGGATTGCAGCAGGTTCTACCCGGCCCGGCTTTGCAGGCTCGCGTGATGGACGCCATTTACGGCGCAGAGGGCGTGAAGGCCGGCTTCACGAGCGGACAGTGCCAGCTCGATATCGCCGCCGCGATCAATGGTCTCGTCGCGCAAGGCGTGGAAGTGGTCATTCTTGGTTGCACCGAATTGCCGCTGCTTCTACCGCAGACGGATTACGTGGGCACGAATGGCACGTCGGTCCGCCTCGTGGATCCGACCGACGTGCTTGCGCGGCAATGCGTTGCGTATGCCACGGCGGCCGCCGCTTCCGCTGCCACCGCGACTGCCACCGCGATTCCCGCTGAAACGCACCACGTCTGAACGACCACATCACGTCTTCGCCCGTCATCTTTAACTATCGAGGTATTCATGCTCACCGCCAACGAACGTATCGAACACGATCTTCTCGGCGACCTCGCCGTGCCCGCGTCGGCGTACTACGGCGTGCACACGTTGCGCGCCTTGGAGAACTTCCCGATCACGGGGATGCCTATTTCGGTGTATCCGAATCTCATCAATGCGCTGGCGAGCGTCAAGGAAGCGGCTGCGCTGGCGAACTACGACCTCGGACTACTCAGCGAGCTCAAGATGTCGGCGATTGTTCAAGCGTGCAAACAGGTCCGCTCCGGTATTGCGCATGATCACTTTGTGGTGGACGTCATTCAGGGCGGTGCGGGGACCTCGACCAACATGAACGCCAACGAAGTCATTGCCAATCTCGCGCTCGAACACCTCGGGCATCAGCGAGGCGAGTACGGCGTTCTCCATCCGAATGAGGACGTCAACCTCGGCCAAAGCACGAACGACGTGTATCCCACGGCGCTGAAGATCGCCACCTACGCGGGCATCATGCAGCTGATCGACGCAATGGGCGTGCTGCGTGCGTCGTTCGAACGTAAGGCGGAAGAGTTCAGAAGCGACCTGAAGATGGGCCGGACGCAATTGCAGGACGCTGTACCGATGACGTTAGGGCAGGAATTCAGCACCTTCGCCGTGATGCTCGGCGAAGACGAGGAGCGCCTCAGGGAAGCGTCGAAACTGATCTGCGAGATCAACCTGGGGGCAACGGCGATTGGAACGGGCATCAATACGCATCCGCAGTATGCGGGGCTCGTCTGTACTCACCTGAGCGAGGTGACGGGTATTGCGCTCACCACCTCGCCGAATCTGGTGGAAGCGACTCAGGACGTCGGCTCATTCGTGCAGTTGTCCGGCGTGCTGAAGCGGGTTGCCGTGAAACTGTCGAAGACCTGCAACGATCTGCGGCTTCTGTCGAGCGGTCCTCGCGCGGGGCTGGGGGAAATCAATCTGCCGCCGGTGCAGGCGGGCTCCAGCATCATGCCGGGCAAGGTCAATCCGGTGATTCCGGAGGTGGTCAATCAGATCGCGTTCGAAGTGATCGGCAACGACGTGACCGTGAGTTTTGCGGCGGAAGCCGGGCAACTGCAACTGAACGCGTTCGAGCCCATCATCGCGCACAGTCTTTTTAAAAGCGTGGCCCATCTGCGGGCAGGGTGCTTGACGCTGGCGTCCCGATGCGTCGACGGGATCACCGCCAATCGCGACCGGTTGCGGGCGATCGTTGAAAACTCGATCGGGATCGTGACCGCGCTCAACCCGTATATCGGCTATACGCATGCCACGGAAGTCGCGCGGGAAGCGCTTGCTTCCGGCCGAAGCGTGGCCGAGATCGTGGTGGAGAAAGGGCTGTTGAGTCAGGCGCAACTCGATGAGATTTTGCAGCCCGCGATGTTGACTCAGCCGCGGAAGGTGGGGGAGTCGTAGGAGTGGATTAACCGGCGGCGCATATGATGCCGCCGGTGATTGACTGAGTTCTCAAGCCCGATGCGAGACGGTTGCGCCGGCCTGCAATGGTTGCGTGACCACTTGATGACCTGCGCCTTCAGCGGGATAGTCCCTGAACGAGCCAAAGCCGTATTCAAGCAGGGTATGTGCGCCCGAAATGCGTTGTTTCGCCGTGGCCGCGCCTAGCAGAACCGCAAAGACCCGACGTTTCATCGGCGGGTTCGACTGCTGGCGCCTTGCCGTGGCAATGATGCAGAAACCGGCGGCCTTTGTATGACCCGTTTTCAATCCATCGACGCTTGGGTCAGTACCCAGCAGCCAGTTCTTGTTTTGCTTTTTAAAGCGGCCGTATTCGAAGTGCTGTTGCGATGAAAAGGAATAGTACTCGGGGAAGTCGCTCGTCAAACGAAGGGCGAGTGTGGAAAGATCGCGAGCCGTCGAATAGTGGTTCGGTGTCGTAATCCCCGAAGGCGAAGCGAAGTGAGAGTCGTTCATACCTAATTCGCGGGCCTTGCTGTTCATCATTTGCTCGAAGCCGGCGAGACTGCCGCCCAGCCGTTTCGCGAGCACGAGCGCGGCGTCGTTCGCCGATGCGACGATCAACCCTCTGACCAGATCACGAACGGCTACCTCCCGTCCTGCCATCAGGTACATCTGTGCTTCATCGCTTTTTACGCTGGCGGTGTCGTCGGCGGATATCCGCACTTTCTCGTCCCAGCTCAGGGCGCCCCGCTTCAACGCGTCGAAGACGAGATAGGCCGTCATCAGCTTGGTTAGCGAAGCAGGCTCGCGATGCGCGTCGGCGTTGTGTTCGGCGAGCACCTGGCCGGATTCGCCGTCGATCACGAGCCAGGATTCGGCTTGAATGCCGCTGGGCGACGCGGCGAGGGCTGAATGCGTGGTGATCGCGATCGTGGCCGTGAAGAGGGCGGAGAGCAGTCGCGTACGCATCGTCGGCTGCGGGGTCGGGCTTTTCATATTCGTAACGGGTATAAGCGGAGATATCTGGCGAGAGAGCGCCAGGCGTTCGCGGCGCTGTTACTTGCTGCGTGCGGAGGAGGCCGGAATCATAAGCCCTTAGAGGTTTCTCTCAATGACGATTCGGCATGATCCAATGCGCGCGAGGCATGTCATGCGATCATTCGACACCTACCCATGAACGCTGAGTGCTTCCATCAGGAGCAAATAGATGTCGTCAATGGCTGCCGAAACACCTTCTAACGCCTACGCCCTTAAAGCCGCTGCTGTCGTAGCTCCATTCGTGGACGCCAACCTGTTTTCCGGCCTTATTCTGGTTGCGCATCAGGGCAAGCCGATTTTCCACGAGGCATTCGGCCTGGCGAATAGAGAATGGATGATCGCCAACACGCCGGATACCCGATTCCGGATCGGCTCCATCACCAAGCAGTTCACGGCGGCGGCCATCGTTCTGCTTGCCGAACGCAGCAAACTCAATGTCACGGATCCGGTGTCGACTCACTACGCGAATGCGCCGGAGAGTTGGCGAGACGTGACCCTTCATCAGTTGCTGACCCACACTTCGGGCATCCCTTCGTACACGGGTCTCCCGGACTTTGTTTCGCAAATTGGGCGAATTGACCATACGCCCGAACAGATTCTCGATCTGGTGCGTGACTTGCCATTGGAGTTCACGCCCGGCGAGCGGTTTTCCTATTGCAATAGCGGCTATGCGCTACTCGGCCTGATTGTCGAAAAGGTTAGCGGCCAGACTTACTCCGCTTTTCTGCAGAGTGAGGTCTTCGATCCGCTCGGTATGAGCAATACGGGCTACGAAGAGACTCGCGCGATTCTTCCGCGGCGGGCGGCGGGACATGAGCGCCAAGGCGGAAAGTGGATCAATGCGCTGTTTTCCGCGATGAGCGTACCGTATGCCGCCGGCGGTCTTTATTCGACGGCCAACGATCTTCTGCGCTGGTCCGAGGCGCTTTCCAATGGGAAGGTCATCAGCGCCGCCTCGCTGGATGAGACGCTGCGCGATCATGGCCACGGGTACGGCTACGGCTGGTTCATTGTCAATCGTCTCGACCGTCGCCTGCATCACCATGGCGGTGGAATCAACGGTTTCGTGTGCGCGCTGGACCGATATCCGGACGACGAACTGACGGTCGTCGTTCTGTCGAATCTTCAACATGTGATTATTCCCGCGATTGCGGAGCGGCTGGCGAAGCTGCACTTCGGCCGCTACGAACCGCGCAAAAGCATACCGACCGATCCGCTTCTGCTGGAGGCGTACACGGGTTGCTATCGACTCGGGCCGAAGTACTTTGTTCGGGTCTCTATCGAAGCAGGCGCGTTGAATGTTTACGCTCGCGGCCAGGAGCCGTTGCGACTGGCATACGCGGGTGCCGATACCTTCTTCTGCCAGGTTCGGGACATGCAGATCGATTTCCAGCGCGCAAGCGAGGGCGGCGTCGTCGCGTTAGTGGATCGCGAAGGTGGTCGTGACTTTGTGGCTGATCGAGTGGACGAAGGGCTTGCGCAGCAGATTGAACAGGCGCCAGTGCAGAGCGCCGACCATGCCGGGTTGGAAGTGCAAGACTTTGCCCAATATGCCGGCTGGTATCGACTCAGCGACTATACGGACCTTGAAGTGACCTGCGACGCAGGTCAGATCCATGTTCAGGCCACCGGTCAGAACAAGTTGGCAACCGGCTATCGCGGCATGCGCCGATTCGAGCTGGTCGGTCCCATTGCCGCCGCCATCACATTCGAGCTCGACGGCGAGGGCGCTGTGTGCGGTCTGGTCCTGCATCAAGGCGGAGTGGATTGGCGCAGCTTCAGGCTAAACGAGGCAAACCGCCCAGCCCAATAGACTCCTATAGCCGCACCGATTGGTCAATAGAGAAGTGTGCTCAATTGCCCATCGGCGGCGCCGGTCCGATACTCGCCGTAACGTCCCCTCGCTCATAAAAATCATGGCCATGCCAACGATCAGAGCAGACCTATTCGACGCCGCGCGTTCCCGGTTCCTATCCGGGTTTGCCCGCAAGATTCAGGGCAACGCCGGCACAGGGGCCGCGAGACTCAAGGGAGCCTGACATGGCGTACACCGATCTGGCGGTACTTGGGGGAGTCGGGGTTCTCGCACTGGCTTGCCTCGCCGTATGCGGCGTGTATGTGTACTGGGGCAGCGACCGATATCGCCATCGGCAGCGGCAGCGCGCGGCGCAAAAAAGCGTCGCTCAACTGGCGGCTCCAGATAACAAAAAGCTTACAGGAGCGCGAGCCACCATGGGTACGGAACTCAGTCACCTCTGCAAGACCTCCCTGTATCGGGCCGTGTTCAGCCACGACCAAGACGAAAGCGTCGTGTTTCTGAGCGCCGACAGCCGCGACGACGCGCGAGCGCGCGCATCCGCCGCGCTGGCCGCGATCCATCGACTCGCGGTTGAGGAGGTGACGCTCAGCAATCTCGCTTCGTTTCGCGAGTTGGTCGACATCGGCGTGAGCGACGATGAAGACATGCGGATCTTCGAGCTCGCCTGGAAAGGGCCGCAGGTCAGCGCATGGGCCGAGCATCCGTTGTTCCTGATCAACGATCCGAGTTTGCTCGGCAAGTGGGCCGAGCTCTATGCGGATCTGGCGCGGGAAGTCGCGCTCGCCGCGATCGATCGGGCGCGCGGCTAACGCGCCGCCTGCTTGCAGCAGCGCCTGGTGATTGTCAGTGCGTACGTGCGCCCTGACAATCGTTGGGCAGCCGCCGTGACCTCCTGATTACTTCTTGTCCACCGTCACCAGATCCTTGTCCTTGCTGTCCGCGACGAAAATAGCGAGCAGTTTGGCGGGTTCGGTGTCGCTGGCGTTTTCGCTGACGGTGTGATGAGCGCCGGGCTTTTCAGTCCAGTGCTCGCCGGCGTGATAGACGTGCGTCTCGCCGCCGTTGACCTGACTGCGGATCGCGCCGGACAGCACATAGCCGATCACGAAGGCCTGACCATGCCGATGCGCGGGCGTCTTGCCGCCGGGCGCATAGTCGACGATCAACGCCGTCATCGTTTTGCCCGGCACGTTGGCGATCGGTTCGACGAACGCCGGCGCGATGGTTTCGCGCGGCGCAGTGACGGTGGACGCCGCGGCGGGGGCCGAAGCGTCGGCGGCGTAGACGGTTTGCGACGCGGCGGCGACCGAGAGAGCGGCGAACGTCGTCGCCGTGATGAGTGAACGGAGGTCCATGATGATTTTCCTGCCTGATTGATTTCAATGGCCGTTTTAACGGCGACACGCTTCCCGACGATTCGCATGGCGAATCGTCCACTATGTCGGTACGGGACGGGAAGTAATTCGACTTCTATGACGCCGTCAGCGACGCTTCGTCCGCCTCAACCGGCGATTGCTCATTCGCCCATTGCGCGGCGACGGCGTCCAGTTCGCGATGCGCGCGTTCAAGTGCTTCGGCGCGGGCCGACTGGTCGGCGAACTGCAACGGCTGCGCATCGACGAAGGTGGGTTTCGCCACGCCGATAAATCCGAACGCAGCTTTCAATGCGGGTGTGAGCGCATCCATCGACGACAACGGCGTGCCTGCACGCAGATCCGCACCGCGGCTCGTGATGAACACGGTTTTGTGCCGCTGGAGTTGCCCTTCGTAACGACCGTCCGCGGTGTTCACGTACGTGAGGCCGGTACGCGTAATGTTGTCGACATAGGCCTTGAACGCGGAAGGCATCGACCAGTTGTACATCGGCATGGCGAAAATCAGCGCGTCGGCATCGAGCAGGCGCCGGCACAGTGCGTCCGACGCCGCCAACGTCGCTTTCATAGCCGGTGTGCGCTGGTGCTCCGGCGTGTAGGTGGCGATCGCAAACGCTTCGGTGACGTGCGCAGGCGTGTCGACCGTGACGTCCAGATAATCGATCTCGAGCGCCACGCCTTCACTGCGCAACCGTTCGATGAAATAGCGGCTCAACGCGCGCGAATTGGAACGTTCGCGCTTGGCGCTCGCGTCCACGTGCAGGACTTTCATGACTTCTCTCCTTGATGGGGATTTCGATGAGGATGGCCGCTCTCGCTGCGGCGTGTGGACGAGCGGTGCCCGAGCCACTTGACGACCTGATGCCCGTATGCGGCGGGCGCTTTTTCGACCGTGCGCGTCGCCAGGTCGGCTAGCGAATGCGCGGCGAGGGCTTCGGTCATGCGCTTTTCAGCGTCCAGCATCACGGCATGGATCGAGCACACTCCGCGCGTGGCCCACGCCGGTGGTTTCTCGCCGAACACCGCGCAATTCGCGCGGATTTCGCGGCAATCGAACAGCGCCTTGTTGCCGTCGATCGCATTCACGACGTCTAGCACGCTGATCTCGGCCGCCGGCCGCGCCAGCCGGAAACCGCCTCGCACGCCTTCGGTCGCGGCCACGATGCCGGCCCGCGAGAGTTTGGTGAACAGCTTGGCGACGTACTCCACCGGCACGCCCTGAAGCTCCGCGAGATCTTTCGCGCTGGCGTCGCTCACGCCGGCCGAGGGATTGCTGAGATAGAGCAGGCAATGCAACCCATACTCGACACCCGTGCTGATGTGTGACATTTCCTTAACTCCGACTCACGATATCGTAGTTAGAAATGTAATCGACTTTGCGCTCAGGTGCAACCCTCGGTTTCTGGAACAGACTGTTGCCTGGTTTTAAGCGCGGGCGTAAACGCGATTCGGGAGCGAGGGGTCTCGCTCCCGAATCGGCCTTCCGCGAACAGGATGGCTATTCGATTATTCGAGCGCCGCGGCGGGACCGAAGAACTCGCAGCGGCTTTGCGACTCCGGCACGCCGATCGCCTTGAGATGCTTCTTCATGGCTTTCATGAAGGCGATCGGGCCGAGAAAATAGACATCGACGTCGCGTGTTTTCGGCAACCAGCGATCGAGCCGCGCCTCGTCGAGATAGCCGATCCCGTGCGCGTCGGCGTCCTGCTCGCGGCGCTGCTCGTAGCAGTAGAAGCGCTTCAGTTGCGGATGACGCGCGGCGAGTTGATCGATCGTGTCGCGGAACGCGTGAACGCCACCGTGCCGCGCGGAATGGATGAAATGCACGAGACGCCCGCTGCGAAGCGCGGCTTGCAGCATCGCCAGCGTCGGGGTGATGCCGACGCCGCCGCTGATCAGCACGAGCGGTTTGTCGCTGGCTTGAAGCGTGAAATCGCCGGCCGGCGCGAACAGTTCCAGCGCATCGTTTTCGGCGACCTGGTCGTGCAGATAATTCGACACGGCGCCGTTGGGCTCGCGCTTCACGCTGATGCGGTACTCGTGGCCATCGGCCATGGCCGACAGCGAATAGTTGCGGCGCACTTCGACACCGTCGATCACGAGCCGCACGCCGATGTACTGGCCGGGCTCGAACGCGAGCAACGCGCCGCCGTCGTCGGGACGTAGATGAAACGACGTGATCTCGTCGCTCTCGCGCACCTTGCGGGCCACGCGGAACAGTCGCGTGCCGCGCCAGCCGCCGGGCGCCGCTTCTCGTGCGGCGTACATTGTTTCCTCGACGCCGATCAGCAGACCGGCGAGTTGCTGATACGCGGCGCGCCAGGCTTCGATCACGGCGTCGGTGGCGATCTCCGCGCCGAGCACTTCGCGAATGGAGCGCAGCAGGCACTGGCCGACAATCGGATAGTGCTCGGGCAGGATATTCAGCGCGACGTGCTTGTTGGTGATCTGCCCGACGAGACCGCCGAGTTGCTCCAGCTTGTCGATATGGCGCGCATACATCAGCACGCCGTTGGCGAGCGCGCGTTGCTGCGCGCCGCTGGCCTGATTCGCCTGGTTGAACAGCGGGCGCACCTCGGGATATTCGCGGATCATCAGGTCGTAGAAGTGCGTGGTCAGCGCTTCGCCGCCGCTTTCGAGAAGCGGCACGGTGGCTTTGACGATGGCGCGATGTTCTGGGGAAAGCATGGGAAGTCCTCGTGGTGAGTGGATGACAGGCCGGGTCTCGGCCGATGCCTTCTCTATCCATGTTTCGTGCCAGGTGTAAAATTCAAATAAATCAATGAGCTAAATTTCAAAATGGTCGATCCGACTCTGGTCAAAGAGACTCCATCGGCAGTCGGATTGACTGCGCGAGCGGTGCTGGATGGGCTGACGCCGCTAATCCAGGATCTGTCGCGCGAGCTATCCGACAGCGAGCGCTTTCGCCGCTTGTTGAGCAGCCTGCGCACGCTGTTTCCCGGCGACGCGGCGGCGCTGTTGCGTCTTGACGGCGACACGCTGGTGCCGCTCGCCATCGACGGTTTAAGCAGCGATACGCTCGGGCGGCGCTTTCGCGTCAGCGAGCATCCGCGCTTCGCGCAATTGCTCTCGCGCCCGGAGCCGACCCGCTTCGCCGCCGACTCCGATTTGCCCGACCCCTACGACGGCCTGGTGCAGGGCGTGGCGGGGCATCTCGAGGTTCACGATTGCCTGGGCTGCCCGCTGCTGATCGGCGGCCGCCCGTGGGGCCTTCTCACCCTCGACGCGTTGAACCCGGCGCGCTTCGACGCGATCGACATGGCGTCGCTGCAAGCTTTCCTGAGCCTCGCGGCGGCGACCGTCAGCGTCGTGGAGCGTATCGACACGCTGGCGCGCACCGGCGAGGAAGAGCGGCGGCGTGCCGAAGCGTATCGGCAGGCGAGCGGTCAGAGTCGTCGCGAGATGGTCGGCCGCAGCGAGTCGCATCAGCATCTGATCGAAGAAATCGAGGTGGTGGCCGGCAGCGATCTGACCGTGCTGATTACCGGCGAGACCGGGGTCGGCAAGGAACTCGTGGCGAACGCGATTCACGCGCTGTCGTCGCGGGCCGGCAAGCCGATGATCAGCCTCAACTGCGCGGCGTTGCCGGATACGCTGGTGGAAAGCGAATTGTTCGGCCATGTGCGAGGGGCGTTTTCCGGCGCATCGTCGGACCGGCGCGGCAAATTCGAACTGGCCGATGGCGGCACGCTGTTTCTCGACGAGGTCGGCGAATTGCCGCTCGCCGTGCAAGCCAAGTTGCTGCGCGTGCTGCAAAACGGTCAGTTGCAGCGCATCGGCTCGGATCACGAACACAAGGTCGACGTCCGCCTGATCGCCGCGACGAATCGCGATCTCGCCGACGAGGTCAGGGCGGGCCGCTTTCGCGCCGACTTCTATCACCGTCTCAGTGTTTATCCGTTGCGCGTGCCGCCGTTGCGGGAACGGGGGCGGGACGTGTTGCTGCTGGCGGGCTTTTTCCTCGAGGAAAACCGCTCGCGGCTCGGCTTGCTGAGTCTGCGTCTCGCCGCCGACGCTCAAGCCGCGCTACTGCGTTATCCGTGGCCGGGCAACGTGCGCGAACTCGAACATCTGATTGGACGGAGCGCGCTTAAAGCGCTGGCGAGCAATCGCGACCGGCGGCGGATTCTCACGTTGAATGCGGCGGATTTCGCTTTTGCCGGGGCGCTCGGCGAACCGCGGGAAGCCGGGTCCGGGTCCGCGCCGGCCGTCGTGGATAAGGATTTTCGTAGCGCGGTGACGACGTTCGAGCGGAGCATCGTGGTCGAGACGCTGGCGCGGCATCAGCAGAATTGGGCCGCGGCGGCGCGTGAGCTCGGCCTCGATCGCGCGAACCTCAACCGACTCGCGAAACGGCTCGGCTTGAAGTAGCGCGGCACACGCCGCGAAGCGGGCGTGGCGCGCGTCCCAGGTTAGACTTCGTGGATGGAAAACATCGATCTAACCAGCTGGGTTCGTCGGCAGCCGCCGGGAACGACATTCATCGTCGGCGACAAGGGTGACGAGGGTGTCCGGACGTTCAACGGAGAAGCTGATGAGCAGTGAAAAATCGAAGCGCGCACGCCGCGCCGCCGAAGACCTTTTCGGCGGATTGCCGGCCAGCGGTTCCGCGGCGGCGAGCCGCCCGTCGAACCCGTTCGGCGACCCATTCTCCGACTCGCCCAGTTTCGTTCCCGCGGACGACCTGCTGGTCACGTTGCCGGCTGAAATGGAACTGCCACCCGGCTACGCCGATTCGGCGGCCATGCGCGACGCGCTCACGCGCGCCTGGCGGATGGACTGGATCAAGGTGGGGAAAGACGAGTGCGTCGTCAGACTGCCGGTGGACTGGATCGCGGACAAATCGGTGGACGGCGTGCTGCGTATCAAGGGCGCCGGCATCGTGCGCGCCGAGGGTCGGTTGGTGAAAGGCGCCACGCTGCTGATCCTGCCGCGTTACTACCTGAAGGCGGAGTTCCACGACCTGAACGAACACTGCCGGATCGTCGTGCGGGACCGCGCGCGTAACAACGCCATCCTCAAGGAATCGTTCTGGGACACGCGCAGCGGCCCGAATCATCCGCAGTGGAAGGTGCTGTCCGACTGGCTCGACGCGCAATACCCCGCGCATCGCGATCCGCTCCGCTATTGGGACGATTGCGAAGACAACCTCCGCTCAGCCTGAGCCGCGTATCGCCATGTCGCATCTGAAATATCTGACCGGTTATCCGGCGCCGCTGCAAGAGAAAGTCAGGAAGCTGATCGCCGACGAGCAACTCGGCGCGTATCTCGCCGAGCGTTATCCGCACACGCACGACGTGCAAACCGACCGGGCCTTATACGCTTACTGCGCTGATCTGAAACGAGAACATCTGCGCAGCGCGGAGCAGATCGACAAGGTCACCTACGACAGCAAACTCGACGTCGTGCGTCACGCGCTCGGACTGCACACCAGCATCTCGCGCGTGCAGGGCGGCAAGCTGAAGGCGAAGAAGGAGATCCGCGTCGCGTCGCTGTTCAAGGCCGCGGCGCCGGAGTTTCTGAAAATGATCGTCGTGCACGAACTCGCGCATCTGAAAGAGAGCGATCACAACAAGGCTTTCTATCGCTTGTGCGAATTCATGCAGCCGGGTTACCACCAGATCGAATTCGATTTGCGTCTGTATCTGACGCATCGCGACCTGGCGAAGAGCCAGGCCGCGCGCCCGGTGCTTCAGGTTTGAACTCTCAAGCCTCAAGCGGCCACGGCCTCGTGCGCTTCTAGCAACTCACCCGTTTCACTCACCCTGACTGTCGACGCTTTCAACAACACCGGAATCGACTTCGACGTCGGCGTGCCCGCGCCGTCGGCGACGGAAGAGAGCGGCACCAGCGGATTCGTCTCCGGATAATAGGCGCCGAGGCAGCCGCGTGGAATGTCGTACTCCACCAGCAGGAAACCCTCGGCGTGACGTTCGATTCCATCCGCCCACACGCTCGTGATATCCACCCGCTGACCCACGGAGAAACCGAGCATCGCGATGTCGTCCCGATGGGCGAACAGCACGCGTCGTTGTCCGTAGACGCCGCGATAACGGTCGTCGAGGCCGTAAATCGTCGTGTTGTACTGGTCGTGCGAACGCGTCGTCATCAAGGTCATCAGGCGCTCGCCGTATTGCTTGCGCGCCTGGTGAATCGGCGTGTCGACGGCAATGGCATGCACCAGAAACTGCGCCTTGCCGCTCGGCGTTTTCCAGATCCGCTCGCGTGACGCGACGCCGAGGTGGAAGCCGCCGGGGGTCTTGAGCCGCTCGTTGTAATCGTGGAAACCGTCGATCACCTGCGCGATGCCGTCGCGAATCAGCGCGTAATCCGCCGCCTGCGCGAGCCAGTCCACTTTCTCGCTGCCGAGCGTGGCCTTTGCCATACGCGCGACGATCGCAATCTCCGACAGCAGATTCTCCGACGCCGGTTTGTTCATACCGTACGAGATGTGCACCATGCTCATGGAGTCTTCGACGGTCACGCCTTGCGCCACGCCGTTCTGCAGATCGATCTCAGTGCGGCCGAGCGTCGGCAGAATCAGCGCGTCGCGGCCGTGAATGAGATGGCTGCGGTTCAGCTTGGTGGTGATGTGCACGGTCAACGCGCAGGAACGCATTGCTTCCCACGTGCGCGGCGTGTCTGGTGTCGCGATCGAGAAGTTGCCGCCCAAACCGATGAACACTTTCACCTTGCCGTCGAGCATCGCCTGAATCGTGTTGACGACGTCGAGTCCGTGCTCGCGCGGCGGCTCGAAGTCGTAGACCTCGCCGAGCCGGTCGAGAAACGCCTGGGTCGGCCGTTCCTCGATGCCGACCGTGCGGTCGCCCTGCACGTTCGAGTGGCCGCGCACCGGGCACAGACCCGCGCCGCGCCGTCCGATATTGCCGCGCATCATCATCAGGTTCGACAGCAGTTGAATGGTCGGCACCGAGTTCTTGTGCTGCGTGAGGCCCATGCCCCACGTCGAAATCACCGCGCGGCCTTTCACGTAGATGTCGGCGAGCTTCAGCACCTCGTCGAACGGCACGCCGGCTTCGGCGACGATCGTGTCCCAGCTTTCGGCGCGCAGGTCGTCGGCGAAGGCGTCGAAGCCCACCGTGTGCTGCGCGAGGAAGTCGAGGTCCAGCACGCGTTCAAGACCGGAGGCCTGCGCTTCGTCGTCGAGTTCGATCACGCGCTTGGCCACGCCCTTGATCAGCGCGAAGTCGCCGCCGACCCTCGGGCGGATGAACACGGAGCTGATCTTCGTGCTGCCCATGGTCAGCATTTCCACCGGATGCTGCGGGCTCGCGAAACGTTCGAGCCCGCGCTCCTTCAGCGGATTGATCGACACGATGGTCGCGCCGCGCTTCGCGCATTCGCGCAGTTCGCCGAGCATGCGCGGATGGTTGGTGGCCGGATTCTGGCCGAAGATCAGCAGCGTGTCGGCGTGTTCGAAGTCGTCGAGCGTGACCGTGCCCTTGCCGATGCCGACCGTGCCCGGCAAACCGCGGCTGGTCGCTTCGTGGCACATGTTCGAACAGTCGGGGAAGTTGTTGGTGCCGTACATGCGCACGAACAACTGGTACAGAAAAGCGGCTTCGTTGCTGGCGCGGCCGGAGGTGTAGAACGCGGCGTCGTCGGGATGGTCGAGCGCGTTCAGATGGCGCGCGATCAGGTCGAACGCTTCGTCCCAGCCGATCGGCACGTAACGGTCGCGCAGCGCGTCATAGACCAGCGGATCGGTCAGGCGGCCGTGCTGTTCGAGTTCGAAGTCGGACTGTGCCATCAGCGCTTCGACCGTGTGTTCTTCGAAAAACGCGGGCGTGACGCGTTTGCTGGTCGCTTCGGCGGCGACCGCCTTCACACCGTTTTCGCAGAATTCGAAGGTGGAGGCGTGTTCGCGGTCCGGCCATGCGCAGCCCGGGCAGTCGAAGCCGTTCGGCTGATTCTGCTTGAGCAGCGTGCGGTAGTTGCCGCCCGCCACCTTCTCCTTGAGCAGGTTGATGGCGACGTATTTCAGCGCACCCCAGCCGGCGGCGGGGTGCGTGTAGGGTTCGATGCGAGCTTCGGGTTTCTTCATGATCTTGCCGCCGGGTAGGCCTCGACATGGCTTTCTGAGCCGATACCGTCAGCCTACTGTGTTCCAAATAGCGCGCAGCATACAGAAAATTGGAAAGGGAAGGGATACAGTTGCCGGGTTTTTGGCATAGACTGGCTTCCCAGTCCATGCCGGGGTGGGCGTTCCCGATGCTTTTTTGAACCTGTCCGGTGTCTCCTGTGAGCCCAAGTCCTTGAAACTGTACGAAAAGCTGGCTGCGGAAATGACGGAGGCCGTCCGGCGCGGCGTGTTCGCGCCGGGCGAGCGGATTCCGTCGGTGCGGCAGGCGAGCCAGCAGCATGGCGTCAGCATCAAGACGGTGCTGCACGCGTATGCGTTGCTGGAAAGCCTGGGGATCGTCGAGACCCGTCCGCAGTCGGGCTATTTCGTTCGCGACGCCGTGGCGACGGCCGCCGCGCTCGACAGGGCGGCGACCTCGGCTGTCACCGCTATTTCCGAGCCTCAGCGCCTGACCCGCCAATCCACGCCGCAAGCCTCGCCGGTAGCCGCCGCGGTCGACGTGAGCCGGCTGGTGCTGTCCACGCTGCGCAGTATTCGCGCGCACGACGCCGTGCCGTTCGGCTCGCCGTATCCCGATCCGTCGTTGTTCCCGTGGCGGCGCATCAACCAGTACGCGAACGCGATCGCGCGACGTCAGGCGAGCTGGAATCTGATCGACGATCTGCCGCCCGGTAATCCCGAACTGATCCGCCAGATCGCCCGGCGTTACGCCGAGAACGGCGTGCCCGTCGATCCGGGCGAGATCGTCATCACGCTCGGCGCGACCGAGGCGATCAACCTCAGCCTGCAAGCCGTCGCCAAACCGGGCGACACCGTGGCCGTCGAGTCGCCGACCTATTACGCGATGCTGCACGCGATCGAACGGCTGGGCATGCGCGCGATCGAGGTGGCGACGCATCCGGTGCACGGCATCGACCTCGACGCGCTGGCGCGGGTGATCGCCGGGCAGAAGATCGCGGCCTGCATGGTGATGCCGAACTTCCAGAATCCGCTCGGTTTCCAGATGCCCGACGCGCGCAAGCAGCAACTCGTCGAACTGCTCGGCGCGCATGAAATTCCGGTGATCGAGAATGACGTCTATCAGGAACTGTATTTCGGCGACACGCGGCCTTCGACGCTGAAGAGCTTCGACACGCGCGGACTGGTGCTGCATTGCGCGTCGTTTTCGAAGAGCCTGACCGCGTCTTACCGGATCGGCTGGGCGCTGCCGGGACGGTATCGCGCGCAGGTCGAGAAACTGAAGTTTCTCAACACGCTGACCACGCCCTCGGTGCCGCAGGTCGCCGTCGCGGATTATTTGCGGCACGACGGCTACGATCGGCATTTGCGGCACGTCCGCAAGGTTTACCGACAGCAGGCGCGCATCATGACGGCGCTGGTGCAGCGGTTTTTTCCGGCCGGCACGCGGATGTCGACGCCGCAGGGCGGCTACGTGCTGTGGGTGGAATTGCCCGAGCGGGTCGACTCGATGCGGCTCTACCAGGCCGCGCTCGCGCGCAGCATCACGGTAGGGCCGGGGATGATGTTTTCGACACGCAACGACTTCCGGCATTTCATCCGGCTGAACTACAGCTATCCGTGGACGCCGCAGACCGAAGCGGCGTTGAAGACCCTCGGCGAACTGGTCACGCAGATGGCGTGAGTCCGCGGAGCGGGTTTGGACGACATTGATGGGTTAGGCGCAGAGACTGGGAGACAAACCATGCAAGACGACGAGATCGATCCCGTATTGGTGGCCGTGCTTGCGCAGTTGTGGCGGGCGCATCGCGAAACGCCGGGCGGCGCGTGGTCGCTAGCGAAACTGTCGAAGCAGGCCGGTGTGCCGATGAGCGGCCTGCGCCGTCAGCTGACGGCGTTGACCGATGGTGGCCTGGTCGACACCACCTTCAATGAGGAAGGCACGGGCACCGCGCGCCTGAGCGAAGCGGGCGAAGGGTTGTGCGCGGAGTTGTTCGGCGCGGACGAGGGTCATCAGGCGAAAAACTGATGCACGCCACGCCCGCAAAAAAATTTTCGCGCTGAAATTGATCTCCGAATATGGCCCCCTATGCTGGAGCCTGGCCTGGCGATGTCGAACCCGGTCAGGCGCTGCGGCGGGCGTCCTTATCCATTTTCGGAGAATCCATGAAAACAAAGCTGGCGCGAGCACTCCATCAATCATTTGGCATTAGAACCGTGCGTGCCGTGCTGGCCGCGACGCTCACGTTAGGCGCGGCCGGCGCGGCTCATGTCGCGGTTGCGGCCACCGCGCAGCCGCTCGGCATTGCGTTCGTCTACCTCGGCAATCCGGGCGATGCCGGCTGGACCTACGCGCACGAACAGGGCGTCAAGGAAGTCGAGGCGAAGTTCGGCGACAAGATCAAGGTGACGCGTGTCGAGAACGTGCCGGAGTCGGCGGACTCGGAGCGCGTGTTTCGCGATCTGGCGTCTAAGGGCAACCGGATCGTGGTCGGTTCCAGCTTCGGTTTCCAGGACTTCGAACTGAAGGTCGCGAAGGATTTTCCCGACGCCGTGTTCGAACACGCGACCGGCTACAAGAAGGCGGCCAACTTCGCCACGTATGACGTGCGCACTTATCAGAGCGCATACCTCGCCGGTCTCGTCGCGGGTTACACGACGAAGTCGAACACGCTCGGCTTCGTGGGCTCGGTGCCGGTGCCCGAAGTGGTGCGCAACATCAACGCGTTCACGATGGGCGCGCGCTCGGTCAATCCGAAGGCGCGCGTGAAGGTGGTATGGATCAATAGCTGGTTCGATCCGGGCCGCGAAAAGCAGGCCGCCGAAACGCTGATCGGGCAGGGCGCCGACGTGCTGATTCAGAACACCGATTCGACCGCGACCATGCAGACCGCCGAGCAGAAGAAAGTGCATGCGTTCGGCTGGGATTCCGACATGAAGAAGTTCGGACCGAATGCGCAACTCGGCGCGTGCGTGAGCAACTGGGGCGTGTACTACACGCATCTGGTGGATCAGGTGATGGCGGGCACGTGGAATAACGCGCCGGTCTGGTGGGGGCTGAAAGAGAAAGCAATCGACCTCGCCGATATCAACACCGACGCCGTCTCGCCGGTCGCGCAAAAGGCCTTGAGCCAGAAGCGCGACGACATCGTCGCGGGTCGCTTCAATCCGTTCGCCGGGCCGATCATGGATCAATCCGGCGCGGTGAAGGTGGCGGCCGGCAAGTCGCTGAGCGATCCCGAGTTGCTGCGCCTGAACTGGTTCGTGCAAGGGGTGGACGGGTCGCTGCCTAAGTGACTACCGGCCCGGCGGCGCTCAGGCGCCGCGTCACGGCGCGGCGGCCGCTGCCACCTCCGTCGTTGCGGCGGGTTCGAGCATCGCGACGCCGCAGAACCAGTCGCCGCCATGCGGCTTGTATTTCCAGCGACTGCCGTTCTCCCTGAGCACGGTGGAACACTGTTCGTTCACCACGATGCCGGGATTCGCGGCGGTGCATTCGAGCATCGCCGTGGCGGTTCCGGGCGCGGGCGGAAGCGGCGGTGTGTGCTGATTAGTTGAGGCGGTCGCTGCGGCCGGTGCAGTTTGCATAGCCGACGCAGCCAGCGACGTCAGCGCCGGTTGCGTGCCCGCCTGCAAGCTCGCGTTCAAAACCTGCAGTTCCTCGATACGCGTCGCGTACCACGTCGAGAGACATGCCGCATCGCGGCAGTTCGCTTCCCGCCACGCCCATTTGCTGTCGCTGTCGTTGAGAAAGGCGCGCCGGTTGACGACTCGCCGCCGTGCTTTCCAGTAGAGTCGGCCTAGCGTGTCGTCGAGCGTCGACAGCGCGGGGTCGTTGCAAATCATTCGCTCCGTGAGCGAGCGTCCCTTGTTGCAGTCGAAGCTGGTCGCATGCGCGGACATGCCGACGAGTATCAGCGCGGCGATCAGGCAAGGGCGAAGGGTCTTCATGGCGGTCCCGGTAGTGCATGGCTTTTTCATGCCGTCGATGATCGGTCGACTCGACGCAACCCGGACGCCGGAACAACGCGTGAGTTCGGGTGGGTGATTACGAAATCTTGCCGGTCGAGACGAATGCGAAGGCCTGAAAGACTTACGGTCAGGCGTTGACGGAAGGCTTTCAGGCATGCGCCGTGCAACACTCGGATTGGCGGAAGGGTTGTGCGGATGCGATGGTCTTTATCCCCGCGCAGGCCGGCCGGCAGTCGGAACGCGGTGGTTGAGCAAACGGGAAAAACAGCAAGCAACGGGAGACGGAATGAAACAACACCTCGTTCGACGTTTTCGATGTCTTTATGCCGCGGCCGGTTTGCTCGCTGCGTCCGCGGGGGTTCACGCGCAGTCGCAGGCCTATACGAGCAGCACGGTCAATGTGCGTGCCGGTCCCGCGTCGGATTACCCGGTCGTCACGCAATTGCCGGGCGGCGTTCCGCTGACCGTGATGGGGTGTCTCAGCAACTATCAGTGGTGTGACGTCGCCGCGCCGAACCTGCGCGGCTGGGTGTATGCGGGACGTCTGACTTATCCGTACCAGGGCGGCAATGTGCCGGTGATGAACTACGGCACGGTGATCGGCTTGCCGATCGTGACGTTTTCGATTGGCACTTACTGGAGGAATTATTATCGCGGCCGGCCGTGGTACGGGCAGCAGTCGCGCTGGTCGCATCATCCGCCGCCGCCTCCGCCGCGACCCGGGGCGGGACGGCCGCCGGGCGGTGGCAGGCCGGGTGGTCCGCCGCCGGGGAATGCGGGTGGTGGCAGGCCGGGTGGTCCGCCGCCGGGGAATGTGGGGGGTGGCCGGCCGGGCGGTCCGCCGCCGGGGAATGCGGGTGGTGGTCGGCCGGGTGGTCCGCCGCCGGGGAATGCGAGTGGTGGCAGGCCGGGTGGCCCGCCGCCGGGGAATGCGGGCGGTGGCAGGCCGGGTGGTCCGCCGCCGGGGAATGCGGGCGGTGGCCGGCCGGGTGGTCCGCCGCCGGGGAATGCGGGTGGTGGCAGGCCGGGTGGTCCACAGCCGGGAAATGGGGGGGCCGGCCGTCCAGGCGGGCCTCAGGGGAATGCGGGTGGCCGTCCTCAAGGCGGTCCTCCGCAAGGCGGCGGAGGCAGGCCGCAGGGCAGCGGCGGTGGCGGAGGCGGAGGCGGTGGTGGCCGTCCACCCGATCAGCACTGAATGCGGGAGCGGCGCGTACGAGTGGAACACAACCTCTCGGCGCGTTCGCTGAACTGCTTGTACGGCGCCACCTGCGACATCGGTGGCCGCCTGCAAACACTTCGGCCCACGCCAGGCGGTACACGCCCGCCCATCACCGATCCATCAGCCATCCGTCAGCCGCCAAATCCCATCGAACATCATGCGTCGCGATTAAATCGCGACAGCCTCGCGTAAACCCCGGTGCGCCGCGTACACTAAGCTGCCGATGTTGGATTGGGGGGAGCGCACATATGACTTGTGAAGCGACATCTGGTAGTGCGGCGGAAACGACGCCCGAAAACAAGCCTGAGAGCACGCCCGGGACCACGCATTGTCGGCCGCAACTGGCCGAGGAGATGCTGGCCTCGGAGCGCGGCGTATTGCGGCTGATCGCGCGCAATACGCCGCTGCCCGAGTTGCTCGACGAGGTCTGCCGTCGCGCGGAGACGTTGCTCGGCAGCGGCGCGTCATGCTCGATCCTGCTGCTGGATCCCGACGGCGTGCATATCAGGGTGGGCGGCGCCCCTTCGCTGCCCGCGCACTACAGCGCCGCGATCGACGGCGCCGAGATCGGTCCGCATATGGGCTCCTGCGGCACCGCGATGTACGAGGGGCGCCTCGTCGCCGTGGACGATATCGAAACCGATCCGCTGTGGGCGGACTATCGGCATCTGGCGTTGCCGCTCGGCTTGCGCGCCTGCTGGTCGGTTCCGTTCGACAACGATGCCGGCGTGGTGCTCGGCGCTTTCGCGGTCTATCACCGCAAGTCGCGCCGGCCGACCGCCGAAGAAGAAACCATACTGCGCGACATCAGCCGCAGCGTCGGTCTGGCCGTTCATCAGGACGCCATGGCGCGGCGTCTCGAACAAAGCGAAGAACATCACCGCCTGGTGGTCGATCATCTGATCGAAGGGATCGTCGTGCAGTCGCGCGAGGGTGTCGTGCTGGCCTGCAATCCGAGCGCGCAGCGCATGTTGCGCACGACGCCGCAACTCGTCGGGCGCAGCATTCAGACCGTCATGAAGCGCGCCTATCACGAAGACGGCGCCGTGGTAACCGAGGCCGAGCGTCCAACCGTGCGGGTGCTCGCCAGCGGCAGGCCGATGCTCGGCGTCACGATCGGTCTGGAACTGGTCGACGGCCATGTCGTCTGGCTCACCGAAAACGTCGTGCCGATCTTCAAGCCGGGCGAGACCGTGGCGGGCGCGGTGCTCATTTCCTTTACCGACATCGGGCCGGTGCGCGAGGCGCAACGCCAGCTCAAGTTTCTCGCCACCCGCGATTCGCTGACCGGTCTCTATAACCGCGCCTATCTGACCGAGCGGATGCGCGACCTGTTCAAACCGGGCTCGGCGCCCGGCATGCCGGAACTGGCGAGTGTCGCCGTGCTGTTCGTCGATCTGGACAGCTTCAAGAAGGTCAACGACACCGCCGGCCACGAAGCCGGCGACGCCTTGCTGTGCAGCGTCGCGGAACGCCTCTCGGCGTGCATCGGCCGTGACGACACGCTCGCGCGCGTGGGCGGCGACGAGTTCGTGATCGTGGTCAGCGCCTACGACAACTCCGCGCATCTGATCGGCCTCGCGCGCCGCATTCTCGACATGATCGCGCTGCCGTTCGCGGTGGCGGACACCGAGTACTACCTGGGCGCGTCGATCGGCATCAGCCTGTTTCCCGAAGACGGCCAGGACGTCGCCACGCTCATGCGCAACGCCGATTCGGCGATGTACCACGCGAAGCAGCGCGGCCGGAACAATTTCCAGTTTTTCACCGCCGAGCTCAATCAGCATCTGCAACGCCGTTTCATGATCGAGCAGGCGTTGCGGCGCGCGCTCGCCGGCAACGAGCTGAGCCTCGTGTACCAGCCGATCGTCGACAGTCAGGACGGCCGCACGATCGGCGCGGAAGCCTTGCTGCGCTGGTACAACGGCGAACTGGGCAACGTCTCGCCAGCCGAATTCATTCCGGTCGCGGAAGATTCGGGCCTGATCGCCGAGATTGGCGAGTGGGTGCTGGCGCGCGCGTGCGAACAGGCCGCGCTGTGGCGGCAGACTTTGGCGCCCGAGTTGATCGTCGCCGTGAACCTGTCGCCGCGGCAGTTCAACGACGGCCTGCTGGAGCGGATCGAACGCTGTCTCGCGCGCTCCGGTCTCGAACCGGCCGCGCTCGAACTGGAGATCACCGAACGCCTGCTGATGCACGACAGCGACGCCGTGCTGCCGATATTGAGCGCGCTGAACGCCATGGGCGTGCGCATTTCCGTCGACGATTTCGGCACCGGCTACTCGTCGCTGTCCTATCTGAAGCGGTTCCCGTTGCATAACCTGAAAATCGACCGGTCGTTCGTCGCCGGCTTGCCGGATCATCGCGATTCGATTGCGATCACGCAGGCGGTGGTGGCCATGGCGCATTCGCTCGGCATGAACGTGACCGCCGAAGGCGTCGAGACCGTCGAACAGGCCGCGTTTTTGCGCTCGATCAATTGCGACAAGCAGCAGGGCTATCTGTACAGCCGGCCGGTGGGCGCGAGCGCCTATGCCCGCGGGCTGGGCGACGTGCAGCTGGGCATGATCGACGGCGCGGTTCGGGGCGCGATTCATACCCGTTGACGCCGCGTTGACACCGCACTGAGTCCGATTGTTCTGTTTGGCAAACAACTGACTTCGCTTTCCTGGTATTTATCCGGAGGCGCGGTCTGCCTAGAATTCACCCATCGAAACGTAAATGGTGCAGGCGTCGAAGCGGCGCCGGGCGATGGGAGTTGTCATGCCAGCTGTAATCAGAGATCAGCTTTACCGGCCGGCGGTGGTTCTGCCGATGGTCGCGCTCATGCAGGTGATGGTGTCGCAAGACTTCAACCTCGGCCAGGTCGGCTGGGTGGTGGCGGCGCGCGGCGCGCAGGCCGCGTTGCAACGCTCGCGCCGGCTGATTTGCGCAGCCGCGCATGGCGAGGCTTGAGCGGCGGCGTAAAGTTGTAAGGGCGCAAAGGAGTCAGGGCACCCAGCACAGGCAACCCGAAGCGCTGAGGGTAAGATGCTACGACCTGCATTCAAGCCCCTGGAGCGTTGCCATGCCACAGCACTTCGACGCGGTCGTGATCGGTACGGGACAAGGCGGTTCGCCGCTGGCCGTACGCCTCGGTAAAAGCGGCCGCAAAACGGCGGTGATCGAGCGGGGCGCCTTTGGCGGAACCTGCGTGAACGTGGGCTGTACGCCGACCAAATCTTATGTGGCCAGCGCCCGCGCGGCGCATGTGGCGCGTCATGCCGCCGAACTGGGCGTGCAGGTGAGCGGGACGGTCAGCGTCGATCTGGCGGCCGTCAAGGCGCGCAAGGACCGCATCATCGGCCAGTCGCGCGACGGCGTCGAAAAATGGCTGCGCGGCGCGGACAACGTCACGGTGTTCAAGGGCCACGCGCGTTTTACCGACGCCCATACACTGTCCATCAGCGGGCCGGACGGTGCCGTGACCGACGAAATCAGCGCCGACGAAATCTTCATCAACACCGGCACACGCGCCGTCGTGCCGCCGCTCGAAGGACTCGAGCGGGTTCGCTACTACACCAACTCCAATCTGCTTGAACTGACGGAATTGCCGGCGCATCTGGTGATCGTCGGCGGTAGCTATATCGCGCTCGAATTCGCGCAGATCTTCCGGCGCTTCGGCAGCCAGGTGACGGTGCTCGTGCGTGGCGAGCGTGTGCTGACGCGCGAGGACGCCGACTTTGCCGAGTCGGTGCGCAAGGTGCTCGCGCGGGAAGGCGTGGAGTTTCGCTTCGGCGTGCAGCCTTCGCGGGTCGAGCCGCATCCGCATCATGAAAACGACGTGTGTATCGGCTTCGAGCAGAACGTGCCCGCGCTGGAGGCGTCGCATTTGCTGTTCGCGACCGGGCGCGAGCCGAATACCGACGACCTGGGCCTTGCCGCCGCGGGCATTGCGGTGGACAGGCACGGCATGATTCCCGTCGACGGACAACTGCGCACCAGCGTGCCGGGCGTCTGGGCAATCGGCGATGTCAACGGCCGCGGCGCGTTCACCCATACGTCGTATGACGATTTTCAGATCGTCGCGGCCAATGTGATCGATGGCGGTTCGCGCAGCGTCGATACCCGCATCATGGCGTATGCGGTGTTCGTCGATCCGCCGCTGGCGCGGGTGGGGATGTCGGAGGCCGAGGTGCGCAAGGACGGGCGGGCGGCCTTGATGGCGACCATGCCAATGTCGCGAGTGGGCCGCGCGCGCGAACGCGGCGAGACGGACGGTTTCATGAAGGTGATGGTCGACGCGCAGAGCAGGCAGATTCTCGGCGCGGCGATCCATGGGATCGAAGGGGACGAGGCGATCCACACGTTTATCGACACCATGACGGCCGGCGCGGCATACCCGACGCTGCAGTTCGCGATGCATGTGCATCCGACGGTGAGTGAGCTGGTGCCGACGTTGCTGGACGGGTTGAAAAAAATGGTGTGAAGGGACGAAGGCGAACACCGACCTGAAACTGGCGCCGCATTCGACAAAGCCTTCCCCCATCGCCGATAATCGCCCTCGGCGCGAGCCGCCGGTGCAGGGTTATACACACCGGCGGTTGGTGCGCCCAACCGCATTCATCATCAGGAACCCGAGCGATGGGCAAAGGACGCGTCGAAGCCTTCAGCGATGGCGTAATCGCCATCATCATCACGATCATGGTGCTCGAATTGAAGGTGCCGGACGGCTTCGACCTCGCCGCGCTGCGTCCCATGGTGCCGGTGTTTGGCGCGTACGTGCTGAGCTTCATCTACGTCGGCATTTACTGGAACAATCATCATCATCTGTTCCATACCGTGCAGAAGGTCAACGGCGCGGTGCTGTGGGCCAATCTGCATCTGTTGTTCTGGCTGTCGCTGCTGCCGGCCGTCACGCATTGGGTCGGCGAAAATCATCTGGCGTCGTGGCCGACCGCGATGTACGGCGTCGTGCTGTTCATGTCGGCGATCGCGTATTTCATTCTGACGCTCGTGCTGATTCGCGAGCATGGGCGGGACTCGACGCTGGCCAGGGCGATCGGCAACGACTTCAAGGGCAAGGTCTCGGTGGTGATCTATCTCGCGGGGATCGTGCTGGCTTTTGTCGTGCCGTGGATTTCCGTGGCGCTCTATGCGCTCGCCGCCGCATGGTGGCTGGTGCCGGACCGACGCATCGAACACGTACTTGAAGCGTAGGGCAGCGTGATCGCGCTTAGGGATGAACGATGTCTTCAGCCACACTTAAGCTCGTAGCCTCCGCGGTCGCTCGCATCGGCTTGATCTCGGATACGCATAACCTCGTGCGTCCGGAAGCCTTGCGCTATCTCGAGGGTTGCGATGCAATCCTCCACGCGGGCGATATCTGCAATCAGGCCGTGCTCGACGCGCTGGCGCAAATCGCACCCGTCACCGCCGTGCGCGGCAACAACGACACGGGCGACTGGGCCGCGTCGCTGCCGACGCATGCAAAGCTGACCGTCCATCAGGTGACGATCCTCGTCGTGCACGATATCGCCGACGTACCCGCCGACCCACGCAGCGCAGGCATCGACGTGGTGGTGACCGGCCACTCGCACAAACCGTCTGTTAGCGAGCGTGACGGTGTGCTGTTCGTCAATCCCGGCAGCGCGGGCCCGCGGCGCTTCAAGCTGCCGATTTCGGCGGGCATGTTGCGGGTGGAAGGCGCGCATGCCAGCGCTACGTTCGATTTGCTGTCGACATAAAAAAACGGGCCGACATGGCTGTCGACCCGTTTCGTGCGGTTCCCGATCAATCGATCGATCTATCTATCAGGCACGCGCCGTGGCCGCCGCCGCATACCCTTCATCCATCTCCGCCGCTTCACGCTCGCCGCGCAACACCGCATGCGCTTCCGCCCGCGTCGCCACGCACGGACCGGAGCCCAGCAACGGCTTACGCGCCGTTTCACGCAGTGCGAGCACCGACACGATACCGATCAGTGACGCGCCCATCAGGTAGTACGCGGGCATCATCAGATTGCCGGTGCTGTTGACCAGCCACGCGGTCACCAGCGGCGTGGTGCCACCAAACAGCGACACCGAAATATTGAAGCCGATCGCCAGCGCGCCATAACGGATTTTGGTCGGAAACAGTGCCGGCAGCGCCGACGGCATCACGCCGGTAAAGCACGACAGCAGCACGCCCAGAATCATCAGCCCGCTGAACACCGGCAGCACCGTGCCCATGCGGATCAGCAGCAGTGCCGGAATCGACAGCGCGAACAGACCCACGCAACCGAACAGCATGACCGGCTTGCGGCCGATCGCGTCCGACAGGCGGCCGGCGGCGAGCGTCATCGGCATCATCAGCACCATGACGAGCAGCACGAGGAACAGGCCGTGCGTTTCGTCGAAGTGCAGCGTGGCCGACAGATAGCTCGGCAGATACGACAGCGCCATGTAATCGGTGACGTTGAAAATCAGCACGAGGCCGACGCACAGCAGCAGCGGCTTCCACTGCTGCGCGAGCAACTGGCCGAACGACTGCTTCGGCAGCGCCTTGTCTTCGGCTTCGCGTTGCTCGGCCTGCTTCTTGAACGCGGGCGTTTCTTCGAGCTTCATGCGGATATACAGACCCACCAGACCCAACGGACCGGCGATCAGGAACGGCACACGCCAGCCCCACGAGAGCAGCGCGTCGTGCGAGAGCGTCGCGGTCAGCACGGCGACCGTGCCCGCGCCGAGCACATAGCCGATCAGGGTGCCGAACTCGAGGAAGCTGCCCATGAAACCGCGGCGCTTATCCGTCGAGAATTCGGCGATGAAGGTGGCCGCGCCGCCGTATTCGCCCCCGGTCGAGAAGCCTTGCACCAGCCGTGCGACCAGCAGCAGTACCGGCGCGAAAATGCCGATCGTCCCGTAGCTCGGAATCAGGCCGATCGCGAAGGTGCCGACCGCCATCATGATCATGGTCATGGCCAGCACGCGTTGCCGGCCGATCCGGTCGCCCAGCGGCCCGAACACCATACCGCCGACGGGCCGCACGAGGAACGCCGCGGCGAACGTGCCGAACGTGGCGATCAACTGCGCGGCCGGACTCGCCGACGGAAAGAACACTTTGCCGAGCGTGACGGCGATGTAGCTGTACACGCCGAAATCGAACCACTCCATTGCGTTGCCGAGCGCCATGGCGCCGACGGCCCGCTTGAGGAGAGATTTGTCGACGACGGTGATGTCGTCGAGAGAAAGGCGTTGTTCTTGTTGTTGGTGTCGCCAGAAGCCGTTGCTGGAAGCGGTCAAGGTAAAAACTCCAATGACTGCGACGAAACGCATGGTGCGCATGAACGTTCCGCCACGGGTGCTGGGGAAGTGCAGTTTCGCGAGCCAAAGCGAAGGCGGCGCTCGTCGCCGGAGCCGGCGAAGGAGCGAAAGGGACGCCAGAACGAAAACGCCCGTGCCTCGCGAGACCTCTCGCGAAAAAACACTCGTCTAGATTGTGCTTGCTGTTGCACCTGCGTGGCCGTGGAAGGGGGGCAGGTACATGAGGACGCTGGGGTGGCTGGAAGCTGGCCCACGCGCCGCTGGAAGGCTTGAAACGAAAAAGGCCGGTGTGAATTCACCGCTCACTGAGTGACATGAGGCGGGGAAACGACCGACGAGCCTTCTTGTATAAAAACTGTTCGATTCAGGTCTGCGTGTGGACAAGATCGAGCACGAAACTCGCACGGCAGGCCATGTTGAAAAGAACGCGAATGAAGGTGAAATGCAGTTGGAACGACGCACATATTAGCACGATGACAGAGGATCGTGCAAACCCAAGGTTCGGCGCAAGCCTTGGCGGAGCGGCTCAATCCCTTACAGGACGGGGGATTGAGCGAATTGAAACGGTATGTAAAGACGGCTTAAAAGTGTGCCCGAAATGGACCGTTTGGAGAATTTCGAGCAAAAAAAATCCGCGCACGCGGCGCGGATTTTTGCGGGCTTCATGACCTGCTTCAGGACCTTCCTTGCAGCGCGAAGCGCGTCGGTTTTACTCCGCCGTGGGCGGCACATACCCTTGTGCGGTATCCGCGCCTTCGCCGAAGAAGAACTTTTCGGTCTGCTTCATCAGATATTGACGTGCGCGCGGATCGGCCATGTTCAGACGGTTTTCGTTGATCAGCATGGTTTGCTGCTTCAACCACGCCTGCCACGCTTCCTTCGAGATGCTTTCGTAGATCCGCTTGCCGAGTTCGCCGGGCAGCGGCGGGAAATCGAGGCCTTCGGCTTCCTTGCCGAGCTTCGCGCATTGAACCATACGAGTCATGCTGTGCTTCTCCTTGAATCCTGTTTTCGATGTGGGGGGCGGGCAGTCGCCTGATCGCGGCGCTGCTCAGAGCTGTTTCATCAGCACGAGCGATTTGCGCTGCCAGTTATAAAGTCGGCGGCGATCTTCAGGCAGGTCGTCGACCGTTGCCTTGACGAAGCCGCGTTTGAGAAACCAGTGTTCGGTGCGCGTGGTGAGCACGAAGATGCGCGTGAGGCCGCGCGCCCGTGCGCGCTGCTCGATGCGCTTCAACAGCCGCTCGCCGTCGCCGGTGCCTTGCGCTTCGGGGGCGACCGTCAGGCATGCCATTTCGCCGATGCGCTCCTGCGTGTACGGGTACAGCGCCGCGCAGCCGAACAGCACGCCATCGTGCTCGATGACCGAGAAATGGTCGATGTCGCGTTCGATCTGATGGCGGCCGCGCCGCACCAGCGTGCCGTCCGATTCGAGCGGATCGATCAGCGCCAGAATACCGCCGACGTCGTCCGGCGTGGCTTCCCGCAGGCTTTCGAGATTCTCGTACGAGATCATCGTGCCGACGCCGTCGTGCAGGAACAGTTCGAGCAGCAGACTGCCGTCGAGCGCGTAGGGGATGATGTGCGCCCGCGCCACGCCGCCGCGGCAGGCGCGAATGGAATGCTTCAGGTAGAAGCCCGCGTCGCCGGTGACTTCACCGCTTTCGTGCAGCTTGTAGGCGTCGTCGAGCGACAGTTCGCGCACCAGTTCGGGACCTTCTTCGCCGTCTTCCATCAGGCCCGGCGTTTCGGTCAGGAACACGATCTTGTCGGCGCGCAGCGCGATCGCCGCGGCCGAGGCCACGTCTTCCATGGACAGATTGAATGCTTCGCCGGTGGGCGAGAAGCCGAGCGGCGACAACAGCACCAGCTTGCGGCTCGCGAGCGAATGGCGGATCGAATCCGCGTCGATCTTGCGCACCACGCCGGTGTGGGCGAAGTCGACGCCGTCGAGAATGCCGACCGGCCGCGCCGTCACGAAGTTGCCCGACACCACGCTGATGTGCGCGTGCGCCATGGGCGTATTCGGCAAGCCCTGGCTGATCGCCGCCTCGATATCCAGCCGCACTTCGCCGGCCGCTTCTTTCGCGGACTCGAGCGCGCGGGCGTCGGTAATGCGCATGCCGTGCGAAAACTCGGACTCCACGCCGTGCAGGCTCATCTGCTCCTCGACCTGAGGCCGCGAGCCATGCACCAGAACGATCTGGATGCCCATGGCCTGCAACAGCGCGATATCGGACACGAGCGCATTCAGGAGCCCCTGATGCACCACCTCGCCGCCGAACCCGACGACGAAGGTCTTGTTACGGAATGCATGGATGTAAGGGGCGACTGAGCGCATCCAGTCGACGAATTGCGCATGCTGGGCGAGGTTTTCCGTTGCTCCGGCGGGGGCCGGAACGCTCGCGGGCGCGGGGACGAGGTCGGTTTGGGAATTCATGCCGGGGATTATAATGCGCCCCCATGTCGAATGTACCCAAAAGTCCCGCTGCGGCGAACGAGAATCCGGCGCCGGCCGCCGATCAGTTGAACACCGGCGACGCTACGCGCCGTCCCAAGCAGGACGCCAACCGCAACACGCCGCACAAGGCGCGCGAAACGCGTCGTCCGGAGCAGGCCGCGCAGGCGCACGCGCAGAAAAAAAATCCGCCGCGAGAGGGTGGTGCGAGTGGCGCGCAGGCGCCGAATCAGCCGAAACGCGGTGAAAATCGAAGCGACCAGCCGCGCCGTGAACCACGCGCGCCCCGCGCCGTGCGCGTCGTCGAACCGAACCCGATTCCGCCGATCACTTTCCCGGAAGCGCTGCCGGTCTCCGGCCGCCGCGACGAGATTGCCAAAGCGATCGCGGAAAACCAGGTCGTGATCGTCTGTGGCGAAACCGGTTCGGGCAAAACCACCCAGTTGCCGAAAATCTGCCTCGCTTTGGGGCGTGGCCTCGGCGCGGGCGGCGCCGGTCTGATCGGCCATACGCAGCCGCGCCGGATCGCAGCATCCGCCACCGGCCGCCGCATCGCCGAGGAACTCGGCACGCCATTCGGCGAAGTGGTCGGCTACAAGGTGCGCTTTACCGACAATCTGTCGCCGGGCGCGTCGGTCAAACTGATGACGGACGGCATTCTGCTCGCCGAAACGCAGACCGATCCGCTGCTCAAGGCCTACGACACGCTGATCATCGACGAAGCGCACGAGCGCAGTCTGAACATCGATTTTCTGCTGGGCTATCTGAAGGAAATTCTCGTCAAGCGTCCCGATCTGAAGCTGATCGTGACCTCGGCGACCATCGACGCCGATCGTTTCGCGCGCCATTTCGGCCGCGACGAAAAACCCGCGCCGGTGATCGAGGTGAGCGGCCGTCTGTACCCGGTCGAAGTGCGTTACCGCCCGGTCGTGGAAGACAGTCCCGCGGTGAAGGCGGCGGAGGGGACCAAAGGCGCGGCGGGTTCGCAAGGCGGCCGCCCTGATCGTCCCAAAACGCAGCGCGAAACCGACCGTGACCTGATGGACGCGATCGTCGACGCCGTCGACGAACTGTGCCGCGAAGGCCCCGGCGACGTACTGGTGTTCCTGCCCGGCGAGCGCGAAATTCGCGACGCCGCCGAGGCGCTGCGCAAACACCATCCGCCGCACACGGAGATTCTGCCGCTGTTCGCGCGACTCTCCGCCGCCGAACAGGAACGCGTGTTCCGTATTTCGAACACGCGCCGCATCGTGCTGGCCACCAACGTCGCCGAAACCTCGCTGACGGTGCCGGGCATTCGCTACGTGGTCGACACCGGCCTTGCGCGCGTGAAACGCTATTCGTACCGCAACAAGGTCGAGCAGTTGCAGGTGGAATCGATTTCGCAAGCCGCCGCGAATCAGCGGGCCGGGCGTTGCGGCCGGGTGGCCGACGGTATCTGCATCCGTCTGTACGAAGAAAGCGATTTTCAGGGCCGCGTGCGCTTCACGGATCCGGAAATTCTGCGTTCGTCGCTGGCTTCGGTGATTCTGCGGATGAAATCGCTGCACCTCACCGCGATCGAAACGTTTCCGTTCATCGAACCGCCGCCGGGCCGCGCGGTGGCCGACGGCTATCAGTTGCTCAACGAACTGGGCGCCGTCGACGACGACAACCGGCTCACACCGCTTGGCCGCGAACTCGCGCGTCTGCCGCTCGATCCGCGCGTCGGCCGGATGATTCTGGCCGCGCGCGATCAGCAGGCGTTGAAGGAGGTGCTGATTATCGCCAGCGCGTTGTCGGTGCAGGATCCGCGCGACCGGCCAATCGAAGCGCAGGAGCAGGCCGACCAGGCGCATCGCCGCTTCGCCGACGAGCGCTCCGAATTCCTACAGTGGCTAAAAATCTGGAACTGGTTCGAGGAAGCGATCACCCACAAGAAGTCGAACAAGCAGTTGCACGAGGAATGCCGCAAGAACTTCCTGTCGCAAATGCGTCTGCGCGAATGGCGCGACGTGCACTCGCAATTGCTGACCGTGGTGCGCGAACACGGCTGGCGTCTGAACGAGGTGGAAGCGACCTTCGAGCAGATCCACCTCGCGTTGTTGACAGGCCTGCTCGGTAATATCGGCCTTAAAGCCGACGACGAACCGTATTACCTCGGCGCACGCGGCATCAAGTTTTATTTGTGGCCGGGCTCGGCACTCGTGAAGAAGGCGGGCAAATGGGCGATGGCCGCCGAACTGGTCGAGACGAGCCGGCTGTACGCGCGCTGTATCGCGAAGATCGAGCCGGAGTGGATCGAGCGGATCGGCGCGCATCTGTTGAAGAAGTCGCTGTCCGAGCCGCATTGGGAGAAGCGCGCGGCGCAGGTGTCGGCGTTCGAGAGGGCGATGCTGTACGGCCTGCCGATCTATCACCGCCGCCGCGTGAGCTTCGGCCACCAGGACCCGGCGCGCGCGCGTGAGCTGTTCATTCGCGGTGCGCTGGTGGAAGGCGAGTTCGACACGAAGCTCGCGTTCTTCGCGCACAACCGCAAGCTGCTGGCCGACATCGAGCAACTCGAACACAAGTCGCGCCGCCAGGACGTGCTGGTCGACGACGAGCTGATTTTCGGCTTCTACGATCAGGCGGTGCCGCAGGGCATCCATACCGGCGCGGCGTTCGAGCGCTGGTATCGCGACGAACTGAAAGCGGCCGGCCAGACCGAGGACAAGCTGCGCCTGCTGTACCTGTCGCGCGACGATCTGATGCGTCACGAGGCGGCCGGCGTCACGACGGATCTGTTCCCGAAGCGGATGACGATGTCGGGCGTCGAGATGGCCTTGACGTATCACTTCGAACCGGGTTCGCCGCGCGACGGCGTGACGCTCGCCGTGCCGCTGTATGCGCTGAATCAGGTCGACGCGCGACGTTGCGAATGGCTCGTGCCGGGCATGCTGAAAGAGAAGGCGCAACTGCTGCTGAAGTCCTTGCCACAGAAATTGCGACGTCATTGCGTGCCGTTGCCGGAGTACGCGGCGGGTTTCGTCGACCGGCATGGCGCGCCGCGTTACGGCGCGGGCGGCTTGCTCGAGTCGCTGATTGCCGATGTTCGCGAGCAGAAACAGATCGCGATGAAGCAGGCCGACTTCAAGCTCGAGACCTTGCCGGCGCATCTGTTCATGAACTTCAAGGTCGTCGACGAGCACGGCCGTCAGCTCGCGATGGGCCGCAACATGGCGCAATTGCGCTCGGAGTTGGGCAGCCAGGCGCAGCAGCATTTCCAGAAGATCGCGTCGAGCGCGGCGGGCGCGGCGCTGGCGGACGCGAGCGGCGGCAGCGTCGCGGCGGCCGCGCAGTTGGGTGGGCGAGGTGCGCAATCCGGTGCGCAGTCTGGTGCGCCAGGAAATGTGGGCGCGGCGGCGCAGCGCGGCGGTAAGGGTGCGCATGGCGCGGCTGTCCCGCAAGCCGCGCAAACCAGCACGGCCGGCACCGCGCTGTACGAAAAACTGACCACGTGGAATTTCGGCAAGCTTCCCGAGTTGCTCGAAATCCGTCGCGGCGGCCAGACCCTGTTCGGCTATCCGGCGCTGGTGGATCGCGGCACGCATTGCGACGTCGAAGTGTTCGATTCGCCGGAAGAAGCAGCGCGGATTCATCGTGCGGGTTTGCGTCGACTGTTTGGTCTGCAGTTGAAGGAGCCGATCAAGTATCTGGAAAAAAATCTGCCGGGCTTGCGCGAAATGGCGATGCAGTTCATGCCGCGTGGCACGCAGGAAGAGTTGCGCGATCAATTGATCGATACCGCGCTGGATCGCGCATGTTTGCAAGACCCGCTGCCCGATGACGATCTGTCGTTCCACACGCGCCGCGACGAAGGCCGCAGCCGTCTGACCTTGCTGGCCCAGGAAATCGCCCGTCTGGTGGGGCAGATTCTCACCGAATACGCGACGGTGACGAAGAAACTGGTGCAGGCCCGCACGTTCACGGCCGCGCACGCCGACCTTCAGAATCAGCTCGATGCGTTGATCGGCAAGCGCTTCGTGGTCGACACGCCGTATTCGCAGTTGGCGCACTTTCCGCGCTACCTGAAGGGTATCGTGCTACGCATCGACAAGCTGCGCGCGGACCCCGCGCGCGACGCGCGGCAGTTCGCCGAGTTTCAACCGCTACTGCAGAACTACCAGCGCGCGGTGGCACAACGTGGGGGCGTGCTCGACACGCGGTTGTCGGAGTTTCGCTGGCTGCTGGAAGAACTGCGGATTTCGCTGTTCGCCCAGGAGTTGCGTACGCCAATGCCGGTGTCGGTGAAGCGGCTATACAAGGTGTGGGAGTCGATGCAGCGGTGAGTGCTCGTTACCAATGCATACCGGCGCCCAACGATGCGCCGAACTGGCCGCGTGAGTCCGTCGTGCCCTGCGCCTTGTAGACCCATTTTCCGGTTGCCGAGAGTTGCGATACGCCGATCGCCAGCGCCGATTGCCCGCCGTAAGTGCCGCCGGCCATGGCCACCATGCCGCGACCCGGCAGCACCGCTTGCGGCAAGCCCGCTACGGCGAGCGCCGCCGCCGTGCCGCCATAGGTGTCGCGGCGAGCCGAGCGAATCTGGTCGTCGGTGTAACTGTTTGCCTGACCGAGCGCGCCGCTTGTGCTCTGCTGCAATTGGTCGACGTTGACCGCGTCTGTGCCTTGCACGCCGTTGGCGATGTTGGCAATCTGCCGCTCTTGACCCGCCGCGCCGACCGACACGGTGTTGGCTCGATTCGCGATTGAACCCTGGCCTAATGCGACGGCGTTGTCGGCGCTGGCGTTCGACGACGTGCCAAGCGCGGTAGCGTTGTTGCCGCTCGCGCTTGCATTTGCTCCGAGCGCAGCGGCATTCGCGCCGCTCGCTTTTGACCCGGAGCCGAGCGAGGCGGCGCCGTTGCCCATGGCGCTCGCACCGGAGCCGATCGCGACGGCGCCGTTGCCGCTCGCGTTCGAACTCGTGCCCATGGCTGCGGCGCTCGCGCCGAAAGCTTGAGCGTTCGCGCCGGAAGCGACCGAGTGCGTGCCCGCCGCCACCGCGCCCTCGGTGCCGCCGTCGGCACTGAACAGCGGATTGGCGACCCCAGCGTTCACCACCGCATTGTTGACGACGCTGCTGATCGCGGCATGCAACTGCCCGAGGTTGATCGCGTCGCTGACCTCAATGCCGTTTGCGACGTTGCGGATCAACGTACCGCCGGCCGCCGTGTCGCCGGCCATCGTCACGGCGTTCGGGTTGACGGTGCCGTCCGCGTTCTGGTCGTAATTCACCGTGCCGTTAAGTCTTGCCGTCGCGCCGTTGGCCCTGACCTCGAGCGCTCTCAACTGACTGACGTTGACCGCGTCGGTGTCGTTCGCGCCGGCGGCGACATGGGTGAGGCGGCGCTCGTTGCCGGCGGAGCCGATCGAGACCTGGCCGATGGCTTGGATACCCTGAATTCGCGAGGCATCCGCGCCGGCTGGGAGGTAAGCCGCCCCGGTCAGCGTAGCCGCGACGGAGCCCGCGCCTAGCGCCACGCTGTTAGCCTCCGAGACGAACGCCCCGGCGCCGAATGCCGACGACTGGCTGGCCGTGGCGCCCGCGCCCGCGCCGATCGCGGTGCTGTGCGCCCCGGAGGCCGCGGACGATCCGCCGACTGCGAGTGCCTCCGCACCAGCCGCGCGAGCCCACGAACCTGCCGCGAAGGTGTCGTCGGCACTCGCGAGCGCCGATGCGCCGATCGCAGTCGCGTTCGTTGCCGTCGATGTGGCGACGTTGCCGATTGCGATCGAGCCCGGGCTGCTCGCGAGCGCACGGTTGCCTATCGCCATGGCGGCGTCGCCGTCGGCGACCGCGTTGCGGCCCACGGCGAGACTTTGCGCACCGGAAGCCCGGGCCCACGAACCCACCGCGACGCTATTGCCGGCGACTGCGCTTGCGCCGTAACCCAGGGCGACGTCTGCGCTTGCAGCGGCGAGCGCGTAAGCGCCGAAGGCCGTGCTGCCGCTGCCATTGGCCTCGGTGTTGCCACCGACGGCCGTTGCCGCCTGACCCATTGCGCGTGCCGCATAACCGGTGGCCGTGGCCTCGTCGGCAGCGGCGACCGAATAGGCGCCCAGCGACAGGCTCACGGTGTTCGTTGCATTTGCGTTGGTGCCGAACGCCACGCTGAACAGACCCGACGCGCTGGCCTCGTAGCCTATGGCGATCGCGCGCCGGCCTTTCGACGTGGCGCGCTCGCCGAGCGCGACCGCGCCCTCAGTGCTCGCCAGCGCGCTCGGGCCGATCGCCAAGGCGTTCTGGCCGGTCGCCGCGGCGTCGTCGAAGCCGATGGGCAGTGCGCCGACGTCGAAGTAATGTTCCGCGAGGCTCGGGGAGAGGGCGGCGTGAGCGGCGGTCATGCCGCCCAGCAGCGCGGCGCCGGAAAGCGTCAACCGGGCCGTGGTGAGTTTGTGCTGATTAACCAGGCCGATTTTAACGATTGCACTTTGCTGCGGGCCGTTTGCATTGACGACCGCGCCGCTCCACGTTGATTCAATCATCCTGCTCATATTTTTCTGGCACTCCTCAAATTTATGGGAAATAAAGTCTGTATTTCGAATGAATTCCGCCCGTTTGTACGACTCACTGGGCGTGGTAATAGCTTGGGTGGGACAGAACCGCGCGGCGACCTGAATTTTGTTGAGCGACCGCCAATATGAAGTGCGGCTGGATCAGGTGTGCGATGCTTGGCTAGCGCTATTCTGGCCAATGTTCGATCAGCACGGTGATGGGATAAGTCTGAAAATGGGCATCGACTCGAAATATCGTAGTTTTGAATATTCCTATTTCTGGAATGCGAGGTAAATTTGGGGGTTAATAAAGTGCGGGCGGGATAATAAATAACAAAATTTATAAATAAAAGTGGAGTAGTCTTGACTGTCGCGGTGGTAACTAATGGTTGAATAGGAAAGTTCTGTGCTCAATTTAAAATTAGCGACTCGTAGCTATTTTTTTTCATCGGCAGCTCGCTGCGAAAACACCACACTGCTGTGCCACACGACCCAACCCCCGACCCATGTCAACCTTGCACCACAGTAAACGTTCTACAATGACGAACGTTCTCCCGAAGTGAGTTTTCATGCGCAATTTTTCCTTCGCCGGCTTGACCGGCACGGTCCTGGCGGGCGCGGCAGTGGTCGCGGCAACAGGTTTCTTCTCTCCCGCGGCGCACGCGAACAACGTGATCGTGCTCAACTCCGGCGAAGCCACGCTCAGCCTGATCGACGAAGCCACTCACCAGGTCGTCGGCACGGTGCCGACCGGCAAGGAACCGCACCATCTAATGGCCACGCCGGACAATTCGTCGTTGATCGTCGCGAATTCGGTGTCCAACAATCTGATGTTCGTCGACCCGAAAACGGGCCAGGTGCAGCGCTGGGTCGAGAATATCGAAGACCCGTACCAGATCGGCTTTTCGCCTGACCGCAAGTGGCTGGTTACCACCGGCCTGCGTCTGGACCGGCTCGACATCTATCACTACGACGGCCAGAAGAACCAGATGACGCTGGCCTCGCGCCTGCCGCTCGCGGTCATGCCGAGTCACATGGCGTTCACGAACGACAGCAAGACGGTGTTCGTCACGCTGCAGGTGTCGGGCGAACTGGCCGCGATCGACCTGGCCACGCAAACTGTCAAGTGGAAGATGAAAGTCGGCAAGGTGCCGGCCGGGCTGTGGATGACGCCGGGCGAAAAATACCTGCTGATCGGCATGACCGGTTCGGACTACGTCGCGGTGGTCGACTGGCGCAATCAGAAAATCGTCAAGACCATCCCGACCGGCAAGGGCGCGCACAACTTCCGCTCGCTCGCCGACGGCAAGCATGTGGCGGTGTCGAACCGGGTGGCGAGCACGATCAGCATCATCGACGAAGACACGCTCACCAATGTCGGCGACATCACGGGCCTGATGCCGGGACCGGACGACATGGAACTGTCCGCCGACAAACGCTATCTGTGGGTGACGTTCCGCTTCGCGAAGCACGTCGGCATCATCGACCTGACTACCCGCAAGCTGATCCAGACGATCGCCGTGGGCCGTTCGCCGCACGGCATCTATTTCTACAATCGCGCACCGGTCACGGCGCCGAACGGCGCGTGACGCGCCTGAAGGCTGCCGCCCAGGTGTGCAACGACGCATGAAGTAACAGGTCAGCACCATGTTCCATCAGATTTTCGCTTCCCTCGACAGCTTCGTCTCCGCCGTGCAGACGTTGCTGTACGTCGACGTGGTGCAGCCGCTGCTGTTCCGGTTCGACCTGATGGATTACGACGAAGACACCTATGACAGCCTCTACTGGGTGATCGTCGGCGTGCTGGAAGTGCTGGCCATGTACGCGGTGCTGCGTCCGCTGGAGGCGCTGCGTCCGGTGGAGCGGTGGGCCGATCGCCGCGCGGTGCGGGTCGACGTGATCTACACGTGGATCGCCAAGCTCGGCATTCTCAACCTGTTCTTCTTCTTCGCGCTGCAGCCTTTGTTCGACAATGTGCAGGCGTGGCTGCGGCTGCATGACATCGCGAATCTCGAGTTCGACAATGTGTGGCCCGGCGTCACCACGCAGCCGCTCGTCACGTTCGTGATGTATCTGCTGGTGCTCGATTTCGCCGGGTACTGGTATCACCGCTGGCAACACCGGGTGGGCGTGTGGTGGGAGCTGCACGCGGTGCATCACAGCCAGCAGCAGATGTCGCTGTGGTCCGACGACCGCAATCATCTGCTCGACGATCTGCTGCAGGCGTCGTTCTTCGCGGTGATCGCGCTGGTGATCGGCGTGCCGCCGTCGCAATTCGTCGTGCTGGTCGCGATCACCAATCTCGCGCAGAGCGTGCAGCACGCGAACATCCGCCTGTACTTCGGCTGGCTCGGCGAGCGCTTGCTGGTCAGCCCGACTTTCCATCGCCGCCATCATGCAATCGGCTACGGCCATGAAGGGCTGAAGTACGGCTGCAATTTCGGCGTGCTGTTTCCGTGGTGGGACATGCTGTTTCGCAGTGCCTCGTGGAGCCGCGTGATGGAGCCGACCGGCATCAGCGATCAACTGCAAGGTCGCCGCTATGGCGACGGCTTCTGGGCACAGCACGGGCTCGCGTTCGTGCGGATTGCCCGGCGCCTTGCGTCGAAGCGCGGCGGCGAACGCGGCGCGGGCAGCGACGCTACGCCCGTTTGAGTCTTCCTCCCGTTGCGCCGCCGGTTCCCCGGCGGCGTGTCTCGTGGTTTATCCTGTTCAGGTTTTCGCGCGGCCCGAAGGCAAAAGCTTCGGGGCGGCGCGCGGCTTTCCTCATTCCATCGTTATGTTTACCGGCACTGGGCTCGCATGAATGATCTGTTGCGCTCGTTCGGGCGCGCGCTGGCAAGCGCGCTCCACCCGCGCATGCTCTGGCTGACCTTCATGCCGTTTTTCGCGGCGACGGTTGGCTGGGGCGTGATTCTGTGGTTCTGGTGGCAGACGCTGATCGGCGCCACGCGTGGCTGGCTCGACAGCTGGTCGTTCACGCTCACGTTGTACCGGCTGTTCGACTGGCTCGGATTCTCGGCGCTGCACACGGCGGTCGCACCGTTTCTGGTGATCGCGATGGCGATTCCGCTGATCGTCGTCACGGTGTTGCTGCTGATCGCCACGCTGTCGATGCCGTCCGTCATCCGCTTCCTCGCGGCGCGGCAATTCGCGAGCCTCGAAATGCGTCGTGGCGGAACGTGGTACGGTAGCCTCGGCCAGGCGCTGTGGACCACGCTGGTCTGTCTGGTGCTGCTGATCGTCACGCTGCCGCTGTGGCTGATACCGCCGTTCTTTGCGCTGATTCCGCCGCTGCTGTGGGGCTGGCTGACTTATCGCTTGATGAGTTATGACGCGCTCGCGCTGCATGCCACCCGTGAGGAGCGGCGCGCGCTGGTGCGCCGCTTCCGCCTGCCGCTGCTGCTGATCGGCGTGGCCAGCGGCCTGCTCGGTTCGCTGCCCACGTTGTTGTGGGCGTCGTCGGTGTGGCTGATCGTGCTGTTTCCGGTGATCACCGCGGTGACGATCTGGATCTACGCGTTCATCCTCGTGTTTTCGGCGTTGTGGTTCGGTTACTACTGTTTGCGCGCGCTGCAGCGCATGCGCGCGGAAGAGCACGGCGGCGTGCGGCACACGGCGCCGGTTTCTTATTGATGAATTACTGACAAAGCAAAAGAGGCGGCAATGGCATTTGGCGTCATCATCATCGGCGATGAAATCCTGTCGGGCAGACGCGTCGACAAGCATCTGCCGAAGGTCATCGAATTGCTGGGCGCGCGCGGACTGTCGCTCGGCTGGGCGGAGTACATCGGCGACGATCCCGAGCGCATTACCGCAACGCTGCGACGGACGTTCGCGTCGGGCGACATCGTGTTCTCGACGGGCGGCATCGGCGCTACGCCCGACGATCACACGCGGCAATGCGCGGCGGCCGCGCTCGGTGTGCCGCTCGAACTGCATCCCGAAGCCGCCACGCTGATTCAGGAGCGCATTCGCGACATGTATCCGGCGAACGCGGCGACGCCGCTCGATCTGGATTCGCCTGAGAACCGGCATCGGTTGAATATGGGCACGTATCCGCAGGGCGCGTCGATTATTCCGAACGGCTACAACAAGATTCCGGGTTTTTCGATCAACCAGCACCACTTCGTGCCGGGTTTCCCGGTGATGGCCTGGCCGATGATCGAATGGGTGCTCGACACGCAGTACGCGGATCTGCATCACGCCATGCCGCATGCGGAGAAATCGCTTTTAGTATTCGAGCTGCCGGAGTCGCGTCTGACGCCGTTGATGGAAAAGATCGAACATGATTTCCCGAGCGTGCGGGTGTTCAGTCTGCCGAGCATCGGCGACGCGGAGCGCGGCGGCGTGTACGCGCGCCATCATATCGACCTGGGCGTGAAGGGCGAGCCGGAAGCGGTGGCGGCGGCGTTCGTCAAATTGCGGGAAGGGGTGCATCTGTTGGGCGGCGATATTGTCGAGCCCGAGGTGGCGGCCGCCACGGCGGCCAAACCGCGCGGCTGATACGCGCGGCCGGCTGGTTTGATGTTTGAGCTTGGACCTTGGTCCTTGGTCCTTTGACCCGATTCGGGCGCTGCGGCGCCCGTTTTCAATGATGCTCGCGGGCGGCCCCTGCATCAGCGCCTTCGACAGATCATGCGCCTGTCACATTCAGCGCCGACGATGGACTCCGTTCTCCGCCACGGCCCGCGGCGCGCTTTGACAACGCTGCGTACCGCGGCACCGCGCAGCCAATCACGCGCCAATCCACGGCAAGCCCCGAAAGCACCAGCCCGACACCGTCTTCCGATGCCCCTGGCCGTCCTTGTCGCCTTCGAAGCCTTCCAGCAGGTCATACGCCTTCGCGAAGCCGGCCTGCGTGGCGGCGATCGCGGCCAGTTTCGAGCGCGCGGCGCTGCGGCACAGAAACAGCACCGGCGTATCGGCCGACGCCACCTGGCCCAGCTGCTGAAGGAATTCCTGATTCGGCACCGCGCCCGGATAGCGGGTCCATTCCACGTGCGCGTACTGCCCGTCGCCGATCACCGGCCGGCCGACCCAGTCGAGTTCGGCGCGAGTGCGCACGTCGACGAGCCGCGTGCGCGGGTCGAGTTGCAGCAGTTCGAACGCCTCGGCGGGCAACACCGCGCCGGCGTAGGGCAGCTGGTTGTCGGTGCGGCGGGTGTCCGCCAAAGCGTACAGCTGGTCGAGCGTGGCCATGAGCGTCAGTCTCCTTGGGACCAAATGGCCATTCTAGCGCGCGGCGTGCGGCACGTTCGGGGTGGTGAGTCCGGCGGGCGTGATCGTGGGCAAGCGGCGTTCGAGCGACGTTCGCGCGCCAGCATGGTGCAAAATGTCGCACACGCACCAAAATGAGTAACGCTATTGGGTGTCGATGGTCCGATGCACACTGTTGGTGCGTTGTTTGGGCTGAAGATTTCATCGTGGTTCATCGCGCGGTGCGGTCATTCCCCGCAAACGCGCGTGCGCTGTGGTTTTGCGCCGGCTTGGCGCACAGGTGGCACAGAAGCTGCTTTATTGGTGCCGATCGATTTGTTCCAGCAGTTCCTTATGGTCCTCCTCACCGATAGAGGGGTGGACGTGCCGGGGCGGGTCAGCTAGATTGGGCGGCGGCTGAATCCGCCGAATTCGTTAATCAGGAGATAGGTTATGAGTAAATCCGTGGCCGACGTCGTTCAACTCGTCAAAGACGAAGACGTCAAGTTTGTCGACTTCCGTTTCACCGACACGCGCGGCAAAGAGCAACACGTTTCGGTGCCGGTGTCGGCATTCGATGAAGACAAGTTCGAAAGCGGCCATGCGTTTGACGGTTCGTCGATTGCCGGCTGGAAGGGCATCGAAGCATCGGACATGTTGCTGATCCCGGACGCGAACACGGCCTTTATCGACCCGTTCTACGAAGAATCGACCCTCGTGCTGACCTGCGACGTCGTCGAACCGGCGGACGGCAAGGGCTACGAACGCGACCCGCGTTCGCTCGCCAAGCGCGCTGAAGCGTACCTGAAGAGCACGGGCCTCGGCGACACGGCCTTCTTCGGTCCGGAACCCGAATTCTTCATTTTCGATTCGATCAAGTGGGGCACCGACCAGTCGGGCACGTTCGTCAAGATCGGTTCGGAAGAAGCACCGTGGTCGTCGTCGATGGACTTCGAAGGCGGCAACACCGGCCACCGTCCGGGCACCAAGGGTGGCTACTTCCCGGTCGCACCGGTCGACACGTTCCAGGACATCCGTTCGGAAATGTGTCTGCTGCTCGAACAGATCGGCATTCCGGTCGAAGTGCATCACCATGAAGTTGCGGGCCAAGGCCAGAACGAAATCGGCACGAAGTTCTCGACGCTGGTTCAGCGCGCCGACTGGCTGCAGCAAATGAAGTACATCATCCACAACGTCGCGCACACGTACGGCAAGACGGCAACGTTCATGCCGAAGCCGGTGGTCGGCGATAACGGTTCGGGCATGCACGTTCACCAGTCGATCTGGAAAGACGGCACGAACCTGTTCGCGGGCAACGGTTACGCCGGTCTGTCGGAATTCGCGCTGTTCTACATCGGCGGCATCATCAAGCATGCTCGCGCGCTGAACGCGATCACGAACCCGTCGACGAACTCGTACAAGCGCCTCGTGCCGCACTTCGAAGCACCGGTCAAGCTGGCTTACTCGGCTCGCAACCGTTCGGCATCGATCCGCATTCCGCACGTGTCGAACCCGAAGGGCCGCCGTATCGAAACGCGTTTCCCGGATCCGATGGCGAATCCGTACCTGTGCTTCTCCGCGCTGATGATGGCGGGTCTGGACGGCGTGCAGAACAAGATTCACCCGGGCGAAGCTGCCGACAAGAACCTGTACGACCTGCCGCCGGAAGAGGATGCAAAGATCCCGACCGTGTGCGCCGGCCTCGACCAGGCGCTGGACGCACTGGACGCGGACCGCGAATTCCTGACGCGCGGCGGCGTGTTCACGGACTCGATGCTCGACGCGTACATCGAACTGAAGACGGGCGAGCTGCAACGCTATCGTCAGTCGGTGCACCCGATCGAATTCGAAATGTACTACTCGCTGTAAGCGGTCATGGCGCTTCGCCCTTCACCCGGCGAAGCGTTTGACCCGACGCTCGCGATCGGTCAGGAAGGGACGGCGGCGCCGTCCCTTTTTTGTTTCACCAGCGGTAACAGAAACACCCGAAACACCCGAAGCACCCGATTTAGCTGACACCCCGATTTATCACCATCTCCTATCGGCCAGACTGCAAGATGGTTCTCAAGAATCTGATCAAGGCAAGGAAAGGGCACGAGCAGTCGCTGTCGGACGACGTCCAACTCGTCGGTTCCGGCTTGTTGCCGGGCTTCGAGGCGTTGCCCACGGTCGTGCTGGTGCTCGACAAGCGCACGCTGCGCGTCGCGTTTGCGAATCCGTCCGCGGAGTCGATGCTCGAACTCTCGCGCAAGCAACTGACGCAGATGGCGTGGGGCGATGTCTTTTCCAACGGGGAAGAGCTGGTCGCGACCATTTCCGCGATCGCCGCCAACCGTTTTCACGCGACCCATCTGGATGCCGTCCTGGAGCGTCCTGGCCACGAACCGCTGCATGTACATGCGATCGTCGGCTTTCTGGAAAGTGCGCAAGATTACGTGCTGCTCGAACTGTTCGAGAACGAACGGCATCTGCGTAGCGATCGCGAAGAGCGCATCAACGACCTCACCGCGGTCAACAAGCAACTGATCCGCAATCTCGCGCACGAAATCAAGAACCCGCTCGGCGGAATTCGCGGCGCGGCCCAACTGCTCGAATTCGAACTCGGCGAGCGGCAGCGCGACGAGTTGCGCGAGTACACGCAGGTCATCATCAAGGAGTCGGACCGGCTGCAGACGCTGGTGGACCGCTTGCTGGAGCCGCACCGTCATCCGCATATCGTCGGCGACGTGAATATTCACGAAGTCTGCGAGCGTGTGCGCCAGGTGATTCTCGCGGAGTTTCCGCGCGGCCTGACGATCGAACGCGATTACGACGTGAGCGTGCCCGACTTGCGCGGCGACAAGGAGCAACTGATCCAGGCGCTGCTGAACATCGTGCGCAATGCGGCCGAGGCGCTGCGCGAACGCATTTCGCAAGGCGATGCGCGGATCGAATTGCGCACTCGCATTGCCCGCAAGATCACCGTGTCGAAACGCTTATGTAAGCTGGCACTGGACTTGCATATCACTGACAACGGCCCGGGCATTCCCGAGGATATCCGCGACCGCATTTTCTACCCGCTCGTATCGGGGCGCGAGGACGGTAGCGGTCTCGGCTTGACGCTCGCCCAGACCTTCGTGCAACAGCACGACGGTCTGATCGAGGTGGATAGCCGGCCGGGTCACACCGAGTTTCAGATTTTGCTGCCGCTCGACTGCTAACACCAAATGTATCTCTAGACTTCTGACCGACCTATATGAAGCCGATCTGGATAGTAGACGACGATCAATCGATTCGCTGGGTGCTCGAAAAAGCGCTCGCCCGCGAAAACTTCGCGACCCGCAGCTTCGCGAACGTGCGCGAGGCATCGGCGGCGCTCGATCATGACAGCCCGCAGGTGCTGGTGTCCGACATCAGAATGCCGGGCGGGTCCGGCCTCGAACTGCTGCAAACCGTGCGCGACAAGGTGCCGGGCTTGCCGGTCATCATCATGACCGCGTTCTCGGATCTGGATAGCGCGGTCGCCGCGTTTCAGGGCGGGGCGTTCGAATATCTCGCCAAGCCGTTCGACGTCGACAAGGCGGTCGAGCTGATCCGTCGCGCCGTCGACGAAAGCATGCGCGGCGAACAGACGTGGGACGACCGTCCCGCTGAAGCGCCGGAAATGCTCGGCCAGGCGCCGGCCATGCAGGACATGTTTCGCGCGATCGGCCGCCTGTCCCATTCGGCGGCCACCGTGCTCATTACCGGCGAATCAGGCACCGGGAAGGAACTGGTCGCGCGTGCGTTGCACCGGCATAGCCCACGCGCGAACGGTCCCTTCATCGCGCTGAACACGGCGGCGATTCCGAAGGATCTGTTGGAATCCGAACTGTTCGGCCACGAACGCGGCGCGTTCACCGGCGCGCAGGCGATGCGTCAGGGACGGTTCGAGCAGGCCGAAAACGGCACGCTGTTTCTCGATGAAATCGGCGATATGCCGTTCGACCTGCAAACGCGTTTGTTGCGCGTGCTGTCGGATGGACAGTTTTATCGTGTCGGCGGGCACAATCCGCTACGCGCGAATGTGCGCGTGATCGCGGCGACGCACCAGAATCTCGAATCGCGCGTGCGTCAGGGCTTGTTCCGCGAGGACCTGTATCACCGGCTCAATGTGATTCGCCTGCGCTTGCCGGCGTTGCGCGAGCGCAGCGAAGACATTCCGCTGCTCACGCGGCACTTTCTGCAGAAGAGCGCGCGCGATCTCGGCGTCGAGCCGAAGCGCGTGTCCGAGGAGGCGCTCGCTTATCTGGCTTCGTTGCCGTTTCCCGGCAACGTGCGGCAGTTGGAGAATCTGGCCAACTGGCTGACGGTGATGGCGCCCGCGCAGACTATCGAGATCAAGGACTTGCCGCCCGATCTCGGGCCGGCGCAAGCGGGTATCTCCGATCTGAGCGGCGGTGGTGTGCTCGGCGCGGGTGAAGCGGGGCTGGCGGGCACGGTGCCGATCAACGGCGCCGGGGCGGTGGGGCATGCGGCGGCGGGCGGCGGCGTGCCGGTCGCGTCGACGGTGAGCGCCTGGGAAGGTGGTTTGCGTACCGAAGTCGCGCGCATGCTGCGTGAGAACGCAGCGGACTTGATGGACGAACTCGCGCGGCGCTTCGAAGCGGCGGTGATTCGCGAGGCGCTGGATTTCACGCGCGGCCGCAAGGTGGAAGCGGCTGAGCGGCTGGGGATCGGGCGTAATACGATTACGCGGAAGATTCAGGAGTTGAATCTCGAGCCGTGATGCGTGGATCGCTTGACTGGTCAAGGCGGTGTGTACGTCGCCTTGACCTTTTGACATGTTGGCGCTGCCGCTACGACGCGGTCTTTTCCACAGCCTTCACCAGAACGAATTCCGAACCCTCCAGCCGGTAATAGTAGATACCGCCACCGGTCTCGTTCCGGCTGCCGTGCACGACGATGAGACTGCTGTCTCGTCTGAACTCGATCGGTTCGTCGACGTCGGCATCCCAGCAACAGACCGTGAACGGCAGCCAGATAACACCCCCGGTTTTCGCATCGATCGCGACGGTCATCACGCAGGATGCCCCGCATCCCCAACTCGCCAATGTGTAGTGTCCGGCGTAGTTGGGTTTCTGGCCGCTTAACTGACGCAAGCGAGTGGCGAATTTGCGGTCCTCAGCCGATACGATTTTCACTTTTGCGGGTTGACCGTTGAATACGTTTTTGACGGGAAAAGCATCGAAACGGGGCAGGGTTTCTTCCGCGAAGGTTTGGCCGATGCCGCATGTTGCCACTATCAATAACGCGAGGAATAGCCTTTTCATATTCAATACCAATGATGTTTTTCCCAGAATTTTCGAGCAACCTGAACCGTGTGGTAACGGCCGAGCAAGTAGCGAATTCCGCCTTGGCATTCTTCGACCGCGTTGCCAGATTGGGCCGAATTCGCCTCAGTCAAATAGTCGATTAGATCATGCGAGTCGAGAGGTTCGTGCCCCGCAAGGCATAATCAACGCTGTTTTCCTTCGACAGCCGACGATGCCCGCTTCCCCCGCTTCTTCCTCCTGGCCGCTTTCCCCCGATCCTTTCCTGCCGCTCGAAGACCTCGACGATGCCGACGCGCTCGCCTGGGTCGAGCGGCAGAACGCGCGCACACGTGCCGCATGGTGCGATAGCGCCGAATTCGAATCGCTCAAACAACGGCTCGCCGACGCCTATCTGCCGCGCGAACGTCCAGTGATTCCCGATCGCTGGCAAGACTGGGCGTACGACCTCTGGCAGGACGAGCGCAATCCCAAGGGCATCTGGCGGCGCACCCCATGGGCCGCGTGGCGCGGCGGCGCGCCCGTCTGGCAAACCCTGCTCGACTTCGACGCGCTCGGCACCGCCGAAGGCACGCCATGGGTCTGCGTCGAACTCGACATTCTTTATCCCGATGGCGACCGCGCGTTGATCACGCTGTCGCCGGGCGGTTCGGACGCGCTGGTGGTGCGTGAGTTCGATATCGACGTAAGGCAGTTCGTCGACGGGGGTTTCGCGATCGCCAAGGCCGGCAAGCACACGGCGTCATGGATCGATCGGGATACGCTCTACGTCGGCTGGGACAACGGCCGCAAGACGCTGACGCGTTCCGGCTATCCGCGCGAGGTGCGGCGCTGGACACGCGGTACTTCGCTGGCCAATGCGCCCGTCGTCTTCAAAGCCGCGTTCGGCGATATCGGCGTGGAAGCGCATTACGATCCGGTCGAACAGCGCCACACGGTGGCGAGCAGCGTCGATTTCTTCGACTCGCACACGTACTACCTCGACAGCGCGGGCGCGCCCGATGTGTGGCATCGATTCGAGGTGCCGTCGCACGTCGGGGTGGGTGGCTGGCAGGGCTGGTTGCTGCTCGAACCGCGCCTCGATTGGGATTGCGGCGGCGTGCATCATCCGGGCGGTTCGCTGCTGGCCATTCGCGAGGACGCATTTTTGCGCGGCGAGCGCGATGTCGTGCCATTGTTCACGCCGACGCCGCTCACGTCGGCCTGCGAGTGGACGCACACGCGTAATCATCTGGTCGTCGCGTATCTGGACGATGTGCAAAACCGGACGCTGTTGTGGACGCCGTCGCAGCACGGCGATCAAACGTGGCAGTGGGCGCAACGCCTTTTCCCTTCGCGCGACGACACGCAAGCCGATGTTTCGCCGGTCGAACCGACGCTGAACGACGAAGTCTTCGTCGACACCGACGACTATCTGCAACCGCCGGCCTACTGGCTCACCGACCTCACGCGCCACGACCTGAGCGAATGGGAATTGCTCGACCGCTGGCCGACGCAATTCGACGCGACGCAGTACGCCGTGACGCGCGGACACGCGGTCTCCGCCGATGGCACACGCGTGCCGTACACCGTGATCGGTCCACGTGGCGGGCAGGCGTCGATGCCGGCATCCCCGCGTCCCTGTCTACTGAGCGGCTACGGCGGTTTCGCGATTCCCTTGCTGCCGAGCTATCTGACCGGCCAGGGCATCGGCTGGCTGGCACGCGGCGGCGTGTACGTGGTCGCGCATATTCGCGGCGGCGGCGAGTTCGGCACACGCTGGCATACAGAAGCGCAGGGCGCACAGCGCCAGCGCGCCTTCGACGATTTTCTGGCGGTGGCCGAAGCGCTCGTCGACAACGGCGTGACGAGCGCCGCGCAACTGGGCATTCAAGGCGGCAGCAACGGCGGCTTGCTGGTGGCGGCGTGCATGGTGCAGCGTCCCGAGTTGTTCGGCGCGGTGGTCTGCGAAGTACCGTTGCTCGATATGAGCCGCTACCACCTGCTGCACGCGGGCGCGTCGTGGATCGACGAATACGGCGATCCCGACGAACCCGACGAGGCGCGCGTGCTGGCCGCGTATTCGCCGTATCACCGCGTATCGGCGGAGGTGGTGTATCCGCCGGTGCTATTCACCACGTCGACGGCCGACGACCGCGTGCATCCCGGACACGCGCGCAAGATGGCCGCGCGCATGCAGGCGCAGGGACATGAGCGCGTCTGGTATCGGGAGAATACGGAGGGCGGCCACGGCGGCTCCGATGAACTGGAGCAGGCCGAGCACGATGCGATGGTGTTCGAGTTTCTGTGGCGGACGTTGAGCGCTTCGGCGGCGCTATGACAGCCTGAAAGAACGAGCGTCGGCCAAATGATCACGCCCGGTGTTGGGACTTCGGGTTATCGAAGTCTCACCACCGGGCGTGTTTGCGTCTGCCCGCAGGCAATCAGCTGAGCTGCGCCACCACCGGCGCGTGATCCGACGGCTGCTCCCACTTGCGCGGCACCTTATCGACTTCACACGACGTACAGATTTCCGCCAACGCCTTCGACAGCAAAATATGGTCGATGCGCAAACCCGCGTTACGGCGGAACGCCATCATCCGGTAATCCCACCACGAGTAGATCTTCTCCGGTTGCTCGAACTGGCGGAACGCGTCGCTGAGACCGAGCGCGATCAGCCGCACGAACTCCGCGCGTTCCTCGGGCGACACCAGATTCTGGCCTTCCCACGCTTTCGGATCGTGCACGTCGCGATCGTCGGGCGCGATGTTGTAGTCGCCGAGCAGCGCGAGCTTCGGATACAGCGCCATCTCGCTCGCGATCCAGTCGTGCAGCGCGGCGAGCCAGCGCAGCTTGTACGCGAACTTGTCGGTGCCCGGCGCCTGGCCGTTCGGGAAATACGCGGAGACGATGCGCACGCCTTCGATCGTCGCGGCGATCACGCGCTGCTGCGGATCTTCGAAACCGGGAATGTTGCGCACCACGCTGTCTTCGTCGACATTCAGGCCGGCGCGCACCACGATGCCGACGCCGTTGTAGGTCTTCTGGCCGGCGAACCAGCTGCGATAGCCTTTCTCCTCGAGTTCGGCGCGCGGGAATTTGTCGTCGGTCAGTTTCAGTTCCTGCAGGCACAGCACGTCGGTGCCGCTGGCTTCGAGCCAGTCGATCACATGCTGCTGGCGCACTTTCAGGGAGTTGACGTTCCAGGTGGCGATTTTCATGTTTCTCTCACATTCCTGCGGGATTCCGATAGTCCCGCATCTTATCGCGCGGCAGAACCGGCGGTGAAGGCGGGCGCGTGAAAAAATGCCGCGTGGCGAGCCAAAAATAAAAACGCGGCCGCTTCGGGGCGCGGCGTATAGTGAGACATCACATACGCGCGATCATGCGCATCGGGGAGGCATCATGGCGGAACGTTATCCCGCGCTTTATAAGGACTTCGAAGTGCACCCGCTGGTGTTCTCGCGGGCCTTCGACAAATTCGACGGCCACAAGCGTCACGCCGAAGGCTACGACGTCGCTGTCCGCGTGTGCCGGCCGGGAGCGCTCAGCGGTTCGACCGCGAGCCGCGTGTTCCGTCTCGTGTTGCCGTCCACCTTCTCCGATTTCGGCGTCGCCAAACGCAGCGCGAGCCAGTACGGCGCGGATATCATCGACGGCAAAGTGGAAGGTGCCACGGTGCAGGATCTTTGAGCGTTGCACGGACACGTATGCCGTCGCGCGATACGACCGCATGAAATAGTTCGCACGATTGTTTGACGTTTAGATGACGCCCAGCTATAATCTTTTTCTCTGACGCGGGGTGGAGCAGTCTGGCAGCTCGTCGGGCTCATAACCCGAAGGTCGTAGGTTCAAATCCTACCCCCGCAACCAAAGTTTGTTGAAAGCCCGCATGACGAAAGTCATGCGGGCTTTTTGACTTTCCAGCGTGTGAGACGCCGAGCGGCGAGGGTGCTTGCAGGGCATCCGCATGGCACCGCCGTCAACGGCTCCCTACGCCGACTCAATCGCCCATTCCACCGCCGCCTGCGCATGCAACGCCGTGGTATCGAACACGGGCAACACGGAATCTCCCGGTTTGACCAGCAACGTGATCTCGGTACAGCCGAGAATCACCGCTTGCGCGCCGCGCGCGGCCAGCGCTTCGATTACACGTTGATACGCCGCGCGCGAGTCGTCTTTCACCGTGCCGTGACACAGCTCGTCGTAAATGATGCGATGCACGTCCACGCGTTCGGCCTCGTTGGGCACTAGCGTGTCGAGCCCGTAACGCTCGCGCAGCCGGCCGGTGTAGAACGTCTGTTCCATCGTATAGCGTGTGCCGAGCAAGCCGACCCGCTCGATACCCGCGGCACGCAATGCATTGCCGGTCGGATCGGCGATGTGCAGGAACGGCACGTCGATCGCCTGCTCGATCGCTTCGTACACGCGATGCATCGTGTTGGTCGCGAGTATCACGAGTTCGGCGCCGCCGCGTTCGAGCTGACGTGCGGCATCGGCCAGTTGCTCGCCGAGCGCGTGCCAGTCGCCCGCGCGTTGCAGTGCCTCGATCGGCGCGAAGTCGACCGTGACCATCAGGCTGCGCGCGTTGTGGTGACCGCCCAGGCGTGCTTTCGTGTGGCGGTTGATCAGCTTGTAGTACTCGGCGGACGATTCCCAACTCATCCCGCCGATGACACCGATTGTTTTCATGGGTCTGCTCCACGAGTCGACGACGGACGCTGCGGCGCCAAGGCTGCGCACTCCGTTTGAATGGCCGAGTATAGGCGGCCGACGATGTGGAAGGCCGGTACGCATTGGCCGCTGCTCGCCGGTACGGCCGAGTGACAAAACACCGACACGGCGTTTGTGACGTCGATAGAATGGGGTCAATCCAACAAGCTGCACGGGACCGCGGTAAGCGCTAAAACGCTAACCGCGGCCGACAAAGGAGCGACACATGGATCTGATCATCCGCCGCGCGACGCTGCCGCCGGGCGCCGCGCCGCAGCACAAACACACGGTCGACATTGGCATCGAAGCGGGCCGCATCGTCGCCGTCGAACCGAATCTGGCTGCAATCGCCGCCGAAGAAATCGATGCCGCCGGCGCGCTCGTCACGCCGCCGTTCGTCGATCCGCATTTCCACATGGACGCGACGCTGTCGTACGGCCTGCCGCGTGTGAACGCGTCGGGCACCCTGCTCGAAGGCATCGCGCTGTGGGGCGAACTGAAACCGGACCTGACGCAGGAAGCGTTGATCGAACGCGCGTTGCAGTACTGCGATTGGGCCGTCGCACGCGGGCTGCTGGCGATCCGCAGTCACGTCGACGTGTGCGATCCGCGCCTGCTCGCCGTCGAGGCGTTGGTCGAAGTCAAGCGCCGCGTCGCGCCCTATCTCGACCTGCAACTGGTGGCGTTTCCGCAGGACGGCGTGCTGCGCAGCGCGGGCGCGTTCGACAACCTGAAGCGGGCGATCGGGATGGGTGTCGACGTGGTCGGCGGTATTCCGCATTTCGAGCGGACCATGGCCGACGGCGCGCTGTCCGTGCGGCTGCTGTGCGAGTACGCGGCGGAGCAGGGCCTGCGCGTCGACATGCATTGCGATGAATCGGACGACCCGATGTCGCGCCACATCGAAACGCTCGCCGCCGAAACGCACCGGCTCGGCATGCAAGGGCGCGTAACCGGTTCACATCTGACGTCGATGCATTCCATGGACAACTACTACGTCAGCAAGCTGCTGCCGCTGATGCGTGAGGCGGGCGTCGCCGCGATCGCGAATCCGCTCATCAACATCACGCTGCAAGGCCGCAGCGATACGTATCCGAAACGGCGCGGCATGACCCGCGTGCCGGAGATGATGGCCGCCGGCATCACCGTCGCGTTCGGCCACGATTGCGTGATGGATCCGTGGTACAGCCTCGGCTCGGGCGACATGCTCGAAGTCGCGCACATGGGTCTGCACGTCGCGCAGATGACGGGCGTCGACGGCATGCGGAAATGCTTCGACGCGGTCACGGTGAACGCCGCGCAAATTCTCGGTCTGGAGGGCTATGGGATCGCGTCGGGATGCGCGGCGAATCTCGTGCTGCTCGATGCGCGCGATCCGGTCGAGGCGATCCGTTTGCGCGCCGCACGACTCGCCGTGGTGAGCCGCGGCAAGGTGGTGAGCCGTGCGCCGGCGGCGCGCGCGGCGTTGTCGCTTGAAGGGCGGCCTTCGCAGGTGGATTTCAAGCTGCATCGCGATTAACGGGCATCGATCGCGAGTCCGCGCTCAGCGCGCCGAAAAGAAAAAGCCGGTGATTTGCTAACGCAAAAATCACCGGCTTTTCTCTCGAAACGGGATCAGGCACGCGAGCGCTCAACCTACCGCTTGAACGCTCGCTTGAACGCCCGCATCAACCGCTCGCGTGCAACGCGAGATCAATGCTCCGCGCCAGGCGCCATGCCGCTATGACGCAGCAACGCGTCGATATTCGGCTCGCGTCCGCGGAACGCCTTGAACGATTCCATCGCCGGACGGCTACCGCCCACTTCCAGAATCTCCTTGCGATACCGCATGCCGGTGGCCCGATCGAGCACGCTGCCGCTCGCGGCTTGCGCGGCTTCCTCGAATGCGGCGTACGCATCCGCCGACAGCACTTCGGCCCACTTGTAGCTGTAGTAGCCCGCCGCGTAACCGCCCGCGAAAATATGGCTGAACGTATTCGGCCAGCGCGAGAACGCCGCTTGCGGCACCACGTGGAAACGCTCGTTGATCTCGCTCGCGAGTTGGGTGGCGTTCTGCGTGCCGGACGCATCAAAGCCGGTATGCAGCTGCATGTCGAACATCGAGAACACGATCTGACGCAACGTGCCCAAGCCGCTCTGGAAGTTCTTCGCGGCCAGCATCTTGTCGAAGAGATCGCGCGGCAACGGCCTGGCGGTATCGACGTGCGAGGTCATGTCGCTTAACACGTCCCACTCCCAGCAGAAATTCTCCATGAATTGCGACGGCAGTTCGACCGCGTCCCACTCCACGCCGTTGATGCCCGACACACCCAGCTCGTCGACGCGCGTCAGCATGTGATGCAGACCGTGGCCGAATTCGTGGAACAGGGTGATGACTTCGTCGTGCGTGAAGCAGGCGGGCTTGCCGCCGACCGGCGCCGAGAAGTTGCAGGTCAGATACGCGACCGGCGTTTGCAAGCCGCCTTGCGCGTGCTTGTGACGGCCGCGTGCGTCGTCCATCCAGGCGCCGCCGCGTTTGCCTTCGCGTGCGTACAGATCGAGGTAGAACTGCGCGACCAGCCCGCCGTCCTGATTCTCGACGCGGAAAAAGCGCACGTCCGGATGCCACACGGCCGCTTCGTCGCGACGGATGCGCACGCCGAACAGCGTCTCGGTCACCTTGAAAAGACCCTTGAACACCGTGTCTTCCGGGAAGTACTGCTTGACCTCGTTTTCGGAGAACGAATAGCGCTTCTGACGCAGACGTTCGGCGGCGAAGGTCATGTCCCACGGCTGCAACTCGCTCATGCCGAGTTCGTTCGCGGCGAATTCGCGCAGCTCTTTCCAGTCCTGCTCGGCATGCGGACGCGCGCGGGTAGCGAGGTCTTCGAGGAAGGCCATGACCTGCGCGGGAGACTCCGCCATTTTCGGTGCGAGCGAGACCTCGGCGAAGTTGTTGTAGCCAAGCATGTGCGCTTCTTCCGCGCGCAGCTTCAACTGGTCGGCGAGCACGGCGGTGTTGTCCCACTCCGCTTTGCCGCCGCCATATTGCGGCCCGAGTTCAGAGGCGCGCGTCACGTAGGCGCGATACATCGTTTCCCGCATCGGACGATTTTCCGAGTACTGCATGACCGGGAAATACGACGGGAAGTGCAGCGTGAATTTGTAGCCGGTCTTGCCGTCGCGTTCGGCGGCTTCCTTCGCGGCTTCGATCACGTCTTCGGGCAGACCGACGAGTTGATCCGTGGCGCCTTCCTCGACGAGATACGCGTACGCGTTGGTCGCGTCGAGCACGTGGTCGGAGAACGATTTCGACAGCCCGGCCTGGCGTTCCTGCAATTCGGCGAAATGCGGCTTCTGGTCTTCCGGCAGTTCCGCGCCGGACAGACGGAAATCGCGCAGCGCATTGCCGAGGATCTTCTTGCGCTCGCCGGTCAGCGACGCGAAGTCGCTGCTGGCGTGCAGGGTCTTGTATTTTTCGTACAGCGCCAGATTCTGGCCGACGCTCGACCAGAATTCGGTGACGCGCGGCAGGTTCTCGCCGTAGGCGGCGCGCAACTCAGGCGTATCGGCGACGGCGTTCAGATGGCCGACCACGCCCCAGGCGCGCGCCAGCGGTTCGGTGGCGCGCTCGACCGGTTCGACCACGTCGGCCCACGAAGCGGGGGTGATCGGCTGGGCGGCGCGTTCGACGGCGGCGGCCGCGTCGGCGAGCAGCACGTCGAGCGCGGGCGTGACGTGTTCGGGGCGAATGTCGCCAAAACGCGGCAGGTCGGAGAAATCGAGGAGCGGATTGTCGTGCTTCGAGGGGGTAGTGGACATAAGGCTTCCTGTCTGACGCGAGTGAACGGGTAATCGGTGGATCGACGGGCGTGCCGAGGGGACGGTGTTCGGAGCGAGCGCGGGGCGTGCCCCGAGCGCCCGGATGAACGCCCGATGAAGACATTATTGGGGCAGGGCACGCCGATTCCAATCCGTTGGCACACAAATTATCAGATCAGCTCGTCGCGCGTGTACGGAGCACGAGCCGCGGCGCGTTTGTGCGACAGCGAACGGTGCCAATTGCTGCCGTGCCGCAAAGTGACGTGTCGCCGCCAGTCGTCAGTCGGCAGTCACCGGTTAGCGACGCTTTCTGCCTGAGAGGTATCGATGAACCCGCTTTCGCACGCTTTATCGCGCAACGGCAACAACTTCGACCTCGTGCGGCTTCTGGCCGCCGTGGCCGTCGTGTATGGCCACTCGTATCTGCTGCAGGCGCCGGACGGCACCACGGACTGGATCCAGAACGCGCTCGGATTCGACGGTTTCGGCGCGCTCGGCGTGTATGCGTTTTTCCTGCTGAGCGGCATGCTGGTGACCGCAAGCTTCGACCGGCAACGTTCGGTGCCGCGCTTCGCGGCATTGCGCATTGCGCGTTTGTGGCCGGCGGTCGCGTTGGGCTCGCTGGTGACGGTGTTCGTCATCGGGCCGTTGTTCACCACGTTGCCGCTGCGCGACTATTTCGCGTCCGGCATGACGTGGGCCAATCTCGACAACTTCTCGACCATCGTGCTGAAAACCGGCTGGGCGCTGCCCGGCGTGTTCGAACACAACCGCTTTCCCGTCGATATCTGCGGCCCGCTGTGGACGCTGCCGCTCGAAGTGCGCTGCTATCTGATCGTGCTCGTGACCGGCATGCTGGGGCTGCTGTCCAGCGCGCGCGGCGTGGCGCTGGCGGCGGCGCTGGGTGGCGCGGCGTTCGTGCTGCGTGTGCACGTGCCGCATCTGCAGATCGGACTGCGCGACTTCAGCGAAACGCCCGGCGGTTATTCGTTCTGGCCGGAGCCGTTCTTCATGCTGGGGATGCTGCTCTACGGATGGCGCGAACGGATCCACATTAGCGGCCTGACGGCGCTGGGGCTGATGATGGTGTTTCTCGTGTTCCGCGATACGGCCGGCGCGCAGCCGCTGTTTTATCTGGCCTTCGTGTACGGCGTGCTGTGGGTCGGCACGACGCCGCTGCTGCGGCGGCTGGTGCCGCGTCACGATTACTCGTATGGGATCTATCTGTACGGCTTCATGGTGCAGCAATGCATAGCGAATATCGCGCCGCAGTTGAGCCATGTGACGGCGGTGCTGGTCGCCGCGCCGCTGATCCTGCTGTGCGCGGCGCTGTCGTGGCACTGCGTGGAGCGGCCGGTGCTGAAGTGGTGTCGGGCACGGCTCGCGCGCCGCGAGGCGCCGCTTAACGCGGGCATGGCGGCGGGAGATCGGGTGTGAGGTGAGAGCAGTGGCGGGTGCCTCGAATCGGGCCGAGGGCGGCCACGCAGGTCGTGCGGCGGGATTTGCCGTGCGGGTTCGGCGGCAAGTCCCAACCCGCGTGCCGGCGAATCACTCCGCCGGCATTTCCCCTCAGCGTTTACGCGTTCGCCGCCGCTTCGCGCTCGGCGGCTTCGATCGTATTGACCAGCAGCATGGTGATGGTCATCGGGCCGACGCCGCCCGGCACCGGCGTGATGTAACCCGCCACTTCCTTGACGCCCGCGAAATCGACGTCGCCGCACAGCTTGCCGGCTTCGTCGCGATTCATGCCGACGTCGATCACCGCCGCGCCCGGCTTGACCATCTCCGCCGTCAGAATGTTGCGCAGGCCGGTGGCCGCGACCACCACGTCGGCATGACGCGTATGGGCGGCCAGATCGCGCGTCTTGCTGTGGCAGATCGTGACCGTTGCGCCGGCTTCGAGCAACAGCAGCGCCATCGGCTTGCCGACGATGTTCGAGCGGCCGATCACCACCGCGTTCGCGCCTTGCAGCGGAATCTCGTAAGCGGCGAGCATTTTCATCACGCCGTACGGCGTGCACGGACGGAACAGCGGCTGGCCTGTCATCAACGCGCCGGCGTTGGCGATGTGAAAGCCGTCCACGTCTTTCTCCGGTGCGATCGCCTCGATCACCTTGTGGCTGTCGATATGCTTCGGCAACGGCAGTTGCACGAGGATGCCGTGAATGCGCGGGTCGCGGTTCAGTTCGTCGATGCGCGCCAGCAACTCGGCTTCCGGCAGATCCGCCGGATAACGGTCGAACGACGAACCGAGGCCGTTGTCGTGGCAGGCCTTGACCTTGTTGCGCACATACACTTCGCTAGCCGGGTTGTCGCCGACCAGCACCACGGCGAGGCCCGGCTGATGGCCGCGGGCGGTCAACGCGGCGGCGCGCTTGGCGACGTCGGCGCGCAGGGTCTGGGAAAGGGCTAGGCCGTCGATCAGTTTGGCTGTCATGGTCGGGTCGAGATGGGCAGTTTGAAAAGCGGGGCAGGGCATGGGCGCCGGAGCGCGCCACGCAATGGCGCTTTTCGACGGGAGCAGGTCGCCGTATGAAAAGCGCGCGGCGCGAATCGGAGATAGGCGCCACTGCGAAGTCCGCCATTATACCGGCCCTACATGACGCGCCGCGTACGGATTCCCGCGCGCGAGCGACGTAGAGCATGCGTTGGGACGCTTGAGAGGCGGGCGGCGCGCGCGACAACGAGCCGCGCATGACGCGTTCCCGACACCTGCTTCGGCACGGCACCGCCGCCGTGGCACGCGGCAGACCGGCCGCGGTCGGCCGGCACCCGACCGACCGCAGCCTCATCGCCACCTTTAAGGCTGCGGCACCGCCTGCCAGCTATCGTCGGGATCGAACGCCCGGATCGCGGCCGCCGCCCGCGCGGTCTGCGGACCGAGGTTCTTCTGATACACCTGCCCGTCCCGATTGACGACGAAGCTCATCACGCCCGTCTTGCCATACTCGGCCGGCGACGCGATCAGCCCGAATCCGTCCGTCATCGCCCCGTTCAACACATAGTTGTGCGCGCCGCCCTGCGCATGCGCACCTTGCGCGGTCAGGATTCGATAGTGATAGCCGTGGTAGGCCTCCTTGGGCAGCGTGCCGTTCGGCATCGTGGCGGCGAGCGGGCCGAGCGGGCTTTCCGTTTCGCCGGGCGCCGTCGCCCAGTACAGGCCGTCGTGCTGTCCCGGTGTACTCACGAAGCGCTCGGCGTAGCGCTGGGTCAGATTGTGATAATCGTTTTGCGCATCGAGATAAGCGAGCGAGGTCATGATCGCCGCGCGCTCGTTACGCCCGATGCGGCGCGTCAGCATTTCGCTGCTCGCTCCGGGTGGATCGAAGCGCCAGCCGTGCGCGACCTGCACGAGCGGAATCGGCAGGGTCCAGCCGCTGTCGCCGACCGCTAGATGCGCGGTCGCGTGGCCGTGGCCTTTGCCGGTGGTCGGGTCGTCGACGATCTGATGGCCCTTCGACCAGGCGCCGAGGAACTGGTAGATATCGTCCTCGCCGATGCCTTCGGTCGGAATGAAGCGAGGGTAATCGCTGCCGAGCACATGTTTGAGCGCCCCTTCGTCGTTACGCGAGAGGGCGTCGACGAATGCCTTGGCGGCGTCGTCGGCACTGGGGTAGACCGCTTGAGCGTGCGCGGCCGGCGCGGCGATCAGCAAGGCCAATGCCATCAGCAGCGTGCCGGCCGTGCCGAATTCGGCGGCGAGTGTTGCAAGGTGGGCGCGCAGCGCGCCGCGTGGGGATAAGCGCATCATCAGAGACTCCTCTTGATCGTTCAACGGCCGCGGCCGAAATGGTGTCCACCGCCACCGCCTCCGCCGCCGCCCCCACCACCGCCGAGCCTGCCGCCGCCAGCGCCGCCGGCCCCACCACGCTGGACGCCGCCGCCGTTCGCACCGAGCCCGCCGCCCGCGCGCTGCTGGCCGCCGCCGTTCGCACCGAGGCCGCCGCCCGTGCGCTGCTGGCCGCCGCGATTCGCGAGCGATTCGCGACTCGACTGGCCGCGCTGCATATCCTGCCGGGCATTGTTGCCGTCGCCGGCGCCGCGCAGCGCGTTATCGCGATTGACGTTTTGCGCGCGATTCTGCAAATCGGCGTTCGCCGTGCCGCCCTGGTGGATCCCTTGCACGCGCTGGCTCGCGTTGCCGCTCAGATTTTGCCCGGTGCGATTCTGCAGGGTTTGCTGCGCCTGGGCGCGGGCGTCGTCGCGGCCACGGTAGGCATCGCGCTGCGCGCCGCCGCCGAGATTGTTGTTGCCGTTGCGGTTCAGATTCGCGTTGTTGACGTTGCGGTTGACGTTGGCGTTGCGGTTCCAGTTCGTCGTGTTGCTGTTGACGTTGAGCCGGTTGTTCACATTGACGTTGTTGTAGCGATTGACGTTGATGTTGACGTCGTGCGTGTTCCAGTTGAAGCCGCCCCACAGCGAATTCGCCACGGCGACGCCGGCGCCGAACGCGAGACCCGCGGCGAGACCGCTCGCGATCGCATAGCCGGGCGGCGGCGGCACATACACCGGCGGATACGCCGGGTAAGGCCAGGTGCCATACACCACCGTGGGGTTATAGGTCGGCACATACACCACCTGCGGATTGGCCGGCACGATCTGAATCGTGCTCTGCTCGACCACGACCTTCTGCTGCGAACTCGTCTTCAGATTGCCGGCGGCCTGCGCCTGCTTGCGCAGACGCTGCACGGAGTCCATCACATCGTTCGACTGGCCCAGAAAAGCGGTGCCCAGTTGCGCGACCCAGTCGGGTTTCGAGGCCATCGTGGCAAGCACCTGCGGAAACGCGACCAGCGACTGCACGCTCGGATCCCACGGCTCGGCGGCGACGGCCTTGACCGCGTCGTCGCCTTGCAGTTTCGAGTTCGCTTTCGACCACGCCGCCGCGGCCTGCACGTCCTGCGGAAAGGTCGAGGCCATCAGCACCTGCGCGAGCAGCGCGTCGGGATACAGCGCAATCGGCGCGGTCAGTGAGTCGAGCTGCTGGTTCGACATCTTCGGCGCGTTTTGCGCATGGACCGCGTTCGGCGCGAGCAGTCCGATGAAGAGTGGCGCCCCGGCCAGAGCGGCGCAGACCAGCACCACCCGCGAGCGGTGTGCTCCGGATCGTTTCACGATGAGATCCTCCCGGTTGTGTAAGACGCGAGACGTCGATGCGCAGCTAACGCTGCGCCGGTTCACGGCAATGGAACGGACGACGGAGCAAACGGCGGCGTAAAAACAGGCAGCAGCGAGGCAAGACGGCAAACGCCAGGCGTTGCGACGGCAACGCGGGCGAGACGCGGGAAGAGGATGAAACGGCCGGATGCGCGACGGCCATTGCCTTGCCGGGCCGGCCGACCCTGCATGCGGCGTTCGCGGCACGTCATTCCATGTTGATCGTGCATTGGCCATTCCCGTTAAGGCGCTCTGTTTAAATTAGGGCGCGCAGCGAGGCTTGTCAATCACGTCAGAGGAAAACGGGATTCAGACCGGGGTAAGCGATTGCTGAGTCATGCGTAACGATTCGCACGGGTGGGCGTTGTCGAAGCGAGGTGCCGAATCTTTTCAGTGGTGCGGGAATGGAGCGGGAAACAGAGGGGCCAAGGAAGGCGAGAGGCAGGACAGCGGGGCAAGATGACAAGGGCACCGGCACGCACGCATAACGGGCGCGGGCGCCTCGGGCCGGACTGTGTCGGAAGTCCGGCCGTGTTCCACTGTTCAGATCGGCGTGCAGCGGCGAGCGCCGCTACCGATCTTATTGCGCCTGTTGCGGCTTGTTCGACAGCGCCAGTCGCAGCAGATCGGCGACCGTGTTGACGTTGAGCTTTTCCATGATGTTCGCGCGATGTGCTTCGACCGTCTTGATGCTGATGCCGAGGTCGTCGGCGATCTGCTTGTTCAGACGGCCGGCGATGATGCGCTCCAGCACCTGGTGCTCACGCGCGGTCAGCTTGCCCAGACGCTCGGCGGCGGCCCGCTGTTGCTGGACGCTGGTGCTTTCGCTGCGCGCCTTGTCGAGCATGCGCTCGACCAGCTTGCGCAACTCGGCTTCGTCGAACGGTTTTTCGATGAAGTCCATCGCGCCTTTTTTCATCGTCGACACCGCCATCGGCACGTCGCCATGGCCCGTCACGAAGATGATCGGCAGCACGGAGTTGTCGGCGATCAGACGTTCCTGCAACTCGAGTCCGCTCATGCCGGACATCCGCACATCGAGAATCAGACAGGCGATCTGGCCCGGATGCGTATGCGGCTGCCACGCGTCGATGAACTGCTCGGCGCTGGAGAAGCATTGCACGCGGTAGCCGTTCGCCTCCAGCAGCCAGCGCAGCGAATCTCGTACGGCCTCGTCGTCGTCGACGACAAAGACGGTTTCCTGTGTGGTGACTGGGCTGTTCATAGCTCTCCCGTAACGGTTTGTGGTGTCGGCGCCTCTGACCCGCCGTTGCTCGGGCCGTCAGGCTCTCCAATAGGCAGACTGCAATGGAACGTGGCGCCTGTGATGTGGCCGTCGGATTCGACGTTGTTGACCACCCACAGACGGCCGCGGTGCGATTCGATAATCGAACGGCAAATGTTCAGCCCCATGCCCATACCATCGGACTTGGTGCTGTAAAACGGTTCGAACAGACGCTCGGCGGTGGCCTCGTCCACCCCCGGACCCTGATCGACGACGCTGATGCAAACAAACCCGCTCTCCAGCCGCACGACCACGCGGATCACGGGGTCGACGGCGTTCGGCCGCGCTTCGGCCATTGCTTCGGCGCCGTTCTTCAGCAGGTTGACCAGCACCTGCTCGATCAGCACCGGGTCGACGTAGATCACCGGCAGACGCGAGCGCAGATCGGTGACGATCCGGATGCGCCGCTTGCGTACTTCGATTTCCGCCAGTCCCACCGCGTCGGCGACGATATCGGCGACGCGTGTGGCCTGGCGCTTCGGCTCGCTGCGCTTCACGAACTCGCGAATCCGCTTGATGATCATGCCCGCCCGCACCGCCTGCTGGGCGGTCTTTTCGAGTACCGGCAGCAGGTTGTCGGGAGTGGTGCGACCGGATTTAACCAGCGCCACGGTGCCGGAGCAATAGTTATTGATGGCGGCGAGCGGCTGATTCAGTTCGTGCGCGAGCGACGAGGCCATTTCGCCCATCGTCATCAGGCGGCTGGTGAACTGCAGTTTTTCGTCCTGCTGGCGCGACAGTTCCTGCGCCTGCTTGCGGGTGGTGATGTCGGTCGCGATCTGCATCTGCGCGAGGTGGCCGTCCACCCACTGAATGTACTGGCGGCGCACTTCGAACCACTTCTGGATACTTTGCACGTAGATTTCCTGTGCATCGGCGGTGCTTTCGGTCAGCGCCGCGGCGGGCAGTCCCGCGTAGGTATCCACCATATCGATCGAGTCGGACGAGGCCTGTGCGCTATCGAACCCGCCGCCCGCCAATTCCAGATGGCCGTCCGGCCGAATCCCGAACAGATGGCGGTAGTAGCGGTTGGCGAACAGCAGCTCGGCTTCGTCGGCGGCGAGCACGGAGACGGCCGCGTCGAGGCTTTCGAGCACCGTGGTGAAGCGCTCGTGCGCGGCGGCGAGTTCTTCGCGCGCGCGTTTCGGTTCGGTGATGTCGGTCATGGACGACATCCAGCCGGTTTGGCGGCCCGAACTGTCGATCAGCGGCGATACATAGAGACGGGCGTGGAACGTCGAGCCGTCTTTGCGGCGCACCCGCAATTCGAAGCCCGACGACGGCGCCTTGCCGCGCAGTGTCATATCGAGCTGGCGTTGCATCTCCGGGTACGAATCGCGCGGCCAGTAAGCGAACGGCGCGTTCTTGCCGACCAGGTCGCTTTCGTCCCAGCCGGTCATGCGGCAGAACGCCGGATTCACGTGTGTGATGCGGCCGTGCATGTCGAGCACACGCATGCCGATCAGGACGGAGTTTTCCATCGCACGGCGGAAGAACGCTTCGGCGTACAGCGCCTGCTGCGCTTCGAAACGTTGCCGCGTGTGCTTCCACAAACTCCACAGACTCCACAGCACGAAGCACGACAGACCGGCCACCAGCCAGACGAGCGTGTTGTTGGTGAAGTTGGTCATCTGCGGGAACGCGTAGACGCGTACCGAGACGCCTTGGCCCGGCGGGTCGAGCGGCAGATCGTAGAACATGTCGCGCGGCAAGCGCGGGCGGGTCGACGTGGTGGTCAACTCGCGGTTGTTCACGTCGATGATGGAGATTTTGTATTTAGCCGACAACTCGGGCGGAATGTCGTGCTTCAGGATGCCTTCCACCGAGAACACGGCGGCAATCGTGCCGAGAAAATCGCGGTCGCGAAACACCGGCGTTTGCAGCGTGATGTAGCCGTTGCCGACGTCGTCGTAGATCAGCGGGGAGTAGACCTGGCGGCGCGTGTTGCGCGCCTCGGTGAAGGCGGCTTTGACCGCCTCGTCCATTTGCGCGTCGTTCGGTTTGGCGAGACGCTGGCCGAACACGGGCAGCGCGGTATTGGGCCAGCGCGGCTGCTGCTGGCTCGTATACCAGTTCATGTAGAGGATCTCGGGATGCCCCTGCATGATGTCCGTGGTGGACACCTGGAACGAATGCGGATCGGCGTGGCCGGCGACCAGGTCGCGGGCGAGCGCCTGAATCTGTTCCTGCGCGCCCGTCATGGACAGGCGGATCTGCTGCTGCGCCCACGCGACATTACGGTAAAGCGTGTCTTCCTGCTGTTGCTGTTCGCGCCGATTCAGGCTCCACAAAATCAGACTCATGACGACCAGAAACACGAGGATCGACAGGAGCGGCGTCAGCAAATAGGAATTCGACCACCATGGTCCATGGTGCCAGCGGGAGGACGGCGTCGAATCCGCCGGCGAACCGGCGGTGCGCGCCGAGCGAGCGAAAAGCCGTTCGGTCAACATGCGTGGCATTGTAGCGCAGCAGGTCACTAGCAAATGGCGCAAAAAAGCGCTGAAAGTGCCATTAATCGGCGCAAACTAGCCGACGTATCCGTCGAACGGCAGTCAATTCAGGTTGCGCCGCAGCAATTTTCCGCATTATGAGAAGTGATCTCGCAATTCGAAAATTTTGTTGCGCGGACGTCGGGACCCCTTTTACAATCGGCCGAAGCTGCCGCGGCCGTGCTTCGTCCGCGTCGTCTGTTCAAAGAGCGTTCCTCTAAATCCAGGAGACGAGCATGTCCGCTGTACCCGACGAAGTCATGAAATATGTCGCCGCCGAAAAAGACGACGATCCCCAGGAAACCGGCGAATGGCTGGAAGCGCTGGATGGCGTGATTTCTGCTGTGGGCCCCGATCGTGCCCACTACCTGATCGAGAAACAGATCGAATTCGCCCGCGTGCATGGCGAACATCTGCCGTTCTCGGCTAACACCCCGTACATCAACACGATTCCGGTTGCGCGCCAGGCGAAAATCCCCGGCGACCAGGACATCGAGCACCGTATCCGTTCGTACACCCGCTGGAATGCCATTGCCATGGTGCTGCGCGCCGGCAAGGACACCAACGTCGGTGGTCACATCGCCTCGTTCGCGTCCGCGGCAACGCTGTACGACGTCGGCTACAACCATTTCTGGCACGCACCGTCGCCTGAACACGGCGGCGATCTGATTTTCGTGCAGGGCCATTCGTCGCCGGGTGTGTACTCGCGCGCGTTCCTGCTCGGCCGTCTGACCGAAAACCAGCTCGACAACTTCCGTCAGGAAGTGGGCGGCGAGGGCATCTCGTCGTATCCGCACCCGTGGCTGATGCCGGATTTCTGGCAGTTCCCGACCGTGTCGATGGGTCTCGGCCCGATCATGGCGATCTACCAGGCGCGCTTCATGAAGTACATGCACGCGCGCGGTATCGCGAAGACCACGGGCCGCAAGGTCTGGGCCTTCCTCGGCGACGGCGAAACGGACGAACCGGAATCGCTCGGCGCGATCGGCATGGCCGGCCGCGAACGTCTCGACAACCTGGTGTTCGTGATCAACTGTAATCTGCAGCGCCTCGATGGCCCGGTGCGCGGTAACGGCAAGATCATCCAGGAACTCGAAAGCGAATTCCGTGGCGCCGGCTGGAATGTCATCAAGGTCGTGTGGGGCAGCCGTTGGGACGCGCTGTTCCAACGCGATAAGTCGGGCGCGCTGATGCGCCGCATGATGGAAGTCGTCGACGGCGAATACCAGACGTACAAGTCGGAGTCTGGCGCGTATGTGCGCGAACACTTCTTCAACACGCCGGAACTGAAGGCGCTGGTCGCCGAATGGTCCGACGAGGACATCTGGAACCTGAACCGCGGCGGCCACGATCCGCACAAGATCTACGCTGCGTTCACCGAAGCGTCGAATTCGCAAGGCCAGCCGACCGTCATTCTCGCGAAGACGATCAAGGGCTACGGCATGGGCGAAGCTGGCCAGGCGATGAACATCACCCACCAGCAGAAGAAGCTGCATGTCGATCAGCTGAAGAAATTCCGCGATCAGTTCCGTCTGCCAATCACCGACGAAGACCTCGTCAACGTGCCGTACCTCAAGTTCGAGGAAGGTTCGAAGGAACTCGAATACATGCGCCAGAAGCGCATGGACCTCGGCGGCTATCTGCCGGCGCGCCGTCAGAAGGCCGAGTCGCTGCCGGTGCCGGCACTGACGGCATTCGAGCCGCTGCTGAAAGGCACGGGCGAAGGCCGCGAGATCTCCACGACGATGGCGTTCGTGCGGATCCTGAACATCCTGCTGAAGGACAAGGCCCTCGGCAAGCGTATCGTGCCGATCGTGCCGGACGAGTCGCGCACCTTCGGTATGGAAGGGTTGTTCCGTCAGATCGGTATCTGGAATCAGGACGGCCAGAAGTACGTGCCGGAAGATTCCGACCAGCTGATGTTCTACCGTGAGTCGGAAACCGGTCAGATTCTGCAGGAAGGCATCAACGAAGCCGGTGGTATGGCGGACTGGATCGCTGCCGCGACTTCGTACTCGACGCACGGCGAGACGATGATTCCGTTCTACATCTTCTACTCGATGTTCGGCTTCCAGCGTATCGGCGATCTGTGCTGGGCGGCGGGCGACATGCGTTCGCGCGGCTTCTTGCTGGGTGGCACGGCGGGCCGTACGACGCTGAACGGCGAAGGTCTGCAACACGAAGATGGCCACTCGCTGCTGTGGGCCGCTTCGGTGCCGAACTGCATCAGCTATGACCCGACGTTCGGTTACGAACTCGCCGTCATCGTGCAGGACGGCCTGCGCCGCATGGTCGCGGATCAGGAAGACGTGTACTACTACATCACGGTGATGAACGAAAACTACGAGCACCCCGCGATTCCGCAGGGCGAAGCGGTAGCGGCCGACATCGTCAAGGGTATGTACGCGTTCAGCAAGGCGCAAGCCGATGCGAAGGCGCCGCGCGTCCAGCTGATGGGCGCGGGCACGATCTTCAACGAAGTGATCGCCGCCGCCGAGCTGCTGAAGAACGACTGGGGCGTCGCCGCCGACCTGTGGAGCGTGCCGAGCTTCACCGAACTCGCGCGCGAAGGCCACGAAGTGCAGCGCTACAACCTGCTGCACCCGAATGAAGAAAAGAAGCTCTCGCACGTCGAGAAGCTGCTCAAGGACGCACAAGGCCCGGTCATCGCATCGACCGACTACGTGCGCGCGCTGACCGAGCAGATCCGCGCGTTCGTGCCGCAGAAATTCGTCGTGCTGGGCACGGACGGCTACGGCCGTTCGGACACGCGTGAAAAGCTGCGTCACTTCTTCGAAGTCGACCGCTACTGGGTCACGGTTGCCGCGTTGAATGCACTGGCAGATGAAGGCACGATCGAACGCAAGGTCGTCGCCGAGGCGCTCAAGAAGTACGACCTTGATCCCGCCAAACCCAACCCGATGACCGTCTAAGGCATCATTCCCCGTGTGCCACGGCGTGCGTGCCGGCTCCTGATTCCAGGAGCCGGCTGCGTGCGCGGCCCAGGAGACACTAACAATGAGTCAAGCGATCGAAGTCAAGGTGCCGGACATCGGCGATTACAAGGACATTCCTGTGATCGAGGTGCTGGTGAAGGCGGGTGATACCGTCGAGAAAGAGCAATCGCTCGTTACGCTGGAGTCCGACAAGGCGACCATGGACGTGCCGAGCTCGGCCGCCGGCGTCGTCAAGGAAGTGAAGGTCAAGGTCGGCGACAACGTGTCGGAAGGCGTGCTGATCGTCGTGCTGGAAGCGGCTGAAGGCGGGACGGCTGCTCCGGCTCCCGCGCCTGCCGCAGCGCCGGCTCCCGCACCGGCTGCGAGTGGTGGTGGTGGTCTGCAGGACGTGAAGGTGCCGGATATCGGCGACTACAAAGACATTCCCGTGATCGAAGTCTCGGTGAAGGTCGGCGATCGCGTCGAGAAAGAGCAGTCGCTGGTCACGCTCGAATCCGACAAGGCGACCATGGACGTGCCGAGCTCGGTCGCCGGCGTCGTCAAGGAAGTGAAGGTCAAGGTCGGTGACAACGTGTCGGAAGGCTCGGTGATCGTCGTGGTCGAAGCCGAGGGCGGCGCTGCTGCCCCGGCGGCGCCCGCGCCGAAGCAGGCGGTCGAGAAGCCGTCCGACGCGCCGGCCACGCCGTCGCCCGCACCGGCGCAACCGTCGGCGCTGGCTCAGGCCCCCGTGATTCAGGCTGGCGAAGGTTCGCGTCACGCGAGCCATGCGTCGCCGTCCGTGCGCAAGTTCTCGCGCGAACTCGGTGTGGACGTTGCACAGGTGCAAGGTACGGGGCCGAAGGGTCGCATTACGCAAGCCGACGTCACCGCGTTCATCAAGGGTGTGATGACCGGTCAGCGCGCTGCGCCGGCAGGTGCGGCCGCACCGGCTGCCGCAGGTGGCGGCGAGCTGAATCTGCTGCCGTGGCCGAAGGTCGACTTCACGAAGTTCGGTCCGGTCGATCCGAAGCCGCTGTCGCGTATCAAGAAGATCTCGGGCGCGAATTTGCATCGCAACTGGGTCATGATTCCGCACGTCACGAATAACGACGAAGCGGATATCACCGAGCTCGAAGCGCTGCGCGTGCAGTTGAACAAGGAAAACGAAAAGTCGGGCGTCAAGATCACGATGCTGGCTTTTGTTATCAAGGCGGTCGTGTCCGCGTTGAAGCAGTTCCCGACGTTCAATGCCAGCCTCGATGGCGATAACCTGGTGTTCAAGCAGTACTTCCATATCGGGTTTGCTGCGGATACGCCGAATGGGTTGGTCGTTCCAGTTATTCGCGATGCGGACAAGAAGGGTCTGGTCGAGATCGCGAAGGAAATGACCGAACTGTCCAAGGCCGCTCGCGACGGCAAGTTGAAGCCGGATCAGATGCAAGGCGGGTGCTTCTCCATCTCGTCGCTGGGCGGGATCGGTGGCACTAACTTCACGCCGATTATCAATGCGCCTGAAGTCGCCATTCTCGGGTTGTCGCGTGGCGCGATGAAGCCGGTTTGGGATGGGAAGCAGTTTGTTCCGCGTCTGGTCTTGCCGCTTTCTTTGTCGTATGACCATCGGGTGATCGATGGGGCTGCCGCGGCTCGGTTTAACGCGTATCTGGGTGCGATTCTTGCCGATTTCCGGCGTGTGATTCTTTGATTGGGTGATGTTTGTGCGGGGGTGCGGGTTGTTTGTCTGTCTGTTATCCGCGTCTCTCTGTAGAACCTGATTTCACGGTGGTCTATTAGCGTCGCCCCTGTGCGGGGCGGCACCTACTTTTCTTTGTCTTCCAAAGAAAAGTAGGCAAAAGAAAGGCGCGTCCTTCGGCGGACTGCAAAGGATGATTCTGTCCTTCTTTCTGCCAGCTTTTAGGCTGTTTTGTGGCTTGTTCTTTCCATCACCGATCAATAAGAGAAGGGGACACTATGAGTCTCGTCGAAGTTAAAGTGCCGGATATCGGTGACTTCAAAGACGTCGATGTCATCGAAGTCAATATCAAACCGGGCGATGTCATCGAGAACGAACAGGCTCTCATGACCCTGGAGTCCGACAAGGCCTCCATCGAAGTGCCCAGCGATACCGCCGGCACCGTCAAGGAAGTTCGCGTCAAAGCCGGTGACAAAGTCTCGCAAGGCACCGTGATCGCACTGGTCGAGTCGTCGGCCGATGCGGCACCGGCGAAAGAGGCGCCCAAGGCGCCCGCCAAAGAACCCGAAAAGGCTCCGGCTCAAGCCGAGGCGAAGCCGCAAGCGGCGCAAGCTGCGGCGCCCAAGGCCGCCGCGCCCGCTCCGCAAGCGGGTAGCTTCTCCGGTAGCGCCGATATCGAATGCGACATGCTCGTGCTCGGCTCAGGCCCCGGCGGTTATTCGGCGGCGTTTCGTTCGGCCGATCTGGGTATGAAGACGGTGCTCGTCGAACGTTATTCGACGCTCGGCGGCGTCTGTCTGAACGTCGGCTGTATTCCGTCGAAGGCGCTGTTGCACACGGCGCTCGTTATCGACGAAGCCGAAGCGCTCGGCGCGCATGGCATCACGTTCGCCAAGCCGCAAATCGATCTCGACAAACTCCGTGACTTCAAGGCCGGCGTCGTCAAGAAGCTCACCGGCGGTCTCGCCGGCATGGCCAAGGCGCGTAAGGTCGAGGTGGTGACGGGTAACGGCGCGTTTGTCGATCCGAATCACATGGAAGTGCAGACGGAAGCCGGCAAGAAGGTCGTCAAGTTCAAGCAGGCCATCATCGCCGCGGGTTCGGAAGCGGTGAAGCTGCCGTTCATTCCGGAAGATCCGCGCGTGGTCGACTCGACCGGCGCGCTCGAACTGCGTCAGATTCCGCAACGCATGCTGGTGATCGGCGGCGGCATCATCGGGCTGGAAATGGCCACGGTGTACGCCACCCTCGGCGCGAAAATCGACGTAGTCGAAATGCTCGACGGTCTGATGGCCGGCGCGGATCGCGATCTGGTCAAGGTCTGGGAAAAGTACAACAGCAAGCGTTTCGCCAACGTCATGCTGAAGACCAAAACCACCGCGGCCGAAGCGAAAGACGACGGCATCTACGTGTCGTTCGAAGGCGAAAAAGCCCCGGCTGAAGCGCAACGCTATGACCTCGTGCTGGTCGCCGTCGGCCGTACGCCGAACGGCAAGAAGATCGGCGCGGATAAGGCCGGCGTCGCCGTGTCGGATCGCGGCTTTATCGACGTCGACAAGCAGATGCGCACCAACGTGCCGCACATCTTCGCGATCGGCGATATCGTCGGCCAGCCGATGCTCGCGCACAAAGCCGTGCACGAAGGTCACGTCGCCGCCGAAGCCGCTCACGGCGAAAAGGCGTATTTCGACGCGCTGCAGATTCCGTCGGTGGCCTACACCGATCCGGAAGTGGCTTGGGCAGGCAAGACGGAAGACCAGCTGAAAGCCGCCGGCATCAAGTTCGGTAAGGCGGTGTTCCCGTGGGCCGCGTCAGGCCGCGCGATCGCCAACGGCCGTGACGAAGGCTTCACGAAGCTGCTGTTCGACGAGGAAACGCTTCGCGTGATCGGCGGCGGTATCGTCGGTCTGAATGCGGGCGACCTGATCAGCGAAGTCTGTCTCGCGATCGAAATGGGTGCGGATGCAACGGATATCGGTAAGACGATTCACCCGCATCCGACGCTCGGCGAATCGATCGGCATGGCCGCCGAGTTGTACGAAGGCGTCTGTACAGATCTGCCGCCGGTGAAAAAGAAGTAAGGCGGTTCGGCTCGCCTGCGCCTCATGCAGGCGAGTTCGACAAAGCTCACGCCAATGAAAAAACGGCGCGCCCCGCAAAGGGCGCGCCGTTTTTTCATTTCAGCTCGTATTTACTACCCGTCTCAAACCAGCACCGCGTTGTCGCTCAACCGCCGTGACACCTTGCTACGCCTGAGCGCAGCGGGCAAGCGCCAAAAAAAATCCCGGCCATTCGCCGGGCAAACGATACGTTGTTCAACGTATCGGAGCGTCCAGCCAATTAACACCGTGTGAGCGGCAACGGCGCGACGCTGTTGCTTAAGATAACGCCGGCGCCGCGAAAGAGCGGGGCCGGCGCGTAGTGCGACGAATGCTGCCAGTGCTACGAAGTGCTGCCTGAAACTTAAACCGTCTTCTTGGCCGAGCGCGATGCTTGAGCAGCGGCTTGCGAAGCTGCCTTCGAAGCGGCCGTTGCGGCTGCATTGAAGTTGCTTTCGGCGATTTCAACAGCTTGCTTCGTTGCCTTGTGAACCGTTTCGTACGTCGTGTTAGCGGCGGTGATCGCCGACTTGATCACGGCGACAGCCGTTTCCGAACCAGCCGGAGCGTTCTTCGCGACGTTTTCGACGAGCGACTGAACCTTGCGGTTTTGCTCTTCGAATTGCGCTTCAGCGACGCGGGTGAATTCACCTTGCGTTGCCGAGACGATTTCATACACGTGACGGCCGTACGACAGCGCCTTTTCGGCAACCGGCTGCGCGAGGCTGGCTTGCAGTGCCAGCAATTCCTGACCGTCTTTCACGGACAGGGCGCGTTGGGCATTTTCCTGGCTTTCCGCAATCGTCGACTTCACGACTTGCAGGTTCAGCTCAACCAGCTTTTCGACGCCTTCAAATGCTTTGGTCGTCAGGCCGAACAGCGTTTCAAAGTTGGCTTTCTGGGCTGCGGCGAATTGCTCAGGGGTCAGCAGAGTCATGGTTTACGCTCCTGGATTGCGGTCTGTCTGTGCGGACCGCTTTGGGTAAATGGCGAGACGCCTTGAAGCTCGTCCCCCCGAACCGCGATGTATTGTGCATCGCAGCAATGGTTCCCATTTTAGGATGACTGCGACGAATGTCAAGTGCTTTTTGTGCGTCGCACAATATTAAGAAAGTGTTGATAAAACAATACCTTATGCAGTCAGCATGACGATCGTATGACGCAAGTTAAATTGACCGCCGCACCGTGCTGGTGCGCGACAGAACCGCATTTGTTACCGATTTCACGAGCTGTTTCGACCGTCGGCAGCGAGGAATGGTGCGAGGCGGTAATATCCGGGCTGTGACAAAAAATCCTCAAACGACAATTCGATGTAAACCGGAAACTGTCACGGAACGTTAATGCGCTATGCGTGTCGAATGCGCGTTGGCGGTTTCCAGCAGGCGTTTAACAGCGCCGCGGCGAGGCCCCATTAGCGTTCCATGGCACGAGCAATGCGTGACTCGCCTGTGCTCCGACCGTATTTCCCCTGATCAAGGTTGTCTCGACAATGCCGTTATGCTGGAAGAATCATCTCGATTCGAGTGCATGACGGCGGCGACGGGGCGATGCCCGGTAGCGATTGTTTTTTTCGATCGACCGGTGGCACTTATTCGTGTTTTTGCGATCGGATCTTACAAGCCGGTTTAAGGAGCGCGTATAAGTGCTTAAAATTGCTAATTTTTCGTTGTTTTACTACACTTGCGGAAACCTCTCGCCGCTCCCTACCGAACACCCATGAAAACCGACATGTTTTCGTCGCTAAAAGTGATCCACGGCGCGGCCCGCAGCACCGCTCTGTCGGTGGCCGCCTCCATGGTCATCGCAGCGGCGTTCGCCACGCCCGTGAGCGCTTTTGCCGCCACACCCGCCGCAGCACCCGCAAAAACTTCCAAACACGCTAAAACCGCCAAAAAGCCCGCTGCCGCTACCGCCAAGGTCGCGAGCAAGTCGGTCAAGGCCGGCAAAGGCGCGGCCGTCAAGGCCGTCGCCGCGGACGACGACGCGCCCCGCGCGAGCGTCAAGCGCAAGCGCGTGACGTACACGTCGAACGGCCGCCGTCATACGGTGGTGCGTCGCGTCGCGTACGAGCCGCGTCAGCCGACCGTCGGCCAGGCATTCGGTCTGCACGAAACGCCGGACGCGCTGATGCTGCGTTCGAGCGTCGCGTACGTGATCGATCAGAATTCAGGCGAGTCGCTGTTCGACAAGAACTCGCGCGCCGTGGTGCCGATCGCGTCGATCACCAAGCTGATGACGTCGATGGTCGTGCTCGATTCGAAAGAGCCGATGACCGACCAGATCGAAGTCACCGACGAAGACCGCGACTACGAGAAGAACACCGGCTCGCGTCTGTCGGTGGGCTCGGTGCTGTCGCGTGAAGACATGCTGCATATCGCGCTGATGGCGTCGGAAAACCGTGCCGCCGCCGCGCTGTCGCGTTACTTCCCGGGCGGTCGTCCGGCGTTCCTCGCGGCCATGAATGCCAAGGCCAAGCAACTCGGCATGACCGACACGCACTTCGAAAACCCCACGGGTTTGACGAGTCAGAACGTGTCGAGCGCGCGCGACCTCGTGAAGATGGTCAACGCCGCGTATCAATATCCGCTGATCCGCAAGTTCTCGACCGATCACAGCTACGAGGTGTACACCGGCAAGCGTTCGCTGGCGTACAACAGCACCAATGCACTGGTGCGTAACCCCACGTGGGACATCGGTCTGCAAAAGACCGGCTTCATCAACGAAGCAGGGGAGTGTCTGGTGATGCAGGCAACCATTCACGGCCGCCCGATGATCATGGTGCTGCTCGACTCGTCGGGTAAGTATTCGCGTTTCGCGGACGCGACGCGTCTGCGCACGTGGCTGGACAATGGCGGCGATCAGGCGCGTATCACCAGCGCGGATGCCGGCGGTCCGGGCACCTGAAGCGTTACGGCGGCCCGTTCTTCGTGAACCGGCCGCGCCATGAAAAAAGCCTCGCGGCATGCATGTGCCGCGAGGCTTTTTTCTATTCGGCGCTCGGCGCGAGCGAGCTGCCTGCCTAATGAAAACTCACGCGTGATGGCCGTGCGAATGGTCCTGCGGAATTTGCGGCCGATACCCCAGCGACTCGGAAATCAGCAACGCGGTCTGGCTGAGCTGGCCGAGCCATGAGTCCTGCAGGCGATCCGCCGGCGCGGACAGCGACAGACCGGCGACCAGCTTGCCGGTGTCGTCGTAAATGCCGGCCGCGATACAGCGCACGCCTAGTTCCAGCTCCTCGTTGTCGCGCGCGGAGGCTTGCTGGCGCACGATCGACAGCTCACGTTCGAGTTTCGTCAGATCCGTAATGCTGTTCTGCGTGTGGCCTGACAGACCGGTACGCGTGGCGTAAGCGCGCACGCGGGTCGATTCGTCGGCGGCGAGGAACAGCTTGCCCACCGAGGTCAAATGCAGCGGCGCCCGTCCGCCGATCGCCCGCACCACCTGCATGCCCGAGCGTTCGGAATAGGCGCGCTCGATATAGACGATCTCGTCGCCCTGGCGTACCGACAGATTCACCGTTTGCCCCGTCTGACGATGCAATTCGCGCATCGGCGTGAGTGCCGCGTCACGCACCGACAGCCGCGCTTTCACCAGATTGCCCAATTCGAGCAGGCGCATGCCGAGACGGTACGTGCCGGGGTCCGAACGATCGACCAGCCGGCACATCACCATATCGTTCAGGATGCGGTGCGCGGTGGACGGATGCAGTTCCGTACGGATGGCGAGTTCTTTCAGGCTGACCGGGTCGCTATGCGCGGCGAGGGCGTCGAGCAAGCGCATCATGCGTTCGATCACCTGGATCGAAGTTTTGGGATCCGGGTTCGTGTCGCTCATGGGAGGAATCGGTTGACGCGTCAAACAGCGGAAATTGATTGTATCTCGTATTGTGAAAAAAGCGAACGCGGTTGGAAAACCTATTCCAATTTAACGCCTCGTTCGTCTTATGGCTTCCGGCCGTTGGTATTGTCCGCCAAACAGCGGATAATCAGTCACGTTTTCCCGAAGGAGGGCTCATGCGAGTCGGATTGTTCGTCACCTGCCTGATCGACCTGATGCGGCCCGAAATCGGTTTTTCAGTGATCAAGCTGATCGAAGGCGCGGGTTTCGAGGTGGTCGTGCCGCCCGCGCAAACCTGCTGCGGACAGCCGGCGTACAACTCGGGGGAACGGCGCATCGCGCGCGACCTGGCCGAAAAAACGCTGCGCGAATTCGAACAGTTCGACTACGTCGTGGTGCCGTCCGGCTCGTGCGGCGGCATGATCCGCGCGCACTACGGCGACCTCTTCGGCAACGACCCCGAGATGATGAACCGCTTCGGCCGGCTGCGCGCCAAGGTGTTCGAGCTCACGGATTTCCTCGTCAACGTGGCCAGGGTGCAGTTGCAGCCGGGCGAGTTCGCGGGCCAGGTGACTTATCACGATTCCTGTTCCGGTTTGCGCGAACTCGGCGTCAAGGCGCAGCCGCGCGCGTTGTTGAAACAGGTGGGCGTGGCCGTGACGGAGATGAAGGATTGCGAGCACTGCTGCGGCTTCGGCGGCACGTTCGCGGTGAAGTACGGCGATATCTCCACGGCGATCGTCGACGAAAAATGCGCGAATATCGGCGCGAGCGGCGCGGGCACCGTGGTGCTCGGCGACCTCGGCTGCATGCTCAATATAGAAGGCCGTCTGCGGCGCACCGGCGATTCCACCACGCGCGTGCTGCACATCGCGCAGGTGTTGGCCGGCGACGTGTAGCGGCGTCGGCGGCGCGGCGCGTGATCGGCCGCGCGGCGCACCGCGCCGGTTCGCATCATGCTTTTCATGCATTTCGTTTCGCGCGCGTCGGGGCGCGCGTTCCGATTCGCGGTCCGATTCGATTACGCATAAGGCGGCCATGCAAGTTCAATCGATGCAATTCAAGGCGCGCGCCGGTCAAAAACTCGCCGACCAGCGTCTGCAGCAGAACCTGACCAAGCTGTCGACCAAGTTCGTGTCGGCGCGCGCTATCGCCGTGAACGCGATCGACTTTCCGGCCACGCGCGCGGCGCTCAAGGAGCGTCGCAACCGCGCGCTGGAGAACCTCGACGTGTGGCTCGAAGCGTTCGAGCGCGAGGCCAGCCGGCGCGGCGTGACGGTGCTGTTCGCCGAGACGACGCAGGAAGCCGCGCGGCTCGTCGGCGAAATTGCACGTCGGCATGACGTGAAGAAGGTGATCAAGACGAAGTCGATGGTCACCGAGGAAATGCGCCTGAACGAAGTGCTCGGCCAGATGGGCGTGGAGTCGATCGAAACCGATCTCGGCGAATACATCCTGCAGATCAACGGCAACGAGCCGCCGAGCCACATCATCGCGCCGGTCGTCCATAAAGATAAGGACGAGATCGCCGACCTGTTCGCGAAGACGCACGGCCGGCCGCGTCTGACCGAAGTTACCGACATGACGCGGGAAGCGCGCGAGGTGCTGCGTCCGCATTTTATGACCGCGGACATGGGCGTGACGGGCGGCAACTTCGTGGTGGCGGAAACCGGCTCGGTCGTGCTCGTCACGAACGAGGGCAACGAGGGCATGTGCACGGTGATGCCGCGCGTGCACGTTGCCGTCACGGGGATCGAAAAAGTGTTGCCGACGCTGGAAGATCTGGCAACGGCGATGCGTCTGTTGCCGCGCTCCGCAACCGGGCAGGCCACGTCGAATTATTTTTCGGTGCTGACCGGACCGCGCGGCGACGGCGATCAGGACGGCCCCGAGCATATGTATGTGGTGCTGGTGGATGGCGGCCGCACGGGGCTGATCGGCGGCGACTTTCAGGAGATGCTGCGCTGTATCCGCTGCGGCGCGTGCATGAACCATTGTCCGGTTTATCAAAAGGTGGGCGGGCACGCGTACGGCTGGGTTTATCCTGGCCCAATGGGTTCGGTGTTGACGCCGAGTTACGTCGGCCTCGACAAGGCGCTCGATTTGCCGCAGGCCGCAACCTTATGCGGCGAGTGCAATAGCGTCTGTCCGGTGGGTATTCCGTTGTCGGACCTGCTGCGCAAATTGCGCGAGAAACAGGTGGAGCGGCGGCTGCGGCCGTGGAAGGAGCGGGCGGGGCTGGCGGTGTGGGGCTTTCTGGCGCTGCATCCCGATGCTTATGCGCTTTTTACCAAACTGGCCGTGCGTGTGCTGGAGCGGATGGGCGGCCGCAATCGGTCGATCGCGAAGTTGCCGCTGGGCGGCGCCGGCTGGACTAATACACGCGACATGCCGGCGCCGGTCGGGCGTACGTTCAGGGAGTTGTACGTGGCGCAGCGCAGTCACATTGGCTGAAGCGGGGCTCAGCAGCCCGCAACCGCGCGTTCAACTTTCAGGCTGGTTGATTTTCAGGCGCCGAGTCTGAGTAAAGAAGGCCGGTCGAAAAAAATCAGGGTGACGCCCACTGATTGCCGACCCGGCCACCGCCCACTCTAGTGATTCGTCATCCCGGACGGGTTTCGGCCCTCGTCGCCTCGCGGCCGGCTCTGGTTTCCGCCGCCACCTCCATTACCTCGCCCCCCGCCGTTACCCGCTTGCGGCGGTGACGGCGGTGGCCCGCCGGCACCCGGTCGAGGCCCGCTCGATCCACTCGGCCCGCCGGGGCCGCCCACCGCGCCGCGCGGCGGCGGTCCGCCTTGTCCGCCGTTATTGGGCTGGCCATGCCAGCCGCCACCCTGGCCGCGATTGCCGTTATTAGGCCAATCGCCCCGGTATCCCGAATTGCCGCGATAACCTGGCCCCGGACCGTAATAGCGTCCAGGCCCGTCGTAGTATTCCGGCCCCGAATAACTGCCGTAGCCGAGATAGACGTTGCTTTGCGGCACGACCGGCACGCCGGGCGCGTAGCCGCCGTCATTGTCGTAGCCGCTGTAACCGCCGCTGTAACCGCCGCCGTAGCCGTAGCCGTTGCCGACCATGGGCGTGCCGTCCGGATAGACCGCGCAGCCGCTGAGCAAGGTCGCGGCCACGAGTCCGATGAGTGGAGCAATGCGTTTCATGTGATGAACCGGCGCAAGGTTGTCATGTTTGTAAGACCGCCATTATCGCCAGTCGTCGCAAAAGCTTTGTATGTGTTTGTAAGGATTTTCTCTCTACAGCGCGTCGCGCTGAGCCCGCGTGCGGCGACTGGGTCAATGCACTGTTCCATCTGAAGCAACGCTGTATCTCGGTTGGCTGGGTTTTTCCCGATTGCGTATTCCTATAGGATTTCGACTGGGCATAGTGAGCCAAAAGCTCATCCGCCCCTAATCGGAAGAAACGACATCATGAAAAAGACAATATCGGTGTACTGGCCCCTCGCCCTCGTCGCAACCCTCGCCGTGGCAGCTTATTTGCATATTTGCGGCGACGCCGCGTCTCGCGCGAAGCAGGCGCCGCTCGCGGCCGACCAACTGACCGCTGAACTCGCACGCGCCGTCTCCTACGGCATGATCGACGACACCTCGACGCTGCCGGCGAAACCACTGCGCGCGGTCACGACGATGCCCTTGGCCGAAGCGTCGTAAGCGTCGTAAGCGCAAAGCCAGCGGGGTTCCTGTCGGCGAGGCGCTAACGCGCTCGCATCGAGCCGCCAGCCGGGCTGCCGCGACTGAGCCGCCTCCGGCAAGATTTCTGCCTGCTTTGTATAATCGCGCCACCGTTTTTCCAACCGTTGTTCCACGCGTTTAAAACCGCGCTTTAACGCCCCTGAAAACCTCTGATGAAAACTGTGTCCATCTGCTTCGTCTGCCTCGGGAACATCTGTCGTTCGCCGAGCGCGGAGGGCGTGATGCGACGTCTGGTTGACGAGGCCAGGTTGACGGAGCGCATCCTGATCGATTCGGCCGGCACGGGCGACTGGCACATCGGCCAGGCGCCGGACGAGCGCGCGCAGCAGGCCGCCGGCCGGCGAGGTTACGAACTGGCCGCATTGCGCGGCCGCCAGATCGGCGCCGCGGATTTCGAGCGTTTCGACCTGCTGATCGCAATGGACGACAAAAACGTCGCCGCGCTCCGCCAGGTCGGCGCGCCCGAGCAGCGCGAGAAAATCCGCCTGCTGATGGAGTTCGTGCCGGAATCGGACGGGCGTTGGGATGGCGCCCGCGAGGTCGTCGATCCGTATTTCGGCGGCGCGGAAGGTTTCGAACAGGTGCTGGACCAGTGTGAAGCCGCGTGCCGTGGGCTGATCGCGGCGTTGCGTCCCCAGTTGCTCGCGTAGTGCAGGCCGCTCCCGCGTCGAGGCGCCAGCCATGGCATCCAGACGTATCCAGCAATTAAGCAAATGACCCAAATCACGGTAGGGATACTTGACTAAATCGCTCATGTATTTATACTTGACCAAACTTGTCGAGAATTGCGGTTCCCACACCATATGAGACTCACCACGAAAGGCCGTTTCGCCGTCACGGCGATGATTGACCTGGCACTGCGCCAGGAGCAGGGCCCGGTGACGCTTGCGGGTATCAGCCAGCGCCAACACATCTCCCTGTCGTACCTCGAACAGCTGTTTGGCAAGCTGCGTCGTCATGAAATCGTCGAGTCCGTGCGCGGACCGGGCGGCGGCTACAATCTGGCCCGCCGCGCCGAAGACGTGACCGTCGCCGACATCATCATCGCGGTCGACGAGCCGCTCGACGCCACCCAGTGCGGCGGCAAGGGCTCGTGCGAGGGCACCAAGCAACACGACGGCCACTGCATGACGCACGAACTGTGGTCCACGCTGAATCAGAAAATGGTCGAGTACCTGGATTCGGTGTCGCTCAAAGACCTGGTCGACCAGCAGCGTTCGCGTGAGGGCGCGCCGGCGGTATTGCGCGACCGGCGCAACGAAGCGCCGGCGGTCGAGCCGGTGCGTGTGGCGCCGAAAGGGCCCAACTCAGTTTTCAACATGGCCGGTTCGTAGCGGGCGGTGCTTGCAGTAGAGCGAAGCATCGCAGCGAGATAAAAGAACCCAAGAAGCCAGAGCATATGACGTCCCCGGAGCAATTGATGAATAACGACTCTCTCCATCTGCCCATCTACATGGACTACAGCGCGACGACGCCGATCGATCCGCGCGTGGTGGACAAGATGATTCCGTACCTGCGCGAGCAATTCGGCAACCCCGCCTCGCGCAGCCACTCGTATGGCTGGGACGCGGAGCGCGCGGTCGAAGAAGCGCGTGAGAACGTGGCAAAGCTGGTGAACGCCGATCCGCGCGAAATCATCTGGACCTCGGGCGCGACGGAGTCGGACAACCTCGCCATCAAGGGCGCCGCGCACTTCTACAAGAGCAAGGGCAAGCACGTCATCACGGTGAAGACCGAGCACAAGGCCGTGCTCGACACCTGCCGCGAACTCGAGCGCGAAGGCTTCGAAGTCACGTATCTGGATGTGAAGGACGACGGTCTGATCGACCTCGACAAGCTGAAGGCGGCGATTCGCCCGGACACGATTCTGGTGTCGATCATGTCGGTGAATAACGAAATCGGCGTGATTCAGGACATCGAGGCGATCGGCGAGATCACTCGTGAAAAGGGCATCATTTTTCACGTCGACGCGGCGCAAGCCACTGGCAAGATCGAGATCGATCTGCAAAAGCTGAAAGTCGACCTGATGTCGTTCTCGGCGCACAAGACCTACGGTCCGAAGGGCATCGGCGCGCTGTACGTGCGTCGCAAGCCGCGTATCCGTATCGAAGCGCAGATGCACGGCGGCGGTCACGAGCGCGGCATGCGTTCGGGCACGCTGGCCACGCACCAGATCGTCGGTATGGGCGAAGCGTTCCGTATCGCGCGTGAAGAAATGGCGACCGAAAACGAACGCATCCGTATGCTGCGCGATCGTCTGCTGCGCGGTCTGTCGGAAATGGAAGAAACGTATGTGAACGGCGACATGGAACAGCGTGTGCCGCACAACCTGAACATCAGCTTCAATTTCGTCGAAGGCGAATCGCTGATCATGGCGGTGAAAGATGTGGCGGTGTCGTCGGGTTCAGCGTGCACGTCGGCTTCGCTGGAACCGTCGTACGTGCTGCGCGCGCTCGGTCGTAACGACGAACTCGCGCACAGCTCGATCCGCTTCACGGTGGGCCGCTTCACGACCGAGCAAGATGTCGACTACGTGATCAACCTGCTGAAGACCAAGATTTCGAAGCTGCGCGATCTGTCGCCGCTGTGGGAAATGCACAAGGACGGGATCGATATTTCGACCATCCAGTGGGCAGCGCACTGACGCGCCGTGTTGGACAAAGTCGAATTTATCGAATTGCAAATTGCAGGTTGAAACGGATCAAGGAGTGTAATCATGGCTTATAGCGAAAAGGTGCTGGACCATTACGAAAACCCGCGCAACGTCGGTTCCTTCGCGAAAGACGACGACGCGGTCGGCACCGGCATGGTCGGTGCGCCGGCTTGCGGCGACGTGATGAAGCTGCAGATCCGCGTGGGCGCGGACGGCATTATCGAAGACGCGAAGTTCAAGACGTACGGCTGCGGTTCGGCCATCGCGTCGAGCTCGCTCGTCACCGAATGGGTGAAGGGCAAGACGCTCGACCAGGCCATGTCGATCAAGAACACGCAGATCGCCGAGGAACTGGCGCTGCCGCCGGTCAAGATCCACTGCTCGATCCTCGCGGAAGACGCGATCAAGGCAGCGGTCGCCGACTACAAGCAGCGTCATGGCGAAGCAGTCGTCGCCGGCGACAAGCAACACGCGTAACGCGGTTGCGGTGCGAGCCGAGTCTCGCACCAGAGTGAATCGAAGCGGGCGGCACAGGTGGAACGCGCCGTCCGGTATGAGCGATATTTGATGCAGGCAGGGTCGCAGCGCCTGAATTGCCACGTGAGCATTCAAACGTCCACGCGAGCAGACAGACAGGCGCCGCGCAATGAGAAACGCTATGGCAATTACGTTGACCGAAAAGGCAGCACAGCACGTCCAGAAGTATTTGATCCGTCGCGGTAAAGGCGTCGGCCTGCGCGTGGGCGTGCGCACCACCGGTTGCTCCGGCTTGGCCTACAAGCTCGAGTACGTGGACGAACTCGCGCCCGAAGACGAAGTGTTCGACTGCAACGGCGTGAAGATCATTGTCGACCCGAAGAGCCTGGCTTATATCGACGGTACGGAACTCGACTTCGCGCGCGAAGGGTTGAACGAAGGCTTCAAGTTCAACAATCCGAACGTGAAGGACGAATGCGGCTGCGGCGAGTCGTTCCGGGTGTAATCCGGGCATTGCCGCGTGCAGCGGATCGAAGGCGGCGCGTGCCGCCTTTTTAGTTTGATCCGCGCCTTCGTCTTGGGCCGACCGCCGCTTGCCGACCTCTGCTTGCAGTGCTTTCGAGCCGGGTTTTTAGACTGCACTCCGGTGCGCTTTCCTGAACGGACTCCTTCTATCCGATGGCCTCGCTGAACGACAGCCACTTCGACCTGTTCGATCTTCCGGCGCAATTCGCGCTCGACGCCGCGGCGCTCGATCACGCCTACCGCACGGTGCAGGCGCAGGTGCATCCGGACCGCTTCGCGGCGGCCGGCGACGCGCAAAAGCGCATCGCGATGCAATGGGCGACGCGCACGAATGAGGCGTATCAGACGCTGCGCGATCCGCTGAAGCGCGCCACCTATCTTCTGTCGCTGCGCGACGTCGACGTCGGCGCAGAGAACAATACGGCGATGGAGCCGGCGTTCCTGATGCAGCAGATGGAATGGCGCGAAGGCATTGAAGACGCAGCCGCGGCGAAGAACGTCGACGCGCTCGACGCATTGCTCACCGAACTGCGCGACGAAGAGCGCGTGCGCTTCAGCAAGCTCGGCGCGTTGCTCGACAGCGGCGCGAATCAGGCGGCGGGCGAGGCGGTGCGGCAATTGATGTTCATCGAGCGGGTGGCGTCGGAAATCGGCACGCAGATCGAGCGGCTCGAGAACTAGCGGCATAGACGTCAAGCGGCACACGGCACGCAGCACAGGCACGCAGCACACGGCGGGCGCTCCAGTGCCGCGGCGCTCCGCCTGAACCGGCGCGGCGCAAACCGACACGCAGTCGTAGAACTACATCCAGCAACGCGAAAATTCAGGACGGGGCGAAACGGCCCCGAGAAGATCCAGATGGCCCTACTGCAAATCTCCGAACCCGGCATGGCACCGGCGCCCCATCAGCGGCGTCTGGCGGTCGGTATCGATCTCGGCACCACCAATTCCCTCGTTGCCGCCGTACGCAGCGGCGTGCCCGACGTGCTGCCCGACGAAGACGGTCATGCGCTGCTGCCGTCGGTGGTGCGCTACCTGGAAAAGGGCGGCCGCCGGATCGGCCGCACGGCCAAGGCCGAAGCGGCGAGCGATCCGCGTAACACGATCGTGTCGGTCAAGCGCTTCATGGGCCGCGGCAAGGCGGAAGTGGAAGGCGCCGAAAACGCGCCGTACGATTTCGTCGACGCCCCCGGCATGGTGCAGATCCGCACCGTCGACGGTGTGAAGAGTCCCGTCGAAGTGTCGGCGGAAATTCTCGCGACACTGCGCCAGCGCGCCGAAGACACGCTCGGCGACGAACTGGTCGGCGCGGTCATCACGGTGCCCGCTTATTTCGACGAAGCGCAGCGCCAGGCTACCAAAGATGCCGCGCGTCTGGCCGGCCTGAACGTGCTGCGCCTGCTGAACGAGCCGACTGCCGCCGCGATCGCCTACGGGTTGGATAACGGCTCCGAAGGCCTGTTCGCGGTGTACGACCTCGGCGGTGGCACCTTCGATCTGTCGATCCTCAAACTCACCAAGGGCGTGTTCGAAGTGCTGGCGGCTGGCGGCGATTCCGCGCTCGGCGGCGACGATTTCGATCACGCGCTGTACCGCCACGTGCTGGAGCAGGCGGGCATCGCACCGCAATCGCTTTCACCCGAAGACGTGCGTCTGCTGCTCGACAGCGTACGCGTGACCAAGGAGGCGCTGTCGAGCGCGTCCTATACAACCCTGGCAGTAACGCTTTCGAACGGCGTCACGCTCGATCTGACGATCGACGAGGCTACTTTCGAGTCGATCACGCAGGCGCTGGTGCAACGCACGCTCGGTCCGACGAAAAAAGCGCTGCGCGACGCCAAGGTCACCACCAAAGAGATCAACGGCGTGGTGCTGGTCGGCGGCGCGACGCGCATGCCTGTCGTCCGTCGCGCGGTCGAGTCGCTGTTCGGCCAGCCGCCGCTCACCAATCTCGACCCGGATCAGGTCGTCGCGCTCGGCGCGGCGATCCAGGCCGATTTACTGGCCGGCAACCGTGGCGCGGACGGCGACGACTGGCTGCTGCTCGACGTGATTCCGCTGTCGCTTGGCGTCGAAACGATGGGCGGCTTGACCGAGAAGATCATTCCGCGCAACTCGACGATTCCGGTCGCGCGCGCGCAGGATTTCACGACCTTCAAGGACGGCCAGACGGCAATGGCGATCCACGTCGTGCAAGGCGAGCGCGAGCTCGTCAGCGATTGTCGTTCGCTCGCGCGCTTCGAGCTGCGCGGCATTCCGCCGATGGCAGCCGGCGCGGCGCGGATTCGCGTCACGTATCAGGTGGACGCGGACGGTCTGCTGTCCGTGTTCGCGCGTGAGCAGGGCTCGGGCGTGGAAGCGTCGGTGGTGGTCAAGCCGTCCTACGGCCTCGCCGACGACGACATCGCCAAAATGCTCGAAGACAGCTTCTCGACCGCCGAAGTCGACATGCGCGCCCGCGCGCTGCGCGAGGCGCAGGTCGAAGCGCGCCGCCTGGTCGAAGCGACCGACGCGGCGCTGGCCGCCGACGCCGAGTTGCTCGACGACAGCGAACGCGCCGAACTCGACGCGTTGCTGGGCGCGCTGCGCGACATCGCCGGCAGCGACAACGCCGACGCGATCGAAGCCGCCACCAAAACGCTCGCCGAAGGCACCGACGAATTCGCCGCACGCCGCATGAACAAGGGCATTCGCCGCGCGCTTGCCGGCCGTAAGCTCGACGAGATCTGAATCAACGCGCAGGGCAGCCGGCTTGCCTGGCAGGCGGTCGCCCTGCGCACGACACAACCGAAGCGCGTCGCGCGGACTTAAAAACTCCGCGTGACGCCAGTAAAATGGCGCGGCGCCTGCTGGCTGCCGCCGCGCCTCAGACCCAAACGGAAAATGTATGCCTCAAATCGTTGTGCTGCCTCACGTCGAACTGTGTCCGGAAGGCGCGGTGATCGATGCCGTGCCCGGCAAGAGCATTTGCGACAGCCTGCTCGAACACGGCATTGAAATCGAGCACGCGTGCGAGAAGTCGTGCGCCTGCACGACCTGCCACGTGATCGTGCGTGAGGGTTTCGCCGCCTTGACGCCGTCCGAGGAAGACGAGGACGATCTGCTGGACAAGGCGTGGGGGCTCGAACCTGCCTCGCGTCTGTCGTGCCAGGCCATGGTGCCGGCCGAGCAGGATCTGGTCGTCGAGATCCCGCGCTACTCGATCAATCACGCGAAGGAAAACCACTAACAGGAGGTTGCAGCCATGAAGTGGACCGATACGCAAGACATCGCGATGGCCCTGACTGACAAGCACCAGGACATCGATCCGCAGCAGGTGCGCTTCACCGATCTGCACCGCTGGGTCATGGAGCTGGAAGGATTCGACGACGATCCTGACCGGTCGAACGAAAAGATCCTCGAGGCGATTCAGGCGGCATGGATTGAAGACGCGGATTATTGAACGCGCTTCACCCCGTTGGCGGTAAACAGAAAAAGGCGATTCCATCTGGAATCGCCTTTTTTACGTCTGATCGGAAGCCTGGAAAGCCTGGGGAAAACTCAGGCCGTTGTCCGCCCTTAGCCTGCCACCAGCGTACCGTTCTCGATCCGCACGCGTTGGCCTTGCTGGAACGGCGGCGCTTCGTGGTATGTGAAGTAGCGGGTCTTGCCGCTTTCCATATGCACACGCACCGAATATGCGGTCGTGCTGCGGATATGTTTCTCGACCGAGTTACCGGCAAAGCCGCCGCCGAGCGCACCAAGCACCGTCATCGCGGTACGTCCGCCGCCGGCGCCGAACTGATTGCCGACCAGGCCGCCGGCCACTGCACCGCCGACCGCACCGATACCGGTGCCATGACCTTCCTGACGCACAGCCGAAATCCCGACGACCGTCCCGCAACTCGAGCAATACGCCGGTTGCTGCTGCGCGTATTGCGGCGCGGCCTGACCTTGCTGCTGTTGAGCATATTGTTGCTGCTGCGCGGGCGAGGGCGCAGGCGCGCTCGGCGCCGGTTGTTGAGCCTGCTGGACCGCTTGTGCGGACTGCTGCGCCTGTTGAGCGGGTTGCTGCGACGGGCTAGCCGGTGCCGCCGAGTCGACCACGCCCGGCTGGGTCGTGACTTGCGCGGCCTGAGTCTGGTCGTTCTGTGCGCCGTTGCTGGACGCCTTCGGGAACACCCCGGTGACGGCCGCGGTGGCGACGAGACTCGCGATGATGACTGCGCCCGCCGCCGTTGCGACGAGCGGGTGAATACGACGTGATTGCGTGGTTTGGTTCGGGTTGTCCATGTTGGCCTCCGTCTCTAGCAGAGTCGACTGTTATTGAGACTCAGTGTCGGGCAAATCGATTCCGTCAGGGTTTCAATTTGTAACGAACTACACGCAATCATCGTACCCAAAGCGCGTCGAAGGCGCGCGCAGGCTGCCAGGCGCCTTGATTCTTCGGCGTTTGCCGGAGGCAAGGGGGCGGCGCGCATAGCGCACCGCGGGCAGTTTTTACCGACGGTTACAAACCGTCAGCCGCTGCTGCCGCCGTTTTCAGCGATTTTTCCATGGCAGCATGAAAAACGCCCGGCATCGACCGGGCGTTTTTTTAGCTGCTTGCCAGATTCAGACTCAGGCGCAGAGATCGGCGCACACGAAGGCGCGCGACGATATCAGTCTTCGCGACGCAGATGCGGGAACAGAATCACGTCGCGGATGCTCGGGCTGTCGGTCAGCATCATCACCAGACGGTCGATGCCGATCCCGCATCCGCCGGCCGGCGGCATGCCGTATTCCAGTGCGCGAATGTAGTCCGCGTCGTAGAACATGGCTTCTTCGTCGCCGGCGTCTTTCTGGTCGACCTGCTTCTTGAAGCGGGCAGCCTGATCTTCCGGATCGTTCAACTCCGAGAAGCCGTTGGCGATTTCACGGCCGGTGATGAACAGCTCGAAACGCTCGGTGATGCCGGGCGCCGCGTCCGACGCGCGCGCCAGCGGCGACACTTCGACCGGGTAGTCGATGATGTAGGTCGGCTCCCACAGTTGCGATTCGGCGGTTTCTTCGAACAGCGCCAGTTGCAGCGAGCCGACGCCCGCGTTCAGGAACTGCGGCTTCGACGCGTCCACGCCGAACTTCTTCAGTTCGGTGCGCAGGAAGTCGCTGTCGGCCAGTTGATCGTTTGTGTATTGCGGCGCGTACTTCTGGATCGCCTGGGTGATCGTTAGGCGATGGAACGGCTTGGCCAGATCCAGTTCGCGACCCTGATAGGTGATCGTGGCGGTGCCGAGCGAGTCGATCGCCGCCTGGCGGATCAGTTGCTCGACGAAATCCATCAGCCACTTGTAATCGGTGTACGCCGCGTAGAACTCGATCATCGTGAATTCCGGATTGTGGCGCACGGAGACGCCTTCATTGCGGAAGTTACGGTTGATCTCGAACACGCGCTCGAAGCCGCCAACCACGAGGCGCTTCAGATACAGTTCCGGCGCGATACGCAGGAACATTTGCATGTCCAGCGCGTTGTGGTGCGTGGTGAACGGCTTGGCCGCGGCGCCGCCCGGAATCGGGTGCAGCATCGGCGTTTCGACTTCCATGAAGTCGGCCTCGGACATGAACTTGCGGATCGACGAAATCGCCTTGGTGCGCGCGACGAACGTGGCGCGCGTTTCGGGCGTGACGATCAGGTCGACGTAACGCTGGCGGTACTTCATTTCCTGGTCGGCGAGACCGTGGAACTTGTCCGGCAGCGGACGCAGCGATTTCGACAGCAGACGCAGTTCGGTGCAGCGCACCGACAGCTCGCCCTTGTTGGTGCGGAACAGCACGCCGCGTGCGGCGACGATGTCGCCCATGTCCCACTTCTTGAACGCGTCGTACGTTTCCTGACCGATGTCGGCCGGCGTGATGAAGAACTGGATCTGACCTGACCCGTCGCGTACGGTCGCAAAGCTGGCCTTGCCCATCACGCGCTTGAGCATCATGCGGCCGGCGATCGCGACTTCGAGCGGATTCGCTTCGAGCGTTTCCTTGTCGGTCTCGGCGTACTGCGTTTGCAGATCGGCGGCGTGGTGAGTGGGGCGGAAATCGTTCGGATAGGCGACGCCCTGCTCACGCAACTCGCGCAGCTTTTCGCGGCGCTCGCTCATGATCTTGTTGTCGTCGCCCTCGGGCGCCGCATTCGGCTGGGTCGGTTCGGTCATGATGGTTTGGTATTCGGTGGCCCGCGGGGAACGCCCCCCATGCGGGTGGCCAGTCAGTGTAAAAACCTCAGGCGGTAAAAAGAGGCGGCGCGGCAGTGCAGGGCATGACCCCGGACACGACCGCGCCGTGTGCGCTTAAACGCCCTGTTTCAGGCTTGCGCTGATGAACGGATCGAGGTCGCCGTCGAGCACGCTCTTGGTATTGCTGATTTCGACGTTGGTGCGCAGATCCTTGATACGGCTGTTGTCCAGCACGTACGAACGGATCTGATGACCCCAGCCCACGTCGGTCTTGCCGGCTTCGAGCTTGTCCTGCTCTTCCTGACGCTTGCGGATTTCCGCTTCGTACAGGCGCGATTTCAGCATGGCCATCGCTTCGGCGCGGTTGCGGTGCTGCGAACGGTCGTTCTGGCACTGCACGACGATGCCCGACGGCATGTGCGTGATACGCACCGCGGAGTCGGTCTTGTTGATGTGCTGACCGCCCGCGCCGGACGCGCGGTACGTGTCGATACGCAGATCGGCCGGGTTGATGTCGACTTCAATCGAGTCGTCGATTTCCGGATACACGAACACCGACGAGAACGACGTATGACGGCCGCCCGACGAGTCGAACGGCGACTTGCGCACGAGGCGGTGCACGCCGGTTTCGGTGCGCAGGAAGCCGTACGCGTATTCGCCCTCGATCTTGATCGTGGCGTTCTTGATACCCGCGACGTCGCCGTCGGTCTGTTCCAGCACTTCGGTCTTGAAGCCCTTGCGCTCGCAGTAGCGCAGGTACTGGCGTAGCAGCATGGATGCCCAGTCGCACGCCTCGGTGCCGCCGGCGCCGGCCTGGATATCCAGGAACGCGTTGTTCGGATCCGCCGGATTCGCGAACATGCGACGGAATTCCATGTCGCCGACGCGCGCTTCGAGCGCTTGCGCGTCGGTTTCGCAGGCGATCAGCGTTTCGTCGTCGGCTTCTTCACGGGCCATCTCGAACAGGTCGAGCGCGTCGCGCAGGTCGTCGTGCAGCGACGTGAGTTTGCCGACCGTGTCGTCGAGCAGCTTCTTTTCCCGGCCGAGCGCCTGGGCGTGTTTCGAGTCGTTCCAGACCGTCGGGTCTTCGAGTTCCCGGTTGACTTCGATTAGACGCAGTGCTTTGTCGTCGTAGTCAAAGATACCCCCGTAGGTCGGCCGCGCGCGCGCGCAGGTCCACCAGAGAGGCTTCGATCGCGTTGAGACGTTCCGCTTCCATGTCGATCTTTTATAGCTTCGTAAAAAGGGGAAATTATAGCCGATCGGCGCCCCCCGCCGATCACTCTTGAGCGATCCGGCGCGGGTTTGGGGTTGATTTTGCGGAGATTTTCGCGGTTTCGGGCGGGACCGCGAGCGGGGTGCCCGCCGCTCGTTCGATTCGTTCGGCTCGTTCAGCTCGTTCAGCTCGCCGCGTGTTCGACGATCAGTTGCACGCGCGACACGCCGTTCCACGTATCGCTGGCGAGCCGGTAGGCGACGGTCGTGCGCGCGGGCAGCGTATCGGTATGGTTGAACCAGATCGCGTTGAAGCGCTGGCGGCCGCGCACGAGTTGCAGCTTGAGATGTTTGTCCTTCACCAGCGCCTGCGACGCGACCTCGAATTCGCCCGAAAACACCGGCGCGGGGAAGCCTTGGCCCCACACGGCGGCGTCGAGCATTTCGACGAATTGCGGCGTGAAGTAGGCGTCTTCCAGTTCGCCGTCGGTTTCCACGGTGCGCGACAGCGCCTCGGCCGACAACCATTCGCGGCCGACCGCCTCGAACGCGGCGGTGAAGCGCGGCACGTCGGCGGCGGCGAGCGTCAGGCCCGCGGCCATTGCGTGGCCGCCGAACTTGGCGATCAGGCCGGGCTCGCGCTTTGAGATCAGATCGAGCGCGTCGCGCAGATGGAAGCCCGAAATCGAGCGGCCCGAGCCCTTGACGGTCTGGCCGCTGTCGTCGGCGAGCGCGAAGGTGAACGAGGGCCGGTGGAATTTCTCCTTCAGGCGGCCCGCGACGATGCCGATGACGCCCTGATGCCAACTGGGATTAAACAGCGTGATGGTGGTGGCGCCGTCCGGCTCGATCGCGGACAGATCTTCCAGCGCCTGCTGCTGCATGCCGGCTTCGATTTCGCGGCGCTCGCGGTTCATCGTGTCGAGCTGCTGCGCGAGTTCCCATGCGCGGCCGATGTCGTCGGTGGTCAGACATTCGATGCCGAGCGACATGTCCGACAGACGGCCCGCGGCATTCAGCCGCGGTCCGAGCGCGAAGCCGAGGTCGAAGCCCGACGCGCTGCGCGCCTCGCGCGCGGCGGCGCGAAACAGCGCGGCGATGCCCGGCTGCATCTTGCCTTTGCGGATGCGCTGCAAGCCTTGCGCGACCAGCACGCGGTTATTGCCGTCGAGCTTGACGACGTCGGCGACCGTGCCGAGCGCGACCAGATCGAGCAGGCCGTCCAGACGCGGCTCCGGACAGTCGTCGCCGAACGCGCCGCGACGCCGCAATTCCGCGCGCAACGCCAGCAGCACGTAAAACATCACGCCGACGCCGGCAATGCACTTGCTCGGGAACGTGCAGCCCGGCTGGTTCGGATTGACGATCGCGCGGGCGGCCGGCAGTTCGTCGCCGGGCAGATGGTGGTCGGTGACCAGCACGTCGATGCCGAGCGCGTTGGCCGCTTCCACGCCGTCGACGCTGGCGATGCCGTTGTCGACGGTAATCAGCAGTTCCGGTTTGCCCGACGGGTTGCGCGCAGCCAGCGCGACGATCTCCGGCGTCAGGCCGTAGCCATATTCAAAGCGGTTCGGCACCAGATAGTCGATCTGGGCGCCGAACATGCGCAGCCCGCGCACCGCGACCGCGCAGGCGGTGGCGCCGTCGCAATCGTAGTCGGCGACCACCAGCATGCGGCGCTTCTGCTGGATCGCGTCGGCGAGCAACGCGGCGGCGTCTTCGCAGCCTTTGAGGCCGGCGGGCGGCACGAGCCGCGCGAGGCCGGTTTCGATTTCATCGGGCATGCACACGCCGCGCGCCGCGTAAAGGCGCGCGAGCACCGGATGCAGGCCGTGGCGGGTGAGCACTTCGGCATCGACGGGGGAGCAGGCGCGCGTAACGATTCGTGTCATTCGGAAAGGCCGTGGGTCATGCGATCAATGTCGTGCAATCAATCATTCGATGAAGAGCGACGCGAGCACCCGCCGCCGCCAGAATTTACGCAGGTCGCCGCGCGTGACGGTGAGCGTCACCGAGCCGGTGTCGCCGCACAGGGTCAGGTCGAGTTCGCCGAGTTCGCCGGATTGCAGTGCGGCGAGCGCGGGGTCGAACCAGTCGGATTGCAGCGCGGCGAAGGCGTCGTTCCAGCGCGCCCAGTCCTGCTCGATGTAGGGCGCGGAGAAGGGATCGAGTTCGACGAGGGTAGTGCCGGTAGCGGCGCTCTGCAGCGCGCTGAACGACGCCGGCGGCGCGCCCACCTCGACACCCGCCGTCAGCGCCAGACCGCGCGTGGCCGCCGCATCCGAAAGAACCCGCGCGAACGGACTGCGCACCGGCTGCAGCGCGCCTTGCGCGTGAAACCAGATCGAGTTAACCGCCGGCAGGCCTCGCGCCTCGCGGGCTTCGTTGACCGGATGCTCGAACCAGGCCATTTGCACTTCGTTCTGTAGCTTCATCCACGCGCGCGACCGTTCGCCGGAATGCGCCTCGTGCGGCAGCCAGATTTCGATGTTGCGGCCGCTCGCGCGTAGCGGCGACGCGCCCGCCAACGTGCCGAAACCGTCGCCGGACAGATACCAGCGAGCGGGACGCGGCGCTTCGATGCGCACGCCGAGTTCTTCGATCAAGGGCCGCGCGACCGCGAGCAGCGCACCGGCTTCGTCGTCGGACAAATCGAGCGAGGCGGGATCGATCAGCACCAGATGATCGTGCGCGATACGCACATGCACCGGCTGCACGCAGGCCCATGTCGCCGCACCGGGGTCGCCGCCGTCGGCGCGCAGCATGTATGGCGCGAGCGGTGCTTCGTCGGCCGCTGGAGCGCCGCTGGGCAGCGCGCCGAATTGCCGGGCCACCCAGCGCTCGTGCGGCAGCGTGCGCTGAAAATCCTCGCCGACCACGCGTTCCACCAGCGTCGCGCGAGCGATTAGCCGGTCGAGAGCGGGACTCTGTATGTCGTGTAGCGCGGTGGAGGCGTCCGCTGCGGCGGGCAGCGCGAAGGGGAGAAGAAGATGGAGACGGTTGGCGTGCATGATGCTGCGCATTGTAGGGCAAACCATTCCGGCTTTCCGGTAATGGCCGCTTTTCCGTGCCGGGTCCGGCGGCGGCTGATTCGCTCAGTCCGGGTGAAACTTCCGCAGAAAACGGAGCACCTGCAGGCGCGCCGGCATTTCAACGAATCGGTACGAAGCCGTCGCGATCAGGAGCGAGACGCCGATGAACAGCACGCAGCGCGCGATCGCCATGCCGACGTGATCCGACAGGACGGTTTCTGGTGAAACGTGAAAGACCGGTTCGACGTTGGTGTGAACGAGGTAAAGCGAATAGCTGATCTCGCCGATGAACAGCAACGGGGCAAACGTCAACACGCGTGAAGCGAACGCCTCGCTTCGGCTGAGAAAGAAGATGGCCGGGGGCACGGCGGCGACATAGCCGATATTCGTCGCGTTATCTTCGAACAGACGGGGCGCGTGAAACACGGACTCGCTGCCGAACGACACGACGATATAAGCGATACCCGCGAGCCCGGTGAGCATTCCAAGCCGCCGCACGAGACTCGGCACGGGCGCGTTTCTGGCCAGCCAGATTTCGGCGAGACCCAGACCGGCAAAGAATTCAAAACAGCGGCCGTACGGCGAGTAGTAGATAAGCCAATAGTCGACGCTGAGCGTCGGCGACACACCGAATTTGCCGCCGATCCAACTCTGCACGGCCGGCATTGAAGCGATCGCGATAAACAACGTGCGGCAGGCTACGCTTGCGATCACCACCATCACGCCGCGTGCCACGGAAGGCCCGCTCTTGCCACGCAAGATGATGACAGGCACGAAGACGAGATAGAAAAAAAGCTCGGCGCTTATCGACCACGCGGGGTTGCCGTAGTACTGCGATACGCTGACGTTGATGCCATTGATGACCGCGTAGAACCAGGTCTGCACACCGATCAGGTAGAGCGGCAACGTGGTCATAAAGGTCGACGCGGAGGCGGCATCGCCCGTCGCGATAGACCTCGCGATGTTGAGCCCGAAGTTGAACAGCACATACACGATCAGCAGGGGGTAGAGACGTGCTATCCGCGCGAAGATGAAGCGGACCGTGCCGGCCGAAGGCGAACTCGCGATTCGGTGAGCATAGTTGTAATACATCACAAAGCCGCTCAGCACGAAGAATACCGTCATGCCGAGCAGCCCGGTCTTTACGAACGCCGGCCGGGCCGACGAATGTCCGATCTGCGGCAACAGTAACGCGAGGTGATTGACGACGATCAACAGGGCCGCCAACCCTCGCAGGCTCGTCAGGGGCAGAATTTCGGGACGCTCCGAGGTGCCGGTGGGGTGGCTATTTGTCATTGGTGGCCGCTGAGTCAGCTCGCGCGGCGCATTCCGCACGCCGCGCGATTTTACGGTAGATACGCTGTCCGTCTATCTGCCGGGTATGAGCTTGACCGAAGCGCCGGATGGCCAAACAAGCCTTGCCGGGAAAAAGCGGAGCTGAAAGGTAAAGAGTGCGAGTATTCAACACGCTGCGTGAGCGCTATAACCTGCTTTAGCAGCGGCCGCGAGGCCGGAGTCGGCGAGTCCGCGGGATTGTATGGCAAACTTCGCGCTTGATCGGCGGTGACGACCGCAATGGCCGGCTTTCAGACAACAATGAGAGGCGGCACGGAGCGGCGGCGGTGAACGGTGGCGCGCGCCTTGCTACGCGCTGGCGCGCCGCGCCGGAACCATCCGCGTCGCCGCGACACCAATGATCAATACGCTCGGGCCGCACGACAGGCGCTTCACGCCCGCGTGCGCGGCACAAAGCCGAAGAACGCAGAAAAGGATTCGCTTGAAATTTCCCTACGAATGGCAGATTGGCTGGCGCTACACCCGCGCCGGCAAACGCACGACCGGCAACGGCTTCATCTCCTTCATCGCGCTGGTGTCGATGTCCGGCATCGCGCTCGGCGTCGCGGCGCTGATCGTCGTGTTGTCGGTGATGAACGGGTTCCAGAAAGAGGTGCGCGACCGCATGTTGTCGGTGCTCGCGCACGTCGAAATTTTTTCGCCGACCGGCTCGATGCCCAACTGGCAACTGACCGCGCAGGAAGCGCGTCAAAACAAGGAGGTCATCGGCGCGGCGCCGTACGTCGAGGCGCAGGCGCTGCTCACGCGTCAGGATGCCGTGAGCGGGGTGGCGCTGCGCGGCGTCGAGCCGTCGCTGGAGCCTGAAGTGTCCGACATCGGTAAGGAGATGAAAGGCGGCACGCTGAACGCGCTGGTTCCGGGCGACTTCGGCATCGTGCTGGGGGCCGATCTCGCCACCAATCTCGGCGTGCAGGTCAACGACAAGATCACGCTGGTCGCGCCCGAAGGCACCATCACGCCCGCCGGCATGCTGCCGCGGCTGAAGCAGTTCACCGTGGTGGGCATCTTCGAATCCGGGCATTACGAGTACGACAGCACGCTTGCGCTAATCAATATCAAAGACGCGCAGGCGCTGTTCCGGCTGCCCGCGCCGACCGGTGTGCGCTTGCGCCTGACCGACATGCAGCGCGCGCCGGAGGTCGCGCACCAGCTCGCCCGGACCTTGTCTGGCGACCTCTATATTCGCGACTGGACGCAGCAGAACAAGACCTGGTTCTCGGCGGTGCAGATCGAAAAACGCATGATGTTCATCATCCTCACGCTCATCATCGCGGTGGCGGCGTTCAATCTGGTGTCGTCGCTGGTCATGACCGTGACCAACAAGCAGGCCGATATCGCGATTCTGCGTACGCTCGGCGCGCAGCCTCGCTCGATCATGAAGATCTTCGTGGTGCAGGGCGTGACGATCGGCTTTATCGGCACGGCGACGGGCGTGGCGCTCGGCTGCCTGATCGCGTGGAGCATTCCATGGCTCGTGCCGATGATCGAACACGTGCTCGGCGTGCAATTCCTGCCGCCGTCGGTGTACTTCATCAACGAACTGCCGTCGGAACTGATTCCGGCCGACGTCGCGCGGATCGGCATCATCGCCTTCCTGATGTCGGCGCTGGCAACGCTTTACCCGAGCTGGCGCGGTGCGAAAGTCCGTCCTGCGGAGGCGCTGCGCTATGAATGACCGAACCGCGACTTTACCCATGACTTCTCAGGACAACGCGCCGTATCCGTACGTGCTCGAAGCAACCGGCATTTCCAAGGCGTTCGTGCAGGGCGGTTTGAACGTGCAGGTGCTCAACAATACGCAACTGAGCGTGCGCCGCGGCGAGAAACTGGCAATCGTCGGCGCGTCGGGTTCCGGCAAGAGCACGTTGCTGCATGTGCTCGGCGGGCTCGACGATCCGAGCGCGGGCCAAGTGTCCGTGATGGGCAAGCCGTTCACGAAACTCTCCGAGCGCGAGCGCAACGACCTGCGCAATCGCGCGCTGGGTTTCGTCTATCAGTTCCACCATTTGCTACCGGAATTCACCGCGCTCGACAACGTCGCCATGCCGCTGCGGATTCGTCGCTTGCCGACCGAAGTCGCACGCCGCGAAGCGCTCGCGGTGCTGGAGCGGGTCGGCATGGGGCATCGCGCGAAACATCGGCCGGGCGAGTTGTCCGGTGGCGAGCGTCAGCGGGTGGCGATTGCACGGGCGCTGGTGACCAAACCCGCCTGCGTGCTCGCCGATGAACCGACCGGCAATCTCGACGGCGGCACCGCCGATACCGTGTTCAATTTGATGCTCGAACTGTCGCAGACCATGGAGACCAGCTTCGTGATCGTCACGCACGATCCCGAACTGGCTGGACGTTGCGACCGCATCATGCGGTTGCGCGAAGGCGTGCTCCATGAAGAGCCGCCGGTGCCGGTTTGAGCGGTCGGTGACGCTGGCGATCTGATCGTTTCATCGTCTTGTTTTCTGATCGCCTAACGCTGCGCGCATAGCCGGACACGCCATGTGGATCGATACCCACTGTCATCTCGATGCTTCCGAATTCGACGCCGACCGCGATGCCGTCGCGGCGTCGGCGCGCGCGGCAGGCGTCGGACGGATCGTGATTCCCGCGATCGGTCGCCAGAACTTCGCGGCGGTGCGTGAGCTGGCGCATCGGGTGGAAGGCGGCGCGTACGCGCTCGGCATTCATCCGTTGTTTACGCCGGGCGCGCAGGACAGCGACCTCGACTTGCTGCGCATGGAGATCGAGGCGAGTCTGGACGATCCGTTGTTCGTCGGCATCGGCGAGATTGGGCTCGACTATTTCGTCGACGGTCTCGACGATGCGCGCCAGCAGTTTTTCTACAACGGACAACTGCAACTCGCGCGCGAATTCGATTTGCCGGTGATTTGCCATGTGCGCAAATCGCAGGACCAGGTGATCGCGGGGCTGCGGCGGCAGCAGATTCATCGCGGCATCGCGCACGCGTTCAACGGAAGTTTTCAGCAGGCGCAAGCCTATCTCGATCAGGGCATGCATCTCGGCTTCGGCGGCAATCTGACGTTCGAGCGCGCGCGGCAAATTCGCCGGCTTGCCGAGCAATTGCCGTTCGATGCGCTGGTCGTCGAAACCGATGCACCGGACATTGCACCTTCGTGGATCTATAAACAGCGCAACGCGCCGGACCAGATTCCGGCGATCGGCGCGGGCCTCGCGCAACTGCGCGGCATGAGCGCCGACGAAGCCGCCCTAGGCACAACGGCTAACGCGCTCGCCGCCTTGCCGCGGCTGGCGCTTTCCTCTGCATAATCGACACGTTGATCTGAAGGGTTCGCGCCGGGCGATATCCACGTCCGGCGGGCTGGCCGACGCCTGTCGTTGACGTTGTGCCGTCTGGCGATGGCTGGACGGAGGGCGTATGCGGGCGTGGTGGTGCGGATTTGCGTTGGGCGTGGTGGGGTTGCAGCGGCAGGCCGTGTTGCCGGGCGGGTGGCTGTGGTTTGGGCTGCTTGCGGTTGGGGGTTTGGGGGTGGGTGTCGCGGTTTGGGCCGCGACGCCTGCCTGCGCACGAAACGTCCGCGTACACGCCATCGGCTGCAACACGCGTCTGCGGACGTTTGCCCTCTGGACCGGCATCTGGTGCGCGGCAATCTGCGCCGGCTTCGGCTACGCCGCGTGGCGCGCCGAAGTACGGCTCGCGGTGAGCTTGCCGAACGACTGGGAAGGCCGCGACGTCGTCGTGACCGGTAGCATCAAAGGCCTGCCGTCGCGCGACGAAAAGGGCGCCCGGTTTCTATTCGAGGTCGAGTCGGCCGACGCGCCGATCGTCGCCTTTCCTCGCGTGATTCAATTGGCTTGGATCGCCCAGCAAGCGGCGGCGCCTGCGCCTCCGCTCGAGCCGGGTGAGCGCTGGCGTCTGACGGTGCGTCTCAAACGTCCGCACGGCAACGCGAACTTCGGCGTGCGCGACGCCGAAGCCAACCTGCTCGCCCGCAACGTGCGCGCGACCGGCTACGTGAGCGCCCCGGCTTTGGCGTCGCGCTTGCCGGGCGCAGCGCACGGGGTCGGCGTCACGGTGGATCGCTGGCGCGCGGCCTTGCGCGCACGGATCGACGCCGTGCTCGCCGACGCGCCGCATCGCGGCATCGTCGTGGCGCTGGCGATCGGCGCGCAGGACGAAGTCAGCGCGGCGGACTGGCTGTTGATGCGCGGCACCGGCACGAGTCATCTGGTGGCGATCTCGGGTTTGCACATCGGCTTCGCCGCGGGTCTTGCCGGATGGCTGGCGGGCTCGTTGTGGCGGCGCTCGGGCTGGATCGGCGATCACTGGCCGTTGTGCTTGCCCGCTCAGATCGTCGCGGCGGCGGCCGGCGCGCTGTTCGCGGCCCTGCATGCCGCGTTGGCCGGCTTCAACGTGCCGGCGCAGCGCGCACTATGGATGGCCGGTGTCCTCGCGTTGGCGTTTGTCAGCGGCCGCCATGTCGCCCGTTCGATGGTGCTGGCGTGGGCGCTGGGACTAGTGCTGCTGATCGATCCGTGGGCGGTGGTGTCGGCGGGATTCTGGTTGTCGTTCTGCGCGGTGGCGGCGATTCTGTTCGCGGTGTCGGGGCGGCCGCGCGTGCAGGATCATGAACAACATCGCGTGGCAGAGGGCGATGAAGCCGACGCCGTCGCAGCGAACCGGTGGTCGAGCGCGCGCGCCGGTTTGCGGCGCCGTGCCCGGGCTGTCATCGAACGGCTGCGTAGCGCCGCGCACGTGCAGTTCGCGGTCACCGTCGCGCTTGCGCCGCTTACCGTCTACTGGTTCGCGCAGATCCCGCTGATCGGCCCGCTCGCGAACGCGTTCGCGATTCCGTGGGTGAGCCTGCTCGTCACGCCGGCGGTGCTGGCCGGCGTCGCGCTGCCCGCGCCGTTCGACGCCTACCTGTTCCAGGGCGCGCACGCGCTGCTCGATGGGCTGGCGTCGGCTTTGCGGATGCTGTCCGCTCCCGCGTGGGCGGTCTGGCGGTTGCCGCAACCGGACGCCTGGACGCTGGCCGCAGCAGCGATCGGCGTGCTCTGGTGTCTGGCGCCGCGCGGCTGGCCGTTGCGCTGGGCCGCGCCGCTCACCTGGTTGCCGCTGCTGATGCCGCCGCCCAACGGACCTGCGCCCGGAACTTTCCGTCTGACCGCGCTGGACGTCGGTCAGGGCACGTCGGTGCTGATCGAAACCGCCCATCACACGCTGCTGTTCGACGCCGGGCCGGGACCGGAATCGACCCACGCGGGCGAGCGCGTGGTCGTGCCGTTTTTGCAGGCGCGTGGCGTCAACGCGCTCGATACGCTCGTCATCAGCCACGCCGATTCCGATCACTCGGGCGGCGCGCCCGCCGTGTTCGAGGCGATCGAGGTTCGCCAGATGGTGGCGGCGCTGGCGCCGGAGAACGCGTTGTGGTCGAACGCGAAGCAGCACGGCGCCGACACGCTGCCGTGCGCCGCGGGGCAGCGCTGGCAGTGGGACGACGTCGAGTTCGCGATGCTGTGGCCGGATGCCGGGCCGCTGCAAGGTAAGCCGAATGCGCATGCTTGTGTGCTGCGGGTGAGTACGTTGGAGGCGTCGGACGGGCCGGGCTCGGATTCGCTGGGTGCTTCGGGCGTTGGCCCGCGGTGGGCTGCGCCGCTCGCGGCCTCGGACGGCACCTCGGCGGCGCCGTCCACCGCGCCCGTTCAAACGGCGCCCCCGCGTGTCGCGGCCTTGCTGACGGCGGACATCGAGGCGCCGGTCGAACGCGTGCTGCTCGCGCGCGCCCCCGACGCGTTGCGCGCGCAGGTGCTGGTCGTGCCGCATCACGGCAGCAAGACCTCATCGACCGAACCGTTCCTCGACTCTATCGAACCGCTCGTCGCGCTATTTCAGGTAGGCTATCGCAACCGTTTTCATCATCCGGACGCGGGCGTATTCGAGCGCTATCGGGCAAGGCGGATCGAGCTCGGGCGCAGCGATACGGATGGCGCGGTGCGTGTCGAGGTCGAGGCTGATCCGGCGCGTGGCGCGCCTGCCCACTCGGGCACGCAAGGCGTCAGGCTGACGCTCGAACGTTATCGCGACGTGCGGCGCCGCTACTGGATGGATCGCTGACCGCAGCGTCAACTGGATCGTCGAAAAGTGGCCAACCACCGGGCCCGCAAGAAAAAACAGAACGGAGAGAGCCGCAGTTGAAAAACATCATTCACTTCTCGCACGCGAACGGTTTTCCGGCGTCGACCTACCGGACAATCTTCGCCGAACTCGCCGACGACTACGAGCTGCGCTCCATCGAGCGCATCGGTCACGACGCGCGTTACCCGGTGACCCAGGACTGGCCGCATCTGGTCGAGCAGCTGCTCGACGACATCGGTCGCGCGTATGAACAGCCGGTGTGGCTGGTGGGGCATTCGCTCGGCGGCTATCTGTCGCTGATGGCCGCGCTGAAAAAGCCGCAGTGGGTGAGGGGCGTGGTGATGCTCGATTCGCCGGTGATCGCCGGCTGGCGCAGTAGCATGTTGCGCGTGTCGCAATGGACCGGCCTCGACGAGCGCCTGTCACCCGCGGCCGCCACCCGCACGCGACGCACCCAATGGGCGAGCCGCGACGAGGCGTGGCGCCATTTCCATTCGAAGCCGGCGTTCGCGCGCTGGGACGAACGCATGTTGTCCGATTACATCGACTTCGGGATTCCGCAAACCTCGATCGACGGTGCGCGGGCGCTGGCGTTCGATCGCCGTACCGAATATCAGATCTACAAGACCTTGCCGCATACGCTCGGCTCGCGGCTCGCCCGGGGCGCGCCGGTGCCGGTGGGGTTCATCGCGGGCACGCGGTCGAAGGAAATTCGCCAGGCCGGTCTCGATGCGACCCGCCGCGCGACCGGCGGTCATGTGGAGTGGATCGAGGGCAGCCATCTGTATCCGATGGAAAAACCGCTCGAAACCGCCCGCGCCGTGCAGCGGATGTTGCGCGAGCTGGAACGGTGAGCCTGACTCGGGGCCGTGGGCCGCGATAACGCCGGGACGGAAAAACAGTGCATGATCGGCGTGGCGCAAGGGCCGCCGCCATGACACAGTCACATGCAGATGTCGCTCGGATTTTGCTGGGTTGAGACCCTGCTTTACGGTATAATCCGTTTTTCCCGCGAGCATCCAGCGATGACCAAATATGTTTTCGTCACCGGCGGCGTAGTATCTTCCCTCGGCAAGGGTATTGCCGCCGCTTCCCTCGCCGCGATCCTCGAATCGCGCGGTCTTAAAGTCACCCTCCTCAAGCTCGATCCGTACATCAACGTCGACCCCGGCACGATGAGCCCGTTTCAACACGGCGAAGTGTTCGTTACGGAAGACGGAGCAGAGACCGACCTCGACCTTGGCCACTATGAGCGCTTCATCAGCACGAAGATGCGCAAGGCCAATAACTTCACCACCGGCCAGATTTACGAATCGGTAATCCGCAAGGAACGCCGCGGCGATTATCTCGGCAAGACGGTGCAGGTCATCCCGCACATCACGAATGAAATTCAGGCGTTCGTCGAACGTGGCGCAGCGTCGGCCACCTGCGGCGAGCCCGACGTCGCGATCGTCGAAGTGGGCGGCACGGTGGGCGACATCGAATCGCTGCCGTTCCTCGAAGCCGCACGTCAAATGAGCCTGCGCATGGGCCGTAACAGCGCGTGCTTCGTGCACCTCACGCTGGTGCCGTGGGTTGCCACGGCTGGCGAGCTGAAGACCAAGCCCACCCAGCACAGCGTTCAGAAGCTGCGCGAAATCGGCATTTCGCCGCACGTGCTGCTGTGCCGTGCCGACCGCCGCATTCCGGACGACGAGCGCGCCAAGATCTCGATGTTCTCGAACGTGCCGGAAGATGCGGTGATCTCCGTGTGGGACGCCGACAGCATCTACAAGATTCCGCAAATGCTGCATGACCAGGGCCTCGACGCGATTATCTGCGAAGAGCTCAAGCTCTCGCCGAAGGCCGCCGACCTGTCCATGTGGTCCGACCTGGTCGACAAGCTCGAGCATCCGAAGCACGAAGTCACGATCGGCATGGTCGGCAAGTACGTCGACCTGACCGAGTCGTACAAGTCGCTGATCGAAGCGTTGCGCCATGCGTCGATGCATACGTCGACCAAGGTCAACATCGAGTACATCGATTCGGAAGAAGTCGAGACGCACGGCGTCGACAGCCTCCGGCATCTCGATGCGGTGCTCGTGCCGGGCGGTTTCGGCCGTCGCGGTACCGAAGGCAAGATCGCCGCGATCCGCTATGCGCGTGAAGCGAAAGTGCCGTACCTCGGCATCTGCCTCGGCATGCAGCTGGCCGTGATCGAATTCGCCCGCGACGTGGTCGGCCTGAAGAACGCGAACAGCACCGAGTTCGATCCGGAAACGGAGAACCGTGTGGTCGCGTTGATCACCGAGTGGTACGACCGCGAAGGCAAGGTCGAGAAGCGCACCGAAGAATCCGATCTGGGCGGCACCATGCGCCTCGGTTCGCAGCGTTGCCCGATCAAGCCCGGCACGATGGCCGAAGAGATCTATGGCAAGGATGTGAACGAACGCCATCGTCACCGTTATGAAGTCAATAACCGCTTCGTGCCCCAACTCGAAGCCGGCGGCCTTATCATCAGCGCCCGTACCCCGAGTGAAGATCTGCCGGAAATGATGGAATTGCCGCGCAGCATGCACCCGTGGTTCGTCGGGGTGCAGTTCCACCCGGAATTCACGTCCACGCCGCGTGACGGCCATCCGCTGTTCAAGTCGTTCGTCGAAGCGGCGCTCGCGGGTCAGCAGTCCCGCACGGCGGCCGAAGTCGGGGAGAAAGCATGAAACTGGGCGATTTCGAAATCGGGCTCGACAAGCCGTTTTTCCTGATCGCAGGCACCTGTGTCGTCGAATCCGAACAGATGACGATCGACACGGCGGGCCGGCTGAAGGAAATCTGCACGAAGCTGAACATTCCGTTCATTTACAAATCGTCGTATGACAAAGCCAATCGCAGCAGCGGCAAGTCGTTCCGCGGTCTGGGCATGGACGAAGGTTTGCGGATCCTGTCGGAAGTGAAGCGTCAGCTCGGTCTGCCGGTGCTGACCGATGTTCACGCCGAGCACGAGATCGAGCAGGTCGCGTCGGTGGTCGACGTGCTGCAAACGCCCGCTTTCCTGTGCCGTCAAACGGACTTCATTCATGCTTGCGCGCGTTCGGGCAAACCGGTCAACATCAAGAAAGGCCAGTTTCTCGCACCGGGCGACATGAAGAACGTGATCGACAAGGCGCGTGATGCCGCGCGCGAAGCCGGTCTGTCGGAAGACCGCTTCATGGCGTGCGAACGCGGCGTGTCGTTCGGCTATAACAACCTCGTTTCGGACATGCGGTCGCTTGCGATCATGCGCGAAACTCACGCGCCGATCGTGTTCGACGCGACCCACTCGGTGCAGTTGCCGGGCGGGCAGGGCACGAGCTCGGGCGGTCAGCGCGAATTCGTGCCGGTGCTGGCGCGTGCCGCGGTGGCGGTCGGTGTGTCGGGGCTCTTCATGGAGACGCACCCGAATCCGGCCGAAGCCAAGTCGGACGGTCCGAACGCCGTGCCGTTGCATCGCATGGCCGACCTGCTCGAGACGCTGGTTACGCTCGATCAGGCCGTCAAGCGCGCGCCGTTCCTCGAAAGCAATTTCAACTGATTCAGGCATTCGTCGCGTGTCACGATCGGCTTGCATAATGAGCGCGATCGCCGGCATGCGGGGAGTGCACGCAATGGTCGTCGAACATATCGGCGCGCAGGCAGTTAGCCGGGGAGACCGGTTTTCTGCATCGCGATATGCGCCTGGTACAGTGTCACAGTAAAGAATTCAACGTCATTTCTTGAGGAAACCATGAGTGCTATCGTAGATATCATCGGTCGAGAGATTCTCGATTCGCGAGGCAACCCCACCGTCGAATGCGACGTGCTGCTCGAGTCGGGCACGATGGGCCGCGCGGCGGTGCCGTCGGGCGCGTCGACCGGTTCGCGTGAAGCGATCGAACTGCGCGACGGCGAAACCGGCCGTTACGGCGGCAAGGGCGTGCTGAAGGCAGTCGAGCACATCAACACCGAAATCTCCGAAGCGATCATGGGCCTCGACGCTTCCGAGCAGGCCTTCCTCGACAAGACCCTGCTGGAACTCGACGGCACCGACAACAAGTCGCGCCTCGGCGCGAACGCGATGCTGGCTGTCTCGATGGCCGTCGCGAAGGCTGCCGCTGAAGAAGCCGGCCTGCCGCTGTACCGCTACTTCGGCGGCTCGGGCGCCATGCAACTGCCGGTGCCGATGATGAACATCGTCAACGGCGGCGCGCACGCGAACAACAGCCTGGACATCCAGGAATTCATGATCGTGCCGGTCAGCCAGCCGACCTTCCGCGAAGCACTGCGCTGCGGCGCCGAAGTGTTTCACGCACTGAAGAAGATCCTGTCGGATCGCGGCATGAGCACGGCGGTGGGCGACGAAGGCGGCTTCGCGCCGAACTTCGGCAGCAACGACGAATGCCTGTCGACGATCCTGCAAGCTATTGAGAAAGCGGGCTACCGCGCCGGTGAAGACGTGCTGCTCGCGCTCGACTGCGCAGCGAGCGAGTTCTACCACGACGGCAAGTACCAACTGGCCGGCGAAGGTCTGCAACTGTCGTCGACGGAATTCGCGGACTACCTGGCGAATCTCGCCGACAAGTTCCCGATCGTCTCGATCGAAGACGGCATGCACGAAAGCGACTGGGCAGGCTGGAAGACGCTGACCGAGAAGCTCGGCAAGAAGGTTCAACTGGTCGGCGACGATCTGTTCGTGACCAACACGCGCATCCTGAAGGAAGGCATCGAGAAGGGCATCGCCAACTCGATCCTGATCAAGATCAACCAGATCGGCACGCTGACGGAAACCTTCGCGGCCATCGAAATGGCCAAGCGCGCCGGCTACACGGCCGTGATCTCGCACCGTTCGGGCGAAACCGAAGATTCGACGATCGCGGATATCGCGGTCGGCCTGAATGCCGGTCAGATCAAGACGGGTTCGCTGTCGCGTTCGGACCGCATCTCGAAGTACAACCAGTTGCTGCGTATCGAAGAAGACCTCGGCGATATCGCAAGCTACCCGGGTAAATCGGCGTTCTACAATCTGCGCTAATGTGTGGGCTGGCCAAACTTCTGGTCACTACTACTACCGCGCTAACCGATGAGCCGGTTACCCTTCGTTTCTGATTCACCTCGCCGCCCTGCGTATAGCGCAGGGCGGCGCGTATTTATTGTGCTTACTTCATGCGGCTTGTCACTGCTGTCCTGATCGTTCTACTGGCGCTGATCCAGTACCCGCTCTGGTGGGGACACGGCGGCTGGTTGCGCGTGCACGAGTTGCAGCAGCAACTGGCGCAGCAACTGCAGAAGAATGCCGATTCGAAAGTGCGCAACGAGCGGATTCAGGGCGAAGTGCAGGATTTGCAGAACGGCACGGCCGCGGTGGAAGAGCGGGCGCGCTACGAAATGGGCATGGTGAAAGACGGCGAAGTGTTCGTGCAGTTCGTGTCGCCGAACGCGCCGTTGCCGGCCGCGAACACGCCGTCGGTGACGACGTCGACGCGGGGCGAGGTTTCCGCTGCGCCATTGCATATGGTGCCGAATCCGGAGTCGCGTGCGAAGCCGGAGCGCAAGCACGGTGCGAAGAGCGCGGCGAAAGAGAAGAAGCCTGCGCATTGAGCCAGGTCGCGCAGCGCGCGATCAATGTTCGCTGAGCGCGATTCGCGTGAGCAAAAAAAGCCGCTTAACAAGCGGCTTTTTCTTTTGCGCGATGGATCGACACGTGGGAGTCGTGAGACGCTTACCAACCCCAATACGGCGAATACCCGACCCCGATCCCCGTGCCCCAGCCACGTCCCCAACCGCCGCCGCCGTAATAGCTGCCATATACCGAGACCGGTTGCGGCGAGTAGTAACGCGACCACGCCTGCGCCGCGTTTTCGGCGGCAATGGCCTGGTTCTGCTCGGTCATGACCTGTTGGTCGATCGCGTCGTAGCGCTGACGCTCTTCCGGCGTGAGCGGTTGGGCCGTGGCGGCCACGCCCGACTGGTCGGCCGGCAGGCGACTATAAATCGGTGAAGGCCCCGGCGGATCCATCACGCAGCCGGCCAAGGCGGCGCTACCGGCGACGACGGTCAACAACGCGAACAGACGCGCGTGGCGGGACAACGAAACAGTTTTATTCATGTTCGATCTCCATCGGCCGGACGCGTGGGCGAATGATTCGCAGCGTGGCCAGCCAATGATTCAACACAATGATCAAAAATAGCGCGCCGTCGGCACCTCGTGAAGGCGGCGCGCGGCACGCTATTTTCCTGCCGTGAAGCTCGAGCGATGAACCGGCTGCCGACCTTCGCCCGAAAGCGCATAAAGCCCGCGTCGGTCAGCCGTTTCAGTGCCGCTGGTCGGCCGCCGGCGACACGCCTTGTGAGAGCGCGTTGGCGACAAAAAGTTGCGCCACGTCGACCGGATCGAATTCATAACGCTGGTTGCAGAACTCGCAATGAATCTCCACGTGACCGCGCTCTTCGATCACGCTGTCCACTTCTTCGCGGCCCAGCATTTTCAGCATCGCACCGACTTTTTCGCGCGAACAGCCGCATTCGAAACGCGCCTGAGCCGGCTCGAAATGCTGCACGTTTTCCTGCCAGAACAGCCGGCGGAACACGGTTTCCGGTTCTTCCTTCAGCAACTCGTCTTGCGACAGCGTGCCGCCGAGTGTGCAGACGCGTTCCCACGTATCGGCGTCCAGTTCGCCCGGATGCGGGACGATACCGCCGTCGCCGGGCAGCTTTTGCAGCAGCATGCCGACCGCGCGCTCGGTGTTCGCCGCGAGCCACAGACGCGTGTCGAGTTGCTCCGAGTGATGCATGTAGTGTTCGAGCACTTCCGCCATCGATTTCAGCGGGCCGTCCACGCCCGACAGCGGCACGATACTTTGATACGGCTGCTGGCCCGGCTGCTTGTCGGCCGGGTCGAGCGTGATCACGCAGCGGCCGTGGCCGCTTGCGTTGAGCAGGTCGATCATGCTGGTGGCTTCGCCGATCGTCTCGGCCGATTCGCCGGACAGCTTGGCGGTGGCCCGCATGGACAGATCGGAGCCGCACTGGACCACCAGCATCTTGACCGGGCCGTCGCCAAAAATCTGCATGACGAGCGTGCCGTTGAACTTGAGGTTCGCCGACAGCAGCGCGCACGCGGCCATCATTTCGCCCAGAATCGTCCGCACGGGCGCCGGATAATCACGGCGCGTCAGCACTTCCTGCCAGGTATTGCGCAGCGAAACGATCTCGCCGCGCACTGGCGCCGCGCTGAACATGAATTTTTGCAACTGGTCGCTCACAACTTTTCCTCGGTCGAATGACGCGGCCTGATGCCGCGCCCTGCGCGCCGCGCGCTCCGGCTGGTTAGCCGATGCGCACGAGCCGCGCCTTGAAATACTCGCGGCGCTCGGCATAGCTTGCCGTGCCGCGCTGCATATTGGCGATATCCGTTTCGTTCAGCTCGCGCACCACTTTGGCGGGCGCGCCGAGAATCAGCGAATTGTCGGGAAACACTTTGCCCTCGGTGACGATGGCGCCCGCTCCGACCAGACAGTTGCGGCCGATTACCGCACCATTCAAGACCACCGCCTGAATTCCGATCAGCGAGCCTTCCTGGATCGTGCAGCCGTGCAGCATGACCTGGTGGCCGATCGTGACGTTCTGCTCGATGGTGAGCGGAAAGCCGGGGTCGGTATGCAGCACCGCGTTTTCCTGCACGTTGCTGCCGGCACCGATCGTGATCGGTTCGTTATCGCCCCGCAGCGTCGCGCCGAACCAGACGCTGGCGTTGGCCTCGAGCGTCACATTGCCGATGATGTTCGCCGAATCGGCGACGAACACGCTTTCGTGGATGGTCGGGGCGGCGTCGCCGAGTTTGTAAATGGTCACAGTGTCTCCTGTCGGGCCGGCGTCGGCGCTGTCGCGCCGGCTTCGGTCCCATGCAACATCGTTGCTGTTGATCGGTCGCTGCGCGCGCTGGATGGGCCGCAAGCGGTCCGGCACGCCGGGTTGGCCCGGCTCGTACCGCCTCGCCAGCGCGGTGGGCGCGCTGGATTGTCGAATCGAGTATTGTAAACGGTTGTGTGGTTGGGGTGCCTGAGTGCGTTGAGGCGCGCCTCGTCCGTTGCGTTGCCGTCGTTGTCCGTCTTTCCGATTCCCCGTCCGTTAGCCGATCTGTTTGCCATGATGTTTGCTGCTTCGTCCGCTTCGTCCGCTTCGTCCGCTTCGCTGGTTTCGCCCGGGTTGTCGCCCGCTCGATCGTCTGCTGACCCGTCTGCGTTGCACGACGGTACTTCGGCGCCCGGCGAGGCACGGACCGACGCCCCGGCGCAGTGCGCGCGCACCGCGGCGCTTGCCGCGCTGTGCGAAGCCGATCCGGCGACCAAGGCCGCCGCCGCCCGCACGCTTTACGCCGACGTGCTCGAAGGCCGCGCCGCTTGTTCCGCGCACCTCGAATTCGCCGAACCGGCGGGCCTGCCGGGCCGTCCGGCGCGGCCCGAGCTGGTCGATCCGCGTCAGTTGACGCGGCGCGGCATGCAATCGCCGCAAGGCCGTGCCGTCCTACTCCATGCGCTCGCGCACATCGAATTCAACGCGATCAATCTCGCGCTCGACGCCGTCTGGCGTTTTGCCGGCATGCCGGCCGCGTTCTATGTCGACTGGCTCAAAATCGCCGCCGAAGAGGCGTATCACTTCTCGCTGCTGAGCGCGCGTCTCGCGGAATACGGTCACGCGTACGGCGATTTTCCCGCGCACGACGGCCTGTGGGACATGTGCGAGCGCACCCGCGCCGACGTGCTGGCGCGCATGGCGTTGGTGCCGCGCACCCTCGAGGCGCGCGGCCTCGACGCCTCGCCGCCGATCCGCGCGCGACTGCAGCAGGCGGGCGATCAGGCGTCCGCGGCGATTCTCGACGTGATCCTGCGCGACGAGATCGGTCACGTGCTGATCGGCAACCGCTGGTTCCGTCATTTGTGCGAAGGCGGGGCGCTCGATCCGTACGAGACCTACGCGCGCCTTGCCGACCAGTATCACGCACCGAAATTACGCGGTCCGTTCAATTTCGAAGCCCGCCGCGAGGCCGGCTTCGATGAGGCGGAACTGGCCGCGTTGACGGCGTTGGCGGGCCTTGACGCGAGCCCGGTGGCACCGGCGGAAGCCGCAGCGCCCGCAACTCCGCCCTCTGCCGACTCCTGAACGCTTGCTGGAACCCATCCACCGCGCATCGCTCCGCTATCTCGTTATAATCGAACGACCATTCTTTTTTGCGCGAGCCGTTTATGAACACCTCCCAGTCTGAATTCGTCGCCGTGCGCGGCCTCCGTCTGCATGTGCGTCGCTGGGGCAACCCGGACGCGCCGATCCTGTTCATGCTGCACGGCTGGATGGACGTGGCGGCGTCGTTCCAGTTCGTCGTCGACGCGCTGGGCGGCGACTGGCAGGTGATCGCGCCCGACATGCGCGGTTTCGGCCTGTCGGACTGGCCGGTCGCGGAGCGGGGCGGCGGCAATTACTGGGTGCAGGACTATCTCGCCGATCTCGACGCGCTGCTCGATCACTACGCGCCGAGCGGCGAGGTGAACCTGGTCGGCCACAGTATGGGCGCGAACATCGTCAGCCTGTACGCGGGCGTGCGGCCGGAGCGGGTGCGGCGGGTGGTCGATCTGGAGGGTTTCGGACTCGCGCCGTCGCACGCGGCGCAGGCGCCGAAACGCCTGCGCAACTGGCTCGACGACTTGCGCGATCCGCCGCCACTGAAGCGCTACGCGTCGCTCGACGATGTCGCCGCGCGCCTGATCAAGACCAATCCGCGGCTCGCGCCGGAGCGCGCGCGGTTTCTCGCCCAGCACTGGTCGAAGCCGGATGGCGAAGGGCGCTTCATGTTGCTCGCCGATCCGGCGCACAAGCTGCGCGGCCCGACGCTGTACCGCCTCGACGAAGTGATGGCGGTCTGGCGCAAGGTGAGCGCGAAGGTGCTGCACGTCGAGGCCGCCGGTTCGCCGACGCTCGCGCAGATTTCCGGCGAGATCCCGCTCGACGAATTCAAGGCGCGTTTTCAGGCGTTCCCGAACTGGCGGGAAAAGATCATCGACGAAGCGGGGCACATGGTCCACCACGACCAGCCGGAGCAGGTCGCCGCGCTGATCGAGGGCTTCTGCGCGTAAGCCCATGAGGCCGACGGCGACGCGTCTCGCCCACGAGATAGCGCTGCGCCCCCTTACTGCGTTGCAGTAAAATAGGCGTAGATCCCTTTCAAGAACGCAATGAACGCCGACCTCCACTGTCACTCCACCGTTTCCGACGGCCAATTCGCGCCGGCCGACGTCGCGCGCCGCGCGCACGCGGGCGGCGTGACGCTGTGGGCGCTGACCGATCACGACGAACTGGGCGGCCAGCACGAAGCGCGCAGCACGGCTGAGGCGCTCGGCATGAAATACCTGAGCGGCGTCGAGATTTCGGTGACGTGGGCGTCGCGCACGGTGCACATCGTCGGGTTGGGTATCGATCCAACCAGCTCGGTCCTGATCGACGGCCTCGCGCGCACCCGCAGCGGCCGCGCCGCGCGCGCCGAAGCGATCGGCGAGCAACTCGCCACGCTAGGCGTGCCGAATGCCTACGAAGGCGCGCTCAAATTCGTGTCGAATCCGGACATGATTTCGCGCACGCACTTTGCGCGGTTCATGGTCGAAAGCGGCTATTGCAGTTCCACGCAAGACGTCTTCACCCGTTATCTCGGCGACGGCAAGGCGGGCTTCGTGCCACATCGCTGGGCTAGGCTGAGCAACGCGGTCAGCTGGATCCAGGCCGCCGGCGGCGAGGCCGTGATCGCGCATCCGGGTCGCTACGATTACTCGCCGGTCGAATTCGACGCGTTTTTCGCCGAATTCATCGACCTCGGTGGCAAGGCGATCGAAGTGGTCACCGGCAGCCACACGCCGGATCAGTACCGCGAATATGCGGACGTCGCGCGCCGCTTCGGTTTCGAGGCCTCGCGCGGGTCCGACTTCCATGCACCCGGCGAAGGCCGCGTCGACCTCGGCACGCTGCCGCCGCTGCCCTCCGACCTCAAGCCCGTCTGGGAACGCTGGCTGTGATCGCGCGCCGTGCCCTGGCGGCACGTCGAACGCGAGAGCAGGCCAGGCGCACCGCCGTCCGGTTCCGTGGTTCGTTCTGCCTGTCGCTTCATCCGCCGGCGCGGTCGTCCGATCCTCGGTCCGCCATTCGCCTGCACCCCGTATTTCGCCACTCAGCCGCGCTTTCCAACGTGGATTCCACGCCGTGTTCACGCGGATTCCATGCGTCCCCACGTAGCCACAGTTAGCGATCATGTCCCAATACTTCCGGCTTCATCCTGACAATCCCCAACCGCGCCTGGTCAAACAGGCCGTGCAGATCATCCAGGATGGCGGCGTGGTCGCGTTGCCGACCGACTCGAGCTACGCGCTCGCCTGTCATCTCGACGACAAGGACGCGGTCGAGCGTCTGCGCCGCATTCGCGGGCTCGACGAGAAGCAGTTGCTGTCGCTGCTGGTGCGCGATCTGTCGGAGCTCGCGAACTTTGCGATGGTGGACAACCGCCAATACCGGCTGATCAAGTCGGTGACGCCGGGTCCGTACGTATTCGTGCTTCAGGCCACCAAAGAGGTGCCTCGGCGCCTGTCGCATCCGTCGCGCAAGACCATCGGCCTGCGGGTACCGGATCACGCGATCACGCTGGCGATTCTCGAGGAACTCGGTCAGCCGCTGCTCGGCTCCACGCTCATCATGCCGGGCGAGACCCAGCCGCTGAACGACCCGGAAGAAATCCGCGCGCGGCTGGAAAAGCAGCTGGACCTGGTGATCGACGGCGGCCCATGCATCTGCGAACCGTCGACCGTGATCGACCTGACCGGCCCGGCGCCGGTGCTGGTGCGGCCGGGGCGCGGCTCGCTCGCGCCGTTCGGGCTCGAAGAAACGGCATGATGGAAAGCGGACAGACGCCCGCCAGCGCGTTGTTACAATAGCGAGTTATGGATTCTTCCCTGATACAAACCATTGCGGTGTACGCGCTGCCGGTGATTTTCGCCATCACGCTGCATGAGGCCGCGCATGGCTACGTCGCGCGCTGGCTCGGCGACAACACCGCCTACGTGCTCGGCCGCGTCTCCCTCAATCCAATGCGGCACATCGATCCGCTCGGCACGATCGCGATCCCGTTGTTGCTGTATTTCGCCACCAGCGGCGCGTTCATGTTCGGCTACGCCAAGCCGGTGCCGGTCGCCTTCGGCAATCTGCGCAATCCGCGCTGGGGCAGTCTGTGGGTCGCGGCGGCCGGGCCGGCGTGCAATTTCGTGCAGGCGCTGGTGTGGTACATCGTGTTCGTGACGCTGCTCGGCCTGAATGTCGACGAGGCGTTTTTCATCGGTATGGCGAAAGCCGGTGTCTATTTCAATCTCGTGCTCGGCGTGCTGAACCTGTTTCCGCTGCCCCCGCTCGACGGCGGCCGCGTGCTGCTGGCGCTGTTGCCGCCGCGTCAGTCCATCGCGTTGTCGCGAATCGAGCCGTACGGTTTCTTCATCGTGATGGCATTGGTGATGACGGGCACGCTGTCGCGATACTGGCTGAATCCGCTCGTGAATATTGGCTACGGCGCGATTACGGCGATCATGTCCCCACTCGTTTCGCTTTTCTAAAGAACCATGTTCCCAGACCGTATCTTTTCCGGCATGCGGCCCACCGGCTCGCTGCACCTCGGCCACTATCACGGCGTGCTGAAGAACTGGGTACGGCTGCAATCCGAGTACCCGTGTTTCTTCTGTGTGGTCGACTGGCACGCGCTGACCACGCACTACGAAACACCCGAGGTGATCGAGAAGAACGTGTGGGACGTGCTGATCGACTGGCTCGCTTCCGGCATCGATCCGGCGCAGGCCACGCTGTTCATCCAGAGCAAGGTGCCGGAGCACGCGGAACTCGCGCTGTTGCTTGGCATGAGCACGCCGCTCGGCTGGCTCGAACGCGTGCCGACCTACAAGGAGCAGCAGGAGAAGCTGAAGGACAAGGATCTGTCCACTTACGGCTTTCTCGGCTATCCGGTGCTGATGGCGGCGGACATTCTGCTGTACCGCGGCTCGCTCGTGCCGGTCGGTGAAGATCAGGTTCCGCACGTCGAAATGACGCGTGAAATCGCCCGCCGTTTCAACTATCTTTACGGCCGCGAGCCGGGCTTCGAAGTGAAGGCCAACGAAGCCGCGAAAAAGCTCGGCGGCAAGCGCTCCAAGCTTTATCACGAGTTGCGCAACGCGTATCAGCAGGAAGGCGACGACGAGGCGCTCGAACAGGCGCGCGCCATGTTGCAGGAGTCGCAAAGCCTGTCGATGAGCGATCGCGAGCGTCTGTTCGGTTATCTCGAGGGCTCGCGCAAGATCATCCTCGTCGAGCCGCAGGCCATGCTGACCGAGGCATCGCGTATGCCGGGCCTCGACGGCCAGAAGATGTCCAAGTCGTACGGCAACACGATCGGTTTGCGCGAAGACGCGGAAACCATCACGAAGAAAGTCCGCACCATGCCGACCGACCCGGCCCGCGTGCGCCGCACCGATCCGGGCGATCCGGATAAGTGCCCGGTCTGGCAACTGCACCAGGTCTATACGAACGAAACCACCCACGAGTGGGTGCAGCAGGGTTGCCGGACGGCGGGCATTGGCTGCATCGAGTGCAAGCAGCCGGTGATCGAAGGGATTCTGCGCGAACAGCAGCCCATGCTCGAGCGCGCGCAGAAGTACATGGACGACCCGTCGCTGTTGCGCGCGATCGTTGCAGACGGCTGCGACAAAGCCCGCCGATTCGCCACGGAAACGATGCGCGACGTCCGCGAGGCAATGGGTTTGTCGTACAACTGAGCGGACGTTGAACCCATGAGCACTCCCGTCGCTGCAATGCATGGATTGGGCGAGCCGTCGCGCTGGGTGCGCCACTGGGCGCATCTGGTCGCGGCGGGCGGCGCGGTGCTCGACGTCGCGTCGGGGGCGGGGCGGCATGCGCGGTTTTTTGCGGCGCTGGGGCATCCGGTGACCGCCGTCGATCGCGATGCGGCCGCGCTCGACACGCTGCGCGACGCGCCACTGGTCACACCGCTCGCGGCCGACCTCGAAGGCGCCGCCTGGCCATTACCCGGCGACGCGAAATTCGCCGCCGTGGTCGTGACGAACTATCTGCATCGCGCACTGTTTCCCCAATTGTTAGACGCGCTTGCACCGGGCGGTGTACTGGTTTACGAGACCTTCGCGCAAGGAAACGAAAGCGTCGGCAAGCCCTCTAATCCGGCGTTTCTACTCGCGCCCGGCGAGCTGCTCGACGTTGTGCGTGGCCGGCTCCGGGTCGTCGCTTTTCAGGACGGTTTTCTCGCGCAGCCGCGCCCGGCTTACGTCCAGCGCATCTGCGCAATTCTGGAGGCGGAGCGTTCAGCCGACCCCGCGCAGGCGGCACCCCCGCCTTGTTACGAGTTGGCTGGCTAATCCGCTACAATCGCGGTTTACCTGATCAAATTCATGGCGTTTCATGACTAACGGCAATCACAGCGGCACCCACGGCAGCAACGACAGCGTGCAGATTCGCGGCAGCATTCCTGCCATCATTACCCCGATGCTCGAAGACGGCGGCCTCGATCTGCCGGCGTTTCGCAAACTGATCGATTGGCACGTCGCCGAGGGTACGAACGCACTCGTCGTGGTCGGCACGAGCGGTGAGTCGGCCACCCTCTCGGTCGAAGAACACGTGCTGATGGTCAAAACCGCGGTCGAGCACACAGCGGGCCGGATTCCGGTGATCGCGGGCTCGGGCGGCAACTCCACCACTGAAGCCATCGAACTCACGCAGCAAGCCAAAGACGTCGGCGCGGACGCCACGCTGCAAGTCGTGCCGTACTACAACAAGCCGACTCAGGAAGGCATCTATCGCCACTTCGCGAAGATCGCCGAAACCGTCGATCTGCCGGTGATCCTGTACAACGTGCCGGGCCGTACCGTTGCCGACATGAGCAACGAAACGATTCTGCGTTGCGCGCAGGTGCCGGGCGTCATCGGCGTGAAAGAAGCAACGGGCAATATCGACCGCGCCGCGCATCTGATCAAGTCGGCGCCGGCGCACTTCGGCATCTACAGTGGCGACGATCCCACCGCGATCGCGCTGATGCTGCTCGGCGGCCACGGCAATATTTCGGTCACCGCAAACGTCGCGCCGCGCGCCATGAGCGAGCTGTGCAAGGCCGCGCTCGCCGCGGACGGGAAGACCGCGCGTGAGATTCATCTGAAACTCCTGTCGCTGCATAAGAACCTGTTCATCGAATCGAATCCGATTCCGGCGAAATGGGCGTTGCAGCAATTGGGTCGTGTGCAGGGCGGAATCCGCCTGCCGCTTACGCCGCTCGACGCGCAATACCACGAAGTGGTGCGTGGCGCGCTGCGCGAAGCGGGTCTGTTGGGCTAAGCGGATCGACCGCGGCCCCCACCAGCGCCAACGAAAGCCTGCTACCGGCACTCCCTTAAACCGACGTCGATCCAGCCCACGTTCCCTGCACACAGAACCAGGCACCGCGTTCCAGCATCACGAAGGACCTCATGAAACGTTCCGCACTTTCCCTCCACGCAACCCGCATGGCGGCGCTGGCGCTTGCCCTGGTGACGCTCGCCGGCTGTGACACGCTGAACGACTGGTTCGCTTCCGACCGCGTCAACTACAAGGGCGCCGGCAGCGCGCCGCCGCTCGCCGTTCCGAACGATCTGAGCACCACCAAGACCGACGAGCGCTACGTTGCACCGCCAACCAATCTGGCGTTGGGCGGCGCGCCGACGCGCGCGATCACGGCGGCGGGCAATGCCACCGAAGGTCAGCCGAGCGCGCAAGATCCGCTCGGCATGCACATCGAGCGCGACGGCGATCGCCGCTGGCTGGTGGTCGACGGCCGCTCGCCGGAACAACTGTGGCCGCAACTGCAGGAGTTCTGGCAGGAAAACGGTTTTGCGCTGAAAACCGACGCGCCGGCCACTGGCATCATGACGACCGACTGGGCTGAAAATCGCGCCAATATTCCGGACGACTGGTTCCGCCGCACGGTCGGCAAGGTGATCGACTTCGCGTATTCGTCGGGCACCCGCGACAGCTTCCGCACGCTGGTGTCGCGCGCACCGGGAGACACCACGGACATCTCGATCACGCACAGCGCGATGGAAGAAATGCTGACGGGACAGGACAAGACGTCGTCGCGTTGGGAAGAGCGTCCGCGCGACCCGGCGCTCGAAGCGCTGTTCCTCACGAAGCTGATGCAGAAGTTCGGCCTGACCGAAGCGCAGTCGAAGCAACTGCTGACCGATGCGCGTCCGGCTGTCGCGCCGGCCACGATCGACCAGAGCGCGGGCGCGTCGACGCTCGACTTGCCGGAGTCGTTCGACCGCGCATGGCTGCGCGTGGGCCTCGCGCTCGACCGCACCAATTTCGCCGTCGACAACCGCGATCGCGCGAAGGGCATCTACTACGTGCGCTACGCCGACTCGATGCAGGAACTGAAGAAAGAAGGCCTGTTCGGCAAGCTCTTCTACAGCGGCAATTCGGCGAAGAAGCCGGGTCAGGAATTCCTGGTCAACGTGCGTTCGAAGGGCGACGCGGTGACGCAGGTGGCCGTGCTGGATGCGAACGGTCAGGTGGACAACTCGTCCGACGCGCAGCATATCGTGACGCTGCTCCACGCGCAGCTGAACTAAGCGGACCGTGAGGTTCGCGAGTCTCGGCAGCGGTAGTGAAGGGAATGCGTTGCTGGTGGAGGCGCAAAGTGGCGCGACCACCACGCGCGTGCTGCTCGACTGCGGCTTTTCAGCCAAGGAAGTCGAGCGGCGTCTGAACCGGCTCGGCGCGAGCGCCGAAGGTCTCGACGCGATTCTGATTACGCATGAGCACAGTGACCATATTGGCGGCGCGCTGACCTTGGCGCGCAAATGGTCGATTCCGCTGTACATGAGCTGGGGCACCGCCCGCGCGGTAGGCGCCGACGAAGCCGATCTCGACCTGCAGGTGCTGTGGGGCGACGAAGCGGTGGCGATCGGCGACCTCAGCATTCTTCCCTATACCGTTCCGCACGACGCCCGTGAGCCGTTGCAATACGTGCTCTCGAATGGCGCGAGCCGGCTCGGCGTGTTGACCGACGTCGGCACATCCACGCCGCATATCAGCTCGGTGTTGAGCGGTTGCGACGCGCTGGTGCTCGAATGCAATCATGACGTGCAGATGCTCGCGGGCAGTCGCTATCCGCAGTCGCTGAAGGCACGCATCGGCGGCAATCATGGGCATTTGAACAACGAAGCGGCGGCTGAAATTCTGGCCTCGCTCGACCGCTCGCGCTTGCGTCATCTGGTCGCGGCGCATCTGAGTCAGCAGAACAATTCGCCGGAACTGGCGCAGGCCGCTATGGCCCGTGTGCTCGGGGCGGCGCCGACGGAAGTGGTGGTCGCTTCACAGGACGAAGGCTTTGCGTGGTTGAGCCTGTAGCGCTCATCAGACCCAGATAGCGCATTAACCGAGGCAGTAAAGAAAAAGCCCATAACGGTTGCTCGTTATGGGCTTTTTCTTTAAGACGGGCGCTTGACGCGCCACGCCTTGGGTTCAACTTAGTTGCGGTTGCCGCCGAAGATGCCGAGCAGCGCGAGCAGGTTCACAAACACGTTGTACAGATCCAGGTAGATCGCGAGCGTGGCGGTGATGTAATTCGTTTCACCGCCGTTCACCACGCGCTGGACGTCGAACAGCATGTAGGCCGAGAAGATCACGATGGCCAGGACGGACACGGTGAGCATCAGCGCCGGCAGATGCAGAAACACGTTCGCGACGGACGCCAGCAACAGCACGATCACGCCCATGAACAGCCACTTGCCGAGACCCGAAAAATCGCGCTTGCTGACCGTGGCGATGGTCGCCATCGACGCGAAGATCACACCAGTGCCACCGAAGGCGAGCATGATCAGCGACGGGCCGTTAGAAAAACCGAGCACGAAACTCAGGATGCGCGACAGCATCAGGCCCATGAAGAACGTGAAGCCGAGCAGCACGAATACGCCCGCGGCGCTGTCTTTGGTCTTCTGGATCGCGAACATAAAGCCGAAGGCGATCGCGAAGAACGCCAGCATGCTCATGGCCGGACTGGTGGCCGCAAACAGTGAAAAGCCGGTGGCGAGGCCTACCCATGCGCCGAGCACCGTCGGAATCATGGACAACGCCAGCAGCCAATAGGTGTTCCGTAGCACGCGGTTACGCGTTTCGACCGTGCTGACTGCGCCATTGCGGCCAAAGCTATACGGATGATCGTTCATGGTCTCTCCTTACCTCAGAAGCGTGTTGCGTATGGTTGTGAAGCGGTGGTGACGGCGTTAGCAGCGGTTGCAGCCGGTCGTGCAGCGAAGGCGGGGGATATTGGCCGCCGGTCGCGAAGTACCCAACCCTAAGATTGGCGCCGTGGCAGGGAGTTTCAATGCCCAGAAAATACCCGCACGACCTACGCTACCAGTATTCAGAAACTCCTGCTTGGAGTCTTTCAATGCTGTAAGGGTTCAATCGCAATCATACACGGGAACATGCTACAATAGCGGATTCATTTGAATCTGTAACCTCTTAATTTTTTGGAGTTTTTATGGCGATCGAACGCACCCTGTCGATTATCAAGCCGGACGCAGTGGCCAAGAATGTGATCGGCCAGATCTACAGCCGTTTCGAAAACGCTGGTCTGAAGATCGTGGCTTCGCGCATGGTTCATCTGTCGCGCGCCGACGCTGAGAAGTTCTATGCTGTGCACGCCGCACGCCCGTTCTTCAAGGACCTCGTCGACTTCATGATCTCGGGCCCGGTGGTCGTGCAAGCGCTGGAAGGCGAAAACGCGATCCTGAAGCACCGTGACCTGATGGGCGCAACGGACCCGAAGAAGGCAGAAAAGGGCACGATCCGTGCCGATTTCGCCGACAGCATCGACGCTAACGCGGTGCACGGTTCGGACGCTCCGGAAACGGCAGCGGTTGAAATCGCATTTTTCTTCCCGCAAGTGAACGTTTACTCGCGTTAAGACCTGACGTTGCGGGCGGTCCGTGCAGCCGAAGCTGATTTATCGCACGAATCGTCCGGCAAAGTAGTAAGGTAAAAGCAGCAGGAATGGGCGCGAACGGCATTGCGTTCATGCAGCTTGTTGCATGAACGTAGTCTCGCACTGAAATGGCAGGATTCGACATGACGAGCAGTTCCACCGTCAACCTTCTCGACCTCGACGCCCAAGGGCTTGTCGCTTACTGTGACAGCCTGGGCGAGAAGCCGTTTCGCGCCAAGCAATTGCAGCGCTGGATTCACCAGTACAACGCTGCCGACTTCGACGGCATGACCGATCTCGCGAAGTCCTTGCGCGAAAAGCTCAAGGGGCGCGCCACGATCTCGATGCCCGGCATCGTCAGCGACCATATTTCGACCGACGGTACACGCAAGTGGCTGATCGACGTCGGCAACAGCAACGCGGTCGAAACCGTCTACATCCCGGAAGAAACGCGCGGCACGTTGTGCGTGTCGTCGCAGGCCGGGTGCGCGGTCAACTGCCGTTTCTGTTCGACCGGAAAACAGGGTTTCTCCCGCAATCTCTCCACCGCTGAAATCATCGGCCAGTTGCGCATGGCCGAATTCGCGCTGCGCGCCACACGCGGCGGGGACGGTGGTCGCGCCATGGGTGGCGACGGCAAGGGCGATCGCGTCGTCACGAATGTCGTGATGATGGGGATGGGCGAGCCGCTGCTGAATTACGACGCGGTGGTGCCGGCCATGCGCCTGATGCTCGACGACAACGCCTACGGTCTGTCGCGCCGGCGCGTCACGTTATCCACGTCGGGCGTCGTGCCGATGATGGACCGACTCGGCGCCGATTTGCCGGTAGCGCTGGCGGTGTCGTTGCACGCACCGAGCGATCCGCTGCGCGACATGCTGGTGCCGCTGAACAAGAAGTACCCGCTGCGCGAACTGATGGCGGCTTGCCAGCGCTATCTGAAAGTCGCGCCGCGCGATTTCATTACATTCGAATATTGCATGCTCGACGGCGTGAACGACAGCGAGGCGCAAGCGCGCGAATTGCTGGCCGTCACCCGCGACGTCCCGTGCAAGTTCAATCTGATTCCGTTCAATCCGTTCCCCGAATCGGGCCTTTTCCGCTCGAAGCCGGAACAGATCAAGCGGTTTGCACAAGTGTTGATGGACGCGGGCGTCGTCACCACGGTGCGTAAAACACGCGGCGATGATATCGACGCAGCCTGCGGTCAGTTGGCCGGTGCGGTGCAAGACCGCACGCGCCTCGCTGAGCGCACCGGGAAGGCGGCGAAGATTATCGAGGTTCGGGCCGTGTAATCGTTTGGGTTGGCGGGGTGCCGGCGTTCGGCGGAAAGCTTCCTCGAACGTGCGAAAGGCGGTCTGGCCACCCACGATTGAAAAGAAAGTTTGCAGAAGCGATCGGAAGCGGCACACAAGGCCGCACATTTTGTTATAAACGGTCTGCGATTCGGGCGTGAGGCGTGAGCCCGTCCAAATGGCACGAGTTAAAAAGAATCGACGCGAAAGGATTTGGGATGAGTGAGCCGCAGCACCCGCAGCCGCAGGACACAGACACGAACGAAGGCCATCCGGCGCCGGTCGCACGGGCGGTGGTGCAGCCCGTCGTGCAGCCGGGTATGGATTCGTTGGCGGCAGTTGGCGCGCGCTTGACCCAGTTGCGTGAGTCGAAAGGCTGGACGATCGAGGACGTGTCCGCGCGTCTGAAAGTCTCCGTCGTCAAGCTTCGTGCGCTTGAATCGGGCGACATCAGCCACTTGCCGGATACGACCTTCGCGCTCGGCGTCGTGCGCAGCTATGCGAAGATGCTGGGCGCCGATCCCACGCCGTTCACCCAGGCCTTGCGTCGCGAGAAGGGCGTGCCTGCGCCGGATCTGTCGATGCCGGCGTCGTCGGGTAAGGATTTGCCGCGCGGCAAGGTGTCGTTGTCGCTCGGTGGGAGTGGGCAAAAGAGCCGCTCGTGGTTGTGGGGCGTGGCGGCGGTGATCGTCGCGGTGATCGCCTTGGGAATGTGGCATACCAACGGCGGCGATTCGTCCGCTTGGCTCGCGCGCCTGAAGGCGAGTGCGAATGGCGCCACGGGCGGCGCGACCGGTGCATCGGGCGCGGTGGCACAGAGTCAGCCGGCGGGTTCCGACGCCACGGCGGAAGAGGCGGCATCCGGGCCGGACGCGCAAGCCTCGGTGGACAACACGGCATCCGGTACGCCGATGCCCGCGCCGTTGGCTACGGGCACGGCGCCGTCGTCGGCGCCGGCTGTGACGGCAACCGCGGCCGCACCCAAGGCGGTTTCGCAGGCGCAAGTTGCTGTCGCACCGGCCGCTAGTGCGCCGGCGGCCGTGGTCACCGGCGCTTCGGCGGCGGCAACGGACACGGCGGGTGGCGGCGAAGCCATCGTCGCGCTGCGCGTGACGCAAGACAGCTGGTTCAGCGTGCGAGGCAAGGACGGCAAGGAAGTGTTCTCCGGCCTCGTCCATGCGGGCGATACCAAAGAAGTAACAGGCGTGGCGCCGTTCAAGGTCACGCTCGGCAACAAGGCCGGTCTCGAGTCGCTGACGCTCGACGGCCAACCGGTTGATCCGGCCAAATATTCGGCAGCCAAAGGCAACGTAGCCCGCTTCGCGTTGCCTTGATAGATACGGTATGCGCCGCGGCCAAACCGGTCCGCGGCGCTTTTTCAATTCAGGCGCTACGTCTTTGTGTGGCGCATGCGGCGTAAATGGGTTTTTCGATGCAATCCGAAGCTCAATCCCAATCCAGTAGCAAGATTGTCTCCAACGAGCCGGTGTTCGGCGGCCACGCGGCGCGGCGCAAGTCGCACGCGGTCGACGTCCGTTGGGGCGGCCAGCTCGTCACGATCGGTGGCGACGCACCCGTGCGCGTCCAGTCGATGACCAACACGGACACCGCGGACGCCATCGGTACCGCGATCCAGATCAAGGAGCTGGCGCAAGCCGGTTCGGAGCTGGTGCGTATCACGGTGAACACGCCGGAAGCGGCCGCGGCCGTGCCGGCCGTGCGCGAGCAACTCGACCGTATGGGCGTGTCGGTGCCGCTGGTCGGCGATTTCCATTACAACGGCCATTTGCTGTTGCGCGACTATCCCGCATGCGCGGAGTCGCTGTCCAAGTACCGGATCAATCCGGGCAACGTCGGGCACGGCGCGAAGCGCGACACGCAATTCGCGCAAATGATCGAAGCGGCGGCGAAGTACGACAAGCCGGTGCGTATCGGCGTCAACTGGGGCAGTCTCGACCAGGACCTGCTCGCGAAAATGATGGACGAAAACGCAGCACGTTCCACGCCGTGGGAAGCGCAAAGCGTGATGTACGAAGCGTTGATCCAGTCGGCGATCGGCTCCGCCGAGCGCGCGGTCGAAATCGGTTTGCCGCGCAACAAGATCATTCTGTCGTGCAAGGTCAGCGGTGTGCAGGATCTGATCGCGGTGTATCGCGAACTCGCGCGCCGTTGCGACTTCGCGCTGCATCTCGGCTTGACGGAAGCGGGCATGGGCTCGAAGGGCATCGTCGCGTCGACGGCGGCGCTGTCGGTGCTGCTGCAGCAAGGCATCGGCGACACGATCCGTATCTCGCTGACGCCGGAACCGGGCGGCCCGCGTACCGGCGAAGTGATCGTCGGCCAGGAAATTCTGCAGACCATGGGTCTGCGCTCGTTCACGCCGATGGTGATCGCGTGCCCGGGTTGCGGTCGTACCACCAGCACGCTGTTCCAGGAGCTGGCGTCGCAAATCCAGACCTATCTGCGCACGCAGATGCCGGTGTGGCGCGACCAGTATCCTGGCGTCGAGAAGATGCACGTCGCGGTGATGGGCTGCATCGTCAATGGTCCGGGCGAGTCGAAGCAGGCCAATATCGGCATCAGCTTGCCGGGGTCGGGCGAGAACCCGGCCGCGCCGGTGTTCATCGACGGCGAGAAGGTCAAGACGCTGCGCGGCGAGCACATCGCGCAAGAATTCCAGCAAATCGTGAGTGACTACGTCGAGCGCCGCTATGGCCGCGCCGAAGCACTCAACTAAATATCGGCTATCGAAAGACAGATGACTGAACAGAAGAAAAAGCTCGAGAAGTTGTCCGGTGTGAAGGGCATGAATGACATCCTTCCGCAGGAAGCCGGGCTGTGGGAATTTTTCGAAGCGACCGTCAAGTCGATGCTGCGTTCGTACGGATACCAGAATATCCGTACGCCGATCGTCGAGCACACGCAGCTGTTCAAGCGCGGTATCGGTGAAGTGACCGATATCGTCGAAAAAGAGATGTACAGCTTCACCGACGCGCTGAACGGCGAGAACCTGACCATGCGCCCGGAAAACACCGCGGCTGTGGTGCGCGCGGCGATCGAACACAACATGCTGTACGACGGCCCGAAGCGCCTGTGGTACGTCGGTCCGATGTTCCGCCACGAGCGTCCGCAGCGCGGCCGTTATCGCCAGTTTCATCAGGTGGGCGTGGAAGCGCTGGGCTTTGCCGGCCCGGACGCCGACGCTGAAATTATCATGATGTGCCAGCGTCTGTGGGACGACCTCGGCCTGATGGGCATCAAGCTCGAACTCAATTCGCTAGGTCTGTCGCATGAACGCGCGGCGCATCGCGTCGAACTGATCGCTTACCTCGAAAAGCACATGGACGTGCTCGACGAAGAAGCGAAACGCCGTCTGTACACAAACCCGCTGCGCGTGCTGGATACGAAGAATCCGGCCATGCAGGAAGTCGCGCAGAACGCGCCGAAGCTGATCGATTTTCTCGGCGAAGAATCGCTCGCGCACTTCGAGGGACTGCAGCGCATTCTGAAAGCGAACAACATTCCGTTCACGATCAATCCGCGTCTGGTACGCGGTCTCGATTATTACAATCTGACCGTGTTCGAATGGGTGACCGACAAGCTGGGCGCGCAAGGCACCGTGGCCGCGGGCGGTCGTTACGATCCGCTGATCGAACAGCTCGGCGGCAAGCCGACGGGCGCGTGCGGTTGGGCCATGGGCGTCGAGCGGATTCTCGAGTTGCTGAAAGAAGACCAGCTCGTGCCGGAAGACGAAGGTTGCGACGTCTATGTTGTCCATCAGGGCGACGCAGCGCGCGAGCAGGCTTTCATCATCGCCGAGCGTCTGCGTGATACGGGGCTCGACGTCATTCTGCATTGCAGCGCCGACGGCCAAACCGCCAGCTTCAAGTCGCAGATGAAGCGCGCGGATTCGAGCGGCGCCGCCTTCGCGGTCGCACTCGGCGAAGACGAAATCGCGAACGGTACGATCGGTGTCAAGGCGCTGCGCGACACGGGTAACGGCGGTAAGAGCGAGCAACAGAACGTGCCCGCCGAAGACTTGACCGAATTTCTAATCAATGCGATGGTTGCAACCGCCGAAGACGGCGACGACTGATCGCGATGTCGTCGAGCCCATTGGCTCCCGACTGGCTCGACAAGCACACGTATCAAGAAAGAGGAAATCGCCGGGCGATGAGTTATCACGACGAACAAGAATCGATAGAAAGTCTGAAGGCATGGTGGACGCAATGGGGCAATGCAACCACATGGATCGTGCTGGTGGTTCTGGTTGCGGCCGCCGGCTGGAACGGCTGGAATTTCTGGCAGCGGCGCCAGGCGGCGGAAGCCGCCGTGTTGTATGACCAGGTCCAGCAAGCGGTGGCCTCGGGCGACAAGGCGAAGGTCACGCGCGTCGCGGCCGACATGGAAGACAAGTTCAGCGGCACTGCGTACGCGCAGATGACGGCGTTGGGCGCGGCCAAGGCGCTGTACAGCGCGGGCGACGAAGCCGGTGCGAAGACCCAGTTGCAATGGACCATCGATCACGCGAAAGACGACGAGTTCAAGCAGATCGCCAAGTTGCGCCTTGCTTCGTTGTTGCTCGACGACAAGGCCTATGACCAGGGTCTGGCACTGCTCGCCGAGCCGCAGTCCGACGCCTTCAAGGGTCTCGTGGCGAATGGCCGGGGCGACCTGCTGGCCGCCCAGGGCAAGCGCGACGATGCACGCACGGCCTACAAGCTCGCGCTCGACTCGCTGTCGAAAACCGATAGCTCGGCACGCCAGTTGATCCAGTTCAAGCTGGACGCGCTGGGCGGCTGATCGCGCCGCATGCCACGACCAACCGGTCTCCTTTAATCCATTTCCTGAATGCTTCGTCCACCGATGAATCTGCTGAAACGTTACGCTGTGCCCGTTGCCTGTGCGATGACCGTGCTCACCCTGGCGGCTTGCTCATCCACGAAAGACGAACGCCGCGTGCCGACGCCGCTGACCGAGTTCAAACCCGTGCTCGACGTGCAGCAGGCCTGGAAGGCGAGTGTGGGCAAGGCCGGCCGTTACCTGTTCTCGCCGGTCGCGGTCGGCAACGCGGTGTACGCGGCGGGCGCGAACGGTTCGGTTGCTAAGATCGACGCGCAAACCGGCAAGGACATCTGGCGCGTGAAGCTGCGCGACGACCTGTCGGCGGGTGTCGGCAGCGACGGCACGCTGACCGCGGTCGGCGGCCTGAAGGGCGACGTCTACGTGCTCGGCGCGGACGGCAAGCAATTGTGGACCGCCAAGGCGCCGGGCGAAATCATCTCGCCGCCGCTGGTCGGTAACGGCCTCGTGGTGGTGCGTACGGTCGACGGTCAGATCGTCGCGTTCAACGCGCAAACCGGCGAGCAGAAGTGGAACTACCGCAATCGCGCGGTACCGCTCAATCTGCGGGTGTCGTCGGGTATGACGTTCGCGGGCGACGCGGCGGTGCTGGCCGGTTTCCCGGGCGGCTCATTCGCGGCGATCAACCTGCAGACCGGCGACAACTACTGGCAGACGCCAGTGTCGTATCCGAAGGGCGTGACGGAAGTGGAGCGCATCAACGACGTGACCGGTCCGCCCACGCTGGTCGGTTCGGAAACCTGCGCGGTGACGTTCCAGGGCCAGATTGGCTGTTTCGACGCGAACTCGGGCCGGGCGCTGTGGGAGAAAGCCTTTTCGAGCACGAGCGGTCTGGCGCAGGACGACCGCGCGGTTGTCGCGGCTGACGACTGGTCGGTCGTCTCGGCGTTCGACGTCACTAGCGGCGCGCCGCTGTGGAAGAACGACAAGCTGAAGAATCGCGAACTCGGCGTGCCGTACCTGCTGGGCCGCGCCGCTGTGCTGGGCGACTATCAGGGCTACGTGCACTTCCTGTCGCGCGACGACGGCACGCTCGTCGCCCGTGTGAAGACCGACGGCAGCCCGATCACCGCGGCGCCGGTACTTGCCGGCGACACTTTGGTGGTGCTGACGCACGACGGCGATCTGTACGGCTACCGCCCGCGCTAAGCGCGCAGGCAAGTCGCTGAAGTTGCCGTATTGCGCGCAGGCCGGCTTTGCCGGCCGTGCGCGTTTTGTTGGACACAAGTTGTAGAGCAAGTAGAAGAATCGCGCCGGACTGGCTGGTCCGGCAAGTCGGATCAGGAAATGGTCGACGCGCGGCAGGGAAGCATCGCGCGCGTGGCCATCGGTGGCTGCTTGCGGCGCCACCGTCGGCGGTTGCTCCACAGGTCGTCACAGATTTCGTAGAGCACCGTCCGCTCGCAGGCGTGCGAGCCGTCGAGCAGGAAAGACTGAACCTGGCGGCCCATTGGCGCCGCCCCAACCAGCCAAACTCCCGTCCGCCCGGGTGCGCAAATTGACAGCGTGTCCGGGGCCGGTCGAATTCGTGATAATTTTCGTCAAACGCTGCCGTGTAGCGGCCGCATGGCGTCGCTACGCGGGCGGTCGATTTCGATCCCGCGTTTCACCGTGAACAACATCTGATGAAACCCGTTATTGCCCTCGTCGGGCGCCCCAATGTGGGGAAATCCACGCTATTTAACCGGCTCACGCGTTCGCGTGACGCGCTGGTTGCCGACCTGCCCGGTCTTACCCGCGATCGCCACTATGGCGAAGGGCGCGCCGGCGACCGGCCGTATCTGGTCGTCGATACCGGCGGCTTCGAGCCGGTCGCGAAAGAAGGCATCCTGCACGAAATGGCGCGTCAAACCCGCCAGGCGGTCGAGGAGTCGGACATCGTCGTGTTCATCTGCGACGGTCGAAACGGCCTCGCGCCGCAGGACAAGACCATTGCCGATTACCTGCGCAAGGTCGGCCGGCCGATTTTCCTCGTCGTCAATAAGGCGGAGGGGATGAAGTACAGCAACGTCGCCGCCGACTTCTACGAACTCGGTCTCGGCGACCCGCGCGCGATTTCGTCCGCGCACGGCGACGGCGTGACCGAAATGATCAACGAAGCGCTCGCGGTCGCCTACGCCGGCCAGCCGGAAGAAAGCGACGAAGAGAAAGCAGCGCATGGCGTGAAGATCGCGATCGTCGGTCGCCCGAACGTGGGTAAGTCCACGCTGATCAATTCGCTGGTCGGCGAGGAGCGCGTGATCGCGTTCGACATGCCCGGCACCACGCGCGATTCGATCTACGTCGACTTCGAGCGTCAAGGCAAGCCGTACACGCTGATCGACACGGCCGGCTTGCGCCGTCGCGGCAAAGTGTTCGAGGCGATCGAAAAGTTCTCGGTGGTGAAGACACTGCAGTCGATCTCCGACGCGAACGTCGTGATTCTGCTGCTCGACGCGCGCCAGGACATCTCGGAACAGGACGCGCACATTGCCGGCTTCGTGGTCGAGCAGGGGCGTGCGCTGGTGGTGGGCGTGAACAAGTGGGACGGACTCGATTCGCATGTACGCGAGCGCACCAAGGCGGACCTCGAGCGCAAACTAAAATTTCTCGACTTCGCCAAATTCCACTTCATTTCCGCGACGGAAAACACGGGGATTGGCCCGTTGATGCGTTCGGTGGACGACGCGTACAAGGCTGCGATGGCCAAGCTGCCGACGCCGAAGCTCACGCGCGCGTTGATCGACGCCGTGGAGTTCCAGCAACCGCGTCGTCGCGGTCCGGTGCGTCCGAAACTGCGCTATGCGCACCAAGGCGGACAGAACCCGCCGCTCATCGTGATTCACGGCAACGCGCTCGACGCGATCACCGACACGTATAAACGCTACCTCGAAAACCGCTTCCGGGAAACTTTCAAGCTGACTGGGACTCCATTGCGCATAGAGTTCAGATCGTCGACGAACCCTTACGCGGATAAAGGCTGAACTCAGGCTGAAACCCGCGTGTGTGCTGGCTTTGGCCGCTTGGCCAGGCCTGTCGCGCAAAAATGAAAATCGGCTATAGTGTAGCGGTTGACGTCGGATCTCTTTTTCTTCGGCGTCAATTCAGTCAACCTGCAAAAAAATACGGAGTTTGCTATGAGCAACAAAGGGCAATTGTTACAAGACCCGTTTTTGAACGCACTGCGTAAAGAGCATGTGCCGGTGTCGATCTACCTGGTCAACGGCATCAAGCTTCAAGGGAACATCGAATCGTTCGACCAGTACGTCGTGTTGCTCCGGAATACGGTCACCCAGATGGTCTACAAGCACGCAATCTCCACGGTCGTGCCAGCCCGTCCGGTGAATTTCCACCCGGATTCCGAACAGTCCTAACCCCTCGTCGCGGCCGGCGTAGCGTCGCCCGTTGGCGATCACTCCCGGCCGCCTCAATTTTGATACCGTCCAATTTGATCAATGCAGCGCTTGTCGGCATCGACTTCGGTAAGATCGATTTCGAAGCCAGCCTGGAAGAACTCAGCCTGCTCGCGCAAAGCGCGGGCGCGAATCCCTTAGTCACCCTCACCGGGCGCCGGTCCAGTCCGGACGCGAAGATGTTCGTCGGTAGCGGCAAAGCCGAAGAACTGCGTCTCGCGTGTGAGGCGAACGACATCGAACTCGTCATTTTCAATCATGCTCTGGCGCCTGCGCAGCAGCGCAATCTGGAGCAAGCGCTTAATCGGCGCGTGATCGATCGTACTAGTCTGATCCTCGACATTTTTGCGCAACGCGCCCGCAGCCACGAAGGCAAGCTGCAGGTGGAACTCGCGCAATTGCAGTATCTGTCGACGCGGCTAATCCGCGCATGGACTCACCTGGAGCGGCAAAAAGGCGGTATCGGTTTGCGCGGTCCAGGCGAAACGCAGCTCGAAACCGACCGCCGTTTGATCGGCGAGCGCATCAAGGCGCTCAAGACCCGGCTCGAAAAACTGCGTCGTCAGCATGGCACGCAGCGCCGCGCGCGCAGCCGTAATCAGACCATGTCGGTGTCGCTGGTCGGTTATACGAATGCCGGCAAATCCACGCTATTCAACGCGCTGACGAAGGCCCAGGCCTACGCCGCCGACCAGTTGTTCGCCACGCTGGATACCACCTCGCGGCGCGTCTATCTGGGCGACGAAGCGGGGCAGGTGGTGGTGTCCGATACGGTCGGATTCATTCGCGAATTGCCTCACCAGCTGGTGGCGGCGTTCCGCGCCACGCTCGAGGAAACCATTCACGCTGACCTGCTGTTGCACGTGGTCGACGCGTCGAGCGCAGTGCGGCTCGATCAGATCGATCAGGTGAACGAGGTGTTGCACGCGATCGGCGCGGACAATATTCGTCAGGTGCTGGTGTTCAACAAGATCGACGCGGTGCCGGAGTTGGCGGCCCGTGGCGACGCGGTTGAGCGGGATGAGTATGGTAATATTTCGCGCGTCTTTTTGAGCGCGCGCACGGGGCAAGGTCTGGATACATTGCGCGCTGCTATCGCTGAGATCGCTACTGCCGAACCTCTTCCCGACATGCAGATCGATCTGTCGGAAGAAGACCGGTCGGCAGCTCCACGCGACGACCGCAAGGTCCCAGAACTCGGGCACTGACCCGTTCCAATTGCACTGACCCGCTGTCTACTCTGGTGAACGAACACAGGTGAACGATTACAACGAGCGGAGTATCTGGCTGCGCATGCGCGCCATGCTGTCACTGAACGATCCGCGCTGGGGCCGGGGCGACGGCAATGGCGACCGGCAACGGCCGAATGAACCCAAGCGTCCTCCGACCAAAGACGGTGAAGGTCCGCCCGATCTCGACGAAATGTGGCGTGATTTCAATCGTCGTCTGAGCCGCGTGTTCGGTCGCAAGGGCGGCGGTGCGGGCGGTGGCCGGCCGGATAACGGCCGCGGCGCGCGCATCGGCGTGGGCATCGTGATCGGTGTGCTGGTGGCCGTTTATCTCGGCAGCGGCGTGTTCGTCGTGCAAGACGGGCAAGCCGGCGTCGTGATGCAATTCGGCAAGTATCGCTACACCGCCGGGCAGGGGGTGCATTGGCGTCTGCCGTATCCGTTCGAAGCGCATGAACTCGTCAATATCGGCCAGATCCGTCAGGTGGAGATCGGTCGCAACAACGTGGTGCGTCTCGCGAACGTCAAAGACGCGTCGATGCTCACGCACGACGCGGATATTGTCGACGTGCGCTTTGCGGTCCAGTACCAGGTGCGCAAGCCGACCGACTATCTGTTCCGCAGCACCGATCCCGATCAGAGCGTGATGCAGGCCGCGCAGGCGGCGGTGCGCAGCATCGTCGGTGCGCGCAGCACCAGCGAGATTCTCGATCAGGATCGCGAAACGATTCGTCAGCAATTGATGGCGTCGATCCAGCAATCCCTGGATGAATATCAGTCGGGCCTCGCGGTCACCGGCGTGACGATTCAGGGCGTGCAGGTGCCCGACCAGGTGCAGGCCGCTTTCGACGACGCTGCGAAAGTGCGTCAGGAAAACGATCGCGCCAAACGCGATGCGCAGGCCTACGCGGCCGATCTGCTGCCGCGCGCGCAAGCCGACGTGGCGCGCCAGATCGACGAGGCGAAGACCTACAGCGACAAAACCGTCGCTCAGGCGCAAGGCGACGCCGAGCGCTTCAAGCAGGTCTACGCGCAGTACTCGAAAGCGCCCGCCGTGATTCGCGAGCGCATGTACCTGGAAACCATGCAGCAGATCTATTCGAATACGACCAAAGTGTTTGTGGACAGCAAGAGCGGCAACAACGTGCTGTATCTGCCGCTCGACAAGCTGGTCGAGCAGACTCGTCAGCGTGTGGCCGACGCCGCAGCCGCTGCGTCGGGCGCTTCGGCTGCGGCCGCATCGCAAGGGGGCGGTAGTGCCGCTTCGTCGTCCGCGGCGCCGTCGGTCGCTCCGTCCGCCGCCGTGCCGGGCAGCGTGGCCTCCGCGCCCGCCGCGGCCGTCGCCGCGACGCCTGCCAGCCAGGCTGCAGCCAGCAGCGACGCGCTCCGTTCACGCGACTCCTTCCGCAGCCGTATGCGCGAAGACGACGTTCAATAAGGAGCGCACATCATGAACAAGATCATTGCGCTCGTCGTGGCTGTCGTCATCGTGCTGTTCGCGGCGTCGTCAACCGTATTCGTTGTCGATCAGCGGCATATGGCGGTGTTGTCGTCGCATGGCGATGCGGCGCCGACGCTGCTCGGCCCGGGCCTGCACGTCAAACTGCCGCCGCCGCTGCAAACCGTGACGTTGGTCGATAACCGCATCCAGTCGCTCGACGCGCCGGACGAAGACCGATACGTCACGTCCGACAAAACCGACCTGCTGGCCAATCCGGTCGTCAAATACCGTGTCACCGATCCGCTGAAACTGATCGCCGAAACCAAGGGCGACGTCCAAAGCCTGCCGGACCGGCTGGCGCTGCTGTCGCGCAGCGCGCTCGGCGACGCGTTCGGCAAGGTCACGCTGTCCGACGCGCTGGCCAAACAGCAAGCCGTCGCCGACGAAGCACGTGGCGCGATGGACAAGGCCGCGGCGTCGCTGGGCGTGTCGGTCGTCGACGTGCAACTGACGCGCGTCGATTTCCCGGCTGTCATGGCCGACTCGGTCTACAAGCGGATGATCGCCGCCCGCGAACAGATCGCGGCCGACGAGCGTGCCAAGGGCGCCGCCGAAGCCGACCAGATCAAGGCGGAAGCGGTGGGTCAACAGCAGGCGATTCTCGCGGACGGCTACCGTCAGGCGCAGACCATCAAGGGTGAGGGCGATGCGAAGGCCGCGGAAATCGCTGCCGAAGCGTATGGCGCCGACCCGCAGTTCTACCAGTTCTATCAAAGCATGCAGGCGTACAAGAACACCTTCAAACCGGGCGACGTGATCGTGGTCGACCCGAGCAGCGAGTTCTTCCGCTTCATGCGTAGCCCGACCGGCGGCACTGCCCCGGACGCTCCCGCGGTCCCGCGCAAACACTGATAACCGGAAGGCCGCGGCATCCGCATCGCGGCCTCTTGATTCGCATGGATATAGCCGGCTCGTTACTGCTCGCGATCGCGTTGATGCTGATTATCGAGGGAATGTTTCCCTTCGTTTTTCCGAGCGCCTGGCGCGACACGTTCCGTAAAATAGCGGAACGCCCGCCGCATCAGATTCGCGTCGGCGGGCTGATCGTGATGGCGCTTGGGCTGATCCTGCTGTTTATCGTGACCTGAAGCGGTCCGTCCGGCGGAGCGGATGCAGAAGGCCGTAGGCCGCTGCGCGCTCGCCGTGTCGTGATCGCGTTCGTTGCTTCGCGGACGCCGGTCTGCCGACTCGATCAGTCGGCACGCTGGCCGAAAATGCCTATCGCGGGCCGCACCCACGCCTGCGATGGCCGCCAGAATCGAGCCGCCGCCCGCCATTCACATTCACTTACCGGCGCCTCCAGCCGCCGTGTTCAACGTCGTAGGACTGTATCGATGTCGACCTGGTTACTTCCCGAGAATATTGCCGACGTGCTGCCGTCGGAAGCCCGCAAGATCGAAGAACTGCGGCGCCGTCTGCTGGACCGTTTTCGCTCGTACGGCTACGAGATGGTCATGCCGCCGCTGCTCGAATACATCGAGTCGCTGCTGACCGGCGGCGGGCACGATCTGAATCTGCGCACCTTCAAGCTGGTCGATCAGCTATCCGGGCGCACGCTCGGTCTGCGCGCCGACATCACGCCGCAGGTCGCGCGGATCGACGCGCACTTGCTGAACCGTCAGGGCGTGACGCGCTTGTGCTATGCGGGCAACGTCGCGCATACGCGGCCGCGCGGCCTGCATGCCACGCGCGAGCAGATCCAGATTGGCGCGGAAATCTACGGTCACGCCGGCCTCGAAGCCGACCTCGAAATTCAGCAACTGCTCCTCGACGCGCTGCGTCTGGCCGGCCTCGCGAAAGTGCGGCTCGACCTGTGCCATGCGGGCGTCCTGGCTGCGCTGATCGAAGCGGAACCGGCCGCAGCGGAACTGGGCCAGTCGCTCTACGACGCGCTCGCCGGCAAGGACGTGCCGCGCCTGATCGAGCTGACCGCGAATCTCACGCCGGTCACGCGCGACGCGTTGCGCGCGCTGCCCTCGCTGTACGGCGACGCATCGGTGCTCGCGGAAGCGCGCGCCCGTCTGCCGAACGCGCCGGCTATTTCGCGCGCGCTCGACGATCTCGCCTTCCTCGCGAGCCAAGTGGATGGCGCCGAAGTGATGATCGATCTGGCGGATCTGCGCGGCTACGCGTACCACAGCGGCGTGATGTTCTCGGCGTATGTGGACGGCGTGCCGAACGCGGTGGCGCGCGGCGGCCGTTACGACCACGTCGGACAGGCCTACGGCCGTGCACGCGCGGCCACCGGTTTTTCGCTCGATCTGCGCGAAGTGGCGCGGATCTCGCCGGTCGAGGCACGCAGCAGCGCGATCCTCGCGCCGTGGCAGCACGACGACGCGTTGCGCGTCAGCGTCGCCGCATTGCGTGATGCCGGCGAAGTCGTGATCCAGGCGTTGCCGGGCCATGAACACGATCTGGATGAATTCGCTTTTGATCGCGTGTTGGTCGAGCACAACGGCGCATGGGTCGTCGAACCGCGCGCGTGAGCGCGTCGCGGCGCGCTCACGCGCGCTTCGTTCGATCCGCCTGAGGTCTCACCTCGGCGCAACTCGGAAGGCGTCCAAAGCGTCGCCGGATTCCCGGCGCGGCCATCCGCCGCGCTGTTTTCGATATACCCACCATAACGTGCATACCGTTGAGCGGAAACGGAAAAATTCGGAAGGTTCCGCGAACATAGGTAGAATACGTTTTTAACCAGCTTACGAAACAACATGTCTGCCAGCGCAGTGAATGTGAACCCCGGGCGTAACGTCGTCGTCGTGGGAACCCAATGGGGTGATGAAGGCAAGGGCAAGATCGTCGACTGGTTGACGGACCACGCTCAAGGCGTCGTTCGCTTCCAGGGCGGTCACAATGCCGGTCACACGCTTATCATCGGCGGCAAGAAAACCATCTTGCGTCTGATTCCGTCGGGCATCATGCATCCCGGCGTCGCGTGCTACATCGGCAATGGCGTCGTGTTGTCGCCGGAAGCTCTGTTCAAGGAAATTGGCGAGCTCGAAGCCGCTGGGGTCGATGTTCAGAATCGCCTCTTCATTTCCGAAGCCACCACCCTGATCCTGCCGTACCACATTGCCATCGACCAGGGGCGCGAAGCGCGCCGTGGCGCGAGCAAAATCGGCACCACCGGTCGCGGCATCGGCCCGGCTTACGAAGACAAGGTGGCACGCCGCGGCTTGCGCGTGCAGGACCTGTTCGAGCCGGAAATTTTCGCCGAACGTCTGCGTGAAAATCTCGATTACCACAACTTCGTGTTGACGCAATACCTGGGCGTCACCGCTGTCGACTTCCAGCAAACGCTCGACACGATGCTCAGCTATGCGGACCGTCTGAAGCCGATGGTGACGGACGTCTCGCGTCGTCTGTACGACGCGAACGCCGCCGGCAGCAATCTGCTGTTCGAAGGCGCGCAAGGCACGCTGCTCGACATCGACCACGGCACGTATCCGTATGTCACGTCGAGCAACTGCGTGGCGGGTGCCGCTACCGCGGGCGCCGGCGTCGGTCCGCAAAAGCTGAACTACATTCTCGGCATTACCAAGGCGTATTGCACGCGCGTCGGTTCGGGCCCGTTCCCGAGCGAACTGTACGACGCCGACAACGCCGCCCGTCAGGAAGCGATCGGCCTCGAACTGGCCACGGTCGGCAAGGAATTCGGCTCGGTCACCGGCCGTCCGCGCCGCACCGGCTGGCTCGATGTCGCCGCGCTGCGTCGCTCGATCCAGATCAACGGCGTGTCGGGTCTGTGCATGACCAAGCTCGACGTGCTCGACGGTCTCGACGAAGTGAAGCTGTGCGTCGGCTACACGGTCGACGGTCAGTCGGTCGACCTGCTGCCGCGCGGTGCGTCGGAAGTCGCGCGTTGCGAGCCGGTGTACGAAACTTTCGCGGGCTGGAAGGAAAGCACGGTCGGCATCAAGGAATGGGACAAGCTGCCGGCGAATGCGCGCGCGTATCTGTCGCGTGTGCAGGAAGTCGCGGGTATTCCGATCGACATGGTGTCGACCGGTCCGGATCGCGACGAGACCATCCTGTTGCGTCATCCGTTCAAGGTTTAAGTAATGGTTCAAGGTGTACCCATGATTGCGATGAAAGACCCGCGCAACGACGACAAAAACCTGTGGGTCGGCTGGGACGAATATCACCGGCTGATCGAACTGCTGGCGCTGCAGGTGCATGAGTCGGGCTGGAAGTTCGACAAGATCCTGTGTCTCGCGCGCGGCGGTTTGCGCGTGGGTGACCAGCTCTCGCGTATCTACGATCTGCCGCTGGCGATTCTGGCCACGAGTTCGTATCGCGAAGCGGCCGGCACGGAGCAGGGCGATCTCGACATCGCGCAATACATCACGATGACGCGCGGCGAGTTGCACGGCAACGTGCTGCTGGTCGACGACCTGGTCGATTCGGGCGTGACGCTGGCGCGGGTTCAGCAGCATCTGAAGGAACGCTATCCGGCGATCACCGCGGTGCGTTCGGCGGTGCTCTGGTACAAGGGCTGCTCGAAGGTGAAGCCCGACTACAGTGTGCAGTATCTGCCTACCAATCCGTGGATTCATCAGCCGTTCGAGGAGTGGGACACGGTGCGTCCGCATAACCTCGGCGCGTGGATCAAGCGCGGCATGGCGCAAGCGCAGGAGTCGTCCGGGCAGTGATGCTTGCATCGGCGCACGGTCGTCGCGTCGGAGCTTGCGCTTTGTTCAGCGCAGTACGGTGCAATACCGCAAAACGGAGTCCCAACGGACTCCGTTTTTTCGTTTACGCGTCTGATCGCACCGTTGACACCGAGTCCGGCAAGGCGCGAACTCGCGCTTCAAACGAAACACCTTGCAGCGCAGACGCGTCCATATCGCAGTGCTACACTGCGCGGACCAGCCACGTGGTGTATCCACAACAAGCCGGGCGGCGCCATGCCGGCAGTTTAGAATGGCGGTCGTTTTTTCCGCTCAGGGAACGGATTTCCTCGCGTTTATGACAGATAACAATCACGTGCACAAACAGCCTCTGCCGTCCCTCGCCATTGCCGCGATCGGGGTGGTGTTCGGTGATATCGGCACGAGCCCGTTGTACTCGCTGAAAGAGGCTTTCAGCCCCTCGCATGGCATTCCGCTAACCGACCAATCCATCCTCGGTGTGATCTCGCTGCTGTTCTGGGCGATCGTGATCGTGGTCGGCATCAAGTACGTGTTGTTCGTGATGCGTGCCGACAATAACGGCGAAGGCGGTGTGCTCGCGCTGATGGCGCTGGCGCTGCGCTCCATCGACCAGAAGTCGAAAATGGCCGGCGTGCTGATGATGCTCGGCATCTTCGGCGCCTGCATGTTTTATGGCGACGCGGTGATCACACCGGCCATCTCGGTGATCTCGGCGGTCGAAGGTCTGGAGATCGCCGCGCCCAATCTGTCGCATCTGGTGCTGCCGCTTACGATGGTGATCCTCGTGCTGCTGTTCTGGATCCAGCGGCACGGCACGGCCACGGTCGGCCGCCTGTTCGGGCCGATCATGGTGCTGTGGTTTCTGGTGCTCGCCGCACTCGGGCTGTGGCACATCGTCCAATCGCCGAACGTGATTCGCGCGCTCAACCCGTACTACGCGTACACCTTCATGGCCGCGCACGTGCTGCAGGCCTACGTGGTGCTCGGCTCGGTCGTGCTGGTGCTGACCGGCGCCGAGGCGCTGTACGCCGACATGGGCCACTTCGGCGCGAAGCCGATCCGCATGGCGTGGTACGTGCTGGTGATGCCGTCGCTGGTGCTGAACTACTTCGGCCAGGGCGCGCTGCTGATGCACGACCCGAAAGCGATCGAAAATCCGTTCTTCCTGCTCGCGCCGGACTGGGCGTTGTTGCCGCTCGTCGTGCTGTCGACGGTGGCGACCGTGATCGCTTCGCAGGCGGTGATTTCGGGCGCGTATTCGCTGACGAGCCAGGCGATCCAGCTCGGCTATGTACCGCGCATGAAGATCCTGCATACGTCGGAACTGGCGATCGGCCAGATCTATGTGCCGGTGGTGAACTGGATGCTGCTGTTCATCATTCTGTGCATCGTGATCGCCTTCAAGAGCTCGGACAATCTCGCCGCGGCCTACGGTATCGCGGTGACGGCCACCATGGTGATCACCACGATCCTTGCCTGCGTCGTGATGGTGAAGGTGTGGAACTGGAACAAGCTGCTGGTGGCGATGATTATCGGCGTGTTCATGGCGGTCGATCTGGGCTTTTTCGGCGCCAATCTGCTGAAGGTCGCGGAGGGCGGCTGGTTGCCGCTCGGCATCGGCGCGTTGCTGTTCTTCCTGCTGATGACGTGGTTCAAGGGCAGGATGATCGTCAAGGAGCGCACGGCTGCCGACGGTATTCCGCTCATGCCGTTCCTGCAGGGACTGCTTGCGCATCCGCCGCATCGCGTGTCGGGTACGGCAATCTATCTGACCGGCAGCGATTCGCTGGTGCCGGTAAGCCTGCTGCACAACCTGAAGCACAACAAGGTGCTGCACGAACGCACCATCTTCCTGACCTTCGTGACGCGTGACATTCCGTACGTGAATGAAGCGGAACGCGTGACGGTGAAGGATATTGACGGCGGGCTGTATCTCGTCAAGGCGGCCTACGGCTTCAACGAAACGCCGGACGTGAAGGCGGTGTTGCAAGAGGTAGGGCGTACCCACGACATGACGTTCGAGTTGATGGACACATCGTTCTTCCTCGCGCGCGAGACGGTGGTGCCGACGCAATTGCCCGGCATGTCGGTGTGGCGCGAACGCGTCTTCGCGTGGATGCATCAGAACGCCGCGAAGCCGACCGACTTCTTCAGCATTCCGGCCAACCGGGTGGTGGAGTTGGGGACCAAGATCGAGATTTGACGGCGCTCCATGCGTAGTCGCGCGCTTCGCTTGAGCGGGGCGCGCGGGAAAGCAAAAAGCCCACGCAATTGCGTGGGCTTTTTGTTGGGCGCTGCAGGTTGCGCGCGCGGCCAGGGTTTCAATCGCGACGCGCGCTAACCCGCCACGCGCCGATCGACCTCGCTTACTTCTGCTTCAGCTTCGCGAATGCCGCCGCCATGGCGCCGCCGGCTTCCGGCTCACGCGAGCGCTGTTGCTGCGCGCCGCGTCCACCGCCGCCCGAGCGCGCCGCGCCGCCACGGTCCTGCTGCGCACCGCCGCCGCTACGCGTGGCCGCTGCGCCGAACTCATCGTCCAGTCGCATGGTCAAGGCGATACGCTGACGTTTCACGTCGACTTCCAGCACTTTCACCTTGACGATCTGGCCGGCCTTGACGACTTCATGCGGATCCTTGATGAACTTCGTCGACAGGGCCGACACGTGCACCAGACCGTCCTGGTGCACGCCGACGTCGATGAACGCACCGAACGCCGCCACGTTCGTCACGACGCCTTCGAGCACCATGCCCGGCGTCAGGTCGCTGACTTTCTCGACGCCTTCGCGGAACGTCGCGGTCTTGAACTCCGGACGCGGATCGCGGCCCGGCTTTTCGAGTTCGAGCAGGATGTCGCGCACGGTCGGCAAGCCGAAACGATCGTCGACGAATTCAGCCGGCGACAGGCCGCGCAATGCGTCGCGATTGCCCAGCACTTCGCCGACATGCTTGCTGATCTTCGCCAGCATCCGTTCGACGACCGGATACGCTTCCGGGTGAACCGACGAGCGGTCGAGCGGATTTTCGCCGTTGTTGATCCGCAGAAAGCCGGCGGCTTGCTCGAACGTCTTGTCGCCCAGACGCGGCACCTTGCGCAGATGTTCGCGCGACGGGAACGGACCGTTCGCATCGCGATAGTCGACGATATTGCGTGCCAACGTGGCGTTCAATCCCGACACGCGCGCGAGCAGCGCGACCGACGCGGTATTCGCGTCCACGCCGACCGCGTTCACGCAGTCTTCGACCACGGCGTCCAGCGAGCGCGCCAGCTCTCGCTGATTCACGTCGTGCTGATATTGGCCGACGCCGATCGCCTTCGGCTCGATCTTCACAAGCTCGGCGAGCGGGTCTTGGAGACGCCGTGCGATCGACACCGCGCCGCGCAGTGTCACGTCCATGTCCGGGAATTCCTTTGCCGCGATCTCGGACGCCGAGTACACCGACGCGCCGGCTTCCGACACGACGATCTTCTGCAGGTTGAATTCCGGATGCCGCGCGATCAGTTCGCTGGCGAGCTTGTCCGTTTCGCGCGACGCCGTACCGTTGCCGATACTGATTAGCTCGGCCTGCGTCTGCGCGCACAGGCGCGCCAGCTTGGCGATCGAGCCGTCCCAGTCGCGGCGCGGCTCGTGCGGATAGATCACGTCGGTGGCGAGCACCTTGCCGGTCCGATCGACCACGGCCACCTTCACGCCGGTGCGCATGCCCGGATCGAGACCGATCACGGCCTTCGGGCCCGCGGGCGCGGCCAGCAGCAGGTCCTTCAGATTGCGCGCAAACACGCGAATCGCTTCGTGTTCGGCTTCGTCGCGCAGGTTGGTCAGCAGCTCGTTTTCGATGTGCGGCTGCACCTTCACGCGCCAGCACCAGCGGCACACGTCGGAGAGCCACTTGTCGGCCGGCCGGTTCTGATTGGCGATGCCGAAGTGACGCGCGACCAGCGCTTCGCCCGGATGCGGCACCTGCGCGTCGAGTTCTTCGCCGAGGCCCAGCTTGACCATCAGCACGCCCGCATTGCGGCCGCGGAACAGCGCCAGCGCGCGATGCGACGGCACGGTGCGAATGGTTTCCGCGTAGTCGTAGTAATCGCGGAATTTTTCTTCTTCCGCGTTTTCCTTGCCCTCGACCACCTTCGACGACAGCACGCCCTGGTTGAACAGGTAATCGCGCAGCTTGCCGAGCAGGTCGGCGGTTTCGCCGAACTGTTCCGACAGGATGTCGCGCGCGCCGTCGAGCGCGGCCTTGACATCCGCGACGCCTTTCTCGGCGTCCACGTAGGCGGCGGCTTCGGTTTGTGGGTCGAGCAGGGGATTGGCCAGCAGCGCGTCGGCGAGCGGCTGCAAGCCGGCTTCGCGGGCGATCTGCGCGCGCGTGCGGCGCTTCGGCTTGTACGGGAGATACAGGTCTTCCAGCACCTGCTTGCTGTCCGCGCCTTCGATCGCGTTGCGCAGTTCGTCGGTGAGCTTGCCCTGCTCGTCGATGCTGGCGATGATGGCCACGCGCCGGTCTTCCAGCTCGCGCAGGTACAGCAGGCGTTCCTCGAGATTACGCAGTTGCGTGTCGTCGAGATTGTCGGTCACTTCCTTACGGTAGCGGGCGATGAACGGAACAGTCGCTCCTTCGTCGAGAAGTTGCACCGCGGCCGCGACCTGGCGCGGCTGGACGGACAGTTCGGCGGCGATGCGCTGTACGATCTTGAGTGCTACGTTTTCCGTCATAAGGTCTTGGTGTTCCTGCGGACTCGATCTAAGGCCGCGCGCTGACGACACGTTGGGGGCACGGTGTGCGCCATATCGGGCACGTGTTGCACGGTGTGGATCACGCCGTGAAGCACGCCGGGCGTGCGCGCTGCGACCAGGTTGCTAGAGCGGGGCATTTTGCCATAAATGCCAAAGGGCTCAACCGCAGGGTGATAGAATTTCGGGCATGTTCCGTTGACCTCCTACGACGTTGCCGATCTCCTTGTCCCTCAACTGCCTGGGCTCCCGCTTGGTCTCTCGCTTGCCACAATCGCCGCTGTTTTCGCGTTCGCCGCTCGTGTCGCTCACGCGGGTAACGCGCTCCGTGTTCAAGTCCGTGCCCGTTCCCAACAGCGTGTTCGCCGCGTCTTGCGCAGCGGGCGTGCTGGCCGTTGCGCTGGGGCTGTCCGCACCCGCCATGGCGCAGACCGCCGGGCAAGCTTCGGCGCCCATGATGGGCGGCAGCGCCACGGCGGCTGCGTCGGATGCTCGGGCGGTGGATACAAGCGGTGGCATGAACACCGGCAACGCAGACAGCAGCGCTAGCACCGCGGCACAAGACAATGCGTTCGACGCGCGCCAGAAAGTGCTGGATCAGCGCAGCGAGGAAAACAACTACCGTTACGGGGTTGCCGAACACGACTGCTATAGCAAGTTCTTCGTCAACTACTGCCTGAACAAGGCGCGCGACAGCATGCGCGTCGTGCAGGCCGACATTCGCAAGGAACAACTGGCGCTCGACGGTGAGCAGCGCGCACAGCGCGCCCGCGACCGTGATGAGCAGGCCGCGATTAAACGCGCGCAAGACGAAGCGAGCGCCCCGCAGCGCGCCGCCGAAGACGCGCGCAACACGCAGGCGTACCAGGACAAGCAGCGCCAGCATCAACTCGATCAGGCGCAGCGCACCGCCGAGGCGCCGCAGCGCAGCGCCAACGCGCAGGCGTATCAGGACAAGCAGCGCCAGCATGCGCTGGATCAGGCGCAGCGCGGTGTGAGCCCGTCGCAGGCAGCCGCCAATCAGCAGGCGTACGATCAGAAGCAGGGCGACTTCCAGCGCAAGCTCGAGGAAGCCCGTCAGCAGGGCGCGCAGAAGGCGCAGGAGCGCGTCGAAAAACAGCAGAGCTTCGAGAAGAAGCAGGTTGACGCGGCGCAGCACAAAGCCGACGTCGAGTCGCGTCAGAAGCAGGCGGCCGATAAAGCGGAGCAGAAACGTCAGGATCAGTTGAAACAGCAGCAGGAACTCGAACAACAGCAGAAACTGCAACAGGAGCAACAGTGAGCGTGCTGTCGTTGAGCACCGTGCTTGCTTGCTGTAATGGGCTCGGGCCGGTTCACCGTGACTGGTCGGCGCCGCAGTCGCCGTAACGCGTTTTTAAGCCGTACAGCAACCTCAGGCATCGAGCCGCACACGCGGTTCGTGCCGTCGACGAGAGGAGGCGAGCATGCGCGATCAACATCACGTCATCGACGCGAACACACTTCGCGACCGTATTCTGCAACTGGAATCGGAGCACAGCGGGCTCGATCGTTTGATCGACCGAATGTCGGATGAGCCCGGCATCGACGACTTCGAGTTGCAGCGTTTGAAAAAGCGCAAACTCAAAGTCAAGGACACCATCATCTTGCTGCAATTGCAGCTCGAACCGGACACACGCGCCTGAGTTCGCGGCCTGGCAAGCGCCGGGCGCGCGCCGCGCGAGCCGGACTTTGCAGGAACGCTTGCCTTGAATTCATCGCTTGAACCTTCACCCCGCGCCGCCTCGGGCGACGTCGCATCGGAAGCCGGCACGCCGGTGGCGCCGCGTGCGGCCGCGTCCGCGCTGAGCGCGTCGTTGAATCCGCGCCGGGCCACCGAACTGGACGAGATCTTCGCCGACAACGGATTGCTGGCGAGGCAGATCGACGGTTATCGGTCGCGCGCGTCGCAGATCGAGATGTCGCGCGCGGTCGCCGCGGCAATGGAAGCGTCGGGCCGCGCCATGCCCGAACCCGCGATGTTCGAGGCGCAGAAGCGTCCGGCGCGACGACTCGGCGCGCCGTCGGGCGCGGAGGCGGCCGCTGTCGAAAGCGACGAAGCGAACAGCCTCGACGGCAGCGAAAACACGCTGATCGTCGAAGCGGGCACGGGCACCGGCAAGACCTATGCTTATCTCGTGCCGGCCATGTTGTGGGGCGGCAAGGTGATCGTCTCCACCGGCACCAAGCACTTGCAGGACCAGCTGTTTCAGCGCGACATTCCGACCGTGCGCGACGCGCTCGCGGTGCCGGTGTCGGTCGCCATGCTCAAGGGGCGCGCGAACTACCTGTGCCACTACTATCTGCAGCGCACCGCGGACAACGGCCGTCTGCCGTCGCGGCAGGAAACCTCGTATCTACAGGACATCGTGCGCTTCGCGAAGATCACGCGCACCGGCGACAAGGCCGAACTCGCGAGCGTTCCGGAAACGGCGGCGGTGTGGTCGATGGTGACGTCGACGCGCGAAAACTGTCTCGGCCAGGAGTGCCCGCACTACAAGGATTGCTTCGTCATGCAGGCGCGCCGTGAGGCGCAGCAGGCGGATATCGTGGTGGTGAATCACCATCTGTTTTTCGCCGACATCATGTTGCGCGATACCGGCATGGCCGAGTTGCTGCCCACCGCCAACACGGTCATCTTCGATGAAGCGCATCAATTGCCGGAAACCGCCACGCTGTTTTTCGGCGAGACGTTGTCCACCACGCAGTTTCTCGAACTAGCTCGCGACTCTGTCGCGGAAGGCCTGGGTCATGCGCGCGAAACCGTCGACTGGGTGAAGCTCGGCTCGACGCTCGAACGCGCGGCGCGCGATGTACGGCTCGCGTTCAAGGAAGACTCGGTGCGCTTGTCGATCGGGCAGTTGCCCGACGACCATCCGTTGTTTGCCGCGCTCGAAACGCTCGAAACCGAACTCGACGCATTGGCGTCGGCGCTCGCGAGCCAGGCCGAGCGCGCCGAATCGATCGGCGCGTGTCTGCGCCGCGCACGCGAGCTGCAAGGCGTGCTCGCCGGCTGGACCACACCGCCCACTGAAACCGAACGCGCGTCGGCTGATAACGCGGCTCAGGGCGCTTCCGCCGACGGCAAGAGCGAACGCGCCGACCCGAACGAAAAGGTGCGCTGGATCGAAGTCTTCTCGCATACGGTGCAGTTGCATGAGACACCACTGTCGGTCGCGCCGATCTTCGCGAAGCAGCGCGCCGGCGTGCCGCGTGCGTGGATCTTCACGTCGGCCACGTTGTCGGTGCGCGGCGACTTCACGCACTACGCCGCGCAGATGGGCCTGAACGCGAAGCGTTCGATGACGCTGCCCAGTCCCTTCGACTATCCGACGCAGGGACTGCTGTACGTGCCGCGCAATCTGCCGCAGCCTTCCTCGCCCATGTTCACCGACGCCGTGTTCGACGCGGCGTTGCCCGCGATCGAAGCGTCGGGTGGCGGCGTTTTCATGCTGTGCACAACGCTGCGCGCGGTGGACCGTATTTCGAACAAATTGCGCGACACGATCGAAGCACGCGGCTGGGACTATCCGCTGCTCGTGCAGGGCGATGCGAGCCGCACCGAATTGCTCGACCGTTTCCGCTCATACGGCAATGCGATCCTGGTGGGCAGTCAGAGTTTCTGGGAAGGGGTCGACGTGCGCGGCGACGCGCTGTCGCTGGTGGTGATCGACAAGCTGCCGTTCGCCCCGCCCGACGACCCGGTGTTGTCCGCGCGTCTCGACGCGTTGACGAAGAAAGGCTTGAGCCCGTTCGCCGTGCATCAATTGCCGCAGGCCGTGATTACGCTGAAGCAGGGCGCAGGCCGTCTGATTCGCGCTGAGACCGATCGCGGCGTGCTGATGATCTGCGACACGCGTCTCGTCGACAAACCGTATGGGCGCCGGATATGGCAGAGCCTGCCGCCATTCAAGCGCACCCGTGAGATCGAGGTGGTGCGCGAGTTTTTCGAAGAGAGCGCGACACCGGCCGAATAACGCAGACCGGTCGGTATTAAGTCGGCGCCGTTGTAAAAAACGGCGCCCAAACGACAAAACGCCACGGATGTGAATCCGTGGCGTTTTGCTTTACTGCCCGGGAAATCGAGGGGATTTCCCGATGCAGTTTTCGCCCAGAGGCGAACCCTATGCGACAGCTTACTGGCTTGCGCCCGAAGCCGGAGCAGCAGCCGAAGCAGCAGCGTCCGAAGCAGCAGCGGTTGCGTCCGAAGCAGCCGTCGTAGCCGAAGCAGCAGCGTCGCTCGCAGCAGCAGCCGCACCCGAAGCAGCCATCGCCGAATCCGAAGCTGCAGCAGCCGGTGCCGAAGCAGCAGCTGCGTCGCTAGCCGGGGCAGCGGCTTGATCGTTGCTCTTGTTGCATGCAGCCAGTGCCACAGCTGCCAACAGGGATGCTACGAGGAGGGATTTCTTCATGATCACGTCCTTTTATGGTTTAAAGGTAAGCAACAGCGCAAAATAAAACCGGTAATGTGCTCCAACACCGACCTGGGCCGTTGGTGGAGAAGCTCTTTGAACGAGCTGGAATCTTCCCTACGGCTTGGGCGGAAATTATATGCACTTTCGTACTGACAATCCATAAATCCGGGGTCAATACGTTGTCTTTCTCATACAAAATTTGAAAGTACGGTATAGCAGGTGAACAAGAGTTGCGCAAACAGTTACGCAAGCTCGCCCACTTCTATCCAGCCCGCACAATACCACTCGTGCAGCAATGCTGTCACCGACGAATCGTGTGAGAGTGTTACAAAGCGTTTCGCACTCATACACCGGTGGTCAGCGAGGTCAATCAACCACTTTTTCGCGCCGTTAAATAACGTTTCCTCTCCATTTACGAAGAAAAAACGGCGGTTGTACAACAAATTAGTCTTGCGGTTCAGCCGAATGCCTGACTTTGATGCGCGACTGATGAAACGGGCTTCGTTAAGCGGCCTTTGCGGCGGATCAAACACGACGCTCGGCTTCGGTTCGCTGAGGTACGTGCCAAGGAACGACGCAATATCCTGCTCATTCCATTTAATCCCAGCAAGGATCGCGCCAACCCTTTCGACCAGCGGCGCCGGCAACTCGGCCGGACGCTCGACGGCGGGTTGCTGCGGATCGCGATACAACGCGCCCGACGGGCTGGCCGACTCGCCGCGCTCGGCCAGATGGTAGAGGAATTGCGCGGTCAACTCGCTCGCCGAGGGCGCGCGGAAGCCGATCGAACAGGTCATGCATTCGCCCTCGGCGATGCCGTCATGGGCGATATGCGGCGGCAGGTAAAGCATGTCGCCCGGTTCGAGAACCCATTCCTCTTCGGCCTGGAAATTCTGTAAAACTTTCAAAGGCGGACCGTCTTGCAGTGTCAGATCTTTCTGCGCGCTGATGCGCCAACGGCGCTTGCCTTTTACTTGCAAAAGAAACACATCGTAGGAATCGAAGTGCGGGCCGACACCGCCGCCGTCACTTGCGTACGAGATCATCAGGTCGTCGAGTCGCGCGTCCGGCACGAAGCGGAAACGGTCCAGCAACGCGCGCGCACGGTTGTCGTAAAGATCGACGCCTTGCACGAGTAAAGTCCATGCGCGCTGCTTCAGCGACGGCAGTTCGTCCAGCGCGAACGGGCCGTGTTCGAGTTTCCACTTGTTGCGAAAATGGGTGATGAGGCGAGCTTCGACTTCGTCCCGATCGGCCAGCTCGAACAATTCGTCGCGCGAGAGCGGGGCCTCGACGTTCGGGATCGCCTGACGGATCAGCAGCGGCTTCTTTTGCCAGTAGCGGCGCATGAATTGCGACGGCGTCAGATTACCGAGCAACGGTGTCGGCGTATCGGACGAAGGCGGCAGAACCGGCTTTGCCGCCGATGATGAATTCCTTGCCGAAGCTGTGTCGGCCGGGTGGTCAATGGGCCGCTTGGGCATCGTATAATGTGAGTTGTATTCTGGAGAATCGAATGAAAATCGCAAAGAACACCGTCGTATCGGTCGCTTACAAGCTGTCGGATGCGCAGGGCAATCTGATTGAAGAGAGCGACGAGCCGATGGTCTATCTGCACGGCGGCTATGATGGCACGTTCCCCAAGATCGAGGAAGAGCTCGACGGCCACGAGGCCGGCTTCGAGGCCCAGATCCAGCTTGAGCCGGCCGACGCGTTCGGCGAGTACGACCCCGACCTCGTGAAGATCGAGCCGCGCGATCGTTTTCCTGAACCGCTCGAAGTCGGCATGCAATTCGAAGGCACGCCGGAAGAAGGCGACGAAGATCTCGATTCGCTCGTCTACGTGGTGACGGACGTCGCGGAAGACAAAGTCGTGCTCGACGGCAACCATCCGCTCGCCGGCATGGCGTTGCGTTTCGCGCTGACGGTCAAAGACGTGCGTCCCGCGACCGAAGACGAAATCCAGCACGAACACGCGCATGGCGCCGACGGCCTCGAAGTTCTCGATGAAGACGACGAAGCCGACGAAGACGAATCAGGGCCCACGCTGCACTGAACTGGCGGGCACGCCGCCGTTAAGGTTCGAGCCTGAAGCGGCGCCCGGCAGGTACGGCAAGGTAGCGGAAGCGGGCGGGACCGAAGTTGCGGGCCCGTAGCCGCCACCGCCCTGATCGGCCGGAATGCGCGGTTGCTGATCCAGTTGCGACTCCCCAGGCGTCGGCAACAGCGGCGGCAATTCCGAAGCGGGCCCGAGCGCCGGCACGGCCGGCATCGACGCGGCGGGCTCCTCGTGCGGCAGCAATGGCGGCGGCACGGGCAAAGGCATTTGCTTCGGCACATCGCGCACACTCACGCGGAACGGCGGCTTCCTGCCGAGATCCGCTTCAATCCGAATCCATTGGGTAAGACGATCATGCGGCGCAAGGGCGATCCGCGTGAGGTTCGTCACCAGCGCGCCCTTGTCATTGCGTAACGGCTGATCGATCAGAAAGCCGCCGCTCGCGTGTTCGTCGTCGCAATGAATCACGAGCACCGGTCCGCGGAAAGTCTGCGCGAGTTTGACCAGGCTGCGCTTGAACTCCAGAAAACCGTCGCGGCGTGTGCTGCGTGCAAAACGCAGCCAGGCGAAGCGATCCGGCCGTTCATAACGCTCCGGGTCGGGGTCGCCTTGAATGAACACGACGATCGCGCGCGCGTCGCGGCGTTTCGCGTATTCGCCGGCATGCTCGAGCCAGAATGCATTGGCGATGACCCGGTCTTCGAATTCACCGTTGCGGCCACCCGCGGTCAGGTAGTGATTGTTCGGGCTCGGCGCGTTCAGACCGATGAACACGGTATCGCCCACTTGCCAGCGCACGTTCTCGCGAAACGGACGAAAGCGCGAGACTTCGCTTTCGCGCGTCAGTGTGATGGGGTTTTGACCCATCGACGTCGAGTCGGCGAACAGCGTCTGGCGCAGCTGGTCGAGCCGTTCGGTCGGGTCGAACCCGCCGGCCCCGGCCGTGCCGCAATCGGCCCAGTCATGCTGGCCCGGAATGAAGAACAGCGCGGGCCGCGACGTTTCGAGCAACGCGTGACGGCGCTCGTAGAGCGCGTCGCGGCAGGCTTCTTTCGCGCCTTTCAGATTGCCGTTGTAGACGATAAACGCGATGTCGCGTTCTCGCCCGATCGCGTCGATCAGGCGCTGCGTGGCGGCTTCGTCGGCGGTGTTTTGCAGCGTGTTGGCGATCACAGCGAACGCATAGCGTTGCGCTTCGGCGTGCGCCGGCTGGGCGCACATCAGCAGACCCGTAAGCAGACCCACGAGAGGCACGAGTCCACCCGCGAGCGTCAGGGGGAAGGTCAGCGCCGTGCGAAACCTGCACGGACGCCGCCGGGGTCTGGGAGCGTCAATGATCCGCATCTGGCGCGGTAGCCAGCTCGTGCAGGTCGTACAGCAGGTCGAGCGCTTCTCGTGGCCGCAAGTCGTTCGGGTCGATTGCGCGCAGGCGTTCGGCGAGCGCCTGCATGGCGGGCGGTAGCGCGGCGGGCGGCGGTGCGTCGTAACGGTCGTCGTCCGCGTCTTCGACCAGCATCGGCAGCGGGGCGGCGAACAGGTCGAGTTGCGGCGCGGGTTGCGCCGCCGATTGCTGTTCAAGATGCGCCAGATGCTTGCGTGCCGCGCGAATTACCGCGTTGGGCACGCCCGCGAGCTGCGCGACCTGCAGCCCATAGCTCTGATTTGCCGGGCCTTCGCTGACCGCATGCAGGAACACGATGCCGTGCCCATGCTCGACCGCCGACAGATGCACGTTGGCCGCGTGCGGAAACTCGACCGGCAACTGCGTGAGTTCGAAATAGTGCGTGGCGAACAGCGTGTGACAGCCGTTATGCGACAGCAGATGCCGCGCGATCGCCCAGGCCAGCGCGAGCCCGTCGAAGGTCGACGTGCCGCGGCCGATTTCATCCATCAGCACGAGACTTTGCGGCGTCGCGTCGTTCAGGATCGCGGCGGCTTCGGTCATTTCCACCATGAAGGTCGAGCGGCCGCCGGCCAGGTCGTCCGCCGCGCCGATTCGCGTGAAGATGCGGTCGATCGGCCCGAACGCCGCGCGCCGGGCCGGCACGTAGCTACCCACATAAGCGAGCAGCGCGATCAGCGCGGTCTGCCGCATGAAGGTCGATTTACCGCCCATGTTCGGGCCGGTGATCAGCAGCAGTTTGCGCTCGGGTGTCAGCGTGCAGTCGTTGGCGATGAACTGCTCGACCTGCGCCTCGACCACCGGGTGACGCCCCTGTTCGATTTCGATGCCGGTATCCGGCGAGAACGTCGGCGCGACCCAGTCGAGCGCGCGGGCGCGTTCGGCGAAGGCCGCCAGCAGATCGAGTTCGGCGAGCGCCGAAGCAACCCGCTGGCAATCGGGGATAAAGGGCAGCAGCGCCTGCAGCAACGCGTCGTACAGCGAGCGTTCGCGAGCCAGCGCGCGTTCCTGCGCGGACAGCGCTTTGTCCTCGAACGTTTTCAGCTCCGGCGTGATGTAGCGCTCGGCATTCTTCAGCGTCTGACGGCGGCGATAGTCGTCGGGCACTTTGTCGGTCTGGCCGCGCGTGACTTCGATATAGAAGCCGTGCACCTTGTTGTACTCGACGCGCAGATTGCCGATGCCCGTGCGGGCGCGTTCGCGTGTTTCGAGGTCAATCAGGAACTGCCCGCAGTTCTCCGAAATATCGCGCAATTCGTCGAGGTCCGCGTCATAACCGCGTGCGATCACGCCGCCGTCGCGCACCATGGCCGACGGTTCCTGCGCGATCGCGCGTTTGAGCAGTTCGACGCAGTCTTGCGGCGGCACGAGCGAGGCGTCGATACGCGCGAGCGAATCCGCGTTGGACGACACCGCCGCGAGTTGCGTGCGCAGCTCGGGCAACGCGATGAACGTATCGCGCAAGCTCGACAGGTCGCGAGGCCGCGCGGACAACAACGCAAGACGCCCTGTGATCCGTTCGATATCGGAGATTTGCCGCAGCGCGCCGCGCAGCGTGTCGACGCTGACGCCGACCGGCGCATCGAGCAGTGCGCCGATGGCTTGCTGACGTGCTTGCGCCACCGCGGCTTCGCGCGGCGGGTGATGCAGCCAGTGGCGCAGCAGCCGGCTGCCCATGGTCGTGCAGCAGGTGTCGAGCAGCGAGCACAGCGTGGGTGACTCGGTGCCGCGCAGCGTTTCGGTGAGTTCGAGATTGCGGCGCGTGGCCGGGTCGAGGCCGATATATTCGGACTCGTATTCCACCTTCAGGCTGCGCACGTGACGCAATTGCTGGCCCTGCGTGGCCGCCGCGTAGAGTAGCAACGCGCCGGCCGCGCCGCAGGCGGCCGTCAGCGAATGCGCGCCGAAGCCGTCGAGGCCCGCCACTTCCAGTTGATCGCAAAGACGCTGCGTGCCCGACGCGATATCGAAGTGCCACACCGGTACGCGGGTGAGGGCGCCGGCATTGACGGGCGGCGTCCAGCTCGCGGATTCCGCGGTCGAATCGGCCACCAGAATTTCCGCGGGGCGAATGCGTTCGAGCGCGGCCGCCGCCTGGTCGGGCGCGACTTCCGCGAGGCGCAACGCGCCGCTCGCCAGATTCAGCCACGCCAGACCGACGCTGGTTGCGACGCCGCGGCGGTTGTGCGCGACGCACAGCGCCATCAGGTAGACGTCGCTCTTGTCGGACAGCAGCGCTGCGTCCGTGAGAGTGCCTGGCGTGACCACGCGCACCACTTTACGTTCGACGGGACCTTTCGACGTGGCCGGGTCGCCGATCTGTTCGCAGATCGCAACCGATTCGCCGAGCTTCACCAGCTTGGCCAGATACTGTTCGACCGCGTGATGCGGCACGCCGGCCATCTTGATCGGATTGCCGCCCGACGCACCGCGCTGCGTGAGCGTCAGATCGAGCAGGCGGGAGGCCTTTTCGGCGTCGTCGAAAAAGAGCTCGTAGAAGTCGCCCATCCGGTAGAACACCAGCGTGCCCGGATGATCCGCTTTGATGCGCAGGTATTGCTGCATATACGGGGTATGGGTTTTTACCCCCTTACCCGGCGGGCTTTCCGTTTCGGTCGAATCGTTCAAATCCATGCTGCGTAAGCCTTTCAGGCGATCTGTTCAATCTGGGCGCTGGTCGTTTCTCGACAACAGCAGCCAGTAAAATGTATGTCGGGCGTATTCGTACGTCATAGAATACAGACAACGGCTCAAACCCGTGAATACAGCCCAAAACCGTGATTACTTCGGGGCAAAGCACCCTATGAAACTGCACATCACCGCGACCGTCGCGGCTCATTGCCACATCGGCGTTTTGCCGGTGGAAGGACTGCCACCCGAGAAGTGGCCGCCCAACCCAGAACGCAAGTCGTACCTGATCACCTGTACGGATGGCCCCACCGGGTTTGCGATCCGGGTGACCGCCGGCAACGCGTCGTACATCGTTCAGCGCCGGGTCCGAGCGAGCGGGCCTGGAGCCGTGATTCGCGCGACCGTTGGAAAGGTCACGGAGATGACGGTTCAACAGGCGCGCAAAAAAGCCCAGGAGATGCTCGACCAGATCGAGGAAACGGGTCGAGCACCAGGGCCCGACAAGCGGGACCGGGACGAACGGGATCTGTCGTTGGATCAGGTGCTGGACGCTTACAGGCACGAACTCGTGCACCGAAAGCGGCCGGCGAAGGCGTCGTCCCTGCGATCATACGACAAGGCGGTACGTAAACTGGTCAATCTTTGGCCGAGCCGGCGGTTGAACGACCTGTTGGACGAGGAAGTGATCGAAGCGTTTGACGCGATCAACGTGAAGGCCCCGACGACCGCGGAGCAGACCTTCCGCTGGGCCAGCACGGCCACGTCCTTCGCCATCGAGCGCGAGGCGCGGCTGGCGCACCGTCGCGCGGAACGGCCGGTGATGCTGTACAACCCGTTCAACATCCTGCGCACGCGGTACCGCACCCGCCAGGAGTTGGAGAACCATTACAAGAAGGTGGGCCGTCGTCGCCCGCTGACCTTGCAGCAGACGTTGGGCCCCTGGCTTCAGGCGATCTACAACCGGCGCAAGGAAAACCGCACCGGGTGCGATTACCTGCTGCTGGCGACCCTCTGGGGGTGCCGCAGCCAGGAATGCTCGGACCTCATGTGGCTGGACCAGATCACGCCCGAGGAGATCGAGCGCGTGTCGTTCGTCGACCTGGACGCCGGCTACGTGATGATGAGGGAGACTAAAAATAATCTAGACTTCATTCTGCCGATTTGCAGGGCGGCGCGTCGGATTCTGGAGGAGCGGCGGGCGATCCGCGACGAGGAAGCGAAGGCGGACCTGGACACGTTCCGTCGGGACTCCCGCAAGCGGTGGGTGTTCCCGCCCAGGTCCGAGTCGCGGCTGCGCAAGACTCCCCACTACAAGGACAGCAAGTCGCTTCGCTCCTACATTTGCCGCGACGCGGGGCTGGTCCGGTGGGTGATCAAAACCGACCCGGACGGCACCCGGTTCCAGATCCCGGCCCCGACGGTCGGCATGCACGACCTCCGGCGCACGTTCGGTGGGGTCACCGACGCGTTGCATTTCAGCGAGCAGACCACGAAACGATTGCTGAATCACTTCACGAACGCACGGTCGCAGAGCGATCAACGCATCGAGAAGGAGGACGCGGTGACCCCCAACGTGGCCCGGAGCCTGCAAAACACCCAGCACCTGTCGGACGTGACCACGCGCTACACCGAGCCGGACGCCGAGCGCAAACGTGAGGCGATGCAAACGGTGGAACAGGCCATCCTGTCGACCTACCCACCGTTGTTCAACATGCTCGTCGCGACGTCCCCGGAGGTCACGCCGATGCAGCTCTGGGAGCCGGAACCGCTAAAATGGCCGGAGCCCCGGCCCGGCATCGAAGTGCGCTACGGCAAGGACCCGGATCCCGACGCCGAAGACGATGGGGACGATCAGGACGACGAGAACGACGAGGACGACGAAGCAGCATGAGCACCATCACCATCGACCTGCTGGATCAGCCCGACGTTGAGGTGGCGATCCGGCGGCACAACACAATCGCGAAGCTCGACGATGAGGTGAGCGTGAACAAGGAGATCGCGGCCTTGTTCCTCTGCTGCTCCGAACGCACCCTGGACCGCATGCGCACGGAGGGCAACGGTCCCGAGTACACGCAGGACATGCCCCGGGCGGAGGTGTTCGGGGCGAAGCCCAACGGGCGTCGGCCCGGCATCACCTACCTGATGAAGGACCTGCGGCAATGGCGAGACAGCCACAAGGTGCGCAACCCGCGGGAGGCGATCGCCCGGGACCGTCGCGCATTGTCCTTCACCACCCTGGCGGACCTGCTGAACGACCAACCTTGGTTCACCAAGGTGGGGTCGGGCGACCTGGTGGGCCACGCCCTGACGGGACCCATCGAGGTCTTCGAGGAGCGGCTGGTGGATCCCGAGATCGAGGTGACCTGGCTCCCCATGCCCGAGGCCATGACCCGACCTTGGCGCAACCTGCGGGAGCGCACCCCGTTCCACGAGGCGTACATCGGCGTGCTGGGCGAGGCCATGCGCCTGAGCCAGGTCCGGCAGGACGACGCGGTCCTGCGGGCGGAGTTCGACGCGCTGGACGACGAGCGGGGCGAACCCCTGCCACCGGGACCGGTGCACAAAACCTTCTGAACCCCTTCGTGGCTTCAAGACAAACGCCCCGTTCCCGGGGCGTTGTTGCTTCCAGGGGGCGTCGCTCATTGCCCCTTCGGAATGTTGCTCGAGATCACCGTGTGACCGCCGGACAGCGACACCTTCATCCCGCCGGGAGTTTTCCACACGATCTGTCCAGGCGTAGCGTGGTCAGGTGCACCGAGCGCCTTTGACAGCGCGACGACCCCGCGGAAGTCGTTGTCGATCACCTGATGGCCGTCCAGCTCCACCACAACGATGTTGATGGTTCGCGAAGCGTCGTCGTTCACCACGGCCAGGGTGCGACGGACCATCGAATGGCCTGCTTCATCCTTCACCGGCGGCAATCCTTTCACCTCGACGAAAACCGGTCCCTGCGCATCGTTCGTGTTGGTCATGTCCGACAGAACCCAGCACGGGGCGGTGGCGTCGTGCCCGTCGCCCTTGCAGACCGGGGCGAAGGAGGCCAGGGGCGTGTTGATCGGCACCCCGTTCAGGACCACCTTCTTGGCGTCCACGGTGACCGGCAGGCTGAAAGGCGCGGTGTCGTCCGGCCGGGTCGATCCGTCCCAGAACGTACGCTCCGGGGCGTGGGACGTCGATGTGGTCGATGCGATGGCCAGGCCAGCGGTTGCGGCCAAGGCGGCGCCAGCGATGACGAGTCCGGCGATCGTGACGTTCTTCATGTGCGATACCTCCCTTATGAGGCCCACGCGACGGGGTGGGGGTCCGTGTCCGAGAACTAGCAGGATTTTCAGGTCTGTCAAACCGTGCCGTGGCACGGACAAACGCCCACTTCCGTGGGCGTTTAGGCAATAAGGATCTGGGACCTTTTGCGTGTGGTCAGTCGTTCACGCCGGCGACCACGTCGCGCCCGTCGCCACTCACCGCCAGGGAGTTCGGGCCCACGACCCATTGCACGCTGGTGGCGAGCGACGTGGTGGGCTGACCCAGGGCCTTGGTGAGCGACAGGATGGTGCGGTAATCGCGCGGAGCGGTGACCTGCGGGTCCAGGCTCACGTAAATGCGCATGATGTCGCCGTGTTCGTCCAAGTCCACCCGGGTGCTGGTGACCATCAGATTCTGCTTGCCGTCGAGGACAGCGGGCAGGCCGCGCAAGCGCACGTCGCCGGACGGGTGCTGCGGTTGCGTCGGGCCGGGGCCGGTCGCCCAGCAGGGCGTGGTAGTGTTGACCGGACTACCCTTGCAGACCGGGAAAACCGATTCCAGGTGCGAGCCGACGGTGACGCCGTTGAGGGACAGCTCGTCGCCGTCGCGCGAGGCGGGCAGCGTGAACGGGGATGAACCATCCACACGAACGTGGTTGTCGAGGACCACCCAATGCTCTTTGCTGTTGGCAGCGTGGACTTGGGCGGCATAGAGGCCACCAACGCCAGCGGCTACACCGACTACGAGCGCGGCGACGGTTGCGAAAACGGTCTTCGTCATCATGTTGAACTTCCTCCCTTCGATGGAGCCTGCGCGGATTGGCAGGCAATGGACTAGAACTAGCAGGATTTTCAGGTCTGTCAAACCGTGCCAGGGCACGGACAAACGCCCACGGAAGTGGGCGTTGTGCTCATGCGCTGGCGGTATCAGAACGACCACTTCGCTTGCACGCCACCGGCGATACCGGTGTAGTGGCTCCCCGCCTGCACGTTCACCTGGGCGTTGAGCGACAGGCCCTTGGCACGGTAGAGCGTGGCACCCACGGACACGTCGGCGATGTTGCGCACCGGGCCCGCGCTGTTGGTCGTGAACGTGGTCTCGCCCGTGGTGTCCCCGTTGAACACGGCGGTCGTGTTGCTCGGCGAACCGGCGAACTCGTGGACGAGAGAGGGCTTCAGGTACACGTCCACCGTTCCGGCCTTCGTCTCGAACGATTTCGACACCTTCACACCCACCGTCGTGCGCACCGAGGTGTAGGAGGCACCGTTCACGTTCAGACCCACGCCCGATCCACCGTCGCTTTCCGTGTAGCTCCCGAGGCTCAGGTGCTGCACACCCAGGGCGACGAAGGGCGTCACGTCGATCCCGTTGCGCAGCGCGAGCGGCAGACCGGTTTCGACGCGGGCACCGTAGGACGTCCCGTTGAAGCGACCGCTGGCGCTACCCGCGCTCACCCCAGCCAGGTCGATCGACCGGCTTTCGTTGAAGCGATGGAGGCTCGCGTTTTCCGACACGTCCACGTAGGCACGGCCGGAGGTCGGGGTCCAGTTCTGGTAGAACGTCAACCCGAACGCGTTGTCGGAGAGGTGTTGACCGCTCGCGTCGCCGGTCGCGTTGCTTTGACCGTTCGCATACGAGAACGCACCGCCCGCGGTCCACGTCGGCGAGACCGCTTTGTCCACACCGACCGCGAGACCACCGAACGCGAGGTTCGAACCGCTCACCTCACCGAACGTCCCGCCGGCGGTCGTACCGCGCTGCTCGGCACCGCCAAACGCTTGACCCCAGGTCGTCACACCGCTGGGGGTGGCGACACCGGCTTGCTTGGCGACGCGCTGCGCATCAGCGCGGTCGGCGACCACACCCTGGGCGGCATCGCCGATGGCGAGCATGGCGTTACCGGCTTGCGCGTGCGGCACCGGAGCCAGTTGCGTCCCGATCTGCGTCATTTGGCGCGCGGTCCCGGTCTGCTGGGTTGCGAGGACCATGTTCTCCGCGTTCATCAGGCCGTTGCTGTTCCAGCCCGTGTAGCGCAGGATCCCGTTCGTCGAAGCGACCGAGGTCTGCGTGAGGGCAGAGACCGTGTGCACGACGGGCGGCGTCGAAGGCTGGCTGGGCTGGCTCGGCTGCGCCGGAGGCGTCGAGGGATCGCTCGGCTGGGTCGGCTGCGACGGTTGGCTCGGTTGCGACGGATTGCTCGGGGGCGTCACAGGCGTGTCGCCCAACGTCACAACGAGGTCCGTGCGACCGTTCTGCGTCACCGTTTGCGGCGTCACCGTCCCGCTGTACCCCTGCGCACTGGCGATGATGCCAGCCAGACTGTAGGTCCCCGTCCCGCTCGCGCTCACCAGGTCGAACCGTTGCCCCTTCACGAAGGCGTAAGCGGTGTAAGGGCGAAGCGAGAGCGCGGAGCCCGATTCGACGCTGGCGTTACCGTTCACCAGCAGGCGACCGTAGCTCGTGTCCGAGGTCGTACCGGTCGGGGTTGAGCCGGCCTGAACCTGGCTGATGAAGGTCGCGCCGTTCGCCAGCGTGAAGTTGCCGTTGATGGTCACGGGTTCGGAGGCGACCAGGTTGCCGCCCGACCGCACCGTGGTGCTTGGCGCGTTCACCGTGTCGTCCAGGGCGACGTACCCGGTGCCGAAGAACAGATTCGAGTTCGGGTTGTTGATCGACGATTGGCCCGCGACGCCGCCGGTCAACACGCCCATTTGCCCCATGCCACCGGTCGAACCGTCGGTGTAGTTCGGGTTTCCGTTGATCGTGAGGTCGTTGGACGACTTGTTCGTGATCGCGCCTTCGATGAAACCGGTGGCGTTGATCACGGGCACATTGCCCGTCGATTCGATCGTGATCGCCGGACCAGCCCCGCCGTTGCTGCTGGCGCCGACGATCGCGTCCAGATTCAGGGTGGCGGAACCTGCGACGTCGATCACGGGGTTCGTGTTCGTCGCGTTCGTGTTGCCGATGATCGTGAGCGCACCCGCGGACAAGCCGGTGGCGTTGACCGTGGCGTTGCTGCCAGCCGGGACGACGATCGCCGAGCCGCTCCCGCTGTCCGTGATCGACGTACCCGCCCCCTGGTTGATGGTCGTGTTCAAGCCGGTCTGAACCGCGGCAGAACCCGTGGACTGGACCGTTCCGCTCCCGGTGATGTTGATCGTCGCCGACGCGTTCGGACCAACGGTGACAGCGTTGCCCGAGCCGGTCGCGGAGACGGCCCCGTGGCTCCCCTCGACCGTGATGGTCGCGTTGGCAGAGCCGGTCACTTGCAGACCGTCGGCGTCCCCCGAACCGAGGATCGTGCCGTCCACCGTGACCGCGGTGGTCCCGTTGTTCAGTTCGACACCCGCGGTTTCGGTCCCCTCAACGTCACCGGAGGCGGTGACGTTGAGGATGGGCATCACACCATCGTTTTCGAGACCGGACGTACCCTTCACACTGCCACCGATGGTGGTGCCGAACGTGACGTTTCCAGTGGGGGTGTTCCAAAATGCGACCCCATTGGACGCGGACACGTTGCCGTTCAAGACGGCTGCTTTCATCGTCCCGTCGTTTTCGACAACAGCGTTGGTGCCCCCGGTGGTCGCCGTGGTCGAACCCGGATCGGTGGTGAACGTGCCCATGGCCGCGCCTTGAGTGTTCAACACAACGCTGTCACCGGACGACATGGCCTGGTGCGCGATGTCGAGATTGTTCATCGTGCTCTTGTTCAGCACGACGTAGCCCATCGCGTTCGACGTTCCGTCGAGCGTGACATTGCCCATGGCTGCACCGGCCTCGTTATCGATCGCGGCGCTCCCCGCGGTCGAACCGTTGAGCGTCGCGCCAGCGCTTTCCGTCACGTCGCCCATTTGCGCGTAGTTCTTGATCGCGCTTCCGCCGTTCCCGTTGTTCTGCGTCGTCACCGAACCGGTGATCGAAACAGGGCCCATTTTGGCAGTCTTGTTCGTCGTCGAGCCGTTCACGATGGCGTCCCCACTCGTGTTCACCGAGCCGGCGACGGTGACGCCGTTGACCACCCCAAGGTTGATGAAGACCGACCCGTTCTCAGTGATGATGCGCGAAGCCGGTCCGATCGTGAACTGGTTGATCGTCCCGGTTCCCTCGTTGAGAAAGAGGGTTTGAGTGTTCGCGGTCAACGCGGAACTGAAGCCGTCTTCTTCGAGCGTTCCGATCGTCCCAGCGTTGTCCACCAGGGCGATGCCGCTGGACGCCCCCACTACAAGACCGCCGTTGTCGATGAGCAGACCGATGGTGGCCCCGGCTTCGTTCTTCACAGCGTACGTCCCACCGGACGTCGTTCCGATCGTCGCGCCGAGCGCGTCGGTGATCGACGTGATGTTCCCGGCGTTATCGATCCCGATCCGGCCTGAGATCACCCCTTCGTTCGTCAAGCCCCCGATATTGCCGGTGGCGGTGTTCTGGATGCCGGCGCCCGAGATCGATCCGGCGGTCGTTGCACCGTTGGCGTTGTCCCAGGTCTGGACCGTGGCGGCGTTGACCACCCCGGCGTTGCCGGGCGTCGCCTGATCGGTGCCGGAGTTGGTCACGTTGGCGATGACGGTTGAGGCGTCCGGACCGAACGACGCGCCCGTGGCGCCGCTCAGATCGACGGACGGGGTGCTGGTGGTCACGACCACGGACTGCGCAAGCGCGCCTTGACCAGTGAGAGCCATCGCCGTAGCGACAGCGATGCTCAGGGTGGTGCGGCGGAAGCGTGGGCGGGAAGATGCAACCATCATAAGTAGGTCTCCTCAAGGTTGGTGGTTGGGAACGACGGACAACAGTGAAACGAGGTGCTGCGATTGGGGGATCAGAAGGCGACGCGGCCCTGGAAGCCCAGGAAACCGTAGATGCCAGCGCTCTTGAGGTTCGGCACGGCGATGAGGTTCACACCCCACTCATGGTTGTGCTCGTAGGAGACGAGCAGACCAGCGGCGGGCATGATTCCGCGCGGCGTGGTCCCGTTCGGAACGCGAGCGGGCGTCAGGAACGGCAGCCGACCGCCACCAGGTTCCGGGGTGTAACCGATCGTGTAACCCTGCGTGTAGGCGGTCTTCGTGTAACCGGAAAGCCCCCCGGCGACGATCCCGACGTTCACGCGGTCCTTCGACGTGATGTCGAGTTGCACGGGCGTGTAGCGGGCAAGCAGATACCAGCTCGGACGCCAGATGCTGTTCCGGTAGTAGCCGGCCATCACACCCACAACGTCGTTGGTGTACTCCAGACCGCCTCCCCAGTTGTTTTCATTGAAGTCGTTTTCTTTTTTGGCCGTACGGTCGAAGTGATACGCATGCAGGTTCAGGTCCACGTAAAGGTGGAAATCCTTCGAACCCAGCGCCTGGAGCGACACGCGCGGGTAGAGGGTCGGCGTCGGCGTCTGCGGCATCGGGTCCGGCACGTAGCTCACCACCGCGGCCTGCGGCTGACCGGTGCTGTCGCTCACGTTGCGTTCCGCATGGCTCTGGGCGAAGGCGGGCAGGGCTTCCAGCCCGGTGATCATGGCCATGGCCACGGCCCCGAGTTGTTTCAGGCGGTACTTGGTCTTACGCGTCACGGTTCTCCTCCCTTGACGATCCAGGGGCCTCCTCTTCGGGCCCGACACCTCTGTACCTAGCGGGTTCCAACGGCGAGTCAAGCGACTTGGGCAAATATTTTTGAGCGTGCTATGGCACGGGTTAACCGTTCGTCGGACAGGGCTGAAAATCACGTCCCAAAGGCTTGACCGGCCTGTACGTCCTGCTAGGTTGAAGGTAGAGGACAACGCGCCAGCGATGCGCACCAGGAGACACCGATGACCACCCGCAACGGATACACCCCAGAAGGCCTGTACGACTTCTCGATCGAACCCGACGAGGAGCTGAAGGCGATGATCGGCAAGCCGATCGAGGCGCTGCTCGACATGCTCGAGGCGATCCTGGTGATGCTCACCGTCCAGATGCAGAGCCGCGCGATCGCGATGCAGGCGGAGCAGATCCGTCAGCTCCAGCAGCGGCAGGCATGGGCCACCGCGAAGCTGGTGCGGGTTCGCAAGCTGGAAGCGGACGGCATGACGATCGTGCCGCGGGACGTGCTGACAAGCGAGCCGCAGGCCCTGGACGTCGAAGGGCGGCGCATCGACGGCGGCCGGCGCAAGTTCAGCATGGCGGACGTGCGGGCCAGCCGTGGCCCTCGCATCGAACCCAACGGGCGGGTCGCGGAGGTCCGTACCTCCTCGACCGGCATCAACGTGCCCAACCGGCGCAGCCTGGGCGACCGCCTGGACGTGCGTCGGGTGGAGGACCGCATCGAACCGAACGTGGTCCGGCCCAGCGCCGTCACGTTCGACCAGAACAACGGGGTAGAGGCTTACCGTCCCCGTTCACGGTTCAGTCCACGCTGAACCACCACGGGCCCCGCGCTCTGGGGCCCATCACCCACCGTCGCCAAACAACACGACAAGGAGGCGATCACCACGCGTTCCCGGAGGAGATCTTGTACCTGACGTTCAAACCCATCGCCCAGCGTTTGGTGGTGCTCACCGCGGCCTGCCTTGCTGCGTTTGCTCTTTGCCCCAGTCCACTAAAAGCTGTGCCAGGGCACACCAAGGAGCCGGTCGACATCGCTGGTCCGGCGATTCCCCAACCCGTATCCTCGGTCGACGTACCGCCGTCCTTCGACGACCCGGCCCCGGCGTTCGACGCGTCACCGCGGCTCACGCGCTTCACCCGCATGCCCGAGCGCATGGTGGGCGCGTTCTGGCCCACGGTGGCTGGGCTGGCGCAGGTGGTTGTGCCGCGCCCGGTGTTCAGCGTGACGGAGCAGCAGCTCCTCGCGGCGGCCCCCACGATCAACCCGGACGCCCTGCACCTGGCGATGCGGGCGATGGCGTGCGCGTCGAAGCACTACGGGGACAAGGACCGCCTGGTGGTGATCGACTACTCCCTGCCCAGCACCGCGCGCCGGCTCTGGGTCTTCGACCTGCGCAACGGCACGCTCCTCTGGAACGAGTACGTCCTGCACGGCCGCGGATCCGGTGCTGGGCTCTACGCGCGGTCCTTTTCAAACCAGCCGGACAGCGAGCAGTCCAGCCTGGGCTTGTTCGAGCTGGGCAGTCCGTTCAAGAGCCAGTTCGGTCCGGCCATGAGCATGGTGGGGCTGGAGAAGGGCATCAACGACCACGCGGTGGAGCGCGGCATCTGGTTGCACGGCACCGACTACGTGAACGACGAGCGCGCGGCCACGGGCCACGTGTCGCAGTCGGAGGGCTGCGCGGCGGTGCAGCGGGGCGTGATCGTCCCGATGATCGACAGCCTGAAGAAGGGGGCGTACCTGTTCTCCTTCTACCCGGACAAGAAGTGGCAGCAGGCGTCCGGGTTCCTGACGGGGAAGCTCTGCTGATGGGGGCTCCCCCTCTTGCCGCCATGATTCGACCTGCTACGTTGAGATAGACCACCACCACCCAGACCCGGAGGACCTGATGACCACCACCCGCAAGACCCCTCGAACCTCTCGCCGGAGCGCTACGCTTCGCATGGAGCCGGTGCTGCACGACGCCGTGACGGCGGTTGCACGTCACCACGGCCAGAGCCTGAACGAGCTGCTCGTCAAGGTCCTGTCGGACCACCCGGAGGTGCGGTGGTGGGTGGCGTTCAACGAGGCCGCGCCTGGCACGCAGCCCCACCAGGCCCAGCGGTTGGCCCAGTTGCACGTTGACATCGACCGGATCCTGGGGAGCGTGCGATGAGCATGTGGACCGCGAAGCAGCAGGAGGCCCTGGCCGCGATCGTGGCCAGCCTTGTCGCCGGGAAGGTGGAGGTGTCGGTGGTGGTGGACGGGCTCGCCGAGGTGTACCCGGCGCTGACGGTGACGGTGGACGTCACGCTCAACGGCCGGCACCACGCCATCCGGGCGACGGAGCAGCAGGACGAGGGGTGGTGGGCCATGTTCTCCCGGCACGGCCGCCTGGACGCTCTGCAGACGTCGATCGACACCGGCCCGGCGTGGGAGGCCTTGAAACAGCAGATCGGGGACGACGTGTTCGACGGCGAGCTGATGGCGTTCGAGGACATCTTTTTCGCGCAGGACGTGCGCAACGCCATCCAGGCCTTGGCCAGCGACGCGGCGTTCGAGTACCACCAGCAGCACCACGTGGCCGGGGTGCACGCGGCGAAGGAGGAGATGGACGCTGCACGCTGGCAGTGACAGCAGGACCAGGCGGGGAGTGGGAAACGGGGCCGATGGCCCCGTTTGCACGTGGTGGTGGACCGATCAGCGGTTGGCGTTCTTGCCGGCGTCCCGGGCGTCGCGTTCGGCACGCGCGTTGGCGAGGTTTTGGCGGAAGCGCTGGGCCAGGCTCTGCCCGCCGAACAGCGAGCTGGGGGTGTTGCGGAACGCCGTGACGATCCCGGCGATCAGGACGACGATGGCGATGGCGTAAAACATGGACGGTTCCTCCCTGGGTGGTGCCCACCGGACGGCGGGCGATGGTCAAGAACTAGCAGCATTTCAAGGCGCGTCAAGCCCGTGCCCTGGCACGGTTTGGCTCACGCGTGCGGAGCCGATGTGCGGTTGTGGCCCCACGCGTGGTCGGCGGCCTTTACGCGTTCCATCCGGGCGAGCAGGGCTTCGAGCTGCTGCAGCGTCAAGGCGTACCCGGCGTAGGGGCGACGAACGACCTTGCGCCTCGCGTCGACCGGCCCTTGGGCCAGCAGGAACTGGCGGTGCATGGCCCCCATGGTCCCGCGGTGCACGACCATGCACGGCTTGAACATCCAGCGGAACAGCCATCCGCCACCGTGTTGGGCGTCCAGATCGCGGAGCTGCTGGACCTGCCACCGGACGTCGGCCAGATCGTCCACCGTCTGCGGGCGTGCCGTGGGGTAGCGCTTCTTGAACGCCATGTCACACGCCGTGTCCCCATGGTCGTCCTTCGCGGTGACCACCACCATCGGCTGGGCGTATTGCCGGGGCGAATGAACGTCCAGCGATCCCGCGATCCCGATGACCAGCTTCACGCAGTGGTCGGGGATGGGGTTGGGGTCCTTCTCGCCGAGGGGTGCCTCGGAGGTGCGGCAGCTATGAAGGTCCTCCTCGTTGGGCGAACGGAGCCCGTCGGGAGATTCTTCCTTGATCGCCTCGATGATGGCGGCGTACCGGGCCTTCTCGTCCGGCGGCATCGCGGCCCACACGCGCTCAGCGTGGCGATCGAAGTCCCCGCCCCTTGCATAGCTCCAGGCGTAGGGGACCTTCTCCTTCCCGGTCTTGGCACGCTCCATCCGGGCCAGTTCCTTGTCGAGATCGCTCAACCCGATCACCGAACCCGCGTAGGGCTCGGGGACCTCCTTGCGGTAGGCGCGGGCGGCCGACCGGGCCAGCACGAACCGGCGCTGCAGCACACCCGTGGGCCCGCGGTAGGTGACCATGTAGGGCGAGCGCAGTTTTCGCAGGAGCCAGCCGTCCTGGCGCTGGGCTTCCAGGTCCCGGAGCTGCTGCACCTGCTGCCGCACGTCGGGCAGCAACGAGAGGGTGTGGCGAGCGTAGTCCGGGGAGTACGTCTCGAACGTGAACTCGGCCAGTTCGTCCTCCGTGCTGACGATGACCATGGTGGCCATGCGCGGGATGGCGGCACGAGGGTTCCGCTCCAGACCCGTCACCAGCTTCACGCAGACCTCCGGGTACGGGTAGCACCCCTCCTCGCAGTCCAGCACATCGTTGTGATCCGTCTCCATAGTCTCCTCCTGGTGGTTATGGTTCAGCGACACCGGTTTGTGGAGCGTTGGCCCCGCGTTCGGAGTCCTGGGCGTCGTGCTCAGGCCTTCAGACCAAAGCCGGCGGACCACGACGGGTTGCCGTCGATGCGTTCCATGGTCCGGGTGTCGTAGGCCTTCACCACGCCGTCCTCCTCGTCATAGGCGTAGCTCACCGGGTCGTAGGCGGCTTTGCGCTCGTCCGACAGGGCGAGGCTGGCCGCGTCGGCGGCGCTGCGGCGCTTCAGGGCGGCGATCACCACGGCGGCGAGGACCTTGGGGGACACCCCGATCTTGTCGGCCTCGGCCCGGATGAAGGAGGGCACGTGGGCGAGGTGGATGGCCTTGCCGCTGGTGAACAGGGTGAGCGCGGTAACCGGCGTGCTGCGGGGCACCTCGACCCGAACGCCGGTGGCCACCAGCCTGCGGTAGTGGGCGATGGCGCGGTCGATCTCGTCGTTCCGGCGGACACGGGCGGGCACTGCAGCCACGGTGGCCGGGACAGGAGCGGGCAGCCTCTCGGGGGTGGGGATGACAACCAGGTCGTTCATGATGGGGTATGGGTGAGGATTGGGGTGGTGGTAAAGGGTTGGCCGCCGCTGCGGATCGTAAGGGCAATAGCCCGTGCCAGGGCACAACCACGGGTGCAAACGTTGAGTGGGTTGAGGTGGTGCATGGTGCTCTTGGTCAGGTGTGGATTTGCGAACCTCCTACCCTCAACCTAGCAGGGTCTATCGGTCGGTCAATAGCTATAGCCCCATAAAAGGGGCGATTCCAGGATTTATTTGCAGGGGTCGGGCGCAGGCGCGTCGAAACCACGGAAAAAAACAGAGGGCGGGTGCCTTCGGCCCATGGTGGCGGCGAATCGGCGTGCCAGGGCACAGGGGCGTCAGCAACGAAAAGGGGGCCGCGAGGCCCCCAGATCAGGTGGTGGAGGTGGCGGTGCTCAGGCGAGCTTGCCGCTCCGGTTGGCGTTGAACGCGGCGATCTTGGCGCGCAGCCGCGCACCGGCTTCGGCCTGCGTGAACGCCGGGCGGGCTGGGCGGATCCAGGTGGCCTGCACCTCGTGGTCCAGCTCGATGGGCAGCGCATGCGAGGCGTGACGACGCGCACCCAGGACGAAGCCGAGGTACGCACCGCCCAAGACGATGGGGACGCTCGCGAGCAGGACGAGGGCCTGGAACAGGCAAGTGAGCAGCGGGTGGGCGATGTAGAACGGAACGGTCAGCGGATGCACGGTGGTCTCCTCCGGTGTGCGTGGGCCGCCGAGAGAGCGGCCCGGGGTTGAACGTACAAAAACGACGACATGAATCTAAAGCGGTGGATCCTCCTTCTGGTCGGGTCAATGACGGTGCGTGTTGAACAACGCGATGGCCAGCCTATCCTTCGCAGGCCAACGCGACCCGCACAAGCCCTTGAAGACGGCGATCTGGCGGGTCTCGGTCGCGATGCGTTCTTTATCCGCATCACGGCGCTTCTGGACCTCCGGCAAGGTGGCCACCACCGACATCACGAGCTGGTCGTGGTTCATCGGCATATTGGCCAGCGAGGGATTGAACAGCAACAGCCAGTGGCGCAGGTCTTGGTCCGAATGCGCTTTCGCCTCGGCCTCGGTGAGCAGCGAGTTTCGGTTAGGGTCCTGCAGCGACGCCGGCAGAGGCTGCACCCCCAGGCGGAGGCATGCCTCGCGCGACACAAGCGCCGGGTTGACCGCCACCTGCTGGGCGGCGATCTGCTCCGGCGTGAGCGGTGCGGGCCCGGTGTGGTGGTGCAGGAGCTTGGTCACACCGATGGTGGCGGCGAAGAGCACGCACAGACCGGCGAGGAGGGCAGCGCCTTGTTGGATACGAGGATCGAGTTGCATATCAGTAGAGGGCCTCATGGATGGCTTGTTTCGGGTTGGCGAAGAACTGCCCTCCTTGCGTGAAAATCCCCGGTGCGCACAGGTTCACGCGGTCGCCGACTTGGGTGGTCTGAAGTGCTTCCGGGTCAAGCTGGTTGTAGACGACGGCGTTTGCCGGAGTGCCCGGCGCGTTGCACTGGTAACCCCCTTCGACCCACCAGTTGGCCCAGCACATTGCGATCATCCAGAAGCCCAGGGCGGCGAGCAGCCCCAGGAACGCGAACCCGGCGACGAAAAGGTGACCGTGGCGGCGTTCCGCTCGGATGTCCATGGCGAGCTTTTGAACGTCCGCCGGAGAGAAGTCCAGGTCGACCTCGTGTTCCCGCCCGTCGCGCCGGGCCTGCTTGAACTGGTCCAGCTTGGTGGTCATCCACTCGTGGTTGTGGACGTGAACGGCATGTCGCCGGCGGAAGATCCAGTACCGGAAAGCAACCAGGGCCATGACCGTCAGGACGGCGACCAGCATGAGCACGACCAGATCGGCCGTGCTGCCCGGGTCCAGGAGCGAGGGAACGTAGGAATGCCCAGCCCAATACGCGGCGCTGGGGACGGTGGTGCTCTGCATGAGGTCTCCTCCTCGTCGATGCCCACACAGCCGGGTGAGCGTCCGTCATCCACACTTAGCAGCTCTACACCGTCTGTCAAGCTGTGCCCTGGCACAAGCAAGCCCGGATTCGTCCGGGCTTGCGGGCGGGGTCAGGCGGCGGCCTTCGTCGCGTCGTTGGCGGCGGCCTTGGCTCGGCGATCCAGTTCGTCGTAGACCGTCGGGATGCCCTGCAGCGCGGCAAAAACTCGGATCTGGTCGACTGAGAGCTTGCCGATGGTGTCGCACAGGTCACGACGAGGCATACCACCTCGCTTCACGTTGATCATGCCAACGTAGCGGTGGTGCAACAGGCCCCAGTCGTCCTCGGGGAACAGCTCGACGACCGAGCCGTTCGGACCTACCTCTTTGTTCTTCGGGTCCTGCACGTAGAACCGCGGGGGCTTGTAGTCGTCGTGCTCGACGGCGCCACCCATGAACTTACGGCTCAAGGCACCTGTGGCACGCCGGGTCAGCGCCGACGCGAGCGCGCCGGTACCCCGTACGACTTCCCAGAGGTTGGTGGTGACCGCGCCCACGGAGAACATCAACGCGAGCTTGGCCAGGGACGCCGGCAGACGGCCGGAACGGTCGTTCGGGTTGTTCAAGGCTTCACGGTCCGCCTTGGTGAGGAGGACGTCCGTCGGGCGGCTCAGGTCGTAGCGCAAGCGCTTGAGCATCGCGAGCCGCTGGTTCGGGTTCAGCTCAGGCTTGCCGATCCGGGCGGAGTCGAGCGCGTCCAGGTGGGCACGCTGGAAATCGTTCGAGGTGATTTCCTTGAGGCCGCCCGACAGGTAGTAGCTGTACTGGTGCACCCGCTGCCGCATCATGCGATCGTTGGCCCAGGCGTGGCTCGCGGGCAGGGACCGCATCACGCACCACGACACGAAGTTGCCCATGAACGCCTTGGCGGCATCCTCGCCCAACCGGTCGTAGAAGGCATTGACCGTCTGCGACGCGAACACGCACCGGAGGCCCAGGCTACGGGCAATCGACAGCAGCGAGCCTTCGTCGGACGTGCTCTTCCGGCTCAGCAGCAGGTGGGCCTCGTCGACGATGCACAGCAGCGGACGCTGCTCCGGGAACTGCTTCTGCCAGTCGCTCACGGCCCCGCGGGCCTTCACGGCGTTGAACACGCGCTTCTTGGCCAGCGTGGTGATGACCACGCCGGCTTCCTGGTACAGGGTCTCGGGCAGGGAGATCCCCACCACGGCGCCGCGCATGCAAGCCAGCAGGTCGCAGCCCTTTTCCAGGGAGGCCCAGTGCACGATCTTCTCGTTGGACATGATCGGGGTGAACATGGTCGACAGCGTTCCACGAATGTCGGACCGCATGTCGGCCCGCAGCTTCGGCAGGTCGGATGCGGCAAACTTCAAAGCTTGCACGATCAGCATGCCCCGGTTGTTGTTCGCCTTCACGTCGGGGTGGTTCTTCAACCAGCCGAGGATCCCGGCACCACCGCTAACGGACGGAGCGTTGGACGGCGGCGGCAGTTGGCCGGTCTTCGGATCCGGCACCGGCGGCGTGCCGCTGATGAACATCAAATCTTCCAGGTACGACATGGCGAAGTCGCTCAACGCCGCGAAGTGCCAGAAGTAATGACGAACGGCATCGGCGAACGGTTGCGGCACGTTCTGACCGTTGCGCTCACGCCACGCCACATACTCCATCCAGCTCGTGTAAGGACGGTTCGTGTCGGGGTTGGTCTTCCCTTGGGCATCCTTGTCCAGGTGGTCGGACCAAGCCTGGTAGCTGATGAAGCCACGAACTTTCGCCTTGTTCGCCAGTTCAATCTGTTCCAGCTCGTAGCAGCTCCACAGGAGGCGGGCCGTGTGGCGCAGCCAGTTCGCGGCGCTGACCGTCCAGAAGTCCGACAGGTCGCTGTCGTCGTTGGTGGCCGCCAGGAGGGCGGTCGTCACCTGCTCGGGCGTCATGCCTTCGAGCAGCGCCAGCGCGGCCCCGCCCGGTTCAGGCGTGACGTGGATGATCTCGATCACCTCGCCCAGACCCTGCGCACGCAAGGCCTGGATGATCTCGGAGGGTAGCGAGCCCTTGCCGTCGAGAAGCAAGGCCCCGCCGCAGTTCTCGAACACGCCGTTACGGAACTGACCGTAGGCGAGCCACTGCTGGGCCACCGGCGTGATGAGACCGCCGGTTTTGCCGGCACCGGTCTCCCCGATCACCAACAGGTGGGTGGTCAGGTCTTCGTGCGCCGACAGCCCCATGTACGAGTCCGGGTCCGGGGCCAACGGGTCGCACTTGTTCAGCTTCAGATGGCCCCGCGCGGTCGCGAGGACGATCACCGGACCGTTCTTGGCGAAGTTCGACGCCGTGTTGATCTGCGCCTGGCGCATCGTCATCGCATCGTTGTCGTTCGGCGACTGGAAGTTTTCCGGGAGCTTGAACAGGCGGTCCTCGCCGGAGCGGTTGGCGATCAACGACTCCAGGATCGGACGCGCCAGCATCAAGAAGGTGCCGGCGGCCACCACGGGCCCGGCCAGCGCCGGGATGTACCGGGCGGCGGCGGTCTGAACGGCGAAGATGCCGAGCGTGTATTGCGCGGTCGGACGGATGATGTAGCGCCAGTTCCGACCGAGCAGGGCCAAGGTTCCGATGGCGTACGCGGCTTGCGTCAGCACGAAACCGGGAATGCCCATGTGACCGGTGGCCATGACGGCTTCCGACGCGACGGTGACCAGCGAGTGTGCGTACAGCAGGGCGGTCTCGGCCAGGCTGGACCCGCCGTAGCCGATCTCGCAGTCGTCGCCGTACGCCTTCACAAACTGCACGAGCGGGGTACCGTTGCCGGACACGGCACCGTCCCCTTCCTTGTCCTGCAGATCGAACGGAGCGAGGGTGGTGGGGGGGATCTTGCGCCGGAAAAGCTCGGCGACTTGCAGTTTCACGTTTTTGCTGATCCGCTCACGGGCGCGGCCCATGAGTCCGGTGTAGGCCATGCCTTGACCAGCGTCCTTACGCAGCGCGGGCGTCAGACGTTCGATGAACGCGGCGGCATTCCGGTCGTAGGGCGGAGCCTTGACCTTCGGGGCCACAGCCGCGGCGGTGCCGGTGCTCGCGTTGGGGTCCGTCGGTTCGGCCGTTTGAACGTCGTGCATGGTTCCTCCCATGGATCAGTTGAAGAAGTGCTGCGCCGACGCGGACAGCGCCTGGGTGTAGCTGTCGTTCAGCACGTAGCTCACAACGATCAGCACCGCGCCGACGATCAGCATGCGGCGCGAGACCCACACGCGGATGTCCCGGCGGATGAACTGGTCACGCACGTTGTTGCGCAGGTTGTCTCGGGTGCGAATTTGGGGACGTTCGGCCGCCACGTGGTAGAAGCCCTCCCGTACGGCCAACGCTTTCGTCGGGCCGAACACCAACCGACCGATAAAGTCGAACACCTTGCTCCGCCACGAGATTTCATCGGCCAAGGCTCCGTACTGCAACGCGGGCGTGGGCTTCTGACGGTCGGGGCGACCGGTCGTGGTCGGAACATTGGGTTGCTTCTGGTTCAAGGTCTTCTCCTTGCCGTGCGGTTGGTTCAAGATGGCAGGTCCGGGTGGCAAGTCAAGTCTGAGAAGTGCAAAACCAGGGGTGCCATAGCACCCCTCTTGCCACCTGGTTACGGCTGACTGTTCGCCTTGGCCCAGGCGTCCAGCTTGGCGTTGGCCGCGTTGAGCTGGGCTTGCTCGCGAGCCAACGCATCGGCCTGGCGGACCACCGGCGCACGATGTACCGGCGCGGGCGTGGGACGGTGCACCACCGCAGGTGCCGGCGCGGTACCGGTGATCGCTGCCACGGGTGCCGCGGGTGCAGCGGGTGCCACGGGTGCCACGGGTGCCACGGGCGTCGGATCCGAACCGCTCGAACCGATCCATACCCCAGCCACGATCACCAGGAGCACGGCCAGCCCGATGCCAACCGGCTTGATGGAGCTGGGGAGGTTGGCAAAAGCGAGGCCGGCACGAGCGGGTGCGGCCCCCCAGGATGCGTCGTGGACGGCCATCCCTTCAGGAGCGGTAACGGCGACGTTGATCCGGTTCGCCATCCTCGCCAGGTTCGCTCCGCCAAGGTCGACAGCTTTGGCTGCAGCATCGAGCAACTCCGAATCGGCATAGCCCACGGCCTTCAGTTCCGTGAAGGTTTGGGCCAGCCGTTCGTGCGCCGTCCTGTAGGCAAACTGAGCCCGGATACGAGCGTTGGAGTCGGCCTCTTCCTCCGCCGTGTCGTACGCGTCGGCGGCGGCTTCGAGGGCGCAGTACTCCTCCAGTGCACGGTTTTCCAGGGGGGCGTTCCGCGCGTAGCGACGGGCGTCCGCAGCAATGAGGCGTGCGGAGTCGAGCATGCTCTCCGCGGCTTCGGTCACCTTCGGATCGGGATCCTTGCCCTCCATCTGGTACTCGGCGAGCACGTCCCCAAGGGCCTTCGCCGCAGCTTCCGCGTCGGCCACGCGGCCCTCGACCGCTTCGGGTTGGGCGCCCTCGATGGCGGAAACCGCCTGCACCACCTTCCCCGTGGCGTCGACCACCTTGGCGCCAATGCCTTCGAGAGGGGGGCGCTGCGGTTGCACGGGTTGAGGCTCCCCCGTCGCATCGACCACCGGGGTGTGCTGCTCGACGGGTGCCTTGGCATGAGCAGCAGGCGAGGCATCGCCCGTCATGCCGTCGAGCATGGCTAGGGGATCCTCCGCCTCGACGGTCGGCGCAGCTTGCGCGGCCGGAACCGCCTGGGGTACGACGCTCGCGCTTTGCTGCGCCTTCAGCACCATCGTGTCGACGTGCTGGGCACCCTTTTCGATCTCGGCACGCAGGGCGTTGAGACGCTCGGTGATATGGGCTTCGGCCTCGATGGCCTCATCGGCGTCCACGACCTCGTCGGGCTGGCTGAACCACTCGGTCGGCTCGCACCCCACGGCCTCAGCGGCCTCTACCGCCTGGAGCCATGCGTGTCGGGCGTCCCGGTACGCCTGCTTGCCGTCGTTGGCACTTTTGAGCTTGACCTGAAGCTGCGTGTCTTCCGCGAACGCAACGGTCATCTGCCCGGCGGGCTGCTTGCGCAGCTCGGCCATGAGCTGGCTGGCCTGTTCCAGACTCAGGTTCTGCATGAAGATCGTGGTGAGCTGGCGCTGCACCTCGTCGAACGCAGCGAGCGTGTTCTGCGCGGCGTCGACATACTCCCGCGCGGCCATCTTCACGAGCACCGCGGCGTTGCCCAGGTTGTTCCAGGCGTAGTTGACCTCGGTCTCCAACGTTTTCTTGTCCATCGTCTATCTCCTCCAGAGATGTTTGAATGGGGCAGGGCGACCGGCGGCCGCCCTGGACGTCCGGTTGATCAGACGGACGGGACCGGCGTCAGCACGAGCTTCGCTTTCGCGGGCGAGGTGACGGTGTGCACCACGTACGACGTGGCCTTGTTGCTGTTGGGGATCGCAGCGTCCAGAAGGCCGCGCACCCAGTCCGCATCACGCGCCATCACGTACACGCCGATGGTCACCGGCTTGTCGGACTTGCTGGCCAGCTCGCCGGCCTTGCTGATCAGCGCGCCAACGCGCGGATCGTGGGTCTTCATGCCGGCGGGCGGCAGGCCGATGTCGGTGTGGTTCCAGCCCGGCATTTCCTTGCTGGTCTGCTTCCCGTCCTTGTCGTGGTCGTGGACCATCTCGGTCGACACGATGACCTGCTGCTGCGCGTTCATCGCGGTCAACTGATCCTGCAGAACCTTGGCACCTGCACGCGCGTTGTCGAGTTGCTTCTGCACCGACGCGGCGTAGCTCTCAGCGCCCAGCAAGACAGCACCACCGGCGCAACCGATTCCGGCGCCGGCGAGGCCATGGCCGGTGAGCACGCCGACCACACCCCCGACGGCTGCACCACCGATGCAACCGAGGGCTGCGCCGCCGGTTGCAGCGGCACCGCTCTGGTTCGAAATGCCGAGGTGATGGCCCAGCGATTCGCTCGTGTCGTTGATCGACGCGCAGCCAGCGGTGAGGCTGACCGACGCAGCAAGGGCCACGAACGTGACCGAGGTTTTGAGGGTGTTGCGCATGGGGTGGATCCTCCCGAACGTTAGGGCCGTGTGAGGCCGATCCCCCACATCTAGCAGCTTCATGGGGTATGTCAATCCGTGCCAGGGCACGGATTAAAACAACTGGAAAAGGCGGGCGATCCGGCTTCGCCCCGTCACCTGGGGAGGGGCGAAGCCTTGGGGGTTGGGCACAAAAATGCCCCGGGGCAAACCCGGGGCAGGGGCCCTGCCCATGCCGGACAGGGCGGGAGGAGACGTTGCGGATCAGCGGCGGCGCTCGTACTCGACGTCGAGGCTCAACTTCAACTCGCGGAGCTTGCCAAGATCCTGGGCAGGGCCCGTCTGGGTCCGGCTCACGCCTTGCGCCTGGTTCACCGGCGGCAGGCCCAGGCGTGCACGCTGCGCGGCTTCGGCCTTCGCACCACGCAGGCCCAGGTCCTCCCACTGACGTCGTGCTTCGTCCGAGTTCTCGCGTACACGTTCGTTGTGCTCGTGGACCTGCGGGGCCAGCGGCTTGTTCGGATCCACCACGATGGGCGACGCGTCCTTCCGTTCCTGCGAGCCAGCGCCACCCGTCCGGGACATCAGGCTGTCCAAGATCTGATCGGCGCCCGTGATCTGCTGCTTCGGCGCCTGCGCACCCGACTGGCCCGGCGGCAGCAGCTTGGCCTCGCGCTCGACGATGGGGCGCTCGGCCTGCTGGGTCGGCGCGGCAGGGACACCTACCGCACGGACCGGTTCGCGGTCGCCACCCGTCCACGACATGAGGCTGTCCAGGATCTCATCGGTCCCCGTGAGCTGCTGCTGGGGCACCTGCGCGCCCGACTGACCCGGGGGCAGGAGCTTCGCTTCACGCTCGACGATCGGACGATCGGCCTGCTGGGTCTGCGACGCGGTGGGCATCAGCGGCGTGGCTTCGACCGGGCGCAGGTCCTCGGCCTTGCCCACGCTGACCGTGGACGGTGCAACCACATGCGCTTCGGCGATGGGCTGCACCGCCTGTACCGGCTCCGCCGTGACGGCGGCCGGCACAAGCGTGGCCTGGCCCTGCTCACCGCGACCCTGCTGCTGGTTCTGCTCGGCGTTCTGCGCCTGGGCGTGGGTCCAGGTGTCCAGACGCGCGGCGAGGCCGCCGTTCTGGCGATTCGGCACGTGGGCCTCCATGGGGGCGATCTTGTGGCCGTGCTCGCGCACGAACGCCTGGGTCTTCGCTTCCAGGTGCTCGTGCAGGACGTCGTTCACGAACGCGCGATCGTCCGGCACGATGGGCCCGCCCATCGCGTTGTTCAGGCGCGCGCCAGCGGTCATCATGTTGAGCGCGGGGCTGGTGCCACCGTCCAGGCTGTTCGCCTCGCGGTTCCACGGCGCGACACCTTCGACGGACTCGCCGCCCATCGACATGCTGTACGCGACGCCATGGGCGGTGAAGCCCTTCACGTGGATCGAGTTGAACCCGTCGTTCAGCACGTCGGCGTTCAGCGTCGCGGCGGGCGCGTTCATGGCGGCCTGAATCCCTGCTTGGCGTTGCGCTTCGGCGGAGAGTTCCTCGTGGGCCACGACCTTGGTCTGCTCGGCCGCGGCGCTGGCCAAGGTCGTGGCAGAGCCGGTCTTCTGGATGCGCTCGGGGTTCTGGACGCTTTCGTCGAGCCACGAGGCCATGCGTTCCTCGACGGTCATGGCCACCTCCTGTCGGACCTTCCCGTGCAGGGCCTCGTGCGCGTCGCGCTGCTGCGCTTCGTGGGCCACGAAATCGTGCGGGGCCGCCGACCAGGTGGACTGGGGTACCACCCGTTGCTCACCGTTGGCGAGCTGGACGGTCTTCGGCTCCGTGCGGTACGCACGCAGTTCCACCGTGTCGCCGATCTTGACCCCGCCGACCTCGATGGCCTTCGGCAGATCCTTGCCCCAGACGGTGTGCTTCTCACCGTCCCGGCCTTCCACCACGGCGAACGGGGCGGGCTTCGCACCTTCCCGGTCCTGGTACGGGCGGATGCCTTGTTCGAGCAGCGTGCCGCGGGCGTAATGCTCGCTGGCCGTCCGGGCGTAGTCCGGTTGCGGGACGAACGGCAGAATCCCCTGAGCCGTGGCCAGCTCCATCTCCTTCGCCTGGTTCGCCAGCGCATCGTGCGTCGCGCGCTGCTGGGCGTCGTACTGCTCGAAGTTGTGCGGACGAGCGCTGAAGTGGACAGCCGTGGCCGGGTACTCCTCGCCGGTCTTCTGGTCGAGCTTCATGTATTTGGTCGTGTCCCCGCGCAGCTCCACGGTCATGCCGGGGAGCACGTTGCCCTCCTGGAGAGCACGCGGAATGTCGTGACCGAGGATGCGGCGCACGTTCCCCTCGCGATCCTCGATCGACGCGTAAGGCATGGGGTCCTGGCCGTTGATCTTCATGTCGTCGACCCCGTGATCGACCAGCTTCCCACGAGCGATGACTACCGCGTCCGTCTTCTGGTAGTCGGGCTCGGGCACAAACGGCCGGGCGACGGCCGCCTGGGCCGCCTCCTGGACCTTTGCCTTCGCCTGGACCTTTTCCAGCTCGACGCGGACGGCGTTCTCCGCCTCCTGCAGCTCGTGGACCTTGGCGTTCTTCGCGGCGACCTCCGCGGCGTGTTCCTTCGCCATCGCGGTGCGGATCTCCTGCGGCGCGGTGAACTCGCTGCGTTCGAGCGGGGTGACCTGCAACGGCTTGAATCCGATCATCGACCGGCGGCGGCCGACGATCAGCTCGCCCTGGCCGGTCATCAGCGTCATGAACAGGTGGCCCTCGCTGGGCACGGTCCCAAGGACGGACGCGCCGATTTCCATGCGCAGCGCGAGACGGCCGTCCTCATGGGTGTCTTCGCGCTTGATCCAGTTGTACTGCTCCTGGACGGTGGCCCCGCTGCTCAGGTCACGGTCCGGGTCGGTGATCGGGTGACCGTGCTTCACGTCGTACGCGAACAGCGCGCCGAAGGCCTCACGCGCCTTTTCGCGGTTCTGCGCCACGGCCTCGGGGGTCCCGCGAAGCAGGGCGGAGCGCTCGGCGTGAAACGAAGCATGTTCCGCGGCCTTCACCAGGTCCAGCCGGATGCTATCCGGCCCGGTGGTGGTCATCCGGCTGACGTACATGGCCTCCTCGTGGGCCGTGTACGCATTGTCCAGAGCCACGAACGAGTCGATGCGGCTGGTCCCTTCCGGCAGCGCCTTCAGGAACGCCGCGGCGTCGAACAGGCCCTGACGCTCGCCCTTGGCGTTCTTCACGAACCCGTCCGGGGCGTCCTCGCGCGGGCTCATCGCCACGTTGTTCACCGGGTCGGCGTAACGAGCACGCCAGGAGTCGTACACGGCCACGCCCCACTTGCCCGGGTAGTTTTCCCAGGGGCCAGTCGGCACGCGCTCGGGCGCAGCTACCGTTTCCGTAGCGTGGGCGGGAGCACCTTCCTGGGCCTTCGCGGCCGGGGTGTTGGCGGTGGTGGGCGTGGAAGAGGAGGCAGGGGCCTCGGTCTGCTCGACCCGCTCGGTCGCGGCGACGGACCGCGTGCTCGACGGAGCGGCGGGCGCACGCGCAGCGTCCGGCTGACCGGTCTGGGCGCGCTTCTGGGTGGTGCCCTGAGCCTTCGCGGGCGTCGGGGCGGTCAGGCCCAGGGTCTTCTCGACGGCATCGTCCACCATCTGGCGGCTGGGCAGGTCGGTGGGCGCGAGCACGGTGCCCAGGTCCTCCTCAGCCTGCTGGCGCACGGCGTCGCGCTCCTCGGCCGGCAACTGGTCGACGAACGGTACCATCGCGTCCAGCAGCCGCGCTTTGAAGCGCTGATCGAACAGGTCGGCACGGGTGATGCCGTTGGGCACCTCGACGCCCGGGGCGATGACGTCGTTCATCGCGGCGATCGCGACGTCCAGGGCCGACAGGCGATGCTCGGGCGTGGGCAGGTTACGTTCGTACGCGTAGTCGCTGAACGCCTGCCCCGTCGGCGTGCTCTCGAACCGCTCCAGCAGCTCGTCCTGGCGCGGGTACACGTCGCGCCAATGCAGGTCGCGGTCCTCGGCGGCTTGCAGGCGCTCCTCGAACTGAGGCGTGAGGTCGATGCCGGTACGCTCTTCGAGAACGCCGAGGGCGTGCTCTTCGAACTGCTGCGGGATCGAGGCGTCCGGGGTGTTGACCGGACGGGTCTCCCACACCCAGGCCACCGCATCGCGCACGACCGACGCGAGGTTCTCGTCGAACAGCGCGCGCTCGTCACCGGTCAGCCCGACGGCCAGATCGATCAGCAGGTCCTCGGGCATCTTGTCGGTGACGTCGTGCAGTTCCGAGGCATGGCGCTCGGGCCACGATTCGGGCGCGTCGACGTGGAACTGTTGGGAGAGGGCGATCCCTTCCGGGCCGCGCCAGTCGAGCCCTTGCTCCTGCACCATAGGCTCGAGGAACCTGCGTGCGATCGTGTGGCGGAGCGTGTCCTGTAGGCGATCGGGGACGGTGTGGGCCAGGAAGTCGCCGATGGTGTCGGGGGTCGGGCGTTCGTGCAGCAGATTTCCGCGCAGCGCTTCGGCTTGGGCCCTCGTCGCCTCGGCGTTCAGATCACGGTCGAAGGCGGCCGGGCCGTCGGTGTAGCGCTGACGCAGCCAGTCGGCGGTGGGCGAGGCCTGGAACCGTTCCATATAGCGCTGGAACTCCGCCTTGGACGCGTCGCTGGCAGCCATGGCCGTCAGCTCGAACACGTCCTGAGCGCTGGACTGCTCCAGCGGCTTGGACGCCGGCGCGGCGCGGGCGGTCTCCACGGTGCGGAACTCGCGCACGCGGCCCCACAGGTTGCTCACGCGTTCCTGAACGGAACCGAAAAGGCCCGGACGGGCGTTCTGCTGGTCGGCCATGCTGTCTCCCCCTGTACTGTTCGTGGCGGGCGCGCGAACGCGTCCGATCACCCCAGGGTAGCGGCTTTTCGAGCGGGCGCAAGCCCCGGTGGCAACACGTTGGCCCGTGCCTTGGCACGGCTTGAAGTCCGGCTCGCCAGACGAAAACGAGGGGGCATGGCGCCCCCTCAAATCGCAACGCTTCACCCCTGAAACGTCGCGTCCCCTTGCTCTTTAGATCGGTCCAGCGGGGCGGTCAGACGGCCCACTGCCCGTAACGTTTCCCCTGGGCCTCACGGCGCCAGGCTTGGCGGTTCGCGGCCTGCTCCCTTTCGTTTTCCCGCACGGCCTGGTGGCGGGCCCGGTTCCCCTTGGGCGAACGCATCATGCGCTGCACCCCGTAGGCCTCGGCGAGCTGTTGAATACGCTGCTTTGTGAGCAGGCCGTCATCGTCGATACCGTCGAACAGATGGGCGGGCATGTCAGGCTCCTCGCTGGTTGTGGGGCCGTGCCGTGGCACGTCTTGCATACCTTCAACCTAGCGGGTCAAACGCGACTGTCAAGCGCCTGGGGCGACGAACGATCGACCACCGGGGGGCTAACCGTCGACGGCGGATCAGTCCTCCGCGTTCTCTTGGGCGGCAAGGAACTCGTCTAGGTGGTGGCGCAGGTAGACCGCCTGGCGCTTCGTTGGTTTCTTGCGCAGGCCGGCGGGGACGCCCACGAGCGCGCGGTCCTTGGGCGTCAGGAGGTCGGACACCAGCATGTCCCCAGTATCGGGATCGAACGCGATCAGGTGGTTGTCGAACAGGCGATCGAGGTTGGCGATGAGCGGCAACCCGTTGGCAGGGTCCAGGCGCTGCTCGTCGTTCGAATCGGCCCAGGCCATGGCGTGGGACGCGATCAGGAGGGCGCCGACCGAGCACCCGGTGACGGCGCAGGCACCGCCCCATTGGGCGAGCAGCCCGGCGCGGTAGCGACCTTGGCCCATGCGCGCTTGCACGAGCGCCTGGCGGGTGGTGGCTTGGTCCGGGTTGGGGTGTCGAGCGTCGATGTCCGCGAGATCGCGGGTGAGGGTGGGCTGGACGTCCGGCCGGGCGAGGAAATCGTCCACCGGGACCAGGCGCTTCACGCGCACGTAGACGTCCCCGTTGGCCCGGCGCTCGACCCCATCCAGCTCGCGGAGGGTCTCCCCGTCGTAGCGCTTCGAATCCGCGTCCCCCGCCTCCTGGCCAAACCGTAGGACGGCGAAGGTGGGGCGCCCGGCTTCCAGGTGGGCGATGCTGCGCTTGCGCTCCGATCGACCGATGGGGGCTTTGCCCTTCCCGGAGCGCACGGGCGTCCACACGCGGATCGACATCCCGTCGGACCCGGGCTCCACCTCTTTGAACCAGAGCTTCATGACCACCGTGTCGGTGGTGTCGTCGATCCCATCCCAGGACGCGCGACGGACAGCGAGGCGCACGCCCAGGCTGTCGAGAAACTGGTTGATGCTCGGTGTTGCCATGCTGCCCCCGGTGGTGTGGTCTCGGTCTGGTCCTGGTCATCGCCGACCGGTGGTCCGGCCTGGCCTGGTGATGATACCGGAGGGCACCGGACCTTCGGGGAAACCGCCGGGGCTCACGCCCGGCACCCGAATGCCGGCGGCGACGCACCCCGAACTTCGCCGTGGGCCTGGGGCGGGGCCCCAAGCAAAAAGCCCGGCGCTGGGCCGGGCTGGGAGGGTGGAGAGGTGGGGCTCGCTTACGCGGCCGGCGTGGCCGTGTCCGGCACGTTGGCGGGCGTGAAGGCTTCGAAAGCATCATCCGGGTTCATCGCCACCGCCGGGAGCGGCTTCTGTACCAGCATCGCCACGCCGTCGATCACCTCGACCTGCAGGCGGAGCTGGTCGATCACGCCACCGATCACGGCTTCGATGCGCACCTCGTCGAGGCCGACGGCCAGCGGAAGATCCTTTACCACTGCGGTCAGCACCTCCGCCTTGATCGGACCGTCCGGGGTGCCGAGCGCGGCACGCACGGCCTTCACCGAGTCGTTGATGCACGCTTCGAGAGCGGCTTGCTTGGCCGTCTGCGGCGGCAGGTCGTCCATGCCGTCACGACCGCGGCAGAAGGGCATCACCCCGTCGATGCGCAGGCGCATGAGGCGCGGACGGTTGCCCAGCTTGTCCGCCGGCGCGCGACGCGTGTTGTTCGGCGAGTCGATGTCCACGCCCATGGGCAGCAGGTAGGTGCGGGCACGCTTCCAGAACTCCGGAGCGCCCAAGGCCTTGCCACCGTTGGCGAGCGTGTAGTCCTTGTAGGCGGTGTACAGGGCCTGCTTGTCCGTCCACACGTTCGGTTCCTGACGGAAGTTCACGAACTCGAACCAGTCCAGCGTGTTGTCGTTCGAGCGGCGGATCGTCATCGCGTGTTGGCGCGCTTCGAGCGGTACGCGATTGTCCTCCGGGAAACCGTGCTGGCTCAGGTGGACCAGCCCCTTGATCAGCCACGCCACCACGCCGGCCATCTCCTCGGGGCTATCGATGATCTTCTTGTCGAGGTCCGCGATACGATCCTTCGGCGCGATCGTGCGGTTGAACGGCACGTTGGCGATGCGGCGCGCGAAGCCGTACGACATGTCGGTGAACCCGATGGTGTCGTTCATGAGCAGGATCCAGCGGGCGCGCAGGGCCACGGTCAGGGGCACCTTGTTCTTACGGTTGACCGACACGAGGTCACCGGACACGTACGCCTTGAACACGCCTTCGCTGATCGGCTTGCGGCGCGAGGGGGCTTCGGCGACCGTGACCAGGGTGGCGGGGATCAACGGCTCGGCGTTGAAATCACCGTCGAGCTTGCCCAGATCGAACGCCACGACGTTCGCATGGATCGCGGCGATGACGCTCAGCAAGACGCTCTTGCCGTTGCTCCCCGACCCTTGCCACCACTGGCACTTCTGGTAGTTCGTGCTGGAGATGGTCGAGGCGCAGCACGCCCCGAGGTAGTCCTGCATCTCCCGGGACTGGATCGAGTCGAGAAACGTCCCGAACATGCTGGACGGACCCAGCGACGGCACGGTGTACGTGCCGTCCTCGGCCACGTGATTCCAGTCGATGGTGGCGCGCACGGCGTGGGTGGCCCCCAGCTCGCGCGTCGGCTTGTGCGCACGGACCACCCCGGTGGGCAGCACTTCCAGCACCCCATTCTGCATCGGGAGCAGGACGCCCGTGCTCTCCGGGGGAACCGGCAGGAGCTTGGTGCCCGAGAGGCGGGTCAGGGCCGTGTCGACCATCGAGCGGGCCGTGCGACGGCTGAAATGCTCAGGGTTCTCGCGTTCGAGGACGTTGAGCGCGTCCTGTTCCAGCGCGACGTCGCGCTGGGCTTCCCAGTACACGCCGTTCCAGCGGAAAAGCTCCGGCACCTCGCCCTTGCCAACGGCGAGGTCTGCGTCCTTCGTCAGCTTCTTCGCGTAATACAGCTCGATGGACGACTTCTTTTTCTTCGGCTCTTCGGTGCCAACGCCCGGGAGGTTGAATGCCATGATCGCGTGTCCTTCGTTCGTGCTCGGTTGGTACGCGGGAGGCGTCCCGTGGGACCACCTTGCCGCTCAGGACGAAGTGTCGAGGGGCGCCCCCCTGGACCTGAGTCGCCGGACCGTCATCACCTGGACGGTGCGCGACTCACGGCCGGATCAGCCGAAGCACGGACTCCCCCGGACTCGGGCTGTCCAGGGTGGTGGCCGCCAGGCTTGGACCGTGCGGTGGCATGGAGGGCCGCGGGGCAAGGGTTCCCGGTCGCCGACCAGGCGGTCCAGGGTGTCCGGGTAAAAACCGGGTGCTCGACGAGCACGGGGAACGGTGACGGATCACCGGGCGACGGATAGGTCACCGTCTCCCATGGACGGCGACCTATGGGGGTTTCCTTTCTGATCCCGTGAGGAAACACCTGGACCGGTTGGACCGATCCCCGGTGAGCACCGTGGGGCGGTCCCTTCGGGCTGTCCAGGCATCCCAGCGATAGCCTGGCCCGACCTGGACCAGGAACCTGGCGAGCCCGGACAGCGCACCGGTGGTTCCCGTAAAGCCTCACCATCGGTCGAGCATCCATCCGTGCCAGGGCACGGGCTTACCCCATCCACCCGCTCGCCGCGAGGCATTCCGTCTCCCCAGCAGCGCCGCTGCAGACGTCCCCGTTTTCCCCGTTCCCGTCCTTCCCCGCGACCATGCCTCGGGCCCAAATCCCGTCAAGGCGCACCAGGCCGTGTTGCTGCGCGGCCCGCACCACCTGGCGCTCGAATCCTTGACCGTCCCCGGGGCCTCGGCCACCCCGTCGCGGGACGAGAACTCAGGAAAACGGCGGCAACGACGCGAGGCACGCAGGCTCGACGGCACAAGGTCAACGGCCAGGTCAACGGCGGGCCTCCAAGCTCGGAGCCGGTCAGCTCAACGGCACCACCACCAGGAGAAGGTCATGTTTCACAGCTTCAGTTATCGCGGTCACACCATCCACATCGCCATCCCGGATCGCAGCAGCGTCGAGGAGATCAAGGTCCAGTTCCACAAGCCGGGCGGGGGCTTCGACCTGGTGCCTTGCAAGACCCTCCTCGGTGCGAAGCGGCGGATCACGCGCTATGTCCGGAAACAGGCGCGGCTCGACCCGCCCGCTGGGGAGCGGTGACACGTGCCAAGCGCAGCCGAACGAGCACTCGTCATCTTGCCGGCGTGTCGCCGTCGCCCGCTGGCTGTGGGTATATAGGAGTTGCATTTTGCGTCACTAAATGATCTGAAATGTTGTGTTCTGGCGTCGGTAACCGTAAACTCCCGCCAAAGAACAAGGACGAGCATCAACAACAGCAACAAGCACCGGGGATGACCCATGAAGCATAACCAGCACCAGCGCACAACCGCGGCCATCGTTTTCGGTACCGCGATTTTGCTGAGCGCTTGCAGCGGTAAGCCGTCGGACGGGGCATACACCGACGCGGTAAAGGCGGGCCTGGACCGGCAGTCGCTCTGCTGGAAGCTCCCGCCGGTGGACGGCAAGTTCCCGTCGACCATCAAGGCATCCGACTACGACATGAGCAACGAGGCCAAGAAAGCCGCGGTGCGCGCCGGCATCGTGACGCTCGTTCAACAGGGCTACGACTACAACGTGGCGCTGACGCCCAAGGGCCAGGCAGCGAACGCGTGGGACCCGAAAACCGGGATCTGCGTGGGGCACCCGGAACTGGTCGGGGACGTGAAGTTCCTGCCGGGCGGTGATCGTGGCGACGGCTCGGACATGCGCGTGGTCGAGTACAGCTACCAGCTCACCGACGTACCGCAGTGGGTGAAGGACAGCGACCTGGCGAGCCAGGGCCTTCGGGCGCAGAACCTGGGGCTCGGTTCGCCCGTGAAGGTTCAATCGCTGGTCATGCGCGAGAAGAAGGACGGCCCGTTGCTGCTGGAAGAGCACTGACCCGAACGCATCGGCCGACCCCAAGACATGCCATAGCACAGCGTAGCAGTGAATGGCCATTACAAACGTAGCACGAGGGACCACAACATGAAACGGACCACGCCTCGCGGGACCACCGCGATCGGCCTCACGCTCCTCGCCCTGGCGCTTGCCGGATGCGGCGGCGGTGGCGGAGGCAGCAGTGGCAGCTCGACGTCGGGCACGGGCACAACCTCGACCACGAGCAACGGCGCGGCATTGCTCGCGGCCTACACCCCGCCGGCGGACATCGTGGCGGACGTCCAGACAAACTACACGGGCCCTGCGTTCAGCACGTACAACAGCGGGCTGGCGTCGAACTGCGAAAACCCATCAAAGGTCAGCAGCACGGTGATCGTCACCCCCAACGCCGTGGTGTTCTCCGCCGGTGCGTCCCTGAAAGCGCAGGAGTTGGCGGCGGACCTCCTGGAGCAGGCGATCCCCCAGATCCGCGCGGATTTCGGTCTCCCATCGAGCGGTGTGGCCTTCGACGGCACCCACAGGATCTCGCTTTGTGTGGATCCGGCGATGGGTCAGAGCGCTGGCGAAACGGGAACCGGCGTGACCGGCCAGACGGGCACCGGGGTGGGCCCGGTCATGCAGGTCATGAGCGCCGACGCGGCGTCGTTCGACCAGCGCTACCCGGGGGCGACCAGTTACAGCGCGCCCGTGGGCCAATCCTACGCGGATCTGTTCGTGCATGAGACCACGCACGCAGCGGTCTACTCGCTCACCGAGCCGTTCCTTGGACCCGAGACCTTCTTCCAGGAGGGATTGGCGACGACGCTGTCCCACCTCCCGCTGGGCAGCAAGGCGAGCATCCTTGCCGCGGTGCAGGCGAGCGACCTCCTCAGCACGAGCAACGCCAACTCGGACATGAACGCCTACCCGGTCTACGAAGCGACGATGACCTACGTGACCTCGACGGCAGCGGGGGGCTTGGGCTACGGGATGACCAACATCCCGGCGTTCCTGGCCACATTCAAGGCCCAGGCGGAAACGGCGTGCGCGCAGGCGATACCCAATGGGCTGACCCCGACGGCGGCGCAGACCGTGGGCTTGCCGACGGGGCAATACAACACGTGCATGGGGGCGCCTGGCGTGATCGATTCGCGTCTGACCGCGGCGTTTGATTCAGCGTGGAACGCCACCTTCAAGGACAACGGAGGGGCGACCCCGTTGTATTTGCACACCGCCGATTCAGCCGACAGCCTGGAATCGACCTTGTATCAACGGCTGAGCGGCTTTTTGCAGTAGCGGTGCGAGCAGGGCCGGGCTGCCCAGGTGGGCGGCGCCGGCGTGCGGTGAAACCGACACGAGCGCGGGGCCACCAAGGATCGACCAACAACAAGCAGGAAAACGATGAAACACCACGTCATGTACGTCGCTGCGGCGACGGCTTTGTGCGGCCTGCTGGCTGCGTGCGCGAACGGCGGCCCGGACGTCAACGGCTACATTCAGAAGGCCAACAGCGCGGTCGAGAACGCGATCAGCGGCGTGACCGGAAGCAAGGCCGGCACGAACGGCAGCGACGGGCTCACCAACGCGGCGGGTCCGGTTTACACGTCGATCTCGGGCGGCAGCAGCTTGCAGGGGCTTTTCGCAGGCCAGAACCAGCAGAAGGCGAACTATGGCCAGATCGCTTACCCCCGGGTGGCGCTGGAATACCTTTCGTACGGGGCGAACCAGCCCTGCTGGAAGGTGCGGGCCACCATCTGGGCGAATGCCAAGCGCTCGCACGACGAGGTGTTCCAGATCTGCACGGCCCCGGTGGTCATGCGCGACGCCACCGGTCAGGCCGGAACGATCAGCGACCAGGCGTTGGGCACCATCGCGTACAAGCTGGACCAGACCCGAGCGCCCATGAACGTGGCCAACACGGGGGAGCAACGCACGCGGGGTCCGTTACCACCGGCGCGTCCCATGAACGTGGCGCTGATGTCGACCACCCAGGTCGGCGCCAACCCGTTGCAGGTGCGCCTGGACGAGATCAACGCGCGAATCGCATACGTGTCCGGCTACGTTCCCTTTGGCGACACGTCGATCATGAGCGGGCTGAGCACAGCGTTTTACGACTATCGCGTGTGGATTCACGCGTTCGATCCGGCCGGCAACCGCGGGTGAGCCGCCGGTCGGTCGTGCGATGGCGCGATGTTGTCCTTGGGGCCGGAGGGCCGGTCCCGGCAACCCCGGTGCTGACGTCCACGGGCGCGGGCCACCGGTTTCGACGCAAGGCGTGCCACGGCACGACTAAAGGAAGGACAAGAGCATGAGCAAGTTTCAGGAAGAGATCGCGCAGGTGATCCAGAACCAGGATTGTTATTTCCTGGGCGACGCGTTGCCCCCGGATTGGTATGCTGGGTTCAAGCTATGGCTCCCGCTGGCGGAGGCCGGCGATCCCAAGGCCATGCTGAACGTCGGCTACTGCCTGACGTATGGCAAGGGTGCGGACGAGGATCGGGACGCCGGCCTGGTCTGGTACCGGCGCCTGGCCGACCTCGGCGATGCACGCGGGATGCTCGCCATGTACCTTCAGTTGAAGGGCGGCAAACCCGACGAGGCGGAGGAGTTCTTGCAGCGCGCCGCGTCGACCAGCGACGGTCGTGCCAAACGGGTCCTCAGCGATCGGGACTGGAAGCGGGACGAGCAGGCCCGCAAGGCCAGGGAAGCGGCCGAAACGCAGGAGCGGGAGGCCAAGGCGTCGCAGCAACGTCGGGATTCGATGAACCGCTCAGGGGCGGTGGTCGCGGAACTGAAGGCGTTGTTGGAGCGTGGGGACAACGAGGGCGCCCGGCAGCGCGCGGAGCGGGCGATCCAGGAAGGGTTGACCTGGGCCGGTTCGGTGGTGGCGGCCACGTCGTTGCAGCTCAACGTCAACCGGACATCCCGGAAAAGCTACACAACGTTGAAGGGCGCGAGCACCACGGTGAAGGTGATGAACGGCGTCTACAACACCACCCCAGTCGTGACCACCCACAGGGAATACACGTACAAGGGCACGCTGACCAACCCGACCGCCTACCCGATGACCATCGACCTCTTCGAGTCCAGGGGCTCACGGTTCATCCCGGCGGGGGGCACGGTGGACATCGGCAAGGACGACACCTTGACCTCGAAATGGCCCGACCAGTGCACCCTGTTTTTCGACGACCCCATGAAATCGTGGGCGAAGATGACGCTCAAACGCGGCAAGACATCAAAGACGAGCAGCGGTGTCGGCAAGGTCTGGAAGATCGTTGGCACGGTCGTGGCGCTGTACGTCGCGATGCGCATCTACCACGTCTGGGTGCTTTACCAGCACTGGCACGGCTACTGACCGGGCCGCGTGGCCTCCGGCGAGGGGTGCCAGGGCATGGCCTAAGATGACGGCCTCGAAGGTGTAGGACCGTACCGCGCACGCAGGCCCTCGGATCGCGCGGTGTGTGTTTGGACGGCCCCCATGTGGGGCCGCTTTTTCGTTCAGTCGCGGTCAGCGGCCCTAGCGGGGAGGGCGCCCAGGAGTCTTCTGCGGACGGGTGGACGGGCAAGCGAAAGATTGTACGGGGACCGCAGGACGATTGCTTGACCATCGGGAGGCGCCGGCGTGTCACCGGATCCCCGGGGATTGAACGGCGAACGGCCGCCACCTGGGCGACCGTTTCGACGCGTCCGAATCGGGATCACCAACCACGCGGTGGGAGCCAGTCCCGGGAGTGCTCGTTTAGGAACCGGCGGGTCCGGTAGAACGAGCGCAGGGTGGTCAGCGGCAGGGTCACCCCGCGTTCCCGGGCGACGCGTTGGGCCAGCTCCGCCATCCTGGTGGTCGGGCGTCGCGGCCCGAACAGGAAAAACGGGTGACGCAGGAACCGCAGGGCGGCCAGATCGGCCCGGGCCTCGTGGCTGAACGGTGCACGCAGCAGGGCCCGGACCAGACCGAAGATCGCGGTCATGACCCAGACCCAGGCCAGGAACAGGAAGGACACGCCGATCGCGCCGGCGATCAGGGCAAGGACGATTTCAAGGCCGACCACGGTTCTCCTCCTGTCGGTCTGTTGGCGGTGTTCGGACCAACTTAGCGGGTCATGGGGCGAAGTCAAACCCGTACCCTGGCACGGCTCGACCGCTTGACGGACCTGCACGACCTGCTAGGTCTTGGGCACGCGGCCCACGTTCAGCGGCCGGAAACGAGGAGGAGACCTGCGATGCGGCTGTTCAAACCCATGGCCCTGGCCACCACGATCGGCATCTGCGCGCTGACCGGGGGCGGGGACGCCAACGGCAGCACGGCGTTCGCCCTGCCGACGTCCCTGGCGGCCGTACGCCAGGACGCGACGGCGGTGTGCGACCGGATCCCGGGAGAAGCGGGGCAGGCGGGCCTGCCGGCATTGGGCGCGCTGCCGAACGGCTGCTACGACGCGGTGGCGTTCGTGAACACGAAGCTCGACGCGGTGCTGGGCGACGGTGGGTCCGCGCTGGTCGTCGCGGACGACGGCGGTCCAATCCTCCTGCGCGTGGCCACCATGACCGAGGGCGTCGGGGCCCGGGTGCGCAACGCCCGGTGAGGCGCACACGGCGGAGCGACCAGGCGGCCAACTCGGCCGCCTGTTGCGTTATGCTGCGGTTCCGCTCGACAGCACCATCGCACCGTATGGCCATCCGATCTGAACTTCACCCACCCCTGGACCTTAAACCGGACACGGTGCTCTACCGCGGCGTCAACCGTGCCATCCACGACGACGGCCGGGGCCTGCGCCCGCGAAACCCGGACAAGCCGTTCGAGAAGCACGTGTACTTCGACGGCACGTGGAAGCTGGACGGCTCGATCAACTTCGGTACACCGCACGGGCAGGCGGTGCATGCGCACCAGTGGGACAGCGAGGACTTCAACGGCCCGGCGCTCTCGTTCACCACCATCGAGAAGGTGGCGCGACGTTTCGCCACCACCGACGGGCTGGAGGACGGCGTGGTGTATGCGGTGACGGTGGCGGAGCTGGAAGCGGCGGGATGCAGCCTCCAAGATCCCAGGGTCTACACCTCGGGGCTGCAGAACCCCGACGAGCACGAGGTGATCGTGGTCCCACCGGCCGGCGACGGGCTGAGCATTGACCGGGTGCGCGTGACCGAGGTGGTGGCGTAGGCCTGGGCGAACGGCTGGGCTCGGGTGCGTGAAAACCCGCCTCCGGCGGAAGTGGCGATCCCGCTTCGCGCGGTGGGCCGGGGGCAGGGAGGACTGCACCCGGTTTCATGGAGATAGCCGTGCCAGGGCACGGTTATCCACACCCGGCATCCCATTGGGTTCGCCCCCCGGGAAGCAAAACATCCCATCCGGTTCGCCCCCATGGCGGATGCCCCCGCTTCGTGCCGCAGGCAGGGTTTCGGGGGGCGCGGGTTCCGGGGTTGAGTGCCCGGGCCGATAGGCCCCCAGGGTTTTGACGTTCCCGGAGGGGACCGGCTGAGCCCTGCACCGGAGGTGGTGGCAAAGCGTTGTGTCCTTCGTCTCGTGGGGTTCGGGTGATCCGCCACCGGGCGGATTCACCCAAGAACCCCCTGCACGGATTTTCTCTAGAGTTTTTCTCTACATCTCGTAGAAGAGGGGGAACGCGCCCTCGGGGCGCTCCCCTCTTTACGTACCTTTAAAAGCCTTTAGCGCGGGCTGGACACCTTGTCCCATAAGGGTTTGCTGGGCGTGCCTGCACCCGGTTTCATGGGGGAGTGCACCTGGATTCATGGAGGAGTGCACCTGGATTCAGGGGGGCTGCACCTTGTTTCATGGGGGTACTGTACCCATGATTCATGGAAGGGGGTGGGCCGAAAAAACGGGGTGCCCTGGCACGGCTAAAAGTATTTTCAAAAAAGCTCTGTTTTATGACGGCCGGATTAGACACGGGGTCCTTCTGGAGTTTTACTGGATGTAGACCAAGGCAATGGAGCCACCCCGTGAACGTCCGCCAACCCCTGTCCAACGTGCTTCCCACGAGCATCAACACGGCGCAACGCCAGATGCTCGTGAAGCTTTCGACCGCGATGCACCTCCCGCTGGGGACCGTCTGTCGCGTACTGATCACGGGCGTGTTCGCTGACCCGTTGCTGCGCGCTCGCGTCCCCGAGGAAACCTCTCGCCAGAAGGGCTGGCAGTTCGCGCCGGCCACGGACCGCTGCTCGGTCCATGTGCTCGTCGATGACCGCACCCAGGGCATGGTCAGCGAGGTCATGGACAGCACCAAGGCGCGTCGCGGCGAGGTGGCCCGGGCCGCGTTGATCGTGGCCGCCGAAGATCTGCAGCGTTTCCACGATGACCTGCGCAGCGAGGCCCAAGCACGCGCGGAAGCGAAAGGGCGGGGCCAGCATGAGCTTGCGAAGCGCCTGGGCCGCACGAACCACAGCGAGGTGCGAGCATGACCCGTCCGTCCGTTTTCCCGCGTCCGGCACCGAACGTGGCCCCCGCTCGCAAGACCGCCACGAAGTCCGGCCGGGCACGGGCGGTCCCCGTGAACCCGATCGAGACGAGTGCCGTGGTCTCAGCACAATGGCAACGTCCGGAGCGGATGGGCCCCGTCGTGGACTGGCCCAGCGAACACCAGACGGTGCCGAACGCCGCCTCGCGCAGCGCGCTGTTCACCTGCACCCGCCCGGAGAAACTGATCGCCCCGGCGGTCGTGACGGACGAGTACGCGCCGCGCGTGGTGAACCTGGTGGTCGAGCGGCGGATTCCGTCGATGCCGCAATACAAGATCCTGTACCGCGGGGAGATCCTGAACCAGGCCGATGCCGAGGTTTGGCAGATGGCGGTCCACGACGCACGGACGGCCGCCAAGATCGGGGTGCCCGTTGATTTCTCCCTGAACGCCTGGTGCCGCACGCTCAACCGCACGGTCAACGACCCGCGGACGAACCAGAGCATCATCAGCTCCATGACCCGCCTGCAGGGCGCGGTCCTGATCGTTGATGACCAGGAGAAGGGCACCGTCGACACGATCAGTCTGATCGAGCGCTTCTGGCGCGACAAGGCGACCGGGCGATGCACGTACACCATTCACCCGATGCTGGGCCAGTACCTGCGCCACGATGCGACCGAGATCGATTTGTGGCGGAAGGCGCGGCTTCGGACGGCCCTGGCCAAGTGGATGCACGACTTCTATTCCACCCACAGCGACCCCATCCCCCTGCCTCTCGCCCAGCTCCACACGTTGAGCGGATCGAACTCGGAGATGCGCAACTTCAGGCCGCGGGTGCGGGAGGCGATCGAGGAGCTGCAGGCGTGCGATCCGCCCCTGTTCGCGAAGGAGACCCGGGTCGAGAACGATCGGCTGTTGGTGGTCAAGGCGACGAACTCGTATTTCGAGAAACCCCTCCCGGTTAACACGCCCGAAACCGTGGTCGAGACCGTCGAGGAAGACGATACGCGCAGCCCGGCCGCCAAACGCGCCGCGTACCTGCGCACACGAGTCGCGCTTTAAATCAGGGGGGAGAGCATGTACAAGAGCGAGGGTGTCACCACCAAGGTCGGGCGGCGAACGACGCAAGGTCCCACCAACAAGGACAACCTGGTGGATCGCAGGAGGCTGGTCAAATGCTTGAAAAAGGAAAGGTGGATCCCCGAGATTTTCGGCGCCGTTTCATCTTGGAAACCGGTGGAGCGCTGTCCCCGATCGAGCCGGGCAAAGGATCGTCGCGGGTGGGTCATTCGGCCGCTCCTGCGACGGCGTTTTGGCGAGTTCGGTTTTGGCTCGTGTCGGTTCGATCTGGAATGCTATGAACCGCTGACCACGGTCGATCTGACGGTGCTGTTGTTATGCGTCGTGGATGCACAAAGCAACAGTAATCGCGAAGCAAAATCCACGTTCAGGGGCACGATGTCGGTGAAGAAAGCTATGTCTTCCATTGGTCCTGTCCCCGGTTGGCTGACCGATGATGTGATCCGTGAATCGCTGGACCGGATGGGGGACTGCGTCCTACGCTTTCACCTCGATGGCGAGAAGAGCAGCCTGGACTTCGTTCAGCGCGATGCGTTCGTCGATAGCGAGGACGGGTATGGCTACGTCTTGAACCGGTCGACGGTGGAACTCCTTTCGGACCACGTGGGCGAGATCGACTTTGTACGCATGGTTCATTTGAACAATGCCGTGGCCCGGTGGATTCATGCGACCTACGCTTGCGGGTTCCTGGGGAACAACCTCCCGGTGAGGGTCCTGCGATCCGCTTGCGGTTACGACGAACAGCAGGCGAACGCCTTTCGTCAATGCCTTGACGAAGCCATCACCGAGTTGCAGACGCCCCGCACCATCGAGAAAGACGGGAAAACGATTGTGGAAATCCCACCCCAGGTCGCGTTGGACCTGCGGATTCAAAACGATGCCCTGCATTTTGAGTACGCGGTTGACGTTGAGGAACACGATTCGGCCACGCCGGGTCGGGTGTTCGTGATCACCACCGCAGCAGAGATTTCCGACGGGTACATCGACTTCGCAGCACGGTTGGCCAAGTTCGGCAACAAGGTCGACGGGGTGGTCCGCATGGCGCCGGCCAGGAAGAACCAGGACAACAGCCTGCACCTCCTGGCCGCGATCAGTGACCTGATGACCACCTACAAGCCTCGCCATAAGGACATCGTGGCGATCGTGCGAGGCGGTGGCGGGGATAGGTGGCAATACACCATGTACCAGGACGTGAGCAGCGTTGGTGGGATCAACGCCCTTCGGAACCAAGGCGCGTACGTGGTGCTGGGCGTTGGACACACCCGGCACCAATGGCTGATCGACCCCTACGTGGATTACGTGGCGGAGGTCCCCTTTGCGGCAGCGGAACACGTGAACGGGGTGCTCGCTCAGGGGATTCCCGCTGTCGTCGCGCCCGCTCCTGTCGAGGAAGTAGCCTTCGCCTGATCAACGGCCCCTCGGGGCCGTTTTTCATGGTCACCCCCTGGACGTCGCCACCCGGTACCGCGCGTGCACGTGCGGGCGTCCGGCCGGCAGGTTGGTGCACCAGACCTGCTGCGCGGCGATGGACCCCTGATTCTCGCGCACGAGGCGGTTGAACGCTCGCCCGACCTTGCGTCGCCAACCGTGGAGCAGGGACGCCCACAGGGCGGCATGGCGCGCTTCCCGGGCGCAGAGCTGGCGCAGGGTCCCGGCCTGCTGGTCGCGCGTCATCAGCCAGGCGAGCAGGCCCTGGGCGATGGCGGCGGTGGTCGTGTCGTGGTCGAGCGGGGTGGTGGTCATCGGGTTCTCCTAGAACGTTGGCCACCCGCACGATCGCGGCGTGGCTCTACATATAGTGAAAAACAGACCAAAACAGACACCGATTTCCCCGACTGTTACAAAAAAGGTCGCCGACCTCCCGTCCGGGCCAGCCGGGCGGTGACCCGCAGCACCATGAATCCAGGTGCACCCACCGCCCTGGGCCACCGCGCGAAGCGGGATCGCCCCGTCCGCCGCAGGCGGTTTTCCCCGCCACCCGCGCCTCCGCACCAACCCCTCCCGCAGCACCCTGACCCTCCTGGTTTGACAAGCATCTGGGACCTGCTAGGTACGAGTATCCGTGCCATGGCACAGCTACAGGAGGCTCAACGTGCGTCTTTGGATCTTCGAAAAACCGTCCATGGCCAGAGCCGTGATCCCCCATCTGCCGAAGCCGCACACGCGGCACGAGGGCTACTACGAGACGGGCGACGGCTACGTGTCCTGGCTGGCCGGCCACGTGATGGAGCAGGTGCAGCCGGGCGACTACGACGAGCGCTGGGGCAAGTTCCCCTGGGCGTTTGAGGACCTGCCGATCATCCCGAAGGACTGGAAGCTCAAGGTCTCGGAGGACAAGAAGGACCAGGTCAAGATCATCGAGACGCTGCTGAAAAAGTGCACCTCGATCGTGAACGGCGGGGACGCCGACCGCGAGGGTCAGCTCCTGGTCGACGAGGTGCTGCTGCACTTCGGCAACACCAAGCCCGTGGCGCGGATCCACCTGAGCGCGATGGACCCGACCAGCGTCAAGAAGGCGATCGCCTCGCTCGAGGACAACGCGACCTACCGTCCGCTGTACGAGGCCGGCTTGGGCCGTCAGCGCGCCGACTGGCTGGTGGGCATGAACATGTCCCGGGCCTACACCATCCTGGCGAAGAAGCAGAACTACCCCGGTGTGCTGTCGGTCGGGCGCGTGCAATCGCCCACGCTCGCCCTGCTGGTCAAGCGCGACCGCGAGATCGACGGGTTCGTCCCGAAAGACTTCTGGACCGTCGAGGCGCAGTTCGCCGACCCGGGCCAACCGGCGTTGCCGTTCTGGTCGCGCTGGCTCCCGCCGGGCCTGTCGCTAGAATCCGCGGAAAAGCAGGCGGACGTCGACGCGAAGGGCGAGGCCGACGAGGACGAGGAGGGCGACGAGATCGAGGGCGAGGGCGGCACCGTCGCCGGTCAGCGCCCGGCCTGGCTGGACGAGCAGAACCGGATCGTCAACAAGGCGGTGGCGGACCAGATCGCGGCGAAGGTGCAGGCCGCGGCCCAGGGCACCGTCACGCGCTACGTGAACAAGCCGGCGGAGGAGCAGCCGCCGCTGCCGTTCGAGCTGACCGGTCTTCAGACCGCGCTCAACGGGAAGTACGGCTACTCGGCCAAGGAGGTGCTCGACACCTGCCAGGAACTGTACCTCGCGGGCCAGACCACCTACCCGCGCTCGGACTGCCCGTACCTGCCCGTCTCGCAGCACGCGGAAGCCCCGGACGTGCTGGACGCGATCGCACGGGGCGCCCCGCACCTGGCCACCCTGGCGGCCAACGCCAACGTGACGATCCGCTCGCGGGTGTGGAACGACAGCAAGGTGACCGAGCACCACGCGCTGATCCCGACGCGCCAGGCCCCGGACTGGTCCACCCTCACCGAGATCAAGCGCCGCACGTACGAGATGATCGCGCAGCGCTACCTGGCCCAGCTCTACCCGAACTGCCTGGTGGACAAGGCCAAGGTCGAGGTGTCGATCGCGGGCGAGCGCTTTGCGGCCAGCGGTCGCGTGGTGAAGGACCCGGGCTGGCGCGTGGTGTTCCAGGGTGAGGCCCAGACCACCGACGCGAAGAAGGCGAAGGACGCCACCGCGACCCTGCCGGTGCTGACCGAGCAGGGCCCGGTGAACCGCCTGGCGGTGAAGGTGGACGCAAAGCGTACCACGCCCCCGCCGCGCTACACCGAGGGCTCGCTGCTGACGGCGATGAAGCACGTCCATCGGACCGTGACGGACCCGGTGGAGCGCAAGAAGCTCAAGGCCCTGGACGGCATCGGCCGGTCGGCGACCCGCGCCGGGATCATCGAAACGATCATCAAGCGCGGCTTCGTGGACGTGAAGGGCAAGCAGCTCGTGGCCACCGTGGTCGGCAAGATCCTGGTGGACGCGTTGCCGGCCAAGCTCACCGACCCGGGCATGACCGCCCGGTGGGAGGCCCTGCTCGACGCGATCGCGAAGAAGCAGATTCCGCTGCACGCGTTCATGGCGAAGCAGGAAGAGGCCATCGGCGAGCTGGTCGCTGCGGCGCGCGTCTCGACCCTGCCGACCATCCCGGCGGATGCGATGCCGGCGCGCAAGCCGTACACCGGATCGTCCACCCCGAGGCCGGCCCCGGACGGCGCGAAGAAGTGCCCGAAGTGCAAGAAGGGCTACCTGGTCCCCCGGACGGTGAAGAACGGTCCGAAGGCCGGGCAGACGTTCCACGGGTGCAACAACTACCCGGAGTGCAAGCACAGCGTCTGGCCGAAGTAAGGCCCGGCGCACGACGTTCACGAAGCCTGCCTGGCGACCACCGGGCGGGCTTTTTTCATGGTCATTCGGCCGTTCGAGGAGGTACCACCATGCAACAGCCCGATGTTCAGCCTTCCCCTGTTGACCACCCGTCGCCCGAGCGCGAGCGGATCGTGGCCGACCTTCTGGGCGCCAAGCTCGACGCCTACGACGTCACCCGCCTGATGGTGGCCTGCTCGGACCCGGTGCCCCTGGGTTGCCTGGTGATGATGGGCGTACCGATGGAGGATCGGTTTTCCTTCGTCGGGGCTCAGGGTGCCGAGGCGCAGCAGCAGGTCCGCGAGGAGTCGACGGCGGCCGACCTGTTGACCATGGCCAGGATCCTGGTCGTGATCAGCGAGCGCGAGGAGCGGGGCCTGCGCATGAACACGCCGGTGGGCGAAACCTTCTCGCTGCTGGAAATCAGCGCGCTCTGCGTGCACGCGCACGAGATCGTCGAGCCGGGCATCAACGCGTTTCTGCGGTCGGCGGACCTGGACGGTGCGCGCATCAACGAGCGTTACACCACGGCGTTGCGGGACCTGCCCGAGATCGAGAAGACGGCGCTGCTCGTCATGGGCGAGGCGTGGGATGAGACGGACGACCTCGATGAGGTGGACCGGATGGTCTGCTTCAGCTTCCAGCGAAGTCCTGTCGCCGAAGCGATCGCGGAACGCCGGGCGACCGGTGCGGGTGGCATCACAATGCACTGATCGCTCGGTCGAACGAAAAAACGCCCACTCAGGTGGGCGTTTTCCGTGGCGGCGGGACTGCGGCGCTCATTCCTCGATGTCGTCCGGGTTCCACGCGATGACCAGCTTCTGGCGATCGCCGTTGGTGTCCTCGACCGTGACGGTGTAGTTCTCTTCAGTCAGGCGCTCGACCAGGGGTTCAACGAACTCCTTGCTGTCCTTCGGCAACCGGTAGGTCGTGCTGTTGTTGCCGGCGTCGGCCTCGTTTTTGATGTCCAGCTTCACGGACTCGTACAGGTCGCGATATTCCCGGTTCTTGCGGCCTTGCTCGGCCCGGGTCCTGGAATCATCGGCATCATCGTCAAACATGGGTGGTCTCCTGGTGGATGGTCGGCGCGATTTTGTCTCGCGGTTTCGATACATCGGGGCGACCCGCCCCATTGCAAGATCGTCGCGCAAAAAGTTGCTGAAAACGCGCAACTTCTTGCCGATGGCCCTGGCCCGCAGGGCACGGGTTCGTGCGGGGCGTGAGCCCCGGGTTTGAACGGGCCATGGCACGGGTGCGGAACTCCCGCAGATCCCAGCAGCGCACCGGCGCAGCGCGACCCCTCACCCCGTACGTCCAGAGCACCGCGGCGCCGGCCGCGGGGTGGTGCGTTCAACCGTGACGCCGTGCTTCCTCCATCCCCGTTTTCGATTCACCGCTGGGTGGCCCGCCCACTTCCTCGACGTGTAGCTCAACCGCGCCCCTGATGGGGGCAAGGCACCGCTGCGCGCGTTGTCCTCTCCCGTTCCCCTCGCTCCCTTCGGTCGTTCGGCGCATGCGGCATCCGGCAACGGCCTGGCCCCCGGGGCGGGTCTCACTCTTCCCACGACGAGGCGGCTCCACTGAGCAGTGAAACGAAACCCAACGGGGAGGGCAGGGAAATGGTCCACGGCGTCGAACGCACCACCAACAGGCACACCGCGGCGTTCCCCCGCACCCCCGAGGCTCACCACCGAGCAGATAGCAGCGCCACCAACACCACCACGAAGGAGAGCAAGACGATGAGCAAAGCAACGATCGACGCGGCCACCCTGGGCCAGTTCACGGGCACGGAAAACTACTACCGGCTGGGTCCGGTCCTGCGCGACGCGCTCGCGACGGACGGAGTCCACTACCTCATGACCAACGGTCTGGCCTGGCTGGTCACCGACGCCGTGGCGGTGTGCGTGCTGCGCGCCGAACACGACGGTTTTTTCATGATCGAGTTCACCCCGCGTGAAGACGGTTCGGGTGAGCTGGTCATCGGCGACGGCAACGGCACGGTGAGCCACCGTCAGGAGTATCGCAGCCACTCGTACAACCTGGCCAAGCCCCTGCGCCTGTTCGCGGAATGGGGTGAGGTCGAGAAACCGCAATGGGTCATTTTGCTGGCCAGCGAGCACTGATCTCCCCACGCCCCGGACGCTACGGTTTCCGGGGCTCCCTCCCGACACGACACCAGGAAGACCATGAACCTCATCACCATCACCACGGGCGATCTGATCGGCCCGGCCCTCGACTGGGCGGTGGCAAAGGCCATCAACGCACCGTTCACCACCGGACCGTTTTCCACTGACTGGGCACTGGGCGGCCCGATCCTCGAAACGCACGGCGTCGGCTACTTCCGCAACGGCAAGCGGGTGTACGCCAACGACGCCAAGCGCTGGGAGGCCAACCGCATCGTCAACCCCGACGAAGCGCCGATCCTGCGCCACGGTTACCGCGCCCTGGGCCCGACCCCGCTGGTCGCTGGCTTGCGCTGCCTGGTGCGCAGCAAGCTGGGCGAAACGGTCGACGTCCCGGCCAACCTGGTGGAGGCCTGAGCCATGGCGAAATCGACCTTTCAAAGTCGCGGGATGATCGGCGGTGTGTTCACGTGCGGCATCTGCGGTCGGCGCACGCGCCACACCAACCAGGGCATGTCCCACCTCTGCCCGCAGTGCGACACCTGGACGGCGATGGAAAACAGCATCGTCGACGGCGATTACAAGGGCATGCCCGAGGAACTGGCGCGCGCCGAGGCCACCATCCTCCGGCTCAAACGCGAAGCGATGAAGCGGGGCGGGGACGCCCGGAGCCTGGGCCTGTCGCTCGACGGCTCGCGCGACCTGCGCACCGAGATCAACACGATCCTGAGCGCGGTCACGGCACGCGGTCACCGTCTCGACATCGCGGGCGGGGCGCTCCCCGGCGAGACGGCCCTGGTGGTGGACGCGAACGGCGACGCCGTGGAGGGACCGGGCGAACTGCTGGCCGCCTACGCCCAGCTCTACGCGCTGCTGGTGGACGTGCTCCAAGGGCACCTGACCGAGCAGCAGTTCGAGGACATGGGCGGCAACGTGTGCCGTGAGATCGTGCAGCAGTCCCAGGCATAACGACGGATCCTACGGCTCGCGCGGTCCGTCCAGCGCCCACCTTCGCGGTGGGCGTTTCGTTTCTTGGGCGCCTGACACCCTTCGGGCAACACCCCGCCGGAGGCGGAAACGGCACTCAACCCCGAACACCGTGAGGCAGCAACCCACCGCGGCGTGGTTCGCCACGGCCGTGCTGGTCGAGGCGCGTTGGTGCGTGGTCCCGTTCCCGTTCGTTGGTGCTGCTCCGTGTCGCCTTCAACCGACGTGTAGGACCGATTCGACCACCGTTCAGGGCAAGGGGTTCGCGTCGCGCTTCCTCTCCCGGTCTTCTCCTCCTGGCGTCGTCGAAGCGTGCGGCATCCGGTGAGCCCCCTGGCCCTTGTGGTCGTTCGGTCCTGTTCCCCGTCCAGGCGATGACGGCAGCAGGCAAACCCAACCGAACGGAGAGCAAGCCATGACCACGAACCAACCGACCAGCACGAACGGCCACAACGAAACCGCGCAGTTCCTCGCACCCCAGGCTCCAACGACTGCAGGTATGACCACCGGCGACTACTTCGCCCAGCCCTACAACACCATGGCTGCAGGCTTCTACTTCTCGGATTACGAGGAGTACACGGCCAAAGCCGAGGCGCTGCGCGACCCGTTCGGTTCCCCGGTGGAGGAGTTCGAGATTCAGGCGATCGATCTGGACCGGGCGCAATCGGAGCTTTTCGAAGCCTTGAAGATCGATCAATCGACCCTGGAACGCTGGTTCGATGAGGTGGTCGACCTCGACGAGCGCGAAATGGCGGCGGTGTTCTTCCTGGTGGACAACAGCGGGTACGACCTCGACAGCGCGATGGACAAGAAGGACGACGTCTCGCTGCACCACGGCGACCTGCTGGACGCGGCCACGGAGCTGTTCGACGAGTGCTACGGTTCGTCGATCCCGGACAACCTCAAGTCCTACATCGATTACGAAGCGTTTGCCCGTGACTGCCGTTGCGGCGACATGGTGGAGTTCGACTTCGGTGGCACGACCTACACGTGCACCAGCGCGAACCACTGCTGACCACGGGCCCGGGGCACCACCCCCCGGGCGATGCGTTTTGGATCGTCCGGGGTGGTGCCAGGGCACCCCTCGACGCCCGGGCGTCCAGGGGGACCCCACGCCGAAGGCGCAGGGCCCGGAGGGAGGGGGACTAGGCCTCCGGCCGGTTTTTAGGGACGTGTGGCACACTCCTCATCACCACCAGACCAACACGACCGATCAACGCGAGCGGGGCATGGCCAAAACGACCAACACGACCAAAACGACCAAAACGACGACCACCACCAAATCAGGGAAAACGGGGAAAACCGGCAAACCCAAGACGGCAGGCCCGGCAGGCGGTGATGCCAGCGACGTCGGGACGGTGCTCCCCAATCAGACGGTCTGGGAAGACACCGTCATCATCGCGTTCCGCGACCTGCAATGGCACCGCTGGCGCGTGGCGGTCCAGAAGGCGCGAGGCGCAAAGCGTACCGCGCTGCTGGCTGCGAGCCCGGCCGACCTGCACAAGCTCGACCACGACGCGGAGTCCGCGTTCGGGGACGTGCTCACCTCTCAGGGCGCGCGCTATTTCCTCTTCGAGTTCAAGGCGGTGCGCGATGGCCACGTGGACGAGCGTGGCAAGGGCATGTTCGAGCGGCTCAGCCACTTCGTCACGCTGGCCGCATCCACCGTCGACCAGAACGCCCAGCTTCCGCCGCCGGTGCAGGCCCTGATCGATCTGTCGAAGCGTTGCCACTTTGGGGTGTTCGGGCTTCGTGAGGCGCTGACGCCCAAGGATGCCGCCGCCAAGTCGGCCACCCCGACACCGTTCACGTTCCAGACGATCGACGCCCCAGCGCTTCCGAAGGACGCGGTACGGCTGCGCCTGTTGGCCGACCCCTACATCGAGTGGGTCCACCTGGCCAACCGCAGCCTAGCCGATGGGTTCATCAAAGCGCAGGCGAAGAAACAGGCCGAGGCGCAGAAGGCCCCAGATGCGTCGCGCAAGCGCAAACGCGTGGCCGTCCAGGAGGCCTCCCTGCAGGACAAGGCCACCAAGGCGATGCAGGAAGCGAAGGACGCCATGGCCTTGGTCGCGGCAGCCGCCGACGCCGCGGCCAACGCGTTGCGCAGGACGGCCCTCGCGCTGTTCGCCAAGGCCAATAAGGCTCAGGTGGAGGCGAATCGCGAGGAACGTGCGGCCGTGATCGCCGACGGTCGGGAGACCATCGAGCGCATCAGCATCGACCGGATCGACGACCCGATCCCGCTGGAATCGATCGTCTGGGAAGCGCCGCCGGTCACCCAGTACGGCGTCTCGCTTGAGGAGCTGGCCGTCTACCTGGCGGCACTGCTCGACCTGCCTGGCCCGGGCCAACCGAAATCGCCATCGGGTGGATCGCCCGGTACACCGGGATTGCCGGGCGACCGGATCCGCATCAACCTCGCGCGGGTCATCAACGGCGACGTCGTGCAATGGACCCTCACGGCCTCGCAGATCCGCAACGCCGCGAACTTCCAACGGATCGTCGCGCGCCTGGACAACGAGCAGGACGTTGAGGTCGACGTCGAGGTGGACGCAGGGGCACCATCGTCGACGCCCACCAGGCACACCAAGCACACCACGCAGTTCAGCATCGGCGGCACCGAGAAAGAACAGAGCACCGACCCCGAGGACCAGGCCTGATCGGGCGGGCGTCAATCGGCTCGATCGACTTGACGCACCCGCAAAACCCGCTAGGTTGGGATCTCGCACCCCCTTGTGAGATCCCCATGAAAACCCGCCTCATCAACCTGGACGCCACCCTGCGGCTCGTACGCCGCGCGTTGCGCGAGACCTTTCCCCGCCACACCATCGACGCGTCGCCGACCCCCACGGGGCTGTGCGGGATCCACGTCACTTGGTGCGACGGCCCGACCGTGGAGCAGGTGCGGCGAGTCCTCGAACCGTTCAGCCTTGGCTGGCACAACGAGGTGCATTGGCACAGCATGAAAGGTGCACCGGTCAAGTTCCAGCCCTTCGTCCGTCCCTACCGCACGACCAGCGGACAGCCGGTCGACCAGGTGGCGCCGCAAACGTCGGCCACGCTGGCCAGCATCTCGACGTTCAAGGAGTGTTCGACCTGGACCGCACACTTACGGGAGTTGGACGCGATGCGTCGAAGCAAGCGGTTGCTGCGCCGGCTGGAGGGGCAAAGCGCCTTCGCGGCGACTTGACTCGCCTGCAAAACCTGCTTGACTGGGTCCAGCACCGCGAGAGCGGTGCCTTCGCCACTCGCCACGGGAGACCCAGCCACCATGACCCTCGGACCGATCGCCAGCACCACCCAGCCTACCCCGGAGGGCACATCGGCGACCCGGCACGACGCGCTGCACGGCATGCTGATCCGCGGCGAAGCCGCAACGTTCCTGGGGTGCAGCCTGTACGCCGTCGACCGGCTTTGCCGTCGGTACGACATCCAGCGTATCCGCAGCCCGCGGGGCTACCTTTATGTTGACCGTGCAGGGTTGCAGAAGATCAAGGATCAGCTCGACACCATTCAGAGGGGAAGCCTGCTCGACGAGTGTGGCGCAGCGGAACGCCTGGGCCTGTCCCGAGCCACCGTCCGAACGCTGGTCAAGCGGGGTGCGCTGAAACCGGCGGTGCTGGCCCGGCGAACGCGGTACTTCCGCCCGCGGGACCTCGACGATCTGGACGGCCGGATGCAACGCGATGGCTACATCATCGCTGCCCGGGCTGCCGGGCACCTGGGCGTAACGCGTCAGCGGCTGTCCCAGCTTGTGCGCGGGGGGCGCCTGCATCCGTACATCGACCCGCGGGGACGGCGGCTGTTCGAGGTGGCAGAGCTGGACGCCTACCGACGCGAGCACCCGATGCAGGTCCCCCGATCCACCGCCACCGTTTGACATGAAGCCGTGCCCTGGCACGACTTCATCGGCTGTAAAAACTTGCCATGAGCTCCGAAGTACGAGAGCTTGAACCGACCGGCCCCGCACCCGCAGGGCCTTCAACACCGACAGGAGGAAGAGACCCATGGAGCAGTTCGGCAGCAACCCCGAGGCCCTCGACGAGGACCGTTTCAACGACCCAGCCGACCGTTCGGAGCCGGCGGTGGAGTTCACCCCGGACACGTTCGGCAAGACCGGGACGGCAAAGGGCGGCAAGGCCCGCGCGGCGGCGCTCCCCGAGGAAGATTTGAGCAAGCCGCTTGCTCCGACCTTCGCGGAAGGGCATGGCCTGTTGAAGTTCTTCCCGCCGACCCTGCGGGACATGGCGCGCGCCGGGGTGAACTTCACGCTCGACAACAGCGGGGCCGTCACCGTGAACGGCTTCTACAAGCGCGGGCCGCTGTCGCTCGAAATCGGCGACGACGACGCGCTGACGGCGATCGACCGGCGCGGCCAACGGCATCCGATCGGGTCGTACGACGATCTGGTGACCCTGAACTACCGCGCCTGGATCCAGAGCAACACCCGGGGCGAGTCGTGCGCCCCGGAACGCCCGTGGCTCGACGCGTTCATCGCCAAGAACTGGGTGAAGCGTCAGGTCATTTTCGTGCCGCGCGATCCGTTGCCGACCGCTGACGGCGAGTGATCCGCTGACGCTCGCGCAGCAAGCAAAACGCCCGGCTACGGCCGGGCGTTTCCGTGGGCGTCGGGCAGGCAATGCTCAGGCGGTCACGAGATCGTCGACGGCCGCCGTATCAACATCCCTTGCTCGCGGGTGATCGGTGGCGAGGAAGTGGGCCCAGCCGCGCCACTCGACCTCGTAGACGTTCTGGGGATTCGACGGGATGTGCGCTGGCCGATCCCTTCGGGCACCCCATTCCTTCTTCGTCGAAATGCCATGGTCCCGCCCCCAGGCGGAGGCTTCCGCCATCACGCAAAACCGGCGCTCGCCGTTGGCGACGGTGCCGGTCCCCAGGAAGTGTCCCCATCCCTGCCATTGGGATTTGTAGATGGTTTGGGGATTCGACGGGATGTTCGACGGTCGGCGATCACCGAGTGCCTGCCAAGCTCGCTGGGAGCGGACCTGCTGCGCCTGGGCCCACGTCGACGCTTCGGCTAAGGTGCAGAACTCGCGGTCGCCGTTGTACACATTCCCGGTGCCCAGGAATACTCCCCAACCTTCCCATACATCAGGGTACGCACTGGGCGGATTGCCTGGCATCCCCGGCGGAAGTTGGCCGCTCCGCGTCAGCATCCGCCATTCGTCTTCGGTTTCGATCCCCATGGGCTGGACCCAGGCCTTCGCATCGACGTACGACCACTTGGCCACTGGCTCGACGTGACGGAACGCGTCGGGTGGCAACGGCATACTGAGCGCTTCGTCGATCCTCTCGGACAAACCATCGTCCTGCAGATGACCCTCCGCGATCAGCCTGGCCATGTGCCGCAGCACGGCTTCGATCACCGACCAGTAGTTCCCACGAGGCGACTGGACCGCAACGTCCCAGGTGGGGTTGAGGAGGGCAAGCGGTGCCTCGCGAACCCGGATGACGGACCATCCGGCCGTGGTAAGGCGCAGGGATTTTTGGGCGTCGCTCACGTAGCGAGCCTCGCCTTTGTGCCAATGGCGCCCGTCGTATTCGATCGCCAGGCGTCTCGATCGGTCGAGCAGGTCGAGGAAGAGCACCCGCTCCCCATCCGCGGGGTCGACTACAGCACGCTGTCCGGGCACCAGGTCCAGGACGCCCTGCAGCCCGTGTTTTAGCGCCAGTTCAGGGCGGGACAGTCCGCCGCTCCACGCGGAGACGCCGAGGAAGCTCTTGAAACCTTTCCACTGCCCCTTGTAGGCCACGACGCTTTGCGGGCACTTGGGAATGTCGGCGGGCCAACCGTCCATTTTGGTCCGCGCGTCCCATTCGTCCTGGGTCATGATCCCTTGGGCCTGGGCCCAGGCGCTTGCATCGTTCAACGAGCGCACCGTCTTTCTCGCCACAGTCTTTCTCCTGCAGGTAAAAGCCAGTACCTAGCAGGGCATGAGGGGCTGTCAACCTCGGCCCGGGCGTAGTGGGGCTGGGGATGTTCACTGGATCCCCGTAGAATCGTGCGGTTCCAGCACCACCGCGGCAACCCACCATGATCATCGACGAAACCAAGATCACCACCTACAACAGCATTTGCGCCGTCCTGCTCCGCGAGATACGCGTGCAGCGCGGTTTCCACCGGGCTCAGTTCGCCGATTTTTTCGGCAAACCGGCCAGCGCCTGGGAAGCCATCGAGGCTGGGAAGTCTCGGCTCGACCTCGACGTTCTACTGCGCGTGTGCCGCGGGCTGATGCAACCGCCGGGGCTGGTCTTGACTGTGGCAGACGCCTACGAGCGGTTTCTGCGCTACTTCGGCTGGTCGGTCGTGCTGACCGACACCGGCGCCGACGGGCTGATGAAGTTGGCCAACGAGTATTGGAAGAGCCCCGGCGGTCGTTTTGCGGACAACGCACCGATGTTCTCGTCGTCCATCCTCGTCGAGCCCTACCAGCAAAACAACGTCTGGTACAACTTTGCTCCGGTATTCCGGTACGTGGACGACCCCCAGTTCCGCACCGAACAAAACGACGAAGAGCGTTTCAAACCGTTGCCGTCGGCCGCCGACCGCGTCATGCAGAACGGAGTGAGCGGCAGGACGAACGGCGTCAACGGCGATCCCGAGGGCATCTGACGGTGGTCCTGCTCGACGACGCCCCGCGCGCACTGCGCGACCCCGAGACCGTGGCCCTGCGCCGCGTGATGCTTGCGGAGCCCCACGTCGCCCCGCTGGCGCGGTACGTCCAGGCATTGCGGGCGCAGCACCCGACCTGGGAGTTCCAGGACTTCGACCCAATGGACGGGGGCGTGCACGCGGACATGCTGTTCCTGCTCGAAAAGCCCGGGCCCATGACCTCGCCCACGGGCAAGAAGCAGGGCTCCGGGTTCATTTCCCGCAACAACGATGACCCCACGGCGGAGGGCGTGTTCCGGTTCATGCAGGAGGCGGGCATCCCCCGCAAGCGCGCGGTCCTCTGGAACGTGATCCCCTGGTGGGACAGGTCGATCAAGTTCACGACGGCGGAGGTGCGGCGGGGGATCGAGGAGCTGCGCAACCTGCTCCCGTTGCTCCCCGCGATTCGCACCGTGGTGCTGATCGGCGGCCAGGCCAGGCGAGCGCTCCCCCTGCTGCAGACGCTCCGGCCGGACCTGCGGATCTGCACGTCGGCGCACCCGGGCCGGCAAGTCTACCGGTTCAACCCCGACCAGTGGAAGGCGATCCCGGCGCAGTGGAAGGCCGCGGGCCTGACACAGGATGAGGTGAGCGCCGCACCCTGATCACCGCGACGTGGGCGGGAGCACCGGGGTGGAGGCGGGCGCTGGCGCCCGGGTGTTGAAGGGGTGCCACGGCACGGCCCCATCGACAGGAACGCTGGTCTTCAGTGTGCGGATGGGCTACCGTACAGCAGGATTACAACCAACCGGAGGCCAGCCATGCTCAACGCTCGTTTTCTCCCTGCTGTGCTGCTCGCGCTGGGCCTGGCGGCCAGCACGTCGAGCTGGGCGGAGCAGCCGATCAACACCACGAACATCAGCCCCGAGCTGTACGTCCCGAAGGTGCGCTCGCGCAACGGTCAGCCCCCGCTGGCCCATTGCCGGCAGATCAATCAGGAAGTGAACGGGCACATGGTCTCGCGCCGGCAGTGCATCACCCCGGCGTCGATCCTGCCTGACCGGGACGGGTCCTGACGGAACCGCGCCCACCAGGCAAAACGCCCGGCATGGACCGGGCGTTTTTGCGTGGGGCGATCGCAGATTACTTTTTGAGGCACCCTCCGGGCTTCCCGCAATGCGAGGCGATGAAGTCGGCCAGGCTGCGGGCCTGCTGCGCCTGGATGGTCCCCGGGGCCTTGCGTTCGACCTCGGTGGCCATCTGATCGGCGCCGGTGAGGATCTTCGCGCGCTCGGCGTCGAGCTGGGCCTGAGGCACCACCTGCGGCGGCGTCGGGAAGGGCACCCGCACAGGCGGCTCAACGACCACGGGCGCCGGGGCCGGCTTCGGCAGGAGCGAGTTCAGCGCCACCACCCCGCCCACGCACACCGCCGTGATGGCCAGGACAGACCCGAGGATTTTCAAACGCCGGATCCGCTCCTCGCGCGGCAACATCTTGATCGGCGGCAACCAGAAAAAGAAAAACACGATGGACCTCCCCCTGTTGTGGGCACCTGCGGGGTGCGTTACTCACAGCTTAAGGGGGTACGGTCCGGTGTCAAGTCAAGCCGTGCCAGGGTTACCTGCCCTACTTTGCGGTGCAAAAGGTGCAAGCAAATATCATGTTTTTGTCATCATTTGACATACGTTTATTTGATGCCAATGTAAAAGGAGACCATCGCCACTTGGAGGAGCTATGTTGGCAGGAGTAAGGGGGCACCCGCCGAGTCGAGCCCGATCGACCCGCGGTGACGATAGCGAGGAGGACATCATGCGCCACGAAGACTTGAAGGGCATTCATCACAAACTGGATCAGATCCTCGAAGGCCAACCCGTGCAGACCTCGTCTCACGCGGGTGAGGTGTCGCCCACCATCAAGTTATTCGTCAAGACGCAGGGCGATGAAGTCGTGTCCAAGATCGAGGCCCAGTTTTCGGAAATGAAGACTGCGATTGCAGATTTGCGGAAAGACGTTCGTGACGACATGAAGGAACTGACGTCGAACATGTGGAAAGGCATCGGCGCGCTCGGTGTGATCGCTGCGATCATCACGGCATGCTCACGCATCTTCCACTGAGGCCAAAACAGCCGAACGCATTGAAGGTCGGCGCGCGCTTCCGATCAGAGCCCACCCTTGCGGTGGGCTTTTTCATGGTCCGTCGGCCAGGCTGTTGCGCAATCCTGGCAGGCCATTACACTGGATTCAGCAGTCACTCCAACCTCCCTCCCGAAGGATCCACCCCATGGCCTGGAAAGACCAACCGACGACCCCTGCCGAGTTCCGCGACATCGCACTCGACGTTCAAGACGATCTTCATCTCGACAAGAAAGACGAGGCCGTGAAGAAGGCCGACGACGGCGGCCAACGGATTCGTTCCACGGTCAAGACCAAAGGGCGCAAGGCCACGGAACAGATCGTCGTTGACAGCGGAGCCTCGGCTACCGTTGCCAAGGCGATCGTCGATGAAGCCGCCAAGGAGCGGAAGATCTTCCCGTCCGCGTTGATCTCCGTGATGCTGTCGCGTTCCCAGTCCGAACGCCACATGCTCACCGCCGAGGCCATGACCTCGAACGAAACCAGCCGCTGGATTGACGACGTAAACGTCAGCGACAAGCAATCGCTGGCCGGCAGCAACGAACTGCTGGCACAAGCGAAGGTCAGTGGCGATGCTTACACCTGCTTCCTTCTGGCCTTGAAAGTGTCGCAGCGCGTTGTTCGGTCTGAACAGGCTCTGGCGGTCGCTTTCTACGCGTTGTCGAACGATTTCGAGCGTGATCGCAAAACCTACCTGGCGGGCAAGGCCACGGGGCAGGTCAAGGCCGTGTTCGACCTGCTGGAGAAAGTGCTCGACGGCACGGCCAGCAGCGAGGAGCAGAACATCTTCCGTAAGTCCCTGATCGCACGGGTCGAAGAGGCCAACAGCATGGATCCGGGTGACCTGACCAAGCCTAATCGGCCGGGCCCGGATGCGCAGGTTTCGTCCAAAACCAAGAGCGGCCAATCGCTCCTGGTCGCTGGCTACATGACGACGCGAGACGACGCAGGCAAACCGATCGATACCGCCCGTTCCCTCGAAAAGCATTGGCGAGGTCTGTTCAGTGGCCTTGCAGAAAATGCGCAGGTGCTGATCGTTCTCGCAGGCGCATCGCCTGTCGCCGAAGTCGCCCGGATGCGTGGCGAGAACGCCGAACGGATCGCGTCGTGGGCCGATGATGTGGCTGTGCTCCGCACCGCGAGCACGGTTTTCGAGACCATGGACGCCACGGTCATGCCTGCAATCCTGAGCGGGAAGGCCAAGTTCGCCGGTTGGTTTTCGTCCGCTGAGCCGGTCGTGCTCGATGCGGGGATTGCCGAAACGGTCCAGCAATCTCTCGATCACCTGATGGCTCAGGGTTACCCGGCCAGCACCGGCCGGGGTATCGAGATCATGACGCAGACGCTCAACGTCTTGAACCACTGGGCCGTCAAACACCCGGAGTCGTTTCCCTACTTCCAAGATCAAAAGGTCATCGACTGGGTGGAGAAGTGCCCAGTCATGAAGGGTGGTCTGGCATCGGCCCTTTCGAACACCAGCCTGGCCATCGATCAGTCTCAAGAACGCGCCATTCTGCGGGCGGAAATGAAGCGCGCCGCGCGTGAAGAAGAGATCGCCCGTGATCTGGAGAGCAGGCCTCAAGCCGCACCCAAGGACGTCGCCAAACTGAAAAAGAAGGTGATGGACAAACTGATCGGCGAAGGCAAGCGCTTCAAGGACCTCGAAACGTCGAGCGTCGCCTACCTCCTTGCATGCGTGAACGAAGGCGATGCGCACTCCGTCCAACGGATCATCGACGGGGAGAACCCGCGAACCGTTCGAATCGAAGTGCTGGAAGCGCGTGCCGCGATTGCCTTCGATGATGAAGGTCCGCAGGTGAAAAACGGCCGCGCTCACCGCTGACCCAGGTGGCAATGAACAAAGCCCACCCTTACGGTGGGCTTTGTTGTCATCGAAGGTCGTATCCATTCTTCCAGGCTGTCCACAACCAGAGGTGATCGCGCAGCCCGTCGATCGTTTTCGAGGTGGTCCACGTTTTTCGGCCGAGCCGGGCCAGGTCGTTTCGCATCTTGGCGAACGTGTGGTTGATCGCGAACAATGGATCGAACCCGTCATCGTGCGGGGTGCTCAGCGTCGTGTGTCGCACACCGGGCAGGTTCGCGGTGATCCACTTACGATAGGAGGCGTTACCATCGGTGGCGATCGTGGCCCCTGGGGCAAGCGCAGGTCGAATCCTCAGCAGAACGCGACGCATGACCTTCGGTCGCTCGTCCACGTGCCACTGGTAAAGCGTCCTGCCCTTGGGCTGATTGCTCGGCTTGCGAGCCACGTCGAACGCCAGCACCTCACCGGTCTTCGCCCGGATCACCATCGGAACGCTCAACTGTTTCATGCGTGAATGCATGAACGTTTCCAGTTCGTCCATCATCACGTAAGTGGTTTGGATCGTGGCGAGGTGATCCTTGTGAACGGCCTCGGCTTGTCGCGCCAGGTAGCGGATCTTGCGGGTGATGGTGACCGGGTGGCAATCGAGGATCACGGCCATCCGGCGAAACGTCACCCCTGAAACTGCCATCTGAAGGATCCGACGATTCAAGTCCGGCCGATGGTGCTGCTTGTGCGGCTTGGTCCGCGTCGCGCAAAACGAGGTGAGGCAGGTTTTGCACTGATAGCGCGGCACCTTCTGCCCGTTGTGCTTGGTGACCCGGTAACCCTTCTTCCAGTAGAAATCGGCGGGCGGATCTGAGTGGTTGACGCACGCTTCGTTCGGACACGTCGGGCGAGGGTTTTTCATATCACCACGATAGACCAAGCCGCGCACGATTTCGAGCAGTTTTATCCAAGTTGGCTTAAATATCCCGCTCAACCTCAATAAAGATAAGTTTGTTGCGACCGATCTTGCACCCTAAAGTAGGGCAGGTAAGTGCCAGGGTCCATCTTATCGGTGGCGTTCAGTTGGGCATGTGCTCGTCGACCAACTCGCCCAGGTCGTGCTGGGAGCCCTCGCCGGCGGCTTCAAACCAGCACGGGGCGTCCGGCGTTTCGCGCTGGATCGTGGCGATCAGGACGGAAGACACGTCGCCATCCGCTTGCTCCACGTCGTAGCGGGCCAGTTCGACCCCGGTGGTGTTGTTGTACAGGCGAACGCCCAGCGTCGGCACGTCGGCGAAGGTCTGGCCGCGCTCCTCGGACCGGTGGATGGTGACGAAGAACCGCAGCTCCTGGGCGTAACGGCTGAGCTTGGCGAGGTCGATCCGGACCACTTGCTTGTCCGGAACCCCGTCCGTCCCCGGCACGGTGTCACCCTGGTGCGTCACGGCACCGTCAGGCGAGACCTTGTTGTTGTAGAAAACGAAATACTCGTCGCTGATGATGGTCTTGGTCCCGTTGGCGATCTTGCAGACGAACACGCTGGCGTCAACGTCCGGCTTCTGGCTGGTGTCGGCCAGCGCCCAGAGGATCTCGATGCGCAACGGGTCCGTGCCCACAGCGTCGTTCAGGTTGAATCGTTCCCCGGTTTTCAGCGTAACAGCGGACACGGCGTTCTCCTTCAGTGGGCCCGCGGCGGTCCAGACCGCAGGCGATGGTGGTGCCTCGGATGGTAGCCTGGCGCGGGCGTTTCCAGGGGCAACCGGTGAGTTGACGGGGACCCGGAAGCTGCTAGATCTGGACGTGCGCGACGGCCTTGGGCCGCGCGTCCGATCAACACGACCCCAGGAGGCAGACCACGATGTCCAAGGCTATGCAGGACCAACCCACCACGGCGGACGCACCCCCGGCTCGACGGCTGAGCACCGCGGAGGCGGCGTTGCTGCTCGGGCGCGGGACGCAAGCCGTCACTCAACTGGGCCGAACCGGGCGTTTGCCACGGGAGCGGGGCGAGAAGAAAGCCTGGACCTACGCCGAGACGGACGTGCTGGCGTTGAAGGCAAGCCTGGCCCCGTCGACCGGGACGATGAACACCGCGGAATGCGCCCGGTACCTCGGGGTGTCGATCAAGAAGGTCCAGAACCTGGCCCGTAAGGGCGCGATCCATTCCAGCGGCGGCGGCAAGGGGCCTGGCAATGCTCGGGTCTTCACGCTTGCGGACGTCGAGCTGTATGCCGCGCGCAAGGCGGCCGGCAGGGACTACAGGTTCGACATCCTGTCACAGGACGCGCTGGACCGCCGCGAGCTGGCGTGCTTGCAAGCGCAGCAGCCGAAGGTCGAATCGGCTCCGGCGACGGCACCCGTCCAGAGGTTCGTCCTGCCCGACGTGATGCGGAACTGGCCCATCCTGGACGATCGGGACTGCGCGCCCCGTCGGCCGAGGTATGGGGCGGGGCGATCTGATCCAGGCGAAGCCGTGCCCAGGCACGGCTTGCGTTCCCCTGGGGGCCTGCTACGTTGGAAGTAGGACACCAACGATCGCCAACGGAGGAGACCTTGAGCGACCCGACCACCCCCCAGGATTTCGTGCTGCACCCCACCCGCGGCTTGCTGAACCAACCCGTGTCACGGTTGGTCACCTTCGGCAAGCCCTCCTACCTCCCGCCGAGCATGCTCAGCGCAGCGGTGGAGGACCCCACGCTGGCTCGATCTGCACCGAAAACCCCGGCCGCCCCGGTGGAGCAGGCGGAGTCGACCATCTTGGACTTCTTCGCGGTGATGCTGCTGAGCCACGTGGTCGGGTTCCTCGCGCATTGCCACCTGCTGGGCGAGGCCCTGGAAGTCGGCATCGAGGCGAACGACACGTACCGCAAGGGTCCCGGGAAGGCATCGGCGCCGGACAAGCTCAACCGCAACGCGGTCCCGTCGAACGTCACCGAGTTCGGCCCGCGGCGGGTGGGCTGGCTGGCGCGCTCGCAGGTCAGCTTCGGCCGCCGGTGACCCCATGACCGCGCTCGCAGGCCCAGGTTGCGCGGCACCGGTGAGGCTCTGAGGCGCTGCTGTTGACCGGCTGGGAAATCCTGCTACCTCTCGAGCATCCCGGGAACGCCCGGCCAAGCGTCGAACCCCACGAAACGAGGTACCACCATGAGCACCGAACAGTTTGACCTGACCACCGTACAGTTTGACCAGTTGATGGCGGCCATGAACAACGTGAATCAGATGATTTTGGCTATGAAGTCACAGTTTGCCGACGTCAAGGCTGATCTGTGCGAGATCAAGGCTGACCTTGCCGACATCAAGGCAGGTTGTTGCGACATCAAGCAATCCTTGACCCGCGTGGATGCGACCGTCAAAGCTACTGGCGAAACGATCGATCGGTTGACGGGCTACGAAATCCTGCTACCTCTGGAGCATTCCGGGAACGCCCGGCCCATCTGATCCCATGGAGGACTTCGCATGAACACCCGTATCGACACCGTCAACAACGTTCGCGCCGCTATGGCCGCGGCCGGCATCGGCGCGGACACCCAGGCCCACGGCCAACTGCGCGCCGACCACGCCAACAACCTCGTGGCCATGCTCAACGCGGAGGACAGCGGCACCTGGTCCCGGCTGGGCAGCACGTTGCTGATGGACAGCATGGGCCAGCTCCCCGACGACCTGAGCGAGTCGGCCAGCGAGATGTTGTCCATCGCCCGCAGCCTGGGCCGGCTCGACGGCAGCTCATCGACCTTCGTGGGCGTCGCCGAATCCTGGGCGGGCGCGCGTGCGTTGGCCGGCAAGACCGGGGCGAAGAGCTACAGCGCTCGGGTCGCCCTGAACCTGATCCGCGAGGGACGCCTCGTGCTCGACGGCAACACCACCGTCCTGTTCGACGAGCGCGGCGTGCTGGACCGCCTCGGCGAGCTGCAGGAAGCCTGCGAGGCGGCGGGTGCGCGGCTCGTGCAGCTCGCGCTGGTGCACTGATCCGCCTCGATCGCTCGCGACCGTCGGCCACAGCCGGGAGCCCCACCGCCCAGGTGGGTTTTTGCGTTGTGGCCCGCCTGCGTCCGATCGCCATCCGGTCAGGGCGGCCAGACGGTAAAATGCGTGACTTTTCAGAAATCAGCGCACGCACCACGGACCGCCACCTCATGATCCGCACGATACTCCAACAATACCGCGACAACTCCGCGTTCAACCGAGACCTTGGCGATCGCTTCGAGCGCCTGATGCGCGCCTATCTCAAGCTCGATCCCAAGTACGTGGGGCAGTACGAGGATGTGTGGCTGTGGAAGGACTGGCCCCAGCGGGCTGAGCTGGGCTATAACGCGCCGGACACTGGCATCGACCTGGTGGCCAAGCTGCGTGACGGGGAGGGCTTCTGCGCCATCCAGTGCAAGTTCTACGAGACGCCGATTCAGATGGGCGACCTGGGTAACTTCTTTACCCTGTCGGGGAAGGGCGGCTTCACGCAGCGCATGGTCATCGCCACGGCGTCGCTGAGCAAACACGCTGCTGCCGCGATGGATAACCAAACTATTCCAGCGGAGCTTCTGACCTTGGAAGACTTGGATGAGTCTCCCATTGACTGGTCCCAGTTTTCCCTCGACAAACCCGAGCAGCTTCGGAAGCGCCCTAAAAAGACGCCGCTCCCGCATCAGGACGAAGCCTTGGCCGACGTGGTAAAGGGTTTCGCCTCGAACGATCGGGGCAAGCTGATCATGGCGTGCGGTACCGGCAAGACCTACACCTCGCTGGTCATTGCCGAAAAGATGATCGCGCCGGGCCAGAACGTTCTCTTTCTCGTCCCATCCATCGCCTTGCTGTCGCAGACACTGCGCGCATGGACGGCTGACACGAGCATTCCCTTGCGCTGTTTCGCCGTATGCTCGGACAGCGCGGCGGGGCGTAACGAGGAAGACATTCGGATTTACGAGCTGGCGTACCCTGCGACGACCAATGCGACGAAGCTGGCGAAATCGTGGCAAGAAACGCACAGCGACGATGCGGTGACGGTGATTTTTTCCACCTACCAGTCGATCGAGGTTGTTCACCGCGCCCAAGAGAAGACTGGGATGGTCTTCGACTTGGTGATCTGCGACGAAGCGCACCGCACAGCGGGTTATACAGCCCCGGGTGATGAGCCGTCCGCCTTCGTCAGCGTCCACAACAAGGACTACATCAAGGCGCAAAAGCGCCTCTACATGACCGCGACTCCGAAGATCTACGCGGAGGCCAGTAAAGCCAAGGCGGAGGAATCGGAGATCGATGTCTATTCAATGGACGACCAGGCCACCTTCGGTCCGGTGTTCCACCGCCTGCGGTTTGACGAAGCCGTACGTCGCAATCTGCTGTCCGACTACAAGGTGCTGATCATTGCGGTCGACGAGCTGCACGTGAACGAGGTGCTCAATCGGCGGATCGCGGACAGTGGGGACGAGTTGAAGCTGGACGATGCTGTGAAGATCGTCGGGTGTTGGAACGGGCTGGGTAAGCACGTGTCAGCCGACGACGGCATGGACGTGTCGGTCGATCCACAACCGATGCGCACGGCGCTCGCGTTCGCCCAATCGATCAAACATTCGAAGCTCGTACGTTCGGAGTTCGAACGCATCTCCAACGACCTTTCGGACGACCTGGACTACCTCCCGGCTCTCGAAGCCAAACACGTCGATGGGACTATGAACGTCGTCGACCGGAACCGCAGCCTGTCATGGCTGAAGGAAAACATCGGGCGGGAGGAAGACGTATGTCGAATCCTGACCAACGCGCGATGCCTGACCGAAGGCGTTGACGTCCCGGCGTTGGATGCGGCGATCTTCCTGAACCCCCGCGATTCGGTCGTGGATGTGGTTCAGTCGGTGGGGCGCGTTATGCGCAAGGACCCGTCCGGCCGCAAGAAGTACGGCTACGTGATCCTGCCCATCGGCATCCGCAAGGACGCATCCCCAGAAACCGCGCTGGACGACAACAAGAAATACCGTGTTGTATGGCAGGTGCTGAACGCGTTGAGGGCCCACGACGATCGCCTCGACAAGCAGTTCGCGACCATTGACCTGACCGGCAAGGGCAACGGGGTGGTGAACGTGATCGGCGTGGGCGGTGGCAACGACGGCACCGACCGCACGCAGCAGCAACTGGGCTTCGCGTTCGACCCGATCGAGTTGGGCAAGTGGCGGGATGCCATGTTTGCAAAGATCGTTCGCAAATGCGGTAACACCCGCTACCTGGAAGACTGGGCCAAGGACGTGGCGGACATCGCCGAGCGCCACCAGATGCGTATCCGGGCGCTGCTCGATCGGCCGTACTCGAAGGGCAAGAAAGCGTTCGACGAGTTCCTCAAGGGCGTGCGGAAGAATCTGAATCCCAGCGTCAGCCAGGACGATGCCATCGAAATGCTGGCGCAGCACATCATCACCAAGCCAGTGTTCGATGCGTTGTTTGAGGGCTATGCGTTCACTAGCCTCAACCCGGTGTCCCAGTCCATGCAGAAGATCATGGACATCCTGGAAGCCCAGGCCATGGACAAGGACCATGACACGCTGGAAGGCTTCTACGCGAACGTGCGCGAGCGCGTGTCCGGGATCACCGACCCCAAAGGGCGTCAGAAGATCGTCGTCGAGCTGTACGAGAAGTTTTTCAAGACCGCGTTCAAGCGGATGGCGGACCGCCTCGGCATCGTCTACACCCCGGTGCCCGTCGTTGATTTCATCCTGCGGAGCGCGGACGCGGCCTTGCAGGAGCACTTTGGTCTCCGCCTGGCAGACCGAAACGTTGACATCTTGGACCCGTTCACGGGCACCGGCACTTTCCCCGTGCGCCTGATCGAGACAGGGCTGATTCCGCCGGAGCAACTGGCGTACAAATATCGGAACGAGCTGCACGCAAACGAGATCGTCCTGCTAGCCTATTACATCGCGGCGATCAACATCGAGGAAGCGTTCCACCGCATCGCTGGCGGTGCCTACGAACCGTTCCCCGGCATCGTCTTGACCGACACGTTCCAGATGAACGAGCCACAGGCCGGGGATTTGGACGAAGGGTTGCCTGAGAACCACGAGCGCGCCGACAAGCAGCGCTCGCGGGATATCCGCGTCATCGTGGGCAACCCTCCGTATTCGGTGGGCCAAGAGAGTGGCGACGAGAACAACCAGAACCTCAAATACGCGCAGCTTGATGATCGTATCGGTGCCACGTACGCGGCGCACTCGACGGCGACGCTGGTGCGCAACCTCTACGATTCCTACATCAGGGCGTTCCGATGGGCCTCGGACCGGATCAAGGACGAGGGCGTAGTGTGCTTTGTGACCAACGGCACCTGGATCGATAGCGCGACCATGGACGGCTTCCGCCGGTCGCTGGGCGACGAGTTCTCCGACCTCTACGTGTTCAACTTGCGGGGCAACGCGCGCACCCAGGGGGAACAGCGCCGCAAGGAGGCCGGCAACGTGTTCGACGCCGGCTCCCGCACGTCGGTGGCGATCACCTTGCTGATCAAACGCAAGGACCACACTGGGAAGGCCAGGATCCACTACCACGACATCGGCGACTACCTCTCGCGAGAGCAGAAGCTCGATGCGATAGCTGGGTTTGAAAGCTACAAGAGTGTGCCCTGGACCGAGGTCAAGCCGAACGAGCACCACGATTGGATCAACCACCGAAGCGGTGATTTCGGCACCTTCACCGCGATGGGCGAGGAGCCGCAAGCCATTTTCGCCACGAAGGCGCTGGGCGTGTCCACGAACCGCGATGTGTGGGTGTACAACCATGGGCACGCGGCGTTGGAATCAAACGCGAGGCGGATGATCGACTTCTACAACGAGCAGGTGGAGAAGATCTACACGCCTCATCAGAAGCAGAACGAGAAAGATGTCGCCGGCAAGGTGGCGATCGCCCCGACGAAGATCAAATGGACGCGGGGCCTCCGCACGTCGCTGGCGCGCGGTACCCGATCGACGTTTTCCGAATCGTCGATCGGTATGGCGCTGCATCGGCCGTTCTCGAAATCGTGGCTCTACCTGGACTCGATCTGGGCCGAGTACAAACCGACGAAAATCTGGCCATCGATCGACTACACGAACCTGGTGATCTCGGTCATCGGCGTCCCGGAGCGCAAGGGCTTTTCGTGCCTCATGGCCAACGTTCCGTGCGATCTGCACATGATGGACACGGGACAGGTGTTCCCGTTGTACTGGTATGAGCAGCAAACGGCGCAGCGCCAGAAGGGACTGGCCTTCGGCGACGAGGATGGTGCGTCGGACGGTAAGGGGTTCATCAAGCGCGACGGGATCAGCGACGTTGCGCTCGAGACCTTCCGCAAACAGTACAGCGATCCGTCGATCACCAAAGAGGACATCTTTTTCTACGTCTACGGGATATTGCATTCGTCCCAGTATCGCGAGCAGTACGAGGCGGACCTCAAGAAGGTGTTGCCCCGCGTCCCGTTTGCCACCGACTTCCGAGCCTTCGAGCAGGGCGGGCGCAAGCTGGCCAAGCTTCACCTGGACTTCGAGACCGTTGAACCGTGGGCCGTGCAGATCGAGGCCAAGCCGCAGGGGGACATGGACCCCTTCACGTACTACCGTGTCGACAAGATGCGGTTCGCATCGGCCGGTGGGCGCGAGAAAGACAAGACCACGCTGATCTACAACCCCCGGATCACCCTCAAGGGGATCCCGGCGGAGGCAGCCGATTACGTGGTCAACGCGAAGAGCGCGATCGAGTGGATCATGGAGGAGTACCAGGACTACACCGAGGGGGAGAGCGCCATCCGCAACGATTCGAACGCCTGGTCCCGCGAGCACGACGATCCCGCGTACATCCTGACGCTGCTGCAACGTGTGATCCGCGTCAGCGTCGAAACGATGGGGATCGTTCGGACCCTCCCGCCGCTGCAAGGTTGAGCGTTGGGCCGTCGCGCCCTCGGAATGCCCGCGCAGGGCACCCGAAGGGGCGCGGACGGGGGCGGCTCAGCGACGCGACGCGGACGAGGCCGTGGGTCGGCGGTTGGTCTGGCTGGCCCGCGCTCCGTGGGTGGTCGCAGGCACTGGCGCGTTTCCCCGCTTCTTGGGCTTGTACTTGCAGGCGGGGAAGTTGGAGCAGGAGCGAAACTCCCCGTAGGGGCCGTTGCGCAAGACCAGAACCCCTCTTTTGCACGAGGGGCACTCTTCTTCCTGAACGACCTCCCCATCCGTGTCGGTGATCGACACCGCGCCGTCCTGCTCGAGTTCCCGCAAGAAGCTCGAACGCTGACCGCGTGCCGTGAACATGGCCACGCTGCGCCGCGCCCTGGTCAGGGCCACGTAGAACAGTCGACGCTCCTCCCCGTCAGGGCAGTTGTCCCCGGCGGGCATGGCCAACGCCAGTACCGGGTCGTCAGCGCGCGTGTTCGGGAAGCTACGCCCGCGCATCACGCTCAGCATTTCCGGCAAGATCACGTAGTCGGCTTCGCTTCCCTTCGATCGGTGGACGGTGAGGAACGACACATCCACCCAACGCTCGAAGCGGGCCTTGTTGGGCGGGACGTACTGCCGATCGGCGTTGTACCGGCCAAGCACGAAGACCGAAACCTTCCCATCGCGCCCAGGCGGGATGCTGCCGTCCTGGACCCCATGGGCCAGTTTCATCACGAACTGGTCGATGGCGTCGGCCAGCTTTTCCTTGTTGTCCACCTGGAACGCTTGCAGCACGGGGCCGATGGTGGGGGTGACCGACGTCACGCGTTTGCTGATCTGCGCTGGGTTCTTCGACACGAACCGGCTGGACACGTCGCACAGCGCTTGCGGACAGCGGAACGTCTGTTCGAGCTTGAGCACCTGCCCGTGGCCGAACCATTCCCGAAAGCCGGTCATCGCCGACACGTCGGCGCCCGCGAAGCGGTTGATGGACTGCCAGTCGTCGCCCACGGCGAACAGGTATCGCCCGGGCTTCTGTACCAAGGCGCGGCACAGTCGGGCCCGAGCCCGTGAGGCGTCCTGGAACTCGTCGGCCATGACCAGCTCGTAGGGCGCCTCGTAACGACCGCTTTCCAGATGCTCGGCCGCCAGGTTGAGCATGTCCTCGAAGTCGATGCCGTCCTCAGCCGCCAACGCGGCGTCCCACGCTTTGATGATGGGCTCGGCGATGTCGAGGAACATGCGGTACCGGTACTTGAACGCATCGTCCGGCAGGGCGTCCAGGCGTTGGCGCAGCGCCGCCGCGGTCAAGCAGTTGCTCTTGGCGTGGCTGATGAAAGTTCTCACCAGGCTCACCAGTTCCCCTGGCTCCATGGGCTTCTGACCGCCTGAGGGAATCTCGCGATCCGGGTTGGGGTCGAGTTGGATGCCCCGGCGGGTCAGCTCGTTGGCGAGGTGCTTGAACACGTCGCCGGTGCGGACCTGGTGGGACGTCGTTTCGATCAACGACGTCCCACGTTCCCGATGCAACTTGCGCTTCCAGTCGACGCCGGCGAGGTAGTCGCCAAAATGTTGCGGGGCCTTGCCGTTGGCGTCCAGGGCGAAGTGCTCGTGGTACAGCTCGATCCCTGGGTAAAAGAAGTCCGGGCGGTATTGGCGATGGTCCTCGTCGGCGGTCTTGAACTTGTACCGCTCCTCGTAGAGGTAATCCACGCCGTTGTAAAACAGCCAGTTGGAGAGGGTGGCCTCTTCCTGGCTGCGCACGCGCTTCCCGTCGGCGGTGAGGGTCCGGCCGTTGCCTTGATCGTCCCAGACGTCAGGTGAGCCGTTGGATCCGAACGCAGGCAGATCCTTGCCAAATACGAACCGGAAGAGGTCCCATTGGGTTCGGAAGGTGGCAGAGCGGTCCTTGAGCTGATCGACGATCTCGGTCAGCTTGCTGATGCCGCCGGCGGTGTCGGTGGCCCAATCCGGGACGTCCGGCTTTTCCTTCGTAGCCTTGCCGATGATGCGAAGGCCCAGGGCGTGGAAGGTTGAGGCTTCCACCGCGACGTCGTCCATGCCCAGCCGCCCGAACGATTTGGCGGCACGTTCCGCCAGTTCGACGGCGGCCTGTTTGTTGAAGGCCAGCATGACGATCCGCTTCGGCGCGACGAATCCCCGGTCGATCGCGTAGGCGGCCTTTGCCACCATGGTGGACGTCTTGCCCGAGCCCGCCGAGGCAACAACCTGCACGCGGTTGTCGAAGCAGATCACCGCCCGCGCTTGCTCCTCGGTGAGAGGCTTGCGCTCCACCCGGTCGAACAGTTCCTTGCACGCCGTCAACTCGCGCTTGGTATGGGCCGCGTTGAGGGAGGCCCAGTAGGGCCGATGGTCGGCTTCCCATTGGACGAGGGAATGTTCCACATCGGCTGCTTCTTTTCCCAGCCTGGCGTTCACGTTGGCCTTCGTCATGCGCGCACGAACGGCCTTCACGTCGATGGACGGTCGGGCCGCTTCAATGGCCGCCTGCGCCTCGTGCGTGATCCATCGTCGACCGGCTTCTGCAGCCAGCTCTTGCTCGGCTTTGTGGTCCAGCCAATCAAGCACAGTTTGATGAGCGCCTTGCACGAACGCCACGTCGTCGCGGATTTGCTTCTCGACCAGCGCGGCTTCCACAGCACTGGCCAAATCGGTCCCTCGGGCGTTGGGCAGCCCGTCCACTTTCACGACCCGCGAGGGGCTCGGGCGGAGCATGAGGTCGGTCCAGAACACGCCCGGATTCAGCCGATACGAGCTGGCGTCATCGACGTTGACGGTGTGCGTTTTTCCATCCACCGTCAACGACAGTTTCAAACCTTGAAGGACGAGGCGCCAGTCCGGCGATCGTGTCAGTTTTCGGCCCCACGCGGAGGGGGCCCATTCTTTTTTCATCGTCTGCCATGCAATAACCCCGGAAACCGGTCTCGGTCATGCCAGAGGCCCGGTCGCGCCATGATAGCCTGACGCCGCTTTGCAGGCGGGCGACGCATGCCATGCAATGTGCATTGGCATCACCCGCTGGCACGCCATCGGGGATGGGGCCTTCGGGGCCGTCCGACCTCAGCGCGAACCGTACAGCTTTTCTTCGATGGCCGCGTCGAGCCAGGCGACGAACCGTTGTACCGTGTCGATCGAGGTTTCCAACGCTTTCTGGTCGACGTGCACGGTAGGAGGGGCGAGCCATGAGCTGGCGCCCGGGTCCATCCCATCGAGCAACTCGACCTCGCGAGCATCGAGAAAAAACGAGCGCGTTGCGCCGGGTTTTCGGTCTGCGTGCCGCGGGCGCATCGAGGTGAGTTCGACCTCGTGCTGAATGCTGTTGCGCGTCAGAACGATGTCCTCGAGAGCATCCAGGCTCACGGGGCCGTTTTCGAGCGGGATGCCGAACGCCTCGGTGAAGATGGTGTTGTAGCCTCGGATCCATCCTTTCCGGAACACGCGCTTGCGTTCCTCGTCGGTCAGCTTCTCGCAGTGCAGGATGACCCGGGTCTGCAGATAGGCTTGCAGCGAGGAGGCCAACAGGCAAAGGCACGTGTGGCCCAGGACGTTGATTGAATCGCTGGCCTCCTGCCATTCAAGTTCGAACGGTGGGTCACCGTCCTCCGAGTAGGGAGGGATCCACGGGTCTTCCTCGTTCTCGATCTTGGTCCGGCGGTCGACGAAGGGCGCCGACGACCGCGCGTAAAGCTGCCGGATGAAATCCAGGCGGCGGTTCAGAAACCAAGCGACGTCCATGGCGGTCCCCCGATTGCATGTGTTCGAAACGTTGCGCCCGGCGCCATCCGCGACACCGGGCGCGCGTGCGCTTACGCGGTCTGGCGCGAGCGCTGTGCCTTGTGTTTGGCCAGGAAGGTTTCGATCCCATGGGTGCGCGGGAACGCCTTCTTCACGGCCTCGTGCGTGACCGTCCCAGCGTCAAGCAGGCGGGTCAACTCGTCCTCCCAACGCACCAGGCGGTGGGCGGTCAGGAACTCGTCGACGTCCGTGGATCGCTTGATCCCCCCGACGTCGTGCCCGCTGGCGACGTAGAGGTCGGCGACCGAGGCAGTGCCGCTGCCCATCGGGATGTCGACGGTGGCCGCGATGGCGATGATGCGGGTCAGCAGGCTTTCCTCTTCCTTCGCACTGCCGTAACGGGCGGAGGCCATGAACACCTGCGAGAGGTCGCTGCCGTAGGCCCCGCTGATGAGCAACATGTCCTTGCTGGCCTCAAGCAGCCGGTCCGAATGGGTGTAGCTCGGGGTGTAGACGATCCGGCGATACCCCTGGGCGTGCGCGCTCTCGATCGACGGCAGATACGGCAACGTCCGGATGGCTTCCGGCACGTCCCAGTCCTTCGACGGGGTGGAGCGGTGCCGCGGCATGATACGGACAGCGGGGCCCGCGTGCTCGGTCAGGGCGAGCGACGCCGCCACCAGGTGGATCGCGGCGTGGTCCTCGATGGCGCCCGATCCGAACAGCACCAGACCGCTCGTCTTGCCCGCCAGAGCGTCGCGGAGCGGACCGACCACCGAGGCCGGGAACGCGTCCGTGGTGGCCACGGTGGCCACGGTGGGCACCAGCTCGATGCGTGGCCACGGCCGGGCGAACGGCGTGACCGCTTCGAGTTCTCCCGCGTCAGTGACGACGCCGATCAGCGCCGTGTCGTGGTCCGTGTGGCTGGGGCGTGACGTCACGATCAACTGGACGTTCTCGTTGATGGTGTCCGGCGTCGGGGTGTCGAGAAGAACTGCGATGCGATGCCCGGAGTTCAAGGCATGGTTGCATGCCATTTCGAGGCGCTCGCCCGCGTCGTTCCACGACTGCTGGTCGAGCTTGAGCGGCCCAACGACCAGCAGCGTGCCGCTGGGCACTCGATCGAGGCCCGACGACCACAACCCGTAGTCGCCCAGGTCGATGCTGCCGGACCATCCGTTGCCGGCGCTCTCGGCGTAGACCAGCGCGCCGTCGGTCGCGTCCTCGTACGCTTCCAGCAGGGCGCCGATCGCGTCCGAGGAGGTCGTGACGTAGACGCCCGGGACGGGGCCCGTCGGCCAGATCTGCGGGGCATTGCGGGCGACGACCGCACCGGGCGGCGATAGGGCGACGAGCAACTCCTGCGGGGACATGTTGATCGCGAAGCGCTTCTTCAGGCGGAACGCCAGGCGGCCGGTCGAGGTGGTGTCCAGCTCGGCCGCGGCGACGCGCTCGGGGAACGCCATCACCTCGGGCCAGTTACGAAGCCCGGGCAGCGCTGCGATCAGGTCGAGCGCCTGGCCATGACCAAGGGAGGGGTGCGTGGGCTGCAAAAGGCCGCGGACGAGCCCGGCCAGCAGCTTCAACTGCTGCGTATCCATTGCTTTCTCCTGGGCGGCAAATCCGATGCACGCTTTGCGGACCGCCCATCGAAAACAAGGACTATGGAATGGGGTAGGTGCGGTGAGACATCGTCTTCGTCATGCCCCGGAGGGCGCGTGCGGCAGGCGACGACAGCCTGCCGCCACTATATCAGGAATACAGGGTCGTTCGGCACAAGGTCAGATAGTCCTCGTACACCCGTGCAAACTGCGCTGCGAGCTTGTCGAGTTCGGCCGCATCGGCGAGGTCGTCAGCGTTCGGACGGTCCCGAAACTGTTCATGCACAACCCAGATCCGATCGGCCGCTTTGCCGTACAGCGATGTGCGGTCGCCCAGCTCCTCCGACAACGTGTCGCACGCGTTGTACAGTCCGCTAAACGCTTCACGCAGCGTCTCGTCGTAGAACGCCGTGGCGATCGTACGCCAACCGTGCAGGAACTCGTGCAGCCGGGTCACCGGCTTGTACGGGAAAGGATGGCGAAAATCATGCTCGGCGAACTGCAAGACGAGCGTGTGGGGCAACGCCGCCTGCAGCTCGTCGAAGCGCGCCCGATCCTTGACCAGTCGTGCGTCGGGCCCGCCCAACGCCTCCAACCCGAACCCCCCGTAATGCTTGCGCAGCGCGTCTGGGCTGTTGCACAGTAGGTCTTGCAAATCAGCCCAGAACAGCACCTCGACGGTGAACTTCCGCTGTTCCTTGCGTTCGTCCGAGAGCAACAGAACCTGGCGCTCGATGGGGCCATTCTTTTTCGCCGACGTGGCGATGCAGTAATGCTTGATCGCCGGCTCGAACGCTTCCGCTTTCTGGATCTCGTCGAGGATGATCGCCATCGTGATCCCGTCGGGCATGTTCTTGCACTGGTACGCGATGAAGCGGTCGTCCTTGTCCCGCCCGTAGACGTCGACGCCAATCTGCTCTTGCCCGGCACGAGCGTGCAGGCGGAAATCTTTTGTGTGCCAGCGTAGATTTGCGCAGGTGCACACGATCTTTTCAAACGCTTGAAAACCTTCAGGCACCGGGAGGAACGTTTCGATTGGACTGGGCATGGCAGCAGACGGCAGTGGGCAACGCGTGAGTTTAGCGTGCGGAAACGGGCTTGCTCACCGCGCGGTGGGCAAACCCTCCCACTCGGTGGTGTAGCTCGGGGTCTTCGCGTTCTGGCTCATGTGCCAGGCCTGGTGGCCCTCGACGTTCCCGACCCGCAGGGTCCCGCGCCCGAATCGGTCGTTCACGGCGTCCAGCGCGGCCATCAGGCGCTCCCGGTGCGGCGCGGGCCCGGTGAACAGGTCGGCTTGCTCCACCGCGCGGTCCGTCAGGTCCAGCAGCATCACCCCCGCCTTGGCGTACTTGAAGCCCGGCTTGTACAGGCGGGCCAGGCCGGCCAGCGCGGCTTCCACCAGGCGCAGGGTGTCTCCCACTGGGACGGCGAGCGGTACCACCACCGCGGCGCTGTACTGCTTGTCCTTTTTCCGAAACGCGGACGTCTGGATGAACACGTGGACCTGGCCCGCCTTCAACCCCTGGCGTCGCAGGCGCTCGGCCGCGGTGGCGGCGAAGTCGCGCACGGCGATCGACAGGTCCTCCTGGGTGAGCACCGGGTGACCGAACGATCGCGAGCAGATGATCTGCTTCTGGGGCTGCGCCTCGGCCTCGAACCCGTAGCAGGCGATCCCGTTCAGCTCGTGCACCGTTCGTTCGAGCACCACCGAAACGGTGGACCGGATGAACGATGGGCTGGCGCGCTTCAGGTCCAGCGCGGTGGCGATCCCGTCGGCCAACAGGCGCTCGCGTAACCGGCGGCCCACGCCCCAGACCTCGCCGACCTCGACCCGGCCCAGCAGATCGTCGCGATCACGCTCCGGCAGGGCGGTGAGGTCGCACACGCCGGCCCACGGGCGCCCGACGTTCTTCTTCGCCACGTGGTTGGCCATCTTGGCCAGGGTTTTCGATGGGGCGATGCCCACGCAGGTCGGAATCCCGATCCAGCGCAGGACGCGCTCGCGCATCATCTGGCCGTAGACCGTCAGGCTCCCGGCGACGCCCTGCATCCCGGAGAGGTCCACGAAGCACTCGTCGATCGAGTAGACCTCCTGCACCGGGCTGAACTGGCCGAGGATGGCCATCATCCGGGCGGACATGTCGGCGTACAGCGCGTAGTTCGACGACAGGGCCACCAGGCCGGCCTCCTGCACCAGGTGGCGGATCTGGAAGAAGGGCACGCCCATCTTGATCCCCAGGTCCTTGGCCTCCTGGGACCGTGCCACGGCACAGCCGTCGTTGTTCGACAGGACGATGAGCGGGCGGCCGTTCAGCGCGGGCCGGAACACCCGTTCGCACGAGCAGTAGAAGTTGTTCCCGTCGACGAGGGCGAAGGTCGGCATGGCTCAGGCCCACGTCCGGACTTTGGTGGCGAGCACCTGGCGCAGGTTCCAGGTCACCACGCCCCAGACGGTCATTTCCTGGGCGTCGGAGAACACGATCGGCGGGTACGCTGGGTTGGCGGCCACGAGCTTGACCACCCCGGCCCGGCGGTACAGGCGTTTGACTGTGAACTCCCCGTCGACGCAGGCGAGCACGACCAGGCCATGCTTCGGTTCGATCGACCGGTCCACCACCAGCTTGTCGCCGGCCCAGATCCCGGCCCCGCTCATGCTGTCGCCCTCGACGTTGAACAGAAAGGTCGAGAGCGGGTTGAGCACCAGGACGTCGTTCAGATCGATGCGGCGCTGGGCGTGGTCCTGGGCGGGGCTCGGGAAGCCCGCCGGCACGCGCGACAGCGCTTCGACGATGAAAAGAGCGGCCGGGTCCTCGGCGAGGGGGACGGGGTGGTTCATGATCTGCGAAATACTGTATGGATATACAGTCTATCAGTCGAAAGCCATGCCAAGGAAAAGGGTTGGATCGCAATCCCCTGTCGCAGTGCGGGTTTGATTACAATCGTCGGACGAAGGGATGCTTGCAACCGCGCGTCCCTGGACGCGTGCGATGGCGAGAGGGCGGGAAGATCCCGGACGCCGCGCGTGCCAAGAACGAAAAAACACGGGAGCGGTTTTGAGCATTCAAACGGTTTCGGGGTCGCAGTTCGCCAGGATGTTTTGCCTTCGGCCTACGCAATACGCGTGGTTTTTGGGAGCGGGTGCGTCAGCCGCCGCGGGGATACCCACCGGCTACGCCATGATCACCGACTTCAAGAAGCGGATTTTTTGTGAGCTTTCAGGGGCGAAGCTCAAGGAGGTCGATGCGGACGACCCTATGTGGATTCAGCGTATTGAAGCGTTCCTCGCGTCGCGTTCTGTCCTTCCGCCGCCGAATGATCCAACGGAGTACGCTGCAGCCTTTGAAGCGGTCTATCCGACGCCGGAGGACCGACGCAACTACATAAGCGTGGCGGTGCAGAAGGGCACGCCGTCGTACGCGCACCGGGTGCTGGCGGCGTTGATCACGGCGGGTCGTGTGCCTTGTACGTTCACGACGAACTTTGACACCTTGGTGGAAACCGCAGCGACCATGACCGACCAAGTTGTGGCACCGGCCGATCGTGCCAACCTGTCGGTTGCGGGGATTGATAATGCGGATCGCGCGATGCTGGCCCTGGGCGAAAGCCGACCGCTCCTGGCGAAGATCCACGGTGACTATCAGTCGGTCAGCCTGAAAAACACAAACGAGGAGCTACGCGAACAGGACAAGAAGATGCGTACCGTCCTGACCAACGCTTGCGGACGGTATGGCCTGATCGTGGTCGGATACAGCGGCCGTGATGCGTCGGTGATGGAAGCGCTGAACGACGGGCTGAACCAAGCGACTCCGTTTCCTGCCGGGCTCCACTGGATGTCACGCTCCGCGAGCGGTTTGCTGCCGGACGTGCGGACTTTCCTCGAAGCGGCGGCAGCCAAAGGTGTCCGGGTCAACGTCATCGAATGCCAAACGTTCGACGAGTTGGCCGCTGACATTTCCGATGGGTCGACGTGGCCAGACCAGCTCGACGCCCATATCGGAACCTATACGGTGCCGACCGCGCTGAGGCCCGTGCCGCTGCCAACAGCAGAGCACAGCGCGTTTCCCGTACTCCGATGCTCAGCGTTACCCGTTCTGGAGATGCCGGCGGTAGCGAGGCGGATCACGCTCGATCGAAGTCTGACGACACCGGAGGCTCGACAGTGCCTCCGGGACGCGGACGTGTGGGCGATTGTCGCGAGCCGGGGGAAGGAGATCGCAGCGTTCGGAAACGATGAGGAGTTGGTGCGAGCCTTTGAAAAGGTTGGCGGCCGGATCGACGGCACCGTGAGCCTGGCACCGGCCGTGGACAGTTGGGCCCTTGGGCTTCTGTACGACGCTCTCACGCGCGCCGTCTGCCGTCATCGGCCACTTCGTGCCCGGTGGCGACGCGCTGGGCACGCAGTGATGGTTCACGGCGATTCAGACAAGGAAACGCCACAAGCTCGCGAGGCCCGCCGGTCGAAACAGGAGGGGCTCCGCAAGGCGTATCCGGCGGCACTGTACGGCGCCACCCCGCAGGGCTATCCGTTTTACGAGGGTGTCGAACTTCATCTGGAGCAAGCGGCTGAACGTTGGTGGTTGACGTTTGAGCCCGCGACCTTCGTCGATGTCCCATACCCCGAGCGCTCCATTGATCAGGCGGACGCCGATGCGCTCCTCGAAAAACCACGTTTTGTCGATCCCACGATCGACTGGCGGCGCGAACGTTGGGCGACGCGCTACAACGATGTCTGGGCTGCCATCATTGATGCTTGGGCGAACACACTTGCGGGCGATGCTGGCCAGGCGCTCTTGACGACGGGTGTGCCGCAAGGCGACGGGATTGACGCGGTCTTCAAACTATCGCCCGTTACCGCGTGGAGTCGACCCAGTCACGACCACGCATACTTCCATAGGGCCAAGTAACGATGGACTACAACCTTTCGAAGGCCCCATCGTTTTCACTGCTCGACGAGCCCTCGTTGACCTTCAACAGCGACGACACGGATTTGGACGAAAACCCCTTGCGTGGTTTGTTGCGCTTTGGCGCATACAACGGCAATACGTTTGCGGGCTATACCCCGAAGCTTCGCGTCGCGACGGTCGCGCCCGCGTCCGGGTGGCCGAAGCTCAAGGGCCTCGTTGACACCATCCGAACTGGGCATGAGGCGACCGACCGCGTTAAATACTTGCCCGCGTTTCCCGGATTTGAATCGTTGTTTCGCGTTCCGCTTGTCGCGGGACCGAAAGAGGTTCATATCAAATGGCCGGATGACCTCATGGCGCTTGCACCATCCGGAGCGCCGCATGAGCGGTTGTTCGCGGCCATGGCTCGAGCCATGGCCCAACTCGACGCTTTACATGATCAGTTCGACGTTGTGCTGGTGCATCTGCCTGATGCGTGGCAAACGGCTTTTACGGCGCAGGGCTTCGACGCCCATGATGCGCTGAAAGCGCTTGGCGCACGGTATGCGATTCCAACCCAGGTGATCAACGATCGCGCGTTCACGTTCCGGTTGAAGGCGTCGTTGGCTTGGCGCCTCTCGATCGCGCTATTCACGAAGGCGGGCGGCATACCCTGGAAGCTGGCGCCGATGAACGGCGTACCCGAGGGTACGGCGTACATCGGGCTCGCCTACGCGTTGAGGGGCGATCCCAAATCAGCGCAGTTCGTTACGTGCTGCTCACAAGTGTTCGACGCGGACGGTGGCGGCATGCAGTTCGTGGCGTTCGAGGCAAAGGATCAGGTCGCAGATCCACGGGAGGCTCGACGGAACCCCTTCCTCAGTCGCAGCGACATGCGAGCGGTCATGGCGCGCAGCTTGAGCCTCTACCTTCAGCGAAACGGGGGACGGCTGCCGCAACGCTTGGTCGTCCATAAGACCACATCCTTCAAAGACGAAGAACTACGGGGCGTATTCGATGGCCTGTCGACGGTGCCCGAGGTCGAGTGCATCGAGATCGGCAGCAGCGCGACATGGCGCGGGGTGTGGCTGAAACAAGGGAAGCCCGGAGGGCCCCGAAGCGTGCCGGATCGTGCACCCGTTCCGCGGGGAACGGTTCTGGTGAGAACAGGAAACTCGGCATTGCTGTGGGCATCTGGCAACGCACCATCGGCGGCGCTGAGCGGCGCGCTGTATTTCCAGGGCAGCAAAAGCATTCCTCGCCCGATCAACGTCACTCGACACGCTGGTCATGGCCCGCTCGAAGTGGCGGCCCTCGAAACCCTCGCGTTGACCAAGATGGATTGGAACAATGATGCACTCTACGACCCAGTCCCTGTGACCATTCGCTACTCACAAAAGCTGGCGAGAACGATCGCCAATGTTCCAGATTTACCTGGGCATGCCTATCCTTACCGTTTGTTCATGTGATCCATGTCGAGCCTGACCTCACGCGATCGTCGCTGCCTTGAACCGTTTCTCAACATGGGAGGCGGTTACGTGCTCAACTTTTCTGATCGCACCATGGGTGAGTTTTTCCAGGAGCAGGTTGGTCTCAACATTGACGGCGAAAAATTTCGGTTTAAGGGGACGTCTAAAGCCAACCGGATGCGCGCCTTCTGGGAACTTGAATCCGATCACACCGTGGCTCATGCGCTCGTCGCGTTGGTCGAATGGGGTGAGGAGTTCCGCTGTTTGCCGGACGATGCTCAACAGCGGGCCGCCGTCGAAACGATCATTGCACGACTGAAACTGAGCAGTCCGGTCCCCGAGATCGACGCTTTCACGGCTAGCGTCAACGCACTGGATTTCACCGCTGCGGCCAAACACATCCGCGCTGCGATCGAGGCCAACGAACCAGCGACTGCCCTGGACCGCGTGCACGTTTTTCTGATGAAGTTCCTGCGCACGCTCTGCGAGAAGCACGGCATCACCGTTTCTCGCGAAAAGCCACTGCATAGCCTGATGGGGGAGTACATCAAGCACCTTCGGGTGGCCGGACACCTAGAAAGCGAGATGACCGAACGTATTCTCAAGACCAGCATCTCGAACCTTGAAGCGATGAACACGGTGCGCAACGACCAGAGCTTGGCGCACGACAACCCTATGCTGAACCATGACGAGGCCGTGCTGATCGTCAGCCACATAGGTGGCCTCGTCCGTTTCCTGAAAACCATCGAAGCGAAGATCCAGTCAGGGCAACCATGACCACAAAGAAGACGGCCAAGCGCGGCGAGTTCAACCCCAACTGGCCCGTCCCGGACGAGTACCTGCTCGAGTTGGGTCGCATGGTCAGTTTGTGGGGTTCGTTGGAATCGACGACCGCAGTCGCAATCTCAAAACTTGCCGGCTACGACTCACCGACCGACCCTCGCGCATTGACGATGGTGGCACAGAGCAGCTTCCAGCAGCGGGTCGACATCGTAAGCTCCTTGTGCGGACAGCTTGTCGATCAGGTACCTCACCTGAGGGACTACGAAAGCGTCATCAAGAAGGTTCGTGCGGCCCAGGCAGGTCGCAACAAATACGCACACAACGCGCTTTCGCTGGACGACGACGGACTGGTCCATATTGCATACATGTCCGCTCGGGGCACCTTCAAGACGACGGTCGAGATCGTGCGGGTCGCCGAGATCAAGGAGGTCACCGCCAAGATTCACGAAGCGACGGTGGCGTTGCACGGATTGATCACTAACACTGCGGTCAAACCAATGTGGGAGCGCTGACGTTCATCGGGAGCGTGCGATGCGAGCTTGACGTCGACCACGTAGGTGGTTCATTTCGGCCCACAGTAGGTCGTCTTGCTTGGACGGCTCGATGCTGTTGAGCCGTATGTAGGCGACATCTTCCCAAAACCCCACGATCGCTTCGGCAAACCGGTCGAGCAGCTCGCGGGGCAGCACAGCCTGCTCGAACAACGGCGGCGACGGAGGGCCCATCGGCGGATCTCCAGCCGGCATCGTCAGCGGCGCCGACGACCAGTTGGGCCACAGCTCCGGATTCGCGCGGAACAGATCGTTTGCCGACTTGCCGTCCCCGTGGCGGCACGCGTTCCCGACCAGGTGCAGCAGCATCAGGTCGTCCCAGGTGGAGAACGCCCTTAGCGGGATGCCTCGCATCTCGGACAGCAGGCTACTAAGCTTGTCCATCGGCCCGTGTTGGGCCGTCCGACGCTGCTGGCCACTCGACGGGCCCGGGCCAACGCATTCACTCAACCAGTTTCGAAGCTGGCGCTCCCACAAGGACTGGATCGAAAGGCAGAAGGCCTGGATCGTCACGCGGAGAAGTGCTTCGGATTCAGCTTTGGCAAACATCCACGCGCCCTCGCGCCTCGTGGCCCATCGAGTGATGTCAGCGTCCAGCGCGGCGAGTGATGGGCGAACTACATCCTTTAGAAATGCTCGGGTCCGTAGGGGATGGTAGCCCGTTCGAACGTCGGCGAAGTTACTCGCCCATGTGTGGGTGTCGATGGTTTTCATAGGCGCTTGCGCAGGCGAATGGCGCGAAGGGCACGACGCCACCACGTGAGATCAGGGTAGGGCTCGGGCAGATCGCTGAAACGCTCGTACGCATCCATGTAGAACTTCAGCCCTACGTTGCCGGGGCGCGGATCGGTGCTGCTGAAAATCTCGTCGAAATCGGCGAAATCGAGCGGATCTCGTCGCCCTTTCGGCCACTTCGCGAACGCATGCACGATGATGGCGGATTGGATTTCAATCCCATCGCGATGTTGTTCACTCGGCGCGGGAAGTCCTACCCTTTGATAAAACGAGGGTTGATGGTAGGCCGGCCCTCGGAGCGCCAGATAAAACCGGTGCCTCCAGTGCTCCTCGTGGTCTTCGACAATACGGCGGTGCACCCGAACCCGGATTTTCTTTTTCAATGCCTTGTAGGTTTCTAGGTTCCGCGCGGCGGTCAACCAGTTCAGGCGCTCGACCGGGACAGGGGCTACGTGCGCCCCTTCGTCCGTCAACGCATCGTAGGCACGTTTGAGCGCAAGAACAGCCTGGTCGAGCAGTGCTGCATTCCTCTGGTAACGCAACGGCCACGTGATCGCGAAGATCGCGATCACGGCGGCAACCGACGCGACCTTGACGTCCGTCACGGATTCGAACAAAGCGGTGATCGCGTCAACCGCGTGGGACAGGGAAACGATCATGTTGCTGTCCCGACGGACGCCGCCTGCAACGCGACGGGTGCCAGGCTGACGGCCAACTTGTATTCCATGAGCTGCACGCGCGGGGCGACCTTCCCGGCGTATTTGAGCTTGTCGCTGATCGAGTTCGCCACGATCACCCCGGACACGGTCTTGCCCTTGGCCACGTGGTGCTCGATCCAGCCCATGTAGCGCTGCACCTGACCGAGCGCGGCGTCCGGGCCCCGGCCCAGTTTCAGCTCGAACACCACGAAGTTGCCGTCGCGGTCGAGGAACAGCAGGTCCGCGGGGCCGCAATCGGTCTGGTACTCGACGCCGTCCCGCCCGTCGGCGTCGACGAACAGGGTCAGCGGGCCGTGCGCGGTGGTGCTCGGCGGGTTGCGCGCCAGGTAGTCGCGCAGGTGGCTTTCCAGGGCGAACGCACCACCCCCGAACCCATCGTCCACCGGCTCGGACGCTTCGCCGTCCAGCGGGGTGGGCACGCCTTCGGCATCGTCGTCCACGCGGCGCACCTTCAAACCGTCCGGGGTCTCCTCGATCGCCCACAGGCCGTGCTTGTCCGGGTCGTACCACACGACCTTGCCGCGGCCGGTGGCGAACAGGAAGTCGTACCGGCCGTTGGCCAGGCGCGGCTTCTTGTTCTCGGGGTAGCCGATCCGGCCAACCCGGTTCACCGTGCAGATCGCGATCTGGCAGTTCACCGTCCCCTCGTTCAGGTCGGGGTAGTCCTGCGCCAGGATCTGCTTGATCTCCGCGTTGCTGGTCTCGCGACCGAGCGGCTGCACCGCGTCGTGGATGAGTTGCCAGATGAGCGGGCGTGGGGTGGTGGGGATGGTGCTCACGGCTTGGGTCCTCGCGTTGGTCGTGTGGCCGGGCGTCGAGGCCAGGCAGGCACCGATTGAACCACGACGCCTCGCGCGGGCACCAGCGGAAAAGTGTTGCTCTCCAGCGTACCCCAGGGCCATAGGCCGGGCGGGAAAACCGGCGCTGACGCCGTGGAGGCCGCAGGCCGGGTTCGTGCGCAGGAGCCTCCGGCTCCGAGGCCTTCACGGGGCACGGACCGTCCGTACGGGAAAAGGGGTGCCACGGCACCCCTTCGCGTTCCACCCTCCGGTTCGACCTACACCGTCGCCGGCTGCTGGGCGGTGGCCACCGGCGCCGCCACCACGCGCGGCGTCACGACCTCCGGCACCAGGCGGAGCTGGTTGGGCGTGAACGAGCGGAAGCCCCCGGTCCACTGCTTGCCACGGCGGCGCAGGAAGCGCCACGTGTCCGGGGATTCGAGCAAGGCCTTCACGCGCTGGTGGTCCGCCGGGTTCTTCGCACGCACGACGTAGCCCGACGCCCAGAGGAATCGTCCGCCCAGATCCTCCGGCGTCACGTCCAGGGGGGCCATCGGGCCCTTGGCCATGCACGGCACCAGCAGCAGGCGCTCACTCGGGGCGAACGTGTAGAGCCCTTGCTTACGACCGAAGGCATACCACGCCCCGTAACCGCGCAGGTCTCCACCGTCGCGGGCGTGCAGACGCGCATAGTGGTCACGGAACCAGTCCAGTACCTCGGGCTCCATCCCCGGCTCCGGGATCACGTTAAGCGACGCGTCGTACGGGCAGAGCAGGCGGTCGGCCCGCTGCGCGTCGGCGAGCGTCTTCACCTTGGTGAGCTTCAGGAACAGCGGGGCGGCGGCCAGCGGCAGGCGCACCGGGCGACCGTGGACGTTCGACGCGTGCACCACGTCCCCGTCGACCGTCCAGTTCTCGACCGCGTACGCCTCGTTGGCGTTGGTGTTGACCCCCACCAGCACCTCGGCGAGGACGCCCAGCGTGGTGGCGTCCGGGTCCACCGCATCGCCCGGCATCGCCGGATCGAGCGCCCATGCCGCCGGGCCCATGGCCTCCTCGCTCTGGCGGAACGCCACCGTCCACGGGGCGTTGCTCTCGTGCGGCATGTCCGTGCGGAACAGCACGGGCGCCTGGGTGGCCGGGCCGGTCACCACAATGGCGGTGAGGACGCTGGCCCCCTGCGGACCGAGGAAGACGCGGCGGTGCTCGAAATCGATCACCGAGCGCACGCGCGGGCGCAGCAGGACCCGCAGCGCGGTCCCGGCCGTGGTCCGCATCCACGCGTTCGGGGCGATGATCACCGAGCGGGTGGACTGGCGTTGCGCCAGCTCAAAGAAGGCCTGGTACAGGTCGGCCGTCCCCTTGGCGCACGTGCTGAACGACGCGCGCACACGGGCGGCGTAGTTCGCCGGCAGCTTGCCCAGCCCCACGTAGGGCGGGTTGGCGATCGTCGCGTCGAACGTGCGGTCCGACCAGCCGGCGAACAGGGCATCGCCGACGCGGGCGTTCAGATCCGACGTCACCCCATGGCTGGCGAAGTACGCGCGGTACAGGTCCGTGAGGTCCTGCACCGCCTGACCGTCGAGATCGCTGACGAACAGTTTTTCCTCGCAGTACCGCGCGACCTGCTCGTGGGTGAGGCCACGGGCCAGCCAGTGGTCGACCATGGCGAAGACCAGCGAGCCGCGACCGCACGACGGTTCCAGCACGGTCTCGTGGGGCTGCAGACGCGCAAGGTCGACCATCGTGCGGGCCAGTTCGAACGGGGTGTAGACGACACCGCCGACCATGCGTCCCTGGGCGTCCATGCCCGACAGGCGGACCAGGTCGGCGATGCGCTCGTATACGGCCGGGATGGTCATGGGGGCGACGGCCGGCTCTGCCACCGACTCAGCCGGTTCCTCGGCGGCCGGCTGGACCACCACCTCGGCGACGTCCGCGAACCAGTCGGTGGTGGCGAACCAGCGATCGACCCCGGCCCGCTCGTAGGCCTGCACCATTTCACCGTTGGCGATGCTCGGGTTCCCCGCGACGCAGGCCTTGATCGGGGCCCAGTCGATGGCCTCGAAGTCGGCGCGGACCTCGGCGACCCGGGTCCGGTCGGTCACGCGCACGAAGCGGTGGGACCCCTGACCGAGGTGCTCGGCGTCGAGGTCCTTCACGCGACCGGCGTGAACGCCGACGCGCTGAATCGCGAAGTCGGCGGTGTGACGCTGGGCGTAGGGCACGAACGCGAAATCCGAGTGCTTGGTCGGCAGCACGGTCAGCGGGCGTTGCTCCTCGCAGCGTTCCCACACCTGGAAGACCGTGGGCACCTCGGCGGGCTGGCCCTCGAAGACGAACGCGTCGAGCGGCAGCACCTCCTCGTGGGCGAGGTGGAACGCGCGGTCGAGCTGGTTCTGGACCGACGGCTTTTGCCACGAGCGCGGGACGATGAACGCGATGCGTTCGGCGCGCAGCTCGGCGCAGCGGTTGAAGAACGCGACGTCGTGCTTGAACGGCGGGTTGCCGACCACCACCAGCGGGCGATCGTCACCGGCCGGGGGCGTCCAGCTCAGGAAATCCGCCTGGACGGCCCCCGGGCACTTCGGGTCGAGGTCGACCCCGAGGGCGTCCGGCGGGAGCAGCGACAGGAACGCGCCGGTGCCGCACGACGGCTCGAGCCAGCGCACCTCGCCGGACCAGCGGTCCCCGAGGTGCTCGGCGATCAGCTCGTCGAAAAGGCGTTGAGCGAGTTGGGGGTTGGTGTAAAACTGGTCGAGATCACGACCGACGTTGTTGGAGGTCTTCACGAGGTCCGCTCCGAAGTGGGTGGACCTCTACTTTTTTCTCCCACACCTCCTGAGCTGAGTCGCTCCCCGCACGGGGCCTGGACCGCTTCGCGACTCACCGCCCGGTGCCCCGCGTCCCGCAAGGGCGTCCGCCCGTCGCGCTACAATCCCTGGAACAACACGACCAGCAGACCGGGGGCGAGATGGCGACAGGCAAGGCAGCAGGCAAGGCGAACGCAGCGACCAAAACGAAGCGAACGGAGAATCACGCGTACGACTGGAAGCCCGTGCGGGGCAAGGCGTGGTCGCGCACAATGCGCTCGACGGTGGAGCGGGTGCTCAACCGGTCGGAGGACCTGCCGCCCCGGCTGCGAGAGCCGCACTTCCGCGCGCATCTGCTGCTGTCGTTGAAGCACATCGTCGGCGACGGACCCGACGTCGAGGACGGCAAGGGCACGGTCTGGGAGATCTCGGGTCGGCGGATGGACAAGCTCAACGAGGGGCAGCGTGAGAAGGATGGCGGCGCCACGGGCAACGCCTGGACCCGGTGGGAGAACGGGGCGAACGTCCCGTCCGAGGACAAGATCCGCGGCACCTTTGGGCTCTTCCCGGGCCACGAGACGGTGCTGGGCACCGACCACGACGGCAATCCCTTTAAGGCGATCGACGTGGGGTTCGCGGAGCTGTACTGGTCGGTCGGCCCGTGCGCGGACGACACCGTGACGCCCATACCGCTCTGGGCGATGATGGGCTGCGACACCTCGACCGCGGCGCTCTGGGTCCCCGTCCTGCGCTACCACGACGGCAGTGGCGAGGACGGCCATGCGGTCGCGGACCACCTGGACACCGGCGTGGCGTTCGTCCGTTCGGACGCGCCGGTGCCTAGCGGAGCAAAGGCAGAACCCAGGGCCACGCCATCACCAGCGTTGGAAGGCAAGGCGCGCATCGAGGCGACGCGTCAGAACCTCAAGCTGTTGCTGAACCGCTCGGGCGAACCGAACGGTGAGGGTGCGTCCGACGATGCGTCGGGCGGGCGCTCGATGTTCCCCAAGCCTGGATTCACCCCATCGCCGGACGCGGCGCCGTCAGCGTTCGACGGCCCGGCGCGCGCCGCGAACCTGCGTCTGAACCGGCGTCCCTTGCTCAACCCCGATCTCTCACCGGCGGAGCAGGTCATGCTCCTCAAGGCGAACACCAGCCACCAGGCGCAGCAGCTCAGCGAGCTGGGCGCGGACGGCTTTTTGCACCTGATGGGCGTTGACAGCATCGAGCCAGCGGGCGAGGGGAGCGCGCTCAGCGTGGGCGATGTGATCGTGCTGGCCCTGGCCACCACCTTCGCCAAGGGCGAGCGGGGCGACCTGCGCAGCCGTCTGGAAGACCCGGTCTTCACGGCGCTGCGCGAGCGGCACCGCAAGATCGTCCGGTGGGCTCAGGCGTTCGGGATTGAGGCGGCCGTGCGTCGCTGGCTGCGCACGCTGCACAGCGACTACCTGGACCGCAACGGCCACGCGTTCCTGCCGATGGAGACACCGGCACGTCCGGACGAGGAGCTGGTGTACGACCGCGACGACCCGGAAGCGGAGTACCAGGCATACGAGGACAACGTGCCCACCGTCACCGCCGAGCGCGCCCGTCCGGGGCGTTTGAGCGGCGACCAGCGGCTTTCCCGTCGGCGCAAGGCCTGACGTCCAGCGGCTCCGCACCCTGGTGCCGACCACCGATCCGCACCCCGGCCCCCAGCCCGGGTTCCCCGGGGTTTTCCGCCCCGGGACCGCTGACCCTCTCCCCACCATGTGAGTTGCGCGGCGTCCAAACCAGGACGCGGGCGTAACTCAGCCTGGGCGACCCGCCCACCGACACTGGTCTCCGAAGAAAACAACGTCACGGTGACCAGCATGACCCAGCAGACCACGTCCTCCGCGTTCCCGAACGATCGCCCCGGTCCGATGGTGGACGTCAAACCCCTGATCGAGCAGTCCTGCACCCGCGTCCCGTCGTGGGTGGCGCAGGTACTGGTGCCGCACGGCACGTTCGAGCAGTGCGGCCAGCAGGTGGACCGCAACCTCCCGATCGCCAGCCCGAACTACGCCGAGGCCCTCTGGTGGTCGCTCCTGCTGCGCATCCTGCAGGACGGCTCGGGCCGCATCGTGGTGCGGATGCCCATCAACGACATGGAGAGCATCGACGGTTGGGATCCGCTGATCGCCGACTGATCGTTGGTTCGCATCGCCCAGCGCTTGAGTCGTGCCACGCGCTGGGCGACCCCCTCCCGACGACTCAAGCCGACCCGCTCGGGCCGCAACACTTCCCCGGTTTCACATCACCAAGGACCCACCATGCCCTTTTGCCATCTGGACCTCATCACGCTCCCCGCCGAGATCCCGTCGGACCCGGACGAACGCGCGTCGTTTTGCCAGCTCGTCACCGACCTGCTGGCCAACCCCAAGGCCAAGCCGGGGACCTACCGTCACCACGGCGTGCCGTTGGTCCACCACGCGGTGCGCACCAGGAACCTGGCGGCGCTTCAGCTCCTCGGGCGCGGCGGGGTCGACCTGAACAAGCCGTTCCGGGACGTGGTGGACGGCACGCCGGCGGCGTTCACCCTGACGGCGTTGGAGGAAGCCATGCTGCGCGAAGACATCGGTCTGGTGACGGCGCTGTTCGAGGCGGGGCTGGACCCGATGGTTCTGAACGAGCAGAAGATCAACAAGCGGCCGTACCGCGCGCTGCTGCGCATGGGGAAGGAGCCCAGCGTCGAGATGGTCGACACGCTGCTGGACACGTTGGCGGGCGCCGCCGAGCTGCAAGCGCTTGACATGACCCGCGCCATGGTCTTGGGGTTCTTCCGCTGGAAGTTGCCGTATGTCGACCTGGTGGAGCATCTGCTGGCTCGCATCAAGTGGGAATGGGTGCGCACGCCGATCGCCACCGCTGCGCTGACGAGGTTGGGGGACACGCTGGCCAGCCACAAGCACGTGACGATTCACCGGTTCGTGCCGATCCTGCTGGCCGCGGGCGCGGAGGTGTATCCCGAGGTGCTGGTGGACGTGGTGGATCGCATCCGTCCGAACGCGGCGCGCGCCAAGACGTTGGACCTGCTGCTGGCCGCCGGTGCAGATCCGCACGAAGAGGTGACGCCTGACAGCGGTCCCCCGTGGACGACTGCGTGCCTCACCGCGATCGTCAAGGGCGATGAGGTGGCGATCGACCGCTTCATCGGCACCGGTGAGCAGGGCAAGGCGTCGCTCCAGATTCTCCGGGAGCAGTTCGACGACAACACCGGCGGGTGGATGGCGTGGTTCAACCGGCCCTCCGGATGGGTGACGCAGGCCGGGCGTCAGGCGTACCTCGGGGTGCGTCGCCGCTTCATCGCGCTGGAAGTTGAGGAGCTGGCCGTGGTGGCAGACGCAGCGCTCGCCGAGGCCAAAGGGGCTGCAGCGCCCGAAACGGCACGGGTGCGCGCCCGTTTGTAGCCCAGCGGGCAGGCCAGCCCTGGGCGTGAGTCGCGACACCCCGGGGGCGACCTTGGGCTCACGACTCAACCAGGGCGGACCCCCTCGCGATACTGAACCCATCGACACCACACACCACGGAGCAACCCCATGACCGCCACGAACATCGCAGCAATCCTTCGCCCGATCACGTCGATCGACCAGTTGATGAAGGAGGCTGATGCCCTGATTCAGTGCTACTTCAAGCGTGAAATCGCGCAAGAAAAGGCACACTGCCTGCTGGACAAAAGGTTGATGGCGGCGGCGCTGGAAACGATCGGTGGCCCCGACGCCGCCACCGCTGTTCTGAATGCGGCTGTGGCACTGGACCACCCTGCATTCGTAAGGGAACTGCTCGATGCTGGTGCGAATCCCGACGGTCTCAAGTTCGGCGGGTACGGCCCGGAAAGCACGGACTGCCCCCTCGCCACGGCGATCTTCGACATCTTTGAAAGCAGCAGCGCGTCCATCATCAACATGCTGCTGATCGAAGGGGCTACGCCGGACCGTCGGCGCACCGGCGACACCCTTCTGCACGCACTCGCACGCGGCGGAGACCTGCTGGGCGCCGACCCGGCCCGCGAGCAATGCTTCCATTGGATGGTAGCTGCCGGTTGGGTGGTGAACGCTCGCAACGACGAGGGCGCTACCCCTCTGATCGAAGCGGCCAATCTGGGTAACCACTACGCGGTCGCGGCACTGATCGCGTTGGGCGCCGACGTCCATGCCATCGACGTCTATGGGTACAACGCCCTCGACATGGCCATGAAGAGCGTGGATCACCGCAATGTCGCGGCCGACTTCGGCGCCTGCGTTGAAGTGCTGGTCGGCGCTGGGGCGAAACCGTGCAAGCCGTGCGGTGACGATTACCACGTAGAGCGGGAACGCTTGCGCGCGCAGTATGCCCAGATCGTCCAGCTTATCAAGGCCAACGTCGATCTCACCGAGCTGGCGCAGCTCCTCGACAAGGGGCAATACCTCGAATCTCGGGTGGATAACGAGGGCGCCACGCCCCTGATCATCTCCGCCAAGCACGGCAACCACAATGTTTTGACCTTCCTGATGGGGCGTGGGGCAAACATCAACGCGGTGGATCACAACGGCCTGAACGCTCTGGACCATGCGGTGGGCGCGGTACGCCAGTGCCGCTCGGAGCTGCTGCTCAGCATGGCGATGGCCACGCAGCCGGTAGGTGCGTCGCGCAGTTTGTAGGCCGGCAGGCGGGCATGAGTCGCGGGACCCCGGGGGCGACCTTGGGCTCACGACTCACCCAGGGCGGACCCCCTCGCGATACTGAACCCATCGACACCACACACCCACGGAGCAACCCCATGACCACCAGCATCGCCAACGCGTCCCTCTGCTGCGCAGCGTTTTTCGGCGACCTCGACGCGATCCGCTCCTACCTCGACGACGGGGCAGACGTCAACGGCGCGTTGACGAACAACGCCGGAGAAGCGCTCACCCCGCTGATGTGGGCCAGCGCCGGCGGCCAGATTGAAGCGATGTACCTGTTGCTCGCCCTCGGGGCATCGCCGACCTTCACCGATCCGCAGACCGGCGTGACGGCGCTGCACTGCGCAGCCATGTCCAACCAGCCGGAAGCGGTGGCGGTGCTGAAGGCCTACGTGGCGGACCACCACGCCTTGGCGCAACACAACCGCGGCACGACCTGATGAAGCCCATCGACCTGAGCAAACCGGGCGCGGCGGCGCACGCGCTGCTGAGCCGCTGAACCCTGAAACGTCTTAACCAACCACCAGTTTTTCACACCAAGGAGCTTGACCATGGCCACCCAGATCCAATGCACGTCCGCGGAGCTGCCGAACCTCATGCCGTTGCTCGCCACGCTGACCGATTTCACGTTGAACGTGATCCCGGCGTCGATCACCACCGCCGCGCAGGCCGCTCAGGCGGTCGTACAGCTGGTGGTTCCCGTTCCGGTGGCGCAGGTGGCAGCACCCGTTGCCCCGGTGGCTTCCGTGGCCCCGGCGGAGGACGTATCGACCATGGGCACGGCGGAGGTGATGGAGCTGTTCGGCTACGTCACGCCGCAAGCGGTGGCGGACCTGATGCAGCGCGCCGAGATCCCGGCGATTCAGCGCGGGCGCAACAACTACTACGACCGTGCCAAGGTGCTGGCCCTGAAGAAGTTGTACAGCGAGACGTTCAGCTTGTCCGAAGCGTCGGAGCTGGTGGGCTACAAGAACCCGTCGGGCCTGTTGCTGCACATCGGGCAGCGCCGCATCACGCCGACCATGGTGGCGGGCCACATGCGCTTTCAGATGAAGGACATCGAGCAGTTCGAAAAGCTGCGCGGCCCGGTACGCCGCCACTGGTAAGCACGGCATCGCGCACCACCCGCAGCACCGCATCCCTAGCTCCACGCGCAGCACCCAGCGCCACGGCGCTCTCCCTCGCGACACGTCCGGGTCCCTCCGGAGAAATCGCCCCGGTTCGTCGGGGGCACCACACCGTCCCACCTCGCTGACCTCCAACCGCCATCACCGGGAGACCCCATGGCCACGCACCACCGCATCCTCGGCACGCCGTACGCGCGCCGTCCAGGCGTCGGCCGCCCGTTCCGTGTCGATCCCCATGCCGCCGCACGGGGTCCCGTACGACTACTACGCGGCGGCGTACCTGCTCGCGGTGCAGACCGCCAACCAGCGCGGGGCCGTGCTCGCGCTTGACCTGGTGCGCAAGGCCCACACCGTCGATCTGCTGGGCACGGCGCTGCTGGCCGACATCGCTTTGGGCGACATGGTGGCGGTGCGCGAAACCTTGTCCTCCCCGTTGGCGGCGGAGCACCTGCACCGCGTGCGCTACCACCAGGACGACCAGGGCGGGGCGTTCATCGGGTTCAAGGACCTCACCCCGTTGCACGTGGTGGCCATGCACGGCCTGGCGAAGTTCGTCCGTCCGTTGCTCAAAGCCGGGGTGAATCCGCGGGCGCGCACGGCGTGCGGCAAAACCGCCCGCGACCTGGCGGAGCGCCGTGGTCACAACCCGGTGGTGGCGGCGCTGTCCGGGCGCACCGGCTAAGGGGGCGCTCCCCCGTGAGTCGCCCGCCGCGTTTTCGACGAGCGGTCCGCGACTCACCAGGGGAGACCCAGGCCACGACACTGGATCCGTCGAAACCAACCCACGAGGACACCACCATGCGCTACACCCCCATCGAACGGATCAACGCCACCCGCACGGCCAGCAAGGACCTGAGCTGGGACACGGGCACGGGCACCTCGCTGTCGTGGACGATCTCGAACGTCGGTCTGGATCAAGCGGCCGAGGACAACCTGCCGATCGTCAGTCGCTTGGTCGACGACCTGTTCCACAGTCTGGGCGACTCGGGCGCTCCGCCCCGCAAGCTGATGGCCGGCCGCTTCAAGACCGTGGCGAAGCACATCGGCGCCGGCTCCCGTTGCCGCATCACGTTCGACATGGTGCTGCGCGCTAGCGCTACCAGGTGGGCCTACAAGGCCACCTTCAGCTCCCGCTGCATCGAGTTCGCCGAGCTGGAAATCTCCGGCGTCCTGTAACCCCAGCCCCTGACCACCTCACCCGAAACCCACCAGGAGAACCGTATGGCTCGCAAAACCACCACGAGCACGACCACCACGACGAAGGCGTTCACCGACCGCGTGGAGCGCTTCGCGCAGACCAACCCGATCCGCTCGGGCGTGACGGCGATCCTCGACGACATCATCCAGTTGCAGTTCAACGTGTTGTCGGTCACGGCTCCGACCATGTACGCCCTGACCGCAGGCGCGGCGTGGTTCAACAAAGTTCACCTGCTCGCGCTGGAGGAATACCGCGACCACCCGCAGGCATGGGCGGAGCAGTTGGCCCTTGGTGCGATGTACTTGGAGCTGGTGAAGACCTCGGCACCGTTCACCGACGTGTTGGGGGACGTCTACGGGTCCGCGATCGCACCGAAGCAGGCCAAGGCGATGGGGCAACACCTGACGCCGGCCGGTCTGGCGGACGGGCTCGCGCGCTTCGCGGCCCAGATGGGCGAGGGCGCAACGACCGGGGAGGCCTCCCGCCCGTTCAACCCGAACGAAGAGCAAATCGTTTGCGACCCCGCGTGCGGCAATGGTGCGCTGCTGCTGGCAAAGCTCCGTCAGGCCTTTACGTCCCACGGGAAGGAAGGGGTGGCGCGTATGTACGTGTTCGCGAACGACATCGACGCCGCCATGGTGAAGGCCACGGTGGTGCAGATCGTGCTGTCCAGCATCCTGCACAACGTACCGTTTGGGGGGCTGCGTGTGCATTGCTCGGACCTGATCCGCCACTACCACGACGCGAAGGCCGACACGGTGGCTTAGCCGATCCGAACCACAGGGCGCGATGGGCGCCCTGTTCAACGCACAAACAGCAATCGTGGAGAACTGCATGAATGACAAGCCGTACGCCAATGAGGCGATGATCAAAATGCTCGTCAACGTGTTTGGGGTGAGCCCGAACGACTACGAGAGCGAACACGAGCAAACGTTGCTTCACTACGCGGCCTGGGCCGGAAATGCCGAAGCCGCACATGCGCTGATCGAGCTGGGGGCGGAGGTCGATGCCAAAACGCTCGACGGGCACACGCCGCTTCTTTTTGCCGTGCAGCAGCGCTCGGTCGACACCGTACGGGTGTTGATCGAGGAGGGGGCTGACGCGAACGCATGGGATGAGTCGAACCGCTCCATTCTCGATCATCTCTTTGTTGACAACATGGTTGAGACGACCCGGCGGAACGATCTGCGAGTGATCCGGCTGCTGCTTGACGGTGGGGCCGATCCGACGTTGGGCCTGACCTTTGCCCTCAGCGAGGATCATGGCTTGGGCGTGCGCGCGATGATGCGCGCCGGCGCCGACGTACAGGCCGCATGCATCGACGTGGGCGACCAAGCTGGGGCATGCGCACTCCGGCAGGTCGACATCCTCCGTGCGCGGCGTGAAAAAAACAGGCGGTCAACCGGCCCTGATGGGATCAAAACCCGGTGCTGACGCCGATGGGGCCGAAGGCCGGGGTTCGCGCCCAGGGGCCTCCGGCCCCGGGGGTTGCAGCGCACACGGGCAGGACCCCATTGTGAGCGTGCCCTGGCACGGGTCGACCGTTCGTCCGAAAGGCGGCCCGCTCGCTTGACCCACCGTGGAATCCCGCTAGGTTGAGGAATGAGACGGCGCAGGCAGCGCTGCACCCCAACCCATGCCCCGGAGACCCCATGTCCACCAATGCCCAGGCCAATCCGCTCCCTCTCCTCGAAGGGTTCACAGCCGAGGAGATCGACGAAGCGTTGAAGAGCCTCCCCATCAGGGAACCCAACTTCTTCGACACCGCGGCCACGATTGCGCTGGCCGCTCTTCTAGACCGCCAGGCTGATGAGCAGCGAGCACTGACCGAGGCCGAGGTTGATGCGATCCTGAACGAGGTTCTGGGCTCGCCGATTATCCTGACGCGGGCGACAACGATCAACAAGTAAGCCGTGCCACGGCACATCAAACGCAGCACCTGGGCCCGTACTTGACGGGCCCGCTTTAGCCACTAGCCTGGACCGCGTCAGAACCGATCCAGGAGGTGCGCCGTGCTGTTGCTCAACGTTCCGTTTTCCCAGAAGGATGAAGCCAAGGCGTTGGGGGCGCGCTGGAATCAGGCGGAGAAGAAGTGGTACGTCCCCGACCATGTGGACCCGGCACCCTTCCTGGCTCGCCCGGCGTGGACGGACCCGAACTATGTCCCGCCTCCGCAGGTGCCTGGAAAGGGGCCGAAGTGGCCGCTGTACGTCGACCTGGTGCCGCGCACGGCGTGGTTCTCCAACCTCCGGTCGGAGCTGGGCGAGGACCAGTGGAAAGTGTTGAAGCGCCAGACGTTCGACGCTGCCGGCTGGGTGTGCGAGATCTGCACCTGCAAGGGCCCCAAGTGGCCGGTGGAATGCCACGAGCGCTGGGCGTACGACGAGGAGAACGGCGTGCAGACCCTCGTCCGGACCGACGCGTTGTGCCCGGCCTGCCACGAGGTCACGCACTTTGGCCTGGCGCGGGTGCGCGGTCGTGAGGCGGAGGCCACGGCGCACCTCATGGCGGTCAACGGCTGGACCCGCGAGCAGGTGCGCGCGCACGTCCAGGATGCGATGAACGACTACGCGCGCCGCAGCAACCGGCAGGACTGGCAGCTCGACGCCCGCTGGCTGTTGGGCAAGATCGAACTGCCGGATGAAACCCGGGAGGCGATCCTGGGCCACGCCGAGGGCCTGGGTGCGCGGCACATCAGCGCGGAGCAGCAGGCGATCCGCGACGTACACGCGCACGAGGGGCAGGGCCCCCGCAGCGTGCTCGACGACGATCCGTTCGAAGTGCCCGCTTGATTGGCTGTAGCCCGTGCCCTGGCATGGGCTTATTTTTGGGCCGGACGCTTGACTGGGGTGCAAGACCCGCTAAGTACAGGGGAGAGGTCCCAGAGCCTGGGGCTACCCATTGGAGGAGAGAACCATGCTGGAAGCTATCGGAATCATTTTGGCGGTCATCGTCGGCCTGTTCGTGCTGTTCGTGGCGTTCGGCTACTTCTTGAAGCGGGTTCACGACGTCCGCCAAGACCGGGCTATCCGGGCGCTGCACGAAATAAGTATGAATCGGCCATCCCTGCCGGAGACGCACATGTCAGCCCATCGTAAGGTCTACCTTGAAATGGATGCCGAAGAGCTTCTGGCGATCCAGAAAATCATCGGCGCCCGCGATCCCAACGAGACGTTTGATCGTCTTATGAAACTTCCATTCGCACTGCAACAACGTGCAGACAAGGAAGGTAAGTTGTTCATTCCTGATCTTTCACAAAGAAGTGAAAAGGATCACCTTTTCCTTTCGTTTAACAAGGCCTGAATCCGAACCAACACATGGCATCGAGCCTGTGCCCTGGCACGGGCTTATTTTTGGGCCAGACGCTTGACAGGGGTGCAAGACCCGCTAAGTACAGGGGAGAGGCCCCAGCCTGGGGCCACACACTGGAGGAGAGAACCATGCTGCTGGAAGCTATCGGAATCATTTTGGCGGTCATCTTCGGCTTGTTCGTGCTGTTCGTGGCGTTCGGCTACTTCTTGAAGCGGGTTCACGACGCCCGCCAAGACCGGGCTATCCGTGCGCTGCACGCTGCGATCGACGCGCACATGGCCGCCAACCCGGGCGTGACGCGCGAAGAGGCCATCGACTTCTTCAACGCCCGGAACGGCAAGGCCTGACGTCATCGCTCTGCGGAGCGTCCAACGACCGGGGGCGCTTGCCCCCATCCGTTCAAGGGGGAGACCACCGTGTTGCATTCCTTTCAATCCATTCTGCACGTCGAGGTTTGGGCGGCCATCATCAGCATCATCACGGCCATCCTGGTCCGTGGGGTGGCGCGATCCGCGATCGCCAGCGCGGTACGACAGGGTGTTCAGATCGACGCGAAAACGATGGGTTACCTGCCGATCGTGTGGAGCACCATCAAGGTGGGGGGCTACCTCTACGTCGCGCACGTCCTTCCCATTCAGTCGATCTGGCTGAACATCCTCCTCGCGGTGTTCCTGTTCGGTGACGCGGTCATGGCGTTCTGGAAGGTCTTCGTGCTTAGCCTGATGGTGATCTTGAAAATGCGGGGAACCGTACAGCGGGTGCGCGGGGAGGCTAAACCGTAAGCGCCGTCACCCCGACGAACGTCGGTGCCCAGGCACGGGCTATTTTTTGACCAGAACGGTTGACAGGCATTCGGAACCCGCTAGGTTCGACCATATAGGTCCTGAACCGGGACCACCACACGGAGGCGGAGTGACATGCTTGAAATCATCGGAGTCGTTCTGGGGATCGTGATCGCAGACTACCTGCGACCGATCGCTCGGTTGAGGTTCGCGATCAGGATCTTGACCGCCGTGAGCACGGTGGTGGTGGTCGCGTGTCTCCCCATCCAGGGCTTGATCGTGAGCCTGATCGTTGCTTTGGGCCTGCGGCTTGCCTGGGCTCAGCTCATCAACAGCATGACGGAACGGGGGCGATCATGAGCACCGTCGCCGCCAAGGACCACAACACGGTCCTGCTGAGATTCGCCGCCACCGGCAACGCATTGGGCATCAAGTTCGCGCTGGAATACGGCGCTGACCTCCACGCCACGGACGGGCGTGGCCAGACGGCGGTACAGCTCGCGGAGCAGAACGGCCACACCAAGGTGGCGCAGTGGCTCCTGGAGATGCGGGCTCCACGCACCGCGTAAGGGGGAGGGCTGGGGAGCCTGAACACCCACCTGGCCGCGGAGCGCCAGGTCCCAAAACCGTGCTGACGCCAACGAGGCCGGAGGCACGGGGTTACCGCCAGGGGAGCCACAGGCTCCCCATCTTGTTGGCCCCGCCGCACCACCATCACCCGTGCCACAGCACAGCCTGGAATCCTCCCCGTCGGCGTTTGACAAGCCAGCCTGACCTGCCATGGTGGTTCGACGACCTCGCCGAGGCCGCACGACCGGAGGAGACCCGATGCAATACGCCCTGATCACGCTGAAAGACACGCCGTTCATCATCGACGCCCACGAGCTGAGCGCCCTGGACACGTTCCACGACGGCATCCGGGACTTCGGGCCCAAGCCCGACGAGAACGGCTCCCTGTACGTTGCGTACGGGGTCTACATGCCGCAGCCCGGCATCGGGTGGGAGGACGCGATGGGCCACCTGCTCGAACGCCAGGACGTCTGGCTGGGCCACATCGACGGCGAGCACTGCCACACTCTTGGATTCCACCAGGTCGACCCGCTCCCGCCGATCTCGCACGGCAGGTCGTTCAGCATCCCCTTCGCCGCGCTCATCCACGCCCACCCGGACCTGATCGAGAAGATCGGCGACCAAAAGATCGGCGACCCCGAGAACAGCCACGCCGTCACCGCCTTCGTGCGCTTCTGGAACATCAGCCCGGCCAACAACATCTTCAACCGCAAGGGCCTGCTCGCGTTCAAGGGCATCGAGCACAGCGGCACCACCACCGTCACCAAGGAAAACTGGCGCAGCCACGTGGACCCGGAGCGGCTCCTGCAGACGGCGCTCGAGATTCACTGACCCGGCCCACCGCCCAGCACGCACGACCGTCACCCCAGGGTGGCGGTTTTGTTTTGTTCGAGGGTCGACGTCCCCGCGCCCGGTCCCAAATGTAACGTAACCGTGCCGTGGCACGGGTAATCCGTTTGTCGGGATCCCGTCCACGACGGTTGACGGGCGCGTTAGACCCGCTAGGTTAATCCCATAGGCCCCGCGTCCGCATCAGCCATCCCCATCCAGGAGGAACACCTCGCCATGAAGCCCCGTCACATCCGTCGCCTTGCCGCGCTTGCGATCTTCGCGCTGGGCCTTTCCGGTGTTCCACCGCTCGTCCACCTCTGGAGCGCCGAGGCGCAGGCCCGGATCGGCGTGGCCGACCTGGTGGCCATCGTGCTGTACCTCGTGGGAACGGCGCCGTTCAACCCGTGGATGTTGAACGAAGACAAGAGCCGGTTATGCCGGGCCACTCGCTACGGCCAAGACATCGCCTGGGCGGTCGGCTTAGGGTTCGCCTTGGTGTTGGCGGGCGTGTTCATGCCGAAGGGCATTCATGGGTTGGCTCTCGCCGGCGGCATCGTGCTGGTGGCCTTGGTCGCGACCATGATCATGCACAAGGTCAGTCAATGGGCGACCGTGTGGACCTACCTCCGGATTGAAGCTGCCCACGAACGGGCACGGTCGTAACGCCATGACCAACGCCACCAGCACCGCCCCCGGTTACCCGCTCGACGACTGGGCCCTGGAAGCCGCGATCAACGCGGGCAACGCGCAATGGGTGGCCCAGGTCATCGCAGCCGGCGTGGACCTGTCGCGTCGCACCACCGAACCGTCGGGCCGTTGCCTGCACCCGGGCACCACCCCGTTGGGTCTGGCGATCGGCAACGTTGAGATCGTGCGCATGCTGCTCGACGCGGGCGCCCCGGTGAACCAGGTGGCGGTCCGTTGGGGCGGTACCGCGCTGCACATGGCCGTGGTGCAGAGCATCGGCGACGGCACCATCGAGCTGCTGCTCAAGGCCGGGGCCGACCCGCTGCTCACCGACGCGAAGGGGCGGCGCCCGATCGACTACCTGAGCTGGGCCGTGGCCAAGCACCTGTCCGACGGCGACAAGGAGCTGGTGCGCGTCGCCACCAAGTTCGCCATCGACACCGCGAAGGCCAACGGGCAGAAGCACCCGAAGCGGCGTTGACCCAACCCTGTACCCTGGCACGGACCATCAAACCGAGGAAGCCCATGATGAAAATCGACTGGCTCACAACTTTCAACGGGTTTTACGACCGGGCGACTCGTCGGGCCGAGACCTTGCACCGGTTGCGCAAGCTGCAGAACGACGTGCAGGGCGCACACGAGATGTCCGCGCACGACGAGGACGCCTTCGAAACGGTGCGCGGTTACGCCCAGGGCGACCATCGCTTGGCGGTGGCCCACGCCGTTCAGTACGCCCAGCACGTTCCCCTGGACAAGCTGCGCGCGTTGTCCCTCGAAGCGCAGGCGAGGCTGGGCACGCGCCTGGCCACCTTGGCCGCCCAAGAAGGGAACGCGTGCGTGCTGGCCGCGGGCCTGGAACTGGGGGCGTCACCATACCCGCTGCTGATGGTCAAGGGCGTGCTGGCCAGCGCGGACCTGCTGGACCTGGTGCTCGCCCGTTGCACCACGGAGCGGCTGAACGGCGTGTCGAACGACATGGGGCTCCCGGTCTGGGAAACCGTCGTGGCTGGCATCCCTGACGGGGACGCGCACGAGCACGATCAGGGCGTGGAGACCCTGGTCAACGTTGTCCTGCCTCGGCTGGACGCAGCCGGTGCGGACCTGGACCATCCGGTGCTGCTCGTACGCACCGGGCGACGAACCGACCTGCTCACCGAGGCGCTGGTCCGCTACCAAGGTATGGTGCTGGGCGAGGCGGTGGGCACCGGCGGCGCAGAGCGGGGCCGTCGGCGGTTGCGACGCTGGGCGAGTCCCGGTGGGCAAACCCCGATCCGGGGGATTGGGCGATCCGCTGACGCCCACCTGTCACGCGCACCATTCGACCCCGTGCCCTGGCACGGCTTGGGGTTGACAGGCCCGCACGACCCGTCATGTTGGCCTTACGACCCAACCGGAGGAGGAGACCTCGATGCCCAACCGTCACGCGCGCTTTTTCAACGCTTTCCTGTTCGGCACCCTGGCCACGAGCCTGGTGGCGATCGCCGCCCTGATCGCCACCGCGGCCGCGGCCCCGCGGGCGCACGCGGCGGGCGTGGTCACCGCCCCGACGATCACGCTGGGAGTCCCGCTCGCCACCGTGGGGCCAGCCTGCTCGGGGGACCCGTACGCGGCGCTCCGGCCCTGCGTGGTTCTCGACAGGATGACGCCGCCCCGAACCGACGCGATCGCCGGGGACGGCTTCTTTTGGGTCTACGGCGCGACGCCGAATCAGGGCGCACGCGTGACGACCGTGGAGGTCGTGCACGGCTCGGTCCAGGCCGTCGCATACAGGCTCGACCCGGCCTACGGTGACCCGGCGTCGGAGCGCTCGATCGCGCGCACGTTCGGCGCCACCGCGTACGTGCCACGGCATGCGAGCGGCGATGGCTGGAACGAGGAGGGGCACTGGGTTCTGCCCAACGGCGCGACGTTGACCGTGGGAAGGTCGGACGACGGGCAGGGCACCGACGTGTGGGTGGCGCTGCACGGGTGACCGCCACGCTCCGTTACCGCGCACCTGGCCGGAGGCCCGCCTTTCCCGCCCGAGGAGCCGTCAGGCTCGCAAGAGCTACCCCCGGCCCGCGGATCGACTATTTTGCTTCGCTGATGGTCGCTTCGATCAAACCGGACGTGTTCACCAGGCAAGCGATGTTGTATTTCAGTTTTAGGTTGTACCCGTTCTTGGCGGTGAAGGTCGAGGTCACCCGCGTGTTGCCGTTTGCGCCGTCGGACACCGCGACGTCGAGCACGCGGGAGAAATCCACGGTGCTGGGGTGGGTCGCGTGCGACTTGGCGTAGGCCTCGCACATCGCCACGGCCTGGGTGTGGTCGACGTTGCGCGGAGCTTCGAACTTCTTGCCACTGGCCACGTCACGCGGGGTGAAGAACACGTTGAACACCTGGGTACCTTTGCCGCATGTCACGTAAAACGTGGGGTTCGCCTGCGTGCTGTTGGAGCTGAGGTAAGCGGACGACGGGTCGATGTCGGAGCATCGGTCGTTCTCGCGATGGATCCGATTCACCCCGTCGATGATCACTTTCTTGTACGGCAGCGTGGCCTTGTCGAACTGAAAATCCGCTTCGGTGAAGACCCGCTGACCCGAGGCGTCCACCTGGGGCTTGCGCAACGCGGAGGACGGCACCCAGCCGATGTGCGTGACGGACAGGAAGTCCGGGTCGGTGACCTGCACGCGGGACCACGGTCCCTGGGTGCACTGCTCGTTCACGGTCACGGAGTTGTCGATCGCCATGTACTGCGTGGTGTGCATGATCGACGTGGCTTTCTCGTTCACCAGCTTCGCGGCGCCGGCCTTCGGCGCAGCCAGGAGCAGGATGTTCTGCCCGTTCACGCTGTAGCTTTTCCCCGTGGTCGTGCTGCCCGATCCGCACGGGAGCGCGGTCTCGGCGTGAGCGACGTTCAGCAGGGCGGCCATGGCGATGAGCCAGCCGAGCAGAAATACCCGTTTCATGGTGGTCCTTCGTTGTTCTTGGTGGTCGTGAATGCGTGGGGGCGTTGCTTTTACGCCGGCCCCGTTACTCCGTGAAAGTAGCCGCTGAGGAGGACTGGGGTCCGGGTCATTTGGTCCCTCGTTCAAGCCTGTTTTTCAGTGCGATATTCGATCGTTACTATACCAGCGGCACTCCCCGGAAAGGCTCACCATTGCTCCCGAAAGGGCTCACCTTTGACGTCCCGCGGCATCACGTTTCCGGTTTTGCCGGCTCGCCCAGCAGAGCGAGGAGGCGGTCGGACGTCACAATCAGGCCGGGAAGCTTGTCGGCTGCCCGTGACGGGATAAAGCCGCCGTACTGTTTTCGAATCGCAAGGATTAGATCTGCTGCGACCAGGCCGGCCTGGGCGCACTCCCAAAGATCGACCTTCAACCAATGGTCGTCGTCAAAGTCGAAGTAGCTCGTATAGATGGCGGCGTTTTCACCGCCAACGAACTCGAAGTTGTGGAAACTGTTGTAGACGTTCGCGTGAGCGGTTTGCTCGTTGATCAGATCCTTCATCCGTTTGATCTCGTCGGATTGCGCCTTGAAATGCTGACCGAGCCAGGTATAGGCCGCTTTTGACGCTTTCTGCGGGTCGTGCTTCTTGCCTTCCGTCGTGTCGAAGTAGTTCGTTGTATCGACATGTACCAACGAAAACGCAGCGTGGACCGTCGATTCGAGGAAGTAGCGCAAGACCATCTTGGCCTGAATCCGGTGCTGCCTCACGAGCGACATCAGGCACAACGTGTGCCCCTTCTTCATCTGCGAAAGAAACCGGATGAAGATGTCGCAATCCTTGGTTGGCCACGTCATGATGTTCGAGAGCAACAGGGTTACATCACGAGCGTTGGTGAAGAAGTCGCCATAACGCTCTTCGGCACCAAGAACCAACTGATGTTCGATGTGGGAGAACTCCTCGATGCTCACTGGTCTGCCTCTCTTCCGTTGATGTGTTATCGGCCATGGCGCGGTCGAGCGCTGACGATAGGGCACCGCGGCGGCAATAACGCCGTTGGTTGCCTGACCATCGCTCCGTTCAGCGATGACTATACATTGGCCGCACGCGTTGCCCACGCCGACCACAGCACGGACACCATTTGCAAGAACCGCAGGTCTTGCACACGCGACACCGCGGTGAAGCGAGCGGGGCGCCGTGCGCCGTTCCTGCCACCCCTGAACGTCCTCCCACCAGGCGCTGAAGCGCCGAACGAACGCGCCCGGTGTCCCGAGCGCTCGAACCCCTACGCGCGTGCTGGGCTCCCCCGTTGTGCGCCGATCCAGCCTCGTCGTGAGGCGCTTTCGAACCCGTCGGTTAAGCGACGCCTGGCACAGGGCCACCCTTCATGCGCAATGGTCCGTGAACCCCGTCCTCACCCGATCCCTGACGGGCGTGCGGCCTCCGGGCGGGCCATTGCGCCGGGTGTCCCCGTGCTGCTTCAGGCGCACCGACGGCTCCGAAAAGCACCCACTTCACGACGAGGGCAAGACCATGACCAGCGCACAACAGCACAGCACGCAAACCCCGAACAGCAACGTCCCGACTCACCAAAAAGCACGGTTTAACAACCACCCCAAGGCACCGGCTACGGCGACCACCCCGGAAGCGCTGAAAACGGTGTTGACCTTGGTCGAGACGGCCCAGCTCGTCCAGCAGGTGCTGCGTGAGGCGTTCCCGGCCACGGGCTTTTACGTCAAGACCCAACGCGACGCGAACGGCGCACGGCTCCACGTCGAATGGACGGACGGCCCCCGCGAGCAGCAGGTGAACAAGCTCCTCCTCCCGCTGCAATCGGCGACCCCGGGCCAGTCGGGCGGCACGTCCCCGGTGGAGCACTTCCGGCTGACCGCGCAGGGTCCGCAACGCGTTCGCCTGGGCGCTGGTCGCATCACCGTCAAACGCAAGTTTTCCGACGGTCTGGTGGGCGGCGTCCTGCAGCGCCTGGCCCACCGCCACGTCGGTCGCCTGGACCCGGAGACCCGCAAGCTGTTGACCGTGGAGAGCTTCAAGAAGGGGGCCCTGGTGGCCGTGGCCCTCTACGGTGTCCACTTCGCCAGCAACAGCCTGCACACCGACGTCGAGACCGCGCTGCACGACCACACCGACGTGCAGGGCTACCCGCGCAGCGCCACGGCCGCCGGCCTGTTCGTGCGCAAGCCCCTGAAAGCGTGAACCCAAGGGGACCGCACGCTACGGTTTGACGGTCCCGCACCCCATCCCCGGAGATCCCCATCATGGCCTACACCAGCACGAATCCCTACCTTGAAGCCCGGTGCGAGTACGTCCTCGCGAAGCTCGCCCTCATCGCCAACTCCGACGGGGAAGACGAGACCTAGTCCTCGCTGGTCGACGCCCAGGCCCTGGGCTCGCAAGACGCAGCACGCGCGCACGAAACGGGGGAGGACATCCCCGTGCCCGCGTTTTTCGCGGACGTCCCCGAACTGAAACGCGAATGGCTCGACGGCTGGAACCGCTACGACGAGCTGGTGGACATGCAGAACTGCTCGGGCTGCAACAACGAACGGGGGGACCCGTGCCCGTGCCACGGGTGAGCAGAACCAGCAGCAAAACGAAGCGGCCCGGGTGGGCCGCTTTTGCATGGTGCTGCACGTCGCTCAGTGGCGCGTGGCGTCCCCGATCCGCGGGTTCCCGAGCGCGTCCAGCACGGCCTGGTCCGCCTCGACCTTGTTGGCCTCGGCCGCGGCCACGTCGTCCGCCAGGCGGGCGGTCTCCGCGTCGTACGCGCCACGGGCCTCGCGCTCGGCGCTCCGGCGTTTCGGGAGCACGCCTAACACGGTGATCAACAGGCCGGCGACGACCGCCAGAACGATTGCAACGGTTGCGAGCATGGGTTTTTCTCCTCCAGTGGGTGGCCCCGGGGTGGGGCCGTCTCCCTGTACCTAGCGGGTCTTGGCGACAAGTCAATACGGTGGGGTGACCAGCGAAAAGCGGCCCGGTTGGGCCGCTGGACGATCGCTCGATCGGCGATCAGAACGGGACGTTGACGCGGGCCTGGGCCCCGATGAAACCGCGCGCCTCGTTCTGCCCCGGGTTCGACCGGGCCTGGGCCAGGGCGGCCAGCATCGCGGCCTCGCGGCGCTCGCGCTCCCGGCGTTGCTTCACGACGTTCAGGACGGTGAACAGGACGAACAGCGCCACGGCCATGAAGGGCAGCAGCACCGTCAGAAGGTGGTCGATCGAGGTGAAAAGGTTGAGCATGGTCTCCTCCTATTGCGTGAGCCCGGGACGGTGCGACGGATGGGCGGGTCCAATGACGTCGGTGGGGAGCCACCGAGCACCTACTTCAAGACCTAGCAGGTCGTACGGGCTTGGCAATACCCGGGGAAGGTTGACATCCTCGCAAAACCTCTTATTGCTGGAGGTGAGGGCTTTTCGGCCCGGCACCGTTAAACCATCCAGGAGGAACCTCTCACCATGCGCAAGCCCATTCTCATCGCCGCCATCGTCGCGGCTTCGGTCGCGATCGCCACCGTCGCGGCTGCTCGGACTTCGTTGTTCGGACTCCACCCGAAGCCCACGCCGTACACGCTGCTCGACAGCCTCGATTTGTTGCACGACGAGCCGACGTACGCTGGTAGGGTCGCTGCGGCCAATGTCCTCGCTTACGATCGGTCGTCCGTCAGCTTGATGGGGATGCGTCTCGGCGACCCGTTGCCCGCCGCCTGCGCGAAGGGTGACCACAACCATGCGTGCGTCCTGCAATCCAACGCGCAAGGTGCCATCGCCGGTGGGTTGGACGACCACGTTGGCATCGTTCAGGAGACCGTGCCCGGTGTGCCGACCCCTCGTATCGGGCCTGGGCAAGCCCTTGTCGCAACGGATTCGACGGGACGCATCGATGCGATCGTGGTTCCCCTGGTGCCCACGGACGAGGTCGCCCGAATCGCCATGCAAGGCTTCGAGTGGCGCTTCGGCGATCCGACGGATTCCAGCGACACGTACGCCCACTGGGGCCTTCCTGATGGAGTGAGCGCAAGGGTCGTCTACTACGCTGGTGATAACGATCACCTGGCGCAACGTCACCACCTGAACCCGACGCAAACGAAAATGCTCTACGTTGCGATCAACACGCCAGAAGGCGATCCGAAGGTCTACGACCTGCTGAACGCAGATTGGTCGGTCAACACCATGAAATGATCCTTCTCCCGTGGTGATGTCCAAAGCCCCGCCCTTGCGGGGCTTTTCGTTCTTGGGCGCCTCCTGCCAGATAACGGCAACGTCAAAAGCACCGGGCACAAGGCCCACTCCGCCCCGACACCGCGCAGCGGCAGGAAGCGGGGCCCAGGCCCGAGAGGAAGGTGAAGCGGTGCGTGGGGAGGGTGGCCGCAGGCGCGGGGTTACAGGGGGGCGTGAACCCCGTTTTTCGTGTGCCGTGGCACGGGCTAACCACCGCAGGTACCGAGGGTCGACCGTTCGTCGGATAGCACGAAGTTTCTGCCTTCTTACCGTTGCTTTAGTTGGTTGATCTTGTAGTCTGGAAGTGTAGGCAGTGCGATCGACGCTGCAGCATCTCTCCAAGGAGCCCCACCATGCTGACCAACCCGCAAGAGCTTCAAGCCATCCTGTCCAGCATCAAACTCGCCTGGGCCCGTTCGATCGCCGTCCCCGCAGACGAGCGCGACCACGGGTACGACGACGGGGGCGTGTTCGCCCTGAACGCCACGCGCCTGAGCATCGAGACCACCCTCACGATCGCCGGCAAGACCTACGGCATCACCTACGAGACGGACGACCAGGGCCGCGTGTCGCGGGCACCGGCGGACGAGAGCGGCCTGGCCTGGGTTTTGTTCCAGCTCACGCTCATGTTCGGCGAGCGCTTCCAGTTCGAAGGCGACGGCCACCAGGAAGACCAGCTCGAGCACAACTACCTGCATGGCTCCGGCCGCACCAGCCCCGTGGGCCAGTTCGCGGCGCAGGTTCTCGCGCGCCTGGATGGCGTCGCGGAACGCGCGGCCCAGGCCTTCGCTCAACCCGTCCTCGAAGCGGCCTGACCCGATGGCTACCGTGGCCGACCTCCTCGCCAACGACGACCTGCAGCAAGGCTTCGCGGGAATCCTCGCGGAGCACGACGCGCACCGGGCGGATCAGATCCGCGCCGAGCGCGAGGCCCTGGCCGTCCTGGTGCAGGAGGAGCAGGCGCAACGACCGAGGGCACGGCTCTGATCACGGCACGGCCCCGAGCGTTTCAGATTGACCGTGCCATGGCACAGCCAAAAAAACCACCCGGCGGGGCTTGACCAGCGTGCAAGACCCGCTAGGTTGGGGACAGAGCAGGACCACATCGCATACAGGGACGCCACGCACGGCTTCGTGCCGCTGAACGACACGAACGATCCCAAGCCCCCAACCATTGGAGACCACCACCATCATGCGTAAGCACATCCTCACGATCGCCCTGACCATCGCTGGCCTGACCCTCGGCACTGCATATGCGGCTCCCGCCGCCAACGTCACGCAAGACATCCACACCGTCCGAGGAGCGCTGATCGGGCACGACAGCGACGGTCACCGGACGTTGAACGAGGTTGCCCTTGGGGTGCCGCTGGACGATGCCATGCCGGCCTGCGAAGGGGATCCGCACAAGGCGACGTCCCTTTGCCACACGCCGCTGACGCGTCCCTACACCGGGGCCAACGAGCTGAAGGCGGACGTGTACGGCTTCGAGGTGCGCAAGGACGATGAGGGCCACCCGAAGGTGATGAGCATGGTGGTCACCACGAGCATCAGCTCCACCGTCATCAAGGACGTGACGGCCCACATCGCCTCCGCGTCGACCTACAAGACCTTCCTGGAGACCAGCCAGGTGCTCGGTATCCCGACCCTTGTGGAGGACGATTTCACCAGTTGGGATCGGGGCCGTGGCCCGGTCGTCCTCTTGGGCACCTCGTTCATCACCCTCTACCAGCGTTGATCAGCCGTCCACCTGACCCTCATCCCAACCACAGGAGACCTTCACCATCATGCGCAAGCACCTCATCACCATCGCACTGGCCCTGTCCGGCCTGACCCTCGGCACCGCGCACGCGGCTCCCTCGGACCCGTCCCTGCGCCTTCTGGACCGTGATGCCCACGGCCACCTGACGCTCAACGGCGTCCCCATGGGCGTGCGCATCACGTCGTTCAAGGCATGCAAGGGCGATCCGTCGACCGCCACCGCGCCGTGCGTGCTGACGGCCCCGGAGATCGACGGGCACGGCACGGCGGAGGTCCACGGGCTTCCGCCGGTGAAGGACGGGGCAGGGCACCTTGTGTTCAGCGGGGCCGACGTGACCACGCACGACGGGGTGATCGACGCGGTGCTGCTCTCCTTCGCCGACGCGCGGTACGCCAAGGTGTTCAGCGACAGCACGAGCGAGACCGTAGGCCTGCCCGACTTCACGGATCACAACGGTGCCCAGGAATGGCGCGGTGTGTTCAAGGACACCTACATCGTCGTGGTCCCGGCGGACCAGAACGGGGAAGGGGCGGAGTACGGCATCGTCTACGACCCGAAGCCGTAAGGCGGAGGCCCTAGGCCAGCACCGAACAGGGAGGAGGAGCCCATGGTGTTCGATCCGATGCAGTTGTTGGTCGGGGGCGCGTGCATGCTGACGCTCGTCGCGTTCCTTTGCCCGGTCTGCCTGATGGTGCTCGCCTCGGCGGTGCTGTCTTACATGGTCGGGGCCGGCGTGGGCATGAGCCTGGCGGTCGGCCCCCGCATCGTCGTTCGCGCGCTGGTGAGCGACCAGACCCTGGGCTGGCCCGACAACGCCGGCCCGATCTGGTGCGTGGGCATCCCCTTGGGCGTACTGGTGTTCATGACCCTTATGGTCCTGCTGTTTCGTGGTTCGGGCGAGGCATCCCGTGCGCACTCGTAACGGCGGACCCACGCGGCACCGTCTGGCCCATGCGCTGCTGGCCCTGCTGCTCGTCGCGGCGGGGCCGGTTCACGCGAAGCAGGCCCGGGCCACCATGACCGTGTCCGTCACGGTGCTCAGCGCGTGCAGCGTGTCGACGGACCAGCGGGACCCCACCTGCAGCGCGAGCGCACCGCCCACCGTCGAGCACCGCACGCAGGGCCAGGGGCCCGGCCAGGTGCAGCTCACCGTCGTGACCTTCTGAAGGTCCGTGCCCTGGCACGGGTCGACCGTTCGTCGGATAGCACAGAATACCCGCGTCCCGGCTATTGCCAGGGCTGATGGTTTTTGTAGGATGGATTTATACCCAGCGTGCGATCGACACGCCCATCCTCCCCGAGATCACCATGCCCCTGCTGACCTTTCCTTTTGAACCGTCTGAGCCCGTCCCGCTGCGACTCATGGTCTGGCAGGGCACCACCGCGCTGCATCGTTTCGCGGCCGAATCGCTGCACCTGGGGCCCGAGCCCCTGGTGGCGTTGCTATGCACGGGCGTGGACGTCCTCGCCGGGGACGACCAGGGTCATCACGCTCTGCGCCTGGCGCAGGAGCGCTACGAGGAGACCCATGGCGAAGGTGGGCTGGGCCGTGAGCTGGCCCCGCTGATCGGCGGGGACCGCTCCCTGGAAGCGCTGAACGTCCTGCAGGAGGCCACCCTCGAGGCGGCGCGGATGATGCGGGCGGACGAGGACGCCTGGTGCAGCTTTCTGCAAGAGGTGGCTGCCGAACGAGTGGCCATCAGCGACCAGGAACGGTTCCGGATGCTCATGGGCCCCGAGCACCAACCGTCCATGCTGGACCTTGCCATGTTCAGAGCCATGGTGAACCTTGACATGTTCGAAGAAGCAAAAAAGCGGATGGCGGAGCGCTGGGCCCTCCGCGCGATCGCCAACCGAGAGGCCACGACCACCACCGTGAATACTCGGTATCGCCTCTGAACTGCACCATGCCCTGGCACGGGTCGACCGTTCGTCTAAAGGGCCGGCCGAACGCTTGACGAGCGCGCGAATCCCGCTACGTTCAACCATGAGGTGGCGCGGAGGAGCGTCACCACCAACCCACCGAGGTGCCCCTATGTTCTCGTCCGCCTACGACTTCTTCTCGTTCTTCATGCTCATCCAAGTGTTTTACGTCACTCTCGCGTTGATCGTTACCGCCGCGTCGGCGGTGATGGTCATCGTCATCATGAAGTATGCGTATGGAAGTGGCGACCACACCGACACGACAGGCACCGCGCAGAAGCCGGAGGCGAGCGGGCCCGACGGGTCCATCGCATCGTCGAGCGACGACGCCCAAAACATGGCGCTCAACGTCAACGAGGCGATCAGCACGATCCAGCACAACCCGGCTGTCGATGCCGTGACCCATTCGATGCCCAACAACCTTTTCTGAGCCTGGTCGGCGAGCGCCATCACCATTATCACCACCCACGACGGAGTCCTTTCATGTCCCTGCTCGTCCTGTCACACCTCATCCAGCTAGCGGCCCTGCTCCCCGTCGAAGCGCTCAACGTCCTCTATGCGGCATGGCTCGCAGTCACGGTCGGTCTGCTCGACGGCGCGGTGGCGGGCCAGGCGGTCTTCCACGACCACGTGCTCACGGCCTTCGAGTACCTCCCGAAGCACCCTGATGGCGTGGTCTACGTGGTCGCCTTTACGGCGTACGTCGCCACCGACTGACGCCGGTGGCCGGGGGGTAACAGTGTGTCCCGCGGCCTGGGCCGGAGGCACTCACCCCGGCCCCTTGCGGCGGGTGGGATCATGGGGCTGGCCCGTCCCAGTCCGTGCCCTGGCACGGATCCCGGATTGACTCACCGTTCCACCAGCACGACTTGACGGCGGCCCAGAACCCGCTAAATCAGAACGAGCGAAACACCGCAGCCCTGGAGGGGGCCACCCATGAGCGTCAACGCACAACAGCTTCGCACGTCCACCCATTTCCGGAACGAACCGCCCGGCAGCGAGAAGCGCATCAACATGATCCGTTTCGCTCGGGCTGAACGAACGGAGAAAAAGGACTACCACGAAGGCGATGTCCACATTGCGTCGCCCCACCTGAACCCGCCGTGCCCGTCGTGCGGCGCCACCATGGCCTACCAGCAGGAGTACGTGTGGACCTGCGCCGCGTGCGAGGCGGCCCACGGTGAAGCGTTCCTGGCTGGGGCCGATGTCCTCCCGTTCTGCGGCACCGTGACGCTGTCCTTCGCGGAGCGCGACCGGCTGTACAGGGCCATGAAGCAGCGGCTCTCCCGCGAGGTGACCCTGGCCGAGGCCAACGCGATGTGGGACGACTGGAGCGCGCGCCTGCAGGCCTTCGTTCCTCCGGCGCCTCCGTCCCGGCGCAAACCGTTCGCGGTGGGCCTTCTCCCCGAGGCTCGGGCCCAGGTGGACCGCATGGTGGTGGCGATCGACACGACGTACGCCAATGGCGATGACCTCGCGGACTTCCTGGTCAAGGCCTCTCCGTTGGTCCAGCAGGGGCATGAGGCGATGTTCGACGGGCTGATCCGGGCCGCCGTGGCTCGGGAAGGCCTCAGCTCCGGCACCTACGTCACGTTCGGCATCGATGGGACCACCCGGGATGCCACGCCCCTCTGGTGGAAGATCTTCGGGCAAGTCGCCGGCGGCGATCCGCGCCAGACGTTTAACCACGTCAAACGAAACGACACCGTGCGCTTCTGCGAACTGGCGAAACCGCTGGACGTGGCCCATGCCTGGCGCGTGCTCGACATCCTCGCTCACCACCTCCCTGGGTGCGTCACCCTCAACGCGATCCACGCGCTGCCCAACGGCAAGCGCGGGTGGGAGCAGCAGGGCAAGGCCGCTCACCGCGCCGTCGCGTTGGCCTGGGCGGAGCACCGTTTCACCGAGGAGCTTCTCGCGGTGCAGGCCTACCATGCGCGGCACCCGCGGCGACCGGAGCGCACGAACGCGGCGTTCAACCGGTTGTTCAACGGGACCTGGCGTTCCCAGCCGCACATCGAACGGCTGATTGAGGCCGGCGCGAATCCGGCCCACACCAAACTCAGCACCAGTTTCCTGGGCTCGGGTCCGCTGCTGACCACGATCACCGACGAGCCGTACCTCAGCGACACGAACACCGCGAAGCTGGTGGCGTACCTCCTCGCGCACGGGGCGGACGTCAATGAAACGGCCTCCAGCGGTATGACGGCGTTGATGAAGGCTGCATGCGCGGGCTACCTGGCCACGGTCAACGTGCTGCTTGCGGCGGGCGCCGACGTGCACCTCCAGAGCGACGACGGATTGGGCGACGGATGGAACGCAGGGCACTACGCGGTCATGCACGGTCATTTCAAGCTGTTCGAGCGGCTGGTGACGGCCGGGCTCGACCCCATGCCGATCATCGGCGACTTCGCCCGGGTCGACGGGGGTACGTACGCGCCGACCGTCGAGGCGTACTGCCGGGAGTACGAAGCCAGGATCCTCCGAAAAGTGGCGGACGAGGTGATGGCCCTCCCCCAGGACGAGGCCCCGGCCGCCCCAGCTCGCGCGGCACGTCGTCGCCTCTGACCGCATGACCCAGCGGGTCCCGCTCCCGGTTGACGGGCGGCCTGGACCCGCTACGTTTGTCCCATGCCGTCCCGTCGAACGGCGCCCACCACCAGGAGGTCCGTCATGCGCTTCAAACCCCATTGCCCGGTCTGCACGGGCCCCGTCGTGTACACCCGTCGGCCCGAGTGCTGGTCCTGCGCCACCTGCGAAAGCGCGTACGGCGCGGCGATTCACGCGGAGCGGCACCCGCCGGCGTACACCGGCACGTTCGGCCGGGCCGAATACGAGCGGCAGCGGGCCCAAGCCACCGCGCGTTCCCGGACGTAACCGCTCGACCCATCCAGCGGATCCGGGGCACCTCCGTGCCCTGGCACACCTTCAAGGCCCCACCCGGGGCCTTTCCTCCTTCCACGTCCAGCGTCGCCTGGCTCCGAAGCGCACGGGCAACCGCGCCCGTGCCGTGATGGTGATGCTGCGGGAACCGTCGTGGCCGTGCCGTCCTGGGCCCGTCGTTCACCCCGTTGCGTTTTCCCCGGTCCGCCTCATTTCCGACGCGTAGCTCAGCCCGTTCCCCGCGCAAGGGTTCGCTTCGCCAGGTTCTCACCCGGTCCCTCCCTCTGGTCGGGCGTGCGGCCTCCGGTCCTGCCCCTGCACGTTGCCCTGGGCCTCGCTGACCACGCGTCGAGGCGGCTCCAGGGAACACGGCAACAACGACGAAGGAAGGGCAGAACCATGGGCACGACCACCACCCGCAGCACCACCACCCCGAACAGCAACGTCGCGGCGTTCCCCCGCACCCCCGAGGCTCACCAGCGAACAGCAGGCGAAGGCGACACCCGGGAGGTGGTGCTCAACGGCGCTCGAATCCTCATGCGCTTCACCGGCGGCCAGTGGTGGAACGTCCGCGTGAGCTGACCCGCAACACGGACCGCAGCGCCCTGGGGCCTGCACCAACCGAACAGACAGGAGATCCACGATGGCATATTTTCTTCGCATGGGTGCCGATTACCTTGAGGACGCCGTGAAGTACACCTCGAAGGCGGGCGCGATCGATACGTTCCGCGAGACCTCGGACGAGCTGGACCGCTACGGCCAATCGATCACCGCGTCGCTTCACATCGCCGACACCATGGAGGAGGTCGTTGAGTACCCCGACTTCGTGCTCGAGCGTGGCCCCCGCGGCGGCGTGAAGGTCGAGCGCGCGTAACCGCTGGACGCCTGGCACAAGCGCCCGCCGATCGGCGGGCTTTTTGCTGTACGGGGCAGAGGACGACCAGCGCGCCGTGCGCGGGGTGGTGCTGGGACCCGGTGAAACCCCGCCGGGGCCGGAGGCCCGGCACTCGAAAGGCGGGACGACCGCACCCCGAACGGCGCCAGGGGCAGGGGCGGGGCTCAGGGCAGGTGGTGGATGAGGACCACGTCCACATCCAAGTCAGCGTGTCATCGCGCCTACCTCACCGCTGCGGAGCAGAAGCGGCCCGGAGGGACCGGGGTTGGGGCGGGCGCGGATGCGGCCGGGTGTCGGTGTTGAGGGGTGCAATGGCACGGGCTAATCGTTGCTATAGCGGCCTGGCTTTCCATAGAAAAATACCATTGAAAACAACGGGATACCTTGTTTCGTCAGGCTCCAAACCTTTGACTAGAGGGTCTTAGTACGAGAAGGTAAGTATGTAGGCAGCGCGATCGACGCAATGCCAAAACCCCTCCCAAGGAGCCCCACCATGATCATCACGTCCCTGACCATCGACCAGCTCGAAGGCGAGTTCGCCGAAACCGAAGATGAAGACCTCAGCCTCGTCAACAACCACAAGTTCTACGCCCAGGTCGGTGAGCTGTTCCCCAACACCGACCCCCGCGTCATCCACGCGGTCACGCTGACGGTGATCGAGGGCAACGACGGTGACCTCGAATCGTCACTGGTCCGCCGCACCATCAATGCCATGGAAAACGGGTTCGTCAACGAGGGGTATTTCTTGAGGACGTTCAACGAGGAATACCCGGCGACCGAGGACGACGTGGACGACCGCGCCGAATGGGAAAACACCGCGCTGGTGGTCAAGCGCAATAGCGATAGCGGTGACCTCTATTGGGCCTTCGAAGACTCCGAGCTGTAAGCCACCCCATCCAACGTTCACCTGGGCCCGCGGCAACGCGGGTTCTTCCGTACCACCGGGGCGCGAGCCCTCCACGGTCAAACGAGGACCTGCTATGCGCACCACCAGCGTCCCACGTCCGTTCCCCGTCCTGCCGTCGGCCGAGGCCGTGCACGACACGCAACGCGTCGCCGAGCAGGTGAGGGCCGCGCTCACGGAGCTGGAAGCGGCGATCGAACACGCGCAGGGGCACCGGGGCCGAATCGTCGCGGCGGTGCGCACGTTCGACGCGCCGACCGTTCTCCGGCTGCTCGAAGCCGGCACCGGCACCGGCACCACCCAGCGCTTCGACCTCGGGTACCGTCTACCGGAGCACGTGTTCGCGCTCATGCCCGACACGGCCAGCGACCACGAGGTGGTGGACGTCTGGCGCAGCATCACCCCACGACCCATGGCCGTGATGCCCGAGCTGGACGGCCTGCTGGTCGAGCTGGTGCAGGCCCTGGGCGCGCTGCACCCGGCGACCGGCTACTTCCACGAGCAGCACGTGCTGTTCACCGCGCACCTGCTCGTCAGCGTGGGGTGCCGAGACCGCGTCCTGGACGGGGTGCCGTTGCGCGACCTGCTGCACCAGGCGTGGAGCTACAAGCACGGCAAGAAGCCAGAGGCCCTGGTGGTCGAGGCGGTGCTGAACGCGTGGCTCAAGCCATCTCGCAAGCCGCATACGAAACGTCAACCCCGCACCTTCGCCAACACCAACCCGAACCCGGGGGTCTAACGGCCCGGGCCGATCAAAGGCAGAGGCAACCCCATCCGGCACCGCGCAGCGGGCACGGCCGGGCTCTTGTCCATGCACCTGGGTTTTGCTGTCCGGGCGCCCGTGGCTCACACCCTGGACAACGGACGTAGCTGAACGCCCCACGCGGCAAGGGCGAACACGGCATGGGTCCGGGCTGTCCAGGTGTCCGGGTCAAAACCACCTGGTGAAGCTGGAGCCGCAGGTCCGACGGCGGGGGCATGGCTCGACCAGAACACCCGGGCCCCGTACCTCCCTTTCCCTTGGACACCTGGACAACCACTACGGGGAGCCAGACGGGCAGGGCGTCCGAGGCCTGTCCAAGTCCAGCACCATCACCTGGCCCGGGCCTGGACCGAGCACGGTTGACCCTGGACTGAGTCTGGACTGCACCGGGGGCATGGGCGTTTAGCCGTGCCACGGCACATGTTGTTAAGCGCTATAGGCAGGATCGGCGGCATAGAAAAATACCATTGTAAAACAACGGGATACCTTCTTTCGTCATGCCTCAAACCTTTGACTAGAGGCTCTTGGTACGAGAAGGTAAGTATGTAGGCAGCGCGATCGACGCAATGCCAAAACCACCCCAAGGAGCCCCACCATGGCATCGAAACTGACCCAAGCCGTTCAAGACGCGATCCTCGCCAGCGTCGAGCTGAACGACATCGAGACGTTCGACGACGGACACGATCCGGAGGTCTACAGCACCAACGTCTACGTCGACGTGACCATCGACGGCACGACCTACACCGTCGTGCATGAGCGCGGCACGGACGGCGAGGTGGAACGCGCACCGGACGACGGTTGCGGCATCGTCGACGTCTACGTTGCCGTCATGAAGCTGACCGGCGAGTACAACGACGAAGAAGCGGACGACGTGCTGGACATTTTCGAGCACAAGTCGGAAGACCACGACCTGTCGACCGAAGCGTTCAACATGGGCCTCGCGATCGACCAGAAGATCGCTCAGGTGGCGGAGGCCGAGCAGGCCGATTACGACACGAAGCGCGCGGCTGAGCTGGTGATCACCCCCGAGTTCGGCGTGGACGCCAACGGCAACGTGGTGGGCCTGGACAGCGAACGGGCTGTTCTTCAGTTCGAACACGGCTCGGAAAAGTACGGGAACATGATTCGGTTCATCGTCAGCGAAAAGAACGACGATGGGCTTTGGAAGGACGCTGGGGAATATCACTGCTTCCACTTCCACCTCGAACCGCAAGAGGTCTACCGGCGCTACGCAGAGCGGCAGGCGTTCCGCGAGGCCGAACGCGCGGAACGGGAGGCTTACGAGAGCGGCGAGATCTACGCCTGACCCCCAAGGCTCCACGTTCGACCAGGGCCCACCCTCACCGGTGGGCTTTGCGGTACAAGCCCCTCGGGCTTCCACCGCACCGGAGCCGTTCGATGACCACCGCACCGTCCTCCCCGTTGACCGTCAAAGAAGCGGCCCAGGCCCTGGCCGTCAGCGACGGGCGGGTGATGCAGTTCCTCCGCGCCGGCGTGCTCACCCGGGCCGCCAACCCGGATCCGTCCAGCGTCCTCGGTCGACCAAAGCACCACGTCGACCCGTCGTCGGTCGAAGCGTTGCGGCTGGCCCGTGCCTTGGCACAGGTCGACAAGACCTCGCGGGAGGCCCGACGGCAAACGTTCCTCGCGGGACGGCAGCGGCTGCAGACCCTCCGCGACGCCCAGGCCCAGGGCCTGCTGACTCCCGCGGACGCGGCACGCGAGCTGGGCGTGTCACGCCAGATGCTCCACTTCCACGTGCACCGCGGCAACCTGGTCACCGTGACCGTCGCCGGCCGCCGCCTGGTGCAACGGTCCGACCTCGACGTGTTCAAGCAGCTCCGCGACGAGCGCTGACCGGCACCACCACCTCTGGGGGCCAAGGCCAGTCCGAAGAGGGCTGGTTTTGGGGTACCACAACCACCCTGATGAGGTATCCCATGTTTTCCGGCGAACTTGACGTGCGCGCCCTGTCCGACGCGATGGGCCTTCCCGAGAACGAGGTCAACCACCGCCTGTACGGTGGCCGTGAGCCCATGCTGGTCGGCGCAAGGGGCGCGCTGGGCGCGACGGCGTCGTTGTCGAAGCCGAATCCCCCGTCAAAGCACCGACAACCGTTCCTGGCCCGGTATCGCCCGGCGCCCGCGGGTGATGAGGAGCTGCTCACGCAAGCTCAGGTGGCCCACGAACTGGGGTTCACGTCCGCATCGGTCTGCAACCTGGTCAAGAAAGGCCGTTTGGCAACGGTGGAACGGGGCGGGCGGCGCTTCATCCTCCGGGCCACCCTCGATGCGTTCCGCGCGGTGCGCTTCCCGGCGAACCGGCAGGAGGTCATGACCGTTAAGCAGGCGATGCGGGAGTTGGGCCTCACCACCGAGCACTCCGTCTACCGGTTGCTTCGTGAGAACGGCATCAAGCCCACCAAGTTCGGCCTGCAGATTTACCTGAGCCGCGACGAGCTGGACACGATCCAACGGGCACGCAAGGGCAAGGGCCTGGAACGTTCGATGGAGCCGGAGGCCAGCATCGCTCCGGCCCCAGCCGACACCAGCGCGCCGACGATCGCTCCCACGGCACCCGAGCCGATCGTGGCGCCCACGGTCCAGACCCATACCTCGGCATCGGCCCCCACGGTTGAGGCCCAGGCTCCGGCGTTGGACCTGGCGCCCGTGGCGCACCCGGAGCGTCCGGTGTACGCCGGGCCGAATCGACCGAGGAAGAGGGGCGAGAGCTACGTCCAGGCGACGCGCACGGTGCCCGACCCGGTCTCGCCGACCGGATTCGCGGTGCGGCGCGGCACCCCGGTGTGCAGCGACGACCTGTCCAACCTGCACGTGCTCGTGTTCAAGAAGAGCCGGGGCGCCCTGGCCGACCGGCTGCGTTCCGTACCCCTCGAGACGATCGATGAGCGGGCTCCCAACGGCGAAACTCCGTTGCACCACGCGGCCCGGCGTGGCCACCTGCACGGCGCGGCGCTGCTCCTCGCGCACGGGGCGGACGTGCACGCGGTCGACGAGTTCGGCCTCACCCCGCTGCACCACGCTGCCGAGCAGGGCCACCGGGACGTGGTCCTGCAGCTCATCGCGTTTGGCGCACGGCCGGAACGGAAGAGCTACGACGGGCAGACCGCGTCCGACCTCGCGAAGGACGCCGGGACCCGGGACGTGCTCAAGGCCGCGCGAGCGCTTGGCTAAACCGGAGGCAGGGGCCAGGGGCTTACCGTGGAGGAGCGGGCGGCCCCTGGTGCGGTGGAAAACCGGAACCGGCGAACGGCAACGTCAAAAGCCTGGGCACAAGGCCCACTCGACCCCGGACCCGCGGAGCGGCAGGAAGCGGGGCCCAGGCCCGAGGGGCAGGGTGAGGCGGTGCGTGGGGAGGGTGGCCGGAGGACCGGGGTTGCGACGGGGCGCGAGCCCCGTTTTCCTTGTGCCCTGGCACGGGCCAACCACCGCTGGCAGCGAGGGTCGACAGTTCGTCCGATAGCACAAAGTTTCTGCGTTCTTACCGTTGCTTTAGTCGGTTGTTCTTGTAACCTGGAAGTGTAGGCAGCGCGATCGACGCAACGCCAAACCCCACCCCAAGGAGTTCATCATGCCCCGCCTTTCCCATGACCAAATCCAAGCCCGGTTCGACGCTCTGCACGCAAGCCGGACCGACTTCGACAGCGACAGCCGCACCGAAGTCTGGCCGTTCAACCGCTACGTCGACGGCACGTTCTACCGCTGGGAACTCGTCAGCGTCGTCAACCCTGGCCAAAACGAGCACGTGGGCTACGCGCATACCCTCGCCGAAATCGAGCAGCGCTACCTGGCCTGATCCACTGCCTTCAACGTTCAGCCCAGGGCCCGCGGCAACGCGGGTTCTGGCGTACGAGGGCTTGCACGGTGCGGCCCAGTGCCAGGAGGGGCAACCACCATGTTCGACCGACCAGACCGCACGCGCAAAGGCGCAATGCACAACATTTCCTGTTCCGCCATCCGCGCCGATCATTTCGGCGAAGCGGCGACGTCCAGCGGTAACACGCATTTCACCTTCATCCCGTTCGGTGGCACCTACCAGGACCTCCGCGCTTACGGGCTTACCGGCGCGTTGATCCTCAAAAGCGTTTCGTTCAAGCTGTTGTCGACCATCGACGAGAACGGCGACGCGGTGGAGGAGCCCATCGCCGTGGTTGTCGCTTCCGCCGGCGGGCGTAACTTCGACGTCTGGTTCCAGCGGAACGACCAGGGTGACGTGGCCCCATACCAGCGCATCGGCTCGATGACGGACGCCGTGGATTCTCGCTTCACCCTCGGCGACGCGCTGTCCGAGCTGGCGCTGACCATGGTTCAGGAGCACAAGGACTTCATGGACACGAACACCGAGGAGGACAGCGAACGGCTGGAGCCGATCGCGCAGATCGCCAGCTTCAAGAAGGCCCTGATCGAGCGGATGATCGCGACCGCCACCGACGAGATTGTCGCGTTCGAGCTGAACGCGGCGCTGCACCGGCCCCTGCCGGACGTCTGGACGCTGGTGGAAGCGGCGGCTTACATGTCGGTATCGGTCGAGTACGTCCGTCAGGCGATGGACCATGGCGCACTGGCCTGCCTCATGGTCCGGGAGCCGACCGGCGAACGCATGTGGTTCTCGAAGCAGGCGATCGACGACTTCTGGACGACCGAGGTGGGGATCGCCCACCGGCCCACCCGCACTCGGTACGCGTGAAACGTTGCCAACACGTTCAGCCCAGGGCCCGCGGCAACGCGGGTTTTGGCGTAACGAGGCCCAGGCCTTACCCTTTACGCTTCACGCAGGAGACAGGACGACCATGACCGCACGCGCGACCCCCACCACCATCCAGGGCAAGCCCTGCCTCGGGCTGGCCGACGCCACCGTACACCTGGGCCTCGCCAGCACCAGCAAGGCGGCGGTCTGGCGCAAGATTCAGGCGGGCCACCTGCACGGGCTGCAGGATGCCCGGGGCGCATGGTTCGTCCCGGTCGCCGAGCTGGACCGCCACAAGGCCCGGGCCGCCGACACGTCCCGCGTCGGGGCCCGCGAGGCGGCGGCGCTGCTCGATGTGGCGACCACGACGGTCCGCGACTGGGCACAGCGGGGCGTGCTGGCCGGGGCCCTGGACGACGGGGGCCGGTGGTCGTTCGCGCGCAAGAGCGTGGCGGCGCACGCCAAGAACCTGGCGTTGCAGCGCGAGGGGCTGACCGCGTCCCAGGCCGCGCGGTACTGCTCGCTGGGGCAGGTCAACTCCCCGCTCCGACACCTCAACACGTTGAACGACGCGGTGAAGCGGGGGGAGCTGTCGGCGTTCGTCGACGCCAGCGGCCGGCGCCGGTTCCACCAGCAGGAGCTGGACCGTTTTCTCGTGGAGCGCGCGAAGCAGGACCGCCACGTGCCGGGCACGCTGAGCGCGAAGGAGGCGGCCGACGTCCTGGGCGTTACCGACCGAAGTACCGTCGCGTGGTTCGCCGAGCGGGGTCAGCTCGACCGGGTCCGGGTCGGGCGATACTGGCGTTACCCCGTGAAGTCGGTCCAGGCGTTGAAGCGCCGGCGGGACAAGGCGGCCCGGGCCGAGGGCTGAACCAGGGGCGGGGACCACCGGCACCAGCGCGAACACCAAAATCTGGGCACAAGGCCCACTCGACCCCGGACCCGCGTAGCGGATGGGAGCGGGGCTCCAGGGCGATCGCCCGAACATCGCACCGCACGCGGAGGTGGCGGGCACATGCCAGGTGGTAGGAGGAAGGCGGCGAACGGTTTCCCCATGTGCCAAGGCACGGCTCCGCCAATCGGATAGGCCATTGCCAGATGAGGGTCGACCGTTCGTCCGATAGCACGAAGTTTCTGCGTTCTTACCGCATAAATCCCGCTTACCGGTGTTGCTTGAGTTGATCGTTTTCGTAAACTGGAAGTATATGCAGTGCGCAACGACGCCTCGCCACAACCCCAGCCCCGGAGTTCTTCATGACCACCGCAACCCCGCACCTCAACCTGAAAAAGGTCTTCACGTTTCAGAAGGGTCAAGCCACCAAGTCCATCGTTCGATTCTTCGCCCACACCGGCGCCGTGTTCGAAGCGAGCAGTCTCGAGGAAGTGATCGAGCGCGCCGAAGAAGGGCTGGGCGTGTCGCTCGACTACGGCATGGACGAGCACGGCCGACTCGAACGCGTGACCCTGGTCCGCAGCCGGTCCGGCAAGTGGCTCGAGCCGAAGGTGCAGCGCACCCGCGTATGGCCGGACACCCCCGAATGGCAAGCGGTGCGCCGGACCTTGTTGGACGTGCTCGACGCGTTCCAGAGCGGTGCGCCGGTTGGCCCGTGCCCGTATGACGCCGACGGCTACCTCCCGGGCGAGCGCGAAGCGCAGGCGGGCCTGGCCCTGGCCGCCTGATCGGCGGAAGACCAACGTTGCACCAGGGGCCGCGGGAACGCGGCATTCTGGGTACCATCCCTCCCACACCCCTGGGGCACGACATGACGAACGATGAACTCAAAGCTGTAAAGGACCGTGAGGAGCGCCAACGCAAGGCGCAAATCCCGGTGCAGGCGCTGATCAAGTCGGGGCGCTACACCGAGGCCTTGGCCGCCATCAAAGCTCGCTTTGGCGGTGAGGACCAGACGGCGGTGCCCGAGCGGTTCCCGTTCTACCTTGAAACTTGGCTCGACAAGGCGTTCAACGGCGGTGGCGAGCCCACCGCACGTGCAGCCTTCATCCGGGACCTGGTCGGCATGGAGCCCAACGTCGCCGCGCACGCAGAGGCCCTCTTGCGGACGGCGAACAGCCACGGCGTTCGGACCGACGTGTTTCCGGTCCTGGTGGCGATCCTGGGCGCCGATCTGAACCGTGAGTTTTCGCTCTACGTTACCCCAGGGCTCAACCTCTCCACCCGGCAGGGTTCCCCTTCTCAGTTCATGCAGGGTCCGTTGTGGCTGGTCCTGCTGCTGTGCGTGTGCCGACCGAACGAGGCTAGGTCGTTCGGCGTGCTGGCACACAAACGCGCCTTTACCAAGGACGACCTCGCATGGATCGACGAGGCCGCGAGCCTGGCCGCGAAGCACGGCGCTGACCTCGGGCTCACCAGGACGGTGACGTGGAAACGCAGCAAACCCGTCCTGCAGGCCATGGTGTCGGACATCGAAGCGCGACACCTTCGCCAGGCGCTCGACGCGGATCAGATGGAGGAACCCGTGCGGGCCCGGTCGCGGCTCTGACCACTCGCTGCACCAACGGTGCCCCACGGCCCACCGCGCAACGGTGGGTTTCGGGGTACCGGGGCCCCGAGCCCTACAACGTTGGAGAAGCAGCATGTCGAGACCGAACCGAGCGGAACTGGACTCCGCTTTCAGCAGCGGGCGGATGACGAAGGCAGCAGCGGCCCGGCAGTTGGGCATGTCCCCCGCGTGCCTGAATCGCTACATCGCCAAGGGGCGCTTGGCGACCGTGACGGTGGACGGACGTAACTGGGTGCGGCGGGACGACCTCAACGCGTTCGAATCTGATTGGAAACGGAACAGGGACGTCGACAGGGCTAGGGCCCGGGCGCAGGGTCAGGTCGTTCGCCGGGCCCTAGCCGAGGGGATGCTGACCCAAGCAGATGCCGCGCGACAGCTCGGCGTAGTGGCGAAAACGGTGTCGGATCACATCAATCGTGGAAACCTTTCCGTGGTGGTGGTCGACGGGCACCGGCTTGTGCGGCGGGAGGATCTGGAGGCGTTCAAGGCTGCCAAGGCGGCTAGGGCCACCCCGGCCGGCATGCTGACGCTGTCGGACGTTGCCCGCGAACTGGACGTCACCCGTCAGCGCGCACATCAGTACCTGAACAAAGGACAACTTGGCACGGTCCAGATCGACGGCCGACGGTTGGTCCGGCGCGAGGAACTCGATGCGTTCATGCAGAACCGCGCTGCTGTAGCCGCAGCACTGAAAAACGGGTTGCTCACGATGAAGGACGTGGCGCAAGCATCGGGGTATGCGCAGATCACCGTTCAGCAATGGGTGCGCACCGGTCGCTTGGCCTCGGTCAAGGTCGGTGGCCGCCGACTGATTCGGCGCGAGGATCTCGACGTGTTCATGCAGAAGCCCCAGGCGCACACGGGACCCAAACCCAAAGTGCACATCGAGCAGACCTGCTGATGCGGGCGCTGCACCCAGGGCCCACCTTCGCGGTGGGCTTGTCGTTGGTGCGCCTCGATCGGCCCGACCGGGCTCCATGACCCCAACCCCGCCGGGGCTCCGCCCGGCACACCAACACCTGACTCGGGCCACCCCGAACCTCGCCGAAGGCACGGAGCGGGGCTCCAACGCACGCTTCCGGGCCGTGCCCTGGCACGGGCTGATCGGCTGCTATAGCGGGGGCGGGGCCATTGAAAAATACAAATGGCTGGCCACGTGAATCGCTGGGTCAAACTGTTGACGAGGTGGAGCGTTTCTCTAAACTGGATTTAGAGGCAGCGCGATCGATGCACCGCCACCACCCCGAGGACCCCACCATGAGCACCACCCCCTGGAACCTGTTCCGCTTCTACCCCAGCAACGACGACCGGTACACCGAAGCCCCCACGAAGCTCGACGCCATCGCCCGGGGCCTGGGCCTCTCGGTCGATGAGCTGGACGCAGCGATGCTGACGTCCGACAGCTTCGCGGAGGGTTACGTCATCCGCGCGGCGCTCGACACCCGTCCGGAGTACAGCGCGTCGATGGCCTGACCACCGCCAGCACCACCGTTGGCCCAGGGCCCACCGTCGACGGTGGGTTCGTCCGTACCGGGGCATCCCGCTCCGCTGGACGGACAACGAACATGGGCAAACCGCACTACTCGAACGACAAGGACCTCCACCGGCACGTGGCAGGGCTGGTGAAGCAGGGGTGGACCTACACCAAGGGCAAAACACACGGGAAGCTGGTCGCGCCCAACGGAAGACGGATGGCGGTCCCGGTGAGCCCATCGGACCGGCGGGGATTCGAGAACCACGTGCACCAGGTGGAAAGACTACAGGCTTTGCCGGCGAGGCCGATACGGAAACGCAAGGGCATGTGCCATTGAAGCGGGGTGATGAGCTGGCTGGGTAAGCGGGTGCCCTGGCAGGGGCCCCGCATGTCCGGTCAGTCGAAAATGCTGTCCCACAGGGCGCTCACCGCGCTGACGGCGAGACCCACACCGGCGGCCACCGCCACCACCGGAAGGCTCACCGGGGCGGACACGATCCCCACGGCAGCGGCACCCACACCACCGACCACGCCGGTCAGGCCCGCCGCGGTCAACCCGTTGGCGATCGCGGTCGTTGCGGCCGGGGCCGACGAGGTGAGGGCGGCGCTCACCGTAGGGGCCAGTGATGCGGCGGTACGGGCGGCGGACGCGGCGTTCATCGCGCTCGTCACCGTCGACGCCGTGCGCCCGGCGCTCAACATCTGGGTGGCGACCCGAACCGTCGGGCCCATGGCTTCTTCCATCGCCCAGGTCTGGTACCAGCGGTACATGAGCGCGGTGGCGGCGGTGGTCCCCATCGAGCGAACCGTCTTGTTGACCTGCTCGCTGGAGTGCTTGTCCTCGATGCACCACATGACGAAGTGCTCGCAGTTGTTGAACACCAGGTTGTACTCGTCTTCCCCGATGCGTTGCCGGGCCCGTCGAACGCTTTCCAGGCGCCCGTGCAGGCGATCCGGGTGATCGACGAACCGGACCTTCCGGTCCTTGGCGAACGTGTGGAGGGGCACCTCCTCGATCACACCGGTGTCCCACAGCCCGTCCTTCCCCGAATACTGAATGACCGTGTCCCGCCCCGAGGCGAGGCCGTGATGCTCGTAGCCCAGGCGCTGCACCCACAGGTGGTCCCCGGTGCGAATCTGGCGTTCGTCGTCGCTCATGCTGGTCTTCTCGCTTTTTTGTGTTCGTGTTGTCGGTCCCTGCTCTACGGCAGCGCACCGCTGAACTTTACAGCAGCACGCCGGCGCGCGGGGCGGTGGGCACCACCAGGCCTGGCCGACCGGACCGGGCGGTGAGGGGAAAGGCGGGGAGAGGTGGGCACCCGGGGAAAACGCGGCGGCCATCGACAACCCCAACATCCCTGGGCCCGTGGCCCCAGGTCAAAGCGGTGCTGACGCCGATCGGCGCGGGCCAGCTCCGTTTCGCACCCAGGGCCGGAGGCGGGGTTCCCCGCCCACCCTCCGGGTGGCGTGTTCACGCGGTATGGACGTACCCCAGCTCGCCAGCGACACCACCACGATGACGACCAGCACCATCCGCCTCCATCGGTCGGGCTCGGCGGTCCACCGGGGTCACCACCGGTCACGCACGACCGTAGGCCCATGGGCGGATCCGACCTCACCCCATCGGGCGCGGATGTCCCCACGCCCCACGCCCCAGGTCGTGTACGTCGCCAGCCCCAGGTCGTGGATGTCTCCTCCGGGCCCTAGCCGACCGCTTGACGAAGCCGCCTGACCCGCTAGGGTGGCCTGCAGCGGTCCACGTCGAGGCCCGCACCGACGAGAGGAGAAGGACGATGAGCGAGCGCACGGCGTTGCAGTTGAAGGAGCCGAACCATGACGACCCGAAGGTGGTCCGCCTGACCAACGTCATCGCACGCAAGCACCGCGTGAACGGGGTCAACGCGGCCGGGGAGCGGGTGGCGTACGAGTGGGACTGTGTGACCGGCGAATGGCGGAGGGATTGGGAGTACGGTTCGACCGGGCCAGCTCGCCACACGTTCGGCGACGAACTCCCCCTGGGGCCTGACTTTCGGTTCGACCGATTCAAGGAGGCGTGACCGCTGAACGCGCGAGCGCCACCCCGCGGGTTCCTGCACCACCGCCTGACCGGTTGACCCGTGGCAAAGCACGGACCCACCAGGAGCAACGCCCACCCCACGGTGGGCGTTGTGTTGTGCGGTTGTGCGGTAGGCACAGGGCCGGACTCCATCGCGCTGATCTCCCCCCGCGACGCGCACGACGCACACCACCACCGCGACACCCCGGGCCTCGCCGGCCCCGGCTGCATGCGGGCATGTGTCGCTGCTGCTCGCCGGGCTGGCGCCCGGCACCCCCCGGGGGTACGGTCGATCCGGTCCCATGGAAACCCGCCGGGGCCGGAGGCCCCCGCACTCCAACACAAACCACCACCAGACCTCACCTTGCACCATCCCAATCTCCCAATCCGTGCCCTGGCACCCCGGTTCGACCGCTCGTCGCAGAGGGTCGACCGTTCGTCCGAAAGTCAAAAAATACTTGCAAACGGGTGTCCCAAACAGTTGACCGGCCTGAGTGGTCTTGTATATTGGAAGTATAGGGAACGCGAAAACACCGCCGACCCACCACCTGCCGGAGCAACACCATGAGCACCCTGACCTCGAAGCTGAACAGCCGCATGATGGCCGCCGTCATCCTCGACGACGCACGCGACATCCGCCGTCTCGCTAAGGACGGACTGGACGTGACCGGCGTCAACCTGAACGGGGACACCTGGCTCGACGTGGCGGTGGCCCGGAACTGCATGAAGGCCGCAGCGGCGATCATCATGCTGGCCGGCAGCAAGACTACCCTGATGAACACTGTGGACACCAACGGTGACACCGTGCTGGACAAGGCGGTGGGCGTGGTGAGCGAGAAGTTCCTGGTCATGCTACTGAGCGCGAGCGACAAGCTGGACCTGCTGCGGAAAAACCGCACCAACGTCTCGACCCTGGACCGCCTGATGAAGCTGAACAGCAAGGCGGTGAACGACGCCCTGGCGCGCAACTGGACCATGGCCCTGGCCGCCTGACCATCGAACCGCACAACCGAGGGCCACAACCCTGGACCGACAGAGACCGACAACAACAGGAGGAGCAGGGCCTCGGGGGAGGCGGGGCCCTGACAACATCGAAGGGAAGTACGGAGGAAAGGGAGGAGGTAAAGCGGTGCCACCAGGCGCCGCTTTTCACATGGCCCCTGGCCGGGTCACACGAACACGCACCGCTCCTGCTGAACCGGTTGCCACGGACAGGGAGTCCGGGTCACCGCGTGCACCATCGGGGCCGCGTAGCGCGGGTCGTCTACCGGGAACTCCACACCGTCGCGCTTCCAGGAAAAGGCCGACAGGACCGGGACGATGAGCCAGTCCGCCTCCGAGGCGAGCATGTCCGCGAACGCCTCGACCTCCACGCGGTTGGACCGGAACACCCGGTACTTCCCGAACTGGGACCGCTGCGCGAACGTCCCATCGAGCAGGCACGTCCGCTGGGCGTGCAGCTCCTCGTGCGTCACCAGCCCGTGCTTGCGCATGGTGCGGACCTGCAGGCGCTCCCGGGCTAGGGTGCGGCGGTCGTACTCCGGGTCCTGCGCATGCTCGGCGATGTCCGCCTCCATGGCCTCAACCACGTCCATCCCGTCGGCAGATCCGCGCACCAGCAGCGCGGACCACCGCTCGCTGGGCACGGTGAAGTAGAACGCCACCCGGAATGGCTCCGCCGGTTCCGCATCGCCCGGGCCCCGGTTCGACCCACCACCGGTAACCGGGGGCGGTTGGAGCCACGACACGTCCTCGACCCACTCCGGAACGAACACATCGTTGTGCGGCAGGCGGCGGCCGGCGAGATCGTCCAGCCAGCGGTAAATGTAGAAGTGCGGATCCAGTGTCCGTTCCAACAGGCGAATCGGACGGCGTTTCGCTTTCGTGCTCGTCGTGCTCATGCAGCACCTCCATGGTCGGCAACACCCTCAACACGCACACCCGGTTCGACCGCACCCCAGGGAGCACCACCCGCTCGCGCATCGCCCGTCCGGCCCGTGGCCGCGGTGCTCGTCGTCGGGGTGGTCGTGCTCAACCGGGCGGTCAACCGCTCCCGCATCGCCACCAGGCGGTCCTGCACGTCCCGGGGCAACGGAGCGCGCGTCGGCTCCGCCTCGACCGGGGCCACCGGTTCGACCTCGCGCGGGGGCACAGGCTTCCCCGCACGCAGGGCATCACGGAACGCCGCGTGCCGCGCCACCATCTTGTCGTGACGCTGGGCCCGGGCCGGATTCGACGGGCGGGGACCCAAGACGGTCGAACCATCGGCCAGGCCCGTGGGCACCGACGAACCGGCACCCACCAGGTCCGCACCGGGGGCCAGCCCCGTACGCTCAGTAGGCACGGAGGCCGGGGCCCGCTTTCCCGTGCGCAGATCGTCCAGGTTGGCGGCGAGGCGGGCGAGGGCATCGGTCAACGGCTTCTCGCGCAGCACCTGGCGTTGCTTCGCCAGGGCCACCCGCTGACCAGGCTTCGCCTGCACCGACCACCGGGCGACGCGTCGTGCCTCCTGCACCCACCGGTCGCCGGTGAGCAGCACGTGCCACCGCTCGTAGTGCTCCGCCCACCCGTCGTCCGCCAGGCTGGCCCGGTCCTCGCGGTCGAGATGCAAAGGGCTGAAGGGAGGGAAGGCGGCCCGTTCCCGATCGGTCATGGTCGGACGGACCAGCACCGCGTTTTCCTCCACTAACGACCAGGCCGCCTCGAACCACCGGGCGATGGGCACCTCGTACAGCGCGAACCGGCCCTGCGACATGTCGCGCCCGCCGAACTGAAAACGCAGGCGGGCCCGCACCTCACCGCTCCGCCCGTTCGGCAGACCCCGCAGGTCCCAGCCGAAATACCCGACTTCCCCGAAGACCTGGGCGAGGACACGGAAGCGGGGGAAGGCCCAACGCCGCTCCAGCACGTCCATCGCGGCGACCTTCCCCTTCACCGCGAGCGGCAGCACATGGTTGGCCGCGTCCAGCAGGGCTTCGCGACGGCGGGCCAATAGTTTGACTGGGGCGGTCGCGCGACCGAACCCCAGCCAGTCCATCCCGCCCTTGGCGTTCTGGCATTCCGCGCAGCACAGCACGCGGTTCTCCTCCAGCGCGGACCCGCCCAGGGCCAGCGGCACCAGCAGGTCCGCCATGGCGCGCGGCGCACCGTCGATCCGCTTTCCCGTGACCGACAGGGTAAGACCGCAATAGGCGCACACCCCGTCCTGCTGGTCCGCGAGGTACCGCACCATCCACGGCTCGGTGTGACGCATGGAGTCGCGCAAACCTTCGACGAGCTGGGAGAACAGAAAGTCTTGCAACGACCCGGGCACCACCTGGACCGGCGGAACGTCGACCTCTTGGCCCAGGCCGTCCTCGGCGTCGTACTGCTCGTCGAACCCGTCGTCGTGGTCGAACGCGGTCAGGGTGGCGGGACGCTTGAACAAGCTCGCCATGATCAGCCCTCGCTGGATTCGACAGAGGTAGCGCGGCGCAGGCCCGCACCGTGGACACGCTCGCATGCCTCGACGATGGCGTCCGGCACGCTGATGCCGTTCAGCTTCGCGTACGTCACCAGCAGCGCGTCCAGGTCCAGGGGGACCATGAGGCCACGCCGCTTGTGGGTGGCTTTCGCACGTTTGGCCCAATCGGCGTACACGGCGGCTCGGCGTTCAGGGTTTTTCGACGGCATGGGTCTCCTCCGGTTCGTTATCGAGGCTCATCGCCTGCGGCGTCGGCATGACCCCAACCTAGCAGCGCCGAGGATTTGCGCAAGTCCTACGGACGTGCCCTGGCACACCTCTACAGTCCACAGGGTTCGCCGGACGGCACCTGGAGCTTCGCTCCGGCCTCGCCGGCCGGGCTGTCGGTCGTACGTTCGCGCTCGCCGCGCGGGCGGCTGAAGGTTCCGACCGTTGAGAGAAGATGAACCCCGGATCGGTTGGATGGGTCTGTACAGATACAGGGACACGACGGCTAGGGCCGTGTGAAGGTCTTCCATCCGGGGGAGGGTCGGACGTGCGGTTGGCCCGTGGCGTTGTACCGGGGATCGGGGGTGAAGGGGATGGCCCAGGCGGGCGCTGCTCGACGCGCCGGGCGCGATCGGTTGAGCGCCATGGAAGGAAGGAGGGCACCCCGCGCACGCACGACCGGTCCTGGTCCAGCATCACCGGCACCGCTGCGCGGGCGGGGGACGTGCGTTCGCTTCGCGGCACCTGCGCGGACGGCGCAACTCCTCCCGGTTCCCGGCCCCTGACGGGGCTCGGATACCGGTCGCGTTGACGCCCCATGTCCACGCGACGGTGCCGCTCCGCGACCATGCGCGCTCGACCACCACCACCGGGCAGACGTTCGACCCCAGAGCGACGGCGAGGCTCACCGGGGTACGGCGACCCACGGAACCCGCACCGTCGTACCGCACCGAGGGCGCGTCCCGGTCGTGCGTGCGCACGCCTGGAAAGGGTGACGGAAGGCGAAGGGCATGCGGCGGACGGGGTGCAGGCTTACCCGTGCCAATGCACATGTCATACCGGTCAACGGGGCGTGACCGGGGGCGCTGCGCGCGGGCGCGGTTCGACCAACCCCAGGTCGCACCGCACGACCCGTCCACGCGTTGCGTTGGTGAGAATGCCAGCGTCATACCGGGCACAGGGGCATGACCCGGGGGTGCTGCGGGGCGCGAGCGTCCGGTGTACGTACACGCGGAGCGACGCACCCGAACCCCCGACAGACGGAGGCGGACCCCCTCGCTGACGCGAGCAACCCCAACACCGTAACGTCCGCCCGGACCCGGCGACGCGTCGCCACGACCCGATGGGGCAGGGTCGCGCTGCACGCTGCGCGCGCACCGGCACGTCCAGGCAACGGCGCACAGCCACCCCGGACCCCCACCGTCGTACCGCGTCGGCGTCACGCTGGGCGTTCCGTACCGCACGGCGACGGGCACCCCCACCGGGCAGCGGAGCAACGCTCCCCGGTACAGCAACGGCGCACCCCAACGGCGAGCGTTCGTTCGAGAGGCAGGGGCGGGTCCGAACGCTGAAGGCGACACCGAACGGCGAACACCGATGGAAGGAGGCTGTCCCAGGTGCGAGAGGAAGGGGCGGGCACAGGGACAGCGGAGCGCACAGGTAGAGCGAGGATGTGCGCTGGGGGGGGGAAGCGAGGGGGTACTGCGAGAGCGGAAAAGCGGTGAAGCGTCGTGCGGAGCACTCTGGTTGCGGGGATTGCGACGTCACTCCTCCTCGAGTGGAAAAACGTGAAGACGTACTCGGGGGAGAGACTGCGCAAATCCTGCAACGACACACCCTTCGCACCGTTGGTGTTTAAGAACCTACCCCTAAAACCACCGCCATCGCCTTGCTGGGCTTGGCTCGGCTGCTTATGCAACGCATAAGCAAAAAGCGCAAAGCACCACGCAGAGCCCCGTCCAGCAAGGCTCAATCTGCATAAGGTGCTTATGCAAGTCGACCGTTCGTCGGCTGGTTTCGCCAAACGCTGGACAAACGGCTGGGACCTGCCATGTTGGGTCATCACCACTTCCAACAGGAGCGCCCAACATGCCTCGCACCCGCACCGTCCGAAGCCTCGCTGAAAACAGCCAGAGCGATCGCAGCGCGACGCGCAACGGCAAGACCCTCGGCATCTACGTCTCCAACGCGGAGGCCGCACGTGTCGAGGAGGAGCGCCAGGCGGCCGGATTCGACAGCACGAACCGTCTGTTGCGCGACTTGCTCTTCGGCTACCTCGACGGTCGCGACCAGCTCGAAGGGTTGCGTGCAGATCTGCTGGACGTGGTGACCCACACGATCGAGGGGGCGGTCCCGCTGATGTCCGATGCCGTTTCCTCCAAGACCGAGGAAAGCGTCCGCGTGGCGTTGGGCGACACCAGCCGTTCCGAACGGGACGCTCGGGCCAAGCTGCAGCTCAAAGTCGAAAACCTGTCCAACACCGTCGTGGCGGAGATCGAGAAGATCGACGCGAAGTTCAAGGCGATCAACGACACGTTGGTGGCGATCCAGAAGGCCCTGGCCGCCAAGGCCTAACACCGGCGACATCACGGAGGAGACACGTGAAGACGATCGCACTGGCGGTACTCAAGATGCTGGGCGTTCCCAAAGCCCAGCCCCCGAAGTCAGCAGAACCCCAACCCGTCCAGCCCGTCTTTCCGTTGACGGAAGACCGTGCCCTGGCACCCTTTATCGTTCCCGCCGAGATTGACCTGACCAAACCGATGGCGGGTCAGGTGCTCCTGGCGTACACCAAGCCGGGCTCGGCGGACGGGAAGAACCCGCCCGTCGAACTCCTCCTGACGTTTCGAGACGCGACCACCTCGGTCGCCGTCTTGGGCGGCACCGGGACGGGCAAGACCACCGGCGCCGGCATTCCGCTGCTGAAGCGGCTGCACGACGCACGCGTGGCCATGCTCGTGACCGACGTGGTGAAGGGCGACTACGCGAACGTCTGCCGACGCCTGGACCGCACCGTGATCCTGGGACCGGCCAGCGACACCATGCCCTGCAACCTCCTGGCGGGCTGGTCCGACCAGAAGCTGCGCGACTTCCTGACGCTGTACAGCTCCAAGGTGAAGGGCGGAGAGGCTTACTGGGGGAGCGAGGGCGTGACCGACGCGGTGCTGATCGCACGGTTCATCCGGAACGTGGAGCGCCGGGAGCCCACCTTGGCGGACCTGTTCCACTACCTCAACGAGCCGTTGAAGTTCGTGGCGCGCTACAAGCTGGCCCATCGGTTCCAAGCGCTCTACACCACCGACGAGCAGCGCGAGGCGGCGGCGGACACGCTGGCGGCGCTGCGTTCCCGGGAGACCGGGGCTTACGTGTTCTCGATGCTGCACTTCGCCAAGGACCCGTCGGCGAAGAAGGGCAAGACCACGGACATCATCACCCAGGTGGGCAGCGCATCCCCGACCAAGGTTTCGATGGTGACGACCGACGACGCCAAGATTTTCGAGCAGTACGCTTGGCACGTGGCCAGCCTGCTGACCATCACCCGTCCGTTCTACGAGAACCCGAAACTGCGGCGGGCCTTCTGCGCGGACGTGGCCACCGGGATCGACTGGTTCGACCTGGTGTACGTACAGCAGCAGTTCATCGTCCTGGAAATGCCCACCCACACGTACGGCGACGCGGCGCTGTTCGTCGCCGAGATCCTCCGGATGCAATACCACGACGTTATCCGGTCCTCGCAGGACTTCCGGGACGCCCTAGTGGTGGAGGGCAAGCGCGTGGTGTACGGCGTGGACCGTTTCACCGGCGAGCTGCACGACGAGTTCCAAAAGATCCTCACGGCGGACGGGTCCAGCATGGACGACTCCAACTGGATCGACATTTCCCGGGGCTACGGCCACATCAACATCGTCCTGACCCAGAGCATCACCTCGCTGCACGGCAAGGCCAGGAACCACTTCGCGGTCGAGGCCTTCGTCCAGAACTGCTGCAACGTGGTGTGCCTGCCGACCATCGACGAGCGCACGCTGCACTACGTCGAGACCTTGGCCGGGCGCGCGGCGACCACCGTGCGCGAGCACCTGGTGACCCGCACGGGCCGCGAGGCGTTCGTCTACTTTGCCAGCGCGTCCATGAACGGCGGCGACACCTGGTCGGGCCTGGTGGAGATCGGCACCTCGCGGTTCCCGCACATGCGGCACACCGTCATGCAGGAGATCATGGGTCGCCCGACGCTGATGCGCGCGGCGACTACTGTTCCGGTTGCGCCGATCGAGGAGACCCGGGTTCCCCAATCGACGGACGAGATCACCGGCCGGGTGTTTTGCGTGACCACGGCGGCGATCAACTCGGACGGGTTCCTGGACTTCAAGAAGCGGTTGACCAGAGGCGGCCATACGATCACGGACACCGTCCGGATGAAGGCGGCGAAGGAGGGCGTGGACTCCAGCGGCCACCTGGCGGAGGCGCTGGACCGGCTGGACGCGCTGTATCTGAACAAGGGCGACATCGTGGCGATCGTGCGCGGCGGCGGGGACGTGAAGAACGGGCAGTTCGACACCTACAACGCGCCGGACAGCGTGGCGGCCCTGGAAACCCTGCGCGAACGCGGGGTCTTCGTGGTGGTCGGGGTCGGGCACAGCGCCAACGACGACTGGGCGATCCACCGGGCGTGCGACCACGTGTGCGACGTGCCCTACCACGCGGGCGAGGTGGTGGCGCACCTGCTCGACAAGCTGCAGTCGGCGTCGAACGAGGCGAACGTGGTGCTCGCCCGGATGGGCGGTATCACGCTTACCAAGGGCGTCGCCAGCGACACGCCGGAACCGCAACCCAAGCCGCTGGTGAAGCCGTTGGTGGGCGACCAGGCAGAGGCTGCGGCGGAAAGCGCGCCGGCCACCGCAGCGGTCGAGGAACCCATCGACCCGCCGTGGGACCCGCTCCCGCGCGTCGGGGCGGTGCAGAACGTCCGGCCGGCGGTCCAGCCCGATCCGTTCGACGAACCCGGCGCCCCGTCCGTGTCCAGCCCCGTGGCGGCCCGTGCGGCAGCGGCACCGTCCGTTTCGGCGGAATCGCCCCGTGCCCTGGCACATGCTAAGGTGAAGAAGCCGAGCTGGTACGCCGGGGTGGGCTCACGGGACGACCAGGACATTCAGCGGATCATTTCCGAGCTGGACGACCCGGTCGACGGCAACGACTGACCACCCACCGGCAGGGCGCCCGCTCCCGCGTCCTGCCGGTTCGACCCGGGAGCGTACCTGTACAGGAGGTGTTGCGATGGGCATGTGGAAGAGCAGCGAGCAGGAGGGGCTGTCCGAGGTGCCGACGGAGGGGGAGAGCCCGTCGGTGGTTGAGCTGGAGCACAACCTGGCGGCGCAACTGGGCACGTTGCCGGAGGGGAACCGGAAGGCCACCGCGTCGTTGCTGCTGAACGCGATTCGGACCCGGTCCACGGTCGTGCGGATCCGGGCGTTCGTCGCGATGGGCAAGGAGCACTGGATGGGCCACGACGACCACGTGCGGATCACGCGGGCCCGGTGGCGCTACTGGTCGTTGCCGCGCGACGTGGTGGGGCGCCACGACGAACCGATGACCGTTCAGGACGTGTCCGAACCGTCCGATCGCCAGGCGGAGGAGAGCTGGGCCCACCTGCTGGTGCGGTGCTACGCGCTCCCGATGGGGGTGATCGTGCTGGTGGCGACCCTCGGCTACCTCGCGCTCCGCTGATCCCGCCTTGGTACGGCTGAATCCGTGCCAGGGCACACCTCCCTCCCGTGACACCCCCAACCCCATCCCGGCGCGGGGGCTGGTTTCAAAACCCCTGCTGACGCCCGTTTCCGGCGACCGATGCTCGGCCCGGGCCCATGGGCGTCAGCGGGATCGCCCGGTCCCGACCGGGTGGGGTTTCACCGCCTCCGGGGGTAACTTGCGTAACGCTCCGCGGCGGCTACCCTGGATCTTCCCATACGGCAGGAGGACCAGGGCATGGCCAAGATCGTTCACTGGGCGGCGTTCAAGCCGCCGGCCAACCTGGCACCCGACCAGCCGTACCGTTTGATCGGCAGCGCCGTCGTAGGTGGTGCGGTCATCGGGACCGTGGCGGGGGCTGTGTCCATGGCCGTGGAATGGTTGGTCGCGACCAAGACCGGCGCTCTGGGCGGTGTCAGCCACATGGGCCTGGCCAAGCACGCGCTCTACTGGTTTGAAACCTTTCTGCACCGCGAACTGGGCAACCACCCGTTCGCTGACAACGTGGCCGCCTACCAGGCCGGGCTCGACCAGATGAACTGGTGGTTCATTAAGGGGAAGGCGGCGCTGGCGGCGGTGCCTGGCCTCGCGGTCGGCGCTTACATCACCGCGAAGATGAGCACGATCTACTGCAACAGCCGGCACCTCACCGGCATGCAGTTCCACGACGGGAAGGATGCGGTGAAGCTCGCCGAGCAGGCGGTGCTCGAACTGAACGGCGACCAGCCCCCGTTCCTCCCGCTGCACCCGGGCCTGACCTGGCTCAGCCAACAGGCGTGGAGCACGTCGGCGATCATCATGGGCGCTGCCGGCGCCGGTAAGAGCGCGATCCTGGCCCACCTCACGTACGAGGCGATGGTCCAGAACGTCTTCATGGTCATCATGGACGCCAAGGGCACGCAGTCCCATGTGATCCAGACGATCAACAAGAAGCTCGGGCGCTCGTCGGCGAACGTGGCGACCATCAGCCCGTTCTCCGACCGCGATGCGGCTTGGGACATCGGACGAGACCTCGTGCGGGAGGAAGACGCCACCGTGTTCGCCAACGCGTACGTGCCGGCGTCGAAGGACCCGATGTGGTCCGAGGGCGCGCGGGGCATCCTGCGGGCCATCGTGTTGGCGCTGATCGTCGAGTACCGCGTGGCGTGCGCCCGTGCGGAAGAGCTGGGCGTCGAGAAGCCCAAGCCCTGGCACTGGGGCCACCTCTCGTTCCGGATCATGTCGGCGATGAAGGACATCTACGCCTGGGCGGCGGAGCACGACCCGGGGACCGCCCAGCTCATCGCCGACTACGAGAAGAGCAACACGGTGAAGAGCTTCGAGGTCACGTTCCGCACGTTCTGCCAGGACATCCACAAGCTGGGCAAGGCGTGGGGCGAACCGGCGGAAGGTCAGCCGAAGCGCCGTCGCGTGTCGCTGCGGCTGTTCGTCGACCGGGTGGAGCGCAAGGGCCGCAAGGGCGTGCACCAGATCGTCCTGCGCAACAACCTGGAATACAAGTCCCTGACCAAGGGCTACCTGCTGGCGATGCACGCGTTTCTGACGGCGAAGATGCTCAGCCTGAACGACAACCCTACGGACGGCACCGGCCGCACGCTCCTGTTCATGGAGGACGAGTTCACCAGCCAGGGCAAAAAGGAGTCGATTTTCGACGCGCTCGAACTGGGCCGATCGAAGGGCATGGTCCACGTGATCGCGGTGCAGACTGAGGACGCGTTGATCGAGCTGTACGGTCAGGAGGGCCGGGGCCGGATCTCGGGCAACACCACGATCAAAATCCTGGGACGGGCAGCGGCGCCGGAGATGGGCGCGCAGATGGCCGCCAACTTCCCGAAGCGCACGGTGCAGGTCACGCACCCGGGGCGTCCTGCGGCGAAGGGCCAGCCGGAGACCCCCACCACCTACGAGAGCGTCGAGGTGCCGGTGATCCGTCCGGAGGTGTTGTCGTCCACCCGGGACATGGGCAAGCAGCGCGCGTCCTGGCTGGGCAGGCGCCCGGCCGGCATCAAGGCGGTGGTGCGGATCGGCGCGGACCTCTACCACCTGTTGTGGCCGTTCATCGAGAAGGACAAGATGCCGTCGGCGTCGGACGCGAGCACGCCCCCGTTGGCCGCCTGGTTGGTGGGTGGAAAGGTGCCGGCGTTGAGCGACTACAAGCCGATGATCCAGGTCGAGAAGCTCAAGGCGGACCGCGACGCGGCAGCAGCAGCGACCGCCGAGATTCCGCCCGCCACCACGAGCACCGCTTCCGGTGGTGTGGACCTCGACGCGATGCTCGAGGGGAGCATGGCCACCCAGGGCGAGCGCGGCCCCGAACTCACGGGATCGAGCGACCCCGATTCGACCACTACCCTGGCGTACCGCCCGCTGTCCCCGATGGAGCTGTACGAGCTGGAAATGCAGCGCAAGAAGGAGACGGTGGTGGAGACCGTGGAGGTGGACGTCGAACGCGACAGCGAGGAGTACCAGCACGCCATGGTCGACGCCGCGAACCTGCAGCGGGAGCAGGAACGCCGCGGGGACTGGCACGACCCGGGCGAGATGGACGAGTCGGCCTCCCTCCTGCTCGAAGCGGTCGCGGGCCAGGTGGCGGAGGCGGTGATCCCCGGTGGGCACCTGGTCCTGGAAGGCTTGAAGCTCGCCGAGGGCGCGCAGGGCCCGGCGAAAAACGTGGAGAACGTGATCGACAACCAGACGGGCGAGGTCCGCACGGTGACGGTGGTCGCGCCGAAGAAGCAGATCACCACCGTCCGGCAGGTGTCGGTGCGCACGCAGGCCCCGGAGAACGAGCCCGAGCGCTCGCTCTGAGGCGGGTCGAAAAATCCCCGGGTGCGGGGTTGACGCGCCTGGGGGACCCGCTAGGTTTGGGTACATCCCAACCACCGACGGAGGCGACCATGGCCACCTGGCATCTCATCAACCTGTTCCTGCTGGGCGTCGTCCTGCTGCTCAGCGTGGCGAGCCTTGTGGTCGAGTTCAACCCGAACCAGGAGTACGGGGTCGACACCGACGACGTGCAGCGCATCGTCAGCATTGCGGCGTGCAGCGTGGTCATGGCCTGGTTCAGCCACGGGTGGTGGCAAGCCCCGGTGTCCGTGGCCCTCCTGGTCATCGCATTCTTCACCTACGCATTTCTGGAGAGCGACGTTCGGGCGCTGCGCAATCGGAAGAAGCGCGTGGCCGAGGCGTGGGCCAAGATCCGCGCCGGTCAGGAAGCCCACGAAAGCGCTGCGCAGCATCCGGACGAGGCGACCGAAACCGACTGATCCAGCGGGGCGGGCTCGCGCATGGGGGGCGCTTGACGCCCTCATTTTCGTCAGTAACCTGGATCCAACTCGGCGATTTTGGCCTTCGAACCATCCGTGCCAGGGCACAGACATACTATATAGGAGGGAAGCATGTTTACGTCGACGTCGCTGAGCCCGAAGGGCCATGACAAGAACGGTAACAACATCATCAACTACTTCATGGCGAAGGAGGCGGTCTACTACATCACCGCGGACGGCAAGGAGAAGAACCAGACCGCCTGGTTCGGAAAGGGGGCTGAAGCGCTTAGTCTTACCGGGCACGTCGACCGGGACATTCTGCTGAACCTCCTGAACGGCAAGCTCCCGGACGGGACGAAGGGGGTACAGAACAGCAGCAAGCGAGGGCGCCGGGCGGCGAACGACTTCACGGCGACCGCAGAGAAGGGCGTGTCCATGTTGATAGCGGACCCGACCAACTCGCCGGAAAAACGTGAGGCGATCGTCGAGGCTCATCAGGAAGCGGCTCGGGCGGCCATGCGGTTTGTCGAATCGGAGATCTACACCCGCGTCGGACAGGGCGGTAAGGTGGTTGTCCGCGACGTGGGCATGATCGCGGCCGAGGTGACCCACTTCACAAACCGGGATCTGGACCCGAACCTGCACACCCACTTCATCATCATGAACATGGTTCATTGGACGGATGAACACGGTGAGCAGCACATCACCACGCTCGAACAGAGCACGCTGCTGGCGATCAAGCATGCAGCGGGGGCGGTGTACCGCAACGAGTTGGCCCATCGAATGCAGGAGATGGGTTTCCAGGTCAACAAGCACCTCCAGCTCAATGCGAAGGGCCGTGAGACGGGCGATGTCTTCTACCGCATCGCCGGCATCGACGAGGTGAGCCGGAACGCGCACAGCAAACGTCGTCAGGCGATTCTTCAGTACATGGAAGAACACCCCGAGGTCACCGAGGACCAGGCCGCCGAACGCACCCGCAAGGATAAGAACGAGCCGTCCATCCAGGAGCTGCGGGAAATCTGGACGCAGGAGTTTGAGGAGCGCCGCCGCAACAACCCGGACGCTTACCAGTCCGTCGACCAGTTGCTGGCACCCGGCGTGGTGTCGAACTTGGGCCACAAGGACCTGGAACCCGTGAAGGGCCAGGAGAAGCAGCAGGACATGACCCCGAAGTCGGACGACGAGATCCTCAAAACCGTCCACGTAGCGTCGTCCCTGTTCAACCGCTACGAGCTGATGAAGCAGGTCGCGTTCGAATACGTGGGCCGGCTGGACATGCGCGGCGTGATCGAGAAGACCGACGCCATCCTGGACGACGTGAAACGCGTCCTGGCGTTCGAGCACGACCCGAAGACCGGCATCGCACGGTACGCCTCCCAGGCCATGGTGGACCTGGAGGCCGGAATCATCAAGAAGGCCGGGGCTCGCGCTGACGAGCAGTCCATCCGACTGACCAAGGAGCAGGTCGACGCCGGTCTGGCGAAGTTCCAGGCGAAAAACCCGGGCCTGAAGCTCAACGCCGAGCAGGAAGGCAGCGTCCGCTACATCTGCTCGGACACGGGGGGCTGCGCGATCATCTCGGGACGTGCCGGCACGGGCAAAACCACGTCCTTCACTGCCACGAAAATCACGTGGGAAGAAGCTGGGGGCAAGATCATCGGCGTGTCCGAATCCTGGAAGGCCGCCAAGAAGCTGCAAAGCGAGAGCGGGGTGGAGAGCTACTCGACCCGCACGACCCTGCACCGGATCAAAAACGGCAAGCTCCCGCTGGACAGCAAGACCATGCTGATCATCGACGAAGCCGGCATGCAGACCTCCCAGAGCATCGCCGAAATGCAGGACTTGTGCGACAAGGCCGGGGCGAAGCTCGTGCTCATGGGCGACCACCTGCAGTTGCAGCCGGTGGGGGCCGGGTCGGGCTTCCGGATCATGCAGGCACGCATCAAGGAGCATGCGCTCAAGGAGATCCGCCGGCAGCGCGAGGAGCGCGACCGGATCACCGCCAACATGCTGTACGACGAGCGCGACGGCTCCAGGATTTTCGCGCGATACCTGGCCAACGGTCACATCCGCACCTCGGAGACCGAACCCGAAGCGCGGGCCCTGCTGGTGCACGATTACTTCAAGACCGAGGGCCTGGGCGAGCCGGAAACCGTCAAGCTCATGGTGGGTGGTGAACTGCGCGACGTGGACATGTCCGTTCGTGACAAGGTGGTGTTCGGCGTGGGCGACAAGGCCTTGGGCATCCACGCGAACGACACCGGCGTGGTGAAGGGTATGGAGCTGAACGAAAACGGTGAGGGGTTCCTCGTCGAGGTCGAGGTTACGCCCGCCGATCTGAACCAGAAGAAGCACACGGTGTCGATCGACACCTCCCAGTTCAACGATTTCAACCGGGACTACGCGCAGACCATCGTGATCTGCGGGACCAACCGCGAGGTGCAGCAGATGAACGAGGACATCCGGCAGGGGTTCAAGGAGCGGGGGCTCCTGGGCGAGGACCAGCGCGTGCGGCTGATCGTCAACGACGAATGGCGGCAGGAGATCGTGGCCACCGGTGACAAGGTGCTGTTCACCGAAAAGCACGACGACCTGGGCGTGTCGAACGGCGAGGGTGGGATCATCACCCAGCTTCGACCGTCCGACGACAAAAAAAGTCACCTGATGACCATCCGGTTGGTGTCGGACATCCCAGAGCAGAACGGGCGCTACGTGTCGTTCGACACCAAGGACTGCCCCGACGTCATGCTGGCGTACGCCGGCACCGTCCACAAATCCCAGGGCCAGTCGATCGACAAAGTTCTCCACTTCGTCGGTCCGGCTGGTTTGCACATGGTGAACAACCAGTCGGCGCTCGTGGCGATGACCCGGATGAAGTCCGAGTACGGCATCTACGGCCTGGACGAGGACCTGCTGGGCACCATCGACGAGGACGGCACCCGCCGCGGCGGGATCGCCCAGGCCCTCACCGAGCAGGCGCTGAACGTCACCACGATGGATGTGAAGCAGATCACCCGCGAGGAGGCGAAGGAGATCCGCCCGCAGCAGCGTGGGGCGTCCCGTCGTCTCGAACCGATCAAGATCCCTGCTCATTTGGTGGAGGCGGAGCAGGCCGCGGCTCGGACCGAGGAACGCGAGGCGCTTAAGGCGCGCGGGATCTCTCAGGCGGCGGAGAACGAGGAAGCGTCGCGCCGTCGTCTGGGCGGCGAACCGCAGCATGCGGCGGAGCTGCGCGCCCGTGACGCGGTGAACGAGCGCGAGGCGACGGCCACCCAGGCGCAAAGCGGGTTCGTGGCGTCCATGACCCAGATCAACGCCCGCAAGGCAGCGGCACGGGCCGCGTACGAGGCACGGCAGAAGGCGGAGGCCCTGGCGGTGGCGAAGCGCGCAGCGGAACAGGCGGTGCAGCAGGCGGCGACCCGTGCGCTCCCGCCGACGCCGGCGCAGGAGCAGCAGCGCAAGCTGGAAGCGGATCGCAGCCTGCGCCGGGAGCGGGATTACGACTACGAATACGGGCGTTCCCGCTGATCGTCCGCCCCATGCAAAAGGCCCGGTTTCCCGGGCCTTTGTCGTACAGGGGCGGTGCGCGTCAGCGACGGCGCGCGCTGGCCATCAGCCGCTCGATCAGCCCCACGGTCACGTCGGTGAGGCGGTGCCCGTCGGCGCTGACCTTGGCCTTCACCTGGCGGTAGAGCGGCGTGGGCAGGTCCAGGCTCAACCGTTCCCGGTCCTCGGTGGGCGCGACCGAGGGCACGGTGACGGTCACCGTTCCGGCGAGCCAGTCCTCCAGCAGCCCACGGAACAGCGTCGTGAGCGTGGACCCCGACGCCTCCGCCCGTGCTTCGACGAACCGCTTGTGCGCGATCGGCAGACGCACGTGGAACCGGGTGCTCCCTGCGGCGTTGTTTCCCTTGCGTTCCTCTTCGGGGGTGCGGACCAAGCGCAGCGCGGGCGGGGGCACCACCACGGCGGGCTTCTCGTCCTGGGCCTTGCGGGCGCTGGGGCGTTGAAACGAAAGCGTCGTTTTCACAGGCACCCCCTCACGCCGCGGCCAGGCCGGCGCGGTCGGTGCCATGGCACGTCGCCAGCATCGCCAGGACCTCGCGCGCCACACCGCGCATTTCGGCCTGGGCCTGCGCGTCCGAGTGCTGGAACACCGTCACCCCGTTGGCCGCCGCTTCGACGTAGCTCTTGCGGGCGTGCATCACCGTGTCCAGCACCGGGATCCCCGTTTCCTGCAACGCTTCCCGGGTCAGGCGGGCTAGGCGCGAGCGCGGCGACGCCTGGGTGATCAGAAACGCGGCTTTCGTGCGCCCGTCCGTGATGTCCATCCGGGTGCGCACCAGGTCGACCAGCTTGGCGTTGGCCCACATGTCGAACGCCGACGGCTGGATGGGCAGCAGCACGAAATCGGCGGCACGCACGGCGGCGATCGTCGCCGGGTTCGAGGCCTCGATCCCCGGGCAGTCGAACACCCGCAGATCGCGCGGCTCGCGCACGGTCGCCAGGAACTGGTCGAGCGTGGGGCGCGGGCATGCCAGCACCGGGAACGGACGGGCACCGGCGCCGGCGGCCTCGTGCCATTCGCTCGCGGACATCTGGGGGTCCAGGTCGAAAAGCTGCGCGTCGAATCCGGTGCCCAGCTCCACGCCCAGCTCCTGGGCGATGGCGTCCGGCAGGTTCACGCACGTGGTGGTTTTGCTCGTACCGCCCTTGGTGCTGCATGCAACGATGGTCATCGGTTTCATGAGGGTATCCTTGTTTTTGGGTGTGCCGTGGCACGTCTTAACCGAAACGGAACCGTGCAGTGGCACGGATGAGTCGCATGTAACCACGGGTACGGATATGATGTCAACATGTGCCGTGGCACGGATTAACATGTTCCGAAAGCCTTGAGGGGAAAGGGATTGCCGGAAATGGCGGGTCCGCGTCGCGTGTACGTGAGCGGGAACCCGTGGGTACGCGATGATGGCCGAAGGCGGAGGGATCGGGTGGTGTCCGAGGTTTTGACGCCACGCGACGGTGAGACCGTCATCGTTACGTTTGCAAAAACGGATTTGTGTGCAATCCTGGAAAAACAGTAGGCCCCTGGGCCAGCTCAACCACCTACCCAAACCACCTGTTGGAGGTATTTGAAATGTCGCGTCTTTCGTTGTCGCGTGTGTTTGTTCTTCCCCCGGACAAGGGGCTCGTGGACCTGAACGGCTGGACCCTCGACCAGTGGGACCGGTACGGATTCACCGGCTGGGACGACGGCTGCGCGTCGTACTTCCTGACCCTGCACCCCAGAAACCGGGACATGCCGGCCTGGTCGTTCGGTGATCGGGCGGCGGAGTTCGGCTCGCCCTGGGTCCTGCAACAGGTCCTGCGTGTGCTGTTCGACGTCGACCAGGCGGGCGTGGACGCGGGCTGGTTCGCGTTCAAGCCGGGCATGGCCGAGCGCTTGGCGCAGGATCGGGACACCTACTTCGACCGGCACCCGGTGGCGGAGAACGCCCGGGAGGCGGCGGACGACCTGATCCGCTCGTTCCACGAGGAGGACGCGTCGTTCCAGCCGTACGCGGCACCGCATCCGCTGGACGAGGCGTGGCTGCTGGCCCACGCCCTGGTGGAACCGGCACCGCGCGAGGCGGTCCCGGTATGACAGCGCGTCGGGAGGAGGGCGCACCAAGAACAAAGCGGGCTACGGCCCGCTTTGTCGTTACTGGTGCTCCGCGTTCCAGCGCTGGATCAGCGCGGACGTGACCTCGATCATCGAACAATCGAGCTTCACGCATTGCAGTTTGAAGCGCTTGTACACCTTTTCCGGCAGGTCCGCCACGAACCGCACGCCCACCTTGGCGTTGTTCGGCTTGGGCTGACGGCCCGGCCAGTCGTCGCGCGGCGTCTTGAAGTCCGGCAGCTCGACCACTTCCAGCTCGAACGCCCCGGACAGCCACCGCTCGACCTCCCGGGTGAACGTTTCGGTCATCTGCAGACCGTTCTGCGCCGTCAGGTGCGCGAACGCGTCCTTGTCCTTTTTCCACATGTAGCCGTGGACGCGCTTCACGGGGATGGGCTGACCCCGCGGTGCACGGGTCCGCTTGACAGCCCCCTCGTCGGCCAGGTCCATCGCTTCCGTTGTCGTCGCCATCCCTTGAAATCCCGTTGGTGCTGAAAGCCCGAGCTTCTCAAGATTCGCGGGACGACGCAAGCACTTCTTACGTGCCGTGGCACCCCTTGGGCACGCGCAAGCACCGGCAACAGCAGGGCGGGACCAGCCGGGCCCCTGGTGGGTTCCCGGTGGCCTGGATCCGTGCCACAGCACGGGCAGACCCTACCCCGAACGGCTGACCCCCGAACGGCTCAACGTCCCGCGGCGTTGCTCGCCGCGCCGTGCCGGTCTCCCCCGTGGGCGCGTGGTCCACACCTTTCCGCGGTCGCTGCCCGGTCCGCCTTGAACCGACGTCTAGCCCAACACCGTGCCCCTGGTGGGGCAAGGCACCGCTGCGCTCGTCGTCCTCTCCCGGTCCTTCCCTCCTGGTGGTCGGTCAGGCGTGCGGCATCCGGCGACGGCCTGGCCCCGGGTCCCGGCAGGGCTTGTTCGACGTCAGGCGGCTCCAGACAGCAGAAACCCACGGAAAGGACGAACAGCCATGACCACGACGAACCCACAGACCGGCACGAACAGCGCAAACCGCGACGGTTCCTTCGCCTCCCAGGCTCACCAAACAGCAGGTGTCACGGCAACGGCGCAACCGTTCAAGAACGGGTGCTACGCCACCGAGGTGATCGACGGCACCCCCGAGCGTTTCGACGCCATCGAGATTCAGGGCGTCCGCGAGGAAATCGACCTGATCGACCCGGCGAAGAGCTGCTGCGAGGTGGACAACCAGAACCCGCAGTTTTTCTCCGTCTACCTGCACGAGGTGGAGGGCGGCGTGGCGTGCGTGGCGGACCTTGCGACCCACGAGCTGGCCGTGGCCTACGCCGAGCAACTGGCCGGCCGCTACGACTGGGCGATCTACGACTACCACCTGACCCACTGACCACATTCGAGGACCACGACCATGACGACCACCACCATCTCCGCCGTCTCCCCGACCCGTGGCTGGGTTTTCGACGGCGAGGTGCGCGAGCTGACGATCGACGGCCACACCTACCGTTTCCGGGTCAACGTCGAGAACGACGACGACAAGGGCGCCCCGTGGGACGAGGAGGACGGCCACGGCCCGGTGAGCGACTGGACCACGCGCGACAAGCGCCCGGGCGAGTGGGTCCTTTCGAGCGACCACGGCAGCAAGCGGTTCTACGACGTGGCCGAGGCCAACCGGATTGCGAAGCGTGAGGGCTGGGGCTTGTCCGAGGCGCAGCGTCAGGCGTTGATCGCCCGGCTGGCGAAGGACCGCGTGGTGCGCCGCCCCGTTGGCAAAGCGACCGTGTCCCACCGTTTCGGCGGCCTGATGCAGGAGCACCGCCGCGCGACGGAGACCGTGACGGTCCCCGGGCGTGACCCGAGCAAACCCCTCACCGAGGGCGAGGTGCGCGCCGAGGCGGTGCGTCTGGACTTCGAGCACCTGCGCCGCTGGGCCGCAGACCAGTGGAACTGGGTGGGCGTGGTCGTGACGTTGCTGGGCGACGACGAGGACCTGGACGGCCTCGTGGCGAACGACTACGGGCACGCGTTGTGGGGCATCGAGAGCGACGGCGACGCGTACCTCGAGGGCGTGGCCATCGAGCTGATGACCGAGGCCGCCACCGAGGCGCATCGGGAGACCGAGGAAGCGGCGCACTGGGCATCGCGCGACGTGCAGACCCACTGATTCACCCGGATCCGTGCCACGGCACGGGTCCACCCATCCAACAACGGAGAACACGATGGCACGCAAGAACGCACGCACCACCCGCACGCAGGCCATGCTGGACGACTTCCGCGGCTCCGCCAACGAGGCCCAAATGCTGGCGGGCGTCCTGACGATGGCCCACAAATGGCCGGACGCGGACCGCATCCGGTTTTACCGGACGGTCGACACCACCATGGTCGCCAACCGGTTGATCGAACTCAACCGGCACGCGATCGGCGACGGCACCGCGCCGGCCGCCACCGCCTGACCCCCACGGTCCCCGCGACGGCGGGGGCACCGCACCACCAACCACGAGGACGACCCCATGGCACGCAAGAGCGCACGCACCGCCCGGACCCAGGCCCTGATCGACGGGTTCCGGGGCAACGACAACGAGTTTTCGATGCTCAAGGGCGTGCTTTGCATGGCCCACGGCTGGAGCTACCCCGACACCCAGCGTCTGGGCACGATGATCGACAGCGCGCTGATCGCGCAGCGGATGGACGAGATCAACAACGAGGCCCGGGCCCGCATGCTCGCCGAGCTGGACGCGATGAAGCAGGGCGGGCAGAAGACCTGACGACGGGCGCCCCGCGGTGCGGGGCTGCTGAACGGCGCGGGCAGGCGATTCGGCCACGGATCGCTATCGACGCCACTCCGGTGCTGCATACGCTCAACCGCCGGAGCCCGCGGAACCCAGGGGCGGCCGGGACGGCCTGGTGAGGCGGAACGGCGGCGCTCGAACCGTCCAGCGCGGAGGGCCGCTCCGAGCGGTGAGGCGAAGCATCCGGTCGGTGCTCCGCTGACGTCAACGACCAACCGCTGGGCAATGCAGCGCCCAGCAGCGCCGTGCCAGGGCACGTCGGCGGTGGTGTCAAACGTGGCGCGGTGATCCCTGGGCTCAGGGGTGTTGAAAACGTTCGTTGCTCCCCGGTCCGCCTTTCTCCGACGCATAGGCCAGCCTGTCCACCTGGTAGGGCAAGGGTGCTGCGCAGCGTTGCCACGTCCTCTCCCGTTCCCCTTTCTCCCTCCGGTCGTGCGGCGCGTGCGGCATCCGGTCGTGCCCTGGCCCTGGTGGCCTGTCCGTCCTGGTTATGCGTCAAGGCGGCTCCGAAGAGCAAACGAACTCAACCCACCCTGAGAAGGAGAAACACCATGGCTCACCTTACCGACACCACCGCTACCAACGCACAAGCCACCCCGCGCCGTTCCTCGCGCCCCAAGGCTTCCAAAGAGCAAGTTTCCAACGTCAACACCCAGGAGCAGACCATGACGACCAGCACCGCAGCAGCACCGGCAGCAGACACGACCTTCGCCGACGTGGCGGACGCCACCGCAGGCACGACCGGCACCCCGGGTACGAGCGCTCCCGAAGCGCAACCAGCGGCAGCACCGAAGGCGAGCACCACCGACGGCTACGTCAAGGTCCGCGTGTTCGTCCTGGCGACGACGCAGGACGGCACCCCCGAGTTCTTCACGGCGATGGTCGGCACGACGGCAGAAGAGATCGCCGCGAAGAAGCACCACGGCAAGGCCGCCCGCAAGGCCGCGAACGAGGGCTACAAGTGGCCCATGATGGTCTTCGACCAGAACAGCACCGCTGGGCGTCAGCTCGAAGTCATGGCCGGCCGCCAACGCGATGCGATGAACCGCGCGTAAGGCTTCCCGGCGGGGTGGCGACACCCCGCTGAAGATCAACAGCATGACCACCAACGAGGCGACCAAGCCCATGAAGACGTTCGACATCACCATGACCGTCAAGGTGACGGACCCGAAAGCCCTGCTCGAAGCCGCCATCGCCAGCGCGGTGCGCCCGGGCCCGACGGGGCAGGTGTTCTACGCGAGCCCGGAGGCGGCGCGCGAAGAACTGACGGAGGAGGACGGCACGCCGAACTTCGAGGCGTGCATCCAGGAGCTACTGGACCCGGGCGTGTCGCCGGCGGGGCTGAACATCGAGGAGTGCACCGTCGAGGCGTGGGACGTGCCGCAGGATCAGCCGGACGGCGAGACCGAAACGGCGGACGCGGCGGCGCGCACGGGCGACGATCCCCGGCTGATGCCCCGGGCCGACTGGCAGACCCAGTCGCGCGGCAGCAACGACGCGGAGTACGAGATCTACAGGACGAACGCCGAGTCGCTGGGCTGGCGGGTGAAGTCTTACGACGAGTGGCTCAACAGCTAACCCCAGGCCGTGCCCAGGCACGGCCCGTCCCCGCACGCTACGGTTTGACGGGGACGACCACCACCAGGAGAAACCGATGACGACCAACAGCGCCAAACGCCTGCCGGACGGCACGTACGCGATCCAGATGTACGTGCTGGCGACGAACGCCGAGGGCAAGATGCAGTTCCACCTGACGTGCCTGCGGGGCGTCCCGGAGGAGGACCTGATCGCCGAGAAGCACCACCTGCAGGCGGTGCAGGGCGCGCACGAGGCGGGCCTGACGGGCACGTTCATGGTGTTCGACCAGAACGAGCCGGCCGCGGCACAGCTTGGGGTGCTGGCGCGGCACCAGCAGATGGCCGGTGGCCCCTTGCTGGACCCCAGCCTCTACGTGGACGCGGTCTGGTCCACCTGATCGGAAGCATCCGGCGGCCGGGCGACCGGCCGCTACCAGGTCCCGTTGCGGGTGGGCCTTGGCAGCGGGGGAGCGGAACGCGGGGCGTCCCGCCAACGTCAACACCGCCCGGGGAACCGGGCACGGAACGGCAGGCCTTCGGCCTCGATCGCGGGCACGACGTCATCCCCTGGGCGAGGGCGCGTGAGCGAGCTGCAGGGGCCTCCGGCCCCGGGTGTTCCCCTCGGGTCCGGCACCACCCTCGGACGGGTCCTCGTTCGGCTCGCCCAGCATGACGGCATGCCCGGCCAGGCGTCACGCTGGAGCGCGTTGCAAGGCGTTGCGCCGTGCCTGGGCACGGCTTGGCACCACCACCCCGACCAGCTTTCCACCGTGACCCGGCACGGGCGCACGACCACGGCGTTACGGCATCGCGATTCGTTCCCACGCTGGGTGCGGGTCCATTCCCCTGTTGCGCGACCGCTCCCGTTTCGCCTCCCGACCGACGTGTAGCCCAGCCCGTTCCCCTGTTGGGGCAAGGCACCGCTGGCGCTCGTCGTCCTCTCCCGTTCCCTTCGGGCATGCGGCATCCGGCGACGGCCTGGCCCCGGGTCCCGGGCTGGGCTTTTCCCACGTCACGGCGAAAACGGGAAGCAGAACCCACTCAGCAGGAGAGCAGACATGACCCGCACCCAGCAACGCATCGCGACCACGAACGTCCTGGCCCAGGACGTTCCCTTTTCGATCCCGGCTCAACAAAAAGCAGATGTGGTGAAGCTCGACCGCGACACCTGCCTGCGCTACGACCTGACGGGCGGTCCGGTGTATGTGACTCGCGAGGCTGCAGAAAGCCCATACATCGAGCGGGGGCTGGAGTGGTTCACCGACTGCCCGGGCAGCATCGAGACCGGCATGACGGTGGTCATCGCCCCGGGCCTGGAGTGCCTCTTCGGCTTCGACCCGCACGCCTCGAATCGTGACGCGTTTTTCCTCTACATCTGGAAGAACTGATCCCCGGCCGGGCGCCGCGGCGTCCGGTCCACCCCGACCCCTGACAGACCCACGACCATGACCATCCAGTTCCTTCCCCGCATCACCGTCGAGCTGAGCGCCGACGCATGGGACCTCTACGACAACCCGGGGCGCGACGAGGCGGCGCGCATGCTCAGCACGGCGGCCGGTGAAGCATTGACCCAAGCCTGGGCCTTGATGTCGGGCCTGCACCCAGTGTCGATCATCGACGCGCACCGCTACGCGTTGGAGCAATGGGAGAAGGTGGCCGACCGCCTGGACGGCGTGGGCGCGTCCGACACGGAACCCCGTGCGGTGATGGCGACGCTGGCGCGGGACTACCTGCTCGAAAGCCCGGCCAAGGCGCTGGACCGGCAACGCCGGGCGGCGTGCTGATCGCCGGCACCCAACCATCCCCCCGGGGACGTGCTCCCCGGGATTCATTCGAGGACAACGACCATGACCACCAAGACGACCCGCACCCCCAAGACCCGGACCCTGTACTCGGTCCGCTACTACCGCACCGGCCAGGTCATCGGCACCACCGTCGGGCACAAATGCCGGCTGGTCCCGCTGCGGATCGCGCGACGCATCGCCCGCCGGCTGCGGCGCTGCGGGCTGGAGGTGCAACTGGCGCAGATGGTCGTGCGCGTAACGCCCGAGCAGGTGGGCCACCTGGAACGGCGGTACGGGTTTGCATGGATCAGGGGGAGCCGTGCCTGGGCACGGCTTGACGAGGACCTGCGCCCATGAGAGCCTGGTCGTACAGCAGTGGACCGGCGACCTCCTCCCTCCGGTTCGTTGCTCGAAGGGCCAGCGAAGCGCTGGCCCTTCCCATGGGTGCTACGTGGAACGTCCAGGCAGGCCCATCCGCTCGCGGAGCTTGTTGGTCAGCTCCTCGATCGCGGCGCGCTCGTCGGTCACCTTCGGGGTCTTGTGCAGCTCGACCCACCAGGCGTTGATCTGGTCCTCCGGCACGTCGAACCGGCGCAGCCATCCTTCGGTGGCCACCACGGTGCTCAGGAGCGGGGCGGTGCTGTCGAGCGTCCCATCTTGCAACGTGTCGATCGTGTCGGCCACGATCGGGCGCAACGCCTGGTTCAGGATCACGTACGCGGCCGGGGGCAGGACCGGCTTGCCGGGGCCGTCCGAGATCCCGGTCTCCGGTGCGGCACCCGCCTGGATGATCAGGCCTCCATCGCCCAAGGGCTCGCGGATGAACCAGTCCGGCGGCAGCGCGAGCGACGACGCACCGCCGACCTCGCGGACCAGCTCCGCGTCGAGCGCGTTCAGCCAGTCCACCGTTTTGATCCTGGTGTAGAGCTTGCGGACGTTCGAGCGCATGGGGTCGCCCACGTCGATCCCGGGCCCGAAGCGTCGCGCGTAGAAATACTCGCTGGCTTCGTTGGGCCGGCGACCCATCGGGGGCACGTTCACCGCGAACCCGGCGTGGCCGTGCACGATGGGCAGGGCCTGGGCGAACGCGTTGAACATCGCCTGGAACCGGGCGGGGCGGTGCACGAGGAACGCGCGGGGCACCGTGAAGGAGACCCCGTCCAGACCGCGCTTGCGCTCGGCCTTCCAATCGCTCAGCGCGAACACCGTAAAGTCGTAGAACCCGGTGGCCAGCTTGTGGTCCGCGCTGGTCAGGGCCACGGCCAGGGTCTCGTTCGGGGGCACCGACTTGGCCAGGCGCTCGAATCCCGACGGCTCGTAAGCGGTCGGGTCCTCACCCTCCGCGTAGAGCCAGCGCAGGGGGCCGGTCTTCGACGGTTCCTGGCCAGCGGCCACTTCGCTGGCGTGGTGGTACTCCTCGATCACCGCGCTGTACTGCTCGAAGCAGCTCACCAGGGCCTTGCGGACCTCGGGGCTGGAACCGTTGCGGAAATACAGGACGCCCCGGACCACGAGCGCTGCGCCGGTGATCCCCTTGCGGTGCGGGGGCTCGTAGAGCCCGTAGGGCATGGTGTCCGCGCGGCGCGGATCCTTGGCCCATGCTTCGATTTGATCGTTCGTCATGGCGTCAACTTACCAGAGGGGAGCAGGGAACGGGGCAGGGCCTGGCGAGACCGGCGCAAGCGGTGGGCCTCCCGGCGCGTTGCTGCCACCACCGTACAGCTCGTCGAGGTCGGACTGAGGGGCGCGTTGCTTCGACGAGGACGTTTGCTTTTCCCCGTCGTCGTCGCCGCACCCGCACTCGGTGGCACCGAGGTGGGCGAACTTCGAATGACCGCCCGCGATTTCAACGTAGTCCGCTTCCTGATCCGGACCATACCGGTCCCCGGGGAACTTCATTTCGACGACCGTCTTGATGTTCGATTGTACGGGCGGCTGGGTCGGGTCGTTGACGATCACCACGTCCGGCCGGCGCACGTCCCCGGACTGGTAAGCCTTGCCCTTGCTGGGCCACACGTCCCGGATCCACTGGCGCACGCTCGGGTGCGGCTCGAGCGGGGCGCTGTCGTCCATGATCGGGGACGGCGGGTCCGTGGTCATGTCGTACGGCTGTTCCGGGCGGTATTCCGTCGGGGCACCCGTTTCCATCTTGGACACCTCGTTCGCTAGGCCCAAGCGCTGCTCGACGCACCGCTGCCGCTGTACGCGTCCGGACTTGGTGGCGACCCCGATCTGTCGGCATTTGCAGAACGTGCGGCACAGGACCTCGCGGTCCTTCGGCGAGAGGCGGGACGCGCCGGCGCCGACCTGGGTGGTCTGGCCGTCAGGGCTCATTCCACCGGGCGCCGACCCCGAGGCGTATCCGGTCATGCCTCGGTCCCCGGCTGGTGGAACGACAGGGCCGAGGCTTGGTGCCCTTCGAGCCAGTCGGTGAACCCGTTGGCGTCCGTCTTACCCTGGACCACCCGACCGTCGGAGGCTGTGACGGTGTAGGGATGGCCGGCGAGCGGCTGACGGGTGGCGTCGTCGATCACCTGGAAGCGTCCGCGCTGGGTGGCGTCCTGGCTGGCTTGCGACAGTACGCTCTTGCCCCCGCCGATGGACCCGCCTGGACCGCTGGTGGGTTCCGCGGTGGCGGTGCCCTGGCTGGCGATGAGCGAGGCCCCGCAGGCGGTGGTGTCGCCTTCGGAGGCGACGGGGCGACCGTCGAAGGTCATGCCCAGGTTTTTCACCCCGACGATCGGGTAGACCCCTCCGCACCTCGGGCACGACACCTGGTCACCCAGCAGGGCGAGTGGGCGGCCATCAACGATGTTGGTGGGCGTGCAGGCGAGAACGCGGCCGCCGTGCGAGGTCGTATCGCCTTCACGGATGAACGCAAAACCCATGCAGCATACCTCCCTTCCTTTTGGTCGGAGGAATGTAGCACAGCGGGTTTTCCCGGGGCCATCCTGTCAACCTAGACAGGTATCGCACCGGTGTGGGAAAGTCGCAAACGCGGCGCGAACAGGCCCGGTTCCGCATGGAAGGGCTGCTGCAGCGTGATGAAGGCCGGCATTGTGCCGGCCTTTGTCCGTCAATCGTCGATCGGATCGTTGAACGTGGGGCTGTCGTTCCCGCCACCGCTGCGATTCATCCCGGGCGTCACTTTGTGCCACCGGAACGCTTCCGAGGGCTTCACCGCGTTGTTCGCCAGGTGCACGGCTTCCTCGTAGGTGGTGGCAGGGTCTAGCCACACCTTCGCCTCTTCCAGCGTCAGGACCAACGGGCGCCGATCGTGGATGTCGCCCAGGAGGCCCGAGGCGGCGTCCGTGACGATCACGAACCCGTCGACCACTCCTGGCGAGCTGGGCGGTGGGGCACCTTCGCGCACGCTGGACAGCCCGGCGAAATACGTGGGCGGACCGTCCGTCGTCTGGATGAACCACGGCTGCTTGCGGCCCGGGTCGCCCGTCCACTCGTAATAGCCGTCGCAGGGCACGAGCACACGATGGGCCTTCCACATCCACTTCCAGGCGGAACTGGACGCTTTGTCCAGGCGTGCGTTGATGAGCATTTTTTGCTTGCGCTCGACCGCCCAGGCGGGACGGTAGCCCCACGTTTGCAGACGGGGGCCGTCTGGGGTGATGACCGGCTGCTGGCTCCCGGGGGACACGTTCCAGCTCGGCCGGAAGATGTCCGCGTTACCGCGCAGGCGTGGATCGTTCTCGTCCGTCGCGAGGGGCACCACGTAGAAGAGGTCGCCCTGACCTCGGCTGTACCGTCCGCACATCGCACGACCTCCTGGGGGGCACCGGTTCAGCCGACAGGGTAACGCGCTCGCGCCGGTGCTGCGCGGGTCGGGCTCAGTCCCGGGCGGGGTCCTTCTCTTTTTTCAGGAGCGCCGCCAGGTGGTGGGCGGATTTCAGGACGATCGCGCGCTGGGCCGGGGCCAGCCCTTTCAGCGAGGCGATGAGGGTGCGGGCCTCGTCGGTGGGGTGCACCGAGGCAGAGGTCAGGATTTCCTCGATCGGGACGTCGAGGACGTCGCAGAACATGACCAGCCGTTCGATCGACAAGGCGACCTTCCCGCCCTCGAGGCGCGAGACGCTCTCCTTTTCCAGACCGAGCTTGTCGGCGAGCACCGCTTGGGTCCAGCCGCGGGCGCGACGAACAGCGGCCAGCCGCTGACCGATCCCCTGGACCATTTCCTTGGTGCTCCGCTCGTCAACCGCCTTAGCCAAACCAGAATCTCCCACCACGTCATCGGATGACGTGAAGTGTGGCGTCTGGCCAGGCGTTTGTAGATGACCCAAACTGTAACTGATGACTCAATCTGCATTTTACGGGCGATTTGCGCGAAAAAAAGGTGCAGAAACCCGCGCCCTGGCACGGGCGGCCGGATCGGGACGGGGCGGGGCTGTGAACCGGCCCCACGGGTCGGGTCTGGATTCACCTGGGCAGCACGTTCACCGGGATTGGGGTGAGGGTGCCCTGGCACAGGTTGCCGGCGGCGTGGCGGGATCAGTGCAGGTTGTTGGCGGCCTGCCAGATGGTGGCGAGCTGGGCGTGACCGTGCGCCTTGGCTTGGGCAGCGGCGGCGAGCGCGTTGTGCAGCGGGGGCAGCACCGCGTTGTAGGCGGCGACGGCGCGGGCCAGGCCCTTGCAGGGTCCCATGTCCGGGATCACGTCACCGACCTTGACGGCGCTCCCGTCCAGGCAGGAGCCACGCCACTGGGCGATGCGAGCGTTGAGGGTGTTCTCCGCGGTCGTGGCGTCGGTCTGCACGCGTTCGATCGAATCGTCCGCGATCGAGATCTGCGACTTGTCGACGCCCATCTGACCGACGATGACGCCGGCCTGACCCTGCGCGACACCGTTCCCGGTGGCTTCGAGGCGCTGGGCGCGATCGAGCTTCGCCTGCTCGATGGTCACCGCGTGATCGTAATAGGCCTGGGCCTTGGGCAGGCGTTCGAGGTGCTGGTGGGCGCTCGCGACAAAACCGTTCAGGCTGTCCGTCAGGGCGTTCACCTGGCGGTTGAGCTGACCGACCTGTTGGCCCCGCTGGCGCGCGGCGATGATCGGCTGACCCGCCTGGTTGAGCTGGGTCACCACGGCGTCGAAATCGGAGGGCTGACCCTTGGCGAAGCGCTCGACCCCGGTTTGGGCACCGTTGGCCACCGTGAGGTCGATCCCGCTTCCGGTCACCGTCCCGCTGAAGTCCTGCCCGATGGGCAGGGGCGTTTCCAGGACGGTGAGGGTGAGGCTGTTCCCGTCCACCGAGCCCGACACGTTCGCGCTGCTCGACGTCAGGGTGCCGTCGTTCTTCAGCCCAGCATGGCGGAGCGTGCCGGTGAAACGATGGTCAGGTGTTTCGGTGATTTGGAGGAGGTCGGCCTGGTTGCCGAAGTGGGCGACGTACGACCCGGAAACGGAGCGGTCACCGCACCCGGCGAGGAGCAGGGTGCTCCCCACGATCGCCGTCAGGCACGTGGCCAGGCCCCGGCCTTTGCGTTGCTGGTCCTTCATCCCCGCCCCCGATGTCGATTGTTCCTTCGTGTTGTACGCACAGTATAGCGACAGCGTGCGGCAGAAGGACGCGGATAGGGGGCCTGCCTTGATGCGCAGATACCGATGAACCATCGGCGTATGTGAGCAGGCCCTGACCTACCTGCCCTACTTTGCGGTGCAAAAAGCATCAAGAACTTGGGACTTTCGTGATCGACTAACGGCGGCCCGCGGGCCGCCGTTTTCATATGGCCTGCGGTCTATCGGCCAGGCTGTTGCGCAATCCTGGTAGGCCATTAAACTGGATTCAGCAGTCACATCATCAACCCCTCATCTCCCAAGGATTCACCCCATGGCCTGGAAAGACAAACCGACCACCCCGTCCGAGTTCCGTGATCTCGCCGGCGAAGTTTACGACGACATGCACCTCGGGCAAGAAGAAGAAGCGGTCCGCCAAGCGGCCGCCGGGGGTGAACAGATTCGCACCACTGTCCGGGCCACCAGTCGCAAGAAGACCGAAGAAATCATTATCGAGAGTGGTGCAACGCCCGAGAACGCCAAGGCCATCGTCGGCGTTGCCGTGAAGGATCAAACGCCTCCGCCCAGTTCGCTGTTGTTCGCCCTGATGGCGCGCACGTTGGAGGAACGGAAAGATTTGACCTCCAAGGCCATGCGTTCGCACGAGATGAATCGCTGGATCGACGACGCGAACGGCCAAGATAAAATTTCGATGCTCGATTACAGCGAACTGCTGGAACAAGCAAAAACGGTCGGCGACATCTATACCTGCTTCCTATACGCCTTGAAAGCGTCGAAGCGTGTGTTCAAATCGGAGCTCGGACTCGCGGCTGGTTTATATGCGATGTCTGTCGATTTCGAGCGTGACCTCGAACTCGTCAAGACCGGAAAGGCGCACGTGGGGGTGAGCAACGTTTTCAAGTTGTTGGACAAAGTGATTTCGGACGAGGCTACGCCGAAAGAGATTGACCTTTTCGTGACGTCTCTGATCGCACGAGTCGAAGAGGTCAACATGATGAAGCCGGGCGACCTGCACAAAGCAAGTCGCAATGGAGCCGATGCCAAGGTGTGGTCTCGCACTGCTGATGGCGAACCGCTGCTGATCGCTGGCTACATGACCATGAATGGCACGGCCGAGAAAGCCGAGCAAACCGCCGAATCGCTCACCCGCCATTACCGGGAATACCTGGAACTTCTGAAACAAAGGCCGGGCGCAAAGTTGCAAGTGATCTCCGCAGGATCGACGCCGATCCAAGAGATCGGACGGATGCGCGGCGAGGATGTGAGCCTTCTGGTGACCCAGGCGGATGACCTGGCGGTGATGCGCCATGCGAGTATGCTCTTCAGCGTCATGGACCCTATGCTGATGCAGGATCTGAAAAAGGGGTCAACCCTTTTGACGGCATGGCACTTCGGGGCTGAGGAGATCAACTTCGAAGGGAAAATGGCGCGGGAAATCAAGGGGTCGATCGACCGCCTGATGAAGGCCGGTTACCCTGCGGATGACGAGCGTGGTCGTAAAGTCATGAAACACGTTCTGTTCACGCTGAACGCATGGGCAAGCAACAACCCCGAAACGTTCCCTTACTTCGGAAACCAGAAGGTTATCGACTGGGTAGATGAGTGTCCGATTTTCATGGACAACGTAGAGAAGGCTTTGACGGCCACGTCGGCCCTGCTTCAAGTCCCGAAGGAAAACGCCATTCTTCGGGCTGAAATGAAACGCACAAATCGTGACTCGGCACTTACTCGCCAACATGAAACGAAGACCCCGAAGGGTCATCCGGATGTTGTTGCTGATTTGGAAAAAATCGCCAAGAAAGCAGGCATCCTTGATAAATACCCGCAGGGATCCACCAGCGGGACCGAGCTTCGCAACTTGATCAAAGTCGGGGCGGATTACGCCGTTCGACGATGCGCGGACAAAGTTAATCCCGCCAATCCGCGGACGGAGTGGAAAGCATGGCAGGCGGAGCACCAACTTGTTCAAGATGTGCCGACGGAAACCAAGGTAAAAAACGGGCGTAAGCACCGCTGATTCCAGCCCACCGTCACTACGGCCCACCCACGCGGTGGGCTTTGTCGTTACCGTAGGTCGTAACCGTTCTTCCAGGCTACCCATAGCCACAGGTGATCGCGCAATCCGTCGATCGTTTTTGAGGTGGTCCATGTTTTCCGACCGAGCCGGGCCAGGTCGTTACGCATCTTCGCGAACGTGTGGTTGATCGCGAACAACGGATCGAAACTATCGTCGTGCGGCGTGCTCAACGTCGTGTGCCGCACACCGGGCAGGTTCGCCTTGATCTATTTCCGGTAAGAGGCGTTGCCGTCGGTGGCGATCGTAGCGCTTGGCGCGAGCGCAGGTCGAATCCGAAGCAGAACGCGACGCATGACCTTCGGTCGCTCGTCCACGTGCCACTGGTAAAGCGTCCTGCCCTTGGGCTGATTGCTCGGCTTGCGGGCCACGTCGAACGCCAGCACCTCACCGGTCTTGGCCCGGATCACCATCGGGACGCTCAACTGCTTCATGCGCGAGTGCATGAACGTTTCCAGTTCGTCCATCATCACGTAGGTGGTCTGGATTGTGGCCAGGTGGTCCTTGTGGACGGCCTCGGCCTGTCTCGCCAGGTAGCGGATCTTTCGTGTGATGGTTACTGGGTGGCAATCGAGGATCAGCGCCATCCGGCGGAACGTTACGCCCGAGACCGCCATCTGAAGGATCCGGCGATTCAAGTCCGGCCGGTGGTGCTGCTTGTGCGGCTTGGTCCGAGTTGCGCAGAACGACGTGAGGCAGGTCTTGCACTGGTAGCGAGGCACCTTCTGCCCGTTGTGCTTGGTGACCCGGTAACCCTTCTTCCAGTAGAAATCGGCGGGCGCATCCGTGTGGTTCACGCACGCTTCGTTCGGGCAGGTCGGTCGAGGGTTCCGCATGATGCCCACGATAGACGATGCGGGGCACGATTTCGAGCGGATTTTATCGAAGTTGGCTTAAAAATCTCCAACAACGCTAACCGCCTCGGGTCTTACAACTGCTTTCTTGCACCGCAAAGTAGGGCAGGTAAGGCCCTGACCACCGGTCAGTGGGTGCGGAAGGTGTTCCAGGTGTCCGTGTCGAAGTGCATGGACGCCATCACTTCGAACATGTACAGCTCAAGGTCGTTGTCGATCTGGACGTAGGCGACCGACATTTCCCGCAGGCGGCCTTGGACCGTGAGGAAGACCTCACGGAACTGGTCGTCCTTCATCGCCTGGTCCCGTTTCATTTCGTGCGGGAAATCCTCGCTGGCCATCTTGTAGACCAGGCTGGCGGTGAAGTGCGATTCGAAGTTCAGGTGCTGCACCAGACGTTTGACCACACCGCGCGAGATCCCGACATACACCGGGCGTTCCCTGTCGATGAACACGTAGCAGCCGGGGAAGTCGGTGGAGTGCCCGAGTTTGGCGAGCAGTTCGCGGCGGGCGCTTTTGAACCCCACGAACTCGGTGGCCGGCATCGGTGATTGGAGGGCGGCCTTCAACCGTTCCAGGTGAGCGGGAAGGACCTTGGCGGCCAGTTCGTCGAAGGTGTGGATGCAGTTGTCGATCGGCATGCGGGATCAGCGTGGTGGAGGGGAGACGCCGATCATACCCGGGCGATCGACCGGTCTGAGTGCCCAGTCGGGACACCACCAACGGCTTCGGGGTAATCCGTGATTACACGATTCGGGGCGTGGTTACAAGGCTCACGGCCCCTAAAGTAATCACGGTGGGTTGGTGATTACGGGCGGCGTGGGGCGGAAAACAGCGCCAGGTCCGACCGGTGGGCGGTTCCCGTTTCTCGCCATCAGCGGCCAGGTGGTTGTAACCACGGCGTATTCACAACCAAAATACAGGGGGTGAATACTAGAGAAAATCCTTATAAATCAACGATGAATGATTTTACACCCTGATAATGCTGCATCATCGGCGTGTGTTGTGCGACCTCGCCGGCCGCTGCGCTTTGAATACCCATCCGTGGTGTCTTTTTGCGTTAGCTGTTCAGGGCGTGAGTTTAACCCGCCGACGGGGCGAACGGACCCTGGCCGGATGGCCAATCCGCGCGGCCGGGTCCGCGCGCCGCGCTCACTCTTCCACCATCGCCCGCATATCCACCTTGCGCTCGTTGACCGCGCTGCGCCGTTTCGCAAGCCACATCATGAACGTGATGAAGCAGCCGAACACGACGATGATCCACTGCGCCGGCAGCTTCGCGGTCAGCAGCAACGCATAGACCCCGAGCATCAGCAGGACGGCCAGATTCTGGTTGAAGTTTTGCACCGCGATCGAATGCCCCGCCGACAGCAGTGTCGCGCCGCGATGCTGCAAAATCGCATTCATCGGCACGATGAAAAAGCCCGACAACGCGCCGAGCAAGATCATCAGCGGATAAGCGAACAGAATGTAAAACGGCAGCACATAGGTGCCGATCCGAATGCCCGAGCCCGCCGGGAACAGATCCTTGTTGTAGAACGCTACCGCGATCGCCACCGCGCCGGTGAGAATACCCACCGGCAGCACCCGCAGCGATTTGCGCAACGGAATCAGCGCCGCCGCGGCCGCCGCGCCGACCGCGATGCCGAGCCCGGTGACGCCTTGCATCACTGCCGCCTTCGACAGCGACAGCCCGAGATTCACGTTGGCCCATTTGAGCACCAGCAATTGCAGCGTCACCGCGCCGCCCCACATCAAGGTCGTGACCCACAGCGCGATCTGCGCAAGCTTGTCGGCCCACAACACGTTGAAGCAGTGATAGAAATCGCCAACCAGCTTCTTCGGCTCGGTGAGGCGGTTCGGATAACGCGCGCCGGTGTCGGGAATGAAAATGTTGATCGCGGCGGCGATCGCGTAGGTGACCATGGTCGCGAACATCGCCAGATCGGCGGACGAGCGGATCAGCGGCCAGTGCGCATGCGCGACGAATTTATCGGCGACCGTGCTGATCAACGCGCCGCCGACCATCGTGCCGACAATGGTCGACAGCACCGTCGCCGATTCGAGCCACGCGTTCGCCTTGACGAGTTTGTCGGCGGGCAGCAGCTCGGTGAGGATGCCGTATTTGGCGGGCGAATACGCGGCCGCGCCGAATCCGACCACGCCGTAGGCGATCATCGGATGCACGCCCGCGATCATCATCAGGCAGCCGCTCGCCTTCAACGCGTTGGAGACGAACATCACGTGCCGCTTCTGCATGGCGTCGGCGAAGGCGCCGACGAACGGTGCGAGCAACACGTAGGAGACGGTGAAGAAAATCTGCAGCAGCGGGGTGACCCAGGCGGCCGAGCGAATCACGGAGAGCAGCGCGATGGCGGCGATCAGCAGGGCATTGTCCGCGAGCGACGAAATGAACTGCGCCGCGATGATTGTGTAGAAGCCTTTTTTCATGAAGCGGATTGGAAGCGGTGCGCCAGGTTCGACGCACGGCAGGGCGCAGCGAAAAACGCGCAAAACGCAACCGGCGATCGAGCGGGCCGGCGCGGCATCCCGCTTTGTAGCACGAACGCCCGCGCGATGCAGGCGAGCCAAACGAAAAAGCGGCCGAAGCCGCTTTTCGTATTTCATTGGGTGTGGCCCGAGCCGACACCAAAGACAGGTCGGCCGCGTAATGACGCGGACCTGGCGCGTGAATCTGGCGGCTCAGGCTACGGCATTCGCACCGGATTCAAGCCGTCTTTCGCTTAACCCGCTTGCTGGCGGGTCCGGCTGTAGCGCGACAGGATCGGGATCATCTGCGCGTAGATCTTCGGGTTGCCCGCGACGATTTCGCCAACGTGCAGGAAGTCCGAATCACCTGTGTAGTTGCCCACCAGGCCGCCCGATTCCGTGATCAGCAGGCTGCCTGCGGCGACGTCCCACGGATTCAGACCTTGCTCGAAGAACCCATCCATGCGGCCGGCGGCGACGTTCGCCAGATCGAGCGCAGCCGCGCCCGGACGGCGCAGGCCGGCGCAGGCTTCGGTCATTTCAGCGAATTGGCGGCCGTAGGCGGCAAGGCCGTCGGTTTCGCGGAACGGGAAGCCGGTGCCGATCAGGCCGTCGGCCAGACGGTCGCGCTTGGCGACGCGGATACGGCGGTCGTTCAGGAACGCGCCACGGCCGCGCGAGGCGGTGAACAGGTCGTTGCGGGTCGGATCGTAGACCACGGCTTGCGTCACGACACCCTTGTGGGCAAGCGCGATCGACACGCAGTAGTACGGGAAGCCGTGAATGAAGTTGGTGGTGCCGTCGAGCGGATCGATGATCCACTGATATTCGGATTCGTTATCCGACTTGCCGGATTCTTCGGCGAGGATCGCGTGATCGGGATAGGCGGTCTTCAGCGTGTCGATAATCGCCGCTTCGGACGCTTTGTCGACCTCCGTGACGAAATCGTTGTGCTGTTTCTTGCTGACCTGGATCAGATCCAGATCGAGCGACGCGCGGTTGATGATCTGGGCTGCGCGGCGCGCGGCCTTCACAGCAATGTTGAGCATGGGATGCATGAGACTGGATCCTTGTGCCGGGGCAGCACGGCTGCCGGCCGGTAAATAAGCGCTAAACCTGCGCTGACAGGGCGCCTGCGAGGCGCGAAAACAGCACGGAACGCTCGCCCGGTACAGGACCGGTGCGCATTCCGCCGACGGAGACGAATTGGATAAGAACGAGGCGCCGGAGCTTTCGTGGACAGACGAAAACCGGACGCGAATCTCACTATTTTACCTGAATTTTGCCCAGATCCGGGCGGCGAGGCGTGGTTTGCCCGGATATACAGGTAAACCGGACCGCTGCCAGGCTTGGCGCTACCATACGCGTCTTTAGTCTTGCAAAACGCCATCGTGGACCACACTCACCATTCCTCCGATCCCGCCGTGGCCGAGTTGCGCGGCGGCTTCACCTCGACCCGTTTCGTCCTCGTCGAGCCGAGTCATCCCGGCAATGTCGGGGCGGCGGCGCGCGCGCTGAAGACCATGGGCTTCTCGCGGCTGGTGCTGGTATCGCCGCGCGTGCCGAACGTGCAAAACGATCCGGAAGCGATCGCCATGGCGAGCGGCGCGGACGACGTGCTGGCCTCCGCGCACGTCGTGCACACGCTCGCCGACGCGCTGAGCGGCGTGCACTGGTCCGTCGCGCTGACGGCGCGGCTGCGCGAATACGGGCCGCCGCAAGGCACGCCGCGCGCCGCGGCCGGGCTCGCGCGCGACCAGGCGGCGCACGGCGAGATTGCGCTGGTGTTCGGCAACGAACGCACGGGCCTGTCGAACGAAGACGTTGAACGCTGCAGCGCGCTGGTGCATATTCCGGCCAACCCGGCCTACAGTTCGCTCAATCTCGCGCAAGCCGTTCAGGTGCTGGCGTATGAGTTGCGCACCTCGTATCTGTCGGCGGACGGCGTGGTGTCCACGCCCATGCAAACGGCTGCCGCGCAAGCTTTCGCGGCGTCGGGCGAGGTAGCCGAACCGCGCGCGGCAAGCGACGAAATCGAAAGCATGTTCACGCATCTCGAAAGCGCGCTGGTCGCGCTCGAGTTTCTCGATCCGGCCAATCCGAAGAAGCTGATGTCGCGCCTGCGTCGGCTGTTCGCGCGGTCGGGGCTGGAGCGCGAGGAAGTGAACATCGTGCGCGGCATCGCCAAGCACATTCTGCTGAAAGCCCGCCACCCGAACGGCGACGCCTCTTAAGGCCGCGTAAAGCTACGTAAAGCCGTACGTTCCAATCGACGACCTTGCCGGCAGCGTGGGCTTCCGGCAGGTTTCGCGCAATCGACCTACAATCGCTCGAAACGTTCTAAGCAAAGCTGCCGGTCTTCTATGCGGCAAGCATGCCGCCGCATGGGGTGTTCCACATCGGCGTTATTTTTCCCACGACACTATCCCTGCCATGTTCACGAGACTTCGCGAAGACATTGCCACGATCCGCGAGCGCGATCCCGCCGCCCGCAGCGGCTGGGAAGTCATCACGTGTTATCCCGGTCTGCACGCGCTCGTGCTGCACCGGCTCGCGCATGCGTGCTGGCGCGCGCGGCGCCGCTGGCTGGCGCGCTTCGTGTCGCAGATGGCGCGCTTCATGACCGGCATCGAAATTCATCCGGGCGCGACGGTGGGGCGGCGCGTGTTCATCGATCACGGCATGGGCGTGGTGATCGGCGAAACCGCGCAGATCGGCGACGACTGCACGATTTACCAGGGCGTGACACTCGGCGGCACGTCGCTCACGCGCGGCGCGAAGCGGCATCCAACGCTCGAGCGCGGTGTGATCGTCGGCGCGGGCGCTAAGGTGTTGGGCGGTTTCACGATCGGCGCGGAAGCGAAGATCGGCTCGAATGCGGTGGTCACGAAACCGGTGCCCGCGCGGGGGACGGCGGTGGGTAATCCGGCGCGCATCATCGTGCCGGCGGCCGCGGCGGTGTCGGCAAGCGGGGTCAACGCGTCCGGCGCGGCGCAAGGCGATGCTGGCGCAGACGCGGCGCGGGAGGCGAAGCGCGCGAGCGCGAGCAGTGCGTTCTGCGCCTACGGCATTACGCCGAACGCGGACGATCCTGTGTCGCTCGCCATTCATGGGCTGATCGATCACGCGGCCACGCAGTCGAAGCGCATCGACGAAATCGTCGGCGCGTTGGAGCGGCTGGGTACGAGTCTGGAGGGGCTGCAAGGCGCCGACGCGGCGTTGCTCGATTTGCGGCGCCTGTCCGCCGCGATCGCGGGGAAGGTGGAAGGCGTAGCAGCAGAACGTTAGTCGGCGCGACAAGCAAGGGGCCGGCGCTTGCCGGTCATTGCATCGTCAAATCAGGCGGAAATTGGCCATTGGCTAGGGTGCCAGCGCCGACCGTGCCGGTCGTACGGCGTGCCCCGACATGCTCGACCGCGCCCACATCAATCCAGCGGCAGCGCGCGAATTCCTTCGGCATCGATCCGCAGATAACCGCCACGGCGCTCGCCGTGGTCGAGATCCCAATCCGGCAGCACCCAACGCGTGCCCCCAAGCTCGCGATGCCGTGCCGGACGGTGCGTGTGGCCGTGAATGAGTGTCGCCGTCTTCGACGATTTGAAAAGCGCGGCGACGGCTTTCGACGTTACGTCGTACTTCGGCGAGACGGGCCGCGCACGTCCTTGCTCGCTCTTCGAGCGCATGTTCTCGGCAAGCGACTGACGCCAGCGAAACGGCCACGCCAGAAACAGCATTTGCGCGAAGCGGCTGCGCGCAAACCGGCGAAACGCCTGATAGCCGGGATCGGCGGTACACAGCCCGTCGCCATGCGCCAGCACGACCCGTGTGCCGAACGCAGTGATGACGAACGGATCGGGCAGCCAGATCGCACCGGCCGCTTTCATGAAGCGCTTGCCCAGCAGAAAATCGCGATTGCCATGCATGATGTAGAGCGCGATGCCGCGCTCCGACAGCGTGTGCAGCAGCGCCGCGATGCGCCCGGCGAACGGCTCGACGAGCATGTCGTCGCCGATCCAGTACTCGAACAGATCGCCGAGAATGAAAACCGAATCCGCCTGCTCGGCGGTGACGCGGATGAAGTGCTCGAACGCGGCGACCGTGTGCGGAATCGCCTCGCTCAAGTGAATGTCGGAGAGGAAAAAAAACGGGCGTGCGGCGTGCGGGCGTTTGCCCTCGCCAGGCACGCCCGCGGCGACGCTTCGCAGCGGCGTTTCTTGCAGCATTGAAGGTGCCTGTATCAGTTCGAACGAGTCGACGCGTGCAGGGCGCGCGTGGCGCGCGCCACGGCCGCTTAGTCGACGATCACAGCCTTTTCGATCACGACGTCGTCGACCGGCACGTCCTGATGGAAGCCCTTCGAACCCGTCTTGACCTTCTTGATCTTCTCGACGATGTCGAGGCCGTCGACGACCTTGCCGAACACGGCGTAGCCCCAGCCCTGCGGCGTCGGCGACGAGTGGTTCAGGAAGTCGTTGTCGTTCACGTTGATGAAGAATTGCGCGGTTGCCGAGTGCGGGTCGTTCGTGCGCGCCATTGCAACCGAACCGTTGACGTTCTTCAGACCGTTGTTGGCTTCGTTGTTGATCGCTTCGGCCGTCGGCTTCTGCTTCATGCCGGGTTCGAAACCGCCGCCCTGGATCATGAAGCCGTCGATCACGCGGTGGAACACCGTGTTGTCGTAGTGACCGGCCTTCACGTAGTTGAGGAAGTTCTCAACCGACTTCGGTGCCTTCTCAGCGTCCAGTTCGAGTTTGATGACGCCGTGGTTCGTATGCAGTTCAACCATGATGGGATCCTTTGATGAACGAGGTGGGTAAAAAGCGCGGCCGCCCGTCATGCGATGCGATGACGGCGGCCCGCGCCGGGGCGTGGATTGACCGCCTGCTGCTGCCTGTTTTTACTTGCTTGCGTTACTTGCCGACCACCGTGGCCGACTCGATCACGACGGCTTTGGCCGGCACGTCGCTCATCGGGCCGCGCGACGTGGTGGGCGTGCCTTCGATCTTCTTCACGACGTCCATGCCGCTCGTGACCTTGCCGAACACCGCGTAGCCATTGCCGTCCGGATTCGGATAGTCGAGGCCGGCGTTGTCCACCGTGTTGATGAAGAATTGCGCGGTGGCCGAATTCGGGTCGCTGGTGCGGGCCATCGCGAGCGTGCCGGCGGCGTTCTTCAGACCGTTACGGCTTTCGAGCGGAATCGGCGCGCGCGTCGGCTTTTCGGCGAAGCTCTGCGTGTAGCCGCCACCCTGAATCATGAAGCCGCGAATCACGCGATGGAAAATCGTGCCGCTGTACTGGCCGGACTTCACATAGTCGAGGAAGTTGGCGACCGTCTTCGGCGCTTTCTCAGGATACAACTCGACGCGGATGTCGCCTTCCGACGTCTTGAAGAGGACGGACGGATGCGTGGCTTGCGAACCGGACTGGGCAAAGGCGGGGGCGTTTGCGATCAGGGCGGCGCTGCCGAGCGCCAACATCAACCATTTCATGAAGATCCTCAGGGTTGGAAAAAACGATGTGCCGAAAACAGCGCGGCGTTACTTCGACGGCGCCATGTAGGGCGGCATGGCGAGCGAGCCGTTCGAGCCGCCGAACTGGAAGCTGGACGAGTCGGTCATGTTCGAGGTGGCGCGGGCCGTGTAATCGTCCGGCGCGACGGCCGCCTTTTTCACGGCGGGCGTTTTGGTCTGCGGCGGTGAGACGATCTTCTGGATGTCCGCGAGGCGCTGCGTGGTCGTGGCGCTCGCTTTGCCGAGGCTTTGCGCGCGACGGTAGGCCTCGTTGGCCATGCGCAGATAGAGGTCGCCGAGGTTCTCGTACGCGAGACCGTAGCCGGGATTCACCTTGGTTGCCGTTTCGAGCGCGCCGCGTGCTTCCGTATACCGGCCTTCTTTCGCGTACAGCGCCGCCAGGTTGTTATACGGCTCGGGCAACTCGGGGTACAACTGCGTCAGTTCGGTGAAGGCGGTGATCGCCTCGTCGTCGCGATTCAGGTGGGCCAGCACCGTGGCGCGCTTGAATTTGGCCTGCGCGTCGCGCGGGTTCGACGCGATGCGCGCGTCGAGCTGGGTCAGCGCGGCCTGCCAGTTTTTCTGCGCGATCGTCGTGTCGATTTCCGGCGTGTTGTCGCGCACCGCGGGGCCTTGCGGCAGGGTCGACGCCTTCTGCGCGAACGCTGCGGCGCCCGGTACGACCGCGAGCGCCGCCGCGAGGGTGACGCGCAAGGCGAGGGCACGCGTGGAGTCACGAAGGACGCCACGCGACATGCCGCGCACGACGCCACCAAAGGCTGTCGCGGCGAGGGTCGCAGCGCTGCGCGCGCGGCCGCTGGAAGGTTTCATAGGCTCAGGTCTGGATGTTATACTCCGACCCATTCTAACAAAAGGTCTGCGCGTTCCGTCGAACCGCAAACTGTCTTTTCGCCACTCGTGGTCGTCTCCGCCTTGATCGCAGCCTGACCGCCGCACCCGCTGCACCGGTTTTGCTGTACGCGACGCACCCGCCGTCAGTTCGCGGGGCGCGGCGCGCATGAAAACACATGGCGGATTTCTTTCGGCCCACGCACCGTTCTCTATGGAATCACTGCGCATCTACAACACGCTCGCGCGTGACAAGCAAAATTTCGTGCCGCTGCAGCCTGGCGTCGTGCGGATGTACGTCTGCGGGATGACCGTGTACGACTATTGTCACGTCGGTCATGCGCGGGTCATGGTCGTGTTCGACATCGTGCAGCGCTGGCTGCGCACGCTCGGTTACGAGGTGACCTATGTGCGCAACATCACGGATATCGACGACAAGATCATTCGGCGCGCGGTCGAGAACGGTGAGACGATCAAGTCGCTGACCGACCGCTTCATCGCCGCGTTGCATGAAGATGCGGACGCGCTCGGCATCGCGCGGCCCGACGTCGAACCGCGCGCCACCGACTTCATTCCGCAGATGCTCGGCATGATCGAGAAGCTCGAGTCGAACGGTTACGCCTATCAGGCGAGCGACGGCGACGTGAACTACGCGGTGCGCAAGTTCGCGGGCTACGGCAAGCTCTCGGGCAAATCGATCGAAGATCTGCGCGCGGGCGAACGCGTCGCGGCAAACGACGCGAAGCAGGACCCGCTCGACTTCGTGCTGTGGAAAAAAGCGAAGCCGGAAGAGCCGGCCGACACCGGCTGGGACTCGAAATTCGGCCGCGGCCGTCCCGGCTGGCATATCGAATGCTCGGCCATGGGTTGCTCGTTGCTCGGCGACCATTTCGACATTCACGGCGGCGGTCAGGACCTGCAGTTTCCGCACCATGAAAACGAAATCGCGCAAAGTGAAGCTGCGACCGGACAAACGTTCGTGAATTACTGGATGCACAACGGCTACGTGCAGATCGACAATGAGAAGATGTCGAAGTCGTTGAACAACTTCTTTACGATTCGCGAAGTATTGGCGCAGTACGATGCCGAGGTCGTGCGTTTTTTCATTGCGCGTGCGCACTACCGTTCGCCGTTGAACTACAGCGACGTGCATATCGACGACGCTCGCAACGCGCTCGCGCGTTTGTACACCGCGTTGAAAGACGTGGCGCCGGACGGTGCCGGGCTCGACTGGAACGAGGCGTTCGCGCAGCGTTTCCAGACCGCCATGAACGACGACTTCAACACGCCGGTCGCGGTGTCGGTGTTGTTCGAACTGGCCACTGAAGTCAACCGCACGCGCGACCCCGCGCTGGCCCGTCAACTGCGCTCGCTGGGCGCGGTGCTCGGGTTGCTCGGCCGTGAGCCGCGTGCATACCTGCAGCAGGCCGCGGGCGTCGCCGCTGAAGGCGCGCTCGAGCCCGCCGCGATCGAAGCTCGGATCGCCGCGCGCGTGGCCGCCAAGCAGGCGAAGGACTATGCGGCAGCAGACCGGATCCGGGCCGAATTGCTCGAGGCCGGCGTTGCACTTGAAGACAAACCCGGCGGGTTGACCGAGTGGCGGCGCGTGTGAGCGCACCTCGTACTTCCCTCTGATCGACTCGCCAGGCAGGAGGCAGGATGGCAACGGCCACGAAGACGCCGGCTAAACGAGCCACGTCTCAGACAAACGCGGCAGCCGCGGCAAAGTCGACTCGAACGTCGGCTCGCGGCGGCAGCGGCGCGGTAAAAAAAGCATCGTCGAAAGCCGGTGGAGCGGCGGCCAAGAGCGCAACGGGCGCGGCGAAAAAGCCGGCTGCGAAGCGTGTGCTCAATGGCGCATCGGCACCCGCGTCGGCGTCTGCATCTGCGTCCGCACAGCGCGCCAAAGCGCCGCGTGTGAAGAGCAATGGCGCACTGCCTGCCGAACTCGCGGGCGACGTGCAGGAACTCGCCCGCGTCACGCAGGAAGGTCACGAAGGCGAAGTCGTGCGCAAGACGCGTGCGTCGTCGAGCGCGGGCGGTGAAGGGGCGAGCGCGAGCGAAGTCGCGGTGCCGGTACAGATCGGCGGTCTCACGCCCGAAGAGACGCGGCCCGCGTATTGGGACAAGGCGTGCGCGGACCTCGTCAAGCGCGATCGCATTCTGAAGAAGCTGATTCCGAAATTCGGTCCGGTGCATCTGCTGAGCCGTGGCGATCCATTCGTCACGCTCGCGCGCTCGGTGGTCGGGCAGCAGATTTCGGTCGCGTCCGCGCAGGCGGTGTGGGCCAAGGTCGAGGCCGCGTGTCCGAAGCTGGTGCCGCAGCAGTTCATCAAGCTCGGTCAGGAGAAGCTGACCGCGTGCGGTTTGTCCCGGCGCAAAGCGGAGTACGTGCTCGATCTCGCGCAGCACTTCGTGTCGGGCGCGTTGCACGTGGGCAAATGGACGACCATGGAAGACGAGGCGGTGATCGCCGAACTCACGCAGATTCGCGGCATTGGCCGCTGGACCGCGGAGATGTTCCTGATCTTCAATCTGTCGCGCCCCGACGTCCTGCCGCTCGACGATCTCGGCCTGATCCGCGCGATCAGCGTCAACTATTTCAGCGGCGAGCCGGTCACGCGCAGTGAAGCGCGCGAGGTCGCGGCAAACTGGGAGCCGTGGCGTACTGTCGCGACCTGGTACATGTGGCGTAGTCTCGATCCGTTGCCGGTCGAATACTGATTACTGAACCCAAGAAGCGAGCCATCTCGAAAACTATCGGTTCTTTGTGTTCGATAGTTGCGAGGGGGGTTTAGACATTGGCGCGCGCGGTTAGAATACGCGCTGCCGGTAAGTCCAAGGATTACAACCAATGAAGACCACGTTTCTGGATTTCGAACAGCCGATCGCTGAACTCGAAGCGAAGATCGAAGAATTGCGCTTCGTGCAGGACGATTCGGCCGTCGATATTTCGGAAGAGATCGAGCGGCTGTCCAAGAAGAGCCAACAGCTCACCAAAGATCTTTACGCGAACCTCACACCGTGGCAGGTTTCGCAAATCGCCCGTCATCCGCAACGCCCGTACACGTTCGACTACGTGAGCGAGCTGTTCACCGATTTCCACGAACTGCACGGCGACCGCAACTATGCGGACGACCTGTCGATCGTCGGTGGCCTGGCGCGTTTCAATGGCCAGGCCTGCATGGTGATCGGCCATCAGAAGGGCCGCGACACGAAAGAGCGCGCGCTGCGCAACTTCGGCATGCCGCGTCCGGAAGGCTATCGCAAGGCCGAACGCCTGATGCGTCTCGCCGAAAAATTCAGCCTGCCGATCTTCACGTTCATCGATACGCCGGGCGCTTATCCCGGCATCGGCGCGGAAGAGCGCGGCCAGTCCGAAGCGATCGGCCGCAATCTGTACGTGATGGCCGAACTGAAGACGCCGTTGATCGCCACGATCATCGGTGAAGGCGGTTCGGGCGGCGCGCTCGCGATCGCCGTGGGCGACAGCGTGCTGATGCTGCAGTTCTCGACCTATTCGGTGATCTCGCCGGAAGGCTGCGCATCGATTCTGTGGAAGAGCGCCGCGAAAGCGCCGGAAGCCGCGGAAGCGCTGGGCCTGACCGCACATCGTCTGAAAGCGCTCGGGCTGATCGACAAGATCGTCAACGAGCCGCTCGGCGGCGCGCACCGCGATCCGAAGGGCATGGCCGCCATGTTGCGCCGTGCGCTTGCCGACTCGCTGCGTCAGTTCCAGGGTATGAGCATCACCGACCTGCGTCAGCGCCGTTTCGAACGGCTCATGGCGTACGGCAAATTCAAGGAAACGACGCCGGGTGCGTAAGCCCGCGCGCGTTTTCTCTCGTCCAGTAGCGCAGCCCGCGCTAGCGACGTGACCCGCACCGCCGATTCATCCGCCGACCGCCTCGTTCTCGAGGCGGTCGGCGTTTATATATCCGCACCGCAAAAAACCTCTCCATTGCAATTGCCATTGCCTGGCGACGCGCGGATTGCGATCGCGTTTAGCGGCGGCGTGGACTCCAGCGTTCTGCTCGATGCCGCAGTGCGAGTGGCCGGTGCATCGCGTTGCGTTGCGCTGCATGTGCATCACGGTTTGAGCGCGCACGCCGACGCGTGGCTTGCGCACTGCGAAGCGTTCGCGCGGGAACGTGGCGTCGAATTCGAAGCGCGGCGCGTCGACGTCTCGCGCGATGCGGGAGTCAGTGTGGAGGCCGCCGCGCGCGACGCACGTTATCGCGCGCTGGATGCAATGTGCGCGGCGCACGGCGTTCATACGTTGTGGCTCGCGCAGCATGCGGACGATCAGGCGGAGACGGTGTTGCTGCAGTTGCTGCGTGGCGCGGGCCTGGCGGGCCTGGCGGCGATGGCGCCGGAGTCCACGCCTTCTGGCGCGGCGGCGGTGCGGGTGCGGCCGTTGCTCCATCTGCTGCGCGCGCAGCTCGAACAGTACGCGAGCGAGCGCGCGTTGCGCTGGATCGACGACGAATCCAATGCGGATACCCGTTACGCGCGCAATGCATTGCGTCACGAGGTGACGCCCGCGCTAGCCGTTCACTTTCCCGGCTTCCGCGACGCGCTTGCACGCACGGCGACGCATGCGGCGTCGGCGCAGCGCTTGCTCGACGAGCTCGCGCGCCTCGACATGAAGTCCGTATCGCGCGATGAAGGCCGGGCGCTGTCGCACGACGCGCTGCTGGCGCTCGACGACGATCGCGCGCTCAATCTCTTGCGTTACTGGATGCGCACGCTGGGCTTCGTCGCGGCATCGACGGCGCGACTCGGCGATGCGTTGCGTCAGTTGCGCGAAGTCGGTCATGCGGACGAGGGCCACCGCTTGCGGATCGACCACGCGGGGCAGGCGTTGCGCAGTTATCGCGGGCTCGTGTATTGGGAGGCCGGCGACAGTCGCGAGCCCGCCGACGAGACGGCGCTCGTCGCACGTGAGGCGAGTGAGTTGGCGTGGCAGGGCGAGTCGATCTGGCGTTTGCCGCAGTGGCGCGGGACGTTTGTGTTTGCGGTGGTGGAGCAGGGCGGAAGCGAAGCGCCTGAACATCGACACGAAGGCGATTCCACGCCGCGCGCAAGCAACGGCACGCATGACGAGCCCCAAGGCAACGCCGATTTCGAGGACGCTCGCGCATCCGCCTACGATCGCGACACGGTCCCGCTCAGCGTCCTGAAACGCGCGTTGCTGACCGCCCGTTGCCGCGGCGGCGGCGAACGCATGCGCGTGAATCCATCGCTCAACGCGCCCAGCCGCACCCTGAAAAACCTCTTCCAGGAACGCGGCATCCCCGCCTGGAAGCGCGACGTGCCCTTGCTCTACCTCGGCGACGACCTGCTGTTCGTGCCCTTGCTCGGCGTGAACCGCGCGACGCTCGTCGATCTCGACCCCGCAACCGAAACCCGTATTCGTATCAGCTGGTGTGAGGATCTGACGATCGCCTGACCGACCGGTCGGGCATAACGGTTATCCAACTGGTGAATTGCGCGTCGACGCGCCGATCCGCACCGGACAAGCCTTTGCAGCCGGCATTCGACGTCTTTCCACGGCCTTTCCAGCTTGTCTTTTTGCGCTCGATCGGGTACGTTAACTTGTTTGCCCGGCCCGCTTTTGCCGTCGCTTGTGTCGGTTTTCCGATCGTGATCCGAGATTCCCGGTAAGCCATTAGCGATCAATCACGGGCAAATCCGCGCGTGCTGCACGCGCGCTGCATTTACGCCGCCACACACTTCGCCGCCGTTCACGAGACGTTGCGCCCCTGTGCTTTTGTGCGGTCGTCTCCAGCGCGCCAGCGCGGTTTCTCCTTCAGTTCAGAACGACAATGGCACTCATCGTACATAAATACGGCGGCACCTCGATGGGCTCGGTCGAGCGCATCAAGAACGTCGCCAAGCGCGTCGCGAAATGGCATAAGGCCGGCCACAAGATGGTGGTCGTGCCGTCGGCAATGTCCGGCGAAACCAACCGCCTGCTCGGTCTCGCGAAAGAAATCACCACGCAGCCGAGCCCGCGCGAACTCGACATGATCGCCGCCACCGGCGAGCAGGTCAGCTCGGGCCTATTGGCCATCGCGCTGCAGGAAGCCGGCGTCGACGCGGTCAGCTATGCCGGCTGGCAAGTGCCGGTCAAAACGGACAGCGCATTCACGAAGGCACGCATCAGCGAGATCGACGGCGAGCGCGTGTTGCGCGATCTCGAGGCGGGTAAGGTGGTGGTGATCACCGGCTTCCAGGGCATCGACCCGGACGGCAATATCACCACGCTCGGCCGCGGCGGTTCGGACACGTCGGCGGTGGCGGTCGCGGCTGCGCTGAAGGCCGACGAGTGCCTGATCTACACGGACGTCGACGGTGTCTACACGACCGACCCGCGCGTGGTCGAAGAAGCGCGCCGGCTCGATCGCGTGACGTTTGAGGAAATGCTGGAAATGGCCAGCCTGGGTTCGAAGGTGCTGCAGATCCGTTCGGTGGAATTCGCCGGCAAATATCAGGTCAAGACGCGCGTGCTGTCGAGCCTGACCGATCCGCTCATCCCGCTCGACGCCGAAATGAAGTCGGGCACCCTGATTACTTTTGAAGAAGACGAGACCATGGAAAAAGCAGTCATCTCGGGCATCGCGTTTCAGCGCGACGAAGCTCGTATCGCCGTGATGGGTGTGCCCGATAAGCCGGGTATCGCGTATCAGATTCTCGGCCCGGTGGCGGACGCGAATATCGACGTCGACATGATCATCCAGAACCAGAGCGTCGAAGGCAAAACGGCCTTCACGTTCACCGTGGGCCGCGGCGACTATCAGCGCGCCATGGATATCCTCACGGGCCAGGTGAAGGGCCACGTGCAGGCTGAACAGGTGCTGGGCGATCCGAAGGTGTCGAAGGTCTCGGTGGTCGGCGTCGGCATGCGCTCGCATGTGGGTATCGCGAGCACGATGTTCCGCACTTTGTCGGAAGAGGGCATCAACATCCAGATGATCTCGACCTCCGAAATCAAGATTTCGGTGCTGATCGACGAGAAGTACATGGAGCTCGCCGTGCGCGCGCTGCATAAGGCGTTCGAACTGGATCAGGCGTAATTTGCTGAAAAACGGGGCGCTGAGAAGCGCCCCGTTTTGCTTTGCGCAACCCATGTGAACAGATCAAGTCGCGGATGACGAAATTGGCACAAAAAATGTTCGTCAGACATTGACCTGCGCAGTTCGGCCCGCTATTATCTTGGCTTCGTTGCGCTGACTCCCTGCGCAACCGAAAGTTTGGGAGACGTGGCCGAGAGGTCGAAGGCACTCCCCTGCTAAGGGAGCATCTGGGCCAAAACCTGGATCGAGGGTTCGAATCCCTCCGTCTCCGCCAAAAGCGGGACAAAAAGCCCCGTAAGTTGAAAGACTTACGGGGCTTTTTCCTTTTCGTGCCACGCATCGACCTACATGCCAACCTGCACGGTGTTTTCTTGCGGCAGGAGGCGATCTTCGTCTTTGCTTCTTCCGCTGGTCTGGGATGCGGAAAGCCAAAATTCATTTGACCGCATCACAATCAATCATCTCAGTGGCGCTGCTTTTTGCGCTCGAATCGTTCCGTTGATTGTGGCGGCATCGCATCGTGTTATGGGTGTTTTAATAAACGCATCGCTTACCCGAGTAAGCATGTCGCTATCTCGTCGTCGGTGACAGGCAGCAAGCCGAACCCTCAATAACGCTCGCCATTCCCTTCGTAGCACTGATCAGAAAAACGGCCAATCGGCATTCGATGCTGATTGGCCGTTCTGTCATGAAGAGTTCATTCAACCCAATCGCACGCACGCTACCATCGACAGCCAAAACTAGGTGCGGGGGAGATCATGCGAGTCAAAGCCAAATCAGGTGGTCTGGTCGTTCAGGCTGTTGCTGGAACGCATGTTGTCCTCCTTGGCTGGGATATTGAAGGCCCTGAACTCGAGGCTGGATTGCTCGGGTTTTCAATCCGTCGTACTGACGAAACGGAAAACGAAACCTATTGGCTTCGTGGCATGAAAACCTTTCCCGGCACCCAGCCTCCGCTTCCACCGGGTGGCACCGCATCGAGTCAGCAGGCACCGTTTCAGACATTTCAATGGGGCGATTACTCGGCCAAACCCGCGCACGAATACACCTATACGCTCACGGCCCTGTACGGCCGACCAGGTGCGCTGGTCGAAGGCGTTTCGGTAACGATTGCAATCGCCACGGAGAAGGAAGAGGACGGCACGCATAGCGTCTATTTCAATCGCGGTGCCATCGCGTCGCAGGAATATGCCCGCCAGTTCCAGGACAAGGCGCCCGACGTAGTGGGCGACGCCGCGTATGCGTGGTTGTCGCGAGGCCTTCTGGAGGCGATCACCGGTTTTGTGGCGAAGGCGCTTGACCCGAGCTTCGGTCTCCGCGTGGCCATCTATGAGTTTCAATGGCCCGCGATTCTGGACGCGTTGCACGCCGCCGCCGGCCGCGGTGTCAGCGTGAGCGTGATCTTCGATGCAATCGAAAACGCTCAGGAAGATCCTGTCAGAAAAAACGAAGAGGCGATCGAGAAGGCAGGAATCGGGACGCTCTGCCGGGGATTCACCCACGGCAAGATCATGCACAACAAGTTCATGGTCCTGTTAAAGGATGGCAAGCCGGTCGAAGTACTCACCGGATCGACCAACTACACGGAAAACGGCATTTTCGGTCATCTGAATTGCGCGCATGTCGTTAGCGATCCGGAGGTCGCTCAGGTGTACCTCGATTACTGGAGCCAACTTTCGGAAGATCCGGAACTGGCGACAATGCGGCGCTGGGATGACGAGAAGACGCCGTCGCCGGCCAATCCGCCTGCGGTGGGCGTCGCTCAGGTCTTTTCGCCGCAGACCGGCACGGCCACCCTTCAGCGATATGCGGACATTGCAGCATCCGCCCAGCATGCTTTATTCATGACATTCGCTTTCGGCATGAACAAGGACTTTTTGCCGGCCTACGGGCAAGACGACGGCGTCCTGCGATTTGCGCTGATGGACAAGGTCGGGACCGGCAGGAATCTCGCTCAAGCCCAGCAGCAGATCGACGCCATTCGCAAAATCCCGGGCACCGTCGTGGCAATCGGCCAGAACATCACCCTGAACTCGTTTGATCGATGGCTGAAAGAGCGCGACGGTCTGGCGCCCGGCGAGCATGTCCGCTGGGTCCATACCAAGTTCATGCTGGTCGATCCGCTGTCGGACGACCCGATCGTCATCACCGGATCGGCCAATTTTAGCGACGCGAGCATTGAGACCAATCACGAGAACATGCTCGTGATTCGAGGCAACACGCGAGTAGCGGATATATACCTCGGCGAGTTCATGCGGCAATTCTCAAGCTATGCGTTTCGCGACGCTGCCTACGACGCTCAGCACGGCGGTCAAGCCGCAGATTTCAAACCCCAGGACCTGGCGACGGACGCATCGTGGATCAACCGCTATAAGCAGGCGGGTTCTTCGGGCGCATTGCGCAAAACCTATTTTTCGGGGGAATGAAAGTCTCCGAAAAAAGGTGCCATGCCAGTTTGCTTCCTGCCCCGGAGGTCGGCGTGAGCCCAACCCGTATCATGTTCATTCGTCATGCAGAAAAACCGGAGGACGGCGTTTCTCCCAGATACCCCGGTTTTTGCTTTCCGGCGATTTATCCCGTCCTATTGCTTGATCCACAGGAGTAACGATCAATGGCGCTGCCCTACGGTTTCGTGAAAGCCACGCTCGTGTCCGACCCGGTGATGAAGGGTTCACGCCGGTCCCACGAAATCCAGTATCACCTGCATTTCAGTCTGCTGGTCGACGGTGCGAACTGGGATGTCGCTGTCAACGTGGGGACTAGCGACGCCGACGATCTGCTGAAGTTCAAGCTGGTCTATGATTTTCGGCATCCGATCATTTCGACACTGGCTGACGCCGGCGCGGGCGCTCAGGTGTTGACCGGGCAGAACACGCTGCCGGCACTGGATTTTCTGCGCAGCGACATTCTGGCGAATACGGGCAACTGGCGTGACAGCGACGTGATGGATGGTTCCGATCTGCCCGAGCCGGTCGCATCGCTTAAGCGACTTCTGGAAAAAGCCAGGCAGGCCAATTCGAATGTCTATATCTTTGGCCGGTTCTTTGCCGAAGGAAACGGTATTCACGATACGCACATGAATCAGGGATCGACGAAAAGCTTCATTCACGAAGCCGGCAACGACACGAACGATCACAACGACATCTGGCAGGACGGCGCAGTGATGGTCGATCTGGGTACACCTGAATGGGCCGCGTATTTCGCTGCCTTTAACCAGCAACTCGTGCCCACCGACGATCTCGGCAACCCCGTTCCCGGTGCCCAGACCATCTGAGTGGCGGCCGACCGCAGGGCGCGGTAAGTCTTCTTATCGCGGTCTTCTAGTGCGTCCCCGTCTCGCGGCGCTGCCGGAACTGTTCGACGGTCTCGCGCGGCGTATGGCCGAACTCCGCCTTGAAAATGCGGTAGAAGTATTTTTCGTCCGTGAAGCCGTGGCGCCACGCAATGTCCCGTATACGCTCGTCGGGACCCTGTGGCGACGACAACACCTGATACACCCGCTGCAGCCGCCGGTGGCGGATTTCCCGCATGACGCCGCCCGCGCTTTCGAAAAGCCGGTAGAGCATGGCGCGCGACAAACCCACGTCGCGGCAGATCGTAGCGGGTGTCAGATCGGGCTGCAGCAGGTGCTGATCGATATAGCGGCGGATCCGCTGAAGCAGCAGATCGCGAATCGGCGTTTGCGCGGCGCTCAGCGTGTCCAGCTCCGGATGCAGGCTTGCCTTCAGCAACTCGGCCGTGGCCCGAACGATGTGCGGCACATCATGACGAGTAAGTTGGGGAAGCGTGTTGTACAGCGACAGAAGGTAGTCGCTCAACAACGATCCGACGCCTCGCGTCAATGAAGCACCGTGCAACTTCCCGGTATCGGCGGGCAGCCAGTCCCTGGGCACGGAGAGGGAGATTTCGCTCCCCGGCGCAATGACGCGTTCGAACGGGCGCGCGAAATCCAGCAGATACAGATCCCCAGGCCGCTTGACCGTTGTCGAACCATCGGATCGCAGCGCGGCCGTGCCGTCGATCTGCAGACTGAAACTATGGCAGTCGCGTTGATCGGCGCGTATGCGCGCCGGCGTCCGTTTTGCGTCGTAGGCGAGAGACGGATCGGGATGTCGCCATGTTCGGCTGGCCAGAATGAGCGGGCCGAGCGAGACGTTGGCGCGCTGCGCGTCGAACGGCAAATCCGATCGATACGTGGTCACCATATCGCAATAGGTGCTGTGCGCGGCCCACGCGTCGAAGCGTTCGTCGGCGGGCGCGGAGTCCGTCGAAAAACGACGCACGTTCAACGCTTGATGGTCGGACACGTTGCAGCTCCCGGCAGGGCGTACGTCACCCGTCATTGGCGTCTGACGTCGGAAAGGGGAAATAGCCGTATTGTCATTTAACGTGACGGGGCGAATAACCGGGGTTTATACGAATGGTATGGCGGAACCCCGATTTCTTCTTTTACACGACGTGATTCGATGCCGATTAATAGTCCGGCCAGCTTGGACAAGCTGAGCCGTCACCGCAAACAGTCTCTCCGCGCAACGCAAATCCACTCCAAATAGAGACGCCACGGCACCCTGCCTCGGCGGCCGCCATCCTAAGATGTGCCCTGCATTAACGCTTTGCCTGCCGCTGATTTAACCGTTATCCAGCATGCCGGTTTTGTGCAAAACCGATTTAACAGAAATGGCGTCGGTAATAGTCACCGCACCGCCATTTAAATCAATAGCGCGAGCGAGACCTTTTCAATCCGGGGGCATCCATGAAATCCATCGCAGCGGTTGCGGTCGCAACCTGCCTGATGTTGTCCGCCTGTGGCGGCGACGACGTGTCCAATTCAACGGGCGGCTCCGCGTCGGGATCGACCGGCACGACCTCGACACCGGGTAATCCGACCAATCCGACGGGGGGTGGCAGCGTCAAGGCGGGCTGGTCGGCGCCCGCCGCGGTGGACGGCAAGGGCCCCGAGTTTTTGCCCGCCGTGACCGTCGATGCGCAAGGCAACACGCTCGCCCTGTGGATGACGAACGGCCCCAGTGGCTCCCTCGGCAACGAGATGTGGTCGAGCCGCTATGTGCCCGGCACAGGCTGGGCGACGCCGGTGCGCGTCGATACATCCGACGGCTCCTACGCCATGAACGCGCCGGGCACCAGCGCGCCGGTGCTGGTGGGCAGCGCCGATGGTCACGCGGTGGCGCTGTGGCAACAGTTCCTCGCGGGCACCGGGTACGGGCTGTGGGCGCGGCCCTACGATCCGGCGAGCGGCTGGGGAACGGCCGTGGAGTTATCGCCGAACGAGACCAGTTACGCCTGGACGGCGGGCATCGACGGCAAGGGCAATGCGCTCGTCGCCTGGCAGCAGAAAACCGATGTGGACGATACGCGCGTCTTCACGAGTCGCTTTACCGTCGGCGGCACGTGGTCGTCGCCCGAACAGATCGTGCAACCGGTGCAGACCGGGCCAGGCGCGATCACGGGCATCGGCGGAGAGGGTATCGACAACGTCGAACTGAATCTCTCGGTGACACCGTCCGGCAATGCGGTACTCGCGTGGCGGCAGAAAGACAACACGCAATCGGCGTTGTGGGCGACGACCTACGACGCGACCCACGGTTGGGCCAGCGCGAATCCGGTGGTGCTCGAACCGAACGGTGCGGCAAGCAAATCGGTCTTCGCGCCGGCCGCCGGCATGGACGCGAAAGGCAACCTCATGCTGGTCTGGGGCGAGGTCGATATCGACGGCAACGGCCCGCACACCACCACCATGTCCGAGCGCTATCTCGCCGGCTCGGGTTGGCAGGCCGCACTGCCGGTGGCCCCGTTCATCGGCACGACGGACACCGGCTATTACCCGCAACTGGCCGTGAACGACCAGGGCCTCGCGGTCGTGACGTGGATCCGGCCGGACGGCACCCTGCAGGCCAGCGCGACCGATGCGAACGGTGTCTGGGGGTCGACGCAACAACTGACCGCGCATGTGTACCAGTTGAACGCGCGGCAGCCTGCGATCGTGATGGATGCCGCGGGCAATGCGACGGTGGCCTGGCAGGACGTAAGCACGCCGAATTCCACGGACGTCGTCACGAATCGCTATGCGAACGGTGCGTGGGGCACGGCCACGCTGTTCGGTCAGCAGCCGCAGGATGCGAGCTGGCCCGCGATTGCGGTCAACGCAGCAGGTGTGACGGCGCTCGTCTGGGAGTTTTACAAGGACGGCACCGTGGGCAACGTGCTGCAGGCGAGTTTCTATACGCCGGGTTCATAACTCGCCTGATCGCGCCGCGTCGCGGCGTGAAATCGATCGTTGATCCAATCAATAAAAAACGGGAACAGGAAAATGGCTATTCACCAGGCAATCGGGCGCGCTTTGGCGATCGCTGCGAGCGGTCTGATTCTGTCGGCTTGCGGGACGACACAGATGAACATGATCAATGTCCAGAACTCGACCGCGAAGACGCTGGGGCTCGGTTCGTCGGACGAGATCACCATCGCCAACATCCAGTACGGGCAAAAGAACGCGCTCGGCGGGCAGCAGGTGAAGTACGACGCGACGACCGGCAAAGGACGGCACTTCACGTGCACGGTTTTCATGATTCCGGGACTCACGCCGATCAATCCGCCCACCTACAACGACTGGGAATGTCATCCAAAGTGATGACGGGGAGGCACGATGAAAGCAGCCGCAAGCGGATGTCTCTCAGCCCTGTTCATCGCGACCGCACTGACGGGCTGTATGGTGCCGCCGCAAAACCGGGCCGCGGTCGGCGCACGGTCCGATGCTTCGGTGACCACAGCCGACTGGGCCAAGGTGGTTGAAAACGACCGCGCGTCGGTACGTGCGGGGCAGTTGCCGAAAGAGGTGATCCAATACGACCTGGAGATAGAAAAGATGATTCCGGAAGGTCAGGCAATCCTCGCTTCTCACGATCAGGTCAAGGGACGCATCTGGTCGAAAAAAATGAACGCGATCATAGAAGCGAGAAACAAGGCCACGGAAAAGTTCGTGGCGAAAGAAGTGGCCAGGAACAACGCCATCGCCAACACGTTCGGGAATGCAAAGCCGGATCCTTGTCTGTCGCCGATGGGCAAGAATACGTGTTCGGCGTCGCCGGCACGACAAGGGGACAGCGTGAATTACACCGTCGGTCCGGGTGGCCTGGGGGCGACCATCGGTCATTACACCGTGGGGCCGGGCGGCATTGGGATGGGCGGCTTCTGACCGGCGGCATACACGGAGAAACGGCGATATCGGCATAACGCGGGATATCGCCATTCAGGGCATTAGCCGTCGGCTCGACACGCCATTAAAACGCGTGCCGCAACCCCACCATCCCGACAAACTGCGAAGGCCCCGACGACGGCGTCGTGTTCTGCGAATCGCCCACCACCGCCACCGCATTGGTGATCGTGGTCCCCGTGGTGCCGGCCGCGATCAGCGTCTTGCCCTGCGCATGTTGATACGCCTCCAGCGCGTACAAGGTGGTGCGGGTCGACAGGTTATACGTCTGCTCCAGCGAAATCTGGTGATAGCGCGCCGGGTCGCTCATGCCGTTCGACTTGCTGGCGCTCGTGTAGCTATACCCCGCGCCGATCGTCACCGCCGGTGCGATCCGGTAAGTCGAAATCACGCCGTACGTGTTGAACACGGCCTCGCCGGTGAACAGTGAACCCGAGCCGGGCGCGTATTGCACATTCGAGTAGTTGATCCCGATCATGAGGTCTTTCAGCGTGTAGCGTGCCGCCGCGGCGAACAGTTGCGAACTGCGGGCCGTCGCATAGCCGCTATTCACGGGCGAGTTATCGGCGAAGGTGCCGAGCGCGCCGCTCGTCGCGATGTCCTTCAGCTTCACGTAGCCCGCGGCCACCGCGAACGGCTGGTAGTCGTAGCGAAGCGCCGCGCTGAATTGACTGCCGTTGGCGACGCTGCCCGGCACACCACCCAGCCCGTATTGGGCGCTGAACTGCAGACCCGCGAGCGTCGGCGACAGATAGGTGACCGAGTTGTTCAGACGCAGCGTGGTGTCGAGCGCGTCGAGGTCGCCCGGGTGCGCGCCGGTCGCGCCGGTCAGCACGCCGGTCGGTCCGAGCGCGCCGACCATCTGAAAGTAGGGCGTGTACTGGCGGCCGAGCGTCACCGTCCCATAGCGGTCGTTGCTGAGGCCCACGTACGCCTGCCGGTTGAACAGGTAGCCCGCGCTGCTCGACGCGCCCGTCAGCGAATTGAAGCCGCTTTCCAGCCGGAAAATCGCCTTGGTGCCGGCGCCGAGATCTTCCGAACCGAGCAGGCCGAACTTGCTCGCCTGCAGATTGCCCTGACTCATATAGAAGTTCGAGTGGCCGTGCTGATTGCTCGAATAAGCGAATGCGTTATCGACGACGCCGTACAGCGTCACGCTGCTTTGCGCCGACGCGCCGGTCGACAACAGGACGCCCGCTAACGGCAGGCACGAGAGGGCGAGTGCGCGGGTGCGCGTGGGCTTGATTGACTTCATGGCTTGCAGGTCTCCTGATTGGGGCGGTGTTCGTTGCGCTACGGGGCAGGGTTTCGTGTGGGCTCGATGCGTGTCGGGTGCGGATTCAGTGCGTGCCGATTGCGAACTCATTGGGGATCGAAAACGTCACGCAACGCCAACCGTCCGCGGTGTGATCGGCCAGGAGCATCGCCTTGGTCGACGCGGCACAGACGATCGTGCGCGCTTCGCTCATCGGCACAAACAGGCGGACTTGCGACTGCGCTTGCGGCATCCACCCCTCGCGTTCGATCGCCACCTGCAGCGTGTTCGCGTCGCCGGTCAGCGTGACGTGCCAGCGGCCTTGCGCGCCGTCGCGCCATGCTTCGCTTTCGCCGTCGTCCTCGATGCAGCCGCCGCGCGTGATGCCGGCGCCGGCGGGCGGCGCGGCGATAAACGCGCGCTCATCGGCGGCGTGACCGAAGTGCTGTTCCGCGACGTTCAGCGGAATCACACAGCCTTCGCGCAGCAGCACCACCGGTTGCTCGAACGGCGCGGGTAGCGTGACCGTGCGGCCGCCGTCGAAGCGCTCGCCGCTCCAGTACGACACCCAGCGCGCGCCGTCCGGCAGATACACGTCGCGCGTGTTCTGGCCGGCTTCGACCACCGGCGCGACCAGCATCTGCGAACCGAGCATCATGTCGTCGCCATCCGCGAGGCAGCGCGGGTCGTGCGGAAACTCCGCGAACAACGGCCGCAACACCGGCTCGTACGCGCTATGCGATTGCCACAGCAATTCGTACAGATACGGAATCAGGCGGTAGCGCAGTTTGATCAGCGCGGCGACCTGCTGCGTGACTTCGGGATGCATCCACGGCTCGTTGACGGTGCCGTCGTCGTTCCATGAATGAATGCTGAAACGCGGCAGGAAAATGCCGAAAGCGACCCAGCGCGCGAACAGTTCCGGACCCGGAGCCGGACCCGAGAAACCGCCGATATCGTGACCGCTGTTCGACACGCCCGACATCGCGAGGCCGAGGCCCATCTTCAGATTGAAGCGCAGCGTTTCCCACGACGTGTAGTTGTCGCCCGACCAGGTTTGCACATATCGATGCATGCCCACGCCCCCCGCGCGCGACACGAGAAACGGCCGCCGCTCGGGCGCGTGTTCGCGCTGCGCGTCGTGCGACGCACGCATCATCAGTTGCGTTTGCAGCACTTTTGCCTGATGCGCCGGATACGCGTGGCCGAAGCCGCGCGCGATCGCGTCGGGCGACCAGATTTCGAATTCGTTGTTGTCGTTCCAAGTCGCCGCGATGCCGTGTTTCAGCAGGCTATCCTTCACGCGCGACTTCCACCACTCGATCGTGTCGGGATTGGTGAAATCCAGGTACGCGCCGACCTCGTCCCAGAACTGCACCCACGCCGGATCGCCGTCGCGCGACTCGATCAGCAGGCCGGCTTGCGCGGCTTCGTCGAACGCGGGGTGATCCTGCAGCAGGCACGGTTTGATGTTCGCGCACAGACGCACGCCGTGCTCGAGATAGCTCTGCACGAAACCGTCGATGTCGGGAAACTTCTCGTGATTCCAGTTGAACACGTAGCGCTTCGCGCCGATCGACGTATAGCCCGACGACAGATGAAACGAATCGCACAGCACGTCGTGCTCGCGGCATTGCGCGATGAACTCGCCCATGCGTTGCTGCGCGTCGGGTGCGTCGGTGTAGCTCATCGTCGAGCCGGAGTAGCCTAGACCCCATTTCGGCATCCACGCCGGCCGCCCGGTCAGCCACGTGAAGCGGCGCACGGCGTTCAAAGGCGTGCCGGCCGATGCGATGAAGTAGTAGTCGAGATCGCCGTGTTCGGCGACGAAGTGCCGATAGTGGCCGTGATAGTTGTCGAGCTCGCGGCCCATGTCGAAACGGCAGTCGGCGAGCGTGTCGTAGAACAGGCCGAACCCCGTCGATGCCGCCGGCTGCCAGGTCACGTAAAACGGAATGTGCTTGTAGAGCGGGTCGGTGCTGCGCGCGCTGTAGCCCATCGCGTCGATATTGCGCATCTCGTAGCTTTGGTTCGCGCGATCGAGCGAGCCGGCCCGCTCGCCGAGGCCCACATACATCTCGTCCTTGCGTTTCTCGATGTAGTGGTAGACGCGCTGGTCCCACCAGCCGAAGTTGTAGGCCTGGGTTCGGCGGTCGCTCATCACGCGCTGCCAGACGTCTTCATGCAGGATGTCCCACGCGCAGAAACCGCCGTCGAGCGTCACGGTCAGACGGATGCGCGCGGTTTCCACCACGAGTTGCGCGGCGTCGCCCGACACCGTGAACGGCGGCGGCGTGAAGCCGCTCAGGTCGCGGCGCTCGCGGCCTTCGAGCGCGACGTCGTCCATACCGGGCGCGATCGCCCAGCTGCGCGGACCCCGCAGCTCGCCGTCCGGTAGCACGAGCACGCGGATGATGTCTTCCGCGAGCACGAACAGCTCGATCCGGCACTGCGCTTGCGCAGTCAGAACAAGATGATTGTCGACGTGGGACGACAGCGAAAAACGCGGCGGATGTTTCAGATTCGTCAATGAACGCATGATGGGTCGTCGAGTGAGGTCAGGCGGGGGTGCCGGCACCGGTGTCGGCTTGCCGCGGACGCGCGTCGCTGGACACGCCGCGCATCAGGATGATCAGCAGCGTGGCGCCGATCAGGTCGAAGGCGCCCAGGGCGCCGAATAGGGGCGTGTAGCCGATCTTGTCGGCCAGCGCGCCGACCAGCAGCGAGAAGCCGAGGCCGCCGATCCACGCGGACATGCCGGCGAAACCGGCGACAGTACCGACTTCGCTGGGGTCGAAGACATCGGCGGCGAGCGTGTTGACGAGTGCCGAAATCATCTGGTGCGCGAAACCGCCCACGCAGAACAACGCGATCGCTTCATACGGCGACGCGACGAGACCGATGCATGCCGGCCCGAGCATCATGAACGCGCCGAGCACGACGCCCGCGATCCGCGACCAGACCAGCGGCACGCGCAGATGCTTCATCAGGAACGGCGACAGATAACCGCCGAACAGACCGCCCAGGTCGGCGGCAAGAAAGGGCAGCCATGCGAACAGCGCGATCTGCTTGAGATCCATATGACGCTGGGTGGCGAGATACAGCGGGATCCAGAAGCTGAACGTCTGCCAGGCCGGTTCGGCGAAGAAGCGCGCCTGCGCGATCGCCCAGAAGCGGCGCGTGCGCAGCACCTCGCGGATGCCGCGGCGCTGCGTCGTGGCCGGCGTCTGGCCGCTGACGATCGTTTCACGCTCCGCCTGGCCGATGCGCGGGTGATCGGTCGGCGAGCGGTACAGCAGAAACCACGCGGCGGCCCACAGAAAGCCGAGCGCGCCGGTCACCGCGAAGGCGCTTTGCCAGCCGTAGCGCAGCGACAGGAACACGACGAGCGGGGGTGCGAGCAGCGAGCCAAGCGAGGTGCCGGCGTTGAAGTAGCCGACCGCGACCGATTTCTCGCGATTGGGAAACCACTCGGCGACCACCTTCATGCCGGCGGGAATCGCGACGGCCTCGCTCAGGCCCATCAAGCCGCGCAACGCCGCGAGCGACAGCCAGCTGCCGACGAAGCCGTGCAGCACGCCCGTCAGCGACCACAGGCAGGCGAACAGCGCGAAACCGAGCCGCAAACCGATCAGGTCGATGATCAGGCCGCAGATCGGCTGCATGATCGTATAGCCGACCTGGAACGCGCCGACCACGTAGGAATATTGCTGCGTGCTCATGTGCAGCAGCTTCATCAACTCGGGCGCCATCACGCCGAGCGCGTTGCGCGACAGATAGTTGACGATCGTCCCGAGACACACGAGGGCGATGATCCACCAGCGCAAACCTATGATTGTTTTCAAAATCTGTCTCCGTACCCAGGATATCCGCCGGCTTGGTCGTTGATCTGACTGGCGTGCGCGAATTCGAACATTTTTCTTCGTTTCGTGTCAGTCATCGTATCACTTGGATGGGGTCGTGACACTAGGGGAAACCATGGTTTTTACGCTTGAATTATGAGAAATAGTCGAAAAAACAGCGATGTGGCGGAGTGTGTATTTCGTAGACGTCTGATGACGGCTGACATGGGTCGATCCATGGCAATGTTCTTTCGAACATGAAAATGTTCGTTTTTTGCGTTAGGGCGGGCGAAGCTGGCGCGCGCGGATGCGGCGCGGCGGGTCTGATCCAGGCGGACAGCCGCTGCGAGCGTCGCGCCGGTATGCGCGCGGAAGCGGTGGGGGAAGGGCGCGCGCAGGTTATCCAATATGCTTCGACATCCTACTGATTCGTGGCCCTTGCGGGCGACGTCACGCGATTGCCATCGGTCCCGGCCAATCGGTGAAGCGCGGGTGCGCGACTCGATTACAACGCCACCGTTTATTCACCAAAACCTTGTCCAATGTAACGAGACGTAACCAGGTCGCGAGGCTTGCGATGTTATGCATCAGTTATTACAAAGTTGAAATACGCGGCGCGCGGCCTTGCGCTATATTTCGGCCAACAACACACATTCATCAAAAGGGTGATCCATGAAGTCCACTCGTCTTGTTCCACTTCTGATCGGGGTTCTCGCGCTGGGTGCATCGGGTGCTGCCATGGCCGGTGGCTTTAACGTCGGGGTCAACATCGGTATTCCCGCGCCGGTCTACGTCGCGCCGGCTCCGGTCTACGCGCCGCCGCCGCCGCCGCCGCCGCCGGTCGTGTATCAACCCGCTCCCGTGTACTACGGCGGCCCGGCCATCGTGATCGGCTGGCACGGCGACCGCTACTGGGACGGCCGTCGTTACTGGGGCCGCGATGACTGGTATCGCCATCATCCGCCGGGCCGCTACGACTACGGTCGCGACCACTACGACAATCATCGCGGCTGGCATTAAGGTTTCAAGCCGCGCTTGAATCGGCCGTGGAAAAAAACCGCCTTCGGGTGGTTTTTTCGTTGGGGCTCGTGCGTTATCGGGATGTTGCGGACAGGGTGCCTTTATTGGGTAGAATTCTTCCGCATCGCCATTGCTCTTCAATGGCTCCGTTACCATCAAGGCCCCCATGACAACTGGCTCGCGACGAGTTCCGACGCCTCATGCACTTCGGTGCAGCGTGATTCAAAGACTCTCGCGTGCTGGTTTGCCGCTGATCGCGCATCGCTCGTCGCTTGCATTGCCGGATCGGGGCGCATCATACATGCCGCGCGCATGGCGCACGGCATGCGCGGCCGCGATCAGCACCGTGCTCGCGCTCTCCGGTTTGCTGATATCGCCGGTGGCGCACGCGGTCTATGCGATCGCGCAATATGGCGAGCCGAAATATCCGCCGGACTTCAAGCACTTCGACTACGTCAACCCCGACGCGCCGAAGGGCGGCACGCTGGTGCTGGCCAACCCGAGCCGCCTCACGAGCTTCGATAAATTCAATCCGTTCACGCTGCGCGGCAATCCGGCGCCGGGCGTGGATCTGATGTTCGAGAGCCTGACGATCGGCAGCAGCGACGAAGTCGCCTCCGCCTATGGACTGCTCGCCGACGACATCGCGATCGCCCCGGACGGCTTGTCGACCACCTTCCACATCAATCCGCGCGCGCGCTTTTCGAACGGCGATCCGGTCACCGCCGCCGACGTCAAGTTCTCACTCGACACGCTGAAAAGCCCGCAGGCCGCACCGCAATACGCCTCGTATTTCGGCGAGATCACGCGCGCGGTGGTGGTCGATCCGCAGACCATCCGTTTCGAGTTCCGTCAGCGCAATCGCGAGTTGCCGCTTCTCGCCGGCAGCATGCCGGTGTTCTCGCGCAAGTGGGGTGTGAAGCCCGACGGCAGCCGGATTCCGTTCGACCAGATGGCGTTCGAAAAGCCGATCGCCAGCGGACCGTACCTGATCGATCAGTACGACAACGGCCGCACCATCACCTACCGGCGCGACCCGAAGTACTGGGGCGCGGCATTGCCGGTGCGGATCGGCATGAACAACTTCGAGCGGATCGTCTACAAGCTGTATTCGGATAGCACCGCGCGGCTCGAGGCGTTCAAGGCGGGGGAGTACGACGCGCTCGTCGAATACGTCGCGCGCAATTGGGTGCGGCGCGACGTGGGCAAGAAGTTCGACAGCGGCGAACTGATCAAGCGCGAGTTTCCGCAACATAACGGCACCGGCATGCAAGGCTTCATGCTGAACCTGCGGCGGCCGCTGTTCCAGGATGTGCGGGTGCGTAAAGCGCTCGATCTCGCGCTCGATTTTCAATGGCTGAACCGCCAGTTGTTCTTCAATCAGTACACGCGTATCGACAGCTACTTCGCGAACACCGATCTGCAGGCCAAGGGCTTGCCGTCGCCGGGCGAACTGGCGCTGCTCGAACCGTGGCGCGCGAAGCTCGACCCCGCCGTGTTCGGGGTGCCGCCGAAGCAGCCGGATACCGATCCGCCCGGCTCGTTGCGCGCCAATCTGCTGCAGGCGCGCGCACTGTTGCAGCAGGCGGGGTGGACCTATCGCGACAACGCGTTGCGCAACGCCAGGGGCGAGCCGTTCCAGTTCGAGATTCTCGACGACTCCGGTTCGTCCGCGCAGATGGAGCCGATCGTCGCGACCTTCATCCGCAATCTGCAGAAGCTGGGTATTACCGCGACGTTCCGCGTGTCGGATTTCGCTGTCTACCAGAAGCGCCTCGACGCGTTCGATTTCGACACCACGACGATCCGCATGCCGGACGTGCAGGTGCCGGGTTCGGAGCAGATCGACCGCTTCGGCAGCAAGGCCGCCGACACGCAAGGTTCCGACAACGTGATCGGCTTGAAATCACCCGCCGTCGACGCGATTCTGCGTGCGCTCGTGCAGGCGCAGACGCGCGAACAATTGCTCGACGCGACTCACGCGCTCGACCGCGTGCTGATTCATGGCTACTACGTCGTGCCGCATTGGTACAGCGCGACGCATCGGGTGGCATTCAAGCGTGGCCTCGCGTGGCCGACAACCTTGCCCCTGTACTATGGCGCGGAAGGCTGGATCACGTCGATGTGGTGGTATCAGTCCGCACAAACGGACGCACAAAAACCAGTGCAGACCGCTCCGTCAACGCAGCCCTAGCCGATTGCGTCGCCACGCCGACGCGTGATCCACTCACCGTATTCGCACCGGACACACCGCCATGTGGAGCTACATCCTCAAACGCCTGCTGCTGATGATCCCGACCTTGCTCGGCGTGTTGACGCTGACCTTCGTCGTGATCCAGTTCGTTCCCGGCGGCCCGGTCGAGCAGATGCAGCACGAGCTGCGAAAGGGCGCGGAAAACGGCGCGCCGTTCGGTCTGCGCGCGCATACCGGCGTCGACGCGCAGCAGATCGCCCAACTCAGGGCGCTGTACGGCTTCGACAAACCGCCGCTCGAACGCTATGGGCTGATGCTCAAGCGCTTCTCGACCTTCGACCTCGGTCAGAGCTATTTCCGTCATCAAAGCGTGTGGTCGCTGATCGTGTCGAAGCTGCCAGTGTCGATCAGCATCGGCTTGTGGACCTTCTTCCTGACGTATCTGATATCGGTGCCGCTGGGTATCGCGAAGGCGGTGCGCAACGGCTCGCGTTTCGATATCGCGACGAGTCTGGTGGTGCTGATCGGCTACGCGATTCCCGGCTTCGTGCTGGGCGTGCTGCTGCTCGTGCTGTTCGGCGGCGGCACCTTCCTGCAGCTGTTTCCGCTGCGCAACCTCACGTCGGACAACTGGGCGCAGTTGAGCCTGGGCGGCAAGATCGTCGACTATCTGTGGCACATCACGCTGCCGATCACGGCCTCGGTGGTGGGCAGCTTTGCCGTGGTCACCATGCTCACCAAAAACGCCTTCCTCGACGAGATCCGCAAGCAATACGTGTTGACCGCGCGCGCCAAGGGGCTGTCCGAGCGGCGCGTGCTGTGGAAGCACGTGTTTCGTAACGCGTTGCTGCCGTTGATCGTCGGTTTTCCGGCAGCGTTTATCGGCGCGTTCTTCACCGGCAGTCTGCTGATCGAGACGCTTTTTTCACTCGACGGCCTCGGTCTGCTTTCGTACGAATCGGTGGTGCGGCGCGACTATCCGGTCGTACTCGGCACGTTGTATCTGTTCACGCTGATCGGTCTCGCGACCAAGCTGATTTCCGATCTTTGCTATGTGTGGGTCGATCCCCGCATCCAATTCGAACAACTGGAGCGCTGATGAATCGAGCCCGTCTTTCCACCGATGCGGCGGCGCGCACCGAACCGGCGCGCGCGTTCGTCTCGCCTTCGCCCGCGCGCCGGGTCTGGCAGCGGTTCCGCCGGCAGCGGCTGGGCTACTGGAGTCTGATTGTGTTCGTCGTCGCTTTCGCGGCGAGCCTCGCCGGTCCGCTGTGGTCGAACGACAAGCCGCTGGTGGTGCGCTACGACGGCCAGCTGTATTTCCCGATGTTCAAAACCTACGCCGAGACCACATTCGGCGGCGACTTTCCGACGCCCGCGGATTATCTCGATCCGTACGTCATGCGCCGTCTCGATGCGCCGGGCAATTTCGCGGTGTATCCGCCGAATCGCTACTACTACGACACGCTGAATTACTTCTCGAAGGCGCCGAACCCGGCGCCGCCGTCGCGCGATAACTGGCTCGGTACCGACGACCGCGGCCGCGACCTGTTCGCGCGGCTGCTGTACGGCTTTCGCGTGTCGGTGGAGTTCGGCCTGGTGCTGACGCTGATCGGCACGGTGCTCGGCATCGCGGCGGGCGCGGTGCAAGGGTTCTTCGGCGGACGCATCGATATCGTCGGGCAGCGGCTGATCGAAATCTGGAGCGCGATGCCCGAGCTTTATCTGCTGATCATCTTCTCGTCGATTTTCGAGCCGGGTTTCATTCTGCTGATCGTGCTGCTGTCGCTGTTCGGCTGGATCGGTTTGTCCGACTACGTGCGTGCGGAATTTCTACGCAATCGTCACCAGGACTATGTGCGGGCGGCGCGCGCCATGGGGCTGTCGAACTGGCAGATCATGTGGCGGCACGTGTTGCCCAACAGCTTGACGCCGGTGATCACGTTCCTGCCGTTCCGCATGAGCGGCGCGATTCTCGCGCTGACGAGCCTCGATTTTCTCGGCTTGGGCGTGCCGTCGCCGACGCCGAGCCTCGGCGAGTTACTTGCGCAAGGCAAGGCAAATCTCGACGCGTGGTGGATCTCGCTGTCCACCTTCGGCGTGCTGGTCGCGATGCTGTTGCTGCTGACTTTCATGGGCGACGCGCTGCGCAATGCGCTCGACACCCGGATCGCCGATGCGATGCGCGCCGGAGGCAATCAATGAGCGCCACGGCAAACGCACGGAACGCGCAAGCGGCTACGCCGCCGCTGCTGGAGCTCGACCATCTGCACGTCACATTCGGCGACACCGTCGCGGTCAAGGACGTCACGCTCGCCATCGCGCGCGGCGAACGGGTCGCGCTGGTCGGCGAATCGGGTTCGGGCAAGAGCGTGACCGCGCTGTCGATCCTGCGTCTGCTGAACGACGCGCAGGTGAGCGGGGCGATCCGTTTCGACGGCGAGGATCTGCTTGCTCGCAGTGAACGCGAGATGCGCGGTCTGCGCGGCTCGGACATCGCGATGATTTTTCAGGAGCCGATGACGGCGCTCAATCCGCTCTACACGGTCGGCGACCAGATTGCGGAAACCATCGTCGTGCATGACGGCGTGACGGCCAACGAAGCGCGCAAGCGCGCGGTCGCGCTGCTGGGACGTACGGGCATCGCGGAGCCGGGCAAGCGCGTGAACAGCTATCCGCATCAACTGTCTGGCGGTCAACGGCAGCGCGCGATGATTGCGATGGCGCTGGCGTGCCGCCCGCGTCTGTTGCTCGCCGACGAACCGACCACCGCGCTCGACGTGACGATCCGCGCGCAGATCGTCGAACTGCTGCTGGAATTGCAGCGCGACGAAGCGGAGAAGCGCGGCATGGCCGTGCTGCTGATTACGCACGACCTGAATCTGGTGCGTCATTTCGCGCAACGCATCGCGGTGATGGAAAAAGGCGTGCTGGTGGAGAGCGGCCCGGTCGAGCAGGTATTCGCGTCGCCGCAGCATCCGTACACCCAACGGCTGCTCGCGAGCCGGCCGGAGCGCACGGTGGTGCCGGTCCTGCCGATCGCGCCGGTGCTGCTCGAAGCGCGCGACGTCTCGGTCGATTTCAAAACGAAGCTGCCGGGCTTCAGCGGCTGGTTCCGCGCGGGACGTTTTCGCGCGGTCGCACAAGCCAGCGTGTCGGTACGGCAGGGCGAGACCTTGGGGATCGTCGGCGAATCCGGCTCGGGCAAATCGACGCTGGCGATGGCGCTGCTCGGTCTGCAGCGCACGGCGCACGGCGAGATCGAATTCCAGGGCAGGGCGCTCGGCAGTTATCGCGGCGCGGAACAGATCACGTTGCGCTCGAACATGCAAGTCGTGTTTCAGGACCCGTTCAGTTCGCTGTCGCCGCGCCAGACCATCGAGCGGATCGTCGGCGAAGGCCTCGCGCTGCACCGCCCGACCATGACGCCCGAAGCGCGGCGCGCCAAGGTGGTGGCCGTGTTGCGCGAGGTCGGCCTCGACCGCACGGTGCTGTACCGCTATCCGCATGAGTTCTCGGGCGGGCAGCGGCAACGGATCGCGATCGCGCGGGCGCTGGTGCTCGAACCGCGCATTCTGATCCTCGACGAACCGACCAGCGCGCTCGACGTGTCGATCCAGCAACAGGTGCTGAAACTACTCGCCGGGTTGCAACAGAAGTACAACCTCGGCTTCGTTTTCATCAGTCATGACCTGGCCGTGATCGGGGCCATGGCGCACCGTGTCGCGGTGATGCAAAACGGTTCGATCGTCGAAAGCGGGGGCGTTGAGCAGATTTTTGCGACGCCGTCGCACCCGTACACGCGAAAGCTGCTGAAAGCAGCGCTTGACCATTGATTTTTCACCCTTTCACCAATTGGGTGCGTGTCTCGATTGTATTTTTCTATTTGTTTTGACACGTGAATACTTACTGGCTAGTATCGACCAAACTTTTTTCCGTAGACCACTGATTTTTAGGCAAAAACTACCGACCAATGCAGCACAGAAACCTAACCCAGGCTTGCACGCGCGTCGTCGCCGGGATGTTCATTGGCGTCATGATGGCAGCAGCTCCCGGCGCGTTCGCCGACGAAGTTAGCAGTTTTAATCCGAATGCCTCATTTTCGACCCCCAGCGGGTCGAATTCTTTGTCCTCTCCGAGTTCCCAGGCCAGCACGCCGGACAGCGACGGCGGCGCCAAATCGTTCCTGTCCGGCATGGCCGGCAAAGCGGGCGACGTGGTGGTCGGCGCACTGAATATGATCGGTGTGCGCTACCGCTGGGGCGGCAACACGCCGGATTCGGGGCTCGATTGCAGCGGCTTTGTCCGCTACGTGTTCCAGGACACGCTCGGTATGGCGCTGCCGCGCCGCGCCGAAGAAATGAGCCGCGTCGGCGAGAAGGTGCGCGTCAGCGACCTCAAGCCGGGCGATCTGGTGTTCTTCAACACGATGCGCCGTTCTTTCTCGCACGTCGGCATCTATATCGGCGACAACAAGTTCGTGCATTCGCCTTCCACGGGCAGCACGATCCGCGTCGACGACATGGATAGCGGCTACTGGGAAAAGCGCTACACCGGTGCACGCCGGATCGAAACGTCCTACCAGGACGGCGAGGATCTACGTAAGCGTGTGAATGCGGCGATTGGTGGCAACAACTGATTTTGCTTTGAATTGATTGGGTGGTTGGGGTCTCGTAAAGAAGCCTGCTTCGAATGAAGCAGGCTTTTTGCGTTTGGGCGGCGGATTTGGAGCGGCGTTTGGGCGACCACCTGGGCGGCAAGGCGCCGCCCAACTGGCGCCGCGTTACCCGATCGCCTGCCCGACTGGCTTCGCCGCGGCCAGCTTGCGTTGCAACTCCGGCATCATTTTCGCCACCGCTTCCTCGCCCGCCAGAATCGCCGCGTTGCGCTGCGAAAAATCGCTGCCGCTCATGGCAGCCAGATTCGGCCGGATCACGATGTCGGCGTATTTGTCGAGTTCGTAAGCCTTGATCGACTGACCCATGATCGTGAAGGTTTGCATCAGCACGTCGAACGAACTGGACGTCTGACCGCTTTCAGGGCGCTGCGAGATATCCACCGCGATCACGAAGTCCGCGCCCATCTTGCGCGCGAACGACGCCGGCACCGGGCTCACCAGGCCGCCGTCCACATATTCATGGCCGCCGATTTTGACCGGCTCGAAGATCGACGGCACGCTGCACGACGCCCGCACCGCGATACCCGTGTTGCCGCGCTGGAACAGGATCGGCTGGCCGCTGTTGAGGTCGGTGGCGACCACGCCGAGCGGTTTGACCATCTTCTCGATCGGGCGGTTATTCAACGTGGTGTTCAGATAGTTCTGCAGCGCGATGCCTTGCAGGAAACCGCGCGTGCGAAACGGCATGGCCCAGTCGCTGATCGAGGCTTCGTCCATGGTCAGCGCCAGTTTGTTGAGCGCGAAGCCGTTCATGCCCGACGCGTACAGCGCGCCGACCACCGAGCCGGCGCTCGTGCCCGCGACCAGATCGACCTTGATGTTGCGCGCCTCGAGCGCCTTGATCACGCCGATGTGCGCGAAGCCGCGCGCGGCGCCGCCGCCCAGCGCGAGCGCGACGCGCACCGGCCGTTGGGGCTTGTCGAGCGGCGGCGTGGGCAGCGTCGGCGTGGCGGTGATCGGCGAGCCCTCGAGCTTGCTGCCGGTGGTGGTGCAGGCGGCCAGCACGGCGGAAGCGGCGGCCAGAGAGAAATTGCGGCGGGCGAGGCGAGGCGGGGTGGGTTTCAACGGGTTCTCCAGCAACGGCACGGGCGACGCAAATGGCGTGGCCTTGGGCCGCGATCAGGCGGGTAGAGTCAAACGGACGGGCTCGCCGGCGGCGATTCCATGCGCCGTGGTTCGATCTCGAATCGCGGCGCGCGCACATCATAAATCAAAGCGCCGGGCGCGCGGCGGCGCGGTAATGAAACGTTGCAGAGGGACGCTTCGGGTGGCGGGCGGCGTCGCGCCATTGGCCATTCGGACGAGGACAGGCAAGCCGATGAGCAAAGGTATAATTCTGCTCTCGTATTTATTTCCTTCGTGTTCATGCGCGGCGTCTGTCGGCCCGCATGGGCGCGGTCCGCTGCCGCGCTTCACGGGTTGGGCCCGTCAAGGCGCCGGCGCCTGTCTTCCGAGTAACCGCTAATGACCACCTCCGTTCGTACCCGTTTCGCACCGAGTCCCACCGGCTTCATCCACCTCGGCAACATTCGCTCCGCGCTCTATCCGTGGGCGTTCGCGCGCAAGATGAAAGGGACCTTCGTGCTGCGAATCGAGGATACCGACGTCGAGCGTTCCAGCACCGAAGCGGTGGACGCCATTCTCGACGGCATGCAGTGGCTCGGCCTCGACATCGACGAAGGCCCGTTCTACCAGATGCAGAACATGGACCGTTATCGCGAAGTGCTGCAGCAGATGCGTGAAGCCGGCCTCGTCTACCCGTGCTACATGTCCACGGAAGAGCTCGACGCGTTGCGCGAACGTCAGCGTGAAGCCGGTGAGAAGCCGCGCTACGACGGCACGTGGCGCCCGGAGCCGGGCAAGGTGCTGCCGGAGCCGCCGGCCGGCGTGCAGCCCGTGCTGCGCTTCCGTAATCCGCTGACCGGCGTGGTCGCATGGGACGACGCGGTGAAAGGTCATATCGAGATCTCGAACGAGGAGCTCGACGACCTGGTGGTCGCGCGTCCGGACGGCACGCCGATGTATAACTTCTGCGTGGTGGTCGACGATCTGGACATGCGCATCACGCACGTGATTCGCGGCGACGATCACGTCAACAACACGCCGCGGCAGATCAACATTCTGCGCGCGCTCGGCGCCGAACCGCCGGTGTACGCGCATTTGCCGACGGTGCTGAACGAGCAGGGCGAGAAAATGAGCAAGCGCCACGGCGCGATGAGCGTGATGGCCTATCGCGACGCCGGCTTCCTGCCGGAAGCGGTGGTCAACTATCTGGCGCGTCTCGGCTGGTCGCATGGCGACGCGGAAATTTTCTCCCGCGAGCAGTTCGTCGAATGGTTCGATCTGGAGCACCTGGGCAAGTCCCCGGCGCAGTACGACCACGACAAGCTGAGCTGGCTGAACGCGCACTACATCAAGGAAGCGGACAACGCGCGTCTCGCGGCGCTGGTCAAGCCGTTCTTCGCCGAGTTGGGTATCGACGAAGCCGCACTGGCGCAGGGCGCGGATCTGACGTCGGTGGTGGGTTTGCTGAAGGACCGCGCGTCGACGGTGAAGGAGATCGCCGAGAACGCCGCAATGTTCTATCGCACGCCGGCGCCCGAGGCCGAAGCCCTCGCTCAACACGTCACCGACGTGGTGCGTCCCGCGCTGGCCGATCTGGCAGCCGGCCTGAAGACCGCGGAATGGACCAAGGAGGCGATCGCCGCCACGCTCAAGGCCACGCTCGGCACGCATAAACTGAAGATGCCGCAACTGGCCATGCCGGTGCGTCTGCTGGTGGCCGGCACCACGCATACGCCGTCGATCGACAGCGTGCTGATGCTGTTTGGCCGTGATGTCGTCGTTGGCCGTATCGAAAAAGCGCTGGGATAAGCGCGTTCGCGCGGACCTTGAGAGGGTTTGCATGCGACTTATGAAAAAAGTCGCATGCAATTGCTCAAAGGGTCTTTACAAAGCGCAAATTGGCCTCTAGAATCTCGTTTCTGTTCTGCAAGGGGGGTATAGCTCAGCTGGGAGAGCGCTTGCATGGCATGCAAGAGGTCAGCGGTTCGATCCCGCTTACCTCCACCATCAGAGCAGAGTGAAGTTGTTCCGAAGTCTGGAACTTGTAGCAAAAAAAACTTCACAAACGGTTGTTATGTAGTTAGAATAGCGGTCTTCGCAGTTGACGAAACGAAATAACTGAGAAGTTAGCGTAAGTTAGCAGCGAGATAAAGACAGATCTGAAAAGATTATGTCCCCTTCGTCTAGAGGCCTAGGACATCACCCTTTCACGGTGAGTACAGGGGTTCGAATCCCCTAGGGGACGCCAAACATCAGCGTCGCTTTAGTGTTCGAAGTTATTCGAGTCGCAGTAAAGCAGCGCAGCTTGCAGAGAAAAAACCAACGCTCGCAAGTCAAGATGGGCAAACTGGAGTGGTAGTTCAGTTGGTTAGAATACCGGCCTGTCACGCCGGGGGTCGCGGGTTCGAGTCCCGTCCACTCCGCCAGACAAAGCCCGTTCATACAAACCTGAACGGGCTTTTTCATTAAAGGTGTAAGCAGTACGTTGTCCCCTTCGTCTAGAGGCCTAGGACATCACCCTTTCACGGTGAGTACAGGGGTTCGAATCCCCTAGGGGACGCCAAGACATCGGCGTCGTTCGGTAAGCAGTTGAACGGTGCGGTTAGCGAGTGAGCCTAGCTCATGCGCTGCGGTGCGAAAATCTGGAGCGGTAGTTCAGTTGGTTAGAATACCGGCCTGTCACGCCGGGGGTCGCGGGTTCGAGTCCCGTCCGCTCCGCCAGATTTGAGAAAGCCCACTTCGAAAGAAGTGGGCTTTTTTTATTGTGCGTCGTTCCTCGCTCCACGCCGCCTGGGTATGCTCGGGAGAAACAGCCATTGCCAGCACGCGCAGCCTGTTTTACCGTTGACCCGACTCATCTTTGCCGCCCCACCATGTTCGATCCATCCGAAGCTCCGTCACCGTTTCATCTGCGCAATGCCAGCATGGACGATTTCGAGTTCGCCGAAGCGCTGACTCGCGCCAATATGGGGGGGTACTACCGGCGGCATCATCTGGTGTGGCGGGGTGATCTGTTCCTGGGGAGTTGGCGCGAGTCGGAGAATTTCATTCTCGAGATGGGCGGCCAACCTATCGGCGTGTTGCGCATCACGCAGGAAGGCGATTCGCTGCATATCCGCGACGTGCAGATTGCCGAAGGGCATCGGCGGCTGGGAGCGGGCACCTATCTACTGGATATCTCGCATCAATGGGCACGCGAGCGCGGCTTGCACGAGTTGCAGTTGCGCGTGTTCGTCGACAATCCGGCTGCGCGGCTGTATCAACGCAAGGGTTATAAGCTGAGCGGGCCGCGTCTGGCGCAACTCGGCGCGATTCGTCATCTGGCGCGGCGGGTTTAAGGGCGTAGAGGCTGCTGAGGATTTTCTCCTTCGCACTGCATCGCACCACGTCGCATCGCACCACACCACGTTGCAGCCCACGATCTCGCATCCCGCTTCTAATCCGTCTCCCGATCTTCGTGATCGCCCGTTTCGGCGCGATGCTCCGATCCCCGTTCGATAAACGCGCGCGGACTTTCACCGAAGGCGCGCCGGAACATCGCCGAAAATGCACTCTGGCTCTGATAGCCCAATTCCAGCGCGACATGCGAAAGCGGCCGTCCCTGACTCAGTAGCGGAATCGCGCGCGCGAGAATCGCCTGCTGACGCCATTGCGAAAAACTCACGCCCAGTTCCTGCCGGAACAGTCGCGCGATCGTACGTGTACTCGCGCCCACGCTGCTGGCCCATTGTTCGAGCGACTCACCATGCGTCGGGTCCGCGAGCACCGCCTCGCACAGCGCACGCAGACGCTTTTCGTTAGGCATCGGCACGGAAAGCGGCAAGGGCTCGGAGCGCGTCAGTTCGTCGAGCGCAAGCGCGCCGAGCAACCGCTCGCGGGCCGCCGGAATGCCCGGCATATCGAGCGCGGCAATCACTTCACGTAGCAGATCGGAGACTTCGACCACGCGCGGCGTATCGAGTCCGGCGGGCACCGTGCTTTCGGTGATGTAGAGGGTGCGCAGAAACGCATCTTCGACGGCGAACACTTCGTGTTCCACATGCGGCGGCACCCAGATGGCACGCGAGGGCGGCACCATCCACGTCGTGCCGCTCGTCGCGACCCGCAGCACACCGCGCGATGCGTAGGCCACTTGGGCCCACGCGTGCGTATGACGCGCAATGCGCCAGCCTGACGACATCGGCCGCGAGCGCACACGGATCGGGTGGGTCTCGTTCGGCCGGAACTCCGGCGGAATGTCGGCGAAGCGGACGAAGCTCGCTGGAGCGAAGTCGACGGACGAAGTCATGGTGAACGCTCGATGCGGATCGTCGAGCGACGAAAGAGTCGGGGCCAACCACCGTACCTTAATGATGGCGTAACTAGCAAGCAGCGAAACCACGGCGCCCCCACCGCATTCCCCACCTTCCCCCGACCTCAAAGTTGCATAATGTCCCGATTGCCCGTCCTTCGAGGAGAACGTCATGACCTTTGCTACCGCGGACCTGTGCGACGCGCACGAAGATCAGCTGGCGCTCGGCGCCTTACGTGTGCTCGAGCCGATCTTTCATCTGTTCAGCCGCAGCGAGAGTTTCAGCGGCGAAGCGGTGACGCTCCAGGTCTTCGAAGACAATGCACTCGTGCGCGCCACGCTCGAGGAGCAGGGCGCGGGCCGGGTGCTGGTGGTCGACGGCGGCGGCAGTCTGCGGTGTGCGCTGGTCGGCGGCAACCTCGCGCAGATCGCGCAGCGTAACGGCTGGGCCGGCATCGTCGTGAACGGCTGCGTGCGCGACGCGCTGGAGTTGAACGAAGCCGAGGTCGGCGTGATGGCACTCACCACCCATCCGCGACGTTGCCAGAAGCTCGGCGGCGGCCAACGCGACGTGCCGGTGCAGTTGCCCGGCGCGCTCGTGCGTCCCGGCGAATGGATCTATGCGGACATCGACGGCGTGCTGGTTTCCAGCACGGCGCTGGACTGAACCGCGTCTGAACCAGGTCTTGAACCGCGGCTCAAACGGAACTTACCCGACCACCCATCCCAAGGAGAGCAAACGACGATGCAAACCGTCTTTGTATACGGCACGTTGCGCGCCGGAGAAGTGAACGACATCCGCGACGCCGCGGTTCGCAATGAGATTGCCTTGCCGAATCTGCTCGGCACGGCCACGGTTCGTGGCCATCTGTTCGACTTCGGCTCGTATCCGGGGCTGGTGGTCGACGAAGCGGGCGTCGACGTGATCGGCGACGTCTACGAAATCGAAGACGAACTGGTCGCGGTGCTCGACGAAATCGAAGCGGTGTACCCGGGCGTCGAAGATCGGTTCCTTGCGCGCGAGGTGATGGTGAAAGTGGACGGCAACGTCGTGAATTGCCGTTTCTATCCTGTCGCGCCGGCTGCGGTGAAGGGCTTGCCTGAGATTAAATCGGGCGATTGGATCGCGCACCGCGGCACGCGCTGAAACGACCGTTGTGCGCAGTTAGCGCGCAAAGCAAGGCGAGACGGCGCAACGCGACGCACAAGTCACCGGGCCAAAAAAACGGCCCGGCAAGCTCACGCCTGTCGGGCCGTCCGGTCGGTCAGTCTTGCGACGCAAGCCGCCTTCGCATCGCGCATGAAGCACAAGTGCCCAAGTGCACACTTGCACCGATCGCGCAAAGAGAAAGCCGGCTTGCTACCACGTCGTTCGTTGCAGACGCATCCAACGTCCGCGTCAGATTTCCTCGTACAGCGGCAGCGTCAGAAAGTCGGTGAACTGCTCCGACGTCGACATCTCCTCGAATATCTGCGCGGCGCGCTCATACGGCTTCGTATCGCCGCCCACCGACTGCTTCACATTGTCGAGTTCCTGCGCCGACAATTCACGCACCAGTTCAGCCGTCACCTTGCGGCCGTCTTCGAGCTTGCCCTTCGGCGAGCGAATCCACTGCCACACCTGCGAGCGCGAAATCTCCGCCGTGGCGGCGTCTTCCATCAGGTTGTGGATCGGCACGCAACCATTGCCCGCAAGCCATGCGCCCAGGTAGTGAATGCCGACGTTGATGTTGTTGCGCAAACCGGCTTCGGTGATTGGCGCTTCCGGACGGAAATCCGTCAGATCGGTGGCCGTGACGAGCACGTCGTCGCGTTGCTTGCTGATCTGGTTCGGCTTGTCGCCGAGCACCTTGACGAATTCTTCCATCGCGATCGGCACCAATCCCGGATGCGCAACCCAGCCGCCGTCGTAACCGTCGCCGGCATCGCGCGCCTTGTCGGAACGCACGCCGCCCATCGCCTTGTCGTTCGCGGCCGGATCGTTCTTGATCGGAATTAGCGCGCTCATGCCGCCGATCGCCGGTGCATTGCGACGATGGCAGGTCTTCAGCAGCAACAGCGCGTAAGCGCGCATGAACGGCGCCGTCATCGTGATCTGCGAACGGTCGGCGAGACAGAAGTCGCGATCGGCCTTGAACTTCTTGATCGCCGAGAAGATGTAGTCCCAGCGGCCTGCGTTCAGCCCCGAGCTGTGCTCGCGCAGCTCGTACAGAATCTCGTCCATTTCGAACGCGGCGACGATCGTTTCGATCAGCACGGTTGCGCGAATCGTGCCGCGCGGCACGCCGACGGCTTCCTGCGCGGCGAGGAAAATGTCGTTCCACAGACGCGCTTCGAGATGGCTTTCCATCTTCGGCAGATAGAAGTAGGGGCCCGAGCCGCGTGCGACCAGTTCCTTCGCGTTGTGCACCATGAACAGCGCGAAGTCGAAGATCCCGCCCGACACGCGCTTGCCGTCCACCGTCACGTGCTTCTCGTCGAGATGCCAGCCGCGCGGCCGCACGATCAGCGTGGCGACCTTGTCGTTCAGCGTGTACGACTTGCCGTTCTGTTCCAGCGAAATCGTTCGACGCACCGCGTCCTTCAGATTGATATGGCCGGTGATCTGGTTGTCCCAGCTCGGCGCATTCGAATCCTCGAAGTCGGTCATGTACGAGTCCGCGCCCGAATTCAGCGCGTTGATGATCATCTTGCGCTCGACCGGACCGGTGATTTCCACGCGGCGGCATTGCAGATCCTGCGGCAGCGGTGCGATTTTCCAGTCACCGTCGCGAACGGATTTCGTTTCCGCGAGGAAGTCGGGACGCTCGCCGGCGTCGAGACGCTTCGTGCGTTCCACGCGAGCCTGCAACAACTGCTGACGGCGCGGTTCGAACGTGCGATGCAGCGCGGCGACGAGTTCCAGCGCTTCGCGCGTGAGAATCGCTTCATAGCCCGGCTCGATCTCGGCCGTGATTGCCATGCCCTGCGGCAGCGTGAGTGAAGACTGCGACGATGACAGCGGATTCGCCATGGTTTCTCCTTGGTCGGTCAGATTGCAAAGATGCAAATGTTGAATTGCGATTGAGGTGCGTCGCGGGGTCCGGTGGAAGCCGTCATGCGCCAGGGCTGTGGCGCGTGCGGCCGCTGCCGGGGCCGCTGTGGCGGCCGGGCGACGCGAGGGTTTTCAGGAAAGCGGGCAGATCGTGCATGCCGCCGCCCGTTCCATGCGGCATGACGCCCAGTTCTTCGACGGGTGCGTTTTGCCGGTTGAGCCAGAAAGTAGTGAAGCCGAACCATGCCGCGCCGGCCACGTCCCAGCCGTTCGACGACACGAACACGAGCTCGCGCGGTTCCGCGCCGAAGGCTTGCGTGCCGAGCGTATAAGCGGCGGGCGAGGGTTTGTAGGCGCGCACGGCGTCGACGGACAAGACGTGATCGAACAGGCCCGTCATGCCGGCGCTCTTCACGGCGATGTCGAGCATTTGCGGGTTGCCGTTCGAGAGAATCGCGAGACGCAGGGGTGAGCTGGCTTCGGCACCCGTCGTGGCTGATCCGGAGGGCGCCGCGACCGCCGCGGACGACGCCGCCTCGCGCAACAGGCGCAGCGCCGGCACGGCATCGGGGAAGGCGGAGAGGCACGCGTATTCGTCCATCAGACGTTTTTCGGCCGCGCGGCTCAGCGTGAGCTGACGTTTTTTCGCGGCGAAACGCAGCGCGTCGAGCGTGATGTCCCAGAACGGCCGATAGTGCGCGCCGGCCGGATCGGCGAGCGTGCGCAGCTGCGTGTATTCGATCTGTTTTTGCCGCCATAACTGCGAAAGCGCGTCGCCATGGCCGGGAAACATCTGCTCCGCGGCAGCGATTACCGAATGCACGTCGAAAAGCGTGCCGTACGCGTCGAAAATCACTGCTTTAGGGAAAAGTGTCGTTGTGGCCGACATTGCCGTGCACTCCTGTCAGAGGTCAGGACGGATTGTATTAGTGATGCTCAGTGCTAAAAAAGAGGCTAAAGATCACTTGATCTTTTACTTTCATACACCTAATCTGACGCGCACCGACCACTTTCCCGCCTCGCTGCGGCGTTGCCCGCCTATGGACCGTTTCAAGCAGATCGAGACTTTCGTCACCGTCGCGGCCAAGGGCAGCCTGTCCGCCGCGGCGCTCGCCGAGGGCGTTGCGCCGGCGATCATCGGCCGCCGCATCGATGCGCTCGAAGAGCGGCTCGGCGTCAAGTTGCTGGTGCGCACCACGCGCAAGATCACGCTGACCTTCGAAGGCTCGGCCTTTCTCGAAGACTGCCAGCGCGTCATTCACGACATGCAGAACGCCGAAGCCAGCGTGTCGGCGGGCGGCGTCAAGGCGAGCGGCCATTTGCGGCTGTCCGCGCCGGCCGGTTTCGGGCGGCGTCACGTCGCGCCGCTCGTGCCGGCGTTCACCGTCGCGCATCCGGACGTATCGATCACGCTCGATCTGTCCGACCGGCTGGTCGATCTGGTCAACGAGGGCTTCGACTGCGCGGTGCGGCTCGGGGAGTTGCCGGATTCGTCGCTGGTGTCGCTCAAGCTCGGCGAGAACCGCCGCGTGTGCGTCGCGTCGCCGTCGTATCTGAACCGGCGCGGCGCACCGCACACGCTGGCCGATCTCGCGCATCACAACTGTCTCGCGCTCGGCGCGAGCGCCAATCAGCAGCGCGGCTGGATGTTCCAGCAGGCCGACAAGGTCGTGTCGATCAAGGTGTCCGGCACGATGGAGTGCTCGGACGGCGCGGTGCTGCACGAGTGGTGCCTGGAGGGCTATGGTCTCGCGTGGCGTTCGTGGTGGGAAGTCGGCACGGACATCGCCGCCGGGCGCCTCGTCAGCGTGCTCGATGAATTCGCCGCGCCGCCGATCGGCATTCACGCGGTGTTTCCGCAGCGCCGCCATTTGCCGCTGCGGGTCCGGCTGTTTCTCGACTTTCTCAAACATACGTACGGCCATCCCGGTTATTGGGGCTGAAGGCGCAGCGCCGGCGCCTGCAACGGGTTTCCGATATACGGACAGACCCTCGCCGGACCCATACCCTCGCTTCGGCGACCTACAATCGATTCAGGCGGCTTGCCAGCCGCGCCTCGTGGACGCTGACGCCGTGCTGCGCTGAGCCGGCGACGGAGGGCATCATGTTCAGGCACATCCTCGTTCCTACCGACGGTTCCGACCTGTCGCGCAAAGCGATCGACGGCGCGATCGATCTCGCGCAGGCCGTCGGCGCGCAAGTCACCGCTTACGCGTGTCTGCCGCAATATCCGTACTCGCCGTTTTCCGACGTGGTGGTCGAGCCGCCCTCCGAGTTCCTGCAGCGCAGCGAGCGCGAAGCGCGGGTGCATCTGCGCGAGGTCGAGCAAGCCGGACGGCGGGTCGGCGTCGCGGTGGTGAGCCGCACCAGCGTGCATCCGGCGCCGTATCTCGGCATTATCGAAGCGGCCGAGCACGGCGGTTGCGACGTGATCTTCATGGCTTCGCACGGCCGGCGCGGTCTGGGCAGTCTGCTGATCGGCAGCGAAACGCAGCGGGTGCTCACGCATACGAAGATTCCGGTGATCGTGTATCGCTAGACAAGCGCGGCGCCGGGCGACGCGCCGAAAAAAAACGCGCCGGCGATCAGGCCGGCGCGTCCACTGTTCGCCGCGCAATGCATTGCGCTGGCTTTATCTCCGCCGCTGCGAGTTTGCTCTCTCCCAGATTCCTCGGTCCCGGGGCTGACACGGCCAGAACCGTGGCGCCCCGATGACGTGCTCCCCCCTGTGACGGCCGCGCTCTGACGGCGCCGCTGGTCGTCTGATTGCCTGCCCGCGCAGGCGCGCCTGTCACGCTCCCGCGATCAGAGCGTGATCGGACCGCGAGGCGCGTGCGCGTATTGCGTGCTTACGCGACCTTCTTGTCGAAGAACTGTTCGTCTTCCGTCGAGCCGTGCAGCGCGGTCGTCGACGCTTCGCGTTCGACCGTTTGCGTCACGGCGTCGAAGTAGCCGGTGCCGACTTCGCGCTGGTGCTTCACGGCGGTGAAACCCTTGTCAGCCGCGGCGAATTCGGCCTGCTGCATTTCGACGAACGCCGTCATCTGATTGCGGGCGTAACCGTGCGCGAGGTTGAACATCGAGTAGTTCAGCGCGTGGAAGCCGGCCAGCGTGATGAACTGGAACTTGTAGCCCATCGCGCCGAGTTCTCGCTGGAATTTGGCGATCGTTGCGTCGTCCAGATTCTTCTTCCAGTTGAACGACGGCGAGCAGTTGTACGACAGCAGTTGATCCGGGAATTCCTTATGGATCGCGTCGGCGAATTTCTTCGCGAACTCGAGGTCCGGCTTGCCGGTTTCGCACCAGATCATGTCGGCGTACGGCGCGTAGGCGAGGCCACGCGAGATGGCCTGTTCGAGGCCCGGCTTGGTGCGGTAGAAACCTTCCACCGTGCGCTCGCCGGTCAGGAACGGCTTGTCGTTGTCGTCGATATCCGACGTCACGAGATCGGCCGCTTCCGCGTCGGTGCGTGCCAGCAGCACGGTCGGCGTGCCGGAGACGTCGGCTGCCAGACGTGCGGCGGTCAGCTTGGCGATGTTTTCACGCGTCGGCACCAGCACCTTGCCGCCCATGTGGCCGCATTTCTTCACCGAAGCAAGCTGATCTTCGAAGTGCACGCCGGATGCGCCGGCTTCGATCATGGCCTTCATCAGTTCGAACGCGTTCAGCACGCCGCCGAAACCGGCTTCAGCGTCGGCGACGATCGGTGCGAAGTAGTCGATATAGCCTTCGTCGCCCGGATTCTTGCCTTCCGACCACTGAATCTGGTCGGCGCGCGTCAGCGTGTTGTTGATGCGTTTAACGACCAGCGGCACCGAATTCGCCGGATACAGCGACTGGTCCGGGTACATTTCGCCGGCCACGTTCGCGTCGCCTGCCACTTGCCAGCCCGACAGATAGATGGCCTTCAGGCCGGCCTTGACCTGTTGCATGGCCTGGTTGCCGGTCAGCGCGCCGAGCGAGTTCACGAACGGCTCGGTGTTGACGCTTTCCCACAGCTTTTGCGCGCCACGCTTGGCGAGCGTGTGCTCGACCTGCACCGAGCCCCGCAGACGGATCACGTCTTCCGCCGAATAGGTCCGCTTCACGCCTTTCCAGCGCGGATCGGTGTCCCATTGCTGTTGGAGTTGCTTGGCTTGTTCTTCGCGCGTCGTCATGGTGTGCTCCTTGGTTGCCTGTAATGGGTAGGTGACTCTGTCTTCGTCGAAGCGGCTGGCCGGTTTGGCGTTTCGTTTCGTGAAGTCTTATATAAGAGTCTAGGCAAATCGATGCTGGCGCAATAGACGAGCGGAAGGCTTTTTGTGATATTTATTTCTGTTTAAAATCAATTGATTGGGATTGTCGTTTCGCATTAAGAAACGATTTTTCCCATCTTGCAATAGAGGGTCTTGTGCCGTGCAGCACGATTTTTTACGACGCAAAAAAATTTCCCACATCGTGAAATTTAGCCGCCCATCAACTTGCGGACGAAAAAAAACCGGTGCCGAAGCACCGGTTTCTCCCGACTGACGAACGGCGCAGGGGCCGTTCGGGTCTTTTTTCAAGCTGACTTGCTGGCATTGCTTGCGTCCGACAAGCGCGCTACGGCTTTGAAGCAGTGTGACGCGCCATGCCGACTGCGTGAGCGAATACTTAGCTGCCGCGACGCGCCGTACGCGGGCCGTCGTTGCGGCGTGCGCCGTAGCCGCCGTCGCGCGAACCGCCGTAGCCTTCACGCGAACCGCCGCCGAAGCCGCCTTCACGCGAACCACCTTCACGCGAACCGCCACCGAAGCCACCTTCACGCGAACCGCCGCCAGCCGACTTGCCGGCCCAGCCGCCGCCGTTGCCGCTGCGCGCACCGCCGCCGTTACCGGCCGGCTTGCCTGCGCCGCTACCGAAGCGACGGCCAGCACCACCACCGTTGCCACCGCCCGGACGGCCACGGCCGCCAAAGCCAGGACGGCCGCCGTTACCCGACGGAGCCGACTTGCGCGGCTCGAAGCCTGCCACGACGTTGACCGGCAGCGGCGTGCGCACGAAGCGCTCGATGCGCTTCAGCGCGCCTTGTTCAGCGTGATGCACGAGGCTCACGGCGATACCCGAGCGACCGGCACGGCCGGTACGGCCGATACGGTGCACGTAGTCTTCGGCAAACTTCGGCAGATCGTAGTTGAACACGTGCGTGATGCCCGGAATGTCGATACCGCGAGCGGCGACGTCCGTGGCGACCAGCACGCGAACGCGACGCTCGCGCAGTGCCTTGATGGTGCGGTTACGCGCGCCTTGCGGCAGATCGCCGTGCAAAGCAGCCGATTCGAAACCGGCGTCGGCCAGACGGCCGGCCAGCTGGTCGGCGTCCATCTTGGTGGCCGTGAACACGATGGCCTGGTCGAGGCCTTCGTCGCGCAGCAGATGGTCGAGCAGACGATCCTTGTGATCGCGGTCGTCCACGTAGTGAACGGTTTGAGCGATGTTGGTGCGTTGTTCGAGGCGTTGAACGATCTCGATCCGCTCCGGATCCTTCAGCAGACGGCCCGTCAGCGAACCGATCTTGCCGTCGAGCGTGGCCGAGAACAGCATGGTTTGACGCGTAGCCGGCGTAGCCGCGACGATCGTTTCGATGTCTTCGATGAAGCCCATGTCGAGCATGCGGTCGGCTTCGTCGAGCACGAGGATCTGCAGCTGCGACAGATCGATACGGCCGCGTTCCAGGTGGTCGATCAGACGGCCCGGCGTGGCGACCAGGATTTCCGGGTTCTTTGCCAGCAGCATCAGTTGCTGGCCGTAAGCGACGCCGCCCAGAATGCTGACGGTGCGCAGGCGCTTCAGATGCTTGCCGTACGTGGCGGCGGCGGTGGTGACCTGCATCGCGAGTTCGCGGGTCGGCGTCAGGACCAGCATAGTCGGACGGGCAACCGGTTGCGGACGGCGCGTAGTGCGGGCGCCGTCGGCGGGACGCGGCTCACGCGGCTGGCTGGCTTGCGCCTTTTGCAGTTGCGAGAAACGCTCGATAGCGGGCAGCATGAACGCGGCGGTCTTGCCCGAACCGGTCGGGCTCGAGACCAGCAGATCGCGGCCGGCGATACCGGCGGGGATGGCGCGTTGCTGAACCGGCGTGGGGTTCTGGTAACCAGCGGCGGTCAGCGCGGAGACGACATCCGCGGAGAGACCGAGCGACGCGAACGTCGGGCCGGTCGGCGCAGCGGCTTCAGCGGCGACGGCTTCCGGAGCGGCAGCGACGGCTGCGGCTTGAGCGGGTACGTCGGCGAGACCGAGGGCTTGATCGGCGATGGCGTTCAACGGGCTGGAGGTGTTGCTCGAAGTCATGAGAATCCTTGGTACACAGGGAATTAAAACGTCGGCGCCAATCGGCATACCCAAGTCGTCGGATTCAGCGAGCAAAGAAGCAGCGAGCAAATCGAAAAACGGGGGCAGCTCGCGACAATGAAGGCGAGCTTTTCGTTAGAAGCTGTATCGGATGCGACATGCCAACACGGCGTGCCGCCAGCCTGGGACATGATCGCCCGTAGGGGGCTAGGCAGGAGGGGACAGGTTCTAAACTGGATTGGAGCTAAACGCTACGAGGCGCTGCGCCGCAAAGGCCGCTGGAGGAAAGCCGGGCAGAGCAGTGAAGCGCAGGCAGTATTCTATAGGGTTTTGTTGCACTGCGCCACTGTTAGGAAACTTCTTAGTGGAAAAAATTGCTTTTTCGGGCTGTGCGGGAGCACGCCGGGTGGCGAGGGGCGGGGTGTCTGGTGTTGCGCGGGCGCGGGTGTTGCGCGGGCGCGCGAGGATTGGGCAAATGGCGCGGATCCTCGCGCCAACCGTGGTCAGGCCGCCGTGCCGTTCTTCAGCGATTCGACGAGTTCCGCGTATTGCTGTTTGGCGGCGTCCTGCGTGGTGCCTTTGAGTGCGCCCCACGCGTCGTATTTGTACTTGCCGACGATGTCGGTGAAGCCCGGCTTGTCGCCGTGGACGTCGCCTTCGGTCGCCTGCTTGAAAAGCGCGTACAGGCGCAGCAGCGTGAGGTTGCCCGGACGCTCCGTCAACTGTTTGACGTCTTCCTGGGCTTGCGCAAATTGGATGGTGATGTCGGTCATGTTCGTTTTGCCCGGTAGGCGGGATGGGGTTACGGTGGCCGACGATCATAACAATTGCCTGCCGTCCACGGCCCGAGGGCTTATTCCAAACGCCGGCCGCCGCCTTGCGGGCGAACCCGAACCAGATTGGCGCGCGCCGTGCCGATGACGCCGATTACAATACGGTCCATGACTCAAACTGTGCTCCTCGCTCTCGATACCTCGACCGAATTCTGTTCGGTAGCGCTTTTGTCCGCCGCCGGCCAGACGCCTGACGTAACCCGCCTCTGGGTCCGCCACGAGCAGACCGGCGCGGTTTCCAGCACGCGCCTGCTCCCCGCAATCCGCGAACTGTTCGCCGAAGCCGGGTTGACGCTGGCGGACTGCGACGCGATCGCATTCGGCTCGGGCCCCGGCTCGTTCACCGGACTGCGCACGGCAACCGGCGTCGCGCAAGGTCTCGCGTTCGGCCTGGATCTGCCGGTCGTGCCGGTCAGTACGCTGCTGGCTTGCGCGGAAAGCGCCCGGTTGCGCGATCCGTCGGCATCGCGCGTGCTGGCCGCGCTCGACGCTCGCATGGACGAAATCTATTGGGCCGACTTCGCGTGGGACGACGCGCAGGGCGACTGGCGCACGCTGCAGGCGGCTTCGCTCGACGCGCCGGAGCGCCTGGCGTTGCCGGAGGTTCCGTTCACGCTGGCCGGCAACGCTGCTGCCGCGTTCGGCGCGCGGCTGCCGGCGGTGGCTGCGGCGCGCACGGTGGACGGCGATGCGCTGCCGCACGCGGTGCCGCTCGCGCACGCCGCGTTGCGCGCGTACCGCGCCGGCCGCACCGTGCCGGCCGATCAGGCTGCGCCGGAATACGTGCGCGACAAGGTTGCGCAGACGACGGCGGAACGGATGGCCGACAAGGCTGAAAAGGCCGCACAAGCCACTCAGGCGGCTCAGGCCACTCAGGCCGCTCAGTCCGTCCACGATTCGCACACCCGGTCGGGCGAGGACGGCCAATGAGCGGCGTGTTGCTAGCCGACCGCTACATTTCGCCGATGACCGAAGGCGATCTGGACGAGGTCGCGGCCATCGAAAAAATCGCTTATGAATTTCCGTGGAGCCGCGGCAATTTCGGCGACTCGCTGCGCAACGGCTATTTCGGCATCTGTCTGCGTCATGTGACCGGCGCGCTGATCGGCTATTGCGTGCTGATGCCGGTGGTCGACGAAATGCACCTGCTGAACCTGTGCGTGACGCCTGCCGCGCAAGGCGCCGGCGCCGGTCTCGCGTTGCTGCGCGAAGCGGTGCGGATCACGCGCGCGGAAAAACTCGAAGGCCTGCTGCTCGAAGTGCGGCCGTCGAATCATCGCGCGATACGGCTGTACGAGCGCTTCGGCTTTGCATCGATCGGCCGGCGCAAAAATTATTATCCGGCGCGGCATCGCAGCCGGGAGGACGCCATCGTGATGCGTTTCTCGTTTGCCACGGAGGGCGCAGATGGCGCTGCATGATTCGGTACTGGAAGAGTTCGGCCTCGCGCCGCTGTGGGTGCGTCGCGGAATGGCGGAGCAGCCGGCCGCGGCCGACGCGGCCAGTGGGCAAGATGCGGCCGGCGCGGGCGAGATAGGAATGCGCCATGCGCCCGTGAACGACGCGGCGGCTGAGCCGGAGATGCGCCGGGCGAACGTGAGCGAAACAGCGGCCGAGCCGCTGTCGGCCGCACGCACAACGGGTACGTCCGGGGCGGCCACGATGCCTGCAAGCGAAGCGTCGCGTCCCGCGCAGGAAAGAGGGCAAAGCGAGCGCCTTGCACGACCGTCGCAACCCGAAGCACAACCACGCTCCCAGCCGCCCGCCGTCGCAACACCGCGGCAACCGAAACCGCCGACCCGGCCCGCGCCACAATCGCGCGTCCCCGAACAGCCGCCGTCATTCGACACGCCTCCCGACGACGACTTCGCGTGGTTCGACGATCTACCCACCGAGGCGCCCGGACACGTTCCATCCGAAGCCCGCCGCGAAACGCCTCAGCCGCCGGCAATCCACACCCTCGACTGGGACGCCCTGAGCGAACGCGTCGCGGCCTGCGAAAGTTGCCGGTTGTGTGAGAAGCGCACCAGGACGGTGTTCGGCGTCGGCGATCGCAACGCCGACTGGATGCTGATCGGCGAAGCCCCCGGCGAGAACGAAGACCGTCAAGGCGAGCCGTTCGTCGGCCAGGCCGGCAAGCTGCTCGACAACATGCTGCGCTCGCTGACGCTGGCGCGTGACACCAACGTCTACATCGCGAACGTGATCAAGTGCCGGCCGCCCGGCAACCGCAATCCCGAGCCAGACGAAGTCGCGCGCTGCGAGCCGTATCTGCAGCGTCAGGTGGCGCTGGTCAAGCCGAAGCTGATTGTCGCGCTCGGCCGTTTCGCCGCGCAGAGTCTGCTGAAGACCGAATCGAGCATTTCGTCGCTGCGTGGCCGCGTGCATGAATACGAAGGCGTGCCGGTGATCGTCACCTATCACCCGGCGTATCTGCTGCGCAGCCTGCCGGATAAGGCCAAGGCGTGGGCCGACCTGTGCCTCGCGCGCGACACGTGGCGCGCGGCCGGCGGCACGCCCGCGAACCCGTCGACGTGACGACCGCCGCGGGCTCGGCGGCGCGCGTCGCCGTCGCGCCCGGCGCTTGCGCCGCGACGCTCGACACGCTGCTCACCGGCTTGCGTGAGCCCGCCGTGCGCGATCTCGCCTGGTTGCTGCTGAGCGCCGATCTGTTGCGCCCGCAACCACCGGCCGGCGTGCTCGCGATGCCGTTCGACACGCCACGGGAGTTTGAAGCGACCGTCGCCTGGCTGCGCGAACTCGACGCCGCGCCGGCGCCTTTACAGCACGATCTGACGGCCACGCGCATCACGCGTCTCGGCCGTTACGCCGAACGGCTGCTCGGCTGGTTCTTGCAGCACGGACCGGCGGCGCGCCTGATCGCGGCGGGTGTGCCGCTGCGGCATGAAGGCGTCACGCTGGGCGAGTGCGATTTTCTGCTGCAGACGCAACGTGGCGCGCGGCTCCATTGGGAGCTGGCCGTGAAGTGCTACCTGCATGCCGGCGCGGGACGCGGCCGTCTGGCGGATTACGTCGGGCCGAATCTGAAAGACCGCTTCGATCTCAAGCTCGCGCATGTGCTGAATCATCAATTGCCGATGAGCGCGCGCGAGGCGTTCGCGTCGACCGGTTATGCGGGGCCGTGGACGCCGCAGATGTTCATCAAAGGCTGGCTGTTTTACCGGCACGGCGAGACGCCGCTCGATCCTGTCGAACTGGATCCGGCGCATGGGCGAGGGTGGTGGGTGACGCGCAGCGACTGGCTGCGTTTTGCCGCCGCGCAGGCGTGCCAATGGCGGACTTTGCCGCGCCTCGAGTGGCTCGCGCCCAGGCGCGACGAACTGCCCGAGGCGCATGCGGCGGACCGGAAGACGCTTGTTGATGCCGACACGCTTGCCGCGCAAATTTCGCATCAGCACGGACCGGCAATGGTCGTCGGGTTCGATGAGGGTAGCGCGGGCGATCTGGTGGAACGTTCGCGCGGTTTTATCGTGCCGGACGAATGGCCCGAGCAGGCTCAGGCATACGCGCGCCAGTAGCAGTAACAGCGGCAGTTGCAGCGGCAGTTACAGCGGCAGTTACAGCGGCAGTTACAGCGGCAGTTACAGCGGCAGCCGCTGCAACAGCAAGCGCCGCCGCGCCCAGCCGTTCAATCCCTCACCACCACCGGTAAAAGTGATGCACCGGCCCAACCCCGCTGCCCACCTGTAACTGATCGCTCGCCTGCAGCGCGCCGGTCAGATAAAGCTTCGCATCGGCCACGGCGCTCGCCAGATCGCCGCGCTGCGGAATCAGCGCCGCAATCGCCGACGACAACGTGCAGCCCGTCCCATGCGTGTTCTTCACCGGCACACGCGGGCCGCCAAGGCGCAGCGTGCCGCCCGCTTCAACCAGCCAGTCCGGACTGTCCACCGCGCTCAAATGGCCGCCCTTCATCAGCACCGCGCGCGCACCGAGCGCGCGCAGGGCTTCGCCTTGCTCGACCATGCCGGCTTCGTCAGTCGCGCTGGGCACGCCGAGCAACGCGGCGGCTTCGGGCAGGTTCGGCGTCAGCAGATCGGCCAGCGGCAGCAGTTCGTCGCGCACCGCCGCAACCGCATCCGGCAGCAGCAGCGCGTGGTTGCTCTTCGAAATCATCACCGTGTCGAGCACGACGTGTCTGGGCTTGTGGCGCCGCAACGCATCCGCGACCGCTCGCGCGATCGGCGCGTTCGCCAGCATGCCGATTTTCACGGCGTCGATGCGGATGTCGTCGAACACCGCGTCGAGCTGCGCCGTCACGAAGCCGGGGTCCGGCGCGTGAATCGCCGTGACGCCGCGCGTGTTCTGTGCGGTCAACGCGGTGATCACGCTCGCGCCATAGGCGCCGAGCGCCGAGAAGGCCTTCAGATCGGCCTGAATGCCGGCACCGCCGCCGGAGTCGGAGCCGGCGATGGTCAGCACATTGGGAATGGGTCGAGTCATGGCAAAGCGAGGAAAAAGGGAGGCGCGGAGGAAGGCACGGGCGCCCGCGGGAAACGCAGGCGGCCCGCCGCGGATCAGTGCTTGACTTCGCCGATCAGCGCGACCGAGTCGAACGCGCGCTGGTTCGCCTGGTGGCGCCGCATCACGAACCACATCATCAGGCAGACGAAGGTGCCGAACAGCACGATCACCGCGGCGACCGGCACGTCGAGCCACACCAGCACCGCGTACAGGCACAGCATGACGAGCACCGAGAGATTTTCGTTGAAGTTCTGCACGGCAATGGAATGACCCGCCGACAGCAGCACGTGGCCGCGATGCTGCAGCAGCGCATTCATCGGCACGACGAAAAAGCCCGATAGGCCGCCCACGATCATCAGGAAAATGTACGCGACGATCAGATATCCCGGCACGTGCACGCGGCCGAAATACACGCCCCAATGCGCGGGGAACAGGTTGCGGGTATAGAACGCCATCAGCATCACCGCGATGCCCATCATGATGCCGACCGGCAGTACCGACAGCGACTTCTTCAGCGGCACGCGCGAGGCGGCGTAGATCGCGCCGACGGCCACGCCGACCGCGACCACCGCCTGCAGAATGGCGGCTTCGGACAGCGACATGTTCAGCGATACCTCGGCCCACTTCAGCACGATGAATTGCAGCGTCGCGCCGGCACCCCAGAACAGCGTGGTGACCGCGAGCGAAATCTGCCCCAGCTTGTCGCGCCACAGCACGAGAAAGCAGTCGGCGAAGTCGGTGACGAGTTTGATCGGGCCGCGTTCCTGTTTCGGATAACGCGCGCCGGTGTCGGGAATGCGCAGATTGAATAGCGCGGCGATCACGTAGATCGCCATGATGACCAGCATGGCCGCTTCGGCGGGCGTGTTGACCGTGGGAATGTGATGCCTGAGGATCGGCGCGGCGATGTGCGGACTGATCAGCGCGCCGCCGAGCACGGTGCCGAGAATGATCGAGCCGACCGTGGTGCCTTCGATCCAGCCGTTCGCGGCGACCAGCCGGTCAGGCGGCAGCAGTTCGGTGAGAATGCCGTATTTGGCGGGCGAGTAGGCCGCTGCGCCGAAGCCCACGATGCCGTACGCGATCAGCGGGTGCGCGCCGATCAGCATCGTGATGCAGCCGACCACCTTGATGGTGTTGGTGACGAACATCACGCGCCCCTTGGGACGCGAATCGGCGAAGGCACCCACGAAGGCGGCCAGCACGACGTACGACAGCACAAAGAACAACTTGAGCAGCGGTGTCATCCAGTTCGGGGCGTGAAGATCTTTCAGCAGTGCAATAGCAGCGATCAGAAGCGCATTGTCGGCCAGCGACGAAAAAAACTGCGCGGCCATGATGGTGTAAAAACCTTTTTTCATCTGATGCGATGCTGTCCTCGCTGCGGTCTGTCCGCCCCGGTGCCGTGTGGAAGGCGTCCGGGCTTATACCGTTCGAAATGGGTTGTGCGCACGGCTTTATATCATGAAAATAGCTGGATTCGGACTAGCAAAATCCTTGATCGCACCGCCCAGCGGGCTGCCGAGCGTTGAAAACGCCCTGTAAGCCGCTGATTCGCAAGCGTCTTTACGAAAATATCCCATGCCGCGCCCCCTTTCAGCCACGATCCATACCGCCGCACTCGCCAATAATCTCGCTATCGCTCGCCGCTATGCGTCGAAATCCAAGATCTGGGCCGTCGTCAAAGCCAACGCCTACGGGCACGGTTTGGCCCGTGCTTTCCCTGGTTTGCGCGCCACCGACGGCTTCGGTCTGCTCGACCTCGAAGAAGCCGTGAAGTTGCGGGAATTGGGCTGGGCCGGCCCGATTCTGCTGCTCGAGGGCTTCTTCCGCCCCACCGATATCGACGTGATCGACCGCTACAGCCTGACCACCGCGCTGCATTCGGACGAACAGCTGCGCATGCTCGAAATGGCCCGCCTGTCCAAACCCGTCAACATCCAGTTGAAGATGAACACCGGCATGAACCGCCTCGGTTACACGCCGGAGAAATTCCGTGCCGCGTGGGAACGTGCGCGCGCCGCTCAGGGCGTCGGCCAGATTACGCTGATGACCCATTTTTCCGATGCCGACGGCGACCGTGGCATCGGCTATCAGATGGAAGCGTTCGAGCGCGGCGCGCAGGGCATTGCCGGTGCGCGTAGCCTGTCCAACTCGGCGGCCACGCTGTGGCATCCGGCCGCGCACTTCGACTGGGTACGCCCCGGCATCATCCTGTACGGCGCGTCGCCGTCGGGCGTGACGGCCGCGATCCAGGGCACGGGGCTGCAGCCTGCCATGACGCTCGCGTCGGAACTGATCGCCGTGCAGACCTTGAGCGAAGGGCAGACGGTCGGCTACGGTTCGTCGTTCAAGTCGCGTGGGCCGATGCGGATCGGCGTGGTGGCGTGCGGCTACGCGGACGGCTATCCGCGGGTCGCGCCGGAAGGCACGCCGGTGATCGTCGACGGCGTGCGCACGCGGATCGTCGGGCGGGTGTCGATGGACATGCTGACCGTCGACCTGACGCCGATTCCGACCGCCAACGTTGGCTCGCGCGTCGAGCTGTGGGGCACCTCGCTGCCCATCGACGACGTCGCGCAGGCCTGCGGCACGATCGGCTACGAGCTCATGTGCGCGGTCGCGCCGCGCGTGCCGGTGCGGGCCGAGTAAGACATCAATCCAAAAACAGCAACTCAGGCAATCTCGCGCGTGGCTAAACCCAAGACGCTGTACATCTGTAGTGAATGCGGCGGGCAATCGCCGAAGTGGGCCGGGCAATGCCCGTCATGCAATGCGTGGAACACGCTGGTCGAGTCGGTGGCGGAAGCGCCGTCCACGCACCGTTTCCAATCCCTCGCGAAGAGCGCGCCGGTGCGCCGCCTGGCCGACATCGAGGCGTCCGACGTGCCGCGTTTCTCCACCGGCGTCAGCGAGTTCGACCGCGTGCTCGGCGGCGGTCTGGTGCCGGGCGGGGTGGTGCTGATCGGCGGCGATCCGGGCATCGGCAAATCCACGCTGCTGCTGCAATCGCTCGCGGAAATCGCTGCCGACAAACGCGCGCTCTACATCAGCGGCGAAGAATCGGCTGCGCAGATTGCGTTGCGCGCGCAACGGCTTTCATTGCTGGAGCCCGGTTCGAAAGCGAGCGAGCTGCAACTGCTCGCCGAGATCCAGCTCGAAAAAATCCAGGCGACGATCGCCGACCATCAGCCCGACGTCGCGGTGATCGATTCGATCCAGACGGTCTATTCCGACGCGCTCACCTCCGCGCCAGGCTCGGTCGCGCAGGTGCGCGAGTGCGCGGCGCAATTGACGCGCATCGCCAAGCAGTCGGGCACCACCATCATCATGGTCGGGCATGTGACCAAAGAGGGCGCGCTGGCGGGGCCGCGCGTGCTCGAACACATCGTCGATACCGTGCTGTATTTCGAGGGCGACACGCACTCGTCGTATCGCCTCGTGCGCGCGATCAAGAACCGCTTCGGCGCGGTCAACGAATTGGGCGTCTTCGCGATGACCGAGCGCGGCTTGCGCGGCGTGGCCAATCCGTCGGCGCTGTTTCTGTCGCAGCACGAGCAGTCGGTGCCGGGTTCCTGCGTGCTGGTGACGCAGGAGGGCACTCGGCCGCTGCTGGTCGAGGTGCAGGCACTGGTCGACGCGGCCAACGCGCCGAATCCGCGCCGGCTAGCGGTGGGCCTCGAACAGAACCGGCTCGCGATGCTGCTGGCGGTGCTGCACCGGCACGCCGGCATTGCCTGCTTCGATCAGGACGTGTTTCTGAACGCGGTGGGCGGCGTGAAGATCACCGAACCGGCGGCCGACCTGGCCGTGCTGCTGGCAATTCATTCGTCGATGCGCAACAAGCCGCTGCCGAAAGGTCTCGTCGTGTTCGGCGAAGTGGGGCTGGCCGGCGAGATCCGGCCGTCGCCGCGCGGTCAGGAGCGGCTGAAGGAAGCGGCCAAGCTGGGCTTCTCCGTCGCGGTCATTCCGAATGCCAATGCACCGAAACAGCCGATAGAAGGCTTACAGGTCGTTGCGGTCGAACGGATCGAACAGGCCATCGACCGGGTCCGCACGCTCGAATAGACGGGCTTCCGGCGCCGGTGGGCGCCGTGCGGAGCGCGCCTCGCGGTAATGGCCGGTAAATATCTCCATATTGGCTGTAACCTGCCGGCCAACCCTTTTTCCTAAGCTGCAAGCGTATTGCATTGCCGTATGCATCGCTTCAGACGCCAGAAAAAGGATCGCGCCTTGAAACAGTCATGTCAAACCGTAGTCGAGCGGTCCATCCAGGTGCGCGGCTGCCGCGTGTCCGCACCGATTCGCCAGCCTTGGGGCGGCGCCTGCCGGATCGTCGAGTGGATCGACACCACCGGTCAGATCTCACGCCGGGTGGTCGCCGAAGACGCCACGGCCGCCGAGGTGCGCGCCACGATCAATCGTCATGTGGAAGGTCGGAAGTACGTGCTGTACGACGACGAGAAAACGCCGCGTCAGACGTTGCCGCGGCAGGCTGTCGCGCGGCGTTGAGGGGCGCTGCTTTATAACAAACTCCCGGCAGGAGTGCCGAGATAAGAGCCTCGGGCTATGAGCGCCGGGTTAATAACCCCGAGCGCTGGGTTGCAGGTCTGGTCTCCCAACCCCGCGCTCAGTTGAACCCGCGCCGCAGCTCCACACGTGGCTGCAATTCAGCCTGTTCTTTCTTCTTTTTCTTCGCCTCGATCGCGCGCTCCGCCTCCGCAGCGGCCGCCAACGCCGCCGCATAAGCTTGCGGATTGAACAGCGGATGCTGCGCGGCTTCCGCCGCCGTCAACACCGGTGAAACGCAGCAGTCGAGCGGCTCCAGCAGCAGAACCCAATCTTTCAGCGCACGCTTGCCGATCACCCCGGCGAGCTCCTGCGTCAGCGCGGCCGCGTCCGGGCCGCCGATCGCCTGACCGAGGCTCCAGTGACGGGTCGCCCACTCGGGCCGGTCGAGCGCCATGCACAGGGTTTCCCAAAACTTCAGTTCGAGTGCGCCGACCGCGAGCCAGCGGTCGTCGAGCGTGCGGTACAGGTTGTAGCAAGGCACGCCGCCGTTCAGCAGACCCGCGCCGGCGGCCGGCGCCGCGCCTTCGTTGGCGAGCGAGACCTGTGCGACGACGTTGTGCGCATGGGTGACATGCGCCATCGAGATATCGACGAAGCGGCCTTCGCCGCCGCGCGACACATGCCACAACGCGGCGAGAATCTGCGTGACCGCGCTCAATGCGCCGCCAAGCAGGTCGGCAATCTGGAAATTCGGCAGGATCGGCGTGCCGTCGCGGCTCGCCAGTTGGTCGAGCACACCTGCATAGCCGATGTAGTTCAGATCGTGGCCGGCATGATCGACGAACGGGCCGCTCGCGCCATACCCGCTGATCGCGCAGTAGACGAGCCGTGGATTGAGCGCCCGCAGCGTCTCGTAGCCGAGGCCCAGCCGCTCCATCACGCCGGGCCGGAAACTTTCGATCAACACGTCCGATTCAGCCGCGAGCGCACGCAGCACGTTGCGGCCGGCGTCGGACTTGAGGTCGAGACGGGTCTCGCGCTTGCCGCGATTGACCAGCCGGTAGAACGCGCCGGGCCGTCCTGCCACCCGGTCGCTCGACGACTGCATCATGGTGCGAGTCGGGTCGCCCGCGCCGGGCGCTTCGATCTTCAGCACGTCGGCGCCGAGTTCGGCGAGCCGCAGCGCGGCGACCGGGCCGGGCAGCAGGCGCGTCAGGTCGAGCACGCGCAGTCCTTGCAGCGCGGGCGGCGCCACGTTGGACGATGACTCGGATGATGTTGTCGCGGATGACAAGGCCAACCTCCCGTCGATACCGGCGCGGATCGAAAACCGCCTGCCGCTAGCCGATTTGCTCGAGTTCCTCGTGAGTCTCGAGCCATTCGGCTTCGAGCGTTTCGAGGCGCGCGTTCACATCTGCCTGACGGCGGATCGCCTCCGTCAGCTTGCTCTTCTGTTCGGGCTCGTAACTGGCCGGATCGACGACGAAGGCATCTAGCGTCGACTTCTCCGCGTTGAGCGAGTCCATTTCCTTTTCGATCTTCGTGATGCGGTTTTGCAGCGGCTTCTTCAGGTGCCCGAGCTTTTGACGCGTTTCCGCTTCGAGACGTCGCTGCTCCTTGCGGTTCACGCCGTTGTCCGCGCCACTGTCGGTGTTGCTTGCCGCCGCGCCCGCCTTGAGCGCCGCGCGCTGTTCCGCTGCATGTTGCAGCAGCCAGTCGCGGTAGTCGTCGAGATCGCCGTCGAATTCCTGCAGACGATGTTTCGCGACCAGCATGAACTGGTCGGTCGTGGCGCGCAGCAGATGCCGGTCGTGCGAGACCAGAATCAGCGTGCCTTCGAACTGCGCGAGCGCCATGGTCAGCGCGTGCCGCGTTTCGAGATCCAGGTGGTTGGTCGGCTCGTCGAGCAGCAGCAGATTTGGCTTTTGCCAGATGATCAGCGCGAGTGCGAGGCGAGCCTTTTCGCCGCCGGAGAACGGCGCGATTTTCGACGTGGCCATTTCGCCGGAAAAGTTGAAGCTGCCGAGGAAGTCGCGCAATTCCTGCTCGCGCGTGTCCGGCGCAAGGCGCGCAAGGTGCTGCAACGGCGTGTCGTCGGCGCGCAGCGTTTCGAGCTGATGCTGCGCGAAGTAGCCGATCCGCAGCCCTTTGCCTTCGCGAACGTGGCCGCCGAGCGCCCCGAGCGTGCCCGCGAGCGTCTTGATCAGCGTGGATTTGCCTTGACCGTTCGCGCCGAGCAGGCCGATGCGCTGACCGTTCTGAATGGACAGCATGACGTGCTGGACGATCGGAATCTCCGCGCAGTTCTCTTCGTTGCGATACCCGCAACGCACGTCTTCCATCACCATCATCGGATTCGGCGCGGAGTCGGGTGTGCGGAACTCGAACGTGAACGGCGACGTGGCGTGCGCCGGCGCGATCATTTCCATCTTTTCCAGCGCCTTGACGCGGCTCTGCGCCTGCCGCGCCTTGGTGGCCTGCGCCTTGAAGCGGTTGATGTAGCTCTGCAGATGCTCGACCGTGCGCTGCTGCTTCTCGTACGCGCTCTGCTGCAACGCGATCTGCTGCGCGCGCAGGATTTCGAATTGCGAGTAGTTGCCGCCGTAGCGCTTGATCTGCTGGTTCTCCAGATGCAGCGTGACGTTGCAGACCGAGTCGAGGAATTCGCGGTCGTGCGAGATCACGACCAGCGTGCCCGGATAGCGGTTGAGCCAGTCTTCGAGCCAGACGATCGCGTCCAGATCCAGGTGATTGGTCGGTTCGTCGAGCAGCAGCAGGTCCGAGCGGCACATCAGCGCCTGCGCGAGATTCAGGCGCATGCGCCAGCCGCCCGAGAAGCTGCTGACCGGCTCGCGGGTCTGGTCGAGCGTGAAGCCGAGGCCGAGTAGCAACGCCTCGGCGCGGGCGGGCGCGGTGTAGCCGTCGGCGTCGGCGAAAGCCGCGTGCGCTTCGCCTTCGGCCGCGCCGTCGTGCGCGGCGGAGGCCGCGGCAATCGCGGCTTCGATCGCGCGCAAGGCCGCGTCGCCGTCTAGCGTATAGGCGAGGGCGGTTTTGTCCGCGGCCGGGGTTTCCTGCGCGACGTGAGCAATCTGCCAGTTGGGCGGCATGGCAAAGTCGCCGCCGTCCGCATGCAGTTCGCCGAGCAGCACGGCAAACAGCGTCGACTTGCCCGCACCGTTCGCTCCCACGAGGCCGGCCTTTTCGCCGGGGTTGAGGGTGAACGTGGTGTTGTCGAAGAGCGGCTTGGTGCCGCGCGCGAGGCTGAACTGATTAAAGCGGATCACGAAAAGGCCGGCTGGAGAAAAACGCTATTTTAGACTGCCGGGGCGGACACCGGGCGCTCAACGGGGATCGGCCATTCGGCCGACTGTTCCGGCGCGGCTTTTGGCATAGACTGGCAGCTTTTACGGGGGAGCACACATGGCATCGATTTATTCTTTTTCGGCACGTACGCTGAGCGGCGAGGAAGCGAGCCTTGACCAGTATCGAGGCAAGGTTTTGCTGATCGTCAACACGGCGAGCGAATGCGGCTTCACGCCGCAATATGCGGGCTTGCAGAAGCTGTTCGACACCTACGCGGCGCGTGGACTGACGGTGCTCGGCTTTCCGTGCAACCAGTTCGGCAAGCAGGAACCGGGCGACGCCCCGGCGATCGGCGCCTTCTGCGAGAAGAATTACGGCGTGACCTTTCCGATGTTCGACAAGATCGACGTGAACGGCGCGAACGCGCATCCGCTGTTCCGCTATCTGACCGAAGAGGCGCCGGGTCTGCTGGGTCTGGAGGGGATCAAATGGAATTTCACCAAATTCCTGATCGGCCGCGATGGCAACGTGGTGAAGCGCTATGCGCCGCTGACCAAGCCCGAGTCGATCGTCGAGGATATTGAAAAGCAGTTGTGAGGGGTGGGGTGTCGTGGGCGTTGCCGAAGCGACTCCTACAGCACCGGCGAAAACAGTCGCGCCACATGCATCAACACCCGGCGCGGCGCGCTCGCATTCCGATACTCGGTGCGGTCGATTTCGCGCGACTCGGCGAAGTCGTTCAGCAGCATCGTTTCGACCTCTTGGGCGAAGCCGCGGTCCACGGTCAGCACCATGATTTCGAAGTTCAACCGGAACGAGCGGTTGTCGAGATTCGCGCTGCCAATGGCCGCGGCCACGTTGTCGATCAACACCACCTTCTGATGCAGAAAGCCCGGCTGATAACGGAAGATGCGGATCCCCGCACGCACCGAATCGTACGCATACAGTTTCGACGCGGTGAACACCACGCGGTGATCGCGCCGGCTGGGAATCAGAATGCGTACGTCCACGCCGCGCAGCACCGCGAGCCGCAGCGCGGCGAACACGGCTTCGTCGGGGACGAGATAGGGCGTGGTGATCCAGATCCGCTCGCGCGCCGCGTTGATCGCTTCGACGAAGAACAGCGAGCAGGTTTCCTGCTTGTCGGCCGGGCCGCTCGGCACCACCAGACAATGCATGCCCGGGCTCGCGGGTTGATCGGCCGATGGCGCCGCCGGCATGTCGAACTCGGGCAATTGCTGGGTGGCCCAATGCCAGTCTTCGGTGAACACGAACTGAATGCTGGCCACCGCCGGGCCGCGCACCTCGATATGCGTATCGCGCCACGGCGACAACGGCGGCTTGCCGCCCAGATATTCGACGCCCACGTTATGACCGCCGACAAACGCGCGTTCGCCGTCCACCGAAACGATCTTGCGGTGATTGCGGAAGTTCAGTTGCAGACGATTCACGAAGCGGCGATTAGTCGCGAACGGATGCGTCTCCACGCCGGCCGCGCGTAGTGCCGCCACGTAGCGGTGCGGCAGATCGAAGCTGCCGATGCTGTCGTACAGAAAGTACACGCGCACGCCTTGCTGCGCTTTCGCGATCAGCGCGTCCTTGAGCATCTCGCCGAGCGCGTCGTCCCGCACGATGAAGAACTGCACGATCACATAGTGACGCGCGCTTTCGATTGCTTCGAAGATGGCTTCGAAGGTCGCCGCGCCGTTCACCAGCGTGCGCACCGAATTGCCCGGCAGGAACGGCATGCCGCCGAGCCGCGTGAGCGAATGCACGAGCCGCGCGCCGAGCTCCTGCGTAGGCAGTCCCGCGGACGAAGCCCGCGTGTCCCATTCCGGCGGATGCGCGCGCGTGCGCAGCAGTTCGTTCTCGACGCGGCGCGCGTCCGCATAACCGGCGAACTTGCTGCGGCCGAGGAACAGATACGGCACCAGCGTCAGATAAGGCATCGCGACCAGCGACACGGCCCACGCAATCGCCCCTTGCGAGGTGCGCGTGTTGAGAATCGCGTGGCACGCCGCGACCACGCCGAGAAGGTGGGCAAGGGCGACCAGCGGACCGACGTGAAGCAGGTCGAATTGCATAGGCGGACGAAGGGTTGACGAAGCGCGGCTCAAGCCGGGCGGATGAGCGGCGGGCAACTGACCGCGCTCATCTTACCGAACGTGCGTGCGTTGCCCGGTCAGACAAGCCAGCTCAAACCGGCAGGTCGGCGGCCTGAATCAGGAACACGTTGTCGTCGCCGGCGCTGGTCGACAGCCAGACCAGGTCGAGACCGCCGAAGGCCGCCTCGACATTTGCCCGCTCGTTGCCGATCTCGACGACCAGCACGCCGTCTTCGGTCAGCCAGTTGCGTGCCTGCGCGATGATTCGCCGCACGATGTCCATGCCGTCGGCGCCACCCGCCAGCGCCATGTCCGGCTCGTGCTTGTATTCGGCTGGCAGCTCCTGCATCGACGTGGCGTTCACGTACGGCGGATTGCTGATGATGACGTCGTAGCGGCGCTCGGCGAGCGGCGCGTACAGATCGCCTTCGAACAACGCAATGCGGTCGTCGAGCTTGTAGTCCGTCACGTTGCGCGTGGCGACTTCGAGCGCCGGCGCCGACAGATCGACCGCGTCGATATCCGCGTTCGGGAACGCATGCGCCGCGAGGATCGCGAGGCTCCCGGAGCCGGTGCACAGTTCGAGCACCGCGCTCACCTGCTCGGGATCTTCCACGTACGGCTGCAAGCCGTCCTGCAGCAATTCACCGATGAACGAACGCGGCACGATCACGCGCTCGTCCACGTAGAAACGGAAGCCGTGCATCCACGCTTCCTGCGTGATGTAGGCGGCCGGCACGCGTTCGCTGGCGCGGCGCTCGATCACGTTCAGCACGGCGTCGATCTCGGCCGGGCTCAGGCGCGCGTCGAGAAACGGCTCCAGCAGATCGAGCGGCAGATGCAGCGTATGCAGCACGAGATAGGCGGCTTCGTCATAAGCATTGACCGAGCCGTGGCCGAACGACAATTCGGCCTGGTTGAAGCGCGACACCGCGAAACGCAGCAGGTCGCGAACAGTGGAAAACGGGAGCGTCATCGCAGATAGTCCTTGGGTCACGCAATAAGTTGTTCGAGCACGCGGCGATACACGTTTTTCAGCGGCTCGATGTGTGCGACTTCGATATGTTCGTCGATCTTGTGAATGCTGGCGTTCAGCGGCCCGAATTCGATCACTTGCGGGCAGAGGCGCGCGATGAAGCGGCCGTCCGACGTGCCGCCGGTGGTGGAGAGTTCGGTCGTGACGCCGGTTTCGTCCTTGATCGCTTTGGCCAGCGCGTTCGACAGTTCGCCGCGCGGTGTGAGGAACGGCAGGCCGCTCACGTTCCATTGCAGATCGTATTCGAGGCCGTGCCGCTCGAGGATCGCGTGGACGCGCGCCTGCAAGCCTTCCACCGTGCTGGCCGTGGAAAACCGGAAGTTGAACATCACGTCCGCGTGGCCCGGAATCACGTTGGTCGCGCCCGTGCCGCTGTGAATGTTCGACACCTGCCACGTGGTGGGCGGGAAATATTCGTTGCCGTCGTCCCAGCGTTCGGCGACCAGTTCGGCCAGGGCGGGCGCGAGCAGATGCACCGGATTTTTCGCCAGATGCGGATAGGCGATATGGCCTTGCACGCCCTTGACGATCAACTTGCCGGACATCGAACCGCGCCGGCCGTTCTTCACCATGTCGCCGAGCTGCGCGCTCGAGGTCGGCTCGCCGACGATGCAGTAGTCCATCCGTTCGCCGCGCGCCTGCAAGGCTTCGACGACCTTGACGGTGCCGTCGGTGGCGGGGCCTTCTTCGTCGCTGGTGATCAGGAAGGCCAGCGTGCCGCGATGCGCGGGATACGCCGCGACGAATTCCTCGCTCGCCACCACGAAGCCGGCGATCGACGCCTTCATGTCCGCCGCGCCGCGGCCGTACAGCTTGCCGTCGCGGCGGGTCGGCTCGAACGGCGCCGAATGCCATTGTTCGAGCGGACCGGTCGGCACCACGTCGGTATGACCGGCGAAGGCGAGCAGCTTGCCGTCGGTGCCGTCCACGCCGCGTTTGACGGCCCACAGGTTGGTCACGCCGTTCGATTCGATCGTCTCGTGCTCGAAGCCGAGCGCGGACAGGCGTTCGATCAGAAGACGCTGGCAATGCTGGTCGTCGGGCGTGACAGACGCGCGCGCGATCAGTTGTTCGGTAAGGGCGAGGGTGCCGGACATGGATTCAGTACAAGCCACTTTGAAATGAAAAAATGCCGGCTGGCGGTGAAGCACCGCAGCCGGCAACAGCCTTTTTGCATCACGCGGCGAGGCCGCGTTTTACTGCTTGAATGCTATTGGACGTGCTTTACGCAAACAGCGCCGCGTAATCGTCCGCGGAAAAACCGAGCGACTTGACCCGCCCGTTGACCACCAGCACCGGCCGTTTGATTACCGAGGGCTTGTGAATCATCAGCGCGATCGCGCCCGGTTGCGTATCCGCCGCCGCCTTCATGTCGTCGGACAGGCCGCGCCACGTGGTGCCGCGACGGTTCAGCAGCGCGTCGAGCTTCACGTCTTTCAGCCAGTCCTGCACGAGCGGCTCGGTCACGCCATGCTTCTTGAAGTCGTGGAACTCGAACTCGACGCCGTGCTCTTCCAGCCACACGCGCGCTTTCTTGACGGTGTCGCAGTTCGGGATGCCGTAGACGACAGTCTTGTTGCCGCGCGCCATCAGTCGCCTCGCAGCAGCTCGTTCAGGCCGACCTTCGCGCGCGTTTTAGCGTCGACCTTCTTGACGATCACGGCGCAGTACAGGCTGTGCGAGCCGTCTTTCGACGGCAGGTTGCCCGCCACCACCACCGAGCCCGCCGGGATGCGGCCGTACGTGACTTCACCGGTTTCGCGGTCGTAAATCTTGGTGCTCTGGCCGAGGTACACGCCCATCGAGATCACGGAATTCTCTTCGACGATCACGCCTTCCACGACTTCCGAACGCGCGCCGATGAAGCAGTTGTCTTCGATGATGACGGGGTTCGCCTGCAGCGGCTCCAGCACGCCGCCGATGCCCACGCCACCCGACAGGTGCACGTTCTTGCCGATCTGCGCGCACGAGCCGACGGTGGCCCACGTGTCGACCATCGTGCCTTCGTCGACGTATGCGCCGATGTTGGTGTACGACGGCATCAGCACGACGTTCTTCGCGATGAACGAACCGCGGCGCGCGATGGCGGGCGGCACCACGCGGAAGCCGCCGGCGGCGAAGTCTTCAGCGGTGTAGTTGGCGAACTTCGACGGCACCTTGTCGTAGAACTGGCTGTAACCGCCGGCCGGCATCGGTGCGTTGTCTTCCAGGCGGAACGACAGCAGCACGGCTTTCTTCAGCCATTGATTGACGATCCAGTCGCCGTCTTTCTTCTCGGCGACGCGCAGCGCACCCTTGTCCAGTTGTTCGATCGCGTGGGCGACGGCTTCACGCACGTCGGCCGGAGCGGCCTTCGGCGACAGCTCGGCGCGGTTTTCCCAGGCGGTGTCAATGATCTGCTGAAGTTGTTGCGACATATGCGTGCTTTTCTGAAGAGTTGAAATCGGAAGAAGGGAGTGCGATGCGCGGGGCGCCTGCCTGGACTCTGAAACGGTCGCGAAGCAGACTCAACCCGCGAGCGCGCGGCAAAAATCGACGATGCGCTGTGCGCCTTGCGTGCATTCGTCGACGTCGGCGACCAGCGCCATGCGGACGAAATTGCGGCCGGGGTTCACGCCGTGCGCGGTGCGCGCGAGGAACGAGCCCGGTAGAACCGTCACATTATAGTCGGCGTAGAGGCGCTGGGCGAACTCGGTATCCGTCAGCCCCGTGCGCGAGACGTCCGCCCACAGGTAGAACGCGGCGTCCGGCAGGCGCACGTCGAGCACCTCGGCGAGCATCGGCGTGACGGTGGCAAACTTCTGCACGTACTTCGCGCGGTTCTCGCGCACGTGCGCTTCGTCGTTCCAGGCCGCGATGCTGGCACTCTGGAACACCGTCGACAAGGCCGCGCCGTGGTATGTCCGGTATAGCAGGAAGTCCTTGAGGATCGCCGCGTCGCCGGCCACGAAGCCCGAGCGCATGCCCGGCACGTTCGAGCGCTTGGACAGGCTCGACAGCATGACCAGCCGCTCGAAGCCGCGACCGAGTCGGTGCGCGGCTTCCAGACCGCCGAGCGGCGGATTGGCTTCGTCGAAATAGATTTCCGAGTAGCACTCGTCCGACGCGATCACGAAGCCGTGGCGGTCCGACAGCGCGAACAGGTCGCGCCAGTCCTCGAGGGTGAGCACCGCGCCGGTCGGGTTGCCCGGCGAGCACACGTACAGCAATTGCGTGCGCGCCCAGATGGCATCCGGCACCGCCGAATAGTCGCAGGCGAAGTTGCGCGCCGGGTCGCTATTCACGAAGTACGGCTGCGCGCCAGCGAGAATCGCCGCGCCTTCGTAGATTTGGTAGAACGGGTTCGGACAGAGTACGATCGCAGGCTCGCCGTCAGGATCGCGGCGCGGGTCGATCACGGTCTGCGCGAGCGCGAACAGCGCCTCGCGCGAGCCGGCTACCGGCAGCACCTGGGTAGCCGGATCGACCGGCGGCAGGCCGTAGCGCTGCGTGACCCACTTCGCGATCGACTCGCGCAATGCCGGCGACCCGAGCGTGGCCGGATACGCGGCCAGGCCGCCGAGCGAGGCGATCACGGCGTCGCGGATCAGCGCGGGCGTGGGATGTTTCGGTTCGCCGATACCAAAGCTGATAGGCGTGTGGCCGGCGGCCGGCGTGACGTCTTTGAAAAGCGCGCGCAGCTTTTCGAACGGGTAGGGCTGGAGGGAGTCGAGTAGCGGGTTCACTGGGCGGACGAGCCTGGTCGAGAATAAGCGCAGACGGAGGGTGCGGGAAGCCGGACATGCAGGCGGCAAGGCGTACGAAAAAACGCGCCAAACGCAAGGCAGCAGCGGCGAACGAATGATTATAGCGTGGCGCAACCCGCCAGGCGGCGCAGCGAATGCGTTGCAGCGGGAACGACGCGAACCGCCGACGGTTCGCGCAAAAGAGAAGCAGGAGCAGCAATGGTGGTAACAGTCCTCGAGACATCCGGAGTACGTGGGCGCGAAGACGCCGCGGTCCGTGACAGCAAGCCTGCGGGCAATACCGCAAGCATCTTCGCGGGCCGCGAGTTGGGCGTCGCCTCCTACTCCACCCGGAGCCCCGCACCATGACTAACTGGCTCCGCAATGGCTGGCCGACGCTCGCGATCATGCTGGGCGCATCGGTGTGGGGAATGATCTGGTATCCGCTGCGCATGCTTGCGGCGCTCGGCGTCACCGGCACCGCGGCCAGCGCGCTGACCAGCGCCGCCGGCTGTCTGTTCGTGCTGCTGGTGCGCTCTCGCGCGCTCAAGACGGTGAGCTGGCACTGGCTGCTGCCGGCGCTCGCGCTGGCCGCCGGCATCACCAATCTCGGCTTCGTGTGGGGCTCGATCCACGGCCAGGTGATGCGCGTGCTGCTGCTGTTCTATCTCACCCCCGCCTGGACCGCGCTGTTCGCGCACTTCATCCTGCATGAACGACTGACGTGGGCGGGCGCGGGTCTCGCCGCGCTGTCGCTGGTCGGCGCGATGACCATGCTGTGGTCGCCGCAACTGGGCATTCCGGTGCCGGGCAATCTCGCCGAATGGGCGGGTCTGGCCGGCGGCATGGGCTTTGCGATGAGCAACGTGCTGATTCTGAAGACGAGCCGCGTGCTGCCCGACATGAGGCCGGAAATGCGCACGGCGACGATTTTCGGCGGCGCGGCGATTTTCAGCGCCTGCGCGTCGCTGTTCGAAGCGATGCCCGCGCCGCCCACCGGCGTGCATCTGGGCACGGCCGGGCTGCTGGTGCTCGGCCTCGGTTTGCTGCTCGCGTCGAACAATATGCTGGTGCAATACGGCCTCGCGCGCGTGCCGGCCAACCGGGCGTCCATCATCATGCTGTTCGAGATCGTGGTGACGGCGTTGTCGGCATGGCTGTTCGCTGGCGAGTCGCCGGGGCCGCGCGAATGGGCCGGCGGCGCGTGCATCGTGCTGGCCTCGGCGCTGTCCAGCTGGGTGCATCGGAGCAAGTCGATGCCGCCCGACCCGGCCAGCGAGGACACGAGCTCCGCCGAGCCGCGGGAAGCCGACCGTAAGGACGGTAAAAACCGCCCACGCGCGATGGTATGATTGCCCCTCATTAGCCGGCGCCTGCGTGAACGCGTGTAGCCGGCGCCCGTATTCCGAGGGTTCGAAGGGGTTCGCGGGCCGCGCCGCAGCAACGGCGAACGGCCGGCGCGGCCTTCGCGAGCCACCTATTATTTTCCCTTTTCAAACAGCGAAATCGCCGTGCGTCTGACCTCGATCAAACTCGCTGGCTTCAAGTCATTCGTCGATCCCACGCATTTCCAGGTCCCGGGCCAGCTAGTCGGCGTGGTCGGACCGAATGGATGCGGCAAGTCCAACATCATCGACGCCGTGCGCTGGGTGCTCGGCGAATCGCGCGCTTCCGAGCTGCGCGGCGAGTCGATGCAGGACGTGATCTTCAATGGCTCGACCGCGCGCAAGCCGGGTAGCCGCGCCAGCGTCGAACTCGTGTTCGACAACGCCGACGGCCGCGCCGCCGGCCAGTGGGGCCAGTATGCCGAAATCGCCGTGAAGCGCGTGCTCACGCGCGACGGCACCTCGAGCTACTACATCAACAATCTGCCGGCGCGTCGCCGCGACATTCAGGACATCTTCCTCGGCACCGGCCTCGGGCCGCGTGCGTACGCGATCATCGGGCAGGGCATGATCGCGCGCCTGATCGAGGCGAAGCCGGAAGAGTTGCGCGTGTTCCTCGAAGAAGCCGCGGGCGTGTCCAAGTACAAGGAACGCCGCCGCGAAACCGAGAACCGTCTGCACGACACGCGCGAGAACCTGACGCGGGTCGAGGATATCGTCCGCGAACTCGGCGCGAATCTCGAGAAGCTGGAAGCGCAGGCGATCGTCGCGACCCGATACAAGGATCTGCAAACCGACGGCGAGGAAAAGCAGCGTCTGTTGTGGCTGTTGCGCAAGAACGAAGCCGGCGGTGAGCAGGAACGTCAGCAGCGCGCGATCGAACAGGCGCAGATCGACCTGGAAGCGCAAACCGCCAAGCTGCGCGAAGTCGAGGCGCAGCTCGAAACGCTGCGCGTCGCGCATTACTCCGCGAGCGACGCCATGCAGGGCGCGCAGGGCGCGCTCTACGAGGCGAACGCGGAAGTCAGCCGGCTCGAAGCCGAGATCAAGTTCATCGTCGAATCGCGCAATCGCGCGCAGGCGCAGATCGCCGCGCTGACCGCGCAGCGTGAGCAGTGGCAGTCGCAGGCGCAAAAAGCGCAAGACGATATCGAGGACGCCGAAGAGCAACTGGCCGTCGCCGAAGAAAAAGCCGCGCTCGCCGAAGACGAAGCCGCCGCTAGGCACGACGCCATGCCCGCGCTCGAAGCGCGCTGGCGCGACGCCCAAACCGAATTGAACGCGGAGCGCGGCGGCATTGCGCAGACCGAGCAGGCGCTCAAGCTCGAAGCCGCGCATCAGCGCAATGCCGACCAGCAATTGCAGCAACTGCAGCAGCGTCACGAGCGGCTGAAGACGGAATCGGGCGGTCTCGACGCCCCCGACGAGGTCCAGCTCGAAGACCTGCGCATGCAGCTCGCCGAGCACGAAGAAGTCCTGCACGACGCGCAGGCGCGCCTCGCGGACGCGCAGGAAACCCTGCCGCGTCTCGATGGCGAACGGCGTGCCGCGCAGGAACGCGTGCAGTCGGAAAGCGCGCAGATTCATCAGCTCGACGCGCGCCTCGCCGCGCTCAAGCAACTGCAGGAAAACGTCCAGACCGAAGGCAAGATCCAGCCGTGGCTCGACAAGCACGAACTGGGCGGCTTGCCGCGTCTGTGGAAGAAGCTGCACGTCGAAGCCGGCTGGGAAGCCGCGCTGGAAGCCGTGCTGCGCGAGCGGCTGGCCGCGCTCGAAGTGTCGAATCTCGACTGGGTCAAGGCCTTTGCGACCGACGCGCCGCCCGCCAAGCTCGCGTTCTACGCGCCGCCGGCCGCCGGTCAGCCGGTCGCCGCGCCAGCCGCGTTGCGGCCGCTGCTGTCGCTGGTGCGGATCGACGACGCCGGTATCCGCGCGGTGTTGAACGACTGGCTGGGCCTCGCATTCGTCGCCGACGATCTGCAGCAGGCGCTGGCCATGCGTTCGCAGTTGCCGGAAGGCGGTTCGTTCGTCGTCAAGGCGGGTCACGTGGTGACGCGCGTCGGCGTGCAGCTGTACGCGGCCGACTCCGAACAGGCCGGCATGCTGGCGCGTCAGCAGGAAATCGAAAACCTCGGCCGCCAGGTGCGCGCCCAGGCTTTGCTCGCCGACGAGGCGAAGGCGGCCGCGATCCGCGCCGAAGCCGCCCACACGCAAGCCGCGCAGGCGCTGACCGACGTGCGCCAGCAGGCCGAGCGCGCCACGCAGCGCGTGCACGCATTGCAGATGGACGTGCTCAAGCTCACCCAGGCGCACGAGCGTTACACGCAGCGCAGCACGCAGATTCGCGAGGAACTCGCCGAAATCACGGCGCAGATCGAAGAGCAGCGCGCCATGCGCGCGGAGTCGGAAGCGAACTTCGAGCGTCACGACGGCGAACTTGCCGAATTGCAGGCGCGTTTCGAAGATCACCAGTTGGCTTTCGAAGCGCTCGACGAGCAGCTCACCGCCGCGCGCGGCCAGGCACGCGACCTCGATCGCGGCGCCACCGACGCGCGCTTCGCCGCACGCAACATGGCGAACCGCATCGAGGAATTGAAGCGCAGCATCCAGGTCGCGCATGAGCAGAGCGAACGCGTCGCGGGCTCGCTGGAAGACGCCCGTGGCGAACTCGAAACGATCAACGAGCAAACCGCGCACACCGGTCTGCAGGACGCGCTCGACATTCGCGCGGTCAAGGAGGAAGCGCTGCACGCCGCACGCCTCGAACTCGACGATCTGACCGCCAAACTGCGCGCCGCCGACGAAACCCGTCTGACCGCCGAGCGCGCCTTGCAGCCGCTGCGCGACCGCATCAACGAATTGCAGTTGAAGGAACAGGCGGCGCGCCTGAACGGTGAGCAGTTCGTCGAACAACTGGCCGCGGCGGGTGTGGATGAAGCCGAGTTGCAGGCCAAGCTCACGCCCGACATGAAGCCGTCGTACCTGCAAGGCGAAGTGACGCGCATCAACAACGCGATCACCGCGCTTGGCCCCGTCAACATGGCCGCGCTGGACGAACTGAAGGCGGCGACCGAGCGCAAGAGTTTCCTCGACGCGCAATCCGCCGACCTGAACAGCGCGATCGAAACGCTCGAAGACGCCATCCGCAAGATCGACGCGGAAACCCGCACCCTGTTGCAAGGCACTTTCGACCAGGTGAATCACCACTTCGGCGAACTGTTCCCGCGTCTGTTCGGCGGCGGCCAGGCGAAGCTCATCATGACCGGCGACGAAATTCTCGACGCCGGCGTGCAGGTGATGGCGCAACCGCCGGGCAAGAAGAATTCGACGATTCACCTGTTGTCGGGCGGCGAGAAAGCGCTGACCGCCACGGCGCTGGTGTTCGCGATGTTCCAGCTGAATCCGGCGCCGTTCTGTCTGCTGGACGAAGTGGACGCGCCGCTCGACGACGCCAATACGGAACGCTTCGCGAACCTCGTGCGGGCAATGTCCGACAAGACCCAGTTCCTGTTCATTTCGCACAACAAGATCGCCATGGAAATGGCTCAGCAACTGATCGGCGTGACCATGCAGGAGCAGGGCGTGTCGCGGATCGTGGCCGTCGACATGGAATCGGCCGCCGGTTTCGCCCAGAATATCGTTTAAGTTTTCGGTTGAGTTGAGCATCGCGGGCGTCCGCGTTCAGCGCAGCGGCCAGCGGTCGCGCGACAGGTGAACGGGGCGTAACGGCCGCGCACATAAAAGAATTGCTGATGGAGCATGCATGGACGAGTTGACACTCGGTTTGATCGGCGCGGGCGCCGTAGTGGTCGGGGGCGTGGTCGTGTACAACGCGTGGCAGGGTGCGAAGGTGCGCCGCAAGATGCCGCGGCCGATGCCGGCCGAGACCGCCGAAACGTTCGCGCGGGACGAGCAGGAAGAACAGAGCCCGTTCATCGAACCGGCCCGGCCGACCATGCGGCGCGAGCCGGTAGTCGGTTCGGACGGGGTGGCGGAAACGGGCGCGGCGCGGGTCGAGCCGACCTTTGGGGCGGCTGCGGGCGCGGTCGCCGCGCCGCTCGATACGCCGGCCGATATTCAGGCCGAGACGACTACGCCGAACGGTTATCCGGAAGCGGAAGGCGTGGCGCAAGCCGAAGGCGGCGAGGCGGCTGGGGCGGCCAACGCGGCACGTCATGCCGACGAACCGAACGAACCGATTCTGCCCGCCGCCACGACGATTTCGTCGGCGCCGCCGGCTATCGTGGATCGTCGCATCGACTGTATCGTGCCGATTCGGCTGAATGGCCCGGTGGCTGGCGACAAGGTGATTCCGCTCGCGCAGCGTCTGCGCCGTGCCGGCAGCAAGCCGGTGCATATCGAAGGCAAGCTCGATGGCGGCGCGTGGGAGTTGCTGCAAAACGGTGCGCGCTATGAAGAATTGCGCGCGGCCGCGCAACTCGCCAATCGCAGCGGGGCGCTCAACGAACTGGAATTCTCGGAATTCGTGACCGGCGTGCAGCAATTCGCCGACGCGCTGGACGCGTCGCCGGAGTTTCCCGACATGCTCGAAACGGTGGCCATGGCGCGCGAACTCGACGGCTTCGCCGCGCAGTGCGACGCGCAGTTGTCGATCAACGTGCTGTCGGACGGCGCTCCGTGGTCGGCCAATTACGTGCAGGCGGTCGCGTCGCAAGACGGTCTGCTGCTGTCGCGCGACGGCACGCGCTTCGTCAAGCTCGACGCGAAGCAGAGCCCGGTGTTCATGCTGCAGTTCGGCGACACCAACTTCCTGCGCGACGACCTGACCTACAAGGGCGGCCAGATGATCACGCTGGTGCTCGACGTGCCGGTCGCCGACGAAGACATCCTGCCGTTCCGGCTGATGTGCGACTACGCGAAATCGTTGGCCGAGCGGATCGGCGGACGGGTGGTCGACGACGGCCGCCGGCCGCTGCCTGAAACCGCGCTGCTGGCGATCGAAAAACAGTTGATGACGCTCTACGCGAAACTCGAACAGGCGGGCATTCCCGCCGGTTCGCCGGCCACGCGGCGTTTGTTTAGCCAGTAAGCCGCGCTTTTTCGCTGATGTTCGCAACGGCCGCACGATGTGCGGCCGTTGTTGTTTGGGACGCTTGTTTTACAGCATGCCTTACGGCATGTCGGCCACCACAACCTTCACGCCCTGAGCGCACCGCGGTGAATCCCCGAAACCACCATTCGGCCGATGTAAAGGGGCACGCTTCCTGCGATAATCCAATGTCTGAATTTCACTGAAAAATCTTCCGACAGTATGGCCCGACCCCCCGCTTCCCATCCGGCAGACAACGCGCCCGCAGAACGGGCCGCGTGGCTGCGCGCGGAACTCGAACGCGCCAATTACGCGTATTACGTGCTCGACCAGCCGGATCTGCCGGACGCCGAATACGACAAGCTCTTCAAGGAACTGGAGCGCATCGAGACGGAGCATCCGGATCTGATCGTGCCGGATTCGCCCACCCAGCGCGTGGGCGGCGAGGCGGCCAGCGGCTTCGAGCCGGTCGTGCACGACCAGCCCATGCTGTCGCTGAACAACGGTTTTGCAGATGAGGACATCGTCGCGTTCGACAAACGCGTCGGCGACGCGCTCGGCAAAAACGCGAGCGAGCCGCCGGTGCCGGTCGACTACGCGGCCGAGCTGAAATTCGACGGCCTCGCGATCTCGCTGCGCTATGTCGACGGTGTGTTCGTGCAGGCCGCCACGCGCGGCGACGGCGCGACCGGCGAGAACGTCACCGAAAACGTCCGTACGATCCGCTCCATTCCGCTCAAGCTCAAGGGCAAACGCGTGCCGCGCGTGCTCGACGTGCGCGGCGAAGTGCTGATGTTCAAGCGCGATTTCGAGCGTCTGAACGAGCGCCAGCGCGCTGCCGAGCAGAAGGAATTCGCCAATCCGCGCAATGCCGCGGCGGGCAGTTTGCGGCAGCTCGATTCGAAGATCACCGCGCAGCGGCCGCTGTCGTTTTTCGCGTATGGCATCGGCGTGGTCGACGGTATCGAGATGCCGGCCACGCATAGCGACCTGCTCGACTGGTACAAGGAACTCGGTTTGCCGGTGAACGGCGAACGGGCTATGGTGCAGGGCGCGGAAGGCTTGCTGGGCTTCTTCCACGCGGTCGGCGAGAAGCGCGACACGCTGCCGTACGATATCGACGGCGTGGTCTACAAGGTCAACCGGCGCGACGAGCAGGACGCGCTCGGGTTCGTCTCGCGCGCGCCGCGTTTTGCATTGGCGCACAAATTTCCCGCGCAGGAAGCGTTGACCCAGCTCGTTGCGATCGACGTGCAGGTCGGCCGCACCGGCGCGATCACGCCGGTGGCGCGGCTGGAGCCGGTGTTCGTCGGCGGCGCGACGGTGACGAACGCCACGCTGCATAACGAAGACGAAGTGCGGCGTAAAGACATCCGCATCGGCGACACGGTGATCGTGCGGCGCGCCGGCGACGTGATTCCCGAAGTGGTGAGCGCGCTGCTCGAACGTCGTCCGGAGAACGCGCGCGAATTCGTCATGCCCACGCAGTGCCCGGTGTGCGGCTCGAATATCGAGCGTCTGCCGGACGAGGCGATCGCGCGCTGCACCGGCGGGCTGTTCTGTCCGGCGCAGCGTAAGCAGGCGCTGTGGCACTTCGCGCAGCGTCGCGCGTTGGATATCGACGGCCTCGGCGAAAAAATCATCGATCAACTGGTCGAACTGAATCTGGTGCGCACGCCGGCCGATCTGTTCAACCTCGGTTTTGCGACGCTGGCCGAGCTTGATCGCTTCGCCGAAAAATCCGCGCAGAATCTGCTCGATTCGCTCGACAAGGCCCGCCACACCACGTTGGCACGGTTCATCTACGCGCTCGGGATTCGCCACGTTGGCGAATCGACGGCGAAAGATCTGGCGAAGCATTTCGGTTCGCTGGATCCAATCATGGATGCATCGGTCGAAGCGTTATTGGAAGTCAACGACGTGGGGCCGGTGGTCGCCGAGTCGCTGCACCAGTTTTTCGCCGAAGAGCACAACCGCACGGTGATCGAGCAGTTGCGCGCGCCGGGCAAGGTGACGTGGCCGGAAGGGCCGCCCGCACCGAAAGCGCCGCAAGGCGTGCTGGCCGGCAAGACGGTCGTGTTGACCGGCACCTTGCCGAGCCTCGCGCGTGAAGAGGCGAAGGAAATGCTCGAAGCGGCCGGCGCGAAAGTGGCCGGCTCGGTGTCGAAGAAAACCGACTATGTGGTGGCGGGTGCCGAAGCAGGCAGCAAGTTGGCGAAGGCCGAGGAACTCGGCATTCCCGTACTCGACGAAGATGGGTTGCGTAAGCTCCTGGAGGGGCAGTTATGATTCGCGAAATTCTTAAGATGGGCGATCCGCGTCTGTTGCAGATTGCCGATCCGGTCGATCACTTCGATACGGCCGAATTGCATGAACTCGTCAAGGACATGTTCGAGACCATGCACGACGCCAATGGCGCGGGTTTGGCCGCGCCGCAGATCGGCGTCAATCTGCAGGTGGTGATCTTCGGTTTCGGGCACAACGAGCGCTATCCGGACGCGCCGCCGGTGCCTGAAACGGTGCTGATCAATCCGACCATCACGCCGGTCTCGCTCGACATGGAAGAGGGCTGGGAAGGCTGCCTGTCGGTGCCGGGCCTGCGCGGCGCGGTGAGCCGCTTTTCGATGATCAAGTATCACGGCTTCGATCAGTTCGGCAAACCGATCGATCGCGTCGCCGAGGGTTTTCATGCGCGGGTCGTGCAACATGAATGCGATCATCTGATCGGCAAGCTGTATCCGATGCGGATCAACGACTTCGCGAAGTTCGGCTTCACGGAAGTGCTGTTTCCGGATATGGATCCGAATAGCGACGATTGAGGCGGCCCTCGGATCGCCGGTCGCCCATCTTTTGGGCAATAAAAAACCCACGCCAATGCGTGGGTTTTTTATTGGGTGGCCCTCAGGCGACGAGGGCAGCTGGGGCTCAGTGGTTGTTCAATCGCAATCCGACTGCGGCGAACAACCATCGCCGCGGACTATCAGAACGATTCGTCCGCCGCCAGATAGCGCCATTGGCCCGGCGGCAGCGCGCCCAGCATGACGCGACCCATCCGCACGCGCTTCAGGCCGATCACTTCAAGGCCGACCAGCTCGCACATGCGACGGATCTGACGCTTCTTGCCTTCGCGCAGCACGAAACGCAGCTGCTCGCCGTTCTGCCAGTTCACCTGCGCGGGCTTCAGCGGCTGGTCGTCGAGCGACAGGCCGTGACACAGCAGCTCAAGGCTTTCCGGCGGGAAGTGGCTTTCGACGTCGACGGTATGTTCGCCGTATGCCACGCGCACCAGATATTCCTTATCGATCTCCGAATGGCCGCCGATCAGCTGCTTGGCGACGCGGCCGTCTTGCGTCAGCACCAGCAAGCCGGTCGAATCGATGTCCAGACGGCCCGCTGGCGCCAACTGGCGCAGATGCGAGACCGAGAAACGGATATCCGACTGATCGTCTGCCCAGCGATTTTCCGGCGTGACCAGCGTGATGGCCGGCTGATAGCCGTCTTCCGCCTGGCCCGACACCAGGCCTACCGGCTTGTGGATCAGCACCGTCACCTGGCTTGCTTGCGCGGCTTCGGCGGCGGGATCGATCTCGATGCGCTGGTCCGGACGCACCTTGGTGCCGAGCGTATCGATCCGCTCGCCGTCCACCAGCACCCAGCCCTTTTCGATCCACTCGTCGGCTTCGCGGCGCGAGCACAGGCCGAGCTCGGACATCAGTTTCGACAGGCGCAGCGTGCCCGGCGCGTCCTCGTAATCGCGACGCGGGGTGCGCGGAGCGGCGTCGGCGTCGTCACGTTCGGCGCGTGCCGCGGGCGCTGGGCCGCGCGGCTTGTCGGCACGCGCGGGACGGTCGTCGCCGAAGCGGCGGCCGGCGGCCGGGAGCGTTTTGTCGAAGCTGCGGGCAGGGCGGTCGCTGCGGCCGGTACGTTCGGTGCGCTCACCGGTTTGAGCCGGGCGGTCGCCGAATTCGCGTTTCGTGAATGATCGTTCGCCGCGATCACCAGCGCCTTCAAACTTACGCGGTGCGCTGTCGCTGCGCGGGCCGCGTTCGCCGCCGAAGCGTGGACGATCTCCGCCTTCGCGATCGTTGCGGACCGGACGGTCGCCACGTGGGCCGCGGTCGCCGCCTTCCGACGGACGTCCCGCGCCCGGGCGAGCACCGCTGAATGGGCGGCGTTCGCCGTCGTCACGACGCGGGGGACGGTCGCCGAAGCTGCGCGGGGCGCGTTCGCCACCGAAGCGCGGACGATCTCCGCCTTCGCGATCGTTGCGGACGGGACGGTCGCCACGTGGGCCGCGGTCGCCGCCTTCCGACGGACGCCCCGCGCCCGGACGTGCACCGCTGAACGGACGGCGTTCGCCGTCGTCACGACGCGGGGGGCGGTCGCCGAAGCTGCGCGGGGCGCGCTCGCCGCGATCACCTGCGCCTTCGAAACGGCGCGGTGCGCTGTCGCTGCGCGGGCCGCGTTCGCCGCCGAAGCGCGGACGATCTCCGCCTTCGCGATCGTTGCGCGCCGGACGGTCGCCACGTGGGTCGCGGTCGCCGCCTTCCGACGGACGTCCTGCGCCCGGGCGAGCACCGCTGAATGGGCGGCGTTCGCCGTCGTCGCGACGCGGGGGACGATCGCCGAAGCTGCGCGGAGCGCGCTCGCCGCGATCACCCGCGCTTTCGAAACGACGCGGTGCGCTGTCGCTGCGCGGGCCGCGTTCGCCGCCGAAGCGCGGACGATCTCCGCCTTCGCGATCGTTGCGGACCGGACGGTCGCCACGTGCGCCGCGGTCGCCGCCTTCCGACGGACGTCCTGCGCCCGGGCGAGCACCGCTGAATGGGCGGCGTTCGCCGTCGTCGCGACGCGGGGGGCGATCGCCGAAGCTGCGCGGGGCGCGCTCGCCGCTATCACCTGCGCCTTCAAACTTACGCGGGGCGCGATCACCACGATCACCACCGCCTTCAAACTTACGCGGCGCGCGCTCACCACGATCACCCGCACCTTCAAACTTACGCGGTGCGCGTTCGCCACGGTCCGCCGCGCCTTCGCGCCGCGGCGGCCGATCCGACGACGAGCGACCTGCGCCACCCGCATCCCGCTCGCGAGAGAACGACCCCTCAGCGCGCGGCGCGCGCGTGCCCGCGCCCGCCGGCTTACCGCCGGCCGGCCGCGCGCCGGCGCCCTTCGGCGCGCCGCCGCCTTCTCCGTGCGCCCCGCTGAAACCCGCCGTCGACGGTTTCGGTCCCGCCGGGCGTGTCGGCTTACGCGCCGACGTGCTGCCGGTACGGACAGGGGCGCGTTCGGACGAAGCCGGCCGCGGGTGCTTGGCTGTTAATTTGAGTCGCATGAAATCTCACACTGCAATCGCGCGCAGCAGTTCGGTCTCGACCTGAATTTGCAGGCGGTTGTCCGACAGGCCGTGTCCATCCAGCAGGAACACGTCTTCGACGCGTTCGCCGAGCGTATTGATCCGCGCCGAAGCGACGCCGACCCGATGCTCGGCCAGCACGCGCGCGATCGAATAAAGAAGGCCTGGCCGGTCGTTGGCCGACACGGACAGGATGTAATATTGGCCGCGTTCGTCGGCCCGAAGGTCGACGCGCGGCGTCACGGGGAAAGTCCGCGAAAGCCGCGACAACCGGCCTTTCGACGGTCCGGGGAGCAGGGTGCCGTCGCCGGTGAGACGGGCGGTCAGTTCCTGTTCGACCAGATTGGCAATATCGCGATAATGCACGTCTTCTTCGGTATGCGCGACGAGGAAATTATCGAGCGCATAGCCGTGACGGGTCGTGCTAACCCGCGCATCCAGCACCGACAGGCCGTTGCGGTCGAAATACGCGCAAATCCCGGCGAACAGATCGGGCTGATCCTTCACATACACCAGCACCTGCAGCGCCTCGCCGATCGGTGACGGCCGCGCCCGCACGATGGGTGTGGGCGTTTCGACGTGACGCGACAGCACGCGGGTTTGCCACGCGATATCGGCCGCGTCGTGACGCAGGAAATAGCCGATGTCGAGCTTGTCCCACAACGCCTTTTGCGCGCCTTCCGGCACGGTTTCGAGACGCAGCAGCGCCAGCGCCTCCTCCTGGCGTGACTTCAGTTCCGAATGCGCGTCCGGCCGGGCGCCGCCGAGCACGGCCAGCGTGGCGCGGTACAGGTCCTCGAGCAGCTTGCCTTTCCACGTATTCCAGACTTTCGGGCTGGTGCCGCGAATGTCGGCCACCGTCAGCAGGTAGAGCGCGGTGAGGCGGCGCTCGGTGCCTACCAGTTCGGCAAAGCGCTTGATCACTTCCGGGTCGCTGGTGTCCTGCTTCTGCGCGACCTGACTCATGGTCAGATGCTGCTGCACCATCCAGACCACCAGTTCGCCGTCGTCGCCCTCGATGCCGTGACTGCGGCAAAAACGCCGCGCGTCGGCCATGCCGAGCGTGGAGTGATCGCCGCCGCGGCCCTTGGCGATGTCGTGAAACAGCGCCGCCACGTACAACACCCACGGCCGGTCGAAGTTAGCGATCAACTGGCTGCAGAACGGGTATTCGTGCGCGTGCTCGGCGACCGCGAAGCGCCGCAGATTGCGCAGCACCATCAAAATGTGCTGATCGACCGTGTAGACGTGATACAGATCGTGCTGCATCTGCCCGACGATGCGCCGGAAATTCAGCAGATAACGCCCGAGCACGCTGGTCTGGTTCATCAGGCGCAACGCGTGCGTGATGCCGGCCGGCTGCTTCAGGATTTCCATGAAGAGGCGGCGGTTTTCCGGATCGCGTCGCCAGTGCTGATCCATGATGTCGCGGGCGTTGTAGATCGCGCGCAGCGTGCGCGCCGACAGGCCTTTGACGCCCGGCGTCAATTCGTACAGCAGGAACGCTTCGAGGATCGCGTTCGGCTCGCGCTCGAACACGTCGTCGCTGGCGATTTCCAGCATGCCCTGTTTTTCAACGAAGAGGTCCGTCAGCACCCGCGTGATCCCGCTCGTGTTCGGGAAAAGCTGGGCTTCGATGTTCTGGATCAGAATCGTGGCGAGCTGCGTGACAGCTTTGGCGGACCAGTAATAGCGTCGCATCAACTGCTCGCTGGCGCGCTTGGTGGCGGTCGGCTTGTAGCCGAAACTTTCGGCCACCGGCGTTTGCAGATCGAACACCAGAATGTCCTGCCGACGCCCCGCAGTGACATGCAGCCGCGCGCGCAGCGCCTTCAGAAAGCCCTCGTTGCGGCGCAGTTCGCGCGCTTCGCGTTCGGTGATCAGGCCGCGCGCCTCGAGTTCGCGCCAGCTGCTGCCGAAACCGGCCGCCTGGGTAATCCACAGAATCAGCTGAAGATCGCGCAGGCCGCCCGGACTTTCCTTGATGTTGGGTTCGAGCGCGTACGGCGTGTCCTGGAACTTGGCGTGGCGCTGACGCATTTCCAGCACTTTCGCCTGGAAGAAAGCCTTCGGATCGAGCGCTTCGCGGTAACGCTTCGCGAAATCGTCGAACAGCGGCGCGCTGCCCGTAATGCGCCGCGCTTCGAGCAGCGAGGTGCGCACGGTGACGTCGTTGGCGGCTTCCTCGAGGCACTGCGACACGCTGCGCACACTGCTGCCAAGTTCAAGCCCCAGATCCCACGCGAGGCTGATAAAGCGCTCGATACGCGCTTCGAGATGCTCGATTGGCGCGTCCGGCAGCAGCACCAGAATGTCGATGTCCGAATGCGGCGCCAGTTCGCCGCGCCCATAACCGCCGACCGCCAATAAAGCCAGCTCGGGCGGCAATTCGCAGGTGTCCCAGGCGGCGCGCAGCGAGTTGTCCGTGGCGCGCGCCAAGGCCGCCATCAACGCGTCGACGTTGGTGGCCGTCTTGAAGCGTTCCAGCAACTGGGCTTTGGCCACCTTGTAGTCCGCCTTGAGCGACGTGGCATGGGATGGGGCGACGGCGGGAACACTACTCATTGGCAGGCGGGCACGCGGACAGTGGGCGGGAGGTCGGTCAGGCCGTAGCCGCAACCACCGGCGGCCGCGCGGGCGTGCCGGCGGAAACGGTCAGCACGTCGTAGCCGGATTCCGTGACGAGCACGGTGTGTTCCCACTGCGCCGACAGGCTGCGGTCTTTGGTCTTGACGGTCCACTGGTCGGGCATGGTGCGGATATCGCGACGGCCGGCGTTGATCATCGGCTCGATCGTGAAGATCATGCCAGCCTGCAGTTCGAGCCCGGTGCCCGGACGGCCGTAATGCAGAATCTGCGGATCTTCGTGGAAAACCGTGCCGATCCCGTGGCCGCAATATTCGCGCACCACGCTGTAGCCTTGCGCTTCGGCGTGCTTCTGGATCGCATAGCCGATGTCGCCGAGATGCGCGCCGGGGCGCACTTGGTCGATGCCGAGCCACATGCATTCGAAGGTGGTCTGAACCAGCCGTTTGGCCATGATCGAACCTTCGCCGACGATGAACATGCGGCTCGTGTCGCCAAAATAGCCTTCTTTGATAACGGTGACGTCGATATTCAGCGCGTCGCCGTTCTTCAGCGTTTTTTCGCCGGGAATGCCATGGCAGATCACGTCGTTGACGGAAATGCAGGTCGCTTTCGGGTAGGGCGGGTAGCCGGGCGGCTGATAATTCAGCGGCGCGGGCACGGTGCCCTGTTCCTTCAGCATGTATTCGTGGCAGAGGCGGTCGAGTTCGCCGGTCGTGATGCCGGCGGCAACGAACGGCGTGATGTAGTCGAGCACTTCGCTCGCCAGTTTGCAGGCGACGCGCATTTGCGCGATATCGTGTTCGTTTTTGAGCGTAATAGCCATGAGTCGGGCCTGAATTGCGATTTATCGTGAGATTATCGCACCATATCCCGGCTGCCGCAGGGTTTTGCGGCCCTGGCGCGCCGCCGGGCCGCTGGCCCGGCGTCAATGAAGATTCAACACGCGCCCGCAGGTGCAACCCGGCAATGGCTGGCAGGAGCTACCGTGCGGGTTGAGTGATGCAATAGTCGCGTGCTATAATCTTTGGCTAAGTCGCTCTCTGTCTTGGTTTTATTGTCCGGTATCAGTTCAAGTCGGGCTGAAATGGTCAAAAAGACGGCGGGAGCAGCTTCCCACGGCGTTCGTTGCCTGTGTCGTGGGGTTGAGTAGTGTAAGGCGGCAGACTCGCAAGCCGGCGCACCCAGGGTGTCCGTCGCGTTACGCCAAATTGAAGGCGAGCGCGGCCGATACGGCAGCCGGCTTAAGACCCAACCCTCGCGGAGATTTTCATGGCAGTTACCATGCGTCAAATGCTGGAAGCCGGTGTCCACTTCGGTCACCAAACGCGCTTCTGGAACCCGAAGATGGCTCCCTTCATTTTCGGTCATCGCAACAAGATTCACATCATCAACCTCGAAAAGACGCTGCCGATGTACAACGACGCGCTGAAGTACGCGCGTCAACTGGCAGCGAATCGCGGCACGATCCTGTTCGTCGGCACGAAGCGTCAATCGCGCGACACGATCGCTGAAGAAGCGCAACGCGCAGGTATGCCGTTCGTCAACGCACGCTGGCTCGGCGGCATGCTGACCAACTTCAAGACGCTGAAGGTTTCGATCAAGCGCCTGAAAGACATGGAAGCAGCGCTGGAAGCCGGCGAAACCGAACGCATGAGCAAGAAAGAAGCTCTGCTGTTCGAACGCGAAATGGCTAAGCTGGTCAAGTCGATCGGCGGCGTGAAGGACATGGGCGGCATTCCGGACGCGATCTTCGTGGTCGACGTCGGCTACCACAAGATTGCCGTGACCGAAGCTAACAAGCTCGGCATTCCGGTTATCGCCGTGGTCGACACGAACCACTCGCCGGAAGGCATCGACTACGTGATCCCGGGTAACGACGACGCTTCGAAGGCTGTCGCTCTGTACACGGCTGGCGTGGCTGACGCGATCCTCGAAGGCCGTGCCAACGCGGTCAACGAAGTGGTGCAAGCTGCACGTGGCGGCGACGGCGACGAGTTCGTCGAGGTCAACGCGGAAGCGTAAAGCTGCCCCGTGTCCGGCAAAAAAGGGGGCTTTCTACAGGCCCCCTTTTTTTAAGCCGCGACAGATGTAGTAGGGCGCCGCAAACAGCGCCCGAGCAGTGCCGAAGTGTGGTTGCGTAAAAAAGTACGTGAAACGCTGAAACGAATTCTTGCCGCCGGCATCGAAGTCCGGGCGGCGTGTGACAGACGGAACTCAAGGAGCAAATGATGGCGGCAATTACCGCAAGCATGGTTGCAGAACTGCGCGCAAAGACCGACGCGCCGATGATGGAATGCAAGAAAGCGCTGACGGAAGCCGACGGCGACATGGCGCGCGCTGAAGAGCTGCTGCGTGTGAAGCTGGGCAACAAGGCGAGCAAGGCTGCATCGCGCGTTACGGCTGAAGGCGTGGTTGCTTCGTTCATCGGCGGCAACGCGGGTTCGCTGGTCGAATTGAACTGCGAAACCGACTTCGTTTCGAAGAACGACGACTTCCTGGCTTTCTCGAAGACGGTCGCGGAACTGATCGCCACGCAAAACCCGGCTGACGTCGCCGCACTGGGCGCGCTGCCGCTGGAAGGCTCGACGGTCGACGCGGTGCGTCTGGCGCTGGTCGGCAAGATCGGTGAAAACCTGTCGATCCGCCGCTTCGTGCGCTTCGACACGGCAAACAAGCTGGCAGCGTACCTGCACGGCACGCGTATCGGCGTGCTGGTCGAGTACACCGGCGCAGACGAGCAGATCGGCAAAGACGTGGCAATGCACATCGCCGCAATGAAGCCGGTGTCGCTGTCGTCGGACGACGTGCCGGCGGACCTGATCGCCAAGGAACGCAGCATTGCTGAACAGAAGGCCGCCGAATCGGGCAAGCCGGCTGAAATCGTCGCCAAGATGGTCGACGGCAGCGTGCAGAAGTACCTGAAGGAAGTGTCGCTGCTGAACCAGACGTTCGTTAAGAACGACAAGCAGACGATCGAACAGATGCTGAAGGCGGGCAACTCGAGCGTGCAGAAGTTCGCGCTGTTCGTGGTCGGCGAAGGCATCGAGAAGAAGCAGGACGACTTCGCGGCTGAAGTGGCTGCTCAGGTCGCTGCTGCAAAGCAACAATAAGCTTGGTTCAAGCCTCAGCTAGTACCGTTGGACCCGCGGCGGAGCAAGACTTTGCCGCGGTCGGCAGCGCCGCAAGGCTGCGGGCGGGTTGACCCTCGCCACGCAGCCGCCGCTGGCGGACCCTAGGGTTCGTCAATTTGGCGGTGCTTGCCCGAATCAGCATTTCACCCCTACATTAGTCCCTTGTTGTTGCCCTGTTCTGCGCGATCTGGATACCCCTATGCCCACTGCCTATAAACGCGTCCTGCTCAAACTCTCCGGTGAAGCTCTGATGGGCGACGATGCCTTCGGCATCAACCGCGCGACCATCGAAAGAATGGTGGCGGACGTGGCCGAAGTGGTCCGTCTCGGAACGCAGATGGCCGTGGTCATTGGCGGTGGCAATATTTTCCGCGGCGTCGCGGGCGGCGCGGCTGGTATGGACCGCGCCACGGCCGACTACATGGGCATGCTGGCCACCATGATGAACGCGCTCGCGCTGCAGGACGCCATGCGTCACGCCGGCATCGAGGCACGCGTGCAATCGGCGCTGCGCATGGACCAGGTGGTCGAGCCGTACATCCGCCCCCGCGCGATTCGCCAGCTCGAGGAAGGCAAAGTCGTGATTTTCGCGGCCGGCACCGGCAACCCGTTCTTCACGACCGACACCGCCGCCGCGCTGCGTGGCGCGGAAGTCGGCGCGGAAGTGGTGCTGAAAGCCACCAAGGTGGACGGCGTTTATTCGGCCGACCCCAAGAAAGACCCGAGCGCGACGCGTTACACCACGATCAGCTTCGACGAAGCCATCGGCCGCAATCTGCAGGTCATGGACGCGACCGCGTTCGCGCTGTGCCGCGACCAGAAGCTGCCGATCCGGGTGTTTTCGATCGTCAAGCCGGGCGCGCTCAAGCGCATCGTTCAAGGCGAGGACGAGGGCACCCTCGTCCACGTGTAAACTCTCGTTCACATAACGTGGGCTTTAACGCGAGCCCAGGTCGCCGCCTCGCGCGCGCCGGCCGGCTCGCACCGTTTTGAAGGTTCGGAGGTTTAAAAATGTCTGTGGCTGATATCAGGAAGGGCGCTGAACAAAAAATGCAGCGTTCCATCGACGCGTTCAAGAACGACCTGTCGAAGATCCGCACGGGCCGTGCGCACACGGGCCTGCTCGATCATATCCAGTGCGATTACTACGGTTCGCCGGTGCCGATCTCGCAGGTCGCGAACCTGACGTTGATCGACGCGCGCACGATCGGCGTGCAGCCGTGGGAAAAGAAGATGGTCCAGGTCGTCGAAAAGGCGATCCGCGAGTCGGACCTCGGTCTGAACCCGGCCACCCAGGGCGATGTGATCCGCGTACCGATGCCCGCGCTGACCGAAGAACGCCGCCGCGAACTGACCAAAGTCGTCAAGAGCGAAGCGGAAACGGCCAAGGTTGCCGTGCGCAATCTGCGCCGCGACGCCAACGAGCAACTCAAGAAGCTCGTGAAAGACAAGGAAATTTCGGAAGACGACGAGCGTCGCGCTGGTGACGACGTTCAGAAGCTGACGGACAAGTTCGTCACCGAAATCGACAAGATCGTCGTGACGAAAGAAGCCGAGATCATGACGGTGTAAGCCTTAGGGCTCAGCACTTTCACGGTTTCCACTTCTTTATCTGCAGTTATTGTCCCGACGGCCATGACCTATACCAGCTCAACCGTGCGCGTGCCTGATGTCGCCGCGGTGCCGCGACATATCGCGATCATCATGGACGGCAACGGCCGTTGGGCCACCCAGCGGCGTCTGCCGCGCGTGGCGGGCCATACGCGCGGCGTCGACGCGGTGCGCGCGGCCGTCGAGGCCTGCGCGCGTCAGGGCGTCGAATATCTGACGCTGTTCGCGTTCAGCTCGGAAAACTGGCGCCGCCCGAACGACGAAGTGTCGTTCCTGATGCGCCTGTTCGTCACCGCACTGGAGCGGGAAATCGGCAAGCTGCACGCGAACGGCATCCGTTTGCGGGTGGTCGGCGATCTGTCCCGCTTCGATACGCGCATCCGCGACCTGATCAAGCGCGCGGAAAGCAAAACCGCGCGCAATACCCGTCTGACCTTGACCATCGCCGCCAATTACGGCGGCCGCTGGGACATCATGCAGGCCGCCCGCAAGCTCGCCGAACAATCGGCGTTGGCGGGCAAGGCGGTCGAGGTCAACGAAGATTCGTTCGCCGAGCACCTGTCCATGGCTTACGCGCCGGAGCCGGACCTGTTCATCCGCACCGGCGGCGAGCGCCGTGTCAGCAACTTCCTGCTGTGGCAGCTCGCGTACACCGAGTTCTACTTCACCGACACGTTCTGGCCGGATTTCGACGCCGACGCGCTCGGCCACGCCATCGCTTCGTACGCGGAGCGCGAGCGCCGTTTCGGGCGCACCAGTGCTCAACTCGAGCCGCAATCGCAAAACGTCGATTCGCTTCCATGCTAAAAACCCGTGTCATCACGGCGATCATCCTGCTGGCAGTGTTCCTGCCGGTCACGTTGTTCGCGCCGGTGGGCGCGTTCGGCGCGCTGATCGCTTTCGTCGTCGTGTTCGCTGCGTGGGAATGGGCGCGTCTGCTCAAGCTGGGCGGCGCCGGTCCGGTCGTCTATGCGCTGGTGGCCGCGGTCGCGTTAGTCGCGAGCACGCGGCTCGGCACCGGCATTGCCGAGGCCCGTTCGCTGTTCAAGGCGGCGGCAATCTTCTGGGTGGTCGCCGGTCCGTTCGTGCTGCTGCGCAAGCCCACGCTCGCTCAGGGCGCGTGGCGTAACTTTCTGTTTCTTGCCGGCATTGTGGTATTCGTCGCGTGCTGGCATGCTCTCGTCGCTGCACGCATGCAGGGCGTGCCGTTCGTCCTGTCGCTGCTGCTCCTGGTGTGGCTGGCCGATATCGGCGCATACTTCTCCGGAAAAGCGTTCGGCAAACACAAGCTGGCGCCTGCCATCAGCCCGGGTAAAACCTGGGAGGGCGCGATCGGCGGCTGGTTGGTCGTGATGCTCGTCGCGGCGGCGGCGGTCTTTTTGCACGCGTTCGAGCCGACCCTGTATTCTTCGCTGCTGGCGCAATGGGGCGCCGTGCGCACACTGCTCGCACTGACCTTGCTGGTGGCATTCAGCGTGGTGGGCGACCTGTTCGAATCGATGATGAAACGCCAGGCCGGCGTCAAGGATTCAAGCGGCCTGTTGCCGGGGCACGGCGGCGTGCTCGATCGCATCGACGCCTTATTGCCGGTGCTGCCGCTTGCCATGCTGCTGCTCGGCTAGAGAAAGAGATATGCAAAAACGTCTGACATTGCTCGGTTCCACGGGCTCGATTGGAGACAGCACGCTCGACGTCGTCGCGCGTCATCCCGAGCGCTTTTCGGTCTACGCGCTCACCGCGCATCGCAACGGCGACAAGCTCGTCGCGCAATGCCTGCGCTTTGCGCCGGAAATCGCTGTCGTCGGCGACGCCGACACGGCCGCGCAAGTCGCGGCGAAGCTGCGCGAAGCGGGCAGCAAGACCGAGGTTACGTATGGACCGCAAGCGCTCGTCGACGTGTCGAAAAGCGACGCTTGCGACACTGTGGTCGCGGCCATCGTCGGCGCCGCCGGCCTTGCGCCCACGCTCGCTGCGGCGCGCGCCGGCAAACGCATCCTGCTCGCCAACAAGGAAGCGCTGGTCATGTCCGGTGCGATCTTCATGGACGCGGTGCGCGACCATGGCGCCGTGCTGCTGCCGGTCGACAGCGAACACAACGCGATTTTCCAATGCCTGCCGCGCGAAGCGGCGCAGCACGGCGGCGTGTCCAAAATCATTCTGACCGCGTCGGGTGGCCCGTTCCGTACCCGCGAACCGGCCACGCTCGTCGACGTCACGCCTGACGAAGCCTGCAAGCATCCGAACTGGGTGATGGGCCGCAAGATCTCGGTCGACTCCGCCACGATGATGAACAAGGGCCTCGAGGTGATCGAGGCTCATTGGCTGTTCGGTCTGCCGGGCGAGCGCATCGAGGTGCTGATTCATCCGCAGAGCGTGATTCATTCGATGGTCTCGTACGCCGACGGCTCGGTGCTCGCGCAACTCGGCAATCCGGATATGCGTACGCCGATCGCCCATGCGCTGGCATTTCCGGATCGTATCGATTCCGGCGTCGGGCAACTCGACCTGCTGCAGGTCGCGTCGCTGGCGTTCGAAAAGCCGGACTACACGCGCTTTCCGTGCCTCGCGCTCGCCATGAAGGCGCTGGCCGAAGGTGGTCTGGCCAGTGCCGCGCTGAACGCCGCGAACGAAGTCGCGGTGGAAGCCTTCCTGCAGCGCCAGATCGGTTTCATGGCGATTGCCCAGGTGGTCGACTCGGTGCTGAACGCGTTGCCGAACGGCAGCGCCCATGCGCTCGACGACGTGATCGAAGCGGATGCCGCCGCGCGTCGCGCCGCGGCCGAATTCATCGCGCGTCTGCCCGACAACGCCCGTCGCACGGAACGCGCCGTCCAGTGAGGCGCTTATGAACCTGCTGATCGAACTGCTCGCCTTCGCGGTCGCGATTGGCGTACTCGTGGTCGTTCACGAGTACGGGCATTACAGCGTGGCACGTTTGTGCGGCGTCAGGGTGCTGCGCTTTTCGATCGGCTTCGGCAAGCCGCTGTTCCAGTGGGTGAGTCCGAAAACGGGCACCGAGTGGACCATTGCCGCGTTGCCGCTCGGCGGCTACGTGAAGATGCTCGACGAGCGCGAAACCAGCGGTGCGCCGATTCCCGCCGACTTGCTGCCGCAGGCGTTCAACCGCAAGTCGGTGTGGCGTCGTTTTGCGATCGTCGCGGCCGGCCCGATCGCTAACTTCCTGCTGGCGATCGTATTGTTCGCGCTGGTGTTCGCCACCGGCGTGACAGAGCCGGCGGCCGTGGTCGCGGCGCCCGCGCCGAACACGCCGGCAGCCGTGGCCGGCTTCGACGGCGGCGAAACCATCGTCGCGGTGCGCACCGGAAATGCCGGCGAGTCCGAGCGGGTGCGTTCGTGGTCCGACCTGCGCTGGAAGCTGCTGGGCGCGGCATTCGATCACAAACGCGTGGTGTTGAGCGCGAAAGACGCGCATGGTACGTCCGATTTCCAGCTCGACCTGCGCGGTCTCAGCGAAAAAGATGTCGACGACGATTTCATGTCGCGCCTCGGCTTCGAACCGGGCGGCGGCAAGCTGACCGTGGCCGGCGTGCAGCCTGGCAGCGCCGCGCAAAAAGCCGGGCTTGCCGCGGGCGATCGCCTGCGCGCGGTCGACGGTATTCCGACCGATAACGCCACGGCCTTCATCGCTTATGTAAAATCGCACGCCGGTAAGCCGGTCACGCTGCAAGTGGAACGCGGCGGGCCAGCGGGGCAGACCGCAGGCAAGCTCGAAGCCATCAGCCTCGTGCCGCAGTCGCAGCGCGACGACGCCACCGGCCAGCAGGTCGGCCGCATCGGCGCTGAGCTGGCGACCCAGGTGCCGTCCATCGACGTGCGCTACGGGCCCGTCGAGAGCCTGCAACTCGGTGCGCGTCGTACGTGGGATCTCGCGGTGTATTCGGTGCGAATGTTCGGTCGGATGATAGTTGGCGAGGCTTCGCTGAAAAATCTTTCCGGCCCGGTGACGATCGCGGATTACGCAGGAAAGAGCGCACGTCTAGGTCCTTCTGCATTCCTGTCGTTCCTGGCCCTTGTCAGTATTAGCCTCGGTGTACTGAACCTGTTACCAATTCCGGTATTGGACGGGGGTCATCTGTTATATTATTTGGTTGAAGCTGTAACCGGCAAAGTTGTCTCCGATCGCTGGCAACTCGTTTTTCAGAGGGCGGGTCTCGCCTGCATCGTCGCATTGTCGGCGATTGCGCTGTTCAACGATCTGGCTCGTTTAATCCATTTTTAAAGTGTCCGGCGGCGTTCACGATGGCGACCGTCTGACCTGATGCAGCTATACACACTGGGGAAGCACGTTGTTTAAACCTCATCGCTTTGTTCCAAAGACGGTTATAGCCGCGGCGTTTGCCGCGCATGGGCTGGTTGCTCACGCAACGACGCCCTTCGTGGTGCAAGACATCCGGATCGAGGGATTGCAACGCGTCGAACCTGGTACCGTGTTCGCCTACCTGCCTATCAAGCAGGGCGACACCTTCAGCGACGACAAGGCATCGGAAGCCATTCGCGCACTGTATGCCACGGGCTTCTTCAACGACGTCAAGATCGCGACCGAAGGCAACGTCGTCATCGTGCAGGTGCTGGAGCGTCCGGCCATCGGCACGATCGACTTCTCCGGCATCCATGAATTCGACAAGGACAACCTGACCAAGGCGTTGCGCGCGGTCGGTTTGTCGCAGGGTCGTTACTACGACAAGGCACTCGTCGACAAGGCCGAGCAGGAGCTGAAGCGTCAGTACCTGACGCGCGGCTACTACGCGGCCGAAGTGACCACCACGATCACGCCGATCGACCGCAACCGCGTCGCGGTGCTGTTCTCGGTGGGCGAAGGTCCGAGTGCGAAGATCCGTCAGATCAACTTCATCGGCAACAAGGCGTTCAGCACCGGTACGCTGCGCGACGAAATGCAGCTGTCCACGCCGAACTGGTTCTCGTGGTACACGAAGAACGACCTGTACGCGAAAGACAAGCTCACCGGCGACCTCGAAAACGTCCGCTCGTATTACCTGAATCGCGGTTACCTCGAGTTCAGCATCGACTCCACCCAGGTGTCGATTTCGCCGGACAAGAAGGACATGTATCTGACGGTCACGCTGCATGAAGGCGAGCCGTACTCGATTTCGAGCATCAAGCTCGCCGGCAACCTGCTCGACCGCGAGCCGGAGCTGACCAAGCTGATCAAGATCAAACCGGGTGACCGCTTCTCGGCTGAAAAGCTGCAAGCCACCACCAAGGCGATCGTCGACAAGCTCGGCGAATACGGCTATGCGTTCGCAACCGTCAACGCGCAGCCGCAGATCGACCAGGCCAACCACAAGGTCGACCTGACGCTGCAAGTGGATCCGAGCCGCCGTGTCTACGTGCGCCGCATCAACGTGGTCGGTAACACGCGTACCCGCGACGAAGTGGTGCGCCGCGAAATGCGCCAGCTCGAAAGCTCGTGGTTCGACTCGAACCGCCTTGCGCTGTCGAAAGACCGGATCAACCGTCTCGGCTACTTCACGGACGTGGACGTCACCACGGTGCCGGTCGAAGGCACGCCCGACCAGGTTGACGTCGACGTCAAGGTGGCCGAAAAGCCGACCGGCGCGATCACGCTGGGCGCGGGGTTCTCGTCGACCGACAAGGTGGTGCTGTCGGCCGGTGTGTCGCAAGACAACGTGTTCGGTTCGGGCACCAGCCTGTCGGTGAACGTGAATACCGCGAAGACCTACCGGACGCTGACGGTCACGCAGGTCGACCCGTACTTTACGGTCGACGGCATCAAGCGGATTACCGACGTCTACTACCGTACGTACCAGCCGCTGTACTACTCGACGGACTCGAGCTTCAAGATCGTGACCGTGGGTGGCGATCTGAAATTCGGTATCCCGTTCTCGGAAGTGGACACGGTCTACTTCGGCGCCGGTCTCGAGCAGAACCAGCTGGACATCGACGCGAACACGCCGGCTTCGTACAAGCAGTACGTGCAGGACTTCGGCCGTGTCTCGAACAACGTGCCGATCACGGTGGGCTGGTCGCGCGACGCGCGTGACAGCGCGCTTGTGCCGAGCCGCGGTTACTTCACGCAGGCCAACGCCGAGTACGGCACGCCGATCGGTGGCACCCAGTACTACAAGGCCGACATCAACGCGCAGTACTATTACTCGTTTGCGCGCGGCTTCGTGCTGGGCTTCAACTTCCAGGGCGGTTACGGTAACGGCCTCGGCGGCAAGCCTTATCCGATTTTCAAGAACTACTACGCCGGCGGTATCGGGTCGGTGCGGGGCTACGAGCCGAGCTCGCTGGGTCCGCGCGACGCCACCACGGGCGACCCGATCGGCGGCTCGAAGCTGCTGGTCGGCAATATCGAGTTGACGTTCCCGCTGCCGGGTACGGGCTACGACCGCACGCTGCGTGTGTTCACGTTCCTCGACGCGGGTAACGTCTGGGCCGACGCGAGCAGCGCCGCAACGTCGACCGGTGCGAACGGCCTGCGTTATGGCTATGGTGTCGGTCTCGCGTGGATTTCGCCGATCGGTCCGCTCAAGCTCAGCTTGGGCTTCCCGCTCACGAAGCACACCGGCGACCAGTATCAGAAATTCCAGTTCCAGATCGGGACGGCATTCTGATCGGGCGGCGCGATCCCGCCACGGGTGTTGCCGCTGCGCGCGATCGGCAGCGGCCCACCCCGGCGGTGGGCGGCTGGCCTAATTACAGAATCGAGAGGATGACTTTGCTAACCGGTATGTTTTCGAAACGTGTGGCATGCGCGCTGGCGCTGGCAATGACCTTGGGTGTCGGGGTAGCGCACGCGCAGGAAGCCCGGATCGCCGCAGTGAACTCCGACCGGATCCTGCGGGAATCCGCTGCCGCGAAGGCCGCGCAGGTCAAGCTTGAAGCCGAGTTCGCCAAGCGCGACAAGGATCTCGCGGACATGGCGCAGAAGCTGAAGACCCTGTCGGATTCGCTCGACAAGAACGGTGCGTCGATGTCGGTGGCCGATCGGGCGCAAAAGCAGCGCGATCTGTCGCAACTGGACACGGACTTCCAGCGCAAGCAGCGCGAATTTCGCGAAGATCTGAACCAGCGCCGTAACGAAGAACTGGCGGCCGTGCTTGACCGCGCGAACAAGGTAATCAAGCAGATCGCCGAGCAGCAGCACTACGACCTGATCGTTCAGGAAGCGGTGTATGTCAGCCCGCGCATCGATATCACGGACCAGGTGCTCAAGGCGCTGGCCGCGTCGGGCAATTGAAGGCGCAAGCGCCGGGCGTTGGCTCGCGAGTGGGTAGTTTTCCTACGTCGCGCACGATCATTGCCCGGTGGCAGCAAAGACTTAGAACTGACAAGTTGGACTGAACTGCAGGAGACTGGATAGGCATGGCATTTACGCTTGAGGACATCGTCCAACGGTTCGGCGGTGAAGTCGTCGGAAACGGTTCGCAGCGCGTCGGTAGTCTCGCACCGCTCGACCAGGCCGGTCCCGACCAACTGGCGTTCCTCGCCAATCCGAAATACCTGTCGCAGGTCGAGACGACCCGCGCGGGCGCGGTGTTGATCAATGCCGCCGATCTCGCCAGGCTGGCTCCCGGCAAAAGCCGTAACTTCATCGTCACGCCGAATCCTTACGCTTACTTCGCGCGCGTCGCGCAGACCTTCATCGACCTCGCGGCGCCCAAGGTTGCGCCGGGTGTGCATCCGAGCGCCACGATCGATCCGTCCGCGCAGATTGCCGCGAGCGCGGTGATCGGCCCGCACGTCACGGTGGAAGCCGGCGCGGTGATCGGCGAGAACGTGCGGCTCGGCGCCAATGTGGTGATCGGCCGTGGCACGCGGATCGGCGCCGGTTCGCAGCTGTACCCGAACGTAGTGGTGTACCACGGCTGCAAGCTCGGTGAGCGCGTGATCGTGCATGCGGGCGCCGTGATCGGCTCGGACGGTTTCGGCTTCGCGTCTGATTTTGTCGGCGAAGGCGAGGCGCGTACCGGTAGCTGGGTCAAGATTCCGCAGGTCGGCGGTGTGTCGATCGCGAACGACGTCGAGATCGGTGCGAACACTACGATCGACCGTGGCGCGATGGCCGACACGATCATCGAAGAGTGCGTGAAGATCGACAACCTCGTGCAGATCGGCCATAACTGCAAGGTTGGCGCGTACACGGTGATCGCCGGTTGCGCGGGCATTGCGGGCAGCACGACGATCGGCCGTCATTGCATGATCGGCGGCGCGGTCGGTATCGCCGGCCATGTGACGCTCGCCGATTACGTGATCGTCACTGCGCAGTCCGGTGTATCGAAGTCGTTGTCGAAGCCCGGCATGTACACCAGCGCGTTTCCGGCCGTGAATCACGCCGACTGGAACAAAAGCGCGGCGTTGCTGCGCAATATCGGCAAACTGCGCGACCGTATCAAGGCGCTCGAGAACGCCGCGAGCGGCCAGCCGGCGGCTGTTGCAAACACTACGGCGAACGCATCGTCGAATGCAACGGATAACCCGGCAGCAAGTCATTCCGCAAGCGAGTAAGGCTGAGCCCGCGAAGTAATTCGCCGGGCGGCTGGCCGGCACCGCGTAAAATGGCGGGCTAGCATCAGAAGCAACGTCGGTTGCCGTGACCGGGTGGCACGGCCGCCGGGTCAGGGCGAGCGCCGGCAGCACGCGTTACCAACCCACCTGCACCAGCATTCGCAGTCATCATCGCGCAGTCAATGCGTGAGCAGAAACACCATGAGCACCGAAAAAATCAATCTCGACATTCATAAGATTCTCACGCTGCTGCCACATCGCTACCCGATCCTGCTGGTTGATCGGGTGCTCGAACTTGAGCCGCACAAGCGCATCAAAGCGTTGAAGAACGTGTCGATCAACGAGCCGTATTTCCAGGGGCATTTCCCGACCCGTCCGGTCATGCCCGGCGTGCTGATCCTCGAAGCGCTGGCCCAAACCGCGGCGCTGCTGACGTTTTCGGAAGAGCCGAGCGATCCGTCGAACACGCTGTACCTGTTCGTCGGCATCGACAATGCGCGCTTCAAGCGCGTGGTGGAACCGGGCGATCAGTTGATCCTGAACTGCACGTTCGAACGTCATATGCGTGGCATCTGGAAGTTCAAGGCGCGCGCCGAAGTGGATGGCGTGGTGGCGGCGGAAGCCGACCTGATGTGCGCGGTGCGGCACACGGACAAGGACGCTTAAGTCAGCGTCCGGTCAGCCCGTGGCTCGATGCCGGCAAAGCCGGCGTCGCCGGGGCCCATCCAGACAACGCAACAGAATCAGAAGCGAGGACGCATGAGCAGGATTCATCCCACTGCGATCGTCGAACCGGGCGCACAAGTCGACGAGTCCGTCGAAATCGGACCGTATGCCGTGATCGGTGCACATGTGACGATCGGCGCACGGAGCACGGTCGGCTCGCATAGCGTGATCGAAGGTCACACCACGCTTGGCGAAGACAACCGGGTCGGCCACTACGCATCGGTCGGCGGCCGTCCGCAGGACATGAAGTACAAAGACGAGCCGACCCGGCTCGTGATCGGCAACCGCAACACGATCCGCGAATTCACCACGATCCACACCGGCACGGTGCAGGACGCGGGCGTCACCACACTCGGCGACGACAACTGGATCATGGCGTACGTGCACATCGGGCACGACTGCCACGTCGGCAATAACGTCATTCTGTCCAGCAACGCCCAGATGGCCGGCCACGTGACGATCGGCGACCATGCGATCGTCGGCGGCATGTCGGGCGTGCATCAGTTCGTGCGCATCGGCGCGCACTCCATGCTGGGCGGTGCGTCGGCGCTGGTGCAGGACATTCCGCCGTTCGTGATCGCCGCCGGTAACAAGGCGGAGCCGCACGGTATCAACGTCGAAGGGCTGCGCCGCCGCGGCTTCTCGCCGGATGCGATTTCGGCGCTGCGCTCGGCCTATCGCGTGCTGTACAAGAACGGCCTGTCGCTTGAAGAAGCGAAGGTGCAGTTGCGCGAACTGGCCTCCGCGGGCGGCGACGGCGACGAACCCGTGCAGACGCTGCTCGCGTTCATCGAAATGTCGCAACGCGGCATCATCCGCTAACCGATGGCATTGCAACCCAATCCGCTGCGCGTCGCGATGGTGGCCGGCGAACCGTCCGGCGACCTGCTCGCGGCGTCGCTGCTCGACGGTCTCGCGAGCCGTCTGCCCGCCGGCACGCAGTACTACGGAATCGGCGGCCCGCGCATGATCGCCACGGGTTTCGACGCCCACTGGCCGATGGACAAGCTGACCGTGCGCGGCTATGTCGAAGCGCTGCGGCATATTCCCAGCATTCTCGCCGTCCGTAACGAACTGAAGCGCCAACTGCTGGCGGAGCCGCCGTCGGTATTCGTCGGCGTGGACGCGCCCGATTTCAACTTCGGGCTCGAGCATGCGTTGCGCGACGCCGGCATTCCGACCGTTCACTTCGTCTGTCCGTCCATCTGGGCGTGGCGCGGCGGGCGCATCAAGAAGATCGCCAAGGCGGTCGACCACATGCTGTGCGTGTTCCCGTTCGAAACCGCGCTGCTCGAGAAAGCGGGCGTCGCGGCGTCGTACGTGGGGCATCCGCTGGCCGACGAGATTCCGCTCGTACCCGACACGCTCGGCGCACGCCGCGCGCTCGGTCTCGCGGAAGACGGTCCGATCATCGCTGTGCTGCCGGGCAGCCGGCGCTCGGAGATCGATCTGATCGGCCCGACGTTCTTCGCGGCGATGGAAATGATGCAACACCAGGAGCCCAGCGTGCGCTTCGTGATGCCGGCGGCCACGCCGGCCTTGCGCGAGATGCTGCGGCCGCTGGTCGACTCGCATCCGGGTCTCGCGCTGACGATCACCGACGGCCAGTCGCAACTGGCCATGACCGCGGCCGACGCGATCCTCGTGAAGAGCGGCACCGTCACGCTGGAAGCCGCGCTGCTGAAAAAGCCGATGGTGATCTCGTACAAGGTGCCCTGGTTGACTGGTCAGATCATGCGCCGCCAGGGCTATCTGCCGTACGTGGGTCTGCCGAATATTCTGGCGGGCCGTTTCGTCGTGCCGGAAATCCTGCAGCATTTCGCCACGCCGCAAGCGCTGGCCGAGGCCACGCTGAAACAGTTGCGCGACGAAGGCAACCGGCGCACGCTGACGGAAATCTTCACGGAGATGCATCACGTGCTGAAGCAGAATACGGCGCAGCGTGCGGCGGAAGTCGTGGCGAACGTCATCGAAAAACGTAAGGCGCGGCCGTGACCAATGCGCGCACACCGCGTCGCAAGGCCGTGGCAGGCGCCGCGGCGGAGCAGGTCGGCCTGAACTTCGAGACGCCGGACGACATCGTCTGCGGCGTCGACGAAGCCGGGCGTGGCCCGCTGGCCGGTCCGGTGGTCGCGGCGGCGGTGATCTTCGACCCGTCGAAGCCAATGATTCGCGGCCTCGACGATTCCAAGGTGCTCACCGCGAAAAAGCGCGACGAACTGTACGACAAGATCGTCGACCGGGCGCTGGCGTACTGCATCGCGTCGGCGAGCGTCGAGGAAATCGATTCGCTGAATATCCTGCACGCCACCATGCTGGCCATGAAACGCGCGGTGGAAGGTCTCGCCGTCGTGCCGACGCTGGTTAAGATCGACGGGAATCGCTGCCCGACGCTGAGCGTGCGCAGCGAGGCGGTGATCGGCGGCGACGCGCTCGTCAAAAGCATTTCGGCGGCGTCGATTCTGGCTAAAGTCACACGCGACCGCATGCTGCTCGAATTGCATCAGCGCTTTCCGGTGTACGGATTCAACGCCCATGCCGGCTACGGCACGCCGCAACACCTCGCGGCGCTGCGCGAACATGGGCCGTGCGAGCATCATCGGCGCTCGTTCGCGCCGGTGCGCGAGGCGCATCTGCGCTTCGGCACGGCCGCACGTCTGCCCGCGGGTGACATCGTCGTCGTGCCCGTCGCGCTGACCGACGCGATAATCGACGACGACGCCTTCGGCGAACGCAGCGGCATCTGATTTTCAGTGAGCGCCGCGCGCGACACCACGGCGCGTCGTTCATTCTTTCCTCATTCTCACTGTCTTCGCTGCCTGTGAAAGCCATCACCTCGCGGGACAATCCGCTCTACAAACGTCTCAAGGCATTGGCTGGCTCGACGCATCAACAGCGTCGCGGCGGCCAGGCGCTGCTCGAAGGGTTTCATCTCGCGAGCGCGTTTCTCGACGTTGCCGGGCAGCCGGAAATATGCGTGGTCACCGACGGCGCGCTGGCCCACGACGAAGCGCGAGCGATCGTCGCGCGCGTCGAAGAACATCGCGTCGTGACGCTGCCGGATGCGTTATTCGGGCAGTTGTCGAACGTCTTGCATGGCGTGGGGATTCTGCTGCTGGTCGACAAGCTCGATCCGCCGCTGCCCGACAAAGTCGCGCAGACCTGTCTGGTGCTCGACGGCGTGCAGGACGCCGGTAACGTCGGCTCAATTCTGCGCAGCGCGGCGGCGGCCGGCATTCAGCAGGTGTTCTGCGCGCCGGGCACGGCGTACGCGTGGTCGTCGAAAGTCTTGCGCTCGGGCATGGGCGCGCACTTCCTGTTGCAGATTCACGAGGACGTCGAAGCGTCGTCGCTGATTGAGCGCCTCGCGGTGCCGATCGTGATTACGGATTCGCACGGCGCCGAAGCGATCTACGACTGCAATCTGAGCGGACCGCTCGCGTGGGTGTTCGGCAACGAGGGGGCGGGCGTGTCGCAGATCTGGCGCGACGCCGTTTCAATGCGGGTGACGATTCCCCAACCGGGCGGCATGGAGTCGCTCAATGTGGCGGCTGCGGCAGCGGTTTGCGTGTTCGAGCAATGCCGCCAGCAGCGCGGAAGCGAACGCTGACGCTGACGCGCCTGAGGATGGTGCTCGCGTGGGCCGCATCAAGCACCCACGTCGACCACGGGCTTCAGCGTCTCGGCCAATCGCTCAATAAGCCTGCCGATCCAGCTTGATTTCCTGCAGGATCGTCGTCGCGATCTCTTCGATCGACTTGTGCGTCGACGACAACCACTTGACGCCTTCGCGCCGCATCATCGCTTCGGCTTCGTTGATCTCGTAACGGCAGTTTTCCGGCGCGGCGTACTTGCTGCCCGGCCGGCGCTCGTTCCGAATCTCGGAAAGCCGCTGCGGGTCGATCGACAACCCAAACATCTTCTGACGATGCGCGAGCAAGGGCGTAGGCAGCTTGCCGCGTTCGAAGTCTTCGGGAATCAGCGGGTAGTTCGCTGCCTTGACGCCGTATTGCATGGCCAGATACAGGCTGGTCGGCGTTTTGCCGCTGCGCGACACGCCGACCAGAATCACGTCGGCGTCGGCGAGATTGCGGTTCGATTGACCGTCGTCATGCGCGAGCGAAAAGTTGATCGCCTCGATGCGGTTCTTGTACTCCTCGGTGTCCGCGTTCTGGTGGCCACGGCCCATGGCGTGGCTCGACTTCAGTTCCAGTTCCTGTTCGAGCGGCTCGACGAAGGTCTGAAACATGTCCAGCACCAACGCGTTCGAGCCTTTGACGATCTGGTTCGACGCGCTGTCCACGAGTGTGGTGAACACGATCGGACGGCGGCCGTCTTGCGCGATCGCCTCGTTGATTTTTTCGAGCGTGGCGTAGGCTTTTTCCGTCGAGTCGACGAAGGGCACGCGAACCAGACGGAATTTCTGGTCGAACTGGGAAAGGATCGAATGCGCGAAGGTTTCGGCAGTGATCCCGGTCCCGTCGGAGACGATGAATACGGTGGGCGGCATCAGTGGGGCTGGGGAACGTGAGCGAAAAATAGCGCTCGAATAAAACATCGCCGCGCGGATCTCGCTGCCCGGTGGCTAACCGGTGTGTGCGGCGGATCGGCACGGCGCGCCGTGGGCACCACAATTGCGTCCGGATGACGGTGGGGCCTCGCAAAGGCCCGCTGGCCGGTCCGGCGCGCGTTTCGAGGCGCAATTCTCGTCCGACAGTCACATTTTGAGAGTCGGCACGGTAGAATAGCGGCAACCTGTTGGATAAGCAATTGCAGGCGATTGGCGTCTAACTTACCGTGAACGGTCGTTCAACGCGTCGCCTTCGGTCGGTAACGTGCGGTGAATGTGGTGGATTGATCGGTAAAATCGTCCATTCGCGTTCTTCGTCGCGCATCCGGCCATTTGCACATTTGCGGCATCTCCGCGGCGCTTTTTTACCGCCCGCGGCTGCTTGCCGAGCTGTGCCGCGATTGCTTCTCCAACAGGTTGTGCAAGACGCGAAAGCACGCTCCCAATGGGCGTCTCGCGTTCGAGCCCACTTGCACAGCCGTGAATTTCTTTCACACTTAGGGGCTTGTATGACTAACGTAGTTACCGTCGCAAAGGACAAGGCGTATGTAGTTCCGTTCGAGCAGTTGCGAATGACCGACGTGGAAATTGTCGGTGGCAAGAACGCGTCGTTGGGCGAGATGATCAGTCAACTCGCCGAAGCCGGCGTGCGCGTGCCCACCGGTTTCGCCACCACGGCGCTGGCATTCCGTGACTTCCTGAATCACAACAATCTGACCGAACGCATCGCCAAACGTCTCGAGACGCTCGACGTCGACGACGTGAAGGCGCTCGCCGAAGCAGGCAAGGAGATCCGTCAGTGGATCGTCGACGCGCCGATGCAGCCGCAGCTCGAAGCGGATATCCGCGCAGGTTTCGACACCCTGCAAAACAGCTCGCCTGAAGAGCTGTCGTTCGCCGTGCGTTCGTCGGCAACGGCGGAAGACCTGCCGGACGCCTCGTTCGCGGGTCAGCAGGAAAGCTATCTCAACGTGGTCGGCGTCGAAGACGTGCTCGATCGCATGAAGCACGTGTTCGCGTCGCTGTACAACGACCGCGCTATCTCCTATCGCGTCCACAAGGGCTTCACGCATGCTGAAGTCGCGTTGTCGGCGGGCGTGCAGCGCATGGTGCGCTCGGACGTCGGCGCGGCCGGCGTGATGTTCACGCTGGACACCGAATCGGGCTTCAAGGATGCCGTGTTCATCACGTCGAGCTACGGCCTGGGCGAAACGGTGGTGCAGGGCGCCGTGAACCCGGACGAGTTCTACGTCTTCAAGACCACGCTCGCGCAGGGCAAGTACCCCATCATCCGTCGCTCGATCGGCTCGAAGCTGATCAAGATGGAATTCACCAAGGCGGGCGAAGAAGGCCGCGTGAAAACCGTCGACGTGACGCACGAGCAGCGCAACCGTTTCTCGATCACCGACGAAGACGTGATCGAGCTCGCGAAATACGCCGTCATCATCGAAAAGCACTACGAGCGTCCGATGGACATCGAGTGGGGCAAGGACGGCCGCGACGGCAAGATCTTCATTCTGCAGGCGCGCCCGGAAACGGTGAAGAGCCAGGCCGCGGGCAAGGCCGAGCAGCGCTTCAAGCTGAAAGGTCAGTCGAACGTGCTGGCCACGGGCCGCGCGATCGGCCAGAAGATCGGCGCGGGTCCGGTGCGCGTGATTCACGATCCGTCGGAAATGGACCGTGTGCAACCGGGCGACGTGCTGGTCGCCGACATGACCGACCCGAACTGGGAGCCGGTCATGAAGCGCGCGTCCGCAATCGTCACGAATCGTGGCGGCCGGACCTGCCACGCGGCCATTATCGCGCGTGAGCTGGGCGTGCCGGCGGTGGTCGGTTGCGGCGACGCGACCGACGTGCTGAAGGAAGGCGCGCTGGTCACGGTTTCCTGCGCGGAAGGCGACGAAGGCAAGATCTACGACGGCCTGCTCGAAACCGAAATCACCGAAGTGCAGCGCGGCGAGCTGCCGCCGATTCCGGTGAAGATCATGATGAACGTCGGCAATCCGCAACTGGCTTTCGACTTTTCGCAACTGCCGAACGCAGGTGTGGGTCTGGCGCGGCTAGAGTTCATCATCAATAACAACATCGGCGTGCACCCGAAGGCGATTCTCGAGTACCCGAACATCGACCAAGACCTGAAAAAGGCCGTGGAAAGCGTCGCGCGCGGTCATGCGTCGCCGCGTGCGTTCTACGTCGACAAGCTGACCGAAGGGATCGCGACGATTGCCGCAGCGTTCTATCCGAAGCCCGTGATCGTGCGTCTGTCGGACTTCAAGTCCAACGAGTACAAGAAGCTGATCGGCGGTTCGCGCTACGAGCCGGACGAAGAAAACCCGATGCTGGGTTTCCGTGGCGCGTCGCGCTACATCGCCGACGACTTCGCCGAAGCGTTCCAGATGGAATGCATCGCGCTGAAGAAGGTGCGCGAAGAGATGGGTCTCGACAACGTCGAGATCATGGTGCCGTTCGTGCGCACGCTGAAGCAGGCGGAACGCGTGATTGGGTTGCTCGGCAAGTTCGGGCTGAAGCGCGGTGAAAAGGGCCTGCGCCTGATCATGATGTGCGAAGTGCCGTCGAACGCGATTCTCGCCGAAGAATTCCTGCAATTCTTCGACGGTTTCTCGATCGGTTCGAACGACCTGACGCAACTCACGCTGGGCCTCGACCGCGACTCGGGTATGGAACTGCTGGCCGTCGATTTCGACGAACGCGACCCGGCCGTCAAGTTCCTGCTGCAGCGCGCGATCGAAACCTGCCTGCGCCTGAATAAGTACGTCGGCATTTGCGGCCAGGGTCCTTCGGATCACCCGGACTTCGCGCAATGGCTGACGGACGAAGGCATCGCGTCGATCTCGCTGAACCCCGACTCGATCATCGAGACGTGGAAGCAACTGGCGGCGTCGGCGAAGCAGTAAAACGCCTGATGCATGCCGCTTCTTAAGCGGCATGCATAGTGTGCGGGAGGGTGCGGCAAAGTGCGCGTAAAAAGCGCGTCAAAAGCTTGTCAAAGAGTGTCGCAGCGTCCGTTCGATGCACCAGCTTCGTGCTATAAACACCCCGGTAGATCCGGGGTGTTTTGCTTTGTGGAGGTCGATGTGGCGCCAGGTGGATTGTTCTGGTGGATCGGGGCGGGGGTGCTGGTCGTGCTGGAGTTGATCAGCGGTACGTTCTATCTGTTGATGATTGCGCTGGGCTTCGTCGCGGCGGCCCTCGCGCACATTGCGGGCGCGCCCGCCGATCTGCAATTCGCGGTGGCGGCGGGCGTGGCGCTGGCTGCGGTGCTGTTGCTGCGCCGCTCGCGTTTCGGCCGCAGAACGCGCAAGGACGCCTCGCACAACCCGGACGTCAATCTCGACATCGGCCAGACCTTGACCGTCGACGCCTGGCAGGCGCGTCGCGCGCGCGCCAACTATCGCGGCGCCGCGTGGGACATCGAACTCGCGCCGGGCGAACCGGAAGATGCCCATCTTTATGAAATCACCGCGCTCAACGGCAGTTGTCTTGTCGTCGTCGCCAGCAGGCGGGCGGCGGGCACCTGAGCGCATGCCGCGTTCAAGCCGTCGCCGCCGAGTTTTTCAGCTTCACGCAACCCATCGAGTACGGACCGGAGAATAACAATGGATGTATCGACCATCGTCGCGGTGGTAGTACTGATCATCGTGATCGTCACGGCGGCGCAGACGCTCAAGATCGTGCCGCAGCAACATGCATGGGTGCTCGAACGGCTCGGGCGTTATCACCGTACGCTTACGCCGGGTTTGAGCTTCGCGTTTCCGTTCGTCGACCGGATCGCGTACAAGCACATCCTCAAGGAAATCCCGCTCGAAGTGCCGAGCCAGGTCTGTATCACGCGCGACAACACGCAGTTGCAGGTGGACGGCGTGCTGTACTTTCAGGTCACGGATCCGATGAAGGCGTCGTACGGATCGAGCAACTTCGTGTTCGCGATCACGCAGTTGTCGCAGACCACGCTGCGTTCGGTGATCGGCAAGCTGGAGCTCGACAAGACGTTCGAGGAGCGCGACTTCATCAACCACAGCATCGTGTCGTCGCTCGACGAAGCCGCGTCGAATTGGGGCGTGAAGGTGCTGCGCTACGAGATCAAGGATCTGACGCCGCCCAAGGAGATTCTCCACGCCATGCAGGCGCAGATCACCGCCGAACGCGAGAAGCGTGCGCTGATCGCGGCGTCCGAGGGCCGCAAGCAGGAGCAGATCAATATCGCGTCCGGCGGGCGTGAGGCGGCGATCCAGAAGTCCGAGGGCGAGCGGCAGGCGGCGATCAATCAGGCGCAGGGGCAGGCGTCGGCGATTCTGGCCGTGGCCGAGGCCAATTCGCAGGCCATTCAGAAGATCGCGGCGGCGATCCAGTCGAACGGCGGAATGGAAGCGGTGAACCTGAAGGTGGCCGAACAATACGTGAACGCGTTCGGCAATCTGGCCAAGCAGGGCACCACGCTGATCGTGCCGGGCAATCTGGCGGATATGAGTTCGATGATCGCATCGGCGCTGACGATCGTGAACAAAGGCAAGGGCGGTGTGACCGAGGCGCGCTGAGCCGTTTGATCACTAGGTCAGACCAAAAAAATGGCCCGCTCGAGCGGGCCATTTTTTTGAATCGTCACGTCGCAGCCAAGGCGCGGCGAAGCGGAGGCGTGGCAAATCCGCGCAGTCGCGCCCGCACCAGTGCCTGCGAGTTCAGCCGGGCGAACGCATCAGGCGCGCCTTCTCGCGCTCCCAGTCGCGTTTCTTCTCGCTCTCGCGCTTGTCGTGCTGCTTCTTACCCTTGGCCAGCCCGATCTCGCATTTGACGCGGCCGCCCTTGTAGTGGAAGTTCAGCGGCACGAGCGTGTAGCCGCGCTGCTCGACCTTGCCGATCAGTTTGCTGATTTCTTCGCTATGCAGCAGCAGCTTGCGCGTGCGCACCGGATCTGGGTGGATGTGGGTCGAGGCTTCGGGCAGCGGGCTGATGTGCGTGCCGATCAGAAACAGTTCGTTGTCTTTGATCACAACGTAACCTTCCTTGATCTGGCCGCGCCCGGCGCGCAGCGCCTTGACCTCCCATCCTTCGAGCACGAGCCCTGCTTCATAGCGTTCTTCGACCGAATAGTCGTAGAAAGCTTTTCTGTTGTCGATAATGCTCATGAATGGAAAGTGCCCAACTCGTTTAAAATCACGATTTTAGCAAAGCGGGGCAAGGAAAGCCCGCCGCGCTTGTCCACCCTTGCCACGCGCTGTTCAATTTATGGCAGATGTCCAGAAAACCGTGTTGATCCGCCATTCGGCGGAACAGATGTTCGACCTCGTCACCGACGTCGCCGATTACCCCAACTTCCTGCCCTGGTGCGGGGGTGTCGAAATCCGCCGTCAGGACGAAAACGGCATGGAAGCGAAGATCGATATCAACTTCAAGGGCATCAAGCAGCATTTCGCCACGCGTAACAGCATGGAGCGGCCCACGCGCATCGATATGGAATTCGCCGATGGCCCGTTCCGCAAGTTCACCGGCTTCTGGCGTTTCACGCCGCTGCGGGCGGACGCCTGCAAGATCGAATTCGCGCTGCACTACGAATTCACCAACATCATTCTCGAGAAGATCATCGGGCCGGTGTTTAGCCACATTGCCAACACCTTCGTCGAATCGTTCGTGAAGCGCGCCGACGTGCGCTACGGTAAGGCATGAGCGCGCGCTTGTCGATTGAAGTCTGTTACGCGCTGGCGGACGAGCAGGCGCTGATCGCCGTCGATTTGCCCGAGGGTGCCACGTTGCAGCAGGCGCTCGACGCGAGCGGCATCCTGCAGCGCTTTCCGCGCATCGATCTGACCACGCAGAGAGTGGGCGTGTTTGGCAAGATCAAGGCGCTGGACACGGTGCTGGCCGATCATGATCGCGTGGAGATTTACCGGCCGCTGCTGGTGGATCCGAAGCTGTCGCGGCAGCGGCGCGTCGAGAAGACCCGCAAGGCGGGTTCGATCGAGGGGCGACGCTGGCAGAACCGGGATTCGCGCTAGGCGACGTCGCCGCGCCGACTTCACCCCATCTCACCTCACGACGCAGGAGCCTGCGCCTTTTTCCCCAGCGGCGCCGCGCCGGACGAACCGTCGTCCGCATGCTGGCGCACCGACCAGCACACGCCCGCCACCAGCAGCAGAATCGCCGCCCACTCCAGCGGACGCGGCAGGCGCTGGTCGTAAATGAACGCGTAAAGCAGCGCGAACAGCGTCTCGAACACGATCATCTGGCCGGAAAGCGTGAGCGGCAAGCGCTTGGACGCGGCGTTCCAGAGCCCGTTGCCGAGCCACGAGGCGCCGATCGCGACCGCGAGATTCAGCAGCCAGAACAGATGCCAGCGGCCGTCCGCCAGCTCGCCCTGCGGGCCGCCTGAGGGCAGCACGGCCACCACCAGCCATAGCGCCGCGCCGAGCGCGCCGGTCACCACGCCCCACAGCAGCGACCATTCGTTGCCGCTGAAATGCGTCTGGCGCTGCAGATAACGGGCGTTTTCGACCGCGAACCAGGTCCAGCAGCCGAGCGCGCCCACCGCGCAGGCGAGCCCGATCAGCTTGGTGCCGATGCTTACGGGCGTGGCGTCGGCGACCGTGAAGACGTCGACATTGATGCAGACGATGCCGGCCATCACCATCGTAAGAGGCCAGGCGAGGCGGGTGAGCGGCACCGCGCCGTGGTCGCGCCGGCCGAGCAGCGTGACGGTGACCGGCAGCACGCCGACGATCAGCGACGCCGGCGCGATTCCGATCAGATGAACGGCGGCCGTGAGCAGCAGGTAGTAGAGCAGGTTGCCGGCCAGCGCCAGCTTCACCAGCGCGCCGAGATCCTCGCGGGTCAGGCGTTTGACGAGCGAACGCGCCATCGGCAGAGCGGCGGCCAGCGAGACGATGCCGTACATCGTGTAACGGCCGGCGCTCAGCAGCAGCGGCGAAAAATCGGGCAGCACGCGCGGCACCAGAAACACCATCCCCCATAAGGCCCCGGCCATTACTCCATATGCCACACCGCGCTGCATCGACTGCCCCTGCAAGAAAACTGGAATGGTCGGCAGAATAGCCGGTCAGGCCGCGAACTGTCTTGTTCGATTCTGCATTCGCCCATCGAATCACCGCTTTCGAGCCGCCCGGCGGCGCTTTGAGCCCGAACGCGCAAACGAAACCGGATCGAACCCGAGGCGAACGGAGAAGCGAAATCGCCGAGCCGTTTATCGCGAAAAAAATCGCCCGAAACTCGCTAAGCTGCTGTTCGTGCAGTGAAAACCGGGGAGGTATCGCGTATAATCTGCTTTTGCGCCTATAGGATTTGCCATGCGTCTGATCCAAACAGCACTCACGTTCGATGACGTGCTCCTCGTCCCGGCCTTCTCCGATGTTCTGCCGCGCGACACCAGCCTCAAGACCCGGCTGACCCGCAACATCTCCCTGAATATGCCGCTCGTGTCCGCCGCCATGGACACCGTCACCGAAGCCCGTCTCGCGATCGCGATGGCGCAAATGGGTGGCGTGGGCATCATCCACAAGAATCTCACGCCGGCCGAACAGGCGCGTGAAGTTGCCAAGGTCAAGCGCTTCGAATCGGGCGTCGTGCGCGATCCGATCACGGTGCCGCCGCAAATGAAGGTGCGCGACGTGATCGCGTTGTCGCAGCAGCATGGCATTTCGGGCTTCCCGGTCGTCGAAGGCGCGCAACTGATCGGTATCGTCACGAACCGCGACCTGCGCTTTGAAGAACGTCTGGACGAGCCGGTGCGCAACATCATGACGCCGCGCGAGCGCCTCGTCACCGTCAAGGAGGGCACGCCGCTCGCCGAAGCCAAGGCGCTGATGCACAGCCACCGCCTCGAGCGCGTACTCGTCATCAACGAGGCATTCGAACTGCGCGGCCTGATGACGGTGAAAGACATCACCAAGCAAACCGAACACCCGGACGCCTGTAAAGACGAGCACGGCAAGCTGCGCGCGGGCGCGGCGGTCGGCGTCGGCGCGGACAACGAAGAGCGCGTCGAGCTGCTGGTGCAGGCAGGGGTCGACGTGATCGTCGTCGATACCGCGCACGGCCACAGCAAGGGCGTGCTCGAGCGCGTCCGGTGGGTCAAGCAGAACTTCCCGCACGTCGAGGTGATCGGCGGTAACATCGCCACCGCCGCGGCGGCCAAGGCGCTCGTCGAATACGGCGCGGACGGCGTGAAGGTCGGTATCGGGCCGGGCTCGATCTGCACGACGCGGATCGTCGCCGGTGTCGGCGTGCCGCAAGTCACGGCAATCTCGAACGTGTCCGAAGCGCTGAAGGGCACCGGCGTACCGGTGATCGCCGACGGCGGCGTGCGTTTCTCGGGCGACGTCAGCAAGGCGCTGGCCGCCGGCGCGAACGCCGTGATGATGGGCAGCATGTTCGCCGGCACCGAAGAAGCGCCGGGCGACGTGTTCCTGTATCAGGGCCGTCAGTACAAGTCATACCGTGGCATGGGCTCGGTCGGCGCGATGAAAGACGGCGCCGCGGACCGCTACTTCCAGGACAACTCCGCGAACATCGACAAGCTGGTGCCGGAAGGCATCGAAGGCCGCGTCGCCTACAAGGGCTCGGTCAACGCGATCCTGTTCCAGCTGATCGGCGGCGTGCGCGCCAGCATGGGTTATTGCGGCTGCCGCACCATCGACGAGATGAACGACAAGGCCGAGTTCGTGCAGATCACGGGCGCGGGCTTGCGCGAGTCGCACGTGCACGACGTGCAAATCACCAAGGAAGCGCCCAACTACCACGTGGACTAAACGCCAATGAAGCCATTGCTGCGCGCTGTACTCATTCTCGATGCCTTGCTGCTGCTCGCGTTCGGCCTGCTGTTCCTGCTAACGCCCTGGACTTCGTTGTACAACGCGCTGCTTCTGGTGCAAACGCAGCCGGCGCTGGTCGGCCAGGCGTTTGGCGTGGCGCTGATCGGGCTCGCGTGGCTGGCTTTTCACGCGTCGATCGACGGGGCGTTGACCTCGACGGTCGCCAAGGTGGTCGGCCATGTGAACTGGCTGACCGGCGTGCTGATGCTGGTCTGGCTGCTCGGCTTGCATACGCCGGCGCTGACCGGTTTCGGGCAGATCGTCGCGGTGCTTACCGGTGTGGTGTTGCTGGTGATCGGTCTGGGCGGCGTGCGTTTGTCGGGCGCGGTCAGGCGGCGCGAGAAGGAGCGGCTGGTGGACGCGGCCGCTGCCGGGCGTGCTGAAAAGCAGGCCGCCAAAGACGCCGCGAAAGACGCTGCCAACCGGCGCGAGCCGGGTCGTGTGACGGCGGGTTTCCCGGCTTATCGCGCTGAGCCGGCAGTGGTGCCGGTCGTCGAGCCTGTTGCGCCGGCGGTGCCGGTTACGCGGCCGGTGGATACCGCTGCAACCGGCACGCTGCATTCGGCAGTCGATGAGCCCGCGTTGACGCCGTCCGAAAGGGCGGCGCGGGCCGATACCACCATCGCGCGCGAGGAAGCCCGTAACGCCGCCGCTGACGCGTCTGGCGCCCCCCGCCCGCCATTTCATGGCTGAGCTCGCGCCGCGCCCACGCCAGCCCGCATTCGCTTCACGCTCGTTCGTCCCCGTGGACCGCTTTGAATTCAACGCCGCGCCTTGCGCGCGGCATCTTATTTCCGCTCACTTTTGACACCGTCCGTTGCCATGCACGACAAGATCCTGATCCTCGACTTCGGTTCGCAAGTCACCCAACTGATTGCACGTCGCGTTCGCGAAGCCAACGTGTATTCGGAAATCCATCCGTACGACGTCGATGCGTCGTTCATTCGCGACTTCGCGCCGAAGGGCGTGATTCTGTCGGGCGGCCCGAGCTCGGTCACCGAAACCGACACGCCGCGCGTGCCGCAAGCGGTGTTTGAACTCGGCGTGCCGGTGCTCGGCATCTGCTACGGCATGCAGGCCATGGCCGAGCAACTGGGCGGCAAGGTCGAAAACGGCCATCTGCGTGAATTCGGTTACGCCGAAGTGCGCGCGCGCAACCATACGAGCCTGCTTGAAGGCATCAGCGACTTCACCACGCCGGAAGGTCACGGCATGCTGAAGGTCTGGATGAGCCACGGCGACAAGGTGCTGGAAATGCCGCCGGGCTTCGCGCTGATGGCATCGACGGAATCGTGCCCGATCGCGGCCATGGCCGACGAAGCACGCCATTTCTACGGCCTGCAGTGGCATCCGGAAGTCACGCACACCGTGCAGGGCCGCGCGATGCTCGAACGCTTCGTGCTGCAGATCTGCGGCGCGCAGGCCGACTGGGAAATGGGTAACTATGTCGACGAAGCCGTCGCGAAGATTCGCGAGCAGGTCGGTCAGGAGCACGTGATCCTGGGGCTGTCGGGCGGCGTGGATTCGTCGGTGGCGGCGGCGCTGCTGCATCGCGCGATCGGCGATCAGCTCACCTGCGTGTTCGTCGATCACGGCCTGTTGCGTTTGAACGAAGCCGAGCAGGTCATGGCCACGTTTGCCGACCACCTCGGCGTGAAGGTGATTCACGTCGACGCGAGCGAAGTGTTCCTGCGCAAGCTGACCGGTGTCACCGATCCGGAAGCGAAGCGCAAGATCATCGGCGCGGAATTCGTCGAGGTGTTCCAGACCGAAGCCGGCAAGCTCACGGACGCGAAGTGGCTCGCGCAAGGCACGATTTATCCGGACGTGATCGAATCGGCCGGTAAGGGCAAGAAGGGCGCGCAGACCATCAAGAGCCACCACAACGTGGGCGGCCTGCCTGAAACGCTCAACCTGAAGCTGCTCGAACCGCTGCGCGAACTGTTCAAGGACGAAGTCCGCGAACTCGGCGTGAAGCTCGGTTTGCCGCCGGCCATGGTGTATCGCCATCCGTTCCCGGGTCCGGGTCTGGGCGTGCGGATTCTCGGCGAAGTGAAGCGCGATTTCGCGGACCTGCTGCGTCGCGCGGACGCGATTTTCATCGAGACGCTGCGCACGACCATCGACAAGGAAACCGGCAAGTCGTGGTACGACCTGACGAGCCAGGCGTTCGCGGTGTTTCTGCCGGTGAAGAGTGTCGGCGTGATGGGCGACGGGCGCACGTATGAGTACGTGGTCGCGTTGCGTGCCGTGCAGACGCTGGACTTCATGACCGCGCATTGGGCGCATCTGCCGCATGAACTGCTGGGGCATGTGTCGAACCGCATCATCAATGAAGTGCGCGGGATCAACCGGGTGGTGTATGACATCTCGGGGAAACCGCCGGCGACGATTGAGTGGGAGTAATTTAGACTGCTCCCAAGTCGTTCCGGGAGTGCTGGTTTTTACTGTTTTTCCTTTAAAAAAACAGTGAATTATCGTCCAATGCGATCCGCTGTGATCTGGGCAATACCAAGAAGAAATGTCGGTACCGCTGACGGTATCGACATTTCCCGCTCGGACGTGTTCCTACCAGTAAAAATTGATAGTTGACGCGATTGGATCGGTATCCATAATGAAGTTACCCGCGTCGCAACACTCACACACCATCACCGGTCCATTGAACTGGCATCTCAGCTGATATATCGCGTCTGATTGGAGAGAAACTGTGCTCCGTCCATCTGTCACTTTCGTTCGTCCAGTGGCCAACACTCGTCGATTACCCCGAAATCGCTGCCCGACTTCATGAGCGTCGCTGCCGGCCTCACGTTAACGCAACCCGTGTAATCCAGGACTTTATTCGCCTGCAAGGCGAGGAGGGCGGTCGCGGATTAATGTCTGGATTCGATTGCGGAAGACCCCCGTTTTAACTTCCGCGTTGAGCGACACGCGGCAAGCAATATGAAAGCAATCAGTTTTTCTGATAGGTGAAATCGTAAGGTCGGCTCTACAGATCGAGATCGCCATCAAGTACCGTTGCCACCAAGATTAAACCCGTGGAGGCAACAAACAAATGTCCAAGCTGAACCTGAAACTGTTAGGCCCGTGCCTGCTCGCCATAGCAATCGATGCAATGGGATTCGGTCTTGTTTACCCGATCATGGCGGCGATTTTCTCCGATCCCCATTCCGGCATTATCTCGGCCGGCACCGACCTTCATTTGCGCAATTTCTATCTGGGATTAGGCTACGGCGTATATCCGCTTTGCATGTTTTTCGGATCGTCGCTAATGGGCGAACTATCCGATGGCTACGGCCGCCGCAAGATCCTGCTGCTGTGCATATTCGGCCTCGCGCTCAGCTATTTTCTGATGGCACTCGGTGCGCTGTTGCCAAGCATCGCGCTATTGCTGGTCGGCCGAGGTCTCAGCGGATTGATGGCCGGTTGCCAGGGTATTGCGCAAGCCGCCATTACCGACGTAAGTACGCCCGAAAACAAAGCGTACAACATGAGCATTATGTCGATCGCATTCAGCGCGGGCGTTATTGTCGGCCCCGTACTCGGCGGCATTACCTCGGATCGAACGATCCTACCGTTCTTCAATTACGGCACGCCGTTCATTCTGGTCGGCGCGCTCTCGGTGATCTGCGGATTCTGGACCTTCGGATACTACCGCGACACCACTTCCCCGAAAGCCGGCGCGCGGATCGATCTTCTGCTGCCGCTGCGAATCATCTACCAGGCCGGCACGCATCGCCGCGTCGCATTTCTTTCCCTCGTGTTCTTCCTGATGCAGGTGGGCTACGGGCTGTATCTGCAAACCATCATGCTGCTGCTGCAAACCCGCTACGGCTACACGAGTTCGCAGCTTGGGCTGTTCAGTGGCTTGATCGGCATCTGCTTTGTGTTCGGCCTGATGGTCATCGTGCGGTTGATGCTGAAACTTTGGGGCGTCGTCGAGATTGCCAAGATGGGGCTGCTGATCGCCGGTATCGGTCAGATCCTCTCCGCGCTGTTTCCTCATGAAGGCGCACTGTGGGCACTGGGCATGGTGGTCGGCTGCTTCGACATGGTGGCCTACACCACGATATACACCGCTTACTCCGATGCCGTCACCGAAGATCGGCAGGGCTGGTCGCTAGGCGTCGCGGGTTCAGTGATGGCGATCGCGTGGGTGGTGACCGGTTTCCTCACCAACCTGCTGCCGGTGCTGGGCGAACTGGGTCTGCTGATGGTCGGCGGTCTGAGTTTCATCCTGAGTTTCCTGATGATGATGGCCTACGGGCGGAAGTGGGGAACACAACCCACGCGTGTCCAATCGCGCGTCTACGAATAACGGGCCTCCCTAACCGACCCGACAGCGCGCGATGATTGTCGCCCGCTGAAAAGCAGGAACTGGCGCTGGCCACCACGCGTCGACGACCGGCGCCGCACGGCTTTGCCCAGGTCCTGAAAGACCCGATGATCTATCTGATGGCCGCTGCCTATTTCTGCATTATCGGCGGAATCTATCTGGTCAATTTCTGGTTGCCGGAGATGCTCAAGACGAGTGGTGTATCCGACGCCATGCCTTTGGGTTTTTATTCCGCCATTCCATTTATCACCGCGACAGTCGGTATGTTTCTGGTCGGCCGGAGTTCGGATCACAGTAAAGAACGCAGATGGCACAGCGCGATTCCGGCCCTGGTTAGTGCAGCGTCACTGGCGGCCGCTGCGATGACCAGCAATTCACTCGGTTTATTGCTCCTTTTTATCTCAATCGCCACCGCCGGTATGTGGATGGCTTATACCGTTTTCTGGAGTATTCCCTCTCGCTATCTAAAAGGCATATCGGCCGCCGGGGGGAAGCTTTCAGGCAAACCTTCTGCTGATGGTCGGCGTCATGGCCGTCGGCGCGTTTCTCCTCGCCGCGATTAGACCTTCGTCCTTTACGGTTGACGAAGAAAGCGCAAGGAAGATTTAGATATAAATAAATATAAACTAACTCATCCTTGCAAACGGCGAACGAAGAATCGATCAAAAATAAATAAAAATAGTCGACGCAAGGCTGGTGATGATATTCACTGAATCCTTGTGAGGTTCGTTAATTTTTCGCATAATGCATACCTTTACTGATGTCCCGCAAAGCGCATAGAACATGCGCAGGCCGTCTTGTCTCAATTACGAGGGTGATTCATCCTCTCCCCGCGACGAGTAAACCTATGGATTTGTTAGCGGCAATGCGCATTTTTGTGCGGGTGGTGGAGCGGGGTAATTTATCGAAGGCCGCAAGGGACCTCGGCCTCGGTCAACCCGCCGTCAGTGATCGTATCGAACGGCTCGAGCGGGATCTCGGGGTCAAACTTCTGCTCCGAAGCACGCGTGCCGTTTCCTGCACGGATGAAGGTTCGCTTTTCTATCAAAAGAGCAAAATCGTTCTTGAGGCGGCCGACGAAGCCCGATCCGCCGTCACGGTGGGCAATAAGGTTGTTCGTGGGCGAATCCGGATAGCCGCGCCGCACGGAATAGGGGAGGTCGTGCTTCCTGAAATCATTGCGCGTATCCGTGAACAGAACCCCCAGCTGCATTTCGACCTCGTATTGAATGACGAGGTTACCGATCCCGTGACAGAGGGCGTGGATATTTCGTTGAGACTCGGGCAGGTCGGCGACGGAAACTTTGTGGCGCGCCGTTTGGGGCATATTCGCCGCGTGCTGGTGGCGTCGCCCTCGTATGTCGAGAAACACGGCTTACCCGAAGAGCCGACGGACATCGTCGGGCATGCCTTCATTCGGGTGACCGGGTTATTCAATGACGGGCAACTCCGTTTTTTGCATCCGCCGAAATCGGTTCGACCGACTCCTATCACCATCGTCATCAGCACAAGTCATTGGCGGCCAATGTACGAACTGCTGCTCTGCGGTTCGGGAATCGGCGTACTCCAGGAACCGGTATGTGCCGAGGCGTTAGAGACGGGACGTCTGATCCGGTTATTGCCAACCTACGTGGTGCCGGGATTTGATTTGCATGCGCTGCTTCCGGTCACGCGACCTGTACCGTCGAAAACGCAAGTTGTGGTGAAGATGATCGAGGAATATTTGCCCGATGCGATCGCGCATCGACCCGTCGAGGTCGTGCTCAATGCGTGAGCGTGGATCCACGCTAGCGGCGGCAAAATCTTCATCTTGTTGGGTGGGATAGGTCGCGCGTGATCACCCCGCGGTGGGTTGAGATGGGTTCGGTTTAGTGGCCGGCACGGCGGATCACCTGACCCGCGTCGGGGGCTCGATGGTGGCGCGGTTGGCGATGCGCCGTTCGTCGAAGACGACGAGGTCGGCGCGGTACGTCATGAATATAGAGAGAAACGCGGCCAATTCATCGATTTTTCTTTGTGGTCGCGATACAGCGACTGGGGAGGAATGTTGTCCACGTCGCTTGATGTAGCGCGCCTGCGGGGGGAGTCTCGCTCCGTTGTGGGGTGCTACCCGGCCATCCATCTCCTTTTACTCTGGCGTTCGAACGGCAGCCCCCTTTAGACAAGGACAAGCTGCGAGGACGAGCCGATGACAAGACAACGCAAACTGGTTCGACTCGTCGTTCCGCGCTATCGTTGCAGAAGCTCAAATTTTGTGAGGCGGACATGGCACTGCATCCCGACAATCACCTGATCCCCGCGAAACTCAATGCATTACGTCCTACACAGATGACGGTGGGTTATCGCGAAGTCATCGAGAAGCGCGAACACTGGAAGACGCTCGGCAAGAAGGCGCGCAGCGAAGCGATTGCTTCGCACTGGTTTCCCGCGGTGCTTGGTCCGGGACAGCTCTATTACATCGTGGACCACCATCACCTCGGACTTGCGTTGCTCGAGGAAGGTGTGGAAGAAGTGAAGGTGGCGATACTCAAGGACCTCTCATGGCTGGACGACGCAATTTTCTGGCGAATGATGGAACACAACCAGTGGGTCTATCCGTTCGGCGCGGACGGGTCTCGATACGCCTACGAACATCTTCCCAAGACGGTGACCGGGCTGACGGACGATCCTTATCGAAGTCTTGCTGGGGAATTACGCCGGGTCGGTGGCTTCGCGAAGGACGCAACGCCATTCAGCGAATTCCTGTGGGCTGATTTTCTACGTCAGCGGATAACGCAAGGCAAGATCCGAAAGAGCTTCGCCAAGGCACTCGATCAGGCAAAGGCCGTTGCGCACACGCCGGAAGCACGGTATCTGCCGGGCTGGTCCGGGATGATTGAAAACCCTTGAGCAGATATCCACTAGTGCCGCTTGGGGGAAATGCTGCTGGCGACGACAGGTTGTCGCTTGGAGTTACAACGGTTGGTTCGGATCTTGAACTGCCGCTAATCGCTCTCACGTGGCTGCGTTCCAACGGCCGCTGCGGGGCGAGTGCAGCCGATCGCAGCCATCGAGGTTGAAGCTTCGTATGCACAGCGCGTGAGTCGGCAGCCGGCCAGTTTCAGACGCTCAACGTTACCAGCTGGATTGGCGACAATCTGTGCCCACTTGACCAATTACAGTGAGGGGAAATGGCTGCAGGGTTGGTATTGATAATGGTGGACGGACTACTGGCGCTGAGTACGGGAGCAGGTCTCCTTCATATTCCAAACTGAAGTCGAGCAACACAAGAACGCTAAAGGACTCATCTCCCACAGCCGATATTCACTCATCAGGCCGATGACTGTACCGCAGCTCCCGCGGTCTGAAAAATTCGGATGCTCTGCGTGGCTGAGGCCTTGACCGCGGCACTGCCGGTCATCAATTTCTAAACAATAAATTCGGAAATACAAAATGCGTTTTATCTCGCTTTCAGCGATCTGCGTCCTCCTCCTTGCCGCGTGTGCGGGTGCGCCCACCATGAATCCTCTACCCGCCGACCGGGGGCACGATGTAAGCGTCGCACTTACTGGTGGTGTGAGTGAATTGCAGATCGATACGGGATCGTTCGACATTTCTTCTGAAGCGAAGGCGGACCTTCTCGGGGCCTTCCATGCAGAGATGACTAAGATCGGGATTCCGGTTACGGCGTCGGGCGTTCCGGTCGCACTTCACGTAAACGAATTCAAGACACGCCCCGTTGCGGCACGGATACTCTTTGGCGCGCTCGCCGGCAGCGACCACATCAAGGGAACTGTCACGGTCGCAGGAACCGAGTTCGAGGTGGCCGACACAGGCGTCACGGTGGTGGGTGGCCTAGGCGTTGTCGCGAGGAACGTGGGCGTACAGACGGCAGATGGGATTGGGCACTTAGCCAGCGTTGCCGTCAAGTAACAAGCGCGGTACTGTCCGGGGCGATCACGAGGCCCGTGCCACAAGCGCTATTGGTTGCGGCGCGGGCAACGAAACTGTGTCCCAGAGAGGTGAGCATTCGTATCAAATCGGCCGCTTTCGGTTGATCGAGGGACTGCTTGGGGTTGAGATATGCCAATCGCATGTAGCGGCGCCCGGCCATGAACAGTCATCCAGTGCCGTCTTCTAATTCGCGGACAATTTTCGCTATCATAGGCTGCGTGTATTTCTCGACGGGGTCCTCACCGGTTCGGCCAACTTCGCCCGCGTCGAAGGCTAAATAGACTTCGTTAAAGAATGTGGGCCAAGCGTCTTCTCCGTGCGAGGCAAAATCGTCATACACGAAACCGACTACAGCGATCGCTACCGCATCACAAAACCAGAAGGAGAGTCGACCCTCGTGAAACCCAACTGCGAGCTGGCGAGCTATCGCGTTGTATACCTCGCGCCTCGTGGACCCGACAATCTCGGTCCAGCGTTCGAAGTCGTGTGCTGGAAGCAAACACTCTCGACCTGTCTGGTCGTAGCGCGACTGCAAACGCCTCATAAAGTCTGCTTGCGGATCTTGTGTAACCGGGCTCATGCGGGCGGCTTTCGCTTGTAGGGGAGAACAGAGTATAAGCGTCCATACGAGAGCATTTTGAATGGCCGCTTACGGCAATTTCGTAGGTCCCTTCAGGGTCGTCTACCGAAGTTCAGCGTTCGAGCGGAGCTGGCGCTGCTCGGGTCGCCTGCCAATTTCCGAGGTCGGCCAGTATGGGACATTCGGCGTGAGATCGCGGATAGTCAATAATCGGCGGGGTGAGGGGAAACACGTCCGCAAGATTTGCTGGGTCAGCTATTGTTGGCCCTTACATTGATCGATGAACTCAGCGATCAATGTTGTCACTTTCTCCGGCCGCTCAAGGCTCGGCAAATGGGCGGTATCCGACACTTCGTAAAATGTGCCGCGAGCTACGTTGGCCGCGAGGTGACGACTGCGCTCCTGAATTCCTGGAAGGTCGAGATTCCCACACATCACCAACGTCGGTACAGATATTTCGCTCAACCGCCGATATGCGATCGCTGGATCCGTATTCGTGCCAACTGGCGGCAAACGGAGAGCCGTGGAATTCATCTCATAAAACAGCTTGCGAACTTCGCCGATCACGCGCCCGTCAGACTGAAGCGGCCCATCAAGCCAGAGAGTCGTACGTATCTCGATGGCCTTTTCAATATCATTTTTCAACTCCGCCTGCGCTAAGTCGGCGACCAGGTCTGCAATCGGCGCGGGGTGGGTTATCTTCGGAGCACCCGTCACGTTCGGCGCAATCAGAACGAGACCACGAACGGATGACGGATATCGAAGAGCCACGTCTAGTGCTATCCCCCCGCCCTGAGAGCAAGCCACGAGTATTGCGGGGCGATCCTCTGTCACCGACTCCAAAACAGTGATCAGGTCGTCGACTGAAGAATGATCCTCCGCTCGCGCGAAAGTCTCGCCAAATCCACGTCGATCATAGGCAATCGTCTGGTGCGTCGCGCCTATCTTGCGGATCTGATGGTCCCACATCCGGCGGTCCGCAACACGCGCGTGCAAAAAACTATCGGTTCTCCACGTCCAACAATTTCCCCTGTCAGCGTCGCTCGCCCCGACGCGATCTGAAAGCTTTTCCTCATGAACCGCCTCCGTGCCTGAGAGTGGCCATAGTACACGTCGGGTGGGAGGCTCGGTGCGGCCACAACCCGCCGCTCACATGCGTCGTCGATCGGACGTTCAGGCGTCGGCTTTGTTCCGTAACAGGCCGTCCGATTGTCACGAGGAATGTCACCGCACATCGTTCAAGAAACTACCGAGGGCGGACAACACCTCATTGGGGGCATCTTCAGGCAGCAGATGACCGCCCGGCAAGCCTCTGCCTGTAACATTCGCAGCCCATCTTGACCATGTGTGGAGGGGTGCGACATTACTTTCCTTCTGTTCTCTCTCACTCCAAAGCACTAGTACTGGACAGGCAAGCTTCCGGCCCGCTGCGAAGTCGCTCGCGTCATGTTCGAGATCCTCAGACGTCGCGGCGCGATAGTCCTCGCAAATCGCGTGACGCACGTCGGGGTTCCGAAATGCGGTTCGATAGGCGTCGAGCGCCGAAGGATCAATTCGCTCGAGTCCACCGGACATCTTTGCAAGCACCGCGTCGATATACGCGTCTGGATCGGCCGCCAGCATTCGCTCCGGGAGGTCCGCAGGTTGCGCGAGAAAGAACCAGTGCCACGTATTAAGAGCGAAAGTCTTGTCGACAGCCGCGAAAGCATCAAGCGTGGGCACGACGGTCAGCGATGCATATTTGCTGACACGTAGAGGACTATCGAGCGCAAGGCGGTATCCGGCGCGAGCGCCGCGGTCATGTCCGACCACAGCAAACCGTTCGTGTCCAAGCCGATCCATCAACCCGACGAGCGCATTGGCCACACGACGCTTGGTCCAACGCGGTTGATCGTTGCGGGTCTGGCTGTCGCCGTATCCAGGCAGGTCAGGCACGATGACGGCGTGAGACTTCGCGAGTGTGGGAGCAATCAATCGCCACGCGACGTGGGTTTGCGGATAGCCGTGCAGCAGCAGAAGCGGCGATCCTGTCCCGCCGATGGCTCCCCCAAAGGAGACATCGTCGGTTTCGATGTCAAGCTTGGCGAAGCCGGGAAAGAAGCCATTTGTCGCAGTTCGCTCGACGTCGGGCGCCATGGTGATCTCCTGATAGAACGATGCTTTATTTTCCGGACGCCGACGTGAGGAACTCGGCCAGATCGTGATTGAAACGATCGGGTTCCTCGATGAACGACGCGTGACCCGCGTCGGGGTACACCTTGCTCATGATGCGCGGATTTAGCGCGGTCGCGCGGGCGAGCGTCGTGGGTGTGTCGACCAAGGCATCGCGGCCGCCGTAGATGAATAGCAGTGGCACGTGTGCCTTGCTGAGTCCCTCGGCAGCGAATACGGTCATGGTCGGAATTTCTCGCTGCATATCCCACGACGCCAACGCGCCATTCGCAAGCAGTCGATCGAATGTCCCGACATCCGGCCGATGGTTGAAGCACAGGCCGATGAAGGTGCGCTCACCGTCGAGATGTGTCTTCAAATCCGGCGAATTCATGTCCCGATAAACCTCCGGATGATCAACGATCTGACCGGGCGCGAGTTCCACCACACCATCGACATACACGGCGCCATTGATGTTGTGATCGCCATACGTGGCGAGATAGTTAGATATCACCACGCCGCCAAGCGACCAGCCGACGACAACAGGCTTCGTTGCGTGCGAGCCCTGAATAACAGCGTCGAGGTCGTCGGCCCAGTGACGGCCATCGCGATACGGCTCGGCACCCGATGGTTTATCCGACAGGCCGTGGCCGCGCAGATCGTAGGTGATGATCCGGTACTGGCGCAATTCGGGGCTCTGCACCTGCGCTTCCCAGTTGAGACGGCTGCCGAGCAGACCGTGGATGAAAATCACTGGCGGACCATTAGGGTTGCCGCTTTCCTGAACCGCAAGCTTTACTCCATCCTTTGACGTAACCATATAGCTGTTGGGGGCAGCGGCAGCATCAGATGTGGCTGCAGATAGGGACGATGCCGAAACTGCAGCGGCCAGCAGGAGATTGAGCATTCTGGAGTACATGACGAGTTCTGAAAATTAGGTAGTCCGCATAGTTTCAACCCTCACACCAATGTGAGAGTCAAGCGACTTGTGCTATTCTGATTTTCATGAAAAAGATGTCATCCGACGAATTGCTGAGTATTGGAGAACTTGCGCAACGCACCGGCGCAAGCGTGCGATCGATCCGGCACTATGATGAAAACGGTCTGCTTGCGTCTGAGCGCGCGAGCAATGGCTATCGCATGTTTCCCAACAAAGCGGTCACGCAGGTTAAGCAGATCCAGCGCATGATCGCGACCGGTTTCACCATTGAAGATATCCGCGGCTTTCCAGACTGCATGCTTCTGATCGAGGGAGCCCGGTCGTGCGACCAGATCAATGAAGTACAGCGGGAACGCCTCGAAGCCATCGATCGTCAGATCAAGGATCTCGAGCGGCGTCGCACAAGACTCCTCAAAACTTTGTCAGAAGGCGCGATTCCGCCCGTCGACTGACAGGGTGGCACGGAAACTCTATTCGTTCGGTTCGTAGGGAACGAGTATCCCCTCGAGCAGTTGTTCGCACAGGTCGAGGGCCGCTATATATTGGAAGCGGCCCTTGGAATGAGGCCCGCCCGAGCGGCGGAAATGGACCCAGAGTGTGTGGAAACTCGATTTTTGCCGCTAAGCGGGCAATTGACAGTCAGGTCGATCGCGTGTGATACAACGAGTTTGCGCCATCGAAC
>NZ_PVEN01000003.1 GCF_002973525.1 Paraburkholderia sp. BL21I4N1
TGGAACACGTCCTTGATGGCGGCGCAGAGCGCGTCGGTGTTCACGAGCAGTACGTCGTCGAGATATTCGCTGCACAGGCGGAAGGTTTCTTCGCCAACCAGCTTCACCGCCGTGCCGTCCGAGAACAGACCCACTTCGCTCAGCGTGACGCGCTCACCCGCTTTCAGCGAGACGGCCATGGCGCACGAATCGTCGGTCTGCACGCCGATCACCTTGATCTCCGGGCGCACCGATTTCACATACGCAGCGACACCCGCCGCGAGTCCACCACCGCCGATCGGCACGAAGATCGCGTGGATCGGTCCCTGGTGCTGGCTGAGAATTTCCATCGCGACGGTGCCTTGTCCCGCGATCACATACGGATCGTCGAACGGATGCACGAAGGTCAAACCGCGCTCTTCCTGCAGCTTCACCGCGTGACCATAGGCGTCGCTGTACGACTCGCCGAACTGCACCACTTCGACGGTCGGGCCGCCATGCGCGCGCACGGCATCGACTTTAAGTTGCGGCGTGGTCACCGGCACCACGATGATCGCCTTCACCCCCATGCGCGCCGCCGACAACGCCACGCCCTGCGCATGATTGCCCGCCGACGCGGTAATCACCCCACGCTCCAGCGCCTCGGCCGGAATGTGCGCCATCTTGTTGTACGCGCCGCGCACCTTGAACGAGAACACCGGCTGGTTGTCCTCGCGCTTCAGATAGACCGGATTGCGAAGCCGCGCCGACAGACTCGGCGCGTGTTCGAGTTCGGTCTCGCGAGCCACGTCATAAACGCGCGCGGTCAAAGTTTTCTTCAGATAGTCGTGGGAAGCCATGCGGGTGGCGCGGTGCGCTTTGCGGGACGGGAAAGGGTCAATGATAGCGCCAACGGTGCCGGCTCTGGCCTCCTGCCGATGCGCCGCGAGCCTGTTTCCCGGACCCATCCGACCGTCCGGTCGGCAAATCTGTCGAATCCATGTCTACACCCAACTCGCGACGAAAACGTGCCAAGGCCCGCCACCAACCCGATTTCAGCCGTCAACGCGTGGCGGGATCATGCGGTAGAATTCCATTTTGGAATAAGGATCGGAAGATGCACTGGCAGCCTCGGATCGCCCACTTGATGCCCGTCCCGCGTGAGTCTTGCCCCGCGGCGGAGCGTCTCGTCCGCCACGCACGATCGTGTAGCTAGAACCGAGCGCCGCGAAGCGATCGATGTGGGTCAGGCCGTCGGTTGTGCTTCGCTCCCCAAGAAGATTTCCAGCATTGCGCCCCACGCGCACCGTCAGCCGACGCCTCTTCAGCGAGCGCGCCGGGCTGACCTACCGAGTCGTCCGACTATGAACGCACCTCAAGTTTTCGATCCGCACGGGGCCGCCGCTGCGGTGGCCGCCGATCCCGAAGCGCGTCTGCGCGAAATTCCTTATAACTACACGTCGTTTTCCGACCGTGAAATCGTTATTCGCCTGCTAGGCGACGACGCCTGGGCGGTGCTCGCCGAATTGCGCGCGGAACGCCGCACCGGCCGCTCGGCACGGATGCTGTACGAAGTGCTCGGCGATATCTGGGTCGTGCGCCGCAATCCGTATCTGCAAGACGACATGCTCGACAATCCGAAGCGTCGCGCGCAGTTGATCGAAGCGTTGCATCACCGCCTGACCGAGATCGACAAGCGCCGTCGCGCGGATCTGACCGCGCATGGCGACGAAGCCGGCGTGGACCGCGCCGCGCGCGTCGACACGCTGGTGCAGGCCGCACGCCGCGCGGTGGACGATTTCAAGAGCGAATTCCAGAAGACCTACGACCTGCGTCGCCGCGCGACCAGGGTGCTCGGCAAGGTCACGGAAAAAGACAACATCAAGTTCGACGGTTTGTCCCGCGTCTCGCATGTGACCGACGCGACCGACTGGCGCGTCGAATACCCGTTCGTCGTGTTGACGCCGGATACCGAAGCCGAGATCGCCGGCATGATCAAGGCGTGTTTCGAACTCGGTCTGACCGTGATTCCGCGCGGAGGCGGCACGGGCTACACCGGCGGCGCAGTGCCGCTCACGCCGTTTTCGGCTGTCATCAACACCGAAAAGCTCGAACAGCTCGGCGCGGTGGAAATGACCGAACTGCCGGGCGTCGACCGTAAAGTCGCGACGATTTTCTCCGGCGCGGGCGTGGTCACGCGTCGCGTGACCGAGGCGGCCGAGCAGGCCGGCTTCGTGTTCGCGGTCGACCCGACGTCGCTGGACGCGTCGTGCGTCGGTGGCAACGTGGCGATGAACGCGGGCGGCAAGAAGGCGGTGTTGTGGGGCACGGCGCTCGACAATCTGGCCTGGTGGCGCATGGTCGACCCGGAAGGCAACTGGCTCGAAATCACGCGTCTTGACCACAACATGGGCAAGATTCACGACATCGAAGTCGCGCGTTTCCGGCTCGACTGGTTCGACGGCAACCACGCGCCGGGCGAGAAACTGCTGCGCACCGAGGCGCTCGACATCAAGGGCCGCGTGTTCCGTAAAGAAGGCCTCGGCAAGGACGTCACGGATAAATTCCTCGCCGGGTTGCCCGGCGTGCAGAAAGAAGGCTGCGACGGGCTGATCACGTCCGCGCGCTGGGTGCTGCACAAGATGCCCGCGCACACGCGCACCGTCTGCCTCGAATTCTTCGGCCAGGCGCGGGAGGCAATTCCGAGCATCGTCGAAATCAAGGACTACCTGTTCGAAACGTCGAAGCAGGGCGGCGCGATTCTCGCCGGTCTGGAACACCTCGACGAACGCTATCTGCGCGCGGTCGGCTACGCGACCAAGAGCAAGCGCAACGCGTTTCCGAAGATGGTGCTGATCGGCGACATCGTCGGCGACGATCCGGATGCGGTGGCGCAGGCCACGTCGGAAGTGGTGCGCATGGCCAACGGCAAGAGCGGTGAAGGCTTCGTCGCGGTCGCCGCCGAGGCGCGCAAGCGCTTCTGGCTCGATCGCAGCCGCACGGCCGCGATCGCCAAGCACACCAACGCGTTCAAGATCAACGAAGACGTGGTGATTCCGCTGAACCGGATGGGCGAGTACACCGACGGTATCGAGCGGATCAACATCGAACTGTCGATCAAGAACAAGCTGCAACTGGTCGACGCGCTCGAAGCGTTCTTCAAGGCCGGCAAGCTGCCGCTCGGCAAGAGCGACGACGCGAACGAAATTCCGAGCGCCGAGTTGCTCGAAGATCGCGTCCAGCAGGCGCTCGATCTGATGAAGCGCGTGCGCACCCGCTGGGAATTCCTGCGCGACAAGCTCGATCTGTCGCTGCGCGAGGCGCAGCACTATCTGGTCGGCCTCGGCTACGAAGCGCTGGCGGAGAAGTTCGCGGACCGCGCCGACGCGCAGCCGGACGCCACCGTGTTCCACATCACGCAGGACCGTACGATCCGGGTGTCGTGGAAACAGGAGATCCGCGCCGAATTGCGGCAGATCTTCAACGGCGGCGAATTCAAGCCGATCCTCGAAGAAGCCCAGGCGATCCACAAGAAGGTGCTGCGTGGCCGCGTGTTCGTCGCGCTGCACATGCACGCGGGCGACGGCAACGTCCACACCAACCTGCCGGTCAATTCCGACAACTACGAGATGCTGCAGGACGCCCACAAGGCGGTGGCGCGCATCATGAAGCTGGCGCGTTCGCTCGACGGCGTGATTTCCGGCGAACACGGCATCGGCATTACCAAGCTCGAATTCCTGACCGACGAAGAAATCGGCGAATTCCGCGCGTATAAACAACGCGTTGATCCGCATGGCCGCTTCAACGCGGGCAAGCTGCTCGAAGGCGCCGATCTGCGTAACGCCTACACGCCGAGCTTCGGCCTGATGGGCTACGAGTCGTTGATCATGCAACAGTCCGACATCGGCGCGATTTCCGAGTCGATCAAGGACTGCCTGCGTTGCGGCAAGTGCAAGCCGGTGTGCGCGACCCACGTGCCGCGCGCGAACCTGCTGTACAGCCCGCGCAACAAGATTCTCGCGACCTCCTTGCTGGTCGAGGCGTTCCTGTACGAAGAGCAGACCCGCCGCGGCGTGTCGATCAAGCACTGGGACGAATTCAACGACGTCGCCGATCACTGCACCGTCTGTCACAAATGCGTGACGCCGTGCCCGGTGAAGATCGACTTCGGCGACGTGACCATGAACATGCGCAACCTGCTGCGCAAGATGGGCAAGAAGAAGTTCAATCCGGGCAACGCGGCCGGCATGTTCTTCCTCAACGCGACCAATCCGCAGACCATCAACCTCGCGCGTACGGCGATGATGGGTGTCGGCTACAAGGCGCAGCGCCTCGGCAACGAAGTGCTGAAGAAGTTCACGAAGAAGCAGACGGCACACCCGCCGGCAACCGTCGGCAAGCCGCCGGTCACGCAGCAGGTGATCCACTTCATGAACAAGAAGATGCCCGGCAACCTGCCGAAGAAAACCGCGCGCGCGTTGCTGGATATCGAGGACAACAAGATCGTCCCGATCATCCGCAATCCGAAGACGACCACGGCCGATACGGAAGCGGTGTTCTACTTCCCGGGCTGCGGTTCCGAGCGGCTGTTCTCTCAGGTGGGTCTCGCCACGCAAGCCATGTTGTGGGAGGCGGGCGTGCAAACCGTGCTGCCGCCGGGCTACCTGTGCTGCGGCTACCCGCAACGCGGCTCGGGCCAGTTCGACAAGGCCGAGCAGATCGTCACGGATAACCGCGTGTTGTTCCACCGCGTGGCCAACACGCTGAACTACCTCGACATCAAGACGGTGGTGGTGTCGTGCGGCACCTGCTACGACCAGCTCGCGGGCTACGAATTCGAGAAGATTTTCCCGGGCTGCCGGATCATCGACATTCACGAGTTCCTGCTGGAGAAGGGCATCAAGCTCGAGGGTGTGAACGGCGTGCGCTACATGTATCACGACCCGTGCCACTCGCCGATCAAGACGATCGACCCGGTCAAGCTGGTCAATCAGCTGATGGGCTCGGAGAAGGACGGCTACAAGATCGAGAAGAACGATCGCTGCTGCGGCGAATCCGGCACGCTCGCGGTAACGCGTCCCGACATCTCCACGCAGGTCCGCTTCCGCAAGGAAGAGGAGATGCGCAAGGGCGCGGCCAAGCTGCGCGGTATTCCGCTGGTGGCGGAAGCCGGCGCGAACGCGATCAACCCGGCCAATGCGTCGGCCGGCTCGGCGGGTGCACCGGACGGCTCCGTGCTGAAGGCCGGCGACGGCCCGCAGCCGAACGGCGCCACCGACGTGAAGATCCTGACGAGCTGCCCGTCCTGCCTGCAAGGCCTGTCGCGCTATAACGCGGACGCGGGCACCGAGGCGGACTATATCGTCGTCGAAATGGCGCGCCACGTGCTCGGTGAAGACTGGATGGCCGACTACGTGCAACGGGCGAACAATGGCGGAATCGAGCGCGTGCTGGTTTAATGGCACGACTGACGATTCTTGCCTGAGGACGACGATGGACTGCGTTTTTTGCCGCGAAGACGGTGGCGATGTGCTGTGGCAGGACGACACCCTGCGTGTCGTCCTCGCCGACGAACATGATTACCCGGGCTTCTGCCGGGTGATCTGGAACAATCATGTGGCCGAATTTTCGGACCTCGCCGAGGGCGACCGCGATCGCGTGATGAAGGCCGTGTACGCGGTCGAACGCGCGACACGGCGCGTCATGCAGCCGGTCAAGGTGAATCTCGCGAGCCTCGGCAACCAGGTGCCGCACGTGCACTGGCATGTGATTCCACGGTTTTCGAACGACGCGCATTTTCCGCTGCCCATCTGGGCGCCGCGCCAGCGAACGGTGTCCGAGGCGATGCTGTCGTCGCGCCGCGCGCAGGCCACGTTGCTGCGCGAAGCGGTGCGTCAGGAAATCGAACAGGCATTGGGTTGAGCGCCGCGCTCAACCTGCCGCGTCGCGCCATGGCCCCTCCTTCGAGGGCGCGAAACTGGGGCGGCGCGGCGTTTTCTTATGAGGCTCGATCATGAGCGGACTGACTCCCGATACCCCTGTGCCGACCGGCGTGGTCGTGCATTCCAAATCGCGTGTGCTCGAATTGCAGTACGCAAACGGCGAAGCGTACCGGCTGCCGTTCGAGTTGCTGCGTGTGTATTCGCCGTCGGCGGAAGTGCAGGGCCACGGGCCCGGCCAGGAAACCCTGCAGACCGGCAAGCGCGACGTGACGATCACCATGATCGAAGGCGTCGGCAACTATGCGCTGCAGCCGACTTTCTCCGACGGGCACGGTAGCGGCATCTATTCGTGGGACCAGTTGTACGACATGGCGGTGCGTCAGGATGAACTCTGGGCCGCCTATCTCGCCAAACTACAGGCAGCCGGCGTCGACCGGGATACGCCGATGATTCCATCCGGCGCTGCGCACGGGCACTGTCACTGATACGATTCGCCCTGATCGCCGCACTGATGCGGCGCAACATTTCAGAATACGCGAAAGGACAAGCGCGATGAGCAAAACCCACTTCGGCTTTCAATCGGTCGACGAACAGGACAAAGCGCAGAAGGTGGCGGGCGTGTTCCACTCGGTTGCCGCCAACTACGACTTGATGAACGACCTGATGTCGGGCGGGATGCACCGGGCGTGGAAGCTGTTCACGGTCGCTCAGGCCAACGTGCGGCCGGGTTACAAGGTGCTCGACATCGCGGGCGGCACGGGCGATCTGTCGAAGGCCTTCGCGAAGCGGGCCGGGGAAACCGGCGAGGTCTGGCACACCGACATCAACGAATCCATGCTGCGTGTGGGCCGCGATCGTCTGCTGGACAAAGGGGTGATTACCCCGGCGCTGCTCTGCGACGCCGAGAAAATTCCCTTTCCGGACAACTACTTCGACGTGGTGACGGTGGCGTTCGGCTTGCGCAACATGACGCACAAGGATATCGCGCTGGCCGAAATGCGGCGCGTGCTGAAACCGTCGGGGCGCCTGCTGGTGCTGGAATTCTCGAAGGTGTGGGATCCGCTCAAAAAAGTCTACGACGTCTATTCTTTTAAGGTGTTGCCGTGGTTGGGCGAACGCTTTGCGAAGGACGCCGAGAGCTATCAATACCTGGCGGAATCGATCCGGATGCATCCGGATCAGGAAACTTTAAAAACAATGATGGAACAAGCGGGCCTGGACGGCGTCAAATATTACAATTTGTCAGCTGGCGTGGTAGCTTTACATGTGGGGACCAAATACTAGGGTTCCTAACCCATCGATTTTTAAAGGAAAGTACGAAAATGTCCGATTCAGGTGTGTTATCTCCCCGTAAGGTTAAGCGGTCGCTGGTGAGAAGAATCGGACTGATCGCGATGGTCGGTCTGATCATGGCCGGCTCCCTCGCTTCGCTCGATGCGGAAGCTCGCCGCATGGGCGGTGGCCGTAGTATTGGCCGTCAGTCGAACACGGTTCAGCAGCAGTCCGCTCCCTCGTCGCCCTCCCAAAGCAATTCGGCCATGCAGCAGCGCGCGCAACCGGCTCCGGCGCCTTCGCCGGCCGCGGCCGCCGCGCCTAACCGCTCGCGCTGGCTTGGGCCGATCGCCGGTCTGGCCGCCGGTCTGGGTATCGCCGCGTTGTTGTCGCACTTTGGTCTGGGCGGCGCGTTTGCCGGCGCCATGGCCAACGTGATCGTGATCGCGCTGCTGGCCATGGTCGGTATCTGGCTGGTTCGTCGCTTCATGAATCGCAAGCGTGACACGGGGCAACCGGCGTACGCGGGCGCTTCGCCGTCGCTGAACGTGGGCAACACCGGCTACGCGCCGCAGGAACCTCGCTACAGCGCGCCGCCCACCGGCTCGTATCTCGAGCCGCAAGGCAACCCGCTGAATACGCCGACCATCAACCCGGCGCCGGCCGTGCCGGCCGGATTCGATTCGGACGCGTTCCTGCGTAACGCCAAGGTCTACTTCGTGCGACTGCAAGCCGCATGGGACGTGGGTAATACGGAAGACATCCGCGAATTCACCACGCCGGAAATGTTCGCCGAAGTGAAGGTGGATCTGTCCTCGCGCGGTTCGGAGGCCAACCAGACGGACATCGTCCAGTTGAACGCCGAGATGCTGGGCGTCGAAGAGCGCGCCAACGAGTACTTCGCGAGCGTGCGCTTCTCCGGCCTGATCCGCGAGGCGCCGGGCGCGGCGGCCGAACCGTTCGTCGAAGTGTGGAATCTGTCGAAGGCGAACCGTGCGGGCGAAGGCTGGCTGCTGGCCGGTATCCAGCAGGTCGCGCAGCACTGACATCCTCGCGCGACAGCGTCGGGGCAACGTGGTTGGTCCTGACTTTGCACAAAGCGTTGGCCGTTCGGCATAGCAGGCCGCGAAGCGAACGGACGTTACAATAGGAACCCGCGCGGGCACATCGCCCGCGCGGGTTTTTTCTTGCCACTTTCAATGACCCTCGCCGCCAAGCCCTTCGCTGCTGCTGTCAATCATCTGCTCGCCCGCGAATCGTGGGCTCGTGAGCGCCTCGCCCCTTACGCGGGCAAGACCGCCAGGCTGGCGTGCCCGCCGGTCGTGTTGACGCTGCTCGTGCAGCCCGACGGCTATCTGGCCGCGGTCGGCGAAACCGAGGCGCAGCAGTTCGACGTGACGATCTCGGTGCCGTCCGACGCGTTGCCGGCGTTCGTGCAAGGCGGCCAGGCCGCCGTGATGAAGCACGTGAAGATTGAAGGCGACGCCGAGTTCGCCACGGTGATCGCCAAACTCGCCGAGCATCTGCGCTGGGAACCGGAAGAGGATCTGGCGAAATTCATCGGCGACGGGCCGGCCTGGCGGGTGGCGTCGGTCGTGCGCACGGTCGGTGAACACGTGCAGCGCACCGGGCGTAACCTGCTCGATACCGCCGCTGAATATCTGCTCGACGAGAATCCGCAACTGGTGCGCCGCACCGCGCTCGACGATTTCAACGTCGAACTGGCGCGCGCGCGCGACGCGTTGGCGCGAGTCGAAAAACGCGTCGAGCGTCTTGAACAGAAGGTCGAAGCCCGCGGCGCCGATGCGCCGGGCGGCGCCGCCATGTCGCGCGGCACGCGCTAGTCAACGGGCACAACCATGCGTTTTCTGCGTTTTCTCAAGATTTTTTTCACGGTTATCCGCTTCGGTCTCGATGAGATGATGCTCGGCCGCATCAACGACCGGCGCGTGCGGTTGCTGCTGCGTATCGCCATGATCGGCCGCAAGTTCGACGCGCCGCCGGGTGTGCGCTTGCGGCTGGCGCTGGAAAGTCTCGGGCCGATCTTCGTGAAGTTCGGCCAGGTGTTGTCCACGCGCCGCGACCTGTTGCCGGTGGATATCGCCAATGAGTTGGCGAAGTTGCAGGATCAGGTGCCGCCGTTCGATTCGGCAGTGGCGATCGGTTTGGTCGAGAGCGCGCTCGGTGCGCCGGTCGACGTGTTGTTCGACGATTTCGAGCGGGTGCCGGTGGCGAGCGCCTCGATCGCGCAGGTGCACTTCGCGAAGGTGAAGGCCGGGCAGCACGCGGGCAAAGCCGTCGCGGTGAAGGTGCTGCGGCCGAACATGCTGCCGGTGATCGATTCCGACCTCGCGCTGCTGCGCGATATCGCCGTCTGGGCCGAACGCCTGTGGGCCGACGGCAAGCGTCTGAAGCCGCGCGAGGTGGTCGCCGAATTCGACAAATACCTGCACGACGAACTTGACCTGATGCGCGAGGCGGCCAACGGCAGCCAGTTGCGTCGCAACTTCGCCGGGCTCGATCTGTTGCTGGTGCCGGAAATGTACTGGGAGTTTTGCACGCCCACGGTGCTGGTCATGGAACGCATGGTCGGCGTGCCGATCAGCCAGGTCGAGACGCTGCGCGCGGCGGGCGTGGACATTCCGAAGCTCGCGCGCGAAGGCGTCGAGATTTTCTTCACCCAGGTGTTCCGCGACGGTTTTTTTCACGCCGACATGCATCCGGGCAACATTCAGGTGAGCCTCGATCCGGCGCACTTCGGCCGCTACATCGCGCTCGACTTCGGCATCATCGGCGCGCTGTCGGACTTCGATAAGAACTATCTGGCGCAGAACTTCCTGGCGTTCTTCAAGCGCGACTACCACCGCGTCGCCACGCTGCATCTGGAGTCGGGCTGGGTGCCGCCCACCACGCGCGTCGAGGAACTCGAAAGCGCGATTCGCGCGGTCTGCGAGCCGTATTTCGATCGCGCGCTGAAAGATATTTCGCTCGGTCAGGTGCTGATGCGTTTGTTTTCCACGTCGCGTCGCTTCAACGTCGAGATCCAGCCGCAACTGGTCCTGTTGCAAAAAACCATGCTCAACGTGGAAGGGCTCGGCCGCTCGCTCGATCCTGAACTGGATCTGTGGAAGACCGCGAAGCCATACCTCGAACGCTGGATGAACGAACAGATCGGCCTGCGCGGCTGGTACGAGCGGCTCAAGATCGAAGCGCCGCAGTGGAGCAAGACGTTGCCGCAGTTGCCGCGCCTGATTCACCACGTGCTGGCCGAGCGGCACGACAACAAGCACGGTGCGAACGACGACATGATTCGCCAGATTCTGCTCGAACAGAAGCGCACCAACCGTTTGCTGCAGGGCCTGCTGTTGTTCGGCGTGGCGGTCGGGGTGGGCGCGGTGCTGGCGCGAGCGTTTCTGGCGCTCGCATACGGCGGTTGATTCAGACCTGATCCACGAGGCATTCAATGAGCGATCCGACCCAACCTGCCGTGCCCGACTTCGCGACCCGCGATCCCAACTCGCCGCGGTTCTGGGACGAACGCTTCGAGCGCGGTTTCATGCCATGGGATCAGGCGGGCGTGCCGTCGACGTTTCAGGCTTTCGCCGCTCGCCACCCAGGCGCGGCGGTGCTGATTCCGGGTTGCGGCAGCGCGTACGAGGCGCTCTGGCTGGCCGAGCGCGGCAACCCGGTTCGCGCGATCGATTTCTCGCCGGCCGCCGTTGCGGCGGCGCATGCGCAATTGGGCGCACGGCATGCGCATCTGGTGGAGCAGGCGGACTTCTTCACCTATGAGCCGCCCTTCGCGCCCGAGTGGATTTACGAGCGGGCTTTTCTCTGTGCGTTGCCGCTTGCGCTTCGCGCCGATTACGCACGGCGCATGGCCGAACTCTTGCCCAGCGGCGCGCTGCTCGCCGGATTCTATTTCATCGGCGCGACGCCGAAAGGGCCGCCGTTCGGTATCGAACGCGCTGAGCTCGACGCCCTGCTCACGCCGTACTTCGAGCTGATCGAAGACGAAGCGGTGAATGACTCGATTCCGGTGTTCGCCGGACGTGAGCGCTGGCTGACCTGGCGTCGTCGCGGCTGAACGCGGCGCGTCCGTGTTCGGCACGGAACATCGGCCGCCCTTGATTCGACCCTCGCCGCCCCCATTTATGCGTCCGGCGGCTGCGTCGGGCGCCCATCCCCGAAAACCGGGGGAGGGACATCGTTTGCGGCTATAATTCAAGGCTTTGCAAGCGTTTACTAGATTTCAGTAGGGAAAAGATCATGCCGATCTACGCGTATCGTTGCGAGTCATGCGGCTTCGGGAAGGACGTGCTTCAGAAGATGAGCGATCCCCAGTTGACGCAGTGTCCCGAATGCGGGAAAGACACGTTTCGCAAGCAGGTGACTGCAGCCGGTTTCCAGTTGAAGGGTTCGGGCTGGTACGTCACCGATTTCCGCGGCGGCAATAGCGGCGCGGCTGCGCCTGCTAAGCCCGACGCGAATGGCGCGGCCAATGGCGGCGCCGGCGAGAATGCCGCGGCGGCCAGTAATGGCGGCGCAAAATCCGACACGGCTCCGGCCGCCGGGTCATCGAACGCAGCCGCAACGCCGGCCGCGCCTGCTGCCGCACCGGCAGCGGCGCCGAGTTCGAGCGGTTCCGGCAGCGCCTAGTCGGACTGCCGCCCTGACGGGCGGCGCACACGCCGCGTGCCGGTTCTGACCCGCGCGGCTTTCTGGCGGTACACATGACGACGAAAAAAACGACGCTCAAATCGGTGTTCCTGACTGGCCTGCTGGTGCTGGTGCCTCTGGCTATCACACTGTGGGTGCTCGGCCTGATCATCGGTACGATGGACCAGACACTGTTGCTGCTGCCGAGCTCCTGGCAGCCGGAGCGGGTGTTCGGTTTCCGGTTGCCAGGGCTCGGCGCGGTGCTCACGCTCGCGTTTATCTTTGTCGTCGGGCTGTTGACGCAGAACTTCATCGGGCAGAAGCTCGTGAAGTGGTGGGAAGTCGTGGTCGCGCACATTCCAGTGGTCGGCCCGATCTACACCAGCGTCAAGCAGGTGTCGGATACCTTGCTGTCGAGCAGCGGTAATGCGTTTCGCAAGGCGCTGCTGATCGAGTATCCGCGCCGCGGCTCCTATACGATTGCGTTTCTGACCGGGATTCCGGGCGGCGACGTGGTCAACCACCTGAAAGAAGATCACGTCAGCGTGTATGTGCCGACTACGCCGAACCCTACGTCCGGCTTCTTCCTGATGGTGCCCAAGAGCGAAGTGATCGAACTCGACATGACGGTCGACGCGGCGCTCAAGTACATCGTCTCGATGGGCGTCGTGGCGCCGTCCGCGCCGCCGGCGCCGGTGCGCCGCACGACAGTCGAGCCTCCGCTGTAATGCCGGTGCGGGGCATTCATTGCCGCGCGCCGTTCAACCAATGCATAACGAAAGACAAACATCATGTCGATGAGATCTGAATACTGCGGTCTGGTGACCGAAGAACTGCTGGGCCAATCCGTCTCGCTGTGCGGCTGGGTAAGCCGCCGCCGCGACCATGGCGGCGTCATCTTCATCGACCTGCGCGATCGCGAAGGCCTCGTTCAGGTCGTTTGCGACCCGGACCGCGCGGAGATGTTCAAGACCGCCGAAGGCGTGCGCAACGAGTTCTGCGTGCAAATCAAGGGCGTGGTGCGTAACCGTCCGGAAGGCACCACGAACGCCGCGCTGAAGAGCGGCAAGATCGAAGTGCTGTGCCACGAGCTGATCGTGCTGAACGCGTCGATCACGCCGCCGTTCCAGCTCGACGACGACAACCTGTCGGAAACCACGCGCCTCACGCATCGCGTGCTCGATCTGCGCCGTCCGCAGATGCAGCACAACCTGCGTCTGCGTTACCGCGTCGCGATCGAAGCGCGTAAATATCTGGATGGCCAGGGTTTCATCGACATCGAAACGCCGATGCTCACCAAGAGCACGCCGGAAGGCGCGCGCGATTACCTCGTGCCGTCGCGTACGAACCCCGGTCAGTTCTTCGCGCTGCCGCAATCGCCGCAACTGTTCAAGCAACTGCTGATGGTGGCGAACTTCGATCGCTACTACCAGATCGTCAAGTGCTTCCGCGACGAAGACCTGCGCGCCGACCGTCAGCCGGAATTCACGCAGATCGACTGCGAAACCTCGTTCCTGTCGGAACAGGAAATCCGCGATCTGTTCGAAGCGATGATCCGTCACATCTTCCAGGAAACGATCGGCGTCTCGCTGGACGAGAAATTCCCGGTCATGCTCTATTCGGAAGCCATGCGCCGTTTCGGTTCGGACAAGCCCGACCTGCGCGTCAAGCTCGAATTCACCGACCTGACCGACGCCATGAAAGACGTCGACTTCAAGGTGTTCAGCACGCCGGCCAACACGAAAGACGGTCGCGTTGCCGCGATTCGCGTGCCGAAGGGCGGCGAGCTCTCGCGTGGCGATATCGACAGCTACACGGAATTCGTGCGTATCTACGGCGCTAAGGGACTGGCCTGGATCAAGGTCAACGAAGTCGCCAAGGGCCGTGACGGTCTGCAAAGCCCGATCGTCAAGAACCTGCACGACGAAGCGATCAAGGCGATCATCGAGCGCACCGGCGCGCAAGACGGCGACATTATTTTCTTCGCGGCGGATCGCGCGAAGGTGGTGAACGACAGCCTGGGCGCGCTGCGTCTGAAGATCGGCCACTCGGAATTCGGCAAGGCCAACGGTCTGGTCGAGTCCGGCTGGAAGCCGCTGTGGGTGATCGACTTCCCAATGTTCGAGTACGACGAGGAAGACAACCGCTACGTCGCCGCGCATCACCCGTTCACGAGCCCGAAGGACGAGCACCTCGAGTATCTGGAAACGGATCCGGCGCGCTGCCTCGCGAAAGCCTACGACATGGTGTTGAACGGCTGGGAAATCGGCGGCGGTTCGGTGCGTATCCACCGTGAGGAGGTGCAGAGCAAGGTGTTCCGCGCGCTGAAGATCAACGCGGAAGAAGCGCAAGCCAAGTTCGGCTTCCTGCTCGACGCGCTGCAATACGGCGCGCCGCCGCACGGCGGTATTGCTTTCGGTCTGGACCGCATCGTCACGATGATGGCCGGCGCCGATTCGATCCGCGACGTGATCGCGTTCCCGAAGACGCAACGCGCGCAGTGTCTGCTGACGCAGGCGCCGAGCGAAGTGGACGAGCGCCAGTTGCGCGAGTTGCACATTCGTGTGCGTACGCCGGAACCGAAGGTGTAAATGGGCAGGTTCAAGCGCACCTCGCGCTGTCCGGATGCGGCAGCGTGCGGCGCGCGAAGCGGCGGGTGACCAACAGCCGCAATCAACACCGCGAAACGAAAAAGGCGCAGAGGCAACTCCCAGCGCCTTTTTCGTTTTTTGCGTTACAGTCGCAGCAACAGCTTTCGACCGTCATCCGACATGTACCGCGCAGACCCTGCGCCCAGTTTCCACACCATGCCGAAACCGCCGAAGATTCCGCAATCCGTACTCGTCGTCATCCATACGCCCGCGCTCGAGGTGCTGCTGATCGAGCGCGCCGACCATGCCGGCTTCTGGCAATCGGTGACCGGTTCCAAAGATCAGCTCGATGAAGCGTGCGTCGATACCGCCGTGCGTGAAGTCGCCGAGGAAACCGGCATCGTGATCGGCGGTCGGCTCGTGGCGCAAAGCGCGTTGTTCGACTGGCAATATTCGATCGAATACGAGATCTACCCGGAGTTTCGCCATCGCTATGCCGAAGGCGTGATCCACAACACCGAACACTGGTTCAGCGTGCAGGTGCCCGAGCAACTCAACGTGAGGCTGGCGCCACGCGAGCACACCGCGTTTATGTGGCTGCCCTATGAAGAGGCGGCGTCGCGCTGCTTTTCGTCGTCGAATGCAGATGCGATTCTGCAATTGCCGAAGCGGCTCGCCGGGCGTCACGCGACCGGTGCGGTGGCGGACGACAGCGAGCGTGGCCAGTGAGCGTCGGCGGCGCGCGCCGTTTTGCCCGACTGCGGCAATCGCTGCTCGGCCGCCGCTACTGGCAGCGCTATCGCTTCACTAGCGGCAACGACGTCAAACTGCTGCGCTCCGGCGATGAATTCTTCAGCGCGTTGGTTGCGCGTGTCGATGCCGCGCAACACGACGTTGTGCTGGAAACCTACATCTTCTGCCATGACGACGCCGGCAAGGCGATCAGCGAAGCGTTGCTGCGCGCCGCTTCGCGCGGCGTGAAGGTGCGCGTGATTACCGACGGCATCGGTACCGCGCGCCTGCCGATGTTCACCGAGTGGCCGATGGCCGGCATTGACCATCGTATTTACAACCCGCATCTGTTCGGCCGCTTCGGTTTTTCGCGCACGCACCGCAAGTTGGCGGTGATCGACGATCAGTTCGCTTATTGCGGCGGCATCAATATCGTCGACGACTACGAGAACGACGGCGAGCGACTGCCTTACCGGCGCTGGGATTTCGCTGTCGAATTGCACGGACCGGTCGTCGCGGACGTGCGTCAGGCATTCGAGGTGCAATGGCGGCGGATCCGGCTCGGACACCGGCCGATCGAGTCGCTGGAGCCGGATCTTGGGCCGAAGACGAGCGCGTCGCTCGGCAGTTTGCGGCGGCGCCGTCGACGTCGCAACGAAGCCTTGTGGGCGGGCGGACAACCGTGTGTGGCGTTCGTCGCGCGCGACAACCTGATCAACCGTCGCGCCATCGAGAAAGCGTATCTGACCGCGATCGGCCAGGCGCGCAGCGAAGTCCTGCTGGCCAACCCGTATTTCATGCCGGGCCGCAAGCTGCGTCGTGCGCTGGTGTTGGCGGCGCGGCGCGGGGTCGACGTGAAGCTGATTGTCGGCCGCAAGGAATTCAAGGCGCTCGATTACGCGGTGCCGTTTCTGTATCGCGCGTTGCTGAAGGCCGGTGTGCAGATCGCCGAGTATGAAAAGACGCTGCTGCACGGCAAGGTCGCGGTGGTGGATTCGAACTGGGCGACTGTTGGTTCGTCAAACCTCGACGCCTTGAGCCTGATGCTCAACAACGAAGCCAACGTCGTGCTGGTGAACGATCCCGCGATCGACGCGTTGCGCGAGGCGATTCTCGCCGCGTTCAAGGACTCGCGACGGATCGACGAAGCGCATTACGACGCGCGGCCGGCCGGCGAGCGGGTGCTCAACTGGCTCGCCTATACGACGTATCGCGCAGTGATGAAGGTGTTGACGGTGGGCGGGTACGACTGAACCGGAGCCTGTGTCTTTGCGACGCACGCACATTTCAGACCGATCCTAAAGACTCGTCGCGAAGCGGCAAACACAATCTGCGCTCGATCAATCGGGCGGCCAGATGCATGGCGCAGGTCGCCGATCTATCGACCTTCTTCACGCCCAGCAGCCGGTTCGACTGCGCGCTCACGGCAAGCGGACCGGCCGCGTCACGGAGACGCTATTGCCCACCTCGCCAGCCGTATCCTCTACCTCATCCGACAATCTCTCACGCCTTCACGATCACGCCGTGACGGCGTATCAAGCGGGCCGTCTCGACGAAGTCCACGCGCTTTCCAATCGCATCCTCGAACACAACGCCGGGCACGTCGGCGCGCTGCATCTGCAAGGCCTGCTCGCGCTTGCCTCGGGTCACGCAGAAACCGCTCGCAGCTGGCTCGAACGCGCGATCCAGATTCATCCCGCACCGATCTTCTACAACACGCTCTACGCGATCCAGCTCAAACTGGGCGACTTCGCGGGGGCGATCGACAGTCTGCGCCAGGGGCTTGCGATCGACCCGGACTTCGCGGCCTTGCACTACAACCTCGCGTTGACGCTGCAGCATCACGATTGTCTCGACGAAGCGGCCGTCAGCTATCGCCGCACGCTCGAACTCGACCCGGACAACTCGGCCGCGCATAACAATCTCGGGCGTATCTTAGGCGACCTCGGCGCATTGGACGAAGCGGAGCGGCACTACCGCCGCGCCCTCGAGGTGACCCCAGCGAATCTCATCGCACGGAACAATCTGGCGATGGTTTTGCTGGCCACCGGCCGTTACGAAGCGGCGTGGCCGTATTTCGAAGACCGCTGGATCAGCTTCAGGCGTGCCGATGGAACCCCGGCACGCGAGCCTGTACAAGTGCCGCTGCCGCGCTGGACCGGCGCGGACCTGCGCCATGGCATCGGGAGGCGGGCCGGGCGCGTGCCCTATGAACGCCTGCTTGTCCTGGACGAACAGGGCTATGGCGACAGCCTGCAGTTCGTCCGCTACCTACCATTGTTGCTTCGGTGTTTTCCCTTGGTAGGCTACGTCTGCCCGCCCGCATTGCGCCGCCTTTACGAGCAGTCTTTGTGCTCCCGCTGGCCAGGAATCAGGCTGCTCGACGCCGTGCCGGCCGAGCTGAACGACTGGGATTGCTACTGTCCGCTGATGTCACTGCCGATGGCGTTTCATACGCAAGTAGAAACGATCCCGGCCGAGCTACCTTACCTGCACGCCGATCCCAAACAGGCCGCCATCTGGCGCGCGCGGCTGGCGGCGCTGCCAACCAGGTATCTACCGCGTGTGGGCGTGGTGTGGGCGGGCGGCCATTCGGGTATCGCCGTAGACCGCTTGCGCAGCCTCACCTTCGCGCAGATCGCGCCGCTGCTGGCGCCGGCGCACATCCACTGGATCAGTCTGCAAAAGACAGACGACCCATCCAAACGCGCCAACTCTACCGGCACCGCTTGCGCGGACCCAAACACGAACTCAACCCCGCTAACCGACTGGACCGCCGACCTCGCGGACTTCGCCGACACCGCCGCCTTGATCGCCAACCTCGACCTCGTGATTTCAGTCGATACTTCAGTGGCCCATCTCGCCGCGGCCATGGACAAACCCGTCTGGCTGCTCAATCGCTTTGCGGGTTGCTGGCGCTGGCTTCAGGGCCGCGACGACAGTCCCTGGTATCCCGGCTTGCGCCTCTTCACGCAGCCGCGTCGAGGCGACTGGGACGACGTTCTGACGCGGGTCGCCCGTGCCCTCCAGCAGCGCTTCCCCCACGCCGGCACCCCCCTACAAAGCCCACGCTGACTCGAATCCTTCTCGATTCCGGCCGACTTGCTGCATCATGTCGGCCGGCTGCGGCAATCGGGGAACGTGAGCACCTTCACTGGCAACCTCTGTCTCAAGGCAGAGGCCTGGCAAAGGCCTCTAAAAAATCTGATTCCTCTGATTGACGGATGCCGCAGAATTGGAACCTGGTTAGAAACCGGTTTCTAATAAAGTCCTTGTTTAGCGGGCGGCCGCCCACAATAATAGTACGGCCGTTCGATTTTATTTCGGTCACATTAGAACGGTAAAAAGCTATGCGAAAAGGCGAACAAACGCGAGCCGCGATTCTCGAAGCAGCACTCGATCTGGCAAGCCGCGACGGACTGGAAGGTCTGACGATCGGGCTGCTGGCCGAGCGCATGCAGATGAGCAAAAGCGGTGTGTTCGCGCATTTCGGGTCGCGCGAGGATTTGCAGGTCGAAGTCGTGCGCGAATATCACCGTCGTTTCGAAGACGAGGTGTTCTTCCCGAGCTTGCGCGAGCCTCGTGGCTTGCCGCGCTTGCGCGCGATGATTTCTCGCTGGATCGAGAAGCGCATTCAGGAAGTCACGACCGGGTGCATCTACATCAGCGGCGCCGTCGAATACGACGACCGCGCGGATAACCCGGTGCGTGAGCAACTGGTGTCGAGCGTGACGATCTGGCGTGCGGCACTCACGCGCGCCATTTCGCAGTCGATGGAAGAAGGGCATCTGCGTGCCGACACCGATCCGCAACTGATGCTGTTCGAACTGTATAGCTTCACGCTCGGTCTGCATCACGACGCACGCTTCCTGCACCTGCCGGACGCCGTGCGCCTCACGTGGGCCGCGCTGGAAAAATTGATTGTTTCGTATCAAAGCGAAAGCCGTTAGCAGAGCCGCCGAACCTCAAAAGATTCGCGGCGCAGAAAGTTCCGATCCACGGACTCAGCTAATAGCCTGGCTTCTTGTCAAACTTGGAGAGAGTCATGGGACAGTACGCCGCGCCGCTGCGCGACATGCAATTCGTGTTGCACGAACTGCTTAACGTCGAAGCCGAAATCAAGCAGATGCCGAAGCACGCGGATCTCGACGCCGACACCATCAACGCGGTGCTGGAAGAGGCCGGCAAGTTCTGCGCCGAAGTGCTGTTCCCGCTCAACCACAGCGGCGACCAGGAAGGCTGCACGTACGTCGGCGACGGTGTCGTGACCACGCCGAAGGGCTTCAAGGAAGCATACAAGCAATACGTCGAAGCCGGCTGGCCCGCACTGGGCTGCGATCCGGAATACGGCGGTCAGGGGCTGCCGGCTTTCGTCAACAACGCGTTGTACGAAATGCTGAACTCGGCAAACCAGGCATGGACCATGTACCCGGGCCTGTCGCACGGCGCGTACGAATGTCTGCACGCGCACGGCACGCCTGAACTGCAAAAAGCTTATCTGCCGAAGCTGGTCGCGGGCGTCTGGACCGGCACGATGTGTCTGACCGAACCGCATTGCGGCACCGACCTCGGCATTCTGCGCACCAAGGCCGAACCGAACAGCGACGGCTCGTACGCGATCAGCGGCACCAAGATTTTCATCTCCAGCGGCGAACACGATCTCGCGGAGAACATCGTTCACCTGGTGCTCGCGCGTCTGCCGGGCGCACCGAACGGCACCAAGGGCATTTCGCTGTTCATCGTGCCGAAATTCGTGCCGAACGCAGCCGGTGAGCCGGGCGAGCGCAACGGCGTGAAGTGCGGTTCCATCGAGCACAAGATGGGCATTCACGGCAACGCCACCTGCGTGATCAATCTCGACAACGCGCAGGGCTGGCTGGTCGGCGAGCCGAACAAGGGCTTGAACGCCATGTTCGTGATGATGAACGCCGCGCGTCTCGGCGTCGGCATGCAGAGTCTGGGCCTGACCGAAATCGGTTACCAGAACTCGCTGACGTATGCGAAAGAGCGTCTGCAGATGCGTTCGCTGACGGGCCCGAAGGCGCCGGAAAAAGCTGCCGATCCTATCATCGTGCATCCGGACGTGCGCCGCATGTTGCTCACGCAGAAGGCCTACGCCGAAGCCGCGCGCGCATTCTCGTACTGGTCTGCGCTGCATATCGACAAGGAACTGTCGCACGCCGACGAAGCCGCGCGTAAGGACGCTGCCGACCTCGTCGCGCTGCTCACGCCGATTCTGAAAGCGTTCCTGTCGGACAATGCGTTTGAAAGCACCAACCACGCCATGCAGATCTACGGCGGCCACGGCTTCATCGCCGAGTGGGGCATGGAGCAGTACGTGCGCGACGCGCGGATCAACATGATCTACGAAGGCACCAACGCGATTCAGGCGCTCGACCTGCTCGGCCGCAAGATTCTCGGCGACATGGGCGCGAAGATGAAGAAGTTCGGCAAGCTGGTGTCGGATTTCGTCGAAGCCGAAGGCATCAAGCCGGAAATGCAGGAGTTCATCAACCCGCTCGCCGACATCGGCGACAAGGTGCAGAAGCTCACGATGGAAATCGGCATGAAGGCCATGCAGAACCCGGACGAAGTCGGTGCCGCCGCCGTGCCGTATCTGCGCACCGTCGGTCACCTGGTGTTCTCGTACTTCTGGGCCCGCATGGCGCGTATCGCGCTGGACAAGGAAGCCTCCGGCGATCCGTTCTACAAGGCCAAGCTCGCCACCGCGCGTTTCTACTTCGCGAAGCTGCTGCCGGAAACGGCCATGACCATCCGTCAGGCGCGCGCCGGTTCGAAGTCGATGATGGACGTCGACGAAGCGCTGTTCTAAAGCCACATCACGACAGGCGCCGCGCGTCACGCGAGCGGCGCCTGTGTCAGCCACACATCACATCGTGACGCGTCGATCGACGCGTCGCGACATCGCATAACTCCCCGGAGGAACGACGTGAGCAATCTGATCATTCGCAAGGTAGCCGTGCTTGGCGCCGGCGTGATGGGCGCGCAGATCGCCGCGCACCTGATCAACGCCAAGGTGCCCGTGCTGCTGTTCGACCTGCCCGCCAAGGAAGGCCCGAAGAACGCGATCGCACTGAAGGCGATCGAGAATCTGAAGAAGCTGTCGCCGGCGCCGTTCGGCGTGAAGGACGACGCGCAATACATCCAGCCCGCCAATTACGACGACGACATCGAGAAGCTCGCCGAATGCGATCTCGTGATCGAAGCCATCGCCGAGCGGATGGACTGGAAGCACGACCTGTACAAGAAGGTCGCGCCGCATCTCGCACCGAACGCGATTTTCGCGACCAACACGTCGGGTCTGTCGATCACGTCGTTGTCGGAAGGTTTCCCGGATGAACTGAAGGCGCGCTTCTGCGGCGTGCATTTCTTCAATCCGCCGCGTTACATGCATCTGGTCGAACTGATCCCGACCGCGACGACGCGTCCGGAAATTCTCGATCAGCTCGAATCCTTCCTGACGAGCGTGGTCGGCAAGGGCGTCGTGCGCGCCAAAGACACGCCGAACTTCATCGCCAACCGCGTCGGGATTTTCTCGATCCTCGCGGTCGTGACGGAAGCCGCGAAATTCGGCCTGCGTTTCGACGAAGTGGACGATCTGACCGGCGCGCGTCTGGGCCGTGCGAAGTCCGCGACGTTCCGCACCGCCGACGTGGTCGGTCTGGACACGATGGCGCACGTCATCAAGACGATGCAGGACACGCTGAAGGACGACCCGTTCTTCCCGGTCTACGAAACGCCGGCCGTGCTGGCCGAACTGGTCAAGAAGGGCGCGCTTGGTCAGAAGACCGGCGGCGGCTTCTACAAGAAAGAAGGTAAGGCGATCAAGGTGCTCGACCCGAAGACGGGTGAGTACGTGGACGGCGGCGCGAAGGCGGACGAACTGGTCGGCCGTATTCTGAAGCGCCCGGCGGCCGAGCGTCTGAAGCTGCTGCGTGAATCGGAACATCCGCAGGCGCAGTTCCTGTGGGCGATTTTCCGCGACGTGTATCACTACATCGGCGTGCATCTGGAATCGATCGCCGACAACGCGCGCGACGTCGATCTGGCGATCCGCTGGGGCTTCGGCTGGAACGAAGGTCCGTTCGAAGGCTGGCAGACGGCTGGCTGGAAGCAGGTCGCGGAGTGGGTGCAGGAGGACATCGCGGCAGGCAAGGCGTTGTCGAACGTGCCGCTGCCGTCGTGGGTGCTCGAAGGTCCGGTCGCTGACAAGGGCGGCGTGCATACCAACGAAGGTTCGTGGTCGCCGGCGTCGAAGACGTTCGTGCCGCGCTCGTCGCTGGGCGTGTACGACAAGCAGGTGTTTCGTGCACCGCTGGTCGGCGAGACCTCGGCCGATCCGAAAACCTACGGCAAGACGCTGTTCGAAACCGATGCCGTGCGTGCTTGGGTCGACGATCGCGCGGGTGAGAACGACGTGTTGATCGTGTCGTTCAAGAGCAAGATGAACACGATCGGACCGTCGGTGATCGACGGTCTGACGCAGGCTATCGAACTCGCCGAAAAGGATTACAAGGGTCTGGTGGTGTGGCAGCCCACGTCGCTGAAGCTCGGCACGCCGGGCGGTCCGTTCTCCGCCGGCGCCAACCTCGAAGAAGCGATGCCCGTGTTCATGATGGGCGGCGCGAAGGGGATCGAGCCGTTCGTCAAGAAATTCCAGCAGGGCATGCTGCGCGTGAAGTACGCGAGCGTGCCGGTCATCTCGGCCGTGTCGGGCATTGCGCTCGGCGGTGGTTGCGAGCTGGCGCTGCACAGCGCGAAGCGGGTGGCGCATATCGAGAGCTACTTCGGTCTGGTGGAAGTCGGTGTCGGCCTCGTGCCGGCCGGCGGCGGCCTGAAGGAAGCGGCCCTGCGCGCGGCGGAAGCGGCGACGCAAGCCGGCGCGACCAACGACCTGCTGAAGTTCGTGCAGAAGTCGTTCGAAAACGCGGCGACGGCGAAGGTCTCGGCCTCCGCGCTCGACGCCCGCGCCATGGGTTACCTGAAGCCGTCGGACACGATCGTCTTCAATGTGTTCGAGCTGCTCGATATCGCGAAGAAGGAAGCGCGCGCGCTGTCCGCGGCGGGTTACCGTCCGCCGCTGCGGGTCACGCAGGTGCCGGTGGCGGGCCGCTCGGCGATCGCGACCATCAAGGCGTCGCTCGTCAATATGCGCGACGGCCGCTTTATCAGCGAGCACGATTACCTGATCGCAAGCCGCATCGCTGAAGCGGTGTGCGGCGGCGATGTCGAAGCCGGTAGCCTCGTCGACGAAGAATGGCTGCTGCAACTCGAGCGTCGTGCGTTTGTCGACCTGCTCGGCACGCAGAAGACGCAGGAACGGATCATGGGCATGCTGCAAACCGGCAAGCCGGTTCGTAACTAAGCGACGAGCTAAGGAGCTAAATATGTCAAAGCAATTGCAAGACGCATACATCGTCGCCGCGAGCCGCACGCCGATCGGCAAGGCGCCGCGCGGGATGTTCAAGAACACGCGCCCGGACGAACTGCTGGTGCACGCCATCCGGTCGGCCGTGGCGCAAGTGCCCGGCCTCGACACCAAGGTGATCGAAGACGCCATCATCGGCTGCGCGATTCCGGAAGCGGAACAAGGCCTCAACGTCGCGCGAATGGGCGCACTGCTGGCCGGCCTGCCGAACACGGTCGGCGGCGTCACGGTGAACCGCTTCTGCGCGTCGGGCCTGACCGCGCTGGCCATGGCGGCGGACCGCATCCGCGTGGGCGAATCCGACGCGATGATTGCGGGCGGCTGTGAATCGATGAGCATGGTGCCGATGATGGGCAACAAGCCGTCCATGTCGCCGCACATCTTCGATCGCAGCGAAGACTTCGGTATTGCGTACGGCATGGGCCTGACGGCCGAGAAGGTTGCCGAACGCTGGAAGATCAGCCGCGAAGCACAAGACGCGTTCTCGGTCGAATCGCATCGCCGCGCCATCGCCGCGCAGCAGTCCGGTGAGTTCAACGACGAAATCGCCGCGTACACGATCACCGAGCGTTTCCCCGATCTCGCCACCGGCGAAGTGAAGGTCAAGACGCGTGAAGTGTCGCTCGACGAAGGTCCGCGCGCGGAAACCACGCTGGAAGGCTTGGCCAAGCTGCGCACGGTGTTCGCGAACAAGGGTTCGGTCACGGCGGGCAACAGCTCGCAGACGTCGGACGGCGCGGGCGCATTGATCGTCGTGTCGGAAAAGATGCTGAAGGAATTCAACCTGACGCCGCTCGCGCGTTTCGTCAGCTTCGCCGTGCGCGGCGTGCCGCCGGAAATCATGGGTATCGGTCCGAAGGAAGCGATTCCGGCCGCGCTGAAGGCCGCCGGCCTGAAGATCGACGACATCGACTGGATCGAACTGAACGAAGCGTTCGCCGCGCAATCGCTGGCGGTGATTCAGGACCTCGGGCTGGATCCGTCGAAGATCAACCCGCTCGGCGGCGCGATCGCTCTCGGCCACCCGCTGGGCGCGACGGGCGCGATTCGTGCGTCGACGGTGGTGCATGGTCTGCGCCGCCGCAACTACAAATACGGCATGGTGACGATGTGCGTCGGCACCGGCATGGGCGCCGCGGGCATCATCGAGCGTCTGTAAACCGGATAACGCCGGCGACCCCGGTGTTTGCACAGGTCCCCATGGGCACCCCTTAAGGACCGCGGAACGGTTCGCAGGCCAGCTGGCTTGCGAACCGTTTCCACATTCTCAGCAGGATCACGAGGAGAAGATGGAGATGACAATGGATATTCTGGTCGAGCGCGCCGACGGCGTGCTGACGATTGCCTTCAACCGGCCCGACAAGAAAAACGCGATCACGGCCGCGATGTATCAGACCATGGCCGACGCGCTCGTTGCAGCGCAAGGCGATACCTCGGTGCGCGCGATTCTGATTCGCGGCAGCGCGAATATTTTCAGCGCCGGCAACGATCTCGAAGACTTTATGAAGACGCCGCCGATGGGCGAAGACGCGCCGGTGTTCCAGTTCCTGCGCGCGATCAGCTCGGCGGAGAAGCCGGTGGTGGCGTCGGTGGCGGGACCGGCGGTGGGCATCGGCACGACGCTGCTGCTGCATTGCGATCTGGTTTATGCCGCCGATTCGGCTAGCTTTTCGCTGCCGTTCGCGCAACTGGGGCTGTGCCCGGAAGCGGCGTCGAGTTTGCTGCTGCAGCGCGTGGGCGGTTATCAGGCGGCGGCGGAAAAGCTGCTGCTCGGCGAAGCGTTCGACGTGACCGAAGCGCAGCGTATGGGCTTCGTGAATCGCGTGTTGCCGGCGAGTGAAGTGGATGCGTTTGCCGCTGCGCAAGCCGCGAAGCTGGCGGCGTTGCCGGCGTCGTCACTGCGCGTGACGAAGAGTTTGATGAAGCGCGCGAGCCAGCAGGAATTGCAGACGCAAATGTCGGAAGAAGCCGTGCATTTCGGCAAGATGCTGCTCGCGCCGGAAGCGCGCGAAGCGTTCAAGGCATTCTTCGAGAAGCGCAAGCCGGATTTCCGGGCTTTTCCGTAAGCGTTGGTGCAACGCGGGGAAAGCGAAGGGCTCGAAAGCCCGATCGGCCGACCCGCGTTACTCCGCGATCGAAAAACGCGCCGGGCGCTTTTGCGGCGCCGCCGGCCGTTTCACGCGCGCCGTGGCGCCGCGAATGAAAAGAATCGCGCAAAAGGCGACCATCGCCCAGATGCAGAGAATTACGGTCAAAGCACTCATTTCAGTTCTCGGAGTGGCGACATTGCCGCGCTACGGCGATCAATTCCGGCTAGCCTTGCGGCTGCTCAATGTGTCGTGGGTTGGTCCGCGCCGTCGAGCAGAAGCTGGTCGATCAGGCTGGTAGAGATGGCGAGCTGCCTTTCGAGCGATGCCCGCGCCGCTTCCGCCGCCGCTGCGTCGCCGCGCGCCACGGCTTGATGGGTCAGCGTGGCAAGCTGCAATACTTTCCCGGAGGAGCGGTGCAGGCCGTCCATCATGTCGGCATCGACACCCGGCGGGAGCATCTCCTCGGACGTAAACAGGTCGGGCAGATCAAGATCGAACGGACGGTTTTTGGCGTGACGGGATGACATTGTCGGGCGGCTCTCGCGATTGGCACGATGCTAGTGTGAGCCGATTGGCGCGCGGCTAATTCGCCGAAAAGAGGCCAGATTTGAAGGCAATCCGGTGGCGTGGGGCGCCGATGCATGCCGACGCTCAACCTGGCACTCAATCCGGCGCCGGCTGCAACGTGTCGTAGTCGACGTAGCTCGTCTCGCGGCAGAAGCTCACCAGCCGCACGCCCGCCTTGCGCGCAATCGCAATGGCCAGCGACGACGGCGCCGAGATCGTCGCGACCATCGGCACGCCGACGCGCGCCGCCTTGCGCACCAGCTCGTAACTGGCGCGGCTCGACAGAAACACAAACCCCTCTTTCGTCTCCACGCGATCCAGCACGAGCTGGCCGATCAGCTTGTCGAGCGCGTTATGGCGGCCGACGTCCTCGAATGCGTAGCGGATCGCGCCTGCCGCATCGCACCACGCGGCGGCATGCAGGCCGCCGGTCAATCGCGTCAGCGCCTGGTGTTCGGGCAAGCCGTGGGCGGCGCGGGCAATCGCGTCCGGTGCGAGCCGCTGCAGAAAGCCGGTATCGGGCACCCGTTCCGGGTTCAGATCCAGCAGATCGATGCTCTCGATCCCGCAGACGCCGCAACCGGTGCGCCCGGCGAGCGCGCGGCGCTTTTCCTTCAACGCGACGAACGCCTGCTGTATCACTTGCAATTGCACTTCTGCATGCGGCAATTCGCCGTCATCGTGCAGCTCGACTTCGATGTCGTGAATATCGCTGCCGCGCTCGACGATGCCTTCCGAGATCGCGAAACCGACCGCAAACGCTTCCAGATCGCGCGGCGTACACATCATCACCGCGTGCGAAATGCCGTTGAAGACGAGCGCGACCGGCCATTCCTGACCGACGTGATCGGTGACGGTTTCGACCGCCGCGCCGCGATGCCGGTGTACCTGACGCTCCACCGCGCCCGGCTGTCCGGCTGTTTCCAGTTCGTTCAAGCTCACTTACTCCCATACCTTGCCGCGTGCCGCCAGGTGCCGTCACTGCGCGAATAAGGTTCTAAAATACCTCAAGCCGGGCTTGCATGTTGCCCGCTATCCACGAGGACACTGTCATGGGACTCAACGAAGCACCGCTTCTGTTCAACTTCGAGGTCGAGTCTTCGGAGAATTTCACGTTCATCCCGATGTCGGTTCGCTTCAATCTCGACCGTTTCGGCTTGCGCATCACGCTCGCGCAATGGCAGATGCTGCCGCTCGAAGACCGCAAGTTGCTGGCGCGATTTCCGGTCGAGGACGACACGGAAATCGAACCGAATTTCGACCACGCGCTGTTCGAAATGCTGCGCACCCACTCCAACGTCGAGCCGGAGTGGTTTACGCCCGAGGAAGCGCCGCTCTGGCGTCGCACCGATAGCGTGCCGGAAGGCGTCACGCACCAGGCCGAACTCGCTGGTCTGACCGCGCCGAGCGTGGCGCGCTGGGCCGAGCTCGATCCGTTCAAGCGCTACGTGCTCGCCAAGTTGTCGCGCAAACCGGAGGCCAACCACGACTTCATGCCGGCCATGAAGGAATTTGGAGGCGGCGCCTAGCCGGGACGTCTGGCCCAAAACGCCTGGCCGAACTTGCCTATTTTTTCACCCACACCCTCAACCCGCTCCGAACGCTGCCGTTATCCATGGGTTGGCACGTAAAAAAACTCGCATCGATGCGGTCTGTTGCACCGAAAGCGACCACGCGCTCCGCCCTCGGAACGATCTGACGTTCGGAATCCATGACTTCTTTTTTATCGAAGCGGCTGCTGATCAATCTGGCAGTCGTTGCTGCCGCGGTCGGCGCGAACGCGTTCGTCGCTTATTCGCAGATTTGCGGTCAGCGCGACGCCGACGCGCGCATGCTGCGTTCGACCAGCGTGCGCGAGAACCTCGACGCCTACCAGACGGCGCTCGACGGTGGTCTCGCCACGCTCGGCCGCTTCGAGGCGACGGGGGAATCGGCGCCGGTCGGCGCGGCCAGCACGACGCGGGCGACGCTCGCCGCCCTTGAGCGCGACCTGCGCAGCGAGCTGGCCGGCGAACCGGCCATGCTCGACAAGCTGGCCAGACTGAGTGTCGACAGCCACGCGCTGCAACACGACATCGACGATGCGCTGTTGAAAAGCGCCAGCGCCGAGCCGAACTCGTCGCGGGCGTGGGCCGCGTCGACCTATACGCATCTGGGACTGGGACTCGATCGGGTGGAAGCCGGTCTCGCGGCTTTGCGCGGCGAGGAAAGCCGCGCGCTGCAGGCTTCGCTCTCGGCATCGACCAGCGAAACCCAGCGCGCCATGTTTCTGCTGATCGTCACCATGCTGGCCGGCAGCGCGCTGCTGATCTTCACCTTCGGCGCCCGCGAAAGCAGCGCCCGCGAAAAACTCCGCACCGTGCGCGCGCTCGGCCGCAACGACGAACGCTTTCGTGGCCTGTTCGACGATCATCCGGTGCCGATGTACATCTTCGATCGCGAAACGATGCGGTTTCTCGCCGTCAATGCGGCCGCGATCCAGCAATATGGCTACTCCGAGACCGAATTTCTCGGCATGACGATTCGCGCGATCCGGCCGAACGCGGAGATCGCGCGGCTCGAATCGCATCTGCAGCGCAGCGAAATGGCGCCGCGCGGCCGCACGATGGCGGGTATCTGGCATCACCGGCGCAAAGACGGCTCGACGATCAGCGCCGACATCTCGTATCACGCGCTGAACTTCATGGGTCGCTCCGCGTTTTTCGTGCTGGCGGACGACGTCACCGACCAGATCAACGCCGAAGCCGAAGCGCAGCGCTCGAACCAGATGCTCGAAGCGGTGATCGACAACATTCCGCAGCGCGTGTTCTGGAAGGATCTGGAGTCGCGCTATCTCGGCTGCAATATGGCGTTCGCGCGCGACGCGGGGCTCGCCTATCCCGAGCAGGTGGTCGGCAAGACCGACACCGACCTGCCGTGGCGCGCCTTCGCCGACCTGCTCAACGATCACGACAAGGAAGTGGTGAGCACCGGCGTGCCGAAAATGAGTTTCGAAGTCGATCTGGTGATCGACGGCGTGCATCGCACCACCGTCACGAGCAAGCTGCCATTTACCGATGGCGACGGCCGCGTGATCGGCGTGCTCGGTTCGTACACCGACATCACCGAACGCAAGCGCGCCGATCTGGCGCTGCGCCTGCAAAGCCGTGCGCTCGACGCGAGTGTCAACGCGATTCTGATCACCGCGCCGTCGCCGACGGGCAATCTGATCGAATACGTCAACCCGGCGTTCATGCGGATCACCGGCTACGATCCCGCCGAAGTGATCGGCCACGATTGCCGCGTGCTGCAGCGCGACGATCGCGACCAGGAAGGTGTCGCGCTGATTCGTCAGGCGCTCGGCGCGAACCGCGAAGTCAGCGCGGTGGTGCGCAACTATCGCAAGGACGGGGCGCTGTTCTGGAATCAGCTGTTCATCGCGCCGGTGCCGAATACGGACGGCGTCATCACGCATCACATCGGCGTGATCAACGACGTGACCGATCTGATGCGCTATCAGGAACAACTCGAATACCAGGCCAACTACGACAGCCTGACGCGTCTGCCGAACCGCAACCTGCTGCGCGACCGTCTGCAACATGCACTGATCGTCGCGCAGCGGCAGCACAAGGGCGTGGCGGTCGTGTTCATCGATCTGGACGGCTTCAAGAACGTCAACGACAGTCTCGGCCACAGCGTCGGCGACCGCTTGCTGAGCGTGGTCGCGGAGCGGCTCGCGCGCTGCACCCGCACCAGCGACACGGTAGCGCGCCACGGCGGCGACGAGTTCGTGATCGTGATGACAGACACGGTCGACGAACAATCGCTGATTGCATGGATGGAGCGCGTGCGCGCGTCGATCTCCGAGCCGGTGTGGCTAGACGGCACCGAGCTTTACGTGGGCTGCAGCATGGGCGCGAGCCTGTTCCCGCAAGACGGGGAAGACGCTGAAACGCTGATGAAAAAGGCCGATCTCGCGATGTATCGCGCAAAGGACATGGGCCGCAACACGTTCCAGTTTTATCAGCCGGAAATGAACGCAAGCGCCGGCGCGCGTCTGAATCTGGAGCGGCGCTTGCGGCGCGCGCTGCGCGACAACGAATTCCTGCTGCACTACCAGCCGCAGGTGGACATTAGCAGCGGGCAGATCGTCGGTACCGAGGCGCTGGTGCGCTGGCGCGACCCGGAGGTGGGGCTGGTGCCGCCGTCGTCGTTCATTCCGCTCGCGGAGGAAAGCGGGCTGATCGGACCGCTGTCCGAGTGGGTGTTACGCGAGGCGTGTCGCCAGAACAAGGCGTGGCAGGATGAAGGCTTACCCGCGACGCGGGTGTCGGTCAATCTGTCGGCGCGGGTATTCCAGCAGCGCGATATCGCGAAGCTCGTCATGCAGGTGCTGGCCGAAACGGGTCTGGAGCCGCAATATCTGGAACTCGAACTGACCGAAAGCACGATCATGCGCAACGCCGAAGAAGCGGTGTCGATGCTCAACGAACTGCACGCGCTGGGCATTGGGCTTGCGATCGACGATTTCGGCACAGGCTATTCGAGCCTCAGCTACCTGAAGCGTTTCCCGGTGGACCGATTGAAGATCGACCGCTCGTTCGTCTCCGACATCGGCGTGTCGGCCGATGACGAGACGATCACGTCGGCCATCATCGCGCTCGCGCATTCGCTGAAGTTGCAGGTGATCGCCGAGGGCGTGGAGACGTCGGCGCAACTCGACTTCCTGCGAGAGCGTGCGTGCGATGAAATGCAGGGCTTTTACTTCGCGAAGCCGATGGGCACGGAAGCGATTGCCAAACTGCTGCAAGGTGGGGCGACGCGGGAACTGGCGACGGTTTGAGGAGCGGGCGATAGGTCACGTGCCTGAACCGGCTGCGGACTCACGCAGCCGGCTCGCTTCAGGTCACACCGGCGGCGTGCTCACGAACACCGGCAACGTCTCCGCCAATGTGGAAAACGCCTTCAGGTGCGGATACGCGGCTTCGTTGACGATCTCTGGCAGCATCATCTGCGTGAAGCGCCACGCGACCGCCACCGTGATATCCGCCGCGTCGAAGCGATCGGTTTCAGTGGGCGGCGGCGTGGTGGCGAGATCCTGTTCGAGCGCGGCATAAGCGGCGAGCAACTGCGAGCGCACACGCTCGATCCACGGCTCGTGCTGCTTCTCAAGCGGCCGCAGATTGCGTTCGTAGACGATCTGCACGGTCTTTTCGCTGGCGGCCAGCGCAAGGCCGCTGAGGTGGGCCGCGCGCAACGCGTCGTCCGGACGCGACGGGAACAACCGCTGCTGCGGCCCGGCGAGGGTCGCGGCGTACTGAAGAATCGCCGTCGAGTCCATCACCACCAGTCCGTTATCGGCGATCAGCGTCGGCGCTTTGACGACCGGGTTGATCTTCGCGAACTGGTCGTAGGTGCTGAACACCGAAATCGACTCGTGCTCGAACTCGAGCTTCAGCAATTTGAGGCAGATGGCGACGCGGCGCACGTAAGGCGAGTCAAGCATACCGATCAGTTTCATCTCATTCCCGTTAGAAGTTCTTTCATAGGTGCCCGAGGCGGCCGCGTTGGGCAGGTTTCAATACCGGTGCGGTTATTGGCGCGTCAAACCGATAGATTAAGCATCCCTGCTCGCCAAAAAAAGCGACATTAATCGACGGTTTACGTCAGAATTTCTTACATGAAACCGATCCCGCCCTTAACCGCGTTGCGTTGCTTCGAGGCTGTCGCCCGTTTGGGCGGCGTCACCCAGGCCGCGCGCGAATTGCATGTCACGCATTCGGCGGTGAGCCAGCAGATCAAGGTGCTCGAAGACAGCATGGACCTCGCCTTGTTCATGCGCGAGGCGCGCGGGCTGCGGCTGACCGAAGTGGGGCGTCTCTATGCCCTCGAAATCCGCACCGCGCTGCGCGACATCACGCACGCCACGCGCCGCGCGCAGGCGCGTCCGCAGGAAAGCGAGCTGGTGATCGCGACGTTGCCGTCGTTCGCGCAGCATTGGCTCGTGCCGCGTCTCGCGAGTTTCCGCGAGGCGCATCCGTACTATCGGGTCCGTTTGCTGACGAGTCTGCACGTCGAGGATTTGCGCCAGGGCGCGTGCGACGTCGGCATTCGAATGGGCCAGGGGCATTGGCCCGATGTCGCGCAACAGAAGCTGTTCGACGACGAGATCGTCGCCGTCGCGGCGCCGCATTTCGCGCTTGGGCCGAACGGGCGCTTGCCGGTCACGGCCGAGGACGTGATGGCCTGTCCGCTGATCTCCAGCCCCGACACGCCCTGGACCGACTGGTGCCGCGCGGCCCAGGTCGCGGAGCCCGCGGACGAAGCCGTGGTGCTGTCGGCGAACGATTCGAACATCGTGATCGGCGCCGTGCTGATGGGGCAGGGCGTCGCGCTCGAACGGCGCAGCCTGGTGGGGCATGCGCTGGCGCGCGGCGAACTCGTGCAGATTACCGGCATTCGTGCGCCCTATCGTTATCCCTACTGGCTCGTGTGGCAGCAGCGCGAAATGCTCAATGCCCGGCAGGCCCATTTCGCGCAATGGATCGAAGGACAGGTCGACGTTTATCTGCGCGGCAACGCTTCCGCCTGAATGCCGATTCGCGTGCGTTAACCCCGTCCTGGTGCGCGGAAACCGTTTTGCGGACGGGTTTCGGTCGGCTATATTCGGAATTCCCAACTTAAGCTGCGCCGGGAACCATGAAGCATCGATTCACGTGGCGTTGCGCCCATTCGTTGTTGCTGCTCGTACCAGGTCATGGGCGTCGCGCCGCCGTACAGATTGCCAACTCGACTGGAGAGAGAACAATGACGTCTTCACCTGCAAAGAAACTGGCTGTGTTGCTGGCATCGGTGGTAGTGAGTGTGGCGTGCGTCGCACCGGCGTTCGCGCAAAGCGGCGGCGGTGGCGCGGCGGGCGACGATTCGGATGCGGCCAAGCCCGTGGCCGCGTCGAAAGCGACCACCACGAAGGCTCAGCGCAAGGCGGCGCGCAAGCAGGCGCGAGCCAAGAAAAACGCCGAGTTGAAGAATCTGGAAGCGAACGGCTATAACCCGTCGCGTAATGATCCGAACTATCCGACCGACCTTCAGAACGCGCAGAAAAAGGCGGCTGCCGCAGCGGCGGCGAGCCAGTAAGCCGACTCACGGCGCGTAATGCAAACGAGGCGCCTAGGCGCCTCGTTTTCGTTCTGGCCCGCCATTCAGCGGCGAGCTTCAGCCGAGTCCGTTTATTCCACCACCGGCAACGCGCGCGGACGGCGGTCGCTATCGGTCGCGACGTAGGTCAGGAGCGCCTCGGTCACTTTCACGACTTCTTCGGTCAGGCTCATACGCTGCGCGTAAACCTCGACCGACACCGTCACCGACGTATTGCCCGTCTTGACGATATCCGCGTAAAAGCTCAACAGATCGCCGACGAAGACCGGCTGCTTGAACACGAACGAATTGACCGCGATGGTCGCCACTCTGCCGTTGGCGCGGCGGCTCGCCGGAATCGAGCCAGCAATGTCCACTTGCGCCATGATCCAGCCGCCGAACACGTCGCCGTGGACGTTCGCGTCCGACGGTTGCGGCACGACGCGCAGCGCGCAGGACTTTTGCGGGAGTTGAAGGAGATCGGTCATTGGGACACTCTTGAGAAACGGATTGGCCAGGTCGACTGGACCGGCGGGCGATGGTGTTCACAGGCAACCGCGCAAGCGCCTCGCTCAGGGACGACCTGGTTGCGCGGCCGGCGGATGACAGGCGGCCGGTCTGCCCATGGAAAGCGGCGCCAGCCGGCTTCTGCGACAATATAAAGATCAGGAATTGTACGGGAAAGCGCCCAGCCGGGTTGCGCGACAAAAAGCGGTGTGCCGATCGATCGGTACAACGTGGTCGGCGCGCCGCTGCGAACTCCGGCCTTTCCATCCTCTCCCCAAGCCGACCTCCATGCGCCGCACGCCCTCGTCCGAACCCTCGCCGATCTCTACCCAGCCGCGCAACGACTGGCAAACGATTCTGTCGCTACTGCCCTATCTCGCCACCTACAAATGGCGCGTCGCCTTCGCGCTGAGCTGCCTGATCGGTGCGAAAGTCGCCAACCTCGGCGTGCCGATCGTGATGAAGCGGATCGTCGACAGCCTCGCGTCGGTGCAGCATCTCACCGCGCTCGGTCGTGCGCATGACTCGCCGGCTATCGTGCTGCTCGGCGGCGTCGGTTTGCTGGTGGTCGCCTATGCGGTGGTGCGGCTGTCCACGTCGCTATTTACCGAGCTGCGCGAGATTCTGTTCGCGAAGGTGACCGAGAGCGCGGTGCGCCAGCTGGCGTTGAAAGTGTTCCGCCATCTGCACGCCTTGTCGTTGCGCTTCCATCTGGAACGGCAGACCGGCGGCATGTCGCGCGATATCGAACGCGGCACGCGCGGCATCACGCAACTGATCTCGTACTCGCTCTACAGCATTCTGCCGACGCTGGTCGAGGTCGGCCTCGTGCTCGGTTTTTTTGTCGTCAAATACGAATGGTATTACGCGGTAGTCACGTTCATCGCGCTAGCGACGTACATCGTTTTCACGGTGAAGGTCACCGAGTGGCGCACGCATTTTCGCCGCACGATGAACGAACTCGATTCGAAGGCGAATTCGCGCGCGATCGATTCGCTGCTCAACTACGAGACCGTGAAGTACTTCGGCAACGAAGCGTGGGAAGCGAGCCGTTACGACGAAAACCTCAAGCGCTATCGCACGGCCGCGATTAAATCGCAGCGCTCGCTGTCGGCGCTGAATTTCGGTCAGCAGGCGATTATCGGCACGGGGCTCGTGTTTATTCTGTGGCGCGCCACGCAAGGCGTGATGGCGGGGCGGCTCACGCTCGGCGATCTGGTGCTGATCAACACGTTCATGCTGCAGCTTTATATTCCGCTGAATTTTCTCGGCGTGGTGTATCGGGAATTGAAGCAGAGTCTCACCGACATGGATCGCATGTTCACCCTGCTTGGCGCCGCGCAGGAAGTGCCCGATCTCGCCGGTGCGCCCGCGTTGCAGGTGAGCGGCGCGCAGGTGCGCTTCGAGCATGTGAACTTTGCGTACGAACCGGCGCGGCAGATTCTGCACGACGTCAGCTTCACGATTCCGGCGGGCACCACGACCGCGGTGGTGGGGCATAGCGGCTCGGGCAAATCGACTCTCGCGCGGCTGATGTTCCGCTTCTACGATCTGGACCGCGCGACGGGCGGCGCGATTACCATCGACGGTCAGGATATTCGCGACGTCACGCAGGATTCGCTGCGCGCGTCGATTGGGATCGTGCCGCAGGATACGGTGCTGTTCAACGATTCGATCTACTACAACATCGCTTATGGGCGGCCTTCAGCCACGCGCGAAGAAGTGATCGCGGCGGCGCGCGCGGCGCATATTCACGACTTCATCGAAGGACTGCCGAAGGGCTATGAAACGCCGGTCGGCGAGCGCGGCCTGAAGCTCTCCGGCGGCGAAAAGCAGCGCGTGGCGATTGCGCGGACCATTCTCAAGAATCCGCCGATCCTGCTGTTCGACGAAGCGACCTCCGCGCTCGATTCGCGCTCCGAACGCGCGATCCAGCATGAGCTCGATCAGATTGCCCGCGAGCGCACCACGCTTATCATCGCGCACCGGCTGTCGACGGTGGTGCACGCGCAGCAGATCATCGTGATGGACAAAGGACGGATCGTGGAACGTGGCACGCACGCGGAATTGCTGCATGCGAACGGGCTGTTCGCGCAGATGTGGGCGTTGCAGCAGCAGCGCGTGGCGCAAGCGCCGGAGGCGGTCGATGCGGTGGGCGCGGGCGAGAGTTGAGCGGCGCGGAGGGCGGCCGGGCGTTAAGTTGCGCGGAGGGCGATCGAAAGTTAAGCCGCGCTGAGCGTGGCCGAGCGTTTAGCGGCGCTGGGCGCGGCCAAGAGTTTAGAGGCGCTGGGCGCGACCAAGAGTGGGGCGGCGCCGAAGCGCGCCTAGCGCGCGTTTTTCAGCCGCAGGTCCAGCGCGCCAAGCTGCGCCGCCGTGCCGACGTTCTCCCACAGGCCCTCGTACAACTCGCCGCTCGCGCGCCCGCGCGAGATCGTGTCGTGGTAGTACGGCGTCAGCGCGCGCCGTGTGCCGCGTGGCAGATCGCGGAACATCCGCGTGTCGTAGAGAGCGATGCTGCCGAACGTCAGACGTGGCTGCGCGTCGAGCGACACTCTCCCGTCGACCAGACCGAAGTCGCCGCCCGGATGAAAGACTGGATTCGGCACCATCACCAGATGCATGCCCGGCTCGGGCAACGCGTTGAGTCGCCCGGCGTGGGCATTCAGCGCGGCGTAGTCAAAGTCGGCGTACACGTCGCCGGCGACACCGACGAACACTTCGCCGCCGTCGCCATTGCTGCCGCCGTCTTCCAGTAACGGCAGCGCCTGCGCGATCCCGCCGGCCGTTTCCAGCGCTTCATGCTCGGCCGAGTAGCGCAGCTCTACCTGCCAGCGTGAGCCGTTACCCAACACGGCCTCGAACTGCTCGCCGAGCCACGCGTGGTTAATCACGATGGTGCGAAAGCCGGCCTGCGCGAGCCGCTCGATCTGCCACACGATCAGCGGTTTGCCGCCCACTTCGAGCAACGGTTTCGGACAGGTATCGGTCAACGGACGCATGCGCTCGCCGCGGCCCGCGGCGAAAATCATCGCTTTGTTCACGGATGTCGTCATCGTTCAGAAGGTGTAGCCGACTTCATCCGCGCGGCCTTCGAGCTCGTCGAGCAGCTTCGCGAACGGACGCAGCGGCGCGTAACGTTCCGCGACCTTTCGCGCGTAGCCAATGAAGCGCGGCAGATCTTTCATGTAATGCGCTTTTTTATCGCGGTAGTTGATCCGGCAGAACAGCCCGAGCACCTTGATATGGCGTTGCAGGCCCATCCATTCGAGCTGACGGTAAAACTCGCCGAAGTCGGGATCGACCGGCAGGCCGGCTTTTTTCGCGCGTTCCCAGTAGTACACGAAGCAATCCAGTTCGAACTCTTCGTCCCAGCCCAGGAATGCGTCGCGCAGCAGCGATGCGACGTCGTAGGTGATCGGACCATACACCGCGTCCTGGAAGTCGAGCACGCCGGGGTTCGCCGTGGGGTTTTCCGCGCCGTTCGACCCAGTGGTGCCTGCGGCGGCCGTGGCGACCATCAGATTGCGCGGCATGAAATCGCGCAGCATGAACACCTGCGGTTGCGCGCGGGCGCTCGCGATCAGCAGCGCGAAGGTACGGTCGAGCAGACCGCGCGTCTTGTCGTCGATCTCGCGGCCCAGATGGCGGCCGATGAACCACTCCGGCATCAATTCCATCTCGCGGCGCAGGAACGCTTCGTCGAACGGCGCCAGCACGTCCTCGCACGAGGTCAGTTGCCAGCGGATCAGGGCGTCGAGCGCGTCGCGCATCAGCGTGCGCGGACGGCGCGCGTCGTGCGCCTGCTGCGCGTCGGCCAGCGCGCCGAGGTAGGAATCGGTGCCCAGATCGGTCACGAGCATGAAGCCGGCGTCGAAGTCCACCTCCAGCACACGCGGCACGTTGACGTTGGCGGCCTCGAGCAACTGGGCCACCTGCACAAATTCGCGGCACTTTTCAGGGGGCGGCGCGTCGACGGCGATCAGTGTGCCGGTGCTTTCGTCTTCCGCCGCCTTACCGGCGAGCCGGAAATAGCGGCGAAAACTGGCGTCGGACGAAGCCGGTGCGAGCGTGTCGAGCTCGAGCGAATAGCCCGCTGCATGGCGGTTCAGCCAGGCTTTGAGCAGGTCGAGACGGGGATCTTGGAGGTCTTGGGAGGAGGTCAGCGTCATGAAAACCGGCGGCAAATTCTGAGGGGCAACGTCTTGCCATATAATACCCCACGACTTTTTTGACGCGACTCACGCCAGCTTTCGCGCGTTCCGCTTCACCGCCCGCCTCACCGTTCGAAAGATTGTCATTTGATGTGCAGCCGACTGTCACGGTCGGGGTGCGCAGGCGGTGGATCGTGACTGTAAAAGCTGGCGGATGAGCCGATTCGCCAAACGATACATGCCGCCTAGACAGCTTTCCCAAACGACTCCCTCTTGTGCCGTAGTGCCGCGCAAAAGGCGGCTCGTCGCGGCGTTGATCGCCGTTCCGGGCCTGATGCCCGCGCTTGCGCACGCCCAGCTGGTGGGGGAAGCCGCGCAGCCGCAACCGATCGACGCGCCCTGGGGCATGCAGCTCGCCCCGCAACTGGAAGAACATCCACTGCTGCAGGGGCAGAAGGCGGCCACCTTCGTGCTCGGCGACACGACCACCGGCACCACCGACCAGGACATGGCGGCCAAGGGATCGGCCGAGATACGCCACAACACGATGGTGATCAAGGCCGACGCCCTGCATTACGATCAGGACACGGACATGGCCGACGCGTACGGCCAGGTCCACGTCAACAACAACGGCAACAACTTCGTCGGACCCGAAGCGCACATGCGGCTGGATTCGAGCGAAGGTTTCATGACCGCGCCGAAGTACCACTTCAATGTGACGGGCGGCTCGGGCAGCGCGCAACGGGTCGATCTGCTCGACAGCGAGCGTTCGGTCTTCACGAAGGGCACCTACACGGCCTGCCAGTGCGCGGACGACCCGGCCTGGTACATCAAAGGCAGCGAGTTCGATTTCGACACCGGCGCGGACGAAGGTGTCGCGCATAACGGCGTGCTGTTCTTCCAGGGCGTGCCGGTGTTCGCCTCGCCGTGGCTGTCGTTCCCGCTCTCGGGCGAGCGCCGCAGCGGGGTTCTGCCGCCCACGTTCTCGCTGAGTTCGTCGAACGGCTTCGAACTGTCGGTACCGTATTACTTCAACATCGCACCGAACCGCGACCTGACCATCACGCCGCGTCTGATCTCCAAACGCGGTGTGCAGTTGCAGTCGTCGTTCCGCTATCTGTCGCCCACGTATTCCGGCTCGATCACCGGCGAGTTCCTGCCGGACGACCGGCTGACCAAGACCAACCGCTACGCGCTGTACATCCAGCACAACCAGAACTTCGGCAACGGGTTCGGCGGCTACATCTACTACAACAAGGTTTCGGACAACACGTATCCGGAAGACCTGTCGTCGTCGGTCAGTCAGTTCATGAACGGCACCCAGCTCCTGTTCCAACAGGAAGCCGGGTTGACGTACAACAACGGCCCGTGGTCGGTGCTCGCGCGCGAACAGCACTGGCAGACGCTGACGCCGTCCATCGCGCCATATGGCCGCGAGCCGCAGTTGAACGTGAAGTACGCGAAGTACAACATCGGCGGGTTCGATTACGGCGCGGAAGCCGATTACTCGAATTTCCGCATCACCACCGCGGACACGACGCAGGGTCAGCGGGTGATGTTCAACCCGTACCTGTCGTATTCGGTGGTCGGGCCGGGCTACTTCGTCACGCCGAAGGTGCAGTTGCATCTTGCGTCGTACGACCTGAACAACATCAGCAGCACCACGCCGGCCGGCTCACCGAAGAATTTCACCGAATCGATTCCGACCTTCACGTTCGATACCGGCCTGATTTTCGATCGCTCGGTGCGGATCTTCGGCGAGGATTACATCCAGACGCTGGAGCCGCGGCTGTACTACGTGTACACGCCGTATCGCAACCAGCAGTTCGCGCCGCTGTTCGACACCGCCGAATCCGATTTCGGGCTGGCGGAAATCTTCTCGCCGAACACCTTCGTCGGTAACGACCGGATCGCCGACGCGAACCGTCTGACCGCGGCCATCACCACGCGCTTCATCAACCCGGCCACGGGCGACGAACGCGCGCGCTTCGTGATCGCGCAGCAGTATTACTTCCAGGACCAGCGCGTCACGCTGCTGCCGACCCAGACCAGCACGCAGGCCACGCATTCGGACCTGATCGTGGGGGCGTCGCTCAAGCTCGGCGCCGGTTTCGCTTCGGAAACGGCGTTCCAATATAATGCCGACAACAACCAGCTGGTGAAGACGAGCGTCGGCTTCGGGTTCAGCCCGGCCAGCGGCAAGGTGATCAACGTCGCGTACCGTTACACCCGCGCGAACACCACGCTGGAGAACACGCCGATCAACCAGGTGCTGGTGTCGGGGCAATGGCCGCTGACGCACCACGTGTACGGGGTGGCGCGGTTCAACTATGACCTGGGTGGAAAGCGGATCGTCGACGGTCTGGTGGGCCTGCAATACGACGCCGACTGCTGGACGCTCGGCGCCGGCATCCAGCGCTACGCGAACGGTGTGAACACCTCGAATCAGAATCAGACGAGCACGCGGTTCCTCGCGCAGTTGACGTTCAAGGGCTTGTCGAGCGTCGATAATGGGCTGATGGCCGCGTTCCGCAACGGCGTGCAGGGCTATACGCCGTTGCCGCCGCCGCCGCCGCCGGAAGCGCGTTTCACCAATTACGAATGACGCGGTTCGGTCGCGATCGTTTTATAGAATGCGAAAAGACGGGCCAGGCGCGCCCGACATCATTGGAGTATCTGTGGCAATCATGAAAAAGCTTCGCTTGGCAACGCTTGCGGCCGGTCTCGCCGCCGCGGCGTCTTTCCTGTCGATTGCGCCGGCTCAGGCGCAGGCGCTGGCCAGCGGCAGTAGCGGCCAGACGGTCGATACCATTGCCGCGGTGGTCAACAACGGTGTCATCACGCGGCGCGAGCTGGACGACCGCATGGGCCTCATCACGCGTCGGCTGAACCAGCAGAACGCGCCGGTCCCGCCGCTGGACCAGTTGCGCCAGCAGGTGCTGAATCAGATGGTGCTGGAACGCATCCAGTTGCAAAAGGCGAAGGAAGACGGCATCAACATCGACGACGCCGCCGTGCAGAAAACGCTCGAACGCCTCGCGCAGTCCAACAACATGTCGCTCGAGATGTATCGCGCGCGGATCGAGGCGCAAGGTGTGCCCTGGACCACGTTCACGAACGACGCGCGCACCGAACTGACGCTCTCGCGTCTGCGCGAGAAGGAAGTGGACAGCAAGGTCGTGGTGTCGGACGCCGAGGTCGCGAACTACATCGCCAGTCAGCGTGGCCCGAACGCCGGCCTGCAGAGCGATCTGCATATGCAGCACATTTTCCTGAAGGCGCCGCTGAACGCGTCGGAAACCGATATCGAAGCGGCGCAGAAGAAGGCCCAGGCATTGCTGGCCGAAGCCAAGGGTGGCGCGAACTTCGAAAAACTCGCGAAGGCTAATTCGCAAGCACCAGACGCGTCCAAAGGTGGCGATACCGGTTACGTGCAGCCTTCGAAGCTGCCGCCTGAGTTCGTCAAGGCCGCTTCCACGTTGCGCCCGGGCGAAATCAATCCGGACGTGATCCGCACCAACGACGGATTCGAAGTGGTGCGTCTGGTCGATCGCCGTGCCGGTCAGGGGTCGAGCTCGGATGCGCCGAAGCTGGTGCAGACGCATGTGCGCCACATTCTGCTGCGCGTCGGCGACGGTATGTCGGAGCCGCAAGCGCGTCAGAAGCTGCTCGAAATCAAGAACCAGATTGCCGCGGGCGGTGACTTCGCAAAGTTTGCGCACACCTACTCGCAAGACGGTTCGTCGTCGCAGGGTGGCGACCTCGGCTGGATCAGCCCGGGCGAGACGGTGCCGGAATTCGAGCGTGCCATGAACAACCTGCAGGACGGTCAGATCAGCGACCCGGTGCGCAGCGAATACGGCTATCACCTGATCCAGGTGCTGGGCCGCCGCGACGCCGAAGGGTCGGTCTCGCAGCAAATGGATCTGGCGCGCCAGGCCATCGGTCAGCGCAAGGCGGAGCAGGCTTACGCCGACTGGCTGCGTGAACTGCGCGACACCGCGTATGTGGAAGTGAAGCCCACGCTGTCGAGCGTGCAGTAATCGTCATGACAAACGCCGCTCCGTCCGCCGGCTTGCCGCTGCAGATCGCGATCACGACCGGCGAACCGGCCGGCGTCGGCCCGGAACTGACCGCGCAGGCCTTGGCCGGTGCGGCGACGCACTGGCCCGGCGCGCAGTTCACCGTGCTGGGCGACGCTGCGTTGCTCGCCGAACGCGCGCGCGCCGTGGGCGTGGACTGGAACGCGCTGCTGGCTGACGGCAAACGCGTGCGAATGCAGCACCGGCCGCTCGGCGCGCCGGTGCAGGCCGGCAAGCTGAACGCGGCCAACGGCCGCTACGTGCTCGACCTGCTCGACGGTGCGATCGACGGCGCGGTAGCCGGCGCCTTCGACGCGATCGTCACCGCGCCGCTGCAAAAAAGCACCATCAACGACGCCGGTGTGCCGTTCACCGGCCACACCGAATATCTGGCCGAGCGCACTCACACGCCGCGCGTGGTGATGATGCTGGCCGGCTCCGGCAAGCGTCCGCTGCGCGTCGCGCTCGCAACCACGCATCTGCCGCTCAAGGATGTCTCCGCAGCGTTGTCCGTCGAGGGTATCGTCGAGACGCTGCGCATTATCGATCACGATCTGCGGCATCACTTCGGCTTGCCGGCGCCGCGTATTCTGGTGACGGGGCTGAACCCGCATGCGGGCGAAAACGGCTACCTGGGTCGCGAGGAAATCGAGGTCATCACGCCGGCACTGAAGCTCGCGAACGAGCAGGGCATCGACGCACCCGGTCCGTATCCGGCCGACACGCTGTTTCAGCCGCGTTATCTGGAGCAGGCCGACTGCGTGCTGGCCATGTTCCACGATCAGGGTCTGCCGGTGCTGAAGTACGCTACATTCGGCGAAGGCATCAACATCACGCTCGGCTTGCCGATTATCCGCACTTCGGTCGATCACGGCACCGCGCTCGATCTGGCCGGCACCGGTCGCGCCGACGCGGGCAGCCTGATCGCCGCGATCGACACGGCGGTATCGATGGCGCAGCACCGCCGCGCGGGCTGATTCGGCTTCGTTGCGCGGCGGGCCGCGCAACGCTTGCACGACTCGCCGCGTGCCTGCGGTGTTGTCTGAGGCTGGCGCGCTTGGCGCCAGTTCCTTTTCTTCAAGCAGTTCTCTTTCTTTAGCGTTTCTTCGATGTCCACCAGCAGACAGCAACAGGGCCGGCACCAAGGTCATATCGCGCGCAAGCGTTTCGGTCAGAACTTTCTGGTCGACATGGGCGTGATCGATTCGATCGTCGACGTCATCCGGCCGCAACGCGGCGAGCGCATGGTCGAAATCGGACCGGGTCTCGGCGCGCTCACCGAGCCGCTGATCGAGCGTCTGGCGACGCCAGAAGCGCCGTTGCACGCTGTCGAACTGGACCGCGATCTGATCGGCCGTCTGAAGACGAAATTCGGCGATCTGCTCGAACTGCATGCGGGCGACGCGCTCGCGTTCGACTTTGGTTCGCTGGCCGCGCCCGGCGAAAAAGCCTCGCTGCGGATTGTCGGCAATCTGCCGTACAACATTTCCAGTCCACTACTGTTTCATCTGGCGTCGTTCGCGCATTGCGTGATCGACCAGCACTTCATGCTGCAGAACGAGGTGGTTGAGCGGATGGTGGCCGAGCCCGGCACCAAGGCATTCAGCCGTCTCTCAGTGATGCTGCAGTATCGCTATGTGATCGACAAGCAGCTCGACGTGCCGCCCGAATCGTTCAATCCGCCGCCTAAGGTCGATTCGGCGATCGTGCGGATGATTCCGTACGAGCAGAGGGAACTGACGCCGGTCGACGAGCGCGTGCTCGGCGAAGTGGTGACGGCGGCGTTTTCGCAGCGCCGCAAGATGCTGCGCAATACGCTGGCCGCGTTTCGCGATTCGGTCGATTTCGACGCGCTCGGCTTCGACCTGCAACGCCGTGCCGAAGACGTCTCGGTCGCCGAATACGTGCGCGTGGCGCAGATCGTCGCGGCGAAGCCTTCGGGGCGCGCCGCGCCGAGCGACGCCGACGACGCTTCCTGACGCAGCCCAGCCCGTCGCTTCTACTTCGCTACCCGCCGCGCGGCGGGCGCATTGACTAGCGCGATACCCACCAGCACTAGCGCCGCGGCCATCAGAAAGCGCAGGCTGAACGACTCGCCGAGCAGCAGCACACCGAAACTTACGCCGAACAGCGGCGTGAGAAACGAAAACACCGACAGGCGCGACGCGATATAGCGCGTCAACAGCCAGAACCACACCAGATAGCTGACAAACGCGACGACCACGGCCTGATAGGCGAGGCTCATCAGCGCGAGCGGCGTGACGGTGTCGACGTGCGCCTGGCCGAGCCCGACCGCGAGCACGAGTAGCACCACCGCGGACACCGCCAGTTGATAGAACAGCGTCTTGCTGGCGCTCGACTGAGCCAGACGCGTGGCGCGCACCACCACCGTGGTCGCGGCCCACGCAATGCCGGCCAGCACGCCGAGCGCGTCGCCGGCCATGCCCTTCAGCATTGAGCCTTGCGTGGCGTGGCCGTGCAGGAAGCCGTCCGCGAACGCCAGCGCCATGCCGGCGAACGCCACGACGATACCGAACCACTGAATCCGCCGCATCCGCTCGCCTTCGACGAACCAGTGCAGGCCGAGCGCGGTGAAGCACGGCGCGGTGTACAGAAACACCGCCATACGCGACGCGCTGGTCAACGTCAGGCCCAGAAAAATACACACGAATTCAGCGGCGAACAGCACGCCGGCGAGCAGGCCGGCGCTCAGCGTGCCGTCGTCGCGAAACAGCGGCGTGCCGCGCGAGCGCGCCCAGCCCCACACCAGCAAGGACGCGACCAGCGAGCGCAAGCCCGCCTGGAAAACTGGCGGCACTGCTGAATTGGTGCTTTTGATGGCGACCTGCTGCAGTCCCCAGATCGCGCACAAGCCGATCATGAGCACGATCGCGAAGCTGTCGGGGGCGCGGCGCGCGGGCAAGGCGGTAGTGCTCATGGGCGTGATTGGGTTGGTGAGTACGAAAGGGGGAGAAGGCTGGTCAGTATCGGATGCCGGCGGGCATTGCGATAGTCGGCCGAATGGCTAGCCGAACGGATAAGCCGCGAACACCTGGCGGCGGAGAATTCATCACGAAGCCGGGCCGAATTCAGCTCATACGATAGCAAACCCGCCGCTCGCGTCCGCCGATGACCCCACCGCCTACGCGTGCTTCTCACATCCCGCAAGCATTTTGCCGTCTTAACAACACTCCGCCTCACTCACGTCAGACTAATTTTTTACCGTCGACGTTTCGCGCTAAGGTTCGACCACAAGCGTTTCGTCAGGATTTTCGTACGGGCCGCATCGACTGAATTGCAGCGCGCCGGTCGAGTCGCGCCGGCCAAAGCAGAGGAGTCTTATCCGCGCAAAGCGGAATCTGTACGAGGAGACGGTATGAAAAACGTCAGCAGGTGGACGGCGGCCCTGGTGCCCGCCGCCATCGCGTCATTCGGCTGTCAGATCGCGCACGCGCAATCTAGCGTGACGCTGTACGGCGTGGTCGACGAAAGCGTGCGCTATCTGACGCATGCGAACCAGGCCGGAGATGCATCGCTCGGATTGGGTAACGGCGGCATGACGCAGAGCCGCTGGGGTTTGAAGGGCGTCGAGGATCTCGGCGGCGGCTGGTCGACGTTTTTCAAGCTCGAAAACCGTATCTATATCAACAGCGGTCAGAGCGATCCCACCCTGCCGTTTTTCAACGAAGCCCAGATCGGCGTGCGCTCGGAATCGTACGGGCAGGTGATTATTGGGCGGCAGTACAACGTGATGATCGAGGGGATTACTGTCGGCGGTTACGGCAGCAATTCCTGGATCCCCTACGATTTCAGCTTTCAGCCCGAAGTGACGATGACAGGCGGCATCTGGACCAGCAATCAGGTGCAGTATCAGGCGAGATACAACGGCTTCACGTTCGCGGCAGGCTACGCATTCGGCGGCAATGCGGGCAATTCGTACGGCAGCCAGTTCGGCGCGGCGGCCGCTTACGGGCCGGCGGGCGGCCCGTTCAGCGTGGGCGCCGCGTATGAAGAGTCGAAGGATTCGGTCAATGGCGCGGCCGCGAAAGATTGGACGTTCGGTGGTTCGTACACGTGGAATCTCACGCGTTTCTCGGCGGGTTATATCGTCAATCGGAACGACGCGGGCTTTTCCAATTTCGCCAATGGGCCGTTCACCGCGCCCGAGCTGACGGCGCTCAAGTACACGGACTTTTCGCGGCGTCGCATGATCATGGGCGGTATCACGCAGCAGGTCGGCAACGCGTGGCACTTCGCCGCGAATATCTGGCGCACGCTGCAGGACGGCAAGACGCACGCGCAAGACGGTTCGGCCTGGCAATATCAACTGGTCGCGGACTACAACCTGTCGAAGCGCACCGACGTTTATCTGGAAGGCGATTACGCAATCTATCGCGGCGATCTGATCGGCGCGCAACTGCAGGGCGTCAACAGTATTGGGCTCGCGCAGAAGGGCACGCAGGTCGGGTTGATGGCGGGAATCCGGCATCAGTTTTGAAATCGTCTGTGCGCATCGGCGTGATTCGAACCCGTTCACGGTTCACCCGCAATCACCAACGCCAACGCACGCCAAGATCGCCCTCGACGCTGCTGCGATGCTCGCCATTCACATTCGTCGTGTAACTCGCGGCCGCGAACACGCTGCCGCGCGCGCTCGGATGCGCGACGATACCCATGCCGAATTGCGCCGCCGTGGCCGCGACATTCGACGGAATCACCGTGCTGCCCGCGTAAGTCACGCTGTCGGTGCCACTGAAATAGCGCCACAAATTCGCCCGCAAATACGGTTGCCACTGCACGCCCGCACCTTCGAACGCGCCTTGCAGACGCAAGCCGAGTCGTCCCACGAAGCCGTTGGCCGAGTGGAACGAGACGCTTGAAATGCCATCGTTGAGATCGTCGATCGAGGCGTGCTGCCAGATCAATTGCATCTGCGGTTCGAGGCTCAGGTTGGCGCGCAGCGGAATCGGCAGGCCGGCCTCGAGCGACGTCGTCACCGCGTGACCCCGCGTGCTCGCGCCGAGGCCTTGATTCGACATCGGGTCCAGCGTCAGCGCGCTGCCCATGGCGACGGCATCGGTGTACCAGCCGCCCGGACCAATGTGTGTCCAGTACGCGCCGACGCTGTACGCGTTGATCGCGAGATGTCCGGCCGACAGATCGGGAAAGCCGAGCGCGAAGCCGTTCACATCGCCTTGCGCGCGAGCGAAGCCGAGGAAAAAACCATAGTGGTTGCGATGTCCGCTCGCGCTGCGATCGGCGTAGAGATCGTGGCCGACCTGCACGCCGCTGATCGTGCCGCTGAAGTCGGGGTTGGCGCCGCCGCTGCTGGTTTGCGATGTGTGTTCGCCCCAGACGCGTGCCCACGCGGCGGGTAGCGGGCCGCTTTCGTCGAGCAACGACTGTTCGCCCTGGCGGTCGTGGAAGGTGCCGATCTGCGCGATGCCGAGTTCGCGCGTGAGCACGGGGACTTCGGCGTAGACGGGGACTTCCATCCGATAGAGCGGCGTGGGGGTGGCGCCCGCGGGCGGCGCTGCGGGTAAGGCGGGCGTGCCGGGCGCCGCGATTGGGCTGGCGGCGGATTCGGGCGGCGGCGTGGGGGTTGGAGTCGGAGTTGGCGTTGGAGCAGGCGCCGGCGCCGGCGTTGGCACCGCCGCCAGACTCGAACGCAAATACCAGTTATCCCCCGTCCCCGCACTCACGCCGCCTTTGAACAGATAGTACGTATAAGCGCCGGCCATTAGCGGTTTCGGCAACGTGAACGCACTGGCCGTCGTCGTTGCGCCGTTGGTGGCCTGCACCACGAGAATCCCATCCGTCAGCGTGGCGCCGCCGTTGCCGCCCACATTGGTCACGCCCAGCGTCGTACTGCCCGAGCCAACCCCCTGCGCGATCACCAGCTTGCCGCTCGGCGACCCGTCGGCGCCGAGCACGCTTTGCAGCAGCAATCGCCCGTTGAGCCCGACGTAGTTGCCGTCGATCACCAGCGTGGCTTGCGTATTCGCGCCGCCGTTGGTCAGATCGAACGTGCCGGCGTTGTTCACGGTGACGAGTTGTCCCGCGACCGCCGGCGCAATCGTCGCCGCGCTTGCCAGACCGCCCGCGAACACGGTGCTGGTCGCGTCGACATTGAGCGTGCCGGTTAGCGTGCCGCTATCGCCGAGCGTGAGTCCCTGACTGTCGAGCGTCAGCTGACTGCCGTTCACCGCATTGACCGTCTCCCAGTTAATAAAGCGGCTCACGCCGCTCGCCGACGTGTGATCGAACGTTAGCAAATCGTTGCCGGTGCCGCCGTCGAAGCTCGGCACGCCGCTCAGATTCGCGTCAGTGAGGTTGGTGAGCGTGGCGGTGTCGTCGCCTGCGCTGAAGCGTACGAAGCCCGTGACGGTGCCGCCACGCCAGTTGAACGTGTCGTTACCGCTGTCGGTCCAGATCGCGCGCCCGTTTCCGCCCGCGATGGTGCCGGTGTTGTTGATGACGATATTGAACGTGCCGATGGAACTGATCGCCTGACTCGTCGCCGCGACGATCGATCCGCTGTTGTCGATCGTCGCGCCGGCATTGGCGAACGCGATCGCGTTGATCGCGCCGGAGATCGTGCCGGCATTGTTGAACGTGCCGCCGCCATTGGCGACGATCGCGTTGGCCTGCTGGCTGACGATGCTAGCGCCGGCCGCGTTGTTCAGCGTGACGTTGCCGGAAAAGATCGCGCCGACGCCGCCCACGCCATGCGCAGTCACCGAGCCGGTATTCGTGACGACGCCCGGCGCCGTATCCGACGACACGATGCCGTGCGCGTCCGTGCCGGAGACGTCGATCGTGCCGTGGTTGACGATCACGTTGTTGCCGGGGCCGCCGACCGCGTTGCCGTTCGTCCGTATGCCGTACGATCCCGCGCCGGTCGTCGTGATCGTGCCGTTGTTGACGAGCGTGTCGTTGTTGGTCAACGCGGCCATGCCGGGTGAACTGGCGCCAGTGGTGGAGAGCGTGCCGTCGTTGGTCAAGGTGCCGCCGCCGGGGCTCTGGAAATCGTGCATCGCCGCCGATGCGTCGCCGCTCGTGCGGATCACGCCGGTGGTGTCGTTGAGCATCGTGACCGCGGCGGCGTCGTTGTACATGCCCTCGGACTCGACGCCGCTGGTCGTGATGTTGCCGCGATTGACCAGCACGTTCCGACCCGAGCCGCCGCTCGCGCCGTGCGCGGAAATCGCGTCGAAGGTGTCGCCGGCGCCGGTCAACGTGCCGAGATTCGTCACCGTGCTGCCGTCGCGCACGAGAATGACGTTGTTGCCGTTGACGTCGAGTTCAGCGCCGGCTTGCACGTTGACCGTGACATTGGCGCTGTTCGCTGCGGCCGTGATACTCGTGGTGGAGGGATTCGGGACGCTGCCGGTGCAGGTGACGGTTTGTCCGCTGACCGGATTGACGTTGTCGCAAGCCGCTAACACGGGCTCGCAAGGCAGCAGGATGGCGAGCCCGATGGTGGACGACAGCGCTTCGAGCAGACGAGCCGGCGCGTGCCGGTGGCCCGGACGACACATAGGAAGTCCTCCTGTCGAACAGGCCTGATTCTTTCCTGCGGGTCCGCCTGTTCCTGTGCCGTCCCCTCGATTTTTGCTGCCGGACGGTTCAGGAAGAATGGATTGTCAGATGAAAATAGTCAACCCGCGTATGACACGGCATAAGCCGGCCGTACGACCGCGGGCGCGCCCGTCACGCCTGCTCCGCACGCTGCAGCGCAGCGTGATTCCGGGTACATTGACGGTCTCGTTTTATCACCCCACAGGGAGTGCACCATGCGCCTGCTTCACACCATGCTTCGGGTCGGCGACCTGGATCGTTCGATCGCCTTCTACACCGAGATGCTCGGCATGAAACTGCTGCGCCGCGACGACTATCCGGACGGCAAATTCACGCTGGCCTTCGTCGGCTACACGGACGAACGCGAGGGCACGGTCCTCGAACTCACGCACAACTGGGACACGCCGTCGTACGACCTCGGCAGCGGCTTCGGGCATCTCGCTGTCGAAGTCGACGACGCCTACGCCGCGTGCGACAAGATCAAGGCCCAAGGCGGCACGGTAGTGCGCGAAGCCGGCCCGATGAAACACGGCACCACGGTGATCGCGTTCGTCACGGATCCGGACGGCTACAAGATCGAGTTCATCCAGAAGAAGAAATAACGCCGACGGCAGGGCGAGATTCCATAATGAATAACAGCAATCCCTACTTTAAAGAACTCGACGAGATCCACGTGGAAATCGCGGCGCTGTTCGACGGCTCGGCGGACGAAGGCGCGCTGCAACGAATCATGGCGCGCTTCACGCCGCAATTCACGCTGGTCATGACGAACGGCAACGCGCTCGATTATGCCGGCACGCAAGAAGTATTCGCGAAGCTGCGCGGTGCGCGTCCGGGCTCGCAAATCATGATCCGCGACATGGAGATCGTCGCCGATCATGCGGCGGGCGCGGTCGTGAAATATCGCGAGTATCAGCGCGACGGTGTGGGCAACGCGAACGTACGGCGCTCCACGGCGGTGATGGAACTCGACGCGCACGGCAAGGTGAGGTGGCGTCATCTGCAGGAAACGTTCTGCACGGAGTGAGCCGACGTTAGTCCCGGCAGCACAAAAGAAAAACGGCGCTTCAGGATGAAGCGCCGTTTTCGTCTCAGGCGGTCTAAGCGATATCGCTAAAGCGTCGGCAACAATTCCGGCGGATGCGACTTCAACGTCTGCCGCGCCTCGCGGAATTCCGGAAAAATCGATTCCACCGTTTGCCAGAAACGCGGGCTGTGATTCATCTCACGCAGATGCGCGAGCTCGTGCGCGACCACATAGTCGATGATGGACAGCGGAAAGTGAATCAGCCGCCAGTTCAGGCGAATTTTGCCGTCGCTCGAACAACTTCCCCAGCGCGTCGCCGCCGAAGACAGCGCATACGTGCGATAGCTGACGCCCAGCTTCTCCGAATAGATCGCGAGACGTTCGCCGAACAGACGCTTCGCTTCGCCCTGCAGCCAGCCTTGCACGCGGTCCTTGATCTGCTGCGGATCGGCTTGCAACGGTAACGGCACCTGCAACGCCGCATCGCTCGCGCTGAACTGAAGCGTGCCTTGCGGCGAGCCGAGTATCACGCGCACCGGCTGGCCGAGATACGGTACTTCGGCGCCATCTTTCCAATCGACCTTCGGCAACGCGCGTTGTTCGACACGCGTTTGCCATTCGATCAGCTTCGCGAAAATCCAGCGCTGCTTTTCGGTGATCGCGGTTTCGATATCGGCGAGTGTGACCCAACGCGGTGCGGTGATCGTCAAACCCGTGCTGTCGATCGCAAAGCCGATCGAGCGGCGCGCGGAACGCTTGAGCGCGTAATGCAGCGTGCGTGAACCGACGACGAGGCTGCGCAACTTACTGCCATCTGGCGCGAGCAGTCCAGCGGATTGCAGTGTGCCCGACGCACTCCCGGCAGAACCGGAAGAAGGCGCGGAGGGTGACGGGGACGACGACGTCGACCCCGGCTCGGCGAAGAGCGGGAGATCGAGTTGCCGGTTATCGAGCGCCGCAGCGGGCTGCGACGTAGGAGACTTCTGCATCGGTTTCGGCTTCGCGCTAATACGCCTTCGAGGGCGTGGGCGCGTCAGATTGGTGCGGCGGCGGAACGGGTTTCCGTCGCGCTGTACGCGGTAGGATCGATGCGACGCATTTCAGTTTCGATCCACTGTTCGACGCGCGCGTTCACTTCTTCGGGCGTGAGCCCCGTCGTGTCGATCGGCTTGCCGATCGACACTGTGACTATACCCGCATATTTAAGAAACGAGTTGCGAGGCCACAGGCGTCCGGCGTTATGCGCGATCGGAACGACCGGTGCGCCGGTGGCGACCGCGAAGCGCGCGCCGCCGGTTTTGTATTTGCCCTGCGTGCCGGTGCGCGTGCGCGTACCTTCCGGAAACATGATGACCCACGCGCCCTCGGCCATGCGCGTCTTGCCTTGCTTGATGACGGATTCGAACGCGTACTTGCCCTCCTTGCGATCGATATGAACCATCTTCAGCAAACCGAGCGCCCAGCCGAAGAACGGCACATACAGCAGTTCGCGCTTGAACACGTAGCACAGCGGACGCGGCATCAGCGCCGGAAACGCCACCGTTTCCCATGCCGATTGATGCTTCGACAGCAGCACGGCGGGACCGTTGGGCAGGTTCTCGAAGCCTTCGATGGTGTAGCGAATGCCGTTGAGCCAGCGCACCACGTGCAGGGTACTCTTGCACCACCCTGCGGCCATCCAGTAGCGCTTGTCGGCGCGCATGAACGGAAACGCGATGAAGCACGCGCACGCGTACGGCACCGTGTACAGAACGAGGTAGATCAGCAGCAGCAGAGAACGAATGAAGCGCATCGGCGTGGTCAGTGAGGGTTGGGGACGCGCGTGGCGCGCGTCACTCGTGAGCGTCGGCGAGGAAGTCGAGTGCGAAGGCGCGCAGGTCGTCATGCACGCGCGTACCTTCAGGCAGGCCGCCGGCCGCGAGCGTTTTGCGACCCTTGCCGGTCAGCACCAGATGAGTCGGATGACCGAGCGCCGCGCCCGCTTGCAGATCGCGCATCGCATCGCCCACCACGGGCGTGTGCGGCGGATCGACCTCGAAGCGCTCGGCGATCATCTTCAGCATGCCGGGTTTCGGCTTGCGACACTCGCAGTGATCTTCCGCCGTGTGCGGGCAGAAGAACACCGCTTCAATGCGCCCGCCGACTGCCGCCGCCAGGCGATGCATCTTCAGATGCATTGCATTGAGCGCGTTCATGTCGAACAGACCGCGGCCAATGCCCGACTGATTGGTGGCGACCGCCACGCGATAGCCGGCCTGGTTCAGCCGCGCGATCGCTTCGAGCGAACCGGGCAGCGGCACCCATTCGTCCGGCGACTTGATGAACGCGTCGGAGTCGACGTTGATCACGCCGTCGCGGTCGAGGATCACCACTTTTTTGGTCGGCATGGCGCGGGGCTCAGGCAGCGAGTCGGGAAATATCGGCGACGCAATTCATCTGCTGATGCAGTGCGCCGAGCAAAGCCAGACGATTGGCGCGCAACGCCGGATCTTCGGCGTTGACCATCACGTCGTTGAAGAATGTGTCGACCGGTTCGCGCAATGCGGCGAGCGCGGTCAGCGCGCCCGTGTAGTCTCGCGCGGCGAGTTGCGACTGCACGCGCGGCGCAACCTGTTCGAGCTGTGCATGCAAGGCCTTTTCCGCCGCTTCGACGAGCAGTGTGACCTGCACGCCGCCGGTAGGGGCTACGCCTTCCGACTTCTTCAGGATGTTCGAGATACGCTTGTTGGCCGCCGCGAGCGACGCCGCTTCAGGCAGCAACGCGAATTCGCGCACCGCATCCAGACGCGCGACGATGTCGTCGAGACGCGTGGGATTCAGCGCCAGCACCGCGTCGATTTCGCCCGGCGCGTAGCCGCGTTCGCGCAGCAGACCGCGCAAACGGTCCATGCCGAACTCGTAAATGGCTTGCGTCGAATCGGCGACGTTCGGCACCGCGGCGAATTGCGCGTAAGCGGCGCGCAGCAATTCGACGAAGTCGACCGGCAGTTGCTTCTCGACCAGAATGCGCAGCACGCCGAGTGCGTGACGGCGCAACGCGAACGGGTCTTTTTCGCCCGTGGGTTGCAGGCCGATGCCCCAGATGCCGACCAGCGTTTCGAGCTTGTCGGCCAGCGCGACGACGGTGCCGGTCGCGGTGGTGGGCAGCGCGTCGCCGGAGAAACGCGGCTGATAGTGTTCCGAGCACGCGAGCGCGACTTCTTCCGGCTCGCCGTCGTGGCGCGCGTAGTACGTGCCCATCGTGCCTTGCAACTCGGGGAATTCGCCGACCATGTCGGTGATCAGGTCGGCCTTGGCCAGACGCGCGGCGCGCTGCGCGAGCGCGACGTCGGCGCCGGTCAGCGCGGCGATTGCACCGGCCAGTCCTTCCACACGTTCGACGCGTTGCAGCGCCGAGCCCAGTTTGTTGTGATACACGACGTTCGCGAGCAGCGGCACGCGGTCCGCGAGCGGTTTCTTCTTGTCCTGCTCGAAGAAGAACTTCGCGTCGGCGAGGCGCGGGCGCACCACGCGCTCATTGCCTTCGACGATATCGCCCGGTGTAGCCGTTTCGATGTTCGACACGATCAGGAAGCGCGAACGCAGCTTGCCGTTCGTATGGGTCAGCGCGAAATACTTCTGGTTGGTCTGCATGGTGAGGATCAGACATTCCTGCGGCACTTGCAGGAATTCGTCCTCGAAGCGGCAGGCGTACACCACCGGCCATTCGACCAGCGACGTCACTTCGTCCAGCAGCGAATCCGGCATCACCACCTGGTCGCCGTCGGCTTGCGCGAGCAGATGCGTGCGGATGGTCGCTTTGCGGTCGGCGAAGTTCGCGACCACATGGGCTTTGTGCAGCAGCGTGTCCGCGTACGAGTCGGCGTGCTGGATCTGCACGAAGCCTTCGGACAGGAAACGATGGCCGAGCGTGGTGTCGTCGGCGTCGATGCCGAGCGCGCTGACCGGCACGATCTGATCGCCGTGCAGAACTGTCAGACGTTGCGCCGGGCGCACGAACTGGATGTTCGTGCCGTCCGGACGTTGATACGTCATGACCTTGGGAATAGGCAGCTTCGACGTGGCGAGCGCTTCGTCCAGCGCGGCTTGCAGGCCGTCGGCGAGCGTTGCGCCCGGCGCGGCGTAGCGCAGGAAGAACGCTTCGGCCTTGCCGTCTTGCGCGCGTTCGAGATCGTTCACCGAGAAATCGGGGAAGCCGAGCGCCGCGAGTTTCTTCGCGAGCGGTGCCGTGGGTTGACCGTCTTTGTCCAGAGCGACGGACACCGGCAGCACTTTTTCGCGCACCTGTTTTTCCGGCGCGACGGCGCGCACGTTTTTGATCGTGACGGCGAGGCGACGCGGCGTCGCATAGCGTTCGAACGACAGTTCGCCTTCGATCAGGTCGCGCGCCGCGAGGCGCTGCGCGATGCCTTCTGCGAACGCGTCGCCGAGACGTGCGAGCGCTTTCGGCGGCAGTTCTTCGGTCAGCAGTTCGACGAGCAGGGTAGCTTGGTGAGGTTGAGTCATGTCTGGGTGTTCTCGTCAGTCCGGATCGATCTTGCGTTCGACTTTCAGCGGCGGCGCCCAGGCGGGCATCGCGGCGTCTTGCTCGTCGGTCGTGAGGCCGGGCACGCCGTGCACCGGATTGCCGAGCATCGGGAAGCCGAGCTTTTCGCGCGAATCGTAGTAAGCCTGTGCAACCAGCTTCGACAGCGTACGGATACGGCCAATATAGGCCGCGCGTTCCGTGACCGAAATCGCGCCGCGCGCGTCCAGCAGGTTGAACGTGTGGCCGGCCTTCAGCACCAGCTCATAAGCAGGCAGCGCGATCTGCGCTTCCATCATGCGCTTGGCTTCCGCTTCGTAGCTGTTGAAGATCGAGAACAGCAGCTCGACGTTCGCGTGCTCGAAGTTGTAGGCGGACTGTTCGACTTCGTTCTGGTGGTAGACGTCGCCGTACGTGAGGCGGCGGATTTCCGGGCCGTTCGGGCCTTGTTCTTCCCACTCGGTCCAGACCAGGTCGTAGATGTTCTCGACTTTCTGCAGATACATGGCGAGACGTTCGAGACCGTAGGTGATTTCGCCGAGCACCGGCTTGCAATCCAGACCGCCTACTTGCTGGAAGTAGGTGAACTGGGTCACTTCCATGCCGTTCAGCCACACTTCCCAGCCGAGGCCCCACGCGCCGAGGGTGGGATTTTCCCAGTCGTCTTCGACGAAGCGCACGTCGTTCTGCTTCAGGTCGAAGCCGAGTGCTTCGAGCGAGCCGAGGTACAGATCGAGGATGTTTTCCGGCGCCGGCTTGAGCACCACCTGGTACTGGTAGTAATGCTGCAGACGGTTCGGGTTCTGGCCGTAGCGGCCGTCTTTCGGGCGACGCGACGGCTGCACGTAGGCGGCCCGCCACGGTTCCGGGCCGATGGCGCGCAGGAACGTATGAACGTGGGACGTGCCCGCGCCGACTTCCATGTCGATCGGCTGGAGCAACGCGCAACCCTGCTTGTCCCAGTAGGACTGCAGCGTCAGGATGATTTGCTGAAACGTGAGCATGAAGTGCCTTTCGGGCATGAGGCCGCGCCGCAAACGCCGAAGCGCGCGAGGTGGCCGTGGAGCGAAGTGCTAAACCATCGATTTTAACGGAAAGGGAGGGGGGTGTCCGTTTTGGCGGTTGTCGGCCTGTCTTGTGATTGGCCGGGGAGCCGATTCGCCTTGTGAGACTGAACCAGATGGTGGAACTTATACGTTGACCAATTTTGACATCTGAGACATGGACGCAGGCCAAAGTGGGCGAGCTGCGTGGAGTAGCGCTAATCCATGTTTTCAGGGCGAAGGAGAAAAACCAGATCTGCCTTCAGTGTTTTGAACCGTTCAGCTGGAATTTCATGGAGTTTAATAATTGACTTGGCAGTCTCAGTTTCTGGGCTACGCATCGGCGCTGTCCGATGGGCCGGCGGCGTACATTCTGTGGACTATCGGAACGTTGACCCTGTTGACGTGGCTCGCCGGCTTGAAAACTCACGTGCGAGGGAATCGGTGGTACCGGGTTTTGCAAGCCGTCGCACTATTGGCCCTGCCGCTCCTGCTGCTTGTTGGCATGGCAGCTTCCATGATGCCGTCGGCTTAGTCGGGTGGACGGAATTCGCTGCTCAGACGGAAGCCGTTTTCAAAATGACGAAGGGCCGCTCTTCTGCGGCCCTTCGTCATTAATCAGCTATCAGCGCTTGCGACTCAATTAGGTCGCCGCCAACTCCACCTTCGGCGAAAACGAATCGCTCTGCGCCAGCGGCCAGTACTTCTCGAACAGCGAATAACGGTAATTGCCGTTCACTAGATCGTTCGGTTCCAGATACTTCAGCAGATCCGACATTAACCGCACCTCATGCGACGACACCCGCCGCACGATGTGATGCGCGCGCAGTTCCGCCGGATGCTTCAAGCCCGCGGCCTGAATGATTTCCTTCAACGCGTGCAGCGTGTTGTGATGGAAGTTGAACACGCGATCGGCCTTGTCCGGCACGACCAGCGCGCGCTGACGCACGGGGTCCTGCGTCGCGACGCCGGTCGGGCACCGGCCCGTGTGGCAGGTCTGCGCCTGAATGCAGCCCACCGCGAACATGAAGCCGCGCGCCGCGTTCACCCAATCCGCGCCGATCGCCAGCGTGCGGGTGATGTCGAACGCGGTGATCATCTTGCCGCTCGCGCCGATGCGAATGCGCTGCCGCAAGCCGATCCCGACCAGCGTGTTATGCACCAGCAGCAAGCCTTCCTGCAACGGCACGCCAACGTGATCGGTGAACTCCAGCGGCGCCGCGCCGGTGCCGCCCTCGGCGCCGTCCACGACGATGAAGTCCGGCAGAATCCCCGTCTCCAGCATCGCCTTCGCAATGCCGAAGAATTCCCACGGATGCCCGATGCACAACTTGAACCCAGTTGGCTTGCCGCCCGACAGCGTGCGCAGACGGTCGACGAATTCGAGCAGCCCGCGCGGCGTCGAAAACTCGGAATGCGTGGCCGGTGAGATGCAGTCGCGGCCCATCGGCACGCCGCGCGTCTCGGCGATTTCCGGCGTGATCTTGGCGGCCGGCAGCACGCCGCCGTGACCCGGCTTCGCGCCTTGCGACAGCTTCACTTCGATCATCTTCACTTGCGGCTCGGCGGCCTGCTTTGCGAATTTTTCCGCGCTGAAGGTGCCGTCGTCGTTACGGCAGCCGAAGTAGCCCGACGCGATTTCCCAGATGATGTCGCCGCCGTGCTCGCGGTGATACTTCGACATGGAGCCTTCGCCGGTGTCGTGCGCGAAGTTGCCTTTCTTCGCGCCGAGGTTCAGCGCCATGATCGCATTCGCCGACAGCGAGCCGAAGCTCATGGCCGAGACGTTGAAGATCGACATCGAATACGGTTTCGCACGGTCCGGTCCGACCACGACGCGGAAGTCGTGATTCTCGAGCGTGGTGGGCGCGAGCGAGTGGCTGATCCATTCGTGCGCGACCGCTTTGACGTCGAGTTCGGTGCCGTACGGGCGGCTGTCCACGTCGTTCTTCGCGCGCTGATAGACGATGCTGCGTTGGGCCCGCGAGAACGGTTTCTCGTCGGTATCGTCTTCGACGAAATACTGGCGGATTTCCGGGCGGATGAATTCGAACAGGAAGCGGAAATGCCCCCACAGCGGATAGTTGCGCAGAATCGCGTGGCGCTGCTGGTTCAGGTCGAACAGGCCGAGCGCGACGAGCGCGAGCGGCACGACCAGCCAGAACCACGAAATGTATTGCGTCGCGCCGAGCGCCGCGCAGACGGCGAGCAGCACGACTGCGCACCACATGGCCAGATAACGTCGAGAAAACATGGGGACTCCAGTGCAGTGGGGATCGTCACGGCGGGATCGCCGACGCTGTCGGCGCAAGCGGAACCGCCGCGAAAGGGAACGAACGACTGCTTGTTATGGTGAAGCTAGCTGCGACTGCCTGAGCGCATCGCTCAGCGGGCGCTCAGCAGCGCCGCTTTCTGCGGCTGACGCGCGATGGGCTGCCCGGTCACCGCGTGTTCAATGATGCCGCCGCCGAGGCAAACGTCGCCATCGTAAAGCACCGCGGATTGCCCCGGTGTGACAGCCCATTGCGCCTCGGCGAAATTCAGCTCGAACAGGCCTGGTCCGACGTTCGCGTTACCGAACGTGCAGGCCGCGTCCGCTTGCCGGTAACGGGTTTTCGCGCCGCACGCGAAGCCGTCCGCCGGCGGTTCGCCCGCGACCCAGCTCGTGTTGCCCGCGCTCAGCGTATGGCTCAGCAGCCACGCATGATCGTGCCCCTGCGCGACATACAGCGTGTTCGACGGAATATCCTTGCCGGCCACGAACCACGGTTCGCCGCTGCCCTCCTTGCTGCCGCCCAAGCCAATGCCCTTGCGTTGCCCGAACGTGTAGAACGCGAGGCCGATGTGTTCGCCGACCACTTTGCCGTCGGTTGTTTTCATCGGGCCGGGTTGCGTGGGCAGGTAGCGGTTCAGAAAGTCGCGGAACGGCCGTTCGCCGATGAAGCAGATGCCGGTCGAGTCTTTCTTCTTCGCATTCGGCAGCGCGATCTGTTCGGCGATTTCGCGGACCCGGGTCTTCGGCATCTCGCCCAACGGAAACAGCGTCTTCGACAATTGCGCCTGATTCAGCCGATGCAGAAAGTACGACTGGTCTTTCGTATGGTCGAACGCTTTCAGCAGTTCGAAGCGGCCGTCGTTCTCGCGCACGCGGGCGTAGTGGCCGGTCGCGATGGTTTCCGCGCCGAGCGACATGGCGTGGTCGAGGAAGGCCTTGAACTTGATTTCGGCATTGCACAGCACGTCGGGGTTCGGCGTGCGGCCGGCCGAGTATTCGCGCAGGAATTCGGCGAACACGCGGTCTTTGTATTCGGAGGCGAAGTTGACCGCTTCGACGTCGATGCCGATCACGTCCGCCACCGACACCACGTCGATCCAGTCCTGACGCGTCGAGCAGTATTCGCTGTCGTCGTCGTCTTCCCAGTTTTTCATGAACAGGCCGACCACGTCGTAGCCCTGTTCCTTCAGCAGCCACGCGGTAACCGACGAATCGACGCCGCCCGACATGCCTACTACGACTTTCTGCTTGCTCATAAGATGCTCACTGGGTACCGCGGGACTTCGTTGGATTGTGGGTTGGCCGCTCGTGACGGCGCTGACCGCTTACCGGGATTGCTTGCCGCCGCGCTTTTGTCAGCGCTTGAGCCTGCCACCTTTGCTATGCCTGCTTACGCCCGACCGAATGCGTGTGCACGAAATCGAGCGGAAAACGCCGGCCCGCGAGGTAATCGTCGACGCACTGCATGACCAGCGGCGTGCGATGCCGCTCGGGACAGGCGCGCAATTCGTCCGCGCTCATCCACAGCGTGCGGACAATGTCGGTGTCGAGCGCGCGCGCCGGGTCCGGTTCGCCGCTCGTGCCGCAGTAGGTGAAGCGCAGATAGGTCACGCCTTCGCTACCGGGCCGCTCGAAATGCGTCATGTACATGCCGACCAGCGCCTCGGGTGCGAATGGGTGGGCGGTTTCTTCGAGCGTTTCGCGGAGCACCGCCTCCAGCAGCGTTTCACCCGCCTCCAGATGGCCGGCGGGCTGGTTCAGGCGCAGGCCGTCGACGGTATGTTCCTCGACCAGCAGGAAACGCCCGTCACGCTCGACAATCGCCGCAACGGTGACGTGCGGCAGCCAGGATTCCGGTTTCATGGGTGCGCATTTTACCGTTTATGGGCTTGGGCTGCCGGGAAGCGGGTCGGGCGGCAACCGGCATTCTGTCGGGCGGCAATGGGTCGCGTCTGGCTGACGGCGAGCCCGGCCCACGCGTCACGGCACGATGCAGCCCGCATCCGCCTGGGCCCCCGCATTGTCCCCGATTTCGACGCGGCTTCGGTTTCGGTTAAAGTGGGGCGTTAGCCGTTGCACTTGCAAGCCGGCGTGCCTCGTCGGCCGAACTGTCGTCAGTCAACAGGAAGTCGAGGAGGAACAACGATGCACATCGGAGTGCCAGCCGAGACGCGCGCGCACGAAACCCGCGTCGCCGCGACGCCCGAAACGGTCAAGAAGTATGTGACCCAGGGCCACCGGGTCACGATCCAGAGCGGCGCCGGCACCGGCGCGAGCTTTCCTGACGAAGCCTTTACGGCGGCCGGCGCGGAAATCGTCGACGCCGCCACGGCATTCGGCGCCGACCTCGTTCTCAAAGTCCAGTCCCCAACCGAGGCCGAACTGCCGCTGCTCAAGCGCGGCGCGACGCTGGTCGGCATGCTCGATCCATTTAATGCCGAAAACGCCGCCAGCCTGGCTGGGGCCGGCGTGACCGCGTTCGCTCTGGAAGCCGCGCCGCGCACCACGCGCGCGCAGAGTCTCGACGTGCTGTCGTCGCAGGCGAACATCGCCGGGTACAAGGCAGTGTTGCTGGCGGCGACACTCTATCCCCGCTTCATGCCGATGCTGATGACGGCGGCCGGCACCGTGAAAGCGGCGCGCGTGCTGATTCTCGGCGCGGGCGTGGCGGGTTTGCAGGCGATCGCGACCGCCAAGCGCCTGGGCGCGGTGATCGAAGCGTCGGACGTGCGGCCGGCGGTGAAAGAGCAGATCGAATCGCTCGGCGCCAAGTTTCTCGACGTGCCCTATGAAACCGACGAGGAGCGCGAAGCCGCGCAAGGCGTCGGCGGTTACGCGCGGCCGATGCCGGCGTCGTGGCTCTCACGTCAATCGGCGCTCGTGCATGAACGCGCGAAGCAGGCCGACGTGGTGATCTCCACCGCGCTGATTCCAGGCCGCGCCGCGCCAACGCTGATCTCGGTGGAAACCGTGCAGGCGATGAAACCCGGCTCCGTGCTGGTGGACCTTGCCGCTGGACGCGGCGCGGAATACGAAGGCCAGCGCGGCGGCAACTGCCCGTTGACCGTGACGGATCAGGTGGTCGTCAAACATGGCGTGCAGATCGTCGGCTATACGAATCTGGCGTCGATGGTGCCCGCCGACGCGTCATCGCTCTACGCGCGCAACCTGCTCGACTTCCTGAAGCTGATCGTCACGAAGGAAGGCACGTTGAATATCGATCTCGCGGACGACATCGTCGCGGCCACGCTGCTGGCCCGCGACGGCGAAGTCACGCGCAAGACCTGACGCAAACTACCTAAGGAGAACGGCGATGGAAGTCATCAACCACACCGTCATCAACCTGATCATCTTCGTGCTGGCGATTTACGTCGGCTACCACGTCGTCTGGAACGTCACGCCCGCGCTGCATACGCCGCTGATGGCCGTGACCAACGCGATCTCGGCGATCGTAATCGTCGGCGCGATGCTCGCCGCGGGGCTCACGTTAGGCACGCCGGGCAAATTCTTCGGCACGCTCGCCGTCGCGCTCGCGGCGGTCAACGTGTTCGGCGGCTTTCTCGTCACGAGGCGAATGCTGGAGATGTTCCGCAAGAAAGAGCCGAAGAAGCTCGCTGCAGCCAAGACGGCCAAGGAGAACGCGTAATGAGCCTGAATGTCGTCACGCTGCTTTATCTGGTTGCGTCCGTTTGTTTCATTCAGGCGCTCAAGGGGCTGTCGAATCCGAAGACGGCGCGCATCGGCAATACCTTCGGCATGGTCGGGATGGCGATCGCGATCGTCACGACCCTCGCGCTGATCGTCAAGCAGGCGAATGCGCTTGGCTCGAATCTGGGGTTGGGGCTCGGTTTGCTGCTGGTTGCGCTGGTGATCGGCGGTGCGATCGGCGCGTTCGTCGCGGCGCGCGTCGAGATGACCAAGATGCCGGAACTGGTCGCGGCCATGCACTCGCTGATCGGTCTCGCGGCCGTGTGCATTGCGTATGCGGTGGTGTCGGAGCCGTCGGCGTTCGGTCTCGTCGATCCGGACAATATGACGCCGGGTTTCCTGCCTTATGGCAATCGGGTCGAACTGTTTATCGGCACGTTCGTCGGCGCGATTACGTTCTCCGGGTCGGTGATCGCGTTCGGCAAGCTGTCGGGCAAGTACAAGTTCCGCTTGTTCCAGGGCGCGCCGGTGGTGTATGGCGGACAGCATCTGATCAACCTGATGCTCGCACTCGCGATGCTCGGCTTCGGCATCATCTTCTTCCTCACGCAGTCGTGGTTGCCGTTCATCATCATGACGGTGATCGCGTTCGTGCTCGGCGTGCTGATCATCATTCCGATCGGCGGCGCGGATATGCCGGTGGTCGTGTCGATGCTGAACTCGTATTCGGGCTGGGCGGCGGCGGGCATTGGCTTCTCGCTGAACAATCCGATGCTGATTATCGCGGGCTCGCTGGTGGGATCGTCGGGTGCGATTCTGTCGTACATCATGTGTCGCGCGATGAACCGGTCGTTCTTCAATGTGATTCTCGGCGGCTTCGGCAATGAAGCCGGCGCGGCGGCGGCGGGTGGATCGGCGGAACAGCGTCCGGTGAAATCCGGCTCGGCCGACGATGCCTCGTTCATGCTCGGCAATGCGGAAACGGTGGTGATCGTGCCGGGTTATGGGCTGGCGGTGGCGCGTGCGCAGCATGCGTTGAAGGAGCTGACCGACAAGCTGGTCGAGAAAGGCATCGATGTGAAGTACGCGATTCACCCGGTGGCCGGACGGATGCCGGGGCACATGAACGTGCTGCTCGCCGAAGCCGAAGTGCCCTACGACATGGTGTTCGAAATGGACGACATCAACGGCGAGTTCGGGCAGGTCGACGTGGTGCTGGTGCTCGGCGCGAACGACGTGGTGAATCCGGCGGCGAAGACCGATCCGAAGTCGGTGATTGCGGGCATGCCGATTATCGAGGCGTATAAGGCGCGCACGGTCATCGTGAATAAACGGTCGATGGCGGCGGGATATGCCGGGCTCGACAACGATCTGTTCTACATGGACAAGACGATGATGGTGTTCGGGGATGCGAAGAAGGTGATCGAGGATATGGTGAAGGCGGTGGAATAACTCGGCGTGATGAATTCGCGGCCTGCCAGGCAGGGGGCTGCGAATTTGGTTTTTGTCGATCTCTACCGCGGCTTCGCATTCACATGCCGCATCAAATCCGCAAGCCGTTTGCCTTCCTGATCCGGATACGGTTCGAGCATCTGAAGGTTCTGCATCTTCTCCAGACTGAAATTGCGAAAATCGCTGCGCAATTCGCACCATGCGCCCAGCGTCCAGCGCGCACCCCAATACGCGAGCGCGAGCGGCCACACGCGTCGCTCGCTCGCCGCGCCGCTCGCATCGGTATAGGCAAAGCCCACCACATGCCGCGTGTCGATCGCGCGATGCAGCGCGTCGAGCTGCGTCGAGAAATCCCCTTTGATGTGAAATGACGGCGCGAACACCGCGAGCCGCTCAAGCGCCGCTCGTTTGTCGGCTGGCATGGCGGAAGCGATCTTCGCCAGCGCGCCCCGCGCGCCGCTTGCGAAGCCTGAACCGCCCCATGATTCGAGCATCCGCGCGCCGGCGGCGAGCGCGGCGAGTTCGTCGGCTGTGAAGGTCAGCGGCGGCAGACTCGCCGCGCGACTCAGACGGTAGCCAATGCCCGCTTCGCCTTCGATCGGCACGCCCGACAATTGCAGATCGCGTACGTCGCGATAAACCGTACGTAGCGAAATGTTGAGCCAATCGGCGAGTTGTTGCGCGGTGGTCAGGCGCCGTCCGCGCAGCAGTTCGGCGATCTGGAACAGGCGGTCGGCGCGGCGCGTCATCGTGGGCGATGGGTAGAAGAGGACGGGAACGGTCCCGCGATGATAGCGCCGCATGCCGTACCCCGGTCAGCGTTTTGGCCGCGCCCGTCCGCACGCAGGCGGACAGAGGCGCTGCGTTGTGCGTTAACCGTTGGTCCGCGAATGCAGACCGAGGCGGTTGCCTTCCGTATCGGTGAAGAATGCGATATAGCCGATATCTTGCGGCAGCTTGATCACCGGACCGTCGGTCCTGCCACCGGCCTGCTCGACACGCGCGAGCACCGTGTCGACGGTCGGTTCAGCAGTCAGGTAGACGAGCACGCCGTCGTCGGTTGGCTTCATCGCCGGGTTGTGGACGATTGCGCCGCCCGTGGCCGGTTCTTCGTAACCGAAGATGGCGATCGGACGACCGCCGACTTCCTGCACGTTCAGTTTGACGTCGAAGGTGGTTTCGTAAAAACGGACAGCGCGATCGAAATCGACGGACGGGATTTCGAACCAGGCAACAACCTTGGATGCGTTGGACATGTCACTCTCCTGTGGATGGCGGGTAAGCCGTGCAAAGCGCCGGATGGCGTGAGAAGGAGTGTGCTGGGGTGCTGCTGACAGCGTGGTGTCAGTAGGGTGTGGCAGTAGGGTTTGCCAACCGCGTCCGCATAATGCCGGCGAAAAAAAACCGCGGAGCCGGGTCCGCGGTTTTTTTGCCCTCCATTCGCTTAACAGCGAGCGGTTGAAGTCGTTACCTCACTCCGCCGGTGTGTCGCTCTGCTGCGGCCGTTGCCGCACGCTGCCCGCAATCAGGTCGAAGCGGAACAAGCGGCATTCGAGTGCGCCGTTGAAGAGCGGCGTCTTGGTCGATTCCCGCAAACGCAACTGACCCGGCAACTTGCGATCCGAGGTCAGGATGAACGCATGCCAGCCGGTGAAGCGCTGCTTGAGCGCGTCGCCAAGCGATTGGAAAAACTCGCTGTCCGGCGCTTCTTCCTGAGCGCGATGGAAACCGTCGTCTTCACGGGTTTCGCGATTGGCACGGCCTTCACGGATTTCGCCGCGCGCATTGCGGCCACGCACTTCGATCCGTTCGCCATACGGCGGATTGGCGACCAGAATGCCCGCGTCCGACGACGGCGCCGTCATGCCGCGCGCGTCGACCTGTTTGAGCGGAATGTTCGGCAGACCGGCGCGCTGGAAGTTGGCGCGCGCCTTGTCGAGCATGTCGCCGGAAATATCGCTGCCGAAGATCTGCAGATCGGCGCGCGAGCTGCGCCCGGCGTGCTTCGCGTCGAGCGCGGCGGCCTTCAGCGGTTGCCAGGTCTTGGCTTCGAACTGCTTGAGCTTCTCGAAACCGAAGCGGCGTTCCGCGCCCGGCGCAATATTCAGCGCGACTTGCGCGGCTTCCGCGAGGAACGTGCCGCTGCCGCACATCGGGTCGTACAAAGGCGTACCGGCGTTCCAGCCGGTCAGACGCAGGATGCCCGCCGCCAGGTTCTCACGCAGCGGTGCCGCGCCCTTGTCGAGGCGCCAGCCGCGCTTGAAGAGCGGGTCGCCGGAAGTGTCGAGGTAGAGGGTGCAGTCGGTGGCGGTGAGGAACGCAAACACGCGCACGTCGGGCGTGGCGGTGTCGATGCTCGGCCGGTCGCCGCTGACTTCGCGCAGACGGTCGCAGATCGCGTCCTTGACGCGCAGCGTGGTGAATTCCAGGCTGCGCAGCGGCGATTTGATCGCGGTGACGTCCACGCGCAGCGTTTCTTTGGCCGAGAACCACTGTTCCCAACGTTGCTCGAGCGCGAGCGCGTAAATATCCTGCTCGCTGCGATACGGACGATGCGCGATCTTCAGCAGCACGCGGCTCGCGAGTCGCGAATGCAGGTTGGCGGCCATGCCGGCGGCCCAGCCTCCGCGGAAATGCACGCCGCCCGGCACCTGAGCGCCGGCCACGAACTGCGCGCCGTTGATGTGCTTAGCGGCGATCTCGGCGAGTTCGGCCGCGAGCGAAGCTTCAAGGCCGCGTGGGCAAGGGAGGAAGAAATCGAAGGACATTGAGGTTGCCGGAAGGCGTTAGATAAGGCGCTATTGTACGCGGTCGGGGTGGGCGGCCCCGCGCGATTGCTTGACGGACCGGGCTGAGACGGCCCACCGAGCCGCCGCCGTCCGTACGCGCTCGGGTGAGTCGCCATGGTGCGGCGGCGCGGCGGCTCGACCTGAGACGGCCCACCGAGCCGCCGCCATCCGTGGACTTACCGGCTTTCGGGGGTCGTTTTCGTGGGCCAGAACAGTTCCAGCGGATGCTGAAACACCCGCTGCCAGATCGCGCCGCGCAGCGAGCGCACCGCGTTGCGCCGCAGGTCGCGCGAACGCACGGCCATGTAGAACGCGAGCGCGAAGCTCACCGCCACGTTGAGGATCGCCATGCTGCCGACCCCCGCGACGGCCCACCAGAGTTCCGGCAGCTTCAACGCGTCCTTGCCAAGCACGCCGAGCGCGACGCCGATCGAGCCGGCGCTGAGTGTCACGTGACGCACTTCGAAGGTGAAGGCGAACGCGGTGAGGATCGCCGGCACGAGCCCGAGCATCAGACCCAGCGTGATATTGCCGACCACCCCCGCCACATTGGAGCGGCAAGCTTGCGCGAGACGCGCCGCGCCTGCCGCGCCGAGCGTCAGGCGCAGGCGCCGGTTATACGCGAGCGCATCGCCGACGCGATGCAGGACGAACCAGTTGTCCGCCCATCCGGCGATCAAACTGGACGACCACAGCAGCACGCCGGTCAACGCGGCGTAGAAGGGCGTGGGTCCGATCAGCGAGAACGAATGCAGCGTGGCGTGCGCCTTCTCCGGCGAGATGATGTTGGCGTTGAAGAGCGCATGCCAGAGCAACTGCACGCCGAAGCAGACCGGGAACACCAGCAGCACGTTGCCGAGGACGGCGGCGGCCTGCGTGCGCATCAGCGCCATCACCGAACTCACGAAGCTGTCGACGCCGGCTGGCGTGCCGGTGCCGTCGAGTTCGCGGGCGAGGGTCGGCGCGGTCATGGCCGGTTGTTTGGTGGCGAGCGAGAAGTGCAGGAAGTGCATCAGCAGGAAGCTGGCGGCGTAGTTGATGCCGGCCAGCAGGCCTTCGAGCATGGCTTGCAGATGCACACCGGTGATGGCGAATTTCACGCAGACCGTGACGACGGTGACGAGTCCGCCGCCGGCGGCCATGCGCAGCATCTTCAAATACTCGGCGCGGTCGCGGGCGATGTAGTGTTCGCCGGTGTCGGCGCTGTATTCGACCACTTTGCGCGCGAGCAGCGAGAAATTGCTGCGCACCAGATGCGCGACGCTCTGGCTCGCGTGATTCGCGTTGACGAGTTCGGCGGTGAGGCGTGCGGCGGCGTGCGGGTCGTCTTGCGCCATCCATGCGTCGAGCAGATGCTCGGCGCGCACGATGCGCATGCGCATCCGCTCGACCTGGAACACGATGTCGACGCTGACGCCGTTGCGGTAGAGATGGGCGAAGACTTTGTCGGTGGCGCCGCGGCATTCGTCGAGCAGCAGGCGCAGGTAGTTGACTTCGTGCAGCAGCTTGTCTTGCGGTTCGCCCGCGGCGACGGCTTGATGCGCGGCTTCGACGGCGAGCATCGCGCGGGTGAGGCGGTAGAACGGTTGCTTTTCCATCGCGATGCGGACGTCGCTGGCTTCGCGGGTGTCGTCGGCGTCGACTTCGCCGATGCGGCTGCGGACGATTTGCGATAGACCCGTCGAGCTGATCTGGCAGGTCAGGTTGTGCAGGGCGGCTAGCAGGTCGAGGGAGAACGGGGTGGTGTCGCGGTGGTCCTGTTCGTCGGGTTCGTCGTCGAAAAGCGCGCGGATGCGGATGAGCAGATCGGTGGGGAGGGCCGCGATCCATTCGGCGTCGTGGTCGGAGCTGAACATCAGCGTGACGATCGCGGTTAGGTCGCGGCGGTTCGGGGCGGGTGGGATCAGGGAGGCTTCGAGGCGCTCGAAAAGGGCGCCGAAGAAGCCTGAGTGAACGGGCATGCCTGCGTCGCAGAGGAGGGAGAGGCCGTCGCTTTCGCGGAGTAGGGCACGCAGGGTGCCTGAGACGTTGGCCTTCCAGGCGGGGTTGCGATCCAGCACGTGGAGCAAGTAGCGGATTCTTGTGTGGGCTGGGTTGGAGCGGGGTGGTGCTGCTATGGCTGCTGTTGCCGATTCCGTGGTCGAGTCGTTGGTGTTCTGCTGCACTTCGCGGCCGCGACGGATCCAGTGGGCAAGCTCGATCAACCATTCGCTACGGTCGGCATAGGGGGCGGATTGGTTCGCTATCGCGAGAAGCGCGTCTAGCTGGTGGCCGCCGTCGCGGGAGGCTCGCCATTTTTTTATCAGGCGGGTTAGGGTGGTGAGCATGCTGTTTTTTTTGTCCTGCTGGGTGGTGCCTGCGGGGTGGTGTGCTGCCGCGGCTGTTCGTTGTTCGCGGTTCGCTTGTTCGCTTGTTCGTTGGTACGTGGGAGGATATTGCATGTTCGACGGGCCAGGGTTGGCGTTTTGCAGAATTTTGCGCTTTGAGTTGCACTACGCTCAAGGCGGGTTCGCTTGCGGCGTTGGCCTTTTATTGTGATCACGGTGGTCGGTTAGCGTTGCCCCTGTGCGGGGCGGCACCTACTTTTCTTTGCATGCCGCAAAGAAAAGTAGGCAAAAGAAAGCGGCTCACACCGCTAGCTCATAAGCGGGTCCCCCGCGCAGTCGCGGTAGTGGTGCATCTGGAATCCGTGCTCTCGCACATCCCGCGCTCGTGACACAGCAGTCATTCCGCCCGCCTCGCGCTACGCGCTCGCCGGAACGGTCCGCGCAAAAATCGGCACGCCGTTCTTCTCGCAGCCTTGTGCGCCGTGGCAAGCCTCAATTGCGCGTATCGCTGGTTCGCGTCAGGGCGTGTGCCGTGCTGTTCAACCCACGTCGCGGGCCCGCCGTGAGTGACGAAAATCTGATCAGCATCACTGATTGCTCGGAACTCTGACAGGCGCGTTGGGAAATTTCGGAAATGAGGGCGGCGCGCACTTTTTGGCCCGCGCAGGGGATCACTCGTCAAGCAGTACGTCCTAGACTCGCTTTGTCGTGCACGTCGCGACAAACGGGTTTGGCCGCCTGTTAGCGTTTCCCTCGCACGTTTGCTCGTGTGCAGGTCTACGGCTGACATCGCACTCCGACACCGGAGAGGAATGCCGGCGAGAGGGGGCGAGGCGCGATGGCTCGCGTCATTCCCGTCGGGTTTCGTGGCTCAAGTGTCGAGCAGTCGAGACCCGCCGAAATCCTAAGTACTGGCTGCGCCTTTGCCGCACAAACAGAACTGCCCGATTGTTTGTCTTGATCTGGTCAATGGCGATTGGACGGTGCTTGTCCGCCCGATGTGAGGCGTATTGAGTGGCTAGTTTGGACGGCGACCGTGCGTGACGACGAGAGATCTGACGGATGAGTGGAACTGCCTTTCAGGAAAGCAGAAGATGAGCGAAAAAACAGTGTTAGCTGAGCAGCCGAGGATGTTCGAAGATACGCCTCTGACGATTGCGGAGTTCTGCGAGCGCTACAGGATCAGCAAAGACATTTATTACCGTTTGCGCGCGAAGGGCGAGACACCGCGTGAAACGCGGCTGAGTCCGAGGCGGGCGGTGATCCTCATGGCGTCTTTGCGGGAGTGGGAGCGTCGCAAGCTCGAGGAAGGTCGACAACATAAGTCGGAGTGCCCGCCAGATAAGCGAACAACCGCCGCGGCGCGCGCAGCGCCGCCGGAAGAATGACTGCTGTGCCACGAGCGCGAAATGTGCGAGAGCACGGATTCCAGATGCACCACTACCGGAACTGCGCGGGAGCCCCACTTATGAGCTAGCGGTGTGAGCCGCTTTCTTTTGCTTACTTTTCTTTGCGGCAGGCAAAGAAAAGTGAGTGCCGCCCCGCACAGGGGCAGCCCTGACAGACCACCGTGAAATCAAGGAAAGGCCAACGCCATAAGCGCACAACCAAAAAGCGCCAAGCAGGTAAAAGGCCTTAACTATCACCCCCCAGCAGCAACAGTCCCCGGCCCAGAAGGACAACCCGGCACGACAACAGCCGCCGCAGCGCTCTTCCCAGCCCCCGCCCCCCGACTCTGCGAAGCAGCAGAAACAGACCCGGACCCAGAAGCCGCAGCCATACTCCTCACAGCCGCCGCCACCTGCAACGAAACCTGCATCAAAGCCTTCCGATGCCCATCGACGAGCGAGTCATAGCCTCCGCTAACAGGCTCACTAATAACACTCCGACAGGTCATAACAGCACTACTCCGCACGGCCCGCACACTCCAGACCGCGTCGATCAACGCATGCGATCCGGGCCACGACTCGAACCGCTGCACATTCAAGCTAACCCGATAAACCGCAGCCGAATCCGATCTGGCAGTCCCATACACATCGATAGTATTGAGCTGCTGCGTAAGGCTGGTGGACAAAGCCCGCCGAATCTCATCGCCCGGCAGCGAAGCCCACCGCTCATCCTCAAGCACTTTGACCTGAGTCGGCCCCGTCTGCACGACCATCTGATTCTTGGCGACCTGCGGCGGCACATCAACCGGCGCGACCTCGATCAACCAGGCCGGCGCAGCCGATGAAGTCCGCGCGTCAACCGCCGCCACGTCCCCTGCCGAGCCATCCACCCCCAGCGTATAAAACCGGCTGGACGGCGACGAACACGCCGTCATCACCGTCACGCCGGCCAAAGCGCCGACAAAAACCGCACCGCGCACAAGCCCGCGCGTCGAGCGGGGGAGTCGGGCAAACATCATGGTTTATCTCCTGTTTTACCGCGCAACAGCGACTCGGGATGACGCTCCAGATAATCCGACAGCGCATTCAGCGACTGCAACGTCCGCGTCAATTCCTGCAACGCCTGATGCACATCCGACTGCAACGGTGAATCCTGCTGCAACGTCGCCTCGGCCGTCCCGAAAGTCTGCTTCGCCGCCGCCAACGTATCGCGTGCCTGCGGCACCACTTCCGTATCGAGTCGAGTGAACAACTGATCGGCGTTCTTCAGCGCGCTATTCAGGTTGTTGCCGATCTGATCGAACGGCACCTTGTCGAGCTTCTTCGCGATATCGGCCACCTGCAGTTGCAACTCGTCGAGGGTGTTCGGAATCGTCGGCAGTTCGAGCGGATCGCTTGCCACGTCGACGGTTGCCGGCGCCGCCTTCGGGAAGATATCCAGCGCCACGTACAACTGGCTCGTAATCAGATTGCCGGTACGCAACTGGCCGCGCAAACCGTGCTTGACCAACTGTTGCAGCAGCGTCTGACCGGCGAGCGTGCCCGGCGTCGGCGCCGTCTCGCGGAAGCGTTTGCCAAGCCGATCCGGGTACAGATTCATGGTCACCGGCATCGTGAAGCTACGCGTCTTCGGATCGTAGTCGATGTTGATGTTGGTCACCTGTCCCAGCACGATGCCGCGGAAATCGACCGGCGCGCCGACCGACAGCCCACGCAGCGACTGGTTGAAGTTCATCACCACCCGCAACGGCACGCCGTCCGGTTCACGCATCGCATCCGCTTCGTCGGAACCGAGGCGGAACGTCATGTTGTTCGGCGCCTGCGCACCCACGCCTTGGCCCGGCGGCGACTGGAACGACAAACCGCCGACGATCACCGTGGCCAGCGACTGCGTATTCAGCTTGAAGCCGCTGGAATCGAGCCGCAGATCGACGCCGCTCGCATGCCACCAGCGCGAGTTGGTGCCGACGTACTGGTCGAACGGCGCGGACACGAACACCTGCATCGTCACGCCGGTGCCGTCCTTGTCGAGCGAGAAGCCGACCACCTGGCCGACCTGCACGCGTCGATAGAAAATCGGCGAGCCGATGTCGATCGAGCCGAGCGAGTCGCCGTGCAGGATGAACTGGTGACCTTTTTGGTCGCCGGTAATCGGCGGCGGCGTTTCAAGACCGACGAAGTTCTTCTCGGTATCCGGCGAATGACCCGCATCCGCGCCGATATACGCGCCGGAAAGCAGCGTGGTCAGCCCCGACACGCCGCTCGCGCCGACCCGCGGCCGCACCACCCAGAAGCGCGAATCCTTGGCCGCGAAGTCTTCGCCTTCCTTCGTCAACTGCACCTGCACCAGCACGTGCGACAAATCCTTCGACAGCGTGATGGTCTTCACCGAGCCGACGTCGACGTCCTTGTACTTGACCTTGGTCTTGCCGGGCTCGAGGCCTTCGGCGCTGATGAAGCTGAGCGTGATGGTCGGGCCTTTCTCGGTCACCGACTTGATCACGAGCGCGATGCCGATCAGCGCGGCAATCAGCGGGATCACCCAGACGAGCGAAGGCAGCCAGCGGCTGCGCGGCTCGATGTCGGGGTCCGGGAGTTGGGGCGGCAGCTTCGGTCCGTTCGAATCGTTGCGCGGCGCATCATCGGAAGCGGGCGTCGGTCCTTGCGGGCTATTCATGATCGGGGTCCTGAGGTTTTTTAGTACGGCTTTCCACGTTGTCCCAGATGAGCCGTGGATCGAATTGCATCGACGCCATCATGGTCAGAATCACCACCGAACCGAAAGCGATCGCGCCGGGTCCGGCCGTGATGACGGCAAGCGATTTGAAGCGCACCAGCGCCACGGTCAGCGTGACGACGAATACGTCGAGCATCGACCAGCGGCCGATCCGCTCGACCATCCGGTAGAGCACGGTGCGCTGCTCGGGCCGCCAGCGCGAACGGCGCTGCGCGGTGATGGTGAGCAGCGCGAGCACGCTCAGCTTGAGCATGGGCACCATGATGCTGGCGATAAACACGATCACCGCCAGCGGCCAGTCGCCCGAGGTCCAAAAGTACACGACGCCGCTCATGATGGTGTCGTCCTCGGAACCGAGCAGCGACGCAGTGTGCATGACCGGCAGCAGGTTCGCGGGAATATACAGCAGCGCGGCGGCGATCAACAGCGCCCAGGTGCGCATCAGGCTGTCCGGGTTGCGCGAATGCAGGCGCGCGCCGCAGCGTCCGCAGTGTTGCGGCGTGACGGAACGGATGCGCGGCTCGACCCGGCCGCAGGCATGGCAACTCACGAGGCCCGCGCGTTTCGCGGAAATGTATTTCATTGCGCGCTCATCCTTGACGCGGCTCAGGCGGCACGCCTGGCGGCAATCCGGTGCGTGCCGTGGGGTGGTCGGCGGGGTGGTCCGACGGGTGATCGGCATTCCGAATCTCGGGCGGCGCGGGCGGCCCGGCGAGCGCATTGAGCTGGGCCGCGGCGCTATCGGCGGAAGTGCGCGGCAGCGGCCGTTGGCTGCGGTCGCCGAGTTCGTCGGCGAGGTCCCACAGAATGCGCGGATCGAACGTGACGACCACCGCGAACATCAGCGTCAGCACGCCGAACGCGAATAGCGCGGCTTCGGGAATCACGCGCGCGAGGCTCACCATCTTTACGATCGTGATCAGCACGCCGAGCATGAACACTTCGATCATGCCCCACGGACGCACGAACTGGATCGCGCGCAGCACCCGGTTGAAGCCGGCGGGCACATAGCCGGCGCGCAGCGGGATCAGCACGTAGAGCAGCGCCAGCAACTCGGTCAGCGGAAACAGAATGGTCGAGCAGAACACCATGACCGCGACGATCTGCATGTCTTCGCCCCACAGCGCCATGAGGGCGCCGAACAGCGTGGTCTGCGAGGTGATGCCGTTGGTTTCCAGCTCGACGATCGGAAAGCCCTGCGCGATCAGGAAGGTGATCAGCGCGGCCAGCGTCATGGCGCTGATTTTGTCGAGCTTGCGGGAGATGCCGCGATACAGCGTCGCGCCGCAGCGCGGACAGCGCGCGGATGTGCGCCCCACAAGCCGTGGCTTGCGGAACAGCGTATCGCATTCATGGCACGCGATCAGATTGTCTTGTTCCATACGGCAGAGGGCTAACGGTGAAGGGGAGCGGGACTATGCCGGTTTTTTATGGCGAGGCTGACAAAATGGGTGCAGCAATAGTACCAAACGCGCTCCCGCGTCGCATCGGCGGTTGCGTCGGAGGGCGCCGGACGGCCTTTCCAGCGGAGCCGACAGCGGATTTATTCAGGCGGTTTCATATTGAATTCGTATCCTTCTGACACTCTCCGTCCCTTATTGTTCAATATGGGGTGCATCTGCACCGGAAGTCCGGTGCCTTCGCCTGTTCATCGGCCTTTCATTACCGGCAGCCAGCTTTTTGCGCTTGGGGTAGCATGCGGCCTTGGCGTACGCCGCAGCCGGTGGGTTCGGGCGGTGCGCGCCGATGCCGTTCGCAGCGGCGCCGGGAACAACCGGGCGGGTTGCGCCGTTTACCTCTCTTAGCTTGCGTCGACCTGTCATGGCACTCAATCCTTCATTCGCTGGCCGGGAGTCGTACACGCGGACTGCCATCGCCTTTCACTGGCTGATCGCGCTGCTGATCGTGTGCGGCTTCGCCCTCGGCTGGGTCATGACGGACATCCCCGGCTTCACGCCTACCAAGCTGCGTTACTTCTCGTGGCATAAGTGGATCGGCGTGACGGTGTTCGCGCTCGCCGTGCTGCGCATCCTGTGGCGCGCCACCCACGCCGCCCCGCCGATGCCGCGCCGCATGCCGACCTGGCAGCGCGGCGCCGCGCATCTCGTGCATCTGCTGCTGTACGTGCTGATGGTCGCGATTCCCGCGTCCGGCTATCTGTACAGCTCGGCCGCCAATGTGCCGGTGGTCTACCTCGGGCTGATTCCGCTGCCGCGTCTGATCGCGCCAGACCCGCATCTGAAGGAATTGCTGAAGACGATCCACATCACGCTGAATTACACCTTGCTCGTGCTGGTCGCGCTGCATGTCGTGGCTGCGCTCAAGCATCAATGGCTGGACCGCGACGGTCTGTTGTCGCGCATGCTCCCTTTCCTCAAATAAGGATAAACATGAAGGTCTCGTTTTATCGCTACATGCTCGCCGCCTTCGCCGCGGCTTCGCTGACCGCGGCCGGCAGCGCGCTCGCCCAGGTCGACGTCGCGAAGAGCACGGTGACGGCCACCTCGAAACAGATGAACGTGCCGGTGGAAGGCAAGTTCGGAAAATTCACCGCGCAGGTTAAGTTCGATCCGGCCAAACCGGCCGACGGCAGCGCGCAGTTCACCATCGACGTGGGCAGCTACGATCTCGGCGACGAGAGCTACAACGACCAGGTGCGCGGCAAGGACTGGTTCGACGCGAAGACCTATCCGAGCGCCACGTTCGTCTCCAGCGCGATCGCGCCGGCTGGCGGCAACCAGTTCAAGGTGACCGGCAAGCTGACCATCAAGGGTAAATCGCAGACGGTCGTGGTGCCGGTCACGGTGACGCAGCAGGGCGGCCAGCAGGTCTTCGACGGCTTGCTGCCCATCAAGCGCTCGCAGTTCGACATCGGCACGGGCGAGTGGAAGGATACGTCGGTGGTGGCCGATGACGTTGTCATCAAGTTTCATATCGTTGCGGCACGCAAGTGAGCTTCGCTTCGTGAAGTTCACGGTCTAACAAGAACCTAGGAGCATGAATTGAAAACCTCTCTGTTGATCGCCGTCGGCGCGCTGGCTTCTGCTTTCTCGATCGGTGCTTTCGCGGCCGATACCTATCAGCTCGACCCGACGCACACGTATCCGAGCTTCGAGGCCGATCACTTCGGCGGTTTGTCGGTGTGGCGCGGCAAGTTCACCAAGAGCTCGGGCACGGTCACGCTCGACCGCGCGGCGAAAACCGGCACGGTGGACGTCACGGTCGACCCCGCCTCGGTCGAGACCGGCAACGCGAAGCTCGACGAGCATCTGAAAACGGATGCGTTCTTCGACGTCGCGAAGTACCCGTCGGTGACGTATAAAGGCACGGACATCAAGTTCGACGGCGACAAGCCGGTTCAGGTGATCGGTAGCCTGACGATGCACGGCGTCACCAAGCCGTTGAATCTGACGATCGATTCGTTCAAGTGCATGCAGCATCCGGTGCTCAAGCGCGAGGTGTGCGGCGTGGAAGCGAGCGCGCATTTCAACCGCGCCGATTACGGCATGGATTTCGGCACGAAGTACGGCTTCAATATGGATACGAAGCTGCATATCCAGTCCGAAGGCATCAAGCAGTAACCCACGCGCCCCCCGCGCCGGCGCCTACCTGCACCGCTGCGGCGCAACAAAAAAACCGCTTCGTTCGCTTCGGCGACGCAGCGGTTTTTTATTGCCCGCGACGAACGCTGCAAGCCTTATGCGACGGGCATCGGGAAATTGCCGCTCGCCTCGGTTTATTTTTTCGGGTACATAGAGCGCTGGCACCGATTTGGTTGTGCGCGCATCCAGTCGGGCAAGTTCGGGCAAGTTCGAAAAACAGGCCTACATTAATAATATTTCGCGCGAACTGGAGATCTGCATGAACGCAACGACAGCAGCAAGCCTCTCGGGGAGCCGGCAGAATTCGTGGCGCGCGGTGGTCGCCGCCTCGATCGGCAACGCATTGGAATGGTTCGACCTGGTGGTGTACGGTTTTTTCGCGGTGATTATCGCGAAGCTGTTTTTTCCGGCTGGTAACGACACGGTTTCGCTGCTGCTCACGCTCGGCACGTTCGGCGTGTCGTTCTTCATGCGGCCGCTCGGCGCGATCGTGATCGGCGCTTATGCCGACCGCGCGGGACGCAAGGCAGCGCTGACGCTGTCGATTCTGTTGATGATGGGCGGCACGCTCATCATCGCGATTCTGCCCACCTACCAGAGCATCGGCCTGGCCGCGCCGGTAATCCTGGTGCTGGCGCGTCTGATGCAGGGTTTCTCGGCGGGCGGCGAGTTCGGCAGCGCGACGGCTTTTCTCGCGGAACACGTGCCGGGGCGGCGCGGGTTCTTCGCGAGCTGGCAGGTGGCGAGCCAAGGGCTCACCACGTTGCTGGCCGCCGGCTTCGGCGTGCTGCTGACCGGCAAGCTGTCGCCGGACCAGATGGCGTCGTGGGGATGGCGGGTGCCGTTCTTCTTCGGTTTGCTGATCGGGCCGGTGGCCTGGTATATCCGCACCAAGCTGGATGAAACGCCGGAGTTTCTTGCGGCTGAAACGACCACGACGCCGCTGCGCGACACCTTTGCGAGTCAGAAGCTGCGGCTCCTGATTGCGATCGGCGTGGTGGTGCTCGGCACGGTGTCGACGTATCTGGTGCTGTTCATGCCGACGTTCGGCGTGAAGCAGCTGGGTCTTTCGCCGTCGGTTGCGTTCTCGGCGATCGCATTAACCGGTCTCATTCAGATGGTGTTTTCGCCGATGATCGGGCATCTGTCGGACCGGCATGGGCGCACCACGATCATGCTGACGTCGGCGTTGCTGCTGCTCATTCTCATCAATCCGGCGTTCGTGTATCTGGTCGCGCATCCGACGTTCGGCACGCTGATCGCGATGCAGATCGTGTTCGGCTTTCTGATGACGGGTTACTTTGCCGCGCTGCCGGGTCTGCTGTCGGAAATGTTTCCGGTGCAGACACGCACCACCGGTATGTCGCTGGCTTATAACGTCGCGGTGACGATCTTCGGCGGCTTTGGGCCGTTCATCATCGCGTGGTTGATCAGCGTCACGGGGTCGAAGACGGCGCCTAGCTTCTACATGATTTTTGCCGCGGCGATCAGCCTCGTGGCATTGATGGCGGCGCGTCGCAAGCTGGGTTTCCGCTAGAACCACGTAGTCGCGATCAGCAGCCTCGGCGCGGTAAACGCAAAAGGCCGGTTCGTAAGAACCGGCCTTTTGCTTTGCGCTTAGGCTTTATGACGACAACCCGATCAAACTTGCGCACCCGCGTTCGGGTCGTTCGGATCGGTGCGTTCCTTCTTGTCCTTCACCAGGTCCTCGCGCTTCACGCCGAACCACATGGCGAGCGCCGCGGCGACGAACACCGACGAGTAGATACCGAACAGAATACCGACCGTCAGCGCGAGGGCGAAGTAGTGCAGCGTGGGGCCGCCGAACAGGAACATCGACAGCACCATCATCTGCGTACAGCCGTGGGTGATGATGGTTCGCGACATCGTGCTGGTGATCGCGTGGTTGATCACCTCGATTACCGTCATCTTGCGTTCGCGGCGGAAAGTCTCGCGAATCCGGTCGAAAATAACCACCGATTCGTTCACCGAGTAGCCGAGCACGGCCAGCACGGCCGCCAGCACCGACAGCGAGAACTCCCACTGGAAGAACGCGAAGAAGCCGAGAATGATGATGACGTCGTGCAAGTTCGCGATCACGCCGGCAATGGCGTACTTCCATTCGAAGCGGAACGATAGGTAGATCACGATGCCGACCACCACGCACGCGAGCGCGAGCAGACCGTCGGTGGCGAGTTCCTTGCCGACCTGCGGACCGACGAATTCGACGCGTTGCAACTGCACTTCAGGCGTGTCGGTTTTCAGCGCGCCCATCACCTGATCGCTCTGTTGCGCGGACGTGAATCCCTGCTTGAGCGGCAGACGGATCAGCACGTCGCGCGAGGTGCCGAAGTTCTGCACCTGAGCGTCGGCATAACCGAGCTTGGCGAGACTGGCGCGCACGGGTTCCAGGGGTGCCGCGCCCGGATACTGCACTTCGACGACCGTACCGCCGGTGAACTCCACCGACAGATGCAGCCCGCGATGCAGCAGGAAAAATACAGCGGCAACGAACGTCAACAGCGAGATCGCGTTGAAAATCAACGCACGCTGCATGAACGGAACGTCTTTGCGAAAACGGAAAAATTCCATGGTCTAGTTCTCCGGGACTCAGCGGGATGAACCCGGTTTCTGCGGCGTGTTCGACGCGTCCGCATTGCGGCGGCGCACCGTCGGCTTGCCGGCCGCGCGTGCCTGGGCCGCGGCCGCTTTGCCCTTCGGCTTGGCGGTTACTGCAGCGACGGCTTGCGCGGTGTCGGTGTCGGCGTCTTCGTTACCGAGGTAAGCGGCGGCGCCTGCGGGCGCCGTCTCCGGGCGCCACACCTGACCGATGGCCAGCGACTTCAGCTTCTTCTTGCCGCCGTACCACAGGTTCACGAGACCGCGAGAGAAGAACACGGCCGAGAACATCGACGTCAGGATGCCGATACAGTGAACCATCGCGAAGCCGCGCACCGGGCCGGAGCCGAAGGCGAGCAGTGCGAGGCCGGCGATCAGCGTGGTGACGTTCGAGTCGAGAATCGTCGCCCAGGCGTGCGCGTAGCCGTTCTGGATGGCCAGTTGCGGCGGCGCGCCGTGGCGCAGTTCTTCACGCACGCGTTCGTTGATCAGCACGTTCGAGTCGATCGCCATACCGAGCGCAAGCGCGATAGCGGCGATACCCGGCAACGTGAGTGTGGCCTGCAGCATGGACAGCACCGCGATCAGCAGCAGCAGGTTGACCGACAGGCCGATCACCGAGATCACGCCGAACAGCATGTAGTACGCGATCATGAAGACGGCGATTGCCGCGAAGCCCCACACGACCGAGTGGAAACCCTTCTTGATGTTGTCCGCGCCGAGGCTCGGACCAATGGTGCGTTCCTCGATGATGTCCATCGGCGCGGCCAGCGAACCGGCGCGCAGCAGCAGCGCGAGGTCGGCGGCGCCTTGCGGCGTGGCCTGGCCGGTGATCTGGAAGCGGTCGCCCAGTTCCGACTGGATGGTCGCCACCGTCAGCACTTCGCCCTTGCCCTTTTCGAACAGCACCATGGCCATTGGCTTGCCGATGTTGTCGCGCGACACGCTACGCACCGCACGGCCACCCGCCGAATCCAGACGGATGTTGACGGACGGACGCTGATGCTCGTCGAAGCCCGCCGACGCGTCGATAATCCGGTCGCCGGTGAAGATGATCTGCTTGCGCAGCAGCACTGGCGTCTGGTTGCCTTGCGTGAACAACTCGTCGCCCGGCGGCACCGGATCGCCCGGTTGCGGGTGCGTGTTGACCGGGTCGGCCAGACGCGCTTCGAGTGTCGCCGTACGGCCGATGATGTCCTTCGCCTTCGCCGTGTCCTGCACGCCGGGCAGTTCGACCACGATGCGGTCGGAGCCTTGCTGCTGGATCACCGGCTCGGCCACGCCGAGTTCGTTCACGCGGTTATGCAGCGTGGTGATGTTCTGCTTGAGCGCGGCGTCCTGCACCGTTTTCTGCACGGCCGGCGTGAACGTGCCGACCAGTTGCACGCTACCGTCGGTGCCGGTTTGCGAGGCCCACTGGAGTTCGCCGATACCGCGGCTCAGTTGCTTGAGCGCGGCGTCCGCCGTGGCCTGGTCGGCGAAATTGATCACCACCGTCTGGTTCACGCGATTCACACCGCCGTCGCGGATGTTGTTGTCGCGCAGCAGCGTGCGTGCGTCGGAAGCGTCGGAGTCGAGCTTCTTGTTCAGCGCGCCGGCCATGTCGACTTGCAGCAGGAAGTGCACCCCGCCGCGCAGATCGAGACCGAGGTACATCGGCAGTGCGTGCAGCGCGGTCAGCCAGTGCGGCGACGCGCTCTGCAGATTCAGCGCGACGACGAATTGCGGGTCGGTCGGGTCGGCATTCAGCGACTTTTGCAGCAGGTCCTTCACGCGCAGTTGCGTGTCGGTGTCCGGCAGACGCACGCGAATGTTCGCGTTGGTCGACGAGTTGTCGAACGTGACGTCGTCGGGCTTGATCTGATTCGCGGCGAGCGCGGCTTCGACAGCCGACAGCGTGGTCGAGTCGAGCTTGACCGTTGCCTTGCCGCTCGACACCTGCACCGCCGGCGCTTCGCCGAACAGGTTGGGCAGCGTGTACACGAGGCCGATGACCAGAGCCACCAGCATCACGGCGTATTTCCAGAGGGGGTAACGATTCATGAGTGGTCCAACGGGAAGGTTGGCTTGGAAGCGATGCGTCCGGCGATGAGCGCGGGCGATTCAGCAGTGTGCATGAATCGCCGGCGAGGCCGCGCCGGACGCGAGAGAGCAGGCCTTACAGCGACTTGATCGTGCCCTTCGGGAGAATCGTCGTGACCGACGCTTTTTGCACGGTGATTTCCGTGCCTTCCGAGATTTCGACGCCGACGTAAGCTTCACCCACCTTGGTCACCTTGCCCACGATGCCGCCGTTCGTCACCACTTCGTCACCCTTGGCCATGGCCGAGAGCATGTTGCGGTGTTCTTTCTGGCGCTTCATTTGCGGGCGAATCATGATGAAGTACAGCACGCCGAACATCAGGATCAGCGGCAGGAAGCTCATCAGGTTCGATTCAATGCCACCTGTTGCTGTGCCTTGGGCGAAGGCATTGGAAATGAACGACACGTTGGTCTCTCCGTTATAAATCAAAACGATCAAAAAAATCAGCCGGATATTCTACCATCCGCCTGACGTGGGTCGGCGCGGCGAATCGGCTTTGCGATCAACCGTTTAAAGCCTTTTTCTAGCGTCGACGAAAGTTGATTGTAAGGTTTTCCGTGCCGCGCCGACGGATTCTTCGGGAGAATCCGCGGCCGGTTCGATCTCACGGAACCTGCTCGACGCCGCGCGCACGGTTCTCGTGGAAGCGTTTGCGGAAGGGTTCGAACATTTTCGCGTCGATCGAATCGCGGATTTCCTGCATCAGTTCGAGGTAGTAGTGCAGGTTGTGGATCGTGTTCAACTGCGCACCGAGGATTTCCCCTACACGATGCAGATGGTGCAGGTAGCCGCGCGTGAAATTGCGGCAGGTGTAGCAGCCGCATTGCTCGTCGAGCGGGCGCAGCGAGTTCTTGTGCACGGCGTTGCGGATCTTGACGTCGCCGAAACGGGTGAACAGCCAGCCGTTGCGCGCGTTGCGGGTCGGCATCACGCAGTCGAACATGTCGACGCCGGCGGCGACGCCCGCCACCAGGTCTTCCGGCGTGCCGACGCCCATCAGGTAGTGCGGCTTGTCGGCCGGCAGCTTCGGGCCGATGTGGTTCAGCACGCGCATCATGTCTTCTTTCGGTTCGCCGACCGACAGGCCGCCAATCGCGAGACCGTGGAAGTCCTTCTCCGCGAGACCCGCCAGCGATTCGTCGCGCAGATCCTCGAACATGCCGCCCTGGACGATGCCGAACAGCGCGTTGGGATTGCCGAGGCGCTTGAATTCGTCGATCGAGCGCTGGGCCCAGCGCATCGACATGCGCATCGAGTCGGCGGCTTCCTGGTGCGAGGTGGGCACGTTGTTAGTGGCGTACGGCGTGCATTCGTCGAACTGCATGACGATGTCCGAGTTCAGCACCTTCTGGATCTGCATCGACACTTCCGGCGACAGGAAGAGCTTGTCGCCGTTGATCGGCGACGCAAACGTGACGCCATCTTCGGTGATCTTGCGCAGATCGCCGAGCGAAAACACCTGAAAACCGCCGGAGTCGGTCAGGATCGGCTTGTTCCAGCCCATGAAGCCGTGCAGGCCGCCGTGCGCTTCGATCGTTTCGAGGCCGGGGCGCAGCCACAGGTGAAACGTATTGCCGAGAATGATCTGCGCATGCATTTCCTCGAGCTCGCGCGGCTGGACCGCTTTCACCGTGCCGTAGGTGCCGACCGGCATGAAGATTGGCGTTTCGACCACGCCGTGATTCAGCGTGACGCGGCCACGGCGAGCCTGGCCGTCGGTGCCGAGTAGTTCGAATTTGAGGCCGTTGTCCGGGCGCTCGAAGGTCGCGTCGTGCGACTGATGACCGTTGGTCATTGTTTGACTCCTGTTGCTACCGGAAAACAGTCCGGCGCAAATGGTGGAATGCCGCCGGAAAAATCGCGGCGGCGTGGGGAACTGCAAAAACTTTTGAAGCGACTTAAGACAGCGTTAGCTCGTCTCGGCGGTCGGGTCGCGACGCGTCAGCAGCATCGCGTCGCCATAACTGAAGAAGCGGTAACGCTGCGCGATCGCGTGCCGATAGGCCGCGCGAATCGTCTCCACGCCCGCGAACGCCGACACCAGCATCAACAACGTCGACTTCGGCAAATGGAAATTGGTCACCAGCCGGTCGACCACGCGGAATTGATAACCCGGCGTGATGAAGATGTCGGTTTCCGTGCTGGCCGCGCCGAGCGGGCGGCCGGCGACATCGGCATCGCGCGCGGCGGCTTCGAGTGCGCGCATCGAGGTCGTGCCCACCGCGATCACGCGGTTGCCACGCGCACGCGTTGCCGCGATCTTGTCGGCGAGCGATTGCGGCAGGTGATACCACTCGCTGTGCATCTTGTGTTCGGCGAGATTCTCGACCCGCACCGGCTGGAACGTACCGGCGCCGACGTGCAGCGTCAGCGTGGCGCGTTCCACGCCGCGGGCGTCGAGGCGGGCGAGCAATGCGTCGTCGAAATGCAGGCCGGCGGTGGGCGCCGCGACCGCGCCGGGGTTCTGCGCGAACACCGTTTGATAGCGGGTTTCGTCGGTCGTGTCGGGGTCGTGCTCGATGTACGGCGGCAGCGGCAGGCGGCCGAATTGCTCGATCAGCGTCAGGCAGTCGTCCGGGAAATGCAGTGTGTAGAACGGCTCGACGCGCTCGCCGAGGGTCACGTCGAAGGCGTCGGCGAGACGGATCGTGGTGCCCGGTTGCGGGCTCTTGCTCGCGCGAATCTGCGCGAGCGCCGTGCGCTCGCCGGTGAGGCGTTCCACCAGCACTTCGACCTTGCCGCCACTGGCCTTCTGGCCGAGGAAACGCGCCTTCAGCACTTTGGTATCGTTGAAGACCAGCAGGTCGCCCGGCGCGATGCATTCGGGCAATTCGGCGAAGCGGCGATCGACCAGACGCGCGTGATCGGCGTCAGCGGAGTTGGCCACTTCGAGCAGACGGCTCGCGCTGCGTTCGGGCAGCGCGACTTGTGCGATCAACTCGGGCGGCAGATCGAAATCGAAATCGGAAAGCGTAAACATGCGGACGACTGGAAGCGAATTGAGACTGAATTGAGCCGAAGCCTGAGCCGGGCGGCTATGATTGCGGGACGCCAGAGCGGCCCGCGAGCCCGCGCGCTGTATGGCGGCGCTACCCTTTGACAGCCGATATTGTACTTGCGAAGCAGCCCATGCCTTTGTCCGACCGCCGATTGCCCCAAACCACCGACGAAGCGAGCGCCGAACCCAGGCGACGCGTGTCGCGCGGCAAGGCGGTAGCGCAGGCGGGCGAGGGCGGCGCGGGCGTCGCGCTGGGTCGCGACGAAGCCGCGCATGAAGACGACGGCTTGCGCGATCAGCCCGCTGCAGGCCAGGCCGCCGGCAAGCTCCGCAAGCGCGCTGCGGACAAACTGGCCGGGAAGGTGGAGTCCGAGGTCGCGGACCAACCTGCGGACGAGCCCGAAACGCCTCTCGCCGACAGACCAGACTCAATCTTCGGCGACAGACCTGCCGGCAAAACCGCCGCAAAGCCCGCAAGCAAGTCCGCGGGCAAAGCCGCGGCCAAGCCCGCCGAAAAAACCGCCGACAAGCTCGCCAAACTCGGCCTCACACGCGACATCGACCTCGTGCTGCATCTGCCGATGCGCTACGAGGACGAGACCCAGTTGACGCCGATCGGCCACCTGCTGCCCGGCGGCATCTCGCAAACCGAAGGCGTGGTGTTCGACAACGAGATCGCTTATCGTCCGCGCCGTCAGTTGCTGGTGAAACTGCACGACGATCACGGCGACGAACTCGTGCTGCGCTTTCTGAATTTCTACGGCTCGCAGGTCAAGCAGATGGCGATCGGTGCGCGCTTGCGGGTGCGCGGCGACGTGCGTGGCGGGTTCTTCGGCATGGAGATGGTGCATCCCGCGGTGCGCGTGGTCGACGAAGATACGCCGCTGCCGCAAGCGCTCACGCCCGTGTACCCGAGCACCGCCGGCGTGACGCAAGCCTATCTGCGTAAATCGATCGACAACGCGTTGTCGCGCACCGCGCTACCCGAATTGCTGCCCGAGCCTGTCGCGCACACCTACCTGCAGCCGCTCGGCGTGCCGACGCTGATGGACGCGGTGCGCACGCTGCATCATCCGGGCGTGCAGTCGGACGAGACCGCGCTGATCGACGGCACGCATCCGGCGTGGGTGCGCATCAAGTTCGAGGAACTGCTCGCGCAGCAAATGTCGCTCAAGCGCGCGCACGACGAGCGTCGCACGCGTGCCGCGCCGGCCATGCCGCGCCGCAAGCTCGGCGACGAATCCGCGCTGGTCGCGCGCTTGCTGAAGGCGCTGCCGTTTTCGCTGACAGCCGCGCAGGAACGCGTGGGCGGCGAGATCGCGCTCGATCTGACGCAGCCGCATCCGATGCAGCGGCTGTTGCAGGGCGACGTTGGTAGCGGCAAGACGATCGTCGCCGCGTTGGCGGCCGCGCAGGCGATCGACGCCGGCTACCAGGCCGCGCTGATGGCCCCGACCGAAATTCTCGCCGAGCAGCACGCGCGCAAATTGCGCGGCTGGCTGGAGCCGCTCGGCGTGAGCGTCGCGTGGCTCGCGGGCAGTTTGAAGACGAAAGAAAAGCGTGCCGCGATCGAAGCCGCCGCGCTCGGCACCGCGCAACTCGTGATCGGCACGCACGCGATCATTCAGGACGCGGTCGAGTTCGCGCGTCTTGGGCTCGTCATCGTCGACGAACAGCACCGCTTCGGCGTGGCGCAACGGCTGGCGTTGCGCGCCAAGGCGCAGAAAGCCGCCGATGGCGCGCGCGATTTCCAGCCGCATCAACTGATGATGTCCGCGACGCCGATCCCGCGCACGCTCGCCATGACGTACTACGCTGACCTCGACGTGTCGACCATCGACGAATTGCCGCCGGGGCGCACGCCGATCCTGACCAGGTTGGTGTCCGATGCGCGTCGCGAAGAGGTGATCGGCCGGGTGCGCGAAGCGGCGTTGACGGGGCGTCAGGTGTATTGGGTGTGTCCGCTGATCGAGGAAAGCGAGACGCTGCAATTGCAGACCGCCGTCGAAACCTACGAAACGCTGATCGCGGCACTCCCCGAATTGAAGGTCGGCCTCGTGCATGGACGATTGGCGCCGGCCGAAAAAGCGGCGGTGATGGACGAGTTCACGCGCAACGAAGTGCAGTTGCTGGTCGCGACGACGGTGATCGAAGTGGGCGTCGACGTGCCGAATGCGTCGTTGATGGTGATCGAGCACGCGGAACGGTTCGGCCTCGCGCAATTGCACCAGTTGCGCGGGCGAGTCGGGCGCGGCAGTGCGGCGTCGGTTTGCGTGCTGCTTTACACCGGCCCCCTGTCGATGACGGCACGCGCACGTCTGCAGACCATGCGCGAAACGACCGACGGCTTCGAAATCGCTCGGCGCGATCTCGAGATTCGCGGACCGGGAGAGTTTTTAGGCGCGCGGCAATCGGGCGCGGCGATGCTGCGATTCGCGGATCTCGAGAACGATCAGTGGCTGATCGAACCCGCTCGCGAGGCGGCGGCGGAGTTGCTCGACAAGTATCCGGACGTGGTGATGCAACACTTGGCGCGCTGGCTCGGCGCGCGGGAGCAGTATCTGAAAGCGTGACGCCGGTCAGTCTCCGAACCGCGCTCGTAAAAAAACGGAAGAAGCCTGTGCTTCTTCCGTTTTTTATTAGCGTTTCAAGGCATCAATCAAATCAATATCCCACCGCCGACCCTGCCGGACGTCGCGGATCGTTCGACCCATAAACGAAACCCTGGCGAACCTGGCCCGATACCGACGAGTCATTGCCCGAGCTCACGCGGCTCGCCGCTTCGGTTCCGGGCAAGCCCACCAGGATCAACTCGGCGGCGCCCCACGGCGTCTGCTCGACCATCTTGTAGCCCATCTGCTGCAGGATCTTCAGCGTATCCGGCGACAAACCCTGGGTCTCGTAGTCCACCTCATCCGGCAGCCACTGGTGATGAATCCGCGGCGCGTCGACCGCATCTTGCGGCGTCATGCCGTAGTCGATCACGTTGAGCGCGGTTTGCAGCGTGATCGTGATGATCCGCGAGCCGCCCGGCGAGCCCAGCACCATGAAGACCTTGCCGTCTTTCGTCACGACCGTCGGCGCCATCGACGACAACGGACGCTTGCCCGGCGCGATCGAGTTACGCGACCCCTGCACCAGCCCGAACAGATTCTGCACGCCCACCTTGACGGTGAAATCGTCCATCTCGTCGTTCAGGAAAAAGCCCGTGCCCGGCGCGATCACGACGGCGCCAAAGCGGCCGTTGACCGTGTAAGTGGTCGATACCGCGTTGCCTGCCTTGTCGATGATCGAGTAGTGCGTGGTTTCCGGCTTCTCGTGCACGCCATAACCCGGCTGCACGTCTTTTGACGGCGTCGCGGTGTCGGCGGTAATCAAGGTGCGGATGCTCGCCGCGTAGTCCTTGCTCAGCAATGTGTCGATCGGGTTCTTGATGAACGCCGGATCGCCAAGCAGCGTATTGCGGTCGAGGTACGCGTGCCGCATCGCCTCGGTCATGTAATGCACGGAGGCGGCGGAGTGAAAGCCGAGACCGCGCATGTCATAGCCTTCGAGAATGTTCAGCGTCTCGCAGAGCGTGACGCCGCCCGAACTCGGCGGCGGCGCGGAAATGAAGTCGTAGCCGCGATAGCTGCACTTCAGCGGCTCGGTATCTTCGGCCTTGTAGGCGGCGAAATCCGCGGCGGTGATCAGACCGCCGTTCTTGCTCGACGCGGCTTCGACGATTTGCGGAATGCGTCCGCGATAGAACGCATCGGGACCGCGACGGGCGATGTTTTCCAGCGTCTTCGCCAGATCGCGCTGCACCAGACGGTCGCCTGGCTGAAGCGGGGTGCCGTCGCGACGCAGGAAGATGCGCGCGGCGTCCGGATCAGTGCGAAAGCGCTGCACCGTGGTGTCCAGAATGTCGGTATCGGCGCGAGTCAGAATGAAGCCGTCGCGCGCCAGCTTGATGGCCGGCGCCATGACCTGCTGACGCGTCAGCTTGCCGTATTTGCGTTGCGCGAGATCCAGACCCGCGACCGTGCCCGGCACGCCGACCGCGCGATAGCCGTACAGGCTTTCACCCGGGCGGACTTTGCCGTCGGCGTCCAGATACATGTTGGCGCTGGCCGCCGCCGGCGCGGTTTCGCGGAAGTTGATGAAGCGATCCTGGCCGTCCGCGAGATGCAGCGTCATGAAGCCGCCACCGCCGATATTGCCGCAACACGGATTGGTCACGGCCTGCGCATAACCCACGGCAACGGCGGCATCGACCGCGTTGCCGCCTTTTTTCAGCATCGCGATGCCGATTTCGGAGGCAAGGTTCTGCGACGAAACGACCATGCCGTTTTTGGCTTCGACGGCCGGTTCGGATGCGGCCATCGCGTGAAGGTGTACGGCGGAAAAAATAGCGAGGGCAATTATTCGCCTCATCATGGGGTGTCTCCTGCGGGTCGAGTGAAAAATAGCGGCGTTGAATCACGGGAGTTTGCCTTCAATCAGCCGCGACGCCCAGCCCGGAACGCCAAAGAGGTTGGCGAACCGACCCCATAGGGTGTATAACTAGAACCTATCGAACTCACTGCACTGATTGGTCCCCCAATGACGCTCACCGAATTGAAATACATCGTCGCGGTGGCCCGCGAGCGGCACTTCGGCCGGGCCGCCGAGGCATGTTTCGTTAGCCAGCCGACCTTGTCGGTGGCCATCAAGAAGCTCGAGGACGAACTCAACGTCCAGATCTTCGAGCGCGGCACCAGCGAAGTCAGCGTCACGCCGATCGGCGAACAGATCGTCACGCAGGCTCAGCGTGTTCTCGAGCAAACCCTCGCCATCAAGGAAATTGCCAAGCAGGGCAAAGACCCGCTGGTCGGGCCGTTGCGCCTTGGCGTGATCTATACGATCGGGCCGTATCTGCTGCCCACCTTGGTCAAGCAGATGATCAAGCGCGTCCCGCAGATGCCGCTGATGCTGCAGGAAAATTACACGCTCAAGCTGATCGAACTGCTCAAACAAGGCGAAATCGACGTCGCGATCATGGCGCTGCCGTTCCCGGAAACCGGCCTGATGCTGCGCCCGCTGTACGACGAGCCGTTCGTCGTCGCGTTGCCGTCCGGCCACGCGTGGGAAAACCGCGCGAAAATCGACGCCGACGATCTGAAGCAGGAAACCATGCTGCTGCTCGGCAGCGGTCACTGTTTCCGCGATCACGTGCTGGGCGTCTGCCCGGAGTTGATGCGTTTCTCGCAGAACGCGGACGGCATCCAGAAGACGTTCGAAGGCTCGTCGCTGGAGACCATTCGCCACATGGTGGCGAGCGGGGTCGGCATCACCGTGCTGCCGCGCATGTCGGTGCACGAGGTCAAGCCGCATGCCGGCGGGATCGACGCGGGCCTGCTCAGCTATGTCGCGTTCGACGAACCCGTGCCGGATCGTCGCGTCGTGCTCGCGTGGCGCAAGAGCTTCACGCGCATGCCCGCTATCGACGCCATTTGCGACGCGATCAACGCTTGCGACCTGCCGGGCGTCAAGAAGCTGGAATTGCCCGTCGCCGTGAACTGAACCGACGGCGCGAAGCGTCAGAGGGCGGTGATAGCCGTCCTCCCTATCGAATAGATAAAATTAATCAAACACGTTAATTCGATAGCATTGTTATAGTTTCCTCCATGGATCGCCCGATCCCACAAGACGCCGGAGGAAAGCATGTCGCCATCGAACCCGCAGCAAGACTCAACCCTTACCGCTCAATCGGCTGACGCCGCCGTTAGCAGCTTTGCCGCATCGGTGCAAAGCTTTCGGACCGTTGCGATGTCCCTGCTGGTCGATCGCGCGCTGTCCGCCTGACGCATCGCTTTTCCGGCATTCGTGTGCCGCGCCTCTCCCCCAAATTCAGTTTCGATAAAAGCTCAACAGGAGTCACGCATGTCCGAACGTAAGCTCACCAACGCCGCCGGCGCCCCCATTGCCGACAACCAGAATTCGATGACCGCCGGCGCGCGCGGCCCGGTCGTGCTGCAAGACGTCTGGCTGCTCGAAAAGCTCGCTCACTTCGACCGCGAAGTGATCCCGGAGCGCCGCGTTCATGCCAAAGGTTCGGGCGCATTCGGCACGCTGAAAGTGACGCACGACATCTCCCGCTTTACGAAGGCCAAGGTATTCGCCGAAGTCGGCAAGGACACGCCGCTGTTCATGCGCTTTTCGACGGTGGCCGGCGAACGCGGCGCGGCCGATGCGGAACGCGACGTGCGCGGTTTCTCGATCAAGTTCTACACCGAAGAAGGCAACTGGGATGTGGTCGGCAACAACACGCCGGTGTTTTTCATTCGCGATCCGCTGAAGTTTCCGGACTTCATCCACACGCAAAAACGCGATCCGTACACCAACATGCGCAGCAATGTCGCCGCCTGGGACTTCTGGTCGCGTCATCCGGAGTCGCTGCATCAGGTGACGATTCTGATGAGCGATCGTGGCCTTCCGCAAAACTTCCGGACCATGCACGGTTTCGGTTCGCACACGTACTCGTTCATCAACGCGAACAACGAGCGTTTCTGGGTGAAGTTCCATTTCAAGTCGCAGCAAGGCGTTGAAAATTTCACCGATGCCGAAGCGGCGCAAGTGGTGGCGCAAGACCGTGAAAGCGCGCAACGCGATCTGATCGGCAACATCGACGCGGGCAATTTCCCGACGTGGCGTTTCGCGATTCAGGTGATGCCGGAAGCGGAAGCCGCCACGTACCGCTTCAATCCGTTCGACGTCACGAAGGTGTGGTCGCAGAAGGACTATCCGTTGATCGACGTCGGTACGATCGAGTTGAACCGCAACGCCGCCAACTATTTCGCGGACGTTGAGCAGGCGGCGTTCACGCCGGCTAACGTGGTGCCGGGCATCGGCTTTTCGCCGGATCGTCTGTTGCAGGGCCGGTTGTTCTCGTACGGCGACACGCAGCGCTATCGCCTCGGGATCAATCACCATCAGATTCCGGTGAACGCGTCGCGCGTGCCGAGCCCGCATTCGTTCCATCGCGACGGCGCGATGCGTACGGACGGCAACCTCGGCGGCAACGTGAATTACGAGCCGAACCGTTTCGGCGACTTCGCGCAAGACGTGAATGCAGCGGAGCCGCCGCTCGCGGCCGGTGCGGTGGATCGCTATGATCATCGCCAGGACGGCGACTACTACACGCAGCCGGGCATGCTGTTTGCGCTGTTCGACGCGGCGCAGCGTCAGCGTCTGTTTGGCAACATCGCGCGTCATATCGACGGTGTGCCGCAGGAGATCGTCGCACGTCAGATCGAGCATTTCCGTCGGGCCGATCCGGCCTACGCGGAAGGCGTGATCGCCGCGCTGGCGGAACTCGCGGAAAGCCGCAGGAAGTAACTGGGCAAGCAGGTTGAAGTGATGCAGCAACGGCGGGGCACATGGGTGCCCTGTCGGTCACGATATGAAACGACGGAGCACGATCATGATCCAGATGATGATGATGGCCACTATCGGTGGCTCGCCCGCCACGCGCGGCGCGCAACGGCAACAGGCAGTGCAACAGGCGGCGATGCTGCGGCGGGCGCTGGGTTTTGCAATCGTCACGAGCGGATTCGCGGTGATCGTCGCGCAAGCGCTGCAACACGCGTCAGGCGGCTGATCGCAGCGTGGCCGTGGGTGCGGCAGGCGACCACGCGTCACACGAACGCAGCGGTTTTCTACGCTAAACTGTCGGGCGTTCGAAGTGCCGGGTTTGCCGGGTTAGCCATTGGCAAATCGTCACCATGCCGACCGGTTCGTATCACTCTTCAAAGGAGTCATCATGGCCAAGAAAGAAGCCGTACAGCACGTCAATATCGGAATCACCGACAAGGATCGCAAGAAGATCGCCGAAGGCTTGTCGCGTTTGCTTGCCGACACCTACACGCTCTATCTGAAGACCCACAACTTCCACTGGAACGTGACGGGTCCGATGTTCAACACGCTGCATCTGATGTTCGAAACGCAGTACAACGAGCTCGCGCTGGCGGTCGATTCGATCGCTGAACGGATCCGTGCGCTGGGCGTGCATGCGCCGGGCAGCTACAAGGAATTCGCCAAGCTGTCGTCGATTCCGGAAGCGGACGGCGTGCCGGCCGCGGAAGAAATGATCCGCCAGTTGGTGGAAGGTCAGGAAGCCGTGGTGCGCACGGCGCGCGCGATTTTCCCGTCGACGGAAGCCGCGAACGACGAGCCGACCGCCGACCTGTTGACGCAACGCATGCAAACGCACGAAAAGACCGCGTGGATGCTGCGTTCGATGCTGGCTTGATGCCGTTCGCTGAAGCCGAATAAAAACAAAGCCTCCCTGTGGGAGGCTTTGTTTTTTGCGGCGCCGGTTTTCGTTTCATTCAGTGGGCCGGCCCAGCTGGCAGCGGCCCGCGTTCCGCATCCCGTAAAATAGCGGCACCGTTCTCGCCCCTCACCGAATCCACCCATGTTCGCCCGACTCCCCCTGTTTCTGCGCCTCGTCCGGATGGACAAGCCGATCGGCACGGTGCTGCTGCTGTGGCCGACGCTCAACGCGTTGTGGATCGCTTCGGACGGCCATCCGACGTGGCCGCTGCTGGTGATCTTCTGCGTCGGCACGCTGCTGATGCGCTCGGCCGGTTGCGCGATCAACGACTATGCCGACCGCGATTTCGATCGTCATGTGAAGCGCACCGAGAATCGTCCGGTCACGTCGGGCAAGATCAAAGCGTGGGAAGCGGTGGCCGTGGCAGCCGGGTTATCGCTGATCGCGTTCCTGCTGATTCTGCCGCTCAACGCGCTGACCAAGGAGCTTTCCGTGGCCGCGTTGTTCGTGGCCGGTTCGTATCCGTTCACCAAGCGTTTTCTGGCGATTCCGCAGGCGTATCTCGGCATTGCGTTCGGCTTCGGCATTCCGATGGCGTTCGCCGCCGTGCAGGGCCATGTGCCGATGCTGGCGTGGGTGATGCTGCTCGCCAACGTGTTCTGGTCGGTCGCGTACGACACCGAATACGCTATGGTCGATCGTGACGACGACATCAAGATCGGCATTCGGACTTCGGCGTTGACGTTCGGCCGCTTCGACGTGGCCGCGATCATGCTGTGCTACGCGGTGACGCTGGGGATTTACGTCGGCGTCGGCGTGCAATTGGGTTTCGGCTGGTTGTACTGGCTGGGCTGGGCGGCGGCCGTGGGCTGCGCGATCTATCACTACACGCTGATTCGTCATCGCGAGCGGATGGCGTGCTTTGCGGCCTTCCGGCACAACAACTGGCTGGGCGGCGTGCTGTTTGTGGGCATTGCCGCGCACTACGCGCTGGCTTCGTTCTAGCGGTTCGACGCGGGCTGCGCCAGCGCTTCTGGTGGCGTGTACAAAGCGCTACGGCGTCTACGCTGCGGCAGCTCAAACCGGCGCATCGCGCGTCGCAGTTCTAGCGTTGCCGACAGCGCCCCGATCTGAAGCGGAGCGCTGTCCCGCTATGACATCTTTCCCGACAATTCGCCGCGCTTACAGCTTGCCGAACTCGTCGCCCATTTCCTTGGCGCGCGCGTCGGCGGCGAGCACGCCGCGCACGATCGCATCCTTGATCCCGCTCGCGTCGAACGATGCCAGCGCCGCTGCCGTCGTGCCGCCTTTCGACGTCACCCGTTCGCGCAATACGCTCGGTGCTTCATCGGAATTCGCTGCCAGTTGCGCGGCGCCGGTGAAGGTGGCGACCGCCAGCGCGCGACCTTGCGCTTCGTCCATGCCGAGCTGACGCGCGGCTTCCTGCAGCGCCTCGATGAAATAGAACACATAGGCCGGCCCGCTGCCCGAGATGGCCGTGACCGCGTCGATCCTCGCTTCGTCGTCGAACCAAACCGTTTCGCCGACCGCGCCCAGCACCTGCGATGCGAGCGCACGACCCGCTTCGTCGACGCTGCCGGTTGCGACCAGCCCGGTCACGCCCATGCCGATCAACGCGGGGGTATTCGGCATCACGCGCACGACCCGGGAATGGCCGTTAAGCCAGCGCGACATGTCTTCCATACGAATCCCGGCGACGATGCTGACCACCAGTTGCGACGCGTTCAGATGCGGCGCCAGCCCTTCGGCGACGCTCTTCAGAATCTGCGGCTTCACGGCCAGCACGACGGCGTCGTACGCGGCGAGCGCGGCGTCGGCGGCGGCACCGGTCTTGATGCCGAATTGCTGCTCATTACGCTCGCGCGTCGCTTCGTTGGGATCGATCGCGTAGAGGTCGGCAGGCGCGACGCCACGTTTGATAAGACCGCCGATCAACGCGGCGGCCATATTGCCACCGCCGATAAAAGCAATTTTCATGATGTTTAGAGAGTAGTGCCGTGCAGTGCCCAGAGAATGCCTGAGGGCTCGCACGAGTCAGTTGGAGTAATCCCGTGCGCCGAAAATCGCGGTGCCGACGCGCACCATGGTCGCGCCTTCGAGCACGGCGGCTTCGAGGTCGCTCGACATGCCCATCGACAACGTATCGAGTTCGAGTCCGTCGTCGCGCAAACGCTCGAACAACTCGCGCAACTGGCGATGCGGCACGCGCTGATCGTCGATGCTGCCGGCCGGCTCCGGAATCGCCATCAGGCCGCGCAGATTCAGCTTCGGCAGCGCGGCGATCGCCTGCGCGACCTCGACCGCTTCGGCCACGCTCACGCCGCTCTTCGACACCTCGCCGCTGATATTCACCTGCAAACACACATTCAGCGGCGGCAGATTGTCGGGCCGCTGCTCCGACAGCCGCTGCGCGATTTTCAGCCGATCGACCGAATGCACCCAGTCGAACTGTTCGGCCACCGGCCGCGTCTTGTTGGATTGCAACGGCCCAATGAAATGCCATTCGAGCGACGCGCGCAGATCGGCGAGCGTCTCGATCTTGGTCAGCGATTCCTGCACATAGTTTTCACCGAATGCGCGCTGGCCGGCGGCGTGCGCGGCGCGTACGTCTTCGGCGGGGAAGGTTTTGGAGACCGCGAGCAGCGTGATCGAACGCGGGTCGCGTTCGGCCACGTGCGCGGCGGCGGCGATGCGCTGCTGCACCGCTTCGAGGTTGTGAATCAGATCGGGCATGGCACGTAAGCTGAAACCGTAAAGGCGATGTCCCGATTATACGGACAGCATGTGCTCGACCAATTCGATCCAGTGCGCGACCGGCGTCTGCGTGCCGCTCTGCAGATGCGCAATGCAGCCGACGTTCGCCGACACGATCACCTGCGGCTCCTGTGCTTGCAGCCGTTCGAGCTTCTGATCGCGCAACGCATACGAGAGCTTGGGTTGCGTCAGCGAGTAGGTGCCGGCGGAACCGCAGCAGAGGTGACTGTCGGCGGGCAGCCGCACTTCCACGCCGAGCGCCGCCAGCACATGTTCGACCCGGCCGCGCACCTGCTGACCGTGCTGCAACGTGCAAGGCGGATGAAACGCCACCGTATGGACCGCGCGGCGGCGCGTGACGGCGACCAGCGCTTCCTCGAACTCCGGCAAAATTTCCGCGATGTCGCGCGTCAACGCGACGATCCGCGCCGCCTTCTCCGCATACGCCGGATCGTCGCGCAGCAGATGCGCGTATTCCTTGACCGTCGCGCCGCAGCCGGACGCATTCATCACGATCGCCTCCACGCCCTGTTCGACGTACGGCCACCAGGCGTCGATGTTGGCGCGCAGATCGTCGAGCGCTTCGTCGTTGTAGCCCAGATGCAGGCGAATCGCGCCGCAGCAGCCGGCGTCCGGCGCGATCAGCGTTTCCACGCCGAGCGCGTCCAGCACGCGGGCGGTGGCGATGTTCACGTTCGGCATCATCGACGGTTGCACGCAGCCCGCCAGCATCAGCATCTTGCGCTCGTGTTTCGCTGTCGGCCATTCGAGCGGACGCTGCCGCGCGGGCACCTTGTCACGTAGTTTTTTCGGCAAGAGCGCGCGGAAGTGCTGGCCGATCCGCATGGTCGGCGTGAACAGCGCGCTGTTCGGCACGAAGCTCGCGAGCAACCGGCGCACCAGCCGCTGACCGGCCGGGCGCGTGACTTTTTCCTCGGTGATCTTGCGGCCGATTTCCACCAGCCGGCCATATTGCACGCCGGACGGGCAGGTCGTTTCGCAATTACGGCAGGTCAGGCAGCGGTCCAGGTGAACCTGGGTGCTGCGCGTGACCGGCGCGCCTTCCACCATCTGCTTGATCAGATAGATACGCCCGCGCGGGCCGTCGAGTTCGTCGCCGAGAATCTGATAGGTGGGGCAGGTGGCCGTGCAGAAACCGCAGTGCACGCAATTGCGCAGAATAGCGTCGGCTTCGTCGCCATCGGGCGTATTGCGAATGAAGTCCGCGAGGTTGGTTTGCATCGCGTCGCTCAGAAGTCGGGGTAGAGACGGCCGCGATTGAAGATGCGGGCCGGGTCGAAGGCGGTTTTCAGGCCGCGATGGATTTTCATCAGCGGAGTGGGCAGCGGCGTGAAGACTCCGGCGCCGCGGTCGTAACCGTGGCCGGAGCGGAAAATCGTGGCGTGGCCGCCGGCCTGTTTCGCGCTGATACGCACGGTTTGCGCGTCGGTGTCGGTGATCCACCAGCGCTGGCCGCCGCCCCATTCCATCAGTTGCGCGCCGGGTAATTGCAACGGCTCGGTGATCGACGGCAAGGCCAGACGCCACAGCGCGGCTTTCGGTGGAATGGCCGCGAAGAACGAGTCGGTTTGCTCGCGCAGGCCGGCCCAGAAGCGTTCCGCTTCCACCGCGTCGACGACTTCGCCGCCGAGCGCCGTGCGCGCCGCCTTGACCGCGGATTCCGCGCCGGCCAGGCGCACGGCAAGCGTGCCGTGACGCCATGCGCTCGCGGTGATCGGCAACGGCCGGCCGCCCCATTCATTGAGCTTGCGGACCGCGTCGGTGCCGTTCATGTCGAACTTGAGGGTGGTTTCGGCTTGCGGCAGCGGCAGGACCTTGATAGACAGTTCGAGGATCAGGCCGAGCGTGCCGAGCGAGCCCGCCATCAGGCGCGAGACGTCGTAACCGGCCACGTTCTTCACGACCTGACCGCCGAAGTGCAATGTCTGCCCCTGGCCGTTCATGATGACGGCACCCAGCACGAAGTCACGCGCCGCGCCTGCCGCGGGACGGCGCGGCCCGGCGATGCCGGCGGCGATACAGCCACCAAAAGTGGCTTGCGGCCCGAAATGCGGTGGCTCGAAGGCGAGCATCTGGTGATGTTCGGCGAGCGCGGCTTCGATCTCCAGCAAGGGCGTGCCCGCGCGCGCGGTGATGACGAGCTCCGCTGGATCGTAAGCAATGATGCCGCGATAAGCGCGCGTATCGAGGATGTCACCTTCCAGCGCCTGGCCGTACCAGTCTTTGGTGCCGCCGCCACGGACGCGCAACGCGCGTCCCTCGGCGCTGGCGGAACGCACGCGTTCCGACCATACGGCGACGATGTCGTCCTCTTCCATGGTGTCCTGCTTCGTTGTGTTTCGATCGATTGTACCGGGCGGGGGCTCGCTGGCAACCAGGAGCGGACCCGCATCGGGTAATCAGGGTAGTGGGGCGGAAAGCACCGCCGCAGCAGGCTTATGCGCGGCGCTTGTCGGGGATGCCGGGTGTCACGCCGCGTGTTATGCAGGCGTTAGAAACGCGGCAGATCCGGGTGGGGCAGCAAACCGCCCCGCACATGCATCTTGCCGTATTCCGCACAGCGCGCCCGGGTGGGAATGCCTTTGTCGGGGTTGAGCAGGCCGGGCGCGTCGAAGGCCCGTTTGACCGCGTGGAACGTGTCGCGCTCCTCGGGCGAGAACTGCACGCACATCGAATTGATCTTCTCGATGCCGACGCCATGCTCGCCGGTCACGGTGCCACCCAGTTCGACGCAGGCTTCGAGGATGTCGCAACCAAACGCCTCGGCCCGGTGCCACTCGTCCTGATCGTTGCCGTTGAACAGGATCAGCGGATGCATATTGCCGTCGCCGGCATGGAACACGTTGATGCAGCGCAGCCCGTATTTCTTCTCCATTTCTTCGATACGTGCCAGCAGCGGCCCGATACTACGGCGCGGCACGGTGCCGTCCATGCAGTAGTAGTCGGGTGAAATGCGGCCCGCCGCGGGAAACGCGTTCTTGCGCCCGGACCAGAAACGCAGCCGTTCGCTCTCCGAGCGCGAAATCTGGATGCGGGTGGCGCCTTGTTCACGCAGCACCGCCGTCATGCGGACGATTTCGTCGGCGACTTCTTCGGCCGTGCCGTCCGATTCGCACAGCAGGATCGCCGCCGCGTCGAGGTCGTAGCCCGCCTTGACGAATTCCTCGACCGCACGGGTGGCCGGCTTGTCCATCATCTCCAGGCCGGCCGGGATAATGCCCGCGGCAATGATGCCGGCAACCGCGTCGCCGCCTTTCACGACGTCGTCGAAACTGGCCATGATGACTTGGGCCAATTGCGGTTTCGGGATCAGCTTGACGGTGACTTCGGTGACGATCGCGAACATTCCCTCGCTGCCGATCAGCACCGCCAGCAGATCGAGGCCGGGGGCGTCCGGCGCGAGCGAACCGAATTCGACGATCTCGCCTTCCATGGTCACCGCGCGCACGCGCAGCACGTTATGCACGGTGAGGCCGTATTTGAGGCAGTGGACGCCGCCGGAATTCTCCGACACGTTCCCGCCGATCGTGCAGGCAATCTGCGACGACGGATCCGGCGCGTAGTACAAGCCGTACGGCGCGGCTGCTTCGGAAATGGACAGATTGCGCACGCCCGGCTGCACGGTGGCGGTTCGCGCGTACGAATCGACTTCGACGATCTTCCTGAAGCGCGCGAGCGACACCACCACGCCGTGCCGGATCGGCATTGCGCCGCCCGACAAACCGGTGCCCGCGCCGCGCGGCACGATCGGCACGTCGAGGCGATGGCAGATCTGCACGATGCGCTGCACCTGCGATTCCGTCTCCGGCAACGCGACCGCGAGCGGCAGACGCCGGTAGGCAGCGAGGCCGTCGCATTCGTAAGCGACGGTGTCTTCTTCCCGATACAGCAGGCAGTGCGTCGGTAATACGGCCATCAGCGCCTGCACGACTTCGCGCTGGCGCTGGGCGAGGACTTCTGCCGTCAGTTCAGCGGGTGCGTTCATGTGACTTGTCTCCTCGTGCGTCTCGCGGCGATAAATGCCGCTAACCCGTCAAACCGCCCAGCTAAAAATTTTGCCGGGGTTCATCAGATTGCGTGGATCGAGTGCGTGTTTGATCGAGCGCATCGTGTCGACCGCGACGTCGCCGTGTTCCTCGAGCAGAAAGCTCATCTTGTGCAGACCGACGCCGTGCTCGCCCGTACAGGTGCCGTCCATGCGCAGCGCGCGTTGGACGATCCGAAGGTTGAGGCGCTCCGCTTCGGCGAGTTCTTCCGGTTTGTCGGGATCGATCAGGATCACCACATGGAAATTGCCGTCGCCGACATGGCCGACGATCGGGCAGGGCAAGGGCGACGCTTTCAGATCCCGCTCCGTTTCCTCCACGCATTCGGCGAGGCGCGAGATCGGCACGCAGACGTCGGTGGTCACGGCGCGGCAACCGGGCTTGAGTTGCAGCATGGCGAAGTAGGCGTTGTGACGGGCGTTCCACAGACGGCTGCGGTCTTCCGGCCGGGTGGCCCATTCGAAGCCTTCGCCCGAATTCTGCGCGGCGATTTCCTGCACCAGTTCCGCCTGTTCTTTCACGCCGGCTTGCGTGCCGTGAAATTCGAAGAACAGCGTGGGCGCTTCACGCAGCGTCAGATTCGAATGACGGTTGATCGAGCGGATGGCGAGCGCGTCGACGAACTCGACGCGCGCGATCGGCACGCCCATCTGGATCGTTTCGATGACGGCGCGCACCGCGTCGCCCATGGACGGAAACGTGCAGACCGCGGCCGACACGGCTTCCGGTTGCGGATACAGGCGCACCGTGATTTCCGTGATGACGCCGAGCGTGCCCTCCGAGCCGACGAACAGGCGCGTGAGGTCGTACCCCGCGGACGATTTGCGGGCGCGGGTGCCGGTCTTGATCACGCGGCCGTCGGCCAGCACGACGGTCAGGCCGAGCACGTTCTCGCGCATCGTGCCGTAGCGCACGGCGTTGGTGCCCGACGCGCGCGTGGCCGACATGCCGCCGATGCTCGCGTCCGCGCCCGGGTCGATCGGGAAGAACAGACCGGTGTCGCGCAGTGCCTCGTTCAATTGCTTGCGCGAGATGCCCGGTTCGACGGTGACGGTGAGGTCTTCGGCGTTGATCGACAGGACCCGGTTCATTTCCGACAGATCGATCGATACGCCGCCTTGCACCGCCAGCAAATGTCCTTCGAGCGACGAACCGTTGCCGTACGGAATGATCGGCACGTTGTACTGGGCGCACAGCGTGACGACGGTTTGCACGTCTTCGGTAGTACGGGCGAAGACGACCGCGTCAGGCAGTTGGGGATCGAACGGCGACTCGTCGCGGCCATGATGGGCGCGCACGGCTTCGGCCACCGACACGCGCTCACCGAAAGCGGCCTTGAGCGCGCTCAGCAATTCGGCGGGAAACGGCCGGCGCAGCGGGGCCGGCGGTACGGGATGGTTCACGCATGTCTCCTGATATATGGCGCAAAGCGGCGGCAAAGCGGTTCTACAGCATCTGCTTCATTTTACGCCGATCGCCCGTGGGCCAGCGTTTGAACCGGCTCGAACTCCTATAATGGCGGCGACTTCACGATGCGCGCAATATGGATAAACGCGGTGGCCGGTGAGGGCTTCAAGACCCAGTCAGGCCGCCGGGCGTGCACGCATCGCCACTGAATTGCATGGGAGACAGCATGGGCAACCGCTTGAGCAAGATCGCCACCCGCACCGGCGACGACGGCACCACGGGCCTCGGCGACGGCCGCCGCGTCGGCAAGGACAGCGCACGTATCGCCGCGATCGGCGACGTGGACGAACTCAACTCGAATCTCGGCGTGCTGCTATGCGAAACGCTGCCCGACACCGTGCGCGCGGCGCTGATTGCGATTCAGCATGATCTGTTCGATCTGGGTGGCGAACTCTGCATTCCTGGCCACACGATGATTACCGACCGGCACCTCGCCCAACTCGATGATTGGCTTGCCGATTACAACGCCAGTTTGCCGCCGCTGAAGGAGTTCATTCTGCCCGGCGGTTCGCGCTCGGCGGCGCTCGCTCACGTGTGCCGCACGGTGTGCCGCCGTGCCGAACGGGCGATCGTGGCGCTAGGCGAGCAGGAGGAAATCAACGCCGCGCCGCGCCAGTACGTGAACCGTTTGTCCGATCTGCTGTTCGTGCTCGCGCGGGTGCTCAATCGTGCGGACGGCGGTACCGATGTGCTGTGGCAACACGAACGCGGGGCTAAATAAACCCCAACCGCGAAGAGTTGCGCGACGCAATGGCAGTCTCCGACAAGCCGTGCATGAACACGCGCAAAAGCGGGCGACCGCGAGCCACGCGCGTTACCCAACTGCCAACCTGACCGGCTTGCCGATCCGGCTCAACATTTCCACCAACGTGTCGATGGTGAACTTGGTGGTCTTCTTGTTCACCACGTCGGACACTCGCGGGCGCGACACCATCAGGACCTCGGCCGCTTCCGCCTGCTTCAGATGATGCTGTTCGATCCAGCTGGACAGTTCTGTCATGAGCTGCTCCTTGAGCAGCCGCGTGTCGTTGATCTGCTTTTGCGACGCGGCATGCAGGCGCTTCGCCTCGTCGACGGAAAAGCCGAGTTCGAGGAACAGATTAGCGCCCGGCTTGGACACGTGACGAATTTGAGTGTCGATCGTCATTTGTTAAGTTTTCCTATCATTAATAATGGCGCGATAACGCGTTTCGGCAATCTTTCTGTCATGCGGTGTTAGCGTTTGCGTTTTTTTCTGCAAACAGTGAAGCACGTACAGCGCATTCACAAACTTGGTCACGTACATGACGCGAAAAATACCGTTTGCCTCTTTGATGCGAATTTCACGCGTGCCGGGCCCGATCGAGTCAAACGATTTCCAGTCGTCGGGGTCGAGGCCTGCCTGAATTTTGCCAAGCTGAAACCCGGCTTGCCGGCGCGCTTCTTCGGGAAAGGCGAGTAAATCGCGATAGCTGGAGCCGATCCAGCGAAGTTCTTTTTCACGAGCCATAATCACCTTTCGTGTACAAAATATTATACGTAACCTTTCGCCCCGTCAAGTCCTCTTCGACCGGGCGATGAATCGTTACGGTACAGAGGTGGCTCGCTTAGCACCATTCGTCCGTTCGGCCGAAAAAAAGCCCGGCTCGAGGAGCCGGGCTTTTCGATGCAGCCTTTACCGCGATCGCAGCGCGTTTCAGTTGCCGCTGCCGCGTGCCACGCGTCGTTGCTTGACCGCGTCGGCGAGACCTTCCAGCACGCCGATGCTTTCGTCCCAACCGATGCAGGCGTCGGTAATGCTCTGGCCGTACGTGAGTGCGCAGCCTTCCTGAAGATCCTGGCGTCCCGCCACGAGATGCGATTCCACCATCACGCCGACAATCCGTTCGTCACCCGAAGCAATCTGGCGGCCGATATCGGCGCACACCGGAATCTGATTCTCGTGCTTCTTCGAGCTGTTCGCGTGGCTCGCGTCGATCATCAGTCGGGCGGCGAGACCCGCCTTGCCGATGTCCGCGCACGCGGCGTTGACGCTATCCGCGTCGTAGTTCGGCGTCTTGCCGCCGCGCAGGATGATGTGGCAATCCTCATTGCCCGCGGTGGACACGATCGCCGAGTGGCCGCCCTTGGTCACCGACAGGAAATGGTGCGGCTGCGAGGCGGCCTTGATCGCGTCGACGGCGATCTTGACGTTGCCGTCCGTGCCGTTCTTGAAACCGACCGGGCACGACAGACCCGAGGCCAGCTCGCGGTGCACCTGCGATTCGGTCGTGCGCGCGCCGATCGCGCCCCACGAGATCAGATCCGCAATGTACTGCGGGCTGATCATGTCGAGGTATTCGGTGCCGGCCGGCAAACCGAGCTCGTTGATGCGCAACAGCAGCTCGCGCGCGGTGCGCAGGCCGTCGTTGATCTTGAAGCTGTTGTCCATGTGCGGGTCGTTGATGAGACCTTTCCAGCCCACCGTGGTGCGCGGCTTTTCGAAGTACACGCGCATCACGATTTCGAGCTCGCCGGCGAAACGCTTGCGTTGCTCGACGAGGCGGCCGGCGTATTCCATCGCCGCCTTGGTATCGTGAATCGAGCACGGCCCGATGATGACGATCAGGCGGTCTTCCATGCCATGCAGAATGCGATGCATCGCGTTACGCGAGTGGTAGATCACGTCGGACACCGTTTCGTCGCAGGCGAATTCGCGGATCAGGTGAGCGGGCGGCGTGAGTTCTTTCAATTCGCGGATGCGGACATCGTCGGTGTTGTGCGGGGGCATGGTGTTTCTCCTGAATCGGTTCGTAGCGTGTTCGGTTTCAAAGGCGTGAGACGAAAAAAAACCGCCAGACTGGCTGGCGGTTTTTCGGGAATTCTTGGTGTCTTGCGTGTACTAACACCCCTCTCGATCCGCCAGCGGTCTGAGATGCCAAAAAAAGTAAAAGTAAAACTTGGCGGACATGGCGAAATGGGGTGGCTGCTAAAAAAGGTGAATGACTTTATAACCCGGGCAGACGCTGCGGTGCAAGCCGTGGGGTGCAAAAATGCGGGAAATCCGCATACTTCGTGCTAAATGCTCACGGAGTATGCATTTTTTTCAAAGATCAGGCCGTGCCGCCCACCGTCATCCGGTCGATCCGCAGCGTCGGCTGGCCGACGCCCACCGGCACGCTCTGGCCTTCCTTGCCGCACACGCCCACTCCCGAATCGAGCTTCATGTCGTTGCCGATCATGCTGACGAACTTGAGCGATTCCGGGCCGCTGCCGATCAGCGTCGCGCCCTTCACCGGATACGTGACCTTGCCGTTTTCGATCATGTACGCCTCGGACGCCGAGAACACGAACTTGCCGTTGGTGATGTCCACCTGACCGCCGCCGAAGTTCACCGCATACAGACCGTGCTTCACGGATTCGATAATTTCCTTCGGATCCTTGTCGCCGTTCAGCATGTACGTGTTGGTCATGCGCGGCATCGGCAGCGCGGCATACGACTCGCGGCGCGCGTTGCCCGTAACGGGCATCTTCATCAGACGCGCGTTCAGCGTGTCTTGAATGTAGCCCTTCAGGATGCCGTCTTCGATCAGCGTGGTGCACTGAGTCGGGTTGCCTTCGTCGTCGATATTCAGCGAGCCGCGGCGGTTCGGCAGCGTGCCGTCGTCGACCACGGTGACGCCCTTGGCGGCGACCTGTTCGCCGATGCGTCCCGCGAATGCCGACGATCCCTTGCGGTTGAAGTCGCCCTCGAGTCCGTGGCCGATCGCCTCGTGCAGCAGCACGCCGGGCCAGCCCGGTCCGAGCACGACGGTCATCGCGCCGGCCGGCGCCGGACGCGCGTCCAGATTCACCAGCGCCGCATGAACCGCGTCGTCGACGTAGCCCGACAGGACTTCATCAGTGAAATAGCCGTAGTCGAAGCGGCCGCCGCCGCCGCCGCTGCCGATTTCGCGGCGGCCGTTCTGCTCGGCGATCACCGTGACCGACACGCGTACGAGCGGCCGGATGTCGGCCGCGAAGCCGCCGTCGCTGCGTGCCACCAGCACCACGTCGTATTCGCCGGCGAGGCCGGCCATGACTTGCTGGATGCGCGGATCGCGGCCGCGCGCCATCTGTTCGATGCGCTCGAGCAGCTTGACCTTGGCGGTTGCGTCGAGCGAATGCAGCGGATCGGACGGCAGATACAGATCGCGCCCGGCAATGCCGGTCAGCGACGAAGCCGCCTTGATCTTCTGCTTGCCGCCGCCGACCTTGGCGATCGCGCGCGTGGCGAGAGCGGCCTGGCGAATCGCTTCGGGCGACAGGTCGTCCGAATAAGCGAATGCCGTACGGTCACCCGATACGGCACGCACGCCGACGCCCTGATCGATGCTGAAACTGCCCGACTTCACGATGCCTTCTTCGAGACTCCACGCCTCGCTGCGCGTGTACTGGAAGTACAGATCCGCGTAATCGATCTTGTGCGTGAAGATTTCGGCGAGCGTGCGGGTGAGCAGGGATTCGTCGAGACCGTAGGGCGTCAGGAGGATGTCCTTGGCGGTGGCGAGATTACGGATACCGGGTTCGATGATGTTCATGCGAAGTATGTTCTGCTCGATACGAAGGATTCGGTTAGCGCCACGCTCACTATATGAGTGGCAGGCGCCGCACTTTCAATGCCGCGCGGTGATCGGTCTGTCGGTCACCTGAGTCACTTAAGCACGCGATGACGCCAGGCGGGCAGGCTCTGCCGCACCTCGTCGATGCGCGCGCGCTCGAGATTGCCGGCGACCACACCGGCGCCTTCGTCGCGCACCGCGACGATTTCACCCCACGGGTCGATCAGCATGCTGTGGCCCCAGGTCCGGCGGCCGTTTTCGTGGTTCCCGCCTTGCGCGGCGGCCAGCACGTAACACTGGTTTTCGACCGCGCGAGCCCGCAGCAGCATTTCCCAATGCGCGCGGCCGGTGGTGTAAGTGAACGCCGACGGCACCACGATCAGTGCGCAGTCGCCCATGCGGCGGTACAGCTCCGGAAAGCGCAGATCGTAGCAGACCGACAGGCCGACGCGGCCGAACGGCGCTTCGAACGTGCGGACTTCGTCGCCGGGGCGAATGGTGCGCGCCTCGTCGAACGATTCCTCACCCTTTTCGAAGTTGAACAGGTGGATCTTGTCGTAGCGGGCGGCCTCGTTGCCCTGCGGGTCGAAAACCAGCGTGGTGTTCAGCACGCGCGACGCTTCCGGCGCGGTGAGCGGCAGTGTGCCGCCGATCACCCAGATCTTGTGACGGCGCGCGGCATCGGCGAGAAAGCGCTGGATCGGGCCGTCCTGATAGGGTTCGCGCACCGCCAGCTTATCGGTGTCCTTGAAACCCATGAAGCAGAAGTATTCGGGCAGCAGGACCAGCTGCGCGCCGTCGGCGGCGGCTTCGGCGATCAGGCGTTGCGCTTCGGCGAGGTTGCGTTCGCGCTCCGGCGTGCTGACCATCTGCAGCGCGGCGACGCGAAAGACGCTGTCCAGAGAGCCGCTGGATACGGTTGAAGAGACGTGTGGTTCGCTCATGAGCGTTTCGAAAAACTCCCGGCAGGGCGGCGGCGCGACCCGCTGGCGCCGCCTACGTCGTTCAAGGCTGGCTGGGCCGCCGGTGTGGCACCGCGCGCGTCCGACCGGGTAAAGGGTCGAATAGAGCTCAGTGCGCTTCCACGGTCGAAGCCGGAGCGTCCATCTTACCGCGATCGCCCTTGACCCGCTCAACGTGCGGTTTCGACCACGAACCGGTGATGGCATATTCGCGCGCGAATGCGTGCGAGACGGATTTGCTGAACGCCAGATCGGCCACCAGCGCGCCCACGCCGAGCAGCGGATTGATCACGGCCGCCGCGACCACCGCGGCGCCGGCGCTGACCGTCGGCACGATCTGCACGTGCAGATCCTGGGTTTCCTGGCCGAGGTCGACCGAGCCCTTCATCTCGGCCCGGGCCGGCGCGGTGACCATTTCGAAGTTCTCGGTGCGGCCGATCCCGTCATGGATCTGCGCGGTGCCGGTGACGTGTTCGAACGGCAGACCTTCGCCGATCACGTCGCGGAAATTCAGCGTGGCGACACGTGCGAGGCTTTGCAGGCTGAGCACGCCGAGCAGCTTGGCGACGCCCGGATCGACCTTGAGAATCTGGCCGTGGCGCAGGTCGACGGCGAGGTTGCCGTTGAGCGTCGGATAGTCGATCGCGGTCGGGCCGCCGCGCCATACCACCTTGCCTGACAGCGAGCCGGCGCCCGCCTTGAGCGTGCGCGGCTGGCCGAAGCGTTCGAGCAGCGCGCCGGCATCTTTAATGTCGAGCTTGAAATCGAACACGGTGCGGCGCGGCGTCGTTTCGTCGGCGGCGTTGCCGAGGCCGGTCGAGGTGCGCCAGTTCGCGGTGGCGGTCAGGGTGGCCGCGGGGTTGGTGATGTCGAGCTTGTCGAGTTGCCAGACCGGCACGCCGTCTTCGGTGAAATTGTGGGCGTCGACTTCGAGGCGGCCAATATCGCGGTCGCGCACGATCAGCTCGTTGACCACCAGATCGATCGACGGCATGTTTTGCGCCGGCGCCGACATCGCCTGACCGAGCAGGTCCTTGTCGGCGGCCGACGGAATCACCACGCGGGCGAAGCGCGCCTGCAGCGTGCCCGGCGATTCCTTGTTGGCACCCGGCAGCCACGACACGTGGCCGGACACCTGGTTCGACGCGATGTTCGCCTGCCATTTGCCGTCGGCATGCGAGGCGCCGACGATGACGCTGTCCCAGTGACGCTTGAGCAGCGTCAGCGTGCCGATGTGCAGCGCGAAGCGGCTCGGCAGGAATTGCGCGACGGTCGGGTTCGGCGGGGCGGGTGTGGCAACAGCGGCGGCGGGCGCTTCCTTGCTGCGCAGTTGCGTGACGAGCGCGCGCCATGCGTCGGCGTCGAAGGTGTCGAGGTCGACGGCGGCGATCACGCCGTCGCTCGGCAGGTCGGCCGGCTTGTTGACGCCGATCGCGCCACGCACCACTGTCGGCGGCGACTTGGGTTCGTATTGCAGCAGATAGGTGGCGGCGACCGGCCCGAAGGCGAGATCGGCGCGCTCCAGACCGGCTTCGCCCGGCGCGGCGGACGGACTCACCGCGAAGTGCAGCGGCATCGGCGTGCCGACCGGCTTGCCGAACGGCGCGGGGAAGTCGAGCGCGAGACCGGTCAGATCGGAGTTCGCCGTCACTTCGGGCAAACGCCCTTTGGCACCGTGCAGGTTCAGCGCATAGGGCGCGCTGCCGCTCATGCGTGTCAGCACCTGCGCGGCCGGACCGTGCAGATTGAGGCCGCGCGCGGCGTCGACGGCGATATGGCCGTTCAGGTCGAGCGCATACGTGCCGTTCTGCTTCAGGCCGCCGTTGGCATGCACGTCGCCGCCGAGGAACTGGCCGGACAGCCGGTCGACCTGCGCCGTATGTTCGGTGAAACGCACCTTGCCCTTCAGTTGCGACAGCGGCGGCACGTTGTCCACGCTCAGGCGGTTGTTCTGAAAACCGACCGCGCCTTCCACGGCGATATGCGGCATCGGCGTGCGCGGCACCGTCAGCTTGAGCGCCAGCGACGCGGCGCCTTCCGCATGCAGCTTGTCGGTCTGGTGTTTGGCCATGATGCCGAGCGAGCTCTGGTTGACGTAGTCGAGCATGTCGGCGAGCGGCCCGCGCGCGTCGCCGTCGATCACGAGGCTCGACGCCTTGGTGCCGAGATCGTCGATCTTGCCGCTCACGCGCGTCAGCGCCACCCGCTGGTAATGCGCGCGATCGATGTCGAAGCGCAACACGTTCTGCTTCAACGAGAACACGCCGTCGATGCCGTCCAGCGCCGGCCACACGTTCGGCGTGCCGTTACGCATCTTGCGCGGCGGAAACGGCGACGGGTCGAACTTGCCGCCCTTGAACGGCGCGACGATCTGAAAGATGCCTGCGCTCGGATCGCGCGAGTAGGGGAACTTGGTCAGATCGCCATGAATTTCGATCGTCGCGCCGTGCGACATGCCGGCCTGCAGCCCGTGGCCGAGATAGATGCGCAGCTTCTCGCTGATGCTGGTAGGCAGATAACGGACGATGCGCGTCACCTGCGCACGTTCGAAGTTGGCCTTCAGATCGAGCGAGCCGCGCCCGTGACCGGGGTTGCTATAACTGGCCGTCGCGGTGGCCGCCGTATCGGCGTTCGAGACCGCGAAGTCGGCCAGCTTGACGGCAAAACCCGGATGATTCTCGCCGGGCGCCTTCGGCGTGATGGTCCAGTCGGCGCGGCCATGCAGTCGGTCGAGCTTCAGCCGCGGGTCGTCGAACACGCCCGGCAAGGTGATCGCCACGTTCGAGGTGTCGAGCAGCGCGGTGCCGTGGTTTTCGTCGGCGTCGACGCTGCCCCACAGATTTTCGATGCCGGGAATGCCCGCGCGCGGGTGATTCAACGGCGTGAGCCCCGGCGGCGGCTCCTGCGCGGCGACGCTGATGCCTTGCAGGTCGCCCTTGAAACGATAACGTTCGATCGGTTCGGCGCCGCTCGGCTGGCGATCGCCGCCCGCTTCGCCCGACTCCGGTTTGCCGCGCTCCACTTCGATCACGTAGTTCGCCACCATTCCGCGCGGATTGAAGCGCACGAGGTTATTCAGCAGACGCCCCGGCAGCGGCAGCGCGCGGCTGAATTCCGCGAGGATGCCCAGATCGACGCGGTCGCCGCTGACGCTGACGAGTTGTCCGTGCTGCTGCGACGCCTGCCGGTAGCGCCCGTTCAACGTGGTGAGCGCAAGCGTGCGGGTGAGCGGCGTGCCGTCGTCGAGCGGCGGCTGGCCGAGTTCGGCGTGCAGGTGATTCAGTTGCAGCTTGTAGTCGCCCGGTTCGACTTCGACCTGCCACGAGAAATTAGCCACCGGCACCAGCAGCTTCGGCTGGGTGGGACGCACGCGCATCGCGACGTCGGAGCCGGAGAGCTGACCGCGCGCCTGGGTCATGCGGCCGTCGGCGAAGTCGGCCCAGATGGCGTTGTCGATACGCCCGGCGAACATCTCGATCGGCAGATTGATGTAGCGCGCGAGCGCCGGCAGATCGACCGGCCCAGTCGACATGTACACCTGTCCGGTCCAGTTGATCGGCTTGCCGATCGCGGAGAGCGGCGTGTGCCGGAAATGCGTGCGGAAATCGAGCGGGCCGTGCAGCACCTGGCCGTCGGCGGGCGCCTGCAGCGCCATGCGGTGTTCGTAACCGTCGTTGAGAATCGCAATGCGGATGTCGCGCAGCGCGAGTTCCGGCGCGTCGTGCGTGGCGTCGCGCCAGCGCAGCACGCCGCCGCGCACCACGATCGCCTGCTGGCGCAGTAGCCACGTGGAGAGCGTGTCGTTGCCGCTGTGGCGGGTTGGGATCGGCACGCCCGCCACCGACATCACGCCGTCGCTGCTGCGCGACACGAGTACGTCGGGTTGATCGACGATCAGGCTGGACAACGCGGGATGGAATTGCCACAGCGACTTCCACGACAACGTGGCGGTGGCGTGCGGAATGGTCAGCGCGGGTTTGCCTTCCGGGTCGCGAATCACCAGATCGGTGACGTCGAGGCCCGGCTGGAAGCCGCTCCAATGGGGCGCCAGCTTGCCGATGGTGAACTGCGTGTGCAGTTTGTCCGAGACGGTGGCTTCGATACGCGGACGGAACGCGTCGACGCGCGGCAGCAGTACGTAACGCAAGCCGAGAAACAGGCCGGCCGCGATGAAGTAAAGGACGAGCGCAACCGCGAGGACCACGTGGAAGGTCCGACGCAGCACGATGTGGTCGCTTCCGCTCACTGGCCGGACCTGCCCGGTTTCGTGCGGGTCGGCGGATTCGTTTCGCTCGGACATGCTGCGGCGGGTGGGCGTATGGTAGTTTTGCGAATTAACGACGAAATGTAACACACGGGAAAGCGCAGGCGGACCTCCTGCAAACCCTGTCTGCATGCCGCCTCGCGACTTGCGCGGGGCCGCCGGACCCATGTGCCACAGCGAAATGAACAAGCTGATCAAGCAACGAGCGAGCCAGACCCTTGATGACTGACGCAACTCTCCTGAGTTCCACCTTTTCACACTACGCGGCGCGGGCTGCCGCGGCCCGTCCGCAAATCGTGGCGCACGTGGCGGCGCTGGCCGCCGCGCCGCTTACGCGCGAGCGCATCGACGCGCGTTTCGACGCGTTGTGCGCGGCGGCGGCCGGCGCTGGCGCCGGTTCGGCAATGGGCGCGCCGTTGAGCGAGGATGCACTCAAACGGGCCTTGCGTCAGTTGCGAACCGAGGTGTTTTGCGCCGTGATGGAGCGCGATCTGGCCGGCGAGGCGGACGTCGCCGAAGTCACCGGCGCCATGACCGATCTGGCCGAAACGACGATCCAGCGTGCTTTGGCCGTGTTGTCCGCGGATCTCGAAACGCTTTATGGCGAGCCGCGCGGACCCGAAGGCGAGCGGCTCGCGCTGGGTGTCGTGGGCATGGGCAAGCTGGGCGGGCGCGAGCTGAACGTGTCGTCGGATATCGACCTGATCTTCATTTATGAAGAGGATGGCGAGACGGCAGGCGGCCAACGTTCGCCGATCGCGACGCAGGACTTTTTCACACGCCTCGGCAAACGGCTGATCGGCGCGCTTGCCGAAGTCACCGCCGACGGCTACGTGTTCCGGGTCGATATGCGGCTGCGGCCGAACGGCGATTCCGGCCCACTGGTGTGCAGCCTCGGCATGCTCGAAGAGTATTTCTACGTGCAGGGCCGCGAGTGGGAGCGCTACGCGTGGATCAAGGGCCGGCTCGTGTCCGAAGGCGCGAGCGACGCGGCGCAGCGACTGCAGAAGCAGCTGGACGCGATCGTGACGCCGTTCGTCTATCGCCGCTATCTCGACTTCGGCGTGATCAGCGCGATTCGCGCGCTGCATCTGCAGATTCGTCAGGAGGCGCAGCGCCGCGCGTCGATGCGGCCGGATAAGGCGGACGACATCAAGCTCGGGCGTGGCGGCATCCGCGAAATCGAATTCAGCGCGCAGGTGTTCCAGTTGATTCGCGGCGGCCAGGACGCCGGTTTCCGCGTCCGTCCGACGCTGGCCGTATTGCGGCACGCGGCGACGCACGGACTGATCGACACGACGGTCTGCGTGAAGCTTTCGCAGGCATATCGTTTTCTGCGTGAACTGGAACATCGGCTGCAGTATCGCAACGACGCGCAAACCCATGCGATGCCGGTCGATCCCGAAGAGCGCGTGGCGCTCGCCCGCGCGATGGGTTGCGACGACTACGCGGCGTTGATGGCCCGGCTCGACGCGCATCGCGAATTCGTCGAACAGCAGTTCGACCAGATTTTCGCCGACAAGGTGAGCGGTCGCGACGGCTGCGGCGCGCCCGAAGACGGCGCCGCCGCGTGGGTCTGGAGTAGCGCGCTCGCCGACGACAGCGCGGACGACGCGTTGCAGGCACGCCTGATCGAACTCGGCGTGGCCGAACCGGGCGAACTGCTCGCACGGCTGCGCGGCGTGTGGCAGTCGTCGCGCTACGCGGGGCTCGCCGAGCGCAGCCGGCAACGTTTCGACATCGTCGCGCAGCGGGCGCTGGAAGCCGCGCGCACGCTCGAGCCGCCCGAGCGGCGCGGCGATACCGTGGCGCGCTTCTTCGATCTGCTCGAAGCGGTGAGCCGGCGCGGCGCGTATCTTGCGCTGCTGACCGAATATCCGCAGGCGTTGCATCGGGTGCTGTCGGTGCTGGGCGGGTCGCGCTGGGCGGCCGGCTATCTGATTCGCCATCCGCAACTGCTCGACGAACTGCTCGACGACGAAGCGATCAACAGCCCGTTCGACTGGCCCGAGTTCAAGCGCACGCTGCGTCTGCGGCTGGCCGCCTCGGACGGCGTCGAACAGCAGATGGACCTGCTGCGGCACGCGCACCAGGCCGAGGTGTTCCGTATTTTGCTGATCGATCTGGCCGGCAAGCTGAGCGTCGAGCATGTGAGCGACCGGCTCTCCGAACTCGCCGACGCCGTGCTCGACGTCACGCTCGAAGCGGTCTGGAAGCAATTGCCGAAGCGCCACCGCGAGGTACCGCGCTTCGCGGTGATCGCGTACGGCAAGCTGGGCGGCAAGGAGCTGGGCTACGCGTCCGACCTCGACGTGATCTTTCTCTACGACGACGCCGACGATGCCGCCGCCGAGATTTACTCCACCTACACCCGCCGCCTCATCACCTGGCTGACGACCGCGACCGGAGCCGGCACGCTGTTCGACGTCGATCTACGCTTGCGGCCGAACGGCGAATCGGGCCTGCTCGTCACCGATCTCGACGCCTTCCGCCGTTATCAACTGCGCGAAGGCGACGCGGCCAATACCGCATGGGTCTGGGAACACCAGGCGCTGACCCGCGCACGTTACTGCGCGGGCGACGCCGAGATCGGCGCGAAATTCGAGGCGATCCGCGAACAGGTGCTGACCACGCCGCGCGAAGCCGCGCCGCTCGCCAGGGAGATCGTCGAGATGCGCGAGCGCGTCGAGGCGGGGCATCCGAACCATACGGCGCTGTTCGACCTGAAGCACGATCGCGGCGGCATGGTCGACATCGAGTTCACCGTGCAGTACTGGGTGCTGCTGCACGCGGCGAAGGATCCCGAGCTGATCCGCAATACCGGCAACATCGCCTTGCTGCGGGAAGTGTCGCGCTTCGGTTTGATGAGCGAGGCGGAAGCGGAGACGGTCGGCGCGGCGTATCGCACTTACCGCAAGTTGCAGCACAAGCTGCGGCTGGACGGAATGGAGAAAGCGCGCGTCGTGCCGGCGCTGGTGGAGACGGAGCGGGAGGCGGTGTTGGGGTTGTGGGAGCGGGTGTTTGGGTGAGGCGGACGGGGTTTCGCGCCGCAGTCACCTCTGGCGGGAGTGAGCGGGGCGTTGACGCGCCTCGCTGCGTCTGGCGGCGCGATGTTTCACCGTAGCCGCCGGTGCCACGTTCGCGCGGCACGACCGGCCAGGGCGGCTGCCTTGGCCAAGCCCCACCCCTGGTACTAAGCCGCCAGCATTTCCTTCGCGTGCTTGCGGGTGGTCGGCGTGATCTCCAGGCCGCCGAGCATGCGCGCGACTTCCTCTACACGGCTCGCCTTGTCGAGCGACGTGACGCTGCTCACCGTGCCGCCCTTGCCGTTGCCCGCTTTCGCAACCTGGAAATGATGGTCGCCGCGCGCCGCGACTTGCGGCAGATGAGTCACGCAGAGCACCTGGCGTGCTTGCCCGAGCTGATGCAGCAGCCGTCCGACCACTTCGGCGACGCCGCCGCCGATACCCGTATCCACTTCGTCGAAAATCAGCGTGGGCGTCGGGCTGGCCGCGCTGGCGATCACGGCCAGCGCCAGGCTGATCCGCGCCAGTTCGCCACCTGAAGCCACTTTGGCGAGCGGCCGCAGCGGCACGCCCGCATGACCGGCCACGCGGAATTCGATCTGTTCGAGCCCATGCGCGCCGCCTTCGGGCAGCGGCACCAGCGCGACTTCGAAGCTGCCGCCTTTCATCGACAATTCCTGCATGCCGGTGGTGACCGCCGCGCCCAAGGCCTTGCCGGCCTTGGTGCGCGCCTTGGACAGTTTTTTCGCTTCGGCGAGGAAGGTTTCTTTGGCCTTGGCTTCGGCGGCGTGCAGGCTGTCGAGGTCGGCGGCGGCGTCGAGCGCGGCCAGTTGCGCGCGCCGCGCTTCGTGTTCTTCAGGCAGCGTTTCCGGTTTCAGGCGGAATTTGCGGGCCGCCGAATGCAACGCGTCGAGGCGTTTTTCGACCTGCGCCAGCCGGTCCGGGTCGAGTTCGAGCTTTTGCGCGTAATGGCTCAGCGAATACGCGGCTTCCTGCAACTGGATCTCGGCGGGTTCGAGCGCGGCCAGCACGTCGTTCAACGCCGGGTCGATCTCGGCCAGGTCGCGCACTTTCGAAACGATCGACGCCAGATGCGTGATCATCGCCTCGTCCGATTCCGACAGCGCGCCGAGCGCGCCTTGCACGCCGTCGATCAGATTCGCCGAGTGCGACAGCCGGCGGTGCTCGCTGTTGACCTCTTCCCATTCGCCCGGCTGCGGCGCGAGCTTGTCCAGTTCGGTGAGCTGCCACGCGAGACGCTCGCGCTCCAGTTGCAATTCGCGGTCGCGCGTTTGCGCATGTTCGACGGCCTGCACCTTCTCGCGCCATGTGCGCCAGGCGCGTGTGACGATCGCCGCGGTGTCGGTCAGGCCGGCGTGCGTGTCGAACAGCTCGCGCTGCGCGTCCGGGCGCATCAGCAACTGGTGCGCGTGCTGGCCGTGAATGTCCACCAGCATCTCGCCGACCTCGCGCAACTGCGTGAGCGTGGCCGCGGTGCCGTTGATGAACGCCCGCGAGCGGCCGTTGGCGTCCACCACGCGGCGCAGCATCACGGTGCCGCCGTGCTGGCCGTCGTCGGCGGCTGCGCCGAACGCCTGCTGATCGAGCCACTGTTCGACCTGCGCGTGAATCTCGAACTCCGCGGTGATGTCCGCGCGGCTCTCGCCGGTGCGCACGACGTTCGCATCGGCGCGGGCGCCGAGCGCGAGCGCCAGCGCGTCGATCAGGATCGACTTGCCGGCGCCGGTTTCGCCGGAGAAAACGGTAAAGCCGCTGTCGAATTCGAGGTCGAGCGCGGCGACGATGACGAAGTCGCGTATCGAGAGGTGGCGCAGCATGGAGGTGGTCTGGTGAGCTTGAGATTCGGGGTTCGGCAGCGGCGGCGTCGCGTTGCTGGGGCTGCTCGCGGCTCAGGGCTTGGTGTCTTCTTCGTGCGACGGGTATTCGTTCCAGTGCAGCTTCTTGCGCAACGTCGCGAAGAAGCTGTAGCCGACCGGATGCAGCATGGGCACCGTATGGCGCGAGCGGCGCACTTCGATCGTGTCGCTCAATTCGAGCGAGGTGAACGACTGCATGTCGAAGTTCACGTTGACCTCGCGGCCGGACACGATCTGGATGCTCACCTTCGAGTCGTCCGGCAGCACGATTGGCCGATTCGACAGCGCATGCGGCGCGATCGGCACCAGCACGATGCCCTGCAATTGCGGATGCAGGATCGGTCCTTGCGAGGAGAGCGCGTAAGCGGTCGAGCCGGTGGGCGTGGCGACAATCAGGCCGTCCGAGCGCTGGTTGTACATGAAGCGCCCGTCGACCGAGACATGCAGTTCCGCCATACCCGAAAAGCCGCTGCGATTGACCACCACGTCGTTGAAGGCCAGCGCGTGATAGATGGGGCTGCCGTTGCGCATGATGCGCGCCTCCAGCAGCACGCGCTCCTCGCGTTCGAAATTGCCCGCCAGCATTTGCGGCACGATCTCGCGCATGTCGGAGATCGGAATGTCGGTAATGAAACCGAGCCGGCCGTGATTGATGCCGATCAGCGGCGTGCGGTAGGGCGCGAGTTGGCGGCCGATGCCGAGCATGGTGCCGTCGCCGCCCAGCACGACGGCCACGTCCGCGCGCGCGCCGATCTCGGCGGGACGCAGCGCCGGATAGTCGGTGACGCCAATTTCGGCGGCGGTGTCGGCTTCGAATACGACCTCGAAGCCGCGTTTTGCGATGCACGAGGCGAGCGCGGTCAGCGGCTCGACGATGCCCGGCGTATTGTTGCGCCCGACGAGCGCGACGGTCTTGAACTGGCTGGTCACTTGCATGCCGGCATTACACCATAGGTAGGGCCTGAAAAGAACCGCTGACAGACCCGGTAGCGGGCCGGCGCGGGTGGGCTGACGGCGTATTTGGCGATTATCGTTAGAATGGTGAAGCGTTGATGACATGCGTGCCGGTTAGAGTGGCACGGCACGCCCTTGTCGAGGCGGCGGTCCGAGCGTCGGACCGCGCGCCGGCTCACGCAACGGATCGAAGATAAAGCGGCGCCTGGACGAGCCATGGCGCATTCGTCAACGGTGAGCGCCGTTAGCGCTCGCGGTAGTCGTGTCATTAAGCTAAAATTTTTCGTCATGCTAGATCCCCGCGCACAAACCCTCCTCAAAACGCTGATCGAGCGCTACATCGCCGAAGGTCAGCCGGTCGGCTCGCGCACGTTGTCACGTTACTCCGGCCTCGAACTGAGCCCGGCGACGATCCGCAACGTGATGTCCGATCTCGAGGACCTGGGGCTCGTGATCAGTCCGCATACGTCCGCCGGCCGCATTCCCACGCCGCGCGGCTATCGCCTCTTCGTGGATACGATGCTGACCGTCGAATCCGCCGCGGACGAAGAAGCCGTGATGCGCGCCGTCAAGACTACGCTGCAGGCGGGCGAGCCACAGAAGATCGTTGCCGCGGCGGCCAGCGTGCTGTCCAACCTGTCGCAGTTCGCCGGCGTGGTACTTACGCCGCGGCGCAGCCACGTGTTCAAGCAGATCGAGTTCATGCGCCTGTCCGACAAGCGCATTCTGCTTATCATCGTGACGCCCGAGGGCGATGTGCAAAACCGCATCATGGCGACGCAGCGCGACTTTTCGCCGTCGCAACTCGTGGAAGCATCGAATTACATCAACGCGCATTTCGCCGGCCTCTCGTTCGACGACGTGCGCCGCCGCCTGCGCGAGGAAATCGACGAACTGCGCGGCGACATGACCACGCTCATGCACGCTGCCGTCACTGCCAGCACCGAAGAATCCGACACGGGCGAGAACGTGCTGATTTCCGGCGAGCGCAACCTGCTCGAAGTCGCGGATCTTTCGTCCGACATGGCGCGCCTGCGCAAGCTGTTCGATGTGTTCGACCAAAAGACCAGTCTCCTTCAATTACTCGACGTGTCGAGCCACGCGGCGGGCGTGCAGATTTTCATTGGCGGCGAATCGAATCTCGTGCCGATCGAGGAAATGAGCGTGGTCACCGCGCCGTACGAAGTGAACGGCAAGATCGTCGGCACGCTCGGCGTGATCGGGCCGACCCGCATGGCGTACAACCGCGTGATTCCGATCGTGGATATCACCGCGCGCCTGCTTTCCCTGACCCTCAGCCAGCAATAGCGGGCTACCCGGCGGTGGCAACTCACGCGCTCATTCCAAGTCCGTTCATCATGCGCGACGGCGCGCGGCTTGCCAATTGGCCGAATGGCCAGGGTGTACGGCGGACCGGTCGGCGGACCACGCCGCTATAATGAAAGCCACCTGAATCGACTCTCCGCCTCAAGCGGTTACCTCTGCTGCCTATGCGCTTCGACCTCGAGCGGCCTTCACAGAACGCCACGTCACACCGTGTCGCCGTACTGCTGATCAATCTCGGCACGCCCGACGCGCCGACGCCGCGCGCAGTCCGCCGCTACCTCGCGCAGTTTCTGTCCGATCCTCGCGTGGTCGAAATTCCGTCGCTGCTGTGGCAAATCATCCTGCGCTTGCTGATCCTGCCGTTCCGCAGTCCGGCGTCCGCGAAAAAGTACGCTGCGGTCTGGATGCCTGAAGGCTCGCCGCTGCGCGTCTACACCGAGAAGCAGGTGGAAGGCTTGCGCCACCTGCTGCAACTGAACGACTACACGGTACTGGTCGACTACGCGATGCGCTACGGCACGCCGGGCATCCCGGCCATGCTTAACCAGTTGAAGCTGGCGGGCGCCGAGCGCGTCTTGCTGGTGCCGATGTACCCGCAATACTCGTCGTCAACCACGGCCACCGCGTTCGACGACGCCTTTTCAGCGCTCAAGCGCATGCGCAATCAGCCGGAAATCCGCACGGTGCGCCAGTACGCGGATCATCCAGCGTACATTTCAGCGCTGACCGCGCAGGTGCATCAATATTGGCATCAGCACGGCCGGCCCGACTTCGCGGCGGGCGACAAGCTGGTGCTGAGTTTTCACGGCGTGCCCAAGCGCACCATGGATCTCGGCGACCCGTACCACGAGCAATGCCAGCAGACCGGCGCGCTGCTCATGCAGGCGTTGGAACTGACGCCGGTGGAATGCCGCATCACGTTTCAGTCGCGCTTCGGCAAAGCGGAATGGTTGCAGCCGTACACGGCGCCTACGTTGAAGGAACTGGGCGCGGCGGGCGTACGTCGCGCCGACGTCTTCTGCCCGGGCTTTACCGCCGACTGCCTTGAAACGATCGAGGAAATCGGCATGGAAGTGCGCGACGAGTTTCTGCACGCCGGTGGCAAGGAGTTCCACCGGATTGCCTGTGTGAACGCCTCCCCAGCGTGGATTGCGGCGCTCGGCGAAATCGTCGCGCAGAATCTGCAAGGGTGGCCGGTTCAGGCGCTGCCGGTGCCGCATGCGACAGGGGCTTGAACAGTTCATGAACTACCAGATTTCGACCGAAACGGGCGCAAAACTACGCATCGACAAATGGGTTTGGGCGGCGCGCTTCTTCAAGACACGTTCGCTTGCCGCGGATGCCGTCGAGAAAGGCCATGTGCGCATTGGCGGCGCGAATGTGAAACCGGCGAAGGAGGTGCGCGTCGGCGATCTGGTCGAGATCGAAATCGAGCGGATCGTTTGGCAGGTGGAAGTGCTGGGTATATGCGACGTGCGCGGCCCGGCAAGCGTCGCGCAGACGCTTTATGCGGAAACCGAGGAAAGCCGGGTGAAGCGGCAGGTCGAGCAGGAACGGCGCAAAACGTTTCGCGAGCCGGCGGCCGCATTGCACGGCCGGCCGACCAAACGCGACAGGCGCACTATCGACAAACTTTCAGGTGGGGGTTGAACAATTGTTCCATGGTCGCGTGCACACCGCCGTATTCGGTAGTGTGATCGTTGACAGCCCCGGACATGCAGATGGTCGTGGTGCCCAAAATCAGTACCAATGCGACCACCGAGATTGCGAAGGTCAGTTTCACGGTACTCCCCTTGGGAAGATTCAGGACGGAAACAGGCGAATCAGGTGGAATTGCAAAATGTCGGTAAGGCTTACGTCAGATTAGGGTTAACGTGTCTTTTCCGACGCTTTAGTGGAGCATAGGCCACTTGTTGATCGCACTCAATCTCAATCTGATTGCGTCGCAATAATGGTTGTAACCGGGCGTTTCCGCCGCACGTCCGTGGTGCGAAAAGTTCCGCGAGACCCGCTTGAAACGGGTCTTTCCGGCCCCATCTGCCGTTTCGTTATGCGGTGGTGCGCCAGCTAGTCTGTCGCTATTTTGCAACGCACAAATTGCGCCTGCTTTTGCGTGCTGCCGCCACCATTGGTTTTTACTTTTTTACGACTTTCAGCGACATGGAAAACACGCAAGAGAACCCGACGAGCCAGAATCCCACGCCCGCGGACGAAGCTGAGCGCCAGGCCGCCGAGGCCGCGTCAGCCCAGCAGGAAGCGGCCACCGGCGCCGCGACCGAGGGGGCGGCAAGCCTCGAGCAGACCGCGCTGGCTGAAGCTCACGCCAAGATCGCCGAATTGCAGGAAAGCTTCCTGCGGGCGAAAGCCGAGACTGAAAACGTGCGTCGTCGTGCGCAGGAAGACGTGACCAAGGCGCACAAGTTTGCGATCGAGAGCTTCGCCGAGCATCTGCTGCCGGTGGTGGACAGCCTCGAAGCGGCAGTCGCCCACTCGTCGGACGATCTGCAGAAGGTGCGTGAAGGCGTCGAACTGACGCTGCGTCAGTTGAGCGGCGCGCTGGAAAAGGGCCGCGTCGTCGCCCTGAATCCGGTCGGCGAGAAGTTCGACCCGCATCGCCACCAGGCTATTTCGATGGTACCGGCCGATCAGGAGCCGAACACCGTCGTGGCCGTGCTGCAAAAGGGTTTCGTGATCGCCGACCGCGTGCTGCGTCCGGCGCTCGTGACCGTCGCGGCGCCGAAGTAAACGCTATAGCCGCTTACTGCCGCTTTCAGGTCGAGTTGCAGGCCGTCAAGCCGGCCTGGCACCGTCATGGCCACCCTCGCGTCGTCGCTACCGCGTTCGCTGCCTTCGATGTATAGGAGCTCGGCGCCGACTTGTTCGAAGCCGCGCTGGTCACGTCTTCTTCCATCGCGGCAAACGTCTCGGTTGAGCGACCGACTGGTAGGCCTCGCGCGGTCCGAATCCGCAGTCGCCGCGGCTCGCGGCAAGGTCCGGGCGCTCGATTCGGGTGCTTCGACCGGTTGTGAGGCGGGCCCTGACGCGGAAAGCAGTAAAAGAAGCGGAAAAAGTTCGACCGATTGAAAAAAATTAAAGACCGCATCGCAAAAGAGGTCTTGAAAACGATGCGGACGCACTTATGTTGAGTGCAGGTAGGAATTGAGAGCGGATCGCCTTACCGCCAGATGGCAAACAAGGCGCTTTCCGCAGCGATCAAAGTCAGGAGAATAGTAAAAATGGGCAAAATCATCGGCATCGACCTCGGCACGACCAACTCGTGCGTGGCGATCATGGAAGGCAATACGGTTAAGGTGATCGAGAACTCGGAAGGTGCGCGCACCACGCCGTCTATCATCGCCTACATGGAAGACGGCGAGATTCTCGTCGGCGCGCCAGCGAAGCGTCAGTCGGTCACGAACCCGAAGAACACGCTGTACGCGGTCAAGCGCCTGATTGGCCGCCGCTTCGAAGAAAAAGAAGTGCAGAAAGACATCGCGCTGATGCCGTACAAGATCATGAAAGCCGATAACGGCGACGCATGGATCGAAGTGCGCGACCAGAAGCTGGCGCCGCCGCAAATCTCCGCGGAAACGCTGCGCAAGATGAAGAAGACCGCTGAAGACTACCTCGGCGAGCCGGTCACCGAAGCAGTGATTACGGTTCCCGCGTACTTCAACGACAGCCAGCGTCAGGCAACCAAAGACGCCGGCCGCATCGCCGGTCTGGAAGTCAAGCGCATCATCAACGAACCGACCGCAGCCGCGTTGGCATTCGGTCTGGACAAGGCCGAAAAGGGCGACCGCAAGATCGCGGTATATGACCTGGGCGGCGGTACGTTCGACGTGTCGATCATCGAAATCGCCGATGTGGACGGTGAGATGCAGTTCGAAGTGCTGTCCACGAACGGCGACACGTTCCTGGGCGGTGAAGACTTCGACCAGCGCATCATCGATTACATCATCGGCGAATTCAAGAAGGAACAGGGCGTCGATCTGTCGAAAGACGTGCTCGCGCTGCAACGCCTGAAGGAATCGGCCGAAAAGGCGAAGATCGAACTGTCGTCGAGCCAGCAGACTGAAATCAACCTGCCGTACATCACGGCCGACGCATCGGGTCCGAAGCACTTGAACCTGAAAATCACGCGCGCCAAGCTGGAAGCGCTGGTTGAAGAACTGATCGAACGCACTATCGAGCCGTGCCGTGTGGCGATCAAGGACGCAGGCGTGAAGGTTGGCGAAATCGACGACGTGATTCTGGTCGGCGGTATGACGCGTATGCCGAAGGTGCAGGAAAAGGTTAAGGAATTCTTCGGCAAGGATCCGCGCCGTGACGTGAACCCGGACGAAGCCGTGGCCGTTGGCGCCGCGATTCAAGGTCAGGTTCTGTCGGGTGACCGCAAGGACGTTCTGCTGCTCGACGTGACCCCGCTGTCGCTCGGCATCGAAACGCTCGGCGGCGTGATGACGAAGATGATCAACAAGAACACCACGATCCCGACCAAGCACGCACAGGTCTACTCGACGGCTGATGACAATCAGGGCGCCGTGACGATCAAGGTGTTCCAGGGCGAACGCGAAATGGCCGCCGGCAACAAGCTGCTGGGCGAGTTCAACCTCGAAGGCATCCCGCCGGCACCGCGCGGCACGCCGCAGATCGAAGTGAGCTTCGACATCGACGCGAACGGCATTTTGCACGTCGGTGCGAAAGACAAGGCGACCGGTAAGGAAAACCGCATCACGATCAAGGCGAACTCGGGTCTGTCCGAAGCCGAAATCGAAAAGATGGTGAAGGACGCGGAAGCTAACGCCGAAGAAGATCACAAGCTGCGTGAACTGGCCGATGCCCGCAACCAGGGCGACGCACTGGTCCACAGCACGAAGAAGGCGCTCACCGAATACGGCGACAAGCTGGACGCGGGCGAGAAGGACACGATCGAAGCCGCGCTGAAGGACCTCGAAGAAACGCTGAAGAGCGGTTCGAGCGACAAGGCCGCGATCGAAGCCAAGATCGAAGTCGTGGCAACCGCTTCGCAAAAGATGGGCGAGAAGATGTACGCGGACATGCAGGCAGCGCAAGGTGCCGAAGCAGCGGCAGCAGGCGCGGCGGGCGCGGGTGCATCGGCGGGTGGCGCGAGCCAGCAGCAGGACGACGTGGTCGACGCCGAGTTCAAGGAAGTCAAGAAAGACTAAAGCCAGGTCGCATTTCGACCGTAAAGCCGCACACGGCAACGTGTGCGGCCCGGCTGCACAATCCCCTGCACCCATTCGGGCCGCAGTAACGTGCAAGAGCGGTTATCTCGCCTGGCGAGCCTTTCGGGGCTCTCCGGGCACGTTTGTTTTATGGAGGGCGTTGTTTCGAGCCGATTTCGAGCGGCAGAAAACAGCGGCCGGACGAGTCGTAAGACTCCAGCATTCAAGAGGAGCCACCGCGTCGCATTGCGCGAGTGGCGTTGAACCGATATGGCGAAACGGGATTACTACGAGGTTCTGGGCGTCGCAAAGAACGCGAGCGACGACGAAATCAAGAAGGCTTATCGCAAGCTTGCGATGAAGCACCACCCCGACCGGAATCCGGGCAACAAGGATGCGGAAGAGCATTTCAAAGAGGTGAAAGAAGCCTATGAAATGCTGTCGGACTCGCAAAAGCGTGCCGCGTACGACCAGTACGGCCACGCGGGCGTGGATCCGAACATGGGCGGAGCCGGAGCACAGGGCTTCGGCGGTTTTGCCGATGCGTTCGGCGATATTTTCGGCGACATCTTCGGTCAGGCGGCCGGTGGCGCCGCACGCGGCGGTGGCGGTCGCGCCGGCCCACAGGTGTATCGCGGCGCCGATCTGCGCTACAGCATGGAAATCACGCTGGAACAGGCCGCGCACGGCTACGACACGCAGATTCGCGTGCCGAGCTGGGTGTCGTGCGAAATCTGTCACGGTTCGGGCGCCAAGCCGGGCACCAAGCCGGAAACCTGCCCGACCTGTAGCGGTTCGGGTTCGGTGCGGATGTCGCAAGGCTTTTTCAGCATCCAGCAGACCTGCCCGAAATGCCACGGCACCGGCACCTATATCCCCGACCCGTGCGGCCACTGCCATGGCGCGGGCAAGGTGAAGGAAACCAAGACACTGGAAGTGAAGATCCCCGCCGGCATCGACGACGGCATGCGTATCCGCTCGGCCGGCAACGGCGAGCCGGGTATCAACGGCGGTCCGTCGGGCGATCTGTACGTCGAGATTCATATCAAGCAGCACTCGGTGTTCGAGCGCGACGGCGACGATCTGCATTGCCAGATGCCGATTCCGTTCACCACCGCGGCGCTCGGCGGCGAGATTGAAGTGCCGACCCTCGCGGGCCGCGCCAGCTTCACGGTTCCGGAAGGCACGCAGTCGGGCAAGACATTCCGTCTGCGCGGCAAGGGCATCAAGGGGCTGCGTTCGAGCATTGCCGGCGATCTGTACGTGCACGTGCAAGTCGAAACGCCGGTCAAGCTCACCGACTCGCAGCGCGAATTGCTTCAGCAGTTCGAAAAGGCGTTGGTGGAAGGCGGCTCGCGGCATAGCCCGCAAAGCAAGAGTTGGTTCGACCGGGTGAAGAGCTTCTTCGATTAATGGCGGTTTGAAGTTGGCGGTAAGCATGACGGCAGATGAGCGCGACGCGGTCTTCGCGTTGCTCGACGATTGCGACGCGACGGCGGCGCGCCGTTCGAGTCGTCTGTACACGGGTTTTGTGCGGGAACGGGTGTGCGGGGATGCCGCGCAACTCGAAGCCGTATGCGAGTCCGTGGTGGCGGATACCTTGCGTGGTTTGCATGCCGTCGTGCTCGCCGATTATGAGTTTGGGCGAAATCTTCTCAACGGAGATTCGCGTCCGCTTCCTAAAACGCAGCGTGGTGATGCCACGCTGCGTTTTTTATTGTTCGAACGCTGCGAGAAGCGCTCCCGCGAAGAAGTCGACGCGTGGTTGACGGCGCGTGATGGCGGCGCGACCGAGCCTTCGGTGGCGGGCACGGCGAACGTGCGCGCGAGTGTGGAGCGCGCGCAATTCGACGCGGCAATCGCCGCGATTCACGACGCGCTACGCGCGGGCAATTCCTACCAGGTCAACTACACGTACCGGCTCGGCTTCGACGTGTTCGGGTCGCCTGTCGCGCTATATCGGCGGTTGAGGGCGCGGCAACCGGTGCCGTTCGGTGCGTTGATCGCGTTGCCGGGAAGCCAATGGGTGCTGTCGTGTTCGCCGGAGCTTTTCATCGAAAAAGACGGCGCGATGCTGCGTGCGCGGCCGATGAAAGGCACCGCACCCCGCTCGGATGATCCGCGGGCTGACCAGGCGGCCGCCGAGTTTCTCCGCAACGATCCGAAGAACCGCGCCGAGAACGTCATGATCGTGGATCTGTTGCGCAACGATCTGTCGCGCGTCGCGCAAACGGGCTCGGTCAAGGTGCCTGCGTTGTTTTCGGTCGAGCCGTATGCGTCGGTCTGGCAGATGACGTCGACAGTGGAGGCCAGCTTGCGGCCCGACACCTCGTTCGCCGGCGTTCTGCGCGCGTTGTTTCCGTGCGGGTCGATCACCGGCGCGCCGAAGCATCGGACGATGCAGTTGATCGACGAACTCGAAAGCACGCCGCGCGGGCTGTATACCGGCGCGATTGGCTGGCTCGACGCGCCCACGGTAGCCGCGCCAGCGGAAAACCCGGCCCTGTGTGGCGATTTCTGCCTCTCCGTCGCGATCCGTACGTTGACGCTGAGCCATGCCGCGCGAACGGGCGAACTGCAAGGCTCGATGGGTGTCGGCGCGGGCATCGTCCTCGACAGCGTGGCCGCCGACGAATTCGCGGAGTGTCAATTGAAAGCCAGTTTTCTGACCGGCGCCGAGCCGGGCTTCGACCTGTTCGAAACGATGCACGCCACGCGCGAGGAGGGTGTGCGGCATCTGTCGCGTCATCTCGAACGGTTGTCGCGCAGCGCGGCAACGTTGGGTTTCAATTTCGGCGACGAAAAGCGGATTCGCGCGCAAATCATCGGGACGTGTGAATCGTTGCCGGCAAACACACCGCATCGCATGCGGCTTGCGCTCAGCAAGAACGGCGCGATCCACATCACTGCCGCGCTACTGACGCCGCTGTCGGACCCGACGGTCGGTGTGCTGCTGGCTTCAGACCAACACTTCCCCACAACCGAAGCCGACGATCCGCTGCTGCACCACAAAACCACCCGTCGTGCCGAATACGATCGCGGCTGGCGCGAAGCCGAGGTGAAGGGCGCATTCGACACGCTGTTCTTCAACGAGCGAGGCGAGTTGACCGAAGGCGGCCGGACGAATGTCTTTGTGAAACTGGCGGGGCGGTGGTGGACACCGCCGCTCGCGTCCGGCGTGCTGCCCGGCGTGATGCGCAGCGTTCTGCTCGAAGAAGACGCAGCGCTGCAAGCGGCTGAGAAAGTGCTGACGCAAGCGGACGTGATGAACGCCGAAGCGCTGTTGATCTGCAACGCATTGCGCGGCGCATTGCCGGCGCGGCTTGTCCGGTAGATCGCGAGCGGAGCGCCTCGGCGAATATCGAGGCGTCACAGGCCGCTCGCCGGAACGTGGGCTTCGGCGCCGAATCGCTTACGGCACGCGTGAACCTGAGCGCATCGCACCCCACAAACTCCCGTGCGACACAGCGATCAAGCCGCCGACAGCTCAACAAAAATCAGAATTGATGCTCGGCGCCAGGAAACGTCCCATCCTTCACCGCATGCACATACGCTTCCACTGCGGCCTGAATGTTCGGCTGCCCTTGCATGAAATCCTTCACGAAGCGCGGCCGCTTGCCGGGGAAAATCCCCAGCATGTCGTGTAGCACCAGCACCTGACCTGAGCATTCCACACCGGCGCCGATGCCGATCGTCGGAATTCGCACCTGCTTCGTGACTTCGGTGCCGAGCAGCGACGGCACGGCTTCGATCACGATCAATTGCGCGCCGGCGGCCTCGACGGCGAGTGAATCGCGCAGCAACTGGCTCGCGCCGGCCTCGGTCTTGCCCTGCACCTTGAAGCCGCCGAACGCATGCACCGATTGCGGCGTCAGCCCGACGTGCGCGCACACGGGAATCGACCGTTCGACCAGAAAGCGCACGGTGTCGGCGAGCCATTCGCCGCCTTCGAGCTTCACCATCTGCGCGCCGACGCGCATCAATTCCACCGAGTTCTTGAACGCCTCTTCCGGCGTGCCGTACGTGCCGAACGGCAAGTCGGCCACCACCAGCGCCGACGGACGCACACGCGCCACACAGGCCGTGTGATACGCGATGTCGGCAAGCGTGACCGGCAGCGTCGTGGTTTGTCCTTGCAGCACGTTGCCGAGGGAGTCGCCGATCAACAGCACGTCGACGCCCGCGCGGTCCAGCAGCGCGGAAAAGCTCGCGTCGTAGCAGGTGAGCATCGCGATTTTTTCACCGGCGTCGCGCATTGCCTGCAGCTTCGGCACGGTGATGGCGTTGCGGCTCGCTTCCTGCAAATAGGTCATGGGTCAATCCGTTGGAAAAGAGGAGGCGGCGTCGCTTACAGCGACGTGCCTTTGACAAAGAATTCCTTGCGACCGCGCATGGTTTCGATGCGTTCGGCGAGTAGCGCAAGGTCCGCGTCGGAGTCGAGCGGATTCAGATGTTCGGCGTTGACCGTCAGCACGGGCGTGCGGTCGTAATGATAGAAAAACTCGTTGTACGCGTCGCACAGTGCATGCAGATAGGCGTCAGAAATTTGCAGTTCCATCGGCACCGCGCGTTTCTGGATGCGCGCGAACAGCACTTCGGGACTGGCCTGCAAATAGACCACGAAATCCGGCGCCGGCGCGTTGACCTCGAGCCGGGCGGCGAGCGCGCGATACAGTTGCCACTCGTCTTCCTGCAGCGTCAGACGCGCGAAGATATCGTTCTTCTGCGTCATGAAATCGGCGATCAGCGGCGTGCCGGACACTTGCGCCGCGGCGACTTCCTGCGCCTGTTGCGCGCGTTGTAACGCGAAGTGCAATTGCGCGGGCAACGCGTAACGTGCGGTGTCGCGGTAAAAGCGTTCGAGGAAAGGATTGTCCTGCGGACGCTCGAATAATTCCTGCATCGACCAGCGTTGCGCGAGGCGCCGCGCCAGCGACGTTTTACCGACGCCAATCGGCCCTTCGATCGCGAGATAGCCGAACGGCGGCCGCAGGTGCGGCGCGGTGACGGTGAGCGGTGGCGAGTTCATTCGCAGCGGCCTTTGCCGGGCGCATTTTCAGCGGCGGTCAATGCGTTGAGCATAGGGCACTGACACGGCCCCTTCACCTTTTCGATGCGTTGATCGCTCACACCGGGCAGCAGTGCGTCGGCGCGGCCGTGTTGCGGGATGATGAGCGTCGGGTCGATTTCGACCAACGGCACGAGCACGAAAGCCCGTTCGATCAAACGCGGATGCGGCACGATCAGATCGGCTTCGTCGATCGATTGATCGCCGAACAGCAGGATGTCGAGATCGAGTGTGCGCGGGGCATTGCGAAATGGCCGCTCGCGGCCGAACTGATGCTCGATCTTGTGGCACAGCGCCAGCAGATGGCGCACGGGGAGCGTCGTGTCGACCTTCACGACGCAGTTGAAATAGTCGTCACCGCCCGCGTCGATCGGGGCAGTGCGATACAGGCTCGACTTGGCGAGCACGGAGATGGTGTGCTGTTGTGCGAGGCACACCACCGCGTCTTTCAGGGTCTGGCGCGCGTCCCCGAGATTCGCGCCGAGGCCGAGATAAGCAACCGTCATGGCATAACTTCCTGCAACTATCGTTCGACGGCTTCAGCGAACGCTCTGTCAGTCTTCGTGCGGGCCATCGTGGTCCGCGCCGGTATCTGTGCGTTCGGCTGGCGTGCCGCCCTCCATTCCGTCGCCCGGCGCGCGGCTTCTGGCGCCACCGCCGCGCCGCCGTCGTTTTCGAGGGCTCCGGTCCTTCCCGCCTTGCGTGAGCAACGCTTCACGCGCGGCAATGTCTCCTTCAATGAACTCCGTCCACCACGCACCGATCGACTCGTCGAGTTCGCCCGATTGGCAGCGCAACAGGAGGAAATCATACCCCGCTCTAAATCTTTGGTGTTCCAGCAGCTTCAGCGCACTGCGGCCCGAGCGTTTTTCGAGGCGCAACTGGAGGCCCCAGATCTCGCGCATATCCGCCGAGAAGCGCTTGTGGATCGCGAGTTTCTCGGTTTGCATGTCGAGCACGTCGTCCATTGCGCGATGCAAGGCGGGGACCGGGTACTCGCCGTTCGCTTCAAATTTCTGCCAGCGCTGCTGCACGTCGTGCCACAGCAAGGTGGCGAACAGGAAGCCCGGCGATACCGGTTTGCCGGCGCGCACGCGGGCGTCCGTATTGTTCAACGCCAGCGTAATGAATTTTTCGCCGATGGGCTGTTCCAGCACCACGTCGAGCAACGGCAGCAGGCCGTGATGCAGTCCTTCCTGACGCAGACGCTTCAGGCAGGCGAGTGCATGGCCCGACAGCATCAGCTTGAGCATCTCGTCGAACAGACGCGCGGCAGGCACGTTGTTGATCAGATCGGCCATCTCGGTGATCGGCGCACGGGTGCTGGTTTCGATCTCGAAGTCGAGCTTCGCCGCGAAACGCACGACGCGCAGCATGCGCACCGGATCTTCGCGATAACGCGTGGCCGGGTCGCCGATCATGCGCAGCAGACGCGCGCGCATATCGGCCATGCCGTTGTGGTAATCCAGCACGGTTTGCGTGGCCGGATCGTAGTACATCGCGTTGATCGTGAAGTCGCGGCGAGTGGCGTCTTCGTGCTGCTCCCCCCACACGTTGTCGCGCAGCACGCGGCCGCTGGCGTCCACCGCGTGGGTACGGCGGTCGAGTTCGTCGCGCTTGAGGCGGCGGGCCGGCGGCGCGTCCGCCGCGGGCGGATCGACCAAGGCGCGGAACGTGGAGGTTTCGATGATTTCCTGACCGAACTGCACGTGCACGATCTGAAACCGACGGCCGATAATGCGCGCGCGGCGGAACAGCTTCTGCACCTGTTCGGGCGTGGCGTCGGTCGCGACGTCGAAGTCTTTCGGCTTGATGCCGAGCAGCAGGTCGCGCACCGCACCGCCGACGATAAACGCGCGGTGCCCCGTCTGTTGCAGGCCTTCGGTCACGCGAATCGCGTTTCTCGAGATCAGCGACGGGTCGATGCCGTGGACGTCGTGCGGAATGATCACCGGCACGTCGGGATCGCGCGCCGCCTTGGCGGTCGACCCGGCGCGCGCGGGTTTGCGGCGCGCCTTGGTGGCGCCGGCGGCTTCGGGCGCGCCGGATCGGTTGCGTGCCGGTGCGCTGCCGGATTCGTCTGCTTCGGTGTCGGCGGGCGCGTTGTCGTCAGCGGGCGCCGAGTCCTGGCCGAATAGCTTGCGGATAAGTTTTTTGATCACGTGGCTTGAAAGAGTTCGAGGATGCGCCAGCCTTTGGCCTGCGCATGGGCGCGCAATGTGTCGTCCGGGTTGGTCGCGATGGGATCGGTGACCTTCTCGAGCAGCGGGATGTCGTTGTGCGAGTCGCTATAGAAATAGCTGTGCTCGAAATCGCGCCAGGTCTTGCCGAGCGAGGCGAGCCACGCTTCAGTGCGGACGATCTTGCCTTCCTTGTAGCTCGGCGTGCCGGTGGGGCGGCCGGTGTACGGCGAATGCGGCTGGCCGTCGACGGTTTCCGCCTCGCAGGCGATCAACGCGTCGACACCGAACGCCTGGGCGATCGGGCGAGTGATGAATTCGTTGGTGGCCGTGACCACGCAACAGAGGTCGCCGGCTTCACGGTGCTGCCTCACCAATTCCAGCGCGACCGGGAAAATGGCCGGCGTGATCACTTCATGCATGTACTGCGCGTGAAGGTCGGCGAGTTGCACGCGCGTGTATTTCGCGAGCGGCGTGAGCATGGCGATCAGATAGGCGTGAATGTCGAGCTTGCCGGCTTTGTAGTCGGCGAAAAAGCGGTCGTTTTCACGGGCGAAGTTTTCGGCGTCGACCATGCCTTGTTTCACCATGAAGCGGCCCCATTCGTGGTCGCTGTCGGTGGGAATGAGCGTGTGGTCGAGATCGAAGAGTGCGAGATTAGCCATGGGGGCCTATTTTACTTGAAGCGGATGGCGCGGCGTGCGAACCGGTCTCCGGGCCGGCGGCCGGCGTGCCGCGCCGCTCTTCCGCGTCCGGCGAAGCCAGCATGGTGCGCAACAGCGGCAGCGTGACCGCGCGCTTCTGTTCGAGCGAAAAGCGGTCGAGCGCGTCGAGCAGCGCCATCAGGCTCGGCATGTCGCGCCGGAAATGCGTGAGCAGGTAGGCCGGCACGTCGTCGGCGAGCATGATGCCGCGCTCGCGCGCCGCGTGTTTCAGCACGGCGGCCTTGCCTTCGTCCGGCAGCGGCGCGAGATGGAACACAAGGCCCCAGCCGAGGCGCGTGCGCAAATCCTCGCGCACCGTCATGCCGATCGGCGGCGCGTTGCCCGCGGCGACCAGCGCGCTGGTGGGATGCGCGCGCACTTCGTTGAACAGGTTGAAGACGGCGATCTGCTGGGCGGCGGATAGGGCGTCGCAATCGTCGATCGCATACAGCGCGACGCGCGGGTCGAAGCTGAACGCGGCAAGACTGCTTTGCGGGCCGGCAAAGCGTGCGTGGCCCGGCGACGCTTCGTGCACGAGTGCCTGCAACAGATGCGTGCGGCCACTACCGGACTCGCCCCACACGTAGAACGTGCGATCGGCGACCGGGCCGGCGGCAAGCGCGTTGTCGAGCTCACGCAGACGCGTGACCAGCTCGGCGTTGGCGCCGGCGAAAAAATTGTCGAATGTCGATGGCGGCGGGGTGCCGAGATCGAGCGTCAGTTGACGAAGCACAGTAGCTCAATGCCGAAAATGAGGCCGGAAAAAGGCCGAAAAACAAAGCCGGAAAACGCGGCCGAAAAAGACGCTATACCGCGGTTGGCCCGGATTTCCGGGCCAACCAAGCTCAATCAGCAATCAGTTGTTGTACAGCGTGCTCGCCAGATAGCTTTGCCGCAACTCGCGCACGGCCACCGAGAGGATCGCGCTCACCGGCAACGCGAGCAACACGCCGAAAAAACCGAACAGCTGACCGAACGCGAGCAACGCGAAAATGACCGCGAGCGGGTGCAAGCCGATCCGTTCCCCGACCAGGCGCGGCGTCAGATAAAAACTCTCGACGATCTGGCCGAAGCCGTAAATCAGCGCGACCGCCCCGAAACCGTACCAGGTGCCGAACTGTAGCAGGGCCGCAAGCAGCGCCAGCGCCAGACCGGTCGCGAATCCGATATACGGGATGAACACCGCGATCCCGGTGAAAATGCCGACCGGCAAAGCAATCTCGAACCCGGCGATGGTCAGCGCGATCGCGTAGTACACGGCCAGCACCGCCATCACGAGCAACTGGCCGCGCAGGTATTGCGACAGCATCTGGTCCATGTCGCGCGCGAGTTGCAGCGTCTTGTCGAGCCAGCGGCGCGGCACCACGCTTTGCAGGCGCACCAGCATGCGGTTCCAGTCGTACAGCAGATAGAACAGCACGAGCGGCACCATCACCAGATTGCCGACCACCGTCATCATCAGGTTGCCGCTGGTGCGGATCGAGGTCCACGCATACAGGGCGACGGTTTGCGCGCTGCCTTCGAGCTGGCCCATGACGAGATCGCGGATGCTGGCGAAATCGAGTGAGTCGGCGAGACCCAGCAGCGCCAGCTTGGGTTGCAGCCACGCGCTCACATGCGCGAACAGCACCGGCACCTGCTGGCGCAATTGCGGCCCTTCCTTCTGGATCACCGCGAGCACGAGCAGCACGAGCAGGGTCATGAGCAACGAGAAAACCAGCATCATCAGCAGGGCGGCGAGGCCGCGCGGCACGCGCCGGCGCACCATCCAGGCCACACCCGGCTGCAGAATGTACGCGAGAATGGCGCCGAGCAGAAATGGCGTGAGCACCGGACTCAGCAGCCACAGCAGAATGCCGACGCCCAGTGCGATGGCGAGCCAGACGAAGGCGCGGCGCTGAACGGGCGTCAGAATCGAGGAGTTCTGTTGCAAAGTTTGCTTCCCAGGTGTCGTCGGACCGGATTAATCAAATTCCAGCCAGCCGGCCGGCATCGGGTAAAATCGCATTTTACCGACCTTCGAGCTCTTCCCCATGAATCAACCGAAATCCGCCCCGAATTCAACTGATTCGGCCCAAGGTTTGTCGTATCGCGACGCCGGCGTCGACATCGACGCAGGCGACGCCTTGGTCGACGCGATCAAGCCCTTTGCCAAGAAGACGATGCGCGACGGCGTGCTGGGTGGCATCGGCGGATTCGGCGCGCTGTTCGAAGTGCCGAAGAAATACAAGGAACCGGTGCTCGTGTCCGGCACCGACGGCGTCGGCACCAAGCTGCGCCTAGCGTTTCAACTGAACAAACACGACACCGTCGGCCAGGATCTGGTGGCGATGAGCGTGAACGACATTCTCGTGCAAGGCGCCGAGCCGCTGTTCTTCCTCGACTACTTCGCGTGCGGCAAGCTGGACGTCGCAACGGCGGCCACGGTCGTGAAGGGCATCGCGCAGGGTTGCGAACTGTCGGGCTGCGCGTTGATCGGCGGTGAAACGGCGGAAATGCCGGGCATGTATCCGGACGGCGAGTACGATCTGGCCGGTTTCGCGGTCGGCGCGGTGGAAAAGAGCAAGATTATCGACGGCAGCACGATCGCCCCGGGCGACGTGGTGCTGGGACTGGCATCGAGCGGGATTCATTCGAACGGTTTTTCGCTGGTGCGCAAGATTATCGAGCGCGCACAGCCGGATCTGAACGCGGATTTCGACGGTCGTTCGTTGGCCGACGCGCTGATGGCGCCCACGCATATCTACGTGAAGCCGCTGCTGGCGTTGATGCAGCAGATCACGGTGAAGGGCATGGCGCACATCACCGGCGGCGGCCTGGTCGAGAACATTCCGCGCGTGCTGCGTGAGGGTCTGACGGCTGAGCTGGATCATCGCGGCTGGCCGATGCCGCCGCTGTTCTCGTGGCTGCAAAAGCACGGCGGCGTGGCGGATGCGGAAATGCATCGCGTGTTCAACTGCGGGATTGGCATGGCGGTCGTGTTGTCGGCGGCTGATGCCGATGCGGCGATCGGTTTGTTGTCGGCAGCGGGCGAGCAGGTCTGGAAGATCGGCGTGATTCGCGAAAGCGCGGCCGGTGAAGCGCAGACGGTCGTGGTTTAAAGGCAGGTAGCCTGCGTGGCGTGTGATTAGCATGCGCCGCGCGGGTTTGAAATTTCAGTGTTTCAACGTTTCAAAGCATCGCCTCAATCGCTTCAAGCACCCGCGCCGTCGCGTGCGGATCGCAGCAATCCACCACCACCCGCTCTGTCATGCCGCGTAGCCACGTGAGCTGCCGCTTGCACAACTGCCGGGTCGCAAAGACTCCCTTGTCGCGCATCGTCGAATAATCGACCGCGCCGTCGAGATATTCCCAGACTTGCCGGTAACCCACGCAGCGCATGGACGGCATCTCGGGCGACAGATCGCCGCGTTCGCGCAGCTTCACCACTTCGTCGATGAAACCGCCCGCCAGCATCGCGTCGAAACGCGTTGCGATGCGCGCGTGCAGCCAACCGCGGTCCGATGGTTCGAGCGCGATCGGCATGAAGCGCCATTGCGCGGCGGCGTCGTCCACTCGGGCGGGCGCGGCCAGCAACACCGACATCGGCTGGCCCGTCAGCATGAACACTTCCAGAGCGCGTTGAATCCGCTGCGAGTCGTTTGGTGCGAGACGCGCGGCCGTTACCGCGTCGACGGCCGCAAGCCGCGCGTGCATGGCCGGCCAGCCTTCGCGGGCGGCATCGGCGTCGAGCGTGGCGCGCACGTCGGCGTCGGCGGCGGGCAGGTCGTTCAGACCTTGCGTGAGCGCCTTGTAGTACAGCATCGTGCCGCCGACCAGCAGCGGCAGTCGCCCACGAGCGTGGATTTCGCCGGTCAGCCTCAGCGTGTCCGCACGAAATTGCGCCGCCGAATAGGCGTCGGTGGGGTCGACGATATCGATCAGATGGTGCGGTGCCAGCGCGAGTTCGTCGGCGGTCGGCTTGGCGGTGCCGATGTCCATCTCGCGATACACCAGCGCCGAATCGACACTGATGATTTCCACCGGCCGCCGTGCGGCCAGCGCCAACGCGGCGGCGGTTTTGCCGGACGCGGTCGGGCCCAGCAAGCACGGGATCGGCGTTGCGATGGTCGAACTCATGGGCGCACCCGCCCGCGTTCAAGCGACGTCATCAAGCGCACGGTCATTGCCCGCGCATGAACAGCCGATCGAGATCGGACAGCGTCAGTTGATACCACGTAGGACGCCCGTGATTGCACTGATCGGCGCGCTCGGTCGCTTCCATCTGACGCAGCAGCGCGTTCATTTCGTCGAGCGTGAGACGCCTGTTCGCGCGCACCGCGTGATGGCACGCCAGCGTGCCGAGCAGTTCGTGCTGACGCTCGGTCAACACGCGCGAACCGCCGAACGCGTGCAGATCGGACAGCACGGCGCGCGCCAGCGCCGGCAGGTCGGCGTCTTTCAGCAGCGCAGGGACGGCGCGGATTGCCAGCGTGGTTGGCGATAGGACAGCGAGGTCGAAGCCGAGGGCGTCGAGCGTGTCGCGCTCTTCTTCGACCGTGCCGATTTCGATCGGGTCGGCCTGCATGCTCTGCGGAATCAGCAGCGGCTGCACGGAGATCGAGCGGTCGGCCAATGCGTTCTTGAACTGCTCGTACAGAATGCGTTCGTGCGCGGCATGCATGTCGACGATCACCAGCCCGTGCGCGTTTTGCGCCAGCACGTAGATGCCGTGAATCTGGCCGAGGGCGAAGCCGAGCGGTTGTTCATCAGCCGCGTTGAAACCGGGCGATGTATACGGCGACGTGTTGTAGGGCGACGGTGCGTCGGCGGCTGAGTCGCGCGCTTCGAAGAGCGTGGCGCCTTCGGTCGCGCCCGCGTTGGGGTCCTTGCGGCCGAACAAGGCGTCGTAGAACGCGAGCGGTTGCGCGACCGGCAAGTTGCCTTGCGTCATGCGCGCCTGGCGCATCCATGTGTTGCCGGACTGGGAGGAGCCGAAGCCGCTGCCGCCGCCGTTGCCGCTGGAGAAACCGCTGCCGCCCGCGCCGATGCCCGCACCTGCGGCCGTACCGAAGTCGCCGCCAGCAAAACCCCCGCTGCCATGCCCTAACCCCGCGCCGCCGAGCGGCGTCGCGCCGAACGAAGCCGGCCCGCCCACCGCCGGCTCCAGATGCGCCGCATGCCCACCCGCCGTGGTTTCCGGCGAGGCGCCCGCGTGCCGCGCCAGCGAACGCTGCACGGCATGAAACACAAACTGGTGGATCGAGCGGGAATCGCGAAACCGCACTTCGATCTTGGACGGATGCACGTTCACATCGACCGCTTCAGGCGGCAAATCGAGAAACAGCACATACGACGGATAGCGGTCGCCGTGCAGCACATCTTCATAGGCGGCGCGCACGGCGTGCGTGAGCAGCTTGTCGCGCACGAAGCGCCCATTCACGAAGAAATACTGCTGATCCGCGCGCCCGCGGCTCGCGGTCGGCAGACCCGCGCAGCCGTAGACGGCCAGCGGTCCGGCGGATTCGTCGAGCGGCAGATGCGCGGTCGCAAACGTCTCGCCGAGGATCTTCGAGACCCGCGCCGGTGGCTCGGTGGCGTTCCAGTGCTCGACCGCCTTGCCGTTATGGAGCACCGAAATCGCGACGTCCGGCCGCGCCAATGCCGCGCGGCGAATCTGCTCGAGGCAGTGGCCGAGTTCGGTCTGTTCGCTCTTCAGGAATTTGCGGCGCGCGGGCGTGTTGAAGTACAACTCGCGGACTTCGATCGTGGTGCCCTGGGTGCCGGCAGCGGGGCTCAGCACGCCGGTTTGCGCGTCGACGCGCACGGCATGCGGCGCGTCGGCGGTGCGGCTCGTGATCGACATTTGCGCGACCGATGCGATCGACGCCAGTGCCTCGCCGCGGAATCCGAGCGTGCCGACCGCTTCGAGTTCGGCAAGCGAGCGGATCTTGCTGGTCGCGTGGCGCATCAGCGCCAGCGCGAGTTCGTTTTCGGGAATGCCGCAGCCGTCGTCGGTGATCGAGATGCGTTTGACGCCGCCTTCGTCCAGTAGAATGCGCAGCGTTTGCGCACCCGCGTCGAGGGCATTTTCCAGCAATTCCTTGACCACCGAAGCCGGCCGCTCGACCACTTCGCCGGCGGCGATCTGGCTGATGAGCTGATCGGGAAGGGGCAGGATCGCGCGCAACGGGCGCGGGGCGGGCGCAGCGGCGGCAAGGGCAGTCGCGCTGGCCGCAGCGGCGGCGCCGTCAGGCGTTTCGGAGATTTCGGACATGGCGAAATTATAGCGATTCGACGCGCCGAGCCCCAGGCGCGCTGAATGCCCGGAGTTTTTTAATCGCGGCCGGGCACTTTCGGTATCATGACGCGGTCAATTTCCGGCGATAGGCTTGTGCCGGTCATCATCGCCTGTGGGTTGTCCACACGGCCGCGCGGTCTCAGGCCGCGCTCATGCGCATATTCGCCTGATTCGCTCAACACGCTTGATACGCTTAGTAAAGGACGCTTCTTGGATACGCTGCTACATTTCGTCGATCTGGTCTTGCATATCGACAAGTTTCTGGGACAGTTCATTCACATGTACGGCGCGTGGGTCTACGCTGTCCTGTTCCTGATCGTGTTCTGTGAAACGGGCCTGGTCGTTCTGCCGTTTCTGCCAGGTGACTCGTTGCTGTTTATCGGTGGCGCGTTCTGTGCAACCGGCGAGATGAATCTCGGTTTGCTGATCGTGCTGCTGCTGGTCGCGGCGGTGGGCGGCAATACCCTCAACTACATGATCGGGCGGGCCATCGGGCCGCGGGTTTTCAATTCGCACATTCCTCTGCTCGAGCGTTTGCTCGATCGCAGCGCGCTGCAGAAAACCCATAACTTCTACGAAAAGCACGGCGGCAAGACGATCGTGCTCGCGCGTTTCATTCCGGTCGTGCGGACTTTCGCGCCGTTCGTTGCGGGCGCATCGGAAATGACGGTGAGCCGGTTTCAGTTCTTCAACGTGGCCGGTGCGCTGTTCTGGGTGCTGTTGCTGGTGTTGTTGGGCTACTTCTTTGGCAACATCGGTTTCGTTCGCCAGTATCTGAATGTGATTGTGCTGGTGGGTATCGGCGCGGCCGTGGTGCCGGTCGTACTCGGTGCGCTGTGGAAGATGCTGCGCAGGAACGGGGCAAAAGCGGGTAGCCGCTGATATAGGTCATTGCGCCTAGTCAGGCCAGGCGCATGAAAAAACGGCGTCGCGAATCGATTCGCGACGCCGTTTTTGTTTGTGCTTCTGAATCTCTCGCGGATGCGTTGTTCAGGTTGTCGCGCTGCGCTTGAACGCTTCGGTCTGGCGGTCGGCGCGTTTGTCGTAATGCGCCCGGTCAGGTCACCGCGCGCGGTGCGAGCGGCGTTTCCGGTGTCGGATACCCGGCTTCCTTGAACGTCTGGATGATTGCGCGATTGGTGTCGAAATAGACCTGCCAGTAATTGGCATTGTTCGTGTAGGGCCGTACGCACAGCAACGGTCCTTCCGGCGTGAAGCTCAGTACTTCGATGTCCGGCGCGGGGCTCTCGACAACGTTCGGAATCTGCGTGACAGCGGCCTTCAGACGATTCATCGCGTCGGTCGGATCGACGCCGTTGGCGATCTTCGCCGTCAACTCGACGCGCCGTACGGGCAGTATGCTGTAGTTCGAGATCGTGGCGGAAAAGATCGTGTTGTTGCCGACGATGGTCGTCACGTTATCGGGCGTCACGATGGTCGTGCCGAACAGGCCCAACTCCGACACCGTGCCGGTCACGCCGCCCGCGGTGACGAAATCGCCGACCTTGAATGGCCGCAGCACCTGCATGAACACGCCCGCCGCGAAGTGCGCGAGCAGGCCGCCCCAAGCGGTGCCGATCGCGAGGCCGAGGCCGGCGAGCAGGGCGGCGAACGACGTGGTCTGCACGCCGAACACCTGCAGGATCGCGAGGATCAGCAGCAGGTTCAGCAGTGCGCCGAGAATCGAGGCGAGGTAATTCGCGAGCGTGGGATCGACCTTGCCGTTGCGCGCCAGCACTTTGCGCAGCAGGCCGGTGATCAGGCCGATGAGCCAGCGGCCGACGATCCACAGGACGATCGCGCCGAGGACCTTGGTGCCGAGGTCGATGCCCCGGGTCATGATGAACACGCGTACGGTTTCGAGATCCAAGATGTGCCTCGTTGGGTAGGTTGCCTTCTACTGATTGAACGGCTGTGGCGCAATACAGCGGCAAGTGCCCGGCGACGGGCGCGAACGGTAACACGTGGTCTTCGGAAGTTATAGGCGACGGCGCGCGCATGCGCAAGGACCGTTCCAGGCGGGTTTGCAGCGTCTATGCCTCGTGGTTGGGAGGTGCTGGCGGTTGCGTATCAGGACGCGCAGGTGGCACATGGCACGCTAGCTATGTGTCGACGCTGCGGCGATTTACATCGGTAGATGCGATTCTGAATACGGCGAGGTGCGAATCACGAGCGTCTTGCTGGCGGGTGTTTTCCTGGGGCGTGTGCGGCACGCTACGTAGTGCCACGCGAACGCGGCGAGCATGGCAAGCCCATATGCGCCGACGCGCCTGAAGAACGCCGCGGGCGTGCAGAACGGGCCGTACCGGCTTTGCGCATCGGCGAACACCAGAAAGGTCAACGTGGTGTCGAGCAGCAGCGCGGTTAATTCCAGCGCGACGAAGATACGTGCGCCATTGAGCGCTGCGCCTGGCGTGAGCCGGCTATGCACGTGACAAGCGATCAGCACGATCGCCAGCAGCGCGAGGTTCGAGAGGATACCGAACAGAAAATTGGACATGTCGACGGAATGAAGACGCAGGGTTTGCGGCATTGCCGAGGTGTTTGCGAGCTGGTTTCTCAGCGTGTTTTGCTGGACCGGCGGCGATCATTGCACGTCTTTACGTCTCAATAAATAATCAGGTTCAGGGTTGGGTTGCTCCGTCAGTAGTGTTGATGTTGGGTGTGGGAAAGTGCCGGGTGTGTTGTGCGATGACGTGGTGGGCGCAATGGGAAGGTTGGACTTTGGTGGAGAGAGGCGGCGCGTGTGACTAGGATGCGGGCGAGCGGTGACGCTGACCCGATTGTGATCGCGGTTCCGGTGATCGATCAAAAGTGGTACGAAACACCGATCTGCAGTGTCGGATACCACCGATAGGACGATGCCTTATCCCGTAGTTGTTGCAGGCCGGTCGCGGCGATTTCCTGACTCATTGTCGGCCCCGCAGCCTGGGCGAGTGCCGGCGACAGCGTGTACGAAGAACGCGGTAAGCCATAGGCGACGCCCACATCGACGACCAGACCAAACCCTTTGGCTGCCGGGCGCAAACCATAGCCTACGCCCAGGTACGGCATGACAGTCGGGTACTTCACGGTGGCCGTCGCATATTCGCCTGGAAAGGCCTGCGAGGTTTTGCCTTTGAAGGTGTAGGTACCGTTGGTGGGAACGGAGTTGCCGCTGACCTCGTCGTCCGTGAAGCGAAGACCGGCGGTGATGCGAAAGCCGCTACTCGTCCACGGAAACAGATCGCCATAGATACCGCCCTGGCGAAGACGCACACCGTCGTCATAGCGATTGCCGCCCACCGTGAAGTTGTGTGAGAAGTTGATCGCATTGAAGTCCGCGTGCACACCGAACCATGACGTCACATTCAGCGCCGCGCCGATGCCCACGCCGAGCGTGCCGCCTTCGAGGAAGACTTCCTGAGCGTGCGCCGTTCCGATCGAGATCGTTAAACCTGTCAAACCTACTACCCAGATTACTTTTGCAGTTTTCATGGGCGCCCCCCTGGGCGGTTGGGCTGCGGGTCTTCTGCCCGACAACCCTGTCTTATGGTCTTTTTTGAACGCTCTACTGGCGCCGTGAAGCGATCATGCGAGCGGAAGACTCGCGCGGTCTGTGAGGTGGCGAACTATTGGGGGGAATGAATGAGGAGGGCGGCGAAATGGCGCGCTAAAAAGAAAAGGGCTTGCACGCTGACGCGTGCAAGCCCTTGAATCTTTTGGTAGGCCGTACGGGATTCGAACCTGTGACCAACGGATTAAAAGTCCAGGTAAATTGCTAATCAATTCAACGGAAATCGAATCATTCATGCACCGCAATTGGCACTGGAAACTGATGGGCGGTTGCCTGCCTAGTAACGCGCCGACCACGGTTTGCGGAGCGGGTATGCGGCCATGTCGGGGTTACTTTGTGGGGCGGTTGCCTGCGCGCGCGAGAGTCGCATCGACGCCGCGCTTAAAGTCGTGGATTTCCTTCATCCAACGGGCCGCGTCGTCGGGAGCCAATAGGCTCTCTCCGCAAGCGTCGCAGAACTCGCCGGTGACATCCGATACGATGGTTGTTCGGCCTTTGTAAGAAAACGGGATGTTCCGCGTATCTCGTACCAACTCGGTTGCGCCGCAGACTGGGCATTTCATTTAAATCTCCGAGTCAGAAACCGGCGAAAGTGTTTGCGGTGCGTAGATGGCGCTCGGACCACATGCGATAGCCCTCAGTTCAGGCCACTGGATTGTTAAAGTCTTCCTTTTTCGTCGTGCCGCCGATAGCCGTATTGAGTATTCATCTTCTGCGGTCAAAACCCATCGTCGTCATCTTCCCCTATTTCGCTGACGACTTAGATTTGTGGATCTGATCGGGCACCGCGAATTTTTCGAAACATCGCGCACTAGGGCGGCAACCCGTCTTGCCTGGAATAGATTTAGTCTGATCGCTGTGCATTTCGTCGCAACAAGTCTGGTCCGACAATCTGATTCGCATAATCAAATATTTGACGCACCTATTTTGTAATATTTCAGAAAGAAAATTGTTTCCAGAAATTACTAAAGAAGGAAGCCACTGTGCCGACATTGGTGTGAGGAAAGCGGAATGTATCCGCTTAATGCATATTGGATCGAGATCCCGAAGCCGTGTAGACGACGGGACGCACAAAAATGGCAAGTCGCTGGTCTGTAGGGCGCGCAGGCAACGGGGGTTGGCTTGCGGTCGGTGGGGTTGTTGCTGTCGTTACTGCAATGCCGGGTATCGCGCTCGCGGTCGGCATTGCTGTGGACGGCGGCACGGTCACATCCGTTTCAACCGCCGCGAATGGCCATCAAACGGTCAATATCGCACCGGCTTTCGCGGGCGTGTCGAACAACACTTATAACAGTTTCAGCGTCGACGCAGCCGGCGCGACGCTCAATAACGTCGGCATTAATGCCAGAACGATTGTCAATCAGGTAACCAGTACTAATCCCAGCGTTATCAGCGGACAGATCGACGTGCTCGGTCCACGGGCGAACGTGATATTGGCCAATCCAAACGGCATTACGGTCAATGGCGGTTCGTTCATTAATACGGGCCGCCTCGCGCTTACCACTGGTCATGTCAGTTTCAAGGACACCGTGCCGGTGGCAGGACTTCCCGAACGGGACATCGTGCTCGATACGAGCACCGGGACCATCGTGGTCGGCCCGCAGGGATTGGCGAGCGCACTGATCGGCCTCGATCTGATCGCGAAGAACGTGCAGATCAACGGCCCGCTTGCCAATACCTTCGATAACGCCAACGCCTATACCCGTATCGTTGCCGGCAGCAGCCAGGTCACGCTGAACACCGCGGTGTCGCCGAACGACAACGGCAACGACTGGCTCACGCTGAGTCCGTCTACCAACCCGGCCACCGCGCGTTCGTTTGCGCTCGACATCACCGCCGCCGGCAGCCTGTCGAGCGGCCGCGTACAACTGATCGTCACCGACCAGGGGCCGGGGGTGCGCAGCGCGGGGCCGATGTTCGCGACCAGCGGCGACTTCACGCTTACGTCGAACGGCTCCGTGCAGTTCCTGAATACTTCGCTGACCGCGGCGAACAATATCAACCTGCAGGTGCAGGACGGCATCGCGATTTCGGATACTCAACTCAAGGCGAACGCCGGCTCGGCCACACTGAGCGCGGCCGGTGCGGTTAGCCTGACGGGCACCAGCCTGCTGGCGAACACCGGCATCGACATCAGCGGCGCGGGTATCGCATCGACACAGGACGCCACGGCGCAATCGGTGATCGCATCGACGACCAGCGGCGTGGTGCTGACCAGTTCCGGCGACATCACCAACATCGGCTCGCTGATCCAGGGCGACCAGAAGAACTCGCTCGACTCAGCGTCGCTCGGCGCGGTCACGCTGAACGCGAAAGGCAGCGTGCTGAATCAGTCCACGCCTGACACGCAGCTCGCCGTCATCTTCGGCAGTGCGGGCGACGTTGCGGTGACTGCCGGCGGCTCGGTGACCAACCAGAACGCCCGCATCCTGTCGAATCGGAATCTCACGATCACGGCCGGCGGCGACGTCGACAACATCGTCGATCATTCGAGCGGCACGAACGGCGGCACGCCGGTCAGTTATTCGGATAGCAGCTGGCGGCTGATTTTCGTCAAGCATCGCGATAGCGGTTTTACGGTCGACTACGGTGCGATCGCCGATCCGAACAAGCTCGCGTACATCACCGCCGCCGACGGTGGCAATGTGAGCATCGCCGCGCAGAACGTACACAACATCGGCGGCTCGATTCTGGCGAATGCGAACGACGCAGGCAACGGCGGCTCCATCTCGATCGCCGTGCGCGATCAACTGGTCACGCAGGCCATCTTCACGGGCCAGGCGTCATATCGCCAAACGTGCTTTTTCTTCTGTAGTTCGAGTTCGTCGAGCACGGTGCAGGCATCCGGCGGCACGATCCAGGCGAACGACGACATCAGCCTGAAAGCAGGCACGCAGATCACCAACACCGGCGGCATTGTCCAGGCCGTGAACGGCACGCTCAAGCTCGATGCCCCGAAAACGCTCGCGCAAGCCGTGCTCGGCTACAGCGCGATCAACCGCACGCACGACCTCAAGGCGTGGTTCGGTAACTCATGGTCGGCGATTTTCGCCGCCGACACCGGTGGCCTGTTCAGCGGCGGCAGCGGCCAGGTCGAGCTGACCGGTGAGGCAGACATCGAAGGCGGCGTATTTAGCGCGCCCGGCGGCATCAAGGCGGCCGGCGGGGTGAACACGATTCGCGTGCCATATCGCGCGCCGGTCACGATCGGCAATCACAACCACCTTGGTCTGGTGTCGTGGTTCGGGCTATGAGGTCGGCCATGAAGCGGACTCTCAAACGCGCCATCAGGCATGCGGTCGAACGCCCCGCACCCCGTCTCGTGCATTGCTCGCTCGCGATTCTCGCCGGCACGGCGGCGGCGCGCGGCTTTGCGCAAACGCCGCCAGGCCTGCCGAATGTCGGCGCGCTGGGTGGCACGGCCTTCGGCGTGCCGGCGCGCGTCGAACAGGATCCCGCGCAACGGCTATTGCAGGAACAGCGCGACCGGCAGCGGCGCGACGAGATCCAGCAACCGCCCGCGCAGATCGACGTGCCGCAGCAGCCCGTCGTCAATCTGCCCGAAGGCGCGGATGTCGAAACCTTATCGGACGTGCAACCGCTGTTCAGGATCGACCACATCGAATTTATCGGCGATACCGTACTCGGCAAAACCGAGCTCGATACGATCGCCGCGCCCTTCATCGGCAAGCAACTGGGCCGCAATCGCATCAACCTGCTGCTGCGCCGCGTGACCGAAGCGTTCATCGCACGCGGCTATATCACGACACGCGCCTACCTCGGTGCGCAGAATCTCGCCTCCGGCACGCTGAAAGTCAATCTCGTCGACGGCAAGGTGTCGGCTTTTACATTGAACGGCCACCCGCTGCGTCCGCGCGATCCGAACGAGCCGTGGTACACGACACATGGCGGCGGCCTGCTGACCGACGCGGGCACCGCGTGGGCGTTCGCCGACAGCCGCGGCGACGTGCTGCGGCTGCCCGATCTCGAACAGGGCGTCGACCAGATCAACCGGCTGCGCCGCAATCAGGCCGAGATCCAGATCATGCCGGGCGAGACACCGGGTGATTCGGTCGTGGCGATCACTAACCACTACGGCGACCGCGTTTTCTACGATCTCGGCATCGACAACTACGGCAGTTCGCAAACCGGCACGCTACGCTATCGGGCCGGCGTGGAAGCAGACAACCTGATCGGTTTGCAGGAGTCGTTGTCGTTCAACTACGTCGGCACCCAGGACAGCAACGCGGTGGTGTTTTCCGCGGCGGCGCCGTATGGGTATCAGACCTTCAGCTATACGACATCGCTCTCCGAATACCAGCAGACCATCAGCGACGTCGCATTGCTTCAGGGACGCACGTTCAGTCAGACGCTCGGCTGGAACGACGTACTGACACGCTCGCGTGCCGGGCGCACCAGCGTCGACGTGACGCTCACCAAAATGCGTACCGAGCGCTCGCTGAACGGTATTGATCTGTCGCCGCAGGATCTCACGGTGTTGCGCGTCGGCCTGAACGGTTTGCGCCGTTTCGTCGCGCACGATCAGGCGGCGGCCGCGACGTGGGACGTCGGCGTGTCGCAAGGGTTGCCGTGGCTTTCCGCAAGTCACGACGGCCCCGACATCGACGAAGTCGATGCGCACAGCCAGTTCACCAAACTCGACGCGACTGCCACGCTGCAGATCGCGCTCGGCACGCTGGCGGGCACGCAATGGACCTATCGCGGCACCTTGCGTGGCCAGTACAGCCACGTCGCGCTGTTCGGCAACGAGCAGATCTTCCTCGGCGGCATGGATTCCGTGCGCGGCTTTACCGAAGGCGGGATTGCCGGCGACAGCGGTTTCTATCTGCGTAACGAGGCCGCCTGGCAAAACGTGCCGGCCTGGCACGACCTGCAACTCGAACCCTATGTGTTTCTCGACGGCGGCAAATCGCATCTGGTCGCCCAGGGCGGCTGGCCGACGCTGATGGGCACCGGTCTCGGCGCGCGCATGCAATGGCGCCACAACGCCCATACCGTCACCAGCGAGGTGCTGCTTGGACAGGCCTTGCTACAACCGGCCGCACTCGGCAAAAAAGCCACGGTGCTGCTCGCCACACTCAACTGGTCGCTCTGAAGAGGTTGCTATGAAAAATCGTCCGCTCGCACAGGCATTCGCCGTCAGGATTCGTCACGCTGCACTGGTTGCCACGCTGGGTCTCGCGGCGGGCTGCTTGCCGGTCGCGCAGGCCGCCACCAGGACCACCGCGAAAGCGTCCGCCGACAAGGCCGTGGACGCCGTTGGCGGTCCGCTGCCCGCGAACGCGGTGGCACGCGTGAACAACGTGCTGATCACACAGGATCAACTCGACCAGGCGATCCATGCGCTAAACGCGACCGACACGCCCGCATTGCGCGCGTCGGTGAAGAACCAGTTGATCGCGCGTGAACTGTTCCGTCAGGCCGCCGAGAAACAGCATTACGACGTGCGCCCGCAAGTCACGGCTGCCGTTGAACAGGCAAAGACCGCCGCGATGACGGCGGCTTATCTGCGCGACCAGGTGAAGCCCGCGCCCGTCACCGATGCCGACGTCAAGGCGAAATACGACGCCATCGTCGCGACGCTAGGTGACAACGAATACAAGCCGAGCGCGATCGCCGTGAAGGACGCGGATACCGCGCAAACGGTGCTGACGCAACTGAAGAAGGGCACCGACTTCGCGCAACTTGCGAAGCAGTACAGCCAGGCGCCGGGCGCAGCGCAAGGCGGCGCGCTCAACTGGATTTCGTTCAAGACGCCGATCCAGGCGGGCAACACGCAGAACTGGCCGCAGCCGCTCGCCGAAGCGCTCGTCAAATTGCCGCAGGGCGGCGTGTCAAGCACGCCGGTGCAGATCGGCGACGCGTACTGGATTTTGCGCGTTGACGAAAAACGTCCGACGCAGATTCCGCAGTACGACACGATCAAGGACGCGCTGCGCAAGCAGCTTGAACAGGTTGCGCTGGAGAAAGCCACGGCACAAGTCGTAGTCGATCTGATGAAGAACGCGAAGATTCAGCAGCAGTAATTCAGCTGCGGTAAAGCAGCACGAATTTGCCCGGCATAGCGACCGGGGCAAATGGGGCGCAGTGAGTGTGGCCAGGCTGGCTCGCCACTGTGGCCATGACGCGTGTCGGTCAACGCGCGTCATGGATAAAAACGAAAGCAGAAAGAGAACAACATGAACACGTCAGCGCGCAACGCTTTAAGGCAACTTGAGCAAGGTCGCCGGGTACGGGACGAACTGTTCGACGTCGATCGCCAGCCGGTACGGCCGTGGTGGTCCATCGGCACGTCGCTGCGCCCGCATGGCCTGTGGCAGCGCGCTGTCTCGGCACTGGTCGCGCTGACGCTGTTCGCCGGGCCGCTATCGATCACGTTCGACCAGAGCCGCGAGGCGGCCGGTGTGCTGGCCGGCGGCAGCCATCGTTTGGATGATGAAGCATGGCAACACATCATCGATCTGAGCGCGGTGCGGGTGCGCTTTGCGATGCAGATGGCGCAGGCCGCGCCGATCGTCGACCCGACCGCGCCGATCACGTTTCAACCGAAGATCACGCAGACCACCGGCGCGAATGGCGGCGTCCCCGTGGTCAACATCACCGCGCCGAATGCGGCCGGGATTTCGCTAAACAAATTCCAGACCTTCAATATCGACCCGATCGGGTTGATTCTGAACAACAGCCTGACGGGCGGGACGTCGCTCACGGGCGGCAATCTTCAGGCCAATCCGAACCTGGCGGGCCGCACGGCGAGCGTAATCGTCAACCAGGTCACGTCGACGGGCGCCGCGTACGCGAGCTTGCTGAACGGTCCGCTCGAAGTGTTCGGCGCGCCGGCCACCGTGATCATCGCGAACCCGAACGGCATCACGACGAACGGCACTGGCTTCACGAACACGATCGGCGTGACGCTCTCGACCGGCACGCCGCAGTTTCTGAGCGACCTGAAGGGCACGCCCACCGACTTCAACAATGCGCAGGCCATCGGCTACAGCGTGGTCGGCGGCCATATCCAGATCGAAGGCAATGCGGGCGTGAACGGCCCCGGCGCCGGTATCGAGGGGACAGTCGGCACGATCGACCTGATCGGCGAAACGATCGGCATCAACGCGCCGTTGTACGCCGGCTCGCGGATCAATGCGATTGCCGGGCGGCAGTTCGTGCTGCCGTCAGCAGTGAGTAGCAACGGCACCACGTATGCGACGTCCGCAAACGGTGCGGATAACTCCGCCAACGCGATCAATAGTGCCAACGGTCGCATCAACAATGGTCTGGCGATCGACGCCACCGCGTTCGGTGCGATGACGGCCGGCCAGATTCAGGTGATTGGCACGGCCGCCGGCATGGGCGTGCGCACTGACGCGCAAATGGCCGCCAACACTGGCGACCTGCTGCTGTCGTCGAACGGCGATCTGACGGTGAACGGCTCGGCCGCGCAACAGCAGGCGACGCTGCAGGCGGGTGGCAATCTGTCGATGACTGGCGCACACGTCGGCATCAACGGCTACACGATCAATGCGAACGGCGACGTCACGTCGACCGGCACGATCCAGACGGGCGGCAAGCTCGCGGTCACGGCGGGCGGCAACGTCAACCTCGCGAACACGCAATCGAACGGCGACACGGCGGTCACCGGCGGCGCGAGCGTCACGCTCGGCGACGTGCAGACGGGCGGCGCACTCGCGGTCACGGCGCAGGGCAACGACGGCACGGGCGACATCAACCTGAACGGCACGTCCGTGATGAGCGGCGCGACCAGCCTGCAGGCGGCGCGCGATGTCAACGTGAACGGGCAGACCAACGGTAGCACGTTGCAGGTGACGGGGCAGCGCAACGTCAACGTGAACGCGAGCGGCGTGTTGCGCACCACGGGCGATCTGACGGTGGCGGCGACGCAAGGCAGCCTCACGTCGAGCGGCAGTGTGGCGGCCGGCGGCCAGGTGACGCTGTCGAGCGGGCAGGACGTGCGATTTATCGGTGCGTTGCAGGCCAACCACGATTTGCAGGTGAATGCCGGCAACAGCGCGACGCTGGCAGATACGCAGGTGGGCGGCGCGTTGCGGGTCACGGCGAACGGCGCTTCGAGCGGCGATGCGACCTTCAACGGCAACACCCAGGTGGTGGGCACGGCGGCCGTGCAGGCGGTGCGCGATGTCGTCGTGAACGGCACGCTTGCGAGCAGTGCGCAGGTCACGCTGAACGGGCAGCGCAATGTCACGGTCGCGAACACCGGGACCGTGCAGGCGAGCGGCGATCTGAACCTGACGGCGTCGACCGGCAATGTTACGTCCAGCGGCACGCTGAGCACGGCGGCGAACCTGAACGTGACGGCTGGGCAGGACGTGGCGCTGACCGGTTCGACCGGTGCGGTTGCGAATACCCACTTGAACGCGGGCCGCGATCTGACGGGCGGCGGCACGCTGAACGGCCAGGGTACGGCGATGCTGACGGCGGGGCGCGACGCGTTGCTCGGCGGCACCAGCGGCTTTGCGCATGACGTCACGGTGAACGCGGCGAACGACCTCACGGTGAGCGGTACGCTGGTCGGCATGGCTACGCTGACGCTGTCAGCGGGTCAGGCGGCGACGCTCAACAATGTGCAGTCGACTGCGGCGTTGCAGGTCGCCGCTAACGGCGGCCCGTTGACGATCAACGGCACGGTGACTTCGCTGACGGCTGCGTCGCTCACCTCGGGCGGCGATTTCGCCGTCAACGGCACGTTGCAAAGCAACGCGGCGCTGAGCGTGGCGAGCGGCGGCAACCTGTCGGTGGCCGGTACGGTCAATACGTTGTCGACCGGGGCATTCAATGCCGCGCGTGACTTCAATATTGCCGGCACGTTGCAGACGAGCAATTCGCTCAACGTCACGAATGGTGGCAACACGCTCATCTCCGGCACGGTCAACTCGCTCGCCGACGCGTCGATCGCGTCGGGCGGCAACGTCGGCGTCACTGGACTTCTGCAAGGTGTCGGTACGCTGCTGGTTACGAGCGGTGGCGATACGTCGGTCAGCGGGACGATGCTGTCGACCGGGGATGTCACGCTGCGCAACGCAGCCGGATCGATGACCAGCGCCGGCACGTTGCAAGCGGGCGGCAAGCTGCTGATCGACGCGGCGCAGTCGGTCGATCTGGGTCATCGCGACACCACCGCGCAAGGCGATCTGACCGTCAAGGCCGGCCAGGACCTCACCATGAACGGCACGGTGACGGGCCAGGGCAATGGCACGCTGACGGCGGGCGGCGCGATCGCTGGTTCCGCGGCGGCCGCTTTCGTTGGCGCGGCGACGTTGCAGTCCGGCGGCGATACCACACTGACCGGATCGCTGCAGGGCAATACTGTGCAGACCGGCGCGGGCGGTTCGGCGACGCTGCATGACGTGACAGCGGCGTCGACTTTGTCGCTGTCGGCGGCGAACGATCTTGCCACCAATGGCACGGTGTTGAGCCATGCCACGGTCGATCTGAATGCGGGGCGTGATCTGACGACGAGCGGTCCGCTGCAGTCGATCGGCAATATGACGCTCACCGCGGGACGCGATCTGAACGCGACCGGCGTCCTGACCGTGCAGACCAACGATCTGCGCGTCACGGCGGGCAATAACGCCAGCATTGCGGACGCACAAGTCGGCGGCGCGTTCACGATCGCCGCGAACGGCATGAACGGCGCTGGCGGTCCCAACGGACTGAGCGGCGGCGACATCACGTTCAACGGCACGATGACGACGCTCGGAGCATTGACCGCGCAAGCAGCGCGCGACGTGGTCGTCAACGGTAAAACGGCGGTAGGCGGCGTGACCGGCCTGCAGGCGGGCCGCGATGTGCAGGTGAACGGGACGCTGGCGAGCACGTCGCAAACGACGCTCGACGCCCAGCGCAATGTCGGCGTGGCGACGAGCGGCGTCGTGCAGGCCAACGGCGATCTCGCGATCACGGCGCACACCGGCAACGTCACCTCGGCCGGCACGCTGCAAGGCGCGGCGAACCTCGCCGTGAACGGCGGCCAGGACGTGGCGTTGACGGGCGCGACCGCGTCGATCGGCGCGGCGAATCTGCAGGCTGGCCATGATCTGACGATCGGCGGCACGCTGGCGGGGCAGAGTGGCGCAACGCTCGCCGCGGGTCATGACGTGACTGCGGGCGGCAGCATCGGTTATATGAACGATGTCGGCGTTACCGCAGGCAACAATCTCGCGGTGACCGGGTCGCTGGTCGGCGCCGGTGTAACGCTGACGGCGACGCAGGCCGTGACGCTCAACAACGTGCAGTCGGACCGCGCGTTGCAGGTCGCGGCCAACGGTGGCGCGCTGACCGTGAACGGCACGGTCACTTCGCTCTCCACTGCTACGCTGAATTCGGCCGGCGATTTTGCCGTCAACGGCACCCTGCAAAGCGCGAACCAGCTCGCCATCACGAGCGGCGGTAAAACCGCGATTGCCGGGACGGTGACGTCGTTGGCGTCCACTTCGGTGAGCTCGGCGTCCGACGTTACCGTTGGCGGCGCGCTGCAAAGCACCGGCGCGTTGACCGTGACCAGCGGCGGCAATACGTCGATTACGTCGCCCACAGGCATCGTGCAGTCGAGCGGCGATCTGACATTGCGCAACGCGTCGGGCTCGCTGACGAGCGTCGGCAACATTCAGACGAACGGCAACCTGCTGATCGACGCCGCGCAATCGGTCGATCTCGGCACGCAGAGCACTACGGCGCTCGGCAATCTGACGGTGAACGCCGGCCAGAGTCTGACCATGAACGGCGCCGTCGGCGCGCAAGGCAACGGCACGCTGAACGCCGGAGGCACGATCGCGGGCGCGGCAACGGCCGCGTTCGGCCAGGCGCTGAAGATCAGTTCTGGCACGGATACGACGCTCACCGGCTCGCTGCGCGGTAATACCGTGCAGACATCCGCAGGCGGATCGGCGACGCTCAACAATGTCACGTCGGCGTCGACGCTTTCGCTCGCGGCCAATGGCAATCTCGGCACGACCGGCGCGATAACGAGCGGCGCAACGGCGACGCTGAACGCCGGCGGCAACCTTAACGTTAGCGGACCGCTTCAGGCGGTTGGCGATACGAACTTCACCGCGATGAGCGGCAGCGTCGTCTCGACGGGTTCGGTCGCCACCAATGGCGCATTCAACGTGCAGGCCGGCACGGATATTACGCTCGGCGGACCGGCGGCGGCTTCGCTCGGCATGACGCTGACGGCCGCGCGCAATGTCAGTGCGACCGGTGTACTGAGCGTACTCGCCGGCGATCTGCAGATTACCGCCGGCAACAACGTCAGCGTGACTGACACGCAAGTGAGCGGTGCATTCGGTGTGGTCGCGAAGGGTGTCGACGGCGCGGCGGCGGGCGGTGATGTGACGTTCAACGGCACGGCGATCGCACTCGGCGCAACGAGCGTCCAGGCGGCGCGCGACGTGATCGTCAACGGCACGCTGGCCGGTGGCGGCGACGGCACACCAGGCGCCAGCGTGACGGGTAACAGCCCGACGACCGTGCAGGCGGGCCGCGACGTGAACGTCGCCGGCATGCTGGCCGGCGGCGCACAACTCGGCGTGACGGCGCAGCGCAACGTCGCGGTGGGCACGAACGGCACCGTCGAAGCGGCGGGCGATCTGAGCGTGGCGGCGACCACGGGCGGCGTGACGTCGACGGGCACGTTGAACAGTCAATCCACGTTGCACGTCAACGCTGCGCAGGATGTGTCGCTTACGGGCGTGGCCAGCGTAGTCGGGGCGACGACCCTCAACGCGGGTCATGACCTGACGGTCGGCGGCACCTTCGTCGGCAAGAGCGGCGCGACGCTCGGTGCGGGTCACGATGCCACGCTGGGCGGCTCCAGCAGTTTCTCCGGCGATACGTCGGTCAACGCGGGCAACAACCTCACGGTCAGCGGCGCGCTGGTCGGCGCGGCGGTTTCGCTGACAGCGGGGCAGGCAGCGACGCTCAACAATGTGCAATCGAACAACGCGTTGCAGGTGGCCGCGAACGGCGGCCCGCTGACGATCAACGGCACGGTGGCGTCGCTGTCGATGGCCACGCTGAGCTCCGTCGGCGACTTCTCCGTCAACGGCATTTTGCAGAGCGCGGACACGCTCAGCGCGACGAGCGGCGGCAAGTTCACTGTGCCCGGCGCGATCAATTCGCTGACCGGCGGCACATTCAGTTCGAGCGGCGACTTCACGGTCGGCGGCAGTTTGCAGACCACGGGCGCACTCGGGATCACCAGCGGCGGCAATACGTCGATCGCCGGGACCGTCAATTCGCTCGCGGGCGGCTCGCTGAACTCCGCAGGCAACGTTGCGGTGACCGGCGCCCTGCAATCCACGCAGGCGCTCGACGTAACGAGCGGCGCCAACACGACGAACAGCGGGACGATCCGTTCGACCACGGGCAACCTGGGCCTGCACAACGCGGCCGGTTCCCTGACCAGCACCGGCACGCTGGAGTCGGGCGGCAATCTCTCCGTCGACGCCACGCAATCGGTCGATCTTGGCACGCAAGGCACGACGGCGCTCGGTAACCTCACCGTCAACGCTGGCCAGAATCTGACGATGAACGGTGCGGTGGCAGCACAGGGCGATGGTACGCTGATCGCGGGCGGCACGATCGCGGGCGGCGCTACGGCGGCCTTCGGCCAGGTGGCCGTGCTCAGTTCCGGTGGTGATACGAACCTCACCGGTTCGCTGCGCGGCAAGACCGTGCAGACCAATGCCGGCGGATCCGCATTCGTGCACGACGTACTGTCGGTGTCGACGCTGTCCGTGGTGGCGAACCAGGACGTGAACGTCAGCGGCGCGCTCACCAGCGGCGCGACTGCGGCCTTGCAGGCCGGTGGCAATGTGAACCTTGCGACGTCGGGCGTGATCCAGTCGGTCGGCGATACGTCGCTGACGGCGGTGAGCGGCAGCGTGACGTCGACGGGTGCGATTGTCAGCAACGGTGCGCTCAACGCGAAGGCCGGCACGGATATCAATCTCGGCGGCGGCGCCAATGTGACGGGCAACACGACGCTCAATGCGGCTAACAATGTCAACCTGAACGGCGCCTTTGCGGGCAGCGGCGCATTTGCCGTGCAAGCGGGTTCGGCGATCAACCTCGCCAGCGCGGCTAGCGCGACCTCGACGCTCGATACGTCGTTGAAGGCGGGGAGCGACATCAATCTTGCCGGCGCGCTCACGAGCCACGGCGGACTGAATGCGCAAGCCAGGCGTGATATCGCGGTTGGTGGCGCGACCACCACCGCGCTCGATACGCTCTTCAACGCCGGGCGCGACGTCAATGTGTCGGGCACGCTTGCGGGTGTCGGTGCGGGCAGCATCGCGGCGGGTCGCGACATCATCGGCGCCGGGACATTTGCGTTTGGACAGGCGGCGACGCTCAGCGCGGCTCGCGATGTCGCGCAGGGCGGTTTGATTCAGGGGCAAACGGTCCAGGTGATCGCCGCAGGCAACGCGACGGTAACCAACATCACGTCCGCCGGCACGCTCTCGCTGGCCGCCAGCGGCACGAATACGGCGACTGGCCCAGGTAACCTCGTCGTCAACGGCACGGCCACTGCGGCGGGCGTCGTGACAGCGACCGCGCAGAACGACGCGACGATTGCCGGCAAGCTCGAAAGCGGTTCGAGCCTCGGTCTTACTGCACAGCAGAACGTGGCGATCAGCGGCGCGATTCAGTCCGCCGGCGATATGAACGTCACCGCGCAGGCGGGCAGTCTCACTGCGACGGGCGGCATCAACAGCGGCGGCAAACTCGCCGTGTTGACGGGTCTCGATTTGTCGCTGGGGACGGCGTCGAGCACGAGTGCCGTTAGCGACATGACGCTCGGCGCGAGCCGCGACGCGAGCCTGAACGGTTTGTTGATTGGCGGGACCAGCGGGGTGATTACGACCGGCCGCGATCTCAACGGCTCGGGCACGCAGGCGTTCACGGGCGCTGCCACGCTGAGCGCGCAGCGTGAACTCGCGTTGACCGGCGCGCTTCAGGCGAATGCGATCAGCGCGACCGGCGGCGACAGCGCCAGCCTGCGCGACGTCAATTCGGCGACGACGCTTGCGGTCACCGCGCAAGGCAATGCTGGCGCGGGCGATGCGTTGATCACCGGCACCGCGACCGCAGCCGGCACGGCGACGGTCAATGCTGCGCGCGATGTCCTGGTCAGCGGCTCGCTGGCCAACGGCAGCACGCAGACGTTGAACGCCGCGCGCAACATCTCGGTGACCGGCGTCGTGCAGGCGGCCGGCGATCTGAACGCAACCGCCACGACCGGCAATATCGCGTTGTCGGGCACGACGACCACGGCGGGCGCGCTGAATCTCACGTCCGGGCTCGATACGCAACTCGGCGGCCAAGCGACCGCGGCGAAACAGGTGACTGGGCAGGCCGGCCGTGACATCGATCTGAACGGTGCGCTGGCGGGGCAGACAGGTGGCACGCTGACGGCGGCGGGGAATATCGCCGGCGCGGGTTCGACGGCGTTTTCGCAAGTCGCGACGCTCAATGCGTCGAACAACATTGCACTGACCGGTCCGCTGCAAGGCGGCAGCCTCGCGCTGACGGCCGGTAACAGCGCGGCGCTCGCGAACGTGCAGGCGGTGACCGGCGGTCTCACCATCACGGCGAACGGCAATGCGGGCGGCGGCGATATCGCAGTGAGCGGCGCGGCGACCGCGTTCGGCGCACTGTCGCTGCAGGCGGCACGCGACGCCAGCGTGACCGGCGCAATCAATACCGGTGGCGCGACCACTGTCAACGCGGGACGCAACGTCACGCTCGGCGACATCAATGCATCCGGCGATATGGCGTTAACGGCTACCAGCGGCAACCTCGCCGTCGGAAATCTCACGACGCAGGGCAACCTGGGTGTGAACGCCGGTCAGGCGCTGACCGTTGCAGGGGCAACGGTCGCCGGCGGCAATGCGCAGTTGAAGTCCGGCGGCGATATGACGCTGACCGGCAGCATCGGCGCGCAGAACGCCGGGTCGTTGAATGCGGGCGGCTCGATCAATGCGGCATCGCTAGCTTTCGGGCAACAGGCGACGCTCAACGCCGGCGGCAGCATCGGCGTGACCGGCAGCGTGGCGACCAACGGCGCGCTTAGCGCGACGGCCGGCAACGATCTGTCGATCGGCTCCGCGCAGGCGGGCGGAACGCTCTCTCTGCAGGCGCAAGGGCACAACGGTGCGGGCGACGTGAAGGTCGGCGGCACGCTGGCTTCCGGCGCGGCCACCACCGTAACGGCGGCACGCGATGTGACGCTCGGCGGCAACGTGACGAGCGCCGACAAGTTCAGCGCGACCGCAGGCCGCAATCTCACCGCGAACGGCGCGATCGGGGCGAACTCCGACATCGCGTTGAGCGCGACGAGCGGCAATCTGAGCGTTGCCGGCTCGATCACGAGCCAAGGCAATCTCAATGCGAATGCGGGCAGCGCGTTGTCGCTCGCCGGCGAACTGGTCAACGGCAATACGACGCTGAGCTCGGGCGGCAACACTAACCTGAGCGGCACGTTCCTCGGCCTCGGATCGGCGACGCTCAACGCGGGCGGCTCAGTGATGGGCAGTGGCGCGGCGTTGACGTTCGGCAAGGACATCACGATCGGCGCGGGCGGCGGCGTCACGCTCGGCGGTATTCAGGGCGCGGGTCAGTTCAGCGCGACGTCGGGCGGCGACATGTCGCTCGGGGCGACCACGGCGGTCGGCAATGTGACGGCGAAATCCACGGCCGGCAGTGTGAGCTTCGGCGGCGCGCTGCAATCGGGTGGCAACGTGCAGGTCGTCGCGGCGAATAACGTCTCGGTGACGGGCGCAGTGTCGTCGATGGGCAGCGTGAACGTTACCGGCACCGCGGGCAATGTGACTATGGCGGGGGTGTCGTCGAACGGCGATACGACGATCAACGCGGGGCAGACGCTCACGCTGAGCGGCACGAGCACGGTGGCGGGGCAATTCACGCTGAACGGCGGCAACGTCACGTTGAGCGGCTCGCAAAGCGGTTCGAAGAACGTCACGGTGAAGGCGACCGGCACGCTCGATGCAAGCCATACCTCGCTCGTCTCGACGCAGAACATGCAGTTGAGCGGGGCGAACGTCACGCTCGGCAATGTGGTGGTGGGCGGCGCGTTGACGGCGGCGGCGACGAATCAGTTGTCGCTGGTGGGTAGCGCGGTGGATGCCGTGGGCACGGCGACGCTGACTTCGCAGAACGGGTTTTACAACGCCAGCAATGTGCTAGCGGGCGGCAATCTTTATGTGTCGGCGCCGAATTTGACGAATGCGGCGGGTGGCACGCTCGCGTCGACCAGTTCGACAACCGTCAACGCGACGTACCTGACCAATGCGGGTCTGGTAAACGGTTCGGGAACGACGGTCAATGTCTCGGCCAATCTGAACAACACTGGCGGCGCGCTGATGGGCGTGAACGGCCTGGCTGTCACCACCGGCTCGCTGAACAACCAGAACGGGTTTATCTTCGCGGGCAATCCCAACGCGCCTGCTGGGCCCGTGACCGGCGACGTCTCGTTGACGATAAACGGCGGCACCGGCTCGTTCTACAACGTTGGCGGTCAGGTGCTCGCGCAACGCAATATGAGCGTCAGCGCCGTGAACATGGCGTTCGATCCGTCGCAGGGGACGATCAACCAGGGCGGACAGCTTTGGCTAACCGCGTCGTCGATCAATAACTCTGGCACGTGGAATTACGGCGGTCAGGGGGTGACGCTGACCGGTCTGAACGGTATTTACAACTCCGGCACGATGAGCGGGACGGCGGCGCTGACGCTGTCCACCAACGGCACGTTCACGAACGCCGGTCAGGTGACGGGCTACGACGTCACGTTCAATGGCGTATTGAACAACGTCGCTGGGGCGGTATTGCACGCCAGCGATGTGCTGACGCTAAACGGCGCCGTCACCAATCGAGGTACGCTCGAAAGCGCAGGCAACCTCGTGTTCAACGGTGGTGGCAACAATTTCGACAATCAGTACGGCCTGACCCAGGCAAACGGCAGCATCACGCTGAACACTGGCGGGACCGTGTACAACACGGTCGGCAAGATTGCGGCTGGCGGCAATATCAGTATCAATGCCGGCGCTGTGAACAATGACGCGATTCAAGGTCCGAACCAGACCACGACGCAATTGGTCAGCGCTTCGGCGGACCCGAATCTGGTGACTCAGATTCTGGTCGGGACGCTGAATGGCTGGTACTGCGTCAACAGCCAGGGCGATTGTTATCTGAACCAGTCCACGGGGCAGGCGACAATCGCTTCGCTCCTGCCGAACGTCAGTAACGGCACCCTCGACGTTCGAACTGGTGGAAGCCCATGCTATGGCGATCCCACTGCCTGTGCGAGCGTGGAATTCGGCAACACACAGCCGGGCAGTCACCAGTACATTGCGTTGCCAGGGATAGACCGGACAATCACAGCGCCCGGTTCGGTGACGCCTGGGGTGATTGCCGCAGGCGGCAGCGTCAATATCACAGCGGGCACTTTGTTGAACGCTGGCAGCACGATTTCCGCAGGCCTCGACGTCAACCTGAATCTGCAATCGCTCAACAACGCACCGGTGAACAACGGCGTCGCGACGATTGTCGATACGGTCGACAAGGCGCAGCTCGATGCGTTCATGGCACAAATGAATGCGTTGGGTACGGTTGGAATTTACGGAACCGGTGGCCTCGGCATATCCGGGACGGTAGTGCCCGAGACGACCGTTGCGTTCAACTCAGGTGCGAACGTGCCCGCGAGTTCGGTCAGCACGAACGCCACGTTCGGAGCGCAAGGGCAGATCGTAGCCGGCCGCAATATGACCTTAACCGGCGGCAATCTGGTAAATGGTGGCTTGCTCTACGCGGGTAACAACTTCAACGCCAGTGCAGCGCAGTCGTTCACTAACCAGGGGCAATACAACTCGGCTCAAACGACGCAGCCCGGGACGCTGATGCGTGGCGGTACGCCTCCCACGACGACCTTCTCGTACGCCCAGCAAAGCGCCACGGTGTTTGCGGGCAACGACCTGGTGATTGCGGCGGGTCAAATCAACAATACGTACGGCAGCCTTCTCGCAGGTCATGACATCGTGATCGGTGGCGTGGGCACCACGGCAAATTCCACGACGCCGGCCGGCAGCCTGAACAACACGTCGGGCAACATCATCGCGGGCAACAACATCTCGCTGAACGTGTCTGGCGCGATCACGAACAACCTGCCGCCGCCCGTGACGATTCACGAAAACTACGGCGACAAGGAGCAATACAACGGTTGTATGACCGCCGGTGGCTACAAGGAAAGTTACTGCGAAGCTTACGTCGACCAGCAATCGGGCAACCCGTCGGTGATTAGTGCCGGCAACAATCTGCAGATCAACGCGGGCAGCCTGACTAACATCGGCAGTTTGATCTCGGCGGGCACCAGCGCGACGATCAACGTTGCCGGACCGGTGGTGAACGAGGCGCAGACATTGAACGCCTATTGGCATTCACACTGGGTGCAGGAAACAGGGGATTTCAGCGCCGACGTACGTCACGACGTCTGGGCTTGCGGCTCTGCGGCGGAGTGCACGGCGCTGTACGGGAGCGCGTACACGAGCGCGGGCGGTTCGATCGATCCGCCGACGCCGGTCGGCAACATCGCCGCGACGATTCAGGCGCCGAATCTGTCGATTACGTCGGGTAGTCAGATTCAGAACGTGGGTAACGTGATCGGTACCACTGTGACGCTGACCGGACAGAAGCTCATCAACGGCATCACCGCCGCGAACACTTATACGCCGCATGTGAATGCGCCGTCGCAGGTCATTTCGCTAAGCCAGATCAACCTGCCGGGATTGAATCTGTCGATGCCGGGTTCGGTTGGCGGCACGATGCCTACGCCAGTGGCGGGTAAGGCATCGTACATCGCCGGTTCGCTCGGAGGGGCGACGCTCGGCGCGCTGGGGCCGCAGACCTTGCTGGACAACCTGCCGGCGAACTTGCAGCCATCATCGACGCTCTTCTATTTCAACCCGCAGGCAGAAGACCTGACCTTGCAGCAGGCGGCACTCCAGCAGACCGGACAGGCCAGCTTTTTGAGCGGCCTGACTTACGACAGCAAAAACAACCTGTCAGTCACGGAGCAGGAAAAGGCGGTGCTGTATCAGAACGCGGTCAACTACGCGGAACAGAACAATCTGCAGCTTGGCAGCGCATTGACGCAAACGCAGATCAACGCGTTGACCCAGCCGATGCTGTGGTACGTCCAGCAGACCGTGCCGGATCCGAATTGCGTGTCGAGTGGCGTGGTCACTTGCCCGACGGTTAGCGCACTGATGCCGCAAGTTTATTTGCCGCCGAACTGGAATGCGATGTCGGCGGGCGGAAACATCGACGGCCAGAACGTCACACTCAATTTCAATCAGGATGGCCAGGGAAGTATTCTGAACACCGGCAACATCGCTGCGTCGAACACGTTGACGGTTAATACCGGCACGCTGAGTAATCAGGCGAATCAGGTCAATGTTGGCGATATCTGGCAGTACATCCAGGCGACCGGATACGAGAAGACTAGCGGTACGGAGGTTCAGCCGGGCGGGTTCATGAGCGCGGCAAACATGGACCTCAACGTGCAGAAGCTCAACCAGATCGGTGGAGCGCTGCAGGTGCTTGCGAGCGACGGTACGCTCAACCAGGCCGGGACACAGCAGTTGCTGGCCAGCTTGCAGCAACAGCTCGGCACGAATTTCACGCAGACCACGATTAGTGATCACCTTAATTCGGACTTTGTTGCACAGGGTGGGTTCGGTTTCAGCGACATCGTCAGTCTGGCCTTTGTCGTTGTCGTCTCGATCATGTCGGCTGGCGCGGCGAGCGGGGTAATTGGTGCATCGCTTGGCGAAGCGGCAGGCAGCACGTTCGCGGCGTCGACCGCGACGACGTCCGCCGGGTTGGGCAACATTGCACTGTCGGCGGCTTTCGCGGGGTTTACGTCGAGCATCGCTTCGCAGTTGACCATGACCGGGAAGCTGGACTGGGGCAGCGTGTTTGAAGCTGCGGGTGTGGCGGGTATCACGGCGGGGCTGACCAACGGCATTACGTACGACACAAGCAATGGCTTTGGTTTTACGACTGGGCCGTTGACGGTCGGGGGAACCACTAGCTCGCTGGCCAATCTGGCGGGGGTCAATCCGTCGATTGGCAATACAGTGGGCCAGGCGAGTGCTTCAACCGCGTCGACGATCGAGACTCGCGCGCTGGCGATGTTGGGTGAGGCTGGGATTACGGCGGGCGTGAGTACGGCGATTGAAGGGGGAAGCTTTACCTCCGCGCTCACTGGCGCGCTCATACAGGAAGTGTCGGCGGCGGGCGCTTTCGCGATTGGCGACACGACAACCCCGCTTTCCATTCAGAACATTATCGAGCATGCGGCGCTGGGGTGCGCCGCCAGTTCGCTAAGTGGGACCGGGTGCGCCGGTGGAGCTATCGGTGCGGCGACCAGCGCGGTTGTGTCGCCGCTTGCCATTATCGGCATGGATCCTACGGGCGCTCCGCTCACGACGGACCAGACGGCAGTCCTGACTGCTTTGTCGATAATTACCGGTGGCGTTGCTGCCGGTCTGGCGGGCGCCAACGCACAAGCTGGAGCGACTTGGGCCGAGAACGAAGCGACGAATAATTCTGGACGTCACGTTGCTGAAATAATCGCCGATTGCATGCAGAGTGCTGTCTGCCGCGCGATCATGCCATTGCCGCTCTTGACTGCTACTGCGGTTGGCTTCGCGGCCGGTTCCAGCAGCGGAAAACCTGGCGATACAAAAAGCAACATGCCTCAGGTGCCGGACACCCCGAGCAACAACGACGATGATCTGGGCGGTGGATCACAAGGGCAACGAGTCGGTGCTGTAACGCTCGGTGGCATGACATTCAGCGGGATACCGGTTCCGCTTTGCCCGATGCCCGGATGTGGATGGGTGACTTTGCCCGTGCCGCAGCCGTTCACCTTGCCTGGCTTCGGCGCGATATTTTCCGAGGGAAGCGGTAGCAACGATGGCGCCAACTCCGACTCTAGCGGGAACGGTGGCGGCGCGGCGAATGCAATTGGGAATGGTGGCGGGCCAAAGGGTGCCACAAACAACGGCGGCTCGTCGAATAGCGTGTGGAGTCTTAACCCATTCGCTCGGGGAACTACGATAGAGCAGCAGTTGGGACAAAACTTGCCTCAAAACTTTCCCGTTATTGATATCTTTGACAACGGGATGGCGACGAGCATCAAAAGCCTCAACGTTGATGCCAACTCTTATCAGAGCACTGCTACTTTAAGCAGAACGCTGAACGGGTACATCGACAGTGTTGCTGGTTACAATGGAACAGGTCCAAACGGATGGGCGGGCGTGAAAATTGACTCTTCGCAAATAACCGGCAGAGGTCTCGACCTAGTGATACCCAACGCGGGCTCGACTGTGCAGCAGCAGGCTATCGATCAAGCAGTTCAGTATGGTTTGTCAAAGGGTGTGAAGGTCAACGTAATTATTCATCCATGATTCGCGAGAGACAGTGAAATGAAGTCCGCTTATGCCCTTCTGAGGAAGGGGAAAATTCTTATCCAGAGCTATTCAAAAGCAACGACTGGGCTATGGATCGCCACGGGGCCTGTGTACGTTATAGACGAAGACCATCCGGATGAGCTTGGCGCGAAGATTCGAGATGCGCTGCATGGATCGAACGAAGGAGTGCGGCATCCGAGTCAAGTCGAATGGAAGACGGTTCAGGCTCCAATGCTTGAGGCTGCTGGTGTGAAGACATGGGCAACCCTCGCGAAGAGTGCGAAATCCGTTGGGTTAGAGCTTGATGGAGGAATCGTGAGGATGGTGCCCTCAGCAGACTATGGCAACAACGGCGGGAAGTCGGTTCCCGAGAAGGCCGTTTCGTGCGAGTTTGACAATGGTGAACTCGGTTTCGCTTTAGTTCAGGCTTTTGAGCGTTGTGAATAAAGTGTTGCCACAAACAATCCGACCGGTCCGCAAAATCTTGGGAACAACGTCCAGTTGTACCCGGACGGTAGTCTCAGAACACCGGACGGAAAATTTGCAAGTGTTTCGGGAAGTCCGCCGCCCGGAACAACAGCCGCGTCTCAGTTCGCGGATTTGTTGAGCAGCAATGGCATCAACGTAGTAGGTCAGGAGGTGGTGGTCAATGGTCCGCTTGGTTTGCGGCGCTACGATATTGTTACGCAGGATGCAAGTGGTGCTTTACATGGAATCGAGGTGAAAAGCGGTAGTGCGACTCCGAATACATATCAACAATTTACGGATCAGTTCGTAAATCAGTTTGGCGCCACCGCCACCGGGCGATTCGCCGGAAAGAGCGTAAGCAGTGCGACTACGGTATATGTTCCGTAAGAGATACAGTCCATGAAATTTGAAGCAGAAAGTAAGCCTGAGATTCATGAGCCCCGGGAATCTCAAGTGACACGAGCAATTAAGTCACTGAAGAGCTATGGTCCCTCCTCGTATGCATCTTTGACAGATGCGAGAGGGAATTATGTGCAGGTTGCGGGTGGCGGAGTGACATGCATGATTGAGAGATATGACGCTTCGGATGGAAAGCGCTTTCGCGCGTTTCATAACAAGCCAAGTGCCGTTCGTCCGGATGGAACCATACTCTCGTTTCGCGCCGGAAATATTCCAATGCGATCTGATGAATGGTTCATGTCCAATCAGGTCGCAGAGGTGTTTCTGGCCTTCCTGAACGGCGAGGGATTTCCTGCAGACGTCCACTGGAGGGACGCCCCCGGGTTTTAACGTGAACCGCCACCGGATTTGGTGGAGGCTCCAACTCTTGAGAAAATGCAGCCATGAACAAGTCGAACAAATCTTCTGCTGAAGTCCGGGAACGCGCTGTGCGCATGGTGCAAGAGCATCGGGACGAGTATCCGTCACAGTGGGCGGCGATCGAATCCATCGCCCCCAAGATCGGCTGCACGAGCCAGACATTACTGGGGTGGGTCAAACGAGAAAGTCGATAGCGGCGAACGCGAGGGCGTGAGTACGTCGGAACGCGAACGTCTCAAGGCGCTGGAGCGCGAAGTCAAGGAACTGCGCCGCGCCAACGAGATTCTGAAACTGGCGAGTGCGTTTTTCGCCCAGGCGGAACTCGACCGCCGCCTGAAGTCCTGAAGGCCTTCATTGATCAGCATCCCGACACCTTCGGGGTCGAGCCGATCTGCAAGGTCTTGCGGATTGCCCCGTCGGGCTACCGGCGCCATGCTGCACAGCTTCGCGACCCGTCGCGCCGGTGCGCTCGTGCGATACGTGATGAACGCCTGCGCCCGGAGATCCAGCGTGTCTGGCAAGCCAACATGCGCGGGTCTACGGCGCGGATAAAGTCTGGAAGCAGATGAACCGGGAGCGTATCGCTGTGGCTCGCTGCACTGTCGAACGGCTACACACATTGCGCACGTCCCAAAGCACGTGCAAAAACGCGGCAAACCTTCGCCGGTATTAGGCTTGCGGTGGTACACACGAAAGTGCAGCAAGCCGGTGCCGGAGCGCGTCAAACTGCGCGACCGTTAAGCGATGCGACTAGAACGTGAATGCATGGCAAAGGACGGGCGAACTACTCAGTTGTCGACGGCAGCTACGCGAGCACCGATTGAGATGGATCGGCATTGAACCAAAATGCCTACATGGCGCCTACACAGCGCACCAAAGAAAAAGGGCTTGCGACGCTGACGCGTGCAAGCCCTCGAATCTTTTGGTAGGCCGTACGGGATTCGAACCTGTGACCAACGGATTAAAAGTCCGCTGCTCTACCAGCTGAGCTAACGACCCAAAAGAGAAGCGAGATTATAGCGATAGCCTTGGCGAGCTGTCAACCCACAGTGACGCAATGCATTGCCGGCACTTCATATAGTGAAAAGCCCGGGTATTGCTACCCGGGCTTTTCAGCGAGAGGCGCGCGTGACTATGACGTCGGACACTGCGCGTTACTGCCTGCTACTCAACCACCAGAACTACTTGATCTGCGACAGCTTGCTCTGGGCCGACTGAGCGACATCCGAGCCGCTGTATTGCGCGACGATCTGCTCGAGCGTCTTCTTGGCCGCAGCCTTCTGACCTTGCTCGAGCTGATTGTTCGCAATGGCCATCAGCGAATCCGGCGCACGCGGATGTTGCGGGTAGTTCTTCACCACACCTTGCCAGGTTGCCGTCGAGCCCTTGTAATCGCGCAGTGCATACAGCGCGTTGCCGAGCCAGTATTGCGCGGTCGGCTGGTAGGGACTGTTCGGATACTTGGAGATGAAGCTGCGGAACGACGCCGCCGCATTCTTGAAGTCGCCACTGCGGAACTGCTGCGAAGCCGCGTTGAACGAATCGGTTTCACCCGGCTGAACCTCACCTTGGACGCCATCCACCGTCTGTTGCTGCGGCTCGAATTTCTTTAGCCGCGTGTCCAGATCGGTGTAGTAGTCCTTCTGCTGTTTTTGGAGCGTGGTGAGCTGGTTGCCCATGTCTTCGTTCTGTCCACGCAACGTAGCGACCTGCTGGTTGAGCTGGTCGAGACGGTTGGACTGATCGAGGATCGTACGCTGTGCGGCCGACAGCTGGCTCGACAGGCTATCGGTCTTCGAACGCAGATCGAGAATGGCCTGGCGGGCCTGATCGTCGTCGAAGATGCCCGCATGCGCAGGCACCGTCGCGAAGGCGGTGACTGCGACACAAGCCGCTGCGGCAAACCGCAGCCAGGAGAAACGATGCGTCATTCGGCTCATCACCCGTTACTTACTGTTGGTACACGAGGTCGGCGCGGCGGTTTTGTGCCCACGACGATTCGTCATGACCGGTAGCTTGCGGCTTTTCCTTGCCGAGGCTCACGGCTTCCATTTGCGAGTCCGTCACACCCATCAGCGACAGCGAACGGCGCACAGCTTCAGCACGCTTCTGGCCGAGCGCGAGGTTGTACTCGCTGGTGCCGCGTTCGTCGGTGTTGCCCTGGATCAGGACGTGACGCTGCGGGTGGCTCTTCAGGTATTGCGCGTGTTGTTGCAGCAGCGACTGGTAGTCGTCCTTGACCGAGTAGCTGTCGAAGTCGAAGTAAATGCTGCGCTTGGCCAACGGGCTGTTCGGATCGTTCAGCGGATCGACGTTGACCTGTGCGACATCGGTCGGGTTCGGTTGCGTCGAGACTGCACCGCCCTTGTTAGCGTTTTCGTCGAGCTTGACGCCCGAGTGGCACGCGGCCAGTGCACCGACCATCAATACGGCAAAGGCGAAACGAAGTTTGGACATCATTTGGTTACTCTCCTTGTGTTATTGCATCAACGTTATTGCATAAACGGGCCCCAGGATGGCTCGCGAACGCTACCACCCTGAACGGACAGGACCTGCCGAGTGCGACCGTCGGTCGATACTGCGGCCAACACGCCACGGCCGTTCACCTGTGTGGCGTAAAGAATGTACTGACCGTTCGCCGCGAAGCTCGGCGATTCGTCATGTGTCGTGTCCGTCAGGCCTGTGGCGGTGTTGCCTTGCAGGTCCTGGATATAAAGCTTGAACCCGCCGCCGACGCGCGAGATATAAGCGAGCTGTTTGCCGTCCGGGCTGACGCGCGGGCTGGTGTTGTAGCTGCCCGTGAACGTGACGCGTTGCGCGGCGCCGGCGTTTTCGCCCGCTGCCGGCATCTTGTAGATTTGCGGCTGACCGCCACGGTCGCTCGTGAAATAGATCGACTGACCGTCAGGAGAGAAGGCCGGTTCGGTGTCGATCGAGCTGCCTTGCGTGAGACGGCGCAGTCCGCTGCCGTCTGCATTGACGGCGAAAATCTGTGTATTGCCGGTGCGTGACAGCGCGACGGCCAGCGTGCGGCCGTCCGGCGACCACGCCGGCGCACTGTTGTTGCCCTTCTGATCCGAGACGACCACACGGCGGCCCGTAGGCAGGTCGTGAATGTAGACGATCGGCTTTTTCTTTTCGAACGACACGTACGCAACCTTGGTGCCGTCAGGCGACCAGGCCGGCGAAATGATCGGCTCGGGGCTCGACAGCGCAATGTGCGCGTCCTGGCCGTCCGAATCGGAAATCTGCAACTGGTAACGGCCGCCCGTCTTGATCACGTACGACAGACGCGTGGCAAACACACCGCGGCCGCCCATCAGCTTGGCGTAGATGTAGTCGGCTACCTTATGCGCGCTCATGCGCAAGCCGCTTTCCGGACTCACGAGCACGAGGCCGCCCAGGCTTTCGCCCTTGACCGTGTCGTACAGTTTGAAGCGCACTTCGTACTGGCCGTTCGGCAGGCGGTTCACGCTGCCCGAGACGAACGCATTGGCGCCCTTGGCCTTCCAGCTGCCGAGGTCGACGGAATCGGTTTCGGCGACGGGCGTCGCGCCCGCGTCGATATTCGTGAACTTGCCGCTGCGTTGCAGATCCTGGCGCACGATCGTGCTGACCTGTTGCGGCGAGTTCGCCTCATTGGCGAAATTCGCCGTTGCGATCGGAAACTGGGTTGACCCGACGCCCGTCACGAGGACGTTGAGTTGTGCGTTGGCGGCACCGCCGACGGCGATCAGGCACGACGCTACAAGTGTCCGCAGGCCTAGCTTGGTCATCAAACTCATGCTGTATGGTTTCCCCAAAAACGGTTTTACTAACACTTCACGACAGCAGACAGACCCGGAAAGCACTAATTCGTTCCCGAGTGGCGCCACGCTGGGCGGGGCGCCAGGTCTGCTGTCAACTGACTGTCATGCTGCTGAAATCAACCTGCCGGCTTCAAGGTAATCAGGAAGCTCGTCGGCGTCTTGCCGTTGATATCCTGAGGCATCGGGTCGGTACGCTGGACGGCGCGCAAAGCCGCATCGTCCCACGCCGAGTTTCCGCTGCTGCGCTGGATCGTGGCGTCAAGCAGGGTGCCGGTCGGCGAGCAACGCACGGAAACGACGGTTTCCAGCCCAGCCGTTTCACCACCCCACGAAATATGCGGACGCACTGCACGGCGGACCTTGTCCGAGTAACCCGGCGAAGTCGCCGTGCCGCCTGAGCCCGTTCCCGTGCCACTCTTGCCAAGCCCGTCGGTCGAACCCGTCCCGCCGGCTGAACCTTGCATCATCTGTGCGAGACGCGCGCGACGCTCGGCGTCCACCTTCTTCGCTTGTGCGGCAGCGTCGGCTTGAGCCTTGGCCTTCGCCGCTTTCTGCGCATCGGCTTTCTTCTGCGCCGCGTCAGCATCAGCTTGCTTCTGCTGTTCCTGCTGCTGCTCTTTCAATTGCTGCTGCTTTTGCTGATCGGCAAGTTGCTGTTGCTTCAGCTTGTCGGCCTGCTGCTGTTGCTGCTGCTTTTGTTTCGCTGCCGCAGCCTTTTGCGCGGCAAGCTGCGCAGCCTGGTCGGCCGCTAGTTGCTGCTGACGCTTCGCCTCGGCTTCCTGTTGGGCCTGCAACTTCTGCTGACGCAACTGCTCAGCCAGTTGCGCCTGACGAGCCGCGTCCTGTTGCTGGCGTTTCTTTTCCTGCAATGCGATGTCGGCCTGTTCGTCCGGCAGCGGCGGGGCAGGCGCGACCGGCACGGGCGGCGGTGGCGGAACGGGACGCGGAATCGCCGTATCCGGCACTTCGGTCCACAACTCGGCTTCCGCGCCTTCCGGCGTACTGTTTTGCCATTGAATGCCGTGATACAGGAAGAACCCGAGCAACGCGTGCATCACCAGCGCGAACACGAAGGCTCGCCCGGTGCCGCGTTCACGCGGTGGCTGGAGCGGGTAGTCGGAATTCTTGCGGATCATTGCGATTTGACGAGCAATCCAACGCGTTTGACGCCTTCGCCTTTCAGCTCGGACATCACGTTCATGACGACTTCGTACTTCACGGTCTTGTCGGCGGCGATCACGACGGGCTGATCGGGATGCGCCTGCGCACGATCGGCGATAAAGCCTTTCAGGTCGGCCTTCGTCATGTCTTCCTGCTGCTGCGCGCCGGAATCGTCCTTGTATTTGACGCTCATGTTGCCGTCCGCGCGAATGTTCACGATCACGGGAGGCGTTTGCTGTTGCGGCGCGGCGCCGCCGACGGTGGGCAGATTGACGATCGACGGAGCGACCAGTGGCGCGGTCACCATGAAGATCACGAGCAGCACGAGCATCACGTCGATATACGGCACGACGTTGATGTCGGCCATGGCGCGGCGCTGACGGCTGCCGCGCATGCTGGAGGAACGAGAGCCTGCCATCGTGGACTCCTTACTGTGCCTGGCGCTGCAGAATGTTCGAGAACTCTTCGATGAAGGTCTCGAAGCGGATCGCCAGACGATCGATGTCATGCGCGTAGCGGTTATAGGCCACCACGGCAGGAATCGCGGCGAACAGGCCGATCGCGGTGGCGGTCAGTGCTTCGGCGATACCCGGTGCGACGTTCGCCAGCGTGGCCTGTTGCACGTTGGCGAGGCCGCGGAACGCGTTCATGATCCCCCAGACCGTGCCGAACAGACCGATATACGGGCTGACCGAGCCGACCGACGCGAGAAAAGCGAGATTGGCTTCGAGCACGTCCATTTCACGCTGGAACGCGGCGCGCATGGCGCGCCGTGCGCCGTCGAGAATCGCGCCCGGATCGTTCAGGCGTTTTTCCTTGCCCTTCAGGAATTCGCGCATGCCGGACTCGAAAATGCGTTCCAGCGCGCCGATCGTGTGGCGGTTGTTGGCCGCGCTTTGGTACAGCGCCTGCAGGTCGCCGCCCGACCAGAAATCGCGTTCGAAGCGTTCAGTTTGCGCGCGCGCCCGGCGGATCGCAAACCACTTGCGGAAAATGAAAGTCCACGACAACAGCGACAGCAACAGCAGCAGCGCCATCACGGCCTGCGCGAGCAGGCTCGCATTGAGTACGAGTGAAACGATCGACAGATCTTGTGTAGTGTTCATAAAGGTTCGTTTTAACGTCCCGGAAGGGGGCGTCCGGCTGCAAGGTCAGTCGAAGCTTGCCGTGAGCAAAACGGAAGCATCGGCGAGATTGCAAGCCGAACCATGCTTTGTGTTGCTTGATCGATATGAGTTCACTGGCCCCGTAACAACGGGGTTCAGTCGTTGTCCGTTGACACGCCGCCGCTGCTCGCGCCCGGCCCGCGCCGCAAAGCGGCCAGAACCGGCGAAGGAATCGCGGCCGGCCGCAGCGTTATGCGATCGACGCAGCCGACCCGGATGGAACCGGTAGCAAGCAGCGTGCCGTCCCGCCACGCCTCCTGCACGAAGTCGACCGATGCCCTGCCTAGCCGTTCGATCCGGCTCACGACGTTGACGATATCGTCGAGCCGTGCCGGCGCCCGATAGTCGACCGCGGTGCTGCTTACGATAAACATCGCGCCGGTTTCGTCCGCGAGACGGCGCTGGTCGACGCCGCACGCGCGCAGCCATTCGGTGCGCGCCCGTTCAAAAAACTTCAGGTAGTTCGCGTAAAACACGATGCCGCCGGCGTCGGTATCTTCGTAGTACACGCGGATGGACCACGTGCAGCCGATTTCGGTGCCGGGCTGGCTGGTCGACTCATTCATGCGGCGCATTTTACCGGAACGCATACCCTGAGGTCTGTTTCAAAGTGTGCGCCTTGCCCGGCGGGCCTCAGCCGCGATGAACGCTCAAAGCGGAGAACGATTGGGCGACCGGCATCAGTTCGATCGTGTTGATGTTGACATGTGCCGGGCGGGTGGCGATCCAGTAGATCGAGTCGGCGATATCTTCGGGTGTGAGCGCTTGCACGTTTTCGTACATTTTCGCGGCTCTGTCGTCGTCGCCGCGAAAACGCACGTTCGAAAATTCGGTGCCGCCGCACAGGCCCGGCTCGATGTCGGTCACGCGCAGTGCGGTACCGGCCAGGTCGGCGCGCAGGTTCAGACTGAACTGGCGCACGAAGGCCTTGGTGGCGCCGTAAACGTTGCCGCCCGCATACGGCCAGCTGCCGGCCGCCGAGCCCAGGTTAAAGACGTGACCGCGGTTGCGCTCCACCATGCCGGGCAGCAACGCGTGCGTAACCTGCACGAGGCCCGTGCAGTTGGTTTCGATCATGGTGTTCCACGCGTCGAGACTCGCTTTTTGCGCCGGCTCGGTGCCGAGCGCGAGGCCGGCGTTATTGACGAGTACGTCGATCGCGGCGAAATCCGCCGGCAGCCCGGCGGGCACCGCCGCGACGGCGGCGCGGTCGCGCACGTCGAGTTCGTAGGGTAGAAGCGCGTCGCCGAGTTCGTCGGCGAGTGCCTGAAGGCGGTCCTTCCGGCGCGCGGTGGCGACGACACGATGGCCGCCCTTGACGAAGGCGCGAGCGATAGCGGCGCCGAATCCCGCGGACGCACCGGTGACGAACACGATCATTGCAGTTTCCTGGTCGGTAAAGGAGAAAGGTCCCAAGCCTACTTCCAATGCGGCGCTGCGGCAAGGATGAACCAGCCGCATGAGTGGCTGTGGCAGGGACGCGCAGCGGCTTTGCAATACGTTTTCGTCAGACCTTTGCATGCCGCGCCGGAAGGCCCTTGGGCCGGCTTCGCGAGCATGCACCGCATCGGCGGCTAGCCGGTTGCCTATTCGATCCTCTTCCAATAAACTAACGCGCTCATCCCTGCGTGACTGGCGATAGAACCGGTTCAAGCAATCGGGTTCAAGGTGGAACAACCCACCGTGAAGCGCAGGGTGCCGTTTTGCCGTTCGCCTGGGCAGCCGTGATCCGCGCGCATTGATCTGCGCTGACGGTGGCTGTCCTGCCTCGCGTGTGCGGCGTCTCTCTATCCGCCACGTCAGGGCTGGCCCAGCCGCCAGCAGCGCTGCGTACCCTCTACGCAAGATTCGGCGCACGATCCGGTCAACCTGAACACACTCAACGGAATCCGTATGTTTGACAGAGCCCAAAGCACCATCGCCAACGTCGATCCTGAACTCTGGAAAGTCATCGAGCAGGAAAACCGCCGTCAGGAAGAGCACATCGAACTGATCGCGTCGGAAAACTACACGAGCCCGGCTGTGATGGCCGCCCAAGGCTCGCAGCTCACCAACAAATATGCCGAAGGGTATCCGGGCAAGCGCTACTACGGCGGCTGCGAATTCGTCGACATCGCCGAGCAACTGGCGATCGACCGCGTGAAGCAACTGTTCGGCGCCGAAGCCGCCAACGTTCAGCCGAACTCGGGCTCGCAGGCCAACCAGGGCGTGTTCTTCGCCATGCTGAAGCCGGGCGACACGATCATGGGCATGAGCCTCGCTCACGGCGGTCACCTCACGCATGGTTCGCCGGTCAACATGTCGGGCAAGTGGTTCAACGTCGTCAGCTACGGCCTGAACGAAGCGGAAGACATCGACTACGAAGCCGCTGAGAAGCTCGCCCAGGAACACAAGCCGAAGCTGATCGTGGCGGGTGCTTCGGCATTCGCGCTGCGTATCGATTTCGAACGTCTGTCGAAGATCGCCAAATCGGTTGGCGCGTACTTCATGGTCGACATGGCGCACTACGCCGGTCTGGTCGCCGCGGGCGTGTACCCGAACCCGGTGCCGTTCGCCGATTTCGTCACGACGACCACGCACAAGAGCCTGCGCGGCCCGCGCGGTGGTGTGATCCTGATGAAGGCCGAGTTCGAGAAGCAGATCAACTCGGCTATCTTCCCGGGCATTCAGGGTGGTCCGCTGATGCACGTGATCGCCGGTAAGGCGGTTGCGTTCAAGGAAGCGCTGTCGCCGGAATTCAAGGTGTATCAGCAACAAGTGGTCGACAACGCGCGCGTGCTGGCTGAAACGCTGGTCAAGCGCGGTCTGCGTATCGTGTCGGGCCGTACTGAAAGCCACGTCATGCTGGTTGATCTGCGTGCCAAGAAGATCACCGGCAAGGCAGCGGAAGCCGCGCTGGGCGCCGCGCACATCACCGTCAACAAGAACGCGATCCCGAACGACCCGGAAAAACCGTTCGTGACGAGCGGCGTGCGTCTCGGCTCGCCGGCCATGACCACGCGCGGTTTCGGTGTCAAGGAAGCGGAGCAGGTGGGTAACCTGATCGCCGACGTGCTGGACAACCCGGAAGACGCCGCCACGATCGAACGTGTGCGCGGCCAGGTCGCCGAGTTGACCCAACGTTTCCCGGTCTACCGTTAAGTCGTTATGCACTGCCCCTTCTGCCGTCACGCCGATACGCAGGTTGTCGACTCGCGCGTATCCGAAGACGGCGCAACGATTCGCCGGCGCCGCCGCTGCCCGGCCTGCGACAAACGTTTCACGACGTATGAGCGGGTCGAGCTGGCGTTGCCGTCGGTCGTCAAGAAGGACGGCAGCCGCACGGAATTCGATCGCCGTAAGATCGTCGCGAGCATGCAACTGGCGCTGCGCAAGCGCCCGGTCGCGGCAGACGCGATCGACGCGGCCGTCGCCCGTATCGAGTACCAGTTGCTCGCTAGCGGCGAGCGTGAGGTGCGCAGCGAGCGCCTCGGCGAACTCGTCATGAACGAATTGCGCGCGCTCGATACGATTGCCTACGTTCGTTTTGCCTCCGTTTACCGGCGCTTTGAAGACGTCTCCGAGTTTGAAGACGTAATCGAAGAATTTCGCCGCGCCTCTTCTCCGCCCAAACCCCCCCGCAAGCGCTGAGCGCTGCCGCGCGGCGTGCTGCGTTCGAGTATCCGTCCTTCTCCGCGTTGATTCGCGCATGGGTAGCTCCCGCTCCGTTGTGGTTCGACGCGTGCATTCTTGCGCGAGATAGCGTCTGAATACCACCTGGCCATTCGGCCGATTGTTGGGCGGTTTGCGAACCGCTAGATTGGCTGCATTCTTTGCAACGATCAGGGATGCAGATGAAACAGGACGCCGTTCTTCGACCGCCATCCGGCGGCTTTACGCTCGTCGAAACGCTGGCCGTGGTTGCGTTACTGGCGGTCGTCGCCGTGCTGACGACGCCGTCCTTCGTTGCCTGGCACATGCGGGATCAGATCGACGCACGCGCGAAAGCGCTCGCATCGACCTTTGCCTATGCGCGTAGCGAAGCGCTGCGTCGCGGCACACGTATTACGGTCTGCCGGATCGACGCCGCACGGCGATGTCTTGCCTCAGGGCAAGCTTGCGCCAACGGCATTGCCGACTGGTCTTGCGGCTGGGCCGTCATGGCGGAGCGCAGCGGCACGCTTTCACTTTTGCGTGCGCATCCTTCGTTAAGCGCGGTGAGCATCAGCGGCACGCAGACGAATCTCACGTTCACGCCGCCGGCGGGACAATTGATCGGCACGTTTCGCAGTTTCGAAATCGCCCCGCGTACAGCATCAAGAGCAACTCAGGGAAATGCGTGGCGACGCTGTATCCATATCGCTGCCGGGGGTCGCGTGAGGATTGTCCAGGGCGCTTGCGGAGCCGTGTCGTGAGGCGACTTTCACCCGGGCCCTGGCCGCGCCATTACGCGTTCACGTGCGATGGCAGCTCGCTCATCGAAGTCCTGCTTGCAGTCGCGCTGATGGCGGTGACGGCGCTCGGTTTGATCGCCGGTCAATTGTGGACCGCTCGCGAGGCGCGCGCGACGGCCCTACGTGAGCACGCGGCATGGATAGCCGATTCCGTCGTGGAGGCCACGTACGTGCCCGCCACGAGCGATGCCGCAATCAGGCAATGGAATGTGCGCACGGCGGCGTTGTTGCCGCATGGCGAGGTGTCGGTGGAGGCACGCGGCGGCTTGTCCGCTGCGCGTGTGACGTGGGTGGCGCCGCGTGACATGCCGCCTGCCGACAATATCATCGACAAACCCGAGTTCTGTGGCGGAGCGGACGTTCCCGCCGGTCTCTCGTGCGTGGCATTGGCCTTCGCGAAATGATGGCGCGTTCGTTCCCTGTTCGCGGTCATACGCTGGTGGAATTCGTGATCGCGATCGCACTAGGCTTGCTGGTGACCGCAGGCGCCGTTTCGCTCTACACAGCACAGCGGGCGGCGTTCGAACAGGCCAGCGACGCGGCGCGGATTCGCGAAGCCGGCTTGACCGCGCTGACCCTGATCGGACAGCAACTGCAAATGGCAGGCTTCGTGCCGGCGGACGTCGTGCGCTACGCCAATCCTCCGCCGTTGTTCGGATGCTCGGGCGGCCGGCCGACGGGCACTGACGGCAGCCCCGTCTGCGAGACACTGTCCAGCCGCTCGGATGGCGTCGTGGTCCGGTACGTTGGAGACAACATCTCCACGTGGCCATCGTCGGCAGGGCAAACCACCGACTGCCTCGGACAGGCCGTGACAGCCACCAACGCGGCGCTCGGTGATCGCGGCGTCCCGGTCGTGAACCGGTATTTCGCGCGAGTCAGCGGTTCGACCGGGGAGCCGGAGCTCTATTGCGAGGGCAATGGCAAGGTGGGATCCGCGCAACCGCTGGTTGAAGGTGTCGAGCGCGTGCGAATCAAGTACTGGCTAGCTGACCGATTGGACGCGATCGAGGCGTCAGCGATCACGGCCGATCAATGGACGAGGATCGTCGCGGTCGATCTCTGCGTGCTCGTCCGGGGCGCGCCGCGAGCGCAGCGACAGAGTTATGTCGATTGCGACGGCATTCGCGGCGTGAGCGCCGATTCGCGCGCGCGGCAGGCGTTCTGGCGGCGCGTCGCGATACGTAATTCGGCGACGGGGGTTTCTCTGTGACGGAGCATCGAAAGAAGATGGGCCTGCGCGGTGTGTCGCGCGTTCATCATTACCGAGGCACCGTTCTCCCCATCGTGCTGCTGATTACCGCAATGATGTTGACCACGTCCGCGGCATGGTTCGAAAGTTCGCTCGCGTCGTCGCGCGCTGCTAGCAACGTCCGCGACTATTTGCAGGCGTTCCATGCGGCCGATTCGGTGCTGACGTTGTGCGCCCGTGCGGTTGTCGCGGCAGCGGGTGAGGGTGCTGCTGCCGCCATGCCATCGGCCGCATCCGGCGAGCCAATGCAATGGAAGCTCGAATCCGCATTCGAAGCCGGCGCAATCGCACCTGTTTCGCAATGGCCCGGGTCACTGCGGCCGCCGCTATGTTTGATCGAAACATGGCGTCTGGACGCGCGCGCGGATGCTCGAGCGTTTCTGCTGACTTCGCGCGGCTTCGGCCGGACCAGGGAGTCGCAGGTGTGGCTACAGATGGAGCTTGTGATCGAGGGCGAGAACGTCGAACGCCATTGGCGTCGCATCGCCGCCAAGCCGTTTTGACGGGAGGCCCATGACAGGACGGCATACATCCGCATTCACGCTGCTCGAACTGATGATCGCGCTTGCGATCGCGGTCACGCTCGCCATGTTCGCGGTCCCTTCGTATCGGAGTCACGTCGAGCGCGCGCATCGGATCGACGCGGCATCGGCGCTTTATCGGGCGGCGCAATTCGTCGAGGGCGCGACAAGCGACAACCTGCCGGCCTTGCCTCCAGGTCTGGATCAGGCGCCGCAATTCGGTGCGCCGATCTACAGCCTGCATGTGCTGCCTGCGGACGACACGAATGGTGGTTATGCGATAGAGGCCGCGCCGATCGGGGCCGGACCCATGCGCGACGACGCCTGCGGCATCTTCACGCTTGATGCGACGGGACAGCGAAGTAATCGACGCGGGAGTAATAGTGGCGGCGATTTAACGCCGCCAAGCGGTGAGTGCTGGAAGACCGGCTAGCGGCATTCTGGCGGCACGAGCAAGGCGGGGAGCGGAGGTCAGGAGCGGAGCTCAGGAAGCGGAAGCCAGAGGGCACGCACGCAACAATCCCCTCACTTCCCCCCATCCACCGATTCGCCCTTCGCGCGCGAAGACGCAGCCGAATCTCGCTTCATCTGCTGCCAGATCCGGTACGCTTCCCACCCGGCAAGCGCTAGGCCGCCCCACTTGAGCGCCGGTTTGGCGCCGGCGGCAAGCGTCGCGCGCAAAGGCTTGGCGAGCACCATCGAAGCGATGGAGCTGATCAACGGATACTCCTTCAGCAAGGCGCCGATATTCCCCGCGTTGAGGAAATTCGCCTTCGATCCACGACCCGGGCGCAGGTTGCTAAAGCCCGGCACCAGGAACTTGAGCCAACTGAAGTGGGTGACCGCCTGACGCAATTCGATGGTTGCCTGAGCGAGTTCCATCCGCTCGACATCCGCGCGCACCATCAGCAGTTCCTTGCGCAGTGCTCGCAGGTGCGGCGCGCTCAGGTCTTTTGCCTGGTGGCGTTTGTTACGGAAGGCGGTATCGGAATGGATCTGGCTCATGGCGTGTCGGCGGCAGTGGAGGTGGGGTAATCGGACAATGACAGACAATCGCTCAACAACGGTGCAATGCTCCGCTGGCAACGTGCGCAACGCACGCGCCCAGCGCACTTCGCATCACGGTTTGCGAAACACGTCACGGTCTTTTTCGAATTCGGCGATAGTCGCTTCGAACACCATCGGCGCATTGCGCAGACCACTGCGAGCTTTGAGCGCACAGGCCAGTCCCGCAATCGCATAGACCGCGGTGATGCTGGCAAGCGCCTGCCAGCGGTAAGTGTCCCAGAAGGCAATTGCGATCAGCGCCGTCAACGCGATCAGCGCCATGGTGGCGAGCATCATCGCGGCAAGGCCGAGAAACAGCACGGCGAGCAGACGGTCTTTTTCTTCGGCGAGTTCAATGCCGACCAGTTCCAGCCGCGTCTGCAGAATGGCAAACACGGATCCGATAATGCGGCGCAACGGGCTATGTTCTCCGCGCTGCGATTGTGTTTCTATCGTCATGGCTGTGGGCGTTGCGCGTAAAGGCCTAACCGACGCGTGCGCGCGCCAGGAGAAGCGGACCGGCCAGACAGGCGCCGGTCAACTCGATTCGCTGATGCGCCGGAGCGATTGCCGCCCCGCGCACCAGGTGTTGCCTGCTTACTTGCGGTTGATCAGCAAACCCAGCAGCACGCCGGCGCCCGCGGCGATGCCGATGGATGCCCACGGATGCTCATGCACGTAGTCGTCGGTGGCGCGGGCAGCCTTCTTGCCTTTTTCGACCACCACGACCTGCACGTCAGCCGCTTTTTCCTTAGCCTGCTTCAGGCGCGTCAGCGCCGTTTCACGCAGTTCCGAAGCGCGCTCGCCCGTGGCGCTCGCGGCCTGTTTCAGCAGATCTTCCGCGTCCGCGAGGACGGTTTTGATATCCGACATCAATCTCTCCTTGTTGACTTCCGACATTGACAGCTCCCTTCGGCTCACGCCACGCGTGAATCGTAACCAAAGAAACGGCCGCTGGCGAGCGCAGTGCCCGATTGTTCGAAGGAAACGCACGAACCGTTCCTGGTTGAGGAAAGCCTTGAAAACGCTACCACCCACAGCATCATGCAGGAAAGTTTGCCTAAGATGGAGTTGATCTGTCCCGCAAAGTTTCCGCTAAAACGGTGAAAATTACAAAAACGCATAAAGTAGTGACGCGATGTTCGTTCGCGGTGCATCGCAGGTCCGGTATCCTTTATCTTTGCGGCGCCGCGGGCAGAAGCTCGCGCGGGCTGTCCGACCACCTATAGGAGATGCATCATGAGTCTACGTCTTGGCGATATCGCACCGGATTTCGAGCAGGAATCGAGCGTGGGTCGTATCAAGTTTCATGATTGGCTGGGCGATAGCTGGGGTGTGCTGTTCTCGCATCCGGCGGATTTCACGCCCGTCTGCACGACCGAGCTCGGTCTGACCGCGAAGCTGGCGGACGAATTCGAGAAGCGCAACGTGAAGACGATCGCGCTGTCGGTCGACACGGCGGAGTCGCACAAGGAATGGATCAAGGACATCAACGAAACGCAGGCGGCCAACGTCGGCTTTCCGATTCTCGCGGACGGCGATCGCAAGGTTGCTGAGCTGTACGACATGATTCACCCGAATGCCAACGAGACCCTGACGGTCCGTTCGTTGTTCGTGATCGATCCGAAGAAGAAGGTGCGTCTCACGATCACCTATCCGGCTAGCACCGGTCGCAACTTCGACGAAGTGCTGCGGGTGATCGACTCGTTGCAGCTGACCGACAGCCATTCGGTGGCGACGCCGGGCAACTGGAAACAGGGCGACGACGTGGTGATCGTCCCGTCCTTGAAGGACGAGGAAATCATCAAGCAGAAATTCCCGAAAGGCTACAAAGCCCTGCGTCCGTATCTGCGCATGACGCCGCAGCCGAACAAGTAAGCGGCTGCGCGGCGCAGCCAACGCCACATGACAAAAGGCCGGTTCTCGAAAGAGAACCGGCCTTTTGTATGTATCGAATCAGCGCCTCGTCAAGCCATCAGAAAAACGCCTGAATCCCCGTTTGCGCACGGCCCAGAATTAGCGCGTGAATATCGTGCGTCCCTTCATACGTATTCACGACTTCCAGATTCACCAGATGCCGCGCAATGCCGAATTCGTCTGAAATCCCGTTGCCACCGAGCATGTCACGCGCGAGCCGCGCGATATCCAGCGCCTTGCCGCACGAATTGCGCTTCATGATCGACGTGATCTCGACCGCCGCGGTGCCTTCGTCCTTCATGCGGCCGAGGCGCAGCACACCTTGCAGGCCGAGCGTGATCTCAGTCTGCATGTCGGCCAGCTTCTTCTGGATCAACTGATTCGCGGCAAGCGGCCGGCCGAACTGCTTGCGGTCCAGCACATACTGACGCGCCGTGTGCCAACAGGCTTCCGCCGCGCCGAGCGCGCCCCACGCAATGCCGTAGCGCGCCGAGTTCAGGCAGGTGAACGGACCGCGCAAACCGCTGACTTCCGGGAAGCGGTTCTCTTCCGGCACGAACACTTCGTCCATGACGATTTCGCCGGTGATCGACGCCCGCAGGCCGACCTTGCTGTGAATAGTCGGTGTCGACAGTCCCTTCCAGCCCTTCTCGAGAATGAAGCCGCGAATCGAGTCCTTGCCGTTTTCCTCGAGCTTCGCCCACACGACGAACACGTCGGCGATCGGCGAATTGGTGATCCACATCTTCGCACCCGACAGCGAATAGCCGCCGTCCACCTTCTTTGCGCGCGTGATCATGCTGCCCGGATCCGAGCCATGGTTCGGCTCGGTCAAGCCGAAGCAGCCGATCCATTCGCCGGTGACGAGCTTGGGCAGGTACTTCTGCTTTTGCGCTTCCGAGCCGAATTCATAAATCGGCACCATGACCAGCGAAGATTGCACCGACATCATCGACCGATAACCGGAATCGACGCGCTCGACCTCGCGCGCGATCAATCCATACGCCACGTAGTTCAGGCCGGGGCCACCGTATTGCTCAGGAATCGTCGGACCGAGCAGGCCGAGTTCGCCCATTTCGCGAAAAATCTCGATGTCGGTCTTCTCATGGCGGAAGGCTTCGAGCACGCGCGGTTGCAGCTTGTCTTGCGCGTAAGCCGCGGCGGCGTCGCGCACCATGCGTTCGTCTTCGGTGAGCTGCTGATCCAGCAGCAACGGGTCTTCCCAGTGAAACTGCGCGGCCTCGGCCATGATTTATCTCCTGATTCCTTCTGGACTGAAACGTGTCTTGAGCTACATCCTCGGGCTTGACTTAAGTTCCGCTATGCGAAACAATGTTTTGCAAACTACGACCGAGTGTATCACCCCATGCCGCCCACATCTACTCTGTCCGATCCGCTCGACGAGCGTAAATTCGTCGTCGCCCTAGCTCGCGGGCTGGATTTGCTGCGCGCGTTCAAACCGGGCGAAACCCTACTCGGCAATCGCGATTTCGTCGAACGCACGGGCTTGCCGAAGGCCACGGTCAACCGTCTCGCCTACACGCTGACGGTGCTTGGTTATCTGCGGCTCGACGAAACACTGGGTAAATATGCGCTCGACGCGGGCGTGCTGTCGCTCGGTTTCGCGCTGCTCTCGGGCACCGACACGCTGGAACTCGCGCGTCCGCATCTGCGCACCTTCGCTCGCGAGGTCGGCGCGGCGGTGTCGCTCGGTTGCCGCGACGGGCTCGACATGATCTATCTGGAGACGATCCGCAGCGAAACCGCGCTGACGCTCGGGCTGGCCTCCGGCTCGAAACTGTCCATGCTGACAAGCTCGATGGGCCGCGCGTATCTGGCCGTGCAACCGGCCGACGTGCGCGCCGCGCTGCTGCTCGAACTCGGGAAGGCGGCCGGAAAGGAAGGGCCGGCTTTAATGGCCGGCGCTGAAACGGAAATCGCGGCGTTCGCCGTGGAACGCTGCTGCTATTCGTTCCGCGCGTGGCACGACGACGTGAACGCGGTCGCCGTGCCGTTTCGCGAGCCGCGCGAAGGGCGCTGGCTGGTGCTCAGTTGCAGCGGACCGGCGTCGTCGATGGGAGAGGACGTATTCCGCGAGAGCGTGGGCCCGCGGCTGAAAGCGCTCGCGCGGCGTCTGGGCGATACGGGTTGAAGCGCCGGCAAGCCCGCTCAAACCGCCCGATCGTGATAATGGGCATTGAACAACGGCCCTTGCACGAAGCGCACGTCATACTGCTGGAGCGCCACGAACTGCGCTTCATCCATCACGCGATTGAAGATCAGCGGAATCCGCAGGCGGCTCGCGTAACCCACTAGCGGTTTAACCATCGCATCGCGCAACGCGATGCCGGCATCCATCTTGATGAAGTCGAGCCGCGCGGTTTCCGACACCGACAGAATCTGCCCCGCGTTCGACAGATTGCCCGCCACCTTGAAGCCGTAGCGCTGATAGCTCTGGGTCAGATAGCCGAGAAACGTCTTGTGCGCGACGGCTGCCGCCGGCAACTCGATCACCACCCGCGACGGGTTCAGTCCGAACGACACCAGCACCGTCGAAAAATGCCGGCCGTGGTCGTACTTCACGCTCTTCAGCAGACGCTCGTGCACGCGCAGAAACAGCAAGCCGTGCCGTTGCGCGCCAAAAAAATTGATCGCATGCAGCGCCCGCGACATCCGGTCGAGCGCGACCAGTTGCTGGTCGTCGGCAATCCGGTCGAACGGGTCGAATACATCGAACGGCGGCGCGTCGAGGCGCTGCGTGACGGCCTGAAAGCCGAGTTCGTCGCCGAACCGGTCCACGCCCTCGGCGCCGGACGTGAGCGACTGCGCCAGCGAATGCACGCTGATGTCGAAGATCGGCTCGTAACTGCTCGCCAGTTCGTGACCGTCGAAGCGGGCCAGTGCGATATCGCTGTGCTCGCCGTGTCCCATCGCCAGGTATTCGCCGAGAAACGGGTGTTCGGCGGCGCGGGCGATGAGGTTGGGGATGGTCGGCGGAATCATGTAGGCGAATGGATGGCAAAAAAGGCGCGCTCGGCGCTGGGCAACGCGACGCAGTTGCCGCATCCAATGATGGTAGCAGTCCAGCCAGCGCTCACATGAACAAAATGCTCATAACGTTATCCGCCGAACGCTTGTGTGCGTGGGCTGCCGGACATTTTCGAGCTGGCGTTCCGGGTTTACGTGAATTTCACTATTCGTAATTCGTTTTACTATTCGTAAAAATTCGCGCGACCACGCCGACTTGACGCTTAAGCAAGCGTTTTCGCGATCCGTATTACCCGCCAACACTCCATCAGGACGAGGGGACACCCGAATGAGCGCCAACCCGGCTCCGGCCGCCGCCAACGTGATCGAAGTCGAGCGCGTGCTCGGCGAAACGCATCACCCGGCCTTCCAGTGGATGCTGCTCGCGTTATGCGGGCTGTGTCTCGTGATCGACGGCTTCGACGCGCAGGCCATGGGCTACGTCGCGCCCAGCGTGATCGGCGAATGGCATGTGTCGAAGGCGGCACTCGGCCCGGTGTTCAGCGCCAGCCTGTTCGGCATGCTGCTCGGCGCGCTGGGCTTGTCGGTGCTAGCGGACCGGATCGGCCGCCGGCCGGTGCTGATCGGCGCGACGTTTTTCTTCGCGCTGTCCATGCTGGCCACGCCGTTCGTCTCGACGATTCCCGCGCTGATCGCGCTGCGTTTCATCACCGGACTCGGGCTCGGCTGCATCATGCCGAACGCGATGGCGCTGGTCGGCGAGTTCGCGTCGCCCGCGCATCGCGTCAAGCGCATGATGCTGGTGTCGTGCGGCTTCACGCTGGGCGCGGCGCTCGGCGGCTTCGTCAGCGCCGCGCTGATTCCGGCTTACGGCTGGCGCGCGGTGTTCTGGGTCGGCGGCGCGGTGCCGCTGCTGCTCGCATTCGCGATGCTCGGCGCGTTGCCCGAGTCGCTGCAATTCCTCGTCATCAAAGGGCGCAGCGAACGTGCGCTGCGCTGGCTCGAGAAATTCGATCCGACGCTGCGGATCGATGCGAACACCCGCGTCGTCGTGCGTGAGAAGGGTACTGGCGGCGCGCCGGTCGCCGAGTTGTTCCGCGCGGGTCGCACGCCGGTCACGCTGATTCTGTGGTCGATCAGCTTCATGAACCTGATCGACCTGTATTTCCTGTCGAACTGGCTGCCCACCGTGATGCGCGACGCCGGTTATTCGCCGTCCACCGCAGTGATCGTCGGCACGGTGCTGCAGACGGGCGGCGTCGTCGGCACATTGTTGCTCGGCTGGTTTATCGAACGGTTCGGTTTCGTGCGCGTGCTGTTCGTGTGTTTTGCCGGCGCGGCGCTCGCGGTCGGCACTATCGGCACGGTCGCGCATGCGTTGCCGTGGCTGCTGATCGTCGTGTTCGCGGGCGGCTTCTGCGTGGTCGGCGGACAACCGGCGGTCAACGCGCTGGCCGGCCATTTCTATCCGACCACGCTGCGCTCCACCGGCATTGGCTGGAGTCTTGGCATCGGCCGGATCGGTTCGGTGATCGGGCCGCTGGTCGGCGGTCAACTGATTGCGATGAACTGGTCGAACGCCTCGCTGTTCCACGCGGCGGCGGTGCCGGTGCTGTGCTCCGCGCTGCTGGTGATCGCGCTAGCGGCGGCGACCCGGCAACGCGGCGGCCAGTCCGAGCCGCGGACCGCGTGAGCTGAAACGAACGAGTATCAACGGAGAACCTTGCATGGACACCGCAACACGTCAGCCGAATACCGCGCGCTCGCGGCTCGAAATCGAGCCGGGTTATCAGTCGGGCTTCGGCAATGAATTCGCCACCGAGGCGCTGCCGGGCGCGCTGCCCGAAGGCCGCAATTCGCCGCAACGCGCGGCCTACGGTCTGTACGCCGAGCAACTGTCGGGCACCGCGTTCACTGCGCCGCGCGGCCACAACCGTCGCACGTGGATGTACCGGATCCGGCCGGCGGCCGTGCATAAGCCGTTCACGCCAGTGCCCGCGACGCGGCTGGTGGCCAACTTCGCCGAGGTACCGCCCACACCGCCCAATCAACTGCGCTGGGACGCGTTGCCGATGCCGACGGAGCCGACCGATTTCATCGACGGCTGGGTGACGATGGCGGGCAACGGCGCGGCGGAATCCATGAGCGGTTGCGCGATTCATCTGTACGCTGCGAACCGTTCGATGCAGGACCGTTTCTTCTACAGCGCCGACGGCGAATTGCTGATCGTGCCGCAGGAAGGGCGTCTGCAGATCGCCACCGAAATGGGCCGGCTCGACGTCGAACCGTTCGAGATCGCGGTGATTCCGCGCGGCGTGCGCTTCGCGGTGAGCCTGCCGGACGGCACGGCGCGCGGGTATATCTGCGAGAACTTCGGCGCGCTGCTGCGCTTGCCGGATCTCGGGCCGATCGGCTCGAACGGCCTGGCGAATCCGCGCGATTTCCTCACGCCGCACGCGGCCTACGAAGACCGCGAAGGCGACTTCGAACTCGTCGCCAAGATGAACGGCAATCTGTGGCGCGCGGACATCGGCCATTCGCCGCTCGACGTGGTCGCATGGCACGGCAATTACGCGCCCTACAAGTACGATTTGCGCCGCTTCAACACGATCGGCTCGATCAGTTTCGACCATCCGGACCCGTCAATTTTCCTGGTGCTGCAATCGCAAAGCGACACGCCGGGCGTCGACACGATCGACTTCGTGATCTTCCCGCCGCGCTGGCTCGCCGCCGAAGACACGTTCCGTCCGCCCTGGTTCCATCGCAACGTGGCGAGCGAATTCATGGGCCTCGTGCACGGCGTCTACGACGCCAAGGCCGAGGGTTTCGTGCCCGGCGGCGCGAGTCTGCACAACTGCATGTCGGGTCACGGCCCGGACGCGGACACGTTCGAGAAGGCCTCGCATGGCGATACGTCGAAGCCGCACAAAGTGGGCGACACACTGGCCTTCATGTTCGAGACGCGCACGCTGATCAAGCCGACCCGCTTCGCGCTCGAAACCGCGCAATTGCAGGCGCATTACTACGAGTGCTGGCAAGGCCTCAAGAAACATTTCAACCCGGAGCAACGATGAGCGCATTGAGCGATCTTCAGGCGACGCTCGATCCGTCGCGCAAGAGCTGGGTCGAATCGGCCAACGATTCGACCAGCGATTTTTCGATTCAGAATCTGCCGTTCGGCGTATTCAGCGACAAGCGTGAAGGTGCTAACGCGGCGCGTCGAGTCGGCGTGGCGATCGGCGACCAGATCGTCGATCTGGCCGCGTTGCAGGCGGCGGGTTTGCTTGAGGTGCCGTCGCAAACCGACGTGTTTGCACGCGAGACGTTGAACGACTTCATCGCGCTCGGCCGCGACGCATGGCGCAGTGTCCGCATTCAGCTGAGCGATCTGCTGGCACGCGACACCGCCGCATTGCGCGATGACAGCGCGCTGCGCGCGAAGGCGCTGGTGCGTCAGGCCGACGCGCAATTGCATCTGCCGGTGCAGATTCCGGGCTACACCGATTTCTATTCGTCGAAAGAACACGCGACGAATGTCGGGTCGATGTTCCGCGATCCGAAGAACGCGCTGCTGCCGAACTGGTCGGAAATGCCGATCGGTTACAACGGCCGCGCGTCGTCGGTCGTGGTGAGCGGGACGCCGGTGCGTCGGCCGAATGGTCAACTGAAGCTGCCGGATCAGGAACGCCCGGTGTTCGGCGCGTGCCGCAAGCTGGACATCGAACTGGAAACGGGTTTCGTGATCGGCGCGGGTAGCGCGCTGGGCGAGCCGGTGGCCTGCGCGGATGCCGAAGCGAATATCTTCGGCATGGTGTTGCTGAACGACTGGAGCGCGCGCGACATCCAGCAATGGGAATACGTGCCGCTCGGTCCGTTCAACGCGAAGACTTTCGCGACCACGATTTCGCCATGGATCGTGACGCTCGACGCGCTCGAACCGTTCCGCGTCGCGCAACCGGTTCAGGAACCGCAGCCGCTCGCTTATCTGCGTCACGACGGCGCGCACGCTTTCGATATTCATCTGGAAGTGACGTTGCGTCCGCAACAGGCCACGCAGGCGAGCACGATCACGCGGACCAATTTCAGGCACATGTACTGGACGATGGCGCAGCAGCTCGCGCATCACACGGTGTCGGGCTGCAATACGCGGGTGGGCGATCTGATGGGTTCGGGCACGATCAGCGGACCGAGCGAGGATTCGTTCGGCAGCCTGCTGGAATTGACGTGGAACGGCAAGAAGCCGGTGGAGTTGCAGCAGGGCGGCACGCGCAGTTTTATCGAAGACGGCGATGAGCTCACGTTAGCGGGCTGGTGCCAGGGTGACGGCTATCGGGTTGGGTTTGGAACGTGCGCGGGGGAGATTTTGCCGGCGCAGTCGTAACGTCAGGAGCAACATCACTAGACGCATAGGAAAAGCCGGCGGATTACGCCGGCTTTTTCGTTTCCACCGCGCGCAGGGTGTGCGGCGTGTGCAGGTCGCGCAGATTGCGCCGCGCGCGACACCTCAAGCGTCGCCTGCCATGCGCATGGGCATTCGGCGCCGCTCCCACCACGCAGCCGCAAGGAACGCGAGCGCCGCGGCGAACAGCACGCCGACCATCGCATCGTTACCCACGCCCTTCATTAACGCGCCCGCCACCAGCGGACCGCCGAAACTGGCCGCGCCCCATGCCGCCCCCACCAGTGAACTCGCCGACACCAGCGCGATGCCGCGAAAGCGCTCACCGCAGGCCACCAGCGACAACGTGTAGATCGCGCCCGCCGCCGCCCCGAGCACATACAGCAGCGGCCAGCATAGCCACGGCGACGTGATTGCCCACGGCAGAAGCGGCAACAGCAGCACGACGATCACACCGCAACCGATATGCACTCGCTCCCGGCCCAAGCGGTCCGCGAGCCAGCCGATCGGAAACTGCATCGTCGTATCGCCGAGCAGCAACGCCGACGCGAGCAACACCGCGACCTCGGTCGTCATGCCGTGCGACATCGCGAAGAGCGGCAGCAGCGACAGCGCGATGGTGTCGAACAGCGCGAAAAATCCGGTGCCGATCACGAGCGCCGGCATCTGCGGCAACACGTGGCGCCAACTGCCGTGCGCGGCGTGTTCGTCGTCCGCGGCGTGCGGCGTGGTGCGGAGGGTGGCGAGCATCGGCAGCGCCAGCAGGAAAATCGCGCCGCAGATCAGGAAGCGCGAGTGCATGAGGTCCGCGATCTGACTCACCAGCACCGGGCCCGACATCTGGAACAGCGTGAAGTTGGTCGCATAGATCGCGATGACGCGGCCGCGGCTGGCGTCGTCGGCGAGCTGGTTGACCCAGGCTTCGCCGATCGTAAAGAGCAGCATCAGCGCCGCGCCGCAGAGCACGCGCAACAGTGCCCAGAGCCACAGGTTCGCGGTGAGTTGCATCAGCGCGGTGGCGATCGCCACGACCAGCACCGCACCGACTATCACCTGGCGGCCACCAAAGCGTGCCGCGACCCAACCGGCGAACGGCACGATGACGAGGCCGCCGCCCGCTTGCGCGGCGGTCAGCAGGCCGACCACGTCGGTGCCATAGCCGGCTTGCGTCAGTGCGAGCGCGGTGAGTGGAAGGGTCGCGCCGCTGCCGAGTCCGACCACGGCAACGCTAAGAATGAGCGCGAGGAAATCGCGTGTGAAGATGACTTTCATCGGCCGTGATGCTACTACGGCCGCTAGCCGTTCGCACGCTTGAGGGGTATGGGGCAACGCGCAAGGTGGAGACGCTGCAGTTGCGTTAGTGTCGCCTTCGCATGTGCGTTATCACGCGCGGTAGGGCGTATCGCCGCGCGCGTCACACGGCGAAAATTGCCACGACGACTATCCCGCCGCGACCATCCGTTGAGCGCGGCGGTCGATCGACACCGACCACAGCGTCAGCACCAGCGCGCCGATCGAGGTCGCCACGCCGACCCACGGTAGCGTGGTGAGCGGCGCGCCCGCGCCGATCGCCATGCCGCCGAGCCAGGCGCCCGTGGCATTGCCGAGGTTGAACGCGCCTTGATTCAGGGTCGACGCCAGATTCGGCGCATGGCTCGCGCGGTCGACGATCAGCATTTGCAGCGGCGGCACGATCGCGAACGCCAGAATGCCCCAGACAAAGATGGTGATCATGGCCGGAATCTGCGCGTGCATCGTGCCGGCGAAAATCGTCAGGATCACGACGATTGCCAGCAGGAACGCCACCAGCGACGGCAACAGCCGCCAGTCGGCGAGCTTGCCGCCGAGCGTGCTGCCCACGGTCAGGCCAAGGCCGAACAGCAGCAGCACGAGCGTGACCGCATGCGGCGTGAAGCCGGCCACGTCTTCAAGGATCGGCGTGATGTAGGTGAAGGTCGAAAACAGGCTTGCCGAAGCAAGCACGCTGATGCCGAGCACCATCAGCACCTGCGGATTTTTCAGCACGCTGAATTCGTGAATGAGGCTGGCCTTCTGCATCTCGATCCTGGCCGGCAGGCAGACGGCGAGCGCGGCCGCCGCAACGATACCGATGCCGGTCACCGCCCAGAACGTGGCGCGCCAGCCCACGGCCTGGCCGAGCGCGGTACCGAGCGGCACACCGAGCACGTTGGCGAGCGTCAGCCCGGTGAACATCAGTGCGATGGCTTGCGCGCGGCGATTCGGCGCAACCAGACCCGCGGCCACCACCGAACCGATACCGAAGAACGCGCCATGGCAGAACGCCGTGACGATCCGCGCGGCCATCAGCACCGCATAGCCCGGCGCGATCGCGCACAGCAGATTGCCGACGATAAACACGCCGATCAGGCTCATGAGCGCTTTCTTGCGCGGCATATTGGCCACCGCGATCGCGACGATCGGCGCGCCGATCGTGACGCCGAGCGCATACGCCGACACCAGCATGCCGGCGGCCGGAATCGAGACGGACAGATCGCGTGCCACGTCGGGCAGCAGGCCCATGATCACGAATTCGGTGGTACCGATTCCAAAAGCGGCAACGGCAAGGGCGAGCAGGGGTAAAGGCATGGTGGCGGAGCGTGAATCGGCGCGACGGGGAGCGTCGCGCGGCCGGCGCGCGTTTTCGGGGCGAGAACGCGTGCGCCGTGCTAGAGGCAAAACAGTAGGGGATTCTACCTAAGTCAAAACACCCTTGCAGCGCAGTAAGGCCGATGTTGTTTTTTTCGGAACGCGGCGCGCGGGGCGCTCAAGGACGAGCATCGCGACGCCGATATCCTGCTTAACTTCGACGCGCGCATAGCTATTGAAATTTTGCGTAGCTATAGTCGTTACATCGATAGGGGTCAGCGTCTGCCCGTGTGTGCGGGTATTTTTAAAGTGTGCTCATGCCGAGGTGTCCTGGCAGCGTGAGCATGCAGTGTGATTAATGCCGTGGTCTGTCATGCTTCTTACACAGTCGACTCGTAGCGTTAGCGCTCTTTTAACGCGCTGGCGGATTTTCGCTAGCTTATCGAGCCTGCCTTTGCCTTCGTCCAATCCATCGTCAGCCGTTGCGCCGGCTTGCGCCGAAACCGTGTGGATCGTGCCGCTCCTCGAGCATTCGTGGTTCGACCATGTGCGCCTGAAACGCGTCTTCGTCACGGACGGCACGCGGCATCAAGTGGTGCTGATCGACGTGCGCAAGCTGCTCGCCTGCGCGGATCGCGACAATACCGACTATGTGCTGAAACCGGTTGCCGAATGGCATGCCGGCAAGGTGCGCGGCATTCGTGAGTTTCTCGATCCGGACAATCCACGCATTCCGCAGATGCCGTACGTGACGATCACGACGCGTCGCGCGCCGGGCTTGCTCGGCTGGGTCGGACTGGAGCGCGAAGGCGTGGTGTCGTTTCGCAATGGCCAGTATCGCGCGCGCTATCTGGCCGATGCCGGCGCGCGCTGGTTTCCAGTGGAAGTGCACGAGCGCGAAGCGGCGATGCTGCGCGAACTGTGCGGCGCGCCCGACGACGCCCGCACCGCGATTCGCGCAACGACGCTGGGCGGCCCGCCCCAGGTCGTTGCGCCGCCCGCCAGCCAGCCCTAACCCGACGCCCGCACCACGTTGCGCGGCGTCCCGCTCTCCCAGGCCGCGACGTTATCGAGCGTGGTCTGGGCGATCTCGCTCATCGCTTCGCGCGTGAAGAAGGCCTGATGTGCCGTGACGATCACGTTCGGGAACATCAGTAGACGGGCGAGCACGTCGTCCTGCAGCGGCAGATTCGAGTGATCCTCGAAGAACAGGCCGCCTTCTTCCTCGTAGACGTCGAGTCCCAGATGGCCGAGCTGGCCGTCTTTCAACGCCCCGATCAACGCATTGCTTTCGACCAGGCCGCCGCGGCCGGTGTTGATCAGCATCGCGCCGCGCTTCATCTTGGCGAGCGCGTGGCCGTCGATCAGATGGTAGGTGTCCGGCACTAACGGACAGTGCAAGCTGACCACGTCGGATTCCGCCAGCAACCTATCCAGCGGAACATAGCGCGCACCGAGCGCCAGCAGGTCGGCGGCGGGCGTGCCGGGGTCGTGCGCGAGCACCTGCATACCGAAGCCCGCCATGATGCGTCCGAATACGCGGCCGATCATGCCGGTGCCGATCACGCCCACCGTCTTGCCGTGCAGATCGAACCCGAGCAGCCCGTGCAGCGAAAAGTCGCCCTCGCGCGTACGCGCGACGGCGCGCGGCAGACGCCGGTTCAACGCCAGAATCAGGCCGACCGCATGCTCGGCCACCGCGTGCGGCGAATACGCCGGCACGCGCGCGACCGTGATGCCGAGGCGCTCGGCCGTTGCGAGGTCGACATGATTGAAGCCCGCCGAGCGCAGCGCGATCAGACGCGTGCCGCCCGCATGAAGCCGTTCCAGAACGGCCGCGTCGACTTTGTCGTTGACGAACGGACACACCACCTCGTAGCCCTGCGCCAGGATCGCGGTTTCGCTGTCGAGGTGCGATTCCTGAAAATGCAATTCGTAGCAATGCCTGCCGTTGGCTTCGATGAACGTGTCGCTGTCGTACTGACGGCTGCTGAACAGGATCATGCGCATGTCGGGCTCCGAGAAATGCATGCCGGCGAAAGGGCGGGGCTCGCCGCGCGCCAGGCGAATGAGCCAGTATAAAGGCCCCATTGCCGAGCAAGGCACATGGTGACCTTTGCCATTCAGTCTTTGCTAAAGATCATCTTTTGCGAAGTCAATGCGGTCTAGATTGAAAATAATATTGACAGGTGTGGAGAATTACAATATTTATTAAAAGGCAGTCTGACAAAAGCATGTTGATTCATCCAGTAAAGTAGAAAAAATCGGCCATCAGAATTCGGTGTCTTTTTTAAGGCGTCGAGCTAATTCACGAGGACAGTGTGACCGTCGAGCTATCACAACCGCATTTCCATAACATCGCCGCAGCGCCGCAATCTTCCCGGACGCATGTCGCGTCATCCCATTGCCATAAATAGTGTCATTCAGCCAGCTATGCCGGTTGAGTAATTGCTGAGTCGTACCGCGTCTGAGCGAATTATTTGCACTTTTTTTGAGCTATTGTTTTTCAGTCTCCTACTAATAAACCTGTAAATCGGCGAGCCTACATGATCGGTGAATTGCTGAGGTCTCAACCGGAGATCGCGCTGTTCGCAAGCCTGGCAATCGGATATTTCATTGGCTCGTTTCGAGTTGGGCCAATTCAGCTCGGCGGCGTCTGCGGCACGTTGATCGTTGCATTGCTGTTAGGACAGACGGGCGCGCGGCTGGCCCCCGATCTGAAGAACATCGCGTTTGCGCTGTTCATTTTTGCGCTGGGTTTTACCGGCGGGCCGCAGTTCTTTGCGAACATCGGACGCGGCTGGCGCTATGGATTGTTGTCGGTGGTCGAGATCGTTTCGGTGCTGGCGCTGATCCTGATCGCGGTGGTCGTGATGCGGCTCGACGCGGGCACGGCGGCCGGGTTGCTGGCCGGCGCGGCGACCGAATCGGCGGTGATCGGCACGGCGTCGGAGGCGATCGCCAAGCTCGGCTTCGGCGACGCGCAAACGCTGCGTCTACAGGCCAATATCGTGACCGCGTACAGCGTGAGCTACCTGTTCGGCCTGATCACCATCGTGCTGTTCACGAGCCAGTTCGCGCCGCTGCTGCTGCGCGTCAATTTGCGCGACGAAGCCGAGCGCGTGTGGCGCAAGCTTGGCGGCGACGGTGCGTTCGGCGAGGGGCAGCGGGCGGCGGCACCGGCACTGGTGGGCCGCGCGTTCCGCGTCGGCGCGGCGGCCGGCACCACGGTCGTCGCGTTCGAGCAGCAACACGGCTACAACCTGACCATCGAGCAACTGCGGCGCGGTGGCGAGGTCGTGGCGGTCGAACCGAAACTGGTCTTGATGGCCGACGACCTGATCCTGGTCGGCGGGCGGCGCGAAGCGATCGTGACGGCATCGGCCAGTCTGGGCGAAGAAATCGACGATGGCGGTTTCGACCAGATCGTCGCCGAAAAACTCGACGTGGTGCTGACGCGCCGCGAAGCGGAAGGGCTGACGGTCGCGCAGGTGCGGGAACGGGCCGATCCGGAACAGGCGCGCGGCGTCTACATCGCGGCGGTTACGCGGCTCGAAACCACGGTGCCGGCGTTGCCCGGCACGGCGTTGAATCGCGGCGACGTGCTGACGCTGGTCGGCGCCAAGGCCGACGTCGAGCGTGGTGCGCGACGTCTGGGTTACGTGTTGGCCGCGACGCAGAAAACCGACTTCGTCTACCTCGCGCTGGGCGTGCTGGTGGGGATGGCGATCGGCCATCTCGGTGGCCGGATCGGCGGCGTGTCGATCGCGCTCGGCACGGGCGGCGGCTGTCTGCTGTCCGGCTTGCTGTTCGGCTGGATCCGCTCGCGCTATCCGCTGATCGGCTCGCTGCCTTCGGCGGCCGCGCAGATTCTGAAGGACTTCGGTCTCGCGACTTTCATCGCCGCGGTCGGTTTGTCGGCGGGACCGGACGCCATCAAGCTGGTGCGCGAATACGGCCTCGCGTTACCCGTGGCCGGCATTCTGATGGTGCTGGTGCCGGGGCTGCTGTCGCTGTGGATCGGCCGTGTGTTTCTCAAGCTCGAGGCGCCCATGTTGCTCGGCGCGATTGCCGGCCAGCAATGCAGCACGCCCGCGATCAGCGCGCTGGTCGGCGTGACCGGCAACTCGACGCCGGTGATCGGCTACACGATCACCTATGCACTCTCGAACATTCTGTTGCCGTTGATGGGACCGGTGGTGGTGGGTCTCGCCGGCAAGCTCGGCTAGGTAACACGACATGCGCGGCACGACACGATCCGCAGCGCGCATCGACAGGCGGTATCCCCGCCCGCAGCACCCCGGCAGACGGCACCCAGTACTCAATATCTCAAACTATCCAGCGAGGGCATGATGGACTGGCTACATCACATTTTTCAGAAATCCCCTGAAATCGCGCTGTTTTTATCGCTAGCGGCCGGTTACTTCATCGGCCAGATCAATTTCGGCAAGTTCCAGTTGGGGGGCGTGGGCGGCTCGCTGCTGGCGGCGGTCGTCATCAGCCAGGCGGGCGTGACGATCGACAACGGCGTGAAGTCGGTCATGTTCGCCGTGTTCATCTACGCGGTCGGTTACGACTCCGGGCCGGGCTTCTTCAATTCGCTGAACCGCAAGACGCTGCGTGAAATCGCGATGGCGGTCTTCCTGGCCGTCACCGCGCTGATCACCGTGGTGGTGTGCGCGAAGCTGTTCCATCTGAACAAGGGGCTCGCGGCCGGACTCGCGGGCGGCGCGTTGACGCAGTCGGCGATTATCGGCACGGCGGGCGACGCGATCGCGCGTCTCGGTTTGCCGGCCGATCAGGTGAAATCGCTACAGTCGGACGTGGCGATCGCGTACGCGGTCACCTACGTGTTCGGCTCGCTGGGGGCGATCATCGTCTGCGTGAACATACTGCCCAAATTCATGGGGCAGGGCTTGCGAGAGGCGTCGATCGACGCGGAGCGCGAGTTGTCGGCGGGGGCGTCGACCTCGCTCGCGGCGGGGCAGATTCGCGCGTTGCCTGAACTGGTGGGACGTGCGTACCGGATCGACGTCAGCGCCGGCAAGACGGTCAAGGCGGTCGAGACCTTGCATCAGGACATGTTGACGGTCGAAAAGATCAAGCGCGACGGCAAGACCCTCGATCCGACGCCGGACCTGACCTTGCAGCTCAACGACGAAGTGCTGGTGGTGGGCCGCCGCGAAGCGGTCGTCGCGTTCGGCGCGAACGGCAACGAGATCGCCAACGTCGACGATATCGGCGTGGTGATGCAGACCCGCGACGGCGTGTTCACGCGCAAAGGCATGAACCACACGACGATCGCCGCCGCGCGCGAAGTGGTGGATCGCGACCTGCGCCACGGCGTGTACATCCAGCACATTTCGCGCGCCGGTCAGCCGCTGCCGATCCTGCCGGAAACCAAACTGGAGCACGGTGACGTCATCACGTTCTACGGCTCGCCGAAAGACACCAAGCGCGCCGTCGACGCCGCCGGCTACGAACTGCCGAACACCAACAAGACCGACTTCATCTACATGGGCGTGGGCCTCGTGCTCGGCTTGCTGATCGGGCTGATCGTCGTCAACGTGGGCGGCATTCCGCTCACGCTCGGCTCGGGCGGCGGCTGTCTGCTGGCGGGTCTGCTGTTCGGCTGGATGCGCGGCAAGCATCCCATGTACGGCGTGATGCCGTCGGCGGCTTCGCAGTTGCTCAAGGACTTCGGCCTCGCGGCGTTCGTCGCGGTGGTGGGTCTTAACTCCGGCCTGCAAGCCGTGGTGACGGTCAAGCAGAGCGGCATGACGATCTTCCTGCTCGGCGTGTTCGTCACGTTGTTTCCGCTGCTGCTGACCATGCTGTTCGGCCGCTACGTGCTGAAGTACAACAACGCGGCGATTCTGGCCGGTGCGCTGTCGGGCTCGCGCAGTGCGAATCCGGCCTTCGGCGGCGTGCTCGACAAGGCGGAAAGCGCGGTGCCTACCGTGCCGTTCGCGATCACCTATGCGATCGCCAACGTCGCGCTCACACTGCTGGGTCCGCTCGTGGTCGGGCTAGTTTAGGCGCGCACGCAGCGCTTTATCGATCTCTTTCACGCTGGCGGTAAGCGGACGATCCTCGCGACGCCGGCGTCTTTCACCTGCTCACTGGAGAACGCATCATGGCAAAAGAGAAGGGCGACAAGAAACACGCGGATATGGCGCAACCGGGTCTGTCCGCGCTCAGCCCGTTCGAACTGAAGGACGAACTGATCAAGGCGGCCGGCGGCGGCGCCGTGGAGCGTGCCGCGAACGCCGCGATGCTCAACGCCGGTCGTGGCAATCCGAATTTTCTGGCGACGATTCCGCGTCACGGCTTCTGGCAACTCGGCCTGTTTGCGATGCGCGAATCGGAGCGCTCGTTCGCGTACATGCCGGAAGGCGTGGGCGGTTTTCCGCGACGCGACGGTCTCGAAGAACGCTTCGATCTGTTCCTGCGCGAGAACAAAGGCGTAGCGGGCATCGACTTTTTGCGCGGCGCGGTGTCGTACGTGCGCGATCAGCTGGGCTATTCGGCCGGCGACTTCCTGTATGAAATGTGCGAGGGCATTCTCGCGTCGAACTATCCGGTGCCCGACCGCATGCTCAAGATGTCCGAGCTGATCGTCGGTCAGTATCTGCGCCGCGAGATGATCGGCAACCATCCGTTCGTCGGCGAATTCGACGTGTTCGCGGTGGAAGGCGGCACGGCGGCAATGACGTACATCTTCAACACGATGCGCGAGAATCACCTGATCAAGGAAGGCGACACCATCGCGCTCGGTATGCCGATCTTCACGCCGTACATCGAGATTCCGCGTTTGAACGACTACAAGCTGAACGTCGTCAATCTCGAAGCGGACGTGGAGAGCGGCTGGCAGTATTCGAAGAAGGAACTCGACAAACTGCGCGACCCGAAGGTGAAGGCGTTCTTCCTCGTGAACCCGAGCAATCCGCCTTCGGTGAAGATCAACGACGAGAGCCTTCAGTACATTGCCGACATCGTCAAGGAACGGCCCGATCTGATTCTGCTGACCGACGACGTGTACGGCACGTTCGCCGACGACTTCGTGTCGCTGTTCGCGCTCGCGCCGAAGAACACGATCCTGGTCTACTCGTACTCGAAGTATTTCGGCGCGACCGGCTGGCGTCTGGGCACGATCGCGACGCATCGCGACAACGTGCTCGACCGTCTGATCGCCGAGTTGCCGAAAGACGCGAAGAAGCAGTTGCACGAGCGTTACGAGTCGATCACGACCGAACCGGACAAGCTCAAGTTCATCGACCGCCTGGTCGCCGACAGCCGCACCGTCGCGCTGAATCACACGGCGGGTCTGTCGACGCCGCAGCAGGTACAGATGGTGTTGTTCTCGCTGTTCTCGCTGATGGACACGCCGGACGCGTACAAGAACGCGTTGAAGCGCCTGATCCGCAAGCGCAAGCAGGCGCTCTACGAAGAAGTGGGCATTTCGTTCGAGGACGACGATCCGAATCAGGTCGACTACTACACGATTCTCGACATCGAGTTCCTCGGCGAGAAGATGTTCGGGCGTGAGTTCGTCGACTGGTTGCTGAAGAACACCGAGCCTTCCGAGCTGCTGTTCCGTCTCGCCCGTGAAGCGCGGGTCGTGCTGCTGCCGGGTCGCGGGTTCGGTACGCAGCATCCTTCGGGGCGCGTGTCGCTCGCCAATCTGAACGAGTCGGACTATCGGCAGATCGGCCGTGCGTTGCGCAAACTGATCGAAGAGTACATCGAACGTTTCAATGCGGCGACCGGCAAAAAGCTCGATAAAACGAAGGTGAAATAACACGCGCCGGCACGTTGTTAACGCAGTAGCAGAAGTGCGCGCGTTGAATGCATTTAATGCCTTAAAACAGGGCTAAATGGCTTGCGCAATCGCGCGGATCAGTGAATGATCGGATGAACGGCCTCGCCAGCATGACTGTTGGCGAGGCCGATTTTTCCTTAGCGTTCTGACATTCACGTACCGATCATGCCGACTTCATCCATCCCATCCGTCGCTTCCGCTGTGCCCTGTCCGGTTGTCGAATCGCTCGACGCCATCCTCCCCGAAGAACCGCTGCTCATGATGGGCGCCGGCCCCGTGCCGATTCCCGCCGCTGTCGCCAAGGCCAACACGATCGTCATCAATCACCTGGGCGGCACGATGGTGAAAGTGATCGGCCAGGTGAAGACCATGGCGCGCTACGTATTCCAGACGAATTCGAAATGGGTGTTGGGCGTGGCGGGACCGGGATCGGCCGCGATGGAAATGGCGATCTCCAACCTCGCGTGGGAAGGCACGCGCGTGTTGAGCATCAAGAACGGTTTCTTCAGCGAACGGATGGCGGAGATGGGCCGCCGCGTCGGGGCGCGCGTGAGTACGCTCGACGTGGACGATGGCGCGGTTGCGAGTCTCGACCAGGTGGCCGAAGCGATTCGCCGCGAGCGTCCGGAGATCGTGACGGTGGTGCAGGGCGAGACGTCCAATACGGTGTGGAATTACCACTTGAAGGACATCGCCGCATTGGCAAAAGCCGCGGGCGCGCTGGTGATCGTCGACGCGGTGTGTACGTTGAGCACCATGCCGCTGGAAATGGACGCGTGGGGTATCGACGCGGTGATTACCGGCGGGCAGAAGGGCTTGTCGTCGATTCCGGGTGTCTCGCTGATCGCGTTTTCCGACGCGGCCTGGGCGCGTGTCAAAGGGCGCACGGCGCCGAACGCGCATTGGTGCCTGGATGCGTCGCTCGCGGAAAACTTCTGGCATAACGCGGGCTATCACTACACCGCGCCGGTGTCGGGCGTGCTGGCCTTGCACGAGGCGTTGCGGCTCGTGTGCGCGGAGACGCTGGAGAAGCGCTTCGCGCGGCATCTGAAATGTTCGCTGGCTTTGCAGGAAGGGATCGCCGCGCTGGGGCTGAATCTGTATGCGCCGTCGGCATGCCGGCTGAATTCGGTGGTCGGGATCGAGGTGCCGCAAGGCTTGAGTCCCGGCGACATTTGCGGTCATATCTCGCGCCAGCATCAGGTCGAGATTTCCGGCTCGTTCGGTTTACCGATCGTGCGTATTGGGCAAATGGGCGAGCAATGCCGCGAACATAATCTGTTCAGAACGCTGCACGCACTGGGCCGCACGATGGTGGATCTCGGTGCGGCGGTGGATCTGCCGGCGGGTGTGGCGGCGTTGGAAAAATCGCTGTCGAGCGGTGCGCGCGTAGTGGCGAGGTAGGCTGGCGCCGGTGTGAAGGCGGCGCGCTTTGCGTATCCAGCGCAGGCATGCCGCGCTGGATAGTGCGTTGAACGATCAGGTCGTCGCGGGCGAAATCGGCGCCCGCGCGTGGCGCAGGTACAGCACCGTCGACAGCACCACGGCAGCGGCCGACGCCACGGCCGCAAAGAGAAACACGGAGGCGTAGCCGAACTCGCCGGCAATGTAGCCGGCCAGCGGCCCGGTGATGCCGAGCGAAAGATCGAGAAACACCGAATAGGCCGACAACGCCGCGCCACGACTGGCCGGCGGCACGAGGCCGACCGCCTCGACGCCGAGCGCCGGGAACACCAGCGCAAAGCCGAAACCGGTCAACGCCGCGCCGGCGAGCGCGATATGCGGCTCGGGCGCGAGCCACAGCATCAACAGCCCGGCGCATTCGAACGAGAACGACACGATCGCGACGCGGAACCCGCCGTAGCTCTTGATCGTGTTGGCGAACAACAGGCGCGCGCCGATGAACAGCGTGCCGAACACCGTCAGCGACAAGGCCGCATTCGGCCAATGCTTCGCGGCGTAAAACAGCGTGATGAAGGTGGCGATCGAGCCGAACCCGGCGGAGCCGAGCGCGAGGCCGATACCGTGCGGCAGCACGCGCGTGAGCACGCTGCCATACGACATCCGCTCGCCGTGGACGATCGGCACCGGTGCGATCGGCCGGGCCAGATAAAAGCCGAGCGCCGCGAGGAAGATCACCAGAATGCCGAGCGCCGCAAATCCCACCGTGTGCGCGATCGCCACCCCGAGCGGCGCGCCGACGGCCAGCGCGCCGTAAGTGGCGATGCCGTTCCACGAGATCACCCGCGCGTTGTTGCTGGTGCCGACCCGGCCGATGCCCCACAGAATCGCGCCGGTGCCGCACAGGCTTTCCCCGAAACCGAGCACCAGACGGCTGCACACCAGCAAGCCGAGGCTCAGCACGGGCCAGCGCCCGCACAGCACGGCCAGCAGCAACAGAACCCCACTCGCGCCGCACCCCAGCAGCCCGATCGACACCGTGCGCTTCGGCCCCAGCGTATCCGCCGAACGGCCGGCCAGCGGCCGCGACGCGAGGGTGGCCAGGTATTGCACGCTGATTGCCGCGCCGGCCAGCACCGCGCTGTAGCCGAGGTCGTCGTGGACGTAGCCGGGCAGCACCGCGAGCGGAATGCCGATCGTCAGATAGCAAAGAAACGTGAAAAAAACGACCGGAATGATCTGTAAGGTCGTCGCAAATTCGCTGCGAGGTGACGCTGAGTCGGTGGACATGGGGAAAACGAGACTTGAAAACGGCGGGAAGCCGTGATTTTCCCATGGAACCGATTCTCTTGCAGGAGTTGCTTAATAAATTGACCCATTAAAAAACGGTGCCGGATGCCTATAGTGGTCCGCTTTTGCCCAAAAAGCGCGGGTTTTGGCCCTCGTTCCGGCGAGCTTGGTTTGTCTCGATATGTCTGTATTGGCTTTAAAAATAGTAAAACATAGCAAAATTGCCATATCAACATAAGCCGACCGACCCTCAAACCTATCTCGATATCGCCTCGCGGATATGTCCCGCATGCGATTCGAGCTATGGGTTGGTTTTATTGGGAATGATAGTTTTCGAACCATCACGCAGCACGTCCCCACGGACACAGAACATTCGAGAGTAAAGAGACATGACTGAGCCGATTCGCTTCTACCACCGCAACGCGATCCGCGAGATCAAGGACGCGCCCGTCACCCGCACCGTCCTGCAGTATCTGCGCGAAGACGTGCATTGCACCGGCACCAAGGAAGGTTGCGCAGAAGGCGACTGCGGCGCGTGCACGGTCGTGCTCGGCGAGCCCAACGCGGCGGGCGGCGTCGACTTCAAGACGGTCAATGCCTGCATCCAGTTCGTGCCGACGCTCGACGGCAAGGCGCTCTTCACCGTCGAGGATTTGCGCCAGCCGGACGGCTCGCTGCACCCGGTGCAGGAAGCGATGGTCGAATGCCACGGCTCGCAGTGCGGTTTCTGCACGCCGGGTTTCGTCATGTCGATGTGGTCGCTGTACGAAAAGCACGGCCACGAACATAGCTGCGCGAACAAGACGGTGCCGTCGCGCGACACGATCAGCAATGCGCTGACCGGCAACCTGTGCCGCTGCACGGGCTATCGTCCAATCGTCGACGCCGCCGTGCGCATGTTCGAAGCGCCGCCGCCGAAAGCGCCGGTCAACGTCGAAGCGCTCGCCGCCACGCTCGCCAAACTGCAGCGCACGGACACGTTCCACTACCAGCACGCCGGCCAGCAGTTCGACGCGCCGCGCACGGTCGCCGCGCTCGCCAGGATCAAGGAAGCCGAGCCGGCCACGCGGATTCTCGCCGGCAGCACGGATATCGGCCTGTGGGTCACCAAGATGATGCGTGAGCTCGGCAACATCGTTTATATCGGGCAGATCGCCGAATTCCAGAAGCTCGAAACCAACGACGACTGGATCGAAATCGGCGCGGGCGTGAGCGTCGAAAAGGCCTACACGGAAATCATCAAGCAGTATCCGGAGCTGTTCGAAATGCAGCAGCGCTTCGCGTCGCTGCCGATTCGTAACGCCGGCACGCTCGGCGGCAATATCGCCAACGGTTCGCCGATCGGCGATTCGATGCCCGGCCTGATCGCGCTCGGCGCGCATGTGATCGTGCGCGGCGGCGAGATTGAACGTGAAATGCCGCTGGAAGATCTGTACCTCGCGTATCAGAAGAAGGACATGGCCGAACACGAGTTCGTGGTCGGGCTGAAGGTGCCGACGCGCACCGGCGTGCGCAAGAACTTCCAGTTCCGCACCTACAAACTGTCGAAGCGTTTCGACTCGGACATCTCGGCTGTGTGCGCGGCGTTCTCGTTCATCGCCGACGGCGATGTGATCCGCGAACCGCGCATCGCGTTCGGCGGCATGGCCGCCACCTCCAAGCGCGCGACGCACGCCGAAGCCGTGTTGCGCGATGCCGACTGGCACGAAGCCACCGCGCAGGCCGCGATGATCGCGCTCGGCAACGACTACGCGCCGCTGTCCGACATGCGCGCTACCAGCAATTACCGGCTCGAAGCCGCGAAAAACACGCTGTACCGTTTCTGGCTCGAAACGCGTCCGAACAATCCGCTGCCAAAGAGCGCGCTCGACGTCCGCGCGGTGGCCGCGGCGTGCGCCCCAGCCGGCGCGAATGTCTGAGACGCGGTCAGTACGCGGCAAGTATAAGAAGCAAGAGAAGCACACGGAGAACACACAATGAATCAGCAAGCCGAACCGTTCCTGAAAGACCTCAAGGAGCTCGACGACTTCACCCAGGTGCATATTTCGCGGCCGCATGAGTCCGCGCATCTGCACGTGAGCGGCCGCGCGACCTACACCGACGACATTCCGACGCTCGCCGGCACGCTGCACGCCGCGCTCGGCCTGTCGCCGAAAGCGCACGCGAAGATCGTCTCGATGTCGCTCGACAAAGTACGCGCCACGCCGGGCGTGGTCGCTATCTTCACCGCCGAGGATTTCCCCGGCGTCAACGACGTCGGTCCGATCATCCACGGCGACGATCCGATTCTCGCCGACGGTCTCGTGCAATACGTCGGCCAGCCGATGTTCATCGTGGTCGCGACCTCGCATGACGTCGCACGGCTCGCCGCGCGCCGCGCCGAAGTCGTCTACGAAGAACTGCCGGCGGTTCTGACCGCGCAACAGGCGCGCGCCGCGAATCAGCACGTATTGCCGCCGATGAAACTCGCGCGCGGCGAAGCCGATACGAAGATCGCCCGCGCCGCGCGTCGCGAAGCCGGCGAGATGCTGCTCGGCGGCCAGGAACAGTTCTATCTGGAAGGCCAGATTTCGTACGCGGTGCCGAAGGACGACGACGGCATGCACGTCTACTGTTCGACGCAGCACCCGACCGAAATGCAGCACATGGTTGCGCATGCGTTGGGCGTGGCGTCGCACAACGTGCTGATCGAATGCCGCCGGATGGGCGGCGGCTTCGGCGGCAAGGAATCGCAATCGGGTCTGTTCGCGTGCTGCGCGGCTTTGGCTGCATGGAAGCTGCTGTGCCCGGTGAAGCTGCGTCCGGACCGCGACGACGACATGATGGTCACCGGCAAGCGCCACGATTTCCACTACACGTATGAAGTCGGTTACGACGAGCAAGGCGTGATCGACGGCGTGACGGTCGACATGACCTCGCGCTGCGGTTTCTCCGCCGACCTGTCCGGTCCGGTGATGACGCGTGCGCTGTGCCACTTCGACAACGCGTACTGGCTCTCGGACGTGACGATCGACGGTTTCTGCGGCAAGACCAACACGCAGTCGAACACGGCGTTCCGTGGCTTCGGCGGTCCGCAGGGCGCGTTCGCGATCGAATACATCATGGACAACGTCGCGCGGTCGGTCGGCCAGGATTCGCTCGATGTACGTCGCCGCAATCTGTACGGCAAGACCGAGCGCAATCAGACGCCGTATGGGCAAGTGGTTGAAGACAACGTGATTCACGAGTTGATCGACGAACTCGAAGCGACCAGCGAATACCGCGCACGTCGCGCGTCGATCAATGAATTCAACGCGAACAACGAAGTGCTGAAGAAGGGCATGGCGCTGACGCCGGTCAAGTTCGGCATTGCGTTCAACGTGACCCACTTCAACCAGGCCGGCGCGCTGGTGCACATCTACACCGACGGTTCGGTGCTGGTGAACCACGGCGGCACCGAAATGGGTCAGGGCTTGAATACGAAGGTCGCGCAGGTCGTCGCGCATGAACTGGGGATCGGCTTCAACCGCATTCGCGTGACCGCGACCGATACCAGCAAGATCGCCAATACGTCGGCGACGGCGGCATCGACCGGTTCGGACCTGAACGGCAAGGCCGCGCAGGATGCCGCGCGTCAGTTGCGCGAACGTTTGTCGGCGTTCGCCGCCGAGCGTTTCGGCGCGGGTCAGGTGAGCGCGTCGGAAGTGCGTTTCCTGCACGATCGCGTGGTGGTCGGCGAGATGATCGTGCCGTTCGAGGAAGTGATCGCGAAGGCGTACGTGGCGCGTATTCAGCTCTGGTCGGATGGCTTCTACGCGACGCCGAAGCTCTACTGGGATCAGTCGAAGCTGCAGGGCCGGCCGTTCTATTACTACTCGTACGGCGCGGCCGTGTCGGAAGTGGTGATCGACACGCTGACCGGCGAAATGCGCGTGCTGCGCGCGGATGCCTTGCATGACGTGGGCGCGTCGCTGAATCCGGCGCTCGACGTCGGCCAGGTGGAAGGCGCCTTCATTCAAGGCATGGGCTGGCTCACGACCGAAGAACTGTGGTGGAACGCGGGCGGCAAGCTGATGACGCACGCGCCGTCCACCTACAAGATTCCGACCGTCAACGACACGCCGCCGGACTTCCGCGTGCGCCTGTTCAAGAACCGCAATGCGGAGGACAGCATTCACCGTTCGAAGGCGACCGGCGAGCCGCCGCTGCTGCTGCCGTTCTCGGTGTTCTTCGCGGTGCGCGACGCGGTGTCGGCAGTGGGCGACCACAAGGTCAACCCGCCGCTGAACGCCCCGGCCACCAGCGAGGAAATCCTCAAGGCGGTCGGCGCGGTGCGCGCGGCGACTGCCGCCGCGCGGCAATAAAGGTCACGGACTGGTTGACGCGTGAATCACTCACTCACTGGAAAGATCGCCATGAACGCTTTTTCTTCCGTTCAGATCGGGCGGCGCAGCACGGTTGAAGCGCCGCGTCCGGCGCCGATGCACATCGTGCTGTTCGGCGCGGGACACGTCGGGCATGCGCTCGTCGAGTTGCTCGGCAGCTTGCCGTGCGTGGTCCAGTGGGTCGACGAACGCGACGAGCTGTTCCCGGACGAAACGCCCGCCAATGTGCAGGTCGAAGCGACCGACACGCCGGACGCGATCGTCGACACGGCGCCGCCCGGTGCGTATTTTCTGGTGATGACGCATAACCACGCGCTCGATTTCTCGCTGGCCGCGCGCATCATGCGGCGGCGCGATTTCACGTACTTCGGCATGATCGGTTCGAAGACCAAGCGCGTGAAGTTCGAGCGCAGATTGATCGATCGGGGCGTGGATCTGGACCGGCTGGTCGAGATGACCTGTCCGATCGGCGTGGCGGGTATCGTCGACAAGGCGCCTGCGGCGATTGCCGTGGCGGTGTGTGCGGAGTTGCTGCAGATCCGTTCGCGGCAGGCTGCGGCCCAGGCCACGATGCAGAAGCTTTGCGCCAGCGTGTGAGTGGTTAGTCGACAACTGAGTGGGCGACCGAGGCGCAGCGGCAAGCGCCCGCCTCCCTCGACAACGTCAGCCCTTCGCGGCTGACGTTTCTTTTTTCTGCGGCCGTTTGGCGCGGCGCATTTTCTGCGCGACCAATCCATCCGACACTTGCGACATCAGCGTGCGCAGCCAGCCGACATCGCTCGGGCGATCCGGCTGCGGATGCCATAACTGATAGCACTTGATGCGCGGAAACGGAATCGGCACATCGACCACCGCGAGCGGCAGGATGCTCGCGTAATGCATCGCGAAGCGGCGTGTGGTCGTGAAGATCAGATCCGATTGCAGTAGCGTCTGCGGCACCAATCCGAAGTACGGCAGCGTGGCGACGATGCGCCGGTCGGCGCGCGCCCGCGCGAAGCCGATGTCGATCGCGCCGCCGCGCGCGCCGCTATACGGTGTCGGTGCGAGATGCGGCGCGGCGAGATACGCTTCGCGCGTCATCGGCATGCGGGTCAGCGGATGGTCGGCGCGCATCAGGCACACCACCGTGTCGGAAAACAGATCGCTGCGTTCGAAACGCGGGTCCGGCTTCGGCCAGTTGCCGATCACCAGATCGAGTTCACCGGCATCGAGCGCGGCGGAATGATCGAGCATGGGACTCAACGAGTCGATTTCGAGCCGTGCATGCGGCGCCGCGTCGCGGAACTGCGCGATCACGGTCGGCATGAAGAAGTCGTTCAGATAATCCGGCGCGGCGACGCGAAAGGTGCGGCGCGAGCGACCCGCATCGAAATCGCCGTGCGGCGTCGCGACAAAATCCACTTCGCGCAGCACGCGTTGTGCGGAGGCCAGCAGCGACTCGCCGTATTCGGTCGGCACCATGCCCGACTTGCCGCGCACGAGGATCGGGTCGTTGAGCGTTTCGCGCAGTTTGCGCAGCGCGGTGCTGATGGCAGGCTGAGTTTGATTCAGACGCAGCGCGGTCTGCGTGACGCTGCGCTCGACCAGCAGCGTGCGCAATACGCGCACGAGCCAGATATCGAGGGAGGCGGCGGTGTCGTCCATGTTCAAGGCTAAGCGGGGCAGGCGGTTCGGGCCGCAATCAAGCGTCGGACGAAGCCCGCCCGCGGACCTGCCCGCGCTCTGGGCGCAAAGGTTATAACCTTAGGCCGTTTGCGGAGCAGCAGCATAGCGGGCGCGGTATGGCCGGCATCAGCACGGTCTTTTCGGCGCTATCGTGGCGGCTTTCGAATGGTTTTAGACCATGGTCGACGTTCGCCTCGACGCGCGATCCACTCGAATCGCGCGAAGCTTGCGACTGCCTTACGTCGGATTCGCCAGGTTCGCCGGTATGTCGACGAGACCCGAAGCCAACGCGCTGATCCGCTTCACTTCCTGCGACTCGAGCCAGTTCGGCGTGCGCGCGCAATACAGCACCATCGGCAGTGCGTCTTCGCCCCAGAACAGTTGATCGTTGAGCCGGAAGGTCGGCACGCCGTAGACGCCGAGACCGATCGCGTCCGCCGTGTTGCGCTGCAATTGCGCGCTGACCTCGGGGCTTTTGATCAGCTCGGGACCGTCGGGCATCCCGACGCGATCGCACAGTTCGGCAAACGCCGTTTCACTCGACGGATCGCGGCCTTCGCGCCAGATGAAGCGGAAAATTTCGCGCACGAACTGGATGTCGCCCTTCGCGGCGGTGGCGAGTAGCAACGGCTTCATCGAATCGAACGGATGAGCCGGCGGCATCTTGTACGGAATGCCGAGTTGCTCCGCGCGAAACAACGCGTGCCGGTACAGGAAGGTGCGCTTGGCGGGCACGCTGTAGGCGGGCCGTTGTCCCCAGTGGCTATACAGGTCGTTCAGGACGACCGGCGTGAACGCGAAGTCGAAGCCCGGCCATTTGTCGTGTTGCTCGAGCAACAGGTACGTGAACGGCGAGACGAAGTCGTAAAACCAAAGCGGTTGCCTGGCGTCGATGCCAACGGTCATAAGTGTCTCCCGGATTGCCTGTTCCGCACGGCGCCTCTGCTGGACCGTCGGATTTGTAATGATCTTACGCGGTGCGGCGGCCGCTTGCACCCTCGATCAATAGGGTTTGCGACCGGCGCCGCCCGGCGTCTCGCCGATCTCGGCGGCTTCGTTGGCGGCGGTGTTATCCGCGGCGGAGGGAGCCTTGGGGGCAGTGGCGTCGTCGGCGGCGCCGGTTTGGGTGCCGGGCGCGTCGCCCGATTCGTCGTTCGCGTCGTCGTTCGTGTCGTCGCGCTGGGCCTCGCGGGCCTGCGTGAGCCGCTGACGCACGAATCCGATATGCTCGCGTAACACATAGAACTGATCCGCGTAGGCCAGCGGCATTTTCAGGCCGTTGACCGACTCCTCGATCGCATCGAGACGTTCGATCAGCGACGCGCGTTCCGTCGCCGAATGCTCGCTGAGCGCGCTGCGCTCGATGGCGATCAACGCGCCATACCAACGGTAGATGCGCGACTTCACCCGCCACGCATACAGCGACGGCACCAGCCGCAACGCCGGCACCAGCAGCACGATCAGCGGCACCACGACCACCAGCAGCCGGTCGGCGAGACTCGCGAGCCAGAACGGCAGCACCCGGTACAGGAAGCTCTTGCCCGACTTGTAGTAGCGCGCGGCGTCGTCGCTGATCGGGAAGTCATGCGCGAGCGGCGCGGGGAATTCGCCGGCGCGCTGCAGGATGTTCGCCTTGCCATGCACCTCGCGTGCGGCTTCGATCAGCAGATCGGAGAGCGCCGGATGCAGCGAGTCGCGCGCCACCAGTTCCGCGGTGGGCGCCACCATATGAATCGGCGCCGACGGCAGGTTCTTGCCGAGGTCGAACGCGCCCATCGGCATTTCGAGCTGCGTCAGATAGGGGAAGCGGCGGGTGTACGCATCGGCCTGGGTGAAGTCGTAGAACTGCACGTTCGGCGTGCGATAGAGCTTGCCCATCACCGCCGGTTGCGCCGAGTCGCCGGCGAGGAACGCCGCGTCGACCTTGCCGGAGATCAGGGCGGCGGCAGCGTCGTCGCCCGACAAGGGCAGCAGTTTGGTCGCGCCGCCCGGCTCGATGCCGTTGGCCTTGAGCAGCGCGAGCGCCAGCTCGCGCGTGCCGCTGCCTTCGGCGCCGACCGCGAGGCGCTGGCCTTTGAATTCGGAGAGTCGCGTGACCGTGGGGCCGTGATAGAAGATCGCCAGCGGCACATAGGCGACGCTGCCGAGCGACATCAGGCCTTCGCTGGCCGGGCCGGGCGCGACGCCGTCCTGCACGAAGCCGACGTCGACGTCCGACTTCGGGTCGGACAACCGCTTGAGATTCTGCAGCGAGCCTTCGGAGGCCAGCACGTTCAGGGTGATGCGGTTGCGCGCGAGAATCGTTTTGTACTTCTGCGCCGCGTTCCAGAAGGTGCTGCCCTCGGGACCGGCGCTGATGGTCAGGGTGCTGGGCGGCGCGGGCTGGATCAGCCGCACGGCGACCCAGACCGCCACGGCGGCGATCAGCAGGATCGGGCCGAACGAGACCGCCAGGTCGCGCCAGGAGATCGCGACGAAACGGGCGACGAGACGGGGAGGGCGTTTGCGGCCGGTGGCAGGCTTCATCGGATGACGTGACGGCGACGGTCGAAAGTGAACGGGACGCGTGGCAGCGTGCGTCGCGCCGATGGTACCTGAGATTCCGGCGACGGCGAAACGTGCGGCGGCCGCCCGTGCCGACAAACCCGTAACAAATGGTGAGCGCGGCGTGAATGGGACATGAATGCGCGATGAATACAGCGTGAATACCCTGGTGACGGGGCGTTGAACGCGAGCCGTCGACCGCCGCGCCGATGACTAAACCCTTTGCGCTTCTCGCCCGGCTAGATTAAATTGTGCATCGCTGCCGCGAACCGATGTTTGCGCGGCGCGACCCGGCATGACAGACAAGAACCGGGCGCGTCGGCGGACTTCGCGGCTTGCCGGTTTCGACCCGTGGCGCTTGCCTGCATGCGCATACGGCACCCGGCTTCTCTCGCCTCTCGCACACCGTGTTGCAGCCTGAGTCGGCCACGCCCAGCCGCGCCTTGTCGCGCGCGCGGCGCGGTCGCAGGTAGTCGTAACGAAGCCGCTTTGATATGCGGTCCAATGTGTAGCTAAGGAGAAGAGAAATATGAAATCGGTCGGTTTTCTGAAAACGCTGGGTTCGGTGGTGGCAATGGTGGTGGCGTGCAATGTGTACGCTCAGGCAAGCGATGCACCGAGCACGACCGCGGCGCCGGCTGCAAGCGCCAAGGCGACCAAGAAGGCCAACGGCCAACTCGGCCGCAAGGTGCGTAGCGCGCTGGCCAAGGCGCAAGGCATCGACGTATCGAACATCGCCGTGCGTGCCCGTGGCGGCGCGGTGACCCTGACGGGTTCGGTGCCTGACCAAGGCCAGATCGACGCTGCCGGCGAAGCCGCCAAGGGCGTCGCGGGCGTGACGTCGGTGACGAACAAGCTGACGGTTGTGCAGCAGTAAGCAGTCGCTCGACAGTAAGTCAGTGCAGTGCAAAAGCCCCGGTTTTTCACCCCGGGGCTTTTTTTTCGCTTTATTTCCCGGTGCGCGGATTTTTTGTGCGGTGAAGATGGGACATCGCCGCTGCGTCCGCGCCGCGAGCGAGCGCTACCGCCAGTCTGTGTGCTGCGACACACAATTGCCGTAGGCCGGAGCGTACTGTGATGCATGGGGAAATCGGAGTCGATACCATGGAAACCACGCTACTGCGCTACACGGATCTGCCGATCGGCGATCGGGCGGCTTTCGAACTGGTTTGCGCGCGGCACGGCTTTGCGCCGGCACATTTCGACATCAGCGCATGCGTGAATATGGGCGATGCCGCGCAGGAGCGTCTGGTCACGGTGCGCCGTGGCGGCTGGGCGCAGTCTTATTACGACCGGCACGGTCAGTGGATCCGGCAGTTCGAATCCGATCTGACGTGCAGGTTTTTCAAGTAAACATGATCTAAGGCCGAAGGCTGACGGCCGCTGACTCAGGCCAGCACGAGCCGCACGCCAACCAGCGTCAGCGTGGCGGCGAGCAGATTGCGCAGCAGCTTGTCCGGCGCGCGCGACGACAGAAAGCTGCCGATCGCGATACCCGGCAGCGACCCCACCAGCAGCGACAGCAGCATCGACCAGTCGATCGAGCCCAGCAGCCAATGACCGGCGCCCGCCAGCAGCGTGAGTGGCACCGCGTGCGCGATATCGGAACCGACGATCCGCGTGGTCGGCAGCAACGGATACAGCAGCAGCAACACCGTCACGCCGATCGCGCCAGCCCCTACCGACGTCAACGACACCAGCACGCCGAGCACCGCGCCGGTCAGCATCGTCAGCACGAGCGTGCGACTCTGGCGCGGCGGCCGTTGACGGCGCGCGCCGAGCGCCGCCAGTTGCGGGCGGAATACCAGCGCCACCGCGGTCACCAGCAACGCGACGCCGAGCACGATCTGGATCATCCGGCTGGCGCCCGGCGTATCCATTCCATAGCGATGCAGCAGGATCAGCGTGAGCGTGGCGGCCGGCACGCTGCCGGCGGCGAGTCGCAGCGTGATCTGCCAGTCGACGGAGCCCTTCAGGCCGTGCACGAGGGTACCGGTCGCCTTGGTGGCGGCCGCGTACAGCAGGTCGGTGCCGACCGCGGTGGCCGGATGCACGTTGAACAGCAGGACGAGGATCGGCGTCATCAGCGAACCGCCGCCAACGCCCGTCAAGCCGACCAGAAAGCCGACGAACAGGCCGGAGACGGAGTACAGCAGATCGATGTGGGGAAGGGCCATTGAGCGGACCGCAGACGGTCGGATGGGGTGAACAGGTTAGGTGGCGAGGCCGGCACGCGCGGCGGCTTGGGCAGCGCGTCTGCAGTTCGGCGATGGCGCCGCTGCCGACGCACCGCTTGGCTACCCGACCGTCGCGAGACCGCCCGCGAGTGCGACTGCGAGCGCTGCAGCGAATGCGCCAGCGTGCGGCGAAAGGCGCTATTGTCGCAAAACTGCCGCGTCCGCGTACGGAACGCCCTAAAGTGCGCAGGGGCAGCGGCTCGAAGCCGCCCCGCGCGCTGCCACGCTGGCGTGTCGGCGCCGCTTGCGCTCAGAGCGCGCGGCGAACTTCGACGATGCCGAACACCGCCAGCGTGATCCCCACCATCCGGTCGATCGCGACGCGCAGCTTGCTGCCGATTGCATGCCGCGCAAGCGACACCACGGTCACGAGGAAACACCACCACGCGATCGAGCCGCAAAACACGCCGCCCACCGTGGTCAGCGCAACGCTCGACGAAAACGCGCCACGCGGCGCGAGCGTGGTGAACAGCGCCGCGAACATGATCACCGTCTGCGGATTGGTCAGCGTGAGCAGAAACGAACTCGCATAGGCGCGCACCGCGCCGGCGCGGCCGACTTGCGCGAGCTTGCCGTTGCCCGCGTCGTTGGTGTCGTCGGCGGGAGCTTTTTGCAGCAGGGCGCGCACACCCAGATACAGCAGGAACAGACCGGCGATCAGATGCAACGGCCGGTCATAGGCCAGCATGAACTGCGAGATGCCGACGAGGCCGAGCGCCGCGATCAAACCGTAGACGGCGTCGCCGCTCGCAATGCCGAAACCGATCGCGAGGCCCGCGCGCGGGCCGCCGGTCAGCGTGCGCCGGATGCACAGCATGCCCATCGGGCCGACCGGCGCGGCAATCGCAAGACCGACGCCGGCAGAGGTGATGAAGAGACTGGCGGTGGACATTAAAACCCCTGGTTGATTGTTGTGGTTGGTTACGGGTTGTCGTGTTTCGTTTCGGCGCTGTATGACGGCGCGCTGACAATGAAGAACATCTCAGCATAGCCAGACTTAAAAAACCGGGCAAGGTTGTTGGGTGTCGGCTACTCGCTTTGCGCGGGCGTCGTTTCGTTTCGTTGCGTTGTTGAGTGCGGCTCGCTGCGACGCACGCGACCGACGGCCGTGGATACCCTGGGGCCAACTTTAACCGCGCTTTCCTCGGGCATAATTTTCTCACTTCACCTTCTGGGAGCGCGCCCGCTTATGTGGCAAATCGATCAGGTGACCTTGCGCCTGTTCATCGCCGTTTGCGAGGAAGGCACGATCGCGCGCGCGGCCGAACGCGAGTTCATCGCGCCGTCGGCGGTCAGCAAGCGGCTCGCCGATCTGGAGGCGCTGGTCGATGTCGCCTTGCTGTCGCGCAGTCAGCGCGGCGTGCGTGCGACCGCGGCCGGCGAAGCGCTGTTGCGGCATGCGAGGCTCATCATGCGCGGTCATGAGCGCTTGCAGGCCGAGCTCAGCGAATACGCCGCCGGGGCGCGCGGACATGTGCGGGTGCTGGCGAATGTGTCGTCGATGGTAGAGTTTTTGCCCGAGGCGTTGTCGTCGTTTCTGACGAGCCATCCGCGAATTCGCGTGGATGTCGAGGAGCGGGTGAGTACGGAGATCGTGCGCGGTCTGGAGGAAGGGGTTGCCGATCTTGGCATCTGCCGCGACGTGGTGGCGATGGGCAATCTCGATGTCGCGCCGTACCGAGCCGATCATCTCGCGCTGATCGTGCCGCGCACGCATCCGCTCGCGGGGGAGGCCGATGTGGGTTTCGAGCAGACGCTGGCATTCGATCATCTCGGGCTCGCGTCGAATGCGTCGGTGAATGCGCTGATGCAGCGTATTGCGGTGGAAAAGGGCCACGAGTTGAATTATCGAACGTATGTGTCCACGTTCGATGCCGCCTATCGTTTCATTCAGGCGGGTCTCGCGGTGGCTATCTTGCCGCGCGAAGCGCTGCCGCGTCATGCGGCTGATGAATACGGCATCGTCGCCGTGCCCTTGCGCGAGGCGTGGGCAGAACGGCGCTTTGTGATTTGTGTGCGCGATCGTCAGGCGTTGACGCTGGCGGCTTCGCATTTGCTTGAGCATTTGTTGCAGGCGGTTTGAGGCGGGGCATGGGGCGTCGTTTCGTGAGCGGACGTTGCCGCCGGGCTTGTTCCGCGTGCAAAGCGTGCCTGAAGCAAAGTGCTTGCCGAAGCAGAGCGCACACCCGCCAATCCACCTTCTCATTCCTTCCGAAAAGCCCTTAAGGGTTTTCCCGGCGAGGCGGCGCATGCCCGTCCCGCATGCCTGCGCGGCCATCGCCAGCGGCGATGGAGTGCGTCGCCAACGCAGACTTTTACGCGCGGCCCTGCGCGTGCACGCTGTCACCCAGTTGCTTCATCCCCCGCATTCAACGCGACCTTCAAGATCGGGATTCGACATCATGAGTGATACCAGGGAGCGCGTCGTCGTGACCGAAGTCGGCATGCGCGACGGCCTGCAAAGCATCGCCCGCATCATGCCCACGGAATTCAAACGTCGCTGGATCGACGCCGCGTATGCCGCCGGCGTGCGGCACATGGAAGTCGCGTCGTTCGTGCCCGCGAAGCTGCTGCCGCAAATGGCCGATGCCGACGCCGTCATTGCCCACGCGCTCACTTACGACGATCTGATCGTGACGGCGCTGGTGCCGAATCTGAAAGGCGCGCAACGGGCGCTTGAAGCCGGCGCGCACCGGATCGTCGCGCCGATCTCGGTGAGCGCCGCGCATAGCCTCGCGAATGTGCGCAAGACGCCGGCGGAGATGATCGACGCGTTCGCGGCGATGCGGGAGTTGATCGATAGCGTGGCGAGCGATGCTGGGGCACGCGCTGATACCAACGCAGGAACTGACGCTGGCGCCGGAGCAGACGCCAACGGTCACGTTCGTGCCGGACCACGCAAACACCGCGTCGAATTGATCGCCGGACTATCGACGGTGTTCGGCTGTACGTTGCAAGGCGCGGTGCCGTACGCCGATATCGCCGCGATCGCGCGAGCCGCCGTGCAGGCCGGCGCCGACGTGATCGCGCTCGGCGACACCACGGGCGAAGCGACGCCGAGCCGGGTCGGCGAGATCATCGAGTTGGTCCGCGACGCGGTAGGCGACACACTGCGCTCGCTGCATTTCCACGACACGCGCGGCCTCGGTCTCGCCAACACGCTGATCGCGTTGCAACACGGTATCCGCGAATTCGACGCTTCGCTGGCGGGTCTCGGCGGTTGTCCGCATGCGCCGGGTGCGACCGGCAACGTCAACACCGAAGACCTCGTGTTCATGCTCGACAGCATGGGCTACGACACCGGCATCGATCTCACGCGCCTGCTCGCGTCGCGTGCCGTGCTCGCCGACGCGTTACCCGGTGAACCGCTGTACGGCTATCTGGCACGCGCCGGTTTGCCGAAGCAGTTCATTGCTACGGGCGCGTCCGTGGGTTCCTCTTCCGACTCTACCGAATCACAGGTGCTGCAATGACTACGCATGCTTCCGCTTCCGCTTCTTCCTCGGCTCAGGCGTCGCCGCATCAACCGGGCGCGTTGCCGCTCGCCGGCATTCGCGTGATCGAGTTGTCGCATATGGTGATGGGTCCGACCTGCGGGATGATTCTCGGCGACCTCGGCGCCGAAGTCATCAAGGTCGAACCGCCGCGCGGCGACGGCACGCGTCGTTTGCTCGGCACCGGCGCGGGTTTCTTTCGCACCTTCAATCGCAACAAGAAGAGTGTCGCGCTCGACCTCGATAGCGAAGCGGGACTGGCCGCGCTGCACAAGCTCGTCGATACCGCCGATGTGTTCGTCGAAAATTTCAAGCCAGGGCGTATGGCGAGTCTCGGCCTCGATTACGCGTCGCTGCGCGAGCGCAATTCGAAGCTGATCTATGTGTCGCACAAGGGCTTTCTGAATGGCCCTTACGAACACCGCCTCGCGCTCGATGAAGTCGTGCAGATGATGGCCGGCCTCGCGTATATGACGGGTCCGGTGGGACGTCCGTTGCGCGCGGGTAGTTCGGTTAACGACATCATGGGCGGTATGTTCGGCGCAATCGGCGTGCTCGCGGCACTGCACGAACGACACGTGAGCGGACGCGGCAAGGAAGTGCAGAGCGCGCTGTTCGAGAACTGCGTGCTGCTGTCCGCGCAGCACATGCAGCAGTACGCCGCGACCGGTGTGCCGGCCGCGCCGATGCCTGAGCGTATCAGCGCGTGGGCCGTGTACGACGTGTTCACGTTGGCCCATGACGAGCAGATGTTTATCGCCGCCACCGGCGACGGCCAATGGCGCGCGCTGTGCGCGATTCTCGGCCGCGCGGATCTGCTGGCCGACCCACGGCTCACTACTAACAACGACCGGGTGCTGGCGCGCGAGTGGCTGCTGAAGACGCTCGGCGAGACCCTGCGCGGATGCGACGGCGCAACGCTCGTGCCGCAGTTCGAACGCGACCATATTCCGTTCGCGTCGATCACGAAACCCGAAGCGTTGTTCGACGATCCGCATCTGAACGAGAGCGGCGGCCTCGCGCGTTTGACGCTCGACGACGGTAGCGAAACGGACATGCCGCTGCTGCCCATTTCGCTCGATGGCGCGCGCTTGCAGCCGCGCCAGCCGATCGCGAAGATCGGTGAGCATACCGTCGACGTGCTGCGCGGTCTGGGCTACGACGATGCGCAGATCGCGGCGCTTGGTGGTGGGTTGACTCAGGTGCCGCGCGAGGCGGCGTGATGCGGACGCGTCGAACGTAGTCAATCAAACTCATCCGGCGGCAAGACCGGAACCTGGAAATCACGTTGCGTGGGATAGGAGACAGACGATGAAATCGTCGAATCATGCGGTATATGCGACAGCGGTCGGCGATGCCGGCGCATTAGGCGGCGTGCCTGCGGGCGCGGATGTGGCGAACGACAATCGCGCCGATGCAATCGCCCTGGACGGCGCGCGTATTTCCGCGCGGCTCGACCGTCTACCGGCGACGCGTTCCATCTGGAAGCTGGTGATGCTGCTCAGCCTCGGACTCTTCTTCGAACTGTACGACCTGATGTTCTCCGGCTACATCGCGCCGGGACTCGTGCGCAGCGGCATTCTCACCGCGACCACGCGTGGGTTGTTCGGCACCAGCGGCGTGGCGAGTTTTATCGCTTCGCTGTTCGCGGGTCTGTTTATCGGCACGGCGGCGTGCGGATTTCTCGCCGACCGCTTCGGCCGACGCGCCATCTTCACGTGGTCGTTGCTGTGGTACACGGCGGCCAACATCGTCATGGCGTTTCAGGACACGGCGGGTGGGCTCAATCTTTGGCGCTTCATTGCCGGGATCGGCATTGGCGTGGAGATCGTGACGATCGGTACGTACATCTCGGAGCTGGTGCCGAAGCATGTCCGTGGACGGGCGTCGGCGTGTTCGCAGGCGGTGGGTTTTTGCGCAGTGCCGATCGTCGCGTTTCTGTCGTATCTGCTGGTGCCGCATCGGTACTTCGGCCTCGATGGCTGGCGCCTTGTCGTGCTGACGGGCGCGGTCGGCGCGGTCGTGGTGTGGTGGATCCGGCGACGTTTGCCGGAGAGCCCGCGCTGGCTCGCGCAGAAAGGCCGCATTGACGAAGCGGATGCGGTAATGACGCGTCTCGAAGCGCGCGTGGAGCGCGAATATGGCCGCCCGTTGCCCGAGCCTGCGATGCCCGAGCCCGTGCGTGCGCGGGCGGCGTTTCGTGATCTGCTGGTGCCGCCTTATCGCAAGCGCACGCTGATGCTGATCATCTTTCACGTGTTTCAGACAATGGGCTATTACGGCTTTGCGAACTGGATTCCGACGCTGCTGATCAAGCAGGGGATTACGGTGACGACCAGCTTGATGTACGCGAGCATTATCGCGATTGCTGCGCCGCTTGGGCCGTTGTTGGGGATGCTGATTGCCGACCGCTTCGAGCGTAAGACGGTGATTATTTTTATGGCGGCGGTGAATGTGGTTTGCGGGTTGGCTTTTAGTCAGGCGCGGGAGACGGTGTTGCTGGTGAGCCTGGGGGTGTGTCTTGTGCTTGCCGGCAATATTATTTCGTATAGCTATCACGCTTATCAGGCGGAGCTTTTTCCTACGAGTATTCGGGCGCGGGCTGTGGGGTTCGTTTATTCGTGGAGCCGGATTTCGGCGATGTTTTCTGCGTTTGTTATTGCCGGCTGTTTGAGCCGGTTTGGGGTTAATGGGGTGTTTGTTTTTATCTCCGGGGCGATGGCGGTGGTGATGGTGGCGATCGGGGTGCTGGGGCCTAAGACGCGGGGCGTTGCGTTGGAGGATATTTCCAGGTAGTTGGTGCCGGTCGATGCTTGTTGCTTGTTGCTTCTTGCTTGTTGGGCGTGCCCGCCAGTGGTGCGGCGGGCGCTCACCCTAATCGTTAATTCTTCTTCGCAGGCGTCGACGCGCTCGGCGCTACCCGGATCGGCGTGCCGCCCGATGGAGACGTCGCCGGCTGTGGCTTCTTGTCCTGCTTAGGCTTCTTGACCTCACGGTTACTGCGCATTTGACCTTTTGCCATGATGGACTCCCCAGTTTGGCGGTTTTTGCTCCTTCCTGGAGCTGGGAGGTAGTGTGCGCTTGTTTTGGGTGGGTTGGTGGGGTTTATTTGCCTGTTCGGCGGTTTTTTTGTTGTTGGATTGTGGGGTGGCCTTTTCTTGTATTGTTAGTTGTTAGTGGTCTATTAGCGTTGCCCCTGTGCGGGGCGGCACTCACTTTCTTTGCCGCCGCAAAGAAAGTAAGCAAAGAAAGCGGGCTCACACCGCAAGCTCATAAGCGGCTCCCCCGCGCAGTCCCGGTAGTGGTTCATCTGGAATCCGTGCTCTCGCACATTCCGCGTTCGTGGCACAGCAGTCATTCCTCCGGCGGCGCTTCGCGCGCCGCGGCGGTCGTTCACGCACGACCCCTGCTAAGCGGGTCCCCCGCGCAGCAGCGGTAGTGGTGCATCTGGAATCTGTGTTCTTGCGCACTCCGCGTTAGTGACACAGCCGTCATTCCTCCAGCGGCGCTTCGCGCGCCGCGGCGGTCGTTCACGCACGACCCCTGCTAAGTGGATCCCCCGCACAGCCACGGTAGTGGCTCATCTGGAATCCGTGTTCTCGCACACTCCGCGTTAGTGACACAGCCGTCATTCCTCCGGCGGCGCTTCGCGCGCCGCGGCGGTCGTTCACGCACGACCCCTGCTAAGTGGGTCCCCCGCACAGCCACGGTAGTGGCTCATCTGGAATCCGTGTTCTCGCACACTCCGCGTTAGTGACACAGCCGTCATTCCTCCAGCCGCGCTTCGCGCGCCGCGGCGGTCGTTCACGCACGCCCCTTGCTAAGCGGGTCCCCCGCGCAGCAGCGGTAGCGGTGCATCTGGAATCTGTGATCTGTGTTCTTGCACACTCCGCACTGGTGGCACAGCAGGCATTCCTCCCGCCTCGCACTGCGCGCTCGCCGGAACGGCTTGCGTGGAAACGACGTCACTCTTCAGGCAATAGCGAGCACTCCGGTGCAGACTCTTGAGCAGTCGCCATTGCGCACAAGTTTGCAGATTCTATCTGCATAGCTGATTACTTTTAACTCTGACAAGGCCGTTGGGAAATTTCGGAAATGAGGCCGTTGCGCTCTATTTAGCCTACCCGGGCGATCACTTACTAGGCCATAGGTTTTAGACTCGTTTTGTCGTGCACGTCACGACAAACAGGTTTCGAAGCCTGTCTTACGTGGAACTCCAAACGCCTGCATCAGCAGGTGCGCAGCTGCCTTTGAGCGTCTATCTAAAATGGGCGGGCCTTGGTGGGGGAGCCTCACGGCTCGCCGGGTTTTGGTTCTACGTACCGGTCTTCGAATCCCGTCAATGTGCCCGCTCACCCCTTTGCAAGTTAGTGTCGGGCGATCCATGTCAGCATTGGAGATCGCACATGAGTAAATCCCGCAAAAGTTCTCGAACCGTTTCTCGGCCGTGCGTCGACGCTATTCAGTACGAGAAACTTGCGCTATCTGCTTTTCGGCTTATTGAACGGCAGATAGCGCAGCTGAACACACTGTCGACGCTGGCGACTTCGATTTACCAGAACCCGGCCATCACGCTCGACGAAAGAACACGCCAGCGAACGCTACTTGGACTCTGGGTCGAAACCGCCGAGGAATACCGTCAAGAGATCGAGGTGGACCGGGAGTTGTACGGCATCATCGCGCTTGATTCGAAGGGTGTTCCTCAAATGCATCTTACGGCGCGTCACGCAACGGAGCTCCTGACAAAGGCCGCGCAGGATGCATCAGAAAATGGCGAGAGTACTCGCGTAGCCGAATCGACACCGACCAAGCGAGTGCGCTCGAAAACCTCATCGCGGCGTCCGGCAGTGACGCACTGATAGTGGCTCACGACACCTTCGTTGCGACGCAAAAGACGCGATCATGAATTGCATTCGAAAGCACAGACGGGCACGCCGTTTTGGGTACCCGTGTCGCTGAATGTGCATTCTCGTTTTCGGCACTAACGCAACGCGATTCAATCGCTAGACTACTAGCCGCTTCGACGAAGTTATACCGTTCAAAAACCGGCATTTTCGGCTCATGAGTTGTGCCGGATTTTCTGCAGGCAACGCACATAGGCGGCATTTGCATATAAGACGCCGAGTACTTTCACGGCACTTCGCCTGGTCGCAACCGAGAGCCGATCGCTGCGCGCAAGCTTGGCCCCGACTCCAGCGGACCGTTCCGGCGAGCGCGCAGTGCGAGGCGGGAGGAATGACTGCTGTGTCACGAGCGCGGAGTGTGCAAGAACACAGATTCCAGATGCACCACTACCGCTGCTGTGCGGGGGACCCGCTTAGCAGGGGTCGTGCGTGAATGACCGCCGCGGCGCGCGAAGCTTCGCCGGAAGAATGACGGCTGTGTCACTAACGCGGAGTGTGCGAGAACACGGATTTCAGATGCACCACTACCGCTGCTGCGCGGGGGACCCGCTTAGCAGGGGTCATGCGTGCACGACCGCCGCGGCGCGCGAAGCGCCGCCGGAGGAATGACTGCTGTGTCACGAGTGCGGAATGTGCGGGAACACAGATTCCAGATGCACCACTACCGCTGCTGCGCGGTGGACCCGCTTAGCAGGGGTCGTGCGTGAACGACCGCCGCGGCGCGCGAAGCGCCGCCGGAGGAATGACTGCCGTGCCACGAACGCGGAATGTGCGAGAGGCCGGATTCCAGATGCACCACTACCGAGACTGCGCGGGGGAGCCGCTTATGAGCTGGCGGTGTGAGCCCGCTTTCTTTGCTTACTTTCTTTGCGGCGGCAAAGAAAGTGAGTGCCGCCCCGCACAGGGGCAACGCTAATAGACCACTACCAAAGCAAGAAAAGGCCAACACCAAAAAAGAGCACAACCAAAAGCACCGCGCAGGTAACCCACCGCCTCAACATTACACACCGCGAGCCCTCCTCCAAGTCTCAGAAGGCAACTCCCCAAACTGCCCCCGATACTCATTAGAGAAGTTCCCAAAATGCCAAAACCCCCACCGCGTAGCGACTTCGGTAACAGACTGAGCGCCCCGAAGCCCACGCCGAACATGATCCAGCCTGACGGCCCGAATATAGGCCGAAGGATTAACCCCAACCGTATCTTCAAACGCATACTGCAGCGTCCTGCGACTAGCCCGAAACCGAGCACAGAGCTCGGCAACAGAAAGCGGACAATCCGGCGACTCTTCGACCAGCCCGCGAACCTGCCGCACTAGCTGCCAATTCCGCGCAGTCCGAGCCTCGCCATGCGAATGCAAATGCGCGTGCACATCACCAACCCGCATCTGCGGCACCACCTCGGCCAATCCAAAAATCACCGACTTCTCAAACGCAGCCGCGACCCCCGCGTCATCGAGCAGAGTAGGCGTAGCAGCCACCGCATCGAGCAACGGCATCAGCACCTCGCGAAACCCCTGCAATCTGGCAGGATCGACATTCAACACCCCAGGCCGAGTCCCCAGCCGCGCCGCAATCTCCTCAAGCTGCGCCCGCACGAAAGTATCCTCAACCGCCTCCGGCTCGATCTCAAGATTCACCACCACATGTTTATCCGGCGACAAAAACTCAAAACCGCCATCGCCGGAAAAAACATGCAAACCATCGCGATGGCTCGTTTGCCCGCACAGCAGCGCATGCCCTTCCAACTGAAACGGAATGCCCACCGCCACCCGCGACCCAGCCACCTGCCCGCGCTGATACACCGTTCGATTCAACCGTTCCACCAGCACCCGCACGCCGCCGGCAAAAAAAGAACTCACCGACCCGTCGAACGTGCCGCGCGAAATCTGGCAATAGCTCTGGTTCCATGCATCGAGCAACATCGCCTGTTCGTCGATGTTGCGGCAACGGCGAATCTCGACTGCACTGTTTGTCCGATTGACCGGTTGCATAGGCTTCTCCCGATTCGTTGGCACTCCCCGAAAGCCACGTGCTGCCCAGTGTATGCGAAAAAAAAACCATCGCGTCAAGGCGCCCAGCGGCACGCGGAGGGCCATCGCCATCGATCCGGCAAGCGTTTCAGTCCGGTCGTAATGCATTCGTCAGCAACGCGGATTTTTACGGGATTTTTACTTTTTGCCAATTTTGGATAGTCGCCGCTTTTTGCCGCGCCTACTTTGTGCACAACGCAATGCACCAGGAAGGAGTCACGCATGACCCAATCGGCAGGCAGGCTGGACGGCAAGATCGCCATCGTCTCAGGCGGCGCGACCGGCGCAGGTGGCGCGGCGTCGCTGCTGTTCGCACGGGAAGGCGCACAGGTCGCGGTCGTCGATATCAATACCGACGCGGGCGAAGAAGTGGTCACGCGAATTCGCGCGGCAGGCGGCATCGCCGAGCTCTTCGCCGCCGACGTCTCCAAGCGCGACGCCGTCGACACCGCGGTCGCCAACATCGTCGCGCGCTTCGGACGCATCGACGTGCTGTTCAATCACGCCGGCAGCATCGTCGTGAAGCCGTTCATCGACACGACAGACGACGACTACGACTGGCTCATGAACGTCAACGTGAAAAGCATGTTCATGATGACGCGCGCGGTACTGCCGCACATGCTCGCCGCGGGCGGCGGGTCGATTGTCTGTACAGCGTCGATCTCGTCGGTGGCGGCGACGCCGCTCGAAGTGCTCTATTGCACCACCAAAGGCGCGTGCGCGATGTTCGCGCGTTCCATCGCGGTCGAGTATCGCGATCGCGGTATTCGTTGCAACGCGGTGTGTCCCGGCTTCATCGACACGCCGCACGGCCGCCGCGAAATCAGCGCGCTCGCGAAGTACGGCTTCGATGCGAGCGAAGCGGCGTTGTCGGTGCAACAAGGCCGTCTGTGCGCGCCGGACGAAGTCGCGCGCGCCGCGCTGTTCCTTGCCAGCGACGACGCCAGTTTCGTCAACGGCGCCCACCTGTACGTCGATAACTGCTTCACGGCCGCGTGAGCCGCTAGCGCGTCGCGCGGCCCGGCCGCGACGACGCTTCGTTTTCACCCTGTTCAAAGGATCGCGTCATGGACATCAACCCGGCCGTGCCGTCGACGGATTCCGCCGACAACGACGTCAAGCTGTTGCACAAGATGGGCTACGCGCAGGAGCTGTCCCGCCGCATGGGCGCATTCTCGAACTTCGCGGTGTCGTTCTCGCTGATCTGCATTCTGTCGGGCGGCATCACGTCGTTCCAGATGGGATTGTCGGCGGCGGGCGGCGCGTCGATCGGGCTCGGCTGGCCGCTCGGCTCGCTGTTCGCGCTGGTGGTGGCCGCGGCGATGGCGCAGATCGCCTCGTCGTATCCGACCGCGGGCGGGCTCTATCACTGGAGTTCGATTCTCGGCGGCAAGACGTGGGGCTGGCTCACCGCGTGGCTGAATCTACTCGGCCTCGTGTTCGTGGTCGCCGCCATCAACTACGGCACCTACGATCCGTTCTTCCGCACGCTGATCGCGCCGATGTTCGGCGTGAACCCCGATTCGTTGGGCTGGTGGCAACAGACGCTGTTTCTCACGGTGATCACGGCGTCGCAAGCGTTTCTCAATCATCGCGGCATTCGTATCACGAGCAAGATCACCGACCTGTCGGGCTATCTGATCTTCGTGGTGACGATTCTGCTGGTGGGCTCGCTACTCGCTTACTCGCCGGTGAAGATCGATCTGTCGCGTCTCTATACGTTCACCAACTTCACCGGCGTGGAGGGTGGCGCGTGGCCGAAGCAGACCATGGTCGTCGCGTTTCTGTCGGGCCTGCTGCTGACCGCCTATACGATCACCGGCTTCGATGCCTCCGCGCACACCTCTGAGGAGACGCACGAGGCGGCGCGCAACGTGCCGCGCGGCATCGTCGGTTCGGTATTCTGGTCGACGACCTTCGGCTACGTGATGGTCTGCGCCTTTGTGTTGGTGATGCCGGACATCGGCGCGGCAGTGAAGCAGGGCACGGGCTTCTTCGAGGCGATTCTCGCGCCGATTCCGGGGCCGTTGCGCATCGTGATCGAACTGCTGATGTTCTTCATCAACTACGTATGCGGTCTCGCGGCGGTGACATCGACCTCGCGGATGATGTTCGCGTTTGCCCGCGACGGCGGTCTGCCGGCCTCGAAGTGGCTGCGTAAAGTGAACGCGACGCATCGCACGCCGGGCGCGGCGATCTGGACGTCGGCGGTGCTGGCGATCGTGGTCACACTGTACGGCGATGCCTTCACGGTGTTGAGTGCCGGCAGCGCGGTGTTCCTGTTCATCTCGTACGCAATGCCGATTGCCGCCGGCATTTTCGCCGAAGGCCGCACGTGGACCGAGAAAGGTCCGTTCCAGTTGGGCATGCTGTCGAAGCCGTTCGCGGTCGCGGCGGTCTTCGGTGCGCTGGTGCTTGCGTATGTTGGCATGCAGCCGCCGAATCAGAAAGTGGTGTACGTGATCGTCGGTTTGCTCGCGGTGCTGCTGGCGATCTGGTACGGCGCAGGCGTGCGCAAGAGCTTCGCGGGGCCGCCGATCGGCAAGCTGTCGAAGGAGCGCGAACAGGAACTGAGCGGTCTGGAAGGGCAGTTGGGAGAAAGCTGAGCGAGTAGCGAGTACCTTCGAACCATCCAGGTACCCGCCTACATCCCGTCATTTACATACCGACGTAACCCACCGGCACGGTCGAGTTCGCCTGAGCAACCGACGCGTTATTCGACACCACATACACCGGCGATTCGGTCAGATTCAGCGTCAACGCACCGTTGCTGTAGTTCACGGTCGACGCATTGCCCATCATGTCTATCAGCTTGACCGTACCGTTCGTACCCGGCGCATCGACGGTGAGGGTGTACGGCACGCTATAGGTCGAGCTGAAACCGCTGCTCGCACTCCACGCGTTATTGTTGTGCGTCCACAAAGCCGTAATCACCGCACCGTTGTTCAGTTGCTGGAACGCGTATGCGTACACGCCGTTCGGCGCGCCGTTCACCGGACCCAGCGTCGTGGTGCCGTCGAGCGTATGGGTCATGGCGCTGAGCGCCATGGCGACCGGTTTCGGGCTGATGTTGCTCGCACCGAACGCGCCTTGCGCGTCGTTCAGATCGAAGAACGTGCCGTAGCCGACTTCGCCCGGATAATCCGCGCCGTAGAACACGTACGTCTGATTCGCGCCTTCACCCAGCGTGATGATGTGCATGCGCGCCGCGACAGCCGCTTGCGCGTACAGCACGTTGGCGGTCGGGTAATTCGGACCGTACGCGCTGCCGAGGTCGTAGCTGATGCCGGCTTCGGTGGAGAACAGCTTCATACCCGGACGGTAGTCGGTGGCCATTTCGGCGCGCAGCGCCTGCATCTGGCCGCGCAGCGAACCCGACGCGGTCGACGGATCGCTGTCGTAGCGCTCCGGCGGATGCGACGGCGAGGTGCCGGCGTCGTAGTAACCGTGCGTGGCGACCGCGTCGATGTATTGACCGAAGCCGAGCGGCGCGAGGCGCTTGAGGCGCGTCGTGGTCAGGCTCGGGAATGCATCGGTCGGGCCCATCACCACCGCGTGCGGATCGGTCGAATGCAGGCCTTGATAGACAGACTGGTACAGCGCGACGAAGTTGGCGTCGGTGTCGGTCCAGAACTCGTTCGGCTCCCACGTCACCTGGTAATAGTTGGCCGATTGATTCGGGAAGTAGGTCGAGCGAATCGTGTTGGATTCGGTGCCCACGCGGCTCATGTAGTTCTGGTAGTACGACAGGTTGGTCGGCACGCTGACGTCGTCCTGGAACGCGCCGGTGCTGCTCGCCCACGCCGGAATTCCGTCGAGGCGGATCAGGCGCATCACGTTGCCGGACTTGTAGAACGGATCGAGCGTGCTGGTGGCGGGGTTGAACGTGTTGGCGCCATTCGGCTCCATGGTCGACATCTCGCGGTCGTCGATCGTCGACGAGATGCCGAGGTCGGCGAGCACCGGACCGTTGTCGTTCGCGCCCTGCATGCCGAAGCGGTGTTGCTCCTGGCGCGCGTAGGTGACCGCCGGCACGACGCCGGACAGATTCGCCAGCACGCCGAAGGTGGCGATACCGACCGGCCGCGTGCCGGCTTGCGGCAACTGGCCGCCATTTTTTGCCAGGGTACCGGTCGCGGCGAAATAGCCGGCGAGCGTCGACGAGCAATTCAGCGTGATCGTGGTGGAGCCGTTCGGCACCGGTGCGCTGCCGCTCGCCGCGACTTTGCCGAGCGTGTCCGTGACGGCCCAGTTCAGCGTGTCCGCGCCGGGCACGTTGGTGGTGAACGCGAGCTGGAACGTGCTGCCCGACGGGAAGATGCGGGTGCCGTCGGCGCTAGGCGTGTCGGCGGAAAGCGTGGCGCTGCCCGAACCCGACGAGTTGGCCGGCGCCGCGCAGCTCATGGCCGCGTTGGAGGTGCCCGCCGCGTTCAGCGTGGTGCTGCCGCTGCCGGTCGTGCCGCCGGTGCCGTTCGTGCCGTTGGCGGTGGTGCCGCCGTTGGCCTGGGTCGCCGCCGTGCTGGTGGCGCCGTTACCGCCGCCGCCACCGCCGCCACAGGCTGCGAGCGCGAGCGAAAGGGTCGAGAGTACGAGTAGTTGCGATTTCATCGATCTGTAAGCCTTGCGTTGCTGATGATTCGCCCAACTCATCGCGCAAGGCGCGTGGGGAGTCCGGGCGAACAACGGGGTTCATTTGCAGACCGGCCGATCAACGAAGGGTCGGCACTGGCCATCTGATGTGCGCAACGATCCGGTTGCGCCAGGGTGATGCCTTCCCGGGTTGTCGGCCCCAAACACGTTTCTCTGCAGTGAATTTCAAGTCGTACGAATCCACCGTGACGTGAGTCACGTCTGACCTGGCGGAAACGAACGACCCGGGGAAGGTACGACGAAAACAACCGACGTTTCGCAGCACAGCGTATGCATCGCAGCGTGCGAACTCGCTGCACTGATCAATGCAGCTTTTACTGTGCTGTAAGTAACATAAAGCAGCGATTGGGAAGAATCGACCGTCACCATACCGACTCGTCTGTTTAAAAGAAGTAACGAGTCGTTACGTATGAACAAATACGCGGTACTAATTGCATTGTTCTCATCAAAATTTATGTAAGGAGAAACTAGTGCTTTTCCGCCATGTTGAAATAGGGTCGAAGATCTACGGAACGGATACCTAACTAAGTGAGGCGCCTAATCCGCAGAGAAATGGGCGTTAGCGCTCATTGCATAGCGGGAGAAGCCTTGGAGATGGCGGAGAAGCGCTGTACCTTCGGTGTAAGGTTTCTTCGCGACTCGGAATGTTTAGCGAACCTGTCGCCGTTTTAACGAGACCATGGCGCGTTCCGTACCGGCAACGCGCCAGATAAAAGATGATGGGAAGCCGGCGTCATTTGGGGCCCGAACTTGGCGGGATCGACTTCTTCATCCGTTGCGCAAAATAGGCGGTTATCCAGAGAGATCAATCGTGAGAATTCTTCAACTGGTTCACGCACCGCGGTTGTCCGGGGCAGAAGTACTCGTCAAAGGGCTCGCCATTCATCATCAGCGTGGCGGCCATGAAGTCTGTATGACGTCGCTGCTGCCGCAGCAGAGCGACTTCGCGGATATCCGCGCCGAATTGCAGGCGGCGGGTGTCACCTGCATGTTTCCCGAAGTTCGCCATGGGCGAATCGGCAAGCTGCTGCATCTGTATCGCGTGGTGCGCCGTTTCCGGCCGGACTTTATCGTCGCGCATGCCACGCTGGCCGCAATGTATGTGCGCCTGCTGCCGGTTCATACGCCGATCGCGTGGGTGATGCATTCGGGCGTCAACGACTTCGAGAACAGCGCGCTGAAGCGCGCCGAGCGCCTGCTGTCACGTCGCGCGCAAGCGATCATCGGCGTGTCGCAACAGAATATCGACGACTACCTGCGCGAGATCGGCCGGCATCCGTCGATGGTGGTGATCCCCAATGGCGTGGACGCCTCGCAGTTCGCCGAATACGGCGACGAGCCGGCGCCCGCTTTGCACGTGCCGGCCAAGCAGATCGTCCAGCTCGGCCGCTATATGGATTGCAAGAGCCAACTGCATACGGTGCGTGCTTTCGAACGCGTGCTGCAAACCGAACCGGCTGCGCGTCTGCTGTTGTGCGGTGTCGTTGAAGATGTCGCCTATCACGCGGCGGTCGTGGCGCTCGTCGAGCAACTCGGCTTGCAGGACAAGGTGCAGGTGTGCGGGCCGCGTTCTGACGTGGCCGCGATTCTGCGTTCGTCGCGCGTGTTTGCGATGCCGTCGCGCTTCGAGGCGCAGAGCATTGGTTTTCTGGAAGCGCTGGCCTCGGGTATTCCGGTTGTCGCTAACCGGATTGCCTCGTTCGGATTCGCGACGGCATTCGGCAGTGTGAGCCTGGTCGATACCGCCGATCCCGATGCCTACGGCAACGCCTTGCTGCATGCGCTCGACATGCCGCGCGCCGACCGGCAACTGTCGGGCTACACGCTCCACGACACCGCGGACCGCTATATGACGATCGCGCGTAAATTCGTGCAGCCGTTGCAAGTCTCCGCCTGACGCCTGCCTGTACTTCGCGTTACTTCCCACCTGAATCCTGTCGTCTCGTCCCGCCCGCGTTATGGCGCGAGGCGGTCGATTCGCAGCGTCTCCGAAAACAGTCCCGGCAATTCGCCCAATTCCTGCGCGGCGCCGAGCGCGAGATTCTGTCCCGCCGGATAGAGCGTCAACGCCGGTGCGCCGCCAGTGAAATAGAAATTGCCGAGCGTCGCGTCCACCCTCCGATACAGCACGAGCGCCGTGCGGCGCCGGTCGCGTACGAACACCGGAAACACATCCGACCACGACATACCGTGCAACGCCGCCGCGTGGATCGGTGCGCTTGCCGGTTGGCTCAGGTCGAGCGTGGCGACGTCGATCAGCGCGTCGTCGTTCGACCCGTCGAGATGCGGAGTCAGCAGGATCAGCGTGCTGCGGTCCGGTCCCTGCACCGCGCCGGTCGCGACCTTCACGAAGCCAGGGACGAAACTCGCCGGCAGTAGTTTGCGTTCGCCGACGTTCATGTGCGTGCCGTCGTTGGCAATCGGCGTGACGGCAAGCCGTCCGTCTCGTTCCTCCACCGCGACCAGCGACGCACGCGAACCTGGCGCCTCGATCGTCAGCAGATCGGCGTTCCGCGCGACGGATTTCGCCTGAGCGAAGAGCGTCGGTGCGGACCCGGTAGCGCGCTGCGATGCCGCGACCCAAAGATCGAGTCCGCTATCGGCGCGCTGCTGCGCGATCAGCACACTGGCGCGGCCGGCTCCGGTGAAGTCCGCGGCCACATATTGCTGCGTCAGTTCCGGCTTGAACGCGGGCCCGGTTTGCAGCCACAGACGCGGCGCGTCGAAGCGATTGCCGTTGCTACGTAGCAGCCAGAACGCGGTGCCGCCTTGACGTGCGGTGATCGCCATCAGATCCGCGCGGCCGTCGCCGTCGAAATCGCCGAGTAGAAAACGCACGCTGTCGAAGCACAGCGCGTTGCCGGCGCAACTCGGTGCGGTGGCTTGCGGATCGAAGGGCACCGCGCTCGCGTACCACGGCGCAGGCGGCGTGTTCTTCGCGAGCGACGCGGCATAGACATTGAAGCCCGGGCCGTCGTGTTGGCGCTGCACATACACCGCGGATTGCTCGCCGCTACCGCTCACGTCGCCCGCCATTGCGCCGGCGAGCCGCAGATCGTTCGCCTGGGTGTGCTGCGTGGCCGCCCAGCGAAAGCGCGTGGTCAACGCCGCGCAGCCGCGCATGGTGAGCTTGCCGCCGGTTTCGCCCAGGCAATGCCGCATGGGCGTATAGACGAGACCGAAGTCCCACGGCGTCCAGCGTTGCGCGATGTCCCACTGATCGCAGGTCTCGCCGCTCAGATAGCCGTCGCGCTCCGCCATGCATTGCGACGTCGCCACGCTGACGAGCGCGGCATTGCGTGAATTGCCGGGATACGTGGGGAGCGGCGCCCAGCGCCACTGCTGATCGGTTGAGCTGTTACAGGCGGCGAGCGTCGGCGCGCGGCCGGGGCCGGTCGAGGTCAGGCATTGACTCGCGGCCGCGTTGAAAAGCTGGATCGGATGCGACTGGAAATCCGCCACGCGACGATCGCTGCGATCGGCGAACGCGTAGCGGCGCGCGATCCAGTTGCCGTCCCATTGAAACTCGCCGAACACATGCGACGACTCGCTACCGTCGATCGAAAAATAGCTGGCGACGATATCGCGCTTGCGCTGCACTTCGGCGCCAGGAAGATTGGCGGGCCAGCCGCCGGTCGGGTAGGTGACGTGATAGACAATCGGCACGCTTTTGCCGAGCGTTTGCGCGACGTGCCGTGTAATACGCGCGGCGTAAATATGATCGGGATGCTCGATGAACGGCACGGTGTCCGGATTGAGCGTGTAGATGAGCGTGGCTTGCGCGAGGATCGCTTGCAGTGTGGCCGACAAGCCGTCGCGGTCGTATTGCACGCGTACGGTGCCGTTGTCGTTCAGCGGATAAGTGGAGAGCGTGGCGTGTTGTTCCCACAGAAGTCCGAGCGGCACGCGACCGCCGCGCACGCCGCCGCCGGGCAGGCGCAATTCGAGCAGATGCAGCTGAGGCTTCGCTTTCAGCACCATCTGATGCACGAGTTTGCCGGCGATCGTCACGTTCGACTCGATCCAGTCGTTCGGTACGCCGGCCATGCGTGCATAGGCGAGCCGCGAGGCGCGTTCGCGCGTTTGCACATAAGCGAAGTTGCCGCCGTTGGCGCCGCCGATCAGATGCACGGTGGTGACGCACCAGCCGGCGTCGAGATGCTCGGCGATGGCGGGGTCGACGAACAGCAGGTCGTCGTCGAGATGGGCCACCACGGTAACGAGTGTGCCGGCGCTGCAGCCGGCCGCGCGCGCGATGCCCGGCAACGCGGCGAGCCACACCATCACAAGCAAAGCAAAGGATGAAACGCGAACGAGCCTGGCTGCCGTTGATCGCATAATGATTCGATGCCCTGAAGGAGGGCTCAATCATACTTCAGCGGAATGGCGTGGCGCGTGGGCGAACTCACAGTGGGGACGCGTTCGCGAGCGGTTGGGCAGGCGGGACGGCGAGCGCGGCGGTCGAGCCGCGCGGCTTGATTGACGCTGGCGCGGTTAGCGGAAGTAAGCCTTGGTGTTGTCGTGAACGTCGGCGCGCGCGAGCAATTCCGTCGGCGTCAGCCAGAGATAACCGCTGTGCTGATCGGGCCGCCCGATCGGCGCCGTGCTGGCGAGCGTCAACGCATACGCGAGCACGATGTAGTGAGTCGTCACGTCGGGCTCGTCGGCGAAGTTGTCGTTGTAGTGATGTTCGAACACGCCCTCGAAGCGCGCGCCCGACCGCTTCAATCTGGCAATACCCAGTTCGGCGTCGGCGATGCGTGCGAAGGCGGTGTCGAGGGTTTCGTCTTTATGGATGCGTCCGCCGGGGACGAACCAGGTACCGCGCGCGGGGCGGTTGCGCCGGTGACCGATCAGCACGCGGCCCTCGTGATCGCTGACGATCAGGTCGATCGCGATCAGCGGCGTCAGGCGGACGATGTCCAGGAAGTCCATCTCGGTCAGCATGTGATCTCCGGCAAAACAGGTGGCGCGTCGCTATCGCTAACGCGCGAGGTCCGGTCGACGCGCCGCCACGGTCACGGCCTTGCTAATAGTCGCGATGCTCATCGTCTTTAGTCAGCCGGCTCGTCACGCTCGCGAGGAAAAGCGCGAGCAACACCGCGCCGATCGTCGCGAACAGAAACGCGCCGACCATCGCGGCCAGCACCAGCAAGGTCCATGCAAGGCCGTTCATAGCAAGGCGTCGGCTTCTGCGTATCGAGTTTCATGCTAACCCGTGGCCGCGCGAATGCTGTGTGCGCCAATCATCACCAGCCCTGTCATATCACGACGAACTACCGTCGGATCGCGCCGCTAGCGCGCCACGTAGCCCTCCGGCGTCGTGACCGCGTCCTTGAACACGCTCGCGTTGCCGGACACCACGTAGAGCGGGGCGGGCGACAGTTTCAGACTCACCACGCCGTCGCGGTACGGCAAGCTCGTCGCGTTGCCCATCATGTCGAACGCGCTTACGTTGCCCGTGGTGCCTGGCGCGTCGATGCGCAGCTTGTAATCCACGCTGCGGTTCGCGTCGAAACCGGATCTGGCGTTCCATGCGTCGTTGTCGTGGGTCCAGAGGGCGGTCACGATCTTGCCGCCGCCGAGCCGCTGGAACGCGTAGGCATAAACGCCTTGCGGCAACCCTTTGAGTGGCCCGAGCGTGCTGGTGCCGTCGATGATGCGGGTCATCGCGGCCACCGCAAGCGCGGCCGGTTTCGGGCTGATGCGCGCCGGACCGTAGGCGCCGGTCGGGTGATCGAGTTCGAAGAAAATCCCGTAGCCGGGCGCGGCGTCCGGCATATCCGCCAGATAGAAGATATAGGTCATGTCGGCGCCTTCGCCGAGCAGGATCAGATGCGTGCGCGCCACCACCGCGGCCTGCGCGTACAACACGTTCGCGCCGGGGTAGTTCTTGCCGTACGACTCGCCGATGTCGTAGCTGATGCCGGTCTCGGTCACGAACAACGGCGCGCCGGGCTTCAGATACAGACGCATCTCGTGACGCAGCGCGCGCATCGACGCCGGCAGCGCGCCGGACACGGTGCCGTTGTTGCCGGCGTCGGCGACGCGTTCAGGCGGATGCGACGGCGACGTGCCGATGTCGTAATAGCCATGAATCGACATGCCGTCCATATAGCGGCCAATACCCTGCGGTCCGAGACGGCGCATCCATTTGACGTTGCCCTGCACCGACGAATACGTCAGCCCCATCACCACCGCATGCGGATCGGTCTGATGGATGCCTTCCCACACGGCCTTGTACATCGCCATGAAATTCGCGTCGCTGTCGCGCCACGGCAAGCCGCCGTCGGCGTCCGGCTCCCACGTCACCTGATAGTAGTTGTCGCGCTGCTGCGGGAAATAGGTCATGCGCGCACGATTCGATTCGGCGCCGACGCGCGTCATGTATTCCTTCATTTGCGCGAGCGACGTGGGCGCGTAGCTGTGTGTTTCCTTGCCGGTCGGACTGGCCCAGGCCGGAATGCCGTCGAGCTGGATCAGCCGCATGATGTCGCCGCGCTGAAAGAAAGGCGTGAGCTGTTTCGTCGCGGCGTTAAACGTGCCGCTTTGCTTCGGCTCCTCGACATACCAGTTGCGGTTGTCGTTGACCCACGACAAGCCGAGCGCGGTATAGACCGGACGGTAGCCGTCGCCATCGCAGCAATGCTGACCTGGCGCGAGATACGCGGTGCCCTGACCGCCGAAGCGATGCAGATCCTCATAAGGAAAGCGCACTGTGGGCAGCGCGGAGGCGGTGTCCGGCAGCACGCCGAACGTCGCGATACCGGCGGGCCGCGTGCCGCGCGATTCGAGTTGCCCATGCGCGCGCTCCAGCGACGCGGAGACGGCGAAGTAACCGGCTACCGCCGACGCACAACTGAGCGTGGAGAGCGTCGCGCCCGACGGCACGGCGAAGCGTCCGCTGGCACGCACGGCGTTCCAGCTATCGCGCATCTGCCAGACCAGCGTGTCGGCTTGCGTGGGGCGCGTGACGAACACCAGCGCGAACGGGCGAGCAAATGCGAACAGGCGCGTACCGTCGCTCGGTGTGTCGGCTTCCAGCAATGCGCCGTCGGCCGTCGTGCTCACTTGCGAGGTGGGCGCGGAACAGCGCATGCCCTGGCCGGGCGGCGCTTTCCGTTCGGTTGCGGCGACGGCGGGCGAGCGTGCCGACGTCGCGTTGCCGTTGCTCACTGAAGCAGATGCGGAAGCAGACGCATTGCTGCTGGCGGCCGCATCCGCGCGACGCTCCGTGAGCGCGATCGCACAGCGTTTGTCGGCGCCGGGCGCCGGATCGCCAAACACCCCGTTATTGCAGTCGGCGCTGCCCGAGAACGTTTTGACCACGTGCTGCTCGGACGTGCCGTACAGCACGTCGCGCGTGCCCTTAAATCGACAGGTGCCGTTCTCCGCCGCGCAGGTGGCCCACTTTCTGCCATCGGCGCTGAACTCCGCTTTGTCGGCAACCTTCGCGACGTTGGCGTCCGGCGCGGCGGCCGACGCACCGCGCGGCCCGGGGCTGAAAACCGACAACCCGATGACAGCCAACGAGGCAGTCACACGCAGGGTCCGTCCGTGATAGCACCGGGCGCCGGCGAGCGTTCGCCGCACGCGATCTTCGCATTCGTTCGACATGTGTTCCCCGTCTGGTTCTTGGTGCGCGAATTCGTCGGCGGACTGCTAGCGCACCAGGTCGAACCCGCCTTGACTGCCCTCATGCGCCGAGGTGTTGCGCAAACAACATAGTGCATTTCCGCAATCCCCTGGCGGAAATGTACCGTCTTGCAGCCGACACATTCCGCCATTGGCCCGCCTATTGCCGGGTTCGCTAAAGCAGTCTTTTAACCGTGTTTCACGTTTGAAACATTAATCGTCGCCTTTATATTCAGATGATCGAATAACAACCAATTAAATAATTTCGCGGCGCTCTGAAGTGCTTATATTAGGCGATGCTTTTCTTTAATGCGGTTCCCTGTTTGTATCGTCAGAAGAAAGTCGAATTGGCGTCAGGCAGGTGAATGCTGGAGAGGCAAAGAAAATTGCACCCGACGGCTTATAAAAACGAGAAAAAACAGCTTCAAAGCAGTCAAATGTCGGTTGAAAACAAATTGTAACTTCGGTATTTCGAGCAGTTGCCGTATGTGTGCTGGCGAACGAAATGGCGCTTTTATTTGCATTAACATTCGCAGAACGCCAATTCTTTCATATGTCGAATCGGCAATTAATTCGCTGGAAATTCGGACCGGGAAGAATTGTTCCGAAAATCACTGGCTGGTCACCCCATTCGCACGCCAACATGTCTGCTCTATCGGTCATGGCGGCTAAATGCTTGATTTACGGTGACTATGATGCACTGCACAGAGCCGGCCTCTCTGTGTGGCCGTTCAAGGTGAAAAGTAGATCCGTTTTCTGACGAGGATGACTATGACCTGCGCGAGTCTCGAGTCTGCAATGCTGCGCTGGGTGCACGCTCCGAACAAGGGAATGCGTCGCATCGCGATACTGATGTTCAACGACTGTTCGCTGCAAGGCGCGGGCGTCGTTGCCGAGGTGTTTCAGGTGGCGAACGAACTGGCTTCGTCCGGCTCCGGCGGCTGGCTGTACGACGTGTCGTTCCTGTCGGCCGACGGCGGCATGGTGACCTCGTCGTCCGCGCTGCGGGTCTGGACCGACGGGCTCGACGCGAGGCATTACGGCGGCTTTGATGCGCTGTATGTGGCGGGCGGCAAGGGCGCCTTCGCCGCCGCCGGCGACGAACGACTGATCGCCTGGTTGCGCCGGGTGCGCCGCAACACCGGCATGATCCGGCCGATCGCCGAAGGGCGCGCGCTGCTCGACGCCGCCTATCTGCCAGACGGCAAGGAAAGCGGCGAATTCGGCCAGCAACCGGCCACCTCGCGTCCCACCGAATCGGGCACGAGCGCAAACGCCAACGCCAACGCCAACGCCGACGGCGGCGACCGCCTCGAATCGATGCGCAGCGCGCTCGCCATGATCAAACGCGATCTGGGCGGCGGTCCGGCTCGCACGGTGGCCGAGCGCCTGCTTGCCGATTCCTGCTCGAACCTCGCACCGCTGCTCGGCGAAGACGGCGGCCTGAGCCCCGGAGACAAAGTACGCGCGGCAGCGCGCTGGCTGCAGGAGAACTGCCAGCAGTCCATTTCGATCGCCGACGCCGCGCAATTCGCCGCGATGAGCGAACGCAATTTTCTACGTCGCTTCAAGATGGAAATGGGCATCACGCCCTCGAGTTTTCTGTTGCACGAACGCCTGGCGGTGACCTGCAGTCTGCTGACCGAATCGGAATTGCCGGTCGACAAAATTGCGCGACGCACCGGCATGGGCAACGGTGACCGCCTCGCGAAAGTGTTCCGCAAGCGGATGCGAATTTCCCCCACCGAGTTCCGGATTCAAAGCCGCCGCATGGTCGGCGAATAGCGCAGACGGGGCCAGCCACAAGGCCGCGCGTCGCGTGGCCCGCGGACAGTTTTTCCGTCGATTTTTTAGAACTAAAAGGATTAGCACTATGTTGACCCAGGGAGTTGTGAGCGCTGCGTCGGCCGGGCCGAACGGTGCCGTTACCGAAGCGGCGGGAGCGCGTTGTGCGCGCATCGTCCCGGTCATTCTCGCCGGCGGTTCGGGCACGCGCCTGTGGCCCGTGTCGCGAGAGAACTACCCGAAGCAATTGATCGACGTGGTCGGTTCCGATTCGCTGCTGCAAGCCACCGCGCGACGCATGAACGGCTTTCCGGCCGGCTGGAAAGTCGACGCCGCGCCGATCATCGTGTGCGGCGAGGAACACCGCTTCGTGATCGCCGAGCAATTGCATGCCAACGGCGTCGATGCGCGACTGGTGGTCGAACCGGCGCGCCGCGATACGGCGCCCGCGTTGACCATGGCGGCCTCGCTCGCCTGCGCGGAAGGCGACGACGCGATTCTGATCGTGATGCCGGCGGATCATTCGATCGCCGACATCGTCGCGTTGCAGGGCGCGCTGGAATGCGCGGCGCGCCATGCGGAGCAAGGCGCGATCGCGACGCTGGGCGTGCCGCCGACGCGGCCCGACACCGGTTTCGGTTATATCCGCATCGGCGCGGCGTTGGCCGACGGTAGCCACGCGATCGACGGTTTTGTCGAGAAGCCCGCGGAAGAAATCGCGGCGCAGTACGTGGCGGCGGGAACGTACTGGTGGAACAGCGGCATCTTAATCGTGCGGGCGAGCGTGTGGCTCGACACGCTGAAACGTTTGCAACCGGAGATGCATTCCGCGTGCGAGCGCGCTTTCACCGGTGGTAAGACGGACGGCGCGTATTTCCGTCCGCTGCTGGAAGCGTTTCTGAGCGCACCGGCGGATTCGATCGACTACGCGGTGATGGAGCGGCTGACCGAAACCGATGCGTCCGCAACGGCATCGGCGGACGGCCTGAGCGCCGCCGACAGCGCGGCGAATGCAGACCCAAGCACGAGCGCAACCGCGTCCTCGAATCCCTCGGGCGTCGTCGTCAAACTCGACGCCGGCTGGTCCGACCTCGGCTCGTGGGACGCCGTCTGGGCCGCGATGGATAAAGACGCCAACGGCAACGCCGGGCGCGGTCGTGTGACGTTCGAAGGCGCGGTGTCGAGCTATGCGCATTCCGAAGGACGACTCGTTGCCTGCGTCGGCACCACCAACGTGGTGGTCGTGGAAACCGCCGACGCCGTGCTGGTGGTCGACCGCTCGCATGTGCAGGACGTCAAGGGGCTGGTGTCGCGCATCAAGGCGCAGCACGCGCCCGAAGCCGACGCCCATCGCAAGGTGCGTCGCCCGTGGGGTTTCTACGACTCGATCGACCACGGCGAGCGCTTCCAGGTCAAGCGCATCGTCGTCACGCCGGGCGCGCAACTGTCGCTGCAACTGCATCACCACCGCGCCGAACACTGGATCGTGGTGCGCGGCACGGCGCTCGTCACGCGCGGCGAAGAGCAGTTCCTGCTGAGCGAAAACGAATCGACCTTCATTCCACTCGGCACTCGCCACCGGCTCGAAAACCCCGGCAAGGTGCCGCTCGAAATCATCGAAGTCCAGTCCGGCACCTATCTAGGTGAGGACGACATTGTGAGGTTTAACGACAACTACGGCCGCTGTCCGTGAGAAAACGCGGGTCGTTCCGCGTCTTCTCATCGCAGGGAAATCCGGTGGGCCAGCACCCGATCCGGCAGCGTTCGTCAGCAACAAGGCCAGGACTCATTTGCGAACAAGAACGGCAAGAACGAGGTAAGCAAAATGCGCAAGTTTCAGGATTTGCTCGCGCGAGTTTTCGATGTCGCGTTGGTGTTGGCGGGGGCGGCGGTCGCGTCGCAGATCCGCTTCGATTACCTCGCTCAATCCGGGTTCTATTGGGCGCTCGTGATGTTTTGCGCCGCGTTCGCGCTGGCCATCTTTCCGGCTTTTGGTGTCTATGAATCGTGGCGCGGCCGTTCCAAGCTGCAACTGGCCGGCCAGGTCTCGCTCGCCTGGCTGATGGTGCAGGCCTCGGCGCTGGTGCTGATGTATTCGCTGCATCGCGCGGACTTCGTGTCGCGGTTGTGGTTCTCGTACTGGACCGCCGTGACCGGCGGTCTGCTGATTGCCTACCGGCTGGTCGCTCACGCCGCGCTGGCGCGTGCGCGTGGCGCCGGCATGAATCTGCATCAGGTCGCGATTGTCGGTAGCGGCTCGCAGTGCGACGCGATTCTGCGCCGGATCGATTCCGCGCCGACCACCGGTTTTCGCGCCACCGCGGTGTACAACACGCGTCCGGACGTGGCGCCCGTGACCGCCGCGCGCGTGCCGGTGTTCGATAAGGTCGACGCGCTCGCCGACTACATCCGCACCAACGACGTCCACGAATTGTGGCTGATGCTCTCGCTCACCGAAGAGCCGCTGATCTGCTCGCTGATCGGCGAGTTCCGCGACGACCTGGTGAACATTCGTTTCATGCCGGACGTGCGCAGCCTCGCGCTGTTCGAAGGCAGCGGCGTGATCGATCTGCTCGGCGTGCCGGCGATCAATCTGGTGGCGTCGCCGCTGTCGGCCAGTTCGATGCTGAAGAAGGAAATCTTCGACCGCCTGTTCGCCGCCAGCGCGTTACTCGGCCTCATGCCGATTCTGCTGGCGATCGCGATCGCGGTGAAATGCTCGTCGCGCGGACCGGTGCTGTTCAAGCAGAAGCGCAAGGGCGCCGACGGCCGGGTCTTCACGATCTACAAGTTTCGCTCGATGCGTCTGCATACGGAGGCCAAAGGCACCGTTAGCCAGGCCACGCGCCATGACGCGCGCGTCACGCGAGTGGGCGCTTTCCTGCGCCGCACGAGCCTCGACGAACTGCCGCAATTTTTCAACGTGTTGCGTGGCGACATGTCGGTCGTAGGACCGCGTCCCCATGCGCTCGAGCACGACGACCTCTATCAGAAAGTGGTTGCCGGCTATATCAATCGCTACCGCATCAAACCGGGCATTACGGGTTGGGCGCAGATCAATGGTTTTCGTGGCGAAACGGACCGCATCGAAAAGATGGAGCGTCGCGTCGAACATGACCTGTATTACCTGGGGCATTGGTCGTTCGCACTCGACATGCGGATCATCGGCGCGACGATCGTTGCCGGACTGGTGCATCGAAACGCTTACTAAGAAGTAGTTAACAAGCACGCTTGGCGCGACCTCCTCTGAGGATCAACGCCGTGGCGCAAGGAGGAAACATCATGAGCTCGCTTGGTATACGCACGGGAAGTCTCCTGGTTTTCGCTACTGCAACACTGCTGTCCGGATGCGGAAGCGTTCCGGGCCAACGGATGATCACGCCGGCCGCCCTGCAGGACACGGGCGGGGACTACAGCACCGAGCCCTCGGCGCAACAGCAGATTCCGATCACCGATATCAATCTCGCGCTGCTGCGCAAGATGAACACGATGCAGACGTCCACGACCCTGCCGCCGCAGACCGTCGCGCTGTTCGGCAAGCCGACTGCGTACAAGGTCGGCCCGGGCGACGTGCTGCAGATCGTGGTGTGGGATCACCCGGAACTGGCCGCCGCGCTCGGGCAACCCGCGCAGAACGCCAAGACGACGGACGCCGCGCCCGGCTTTCTGATCGACGAAAGCGGCGACGTGCAGTTTCCGTATGCCGGCACCGTGCATGTGGCCGGCAAGGACGTGGCGTCGATCCAGAAGGAACTGCATCGCCGTCTGAGCAACGTGTATCAGAAGCCGGAAGTGACGGTGCGGGTCGCCTCGTTCCGTAACGCGCAGGTCTACGTGGATGGCGAAGTGCGCACCCCTGGCGCGCAATCGCTGAACGACATTCCCATGTCGCTGACCACCGCGATCAGCCAAGGCGGCGGCTTCAGCCCGAATGCGGATCGCAGCCGCGTGGAACTGATCCGCAACGGCGTCACCTATCAGATCAACGTGGACGATCTGATCAAGCGCGGCCGCAATCCGTCGGACATCTATCTGCAAGCGGGCGACATGCTGCGGGTGGCCTCGCGTGAAGACAGCGGCGTGTACGTGATGGGCGAAGTCAACAAGCCCGCCACGATTCTGCCGATGCGCAACGGCTCGCTGACGCTGTCGCAAGCCATTTCCGACAGCGGCAGTTTCGATTCGAACACGGCGGCGGCTCGCCAGTTGTTCGTGATCCGCAACTCGATGAGCGACTCGCCGCAGGTCTATCACCTCGACGCCACGTCGCCGGTGTCGATGCTGCTCGCCAATCAGTTCGAGCTGCAACCGAAAGACGTGGTGTATGTCGGTCAGGGCGGACTGGTCCGCTTCAACCGTGTGCTGAACCTGCTGCTGCCGGCAATCAACGCGGCTGTGACGGGCGCTGTCCTCGCGAAATAAAAAACGTACAACGTGACCTTGAACCGCCGGGCTTTGTTGGGTGATGAAAATGGCAATCAACTTCGAAAATCGCTACACCGACGTGTCCGGACCGGACGAGCTGCACCTGTCGGACTATCTGCGAACGATCGTGCGCGGCTGGCGCACGATCGTGATGGTGACGCTGATCGCGCTCGCGCTGGGGTGCGCGTACGCCTTCCTTGCGCCGCCCACTTATCGCGCGGATGTGCTGTTTCACGTCGAGGACAAGACGGCGAACAATAATGCGAACGGCAAGGATTCGTTGCCGCCGCTGACCGGCATGTTCGACACCAAGCCGTCGACGGCCGCCGAGATCGAGTTGCTGAAGTCGCGGCTCGTCACGGAAGAAACCGTCAAGACGTTGCACCTCGATATTTCGGCCGCGCCGCGTTACATGCCGCTGATCGGCGGCATGATCGCGGGGCTGGTGAACGGACAGTGGGGATTCAAGCTGCCGCAGTTCATCAACCTGTCCGGCTATGCATGGGGTGACGAAAGCATCACGGTGTCGCAGTTCGATACCTCGAAGGAGATGTACGACACCACCTTCACGCTGATTGCCGGCAACGACAACTCCTACGTGCTGCGCGACAAGAACGGCATTGCGATCCTGTCGGGCAAGGTGGGCGAGACGGTGCAAACCGATACCGCCGACGGCCCGATCGCGCTGCATGTCGACAAGCTGGTCGGCGCGCCCGGTTCGCGTTACGAACTGACACGCGCCTCGACGCTGAGCACGGTGGACCGCCTGCAGAAAGCGCTGGTGGTGCAGGAAACCACGCTGCAATCCGGCGTGATTCGCGCGAGTCTCGAAGGCGGCGACAGCGGCCTGACCGCGGCGATCGTCAACAGCATGGCGCGCGAGTTCGTCAAACAGGACGTGGAGAGCCGTTCGACCGAAGCCGAGCACATGCTGGCTTTTCTCGATCAGCAATTGCCGGGCTTGCGCAAGGAACTCGACGACGCCGAGCAACGCTACAACAAGTTCCGCAACACGCACGGCACGGTCGATCTCGGCGAGGAAAGCCGTCTGCTTCTACAGCAGATCGTCGACAACAAGACCAAGCTGATGGATCTGCAACAGCAACGCGCGGAGATGTCGCAACGCTTCACCGCGAATCACCCGGCGGTGGCCGCGCTCGACGCCCAGATCGCCGCGTTGCAAGGCGCCGCCGCCAACATGAATCGCAGCGTGGCGGTAATGCCGGATACGGAGCAGACGGCCTTGCGTTTGTTGCGCGACGTGCATGTCGACACCGAGTTGTACACGAACCTGCTGAACAGCGCGCAGCAATTGCGCGTGGCCAAGGCCGGGCAGGTGGGTAGCGTGCGCGTGGTGGACTTCGCGGAAGCACCCGACGAACCGGTGCGGCCGAAGCGCGTGATCGCGATTCTGATCGCGCTTGGCGGCGGCCTGCTGCTCGGCATTCTGCTGACTTTCTTCAAGCGCGCCATGTACGGCGGCGTGGAACGCCCGGACGAGCTCGAAGCGGTGCTCGGCGTGCCGGTGTTCGCGGTCGTGCCGCGCAGCCAGACCCAGTTGCGTCTGCAGGAAAACGTGATGCTGCGCCGCCGTGGGCTGCACGTGCTCGCACAACAGGCGCCGGAAGATATCGCGGTGGAAGGCGTGCGCAATCTGCGCACCTCGTTGCAGCTCTCGCTCGATCACGCCGAGAACAACGTCGTGATGATCACCGGCTCGCGGCCCGATACCGGCAAGTCGTTCCTCTCGGTGAATCTGGCGGCGCTGGTGGCGTCGGCGAACAAGCGCGTGCTGATTATCGACGGCGACATGCGGCGCGGCGATGTTCACTCGCACTTCGGCATCGGTCATCAACCCGGCTTGTCCGACGTGCTGAGCGGCGGCGATCTGATGTCGATGGTGCAACGCGACGTGCTACCCGGCCTCGACGTGCTCGCCAAAGGCACGCTGCCGTCGCATCCGTCCGAACTACTGATGAGCAAGCGCTTCGAGACGATGCTGGAAGAACTGAAGTCGCACTACGACCTGGTGATCGTCGACACGCCGCCGGTGCTGGCGGTGACCGACTCGACGCTGATCGGCAAGTATGCGGGCACGACGCTGCTGGTGGTGCGCCATGGCCGCCATCCGCTCAACGAGATCGCCGAAACGGCCAAGCGGCTGCGCAACGGCGGGGTCGGGCTCAGAGGGGTGCTGCTGACCGACGTGCCGCAGGAAGGCGCGTTCCTCGGTTCCGGCTATCAGGGCGGGTATTACGGGTACGACAGCATTGCAGGTTGACAACGGAGCCCGCCGCGGACCCTTCAACCGGGCGGCGGGCGCCGGTACTTAAATCTAAAAGCTCACACGAGGAGTCGCTCCATGGAACGCAAGGTCGCGCTGATCACCGGCATCACCGGACAGGACGGGTCGTATCTGGCGGAGCTGCTGCTCGCCAAGAATTACGACGTGCATGGCATCAAACGCCGGTCGTCTCTGTTCAATACAGACCGTATCGATCACCTTTACCGCGATCCCCACGATCCGGACCAACGGCTCTTTCTGCACCACGCGGATCTGACCGACTCCACCAGCCTGCTGCGCGTGATTCAACGCGTGGAGCCCGACGAGATCTATAACCTCGCGGCGCAAAGTCACGTCGCGGTGTCGTTCGAGGAACCGGAATACACCGCCAACGCGGACGGCCTCGGCGCGCTGCGGATTCTCGAAGCGATCCGGATTCTCGGGCTGGAAAAGAAGACCCGTTTCTATCAGGCCTCGACTTCGGAACTGTACGGCCTCGTGCAGCAGGTGCCGCAGTCGGAGACTACGCCGTTCTATCCGCGCAGCCCGTACGCGGTCGCCAAGCTGTTCGCCTACTGGACCACCATCAATTACCGCGAAGCCTATGGGCTCTACGCGTGCAACGGGATTCTGTTCAATCACGAATCGCCGGTGCGGGGCGAGACGTTCGTCACGCGCAAGATCACGCGCGCGGTGGCGCGCATCGCGGTCGGCATGCAGAAGACGCTCTATCTCGGCAATCTGTCCGCGCTGCGCGATTGGGGCCATGCGCGCGATTACGTGGAGATGCAGTGGCGCATGCTGCAGCAGGAGATGCCGGAGGACTACGTCATCGCCACCGGCGTGCAGTACAGCGTGCGGCAGTTCGTGCAGCACGCGGCGGCGGAACTGGGCGTGACCGTGCGCTTCGAAGGCAGCGGCGTGGATGAAGTCGGCATCGTCGACAAGGTCGAAGGGCGCGAGATCAAGATGTCGCCCGGCGACGTGATCGTGCGCGTCGACCCGCGCTATTTCCGGCCGGCCGAAGTCGAGACGCTGCTCGGCGATCCGTCGAAGGCGCATGCGAAGCTCGGCTGGCGGCCGACCACGTCGTTCGAGTCGCTCGTCAAGGAGATGGTGCGCTCGGACTATCAGATCGCGAGACGTGACGCGCTGGTCACGCTGGCCGGATTCACGGCGCTGGAACATCACGAGTAACGGCCATGAACCCACAAGCACGCATTTTCGTCGCGGGCCATCGCGGCATGGTCGGCTCCGCGCTGGTCAGGCAACTCAACGCGGCGGGGTATCCGAACGTGATTACCCGTTCGCACGCGGAACTCGATCTGACGGATCAGGCCGCCGTGCAGCGCTTTTTCGAAACCGAGCGGATCGACGTGGTGCTGCTGGCAGCCGCGCGCGTGGGCGGCATTCTCGCCAACGCGACGCGGCCGGCCGAGTTCATCTATCAAAACCTGGTGATCGAAGCCAACGTGATCCATGCGGCGTATCGCGCGCAGGTGGAGCGGCTGGTGTTCTTCGGGTCGTCGTGTATTTACCCGAAGCAATGTCCGCAGCCGATCCGCGAGGAGTATCTGCTGACCTCGCCGCTGGAGCCGACCAACGACGCGTACGCGATCGCCAAGATTGCCGGCGTCAAGCTGTGCGACGCCTACAACCGCCAGTACAACACGCAGTACGTCGCACTGATGCCGACCAACCTGTACGGCCCCAACGACAACTACGACCTGACCAGCAGCCATGTGTTGCCGGCGCTGCTGCGCAAGGCGCACGAAGCGCGCCTCGGCGGCGCGACGAGCTTGACGGTGTGGGGCTCGGGCACGCCGCGCCGCGAGTTCCTGCATGTCGACGATCTGGCCGCCGCGACGCTGTTCATGCTGGAACACAACGTGACGGAAGGGTTGTTCAACGTCGGCGTCGGTGAGGATTTGTCGATTCGCGAGCTGGCCGAATGCATCTGCAAGGTGGTGGGCTTTGAAGGCGAACTGGTGTTCGACGCCTCGAAACCCGACGGCACGCCGCGCAAACTGCTCGACGTTTCGCGGCTCGCGCAGATGGGCTGGCGCGCCACGATCGGGCTTGAAGAGGGTATCGCGGCCACTTATCGGGAATTCGTCGAACTGCACGCCGGCACGAGCGCCGCCGCGTTGCAGGCGTAGCCGCGCGACAGCGGCCGTTGGCAATGCCTCAAACGCAGTGCGTGCGCGGACCGCGCCACGCACGCATGGACGACTTTTTTGGAGTGGCACATACATGACCGCGTCAGTCACGATCTTCCACAACGTCGTATGGTCGCGCCATAAGGGTGTGGTGTTCTCCGCCTTGCATAACATCTCGGCGTCGGGCGCGATTCGCTATTCGATGGTGCAGATCGCCGATACCGAACATGACCGGATCGGCTTCTCCGACGTGGACTATTCGTTCCATCGTTATCCGATGCAGAAACTCTTCGACGGTTGCTACGAAGACGTGCCGACGCTGAAGCTGATCGCCCGGCTCACATGGGAAGTGTTGCGCGCCAAGTCGGATCTGATCGTGCTGCCCGGTTATCACCGTCCGGAATATTGGGCGATGCTGGCGGCGTGCATCGTGACCGGCAAACGGCGCGCGGTTTTTTGCGATTCCACGGCGCGCGACCGGCCGAAGAAGCTGCTCACGTCGATTCCCAAGCGGGTGTTTTTCTCGCTGTGCGACGGCTATTTCGGCTTCGGCGAGCGCAGCCGCGAGTATCTGCTGTCGCTCGGTGCGAAGCGCGACAAGATTTTCGTACCGTGCCAGGCCGCTGCGCTACCCGGCTCGTTTTCGCCGGAGCGCGCGCTGGTCGAGCGGGTTGCCGCGCGCGCCGGTAATCCGCCGGTGTTTCTGTACGTGGGGCGGCTCTCGGAAGAGAAAGGCATCGGCACGCTGATCGAAGCGTTTGCCGGTTTGCGGCGGCGGATTCCGGCAGCGAAGCTGCGCATTGTCGGCACCGGACCGATGGCCGAGGTGCTGCATGCGAAGGTGGCCGAGCTCGCACTCGAAGACGCCGTGACGTTCGCCGGCAGTTTGCAGGACGAGCCGCTCACGCGCGAGTACTACGGCGCGACCTGCATGGTGCTGCCGAGTTATAGCGAACCGTGGGGGCTGGTGGTCAACGAGGCGCTTGCGCATGGTTGTCCGGCGGTGGTCAGTGAGAGTTGCGGCTGTGTGCCGGAACTGGTGATCGACGGCGTGAGCGGCTACGCGTTTACGGCGGGCGACGTGGCCGGCTTGCAGCGCACCATGCTCAAGGCCATGGAGGCCTTCGCCGACGCCGGCGGCGCCGCGCATCGCTGCATGGACGTGATTCGCCGTTTCGATCCGCCTTCGGCCGCCGCGAATATTGCCCGAGGCTGTGCCCTGATGTTGAGCGATTGACGCGCGCTGTCGCGGCATCGCGCTTGTGAAGCCCTAACTTGTTCTGGCAGTCATAATGAAGATCCTGATCTACGGCATCAACTACGCGCCGGAACTGACGGGGACAGGCAAGTACACGGCGGAAATGGCCGTGCTGCTAGCCCGCAGGGGGCACGAGGTGCGCGTGGTGTGCGCGCCGCCTTATTACCCGGAGTGGCGCGTGACGGCGGGTTATTCGGCGTGGCGCTATCGGCGCGAAATGCGCGACGGCGTGTCGCTGTGGCGCGCGCCGCTGTGGGTTCCGTCGCGGCCGAGCGGCCTGAAGCGCATGGTGCACCTCGCGAGCTTCGCGCTGAGTTCGCTGCCTTTGATGGCCTGGCAGGCCGTGTGGCGTCCCGACGCGGTCATGCTGATCGCCCCCACCTTGATGTGCGCGCCCGCCGCGCTCACGCTCGCCCGCGTTACGGGCGCGCGCGCGTGGCTGCACATTCAGGACTACGAGGTCGACGCGGCATTCGAACTGGGTCTGTTGAAAAGCCCGCTTGCCGCGCGTTTCGCGCGTTGGATCGAAAGCGCGCTGCTGCGGCGTTTCGATGCGGTGTCATCGATCACGCGGCAGATGAGCGCGCGCGCGGCGGCCAAGGGCGTGGCGCCTTCGCGCATCGTGTGTCTGCCGAACTGGGTCGACGTGTCGGCGATTTTCCCTCTCTCGCGCCCCAGCGACTATCGCCGTGAACTGGGCATCCCCGCCGGACAGAAAGTGGTGCTGTACTCCGGCAACATGGGCGCGAAGCAGGGCATTGAAACGCTCGCCGACGCGGCCGTGATGCTGGCCGAGCGGACCGATCTCACATTCGTTTTTTGCGGCAGCGGCGCGGCGCGCGAAAGTCTGCTCGAGCGCTGCGCGGGCTTGAGCAACTGCATTTTCATGCCGTTGCAGCCCACCGAACGTCTGAACGAATTGCTCAATCTCGCCGACATTCACGTGCTGCCGCAACGCGGCGACGCGGCGGATCTGGTGATGCCGTCCAAGCTCACCGGCATGTTCGCGAGCGGGCGCGCGACCGTGGCCATGGCGCGCCGCGGCACGGCGCTTTACGAAGCGGTCGCGCCGCGCGGTGTGGTCGTGCCGCCGGACAAAGCCAAGGCGCTGGTGGCCGCGCTCACGATGCTCGCGGGCGACGCCGACCGCCGCGCCACGCTCGGCAAGGCCGCGCGCAGTTATGCGGAGCGCGCGCTCTCGCCGGAGGCGACGATTCGCACGTTCGAGGAACGTCTGGGTGGCGTGTTGCCGGTGCGTGAAGACGCATCACGGGAACGGGTCAAAGCCGAAGCGCCGTTTTTCGGCGCGCGGCATTCGACCGCCGCGGCGCGGCGCCGGCGCAAACCGGCTACGGCGGAGGAAGCCGCGCCGGATTGATCCGGCAAGCGGCCCACGTCATGAATGCGCACTCACCACGGGGAACGATAGACGGCGTGCTTGCCCGTTGCGTACGGATCGGCGTACGTGTTCCTCACGGCGCCTTCCTGAGTCAGCCCGTCGGCCGCCTTGAGTTGCGGTCCTGCCTGATCGGCTACGCGCAGTTGCGCGGTGCCGGGCGCGGGCGCCTTGCCGTTGCCCTTGCCTTTGCCGAGCGCGGGTTGCGCGCCTTGCCCGCCACCCAGCACGGTCATGCGTTGTTCGTTGAGCAGCGCGGTGCGTTGAGCGTCGTCCGTGTCGCCTTGCTGCATGTCGGCGGTGCCGTACGGACGCGGTGCGCCGAGCAGGGTTTGTTCGCTGGTGCGCTGTTTGGCGCGACGATCGACGGGCGCCCGCGGGAGGGTGCCGTAGGTCGTGCCGGCGTTAGCGGCCGGCGCGGGCTGGGCGGGATTGTTCTGCGCGAGAGCGAATGCCGGTACGGCGCTCGCGGCGAGAGCGAGAAACAGACAGGTGGCGGATTGCCGAAGCGAGTTGTTCATTGTGGTCCCCCGGGTGATGCGGTCGCGGTACAGCTATCGTGCGCCATCCATGCCGCGCGTAGCCGCCAAAACGCTTGCCCACACAGCCACGCCACCAAGCCGCGCAAGGCGCCGCAACATAATGTAAGGAAATTGCAGTGTGACGTGCAATCTGTTTACCACCGTTCGTGGTTCGGAGAAAGCTGATGGGTAACGTTGCCGACGATCCGCAGATCGGAGCTGTTCCGCAAGCCGAACCGGCGCACGAATCAGGCCGTGTCATCGACCTGAGCCTGGCCGGAAAGGGCAACTATCGCGCCGCGCGCGGCCCGCTGATCGAGTTGATCTGGTTCGTGCTCGAAGCGTGTGTGATCAACAACAAACTGCTGCCGCTGTCGGCGGTGCGCGTGGCGCTGTTACGCCTGTTCGGCGCGAAGATCGGCAGCGGCTGCCGGTTCGTGCATCCCCTCCGCGTGAAGGCACCGTGGAATCTCGAAGTGGGCGACAAGTGCTGGTTCGGCGTGGATGTCTGGATCTACAACCAGGCGCCGATCCGGATCGGGTCGAACGTCTGCATTTCTCAAGGCACGTTCCTGACCGCCGGCTCGCACGAAATGAGCACCACGATGGATTTGCAGGTCGCGCCGATCGTTATTGAAGACGGGGTGTGGATCACTTCGAAGTGCGTCGTGCAGATGGGCGTGACGATCGGCCGTTCGGCGGTGGTGACGCCGTTGTCGGTCGTACACCGGTCGCTCGAAGCCGAGGGCGTGTACGGCGGCAATCCGTGCCGTTTCATTCGGAAACGGTTTACTTCAGTGACCTGAACCACAGACATAGAACCGCAGTGTTTTTACGCTGAGGAGGCCGAAGTCGTGTTGTCCGGCGCAGGCCGGGCGCTGCCACGGGAACGTCGATGCCGTCCGCTCGACGCTCGCGGCAACGCCACTGACGGCACCGGGGCGCGACGCGCGCGTGAGTCTGCCTGGCCGACCTGAGCGGGTCGGCGAGCGTGAGAGACGCACGCCGGAAATGCATGAAGAAGACGGGAGCAGGGGATGTTCATCGACACTCGTACGGTTGCTCAGAACACGGTCATAGAGACGACGGTTTGTATCATCGGTGGCGGCGTGGCCGGCATCACGCTGGCGCTCGAATTGTCGAGGGCGGGCGTGGACGCCTGCTTGCTCGAGAGCGGCGGCTTCGGACCCGACGACGAAACGCGCGACCTCTATCGCGGCGAAAATGCCGGCTTACCGTACTCGTTCGCGGACGGCTCGCGCAGCCGTTACTTCGGCGGCAGCAGCAACTGTTGGGGCGGCTGGTGCCGTCCGCTCGATCCTTGGGATTTCGAAAAGCGCGACTGGATTGCGCACAGCGGCTGGCCGTTCGGTCTCGACGAACTCGCGCCGTATTACGCGCGCACGCATGAATTGCTGAAGCTCGGCCCGCAGAATTTCGACCCCGCTTACTGGGAACGCGAGATCGGCCGTCCCGACGTGCGCCGCCTGCCGCTCTCGACCGGCGACATGCGCGACACGGTCGCGCAGTTCAGCCCGCCGGTGCGCTTCGGCAAGGTGTATCGCGACGAGCTGTCGCAATCGTCGCGGGTACGCGTATATCTGCATGCGAACGTGTTGAACATCGACGCCAACGCCGACGGCACCACGATTACCCGCGTGAAAGTCGGCACGATCAGCGGCCGTCGCATCACGATGCAGGCGAAGATTTTCGTGCTCGCGACCGGCGGGATCGAGAATGCGCGCCTGCTGCTCGCGTCGAACGACGTGCAGACGGCCGGCCTCGGCAATGCGCACGATCTGGTGGGCCGCTACTTCATGGACCACCCGCGCATGATGTCGGGCAAGGTCCGCTTCCGGCCGGGTAACGCGCGCAACAAGCTGTACGACATCAAGTATCACTACCAGAACGCCGCGGTGTCGGCGCACGGCACGAAGATCTCGTCGCAGTTCGCGCCGAAGCAGGAATGGATGGCGCGCGAAAAGTTGCTGAATTCCCGCGTGTGGCTCTATTCGAAATGGTACGGCGAAGGCAGCGCGGGTTCCGAGGCGCTGATCCATTGCAAGGAAGCGTTGCTGCAGAAGGATCAGCCCGGGCGCAGTCTGAAGCGGGACATCGAGACGATGATTGCGCATCCGCTGGATACCGTGGGCTACGGGTTGACGCGTCTGCTGCAATGGCCGGCGCTCATCACCGACGTGACGCTGCAGGCGATCGTCGAAGCGGTGCCCGATCCGGATAGCCGCGTCACGCTGTCGGCCGATAAACGCGACCGCTTCGGCATGCCGCGCGTGCGGGTCGAGTGGCGTCTGGGCGATCAGGTGCAACGCACGTTCGACAAAACCTTCGCGCTGCTCGCGCAGGAGCTGCAACTGGCCGGCGTCGCCGACGTGCAACTCGACGCCCCGCTCGAAGGCCGCGCGTGGCCTGCGAAGCTCGAAGGCACGTGGCATCACATGGGCACGACGCGCATGCACGATTCGCCGCGCGAAGGCGTGGTGGATCGCGACTGCAAGGTGCACGGGATCAGCAATCTTTATGTCGGCGGCAGTTCGGTGTTTCCGACCGTGGGCGCGAACTTCCCGACCATTACGATCGCTGCGTTGTCGTTGCGGCTCGCCGGGCATCTGGTGCGTCAGCTCGATGTTCCGGATATCGTCGGCAACACGCGTGCCGAAGCGGCCAACAGTTCGATGATGTCGATTCAGGCGACGCCGCAGGTTGAGGCGCTACCTATTGCGGCGTCGACGCTGACGTCGTTGATGAAGGAGCAGTGATGCCTTAGCCGGAATCTGGCGAAGGTGGAAATGAAGATGGCGCGCAGTGTGAACTGCGCGCCATCCTGTTTTTGAGCGGTGTTTTTTAAAGCGGGCTCAGCGGCTTTGCTGCGTCGCTTCGCATAGCGTGGCGAGCGGCGTCGAATCGCCACGTTCATCGACGGGCGCGCCCTTCGTTTCCAGCAGCGCCGTCAGCGCGCTCACCATCGTTTCGATCCGGAAGCGCGCGTTGAACGTGCGCGTTGCTTGCGCGCGCATCTGATCGCGTGCGGCGTCGTCGAGATCGAGCCAGCGCAACAGATTCTTCTCGGTGCCGTCCACGGTATCCGGCGCCACCAGGCCCGCGCCGTCCATGTCGATTTCGCGCCACACGTTGACCTTGTCGGAGATCAGCGCGGGCAGTCCGCAACCCAGCGCCTCGGCCACCGCCACGCCGAAGTTTTCCTGATGCGAGGGCAGCGCGAACACGTCGCTCGCGTGGAACGCGCCCCACTTGAGATCGCCCTGCAACATGCCGGGCAAACTCAGCCGATGCGCGACGCCGGCCGCCTGGGCCTGCGCGCGCAGCGTCACGCCCCAGCCGGTTTCGTCGGGACCGGCGATCACCAGATGCAGCGACGGATCGCGGCCGGCCACGCGGGCGAACGCGTCGATTAGCAGATCGCAGCCTTTCTTGGCGTGCACGCGGCCGAGAAACAACACAATGCGTTTGCCGCGCAGACCGGGCACGGCTTGCAGGAACGCTTCGCGCAGCGGTGCGGCGTCGAGCGGCGGCACCGTCGTGCCGAACGGCACGATCCGCTCGTTCGCGCGATACAGCCAGAACGATTGACGTGCGCGCGTGCGTTCTTCTTCCGTCGTGAAGATCACGGTGTGTGCATCGCGCAGCACACGGTACTCGGCCCACGGCCAGTACAGCCACTTCTTCATGTGCTTGAGCGGATAGGTTTCTTTAAACCACGGGTCGAGCATGCCGTGCACGTACACGTAATACGGCACCTCGCTATGGCGCAGCGCCTTCCATGCCGCGAAGCCGTGGTATTGCCACAGACCGTGCACGATCACCGCGTCGAAGCGTTTCGCGTTGGCGGCGAGCCACGGTGCGAGACGCGGGTTGTGGCCATAGCGGCTTGGCGTCGGCCCGAAGGTGTGGACCGCGAACGGAAACGCGGCGAGGTAGGCGTCGCCGGGCGCATCGCAGGTGGCGACCTCGATGTCGTGACCGGCGTCCTGCATCGCGATGCCGCTACGGCGCACGCCTTCGACGGGACCGCCCGCGCGGGGATCGACACTGGCAAGCAGATGGAGGATTTTCATCGGGCGATAGTCGGTCGGTTGCCGCCTGGCGTCGGCGAAGTGTGGGGCACGAGCGCGCCGAAAGAGGGCGACGAGCGGGTATCGCGGGTGTCACGCGCGTCGCGTGTATCGCGCGAGTCGTTCGAGCCGCGCGACGAGCCGAGCGCGGCGGGCAGGTCGGCACGGCCCATGCCGGGCTGGATGCGACCCGGCAGATCGGGCATCGCGCCTGGCCGCCAATTCGGCGGTCGGCGCGGGCGTCTCACGCGCGCCGGTAACGCACGCTGCAGGCGCGAGTGCGTGGCGATCATCAGACCGAGCGCGACACCGAAGACAAGGCCCGAAAAACGCGGCCCAAGCGGATTGCCGCCGATCGACGTGGCCGGCAACGCGGCGAATAGCATGATCGCGCGCCCCAGCACCGGCAGCATCGGCGCATCGGGCACGACCGCGCGCCAGTAGCGATACGAGAAGAAGCAGATCGCCAGCGCGGCCAGCGTCGCCAACGGCATGCCGATACCGAACAGCAGACCGCCCGCGAAGAACTGGTAGACCCAGAAGTTGTGACCGGCGGCCCATTCGTGGATCGCGTAGAAATCCTCGTCGGAGATCTGTCCAACGAGATCCGGCAGATAGACCGGCGAGTAGCGGTAATAGTGTCCGTAGCCTTCACCGAACAGCACCGTGGACGGCGATTCCATGACCTGGTCGTACTGGTCGCGCATTTCCGCGAGACGCGTGATGGTGGTTGGATCCTTACCCGATTCCGTTTCCGCGGACGCGAAAATGCGCTGCGTCCAGTGCTCGGCGACGGTCGGAAAACTGATCACGGCGACACCGGCGATGGCGGCCAGCACGACGCCCACCACGATGCTGCGGCCGAATGCGCGCCAGATATGTTGAATCGTCGGCGCGCTCAGCGCCACGGCGAGCAGGAACAGCAGCACGGTGCCGAGCAGCAGGCTGCGGGTCACGCTCAACAATTCGACGATCACCGTGCCGGCGAACACGCACACGTTGAACAGCGAGAAGCGTCGCGCTACCACGAACTCATGCAGCAGCACGGCTTGCAAACCGAGCAACGTCACGGAGATGATCCGGTAACGCACTTCTTCGAGATCGCCGCTGGTCGCCAGTCCGTAGCCGAAAGTGAACACCGCGCTAATCAGATTGGCGACGAACAGCGCGCGTTCGAACTGGGAGAGTCGCGATTCGCTCCACGGCCGGCACGCCACGAGATAGCCGAGCAGGAACAGTACGAAGGGCAGCAGCGTGCGCAGATAATTGCCGACATCGTTGTCCTGCACGAACTGGGCCACCACACTGCCGAACACGCACAGCAGCATGCTTGCGGTGACGATCGAACGCAGCCGCGAACGCTCGCGAAAGCGCGGCGCGACCAGCAGCAGCGCGAGGCCGGCGGCGAATGCCGGGACCACGAACACGAACTGCGCGAGGTGGCCGACGTTGGCGTCGGTGGCCTTGTAGTCCCACGCAAGCGGAAGCAGAAAAATCCATATCCAGGGCGTTGCATACTGATGGCGCATTGCTGATCCCTCCCCCGTCGCCGTCGTTTCGCCGTCCGTCTGCAGCGGACGGTCACGTATCGGGCCATTGTGCGGGAATCTCCCAATACGTTAGTTACCTGGACCGCATTCGTCGTCGATTGCCTGGGTTCTGGCGACGCCGGCAAGTGCCTTTTTATAGACCCAGGTTGGCGCTTTGGCGCTTACTTGGGTTCCATGCAAGTTCCTGGCGGCAAGAGGCGTGCACATCGGCGCAGGTTGTCGGCCAATGTCTTGAAGTTGGCGCGCACGCACGGACGCAGCCACGGAAGATGCAAAAAGGGCCATGCCCTACCGCGGGATCGCTTGCACCAGATGACAGGGGAAAAACATGAAATTTTTCGGCGGGGCGCGGCCTACGACACGGGGACGGGCGATCGAACTCGATTTTGTCCGCGGCATTGCGATCATCGCGGTGATGGGGTTTCACTTTCACGCGGTCCACACCGGCAATTACCTGATCCAGGTCATCGAATATCCGCTGAAGAATTTCGGCCGCGAAGGCGTGAATCTGTTCTTCACGCTGAGCGGTTTTCTGGTGGGCGGTCTGTTGCTCCGGCAATACGCTGAAACCGGACATGTCGATGCGAGGCGCTTTATCGTGCGGCGGATTTTCCGCATCTGGCCCGCTTACTACGTGCTGATCGCGTTTCATGTGCTGGCCGGACGGCATCCGTGGAATACCTTCCTCGTGCAGAACCTGACCCACTTGCAGAACTATCTGGGTACCTCGATCACCCAGACCTGGAGTCTTGCGGTCGAAGAACACTTTTATCTCGTGCTGCCGGCCCTCTTGCTGCTGTTCGCGCGCTGGAAGCTGGGGGCATGGACGATTGTCGGCGTGCTGACCGGTATTTGCGCGGTGGTGCTGACCGCGCGTTGCTTCGCGGTGGCGGGCGGCGATCTGGATGGCGCGTTCGCTTACACACAGTATCGGATCGACAGTTTGCTGGTCGGCGTGATTCTGTCGGCAATTTACTGGATGAAGCCCGCTGTCTACCATCAGCTCGCCAAACGCAAGGGACTGCTGATTCTCGGGGTGGTCATATTGTGTGCGTGGCTGGTGCTGGCGACCAAAAATCTCGCGCTCGACGAAAGCATCGGTTACACGATTCAGGCGCTCGGTTTCGCCGCGCTGATCGTGCTGGTCCTCGAGTATTCCGGCTCGCTGCGCGAGTCGTGGATTTATCGCGGCGTGGCGTGGATCGGCCTCTATTCGTACGGGATTTACTTGTGGCATTCGCTGGCGCTCGCGCCGGGCGACATTCTGATTCGCAAGACCACGGCGATGGGTTTTCCGCCGAGCCTGATCTGGGTGCTGGCGCTGACGGCGCAATTCGCGATCGCCATCTTTATCGGCTACGTGACAACGCGCGCGATCGAGTACCCGTTCCTGCTGATGCGCAACGCGCTGTTCCCGGAAAAGCGCAGCAGTTCGGTGCGCGAGGAAGTGCCCGCGGGCGGGCAGTTGTCCTAGTCGGGTTGACGGGCTGAATGTGACGAGGCGTCCATCTTGATGATGGACGCCTCGTTTTTTTGGGGGGAGGTGTTGCGGCGTTGAGCTTTAAAACGGCAGTGCGCCAGAACGAGGCCTGAAAACCACGCTGAAACTCAAGCCATCTGCTGCAGCAAGGTCTGCTTGAATTGCCCAAGCGTGTGCCGCGACAGCAGGTCTTCGCGAGCGGCCGGTTCGGCTTCGCGCGGATGCGGCCATGACGTCATGGTTTCCGTGATTGCCCGGCCAATCGACGCGGAACTCAGGTCGCTCAGAATCGGCCCCAACTCGCAGCGCCGGCTGAACCAGCCGATCAGACCGTCTTCCGTCGCGATCACCGGCTTGCCGAATCGATAGGCCTGCACCAGCACGCCGCTCATGCCGTAGTGCCCCTTGTAGCCGAGCCAGACCGCGTCGCAGGCGGAGAATAGATCGCGTTCCACGTCGTTCGAGATGAACTCGTCGAGCACCAGCGGCGCGGGCGTCAGACTGCGCACATGATTGCGCATGAAGTGGCGTGTCACGTCGTCCTGTTCGCCGGCAACGATCAGCGTCGGCGCGTGGTCCAGCCGCGTCAGCGCATGTACCAGCTCGTAGATGCCTTTGCGTTCGGTGATCGCGCCATACACGAGCAGATAGCGCTGGTCAGTATCGAGGCCGAGACGCGCGCGCGCGAGCACCGGATTCTCCGCGTGTTCATCGGGAAACGGATCGGCAACGTAGGCGACTTTCGCGCCGGTCTTCGACGAATAGCGCGCCGCCCATTCGGGCAAGGTGGGGTCGATGGTCAGCAAGGTACGCAAGCCGCTGGTGCGAATCGCGCGCTTGAACAGCTGCGCCTTGATCGCGTTGACGACCGGACGATCGGGCGCTTTGATACCGACCTTGTGGTGATGAAACGTGGCACGCATCGTGATGCCGATCCATGGCGTCTTGCCGAACGGCGAGCCGAGAAACGGCAGCGAATAGAAAAAATAGTCGACGTACGGCACCACCACGAGGCGAATGTTCTGCATGCGGCTGAGGATCGAATGCACGCGCTTGAAGTAGCGGTGAAAGCGCCAATACGGATTCGGGTCCGGTAAGCGGCCGCGCTGCGGTTCCTCGGGATCGACGAACGCGATCTGCTGGTCCGCGCGGTTGGCGGCGGTGATCTGACGCGCGAGCCGGTGATCTTCGTTCGCGCATTCGGTGACCAGAATGCACGGGTAACCGGCTTCCGCGCAGGCCTGCATGGTCCATTCGACATAGCGCCAGCGATGGCCGGTCAGATTGGGTTCCACTATCAGGACATAGTCTTGTTCCATCGCGTCGGTAACCTGTGCGTGGTAGGAGAAAAAAGTACCTGAGCGCCGGCTGTTGCCAGGCGCTAGCGGGACAACGTTAGCATCGCCCGCGTAGGGTCCAGGACTAATTTGACCCGCTTTGTGTGCCAACGTACCAGGGTCTGTCGGCTTCGTCTGACCAGGCCTAGCTGATGGCGGTTGTCGCCGATTCTCTCGCGGTAAGGTCGTGACTGGAGTTCGATGAAAACCCCGCCAGCTTGCTGGTGCAACCCAATGAATTGTGCGCCGGCGGCGTTCGCAGCGATACTTTTATCGCTGCCTGGCGCCGATCTGGGCGCGCCAGGTTTTGACGGAGAGACAGCTTGCGGGCGATCAGGCTTCCGGCAGTGTCGATAGCGGGCAGTTTCGGCGCGAGTGCGGCAACGTGGGTGTTGCTGCAACAGTTCGCCGTGCGAGGCCTCGTGGCGATCAAATTCCTCGCGATCGGCCGCATGCTCGGGCCGGCGGCGATCGGCAGCGTGAGCGTGGCCTTGCTCGCGGTCGCGATTGCCGAAGCGCTGTCCGACACCGGGCTCGCGCAGGCCGTCATTCAAGGCGAGCATGCGCCCACCCGTCCGCAACTCGGCGCGGTATGGACCACGCTGACCGCGCGCGGCGTTCTCATCTCTTTGCTGCTGGTCGCGCTTGCGCCGCTGCTGAGCAGTCAATTCCATCTGAACGGTTCGCTCGTGCTGATACAACTGGCCGCTTTGCTGCCGTTGTTGCGCGGGCTGGCTTCGCCGACCTACTACGTAGTGCAGCGCGAGCGTCGCTTTCAGCACATTGCCGGTGTCGAAGTGGCGGCGTCGTTCGTCGATTGCACGGTGGGACTGGCGCTCGCGTATTTCGGCGCGGGGGCGGCTTCGGTGCTGATCGGACTGGTGGCCGGCGAAAGCCTGAAGAGCACGCTGACCTGGGCCACCATGAAACCGCGTCCGCCGATTCGCGCGGTGTGGTCGGGCATCGGTCACTATGTCGGCTTCAGCCGCTGGATCTGGGCCAGCAGCGTGATCAATCTGTTGCTCAATCAGTTCGACAAGGTGGTGGTCGGCAAATTGCTCGGGCCGGCGCAACTGGGTGGCTATCAGATGTCGTCGCGGCTCGCGCAGATGCTGCTCGCCGACGCGGCGATCGCCATGTCGCAATACCTGTTTCCCACCTTCGCGGCGCACCACCGGCGCAATCCGCAGGCCGCGTCGCGCGTTATCAAAATCTATCTGCTGGCGATCGCGATGGGATTGACCGCGTTCGTCATGCTGCTCAGGCTGATCGCGGAGCCGCTGTTCTCGCTGATTCTCGGCGCGGCCTGGCTGCCCGCGGTGCCGCTGTTCCGGATCCTCGTGATCAACATGGCGATCGGTGCGCTGATCGCCGTGCTGGTTGCGTATCTGCGCGCGGTGGGCGATGCGAAGGCGACCGTGCATGCGTCGGCGATTCAGGTCGTCGTGCTGCTGGTGAGCGCGCCGCCCGCGGTACATTGGTGGGGCGTGACGGGCATTGCCTGGTCGATGACGCTCGGCCTCGGCTGCGCCGCGGCGTGGATGCTATTCAGGACGCTGACTGCAAGGACGTCGTGATGCGTGTTTTTCATCTGGTGCTTGCGCCACGCTTATCGGGCGCGGAAGTCCTGGCGAAGGACCTCGCGCTCGACCAGTCCGCCGAAGGAATGGCGGTGTGCGTGGCGTCGCTGTTGCCCGCGCATGCCGATTTCGCTTCGTTGCGCGAGGAACTGCAGAGCCACGACGTGCAGTGCTGGTTTCCGCGCCACCGGCATGGCTTGCCCATCAAGCTGTGGCAGTTGTTCCTCGCGGTGCGACGCTTTCGTCCGGATGTGATCTTCGCGCATGCCACCATTCCGTCGTTTTACGCGCGCGCGTTGCCGCTGCGCGTGCCGGTCGTGTATGTCATGCATTCAGCGGGCAACGACTTCGAGCGGCCGCTGTTCCGGCGCGTCGAACATATCCTGAAGGGGCGCGCACGCGTGGTGATCGGCGTGTCGCAGCAGGGCGTGACCGATTACGTGAAGGCCATCGGGCCGCATCCTTCGATGACGGTCGTGCCGAACGGCGTGGATCTCGCGCGGTTTTCGTTTACGGACAGCGTGGCGCGCAGCGATTGCGCGCCGCAAGTCGTGCAGATTGGCCGCTACACCGCCGTGAAAAATCAGCTGCTGACGGTGCGCGCGTTCAGCGAAGTGCTCAAGCAGGTCGACGACGCGCGCCTCGTGTTTTACGGCGTGATCGAAGACCCCGCGTATCAGGGCGAAGTGGTCGCGCTGGCCGACCAGCTCGGCATCGGTGAGCGTGTGGTGGTCGCCGGGCCGCGTACCGACGTGGCGCGTGTGCTGTCGGAGTCGAATGTGTTCGTGATGCCGTCGCGGTCCGAGGCGCATAGCGTGGCGTTCCTCGAAGCGTTGGCCTCCGGCGTGCCGATCGTGGCGAACCGGATTCCGGCCTTCGCGTTCGCGAACGGCTTTCCGAACGTGCAACTGGTCGATACCGACGACCTGCGCTGCTACGTCGACGCCGTGGTCGCCGCGCTGGGCCAGGCGCGGGCGCAACGCTCGCTCACCGGTCTGACGCTCAGGGATACGGCGGCGCGCTACCGGGCGATCGCGCAGCAGGTGAAGCTTGCGGTGTCGACGCGGTAGCGTGCGGCGCGCGGGCGAATGTCGGTCTGCATGACGCGGCTTCGCGCGGATAGTCTTGCGATGCCTTGCGCGATCAATGGTGATTGTCCAGCGGTGTATCCGGCACGGGATCGGGTACGGACGGCGCCGGCAGCGTGAACGCCGGCTCGGACTCGCGCGCGGCGAGCATCACGAGACGCTGCGCTTCCTTGCTGCTCGAGTCGATTTGCAGCGCACTGCCGGCGCTATGGCGCACACAGGTCCAGCGCGCGATCGTGCCGCAACTTCGCGCGAGACTCAGCAAGGCGTCGCGTTGCTGTTCGCGCGTGTTGAGCGTGGAGCGCATGTTGAGGGCGTCGCGATTATCCGGTTGCACGGCGATCGCCGCAGCCAGTCGCGCCCGGGTCGCCGACAGATTGTTCTGCTGAAGATCGAAGCGCGCGGCCTTGATATGCCGCGAGACGTCCGAGCGCGATTTATCCGGCGAGTTGCCGCCGGAGCTGCTGGAGTTGCTTGCCGTGCGCAGGGTGTCCGGTGCGGCGGCCGCGACGCGGCGCGGTGCGGGCAGCGGCGGATTGGCCGGCGGTAGCGGCGGCAAGCGCACGGCCGCGGCGCGCTGCGAGGCGATGACCGTGGGTCGTTGGGTGGTCGGGACGCGCGGGGCGGCGGCGACGGTCGCTCGCGGTTCGCCGGTTGCGGTGGAGCGTTGCGGGGTGGCGGCGGGTGCGCGTTGGGCGGTGACGATCGCAGGGCGCTGCGTAGTCTCATTCACAGGACGCTGGCCGGTGGCCGCGGGGCTATGTTGAGAGGCGACTATCGCAGGGCGCTGCGCGGTCTCGGTTGCGGTTGCAGTTGCGGCGTGCTGGGTGGTGACCTGAGGACCATGTTGAGCAGCGACGACGGTAGGACGCTGTGTCGTCGCGGTCGTGGCTGACGCCGGGCGCTGCGCGGTGACCACCGGCGCATGCTGGGCCGCAACCGTCGTGGACCGCTGCGCTGCCCCGGCAGTCGATCGATTCGCCGGCGGCACGGCGGGATGCTGAACCACCGCAATCGGCGGCACGTCATTTTGCGTCTTGACCTTGCCCGAGACGCCGATTGGTGTCCCGACACCCGAGTCGCTGCTATGGATAAAACCTAAATACACCGCGGACGCCACCACCAGTACCGAGCCGCTCATCACCAGCGACTGGCGTAATCGCTGATGCGGTGGCGCGGCGACCACGGGTTCCTCTATGACGTCATAGGGATTGGCCAGCGCGCGCGACGAAGGGCGCCAGATTCGGCGCGCGGGCAACCGCGCGTCGAGGGTCGATGGAGGTGGGTCTAACGGAATCTTTAAAGGCGGAGGCGGCGCCGGATGCGCGTCGAGCGTGTCGACCGGATGCGCATGGCACGAAGGACAGCGCGTAAAACGGCCGCTTAGCAGCTCACCGCAGTGGCCGCATCGGGGATAGTCCTGCTGATCGGAAGTAATGTCGCTAAGCATTGCCGTTTCGCAAAAGGGCGTCGAATACCGGCGCCACAATCAAGGAAAACAAGGCTCCGCAGCGAGGCGTGCAAGCAGGGTTACTGTGTGACGACGTAACCCCTTGCCTGCATGCACGCACCATACGCGGCCCAATACTGTGTCATCGGCGGCTCGGGCGCCGGCAGCGGCGGCAGCTTCACGCCCGAGGCCGCAGCGACCTCCGTTGCGCTCGCCGCGGCGGTTGCCGAGGCGCCATTGTCCGCACTTGTGGCCGATGCCGGATTGGCGGCCATCGCCGTCGCGTTCGAAGCAGACGTGGCCGCCGTCGCGTTGGCTGAACTCGCTGGATTGGCTGCGTTGCCTGCTTTGGCACCTGACGCGCCCGCCGCGGCTGCCGCAACCGGTGCGCTGGCGCCAAGCGTGCTCGCGGGCATGCCGATACCGGGCGGCGTGGCCGAGAAGCTGCTGGGCGGCAACGGCGGCCGCGAAGGCACACCAGTCGATGAGGTCTTGTTGACGGCCGGATGGCGCGGCGGAATCTGCGATTCGTGCGCGATGTTGATTTTGGTTTGCTTGTTCGCCGCCGCATAGCAGGTCGCGGTGTCGATGCTGCGCTGATAAGGGCTCTGACTGCGAATGGGATAGACCAGCGGCTGCCATCCGAAAGCAGCACTGCTAAACACCACAAGCGTCACTAGAATATAAGTTTTGATTTTCATCGCAGTCGCTCCCGCAGCGATGTTTCGCCCTTCGCAGGCAATCGCGCTTCGCGGTATGTTCTGATGGCTGCTGATTCTGCCGCTGAACGGCGGCTCAATGCCGCGAAGGCTGCTTTCCTGAGCGTAGCACCTCGGGCTATCGGCACCATGTGCCGTATAGCGCGCGAATACGCCATCCTGCAGTCGATTCAAGACAGATTGGTGAGAGCGCGTGACAAACCGCGCGAAATGCCAGGGACAATCCCTAGCCGACGCGAGTCTCTTATTGGAAGGTCGCGCTGATCGACAATTCGACCGCGTTGCCTTTCGGCCGGTTCTCTACTTCGAATTCATTGACCCAGCGCAGCGACGCGGACACGGGAGTTTTGCTGACCTTGCCGGACCACGACACCATTGGGCCGATACCCACCGAATGACCGCGCGAGCCACCGGTCAATTCGGCGAGACCGCCCGTGTCGTTGCCCAGTTGCTGAATGTAGCCGCCGATCACGCCGATCCCCCAGCCACCCGAAAATCGTTTCACGGCCATCAGGTCGAGGACGCTGAGCGGCGCGTTGTGATAATGCGTGTCGCTATTCGCGGTGTAGAACTCGATCCCATAGTTCACCGACAACTCGATGTTCTGCGCGGGAATGAGCTTGGTGTAGGCCAGCGTCGGAATGAAGGTCCACGTGTTCTGTCCGGCATTGGCGAGCCGGTTCGGGTTATAGGCGCCGGTCGGCGCATACATCTGCACGCTCAGCGCGATGTGATCGGTCTTGCTCAGGTGGTAGCCCGCCACCACCGGCGTGAAGAACAGGTCGCTGAACTGCGTCGCGGTGTCGTTCGGCAAGCGTCCGTGAAACGACGACACGTCGGTGTACTGAATCGGCACGCCGAACGACGACGCGAAATTCCAGCCACCCGCGGTAATGCCCCAGGTCCGGATCGCGTTGATCAGGTTGTACGAGATGTCGTAGTTGATCCCGGCCGTGACGGTGCCCGCGATTGGAATGCTCTTGCTCGCGCCGAGCGAACCTTCGTAATAGATCGACGTGATGGACACGATCCAGTCGGCGGTAGGCGGCACGACGCCGGCGTACGGCGTGACCTGCATCCCTGTGATCGGGCGGCCGATGCCGCCTTCCGTCGCCATCGAACTGTGCGAGGCGCCGAGCGCGCAGGTCGCGATCGCGATACGAGTGGCGCGGGATTGCCAGGACCGAACGTTGTGCGCTTTCATTCGACCACCTCGTTAGCTCGGGCGTTGTTACTCTTTTCGCGGGACCGGAAAGGTCCAACCGCCGTTGAACACCGACGCATCCGGACCGTAGATTCGCGCGATGACGTCGTAGGCGCCCTCCGGCGCGGGCAGCCAGTTGGACTCTTTGTCCGGCCCGGGCGACGCATGCTGAACGTAGATATCGAGCGAACCGTCGGCGCCATATTGAAGACCTTGAGTCCGGTCGCCGATCGAATACCGGTGAATCGGATTCGCGACCAGGTGACGAGCCGGCAAGTCGTACATGGTCATCGACCAGAAGAACCTGGCCGGCGGCAGATTCTGCTTGTCGAAATGAATCACATAAGGTTGCGAGCCCAACAATTGCTGATGATCGGCGCCCAGACGGGTGCCGACGTACACCGCTTCTTCCTTCGTATTGCCGTAGATCCCCATCGCGGCCGCCACCGCGCGCTTCGTGTAATTGCCGCCGAGATCATGGCGCGCGCCGAACAGATCGAATGAACTCGTGGTCTGCTTTTCCGCGTCGGCGAGCGCGGCTTTGCCGTCCGCGACACCGGCTTCGAGCGCGGCGCGCTGGTCCGGCCGCAAGGCGGCGGCATCGAACGGCTTGCCCGGTGCAATGCCGATCGTCGCGAATCGCTGCATCAACTCGATTTCGGTGGGATCGACCGGCTGCGTGAATTGCAGCAGGAAATTCAGGTAAGCGATGAAGTCGATCGAGGTCGCCTTCGCTTCGTCCCATGGGGGAAACGAGAGCTTCGGCACCGATGGAGGCGGCGCGCTGTGCTCGAATGCGGAGAGCGGCGTAAGCGCGTAGCCGCGCTGGATCGCCTGCAGGTTCTTCACGTCCGCGGGTCCAAGCAGCGCGGTGCGGCCCAGCGTGACGATGAAGTCCGTCTCCGACCGAAAGACCTTGTCGATACCTTTGGGGGTTTCGCCATGCCAGTTCGGCCCAGCGAATAGATAGTGCCCCGCGCCGTCGCCGGTTGTCCTGGACCCGACGTACGCGAAGTTGTAGGTGAACAGATCGATCCACTGGAACACGTAATAGCGTTTGTCGGGAATGGCGGGCACGCTCAACACCCACGGCTCGCGGCGCAGATCGAGCCACGCCCAGGAGTAGGGCGTGTCGTTATTCGGCGTGACGATGTCGGTGTTCTCCGGGCCATAAGGGCGCGAATAGTTGCGGAACCGGCCAAAGCCGCCGACATAGGATTTCGATCCGGGATCGACGGCCTGTTCCACCATCGTCTTGTAGTTATAGAGCATCGGATACGCGTAGAGGAACGCGTCTTTGGCGATGCTGCGCGCGTCGGCGGAAGAGGCCGTGAACGCGGCGGAGGAAGCGGCGCCGTTGCTCTGCGCGTCCACCGGCGAAGTGAATGTCAGCGCGAGTGCCGCGAATACGCCCACTGCAAGCAAAGGACGAAACCTCATTTTTCACGCCTCGCGGATTGTTGTGGCTATGTGCGGAACGTGGAGCAACAACCGTGTTACGAATTGTTTTGAAAGGCTAGCAAACCTATGGCCTTTGACAAGGCGGATTTTGTAACAGCATTGGCCCGCCGGTTCGATGAACGGGGCGATATTGCCTGGCGGGACCGATAGCTTTCGACCTGAAAGCCATGAGCGGAATTGATCGAATCAAACAAAAAACATCAATTCTCATCAGCTTTTGTTCGACCCACAATGGCTCACCCATCGGCAAGCAGCAACCGGCCTTCGTTGCGGTGAGTTCCCCTGAACAGAGTGGCCAAGTCGATTTGCCCCGCAATCCAGATAAACCATTTAGTTAGTAATAGAAATCAAGTGCTCAACCGGCCATCTCACCCACCGTCAATCCTCACGCTTACTTCAAGGAAAATAACCATGCGTGTTCGTCATTCCCGTCACCAGGCCGCGCGTGCCGCTCTCGTTGCGATTACCGGGCTGCTGCTGGTTTGCCCGGTATCCGCACGCGCCGCCGATACCGAACTCAACGTCTACAACTGGTCGGACTACATCGCGAAGGACACGATTCCGAACTTCGAAAAACAATCCGGCATACATGTGCGCTACGACAACTACGATAGCGACGACACGCTGCAGGCAAAACTGTTGGCCGGAAGTTCGGGCTTCGACGTGGTCGTGCCGTCGTCGAACTATATGGCGCGACAGATTCAGGCCGGCATGCTGCAGAAGCTGGACAAGGCGCAAATGCCGAACCTCAGGAATCTCGATCCGGTGCTGATGAAAATGATCGCGGATGCCGATCCGGGCGCGCAATACGGCGTGCCCTGGGCGTACGGCACCGACGGTATCGGCTACAACGTGCAGGAAGTGAAGAAGGCGCTGGGCGACAACGCGCCGGTGGACAGTTGGGCGCTGGTCTTCGATCCGGCGAACGTGTCGAAATTGAAGAGCTGTGGCGTGTCGTTCCTCGATCAGGCCGCCGATGCCTTCGCGACCGCGCTGCAGTATCTGCACAAGGATCCGAACAGTTCGAACCCCGGCGACTATCAGGCCGCCTTCGATCTGCTGAAGCAAGTGCGGCCGTACATCACGCAGTTCAACTCGTCGGGCTATATCAACGACCTCGCCAATAACGATGTTTGCGTGGCAATCGGCTGGTCCGGCGACGTGGGCATTGCGCGGCGGCGTGCGGCCGAGGCGAAGCGCTCGTACGAGATCCGCTTTTCGAACGTCAAGGAAGGCGGCTTGCTCTGGTTCGACGTGATGGTGATCCCGAAAGATGCGCCGCATCCCGAAGCGGCGATGAAGTGGATCAACTATATCGAAGACCCGAAGGTCAACGCGGCAATCACCAACGAGGTGTTCTATCCGACCGCGAACCGTGCCGCGCGGCCGTTCGTCAGCCAGGTTGTATCGCAGGATCTGAGCGTGTATCCAGGCGACGACGTACTCAGCAAGATGACGCTGATGAGGCCGTTGCCGATCGATATCGTGCGCTTGGAAAACCGCCTTTGGGCGCAGTTGAAAGCCGGCCGCTGAGCGTCGCGCCGTATGAAGCCGTCGCCGCGCTAACCCTTCTCTCGCGCCGCTAGTGCGCGAGAGCAAACGAGAGCGTGACCTTTCCCTGATCGCAGCAGTACCGAAACCGATTGCGAGCCGCCTGGCGCGCCTCGCGGGGGAACGCTCGCGCCTGCGTCCCGCGAAAGACCGGGCTCGCGACGGCCAACGCCTCAACAAATTAATCGCACTACAACAAACGAGGAGACTTTGCGTGAGAAAGAAACTGATTGGTCTGCTGGTGGCGGGCTGTCTGCCCGGCGTCGCGCTGGCGGACACCACGGCCGACCAGATCCGGGCATTGCAGGCACGCCTCGATGCGCTGCAAAAAGAGGTGAAGCGGTTGCAGTCGCAACCACCGGCCGCGCCGGTAGCTGCCGCGCCCACGCCGGCATCCGCACCGGTCGACGTCTCATCGTCCGCCTACGGGCAGGCGCAGGCGACGCTCACCAACGACGACGTCACGTCGATGAAGCAGCAACTCGCCGTTCAAACACTGAAAGTGAATTCGCTCGAAGACGCCGCGAACACCGGCCCGATCGCCGGTCTCTCGGTCACCGGTTATATCGACCCGACTTACGTGTATAACCGCGCGCAAGGCAGTTCCTCGTTCCTGTTCGCGAATCACACCAGCACCGGCGGCTACTTCAACAGTACCTTCGGCGACGTGTACCTCGACATCAAGAAGACTTTCGGCGTCGGGCCGATGGCGCCGTCGGCGGAAATCACGCTGATGCCGAATCGCGGCAACGGCATCACGTTGCTGCAGAACGAGCATGGCCAACTCGGCAACGACATTCTGAACACGGCGGTGCTCAGCGTGCCGCTGTCGGGCACGACGACGTTCGTCGCGGGCCTCATGTCGAGCTTCGGCGGCTATGAAGTGCAGCAGTCGAACCAGATGCTCACGCTCACCCACAACCTGCTGTACGACTTCTCCGATCCGGGCAGCTATATCGGCCTCGGCGCGAACTACGCAAAGGGCAACTGGGCGTGGAAGTTCCTGCTCGGCAACGAACAGTACCGGACCAACGGCGCCATCACGCAGACCGGCACCAATGCGCTCGGCGACCCGATCACGACCAGCAACAAGGTGCCGACCTTCACGGCGCGCGCGGACTATACGTGGTCGAGCGCGCTCGATATCGGCGCGTCGTTCAACATCGGCCGGCAGACCTTGCCGAGCGCGATCAATCCGACGACCGGCGCGGTCAGTTATGGCGTGAGCGGCCAGGCGCCGCGTGGTTTCGGCACGTTCTTTTTCTCCGAAGCCGACCTGACCTATCTGCTCGCCGACGTGCAATACAACGTCGAACTCGACTACGGCCAGCAGCAGAACGCCGCCTTCAACGGCGGCCAGGCGCAGTGGTACGGCGTGTCGCTGCTCGCGCATCGCAAGTTCAGTGTGCCGGGACTCGGGCGGATGGGCGCGACGCTGCGCTACGACTTCCTCGCCGATAGCAAGAACGGCGGCGGTGGCGGTGGGGTGGCGCTGAATGGCCAGGGGCGCGATCCGTACAACGGCTTCGGCGTCAGCGCCGACTGCATGGCCAATGCGCAGGCGAACGGCGGTCTGGGCTTGCAGTGCAAGGGCTCGAATCGTCAGGACGTCGCGCTCGATCTGCTGTTCTTCCCGACCGCGCAGATCACGGTGAAAGTCGAGTATCGCCACGACTGGGCCAACAACAAGGTGTTCTTGCGCAACGACGGTTCGTACAGCCGTTCCAACGACCTGCTCGCCACGCAGTTTATTTACTCGTTCTAGCGCGGTATGACGCAGTGTCATGCCGTGCTTCGTGGGCATGACGCTGCGACAGACCGAATCGGTTGACTCATAGCTCATGGAGATGCGATGAAAGACAAAAGCACCGAACTGCCGTGCGTGGCGCCCATTCACTCGCCGTTGACACGCCGCGGCTTTATCAAGGGATCGGCCACGCTGCTCGGCGTGTCGCTGATGGGCACGCTGGCGGGTTGCGGCGGCGCGGATTCGCCGTCGAGTCCCGCTGCGGACCGTGCTGCGGCGCGCTTATCGGCGAACGGATTGCCGAATCAGTCGGCGTACCTGCTGCCCGCCGAAAACGCTTCGCATACGGCCACCTATATGGCCTTCGCGTCGGGTTCGGAAGGGATCTGGACGCCTGTCACGTCGCGGAGCACGGATGCGGGTATCGACCGCGTGCGCGCCGATCTGATGGACGTGGCGAAAGCGATCGGCACGTATGAGCCGGTCAACATGCTGGTGCTGCCGGTCGACCTGAGCGTCGCGCAGAGTCTGCTGGCGACGGCGAGCGGCGCCAATCCCGACATCCACGCCAACTACGTAACGCGCGGCACGGGCGTGGGCGGCGTCAATCTGATCGCGCTCGCCAATGGCTTCGACGATCTGTGGACGCGCGACACCGGTTGTCTCTTCGTCAAGGACACGGCAAACGGCAACGCACTGTGCGCGGTGAGTTTCAACTTCAGCGGCTGGGGCAACGCAAATACGGACGGCTTGAACCTCAACGCGGGGATGACGGTCCCGGCTTCGGTCGCGGCGAGCAGCAATAAGTCGAAGGCGGGCAAGTTCTTCCAGCCGTTCGCGAAGGATCACACGTTGGCAAGCTGGATGGCGAACGCGAACAACGCGACGCTGGTGCAGAGCACGCTGACGCTCGAAGGCGGCGCAATCGAATTCGACGGCGAAGCCACGGCGATTCTCACGGAATCCGCCGTGCTGCACGTGAATCGCAACCCGCAACTGTTCTCGATTCCGAATGGCGTGGTCGCCAGCGCGACGCTTCTGCCCACCGCGAAAGACACCGTGCTGGCCGAACTACAACGCACACTCGGCGTGCAGAAAATCATCTGGATTCCCGGCACGGCGATCTTTCCGCGCGGTTGCGGCGCCGGTGGAAAAGGCGGCGCCGCGACGCCGGCCAAGGAAACCGACATCACTAACGGACACGTCGATTTTTACGCGAAGTTCCTCGCGCCCGGCGTGGTCGCTTATTGCTACGACGCGTCGAATTCCATGGGCGAGCGGGCACTGACCGAAGCCAACTGGCAGCATCTGAACAATCAAACGGATGCGAGCGGCAGAACCTTGCAACTGATCGAACTGACCACGCCCGCGAACTACGGCACCTCCAACGGCGTGACCTTGAACGACAGCCAGTTGACCAACTTCGCGGCCGGCTACGTCAATTTCTACACCTGCAACGGCGCCATCATCATGCCGAAATTCAACGACGCCAACGCCGATGCCACCGCACTGGCGGCGATCCAGCCCTACGCGGGCTGGCGCGACATCGTGCAGGTGGACATTCTGGGGATTGCGTCGGGCGGCGGCGGGATTCACTGCACGACGCGGGAACTGCCCGCGTGACGTGAGCGGGCCGGCTGCGCTGCCGGGACGGGCTAGACCTCGAGCCCGCGGCCGGGGTCGGCCTGCTTGCCCTGTGCGAGCAGCCAGTCATACATTTGCTCGACGAAAGACGAGCGCGACGGCCCGGCCACGCGCGACAGCCACCACGTCATGCCCGGCAAACGCGGGTAGTCGGCGAGCACGGTCAACGTGCCCTGATCGATGCTGCCTTGCGCGACCAGCCGCGACAGGCAGGCAATCCCACGCCCACGCAATACGGCGTCCAGCACCAGGCGCTGGTCGTCGTAGATCGCGTTCATGCGAAACGCCGACAACTGCCCGCGAAAAATCGGCGCGGTGCTCTCGCTGGTGAGGTTTTCTTCCAGACAGATCAGGCCCGTGTGCAGATGATGCTTGGCGCGCGGCACGCGTGCGAGTTTCTCAGCCAGTTCGGTGGCGCACACCGTTACCCATTCGTCCTGCAGGAACGGCACTTCGAGCAGGCCCGCCTGCTGCATGGGCCGCGCGCCGATCGTCAGATCGACGTCGATCTCATCGACATAACGCGCGCTTTCGTCCGTGGAGAGCAGCGGGCACAGGTCCGGGAGCATCTGTTGCAACTGATCGAGGCGCGGTTGCAGCCAGCCGTGCAGCACCGGCGCGGGACACACCAGCACGACCAGCCCAGGGTCCAGATACGTGGCGATCCGGCCGAGGCCGCTGCGCAGCGTTTCCATTGAGCGTTGCACGCTTCGCTGCAGTACCTCGCCCGCGACCGTCAATTCCACGCCGCGCCCGATGCGGCGAAACAGCGGCTGCCCCAACTGTTCTTCCAGTTGCTGGATCTGATGGCTGATCGCCGATTGCGACAGATGCAGTTCGTCGGCCGCGCGCGAGAAATTGCCCAGCCGCGCGGCGGCTTCAAAGCCCATCAGCAACTTCAGGGACGGGACACGTTGCATGGAGATATGAGAAAAATTGATTGATAAGAGCAAGAAAGATCATTTTTCATCAAGTGTAACCCGTATCACAATGGCTCACCACCTAACGACGGAGATAGCAGGATGAGTCGCTTTGACGCTCGCCGAGACGGCTACCGGATGCCGGCTGAATGGGAAACGATGCACACCACCTGGTTGGGCTGGCCGATTCTGGATGGCCGCGAAGACGTGTGGGGCAGTCACTACCGGAAGGTTTGCCGGGAGTTCGCGCTAGTGGCGCAGACGATCGCCCGCTATCAGCGTTGCGTGGTGACCGCGCTTCACAGCGAAGCGGATGCCGCGCGCGAATTGCTGGGCAGCACGGTCGACGTGCTCGCGGTCGCCGCGGAAGACAACTGGCTGCGCGACTGCGGGCCGATTTTCCTGGTCGGCGAGCATGGCCAGCTGGGCGCCGCCGCGTTCCGCTTCAATTGCTGGGGTGAGAAATACCAGCCGTACGACGGCTGCCAGCAGGTTGCGCAAGACATCGCCCGAGCAGCCAGCGCGCGGATCTTCAACTCGCACATGGTGCTGGAAGGCGGCGCGTTTTACGTCGACGGGCAGGGCACGCTAGTGACCACGGAAAGCTGCCTGCTGCATCCGAACCGCAATCCGCACATGAGCCGCGCTGAAATCGAAGCCGAACTCAAGCGCATGCTGGGCGTGGAGAAAATCATCTGGCTGCCCGGCAATCCGGACGAAGTGGAAACCAATGGGCACGTGGACGGCATTGCGTCGTTCATCGCACCGGGCAAGATGCTGTGTCAATCGGCGAGTCCGGTGCAGGGCGATTACTTCCAGGTGATGCGCGAGAATCGCCGCGCGCTGGAACTCGCCACCGACGCCGCCGGCCGCCGCTTCGAACTGATCGATCTGCCGTCGCCGATCGTCAGCGAACGCTACGGCTCCGAGCGCTACTGTGATTGCTACGCGAACTACATTCTGGTCAATGGCGCGGTGATCTCGACCGCGTTCGGCGTGGAGCAGGATCAAGCCGCTCGCGAGGTGTTCGCGCTGGCATTCCCCGAGCGGCGCGTGGAGTTGCTGCCGATTCCCACCTTGTCGATCGGCGGCGGCAGCATTCATTGCTCGACGCAGCAGCAGCCTGCCGTTACCGTTGTTTGATCCAGACCGAAACCGATTGAAGGAACTGATATGGCGTCGCGAAACATCACCGTAGCGTCGGTGCAAATGGCATCGGGCAGTTGGACCTTTGAAGACAACATGGCCACCGCGGAACGTCTGATCCGTGCGGCCGCCGCGCAGGGCGCGAATCTGGTGCTGTGCCCCGAGCTTTTCATGATGCCGTACTTCTGTCTGGATCAGAACGTGAAGCATCTGGAGCTGGCCGAGCCGTTCGAAGGCAATGCGCGGATTGCGCGCTTCGCGAAACTCGCGGGTGAACTGGGCATCGTGCTGCCGATCGGTTTCTTCGAGCGGGCCGGCAACGCCGCCTACAACTCGGTCGCCGTCGCCGATGCCGACGGCAAGGTGCTCGGCGTGTATCGCAAGACGCACATTCCGGACGGCCCCGGCTATACCGAGAAGTTCTATTTCACGCCGGGCGACACCGGCTTCAAGGTGTGGGACACGCGCTTCGGCAAGATCGGCATTGGCATCTGCTGGGACCAGTGGTATCCGGAAACCGCGCGCAGTCTCGCGCTGATGGGCGCGGAAATTCTGTGTTTTCCGACCATCATCGGGTCCGAGCCGTTCAGCGGCGATTTCGATTCGGCGGCGCACTGGCAGCGCACCATGCAAGGCCATGCGGCGGCCAACATGGTGCCGGTGGTGGCGGCCAACCGGATTGGCCGTGAAGTCGGTTTCGGCAACGGCAATCCGCAACAGCAGGGACTGACCGGCGTGTTCTACGGGTCGAGTTTCATCGCGGATCACACCGGCGCGAAACTGGCCGAAGCCAATCGCACGGACGAAACGATTCTGTTGCACACGTTCGATCTCGACGCGATTCGCGCGGATCGACAGTCGTGGGGTTTCTTCCGCGATCGCCGCCCGGAAATGTATCGCACGCTGCTGACCAGCGACGGCGCATCGTCCTGCTATCGCTAAGGAACCGGTGATGAAAAAGCATTGGCTTCCCGCATTCGCCGGTCTCGGACTTTCTCTCTGTTTCCTGGCGGGGCAAGCACACGCCGAGGAAGAGAAAGTACTGAACCTGTACAACTGGAGCGATTATTTCGCACCCGACACCCTGTCCGAATTCCAGAAGGAAACCGGCATCAAGGTTCGTTACGACGCGTACGACAGCGACGAAACCTTGCAGTCCAAGTTGCTGACCGGCGACAGCGGCTACGACCTGGTCTGGCCGACCAACGACTTCATGGCGAAGCAGATTCAAGCCGGCGCGTTTCGCAAGCTCGACAAGACCCGGCTGCCGAACCTGAAGTATCTGGACCCCGCATTGTTGAAACTGATGGCGCAGTCGGACCCCGGCAATCAGTACGGCGTGCCGTATATGTGGGGGACGGTGGGCGTGGGTTATGACCGCGCGAAGGTCAGCGCTATTCTCGGCAAGGACATGCCGGCCGATAGCATGGACCTGGTGTTCAATCCGGCGATCGCGTCGCGGATCGCCGCGCATTGCGGCATCGGTCTGCAGGACTCGGCGAGCACGGTGCTGCCGCTCGCATTGCGCTACGTGGGCCGCGATCCGGTGAATCCGACCGCGCAAGACTATGCCGTCGCGCAGACCATGCTGCTGAAAGTGCGCCCGTCGATCCGTCTGTTCGTCGATTCGGCGAACGCCAACGAGTTGATCGACGGCGAGCTATGCGTGATGGTGGGTTACTCCGGCGCGATCAACCTGGCCGCGCAGAAGGCGCGGCAACTGGACAGCAAGCGCGACATCGTCTACGACATTCCGAGCATCGGCACGCTGATGTGGTTCGACGGCATGGTGATTCCGAAGACCGCGAAGCATCCGGACAACGCGCAGGCGTTTATCAATTACATCCTGCGGCCCGACGTGGTGGCGAAGATTTCCAATGCGACGCGTTACGCGAATGCGAATCTCGGCGCGCTGAAATTGATGGACCCGACGCTGGTCAATAATCCGAGTATCTATCCGAGCGAGCAGAAGAAGCGGACGTTGTTTACGCCGGTGGTCGAATCCCCTGCCACCGCGCGCCTGGAAGGCAGACTCTGGCTTGGCCTTAAAGCCAGCAAGCCTTGACGTTCGGGCGGCGCATCACGTTTTACCGATTTGCACGAGGTGTTTTACATGACGACAAGACGTCATTTTCTGAAACGGGGGCTGTTGGCCTCGAGCGGCGCGCTGCTTACCGGCGCGCTGGGTAGCGGCTTCAGCCAGCTCGCGTTCGCGCAGAGCGAAAGCTGGCATATGCCTGACGAAGGTGGCACGCATGCCGCGACCTGGATGGCGTTCGGTCCCAGTGAGGACATCTGGGGCGGCAAACTGCTGCCCGTGGTGAGAGCGAACCTGGCGGGCATCGCCAAGGCCATCGCGGCGCACGAGCCGGTCAAAATGCTGGTGCGCGAGGAAGACCACGAGATCGCCGCTCGCCTGTGTGGCGCGTCGGTCGAACTGGTGCCGCAAGGCATTGATGATTTGTGGATGCGCGACACCGGCCCGGTGTTCGTCAAAAGCGCAACCGGGCAGCTCGGAGCGGTGGGCTTCAACTTCAACGGTTGGGGCAATAAGCAGGAACACGAGCAGGACGCGGAAGTCGCAAAGTTCGTCGCGCATCGCACCGGCGCGACATTTGTCGAGACACGGTTGGTGCTGGAGGGCGGCGGTATCGAGGTGGACGGCGAGGGCACGGCCATCATCACTGAGAGCTGTGTGCTCAACGCCAACCGCAATCCGGGCGTCAGCAAGGCGCAGTGCGAGGCGGAATTGTCGCGGCTGCTTGGGGTGAAGAAAATTATCTGGCTGCCGGGCATTGCGGGCAAGGATATTACCGACGGCCATACCGACTTCTACGCGCGCTTCACGAGCCCCGGTGTCGTGGTGGCCGGGCTCGATCCGGATCCGTCTTCGTACGATCATGCGGTGACCCAACGCAATCTGGAGATCCTGCGCAAAGCCACCGACGCGAAGGGCCGCGCGCTGAAAGTGGTGGTGCTGCCGGGGCCGTCCACCGTGCGTCGCAAGTATGAGAACGATCAGTTCGCGGCCGGGTACATCAACTTCTACGTGTGCAATCACGCGGTGATTGCGCCGCAGTTCGGCGACGGCAAGGCGGACCGCAATACGCACGATATTCTCGTCGACCTGTTTCCCGGTCGCGACTTGATTCAACTCGATATAGACGGCGTGGCGGCCGGCGGCGGGGGCATTCACTGCACCACGCAGCAACAACCCGCCTGATTGTCCTCGCGAGCCGCCGCGAAAGTGCGGCGCGTTCGTGATCGTCTTCATGGTCGAATTCTTCGACCGTTCATTGATCTGGCTTTCCTGACGATTGACCATATGCCGTGGAGTCATGTCCTGGCAGGGCGGACTGTCGGCGGTCGTTTCGCGTCGGCGAAACATCGCCGCGTCGTTGAGGGGAGGCCGCAAGTCGTAACAGGTAAAGAGTCATGGCAAAAAGCAAACGCAATCAGGCGTCGAACGCAACGGTTCGGCGGACGCCGGTGACGCGTCGCGGTTTTATTAAAAGCTCCGCGTCGTTGCTGGGCTTCTCGCTGGTGGGCACGCTGGCGGCTTGCGGTGGCGGCGGTGGCGGCGATACGTCGTCTCCTTCTTCGTCGGCATCGACGTCTTCCTCGACCTCTTCACGGACCCCGCCGGCCGCCAGCCAGATGCCGTATCTGATGCCGGGCGAGGACTCACCGCATACGGCGACGTACATGGCGTTCGCATCAGATGCCGACGGCATCTGGGCACCGCTCACCGCGCAGAGCACGGACGCGGGCATCGACCGGGTTCGCGCCGATCTGATGGACGTGGCGAAAGCAATCGGCACCTATGAAGCGGTCAACCTGCTGGTGTTGCCGGTCGATCTGAGCGTCGCGCAGACTCTGCTGGCAACGGCAAGCGGCGCGAATCCGACGCTCCACGCGAACTATGTGGCGCGCGGCGCAGGCGTGGGTGGCGTCAATCTGGTCGTGCTCGCCAATGGCTTCAACGATCTCTGGACGCGCGACACCGGCTGCGTTTTCGTTAAGGACACGAGCAACGCCAACGCATTGTGCGCGGTGAACTTCAACTTCAACGGCTGGGGCAACGCGAATACGGACAGCGTGAATCTCAATCCAGGGATGACGGTGCCGGCCTCGAGCGCGGCGAGCAGCAACAAGTCGAAGGCGGGCAAATTCTTCCAGCCGTTCGCGAACGATCACACGCTGGCCGCGTGGATGGCGCGGACGAACAACGCCAAATTACTTTCAAGCACGCTGACGCTCGAAGGCGGCGCCATCGAATTCGACGGCGAGGCCACGGCGATTCTCACGGAATCCGCGGTGCTGCACGTCAATCGCAACCCGCAGCTCTTCGCGATCCCGAATGGCGTGATTGCCAACGCGACCCTGTTGCCGACCGCGAAAGACACCGTGCTCGCCGAATTGCAGCGCACGCTGGGCGTGCAGAAAATCATCTGGATTCCGGGCACGGCGGTTTATCCGCGCGGCGCGGGTGTGGGCGCGCAAGGCGGCGCCGCGACGCCGGCGAATGAAACCGACATCACGAACGGACACGTCGATTTCTATGCGAAGTTCCTCGCGCCGGGCGTGGTCGCGTATGCGGCCGATCCCGCCAATGCAACGGCTGAGCAGGCGCTGATGGCCGCCAACTACCGGAACCTGGCGGGCCAAACGGACGCGAAAGGACGGCCGCTCACATTGATTCCGCTGAATGCGCCGACCCGCTACGGCACGTCGAACGGCGTGACGCTAAGCGACAGGCAGATGACCAACTTTGCCGCCGGCTATATCAACTTCTACAAATGCAATGGCGCGATCATCGTGCCGAAATTCAACGACGTCGCGGCGGATGCGGCCGCGGTCGCGACTATCCGTCCGTACGCGGGTGCACGCGCGATCGTGCAGGTGGATATTCTCGGCATTGCGTCAGGCGGCGGTGGCGTGCATTGCTCGACGCGAGAACTGCCCGCGTAGAAGTTCTCGACTGCAAACAGAAGCGGAGCGCGCTGAATGAATCCGAATGCGCGCTCATTTCACCGCGGGCGGCAGGGGTGAATTGTTCGCGACATAAACCCACGCCGACACACCCGACGCCAGCGTCACCTTGTCGCGCCGATAGTCCGAAACTTCGTAGGCATCCGCATGCGCCAGTTCTGCGGGCGTGATCGAAAAGACGGTACCGCTCACTGTGTCCGTGGGATTGCCGCTGTAGCTCACCACCGGGTGATGCGTCTTGCCGCTGGTCGCGACGACGCTCGCGTCTTCGATCTTCAGCAGGGTCAACGAGAAGCCTGGCATGTCGTCCGCCTCGCCGTCGAGTTTGCGGCCGAAGGTGGCTAACTGCACCGCTTCGAGTTGCAGCGTGCCGTAGGAAAAGAGCTTTTCGGAAAAGGTCATGGCAGTGCGACGTCATGCAACGTCGGTCATCAAGTAGGACAGCAATCTTACCGTGACGAAAACGAACGTGGACATCGCGCGGGCCTCTCGCTATATTCGGAAAGATATAACCGGAGAGAGCGGATGGACACATCAGCGAAGCAGGCCGTCGGCAGCAAGTATGTGCTCAAGTCGATGAAATACGCGCAGCGCAGAACGTGGGAGGTCGTCGACCAGCTCGCGCAGCGGGTGCGGCCTGGCATGCTCGAATCGGAAGCAACCGCCGAATGCAAGACCGTGTTGAGCGAACTGGGCATGGACCGGATCTGGCACCCCGTGCTGGTGCGTTTCGGGGCGAACACGTTGAAGATGTTCAAGGAAGGCTCGGACGGCGACCCGCGCCTCGCCGAAGACGATATTTTCTTCGTCGATCTGGGCGTGGTGTGGGACGGTCACGAAGGCGACGCGGGCGCGACCTTCGTGGTCGGCAACGATGCGGAAATGAAAGCGTGCGCCGACGCCGCGAAAACGCTGTTCGACGAAGTCGAGCATCACTGGCGTTCGACGCGCGCGAGTGGCGCGGCGCTATACGATTTTGCGGCGCAGCGCGCCGAGGCGCTCGGCTGGCGGTTGAACCTGGATATCAAAGGGCACCGCGTTTGCGACTTTCCCCATGCGATTTACAAGGCCGGTAACCTCGGTGACTTCGCGGAGTGTCCGGACGCCGGGTTGTGGATCCTGGAAATTCAACTGGCTCATCCGACGCGCCCGTTCGGCGCGTTCTACGAGGATTTGCTGGTCTAAAGCGTGTACGGCCGCGCATGGTGCGCTGATGCACTAACGCACTAACGGAGACGTTTTGTCAGACTGCGAGCGTCGTCGGCACGCTGGCCGCCGTGGGCAGTTCGAAATAAAACGTCGTGCCCGTTGCCGGCTGATCGAGCAACCGGATGCGACTGTGATGCAATTCCAGCATGCGCCTGACGATCAACAAACCGAGTCCACCGCCTTGATGCGCACCACCGGCGTTGAACGGCCGTTCGAATAGCGCGTCGCGCTGTTCGACGGGAATGCCGGGACCGGTATCGCTCAGTGTGACCGCTACCTTGCTGTCCTTGTACGCGAGAACGACCTCGACGCTACCGTGCGCGGGCGTGTGGCGAATCGCGTTGTCGAGCAGGTTCGTCAACACCCGTTCGATCATCCCCAGATCGGCGCAGATCGCCGGCAAGCGCGCGGGAATGTCCGCGCGTAACTGGATCTGCCGCGCCTCGGCCGACAACTCGAATTTCTGGAACACGTCCTGCACCAGATCGACCAGCGAGAACTGTTCGAGCGTGAGTTGCACGTTGCCGTGTTCGAGCCGCGCCAGCTCGAATAACGACTGCGCGAGCCGCCCCACTTTCACACTCTGCGCAAGCGCGATTGCCAGATAGCGTTTGCGCTCCGTCTCGCCGAGCGCGTCGGCCTTCAGCGATAGCGTCTCCAGATAGCCATGCAGCGAAGTCAGCGGCGTGCGCAGGTCGTGCGAAATATTCGCGATCAATTCGCGACGCTGCTGATCCTGGCGTGTCAGCGCACGCCACTGCTCGCCGATGCGGTCCGCCATCTGCGCGAAGGTCGCTTCGAGCACGGCGATTTCGTCGCGCCGTCCCGCCGGCGACGAACGCGGCACGTGTGGCTGCGTATCCGGCTCGCCGTCCGCGTCGAAGCGGCGCATCGCGTCGGTGAGGCGGCGCAGTGGCCGTGTGATCAGACCGAACGCCGTCAGACCTGCCAGCAGACCCAGCAGCGCGACTAGCGCCATCGACCACAACGTAGTGCGCAACACGGAACTGGCGGCCACCCGCGCGGCCAGCGCGTCGTGCTCTTCGCCGAGCAACACCACGTAGATATAACCGGACGGTTGCTGCCCGCTCAATTGCAGCGGCGCCGCGCTGAATACCTTTCTACCGTCGAGGCTGCGCGGATCGTCGCCGAGAATCGGTAACGCGTCGCCGGCGATGAATTGCCGGATGGGCGTGAGATCGACCCGTTCGCGTTTGACGTGGCCGGCGGGCGCGTCGTCGCCTTTGATATTGCCGGCGTTGTCGAGCAGATACACCTCGACGCTCGGATTCACCGCCATCAACTGACCGAACAATTGCCGCACGGCGTCGGGCCGCAAACCGTTCGCGTCCATCAGCGTGGCGCGGTGCGCGATATGGTCGGCCAGACTCTTCGACAGGCTCTGCACGACTTCCTTTTCATGCAGATCGCTCGAGCGGATCTGCAGCCACGCCGACGCCCCGCAGCACGCGAGCAACAGCGCGGAGAAGACGATGGCGAGCCGTTGGGTGAGCGTCAGATTCACGGCGTGTCCGTTCGTGAAGGTGCGGGCGCGGGCGACTCGCCCGGTGCCGCGAGTTTGTAGCCGCGGCCCCACACCGTCATGATGCGTTCGGGCTGCGCCGGATCGGCCTCGATCTTGGCGCGCAGCCGGTTGATGTGGGTGTTCACGGTGTGTTCGTAACCCTCGTGCTGATAGCCCCAGACGGCGTTGAGCAGATCCATGCGCGAGAACACCTTGCCGGGATGCTGCGCGAAGTAGTACAGCAGGTCGAATTCGCGCGGCGTCAATTCGATCGGCTTGCCGTCGACGCGAGCTTCACGCGTCAACGGATCGATCGTCAGGCCGGCAATCTGCAGGCTGCCGGCGTCGATGCGCGAATCTTTCGCCATCGCTTCGACGCGCCGCAGCAAGGCCTTCACACGCGCCACCAGTTCGAGCACCGAGAACGGTTTGGCGAGGTAGTCGTCGGCGCCCAGTTCCAGACCGAGAATCCGGTGCACCTCGCTCGAACGGGCGCTGGTGATGATGATGGGCGTGTAGCGCGTCATCGCGCGGGCGCGCCGGCAAATTTCCAGACCGTCGACGCCCGGCAGCATCAGATCGAGGATCAGCGCGTCCCAGCCGCCTTGTTCGAGCAGCCGCAGCCCTTCGTTGCCGTCCGCGCTATGCACGACTTCGTAACGTTCGTCGCGCAGATGCAGACTCAGCACGTTGGCGATATCGACGTCGTCTTCGACGATCAGGATGCGTTTCGGATGGTCCATGGGGTTCGTGGAGGCTAGTGAAACGCCGAGTGGGCGTGCCCTGACGGGTGGAAAGGAAAGGGCCGCCGCAAGGCGGGCCGTTTGCGCCATTGTGCAAAATTTCCGGGCGGCGAGTTATCACATTTAATTTAACTTTCCGTGAGGACTTCGACACCGCTGGCGCACTACGATGCCGTCATCTTCCTCAAATCCGGACCGTTTCAGCCTGAGCCCCTGAACTGAACGATCCACGAACCACGCCCGGAACCGACATGTTACTCATCGTTCTCGCTTATCTCGGCGGCGCCCTGACGATCCTCAGCCCGTGCATTCTGCCGGTGCTGCCGTTCGTGTTCGCGCGCGCCGATCAGCCGTTCGTGCGCAGCGGCCTGCCTTTGCTCGCCGGCATGGCGCTGACTTTCGCGCTGGTCGCAACGCTCGCCGCGGTAGGTGGCGGCTGGGTCACGCAGGCCAACCAGTATGGCCGCTGGGTCGCTATCGTGCTGCTCGGTGTGTTCGGCCTGACGCTGCTGTTCCCGCGCTTCGCCGATCATCTGATGCGGCCGCTGGTCAGCGCGGGCAATCGCCTGTCGAACTTCGCGCAGGCCGACGGCCAGCAGGTGCGGGCGGGGTCGTCGTTCCTGCTGGGGATTGCGACCGGCTTGCTGTGGGCGCCGTGCGCGGGTCCGATTCTCGGTCTGGTACTGACCGGCGCGGCCTTGCGCGGCGCGAGCGTCGGCACCACGTTGCTGCTGGTGGCTTATGCGGCCGGCGCGGCGACGTCGCTGGCGGTGGCCTTGCTGATCGGCGGCCGGGTGTTCACGGCGATGAAGCGCTCGCTGGGCGCCGGCGAGTGGATTCGCCGCGGGATTGGCGTGGCGATGCTGGGCGGGGTGGTGGCGATTGCTTTCGGCCTCGATACCGGGGTGCTGGCGCGGGTGTCGACGGTGGCGACCAGCGGGCTTGAGCAGAAGCTGGTGGATAAATTTTCGCCGACCGCAAAGCCGGGTCAGCCGGTAGCGGCCGATAACGCGAGCAATGCCGCTAATACCACGAACGCCGACGCGCAAGGCAACGGGCCCGTGATGACGGCCAACGCAGCGGCCTCCAACGCGTCCGCCGACGCGTCCACCGACGCCAACGGCGGCGGGATGATGCGCGCCGTGGTGGCGCCGTCCGTCGCCACCGCCTTGCCCGTGGAGGGCGTGCTGCCGACGTTGAACGGCGCGGTCCAATGGCTGAATTCGCCGCCGCTGACCGTGCAGGATCTGCGCGGCAAGGTCGTGCTGATCGACTTCTGGACCTACTCGTGCATCAACTGCCTGCGTTCGCTGCCTTACGTCAAGGCTTGGGCGCAGAAATACAAGGATCAGGGGCTGGTCGTGATCGGCGTGCATGCGCCGGAGTTCGCGTTCGAACGCAACGTCGACAACGTCAGGAAAGCCGTGCATGACCTCGGCGTCGACTATCCGGTGGCGATCGACAACAACTACGCGATCTGGCGCTCGCTGAACAACCAGTACTGGCCGGCGCACTATTTCGTCGATGCGAAAGGGCAGATCCGCTATCACCACTTCGGTGAAGGCGACTATGCCGAATCGGAAAAGGTGATCCAGCAACTGCTCACCGAGGCGGGTCACGCGAACGTGTCGAAGGTCGCGCTCGGGATCCCCGGCAACCGCGCGCAAGGCGTGCAGGCAGCAGCCGACAACGCCGACATGCAGTCGCCGGAGACGTACATCGGCTATGAGCGCGCTGAGAATTTCGCGTCGCCGGGCGGCGCGGCCGAAGACAAGGTGCATACGTACGCTGCCCCGACCGCACCTGACGTCAACGAGTGGGGACTGGCCGGCGCATGGAAGGTCGGCGCCGAACACGCGACGCTTGCCGCACCTTCGGGACGGATCATCTACCGTTTCCATGCCCGCGATCTGCACCTCGTACTCGGCCCGGGTGCGGACGGCAAGCCGGTGCGCTTTCGCGTGAGCGTGGATGGCGCGGCGCCGGGCGCGGCACATGGCAGCGATGTCGCCGCCGACGGCAGCGGCACCGTGACCGAACAGCGTCTTTATCAACTCGTGCGGCAGAGCGGCGACGTCGCGGATCACACGTTCACGATCGAGTTTCTGGATCCGGGCGTGCAGGCGTTTGCATTCACATTCGGCTAAGCGGGCCGGACGGCGTTAATCAATCTTTCATTCCTTGAAGGCTGGACATCATGCATACGAAATCGAGCAGTCAGTCGCCGTCCTTGTCGCGCAAGCGCTCGCCGTTGAGCGCACTGGCGATGTGCGCCGCGTTGGTGGGGAGCGTGTTCGCGGTGCAACACGTCGCGCATTCCGCCGAACCGGTGACTAAAATTCCGGCACCCGTACAGGACGAAAAGGCCGGCGCCGCGCATAGCGAAACCGCGGTGTTCGCAGGCGGTTGCTTCTGGGGCGTGCAGGGCGTGTTCGAACACGTGCGCGGCGTGAAGCAGGTGGCGTCGGGTTACACCGGCGGCGCGGCCGGCACGGCGCAATACGAAACCGTCAGCGAGGGCGACACCGGGCACGCGGAGTCCGTGCAGATCACCTACGACCCGACGCAGATCAGCTATGGCCGTCTGCTGCAGATTTTCTTTTCGGTCGCGCACGATCCGACCGAGCTGAATTATCAGGGCCCCGATCACGGCACGCAGTATCGTTCGGCGATTTTCCCCGCCGACGCGCAGCAACGCGGCGTCGCGCAGGCCTATATCGCGCAGCTGGACAAAGCGCATGTGTTTTCAGGTCCGGTCGTGACCCGTGTGGAAGACTTCAAGGGTTTCTATCCGGCGGAGAACTATCACCAGAATTTCCTCGCGCTGCATCCGGATTACCCGTATATCGCGATCAACGATATGCCGAAGGTGACGGCGTTGAAGAAGCTCTTTCCGGATCTGTATCGCAACGATCCGGTGTTGTTGAAGGTGGGTGCGTAAGGCGGGCACTACGAGCGACGCATGACGTTGCGCGCCGGCTCGAGGCCAGCGCGCAACTGACGGAGCGGATGGCTGACGTGGCTTACGAAGCGGCGCGCAGTGTCTTGGCGGCCGCCACCATGTTGGTCAGCGCCGGGATCACTTCTTCCCATTGACGCGTCTTCAGACCGCAGTCCGGATTCACCCACAGCCGTTGCGCCGGAATGCGCTCAGCGGCCTTCTTCATCAGTTGCACGATGTGCGCCTGGGTCGGGATGTTCGGCGAATGAATGTCGTACACGCCCGGGCCGATTTCGTTCGGATAGTTGAAGTTGTCGAATGCGTCGAGCAGCTCCATGTCCGAGCGCGAGGTCTCGATCGTGATCACGTCGGCGTCCATGTCGGCGATCGACGCGATGATGTCGTTGAACTCCGAATAACACATATGGGTGTGGATCTGCGTTTCGTCGTCCACGCCGTTCGCCGTGATACGGAACGATTCAACCGCCCAGTCGAGGTATTCCTTCCACTGTGCCTTGCGCAGCGGCAAGCCTTCGCGCAAGGCGGCTTCGTCGATCTGGATGACGCGCACGCCGGCCTTTTCGAGGTCGATCACTTCTTCGCGGATCGCCAGCGCGAGCTGGTAGCACGACACCGAACGCGGCTGATCGTCACGCACGAACGACCAGTTCAGGATCGTGACCGGGCCGGTCAGCATGCCCTTCATCGGCTTGCTGGTGAGCGATTGCGCGTACTGGATCCAGTCGACCGTCATCGCCTTCGGACGGCTGATGTCGCCGAACAGGATAGGCGGCTTCACGCAACGCGAGCCGTACGACTGCACCCAGCCGAACTGGCTGAACGCGTAGCCGTCGAGCTGTTCGCCGAAGTATTCGACCATGTCGTTACGCTCGGCTTCGCCATGCACCAGCACGTCGAGGCCCAAGGCTTCCTGCTCGCGCACACTGCGTTCGATCTCGGCGCGCATCGCGGTCTTGTAGCCGGCTTCGTCGAGCGCGCCGCTCTTGAACTGGCTGCGCGCCTGGCGGATTTCGCCGGTCTGCGGGAACGAGCCGATCGTCGTGGTCGGATACGCCGGCAGCTTCAGCAGCGCGGCCTGCTTATCGGCACGCGCCGGGTAAGGGTTCTTGCGTCGGCCGAGAGCCGGGTTGATGCTGGCGAGCGCTGCCTTGACGGCGGGGTTGTTGACGCGCGGCGAGGTTCGGCGTGCGGCGATGGCGGCGCTATTCGCGGCGAGCTCAGCCTTGACTGCGTCGCGGCCTCGATTCAACGCGATGGCTAGCACCTTCAGTTCATCCAGTTTTTGCAGCGCGAAGGCGAGCCACGAGCGGATTTCGGCATCCAGCTTCTGTTCGCTTTCCAGATCCACCGGCACATGCAGCAGCGAGCACGACGGCGCGATCCACAGGCGCTCGCCCAGTTGCCCGGCGACCGGTTCGAGCCAGTCGAGCACGCTCGTCAGATCGGTCTTCCAGATGTTGCGGCCGTTGATCACGCCCAGCGACAGCACGCGGTCTTGCGGCAATTGCGCCATCACGGCGCCGACTTCGGCGCGTGCATTGATCGCATCCAGATGCAGGCCTTGCACCGGCAGCTGGCAGACGAGCGGCAGGTTGCCGAGCAACTGGCCGAAGTAGGTGGCCAGCAGCAGCTTGACCTTGCCGTTGGCGAGCGCCTGGTAGGCGGTGACGACAGCCTGTTGCCATTCGGCGGACAGTTCGGTCACCAGGATCGGTTCGTCGATCTGCACCCATTCGACGCCTTGCGCGGCCAGCGCGGCCAGCAGTTCGGCGTAGACCGGCAGCAGGCGCGGCAGCAGAGCCAGCTTGTCGGAGTCGTCCTTGGCCTTGCCGAGCGCCAGATATGTCACCGGGCCGACGATCACCGGCTTGACCTTGACGTTTTGCGCTCGCGCTTCGGCGAGCTGGTCCAGCAGACGCGACGGATCGAGCTTGAATTCGGTGCTCGCGTTGAATTCGGGGACGATGAAGTGATAGTTGGTGTCGAACCACTTCGTCATCTCGCCGGCCGCGACGCCGCCGCAGCACGCGCTGTGGTCTTCGGCGCCCTTGGCCGAACGGCCACGGGCGACGCGGAAGGCGTTGTCCAGCGCATCGCCGTGGAAACCTTGCACGCGCTCAGGCAAGTTGCCCAGCGTGAAGCTCATGTCCAGCACCTGGTCGTAGAACGCGAAATCGCCGGCGGCGGCGAGGCCGAGGTCGGCCTGATGCGCCCAGTGACGCTGACGCAATTGCGCGCCCAGCGCCTTCAGATCGTCGAGCGATGACTCGCCCTTCCAGTAGGATTCGAGCGCGAATTTCAACTCGCGCTTTGCGCCGATACGGGGAAAGCCCAGATTGTGTGTCGTTGCCATCGTGTCGCCTCGGTTCGGTCAGTTGCAGATGTCATTCCGGATGCGTGGATCCTATAGGCGGTCGTTCATGAAGTAAAATGGTGATAATTCAACGAACCATTAGCTTTGTTCATGTATGGCCGTGCTTGAGACAAGGCGATCGAAACCACCGATATCATGTTGCAGAGGGTGGCGAGCGGCCGCGGCGTCGCCACGTTGCCGCGCTGGCTGGTTGAAGCGTATGCGGGCTCGATGAACCTCGTGCCGGTGCGGCTGGCGCGGCTGGCGCGGCTGGGGCGCAAGGGCATCGCCAGGCAGATTTTTCTTGGCGCGCGGGAAACCGATATCGAAGTCGACTATCTGAAGGCTTTTGTCGATCTGGCGCGCAAGCCGGAAACGGCCTTGAATGACCAGGAGGAAATACCATGACGCAGTCTCTGGATCGCAAGCCGCTCGGCTTGCCTAACGCACATAGAAAAGTCCTGCCCCCTTCGTGCTGCGCGCCATGCGTTGGCGAAGTCATGGAAGCGGCTTCGGCGTCGATTTCGGCATCGGCTCTGTCGGATGTCGATCCGGCTTCGTCGTCTAGCTAACCGGAAGTCGGATGCCCATGCTGCTGCGCGATCCTATCCATGGCGATATCGAACTGAGCCGTCTCGAGACCGCGGTCGTCGACCTGCCGGTCATGCAACGGCTGCGCGGTATCAAGCAACTGGGCACCGCGCACCTCGTCTATCCGGGCGCGCTGCATACGCGTTTCGATCACTCGATCGGCGTCTGCGCGGTCGCGCATCAAATCGTCGAGAGCTTGCGGCGCTCAGGGCTTTCCATCTCCGCCGAACTGGAAGACGCGATCGGCGTCGCGGCCTTGCTTCACGATGTCACGCACGTGCCGTTCGGTCACACGCTCGAAGACGAGCGTCGGTTGTTCGCGCGGCACGACAAAGGGTCGCGTCTCGCGGACATGTTTGCCGGAGAACTTGGCGCGGCGTTAAGTCGCCTCGGTATTCGCGATGTGGTGGGCGGGCTGCTTGGTTTGTCGTCGCCGGAAAGCGTGCCGCGCTGGGCGCAAGACATTGTGTCGGGCAGCATCGACGCCGATCTTCTCGACTATCTGCGGCGCGACAGTTTCTTCGCTGGCCTTTCGCAGAATTACGACGACCGGATTTTCCGCTGCTTCGCCGAGCACGCCGACCGGTTGGTGATCCGGCTCGCCCGACATGGCATGGACCGGCCGGACGCGCGCTCCGAAATCATTGGCGTGTTGCGACTGCGGTATTACCTCACCGAGCGCGTCTACTATCACCACACCAAAGTGGTCGCGGGCGCGATGATTTCGAAGTCGGTGGAGATCGCGCTCGATCACGGCGTGCTGGCCGAAAGCGATTTGCTCGAACTCAACGACTGGACACTGCTGGATCGTCTCGCGCGGTGTGGCATCGCGGACGCTGCCGCGCTTGCCCGGCGCACGCTGAATCGCGATCTGCTCAAGCGCGGCTACGTGGTGTCGGGGCGCAGCGTGCCGCTGGAACTGCGCAAGGAGTGGGTGAGCCGCTACCATGTGTCGCGTGCGCAGCGCGCGGCAGTGGAAAAAGAACTGGCGGACAAGTTAGGCCTGCCGTTCGCGGATGTGGTCTTGTACTGTCCCGCGCTTTCCGCGATGAAGGAAGCCGCCGTGCCGGTTGAAACCAGTCGCGGGCTGGAGTTGCTGAACGACGCCGGCAGCGGCGCGTTCGCGGAGATCGGTGCGTTGCAGGACCGGTATGCGGATCTCTGGCGGTTTTATGTGTTCGTCCCGGCCGATGCGGTCGCGCGGGCCGGGGCGATTGCGGGTGAGATGTTCCAGACTCCGTGCGAGTTGGGTGCAAATAAAAACTCGACCTCGGCGCGCCACGATAGATAGCGCCAAAACCGCTCACGCGCCGTGTATGGGCCAATACAGTCCGAGCACCGTGCCGAGGACAATAATGGTTAGCACGGTGGCCGTGATCGCGCTGAACATGTAGTCGCGTTCTCGCAGGAAGATAAACAGCATCATCGCCAGGCGTAGTACAGGCAGCATGATAAATAGTGCAATGCCGGCCGTCACGACGCTAGTGCCTGACGGCAACCGTGAAGCCGTTGCGGCCAGATGACCATCCATCAGTTTCAGCGCGAGTCCCACGGTAATCACCGCCGACGAGAACCAGGTGCCATGGTGGAACAGGCTGGCGAGCATGCCTTCGAGCCGTTTTGTTTCCAGCGCGGCGGTGTTCATGCCGGATCTCCAAAAAGGTGGAAGCCGAAAGCGGTAAGAAGCATCAACGCGGCGAGTGCGACGAGTACGGCGACAAACAATACGCGGAGCTTCTCGCTGGATACCCGCATGAGGATGCGTGCGCCTAGCACCGAACCTGCAACCGAACCCAGCACGACCGGGCCCGCGATGGACGGGACGATGTCGCCGCGCATGAAATAGGCCCCCGCACTGGCGGCCGCCGTCACCCCGATCATGAAATTGGACGTGGCGGACGACACCTTGATCGGCAGACGCAGGGCGGTGTCCATGGCCGGAATCTTGAGCACCCCGCTGCCTATACCGAGCAGGGCCGAGATGAGACCCGCGCCGTACATCAGCGTCATGCCCATCGGCACACGCTGCACCTGGTAGGCCACCTCACGCCCAAGCGCGCGGTCGGGATAGCTTCCATGTAGTTTCAACGTATTGGCCCAACCAGTGCCACCTGCATTCTTGTTGACCGTGCCGACTGGGTCCACGCGTCGTGCCATCATCTGCCTGGCGGAGACGACAAGTACAGCTGCAAACAGAAAATATAGATAGGATGCCGGAACAATGCCGACCAGAAAAACACCGGTCAGTGCGCCCAACGTGGTCGCCGTTTCCAGCACGACCGCCAGCCGCACGTTGGTCAGGCTGCCTTTCAGGAAGGACGCAGCGCTGCCGCACGAGCAGGCGATCACCGAGACGATGCTCGCGCCGATGGCGGTATGAATGTCGATGCCGCCGAACGTCGTCAGGATCGGCACGATGAAGATGCCGCTCGCCATGCCAAGCATGCCGCCAAGCGCGCTGGCACCCACCGACACGGCGAACAGCCACAAGCCGAAATCAGGGTGCACGTCAGACCTCCGTTGTGTTCGTTCTTCGCCGGGCCAGACGGGTTACAAAGCGGACCATGTCGCCGCGGTAATAGAGTTTTTCGTAGTCGACTGGCCGGGCATCCGCGGAATAGGCGGTTCGCTCGACCAGAAAGATCGGACTGCCCGCGTCGATACCCAAGGCAGCCGCGATGTCTTCTTGCGCCAGTACCGCTTCCAGGCGGTACTCAGCCTCCACCAACGGCATGCCGTACTTCTGCTCTAGCAGCGCGAAGATCGGCTCGACCGACAGGTCGTGGGTAACGACCTTGTCGCCAAGCTCGCGCGGCAGATAGGTTTCGTCGAACGATGTCGGCACACCGTCGGCGAGACGAACGCGTTGAATCCTGACCACGAGCGTACCGGGCGCAAGCGCAAGGTGACGAGCGACGGAACTGTCGGCCGCGACGACCCGCTTGTCGATCAGGCGAGCGGTAGGTGTTCGTCCAAGCGCCTGCATGTCCTCGACGAAACCGCTGAGTTCGGTCAATTCCTGGGTGATCCTGGGCTGGGCGACGAAGGTGCCCTTGCCGCGGCGGATTTCAATCAGCCCGCGCGTTGCCAGGTTCTGGATCGCCTTGCGAACCGTCGTGCGGCTAACGTCGAAGCGCTGGATCAGGCTATCTTCCGGAGGAAGCTGACTGCCGGGCGGCAGGCTGCCGTCGGCAATGCTCGATGCAAGCACGGCCTCGACCTTGGCATAGAGCGGAAGGGAATGATTGTCATCGGAGAGCATGACGACATAGTGACGTAATGATGTCCCTATGTCAAACGCGTTTGCCTGAATGGCGGATCAACTGGCATCATGTTTTCGAACTCCGCGAGCGTTATTGCCGGATTCAAAAGGCCGCTGCCGCCAGGAGCGACCCTGGGTCGGACTGGCGTGTGCGACCCAGCAGCGCAGTGACTTATTCGATAAGCCATTGTTTGTTAGGGTAAATGTTCGCTGTCTCGATCTTGCGCCCTCGTCGCGATGCACGCTGAAGCGAGTTCCGGCATCCCCTGCGCTATATCCCTTCTTGAATTTGTCACCACCCGTCCATATAATTAGCACTCGCTGCACGAGAGTGCTAACAACATCGCCGGTTGGCTCCGCCAGCCGGGTTTTCTCAGCGTTCTTCAGTCTCAATCAAGAGAGGAGTATGTATGAACCTTCGTCCTTTGCATGATCGCGTGATCGTCAAACGTCTGGATCAAGAAACCAAGACCGCGTCGGGCATCGTGATCCCCGAAGCCGCAGCAGAAAAGCCGGATCAAGGCGAAATTCTGGCAGTCGGCCCGGGCAAGCGTGACGACAAGGGCGCACAAATCGCGCTCGACGTGAAGGTCGGCGACCGCGTCCTGTTCGGCAAGTACGCAGGCCAGACCGTCAAGGTCGACGGCAACGAACTGCTCGTGATGCGCGAAGAAGACATCATGGCCGTGGTGCAGAAGTAAGCGCAGGTCGCTACTTTTCCCGGTCATAAGTCATATCCCAAAGAATTCAAGGAGTTAGAAGATGGCAGCTAAAGACGTCGTATTCGGTGATTCCGCCCGTGCCAAGATGGTTGAAGGCGTGAACATCCTCGCGAACGCTGTGAAGGTCACGCTGGGTCCGAAGGGCCGCAATGTGGTCCTGGAACGCAGCTTCGGCGGCCCGACGGTCACGAAAGATGGTGTCTCGGTCGCGAAAGAGATCGAACTGAAAGACAAGCTCCAGAACATGGGCGCGCAAATGGTCAAGGAAGTGGCTTCCAAGACCAGCGACAACGCAGGTGACGGCACCACGACCGCAACGGTTCTGGCTCAGTCGATCGTCCGCGAAGGCATGAAGTACGTTGCATCGGGCATGAACCCGATGGATCTGAAGCGCGGTATCGACAAGGCTGTCGCAGCCGCAATCGAAGAACTGCGCAAGATCAGCAAGCCGTGCACGACGAACAAGGAAATCGCGCAAGTCGGCTCGATCTCGGCTAACAGCGACTCGTCGATCGGCGATCGTATCGCTGAAGCAATGGACAAGGTCGGCAAGGAAGGCGTGATCACCGTCGAAGACGGCAAGTCGCTGCAAGACGAGCTGGACGTTGTCGAAGGTATGCAATTCGACCGCGGCTACCTGTCGCCGTACTTCATCAACAACCCGGACAAGCAAGTCGCCGTTCTGGACAACCCGTTCGTGCTGCTGCACGACAAGAAGGTCTCGAACATTCGTGACCTTCTCCCGGTCCTGGAACAAGTCGCCAAGGCTGGCCGTCCGCTGCTGATCATCGCAGAAGACGTCGAAGGCGAAGCACTCGCCACGCTGGTGGTCAACAACATCCGCGGCATTCTGAAGACGGTTGCTGTCAAGGCACCGGGCTTCGGCGATCGCCGTAAGGCCATGCTGGAAGACATCGCGATCTTGACCGGTGGTCAAGTCATCGCTGAAGAAACCGGCCTGACGCTCGAAAAGGCAACGCTGGCTGAACTGGGCCAGGCGAAGCGTATCGAAGTGGGCAAGGAAAACACGACGATCATCGACGGCGCTGGCGAAGCGGCAAACATCGAAGCGCGCGTGAAGCAAGTTCGCACGCAAATCGAAGAAGCAACGTCGGACTACGACCGTGAAAAGCTGCAAGAGCGCGTTGCCAAGCTGGCAGGCGGTGTTGCAGTGATCAAGGTCGGCGCTGCGACCGAAGTCGAAATGAAGGAAAAGAAGGCACGTGTCGAAGACGCACTGCACGCAACGCGCGCAGCGGTGGAAGAAGGCATCGTCGCTGGCGGCGGTGTTGCGCTGATCCGCGCTCGCACGGCTATCGCTGGCCTGAAGGGCGCTAACGCCGATCAGGACGCAGGTATCAAGATCGTCCTGCGCGCCATGGAAGAGCCGCTGCGTCAGATCGTCACCAACGGTGGCGAAGAAGCCAGCGTCGTGGTGGCAGCTGTTGCAGCTGGTACGGGCAACTACGGCTACAACGCAGCAACCGGCGAGTACGTCGACCTGGTTGACGCAGGTGTCGTGGACCCGACGAAGGTCACGCGCACGGCTCTGCAAAACGCGGCATCGGTGGCAGGTCTCCTGCTGACGACCGACGCAGCTGTTTGCGAACTGCCGAAGGAAGATGCTCCGATGGGCGGCGGTATGCCCGGCGGCATGGGCGGCATGGGCATGGACATGTAATTTCGATTGGGCCTCGTCAGAGGCTCGGTTGGAAGACATGGGGAGGCACGCTGCGAGGCGTGCTTCCCAAAAGCAAAAACCCGCGGAAACGCGGGTTTTTGCTTTTGGGGCGAGGGAAGAAGGCGGGCTCGCGCGGCGCGGAAAAAGAAAAGCCCGCACGAATGCGGGCTTCTAGTGATTGTGTGGGGAGCTAACGTTGCAAACGCATCTCGACAGCAGCGATAAACGCTAACGCCCGGCGGCAGCGGGCAGCGTTTAATGCCGCGCTTCGCCCGGCGTGGCACCCTTGCCGGCCGTTGGCGGCGTCTCGTCGTCGCTGCTGCGCGCCCAGAAGAAACGATCCGGCAGATACGCCCCCATGCCTGGCCGGAACGCATTGCGCACGGCTTGATACAGATACTCCTGCGCCTCGCGTACCGCCTCGGCAGGCTCTTGCCCGTTCGCCAGCAACGCGGCGATCGCCGCGCCCAACGTGTCCGTCAAGCCCATGATTCGATGGCTGCCGCGATCCCACGTGTCCTGGCGCAACTGGCCGTCTTCGCTGAACAGCGTATTCACGAGCCGGTGCGTGCCGGTTTCCGTCGACAGAATGTATTCGCAGCCTTGCGACAGCAGGTGCGAGATCGCCGCGTCCAACGTTGGCGACTCGGCGTCGCCGTCGGGCTGGGCCAGCGCGAGCAGCGTGGTGGCATCCGCAACCAGCAGCGTGGTTTGCGGCGCGAGCAGGTCGGCGATCGCCTCGCGCAGTTCGTCGGCGGCGAGCACGTGTTCGTCGTCGAGCGTGAAATCGGGGGCGAGAATCAGCGGAATGTCGTCGTAGTCGGCGACCACTTCGGCGATCGCGCTCACCACTTCGGCGCGCGTGCAGGCGCCGACTTTGAATGCGGCGATCGGCATATCTTCCAGCAGCATGCGCGCCTGAGTCGCGACGACTTCAGGATCGAGTCCGGTGACCTCGTCGCAGCTGGCCGAGTCGCGCACGGTGTAGCCCGTGAGCACGGAGACGCCATGGCAGCCCATGCTGGCAAGGGTCATCAGGTCGGCCTGCAGGCCGGAGCCGCCGGTGGGATCGGAGAGGCCGAAGGTGAGGACGATCGGAGGCGTATCGCTGGGCATGAAAATTTGCAAAAAGGAGCTAAATTTGGGCGCGGACCATGCGCTATTGGCTCAATTATGCGGCCTAAACCGTTGCGAGGGCGTTTTTTCGCACGCCTGCGCGCGTGGTTGTGTGTGAGCGCCCGCGCCGGTGCGGCAAGCCGCCGCAACCGCGTTTTTGAGCCGACGCAAACAGCATAAGCAAAGGCTGCCGCGCGCTACGCTTGCGCGTTTCTGATTGCTAGGCATTGGGGCGGCAACACGGTACCATCATGGCTCCCGTTTCCACGGACTCTACTGCGCGACACAAGAATGGAATATCAAAGCTGGATGTGCCTGATTTGCGGCTGGATTTACGACGAAGAAGCCGGCCTGCCGGACGAAGGCATTGCGCCGGGCACCCGCTGGGCGGACGTTCCCATTAACTGGACTTGCCCGGAATGTGGCGCGCGCAAGGAAGACTTCGAGATGGTCCAGATCTGAGGTTGCGATCCGGCGGCGCGCAATGTCATCGAGCGCGCCGTTGGTGTCCTTCCGCCGCGGTAATCTGTCATTGTCCTGTCACCGGTTCGCGCGCTAGCCGAGCAGTCAGCGTGCGGCGCGAAGCGGCGGCCCGTCAGCTTCCTGTCGCCCGCTCATGACTTCACGATCTGCCGCATCCGTTTCCTTCGACGCCTTGCCGAATCCTCGCGGCGGCGCGGTCCGTCCCGCGGAGCTTGCGCTGGCCGAAGCGCTGCTGGCATTCGAACAACACACCGAAAGCACCTCGGCGCTGCTGCGTGCGTCGCACGCGTTGCGCGCGGCTGGCTGGCTGAGCGCGCAGCGTTTCGCCGACGCCTTGGTGCGGCTGTCGCCGCTCTCGGAAGACGATCCGTCCGGCGCCGATAATGCGCGTGCGGTGTTTGGCGCGGCATTGCGTGATTTCCGCGCGGTGCTCGAACGTCACAATCTGCGCGAGCTGTCCTGTTCGCCGGCACTCTTCAATCACTATCGCGCGATCTGTGCGCATTTGTCCGAGCACACGCCCGGCTCGACTGTCGTCTTCGAAGATCTCGCTCTGACCGCGCGGCCGGTGCCGCCGGTGTCGATGCACGCGCAGTCGGCCGATCAACTGGCGCATTTGCGGGCGCGTTACGAACGCGCGCTGCTGCCGGTGCTGCGCGCGCAGCCCGACACGGGCAGTGCGGCGGCGCGGGCGCTCACCAACGCGGCGCTCGACGAACTGGACGCCGTGCTCACCGAACTCGCTGGTCCTGATCCCTACGATTTCTGGCGGCTCGCCAAGGCATGCGCGAAAGCACTGCGGGTCGGCGGCCGCGCGACCGGCGAAACCGATGCGCGGCGTTTCTACGCCCGCTGCAATCTCGCGCTCGCCGATCATGCCCGCGGTATCCAGCGCGCGCCGCGCTCGCTGGTGCGGGCGACGCTGGCGTTGCTGTGGCGTGACTACGCGTTGTTCGGCGCCGCCGCCGAAGACGCCGATCAGGTCGAAGTGCTGCATGACTACGGCCTGACCGTCGACTGGCATGTGGCGGGCACCCAGGCATCGGAAATGCTCTGGGAGGCGGGCGCCGTGCAGGCGCAATCGCTCAACGCGGCGAGCGGCATGCTGACGCGCGAACTGGGCGTGCTGGCGGTCAACTCGCACGCATACGAAGATTTTCTGCAGACCGCGGATGCGTCGATCTCCGCGCTGACCGACCATGCCCGCGCAGCCGATCAACCCGAGAAAGCCGATCCGAGCGAAGCGCTGCAAGCCGGCGATGCGGCGTACCGCCTCGGCGCTGCCGCGTGCGCGCTGGGCCTCGGTCATGTGGCGTTGCTGGCGGATGCGTTGGGGCTCGCGTGGCGGCGTCGCGCGCATGCCGGGGTCGCCACGCCCGCGGTGCGCTCGCACGTGATCGTCGGTGCACCGGCGGCGAGTACGTTGGAGCACAGCGCCGAAGCGTTGCGCGCGACGCTGCACAAGGTGGCCGCGGGTGTTGCGCCAGCCGGTGGCGGCGCCGCGCTGGCCGGCCTCGCCGCGTTGACGCGCGCGATCGAGCAGGGCGGCGAATAACATTCCGATTTGCCCATAGCAAAAACGCGGCCTGCCAATCCATAAACACGCTCGTGCGAAACGCCGCGAAGCCTGCGCCATGGCACACGCACGCGTGCGTGATAGAGTGCAACCTGATTCGCCGTCGATGGCTCGCGGCACGCTTCATGGCACACATCGCGGTTCCACGCTCAAAGCCCGCCATCCTGCATCGTCTTTGCTAAAATCCGAACTATGTCCAAGAGTACCGATCGCATCAATCTGACCAACCAGTTCCTGATCGCCATGCCGAACATGGCCGATCCGACGTTTTCGGGAACGGTGGTCTACCTTTGCGATCACAGTGAGCGCGGCGCGCTCGGCCTCGTCATCAACCGGCCGACCGATATCGACCTGCAAGCGCTCTTCAGTCGCATCGATCTCAAACTCGAGATCGAACCTCTTCTCCATGTGCCCGTATATTTCGGCGGCCCGGTGCAAACCGAGCGCGGCTTCGTGCTGCACGATCCGAAAGACGGCAATGCCTATACGTCGTCCATGTCGGTGCCGGGCGGCCTCGAAATGACCACGTCGAAAGACGTGCTCGAAGCGGTCGCGAGCGGCACCGGTCCGGAGCGTTTCCTGCTCACGCTCGGCCACGCCGGCTGGGCGGCCGGGCAGCTCGAGGAAGAGATCTCGAAGAACGGCTGGCTGACGGTCGAGGCTGACCCGAAAATCGTCTTCGACGTACCCGCTGAAGAGCGCCTCGAAGCGGCGCTCGCCCTGCTCGGCATCAACCTGTCGATGCTGTCGGGCGAAGCGGGTCACGCATGAGCCTGCCGGCCGGACGTGAGGCGACGCTGCTTGCGTTCGACTACGGTGAAAAACGTATTGGCGTGGCGGTCGGCAATTCGCTGACGCGCAGCGCGCGGCCGCTCGTGATCGTGCAGAACCGCAGTCGCGAGTATCGCTTCGAAGCGGTCGGCAAGCTGATCGCCGAATGGAAACCGGACGCGCTGGTGGTCGGCTTGCCGATGCATCCGGACGGCACGCCGCATGAAATGACCCTCCTCGCGAAGCGCTTCGGCAATCAGCTGAACGGCCGCTTCAATCTGCCTGTCACGTGGATCGACGAACGCTATTCGTCGGTCGAGGCGAAGGCGGAAATCCGCGCCGGCAACGGCCGCGCCGACATGCTCGACGCCGAAGCCGCCAGCATCATCCTCCAGCAATATCTAGACGGACTGTCCGACGATCATGAGTTCCATTGACGCCGAAGCGCTTTATCGCGCGTTGCTCGACCAGATTCGCGCGGTGTATGGCGACCAGCTTGGCGCAGGTCGGGACGGCGCCGAAGGCGCGGTGCTGGCCGGCATTCATAGCGGTGGCGCGTGGCTCGCCGAACGGCTTGCGCTCGACCTGAACCTGCCGAGCTTCGGCGTGGTCAACGTCGCGCTGCATCGCGACGACTACGCAAAGAAGGGGCTGCATTCGCAAGCGAGCCCGACCTCGCTGCCGTTCTCCGTCGACGGCCGCCGTATCGTGCTGGTCGACGACGTGCTGTACACCGGCCGCACGATTCGCGCGGCGCTGAACGAGCTGTATGACTATGGCCGTCCGGCGTCGGTCGAACTGGCGGTGCTGGCGGATCGCGGTGGGCGCGAGTTGCCGGTTGCGGCGCGGTTTATCGGCGGCGTGGTGGAGGTGCCGGCGGAGGCCACGCTCGTGCTGGCCCGCGACGCCAACGCTGCAGCAGGCAGCCCACGTTTCACGTTCCACACCGAAGCACGCGTCGATTGAACGGGGCGCCGCGCCGTGGCGCCAACGCGCATCGCACGCACGTATCGCAATGGGCGCGAAGCAACCCGGCCCGGCATCGTCACACGCAGTCCGCATCGACAACGATCACGTTGAAGCCCGTATTTGAAGCAGGTACACCATGAACACCGCCATCCAGGCCCCCAAGGATTCCGCCGACAGCGCCACAGAGCGCTTCCGTTATGGCTTCCTGAAGGGCAACCCGCAGCTCACGAAAAACGGCGAGCTTAAACATCTATTGTCGATCGAGGGTTTGCCGAAGGCGATCGTCAATCACATTCTCGATACCGCCGACCAATTCGTCAGCGTCACCGATCGTGAAGTGAAGAAGGTGCCGCTGTTGCGCGGCAAGTCGGTGTTCAACCTGTTCTTCGAGAACTCGACCCGCACTCGCACCACTTTCGAAATCGCCGCCACGCGGCTCTCGGCGGACGTGCTGAATCTGAATATCAACGCCTCGTCCACCAGCAAGGGCGAGTCGTTGCTCGACACGATCAACAATTTGTCCGCGATGCATGCGGACATGTTCGTCGTGCGTCACGCGTCGAGCGGCGCGCCGTACCTGATCGCCCAGCATTGCGCGCCGCACGTGCACGTGATCAACGCCGGTGACGGCCGTCACGCACACCCGACCCAGGGTCTGCTCGACATGTACACGATCCGCCACTACAAGAAAGACTTCACGAAGCTGCGCGTGGCAATTGTCGGCGACATTCTGCATTCGCGGGTCGCGCGTTCGGACATTCACGCGCTGACCACGCTCGGCGTGCCGGAAGTGCGCGCAATCGGTCCGCGCACGTTGCTGCCGGGCGGTCTCGAACAGATGGGCGTGCGGGTGTTCCATAACCTCGACGAAGGTCTGAAAGACGTCGACGTCATCATCATGCTGCGTCTGCAGAACGAGCGGATGAGCGGCGCGCTGCTGCCCTCGGCGCAGGAGTATTTCAAGAGCTGGGGCCTGACGCCGGAGCGCCTCGCGCTTGCCGCGCCCGACGCGATCGTGATGCACCCGGGGCCGATGAACCGTGGCGTCGAAATCGATTCGCAGGTGGCCGACGGTCCGCAATCGGTGATTCTGAACCAGGTGACGTTCGGTATCGCGGTGCGGATGGCGGTGATGGGAATCGTCGCGGGTAATCACGATTAATAAAGGCAGCGCATGAAGATTCATATTCAAGGCGGCACGCTGATCGATCCGGCAGCGGGCACCGAACAACAGCAGGACATTTTTATCGCGGCGGGCAAGATCGTCGCGATCGGCCACGCACCGGCCGATTTCCACGCAGCGAAAGCGATCGACGCGAAAGGTTTGCATATCGCGCCGGGTCTGGTCGACCTGTCCGCGCGTTTGCGCGAGCCGGGCTACGAACACAAGGCAACGCTCGAATCCGAAATGGCCGCGGCGCTCGCGGGCGGCGTGACGAGCCTCGTGTGTCCGCCGGACACCGATCCGACGCTCGACGAACCGGGTCTCGTCGAGATGCTCAAGTTCCGCGCGCGCAATTTGAACCAGGCGCATGTGTATCCGCTCGGCGCGTTGACGGTCGGCCTCAAAGGCCAGGTCATCACCGAGATGGTCGAGTTGACGGAAGCGGGTTGCATCGGCTTTTCGCAGGCCGACGTGCCGGTGGTCGACACGCAGGTGCTGATGCGCGCGCTGCAATACGCGAAGACCTACGGCTACACCGTGTGGCTGCGTCCGGTGGATGCGTATCTCGGCAAGGGCGGCGTGGCCGCGAGCGGCGCGCTGGCGTCGCGGATGGGTTTATCGGGCGTGCCGGTGTCGGCTGAAACCATCGCGCTGCATACGATCTTCGAACTGGTGCGGGTGACCGGCGCGCGGGTGCATCTGTCGCATGTGTCGTCGGCGGCGGGCATCGAGCTGATGCGCGCGGCCAAGGCCGAAGGCCTGCCGGTTTCGTGCGACGTCACCGTCAATCACGTGCATCTGATCGATCTCGACATCGGCTATTTCGACGCCCAGTTCCGCCTCGATCCGCCGCTGCGTCAGCAGCGCGATCGTGAAGCGATTCGCGCGGGTCTGGTCGACGGCACCATCGACGCGATCTGCTCCGATCACACGCCGGTCGACGACGACGAAAAGCTGCTGCCGTTCGCCGAAGCCACGCCGGGCGCGACCGGCCTGGAGCTGTTCCTGTCGCTAACAGTGAAATGGGCCGACGAAGCCGGCGTGCCGCTTGCCAGGGCGCTCCATCGCATTACGACGGCGCCCGCCGACGTGTTGGACTTGCAGGCAGCCGGCCGGCTCGTCGTGGGCGGCGTGGCCGATCTGTGCGTGTTCGATCGTCACGCGCACTGGCGTGTCGAGCCGCGCGCGCTGAAGAGCCAGGGGCACAACACGCCGTTCCTCGGCTACGAACTGCCGGCGCGGGTGCGTGCGACGGTCGTGGCCGGTCACGTCGCGTTCGAACAGCGCTAATATCCGCGGCATCGCCCAGTTACGGAAAGCTCCGACCATGAAGCTCGCGTTACGCAAGGCCCGTCTCGTCGCGCATCTGCTGCACGGCATGTGGACCGTGGCGACACGTTTCCCCAAAGCCGACGCCGCCACGCGCGAGGCGCTGAATCGCCAGTGGTCGCTGAAAATGCTGCGTTTGTGCGGCATGAAGCTCGTCGTACATAACGACGCCGCGCGGCTCGAACGCGGCGCGCTGGTGGTCGCTAATCACATCTCGTGGATCGACATCTACGTGATCAATGCGTGGCGGCCGACGCCGTTTGTTTCGAAGGCGGAGATCCGGCAATGGCCGGTGGTCGGCTGGCTCGCGCAGCAGCTTGGCACGGTGTTCATTCAGCGCGAGAAGCGCAGCGATGCGAAGCGAATCATGCACGAGCTGGCCGAGCGCCTGAGCGCGGGCGAACTGATGTGCGTGTTTCCGGAGGGTACGACGTCGAACGGACTCGCGCTGCTGCCGTTCCACGCGAATATGTTTCAGGCGGCGGTGTCGGCCGCGGCGCCGGTGCAGCCGCTGTGCATCATGTACGAGGATGCGCAGGGCCGGCAATCCACCTCGCCGGCGTATATCGACGATCTCTCGCTGGCCGATTCGCTGAATCTGCTGTTGAGCGGCGGCCCGTTGACCGCGCATGTCTATGTCGGCGCCGCGATTCCGCCGGGCGCTGACCGGCGCACGCTGGCCGCGCAAGCGGAAGGGGTGATCGCGGCGGCATTGCAGGCCATGCAGGGCGGCACGGCAAAAGTCGGGGCGGTGGCGACGGAGGCACTCTCCTAGTTACCGCCGCCCGGCACCCGGCAGCTCTCGCAATCGACCTGGGTCAGCGTGCGTTCCGCGGGGTTGGGCGTCAGCCGCACGGCCGAGAGCTTTTCACCCCAGACGCAACCCGAGTCGAGTCCGATCAGGTTATCGCGTACGGTCAAACCGAGCGCGGCCCAATGGCCGAATACCACGGTGACATCCGCGGTCTTGCGCGACGGCACGTCGAACCACGGCATGCAACCCGGCGGCGCGGCGTTCAGCGCGCCGCTGCTGCTGAAATCCATCACACCTTCGGCGTCGCAGAAACGGATGCGCGTCAACGTGCTGCATGTCAGGCGTAGCCGCTCGATGCCCTTCAGATCCGGCGACCAGCGATTCGGCTCGTTGCCGTACAACCCGGCCAGCGTTTCCTTCCAGTTCGGCGCCCGCAGCGCCCGCTGCAACTCGTCCGCGAGTTCCATGGTCAGGTTCGCGTCCCATTGCGGCAGGACGCCCGCATGGACCATCAGCATACCGTGCTCGAAGTGCGCGAGCGGGCGGTGGCGGACCCATTCGAGCAGGTCTTCGGCATCGGGTGCGGCGAGAATTTCGGCGATCGTGTCGCCCTTCTTCAACTTGCGGATCCCCGCCGATACCGACAGCAGATGCAGATCGTGATTGCCCAGCACCGGCACCGCGAGTTCGCCGAGCGCGATGATGTCACGCAGCGTGGCGAGCGATTCGGCGCCGCGGTTGATCAGGTCGCCCGCGAACCACAGCGGCGTGCCGGCCGGCGGCGCGGCCTTGGCCAGCAATTGCTGGAACGGCTTGCGGCAGCCTTGCAGATCGCCGAACGCGAGCGGTGCGAGAGGGGGCTGAGCGGTGGAGGAAAGCGTGGTGGCGGGTGTCATCGAGGAAGTGAGTACGGTTCGAACCACGCGGTGACGCACGCGTCGTGCCGCGTTGAGCAGTGCAACATGCTAGCGTGACATAATAGCCCGTTTGATGCACGAATATCGCTCCGCACGGCCCTCGAGGCCGGTGGCGCAAGGCGCGCTGCCCGCCGCCCGCGCGCACGCCGCAAGCTGCCCGTGATATTGCAATACAACAGGACGTCCCTCGTGAATACAGCAAGCATGTCGTCGTCTCAGCCGCAGCCGCAGGAACCCATTCGTACGCTTGTGACCGGTGCGAGTGGCTTTACCGGCCGTTATCTGGTCGAGAAACTGCTGGGGCGCGGCCACACCGTGATCGAAACGGTCGGCTCGCGCGACGCGCAGGAAACACCCACACGTCTGCGGCTGGACATCACGTCGCCGGACGCATGCCGGCGCGTGATCGAGATCGCGCGGCCCGACTATATCGTCCATCTGGCGGCGATCAGCTTCGTCGGGCACAACGATCCGCTCGACTTTTACCGCGTCAACGTGATCGGCACGCTGAATCTGCTGGAGGCCTGCGCGGCGGTCGGCCATACGCCGCGCAAGCTGTTGATTGCGAGCAGTGCGAACGTCTACGGTAATGTGACCAGCAGCGCGATCGACGAAAGTTTCCCGGTCACGCCGGTCAACCACTATGCGGCCAGCAAGGCGGCGATGGAAACCATGGTGCGCACCTGGTTCGACCGTCTGCCGATCCTGATCGCGCGGCCGTTCAACTACACGGGGCGCGGGCAGACGGCGAACTTCCTCGTGCCGAAGATCGTCGGCCATTTCGCGCGCCGCGAATCGCAGATCGAGCTGGGGAATATCGACGTGGCGCGTGATTTTTCGGACGTGCGGTATGTGGCGGGGGCTTATGAGGCGCTGCTGGCCTCCGAGGCGGTGAGCGACACACTGAACGTGTGCACCGGGCAGCCCTACACGCTGCGCGAAGTGTTGCGTCAGGCCGCTGAATTGACGCAGCACGAACTGGAAATCAAGGTGAACCCGGCTTTCGTCCGGCAGACCGACGTCAAGATTCTGGTCGGTTCGCCGGCGAAATTGCGTGCCATGGTCCCCGGCGTCGAAGCGATTCCGTTCACCGAGACGCTGCGCTGGATGCTTGCCGCATAGGCCGCGCGCCGCCTGGTGATCGGCTGTTTTTTTGGCGGACGTGGCTTTACAATCGCGGCTAGTTTGAACACGGTCCCGGCCCGCGTATTCAGTCGGCAATGCGCGAGCCCAAGGCGCCGGCACGATTAAATACGAGTAAGGTGGCGTGATGCGCAATCTGGCAACAGCGCGCGTCCGCCACAAGGTTTCTAGACGGGAATTCCATGATTCTGGTAACGGGTGGGGCTGGCTTTATCGGTGCCAATTTCGTGCTCGACTGGCTGAATGCGTCGGGCGAAGCGATTCTGAACGTCGACAAGCTCACATATGCCGGCAATCTGGGCACGCTGCGGTCGCTGCAGAACGATTCGCGGCACGTGTTTGCGCGTGCCGACATCTGCGATCGCGACGCGCTCGACGCGCTATTCGCGGAGCATAAGCCGCGCGCGGTGCTGCACTTTGCCGCCGAGAGTCACGTCGACCGGTCTATTCACGGTCCGGCCGATTTCGTGCAGACCAACGTGGTCGGCACCTTCACGCTGCTCGAAGCAACGCGCAGCTACTGGAACGCGCTCGGCGAGGCCGACAAGGCCGCGTTCCGTTTCCTGCATGTCTCGACCGACGAAGTATTCGGCTCGCTGTCCGCGACCGATCTGCAATTTTCCGAAACCACGCCGTACGCGCCGAACAGCCCGTATTCGGCCACCAAGGCGGGTTCGGACCACCTGGTGCGCGCGTACCACCACACGTACGGTTTGCCCACGCTCACCACCAACTGCTCGAACAACTACGGTCCGTATCAGTTTCCCGAAAAGCTGATTCCGCTGATGATCGCGAACGCGCTCGGCGGTAAATCGCTGCCGGTGTATGGGGATGGCCAGAACGTGCGCGACTGGCTGTACGTGGGCGATCATTGCAGCGCGATTCGCGAAGTGCTCGCGCGCGGCGTGCCGGGCGAAACGTACAATATCGGCGGCTGGAACGAGAAGAAGAACCTCGAGGTCGTGCACACGCTGTGCGACCTGCTCGACAGCCTCAGGCCGAAAACGGCCGGCTCGTACCGCGATCAGATCGCCTACGTGACCGATCGTCCGGGCCACGACCGCCGTTACGCGATCGACGCGCGCAAGCTCGAACGCGAACTCGGCTGGAAGCCGGCGGAAACCTTCGAGACCGGCCTCGCGAAAACCGTGCGTTGGTATCTCGACAATCAGACGTGGGTCGATGAAGTGGCTTCCGGCGACTACCGGAAGTGGGTCGAGACGAACTACTCGCAACGCTCATAAGGATCCGCGATGGCGCGCAAGGGCATCATTCTCGCAGGCGGTTCGGGCACGCGCCTGTATCCGATCACGCACGTCGTATCGAAGCAGTTGCTGCCGGTCTACGACAAGCCGATGATCTATTACCCGCTGTCCACGCTGATGATCGCCGGCATTCGCGACGTGCTGATTATCTCGACGCCTGAAGACACGCCGCGGTTCGCCGCGATGCTCGGCGACGGCAGTCAGTGGGGCATGCACATTCAGTACGCCGTGCAGCCTTCGCCGGACGGTCTGGCGCAGGCGTTCGTGATTGGCCGCGACTTTGTCGGCAACGATCCGTCGGCGCTGATTCTCGGCGACAACATTTTCTACGGTCACGATCTCGCGGGCCGACTCGGCCATGCGAGCCAGCTCGAGGACGGCGCCACCGTTTTCGCGTATCACGTGCAGGATCCCGAACGATACGGCGTGGTGGAATTCGACCGTGATTTCCGAGCCATGTCGATCGAAGAAAAGCCGTTGAAGCCGCGCTCGAATTACGCGGTGACCGGCCTTTACTTCTACGATCGTGACGTCTGCGACATTGCCGCGGAAATCAAACCGTCCGCGCGCGGCGAACTGGAAATCACCGACGTCAACTCGACCTATCTGAAAGTCGGCAAGCTGAGCGTCGAGGTGATGGGGCGTGGTTATGCGTGGCTCGACACGGGCACGCACGATTCGCTGATCGAAGCCGCGAGTTTCATCGCGACGCTGCAGAAACGCCAGGGCCTGGTGGTCGCGTGCCCTGAAGAAGTGGCGTTCCGCCAGCGCTGGATCGACGCGGAGCAGGTCGAACGGCTCGCCCGGCCGCTGGCGAAGAACGCTTACGGTAAATATTTGCTCAAGCTTGTTTCGGATCCTCTTGCATGAAACCCACTGTTACTCCGACTTCGTTGCCCGAAGTAAAAATCGTCGAACCGAAGGTCTTCGCGGATGCGCGCGGGTTTTTCTTCGAGAGCTTCAACGCGAAGGAATTCGCGGAGGCGCTCGGCGTGAATGCCGAGTTCGTGCAAGACAACCATTCGCTGTCGGCGAAGAACGTCGTGCGCGGTTTGCATTACCAGCTTGTGCGACCGCAGGGCAAGCTCGTGCGTGTGGTGGCGGGCGAGATATTCGACGTCGCCGTCGATATCCGCAAGGATTCACCGACCTTCGGTCAGTGGGTGGGCGAGCGGCTCAGTTCGGAGAACAAGCGGCAGATGTGGGTGCCGGCCGGTTTCGCGCATGGTTTCGCGGTGTTGTCGGAGCAGGCCGAAGTCCTGTACAAAACCACCGACTACTGGTTCGCCGAGCACGAGCGCTGCGCGCTGTGGAACGATCCGCAGATCGGCATTGACTGGCCGATCGACGCCGAGCCGTTGCTCGCGGCGAAAGACGCGGCCGCGCCGCGTCTGGCCGATGCCGATTTGCCGGACTGAGGGACAAGCCATGCGTGAGCCGCGTGTCGTGTTGTTGACGGGTACCAGCGGGCAGGTCGGCTTCGAGTTGCAACGCAGTTTGCAGGGCTTGGGCACGGTCGTCGCGCTGGATCGCCACCGCCTGGATCTGCGCGATCCGCAGCAAATCCGCGACGTCGTGCGGGCCATGCAGCCGGTGTTGATCGTGAACCCGGCGGCTTACACCGCGGTCGATGCGGCCGAGTCCGACGTGGCGGACGCCACCCGGCTCAATGTCGACGCGCCGCGTGTCTTCGCCGAAGAGGCGAAGCGCGTGGGCGCGGCGCTCGTTCACTATTCGACGGATTACGTGTTCGACGGCACCAAGCCGGAGGCGTACGTGGAAAGCGATCCGACCGATCCGCGGAACGTGTACGGCAAAACCAAGCTGGCGGGCGAGCAGGCGATCGCGGCAACGGGTTGCAATCACCTGATCTTGCGCACTAGCTGGGTGTACGGCACGCGCGGCAAGAATTTTCTGCTGACCATGCTACGGCTCGGCGCGGAGCGCGACGAACTGAGCGTGGTGGCCGATCAGATCGGTGCGCCGACATGGGCGAACACGATCGCGTCGCTGACGTCGCAGGTGCTGGCGCAGTCCGTCGCCGGCAATGACGACGAGACCCGCGACTGGTGGCGCCGGCATTCAGGCACGTATCACCTGAGCGCTGGCGGCGAGACGTCGTGGCATGGTTTCGCCGAGGCGATTTTCGAACTGGCCGGCGAGGCTAGGCGTCCGCTGGTCAAGCCGATTCCCGCGTCGTCGTATCCGACGCCCGCCGCGCGACCGGCCAATTCGCGCATGTCGAACGACAAGCTGGCGGCGTCATTCGGCGTTCGTGCGCCAGACTGGCGCGAGGCGCTGCGTCTGTGTCTCGCCGGGCGGTGATGAGCCTTGGCGGGCTTAGATGGGCTTGCGTTGCCCTTGGGTCGCTCCGTATGCGCATGTGAGGCGACAGGCGGACCGGCCCCGCGCAATTGAGCGAGGAAAGCGACGATGTCAAAACGTGAGCGCATCCGGATGTTGTCGGTGGACCTGTTGTCCGGCAAACGGCAACGCCTCGACTTCCAGACCTTCGAATACGAGCGCGACGACGGCAGCAAGCAGGTGCTGAGCCGCGAGATCTATCACGTCGGCGACGGCGCGACCGCGTTGCTGTATGACCTCGCGCGGCGCACGGTGATCTTGGTGAGCCAGTTCCGACTACCCGCGTATCTGCGCGGCGAGAGCGGCTGGGTGCTGGAGACGCCGGCGGGTTTTCTCGACGGTGCGACGCCGCAGGAGCGCGTGCGTCACGAGGTGGCCGAAGAAGCCGGTTATCGCGTCGGCGAAATGCAGCAGGTGTTCGCCGCGCTGATGATTCCGGGTTGCGTGACGCATGTCGTGTACGGCTTCGTCGCGCCTTACACGGAGGCCGACCGGATCGATGCGGGCGGCGGCCTTATCGAGGAAGGCGAAGACATCGCGGTCGTCGAACTGACGATCGACCAGGCGCTCGAACGGATCGTCAGCGGCGCGATTACCGACGCGAAGACGATCATGCTGCTTCAGCACGCGGCGTTGCATCTATTCCGTTAGGCGCGAGCCATGCACGGCCCACAAGCGGGCCATGAACGTTCTCAGCGAAGTTCCGGCACCAGGAACTGCCGGTAATTGAACGAGGCCGGCACGGTCGAGAAATACGCCGGCGCTGCGCTGCACGCGCCCAGGAATTTGGCATTCCACGCTGCGTCTGGCTTGCGGGCGAAATGAAGCCGCTTCTGCGACGAACAGCCCTTGTCTTCGTTGTCGAGATTCGACAGCAACTGCCATTCGACACTGACGGTGTCGCCCTCGACCTTGCAGATTTTCCCCTGCAGCAACAGCTTCGTTGCGGGTTTCGCGCAGACGTCCGGACTGTCTTGCGCGGGCGAGAACGCATAGGCGACCCGGCTACCGAGTTCGAAATTGTCCAGCGGCTTGCTCAGAAAGTGATGGCCGATGTCGTCGGTGCGTGCCGCGCCGAACAATTCGATGAAGCGGTTCAACACGCGGCGCTTTTTCAGCTTCGTCGCCAGCCCGAGCGCTTGCGCGACTTGCAGCGGATCGCTGCGTACCAGCACGCCCGGCAGGCTGTCGGCGTCGTCGGCGAGCACGGCTTCGGTGGCGGCGGAGTGATTCTGGCTATTCAGCAACAGCAGGTCGGGCTCGTAGTGCATCAGCAGATCGGTGACTTCGCGATCGCGCGAGCGGATGGCCAGCATCAGCGGCGTGTCGCCCGCCGCGTCCTGCACGTTCTGGTGACCGCCCTTCGTGATCAGCAGACGCACCAGCGGCGGATAGTGCGCGGCGATCGCTTTCGTGAAGTCGTCGTCGTAATCGTATTGGGCGAATCCCGGCAGCGCGACGAACAGCAGCGCGGCGGCCGCGAATCGAATGTGGCGGCTCATGCCCGCGCCTCCATGAAAGAAGTGATGACACGTTTGCCGAGGCCGATGCAGGGCTTCTCGATCAAGCGGTAAGTCGTTTCGGCCAGCGCGAGCACGACCGCGAGAAACAGCACGAACTGCAACGCATACCCGGCCCGCGTCAGCTTGAGGAAATCCGGCAGTTGCTCGTAATGGCGGAAGTACACGTCGTTGTAGACGAGGATCAGCAGCACGTGGCCCAGATAAATCGAATACGAGCGCGCGCCGATGTATTCGAGCACACCGGTCAGCCCGGGGATATTCAGAATCCAGCCGCGTTCGAGCGACGCGAGAATTACCAGCGCCACCGACACCAGCGCATAGCCGCAGAATGCCGCGCTCGAGAAGTAGAACTGGCCCGGTCCGCCGCCGAGAATGTCGGTATTCAACACGCCCGGCAGCAACGCCAGCAGCGCGCAGAAACCGATGCCGACCAGCGTCTTGAGCAGCGCGCGCACGCGCGGATTGCGCAGCGCGTCGATGATGGCGGAAGGACGGCCGGGCTCCGCGTCGGCGATAGTCTGGAATTGCCAGACTGGCAGATGCCGATACTTGTCGAGCAGCAGCGCGATAATCACGCCGTACAGCAGCTCGTCGAAACGCGTGTGCGATAGATCGGCGATGCTGACCGATGTCATCGGCCGGGCGACGAACAGCACCAGGCCCACGCCGATCGCGGTGGCCGCGAGCCGGTACGAGGTGCGTCCGCAGAGCACCAGCAGCAAGGGCGCGAGCAGGTAGAAGTGCTCTTCGATCGAGAGGCTGTAGTAGTGCGACATGTTGGTCGGAATGCCGCCATACACCATCGCATAGTTGTAGATGCCGCCCGCGAACGCGATGCCTTCGCGAAAGATATCGGCCGGCCGCGCGAAAATCGCAATGCTGCCGGTCGCCTTCATGACGATCGCGACGACCCAGTACAGAAAAATATAGAAGAACGCCGACGGCGCGATCCGAAACACCCGCCGCAGGTAGAACGCGATGATCGACTGTTTGCTGCGTTCGAGCCGCTCGACCGGCGTCACGCCGGCCTGCTCCGGCAGCGTCGACAGTAGCGAGCGGGACACGACGAAACCGGAGATCACGAAGAACAGGTCCACGCCGGTGAACGACGAGTACAGAAACGGGCTGAACAACTGCTTGAACGGCGCATGCACGATGATGGTGAGCAGCACGGCCACCGCGCGCAAGCGTTCGATTTCGAGATTTTTATGGCTCATGGCATTGGCCGTCAGTCCGGATCGATGGAGCACAGGCGCCGCTCCTGTTTTGCTTTTATGCGCCGACCATGCTGCCGGTCGCGCCGACGTTAGCTACGAAGCCGGACGACCGCCGCGGCGCAACTTGTTCAACAGGAAGTGCGCACCACGCCGCAAATCGCCGTTCGCGAGCCGGCCGACCAGCGTCGCCATCATGCCCCAGCCGAGCGCAAGCGGACGCGGCCAGCGGATGATAGGCGCCACCCAGAAGCGGAACAGCGGGCGATTGCCGAAGCGCGCCGAGAAACGCCGGTAGGTTTCGCGCAGATCGCCTTGCCGCGCGAGCCGCTGACGCACCAGGTTGAACGGATGATACGACTTTAGCATTCGCGTTTCGAACTGCTGGATCGCGTGTTCGCTGAGGCCGGCGGGGCGGTACGAATCGAGAATGCGTCCCAGCCGTTCGACGAAGACTTCAGAGAAGTCATAGCCGCCGGAGTTGGCACGTTTGCAGGCGAGAATGTAGCGCTTCAGATAGGCATTGCGGCCCACCTGCAACGCCGCGTTGACGACCAGATGCACCTGCACCAGATTGCTGCCGCAGAACTGCCGCGCGTCGATTTCCTGCTGGACGCGCCGGTTGATCACGCACGACGAGATGAAGGTGATGTACGGTCCGATCGCCGCGAGGAAATCGCCGACCTGATCGTACTGATCGATGCGCGCGTCGCCGCCCGGATGCTCGACGATCGGGTCCACTTCGTAGCCGAACGGCCGCAGGACGACGACGCCATACTCCGCCTTCTGCAGAAAATCGATCAGATACGAGAGCGTACCGGCCACGTAGATATCGTCGTCGCCCATGATCTGCACGTAGTCGCCGCGCGCTTCGTTGAAGCATTGCGCGATGTTCGCGTCGGAACCCACGTCGATCTTGTTGCGGATGTACCGGATCGGCAGGCCTTGCGCGATCGCGTTCGCGACGACGTCGGGCGTCGAGTCGGTCGAGTGATTGTCGGACACGATGACTTCGAGCACGCCCGGCGGCAGCGTGCGGGCTTCTGCGACGAGACTCCGCAGATTCAGCTCGAGGTAGTTCGCCCGAGTGAAAGTCGGAATCGCAATGGTCAGCAGGGGGGAGGCTTCAAATGTCACGAATCATGTCTCCAGGTCCGGTTGCACCGATACCAGATGAAGAAGGCGATGGGTAAATTCAGGAATAGATTGACCGACGCGAGCACGGTCACGAGCCCCGCCGACGAATAGTGCGCCGCCGCCCATACGATGAGCGGCAGCGTGAAGATCGTCGTGGTGGCGAGGGTCGACATGAACGGTTCGCGGCGGAAGCTGCGCAGATGCGCGGCGAGCCCGCCGATCAACTGGTTGCTGAACACGAACACGAGCAGGCCGGCCAGTTGCCAGAACGGCAGCACCCGGTGCGCGTAGCGGGTCTGCGCGAACAGCAAATCCATGGCCAGCACACCGAACGCCATCACGACGAAAATCGCCGACGACATGGTGAAATCGCGCTTGAACATGTGGTCGAGCGTAGGCCAGTCGCGCATTGCGGCGGCGCGCGCCATGAGCGGCACGCGGCGCGTGATCCACGATTGCGCAACCAGCCCGAGCGTGTTGACGATCGCAAGCGACAACCCGAGCTGGCCCGCGATCACCGCGCCTTGCGTGTGAAACAGAATCGGAATGTTGATCTGCGTGAGCAGATAACCGCACAGCAGGTTGATGCCGAGGCGCCATTGCAACGGCCAGACCTCGTGCCGCCAGTCGAATTTCCGCATCACGCTGTGCATGGCGATGCGCAACAGGCCACGCCGGTAGCGCAGCAGCCAGACGAGCGGGATCAGCAGCGTGGCCGCGGGCACCATGACGGTCGCCCAGAGGCCCGCGCCGGCCGCGAGTGTCGCCCAGCAGCACAGCGAGCCGCAGACCGCCAGCGACAGCCGTAGCGCGTACACGCGGCTGATCTGCCCGGCGCCTTCGAGAATCGACAGGAACGGTGTGACGAGCAGGCCGGCCGCCGTCAGGCTGCAGAGCACGAGCCATGGTGCGAACCAGTGAATCGCGGTGGAGCTTTTCGAGCCGAAGAACAGCATGCCGCCGGGCACGATGACGACCGCGAAGATCGCCGCGGTGACCGCGTACCAGCGCAACGCGCTGCGCACGAGCGCGTGAAAGTAGGGCGTGGCCTCGCCTTCGACGCTGCCGTCGGGCTGCCAGTGCAAACCGGTGAACGCGTGCGCCGACACCTGCACGAGGACCATCGACAGGCCGAGATCGAACAGGGTGTAGAGCGCGGCGACGCTGATAAAGCTGTAGTACCAGCCCTGCGTTTCCGGCGACAGAAAATGCACCGCCAGAATCGTAGTCAGCAGACCGGCGCCAGCTTGCCAGAGGCGCAGCGAAAGGACGAGGGCGAGGTCGCGCGAGATGGGCGGCAGCCGCAGGGGCATGCTGCTCACCGGCGCCGCGCTCGCTGTCCGCCGTCGGTCATGAGACACATTGCGGTCTTTCGCTTAGAAAATCTTGGAAGCGAGGTCGTAGTCGCTCGGTCGGCCGACATCGAGCCAATGTTCGAAGATCGGGAAGCACGACACCGGCTGCGACACCTGATTCAGGTTGTGCGCCACGTCAGTCATGTTGTAGTGGCCGGACTTCGGCAGCGTGTCGAACACGCGCTTCGACAGGAAGTAGATGCCGCTATTCACGAGGAAGCTGAAGTTCGGCTTTTCTTCGATATGCGTGACACGCGAATCGGTTTCGCTAATCACGCCGAACGGCACCTGGAAGGTGTATTGCGTTGCAGCAATGGTCATGGCCGAGGCGCTGCGCAGATGGAAGGCCAGGAACATACCGATATCGAGATTCGTCAGAATGTCGCCGTTGAACACCAGCGTGTTCTCATCGTGGAAGGGCACGAGCGAAAGCGCGCCCCCTGTGCCCAAGGGCGTCTTCTCATGAACGTACTGAATGTCGACGCCGAATTTCTCGCCATTACCGAAGTGGTCGGTAATCTTTTCGGGCAGGTAATGCGTGGCAATGAAAATTCTGCTTGCGCCGTGGCTGACCAGTTTCTCGATGCTGATTTCCAGCATGGGGCGGCCGTTGACCTGCAACATCGGCTTAGGCGTGTCTTCGGTCAGTGGGCGAAGGCGCGTGCCGAAGCCGCCGGCCATGATGACGGCGGTGAAGCTGCGGTTGATGTACTTCGGCGCGTGATTGACCGCATTGTGATCGATGACCGAGACGGGTTTGCCGTTTGCATCGGTCAGCACGAGCTGGCGCAGCGAATGCGTGCGGAACAGATTTTCCCGTTCTTCACGGCTGGAATGAATGCTGGCCGTGATCGGCGCGGGGCGGGCGCTACGTACCTTGATCTTGTGAATTTCGAGCGCGTCGTCGTCGAGCTTGTTGCCTTCGAGGAACGCGCGCCGCACATCGCCATCGGTGATGATGTTGACAAACTTGTCCTGGTCGAACAGCAGTGCGCAGGCCACTGGGCCGCTCGCCTGAATCCGCGCGATAACGTCGGATATCTTTGAATCGAACGATACGCTGAGGCTATCGATATTGTCGAAGTTCGTCATGATCTTACAGCGATAAAAACTTGGGATTATTTAAGCCTGAGCTCTGTGCCTGAACTTGCTCGGCACGCTAAAACTACTCAGTGTCTGACACTGATGGCGGAGGTTTACGCTGCGTAGCGCGGTGGGGAGACATGACGTGAACGCACGAGATTTCGGCGTTCACTGACATGAAACTCTCACAGCGCCACACGGAGGACGCCGCTATTTGAGTTTATCCTAAGGATAGCATGTTGATCCACCTGATATTTGGGCCTACCAGTTCCGCGCACCGTATGTCCAGACGCCATATCCGGCCCGTTGTTTGTCGATCAACGCAGGATGCGATTGTTTCGCATAGCTCAGGTCTGGCGGGTTCGCAAAAACCAGCTTGTAGTCCTGGCCGTCCGAGATATACAGATACTCCGGTGCGCCTACTGCCGGGTTCGGTGCCATGGCGGCAGGACGTACCATGTAATCCGGGAAGAGGCCGGGAATATCGCCGTGCACGGCGCCTGGCGTGACCTTCGCACCCTGAAGCTGGTGATACGGCGTGCCGTTGGCGGCCGCCGGGAAGGCCGCCGGGTAAACGCCGTGATCGAGTTTGTAGCGTGCAAGCTGGGCCGCCATCGCATACATCTCGGCGACGCGGTCTTCTGCTTCGATCTGCTCGTAGGCCATGTCGATCGTCGTGAAGCGATCGGCATCGCTGTGCCATTCTTCGCCGCGCAGATATTTGTCGACGATGCTCAGCACGAACGGCGTCTTGTACGGCACGAGCCCGCTACGCACGGTGATGATTGCGTGCGGCTTGCGGAAGTCCAGGTCGGGCAGGTTGAAGCGTTGACGCAGATACGGATTGATCAGCAAAGGAACGCGCACGGGCCAGCCCGTGTATTCGTCCAGCGACACGCCGAAGCGGTCGCGTGTGCCGTACACGGTGATGAGACTGCCGGTGTACTCGTAATTCCAGATGGTCCGGTCGCCGATGCGCGTGTCGGACGACTTGTCGTCGAATACGAAGGTGCGCACGTCCTTGAGTTCCGACTGATGCGCGCGGACGAAGTCCATGATGGCGATCTGGCGGAACCAGTCGCGCCACAGTTCGGTACCCGTATTGAACGCCGCGCCGACCGACGAGCCGAGCACGTACGCGACCAGTAGATCACGGCCGAAGCGTCGCCACGGTCGCCATCTGCTGAACAGAAGATCGATGCCGTTGATGATGGCGATAATCATCAGGTCGAGCCCGGCAATAGCCGGCATGATGTGGCGGCTTTCGTAGAAGCTCGTGAGGTCGGGTACTTTGCCGACCACGATATACGGGTAGGTCGCCGCGGCGAACAGCACCAGGCCGAGCAGAGCCTGCATTCCAGTGAAGCGCAGCGTTGCGCGTTCCTGCGTGCGTGGCAGCAATTGCAGCAACACGAACGCGATCACCACGCCGCCGGCGATCAAGGGCGCCGGCGTATGCGAGACGGCGTAGGAGAAAAAGTCGTGCAGCACCGGCACGATCAGCGTGAACGACGTGACCATTGCGGACAGCACTTCGTGTTGCGAAATGTCGTTGTAGCTGTCGTATAGCGGCGAGCGGGTCGTCGTGAGCCGCTTGGTGACCAGGAAGATGATAGGCAGGGCAATCAGCAGCGCGTTGCGGCGCGCGAACGCCAGCACAGAGGGCAGGCTGCGGCGTATGGTCTCGCGCAGCACTGGGATCGCCGTGGCGATGCTCGGCATTTTCGGCAGCGGTCCGAAGCTTCCCTGTGCACGCAGATCTTCAACGAACAGAAACGCGAACAGCAGCGCGTACAGCAGCAAAAGCGAGTTCAGATAGAACGAAAAGAAAAAGAACGGAATACTGAAGATGATCGCTTTACTGCGGCGCGTGTTCGCCACGAAGATCGCTGCGCCGACCCAGAATGCGGCAATGTAGACGTTGTAAAACGCCACACTCGTGAGAAAGCGGATCAGCGCGACGTGCGTCGCGCAGTAGATCAGAAACAGCGTGAAGGCTTCGGGCGCGAGCAGTTTCTTTTTGCGGCGCAGCACGTACGCAAACGCGGCGGCGGACACGACCCAGGTGACGAGCGTGACGGCGCGCATCGCGAGTGAAGGCGACGGCAACGAGTTGATGAAGTTGGTTGCGTAACCACCCCACCAGATGCCGAGCTCTTTACCGACGCGGATCATTTGCGCCGGGTTCTGGAAAATCCAGACCCAGTCGTCCCAGAAATAGCCCGGGTTACAGAGGATGAGTGCTGTCCCGCCGAATATTGCGAAAAAAGCGATCGGGAGGCGCCGAATCCAGAGACCCGCCTGATTCATTAGACTACTTCCTTGTTGTTGGGGACTGCACACGTGCACGAAAGCGCGCCTGCTGCGAGCAGGCGTGCCCGTTCGCGCGCGTGCTTTTAGATCAGTTCGTCTTGCGCGTAATCGCGCGCGGCCGGCTGGCCGATCACGCTATCCCAGCGCGCCGGCGAAATGCCGTTGCCGGGTCGTCGGACAGAGAGGTTCTGTGCGGTGAACGTTTCGCCTTTCGCGATCGGACGGGCGGCGACGAGGCTCTTGCGCGCGATCTGCCGGTTCGGCAGTTCGGATGCGGTCGGGCGCTTGCGGCCATCGCCGAGTGCGACGCCGACGCGCCGGATCGCGCGAACCATCGCAGCCAGTTCGGCCGGTTCGAGGCTTGCTTTGTGGTCCGGGCCTTCCATCGTGCGATCGAGCGTGAAATGCTTTTCGACGACTTGCGCGCCCATTGCCGCAGCGGCAATCGGAATTTCGATGCCTTCGGTATGGTCCGAGTAGCCGAAGGTCGCGCCGGGGAAGGCGGCAGCAATCGTCAGCATGGCGCGCAGGTTGATTTCTTCAGCCGGCGCCGGATATTCGGTCGTGCAATGCAGCAGCGTGAGCTTGTCGATCGGCACGCCGGCTTGCTCGCAGGCCTCGACCGCTTCCTCGAGTTCGCCGAGCGTCGCCATGCCGGACGACAGAATGATCGGCAGGCCCATGCTCGCGAGTTCCCGCAGGAACGGAATATTCGTCAGATCGCCCGACGACACCTTGAACGCGCTGACGCCCAGAGTGGTGAGAAAACGCGCGGACTCGATGTCGAACGGCGTCGATAGAAAACCGATGCCTTTCGATTTCGCGTAGACCGCCAGTTCGCGAAACGCGTTTTCGTCCAGTTCGAGCCGCTTGAGCATCTCGAACTGGCTTTCCGTGTGACCGGTGGTGCGTTTCTGGTAGTCGGCCTTCGGCGCTTCGCGCGTCACGAGGGCCTCGGTGCGGAAAGTCTGGAACTTGACGAAGTCCGCGCCGGCTTGCGCCGCCACGTCGACGAGTTGATGAGCCAGATCTAGTGAACCGTTGTGATTGACGCCGGCTTCGGCGATCACTATGCAACGCTCGCTCATGTCAAGCATCCTTAAAGAATCAGTAAGGCGTTCGATGGTAGGCGCGGGGCGCCGGCAACGAGGCCGGCCCGCCCGCGCACCGCTTCAAAGAGACTGCGCGAGGCGACGGTTCTCTTCGATTTCGTCGGCCGGCAGGAACGGGAACATGTCGTCGAGCGGCTTCGATTCGATCTTGCCTTCGGCGTTCTTGAACGACGTCGCCTTCGGCGAAATCCACTGCTCCGGCGAGACCATGACTTCGCACAGCACCGGGCCGTCCACATTGACGACGTCGGCCAGCGACTGACGCAGCGTGGAATGCTGGCTCACTTTGACATACCCAAGGCCGAACGCTTTCGCGAGCGCTTCGAAATCGGGATTGTAGACGTTGGAGCTCGGACCGCTGCCGACGAAACGCCCGTCGAAGAAGTTGTTCTGCGTCGCCTTGATCGAACCATAGCCGTCGTTGTTGAACACGAACACCTTGACTGGCAGCTTGTTGGCGCCAATGGTCAGCAATTCCTGCGCGTTCAGCATCAGGCTGCCGTCACCGGTAATGCACAGCGTGCGCTTGCCGGTGGCGTAGTGCGCGCCGACCGCGGTCGGCAGGTCCCAGCCCATCGACCCCCAGTTGCCGTTCAGCGCCGAGCGCTGATTCTTCTTGATCTTGTACGCCTGGTAGAAGCTCACGCAGTCGAGGCCGTTGCCGGTCACCACGACGTCGCCTCCAGCCGCAACGTCGGACAGCGTGTCCATGAACACGTACGAGTTGATGAACTCGCCGTCGGCGCGGAGCTCTTCCGGCACCATCGGATAGCGCTTCTTCCAGGTCGCGCAGAGGTCGAGCCAGGCGCCATGCGCGCCGTTATAGCCGCCGAGCGCGCCGAGCAGGCCCGGCACGAAATCGCGCAGATCGGAAAGGATCGGCAGGTCCGCCTTGAGCGGGTGGCCTTCGAGTTGACCGGCGTCGACGTCGACGAAAATCTTCTTCGCGCCGACCGCGAATTTCTTCGTTTCAAAGCCCGTTTTCGCGACGCAGAAGCCGACGCCGAGACCGAGAATCAGGTCGGAATTCTGCAGGATGATGTTCGCGTGACGCTGACCGGCCGTGCCGAACACGCCGAACGAATAAGTGTTGTCCCACTCCAGCAGGTCTTTGCCGGTGTAGGGAACGAGCGTCGGAATTTCGAGCTTGTTGACCAGTTCGAGCACGGCTTCGTGCATGCCGGACAGACGCACGCCGTTGCCGAGCACGAGCACCGGACGCTTGGCTGTTTTCAGCGATTCGAGGATTTCCGGCAGATGCTGGGCGCTCGGATCGGCCTTGGGTTCTTCGCCTTCCCAGTGCGGCAGCGCGTCCCAGTCGACTTCCGCCGATTGCATGTCGAGCGGCAGTTCGAGCCACACCGGACCCGGACGACCCGACTTGGCGATGTGATAGGCCTTTTCCAGTTCGCTCAGAATCGTGTTCGGATCGCGCAGCGACACCGCGTATTTCGTGACCGGCTTGACCATCTCGAGGACATTGCCCTCCTGCGGACCGACCTGACGCACCTTCGAGTAATCGGCGATCAGGTTCGAACGCACCTGGCCCGAGACCACCAGCATCGGCACCGAGTCGTACCATGCGCCGACCACGCCGGCGAGTGCGTTGACCGCGCCCGGGCCGAAGGTCGCGAAGCAGACGCCGAAACCATTCATGCGCGCGTAGCCGTCGGCCGCGATCGCACACGCCTGCTCGTGGTAGTTGCAGACATAGCCGAGCTTTTCGCTCTTGCCGAGTGCGTCGAGCAGATACATGATGCCGCCGCCCGACAGCATGAAGACTTTGCCAATCCCGCGTTCTTCGAGGAAACGGATAACTGCGTCAGATACGTTCATAACCAGCTCTTTAAGATGTTAGGTGGTGCACTGCTTGCCGAAAAATCAGCGCTGAAAATAGTCGCCGTCCGCGACGTCGGTGTCGACCACCGCACCAGCGGCGATGAGCGCGTTGTTGCCGACCTTGACGCCGGGCAATAGCGTCGCGCCGGCGCCGACGAACACACCCTCGCCGATGCTCGCACCGCCGCATAGCGTGACGGACGGCGCGACGAAGCAGTGCGCGCCGACCACGCAGTCGTGGTCGATGCTGACGGATGTGTTGATTACCGTGCCCACACCGATTTTGGCGTGCGGCTGCAATATCGCGCCGGCCATGATCTGGCAGCCAGGCGCCAGTTCGACCTCGGCGCCAACGACCGCCGACGGATGTAAAACCGTGGCAAACGAGAAGCCCTGCGCGGACCACAGATCGAACAACTTGCGGTTCACCCGGCTCTTGACCGTGGCGCCGACGCCGTTGGCGAGCTGAGCGCTGTGCGGATCCAGCTTCTGCATCCATTCGTCGCCGCCGATCACTGGCACGCCCAGCATCAGGGTGCCGATTTCGAGCCGTGGATCGATCAGACCGGCAACGCTTGCGCCGCTTGCCGTCAATGCGGCGATCACGACTTTCGCGTGACCGCCGCCGCCCAGCACATAGAGTTTCGTATTCGTCATACCGCGTTTGCCGGCATTGCTGCCGTTATAGGTGAAAGTCGAAAAACTTCTTCATCAGGATATTCGACAGATCGGCGGTCTTCAGCACCTGCTTGATCTGCGGGGCCGCATGCCCCTTGCCGTACAGCGACACGTCCGCGGGCAGTTGCGCACGGAACCCGGGCGTGAGGGCGCGTTCGATTGCCTGCACGATCGATTCGGTGTCGTCGGCGCAGTCGATGACCGACTCGGCTTTCAGACGGCCGCGCTGACGGTCGCCGATGTTCACGGTCGGCACGCGCAGCGCGGGCGCTTCGATCAGCCCGCTCGACGAATTGCCGATCACGACGTCGGCGATCTGCAGCAGGCCCAGATAGCGCTGCTGACCGAGCGAATCGAAAAACCGCACGCGCGCGGGATGGGCCGCCGTGAATTCGCGGATCACACGAGCGATCGCCGAATTGCCGGGATCGGCGTTCACCCCGGTAAACACGATGTTCGCAGTCGGGAAGCGTTCGAGCGCGCTGATCAGCGCCTGGGCGGCAATGGCCGGGTCTTGCGCGTTCAGCGTGACCGGGTGATAGGTCACGGCGAAAACCGGCGCGTTCAACGGCAAGCCGGTGTGGGCCGCCAGCGCGGCGCGATCCGGTAATGTCGTGCGCGTTAGATGGTCGAGGCCCGGCGCGCCGAAATCGAACACCGCGGCCGGGTTCTCGCCCAGTTGCAGCACCCGGTCGCGATACGCGCGCGCCGCGACGAAATGCAGATGCGAGAGCTTGGTGACGGCGTGACGGATCGATTCGTCCATCGCGCCTTCGCTCGTCTCGCCGCCGTGAATATGCGCGACCGGAATTTTCATCAGCAGCGCGACCTGCGCCGCTGCCAGTTCTTCGTAACGGTCCCCGAGCAGCACGATCAGGTCCGGCGCGAGGCGTTCATATGCGTCGGCCAGACCGATGACAGCGAGACCCGTCGACTTCGACGTCGCGACGCCGGAGTCGCCCGACAGTTGCATGTCGACGCGTGCGTCGATCGGAAAACCGTCGCGCTCGATTACGTCGACCGTGCGGCCCCATGCACTGCACAGATGTGCACCGGTGACGATCACCTGCAACTGCAAATCCGGATCCTGCTGCACCTCCCGCATCACCCAGTACAGGTGACCGTAGTCGGCGCGCGTGCCCGTGACGAAGCAGATCCGGCGTCGCGTCGTACTCATGAGCCGGCGACCTCGCGGCGAACCGCGGCGACCACCTCGGCCAGTTGCTCGTTCGTAATGCCGGTCGAGCAGGGCAGGGTGACGATACGTTGCCAGATGGATTCGCTCGTGCGCAGATCGCCGCGCGGCGCATCGGCGAACGGCGCCTGGTAGTGCAGCGGCTTCCAGAACGGACGGGCGTCGACGCCGGCCGCGCGCAACGCGGCGCGCAGCGGCGCGGAGTCGCCCGTGGGCAGGATGAAGCCTGAGAACCAGCACGCGCTTTGTGCGAATTCCGGCGACGGGAATGGCACCGCTTGCGGCAGATCGCGGAACGCTTCGTCGTAGAAATGCGCGATGGCGCGCTTCTTGGCGACGAACGTGTCCAGCAACTCCATCTGCGCACAGCCGACGGCGGCTTGCAGATTCGTCATCCGGTAGTTGAAGCCGACGCGGTCGTGATCGTAATCGGCGCCGACGCGTGCGGTCGTGGTCAGGTGACGGACGAGGTCGATCAGCTTCTTGTCATTGCCGGAGATCGCACCGCCGCCGCCGGCCGTGACCGTCTTGTTGCCGTTGAACGAGAACATCGTCAGATCGGCGCCCATGTCGCCAAGCGGACGGCCCTTGTAGGTCGCGCCGAGTCCTGCGGCCGCGTCGGCCACCACCGGCACGCCGAAGCGGCGCGCGGTCGCGACGATCGGATCCATGTCCGCGGGCATGCCGAGCGTGTAGACCGGCACGATCGCGGCGACGCGTTTGCCGGTTGCGCGATGCACGGGCAAGCCGTCGGCGCCGGGCGTCGTTTCGTTTTCGAGCGCGTTCTGGAGCGCAACCGGGTCGAGCGTCCACGAGTTTGCGTCGATGTCGAGCAGCCAGGGCTGAGCGTGCGCATGCGCGACCGCGTTGGCCGTGGCGATGAAGCTCAGGCCCGGCACCACCACGAGATCGCCCGGCTGCACGCCGACCGCGACCAGCGCGGCATGCAGGCCGGTCGTGCCGGCCGACGTGGCGACCGTATGGGCGTAGCCGGAGGCTTCGCTGATCTGCTGCTCGAAGCGCGAGACGAACGGGCCGACCGTCGACACGAAGGTGGTGTCGATGCACTCGTTCAGGTACTTGCGTTCATTGCCGGCGAGGTTGGGAATGGCTAACGGGATCATTGTGCAGTCGTCCCCTGACCTTCGAAAACGGTTTCGCGATACCAGCGGTACGTCAGCGCGATGCCTTCGTCGAGACCGACGACGCCTTGCACGCCGGTCAGCTTGTCGAGCAGGCGGGTGCTCGGGCAGCGGCGCGCGGGCGAGCCGGGCGTGGCCGCTTGCGGCACCAGCGTCAGTTGACGGCCGACCGCCGAGACCACCGCGCTGGCGACTTGGCCGATCGTGACTTCCGGCGCTTCATTGCCGATGTTGACCGTCTGGCCGACCGCGCTGTCCGACTCGGTCAACGCGCGAATCATGCGCACCGCGTCGCTGACGTAGCAGAACGTGCGCTTGTGGTCGACGCTGAACACGTCGAGCGAGTCGCCGTCTTTCGACTTCCATGCCTTGAACAGCAACTCGGGGATCACGTGCGACATGCCCATGCGCGGGCCGTACACGTTATGCAGGCGGACGTTGGTGACCGGCAGGCCGCTCATGTTGCACATGGCTTCGCCGTACAGCTTCGACAGCATATAGCTGGTGCGCGGCTGCTCGAGCGCCGTCAGCGCGATCGGCGTCGTTTCCGGCGTTGGGATCGGCATGTCCATGTGGATCAGCGTGCCCGCGTAGACCTCGGACGTCGAGCTGAACAGCAGACGCTGCAGCGCCTTCTGGCGGCGCGCGAGGCTGATCACGTTTTCGGTCATGCGCACGTTCGCGGTCAGCACTTCGTACGGGCGTTGCAGCACGTGGACGACGCCGATAATGGCCGCGAGGTGATAGATGTGCGTGTAGTCGTCGTCGAGCGATTGCAGCGACGCTTCGTCGAGCAAGTCCGCATTGATGATCTTCACGCCGTGTTTGGCGACCGCAGCCTCGATGAACGGGTCCTGCACGCCGCGTTTGAAATTGTCGAGAAGATGGACCGTGTGGCCCTCTTCGCCCAGGCTGTTAGCCAGATGACCGCCAACGAAACCCACACCGCCCGTAATCAAAACCTTCACGTTCAACTCCTGTATGTTGTGTGCCAGCGTATTTCCGTACGCTGGCAGTGTACTCGCCGGCTGCGCGGCAGCCAGGGGCGAGGGCCCGGCACGCCGTGCGCGCCGCGCTTAAGCGCGCGTGCCGCGCCCGATCGACTCGACGCGGCAGCCCAGCGCGGCGAATTGCGCGCGCTGGTCGTGCGACAGGCAGTCGTTGGCGTCGAGAATGTACGGCTTATGGCCGCCGAGCCACGTGGCCGGCTGCAACGCGCGGAATTCTTTGTGCGGCACGGCAAACACCACCGCGTCCACATCCGGGCACGCGCCCAGCGTGGTCGCGACGTCCAGCCCGAGCTCGTCCCAATGGTTGAGCAGCGGATCGTGGCACGTCACTTCCGCACCTTCGATCACCGCGCCTTCGTAGAACGGCTGTGACGGCGAATAGCGGGTGTCGGCAACGTCCTGGCGATACGAAATGCCCGCCAGCAGCAGACGCTTGTCGGCGAGGCTGCCGAGCGCGCCGCGCAGCTTGTCGAGCGAATACAGCGGCATATCCTGATTGATCTTCACCGCGCTGCGCGACAGCGGGAATTCGATGTCGGTCAGGTTGAAAATGTCTTTCGCGGCCAGGTCGGCGAACAGCGGGTCTTTGGTCAGGCAGTAACCGCCGACGCCGAAGCCCGGTTGCTTCATGTTGCTGTGGGTCGGGCGCTTGCGGATCGCGTTGATGACTTCGAACATGTCGATGCCGACCTTTTCCGCGAAACGGCCCCATTCGTCCATGAACGCGATGTTGACCGCGCGATAGCTGTTTTCCAGTACCTTCGACGTTTCCGACGCGGTGGTATGCGACAGGCGCGTCAGCGGGAACTCCGCCACGTTGACGACGTGCGACAGGAAAGCTTCGCAGGCGTCGCCGGCTTGCGGCGTGTCACCCGCGAAAACGCGCCAGAAATCGGTGATCGACGCGAGGTAGTTGTCACCCGGCATCACGCGCTCGTAGGCGTGCGCGAGCAGGAACGCGCCTGCCGGCAGGCCGCGCGCTTCAGCGCAGCGATCCAGCACCGGACGGATCACGTTCGAACAGGTGCCAGGCGGCACCGTCGTCTCGACGACGACGAGCGTGCCGGGCTGAATGTGCTGACCGACCGTTTCGATCGCGCGGATGAACGGGCCGAATTCGAGGTGGCCTTCGCCGGTCAGATCGCCGATGTCGAAGTGAACGTCGACCACGACGATCGACGCCGCCGCCAGCACGCTGACGTCGGTGCTCGCCTTCAGGTTGCCGGCTTCGTGCGCGTGACGGGTTTGGGCGATCAGGTTCGAGTCGGTCGTGCCGAACGGGAACTCGCCGTGATTGATTTTGTTGACGCGGTGTTCGCCGGTTTCCGTCGCGAGGTCGAGACCGACCACGTCGAAGACCGGTTCACCGCCGTGGCGCGTGCCCGCCCGGGCGCAGGCGACCGCCATGGCGGCGCCGACAAAGCCAAGACCTTGAATGCAAACAAGTTGTTTCATGTCGTACTCGGATATCAAATCGGGTTCGTTGCGCGGATTCACGCGGGATGGCGTGCGCGATGCCAGTCCATCGTGCGCCGGATCGCTTCTTCAAGCGGAATCGAGACCTGCAGATCCAGTTCGCTCGCGGCGCGCTGCAGCGACGGCAGATACGCCGACGGCTTCGCGCCCGGCACCGGCGTGCCCTTGATGAGCACGGAGTCGGCTGCGCCCGCGACCTTCGCGACCGTGCGCGCCAGCTCTCCGATCGACACAATCTCGTCGCCGCCGACGTTGTACGGCACACCCGAGCGGCCGCGCACCAGCACGCGGATCAGCCACACGACGAGGTCCGCCGCGTACAGATAGGAGCGCAGCGGCGTACCGTCGCCGCCGACCACGATCTCGCGGCCCGCGAGCGCGTCGCGCATGAAGTTGCCGATCGCGTAATTGCTGTCGAGCGCGAGGTACGGACCGACGAACGCGAAGCAGCGGGCAATCAGCGCGCGGTAGCCGTGCTGCTGCGCGGCGACCGAGGTCATGATTTCCATCATGCGCTTCGACTGGCCGTAGACGATCCGCTCGGACGCGTAGTCCGCGACGCCAGCCGGGCCTTCGACGCAAAGATTGTCGACCACCGAATCCATTGGCGAATACACCGCGCCGGAGGTCGTGATCAGGACGGCTTGCGAACGATGTGAGGCGGCCATGTCGAGCAGACGGCGCGTACCGTCGATCGCCGCGTTCAAATGACGCTGCGCCCAGTCGCCCGATTGTTCGAGGTTCGTTTCCGAAGCCGCGTGCAGAATGTGGCTGACCGGCTCGGCGGGGGCCTCGAAATCCGTCAGGCTGCCGGCCACGAAATTCAGGCCGGCGCGACCGCGCAGGTGCGGCGCGCGCTGTTCGAGGAATTTCTCCGGCGCACGGCTCAGCACCGTGATGCGCAGATTCAGCGCATGTTTTTCGTTCGCCCACAGCAGGCTTTCGAGCAGCCAGATACCGAAAAAGCCGGTGCCCCCCGTGATGAACAGATGGGCATCGCGCAGTTGCGGCAGATCGCCTTGCAGCTGGGCGGCGACGTGTTCCAGATCGCGCTGGAACAACGTATGGCCGCTCGGAATCGTGTGCTCCATAAAACTCTCAGTCAAAGTTGATGCGTTCGCGCTCGACCACCATCGGCCGCTTCACCGTGTGCGTGACCAGCAGGCCGACGTATTCGCCGAGCAGGCCCATCAGCAGGAACAGCATGCCCATGAAGAAGAACACGCCGATTGCGAGCGGCGCGATACCCATCTGGAATTCGCTCCATGCAATCAGCTTACGCACGAAATAGTAGATGCCGGTCAGGAAGCTGAGGCCGCTCATCGCGATACCTATCATCGTCGCGAGGCGTAGCGGTGCCTTCGAGTGATTGACGATGCCGAGCAGTGCGCTGTCGAGATAGACGAGGAACGTGCCCTTCGAGATGCCACGTTTGCGCACCGGCTTGTCGAACGGCACTTCGGCGCGCGCATAGCCGATTTCGCAGATCAGGCCGCGGAAATACGGATACGGGTCTTCGATCTTGCGCAGAATGTCCATCACGGCCTTGTCGTACAGACCGAAGCCCGTGAAGTTCTGCACCTGCTCCACTTCGGAAATGCGGGTGATCAGCGCGTAGTAAGCCTTGCGCATCAGCGGCATGAGGCCGCGCTCTTCGTGCTTGCGGCGCACGCCGATCGCGACCTTGAAGCCTTCTTCCCACTTGCGGATGAAATCGAGAATGAGTTCCGGCGGATCTTCGAGGTCCGACGCCATGCCGATCACCGCGTCACCTTGTGCAAGCAGCAGCGCGTGATACGGGGAACGGATATGACCGAAATTGCGGACGTTGACGATGGCCTTTAGCCGCTTGTCGCGCGCGGCGATTTCACGAATGACATCGACCGTGCCGTCGGTGGACGCGTTGTCGATCAGGAGAATCTCGTAATCGAGATGCGGCACCTGCGCCATGACCGCCGTAATGCGTTCGTGCAGTTCGGCAATGTTGTCGCGTTCGTTGAAGCAGCCGGCAACGATGCTAATTAGTTTCTTGTCGCTCATCCGCGCTGTGCTTTCTTGAAAGTGAATCGGTCGTGCCCCGCGTAGGAAATGGCCACGCTAACGCTCATGAGCAGGCCCTGGGCAAGCCAGAACGGAATGCCCAGAATGTTCACGAGCAGCCACAAACCTGCGATGCCAATGAGCGCGCTGCTGCCGTACACGACGTAGCAGCGCAAATACTCGCGAAGCCAAGGCTCACGCGAGTTGAACACGAACAGCTTGTAAGTAATAAACGACTCTGTGATGCAGATCACGTTGGCGATCACACCGATCACGACGATGTGCAGGTGCGGCCGCAACGCGTAGTACAAGCCGACGGTTGCAAAATAGCCGAAGGCGGTGTTGAGGCCGCCCACGAGCAGGTAGCGCAACATTTTCTTGCGCGTTTCCCGGTCGCCGGTGAAGGCCGCTTTCAGCTTGTTCAACATGTTGGCTTGCCGTTCCTCACAGAGTGCGCTCGTTTATAGGCTTGACGTGCTTCAGAAATTCACGCCGAGGAAGGTTTCGATCTTCTCGGCGATGTAGTCGAGTTGCGGCTCTTTCAGACCCGGGAAGGTGCCAACCCAGAACGTGTCGTTCATGATGACGTCGGTGTTGGTCAGCTCGCCGCTCACGCGGTAGTTGCGACCGATCATGTACGGCTGGCGCGTCAGGTTGCCCGCGAACAGCAGGCGCGTGCCGATCTTGTTCTGATCGAGATACGTGAGCAGGTCGACGCGGCGTAGGCCGGCTTCCGGCTTCAGCGTGATCGGGAAGCCGAACCACGACGGATCCGAATTCGGCGTGGCTTCCGGCAGGATCAGGAATTCGACGCAGCTGGCGAGACGGTTCTTCAGGTACGCAAAGTTACGGCGGCGCGCTTCGACGAATTCGGCAGCACGGTCTAGCTGCGCGAGGCCGCAGGCGGCCTGCATGTCGGTGATCTTGAGGTTGTAGCCGAGGTGCGAGTACGTGTACTTGTGGTCGTAACCTTCGGGCAGATTGCCGAGTTTCCAGCAGAAGCGCTTGCCGCAGGTGTTGTCTTTGCCCGGCGGGCAGTAGCAGTCGCGGCCCCAATCGCGGAACGATTCGGCGATCAGACGCAGATCTGGATTGTTCGTGAAGACCGCGCCGCCTTCGCCCATCGTGATGTGGTGAGCGGGGTAGAAGCTCAGTGTGCCGATGTCGCCGAACGTGCCGACCATCTTGCCGTCGTACGTCGAGCCGAGCGCGTCGCAGCAGTCTTCGATCAGCCACAAATTGTGCTTCTTGCACAGCGCGACGATCACGTCGAGGTTGTACGGATTGCCCAGCGTGTGGGCCAGCATGATCGCCTTGGTCTTCGGGCTGATCGCGGCTTCGATCTTCGAGGCGTCGATGTTGTACGTGCCCAGTTCGACGTCGACGAACACCGGCACCGCGCCGAATTGCAAAATCGGGTTCACGGTGGTCGGAAAACCGGCGGCCACGCCGATCACTTCGTCGCCCGGTTTGATCGCGCGGTCGCCGAGTTTCGGCGAGGTCAGCGTGTTGAACGCGACCAGGTTCGCCGACGAACCGGAGTTGACCGTGATCAGATGCTGCACGCCGATGAACTTCGCCAGACGCTGTTCGAACAGATCGTTGAAGCGCCCGGTGGTGAGCCAGCCATCCAGCGACGCGTCGACCATCAGTTCCATTTCGCGCGCGCCGATCACCTTGCCGGACGGCGGAATCACCGTGACGCCGGGTTCAAAATCGGGCGCACGCGTGGCGAGTTCGCCGTACTGGCCGACCAGCTGGATGATTTGCTCTCTGAGTTGCTCTTTACTGGGGTTCATTTGGCTTGATAAGCGTTGATTTGTGAAAGGGACAGCGCGCGCATGTCGGCATTTCTCATGAATGCCTGATGCCACTCAACGATATGGTCGATCGCCTCGGAGAGCGTCCAGCGCGGGGACCAGCCGAGCAGGCTCTTTGCCTTGGAACAATCGAGTTTCAGGTAGGTCGCTTCATGCGGCTGCGGCGCGCCGTCGCGCTGCCAGGCGGCGCCGTCGCCCCAGCGCGAGACCAGATGCTCGACAATCCATTGCACCGGTTGCGTGTCGGAATCGTTCGGGCCGAAATTCCAGCCGCCGACGAACTTGACGCCTTCGGTGTAGAGCTTTTCGGCGAGCGCCATATAACCGCTCAGCGGTTCGAGAACGTGCTGCCACGGCCGGATTGCGTGCGGATTGCGGATCTGAACAGGCACGCCGGCGCTGACCGCGCGCATCATGTCGGGGATCAGACGGTCGCCGGCCCAATCGCCGCCGCCGATCACGTTGCCGGCACGGCCGCTCGCCACCGCGACGCGATGTTCCGCATAGGCGGCCGGGTTGAAATACGAATTGCGGTAGGCGTCGGTGACCAGTTCCGCGCAGCCCTTGCTGTTGCTATAGGGGTCGAAGCCGCCCATGGGCTCGGTTTCCCGGTAGCCCCAGACCCACTCGCGATTCTCGTAGCATTTGTCACTCGTCACGTTGACGACCGCGCGCACCGACGGCGTATGGCGCACGGCTTCGAGCAGATGAACCGTGCCCATCACGTTGGTCGAGTAAGTTTCGACCGGTTCCTTGTACGACAGCCGCACGAGCGGCTGCGCGGCCATATGGATCACGATTTCCGGCTGGGCTGCGGCAAACACGCGCCTCAGATGATCGAGGTCGCGAATGTCGCCGAGATTCGACTTCATGTTGTCGCCGACCCGCGCGGTGTCGAACAGACTCGGTTCGGTCGGTGCGGCCAGCGCGTAGCCGGTGACCTCCGCGCCGAGTTGTTGCAGCCACAAACAGAGCCAGCCGCCTTTAAAGCCGGTATGGCCGGTTACCAGAACGCGTTTGCCTCGCCAGAATTGCTGGTTCATGCCCACTTTTTCCACGGCGCCTTGCCCGAATTCCACAGATCTTCCAGATGATTCTTGTCGCGCAGCGTGTCCATGGGTTGCCAGAAGCCGCGGTGAAACCATGCCTGCATCTGGCCTTCGGCCGCGAGACGCTCCATCGGGCCGCGTTCCCAGATCGTGTCGTCGGCGGAGATGTAGTCGAGCACCTTCGGCGATAGCACGAAGAAGCCGCCGTTGATCCACGCGCCGTCGCCGTGCGGTTTTTCCTGGAAGCTGCGAACCAGGTTGTCCTGCACATCGAGCGCGCCGAAACGTCCGGGGGGCTGCGTGGCGGTCAGCGTGGCGAGCTTGCCGCCGGCGCGGTGGAATTCGATCAGCTTCGTGATGTCGATGTCGCCCACGCCGTCGCCGTACGTGAAGCAGAATTCCTCGCCGTCCAGATATTGCCCGACGCGCTTCAGCCGGCCGCCGGTCATGGTGTGCTCGCCGGTATCGATCAGCGTGACACGCCACGATTCGGCGTTGTTCTGATGCACTTCCATCTTGTTGTCCCGCATGTTGAACGTGACGTCCGACATGTGGAGGAAGTAGTTCGCGAAGTATTCCTTGATGACGTAGCCCTTATACCCGCAGCACACGATGAAGTCGTTCACGCCATGGGCGGAATACATCTTCATGATGTGCCAAAGAATGGGCCGCCCGCCGATTTCTATCATCGGCTTCGGCTTCAGATAGGTTTCTTCGGAGATTCGGGTGCCCAAGCCACCAGCGAGCAACACTGCTTTCATCTCTATTGCGTCCTCTTGACGGACCGGGGGTCGAGTAATGTCATATGTACAAATCAGGAGCCCACTGCCGGGTCGTGCGATGTTGTCTGCATACGGCAATCAGCTTTTGATTTGGAGCATTTCATGGGCCTGCTTTAGCGGTGCCAGGCGCTTTGCGCACAGGCGTCAGGTCAATGTATGGTGGGTGGTGGTCGATGCAATACGCATCGTTGCAACCTCCACGACCGACGTCTCACTGGAGGGGACGTTACGCCTGCTGGGCGGGCGGCAGTCAGCCGGTATACGAACGACTGGTTTAAAACACATCGATATGCGTGGTCCGTTCATCGCTTGTCCGTTTATTCCGTCGACGCCGGACATCTGTCATGCGCAAACGGTTGCGCGTCGGCCAGGAGGCCTTTTGCACGTCGTTTCGCCATGTTCGGGGGTAGCCCGCTTGGGAAAGTGCAGATTATACACAGTCGCTTTTCGGTCAGGTGCACACTATCCGACCCGAAAAAACGCCCTGACCGCCGTGCTCGCAAGGCCATCTTCGTCAAGCTTCGCCGATCCGCCACACGACCGACCAGGCGGGCGTTACGGGCCAAAACCCCGACGACACCCGCAAGCGCCCGGTCGGGTTTGGCTGTGCGCCGGTTGTGAACATTAGTGAACGACCGGAATCAGGCGCAAAGCTTGCCTAGCTCCGCAAATTTCCGCACACTGGCGACGCCGTTGCGAGCGCCTATAATTTTTACCAAAAAAACGTCGCAATTGCGCGACACGTTACTCTTGAATATGAATGTTACAAACCCGCCGCACCCCGTTGCTGACGGATTGTCTGTTTCGATCGTAGTCTATCGGCCTGACGCGGAGTTGTTGGCACGCACGCTGGACAGCCTGGCGCTGGCCTGCGATCAGTTGCGGCAAACGCGCCCTGAACTGCCGCTGAGCTTATGCATCGTCGATAACGGCGGACTGGCGCAGACGCCGCTCGATATAGACGTGCTGGCTCGGCACGGGATCCGCTACGACGTGATCAGCGGGCACGGCAACGTCGGTTATGGGCGCGGCCACAATCTGGCGATAGAGCAGGCCTCGAGCTGTTTCCATCTGGTGCTGAACCCGGATATCGATCTCGGCCGGACCGCGTTGTCGGCCGCGTTTGAATTTTTCGAATCGCAGCCGGCCGCCGGCTTACTGACGCCTTGCATCGGCGACGAAAGCGGCGGCATTCAATACCTGTGCCGCCGGTATCCGACGCTGCTGGACCTGTTCGTGCGCGGCTTCCTGCCGGGCGGCGCGCAGCGGTTGTTTCGCCGCCGCCTCGCGCGCTACGAAATGCGCGACGTCATCAACGAACGCGACGTGGTGTGGGATCCGCCGATCGTCAGCGGTTGTTTCATGCTGTTCCGCACCGATCGGCTGAAGCAGCTGGGTGGTTTCGATCCGCGCTACTTCCTCTATTTCGAGGACTACGACCTGAGTTTGCGCACCCACGAGGTGACCCGCGTGGCCTATGTGCCGAGCGTGCGCGTGTTGCACCACGGTGGCGGCGCTTCGCGCAAGGGCTCGGCGCACATCAAGATGTTCGGCGCGTCGGCGCTCAAGTTTTTCAACCGGTTTGGCTGGAAATGGGTGTGAGCAGGATTCTCGTCAGCGGCGCCAACGGGTTTGTCGGCCGCGCCTTGTGCGAAGAGTTGCTGCAGCGCGGACACGCTGTCACCGGGCTGGTCCGCACGCCTGGCGGGAGCGTGCCCGGTGTCGAGGAATGGCTGCATGACAGCCGGGACTTCGCGGATCTCGACGCTGCGTGGCCGCAAGGCCTCGCGGCCGACTGCGTGGTGCATCTCGCCGCCCGCGTGCACGTAATGCACGACGCCGCCGTGGACCCGCTCGCCGCCTTCCGCGCGACCAACGTCGAAGGTGCGCTGCGCGTGGCGGCGGCGGCGCACCGGCACGGCGTGCGGCGGATGGTGTTCGTCAGCAGTATCAAGGCGCTGGCCGAAACGGATGGCGGGCGCTCGCTGCGCGAGACCGACACGCCGGCGCCGGAAGACGCCTACGGCCGCTCGAAGCTGGAAGCCGAACAGGCGTTGCTGCGCTTCGGCGAGCAAAGCGGACTGGATGTCGTCATCGTGCGCCCGCCACTGGTGTATGGGCCGAACGTGCGAGCGAACTTTCTCAGCTTGATGTCAGCGATTGCACGCGGCGTGCCGCTGCCGCTCGGCGCGATCGGCGCGCGCCGCAGCATGGTTTACGTCGGCAATCTTGCGCACGCGCTTGCGCACTGTGCGACCGATCCGCGTGCCGCGCATGGCTGCTTTCATGTGGCCGACGGCGAGGATCCAACGGTGGCAGGTCTCGCGCGCGCGCTTGGCCGGCATCTGCGCAAACCGGCGCGTTTGTTGCCGGTGCCCGCTAGCTGGCTGCGCGCCGCCGGACGTTTGACCGGCCGTACCCAGCAGGTCGACCGTCTGGTCAGCGATCTGCGCGTCGACACCGCGCGTTTGCGCGAGACGCTCGACTGGCAGCCGCCGTACTCGATTGACGAAGGCCTCGCCGAAACGGCGGCTTGGTATCGCAACACGCATTGAAGGCATGGGATGCTGACGCAACACGGTTCTATTTTAGCTAGCCTCGTCATCGCCGTCGGCGCCGCGCTCGTCTGCGCCGCGATCCTGTGGGGATTGCTGACGACGGGCGTCGCGTGGCGGCTCGCCACCGATATTCCGAACGACCGTTCGCTGCACACCCGGCCGACGCCCCGCGTCGGCGGTTGGGGCATCGTGCCGGTGGTGCTGGTGGCGATGGCGGTGCTGGCGCCTTCGCTGTGGCTGATCGCGGCCGCGACGCTGCTGCTGGCCGCCGTGTCGCAAGTCGACGACCGCCAGGGGCTGCCGGCGCGAGTGCGCTTTGCCGCGCATCTGGTCGCGGTGGTGGCGGTGATCGCCGTCTATCCCGCGCCGGTTCCGGCCTGGCTGCTCGCCATCGTGGCCTTTCTGATGCTGTGGCTGGTCAATCTGTATAACTTCATGGATGGTGCGGACGGTCTCGCGGGCGGCATGGCGCTGTTCGGCTTCGGCGCGTATGCGATCGCCGCCGCAGCGGGCGAACACGCGCTGCCGGAACTGGCTTGGGCCAGCGCGGCAATCGCCGGCGCGGCGCTCGGTTTTCTGCTGTTCAACTTCCACCCGGCGCGGATCTTCCTCGGCGACGCCGGTTCGATTTCCGCCGGCTTCCTCGCCGGTGCCCTCGGCTACTGGGGATGGCGCGGCGGCGCATGGCCGGTATGGTTTCCGGCGCTGGTGTTCGCGCCGTTCATCGTCGATGCGTCGGTGACGCTGGTCCGCCGGCTGCTCCGCGGCGAAAAATTCTGGCAGGCGCATCGCGAGCATTTTTACCAGCGCCTTGTCCGTTCGGGCATGGGCCATGCGCGCACTGCCTGCGCGTGGTACGCGGTGATGTTCGTCGGCGTGCTGCTGGCCTTGTCCGCGCTGCATCGCTCCGGGGCGGTGCAGTGGAGTATCGTGGTGGGCTGGGTCGTTGCACTGCTGCTGCTGGGTGCGGCGATCGACTTGCGCTGGCGTCGCTTCCAGACCACCCTAACCCGACAAGCTAAGGTTGACGCTGATGCTACGTAATAAAGCCGCCTGGCCTTCTGTCAGTGCATTCCTGTTCGACGTCGCGGCGGTCGCGGCGGGTTGGCTGGTCGCGTATCTGATCCGCTTCAACGCGCAGGTGCCGGAACTGTTCTGGCATAGCGCGGTGCACGCGCTGATCTGGGTGCTGCCGGTCTATGCGGCCATGTTCCGCGTGTTCGGCCTCTATCGCGGCATGTGGGTGTTCGCGAGCCTGCCGGATCTGATCCGGATCGCGAAAGCCGTGCTGGCCGGCGCGCTGGTGGTGATGATCGCCGCAGTGATGGTGCAGCCGTATCCGATCGTGCCGCGCTCGGTGCTCGTGGTCTCGCCGCTGCTGCTATTTCTGGCGATGGGCGGCGCACGCGCGCTGTATCGCACCTCGAAGGAATTCCGCCTGTACGGGCGCCTCAGTAATCTGGGCAAGCCGGTGCTGGTGCTGGGCGCCGGCGGCGCGGGCGCGAGTCTCGCGCGCGAACTGTCGCGCTCGCCCGAGTGGCGCCTGGTGGGTTTGCTCGACGACGACCCCGCCAAGCACGGCCGCGAAATCTACGGCTGCAAGGTGCTCGGCTCGATCGGCGACCTGCAGCGCTTCGCCGAATCGTTGCAGGCTCAACACGCCATCATCGCGATTCCGTCGGCCTCCGTCGATGCACAACGCCGTGTCGCCACGCTGTGTGTGCGAGCGGGCGTGAAGTCGCTGGTGTTGCCAGCACTGACGCCGCTCACGCAAGGCCAGGCGTTTCTGTCGCGAGTACGTCACATCGATCTCGAAGATCTGCTGGGGCGCGACGCAATCCGCATCGACACGCCGCACGTCGATGCGTTGCTGCGCAACCGCGTCGTGATGGTGACAGGCGCCGGCGGCTCGATCGGCTCCGAGCTGTGCCGGCAGATTCTGCGTTTCGAACCCGCCCAACTGGTCGCGTTCGATCTGTCCGAGTTTGCGATGTACCGGTTGATCGAGGAATTGCACGACAAGTTTCCCGGCGTGCCGGTGATTCCGCTGATCGGCGACGCTAAGGACTCGCTGCTGGTCGACAGCATTCTCGCGCGTTACGCGCCGCACATCCTGTTCCACGCCGCCGCCTACAAGCATGTGCCACTTATGGAAGAGCTGAACGCGTGGCAGGCCGTGTGCAACAACGTGCTCGGCACCTACCGCATGGCGCGGGCCGCGATCCGTCACAACGTCAGGCACTTCGTGCTGGTGTCGACCGACAAGGCCGTCAACCCCACCAACGTGATGGGCGCGAGCAAGCGGCTCGCCGAAATGGCGTGTCAGGCATTGCAGCAAACTAGCGAGACCACGCAGTTCGAGACCGTGCGTTTCGGCAACGTGCTGGGTAGCGCGGGCAGCGTGATTCCCAAGTTCGAGGAGCAGATCGGCAAGGGCGGTCCGATCACGGTGACGCACCCGGAAATCACGCGCTTTTTCATGACGATTCCGGAAGCGTCGCAACTGGTGTTGCAGGCGTCCAGCATGGGGCGCGGCGGCGAGATTTTCATTCTGGACATGGGCGAGCCGGTGCGGATCACCGACCTCGCGCGCGATCTGATTCGTCTGCACGGCTATACCGAGGACCAGATCCGGATCGTGTTTACCGGCTTGCGTCCGGGCGAAAAGCTCTACGAAGAACTGCTCGCTGACGACGAAGCCACCACCCGCACGCCGCATCCGAAGCTGCGCATTGCTTGCGCGCGCGAGGTGCCGGACCATCTGCTGGACGAGTTGCTGCCGTGGCTGATGCAACGGCGCGTGTTGTCCGATGAGGAAGTGCGCCGCGATCTGCGCCGCTGGGTGCCGGAGTATCAGACGACGATGGCGACGGGGCTGCAAAGCATGCCGACGACGCGTCCTCCCGCGGTGTCGAACGGAACGCAGCGGCCGCAAGGCGGCGCGTAACGGGCCCGGTAGACGGTGAGCCTACCGCCCCGAGACAACGCGTTCCGCGTTGCCGGCCTTGTCGGCATAGGTGGCTAACGCCGCCAGTATCGCGACCATGGTCGCGTAAAAAGCAACCGTCATCTTGAGGTCGAACGTCTCGACCGTCAGGCCGAAAATCCAGAACGACAGCACGAACGTCAGCCCCATCAGCGCGGCGCTGCGGGCCGGCGCGTTGGGCGCATTCAAGCGCCGGTAGAACAGCACGCCCGGCGCCACGTAGATGCATAGCAGCGCGAAGCCGCCAAGCAAACCGTAGTCGGTCAGATACGCGAAAAACTGATTGTGCGTCTCACCTTTGCCGTTTTGCGCGGCCAATGGCGTGAGCATGCCCGCGTCCTCGAACGACTGCATGCTGTCGCGGAATCCATGCGCGCCCAGGCCGAGCAGCGGATGGCTTTCGACGATCTTCAGCGCGGTCTCATACAACTGCAGGCGAATCCCAAGCGACGTATCCCGCTGGCCTTCCTGGTAGTGAATCGCATCCGACTGCAGGATCGTGAACCGTTCCCGCGCCGAACTCGAAAAGATAAACACGCCGGCCACGATCGCGACGATCGCCAGCGGCAGGAGCACGTTCCAGCGGCGCGACTTGCCGCGGCCGCGCACATACAGAATCAGCACCGCCACCACCGGCACGGCGGCCCAGCCGCCGCGCGAGCCGGTCAGCACCGACGCGGCCAGGCCGGCCAGCAGGCCGGCGATCTTGAGGATCCGCACCGGCAAGCTGTCCTTGCGCCACCAGTTCAGCGAAAGAATGGACAGCACGCCGAGAATCAACGCGATATCGCCGAAGTGGATCGGGTTCAGAAACCGGCTGCTGACCCGGCCAATGCCCGAGTATTGCGGCGCAATCAGCAGAATCCCCAGCGACGCCAGCGCCCCCAACGCAAACGACAGATCGCTCCACGCGAGCGTGCGCGGCAGCGCTTGTCGCAACACCAGAAAGAGCGGCATCGCGGCGAGAAAGCGCGCCGGCGAATCGAGCGTATTGGGCACTACTTTGCCGTGTGAGAACTCACTGATCAGCACGGCCACGAGCGGACAGGCCATCGCGATGCACAAGCGTGCGTCCACCTGATCCCAGCGCAACGGTGCGAGACCGGTCCAGGATTGAGGGCTCAGCAGTAACGCCAGCGAGATGACCGAGGCCGCGATCGATACGGCGCTCGCTCCGCCTTGTAGCAGCAGAGTAAGAGCGGGAAACGTGAGCAGGAGTAACGCGGGCAACAGGCTGCGGCGACTGACGCTCAAAGGTGAAGGGCTAGCGGGCGTCGACATGTTTTTTTGACTTTGGACGGCCGTCACGACGTCGAAATGCGTCGTGTTGGGCCGTATCTATTGGCCCATTATTGTACCTTCTTCCTATATGGATGCACCGTTCCTTAGGACTGTCTCAGAGCCCGCCGCAGGGATTGGGCGCCGGTTGACTGCCGGCTTTCGTTGCGGCGCTCACCGCCCCGACAGCCGCCATCGTGCCGACCACCTTCAGCGTCTTGATGAACGGATCCGTCGAGTCGTTGGTGTTCACAATCTGCCGGCCCGTATAGGCCGTGCACTCGGGCTGCACACTCACCGCCGCGACCGGCCGCGCGCTTCGGACGACATTGTCCACCGCGGTATTGGCCAACGCCGGCAGGCTTGCCGCGAGCAAACCGAACGCGACGAAATGGACTTTCGACTTCATAACGGCCCCTTTCTATTTATTGAATTCGTCCGATGATATTCGTGCCGGTCGCGCCATGCAAACAAAGTGCTGACTTTATGCTTACCGATTATCGTTTGGCTTTCCTGACCACCATCCATCGTGGCGACTTGAAGCGCACGATGCTGACGTAAAGCCAGACGTAAGTCGCCGCGAACACGACCACGAAGCAGAACAGATGCAGCGTATGCCGCCAGAATAGCGTGGCCGGTACGACGGCGATCAGACACAGCAGCCACAGGTAAGGCGAAGTCAGCGAGTTGCGTCGCGTCAATTCGCGCGCGGTGCGCGCACCGACCGCCCAGCGCATCAAGCGTTTGTAAACCAGCATGTGCAGATGCACGCCGTCGGGAATGCCCGGCGACATGCCGCGAATGAATTTCTTGCGATAGATCGAGAAGCAGGTCTCGAAGATCGGATACATGAATAGCAGGACCGGATACCACGCGGAGACGTCGCGATTGCGCATCACCAGCATGATCGATAGTTCGGCGAGCATGAAGCCGATAAAGTACGCGCCGCCGTCGCCGAGAAAAATCAGCCCCGCCGGGAAATTCCAGATGAAGAAGCCGAGCACCGCGCCCATCATCATGAACGACGCCGACAGCACGACCGGATCGGACACCTGGAATGCCACGTAAGCAAGCGAGGCGAACATCATGAACGCGACCATCGAGGCCAGCCCGTTGAAGCCGTCGATGATATTGATCGCGTTGGCGAGCGCGGCGACCGCAAGCACCGTGACCGCGCAGGAGATCACCGCGTATGAGAGCAGGAAGTCGAGCGGCGGCACGCTGATGCGCGTAACGGCGATATCCAGCAGAAAGTAAGCGAGCGCGGCGGCCGCCATTGTGCAGACGAGGCGTGCGAGCGGCGACACGCGCTTGGTCAGGTCTTCGACCATCCCTGAGCCGAAGGCCGGCATGCCGCACGCGATCAACCCAAGAATGCCGCCCGACACGGCCGGATACGCGTGATGCAATTGCACCGCGGACGCAATCAGCCCGAGCAGAATCCCCACGCCGCCAATGCGCGGCACCGGATGCACGTGGAATTTCTGCACGCCGGCCAGATCGGTGTCGGTGGAGAATTTTTCATGCAGATGCGCATAGCGCACGATCAACAGCGTGATCAGCAGTGAAACGAGAAAGCCGAGCGCAAAACTAAGCATGAAAGTGGGCCTGAGCGAAGACGCCGAATTATACAAACGAAACGCGACGGCTCCGGAAAAGCGCGCTGGGCGCGCAAGCGGCGTCAAATCCCAGATAGTGATGCGAAAACGTGCCGCAAAGCCTTGCCAGTCATGGATTCCACCTATTTAACGAAGCATCGGCGGGGTCGATAACCTGGATGCGGCGAAGTGTAAAAGAAGCACAAATGCAGCACCCATGCAGCGCGAAAAACACGGCACCTACTTAGGCCGGCCTGCTTCGCCGCCGCTCGACAAGACGCTCCGGAGATCCAATGCTAAACAACATCACAATTCGTGGCGGCCTGACGCTGTTGATCAGCGTCTTCGTCGCCTTCCTGCTGACGGTGATCGCCGTCGGCTATGGCGCGCTCAAGCTCGCCAACAGCAGTCTCGACGATACCCAGCGTAGCGCCGTCGCGTTATCGCATCTGAAGGCCAGTTCCGAGAAACTGTTGCAGGTGCAACTGGCGGTGGGCTCGTATCAGACCCTGTTCAGCGTCGGCAAGCAGACCGACGATCTGCTGCCGGCCGCGCACAAGGTGCTGGTCGAATCGAACAACGACTTCCGCAACTACATGGCCGGTCCGTTTGCCAGCGCCGAAGAGCAGCGCCTCGCGCAGAGCGTCGAGCAGGCACGCAGCGCATTGGTCGAAAAAGCGATCGAGCCGGAGTTCAAGGCGCTCAACGACTTCGACTTCAATACCTTTCGCAACATTCAGGGCGAAACGGCGAACGGTTTCTATGCCGTCTATTCGAAGGCGATCGACGCGCTCGAGCATGCGCAGATCGAGAGCCAGCATCAGCAGGCGGCCACCGCCGCGCAGCGTTTTCAACTGGCCACATTGCTGTTCGGTGCGATCGGCGCGATCGCGATCGTGATTAGCGTGGCGGCGCGGGTCGCGTTGTCGGCGGCGCTGATCAAGCCGGTCAATGCGACGGTCAAGCATTTCGAGCGGATTGCCGCGGGCGATCTGACGGTGGCCATCAAGGTCAAATCGCGCAATGAGATGGGCCAGTTGCTCGGCGCACTGACCAACATGCGCGACGGTCTGGTGGAAACCGTGGGCAAGGTGCGCGGCAGCACCACGGCCATCACGCAGGGTGCCAACGAAATCGCGTCGGGCAACGCGGATCTGTCGGCACGTACCGAGCAGCAGGCGGCGGCGCTTCAGCAGACCGCGGCTAGCATGGAGCAGCTGTCGGCCACGGTGAAGCAGAACGCCGACAACGCCAAGCAGGCGAACCGGCTCGCGCATGGTGCGCTGGATACGGTCACGCGGGGCGGCACGGTGGTGTCGCGCGTGACCGAAACGATGGACGGGATCAGCGCGTCGTCGCGCAAGGTGGCCGAGATCATCGGCATGATCGAAGGGATTGCGTTTCAGACCAACATTCTGGCGTTGAACGCCGCGGTGGAAGCGGCGCGGGCCGGCGAGCAGGGGCGTGGCTTCGCGGTGGTGGCGTCGGAAGTGCGCAGCCTCGCGCAGCGCTCCGGTGCGGCGGCGAAGGAGATCAAGGAGCTGATCGGCGAATCGGCGGCCAAGGTGGAGCAGGGCGCGTCGCTCGTGTCCGACGCGCAGAAGACCATTCACGAAGCAATGAGCGCGGTGCAGCGCGTGACCGGCGTGATGAGCGAGATCGAAGCGTCGGCGCTCGAGCAGAGCGACGGCATCGAACAGGTCAACAAGGCGGTGTCGCAAATCGACGAGGTCACGCAGCACAATGCGGCGCTGGTCGAGGAAGCGGCGGCCGCGGCGAAATCGCTGGAGGAACACGCGGTGGCGTTGCGTGACGCGGTGTCGGTGTTCCGGCTCGAGGGGATGGTGGCCTAACTCACGCAAATCCCTGCGGATTGGTCGACTGCCAGCGCCAGTGATCCGCGCACATCCGCTCGATGCCGTACTGCGCACGCCAGCCGATGATCCGCTCGGCCGCCGCCGGATCGGCGAAACACGAAGCCACGTCGCCCGGACGGCGCGCCGCGATCTCGTAGGGCACCGGCTTGCCGGACGCCTTCTCGAACGAACGCACGACATCCAGCACGCTGTAGCCCTGGCCCGTGCCGAGATTTACCACGAAGCTCGCGTCGCGTCGAACCAGCGCGTCGAGCGCGGCCAGATGCCCGCGCGCCAGATCGACCACGTGGATGTAATCGCGCACGCCGGTGCCGTCGGGCGTGTCGTAGTCGCCGCCAAACACGCGCAACTTCTCCAGTTTGCCGACCGCCACTTGCGCGACATACGGCATCAGGTTGTTGGGCACGCCGGCCGGATCTTCGCCGATCAACCCACTCTCATGCGCGCCGACCGGATTGAAGTAGCGCAGCGTGGCGATCCGCCATGACGGGTCCGCGAGTTCCAGATCGCGCAGAATCTGCTCGGCGATCAGCTTGGACTGGCCATACGGGTTAGTGGCCGACAGTGGGAACGACTCGTCGATCGGCGAGCTCTTCGGCACGCCATACACCGTGGCCGACGAGCTGAACACGAACTGCTTCACGTTGCGCTCGCGCATAACGCCGAGCACGCTCAGCAAGCTGCCGACGTTATTGCTGTAGTACTCGATCGGCTTGGTCACCGATTCGCCCACCGCTTTGAGCGCGGCGAAGTGGATCGCGCCGCTGATCGGATGGGCGTCGAAAATACGGTTGAGCGCCACCGTGTCGCAGGCGTCGGCTTCGTGGAAGGTCACGGTCTTGCCGGTGATCTTCTCCACGCGCCGCAGCGACTCGCGGTTGCTGTTCACGAGATTGTCGATCACCACGACGTCGAAACCGCCGTTCAGCAGTTCGACGCAGGTGTGCGAGCCGATAAAGCCTGCACCGCCCGTTACCAGAATCGTGCCCTTCGTGGTCATGCTGTTGCTCCGTTAAAGTAAAACGCCCGTCATTTTCTGCACCAGGTCTTTATACGTTTCGACGACCACGCGTTCGTCGAATTCTTCCGCGACTTTCTGTCGGCCGCGTTCCGCCATGGCCCGGCGTTCGGTGTTGCTCATGTCGAGCATTGTTGCGAGGCTCGTTGCCAGACTGTCGACATTGCGTACTTCGCACAGCAGGCCGTTGACGCCGTCTTTCACGACTTCGCGGCAGCCCGGCACGTCGGTCGTGACGATCGGCCGACCCATCGCCGACGCTTCCATCAGCGTGCGCGGCACGCCTTCGCGATACGAGGGCAAAACAATGCAATCCGCATCGGCGATAAACGGCCGCACGTCGTGCGCCTCTCCAAGATACTCGATGATGCCTTCCCGCTCCCACGCGGCCACTTCTTCGCGCGTCAGCGCGCTCGGATTGTCGACGCCGACCGGACCGAGCAGTTGGAACCGCGCGTGCGGATAACGTTCACGCAAACGCCGCGCGGCGTCGACATATTCGCCGACGCCTTTGTCCCATAGCAGCCGTCCGATCAGCACGAAGCGGAAGTCCGCGCGCTCGGGCAACGGCGCGAACGCGAACTGGTCGAGATCGACGCCTTCGCCATGCAACAGCCGCGCGCGCTCGGGATGCACCAACAGCTTCTGGTCGACAAACGCAGCCTGGTCGTCGCGATTCAGAAACCAGATCTCACGCGGAAAACGGAACGCGAAACGATACAGTTTTTTGGCGACCTGAGCGGCGCGGCTTGCCTGAATGAAGACGTAGCCGAGTCCGGTCGTGACCGCAACCGATTGCACGCCCGCCAGCTTCGCCGCGATCGAGCCGTAGATGTTCGGCTTGATCGTGTAATGGAACACCACGTGCGGCCGGATCGTGCGGTATTGCCGGTAGAGCGACCATAGCGTGCGCAGATCGTCGCGTGGACTGGTGCCTTTCGACGCCATCGGCAGTTCGAGACAGCGGCAACCCATCGCGGTGAGCAGTTCGAAGGTGCGGTCGCGCGGCGCGAGCACCGTCACGTCGACGCCGCGTCCCACGAGCATACGGATCAGCCCTTGCCGATAGGTATAGATTGCCCAGGCGGTATTACAGACGAGTGTAATGCGCAACGCGGGCGTCGACTTCAAGGCAGGCTTCATGCGGAACGGGCTCGGCGGTGAATGGGGAGAGGTGAATTACTGGCTCGCGCGCGGCGCGAGCAACAGGCGTTTGATCCGTTGCAACGCGCGGTACGGTGTCACCAGATGCAGCAGGTTCTTGGCGAGGCCAAGCCAATCGTACGGATTGACGGGGCTGAAGTAGCGCAATTGCAATCGCAGCGTGGAACTCACCTGGCGGCGCCGTTTGGTCGCGCTGATGCCGCCTTCGTTCAACTCGTAGTAGAGCCCGAGCTCCGGCAGGTTCGCGCAGTCGTAGCGTTGCATCAGGCGCACGAACAGATCGAGGTCTTCGGCGGAGCGGTACTCGGCGCGGTAATTGCCGACTTCGCGCACGGCGTCGATACGCAGCATCATCGAAGGATGCGCGAGGCATGCGCGGAAGAAGCGCATGCGCCGGATCGCTTTGGGCTCAGGCGGCGGTGTCAGCATGAAGAGCGGCTTGCCGGCTCGCGTGACGACCTGCGTCCACATGCCGAGGCCGGCCACGCGGGGATGCAGTTCCATGAACACGCGTTGTTTGGCGAGCCGCTGCGGCACACTGCGGTCGCCCGCGTCGATGCGGGCGGCGTAGCGAAAGCCGCGCTGCGCGAGCATGTCGATGCCGGTTTGCAACGCACGTTCGATGCCGCCGTTCCGCGCCATGCGCAGCACCTCGATCTTCATGTTGGCGATGAGCGGCGCGACGATAGGCGGCGTGCTGCCGTCGTCGACGATCAGCACGTGGATCGGCGCGCTTTCGCTGAACGACGCGAGGGTCATGTCGACGTCGGCCTGGCCGTTATAGGCGGGGATGAGCACCGCGACGTCGTGGAGGGGAATCCGCGCGGCGGCGGATGAGTTCGTCATGGGCGCAATTTGAAACGGATGTAATAAAGATTAACCGACGCGGCGGCCAGATAGCCGGCCGCGAGGCCGACCAGCGCACCGTACGCGCCGAACCGTGGAATTGCCAGCAGATTGACGACGAACGCGACGGCCAGCGCCAGCACCCACTTGGCAAGCAGGACGAAGCGCGCCTGATACTTGAGCACGATCAGATTGCCGATCGCTTCGATGCCGGCGGGCACGGACAGCCACACTGCCCAACGAAAGATCTCGATGGCGCCTTCGAAGTCCGGCCCGAACACGCGGCGAATGATCAAACCCGCCAGTAGATCCAGCACCAGCGCGCCGCTCACCATCAGCGCGGCGGTCATCGCGGTGAGCCGCCACATGTTGCGGCGCAGTTGCGCGGCGTCCTGCACCCGGTAGACGAACGCCGGCGCGATGGTTTGCGCGAGCATCAATGCGAGCGTGATCCAGTTTTCGTTGAGTTGCTGGGCGGCGGAATAGCGCCCGAGATCGGCGAACGAAATGGCGCGTTCGAGCATGAGCCGGTCCAGTTTCAGGAACAGGTACATACAGATCAGGCCGACCCAGAACACCGTGCCCGCGCTGGCGAAATGCCTGAACAACGAACGGTCGACGTGCCAACCCAGCGTGCCGCCATGCCGCCGGACGAAATAGATCAGCAGCACCGCGCCGATCGCTGCCGATTCGAGCGCCCACAGCCAGCCGAAGCGCGCGGGCGTGGCCGCGGCGCGCACCAGCAGATAGACGAGCCCGGCCTTGAGCACGGCGGTGCTCATGCTGGTGAGCAACTGCGGCTTGCTGTAGGTCATGCTTTGCAGCCACGCGTTGATCACACCCACGAACGGCTCGCGAAACAGCATGGTGACCGCGAGGCCCGCGAGCATGGCGCCCACCAGCGGATCGAGGACGTGCAGCGCAATGCCGAGCCAGGTAAGCAGCAAGGCCACGGCCGACACGGAAAAGCGCAGCGCGAAAGCGCTGCCGAGCACGGTGCCCAGTTGCGCGGGCGGTCGCGCGACGATGGTCGGCACCAGGATCTCCGCGCCGCATACCCAGGTGATCGGCGACAGCACGAGCAGCAGCGTGTTCGCGTATTGCCACTTGCCGAACGTGTCGGGCCCAAAGTAACGCGCCAGCATGCCGCTGATCGCAATCGCCACGCCGATCTGCGTGAGCCGTTCGAGACCTAGCCAGACGATATTCGTGAAGGCGCGCGTGACGTCCGGATTGGCGAAGCGCTTGAGCGTCAGCATGCGAGGGCCGCGCGGCGGTCCGCCTGCTCGCACGGCGTGACTGGCCTGATGGGACACGCGGGCGCGACGCACGCACCGGGTATCTGCCGATCTCCCCGCCGGGCTGGCCATCGCGGCAACTTTACAAATGGAGAGCGTCTAAGCATTAGAATGGCGTAATCAGGCAAGTCCGAAAAACGCGATTATAAGTTGGAACCGGATCGCTTCCGGCAAGGGCGCATCGCAATGTTTCATGGCTATGTTTTACCGATAGTTAGCCGGTGCGCCAGTCAAAATTTTCCATTGCACGCAAGTGAGCCAACATGATCTCCAAATCTATTTTCAAGGCGTATGACATTCGCGGTGTAATCGGCAAGACGCTCGACGCCGACGCTGCGCGGTCTATCGGCCGTGCATTCGGCAGCGAAGTGCGGGCGCAAGGCGGCGACGCCGTGGTAGTCGCGCGCGACGGTCGCCTGTCGGGCCCCGAACTGATTCAGGCGCTCTCGGACGGTTTGCGTGAAGCGGGCGTCGACGTGGTCAACGTCGGCATGGTGCCCACGCCGGTCGGCTACTTCGCGGCCAGCGTGCCGTTGCAACTGGCAGGCGGCGAGCGCCGCGTCGATTCGTGCATCGTCGTGACGGGCAGCCACAATCCGCCGGACTACAACGGCTTCAAGATGGTCCTGCGCGGCGCGGCCATTTACGGCGAACAGATCCTCGCGCTGCATCAGCGGATTGTCGACGATAACTTCTCGCAAGGCAGCGGCACCTACACCGAATACGACATCGCTGACGTCTATCTCGAGCGCATTGCCAGCGACATCAAGCTCGCGCGTCCCATGAAGATCGTGGTCGACACCGGCAACGGCGTGGCCGGCGGTCTCGCGCCGAAGCTGTTCAGGAAGCTCGGCTGCGAACTGGTCGAACTGTTCACCGAGATCGACGGCAACTTCCCGAACCATCACCCGGACCCGGCACACCCGGAAAATCTGCAGGACGTGATTCGCGCGCTGAAGGAAACGGATGCCGAAATCGGCTTCGCGTTCGACGGCGACGGCGACCGTCTCGGCGTGGTCACTAAAGACGGCCAGATCATCTATCCGGACCGTCAGTTGATGCTGTTCGCCGAAGAAGTGCTGTCGCGCAACAAGGGCGCGCAGATCATTTACGACGTGAAGTGCACGCGCAACCTGGCGAAGTGGGTCAAGGAAAAGGGCGGCGAGCCGCTGATGTGGAAGACCGGCCACTCGCTCGTCAAGGCGAAGCTGCGTGAAACCGGCGCGCCGTTGGCCGGTGAAATGAGCGGCCACGTGTTCTTTAAAGACCGCTGGTACGGTTTCGACGACGGCCTGTACACGGGCGCGCGCCTGCTCGAAATTCTCACGCGCGTGGCGGACCCGAGCGCGCTGCTGAATTCGCTGCCGAACTCGCATTCCACGCCGGAATTGCAACTGAAGCTCGAAGAAGGCGAAAACTTCGAACTGATCGCACGTATGCAGCAGAACGCGAAGTTCACCGGCGCGGACGACGTCGTGACGATCGACGGCTTGCGCGTCGAGTATCCGGACGGCTTCGGTCTGGCGCGTTCGTCGAACACCACGCCGGTGGTGGTGATGCGTTTCGAAGCCGACAACGACGCGGCGCTCAAGCGCATTCAGGAAGACTTCCGCCGCGTGATCCTCGCGGAAAAGGCAGACGCGAAGCTGCCGTTCTAAACGTTGCAGCGGCGGGGCGGTGCGGGTCGCGTGTCGACTCGCATCGCCGCCGTCGTCGAACGCGGCGCGGGTTTGACTTACCGCGCCGCGTTTTTTCATGTAATCGACATGCGACGCGCTAGAATTGCCGACCTCGTGAGACAACCGGCACGGCCGTGTTTTCTCCGCCCTTTGGGGCTCTTTCAACGCATCTTCGGGCCGGATAGCCGGTTTTCCCACTCTTGAGCGTGCAAAAGATACTGATCGTGAGGGTGTCGTCGTTGGGCGACGTCGTTCACAACATGCCGGTGATCGCCGATATCCGGCGCCGCCATCCCGAGGCGCAGATCGACTGGCTTGTCGAAGAGAGCTTCGTCGGCCTCGTGCAGCTCGTGAGCGGCGTGCGGCGCGCGATTCCCGTGTCGCTGCGGCGTTGGCGCAAGCGTTTGCTGTCGGCGGAAAACTGGCGCGAGATCGGCGCGTTTCGCCGCGCGCTCGCCGCCGAGAACTACGATCTGGTGATCGACTGCCAGGGGCTCATCAAGACCGCGTGGGTCGCGAGCATGGCGCGCGGACCGCTGGTCGGCCTCGCGAATCGCACCGATGGCGCCGGCTTCGAATGGCCGGTGCGCTTCTTTTACGACAAGCGCGTGCCGATCGAGCCGCGCACCCATGTGGTCGAACGCACGCGCCAACTCGTGGCCGCGGCGTTGAACGACCCGGCGCCGCAACCCACCGACGAGATCGACTTCGGCATCGACACCCAGCGCGCCGCGCTGGCGTTGTCGCAGGCCGATCTGAATCTGCCGGTGCCCTACGTGGTGTTCGTGCATGCCACCTCGCGCGCCGACAAGCAGTGGCCGGATACCGCGTGGATCGAGCTGGGGCAGTCGCTGGTGCGGCGTGGCGCGTCGATCGTGCTGCCGTGGGGCAGCGAAGCGGAGCGCGCCACCAGCGAGCGGCTGGCCAAAGAGTTTGGCGCGGCCGCCATCGTGCCGCCGAAGCTGTCGTTGCCCGCGGTGGTCGGCCTGATCGAAGGCGCGGCCGCGACGGTGGGGGTTGACACAGGTCTAGTCCACATCGCGGCGGCGCTGAAGCGCCCGACGGTCGAGTTGTACAATTTCGCCACCGCGTGGCGCACCGGCGGCTACTGGTCGCCGAACGTCGTCAATCTCGGCACGGCCGGGCAGCCGCCCACGCTGCAACAGGTGAAGTCGGCACTGGCCGGATTCGGCCTGCTGTAGCCCGTGCGGCGCGCTTCGCCTTAAGCTCCATCCGTTTTCAAGGGCGACCATGAACGAAACCCAGATCATCGAAGTAGCGAACGCCGACTGGCACGGACGCAACCTGTCCGTGCCGCGCGAGACGCTGCTCGCCGGCGTCGAACGCGGCAAAGTGCTGTATTTCCCGAACCTGCGTTTCGCGATCGAAGGCGGCGAACAGGCGCTGCTCGATCCCGCGCTCGCCGATCCGAACCGCAAGAACATCAGTCTCGAACCCGGTGGCGGCGCGCTGCATGGCGTGGCCGGCGACGCGGTCACGCAGTCGGCGGTGCGTGCGTTGATCGCGCGTTACCAGGCCAATGCGCGCACGCTGGTGGACGGTCTCTTTCCCGAGTACAACGGCAAGCTGCGCGTGGCGCCGACCAGCCTGCGGCTGCATCAGGTGGAAACGCGCGAAACGTCGTGGCGCAAAGACGATAGCCGTCTGCACGTGGACGCGTTTCCGTCGCGGCCGAACTACGGCGAGCGGATTCTGCGCGTGTTCACCAATGTCAATCCGAACGGTTCGCCGCGCGTGTGGCGCGTCGGCGAACCGTTCGAGGACATGGCCAAACGCTTCCTGCCGCGCATCAAGCCGCAAATGCCGGGCGCCGCATGGCTGCTGAATTTGCTGCACGTGACCAAATCGCCGCGCAGCGAGTACGACCATCTGATGCTGAATCTGCACGACGGCATGAAGGCCGACCTCGACTATCAGAAGTCGAGCCCGCAGGAGACCATGCCGTTTCCGCCGGGCTGCGTGTGGGTGTGTTTTTCGGACCAGACGTCGCACGCGGTGATGTCCGGTCAGTTCATGCTGGAGCAGACCTTCTTCCTGCCGGTCAAGGCGATGGCGCAACCCGAATGCGCGCCGCTCGGTATTCTCGAGCGCCTGAAGGGCAGGGCGCTGGTTTGAGCGCCGCGGTCCATGGGGCGGATTGTGCGCGTTGGCCGGATTCTCAAAACGCGCCGGGTCGTGCGCTCGTTCGCACGGAGCCCCGATGCTGAGGGTGATCTATAACGCGCTCTGGTGGATCGTCGCGCCGCTTGCCGTGCTGCGTCTGTTGATCCGTTCGCGCAAGGAACGCGGTTATCGCGAGCATATCGGCGAGCGCTTCGGCCATGCTCGCGGCCGGTTGCCTGAAGACAACGCGCCGTTGATCTGGGTGCATGCGGTGTCGGTGGGCGAGACGCGCGCCGCGCAACCGCTGATCGACGCGTTGATCAAGGCGCGTCCCGACGCGCGCATTCTGCTGACGCACATGACACCGAGCGGCCGCGCGACCGGCGAGCAGATTTTCGGCGACCGTGTGTTGCGCGCCTATCTGCCGTACGACATGCCGCATGCGGTGCGGCGGTTTTTGCGGACGTGGCGGCCGTCGCTCGGTCTGGTGATGGAAACCGAAGTGTGGCCGACGCTGATCGACGAATGCCGTCGCGCGGAGGTGCCGCTGGTGCTGACCAATGCGCGGATGTCGGCGCGCTCGTTCAAGCGTGCGGCCAAATTCGGCGGTGCGACCAAAGACGTGTTCGGTGGCTTTGCGCGCGTGCTGGCGCAGAGTCCGTCGGATGCGGAGCGGCTGACCGCGCTGGGCGCGCGCAATGTCGCGGTGCTCGGCAATCTGAAGTTCGACATGAGCACGCCGCCTGAGTTGGCGGCGCGCGGCCATGCGTGGCGCGCGGCAATCGGCGCGCGGCCGGTGTGGGTGGCGGCGAGCACGCGCGAAGGCGAAGAGGAGCTGGTGTTGCAGGCGTTCGCGTCGCTCGGCGTGGACGATGCGTTGCTGATTCTGGTGCCGCGTCATCCACAGCGGTTTAACGAAGTGGCCGCGCTGGTCGAACGGTTGGGCATGCGGCTCGAACGACGTTCGAACTGGGCGCCGGGCGCGAAGGCGGCGTCGGCGGCCGCAGCGACTAGTGGTGGGATGGCGGCTTTGCCATCCAGCGTGAACGTGTTGCTGGGCGATTCGATGGGCGAGCTGGGCGCGTATTACGCGGCTTCGGATCTCGCGTTTATCGGTGGGAGCTTGCTGCCGCTCGGTGGACAGAATCTGATCGAGGCATGCGCGGTCGGCGTGCCGGTGCTGATCGGCCCGCATGTGTTCAACTTCACGCAGGCCACGGCCGATGCGGTCGCGGCAGGTGCTGCGGTGCAGGTGCAAGACCCCGCCGAGCTGGCGAAGGCTTTGCGCGAACTGTTCGGCGACAAGGCCCGGCGGCTGGCGATGGGCGGTGCGGCGTCGGCGTTTGCCGCGCGCCATCGCGGCGCGACGGCGCGCACGGTGGATGTGTTGATGGCGTTGTTGCCGGAGTAGGGGGCGCGTCGAGCGGCCTCAGCGCACCGGCCTCACACCTTCAACAACCCCTTCTTTTCAATAAACGCGATCACATCCTGAAGGCCGTCCAGCGCCTTCAGATTGCACATCACGAACGGCCGTTCGCCGCGCATTTTCTTCGCGTCGGAGGCCATCACGTCCAGGTTCGCGCCGACCATCGGCGCGAGGTCCGTCTTGTTGATCACCAGCAGATCCGACTTCGTAATGCCGGGGCCGCCCTTGCGCGGAATCTTCTCGCCGCCGGCCACGTCGATCACATAGATCGTCAGGTCCGACAGTTCCGGGCTGAAGGTCGCCGCGAGGTTGTCGCCGCCCGATTCGATGAAGACGATATCCGCGTCGGGAAAACGCGTCAGCATGCGGTCGACGGCTTCCAGATTGATCGACGCGTCCTCGCGAATCGCCGTATGCGGACAGCCGCCGGTTTCGACGCCCATGATCCGCTCGGCGGGCAATGCGCCCGCCACGGTCAGCAGACGCTGGTCTTCTTTCGTATAGATATCGTTAGTGATCGCGACGAGGTCGTAGCGATCGCGCATCGCCTTGCAGAGCATTTCGAGCAGCGTGGTCTTGCCCGAGCCGACCGGGCCGCCGACGCCCACGCGCAGCGGCGGCAGTTTCTTGGTGCGCAGGGCGGGATGATGAGGTGCGTTCATGATGGATCGTTTTATGAGCGAAAGAGCCGCGAGTACTGCGACTCGTGGCGCGCCGACAGAATGCCGAGTTGCGGCGCGAACGTGTTGATGTGTTCCGGCGAAGTGGCCAGGGCGCGGGCGACGGCGGCGTCGATCGCCTCGCGCAACGCGACGATGATGCGTTGTCCCGCGACCTGTCCCAACGGCACGGCTTTTAAAGCGGCCGCCGCCTGGTTCTCTACCCAACTGAACGCGTAGGCGGCGAGGGCGGCGTCGACGGCGGCGTCGTGTGCGTAGGCGGCGAAGGCGAAGGCCGTGGGTTGCGCGAGCGGCGTGAGCGCGGCGAGCGTCGCGCGTCTCGCGGCGTCGCCCCATTCCAGCGACACGCACAACTGCCGCAGCGACCAGCCCATCTGCTCGGTTTCGCGGCGCAGTTCCGCGGACTCGCGGCTGGCGAGGAATTCGCTGTTGGCGTCGGCGAGACCCGTGGCGTCATGCATGCGCCAGCGTTCCATTTGATGCGCGATGAACGGCAGTTCGCCGTGCGCGAGCACGTCGGCGAGGCCGCTCGCGATCCAGGCGCGGGCGGAATCGGCGTCGGTGATGAGCTGCGCTTCGATCGCCGCTTCGAGGCCCTGCGAGTAGCTGAACGCGCCGATCGGCAGCGCCGGCGACGCGAGATGCAGCAGCGCCGTGAGTTCAGCGATGCGCATGGTGGTGGTGATGGCCGTGGCCGCACGATTCGTCGTGGACGTGGTGCTCCTCATGGTCATGCGAATGCTCATGCCCATGATGCTCGCCAAACACCTGCTGCGCGAGCGCATAGTCCTCGGCGAATGTCTCGTCGTGCCCATGCTTATGGCCGCCGCCATACGCGCCGGATTCCGGCTGAAACGGCATCGACACCTGATCGACCGTCGCGCCGATGCGTTTGAGCATATCGGCCAGCACCGGATCGTATTCGAGCTTCAGATAATCCGCGCCGACTTCCACCGGCGTGTGGCGGTTGCCGAGGTGATAAGCGGCGCGCGTCAGCGTCAACGGATCTTTCGCGCGCACCACCAGGACCGCTTCCGGCGCGGCGACCACGCGTACCAGACCACCGTCGTCGGCGACCAGCACGTCGCCGTCGCGCAGCACCGTGCCGCGCGGCAACAGCAAGGCGATCTCTTCGCCGCTATCCAGCGTGGCCGCGAGCCGGCTCTTGCGGCGTTCGTCGAACGCCAGCGTCAGCGTCGGCGCGCGCTTCACCAGCACGGGCGCCAGCTTCAGATGCGGCGCGATCAGTTTGTCGAGTGTGCGCATGATTTAGAACAGAAAATAGCGTTGCGCCATCGGCAGCACGGTAGCCGGTTCGCAGGTCAGCAACTGACCGTCGGCGATGACCTGGTAGGTTTCCGGATCGACGCTGATCGCCGGACGCCACGCGTTGTGAATCATGTCGGCCTTCGAAATGTTGCGGCAGTTTTTCACCGCGACGATCCGTTTGTTCAGTCCATAACGTTCGCCCACGTTAGCGTCGGCGGCGAGTTGCGAGACGAAGGTGAGTGACGTGCGTCCCAGCGCACCGCCGCGCGTCGCGAACATCTCGCGATAGTGGACCGGTTGCGGTGTGGGGATCGACGCGTTGGGGTCGCCCATCTGCGCCATCGCGATCATGCCGCCTTTCAGAATCAGCGACGGCTTGATGCCGAAAAACGCCGGTTCCCAGAACACCAGATCGGCCCACTTGCCGGGTTCGATCGAGCCGACTTCATGCGAGATACCGTGCGTGATCGCCGGATTGATCGTGTACTTGGCGATGTAGCGCTTCGCACGGAAGTTGTCGTGGCGCGCGTTGTCTTCGGGCAGCGCGCCGCGTTGCACCTTCATCTTGTGCGCGGTCTGCCAGGTGCGGATGATGACTTCGCCGACGCGGCCCATGGCCTGCGAATCCGACGACAGCATCGACAACGCGCCGAGGTCGTGCAGGATGTCTTCCGCCGCGATGGTTTCGCGGCGAATCCGCGACTCGGCGAACGCAATGTCTTCCGCGATCGACGGGTCCAGGTGGTGGCACACCATCAGCATGTCGAGATGTTCTTCGAGCGTATTGACGGTGTACGGGCGCGTCGGATTGGTCGACGAGGGCAGCACGTTCGATTCGCCGCACACCTTGATGATGTCCGGCGCGTGGCCGCCGCCCGCGCCTTCCGTGTGATACGTGTGAATCGTGCGGCCCTTGAACGCGGCCACGGTCGCTTCCACGAAACCCGCTTCGTTCAGCGTGTCCGTGTGGATCGCGACCTGCGTGTCGGTGTCGTCGGCGACGGACAGACAGTTGTCGATCGCGGCCGGCGTCGTGCCCCAATCCTCGTGCAGTTTCAGACCGATCGCGCCGGCGGCGATCTGTTCCAGCGCCGGTTGCGGCTGACTCACGTTGCCCTTGCCGAGAAAGCCGAGGTTCATCGGATAACCGTCGGCGGCCTGCAACATGCGTTCGAGATGCCACGGACCCGGCGTGCAGGTGGTCGCGTTGGTGCCGGTGGCCGGCCCCGTGCCGCCGCCGAGCATGGTCGTCACGCCGCTCGCGAGCGCCTCTTCGATCTGCTGCGGGCTGATGAAGTGAATGTGCGTATCGATGCCGCCCGCCGTCACGATCAACCCTTCGCCGGCGATCACTTCGGTGGATGCTCCGATCGCGATCGTCACGTTCGGCTGGATGTCGGGGTTGCCCGCCTTGCCGATCGCCGCAATGCGGCCGTTCTTGATGCCGATGTCGGCCTTGACGATACCCCAGTGATCGAGAATCAGCGCGTTCGTCACGACGGTGTCGACCACGTCGGCATGCACGCGCTGCGACTGGCCCATGCCGTCGCGAATCACTTTGCCGCCGCCGAATTTCACTTCTTCGCCGTAGGTGGTGAAGTCGCGTTCGACTTCGATCAGCAGCTCGGTATCGGCGAGGCGCACGCGGTCGCCGGTGGTGGGGCCGAACATTTCCGCGTAAGCGCGGCGGCCAATGCGTAAGGTCATGGTGTGGATCCGGAAATGAGCAGGGCGGTTCAGGCGAGCGAGCGCGCGTGGCGCATCACAGCTTGCCCATCACCTTGCCGTTGAAGCCGTAGACGACACGGTCGCCCGCCAGTTCGACCAGCTCGACGGTGCGTTCCTGGCCGGGCTCGAAGCGCACGGCGGTGCCTGCCGCGATATTCAGCCGGAAGCCGCGAGCCGTTTCGCGGTCGAAGGCGAGTGCTTCGTTGACTTCGTAGAAGTGGTAATGCGAGCCGATCTGCACGGGCCGGTCGCCGGTGTTCGACACGAGGACCGTCACGGTGGCGCGGCCCACGTTGAGCTCGTGTTCGCCGTCGTCGGTGATGAGTTCGCCGGGGATCATGGGGCTGCCTTCGCGATTAGGGGATCGGGTGATGCACGGTGACGAGCTTGGTGCCGTCGGGGAAGGTGGCTTCGACCTGGATGTCGGGGATCATTTCCGGCACGCCTTCCATGACGTCGTCGCGGGTGAGCAACGTGGTGCCGTAGTGCATGACCTGGGCGACGGTTTTGCCGTCGCGGGCCGCTTCCATCAGCGCGGCGGTGATGAACGCGACCGCTTCCGGGTAATTCAGTTTGAGGCCGCGGGCGCGGCGCCTTTCGGCGAGCAGCGCGGCGGTGAAGATCAGCAGCTTGTCCTTCTCGCGAGGTGTCAGCTTCATCGAATGTGTGCGTAGGGTTGCGACGATCGCGGCGGCCCCGTGACGGAACCGGCTACGACGATGTTAGGCGCTGCGCGCCATGGCGACGATCGCGTGCGGCGCACGGGATGAAGCCATGACGAGTGCAATGCCGGATAAGCCGGTCACAGTATCAAGTTCGGCTAACGATGCGCTTACAGATCGGCGGGCAGCGGAGCGCCGAACCATTTCTTCGACATCGTGTTGAGCGTGCCGTCCTGTTTGGCCTGCGCGATAGCCGCGTTCACTTTCTGCTGCAGACGCGGCTCGTTCTTGTTCATCCCGACGAAGCACGGCGAGTTCTTGATGACGAACTTCGGCTCCGGCCGGCGCGGAGGATTTTTCGCAAGGATCGCGGCGGCGACGATATTGCCGGCGGCGATCAATTGCACTTGTCCCGAGAGGAAGGCGGCGATGGTGGCGTTGTTGTCTTCGAAGCGTTTGATGGTGGCATTCGGCGCCATCTGCGTGAGGCCGATTTCCTCGAGCGCGCCGCGGGTGGCGCCGACGGTTTTGCCGGTGAGATCGGCGGGACTGGAGACCTTGATATCGGCGGGACCGAATACGCCTTGGTAGTACGGGGCATACGTGCTGGAGAAGTCGATGACTTTCTCACGCTCGGGCGTTTTACCGAGCGACGAGATGACGAGATCGACCTTACCGGTTTGCAGGTACGGAATACGGTTCGCGCTATTGACCGGCACGAGTTCGAGCTTGACGTTCATCGACTTCGCGAGAAGGGCAGCGGTATCGATGTCATAGCCTTGCGGCTTCATGTCCGCGCCAACCGAACCGAACGGCGGATAGTCTTCCGGCACGGCGACTTTAAGCACACCGGCCTTGGCGATGTTATCGAGCGTATCTGCGTGAGCGGCGGGCGCGGTCATGACGAGAACTGGCGACAGCAGAAGAGCGGCGAGCCAGGCGCGACGCGCGGGGCGGAGAGTAGATCGGTTCATGTTGAATGAGCGTGGTGGCAGCGAGCCGGTCGGCTGCCGTCAGGACGCGGCAGCATCGTGACGAATCCGATGCAAGCTATATGCCAAGCCGGCGCAACAAGGGCTAGAGAGTGGAGGAAGGGAAGATGCACAAAAGCGGAGCGCGGTTGCGCGCCAGCGTGGTGCACAAATCTTACGAAGGTGAAAGCGACCACCTGGATGAGCGACCGCAAGGGCGCGCGCAGCGCCGCCGGAAGAATGACTGCTGTGTCACTACCGTGGAATGTGCGAGAGCACAGATTCCAGATGCACCACTACCGGAACTGCGCGAGGGCCCCGCTTATGAGCTAGCGGTGTGAGCCGCTTTCTTTTGCTTACTTTTCTTTGCGGCAGGCAAAGAAAAGTGAGTGCCGCCCCGCACAGGGGCGACGCTAATAGACCACCATGACCCCAAGGAAAGGCCAACCCCACACGAAGCGGAGAAAAAAACCCCCAACAAGACCCTACGTACTCCAAATCCGCAACGGCACAGCCCTAACCCCATGCACAACGGGCCGCAACTGTACCCAGCACTGAGTAAGCGCACGCTGCAGCGTCTCCATAGACCGCGACACAACGCGAACAATCAGCACGCCCTGCGTGACACAAGAAGCCGCCCCACGCAGGGAATCATCAAACGGCAACTGCGCGGTCAGCGCTTCGGCGAGGGCATCATCACACGGGGCCCCAACGGCCCACAGCGTCCCATAAGCAGGAAACCCGGCCAACCCTTGCGCGGCATCCCGCAATGGATCGCTTGCCGAAAGGTTAGCGCGCTCGATCCAGAGCAACTGCCCGTCAGGGCCGACAATCCGCGACACAGCCCGCAAGCTCCCCTCCGACCACCGCTCACCAGCAGCTTGCCTGCCCAGCTGAGTCGCATCCCACCCCATCGCGGTAGCGCCTTCGGCAAGCGTCAACGAAAAATCAAGCCTCGCATTGGCATGATCGAAAACGATATTGTTCTGCGGCAACCAATCGAGCCTGGCATGCTCGCCAACCCGCACTGCGATCTGCTGCCGAGCCTCCCGGCCATTCGACTTGTACCACTTGGTCGCCCCAGGCGTAGTGACAACAGCATGCGCACCCGCGCCAACCGCCACGTCGATATCCAGCCGATCGCCACCCGCAACCCCACCAGGCGGATGCACGATCACCGCGTGGCAGATCGCCTGACCTTCCGGATACAACGGTCGTTGTACGCGCAACGGACCATCATGCAGACGATGTGTGAGCGCAGTCCGCCCATCGCGTTCGATGAAGCCGAGTTCGAGCCGCGCGCGCCATTGCGAATGCGCGCCGGTTTGCGCCGCAGCGAGCGTGATGTGATTTTCGTGAAGCGACATGCGAATGAATGAACGTGCAATCGACGTGTTAGGACGGAGCGTGGCCGAGCGCGCCATACAACGCGCTGACCGCGCCGCCACGGGATGCGGCGAGAATAGCACGCATGCCCCGAGCCGCCGAGCCGCGCCGCGCGCATCCAGCCGTTATCAAACGGCAATCAGCGCACGCACTCCATCTGCATCCATATTCGCGCCTTCGCCGCCCGCGACGATCTCGCCACGGCTCATCACCCAATACCGGTCGGCGATATCCTTGGCGAAGTCGTAGTACTGCTCGACCAGCAGCACGGTCATGCCCATTTCCTCGACCAGTTGACGCAGCGTCCGGCCGATATCCTGAATGATCGACGGCTGAATGCCTTCAGTGGGTTCGTCGAGAATGAGCAACTGCGGATCGCTCATCAGCGCGCGGCCGATCGCGAGTTGTTGCTGTTGACCGCCTGACAGATCGCCGCCGCGCCGCGTACGCATGTCCTTGAGAACAGGAAACAGGTCGTAGATGCGATCCGGGATTTTCTTCGGTGCTTTCTTGCTGGCGGCGCCGACCAGCAGGTTTTCCTCGACGGTCAGGCGCGGAAAAATATCGCGCCCCTGCGGCACATACGCCAACCCTTTTTCAACGCGCGAATAGGTCGGCAATCTGGTAATCGGCGCACCACGCCAGGCAATCGACCCGCTCTTCGTCTGCACGACACCCATCAGGCAGCGCAACAACGTGGTCTTGCCCACCCCATTGCGGCCCAACAGAACCGTGAGCTTGCCATCGGGCACCGTGAGTTTCACATCTCGCAGAATGTGACTGCCGCCGTAATACTGGTTCAGATTTTCTACTTCGAGCATATCCGTTCGACCCTTTGATTCAGCGACCTACTCATCGACCGAGATACGACTCGATCACCGTTTCGTCCCGCTTGACCTGATCGAGCGTGCCGTGCGCGAGCACGTGTCCTTCGGCCATTACCGTCACCTTTCCAGTTTCGCCGGACAAGGCCGCGACGAACTCCATATCGTGTTCGACGACCATCATCGAACAGGTGCCGCGCAGATGATTGAGCAACTCGGCGAGCTGCATGGTTTCGTCGTCGGTCATGCCGGCGGCGGGTTCGTCGAGTAGCAGCAGCGCAGGTTGTTGCATCAGCAACATACCGATCTCGAGCCGCTGTTTCTGGCCATGCGACAACTCACCGGCCAGACGCCGTGCTTCGCTTTCGAGTCCGATCAGCACGAGCGTTTCCTCGATCCGCGCCTGCGCTTCGCGATCCAGCCGCGCGCGTAGCGAGGCCCACCAGCCCTTATCGGCTTTCATGGCCAGTTCGAGGTTTTCCCACACCGGATGCTGCTCGAACACCGTCGGCTTCTGGAACTTGCGACCGATGCCCGCGCGCGCGATGGAAGGCTCGTTCATCCGCGTCAGGTCGATCGACTGGCCGAGAAACACCTTGCCGGAATCCGGCGCGGTCTTGCCGGTGATGACATCCATCATGGTCGTTTTGCCGGCGCCGTTAGGACCGATGATGCAGCGCAATTCGCCGGCATCGATAGTCAGCGTCAGGGCGTTCAACGCACGAAAGCCATCGAAACTCACGGTCACGTCTTCGAGGTAAAGAATCGTGCCGTGCGACACGTCGATCTCGCCCGGCGTGACCGTGCGCGCCATGCTGGCGACGCCGCTCAACGACGTTTCAGCGGGTTCTTCGGGTAAAGCCAGATCAGGCACCATCGGGTTTTCGTTCATGAGCGGTTCCTCTTGCGCGCCACGAGTTCGATCAGGCCCATGATGCCGTTCGGCAGTAGTAGCGGGACCAGCACGAAGATCAGGCCCAGAAAGAACAGCCAGTATTCGGGGAAATTCGCGGTAAAGAAGCTCTTTGCGCCGTTCACCGCGAACGCGCCGATGATCGGTCCGATCAGCGTGCCGCGTCCGCCCACCGCGACCCAGATGGCCATTTCGATCGAGTTGCCGGGCGACATCTCACCCGGATTGATGATGCCGACCTGCGGCACATACAACGCGCCGGCTATGCCGCACAACACGGCGGACACGGTCCACACGAACAGCTTGTACGCGAGCGGGCTGTAGCCGAGGAACATCAGACGCGTTTCGCCGTCGCGCACGGCGGTCACCACGCGGCCGAGTTTCGACGTGACGATCGCGCGCGCGCCGATGAACGCGAGCACCAGCACCGCGAACGTAATCAGCAGCAGCGCGGTGCGCGTGCCCGGATGGGTAATAGGAAAGCCGCCGATCCGTTTGAAATCGGTGAAGCCGTTATTGCCGCCGAAGCCGGTTTCGTTGCGATAGAACAGCAGCATCGCGGCGAAGGTCATGGCCTGCGTGATGATCGACAGATACACGCCTTTCACGCGCGAGCGGAACGTGAAGAAGCCGAACACCCACGCGACGACCGCCGGCACCAGCACCACCAGCAGCAACGCATAGCCGAGATGCTGGGTGCCCTGCCAGTACCACGGCAACTGATGCCAGTCGAGAAACACCATGAAGTCCGGCAGATCGCTGCCGTATTTGCCCTCGTGGCCGATGGCGCGCATCAAATACATACCGATCGCGTAGCCGCCCAACGCGAAGAATAGCGCGTGGCCGAGGCTCAGAATGCCGCAGTAGCCCCACACGAGATCCAGCGCCAGCGCCGCGATCGCGTAGCACATGAATTTGCCGGTGATCGTCATCGCGTAGGCGGACAGATGGAACGCGCTGGTTTCCGGCACGACCAGCGTGGCGAACGGCACGCCCAGACCGAACACGATAATCAACGCGATCAGCGCGAGCCACGCGCGGCGCGACAACAGCGCCGGTCGCGGGGGCAAGCCGAGGGCGAAGCCGGACTGCGGCTCGCGTTCGGCTGCGGCGGCAGCGCCGCTCGCGCCGACATGGGCGGGTGAAGTCGCTGTCGTCATCATGCCTCCGCGCTACGGCCCTTGAGGGCAAACATGCCCTGCGGACGCTTCTGGATGAACAGCACGATCAGCACGAGCACCGCGATTTTCGCGAGCACCGCGCCCCAGAACGGTTCGATCGCCTTGCTGACCAGACCGAGCCCGAAGCCGCCGATCACCGTGCCGGCCAGTTGACCGACGCCGCCGAGCACCACGGCCATGAACGAATCGATGATGTAGCTCTGGCCGAGATCCGGTCCGACATTGCCGATCTGCGACAGCGCGCAACCGCCGAGCCCCGCAATGCCCGCGCCGAACGCGAACGCATACGAGTCGACCCGCGCGGTTTTCACGCCGACGCAAGCGGCCATGCGCCGGTTCTGCGTGACGGCGCGTACGAACAGGCCGAGGCGCGTCTTCGTCAACACCGCCCACGCGATCCCGACCACGATCAGCGAGAACGCGAGAATCGCCAGCCGGTTATACGGCAGGATCAGATTCGGCAAGACAGTGACGCCGCCGCTCATCCACGACGGGTTGATCACCTGCACGTTCTGCGCGCCGAACAGCATGCGGGTCGCCTGAATCAGGATCAGGCTGACGCCGAAGGTGGTCAGCAGCGTTTCCAGCGGACGGCCGTAGAGATGCTTCAACACCAGCCGTTCGAGCACGATGCCGACCAGCCCGGCGGCCGCGAACGAGGCGGGCACCGCGAGCAGCGGATACCAGTCGAAGGCGCCGGGCGCGAAGCGTTGAAAGAGGTTCTGCACGACGTAGGTGGCATACGCGCCGATCATCAGGAACTCGCCGTGAGCCATGTTGATGACGCCGATCAGCCCATACGTGATGGCGAGGCCGAGCGCGGCGAGCAGCAGCACGCTGCCGAGCGACAGGCCCGCGAACAGCGTGCCGGCAATCTGGCTGCGGCGCTGGATCGCGTCGAGTTCGCCGATGCCGCTTTGCGCGGCGGCGCGCACGCGATCGTCGGGCTCGGCGAAGGTGCCGTCCGGTTTCTTCGCGACGAGCGGGCGCAGCAGTTCGTTCATGTCGAGGTCATGCCGCGCGGCGACCAGTTGCACGGCGTCGAGACGCTTGGCCGGATCCGCGTCGTGCAGGGCGGTCATCGCCCACAGCGTGTCGAGGCGCTTCTTGAGCGCCGGATCCGTTTCCTTCGCGCGGGCAGCGTCGACGAGCGGTTTGATCGATGGATCGGGGTTTCGCAGCAGCGCGGTGACGGCGGCGTCGCGCGTGGCCTTGTCCGGCGAATCGAGTTGCAGACCGGACAGCGCGCCGGCTACTTTCGAGCGCAGCAGATTGTTCAGTGTGACCGGCTGCGCGTCGCTTCCCGCGGTGACGGTTTTGCCGGTGACCGCGTCGCGGGTCGTATCGCCATCCTGCAGCAGCACGGCGCCCGCGTCGGTGGCGAGCGCGCTGTCGTCGGACAGCGCTTTGAGCACCGCCATCGACTCTTTGTCGTGATTGGCGATCAGCTTGTCGATGGCCGCGGATTTGGCGTCGAAGTCGTCGGCGGCGAGCGGCGCGACGTCGGCTTGCGTCAGCGCGAACGCGGCGGGACTCGCCAGCGCGAACGCCAGCGACACCAGAAGAGTTCTGCAATGGAAGCGGGAGATCATAGGCAGGGTTCAAACGGACTGCGGGGTGGGCCTGTCTCGGCGGAGTGACGGCAGGTTCGCCATCACTCCATGCTCAGCAAATTCAGGCGGCGCGACGGCGACGGAGGAAGTCGGGAATCGAGGTAACCATATCCGGCTTGCTCGAATTACCCGCGATAAACGGACTCCACGGCTGCGCGCGAATCGCGGTCTTGGTGCGCCACACGACGTTGAACTGGCCGTCCGCGCGCACTTCGCCGATCATCACCGGCTTGTGCAGATGGTGATTGCCGTCCATGGTCAGCACGAAGCCCGACGGTGCGTTGAAGGTCTGGCCGATCATCGCCACGCGCACCTTGTCGACGTCCGCGCTCTTCGCTTTCTCGACGGCCTGCTTCCACATGTGAATGCCGACGAAGGTGGCTTCCATCGGGTCGTTCGTCACGCGCTTGTCGCCGCCCGGCAGATTGTTGTCCTTCACCCACTTCGCGAACATCGCCTTGAACTTGGTGTTCTCCGGGTTGCGCAGCGACATGAAGTAGTTCCATGCCGCGAGGTTGCCGACCAGCGGCTTCGTATCGATGCCGCGCAGTTCTTCCTCGCCGACCGAGAACGCGACCACCGGCACATCCGTGGCCTTCAGCCCCTGGTTGCCGAGTTCCTTGTAGAACGGCACGTTGGAGTCGCCGTTCACCGTCGAGATCACCGCGGTCTTGCCGCCTTGCGAGAAGGTCTTGATGTTCGCGACGATGGTCTGATAGTCGCTGTGGCCGAACGGCGTGTAGACCTCCTGGATATCGGCGTCCTGTACGCCTTTCGACTTGAGGAACGCGCGCAGAATCTTGTTGGTGGTGCGGGGGTACACATAGTCGGTGCCCAACAGGAAGTAGCGCTTGGCGCCGCCGCCTTCCGCGCTCATCAGATATTCGGTCGCGGGAATTGCCTGCTGATTCGGCGCGGCGCCCGTGTAGAACACGTTGCGCGACATTTCCTCGCCTTCGTACTGCACCGGGTAGAACAGCAGGCCGTTCAGTTCCTCGAACACCGGTAGCACCGATTTGCGCGACACCGAGGTCCAGCAACCGAACACCGCGGCGCACTTTTCCTGGGTAATCAGCTGGCGCGCTTTTTCGGCGAACAGCGGCCAGTTCGACGCCGGATCGACTACTACCGGCTGGATCTGACGGCCCATCACACCACCGCTCTTGTTGATTTCCGAAATGGTCATCAACGCGGTGTCTTTCAGCGATGTTTCGGAGATCGCCATGGTGCCGGACAGCGAATGCAGAATCCCCACCTTGATCGGACCACTGTCGGACTGCGCTTGCGCGAACGGAACCTGACCCGCCAGCGCGAGCGCGCCCGACATGGAGCCGAACTTCAACAGACTGCGACGTTTCATGTGCATCCCCTTGCCATTTGATGGTGACTGTTTATGGGCGTCGATTTCAGCCAGCAGGGCTTATCCCGCATGACTTGCCGCTTGTGTACTGCAAGCCACATGCCATGCTGTAATTTCGACTCGTGCTTCGCGGTTTGCGCGCAGTGGCGCGGCTGTCGCGGCAGTCAGTTATGCGTAATGAACGTGGGATGCGGCGCGAAACTGGTGCACGGTGGCCAGTCGCGCCTCGTTCGGGTGCGCGTCGCGCCGCGACGAAGCGTGCGCATCCGCCAGCGGGCGTCGGCGGTGCATGACCGCTGTCTCGTTGTGCATGCAACAGACTGCCTGGCCTGCCGTATGTGGCAAAAAGGCCAGCGCTTTGCGGCGCTGGCCTTTTTGCATGACGCGACTGATCGTGCGGTTTCGGATCAGAACGCGATGAGCGGCGCGGTTTGCTTGCCGATCGTGACGTTGTCGATGGCCGTGTACACGTTGCGGCCAAAGAAGAACGGCAGGCCCCAGATAAACATGCCGCCCGATGGCGCGCCGAGGCTGTCATAGGCCGCATGGCGATTGGCCAGAAGGTTCCAGCCGTTGGCCAGCGAGAACGGCACGGTAACGGGTGCGGCGGCCTTGTCGACGCCGCTGAGGATCGCGGACAGGCTGAGTGTCGTGGCCGGCATGTACCACGCGCCCGAGTAAGGCACCGTCGTATCGATGAAGATGTTCGCGTTGGAACCGCTGTCGATCGCGCTGGTGTAGCGGGTGCCCTTGTAGCTGGTCGGGAAATATCCGTACTGGTCGAGCGCGAGGACGTTCGGGTTCGACGGCAGCGCGTTGTTCAGCTGGGTGCCGATGCCGAACACGAGCGTCCCGGTCACGCTTGCCTGGCCGCCCGGAGGCAAGGCCGGCAAACGGATGATGGTGCCGTTGTTGTCCGACGTGAAGTTGGCGACCGGATTCATGACCTGCGAGTCGAGCGGCACGCGGGTGCTGGCGCAGGACGTCGCGGAGGTGCAGTAGTAATAGCCGGACGGCAGGACGTTTTGCGCGGCGGCCGGGTAGTCGCGCCGCGCCGGGCCGATGCCGAGCACGCCGTTGGCGCCGAGTTCGGCGACCGTGCCCAGGTCCGTGCCGCCGCGCGACGGGCAGTCTGGCGGGGTGGCGTACCTGCTGTCCGCGATCACCTGGAGTGGCAGATTGCCCGCGGTCTTGCCGCCGATCGTCAGGTCGGCGCGGCGGATGGAACCCCACGCGAAGCCGGAGCCGAACACGGCGCATTCGGCGATGGGTGCGTTGCCGGTTGGGTCGTCGGTGGCGCCGGTGTGGGTCGGCAGACGGGCGGCGAGGGAAGGACCCAGTGCGCTGCTGAGAACGCGTAAACCGACCGAGCCGGTGTCGACCTGGATGTGATCGATGGTGGCGCATCGATCGCCGCCCTGAACGCCGGGAATGCAGAGCGTGACCGTGACGAATGGCATGTTGGCGTAGTTACCCGTCCATCGTTCGACGGTGATGGGGGCGGTGTTGAGGGCTGGAGTCGGTGTCGGTGTCGGAGTTGGCGTTGGAGTCGGTGTCGGTGTCGGTGTCGGAGTTGGCGTTGGAGTTGGCGTTGGAGTTGGAGTCGGCGTTGGTGTTGGTGTTGGTGTTGGTGTTGGTGTTGGTGTTGGTGTTGGTGTTGGTGTTGGTGTTGGTGTTGGTGTTGGTGTTGGTGTTGGTGTTGGTGTTGGTGTTGGTGTTGGTGTTGGTGTTGGCGTTGGTGTTGGTGTTGGAGTTGGAGTTGGAGTTGGAGTTGGAGTTGGAGTCGGCGTCGGCGTCGGTGTTGGCGTTGGTGTTGGCGTAGGCGTAGGCGTAGGCGTTGGAGTCGGCACCACCGCAACCGCCGAACCCGATGCGGGCGTCACCGGCACCACCGCGCCATTACTTTTCCTCGCGCTATCGTCGCCGTCGGTGCCCCCGTTACCGCCGCCGCAACCGCTTAACGCCAAGCTTGCGGTCAACAGCGCGCCGCCCAGCGCCCTGTTGAGCGTCTTCACGTTGAGGGTGTTGACTGAATCAGCATGCTGTTTCATGGCAGTTGATCCACGCGGACGTTGGCGGGAACGAGGCGCGGCAAAACCGCCTTGCCGAAGAAATGACCTGCGCGGCCCGCCGATTCGATATGAAAGTCGCCGCTGCGTTCGACCATCGGACCGGCGCCGCGCGCCTGGCTGGTACCGGCATTCGCAAAGTTGGGAAAGTAGCTGCCAAGCAGCGCCCGCATGTCCGGTCGCACCGGGCCTTGCCAGGTCACCGCGAACACCACGTTGGTCGGTAGCGCGTATTCGTGAATCGTCACGCCGTCGGCGTCTTCGGATTCGCGCATCGTGTACGGCTCAACCGCTGCGGACTGCAGCATCGACCGGGCTGTTGCAGCGGCATTGGCGTCGGCATTGACACTGGGCGCACCGCCCAACACGGCGTAAGACGATAACGGCCAGAAGGCCGAGGCCGCGAGTGCGGCCTTCACAAATTTCATGACCATGCTCTCCCAAAAAAAGGTCGATGCATGGTGCCTGCGCAAAGGTCAGGAAACCGTATGAAATTTCTTAAATGCGTGTGCGAATCAGTGCAAGGACAGGCTCTGCTCCTACTGCGAACCCGCCGCGTTCGGCATCGCCCGCCGTCCCAACTTGCCGGCCGCAGCTTTCGCCGCGACCCCCGGATGCGGCACCGTCGGCACCTTGGGCAAAGCGGTCAACGCACCGTCGTCGACCGGGGACAGCAGCGCGCTCAATTGCAGCACGTCCTGATCGGTGAGATCCGCCGTCGACGCCTTCAGCTTGAGACTATTGATTAGCGTGTCGTAGCGCGCCTTCGCCAGATCGCGCCGTGCAGAGAACAACTGATCCTGCGCGTTGAGCACGTCGATATTGATCCGCACGCCGACCTGATAGCCCAGCAGATTCGATTCGAGCGACGTGTTCGCTGAACGCTCGGCGGTCTGCAACGCGCGCACCTGCGCGAGTCCGCTCACCACGCCGAGGAACGCTTGCCGCGCGGACAGCGCCGCATTGCGCCGCGCGGTATCGAGATCGGCGGCGGCCTGGTCTTCGAGCGCGAGCGTTTGACGCACGCGGCTTTGTGTCGCGCCGCCGGCAAAGAGGGGAATGGTGACCTGCACGCCGATCGTGCTATTCGTGTACGACGAACCCAGATTGCCCAATTCCGCGGCCAGCGCCGGCGTGCCGGCCGTGGGCGTCGCGGCCCCGCTGCCGAAGCCGCCGCCGAAATTCCCGCCGAAGTTGCCCGCACCGGCCGCGCCGAGGCTGCTGCGCGAGCGGCTCGCGACCAGATCGACGGTGGGTAGATGGCCGGCCTTGGCCTTCGAGGTTTCGCGTTGCGCGGTGGAGAGCGCGATCTGCTTGATGACGACCTGGTAATTGGCGTCGCTGGCGGTATCGGTCCACTGGTTGATGTCGGCGGGCACGGGCGGCGGCAGCGGCGCGCCGGCAACCAGCCCGTCGACCTTCTCGACCGGATGTCCGACGATCTGCTGCAATGCCGCCAGCTTCACCGCCAGATCGTTCTGCGCGGCGATTTCCTGCGAGACGGCCTGATCGTATTTGGCCTGGGCTTCGTTGGTGTCGGTGATCGTGGTATTGCCGACTTCGAACGAACGCTTGGCGGATTCGAGTTGCTGCGCAATCGACGCCTTCTGCGAACGCGCGATTGCGAGGCTGTCTTGCGCGGACAGCGCGTCGAAATACGCCTGGCCGAGCCGCACGATCAGATCCTGGCGAGCCTGCGCGAACGAGGCCTGCGCGGATTCCACCGCGAGCTTGCCTTGGGCATAGCCGTACCAGCTGTCCACATGAATCAACGGCTGCGTGAGCGAAATCGTATAGCCGTTGCTATTGCCGTACGAAGACGGGAAGCCGCCGCCGAAGTCCGTGCTCTGACGGTTCGCGGACAGCGACGCCGAGAGCTGCGGCAACAGCTTGGCACGCGCGAGCGGCAACTCTTCGCTGTTGGCGGCGAGCGCGGCGCGTGCGCTTTGCAGTTGCGCGTCGCTGGAGAGCGCTTCGTCGTAGAGTTGGGAAAGGCCGACGGCGTGGGCGGGCAGTGTGGGCAGCGTGCCGGCCAGCGCCAGAGCGGCCGCGAAGACCGGCACCCGAAGGCGCATCATCGCGGCAGTAGGCTTAGTAGGTGGGAACCGACGGATCGACCTGACGCGACCACGCGTCGATTCCGCCTTGCAGATTGAACACGTTGGTATGGCCGCGCGATTCGAGGAACATCGCGACCTGGGCGCTGCGCGCGCCGTGATGGCAGACGCAGACGATTTGCGCGTCGTCGTCGAGCTCTTCGCTGCGTGCGGGAATCTCACGCATGGGGATCGACACGGCGCCGGCGATCGAGGCCGTCTGGATTTCCCACGGTTCGCGCACGTCGAGTACCACGGGCGCGGGGCGCGATGTGTCGGCGAGCCATTCGGCGAGTGCGGGAGCGGTCAGATTTTGCATCAGCGGGACTTCCGGTTCGGAGGACGGCGGCGATGCCGTCCGTATCAATGCGCGTGATTCGAGCCAGCCGGACGGTGAGCGGTCCGGCTAGGCGCGGCGAATCAGAACTTGAAACGCGGCGGCTGCACGGCGTTGACCAGCGGCTCGACGTAGGTTTCGAACACATCGGCGATGCGGTATTGCTTCTCGTCGATACGCGTGATCACCTGCGCCTTCATGACCGGCGCGGTGCCGACGAACGCCGCGAGGCGGCCGCCGATTTTCAGGTGTTCGAGGATTTCCTGCGGCAACACCGGCAGGCCGCCCGACACGCAGATCACGTCGTACGGTGCGGCGTTGGCCCAGCCGCGCGATGCGTCGCCGGTGGCGACTTCAGCGTTCAGCACGCCGTTGGCGATCAGGTTGGCCTTGGCCAGTTCGGCCAGTTCCGGTTCGATATCCACTGTGAGCACGTGTTGCGCGCGATGCGCGAGCAGCGCTGCCATGTAACCCGAGCCGGCGCCGATTTCGAGCACGCTTTCGTGTTTTTTCACCGCCAGTTCCTGCAGCACGCGCGCTTCGACGCGCGGCGCCAGCATGTGCTGGCCGGCCGGCAGCGGCACTTCGAAGTCGACGAAGGCCAGATCGCGGTACACGGTGGGGACGAAATGTTCACGCTTGACGATCGAGAGCAGATTCAGCACGTCCTGGTCGAGCACTTCCCAGGGGCGGATCTGCTGTTCGATCATGTTGAAACGCGCTTGCTCGATGTTCATGGTGGATTCGGCAGTGTGGGTGGGCGAGTTTGGCGGTTTGCCCGCTGACCGGCGGCCTGAAGGCATCGCTCGCGATGCGGGCCACGGCAGGGTAACTGCGGGATTGTACCAAATGGCGGCGTCAAATCGTGCCGTGGCGGGCAGGGCGCGAGGCCCGCGCGACAGGCGCGCGCGAGTGCATCGGCCGCCTTCTTGCGAGCCGACCGTAACCGCGCCGTAACCTTGCGCCCCCGTGTTAATCCCTAGCAATCCGAGCTTGCGATTCCGGCTTTCATCGCTCAAAAATGTAATCGATTACATTTTGCAGGCGTGTTCCCTTGTCTAAACCGTCGTCCAAAGTGGCCCGCGCCGCGTTACCCGGCGCGCGTTCCGAGCCTGACGCCCAGCCCTTGCGCGGCACGGCCGACGGCCTGTCCATTGCCGGCGTCGCCGAGCAGGCGGGCGTCTCGGTGGCCACGGTGTCGCGCGTGCTGAACGGTCACGAGAACGTGCGGCCCGCGACCCGCGACAGGGTTCTCGCCGCCATCGACGCAAGCGGTTATCGCGTCAACGAACTTGCGCGCAATCTGCGCACGGCCGAAAGCCGCCTGCTGTTGACGATGGTGCCCGACGTCGGCAATCCGTTTTACGCGGAGATCGTGCGCGGCATCGACAGCGTGGCGCGTCAACACGGCTACTTCATGCTGCTGTGCGATACCGGCGCCGACCCGGGCCGCGAGCGCAGCTACTTCGATCTGCTGCGGCGGCGTCGCGCGGACGGCGCGATCTGCCTCGACCCGGCGACGATTCAGCAGGCGCTCGGCGAGGCAAGCAGCGCGCTGCCGTGGGTCGCGTGCTGCGAGTTCGATCCGGCGGTGGGCGTGCCGTACGTGGGCATCGACAATTACCGCGCGGCGGGCGACGCCGTGCGGCATCTGCTGTCGCGCGGCCACCGGCGCATCGGCCTGATCAACTCCGATGTCGACTATCTGTACGCGCGGCAGCGTCAGCAAGGCTATCTCGACGCGCTGACCGAGGCGGGCATCGCCCCCGACGAGCGCTGGTGCATGAACCTGAACAGCCTCGACTACGAAGCGGGCGCCTCCGCCGCGGCCACGCTGATGCTGCCGCCGCACGCGCCCAGCGCGATTTTCGCGGTGTCGGATACGCTCGCGATCGGCGTGATCCACGGTTTGCGCAGCGTCGGCAAGCGGGTGCCGGACGACGTCGCCGTGGTCGGCTTCGACGATATTTCGCTCGCCGCGCAGATCGACCCGCCGCTCACCACGATCGCGCAGCCCATGCGCGAGCTGGGCGAAACCGCCGCGCGTCTGTTGCTGGAACGGCTCGCCAATCCATTGGCGAACGTGCCGGGTGTGCTGCTGCCGCACCGGCTCGTGATTCGCGGGAGCGCGTGACCATGAGCCTCGCGATCCGCTTCGACGATATCCGCAAAGACTTCGGGCCGGTGCGCGTGCTGCACGGCGTGAGTTTCGAGCTTGCGCCGGGCCGCATCTACGGCCTGCTCGGCGAGAACGGCGCGGGCAAATCCACGCTGATGAAAATCCTCGCGGGCTATGAAACCGCGACGTCGGGCACGTTGCTGGTGGACGGCCACGCGCGGCAGTTCATCGGTTCGCGCGATGCGGAGGCGCAGGGCATCGTACTGATCCACCAGGAGTTCAATCTCGCCGAACATCTGACGATCGCGCAGAACATGTACCTCGGCCACGAGAAGCGGCGCGGCTGGTTCGTCGACGACGCCGCGATGCGCGGCGACGCCGCGCGTTACCTCGCGCAGGTCGGCCTCGCGAAAGCGCCGGACACGAAGGTGCGCGAATTGATCGTCGCCGAAAAGCAGATGGTGGAGATCGCGAAGGCGCTGTCGCGCCGAGCGCGTTTGCTCATCATGGACGAACCCACCGCCACGCTCACGCCGTCCGAAACGGAGCGGCTTTTCACGCTGATGGCAAAGCTCAAGGCCGACGGCGTGACCATCGTCTATATCTCGCACAAGCTCGACGAGGTGGAGCGCATTACCGACGAAGTGATCGTGATGCGCGACGGCCGCTTCGTCGCGCGCGGTGAAACAGCGGGACTCGCGCGCCAGCAGATGGCGAATCTGATGGTGGGCCGGGATGTGTCCGACATGTTCCCCGACAAGCTCACGGTGTCCACCGACGCGCCGTTCGCCCTGAAAGTGGCCGGCCTCACCGTGCCCGACTGGGTCGACGACCTCAGCTTCGACGTACGGGCCGGCGAAGTGCTCGGTTTTGCGGGACTGGTCGGCGCGGGCCGTACCGAAGCGTTCGAAGCGCTCATCGGCTTGCGCAAGCGCACGGCGGGCCGCATGGAAATTGCCGGCCGTCCCGCCGATCTGAAAAGCCCGCGCGACGCGATGCGTCACGGCCTCACGTATCTGAGCGAAGACCGCAAGGGCAAAGGCCTGCACGTGAACCTGAGCCTGCAGGACAACGTCACGCTAATGACGCTCGAACGGTACGCGCATCCGCTGCTCGATATGAAAGCGGGCCGCGCGGCGTTGACCCAGGCAGTGAACGAATTCGGCATCCGCACCGGCGACCTGTCGAGCCGCGCGCGCATGCTGTCCGGCGGCAATCAGCAGAAGCTCGCGCTGGCCAAGTTTCTGCAACCCGACCCGCAGGTGATCGTGCTCGACGAACCGACTCGCGGCGTCGATGTCGGCGCGAAACGCGACATCTATTTTCTGATTCATCGTCTCGCCGCGCAGGGGCGTGCGGTGATCGTCATTTCATCCGAACTGATCGAGCTGATCGGCTTGTGCCATCGCGTCGCCGTGATGCGCGCGGGACGCCTGCAGGCGACGCTGACGCTCGACCATCTCACCGAAGAGGAGTTGATCGCCCATGCGACCGGCACCCACTGAAGCCGTGCAATCCGGCCGCGCGCTGCGCTTTGCGCATCGACTGTACGCGCTCGGGCCGCTCGCCGGGCTGATTCTGCTCTGCATGGTCGGCACGCTGCTCAACCGCGATTTCGCCACGCTCGACAACCTGATGAACGTGCTCACGCGCACGTCGTTCATCGGCATCATCGCGGTCGGCATGACCTTCGTGATCATTTCAGGCGGTATCGATCTGTCGGTCGGATCCATGGCCGCGCTGATCGCCGGCAGCATGATCTGGCTGATGAATGCGCTTGCGGCGGGCGTCGGCGGACACACGCTTGCGCCTTTGCTGATTCTCACGCTCGGGATCGGGTTCGCGCTGGTGCTCGGTGGGCTGTTCGGCTGCGCGCACGGTTTGCTGATTACTAAAGGACGGATCGAACCGTTCATCGTGACGCTGGGCACGTTGGGGATTTTTCGCGCGGTGCTGACGTGGCTTGCCGACGGCGGCGCGTTGACGCTCGACAACTCGCTGTCCGATCTGTACGGCCCGGTCTATTACGCCAGTCTGTTCGGCGTGCCGGTGCCGATCTGGGTATTCCTCGTGGTGGCCGCAGGCGGTGCGCTGATTCTCAATCGCACCGCGTTCGGCCGTCACGTGCAGGCGATCGGATCCAACGAACAGGTTGCGCGCTATGCGGCGATTCGCGTCGACACCGTGAAGATCGTCACGTATGTGCTGCTCGGTATTTGCGTGGGCGTGGCGACCGTGCTCTATGTGCCGAGGCTCGGCTCGGCCACGCCGACTACCGGCTTGTTGTGGGAGCTCGAGGCGATCGCCTCGGTCGTGGTCGGCGGCACCGCGCTCAAGGGCGGCGAGGGACGCGTGATCGGTACGGTGATCGGCGCGATCCTGCTGTCGGTGATCGCCAATATTCTGAATCTCACCAGCATCATCAGCGTATATCTGAACGCGGCGGTGCAGGGCGTGGTGATTATCTTCGTCGCGTTCGTGCAGCGCGGACGAAGATAGCTTCAGCGTTTCACTTGGGCACGACGGCAGGTTCGAGAATCGGGGCGCACGAACGCCTTATCGACATTGGAGACACAACCATGAAGCAAGTCATTCGAGCGGTCGGCGCCGGCGTGCTGGCGTTGGGGATACTGGGCACGGCGGGCATGGCGCGCGCCGACGACAAGGTCGTATTGGGCGTGGCGATTCCGACGGCCGATCACGGCTTTACGGGCGGCATTGTCTGGTGGGCCAACAAGGCGAAGACCGATCTGGAGAAAGCGCATCCCGATCTGAAGATTATCGTGAAGACCGCGGCCGGCTCGCCGGAACAGGCGAACCAGCTGCAGGATCTAGTGACGGTCAACAAGATCAACGCGCTGGTGATCTTTCCGTTCGAATCGGCGTCGCTCACGCAGCCGGTCGCGCAGGTGAAAAAGAAAGGCGTGTACGTGACGGTGGTGGATCGCGGCCTGACCGACACCAGTGCACAAGACGCGTACGTGGCCGGCGACAACACCGCGTTCGGCAAGATTCCCGCCGAATATCTGGCGAAAACGCTCGACGGTAAGGGCAACATCGTCGCGCTGCGCGGCATTCCGACGACGCTCGACAACGAGCGCTGGACGGCGTTCACGAACGTGATCAAGAACTATCCGGAGATGAAGATACTCGACGCGAAGTACGCGAACTGGAATCGCGACGACGCGTTCAAGGTGATGCAGGATTATCTGACGCGCTTCAAGCACATCGACGCCGTCTGGGCCGCCGACGACGACATGGCGGTCGGCGTGCTGAAGGCGATCGAGCAGGCCAAGCGGACGGACATCAAGATCGTGTTCGGCGGCGCGGGCTCGAAGGGCATGGTGAAGAACGTGATGGACGGTGCGCCGATGATCAAGGCCGACGTGTCGTACTCGCCGAAATTCATCTACGACGCGATCAAGTTGACCGCCGAGGCGCGTCTGAAAGGCGAGAAGCTGCCGGCCACGACGATCATTCCGTCGGTGCTGATTACGAAAGAAAACGCGCAGCAGTTTTATTTTCCGGATTCGCCGTTCTGAATCCGCGCCGAGTTTGGCGTGATGGCTTTGTGATGTTGGCCTGAGTATTCGAAGCGCGTTGGCCGGTTTTGCTTTCCACTGCCGCTGCTGTTGCTGTTGCTTCGGCTAAAGCACGGCTAGCGCGTTTTCGTTCGAGGAACCGTACGATGAAAACCATCAAAGGGCCGGCGATCTTTCTCGCCCAGTTCATGGGCGACGAGGTGCCGTTCGACAATCTCGCGCACCTCGCGGAGTGGGCGGCGGGTCTCGGCTTTAAAGGCATACAGGTGCCGTGCGACCCACGTCTGATCGATCTCGAACAGGCCGCGGCGAGCCAGAGCTATTGCGATGCGTTGCGCGAAACCGCGGAGAATGCGGGCGTGACGATCACCGAATTGTCGACGCATCTGCAAGGGCAACTGGTTGCGGTGCATCCGGCGTACGACGCGTTGTTCGACGGGTTTGCCGCGCCGCAGGTGCGAGGCGATCCAGCGGCGCGCACGCAGTGGGCGATCGGGCAGTTGAAGCTCGCCGCGCAAGCTTCACGGCGTTTGGGCTTGAGCACGCATGTGTCGTTTTCCGGCGCCTTGGCGTGGCCGTATCTGTACCCGTGGCCGCAACGTCCGGCGGGTCTGGTCGAAACCGCGTTCGATGAACTCGCGCGCCGCTGGACGCCCATTCTCGATGCGTTCGACGCCGCCGGTGTCGACGTCTGCTACGAATTGCATCCTGGTGAAGATCTGCACGACGGCGTGACCTTCGAGCGCTTTCTCGATGCGGTGAAACAGCATGCGCGGGCCCATATTCTTTATGACCCGAGTCATTTCATGTTGCAGCAGCTCGACTATCTGGCGTTTATCGACATCTATCACGAGCGCATTAAAGCGTTCCATGTGAAGGATGCGGAGTTTCGACCGAACGGCAAACAAGGCGTGTACGGCGGGTATAGCGGTTGGGTCGAACGCGCGGGGCGCTTCAGGTCGCTCGGCGACGGGCAGATCGATTTCGGCGCGATCTTCTCGAAGATGGCGCAATACGATTTTTCCGGCTGGGCGGTGCTGGAATGGGAATGTGCATTGAAGCATCCGCATGATGGCGCGCGTGAAGGCGCGGAGTTTATCCGGCGGCACATCATTCGTGTGGCGGAGCGTGCTTTTGACGATTTCGCGGAGAGTGGCGTGGATGCGGCGCAGTTGAAACGCGTGCTGGGTATCTGACAGGGATCAAATCAATGGCGCAAAGAAGGCTCAGGTTGGGTATGGTCGGCGGCGGGCAGGGCGCGTTTATCGGCGCGGTGCATCGGATCGCGGCGCGGCTCGACGATCGCTTCGAATTGGTGGCGGGCGCGTTGTCGTCCGATCCGCAGCGTGCGCAAGCTAGTGCCGCCGAGGCGGGTATCGCGCGGAGCTACGCCGACTGGCGCGAGATGGCGGGCGCGGAAGCCGCCCGAGAGGACGGTATCGACGCGGTGGCGATCGTCACGCCGAATCATCTGCATGCGCCGGTCGCGACGGCGTTTCTCGAAGCGGGCATCCACGTGGTGTGCGACAAACCGTTGGCGATTTCGCTGGCGGAAGGCGAGGCGCTTGCCAAACTCACGCGCGAGAAGAACAGGCTTTTCGCGCTGACGCACACGTATTCCGGTTATCCGATGGTGCGTTACGCGCGCGAGCTGATCGACTCAGGCGAACTCGGCGACCTGCGCGTGGTGCAAGTGGAATACGCGCAAGACTGGCTGGCGGAACCGATCGAAAGAAGCGGCACGAACAAGCAGGCCGGCTGGCGCACGGACCCTGCGTTAGCGGGGCCGGCAGGCTGCCTCGGCGATATCGGCACGCACGCCTATCAGCTGGTCGCCTTCGTTACGGGTGTGACGCCGTCGGCGCTCGCGGCGGAGGTGCATACCTTCGTGCCGGGGCGTCGCATCGACGATCATGTGCAGGCCATGCTGCGCTATGCGAACGGCGCGCGCGGCATGTTGTGGGCGAGTCAGGTGGCGAGCGGCGCGGAGAACGCGTTGCGTCTGCGGGTGTACGGAACGAAGGCGAATGTGGCCTTCGATCAGGAACAGCCGAATGAATTGGTGTTCACGCCGTTGGGTGGTTCGGCGGAACGTCTGACGCGAGGACGGGTGAAAAGCGCGATCGCGGCGCATGCGACGCGCGTGCCGGCGGGGCACCCTGAAGGCTATCTGGAAGCGTTTGCGCAGTTGTATAAAGACGCGGCGTTGCAGATCGAAGCGTTGGACGCGGGTCGCGCGCCGCCGGCGGAAAGCCTGTTATTGACTACCGTGGAAGACGGTGTGGCGGGGCTGCGCTTTATCGAGGCGATGCTCGCGAGCAGCGCGGCGGATGGGCAGTGGCGGGCGATTGGGGGCGCCTGAAGGCGCTTGCAATAACCTGAATGAAAGAGCGCCCGAGCGATCCCCGCGCCGCTCAACCGCCCTTGCTTTTCTTGATCTGCTCTTCGAACGCGATGTCGAGCTTGCTCGCTTTACGCGGTTTCGGCGGACCGTACGCGTCGACGAATTTGACGAAGTCGTCGAGCGTGAGCGGATCGGAGACTTTTTTATCCGCTCCGCTCGACTTGTCGACCAGATAGAACAAGCCGCCGGACAGGCTGATCGCGGCGAACTGCGGATTGCCGCTGCGCGTTTTCAGCCGCTCGACAGCGTGGATGGCTCGGGTAGTACGCATGGTGGAGGACTGCGGGTGGGGGAAAGACCGCTACTTTAACAATTTCACCGAAGCGGCGCGCCTATCCCGCCAGTCCCCAAGCCGCTCACTGCGGCTTGCGCGACCATTTCCGCCGCAGCCAACTCCCCCAATCCTCCAGCACCGTATAAACCACCGGCACCACCACCAGCGTCAGAATCGACGACGTAATCACCCCGCCAATCACCGTCTGTCCCAACGGCCCGCGCTGCTCGCCGCCTTCGCCAAGCGCCGCGGCCAACGGCAACATGCCGAATATCATCGCCAGCGTGGTCATCAGAATCGGCCGCAGCCGCACCCGCGCCGCTTCGAGCAAGGCCTCGCGACGCTCCATTTTCCGCCCTTTCCCGGACGCATCGAGCAGCGTGCCGCGCCGCGCCTGATTCGCGAAGTCCACCAGCAGAATCGCGTTCTTCGTCACGAGCCCCATCAGCATCACGAAGCCGATGATCGAGAACATGTTTAACGTGCTGCCGAACAGCAACAGCGCGACCAGCACGCCGATCAGCGTCAGCGGCAGCGATGCCATGATCGCGAGCGGTTGCGCGAAGCTCGCGAACTGCGACGCCAGAATCATGTAGATGAAAATCACCGCCAGCGCCAACGCCTCCACCGCGTAGATGAACGACTCGTTCATGCTCTTGGTCGAGCCTTCGAAGCGGTAGTGATAGCCCGCCGGCAGATGCATTGCGTCGAGCGTTTTCGCGACGTCGGCGGCAACTTCGCCGGGCGAGCGGCCGTTCACGTTCGCCGATAACTCCACCTCGCGTTGCAGATCGCGCCGGTTCAGCACGTCGGGACCGGTCGTCGTGACGATGTCCGCGATCTGCCGCAGCGGCACCAGCACCGGCGCGCCGTTTGCATCGGTGCGATTGGTGGCGATCATCAGCCGCGCGAGATCGTCGACGTCCTGGCGCTGCTCGCGCGGCAACCGTACGCTGACGTCGTAGTCCTGGTCGTCGGGCGCGCGCCAGGTGCTGATCGCGTCGCCGGAGAGCAGCGGCCGCAGCGCCGTGCCGATATCCGCGACGCCGACCCCGAGGTCGGACGCCAGTTCACGCTTCACGTTGATTGCGACGATCGGCTTGTCCGCCTTCAGGCTCGAATCCAGATCGACGAGCCCCGGAATCTTTGCCATGCGTGCCTGAGCCACGTCGGCGAGGCGTCGGAGTTCGTCGATGTTGTCGCCCTGCAAGCTCAACTGAATGGCCTTGGTGCTGCCCGCGCCGTCCGACATGCCGATCTCGGTCACCGAGACACCCGCCACCGACACCAGCCGCGCGCGAAACGCATCGTTCAGTTCGACCATGCCGCGCGTGCGGTCGCGCCGGTCTTTCAGGCGCACGGTAATGAGCGCGGTGTTCTTGCCTTGCGTGTTGCCCGAGTTGACCGTTGCATACGTGAAGCGCACCTCGGGGTAGGTCGCGAGAATCGCCTGCACCTGTTTGACTTTCTCCGACGTGGCTTCGAGCGACGTTCCCACCGGCGTATTCAAACCGATCTGCGTTTCGGAGAAGTCCGCGTTCGGCACGAACTCGGTGCCGACGAACGGCACCAGAAACAGGCTGCCGAAAAACGTCACCGCCGCGACGACCAGGGTGATCGCGCGATGCTTAAGCGACCACCCGAGCAGCCGCTGATAAAACGTCGTGAGCCGGTCGATCTGCGTGTCGAACAGATGCAGCGAACGCTGGATCAAACGGCCATAGCGGTAGCCCTTGCGCCCGGTATCCGCGTCGTGCAGATCGGGATCCGGCCAGATCGACGACAGCATCGGATCGAGCGTGAACGACACGAACATCGAGATCAGTACGGCGGCGGCGACCGTAATGCCGAACTGATGAAAGAAGCGGCCGATGATGCCGCCCATGAAGCCCACCGGCAGAAACACCGCGACGATCGAGAAGGTGGTGGCCAGTACGGCCAAGGCAATTTCCTTGGTGCCGTCGAGCGCGGCCGTGCGATGGTCCGCGCCGAGCTGCACATGCCGCACGATGTTCTCGCGCACAACGATCGCGTCGTCGATCAGCAAGCCGACGCACAGCGACAGCGCCATCAGCGTAATCACGTTGATCGTGAAGCCGCACGCGTACATCACCGCGAATGTGCCGATCAGCGCGATGGGTAGCGTGAGGCCGGTGATTACCGTGCTGCGCCACGAGCCGAGAAAGAGAAACACGATCAGCACCGTGAGCAACGCGCCTTCGAGCAGGGTGCGTTTCACTTCGTTGACGCTGTCTTCGATCTCGATCGACGAGTCGTCGGTGACATCGAGCTTGACGCCGGGCGGCAGCAGCGGCTGCAAACGCGCGACTTCGGCGCGCACGCCATGCGCGACGTCGACCGTGTTTTCGCCTTGGGCCTTGATGATGGACACGAACAGCGCGCGCTGGCCGTTCAGCAGCGCGGTGCTGTCCGGTTCCTGCTGGCCGTCCACCACGTCGGCGACCTGGTCGAGCGTGACCGGTTGCGTCGCTGAACTCGCGGTCGGAATCGCGGACTGCGCGCCACGTCGCGCGACGATGATGCGTTTGAAGTCGTCCGGTTTATCGAAGCGGCCTTTGATCTGCACGGTCTGTTCGATATGGCTCGACGTGAGCGGGCCGGCCGGAATCTCCTGATTTTCGTTCTGTACCGCGCGGATCACCTGATCGACGCCGATCGACAACGCCTGCAGTTTTTCCGGCTTCACGTCGATCTGCACCTGGCGCTTCACGCCGCCCACCAGCGACACCGAGCCGACGCCGCGTACGGTTTCGAGCCGCTTGCGCACGATCTGATCGGCGACGGTGGTGAGGTCGCGCGTGGACAGCGTGGCGCCCGGCGCGTTCGACACCGCGACCGTAACGATCGGCGTATCGGCCGGGTCGTAGCGCAGCACGCGCGGGTCCTTCACGCCGTCGCGCAGATCGGGGCGGATCAGCGCGATCTTGTCGCGCACGTCCTGCGCGGCCTGTACCGCGTCGACCGACAGATCGAATTGCACGATCACGACCGATTGCGCGTCGTAGGAGCGCGACGTGATTTCGTCGATACCGCTGATCGTGTTGACCGCTTCCTCGATCTTGCGCGTCACGTCGGATTCGACCGATTCCGGCGACGCGCCCGGATACGCGGTCTGCACGACCACGATCGGAAACGTGATGTCGGGAAATTGATCGACCTTCAGGCGCTGATATGAGAACAGCCCGATGACGAGCAGCGCCATCATCATCATCGTGGCGAGCACCGGGTTGCCGATGCTGATGCGGGTGAACCACATAGGCGCGGGCTCCGATCAGTGCTGGCCGGCGGCCGACGATGCGGCCCGTGCCGAGGACGCCGCAAACGCCTGTGACGCAGGCTGCACCACATGCACCGTACTGCCGATCCGCAACGAGCCCAGATTGTTCTTCACGATACGCTCGCCGACGTTCAACGGTCCGCTGGTAATTTCGGTCCACGAGTCGCCGTCGGCGTCGCCGGTCGCGCCGGTCTGCACCGGTTGTTCGAGCAGCTTGCCGCCGACCAGCGCATACACGCTGCGGCGCGCGCCGTCGCTTCGCACGGCCGTGGCGGGCACCACCAGCACGTTCTGCCGGCTGCCCACCGAGATCGTGCCCGTGCCGAACATGCCGACTCGCAACGTGCCCGCCGGGTTAGCGACCTGCACGTACACCATGATCGACCTGGAACCCGGCTGCGCGGCCGGATTGATTCGCGTGATCGCGCCTTGCACCGGCGCATCGATACCGTCGAACGCAATGCTCACCGGCTGGCCGATCCGCACGCGGCCGATCTCGCCGACGGGCACCGGCGCTTCCAGTTCGAGCGTGCGCAGATCGACCACGTCGAACAGCTTGGTGTCGACAGCGACTTTTTCGCCAGGCTCGACCGAGCGTGTGGCAATTTGTCCATCGAGCGGCGAGCGCACGACCGTGTCGTCGAGCGATAGATTCGACGACGCCAGCGCCGCGCGCGCCGCATCCAGATTCGCGCGGGCAATTTCGTACTGGCTTTGCGCGGTGTCGAACGCGTTCTTCGAAATGAAGCCTTTTTCGACCAGCACGCGGTTGTTGTCGAGCGTCTGTTTGGCGATGTCGAGCTGACCGGCCATGGCCGCCATCTGGCCGCGGCTTTGTTCGGCGCGGGCCACGTAATCGCGGGCGTCGATCCTGGCGAGAATCTGGCCGGTCTTGACCGTGTCGCCCTCGCGCACCGCGACGTCGAGCGCCGAACCGGCCACTTTCGATTTGACCGCGGCCTGCGTGATCGCGCGCAGCGAGCCGGTCAGCGGCAAGGTTTCGGAGAGCGTGCGACGGCTGACCGTGGTGAGATCGTCAGGCGCGAATTCGACGACGGAAGAGACGGTGTCCGTGGCGGCAGCGGGTGCGCCGCGCTTCCTGATAGCCTGGGCGATCGCGATGGCGAGGATCACGATGACGACAAGGGCGGCGATGACGATACGTTTTCTGGTTTTTAGCATGCGCGGTCTGACGGACTTCACGGCACTGGCGGGACGCGCTAGCGGCCTCACGATCGCGAGGCGCCGCACGCTCGCCCGGAATCGGCGAATTGGCCTGGGCCTGCGTTCATCGCAAGCTGGCCGTCAGCATGGTACACGCAGCGTGCGTGCGATGCGCCTCCCGAACGGGTTGCGCGAGTAGCGGGCGGGCGTAACGGCCGGAATGCGGCCGCCGCGCCGTGCGCGGCTGTGAGCGGCGCGGAACTCGTCGCGCAAAGCGGCGGGTTCCGCGGCTCAGCCGCTCACTGACTCAGGTAGACAAACTTGCCGTTTTTAATGATGCCCATCACGCTGGCGCGCTGATCCAAACCCACGTGGTCCTTCGGGCTCGTATTGACCACGCCGTTCGGCACGACCAGCTCATGCGCGTGCTCCAGCTCGTCGCGCAAGGCGGTGCGAAACGCCGGCGTGCCCGGCTGCGCCGTCTTCAACGCGCGCGTGACGGCGTCCTGCAAACGCGGATACACGCCAGCCGCATCGCCCGCGAACTGCGTCACGCTGCCCGCGCCGTACTTCGCTTCGTACTCGTTGGTGAACGCGAGTGCCGCTTTCTTCGCCGGATGATCGGCCGGCAGCGTGCGCGCCACCACGACAGGCTGAGTCGGGAATAGGGTGCCTTCCACATCTTTGCCGCCCAGCTTGATGAACTCCGGCGTGGCGATGCCGTGGGTCTGGTAGATCGGGCCTTTATAGCCGCGTTCGATCAACGTGCGCTCCGGCAACACCGTCGGCGTGCCCGCGCCGGCGATCAGGATCGCGTCCGGCTTCGCGGCCATCAGCTTCAGAATCTGCCCGGTGACGCTGGCGTCGGTGCGGTTATAGCGTTCCGTCGCGACCAATTGGATGTGACGCAAGGCCGCGAACTTGCTGAACTCGTTGAGCCAGCTTTCGCCGTAACCATCCGCGAAACCGATGAAGCCGACCGTCTTCACGTTGTGGTTCGACATGTAGCGTGTCATCACGTCGGCCATTGCGCTGTCGGTCTGGGCCATCTTGTAGGCCCACACTTTTTTCCCTTCCTGCGGCTCGACGACGCTGGCCGAGCCGATCAGCGTAATCATCGGCGTCTGGCTTTCGGCGACCGGATCGAGCGCTGCCATCGCAGCCGGCGTGATGTTCGGGCCGACGATCACGTCGACGTGATCCTCATTGATCAGCTTGCGGATATTGCGCACGGCGACGCCCGGGTCGGACGCATCGTCCAGGAAGATGTAGTCGGCTTTCTGACCGGCGATCGTGGCGGGCCACATCAGCATGGCGTTCTTGCTGGTGATGCCGATCACGGCCGCCGGGCCGGTGCTCGACAGATCGATGCCGACCTTGATATCCGCGTGCGCGGCGGTGGCGAGCAACAGCGCGCCGAGGGCGGCCAGGCCGCGAATGCTTTTTTTATGCGACTGATGCGACGTCATCGAGAGGTCTCCGTAGCGGGAAGCGTGCTGCTGTCAAATACCGTGGTCAAAGTTCGTAGGTTTCGTGTTCGCCCTTCAACGCCTGTTCGATCAGCTTGCGGTTCATGCTCGGCGACAACAGCTCGACGAGCGTGTACACATAGCTGCGCAGATAGGCGCCCTGTTTCAGCGCGACCCGCGTCACATTGCTGCCGAACAGGTGGCCGACCGGCATGGCGCGCAAATGACGGTCGCGCTCGGCGTTGAACGCGATATCCGCCATGATCCCGACGCCCAGGCCCAGTTCGACGTAGGTCTTGATCACGTCGGCGTCGATCGCCTCCAGCACGATGTCCGGATGCAGCCCGCGCAGGCGGAACGCCTCGTTGATCTTGGTGCGGCCGGCGAACGCGTTGTCGTAAGTGATCAGCGGATACTGGGTCAGATCATCCAGCGACAAAAGTTTGCGGTCGAGTAGGGGATGATCCGGCTGCATCACCGCGACGTGATGCCACTGGAAGCAGGGCAGCGACACCAGTTCCTTATAGTTGGAGATCGCTTCGGTGGCGATGCACAGATCGGCCTGGTCATGGATCACCATTTCGGCGACCTGGGTCGGACTGCCTTGCAGAATCGAAAGGTGAACTTTGGGAAAGCGCTTCTTGAACTCGGCGATGGCCGCCGGCAGCGAATAGCGCGCCTGCGTGTGGGTCGCGGCAATGACCAGATTGCCCTGATCTTGCGCCGCGTAATCTTTACCGACCCGCTTGAGACTCTCCACTTCCTGCAGGATCTTCTCGACCGACTGCAAAATGATGCGTCCCGGCTCGGTCAGCGAGCGCACCCTCTTGCCGTGCCGCGTGAAGATTTCGACGCCCAGCTCGTCTTCCAGCTCGATGATCGCCTTGGAAACGCCCGGCTGGCTGGTGAACAGCGCCTTGGCCGCTTCCGTCAGGTTGAAATTCTGCCGCACGGCCTCGCGGACGAAGCGGAATTGGTGCAGGTTCATATATAACCCCTCCGCATATCAAAGTAATTTTTTAGTCGTTTGAAATATAAGGCGAGTTTATTACGATCTGTCCATCTTTTTCAATATGGATATCTGTATTTGTCATAAGCAAATGAGAGATGGGTCTAAACGCTCGTTTGCAGCAGCTGACTAACATGAGATATCCAAGGCGCGGCGAAACCGGATCGCTGTGTGTCACGCAAAAAATTGGGGTCCCCGAATGTACCAATACGATCAGTACGACCAGACCATCGTCGATGAACGGGTCGCGCAGTACGCCGATCAGGTTCGCCGCCGCCTGTCGGGCGAATTGAGCGAAGAGGAGTTTCGTCCGCTGCGTCTGCAGAACGGCCTGTACTACCAGCGCCACGCGTACATGCACCGCATCGCGATTCCTTACGGCAACCTGCGCAGCGACCAGATGCGCGTGCTCGCGCAGATCGCGCGCGAACACGACCGCGGCTACGGCCATTTTTCGACGCGCTCGAACATCCAGTACAACTGGATCCAGCTCGAAGAAACGCCGGAAATCCTGCGCAAGCTCGCCGCGGTGCAGATGCACGGCATTCAGACCTCGGGTAATTGCATCCGCAACATTACTGCGGACCAGTTCGCCGGCGTCGCGCCGGACGAAATGGTCGATCCGCGGCCGTGGGCGGAAATACTGCGTCAATGGTCGACGTTCCATCCGGAATTCGCGTGGCTGCCGCGCAAGTTCAAGATCGCCGTGTCGGGTTCGAAGGAAGACCGCGCTGCGGTGCAGATTCACGACATGGGCGTGTATCTGAAGAAGAACGAGCAGGGCGAGCTGGTGGCCGACATTCTGGCCGGCGGCGGCATGGGCCGCACGCCGATTATCGGCGCGATCATCCGTAAAGATTTGCCGTGGCAACACTTGCTGTCGTACTGCGAAGCCGTGCTGCGCGTGTACAACCGTTATGGCCGCCGCGACAACATCTACAAAGCGCGGATCAAGATTCTCGTGAAGGCGTTGAGCCCGGAGAAATTCTCGGCGCAGGTCGAGGAAGAGTGGCAGCACCTGAAAGACGGTCCGGCCACGCTCACGCAAGCCGAAGTGGATCGCGTGTCGCAGTACTTCCAGCCGCCGGTGTACGAAAAGCTGGCCGATACCGACGCATCGTTTGAGAAGCATCTGCTGGAAAACCGTGCGTTCGCTCGTTGGGTCGAGCGTAACGTGCGTCCGCACAAGGTGACGGGTTATTCGTCGGTGACGCTGTCGCTGAAGCCGACCACGATCGCCCCGGGCGACGCGACGGATACGCAGATGGAAGCCGTCGCCGATTGGGCCGACGAGTACTCGCTTGGCGAGATTCGCGTGTCGCACGAACAGAACCTGATTCTCGCGAACGTCAAGAAGCGCGATCTGTTCGCGCTGTGGGAAAAGGCCAAGGCGCAAGGTTTCGCGACGCCGAATATCGGCTTGCTGACCGATATCATCGCGTGCCCGGGCGGCGATTTCTGCTCGCTCGCGAATGCGAAGTCGATTCCGATCGCGCTGGCGATTCAGGAGCGCTTCAACGATCTCGATTACGTGTACGACCTCGGCGACGTGTCGCTGAATATCTCGGGCTGTATCAATGCGTGCGGTCACCACCACGTCGGCAACATCGGCATTCTGGGTGTCGATAAGGACGGCTCGGAGTGGTATCAGGTAACGCTCGGCGGCGAGCAGGGCTCGGGCGCGAACGGCGCGAACCTCGGCCGCGTGATCGGCCCGTCGTTCTCGGCGGAAGAAATGCCGGACGTGATGAGCAAAGTGATCGATACGTTTGTCGAAAATCGCCACGAAGGCGAGCGCTTTATCGAAACGTATAACCGCATCGGCATGGCTCCGTTCAAGGAACGTGTGTACGCCTCGCGTCAACCGGCTCACGCGTAACCGCGACAAGGATACTGAACAGATGGCTTCTATCATCAAGAATCGCGCGATCGTCAACGATGACTGGACGCTCGTGCGTCCCGCCGAAGACGGCTCGCTGCCGGCTGTGAACGACTTGCCCGCGGGCAAGGTGCTGGTGCCGCTCGCGTTGTGGCAGGCCGAACGCGATGCGCTGGCCGCTTCGCGCGGCGCTGCGGAAATCGGCGTGTGGCTCGCGCCGGATAGCGAGCCGGCGGATCTCGTCGCCGACTTCGACAAGATTGCGCTGATCGGCGTCGACTTCCCGGTGTTCCGCGACGGCCGTGGTTACAGCATTGGCCGCCTGCTGCGCGAACGTTATGGTTACAAAGGCGAACTGCGCGCGATCGGCGACGTGCTGCGCGATCAGATTACGTTTATGTTTCGCTGCGGTTTCGATGCTTACGCGCTGCGCGGGGACAAAGACTTCGACGATGCGCTGAAGGCGTTCGACGAATTCAGCGTGCAGTATCAAGGCGCGGTGGACAACCCGTTGCCGTGGTTCCGCCGTCGTGAAGCGGCTGCCGCTGCTGCCGCCGTATCGGAAAAGGCTTCGGCATGACGATCGCCACTTCGCTCACGCCGGAACTCGCTGCGAAGGTCGAGCGCCTGAACGCGCTGCTCGATTCGATCGCCGCGCGTCACGCGAACGTGAAGCTTGCCAGCAGCCTCGCGGCGGAAGACATGCTGCTCACCCATGCGATCCTGTCGCGTGGCGTGAAGATCGGCATCTTCTCGCTGAACACGGGGCGCTTGCATGCGGAAACGCTCGGCATGCTCGATCGCGTGAAGGACCGCTATGGCTACGACATCGAACAGTTTCATCCGCTGGCGGCTTCGGTTGACGAATACGTCAGCGCGCACGGTCTGAACGCGTTTTACGAAAGTGTCGATCTGCGCAAGCGCTGCTGCGAAGTCCGCAAGGTCGAGCCGCTGAATCGCGCGCTGTCGGATGTCAGCGCATGGGTGACGGGGCAACGTCGCGAGCAGTCGGTGACGCGTGCCGAACTGCACGCGGAAGAGCACGACGCCGCGCGCAACATCGCCAAGTTCAATCCGCTCACCGATTGGACCGAAACCGAAGTGTGGGATTATCTGAAAGCGTTCGACGTGCCGGTCAATCCGCTGCATGCGCGCGGTTATCCGAGCATTGGCTGCGAGCCGTGTACGCGCGCGATCCGTCCCGGTGAAGATAGCCGGGCAGGGCGCTGGTGGTGGGAATCGCGCGACACGAAGGAATGTGGGCTGCATATCACGACGATCACCCCGATTCCGTTCAATAGCAGCGAGAGCGCGTCGGTCTGAAAGTTTGGGTCTGAATGGACCTTGGCTTTCGGTTCGAACACCGCACATACTGATCTGAATACTTCCGCGTCGGCAAGCCACCGCTTGCCGGGCGAATCAACGAAGGACCGAACATGAGCACCACGCTCGACTCCACTGTGAACGCACCACTCGCTAATACGGCAAACCGGATGGATCACCTCGATTGGCTCGAAGCCGAATCGATTCATATCCTGCGCGAACTGGTCGCCGAATGCAGCAAGCCCGCACTGCTGTTTTCGGGCGGTAAGGATTCGGTCGTCGTGCTGCATCTGGCGCTGAAGGCCTTCGGTATCGGCGCGAATCGCAAGACCGTGCTGCCGTTCCCGCTCGTGCATATCGACACCGGCCACAACTACGACGAAGTGATCGACTTCCGCGATCGTCGCGCGAACGAGATCGGCGCGGAACTGGTGGTGGGTCACGTCGAGGATTCGATCAAGCGCGGCACTGTACGCCTGCGCCGCGAACTGGATTCGCGCAACGCCGCGCAAGCGGTGACGTTGCTTGAAACCATCGCTGAGCACGGCTATACCGCGTTGATCGGCGGCGCGCGTCGCGACGAAGAAAAGGCCCGTGCGAAAGAACGCATTTTCTCGTTCCGCGACGAATTCGGTCAGTGGGATCCGAAGGCGCAGCGTCCCGAGCTGTGGAGCCTGTATAACGCGCGTCTGCATAACGGCGAACATCTGCGTGTGTTCCCGATTTCGAACTGGACCGAGCTCGACGTGTGGCAGTACATCGCGCGTGAACAGCTCGAACTGCCGTCGATTTACTACGCGCATCAGCGCGAGATCGTGCGTCGCAATGGTCTGCTCGTGCCGGTTACGCCGCTCACGCCGATGCGTGAAGGCGAGACCAGCGAGACGGCGCTGGTGCGTTTCCGGACCGTTGGCGATATTAGCTGCACCTGCCCGGTGGAAAGCGATGCGGACGATCTCGAGAAGATCATCGCCGAAACGGCCGTGACCGAAATCACGGAACGCGGCGCGACGCGGATGGACGACCAGGTGTCCGAAGCCGCGATGGAACAGCGTAAGAAGCAAGGTTACTTTTAAGCACACGAGGGTAGAACAATCATGAGCGGTATTCACCAACCAGAAGACCTCGGCGTGCTGCGTTTCATCACCGCGGGCAGCGTCGACGATGGCAAGAGCACATTGATCGGCCGCCTGCTGTACGACAGCAAGGCCGTGTTGAGCGACCAGCTCTCGGCACTGTCGCGCGCAAAGAATAAGCGTACTGTCGGCGACGAAATCGATCTGTCGCTGCTGACCGACGGCCTCGAAGCCGAACGCGAGCAAGGCATCACGATCGATGTCGCGTATCGGTACTTCGCGACCGCGAAGCGCAAGTTCATCATTGCCGATACGCCGGGTCACGAGCAGTACACGCGCAATATGGTGACCGGCGCGTCGACCGCGCATGCGGCGATCATTCTGGTCGATGCGACGCGTGTCACGTTCGTGGATGGCGTCGCGCAATTGCTGCCGCAAACCAAGCGTCATAGCGCGATCGTCAAGCTGCTCGGTTTGCAGCACGCGATCGTCGCGATCAACAAGATGGATTTGGTCGACTACAGCGAGCAGCGCTTCAACGAGATTCGCGATGCGTATGTCGAGCTTGCGCGTCAACTGGGGCTGAGCGATGTGCGCTTCGTGCCGGTGTCGGCGTTGAAGGGCGACAACATCGTGACCGCGAGCGAAAGCATGCCGTGGTATGCGGGCGAGCCGCTGCTCGACTTGCTCGAAGCCTTGCCGGTGGAGATTCCGACGGGTCAGGCGCTGCGTTTCCCGGTGCAATGGGTGGCGCGTCAGGACGGTAGCCAGGCCGACGATTTCCGTGGCTACATGGGCCGTGTCGAAGCGGGCGAAGTGAAGGTAGGCGACACGGTTGTCGTGCTGCCGGCGAATCGCGAAGCCACGGTGGCCGAGATCATCGCGCCGGTGGTGGGCGGCACGGCGCAGGTGGATCGCGCGTTTGCGGGTCAGACGGTGACGATCCGTCTCGCGGAAGATGTCGACGTGTCGCGCGGCGATACCTTCGTGCTGCGTGAAGCAGCGCCGGAGCCGGCGAAGAAGCTCGAAGCCGATCTGTGCTGGTTCGACGACACGCCGCTGTCGACGCAACGCAAGTATCTGTTGAAGCAGACCACCAATACGGTGTTCGCGCGCATCGGTGCGATCAAGGAAGTGCTCGACGTGCATACGCTGTCGCAGGCGACCGATCGTAAGGAACTGGCAATGAACGATATCGGCCGGGTTGCGTTGACGTTGCAGAAGCCGCTGGTGTGCGATGTGTATGATTCGCATCAGGGGACGGGGGCGTTCGTGCTGATCGATGAGGCGACGCACCATACCGTCGCGGCTGGGATGATTCGGGCGTTTTCGGCATAGGGCTGGGCGGCGCGTTGCCGGCTTGGCTGGTTTGCTGCTGCTTGCCTTGGATGCCCTTACGGACAGGTTGATGCAAATGGGTAAGGTTTATTTGATCGGCGCAGGGCCGGGTGCCGCAGATCTCATCACCGTGCGCGGTGCGCGGCTTTTGGGTTCGGCGGATGTGGTGTTGCATGATGCTTTGGTCGAGCCGGCGATGCTCGACTATGCGCCTTCGCACGCGCGGCGGGTCGCTGTTGGCAAGCGCTGTGGGCAGCTTTCTACCGCGCAGCAGTTCATCAATAAGCAGATTGTGGATGCTGCGCTTGAGCACGATGTTGTTGTTCGGCTCAAGGGTGGCGATCCTATGTTGTTTGGGCGTGCCGATGAGGAAATGCGGGCGCTCGAGGCGGCTGGGATCGAGTATGAGGTCGTGCCTGGGATTACCGCTGCGCTGGCTAGTGCGGCGTCTTTGAAGCGGTCGTTGACGTTGCGCGGCGTGTCTCGGAGTGTGGCGTTGGCGACCTTTAGTCGGGCTGCTGGGTCTGATGAGATTCGTGAGCAGGTTAATGCGGATTCGGTTGTGTTTTATATGGGCAGGGATAGCGGGGTTGAGATTGCCCAGCAGTTGATCGAGGCTGGGCGGCCTGCTTCTACGCCTGTGGCGATTGTTGAGGCTTGTAGTACGCCTCGGGAAAGGATTTTGACGCTCACGCTTGAGGGGCTCGCCTGCGGTGAGGCCGTGACGTGGGTCGATGCTGCGCAGCCTAGCTTGTTGATGATTGGGGAGGCTTTTGCTGAGCGGCAGGTGCAGGATGGGCGCGCTGCGGGTGGGATTTTGGTGGCGGCTTGATTGGGGTGCGGCCTGCGGGGCGCTTTTGGGTTGTGCTCTTTGGGGGTTGGCCTTTCCTTGAGTTCGCGGTGGTCTATTAGCGTTGCCCCTGTGCGGGGCGGCACTCACTTTTCTTTGCCTGCCGCAAAGAAAAGTAAGCAAAAGAAAGCGGCTCACACCGCTAGCTCATAAGCGGGTTCCTCGCGCAGCCACGGTAGTGGTGCATCTGGAATCCGTGCTCTCGCACATTCCACGGTAGTGACACAGCAGTCATTCTTCCGGCGGCGCTGCGCGCGCCGTCGCGGTCGTTCACGCACTGCCCCTGCTAAGCGGGGGGCCCCCGCGCAGCCACGGTAGTGGTGCATCTGGAATCCGTGCTCTCGCACATTCCACGGTAGTGACACAGCAGTCATTCTTCCGGCGGCGCTGCGCGCGCCGTCGCGGTCGTTCACGCACTGCCCCTGCTAAGCGGGGTCCTCGCACAGCCACGGTAGTGGTGCATCTGGAATCTGTGCTCCCGCGCACTCCGCGTCTGTGGCACAGCAGTCATTCTTCTGGCGACGCTTCGCGCGCCGTGGCGGGCGTTTTCACTAGCTCGTTTCTTAGGCATTCATGGTCGGTAAAACGGCCGGAAGTTGTCCCGGTTCGCGCTGTGCGCTCGCCGGGACGGTGTGAGTAGAAACAGGTTCTCGCCTTAGCGGAATGCTTGTATAGGTTCGTGGATTTGCTTGCCGCTTCATACGCCAACTCAGCGGACAAGGGATCGCCGGGCGCCTGTTAATGCGTAATCACCAAGCGCCGAAAATTACCTTTGAAGGGCACTCGCCGGTTCGCCATCAACCTGCTTGCGCAAGTGCTCGCGCCGTTCCTCGCGGCCTTCTGCGTGGCCTTTGCCAGAAGCTTTGCGGCATGGCGAGCAGTGATGCGGCGCTCGGGAATTCCCTGCGCATCCAGCGCGATGATCTGATACAACTCGCGGTCAGTCTCGACCTCCTGCTGGTAGCTCTCGGCAGTATCGATCAACACGCCCAGTAGCGTTCGCTGGCGTGCTATTTCGTCACGCGTAATAGCCGGACTTCTATATATCGAGGTCGCAAGCGTGACCAGTTTTCCCAGGTTCGCGATCTGCCGGTCAACGAGTTCAAACGCCGATAGTGCGAGCTTTTCATACTGGATGGCGTCAACAGGCGGGCGCGAAGCGCTCCGAGAATTCGTGGGGGATTTGCTCATATGCGATCTCCAATTGCTGACTTGGATCGCCCGACACGCGCTTGCAAAAGTGGTGAGCGGGCACAGTAACAAGGTTGGCAGCCCGGTCGAACACCATCACCGGCAGACCTAGAAGGTCTCCTTGCCACGGCCCGCCCCTCGAGTTGAGACGTGCAGAAGCTATCGCACGTCTGCTTGCGCAGACGCACGGGTGATGTTCTGTTTGTAGGCCGCCAAGCCTGTCCGTCGATGTTTCGACGGCGAAAACAAGTCTAAAACGTATCGCTCCGGGAGTGATTGCCTGCCCGGGCTAAATGCATCGAGCGGCCTCACGTTCTGAAATTTCCTAGCCGATAGTTCGTGGGAATGGGCATGTGTCGCGAACTTCTAAGCATTTCGAATGAACGTCGGCGTGCGAGAACTGCGTGCCGAATGAGGTGTAAACCTCAGCGCTGAATGGTTTTAATTGAGCGAGTTTGGCGATGATTGCGGAACGTCCGAGACAGGGGGGATTGAGTGCCTGATCGGCGACGTCGAGCCGGTTATCAGTTGCTCCACTAACGCGGCCGCATGCACCCGCTTCAGAGCTTGCTGTACGTGAACGACCGCGACGGCGCGCGAAGCGCCGCCGGAAGAATGACGGCTGTGTCACGAACGCGGAGTGTGCGAGAGCACGGATTCCAGATGGACCACTACCGTACCTGTGCGGGGAACCCGCTTAGCAGGGGAAGTGTGTGAACGACCGCTGCGGCGCGCGCAGCGCCGCCGGAAGAATGACGGCTGTGTCACGAACGCGGAGTGTGCGAGAGCACGGATTCCAGATGGACCACTACCGTAACTGTGCGGGGGCCCCGCTTAGCAGGGGAAGTGTGTGAACGACCGCCGCGGCGCGCGCAGCGCTGCCGGAAGAATGACGGCTGTGTCACGAGCGCGGAGTGTGCGAGAGCACGGATTCCAGATGGACCACTACCGTAACTGTGCGGGGAACCCGCTTAGCAGGGGCAGTGCGTGAACGACCGCCGCGGCGCGCGCAGCGCCGCCGGAAGAATGACTGCTGTGTCACTACCGTCGAATGTGCGAGAGCACGGATTCCAGATGCACCACTACCGGAACTGCGCGAGGGACCCGCTTATGAGCTAGCGGTGTGAGCGGCTTTCTCTTGCTGACTTCTCTTTGCCGCGGCAAAGAGAAGTTAGTGCCGCCCCGCACAGGGGCAACGCTAATAGACCACCATGATCACAAGAAAAGGCCAACGCCCAAAGAGAACAACCGAACGCGCTGCGACTGTGGAAAAGGAGACCTAAACCTGCCGAAGGCAATAAAGCGCAACAGCATCAAGAACCCCCTCATCTTCCCCAACAGCGCCAGCGCACCTAATCTGAACAGAGGGATAAAGCCCGCGACAGCGCTCGATGACGAGAGGCAGATCTTTCCGCACATGCCCGCCTTGCCCAAAAAAAACCGGCACAACGGTAACAACATCACACCCGCCGGAGGCAAGCACCTCAACAGCGGCAGGCAAATCAGGCTCCATCAACTCAAGAAACGCCAACACAACCGGCCCGGCAAGAGCATCGGCTTCACGAGCCCCGCGCAGCTTCTCGGCGAGCCTCTCGAACGGCTCCCGCCAACGCGCATCCCTTGCACCGTGCCCAAACAAAACAAGCCCATGCGTAGCCATGGAAGAAGCCCCTAATGCCGATCAACCCACTTCAACCCAACCAACCCGAGCACGAGATAAACCAACCCAGGCGTAGCCGCAGTCAAAGGAGCAGGCCAGGTATTCAGCGTGCCGATATGCGAGAACAACGTGTTGAAGAGTTGAAAACTCATCCCCAGCATGATCCCGCCGAACACCTTAACCCCGACCACCCCAGCCCGCGTATGCAGATAAGCAAACGGCAGCGACAAAACCAGCATCACGAACACCGCAAACGGATACAAAACCTTACGCCAGAGCGCGATCTCATACCGCTGCGTATCCTGATGATTCTCAGTCAAATGCTGGATATACCGGAACAGGTTGAACATCGACATCCGATCCGGCGACACCAGCAGCACTGACAGAATCTGCGGCGTCAATTCCGAGCGCAGCGAATACTCCGGCAAACTAACCTGAGTCGCGCGATAGACCGGATTCAACGCATCCGCGGGTGTTCCTGGAGGAGGCGGCACATCGATCAATTGCGTATCGGTCACGTCGGTCAATTGCCAATGGCCCGGCGGCTGATACTTGCCGCTTTTGGCGATCCGCACATTCGACAACCGGAACTTCGAATCGAACTCATAGATCCGCACGTTGCTGATCGTCGCATCCGGCTTCAACTCGCCGACGTTCACGAAGCGCGTCACCTGCTCGCCATCGGCCCGCGCGGTGAGCGTGTCTTTCACCCACACACCTGACTGGAAGTTACTCGACACCGACGACCCCAGCGCCTCCAGCCGCACCCGTTCCGACAACTGATCCGTATAAGGTCCGACCACTTCGCCGATCAGATAAGTCACGAACACCAGCGGAATCCCGATCTTCAACAGCGATCGCAACGACTGATTCGTCGCCAGCCCGGACACCCGAAAAATCGTGTACTCGGAATTCGCCGCCATCTGCGCGAACACATAAATCGCGCTGATCAACGCGGCGACCGGAATGATCTCGTAGAAGCGCGATGGCGTCTGCAACGCCACCCGCAGTACCGCATACTGAAACTTGTAGTTACCGTGCCCAACCGAATTCAGTTCGTTGATCAGGTCGAAGAAGAAGAACAGACCCGAAAACGCAAACAGAATGAAGATGAACGTGAGGTAGATCTGACGCGCGAAATACCTTTCATAAATGCGCATCGGTCAGGTCCCCTGCGAACGGTTGAACATGGCCCGCGTGAAGAGCGGGCGGTTGCGCACGCGCAGCCAGAAGATAAACGCGACGATCGCCGCGACGATCACATGCAGGCCCACCAGCCCGACCCCGAACGACAGCTTGCCTTGCTCGATCCACGACTGCACCACGTTCAACAGATTCGAATACGTCAGATAGATCAGCACCGCCATCACCAGATTGATGGTGCGGCTACGCCGTGGGTTCTGATGGGCGAGCGGAATCGCCAGCAGCATCAGATTGAGCGCGATCAGCGGCAGCCCCGCGCGCCAGGCGAATTCAGCGAGGTTCTCGTTGGTGGGATTGCGCAGCAGCGCAAGCGTGGACGTGCCGGTCGTGGTCGATGCGCTAACAACCGGCTGGCTCTGGATCTTCACGCCATAGCGTTCGAATTCCATGATGCGGAAGTCGGGGTGCCCCGGCTCGCCGTCGTAGCGCCGGCCGTTTTCCAGCACGACGAAGCGGTCGCCATTCTTATGCGTCTCGGTGTGCCCGTTCTTCGACACCACCACGTTGACCTTGCCGTTCTCGGTGCTGGTCACGAACACGTTTTCGACGTGCCCCTGGTCGGGCGACATCTTCTCGATGAAGAACACCCGGTGGCTGGTGGCCGATTCGCGGAATTGGCCAGGCGCCAGCAGCGAGACTTCGTCGCGTTGCTGGAAGCGCGCGCGGATCAGCTTGTTCTGCTGGTTCGACCACGGCCAGCCGACGAACACGAAGAACATGATGAGGATGATGATCGGCGTGGCAAAAATACCGATCGGCTTGATGAACTGGGTCAGACTGACACCCGAGGACAGCCAGACGACCATCTCGGAGTCACGGTACCAGCGCGTCAGGACGAACAGGATCGACACGAACAGGGTCGCGACAAGCATGATGGCCAGGTAGCCGATCACGGTCAGTCCGATGAGGACCAGCACGTCGCGCGGATCGATCTCGCCCGAGGCCGCGAAGCCGACGATACGGATCATCATCGTCGTCAGCACGAGCGTGAGGAGAACCATGAACACGGCACCAGCCGTATACGCGAGTTCGCGCTGGAGGGAGCGTTCGAAGATCATTATTGATGATGAGAGGGGGCGCTCTCAGCGGCGCGAGGGTTACTCCCCGTCACACCTCCGGTGCAGCCGCCGCAGGAAAAATAGCGGATAATTGCGGCTTTCATCCTAAGCCCAGATTTTATCCGAGGACAAGCGCGATGGACTTTAGCATAAAAGCCTGTGATTGGACCAAAGGCTCGTCAAACGGTTTCCTGACCGGTAAATCCGATTGCATCGTGATCGGTGTGTTCGAGTCGCAGACGCTTTCGGGCGCGGCGCTCGAGATCGACGCGGCCACCAAGGGGCTGTTGACCCGTGTCATCAAAGCCGGCGATATGGAAGGCAAAGCCGGCTCCACGCTGTTCCTGCACGAAGTGTCGGGTATCGGCGCGTCGCGTGTGCTGCTGGTCGGTCTCGGCAAGCAGGACGCTTTCAATCAGAAAGCCTACGGCGACGCTGCGCGTGCCGCCTGGCGCGCCTTGCTGGGCACGAAGATCGTCCAGGTCACCTTCACGCTCGCTCAACTGCCTATCCTCGAACGATCGGCCGATTGGGGCGTGCGCGCCGCGATCCTCGCGCTGCGCGAGCTGACGTACAAGTTCACGCAGATGAAGAGCAAGCCGGACACCACGCCGCGCGCCCTGAAGCGCATCGTGTTCAGCGTCAACACCGGCGACGACAAGGCGGCCAAGCTGGCCGCCAAGCAAGGCGCGGCACTGGCCAACGGCATGGATCTGACGCGCGACCTCGGCAACCTGCCGAGCAACGTCTGCACGCCCACCTACCTCGCCAACACCGCGAAGAAGCTCGCCAAAGACTGGAAGCTGAAGGTCGAAGTGCTCGGCGAGAAGCAATGCGAAGCGCTGAAGATGGGTTCGTTCCTGTCGGTCACGGCCGGCTCGGTCGAACCGGCGCAGTTCATCGTGCTGCAGTACCACGGCGGCGCCGCGAAGGCCGCGCCGGTAGTGCTGGTCGGCAAGGGCGTGACGTTCGACACGGGCGGCATCTCGCTGAAGCCGGGCGAAGGCATGGACGAGATGAAGTACGACATGTGCGGCGCCGGTTCGGTGCTGGGCACGATCCGCGCCGTCGCCGAAATGGGTTTGAAAATCAACGTGGTGGCCATCATCGCGGCGGTTGAGAACATGCCGTCGGCTACGGCCACCAAGCCGGGCGACATCGTCACCAGCATGAAGGGTTTGACGATCGAAGTGCTGAACACGGACGCCGAAGGCCGGCTGATCCTGTGCGACGCACTCACGTATGCCGAGCGCTTCAAGCCGGCGGCCGTGATCGACGTCGCCACGCTGACGGGCGCCTGCGTCATCGCGCTGGGTCACCACAACAGCGGTTTGTTCTCGAAAGACGACGCGCTGGCGGGTGAGTTGCTCGACGCATCGCGTGAAGCTTCGGACCCGGCCTGGCGCATGCCGCTCGACGACGAGTATCAGGATCAGCTCAAGTCGAACTTCGCGGATCTGGCGAACATCGGCGGCCGTCCTGGCGGCAGCGTGACGGCGGCGTGCTTCCTGTCGCGCTTCACGGAAGCGTATCCGTGGGCGCATCTGGACATCGCGGGTACGGCGTGGAAGAGCGGCGCGGCGAAGGGTGCCACCGGTCGTCCGGTGCCATTGCTCTCGCAGTTCCTGATCGACCGCGCTGCACAATGATGCAACGCAGTAAGGTGGCCAGCGCGGTAACGGACCCGGCGTCGAGCCGGGTCCGGGCCGCGCAACGGCGCGCAAGCCCGGCTGTCCACGCAAGGCGGACCCGCCGATGACGAGGATCGATTTTCACTCGAACGTCGGCGATTCGCTGTTGTATGCGTGCCGCCTGATCCGCAAGGCGTATCAGGCGGGTCAGCCGACCATCGTGCTGGCCGAGCCCGAGCGTCTGCGGGCTTTCGACGAACAGCTATGGACTTTCTCGCCGCTCGACTTCGTGCCGCATTGCATGGCGAGCACGCCGCTCGCCGCGCAAACGCCGATCGTGCTGGCGTCGAATCTCGACGACGTGCCGCATCACCAGGTACTGCTCAATCTGGGTGCCGCGGTGCCGGCCCAGTTCGCCCGCTTCGAAAGATTGCTGGAAGTGGTCGGTAACGCACACGACGAACTCGCTGCGGGCCGCGAACGCTATCGTTTCTATCGCGATCGCGGCTATGCTTTGAACAACTACAAGCAGGGCAGCTAGGTTCTTTTCGTCCGCATCGCGTGATCCCCTGTTTTAAGGATCCGGCGTGGACGCGGCCTGCCTTGGCTTCGACTCAAACAGGGAGAGCGCACGTGTCCGATCCCCACGACAATTCGATTCCGGTACTGAGCGAGATTCTCGTGCCGGGCAATGCTGTGCAGGCGCGTCGTCCGTCAAACGACACCGCCGTGCAGGCCGACCATTCCATCGCTGACGACGGTGCGCCGCGCGAGCCGGGATTTCGCACTGAGCCGGTGTTTGAACAGGCGCACGAGCCGGCGCACGGGCAACTGCACGAGCCCAGTCTGGCGGCTGACGCCGAACCCGAACTCGCCCCGCAGCCGCTGCTGACGCCGGAACACCTGGCTTCGCCCGAACCGGTGCTCGAACCGGACGCCATGCATACGCACGAACTCGCTGCCGAGCAGGAACTCGCGGCCGAACCGCCGCCCTTGCCGACGCTGGACGAGGTGCTCGAGCTAGGCCGCGTGGCCACGCCGGAACCCCTGCATGCGCCGACGCATGCCGCGGATCATCATCCGAAGAAGCGTTCGCGCGCGCATCACGCGCATGACGACGTGCCCGAGCGTGACGCCGGTGTCTTCAATCGCGCCGAGCCGCTTGCTCCGTTCGAAGCCGGTACGAGCGTGCCGCCCGACATCGCTCATGAGACCGCTGCGGCGCCGCAGTCGGGTCTCGACGCGGATCTCATCGCCGAGCGTCTGCGTGGACGCTTCGCAGGTTTCCTGACGGGCGAGGGACGGGGTGTGATCGAAGCACGCTGCCGCGATGCGTTGCAGGAGCACACGGGGTGGCTGGTCAGCCAGATCACGCGTGAAGTCGCGCTGACGCTGGAAACCGAAATGACCGCGTGGGTGCGGGAAGCGGTGGAGGAAGAGATCGCGCGGCGCTCAGGCCACGCGTGATTCGAAGGGAAGAGAAGGCGGCTTGAAACGCGAGCATGCGTTTCAGCGCCTTCAACGCTACACGCTCAGCGTTGCAAGCTCACCGACGCGGGCGCGACATCATTTCAGCGACAACACCCAGCCCGCCAACGTGGCTGCCTGATCGGGCGTGAGTTGCGTGTTCGCGGGCATGGGCACCATGCCCCACACACCGGCGCTGCCGTCCAGAATCTTGTTCTTCAGATAGGTCGCGGCATCGTCGCGGCCGGCATATTTCGCTGCGACATCATGTAGCGCCGGTCCCATGAACGGGCGAGCGACCGCGTGGCAACTCATACAGTTCTGCTGTTGGGCCAGCGCCAGACCGGCGGCCGCCTCGGCATGCGCGACCGGACTACCGACGCTCAGGATAACGCCCAGCAGGCCGGCGATTGCAAGCGCTGCATGCGACATGGATTTCATTCTGGTCTCCGTCGGTGCAGATGCCCGACTCGTGGTGCAGGCATTATAAAAGGAAAGGGGCGCACGGTTTTCCGTGCGCCCCTCTGCGCTTTTACGTAGCTTATCGACCCGGCTCAGCTTGCCTGGCGTGGGCTGGGCCGCAGCCTCGAGCGCGCCTCGCAAAACTTGCCAAACGCAAGTGAGTCACGTCGAAAGCCGCGTTGCCATTCCCTTCGCTCTGGCATCACCCCGTAATCGCTCCCTTGTTGGCCGGCAACGCCAACGCCGAGTACTTCGCCAGCACACCCCGCGTGTAGCGCGGCTTCGGCTGCTGCCAGGCGGCGCGGCGACGCTGCAACTCGGCGTCGTCGATGTTCAGTTGCAGCAGCAGCTGGTGGGCGTCGATGGTGATCGAATCGCCTTCCTGCACGAACGCGATCGTGCCGCCCACGAACGCTTCCGGTGCGACGTGGCCAACCACCATGCCCCACGTGCCGCCCGAGAAACGGCCGTCGGTGATCAGGCCGACGGTCTCGCCCAGCCCCTTGCCGATAATTGCCGAGGTTGGCGCGAGCATCTCCGGCATGCCGGGGCCGCCCTTCGGACCGAGGTAGCGGAGCACCACCACGTCGCCGGCGACAATCTTGTCAGCCAGAATCGCTTCGAGCGCGCTTTGTTCGTCGTCGAACACGCGCGCCGGGCCGGTGATGACCGGGTTCTTCAGGCCGGTGATCTTGGCGACCGCGCCGTCTTCGGCCAGATTGCCCTTCAGGATCGCGAGGTGACCTTCCTTGTAGAGCGCCTTGTCGATGGGGAAAATCACCTGCTGATCGGCGCGCGGCTTGCCCGGCACATCCTTGAGTTCTTCGGCCAGCGTCTTGCCGGTGATGGTGATGCAGTCGCCGTGCAGCATGCCCGCGTCGAGCAGGATCTTCATGACTTGCGGAATGCCGCCAGCCTTATGCAGATCCGTCGCGACGTATTGGCCGGACGGCTTCAGGTTGCAGATCACCGGCACTTTCTTGCGCATGCGCTCGAAGTCTTCGATCGTCCATTCCACTTCGGCCGCATGCGCGATCGCCAGGTAGTGCAGCACGGCGTTGGTCGAGCCGCCGGTCGCCATGATCAGTGCCACGGCGTTCTCGATCGACTTTTTCGTGATGATGTCGCGCGGCTTCAGGTCCTTCTTGACGGCTTCGACCAGCACGCGCGCCGACTCCGCGGCGGAGTCGACCTTTTCGTCGTCCGGATTGGCCATGGTCGACGAATACAGCAGCGACATGCCGAGCGCCTCGAACGAAGAACTCATCGTGTTGGCGGTGTACATGCCGCCGCACGAACCCGACGACGGGCACGCGTTTCTTTCGACCCCTTCGAAATCTTCTTCCGACATGCGGCCCGCCGTGAATTCGCCGACCGCCTCGAACGACGACACGATGGTCAGGTCCACGCCCTTCCAGTTGCCCGGACGGATCGTGCCGCCATACACGTAGATGCCGGGCACGTTGGTGCGCGCGAGGCCGATCATGCCGCCCGGCATGTTCTTGTCGCAACCGCCGATCACGACCACGCCGTCCATCCATTGGCCTTGCACGCACGTCTCGATGCAGTCGGCGATTACTTCGCGCGAGACGAGCGAGTATTTCATGCCTTCGGTGCCCATCGACATGCCGTCCGAGATGGTCGGCGTGCCGAAGATCTGCGGATTCGCGTCGGCACCCTTGACCGCGGCGACGGCCGCGTCGGCCAGACGCTGCAGGCCGGAGTTGCACGGCGTGATGGTCGAGTGGCCGTTGGCGATGCCGATCATCGGCTTGTCGAAGTCTTCCTTCTTGTAGCCGAGGGCGTAGTACATGGAGCGATTCGGCGAACGCGCCACGCCTTGCGTGATGTTCTTCGAACGACGGTTGTATGCCATGGGGAACTCCAGTCTGTTTTGTTTTGGTGTGTGCCGCGTGTCCGTATTGCCGTAATGCGTTCTGGTGCGACGGGTGTCGTGCGTCAATCCAGTGTAGTTCCGACGCGTGATGCAAGGATGCGGTTTTGCAAACTGCGTGTCCAATATATTATTGATGGCCGATTAGGTCGTAAAATATATTAATTATGCTGCCCGCCATCCCCGACCTGCGCCAGTTGCGCTATTTCGTGACCGTCGCCGAAGAAAAACACTTCGGGCGCGCGGCCGTGCGTCTTTCGATGACGCAGCCGCCGTTGTCGCAAGCCATCCGCGCGCTTGAGGAGACGCTCGGCGTCGAGCTGTTCGCGCGTACCAAGCGCTCGGTCGAACTCACGCCGGTGGGCGCGGATCTATTGCCCGAGGTGCAGCGCCTGCTGGCCGGCGCCGAAGGGCTGCGGCCGCTCGCGCAGAGTCTGGCGCGCGGGGAGGCGGGGGTGTTGTCGCTGGCGTTCGTCTCGACCGCGGACTATGGGCTCATGCCATTGCTGCTGCGCGATTTCGGCGTGCGCCATCCGCGCGTGCGACTCGAACTGACCGAGGCCACCAGCGACGTGCAAGTGGACGAACTGGTGGCTGGGCGCATCGACGCGGGCCTCGTGATCGCGCCGCTGCCGTCGCGCCACGCCACGCAGTTGTCGTGGCTGCCGATTGCGCGCGAGCCGCTGATCATCGCGATGTCGACGGAGAGGGCGGCGCGCGTGGCCGAAGCCGCTGGGCATGACGTCGATCCCGAAGCCGAATGGCTCGACACGCCGATCAGCCTGCGCGACGTCGCCGACGCGCCGCTCGTGATCTTCCCAAGACGTTTGGCGCCTGGCTTTTATGACATCATTATGGATTGCTACGGCGTGGCGGGCCTCACGCCCCACATCGGTCAGGAGGCGATCCAGATGCAGACGATCGTGAGCCTCGTGTCGGCCGGCATGGGTGTCGCACTGGTGCCGCAATCGTTACGTAATCTGCGCCGCACCGGCGTGGTGTATCGTCCGCTCGTCGAGTCGGTGCCGGCGATCGAAACGGGGCTGGTCTGGCGCACGGCGGAGGTGAGTCCGGTGCTGGCGGGCTTCATCGACATCGCGCGGAAGCATGCCGCTACCGTCGAGGCGCAGCATCCCGGCGCGCGGCATGTTTAACGGCGCGGCCGCGAACGCATTGCGCGCGGGGCCGTCCAATGCATGCGCTACAGTGTGCGCGATCCCTGTGCGCGAACCGTCACTCGTGCCAGCAATCGATTAGAAAACCCGCTTCTGAACCTGAACTGCCCATAACAACACGATGCTCATTCACCCGAATTTCGACCCCGTTGCCATTCATCTGGGGCCGCTCGCTGTGCGCTGGTATGGACTGATGTACCTCGTCGCCTTTATCGCGGCGATCGTCGTCGGTCGGCTGCGGCTGCGTTTGCCGTACGTCGCCGCGCAAGGCTGGACCGCGAAAGATATCGACGACATGCTGTTTTACGGCGTGCTGGGTACGATCCTCGGCGGTCGCCTCGGCTACGTGCTGTTCTACAAAGCGAGCTTCTATTTCGCGCATCCGCTCGACATCTTCAAGGTGTGGGAAGGCGGCATGTCGTTCCACGGCGGCTTCCTCGGCGTGACGCTGGCCATGGTGCTGTTCGCGTATCAACGCAAACGCTCGTGGCTGCAAGTCACCGATTTCGTCGCGCCGATGGTGCCGACCGGGCTCGCGGCGGGGCGCCTCGGCAACTTCATCAACGGCGAGTTGTGGGGCCGCGTGACCGATCCGGCGTCGCCGTGGGCGATGATGTTTCCCGGCGCCGCACCCGACGACGCCGCGTGGCTCAGCGCGCATCCGCAACTGGCGGCGCAGTGGCATCTGAACGAAGTGTTCGCGCAATATCACATGCTGCCGCGTCATCCGTCGGAGCTGTATGAGATCGCGCTGGAAGGTATCGCGCTGTTCTTCGTGCTGATCTTCTTCTCGCGCAAACCGAAGCCGTTGGGCGCGATTTCCGCGGTGTTCCTGATCGGCTACGGCCTCGCACGCTTCACTGTGGAATTCGCCCGTGAGCCGGACGACTTCCTCGGTCTGCTGGCCATGGGTCTCTCCATGGGCCAATGGCTGTCGCTGCCGATGATCCTTGTCGGTATAGGCGTGTTGGTGTGGGCTTATCGTCGTGCGCGTCGTGCGCGTCGTGAACCGGCGCAGGCGGTCAGTACGAACTGATCGAGGCTGCGGGTTATCGTTACCCAAAAAGCGCTCCATAAAAAAGCCACGGCATGCCGTGGCTTTTTTTGCACCAGGTATCGGCTAGCGGGCCGGGCACACAAAACCGCGCCGAACCTCACGCGCATTACTTCATCTGCACCGAACCCGACACGTTGACCGTGACCGTCGACGTACCGCCTTCGATCGGCACCGGCGCCGACATCTTCGCGTCGGCGCTCATGGCGCGCGCGCTCATCATCATCATGGGGCGCGGCATCACGCCACCGTTCTGACCGACATTGACCTCGCGAATCGCATAGCCGCTGTAGCCGAATGCCTGCGCGGACGAAGCGGCTTGCTGGCGGAACGATTTGATTGCTTCGCCGGTGAGCTTCTGCTCGACGGCACGTTGCGCTTCCGGCGACAACGAGAACTGCACATTGCCGACCTGCATGATCGATGCCATTTGACCCGCGAGCTTCGATGCGGCGGCGAAGTCGTGCGATTCCAGCACGATCTCCGTGCGGCCGCGCCATGCGGAAATGCGGCCGTCACGATCGGTGGACGGATAGATCGAGAACGAACCCGTGCGGGCCGTCACGCCGCTTACGCCCTTGGCCTTTTGCAGCGCCGAATCGGCGCGCTGATTCAACGTGGCGGTCAGCGCCGACGGATCGCTCGCTTCCTGCTCAAAGAACAGCGTGATATCGACGACGTCTTGCGGGACTTCCGCACTAGCCTGGGCATTGAGCGACAGCACGCCGGCGGGCTGATACGGCGCGGCGTTTTGCGCGCGAGCCAGGGTCGGCGTGAGTGCGAGCGCGACCGGCGTAGCGCATACGAGAGCGAGAGCGAGTGCCCGTGCGGTGTTTTTCGTCATTGTTGGACTCCTTGCTTGAACAGGTTATGCACGATAAGAGCAAGCGCTGTACGGTGGCACAACGTTTGCGCGACCGTTAGGCGCCTGTAACCTAAGCTTGGTTCCCCAATTTGACAATGCCTTCACGTTTGCTTGCAACTGCGTGCGCATTACGCATCATTGCGCAAGCCGTTTGATGATGAAGCGCCACTCGGCTTCGGTCACCGGCGTGATCGACAGACGGTTGCCTCGAGCGAGTACGCGCATGTCCTTCAATTCCTCGTGCTCACGCAACGCGGCGAGCGGAATCAACGGGATCTTCTTCTTGAACACCACGTCGACGAGTAACCAGCGCGGCGTTTCCTGCGACGACTTCGGGTCGAAGTACGGGCTCTTTTTATCGAACTGCGTTGGGTCCGGATAAGCGGTCGACGAGACTTCCGCGAGCCCCGCAATACCGGGCTCGGGACAGCTCGAGTGATAGAACAGCACACCGTCGCCGACCTGCATCATGTCGCGCATGAAGTTGCGCGCCTGATAGTTGCGCACGCCGGTCCACGGCAACGTGCGATGCGCCGCGTGGGCGAGATGATCGATGCTTGCTTCGTCCGGTTCGGACTTCATTAGCCAGTAGCGCATGAATCGAATTGAACGTTAAGGGTTTGACAACACAGAGAAAACCGTGACCCAAAGAAAAACGGCACCGAACCGAAGTCCGATGCCGTTCTAAATAAGGTCCCCGCCTTAGCCGCTAGGCCGGCATCCTGAACCGGGGGTTCAGAATTGGTCGCAGTTAGCAACACTTCGGGTACATCAGACAGAGTGACGCGCACACCCGTGCTACAAATTTCCGCAACCGTGCACATGGCATTGGTTCAAGGAATATATGACCTTGGCGAACCAGGCAGGGAAGCTAAACCGATGAAGCTTAAACGATGGAACTCAAACGTTTCGCGAGTCTAGCTCGACCACTCCGTTTGAATTCGCAGCCGATCTCAGGAACGACTGCTTGGAACCTTGACGTTGCTCGATACCGCTGGTGCTTACTGCATGCTGTACTGCTGAATCACAGTACCCAGTTGTTCGTTCATTTGATGCATTGTACGCCGGATTTCTTCTGCGGGAAATGCTTCTCCGTGTCGCACGCTCGATTGCAGCTTAAGCAGTTCCGATGCCAGCGACAGGCAAGCCATGACAGCAATGCGATCCGTGCCGCGCACGTTGCTGTTATTGCGGATCTTCGACATTTCGGCGTCGACGCGTGCGACGGCCTCAAGCAGCGCGCCTTCCGTTTCCGGCGAGCAGGCGAGCCGATACGGCACGCCGAGAATCGATACTTCGATCTGCTTGGTGGTCATGCATTTTCTCCGTGGCGGGTCACGTCGCCCTGCGCTTCGACTTCATGTTGCGCGGGTTCGAGCAGATCGAGCTGGTTGTCCGGCTCGTTGTGCGCGCGCGCCCGCGGCAGTTTCTCGAGAATCGCATTCAGGCGCACCTGAGCGTCGTCGATCTTTGCGGACAGGGTGTCGCGTTCCGCTTGCAGCGCGTCGCGTTCCTCGCGCAGCAGCGCAAGTTCCGTGCGCGTGGCTTCCACCTCGGCACGTGATTGGGCGAGCTGCTCTTCGAGCGCGAGACGCGCTTCATTGTGGCGTTGGCTGATCGTGATCAGCTTGCCGATATTTTGTGAAAGTGATTCGAGTTCGGTGAGCATCTGCTGCGTCCTCTAAAGACATCGCATTTTAGCGCGGAATGTTGCAGGTTCCGACAATTGTCTCGTTTCGAGACGTAACAACATCGCTTTGTGCAGGCTTTTATCGACCTTATGATGAAAAACTACTCATGCATCGGACAATAACCCGCGCTTAACAGAACAGATCGCGCGCGGATTCACCAGTCCGGATCGTGCGTTCAAAGTTCAACCTGCGAGTTTGCCACTGCGCGTCGCGCGTGGGAAGTCGGCGCGGAAGCGGCGCACCCGCTGTTCCGATTCCGACAGGTCGAACAGTTACTATCTCGCCTTCGGCGTCACGACTTCACCATGTCACGACGTCATGAGCCGGTCCGCGCGTTTAAAGTCACGACGACGTGGTACGCGGCCACGCTAATTAGAATCCGTTGAACAGGGACCATGAAAAGGCTTATTCGTATCCAGCGCCGCGACGCGTCGCGGTCGTCGCGGTCGTCGCGTGCGTCGCGTGCGTCGCGACCGGCCAGTATCCGCCGTGACGAACCGGGCTCGCCGGAATCGCGCGAATGAACCGCCAGTCGGGTTCGATGCCCGTCACACCGCGCGTGATGAACGCGCGGCGCGCGGCCGCGATCTGGCTCGTGCTCGCGCTGATCGCGCTGGCGGTGCTGATGGCGTCGCTCGCGCTCGGCAGCGTGTCGCTCGCGCCGATGCGTGTGCTGGCAGCGCTGCTGCCTTCGCATGCGTCGACGGGAAGCTCGCTCGACACGTCGGCGGATCTGGCCGGCGAGATCGTCCGCAACCTGCGTCTGCCGCGCGCGCTCGCCGGCTTCGCGTGCGGCGCGCTGCTCGCGTTGGCCGGCGCCTTGCTGCAAGTGCTGTTGCGCAATCCGTTGGCCGAGCCGTATGTGCTGGGTGTGTCCGGCGGCGCGGCGACCTTCGCTCTCGTCGCGATGATTGCCGGTTGCGCATGGTGGATGGTCGATGCCAGCGCGTTCGCCGGCGCCTTCGTGTCGATCCTGCTGGTGCTCGGGCTCGCGCGCCGCGAGTTGTGGCGTGGCGAGCCGCAGGACACGTCGCCGCGTTTGCTGCTGACCGGCGCGGTGGTCGCCTCGGGTTGGGCCGCGTTGATCACCTTGCTGCTGAACCTTGCGCCCGACAACCGTTTGCGCGGCATGCTGTTCTGGTTGACCGGCGATCTGAACGGCGGTGCGATGCCGTGGGTTGCACTCGTCGCGCTCGTGATCGTGCTGGTGGCGATCGTGCCGGTTGCGCCGCGTCTGAATGTCTTGCTGCGCGGCGACGCGGCCGCGCAGGCATTGGGCGTCGCGGTCATGCCGCTGCGTTTGCGCGTGTATCTGGCGGCGTCGCTCGCGGCGGCCGCGGCCGTCACCACAGCGGGCACCGTCGGCTTTGTCGGGCTCGTGGTGCCGCATATGTTGCGGCTCGCGTTCGGCAACGACCAGCGCATGCTGTTGCCGGCCGCGGCGCTCGGCGGCGGCGTCGCGGTGATGGGCGCGGACCTGATCGCGCGCACGGTGATCGCGCCGGCGCAACTGCCGGTCGGCGTGATCACGTCGATTGTCGGCGTGCCGGTCTTTCTATGGATGTTGCTGCGCAAACGCCGATGACGCCATCCCACGACCTCGTTCAAGCTTCGCTCAGTGCGCAACGTCTGAGCTTGCGCGCCGGCTCGCGCACCTTGCTCGATGCCTTCACGCACACGTTCTACGCGGGCGAGATCTGGTGCGTCGCGGGGCCGAACGGCGCGGGCAAGACGACGCTGCTGTCCGCGCTCGCGGGCTTGTTGCAACCGGCGGCGGGGCACGTCGAACTGGATGGCGTGCGGGTCGCCGACTGGTCGCCATTGCCGCTAGCCCGGCGCCGTGCGCTGATGCCGCAAAGCGCCGCCGACGCCTTCAGCGCGAGCGTACTCGACATCGTGATGCTGAACCGCTTCCCGCATCTGAACGGCTGGGGTTGGGAAGCGGAAGCGGATCGCGATGCGGCGCATGCGGCGCTGGACCTGTTGGGTCTCAGCGCATTTGCCGCGCGCGACGTGTTGTCGTTGTCAGGCGGCGAACGCCAACGCGTCGCGCTGGCGGCGGTGTTGTGTCAGGACGCGCCCTTGCTGCTGCTCGACGAACCGTTGTCGCATCTCGACCTGCATCATCAGATCGACTGTCTGGAAGCGCTGGCCGCGTGGACCCGCGAGCCGCGCCGTACCGTGCTGTTTTCGTGCCATGACCTGAACCTGGCCCGCCGCTTCGCCACGCACGCGCTATTGCTCGACGGCGAGGGCGGCGCGTATGCCGGCCCCGCGCACGACGTGCTGACGCCCACGCTGACGAGCCGCGCGTTCGGCTATCCCCTGATTCTGATTCGCGACGGTGAGCACGAGGCGCTGATTCCAGCGCCGCGCGCGCGTCACGAATCGCTTGCGGTTCATGACGGACCGGCAAGCTGAGCGTTCCACCCAAACAAATATTCTCTTCTCACAGATAGACCTATGACTTCTTCGTCCCGTCTGGCCGGTTTACCCGAAGTCGCGCCGCTCGATCAATCGCTGCGGGCCGACCTGCAACACATCATCGATACCAAGACCAAGCCGCCCGGCAGTCTTGGCCGGCTCGAAACGCTCGCGCGGCAGATGGGGCTGATCCAGCGCAGCACCCATCCCACGGTGCAGCGTCCGGCGATGATCGTGTTCGCCGGCGACCACGGCATTGCCGACGAAGGCGTGAGCCCGTACCCGCAAGCGGTGACCGCGCAGATGGTCGCGAATTTTCTGGCGGGCGGCGCGGCGATCAACGCGTTGAGCCGCGTCGCGGGCATCGAACTCGAAGTGGTCAACGCGGGCATCGCGACGCCGCTGCCGTCGACTGACGGACTCGTCGACATTCCGATTGCCGCCGGCACCCGCAACTTCGCGCGCGAACCGGCGATGACGCCGCAGCAAGCGCTTGCCGCGATGCAGGCCGGCGCGGCACGCGTGCGGCATCACGCGGCGCTCGGCACCAACGTGATCGGCTTCGGCGAGATGGGGATCGCGAATACTTCGTCGGCCGCGTGTCTGATGAGCCGCCTGTGCGGCGTGCCGATCGACGAATGCGTGGGACGCGGCACCGGTCTCGACAATGCCGGCCTCGCAAAAAAACGCAACGTGCTGGCCTCGGCGCTCGCGCATCACGGTGTGTCCAGCGACCCGCTGACGGTGCTCGCCACCTTCGGCGGCTTCGAAATCGCGATGATGGCGGGCGCCTATCTCGCCGCCGCCGAAGCGCGCATGACAATTCTGGTGGATGGTTTCATCGCGACGTCGGCGTTGCTGATTGCCGATGCGCTCGCGCCGAACGTGCGCGAATATTGTGTGTTCGCGCATGCGTCGAACGAGGCGGGGCATCGTCGCATGCTCGATCATTTCGGCGGACTGCCGTTGCTGTCGCTCGACCTGCGTCTCGGCGAAGGCACCGGCGCGGCGCTCGCGGTGCCGCTGCTGCGCGCGGCGACGGCGTTCGTCAACGAGATGGCCAGCTTCGAATCGGCCGGCGTTGCGAATCGCGACGCGTGATCCGTATGAACCCGGCGATCCGACATTCGGCAACGGCGCGGCGCGTGCCCCGGAGCCCTTCATGAATCCGCTGGCGGAACTGCGCTATTTCTTCACGGCGCTCGGCTATTTCACGCGTGTGCCGGTGCCGCGCTGGGTCGGCTTCGAGCCGCACTATCTGAATGCGGCGGCGCGTTATTTTCCGCTGATCGGCACCTTGGTCGGGGGCTTGAGCGCGCTGGTCTATCTGGCCGCGCTGCACGTGTTCCCCGCCGGCGTCGCCGTGTTGCTGTCGATGGCCGCGTCGCTGCTCGTCACCGGCGCGTTTCACGAAGACGGTCTTGCCGATTGCGCCGATGCGTTCGGTGGCGCCTATACACGCGAGGACGTGCTGCGCATCATGCATGACTCGCGCATCGGCGCCTTTGGCGCCATCGCTCTCGTGATCGCCCTGGCATTGAAGTGGCAGGCGCTCGCCGCGTTGCCGCCGCTGCGCGCCGCAAGTCTGATGATTGCCGCGCACGCGGCGAGTCGCACGTGCGCGATCAGCTATCTGGCGACGCTCGACTACGTGCGCGCCGAAGGCAAGGCCAAACCGGTCGCGCAGCGGCTGAGCGGCCCGGCGTTGTTGTGTGCCGCGTTGTTTGGCTTGCCGTGGCTGTGGTGGCCGAATGGGCTCATGTGGCCCGATGCTTCTGCCTGGCGCTTCGCTGCTTCGACGCTCGTGTTACTGCTGGCGCTTCGCTTCGTCATGGGGCGATATTTCGTCAGACGCATCGGCGGCTATACCGGCGACTGTCTTGGCTTCGCGCAGCAGATCTTTGAATTGAGCATCTATCTGGTGGGGCTCGCATGGATATCGTCCTGATTCGCCATCCCGCCGTCGCGCTCGACGCGGGTGTGTGTTACGGCCATAGCGACGTGGCGCTGGCCGAAGACGCAGAGGTATCGTCCGACGCGCTCGCGTTGAAACTCGCCACCTTGCAGGTGCCCGCGCCGCGCGTGCTGATGTCGAGTCCGCTCACGCGTTGCTCGGCACTGGCCACCGAGTTAGCGAACGCGTTCGGTTGCGTGATCAGTCACGACGATCGCCTGAAGGAAATGGATTTCGGCGATTGGGAGACGCAACGCTGGGACGCGATCGACCGCGAGTTGCTCGACGCGTGGGCTGCTAACTTCGAACACGCGCGTGCGCATGGCGGTGAGAGCGTCGCGCAATTCACCACGCGCGTACGCGCCTGGCTCGATGCGTTCTCACAGACGCGCGAGTTGTCGCCCGCGTATGTGGTCACGCATGCGGGAGTGATGCGGGTGATTGCGTCGCTGGTGCTGGACGTGCAGTTGGAAGGCTGTCTGCGCTGGTCGCTGGATATGACCGGGATCGTCTGGTTGCGGCGCGATGACGAAACGCAGCAGTGGTCGTTGGTGAGGTGGAATGCGTGAGGGTGGCTTGAGCCGTGCCTGCGGTATGGGCCTTGTGCTCGTGCCGGCAGGGCGTCTCGTGCGAAGGAACGAGCGGTGGCGCCCAATGGCGCTGAGCAGCGTCTGATGGATTTACTTTGTGCCCGCCTTACGGTGCGAGCGCGCGGCTTCCAGGTCTTCGCAGAGTTGTTTCGCGCCCTGCGCGATGCGGGGCGCCGGGCGGTTGATCAGATCGCCGTCGATCGCAAACAGATTGTTGTTCGCCACCGCGGTCAGGCTCGGCCATGCGCGCCATGTGGCGAGTTGCGGCAACTGCGTGTCCGGTTGGGTCGCGCCCGGCGCTGCTGTCACGATCGCTTCGGGATTCGCCGCGAGCACGGCCTCGGTCGATACCGTCGGCACCAGCGGTTCGAGTTTCGCAAACACGTTGCGGCCGCCGCACAGCGCGATCACGTCGCTGATCATATGGTCGCCGTTGAGCGTCATCAACGGTTGATCCCACACCTGATAGAACACGCTGACAGGCGGCCGGCTCGCGTACTGCGTGCGTAACGTCGCGATGTCGCGGCGATACGCGGCCGCCGCCGCATCTGCGGTCGACGACGTGCCGAGCAATTGGCCGAGCTTCGTCAGCGATACGGCGACGTCGTCGAGACGATGCGGCTCGCTGAAGAACAAGGGCACGTGCAATTCGCGCAGACGATCGAGTTGACGCTGCGCATTGCCATGCCGCCATACGACGATCAGATCCGGCTTCAATGCGACGATGCGTTCGAGGTCGAGCGCTTTGTTGTCGCCGACGCGCGGCAGTTGTTTGGCCTCCGGCGGGTAGTCGCTGTAGGACACCGCGCCGACCATCCTTGCGCCGCCGCCCGCGGCATAGAGCAACTCGGTGACGTGCGGCGCGAGGCTGATGACGCGTTGTGCGGGAGCGGGCAGTGTGACGGTTGCGCCGGCGTCGTCGGTGACGGTGATCGCGGCGCGTGCGGACAAACTCGCGGCGCACAGCGAGAAAACCAGCAAGAAGCGGCGGAGTGGCGGCATTGATTGCGTGAGGGCGCTGAAGAGAGCGGGCTGAATCATGGATGCGCGGCGTTAACTTTCCCGAATAGCTTCGACCAGGCTTTGCTCGAAGCGAGCCCATTCCGCGTCGTTGCCGGGTAAGCCGAAACGCACGCTGCGTGAGGACGCGAAGAGTCGGGTCCACACACCGCGCCGTGCCAATGCTTCGTGTAAAGCGGGCGCGCGGGCGTCGTCGGTCCATGCAAAAAGCGGCGTGCCGCGTGTGGCCAGTCCTTGCGTGTGCAACAGTCTGGTCAGACGCTCGCTCTCGACGTCGAGTCGTGCGCGCATGTGCTGTTGCCAGGTTTCGTCGGCGAATGCGGCTTTGACTGCATGGCGAGCCGGACCGCTGACGGTCCACGCACCAAGCGTTTGTCGCAAGGCATCGAGCAATGCCGGTGCGCCGAGTACGAAACCCGCGCGGACACCGGCCAGGCCGAAAAACTTCCCCGGCGAGCGCAACACGATCAGTCCGTCGCGATGCGTATCCGCCGCGAGAGACGCCGACGGCATCGTATCGGCGAAGGCTTCGTCCACTAGCAGCGTGCCGCCCCGTGCGCTCAGTTGCGCATGCCACTGCAATAGCCTTTCGGCGTTCAGATGCCGAGCCGTCGGATTGTTCGGGTTCACGATAACCGCATGCGTGAGCGTGTCGGGCAAGGCTGCGCAGCATATGTCGAGCGGCACGACGTCATGACCGGCGCGTTCGAATGCGGGCGCGTACTCGCTGTAGGTGAGCGGCGCGACGCCGACCTGGGCGCGTGGCAGTAGCGCGGGTAGCGCGCGAATCGCGGCCTGGCTTCCTGCGACGGCAAGCACGTGGGCGGCATCGGGCGCACCGTAATAACGTGCGGCGCAGGCGGCGAAGTCGTCGCCGTCGTCGGGCAGGCGACGCCATGCGTCGGCGGGAACCGGCGGCACCGGATAGCCGTGCGGATTGATGCCCGTCGACAGATCGAGCCACCGCGCGTACGGAATGCCGTAACGTGTGGCGGCTTCGTGCAGATTGCCGCCGTGAACGGCGGGGCCGCTTGCCTCAATTGCGTGCCCTTGCACCGGATCGTTCCCGTCACGCATGAAACGGCACGCTCAACAGCGCCAGCACGATCAACATGGCGAGCCACAGAATCACCGTGCGCTCCACCAGCATCAGCGCGGCCGTCACATGCGCGGCTTTCGCGGGATGTCCGAAGCCTAGCGTCGGGCGCTGTTCGAGCGCGCCGTGATACACCGCCGGACCGCCGATCAGCACGTTCAAACTGCCCGCGCCGGCCGCCATCACCGGTCCGGCATTCGGACTGTCCCAGCGCGGCGCCTGCTCGCGCCAGCAGCGCCACGCCGTGCGCGTGTCGCCGAGCAACGCGTAACTCGCGGCGGTCAGGCGCGCGGGAATCCAGTTGAGCACGTCGTCGATGCGTGCGGCCGCCCAGCCGTAGCGCAAATAGCGCGGCGTGCGATAGCCCCACATCGCGTCCAGCGTGTTGGCGAGACGGAAGCCGAGCGCGCCGGGGCCGCCCGCAATCGCGAACCAGAAGAGCGCGCCGAAAATCGCGTCGTTACCGTTTTCGAGCGCCGATTCGACGGCGGCGCGCGATAACGCGCCTTCGTCGGCGTTGGCGGTTTCGCGCGAGACGATCCGTGCGGTCAACAGCCGCGCTTGCGCGAGGTCGCGTTGCGCGAGCGCCTGAGCGATCGGCGCGATGTGGTCGTGCAGACTGCGTGCGCCGAGTGCGAACCACAGCAACACCACATGCACCGCGCAGGCCGCGAAGAACGGCAGCACCGAGACCAGCCACCACGCGACCAGCACCGGCGGCAACACGGCCAGCGCCCACGCGAGCAAGCCCTTGAGCCGTAAGCGGCGGCCGGTGTTGTAGCGCGCCTCGAGGCGCTTGGCCCAGTGGCCGAAACCGACCAGCGGATGCGCGGTGCGCGGCTCACCGAGCCAACGGTCGACAGCGACGCCCGCGGTTGCCAGCGTGACGATCAGAGGAAGCGACAGCATCACGCGTGGCTCGCCGTTTTCAGCACGAGCGGCAAGCCCGCGACCATCATCGTGACTTGCGTGCTCAACGCGGCGATGCGCTGATTGAGCCGGCCGAGTTCATCGACGTAAAGACGCGTGGCCGCGCCGAGCGGCACGACGCCCAGGCCGATTTCGTTGCTGACCACGATGACTTTGCCGTGCGCCGCGCCGAGCGCCGTTTCGAGCGCGGCGACTTGCGCGTCATAGCGATCGAGCGACAGCGCTTCGCCTTCGGACGGACACAGCAGGTTGGCGAGCCACAGCGTCAGACAATCGATCAGCACGCAATGGCCGGGCGCGTCCGCTTGCGTGAGCGCAGCGGCGAGGTCCGCGCCGGCTTCGACCAGTTGCCAATGCGCCGGACGCCGCTCGCGATGATGCGCGATACGCGCGGCGAATTCGGCGTCGTTGCCGACGCGCGCGGTGGCGATGTAAGTGACGGGAAGGGCGCTGCGAGCGGCCAATTGCTCGGCTTGCAAGCTCTTGCCGGAACGGGCGCCGCCGAGGACGAAAGTGAGGTCGCGGGGAGTCATCGCGTGATTGTACCGGCGCGTGGAAGGCGGCGGCGGGGTGGGATAATGCCGCGTTTCCCTTCACGGCCGACCCCCCGCACCTCGTGAACACCACCTCGACTCCCCAAGACGCCATCCCCGTCCCACGCGGCACGCTGATGATTCAGGGCACCACATCCGACGCCGGCAAGAGCACGCTGGTGGCCGGTCTATGCCGCCTCGCGCTGCGCGCGGGCGTGCGGGTCGCGCCGTTCAAGCCGCAGAACATGGCGCTGAACAGTGCGGTCACGATCGACGGCGGCGAGATCGGTCGCGCCCAGGCGTTGCAGGCAGTGGCCGCGGGAATCGCCGCGCACACCGATCTGAATCCCGTGCTGCTCAAGCCGACGAGCGATCGCGGCGCGCAGGTCATCATCCAAGGTAAGGCACGCATGAATCTCGATGCTCGCGCTTACCACGACTACAAACCCATTGCGTTCAAAGCGGTGCTGGAATCGTATGCGCGTCTGCAGGCCGGCTACGACGCGATTTTTGTCGAAGGCGCGGGCAGCCCCGCCGAGATCAATCTGCGCGATCGCGACATCGCCAACATGGGTTTCGCGGAGGCCGTGGATTGCCCGGTCGTGCTGGTGGCCGACATCGATCGTGGCGGCGTGTTCGCGCATCTGACCGGCACGCTCGCGTGTCTGTCGGCGAGCGAGCAGGCGCGGGTGCGCGGCTTCGTCATCAACCGGTTTCGTGGCGATATCAGTCTGCTGCAACCCGGTCTCGATTGGCTCGAAGCGAAGACCGGCAAGCCGGTGCTCGGCGTCGTGCCGTATCTGCACGGCCTCACGCTCGACGCGGAAGACATGCTGCCGCCGGACCTGCGCGCGGCCCATCGCGGCGACGCGCAACGAATGTTGCGCGTGGTCGTGCCGGTGCTGCCGCACATCAGCAACCACACCGATTTCGATGCGCTGCGCGCGCATCCGCAGGTCGATTTTCATTACGTGCGAAGCGGCATGCCGATGCCGCCGGCCGATCTGATCGTCCTGTCGGGCTCGAAAAACGTGCCCGGCGATCTGGCGTTTCTGCGCAAGCAGGGGTGGGACGCGGTGCTGCAGCGGCATCTGCGTTACGGGGGACGGGTGATCGGCATTTGCGGCGGCATGCAGATGCTCGGCCGCGAAGTGGCCGATCCGCATGGCGTGGAGGGTACGCCGGGGATCTCGGCGGGACTCGGCTGGCTCGATTACTCGACCGTGCTCACGCGCGACAAAACGCTGAAGAACGTCACCGGGCGCCTCGCGTTGCCCGGTTCGCCGGAGGTGTCGGGTTACGAAATTCATATGGGTGAGACGCACGGCCCGGCGCTCGAATCGCCCGCGCTGCGGTTGGGCGATGCGGATGCCGCGCGTCCCGATGGTGCGCTTTCCGCGGATGGGCAGATTCTCGCCACCTACGTGCATGGCCTGTTCGACACGCCGGCAGCTTGCGCCGCGTTGCTGGGGTGGGCAGGCTTGAGCGACGCCGAGGCGATCGACTATCCGGCCTTGCGCGAGGCGTCGCTCGAACGACTTGCCGACACGCTTGCAGAACATCTCGATCTGGCGAGGCTTTTTGGCGCGATGGCCTGATCCCAATCAACACGTTGGTGCCGATTAAATCGTAATGGGAAATAATCTAAGCCGATGGAATGGTTTTTCACCTCATATGGTTCGAATAGAGTCCTGACATCGACGGCTGGTTTTGGCCGTCTCTCTCTTCAAGGACTCGTCATGAACTCGAACCGCTCCGCCGATCTGGCTGCTTTACTGCTGCGCGTGGCCTTGGGCGTGCTGTATCTCGCGCACAGCCTGCAAAAAATCTTCGTCTTCACGCTGCCGGGCACGGCGCAATTTTTCGTCTCGCTGGGTTTGCCGGGCTGGCTTGGCTATGTGACGGCGTTCGTCGAATTGCTCGGCGGCATTGCGTTGCTGCTCGGCGTGCAGGTTCGCTGGGTCGCGCTGGTGCTGCTGCCGTTCATGCTCGGCGCGATGTCGGCGCATTTGCATAACGGCTGGGGCTTCGCGTCGCCGAACGGCGGCTGGGAATATCCGGCGTTCTGGGCGGTGACTTTGGCGGTGCAGTCGTTACTGGGCGGCGGTGCGCTGGCGCTGGGTAGTGTGAAGACGGTGCGGGCCGCGGTGGCGTAAGGGCTGCGCGGAATAACGAGCGGCACACGCTGACACGCAAATCTATCGCTTCCATCGTTTCGTTTGAAAGCTGATTTCGATTCAAAGAAGCCCATGTACGTCTACAACGTGCATGGGCTTCTTTGCGTTCGGTATGTTCTGTTTGTTAAATTCAATGATATTCGGACAAGATAAGTCGACAATCGAGTGATATTCGGACAAAAGTCGGACGGGGGGCCGTCGAATTCAGTAGTTTCCGGCAGGTTGTTGGGATGAGGGCGAAAGACAACCCCCTATATTTCGGTCAATAATATACGTGATTATTCTATTTTCCGGACAAGCTGACAACCGCAGGGCGCACAATGATTCAAAATTCGGACAAAGACACGGCGGAAGTCCTCTTTTCCGCAGAAGATGATTCGCACGCCCGCGCCTTGCGCCGCCTCGCCGAGGCCGGGGCGCTTCGGCGTATTTATGTGGGCGTCTACACGCGAAACGTGGATAGTCCAGTAGAAGCCGTCGTTCTTCGCAACTGGGCTGCGATAGTGAGTCATCTTCTGCCAGGCGCCGTGCTGGCTTACCGCTCAGCACTGGAACATCGGCCGGTTGACGGTGTCCTTCATGTCCGTCGCGGCCGCACGCGCCGCAAGCTGGAATTGCCCGGGCTCATCGTCGAGGTGTTTTCCGGAGCCGGTGCGGGGCCACTGCTCGAACCGCCCGTGCCAGATTTGCCGCACAGAAGCATTTATTTGCCGAGCGAGGCGCGCGGCTTCCTCGAGAACATGGGGAGCGCGCGCGGTGCGACTGCGCGGGTGCTTCCGCAGGAAGATATCGAGGCTCGCCTCGACAAGATTCTCACCATTCGGGGCGACTTCAAGTTCAACGACCTGCGGGACCAGGCGAAAGCCATTGCCGACAAACTCGACATGACGGCTGAGAGCAAGCGTCTGGACGGCCTCATCGGCGCAATGCTCGGCACGCACGAAGAAAAAAAGCTTCGCGGCAAACTGGCGCTTGCGCGCGCTGCAGGCAAACCGTACGATCCCGACCGCCTGGAACTGTTCGACGTGCTGCACGGTGCGCTCGCCAGCGGCATCTTCGCGCATCCTGCCGATCCGGCAAGCAAGGGCATGGCGCTGGAGAATTTTGCCTTCTTCGAAGCCTACTTTTCGAATTTCATCGAAGGCACCACGTTCGAAGTTGAAGAAGCCGAACAGATTGTCTTTGCGGGAGCCATCATTCCTAATCGTTCGGAAGACTCTCACGACATTCTGGGTACCTTTCGGGCGGCCAGTACGACACCGTGGCGAAATCAGCCAGCACCGACGGCCGATCATTTTCTCGCCTGGCTTAAGAGTGTGAACGCCCTGGTGATGCAGGCGCGACCGAATAAGCGGCCCGGTCAGTGGAAAGAGAAGCGCAACATGGCCGGCAACACGCTCTTTGTCTTGCCGGAACAGGTTCCCGCAACCCTCGCGGAAGGTTTCGAACGCATCAGTTCGCTGAAGGATCCTGTCGCCCGTGCGTTGATGACAATGTTCGTCGTCTCGGAGGTCCATCCTTTCCTGGATGGTAACGGTCGCTCGGCGCGGCTCGCGATGAACTGCGTACTCAGCGAAGCCGGCGTGTGCCGGATCATTGTTCCGACGGTGTACCGCGAAGATTATCTGCTGCCGCTAAAGCGGCTGACAAATGACCGTGACGCGGCACCGTACATTCGTACGATGACGCGAATTCACGACTGGACTTCGCGCTTCGACTACGATCAACCACGACATGATGTGCAGCACCAACTTGATCGCTGTAGTGCCTTCAAGGAAGACCTGAAGAATTACCGGTTGATATTCCCTGAGGATGGGGCCAGTCAGGGCTGACAGCGGATACGTTATCGACCGCGCGCCGCATGCTCGACGAACCGGCTCTCCAACCCCTCACCGCAGCACCCCCACCATCAATACAACACGATCTGCGTACACCGAAACAACGCGATCGTCTTGCCGTTCGGATCGGTCACCGTCGCATCCCACACCTGCGTGCTGCGCCCCAGATGCACGCCCCGGGCAACCGCGCGGATCGTGCCTTCGGTCGCCGTGCCGAGAAAATTGCTTTTCAGCTCGACGGTCGTGAAATTGCGTGCCGTTTCCGGCAGATGCGCGAGGCACGCGTAGCCGCACGCGGTGTCGGCGAGCCCGATCACGGTGGCGGCATGCAAAAAACCGTTCGGTGCAAGCAATTCTTCTCGCACGGTCAATTCCGCGGTCAGAACGCCTTCTTCCAGCGACAGGACTTGCACGCCCAGCAGGCCGGGCAGCTTGCCCCGCTGGCGTTCGTGCAGGCGCTCGACGGTATATTCCGGGCGGAGTTTGCTCATGGATGGATCGCTCCCAGGTGGAAAAATCGATGGTGCCAGGCGGTCATTTGGCCGCCTGGGGGCTTCGGCCCCAGTGCATTTCTCGATATTATCAACGGCTGGATCGGCACGCGTGCCCGAAACCGGCAGGTCCCGTAGCGGGCCGGCGCGAGATCGGAACAGGCGCGGAGCAAACTCAGAGCGAAGTCAGAACGACACGCGCGGCAAACCGGCTGGCGGCGACCAGCCTTCTTTCCGGGAGAATTCATGACGGTGATTGTGGTGGCGAATCCGAAGGGCGGCGTGGGCAAGAGCACGCTGTCCACCAATCTGGCCGGCTATTTCGCGGCGTCGGGCGAATGGGTCGCCCTCGCGGACCTCGACAAGCAGCAGTCCGCGCACGCGTGGCTGTCGTTGCGCCCCGACACGCTACCGGCCATCGAAACCTGGGAAGTCAATCCGGACACGCCGGCCAAGCCGCCCAAGGGGCTGGAGCACGCGGTGATCGACACCCCCGCCGGCTTGCACGGCAACCGGATGAATATCGCGCTGGATCTGGCCGACAAGGTAATCGTTCCGCTCCAGCCGTCCATATTCGACATTCTCGCCACGCAGGACTTTCTGGAGCGTCTGGCGAAGGAAAAAGCGGTCCGCAAGGGCGCGATCGAAATCGGCGTGGTCGGTATGCGTGTCGACGCGCGCACGCGCTCGGCGGAACAGCTGCACCGCTTTGTCGAAGGATTGAATTTGCCAGTGCTGGGCTTTTTGCGCGACACGCAGAACTACGTGCAGCTCGCGGCGCATGGCCTGACCCTCTGGGACGTCGCGAAAAGTCGCGTGGAGAAGGATCTGGAGCAGTGGCAGTCGATCGTCGCGTGGGTCGACGGGACGGCGAAGAAGGGCTGAGGCGGCGCGCCGTGCAACCGACGGCGCGCGAATTACAACGGAGCAGACGCGCGGCAAGCGGGTTGAAGCTTCACGCCAACCGCGCCGACCCTCAGGTCCAGTTTTGCGTCGGCACGTGATCGCGGCTGCCCTTGATCTTGTTGTTGTCGTCGACGAACACCAGATCCGGCTTCCAGCCCGCCTTCAATTCGGCCTCGTCGACCACCGCGAACGCCGCAATAATCACCAGATCGCCCAGCTGCGCGCGCCGCGCGGCCGAACCGTTCAGCGAAATCATGCCGCTGCCGCGCTCGCCCTTGATCGCGTAGGTCGAGAAACGCTCGCCGTTGTTGATATTCCAGATGTCGATCCGTTCGTTTTCGACGATGTTCGCCGCTTCCAGCAAGTCTTCGTCGATCGCGCACGAGCCTTCGTAGTGCAGCTCGCAGTGCGTGACCGCGACACGGTGGATCTTCGACTTCAGCATGTTGCGTTGCATGACCAATCAATCCCTTGTGGCTTTTGATGCGGGTCTGCGCCGGCCGAGGCCGGGTCAGATTTCGAGGTTGTCGATGAGGCGTGTGGCGCCGAGTTTGGCGGCGGCCAGCACGACCAGTTCCGCGTCCGCATCTTGCGGACCCGGCGGCAGCAGATTCGAGCGCTTGCGCACCGCGATGTAATCGGGCTGCCAGCCACGTGCGGCCAGGGTGGCCATGGCCGCCTGTTCGATTTTCGCGAAGTCGCGGTCGCCGGCCAGCACGGCTTCGCGCACACGATTCAGTTCCGCGGCCAGCACCGGCGCCTCGGCGCGTTCGGCAGCCTGCAGATAGCGGTTGCGTGAGCTGAGCGCGAGGCCGTCGGCGTCGCGAATGGTTTCAGCGGCGATGATGTCGGTCGGCAGCGCGAACTGGTTGCACATGCGGCGCACGATCATCAACTGCTGGTAGTCCTTCTTGCCGAACACCGCGACGCGCGGCTGTACACACGACATCAGCTTCATCACGACCGTACACACGCCCTGAAAGAAGCCGGGCCGGAACTCGCCTTCGAGGATGTCGCCGAGATCGTGCGGCGGATGTACGCGGTATTCCTGCGGCTCCGGATAGAGATCTTTTTCCGTCGGCGCGAACAGCACGTAGACGTTTTCTTTCTGCAATTTTTCGATGTCCGCTTCCATCGTGCGCGGGTATTTGTCGAAATCTTCGTTCGGACCGAATTGCAGACGGTTGACGAAGATGCTCGCCACCACCGGATCGCCGTGCTGGCGCGCGAGACGCATCAGCGACAGATGCCCTTCGTGCAGATTGCCCATGGTCGGCACGAAGGCCGTGCGATTCTGGCCGCGCAACTGGTCGCGCAATTCATGGATCGAGCTGATGACTTTCATGATCGGACAGGGATTTCCTCGCGCGGCGCGAGACTCGGTCGATGCGAAACCTCAAGGAATCGCGCGGTCCGCCGCCTCACTGGTAATGACAGGTTCGGAGCGCGGGATTGTAGTGGATTTGCGCGTCGTACGCACCGAAACGAGGCGTATCGGTGCGTACTGTGAGATCAGGCCGGCGAATACGCGAGCCGCACGTAGATCGGCGCGAACGGTTCGGCCTGGGTGATTTCGACCAGCGACTCACGGCACAGCTCCAGCATGGCGATGAAATTCACCACCACCACCGGCACACCCTTGGTGGTGTCGAACAGGTCCGCGAATTCGACGAAGCGCGCGTTTTGCAACTGCCGCAGGATCGAGCTCATATGCTCGCGCACCGACAGCTCTTCGCGCGAAATCTTGTGATGCTGGACCAGCTTGGCGCGCTTGATCACGTCGGCCCACGCGGCGCGCAGGTCTTCGCTGTCCACGTCGGGAAAACGCGGCGTGATGCTTTGCTCGATGTAGACCTCGGCGCGCAGAAAATCGCGCCCGAGTTGCGGCAGCTGGTCGATACGCTGCGCGGCCAGCTTCATCTGCTCGTATTCGAGCAGGCGGCGCACCAGTTCCGCGCGCGGATCCTCGGCTTCTTCGCCGCTGTCGGCCTTCTTGACCGGCAGCAGCATGCGCGACTTGATCTCGATCAGCATCGCGGCCATCAGCAGATATTCGGACGCAAGTTCGAGATTGGTCTGGCGCAGCTGGTCGACGTAGCCGAGATACTGCACCGTGACATCCGCCATGGGAATGTCGAGCACGTTGAAGTTCTGCTTGCGGATCAGGTACAGCAACAGATCCAGCGGTCCCTCGAACGTTTCGAGGAACACCTCGAGGGCGTCCGGCGGGATGTACAGGTCGGTGGGCAGCTTGAAGAGCGGCTCGCCGTACAGGCGCGCGAAAGCGATGCCGTCGACGGTGTCGGGCGTCGAATCGGTGGCGGGCGCGGCTAGCGCGGCGTCGGCGGATGCCGGCGTCGCGCCGTGAGCCTCGTCGGCGTGACTCACGCTCACCCGATTAGAAGTTTTGATAGTACGAGTAAGGCGTCTGCTCCACGCGCGAGGCTTTCTGCTCGGCGCGTTCTTCCAGATCTATCGGCTGTTTGTCCCACAGCAGCGCGCGGCCGCGGCGCTGCTCGGCTTCCAGGTTGGGCTTCTGTTGCTTGAGCTGGTTCAGGAACTGGGTGATGTCCGATTGATACATGGCTCGACGTCCGTGGTGGGTGAGGGGCGGCTGCTCGCCCGGAATCCGCTGGTGTAGCGGGAGGGTGCCGGGTGGCCGCGCCGTTATTCCATAATTTTACCCGATGCGCCGCGCGCGGACGAAAAACGTCGGCAGGGGCGCGATGGAAGAGGGGTGGTGCGCGCGGCCGGCGCGCACCACCGTGAAAAATCCCGGAACCCGGCTTGTGTGCGGTGCGTCAAAGGCGGGCGCGAGGCGGGCGCGAGGCGGGCGCGTCGCACGGCTGCGTGGCGCGGTTGAACTCGCGTTGCGCTGTGTCCGGCGGCAAGCGGCGGCTGCGCGCTTCGCGCCCTTTAAGAGATCGGCGGCCTTGCGCCGATGTGGTCAAATAGCGTGCTTCGGCCGCCGCGGCGCGCCTGAGCGACAAATTCATCAACCCGGCCGGAGGTCCTGTTTGGCGGTATGTGCGATCGAAAAGCCGCGTCAGCGGCGCGGCAAGGCCGGCACCCGGCGTGGACATATCACGCCCATGTTGCGCTGGCTGCGCGCGTGGCTGGCGTTCGGCATCGTCATGCTGACGCTGTCGGCCGGCGCGGCGCACGCCGCGCGCCCCGCCGCCAGCTACAAGGTCGACATCGACGCTTCGCCGCGCTCGCTGCGCAAGCTTCTTGAGGCACATCTGGATATCGCGCGCTTTGCCAAACGACCCGACATCAGCGACGACCAGTTCGAGTTTCTGATCACCGCCACGCCCCAGCAGGTGCGTGATCTGGCGGCCACACAGGGCTATTTCACGCCGGTCGTGCGTACCGACGTGCGCACCGTCGAGAACGCGAAACGCGTCACGGTGAGCGTCGATCCAGGTCCGCAAACCCGCATTTCATCGGTCTCGCTGTCGTTTCGCGGGCCGGTGCTGACCGAAGACCCCGCGCAGGAGAATGCCGCGCGTTTCGCGTTTTCGCTGCACGAAGGCGATGCGTTCTCGCAGGGCGACTGGGAGGACGCGAAAAATGCGTCGTTGAAGGCGCTCCAGGCGCGGCGTTACCTGGGCGCGAAAATCTACCATTCCGAGGCGCGCGTCGATCCGCGCACGCACGAGGCCAAACTGTCGGTCACGTATGACAGCGGGCCGACCTTCACGATGGGCAAGCTCGACGTGTCGGGCACCCGGCGCTATCCGGAACAGATCGTCGACAACGTCAACCCGATCTCGGTCGGCGACATTTACGACGTGCAGCGCGTCGCCGAATTGCAGCGGCAATTGCAGAACACGCCGTATTACGCAAGCGTCGCGATCGACGTGGACAGCGACCCGGCCAAACCGGTCGACACGCCGGTGCACGTGAAAGTGTCGGAGTATCCGTACAACAGCATCCGTGGCGGTCTCGGCTATTCGACCGACAACGGCCCGCTGGTCCAGGGCGCGTATTCCTATCTGGATACCTTCGGCAAAGCATGGCCGTTCACTGTCGAAGGCCGCGCCGACCAGATCCAGCAATACGGGCAAATCCAGCTGGCCATGCCGCCGGGCCCGCGCGCGTGGACCAATAGCGTGCTGGCGTCCTACACCACGACCGACGTTTCCGACACGCGCATCTACAGTATCCGCGGCGGCGTGCAACGGGCGCGCACCTCGCAGTTCATCGACTACAACTACTCGATCCTCTACTACCAGGACCGGCTCGATCAGAACGCGATCGCGCCGACCACGAGCCGCGCGCTGGTGCCGTCGTGGTCGTGGACCCGGCGCGATACCGACGACCCGCTGTTCCCGCGCAAGGGCAATCTGATTCACGCCGAGGCGGGCTTCGCGGTGAAGGGCGTGCTGACGGACCAGACCTTCGTGCGCGGTTACGCGCGCGGCCAGCAGTACCTGCCGATCGGCAAGGAAGACCTCGTGGTGCTCCGCGCCGAACTCGGCGGCGTGTTTACCAGCGGCAGTTCGAGCGGCATACCGGCATCGCTGCTGTTCCGCGCCGGCGGGTCGAATTCGGTGCGCGGCTACGGTTATCAGAGCATCGGTAACGAGGTCGATGGTTCGGTGCTGCCCACCAAATATCTCGTCACGGCCGCGGCCGAGTACCAGCACTGGTTTTCGCACGACTGGGGCGCCGCCGCGTTCTTCGACGTCGGCACCGCCACTGATACCTGGGGCGAAAAAGTCTTTTATCCCGGCGTCGGCGTGGGCGCGCGTTGGCGCAGCCCGGTCGGCCCGGTCAATGTCGACGTCGCGTATGGCATCCGCAATAAAGACGTGCGGCCGTATCTGACGCTGGGCATCGCCTTCTGATGGACACCTGTTTCGACATGATTCCCGCATGACAACGGACGTTTCCGCTCAACCACCCGCACAGCCGCCCGGCACTCACCCGCCGCAGCCGCCGTCGTCCGATGCGCCGCCGCCTAAGCGCCGGCCCGGCCGTCTGTTGCTGAAAACGCTTGCGTGGACGGTCGGTGTGCTGGTGCTGCTGGTCGCCCTGGCGGTCGGCCTAATGTATGGCGCGCTGACCACCAAGCGCGGTACCGCCTATGCATGGCAGGCGGCGGTCAAACTGCTGGGCGGCAAGCTGAGCGGCACGCTCGAAAGCGGCACGCTGGCGAACGGTTTGCAATTGCGCCAGGTGCGCTGGCGCAGCCTCGACGGCAGCGGCACCGATATCCAGATCGACCGCGTGGCGGCCGGTTGGGGGCTGACGCGCGAGCCGTGGCGGTTGACGATCGACTATCTGCACGTTGGCACCGTCGAGGCGCGCATCGGCGCGTCGTCGTCCAGCAGCAGCGAACCGCTGAAGCTGCCGCAAGATTTGCGTTTGCCGATGCAACTCGAGGTCCGCGACGTTCAGCTCGACAAACTGCTGCTGCGCGAAGGCGGGGCGACCACTGAATTTTCGCGTTTCATGTTTCATGGGCGCAGCGACGGGCGTCATCACGAGGCCGCGATCGAGCGCCTCGATACGCCGTTCGGCGCGGTGACGGCGTCGGCGAAACTGGACGGCGTGAGGCCGTTCGCGCTGACCGGCGACGTCGGCTATTCAGGCAAGGTGAACAACGAGGCGGTGCAGGTGGGCGGCCATCTGAGCGGCTCGCTTGAAAATCTCGTCGCTGAACTCGATGCCAGCGGCATGAAGCTCGCCGGTCACGCGCGCGTCGAAGCCACGCCGTTCGGCGCCGTGCCGTTGCGACGTGCCACGCTGACTTTCGATCACGTGAATCCGCAGGCGTTTGCGCCGGGTGCGCCGCTGGCGGATCTGGCCGTGCGGGCGGAGTTGCAGCCGGTGTCGCAGGATGGGGCGGGGACGGTTGTGTTGGGGGCGAGCGCGGCAACACCTGTCAGCGCTGCCGCGCCCACTAGCGCAGCAACGACGGGCGCGTCCAGCACAGCGCCGGCGCCGTTTGCTGGCGCTGAAAACGCCAAAGCCGGCGGCAAGCAAACCACCAGATCCAGCGCTGCGAACTTCGCCGTCGCGGGCCATGTCTCGATCGTCAACGCCAAGCCCGGCGCGATCGACCAGAACCTGCTGCCTATCATCGACGCCAACGCGGACGTGCGTCTCGACGCCGAGTCGCAGCGCATTTCGAACCTGGCCGTGCGGCTCGTCAAAAGCGCCACGCTGCGCGGCGGCGGCACGCTGACCGGCAAACGCGGGCAGTTCGATCTGCAGGTCGCCGGGCTCGACCTGAATGCGCTCGAAGCCACCGTGCGGCCCACGCAACTGTCCGGGCCGATCGGTATTCGTTTGAACGACGACATACAGAGCGTCACGCTGGATCTCGCCGATCCGAAAGCCGTGCTGCGTGCTCAAGGCAAGATCACGTTCGACCCTGCGCGAACCAGCTTCAACGATGTGCGCGTCACGTCGGGCAAAGGCCGTATCGATCTGTCCGGCGCGCTCAAGCACGACGCGAATTCCACCTACAACCTGAAAGCGCAACTGACCGATTTCGATCCGCTGACGCTGACGTCGCAGATGCCGTCGCGCAAGCCGGTGAGCGGCGCGGCGTCGACTTCCGCCTCCGCGGCCGTTAGTGCCAAAGGCAAGAAAGGCGCGCCGGCGAGCAAGGCACAAACCAAAGCCACAGCCGAAGTGGGTAGCACGGCGGGCGCGAAAAGCGCTGCGCCCGCCGACCAAGCCGCCGCTGCGGTGAAAAACACCGCCAAGGCGGCGGCGAAAACCGAGCTCGCTCAGCGCGAGACACCGCCGCCCAAACACGTCGCACCGGCACCCCGCAAGGGCAAGATCGAAGCGCGCGTGAACGGCACGCTCACCGCGGCCGGCATGCTCGGCCCGGTGTTCACGACCAGGGCCGAATTCAAGCTGGGCCCGAGCGTCTACGACAACCTGCCGCTGACCGGCGGTGGCACCGTCCAGCTAGCCGGTTCGCGGATTCTGCCGAGCCGCGCGAACCTCTCGGTGGCGGGCAATCAGGTGGATCTGCAAGGCAGCTTCGGCGCGCCAGGCGACCGCTTGCGGTTTCGCGTCGACGCGCCGCAACTCGAGCGCCTGGGGTTCGGCCTTGCGGGCCTGATCGCGGCCGACGGCGACGTGACCGGTTCGTTCGCGCATCCGAACGTCATGCTGAATTACAAGGCCGACAGCGTGGTGTTCAGCAGCAACCGCATCGGTCATGCGGAAGGTCACGCGGAGTTGCGCGACGGCGCGAACGGCGCACTCGTCTTCACGACCGACGCGCGCGATCTGAGCGCGGGCGGTGTCGATCTGACCACGCTTACCGCGCGGCTCTCCGGCACGCGCGCGAATCACACGCTGGAAGCCGCGGCCACCGGCAAGTTGCAGGACCGTCCGCTCGATCTGACGCTCGCCGCGAACGGCAAGCTGACCGACGCGCGCGACGGCACGCACTGGGACGGCACCGTCACCCGTTTCCAGAATCGCGGCACGCCGGCGTTGAACCTGGAGTCGCCGCTCGCCGTGAGCGCCGGGCCGCAGCGGCTCACGCTCGGCGCCACGCGTCTGACGCTCGAAGGCGCTGTCCTCAGCCTGAAAACATTCGCCTTTGATCACGGCAAGATTCAGTCGGCCGGCACCTTGACCGACATTTCGCTCGCCCGTTTGCAGGACCTGCGGCGTGAGATCACCGGCGAGCCGGCGGCCGTCAAAACCGATCTGGTCTTCGACGGTGACTGGGACTTCGCGCTCGGCAGCACGGCAAGCGGTCATATTCAGTTGAAGCGCCGCGGCGGCGACGTCACCGTCGAAATTGGCCGCGGACTCGCGTCGCTGGGCATCACGGACATCACCGCGCGTGCCGAATTCAGCGGCGGCAACCGGCTCAACGCCACCGTGCACGCGCAGGCGAGCCGGATCGGCGTGATCGACGCCGACGCGCACACCACGCTGGTGGCGCGCGACGGCTTCCTGACCGTCAACGAAGAGGGCGCGTTGAGCGGCAACGTGAATGCGAATGTCCCGTCGCTGAAAACGACCGGCGGGCTCTTCGGGCCGAGCTATCTGCTCGACGGCCACCTGGCGCTCAAGCTCGCGCTCGGCGGTACGGTCGCCAAGCCGAACCTGACCGGCTCGCTGCTTGGCGATGGCCTTTCCGCAACGATGGTCGATCAGGGCGTGCAGTTGAAGGACGGCGTGGTGCGCATTGCGTTGTCGCAGAATCTGGTGGACTTCCAGCAGGTCGAGTTTCACGGCGCGAGCGGCACGCTGCGCGCCACCGGCCGCGTGCGTCTGGACGGCGCGGAACCGGATCTGACGGCGAGTATCGTCGCCGACAAGCTCGAATTGTTCGCGGCGCCCGACCGCAATCTGTCGCTGTCGGGTAGTGCGAGCGTCGCGAATGCCGGCGCCCAGGGTGGGCTAGCGATCAACGGCAAGTTCGCGGTCGATCACGCGTTGTTCGACTTGCCGGAGCAGGCCGCGCCAAAGCTCGGCGACGATGTGGTGATCGTACGCCCGGACGGCACCGTGGCCGGCGAGCGGTCGCCGCCGGTCGCGGGCACCAACAAGCCGGTCGGCCCATTCGCGCCGCGCGCCGATATCGACATCAGCCTCGGCAACAACTTCCGTTTCCGAGGGCAAGGCGCCGATCTCGGCCTGACCGGCACGATTACCGCCTTGAGCGCGCCGAATCTGCCGCTGCGCGCGGTCGGCAACGTGCGGGTCACGCAGGGTTCGACCTACACCGCGTTCGGGCGCAAGCTCAATATCGAGAATGGCTTCTTCACGTTCAATGGCCCGGTGGCCAATCCTGGCATCAACATCCTGGCCATGCGCCGTAATCAGCAGGTCGAGGCGGGCGTGCAGGTGACGGGTACGGTGCAATTCCCGGTGGCGAAGCTGGTGTCCGAGCCGAACGTGGCGGACAACGAAAAGCTCTCGTGGCTGCTGTTCGGTCACGGCACCGATCAGGGCAATAACCTCGGTCAGCAAAGCACCATGACCACGGCGCTTGCGTTGCTCGGCAGCGCAAGCGGCAAGCGGATCGCGCAGACCTTCGGGCTCGACGAGTTTTCGATCGGGCAGAGCGAGGTCGGGCTGACCGATCCGCAGGTCGTGATGGTGTCGAAGGCGATCAGCGAATGGCTCGTGCTGGGCTATGAGCAGGGTCTGCAGTCGGCCAGCAACGCGATCAAGGCGACCGTCAACCTGACGCGGTATTGGTCCGTGGCAGCGTACGGTGGCACGTTCTACGGCGCGACGCTGCTTTATACGCGGCGCTTCGACCGGATCCGATGGTGATGCGTTGACATGTAGCGTTTGAGCATTACCTTTGCGCAGGCAAAAAAACGGCACGCTTTTTTAAAGCGTGCCGTTTTTGTTCGTGCCTGAAGCGAAATGCGGTGCGGTGCGCTGCACGGCGATGTAGCGATCAGCGAGCGCCACCGTGAAGCAGCGCCACGCGTATTACTTCACGCGCATGCCCGGCTTTGCGCCGCTGTGCGGTTCGAGAATGTAGAGGCCCGGTTCGGCCTTTTCATCCGTTGCGGATGCGGCGAGCACCATGCCCTCCGACAGACCGAACTTCATCTTGCGCGGCGCGAGGTTCGCGACCATCACGGTCAGCTTGCCGATCAGCTGTTCCGGCTGATACGCCGACTTGATGCCGGAGAACACGTTGCGGGTCTTCTCTTCGCCGATGTCGAGCGTGAGTTGCAGCAGTTTGTCCGAGCCTTCCACCGCCTTGCAGTCGACGATCTTCGCGATGCGCAGATCGATCTTCGCGAAGTCGTCGATCGAGATGATGCCCGACGCTTCGTCCTGCTCTGCCGCGGCGGCCTTCGCTGCCTTCGCCTTGGTCTTCGCGTCGGCCGGCGCCGCGGCTTCCGGCGTGGCTTGCAACGAATCGCGGTTGGCGGCCAGCAGTGCCTCGATCTGCTTCGGATCGACACGCGTCATCAGATGCTTGTACGCGTTGATCGGGCGCGCGGAACTGAGCGGCACGTTCGCGTCGGCCCACACCAGCGGCTCGATGCCGAGGAACGCTTCGACCGCTTCGGCCAGCTTCGGCAGCACCGGCTTCAGCGCCAGCGACAACAGCCGGAACGCCTCGACGCTGACGCTGCAGGTTTCGTGCAGCGCGACACCGTTCGCCGGGTCTTTCGCCTGATCCCACGGTTTCGCGGTGTCGACGTAGGCGTTGACCGTGTCCGCCAGGTCCATGGTCTGCCGCAGCGCGCGGTTGTACTCGCGGGCCTCGTAGTTCGCGGCGATCTGCGGCACGGCGGCGCGCAACGTGGCGAGCAGCGGATGCTGCATCGCACTGTCCTGCACGCGGCCGTCGAAACGCTTGATCAGAAAACCGGCGGCGCGGCTCGCAATGTTCACGTACTTGCCGACCAGATCGCTGTTCACGCGCGCCTGGAAGTCGTCGAGGTTCAGGTCGAGGTCTTCCATCGTGCTGTTCAGCTTGGCCGCGAAGTAATAGCGCAGCCATTCCGGATTCAGGCCGGTGTCGATCACGCTTTGCGCGGTGATGAAGGTGCCGCGCGATTTCGACATCTTCGCGCCGTCCACGGTCAGGAAGCCGTGCGCGAACACATTGGTCGGCGTGCGATGCCCCGAAAATTCGAGCATGGCCGGCCAGAACAGCGTGTGGAAATACAGAATGTCTTTGCCGATGAAGTGATACTGCTCGGCCTTCGACCCCTTGTTGACCCACGCGTCGAAATCGAGCCCGCGCTTTTCCGCGAGGTTCTTGAAGCTCGCGTAGTAGCCGACTGGCGCATCCAGCCACACGTAGAAATACTTGCCCGGCGCGCCCGGAATTTCGAAGCCGAAATACGGCGCGTCGCGCGAGATGTCCCAGTCGGCGAGTTTGGCTTCACCGGCGTCGCCGAGCCATTCGCGCATCTTGTTGGTCGCTTCGGGTTGCGCCAGACCGCCCACCCAGGCGCGCAGGAAATTCTCGCAGCGCGGATCGGACAGACGGAAGAAGTAGTGCGTCGAGGTCTTGCGGATCGGCGTGGCGCCCGAGACGACCGAGAACGGGTTGATCAGCTCGGTCGGCTGGTACGTGGAACCGCAGACTTCGCAGCTATCGCCGTATTGGTCTTTCGCGCCGCACTTCGGGCACTCGCCCTTGATGAAGCGATCCGGCAGGAACATTTCCTTGACCGGGTCGTACGCCTGTTCGATATCGCGCGCTTCGATCAGGCCCGCTTCCTTCAGCGCCAGGTAAACGTTTTCGCTGAGAACGCGGTTTTCTTCGGTATCGGTCGAGTAGTAATTGTCGAACGAAATCCCGAAGCTGTCGAAGTCGCGCTTGTGCTCCTGCCAGACGCGGTCGATCAGCTGCTTCGGCGTGAGACCTTCCTTTTCCGCGCGCAGCATGACCGGTGTGCCGTGCGTGTCGTCGGCGCCCACGTAATAGACCTCGTGCCCGTGCATTCGCAACGTCCGGACCCAGATGTCCGTCTGGATATATTCAACCAGATGGCCGATATGGATTTGCCCATTCGCATACGGAAGGGCCGACGTGACGAGAATCTGGCGACGGCCTGACGGCGCGCCTGCGGAGAGATCGGTTGCGGGTGCTGACATAGGGATGGCGGGAGCCTGCGGTGGGACGAAAGGTTGATTCTAGCAGGGCAGGCGTTCGGCGCGGGGCGGGCCGGGTGCCCGGACGGCCCGCGTGGGACGGCGCCGGATCGTGGCGGAGCGCGAAGGTGTGTTAACCGAGCGCCCAAAAAAAACCGGGGTTATTAACCCCGGAGCAACAACGACAAGAGGAGAATGGTGACGCGGCGGCGATCGCCAACCGCGTACCGTAAAGACAGACAGCGGATTTTCGGCAGAGTTCGAAATTTTTTCGGTCCGCGCGAGATTTTGATTCTTCCGCTTTTTACGGTTTGTCACGAGCCGGCGCTCAGGTCTGCCGGCCGGCCCCCACCTTCCTCCCCAGTCAGATGCTTATTGCGTGGTGTGCTGAGCCGTGGCGCGCAGATAGATTTCCACGCGACGGTTCGCTGCACGGCCGGCTTCGGTGTTGTTGTCGGCGATCGGCTGATTCTGGCCCATGCCTTGTGCCGACAGACGCTGCGGCGCGACGCCGCGTTGGCCCAGATAGCCCGTCACGCTTTCCGCACGATTGACCGACAGCGTCTGGTTATAAGCCGGCTGACCCGTGCTGTCCGTATAGCCGACCACTTGCGCGATCACTTCCGGGTTCTGCTGCAGGGTCTGCGTCAGTTGGTCCAGCACCGGCGCGAACGACGGCTTGATTGCGTAGCTGTTGGTGTCGAACGTGACCGAGCTCGGAATGTTCAGCTTGAGCGAGCCGTCCGGCTGTTCGGTGATCTGCGTGCCGGTGCCCTTGGTGGCGCCCGACAGCTTGTTGTGAATGGCTTGCCAGTTGTAACCCGTGATGCCGCCCACCGCCGCGCCGACGCCCGCGCCGATCGCCGCGCCCTTGCCGCCGCCGAAGATCGCGCCGAGTGCCGCGCCGGTGCCGGCGCCTACGCCCGTGCCGACTGCGGTGTTAGTGCCTTGTTGGGTGGCGCAGCCTGCCAGCAGCGAGCCGGCAACGGCGAAAACGGCCAGGCGAGTCATGATTTTTGCATTCATTTTCGATTCCTCTTGAGTGAAGCGGGTAAAGCAGCGAGTGGTGGTCAATCTGAGAGCTGACCATTCCAGTAGTCCAGTAAAGCAGACGGATCGAAAGAAGGGGAAATTCCGGTTCTTTCACCGCCCCGGTCCGACAGTGAAGCAGGGTCTTCCGGCAAGGCCCGGCGCGAGCCACTACAATAATGGCAGACGTACACGACGATGCGGCCCCATGGCGTTTCGCCTGCCCGAAGCGTGCCCGGCACGTCTGGTTTTCGCAATGCCGTCTAACAATTTCTTTCAAATTCCGGCGCGTGGCCGAGACTTCGATTCCGCCGCGCCGCAGGTGTTCCCCACGGAGTGTCAATGAGTATCGATCGGGCTATGGTGGACGCTGCCCTCGCAGCCGTCACTGACCCCAACACCGGCCGGCCGTACGCGGCAGCCAAGAACATTAAAAACGTCGCCGTGCAGGATGACACGGTTAGCCTCCAGGTGGTACTCGGCTATCCGGCCAGGCGCCAGTTCGAAGCGATCCGCGCGCAGTTCGGCGCGGCGCTGCAAGCCGTGCCGGGTGTGGCGAACGCGCGCGTCGAGGTAAGCCAGGAAGTCGCTGCGCATACGGTACAGCGCGGCGTGAAACTCTTGCCGAACGTTAAAAATATCGTCGCCGTGGCGTCGGGCAAGGGCGGTGTCGGCAAGAGCACGACCGCGGTGAACCTGGCGCTGGCGCTGGCGAGCGAAGGCGCCTCGGTCGGCATTCTCGATGCGGACATTTACGGCCCCTCGCTGCCCATGATGCTGGGCATCGAAGGCCGCCCCGAGTCGCCCGACGAAAAGTCGATGAACCCCATGACCGGCCACGGGCTGCAAGCCAATTCGATCGGCTTTCTGATCGAGCAGGACAACCCGATGGTGTGGCGCGGCCCGATGGCCACGTCGGCGCTCGAACAATTGCTGCGCCAGACCAACTGGCACGACCTCGACTACCTGATCGTCGACATGCCGCCGGGCACCGGCGACATTCAGCTGACGCTGTCGCAACGCGTGCCCGTGACCGGCGCGGTGATCGTCACGACGCCGCAGGACATCGCGTTGCTCGACGCGAAGAAGGGCCTCAAGATGTTCGAGAAGGTCGGTATTCCGATTCTTGGTATCGTCGAGAACATGGGCATGCATATCTGCTCGAATTGCGGCCATGAAGAACATATCTTCGGCGCCGGCGGCGGCGAGCGGATGGGCAAGGAATATGGCGTCGAGGTGCTCGGCAGTTTGCCGCTCGACATCGCGATCCGCGAGCAGGCCGACTCGGGCAAACCGACCGTCGTCGCCGATCCCGATGGGCGCATCGCGGAGATCTACCGGTCGATCGCACGCAAGGTCGCGGTCCATATCGCCGAGCGCGCGCGCGACATGACGTCGAAGTTTCCCAGCATCGTCGTGCAGAACACCTGAGCGGCCCTTGGCCAAAGGGCTTACGCAGGGCGCAAGGGGGCAATTTGCGCCGGGTCTCGCGGTATCATGTCGGCTTCACAAGTTCGGCTCAGCGGCCGCAGGGGCGGCCGCCTGGCCGGCAAGAGGATCGCATGGGAAAACGAATCGACGGGCACGCGGTACATGCGTTCATCGTCCTGGCTGCCGGCAGCGTGCTGCTGTGCGGCTGCAGCACGTTCCTGAGACCACAGGAAAAGCGCGCCGACGCGCAGTTGCTGCCCACCGTGGGCAACCAGGCGCGCGGCCTCGTCACGTTTATCGAGCGCTCGGACGGCGTGCAGGTGACCTACAATCTCGCGGGCCTGCCGCCCAATAGCGACCACGCGTTGCAGGTTCACGAACGCGGCGACTGCAATGCCGCCGACGGTTCCAGCGCGGGCGAAGTGTTCTCGCCGGCCGCCGAGCGTCTGAAAGCGGGCGCGCGGGTCGAGGGCGATCTCGGCAACATTCATGCGGATGCGAACGGCGTCGCCACTGGTTTCATCGTGGCGCCCGACGTGTCGCTGGACGGCATCCGCTCGGTGTTGCAACGCGCGGTCGTGCTGCATCGCGATCCGAGCGATTCGTACGCGTATCCGCCGCATGGCGCGGGCCCCGCGCTCGCCTGCGGGCTGATTCACCAGTAATTGGCGGGCGCCGCCCGAGGCCGCTCCCAAAGGCGCAAGCGAACTAGCCCGGCGAGCCGGCAGGCCGTCTGGAGGCGCGCATCGGGGCGATCTCATCCCCCATGCACGGCACCAATCTCACGATCGCGTAAAATAAGCGCCTTTCGTTCGGGCACGTAGCCGGACATCGTGCAGGACACCGCCGGATCGAGCGATACAGCCCGTTCAAGCCGCCACGGCGGTGCGCGGTCGAGCGCTTTGGCCCGAAGTCGCGAACTTAGCCGAAAGTTGCCTGGTCCCAACCGGGTTGTTATCCGTCACACATCTGTCATTCACGTCGAGCAGCGTTCACCTATGACCATCAAATCCGACAAGTGGATCCGCCGCATGGCCGCGTCGCACAACATGATCGAGCCGTTCGCGCCCGACCAGGTGCGCGTCTCCGAAGACGGCCGGAAGATCGTCAGCTACGGCACGTCGAGCTACGGCTACGACATTCGCTGCGCCGACGAATTCAAGATCTTCACCAATATCAACTCGACCATCGTCGATCCGAAGAACTTCGACGAGAAGTCGTTTGTCGACTTTAAGGGCGACGTCTGCATCATCCCGCCGAATTCGTTCGCGCTGGCTCGCACGGTCGAGTATTTCCGCATTCCGCGCAGCGTCCTGACCGTGTGTCTGGGCAAGTCCACGTATGCGCGTTGCGGGATCATCGTCAACGTGACGCCGTTCGAGCCGGAATGGGAGGGGCACGTCACGCTGGAATTCTCGAATACGACACCTTTGCCTGCGAAAATCTACGCGAACGAAGGCGTCGCTCAGGTGCTGTTTTTTGAAAGCGACGAGATTTGTGAAACGTCGTACGCGGATCGCGGCGGCAAATATCAAGGTCAGCACGGCGTCACGTTGCCCAAGACCTGACGCCGGCAGCGTATCGACTCACCAGTTACACCGGGTGACCGCTGCTATTTACAGAATGCAGCGGTCGTTCTTTTTGGAGAATCGCCCATGAAGTTTCGTTTTCCCGTCGTCATCATCGACGAAGATTTTCGCTCCGAGAATATCTCGGGTTCCGGCATCCGGGCTTTGGCCGAAGCCATCGAAAAAGAAGGCGCGGAAGTCCTCGGGTTGACGAGCTACGGCGATCTGACTTCGTTCGCGCAGCAGTCGAGCCGCGCGTCGTGTTTCATCCTGTCGATCGACGACGACGAACTGCTGCCCTATGTCGATAACGTGGTGGTGGAAGGCGAAACACCCGAACTGGCCGCGGCGATCGTCGCCTTGCGCGCGTTCGTGACCGAAGTGCGCCGCCGCAACGCGGATATTCCGATCTTCCTGTACGGCGAAACGCGCACGTCGCGCCACTTGCCGAACGACATCCTGCGCGAACTGCATGGTTTCATCCACATGTTCGAGGACACGCCGGAGTTCGTCGCGCGTCATATCATCCGCGAAACCAAGGTGTATCTGGACTCGCTCGCGCCGCCGTTCTTCAAGGAACTGGTGCAGTACGCGGACGAAGGTTCGTATTCGTGGCACTGCCCGGGGCACTCGGGCGGCGTGGCGTTCCTGAAGAGCCCGCTCGGCCAGATGTTCCACCAGTTCTTCGGCGAGAATATGCTGCGTGCCGACGTGTGCAATGCCGTCGACGAACTCGGTCAGCTGCTTGACCACACCGGTCCGGTGGCCGCCTCCGAGCGCAACGCCGCGCGCATTTTCAGCGCCGACCACGTGTTCTTCGTGACCAACGGCACGTCCACGTCGAACAAGATCGTCTGGCACGGCACGGTTGCGCCGGGCGACATCGTGCTGGTGGACCGCAATTGCCACAAGTCGATCCTGCACGCGATCACCATGACCGGCGCGATTCCGGTGTTCCTCACGCCGACGCGCAATAACTTCGGCATCATCGGCCCGATTCCGCGCAGCGAGTTCGAGCCGGAAAACATCCGCCGGAAGATCGAGGCGAACCCGTTCGCCCGTGAGGCGCTCGCGAAGAATCCGAATCTCAAGCCACGCATTCTGACTATCACGCAGAGCACCTACGACGGCGTGATCTACAACGTCGAAATGATCAAGGAGATGCTCGGCGACTGGCTCGACACGCTGCACTTCGACGAAGCCTGGCTGCCGCACGCCGAATTCCACGAGTTCTATCAGGACATGCACGCGATCGGCGCGGGCCGTCCGCGGATCGGCGCGCTGGTGTTCGCCACGCACTCCACGCACAAGCTGCTGGCCGGCATTTCGCAGGCTTCGCAGATCGTCGTGCAGGATTCGAAGAACAGCCGCTTCGACAAGCATCGCTTCAATGAAGCGTATCTGATGCACACGTCGACCAGCCCGCAGTACGCCATCATCGCCTCGTGCGACGTGGCCGCGGCCATGATGGAAGCGCCGGGCGGCCCCGCGCTGGTGGAAGAATCGATCGCCGAAGCGCTCGATTTCCGCCGCGCGATGATCAAGGTCGACGCCGAATACGGCGACGACTGGTTCTTCAAGGTGTGGGGCCCGGAACAGTTCGCCGAAGAAGGCATCGGCTCGCGCGAAGACTGGGTCCTGCGTCCGAACGACGCGTGGCACGGTTTCGGCCCGTTGGCCGAAGGCTTCAACATGCTCGACCCGATCAAGGCGACCATCGTCACGCCGGGTCTGGACATGGACGGCGGCTTCGGCGAGACCGGCATTCCGGCCGCGATCGTCACGAAGTATCTGGCCGAGCACGGCATCATCGTCGAGAAGACCGGGCTGTATTCGTTCTTCATCATGTTCACGATCGGCATCACCAAGGGCCGCTGGAACTCGATGGTCACCGAACTGCAACAGTTCAAGGACGACTACGACAACAACCAGCCGCTGTGGCGTGTGCTGCCCGAGTTCGTCGCGCATCACCCCATGTACGAACGCGTCGGTCTGCGCGATCTGTGTCAGCAGATTCACAGCGTCTACCGGGCCAACGACATTGCGCGTCTGACGACCGAGATGTACCTGTCGAGCATGGAACCGGCAATGAAGCCGTCCGACGCGTTCGCCAAGCTCGCGCACCGCGAGATCGACCGGGTACCGATCGACGAACTCGAAGGCCGCGTCACGTCGATTCTGTTGACGCCGTATCCGCCGGGCATTCCGCTGCTGATTCCGGGCGAGCGCTTCAACAGGACCATCGTCAACTATCTGCGGTTCGCGCGTGAGTTCAACGAGCGCTTCCCGGGATTCCATACGGATATCCACGGGTTGGTCGGCGAAACGATCAACGGGCGCATCGAGTACTTCGTCGATTGCGTGCGCGGTTGACGATGCGCAAGACGGTGGACGTCACGATCGGGTTGCTCCGTGGCGCGTGGCGGCGCGCGGTCCCGGCGCTGTCGTTGCCGCTCATATCGGGATCGGGGCTGGCCGCGGTCACGTTGTTCGCCGCGTTGCTGAGCATCGCGTCTTCGCCGGCGCATGCCGAGGTCGCCGCCGCCGATCCGATCGACGCATCGATGCGCGCGTGTCTGGCGCGCAGCGACATGTCGTCGACGACCGGGCAGGTGCAGTGCATGGACAATGCGCGGATCGGCTGGAAGAGCGCGCTCGACAACGCGTGGCAGCAGCTTCAGCCGAAGTTGCCGGCCGCGCGTCGCAAGCAGTGGGAAAAAAGCCAGGCAAGCTGGCTGGCTTCACGCGACGCCGAGAAGCAACTGCTGGCCGCGGTATTCGCGACGACGCAAGGCTCGATGTACGTGCTGGCCGAAGCCGATATGCAGTTGCAGCCGGTGCGGGACCGCGCGCAGGCGTTACGCAGCGCGGTGGCCAACGCCGGCAGCGTTCCCCCGGGCCGGTTGCGGGCGTGCCGTTCGGACGCGCAATGCGAACACGCGACGTTCGATCTGAACCGCTATTACCGTCGGTTGCAGAGCAAGATGCCGGCGCGTTCACGGCCGACGCTGGTGCGCGCGCAACGCGCGTGGAATGCGTATCTTGATGCGACCACGCCGCTGCTCGACGAGCGCGGGCGGATCGATATCATCGGGGCGCGGGTGGCGACGCTTAAGCGCCTGTCGGAGACGGTGGGTAATAGCTGAGCGTCTGCGCGCTCGGCGTTCCGCGCGGCCCGATTCATCTCCGTCAATCGAGCGCGTAGTCTTCGGCTTGCGGTTTGGGCAGCGTTAGAGCCGGTTCGCCGAGCAGATCGCGCGTGGCGTCTTCTATCGTCGCGGACATCATGTTGAGTGCGAGGTCGTTGTCGTCGGTGCCGAAGGGCTCTTCGATTTGCGATGCGATGGCTTCGTGCGCCATGAAGGTGTACGCGACGAACACCGCGAACACCGGCGTGAAGATGCCGATGCTGTCCACCAGACCGAACGGCAGCGACGCGCAGAAGAAATAGACCGTGCGGTGAATCATCACCGAGTAGGCGAACGGCAGCGGCGTCGAGGCGATGCGCTCGCATCCGCCGATTACATCGGACAGTCCATTCAGATTTCGATCGAAGGCAATCACGGCCATCGGGTCGATGGCGCCTGCGCGCGCCTGGCGTTGGACCCATTCGCCGAGGTGGAGCATCAGGGTGGCGGGTTTGTAGCGCGACACTATGACGCGGTTGAAGAGGGCCTGCGGCAGCCGTGTGGCCAGGTCTTCGGTCGGGTCGCTCTTGCGAAGCTGGTGGCGCAGTGCGTGCGGCAGGGCGCCTAGCGCGGCGAAAAATTCCTGCGTCTCTTCTTTAGGGAGCGGCCGGCTCGGCAGTGTGAGGACTTCGCGGGTGAGCGAGCGCGACTCGTTCAGCAACTGCCCCCAGAGCTTGCGTGCCTCCCACCAGCGGTCGTAACTGGCGTTGTTGCGAAAGCCAAGGAATACCGCAAGCGCTATGCCTATTAACGAGAAGGGGGCGGTGGTGTTCAGGTTCAGCGACACCGGGAGCAGGTGGTCGTGCGCCGCCACGGCAATGATCGAAATGCAGAAGATCAGGAATAAGCGTGGGAGCAGTCGCGGCAGGACCGAGCCTCGCCAGGCTAGCAGCATGCGGAACCAGTGGAGGTGCGGGCGGATGATCATTGGGAGCTCGGGTTTGGACTGCGGCGATGGGGGAGATTTTATCGCTTTTGGCGCTTGCATCTTTCGAGCTTGCCGGCCGAGCGCGCCGCTCACGGTGCAGCCGTGCTGAGTTCGACTCCCCTATAAGAATGCTCGTTGAGTTTCAATTCTATTCTTTCTGCGTAAAAGACAGAGTAAGCATTTTTGCAAAGCAATTTTATGCCGTGTACATAATGGTTAAATGGCGATAACGTTTGGCATGATTATTCAAATCGCATTGATCGATTTTTAGAATTGACTGCTGGCGTCCTATTGCGTGGAAAAAATCGTTCATGTATTATTCTGCGAAATTGTAAGGATGTGGATTTGAGTTATCTTGGATTGGCTTTGATTTGATAAGAATTGAATAAAACTGGAGACGCATTTTAAAGATAAGATTGCCATCGGGCATGGCCGGCGGCCAACTATCTGTCACGCGCATCTGTCTTAAAGTCTCTCGCTGCAAATGCTAAAGGTGTGTTCACTGCTAGACTTCCGGCCAGGTGGGGTGTGGCTGGATTTTTCCCATTCTTTGTCCATTCGGGCGAGGCTCGACGTTTCAATCGGATATTAATTTTCTAGAATTTTTCTACTAGCTATATCGTCTGTTTTTGATATGCATTGATGTCTATTCAGGCTGGTGGCTCTCATCTTGGTTGAGAGTGTCTGCGCGCGTGCATATTAATTTGTGGCGAATAATTTTGACTAAAAAATAATCATGTCGCATGACGGCATGTCGAGGAATTAAGATGAATGTTTTGGCATTTCACTTTGGGCACGATTCGGCTGTCACGTTCATCCGGAACGGGGAAATCGTAGGCTCGCAGTTATCTGAGCGCGTCAAGAAGAAAAAGCTGTTCATTGGTCTCAGTTCCGAGCTCATTTTGCAGTTCATGGAAAAGCACGGCATTGCGCCGGACGACATTGACGCCATCGCACTGACCTCGACCCAGCGCGAAGATGTCTACATCGAAATGGATGGCCTGCTGGCGGTTGAATACCGGCGTCACCCGGCCGACAAGGTGCCGTCGCTGATCGAAGCGCATTTGCAGCAGGAAGGCAAAGATCCCGTGGATTTCTTCCTTGGCAATTCGCCCGAGGAGAAGGCCCTCCGTTTACGCCGAATGTTAGTGCCGCACGCGCTCGATCCGCGCTACCGCGACCGCGCCGCTTCCTTCGTCTTCATTCCGTGGATGGACTTCGCGAAAGTCGATCACACCACGCCTTATGTGCCCTTGCGCCAGATCGCGGGAGCCATAGACGATTCCGCCCGTTCGTTTGAACGGGCACCCTACGGCTTTCACTTTCCGGCCAGCGCGGTGTTCATGGGCAAATCGCTGCCCTGCTACATCGTCAATCACCATGCGGCGCATGCGGCGACCGCCTATTACTGCTCAGGCTATGCGTCGGCGGCTGTCATCACGGCCGACGGCGGCGCTGGCGGCATGCGCGGCGGCTGGTTCTTCCACGGTCGGGATCACGTCCTGACGCCGATCACGCCGAATCATCTGGAGATCGGCGGCTTTTACTCGCAAACCTCGCGTTCGTTGATCAAGCTTGGCGGTTCCCCGGACGGCAAGATGATGGGGCTTGCGCCTTATGGCAAGCCGTCTCTCTTCAAACCCGAACTGGTCGGCAACGCCGCCGACTTCGATGCGCTGCAAGAGCAGGGCGTTCTGCCGGCCGCAGCCGAGAAACGTTACGCATGGCACGAGTACCTGCTCCAGCAACTCAAGGACCAGGGCTACGACATGGCGTTGCTGGGCGACCCGGACAAAGTGCTCGAGGGCCCGAATATCGATCTGGCCGCCACGCTGCAGAAACTGTTCGAAGAGACGATGTTCGCGACCGCGGAAGTGGCGAAAGATATCGTTGACCGCCTCGATCTGCCGGCGCAGGGATTGTGTCTGGCCGGCGGTTGCATGCTGAACTGCCCGTCGAATACCAGGATCTACGACAGCAAGCTGTTCGACGATCTGTTCGTGCCGCCTTTCACCGACGACAGCGGGTGCGCGATCGGTGCTGGCCTGTGGGTTTATCACAATCTGCTCGGCCAGCCGCTCATGCAACGCTCCGCCGTGCTGCCCGTCAGCCCCTACCTCGGCAACCCCGTCACCGACGAAGAATGCCTGAGCGCGCTGGAGCGAGCTGAAGGCATTTCGTTCGAGCGTCCGCAGCATCTGGGCGAAGCCGCGGCGAACGACCTCGACCAGAACCGGATTCTCGCGTTCTTCGACGGCAGTAGTGAAGTCGGGCCGCGCGCGCTAGGCCATCGCTCGCTGATGGCCGATCCGCGTCAAGCCGACAATTGGCCGCGTGTCAACAACGTCAAGACGCGCGCCCTGTGGCGCCCCTTTGCGCCGGCTATTCTGAAAGAAATGCTGCGCGATTACTTCGACGGGGGGCCGGCCAATTCGCCCTACATGCTGTTCAACTTCACAGCGAAAAACAATCTGCTGCCGGCCGTCACGCATGTGGACCAAACGTCGCGCGTTCAAACGGTCACGCGCGAAAACGGCCGATATCACGAGGTCATCAACGCGTTCTACGCGAAGACGCACTGTCCCGTCGTGATGAACACGTCGCTGAACGGGCCGGGCGAGCCGATTATCGAAACGCCGGAAGCCGCGATCGAATTCCTGCGCAATACGTCCGACGACGTGGTGCTGTACCTGAACGGCTGGCGCGTGGTCCGCGCCTGAACCTGCCTTCTCGTCGCCAGAAACCACCGTCACGAAAGGAAATGGATATGACCGGTTTGACCGCATTGATGGACACGCTCGCCGTCGACAAATCGCTGCAACTCGAGTTGTCGAACGTTGAACCCGACGCGAACGCTTATCACATGTTCTTCAAGCTCAAGGGATTTGTCTGCACGCCGGCCGAAGTCGAATCGGCTTTCACCGACATGGTGTGGTTCGCCCGCGTGGGCGACGACATCGACCACGCCTGACGAAAAGGACGAACGATGATTAGCATTACCGATAAGCAGGTCGATGATTACCGCGAAAATGGTTTCATCATCGTTGACAAGATCATTGAGAAAGACGAGGTGAGGCTGCTGCTGGAGCGCTTCGACAAGATCTTCTATGGCGAATACGAAACGGGCCTGGATCCCGACGAGGTCAACTGGAAGCACGGCCGCGACGACGAACAGCTCACGCGCCAGATATGCAACGGGTGGAAAGCGGACCGTTATGTGGCGAGTGTGATTCTTCAACCCGCCATCGGCGAAGCCTGCGCCCGGCTTGGCGGTTGGCCCGGCACGCGTATCACGCAGGACAACCTGCTGTGGAAGCCACCGGGCGGCCGTCCGATCGGATTTCATCAGGACTCGTCTTATGAAGAGTTCATCGTGCCCAACGACTGGGTGAGTTGCTGGATCGCACTGGACGACACGACCGCCGAAGGCGGTACGGTCGAGTATGTGAAAGGCTCGCATCTGTGGCACAAGACGGGCAAGATCCGCCAGTTTCATGGGCCGGACGATCCCCATGAAGATCTGCGCGTAGCCACCAGGAAAATGCAGTTCGACGACTTCGATACGGTGAAGGTCGAAGTGCCGGCCGGCGGTGGCACCTTCCATTCAGGCTGGGTGTGGCACGGGTCGAACGTCAACAGAAAAGACCGCCCGCGGCGCACGGTCGTCGCGCACTGCATGTCCTCGGAATGCGCGTACAACCCGAATCCGAAAGCCGTCAACCGCACCTACAGCCGCTATAAGCGCTTTGGCGATCTCACGATGGACGAGACGGATTTCCCCATTTTGTGGCGCGAAGACGGATACGCCTCGCCCTTCATTCAACCGTATTCGGCCCGTCAGTTGGGCTGGGCCGAGTAAACCTTTTTACATGGAGTGATCTCATGCCTAAGTTGCTGGTGGTTGAAGTCGATCCTTCTGGCGAGTGCAAGAACACGCAATACCGGTCTTTCATCGAAAAAGGGTATGCGCTCTATTTTCTGATCGCGGCAGAAAAGCATGCCCATTTGTATCAGCCTAACGTGAGGGTCGCACCGGGCCGGACGGCCCAAGATTTCGCCGACGAAGCGGCAAAATGGCACGAGAGCGAACAGTTCGATGGCGTGGTGACACTCACGGAATTTTCTGTCGTCGCTACGTCGCTGATCGCATCCACGATCGGCAAGCCGGGTCTTGGCTATGCGGCGGGGCTGGTTTGCCGCAACAAGTTGTTCATGCGGCAGGCCCATGAGAAAGGCGGCGTCAATCATCCTGCGTTCTCGCTGGCGCACGACGAACATGCGGCGGCGGATTTCGCCGACCGCATTGGCTATCCGGTCGTCATCAAGCCAACGCTCGGCGCCGGCAGCGAACATATCTACAAGATTGCCAGCCGCGAGCAGATGTTGGCGGTGTTTCCCCAGGCGTTGGCGGGCATTGCCATCCATTCGTTTTCCGACTCCGAACCGCAGATCGCGGATAGAGGCCCGAACGGTATCCTGGTCGAAGCCTACCTGAACGGCAACGAGCACAGCCTCGAGGCCTGGGTATGGGACGGCGAGGTCACGATCGGCGCAATCGGCGACCGGCTGTCGCCGGAAGGCAATCTGTTCGACAACGACATTTACACCATGCCGACGCGGCTCGACGCCGGTCAGATCGAAGCGATCCGGCAGTTGGTGGAGAAAGCGGCGAAAGCGCAGGGAATCGTTCGCGGAACGTTGCACCCGGAAATCCGGTATCACAACGGCACACCCTATCTGGTCGAGATGGGCGCGCGCGCCGGTGGCGGCCCGATCTCGCACATGACTCGCGCGGCATACGGGTATTGCCCGGTGCAGGCGTCGTTCGACATCGCCCTTGGAATCCGGCCGGTGCAACCGGCGCTGCAGCCCACCGGCCAGGTGGTGCTGGCGATCGCCATGATTTGCGACGAAGGCCGCATCCAGCACGTCAGCGTGCCGCCGGAAGCCGAGCGCGCCCCCGAGCTGATCTACTTCAAGATTTTCCTGGCGCCGGGTGATATCAACCTGCGTCCGCCTCATGGAAACATCTTGCTGGGGCAAATCTGTGCGACCGGGAATACGCTGGAAGAAGCCTACCGGCATGCGGATTCCATTTACAAACGTATTGTCGTGACGTCGGCTGCGATCAATTAATGGACGTCGTACAGCAAACCATGCATAACCCGTATTCTTGCCACACTCAGGCCGATGTGCAGTCCATGCTCAACTCGATGGGGCTGACGCATATCGAACAACTGTTGAGCAGTATGCCGGCGGCGATCCGCCTGAAACGGGATCTGAATCTGCCCGCGCCGCTCGACGAAGGTCAATCCGACCGGCTGATCCGCCAGCGCGCATCGCTCAACCATTCTGTCTTGAGCCGCACCAGTTTTCTTGGCGGCGGGCTGTATGAACACACTATCCCGGCGGTCGTCGACTACCTGAGCGAACGCGGCGAATTCCTGACGAGTTATACCCCTTACCAGCCGCGTATGAGTCAGGGGTCGTTGGAAGTGCTGTGGGAGTATCAGCAGATGATGCAGTCGCTGCTGGGCGTGCCGGTCGTGAACGCGTCCTGCTACGACGGATCGACCGCCATGGCCGATGCATTCAACATGGTGTGCTATCGGGCGGCATCTCAAGACGGTGTGTTCCTTCTTGCGAAGACGATCTGGCCGCAGACCCGACAGATTGTGGAAAGCAGTTTCGCCGGCAAGGCGACCCGGTTCGAATCCACCGGCCATACCCGCGAGGGCCAACTCGACCTGGACGAACTCGAAACGCACTTTGCGCAGAACAAGCCGCGCGCCTTCGGTTTCCAGTCGCCCAATTGCCTTGGCGTTGCCGAGGACATTGAGGCGGTCGTACGGTTGTGCCGCCAGTACGATGTCGTGTCGGTTCTTTACTATCATCCGTTCCTGTCAGGGATATTCGTGCCGCCGGGTGAACTTGGCGTCGATATTGTCTGTGGCGAAGGGCAGATGCTGGGCAATCCGCTGAATGCCGGTGGCGCATCACTGGGCTTCCTCGGATGCCAGTCTGACTTTGCCTTTGCGATACCCGGTCGAATGGTCGGGATCAGGCAGACTGAAGACGCGGGTCAGCACGAGTTCGCGCTCGTCGGCGAAGAGCGTGAGCAACACGTTGCGCGTGATAAAGCGACCAGCAACATCTGCACCAATCAGGCGAACAACGTCATGCGCGCCGCCTTCTTTCTGGCCTTGGCGGGAGATCAGGGGCTGAGCGCGCTTGCGCGGCGCAATGCGAAGAACGCCCACGCTTTTTGTGAACGGCTGACACGGATCGAAGGCGTACGGCTGCAATTCTCCGGCCCGTTCTTCAATGAATTCCTGCTCTCTCTTCCGGTGCCGGCTGCCGTGCTGCTGGCGGCGCTCCGGGAGCGAGGCATCTACGGCGGCATCGATGCGGCCGCCTGGGGGTATCCGGCCTCGCTATTGATCGCGGTTACCGAGACCAAAGACGACCCGCAACTGGACGCCGCGGCACAGGCCTTCGAAGACGCGCTGAGCGTGTTGCGGGAGAAAGCCGATGGCGTCACGCCAGCGTCGCTCCCGCAGCCCGTTACCGCGTCTCTGGATGCGTTGCTGCGTTCCAACCCGTGCCGGCGCTCCAGTTTGCACTTGCCGAAGTTGTCGGAATCCGAAGTCGTGCGCCGCTATACCCGCTTGAGCCAAAAAAACTACAGCATTGACCAGGGCATTTACCCGCTCGGCTCATGCACGATGAAGTACAACCCGAAGCGAAACGACAAGTACGCGGCACTGGACGGCTTTCGCCATGTACACCCGTTGCAGCCGCTGGACGACATTCAGGGATTGCTGCTGACGCTGCATGAGCTGGAGACGTATCTCGCCGAGCTAACCGGCATGGATGCGGTGTCGCTTCATCCCGCGGCCGGCGCGCATGGCGAGTTGACCGGCCTGTTGATGATAAGGAAATATTTCGCTTGCCGTCAGCAACATCGCGACACGCTGCTGATCGCGGATTCCGCGCACGGCACCAATCCGTCGTCCGCCGCCATGGCGGGCTTCCGCTGCGAAATCATCGCAACCACGCCGGACGGTCTGCTGGACATCGACGATCTGCAACGCAAGATTAACGATCGGGTCGCCGGGTTGATGATAACCAATCCCTCCACGTTGGGACTATTCGAAGAGAACATCGTGCAGGTGTCGGAAATCGTTCATGCGCACGGCGGGTTGCTCTACTACGACGGCGCCAACATGAACGCGCTGATGGGGTTGGTGAGGCCTGGCGACATGGGCTTCGACGTGGTTCACCTCAACGTTCACAAGACCCTGTCGACGCCGCATGGCGGCGGTGGCCCCGGCGCGGGTCCGATCGCCGTCAAGGCAACGCTGGCGGACTATCTTCCTGTGCCGAGGATCGTCCACGACGAAGCGGGCGGGCGCTGGCGGCTCGATGAAAACGTGCCGTCCAGCGTGGGCAAGATCAAGCAGTTTTACGGCCATGTTTCGGTGCTCATCAGAGCCTGGAGCTACATTCGCACGCTGGGTGCGAAAGGGCTGCGCGAAGCTTCGGAGCACGCCATTCTGAATGCCAACTACGTGCAATTTCATCTGGGCAAGCATTTCCCTTCCGTATTCGGCAAACCCTGCATGCATGAATGTCTGCTGACGGCGCGAGATCTGCGCCGGCCGCTGGCGCATCTGGCGCAATCGCTGATCGAAGCGGGCATACATCCGCCCACGCTGGTGGGCGCGGGTTGCGTATGGTTTCCCGGCGAGTTGTCCGCGGCCATGCTGATCGAACCGACGGAGACGGAAAGCCGCGCGTCTCTCGACCGTTTCATCGACGCCATGAATAGCGCTTGTGTTGCCTTGTCGAACACCGAACTCCAGAACGCCGCCTGATGCCCGACCGTTTCGGCCGTTTTCGCTGCAAGATAAATAGGCGTTGATATGTTAAAAAATCTCTGTGAGCAGCACAGTACGAAATTCCTGCTGGTTTCGTTTACCGATCTCTTCGGCGTTGTGCGATCCAAGCTGGTTCCCGTTTCGGCACTTGAGATGCTGACGCGCAATGGGGCATCGTTCGCCGGCTTTGCCGCGCATTTCGATCTCACGCCCGCGCACCCGGACATCGTGGTCCACCCCGACCCCACGACCTTTATCCCGTTACCGTGGAAACCGGGCGTTGCCTGGATTACCGGCGACCTGACGATGGCCGGCAAGCTTCTGGAGCAGTCGCCTCGCAACCGGCTTCGTGTGCAACTGGAGCAGGAGCGGCACCGCGGACGTGTCCTCAAAACAGGCGTCGAAGCGGAGTTCTTTCTGCTTTCGGCCGATGGCGCACGGATTGGAGACGATCAGGATAGCTACACCAAGCCCTGCTACGATCAACTTGCGCTGATGCGCAGCTATGACGTGATCGGCGAGATCTGCGAGACGATCGATCACCTCGGCTGGCAACCCTATCAAAACGATCATGAAGACGCCAACGGCCAGTTTGAAATCAACTGGACCTACAGCGATGCGCTTACCACGGCGGACCGGCATACCTTTTTCAAGTTTGCGGTAAAGAGCATCGCGGAAAAGCACCGTATGAAAGCCTGCTTCATGCCGAAACCGTTTGAGAATTTAACGGGAAGCGGGTGCCACATTCATTGTTCGGTCTGGAGTCCGAGCGGCGACAACCTGTTTGTCGAGCGCGACGAACGGGCGCCTTTGTCGAGCACCGGCCTGCACTTTGCCGCGGGTCTGCTCGAACACGCGCCGGCCATCTGCGCGCTGACCAATCCGTCGGTCAACAGCTATAAGCGTCTCAACGCCAACAGCACGGTGTCGGGTGCCACCTGGGTTTCGCAAAAGCTCTCGTGGGCAGGGGACAATCGTACGCATGCGATCCGCGTGCCGGCTAACGACCGCCTCGAATACCGCATTCCCGACGGCGCGGCCAATCCGTACTTGTTGCAACTCGCTGTACTCGCGGCGGGCATGAGCGGCATTGCGCATCGAACCGATCCGGGGCCGGCGGAAGCCCCTTATTTTTCGTCTCGTTTCGCGAGCCACGCTTTGCCGACGAGCCTGTTCGATGCCCTGAATCATCTCGCCAGCGACGACATCGCGCGGACTTACCTGGGCGGTGCGCTGACGGACGCGATCGTCAATTTGCGGACCCGCCAATGGCACGACTATATGAAGAGCGTCAGCGAGTGGGAACGGTCGACCACGCTGGACTGCTAGTCCCCACTTATCCAATCCACAGGCAAAAGCATGATTCAGGGATTTCTGTTCATACTAGGCAACATCATTGTCGCCTCGTTTCAGAGCGTATTTTTGAGCCACTGGCTCAAAGGTGTGAACGTCTATTTTGTCATGGCCATGAGCTTCACCCTCGTCATGACGCTGTATTCGACGTTGACGCTCATGCTGGGACGAAAACATCTCGCGACATTGACGGGGATGAAGGCGGATATTCTTGCGCTCAATCTGGTGTCCGCCGGCAACTGGATTTTTTATTTCTTCGCGATCAAGTATCTGAATGCGGCCGCAGTGGTGACGCTGACTCAATGTCTGCCGCCGGTGCTTATCACGTTGTATGCGCTGGCTAGCCGCAAGGTCGTCCTCAAAAGCACGCTGATTTTTCACGGCCTGATCCTGCTGTGCACGATCCTGCTGCTGCGGGACATACTTCAGACGCCTGTGGGTCGTGAAGGCAATGCGGTGCTGGGAAGTGCGATTTCCGTGCTCTGTGCGATAACGGTGTCGGTGACGATCGGCGTGTCGAAGGTTTTCGCTAATAAAGGCCTGCCGGGTTATGTCGTGCTGTCTACCCGTTTCCCGCTACTCGTCATGATTTCCTGGGTCATGACGCCGGCGGGAATCTTCAGCACCGTGACGCCGGCAGAGTTGGCGATTATCGCGGCGATCGCGTTAATCGGTCTGGCCATGACCAACTTCTGCCTGCAAAAAGGCATCGAACTATCCAGCCCGACGGTCGTGAGTACGACGTTGTCCATTTCACCCTTCGTCGTCTTGCTGTTCGACCGGATCAGCAAACGCGACGCCACGATTACCAGCCAGTCGCTGCTGATATTCACCATTGTGATTTTGTCGCTGGGTTGTGTTTATTTCAACTTTCGTCGCACGCGCCTCGACGGCCGCCACGCACCTGGCCTTGCTGCAATGGCGTTGAAGACCACGGCGGAAAACTGAGCGGGGCGCGTTCGAACGTATGGCTGCGCACGGCGTCGCTATCCTGCTTATGCCGTGCGTATTTTTGAACTATGTCGAACGGTTGCTCCCTGCGGAAGCAACCGTTGAGGACCCTCAATCAAGCAGGAAAAGACCCGCGTCGAAGGCTTAACCCGGAGCCTAGTCACGAGCCGAAGAAGCCGCCCCGTGACTCAACCAGTCGAGCACGGCGGAAGCATCGTCGTCAGCCCCTTGCCGGGCCTTGGCGACAGTCTCGGCGACATCGGCAGAAGGCACAGCCCGCCGGATCGCCACGCCAACAGCCAGAATATCGATCATGACCAGATGCAGAATCCGCGAAATCATCGACAACTGCGACTCGCGAATTTCAATGTGATCGGTTTCCAGCGCGACGGTAGCCCGCTTGGCCAACGGCGTATTACTGGAGGTAATCGCAATCACCTTGGCCCCGGCCTGCATCGCCACATCGAGCACGCGCAGCAACTCAGGCGCCCGCCCAGACTTCGACACCGCGACGATCACATCGCCTTTCCCGAGCAAAGCAGCCGAAGCCGCCTGCATATACAAATCCCCATAGGCAATGGTAGGAATCCCAAACCGGAAGAACTTGTAGTGGGCATCTTGCGCGACGATATTCGAATTCCCGAGCCCATAGAATTCAATCCTTCGCGCGCCGTTCAACAGATCGATCGCCCGTTCGACATGCTCGAAATTCAAATGCTCGCGCAACTGCAAAATCGCCGACACGGTGTTATCCAGCACTTTCGCGCCGAAGTCCGTCGCCGTATCGCCGAGATGCACCTGGCTATGACTCACCGGAATCGTTCCGGTCAAACCCGTCGCCAGTTTCAGCTTGAAATCCGACAAGCCCTGGCACCCCAGCGACCGGCAGAAGCGAATCACCGTAGGCTGACTCACATCCGCTTTACGCGCGATATCCACGATCGGATCGTTGATGATGGAGCGCGGATGATTCAACGCCAAATCCGCCACGCGCCGTTCAGCGGGTGTCAACGCATCGCGCATTTGCCGGATCCGTTCGAACACCGCCGATGAACTGCCGCCCGCGCGATTCGACAACTGCTCGGCCAGAATCGCGGAGACGCCCAGAAACGCCGGATACTCCGCGGTGATCACATACGTCGGCACGTTCTGCAAATACGCCTCGAAGCGGCCCTTCGCCTCGAACCGCTTGCGGAACGACGACTTCGCAAAGAATTCGCCCAGCCGCGGCACGACACCGCCGCCAATATAAATGCCGCCCAGCGCGCCGAGCGTCACCGCGATATTGCCGGCGAACGTGCCGAGAATGCCGCAGAACACGTCGACGGATTCCGCCGCGAGCGGCTCGCCTTCCAGCGCGCGCTTGACGATCTCGACGGTGTCGACATTCGCCGCCACGCGTTTCTTGTCGCGGCCCGCCAGCGCGCGATAAATCACTTCGATGCCGGGACCGGCAGCCACCCGTTCGAACGACACATGCGGCCACTTCTTGCGCGCGTACTGCAGCACGATGTCTTCGCGCTCGTCGGCCGGCGCGAAGGTGGCGTGGCCGCCTTCGCTGCCGAGCGCGATCCAGCGATCGTCGGCGGGAATCAGGCCGGACACGCCCATGCCGGTGCCCGGACCCAACAAACCGATCACGCTATTTGGCCGGCGCGAGCCGCCGCCCACCTGCACGCGTTGCGCGTCGGTAAGGCCGGGCAGCGCCATGGCCAGCGCGGTGAAATCGTTCACCACCAGCAGCGTGTCGAAGCCGAGCGCACGGCGCGTGGCTTCGATCGAAAAGCTCCAGTCGTGATTGGTCATGCTCACCTGATCGCCGTCGACCGGGTTCGCAATCGCGATCGCCGCGTGATTCACGCGACCGATCCTGGTGTCCTTCAGATACTTCTTGATGACTTCGGCAACGCCCGGATAGTCCGCACACGGATACACCTGCACCGAGCCGATCTCGCCCGGCGCGTTTTCCAGCGCGAAGCGCGCATTGGTGCCGCCGATGTCGGCCAGCAGCCTCGGTCCATCGGCGTGCTGGCCCGCGCCCGGAACAGCCTTAGTTTGCACACCAGTAGACATCGAGTCTCACTCCCTTGTCGTTTGCCAACTGCGAGATGGCATTTTTTTGTAGCGAAGCGCACGCGCCGTTCAGCACGTCCATCTTGCGCGGTCCTGCGATCAGCAAAAACAGGTGCTTCACTTCTTTCAGGGCGGACAGCGACCAGCTCACGCGTGCATGCGGCGCGGCGCCGGGATGCACGGCAACGAAACGCTCGGTCGTGGTAATGGCGTGATCCCATTCGGGCGAGTCGGCGAAGATCGACGCCGTATGGCCGTCTTCACCCATGCCGAGAATCGCGACGTCGGGCACCACGCTAAAACGCGGATCGACGTTCAGCGCGGCCACGTGCACGTTCAGTTCCTGGCTCGTGTCGACCAGCGGCCAGAACGCGGCGTTTTTCGCGGCGTTCTGCAACAGCGTGTCGTGCGCCAGTTGCGAGTTGCTCGCGCTGTCCGTTTCGGGCACCCAGCGGTCGTCGACCAGCGTCACGGCAATGCGCGGCCAGTCGAAGGATTGCGTGGACAAAGTTTGCAGGAACGGACGCGGACTGCTGCCGCCGGACACTGCAAGCATGGCCGGGCGCACACCGCTTTGGGATGTGGCCGCCTGAGCGGCGAGCGACGCCTGTAATGCGTCGCCAACCGCTTTCGCCAACGCGTCGGATTGGGCGCGTTGATCGTCGAAAGCGTGAAGCTGGATCACTTCTCCTCCGTGCTGCTTTTTTGTTGGATCCGCGGGACGGTCCCGCGTGTCAGTTCAATTCTCTTCTTCGAGCCAGCAGGTGCCGTGCTGCGCAAGCATCGCGCTCGAGGCGGCCGGTCCCCACGTACCCGATGCATACGGCTTAGGCGGCTTGATCGACGCCTTCCATTCGTTCAGGATCGGCTCGACCCAGCGCCATGCGGCTTCCTGTTCGTCGCGCCGCACAAACAGCGCGAGGCGACCGTTGATCACGTCGAGCAACAGGCGCTGATACGCCTCCATTTGCCCTTCGCGGAAGAACTGGTCGAACGCGAGGTCGAGGTGCACGCTGGCGAGATTCATGCCTTCGCCCGGCTGCTTCGCGAGACAGTAGAGGCGAATCGTTTCGTTCGGCTGCAGGCGGATCACCAGACGATTCGCGCCGGCACGCAACGCCGAGGCGCCGAGCGCCGAATGCGGCACCGCACGAAAATTCACCACGATCTCCGCAACGCGATCGGCCAGCCGTTTGCCGGTGCGCAGGAAAAACGGCACGCCGGCCCAACGCCAGTTCTCGATCTCGACCTTCAACGCGACGAAGGTTTCGGTGCTGCTGTCCGGCTTCACGCCGGGTTCGGTGGCGTAGGCCGGCACCGCATTGCCGCGGATCACGCCCGAATGATACTGGCCGCGCACGGCAACCTTGCCGATATCGCGTGGATCGATCGGTTTCAAGGCCCGCAGCACGCGCAGTTTCTCGTCTCGCACCGAGTCCGAATCCATGGAATGCGGCGGTTCCATCGCGACGATGGAAAGCAGTTGCAGCAAATGGTTCTGCACCATGTCGCGCAACGCGCCGGTGTTGTCGTAGAAGTCGCCACGCGCTTCCACGCCGAGTTCCTCGGCAATCGTAATCTGGATGCTCTCGACCCACTCACGACGCCACAGCGGCTCGAACAGCGCATTGCCGAAGCGCAGCGCCAGCAGGTTCTGCACCGGCTCCTTGCCGAGGTAGTGGTCGATCCGGTAGATCTGTTCTTCGTTGAAGATTTCGCCGACCGCATCGTTAATCGCATTCGACGACTTCAGGTCGTAGCCGAGCGGCTTTTCCAGCACGATGCGCGCGTTTTCATTCAGCCCCACCGACGCGAGCGCGCGGCAGATCGGCACGAACAGCGACGGGCCCGTTGCCAGATAGAACACGCGGATACCGGGCAAACCCTCGATCACTTCGCGCAACTGCACGAAGTCTTCCGCTTTGCTGAGGTCGATGTTGATGAACTCGATGCGCGCGAGAAAGCTCGCCCACGCCGTTTCGTCCACCCCGTTTTTCGACACATGCGATTTGACGTGCTCGTTCACCCACTGGATGTACTCCGCACGATCCGACGCGTGCCGCGCCACCGCGACGATCTTGCCGCTATCCGCGAGCATGCCGCCTGCACGGTGTGCTTCAAACAGTGCCGGCAGGATCTTGCGCATCGACAGATCGCCGGTTCCGCCGAAGAGAACGAAGGTGAAGCTTGAGTCGGTTTGCATGAGTCTCCGTCGATGTCCTGGGGCCGCCGGGAAGACCGGAAAGGGCGACCGTAGTCCGATAAAATATTTTTTGACACTGAATTGTAGTTTAACTACAATCCAAATCAAGAGGTAGCGCTAATTCGATGAAAAAAGCGTGCGCTGGCAGGCAAGATGCGCGTTTTCCCGAATCGGCAGGCGACCCCTGCATGTTAACGGACATTGCCTTTCGGCACGTGCCAGCACGGCCCGGCGAGCCTTACGGAAAGCCGGGAAGTCGACCGGCCGGCAAGGCGATTGCCCAAGTTGACGTGCAAGGCACCTCGAGTCTGCCGCGCTCAACGCGGGCGGGCAAAAATCAAAAGAGGAGACAGTCAGTTGCATCCCGAACCACTCATCTCTTGAGCTTCCAGCGGCCGGACATCGGTCCGCCGGCACATGCCTCGCGCATGCGCCCGACCGTGCTCGATCGCCCAGTGTTTTGCCTGTTTGAACCAACCACAGCACCCTGGCGACATCAGGGGCCATTTGTTTTTTGTTCAGGTGTCTGGAGGAGATAAGCAATGAAATTTCGCGCGATCATGGGCGCTTTGTGCGCTGCGGGTCTGATGTGTGGCGTCTCGGCCGTGCAGGCTGCCGAGTCGATCGAAGTGTTGCACTGGTGGACTTCGGGCGGCGAATCGAAAGCCGTCGGCGTCCTCAAGGACGACATGACGAAGCAGGGTTACACGTGGAAGGACTTCGCGGTTGCGGGTGGCGCGGGCGCGGCTGCCATGACGGCACTGAAGACGCAGGTGATCTCGGGCAACGCACCGAGCGCCGCGCAGATCAAGGGTCCGCTGATCCAGGACTGGGCGTCGCAAGGCGTGCTGGTACCGATCGACGCAGCCGCCGGCGACTGGAAGAAGAATCTGCCGCCGGAAATCGACAAGATCATGCACGCCGACGGCCATTACGTGGCAGCGCCGTTCTCGGTGCACCGCGTGAACTGGCTGTACATCAACAAGGCAGCGCTGGACAAGGCGGGCGGCAAGGTGCCGACCACGTGGCCTGAGTTCTTCGCGCTGGCCGACAAGATGAAGGCCGACGGCATCCAGCCGATCGCGATGGGCGGTCAACCGTGGCAAGACCTGACGCTGTGGGAAGACGTCGTGCTGTCGCAAGGCGCGGGCTTCTACAAGAAGGCGCTGGTGGATCTGGACGAGAAGACGCTGACGTCCGATCAGATGGTCCAGGTGTTCGATACGGTCCGCAAGATCCAGGGCTACTTCGACGCGGGCCGCACGGGCCGTGACTGGAACCTCGCTACCGCCATGGTCATCAACGGCAAGGCCGGCATGCAGTTCATGGGCGACTGGGCGAAGGGCGAATTTGCCAACGCCGGCAAGAAGTCGGGCACGGACTACGTCTGCGCCGCGGTACCGGGCACGGAAAAGGCTTACACGTTCAACGTCGACTCGTTCGTGTTCTTCCAGCAGAAGGGCCAAAAGACCGCAACGCCGGGTCAACTGGCGCTGGCCAAGACGATCATGTCGCCGGACTTCCAGGAACAGTTCAGCCTGAACAAGGGCTCGATCCCGGTGCGTCTGGGCGTGTCGATGGCCAAGTTCGACGACTGCGCGAAGAAGTCGTACGCGGATGAACAGGTCGCGATCAAGTCGGGCGGCTACGTGCCGTCGCTGGCACACGGCATGGCGCAACCGGATGCAGCAGCCGGCGCGATCTCGGACGTGGTCACGAAGTTCATGAACTCGCAGCAGGATTCGAAGAGCGCGGTTGCAGCGCTCGCGAAGGCAGCGAAGACCAAGTAAGTGAAGTAAGCGAAGCGGCGTGCCCGGTGTGACTCCACGCACACCGGGCACGCCCTTCGGACCGCCAGGTGCGCTGACCCGTTTGTCGGCAGGCGGTTCACCCCTGGATTCATCGAGTCACACCTAGGCCGTTGCAGCCTTGCGTCTGTCAGGCGCAAGTAGCGCGGCGGTTCAGTTTCAGCAGGAGTCGAGTAGTGACTGCTTCTATCAGCGGAAACGGGAAAACGGCCACCGCCACCCGCCGCGCGTCGCCGATGGCGGCGCTTGCCGATCGCTGGATTCCGAAGCTGGTGCTCGCACCCAGCGTCGTGATCAGCCTGATCTTCGTGTATGGCTTCATCGCAATTACCGGCTATCTGTCGCTGTCCAATTCGCGGCTGATGCCTCGTTATGAGTTTGTCGGTCTCGATCGTTATCGCGAGCTGTTCGATAACGACGTGTTCTGGACGTCGGCGGCCAACCTCGGCTGGTTCGGGATTCCGTTCATCGGTATCTGTATCGGTCTCGGTCTGTTCCTCGCGATCCTGCTCGATCAGCAGATTCGCAACGAAGGCGCGCTGCGCGCCGTGTTCCTGTACCCGATGGCGCTGTCGTTCATCGTGACGGGTACCGCGTGGCAATGGATCATGACGCCGAGCGTCGGCCTCGAAAAGGTGTTCCACGACTGGGGCTGGACGAGCTTCTCGTTCAGCTGGCTGGGCGACCCGGACAAGGCGATCTTCTGCGTGGTGATCGCGGCTGTCTGGCAATCCACCGGCTTCGTGATGGCGCTGTTCCTCGCGGGTCTGCGCGGGGTCGACAGTGAAATCTTCAAGGCGGCGCAGATGGACGGCGCGGGCTTGCCCACCATCTACCGCAAGATCGTGATTCCGAGCATGCGTCCGGTGTTTTTCTCCGTGCTGCTGATTCTCTGCCACATCACGATCAAGACCTTCGACCTGGTCGTCGCGCTGACCGCGGGCGGTCCGGGCACGTCCTCATCGCTGCCGGCTATTTTCATGTACACGTTTTCGTTCAATCGCGGGCAACTGGGCGTCGGCGCGGCTTCGTCGATGATGATGCTCGCCACCGTCGTCGCCGTGCTCGTGCCGCTGATGTATCTGGAATCGAGGAGCACCCGCAATGCAGCCTAAGATGACGATCAGCCGTGCCGTCATTTATGCGGCCTTGATTCTGTTCGCCCTGTACTTCCTGTTCCCGCTGTACGTGATGCTGTCCACGTCGTTCAAGGACATCGATCAGTTGCGCACCGGCAATCTGTTGACGCCGCCTACGCACTGGACCATCGATCCCTGGATCAAGGCCTGGAGCGGCGCCTGTACCGGTGTGCGCTGCGACGGGATGCAGCCGTTCTTCATGAACTCGGTGCGGATGGTGATTCCCGCCGTGCTGATCTCGTCGATCATCGGCGCGTTCAACGGCTATGTGCTGACGCACTGGCGCTTCCGTGGCGCGGACCCGATCTTCACGATGATCCTGGTCGGCTGCTTTATTCCGTTCCAGGCAATCCTGCTGCCGATGGCGCGCTTCGAAGGCATGATGGGTCTGTCGAACACGACGACCGGTCTGGTGGTGGTGCACGTGATCTACGGGATCGCCTTCACGACGATGTTCTTCCGCAACTTCTACGTCAGCATTCCGGCTGAACTGGTGAAAGCGGCGCGGATCGACGGCGCGGGTTTCTTCACGATCTTCACGAAGATTCTGATGCCGGTGTCGCTGCCCATTTTCATGGTCTGCCTGATCTGGCAATTCACGCAGATCTGGAACGACTTCCTGTTCGGGATCGTGTTCTCCGGCGTCGATTCGATGCCGATCACGGTGGCGCTGAACAACCTCGTGAATACCTCGACCGGCGTGAAGGAATACAACGTGGACATGGCCGGCGCAATTATCGCGGCGCTGCCCACCTTGCTGGTCTACATCGTCGCCGGACGCTATTTCGTGCGCGGCCTGACGGCGGGCGCAGTCAAAGGCTAAAGCCGGGCTCAATCATCCGAGGACGGCGGCGCTGCCTATGAACCGCGCCGCCGTCACCCGACAAGACGTTTTCAAGCAGTACCAGAGACAAAGAGGATTCACAGCATGGCAAGCCTTTCCATCCGTGACGTGTACAAGACCTACCCGAACGGGGTGCCGGTTCTGAAGGGTGTCAACATCGACATCGAAGACGGCCAGTTCCTGATTCTGGTCGGCGGCTCGGGCTGCGGTAAGTCGACGCTGCTCAACATGATCGCCGGCCTCGAAACCGTCACCAAGGGCGAGATCCAGATCGACGGCAAGACGGTGAATAACCTGTCGCCGAAAGATCGCGATATCGCGATGGTGTTCCAGTCGTACGCGCTGTATCCGTCCATGACGGTGCGCGAGAACATCTCGTTCGGCCTGAACATCCGCAAGGTGCCGAAGCAGGAGCAGGCGCAGATCGTCGAGCGCGTGTCGAACACGCTGCAGATCACGCACCTGCTGGACCGCAAGCCCGGGCAACTGTCCGGCGGCCAGCGTCAACGTGTGGCGATGGGCCGCGCCCTGGCGCGCGATCCGGTGATGTTCCTGTTCGACGAGCCGCTGTCGAACCTCGACGCGAAGCTGCGTATCGAGATGCGTTCGGAAATCAAGCTGCTGCATCAACGTCTCGGCACGACGATCGTCTACGTGACGCACGATCAGATCGAAGCGATGACGCTCGGCGACCGCATCGCGGTGATGAAAGACGGCATCGTGCAGCAGTTCGGCGCGCCGCAGGACATCTACGATTCGCCGTCCAATCTCTTCGTGGCCGGTTTCATCGGCGCTCCGCCAATGAACTTTATTCAGGGCAAGCTGGTGGAGCAGGGCGCGGGTGTCGCGCTCGAACTGGATACAGGTGTGGCGCGTGCCGCGCTAAACCTGCCGTTCGATTCGGCCAAGGTGAAGTCGCATGTGGGCCGCGAGGTGATTCTGGGCCTGCGTCCGGAACGTATCACCGACGCGCGCGGCGCGCATGGCGATAACTCGCAACTGCAGCCGATCGAAGTGAAGGTCGACGTGATCGAGCCGACAGGACCGGACACGCTGGTGTTCGCGCAGGTGAATGGCAAGCGTATCGTGAGCCGCGTGCACCCGGCGTCGAATCCGCAGCCGCTCACGAATACCACGCTGTTGTTCGATACGTCGAAGGCGGTGCTGTTCGATCCGTCGAACGAAGAGCGGATTGCCTGATCGAAGACGAGAGCCTGACTGCCTGACCGCGTAGTCGGGTTCTGCAAGGAAAAACCCCATGCGTTTTTACGACGCATGGGGTTTTTCTTTTGGGGCGCGGGATGCTTGCCGCTGTTTGCTCAAGCGTCCGGTATGCGCAGATCGGGATTGTTGCGCGACAACTCGCTCACCCAGTCGATAAACGCACGCAGCCGCGAACTCAGATTGCGGCGATGCGCGTACAGAATCGACAGCGGCGTGCTCGGGCTCGTGTGGTCGGTCAGGATTTCCTTCAGCGCGCCTTCCTTGATGAGATCGGCCACCATGAAGCGCGACGGCTGAATGATGCCGTGGCCAAGCGCGGCCGCGCCGATGTAGACCGAGCCGTCGTTCACCGCGAGCACGCTCTTCAGCGTGACCTTGGCGATCTCGCCGGCCACTTCGTATTCGAACGGGAAGGTTCGGCCGGTGCGCGCCGACACGTAGTTGACCGCACGATGCTCGCTCAATTCTTCAAGCGTGGTCGGCGTGCCGTACTGCGCCAGGTACGCCGGCGACGCGCACGTCACAATGCGCGCCTGGCCGATGCGCCGCGCCACCAGACTCGACTCCTCCGGCGTGCCCATGCGGATCACGCAATCCACGCCGTCCTGGATCAGATCGATGTTGCGATCCGCGAGTCCGAGCCGCACGTCGATCTCGGGGTACTGGCGGTAGAAATCGTCGAGCGCGGGCAACAGCAGCGCCCGCGCGAGCGTGCCGGACGTATCCACGCGAATCGTGCCGGCGGGATTTTCGCGCTTGTTCGACAGCGACGATTCGGCCTCGGCGACTTCCGCGAGGATGCTCACGCAGCGCTCGTAAAAGGCCGCGCCGTCTTCAGTGACGCTGACCTGGCGCGTCGAACGGTTCAGCAGACGCACGCCGACGTGTTCCTCCAGCGCCTGGATCGTGCGGCTGACTTTGGCGCGGGGCAGGTCGAGCGATTCGGATACTTTGGTGAAGCTGTTCGCCTCCACCACCCGCGTAAATATCTCCATCGCTTCGAAACGGTCCATGTTTTTTGCCTTATCAGTAATGGGCGGAATTGGGTTTCGACGTGAAGTGTATAGGGTGGAAATCCTGTTGTCGCAGTGCGGGTTTAATGGACGACGAAGGAGGCGCCCGTGCGGCGCGCCGGCGGCCCGGTGCATGGCGGCCGCCGGCGGGTCGTTGGCGACGCTTGCCGGTTTAGTCGCGCTCGGGCGCGCCGAGCGGAAAGTACGAACGGTACGGTCGCGCTTCGTCGACCGCGCGTGCGAACGACGGGCGCGCCAGCAGGCGCTTGCGGTACGCCAGCACGTGCGGATACGCCGCGCCGATGCGGTGCGTCCAGTCCGCGTAGAGCAGGAACGGCGCGGAGCCGCAATCGGCGAGGCTGAAGTGCTCACCGGCGGCCCACTCGCGCTGCGCCATCACGTCGTTCAGCCAGCCGTACGCGGTGTCGAGCATGGCGCGCGCTTCGGCGACGCCGAGCGGATCGCGCTCCGCTTCCGGACGCAGGCTGTCGAACACGATCCGTTGCTGCGGTGTCGAGATGTAGTTGTCGAAGAAGCGATCCATGCCGCGCACCTCCAGCGCGGCAAGCGGATCGGCCGGCAGCAGCCGCACCGGCCCGGGATGCACCAGCCCGAGGTACTCGATGATGACGCTCGCCTCCTTCACGGTCCGGCTGCCGTCGAGCAGCAACGGAAAGCGCTTGATCGGCCAGAGCGCGGCGAATTCGGCCATGACTTGCGGGTCGTCGTGCGCCAGCTTGCGCAGTTCGAACGGCGTGCCGTTTTCGTAGAGCGCGGTCAGGACCTTCTGGCAGTAGGAAGAGAAGGGATGGGCATAAAGCTTCAGGGGCATCGTGGTCACCGTAGGGGTTGCTGGGGGGCGCTGTTGTGGCGCAACGACAGCCGCAAGGGCCGTTTACCCGACGACGAACCATACCAGCGGAAATCGACATGCGCGGATAGCGCGCCAAGTTCGTCGGTGTGGCGCACGAACCCTGCGTAAAAACCGCGCACAGATGTGCACCGCCGCATTCCTACGACAAATCTTCACAATGTTTTCGAGAAATATAGCGTAACATTTGAAACAATTGTAAGGATGCGGGTGTGGCGGATGAATGGTCCAGATCAACGGGCTCGGGGCGTCGCACCAAAAACAGCAATAACTCGGCGCACGGAGCCTTTGCATGTCATCGATCACCACCACGTCGGTCAGTACCGCGACCGCCAGCGGGCAGAACCCGATGCAGTCGGCGGCGCGATCGTTTGTCGGCGAGGGCTCGACCGGCAACGCGCCGACGAACCTGTCGAGCCTGGTTTCAAGCCTCGCGTCGGCGCTGGCGAGTGCGAACTCCGCAGCATCGCAGCCGGCCGTCGATCTATCTTCCGACGGCCGGGCCGGCGACGCGACAAGCGCCTGAGACTACCCGGCGCCGACTTCACGGCGCCGCATTCCTCGTCAGAACAACACCACCGAAGTTACGATTTTCCAGAACGGAGACCACGATGGGATACCAGCAAGGTTTGAGTGGGGTGACGGCCGCGTCGCAGAATCTCGACGTGATCGGCAATAACGTCGCCAACTCGCACACGGTCGGCTTCAAGAGCGGTTCCGCGCAGTTCGCCGACATGTACGCCAATTCGGTGGCAACGGCGGTGGGCAATCAGGTTGGCATCGGCACCCGGCTCGCCGAAGTGCAGCAGCAGTTCTCGCAAGGCACGATCAACAGCACCAACCAGGCGCTCAACGTCGCGATCAACGGCAACGGGTTCTTCCAGCTGTCGAACAACGGGACGCAGGTGTACTCGCGCAACGGCGTGTTCCAGCTCGACAAGAACGGCTTCATCACCAATGCGCAAGGCCTGAAGCTGATGGGTTTCGGCGCGAACGGCGCGGGTGTCGTCAACACCGCGCAAACCGTGCCGCTCAGCGTGCCGACCGCGAATATCGCGCCGCAAGCCACCACGAAGATCGTCGCCGGTTTGAATCTGAACGCGCAGGACAAACTGATGCTCGGCACGCCGACCGTCACACCCGGCGCAAACACGGGTACGCTGACCACGCCCGGCGCGACCATCACGCATCCGGCTTCGGGCACGAACAACGACAACTACACTGTCAGGTTCACGAGCGCGACCGCCTATACGGTGACCGACAACACGCTCGGCACGTCGACCACCGGCACCTACACCGCCGGCACGGCGATCCCTCTCGGCAACGGTCAGACCATCACGTTCAACGGGCTGCCGGCCACGAACGACAGCTACACGATCGCGCCCACGCCGATCGCGTTCAACCAGAACAGCTCGACCACCTACAACTACTCGACCAGCACGACGGTCTACGATTCGCTCGGCGGTTCGCAGACGGTCAACATGTACTTCGCCAAGACGGCGGCCGGCGCGTGGAATGTCTACGCGGGTCCGTCGAGCGGCGCGGCGCAACTGATCGGCCACGCGAATTTCAACTCATCGGGCACGCTGCTCGGCACGACCGACAAAAACGGCATCGCCACCACCACGCCGTTCGTGTTCAACTTCGGCGTGCCGACCACGGACGGTTCGTCGACGCCGCAGAACCTGACGCTGAACATCGGCGGCACGACGCAGTACGGCGGCAAGAACGGCGTCAACACGCTGCAACCCGACGGCTACGCCGCCGGCACGTTGACAAGCTTCACGATCGCCGCCGACGGCACGCTCACCGGCAATTACTCGAACCAGCAAACCGCCGCGCTCGGCCAGATCGTGCTGGCAAACTTCTCGAACCAGAACGGTCTGGTGAACCTCGGCAATAACGAGTTCCAGCAGACTTCGCAGTCGGGTGTCGCGCAGATTTCGGCGCCGGGTTCGACGAACCACGGCGTGCTGCAAGGCGGCGCGGTGGAAAACTCGAATGTCGATCTGACCAGCGAACTGGTCAAGCTGATTACCGCGCAGCGCAACTATCAGGCGAACGCGCAGACGATCAAGACGCAAAAGACCGTCGATCAGACATTAATGAATCTTTAAGCGGCCACGATGTTGTTGAAAATGGCGTATTCAAGAAATTTGCGCGATGGTCGCGCGAAGCGATAAGTGTCTATTGTCAAAGGGCTTTTCTTCGCGAGCTGAAGCTTTGGCTCGCGAAGCTGACTGGGCGAGGCTCAGCCGGGGAAATTCTGCCAATTAGTTAGGATGGCCAATGCAATGAGCTGGGCTTGACAGATATCGACAAAACTTATTTAAGTCAAATTTCGATAAATCTCTCAAGTTTTTTTGGCCGAGGCCGTCATTGGTGATGCGGTAGACATCAATTGAATGATTCCGCCGTTGCCGATGTCGGTAAAAAATCCAATGCTTATTTGAGAGATCTTCCATGCTCGGAATCAATAGCAATATCAACTCGCTGGTTGCGCAACAGAACCTGAACGGCTCGCAAAGCGCTCTCTCGCAAGCCATTACGCGTCTGTCTTCGGGCAAGCGCATCAACAGCGCGGCCGACGACGCAGCAGGTCTGGCGATCTCGACGCGTATGACGACGCAGATCAACGGTCTGAATCAGGGCGTGTCGAACGCCAACGACGGCGTGTCGATGATTCAAACGGCATCGAGCGCACTGTCGTCGCTGACCTCCAGCCTGCAACGTATTCGCCAGCTGGCTGTGCAGGCATCGACCGGCACGCTGTCGACGAGCGACCAGGCTGCGCTGCAGAAGGAAGTGTCGGCGCAGATCTCGGAAGTGAACCGTATCGCGTCGCAAACGACGTACAACGGCACGAACATTCTGGACGGCTCGGCAGGTAACGTGACGTTCCAGGTCGGCGCTAACGTTGGCCAGACCATCAGCCTGAACCTGAGCCAGTCGATGTCGGCAGCAAAGATCGGTGGCGGCCTGGTGCAAACGGGTCAAACCGTCGGCACGGTGTCGGTCAGCACGGATACGGCCGGTGTTTACACGTCGGCAGCGAGCCCGGCGATCACGGCAATCAACGTGTTGTCGGACGGCAAGGGCGGTTACACCTTCACCGACCAGAACAACCAGGCGATCGGCCAAACCGTCGCAGCCGCGATCCTCGGTTCGGGCGCAACGGCGGGTACGGGTACGCAAGGTACGGCACTGGCGCTCCAAGCCGCGGCAACGACGACGGCAGGCGCAGGTTCGGCCGCTCAGGCTTCGGCAGTGGCGCAGATCAACGCGATCAACAGCTCGCCGACGGTGTCGAACCTGAACATCAGCACGGTGACGGGTGCGAACCAGGCCATGGTGTCGATCGACAACGCACTGGCTACGGTCAACAACCTGCAAGCATCGCTGGGCGCCGCGCAAAACCGTTTCACGGCAATCGCCACGTCGCAGCAAGCTGAGTCGACCGATCTGTCGTCGGCACAATCGCAAATCACGGACGCCAACTTCGCACAAGAAACGGCGAACCTGAGCAAGGCGCAAGTGCTGCAACAGGCTGGTATCTCGGTGTTGGCGCAAGCTAACTCGAACCCGCAGCAAGTTCTGAAGCTCCTCCAGTAATACGAGCTGACGTCATTACGGCGGGGCACGCTGCGATGAGGCAGCGCCGCTCCGCCGGCTTCAACCATCCGGGACGCGCCAGGCGCCGGGTGTCGCTATTCCCGCCAAAAGTGGTGTTGCACCGCACCACGTCTATTTTTGAGCGCAAAGCGCTCAAATCTCCCATTTTTCAAAATTCAATGTGAATTGAACCGGGTTATTTCCGGGAAATTGTCACATCCGTATCAAGAAATATGATGTAACATTTGAAAAAAATGTAAGCGACGCCGATGTGACCGGATAGAGGGCGCAACTGAACAGGCCCGGGGCGTCGAACCAGAGATCACGAACCACTCGACGCACGGAGCCAACGCATGTCAACGATCAACAACACGTCCGTCAATCAGGCGACGTCCAGCGCGCGCAACCAGGTGCAGCAGGCGGCGCAATCCATCATCAGCGGGTCGACCGGCAATTCGACCATGGACGTCGCGAGCCTCGTGTCGGCGTTGGTGAATGCGAAGACGGCGGGGCAGTCGGCGGCGTTGCAAGCCCGGCAAACCACCGACAACACCACGTTGTCCGCGTATGGCGCGTTGACCTCGGCGCTGAGCGCGCTGCAGGCGGCGATCAAGAATCTGTCGGACGGCACCACGCTGTCGACCTTCGCGGCCACGGCCAGCGGTAAAGGACTCGACCCGAAAGCCGGCGTCGGCGCCGTGCCCGGCAGCTACGCCGTCGAGGTTAAGCAGATCGCCACGTCGCAGAGCCTGGCGTCCGCCGCGTTCGGCGTGACCACGCAACTGGGCACCGGCACGTTGAGCATTGCGGTCGGCGGCAAGTCGATGGATATCACGGTCGACAGCAAGAACAACACGCTCGGCGGCATTGCCGACGCGATCAACAAGGCGAGCAACAACCCGGGCGTCACCGCCACGATCGTGACCGGCACGGGCGGCGCGCACCTTGTGCTGCGCGCGGCCACCACGGGCGCCGCCAATACGATCGACGTCACCACCAGCAACGTGCAGAACGACGCGGGCCTCGCGGCGCTCGGCGTCAAGTCGACACCCGGCGCGGATGGCGCGGCGTCCACGTTTGTCTCGTCGGATAGCACCAAGGCGTGGCGTCAGAGCGAAGCCGCGCAGGACGCGCTGCTCACCATCGGCGGGATCGACGCGCGCAGTGCGACCAACGCCGTGACCGACGCGATTTCCGGCGTGTCGCTGAATCTGTCGCGCGACGCCATCGGCACCACGCAGACACTGACCATCGCGCCGGACACCACCGCGCAGAACACAGCGATCACGAATTTCGCGAACCTGTACAACACGGTCGTCACGACGGTCAACAAACTGTCCTCTTACGACAAAACGTCGAAGACGGGCGGCGCGCTGCTCGGCGACTCGACGCTGCAGACCATCAAGAATTCGCTGGCGTCGATTATCGGCGGTGGGGTGGGCAAGGGCACTGCTACGGTGAGCTTGGCGCATGTCGGCATCACGCTGAAGGGCGATCCGGCGGACGGCACGCTGGTGATCGACAACGCGAAGCTGAGCTCGGCGCTCAACACCGCGCCGGCGCGCGTGGCGCAACTGTTCAACACGACCGACGGGCTCGGCGCGAAGCTGAACAGGAGCATCACGGAATTCACCCGGACTGGCGGCATCATCGACACGCGCAACAGCGCGTTGAACGCCGATCTGAAGAGTGTCACCGCGCAGCAGTCCAAGCTCGCCGACTACGCAACGGCATTGACCAAGCAGTATCAGAGTCAGTTCACCGCACTGAACACGCTGATGGCGACGATGAACAACAACTCCGCCTATCTGACGGCGCTGTTCGGCGGCTCGAAGAGCGCGGGCGCGCTGGCCACCAATAAGTGAGAGTGAAAAGATCAGCGTGAAGGGCACTGTATCGTCCGCGTTGGCATTTGCATTTGCGCTCGCGGGTGATACAGCGCTTGTTTCAGCATTTGATACGGCGATTGCGTTCGGTCGACGCCATCACCGTCAGTGCGGTAACCGTACGTTGAACCTGAAGGTCAGCAGTCGGGCGAGCAGGATAAAACCCGTCGCGATCAACACGCTATACACCGTATCGACGTTCGCGTAGTCGAGCAGCACATACAGCCAGCAACCCACGAACGCGCAGGTCGCATACGGCCGCGAGTCGCGCAGGATCAGCGGTACTTCGTTGCACAGCACGTCTCGAATCACGCCGCCAAACACGCCGGTCAGCACACCCATCATGACGGCGGTGAACCACGGCATCTGCGCGTCATGCGCGATCGACGTGCCCGCTACACTGAACAGGCCCAGGCCGATGGCATCCGCGACCAGCAACACGCGCTCGGACAGCAGGCGCGATGTCATCTTAAGTAGCATGGGCGCGAACAGCGACATCGCAAAGATCGCGATCAGATAACCCTGATGCTCGACCCAGTAGAACGGCCGACGTTCCAGCAGCACGTCGCGCAACGTGCCCCCGCCGAAAGCCGTGGCGATCGCCACGAGGAAGGTGCCGACCGCGTCGAGCCGGCGGGTACGCGCTTCGATGAACCCGGAGATCGCGTACGCGAAAATCGCCAGCGCTTCCATGAGAGTCAGCGCCAGCGTCAACCTCGGATGGATCACCGCGGCGGCCTCAGGATTTAGCGTGCGCCGGCAACGCGCCCGGCTGCAACAGCACGACCACCGCACCGGCGCCGCCGTCATGCGGACGTGCCTGGCAGAACGCGATGACCTCGGACTTTTGCACGAGCCATGCCCGCACCTTGCCCTTCAGCACCGGCTCCTTGCCGATCGAACCCAAACCCTTGCCGTGAATCACGCGCAAACAGCGCAAACCGCGCTTCACCGATTCGCGGATGAATTCGGCCAGCGCCTCGCGCGCTTCTTCGCGCCGCATGCCGTGCAGGTCGATTTGCGCCTGCACGATCCAGTCGCCGCGCCGCAGTTTGCGCACGACTTCCTGACTGACGCCGGGGCGGCAATACGACAACGTCTCGTCGGTTTCAAGCAGTACCTCGGGATCGAACTCGTCGGAGATTGCTTCGTGCAGGACCGCTTCTTCGTCGAGTCTGGTTTGCACCGGTAGCGGCGGTGGAGGATTGCGCGGCAGCGTGGCGCGTGGCGGCACCGCCAGCGGCGCGACCGCGCCGATTTCGCGGCGGAACAGATCGGCGTCGGCCGTTGCTTCGCGCTGCGCGACCACGGCGGCGGCGCGCTCGCGGTCGCGCCGTTGCGTTTCGCCCTTCAACGCGTCGCGCAGTGCGCCGAGGCCGGCAAGACCGGCCGCCGGTTCGAGCTTCGCCTGGGCGACGGGGACGGCGGGTTCCGGTGCCGCCCTGGCGACGGTGCGGGCGCGCTTCGGTTCGTTGGGATGCGGCTGGTTTTTCGGCATATCGGGAAGACAACGCAGACAGGGAGATCGATCGCGCGACGTTGATCGCGAGCGGCATGACCGCGCTAGACGCATGAAACAGGACGCCTGACGCAGACGCGAAAAAGGCCGCGGGCTTGTCAGCCGCGGCCTTTTATCTGGCAGGCGGCCGGGCCACGCCCAGCCGCCATTTTACCGTTGCACCAGACGTTGCCGCCCGGCGCCTTGCATCAACGTTCGGCTTCCTGGCTCATGGCGTGTTCGCCGGCCATCTCGTCGATGGTTTCCAGGTAGCGTTGCGCGTCGAGCGCGGCCATACAGCCGGTGCCGGCGCTGGTGATCGCCTGACGATAGACGTGGTCCTGCACGTCGCCGGCGGCGAACACGCCCGGCACGCTGGTGGCGGTCGCGAAACCGTTCAGGCCGCCCTTGGTGATGATGTAGCCGTTCTTCATCTCCAGTTGACCCGCGAAAATGTCCGTGTTCGGCTTGTGGCCGATCGCGACGAACAGGCCTTGCAGCGCGATGTCTTCCGTGGCGCCGGTTTGCGCGTGCTTGATGCGCAGGCCGGTGACGCCGGTCTGGTCGCCGGTCACTTCGTCGAGCGTGTGGTTCCACTTGATCTCGACCAGGCCTTCTTTCTCTTTCGCCAGCAAACGGTCGATCAGGATCGGTTCGGCGCGGAACTTGTCGCGGCGATGGATCACCGTCACCTTCTTCGCGATACCGGACAGGTAGAGCGCTTCTTCGACCGCGGTATTGCCGCCGCCGATCACGGCCACGTGCTGCTGCTTGTAGAAGAAACCGTCGCAGGTGGCGCAAGCCGACACGCCCTTGCCCATGAACGCTTCTTCCGACGCCAGGCCGAGGTACTGCGCCGACGCGCCGGTCGCGATGATTAGCGAGTCGCAGGTGTATTCGCCCGAATCGCCGATCAGGCGGATCGGCTTTTCGTCTAGCTTGGCCGTGTGGATGTGGTCGAACAGGATCTCGGTGTTGAAGCGCTCCGCGTGCTCCAGGAAGCGCGTCATCAATTCCGGACCTTGCACGCCGTGGGCATCCGCCGGCCAGTTTTCGACGTCGGTCGTGGTCATTAACTGACCGCCTTGCGCGAGACCCGTGACCAGCACCGGCGCCAGGTTGGCGCGCGCCGCGTAGACCGCGGCCGTGTAGCCGGCGGGGCCGGAACCGAGAATCAGAACCTTGGCGTGTTTCGTGGAAGTAGCGGGCATGATCGAATCCTTTTACGGCGCCCGGCTCGCCCATGCGAGGCCGTGCGACCTGAGCTGAAACTGTAGATGGGTGTCAGTCGGGCATTATAAAGGGCGGGGCGCGAGCCTGCTCCATGAAGCTTTCCGATCGCGCCGATAGGGTTGCCCGCGCGAGCCGCGTCGCGTCGGTGTCACCAATCGGCCAAGTTACCGTCATTTACAGCCTTGCGCGGGACAGTGCGTTTACAATAGGCCGGATCGAAGTTTCCGGTCGCCGCGAGCGGGCCCGAAGCCGCGCTGGGCGAGGCGCCAGCCGGGAATCGGCCGTACGTGGCCCCACACGCAACAGGATCAATGGCAAAAGCTCCCTATTCCGCGAGCGCGCAGGCATTGCCGCACCGCATGTCGCGCCTTTTCACCGAAATCCGCTGGATCCTGCAGGTGGCGCTCGGCGTGTTCCTGCTCATGGCGCTCGTCAGCTACAGCCGGCGCGACCCGAGCTGGACCCACGCCGCGCAGGTCGACCATATCGGCAACTGGGCGGGCCGTGTCGGCGCCTGGACGTCGGACATCCTGCTGTTGCTGTTCGGCCTGTCCGCCTACTGGTGGATCGTGCTGCTCGGCCGCCATATCTCCGCCAACTACAAGCGCATCACCCGTAACGAAGACGTGCAGGAAGACAAGCCGCGCGACGCGACCTGGCTCGCGGACGCGTTCGCGTTCATGCTCGTGCTGCTTGCCTGCGACGGTATCGAGGCGCTGCGCATGTGGTCGCTGAAGGTGCAGTTGCCGCGCGCGCCGGGCGGCGTGATCGGCGAGGCGGTGGCGCGCGGGGTCTCGCATGCGCTCGGTTTCACCGGCGGCACGCTGGCCTTGCTGATCGCGCTCGCGATCGGCTTGTCGCTGTATTTCCGTTTCTCGTGGCTGTCGGTGTCGGAAAAGGTCGGCGAGTCGATCATTTCCGCCGTCACGTTCGCGAAGCTGCGCCGCGAGGCCGGCCGTGACCGCAAGCTGGGCGAAGCGGCCGCCGTGAAGCGCGAAGGTAAGGTCGAAAAGGGCCGCGTGCGGATCGAGGAACACGAGCCGGTCGTGATCGTGCCGCCGGTCGTCACGCCGGCCAAGTCGGAGCGCGTCGAGAAAGAGCGGCAAGTGCCGTTGTTTACCGATCTGCCGGGCGACTCCACCTTGCCGCCTATCTCGCTGCTCGACGCCGCGCCGGTCGCGCAGGAAACCATTTCCGCCGACACGCTCGAATTCACCTCGCGGCTGATCGAGAAGAAGCTCAAGGACTTCGGCGTCGAAGTGAGCGTGGTCGCGGCTTATCCGGGGCCGGTCGTCACGCGCTATGAAATCGAGCCGGCCACGGGTGTGAAGGGCAGCCAGATTGTCGGTCTGGCGAAAGACCTGGCGCGCTCGCTGTCGCTGGTGTCGATCCGCGTCGTCGAAACGATTCCCGGCAAGAATTTCATGGCGCTGGAGTTGCCGAATCAGCGCCGCCAGACCGTGAGCCTGTCCGAGATTCTCGGCTCGGCGGTTTATGCGGATGCCGCGTCGCCGCTCACCATGGGGCTCGGCAAGGATATCGGCGGCAAGCCGGTGTGCGCCGACCTTGCGAAGATGCCGCATCTGCTGGTGGCGGGCACGACCGGCTCGGGCAAGTCGGTGGGGATCAACGCGATGATCCTGTCGCTGCTGTACAAGGCGAGCGCCGACCAGGTCCGCATGATCCTGATCGATCCGAAGATGCTCGAAATGAGCGTCTACGAAGGCATTCCGCATCTGCTGTGTCCGGTGGTCACGGACATGCGCCAGGCCGGTCACGCGCTCAACTGGGCGGTCGCCGAAATGGAGCGCCGCTACAAGCTGATGAGCAAGCTGGGCGTGCGTAATCTCGCCGGCTACAACAACAAGATCGACGAAGCCGCCAAGCGCGAAGAGAAGTTGCCGAATCCGTTCAGCCTCACGCCGGATGATCCGGAACCGCTGTCGCGCCTGCCGAATATCGTGGTCGTGATCGACGAACTGGCCGACCTGATGATGGTGGTCGGCAAGAAGGTCGAAGAGTTGATCGCGCGGATTGCGCAGAAGGCGCGCGCGGCCGGGATCCATTTGATTCTTGCCACGCAACGGCCGTCGGTCGACGTGATCACCGGCCTGATCAAGGCCAACGTGCCGACGCGCATGGCCTTCCAAGTGTCGTCGAAGATCGACTCGCGCACCATTCTCGACCAGCAGGGCGCGGAATCGCTGCTCGGCATGGGCGACATGCTGTATCTGCCGCCGGGCAGCGGCTTGCCGGTGCGCGTGCACGGCGCGTTCGTTTCGGACGAGGAAGTGCACCGCGTGGTTGATAAGCTCAAGGAGCAAGGCGAGCCGAACTACATCGAAGGCATTCTCGAAGGCGGCGTGACGGGCGAGGGCGACGAAGGTTCGGCGGGCGCTGGCGGAACCGGAGCGGGCGACGGCGAGTCGGACCCGTTGTACGACCAGGCGGTCGACGTCGTGCTGAAGAACCGTCGCGCGTCGATCTCGCTGGTGCAGCGGCATTTGCGCATCGGCTATAACCGTGCGGCGCGTTTGCTCGAGCAGATGGAAAACTCGGGCGTGGTGTCGAGCATGTCGTCGAACGGCAATCGCGAGATTCTCGCGCCGGCTCGGGAAGCGGAATAGGCCGCGTGGTGGTTTTGGCATGGCGCGTTCGTGCGGTGGCCGCCGCGTCGCCAAGCCCGTTGTACTCGCTGTCCGGCCACGCCGCATCATGTCGCGCCGCACTAAGGCCCGTTTAAGGCTCGGCGCCTAGGCTTAGCCCTATATGGCTTAGGGCAAGCTCAGCGGTTGCACGGTATCACCGCCCCGCGACGAGCCGAGCCAAGCCAGAACGAGCCGAACGGCGCGGCCGCCGGGTGCAAACCCACCGCCGTGACCGCTCAACGAATTCAATCAAGGGAGAAAAACATATGCAGCTATTCGCGCAGCAGCAGGCTCGACAGAGTGCTCAATCCAGCCGTATCGGCCAACTCGCGCGCACGTTTGTGCGTGGCGTCGGCAGCGTGGCGATCGGCGCGTCGATGCTGGTGGCGTCGCAGGCATTCGCGAGCGGCACCGAGCAACTGAAGGCGTTCGTCGCGCAAGTGCATTCGGCGCGCGGCACCTTCGTGCAGCAGGAAGTGCGTGCGCCGAGCAAGGCGCAGGGTGCGAGCGGCGTGCTGTCCACCAGCGGCGCCGGCAAGACCGGTACGTCGAGCGGCACGTTCACGTTCGCGCGTCCCGGCAAGTTCATCTGGCAATACGAGAAGCCCTATGCGCAACTGCTGCAGGCGGACGGCGATAAGCTCTACGTGTACGACAAGGATTTGAATCAGGTGACGGTGCGCAGCCTCGGCGGCGCGCTGGGTGCAAGCCCGGCGGCGATTCTGTTCGGCAGCAACGATCTGGACAAGAACTTCACGCTGCGCGACGCGGGCGTAAAGGCCGGCATCGATTGGCTCGAACTGACGCCGAAAGCGAAAGACACGCAGTTCCAACGCGTGGGCATCGGCTTCAAGGACGGCAATCTCGAAGCGATGGAGTTGCACGACGTGTTCGGCAACGTGACGCTGCTGACCTTCTCGAACATTCAGAAGAACCCGCCGTTGCCGGCGGATGCGTTCAAGTTCACGGTGCCGAAGGGCGCGGATGTGATCAACGGGTAAGGGTTCGGACCAGGCTTGTCGCCTGACCTGCCGAACTGGATTCCGATTCTGCCAAAAGCCTCCGTCAGTTGATGACTGACGGAGGCTTTTTTATGTCCTGCCGCCTCTCGGGGGTCATTTATCGTTGAACGTCTAATCGACTCGCAATTTGAGTCGATTAGACGCTTAATCGCCTCAGAGTCGACTATACTCAAATTCGACTCACGCTATGAGTCGAATAAACCCGGCAATCGACTCAAGGCTCATCCAGCGCCATGTCTCCGACACATTCCTTTATCTGGCAAGCCCCCACGTGGCCCGGCATGCACTATGACCTCGTTCAGGTCGGCGCCGAACTGGCTCGCGCGCACCGGGCTCAAGGCATTGTTGAAGGCAAGCTGGCCGGTCTGGGCTTCGAGCAGCGCCTCGAACTCGCTGCCGAAGCCTGGAGCCAGGACGCCGTCGCGACGGCCGCTATCGAAGGTGAGCGCATCAACCTTACCGCGGTGCGTTCGTCCGTGGCACGGCGACTCGGTGTCGGAAATCAGGACGGCGCCAATGCACCTCGAAGCGTCGAAGGTTTGCTCGACATCATGGACGACGCGGTGCTGCAAAGAGACGCGCCACTCACGCACGAGCGCTTGTGCGCCTGGCAGGCGGCGCTGTTCCCGACCGGCTACTCCGGTATGACGAAAATTCTTGTCGGGGCCTACCGCGAGCATGCCGAGCCGATGCAAGTTGTCAGTGGGCGCCTGGGGCGCGAAAGGGTGCACTATGAGGCGCCGTCGTCGGCCCGCGTCCCGGCCGACATGCAGCAATTCCTGGACTGGTTCAACGCCACGACCGAGCACGACAGTCTGGTCAAGGCGGCGCTCGCTCACCTGTGGTTCGAAACGATTCATCCATTCGAGGACGGCAATGGTCGCGTCGGTCGAGTGCTCATTGACCTCGTGCTGGCGCGCGAAAACGGCGAGATCAGCCGTTTGATCCGTATTTCACAGCGCCTGCTCGACAAGCGCCGCGACTACTACGAGCAGCTCAAGCGCGCCCAGCATGGCGATCTGGACGTGAGCGCGTGGGTCCTATGGTTCGTCGAGCAAGTGCGGGTGTCCTGCGAAGAAGCGTCCAGTGTCATGGACGCGGCGCTTGGTAAAGCCCTTTTCTGGATGAGCCATCGGGACAAGGTGCTGACCACTCGACAACGCAAAGTCGTCAACCTGCTGCTCGATGCCGGTCCGCATGGTTTCGAAGGCGGCATGAACACGAGGAAATACGAGAGCGTCGGCAGCACCTCACGGGCCACCGCGTCGCGCGAGCTGATCGAACTTGAAAACATGGGCATTCTGGACAAGGTCGGTGCGGGTCGCTCGACTCGCTACTACCCGAGTGTCCCAGGGTGGGGGACGGAGGGCACAACGCTCGTCGAGGCGCCATCTCGCGAGGATTGATCCGCTGCCATTTCGCGGACTGAATCCCCGCGCAACAGCCAGGTTACTCGTCAACCTCCAAAACCTGCGCCGGATGTGCGGCCTTCATATCGTCGATAAACGCCTCGACGATATCCGTGCGGTGCTGTCGCCCTCGCGTCACCATATGAAACGCGACGCGGTAGCGCATCAACTCCGGATTCAACGCCGCGAGCAGTCCCTGCTTGACGAACGGCGCCGCGAAATGTCCTGGCAAATAGCCGAGGTGATGCCCGGACAACACGAGCATCGCGACCGCTTCCATATTGTCCGCAACAGCGGTCACGTTCTGCGGCGTGGTCGAACTTTCGGCTTCGGGCAGCGGATAGCTGCGCCACGCCCATTCATGCTGCGCAGCCTCGGCGGCCGGCACCGCGCCTGCCTGCGCGAACAGCGGATGCCCCTTGGCGCAATACGCAAGCTGATCTTCGGCGAATACCTCGGTGTATTCGAGCGACGGCACGCGATGCCAGAAATAGCCGATGCCAACCTGTATCCGGCCATTCAGCAGCAACTCTTCCAGCTCGCCCGGCGAGCGCACCAGAATCGAAAACCGCACCGACTGATCGCGTGCCCGGAAGCGGCCGATCGCGTCGCTGATACGGGCGCTGGCCGATACCGGCGTATGGCCGATCATGCCGATATCCAGCGTGCCGACCAGTTTGCGGCCGACGTTGCGCGCCTGCATGCCGAACGTATCGACGGCGGCCAGCAACGCGCGCGCCGCGTCGATGAACTGTTCGCCGCGCGCGGTCAGGCTGAAGCCGCCGCGGCCGCGTTCGCACAGCCGGTAGCCGAGGCGCGTTTCCAGCGTGGCGAGCTGCGTGCTGATGGTCGACTGGCCGACGTTGAGGGTCGCCTGAGCGGGCGACACGCCGCCCGCGTCGACGATGGCGAGGAATACGCGGATCAGCCGCAGGTCGAGATCGGTGAGTTGGGAGAACATGCGTCAGGATACATCGTTGAAAATCGATGTGAAGTTTATTCTGTTCGTATTTTAACTTCTGGGAAACTGCTTAAGAATCCAGATTCGCCCGGCAAGGTGCGCTTCTTCTGCTTTCTCCTCGGCCGGTTTGCACGTTTTTCGCTCGCAGCCCGTTTGCAGCGCCTTTTCATTGCCGAGCCACGATGAAACCTTCTTCCTTCATTTCTCCCGACGCCGGCGAACGGCCGCAGCCGCTCTCCGGTAACGCCATGCCTCGCTGCGGCGGCATTGCGACGATGATGCGCCTGCCGAACGTCGGCTCGGCCGAAGGGTTCGACGCCTGCTTCGTCGGCGTGCCGTTCGATCTCGGCACCTCGAACCGTACCGGCGCGCGTTTCGGGCCGCGCCAGATTCGCAGCGAGTCGGTGCTGCTGCGCCCGTACAACATGGCGACGCGCGCCGCGCCGTTCGATTCGCTGCGGGTGGCCGATCTCGGCGACGTCGCGATCAATCCGTACAACCTGCACGACTCGATTGCGCGCATCGAAGCCGCCTACGACGAAATTCTCCAGCACGACTGCAAGCCGATCACGCTGGGCGGCGACCACACCATCGCGCTGCCGATCCTGCGCGCGATTCATCGCAAGCATGGCAAGGTCGGCCTGATTCACGTCGACGCCCACGCCGACGTCAACGACACGATGATGGGCGAGAAGATCGCGCACGGCACGCCGTTTCGCCGCGCGGTCGAAGAAGGCCTGCTCGATTGCGAGCGTGTCGTGCAGATCGGTTTGCGCGGCACGGGTTACGCGGCGGAAGACTTCGACTGGTGCCGCGATCAGGGCTTCGAGGTCGTGCAGGCCGAGGCGTGCTGGAACCAGTCGCTGGCGCCGCTGATGGCGCGCGTGCGTGAACGCATGGGCGACGGCCCGGTGTACATCACGTTCGACATCGACGGGATCGATCCGGCTTTTGCGCCGGGCACGGGCACGCCGGAAATCGCGGGGCTGACAGTGCCGCAAGCGCTCGAAATCATTCGCGGCTCGCATGGGCTGAATATCGTCGGCTGCGATCTGGTGGAAGTCGCGCCGCCGTACGACCCGTTCGGCACGACCGCGTTGCTGGGCGCGAACCTGGCGTTCGAATTGCTGTGCGTGCTGCCGGGCGTCGAGTATCGGGCTTCCACGCGATAAGCCGCGCCAGGCCGCACACCGTACCGTGAAAGTAGAAAAGGCCTGCATTTGCAGGCCTTTTCGCATTTTCAGACGACGCTACAGCGTGACCTCAACCCTCACGCATACGCAGTCTTGCGCACCGATACCAACGCGTAGTAACACAGCGCGCCGATCGCCAGCGCAGGCAACGTTGCGCCGAGATTCGGCAGCCATTGATTGATCGCCTGATACGACGCGATGCCGATCGCCCACGCGGCGAATGCGCTCAGATGCCAGCCTCCGGAGAAGCCGTAGCGACCTTGCAGATCGGCGAGCACGGCGGCTTCGATCCGGCGTTTGCGGACGATGAAGTGATCCACCAGCACCACGCCGAATAACGGGGCGAACACCGAGCCGATCAGCAGCAGGAAGTTCTGATACTTCGCCATCGGCACCAGCAGCGCGACCAGCGTGCAGAGCGCGCCGAATGCGGCCGACAGCATCGGCACGCTACCGCGCGTCCAGAACGTACCGGTCGAGACCGCGGCCGAGTGAATGTCGGCGAACGCATTGTCGACTTCGTCGATCAGGATCAGCAGCAGCGCGAGGCCGCCGCCGGCCTGGGCCAGTGCGCCGGTCAGCAAGGCATCGCCGCCGCCGGCCGCGAGGCCGTAGATCGCGCCGAGCGCATAGAACCACAGGTTCGCAATGCCGTAGCCGAGCAGTGTGCCGCGGAACGTCTCGCCGGGTTTGCGGCCGAAGCGCGTGTAATCGGCGATCAGCGGCAACCACGACAACGGCATGGCCACCACCAGATCGATCGCACCGCCGAACGACATCTCGCCCGTGCCCGGACGACGCATCAGCGCGGCCAGATCGTGTTTAGCCAGCAGGTTGTACGTGAGCCACGCCGCGCCCGCGAGCAGCAACCAGATGCCCCAGGTGCGCAGGAATTTGCGCACGAACGACAGCGGTCCGCTGATCGCCAGCAGCGTCGCGAGCAAGCCGAAGACCACGGTCCAGATCAGCGGCATCGAGAGGCCGAACGACTGTTTGGCGAGCGCGTCGGCGGAATCGCGCATCACGATCACTTCGAACGAGCCCCAGCCGACCAGCTGCACCGCGTTCAGGACGGCGGGCACGGACGCGCCGCGCACGCCGAGCGTCGGCCGCAGCGACGACATGGCCGCGAGGCCGGTGTCGGTGCCGATCACCCCCGCCAGGGCCAGCAGCACCACGCCGATCACGCTGCCGATCGCAATGGCCAGCAACGCATGGGGCAGCGACAAACCCGGCACCAGCAGCGCGCCTGCTTGCGCGACCAGCAGGCCGATGCCGAGCGAGAACCAGAGCGCGAACGCGTCGCCGGTGCGGAATGCGCGGCGCGCGTCGGGCACCGGCGTGAGCGGTGCGTAAGTGGAACCGGTGTCGCCGGCGATTGGATCTTGTGCCATCTGGTCTTGTCCCTGTTCGTGTTGCTTGCTCTATTACTGAAATGACTGCTGTACGGCTGTTTTTAACTGGATGTGAGCGGTGCGCGACCGCTCGCCGGCGTCGGGCAGCGGCCGGCGAAGCCGAGATTATCCATAAATCAGCTTACGGCTTCCGAATCCGCGTGGCCTTCCTCCGGCCGCCGTCACTGTCATAATGCAGAACCTTGCCCGCATCTTTGCACGCTGAAGTGCCGGCCTGATTCATCCGGCAACCCGCCGCCTTCACACGGACCGCGTCCGGAAAAGCCGAGATCATCCCCAATACGTCATGTTTGAAGAAACCCGCGCCAATGTTCCGCTCGCCGAACGCCTGCGGCCCCGCAATATCGACGAAGTGATCGGCCAGAAGCATCTGCTCGGCCCGAACAAGCCGCTGCGGGTCGCGTTCGAATCCGGCGAAGCCCATTCGATGATTCTCTGGGGCCCGCCCGGCGTCGGTAAAACCACGCTCGCGCGGCTCATGGCCGACGCGTTTCATGCGGAGTTCATCGCGTTGTCGGCGGTGTTGTCGGGCGTAAAGGATATTCGCGAGGCCGTCGAGACCGCGCAGATTCATCGCGCGAACGGACACCAGACGCTGGTGTTCGTCGACGAGGTGCATCGCTTCAACAAGAGCCAGCAGGACGCGTTTTTGCCGCACGTCGAATCCGGGCTGTTCGTGTTCGTCGGCGCGACGACGGAGAATCCGTCGTTCGAAGTGAACAGCGCATTGCTCTCGCGAGCCGCCGTCTACGTGCTGAAAAGCCTCACCGACGACGAGCAGCGCGAGTTGCTCGACCGCGCGCAGCAGGAACTCGGCGGCCTCACGTTCACCGACGAAGCGCGCGATGCCTTGATCGGTTCCGCCGACGGCGACGGCCGCAAGCTGCTGAACAACCTCGAAATCGTCGCCCGCGCGGCCGCGCGGCAGAAGACCACCGAGATCGACGGCGCATTGCTCGGCAGTGCGCTCGCCGAAAATCTGCGCCGCTTCGACAAGGGCGGCGACGCGTTCTACGACCAGATCAGCGCGCTACATAAATCGGTGCGCGGCAGCAGCCCGGACGGCGCGCTGTACTGGTTCTGCCGCATGCTCGACGGCGGCGCGGACCCGCGCTACCTGGCGCGCCGGATCGTGCGGATGGCGTGGGAGGATATCGGTCTCGCCGACCCGCGCGCGGCCCGCATCGCGCTCGACGCCGCCGAAACCTACGAGCGCCTCGGCACGCCGGAAGGCGAACTGGCGCTGGCGCAGGCGATCATTTATCTGGCGGTCGCGCCGAAGTCGAACGCCGGCTACAACGCGTACAACGAAGCGCGGCGGTTCGTCGGCAAGGATCAGTCGCGCGGCGTGCCGGTGCATCTGCGCAATGCGCCGACCAAGTTGATGAAGGAACTCGGCTACGGTCATGAATACCGTTACGCGCACGACGAGCCGGACGCGTATGCGGCCGGCGAGACCTATCTGCCCGACAACATGCGCGATCCGCATTGGTACGAGCCGACGCCGCGCGGTCTGGAAGGCAAGATCGGCGACAAGATGGCGCGTCTGGCCGAACTGGATGCGCAGTGGCGCAGCGAGAACAAGCCGAAGAAGGACTGAGCTTTGCCACACGTTGCCTGCATTGCGCACGCGCTCTCCATCTAACGCACCGGCCGCCCGCGCCGGTGCGTTAAAATCCCAGCTTCATACAACGAACACCCGCCCCATCCCATGCTCGACATTCAGCTGCTGCGCAAAGACCTCGACGGCGTCGCCAAGCGCCTCGCCGACCGCGGCTATACCCTCGACGCGGCGGCTTTCACCGCGCTCGAAGCGGAACGCCGCGACACCCAGACCCGTACCGAAGAGATGCAGGCGCGCCGCAACAGCCTGTCGAAGCAGATCGGCGCGATGAAAGGCAAGGGCGAAGACACCTCGGCGCTGATGGCCGAAGTGGGCGGTATCGGCGACGAAATGAAGGCGTCGGCGGCCCGCCTCGAAGAGATTCAGAAGGGTCTGTCGGACCTGCTGCTCGGCGTGCCGAACCTCGCGCACGAAAGCGTGCCGCACGGCGCCGACGAAGCCGGCAATGTGGAAGTACGCCGCTGGGGTACGCCGCGTCAGTTCGATTTCGAGGTGAAGGATCACGTCGACGTCGGCACGCCGCTCGGCCTCGACTTCGAGACCGGCGCGAAGCTGTCGGGCGCGCGCTTCACGATGTTGCGCGGCCAGATTGCGCGGCTGCATCGCGCGCTGGCGCAGTTCATGATCGACACGCATACGCAGCAGCACGGTTATACGGAGGTTTACACGCCGTATATCGTGAATCCGGAAATTCTGTACGGTACGGGCCAGTTGCCGAAATTCGCCGACGACATGTTCCGCGTCGAGAAGGGGGGCGAAGAGAATACGGTCACGCAATATCTGATCTCCACGTCGGAGATTTCGCTGACCAACACGGTGCGCGACAGTATCGTCGAAGCCGACACGCTGCCGATCAAGCTGACCGCGCATTCGCCGTGCTTCCGCTCGGAAGCGGGCTCGTACGGCCGCGACACGCGTGGCCTGATCCGTCAGCATCAGTTCGACAAGGTCGAGATGGTGCAGATCGTCGCGCCGGATGCGTCGTATGAGGCGCTGGAGCAGATGGTCGGCCATGCGGAAGCGATTCTGCAGAAGCTGGAGTTGCCGTATCGCGTGATCACGCTGTGTACGGGCGACATGGGCTTCTCGGCGGCGAAGACTTACGACCTCGAAGTGTGGGTGCCGGCGCAGAACACGTATCGCGAGATTTCGAGCTGTTCGAATACCGAGTCGTTCCAGGCGCGCCGGATGCAGGCGCGTTTCCGCAATGCGCAAGGCAAGCCGGAGCTGGTGCATACACTGAACGGTTCGGGGCTGGCGGTGGGGCGTACGCTGGTCGCCGTGCTGGAGAATTTCCAGAATGCCGATGGTTCGGTGACGGTGCCGGCGGCGCTGCGTCCGTACTTGGGTGGGACCGAGCGGTTGGAGGTTGCGGCGGGTTGATGATGTTGCTGGCGTCGCCGCTACCGCGGATCGCTTGATCAAGTCTCTTTGAAGTTTTTTTGACGAGGGGCTTGGAAATCGGATTAAGCTGTTCTATAATCTTTCTCTCCCAAGCAACGACCCGCTTGGATCTGACAAAGCAGCCTCACCGCTGATAAGTTGGAAGACCCGGAAAGGTGGCAGAGTGGTCGAATGCGCTGGACTCGAAATCCAGTGTACCTTTAGGGGTACCGTGAGTTCGAATCTCACCCTTTCCGCCAAGATTCTTCAGAAAACCCCGCACAGTCTCTGACTTGCGGGGTTTTTTGTTTGGTGGCCGGCAACCTCGCTTCCCGTTGCCCAAAGACGCTCCGCCTCTATTCGCCAACCCAAAGCGAACGAATCGCCGCAATACCCTGAGCCCCCGACTTCCGGGCTTCCTCCAGGCTATCAACGCTCATCCCTCCCAACGCATAAACCGGGATCGCGGTCAGCGCCACCAGTTCACGAAAACGCGGCCAGCCCAGCGGCGTGGCCGTCGTATGCGTCGCCGTCGGCATGACGGGCGAGATGGTCAGCAAGTCCGCACCTATCCGATTCGCGTGAAGCACCTGATGCTCGTCATGGCATGCAGCCGAAACCAGCAGCCCTGACGGTAATGGCCGGCTAGTAGCGGCCATCAGCCGAGTACTTGTGAGATGAACACCATCGGCCTGTACGGCGAGCGCGACATCGGGCGGCGCATTCAACAGCAAGCGCGCATCGTGGCGCCGGCAGCACGCCAGCGCCTGTTCGGCCAACCCGGCATACTGCGGCGCGGCCAGCGTCTTGGCGCGCAACTGCACCAAACGAACGCCCGCTTCGAGGCTGCGTTCCAGGCACGCAATAAAGTCGCTAAAAGGTTTGCCAGCCACTGGCTCAGGCGTGACCAGAAACGTCTGCGGTAACTGCGTTGGATGACTCATTAAAGCTCAGCGAAAAGCGTTAAACAATCGATGACGACGCACGTCGTGGTTCGGCCTCGATCGCATCAACGGCGGCATGAATCGGGCTCCGTTGCTTCCGGCAAATGCTATATGCGACCGGTGCCGCCAGCACCCCCATCGCCGTGATATACAGCGCGGGCGCGGTTAGCCAATGCGTCACCTTGATCAGATACGCACCCACAACAGGCGCTGTTCCACCAAAAACCGCGGTGGCGAGTGAATAGGTGGTCACCATACCAAAACTGCGCCAGTTGTCTTTAAACAGGTCGGGCAGAACAACGAAAATCACGCCGACCAGGCAACCCGCCATGACGGCAAATGCCGCCTGCACCAGCAGCAGCGTCAGAAAATCACCGCGCTGCAGAAGCGCGAACAGCGGATAACTGCTGCAAACCAGAGACACGATACCGATGAGGGCGAGCCTCGACGCCAGTATCCAGCGCGTGGCAAAACCTGCCGCGACCATCGACAGCGAAAAAATCACCAGCGTAATCACGTTGGTTGAATGAGCGTCGAAGCTCGACACGCCGAGATAGGTGCGCAAATAGCCCGGCAACCAGACAAACGCCGTATAAAGATGCGCCTCCATGAACGCCACCAGAACAATGGCTTGTATCAAGGGCAACAGGGGTCGTGCATGCCACACACGATGAGCCTGATCGCCCGGCTTTGTCGAAATCGAAGACCGGAGCGAATAAATCCACAGCGACAGGGGAATGCACAGCAGAAATGGCCAGCGCCATACCTCGGCGAGATAGCCGCCGCGAACCGCTGCCGGTAAGCGTTGCAGCATCGCGCTGCAGTAGGACAGAGCCAGAACGATTCCCGACGCCAGCAACATACCGACAAAGCCGCTCGCCACGACCACCGCGCAGTAAAGCCCGCGATTTTTATCCCTCACGTTGAGCGACACAAAATAGCCGCTCAACGGCAACTCACCGCCGGCCGCGAAACCTTGCAGTATTTTCAGGGCAATCAGCAGCCCCGTGGCGAGATAGCCGGCCGTTTGATAGGTCGGCAGAAACGCGATCAGCGACGCTGGAATCGCCATGCCGATCATGCTGAATCTGAGTGCCGTCCCGGCGCCGAATCGATTGCCCAGCACGCCGAAAAAGACGCTACCGAAAGGTCGCGCCAGGTAACTGCTCGCGAACACCGAAAAACTCAGCATGAGCGCCGTCTTGTCGTTGGCGGCGGGAAAGAATAGCCGGCCGATTTCAAGCGCCATGAAAGCAGTCAGCGAGAATTCGTACCACTCGAAAAGATTGGCGGTGAGCGCAATTCTCAGGAGGGGGTTGAATCGGATGCGTAGGGGGTATGCCATTTGACGAGGGATAGGACGTGGGGCAGATTGCCGTCGACTACCTTGTTGCGCAGAGCGTCCAGATGGGTTTCCACCGTCCGGTCCGACGTGCCGAGAAACTTGGCGATTTCCTTGTTGGCAAGCCGCTCAGTCTTTAAGAGGAAAACCCGGAACTGGGCATCGGTAGGGAGCGTGGCGAAGTATTGAACGATCTCGAGGCACGCCAGCACACGCTTGATCGCACTCGTGACGTCGTAAAAGTTCAGGTAGAGCTGGTAGAGGCTGTTGGGCGGCAACGTGGGCGTAATGTCGTTCCGATAGGTCACGATGCCCAGAATATTTTTTCGGGAACCGAGCACCGGGAATTTGACCATTTCTTCGAGCTGGGCTTCGCCGCTGTCGTCGAGAAATTGATGCCTGCCGAGTACATGGGTTTTCTTTTCGCGCGCACGGAAATCAAGCTTTTGAATCGCGGCTGCGTATTGCGCGCCCCATTCCGGCTGACAGAATTTCAGGTCATTGATTGTCAGGCCGACGAGCTCCGCAGGATTCTCGACGCCGAATTGCCGTGAATTGTATCTATTATTAATAATGTATTTTCCGGTGTCCGCTTCCTTGAGGCTGGCGGAGACCGGAAAATTCTCTATGAAGCTGATAATTGCACTATCGGATTTCATGGTCGGTCTTACGCAAAAAACCACGGTGAGTCTTGGGTGCTCCGAGTCTTGCTCAATCGGGCGGACGGATTGCAGATTACATGGTGTTGCTATCCGCGATCAACTAACGATGCCCTATGGATTAAATACGCATCGATTTGATGATTTTCAGTGTTCTGTCGTATCCGGCGTTCTCACGCACTGTTCGAAACAGGGCGACCAGCTGGACTCGGCAACGATGGGCACACGCACCGACGGCAGGCGGCCGTCCATATCCGCTGCCACGAGCATCAGATAAAGACGGGTGGCGGTCTCGTCGTCGCACTGCTCCAGCACGCTTTGTGCGGCGCGCAGGATCGGCATGCGCTTACGCAGGCGCTTCGCGCTCTGCGACACGTCGCGCGCGAAATCGACGGGCTCTTCGTGCGGCAGGCTTTCGACGAGTTCGACATCCATTGCATCGAGGTCGTCTAGCAAGCTCCGCGACGGTTCGTCGCCAGAAATCGATTGGCTGTGCGAGGGCGTTTCCGGTGTCATGCGACCTGCCAGATCGAGTAAGCGCAGGCTCAGTGCGAGGATTGCGTTGCGCTGCACGCGCGGTGTTATCTCGATACGGCGGCCGGGCTGCCCGTTCGATTGATTTTGTCGCAGGACGACCGACACTGAATCCGGATATTCGGGCGCGGATTCGTCGCCATTCTCGATACACAGCCAGCTAGAGCCGATGCGGAATTTGAGATTCTTTTTCATGTGTCGCTCGTGTTGCGCAGATAAATGCGTGAGGCATATAAAGTCCGCGCGCCTCCTCGTCTGGCTGCAATTCGTCTGTTTCGTACCGGCCCGAAAGCAATGCGCGACGTCTTGATAATTATGGCAATAAAAGAGCGTCGGCGTATCCGTGGAAACTACGTAATTGGTACGTATTCGGCATAAATTTATTGAAAGAATGACGCATTTTAAATGCATCTTAATACATCGATTCGTCGCAATATTAATTTCTGCTACTTTTTATGAGGGCGGTAGGGTAGGGGGCGAGTGAGCGTTGTCTTATATTTACAAATAAAATAAAAAATGCGTCATGGCTATATATAAAATATTAATGGGTCGATGAAATCGTTATCACGCGTCCCATACGTTAGAATGCCGGCTCGAGATATAAATGTCATTGAATAACGATTAACGGCGCGTGGCGAACCTATCCGCCTGACAACGGCATCGACCGCCGCTGTAAAGTGTCGACCCGCATAAACCCACCCTCCGGAAGCAAAGGTATCGCGATGAGTACGACTGCAGCAGCGTCAGACAACACGGAAACGTTCGACGTCGTGGTAATCGGCGGCGGCGCCGCAGGTATAGGCGTGACGGCGAGCTTGCTGCGCCGTCGTCCGGGGTTGCGCATCGCCATCGTCGAACCGGCGGACCGCCATTTCTATCAGCCGGCGTGGACGCTGGTCGGCGGCGGCGCATTCAATATCAACGACACCGTGCGGCCCATGTCGTCCGTCATGCCGGAGCGCGCGCAGTGGATACGGGCGAGCGCCAACGCCATCGAACCCGAGCAGCACCTCGTTCGGCTCGACAACGGGAGCACGCTCGCTTACCGGCGTCTGATCGTGTGTCCCGGCTTGCGGCTCGCGTGGGAAAAGATCGAAGGGCTGGAAGAGACGCTGGGCAAAAACGGCGTGACATCGAACTATCGTTTCGATCTCGCACCGTACACCTGGCAACTGGTCCGCGAGTTGAAGGGCGGCAAGGCGCTTTTTACGCAACCGGGCATGCCGATCAAATGCGCGGGCGCGCCGCAAAAAGCGCTGTATCTGTCGTGCGATTACTGGCGCAAGCAGCACGTGCTCGAAAAGGTAAAGGTCGAGTTCAATCTGGCCGGTGACGTGTTGTTCGGCGTGGCGGCATTCGTACCGTCGTTGATGAAATACGTGGAGCGCTATCAGGCGTCGCTCGCGTTCGGTTCGAATCTGATCGGCGTCGACGGCGCTCGCAAGATCGCCACGTTCGCCGTGAAGGACGAGACGGGTGGCGTTGTTCGTGTCGAGAAGCCGTTCGACATGCTGCACGTGGTCCCGCCGCAACTTCCGCCGTCCGTGGTCAGCACCAGCGTGTTAGCCGACAAGGCCGGCTGGTGCGAAGTCGATCACGCAACGCTGATGCATCCACGCTATCCGGAAGTGTTTGCCCTTGGCGACGCCTGTTCCGCGCCCAACGCCAAAACGGCCGCGGCCGTTCGCAAACAGATCGTGGTCGTTGCGGAAAACCTGCTGGCGTCGATCGACGCCAAACCATTGCCCGTTCAATACGATGGATACGGCGCCTGTCCGCTGACGGTCGAGAGGGGCAAAGTCGTGCTGGCGGAATTCGGCTACGGCGGCAAGTTGCTACCCACATTCCCGCTCGAGCCAACGGTGCCGCGCGCGCTTGCCTGGCATCTGAAGTCGGGTTTTCTTCCGTGGTTGTACTGGAACGGTTTGCTGAAGGGCCGCGAATGGCTCGCCGCGCCGGCGAAAGCTTCGGCATGAGCGACGCGCCGCGGCGTCCCACGCCACGCGCGCAGGCGGTAATCGACGTGGGCGTGACGTATCGGAAGATCGCGTCACGACCTGAAACATCGGTGAAAGTATTTTGAAATATGATCGACGCGATTTCGTCAGCATCGGCGCGCGTTGAATTTCTGGAAACCCTTTCCAATCGCACGCCCAAACCACCCCCACTTCCCCCCTTGCCTGAGTGGTTGTAAAGTCATACCGCGTTTGCCTGCTGAAGTCCAAAAACCCAGCTCGCAACTGCAAAGTAATAAAGCCACACCAGCTTCATCAGCCACGCAGAGGTCCCGTAAGTTTTTTTGCAAATGCAGCTTTGTAAAACAGGCTTCAAAAGGGGATTCACATGTCAGTCGGCAATACGGTCGTTGACGCGACCAAAAGCAGCACGAAGTACAAGCTCATCAAGTGGTCGATTATCGGGTTGTGCATCGCCATCGGCGCGCCGCTCGCCATCCTGCTGGTCAAAGGCCTCGTCGGCCTGATTCTCGCCGCGGTCATCGGTCTCGCCGCGATCAACTTCGGTCCCGTGCTCGCCATGAAGTTCGCGAACCAGAAGGTCAAGATGTTCGTGAACGAGGCGAAATCCAATCCCATAGAAACGCTCTACAACGAACTGGCCGACAAACAGGAAGGCGCCGAGCGCTTCAAGAAAAGCATCACCGATTTCCGTACCGAAGTAAAAAACTTCGAAGACAAAACCGCGCAATTCAAAAAGCAATATCCGGAAGACGCGGCGCGTTTCGAAAACCAGCTGGCGACCATGAAAAAGCTGCTCGCGTTTCGCGAGGGCCGCTATAAACAGGTGCAGGACGAACTCAAGCGTTTCGCCGACGCGATCGATCGCGCCAAGGCACTGTGGGATATGTCGCAGTCCGCGCAACGCATGAACAAGATCGCCGGCATGCAAACCAGCGACACCTTCGCGCAAATCAAAACCGACGCCGCGCTCGATTCGGTCATGAACTCGGTCAACAAGGCGTTTTCCGAAATGGAAACCTCGCTGATGGAAAGCGCCGAAGTGCAGCAGGCGAAGGCCGCCACCGAAATGGGCACGCTCACGCCCCCCGCCCCGCAAATCGGCTCGCCGACGGCGCCGCACTAAGCCCGGCGCACTGCTGCACTCTCCGATAACTCGATTCGACCAAAAATGAAGAAAATTCTGGGTTCGGTTCTATTCCTGATCTTGCTGGCGGCTGGTTGGTACATCCACGAAGGCGGCCTGAAAACCCTCAACTACGGGCAGGGCGGTAACAAAGATTCCACCACGGTGAACGGCATCGACACCGGCAACAACGCGGGCAATAACGCAGGCAACAGCAGCAGCGGCAATAGCAATAACAGCAACAGCGGCGCCACCACGGCCGCGACCCCGCCGGTGGCCAACAATCCGGACGGCTTCGTGCCCAACAAGGACACGCTGAAGTCGATCCTGAGCAACGGTGTGGTGCGCGTCAGCGTCGAGAATCCGTCGCGGCCGTTCTACTCGGAAGACAACGGCAAGCCGCAAGGCTTCAACGTCGACTTCGCCCGCCTGCTGTTCGCGCAGAAAGAGTTCACCTCGGGCGATCACGCGACCATCACCGTCGACACGCACCACGGCGTGGACACGTACCCCGCGGTCCCCGATCAGCTCACGAAAACCGACCAGCAGGGCAACGCGGTTGTCGATGTCGCGATGGACGGCCTGACCTTCCCCGACAACACGCCGAGCGGCGTCGTGTATTCGATTCCGTACGTCGAAGACTTCGGTTATTCGCTGATCGTCGCGCAGGGTTCGCCGGTGCGTTCCGCGGCGGACCTGGCGGGTAAGACGATCGGCGTGCTGCAAGGCGACCCGGACGTGAAGGCGTTCGTGGAGAAAGCCTTCCCGAACAGCAAGATCGTCGAGTTGTCGGATGCGAGCATCGAAGGGCAGCGCTCGTGGATGGCGCACTTCCTCGACGGCCATCAGGTCGACGCGATCGTCTACGACTATCCGTTCGGCGTCGCGGAGATCAAGGGCACCGACCTGAAGTTCGCGGTGACCAAACTCGACGGCTCGAACCTCTCGTACAAGGTCGGCGTGCGCAAGGAAGACAGCGCGCTGCTGATCTATCTGAACTCGGCCATCGCCAAGGTCAAGCAGACGCCGGCGTATCTCGACCTGCTGCGCAAATATTTCATCAGCGATCAGGTGCTGACCACCGCGGCAAGCGGCGGCGAGAAGACCTACGTGGTGCGGTCGGGCGACACGCTGAACGCCATCGCCCTTAGCCAGTTGGGCAGCGGCGCGCGTTATGTGGACGTGCAGAAGCGCAACAACCTGCCAAACCCCAATCTGATCCTGATCGGCCAGCATCTGATCATTCCGCTGCGCTAAAACGCATAAACGCGCGTCGATGCATCGAAGTAGCCTGGTCTCGCCAGCGGTCTCGCGCCGCCCGGCGCGAGACCGACACGCCGAGCCGTGAAATGGGCGCATGCGGGTTACCCCGCTGCGCCCATTTCACATCACAGAATCAGCCCCCTAATTCCGCCCCGCCTGCATCCATTCCGGTCCGCGTTGCGTAAATCCCCTCAAGGACGCGCAACCCCCGCCACATCCCATTCACCAACCGCGCGCCCCCCGATCAGGAGACGCGCCCATGACCCACCCCGCACCGACCACCCCACTACCGCGCGGCTCGCGGGTCGCGGTTATCGGCGGCGGCATTTCGGGCCTCGCCAGCGCTTATTTGCTGGCACGCAACCATCAGGTCACGCTGTTCGAATCGGCCGGCTACGTTGGCGGTCACACCAATACCGTCGACGTCACGCTCGAAGGCCACACGCATCCCGTCGACACCGGCTTTCTGGTGTTCAACGACCGCACCTACCCGAATCTGATCGCGCTATTCGCCGAACTGGGCGTGCAGTCGCACCCGAGCGAAATGACCTTCTCGGTCTCGCTCGATGAAGGCCGCCTCGAATGGGCCGGCACCAATCTGAACACCGTGTTCGCGCAGCGCCGCAACCTGTTCTCACCGAGCTTCATCGGCATGCTGCGCGACATCATGCGTTTTAACGGCAGCGCCCAGCAGAACCTCGAACTGGCGACACAAACGCGCGCCTCGATGGGCGAACTGCTGACGGCCGGCGGCTACGGCGGCGCGTTCCAGCGTCACTATCTGCTGCCGATGGCCGCTGCGATCTGGTCGAGCGCGACCGCGGACATTCTCGCGTTCCCGGCCACCACCTTCCTGCGTTTCTGCCTGAACCATGCGTTGCTGCAGGTGAACCGGCGTCCGCAGTGGCGCACGGTGGTCGGCGGTGGACGTGAATACGTGCGCCGCATTGTCGACACGCTGACCGACGTGCGCATCGACACCGCTGTCCGCGGAGTGCGGCGTGACGCGCAAGGCGTCGACATTTTTACCGACTACAGCACGCAGCGCTTCGACGCGGTGGTGCTCGCCACCCACGCGCCGACCACGCTGCGTTTGCTGGAAGACGCCGACCAGGACGAGCGCGACGTGCTGAGCGCCGTGCGCTATCAGCCGAACGTGGCCGTGCTGCATACCGATACGAGTCTGCTGCCGCGCCGGCAACGCGTCTGGTCGGCTTGGAATTACCTGGGGAACCGCCGGGTGGACGGTACGCATCCGGTGTGCGTCAGCTATCTGGTGAACCAGTTGCAGCCGCTGCCGTTTGGAACGCCACTGGTCGTCACGCTGAATCCCGTGACGCCCCCCGCGCCCGGCACCGAATTGCGCCGCTTCGTCTACGACCATCCGCTGTTCGATCTGGCCGCGATCGATGCGCAGCACCGTCTGCCGCAGTTGCAAGGCAAGCGCCGCACGTGGTTCGCGGGCGCCTGGACGGGTTACGGTTTTCACGAGGACGGTCTGAAGTCGGCGCTGCGCGTTGCCGCCGATTTCGACGCTTCACCCGCATGGGCGAAGCTATGAGTCCCGACCGCGCCAGCGCCGATCCAGCCGCCTGGCTCCTGACCGGGCAGGTGATGCACGAGCGTCTGCGGCCGAAGCCGCATCGCTTCACGTATCCGGTGTTCTACGTGCGTTGCGATCTGGACCGCTTGGGGACGCTCGCGAGCGGCTGGTTCGGCATCGACCGCTGGCGGCCGCTCAGTCTGCACACGCGCGACCACGGTCCGCGCGACGGCAGCGATCTCGCCGTGTGGATGCGCGCGCAACTATCGGCGGCGGGCATCGACGAAGCGGACGGCAAGATCTACCTGCAAGCGTTCCCGCGGGTGTTCGGTTACGCATTCAATCCGGTGAGCTTCTGGTTCTGTCACGACCACGACGGCAATCTGCGCGCGCTACTAGCCGAAGTTCGCAACACCTTCGGCGCGCGTCACAGCTACCTGTTGAGCGCCGAAGGCAACGCGCCGATCACCGCACAGACGCAGCTCATGTGCAGAAAAGTGCTGCACGTGTCGCCGTTTTGCCGCGTGGAAGGTGGTTACACGTTTCGTGTCAGGGAGACGCGGCACCACGCGTCGGTCGCGATCGACTACCGCGACGCCGACGGTTTGCTGATCCGCACCGCGCTGGGTGGCCATCTGCAACCGCTGACGCGCGCCAGCGCGCTCGGCGCATTGCTGCGCCAGCCGCTGCTGACGCTCGGCGTCGTCGCCAGAATTCATTGGCAGGCCGTGCGCCTCGTGCTGAAGAAAGCGCCGTTCCACGGCAAAACTCCCGCGCCGGGGCGCCATGCCGACGCATCCACCGACCCCACCGCAGCGGGCCAACCGTCCACCGCTGCGCGTTCCATTTCGTCCGATTGAGGAGATTCCGCCATGGCGCTTTCCCGAACCCTGAGCGGGCACCAATCCGCCCCCGCGTCAGCCCGTCTGTTTCTGTCCCTGCTCGAACGGATTCAGGTCGGGCATCTGGTGCTGGTCACGCCCGACGGTCAGCCGCGCGTGTTCGGCGATCCGCACGCGGCGCCGGGCGCACGCCTGGAGTTGCGCGATTGGCGCGCGTGCGGTGCGATTCTGCGCAAGGGGGACATCGGTTTCGCCGACGCATGGCGTTCGTTCTGGGTCGATACGCCGGATCTCGCCGCGCTGCTGCGCGTCGCGATTCGCAACGAACGCGCGCTGCAACGCACGGTGTATGGCGGCTGGCTGGCGCAACTCTGGTACGGGTTGCGTCACAAGCTGCGGCCGAATACGCGCTCGGGCAGCCGGCGCAATATTCACGCGCACTACGACATCGGCAACGCGTTTTACGCGCAGTGGCTCGATCCGACTTTCACGTATTCGAGCGCGGTGTTCGACGGCGATTTCCATCAATCGCTCGAAGACGCGCAGCACGCGAAGTATCAACGCATCATCGATACGCTCGGCTTGCGCGCGGGCATGCGGATTCTGGAAATCGGCTGCGGCTGGGGCGGTTTCGCGATGCATGCGGCGCGCCAAGGTATTCACGTACATGGCGTGACGATCTCGCCGGCACAGCTCGAATTTGGTCGCCTGCGCGTGCGCGAGGCCGGTCTCGACGACCGCGTGCAACTCGAACTGCGTGACTACCGGACCCTGACTGGGCAATACGACGGCATCGTCTCGATTGAAATGTTCGAGGCCGTCGGCGAGAAATTCTGGCCGACGTACTTCGGCATGCTGCGTGAGCGTCTGCTGCCCGGCGCGCGCGCGGTGGTGCAAACCATCACGATCGACGACTCGCACTTCGCCCAGTATCGTGCGACCAGCGACTTCATCCGCGAATTCATTTTTCCGGGCGGTATGCTGCCGAGTCCGCAGCGTTTTATCGACGCGGCGCGGCACGGCAAGCTGGTGGCGTCGACGTCGCTGGCATTCGGCCGTGATTATGCCGAGACCTTGCGCCGCTGGCGCGGCGCGTTCGAAGCGCAACTCGATACGATCAGAACGCAAGGCTTCGACGAAATTTTCGTGCGGACCTGGCGGCTGTATCTGGCGTATTGCGAGGCCGGCTTCGACGAAGGGCGTACAGACGTGATGCAGTTCGTGCTCGCCCGGGCGGACTGACATGCGCAAGCTCGCCGTTTTGCTGCTGGTGTTGTGGACCAGCGCGGCCTGCGCCGATTGGCGCGGCGACGTGCAGTCGGCGAAACTCGTCGGCGAAGGGGATTTCACCGTGTTCGGTTTCCGGCTGTACCGCGCGCAACTGTGGAGCGAACGCACGCCGGTCGATTACGACGAGCGCTTCGCGTTGCACATTGTCTATACGCGCGGCATCAAGCGTGAGCGGCTGGCGGAGACGGGCATCGGCGAGATCAAACGTCTGGCCGATGCGCCGATTCCCGCCGAGACATTAGCGCGCTGGCGCGCGGACATGATGCAGGCTTTCGTGGATGTCGCGCCCGGCGATCAGTTGAGCGCGGTCAATCTGCCGGATAAGGGCGTGCGCTTTTATGCGGGCGATCGCATGACGGGGGAGTTCGACGATCCCGCGTTCGCGCGTGCGTTCTTCGGTATCTGGCTCGATCCGTCGACGCGTGCGCCGACCTTGCGCAAGCATTTGCTAGGCATCGGGGAGTAGGGCGCCTAGTCGCCGTGACCTGGCGTGCCGTGTTTCGGACAAGCCGCCGCGACGATCGAGGTTGCAGCCGGCGTCGCCTCGCAGGGCATCTCCTCGGCCCTGGTCCGGCGCCGCATTTGAATCACGTTGCCGGACGACCCGGACGACTGCGAAACCGGTGCCGACGGTGACGCCACATCAGCCGCCCGCGTCGCACCTTCCCGCCGCATCGCCGTCGTCGCCTGGCTGTTGATAAACGCCACGCTATCGTCGAGCACCGGCGCAAAACCCCGCAACGGTCCGGCAATGGCTCCCACCAGCAACGCGTGGCCGACGCGCGGATAGTGCTTGACCTCCACCTCCTTATCCCCCGCCAAACGCAGCTTCGCCGCCAACCGGTCCGTGTTGCCTGGGTCGACGGTCGTGTCGCGCTCGCCGGCGGCGAGGAACATCGGCGGTTCGTCGCCCTGCACGAAGTTGATCGGCTGACTCGCGGCGCGCAACGCACGCGGGAAAATGGCTTCGAGCGTGGCGTCGTGCAGCGGCAGAAAGTCGTACGGACCCGCCAGGCCGATCACGCCGCCGAGGTCGCTTTTGCTCATCTGCTGCGCGGCAAGATAGCGGTCGTCGGTGGCGAGCAGCATCACGATATGCGCACCGGCCGAATGACCCATCAGGAAGATACGCGACGGGTCTCCGCCGAATTCGCCGGCGTGATCGCGTGCCCAGCGCACGGCGCTGGCGGCGTCGTCGACGAAACCGGGGAACGCCGTTTCCGGCCACGTCCGGTAGTCCGGTACCACGGCGACGAAACCGCGCGCCGCCAGTGCCGCGCCGACGAACAGATAGCTGCTGCGCGAGCCGCTTTGCCAGCTGCCGCCATAGAAGAACACGACGATCGGACGGCCGTGCGCGCCGGCCGGCGGCGCGGAGGCGGTGGGTGTGTAGACGTCGAGCTTCTGACGCGGATTGACGCCGTAGGCGATGTCGTCGTCGGCGTGGAAGCTCTTTGGCGAGACGGCGGCGTTGAGCACGCCGGTGGCGCTGCAACCGCCCAGGGCGGCGAGCGCCAGCGCGGCGGTCAGGGTGAGCAGGCGTCGAGGCATGACAGTCGATCCGTTCGAGATGATTCGTTCGAACAATGTACGTGTCTTTCCGCCAACTGGATGCAGCGGCGGATCGCCTCGGACCTTCGGCGTCTCAGCGTTTCACCACGGCGAAACCCCCGCCACCTGCATCAGCAGCACGAGATTCAGCGCCAGCACCGCGATCGTGCCGACCACCGCGGCGATCGTCGTCGAGCGGCGGTTCCGGTAGCGGCCCATCAGGTCGCCGCGCGACGTGAACCACACCAGCGCGATCATCGGCACCGGCAGCGCGATACTCAGCACGACCTGGCTCAACACCAGCGCGCGCGTCGCGTCGACGCCGCACGCCACCACGGCGAACGCCGGCGCCATCGTGATCAAACGCCGCGCCCACACGGGAATGTGAAAGCCCACGAAACCCTGCATGATCATCTGTCCGGCCATCGTGCCGACCACCGAACTCGACACGCCCGAGGCGATCAACGCCGCGAGAAACAGTCCCGCCGCCGCGCCGCCGAGCAGCGGCGTGAGCGTGCGCCACGCGGTTTCGATGCTGGCGATATCCGCGTGCCCCGCATGAAACGCGCTCGACGCCATGATCACCATCGCCATGTTGATGAGTCCCGCGACGCCGAGCGCGACCACCACTTCGATATTCGAAAAGCGCAGCAGTTTGCCGCACTCGTTTTCATTGCGTGGTGTCACGCGGTTCTGCGTGAGTCCGGAATGCAGGAACAGCACGTGCGGCATCACCGTTGCGCCGATGATGCCGACCGAGATCGTCAACGCGTTGCTATCGGGCATGGCCGGCGTGAACGTATGCTTGACGACCGACGGCCAATGCACCGGCGCGATCAGCAATTCGGCGAGATACGACAGCCCGATCACGCCGACGAGCGCCGCGATCGCCAGTTCGAGCGGACGAAAGCCGCGCTTCTCGAACTGCAGCAGCGCGTAGGTGACGGCGGCGGTGATCAGCATGCTCGGGATCATCGGCAGATGCGTGAGCAGCGACACGCCGATCGCGCCGCCGACGAACTCGGCGAGATCGGTCGCCATCGCCGCGATTTCGCTGATGCCCCACATCGCGAGCACATAGCGGCGCGGTAAAGCGGCGCGGCATAACTCGGCGAGATTATTGCCGGTCACGAGCCCTAGTTTGGCGGACAACGACTGGAACAGCATCGCGACGAGGTTCGCCACCGCCACCACCCACAACAGCGTATAGCCGTAACCGGCGCCCGCCTGAATATTGGTCGCGAAGTTGCCGGGGTCCATGTAGGCGATCGACGCCACCACCGCCGGTCCGGCGAACGGCAGCATCGCGCGCAAGCCGCGCCGTCGTCCCGCGAGCGTTTCGCGAATGTCGAAACACGCCTGCTCGGTGAGGGTCTGCGGCGCGGCGGCCTGACTCATCGCTTCGTTCATGACTGCTCCTGTCCGTCGTCAAGCGTTCAAGGCAATACGCAGAAAGGCCGGCCAACGGGTGAGCGCGATCGTCATCGCGGCAGCCCGTTGCCGGTGCAGCAGCGGCTTGCGTCAGGCGCTCATGTTGAGCACGCCGTTCACGCCGTTCGGGAAGAAGCCGCCCTTGGTCGTCACGCCGCTCGTCAGATAGACGATGTTGAGCACGTTGCTGTAGTTGCGGCTGAACGCAAGACCGTTGCTGTCGAGCGGCACGATGTTGGAGGTGCCGGCAGTTGCGCCAGTGATTCCCTGATCGTCGTGGCCGTTGTTGTCGAGACTGTCGCGCGCGGCGGAAATCGCATTGGCGGCCGTGATGAGGCCCGTCATGTTGATCCCTTTCGAGTACAGCACCGTGCGAACCAGTCCGGCGTGATAGGCCTCGGCCGCCAGAATGCCGGCGGCGGCTTCCAGGAAGGTCTTGTTGGTGATCAGCGGCGAAGCGCCTTTATAAGCGGTCACACCCACGTCTTCGAAAATGAACGCGCCGAGCAGGAAGTTGTTGTCGCTCGCATACGGGTTGAACGCGACGCCCGCGCCAACCAGGCCCGCCGCGCGCGCCGCGTTCGAGAATGCCCCGTTCGGATCGGTGCCGCCGATATCGATCGACGGCATCGCCACCGCCGCCGAACCCAACGCGCTGCGCAGGAACGCGACGTGCTCGCGTTCGTCGTTGGCGATCTCGTTGGCGTACGCCTGCACCACCGGATCCTGGAACGGCACCTGCTGGCCGGGAATCACCGTGCCCATCGTACCGACGCCGGCCGTCATGCTGGCCGCCAACCCGGCACCTGTCGTCGCGTACGTATAAAACTGCGATTCGAGGTACTCCAGGTTCAGTGCGAAGTTCAGAATCTCCGGATCGGTGGGTGCGGTCTGTGCCGACACGCTCGAACCCGAACCGCCGCCGCACGCGCTGATCAGCGTGCCGCCGACGAGACCCAGACCCAGGCCACCGGCGTTGCGGAAAAACTGTCTGCGTTGCAGACGCCGCTCGACCCGACGATCAAGTGCATCGATAAGCTCTGCTGATTTGCTGCTGGACTCCGACATGGCTGTGCTCCTCAAATGGTTCGCTGCCTATGCCGCGCACTAGCGACGCAACCACGCGCTCGACTGCTGTTCACGCGTTGCAAGACGCAAAAACGCGGACGCAAAGAGGCCTCCGTTCTTCTGAGAAGAACTAATCGATGCAGGCAGAAGAAGCGAGTCCTCAACCGCCTTTACGGAACGAAACTGCGAGTAGATGCAAACCTCACAAAAGATTTCCTTGTGCGTTTGCAGCATCGCGCGGTGTGTGCCGGGCGATGGGTTTTTCGCGGCGCGTGGCGGCCAGCGCGAAAGCGTCGGAGCGGCAAGTTCGACCCGGTTCGCGGAGGTCGGCACGCGATCCTCTGTACAATTGGCCGATCGATCGCCGGCGTCGGCCGCTTCGCCATGCCGCTTCCGGCAGCAGGGCGGCCACGCCGGTCATGCAGAGCGGGACGCGCGAGCGAGTGGTTGCGCGGCGTCCTTTGAACCATCGAACCCCATCGACTGAATTCATGGCCATTACCTACAAGACTCCCGATGACATCGCCAAATTACGCATTTCCGGCCGCCTCGCGGCCGACGTGCTGGCAATGATCGGCGAGCACGTCAAGGCCGGCGTCTCCACCGAGGAGCTCGACGCGCTGTGCAACGACTACATTGTCAATATCCAGAAGTCGATTCCGGCGAATGTCGGCTATCTGGGTTTTCCGAAGACGGTGTGTACCTCGGTCAACCAGGTGGTGTGCCACGGCATTCCGAATCGCGGCGAAGTGCTGAAAGACGGCGACATCGTCAACATCGACGTCGCCATCATTAAAGACGGTTACTTTGGCGACACGAGCCGCATGTATTGCGTCGGCCAGCCGAGCACGGTAGGCCGCCAGTTGATCGACACGACCTATGAAGCGATGCTCGCCGGCATCCGCGAAGTGAAGCCGGGCGCCACGCTCGGCGACGTCGGTCATGCAATCCAGAAAGTGGCGCAGCGCGACGGCTTTTCGATCGTGCGCGACTATTGCGGGCACGGCATCGGCAAGGTCTATCACGAAGACCCGCAGGTGCTGCACTACGGCCAGCCGGGGCAGGGCGTACGCCTGAAGCCCGGCATGGTCTTCACGATCGAGCCCATGATCAACGCGGGCCGCGCCGGCACCACGGTGTTGCGCGACGGCTGGACGGTGGTCACCAAAGACCGCTCGCTGTCCGCGCAATGGGAGCACATGATCGCCGTCACCGACGAAGGCTACGAGCTGCTCACTCCCTGGCCGGATGGCACCGGCAGTTACGAAGCGCCCTGAGCGCGACCTGAATGTGAGTTGCGCGCTGCATCGATCATGCGCGGGCTGCGCATGCCGGGCGCGTGAATTGCATGCTCGATGTGCGCACATCTCTTATCAAACCTCGCGTGCGGGTCAAATCCGGTCAATAATGATTTGACTCGCACGCCGGTTCGGTTAAAGCTACGCCTTAGGGTTTCAAGGGGTTTTCGTCTGCATGAGTCCGTCATTGACCGTTCGCCGTATCGCCGCTGATCAGGGCGCCGTTTTTCGCGAACTCCGTACCGCGTCGCTGCGGGAGGCGCCGTATGCCTTCGGCGCCACGTTAGAGGACGCGTTGTCGGCCGATGCCGCCAGTTTCGACGCCACCGCCGCCGAGCGCGCGGTGTCGTTTACCGTCGCCACTTTTATTCTCTACACCGAGGGCCATCCCGCCGGGCTGATCGAAGCGCATTTCGACGACAGCGCGGCGCGCCGCGCGTTCGTCTGCGAACTATGGGTGGCGCCGGCCGTGCGTCATCTGCGTGGCGGCGAACTGCTGGTCGACACGGCCGGCAGCTGGCTCGCGAACGAAGGCGCCATGGAAGTCTACGCATGGGTCGCCGACGCCAACCGCAACGCCATGCGCTTTTACGAAGCGCTCGGCTTCGGTCCGACCGGCGAACACCGGCGCGTTCAGCGCGCGCCAGAACAAGCCGAAAGTCTGCTGGTGCGGCACGTGCCGGCCACGTCCCAGGTGTTTCAGCAGTGATCTCGCGAGCGGCGCAGCAGCCTGCCGCTCGATTCCCCTCCGCGTCTGTGCAGCGTTCGTGGCGGTGTCTTCGGCACCATCACCGGTTGCTCCCCGTCGTCACGGCAAAAAAACTGGCCGCGCGCGTGGACGCCTGTAAAATACGCAAAATTTTTTGCCGAACGCTATGTCGCCCAAGAAATCACCCTTTTTCGAACTCCGCAGTGGCTCGGTCGATACGCTCCTGTTCGTGGTCAAGACCACCGACCTCGACGCGATGCGTGCCGAGCTGACCCGGCGCTTCGAGGCGACCCCTGAATTCTTTGCCAACGACGTCGTCGCGATCGACGTGCGCCGCCTCGCCGACACGGAACGCGTGCCGCTCGCCGACATCGCGCAGTTGCTCGACAGCTTGCGGATGCGGCCGGTCGGCGTGGTCTCCAATCCGCACCAGGCATGGGCCGCCGAGTCCGCGCTGCCGTTGCTGGAAGCGCGCGACCGCCGTGGCAGCACCGCTAAATCCGCCGACGAAGAGGCCGCGACCGCCGCGCGGGACACGCCTGACACGCCGGCCGCCGCAGCGCCGAACCATGGCGCCGGCAACGGAAACGCGCAGGCCAGCCTGCTGCCGCCCGACGGTCCCGCCGACGGCACGCCGGCCAGCGCCGCCGCGGTCGAACCCGTGCCCGCCGCCGAGCCGGTGCGTCTCGCCACGTCGTCGCAAACCACGGTGATCGACAAGCCCTTGCGCTCCGGCCAGCGGATCTACGCGAAGGGCGATCTGGTCGTGCTCGGCCTCGTGAGCTACGGCGCCGAAGTGATCGCCGAAGGCAATATCCATATTTACGCACCGCTGCGCGGCCGGGCTCTGGCCGGCGTGCAGGGCAATCACGACGCGCGCATTTTCTGCACGTGTCTCGAACCGGAACTCATCTCGATCGCAGGTATCTATCGAACGACCGAGAACCCGCTGCCGGCCGACGTACACGGCAAGCCGGTGCAGATCTGGCTCGAAGAAGAGAAATTGATGATTGAACCGCTGCGGCTCACGTAACCGGCGCGACGTGCGCGTTGCCCTGAACGAATCGACGGCACGCGGCGCAGCACGGCACGGTAGGGCAAATACGGCCGCACATAATTGACGAATTTGACGAACACAAGGTAAGGGTAATGGCAAAAATCATTGTGGTGACTTCGGGCAAGGGTGGCGTGGGCAAGACGACCACGAGCGCGAGTTTTGCATCGGCCCTCGCATTGCGGGGCAGCAAGACCGCCGTGATCGACTTCGACGTCGGCCTGCGCAACCTCGACCTCATCATGGGCTGTGAGCGCCGGGTGGTGTACGACCTGATCAACGTGATCCAGGGCGAAGCCAATCTGAATCAGGCGCTGATCAAAGACAAGAAGTGCGAGAACCTGTTCATCCTGCCGGCCTCGCAAACGCGCGACAAAGACGCACTGACGCTGGAGGGCGTCGAGAAGATCATCAACGACCTGATCGCGATGGACTTCGAGTACATCGTCTGCGATTCGCCGGCCGGTATCGAATCGGGCGCGCTGCTCGCCATGCACTTCGCCGACGAAGCGCTGATCGTCACCAACCCGGAAGTGTCGTCGGTACGTGACTCGGACCGCATTCTCGGCATTCTGTCGTCGAAGACCAAGCGCGCGATCGAAGGTAAGGATCCGATCAAGGAACACCTGCTGATCACCCGCTACAACCCGAAGCGCGTCAGCGAAGGCGAAATGCTGTCGCTGACCGATATCCAGGAAATTCTGCGAATCGATCTGATCGGCGTGATTCCGGAATCGGAAGCGGTGCTGCACGCATCGAACCAGGGTCTGCCGGCCGTGCATCTCGACGGCACCGACGTGGCCGAAGCCTATAAAGATGTCGTGTCGCGTTTCCTCGGCGAGCAGAAGTCGCTTCGCTTCACCGATTACCAGAAGCCCGGGCTGCTGCAGCGCCTCTTCGGCACCAAGTAAGGGGAGCGCACGTCATGTCGATTCTTTCGTTTTTGCTGGGCGAGAAGAAGAAGTCCGCGTCGGTAGCGAAGGAACGCCTGCAGTTGATCATCGCGCACGAGCGCGCCGGCGGCCACGCGCCCGCCGATTACCTGCCTGCGTTGCAACGCGAACTGGTGGCTGTGATTTCGAAGTACGTGAAGATCTCCGATGACGATATTCGCGTGAGCCTCGAACGCCAGGACGACCTCGAAGTGCTCGAGGTCAAGATCGAGATACCGCAAGCCGGAGCGCCGGCGGCGTAAGCGGTTGTGCGGTTGTTCGTGTCGGTCGACGCGCCGCGTTCGTGTTGCATCAGCATCATGTGACGCGGCGCGCGACCGCCGGCCTGGCCGCACGCGGTTTTTACCGCACCGGTTTTAGCGTTCGCTTTTCATTCCACGCCTTTCGTCCCCCTGTTTTTTCATCCCCCGCTGTTCATTCTCCACTCGGCGAAATAATCCGTAGCATTTCCGTGTGGACCGTTACACGGCCGCCGTCAGCCAGTTCGACCCCTCGCGCATTAAACGGATAACGCCGTATTCGGTGTCCAACAACAGAGGGAAAAAATGAACAAGACCTTTCGTGTGCTGCTTGCCAACACCGTTCTGATTGCCGCCGGCGTCGCCGCCGTGGGATCGGCTTCGGCCGAAGAAGTCGTGGTGATCGCGCCGAACGCGCCGCCGCCCGTGCGTTACGAAGTCGTGCCCGCTGCGCGCGTCGGCTATGTGTGGGATCACGGTCACTGGCGTTGGGACCACGGCCGCTATGTGTGGGCCGCAGGTCACTGGCAAGCCGAACGTGTCGGCTTTCATTGGGTGCCGGGCCACTGGGACGCATTCGGTCCGCATTATCACTGGGTACCGGGCCACTGGGCTTAAGCGCCCCTCTTTAGCTTGACTGGCGCGGCGCGGCTCAAGCCCACTGAGCGAATCGAACCGCACGCGCCACCTTTCGCCGATTGAATACAAAGAGTACGCAGGCGCAGCCCATGCACCTCGCGCGGGCGCGCGCGCCTGCGTTTCGTTTCCCCTGGACTTTCAGGATTCGAGTGATGAAAAAGAATCTGCTTCTGATCGCCATGCTGGCGGTAATGCTGGCCGGTTGTGTCGTCGTACCGGCGCGGCCTTTGGTGGTTCGCGCGCCGGGTGTCGTGGTTTATTGACGCGGCGTGTCGGCGCTGTTTTGGGCGCCGTTTTCGGCGTTATTTTCAGCGCGGTTTTCGGTGCTGTTTCCGGTATGGTCCTGGGCCTTATGTTCCGGTTCCGCCGTCCTGTCGGCTTCGTCGACGATAGCGGGCTCGGGCGCTTCGACCTCGGGCACTTCCGGCACAGGCGCGGGCGCCGGTTGCGGCAGCGGCTTCATGTAGCGCTCCGCCAGCGACTCATACAACGGCGGCGCGAAAAGACGTGCGACGCGGCTTGCAATCAACGCGGTCGCCATCAGCGAAATCACCAGCGCATGACCGTCGATCATTTCCATGACGATCACGAACGACGTGATCGGCGACTGCGTGACGGCCGCCAGATAGCCGACCATTGCCAGTGCGATCAGCATGGGCAATTGCATCGAGCCGAACACCATGTGCAGCAGATTGCCGAAGCCCGCGCCGATCGACAGCGACGGCGCGAAGATGCCGCCCGGTATGCCCGGCAAATACGAGCCGACCATCGAGATCATTTTCAGAAACGGATAGAACACCGACAGATGCTCATGTCCGTCCAGCAGTCCGCGCGCTTCCGCATAACCGCTGCCGAAGGTCGTGCCGCCCGAGATCAGCCCGACCACCGCGATCGTGAAACCGCACAGCGCGGCGAACGCGACCGGCCGCTCGCCGTGCAATTGCCTCAGCGGCGCCGGAATCCAGCGCGCGGTGTTCAGCAGCAGCCAGCCGAACACGCCGCCCGCAATGCCGGTGACGATCGCCGTCAGCAGCACCGCGAGCGCCAGCAGATCGGGGAAATGCGCGCCGATCTGGATGGTGCCGAAATAGGTGTAGTTGCCGTTCAGGCCGAGCGCGATTACACCGGCAATGATGATGGCGGTAATCAGCACGCCGCTCGCGCGGGCTTCGAAGCTGCGCGTGAGTTCTTCGATCGCGAAGACGATCCCGGCGAGCGGCGTGTTGAACGCCGCCGACAGACCCGCGGCCGCGCCGGCCAGCACCAGTTGCCGCTCGATCAGCGCGTTCGAACGGGGATAGAGCCGCCGCAGATTGAACATCAGCGCGGCGCCCACTTGCACGGTGGGCCCTTCGCGGCCGATCGTGAAGCCGCCGAGAATCGCCAGGAACGACACGGCGATCTTGCCGAACAGAATCCGGAACGACAGCAGGCGCGCGCCGTACTCGCCGGGTTTCGAATGCAGCGTGGCGATGACTTGCGGAATACCGCTGCCTTCGGCGCCGCGGAAGAATTTGCGCGTGAGCCAGACCGCCAGCGCGGCGACCGCGGGAGTCACGATCAGCGGCGCCCACACGTGCTGTTGCTGCATCGTGCGAAATTCGCTGTAGCCCCAGTCGATCAATCGGGCATACAGCACGGCGACCAGCCCGACGGCGATCGCGCCGAGCCAGAACACGCCGTACTGCCGCCACAGGCGTCTCGCGCGACGCACGATTCCGGAAGAAAGAAGAGGGTAAGCCCGGGGCATGAGGTATGAGCCGTGTGCTGGCGCAAAAGCTCAATTATAGGGGCCGTGGACGCATCAAAACCGGGAGAAAGTATTTTGAAAAGTGTGCGCGTGGTTTATTGTAAGGTTGGAGATGTAATGCATTGTATTAATGACATGTTTGCGTGCTGTCGGCTTCGGTCAAGATTAATCCATTCGTCGGCTAAAATAGTTTGACGTTCGAACAACTAACAGGTCCCCAATGAAGCTGAAGCGAGTCCTTATCGTTAAGGTCACTTCACTCGGCGATATCGTGCAGGCGTTGCCCGTGGTCGCCGATATCAAACGCGCATTCCCCGGCGTTCAGGTGGACTGGGCCTCGGACGAATCGTTTTCCGAGGTGGTGCACTGGAGCGAGAGCGTGGACCGCGTGCTGTCCGCGCCGCTGCGGCGCTTCAAGAAAGCCCGCCGCTGGGCCGATTTCAAGGCGATCGCCGCGTCCATCGCCGAGTTGCGTGCGTACCGCTACGACTACGTCGTCGACATTCACGGCGTCTATAAGAGCGCGATCATCGCCTTTCTGGCGCGTTCGTCGCGACGTATCGGCTATCAGAACCAGGATCTGGGCGAGCGCGGCGCCGCGTTCGCGTACACCGGGCGCTTCGGCCCGCGTCCGCAGTGTGATGCGTGGCACGGCATGCGCGTGAGCACGAGCGAGGCGCTGGGTTACGTCGTAGAAGGGCCACCGGTCTACAACCTGCGTTTGCCCGAGCCGGTCAAACGCCCGTTCGGCAACGAAACCGCGCCGGTCGCGGCGTTCTTTCACGCCACCTCCAAAGACGACAAGAAGTGGCCGCTCAGCCATTGGGCCGCGGTGGGCCGCGAATTGGCGCAGCGCGGTTTCAAGGTGGTGTTGCCGTGGGGTTCGGAAGGCGAGCGCGCCGAGGCGGAGCAGATCTCCGCTCAGGTGCCCGGCTCGACCGTGCTGCCGAAAATGAGCGTGACCGAAATCGCGCAAATGATCGACGCCTGCTCGCTGGTAGTGGGTACCGACACCGGTTTCGTCCATCTCGCGCACGCGTTGCTCAAGCGCACCGTAATGATCTTCGTGGCGACCTCGCCATCGCATTGCGGTATCCATGCGCCGAACCGCTCGATCTCGATCGGCGACGGCGGCGCCATGCCGTCCATCGGCGACGCGCTCGAAGCGATCGACTACGTCCACACAGAGTCGCACGACGTGGCCCTGCAGCATCACGACTCGGCGGCCTGAGCGTTTCTTTATGCGTCGCAGCGCAATCGTTTGCTGAAAAAGAAAAGAGGCGCGACGCACAGTCCGCCCGAGCAAACGGACGCTGCCACGTAACGCCTCCAAAAAACGCCCGCGTCGGGGAACAACGGGCGGAGAGGAATCATCGCGAAGAACACGTAACGCGCTTGAAGCCGATTGGCGGCTGTGCGCGCATTACACGTCTGTTAAAACTGTCGCTATTCGTTGAGCACCTAATCGTCTACGGCTTGGTTCGTGACGCTTTGCTTCGCCCGCCTGACTGTGCGCGGCGGTGCGTGAATGGGTCGGTACAGTATTCGCGCTCCGGGTGCCGCACCGCGTAACCGCGGCCAGCAAGGCATGCGCCGGATATTGGTGGTCAACCCAGTATAGGCGGTGTTTTCCTCTGATGTGAATCTCGCGAAGTGCCGCGCAGGATAACGCGAAAACGCGAGCTCCAACCTGTAACACCCGCGTGATCTTCCTTTACAAATGGCAACGCCCGCGCGGGGCGCCATCGTGTCCAATCAAATCATTCGGGGTTTCGGCTCGAATGAATCTGACTCGATGGAGAACAATATGAAACGCTTAATCCTGACCCTGATCGCGGGCACTCTGCTTGCAACGGCGCTCGGCGGCTGTATCGTCGCGCCGGCCCCTGGCTACTACTATGGCGGCGGCTACGGCTACTACCATCACGGCGGCTACTATCGCTAAGCCGTCACGCCAGCAGCATTTCGAACGCGATAACCGCCGTGATGGCGGCCGCGTTCGCGGCCAGCGCTTCGATCACGATGCCTTTCCAGGTGGCGGGGCGAAATCGCAAGGCCAGCAGCAGCGAGCACAGTAGCGCCAGCGCAATGATCATCACGATGTCCGCGTTGTGGAGATGAACGTTCATCCGAGCCTCCCTGCTTGCCTTAGGGTGATTGAAGTCGAGTATAGGCAAGTCAAAAAGGCGCGCAAGGCAGGGAATTTACTCAGAGTACTCAGAGGTTCCTGCCTCGCGCCGTTTCGCGTCACATCAGTGGGGTGTCGCGCGTTTCGCGCATGCACAGCACGCCGATCAGGCTGACCGCCGCGGCGATCGACACATATGCGCCGACCCACGGCAGGCCGCCGTGCGCCGCCAGCACCGAGGCGATGTAAGGCGCCACGGACGCGCCGAGAATCCCACCGAGGTTGTACGACACGCCCGCACCGGTATAGCGCACGTTGGTCGGAAACAGCTCGGGCAGCAGCGCGCCCATCGGCGCGAAGGTCACGCCCATCAGGAACAGCTCGATCACGAGAAACAGCAGCACCAGCGGCATCTGTCCGCTGCCGAGCAGCGGCGCCATCGTGAAGCCCGACAGGATCGCCGCGACAATGCCGACGATCAGCACCGGCTTGCGCCCGTAGCGGTCCGCGGCCCAGGCCGACAACGGCGTGGCGAGTGCCATGAAGACGACGGCGATGCACAGCATGCCGAGGAACGTCGGCCGCGGAATATGCAGCACCGAGACGCCGTACGACAGCGAAAACGTCGTCGCGTTGTAGAACAGCGTGTAGCAGACCACCATGGCGAGCGCGCCGAGCAGCGTCGGCAGCCCGTGTTGCGACAGCAGGGTCGCGATCGGCACCTTGACGCGTTCCTTGCGTTCGATCGCGGCCTTGAAGGCCGGCGTTTCGGCGATTTTCAAACGCACGTACAAGCCGAGCGCCACCAGCACCGCGCTGACAAGGAACGGCACGCGCCAGCCCCAGCTACGGAACTGCTCGTCGCTCAACGACAACGCCAGCGCGAAGAACAGCCCGTTGGACGCCAGAAAACCGACCGACGGCCCCAATTGCGGGAACATGCCGAACCAGCCGCGTTTGCCGGCCGGCGCGTTTTCGGTGGCGAGCAGCGCGGCGCCGCCCCATTCGCCGCCAAGGCCGATGCCCTGGCCGAAGCGCAGCACGCACAACAGGATCGGCGCAAGGCTGCCAATCGCGTCGTAGCCGGGCACGAAGCCGATCAGCGTGGTGGACACACCCATCACCAGCAGCGAAGCCACCAGCGTCGATTTGCGGCCGATCCGGTCGCCGAAATGACCGAACAGGAACGAGCCGATCGGCCGCGCGACGAACGCAATGCCGAACGTGACGAAGGCCGACAACGCCTGAGCGGTCGCCGAACCGTGCGGGAAAAACACCGGTCCGATCACGAGCGCGGCGGCGGTCGCGTAGACATAGAAATCGTAGAACTCGATCGCGGTGCCGATAAAGCTCGCGAAGATGATGCGCGCGCTACTGTTCTGCCCGGTCGCATCGGGCTGGGCCGCGGAAATCGGCGAAGTGGACATGCAAGGTCTCCTGTTGTCGTGGATGCCGGCGGGCGCCGTGAGTCTCGAAGCGGCGGCGCGCGCGTGGGCGGCATCTCTGTTTGGGTTCGTGCGTCTGGCGCCTGCTTCGACGGCACCCGTGGGCCGAGGTGCGGCTACGCCCGGCGAGCGCAACGAAGCAACAGCTTACAACGGCGGCCGGCCGTGTTTGCGCGGGAATGCGGCGATACCAGGGGAATAACCAGGGTTTGCGTGCTTCAATCGATGGTTTGCGCTTGCGGCGAGGCCAACTCGCGCAACTGGAATTTGCCGTCGTCGTTGAAGAGCCAGTCTTCGAACAGTTCTAGCTGGCCGCGTCCGTCGAGCAGTTTGCCGGGCGGTTGCGGTAGCGGCGAAGCGCGCCGCAGGCTGGCGAGCGCGGTGCTTTCGGCGTCGTCGTCGCCGTTGGTGCGATACACCGACGACTCCAGCACGCGGCCGTTGCGATCCACCGTGAACGACACCACCACCAGCGAACGCAGCATGGCTTGCGGCGTGCCGCGCAACACATAGGACGGGTTGCGTTCGACGATGCGTCGCGCGACGGCGTCGCGGTACTGATCGAGCGTGGCGCTGTTGATGGCGGCGGGCGGTATCGTGAGGGCGGGGCGGGTTGGCGGTGTGAACGTGCAGGCGGCGAGGCTGAACGCCGTCACCATGACGAGGGCCGTGGCCCATGCCGATGCCACACCGCGCGCGACTCGCGACAACACGCGGACGCATGAGAAGACGCGTGCATTAAAGCGTCCGGTGAAACGTCGAACGTGACGTGTGCGGATAAGCATAGTCGCGGCGGCATCAAGGCGTGGTGTAGTTGGATGGTAGTCAAAAAGCGCCAGGATTCAATGAGCGTTGTCCCTGCGTGCCGTCGAAACGCCGGCATCGCAAACTGACCTATCATGTGTTCCGCCCTTCATTCCTCCACCCATACCGACACGGAAACCGGCAATCATGGTCACCTGTTATCTGCGCTACATCATCGACCCGTACAAGCTCAAGGAATTCGAGCATTACGGCAAACTGTGGATCCCGCTGGTCGAGAAATTTGGCGGCCGGCATCACGGCTATTTCTTGCCGTCCGAAGGCGCGAACAACGTTGCGCTCGCCATGTTTACATTCGAATCACTGGCGGCTTACGAGGCTTACCGAGTTCAGTCGATGGACGATGCCGAATGCCAGGCCGCCTTCGCCTACGCGCAGGAAACGCACTGCATCGTGAGTTATGAGCGCAGCTTTTTCCGTCCGGTTTTCGCGTGATGTCGCGCTGTTTGGCTTGCTGGCGCGGGACATTCCACGGCTTGTAATAGCCTGAAATATGAGCAGATTTGTTTGTGGTGCAAACGCGCCTACACTCTGCTGGCCTCTTTCGGGAGGCATCGGTGGAAGTCTTTCATTTAGCCCGCTTCGGCGGGCTTTCTTTTTTTGTGCGACGCCTTTTCGCGTCAGGCTCGAGACGAAAAAAAAGCGAACCCGGTTGATGGATTCGCTTTCTATCGCGTATGCAACGAGCACGCGGCAAGCGCACTCATCGCCACACCGGGCGCCGCTTACTGCAACGCCGCCCGTGCCGCCTTCACTGCTGTCAGCACCTGTTCCGGCGCCGTGCCGCCCGGATGATTGCGGCTCGCCACCGACCCTTCCAGCGTCAGATACGAGAACACGTCGTCGCCGATCAGATGCGCGACGTTCGGCAGTTCCGCGCGCATTTCCTCGAGCGACAGATCCGCCAGATCGCAGCCGCGATCCGCGCAGATGCGCACTGCCAGCGCGACCGCTTCGTGCGCGTCGCGGAATGCCAGGCCGCGCTTGACCAGGTAGTCGGCGAGATCGGTTGCGGTGGAGAAGCCTTGCAATGCGGCGTCGCGCATGGCTTGCGGCTTCACCGAAATGCCCGCGACCATTTCAGCGAAGATGCGCAGCGTGTCGGCGACCGTGTCGACGGTGTCGAACAGCGGTTCCTTGTCTTCCTGATTGTCTTTGTTGTACGCGAGTGGCTGGCCTTTCATGAGCGTCAGCAGCGCGATCAGGTAACCGTTCACACGGCCGGTTTTGCCGCGCGCGAGTTCGGGCACGTCCGGGTTTTTTTTCTGCGGCATGATCGACGAGCCGGTGCAGAAGCGATCGGCCAGATCGATAAAGCCGACGCGCGGGCTCATCCACAGCACCAGCTCTTCGGAGAAGCGCGACACGTGCGTCATGACGAGGGCCGCCGCCGCCGTGAATTCGATCGCGAAGTCGCGGTCGGAAACGGCGTCCAGCGAATTCGCGCAGATGCCGTCGAAGCCCAGCGTTTTCGCCACCGCGTGACGGTCGATCGGATAGCTGGTGCCGGCCAGCGCGGCGGCGCCCAGCGGCAGCCGGTTCACGCGCTTGCGGCAATCGATCATGCGCTCGGCGTCGCGCGAAAACATTTCGACGTAGGCGAGCAGGTGATGCCCGAACGTGACCGGCTGCGCGACCTGCAGGTGCGTGAAGCCCGGCATGATGACCGACGCGTTCTTCTCCGCCATGTCCACGAGCGCCACGCGCAGTTCCGTCAGCAAGCCGCCGATCCGGTCGATTTCGCCGCGCAGCCACAGGCGGATGTCGGTCGCGACCTGGTCGTTACGCGAGCGGCCGGTGTGCAGGCGCTTGCCGGCGTCGCCGATCAGCGCGGTGAGCCGTGCTTCGATATTCAGGTGGACGTCTTCCAGGTCGAGTTGCCACTCGAACTCGCCGCGCTCGATTTCACCCTTGATCTGCGCCATGCCGCGTTGGATCGCGGCGAGGTCGTCGGCGGCGATGATCTTCTGCGCCGCCAGCATCGAGGCGTGCGCGAGCGATCCCTCGATATCGACGAGCGCCAGACGCTTGTCGAAGAAGACCGACGACGTATAGCGTTTGACGAGTTCCGACATCGGCTCCGAGAAGCGAGCCGACCAGGCTTCGCCTTTTTTGTGCAGTTGGGACGTCATGGTGTTGGGCAGTTAGGCGGCTGTTAAGCAGCAGTTGATCGAACGGTGACGAGGCGGGCGGCGCGGCTGTACGGTCCGTGCAGATGCTGCCGCCGCAGCGGGGAAAGAGAGGGATTTTAACACTGGCGGGAGCGCCCGAAGACGCTGCCGGCCGGCGGCCGTGCGAGCAGCACGCGCCGTGCTGGTGCGCGACTACTCGCGCACCAGCACCACCAGCTTCAGATCTTCCCGATGCGCGGGTTTGAAGGTGATCTGGTCATACACGACGCGGCCGTCGCGCGGATGGTTGAATTCGCGCCGCCCGCCCTCGCGGCCGCCGACGTCCTGCGACGCCCAGAAGCGCGTGAACGCGTCGCTGGCGGCGCTGAGCGAATCGATCAGCGCGCGCGTGGGCGCGTCGTTCAAATGACGGATCGAGTCGGCGCGAAACTCGGCCGCGAGCCGCCGCGCGCGCGTTTCCCAGTCGACGATCAGCGCGCTCGCCGCGGGCTCGGTGAAGGTGTAGCGCAGCAGGTTGCGGTCATGCGTGCCGTCCAGCCAGCCGACGAACAGGTCGGCGGCGCGCTCGTTCCACGCCAGCGCGGTCCACTGACGGTCGAGCACATAGGCCGGCGCGTTGACCAGCCGCACGGTTTCGAGCAGCGTGGCGGGCGCGTCGGCGGCGGCTGGATCGGGCTCGGCCGGATCGCGCTGGGCGGCCAGTTCGAACAGATAGGCCCGCTCGGCGCGCGACAACTGCAACGCGACCGCGATCCGCGCGAGCGCCTCGGCCGAAGCCGACACCGGCCGCCCTTGCTCGATCCACGTGTACCAGGTTGGACTCACGCCGCACAGTTGCGCGACTTCCTCGCGCCGCAAGCCTGGCGTGCGGCGGCGCGGACCCGGCGGCAGGCCGACCGCTTGCGGCGACAGGCGCTCGCGATGAGCGCGGATGAAATCGCCAAGCGCGCGGGCCGGGGTGGCGTCGAGCGGTGGCGGGTGGTCGGCGGTAGGCGACGTGGTCATTCTGGGCGGGCGGCGCGTAAGGGAGGTATTGGGCGATCTTGTGGGGGTGCTTTCGATACCAGAATAATTGCTTAACTTGTACTGGTACACGGCGGGCCCTATTGTAGCGGCAGGAACGCTGCAACGCCTTCCCGTGTCAGCTGGGTTTCACCCTTGGGTCTAACCCGATAACCGATAACCGGAGCCTCCCCATGAAGCATCACGATCAGGTCGCCGACGCCTTCGGCTCGACCGCCGCCGCGTATTTGACGAGTCAGACCCATGCCACCGGCGCCGATCTGCAAACGCTGGCGGCGTCGATCGCCGCGACGCCGGACGCGACGGTGCTCGACATGGGATGCGGGGCGGGTCACGCGAGCTTCGCGGTCGCGAAGCATGCAAAAGACGTGGTCGCGTACGACATCGCGCCGCCCATGCTGGCAACGGTCGAAGGCGCCGCGCAGGATCGCGGCCTCGCCAACATCCGCACGCAGCAGGGCGCGGCGGAAAAGCTGCCGTTCGCCGATCACAGCTTCGACTGGGTGATCAGCCGGATGAGCGCGCACCATTGGCATGACGTGCCGCTCGCGCTCGCCGAGGTACGGCGTGTGTTGAAGCCGGCCGGCAAGGTGTTGTTCATCGATATCGCCGGCAGCGATCATCCGTTGCTCGATACGCATTTGCAGGCGGTCGAGGTGCTGCGCGACGGTTCGCATATCCGCGATTACCGCGCCGACGAATGGGTCGCGTTTTTCGAAGCGGCTGGCTTTCAGGCGTCGATTCGCGAGCGCTGGCGCATCGATATCGAATTCGGTTCGTGGGTGGCGCGCATGCGGACGCCGGAGCCGCGAGTCGTGGCGATCCGTTCGCTGTGGGCGCATTCGCCGGACGAGGTGCGTGCCTATTTCGGCGTGCAGGAAGATGGCTCGTTCAAGCTCGACGCGCTGATGATCGAGGCGCACTGACGAACGCGAAGGAACGCGCGAAGGATCGCGCGCGGCAAAATTCCCGCGCCGAAAATGACAACGCCGGGCACGGAAAAAACTCCGTGTCCGGCGTTGTCGTTCAAGCGGCCAACCAGGCCGCTTGAGCACTCAGCCGGTGTGCTTAACCCGTATTGCGCAGCCCCGCCGCGATCCCGTTGATGCTCAAATGAATCCCGCGCCGCACGCGCGCGTTGGTGTCGCCCGCGCGGTGACGCTTGAGCAACTCCACCTGCAAGTGATTCAGCGGATCGAGATACGGGAAGCGGTTCTTGATCGAACGCGCGAGCAGCGGATTCTCCGCGAGGCGCTCGCTCTTGCCGGTGATTTCCGACAACACCTTCGAGGTGCGTTCCCACTCCGCGACGATGCGCTCGAACACGTGCTTGCGCAGCTTCTTGTCCGACACCAGCGCCGCATAACGTGAGGCGACCGCGAGGTCGGTCTTCGCCAGCACCATGTCCATGTTCGACAGCAGGTTCGAGAAGAACGGCCAGCTCTTGTGCATTTTCTTCAGCAGCGTGAGACGGCGCGCGCGTTCGGCGTCGCTCGGCGCGCTGTCCAGATGCGCGGCCACCGCGCTGCCGAAACCGTACCAGCCGGTCAGCAGCAAACGGCATTGACCCCACGAGAAGCCCCACGGAATGGCGCGCAGATCTTCGATCTTGCGTTGCTTCGGATCCTGCAGCTTGCGCGAAGCCGGCCGGCTGCCGATGTTCAGCTCGGCGATCTCCGCGATCGGCGTGGACTCGAAGAAGTACTCCTTGAAGCCCGGCGTTTCGTAGACCAACGCGCGATACGACGCCATTGCCGCGTCGGACAACTGCTGCATGGTCTCTTCGAATTCCGGCAACTGCGCGGGCGTATTGCCGTGCGGCAGCAACGACGCTTCGAGCGTCGCGGCGATTACCGTTTCCAGATTGCGCCGGCCGATTTCCGGATTGCCGAACTTGCTGGCAATCACTTCGCCTTGCTCGGTCAAACGGATCTGACCGTCGACGGTGCCCGGCGGCTGCGACAGAATCGCCTGATAGGTCGGACCGCCCCCGCGGCCGACGGTGCCGCCGCGACCATGGAACAGCCGCAGCGTGATACCGCGCTGGTTGAACAGCGACACCAGCGCGAGTTCGGCGCGATACAGCTCCCAGTTCGAGGTGAGGAAACCGCCGTCTTTATTGCTGTCCGAATAGCCGAGCATCACTTCCTGCTCGTTGCCCTGATGTTCGATCAGTGCGTCGACGCCCGGCAGCGAGATCAGGTCGCGCATGATGTGCGACGCGTTGCGCAAGTCGGGAATCGTCTCGAACAGCGGAATCACCATCAGGCCCGCGCGCGCCGGGTCGTTAGCGTCGCCCAGACGGCCGTGCAGCAGGCCGGTTTCCTTTTGCAGCAACATCACTTCGACCAGATCGCTGACCGTTTCCGTGTGCGAAATGATGTAGTTGCGCACCGCGCGCGCGCCGAATTTTTCACGCGTCACGCGGGCTTCCTCGAGCACGCCGAGTTCGCTCTTCACGAGATCGGAATACTCGGCATACGGCAGACGCAACGGACGCGGCTGCGCCAGTTCGGCGAGTAGCACGGCGAGCTTGTCCGATTCGGACAGCGCCGCGTAGTCTTCCACGACGCCCGCGCGCTTGAGCAATTCGGCGATCACCGCTTCGTGAATGTCCGAGCTTTGACGCAAGTCGATGCTCGCGAGGTGGAAGCCGAACACTTCGGCGGCGCGCGCGAGCGGCGACAGGCGGGGCGCCGCCAGCGGCGCGCCGTGATGCTCGGCGAGCGAATCGATCAGCACGTGCAGATCGCGCACGAAGTCGGCGGAGTCGTCATACGGGATCGCCCGCACCGGCGCCGCGCCGCGGCCGGCGCTGCGCACCGGCACGCTGCCTTCGCCCAGACGCACGCGTGCGCTGGCGGCGAGCCGCGTGTACATGCCGATCAACGCACGGCGGTACGGCTCGTCGGTGCGATGCGGCGACTGGTCGGGCGACGCGGCGGCCAGCGCCTTGAGCGGCTCGCTGGCGCCGGCCAGCAGGTTCGACACCGACAACTCCGCGCCGAGCTTGTGCACCTGCTCCATGTAGTGTTCGAAGATCACCGCGGCCTGGCGGGTGATCGCGTTTTCCAGCGTTTCGGCTGTGACGTTCGGATTGCCATCGCGGTCGCCGCCGATCCAGCTGCCCATCTGGAAGAACGGCGGCAGACGCGCTTCGAGGCCGTGCTCGGCGAGCGCTTCTTCGATATCGGCGTACAGCGCCGGGATTTCTTCGAGGAAAGTGGCGCGATAGAACGACAGCGCGTTTTCGATTTCGTCGGCGACCGACAGACGCGTGTCGCGCAGCATGCGCGTTTGCCATAGCGACGTGACGCGCGCGCGCAGCATCGCTTCGTTATGCAAGCGTTCGCGGTCGGTCAATTGCTGGTCGCGCTCGGCAAGCAGACGCGCGACGTCGTGCTGCGCGTCGAGAATGCTCTTGCGTTGCACTTCGGTAGGGTGCGCGGTCAGCACCGGCACGATCAGCGCTTCGTTGAAGAACTGCTGCAACACCGGCGTCGCGGCCGCGCCGGCGGCGACGAGCCGCTCCAGCGCATGGGCGATCGTGCCCGGCTGCGAGGTCGAGCCGGCCAGCGCGTGAATCCGGTGACGGCGGTTGCGGTGACGGTCTTCGGCGATATTCGCCAGATGCGAGAAGTAGCTGAACGCGCGCACCACGCTGACCGTTTGCTCCGGGCTCAGCGAGCGCAGTTTTCTGTCGAGCGTTTGCGCGGCCGCGCTGTCGTCCTCGCGGCGAAAGCGTACCGCCGTCTGACGGATCGTCTCGACGACGTCGAACACTTCGTCGCCTTCCTGTTCGCGCAGCACGTCGCCAAGCAGGCGTCCCAGATAACGGATGTCCTGGAACAGCGGATGGTCCTTGTCCTCGCGCGTGCGGCCGTTGGTTTTCGGCGCGGGCACCTTGGTGTCTTTCGACACGGCTTGCAGCGCAGGCGCCGACGTGGCCTTCTCCGCCTTGACGGTTTTCACGGGCTTGACCGCCTTGGCGGACGTGGACGTTTTAGCGGATTTGCTGGCCTTGGCGGCGTTGGCCGGCTGGGCGGCGCGGGCTGTTTTGCCGGCGCGTTTGGCCGGTGTCGACTGCGTGGCGCTCGCGGCGGAGCCGGCGGAAGCGGTAGGCGCCGCGGCGGTGTCGGCCGCGTTGGTGTTGGGCGATGCAGTGTTGCGGCGGGCAGGGCGCGCCGATCCGGAAGACGTCACGATGGGTTTCCTCAGGGAAGCCGGGGTCTGTTGAGTGATGGACTGCTACTGCGGAACTGCGCTACGGACTGCAAGGTGAACAGCACTAACGACAGGTGCCGATGGAGAACGGCTGTGGAACCAGCACGCCGAACCGCCGAAACGCCGGTGAGGGTGACCGTGCGCCGGCATGCGATGCACGCCGGCCGGGTCGGCCACGCGTGCAGCTTGCGCCGCATTGCATCATCCCGCATGCCGGGCAGCGGTGCGCGAACGACCGTGCGTGAACAGGCTGGGATGGGGCAGGCGTGTGCTGCGCGAAGCCTGTCTCCTCCATCGATACCGCGCCCGCACGGCGGCTGGCCGTGCCTTGAGACATAAGGGCGCGTGCTAACATTGTTTGTTATTACATCCCGACATTCGATCAGCAAGCTAATGAACACCGAGACGTTTTCCACGCCACCCCACACGCTTGTGATTGCGTCGCGAGAAAGCCGCCTTGCCATCTGGCAGGCGGAGCATGTGCGATGTGCGCTGCACAAATTATATCCATCTTGTGACGTAAAAATCCTCGGAATGACGACACGTGGCGATCAAATTCTCGATCGCACTTTGTCGAAGGTTGGTGGTAAGGGTTTGTTCGTCAAGGAACTGGAAGCGGCTCTCGCCGATGGCCGCGCCGATCTCGCCGTGCATTCGCTCAAAGACGTGCCGATGACCTTGCCCGAGGGCTTTGCGCTGTCGACCATCATGGAACGTGAAGATCCGCGCGACGCGCTGGTCTCGAATCAATACGAGTCGCTGGCCGCATTGCCGGCCGGCGCGGTGGTCGGCACGTCCAGCCTGCGTCGCGAGGCGATGTTGCGCATCCGTTATCCGCATCTCGAAGTGCGGCCGCTGCGCGGCAATCTGGATACGCGTCTGGGTAAGCTCGATCGCGGCGACTACGCGGCGATCATTCTGGCCGCCGCCGGGCTGAAGCGCCTGGGTCTCGCCGAACGTATCCGCGCGCTGCTCGATCCGGAAGACAGCTTGCCCGCGGCGGGTCAAGGCGCGCTCGGCATCGAGATTCGTGCCGATCGGGCGGACCTCGCGGCATGGCTCGCGCCGTTGCATCACGAACACACCGCGGCGGCAGTCGAAGCGGAGCGCATGGTGTCGCGCGCGCTCGGCGGCAGTTGCGAAGTGCCGCTTGCCGCGTATGCCACGTGGCATGACGGCGCGTTGCATCTGCGCGGCATGGTCGCGACGCCCGACGGCCAGCGCGTGTTGAGCGCGCAGGCCTCGGCGCCCGCGCCGACCGTCGAACGCGCCATCGCGCTCGGCCAGCAGGTCGCCGACGAGCTCGAACAGCAAGGCGCGATGGAGATCGTGCGGGCGCTCAGCACGGCCAGCGGTCCCGCTGCGGGTTCGGCGAACGGCACACCGAACGACGCCCATTCCGGCACAACCCCCGGCGCGGTGACCGGCGAGTGATGACGGCCGACTCCTCCGGCAACACCTCGTCCTCCACCGTCGGCAAGACGGCGTTCACGGTCGTGATTACGCGACCGGCCGGTCAGTCGAGCGAACTGATCTCGCGGCTCGCCGAGGCCGGCATCGCCACACTCGACTTCCCGCTGATCGATATCGCGCCGGTCACCGACGCCGCGCCGCTGCGCGCGGCGCTCGCTTCGCTCGAACGCTACGCGCTGGTCGTGTTCGTCTCGCCGAACGCAATCGACCAGGCTTTCGCGCACAGCGATGCGATCTGGCCGCATGCGTTGCCGATCGGCGTGGTCGGGCCGGGCAGCGTGCAGGCGCTCGCGCGCCATGGCGTCGCGGCGCCCGCGTACAACGTGATCAGCCCGCCGTCGGGTCACGACGAAGAAACCGCGCGCTTCGATTCCGAAGGCCTGTTCGCGGCGCTCGAAACCGCGCTCGGCGCCACCGGCTTCGAAGGCAAGCGCGTGCTGATCGTGCGCGGCGACGGCGGCCGCGAATGGCTTGCCGAGCGTCTGCGCGAAGCCGGCGCCGAGGTCGAGACGGTCGCGGCTTACCGGCGTCTGGTGCCCGAGCCGTCCATCGGCGGTTGGGCGCGCGTGCACGAACTGCTCGCCGGCCTGCCGCACGCGTGGCTGCTGACCAGTTCCGAAGGCGTGCGCAATCTGCACGAACTCGCGCAAGACCATCTGACTACTGGCGAAATCGCCGCGCTCAAACACGCCACGCTTGTCACGCCGCATCCGCGGATTGCGCAGACCGCGCGGGCATTGGGTTTTGATAGCATGACGGTGTCCGGCGCGGGCGACGACCGGATTGCCCGCGCTCTGCTTGCCGCCGTTCCGACCGTAGTTCAACCGGCACCGTCCAACCCGGCTCATTCACCGGCACAATCACGCATGACTGAAACGACCGCTTCCACGAACGCTTCACCCCAGCCGGCCGCGACCACCGGGTTGCCGCCGAATCCCCCCTTCACGCCCTACGAAGCGCAAAAGCGCCGCAGCGCGAGCGGACCGCTGCTGTGGTTTGTCGTCGTGATCCTGGCCTGTGGCGCGGGCGTGGGCGGCTTTGCGCTCAACCGTAAGGTGGAGCGCGCCGAGCAGCAGCTCGCGCAACGCCAGCAGGCCAACGACGCCCAGACCAGCGAGTTGCGCGTCAAGACCGAGCAGGCGCTGGCCACGGTGCATCAATCGGACGCCCAGGTCGCGCAGCTCGAAGGCAAGCTCGCCGATGCGCAAACCGCGCAGCAGGCGCTGCAGCAGCAATACACGGATCTTGCCCGCAATCGCGACGACTGGACCTTCGCCGAAGTCGGGCAGATGCTGTCGGCCGCGAGCCAGCAGTTGCAGCTCACCGGCAACACGCAGCTCGCGCTGTTCGCGCTGCAAAGCGCGGACACGCGCCTCGCCGCGTCGGACAGCCCGCAAGCCGTCACGGTGCGCAAGGCGATCGCGCAAGACATCGACAAGCTGAAGGCCGCGCCGTCCACCGATCTGACCGGTCTCGCCATCAAGCTCGACAACGCGATCGACCAGATCGACAGCCTGCCGCTGTCGGGCGAGTCGCCGATCGCGCACGCCACGCCGAAGGCCGCGACCTGGGCCGACACGGCGAAGGTGGCCGCGGCCACCGGCGAGCCGCGCTGGAAAGTGTGGTGGCGCGAAGTCACCACGGGCATCGGCCAGCAGTTGACGAGCCTCGTGCAGGTGCGCCGTATCGACAATGCCGACGCCATGCTGGTCACGCCCGACCAGGGCTACTTCGTGCGTGAGAACGTGAAGCTGCGCCTGCTGTCGGCGCGTCTCGCGTTGTTGTCGCGCAACCAGACCACGCTGAAGTCGGATCTGCAGGCGGCGCAGTCCGCGCTCACGCGCTATTTCGACAACGCGTCGAAGAAGACGCAGACCGTGGAAGATCTGGTCAAGCAGGTGGACGCGGGCTCCGCCGCGGTCGAACTGCCGAATCTGAACACGAGTCTGCAAGCCGTCAATCAATACCGGAACCGAGGTTAATCATGGCGATCCGGGGACTTCTATGGCTTGCGTTGCTGTTCGCCGTCGCGGTGGTGCTGGCGGTGGTCGGGCGCTTCGATATGGGGCAGGTGCTGTTGATCTATCCGCCGTACCGCGTCGACATTTCGTTGAATCTGTTCGTGGTCGGACTGGTGGTGCTGTTCATCCTGCTGTACGCGCTGCTGCGCATCTTCCGCAATATCTGGCGTATGCCGCAGCGCGTGGCGGCTTATCGCGCGCGTTCGCGCGTCGCCAAGGCGCACGCGGCGTTGCGCGATGCGATCGGCAATCTGTATGCGGGGCGTTTTTCGCGTGCTGAAAAGGCCGCGAAAGATGCGCTCGTCAATGGCGACAACAAGGGCGCGGCCGGGTTGATCGCGGCCACCGCGGCGCACCGCATGCATGAATACGGACGGCGCGACGAATGGCTCGCGCAGATCGACGAAGCCGACTGGCTCGACGCTCGCCTGATGGCCACCGCCGACATGCGCGCCGACGGCCGCGACGCCGACGGCGCCTTGACCGCGCTGACCGAGATGCAATCGCAAGGCGCGCGGCGCATTCACGCGCAGCAGATCATGTTGCGCGCGCAACAGCAATTGAAGAACTGGGCCGAAGTGCTCAAGCTCGTCAAGACGCTGGAAAAACGCGAGGCGATTCATCCGGCCGTGGCGGTACGCTTGCGGCAACTGGCGGCGGAAAACCTGCTGCGCGATCGCCGGCATAACGCCGACGCGCTGCTGGAACTGTGGAATTCGCTGTCGGCCACCGAGCGTCATTCGCCGCGTCTCGCCGATCTCGCCGCCGAACTGCTGGTGGCGCTGAACCGTCCGCAAGACGCGCGCAAGATCGTCGAGGAAGCGCTGGCGCAGAACTGGGACGCGCGGCTGTTGCGCCGTTATCCGGATACCACCGCGGGCGACGCCCTGCCGCTGATCCAGAAGGCCGAAGCCTGGCAGAAGGATCGTCCGGAAGATGCCGACCTGATGTTCGCCCTCGGCCGTTTGTGCCTGCATCAGCAACTGTGGGGCAAGGCGCAATCGTTCCTCGAGCGGGCGTTGAAACTGGCCGACAACGAGACCTTGAAGATTCGCTCGCATCGCGCGTTGGCGCGTTTGCACGAACAGCTTGGCGATACGGATAAGGCGAGCCAGCATTATCGCGAGAGTTCGCTGGCCATGAACGTGGTGTGAGATTGGCGTTTAGCGCCGCCCGACCGTCTGATTCAGGCAGCGCAGGCAAATGAAGAAAACCCCCGGTGTTGCGGAACACCGGGGGTTTTTTGTTGATGCGTCGAAACATCGGTCGCTTTACCGGTCACGCAGGCGGCAAGCGCATCACGGCGCGTGTCGCCCAACGCCCACCGTTACGCGATGAACCGCTTCACTTGTTCACCATCCTCGCCGGCACGCTGATCGCCAGCAAACCGCCCAGCACCATGAACGCGGCCAGCATGTACATGCCGGAGTCGTTCGCGGCGGTCGCCTGCTTGAGCCAGCCCACCGCGTATGGGCTCAGAAAGCCCGCCAGATTGCCGATCGAGTTGATCATCGCAATGCCGGCCGCCGCGCCCGTACCGGCAAGAATCGCCGTAGGCAGACTCCAGAACAGCGGCAGCGTGGTCAGAATGCCCATGGTCGCGAGGGTCAGCGCGGTCATGGCGAGCACCGTGTTGTGCGCCCAGACGACCGACAGCACCAGCCCGAGCGCGCCCGCAAAAGCCGGCACCGCGATATGCCAGCGCCGCTCGCGGGTGCGGTCCGCGCTGCGTGCCACGAACACCATCGCCACCACCGCCGCCGCGAACGGAATCGCGGACAGCAGGCCGATCATGAACGAGTCGGTGACGCCGGTCGCCTTGATGATGGTCGGCAGCCAGAAGCTCACGCCGTATAGCCCCATCACGAACGAGAAATACACGAGACTCAGCATCAGCACGCGGCCGCTCGTGAGCACCTGGCGGATCGGCATGTCGTGCTTGGTCGCTTCCTCGGCGGAGACCTGGCTTTCGAGCAGTTGCTGTTCCTCGCGCGTCAGCCATTTCGCTTTCGAGATCCGGTCGTCCAGCTTCGCGAACACCAGAATCCCGACGATCACCGACGGCACGCCTTCGAGCAGAAACAGCCACTGCCAGCCATGCCAGCCGTTCATGCCGTTGAAGTTCTTCAGGATGTAGCCCGACACCGGACCGCCTATCACCCCCGACAACGCGATCGCCGTCATGAACCAGGTGGTCATGCGGCCGCGCCGGTGCGCCGGATACCAGTAGGTGAGATACAGGATGATGCCGGGGAAGAAGCCCGCTTCGGCGAGACCGAGCAGAAAGCGCATCGCGTAGAACATGGCCGGCGTGGTGACGAACATGGTCAGCATCGAGATCACGCCCCACGACACCATGATCCGTGCAATCCACACCCGCGCGCCGACCTTGTGCAGGATCACGTTGCTGGGAATTTCGAAGATGAAATAGCCAAGGAAGAAAATCCCCGCGCCGAAGCCGTAGACGGCGTCGCTCAGGCCGAGGTCGCTGGTCATTTGCAGCTTCGCGAAGCCGACGTTGACGCGATCCAGATACGCGACCACGTAGCAGAGCATCAGCAGCGGGGCGAGCCGCCACGTGACCTTGCGGTAGGTGGCCTCCTCGAAGGTGGAGGGGGGCGCGCCCGCGCCGGGATGGTGGAGCGGATCTGCAGGACTTGCCATGGTGTCTCCTCTTTTCTTGTGGAATTGAAGTACCGCCTGCGATGGATTCTAGTCGCGCCAGGTGCTTTGGATGACGAATCGATACCGGGGGAAAACACTGAGGCGGGCGCTAGACGCAGCGGCCGCCGTCCACTTCGAGGCACACGCCGGTGATGAATTCGGCTTCGTCCGACGCCAGATACAGCGCGGCGTTGGCAATGTCCTGCGGGGTCGAAAAGCGCCCGAGCGGAATGCCCGCGAGAAAGCGCTGGCGATTGGCCGGCGTATCTTCGACGCCCATGAACTCCGACAGCAGCGCCGTTTCGCCGATCACCGGATTGATGCAATTCACGCGAATCCGGTCCGGACCCAACTCGACGGCGAGCGACTTGCTCGCGATGATGACGGCGCCCTTGCTGCCGTTGTACCAGACGAGACCGGGCCGGGGCCGCACGCCGGCCGTCGACGCGATATTGACGAAGCCGCCGCCGCCTTGCTCGCGGAAATAAGGCACGAATTCCTGCACGCTCCAGTAGATGCTTTTGACGTTCACCGCGTAGACGCGGTCGAACTCGGCTTCGGTGACTTCCATCACGGGTTTGTTGCGATGCGTGGTGCCGGCGTTGTTGACCACGATCTGCACGCTGCCGAAGTCGTCGAGCGCGGCTTCGCGCAGTTTCCGCCAGTCGTCGCGCTGCGCGACGTTGCCCGCCACCGCGATGGCCTTGCCGCCGGCCAGCGCGATTTCACTCGCCACGCGTTCCGCGGCCGGCCCGTTCAGATCGTTGACCACGACGTTGGCGCCTTCGCGCGCGTAGGTCTTCGCAATGCCTTCGCCGAAACCCGAGCCGCCACCCGTGACGATGGCCGTTTTACCTGTCAACCGCATGATGTCTCCGTTGTGGGTTGTGAATGCCGTCAATCTGCTGTTTACGTTTTGACCGAGCGCTAACCGCGAGTCATTAGCCGTGCCGGATCGCAATGGTCTTCAACACCGTGAAACCGTACAGCGCTTCGAAGCCCTTCTCGCGGCCGTGCCCCGAGTGCTTGACGCCACCGAACGGCAATTCCACACCGCCACCCGCGCCATAGTTGTTGATGAACACCTGCCCGGCGCGCAGGCGTCGCGCGAGACGCATTTGCCGTGCGCCGTCGCGCGTCCAGATGCCGGCTACGAGCCCGTATGGCGTGCCGTTGGCAAGCGCCAGCGCTTCGTCTTCGTCGCTGAAGGACATCGCGGCAAGCACGGGGCCGAACACTTCGTCGCGCGCGAGGCGGTGGCTCGTGGGCACGTCTCGCAGCAGCGTGGGCGCCTGATAAAAGCCGCTCTCCGGCGCCTCGGTAATCACTTCGCCTTGCGCCGCCATCGCAATGCCGTCGTGCTGCGCGTCCGACAGAAAGTCCCACACGCGCTGCTGCTGCTTGGCGTTGATCAGCGGCCCGCAGTCGAGGTCGGCCTGCGAAGGGCCGACGCGTAACGCGTGAAACGCGCCGCTCAGGCGGTCCAGCAAAGGCTCGTAAATGGCGCGGTCGATCAGCACGCGGCTGCCCGCCGAGCAGGTTTGCCCGGCGTTCTGCACGATCGCCGACACCAGCACGGGCAGCGCCGCGTCGAGATCGGCGTCGGCGAAGACGATTTGCGGCGACTTGCCGCCGAGTTCGAGCGTGACCGGCACGTGATTGTCGGCGGCCATGTGGGCGACCAGCTTGCCGGTTTCCGGCGAGCCGGTGAACGAAATGTGATCGATGCCCGGATGACGGGCGAGCGCCGCGCCGGCTTCATGGCCGTAGCCGGTGACGATATTCAGCGCGCCGGCCGGCAAGCCCGCCTCGGCCGCCAGTTCGGCGACGCGCAGCACCGACAGGCACGCGTCTTCGGCCGGTTTGACGACGCACGCATTGCCGCTGGCGAGCGCCGCGCCGACGCTGCGACCGACAATCTGCATCGGGTAATTCCACGGCACGATATGGCCGGTCACGCCGTGCGGCTCGCGGATCGTCAGCACCGTGTAGCCGGTTTGATAGGGCAGCGTTTCGCCGTGCAGTTTGTCGGCCGCGCCGGCGTAGAACTCGAAATAGCGGGCGAGGGCGGCCGAATCGGCGCGCGCCTGCTTGAGCGGCTTGCCGGTGTCGCGCGCTTCGAGTTGCGCCAGTTCTTCCTGATGCGCCGCCACCAGCATGGAGAGCCGGTACAGCACGCGGCCGCGTTCGGCGGCGCTCGCCGCGCCCCAGGCGCCTTCGAACGCGCGGCGGGCGGCCTGCACGGCGGCCTCGATATCCGCCGCCGTGCCGCGCGCCAGTTGCGCGAACGGCTGGCCGTCCGACGGATCGAGCACGGCGATCGTCTCGCCGCCTGACGCGGCGTGCCACTCGCCGCCGATGAAGTGTCGGGCTTCTTCCATGCAGACTCCTTGAGGTGGCACGCGGCGCCACGCAGGTGCGGGCGGTGACGTGCGGTTCACAAATGAGAGGCACAATGAACGACGCCGGATGATTATCGCGCCGATCCTCGCCGGGGCGCCATCGACCGATTGGCTATAATGGCGCATTCCGCACTGTCCGGCCGCAGCGCCGCGGCCCGCGGCGATGTCGAGGCAACCGCGGCGAATCGAGTCGTCACGCTTCACACCGTCCGGGCGCACGCACTGCGCGCCGTGTTCCGAATTCCATCCTGATCAGAGAGCGCTCATGAGCTTCAATCACGTCCCCGCGGGCAAAGACCTGCCGCAAGATTTCAACGTCATCATCGAAATCCCGGCGCAAAGCGATCCGGTGAAGTACGAGGCCGACAAGGATTTGGGCCTGCTCGTCGTCGACCGTTTCATCGGCACCGGCATGCGCTATCCGGCCAACTACGGCTTCATTCCGCAAACCCTGTCGGGCGACGGCGACCCGGTCGACGTGCTGGTGATCACGCCGTTCCCGCTGCTGGCCGGCTCGGTGGTTCGCGCGCGCGCGCTCGGCATGCTGCAAATGACCGACGAATCGGGCGTGGACGCGAAGCTGGTTGCCGTCGCGCACGACAAGATCTGCCCGATGACCGCCGATCTGAAATCGATCGACGACGTCCCGGCGTACCTGAAAGACCAGATCAAGCACTTCTTCGAGCAATACAAGGCGCTCGAGAAGGGCAAGTGGGTGAAGGTCGAGGGCTGGGCGGGCATCGACGCCGCGCACAAGGAAATCACGGAAGGCGTGGCGAACTATAAGAAGTAAATTGCCCGTTGCCAGCCGGCCGATCAGTCCGTTGTGACTGACCGCCGGCCGCGAAGCAAAAAAAAACCGCGCGAGCCCGTCAGGGCCGCGCGGTTTTTTCATGGGTTTTTCAAGCCGATCGCATACGGTTCTAAAGACTGCGGGCGCATAGCCAGAGTGCATCGCGAGGATGAACCGAAGCCATTTTTATAGTTAGGTGTAAACCCGTATTATTTGCCGCTTGCCGGGGTTCGCCGCGAGCGTTCGTGGTCAACCCGATCAATCAACCCGATCAATACGCGCTTTTGGGAGCACACCGTCCGGATGCTGAATCGCAAGTCCAACCCGTCGTCGTCGTGGCCGCAACGCTGGTCGAGCGGGCTCTACGCTGTCGGCACCGCGATCTACCGCAAGCGGCCGGTGTGGATGGTGTCGTTCGCGACGAGCGAGGCGAGTCTGTCGGAGGGATTGAGGGCGGCCTGTGCGTCGACCGCGATGCTCGCGCTCGGCAATCTGCTGCATGAACCGGCGTTCGCATGGGCCGCGATCGGCGCGTTCTGGACCTGCCTCGCCGACGCGGGCGGCTCCAACCGCGCGCGCTTTGCGTCGATGATGGGCTTCGCGTTGTTGTCCACGCTATGCGGCGGTCTCACCGCGCTCGCCTCCAGTGCGGGCACGCTGTGCGCGGCCATCGCGCTGCTGCTGTTCACGAGCCTCGGCGCGTTCGGCCGGATCTGGGGCGCGGCCGTCTCGCAAGTCACGATCCTGGCGGCGACGGCCTGCGTCGTGATGGTCGACCGGCCCATGCACGACCGGCGCGCGGGCCTCGCGTTTCTCGGCGTCTATCTGGTCGGCTGCCTGTTCGCGGTGGTGTTGAGCCTGACCGTCTGGCGGATTCATCCGTTCGGCGCGAGCCGGGCGTCGCTGCGCACCGTTTATCTGCGACTCGCCGACATCGCGCTGGATAGCGCGCGCCTTCTCGAACGGCATGCGCCGCCGAGCGAATGGGCCACGCATGCGGCGAAATTCCGCGCCGATGCACGCGCCGCGCTCGAACGTTCGCGCAAGATCCTCGCGAAGGTGCCGGCATCGAGAACGGGCGGCCGCGATACCTACGACACGCTGCTCGCGTTGCTGACCGATGGCGAGGCGTTGTTTGCCTATCTGATCGCCGTGTCGGGCGCGTGCGAACGCGTGCCGGACGACGCCTGGCGCGTACGCCGAGCGGGCAGATTGCTGACGGCGATCGGCAACGTGCTGCGCGGCACCGGTATGGCCGCCGGCGACGCGCAATGGGCGCATCTCGCCGGTTTGCAGCCGCGCCTGCGACGTCTGGCCGGGCGGCTCGAAACCGCCTTGCTGGAACCGGTGAAGCTGAAGTCCGGTTTCGAACTGGTCGATTTCGCGCCGGCCTTCGCCGAGCCCGAAACGTGGCAGGCCAGCGCGCTGCGTCTGTCGACGCGCATCGTGGCGACGCTCAAAGCGAACCTGTCGATCGAGTCGGTCGGCTTGCGTCACGCGGCGCGCGTCGGCGTGACCACCACCACGGGCTTTCTCGTGATCCGGGCGCTCGGCTTGCCGTTCGGCTACTGGGCCACCATGGCGACGCTGCTGATTCTGCAACCGTCGATCGCCGCGACCTGGCCGCGCAGTATCGAACGGGTGGCGGGCAGCATCGTCGGCGGCGTGCTGGCGGCGGTGATCGGTTACGCGATTCATTCGCCGCTCGGCATTTCGCTCGCGGTGTTTCCGCTGGTGATGGCCACCATGGCGCTGCGTCCGGTTAGCTACAGCCTGTTCGTGCTGTTCCTGACGCCGACCTTCGTGCTGGTCGCCGACTTCGCGACGCCGGGCGCCAGCGAATTCGCTTACGCGCTCACGCGGCTCGGCAACAACGTGCTTGGCTGCGTGCTGGCGCTGCTGGCCACGTTCTATCTGTGGCCGACCCGCGAAAAAGCCGATTACCGCGCGTATCTGAACGACGCGGTGCGTGCCAATCTCGCCTATCTGCGAGCTGCATTGATATCGGCCGGACCGAGCGATAAGGACATGGAGCGCTTGCGGCGGGCCGCGGGACTCTCGAGCAATAACGCGGAGGAGGCCGTCGGCCGGATCCGGCTGGAGAAGCTCGAGGATTCGATGGTCGATACGGTCACGCTGACCGTGCTCAGCCTGTTGCGCAGAATGGCCGGGACCGCGACGCAATTGCGGCTCAGCACGAACCGGCGCGAGTCGGCGGATACGCATGACGAACTCGGCGCGTGGGTGAACAGCGCAAGTGACGAGATCGACGCCGCGTTGAACCGGACCTTGCGGCCGGTTCGCCACGAACTGCCGGCGCGCGATGGGTTGACGTCGCTGGAAGCGGACGCGGTGGGGCAACTTGCGTTGATGCAACGACTGCTGACGGAGCGGATGCGGGAAGCGCGGGGATAGGGCGTGCGAGCCGATGGGGCGGTTCGGATCTGGCCGGTGACGAGGCCGCCGTATACAAGCTGAAGCGAGCGCGCGGCGCAAACGTTCAGGACGCCCCGTCCTCCGCCTCGCTGTCCTCCTCGACCTCGACCATCGGCGCCACCGGCACCACCGAATCAAGCGTACGCACCCCCGCCGCCAGCGCCCGTTTCTCCACCGCCGCGAGCCGCTTGACCCAATACTCGGCGCGCGACGCGCTCGACCGATCCGCCAGCTCGAACGACGCCAGCACCTGCACCGGCTTGCGCGAACGCGTATAGCGCGCGCCCATGCCGCTGACGTGTTTGTCGAAACGCGCCTGCACGTCGGTGGCAATGCCGGTATAGACGCTGCCGTCCGAGCATTCGAGCAGATAGAGAAACCACGCCATAGATGCGCTTCAGCCTTTGAACGGATTGTGTTCGCGCAGCTCGTCCACGTAGGCGTGGATGCTGTTCTTTTCGTTGTCGAGGAAATGGCCGACCGCATCGGCAAAGGCCGGATGCGCGAGCCAGTGCGCCGAGCGCGTGACCGTGGGCAGAAAGCCGCGCGCCATCTTGTGCTCGCCCTGGGCGCCGCCTTCGAACGCGCCGAGTTTCTCTTCGATGCAGAACTCCAGCGGCTGGTAGTAGGCCGTCTCGAAGTGCAGGCATGGCACGTGTTCGAGCGCGCCCCAGTAGCGGCCGTACAGCGTGCCGCCGGTTTTGGTGTCGCGCTGATACACCACGAGCGAACTGGCGATCGGCTTGCCTTCGTATTCGGCGATCACGAGCAGCAGGTTCTCCGGCATCGACGCGCCGATCATGCGGAAAAAATCGAGGTTCAGATACGGACTCGAAAAGTGCTCGCGATAAGTCTGCCGATAACACTTGCTGAAGAAACGCCAGTCCGCGTCCTGAATGTCTTCGCCGCGAATCCGCCGCATCGTCACGCCGGCTTCCTGCACCTTGCGACGTTCGGCGCGAATGTTCTTGCGCTTCTTCTGTTCGAGCGTCGACAGGAAATCGTCGAAGTCGCGATAGCCGTCGTTCAGCCAGTGAAACTGCACGCCTTCGCGCTGCATCATGCCCATGTCGGTGAGCGCGGCGCCTTCCGCTTCGGTCGGGAACAGCACGTGCAGCGACGACACGTCGGCCTGCTCGGCGAACGCCATCAAGGTGGCCGCGAGATGCCGCAACGCATGCGGTTCCGCCGACAATAAACGGTTGCCCTGCACCGGCGTGAACGGTACCGCGCACAGCAGCTTCGGGTAATACGGCAAGCCGTTGCGTTTGTACGCGTCGGCCCAGGCCCAGTCGAACACATACTCGCCGTACGAGTGTCCCTTCAGATACACCGGCGCGGCGGCGGCGAGCTTGTCCGTGCGCGGATCGGTGAGCGTGACGAATTGCGGCGCCCAGCCGGTGTCGGCGACCGCGCAACGGGTCGCGTGCAGCGCGCTCAGAAACTCGTGCCGCAAAAACGGCGTGGGTTGCGATTGCTGCGCGAGTAGCGCGTTCCATTCGGCGGCGTCTACCTCGGAGGGCGACGCCAGAATGCCCGTGCGATAATCAAAGCGTTCCTGGTTCAATCTGTGTGACTGTTCCCAATGAACCGCGCGGTGCTTGTGCACCACGCCGTTCGTTTATCCGATTTGTCCGTTGCCGTCGAGCTGACCAGCCGCGGTACTCGCAAGCCGTCCGGCTTGCCTGTCGATCCTGCCATGAAGACCCGAATCGCTCTTGCTCAAATCAATGTCACTGTCGGCGACTTCGCCGGCAACGTCGCGAAGATTGTCGCTGCCGCGCGCGCCGCGCACAACGATGGTGCGAAGCTGCTGATCGCGCCTGAACTCGCGCTATCGGGCTATCCGCCCGAAGATCTGCTGCTGCGTCCCGCGTTTTATACCGCCAGCGCCGAGGCGCTCGCCGATCTCGCCGCGCAGTTGAAGCCGTTCGCCGGCTTGCATGTGCTGGTCGGCCATCCGCTGCGCGAGGTTGCCCGTAGCGCGGCGCACGGCCATGGTAATGCAAACGCGCCGATCGAGCGCGGCGTGCCGCCGGTCGACACGTTCAACGCGGCCTCGCTGATCGTCGGCGGAGAAGTGGTCGGCACTTATCGCAAGCAGGATCTGCCCAATACCGAAGTGTTCGACGAGAAGCGCTACTTCGCGTCCGACCCGCAGCCGTTCGTGTTCGAACTCGACGGCGTGAAGTACGGCGTGGTGATCTGCGAAGACGCATGGCATGCGTCGGCGGCGCAAATGGCGAAGGCGGCGGGCGCGCAAGTGCTGCTGATTCCGAACGGCTCGCCGTACCACCTGAACAAGGAAGCGGTGCGTTTCGACATACTGCGCGCGCGGATTCGCGAAACCGGCTTGCCGATGGTCTACGTGAACATGGTCGGCGCGCAGGACGAGCTGGTGTTCGACGGCGGCTCGTTCGTGCTCGACGCCGCGGGTGCGCTGGTCGCGAAGATGCCGCAGTTCGAAGAGGCGACCGCGATTGTCGAATTCGAGGGCGGCCGGCCGTTGACCACGACGGTCGCGCCGGAACTGTCGCTCGAAGCGCAGGTGTACGCCGCGCTCGTCATGGGCGTGCGCGACTACATCAACAAGAACGGTTTTCCCGGCGCGCTGATCGGCTTGTCGGGCGGCGTGGATTCGGCGCTCGTGCTGGCAGTGGCCTGTGACGCGCTCGGCGCCGACCGGGTGCGCGCGGTGATGATGCCGTCGCGCTACACGGCGGACATCTCGACCACCGACGCCGCCGACATGGCGCGCCGCGTCGGCGTGCGCTACGACGAAATCGCGATCGCGCCGATGTTCGACGCCTTCCGCGGCTCGCTCGCCGAGGAGTTTGCCGGCCGCGCGGAAGACGCCACGGAAGAAAATATCCAGGCCCGCATTCGCGGCACGCTGCTGATGGCGCTGTCGAACAAGTTCGGCTCGATCGTGCTGACCACCGGCAACAAGAGCGAGATGGCCGTGGGCTACTGCACCTTGTACGGCGACATGGCCGGCGGCTTCGCGGTGATCAAAGACATTGCCAAGACGCTCGTCTACAAGCTGTGCCACTACCGCAACCAGGCCACCACGTTCACGAACCGCGACGTGATTCCCGAGCGGATTTTGACGCGCGCGCCGTCCGCGGAATTGCGTGACAACCAGACCGATCAGGACAGCTTGCCCGAGTACGACGTGCTCGACGCGATCATGCGTATGTACATGGAAGAAGACCGCTCGCTCGCCGAAATCATCGCTGCGGGTTATGCGGTGGACGACGTGAAACGCGTCACGCGTCTGATCAAGATCAACGAGTACAAACGTCGCCAGGCGCCGATCGGCATTCGCGTCACGCATCGCGCGTTCGGTCGCGACTGGCGTTACCCGATCACGTCGCGCTACACCGAACCGGTGGAGTGAGCGGTAGCGAACCCTCGCCGCCTGCTTGTTCTCGCGCCAAGCCCGAAGCACGCGCCGGAATGCCGCAATGCATCCGGCGCGGCGTAGAATAAAAATCATCCATTTTCCTTTCACTCTTCCCATCACGAGACGAGGTTCGCCATGAAGCGCATCACCGCAGTCATCAAACCGTTCAAACTCGACGAAGTGCGCGAGGCGCTCGCTGAAGTCGGCCTCACGGGTTTGACCGTGACCGAGGTCAAAGGCTTTGGCCGTCAAAAAGGTCATACCGAGCTCTATCGTGGTGCAGAGTATGTGGTCGACTTCCTGCCGAAAGTGAAGATCGAAGTCGTGGTCGCGGACAATCAGTGCGATCAGGTGATCGACGCGATCATCGGCGCGGCGCGCACCGGCAAGATCGGCGACGGCAAGATCTTCGTCGCGGACGTGGAGCGTGTGATCCGGATTCGTACCGGCGAGGAAAACGAAGCGGCGGTTTGAACGCACGTTCCGCTTCGTCAGATTCGCAGCGCGGTCCGCGAATGCACCGCACCGGTGCGCAAGGACCGAAGCAAAACCGCGCCCAGAAATAAAAAACGGTGCGATACCCTTACGGACATCGCACCGATACGCGCCTCTCGCAGCAGCGTGAAAAAGATTCTCTTGAAGACTGTCTGACTACGCCCCGAAGGAAGTCCCTCGGGGCGTTGTTCGTTTAGAACGAGTGTTGAATACCTGCGTACACGCCCGACTGTTGGTGACCCACCAGCGGGTTGTCCGTTGCGGCCGACGAGCCGGCGTTGTCAGCATTCAGGCCGAAGTTAGCCGTCTTGCTATTGCGTGCCGTAGCGACCTGCAGGTCCAGCAGCGTGCGCTTGGACAGGTTGTACGAACCGCCGACCGTGTAGATCGTCGCATTGCCCGCGCCGTTGTTGGCGTTCACGTGGTAGACCGCTGCAATCAGCGCTGCAGCCGGCGTTGCTTGCCACGTCACACCGCCCCATTCGTGATCGAGCGTGGTCGGCTGGCCCGGCGCGACGCCAGTTGCACCTGCCGAACGGACTGCCTGGTAAGCGCCCTGGATCTTGAACTGGCCGAGGAACACGTTGACCAATGCCGAGTATTCGCGCGATGCCGCGAACACGCCGTTACTCGTATTGGCTGCATTGCCATTCGCGCCGACCGGACCGCCCCAGAGGCCGCCGTTTGCCGGATTGCGAATTTCGTCGTACAGACCGCGAACCTGGAACAGCGAGTTCGTGTAGGTGAGTTGCGCGCCGGCTTCACGACCCTGACCGTTCGGGTTGTTACCGTTCCAGTTCGTTGCGTTCGACAGCGCGTATTGACCGTAGAAGTCAAAGCCCGCGATCTTCGGCGACTGGTACGCGAAGTTGTTGCTCGATTGCGGCCAGTTGCGGCCACGTACCATCGATGCCGACGACCAGTTCGACTGACCGAACGGGTCGAAGTCCCACACGCCGTTCGAGATGAACAGCATGCGGCCCATCGTGAACGTACCGTATGCGTCGTTCGACAGGCCGACCGTTGCCCAACGATTGAAGAGACCGCCGCCGCCAGGGCCCGTGCCGTTCATGGTGTTGAAGGAGCCTTCCAACTGGAACAGAACCTTGTTGCCGCCACCGATGTCCTCAACGCCCTTCATACCCCACAGGCTGGTACCCCAGTCGCCGCTTTCAGCTTTGAAACGGTTCGTGCTGCCGGTTGCCTGGCCATTTGCACCCACACCTGTCGGAACGCCCGACATGTATTCCAGGCCAGCGTCAAGGCGGCCGTACAGCGTCACGCTGCTTTGGGCGTGCGCAACAACACCGGCCGACATCAGCGCCGCGGCGAGCAAAGCTTTCTTCATCTTCTCCTCCATACCCTGTCAAATAGTGAAACCCAGTACTGCGAATGGTGCTCGGACGCAAGAGCGCCGAACAGAAATCGGTACCAGGGAGATTGGCGGGTGGATTGGGTCTCCTGCCGTGACGTGTAGCCTGGGGCTATCTGGTCGTCATGCCGATCCCTCGCCGACCGGTTCTCCTCTGTGCTTTGAAGTGAAACTACTTTTAATCAACTTTGTTTTGCTACTTTGGTTACTAATTTATCAAAAATACACTTCACTGGGAGAAGAAATTGGTACCCGCCATGATCGATGTCTCCAAATTGCAATAAGAATGTGCGCAATGACCCTTTGCAACACCTTCGAAAAAGACGGAAACCCTTATGCGATAAGGGAATCACGGATCGGCCGCAGCAACGTTAAGGATTGCCACTATTGACGCTTGAAAAGCAGCAGAGTAGGGCGGAAAGATGGGGCGGGGGACGGGCGGAAGGCAAGTTTTCGTGGCCAAAATGGCCCGAATACGCAGTTCAGCGAAACAAAAAGGGCGCTCGTAAGCGCCCTGTAATGCTACTTTGACTACAGCCCAAATGATGGGCTATTCGATGGGTTCTATTTGAGACTGCCGGACAGGAACTGTTTAAGGCGTTCGCTGCGGGTGTTTTTGAACACCTCGTCGGGATGGCCTTCTTCTTCCACGCGTCCCTGGTGCAGGAACATCACGTGATTCGAGACGTTGCGGGCGAACGCCATTTCGTGCGTCACGACGATCATCGTGCGGCCTTCCTCGGCGAGCGTCTGCATGACCTTGAGCACTTCGCCGACCAGTTCGGGATCGAGCGCGGAGGTCGGTTCGTCGAACAGCATCACGTCCGGATGCATGGCCAGCGCCCGCGCGATCGCCACGCGCTGCTGCTGGCCGCCCGACAGATGCGACGGGTACTGTTTCTCGAGACGCGGCGCGAGGCCCACTTTCTCCAGATACTCGCGGGCGCGTTCTTCGGCTTCCTTGCGCTTCAGGCCCAGCACGTTGACCGGCGCTTCGATGATGTTCTCGAGCACGTTCATGTGCGACCACAGGTTGAAGTGCTGGAACACCATCGACAGACGGGTGCGCACGCGCTGCAACTGCTTCGGGTCGGACACGCGCAGCGCGCCGTTCTTGCCGATCTGCGTGCGCACTTCCTCGCCGTCGACGAAGATGCGGCCCGAGTTCGGCTGTTCGAGAAAGTTGATGCAGCGGAGCATCGTGCTCTTGCCCGAACCGGACGAACCGATCACGCTAATTACGTCGCCGGCATTGGCTTTCAGCGACACGCCCTTGAGGACTTCGTTGTCGCCGTACTGTTTGTGAAGCTCGTCGACGAAGAGCTTCTGCTTCTTGGTGTTCATCAGGATCCTTGAGCGTGCTGGCTGGCTGAGGCGCGGTGCCTCGGGTTACTTGCCTTGCGGCCGCAGGTACGCGAGCCAGCGGCGCTCGGCGCGGCGGAACAGCCACACGAGCGCGAAAGAAATACACAGATAGAGCAGGGCGGCGAGGCCGAATGCGTTGAACGACTGATACGTCGCGGAGTTCACGTCGCGTGCGATCTTGAGAATGTCCGGCACGGTCGCGGTGAAGGCGACGGTGGTGGCGTGCAGCATCAGGATCACTTCGTTGCTGTAGTACGGCAACGCGCGGCGCAGCGCCGACGGCAGAATCACCCGCCGGTACAGCGTGAACGACGACATACCGTATGCGCGCGCCGCTTCGATTTCGCCGTACGGCGTCGCCTTGATCGCGCCCGCGAAAATTTCGGTGGTGTACGCGCAGGTGTTCAGCGTGAAGGCGAGCAGCGTGCAATGCATGCCGTCGCGGAAGAACGCGTTGGTGAGTTCGTGGCTGCGCACGATTTCGAGGCTATACAAGCCGGTGTAGCAGAGCAGTAGTTGCACGTACAACGGTGTGCCACGAAACACGTACGTATAGAGCCAGACGATGCCGCGCAGCCATTTCTTCTTCGACACGCGCGCGACCGCCAGCGGAATCGACAGGCAGAAGCCGAGCCCGATCGATACCACCAGCAGCCACAACGTGATCGCCACGCCGGTGAGGCGATAGCCGTCGGTATAGAGATAGTTGCGCCAGTATTCCTGAATGATCTCGATCATAGATCCGCCTTTCGCACGCCGGTCGAGTAACGCTTTTCGAGGTACATCAGCACGAAGTTGGACACTGTGGTGATGACGAGATAGATCGCCCCCGCGAGCAGGGTGAAGAAGAAGAACCGCAGCGTGCCCTTGCCGGCGTCCTGCGACGCCTTGACGACGTCGGCGAGACCGATGATCGACACCAGCGCCGTGGCCTTGACCATCACCTGCCAGTTATTGCCGATGCCCGGCAGCGCGAAACGCATCATTTGCGGGAACATGACGCGCGTGAACACCTGCCATCCGGTCATGCCGTAGGCCGCGCCCGCTTCGAGCTGGCCGCGCGGCACCGCCAGAAACGCGCCGCGGAAGGTCTCGGTGAAGTACGCGCCGTAAATGAAACCGAGCACCGCGACGCCGGCCACGAATGGATCGATGTCGATCTGATCCCAGCCGAGCAGGTCGGTGAGATTGTTCAGCCAGATCTGGATGCTATAGAACAGCAGGAGCATCAGCACCAGATCGGGCACGCCGCGCACGAGCGTCGTGTAGACGGTGCCGACGCCCTGGGAGAAACGGTTCTTGGACAGTTTCGCCGCCGCGCCGAGCAGGCCCAGCACAAACGCGAACGCCAGCGACAACACCGCCAGTTTGACGGTTTGCCAGGTGCCGTTAAGAAGCAGCGGGCCGTAGCCTTGAAGGTACATAGGGGGTCCTTGACGATGTGCCCGTGGCACACCGCGAAAGACGCGGCCAGCTCCGCACCGCGTTTGCCGCGAGCCCGGGGCTCGCCGCGACCGGCGGCGCACAGCGCACCGCTGTGCAAATCATGACTGCATGGCCGTTGCCGGACGTGCAGCGCGCTTTTCGATTCTCGTGGTGAAAACTGCCTGTGAAGCTACTGCGGGTGAAGCGACTCCAACTGCTTGACGACGATTTGATGCAGGGCGCCGATTGCCGACTGTATTACGAAGACCCGCTCAACGCCCAATTCAACGCCCAGGGTAAATATCGACGTCGAAATATTGCTTCTCCAACTTTCTGAACGTGCCGTCCTGGTGAACCTGCGCCAGCGCCTTGTTGAACATTGCCTTCAGATCGGTATCTTCCTTGCGCAGGCCGATGGCGGTGCCTTCGCCGATCGTCTTCGGATCCTTCACGTCCGGGCCGGCCCAGGCAAAGCCTTTACCGCGCGGCGTCTTGAGAAAGCCCGCGTCGGCCTGGATTTCGTCTTGCAGCGTCGCGTCGAGGCGACCCGAGGCGAGGTCGGCGTAGACCTGATCCTGGTTCTGATAGGGCACCACGGTCACGCCTTTGGGTTCCCACCATGCTTTGGCGTACGCTTCCTGAGTCGAACCCTGTTCGACTCCGACCCGTTTGCCCTTCAGCGATTCGGGCGTCGGCAGCAGCGGCGAGCCGGCTTTGGCGATCATGCGGGCCGGTGCGTCGAACAGCTTGTCGGAGAAGTCGATCTGCTCGCGACGCTTGTCCGTAACGGTCAGCGACGACACGATCGCATCGTATTTCTTGCCCTTCAACGCCGGAATGATGCCGTCGAGATCCTGCTGGATCCACACGCACTTGACGTTCATCCGCGCGCACAGCGCATGCGTCAAGTCGGCGTCGAAGCCGACGACCTGGCCGCTCGGCGCCACCGATTCGAACGGCGGATAGCTGGCGTCGACCCCGATGCGCACGGTCTTCCATTCCTTCGCCATCGCGCTGGTGGCCATGACCGCAAGCGCCACGCACAGTGCGAACTTCTTCATGTTTCTCCTGGATCAAACCGATCGTCGTGGTGCTTCGATCTCGACGACCGCCGGCTCATGGCCGGCCGTCGCTATTCTAGGCGGTCAAAATTGTCGCGCCGCGCGGGACCGGAGATCGCTTCGCGGGCTGCGTTTTCAGGCGGCGCGGCGCGGCCGGTGCCGGCTGAGGCGGCTTGGCGTACGCTTGCGACCCGGCTGTCAGAGCCGGCCGGCGGGCTTTCGGCGGCCACGGGCCTTGAAAAGGGCGGTATTTTACCCGAACAGGGGCGAGGCGCCAGTGCGGTGCGCGAGGAGGCGCCGCTCGCTGCGCCGCCGGCTGAATCGCCGCATGCCCCCGTGTACTTCGATTGCATGGATTTGTGGAACGATCCGGTGCGGCCGTGCCGATTGTGTCGCGCGCCCTTCGCCCCTACATTCAGAGCATCGCCAATTACCCACCGGGAGTCCTTCCATGATCGAGATCCGCCGTTCCGAAGAACGCGGCCACGCCAACCACGGCTGGCTCGACTCGTATCACAGCTTTTCCTTCGCCGACTATCGCGATCCGCGGCACGTGCATTTCGGCCCGTTGCGGGTCATCAACGAGGACCGTATTGCCGGTGGTCAGGGCTTCGGCACGCATGGCCATCGCGATATGGAAATCGTGACGTACGTGCTCGACGGCGCGCTGGCGCACCGCGACAGCATGGGCAACGGCTCGACCATCCGTCCGGGCGACGTGCAGCGCATGAGCGCCGGCACGGGCGTGCAGCACAGCGAGTACAACGCGTCGCAACAGGACGAGGCGCATCTGTTGCAGATCTGGGTGATTCCGCAACGCACCGGCGACCTCCCCAGCTACGAGGAAAAACGTTTCGTCGATGCCGACAAGCGCGGCCGTCTGCGCGTCGTCGCATCGCCCGATGGCCACGACGGTTCGGTGACGATCCACGCAGACGCATCGATCTACGCGGCGTTGATCGACGGTGCGGAACAGGCTACGTTGACGTTGCCGGCGGGGCGTCTCGCGTATGTGCATGTGGCGCGCGGCGCGCTGACGGTGAACGGCGAGGCGCTCCACGCGGGCGACGCGGCCAAGCTCAGCGAGGTCGACTCGGTGACGCTGGAGAAGGGCAAGGACGCTGAAGTACTGCTGTTCGATCTCGGACCGCTGAATGGTTGATGGGACTGCCCGGTGATTGCGCGTCCGCTTCGTTGGGCGCATGAACGCCGTCACACCTGAAGGGCAACGCGTTGCTCTCCACTAACAAAAACGCCACGGAAATTCCGTGGCGTTTTTGCATCCGGAAGGCGGCGAGATCGGCCTCCTTCCGCCCACGCTGCTGCTCATTACTGATTCGCAGCCGGCGCCGACGCTGCGCCCTTGTGGTGTTCCCAACGCTCGCGCATCTTGTCGTGACGCGCTTCCATTTTGGCAAAGCGCTGCTTCAGCGCCGTGCTGACGGTGGTCTTCTGCTGATCGTTCAGGCCGTTGTAGAACGACAGCCAGGCGTCGGAAGTTTGCTGACGCAATTGCGCGTCTTTCTGCTCGACCTGCTGATGCGCGGCGGCCATGGCGTTCAGATCCAGGATGGGCTGTTGCTGCGCGGCCTTGAACTGATCCTTGATCTGCTGATGGTTGGCGCGCATCGCCTCATGGTTCTGCTTCATCGTGTTGAGCGCGGCTTGCCACTGCTTTTCCTGGTCCGCGTTGAGCTTCAACTGGTCGTGCAGCTGCGTGAGTTGCTTCATGAAACCGCCGTGCCAGCCGCCGGGGCCGCCGTGACCGGCGGGTTGGGCGGCATAGGCCGCGCCCGCGCCGATGGCGAGAGCAGTGGCGGCAACGGCGAGAACGCGCGACATCTTTTTGGTGGACATGTAAGGCTCCTTGTAATGGAATAGCCGACGATGCAACCGATAACGTGGACGGCCTGCATTCGGTAAGTCACAGCGTAGAGAACTGCGTCGCGCGCTGTGTTACGTGGCGCGATTCGGCTATTACGGGTCATTACGGGTGGCTTTCACCGTAACACCCGGTAACCCTTGAAGGCCGTCCGGAAACGAAAACCCTTTCAGCTGCGCGTTAAACTCCATCTCATGGCTACTCAAATACTGGTTGTCGACGACGACGTCGAATTGCGTGATCTGCTGCGTGACTATCTGGCCCGTCAGGGCATCGAAGTCTCGGTGCTGCACGACGCGGGCTCGCTGGAGCGCCGGCTTGAACGCGAGCGCCCGGACCTGATCGTGCTCGATCTGATGATGCCGGGCGTCGACGGTTTGACCGCACTGCGCAAGCTGCGCGCGTCGGGCGACGACATTCCCGTCATCATGCTCACGGCGCGCGCGGACGACGTCGACCGGATCGTCGGCCTGGAACTCGGCGCCGACGACTACCTCGGCAAGCCGTTCAACCCGCGCGAGCTGTTGGCGCGCGTGCAGGCGGTGCTGCGGCGGCGTCGCACGTTGCCGTCGGCGGCCGCGCCGGAACAGCGCGAGCCGTTCAACTTCGGCCGCTTCACGCTCGACTTCCAGTCGCGCACGCTGAATCTGGAAGACAAGCCGCTCACGTTGTCCGGCAGCGAATTCGCGTTGCTCAAGATTTTTGTCAATCACCCCATGCGCACGCTGACACGCGAACGCCTGCTCGAACTGCTGCACGGTCCGGAATACGACGGCACCGACCGCGGCATCGACGTGCAGGTGTGGCGTCTGCGTCGCATTCTCGAAACCGATCCGTCCACGCCGCGCTTCATTCAAACGGTGCGCGGCCGTGGTTACGTGTTCGTGCCGGATGGCGAACAGCATGCGTCGGCCCATTGATTCGCTTTTCGGGCGACTGGCGCTGCTAGTCGTCGCGGTCCTGCTCCTGTCGCATTTCGCGTGGTTCGCGCTGATGCGCCTGGAGCGTAGCCAATTGCAGACCCGCTACGCGGTGGAAGAAGCCACGTTCCTCGTCGACGCGGTGCGTCAGCACGTCGCGCATACACCGGATCAGCCGCTGCCGTCACGCGTCAAGCTGGTCGATCCGTCCAGTCCTGACGTGCCGGCGGAGCGAGCCGACATGCCGGCGCCGCTCGAACGCTTTATCGAAGACGCGCGCGACCGCATGCCGCCCGGCACCCAGGTGCGTGTCGGCGAGCCGGGCCGGCCGCCCACGTTGTGGGTGCGCGGCGCGTCGGACGCCAACTGGATCGTCGTGCCGGTGCAGCCGTTGCGGCCGCCGCGCTCGCTCGACCGCACGATGCTGTGGCTGGCAATCATTTTCTCGTTTGCCGTAATGGCGGCGCTGTTCGCGGCGTGGGCCTTGCAGCGTCCGTTGCGCTCGCTGGCCCAGGCGGTGGCGCGTTTCGGCCGCGGCTTGCCGGTGCCGCCGGTGCCGGAGCGCGGCCCGCGCGAGTTGCGACAATTGACCCATGGTTTCAATCAGATGGTGCAGGAAGTGGCGCGCACGGAGAACGATCGCGCGGTGATGCTGGCCGGCGTCGCGCACGACCTCAAGACGCCGCTGGCGCGGCTGCGGCTGCGCGCCGAAATGATGGAAGAAGTGAAGATGCGCGACGGCGTGGTCCGCGACGTCGATTCGATGACGCATATCGTCGAGCAATTCCTGGTGTTCGCCCACGACGGCGCCGATCGCAGCGAAGCCGTCGAAGTCGACGCGCAATGCGAGCGGGTGGTGCGCAGCTATCGCGCCGTGGCTGGCGGGGCGCCTGCCGTGCAGACCGAATTGCACGCGGGTCCGGCGTTCCTGCTGCCGGCCGCCACACTAGACCGGATCCTGTCGAACCTGCTCGATAACGCGCATGCGTATGGTGCGCCGCCGATCGTCGTCGCCACCGCGCGAAGCGCGCAGGGCTACACGTTATCGGTCAGCGACAGCGGCGGCGGGATCGCCGCGCAAGACCTCATCAATGCGAGCCGGCCGTTCGTGCGGCTCGATCCGGCGCGCGGCGGCAATGGCCATAGCGGGCTGGGGCTGGCGATCGTCGAGCGGCTGGTGCGGCGGGCAGGCGGGGAGTGGGAACTCGGCAACCACGAGGGGCGTGGCTTGCGCGTCTTGATGAGTTTTCCTTTTGAGGCGGTGCCGCGTATTGCCGCGCTCTCGGAAAGCGTCTGGTAATCGTCTTGCAGATAGTGCCGGGCGCAACGCCCGGCGGGCGCGGCCGCTCATGCGCGGCCGGTTGCCTCTCCAGTCCAACTCCCTAGTCCGAGAACAGAGTGTTCAGCGCATTGGCCGCGTCGCCGTCCACCGTATTCCACGTCACCGTTTCGGCTTCGAAAATATAGTGGGTGGTGTATTTGCCGAGCCGCGCCAGAATCTCCTCCTGAATCAGTTCCGGCGCAACGTCCAGCTTCAGATACCACGCGGTCGACGACAGGCGCGTCTGGAACGCGCCGTATTCAGCCAGCAGATGATCGAATGCGTGCGCATCCTGATCCCGACAGACGATGACCAAATTTCCCTTCATGCGAATCTCCCGTTAAAGCGGTAGCGGCAACCTAGATATCAAGGTCGATCATACCTGCTTCATTGCGGGAGCCACGTGGGAGGCACTTGCGTTGTGTCAGTGGCGTTGCATCGGGAAGCGCCTCGCAAAGCGCGCCGGCGGCGCTGCGCGTGGCGAGCCCGCGGTTGCCGCCGCGATGGCCGTCTTACCAGACGTTGGCCACGGTGCGCGTGGGCGGCGCGGTGTCGTCGGGCGGCAAGGCTTCGGTGCGGTCGCGTCCGCCCGATTTCGCCGCGTAGAGCGCGGTGTCGGCGCGGCTCATGATCCGCTCGGGCAGATCGTCGGGCGACAGTTCGGTAATGCCGATGCTCACGCTCAAACCCACCGAGGCCGGCAACTTCGGCGACGGGATCGCCTTCAGCCGCAACCGCAAGCGCTCGACCACTTCACGACCGCCGGCCAGATCGGTAGCCGGCAGCAGCAGCCCGAACTCTTCGCCACCGAGCCGGCCGATCGCATCCGAGCCGCGTAGTTCGGCGCGGCAGGTGTCGACGAAATGTTCGAGCGCGCGGTCGCCGGCGGCGTGGCCGAAGCGGTCGTTGATCTGCTTGAAGTGATCGAGATCGGCGATCGCCATGCACAGCGGCTCGTTGTTGGCATGCGCGCGCTCGATCTCGTGGCGCAGCAGGTCGAGGAAGTAGCGCCGCGACAGCGCGCCGGTCAGCGCGTCGTGGCGCGCTTCGGCCGACAGCAACGTATTGGCCGACTGCAACTGCTCGGCGAGGTCGCGCGTGGCGCGATGGTGGCGCCGCTCGCGCACATACGACACGGTAATCACCCAGGCCAGCGCGACCGTGCCGGCCAGGGTCAGGAAAACCAGCAAATGATCGCGTTTGTGATTGCGCAACAGTTCGGGCCAGGCCGCTAGCGGATCGACCAGATGCGCCGAGAGCCCCGAGTTCAAGCCGGTGCGGGCCTGATACAGCGACGGCACCGGCCGCTCGCTCATACCGAACAACTGTCCGGCGATCGACGCGGGCACCCACGGCGCCTGGTCGCGCACCTGGGCGTCGACCTGAATGCTGATATCGGTGAATGCCTCGCGGTGGTAGACGATCTTGCGGTCGACGGCGCTCATCTGCATGACGCGCGAATTGGGCAGCGCGTGCCCTTCGAGCGCGCTGTCGTGCGCCATGATGATGACGCCGTTTTCATCGGCGACGAAGGTGCCGGCGTGCGCGACCCAGTGGCGCAGCCGCGCGATCCCGACCTTGGCGACCACCACGCCGACCAGCAGGCCGTCGGCATACACCGGCGCGGCGATGAAGATGCCCGGCTCGCCACTCGCCCGGCCGACGCCATACGCTTCGGCAAACGCGCCGAGCAGTGCGTTGGCCAGATAGCCGCGCTCGCGCATGTCGATGCCGACGAACGACTGCTGCGCCGCCTGCGGATTGCTGATGGAGTTGCTCGACGCGACGCAGATGCCGTTGGCGTTGACGAGCCAGATCTGGTCGAGCCCGGAGAAGCCTTGCGCGTCGTGGAGGAACTCGCTGACGGCGCTCATGCGCGCGTCTTTTAACAACGCGGCGTGCAGGGCGGGTTCCGTCACTGCGCCGTTCACGGCATAATTCTGGGATTGCACCAGGGCGTGCTGGACGACGTCCATTTCGGCCATGGTGGCGGGAATGGCCCGCGACATCGCAAGGTCGCTGGCAATCACTTCGGCCATGTTGTCGACGATCGACGTGGACATCTGCCGCTGCGAGTGCAGGGCCGCGTCCAGCTCTTGCTGTACCATCCGGTCCGCGACCATGCCGGCCACGAACCAGCAAACCAGTACGATCAGCGCGAAGCTGATCGGCCCGGTTGCCTGGCGCAAGGTTGTCCTGTTCATCGACCCTCTGATCCGTCTGGCTGTGACATGCAACTAGCTCATTCGTGGCAGCGCGCTGGCGCTGTTCGGTTCTCGTGGCAGCGGCTCTTGATGCGCCGCTGCCGTGTCCCGGCATGGTGGTCGGACAGCGCGCCGGCCGGTGCGTCGTCTCCTGATTTTAACCGTCATGGGGCCTGACGCCACCGTTATTGCGGGAATGCAATCGGTGTGTCGCGGCGATCAGGTTGATAACGGCAGTTCAGTCCGTTTCTTGATGGTCGTGCGGGTTTTCCGCACGGCGAAGCTGACGATTGGATTCAGTCTGACCTGAAACCCGGCCGGGCTTCAGACAGGCGTTTGCCGCGCGATACCGCTATTTACCGCTAAAGGTTGTGCCTGAAACATAGGATGGTGTAGTGTCGTGCCGTCCAAAACAAGGAAAGCCCGCCAGCCTTCGGGCGGCGCCTGCGGCGACAGGAGTCCGGCTCGATGGTTGCGGTCCCGGACGGGCTCGTCCACGGACCCGGCCGTCACCGGCCCACGTGTCTCCAACGCTAACGATTTACCGCGCCCACGCGTTTTTGCCATGCCTGATTTCCGCTTTCCGGACCGATCTTCAGACCGTCGCGCGCCTGCCTCGGCCTCCTTCGTACGTTTCGCTTTCATCAACGGGGAGGGCCTCTGATGGATTTCAGCTTCAACCTGAAGCGCACCGCCAATGCGTCCGCATGGCGCGTGTTGCCCAATCGCTGGGACTTCGTCGCGTTTCCGCTGATCATCTGCATCATCGCGATGGCGGCGATCGGTTTCCACGAAACGCTCGCGCCGATGTCGACGCTCAAGACCCAGGCCATCTCGCTCGACCCGTCGAACCTGCCTGAATATGCAATGCGCACCACGTTGCGCATGCTCGCGGCCATGGTCGCGTCGCTGCTGTTCACGCTCGTGTACGGCACGCTGGCGGCCAAGAGCCGGCGCGCCGGTCTGGTGCTGGTGCCGATTCTTGACATCCTGCAGTCGGTGCCGGTGCTGGGCTACATTTCGTTTACGGTCACCTTCTTTCTCGCGCTGTTTCCGGGCCGCGTGCTCGGTGCCGAACTGGCGGCGATCTTCGCGATCTTCACGAGTCAGGCGTGGAACATGACGTTCAGCTTCTATCAGTCGCTGCGCACGGTGCCGCGCGATCTGGACGAAGTGTCGCGCGGCTTTCATCTGACCTCGTGGCAGCGCTTCTGGAAGCTCGAAGTGCCGTTCTCGATGCCCGGCCTCATCTGGAACATGATGATGTCGATGTCGGGCGGCTGGTTCTTCGTGGTCGCGTCGGAAGCGATCACCGTCGGCAATAACACGATCACGCTGCCGGGCATCGGCGCGTATCTGGCGCAGGCGATCTCGGATAAAAACCTGCACGCGATCGGCTGGGTGATTCTCGCCATGACGGTCGTGATTCTCGCGTACGACCAGTTTCTGTTCCGTCCGCTGGTTGCGTGGGCCGACAAGTTCCGCATGGAAAACACCAGCTCGGGCGACGCGCCGGAATCGTGGCTGCTCGATCTGATTCGCCGCACGCATCTGATTCACCGTCTGCTGGTGCCGCTCGGCTGGATGTTCGCGAAAGCCGCGCGAGTGAATTTCAGCCTGCCGACGTTCCGCGCGCCGAGCTTCGCGATTCCCCGCAGCCAGAAGAGTTCGCGTATCGGCGACATGCTGTGGGCCGCGCTGGTGCTGGTCGCCACCGTGTACGTGGTGTACCGCGTGTTCACCTATGTGCGCACCGGCGTCTCGCTCGACGAAGTCGGCCACGTGTTCGTCCTGGGGCTCGTCACGCTGTTGCGGGTGATTCTGCTGATTGCGATTGCCTCGGTGATCTGGGTACCGATCGGGATCCTGATCGGGCTGCGCCCGGCACTGGCGGAAAAGATCCAGCCGCTGGCGCAGTTCCTTGCCGCGTTCCCGGCCAACCTGCTGTTCCCGGTGTTCGTGATCGTAATCGTGCGCTTTCACCTGAACCCGGACATCTGGCTGTCGCCGCTGATCGTGCTCGGCACGCAGTGGTATATCCTGTTCAACGTGATTGCCGGCGCCAGTTCGTATCCGAACGACTATCGCGAAGCCGCCAAGAACTTCCAGATTCGCGGCTGGCAATGGTGGCGTCAGATCATGCTGCCGGGCATTTTCCCGTACTACGTGACCGGCGCGATCACCGCGTCGGGCGGCGCGTGGAATGCGAGTATCGTCGCGGAATTCGTGCAGTGGGGCGATACCAAGGTCGCCGCGCACGGGCTTGGCGCCTACATCGCGCAAACCACCGCCGCCGGCGACTATCCGAAGATCATTCTGGGCATTGCCGTGATGTCCCTGTTCGTGACTCTGTTCAACCGCCTGCTGTGGCGTCCGATGTACGCCTATGCCGAAGCCAAGCTCCGGCTCGATTAAGTAATAAAGGCTAAACGCGATGCAAAATCCTAAAGCTGCTATGACCGCCGCGCCGGTCCAGACTCCGCCGATGCCGCCGCGCCTCGGCGAAGAGATCCTGCGTGTCAAGGACGTGTGCCGCGGATTCAACAAGTCGCAGGGCGAGCTGCTCGTCCTCGACGACGCGAATCTGTCGTTGCGCGAAGGCGAGATCGTCGGGTTACTGGGCCGTTCGGGCTCGGGCAAATCGACGCTGTTGCGCATCATCGCCGGTCTGATCGAACCGACCGACGGCGAAGTCACCTATCTGGGCAAGCCGCTCAGCGGTCCCGCGCGCGGCATTGCGATGGTGTTTCAGACCTTCGCGCTGTTCCCGTGGCTGACCGTGCTGCAGAACGTGGAAGCGGGCCTCGAAGCGCAAGGCGTCGGCGCGAGCGAGCGGCGCACCCGCGCGCTGGCCGCGATCGATCTGATCGGTCTGGACGGCTTCGAAAACGCTTATCCGCGCGAGTTGTCGGGCGGCATGCGTCAGCGCGTCGGCTTTGCACGCGCGCTGGTGGTCGACCCCACGCTGCTGCTGATGGACGAACCGTTCTCCGCGCTCGACGTGCTGACCGCCGAAACGCTGCGTACCGACCTGCTCGATCTGTGGACGCAAGGCCGCATGCCGATCAAGGCGGTGCTGATCGTCACGCACAACATCGAGGAAGCGGTGTTCATGTGCGACCGGATTCTGGTGTTGTCGTCGAATCCGGGCCGCGTGATCGCCGAGATCAAGGTGCCGTTCAAGCATCCGCGCAACCGCCTGGACCCGGCGTTCCGTCGTCTGGTCGACGAGATCTACGCGAAGATGACGGCGCGTCAGACCGACGAAAAAACCAAGAAGGGCCTCGAACTGCACAGCTGGCTGCCGCATGTCTCGACCAACCTGATGGCGGGTCTGATCGAAACGCTGGCCGCCGCGCCGTACCACGGTCGCGCCGACATGCCGGAAATCGCCCGCTCGCTGCATCTGGAGGTCGACGATCTGTTCCCGGTGGCCGAAGTGCTGCAACACCTCGGTTTCGCCGATGTGCGCGAAGGCGACATTTTCCTGACGCCGCCGGCACGGGTGTTCTCCGAGTTCGGTACGCAGGAACGGAAGATGATGTTCGCCGAGCATCTGCTGCGGCACGTGCCGCTCGCGGCGCGGATCAAGAAGGTGCTGAACGAACGGCCGGGGCACCGCGCGCCGCGCGTGCGCTTCGAGCAGGAGTTGGAGGATTTTCTGTCGGACAGCGCGGCGGAAGAGACGCTCGACGCAGTCATCAACTGGGGCCGTTATGGCGAGATCTTCTCGTATAACGACCAGACCGAAATCTTCAGCCTGGAAGACGTGGAGTCTTAAGCGCGGCTGGGTTTGTTGAGACGCAGCAAGCAAAAACGGCAGGGGAGACCCTGCCGTTTTTTTATTGCCGTGTGCTTGACGCTTATTGCAGATTTCCCCAGCGTTCGACCGCCGGTTCCGCCGACGCCCACTTCCAGCCCTTATCCTGCTGGCAAGCGCTGGCCGTGTACCAGTCTTCATGCGCTTTCGCACCTTCGCCGTCCTGCACCGAGAACACGAATTCCTTGCACAGCGCGAGCGCCGAACCGAACGCGCGCGTCACGCGCACCTGACCGTGGCCGTTCTCGATGGGCAGCGTGTGCTTGATCGCCCACGGCCGCGTTTCGCCGACCGGCATCGCGCCCGCGAGCGCGGCGATCAGGTTCTGCTGGTCTTCGTGCATGTTGCGCATATAGCGGCCGACGGCTTCGTCGGTGGCGGCTTGCACGGCGATGCCGACGCCGATGCCGATCGCCGGGTTCGACGTCACCAGACCCGACGCGACCCCGGCGGCCGCGCCGCTCGCCGCGCCGACCGACGAGCAGCCGCTCGTCAATAGCGCCGCGCCGACGCATACCGCGCCGGCCAGCACGAGCCGTAATTGATTGCCGAATTGGTTGCCCGAGTGGCCGCCTGATTGGTTGCCTGAGAGCGCGGCGCGCAGGGGCGTACATGCGCCCCCGGAGTCGGCCAGTTTAGCCGCGGACGAACCCGCCGTCATTGCAGCGCACCCCAGCGTTCGGTGGCCGGCTCGGCCGACGCCCATTTCCAGTTGTCGCCGTCGCGGCAGATCGACGCGACATAAAACGCGCTGCTGGCGGGCACATTCTTGGTGGCGGTGGTGTCGACCGAGAAGACGATTTCCTTGCAGTCGAGCGCGCCTGAGCTGATCGCGCGGCTGACGGTCACGCGCCCGTGTTCGTCGTCTTCGATCGGGAACGAGTGCGTCACGCTCCACGGCGCGACCGCGCCGACTTCGAGCGGTCCGGCGATCTTCGCGATGCCGTCCTGCGTATTCGTGTGGACCACACGCTCCGAGTACTGCACGCCGGCTTTGGCCGCGGCAACCGCGCCGAGACCGATGCCGGTGGCGACCGCCGCATTGCTGGTGACCTTGGCCGCGATTGCGGCGCCGCCAATACCGGCGCCCGCCACGGCGCCTTCCGAGTACAGCGAACTACAGCCGCTCAATGCCGACGAGATCGCCACGGCCAGCGCAACGACCACGGTTGGATTGGGACGTCCACGCCCGGCCGCCTGTTTTACCCATTCGGCCCACACCATACTTTTTTGCATTTCCCTGTCTCAGCTCCTGCAAGTGCCTTTCGTTTCACGCGCGAAGAGCGCCGGGTGAGCGAACGGCACGTCACCTCAATGCGACACTGCGCGGCACTACGTGCTGCCGCATTTTGCAGGATGCCATTTGTAATTGGCAGTGGAAAAGTGCAAGAAATTGCAAAAAGTGGTGCGATTCAAATGGGTTTCTGATTGACAGTCGCCCGTTTGATTGGCGGTGCGAAGGGATTCTCGACGCGCTTGTCAGCATGCCGTGAAGCCGCGTGGCGGAATTTTCTACTGGTCGGCTTCGTCGTCCGCACCGCCTTCGTCGCCATAGGCGCTCAAGCGGTTGTATAGCGTTTTGAGGCTCACGCCGAGCGCTTTCGCCGCGCGTCGTTTGTCGCCGCCGCAATATTTGAGCGTGCCGAGAATGATCTGCTTTTGCGCGTCCGCGAGCGGTGTGCCGATCCACACGCTCATCGCATCGCCCTGCGTTACCGGCTTTTTCACGCGCGACGCGAGATGCGGATGCGGCAATTCGACCGTCTTCTCCGCGAGAATGAACGCGCGATACACGGCGTTTTTCAGCTCGCGCACATTGCCCGGCCACGACCAGGTGCGCAGTGTTTCGAGCGACCGTTTGCTGAAGCTTTTGCTGGCGGATTCCTGCTGGTTCAGCAGGGCGAGAAAATGCTGGGCGAGCAGTTCGCGATCGCTCTCGCGCTCGCGCAACGGCGGCGCGCGCAGCGGGAAAACCGCGAGACGGTACATCAGATCTTCGCGCAGCCCGTTTTCTTTCACGGCCACGGCCGGATCGCGATTGGTCGCGGCGATCACGCGTACGTTGCCGCTGATCAGGTCGTTGCCGCCCACGCGGTAGAACGTGCCGGTTTCGAGCGCACGCAGCAGCTTGACCTGGCGCACCGGCGCCATTTCGGTGATTTCGTCGAGGAACAGCGTGCCGCCGTTCGCGTGTTCGAAATAGCCGACGCGGCCCTGCACCGCACCGGTGAAGCTGCCTTTTTCATGGCCGAACAGTTCGGCTTCGATGAGCTCGTCGGGAATCGCACCGCAATTCACGGCGACGAAGGGCATGTCCTTGCGGCTGCTTTGATCGTGGATCGTACGGGCGATCAGCTCCTTGCCGGTGCCGGATTCGCCGATGATGAGCGCGGTAGCGTCGGTGCCGGCCACGCGTTCGATCTGCTCGTACAGATCGAGCATGACCGGCGACGAGCCGTACAACAGTCCGTACGATTTGAGTCCCGCGATGCCGTCCGCGACGCGCTGCTTCGCCTGTGCCGAAGTATTGCCGCCGGCGGAGACGGGCGAGTCCAGATCGATTGACGCCATAAACGGGGAGTCCTGTGCTAAGGGGTTGCGTTGTTGCGGCGCGCAGGCCTGAAACGAGACGGGCCTTGGCGGCCACTATCTCACAAAGGTCGATTTAACCACTTCGACGCCGCTTCCGGCAAACGATGTGACGGTCGCCGAAAACACTTTTCGCACGCTCGGTCGAAAGTGCCTGGCGGGAGATCGCACGCGTCTTGCGAAGGCAAAGTTACCGGGCACGGCGTTTGCGCCTACTACCCGACACGCGTGTGTTTTTGCGCCATCCCTTCAAGCAAGGCGAGCGCGGCGCTGACGATTCGCCAGCCCGTCCAAGGCGGGAAACACCACGCGCACGCTGAACTCGAACCAGGAGTGAATGATGACTGACACCACGCAACAGCTTGCACTCGGCGGCCAGAAGATTGTCGACGATCTGCGGGTGCTGCTGAAGGACTCGGAAGAAATGCTGCGGCTGGCCGCCAATGTGCCGGGCGAGGGCGTCGACGCGCTGCGCGACAAACTCGGCACCCATGTCGAGACACTGCAGTCGGCGCTCGGCGATGCCCAGCAGAACGCCCAGCGGCGCTATCGTACGGCGACCGTCAATACCGAACGCTACGTGCGGCATAACCCGTGGCGCTCGCTCGGCATTGCCGCGGGCGTGGGCTTCGTGCTGGGTGTGCTGACGGCGCGCTAAGGCGCGGCTCGCTCTCTGTTCGCTTTACGACCATAAGGAGTTCACGATGGGACGACCCAGGATCGGTATCTTCGGCGCGCTGATGGCGCTCGGCGGTTTTCTCGCGGTTCGCTACGTGCAGCGGCGCAATCGCGGCGCGCAGGGGCCGGCGCCCCGTGAATTGAGTCGCTGGGAAGGCGAGGGCGGCGCGGTGGCGCCGCCGGTGGCGCCGGCTGCCACGGTAGCGGCGGCGAATCCGGACACGCCGGGCGCGCACGGCACGAACGGCGCGGCGCATCCGAATGGCCACGACGCCGCCTGGCCGTTTCCGCGCAGCTAGGAACGCACCGTTTTGCCTAGCGGTGCAACTGGGGGGGCAAAGTGTGCCTTGTTAAATTGTCTCGATAAAGCTTTATAATAGGTAAATCAACAACAATGACGGTGGGTTGTCCGTGATTTCGCTGTCAATTGTTGCAATATTGAACCAAGTTGCGGGTTCGGCAGCGTGTGCGAAGTTAGCGTGTGCTTACGTCGCAGCCCCCTGTGCCGCTGCCGGGCGCAGCGCCGCCGAGCCGCTTCTGGACATGCGTCCCAGCATGTTTCTCCATTCACGCTTGCAGGCTTTCGAGACGCGATGCCACATGTACTGATTGTCGATGACGACGCGAGTACCCGCGAGGCGCTTTCCGCCATCATCGGGGAAGACGGCCTGACCACCGCCACGGCGGGCGATTTGCGCGAAGCGCGGATTCAACTGGTCCGGCAGATGCCGGACGTCGTCTTTACGGATTTGAAGCTGCCCGACGGCCTCGGGGTCGATCTGTTCGAAGATCTGGACCCGCGCTCCGGCGTGGAAGTGATCGTGATTACCGGTCACGCGACGGTCGAGTCGGCGGTGAACGCACTGAAAATGGGCGCCACCGACTATCTGGTGAAGCCGATCAACATGCAGCGCGTGAAGGCGATCCTCTCGCGTCTGCCGCGTGCCGGCGACCTGAAAGCGGAAATCGGCACCTTGCGCGGCGAGCTTCGCCGCATGGGCCGGTTCGGTTTGATGCTCGGCAATTCGCCGGCCATGCAGGAGGTCTACGACCAGATCGGCCGGGTTGCGCCGACGGCGGCGTCGGTCATGCTGGTGGGCGAATCGGGCACCGGCAAGGAAGTCGCCGCGCAGACGCTGCACGAACTGAGCTTGCGTCGCAAGCACGCGTTCCTCGCGGTGAATTGCGGCGCGATCTCGCCGAATCTGATCGAGTCGGAAATGTTCGGCCACGAACGCGGCTCGTTTACCGGCGCGGACCGTCAGCACAAGGGCTATTTCGAACGCGCGAACGGCGGCACGCTGTTCCTCGACGAAATCACCGAAATGCCGATCGAGTTGCAGGTGAAGCTGCTGCGCGTGCTGGAAACCGGCATGTTCATGCGGGTCGGCACCACCAAGGAAATCGAAACCGACGTGAGGTTGATCGCGGCCACCAACCGCGATCCGGAGCAGGCGGTGCTGGAAGGCAAGCTGCGGCTCGACCTGTATCACCGGCTGAACGTGTTCCCGATCAGCCTGCCGCCGTTGCGCGATCGCGGCAAAGACGTCGAACTGCTGGCGCAGGCGTTTCTCGACGAGCTCAACGAGCGTCACGCGACGAAGAAGCATTTTCCCGCCGCCGTGAAGGAAATGCTGATGTCGTATCCGTGGCCGGGCAATGTGCGTGAGTTGAAGAACTATGTGCAGCGCGCGCACATCATGTCGGGCACGGACTCGGACAGCACCGCGACGGTGCCGTTGCAGATCACGCTGTCGAAGCCCGCGGCCGGCACGGCGATCACGATTCCGTTCGGCACGTCGCTCGCCGAAGCGGATCGTCAACTGATTCTGGCGACGCTTGAGCAATGCGGCGGAGTGAAGACGCGCGCGGCCGAGATTCTCGGTATCAGTTTGAAGACGCTCTACAACCGTCTGGTGGAGTACGGCAACGATGCGCGTGAAGACGGTGATTCCGCCGATGAATCGCGCGCGCTGGGCGGCGCGGACGCATAAGCCGACGCCGCTCGCCTCACCCGGGAGCGTACGTCCGGCGGCACGACAACGGCACACGCCTTGCTGCGATCCATGGGAACGGATCGCAAACAAGGATAACCCCTATGCCGGACTACACCGCCGCTCCCGCGCTTCCCCTACCGAAGGTCGCGCATCGTCCCGAGCCGATCGAACCGCCGTCGGCACCCCCGGTTCCTCCGCCCACGCCTGGCGAGCCCGACACCGTTCCAAGTCCGACGCCGCCTGCCATCGAACCCATCGAACCGGTCGGTCCGCCGATCGGCGATCCGCCGCCTCAGCCCACGCAAACGCCACAAGCCAGCATGCGGCCGCCGTCCGATTCGCCGCGCATGCAACTCTGACACGCTCTGTGCGCTGCGCCACCATTCGGCGCAGCGATTTTATGTACTTGTTACAAAGCCGGCGAATCTTTTACCGGCAAATTGCCGTTGTGCCCCCTAGACTGTATTGATGCCGCGTATCCGGCGGCGGGCTTCCCCTGGAGGCATCTAATATGAGACATCCAGCATTGCGACGCTCAGCGCGCCATTCGAAGCGCGACGCCCGGCCGGGCGGCAGCAAGAGCGGTCCGCCCGATAATCCGGGCGCTGCGCCGGTTTCGCCCGATCTGCACGATCCTGCCGGGCAGAACCGCGTCGCGCCCGACGCCCCGCCGGACGGCGAGCACAACCAGGGCGGCGTGCGCCAGGAAGGGCTGGACTACCAGCGCGATCTCGGCTCGGAGCAAGACGCGTAGAGCCGGTTCGGGCTACCTCGGCGGCCGGCGGCGCTTCTCGTTTCGTCATACAAAGCAGAAAAAAATTCCTTCGCGACGCGCTGGCGTTGCGCGTTTCTGCTCGCCCGTCACATTTGCATACATTTTTATTTCTAGCATCTCGTAAAAAGGCACGCGACTTGCATGCACCTTTCTGGCACATATCCGACTACAACGAAGCAACTGAACCAGGTGGAGCATTAACCAATGAGCAGACTGATCGTGGTATCGAATCGTGTCGCACCGACCCAGGAAGGCCGGCCCGCAGCGGGTGGCCTGGCGATCGGCGTGCTGGACGCGTTGAAGGAAACCGGCGGAGTCTGGTTCGGCTGGAGCGGCGAGACGGTGGCAGAGCCGTCCGCTCCGGTGATCGAGAAGCAAGGCAATGTGACCTACGCGACCGTGGGTTTGACCAAGCGCGACTATGACCAGTACTACCGCGGCTTTTCCAACGCGACGCTGTGGCCGACGTTCCACTATCGCAATGATCTGTCGCGCTACGACCGGCAGGAATACGCGGGCTATCAGCGTGTGAACGCGACGCTCGCGAAGCAACTCAAGGAGTTGCTCAAGCCCGACGACATCATCTGGGTGCATGACTATCACTTGCTGCCGTTCGCGCGCTGCCTGCGCGAGCTGGGCGTGAAGAATCCGATTGGTTTCTTCCTGCATATCCCGTTTCCGGTGCCCGAGGTGCTGCGCACGATTCCGCCGCATGACGAGCTGGTTAAAGCCATGTGCAGCTACGACGTGGTCGGCTTCCAGACGGAAGCGGATCGTCAGTCGTTCGTCGATTTCATCGAGCGCGGTCAGCATGGCACGTCGAGCGAAGACGGCATGGTGCACGCGTACAACCGTTTCCTGAAAGTGGGCGCCTATCCGATCGGTATCTATCCGGATGCGATCGCCAAGGCCGCCGAACAGTTCACCGACCGCAAGCCGGTCCGCAGCCTGCGCGACGGCATGCGTGGTCGCAAGCTGATCATGAGCGTCGACCGGCTCGATTATTCGAAGGGCCTGGTGGAACGCTTCCAGGCATTCGAACGGCTGCTGCTGAATGCACCGGGCTGGCACGGCCGGGTGTCGCTGGTGCAGATCGCGCCGCCGACCCGCGCGGACGTGGCGACCTATCAGCGGATTCGTCAAACGCTGGAAGGCGAGGCCGGCCGCATCAACGGTCGCTTCGCGCAGCTCGACTGGACGCCGATCCAGTATCTGAACCGCAAGTACGAACGCAATCTGCTGATGGCGCTGTTCCGGCAATCGCAGGTGGGCTATGTGACGCCGTTGCGCGACGGCATGAACCTCGTCGCCAAGGAATATGTGGCGTCGCAGGATCCCGCCGATCCGGGTGTGCTGGTGCTGTCGCAATTCGCCGGGGCGGCGGAACAGTTGCCGGGCGCGCTGGTGGTCAATCCGTTCGATCTGTCGCAAATGGCCGAGGCGCTGGAGCGCGCATTGTCGATGCCGCTCGCCGAACGTCAGGCGCGTCACGCCGACATGATGGCGCCGATGCGCGAGAACAACCTCTCCGTGTGGCGCGATACGTTCCTCGGCGATCTGCGCAATGTCGCGACGGCGTCTTCGGTGACCGCCAAAGCGGTAAAGCTCGCTGACGTGACGGCATCGTCGTCGTCGTGACCGGTGGCTGACGGCACGCAGGCTGATCACGTCTGATCGAGATTGAAGGACGAAAACAGGAAGGGCGCGGATCGCATCATGCGATTCGCGCCCTTCCTGCATGGGTATCGGGTTTGGCTAATTGACGGCACGCGGATTTCAACCCGTCGATGAAAACCTCTCACGCCGGTTGCGCGCTCATTCGCTGTCTGACGCGCAACGTACTGACGACCGCGGCGACCGCGGAAAAACCCGCGGCCACATATAGCGCGACAGTCGGCCCATTCTGCGGCGCAATGCCGAAGATCAACGCGACCAGCGCCGCGCCGAGCGTCTGCCCGGTCAGGCGCGCGGTGCCCAGCATGCCGCTCGCGCCGCCGCTGCGTTCGCGCGGCGCGGCCGACAGCATGGTGCGATTGTTCGGCGACTGAAAAATGCCGAAGCCCGCGCCGCACAAGGCCATGCGCCACGCGATCTGCATGGCGTCCGGATGCGGGCCGAGCGTGGCGAGCAACAGCAGGCCGACTGTCATCGCCGCGAGGCCCACGCCGCCCAGCCAGCCCGACGACACCTTGTCCGACAGCACGCCGGCAATCGGCGCGGCGATGATGATGACAGCGGGCCACGGCGTCATTAGCAGGCCGGTTTCCACCTGCGACAAACCCAAGGTTTCCTGCAACAGAAACGGCAGCGATACGAAAGCCAGCATCTGCGCGCAGAACGAACAGACCGACGTGCCGATCGACAGTGCGAACACGGGGATTTTCAGCAGATCGATCGGCAGCAACGGCGCCGACTGCGTCAACTGACGGCGCACGAAGAAATAACCGATCACCACCGCGGCGACCGCTTCGAGCAGCACGTAGCCGGGTTGTTCGCCGTGGCCGAGTCCATCGACGGCGAAGATCAGCAGGCCGAACACGAACGCGTTCATTACCGCGCTCAGGTAGTCGTAGGGCGATTCGTGGCCGGGGTTCATGGGCAACGCCTTGAAGCCGCCGATGATCGCCGCGATGCCGATCGGCACGTTGATCGCGAACAGCCACGGCCACGACGCGATGGCGAGCACGCCGGATGCGATGGTCGGCCCGACGGCGGACGACACCGCGACCACCATCGCGTTGATAGCGACGCCGCGGCCGAGTTGCGCGGGCGGATAGATCATGCGCACCAGTGCGGTATTCACGCTCATCACGCCGGCCGCGCCGAAACCCTGCACCACGCGCGCGAGTGCGAGGGTATTCAGCGAGGTCGACAACGCGCAACCGAACGATGCCACCGTGAACAGGATCAGCCCGCCCAGATAGATGCGCCGGTAGCCGATGCGATCGCCGAGCGACGCGAGCGGCAACAGCGAAATGGTGATCGCCAACTGATACGCGTTGACGACCCAGATCGAGCTGGCCGCGCTGGCGTGCAACGTGCGCGCGATGGTCGGCAGCGCGACGTTGGCGATCGCGCTGTCGAGCACCGCCAGCGTCAGGGCGAGCGCGATGACCAGCATCGCCCAGTAGCGCTGCGGAATCGGCAGGCCTTGTTCGGTGCCGTCCGATAACGGTGGGGAAGGGGTCGGCGCGGTGTCTGTTGCCTTGTCCGGCGGAGCGCCGTCTTTGCGCGATGGTTGTGCGTGCATCGATAGTTCAAATGGGTGTGAGACGGATCGCCGACCCCGCGATTGACCGCGCGCGTTGCCCGCCTGTGCCGGACACGCCGGTGTCGATCCACGACGCGGCCGGTGCTGGAAAGGGCACGCCGGCCGCGCGTTCGCCGCGTTACTTCAGTTCGTACAGACCCGTGTGCGTGGTCGAGTCGAGTTCGTTCAGATGCGTCATGAAGCGTGCGACGGCATTCGTGGTTTCCGCGTTGATCGGCAGATGCGGCACCTTCAGCGCGTGCAGACGGAAGATGTAGCGATGCGTCCTGTCGCCCCGTGGCGGCGCGGCGCCGCCGAAGCCCACCGTGCCGTAGTCGTTGCGTAGTTGCAGCGCGCCTTGCGGCAGCAGCGAGCCGTCGGCTTTGCCGGCGTCGCGCGGTAGTGTGCAGGTGTCGGCCGGAATGTTGACCACGACCCAATGCCAGAAACCGCTGCCGGTCGGCGCGTCGGGATCGTGAACGGTGAGCGCGAAGCTTTGGGTGTCTGCCGGCGGTGCGTCCCAGTGCAAGACCGGCGAGATGTTTTCGCCGTCCACGCCGAACGCCTTGTCGTGATACTCGTGGGCTTTCGGCATGAAGCCGTTAGTGGGGAAGTCGTCGGACCAGAGACGGAAATCAGCCATGATGTGTCTCCCTAGTAAGTGGTTCTGCGCTGCTCGGGGCGGGCGGTTTGGCTGCCGTGTGGAGCGTGCGGCGAGCGCTAGGACAACGCGCGACGAAGCCCCGGGTTAGCCAATCGAGTGTATCACCAGCGGCTTCGGGATTCGCCCGAAGCAGGCAGGCTACAAGCGGCTTTCAGCCGCGTTCCTCGAAGCTCGGCGCGTCGCTTTGCAACCACGTCGCCAGCCGCTCCAGCACGCCCGCGATATCGCGATTGGCACCACGCAATGCGCATTCCCACACCACCGCGACGCGCCAGCCGTCGGCGAGCAGCGCCGCACGGACCTTGTCGTCGTTGCCGCGATTGCGGCCGATCTTGTCGCGCCAGAACTCGGGCCGGGTTTGCGGCCATTTGAAGAGATGACAGTCGTGGCCGTGCCAGAAGCAGCCATGCACCAGCACCACGGCGCGGTAGCGCGGCAGCACGATATCCGGCCGCCCCGGCAGATCGCGCGCGTCCAGACGGAAACGGAAACCTTGTCGATGCAGCAGGCTGCGGATCAGGATTTCCGGCTTGGTGTTGCGGCCGCGAATACCGGACATCATCCGGCTGCGGGTCGCGCTATCGACGATATCGACCATGGTCAGACGCAGGCGCGCCGGTCGTCACCGCGCGGCGCGCCGATGTCGCGGTCAGGCATACAGGAGGGCTTGCTTCGAACCAAGGGGCGTCTCCTCGGCGAGCAGGATTTGCACATGCGGCAGCATGATGCGCGCCACCTCGCGCATGACGACGCTGTTGCCGAACTGCCGGTAAGCCTGAGTGTCGCTGACGGGGATTCTGAAGGTGTCGGGAAAGCCCATCAGCCGTGCGCATTCGCGTGGCGTCAGGCGGCGTGGACGCAGCGACTCGCCCTGATAGGGTAAGACATCGGAGTTGCAAGTAGACGATATTGTGGCTTGGAACGTATGAAAAAAGTGCGGATTGCGGCTGCCCGGCCGTCGGGAAATACCTTTGTTATAGGTAGAGACGATTTGCGGATTTGTGGGGGTAAAAAATCCTTCATGAAATTGGAGGCCAGAATGGCCTCCCTCCGGCGCTAACTTAGGCAGGTTCCCACGATCCGTTATTGGCGGCGTGGTCCGGGGCACTCTTTGGAATCAGGACGCAGTGCAGTTGACGTTGGCCGTCGAAGCCAATCAAAAGATTGTCTCCAGCTTGAGCGCGTGACATCACAGGGTTCGTTTCAAAATACAAGCGGTGTTCTGTTCGCGTCGGGTGTTCAAGGCGAGCGTCGTACCAAGTCAGATCAACGGTCGCGGTCGTTGGCTCTCCCCGGATAGAAAAAATTCCTCGGTGGTGGGCTTCGTTCATGCCAAGGATCGCTTTCAGCTCTCTGATGCCATGTAGTTCGTGTTGATTGGACTTGTTCGGATTCGCTTCCACCTTCGCCAAAGTCTTCAGACACGCCGGCGACAGGCCCATAGCTTTATTTGTCATGTTTTTCTCCTGGTCTGTGGAGTTAACTATTAGGTCAACCGTTGTCCGCGTTAACCCGCACGGTCAGCCGCTCCCTAAATGGTGAGCCGATTACCGCGCAAACTATATAGGGGTGGCAAAAACGACTTCAAGGTTTATTAGTGTTTATTTGTTATATATCTATGTGGCATAAAGTGTCACGAGTACTCCGGAAGAATGAGCTGGGCGATTTAGCGTCTGAATATCTCGCGGAATGTGGCAGTTGGAGCGGTCCTGTTACTTCGAGGTGCGCCATCGCACGCTATTTTCTAAGTAGAGCCGGATTAAGTTGTTGATCCCCTCAATGACTTAATCCCGTGGGGTAATTTCCATTCAATAGCCCACCGGCCTGACGCGTCGATGTCAGTCGAAGCGTTCGGAGTGGTTGTTGGGGCTCAAAAGTCACAAGTGTACGGAGCGGGTGAAATCCTGTGCGGGATCCCTGGCGAATGACTCAAGGACCTGGTAAAGTTACATCGTTGTCTAGTGCCCGCCACCAATCTTAGGGAGCAATTTCGTTTCCTGTGCCAGTGACTAATAACCTGTGAAAGAGACCCATGGCAGCACCAAAATTCACCTTCGTTGACCTCTTTGCAGGAATTGGGGGTATTCGAAAAGGTTTTGAGCACATCGGCGGGCGGTGCGTCTTCACTAGCGAGTGGGATAAGTACGCACGCGTTACCTACGCCGCGAACCACCGTGAAAACGAAGAAGACCTCGCCGGAGATATTTGGTCTGTTCCCTTGGATGCGATTCCGGATCATGACGTTCTGGTGGGAGGTTTCCCCTGTCAGCCGTTCTCGTTAGCGGGCGTCTCGAAGAAGAACGCAATGGGACGGACTCACGGATTTGCCTGCGACGCTCAAGGTACTTTATTTTTTCGTATTGCTGAGATTCTTAAGGAAAGGCGTCCTACAGCCTTCATGCTGGAAAACGTGAAAAACCTTGTTTCCCATAACAAAGGGCATACATTTCGAGTTATTCGGCATGTCCTCGAGGAAGAGCTTGGTTATCACATCAGTTGGAAGGTCATTGATGGAAAGCGCTGGACCCCGCAGCATCGCGAAAGGATCTACATCGTTGGCTTCCGGTCGGATGTGGGCTTCGAGTGGCCTGATGAATCTTTGTGGCCCGAACCAGGTTCCTTTAAGCTAGGTTCGATCCTCGAGCCAGAAGAAGCTGTCGATCCGAAATACATACTTACTGACGGGCTCTGGAGCTATCTGCAGGCCTACCGGGTCAAACATACCAAGGCAGGTAACGGATTTGGTTGCTCAGTCGTGACTCGCGATGAAACGACTCGGACTTTATCTGCCCGCTACCACAAGGATGGTTCGGAGATCCTCGTGCATCGCGGTAATGGGCTTAATCCTCGTCGCCTCACGCCTCGTGAGTGCGCGCGACTTATGGGTTTCGAAGAGGGTTTCATATTGCCCGTCTCGGATACGCAACTGTATCGCCAGTTTGGCAATTCGGTGGTCGTGCCGGCCGTCAAGGCTGTTGCTGAGGCAATGGAGCCGTATCTAAAGAAAGTCCTCAAAAATGGGAAGGCCTCGGGCGCTGCAAAGTCCGGGGAGAAGCCTAGGGTAATCCTGAAGGGCACCCCGAACTTGCCACCGCGGTTCGTTAGAATTCCAGTAGTCGCATAGGTATTTGGTTGGCGAGCGTCAGCGAAGACACCGTTTGTGGCTGACAACCGATTGCGACGGCAAGCCTTGCACTGGGGAATCGCCAAGCAAGGTCTGGTGCGTTGCGCTAAGGAGACTTGCCGGCGCATCGGTTGGATTTCGCTACGTTTCCACGCGCGACTAAGCCGATTAGCTCTTAAGGTCGTTGCGGTGCCCTATTTTCGGCGCAGAGCGGTGGAAATTTTCGATTGACGACGATGCGTATCGGCTAAACGCGGCTGTCACAGTTGGACATGTACGCTACGGAAGCGACGCGAATTCCCTGCGTGGCGACGTGTTGAGGCCGCGGCACGGTTCGCGGCCATTTTTTTGTCGAGGCACACGACGACGCGGCCGGTGCGCCAAGCGCGGCCAGGCTGAAATTCAGCGGGGCTCGGATTGAGACTCAGCGGCGCTCGGCGTCGAACTCAAACTCAGACGAGGCGGCCGGTATCGACAGGATAGGGAGGCGGGAACAAAGCGGCGACGGCAGGCGTGAGGGTGTCCCAAGCCTGTTGCGGTTCGGCCGCGAACTGATCGAGCTGGAGCAGCAGGCTATCCACCGAGCATAGTTGCGCGTGAGAGAGATAGCCGGTGTCGAGCAGCGCGTATAAACGCTGGCGCCAATAGGCCGGAGGCAGGATCGGACCGCCGAGATCGCCGTGTAAAGAAAGTCGCATTGCGCGCGAAATATGCGCGATATCCCGGTCGACCAGCGCGGCCTGGGATGAACCCGTTAGCGTGATGAATGTGCGGTCCATGGCACCTCCTTCGCGGCTTTACGGCAGGTCCGGCCAAATCTTTAGACCTTTTGCGATTATTTTTTAAGCCACCCGCCGCGGACGAAAAAGCACAGTCGCGGCGGCGGGCACACCCGTTGCTCGATGGGGATACTGGCGTAATCTCGCGCCGGCATTCGAGATAAAGGAGCCGATCATGAACAAGGATCAGGTGAAGGGTGTGGGCGAGCAGATCAAGGGGAAGGTCAACGAAGCCGTCGGCAAGGCCACGAACAACCCCGGCAAGGAACTGAAGGGCGACCTGCAACAAGGCGCGGGCAAGGTGCAGAAGGCCTATGGCGATGCCAAGGAAGACGCCAAGGACAATGCCAAGCGCAACGCACCGTAATCCGGTTTGCTGTGCTGATTGTCGATGGATCGGAAAGGCGCTTCGGCGCCTTTCCCGTTTTTCGGGTTGCGCGCGCAATGTGGCTGAGCGGGCGCCTGGCGGATTCCGCCTGGGAGTAACCCGCAGTGAGCTTTGGGAGCGTGTCGTGCGTGGTGTGTCGCTATTAGACTTGGAGGATCCAACCCGGAGAGCGCACACATGACACCCGAAAAATTGCTTTCGATGTTCGAACGGCAGTACCTGGAAGGCAAAGCGCCGGTCGATCTGGAGCAGACCTGCGCGCGCTATGCCTCGTGGCTGGCGGCGGCATGGGAGCTACTTGACGGTGAGCAGAAGACGTTGTTGCTGACCGTCGGCGCGGCATTGTGGCGCGAAGGTTATAACTTGCGCGCGGGCACGGCGACCAAGGACTTGTGGTGAGCTTTCCGACGCGGTCGGGTGAGGGTTGAGCGCTTCCGCACGCGTTGCGCCGAGTCGGTTTATATTTGGCGGTCGCGCCATTTCGCGGTCCCGCGTTTTGAAATTTCGATGCCGTTCGTCAAGGCTCGGACTGACTCGCTCCTGCGATTTGCTCTCCCGTGTTGCTCAACTTTCGTACAAGGCTTACATCGTCCCATGACCGATCTTTCCGATTTTCCGATCACGAAGAAATGGCCTGCCGAGCATCCGGACCGGATTCAGCTCTATTCGCTGCCGACGCCCAACGGCGTCAAAGTGTCGATCATGCTCGAGGAGATCGGCCTGCCGTACGAACCGCATCTGGTGCGCTTCGATACGAACGATCAGATGACGCCCGAGTTTCTCTCGCTCAATCCGAACAACAAGATTCCGGCCATCATCGATCCGAACGGTCCTGGCGGTCGGCCGCTGGCGTTGTTCGAATCCGGCGCGATTCTGATCTATCTGGCGGACAAGACCGGCAAGTTGATTCCGGAAGACATTGGCGGTCGCTACGAGGCGATTCAGTGGGTGATGTTCCAGATGGGCGGCATCGGGCCGATGTTCGGGCAGCTTGGTTTCTTCCATAAGTTCGCCGGCAAGGAGTATGAGGACAAGCGTCCGCGCGACCGCTATGTCGCTGAATCGAAACGGCTGCTCGGCGTGTTGAATCAGCAACTCGAAGGACGCGACTGGATTCTCGGCGACGCATATTCGATCGCCGATATCGTGACCTTCCCGTGGGTGCGCAATCTGATCGGTTTCTACGAAGCGGGCGATCTCGTCGGCATCGACGACTTTGCGAATGTGAAGCGCGTGCTGGCGGCGTTTGTCGCGCGTCCGGCGGTGGTGCGCGGCCTGGATATTCCGAAGCGGCCGTCGTAACGGAGTGGGGCGGCCTGCGCCTCTGCCGTTGCGCGGGAAAGCCGGTTTGCCCCACTACCCGCGATAGTGGGCGGCCATGTGGTCGACGAAAGCTCGTACCTTCGGCGCCACGTAACGCGTTTGCGGATACAGCGCGTAGTAATGCCGGCTGCCGAGCGTGCAGCCGGGCAGGATCTGAATTAGACGGCCGCTCTTCAGGTCTGTCTGAACCGTCTGCCGTGTGAAAGCGGCAATGCCCGCGCCGGCCAGTGCCGCCGAATAGAGCGCGGTGATGGCGTCCGTCTTCAGACGGCTACGCGACGCGACGCGCGTCGCTGCGCCTTGCGCGGATATCAGTAGCCATTCGTTGGCTTCGAGCGCGCCGGTGAAGCTCAGCAGTTCGTGTTCGGCGAGTTGCTCAGCGGACTGCGGCAGTCCGTGTTGCGCCAGATAAGCGGGCGACGCGACGAGCACCACGTCAGACACCGTCAAGGTTTTCGCCACCAGCGTCGTGTCGGCCAAGGGGCCGCTGATGCGAAGCGCGACGTCAAAGCCCTCCGCAATCAGATCGACGAACTGATCGCTGCACGACAGCTCAAGCTGGATGTCGGGGTAACGTTTCTGGAACGCGGGAAGCCAGTCGGCCAGTTCGAGTGTGCCGATCGCCAGCGGCGCACTGACACGCAGCAAGCCTGCCGCGTTGTCCTGTTCGTTGGCCATGGCCTGCGCCGCCGCTTCCACGCGCTCAAGAATGTCGACGCTCGCATTGTAGTAGCGCTCGCCGGCGGCGGTTAACGTGAAGCGTCGCGTGTTGCGGTTGAGAAGCTGAACGCCTAGCGCAACTTCAAGCTGCTTCAGTTGACGCGATATACGCGAATGGGTGGTGTCGAGCCGCTCGGCGGCGGCTGAGAAACCCTGCGCTTCGACGATGCAGCGGAACGCGCGCATTGCAAGCAACTGATCCATGGGCGATGAGGTTGGCGATGTCGGGATTGACCGCGAAGGGCGTATTGGGAACGTTGTCCGCCGCAATGGTCGGCGAGCGATCGATGCGGCGCTCTTGGGCTCGCTATCCGTGGCATTGGCCGTCTCTTTGCGCCTGAGCCGTACTGTGCGTTCCGCTCGATCTCTACCTCGGCGGCACACGGCCGCCACGCATGATGCCGCGGCGGTCGATCCTATCATGAGCTTAACTCCCGCCTGGTGCGAGAGTCGTCTCCGTAACGTTGTGATTATTGGACAGCTAGCGCCAGTACGTCACCCGTGCTCATCACCGAACCGAAGGTATCCGCGATTTCGGCCAGAGCGGATCGATGCAATGCGTCGTGCCCGACGTGCAGGTCGCGGTCGACGGTGATGTCGCGAGTCGCACAGGCGTCGGCGGCCACGATCACTTCGAAGCCGGCCGGCACGGCGTCTCTCGCGGCGCCGGCGATACAGGCGTGCGTCATGAGTCCGCAAATCACAATATGGGTGATGCCTTCGGTCGTCAGCGTTTGCGCGAGATCCGTACTCGCAAATACGCTGACGGTGCTTTTGCCGATCGTGTGGTGATGGGGCTTCGGTTGCATGTCGGCGTGGATCTTGACGTTGCGGCTGCCGACGGCGAACAGCGGGGAATCAGCGGGCGCGATGTGCTGCACGTGAACCACGCGCCAGCCGTGACGGTCGGCATGATCGACGAGCGCGCGTGCGTGCCGCAAAGCTGCCGCGCCGTTTGGGATAGGCAGTGTGCCGGTGAAGTATTCGTTCTGGAAGTCGATCGCCAGTAATGCGGTGGCGCGAGCGGGCAGCGAAGCTGGCGCGGTGGCGCCGAGGAGATGACGAAGCGTGGGCGTGGACATGACGATTCCTTTCGAGGACGTGCTTGGAGAGGAATTCAGTCTAGGGTTGGCCACGCCGGGCAACAACGCTGCGTGCGCGACATAACCTGTGCGGGATGTGCACAGGTCGTTATGGGTTTCGGCAGCTCGGTGCGTGCTCGGAGAATCTCAGTTACTGATACAGCAGACCCCGACCGGCAAGTTATGCACAGGGTTCTCGATATACTCTGCATACATTAGCGGCGTGCGTGACTTTTGCTGCTTGACCTGCGGCGTCGCCAATTGTTGACAAGCTGTCTACGGAGACTAGTTTGATTCTGAATCGACCGTCCATTATCTGGCGGGCGATCGCTTTCGTGGCGGTTGTCTGTTTGTCCCTTGTCGCGCTCGATGGTTGGCGGAGCTGGAATGCGCGGTCAGTCCAATTGGGCGAAATGGACGTCGCGACCTCGAATCTCTCGCGGGGCATGGCTCAGCAGGCCGACGACACCTTCAAGGAAGCAGACACGGCGTTGTTGGGCATCGTCGAGCGCGTGGAGCACGACGGTACCGGCCCGGCCGCTCTTCAACGACTGCACGACATTCTGGTAATGCGCCGGCAGGAGCTTCCTCAACTCGCCGGTCTGTTCGTCTACGACGAAAACGGCGTCTGGATCGTCAATTCGACGTCGACGCCACTCGATCGATTCAATAACGCCGACCGCGAATATTTTATCTTTCATCAACATTCCACTGATATGGGTCCGCACATCGGCGTCCCGGTCGTCAGTCGATCGAGTGGCAAGTGGGTCATTCCCGTTTCAAGAAGAATCAATAAGCCGGACGGCCGTTTCGGCGGCGTCGTGTTGGCCACCGTCGATATTGATTTCTTCAAGACGTTCTACGACAGTCTTCAGATCGGCAACGCCGGGGCCGTTGCCCTCGTATTGAATAGCGGCGAAATGCTCATTCGCCGCCCGTTCGATGTAAAACTGATTGGCAAGAGCATGCGTGGAACCGCGCTATACAGTTCCTACGCGACGCAGGGCCCGGTCGGGACGGCTTTCATCAAGTCGGCGCAGGACGGCATCACGCGGCTCAACAGTTTTCGTGGTCTTCAGCACTATCCGGTCTTTGTGGCCGCGGCCTTATCCAAGGACGAGATTTTGCATGAATGGTGGCGTGACACGCTTTGGCATTCCGCGGGCGTGTTGTGTCTTGTCTTCGTGGTGGGACTGTTCGGTTGGCACCTGATTCGGCAGATCGAACTGCGAACCCAGGCCGAAGCGGAGCTGACCAGGACACACGCTTCCCTCGAAAAGCTGAATCAGACGCTTGAGCGACTCGCGATGCAGGACGGCCTGACGGGGCTGGCGAACCGCCGCCAGTTCGATGTCTCGTTACACAACGAATTCAGCCGCGCCACACGTCATGCGAGCGCGTTGGCGCTGATCATGATGGATGTCGATTGCTTCAAGCAATACAACGACATCTACGGACATGCAGCCGGCGACGAATGTCTGCGAACCATCAGTCGCGTCATCCGGGATCTGACGGCCCGACGTCCTGGCGATCTTGCCGCCCGCTATGGCGGAGAAGAGATCGCGGTGCTTCTGCCTAACACGGACGTGGCGCATGCCGTCGCGATCGCGGACAAAATCCGCGGCGCTATTCGTGATCTGGAAATCGAACATGCGGGCGGCCCCGCTGGTTTTGTCACGATCAGCGCAGGAGTCGCCGCCCGAGTCCCGACTCGGGGCGCGAGTGAGCCTACCGAGCTGATCCTCGTCGCGGACAAGGCGTTGTATGAAGCAAAGACGAGCGGGCGCAATCGGGTACTCGCCGCCAAGGGGATGCCAAGCCCAGCCGCGAGCGATTAGCTAGCGCCGGACTCAATGCTGCCCCGCGTTCATTAACGTCCAAAGCTGCCGCGCCGGCTTGCCCATCAGCACGCGGCCCATCACGCCACTGCATCGTGCGCATGTGTATTTCTCCGCCGCGCGCTGACCTTCCTGCCAGTCGACCCCGTCGAGCAGCAACTCGTCGTGCGGATCGGCGAGCGACGGCTGGCCGTGCAGGTTGGCGCATGCGGCGCAGGGTTGAATCCAAAGTTCCATCTGGTTCGTCTCGATCGAGGTATTGCGGATCGTAGCGCGGCTGACGGCGCCTTCGCTCGACCCGCTCAATTTTTATGCTATTTCAACTATTTGCACCAGAGCTCTTACGAGAACTCGCGCACCCCGCTATATTTCGCCGAATATTGCGAACCGCAATATTTCGTAACGGCAATTTTAATGACATCACCTTCCCGCTGTACCCTAAGCATGCTTGCCGTCTTGTCCGCAGGCGGCGTGGCGACCGTCCCGGCCTACGCGCAGGATTCCGACGCTCAACTGACCCCGATCGTCGTCACCGGCATCAAGCCCACCCTTTACCCTTCGTATCAGGTCGATCAGGCGGTAGTCGGGCCGCTGGGCAAGAAAAACCTGCTCGACACGCCGTATTCGATCAACGTCATCCCCAGGTCGCTGGCTGAGAATCAGCAACTGCGCAGCGTGCAGGAGGCGTTCGGCTTCATCGCCTCGGTGCAGGGGCTGAATATCCGCCCGCAAACACGGGGCATGCAGGCCGGCGTGGTGCAGAACACGCGCATCGACGGCATGAACATCGCCGCGACGACCGATTACCCGATCGAGCAGTTCGAGAGCATCCAGGTGCTGAACGGTCTCGCCGGGGCGCTCTACGGACCGGCCAGCCCGGCCGGCACGTTCAACTACGTGCTCAAGCGGCCGACCGACCAACCGCTGCGCGAATTCACGTTCGGCTACGAGTCGAACGCGTTGTTCACCGAGCGCGCGGATCTCAGCGGGCACTTCGGCAACGACGATCGTTTCGGCTACCGGCTCAACCTGCTCAACCAGAATGGCGAGGGTTATGTCTCAGGCAGCCGCCTGCGCCGTGACCTGGCAAGCCTCGCTTTCGATATCCGGTTCACGCCGGATACCCGGCTCGAAACCAACTTCAGCACGTACCACTACCTGGACACCGGCTTCCCCGGGACGTTCGCGTTGGCGAAGAACGTGTTGTTGCCCGCCGCGCCGAACCCGTCGACGCTCGGCTATGGCCAGTCATGGGCCGGTGACGACAACGTCACGAATATGATGAGCGCCACGCTGAAGCACGACTTCAATGCGGACTGGCACTTGAGCGCCGGCGTGCAGCGCGAGACGAGCGACCGCGCTTCGACGGTGCCGACGCTCACGCTCACCAACAACAAGGGCGCTTATACCGAAACGACGGCGACGACCACGTACAGCCTCGACCAGGTGATCAGCAATACGATCGCGTTGAACGGGCACGTCGTGCTCGCCGGGTTGACCCACGACGTGTTCGTCTCCACCACGGGCTTTTACTGGAATCGGTATACGCCTTATCAAACCGGTGCCATCACGCTCGGCACCGGCAACCTCGGCAATCCGGCGAGTTTCGCCCAGCCGGCGTTGCCTGACTTCTCGCATCGCTACCGTTCCGTCAGCACGTTCCAGCAAGCGATCAACGTCGGCGACACGATCGGTTTCAACCGACACTGGTCGATGCTGCTGGCGGCCAGTCAAAGCTGGATCCACGCCGAGAACTACAACGCCAAAGGGGCGATCACGAGCAAATACACCGCCGACGGCGTCAGTCCGACCGTTAGCCTGATGTACAAGCCACAGGACAACATGACCGCGTACCTCACGTATGCGGACAGCCTGCAGCAAGGCGATATCGCGCCGTCGGGCACGCTGAACGCGGGCAATTCCCTCGCGCCGTACCGAAGCAAGGAATGGGAGCTCGGCTACAAGGTCGACGTTGCGGGCGCGACGCTCGGCGCCGCGCTGTATCGTATCGAACGGCCCTACGCGCTGGTGGAATCGAACAATGTTTTCGCCGAAGGAGGCCAGCAGGTCAACCGTGGGATCGAACTGACCGCAACGGGCGCCGTGACCCGCGATCTCAACATCTATACCGGACTTTCGCTGCTGGATCCGCGTCTGCACAACACCGGAGTCGCCGCTACCAACGGCACGCAGATTCTCGGCCTGTCGCGCGTGGTGTTCGACGCGCTGGTGGATTACTCGGTGCCCACGGTGGCCGGCCTCGGCTTTAACGTCGACATGAACTATGCGAGCCGCCGCGCGGCCAACTATTCGAACAGTGACTACGTCGACGGTTACACGATCTTCAATCTCGGCGCGCGGTACCGCACGAAAATCGCCGCCAAAGCCGTGACGCTGCGGATCGGTGTCGACAACGTCGCCAACCGGCACTACTGGGCCAACATCACGCCGGCCGGCCAGAGCGGTTACACCGGCAGCGACAGCGGCACCGCCACACTCGGCGCCCCGCGCACCGTTCGCGCATCCATCCAGTTCGACCTTTAAACATGAAAAAAACGCAATCCCTTCTGCTCAGCACGCTGCTGCCATCCGTTCTGACCATGCACGCGTGCCTTGCCTCGGCGCAGCAGGCATCCGCGGCGCAGGCTATCACGATCTATACGGCCGGCAGCATGAGCGGCGCGCTCGGCGCCATCACGCGTCAATACACGAGCGAGACGGGGCAGGCGATCGAACTCGTCAGCGGGCCGGCCGGCATGCTCCTCGACAAGATAGAGCACTTGGCCAAGGCGGACATTTTCGTTTCCGCGAACATGGCGCATCCGCAACGACTGACGGCGGAAGGCAACGCGGCGCCCACCGTGGTCTTCGCGAGAAACCGGCTGTGCGTGGAGGCGCGTCCGGACGTCGGACTGACGACCGGCAACCTGCTCGACAAGTTGCTCGATCCGAACGTCAAGATCGGCACGTCGACGCCGAAGTCGGATCCGGGCGGCGACTACGCGTGGGCGCTGTTTGCCAAAGCCGGCACCGTGCGCCCGGGCGCGACCCAAACGCTCGAAGCGAAGGCGCAGCAGTTGGTGGGCGGCGCCGTCGCCCCGCAAGTGCCGGCCGGTCAGAATCCGGTCAAATACTTCATGACGACGCGACGTATCGACGTGTTCATCGGCTATTGCAGCTCGCATGAGCCGACGCCCGATACGACGCTGACGCAGGTCGAACTGCCGACGGAGCTAGCCATTGCCGCCGACTATGGCATGACCGTTATCGAGTCGCGGCAGAACGCCGCCACGCGCGATGCTGCCTATCGGCTTGCGCTGTATCTGATGAGTCCCGCCGCGCAGGACGTGTTGACGCGCTATGGCTTCACGCCCGTCGCGCGCGAGTAAGGAGGAGGGGCGCGGCGCCTGGCGCGGATAGGTTCGATGAGTGTGGTGAGAGCGCGATTGTCCGAATGTCCTCGAGCAACGGGGACGTAAGCGCGGTATCGGCCGATAGCAGATCAATTCGCCAATCCAGCCTGACGCCGCTGCAGGAAGCGGCGGACCGCCGGGTCGCGTTCGAGGCCGATCGCCATGTCGTAGGCATCGCGCGCTTCGCGATGCGCGCCGGTTCGCGCCAGCAGTTCCGCGCGCGCCGCCCAGTACGGTTGATATTGCGCGAGCCGTGCGTCGGCGGCCACCTGCTGCATCGTGATCAGGCCGGCGTGCGCGCCTTGCAGTTCCGCGACGGCGAGCGCCCGGTTGATCGCGACCACCGGTGAGCCGGTGAGCCGCGCGAGCGCCTCGTAAAGCTGCACCATTGCGGCCCAGTCGGCCTGTCCGGTACGGCGCCGATGAACATGCGCCGACTGCAGCGCCCCTTCGAGCTGGTATCGCCCGATCGAACCCAGCGCGCTTGCATGCTGTAGGAGCGCTTCGGCCTCGTCGATCATTGGCCCGTCCCAGAGCGCCGGATCCTGCTCGGCCAGTGGTACGTATTCCCCGTCTTCGCTGCGCCGCGCGCGACGTCTTGCCTGCGCATGCAGCATGAAGGCAAGCAGTCCCAGCGCTTCCGCTTCCCGCGGCAGCAGTCCGGCCACGAGCCGCGCCAGAAATAGGGCTTCGTGAGTGAGGTCGCGGCGGGCGACGTCGGTGCCGCCCGGATCTGTCCAGCCCTCCGTGAAGGCCGCATAGATGGCGTCCAGCACGCTGTCGAGCCGGCCGGCAAGTTCCTCGCGCTCGGGGACGCTGAACGGAATGCCCGCCTCGCGAATCTTGTTTTTGGCTCGCACGAGACGCTTGCCCATGGCGGCCGGCGACATGAGAAACGCCGATGCGATCATCTTCGCATCGAGCCCGAGGACTACTTGCAGCATCAGCGGTGCGCGGATGGCCGCCTCGATTGCCGGATGCGTGCAGGCGAACATCAGCGGGAGACGATCGTCGGGGATGCCGACTTCCGCCGCGCCGTCGTCGAACTCCGGGCCGAGGAGCAGCAATTGCACGGCAGCCGCCTCGCCGGTGCGGCGGCGCCTGGCGAGATCGATCATCTTGCGGTGCGCGACGGTGAGAAGCCACGCTTCCGGATTCGACGGACAACCGTTGTGCGGCCAGGTGGCCAGCGCCGACGCAAATGCTTCCGATAGCGCGTCTTCGGCCGTTGCCACGTCCCGCGTACGCGCTGCGAGAAAGGCGACGAGTTTGCCGAAGCTGCGGCGCGCGACAGCGTCGGCGGTGTCGCGCGCGTTCATGTTGTCGTCTTTGTCAGGCAAGTTCATGCGTTTAGACCTCGCCTGAGACGCGTTTCATTGCTCAGCTCAGCCTGCCGCGTGCCAAAGCGGCCGCACCTCGACCACGCCGTGACTCGCGGTCGGGCAGCGCGACGCCCACGAGAGGGCGGCGTCGAGATTGGGCACGTCGATGAGGTAGTAGCCGCCCAGTTGCTCTTTCGACTCCACGTAGGGGCCGTCGAGCACCTGCGACTTGCCGTCCGCGATACGGACGGTCGTTGCCGTCGCTGTGGGCTGCAGACGGCCACCGGCCACAAGCGCGCCTGCTTTCTTCAATGCCTCTGTGTATGCGGCATAAGCCGCCACGCCCTGTTCCTGTTCGGTCTTCGTCAGGCTGTTCCAGCCGCCTTCATTCGCATAGAGCATCAGCATGTATTGCATCGTGAATCTCCGTCATGGGTTGGGTTGTCGGCGGGCAATTTGCTCCACCTGACCAATGACGCTCGAACCTTTGCGATTTGGACATTTTTATTTGGTGATGTCTCTGGCGGTACCCCCAGGAGCGTCTTGGCTGGGGTGGGTAGTGTGAACAATAGTGGCAATAAAAAGCCCCGCAGCGCAAGGCGTACGGGGCTTTCCTAGGTGGAACTTGGGTGAGGCTGGGACGTTGATGAGAGGGCGGATCGGTTCGAAACGCGGCACTGTAACCACTCTGTCGGCTGCGACAGCGATTGATGGTGTACCGCTTGGAGCCGTTGGCTCTCCGTTGCCCGGCACGGACCATCAGCCGCGCAGTAGGTGCTTCGTGCATACGCCGTGCCCGATCGGCGACCCTTAGTCCGGCTGCTGATCGCAAATACAGCAAATCCCTACCCGTCATCAAGCGGGTCCCGGTCTCCCAGCGCGTCGTCAATCGCATGCTTCGCGCGCTCGATTGCCTCTCCCATCGCAGCCGGCCCAGTAAGCAATGACCGATAGTGCTCGGGTTCAGGCATCGTGGCCGTACCTCGAACATGCTCGCCGCTGATAGGCACCCGCTCGATGAGTAGCGTGACGTTGGATCCGCCCGTCGGGTCGTCGTGAGTTGTAACGACGATTGAGAAACCGCGGTGCACCTGGCGTTCTTCCATGCATCCTCCCGTTGCGGCAAGGCTGTGAGCGCGAACGTACGGACGTCGCGTGCCAATTGTCCGACATTCTTTGTGTCGACGCTGTGAGCAAGTGGCGTGTGTCTCGAACGGGCGGCAACAATCATCGCCGCAACCCGTTTTTTATCGATTAGCGGGACGCCGCAAGTGATGCGAACGAACTACAAAAAACCACAATACGGGACCTGCCTCGGCGATACGATTGCCATATCGAGGTAATGCAAAATGACCATCATTAACGACTTCCAGTCTCAGGCCCGTCTCTTCGGCATGCTCCCGGTTCTGCTCGCACTAGGCGCCTGGTATTTTGCGCGCGGTGACCGTCTCAAGCGCGCGGTAAGCGTCAGGCTAGTGACGACCCGCCGCTCGCATGTTGAGGCCAGAGCCGAAGTCATCTATCTGGATGAGGAGCGCGCACGTCGCCAGCGATTCTGAAGCGTCCTGGAAACATTCGCGACGCCTAGTTGCCGCGCAACTCGGTCCTGCAGGCCGGGCGATCGGTAGTCCAGGCGGCAGCCGTCAGTGAACAGTCTGGTAAGTGCGTCGGCATCGAAGCCGTGGCGGCGTGGAGAGCCTTGTACGGCCTTCGCGATCCACGTGCGGGATACAGGCTTTCGGCCACCGACTTCGTTGTCCACGCGGGCGTCAACACCGCTCGCATCGAGGATAGCCTTTAGCGGCGAATCGTATCAACGGACATGCCTACCGTTCGAGCCACGCTGTCGACCCTGCGGCTGCAAGTCAACAATTCGGCAACCCGGAGCCGCTTCGTCGTAGATACTGCTGGGATGCGCTTCATGGCCTATACGCATTACTGGATGGCCTATTTTTGAACGAGGTGCGGCACACAGGAACATGCGAAAACGGGCTGTTCTTTGCGTGGAGTCCACGCCCGTATCTGTTGACCACCGAGCTTCCCACTCAGCGGCTTAACGACTCTTGCACATCGTGAGAACTCAGGTCATGCTTCGGCGGATAAAAATCCGGGGCGACGGCGTGAAGACGATTGCAGATAGAAGGGCAGAAATCTACCGGAGCATGGCATTCGCCGGATTTTTTATGGGCTTCGCGCTCCTGTTGGTCGCGTTATTGCAGAGCCCACGGCCCAAAATACGCATCGACAAATGCCTCTTTGACTCGACAGGTAACGTGATACCCGATCGAAGCGCTGATGGCGTGCTAACGGTGGCAGCTGGCATTTACTTCGTGCATCGCGACGGTGTGGAAGATTCAATAGTCGCAAGCTGCGTCCGGAAGGGTGGGTGCAGAGTGCAGTACAGCAACAAGTCGCCGCATCCTCCTCTTCGGAAAGCGTAGCGAGCCGCACGGTCCAGTCGTGCCATATGACTTTTAGCGTGTACCTCTCGTCTGCATCTGCATGCTTTAGATTTCCGGCGAGGCTGAAATTCAAATGCTTTCGCAACTACCGCATGCGGTACCAACGCGGCACCGGCATGCGTTGCTCGAGCCAGTACCAAATAATCCGCGCCCTAACTGCTTCCCCTATCGTTTGCCCCTTGTTACGACCGTCCCAAGTGTTCGTTTCCGAATTCAAGTCGTCCGCGTTATCTCGCGCGGTCGGTGCTGGGTCAGGTGCATGAAAAAACGAGTTCCGCCTCCTGTGGCGACCATCCCCGCACGCCGTGCGTCTGCATGTCGACCTGATGCATCTGCTTTCCCTGGCCACGGCAATATTCGTCGGCGCGCTTCAGACTCGTCGCTTTGATCTCGCCCCACGGGGTCATGCCGCCGCGGACCTGCGTCGTGACAGTGTAGTTGCCGTCGCCGGCCGGCGTGACATCCGTGACCGTTGTGCATGCGGCGAGCACGGTCAGCGCCGTCAAGGCTGTTTTCATTTTCATATTTGGCCCTCGGTGTCTGCCGGATTCTGCAGTCGTGTACGCTCTGATGCAACCGATTGCTTTGGCACCGCGCGGGGGCACCAGTCTATATCCCCAATGATGCCTCCAACTAACTTAGGTAGTAATTGGGCAACCTTGCGCAATGATGGCAACAAAAAGCCCCGCAGCGCAGGGCATACGGGGCTTTCTTAGGCAAACTTGGGTGACGCTGGGACGCTAGTTGGTCCCCCTGACAGGAATCGAACCTGTATCTAGCGCTTAGGAGGCACTTGTTCTATCCATTGAACTACAGGGAGAGGGACCGAATCGGACCAGATCGCTTCGACCTTCGCAGCCTTATCACGCACTGTGGGATCGAGCGAGTCAACTTCACCAGCGAGCGCAGAGTATATCAAACCGACCCGATCGCGAGGAGGGCCGCGCCGACCCCACGCCAAGCCGCGAAAAACCCACCCCAAAACGCAAAACGGCCCAGCGGGCAACCCCTGCTGAACCGTCAGAACCACCGCGCCGTCGCGCCACCTTCACAGCGCGTCCAGGCAAAACTCAAAACTCAAAGCTCACCCAAACGAGCAGACCACTCCACCTTCAAAACTCCACCACCGCAAACTCCGCCTTACCCACATCACAAAGCGGGCAGCGCCAGTCTTCCGGAATCGCGGCGAAGCGCGTGCCGGGCGCGATGCCTTCTTCGGGGATGCCTTCTTCCTCGTTGTAGATCCAGCCGCAAATCAGGCAGACCCAACTCTTATATTCAGTCACTTCAATTACTTCGCTCACGACGTACTCTTCTCTCTATTCAATGCAATGATCCGCCCGTCTGCCCCTTTTTTGGGCACGGCGGCGACCCGCAATATTACCGGAATTTGTCAAATCGGCCGAAAACTACCGACGCTGCGGCGCCGCAAAGCGCCGGCGGCAGCCCGCCCCCGACGGCTGAATGACCCGCGACTTACCTGCGAATCCGGTCACGAACAGCGTGTATGCTCTGATTCGCAGCCCGTCGTTTAGACAGCCGCGCCGGGCAGCCGGCGCGCGTTGCGACGATCGGCCACAGACCGCCAGGCCGGCGTCGACGGCTCGGCCCGCGCATCATTTTCGTTTCCAACAGGAGAAAAACGATGTTCAAAAACAAATGGTTGGCAGGTGCTGCATTGGCTGGATTGCTCGCCGTGTCGGGCGTGGCGCAGGCGGCGGGCGTGTCGTTCGTGCAGCCGGCGGACGGTGCGACCGTCAGTAATCCCGTGCACGTGGTGTTCGCCGTCGAGGGCATGAAGATCGCGCCGGCCGGCACGATGACCGAGGGTACTGGCCATCATCATCTGTTGATCGACGGTCAGCCGCTGCCCAAGGGCGAGGTGATTCCCGCCACCGACAAGTCGCTGCATTTCGGCAAGGGCCAGACCGAGACCGATCTGACGCTGCCGCCGGGCGACCACACGCTGACGCTGCAATTCGGCGACGGCATGCACCGTTCGTACGGTCCGGAAATGAGCAAGACCATCACGGTGCACGTGAAGTAATCGCGCGCCGCACGAGCCGGCCGGTTCGGCACACCCGCCGAACCGGCCCCGCAAGGCCGCTCAGGCCGCTTGGTCGACCGCTCCGCGTTTCACAAGTCCGCCAAACAGCCTATCTCTTCCGCCATACAGGCACCGCCCCGCGCGCCCGGTACAATGGGCAGTTCCGACTCATCGCTGTTTTCTCCAATTCTCCATGTCGCTTTACACCATTACCGGGGCGCAACTTGCGTTCGGTCACGTCGCGTTGCTCGATCACGCGGATTTTTCTCTCGAAGCGGGCGAGCGCGTTGGGCTGATCGGCCGTAACGGCGCCGGCAAGTCGTCGCTGCTCAAGATCGTCGCGGATCTGACCAAGCCTGACGACGGTCTCGTCACGCGTCAGCAGAACCTGACCACGGTCTACGTGCCGCAGGAGCCCGAATTCGATACCGACGACACGGTGTTCGAGGCGGTCGCCGCGGGCCTCGCGCACGCCCGTTCGCTGCTCGACGAATACGACGTGGTCGCCAATCAGCTTGCCGACGAGCCGGAAGGCGCGGAGCACGACGCGCTGATGGACCGCATGAACACGCTGCAATCGTCGCTGGATTCGGTGGACGCGTGGAACTGGAGCACGCGCGTAGCCACCACGCTGCAGCAGATCGGCCTGAACGGCGAAGCGCGCGTCGGTTCGCTGTCGGGCGGCATGCAAAAGCGCGTGGCGCTGGCGCGCGCGCTGGTCGTGCAGCCGGACGTGCTGCTGCTCGACGAGCCGACCAACCACCTGGATTTCGAAGGCATTCGCTGGCTCGAAGACCTGCTGGTGTCGCTGCGCGCGGGCCTGTTCTTCATCACCCACGACCGCGCGTTTCTCGACCGCGTCGCCACGCGTATCGTCGATCTGGATCGCGGCCGTCTGCTGTCGTATCCGGGCAATTTCTCCGCCTATCAGACGCGCAAGGCGCAGCAACTCGAAATCGAACAGGTCGAGGCGGCCAAGTTCGACAAGCTCCTCGCGCAGGAAGAAGTGTGGATCCGCAAAGGCGTCGAGGCGCGCCGCACGCGCAGCGTCGGTCGCATCGCGCGGCTCGTGGAAATGCGCAATCAGCGCGCGGAACGCCGCAACTTGCAAGGCAACGTCAGGCTCGACGTCGGCCAGGGCGAGAAGTCCGGCAAGATCGTCGCCGAATTGACCGACGTGACCAAGCGCTACGGTTCGCGCACGGTGGTCGACAACTTCACGGTCACCGTCATGCGCGGCGACAAGATCGGTTTTGTGGGTCCGAACGGCGCGGGCAAGACCACGCTGCTCAAGATGATCCTCGCCGAACTGGCGCCGGACGAAGGCACGGTGCGCGTCGGCACCAATCTGCAGGTCGCGTATTTCGACCAGATGCGCGCGCAACTGGATCTGGAAAAGAGCCTCGCCGACACGATCAGCCCGGGCAGCGAATGGGTCGAAGTCAACGGCCAGAAGAAGCACGTCATGAGCTATCTCGGCGACTTCCTGTTTGCACCGGAACGCGCGCGTTCGCCGGTCAAGTCACTGTCGGGCGGCGAGCGTAACCGTCTGCTGCTGGCGCGTCTGTTCGCGCGGCCGGCCAACGTGCTGGTGCTCGACGAACCGACCAACGACCTCGACATTCCCACGCTCGAACTGCTCGAAGAACTGCTCACCGAATACGACGGCACGGTGCTGCTGGTCAGCCACGATCGCGCGTTCCTCGATAACGTCGCGACCTCGGTGATCGCCTCGGAAGGCGGCGGCAAGTGGCGCGAGTACGTCGGCGGCTTCACTGACTGGCAGATTCAGCGCGACCGCTCGCAGCAAATGGCGTTGGACGCACAGAAGGAAGCCAATAAAGACGCAGGCAAAGATGCCGCGGCGGCCAAAGACCCGGCAGCCCGCAACACGCAGCGCGCCGCCAAGCTGTCTTTCAAGGAGCAGCGCGAACTGGAGGCGCTGCCGCCGAAGATCGCCGCGCTGGAAGCCGAGCAGAAGACCATTGGCGCGCAACTGGAAGACGGTTCCGTGTTCGCTAAAGACCCGCAGGAGGGCACGCGCCTGACTGAGCGCTACGCCGCGATCGACGAAGAACTGCTGGTCGCGCTGGAACGCTGGGACGAACTGGAAAACCGGCGCAAGTGATGCGCGCCGGCGGCGTCCGTGAGCGCAGCGCCATAGCGCGCTGTGGTTCGCGGCGCGCCCGCCGGCCGTCGCGCGTCGACATCAAGGCGGGGTCTTCGTCCACACCGCGCCTTATCCAGATGGCCAAACCGGCACGTCGTGAATTGCCGCCTGATTCGAAATCAGTAAAATACCCCGCGAACAGGTCTGCCCGCACGGCGGGCACGATACCTAACCCCGTTGTTTCGTTTCGCTTTTTTTGAAAAGTCAACGCATTGTCCACGGACCTGTCCACAGGACCTGTGGACAACGATGAACCGCCGCACCCGAGTCAACCATGTCTACGAAAAAGCCAAACGCCGCGTATAGCGAAGCGTCGATCAAGGTGTTGAAGGGCCTCGAGCCGGTCAAGCAACGGCCCGGGATGTACACCCGCACCGAAAATCCGCTGCACATCATTCAGGAAGTCATCGACAACGCGTCGGACGAAGCCCTCGGTGGCCACGGCCGGCAAATCACCGTCACGCTGCACGCGGACCACTCGGTCTCCGTCGAAGACGACGGCCGCGGCATTCCGTTCGGCCTGCATCCGGAAGAAGGCGTACCGGTCGTCGAAATCGTCTTCACGCGTCTGCATGCGGGCGGCAAGTTCGACAAAGCCGCTGGCGGCGCGTACACGTTCTCGGGCGGCCTGCACGGCGTCGGCGTGTCGGTCACCAACGCGCTGTCCAACCGGCTGGACGTCACCGTGTGGCGCGACGGCAAGGTCGCCGATCTGAGCTTCGCCAATGGCGACGTCGCCAAAGAGCTCGAAGTGCGCGCCGCCGTGAAGGGCGACAAGAAATCCGGCACGCGCGTCACCGCGTGGGCCAATCCGAAATACTTCGACTCGCCGAACCTGCCGCTCGGCGAACTGCAGCGTCTGCTGCGCTCGAAAGCGGTGCTGCTGCCGGGCGTCGAAGTCACGCTGATCATCGAGAAAACCGGCGAACAGCAAACCTGGAAATACGAAGACGGTCTGCGCGGCTATCTGCTCGAAGGCATGAACGGCAGCGATCTGCTGATCCCGCTGTTCGAGGGCGAGCGTTTCGTCGACAACTCGCGCGCGAGCGAAGAGACCTTCGCGGAAGGCGAGGGCGCGTCGTGGGTCGTCGCGTGGAGCGAGGAAGGCACGCTGATGCGCGAGTCGTACGTGAACCTGATTCCGACGCCCGCGGGCGGCACGCATGAATCCGGCTTGCGCGACGGTCTGTTTCAGGCGGTGAAGAGCTTCGTCGAAATGCACAATCTGCAGCCGAAGGGCGTGAAGCTGCTCGCCGAAGACGTATTCGCGCGCGTTTCGTTCGTGCTGTCGGCCAAGGTGCTCGATCCGCAATTTCAAGGGCAGATCAAGGAACGGTTGAATAGCCGCGACGCGGTCAAGCTGGTGTCGTCGTTCTCGCGGCCGGCGCTGGAGTTGTGGCTGAATCAGCACGTCGAACACGGTAAGAAGCTCGCCGACCTCGTCATCAAGCAGGCGCAGGCTCGCACGCGTGCCGGCCAGAAGGTCGAGAAGCGCAAGAGCTCGGGCGTGGCGGTGTTGCCGGGCAAGCTGACCGATTGCGAGTCGACGGAAATCGGCCGCAACGAGCTGTTCCTCGTCGAGGGCGATTCGGCGGGCGGTTCGGCGAAGATGGGCCGCGACAAGGAATATCAGGCGATCCTGCCGTTGCGCGGCAAGGTGCTGAACACATGGGAAACCGAGCGCGACCGGCTGTTCGCCAATAACGAAGTGCACGATATCTCGGTGGCGATCGGCGTCGATCCGCATAGCCCGGACGACAAGATCGATCTGTCGAATCTGCGCTACGGCAAGATCTGCATTCTGTCGGACGCCGACGTCGACGGTTCGCATATTCAGGTGCTGCTGCTCACGCTGTTCTTCAAGCATTTCCCACAACTGATCGAACGCGGGCATGTGTGCGTCGCGCGTCCGCCGTTGTTCCGGGTCGACGCACCGGCGCGCGGCAAGAAGCCGGCGCAGAAACTGTATGCGCTCGACGCCGGCGAACTCGAAGCGATTCTCGACAAGCTCCGCAAAGACGGCGTGCGCGACACGCAGTGGTCGATCAGCCGCTTCAAGGGTCTTGGCGAAATGAGCGCGGAACAGCTGTGGGATACCACGATGAACCCCGACACGCGGCGTCTCACGCCGGTCGCGCTCGGCGAACTCGACTACGACGCCACGGTGGCGCGCATGACCATGCTGATGGGCAAGGGCGAAGCGGCCTCGCGCCGCAGCTGGCTGGAAGAAAAGGGCAACGAAGTGGAAGCGGACATCTGAGCGCGTAGCGCGCTCGACCTCCCTAACCACACTTCAAGCCAAACACGGATACGGAATCTAGATGGACGACGACAATACTCTCGACCTTTTCACCGAGCCGCCGCCCCCAGAGGGCGACTTTCTGACGCTCGGCAATTACGCGGAAGGCGCGTACCTCGAGTACGCGGTGAGCGTGGTCAAGGGCCGCGCGTTGCCGGACGTATGCGACGGCCAGAAGCCGGTGCAGCGCCGCATCCTGTTCGCGATGAACGACATGGGTCTGTCCGACAACGCGAAGCCGGTCAAGTCCGCGCGCGTGGTCGGCGACGTGCTGGGTAAGTACCACCCGCACGGCGACCAGTCGGCGTACGACGCGCTGGTGCGCCTCGCGCAAGACTTTTCGATGCGCTACCCGCTGATCGACGGTCAAGGCAACTTCGGTTCGCGCGACGGCGACGGCGCGGCGGCCATGCGCTACACCGAAGCACGCCTCACGCCGATCGCGAAGCTGCTGCTCGACGAAATCGACCAGGGCACGGTCGATTTCATGAAGAACTACGACGGCGAGTTCGACGAGCCGCGTCTGCTGCCCGCGCGTCTGCCGTTCGTGCTGTTGAACGGCGCGTCGGGCATTGCGGTGGGTCTGGCCACGGAAATTCCGTCGCACAACCTGCGCGAAGTCGCGGGCGCCGCGGTCGCGATGATTCGCAACCAGAACCTGTCGCATGCCGACTTGATGCAACACATTCCGGGGCCGGACTTCCCGGGCGGCGGCCAGATCATTTCGAGCGAAGCGGAAATCTCCGCGGCGTATGAAACCGGTCGCGGCAGCCTGAAGGTGCGCGCACGCTGGAAGATCGAAGAACTCGCGCGCGGCCAGTGGCAGCTGGTCATCACGGAACTGCCGCCGAACACGGCCGCGCAGAAGGTGCTCGAGGAAATCGAAGAGCAGACCAACCCGAAGATCAAGCTCGGCAAGAAGACGCTCACGCCCGAACAACTGCAGACCAAGCAGACCATGCTCGCGCTGCTCGACGCGGTGCGCGACGAGTCCGGCCGCGATGCGCCGGTGCGCCTCGTGTTCGAACCGAAGTCGAGCCGCATCGACCAGACCGATTTCGTCAACACGCTGCTCGCGCATACGAGCCTGGAATCGAACGCGTCGCTGAATCTGGTGATGGTGGGGGGCGACGGCCGGCCGCGTCAGAAGGGCCTGCGCGAAATTCTGCAGGAGTGGATCGCGTTCCGCTTCGCGACCGTGACGCGCCGTACGCGTCATCGGTTGTCGAAGGTCAACGACCGGATTCACATCCTCGAAGGGCGGATGGTCGTCTTTCTGAATATCGACGAAGTCATCCGCATCATTCGCGAAGCGGACGAACCGAAGGTCGCGTTGATGGCCGCGTTCGGTCTGTCCGAGCGGCAGACCGAAGACATTCTCGAAATCCGCCTGCGTCAATTGGCGCGGCTCGAGAAGATCAAGATCGAGAAGGAACTGGCCGAACTGCGCGACGAAAAGGCCAAGCTCGAAGAGCTGCTCGGCAGCGAATCGGCCATGAAGCGTCTGCTCATCAAGGAAATCGAAGGCGACGCGAAGCAATACGGCGACGAGCGTCGCACGCTGATCCAGCAGGAAAAGCGCGCCACCTTCGAAGCACGGGTGGTCGACGAGCCGGTCACGGTGGTGGTGTCCCAGAAGGGCTGGGTGCGTGCGCTGAAGGGCCACGGTCTCGACGCGGCGGGCTTCACGTTCAAGGCCGGCGACGGTCTTTACGCGGCGTTCCAGTGCCGCACGCCAGACACGCTGGTGGCGTGGGGCAGCAACGGCCGGGTCTATTCGGTCGCGGTGGCGTTGCTGCCGGGCGGCCGTGGCGACGGCGTGCCGGTCACGTCGCTGATCGAACTCGAATCGGGCAGCCATCTGATGCATTACTACGCGGCGTCCGCGGATCAAGCCTTGCTGCTTGCATCGAGCAACGGCTTCGGCTTTATCGCCAAGGTCGGCGATATGGTCAGCCGCGTAAAGGCGGGCAAGTCGTTCATGACGATCGACGCCGGCTCCGCGCCGCTCGTACCGATGCCGATGCTGCCGGATGCGACGCACATTGCGTGTCTGTCGTCGGGCGGGCGTCTGCTGGTGTTCGGCCTCGACGAGATGAAGACGCTGTCGGGCGGCGGCCGCGGCGTCACGCTGATGGCGCTCGACGATAACGAAACACTGGTGCAAGCGCTGTCTGTCAACCACGCGGGCGTGATCCTGATCGGCACGCGGCGCGGTGGCCGCGTCGACGAAGAAAAGCTCGGCCCCGCCGCACTCGCGCCGCACGTCGGCAAACGGGCGCGCAAGGGACGCACGCCGGAGAGCAAGATGAAGCTCGACGGCATGCGTCCGGTGCCGGCTGCTTAACAAAGCTTGACGTTCGAACACGGCGAGCCTCTGCTAGCATGCGGGGCGCTCGCCGCGGGGAAAGCCTCACGCGCCAGGAACTGCACGCACCGCGCGCGGTCGAATGCGCTCAATAGCCGCCGCAAATATTATTCGTCATAAGCGGCATGGCGTCGTCGGGAGAGGAAAACAACATGAACAAAGCTATCGAACTCGCACTCTTTCTCCATCTGCTCGCCGTCGCGGTGTGGGTCGGTGGGATGATCTTCGCGCATTTCTGTCTGCGCCCGGCCATTGCCGATTTATCGCCGCAATTACGGCTGCCTTTGTGGGAATCGGTGTTTAGCCGTTTCTTCAATTGGGTCGCGGCGGCCGTGCTGGTGATTCTGATCACCGGCGGATTCTTGCTGATGCAATTCGGCGGCGGTCACGCCACGTGGCCGTTGCATGCCATGGCCGGCCTCGGCATCGTGATGATGCTGATCTTCGGGCATATCCGCTTTGCGGTGTTCCCGCGTATCCGGCGTGCGGTGCAGGCGCAAAAATGGCCGGACGGTGCGCAGGCAGTCGGTACGATCCGGCGCCTCGTGCTGATCAATATCGTGCTTGGCGTGGTGACGATCGGTGTCGCCGTGCTGTCGCGCGGGTTCTGATGCTGCACGTCTGAACTGAAGTCGGCGCGGTTGCGCGGCACTGCTGCCACGCAATCGCGCCGATGCGCACGGCAAGCGGGTCCATTGCTACGGCAGCGCCCCATACGCCAGCCACAACCCGCACACCACCGCTACCGTCCCATACACCACGTACACCGGCACCTTCAGCTTCACGAAGCACATGCCGGAGAACAGCGCGGTAATCAGATACGCCGGTTTGAACGGCACATGCCCGGCGATGCGCAGCACCGCCACCGCCAGAAACGCCGTGGTCACTGCGCGCAGCATCCGCATGCCGTGCTCGAAGCGCGGATTGGCTTTCAGTTGATGCAGATGCCGCTGCGCCAGCACGACGAGGCAGCCCGACGGCACGAATAACGCCAGCGTGGCGATCAGCGCACCCAGCCAGCCATCCACCAGATAGCCGAAAAACGGTACCACGTTCAGCAGCGGACCCGGCGACAGTGGCGATAAAGAGAACGCCAACGTGAAGTCGTTGTCCGATACGCCGATGGCCGGCGTGACGAACAGCGTCTTCAAAACCGGCAGCGCGGAAAAGCCGCCGCCGAACAAGGTCATGCCGGCGCCGGCCAGGCGCGGCCACAGCAGCGCCAGTTCATAGCGAGTCGGCAACGGCAGCACGAACAGCACCAGCAGTGCGCAAAGCGCGATCAGCAGTTGCCAGTCGCCGCGTCCGAACGACACGACAAGCCGCGTATTGCGAACCGGGCTGATCACCCACCCCGCGCCGAAGGCGGCTCCGAGCATCGCCACATAAGCGGCAGGACTGCGCGCATAGAACAGCGCGACGCAGCCGAGCAGCGCCGCGAGCCATTCGAGTTTGCCGCGCAGCAGCGCGCGCGCCTGCTTGTACCAGGTAACCGCGATCAACGTGGCCAGCACGACGCTGAAGTGATTCAGCAAGGTTTGTGAGGCGGCGGCGCGCACGAACGGTGTGCGGTAAAAGATCGCGAACAGCGTCATCAGCATGAAGAAGGGCAGCACGCTCGCAATGCCCGCGATCCACGCGCCGGCGCGTCCGCGCAGCGCATGCCCCACCTGCACGGCGACATTGCAGCCCACGGGACCGGGCACCATCCACGCGAGCGCGATCAGATCGGAGAAGGCGATGCGCGACAGCCGCCCTTCGCGTTCGACGTAGTGGTTTTCGAGTTGCGCCATCAGCGCGAGGCCGCCCCATGACAGCGCCGACAGGCCGAATACGACCCGGAATAGCGTCCATAGCGGTTCTCGTGCGCCTCGTCGGGCGGCATCCTGGCTCGTGATCGTCTGCATGGCGCCGCGGGCGACCGGCACGCGGCGCGCCCACCCTCCGGGATCATCGTTATATGGTGGCGCGGCCGGTGGCGGGCATCGCGCTGTGATGCGGTACTGCGTGAATGTAGCCGGTTTTGCGCGGCTGCGGTGAGGCCATTGCGCTCCGTTGGCGCTCAGGGATTGGTGCTGGCGCTCGTGCTGGAGATGATGTTGGCATTGTCCGCTTCGTGTGCCGTGCGACGGCCGGCCATGCCGCATACACCGAAGCGTTCCAGCAGCGCGGGGATGGCCTCCACCGGCACGGGCCGCGAGAACAGGAAGCCTTGCGCCTCGATATGGCCGAGTGCGGCGAGCCACGCGATCTGCTCTTCGGTCTCGGTGCCTTCGACCACCACGGTGAGCCCGAGCGAGCGCGCGAGGTTGACGATCGCGGTGACCATCACGCAGACGCTGCGGTCGCCGGGAATGGCCTGGATGAACGAGCGGTCCACCTTCAGCGTATCCACCGAGAAGCGGTTCAGATACGACAGCGACGAATAGCCGGTGCCGAAATCGTCGAGCGCGACGCGCACGCCGAGACGCTTCAACGCGAAGATCTTCTCGGAGACGAGTTCGGGATATTCCATCATCGCCGTTTCGGTGATTTCGAGTTCGAGGCGGCGCGCGGAGATGCCGCTCTCCTCGATGGCGTGCGAGATGGTTTCGTACAGGTCGCCGCGCCAGAACTGCACCGCCGAGATGTTCACCGCGAGCGACAGCGTGTCGTACCCCTGTTGCTGCCACAAAGCGAGTTGCCGGCAGGCGGTCTCGATCACGAAGTCGCCGATCGGCACGATCAGGCCGGTCGATTCGGCAACCGGAATGAATTCGTTCGCCGGAATCAAACCGTGCTGCGGATGGTTCCAGCGCACCAGCGCCTCGAAGCCGGTGATGCAGCGGCGCGTCAGATCGATCTTCGGCTGGTAGGCCAGAAACAGCTGGCCTTCGGTCAGCGCCACGCGCAGCTGCTGTTCCCACTTCATCAAATGATCGGCGCGGTGCGACAGTTGCGGCGAATAGAACTGGTAACAGTTCTTGCCGGCGTCCTTGGCGCTGTACATGGCGAGGTCGGCTTTTTTCAGCAGGTCGATCTCGCTCTCGTTCGCGACCGAATAGAGCGCAATGCCGATACTCGCATGCAGCACGAAAGAACTGCCGCGCACTTCGAACGGCTTGGCGAATACATCCGCCGCTGCTTCGGCGAGCGCGACCGCCTGTTTCTCGACATCGTCGCCCTTGAGCACGACGACGAACTCGTCGCCGCCGATGCGGCTCAACGCGCCGCTTTCGCCCACCGCGGTGGCGAGGCGCGAGGCGGTCATTTGCAGCACGATGTCGCCGGCGTTGTGGCCGAGCGTGTCGTTGACGGTCTTGAAGTTGTCGAGGTCGATAAACAGAATCGCGAGGCGGCCGAGGTTGGCCGGCTGCGTCACGTCGTGGCGCAGGCTCTGCAACGTCGCATAACGGTTGCGCAGGCCGGTGAGCAGATCGTATTCGACCAGATGCGTCATCTCGCGCTCGCGGCCGAGCAGTTTGCCGATCAGGCCCGTAGCCACCGCGAAGAAGCTCAGCATGGCGAGCGAGATGAAGCCCGCCATCAGCAGATAGACGTTGCGCGTGTGGTTGTAGTCGGCGAATTCCTCGGCTTGCGACAGACCCACTAGCACGCCGAGCGGATAACCGTCGATATGCCGGTACGACACGATACGCGTGACGTTGTCGATGGAATCGACGTAGGTGCCCGACACGTGTTCCGACGTCGGGTAGGTGCCGCTTGCCGAGAACGTGCCGTTGGGGCTGTCGGCGCTGCCGGTGCGCCGCGCGAGCACGGTGCCGTTGTCCGAGATCACCGCGATCACGCCTTCGCGGCCGATCGCTGCGTTGTTATAGAAGTCGCTGGTGAAATAGCTGGGATCTTCCGATACCACCACCACGCCCGCGAACGAGCCGTCCGGATGATTCAGCCGCCGCGTCATCTGCAAGGTCCAGTGGCCGGACACGCGGCCGAGTACCGGCTTGCTGATATACAACTGGTCGTCGTTCTCGTGCTCGTGAACCTTGAAGTGTTCGCGGTCGGACAGATCGATGTGTTTTGGATTGAGTTCGGCGGTATTGGCGATCAACGTGCCATGTTCATCGATCAACGACACCTGCACCAGGGTCTCGCTCTGCACCACGCCTTTTTCGACCGTACTGGCGAGATCGAAATGCCCCGGCGTCTTCTCGAACTCGTATTTGACGAAGCGGGTGATCTGGTCGACCTGGTGAATCGCCTTGACCGTGTGCTGCTCCAACGCCGCGGAGAGTATCGCGGCAGAGGCCATGGCCTCGCGATTGGTGGCTTCTTTCTCGACCGACAGACGCGCGAAGATCACGGTCCACAGCAGGATCAGCACCAACACGCCGAGCGCCGGAATGGCGAGCAGGGCTCGACGGCGCGACAGGGCGGGGTCGCGGCGGGGTTGGGCTTCGCGCTGGTCGGAGAAGCGTGACTTGCTCATCGGCGAGTCCGTGCCCGGGTTCCGGCCGGTTGCAAACGAGCGAGCGTCGACTGCGCTGATTTCATGGTTGGCTGCATCGTGACCAGGGTGCCGGAACTGCTGCGCAGGAGGAGGGAGCGTGGTGTCGTGCCCAACCGTCCGCACGTTATCAGGCACGTTTCGATATTACTGAATGCCACTGGATTAAGGAAGGGTCCGCGCATCGGGTATACGCGGGCGCAGCAAATAGCGCTGCCCGGCTGAATTCCTGGCCGCTTCGGCCGGTGCTGGGGCCGCGGCCCGGTGGTCGTTTTCGAATGTTTCATCGGGATTCGCGGCGCGGTGCGGCGTTCAGGTGTGCCAGGGCTTTCGCAATGCAAAACGCATTAGTCGGGCAGAGTCTATGGCGCTTTGTGGTTTAGCGTGGCTGCGCGAGGCAAACCGCGCCCGAGATTGCGTGGCGCCGAACAGTACACGCTGGCGAGCGTTGCGCGGGCAAGGAGTGTGCCTTTCATGGTAAGCGGAACGTACCGTCGACGATCGTCACGGAAACGCCGCCGATCCACGTCTTGCCGTGCGCGTCGTCGTAGTGCACGGACACCTGGCCCGCACGGCCGATGACGGTGCCTTGACGGGCCGTGTAGCGCTCGCCCGGGCGACGTTGCTGCGTGCTTAGCAAACCGGCGAGCGCCGCATTGGCGCTACCGGTGACCGGATCCTCGCCCGAGCCGAAGCGACCGCCGGCCATCAGACAGCGGACTTCGAACGTCGCCGGGCCGCCCGCCTCATGCGGACCGTAGACGGCAAGGCCAATGGTATCGACCGACTTCACGAGTCTGGCGAGTGCGCCCGCTTCGGGATCGAGCGCGAGGCAGTCTTGCGCCGAATTCATGCGTACCACCAGCCACGGTGCACCATTGTCGACCGCGCAGGGCAGGGCGCTGAAATCGATCGCGTCGCTACGCAAAGCCGTAGACAGTTCGGTAAAGCGATCCGCGCCGAGCGGCGTGACGCGAGCGGGCGGTGCGGCGAAAGCCCATGCTTGCCGTTCGGTGTCTTGCGTGCCGTCTGTGTCGGCCGCCGCAGGCAACGCCTTGAGTTCGACGAGACCCACACCGCATTGCTGGACGAGGCGGCCCGCCTGCCTGGGCTGATAGCCGCTTTCGAGCAGCGCATGCGCGGTGCCGAGCGTCGGATGACCCGCGAACGGTAACTCGCCCTCGATCGCGAAGATGCGCACACGATAGTCGGCGGCCGGGTCGGTCGGCTTCAGCAGAAAAGTGGTTTCGGACAGATTGGTCCAGCGCGCGATCGCCTGCATCTGATCCGCATCGAGCGGATCGGCATCGAACACCACGGCAAGCGGATTGCCTTTGAACGGCACCGACGTGAACACGTCGACTTGTTTGAAACGAACAGGGTTGGCGAGCATCGTGCGCGGTCCGGCGAATCGTGCGAGTGGGTCGGGTTCGCGGATTCTATCCGGTGCTGACGCAACGAGCCACCTCGCCGCAAAAAGCAGAACGCGTCGCGAGGTGCTGACACCTCGCGACGCGTTCTGTTTGGTGAAGCGTTACGCAGCCTTACTCGACTTCAGCAATCATCTCGATCTCGACGCACGCGCCGAGCGGAATCTGCGCGACGCCGAACGCCGAGCGCGCATGCTTGCCGCGTTCGCCGAACACGTCGGCGACCAGTTCGGACGCGCCATTGGTGACCAGATGCTGTTCGGTGAAGTCGAGCGTCGAGTTGACGAGGCTCATCAGCTTGACGATACGCGTGACGCGGTTCAGATCGCCGACGTGCGTGTGGAGCGTGGCGAGCAGGTCGATAGCGATGGAACGCGCCGCGGCCTTGCCTTCTTCCGTCGTGATGTCGGCACCGAGCTTGCCGGTCCACACCTTGCCGTCTTTCTTCGCGATATGACCCGACAGGTACACGGTGTTACCGCTTTGCGCGCTCATCACATAAGCGGCGGCCGGCGCACCGGCGCTCGGCAGTTCGATGCCCAGTTCCTTGAGCTTGTCGTACACGTTGGTTTGAGCCATGTTGCGTCCTTCGTCAGTGGTGGAATTCGGAGCGGCGTGCTGGGCGCTATGCGCGCAAGCAGGCTGCGTTTAAAGCTTCGCGCGGATCAGTGCGCCGAGACGCGCCACGCCTTCGTCGATCTTGGCCGGCGGCACCGTGACGAACGACAGGCGCAGCGTGTTGTGTTGCGCCTCGTTCGCGAAGAACGGTCCGCCCGGCACGAACGCGACATTTTGCGCGACGGCTTCCTCGAGCAGTTTCATGCTGTCGATCCGCGCGGGCAGATCGACCCACACGAACATGCCGCCTTCCGGACGGTTCCAGCTCACGCCTTCGGGCATATAGCGTTCGAGCGCGGCCAGCATGGCTTCGCACTGGTTGCGATACAGCTCGCGGATGGTCGGCACATGCGTGTCGAGGAAGCCGTCCTTGATCACTTCGTGGACGATGCGCTGCGTGAAGCTCGGCGTGTGCAGATCGGTGGCCTGCTTGGCCTGCACCAGTTTGAAGATGAGTTCTTCGGGCGCGATGATGTAGCCGACCCGCAGGCCCGGCGCCAGCACCTTCGAGAACGAACCGAGGTGGACGATATGGTCCGGCGCCATGGAGAGCATGGTGGGCAACGGCTCGCCCGCGTAGTCGAGCGCACCGTACGGGTCGTCTTCGATCACCGGGAACGGTGCGGTCTTCGCGAACTCGGCGAGCGCGCGGCGGCGCTCGACCGGCAGGCGGCGGCCGGTCGGGTTCTGGAAGTTCGGTTGCGCGTACAACAGGCGTGCGCCGGCCGTCAGTTCGGGCGTGAGGCCTTCGGGAATCAGGCCTTGCTCGTCGGTCGGCATTTGCACGTAGCGCGGCTCGTACATGGAGAACGATTGCAGCGCGCCGAGGTAGGTGGGCGTTTCGACCAGCACCGGGCTGTCCGGGCAAATCAGCACTTTGCCGAGCAGGTCGAGCGCCTGTTGCGAACCGGTGGTGATCAGCACCTGGCTCGGACGGATCTGCGCGCCGTTCACCGAATAGCGCTTGGCCACCCATTCGCGCAACGGCAGATAGCCTTCGGTCGCGCTGTATTGCAGCGCCGCGGCGGGCGAGTCGCGCAGAATGCGGTCCGATGCTTCGCGCATGCGTTCAGCCGGAAAGGTGGCCGGCGACGGCAGGCCGCCCGCGAACGAAATGACTTCGGGCCGTTCCGTGACTTTCAGAATTTCGCGAATCGCCGAGCTCGTGAGCTTGCGTGCGCGTTCGGATAGTTGCCACGTGGGGGCTTTCAAGTCGCTTTGGTCCATGGTCTTCCTCTGCTGGTATCGGTGGAACCGGTCAAAACTTCAATTATCGCGCGAGTCGGCGACCCGCGCGCGCTGCTTTAATTAAGGGTCCGTAGACCGTCGGGCGTATCGAACTCGGCGACGAGCGCCGCGGCGCCCTCGGTCGACTGCAACGCGATCAGAGGCGCGGCACCGAGCCATTGCAACTGCGCCGCGACGATTTCGGCTTGCGGATGCACGCCTTTCAAGGCTTTCAGTGCGATGCCCGAGTCCGGCAGGAACGCGGAGGGATGATGCGCCGAGTCCCATTGAATCAGCGACGGCAGCACGCCGTCGCCGGCGCCTTGCCAATCGGGGAAAGCGCCGTCGTCGGGGACTGACAGGCCCCATGTGAAATCGCCGCGTGTCATCGGCACGATCGGAGCGATGCGCTGCGGATACTGCGCTTGCCACGCCGACAGACGCTTCGGCCGGTCGACCCGCGCGACCCAGTGCGACAGGTACGGCCCGTTGTCCAGCCGCGCTTGCGTGGCGGGATCGTCGAGCGCGAACAGGCGCGCGCGCGGCGCGCTGCCGTCGGTCGGTGCGGCGGCGTGCGGATCGATCGCGATCACTTCCAGATAGGCGCCGCCCCACAGGTTCAGCAAACGGTTGTGGGTCCGCATCAGCGGATGCGCACCGCCGCCGGCCGGTGCGACGCCGAGCGTATCGGCGACGTACTGCGTGCCCTCGTCGAGGGTGCGGGCGGAAATCACGAGGTGGTCGAGACGAAGCATATAGGCGGTCATGACGGAGGCGGAAACGGGAAACGGGTTTTCTGCGGCCGGCCGGCGCGCGCCGGGTAGGGCGGCTGCGCTGCCGGGGCCGTAAGCATAACCGTTTGCCGGATCGGCGGGCCATGCGCGGGGTGTTTTCGGCGGGTCTTGCCGGATCGCTGGCGGCCGGTGGGACGTGCGTCCTGTCGCGGCCGGGTCGCGTCGCCCCGTTGCTTCTCTCAAAATGTAGCGGCGACGACCGGCACAGTAACGGTACAATCGATTCGATACTTTCCAGTACGCCTGTACGGCGTGCCGTATGACATCCCTCTCGGGGAACAGTTGGAGCCTGTCATGTCCGTCCCGCTTGCCCAGATTCCCACGCCGCACGACACCACCTCGATGACGCTGGTCGAACAGCTCGTCCAGTGGGCTCGCCGCCGCATCGAGGAACGCGTGTTTCGTCCCGGCATGCGCATGCCGTCGATCCGCAAGCTCGCGCTGGATAAAGGCGTGTCGCGCTTCACCGTGGTCGAAGCCTATGAGCGGCTGGTCGCGCAAGGCTATCTGGAGTCGCGGCGCGGTTCCGGCTTTTATGTGCGCGAGCGCTTGAGCGGCGTGACGCTGGTCGAAACGCGCGCGCCGACGAGCATCGCGCCGCCCGAGCCTGCCGCGCTCGACGTGGTCTGGCTGCTGCGCAACATGCTGCACACCGGCGCGCGCTCGGAGCGCAGTCCGGGCCTCGGGTATCTGCCGGCGCGCTGGCTCGACGGCGATCTGATCACCAACGCGTTGCGCACGCTGGGCCGGCAAAGCGGTGCGCAGATGCTCGGCATCGGCACGCCGCAGGGGTTTCTGCCGCTGCGCCAGCAGTTGCAGACGCGGCTCGAGGAGCTGGAAATCGGCGCCTCGCCCGATCAGATCGTGATGGTGTCCGGCGTCACGCAGGCCATCGACCTGATCTCACGCATTTACGTGAAGCCGGGCGATGCGGTGATCTGCGGCGATCCGGCGTGGTTTCAGATGTTCGGGCGCTTCGTCTCGCAGGGCGCGCGGCTGGTCGGCATGCCGTACACGCCGGACGGCCCGGACCTCGACGCGCTCGAAACGCTGGTCGAGACATGGCGCCCCAAGATGCTGGTGATCAATTCGGTGCTGCAGAACCCGACCGGCACGTCGCTGACGGCGGCCCAGGCGTTCCGCATTTTGCGGCTCGCCGAGGCGTACGACTTCATCGTCGTCGAAGACGATATTTACGGCGACCTGTGTCCGCCGAGCTATCCGGGCACGCGGCTCGCAAGCCTCGATCAGCTGAAGCGGGTGATCTACCTCGGCAGTTTTTCGAAGACACTCGCGCCGAATCTGCGCGTCGGCTTTATTGCGTGCGCGCCGGACGTCGCGCGGGCGGTCAGCGATCAGAAGATGCTGGTCGGCATGACCAGCCCCGAGCTGAACGAGCGCGTGTTGTACAAGATTCTGACCGAGGGTCATTACCGGCGGCATGTCGAGCGGCTGCGCGTGCGGCTTGACGGCGTGCGCGAAAAATCCGTGCGGATGCTGGAAAAAACCGGCCTGAGGCTGTTCCTCACGCCAGCGGCTGGCATGTTCCTGTGGGCCGATACCGGCGTCGACGCCAGCGCGCTGGCGGCCGCCGGTCACGAAGCCGGCTTTCTGCTGACGCCCGGCAGCCTGTTCTCGCCGCAGCAGTCGCCGAGCACCTGGATGCGCTTCAATATCGCCAACTGCGGCGATCCGGAGCTGGCGACGTTTCTGTCCCGCTATCTCGACGGAGTCGCACGCCGCGCCTCTTGAAACCGGGCGGGCCTGCCCCAAAATACGCGGGCAATCCGGCCGCCGGTAAACCGGCTGCTCCGGCGGCCGGCGCTGGGCAGCCAGTTGCGCCGATCGCGCCGGGCGTGCCGCATCACCCTGATTTACATCCCATTCGCAACAGAGAGGAAGTCCGACCATGGCACAAGAAACCATGAGCTTTCAGGCAGAAGTGAAACAGCTTCTGCACCTGATGATCCATTCGCTGTACAGCAACAAGGAAATTTTCCTGCGCGAGCTGATTTCGAACGCGTCCGACGCGGCCGACAAGCTGCGCTTCGAAGCGATCGAAAACAGCGCGTTGTACGAAGGCGATTCGAACCTGCGGATTCGCGTGGCGTTCGACAAGGCCGCTCGCACCGTCACGATCGACGACAACGGCATCGGCATGAGCCGCGACGAAGCGATCGCCAACCTCGGTACGATCGCCCGCTCGGGCACCAAGGAATTCTTCGGCAAGCTCTCCGGCGACCAGCAGAAAGACGCGGCGCTGATCGGCCAGTTCGGCGTGGGCTTCTATTCGGGCTTCATCGTCGCCGACAAGATCACGGTTGAAACGCGCCGTGCCGGCTTGCCGGCGTCGGACGCCGTGCGCTGGGAAAGCGCGGGCGAGGGCGATTTCGCGGTGGAGAGCATCGAGCGCGCCGCGCGCGGCACGACCATCACGCTGCATCTGCGTGCCGATGAAGACGAGCTGCTGTCGTCGCATCGTCTGAAGTCGATCATTCAGAAGTACTCGGACCACGTCGCGCTGCCCATCCTGATGCACAAGGAAGAGTGGGACGCGGAAAAGAGCGAGATGGTCACGAAAGACGAAGACGAGACCGTCAATCAGGCCAGCGCGTTGTGGACCCGTTCGAAGAACGAGATCACCGAAGAGCAGTACAAGCAGTTCTATCAGCACCTCGCGCACGACCATCAGGACCCGCTGATCTGGACGCATAACCGCGTCGAGGGCCGCAGCGAGTACACGCAGTTGCTGTACGTGCCGACCCACGCGCCGTTCGACATGTACAACCGCGATAACCGCGGCGGCCTGAAGCTGTACGTGAAACGCGTGTTCATCATGGACGAAGCCGAGCAACTGCTGCCGGGCTATCTGCGTTTCGTGAAGGGGGTGGTCGATTCGAGCGATCTGCCGCTGAACGTGTCGCGCGAAATCCTGCAGGAGAGCCGCGACGTGAAGACGATTCGCGAGGGCGTGATCAAGCGTTCGCTGTCCATGCTCGAAGAGCTGGCCAATTCGGAAGACGACGCCGAACGCGCGAAGTACGCCGGCTTCTGGAAGGAATTCGGCCAGGTGCTGAAGGAAGGCATCGGCGAAGATTTCGCCAATCGCGAGCGCATCGCGAAGCTCGTGCGTTTTGCGTCGACGCACACGGACACGGCGGAGCAGACCGTGTCGCTGGCCGATTACGTCGCGCGAATGAAGCCCGAGCAGACCAAGATCTATTACGTGACCGCCGACACGTGGCTGGCCGCGACCCACAGCCCGCATCTCGAAGTGTTCCGCAAGAAGGGCGTGGAAGTGCTGCTGCTGACCGATCGCGTCGACGAATGGATGCTGTCGTTCCTGAACGAATTCGACGGCAAGCCGCTGCAAAGCGTGGCGCGCGGCGATCTCGATCTGGGCGCGCTGAACGACGAAGAAAAGCAGGCGCAGGAGAAGGTCGGCGAAGAGTTCAAGCCGCTCGTCGAGAAGATGAAGGAAGCGCTGAAGGACAAGGCGAAAGACGTGCGTCTCACGTTCCGCCTGACCGATTCGCCGTCTTGCCTCGTGGCCGACGACGGTGAAATGAGCGGCTATCTGCAACGCATGCTGAAGGCCGCCGGCCAGGACGCGCCGTCGTTTCATCCGATTCTCGAAGTGAATCCGGAGCACGCGCTGGTGAAGGGCTTGCACGCCGACAGCGCGAATTTCGACGACTGGTGCCACCTGCTGTTCGATCAAGCCATGCTGGCTGAAGGTGGCTCGCTGGAAGATCCCGCGAGCTTCGTGAAGCGCACCAATGCGTTGCTGCTGGCGCGTGCGTAGTGCGTGGAATTTAACGGCGGGCGGTTGACGCTGGTGGTTGGAAAATGCGCTGCCTTCCGGCAGCGCATTTTTTTTGGCCGCGCCCGACCTGCAAAGCGGGACCAGGCGAGCGCAAGACTTAGCGTGCCGGCACCGGCCCGTTCAGATGCGTGACCTGCGAGAGCACGCAGCCGGCCAGTTCCTTGGCTTCGTGGCAGGAGGCTTGGTCGGCCAATACCTTTGCCGCCAGACTGCCGATTTTCTGGCTGGTCTGCTTGGACGTGTGATGCTGCGCGAGTGCCGAGCCAGCCAGCTCCTTCTCCATGAACGTGACCGAAGAACGCCGCAAAACCAGCGCGGCCAGATGAGCGATTCGGTCAGACGTTTCTTTCGTGTTGACAGTATTCAAGGGTGACTCCGGATAAGTTAATTGTCGATTATGTCGACCCTGCAGGCATGGCCTGTCTGGTTGACCCAGATAAGTATGGGTAACTAACTAAACATAATCAACGACCATAAATTGAGATTGGTTTATGAGACGTAATAGCGGGGTATTGTCTTATTCTTTCGCATTTTAAATTCGGATGCCTGATGGATTTATCGCAATCTTCCAGGTCGTAATTGCGCCGGATCTTATCCAATGAAGACGCGTTCGCGCGTCGCCATTTCCTGTGAATTCTCATGCACGATTCCACCCTGGCCCTATCCCTTGCACAGTCCGAGCGCCGCGCGGCGCTTGCGCGCGCCTACGCACTAAACCCCGACTTAGACCCCGCGCTGCCGTTGCAACTCGCTCTCGCCTTCCGCGAGATTCGCGATTGGCCGGCGGTCGAACGCATTTGCCACGAGCGGCTCGCGCGCTATCCCGAGGATGCGGAAATGGCCTGGCAACTGAGCCACGCACAGTGGCAATGCAACGACGCGGCTGCGGCGGAGGCCACCATGCGCACCGTCGATCGCGCCGCGCCGGGCAATCCGCACGTGTTGGCGGCAATCGGTGTGTATCTGGCTGAGCAGGCGCGTTACGACGCCGGCGAAGCGGCGCTGCGAGCGGCGCTGGCCCTCGATCCGTCGACGATCGAGGCGGCCGTCGATCTGGCCGATCTGGAATTGCGGCGCGGCGCATGGACGAGCGCATGGCCGCGCTTCGAGGCGCGGCTCGCGCGCGACGACCGCGAGCCCAACCACGTCGTCACCGTGATGGCGGCGCTGTGTCCGCGCTGGCGGGGCGAATCGCTGGCAGGTAAAACGCTTGTCGTGCATAGCGAACAGGGTAGCGGCGACGATATCCAGATGGTTCGTTTCGTCCGGCGAATGGCCGCTCGCGCGCACGCTGAAGGCGGCCGCCTGGTGCTGGCCGTGCGGCGCGCCTTGCAACCGCTGTTCGCGCGCTTTTACGCGGATTGCGTGTCGATCGAGGACGGCCCGCTCGGCACGCCCCACTACGCTTTGCCGATGATGAGCCTGCCTCTCGTGCTCGACCTGCGGCCCAACGAACCACGCGGCGCGCCGTATCTGCACGCCGATGTCGAGAAGACGGCCGCATGGCGCGAGCGGCTCCACGCCTGTGCGCCGGCTGCGAAGCGTCATGTCGGGCTGGTGTGGTCCGGCAGTCCGACGCATCGGCGGGACGCGAAGCGGTCGATTCCGCTGGCAGCGCTCGCTCCGCTGCTGACACTGCAGGATGTCGTATTCCACCCGCTCACGCCCGGCCGCCAGGAAGACGTGGTGGCGCTGGCCGCGCAAGGCTATCGTGTGTGCGATCTGACGGCGGCCTATGAAAGCGGATTCGACGACGTGGCGGCGCATCTCGGTGGGCTCGATGCGCTGGTGACGATCGACAGCGCGCCGTTGCACCTCGGCGGCGCGCTCGGACGCCCGGTCCTCGCGATGCTCGACCATGTGTCGCACTGGTCGTGGGGCAACGAGGAGACGCAGCCCTGGTACGACTCGGTGGAACTGTTCAGGCAGCCGCGGCCGGGGGACTGGGCGCCGGTGGTCGAGCGGGTCAAAAACTGTTTGCAGGCGATGACGGCCTGCAAACTGTAAGCGTGCCGCAGGGGCGAATGTCGAGGGGAAACCGCCGCTGGACGAACGGGTGCGAGCGCCACGGCCGCTTCCCTGAGCGCCGTTATAATCCGACACCATGCCTATCCGTTTCGATGCCGCCGACGCCCACTGGCGCGTCGCTCCTTTACCCGGCTTCAGCGCCGCCCAGAAAGACTGGCTGACGCGCGGCGGTTCACTGACCGCGCATCTGCGTGCGCTCGGTGCGGTCGCGGTGCGCGTCACGCGTGAAAGCGTCGCATTGCCGTGGGCCGACGAATCCGCCGCGCTCGGCCTCGCGCCACGCGCCCCGGTGTGGGTTCGGGAAGTGGTGCTGTCGGTCGACCGCGTGCCGTTCGTCGCCGCGCACAGCGTGACGCCGCTCATTGCAAGCGTCGGCGTGTGGCAGGCCACCCGGCGGTTGCGCACGCGGCCGTTGGCCGAGCTGCTGTATAGCGACAGCAGCGTCGCGCGTTCGGCGTTGGTGAGCCGGCGTTTGACGGAACGTCATCCGTTGTACCGGTTGGCGGCGCGTGAAATCGCCGCGACTACGGCGTCGCCGCATGCGCTGGTCGCGCGCCGCTCGGTGTTCGAGCGTCACGGCGCACCGCTGATGGTGACGGAATGCTTTCTCCCCGCGCTGTGGTCGCATCTGGCGGAGATGGCTTCCTCCCGAATCGATGACGCAAACTCGCCCGCCCAAACGCCGCATGCTGCGCATCCGCGAGTGCGCGAGCACGGTCGTCCGCTTGAACACACCGCGTCGCGCGCACACGCTTCGAAGGAAGTCCCAGTGAAAGAGCCGGCGGCACCCTCATCCAACGAGCGAGGCCGCTGATGCTGCGCGGTTTTCCACCCGTCGTCGCGGCGGATACCCACACGCTGATTCTGGGCAGCTTTCCCGGCGAGGCGTCACTGGCCGCGACGCAGTATTACGCGCATCCGCGTAATCAGTTCTGGCGTCTGGTCGGCACCGTGCTCGACGAACCGCTTCCCAGCGTCACTTACGAAGAACGTCTGCGTCGTCTGCTGGCGCATGGCGTCGGCGTGTGGGACGTGCTCGCCGCTTGCGAGCGCGAGGGCAGCCTCGACGTGGCGATCCGCAACGCGAGCCCTAACGATTTCGCATCGCTGCGCGCGCACGCGCCGCAACTCGCGAAAGTCTGCTTCAACGGCAAGACGGCCGGCCGCTTCGCGCCTGTCATCGGCGCCGCCGGTTACACCACCCTCGTCCTGCCTTCGTCCAGTCCGGCGAATGCTATGCTCTCGTTCGACCAAAAATTGTGCCTCTGGCGCGACATCCTCACATGACGAAATTGATCAAGCGCGCTTCGGCCGAAGCGCGTGCCTTCCGCCATCGCGACGCCGAATCCGCCAGCGCCGGGGGCAAGCAGCAAGCCGCGCGCGGCAAGAAGCGCGCGTTGCACGACGACGACCTGCACGACGCGCCGCAAATCGAAACGCCGCGCAAGCCGCGTTTCGCCCCGGTGACGTTCTCCGAAGAAGGCGGCGTGCGCTTCCTGCATTTCGGCACGGAATGGGTGCAAGGCGCCATGCGTCTGCGCAAGCCGGATCACATCGAACTCGAATACGCGCAGCAGATGATGGCCTGGCTGCTGTTCATCGAAACGCCCAAGCGTATCGTCCAGCTCGGTCTGGGCGCGGCGGCGCTGACCAAGTTCGCGTACCGCTTCCTGAAGCGCGCGAAGGTCGAGGCAGTGGAACTGAACCCGGCGGTCGTGGTGGCCGCCCGCACCATGTTCGAACTGCCGCACGACGACGCACGCCTGACCGTGCACGAAACCGACGCGTGGGACTTCGTCAACGACAGCGCCAACCACGGCACGATCGGCGCGCTGCAGGTCGACGTCTACGACGCGACCGCGCGCGGACCGGTGCTCGACAGCGTCGGCTTCTACCGCGCGGTGCGCGCGTGCCTGACCGACGCGGGCGTGGTGACGGTGAACCTGTTCGGCGATCATCCGAGTTTCGTGCGCAATATGAAACGCCTGAACGAAGCCTTCGACGGTCGCGTGATCGCGCTGCCGGAAGTGCATGACGGCAACCGCATCGCGATCGCGTTCTCGGGCCCGGCGCTCGACGTGCCCTTCACGGCGCTGCAGGCGCGCGCGAAGCTGATCGAAGCCGAACTCGGCTTGCCGGCTCGCAAGTGGATCAAGGGTTTGCAGGAATCGACCGGGCAGAACGGCGCGTCGTTCGTGATCTGATGTCGTCAAGGTCGGGCCGGCCCGAGGCCGGCTCGACTTCCCCAGGGCCGCGCGCCCGCCCGTTGCGTTCATGCGGCGGTTCTCCCGTCCGCAATACCCCCCTCGTCTCCGCTAAACCGTCGCTCCGCGCGCCTCAGCAGCATGCTCGCGCCTCGGGTCGTCCCTGCTTGACCGCACGTTCGCGGCTCCTATACTCTTTCGAAGCTTTCGGGGCGCCCGTGGCCATCCGCGGCGGGATCCACCACCCGTCAAACACGGGCAGACAACATTTCAATAATAGGGAAGAGGAGACGTCATGGCTCACGACGCCGACGCGAACAAGGCCAGCAAGCACTGGCTCTGGTTGCTGCTGTTGCCCTGGATCGCGATGATCTGGGTGCCGTCATACAACAAGGTCGAACCGCAACTGTTCGATTTCCCGTTCTTCTACTGGTATCAGCTCCTGTGGGTGCTGATTAGCGCCGTCATCACGGCGCTCGTGTACTTCAAGACCAAGACACGCTCCACGAGCGGTCCGCAAGGGGGCGCACGCTAATGAATGCCACCGCAACCTTCGTCTTCGTGCTGTTTTTCATCGGCGTCACGATTCTCGGCTTTGTCGCGGCCCACTGGCGGCGCGGCGATCTCGCCCATCTGGAAGAGTGGGGCCTCGGCGGCCGACGCTTCGGCACCATCGTCACCTGGTTCCTGCTGGGCGGCGACCTGTACACCGCGTACACCTTCATCGCCGTGCCGGCGCTGGTGTTCGGTGCGGGCGCAACCGGTTTCTTCGCGCTGCCGTACACGATCCTGATCTATCCGTTCGCGTTCGTGGTGTTCCCGAAACTGTGGAGTATCGCCAAACGTCAGGGCTACGTGACATCGGCGGACTTCGTGTCGGCACGCTACGGCAGCCGCATGCTGGCTCTCGCGATCGCCGTCACCGGCATCGTCGCGACCATGCCGTATATCGCGCTACAACTGGTCGGTATCGAAGTGGTGATCGGCGCGCTCGGTTTCGACACCAAGGGCTTCGTGGGCGATCTGCCGCTCATCATCGCGTTCGCGATTCTGGCGGCCTACACGTACACCTCGGGCCTGCGCGCGCCGGCCATGATCGCGGTGGTCAAGGACATCCTGATCTACATCGTGATCTTCGCCGCGATTATCGTGATTCCGCCGCAACTGGGCGGCTTCGGGCATATCTTCAGTATCGTGCCGCCGGCCAAGCTGCTGCTGAAGGCGCCGGACGTGTCGAGCCTGCACGGCTACAGCGCCTATGCGACGCTCGCGGTGGGTTCGGCGCTCGCGCTGTTTCTGTATCCGCACTCGATCACCGCGGTGCTGTCGTCGAAATCGGGTAACACCATCCGCCGCAACATGGCGATGCTGCCGGCTTACTCGCTGGTGCTCGGCCTGCTCGCGCTGCTCGGCTTCATGGCGTTGGCCTCGGGCGTGAAGGACATGCCGGAATTCGCGCCGTACTTCAAGGCGTTCGGCCCGAACTTCGCCGTGCCGGCGCTGTTCTTGCATTTCTTCCCGTCGTGGTTCGTCGGCGTGGCGTTCGCGGCGATCGGCATCGGCGCGCTGGTGCCGGCGGCGATCATGTCGATCGCGGCGGCCAACCTGTACACGCGCAATATCCACAAGGAGTTCGTGAACCGCAACATGACGCATGAGCAGGAGACCAATGTCGCGAAGCTGGTCTCGCTGATCGTCAAGGTCGGCGCGGTCGCGTTCATTCTCGGTCTGCCGCTCACGTACGCGATCCAGTTGCAACTGCTCGGCGGGATCTGGATCATCCAGACGCTGCCGGCGATCGTGCTCGGTCTGTACACGCGCGTGCTCGACTATCGCGGCCTGCTGGCCGGCTGGGCGGTGGGCATTGCAACCGGCACCTGGATGGCGATTTCGCTGAAGCTGGCAGGCTCGATCTTCACGATTCATCTGTTCGGTCTGGCGATTCCGGGCTACGCGGCAGTGTGGTCGCTGATCGTGAATCTGGTGGTGTCGGTGGTGGTGAGCTTGCTGGTGCGCGCGTTCGGCATGCAGCGTGCCGAGGACCGCACGCGTCCGGAAGATTATCTGGATGTGGTCGAGGGCTAAAAGCGGCTGATTGCTTCAGCGCAGCATCGCAGTCTGAAAAACGGCGCCCTCGGACGAAAGTTCGCGGGCGTCTGTCTTTATAGGGCAGTCCAGGGCACGATAGCGGAACTGTCTTTCGAAGGATTCGCCGCGCCGCCATGGCCTCTGCCGATTCCCACACCGTGATTCCACGCCGCTCCGCGCTCAGCCGGATGGTGCGCGCGATCACCTCGCCGTATTACCGCTTTCGTCACGCGAAGGTGCTGCATAGCCTGCGCGTCGGCCTCGCGATGCTGGTGTCGATTCTGGCGACCACGGGTATCGACATTCCGCATGGCATCTGGTCGTCGGTGACGTTGCTGGTGGTGATCGGCGGTTTGCAGCATCACGGCAATATCCGCAAGAAAGCCGCCGAGCGGGCGGCCGGCACACTGCTCGGCGCGACGATCGGACTCGCGTTGATCCTCGTGCAGAATGTCACCGGCTCGCTGCCGCTGACCTATGTGCTGATGTCGATCGTCGCGGCGATCTGCGCGTGGTTCGCGATCGGCTCGTCCGGTTACATCGGGCTGTTGACGGCCATCACGATGTGCATCGTTGCCGGGCATGGCGACAACCTGATCGACGTCGGGCTGTGGCGCACGCTGAACGTGCTGATCGGCATTGTGATCGCGCTGGCGTTTTCGTTCGCGCTGCCGCTGCATGCGACCTATTCGTGGCGCTACGGGATCGCTGCCAATCTGCGCGAGTGTGCGCGTATTTATACACGTTTGATCGACGGCGAGACGATCAGCGAGGAAGAACAGGTCCAGCACTTTCTGGCGATCAACCAGCGGCTGGTGCAGTTGCGTGCGCTGATGCCGTCGGTCGCGAAAGAGATCGACGTGCCGCAGTTTAAGCTTGAGGAGATTCAGCGGCTGCACCGCTCGGTGCTCAGTGCGCTGGAACTGCTGGCCACCGGCCCGTTGATGCATGCCGACGCGGTTGCACGTGCCGCGTACGGCGCGCAGTGCGGCGCCGAGGTGCGCGCCGTGCGGGCGATTCTGCTGGCGATGTCGCGTGGCTTGCGCTTCGGCCGGGCGACGCACTTCGGGATTCCGGCCGCGTCGCCGCTCGCGCAGGCGCACGGCGACGCGGCGCTGCGGTTGCCGCCCGATCTGCAGGGACCGTATTGGCTCGGTCAGCGGCTCGCGGAGCAGGTGGACCGGCTGCGCGCACTATTGCTGGAAACCGAGCCGAACTGGAATATCGAACGGCATTCGCGGACCTTGCTGAAGGTTTAACGTGGTCCGCCGCATGGGCGTGGGGCGGCTTCAGTCTTCCGGCAACGTCACCATCCACATCAGACCGAAACGGTCCACCAGCATCCCGAAGCCCTTGCTCCAGAAGGTCGGCTGAAACGGCAGTGTCACCTGGCCGCCGTCGGCGAGTGCATTGAAATATTTTTCGGCGACGGCGGGCTCGGCTGTGAGCGACAGCGCGAAGCCGTCCATCTTGGCGGTGGGATCGCAATGACCGTCGGACGCCATCCAGATGGTCGAACCCATCTTGATCGACGCGTGCATGATCTTTTCCTCGAGACCGGCCCGCGGCGGGTTGTTCGGGTCAGGCGGCGCTTCCTTGTAGCGCATCTTGAGCAGCACTTCGGCGCCGAGTTTCTCGGTGTAATAGTCGAGCGCTTCTTCGCAACGGCCGTTGAAAAACACGTAAGGCTGAACGGACATGATCGTCTCCTGAAGTAGGAACAGCAGGCGCCGGCGGCCCTCGGGAAACCGCCGCGAGGGACGGGCGTGCTGAAAATTGTAGTCGTCCGTTGCGGCGGGATCGTGACTTTATGTCGTAGGGTCGGGCGGGTCGGTAAACGGCAAACGGCCCCGGACCGTCAGGTCCGGGGCCGTTTGCCGAATGACTTTCGCGTCAGGCGCGGCGGCTTATTCCGCCGCCGCAAAGGCCCGCAAAGCCTGCCGCCATCAACGCAGCGCTTCGATCAGCTTTTCCAGCTTGACCGCGTCCGCGGCGAACGCGCGAATGCCTTCGGCGAGCTTTTCGGTCGCCATGGCTTCGTCGTTGACGAGGAAGCGGAACGACGATTCGTCGACCGGCACGCGTTCGATATCCGCACCCTGCGAGAGGTCCGGCGACAGCTTGCGTTCAACCTTGTCCGTACTTTCCTGCAGCTTTTGCAGCAGATCCGGGCTAATGGTCAGCAGATCGCAGCCGGCCAGTTCCAGCACCTGCCCCGGCGTGCGGAAGCTCGCGCCCATCACCTCGGTCTTGTAGCCGAACTTCTTGTAGTACGCGTAGATGCGGCGCACCGACTTGACGCCCGGATCGTTGGCGCCGCCGTCTTTCGCTTCGTCCCACGCGCTGCCGGCGTTTTTCTTGTACCAGTCGTAAATCCGGCCGACGAACGGCGAAATGAGTTGCGCACCCGCTTCGGCGCACGCCGCGGCCTGCGCGAGCGAGAACAGCAGCGTCATGTTGCAGTGGATGCCTTCCTTCTGCAGCACTTCGGCGGCGCGGATACCTTCCCACGTGGACGCGAGCTTGATCAGCACGCGTTCGCGGCCGATGCCGTGGTCCTTGTAAAGCGCGATCAACTCGCGGCCCTTGGCGATCGACGCCTCGGTGTCGAACGACAGACGCGCGTCGACTTCGGTCGACACACGGCCCGGAATGATCTTGAGGATTTCGGTACCGAACGCGATCAGCAACTGGTCGATGATGGCGCCCACCGGCTTCGACGCGTGCGCCTTCACGGTCTTTTCGAGCAGCGGCTTGTAGTCGTCTTTCTGGACGGCCTTCAGAATCAGCGACGGATTGGTGGTCGCGTCCTGCGGCTTGTACTGGGCAAGCTGCTGGAAGTCGCCGGTATCGGCGACGACGGTGGTGTATTGCTTGAGTTGGTCGAGTGCGGTTGTCATGTTCGGGCCTTCAGGGCGCGTACGCGCCGTGGTTCAGGAGAAATGAGATCGCCGCCGCACTGATCGGATTCGCCAGTGCCGGCGGCCGCGGGTCACGCTGCAGCGCTGCCCGTCATGTTGCCGGGGCATTTTGACGGAAAGCGCTGCCGGATGCTTCTATTCTATGGCGGATCGCCTGATGCAGGGTTGACACTTGCCCAGGGCGATCCGTTCACCCGGATTTCGGGCGAGGGCGCCCGATGCGGTCGCTCAGCCACGCCGCGCGTTCAACACCACCTGCGTCACCACGCCCGCCACCAGCCCCCAGAACGCCGAGCCGATCGACAGCAAGGTGAGCCCGGAGGCCGTCACCATGAACGTCACCAGCGCCGCTTCGCGCTGTTTGACGTCCTGCATGGCATTGGCGAGACCGCTCATGATCGAGCCGAACAGCGCCAGCGCCGCGACGGACACCACCAGCGCCTTCGGCAGCGCCGCGAACAGCGCGGCGATGGTCGCGCCGAACACGCCCGCGATCAGATAGAAAATGCCGCACCAGACCGCCGCGGTGTAACGCTTGTCGCGGTTTTCGTGCGCTTCGGGGCCGGTGCAGATCGCCGCCGTGATCGCCGCAAGATTGATGCCGTGCGAGCCGAACGGTGCGAGCAGCAGCGAGGCGAGGCCGGTCGTCGAGATCAGCGGCGCCGACGGCGTGGTGTAGCCGTCCGCGCGCAGCACGGCGATGCCCGGCACGTTCTGCGACGCCATCGCGACGACGAACAGCGGAATGCCGATACTGACGCTGGCGGCCAGCGAAAACGCCGGCATCGTGAATACCGGGTGCGCGAGCGCCACGTGAAAGCGGCTGAAATCGAGCAGACCGAGCCCACCGGCCGCGGCCGTGCCGACGATCAGCGTCGTCACGATCGCATAGCGCGGGGCCAGCCGTTTGACGAGCAGATAGGTGAAGAACATGGTCAGCACGAGCGCGGTCTGAAATTGCGCGGCGCGGAAAATCTCGATGCCGATCTCGAACAGAATCCCCGCCAGCAAAGCCGAGGCGATGCCGGCCGGGATTTTTTTCATCAGCGTGTCGAACCAGCCGGTCAAACCGACCACCGTCAGCAGCACCGCGCAGACGATAAACGCACCGATCGCCTCGGGATACGCCACATGCGGCAGCGACGACACCAGCAGCGCCGCGCCGGGCGTCGACCAGGCGATCACGATCGGCGCGCGAAAGCGCAGCGACAGGCCGATCGTGCAGACGGCCATGCCGATCGACAGCGCCCAGATCCACGACGAAATCTGCGCATCGCTCAGGTGCGCGGCCTGACCCGCCTGGAACATCAGCACGAGCGAGCTGGTATAGCCGGTCATCATCGCGACGAACCCAGCGACGATCGTGGACAGCGAGGTGTCGGCAAACGGGTTGGAGCGTCCCGGCGGCGTGGCGGCAGGGGACAAATCGGGGGAGGAAGACGGACGCATGCGGCAGCTTTCTTATAGTTGAAGATAAAACACGAACTGAAACACGAACGGATTTATTTGCTCAGTGTGCGCATGGCGGTCTCCAGCCCGGCGAGCGTGAGCGGGTACATACGGTGGCCGAGCACTTCGCGAATCGCGCTGACCGACTGCCGGTATGCCCACAGCCCTTCCGGTTCGGGATTGAGCCACGCGTGATGCGGGAAGTGGTCCGCCAGACGGCGCAGCCAGACCGCGCCGGCCTCGGGATTGTTGTATTCGACCGAGCCGCCCGGCTGCAGCACTTCGTACGGGCTCATGGTCGCGTCGCCGACGAAGATCAGCTTGTAGTCGGGCGTGAACTTGTGCAGCACGTCCCACGTTGGCATGCGTTCGGCGTGACGGCGGCGGTTGTTCTTCCACAGGAAATCGTACACACAGTTGTGGAAGTAATAGAACTCGAGGTGCTTGAACTCGGCCTTGGCGGCGGAGAACAGTTCCTCGACGCGCTTGATGTGATCGTCCATCGAGCCGCCCACGTCGAGCAGCATCAGCACTTTCACCTTGTTGTGTCGCTCCGGGACCATCTTCAGGTCGAGCCAGCCGGCGTTCGCGGCGGTGCTGCGGATCGTGTCGGGCAAGTCGAGTTCTTCGGCGGCGCCTTCGCGCGCGAAGCGGCGCAGACGGCGCAGTGCGACCTTGATGTTGCGCGTGCCGATTTCGACCTGGTCGTCGTAGTCGCGATAGGCGCGCGACTCCCACACTTTCACCGCGGTGCGATTGCCCGCCGCGTCGCCGCCAATACGCACGCCTTCCGGGTTATAGCCGCCGTTGCCGAACGGCGAGGTGCCGCCGGTGCCGATCCACTTGCTGCCGCCTTCGTGGCGCTCTTTCTGTTCGTCGAACAGTTCCTTGAGACGTTCCATCAGCTTGTCGAGGCCGCCCATGGCTTCGATCTGGGCTTTTTCCTCTGGCGACAGATCGCGTTGCAGCTTCTTTTTCAACCAGTCGAGCGGGACGTCGAAGGCCAGTTCCGACGCTTTCGCGACGCCGTTGAAATAGGCGCCGAACGCCTGGTCGAACTTGTCGAAATACTGCTCGTCCTTCACCAGCGTGATGCGCGAGAGGTAGTAGAACTCGTCGAGCGACGGCGCGATCACGTTGGCCTTGAGCGCCTCGAGCAGCGTCAGATATTCCTTTACCGACACCGGCAGCTTGGCGGCGCGCAGCGAGTAGAAGAAGTCGATCAGCATGCTGGGTCCTCGGCGGCGGGTGGTCGGTGTGACGGGCTCATCGGTGGCGGGTGGCGTTGCATCGGCGCCTGCGCGGCGCCGGCTCGGTCGCGCGTCAGACGGACATCAACGGTTGTTGCGGTTCATGAAGATCAACCGTTCGAACAGGCTCACGTCCTGTTCGTTTTTCAGCAGCGCGCCGTGCAGCGGCGGGATGATCTGTTTCTGGTCGGTCGAGCGCAGCGCTTCGGGGGGAATGTCTTCGGCGAGCAGCAGCTTGAGCCAGTCGAGCAGTTCCGAGGTGGACGGTTTCTTCTTCAGGCCGGCGACGTTGCGCAGTTCGAAAAAGCTCTGCATGGCCGCGGCGAGCAGTTCTTTCTTGATGCCGGGGTAGTGCACCTCGACGATCTGCTGCATCGTGACCGGATCGGGAAACTTGATGTAGTGGAAAAAGCAGCGACGCAGGAAAGCGTCGGGCAATTCCTTCTCGTTGTTCGACGTGATAATCACGAGCGGGCGATGTTTCGCGCGGATCAGCTCGTGCGTTTCATACACGTAGAACTCCATGCGGTCGAGTTCGCGCAGCAGGTCGTTCGGAAATTCGATGTCGGCTTTATCGATCTCGTCGATCAGCAGCACGGTTTGCTCATCCGCTTCGAACGCCTGCCACAGCACGCCCTTGACGATGTAATTGCGGATGTCCTTGACGCGTTCGTCGCCGAGTTGCGAATCGCGCAGGCGCGACACCGCGTCGTACTCGTAGAGCCCTTGCTGGGCCTTGGTGGTGGACTTGATATGCCACTGCAGCAACGGCATGCCGAGCGCGGCGGCGACTTCTTCCGCGAGCATGGTCTTGCCGGTGCCGGGTTCGCCCTTGATGAGCAGCGGGCGCTTCAGCGTCATCGCGGCGTTGACCGCGAGCTTGAGGTCGTCGGTGGCGACGTACTGCGATGAGCCTTCGAAACGCATGGCGAGATGCTCTTTTTTGGGAAAAAACCCAGTATAAGTCAGAAGGCCTGTTGGCCTGAAACGGCCTCGCGTAAGGTGTGACCCGCGATGCAGCACGGTCAGGCCAGCGCCTGTAAGGCATGGTCGAGTGGCCAGAATGCTCGCCCGGGTATGCCCAGCGGGTGGGTTCGTCGGGGCGGCCGGGGCTGCCCACCCCGCTCGGTGGACGTTTCGCGCGGCGTCGCGGTACAATTAGCCCGATTTTTTTGGCCTGCGTGGCTACCCTATAAGAAGAACGGCGCGGGCCGTTGCCTTTTTGGGCGCCCGTTCCCCTCATGCCAGGTTACATGCTATGAATAAATTCGTCGGCAAACACGTCGTGATCGCAGCGCTGTCGGTGCTCGCGGGCTATGCGGCCAGTGTGCAGGCAGCGGATGTCGTCGGCAATGCCAAGGCGGGTCAAGGCAAGGTCGCAATGTGTATCGGCTGCCACGGCATTCCCGAATACCGCACGGCGTACCCTGAGGTGTACCGCGTGCCCATGCTAGGCGGCCAGAATCAGCAGTACCTCGAAAACGCCATGCACGGTTACAAGAAGGGCGACCGCCACTTCGAAACCATGCATGCGATCACCACGTCTCTGTCCGATCAGGACATCGCCGACATCGCCGCTTACTACGCAGCGCAAAATTCCTCTTCGAAAAGCAATCCCGACAAGTGATCGGCCGCGGTTGTCCGCCCAGTCACCCGGTTAATCAATTCGCGGGATAGGAGAATTCATGAATAAGCCACAACAGGCACTCCACACGGTGTTCAAGGCTGCATGCGCGTCGGCGGCAGTAATCGGTCTGGTTGCCGCGAACGTCGCGCACGCCGCCGACGCCGGCAACGGCAAGGTGCTGGCCGACGCCCACAACTGCGCGGCTTGCCACGGCGTCAACCTGAATAAGCCGGTGAGCCCGGAATATCCGAAGCTTGCCGGTCAGCACGCCGATTACATCTACTGGGCGCTGCGCCAATACCAGATGGGCAACGGCAACCCGCACCTCGGTCGCAACAACGCGATCATGCAGGCGCAGGTGCAGAGCCTGTCGCAAGGCGATATGAAAGACATCGCCGCTTACGTCGAATCGCTGAACGGCGATCTGGTGCAGAAGAAGTAAGCGCGTCCGGCTGGTTGCCGCACGGCTGCCGGATTGAAAAGCAAACACCCCGCTTCGGCGGGGTGTTTGCTTTTGGGGCTTCAGTTCAGCCCAGTGCGTCAGTCGCGGGTGGCGCGCCGCTCGATACGCTGCAGATACGCGTCCGTGTCCGGTGGCGTGCCGGTGCGCTGCGCTTCCCAGATGGTCTCGCCGAGGCAGTCCATGATCGCGTGTTGCGCCTCGTGAGTGGAACCGAGACGTGCGGCGAGTCGCTCGTGCGCCGCGCGAATGCCGGGCGGCTGGTCGATCGACAACTGCTCGGTGATGGCCAGATGCATCGACAGATGCAGGAACGGATTGGTCTGGCCGCGCTCGGGCGAGTAGTCCTGGGCCTGCGCGGCGTCGCCGTCGGTAAGGTCGGCGTGGTACTCGGGATGCTCGACGATCCAGTCGGCGGCGATCGCCTCCAGCGGCGTCAGGATTTCGCCTTGACGCTGTTTGCGCCAGGTGTCGGTGAAAAAGAGGCGGACTTCATCGCGGCTGGGATTGAACATCGTGGGACCGGTGCTGTGGGTGGGGCGTTATGTGGGGCGGCGCGGCGCCCGTGAAGGTCGATATTTTACGCCGGGGCCGCGTGCCGCGCTGCGCGTGCGCTCACAGGTCCGGCGGCGGCGTCTTGGGCCGGAACTCGCAGAGCGGTTCGATCACGCAATGCCAGCATTCGGGCTTGCGCGCTTTGCACACATAACGGCCGTGCAGGATCAGCCAGTGGTGCGCGTCCTGCTTGAACTCGGCGGGCGTGAATTTCTCCAGCGCCGCTTCGACCGTGCGGACGTCTTTGCCGGGCGCCAGACCGGTTCGATTGGCAACCCGAAAGATATGCGTGTCCACGGCGATGGTCGGATGCCCGAACGCCGTGTTCAGAATGACGTTGGCGGTCTTGCGGCCGACGCCCGGCAGGCTTTCGAGCGCTTCCCGATCTTCGGGCACTTCGCCGCCGTACTGGTCGAGCAGAATCCGGCAGGTCGCGATGACGTTTTTTGCCTTGGTGCGGTACAGGCCGATGGTCTTGATATACCCGACCACGCCTTCCTCGCCGAGATCGAACACTTGCTGCGGCGTGTTCGCGACCGGAAACATCTTGCGCATCGCCTTGTTGACCGACACGTCGGTCGCTTGCGCGGACAGCAGCACGGCGATCAGCAGTTCGAACGGTGAGGTGTATTCGAGCTCGGTTGTTGGATGCGGGTTGAGACTCTGAAGCGTTTCGTAGATGGCGCGGCGTTTGTTCGCGTTCATGCTGAGTGAGCGTGCGGGTGCGGTTAGCGCGGGTTGGAGGACGGGCCGGTGTTGACGGGGCCGTCGGCGGGGGTGTCGCTGGCCGATGGGTCGCCGCTCTGGCCGGCATTGCCCGCGGCGAGTCCGAGACGGTGGCGGCGTGCTTCGGCGGCGTCGATCTGCGCTTGCACGTCCGCGCTGACCTGCTCGGTGTTCAGCGGTCCCTGGCCCTTGGCGGCCAACTCTTCTTTCTTCTTGCGGGCCCGTTCGAGCGCGGCCTGAATGATGGCGCGTTTCTTCGCATCGGCGTCTTCCACGGCGAGCGCCGCAGGTGCAACCGCGGCGCCGGGTTCAATGGTTTGGGCGATTGCGGCGGTGGCGACGCTACCGGCTCGCCGCGCTGCAGCACGCGCTTCGGCAGCTTCGCGTTCGCGTGCAAGACGGGCTTCGCGCCGGTTGTGATGCTCGCGTGCCGCGTCGGCCAGGCTCTGGTTCCACGCGTCCCAACCGGTTGCCGCGCCGGTGACCGGCAGCAGCGCGATGCAGTCGACCGGGCAGGGCGGCACGCAGAGATCGCAGCCGGTGCAGCGTTCGGCGATCACCGTGTGCATCTGTTTCGGTGCGCCAACTATCGCGTCCACCGGACACGCCTGCATGCACAACGTACAGCCGATGCAAACCTGTTCGTCGATAACCGCCAACGGCCGGGGCCTTTCCACCCCATTGGCGGAATTGAGCGGAATGGCCGGTTTTCCGAGCAACGCGGCGAGACGCGCGACGCCTTCGGCGCCGCCCGGCGGGCACTGGTTATAGAGGGCTTCACCGCTCGCGACGGCTTCGGCATACGGCCGGCATGCGGGATAACCGCACTTCGTGCATTGCGTCTGGGGGAGCAGATCTTCGATGCGATCTGCGAGTGTTTTATTGTCTGTCACGGTCACGACGTTGGGGCTTGGCTTGCGGCCGCACAGCTTGAACTAAATAGCACATTATCGCCGATTTCCCCAATTGCCATCCGCAATCCATGTGCCATAATCGAAGCGCTTTTTCGAAAGACCGCAGAAGGGTGTCCCCCAACCATGGCGCGCCCGTTCAACGCTGTCGGTGCAAGGTCCGAGGAGAGACCGGCGGCGCGATCCGGATAACGCGGCTCACGAAGATGATGCCACCATGAATCAGCCGAAAATCAAAAGAGATCCTGAAGGCACGCGGCGCCGCATTCTGCTTGCGGCGGCCGAAGAGTTTGCAAATGGTGGGCTATTCGGCGCGCGCGTCGATCAGATCGCTCGCCGCGCGGAGACGAATGAACGCATGCTCTATTACTACTTCGGTAGCAAGGAGCAGCTTTTTACTGCCGTACTCGAGCACGCGTTCAGCGCGCTCAACGAAGCGGAGCGCACGCTCGAACTGGCCGGTATTGCGCCGGTCGAGGCGGTCACGCGGCTCGCGCATTTTGTTTGGGATTACTACCGCGACCATCCCGAACTGCTGCGTCTCATCAACAACGAAAATCTGCATGAAGCACGCTACATGCAGAAGTCGACGCGCATCCGCGAAATGATCTCGCCGATCGTTGCCACGCTCGGCGGCATTCTCGAACGGGGTCAGCGCGCGGGACTGTTTCGCACCAACGTCGATCCGTTGCGCTTCTATGTGACGCTGTCCGGCATGGGCTATTACATCGTGTCGAACCGCTTCACGCTCGAGGCGACACTCGGCCGCGATTTCAGCAGCGCGGCCGAACGCAGCGAAGTGATTCAGATGAACACCGAGTTGCTGCTCGCGTATCTGTTGCGCAAGTAGCCGCGAATAGGGCATTAAGTGTTGAGTGGAATGCCGCGGCATTCGCGCGGTATTCCTAAGCGTCGTGCTCGCATCACCATTGTTTGGCTCGAGAAACAACAACGGCCTCCGAAGAGGCCGTTGTGAGTGACTACGCGCGTTTGGCGTTAGTGAGTCAGGCTTCGACTTTTTCTTTCGCTACCTTCGGCGCCTTATTGTGCGCGAGGATAAAGTCGCGCAACTGCGGATAGATGATGGTGCGCCAACGGCGTCCCGAGAAAATGCCGTAGTGTCCGCACTTTTCCGCGGTGAAGTGACGTTTGTCCTGCTCCGGAATGCCGGTGCACAGATCGTGTGCGGCATAGGTCTGGCCGTCGCCGGAAATGTCGTCGAGCTCGCCTTCGATCGTGAACAGCGCGGTCTTCGTGATGTCCTGCGGACGCACACGTTCACCGGACACGTCCCATGTCCCTTCGGCCAGATTGAATTCCTGGAACACCACGCGAATCGTGTCGAGATAGTAGTCCGCGTCCATGTCGAGTACGGCGTTGTACTCGTCGTAGAAACGGCGATGCGCTTCGGCGTCGTCTTCGTCGCCGCGCAGCAGGCTCTGGTAGAAGTCCCAGTGCGAAGCCGCGTGACGTTCCGGATTCATCGCGACAAAACCAGTGTGCTGCAGAAAACCCGGGTAAACCTTACGGCCCACGCCCGGATAATTCGGCGGCACCGTGAAGATCACGTTGTTCTCGAACCATCCATACGAATGCTGCGTGGCGAGCGAGTTGACCGAGGTCGGGCTCTTGCGTGCGTCGATCGGGCCACCCATCATCGTCATGGTGCGCGGCGTGTCTTCGCCTCGGCTCGCCATCAGCGAAATGGCGGCGAGCACCGGCACCGTGGGCTGGCATACCGAAATGACGTGCAGATTCTTCGCGCCGATGTGGCGGATGAATTCCTGAATGTAAGCGACGTAGTCGTCCAGACGGAACTCGCCGGCTTCGAGCGGCACCATGCGCGCATCGATCCAGTCGGTCAGGTAGACCTTGTGATCCTGCAACAACGTGCGCACGGTGTCGCGCAGCAAGGTGGCGTGGTGGCCCGACAGCGGCGCGCACACCAGCACGACCGGCTCATCTTTCAATTGGGTAACAGCGTCGCTGTCGTCCGCGAAACGCTTGAAGCGCATCAGGCGGCAAAACGGCTTCTCGATGATCGCTTGTTCGATGATCGGAATGTTATGACCATCTTTGACAATCTGATGCAGATTGAACTCGGGTTTTTCGTAATCTTTGCCGAGCCGGTAGAGCAGTTCGTAACCGGCCGAGAGGCGCGTGGCGCCGGGCACGTAAGCTAGCGGGCTGGCGGGGTTCGCGAATGATTTGGAAGCGGCCTGGGCCCAGGCGGTGAGCGGGCTCAGCATTGCCCGCTGGAATTCGTGCAGTTGGTAGAGCATGGGTGCTCCGTTTTAAGCGGTTCGCATGGGGCTTCGCAAACACGCGTGAGGCGTCGTGGCGGGCCAAATTGGTTGTGGGCGCATTGATTTTCGGCCAACAGTCTGTCCGATCATATCGAACAACGCCTACTTGTGCAATGCAGCAATTCGCGTACTGCCTGCACGCAAACTGTCATTAAATCATGCTACTGGCGATGCTGCTCCGCCGCTATCGGGGCTTGCCTCAGCCTCAAGTTCCGGCTGTCCGGTGCCGTTATGCGGCGGCTGCCCGGTGGCCTGTGCCATCTGCTGTTCGTGCTTCATCAGGTTCAGGCCGGTATGTACCAGCGCCACATGCGAAAACGCCTGCGGGAAATTGCCGACGAGACGCTTTGTCACCGGGTCGTATTCTTCCGCGAGCAAACCGACGTCGTTGGCGAGCGCGAGCAGCCGCTCGTACATGGCGATCGCTTCGTCGAGGCGGCCTTGCAGCGCCAGGTTGTCCACCATCCAGAACGAGCACGCGAGAAACGTGCCTTCGCCGGGTGGCAAGCCGTCGTCGAATTCGGTGCTGCGGTAGCGCATCACGAAGCCGTCATGCATCAGATCTTTCTCGATCGCCGCGACCGTGCCTTTGACGCGCGGATCGTCAGGCGGCAGGAAGCCGACCATCGGCATCAGCAACACGCTGGCGTCGAGTTGATCGCTGCCGTACGACTGCGAGAACGCGTTCAGTGTCGGGTTCCACGCCTGGTCGCAGACCTGCGCGTGAATCGTGGCGCGGGTCGCGCGCCAGGCGTCGAGCGGGCCGTCGAGGTGGAACATTTCCGCCGAGCGGATCGCACGGTCGAAAGCGACCCACGCCATCACCTTCGAGAACGTGAAGTGCTGGCGGCCGCCGCGCGTTTCCCAGATGCCTTCGTCGGGTTCCTGCCAGATCGTGTCGAGGTGGTTCAGCAGCGCGCGCTGCACGTTCCACGCGGTGTCGTCCGCCTGCAGACCGCCAACCCGCGCCAGATGCAGCGCGTTCATCACTTCGCCATACACGTCGAGCTGACGCTGGCCGACCGCGTTGTTGCCGATCCGTACCGGCTTTGCGTCCTGATAGCCCGGCAGCCAGTCGATCTCGAACTCGGGCAAACGCCGCTCGCCGGCAATGCCGTACATGATCTGCAATTGATCCGGCGCGCCGGCCATCACGCGGCCGAGCCAGCTGCGCCATGCGCGCGCTTCGTCGTAGTAGCCGCCGCGCATCATGGCGAGCAGCGTGATGGTGGCGTCGCGTAGCCAGCAGTAGCGGTAGTCCCAGTTGCGCGTGCCGCCGAGCTGTTCCGGCAGCGACGTGGTGGGCGCGGCGACGATGCCGCCGGTCGGCTCGTAGGCGAGCGCTTTCAGCGTAATCAGCGAGCGGCGGATCGGCTCGGCCCAGCGTCCTTCGACCGTGCCGCGCGCCGACCATTCGAGCCAATGATTCTCGGTGCGCGCGAGCGACGTATGCGGATCGCGCGCAGGCGGAATGCGCAGATGCGAGGGCGCGTACGCAAGCGAAAACGGCACGCGTTCGCCTTCGTTCACCGTGAATTCGGCGACGGTTTTCATATTCTCGCCACGCAATTCGACGGGCGTGCGTAGCACGGCGGTATCCGGCCCGACGATCGCCTTGATGCCGTTGTCGTGCTTCAGACGGTCGACCCACGGCACCGAAAAGCCGTAGTCGAAGCGCAGCACCAGTTCCATCTTCATGCGAACGCTACCGCGTTTGCCGACGACGATCCGCACCATCTCCGACCAGCCATTGCCCGGCGGCATGAAATCGATCAGCGTGACGGCGCCCTCGGGCGTTTCGATATAGGTTTCGAGAATCAGGGTTTCGCCGCGATACCGGCGTGTGACGGTGGGCGTGGCGTCCGTGACCGGCGCGATCAGCCAGCGGCCGTTGTCGGGCGTGCCGAGCAGGGCGGCGAAGCAGGCGCCGGAGTCGAAACGCGGCCAGCAGAGCCAGTCGACGGAACCGTCGCGGGAGACGAGCGCGGCCGTATGGCCGTCGCCGATAAGCGCATAGTCTTCGATGAGTGCGGGCATGGAGTACGTGTCAGAGTGACGCACGGCGGGCACCGCCGCGCGCGAGGTCGTGGTGTTTACCGGACTCGCGTAATGCGCTTTGGTTCATCGGGCAATACCGCGAAACGCGGGTTGGTAAATTGTCAAATCCCTGCCTACAATCGGATTTCGAGCCGATGCCCGGAATGCTCCGGATCGTGATCGGCCTTGCCCATGGCGCATAGAGACGCCGCTTCCGAGGATCCGAACGATGCTGAACCCGTCGAAAACCGATTGCATCACCATACTCTCGGCCGCGAGCAAAGTGGCCGACGATTCGATGTTGCCTCTCGATCATGGCCGGTTGGGCCTAAGCCGCAACGGCATGTTGACGGCCATGGCCTTTCTGGTCGAACGGGCCTGCTTCCGCCGCTATCAACACGGTGACGGCCATTATGCCGTCGGCGGATTGTCGTTGCAGGGGCGTTTGCGTCTCGAGCAGCTTTCGAACGGCTGACTGCCGGTCCGACTACCGGCCTGACTGCGGGCCGCGTGTCGAACTGAACATCCTGAACCCACGCACGACCGGTTTCAAACGCCGGTCGTGCGTTGTCGTGCGTTCATGGGTTGCGCTCGTTGCCCGCTTCAAAAATGCGTCGACCCCATGCCGAAGATCCCGATGATGCCGATGATGATCAGATAGAGCGCGACGATGTAGTTCAACAGGCGCGGCATGACGAGAATCAGAATGCCGGCGATCAACGAAACGAGCGGGCCCAGGCTGAGTGTGACGTTCATGAAGACTCCGTAGTGTGAGACGCGTGAGTAACGATTAAAAAAGATTGAAAAAATGCCCCGTCGGGCGGGACACTATTTACCTATTCAGCTTCGCATGCAGCCGCCTGCCGGTCGACCGGATTCGCTGCATGATCCGACACAACGCTTCTATACTGCTCCGACAAGAACAACGCTCGACCCTTCGCGCGGCAGACCAGAGACACCATTACAACCGATTCACCGAATAACCGATGTCCAGGAGGTCTCAATGCTTCGTCGTCATCAGGCCGCTCCGCGTGCCGCCGCGGATTTTCTTCAGCCTGCCGCTGCCGCGGAGGCGGCTCGATCCACTTCATGGCGCGCGGGGCGGCCTGCTCCGTGGCGCTCCGCCCGTTCGATAATAAAAGGTTTCGCGCTCATGGTCTCGATTGTTGCAACGCATGCGTTTGCGCAAGATTCCGGCCCGGTCCCGGCCGATGGTGTTTACGACATGCTGGTCGGTACTTACACCGGCGGCACGAGCCAGGGGCTCTACGTCTATCGCTTCGATACGAAGACGGGCGAGGCGACGCGCGTCTCCGTCGCACAGACGGTTAACCCGTCGTATCTGGTGGTGAGCCGCGACCGCCGCTTCGTCTACGCGGTCAACGAATTGCCCGGCGACAACGGCCCGGCTTCGCAGCGCGGCGGCATCAGCGCGTTCCGCTTCGACGCCGCGAGCGGGCAACTGAGCTTCCTCAACAAGGTCTCGTCGGACGGCAACGATCCGTGCTACCTGAGCCTGTCGCCGGACGGCAAATATCTGCTGACGGCGAACTACTCGGTGGCGGCTGATCCGGGCGGCAGCTTCGCGGTGTTCCCGTTGCAGGACGATGGCCAGGTCGGCGCGTCGGTGCTGACCGTGCATCACGAAGGCGGCGGACCGGTGAAGGGGCGTCAGGACAATTCGCACGTGCATTCCACGGTGTTCTCGCCGGACGGTCACTATCTGTTCGCGCAGGATCTCGGCGCCGACAAGCTGTACTCGTACCGTTACACGCCGGACGGCAGCCGCGGTCTGTTTGGCCCGACCGACTGGCGCTATACGCAGGAGAAGGCGGGCACCGGTCCGCGGCATCTCGTGTTCGGCGCCAACGGCAAGCAGGCGTATCTGACGAGCGAACTGGCCGGCACGGTCAGCACATTCAATTACGAGGATGGCAAGCTCACGCAGGTGCAGACCCTGTCGTTGAGCGATCCGGGCTTCAAGGGGGCCGTGGGCGCGGCGGCGATCCATCTGTCGCCGGATGGGCGCTTCCTGTACGCGTCCAATCGCGGCGACGCGAACGACATCGTGATCTTCTCGGTGGATCCGACCAACGGGCACCTGAAGAAGATCGGCCATCAGTCGAGCCTCGGCAAATCGCCGCGTGAGTTCGCGATCGACCCGACCGGCAACTGGCTGATTGTCGGCAATCAGAATAGCGGCACGGTGTACGTGTTCAAGCGCGATCAGCAGAGTGGTTTGCTCGAAGCGAACCCGAAGCGGATCGAGATCGATTCGCCGGTGGACTTCAAGCTGGTGTCGCCGTCGTGATGGTGCGGTTCGGCGTGTGAGTTGACGACACGCGCTGAATGAAAAACGGGCCGCTCGACGACATCGAGCGGCCCGTTTTGCCTTGGCTGCCGTTCGCCGAAGACATTTGTTTTAGTTTTAGTTACTCCGCCGGCCCCGGCGCCAGCACCTCACGGCTGCCGTTGATGCCCATGGCCGATACCAGCCCAGCAGTTTCCATCTGCTCGACCAGGCGTGCCGCGCGGTTATAGCCGATGCGCAATTGCCGCTGCACCGACGAGATCGACGCGCGCCGCGTGCGCACTACGAAAGAGACCGCTTCGTCGTAGAGCGGATCGGCTTCGGCGTCCGGCGATTCGCCGAACAGGTCCTGAGCCGCGCCGCCGTCGGTGGCGGGACCGTCGAGAATGCCTTCCTCGTATTGCGGCTCGCCGAACTGCTTCAGATACTCGACGATCCGATGCACTTCCTCGTCGGCGACGAACGCGCCGTGCACGCGCTGCGGGTAGCCGGTGCCCGGCGGCAGGAATAGCATATCGCCCTGACCGAGCAGCGATTCCGCGCCCATCTGGTCGAGAATCGTGCGCGAGTCGATTTTGGACGACACCTGGAACGCCACGCGCGTCGGAATGTTCGCCTTGATGAGGCCGGTGATCACGTCGACCGACGGCCGCTGCGTCGCCAGAATCAGGTGGATGCCGGCCGCGCGCGCTTTCTGCGCGAGCCGCGCGATCAGTTCCTCGATCTTCTTGCCGGCCACCATCATCAGGTCGGCCAACTCGTCGATCACCACCACGATCAACGGCAGCGGCGCGAGCGGCTCGGGCGCTTCCGGCGTCAGCGAGAACGGATTGCCCAGCTTCTTGCCCTTGGCTTCGGTGTCGCGGATTTTCTGGTTGAAACCGGGCAGGTTACGCACGCCGACCGCGGACATCAGGCGGTAGCGTTTTTCCATTTCGCCGACACACCAGTTCAGCGCGTTGGCCGCCAGCTTCATATCCGTGACGACCGGCGCGAGCAGATGCGGAATGCCTTCGTAGACCGACAGTTCCAGCATTTTCGGGTCGATCATGATGAGGCGCACTTCCTCGGGCGTCGCCTTGTAGAGCAGCGAGCAGATCATCGCGTTGATCGCGACCGACTTGCCCGAACCCGTGGTGCCCGCCACCAGCATGTGCGGCGCCTTCGCCAGATCGGCGACCACCGGATGGCCGGTGATGTCCTTGCCCATGGCGAGCGTCAGTTGCGAATGCGAGTTCTGATAGACGCTCGCTTCGAGGATTTCGGACAGACGGATGGTTTGCCGTTTCGCGTTCGGCAGTTCGAGACCCATGCAGGTCTTGCCGGGAATCGTCTCGACCACGCGGATCGACGTGAGGCCGAGGCCGCGCGACAGATCCTTCATCAGGCCGACGATCTGACTGCCGCGCACGCCGAGCGCCGGTTCCACTTCGAAGCGCGTGATGACCGGACCGGCCGACGCGCCGACCACGGTGACCGGCACCTTGAACTCTTGCAGACGCTGTTCGATCAGCAGACCGGTTTCGATCAGCTTTTCTTCGGAGACGGGTTCGATGTCGATGTCGGCGGGCGCGAGCAGGTCGAGGGTCGGAAGTTCGACCGTCGATGCGGCGGGGGCGCGGAATTCGAAACCGTTGGCCGGGCTGTGGCCGCGTAGGGGCGGGCGCTGGGGAGCGGGGGAGGCTTCCGCGGGTTCAGTCGGTTCGACGGACTCGGCGCACTCGACGGACTCGATCGGGCCGGTGGACTCAATCGGCTCAATGGATTCAACAGGTCCGACGGAGCCGGCGGATTCGACCGGCAATGCTGACGGCACAGCCGTCCCTACTTGCGTCGCGAACGGCAAGCGGATTACGTTCGATGCCGGCGCCGCTTCGCTCGCCAACGGCGCCGCGTGCGATGGCGCGGCCGCATCGTTGAGGGTTTCCCACGGCGCGAGCGGCTTCGGGATGACGACCTCGGCAACCGGCGCAGGCGTTGTGGATTGCGGCTGAACGACCGGCTCGCGGTTGGTCGGGTGTGTTGTTGTCGCCGTACTGACTGGCGTCGCCGTTTCAGATGTCGCTACATGCGAACGCTCCGTCACCTGGCCGACCGGTTGCGCGTCTTCGACGTCCGCGTCCGTCACGTTTTCGGTATGAAGGAGGGATGGCGTTGCTTCGGCTTCCGCGTCTTCCTCGACGTCTAACGGAGACTCGTTGTCCGAGGTCTCGCTCTGTTGCAAGCGGGCCGCAAAGATCTGGAACGGCGTGGGGGTGGCGACGGGAACGACAGTGTGTGACGCGGGCGTGACGGCAACTGTGGGAGTGAACGAAGTCACGGGCGTCGGCGGCGTTGCCGGCGCGTGTGAGGAGTCGGCAACCGATGTCGGCGCCGCCGACGATCCGGTGACGGACGTATCCGCTGCCGATGCAGGCGCCATGACCGGCACGAATGCCGGGGCGGCTGTCAACGGCGTGTGAATGACCGGCGGTTCGATCGGCCATTGCACGACGGTTTCGGCGTCGGTTTTGGTGTTGGCTTGGGTGTCAACGTCAACGCCAATGTCGGCGTGGGCTTCAGTTTCGGCGTGACCGCCAACGTCGGCGTGCGAGGCAACGTCAACGCGAGCGTCAGCGTCGAGCGGCGCATCAAACGCGCTGTGCGCGTGCCGTTCTGCAAGCGGTATCGCGGACCCAGCTTCGGTCTGCTCCATTTCGACTGCGGATTGCGCCGGGTGAGCATGCTCAACTCCGGGCGAGACTGCCGCATTTGACGGTCCCGTGCCGAGCTTGGCATGGTCCGCGCCGTTGGTACGCGCGAGGCTCACGCCGGCGATGTCGGTCCAGCGCGCGGTGTTTTCCGCGATGCTGCGCAGCGTCTCCTCGACGCTCGCGGGCGGTGCGACTTTTTGCGTCGTCGGCATGGGTCGCGTGTAGCCGGACCCGACGGGGCGACGGGTGCTTGCCGTCGACATCGCGATGTCGGCACGCGGCGCAACCGGCGACGGTTGTCGCTGCACGGTGGCGCGATTGATCGGACCCGCCGGATTCGCCGAGCTCTGGCCCGCCGACGGACGACCCATCTGGACTGCGGCGTTCCTGACGGAACCCGCGGCCGTGTTCGCGGGTGAGTTTGTAAAAGCGTTGCCGGCCGTGCGAGGCGCGGTGCGCGTCGCAGCCGCGCTCATGGCGTGCGCCGCTTTTGCGGCACCGGCTTGAGCGGCGGCAGCGCTTGGGACACCTGCCAGACCTGCTGCGCCAGCAGCCGGCCTTTGCTCACGCAACCATCCCGCCGGCGCGACCGGCTCGGCGGGCATCCACGCGGCCTTATCCTCGGTCGATTTTTGGGCAGGCATTTGCGCTTGCCGCGGCGGCGTCGCAACCCCCGTACGCAACACCGGTTCCGCCGGCTGCGGCGCGCGGGCCCGCGGCGGCGTCGCGCCGGCACGCCAACTCGCGCCGGCATTCCGCGGGGCCGCCTCCTTGGCGGCGGTGGCAGCGCTCGCCGCACCGGTACCCGTCGCCACATCCGCACCACGCCCACGCGCCGGCGGCCGCCACACTGTCGGCCGCGCATAGCGCCCATTCGTCCTCGGCGCCATCGTATTCGTGGTCGGCGACACATGCGACGACAAACCCTCATCGACGCTGCGATGCCGCCGCGCTTCTTCGTCGCGTTTAGCCAGCCCGCGCGACAAACCCAACCCGAACGCGCCATCGGCCCACACCGCGACATCGCGCCAGCGGAAATCGATCAGCCAGGGCAGGCTGATGCCGAGCAGCGCCAGTGCCGCCAGCGGCGTGCCGATATGCCCGAGCAGATGGCCGAAGCCCGCGGCCAGCGCGTGGCCGAAACCGTTCACGCCGAGCACGCCGATGAGCGACGCCTCCAGCGTGCAACTCGCTACCATCACGCAGACGAAGCCGAGCCACAGCCGGATCGTGCCCGGACCGCGCAAACCCGCGCCGCCCGGCAGCACCGACTTCACGAGACGCCACAAAAGAGGAATGAACCAGACGGCCGACCCGCCGAACCAGCCGAAAACTACCGTGTGCATGCTAGACATCAACGAATGACGGACGCGCGAGAACGCAATCCGTCGAGTTTAAACCGGCGAAGCCAGTGGCTCCGAAAGCAGACGCAAGCGAACTCGCGTCGAAGGGAAACCGGTGCGTTGCCGCGCGCCGCGCACCGTTCATTTAGCGCTGCGGTCGAACGTCAGCGTATCGCCGTTATCGAGCACCAGTTGCATCTGCTGCGGAGCGCGCATCTGTACGCCGGTACGATCGATATGCGTCAGCGCGTTCAGATACGCGCCTTCGATCTGGCCGCCCGGCGTCATGCACGCCATACGCGTGCCGCCCAGCGTGCCGAAACTCAGCTTGCCGTCTTTCAGCCCATACGAACCCATGTAGCGGTTGCAACCGGAAAAGCCGCTCGCGTGCCGCTGACCTTTGTCGGTGGAGAGCGAGAGTGTGATCGGCGCGCCCTGATCGGCGGACGGAATCGCGCGCGCCGTGCCGTCGGCCTGCTTCCAGCCGCTCAATACCCAGCTCGTGTCGTCGAGCAATTGGGTGGCGGCGGGATTGAACGGATCGGGCGCCGCGGCTTCCGAATCGGGATGCTTCGGGATCGCGCAGGCGCTCAACAGCGCGGCGACTCCCAGCCCGGCGAAAACCGTGCGCGCATGAGGAACAAAACGCGAAGCAAATCGCGGAGCCAAATACGAGATGAAAGGTGAGGTAAAGCGCGCAATACGTCGCGCGGAGGAGCTTTGGAGCATGGCGTCGTTCCTCTTCAAACTGGCGAAGGCGTAAGGGTAACGCACTAAGCTCGCCGCACGCGAGCGCAACGGCGTGCAAAGCGCTTAATCGGGCCGTTGGCGGATCGGTCCGCGGCGCGCCCGCGCGCCCCACGCGCGGATCAAAATGCAGCCGCCGCGAGCAAGGCGCGGCGAGGGGCCAGCATGTTAACATCGTGTTCTATCCAATCCCACCCTCATCCGACTTTTATCTGGAGACTCCATGCAGATCGGCCAACGGATCGGCACGCCCCTTTCTGAATCCGCCACGCGCGTCATGCTGCTCGGCGCCGGCGAACTCGGCAAGGAAGTGATCATCGCGCTGCAACGGCTGGGCGTCGAAGTGATCGCCGTCGACCGTTATCCGAACGCGCCGGGCCACCAGGTCGCGCATCGCGCCCACGTGATCGACATGACCGACCACGCCGCGCTGCGCGCGCTGGTCGAGCAGGAGCGTCCGCACCTGATCGTCCCCGAGATCGAAGCGATCGCGACCGAGGCGCTCGCCGCGATCGAAACCGACGGTCTGGCCGAAGTGATCCCGACCGCGCGCGCCACGCAGCTCACCATGAACCGCGAAGGCATCCGCCGTCTGGCTGCGGAAGAACTCGGCTTGCCGACCTCGCCGTACGCGTTCGCGGATTCGCTCGACGAACTGCGCGCCGGCATCGCCAAAGTCGGCTATCCGTGCGTGGTGAAGCCGGTCATGTCGTCGTCGGGCAAGGGCCAGTCGGTGCTGAAGAGCGACGCCGACGTCGAACCCGCGTGGCAATACGCCATGGCCGGCGGCCGCGTGAATCACGGCCGCGTGATCGTCGAAGGGTTTATCGACTTCGAGTACGAAATCACGCAGTTGACGGTGCGCGCCATTAACCCGGCGAGCGGCGCGGTCAGCACGTATTTCTGCGACCCGATCGGCCACGTGCAGGTGGCGGGCGACTACGTCGAATCGTGGCAGCCGCAGCCCATGAGCCCGCTCGCGCTCCAACGTTCGCGCGAAGTCGCGGAGAAAGTCACAACAGCGCTCGGCGGCCGTGGCCTGTTCGGCGTCGAGCTGTTCGTGCGCGGCGACGAGGTGTGGTTCTCGGAAGTCAGCCCGCGTCCGCATGACACGGGGCTGGTCACGCTGTGCTCGCAGCGCTTTTCGGAGTTCGAATTGCACGCGCGCGCCATTCTCGGTTTGCCGGTGGATACGTCGCTGCGGGCGCCGGGGGCGTCGGCGGTCATTTACGGCGGTCTGGACGAAACCGGCATCGCGTTCGAAGGCGTCGCGGCTGCGTTGGCCGTGCCCAATGCGGATCTGCGGCTGTTCGGCAAGCCGGAAAGTTTTATCAAGCGTCGCATGGGCGTGGCGCTCGCCACCGGCGAGCATCTCGACGAAGCCCGTGCGCGCGCGAAGCAGGCCGCGGCGGCGGTGCGGCCGGTGTCAACCCAGTCGAAGTGAGGTCGAACAAGGCTACGCGAAACAGGGCGAACGAAAGCACGGCGACGCGTGTCTATGTGCCATACAGTCCGCCTTGTGCGCGGTGTCGCGCGCCGGGCCCGAATCGTTGAGGCAAGTGTAAGAAGAGGTAGGCATGGTGCAGGGATTCCGTAGCAAGCAGTCGCGCAGTCACGTCGAGTTTGAGTCCGGGTCCGACGCACGTGTCGAGTCTGGTTCCCGTGCTGGAAAACAGCGTGGCATGGCCGGGCGGTTGGGCGCACTGAGCGTGCTGCTCGCGTTGAGTGCCGGTCTGACAGGTTGCGGTCTCGCGGCCGCGCCGTGCCGGGTTGCGTCGGCGGGGCTGAAGATCGTGCCGCTGGTCGGGCACGTCGCCGCCGCGCCGACCGACGCGTGCGCGAATGTGATCGATCCGTAAGCACGGCGTCGGCGATGTGGCAAGCGAAGGCGATGTCGGGGCGCGTCATGCGGTCGCGCTGCGTGTCGGCGTCGTGCGCAGCATCGGCCCCGCGCCACGCGCCTGCGGCAAGCGGCAAGCGGCAACTAACGAGGCTTCCTATGAAGAAATGGCTTGTTGCAGTCACTACCGCGGCCGGTCTCACGGCGCTCTATGGCAATGCGTGCGCCGAACCGTTACGCCTCGCCGAGATTCAGACCAAAAACCGTCAGACGCATAAATACACCTGTGCTACCGGCAAGATTCTGCAAGTCACTTACTGGAACACGGCCAACGGGCAGAGTTTCGCGCTCGTGCCGGTGAAGGGCCAGCAACTGCTGTTCGTCAACACACTGTCGGCCTCGGGCGCGAAATACCAGGCCGGCAGCTATACGTGGTGGACCAAGGGACCGCGCGCCGACCTGTACGATGCGACCGACGGCGAGAACGCACCGCCCATGCTGTCGGACTGCGTCACCATCAATCGCTGAACGCCATGCGGCGGCCTTGCCTGTCAACGCCGCCTGGTTTGTCTGCCTCCCCCGCGTCACCTGTCTTTCGCCGCGCGGCACTGCCCGCCCGCACACATCCTTTCCGTTCGAGTAGTAAGCTGTCCGGCGTGGCATTGCAGCGCGCCGTTCCGCCATGCCGCGTGTTGTTCGCGCGGCTGCCGTCGTCTTCGATCGTCCGTATCGTCGTTATTGTCCGTTTTGTCCGTTTTGTCCGTTCCCGGACCCTGACGGCCGGGCTCACGGCCCGTGTCCGTTTCATCAAGCGAGACCCTCCATGAAAGCATCGGACCTGTTCGTCAAATCGCTGGAAGCCGAAGGTGTCGAGTACGTGTTCGGCATTCCCGGTGAAGAAAATCTCGATCTGCTCGAATCGCTGCGCCGCTCGAAAATCCGTCTGATCCTCACGCGTCACGAACAGGCGGCCGGTTTCATGGCCGCCACTTACGGGCGCCTCACCGGCCGCCTCGGCGTCTGTCTGGCCACGCTCGGCCCGGGCGCGACCAACTTCGTGACCGCCGCGGCGTACGCGCAGCTCGGCGGCATGCCGATGTTGATGGTCACCGGCCAGAAGCCGATCAAATCGAGCAAGCAGGGCCATTTCCAGATCGTCGACGTGGTGCGGATGATGGAGCCCCTCACCAAGTACACGCGGCAGATCGTCTCGATCGGCAATATTCCGGCGGCGGTGCGCGAAGCGGTGCGGCAGGCCGAAGAAGAGCGGCCCGGCGCGACGCACCTCGAATTGCCCGAGGATGTCGCGCATGAAGAGGGCGACGGCAAGCCGATCCCGAAGAGCTTCAGTCGCCGTCCGGTGGCCGAGGAAAAAGCGGTGGCGCGCGCGGTCGAGGCGATCAAGAGCGCGAAGCATCCACTGCTGATGATCGGCGCGGGGGGAAATCGCAAAACCACCACCAAGATGCTGCGCGAGTTCGTCGACCAGACCGGCATTCCGTTCTTCACGACGCAGATGGGCAAGGGCGTGATCGACGAATCGCATCCCATGTGGCTCGGCAATGCGACCTTGTCGGACGGCGACTTCGTGCACCGCGCGATCGATCACGCCGACTGCATCATCAACGTCGGTCACGACGTGATCGAGAAGCCGCCGTTCTTCATGCGCAGCGGCGAAGCGGGCGAGAAGACGGTGATTCACGTCAATTTTCTCGGCGCGGAAGTCGATACGGTGTACTTCCCGCAGATCGAGGTGGTCGGCGATATCGCCAACGCGGTGTGGCAACTGAAGGAAAGTCTCAAGGAGCGTCAGGAGCATTGGGACTTCACGCGCTTCAAGGAGATCAAGCAGCACTTCGAGGCGCATCTTGTCAAAGGCCAGCACGACGACCGCTTCCCGATGTACCCGGTGCGGATCGTCAACGACGTGTACGAGACCACGCCGGTGGACGGCATCGTGTGTCTGGACAACGGCATGTACAAGATCTGGTTCGCCCGCTATTACCGCGCGCACGAACCGAATTCGCTGCTGCTCGACAACGCGCTGGCCTCGATGGGCGCGGGCTTGCCCTCGGCGATCGCCACCAAGATCGTGCACCCGGACCGTAAGGTCATGGCCGTGTGCGGCGACGGCGGCTTCATGATGAATTCGCAGGAACTGGAAACGGCGGTGCGCCTGAAGCTCGATCTGGTGATCCTGATTTTGCGCGACGACGCGTTCGGCATGATCCGCTGGAAGCAGGAAAACATGAATTTCCCGGACTACGGCATGACGCTGGCGAATCCGGATTTTGTGTCCTACGCGGAGAGTTATGGGGCGAAGGGGCACCGGATCGAATCGGCGGCGGAGTTCGCGCCCTTACTGCGCGAATGCTTCACCACGCCGGGCGTGCATGTGATCGATCTGCCGATCGACTATTCGGACAATGAGCGCGTCTTGAACCGCGAAATCAAGCGGTTGAGCGCGCAACTGTAAGCACTGTCAGCCCTGTCAGGCATCGGAACAAGGAGAGCGCGTCATGTTGAACAAGACTTACCCGTACTACCTCGCCAACGAAGCAGTGGCGGCCAACACCGATCTCGAAGTCACCGACAAATTCAGCGGCGAAGTGGCCACCCGTGTGGCCATGGCCGACGCCGCCGCGATCGACCAGGCAATCGGCCACGCGGTGGCGGCGATGCCGGCCATGCGCGTCTTTCCGCCGTTCAAGCGCCAGGCGGTGCTCGAACATTGCGTGAAGCGCTTTCGCGAGCGTTACGACGAACTGGCGCTCGCGCTGTGCATTGAAGCCGGCAAGCCGATCAACGACTCGCGGGGCGAGGTCACACGGCTGATCGACACGTTCAAGGTAGCCGCGGAGGAATCGGTGCGGATCGACGGCGAGATCATCAATCTGGAGATTTCGCCGCGCGCCAAGGGCTATCACGGCTATGTGAAGCGTGTGCCGATCGGGCCGTGTTCGTTTATTTCGCCGTTCAATTTCCCGTTGAACCTGACCGCGCACAAGGTGGCGCCCGCGATCGCGGCGGGCGTGCCGTTCGTGCTGAAGCCGGCGAGCCGCACACCGGTCGGCGCGCTGATCATGGGCGAGATTCTGGCGGAAACCGATCTGCCGAAGGGCGCGTTTTCGATTCTGCCGGCGCATCGCGACGGCGCGGATCTGTTCACCACCGACGAGCGTTTCAAGCTGCTCTCGTTCACCGGCTCGCCGGCGGTGGGCTGGGAGTTGAAGAAGAAAGCCGGTAAAAAGAAGGTCATTCTGGAGCTGGGCGGCAACGCGGCCGCGATCGTCGACGGCGATCAGGGCGGCAAGCTCGACTACGTGGTCGACCGGCTGGCGTTCGGCGCGTTCTATCAGTCGGGGCAGAGCTGTATCGGCGTGCAGCGGATTCTGGTGCATGCCAGCCTGTACGACGCGCTGCGCGAGAAGCTGATCGCGAAGACGAAGTCGCTGATCATGGGCGATCCGAAGGACGAAAAGACCTTCGTGGGCCCGATGATCTCCGAATCCGAGTCCAAACGGCTCGCCGGCTGGATGGACGGCGCGGTGCAGGCGGGCGCGAAGATCGTCGCCGGCGGCAAGGTGGAGGGCGCGATGTTCGAAGCCACGCTGCTCGAGGATGTGAAGCGCGATAGCGACCTGTATCGCAAGGAAGCGTTCGGCCCGGTGGCGATCCTCGAGCGTTTCGACGACTTCGGCGCGGCGCTCGCCACGGTCAACGACAGCGACTTCGGCCTGCAAGCCGGCATCTTCACGGATTCGCTGGCGAACGCACACCGCGCGTGGGACGAACTCGACGTGGGCGGCGTGGTGATCAACGACGTGCCGTCGTTCCGGGTCGACAACATGCCGTACGGCGGCGTGAAGGATTCCGGGCTGGGGCGCGAAGGCGTGCGCTACGCGATCGAGGACATGACTGAAATGCGCCTGATGGTGATGCGCGAAACCTGGTAGGCGCGGGGCAATGGCGGCTAGCTTCCGGTGAGCGCGGACTGTCACGGAACTGTCGCCTGCGCGCACTACGCTCGCCAGCGAGGCGCGGCGGTGTTTTGCCGGTGTGCGCCGGTGTGCGCCGGTGTGTGGCAGTGTGTTGGCGGTGTTTGCCGGAACTCGCCGGGTTGGCGGGCATGCGGAGCGCGTTGCCGGTACCCGAACGGCGAGCGGCGACGCGGCTTTCGCCGGCGTAAGCAGAAAGCCGGCAGATGCGCCATGAGTGTTTTTGCTGAAGTGCTACAATACCGGCCTTTCCGGCGGGTGTTTCCGCCGGCCGGAGCCGGCCGCATTTTTTCCTGCAGTACCAACGGGTCCCGTGCGGAACGCCGTGGCTCCGCCTTCATCACGATGCCCTCTGCGGTTCCGACCGCTGCCGCGCGCACGCGCCAAGCGCATTTTTAGCGAAAGCCACCATGTCCGACACAGCCGTCACGCCCAGCACTGCGACTTTTGATCAATTCGGCCTCGCGCCCGATATCCTGAAAGCCGTCAAAGAATCGGGCTACACCACGCCTACGCCGATTCAGGAGCAGGCGATTCCCGTCGTGCTGGCCGGCCGCGACATGATGGGCGCCGCGCAGACCGGCACCGGCAAGACCGCGAGCTTCTCGCTGCCTATCATCCAGCGGCTGCTGCCGCAGGCGAGCACGAGTGCCTCGCCGGCCCGCCATCCGGTGCGCGCGCTGATTCTCACGCCGACTCGCGAACTGGCCGACCAGGTCGCCGCGAACGTGCAGTCGTACGCGAAGCACACGGCGCTGCGCAGCGCCGTGGTGTTCGGCGGTGTCGACATGAACCCGCAGTCCGAAGCACTGCGCCGCGGCGTCGAAATTCTGATCGCCACGCCGGGCCGTCTGCTCGACCATGTGCAACAGAAAACCGCCAATCTCGGCCAGGTGCAGATTCTGGTGCTCGACGAAGCCGACCGGATGCTCGACATGGGCTTCCTGCCGGACTTGCAGCGCATTCTGAATTTGCTGCCGAAAGAACGTCAGACGCTGCTGTTCTCGGCAACCTTCTCGGGCGAAATCAAGAAGCTGGCCGCCACGTATCTGCGCAACCCGCAGACCATCGAAGTCGCGCGCAGCAACTCCACCGCGACCAACGTGACGCAGATCGTCTACGAAGTCGCGGAAGGCGATAAGACCGGCGCGGTCGTGCAACTGATTCGCGAACGCAGCCTCAAGCAGGTCATCGTGTTCTGCAACAGCAAGATCGGCGCGAGCCGTCTCGCACGTAGCCTGGAACGCGACGGCGTGGTCGCGACCGCGATTCACGGCGACCGCACGCAGAACGAGCGGATGCAGGCACTCGAGGCGTTCAAGCGCGGTGAGATCGAAGCGCTGGTGGCGACCGACGTCGCCGCGCGCGGCTTGGATATCGCCGAATTGCCGGCGGTGATCAACTTCGATCTGCCGTTCAACGCGGAAGATTACGTGCACCGGATCGGCCGTACCGGCCGCGCGGGTGCGTCGGGCGACGCGTTGTCGCTGTGCAGCCCGAACGAGCGTAAGCAGCTCGCCGACATCGAAAAGCTGATCAAGCGTCCGCTGGACGTGCAGCATCTGACGGTGAATGCGCCCGTGCGTCATCACCACGAAGAGCGCGCGCCACGCCGTGAGCGTAGCGAAAGCCGCGGTGAGGGGCGCGAAGGTCGTGAAGAGCGAGGTGCTCGCCGCCGTTCGGGTCCGGCGTCGGCGGGTTCGTTCGATCGGCCGCATCATCATCGCGCGCAGCCGGTGGACGATTTCTTCCTCAAGCCTTATGAGCCTTCGCCGGCGTCGGTTCGCAAGGTCGAAGAGGCCGCGGCTTCTTCCGCCGCACCGCAGAAGTCCGGCTCCAAGCAGCCTTTGGCGGCGTTGCTGGGCGGGTTCGGGATGCCGCGGAAGTCGACTCCGTCTTCCTGATCGCCCGCGCGGTTACGGACTCTGGTTTTTTGCGGGTCGATCGGCGTTGCGCCCTATGCCCCGGGCGGGGCGGCCGCCGATAGTCGTGGTTTGTACAGGTTGGTCTGCGCGGCGGTTTTTCTTTAAACCGCCCTTTTTTTGCTTCGCGCTTTTCTTCGTTTTTCTTTGCTTTCCGCTTCGTTTGGCGCCGTTCGGGTTCGGTTCAACCGGGCGCGCGGGACGCTTGCCAGGCAAAAAATCCCTCTCGCATTCACTCGCCGATTCCCATTCGGCTGGCCCACGCTGCCGTGGCGGCCGCGTAAAAGCTTTCCAGCGTATCGGCCGGTTTTGGGCCGCTCGGCGTTGTCAGTTCGAGACCGAGATGCTGCGCCGCGGCGTTCAGCGCGTCGAGCGGCTGGTCGGCATCTAGCGCGGTTGCGCCGTTCTGTTTGCTGATCTTTTCGCCGTGCTCGTTCGTCACCACGGGCACGTGCAGATAGCGCGGCGTCGGCGCGCCCAGACAGCGCTGCAGATAAATCTGCCGCGCCGTCGAATCCATCAGGTCCGCGCCGCGCACGATATGCGTGATGTGATCGTCCGCATCGTCGACGACCACGGCCAGTTGATACGCCCATTGGTCGTCCGCGCGCCGCAGTACGAAATCGCCGACTTCGGTGGCCAGGTTCTGCGTCTGCGGTCCCTGCCAGCGGTCGTGGAAGGTGACGACGGCCGCGTCGCCGTCGGGCACGCGCAGACGCCACGCGCGCGCCGGTTTGCCGTGCAGGCCGTTGCGGCACGTGCCGGGGTAAGCGAGGGTCGTGTTGCGCGCATGAGCGTGCAGCAGCGAGTCGGCGATCTCCTTGCGCGTGCAGCCGCACGGATAGATCAGACCGGCGGACTTCAATTGCTCCAGCGCCTGCTGGTAGCGCGGCATGCGACGGCTTTGCCAGACCGGCGGCTCGTCCGCGTGCATGCCGAAACGTTCGAGCGTCGAGATGATGCTCTCGGCGGCGCCCGGCACGGTGCGCGGACCGTCGATATCCTCGATACGAACCAGCCACGCACCGCCATGCGCGCGTGCGTCGAGCCAACTGGCGAGCGCGCTGACGAGGGAGCCGAAGTGCAGTGGCCCGGTGGGGGACGGCGCGAAGCGCCCGCGATAGGTCATGGCTGGGTGATCGTGCTGGTTATGGAGGCAGGGTCGGCGCGAGCGGCTGCTTCAAACGTGCCGCCCGTACCGCGGAAAACTCGCTGAGGTTGCGCGCTGCCGCATTGCACCGCCGCCATCACGCCGCGTGCGCCGCCTTGCTGTCCGGATGGCACGCGGGGCACGTCTTGCCGGCCACGTACAGCGGCGACTGTTGCGCCTCGGGCGGCACCACGGCGCGACAGCCGAAGCACTGCACGGTCGACGTGGGTTCCAGCTGCGGATTCAGCGCGGTACGGTAGTCGAACACGAAGCAGTCGCCTTGATAGTGCGCGCCGCCCACTTCCTCGAAATACTTCAGGATGCCGCCTTCGAGCTGATACACGTTCTCGATGCCGACTTCCTTCATGTGGATCGCGGCCTTCTCGCAACGAATCCCGCCAGTGCAGAACGACACGACGGTTTTGCCCTCGAGGTCGGCACGGTTCTGCTCGATCACCTCGGGGAATTCGCTAAATTTCGAAATGCGGTAGTCGAGCGCGTTCTCGAAGGTGCCGACGTCGACTTCGAACGCGTTGCGCGTGTCGAGCATCACGACCGGGCGGCCCTGGTCGTCATGACCTCGGTCCAGCCAGTGTTTCAGCGTGGGGGCGTCGACGAACGGCGCGCGGCCGAGTTCCGGGCGGATCGCCGGCTTCTTCATGGTGATGATTTCGCGCTTGAGCTTGACCAGCATGCGCGTGAACGGCTGCTTGTCGGACAGGCTTTCCTTGAATTGCAGCGTGGCGAACTTGCCTTCGAACAGCGCGTCGTGACGGATGTAGTCGATGAACGTGTCGGTCGCCTCACGCGTGCCGGCGACGAACAGGTTGATGCCTTCCGGCGCGAGCAGCACGGTGCCGCGCAGGCCGAGCGCGTTGCAGCGTTCGGTGACGAACGGGCGCCATGCGGCGGTGTCTTCGATGGTCGCGAAATGGTACGCGGAGAGGTTGACGATACTCATGTGTGTCCAGCGGTAAGAAGTGGCCGGCGGCGCGGAGAACGGGGCGAGTGACGCTGCCCGCGGTTGGGCGCTCACGTTTAGACCCCGCTTGAACCCGGTGTGGCGCGGCCACGTCGAATAGGGCGAAACCCGTATTATCCCTCAACCCGGCGGTTTCCCCGACTCGGCCGAATGGCCAGGGCTTTGCGCTAGCGCAAAGCGTCCGCGATCGGGTGCCGCGTTGCGGCTCGTCACGGACAAGGGCGAAGTAAAGGCGCGGACAACGGCGCGGCAATATTACGCGGATTCGCGCGAGGGTTTTTTGACGCTCTAGGCGAGCGGCGTCGCTCCCATCTGACTGCCCGAATTGTTAAAAATAGCGCGGACCGCCAGCGCACAAAGGCTGCCGCGTTGGCGTCCTAAGCCGAACGGCTTACGCGCGGTTTTGGCCTGAAAACTCCCGAACGGTGGAGTTACAATGTCGCCCATGTCAGATCCCCGCTTCGTTCATCTCCGCGTTCACTCCGAATTCTCGATTGCCGACGGCATCGTGCGTCTTGACGACGTCGTCAAGGCTGCTGCCAAAGACGGCCAGGGTGCGCTCGCCCTTACCGATCTCGGCAATGCGTTCGGCCTCGTCCGTTTCTACAAGGAAGCCCGCGGCAAAGGGGTCAAACCCATTGCCGGCTGTGACGTCTGGATCACCAATCCCGATGACCGCGACAAGCCTTCCCGTTTGCTGCTGCTGGTCAAGGACCGGCGCGGCTATCTGAATCTGTGCGAGTTGCTCAGCAAGGCGTCGCTCACCAATCAGTATCGCGGTCGCGCGGAAGTCGAGGCCGGCTGGCTCGAATCCGGTCTGGGCGAAGGCTTGCTCGCGTTGTCCGGTGCGCAGCAGGGCGACGTCGGCCTCGCGCTCGCGGCGGGTAACGAAGAAGCGGCCAAACGCAATGCATTGCATTGGGCGAAGGTTTTCCCGGGCGGCTTCTATATCGAGTTGCAGCGGAGCGGTCAGCCGGGCGGCGAGCAGTACGTGCAGCAGTCGGTCGCGCTTGCCGCGGCGCTGAAGTTGCCGGTGGTCGCCACGCATCCCATGCAGTTCATGACGCAAGACGATTTCACCGCGCACGAAGCGCGCGTGTGTATTTCCGAAGGCGACATTCTCGCGAATCCGCGCCGCTCGAAGCGCTTCACGTCCGAGCAGTTTTTCCGCACGCAGGAAGACATGGCCGCGCTGTTCGCGGACATTCCGTCGGCGCTCGCCAATACGGTCGAAATCGCCAAGCGCTGCAACCTCACGCTCGAACTCGGCAAGCCAAAACTGCCGCTGTTCCCCACGCCAGACGGCATGTCGCTCGACGACTACCTCGTGCTGTTGTCGAAAGAGGGGCTCGAAAAGCGTCTCGAACAGTTGTACCCGGACGCGGCCGAGCGCGAAGCGCAACGCGCAACTTACTACGCACGCCTCGACTTCGAGTGCGGCACGATCATCAAGATGGGCTTTCCGGGCTACTTCCTGATCGTCGCGGACTTCATCAACTGGGCGAAGAATAACGGCGTGCCGGTGGGACCGGGCCGGGGTTCGGGTGCCGGTTCGCTGGTCGCGTACGCGCTCGGCGTGACCGACCTCGATCCGCTGCGCTACAACCTGCTGTTCGAACGTTTCCTGAATCCGGAACGGGTCTCGATGCCCGACTTCGACATCGATTTCTGCCAGCACGGCCGCGATCGCGTGATCCAGTACGTGAAGGAAAAATACGGCGCGGACGCGGTGTCGCAGATCGCCACGTTCGGCACGATGGCGGCGAAGGCGGCGGTGCGCGACATCGGCCGGGTGCTCGATCTCGGCTACATGTTCACGGACGGCATCGCCAAACTGATTCCGTTCAAGCCCGGCAAGCACGTCACGATTGCCGACGCGATGAAGGAAGAGCCGCTGCTGCAGGAGCGCTTCGACAACGAAGACGAAGTGCATCAACTGCTCGAACTTGCGCAGCGTGTGGAAGGCCTCACGCGTAACGTCGGCATGCACGCGGGCGGGGTGCTGATCGCGCCCGGCAAGCTGACCGATTTCTGTCCCCTGTACACGCAGGGCGACGAAAGCGGCGTGGTGAGCCAGTACGACAAAGACGACGTCGAAGCCGTCGGCCTCGTGAAGTTCGACTTCCTGGGTCTGACCACGCTGACGATTCTCGACTGGGCCGAGCGCTATATCCGCCGTCTCGATCCGTCGAAGCAGGACTGGTCGCTCGCGCAGGTGCCGCTGGACGACGCGCCGTCGTTCTCGATCCTGAAGAAGGCGAATACGGTCGCGGTGTTCCAGCTGGAAAGCCGCGGCATGCAAGGCATGCTGAAAGACGCGCAGCCTGACCGCTTCGAGGACATCATCGCGCTGGTCGCGTTGTACCGTCCGGGCCCAATGGACCTGATTCCGAGCTTCTGTGCGCGTAAGCACGGCCGCGAAGTTGTGGAGTATCCGGATCCGCGCGTCGAATCTGTTCTGAAAGAGACCTACGGCATCATGGTCTACCAGGAGCAGGTGATGCAGATGGCGCAGATCATCGGCGGCTACTCGCTGGGCGGTGCCGACTTGCTGCGTCGCGCGATGGGTAAGAAGAAGGCCGAGGAAATGGCCGAGCATCGCGAGTTGTTCCGCCAGGGCGCCGCGAAGAACGGCCTGACCGGCGAAAAGGCCGACGAAATCTTCGACTTGATGGAGAAGTTCGCGGGCTACGGCTTCAACAAGTCGCACGCGGCCGCGTACGCGCTGCTGGCGTACCACACCGCGTGGCTGAAGGCGCACCATCCGGCGGAATTCATGGCGGCGAATATGTCGCTAGCCATGGACGACACGGACAAGGTCAAGATCCTGTTCGAAGACTGCCTGACGAACAAGATGGCGGTGCTGCCGCCAGACGTGAATCTGTCCGCCTATCGCTTCGAACCGGTCGCCGAACCGGACGGCAAACGCTCGAAAACGATCCGCTACGGCCTCGGCGCGATCAAGGGCAGCGGCCAGAACGCGATCGAAGAAATCCTGCGCGCGCGTGAAGACGGGCCGTTCATCGACATTTTCGATTTCTGCAATCGCGTCGACCGCCGTATCGTCAATCGTCGCACGGTCGAGGCATTGATCCGTGCCGGCGCGTTCGATTCGCTGCATGCCAATCGCGCCCAGTTGATTGCCTCCGTATCGCTCGCCATGGAAGCCGCCGAACAGGCGAGCGCCAATGCGCTGCAGGCCGGGCTGTTCGACATGGGCGACGCGCCGTCGCAAGGTCACGAACTGGTCGACGAGCCGGAGTGGGCGGAAAAGAAGAAGCTGCAGGAAGAAAAGGCCGCGCTTGGCTTCTACCTGTCGGGTCATTTGTTCGACGCGTACAAGAATGAAGTACGCCGTTTCGTGCGCCAGAAGATCGGCGAATTGAAGGAAGGGCGCGACAAGCTGGTCGCGGGTGTGATCGCGTCGCTGCGCACGCAGATGACCCAACGCGGCAAGATGCTGATCGCGCTGCTCGACGACGGCACGGGCCAGTGCGAAGTGACGGTCTTCAACGAGACGTTCGAAGCCCACAAGCAACTGTTCAAGGAAGACGAACTGCTGGTCGTGCAGGGGCAGGCGCGTAACGACGCGTTCACCGGCGGCATCCGCTTTACCGTCGAGACGGTCATGGATCTCGGGCGTGCGCGCTGCCGTTATGCGGAGGCCGTGAAGGTGGAGATGAACGGCAACGCGGACGCACTCGCGTTGCGTCGCGTGCTCGAAGCGCATAGCGCGGGTAAGGACGAGCCGGCGGCCGCTCCGGCGCCGGTTGCGGCGGCGCGTGGCGGTAATGGTGGCGGTCGTAACGGCGGCGGAGGCGGCGGTTATGGCGGCGACAATGGCCGTCAGCGTCAGGCGGTGCAGATCCCGAATGGGCTGGCCGTGCAGGTGGTGTATCGCAGCGAAAACGCGCAGGGTGAAATGCGTCTGGGCGACGCGTGGCGTGTGAAGCCGACCGACGAACTCCTCGCGGCGTTACGCGGCGAGTTTGCAGGCAGCTCGATCGAGATCGTGTATTGATGGTTGGATTGCCCGCGCCGGCGTCGCGGGCAGAACCTTTCACGGCCCACGCCGCGCCGTCGCCCGCACTCAGCGGCGCGTCTCATCTCCCAGCCGCGCCAGCTTCAAAAACCGGTAATACACCGTCTCCGCGTTGAATACCGCGATCATGAAACCGGCCCTGCCGTCCAGAAAGCCGCGCCGGAGCACGTAGGTCCGCACGAAGGCCCAGGTGCCGCGCCCAAGCGCCTTGCCGAAACTGCCGCGCTTGCCTGCCGCATGACGTTGCTTCGCGCCAGCGGTCGAATACGTGTCGAGCTTGCGCAGCACGGCTTCGAAGTCCTCGTACGAGTAGTGCATCAGCTTGCCGGTGAGTCGCCGCGCGGGCGTGTCGAACACCAGACGCTCGTGGACGAGGTCGTCGGAGAAACGGGCCGCGCCGCGTTTGAAGAGACGCGGAATCCAGTCCGGATACCAGCCGCTGTGATGAATCCAGTGGCCGCAGAAACTCGACAGGCGGTCTACCGCGTAGACGTCGGCGGTGGGCGCGAGCAGCGCGGCGCGGATCGCCGTGGCTAGTTCCGGTGAGACGATTTCGTCGGCGTCGAGGGAAAGAACCCAGTTGGTGGAAAGCGCCTCCACCGCACGGTTTTTCTGCGGGCCGAATCCCGGCCAGTCGATCTCTTCGATCACGCGGGCGCCGTGAGCGCGGGCGATATCCGCGGTGCCGTCGGTGCTGCCGCCGTCGATCACGACGATCTGGTCGGCGAACGATACCGCTTGCAGGCATTCGGCCAGCCGCGCCGCCGCGTTTTTGGTGATGATGGCGACGCCGAGGGTGGTTTCTTGCATGCCTGAATCAAGTGGAGGGCAAAGTGATGGAACGAGCCGCCAGTGAGTGGCCGACGGCTAGTTGCAGCAGCGAGTTGCAGCAGTATACACAGGCCATTCGGCCAGCTTCCAGCCGCCGCTCGCAACCGTTTACAATGCTCTTCTTTGAATTTCCTCGCGACGGTCATTCCGTCCGCCGCGCGGCAGCTGTCCCGCATTCCCAGAGGATTCCTTGAGCGCGAAGCCAACGTTAAGCAAACCCATCGGCACAGGCGAGGCGTCGTCGCCATCCGTCATTTTTCGGCGCCTGTGGCCGTATATCAAGCCGATGGTTTGGGTTCTCATCGGTGCGATCGTCGCAATGGCCATCAGTTCCGCGACCGACGCGGCAATTCCGGCCCTGCTCAAGCCGTTGCTGGACAAGGGCTTCGGCGCGCACGCCAACGACAAGACCAAATGGTTCGTGCCGAGCGCGGTGATCGGCCTCGCGCTGATTCGCAGTCTGTCGCAATACGCATCCGGCTATCTGCTCGCGTATGTGTCGAACCGGATCCTGCTCGAACTGCGTCTGAAGATGTTCAACCGCATGATTCACACGAGCGTCGCGTTTTTCCAGCGCGAAACCGCGAGTACGGTGATCAACGCGATCGTCTTCGAGGTGAACCAGATTCTCAACGTGCTGTTGAGCGTCATGGTCACGCTGGTGCGCGATTCGCTGACCGTGGTGTTCCTGCTCGGCTATCTGTTCTATCTGAACTGGCGTCTGACGCTGATCGTCGCGGTGCTGCTGCCCGCAATCGGCTGGCTGGTCGGCAAGATCAACCGTCGCTTGCGGCGCCTGAACCGCGAGCATCAATTGCTGACCAACGAGCTGTCGTACATCGTCGAAGAGACGGTGGGCGGCTACAAGGTCGTCAAGGTGCATAACGGTGAGCAGTACGAGATCGACCGTTTTACGTCGATGAGCAAGCGTCTGCGCGGTTACGCAATGCGCATGACCGTCTCCGGCGGCCTTGCGCAGCCGCTCACGCAGTTTCTCGCGTCGATCGCGCTGGCGGTCGTGATTACGATCGCGGTGGTGCAGTCGTCATCGGATCAGACCACGGTTGGCGGGTTCGTCGCATTCGTTACGGCGATGCTGCTGATTATTTCACCGCTCAAGCATCTGATGGACGTGAACCAGCCGCTGCAGCGCGGTATGACGGCGTGTGAGCTGATCTTCGGGCTGATCGACGAGCCGTCCGAGCCGGAAGGCGGTGGCAAGCCGCTCGAGCGCGCTCGCGGCGAAGTGGAGTTCCGCGACGTGTCGTTTAGCTATGGCGCAAGTGCCACGAACGATCGGCACACGCTGGACAAAGTGTCGTTCAAGGTAGCGCCGGGGGAAATGGTCGCGCTCGTGGGACCGTCGGGGAGCGGCAAGACTACGCTCGTGAATCTGCTGCCGCGGTTCTTTGATCCGACCGGCGGGGAGATTCTGGTCGATGGCGTGGCGTTGCCGGAATACGATCTGCACGCGTTGCGTGGGCAGATTGCCATGGTCAGTCAAGACGTGGTGCTGTTTAACGATTCCGTCGCCAATAACGTCGCTTATGGGCAGGTGGCCGATTCGGATAAGGTCAAGGCCGCGCTGCGTGCGGCTAATCTGTGGGATACCGTTCAGGCTATGCCGAATGGGATCGATACGCTGGTTGGGGACAATGGGTTGATGTTGTCGGGTGGGCAGCGGCAGCGGTTGGCTATCGCGCGGGCTATCTACAAAGACGCGCCGGTTCTTATTCTCGACGAAGCCACCTCAGCGCTGGATTCCGAATCGGAACGCCATGTGCAAGCGGCGTTGGAGACTTTGATGAAGGGGCGTACCACACTGGTTATCGCACATCGGCTGTCGACTATCGAGCGCGCGGATCGGATTCTTGTGATGGAGGCAGGCCGGATCGTCGAGCGAGGCAGTCATCGGGAACTGCTAGCGCAAGCCGGGTTGTACGCGAATTTGCACCGGATTCAGTTTCAGCAGGATGCGGCTTGAGACGAGCGCGGTCTGGCTATTCTCAAGCCACGACGCCCGGTTGATTGTCCGGACCCGCCGAACTCGACAAGCCTACCAACTGCGTCCGAATCGCGTTCATCACCGCCGTCGGCGCAATCTCGTCGACGTCGCCCGTACTCTGGATGCCAATCGAACGGCATGCCTCCGTCAGCCGCAGATAAGGCGGCTCACGGTCGGAAAACAGCGACACGCTCGGCGTCGGTGTGGAATGCGCCACGTGCATCAGGCCACCATCCGCGCCGACAAAAAGGCTCGCTTGCGCCGCCACTTCGCGTGACTGCAGCAACGTCAGCCGCGCAACGCACGAACTGATCTTCAGCGTGCCGAAGGTCCGCTTCAACAACACCTCCGCCATGGCCAGCCCGTTGTCCGAGCCAAGCAGCACGATCTGCCTCGGTATGCCAGGCTCGTCCGAGCGATCGAGCAGATCCAGCAATTCGCCCCAGCGCCCATAGGTGCGGTTCGCGTCGAGGCCGCCAACCGCCAGCGCGACGAACGGTTCGTTCGGCACCCACGCACGCACCGACTCGCACGTACCCGCCTTCGCAGCCAGATAAGGCTTGCTCAGCGCAACGATGCGCGCGGGCTCATGGCCCAGCGAAAACGCGTGATTCACGGCCGCGTAACTGAACGTGGTCTGGTTGCGGTCCGGGCCATAGAAATACTGGAACAGGCAGACGTACGGCAAGCGCCTGAAATGGCGCGTCTTCAGTTTGATGGACGGCAGGTTGAATTCCGACATCACGACCGCGTCGTACCGACGGCCAGCAAGCTGCTCCAAGTCGGAGTAGACGTGCTGGAAGACATCGTCTTCCTCGAATAGCTTCTGCAGGTTCGGTAGCGTGAACAGGTCGATGTCGAAACCGCGTTCTTTCAATAACGCGCGCCCGGACATGTCCATCGTCGCGTCGCCGACATTGCGCTTGCCGGTGTAGAGCCACAGCAGCCGCTTCGCGTCGGCGGCGCTGTTCAGTTCGAGACGGGATTGCCCGCGCCACTTGAGCAACCAGTGCTTGTGCAGGTACTTTTTGACGATTTTCGCTCGCGACGTCTTGCGAAGAAACACCTCGGGCTCGTGCGCAACACCCACGTAAGGGATGCGGGTGGAGCGCTCGACAGCGGTGTCCACGAAGCGTTTCACGGCGGCAGTCGCACCGCGGCAGAGCGCGCTCATCAATCGGTTCATTGCTCGACACTGGAAAAATGCGGAAAGAATCCTGAGGCCGGCCGCGCAGCGCCAGCCACGTCGTCATGACGGCGGCTTGCGGGGGCGGCCGAGTGGCCCGTATGGTACCAGCACGCTCCGGCAAGCTTACGCGGCCATTGTCGCGTCGCTGCCCAGGCTCGCGTCGCCGTCGCCGCGGTGGCTCCGGCGCGGCAAACCCCGCGTCATCGGCAACCCGCGCGGGCGCTGGCGTCCCGGCCGATTTGCAGGATCCGGACCCTAACCCGGTACAATGGCGAGGCCATCCTACCGGGTCGCACGGCAACTGTCGCGGCGGCCGGCTAAATTCATAAGACATGTCGACGCCCGCCCATTTTCCGTTTCTGAGCGTCAACTCACGAAGTTCGCTGTCAACGCTATTTCCGCTCAAGTTTGCGTCAGCCGGTCGGCGAGGCCTGCTCGATTCGCTTGACGATCGCGCGAGCGGCGTGTTGTCGACGGCGGTCGTGGTCATGTCGTCAGTCTTCCCGTTTCTGTCCCGCGGCGCCGAAGTTGCCCGTGTCGCGCGATCTCATTCAACGAGCTTTCCCGTCGCCTCATGTTCAGTATCCTGATTCCGAGCTGGAACAATCTGCCGTATCTGAAGCTGTGTATCGACAGCGTTCGCCGTCATTCGGCGTTCGATCACGAGATCATCGTGCACGTCAACGACGGCAGCGACGGCACGCTCGACTGGGTGCGCTCGGAAGGCCTTCTCCATACGTGGAGCACAGGTAACGTCGGCGTCTGTCTGGCGTTGAACGACGTGGCGCGCCTCGCCACCCGCGACTGGATTCTGTTCCTGAACGACGACATGTTCGTCACGCCCGGCTGGGACCTCGCGTTCGAGGCCAACCTGCGCTCGCTGGGGCATGCGTCCGCGTATCTGTCCTCGGTGCTGATCGAGCCGACCGATACCGGCAATGCAAACGTCACGGCGGCCAACTTCGGCAGCGGACCGGACGATTTCGACGAAGCCGGACTGCTCGAATACACCGCCGCGATGAAGTCGGCCGATCGCGACGGCGTCGCGTTGCAGCCCATGCTGATCAGCCGTCAGCTGTGGCATATGGTGGGCGGCTACAGCATCGAATTCGGTCCCGGCATGAGCAGCGACGACGACTTCCTGATGAAGCTCTGGCTGGTCGGTTGCCGCACGTTCCGCTCGGTCGGCGCGTGCCGCATCTATCACTTCGGCACCAAATCGACCGGCCGTATCCGGCGCAATCGCGGCGGCCGCGAATTCCTGATGAAGTGGGGCATTTCGCAGCGCGATTTCGCGCGCGACTACATTCGCCAGACGGCCGGCGCGGCGCCGGGTTCGCTGCCCAACGTGCCGAGCGCGCCGTTCAAAAGCCGCTTCAAGCGCGTGCTGTATGCGCTGGGCCGTTATCCGTTCGAGGATCTGGAAGGCTGGGAAGCGGACCTTCCCGCCAAGCTCACTTTCAACGATCCGTTCAACAAGCCGTTCGACAAAACGGCCAAAGACTAGACCGGGCGCAGCGCGATCCGCGCCGCGTCCCGGCGGCACGATCCGCTTGCATGGGCCATCACCACGGAAACCCTATTCGATGTTCTCAATCATCATCCCGACCTGGAACAATCTGCCTTATCTGCGGCTCGTGATCGAGAGCCTGCGGCGTCACTCGACGCACACGCATCAGATCATCGTGCACGTGAACGACGGCTCGGACGGCACGCTGGCGTGGGTGCGCGAGGAGGGCATCGAGCACACCGCATCGCCCGGCAACATCGGCATTTGCCATGCGGTGAATATCGCGGCGGCGCGGGCCACGCACGACTATATCGTCTACATGAACGACGACATGTACTGCTGCCCCGGCTGGGACGACGCGCTCGTCAAACGGCTCGCCCAAATGCCGGCCGACAACCTGTTCATGCTGTCGGGCACCATGGTCGAGCCGGTCGATTCGGGCAACCCCTGCGTGGTGGTGCAGAACTTCGGTCGCGACGTGGAAAATTTCCGCGCCGACGAACTGGTCGCGGCCACGCCGAAGCTGGTGCGTGCGGACTGGCGCGGCGCGACCTGGCCGCCCACGCTCGTGCATCGCGAGTGGTGGTACAAACTCGGCGGCTACAGCAGCGAATTGAGCCCCGGCATGAGCAGCGACAACGACTTCTCGATGAAATTGTGGGATGCCGGTTGCCGCGTGTTCCTGGGCGTCGGCGATAGTCTGGTGTATCACTTCCAGCAGAAGAGCACCGGCAAGGTCGTGAAGAACGACGGGCGTCGTCAGTTCCTCAACAAGTGGGGCATGACGCAGGCCACGTTCGACCGTTATTTTTTGCGGCGCGGCACGGCGGTCGAAGGCAGCCTGGCGGTGAGCGAGCCGGAACAGAACGGCCGTTTGCGGCGCGCGCTGTTCAAGTCGCGCATCAAGCGCGCGTTTAGCTGAGGCCCGTCAAACCGCTAGCGGCCGGGCGCAACGCTCACACGCCGCCCGTCACCAAGGGCAGCACCGTCAAGTCCGGGTGCGTGCCTTCCACGATGCTGCGCCCCACGTGCACGCCTTCGTACAACGCTTCGTCATGTCCGGCGAAGCTTTCCTCGCCGTCCGCATGAAACGGCACCGCATGGCCGGGAATCGCCGGATCGGCGCCCGGATGGCAGACGTAGCCGACATACGTGTAGCGGTTATCCGACAAGGCTCGCGCGGCGCCGCCTTCGCCCGGCGGAGTCTTCGGAAAGGGCGCCACGTGAATCTCGAAACCCTCGTATTCCACCATTTGCCAGGGTGCGGTTTCGTCGGCCATGAACGCCTCCTTCCAGATCGTGCCTCTCAAAAAGTGTAGGTGATTTTGCCGTCATATAGAATGACGCGCCCTGCTCCAAACACGACCGTCGCCCATGTGGTTCAAAAATCTTCAGTTGCACCGTCTTCCCGCTCCGTGGTCCGTCACCCCCGAACAGATGCAGAAGTGGCTCGCGCCGCACGCCTTTGCGCCCGGCAATACCGTCGAGATGCAGAGCCACGGCTGGGCCTCGCCGCGCGACAACGACTCGCTGGTGTATGCGCTCAACGGCCAGATGCTGCTGGTGTTTCGCACCGAAAAGAAGTTGCTGCCGGCTTCGGTGGTCACGCAGGTGACCAAGGCCCGTGCCGCCGAACTCGAGGAACAGCAGGGCTTCAAACCCGGCCGCAAGCAGATGCGCGAACTCAAGGAGCAGGTCACCGACGACCTGCTGCCGCGCGCGTTCAGCATCCGCCGCGATACGCGCGTGTGGATCGATTGCAAGAACGGTTGGCTGGTGATCGACGCGGCCTCGCAAGCGGTTGCCGATGAGGTGCGCGGCCTGCTGGTGAAGTCGATCGATCAACTGCCGCTCGGCACGGTGCGCGTCACGCAATCGCCGGTCGCCGCCATGACGGGTTGGCTGCTCTCCGGCGAAGGCCCCGCCGGCTTCACGCTCGATCAGGACACCGAGTTGCGCTCGCCGAGCGAAGGCAACGCGACCGTGCGCTATGTGGGTCATACGCTCGACGCCGAAGACATGCGCCGTCATATCGAAGCCGGCAAGCAATGCATGCGACTCGCGATGACGTGGAACGATCGCGTGTCGTTCGTGCTGACGCCGTCGCTGGTGATCAAGCGCATCGCGGCGCTCGACGTGCTGAAAGAAGCCAGCGATCCCACCGCGCAAAACGACGACGAACGCTTCGACTCCGACGTCACGCTGATGACAGCGGAACTCGACCGCATGCTGTGCGATCTGCTCGATGCGTTGGGCGGCGAGCAGGACGTTGCAATGCCGCAGGCCGCGGCGGCCTGAGGCCGTTTCTTCCTTGCGTTCGAGAGTTGCAGGCCGGCGCGCGCTCATAGGCTCGCGTCGGTGCTCATTAAGCCGAATTATGCCTATCTGAATCCGGCTTAATAAAATTTACCCTTCATGTCCCGGCCGTCACACTGCTTGTGCTGACGGTGCAAGCCGTCAGGAACTTCCGATCCATCGACGCGCGCCGGGCCTGTCCTCGCTTTCATGCCGGCCGCGTCATCCTGACCAGGACCCGACATGAAATTCGCCCCCTTGATGATTGCCTTCGGCCTTGCTTGCGCCGCTGCCGTGCCGGCCTCGGCCAGCGCAACCGACGCGAAGTATCCGCCCGCCCCATTGCCGGCTTATGCGCAGGACGAATTGCAGCGAGTCGTCAATGCCGCGACCGGTGCGCCGGCTGTCCTGAGCGCGCCGCAAGGCGAGGCGAACGCGCCTGCTCGTCCGGCTGGCTTGCAGAACGATTCGTATGTCGCGCCGCGGGATGAAACGCATACCGCCGCAAGCGCAAATTTGGGGAAACGCGAGGGACGTGCGTCGAAACCGCGTCGCCATGAGAAGCACAAGTACGTGTGAGTCCCATCCGCGCAAACATGGTTAAGATTGCGATCAGAAGCGCGCGTCCGTCACGGAGGTTTGCCGATGGTCCGTCTGGTCATGATTCTGCTGGGAGTCGATTACCTGCGTACGCGCTGGCGCACATTGCAGTTGATCGGCTGGGTGAGTCTGCTGCTCGGTCTAGTGGTGTTCGTCGACGCGCTCGACAACGCGCTGTATTTTCCGATCACGCCATTTGCGTTGCTGCTGCTGCTCGAAGGTCTCGCCACGCTGGCCGTCGCGTGGACCGGCATGGGCGGGCAGCGCACGCTGCGCTATGTGAAGGGCCTCGCGTTCTGCTGCGCGGCCGCGCTGATTCTCGCCGGCCATCATCACGGCAACTTCATCCTGTCGATGATTTTCGGCACGCTGTTTCTGGCCGACGGTTTATTGCAGATCGTCTCGGCCAGAGTGGTCCGCTACCGCACGTGGCGGCTCGCGATGATAGGCGGCGGCGTTGAAATTGCGTTGGCGGTTTTTTTCTACCAGCCGTACCCGACGCACTATGTCGGCACCGTGCCGTATTGTCTGGGCCTTGGGCTGATATTCGGCGGGTGGAACATGATTCTGCTGAGCACGCGGGTTCGGCGGATGGCGTCGAATCCGGCAGTGGCCGGCGACGAAGCGGCGGATGGCGGGAATGCTGCCGCAAGTGCTGCAAGCACCGCAAGCACCGCAAGCAGCCGCAACCCCAAAGCGCCGCACCGACTGCCCACGCTCGAATGGGACGGCCCGCCAGGCGCCGACGAAGCCGCACTGACCGTCCACGTGTGGACGCCGGTCGGTACCGCGAAAAGCGAGGCGCGCCGCCAGCCGATTGTCGATCGTTACATCGCGGCGGTGGATCGCAACGGTGTGATTTCCACCGGCCATGCCGCGCTCGAATCGCCCGAAGGCATTTACATCAGCCTTTACCCGGGCGTCGAGATCGATCGCTCACCTGACGATTTCGCGCGACTCCTGCGCGCCACGCGCGAGAACGACGTGCCAGGCGTGTTCCAGCTCGACTACCCGACCGAATCGAAAGCGTGGTGTCCGTCGACGGTGCAGGTGCGCATCCGCAATTACGATCCGGTGCGTCTGCGCCGCTTCTGGGACACCTATCGGGAGGACGCCACCTACAACCTCACGCATCGCAATTGTTCGAGCAGCGTGTCGCGCGCGCTGGAAGCGGCGATCGAGGGTGCATCGGCGCGCGTGTGGGGCGATCTCGGCGGATGGCGGCCGTTTTTGCGCGTGGTCACCACGCCGGAACTGTGGGTCGCCGCGCAGCTGCGCAAACGCGCCGCGACGATGGCATGGACGCCCGGCCTCACGCTCGACTACGCGCGCGCCCTCAGCATGCTGGCCGACCCGCGGCCGTCGGGCTGGGTCACGATGGCGCGCGTCGCCGTGCGCCGAATGGTTCGTTCGCGCCGTCAATGGCGGGAGGAGGCGCGCAACGCGCCGGCGGCGCAGGAAGCACAGGAAGCACAGGAAGCACAGGAAGCACAGGAAGCACAGGAAGCACAGGAAGCACAGGAAGCACAGGAAGCACAGGAAGCACAGGAAGCACAGGAAGCACAGGAAGCACAGGAAGCACAGGAAGCACAGGA
>NZ_PVEN01000004.1 GCF_002973525.1 Paraburkholderia sp. BL21I4N1
GTTTCGATCCTGCTGCCTTTGACCTCCAGAGCGTCAACGAACGCCTCTTCGAGATCAAATTCTGATCGTCAAGACGGCCGTCAAATGTCGCTTACGAACAACGCGCATCAGCAGCAGGTGAATAACGGTACCGCGCCGCCCTCTCGCACACGTGAAGAAGACGGCAAGCAGACGAACGAACTTTTGGAGCATAAGGATGGCGAACGGTTGGACTACGGAGCGCAAAGCGAAGCAGGCCGAGGCAATCAGGCGGTGGAAGCCTTGGGAGCGGTCAACCGGTCCGACGACTGAGGAGGGCAAAGCTGGCGCGTCGCAGAATGCGCTGAAGCACGGGTTGCGCTCGGCGGAATGGCTGGAATATCGGAGGCGTTTTAACGGACTGCTGCGAGAGTGCCGGGAGCGACTGAAGAGGGCTTGACTTAAACAATTTGCCGATCCACTCGAAGCCCAAACAATCCTTCAATTTGCGCCATTCCGCCCCTGCTTTTTTTCTTGCCGCGAAGCTTTCAACTGTATAACACCGTGTCGCCGCAATTCATGCGGGATATGAGGAGGCTAGATGGCTGCAGACGGGTTTTACAGCGTCGATTTCAGTGCGCTAACTAAAGGGGCTCGCGGTGTCGTAATCCTCGAGGACGGCAGGATTCATGGTGGGGACGATCAGTATCTTTATTCTGGTCAAGTCAGCGGGCCGGACGACCGTTTAGAGGTGATGCTTATGGTCAAGGCGTACGTACAAGGCGCTATCAGTGCCTTTGGTTCGCATGGCGGCAAATTCGCCTTGAGCCTAACAGGTAACGTGATTGGGAAGGATATGCAGTTTTCCGGCCCCTCGCCAGTCCCTGGATCCCCCGGCATTACAGTGCGGGCGACTTATCTGTCCGACCTTGATCTTTCCTGAGAATAGCTATCAACAACGGAGGCTCCAGAGCTATTTCGCCTGTGGGGCTTTCCGTTTTAGATACTTCTATACGGAGGGCGACGCCGAAGTACAGTGAGTCTGGCCCCTCACGTTTGTCGCTCTTTACGGTCGCAACTTATGGTGAGGAACGCGCCAGTCAGTTAGATGCGGTTGCGTCGCTCGCCCTGATCCTCCCACATGCTAAACGAATAACCATTATCGGATGTCCCACTCCTCCACGTGACTTTGACTTTGCAATGTAGTCGATAATGGCCGTCGCCATCCCTCACCTCGTCAAAATCTCAATTTACATTTTCTTGCCCTTTACCAAACAACGGCCGTGATGGTTCGGAGCGGGTCAGCCTGCGGTATCATCGGCTCAATAAAAAGTTACGCCAGCCACGCAGCATGCTGGAATAAAACGAGTTCATAAATGACCAGAAGGGGAACCCATGAAAAGCATAATGGGCGGGGCGAGTTGTATTTTCGCGGCTGTCTTGATTCTGTCGGGATGCGGAAAGGATAACGGAAGCCAGTCTCAAACGACGTCCCAGTCAGCGTCCGCGGCTCTGGCCGCTACGCCTCCGGCCGTGGCTTCCAACCCAGCGCCGCCACCGGAGCCAGTTACGCCACCGCCACCGCCACCGCCACCGCCGAGCCATAACTATGCGATGGTCGACAACGGCACCTATGGGTATGAGCCTGCCCTGAGCGAAAACGATGTTCGCAACGGAACGGCGACAAAACCTCTCATCATGGTGCGCTACGTCGGCATCAAGAATGGCGCGTACATCATCATCATTTTGGGGCAAGACGCTAACGACACTACCGTAACGAACCGTGTGAGCTGCCAGACGTCCTGCGAGTTTGCGAAGTCTGAGACCATGGCTGGCGATACGGTCGTCAAAACAGAGACAATTCACGTCAAGCCTGGTTCTTTAATCGGAGCGATGCTCGAAGATGCAATATCAGGCCAACTCACTCCATACGGGCAGATCGTCTCCAACCGAACGATGCCAACGCCGGCTGCCACTACTGCCACTGCGCAATTTCCCGCGGTTGTCTCAGCGGCAACGTCTGATACTTCGACAACGACACCTCAGCAGTCGCAAGACACGAACACTCAGTTGCAGCAAACTAGCTTTGACTGCAATCAGGCAGGGTCAATCCCACAGTATTTGATTTGCCACGATGCGGATCTGGCCGCCTCTGACCGTTCGCTTGAGCAACTAGTGCAACAAGCTCGCACCGCGGTCCAGGATCAGAGTGCTTTCTCGGAGAGAATAAAAAAACAGTGGAATTTTCGAGAGAGAAATTGCAAGGACAAGGCTTGCTTGGCATCTTGGTATGCGTATGAGGCAGGTGTTCTTACCAAGATTGCGCAGTCGGGGAATGCATCAGCAAACTGAGCGGCACCGCGCGGATATCCGCGCGGCTAAATCCGAAGGGGGCGGGCAATATTAAGGCGCATCTTTCGAATAACTCGTGTGGGGTCGCACTCCGGTTCACCGGGGATGTGCTGGTTGCAAAATGCGAGGTGTCCACAGAAAGGAGGGTTGCCGGCTGCACATTACTTTGTATTCGATCACTCTCAACGCAACCAAAACAATAGTGGTATCAAAGATGAGCGCCCAGAGCTATTGAATCCATTAACGAGTGCCGGGGTGTTACCGCGGTGCCCGTGGTGAACTGGGCAGCCTCGGAAATATTGTTGCAAGCATCGCCTTTTATTTCACGGGCAAGCCGACTAAGCATGTGCCTCGACTACTGGACACCTGTAATGGAATCGCTTCTGCCATCGCCGTGGGTGTTTGCACGTCGTGGCATGAATTGCCGTCCCAGTTGCGCTGAGCTGTGATTGTCGTGATCGCACCCGGTGCACACGTCAACGAAGAAGGTGAAAATGTATCTGTGTGGACACCGCATGCATCTTGCGCGGCGATGAATTGCACCGTGTTGCCTGCGGGGGCGTCTGCGGCACATCGGATCTCAAACGATAGTTTCACGTGGACACCCGCCGCCGCTGGTGCTGGAGCAACTGGAAGCGGCAGCTGAGTGATCGGGGACGGGGCGCCAATATTTTGTATGACGGCCACGGACGTAATTTTTGGTATTGGATAAATGGCTGCAGTTGTTGTCACTGAGCCGTCCTGGAACGGGTCTTCGAGTTGGACATGCGCAACTCTATTTGCGAAGGTGACGGCCGCATTGACGGTGTGGGTAACTTGCCCGGAACTGTAAAACGTGTTGTCTTCAATAGTCGTTGCACCATTGCATTGCGTGGGAAGTGCCGCATTAACGACCGATGGCGGGGCAGAAGTTGTGCAACCTTCGACCGTTAGAGTCGCTAGAGTCGCGACGATATGGATGATGTGCTTCATGGATACACCTCCATCGGCAAAGCCTGAGACAGCAAAAATGCGATGACTGCGATTACTGTGGATCGCAATTGATGACGTAACCGCCGCTTGGGAGCTGTTGTGCGTGACAGAGATTCGTCACGTCCGGCGCAGCGGCAGCGATGTCGCGCGCAGCAAGCGCGCCGGGTGCCGCCGCGGTAGTTGGCTCAAGATGCAGGGAAACAATTCTATAACCGTTCAACCCAGCTTTTGCTAATCCCGAGTAAACGGCCTTCAGCTGAACATCGGTCAGTGCATTCATGTTGGTCTCCAGGTCTAAATGAACGAAATGCTCGCGTTGCGTTATGGGACGTTAGTCACCTGCAAGGTAGTAGGCGAATTTGAAGGTGCTGTCATCAACTGTTGTAGGGAATGCAACAATGCGAAGAGCTTCTTTGTGTGGGTGGCGTCTCCAGGGACGCAATACGTTTGGCTACGGTAGAGCACTGATGCAAAACAGTCAGCAGGGCTGTCACCCGACTGGGAGAACTTATGGACGTTGATTATTCCGCCGTATCCGGAATGGTCTGGTTTGACTAGATTCTTAATGTCTCCGTTTCGAATCAGGCCACCGATAAAGTCGTAAACACCATAGGTGGAGCGCATAAAAACTTGAAAATGCCTGTCGGCGGGTGCACTCTTGAGCGTCAACAAATATGCGATTGTCGGCTGTTCGGGCTTTGGCTTCGCGGCATTAGCTTCCAATGGCTGGGAGCTCGGTTTCCCGAGACTACCCGTCTTGTCTAATGGCACTCGCGTAATTCTGTTCGCGTTAGCGTTGAATATCCAAAGAGCGCCATCGGGAGCGACAATGAGCGCCGTCGACTGTGGGTTACTGACAGCCAGACCGGTTCCCTGGTTTGATCCTTGGCCCTGCCCCGCACCTCCTTGCATCGAACCCGTGTTCGTCGAAATCTTAGTCTGAACCCAGCCCTCGTTCACGTTGCAGTTGTCCAGACTTGCAAGCGCTTTCTCCGTCGTTGCTTCAGCGGCGGACGCGGCTTCCGGGGCAGCGGTTTCACGTGGAAGTTTGACTCCACTCAACGCGACCATGCCTCTTTTTGCACCACCGAGGATATCGGCTGCAAACGCAGGTTTGGCTATATGCGCATCGAAGCATAGCTTGCTCGGGGGAAACGTTTTGCCAGCGGCAATGGATGTGATGTCGGTTTGGGCGGTCAACCCTCCGACTAGCAACGAAGCCATGAAGCCCACAAACTTGGCGAATGCCTTGGGGTCGTCCGGATCATTTCTCCATTCATCGACGACTGATTCAACTACGGTAGAGTCCTTTACTAACTTAACCTCACGTACCCTGCTCACGGTCAGGAAGAACATCAACTCGCGTGAATAATCTTGATCTATGAACAGTGCCACCAGTCCCGGATTCAGTGGCGTGAGAAGAGCTTCGAAAGACTGCGGGTCGTCGACCACGCTCACGTGGAAAGTGTTCGAGTTAGTGCGTGATGTGGAGTTTGGTCCGACGACATAGTTCTTGGGGGATGTTGCAGCATGGGGCCCGAAAATGATCGAAGGAATGCCCAACGTTCCCGTGGCCGACTCTGTACCGTCGAGACCCGTAATGGTTATGAAAGTTAACGGCTCCGATAGTTCGGATCTGGCAACATTCAGCAACAGGGCGTTGTTGGAGTATTGCGTCGCATTCCGATTGACCTCTTCACCCGTTTGATTGTAGGGGCTGAATGCAGTGCATGCCGAACAAGAAATTATCGTAAGGAAAACTGAATATTTGTTTCGCATTCGCCTGCTCCTTGAGAGTCTGGCTAGACCAAGGGGGCTTCCTAATTTCGCGAAGTCTGCCTCACACGGGATCGACGTTTTTCTGGTCGGAGTGTGGGGGAAATACAATTGCGACGAGCACTTGCTGGAAATATTCTTTGTCGATTACGTCCCATATTTCAAGGGGTAGGGCCTCGTCTAGGCATACACGTAAACCCATCCGTCAGTAGCATGTAGCAGGGGCGGCGGGATGTTCACTGTTAGGGGCTAATACGCCCCGCGCCTACATGCTGTCCCTCCCGATGGCGGCAACTATCATTTGCAAAGTCGACGACCAAAATAATTTAGAATTTACTCTCTAAAATTGATCCGTGTTAATCAACATATATCTACTTTATAGAATTCCAATCCATCGTTAATCGTTTTATTTGTCCATTCCCCACCATTCGCAGATTATCCGAAGAATCCCTATAATGGGTTCCAGCAATAACAAATGACCTAAGCCCGATCCGGAAGGCTCTGCTCGAAACAACGAGCAACCCCGGGGGCAATCAGCGAAGGTACTAGCCCATAAATGCCAATTTCTCTGCGGGGAAGTTGCGCGTCGAAAATCACTGCGTATCCGCATTTCACAAGGATTGGCATGAACAGACTCTATGGCTCGCGCCGCCGAGAGGCACGCGCTATTAATTCCCGAAACCTGTCATGGAGCGAAACTGATTGTTCAGATGTCGATTATCTGGCGGCGCGTGCAATGTCGGGTTCGCCATTGGGTTCAATTCTCGAACGGCTTAAATTTGGCGGGGACGCGAGCGTCTACGGCGCATGTGCAGACTTGCTTTCGGAGAAGTTCTCAAGACGCACAAAACGCTCGGCGCGCAAGAGCTTGGTCCATGCCGCCCTGCATGAATACCTCGACGATCGATGTGTCGTGTGTACAGGTCGGTCTGCGGAACCGGAAGCAATCGACGCGGTGAGTGGGTGCGTGATTTGTAAAGGAACTGGCTTCCGCCCGTATGGAACTGCGGAACGCGCTCACATGGCGAGCATCGCAGTCGACTCATGGCGCAGATATGAGGCCGATTATCTGACCTTGCTGGATTGCCTGCGTAGCGCCGCCGACAGTCACCGGCGAGGAATGGATGCGGCGCTGGCCGATCCTGCTGATAGCAAGGCCTCTTAAGCGTATCACCCGAGCAGCATTACCCAATAGCCCGACTGGCTTCCCCGCCGTCGGGCTTTTTTATTTTTTAAGGAGCAAAGCGATGAGCGTTCAACGTTTTTTTACGACCAAAGAAGTAGCCGGACTGATGCGGGTCGCGGCTACGACTGTGCACAAGCGGCACTGTGCCGTTGGCAATTTTTGGGGCGTGCTTCCGGTGAAGACGCCTAACGGCAAGCTTCTGTGGCCGGCGGATGCCATCGAGGCGCTGCTTGAAAAACACGAAGCGGGACAGACGGTGTGAGGTGACCATGACGAGAAAAAGAAACGCCCGCGGCCAGGCGGGCGTCCCCACGACTCCAATGATCAGCGGCAGGGAATCGCCGGCTACCATTAAGCGAAAGATCGAAGCGCATTTTAAGGCATTGCGTCTTTATTGGAAACGCCTCGGTATCGAAGTCGATACCACGGAAAGCGAAGCTCAATTGATCCGGCTCGGTGCAATTCTTCGTGCTCAGGGCAGTCATGGTCTCGGCTCGATCGAGGGCCGCGCGTCTGGGGGTTTTGTTCAGTTACCTACCCGCATCTTCGATCTTAAAGAGCGCGGCTGGGATATCGCATCCGTGCGTGAAGGTGCGTGGGGTGGCGATGGCCTTTGGCACGTGGGCACGGTTCGGTATTTCCTGATCAAAGAACCATCTGCCGGCAACGAGTCCTAGGTCCCTCATCTTCATTTCGGCATCCAATCAACCTCGTTCCCACCAAGCTTGTCTTCCACGGCTGTTCACGCTAACCCCCATCCAGAAATCAGCGATCTTCTTCGCCTCGATTTCGTTTCGGTATTGCGGACATCCGAAATACACGGCCTATCTCTGAACAACTCGGCCGTCGGGTTCCGCTGACTTCTTGAAGAAAAAACATGCCAAAGTTCATCTTTACGAACAACGTTGATACGACGTTGGCGGGGGCAATCTCGCCCTCTGCAACTTCGCTCGCGCTGTCTAGCGCAACGCACTTACCAAATTCGATCCCCGCCGGCCAGGTGCTGGTCATCACACTGAATGATCAGGCAACGCGACAGAATTTCGAAATCATCTACGCGACCGAAGTATCCGGTGCAACGCTAAGCGGTTTGAGTCGCGGGCAGGAAGGAACGGCGGCGCTTGCGTGGTCGGTCGGCGACTTCGCCTGGTCGGGACCGACGGCGGGTCAGATGGCCAATTTCCAGCCCGGGCGGCTTCTGAACGTTCAGTACATCACAGCTACGAGCACTTATACGCCGACGCCAGGCACGGCAAACGCTATTGTCGAGGGCGCGGGAGGCGGAGGCGCAGGCGCAGGTTTCCCCAATCCGGGAAGTGGTTCAGCTGCCGCTGGTGGAGGCGGGGCAGCGGGTGCATTTGGGAAAATGGTGCTCAGCAATCCGGTCGCTACAAGCGTCGTCATAGGTGCAGGCGGCAACGGCGTATCCGGCACGGCCGGAACCAACGGCGGCACGACGTCTTTCGGCTCTCTGCTTGTCCTTCCAGGTGGCGGAGGCGCTCCACTGGCAAACATCGCATCCATCGCTTCATTTACTGGGGTCGATGGACAACCATCCGCACCGCCGACTGTAGTTGGTGGGATTGGATCGGTAGGCTATCAGGGCCAGCAAGGGATGATTCTTTCTGCCAGTTCCGGTCAAGGTGGCGCGGGGGGAAATTCCCCTTACGGATCTGGTGGTCTGATTGCGTCAACGAACACTATCGGCTCTGCATTCCCGGGAAATTCAGCCAATGGATTTGGCGCCGGTGGCGGCGGAGCTGTGGGTCTGGGAAATTCCGCTACCGAAGCTGGCGGCAATGGCACACCCGGAATCATCATTGTCTGGGAGTACACCTGACTGAGCTACCGCCTCCATGCAATTCGCCCCTCTTCCGAGGGACAAACGGCTAGCACCGATCGCTTCGTCACCCGAACCCGCATTCTGCGGGTTTTTTCATTTCTGGCACCGGAAAAAACCAATGCAATTGACTGACCTCCCCAACCCGTTGAGCGGGTCCGAACACGTTTCGATCCAGCAGACGCAGAACGGGCATACGACCACTTGCACCATTGCTCTCTCCGATCTGTTGAACCAGATCAATGCCGCCGCGCCAGCGTGGTGGGTGGCGAGTCTGCCTACTACCCTGCCATCGAGAGTGGGCGTGCTCTGGAACAACAACGGAAGTCTCGCCATCTCGTAACCGCTATTCAGCCCCACGAACGCAAGCCGCCATTGAGCGGCTTTTTTTATGGAAATTCCAGAATGAAAAAACTTGCACTTGTGGCGCTTCTTGCGCCCGCGATCGCATTCGGGCAAATCTATCCATCCCCTACATTCCAGAATCTCACAGTTCTTGGAACGTCAACGGTCCCGTATTCACTCACCGTCAATAACCCAAGCGCAACGACTGTCGCAGGCAAGCTCAATCAGATCGTCAATCTGACCGACTTCAACCCGGCCTGCAACGGCACGACGAACGATGACGCCGCAGTCAGCAATGCCGTCACGGCTATCGGCTCGACGCCAACCACTTTGATTGTTTCGTGCCCCGTCAAAATCGCGGCGAATCATACGTTTGCACAGGGCACACAACTCGACTTTGAGGCGAACGGACGCATCATCGGCACCACCGGTGCCGAAAACGTTCAGGTGCAACAGCAGATACTGGCTGGTCGCACGCAGATTTTCAGCAACGTTGCGGCACAGGCCGACGTCGGCATGACCGTCGAACCCGAATGGTTTGGCGCCCAGCTAAACAATTCGGGCATTGATAGCGGTCCCGCATTTAATACGGCGTTCTCGTTTCTGAGAAACACCGGCGGCACCATCGAGATGGCTGCTGGCACCTACACGACCGCCACCACGATCACCAACAACTGGAGTCATATTCGCCTGGTCGGGCAGGGGTTGAACATCACCACGATTGCCATGACCTCGGCCACGCTGGACGGGATCGACAACTTCGGCGCGTCTGGTACGCCGCTCGCAAACGACACGTTCGAGGACTTCTCGATCATCTGCTCTGCGGCCGGATCATCGACCGGATCGTTTGGCATCAACCTTCAATACAACGCGTTCACCCATCTGCGCAACATGCAGGTGCAGGAGTTTCTGTATGGCGTGAATCTGTTGAGGGCGACGAACACCGAAATTGATTTTGTCGGTGCCAGCTATGTCAACGGCTCTACGAACGGCTTCACCGGCTTCAACTTTAATGGCGGTGGCACAGGCACTGCGGGGAATGCATCAACCAATCTCCGCGATACCTTCGTCAGCGGCAACAACACCCTGACGGGATCTGTTGGTTACAAGTTTGGCGGTGCCTACATGTCGGATCTGTACTTCGACAATGCATCCACCGCCGGGACGAACTACGGCTACTACTTCGATTACTCGACCGCCTCCTACGTCGAGGACGTGATAATCAACCAGCCAATCGTCGACCAGTTCACGGCGCAGGGCATATTCGTCAACAACATGCCGAGCGGCGGCCAACTGACGATTTCCGGCGGTTGGATCAACCCGAAGGCAGGATCGAATAACAATACATCGGACGTCTACATCAGCGGAAGCTCTGGGGTCATCACGCTGATCGGATCGCAGATCGTGTCTGACAACGATACCGTGAACGATACCGGGTTGAACATCATCAACTCGAAGTACGTGAATGCTATCGGCAATCAGTTCAAGAATAACAACGTCTCAGTCCTGATGTCGGGAAGTGGGTACAACACTATCTCCGGGAACATCTTTAAGAACGATGCAATCACCGCGCTTGCTTACGTAAAGGCAACCGGCGACACCGGTTCGACGGTCGCTAACAACGTTTTTTCGGGGTACGCCACCACTGCGATCAGCTTCGATGCAACGTCGTCAGGCTCCAGTGCAATCAATAACACGATCAACACCGCCAACATCACGACACCAGTCCAGAACAGTGGATCGAATCCGATTGGTGGTGGGTGGACGGGAACGGGGTTGGGAGTGTTGGCGAACTCGCCGACGATCAACGGGGCGAACTTTACAGGGGCGACGGGACTTGCCTATTCGGGAGCGACATTCTTTCTCAACGATACGTCCGGTAGCGGGCAGTCCGCGATCAATTTTGATGCGAGCGGGACCGTACGGTGGCAGCTGTTTGGGCAGAGCACGACTGGAGCAAATTTCGGTGTAAGTCGATTTGTCAGCGGCACTTTCACCGATATTCCGTTTTCGATTTCCAACTCAACTGGCGCCGTCACGATGGTGGACGGCATCACCAGCACTCCGATCAGTGGTAGCTCGGGCTCGTTCACCACCCTCTCCGCAAGCAGCACAGTAAGCGGTATTCCAGGGCGTCTGCTCAACATTCAGGTCTTCTCGTCGAGTGGCACATATACGCCTACGACTGGAACCGCGAAGGTCATCGTTGAGGTACAGGCGCCAGGCGGTGGCGGCGGGGGTGTAGCGGCGACGTCGGCGTCCCAGAATGCGATTGCTCAGGCCGGCAGCGGAGGGAGTTACGCAAGCTCGCTAATTACATCGGGGTTTAGTGGAGCGACGGTGACAATCGGCAGCGTGGGGACTGGCGGAGCAGCTGGGGCAAATGCGGGCACCTCGGGCGGCACCACTAGCTTCGGCTCTATCATCTCGTGTCCGGGTGGCGTAGGCGGGGTCGGCGCAGCCGGTCAGGCAACCGGCTTTACCCAAAGCGGGGCAGCCGCTCCCTCTGGTTGTACCGTGTCGGGAGCTACTACGCTTTATAGCGTCTCGGGGACCTCCGCAGCGCCCGTTTCCAACCTGTCATCCACGGCGGCTTATTTTGTCCCTGGCGGTGCGTCGCACATGGGTTCCAATTCAAACAGCGGAAATGGAGTTGGCGGGAATGGTGCCGCCATTCCGGCAAGTACGTCTGCCACTGCGGGTTCAAACGGTACAGGCGGCAAGGTGATCGTGTACGAATACGATTGACGTTCCTCGAGGTCGTGGCGTTCGTCAAAGAGAATAGAAGCTCCGCAATTTTCGATTCCAGGCAGACGTTGCATTGGCGGGGCTGTCATTTTGCGCCGCTGATGCATTTTCTGGTCTGCTATTTCGGCAAAGGCTCGAATTGCGGATGCAATTGATAGTGGTCGGATGTCCTTGGCAACGCCAAGCAACGCGTTTCTCTAGTAGCCTTCCTCTTATCGCACCCAAGGGGAATGAGCAATGACGCTGTCGTACGTAACGGTCTATCCCGCATCGTTCGATCTGCCAGACGAACAGTGGCAGTCCGTCAATCTTTTGGTTAAATACATGCAAGACGGCCTTGCCGATATGGCCATCGCGCTCAAGTGCTATCAACAGGCGCGAGAAAGCATTGCCCACGATCGCGATCGAGATGTTGCGAGGTCTAAAGAGGAGGCACTAGCGCAAGGCCAGCGACAAAGCGATTTCGAGCGTGAAGTCGCAGCAAAGCATGGCATCCTCCGCCGCGACGAAATGGATGCCCTGGAGCGCGACGAACGCCGCAAAGCAGCGGTCGCGCTCGATATTGCGGTGGTTCAAGAGCGGGCAGCCCTCGGGCACGTACCGATTGAGTTCATACACAGGGCACCGCACGCCCACGCACTGTCATTTCTAGGTGCTGCAGATCGATTCCGAAAATGCCTGAAGGCCTTGGCGGCACTACGCGCCGAAATCAAACCGGTTTATGATGCCTTCGCTACGGAGTTTCGTGGTTTAAAGGGCGTGCGGGATAGCGCACAACATATCGACGACCGCGCCCAGTGGTTGGGGCGCGACAACCGAGGGCGTAAAAAACCTCTCGACATAGGGGCTTTGTCGCTCGAGAACCTTGATGGCGACGAACTGATATCGACCGACGAGCGCGGGAAACTTGCCTCGTTTTCCGTGTCCTCAGACGTCATTCGCCGATTCGGCGAAATCTTACAAGCAGCGATCGATGCGCTGCCAGCACGCGGAGGGCGACGTACGGTTCGACCTATGTTCGGCCCGTTTCCTTGGCGGTAGCGACAGCTGCTTCAATGCCAAGCCGCCGGCAACTACTTCGGGACACGTCTTGAACACTGGATGGCAAGCCCCCCATGTGACCAATTATTTGGTTGCGTTGGCAGAGGCCCTTAGATATCCGGGATTTCGGTGATTTAATCCGAGCCAGTCGCGGCGATGTTGTCTGGTAGTGTGCAATCGCATCATCGCGATACAGTAGCGGACGAAGCGTGCTCCAGCCTTGGAGCCTTCACGACGTTCCTGCTATAGATGTAAGGCGTTAGGCCCATCCGGAAATGCGATTTGCATAATTTCTTTCAGGTCCTCGGGGGTAGTATGGACTTCGTCACCGTCTCAGCAACTGAGCTTCTTGAGATCTTGCGGTCTCTAGGCGGACCGGCCGTCATAACAAAGAACAAACATCCTGAATCAGAGGAGAATTTCCGAGAACACCTAGACCATCCGGGGCAAATGCTGGACGGGTACTGGCCTGGCAAACCGACGCGCGTCACGGCTGATAACGGTTTTGCAATTCACTTTGTCGAACGGCACAAACGAATCTGGTTGGGTGACTATCTGGGCGCGGAAGGATGGGACGGTCGTGCAGGCTTCTATTCACTCATCCTCGGCGATGTGCAATGTTTGGAAGTTCCGGACATGAACCTTGTCGATGAGCGTCAGCGTGAACTATCCGAGATCCTCAAACAGCCTGGGGCCGTGATTTATTCCTATTTCGAACCTGATGTGGCAACCGAAGTGGATGATCGCACGGATGGCGGCCCGACATTCCGGCTCGCACAAATCAAGCAGCGACTTCAGCAAAAAGCATTCAGGAAAGCTGTCTTCGGATTTCTGGGAGCGCGATGTGTGGTCACAGGCTGCACTGCTGAGGCTCTTCTCGAAGCGGCGCATCTAAAAGGACGGCGCTGGGAAACTGGCGACAATTCCGAACGTGACGGAATCCCGTTACGCGCAGACGTCCACCGGGCATATGACGCAGGATTGATTGGCCTAGACAGGAACCACAGGTTGATCAAGATCGATCCTAGCCTCATGGCTGAATATGGGCAGTATCTGCAACCGCGGGGGTGAGTATCAGCTTCCGCAAGCAATTGGTCGCCTATGGGGTAGTGGGTCGTCGTACGGAGCAATACACACCGTTTCATTAAGAGATCAAATCACTCCGCTGTGCGTCTGTGGTCGGTTTGGTTTGTTGTCCAATGCGTGATCCACGTCACAAGGTGCCAGCAAATACTGGTTGAAAGTTGGAACTACCGGACACGTACATTTACCCGTTGTATTTTTTTGGTGCTGGCAATATAACGCTAGGCGAAGCGTGCGCCAGCGCGCACAACAACAACGATACTGAGTACAAGATGGCTGAAAGCGGTCGTGCTGCAGGTCGCAATGCGGGGAAGATCGTCCGCCGGTGGACCTACGGCGTGGCGTGTTTGTTGTTCATCGGAACAACCTTGGTATTTCGCGCGTTGCATTGTGATCCATCCAATGATTTTCGACCATGGATCGAGCTTTTAAACGGGGCCACATGGCCGGAAGGCGCTCCTTTATTGTGCCGGAACAGTGAATGGTGGTTTAGTTTGGCGGTTGCAGCCCGAACGACACTTAACTTGGGCGCGGTCCTTGCTTTAATTATTGTGCCGATAGAGATCTATGCGTTCCGGAGGAAGAAGATCATGGATGTTCAATATTTGCTGAAGAGCCGGGAACTTGCGGCCTTGCAGGCATTAGAAATGATGTTTCAGTCGGAACCTGAGACGGTCGCTGCAATAAAAAAGGCTGTGGCTGCGGCAGGCAAGCACTGGGACAATGAATATTTGCCTGGCATTTTGGGCGAGGATGACGCGATCAGTGTCCTAACAATGCCCGTCCACGAAGATAGACGCGTAACGAAGGGTATGAGGCCATGAAGGGCCTGCCTGGCGGGACTGCGACCTGTGCTACCGACAAGTTTCTCCAAGATATTCTGTCCGATGCGAGAGGGATGAGCGATTGCTATCATCGCCGTGTCGAGGCCATTTACGGGCGATGGAAATTTTTACGCGATCTTTTTGGTTCTCCACCAGCGCCAGCGGAGCGGGAAGTGAAAGAGTTCATTGATCGATACTTAAATAAAAAAGACTGCGAATGTCACGGTGTGTGTCCAGGCATATCTCTGAGCCGTGGCTGATGTTGCGCATCAAACATCTCTTCCCCAGTTTTGCGCGAGTTGCGTGGTTCATCGACCGGGCTACGTAGCGGCAAAGTACAAATTTTATTTAACGGAAGTCATCGACCGCCTGGAACCAGCGCTGCTCCCGGATGGACAGTCTGTCCTTTTTCAAATGTCGCCGCGGATTGCCGCACATCCAGCAACTGCAAGGCGTCGGAGTGTCGATCAAACGTCCAAGCTGGACATCCGATTTCTGCTCGTTGCTGAGCCACCAGAACACCCTTCTCTTTATTAATCGCGCCCGGTTCGCCCGGCGCTGCGCTGTACCTGCCATTTCACACCTCGATTTCAAATGTCGAATGTGCGAAAGCCCGCTCACGGCGGGCTGATGGCAAAACTGGCTTACGGGGAAGTCTAGACCTTCTTTCGCCGCTTGTCTCGCTCGTCCAGCACCTGGCCGACCTTCTCGGCGAACAGGTCGAGCGTGTGCTCGTCTAGCGGCGGCGCACTGGCACCTTTCTCTGAGTCGAAGCTTTCCTCCAGACGAGCCACTACCTCGGCGGTCAGGGAGCGCTTGTTTCGGGCGGAAGCCTCGTCCAGCAGATCCTTAAGATTCGCTGGGATTCGTAAATTCACTTGGGGTTCGTCGCGGGCCATAACGAATATTAATGCAGCACGGTGCTTGCAATCAATAAAGCACGGTGCTACATTTCAATCAAGGTCAACGCGCAACCATGTCGATGAGCGTTGCCGACTTCCCCTCTCAAGGAGCGAATCATGATCAGCCAAGCCAGCACTACCAAGACCGCCGCCGGCGCTCGCCGTCAGAATCTGCGTTGCCAACGCGACAACCTTGCAATTTTGACGAACCGGTTTGGCACGCGGGTGGTGCGCATCGTGGGACGCGCTGCCGATCTCTACTACGACTGGAAGGTCGAGGTGCTTGGCTCGCCGATCTGGTGTATCGACGCTCGCAGTGACGCGCCGGCCTTCACCAACCTCGGCTACGCAATGGACGGGCAACTGTTCCCGCTCGCGGAAACCGACGAAGTCGAACTGGCAATTGCGTGAGCGCATCATGTCCAGACATATCCAAAGGCAACCAGTCGCAGACCCGATCCACAGCATGGTCCAGGATGCGTTACGCGCCGCCGTGCACGCTCGTAGCGAACGGGAGGGCTTCGATCTGCTAGCAGATGCTCTGCGCAAGGTGTCCGATCTTGCCGGCACGATTTCGGCGGCGCGGAGGATACGGCAATGAGCCCACAAGCTGAAGGAGCGTCTACGCCTAACGCTCACGACGGCGAAATGGCTGCCGTAGATGCATTGCTGATCGTCAGCGCGCTACGTTGGTTGCACAACAACTTCGATGTCAGTGCTGATCGTGAAGACATAGACGGCGATCAACCGCTGGTCGAACTGGGTCTCAACGCGCTAGGAAAGCAGATCGAGACGACTCAAAGAGCACTATCGATTTGCCGATCAGAACAGGCCGCGGCATGAATACTTCACCCCTGATTCGTGAGACAACCACCGCCGTGCATGCCGATCTGACCGTCGAGGACGTCGACCGACTGCATTACCTGCTCGGCGCGCTCCGAGCATCATTGATGCTTTGCGAAGACGGCGACGTTGGCGCGTTCACTAGCAACCTACGTGCTGCCTTTTTCGCGAACCTCGCGACTATGGCGACGTCGGCACATGCAATCGTGTCGCATATCACGGTGTCGGGCGGAGCGGGGGAATGATCGACAACGCAAATCCGAAATGCATGCCTCGCTAAGGCGTACTGTGGGAGTCGCGCCGATATTGGCGCATATCGAAACTTACAGGAGTCCGAAATGTCTATCAAAGCCCTCGCTCTCCCTGAGCCACCCAGCGACAACACCTCGGCACCCATCGATACTGTCGAATCGCTGCTCGCGGGCGAGCGCCGCATCGCATTGTCCCTGTGGACCATTCTGCATGAAATGCGTCTGCACAAGCAGCTTCCCGATTGGGTCATGAAGATGGACGGCCCGGTCGGCTCGCACGCGCAGTGGGATATTCTCGACAATATCCGCCGCAAAACCGACGTGGCGCTCTCCGGGCTGCAGCCCGAATATGAATACCTTGTGTGGGACGAAAAGCGCAACACGCTTGCCGGCGGCTTCCCATCAATTCGCGAGGCCAACAAGGCGGCGGATAATCTGCGGTCCGAGTACCCCACTGCGCGCGTGGTCCGGTTGCACCGCCTCGACGAAGGTCAATTCACGATCTCGAGGAGAACGTACCATGTCTAATCTCCGCTTCCAAATCGGTGACCGCGTCAGGACACCCAAAGGCGACCGCGGCCGCATTGTGGCACCGGCCGGTTTCAACGGTCCGGACTGGTGGGAAATTGAGCCGATCGACAAGTTCTGGCTTGCACCTGACGGGAAGCGCCATGGAAGCCGCATCAGGGTAGCCCAGATTTTTGCCACGGATTCCTCGCTTGCACCATGCGATGACTTCTCGCCGCCCAAGGCCGCTACTGGCGAATACTACGCCGTTGCACCGAGCGGGCTCGTCTACGGGCCGGCGATGAGCATGGATGAAGCGAAGAGCCTCATCGCCCGGCGCTCTAACGAACGCGACGAACTTGTCTGGCACATCTTCACCGAAGACGAACTTCCCGAGGCGCTCGCCCGATTCGACGCCGAGCTGGAGGAGCGTTATCAGCAGCGTATCGAGCAGAACGACCGGGAGCCGGTAGAAAAACTCGGCGTCAGTTAAGGGGCTTCAACGTGCAAGAAGAACAACATCTCATCCGCGACCGTGCCTATGGTGTCTGGCACCGGTCGCGATCGATCGGGCGTTTTATCGGCCATCGTAAAGCTCAATCACTGACGATGGCTGACCTCGATAGCGTGTTGTTCGTCGAGTACGGCTATGACGGCAAGCTACCGCTTGCGCTGGTCGAGGTGGCACAGGACATAGGACAGGAGAAGCCGACGGGGGTTATCCGTGAGCTTGCGAAGATGGCCAACCTGCCCGCATTCGTCGCTCTCTATACGCCCGCAACTCGTGCCAATCCAGCAAGCCGCGCGTGGCACGACATCGACCGGTTTCGGATCAAGCGCGTGTGGCCGACCCCGGAGCCCGATTGGCGAACGTTGTCGCCCGGTGAGTGGGCCAACGCCCTGCTGCAGATCCGGGATTGGCAGTTGCGGCGCTTCGTATCCCGGCCGGCTAGCAACGACGCCAGCTATTGAAGAGTTCCAAGATCTGCGGCACATCTGGGAGGCAGTCGCTCGTTCTTTTCACGACGACCATTTCGGCGCCAGCTTCAGTTCGGGCCTCAGAGCCTCAATTTCGGTCCATGACACACCATCGCGGATTTCAACGAACTTACGGATGTCCTGTGGGCTCGGCTGATGGCCACCGATGAGGCGGGGCTTGATTGAGCGGTAAAAGTCGAGCTTTCTCTGCAGATGGTGCAGCGTCGTATCTTGTGCGCCCATCATGTCGCGATCGACAAAACGCGGGAAGTAGCCGATAGAACGCGTCAGAAACTCGGCAAGTTCACCAAATTTCTGTTCACGCGCCGCGTAGAAGCCCGCGAATTTAACTTCGCGCGAGGGCGGCTCAGCGCCTGCCTCTTTCAGGCGCAAATCGCGCTCGCTGGGCGCGAGAACACTCGCACGCCCCTCTTCGTCCAAGGCGTCGAAAGCTCTTTCGAAAATGTCCCAAGCTTCGAGCGCCTCAAGCACAAAATCCCCGTCCGCCTTGACGCTTTGTTTTGGCGCATACAGGGATCCCATGCGCTGATCTGCGATCCACGTATGTCCCGATTTAAAGCCCGCAACAATCGCATTGATGTCCGAAATTGGCGCGCCGATCTTCTCGAACAAGGGTTGCATCAGAGCGATTATCGTACGCTCGCCATCGGTGAACACCCTTTCACTGGGATCGCCGCCACCGAGGCTGCGCTCGATCAAGGTTCTGATTGCCATTGCGCGAGATGCGCCCGACATGTGACGATCTCGCCAAGCGTCAATCCTTCCGGCGAAATCTTCTTCGAGACGCATCTCAAAACGATCCGTTTTCATTTTACCCTCTGTCCGTAATTTGTACGTATGAGTACGTCAAAAACCGTACATCATCAAATTATCACGTAGAGGGGGTCGTGTCCAATCAGCGTATGGCGAGCGCGAGCGATGGGCGAACGGCAAAAAAGGAAGGCTGGCTAGACGCAGTCATGGGCAATCGCGACAGTCATGATTCCGCCTAAAAACCTACACAGCGCCTACATAGACGCAGGAACGCAAAAAGCCCACTTACATCAGTCGGGCCAAGTGTTTGATTTGATTGGTACGGCAGGAGGGACTCGAACCCCCCACCCTCGGCTTAGAAGGCCGATGCTCTATCCAGCTGAGCTACTGCCGTAATGAAGAGAGGCGATGCTACATCAACATACCGCTGGCATCGCCTGCAATGACAACCCGTTGTCGGGTTCTGGAACCTGCGCTGAACTTCGCCGCAGGGTTCGTGGACAACCGAAATTCTAACTGACGGGACCAAAGACCGGAAATCTCACGCCGCGCGCCGGAATGAGCCGGAAAGCGCCCTCACGCCATAAAAACCAACGAGCCCGGCAGCAAGCGCGACCGGGCCCGGATTATAACCGATCGGTCCCCACTCGCCAGCACGCGGCGGCAGGCACCACGAACACCATCAAACCGGTTGCGGATGCAACAGGAACCAGCCAAGGAACAGCGCGCCGGCAATCACGCAATACACGCCGAACGAAGCCAGACGTCCGCGACCTTCGAAATAGCGCATCAGGAAACGCACGCTCAGATACGCGGCGATCGCGGTCAGCACGCCGCCCAGCAGCGCGTCCGCGAGTTGATCCGGTGCATGGAACAGCTTCGGCAATTCGAGCACGCCGGCCGCGAAGATGATTGGCGTGCCGAGCAGGAACGAGAACTCGGCGGATTTCTCGGCGGTCAAGCCAGCCGCGTTGCCGGCAATCATCGTCAGGCCGCTGCGCGAGAAGCCCGGAATCAACGCGCCGATCTGCGCAAGGCCGACAAAAAACGCCTGGCGGAACGTCAGCTTCTCTGGCGCGAGATGCGCACGCGAACGCTGCAGACGGTCGCCGAACCACAGCAGCACGCCGTTGACCATCAATGCGATCGCCACGATCCGCAGGTCGTGAAAAATCCGCTCAAGGTGTTTTTCCAGCAGCAGCCCGACCAGACCCGCCGGAATCGTGCCGATGATAAGCGCCCACATCATGTGCGCGTCGTCGTTGCGGCGCCCGCCGAACGAGGCGAAGAAACCGCGCACCAGCGCGCACCAGCGCTTACGGAAATACCACAGGAGCGCGAACGCCGTCCCGAGGTGCAACGCGACGAGGAACGGCAGCAACTGCGGCGCGTGCTTGTCGATATGCATACCGAACAATGCAGGCACGAGCAGCGTATGGCCGAGGCTGCTCACCGGAAACAGTTCGGTGACGCCTTGCAGCACGCTCAGGAAAATCAGAAACGACAGGTTCACGCGGCGGTCCTTGTAAGGAAAAAGTCAGGGACAGCGCGCCGCTCAACGAGAAAAGCCGGCGCGTCAGAAGCGCACCGATTATGCCTGGCTGCAATGGCAGCGCCAAGCGTTTGCACCGCTTTCGGGGAAAGATTGACGCACCGCGTCACAACTGGAAACCGTTGTTACGCGACGGCAAAAGAAACGGGCAACGCGCAGCGGCGGCCCGGTGAATCGGGAATCGTGTGACGCCAGCCTAGCGCTCGATCTTATAGAAGAAATAGACCGTGCTCGCCGCGAACATGCCGAACAGCGCCACACCCATTGCCATTGCGAGATCCATCGTGCCTCCTGAGCAGGTCGGGTCCGGCGGACAAAAGTGACCGGACAGTTCGGCGATTATCGGCAAGGATGGCCCTTGCGCGACACCCGCAATTTCCCGAGAAGGGTTTCCCCGTAGCGCAAAGCAGCGCAAAATCATCCTCTCGCGTGGCGCCGCAAAGCGATTTCCATGCTTATCGCGTACGAGCACGGCGCAATTCCGCCGCGCTCGGTCTGCCCTCAACCTTTTACCGAACCTGCCATCGACCATGCCTCTTTCCCCACAGCAGGACATTCTCGAGATCGCTCAGGACGCCTCCGTGCTCCGCTTCGCGCCGCAAGCCGGCGGCCGTCTGATGTCGTGGACCGTCGACGGTGAAGCCGTGATTCACTGGCCCGAGCACGCCGACTGGGGCCAGCCGGCGAGAATTCGCGGCGGCAATCCGCTGCTGTTTCCGTTCCTCGGACGGCATCGGGTGGACGGCAAGATCGGTTATTGGCGCGACGCGGAAGGCACGGTCCGCGAACTGCCCATGCACGGCTTCGCCCGCGACCTGCCGTTCGAGGCACATGCCGACGTACATGGCGCCGGCCTGCGCATGATCCTCGCCGACAGCGCGGCGACGCGCGGCGGCTATCCGTTCGGCTTCCGTTTCGAAGCCGCGTATACCCTCGTGGACGCGCACACGCTAGAGGTGACGTTCACCACCACCAATACCGGCGACGCCCGTCTGCCCTACTACGCCGGTCATCACTTCTATTTCACGCTGCCGCACACGCAACGCGGCGAGACCTCGCTGGAATTGCCGCGCACCCAACGCTGCCATCAGCAGGACGATGGCTCGATCAGCGCGTTCGAGCCGGGCGACGCCCGCTACACGCTCGACGAAGCGCGCATTCTCGACCGCTTCCATTGTCTGGACGGCACGCCGGATCGACCGGTGCGACTCGTCGCGCCGGGCCTGAACCGCGTCGTTACGATCGACCTGAAGCGGCCGGGTTCGGTGCCCTGGTACGCGGTGACCACGTGGACCGAAGCCGCGGACTCGGATTTCTACTGCGTCGAACCGTGGCTCGGGCTGCCGGACGCGATTCACAACGGCATGGGTTTGCGCTGGCTTGAGCCCGCTCAGACCGAAGTTGCGACGCTGCGCATCAGCGTCGGCAAGCTGCGCTGATCGGCTCGGCCACTGTCTCGTGTCGCGCTGCCCATGCCGTCGCGCCAGCCGTTTTTCGGATGGTGCAGCGCAGAACCGTTAGAATCGGACGCTTTGTATCCACCTGCCACGTGATCGGGATCGGCGCGCGGCAGCGCTTTGCGAGGTCCAATGCTGGGAACAACAAGAATGATGAAACGACTCGCCTGCGCGTCGTTGCTGGCGCTAGTCACCGCCTGCGGGTCGGCGCCGGTGGCGCCGGGCTTTTACCGGGTCGAACGGGGCGATACGCTGTCGAAAATCGCGCGCAGTAACCGGCAATCGGTGCAAAGCATCGTGCGCTGGAACAACCTGAATAACCCGGACAGCATCGAAGTCGGCCAGGTGCTGCGCGTCGTGCCGCCAGGCGGCGCGTCCACGAGCGGCGCCATCCGCAGCGGCGGCGGTGCGTCGGCCACGCCGCGCTCCGCGCCGGCTGCGGCCGCGACGGATAGCGTGCCCTCGGCGGCGCCGGCCTCGAACATCTCGCTCATCTGGCCGGCCGACGGCACGGTGATCCGGCGCTTCGACGGCAATAACTCGAAGGGCATCGATATTTCGGCGGCGGCGGGCACGCCGGTGGTGGCCGCGGCGGCCGGCACTGTGGTCTATGCCGGCAACGGCTTGCGCGGTTACGGCAACCTGCTGATCCTCAAACACAACGCCGAATACCTGACCGCCTACGCGCACAATCGGGCGCTAATGGTGAAGGAAGGTCAGTCGGTTACGCGCGGCGAGAAGATCGCCGAGATGGGCGACACCGACACCGACCGCGTGATGCTGCACTTCGAACTGCGCTACCAGGGTCGATCGATCGACCCGTCGCGCTCGTTGCCGCCTCGCTAGACGCGCGATCAGGCACGTTATCTGCAACCGGGTTCAGGGAACCCGGCGCGCTTTAAGGCGCCCAATTCCACACACGACGTGGCCTTGCGCCACGTCCTCCTCCGCTATCTGTAAGGAATTTGCCATGAAGAGCGCATTGGCGTCCGTCACGACGGCCGCGGCGATCGGTCTCGGCCTGCTGACCCTCGGTGGCCTCGGCGGCTGCTCGAGCACCACCACCATGACCTATCTGCCGAGCGGCGAGACCGGCTTCGCAATCAACTGCAGCGGCAGCGACGCAAGCTCCAGCTGGGCCGAGTGCTACAAGCGCGCGGGTGAAGTCTGCGGCAACTATGGCTACGACGTGGTCTCGAAAGATGTCGACAACGGCGCCACCTCGGGTGGCACGGTCGGCGGGATTTTCGGCGCCAATGTAAAAAACCGGTCGATGGTGGTTCGCTGCAAGCAGTAAGCTATTTGAATGGCGGCGCGTTTAAATCCGCTCGGGTTCGAATGAATCCGGTTAAAAAAAAGCCCGGCACGAGGCCGGGCTAACGGGGGTTCGGCGCATATCGGCAAAGGACCGGTTCACCATGCGCCAGAACGAAATCTAACAACCCGTCTTTACTAGTGCAATCTATTAATTTCGTCGTCAATGTGACACGACGCACGGATTCCGCATTACGTGAAGCCTAAATGTCGGAAATAAACAGGATCATTTCGCCTTCAACCACGGCGCAAAATGACTTGAAGATTACGCATCTAAATCCGCGAACTGGCCGCCCGGCAACGCGCGACAGGATTCTGCCTGAATCGCGCGAAAAAGCCTGAGGAAAGGCGGCTGTCCGATTCCAGCTAATGCACCGGGTCCAATGCCGCCATGCCGCGCGCCGTTTGGCTTTAGTGCGCCAGCGCACCATTCCAACGTATTAACCGATATTTAACCCGTTCGAATAAAGCGAATTTAATTCATCACAGGAAAATTCGCGAATAGCGAAATCATTAAATAACTTTAAATCCCCCGACGAATTGCAACTTGAAAATCGGCTGACATTACCGGTTGATTCAGTGCAATGATATGCAGAGATACGCAATCCTTCAAGCTGGCCGAATGGCTAATCCGACCGGCTTGAAAGCGCGCTCACAACACCCGCAAACCGAGCTCCGTGATCAGCACGGCAGCCTGGCGATGCGAAATCGTCGCGCCTTTGAACAGCGCCGCGTCGACCAGACGCACGCCGCTCAGGTCCGCCTCGCGCAGATCCGCGCCGTCAAAACGCGCGCCCTTCAGATTCGCGTCCCGCAAACTGCCGCCGTCGAAAATCGCCTCGCGGAAATCGACGCCGGCCAGATCGGCGTCGGAAAAGTCCAGCTGCTGCAACGTGGCCTTGCGAAACGACAGGCCACGCAAGTGTGCGCCGACCAGCAAGGTTTCGACGAAGCTCAAACCCAGCGCCGCGCACGCCTCGAAATTGGCGCCGGTCAGCTTGCAGCCGCGAAACGACGCGGACGCGAGCTTCGCGCGCCGCCAACTGGTGTTGTTCAGATCACTCGACTGGAACGTGGCGTCGACCAGATCGGTGGATCCGAAATCGGCCTGGCGGCCGCGGCAACGGATCCAGCGGGTATGCGACAGCGCAGCGCCGAAGAACGACGTCTCGACGATCGTGCAGCGCTCGAATTCGGCGCCGCGCAGATCGAGTCGCGAGAGATCGGCACCTTCGAAATCGCAGTCGGCGAAACGCAGCGGCGCGCGGCTTCCGGCGGCGTCGGCGGCTTGATGGGACGCGATTAGTCGTGCCACTTCGGCACGCGTCAGCGTGGCGTCGCTCACTGTTTGCGCTTGCGTTTGCGCGCCCATTGCCGGCGCCGTTGAGTCCAGTGACATGAATGTTCAGAATCGGTTTCGAGAAACCCAAAGCGTACCGGAACGCGTGCCGCCCTGGCGGCCAACGCCGATGGTTTATAGTGACGACCCCGTCAAACCCCGCCTGACCATGACTTCCAACGACGCCACCCACAGCCCGCTCTACGCCACGCTGCTCGCCGAAACCGCCAAAATCGGCTGGTCCGAACTCGAACGCTTTTTTGCGCGCGGCATCCTGCTGCGCGTCGCGCGCGACCTCGATCTGGTGAGCGTCGCCGAGGCGATTGCGAGCGACGACACCAAGCAGGTCACGCAATGGTTGTCCGCCGGGCTCGTCGAGCGCGTGCAGGCGGAAACCGCCGCCGATTTCGCCTCGCGCGACCCGGATCTGTGGGCTGTGGTTGTCTCGCCCTGGGTGTGCGTGCAGGAACGCAGTTGAGCGACCGCGCGAAGCAGGAGCCCGCGGCGCGCGGCGCGGCGACAGCCTCCTTGGGACCTGATCCGGCGGCGCCCTGCGTCGCGGCTACGTCGCACGAAATCCCCCTGCCGCCTTCCGCAAGCGCCCCGACGGCCGCCGTGCCGGTCCACTGGCATCGTCGCGTGCTGACCCTGGCGTTTCCGATCGCGCTCGCCAATCTGACGCAACCGATACTCGGCGCGGTCGACACCGCTGTCGCCGGCCACCTCGACGGCGCCTCCTACCTGGGCGGCGTCGCGCTCGGCGGGCTGTTTTTCAGCTTCGTGTTCTGGGGCTTCGGCTTTTTGCGGATGGGCACCACCGGCCTCGTCGCGCAAGCGCACGGCGCGGGCGATCCGGCCGCGCTGCGCAACGACGTGGTCCGCGCGCTGTTGCTGGCGGCCGCGATCGGCGCCCTAGTGCTGCTGCAAGCGCCGCTGATCGACTACGCGTTGCGCGCGCTCGGCGGCAGCGACGCCGTGCAGCGCCACGCGCGAATCTACTGCCACGCGCGCATCTGGGCCGCGCCGCTCGCGCTCGGCAACTATGTGGTGCTCGGCTGGCTGCTCGGTACGCAACGGGTGCGGCTTGCGTTGCTGTCGCAGGTGTTTATCAATAGCGTGAACATCGGCGCGGTGCTGTTGTATGTGTACGGATTCGGCTGGGGTGTGGCCGGGATCGGCGCAGCCACCGCGACCGCGGACGCGCTCGGTTTCGTCCTCGGCGCGGCGCTGCTGTGGCACGGCAGGCCGCGCGGCCTGCCCGCGTTGAACCGCATCGCGCTGTTCGATGCGGCGGCAATCAAACGGCTGGTGGTGCTCAATCGCGATATTTTCGTGCGCACACTGTGCCTGTTGTCGTCATTCGGCTGGTTCGCGCATCTGGGCGCGGCTCAAGGCGACGCCACGCTTGCCGCCAACGCGCTGCTGCTCAATTTTCAGACCTTCATGGCGTATGGACTCGACGGCTTTGCGCATGCGGCAGAAGCGCTGGTCGGCGCGGCGATCGGTGCGCGCGACCGGCAGGCTGTCGCACAGGCGATCAAGGTGACGGCGCTCTGGTCGGCGCTCGGTGCGCTCGGTTTTTCGCTGGTGTACTGGGGCGCTGGGACGTGGATCGTCGAACGTCTGACCGATCAGGCCTCGGTGCGCGCGGCCGCGGAAACGTATCTGCCGTGGGCCGCGCTCATGCCGGTGATTTCGGTGTGGGGCTTTCTGCTCGACGGCGTGTTCATCGGCGCGACCCGCACGCGGGCGCTGATGATGTCGATGGTGGTGTCGTTCACGGTGTTCGTGGCCGCTTCCTGGGCGCTGCTGGCCTGGCACGGCAACCACGGCTTGTGGGCCGCGATGTCGATCTTCATGGCGGCACGCGGTATCACGCTGGCGCGGTATCTGCCTGAGATGCTGCGAAGCGTACAGTCGCATCACGTTACGGCTTGAAACAAGCGCACACCTATCCCGCGCCGGGCTCGGCCTGGCATCATCGCAGCCCGCGCGCTTCGCGCGAACAGTCTGCGCGGGTCAGAAGCGCCGGCGTGCCCGCGCCGGTGCTTCGTCTTTCCTTTACTGACCGATCACATCTGAAGAACAGGACGCACCAGGAGGCGCGCCTGAATGCCGCTCAAGGCGCGAGCATCGCGGGCGGCCGGTTGTCGGTCGGCACGCCGTGATAGTCCGCCGGATCCTGCGGCGGCGGGCCGCCGTGATGGCCGGACGGATCGTTCGCGCAGCCGGCGAGGCCCGCTATCAGTAGCAATGCAATCATCGGAACGCGGATCATGGGGGCGGTAGTCTCTCGAATCGGAATGAAGTAACGGCAACGGGCAACCCGGCCAGCGACGACGACGACCATGAGGCCGCCATCCGGCGCGCCGAGAGTCTACCCGCAAAGCGGCTTCGACGACGCCGCAACGCGCGCGCCAGCCCTCCCATTTTGCGATGCGTGACCTACTATAAAGACACGGCCGCATGTCATAGGAGACTGCCATGGACGCTGAATCGATCGCGGGTCTGGTCGGACTCGCAATAGGCCTGCTCGTGCTGCTCGCCCTGTCCATTTTCGAATCGAGAACCTATCGGCGCGAACACGACGGCGAAGGCATGGTGCATCACTGGGCTCATGCGCACGCGCATAGACCGCACTGGATGCGGCGCCGGCATTGAGATGCTGGTTGCGCTGTCTGACTGCCGCGTTGACGCACTGACGGCCGCGACTGTGTCGCGGCGGGTGCGCCGCGTCCCTCTTTGTCCGCCCTGCTGGAACATCAGACGCATTGGGCACATGCCTTGCTGAGTTGCTCCCTGCAAGAGACGCGCACGACGCGTCGATTGTCCCGGCGCAGATGCGCCGAACCATCCGGACTATACGGCCCAGCCATCCCACGGGCCCGACAGGGAGAACTCGAATGACCATCGGAACCATCCTGCTTATCGTGCTCATCCTGCTGCTGATCGGTGCGTTGCCGAGCTGGCCGTACAGCAGTGGCTGGGGCTATCGGCCAACCGGCCTGCTCGGCGTCGTGCTGATCATCGTGATCGTCTTGCTGTTGATGGGACGCATATAAGGCCGGGGCTTTGGCTCCTTTGCACGTTCGTTTCAGCCCGGCGCAATTGGGCATTGACTCTGACACCCAATGCCACTTAGAATCCTGCCTTCGTCGGAGCGTAGCGCAGCCTGGTAGCGCATCTGATTTGGGATCAGAGGGTCGAAGGTTCGAATCCTTTCGCTCCGACCAACGAACACAAGGCTTTCAGCGGGGTAGAAAAACTGCTGTCTAATGCCAAGTCTAACTACTGTCTAATAAATTGCTGACTTCTAAAGCGCCAACGGTAACCCGCTGGCGCTTTTTCTTTATGCCGACTTCGCCACCGGCACGCGCAGCCGAACGTCCGCGACCGGCACGTTGCGCTGCTTGATGTAGTCTTCCGTCATTTCCTTCGTGGTGTGCGCGCCGGCGATCTGCAGCGCCTCAATGCTGTAGCCGTCACGCACGCCGTCGGTCAGCGCCTTCGCGCGGATATCCTTCACCGTGTACTTCAGCTCGAGCAGGTTCGCGCGTTCGGCCGCAACCTTCCACGCTTTCAGCACCGTGTTGGCGGCGTAGGCTTTACCCTTCTGCGTGTGGATGACCGGCTTATCACCGATGCTCGGGCGCCCGTCGATCGCCTGGATGCGCGCGAGCACGGCTTCGATCTCGGGCGTGATCCTGAAGTCGACGCGCACGCCGCTGCTATCTTCCGTCTTCGACGGCACGAAGTGGATCACACCGGCCTTGCGGTCAATGTCCGACCACTTCAGTTCGCGGATCTCAGTCGAGCGCTGCGCCGTCAGGTAGCACAGATCAACCATGCACTGCATCATCGGGCCGGTGGGCACTTCGGCGGTGACCAGCTTGCCGGCGCGCTCGTACGTCGTTTCGAGCATCGCCGCACGGATCGCGGCGAAGTGCTCGTCGGTAATGTAGACCGTGCGAACCTTGGCTTTTGCGAGCCAGCCCTTCAGTTCAAGACACGGGTTCCGAGTTATGTGGCGTTCTTCTATGCACCATTTGAAAAAGCCGGACAGAAACGCGCGCATGACGCGTTGCATCGCCAGTTTGCCTTTCCAATGCTTCAGGACATCCATCACGTCGGCCGCGTCCACATCCGCGATATCGTGGTTACGAAGTGCGTTGCCGGCGTACTTGCCGTAAGACGGCCACGCCTTTTCCTTGTGCTCGGCTTTCTTTTCCGTGACGTATTTGTCGATCAACGGGCGCACGTTACCGGAACCGTCGGGCCGCTCGAATCGCTTACGTTCCTGCGCGAGGCGCTCCAGCAATTTCGATTCAGGTTCGGTCTGAGCACACAACCAGGTCCATTTGCCAGTGCGCGGCTCGACCCAATACCATGCGCCGTGCTTCGGATAGACGCGTGAATATTTCGCTTTTTTCCTCGGGGGCATCGGCTCGCCTACGCGAAAGGTGAACACACCGTCGCACGAACCCGGGCGCCGTCACCGGCCACGCCCGCTTTCTTCGCGGCCAGTGCTTCGTACGTTGCCCAGGTCATGACCAGTTTGCCGTCGGCGTTGCGCGTGACGCTGATACCGAACTCGGCCTTGAACCAGTCGGCCTGCTTCGAGTAGCGCTTCTTGCCAGTGACATGCACCAGGTCTTCGTCGGACATCAGTCGGGCGTTCATAGCAACCCCATCAGGTGGCCCGCGACCAGCAAGCCAAGGATAACGCAACCCAGCGCCGTGCGAACGTACAGCACGAAGCGGTCGGCGTTGAGGATCAGGTCGATCGACTCGGTGTTCACGGTGCGACCTCATTAAAAAAAGCGTCAACGGCTTCGAGCGTATCGAGCACGCGCACGTCGGCGCCGATCCGGCGCAGCCGCGTATGCTCGCGCAGTTGGTGCGGTTCGGCTTCGCCGCCCGGTCGCTTCAGTTCAATAAAGAACACGCGGCCGTACGGCAGTACGAGCAACCGGTCGGGCGCGCCCTTCCGGCCGATGTAGGTGAGCTTGCGCACTTCGCCGCCGCGCGCGCTGGCGCAGTCGACGAAGTGCTGCTCGACCTTTGCCTCAAGCATGGCGGCGTGCCGCGATGTCGAGGTTCAGCAGTTCGAGCCGAAGGTTATTCGACTGGCGGACGCAGAACGTTTCGGTGCGGTCGAGCATGGCGCGCTCGCGCTGAATGGCTTCGAGGTGCGCCGCTGTGCGCGCAAGGCGGCCTTTGATGACCAGACGACGGAAAAGCGTTTCATGACCAGTCTCGCAAAGAGTTGTTAGGTGTTACTGTACACAACAAATCAATGTCAGGCAAGACCGAACATCAGTCTTTGCGGTAGCGGTAACCCTGAAAACCCCCGGCACTGAGGGGCAGGCCTTCCGCCCAATCGGGGACGGTCGAGATCAGCGCCGACAGCTGGTCGTCGTTATAGTCTTCCGTGTCGGGCGCTTCGGTCAGCAACTCGTCGTGAATCGAAAGCACGATCTCGTAGCCCGCAGCCTCGACCCTTGGCATGTTGGCGAACAGAATGTCGCGCGCGCTCGCCTGGCACAGGTTCTCGAAGATCTTTCCGCCGTACGTTTTCACGCGCTGCCATTTGCGTGTGTACTGGTTCACGCCCATGTAGGAAATCTGGCCGTTGTCGTCGACGCGCGGCGCGATGTAGCAGAGCTGCCGACCGCTGGGCATCTGGACGCGCAGCCAGTTACCATCGCGGCGCATGATGATCCGCCGCGCACGCACGGTCGTGCCGGGCGAACATATCGCCTGCGTGGCCGCGTCTTTCAGTTCCGGCCAGTAGCACGACGTTTTCGGGTGTGCGCGGCGCCACAGACGTTTCAGGATGTCGCATGCGATATAGACGTCCTTCTCAAGCCCCAGCGTGCGTTTCTGTTTGGTCGCCCACTCCCACGCGTTACGTGCCTCGCGCACGACTTCGGGATCGATCACGTCGAGTGTCGCGAACACCGCCGCGCGAATGTCGTCCAGGTCCATCTTGTAGGTCATCGTGAACGTGACGAACGCGCCGACGCCGCCTTCGTACCCGAGTGCCAGTTCCTGCACCTTGCCGAGCTGGCGACGGTCCTTCGTGACGTCGGCCGGTGGCACGCCGAACGAGCGCGCGTACGCGAGGACGTACAGGTCGTCGCCCTTGCGGATCTCCTTGCCCTTCTCGTCAACACCGAGAATCGTGTCGTAGTCCCGGAATGCCTGCAGCTTCCATTCTTCACCGGATAGCCACGCGGCTTTGCGGCCTTCAATGTTGGACAGGTCGGACACCACCAGCTTCTTACCTTCCGGCACGATGATTGAGCCGCGCACGACGTTGGCCGTGAGCCCCATCACGTTCGAGAAAATCAGGTCCGCGCTATCGGTCTTCAGCGCATCGATGCCGAGTTCGGTGTAGCGCTCGGTGGTGTCGTCACCGAGCTTCGCGACGCCCATCTCTTTCGCGATCAGGCCGACATCGGGCCGCGGCATGTTGCCCGGCTGGAAAAGGCGGTGCGCGACGCGGCCGGTGCGGTTCGCGCCGCAGAACTGCATCAGCCCGCGCAGCCGGCCGTCGCTCGATACGCCGCGCAACAGCGTTTTGTATTTCGACGAGCTGGTCATCGTGGCTTCCAGCCGGATCGCCAGCAGCTCGCGCAATGGGTCGGGGAGATCCGGGTCGTTGATGCGGCGCTCAAGCGTGGACTTCTTCAGGTCCGGCAGATCGATATCGTACTCGGCGAGCAGGTGTTTCAGCAGCCTGTCGCGCTGCGTGGCCTTCTGGACTTCGCCGTCGGTGAGTTCCTGCGTGCGTGCGGCGTGGCCCTTCTGAGCACGGTCGATCGCGCGCACCGCGGCGCGTGCGAGTTCGGTGTCCATCTGCATGCCGCGCTGGTTAATGCGCATATCCAGATGCGACAGCGCCATTTCCGACCGGTTATTCGGGTAGTTCCACTTCGGCATTTTCGCGTGTACCGCGCGCATCGCCGTAATGTCTCCACCCGCGTACGCGAGAAAGCGCGCCCACTCGGCCGGGTGCGTCTCGCGCGTCGCTCGCGTACCGTCGCGGCGCGGTTTGCAGAACAGTTGAATCAGCGCGCTACCGTCCTTGTGCTTGGCCTGTTCTTGCGGCACGTGGAATATCTGGCACAGCAGGTCGAGCGCGCCCGGCAGGCTGTGTTCGTACGCCTGCACCATCGTATCGCGCCACTTCGTCAGCGGCATGCGCGCGAGCGTTTCGGGCATCGCGTGGCGCATGACGGTGTAATCGAACATCTTCCCGTTCTGCCACCAGTACTCGTCGGCCTCGTCGATCGCGAAGTCGAGGTCATCAGGCATGCGCGTGCCGGCCGTACGGTCCCACGTGCCGACCGGACCATCGTCGACCGCGTACGTCCAGATCATGATCTCGGCCGGCTCGGCGTAGATGTGCGTGCCCGACTTGAGCGGCGTCGGGCTGTAGGTTTCGGTGTCAAGCCAGAGTTTCATAGCAGGTCTAGCCCCGCGTCGAATGCGACGTCGGTTTCAAACTCTGCTTCACGCTCTGCCGTGACAAAACGCCCCCGCTTTTCGACGCGCCAAATCTCAAACTTGCCGCCACCAAAGGCCGTCGCGTTCTGCAGGAGCCATTTAGCGGCCTGATAGAAGTCGCGCGCGCGCGTCAAAGGCAAATCACTGCCGGGTTTTTGGACGTGGATCACAAAAGCTCCAGTTGTTCAAACGGCATATCAGGCCAAGTACCCCAGCCCTTCTTCGAGTTCTCCAGCCAGTGCAGCACGCGCATATTCCAGGGCACGTGAAGGCCGCACACGAGCTTCCCGTCCAGTGGCACGATGTGGTCAACGACCCATAACTCGCCGCGGGCTTCGGTCAGCGCTTCAGCAAGCAGGTACAGCTTCCGTATCTCCAGCTTCTGCGCAGGTGTCAGCCATCGCGGCGTCGCGCGCTTCTCGCGTCGCCTGCGTCGCTTGCCACCCAAAGTGCCACCATGAATCACGGGGGCGCGTCGCTTCTGAACAATAAAGAGCGGGCCAACGTGGTAGCCCATCGTGAGGGCAAGCGTAAATTGCACGGGGTGAGCCGTTACGGTTGAAATAGCACTCGGGCGACCCACGACGGTGTTTGAGGCATTCGAAACGCCCGGTGCTGCCGGGCCATAACAGACCGCCGCACGTACAGTCGACATGACCGGAATCCTTGATGATGTTCCTGATGACCCTGAATCGCGTGCCGCCGCAACCTTTGCATTTGCGTGACCGCGCGTACTCGTCGGGGTGTTTGGTGAAGACGTCACGCAGCTTGCATTTCTCTTTGCTGCAGCGCACGTGCCAGCGTTTCATGCTCAGGCAAACACCAGCACCGCGACCAGCGAAACGGCCATGCCGGTGATCGCGCCGAGCGCGGCTGTCAGCACATTGGGGTTTTCAGCGAGAAATACGAACAGCAGGCAACCGGCGATCGGTGCGAGAAGGGCAAGGATAAGCAGATACAGCAACATGGCAATCTCCTGTTAGGACAACTAAACCGGCAATTCCCTGGCTTTCCGCTGTCTGGTTTAAGCGTTCACGGTTTGCGCATGCTGGTCCCGTGAGTCGTCATCCGCGCGGGCGAAACCAGTTAGCGAGCCAGGGCGTAGCGCTACGGTGCCGGCCGCAGCTTGGAGGAACGAACGCCCCGCTTTACTCTTTGCGATGAACGGTTGGATTTGAACCAACGACCTCGACGAGATTGCCCGGGATCCGCCGCGCGGTGACCTGACTCCGCTACGTTCATCGCAAAGAGCCCCGCCCGAAGGCGGGACGTGCTGCTTAGGCCGCAGCTTCGACGTCGATCTGCGAACGCACCTGATCGAAGAACGCGTCGGCCGCGTGCTTCAGGCTGTCGGTCAGCTTCACGATCATCATGATTTGATACAGCGTGTCGCTTTCGAGCTGGTCGGCCACGATGTGCTTGCTGCGTGCATCGAGCGTCGCGCCGTTACCGGCCGTCGGACCGCCCGTCGGGTTTCCGGTTACCGAATCGGTGACGGGCGGCGTGATCGGGTTGAGCGTGGTGGGGTCAGCCGTTGTCGTAGCTTCGGTAGCCGCAGCGCTCGCAACGCCATCCGGTTCGGCCGAAGTCGTCACGGAAGAAACGCCAGCGATGGCTGCACTCTCGACGTTTCCCACGTCAGCGCTCGATTCGGATGCTTGCGGGTTCGATGCGCCTGCGCCGGATGCGTCCGTGCTCGTCGAGCCATTGGTACTCGACTGCGCATCCGTAGATTGCGAGGTCGAGAGCGAGGCGTTTCCCACGTCAGTGCCATCCGACGACGTGCTCGTCGAAGACGGTGAACTGCTTGCATCCACAGTCGCAGCAGTCGTATTGATAACCGACGTAGCGGCAGGCGTCAGGCCCAGCGACGTACCAGAATCCGTGCCGGTCTGAGAAACGTTTCCCGCTTCACCTTGGGCCGACGCTGCGGTGCCATCCGTCGTACTGGCCGCGTCGGTGGTGTTCGGGGTCGACGTGGGCGCCGAACTCGTTGCCGGGTCCGCGCTGGTTTGGGTCGACGTCAGATCCGAAGACGGGGTACCGGAGAGTGTGCCGGTCGTACCAGATGCAGCCGGTTGGACAGGGGCCGATGCAGACGTACCGGACTCCCCCGCTGCACCCGCCGCGACGGGCGGCTCGGCGGTAATCGGCGTCGAATCGTCGACGACGGTGAAGTCGGCTTCGTTCGCGAAGTCACGGGCCGGTGCTTCAAACACGTCGCCGGTGAGGTTGTTCTTGATGCGTGCCATGATGGTGTTACCTCAAAGAGTTACGAAGATAGAGCGTCCGGCGCAGCGCGCCGGGTATGCGTACTTACGACAGGTCGTCCATCGCTTCTTCGGGCGCTTCAACTGCCTCGAAGTCGTCTTCCTTGCCGCGGCTCGCGCCACTGAAGCTGTCACCGTCGCGATAAAACTGGACGCCCATCAAACCGCAACGCATCCCCCCGTTCGCACCAGCTTGCGCATAGATTTCAATGGTCGCGTTGACGTAGCAACCGGCGTAGATGCGGCCCTCCTTGCCCGGTACCCACTTACCCGCAGCGTCCAGCAAGCGGGCCGGTTTGCCGGTTTCCGGGTCAGCGATCGAATCCAACAGCAACGCGCGCCCATCGTTTTGCTTGCGGTGCGCCGCGACGTACATCATCCCTTCGAAGCCGTCGTAGTCCTTCAGATCGCCTTTCTGGTAGCAGAACTTGTTCGTGTTGCCGCGAATCGATTCCAACGTTGCCACGGCCTTCTTTTGCCACACAGTTGCAGCTTCGGCCTGAATCGCCGCCTCGATCTTTTTATGGTTTTCGCTGGCAGGGTCGATAAGAAAGGTCGCGCTGTAGCGGAACTTGCCGTCGCCCGGCTCGTATTCTTTGGCCGTGATCAGGGCGTCGAGGAAGGCCGCGCGGACGTTGGTCAATTTAACTTTGGTGCCCATGATGTTTAGTCCTTGAAGTAATTTGGGTACTGGAGCTTCACGCGAGCGATTGCGGCTTCCATGTGCATCTCGCGTGCAAACTGGTCGTTGATGCTGGCTGCTTCGCTTGCCGCCCGTGCAAGTGCGGTTCGCGCGTCGGGCGGCAATAACGCGCTGAGCACATGTGGAAACTTGGACGCGGGATTGGTTGTCATTTCGCCTGTTCCTTTTCGATTGCTTTCGCAACACGAGCGAGGAGCTTTTCGTAGTCCGCCTTGTCGATTTCCAGAATTGCGATGTCTTCCGCGTATTCCTCGACATCGGGACAAGTCGCAATCCGGTTGTGAACTTCCGCGAGTGCGTCTATGAGCCCGGCTTGTACCAAGCGCAGGTTTTTTCCGGTGAATATCATTTGTCGATCTCCGCGATCAGGATGTCGGCGTGTTGAAGCGCCTGGCGCACGATCTCTTCGGGCGTTACGAGACGGCCGTTGCAGAGAATTCCTTGCAAGGCGTGCTTGGCGATGTCTTCGCGGCGCCCCGTTTCCTCGCGCAGTTGGGCGCGCACCGATTCGTCGTGCTCCCGCAGCGCCTTGATCGCAGCCATCTGACTGATTCCGGCGCCACCCATGATTGCGCGAATGATGTCGAGGCGGGTCATAGCAGGTCGTCCCCGTCTTCGGTTACCACTTCGAAGTCATCAGCGGGCGGCGCGATGACCAGCGCCGGGCGTTTGTCGCTCTCGGGCGCCACCGACGGCGAGCCGTCGCGCTGGGTAATGAGCGCTTCGGCTTTCTTCCAGCGCCGCGGCGATTCGGTCTTGAGCAGCTTCTCGGCCTGGGTCGGGCTAATGACCTTGAAGTTGTACATCTGCTCCTGCTTGAGCCGCATCGACTTAAGCAGTGTTTCGGCTTCTTCCGTGCTGGACCACTGGCGTGCACCGCGACGACCCTGCACGAGCTTCACGCCCGGTACCGCGTTGCCGTTCAGCAGCTCGTACTCGATGCGCCCGCGCACCGCCTTGGCCCACGAGTCGATCAGGTCGAGCGATTCGTAAATGACGCCGAGTCGATCGTTGTCGAGCAGTTCGACGCCGGTCAGATAGCCGTCGAAATCGGGCTGCGCCGCGACATCCGCAAGCATCTCGAAGTCCGCGCCGAGCGTTTCCTCGACGTGCATCGCCAACGCCGGGCACACGGCTTTCGCCTTGCAGAACTTGCACTGCTTCTCGCCGGGCGCGAAGTCGGTCACCGACAGCGGCACGAAGTCGACCGACTCGACGTACAGCATTCCCTGCTCGGCTGCGGGCTTTGCGACCGTGGCGATCCATTCCTGCAGTGCGGCCGGCGTGATCTCCCATTCGCTGGGCTTCTCGCTGACGCGTGGCTGGTGGATCACGATACGCACGCTGGTGAAGTCATAGAAGTCGGCGTGTTCGTTGCGCGCGCCTTCGGCGTAGATCATTCCCTGATAGTTCTCGACCGCCGAGACTTCAACACCACGGCCGTACTTCAGGTCGATTACGCAGATCTCGGCGCGGCCGTCTTCCCATACGGCGATCAGCACGCAGTCGCTGGTGCCCTTCGCGCCCTTCTCGCCCGTGATGTGCTCGATCGACAGGCGCTGTTCGATGAACACCTCGACGCGAGCGCCGGTGAGCTTGTACGCTTCGATGCGCTCGCGCACACCGTCGACATACATCTGCACGTAGTCGGCGCGTTCCTCGTCGACTTCGAACTCGCGTTCACCGACCTTGATGACGCGGCCCATGTACGCGACAGCGTCGGTACCGGCGTCGAGACACCACTTCGCGAGTTCGTGACTCGCGGTACCGTCGTCGGCGTACTCGCTGCTCTCGTCGGGCTGACCGAGTTGCGCGGCCGTGGATGCCTTGCAAGCTATCCACGTGTATGCAGAGGAAGGTGAGAACAGCGCGTGGGCGCGTTCTTCGGTGGGTGCGTTCATGACGACACCTGTTCCCCGGCGCGTGCAGCGGCCAGGAGCGCCAGCAACTGCGGATAGAAACGCAGCGCCGACTTACCATCCATATCGGCGATTTCTTTTTGCGTGAACGTCGGCCACTTGCTAACAGGATGGCACTGGCATCCGGCGCGCAAATGGTCGTCCGTGATGGTGATCGTGTACGCCAACCCCATAATCAGAATCGGGGTTTTGGTGCATTTTTCGGAGACCTGCGCGTCGCCGTAGACCCACGCGTCGCCGGAGACCTGCGCGTTGCCGGAGACCCGCGCGTCGCCGTAGACCTGCGCGTCGCCGTAGACCCGCGCGTCGCCGTAGACCTGCGCGTCGCCGTAGACCCACGCGTCGCCGGAGACCTGCGCGTTGCCGGAGACCCGCGCGTTGCCGTAGACCTGCGCGTTGCCGGAGACCCGCGCGTCGCCGTAGACCCGCGCGTCGCCGTAGACCCGCGCGTCGCCGTAGACCTGCGCGTCGCCGTAGACCCGCGCGTCGCCGGAGACCCACGCGTTGCCGTAGACCCACGCGTTGCCGTAGACCCACGCGTTGCCGGAGACCTGCGCGTCGCCGTAGACCCGCGCGTCGCCGGAGACCCACGCGTTGCCGGAGACCCGCGCGTCGCCGTAGACCTGCGCGTTGCCGGAGACCCGCGCGTTGCCGGAGACCCGCGCGTCGCCGTAGACCTGCGCGTCGCCGTAGACCCGCGCGTCGCCGGAGACCTGCGCGTCGCCGTAGACCTGCGCGTTGCCGTAGACCCACGCGTTGCCGGAGACCTGCGCGAGGTTGTTCGACTCAGCAACGTAGCCGCCGAGTTCGCCCGGTTGGACTGCCGGCGCCCACAACAAAGCCGGAATTGCGACGAGTGCGCGGATGCGGCGCGCAACCAGGCCTGGGGCGATTACTTTTTCGTCGCCCTCAACAAATTCATATTTTTGGGTCATGGCGTCTTACTCCGAAACCATCGAAGCGGTTGCGTCGACGCGGCCCGACAGCACGTCGAGGCACAGCGCGAATGCGTCGGGGTACTGCGCTTCGTCGAGGCCCTTCTTCGTGTCCTTGGGGGTGATCGCCTGTGCGCCGAAACGCTGCAGGATGCCTTCAGCCTGGTCGCGACCGATCATGCCGTTAATGCCGAGCACGGCCTTACGCAGGTTGTCGAGTGTCGGCTTGCCGTCTTTCAGCTCACCGTACAGCGTGGCCGTCTTCTCGTGCCACGGCTGCAGCTCGCCGGTCGGCTCGTTCGAAGATGACTCGCCAGTCGGTGCAGACGGTTCGCCAGACGCAGAGCGCGCAGCTTCCGCAGCTTCTTGCGCAGCGTGCTTTTTTGCTGCCGCCAGTGCCGACGCGGTGCGAGATTGTTCCTGCGCTGCTGCGTCGCTCGATTCGTGCTCGCCGCCCTTCGGGTTGGCTTTGCGATTCGCTTCGTCCGCTGCCTTCTGCGCTTTCACGACGGCCTGCACTGCGGGCGTCGTCATCGCCTGGGCGTTTTGCAATACGCCGCCCGCGAGCAGCGCGGCGGTCAGTTCTTTCAGCGCGGCCGTGTTGGCGGCCAGTTGTTCTTCGAGGCTCATTTCGCAGATCTCCCGACGGGTGGTGTGGAAGGCGTTGTACGGTAACGCCGTACACGTAATGTAGGGAGACGCAGAACACTTGTCAAGCAATACCGTACACAACAGGCGAAAAAATACCCGCAGTCAGCGGGTAGCGGTTAGAAGCGGGGAGTTAGGTCAGTGCCCGCGGCGCATCCCGCGCAGGCCGACGGCAACAGCAGACACGGCAAAGAGCGCCGCAAAGCCCAGCGCGGCGAAGAACACATGTGTGCCAATCTCGATAACAGCGTGCATCATAACGGCCTCCATTGTCCGGTCACCACGCCGATGATCTCGACGTCGCGGTCCACCTTTATATAGCGTTCCGGCCATGACGTGTTCAGCGTCTGCAGCATAAGCACGCCGTCGTTCTCGATCAGCAGTTGCCGGAAGGTAGCCGACGCTTCGTTTTTGCGTTTCGCGATCACGAGTCCTTTATGTCGCGGTTCAACACCAGTGCTTACCGAGATCCGGTCGCCGTCGCGAAACGACAGATCACCACCCGGATTGAACATGCTTTCGCCCACCACTGGCAATACGAAATCGCCTTGAAACGGACAAACGACCCACTCTTCGATGGCTTCATCTCTCAGATTATTCACTATTTCGCCCCATTGGCCGGCCTGCACCCAGGAGATGACCGGCAACCTCCCGGCCGGCGCATCGGTCGCGGCCACGTGGTGAGGATTCAGAGTAGACGAAATATGCGTTTTCGATTGGGTGATTACAGGCTGTTTACCACCGCTATCTGAGAGAAGCTCTTCGACAGAGGTCGACAGGACTTCTGCAAGGCGCACGAGCTTGTCATTGGCGGGCGCCGAGCGATCTGACTCCCACTCGGATACCGAAGACCGGGAAATCCCGAACACGTCGCCCAGCTGCTGAAGGGTCAGCCCTTTGGCCTTGCGCTTTGCGCGGATGCGCGAGCCGAGTGACATGAAAAATGCTCCATACATTTAGTTGACTGTACGGCGTTGCCTCACTATGATGTTCGGAAACGCCTAACATCATACAAGGACCGCACGTGACAGTTATCAAGGCAGCAATCGAGCGAGCTGGCGGCGCGGCTTCTGTGGCGCGCGCGCTGAACATCTCGCGCATCTCGGTTTATGAATGGATCGCCGACAACAAATTGCCCGAACGGGGCAGTCGGGCGCTCGCACTGGCCGAACTGACCGATTGGGAATACACGCCGCACATGCTGGCGCCGACCCTCTATCCGAACCCGACTGACGGCCTTCCGTCCCTTATGTCAGGTTAAGCCTAACACGCACCGAACAGTAGCCGAAAAAGAACCGCATAGGTGAATACCCCTACGCGGCGTATGGGTATTCGTCTGAAGAAAATGTCTAATTAGGGGCTCGCGTGGCTGCGTATTACAACGAAAACAAACCCTACGCTGCGCAGTGGCTGCGCAATCTGATCGCAGCGGGGCTGATCGCGCCGGGCGATGTCGACGAACGGAGCATCGAGGATGTACGACCCGACGACCTCAAGCAGTACACACAGTGCCACTTCTTCGCCGGAATCGGTGTCTGGTCCTACTCTCTGCGGCTTGCCGGATGGCCCGACGACCGCGCCGTCTGGACTGGCTCTTGCCCCTGTCAACCCTTCAGCATTGCTGCGGTCGCATGGGAGCGAAAAGGCTTCGATGACCACCGGCACCTGTGGCCCGTCTGGTTCGATCTTATCCGCAAGTGCGTGCCTGTCGGAGTGTTTGGGGAACAGGTTGGAAGCAAAGATGGAATCGCTTGGCTCGACACTGTATTCGATAACCTGGAAAGCGAAGACTACGCCTGCGCGGCGCGGGTTATCAGTGCAGCTGGTGCGGGCGCTGACCACATCCGGAAACGCCTTTACTTCTTTGCCGACTCCCTGCGCGCGGGACGGCCGCGACATCGGCCGGTCGAACGCATTTCTATCGCAGCGCAAACGGCATTCACCGAGTCTCGCAACGCGGCTGCTCGACTTAGGTCTGCCATGGCAGGTGATTACTCCGATTTACTGCCTGGCGATGAACCTCTCATTGCAGTGGAACGCCTGCGCGCCCACGGTTACGGAAACGCAATTAATGCGGCGTCTGCCTGCGCTTTCATCGAAGCCGCGAGCGAAGCGCTCGACGAGTACGACCTCATTTGACGACGGCAGCGATCTCCTATGAATAACGAAACCCTGGTCGCCGCGCTCGCGCCGATCGTATCGCGCGTCGTCACATCCCACTGCTGGGTCAAGCGCGACGGCAAGATGTCTCACACCAATCGCCCACTGACCGACGCGAAGCTCGCGCACCACGTGAACGGTGGCCCGGCTTACGGCGCCGCGCAGATCCAGCCGGGCGCATCCACCACTCTGATTGCGTGTCTCGATCTCGACTCGCACGGCGGTGAAACGTCGTGGGCCGAGATGCAGGCCGCGGCGTTGCGTGTCATGTCTGCATGCGAGGGGTTTGGCTTCCGGCCTATTCCGTTCCGCTCGTCGGGTGGCCGCGGCATGCACATCTATTTCCTGTGGGACTCGCCGCAGGACGCGTACAGCGTGCGTTACGGCCTGCGCGCCGTGCTTGAGTCGTGCGGCTTGCGGGCTGGCGTCGGTGGCGTGTCGCGCGGTGAGATCGAGATATTCCCCAAGCAGAACAGCGTGCCTGTCGACGGCTTCGGCAATATGTTCGTGCTGCCGCTGGCCGGCGCGTCCGTGCCGCTAGACACGTTTGAGCTGGACGACATGCCGAAGGAGTGGACCGCCGAAATGGACTGGCCGGTGTCGCTGCCTGTGGCCGTCGTCGAGCGCGAAATCCCGCAAACCCGCGCCGCGCTTGATCCGGACACGTTGCCGGTCGAGCTTGAGCAGCTGCGCAGTGCGCTCGACATGATCCCGAACAGCGGTGAGCAGGAACTGGATTACGACGAGTGGCGCAACATCATGTTCGCGCTACACCACGCGACGGCTGGTAGTGACGACGGGCTCGCGCTCGCACACGAGTTCTCGGCGCGCTCCAGTAAATACACGCCCGACTTTCTGAACGAGCGCGTATGGCCGCACATCAAGCAGTCACACGACGGCGAGCGCGGCGCGATCACCGCGCGCACCATCCTGAAAATGGCGCGCGATCACGGGTGGCAGGAACCGATCGATGCGGATTTCGAAGTCATCGTGGCCGAGTCAGCGGCGGTAGGCGGCAAAAAGAAAGACTCGAGGAAGGAATACCGTGCGCGCACCGAGTTCGGCAATGCTGAGCGCATGCTTGACCGCTACGGTGCGGGGCTGATGTATGTGCCCGAACTGGAAGCCTGGTTCAAATGGACTGGCGTGTACTGGCAGCGCGCGGTGCACGTCGAGCTGGAAAACATGGCGAAGGAAACGATCCGCAACCTGCCTGATGAGGTGGCCGAGTTGCAGACAGCCGAAGAACGACTCGAATTTTTCAAATTCTGCGCCGCATGCCAGAAAGCGTCGATGGTGGGCAACATGATCCGACTTGCCGCATCGGACCCGCGCGTGATGGTACCGCTCGCGCAGCTTGACAGGCACACGTATCTGCTCGGCGTGGGCAATGGTGCCGTCGATCTGCGCACGGGCGAACTGCTTTTGCCGAACAAGGACCACCGTATTACCGTCACCACCACAGTTGAATACCAACCTGGAGCCCCTGCGGCGCTATTCGAACAGACCGTCGACGACGTGTTCTTCGATGAGCACGATCAAACCGAATTCTTTCAGCGCCTCGTTGGTTACGCGCTACTCGCGCGGCCGAAAGAAGACGTGCTGGTGATCCCGTACGGTTCCGGCTCGAATGGCAAGTCGACTGTGCTCGGTGCGATCCGCGATGCGCTCGGTCAGCACGCCAAGTCGGCCAGTTCCGAAACGTTTCTGTCCAGTGGGCAGCACGGCGGTGCGGCTGGCGGCCCGCGCGAAGACATCCTACGCCTGCGCGGTGCACGTTTCGTGTACATCAGCGAGCCTGACGAAGGCAGTGAGTTGCGCGAGGGTTTGATAAAGAGCATGACGGGCGGCGATCCGATGCCCGCGCGCGGCGTTCACGGCAAGACCACTGTCGAAGTTACGCCGACGTGGGTCGCGTTCATGCCGACCAATCACCGGCCAATCGTCAAGGGCGACGATCACGCCATCTGGCGTCGCCTGATGCCTGTGCCGTTCACCCGCAACTTTGATAAAGACGACAACGTGAAGAAGGACACGAGCCGGGCTGAGCGTCTTGCGGCCGAGGCGAGCGGCATTCTGACCTGGTGCGTGCGCGGCGCGATCGCCTATCAACACAACGGACTCAAACCGACCGCGGCGGTATCGGCGGCGCGCGACTCGTACCGAAGCGACATGGATCTGCTGGCCGACTGGCTCGACGAGCGATGCACCACAGGCAGCGACAAGGTCGCGTCCAATGAGGAGTTGTGGAACTCGTGGAAGGCATACGCCGAGTCACGCGGCGAATTGCGATTAATTCCGAATTCGCGTGCGTTGGCGCGTCGGCTTACTTCGCGCAGTTTTTTACCTGTTCGGAATGTGACAGGTGTTCGCGGTCGTGGATTTGCAGGAATTAGCGTGCAGGCAGACAGCGATTTTGAGTCTAGTGACTTGATGTAGCCGTAGGTGCAAATTTTTTCACGTTGGCTGGTGTCTGGTTAGTGACGATGTGACGATAAAACGTGTTTTTCCTTAATCTTTCTTGTGTATAGGGATTAGGAAAATACCCCAAAAACGCCTTTTATCGTCACATCGTCACTAAAGATGAAAACGCAAAAAATTACGCGCTAAGGGGTGACCAAATGGCAAAGCGGATAGTGGGGATAAATGATCGCGGTTTGCGTGTTGGTCAGGATCACCAGCGCGCCAAGCTGACGGATGCGGCCGTGGAGATGATCCGCCGGTTGCACGAAGACGGGGTTTCGTATCGCGTGATCGCGATCAAGTTCGAGATCAGCAAGACGCAGGTCTGCTACATCTGCACGTACATGCGCCGGGCGCAGACCGCCGCACGATTTCGCGCCGTCTGACCGTTCACATACGACGCGTCACGCCTTGCACGATTCGGTGCATGGCACAGGAAAGCACCTACACCCCCGAACTGGCAGACGAGATTTGCGAGCGCATCGCGAATGGCGAGACTTTGCGCGAAATAACGCGCGAGCCGCACATGCCGTCTTACCGCTCGGTCTATCGTTGGCGCGAAGCGTATCCACAGTTTGCGTCACGCTTCGCGCATGCGCGTGATTGCGGCTTCGATGTCATCGCCGAAGAAACGGTCGAAATCCTCGACACACCGCCTGAGCGCTGCGCGACGGAGCACGGCGACAAGGTCGACGCCGGCTATGTTCAGTGGCAAAGGAACCGCGCCGATCAGCGCCTGAAGCTGCTCGCGAAGTGGTCGCCGCGCTACAGCGAACGAATCGACGTCACGTCGAATGGGCAAACGCTCGCGCTCACTCCTGAAGAGCGCGCCGCCAAGCTGGCGTCAATCGCCGAGCAGGCAGCGCGCCGCAAAGCCGAACAGGAAGACGGCTCCGACCTGCTATGAACGCCGCCGAGCTGGAAGCCCTGCGGCCGTACATGACGCTCGAAGAACGGGCCGAAGTCGACATGTTGCTGGCGACATATACGCCGCCCATCTGGAGCCCGCTACGTGGCCCACAAACGCGTGCGTACGAGTCGGATGCCGACATCATCGGATACGGCGGCGCGGCGGGCGGCGGTAAGACCGATCTCGCTATCGGCAAGGCGCTCACGCAGCACCAGAAGTGCATCGTGGTGCGCAAGAACGGTACCGAACACGTCGGCATGGTCGACCGCATGGGCGAACTGCTCGGCACACGTGACGGCTGGAATTCGAAGGATTCGATATGGCGTCTACCCGACGTGCAGGTCGAATTCGGCTCAGTACCGAACATGGGTGACGAAGCCAAGTACCGCGGCCGGCCGCACGACCTGATCGTGTACGACGAAGCTGCCGAGATCCCCGAGTTCCAGATCCGTTTCCTCATGGCGTGGAACCGCACGACCGATGTGAAGCAGAAGTGCCAGACGCTGATGACGTTCAATCCGCCGTCGTCCGCTGAAGGCCGCTGGCTGATCGAGTTCTTCGCGCCGTGGATCGATCGCAAGTACGCAGGCAAACGCGCACTGCCGGGCGAATTGCGCTGGTTCGCCACCATCGACGGCCACGACGTGGAAGTCGCAGATGGCACGCCATTCGAGCACGGCGGCGAACTGGTGCTGCCGAAAACGCGCACGTTCATTCCCTCGCGCGTCACCGACAACCCGCATCTGGTCGGCACGAACTACGTGTCGACGCTGCAGGCACTCCCCGAGCCGTTGCGCTCGCAAATGCTCTACGGCTCATTCGAGGCAGGCATGGAAGACGATGCAATGCAGCTGATCCCAACCGAGTGGGTCGATATCGCCATGGCGCGGTGGGTCGCGAAACAGGCCAAACCACCGATGGATTCTGTTGGCGTCGATGTCGCGCGCGGCGGCCGCGACAACACGATCATCGCGCGCCGCCACGGCATGTGGTTCGATGAACCGATCGTCAAGCCCGGCACGGCAACACCGGACGGGCCAACCGTTGCCGGCTACACGATCGCCGCGTTGCGCGACAGCGCGCCGATCCACCTCGACGTGATTGGTGTGGGTTCGTCACCGTACGACTTCCTGAACCAGATGGGCGTCCAGGTGTACGGCGTGAACGTGTCCGAGGCCGCACGAGGCATGGACAAGTCAGGTCGACTCAGGTTCTTCAATCTGCGCACCGAACTGTACTGGCGCATGCGTGAAGCGCTCGACCCACTCGCCAACAACGGTATCGCGTTGCCGCCCGACAAGCGTCTCGCGGCTGACCTTTGCGCGCCCAAATGGCGCGTGCAGGGCAAAACGGTTCAGGTCGAGTCGCGCGAAGACATTGAGAAGCGCATCAAACGTTCCCCCGATTGGGCATCCGCCTACGTGCTGGCGCTGATCGACACACCGAAGATGGACGACCTGCAGCGTTCACATACCGAACGCCACGCCGAATACGATCCCTACGCCTATTCGATGCCCCGTAATCGCGGCGAGCACAACCCATACGCGTAAGCAGCCATGATCACAGCTATCCGCCCTTGTGCGTTCGATGACCTCGCCAATGCGGCGAGCTTCGACGCTCTGTGCGCGGAATACGCCGCTGAGTCGGGGCGCATTCCGGGGCTCGGCCAAGCGAACGTTGACGCCACCGCATACCGGACGATGGAAGCTGCAGGCGTAGGCCAATGCATCGGCGCGTGGCACGGCGACGACCTGGTCGGTTTCGGCGTGGTGACGCTGTCCGTGTTGCCGCATTACTCGAAGCTGATCGGTTGCCTGATCTCGTTCTTCGTTGCCGCTGACGCGCGCAAGGGCGGCGTCGGCACCTACATCCGTGAAGTAGCCGAGCAGATTGCGCAGGAGCGCGGCGCCATCGGCCTGATGATTAGCGCGCCGGACGAAAGCCGTCTCGACGTAATCCTGCCGCGTAGCGGGTATCACGCAACGAATCGCCTGTACTTCAAGGCGCTCCCATGAACGAGATCACGACGCCCGAACCGACGCTGTCCGCAGCGGGGCCGCGTACTCTCGCGATGCTGCGTGAACTGGACACGGCCATGCTCACGTTGCCGCAGACCTGTATCTCGATCGATCACCTGATCCACGGCGGCATGTATGCGCGAACCGCGCACGTGCCCGCTGAAACGATCGTCTCAGGCGCACTGCTGCGCCGTGCGACCGTGCTGGTGCTGCAGGGCGACGTGTCGGTCTTCACGGGTGTGGATTGCGTGCGTCTCACCGGCTATCACGTGCTGCCAGGCAGCGCCGGGCGCAAGCAACTGTTTCGGACCCACGCCGATACGCACATGACGATGGTGCTGCTGAGCACCGCGCAATCGGTTGCCGAAGCCGAGGCCGAATTTACTGACGAACCGGAACTGCTCATGGAGTGCGTGGGCCGCGTCACGATCACAGGGGAAACACCATGAGCGGAATCATTGCCGGTATCGGCGTAGGCATCAGCGCGGCCGCCGCAATCGCGGCGCACGTGCAGTCCAACCAGCAGGCAGCGGATCAGCGCGGCGACGCAGCGAAAGCCGCAGCCGCTGCGGGCACTGCGCAGAAAGGCACTGCAGCGGACACGTCGAACGTCGCCGCTGGCGGCACGCCCGCTGCGGCCGGCGTGAACAGCGGGCCGGCGTCCACTTTGCTGACCGGTTCGGGGGGCGTGGCGAATTCCGCCCTGAACCTCGGCGGTCCCGGCGCAGGTTTGGGTGGCAACACGTTGCTGGGGTCATAATGTACGACTACGAAAAAGTGTTTCAGAGCGCCGGGATGCAAGTGATTGCGCAAGGGAGTGGCAATCAACCGTGCAACTGCATCGGTCCACAGAACGGGCAACCCGTCTGCCCTTGCGCCATGCGAGGCGTAAAAGTCGTTGATGGGCGTTATGTTCGTGTGGAAGACCTCGGGCCTGTTCGCTAATGGCCACGCTTCTCACGAACGACCAGAGCGCGCAGCCGGACGCGACAGCCGACAAGCCGACGCAGTCGGGCGGCAACGCGAAGGTGGTGCACACGCGCAAGGAACTCATCCTGCAGCGCTGGTATGCGTTGAAGAATGAGCGCTCGTCGTGGATTCGTGAGTACAAGGACATCAGCAACGTCCTGCTGCCGCGCGCGGGCCGCTTCTTTGTGGAAGACCGCAACCGCGGCAATCGGCGTAACCAGAACATCTTCGACAGCACCGCAACGAAATCGCTGCGCGTGCTCGGCGCCGGGCTGATGGCTGGCGCTACGTCGCCCGCCCGGCCGTGGATCGCGCTCAAGACACCGTACGACGACCTGAACAAGAAAAAGCCCGTCAAGACGTGGTGCGCCGACGTCACGAAGCTGATTCTCGACGTGTTCAACCGCTCGAACGTGTACCGGTCGCTGCATTCGATGTACGAAGAAATTGGCGCGTTCGGCACGGCCGTGTCGATCATCATGACCGACTATCAGGACGTCATGCGCATGTACCCGCTGACGGCCGGCGAATACTGCATCTCGACCAGTGATCGTGGCGAAGTGGACACGCTCTATCGCGAGTTCCAGAAGACGGTCGCGCAACTCGTGAAGCAGTTCGGTTACGAGAACGTGAGCGACAACACGCGCAACATGTACGACCGTGGCAATCTCGACGTGTGGCGCACGATCATTCACTGCATCGAGCCGAACGAAGACCGCGACCCGTCGAAATCCGACGCGCGCAATATGGCGTGGACGTCAACCTATCTCGAAGTCGGCGGCTCGTCGGACTCGCAACAGACATCGAACCAGGGCACGACGGGCGGCGACAACGCGCTCCTGTCCGTGTCAGGCTTCAAGAAATTCCGCGTGGTCGCGCCGCGGTGGTCGACATACGGCGGTGACATCTACGGCAACGGGCCGGCGATGGACGCGCTGGGCGACATTCGCCAGTTGCAGCACGAGCAGCTGCGCAAGGGTCAGGCGATCGACTACATGACAAAGCCGCCGATCCAGGTACCGACATCGCTGAAGAATCACGATATCGACACGCTGCCGGGCGGCATCTCCTACGCCGACGCGGCCACGCCGGGCGCCGGCATCCGCAGTGCGTTCGAAGTCAATCTGCGGCTTGACTACCTGCTCGAAGACATCACCGACGTGCGCACGCGCATCAAGAGCGCGTTCTACGAAGACCTGTTCCTCATGCTCGCGAACAACACGAACGCGAACATGACCGCGACCGAGGTTGCCGAACTGCATGAAGAAAAGATGCTCATGCTCGGCCCGGTGATCGAGCGCCTGCACGATGAACTGCTCAAGCCGCTGGTCGACGCAGCGTTCGACATCATCACCGAAGCGGGTCTGTTGCCACCACCACCGCCTGAACTCGGCGGCGTGCCGCTGCAGGTCGAATTCGTGTCGATTCTCGCGCAGGCGCAAAAACAGATCGGCACCAACAGCATCGACAAGCTGACCATGGCGCTCGGCACCGTCGCGATGATGCAGGTCAACGCGCAGCAACCGCCGACCGTGCTCGACAACTTCGATCCCGACGGCTGGTACGAGCAGTACACCGACGCGCTCGGCACCGATCCGTCTATCGACGTCGATCCCGATCAGCGCGACGCGCAGCGCGCAGCACGTGCGAAAGCGCAACAGCAGGCGCAACAGCAGGCCGCCATGCAGCAGGCCGCAGAAACGGCGAAGACCGCCGCGCAGGCACCGACACAAGGCGGCGCCAGCAATGTGCTGTCCGACACGATGTCAAACCTCACCGGATACACGGGCGGCCCGCAATGATCATCGCCATCCTGATCGCTACGCACATCGCCGCTTTCGTGCTCGGCGGCTTCGCCACGCTCAAGTGGCTCAACCGCGTTTTCAGCTAGGGGATCGCGATGATCTCGATGAAGCTAACAGCCGCCGAAGCCAAGTCGGAAACGATGCTCGGCGATGCCGACAGCGATCTGCCGCAGTACCCGTACGGGCTGACCATCAATCTGTGCGACGACGAACTGGCGAAGCTCGGCATTACTGATCTGCCCGCCGTCGGCACGGTCATGCAACTCACCGCGCTCGTCGAGGTTTGCAGCATCTCGCAGTACGAGAACCAGGACGGCGCGGACAAGAGCATGAACCTGCAGATCACCGACATGGAACTCGCGGCCGGCAACGGTGCGGCGAAGCCTATCGCCAATCGCATTTACGGCGATTAACCGTTCACATACCCCGCAGTCGCGCACTTATTCTCCGCATCCATGAGTAGCGACTTCAACCCGACCGACCTTGCCGCGCTGGATGAACAGCGCGCCGCCGCGAAAGAACAATCGCGGTTCGAGAATGCGGTCGAGTTGGACGATATCCGCTGGCTCATGAGCGGCAAAAAGGGCCGTCGATTTGTGTGGCGCCTGCTCGGCGACGCGCGGCTGTACCAGCAGTCGTTCGACGGTAACGCGAACTGGTCGATCTTCAACGAAGGCAAACGCAGCATTGCACTGAAGCTCATGGCGCAGATCCATTCGATCGAAGGCGGCGCCGAGCTTTACGCGCAGATGGCGAACGAAGCGAAAATAAAGGAAAAACCAAATGGCTGACCCCACCACTGATAGCCAGGCGGCACCGGCAGACGCGACCAGCACGACGGCAAGCCCCGCCGTTGCATCGCCGAGCCCAGCAGCAACGCCCGCAGCGAACCCCGCGCCGACACCTACGCCGACCGAGCCCGCAGCGAGCACCGAAGCCGATGCGACGAAAACAGGCGACGCGAACACCAAGCCTGCCGAACCCGCAAAGGAAGTCGTCTACGAATTCAAGCTCCCCGACGGCGTTGAAATGAAGGGCGAGTTGCTGGATGAATTGAAGACGACCGCCAAGGAACTCGGCTTGACGCAGGAACAGGCACAGCGTGTTGCGGATCTCGGCGCCAAGCAGGCGCAAGGGTTTGCGGCGCAGCTGGTCGCGCAGCAAAAAACGATGACGGACGAGTGGGCGCAGCAAACCACGACGGACAAGGAAATCGGTGGCGACGCGCTATCCGAAAACCTCGGCGTCGCGAAGAAAGCGCTCGATTCGTTCGGCTCGCCTGCGCTCAAAACGCTGCTGAACCAGAGCGGCCTTGGCAATCACCCGGAAGTTGTCCGGTTCATGGTCAAGGCAGGCAAGGCAATCAGTGAAGACGGCAAGCTCGTGACGGGCAGCGCAGCGCAGGCGGATCGCGCCAACGTCCCGATCGAGAACCGCCTTTATCCGAACCAGAAATAAGGGGCATAAATCATGGCCGTGCTCGGTACCAAGAATCCCACGCTGCTCGATGTAGCGAAGTCGCTCGACCCGAATGGCTCGACCGCCGACGTGGTCGAGTTGCTGAACCAGACGAACGAAATCCTGCTCGACGCGACGTGGGCCGAAGGCAATCTGCCGACCGGTCACCGCACCACCGTACGTACCGGTTTGCCGTCCGTCGTGTGGCGTCGCATGTATGGCGGCGTGCCGGCGAGCAAATCGACCCGCGCGCAGGTTGACGAAGCGTGCGGCATGCTCGAAGCGCGCAACGAAATCGACGTCAAGGCCGCAAACCTGAACGGCAACAGCGCCGCATTCCGCCTCTCGGAAGCTAACGCTTTCCTCGAAGCGATGAACGAAACGATGGCGCAGACGCTGTTCTACGGCGACACGACTGTCTATGCCGAGCGTTTCAACGGCCTCGCCACGCGCTATAGCACGATCTCGGGCGCGCCGAACGGTAACAACATCGTCGACTGCGGCGGCACGGGCTCAAACAACTGCTCGATCTGGCTCGTGAGCTGGGGCGATCAGACGCTGACCGGCATTTTCCCGAAGGGCACGAAGGCCGGCATCATCCACCAGGATCTCGGCGAGATCGATGCATTCGACGCGAACAACAACCGCTTCCGCGCCCTGGCCGACCGCTGGGAATGGAACTGCGGCGTGGCGCTGAAGGACTGGCGCTATACGGTGCGCGCGGCAAACATCAACGTCGCCGATCTGGTCACCTCGACCACGCCGACGTTCCCCGGCGTGAACGGTACGTCGCCGGTGGCATTGCCGGATCTGCTGATCGAAATGACCGCCCGTCTGCCGCGTCAGGGCGTCGGCCGTCCCGTGTTCTACGTGAACCGCACCGTGGGCAAGATGCTGCGCCGGCAAGCCATGAACAAGTCGCAGAACGCGTTGAGCATCGAAGTCGCTCAAGGCCAGATCACGACGATGTTCCTCGGCATCCCGATCCGCATCTGCGATCAGTTGCTGTCGACCGAAGCCCGCGTCGTCTAAGCAAAGCGCAAAGGCGCAGGCCGCTTCGGTGGCTTGCTCTTAAACGAAACAGGAGTAAGCACCATGATTATGGATCAACAAAACCTGTTCTCGGATGCGCAGGCCGTTACGGTTACCGCGAATTCGAGCAACGTCATCGACACCATCCCGTCGGGTGGCCCGAACACCAAGACGGGTATCGGCGACGGTCAGGACATCACCCTGTTCGCGCAGGTAGGCACCACGTTCGCGGGCGGCACCTCGCTGGCGATCTCGCTGGTCTCGGCTGACACGGCCGATCTGGCGACGAACCCGATCGTGCATTACGCGACGGCGGCGATCGTCACCGCGTCGCTAACCGCCAAGTCGCGTCTCGTTGGCCTCGATCTGCCGTACGGCAAGTATCGCCGGTACGTCGGGCTGGTCTATACGGTGGTGGGCACGATGACCGCAGGCACGGTTACGGCCGGCCTCGTCGAAGACCTGCAAACGCTCAACGGCACGGTCGATTACGCGAAGGGCTTCACGGCCTAAGCGGATGCCGGGCTTCGGCCCGGCTCTTTCGATTGAACTGGAGCATACGACATGGGTATCAAGGTTATCGCCATTGCGCGGGGCTATTACGGCCACTACCGCGAAACGGGCGACGAGTTCGAAGTCGCGGACGAACAGGCGCTTCACCAATCATGGATGGAGCGCTCGGACGGCAAGCAGATCAAGCGGCCGAAGGTCGCACAGCCGCAGACCACGGGCAACAACCCCGCAGGTGCGCTACCGCGCGACCCGACGCTCGAAGCTGATCTGGCCTGAACGGCTCCCGTATAGGTGAGCAAATACGGGAGCCCTTGCGGTTCCCGTTTTCATTTGAGGTTCGCCAATGGCAAGCGAAGTCGATATTTGCAATCTGGCACTCGGCCATCTCGGCGACCGCGCCACGGTGTCGAGCATCAGCCCACCCGAAGGCAGCGCGCAGGCTGAGCATTGCGCGCGCTTCTATCCGCTCGCGCGCGACCTGGTGCTCGAAAAGCATGAGTGGGGTTTCGCCACGAAGCGCGCGAATCTCGCGCTGCTGACCGATACGCCGCCGCCCGGTTTCCAGTTCGTCTATCAGATGCCGAGCGATTGCCGCAACATCATCGACCTGATCGACCCGAACGCGCCGACGTTCTACCCGATCGACGAGTCGTGCGGACACTGGCAGGACGACGCATTCACGATGCCGGCTATCCCGTACGAACTCGAAGCGCGGAGCGACGGTTCGGGGGTCATCTACACGAGCCTTGAGAGCGCGGTTATCCGCTACGTCGCGAGCGTCACCGACACGACGAAATTCAGCGCCCAGGTCGTCGACACAATCGCGTGGCTGCTGGCCGCGTACCTCGCCGGACCGGTCGTTAAGGGTGACGCGGGCGCGCAGATGGCTTCCATGTGCATGAAGGCCTACCAGATGAGTCTGGCGCAGGCCACGACCAACGACGCCAACAACCGCCGACGCTCGATTGCGCAGTCCCAGCGTCCGGCACCGTGGATCCAGAACCGATAATGGCGAACATCAAAAATCTGCTTCGCTCGTTCGCGGCCGGCGAGATCACGCCGGAACTGTTCGGCCGCGTCGATCTGGACCAGTTCCAGACCGGGCTCGCGACGTGCCGCAACTTCATCACGTTGCCACACGGCCCCGCGGTGAACCGCGCGGGCCTTGCGTTCGTGCTCGGCGCGAAATACAACGCGACACGCTCGCGCATGATCCCGTTCACGTACAGCATCACGCAGACGATGGCACTGGAGTTCGGGCTAAATTACATCCGCTTCCACACCAACGGGCAGACGCTGTTGACCGCCGACGGCAGCGCGATCTACGAGGTAGCCACGCCATACGCCGAAGCTGACCTGTTCGACCTGCACTATGTGCAGTCGGCTGATGTCATGACGATCGTGCACCCGAATTACCCGCCGATGGAATTGCGTCGCCTCGGCGCGTCAAACTGGACGCTGACCACGATCAGCTTTGTTTCGTCGATGGCTACACCGCCCGCGGCGCCGACGGCGGTTGCAACGCGCGGCACGACCGGCACGCCGTTTATCGTCGAGTACGACTATGTGTTCACCTCCCTGTCGGCGACGGGCGAAGAGTCGCTGCCTTCGCCCGTCGCGTCGTGCGACAACGATCTGACGCTCACAGGGTACACAAACACGGTCAGCTGGACGGAGCAGCCCGGCGCATCGCGGTACAACGTCTATCGGTACTATCAGGGTATTTTTGCGTATATCGCTCAGACCGAGAGCCTGAGCATCCTCGATAACAACATCGTGCCGGACACGGCCACGACACCGCCCGAACTTGCGAACCCTTTCAACGGTCCGGGCAATTATCCTGGCGCCGTCAGTTACGAGCAACAGCGCCGCGTCTTCGCGAGCACGATCACGCTGCCGCAAACGCTGTGGATGACGCGCACAGGCACTGAATCGAACCTGTCGGCCAGCAAGCCGTCGCGCGATACCGATTCACTGGTGTTCCGTATCGCCGCGCGCGAAGCGAACACGATCCGCCATATCGTGCCCCTGTCGGAACTGGTGCTGCTGACGTCCAGTGCCGAATGGGCGGTCACGGCGAACGGATCGGCCACGCAGGCGCTGACGCCGAACACGTTGTCGGTACAACCTCAAGGCTACACAGGTGCATCGAACGTCGTGCCGGTGACAGTCAGCAACTCGTTGCTCTATGCGATGGCGCTTGGCGGCCACGTGGGCGAGATGACGTACAACTACTACGCCGGTGGCTACATCACGCAGGACATCAGCCTCATGGCGCCGCACCTGTTCGACTTCTTCACCATCGTCGATATGGCGTACGCGAAAGCGCCCTACCCGATCATGTGGTGTGTGTCGTCTAACGGCACGCTGCTGGGGCTCACCTATTCGCCTGCGAACAAGGTGTCGGCGTGGCACCACCACGACACCGACGGCATTTTCGAATCGGTGTGCGTCGTGACCGAAGGCAGCGAGTCGGTGCTCTATGTGATCGTCAACCGGACGATCAACAACGCACAGGTTCGCTACGTCGAGCGCATGCATTCGCGGCAGGTCGAAGTGCTCACCGACAGTTTCTTCGTCGATGCGGGCATTCTCGCAACAGGCAACCAGATGACGGCGGTGAGCGGCCTGAATCACCTTGAGGGCAAAACCGTAAGCATTCTCGCCGACGGCGCCGTGCAGCCGCAGCAGATCGTTGACAACGGAACGGTGGCGCTTCAGCACCCCGCGAATATCGTGGCTGTCGGCTTGCCCATTACCGCCGATCTTCAGACACTGCCGTTTTCGTTCGCCGCGCAGGGCTACGGCCAGGGCGCGGTAAAGAATGTCAATCGCGTGTGGCTGCGTGTCCACAACTCGTCGGGCATCTTCGCCGGGCCGACGCTCGACGAACTCGTGCAGTACAAGCAGCGAACCACCGAGCCGTATGGCACGCCGCCCGCCATGATTACTGGCGTGATCGAGCTGGATATGTCGCCGGGCTGGGACGCCGACGGCTCGGTCTATATCCGGCAATCCGACCCGCTTCCGCTGATCGTCGCGTCCATGACGATCGAAGCCGCAATCGGGGGTTGAGATGGCGAAACTTACCGTGCGCGACCCGCGCGACGGCGATATCGAAGCCATTGCCGCTGACTTGCGCAGCGCCGATATCGAAGAGATCCACGGCGCGACCGGACACCGCGATTGCCTTGCGGTCATGCGGCAAGGCGCACAACTCTCGACGCTGCTCTGGACGATCGAGGTCGATGGAAAGCCCGCAGGCCTGTTCGGCGTGACGGCCGCGCCGGGTATCGGCGTGCCGTGGATGCTTGGCACGCCCGCGCTTGAGCGCGCGCCCAAGCAACTGACCCGGCTCGGCCGTGAGTACGTTCACTTAATGAGCGACAAATACGCGACCCTGCTGAACTACGTCGATGCGCGCAGCCTGAAGTCGGTGCAATGGCTGGACCGCCTCGGCTTTACCGTTCAGAAAGAAACCGAACCCTATGGCGTTTTCGGCTTGCCGTTCCACCGCTTCGGGATGAAACGATAATGTGTCTGCCTAATCTCGCGTCAGCCGCCACGAGCGCCACCACCGGCAGCGGCGCGCCGTACGCATTCGGCGGCTCGTCGCCGGCCGACACGTCGAGCATCTTCACGCCGGGCAACACGAACCTCGCGCTCGGCACGGCCGGAGGCGCGCTCAGCCTCTTCGGCGCAATCACGAAAGCGAATAACACGGTCACAGCCGACAACGCGCAGGCTAACCAGCTGCAAACCAACGCGATCAATTCCGAACAGGCTGCGGCAAGCGCGGTCACGTCGGGCATTGGGCAGGCGACCAACGCCGAAACGCGAGGCGCGCAGACCGTTGCGTCGCAGCGCGCCGCGATGGCCGCCAATGGTGTCGATGTCGACGCGCCGGGGACCGCGGCCAACGTGCAGGCCAGCACCCAATACATCACGAACCAGAACGTGCAGACGATCACGGCCAACGCCGCGCGCGCAGCGATGGGCTATACGCAGCAGAGCCAGCAGGACGCGCTCAATGCGGGCGTGTATCGCGCCGCGGCGAGTTCGGTCAGCCCGGCGATGGCCGGCGCAACATCGCTGCTCACGAGCGCGACCGGGGTCGCTTCCAGCTGGTATCGCAATCAACGCGCAGGGGTTAGCTAAATGCCGGTCGTTCCGTCACTCGATCCCTCGCAGCAGGTAACGCCGAGCCAGGCACCCGACTTTCAGGGCTCGACCGCTGTTACAGCCGGGCTGCTCGATCAGGGCTCGCAGCAATACAGCCAGGCCGGCGACGCGCTCGGGCAGGCCGCGAACGCGCAATCGCAGATGGCGATCGACGCGCAGAATCTGGCGAACCAGACGCGTGTCAATGACGCGGTGAACCAGCTCAAGACCACGCAACAGGATCTGATGTACAACCCGCAAGGCGGCGTCATGTCGCAAACGGGTATCAACGCTATCCAGCGGCCGAGCGGCATGAGCCTTGCCGACGAGATGACGGGCAAGCTGACCGATAGCGCGTCACAGATCAGTTCGCAGTTGTCGAACCCGATGCAGCTGCGCATGTTCAACGAGCAGGCGCGGGACATCGCCACGCAGTTCCATGGGCAAACGACACAATGGGAAGGCCAGCAGTTCAAGGAGTACGCGCTGTCGACGCAGCAGGGCACCGTCAAGCTGGCGACGAATCAGGTCGGCTTGAGCTACGACAACCCTGACCAGATCGACGCCGGGCTCGACGCGATCAAGGCCGCAACGTATCAGGCCGGCGTAATCAACGGCAGCGCCGCGACCGAGATCGAAGCGAACCAGCTGACGATGACGAGCAACGCGCTCACCGGCGCGATCGACACGGCACTCCAGCACGGCCAGACGACCTACGCCAACCAGTTGCTCGCGAAGTACTCACCGCAGATGACGGCCGATGACATTCTCAAGGTCAGCGGCAAGCTCAACAGCTACATTGGCACGCAGGTCGCGACGAGCGTAGTGAACAACGTCATGACCGCTGCCGGGCCACAACTTTCGAACAGCCCGCTTTCCCGTATGCAGGTCATTACCGCGCAGGACGAATCCGGGAATAAAGATTTCAACGGCGACGGTACGCCGGTTACGTCCGCGACGGGCGCTAAATACAAGATGCAAGCGTTGCCGTCGACGGCGCAGCAACCTGGCTTCGGCATCCAGCCAGCGCAGAGCGACACACCGGCCGAATACAACCGTGTCGGCACGCAGTTGCTTACAGCGATGGTGCAGCGCTACGGTGACCCGGCAAAGGCGTGGGCGGCGTACCACGATGGAAGCGGCGCGATGGACACGGCCTTGCAGAAAGCGCAGGCCGCAGGTACACCGAACGCGTGGATGCAGTTCATTTCACCGGAAGGGCAAGCGTACGTGCAGAAGAACGTCGCGGCCTACCAGTCCGGCGCTGTGAACACGACGCGGCCCGCACTCGCCGACGTGATCGCGCAGGTCCGCGCGAATCCGACCCTGCAACAGAAACCCGAATGGATGCAGCAGGCCGTCACACTCGCAACGCAGCAATACAACGAGCAGACGCAGGCAATCGACCAGCGCGACACCGCGGCGGTGGCGCAGGTACAGCGCACGCTTTCGGCGAATCGCGGGAACTGGTCATCGATCAATCCCGCCGATCTTGCCGCCGTCAACCCGAAAGATTTGCCGGGTCTGCAGACGTTCGCGAAGAGCATGTCGGAAGGCACGAACACCACGAACACGGCGCTTTACCAGACGCTCGTAACGACGCCGCAGATCATGGCGAACATGACGAACGACCAGTGGCAGGTACAGGCGCAAAACCTCTCTGTCGACGACTTCAAGACGCTGTCAAAGCAGCGCGCTGACCTGATTAATAACACCGGCTCGAACGCGCCCGGCAGTCTGAACCTGCGCGCCGTAAACGAAACGCTGTCGCAGCGTCTGCAGTCGATGGGCATGAACCCCTACCCGAAATCGACCGGGTTCAACGCAGACCCTGACGCCGTGTCGCAGGTCGGCAGCATTCGCCAGTTCGTGAACCAAAGCATTCTCGACGCGCAGCAGCAGGCAGGCAAGAAGTTCACCGAGGTCGATATCGAGAAGCACATCGACGGCCTGTTCACGAAATCGGTCACCTTCCAGAATCATCTCGACCTGGGTTTTATGTCGATCCCCCGTCCGGACACGACGGTGAACATGATGTCGATGACGCCCGACCAGATCCCCGATGATGTGCGGCCGAAGCTCGTTGCGGACTTCAAGTCGAACGGCGTGCCGAATCCGTCACCCGGTCAGTTGCTCGGCGCGTACTGGCATTTCAAAACCGCACAATCCCGCAACGCGAGCACACCCTGATGCCCGATCTGATCGTTCCGAATTCCGATACCTCGTTCTCCGGCCCGGTCACGCCGCAAGCACCGGCAGCACCGACGCCGTCACCCGCATCGGCCTATCTCGCCAGCACCGCGCAAACCGCACAGAGCAATATCGCGCTCGCGGTCGGCGCGAACCCCGATTACGAAGCCGAGATGCAGCGCCTCGCGCAGCAGACCGGCACGCCGGTCGACAGCGTCAAAGCGTTCCCCGACGCCGTGAAACAGAGGGCCGCAGTCTCGAGTATCGATTTTCAGAACCTCGCGAAGCAATTCCCCACCACCGCGGCGTTCTACCAGTCGCAGAACAACGCGAAGATCGCGCACGACGACGTGCCGGGCATGCAGGCCGTTGAGCAGGCTACGGCGAACCTCGGCCCCGCCGGCAATACTGTGCCGCTCGCACCGGGCACCACGGGCTATTTCCAGCCGGACAACAGCCCGTTGCCGTTGCGCGAACGCCTGCTGAATTGGGGCCGCAATCTGCTCGGCATGGGTGACGCCGTGCCGACGGGCAATGCACAGGATGCCGGCAGCGCTCAGGCGTTTATCCAGAATTACGCGAGGCAGAACGGCATGACCGTCGGGCAAGAGCGCGACGCGGTAGGCGGCGCATCCGAGATCCCGACGCAGTTCGCGCAAGGCTTTGAAAACGCGTTCACTGCCGGCCTCGCGCCGGACGCGAGCGGCCCGGCTCAAACGACAGCCGGTCAGGTCGCAAGCGGCGCGGGCAACCTGGCGGGTTTCGTTGCGGGTGCGCCGCTGAAACTCGCTGCGGGCGCAGTCGAGAAAATCGGCGGTTCGTTGCTGGAACACGTAGCGGGCGAATCGTTCGTGAAAGCTGCGGCAAAAGACGTCGTTGGTCAGGCGTCGACGCTGGGGCTTGCCAGCGCGATCACCGCGACGGGTGACGCGCTCAACCAGAATAGCCCTGAAGCGGCGCTGACGACACTCGGCATGCAGGGCTTGCACGGCGCCGAAATGGGCGCTGTGTTCGGCGCGGCCGGGCGTGTGCTGCCCGACGCGACGATCGCGCAGACACTCGCGCGCGTGGCCGGCGTGAACGTCGCGATGGACGCCATTCAGGGGACGACGCCGTGGGATGATCGGAGCACCGCGCAGAAGGTCATGGACTACGGCCTCAATTCCGTGTTCTCGCTGCACGGCGCGGGCCGCGCCACAGGCGCGTGGATGACGGACGCCGCCAAGGCTGACGTGGCAATGGGCGATGCGCAAACGCTTTCAGATCTGGCGACGTCGGCTGCGAACTCGAAGCTGCGCCCGCGCGACCCGCAGGCGTTCAAGGACTTCGTTGCCACGGCAAACGCCGACGGCCCGGTGCAGAATATTTATGTGGACGGCGCCACACTCGCGAACGCGCTCAACCAGTCGGGCGTAAAGATCGGCGATGTCGAATCGACCATGCCGCGCGTCGCGCAGCAGTTGCCCGAAGCGCTTGCCACGGGTGGCGACGTGTCGATCCCGGTAGAGGATTTCGCCACACACATCGCTGGCGGCCCGCTGGGCGACTCGCTCATGCCGCACCTGAAGACCGATCCCGACGGCATGACACAACAGCAGGCGCAGGAGTTCTACCAGTCGAGCCGTGACACGTTCCAGCAGGCGTCGGACGCCTCTGCGGCAGACAAGGCAAACGACGACACGGTCGCGCAATCCGCGCAGGCGGTGCATGACAATATTCTCGGCCAACTCACCGAGGCGAACCGCTTCCGCCCCGACGTGAACAAGGTGTACGCCGCACTCGTGCGCGACAGCTACACCGCAGCCGGCGCACGCGCGGGCCTGTCGCCCGAATCGATGTTCGAGCGCTACCCGCTGCAGATCACTGCCGAAGATGCGTCGGGCGCGAACGCCCTGACGCAGGAAGCGCGCGGCAAACTGTCGTTCGCCGACGACATCACCAGCGCGCCGAGCACGATCACGCTGAACAAGGACGCCGACCTGTCGACGTTCGTGCACGAACTCGGGCACTTCCATCTGGAAATGCTCAGCCACATGGCGAAAGACAGCTCGCTGCCGGAAGTGTCGAAAGACTTCGAGACGGCCACGAACTGGATGGGCACGACGCCCGATGCGTGGCGCACGATGCCGCTCGAAGAAAAACGACCGATGCATGAGCAGTTCGCGCGCGGCTTCGAAGCGTACCTGATGGAAGGGAAAGCGCCGACGCCGGAACTGCAGGGCGTTTTCCAGCGCGTGCGCGCGTGGATGGTGAACGTCTACAAGTCGCTGCAGAACCTGCACGTGCAGCTGTCTCCCGAAGTGCGCGGCGTGTTCGACCGCATGCTCGCTTCGAATGACGCGATCCGCGCCGCCGAAGCCGAGCGCGCCTATGCGCCGATGTTCCATAGCGCCGAAGAAGCCGGCATGACGCCGGAAGAGTTTCAGGCGTACCACGCGCTGGGTAACGAAGCAACGCTCGAAGCATCGGACGAACTGACCGCGCGCACGCTGCGCGACATGCGTTTCACCGAGATCGCGAAAGATCGTGCGAGCAAGGAAGTGCGTGACGACGTGGCCGCCAAGCGTGCGGCGGTTCGCGAACAGGTAAAGACGGACGTCGCCACCGAACCGGTGTACGCCGCGCAGGACTTCATGCTCGGGCAGGCCAATAAGGAAAACCAGATCCCCGCCGATCTCGTGGCCGAGCGCTTCGGCTTCGCGAACGCCGACGAAATGACGAAGGCGATCGCCGACGCCGAGCCGCGCAAGCAGGTTATCGAGGCGCTGACCGATCAGCGCATGCTTGAGAAGTACGGCGATATCACGTCCCCGCAGGCGATGAACACCGCGGCGAATCAGGCCATCCACAACGAAGTGCGAACACGCTTTATCGCGACCGAGTACAAGGCGCTGACGAAAGCGACGGGCGGCGTGCGCGTGCTCGAAAAAGCTGCGAAGGCCGTGGCCGAAACGACGATCGCCAAGGCGCGCGTGCGCGATATCAACGCGTCGAAATACGGCGCGGCCGAAGCGCGTGCGGCAAAAGCCGCCGACGCGGCGCGCGTGAAAGGCGACCTTACCGAAGCCGCGCAGCAGAAGCGCAACCAGCTGCTCAACAACCAGCTCGAAAAGACCGCGCGCGCCGCCGCTACCGAAGTCCTGAAGTCGCTCGACTATCTGAAGAAATTCAATAAGGACAGCGTTCGCGGCAAGATCGACGTGGATGTGCGCGACCAGATCGACGACATGCTGTCGCGCTTCGACCTGCGCAAGAACCCGACCGATGCGCCGACGCGCCAGCAAATCAACCTAGAGAAGTGGGTCGAATCACAGACCGCGCTCGGCATGGCGCCGAACGTCTCGCCGGACATGCTCAATCCGACGTTCCGCACGCCGTACCGCGATATGACGATGGAACAGTTTCGCGGGCTGACGGACGCCGTAAAGTCGCTGGAGAAGATCGGTCGTGATCGCAAGACGGTGACGATCAACGGTGAAAAAGTTGAAATCGCGTCCTACGTCATGGAGCATCTGATCCCGAAAATGCAGGCTCGCGGCGAACAGTTCAGCGACGCGGAGATTTTCGACAAGCCTGCCGATCGTAGCAACAACCCGTTCAAAATCGCGCTCGACCATATGACGTCGCAGTTGCGTTCGATCAAGGCGCAACTCAAGCCGCAGGAATACAAACGCAACCAGTACGACATGCACGAGCTGCTGGGACCGTTCGGCGAGTCTATCTACGAACCGGTGTTTCGCGCCAATTACCACGAAGTCGATATGCTCAAAGGCATGTCGGACGACTTCCAGAAGATGGCCGATCACCTGGGCCGCGAGTGGCAGGACAGTCTGAAAGACGGCGTGCCGAACACGCGCCTCGGCGACGTGAACAGCACGACCGGAGAACCGTTGCGCATCAATCGCGGTCGTATGCTCGGTATCGCTTTGCACGTTGGCAATGAATCGAATTTCGACAAACTCACGTCAGGCTGGAAATGGAACCCGCAGGATGTGTGGCGTTTCCTGCACGACAACATGAGCGAAAAAGACTGGAAAGCGGTTCAGTCGGTGTGGGACCAGTACGACAAGCACTGGCCGGATATGGTCGCGATGAACCAGCGACTTGGCAACACGTCGCCGGAACGCATCGAGCCGCGCGCCTTCCAGACGAAGTTCGGCGAGCAGCGTGGCGGCTATGCCGCGATCAAGTACGACCCCCTGCGTTCACGTCGCGGCCAGATCGAATCGGCCGGTCGCGCGATCGATCCCGGCGAAGGCCTGTTTGGCAAATCGTACTATCGGCCCGACACGACGACCAACGGTTCGCTCAACGCGCGTAGCCACGGCTATACCGATGTGGTGGACCTCGACTTCCACACGATTCCGCAGGCGATGACCGAATCGATTCACGATCTCGCATATCGCGAGACGCTGATCGACGTGCACAAGATCATCACCGACGGCAGTTTCCGGCGACAGTTCCAGAAGACCTACGGGCCTGAAGCGTACCGGTCGTTGCAGGAGTGGCTGGGCAAGACGGCCAACGCCGACAACCAGGATCGCGAGATCGGCGCGCTCGGCAAGATTCTGCAATACACGCGCACAGGTCTGGTAATCAACGGCATCGCGTTTCGCATCTCGACCGTGCTCAAGCACGGCGGTTCAGCGGCCATCAAGACGGGGGGCTATTTCACGGGCGGCGGTGAGAAGTTCCTCGCTTCGCGCTTCGCCGCGATGGGCACGAACTACGCTGCCGAGATCCGCGGCGCGCAGGAGAAATTCCCCGAGATCCGCGCGCGGCTGCTACAGCAGGATCGCGATTTTCGCGCGATGTCGGCGAACCTGTTCGAGCCCGAGAGCAAGATCAGCAAGGCCGAACGCTTCGGCCACGCCGCTGTTGCGTGGTCGGACATGATGACGGCCGTGCCTACGGCGTGGGCCGCGTATGACCGCGCGGTCACCGTCGGCGTGCCGAAGAACATGGGTGGTACCGGCGCACCGATGACCGAAGAGCAGGCCGTCGCATACGCGAACAAGGTGGTACGGGAAGCCCACGGCAGCAATATCACGACCGCGCGCTCGATGGTCATCAACAACTCAAGCGAAGCGGTGAAGATGTTCACGACGCTTTACGGCTTCATGAACAACAGCTACGGGCAGGCGGCCGACATCGCCGACAAGCTGAAAACGGCCGGCATCAGCAACCCGCAGACCCTCGCGCGCGGTTTCATGGCGCTGATCGTGCCGGCCATTTGGGCCGGATACCTGACCGAAGGACCGCCGAGCGATAAGGACGGCTGGGCGCACTGGATCGCTAAGTCGATCGGCACGGAAGTGGCCGGCATGGTTCCGTTCGTGCGCGACGCTGCGGCGATGGTCGAAGGCTACAGCCACGCGGGCCAGGTCGGCGTCGAGTCGTTCCTCAATACGATGGTCGGCGCGGGTAAGGACGTCTACCATATGGCGACCGGGCAGCACGCCAACGCCCCGATCAAGGACATTGCCAATGCGGCCGGTATGGGGCTGCACATTCCGGGGCTCGGTCAGCTTGGCGGATCGGCGCAGTACCTCGCTGACGTGGCGAACGGCAAACAACGACCGCAAGGCCCGCTTGACGTGGCCGAAGGCGTTGCACTGGGGCGCGCGCCCAAGCACTAGCGCGTTCACATACCGCGTTGTTTAGCCTCGAAAATCCGTGCAACTTTAAGGGGTTGCACGGATGACGGTTTCCAGCACAACACGTAAGGCAGGCCCGTTCGCCGGGAATGGCGTCACGACCGGGTTTCCTTTCGGCTTCAAGGTTTTCGCGCGCAGCGACGTGAAGCTCGTCCGCGTTGACGCAAACGGGGGTGACACTACCCTTATATTGGACTCGGATTATTCCGTCCTGCTGAACGCCGACCAGAACAACGCGCCTGGTGGCACGATCACCTATCCGATTACCGGCACGCCGTTGCCGACGGGTTACCAGCTGGTTGTGCTGGGCGATCTGCCGATCGATCAGGAAACCGACATCACGAACAGCGGCGGCTTTTATCCCGAAGTCATCGAGGATATGGTCGACCGCGCGACGATCCAGATCCAGCAGGTTGCTGAAGTTGCGAGCCGTGCGATCGTCTATACCGAAGCGGAAAGCACATCGCCCGTTCTGCCGCCCGCCGCCGTGCGTGCAAATACGGTGCTTGGTTTCGACGCCAGCGGAAACGTTGAATTGATGTCGCTGCCGGCGTCTGTCGGCGCGGGCGATCTGAAAAACGAATCGTGGACCGACGGCGTGGATTACACGTCCGGCACGTCGACGTCGGTAACTCTGTCGCGCGCCTACGGCAACAAGGCCAATCTCGGCCAGGTCGTCATGCAGGGTGTATCGCAAGACCCGAACAGCTATTCGCTGAACAACCTAACACTCACGTTCACGGACGGCAACGGAAACCCTGTCGTGATCCCGGCCGGGACGCCGCGCATCTGGTGTATCGGCGGCACGTCGCTGTCGGTGTTCACGCCACCCGATGGATCGGTTACCGACGCCAAGGTCGCGGCCGGCAGTGCGCTCAGCAGCGCCCGCAATCGGGTATCGGATTTCGTCAGTCTGAGCGACTTCGGTTGTCTCTATGACGGCTCGGACGAAACCGCCAAGGTGCTGGCCGCTGTTGCCGCGATCGGCGCCAGTGCGCGAACGCTCGTCGTGCCGCAGGCCGTCAGGATCTCGGCGAACGTGACATTTGGTTTCTCGACGGAACTGCACTTCGAGCAGGGCGGCATGATCGTCGGCACGGCGGGCACTGAGGTCGTGCAGATCCAGAAGTCGATTATGGCCGGGCCGCGCCAGATCTTCAGCAACTGCAAACCGATCGCCACTGTTGCGATGGTAGTCGCACCGGAATGGTACGGCGCGAAGCGCGTAGGCGTTGCGAACGACGATCTTCCGGCTTTCAAGCTCGCGCTCGCATTTCTCGCCAACACCGGCGGCATGGTGTACGGCCAGCCGGGCGACTACGGATGGAACGGCACCCTGACCGGTTTCCCCTCGAAAGTCATTCTTAAAGGATGTGGCGAGACTATCACGCGCTTCCTGACATTCGGCACGACCAGCAACGGCATTCAGGCGTACGGCGTGCCGGGTGCACTGCTGAGCAATATCGGTTTCAAGGAATTTTCGCTGCGGTCCTCGGCGCCCGCGACCACGAACACGTTCGGGCTGGATATCCAGTACACGTCGTTCACGCTCGTCGAAAACGTCGAGGTCGCCGACTTCCTGTACGGCTTCAAGCAATACCAGTCGCCGAACATGTACCTGCGCCGAACGTTGTCCACCTATCAGGGACAGGTGGCGGGCTGCATCAGCTACGTTATCGACGGTGGTGGCGGCGCGCCGGGCAACGAATCGAGCGTGTACGACCATGCGTGGTATCAGGGCAACGGCAACCTCGGCACGAACTCCCAATACGCGGCAGGTTCCATCGGATTCCGTTTCACCGGCACGTACATGTCGGACATGGAATTCATCAATCCGCAGGGTACGCAGACACAGTTCGGCATGGTCGGCGATGCCAGCGCGGCCGGCGCGTTCTGTGAAGACATCACGATCATCAACCCCGTGTTCGATCAGTGGACGACGCAGGGGCTTTCGCTGAATGGCTTCGGCCAGTACGGTGGCGTTTCCGTGATCGGCGGATGGATTAACCCGAAGGCAGGCACAGGCGCTGAAACGGATTGTGTGCTAATCACCAACTGCCGAGGTGTGATGTTGACCGGTGCGCTGCAACTGGTTGGCACCGGCAACGTGCTGAATGCCGTCGGGGTGAACGTATCGAACTCGCAAAACATCATCGTAGAGAAGAGCGTGCGATTTCGCGATATGCACTACGGCATCAAGGGCAACGGCACGGCGCTGTGCCAGTTCAAAGGCAACTTCTATAACCAGTCGAGCGCCGCGCAGGCGTTTATCTATCTGACCGGCGATGCGCGTTCGCTCGTGGGCGGCGTCTGCGACGGGTACGCGACGAACGCGATCGTGGTGGACGCCACGTCGTCGGGAACGCTCGACGACGACTGGCAGATTTCTACGGCTGGCAACATCGGCGCGCCGCACGTATCGAATAGCGCCGTAGGCGCCGTTCATGGCGTCTGCACAACGGGTGTCTAGGAAATGAGCGATATCACGAAACCGCGCTGGATCGACACGACGATCAATCTGCAAACGTTGCTCGTCGGCATCATCGGCGTGTGCACCGCAACGGCAATCGCCTACTTCTCGCTCGTTGGCCGGGTATCGACCCTCGAAGACCACGACAGGCAGCAGGAACAGCACTTCGCGCGAATTGAGAACGACATGCAGCAGCAGCGCGCCGACGTGAAAGAGCAGCTGCGCAGCATCAGTTCCGACGTAAAAGACACGAACACGAAGATCGACCAGCTACGTGATCAGCTTCTGCAGAACAGCGTCGACAACCGGCCATCGATAAAGAGGTGGGCACGATGAAACATATCCTGATTGAAGACTGGCGTAAGGCGTGGAAGTACGCCTCGGTCCAACTGGCGGCGTTGCTTGCGATGCTTTATTCGGTGATACCGCTCGCCGCCGACCAGTGGCCGAACGTCATGCCGTCGTTCATTTTCTGGTTCCCCGCGCATGGGCAACAGTGGGCGCCGGTCATCGGCAGTGTGCTGTTCATCGTTGCCCGTGTCGTGCAGCGCCCGCATCGAGAGCAGCCGTAATGGACGAGGACAACGAAGCCCAGCTCGTGGTGGAACTGCGCGTCGATGAAGGTGTGCGCTACACCCCTTACCGCGACACTAAAGGTTTTCTGACGGTGGGGGCTGGGCACAACCTCGACGCTTCACCACTGCCTGATGGCTGGACCTACCCGCTCACCGACGATCTGGTCAACGTGCTGTTGGAGTCCGATTTGCAGAACGTGTTCGACGACCTCGACAACGCACTGCCTTGGTGGCGCGGTATGGACGACGTTCGTCAACGTGTCATCTGCAACATGTGCTTCAACTTGGGCCTGACCAAACTGCTTGGCTTCAGGAACACGCTGACGGCGATGCGTCAGGGGCGTTATGCCGATGCGGCGACGGGGATGCTCGCGTCGGCGTGGGCGTCGCAAGTCGGCGCACGGGCCGCGCGACTCGCGAACATGATGAAAAACGGAGTTTGACCATGCTTGCACTACTCGCACCTTTCCTGCCGTACATCCTCGCCGCGCTTGGCATCATTGGCGGCGCGTTCGGCATCGCGTGGGGCCGCAAGACCACGCAGACCGCAGCAGCTCAAGCAGATGCCGCAAAGGCGCAGGCGGGGCAACAGGTAGCCGTGCAGCAGACCGCAGAGGCACAAGCCAACGCGGACGCACAGAAAGCGGCTGGCGACGCCGCAGCCGAACGCACGGCCATCGACAACGCGGTCGCCGCAAAACCCGCCGACGAGGTGCGCAATGAACTTTCGAATTGGACTAGGCCTTAGCCTGCTCGTGGCACTCGCCGGCTGTTCTGCGACGTGCCCCTCGCCGCCCACGCAAGAGGTTATCCCGAAAACGCGCGTGGTCGACACGTCGTGTGATTGGGCAAAACCGATCTACCTCGATAAGGCCGACGTACTGTCGGACGCAACCGCCAACGCAATCCTTGCCCACGACAAGGCTGGCGCGGCCCACTGCAACTGGAAGCCACTAAAATGAAGAAGCTATTTGCCGCCGCGCTACTCGCGCTTTCGTCACTGGCGTTCGGCGCTACGCTGACGCCGATCCAGTTCATCAGCGCGGCCGGTTCTACGTCCGGCCAGGTTATCACCTCGACCGGTCCGACAACGCCGCTCGCGTGGTCGAACGTCAGCGCAACCGCGCTTGCCGCACAGGCAGCGAATACGGTCGTCGCGAACGTCACCGGCTCGAGCGCGCCGCCGACAGCGGTCGCGATCCCGAGCTGCAACACCTCGACGAGCGCGCTGCAATACACGAGTGGCACGGGGTTCAGTTGTTTCACTGGATCGGCGCCGAGCGCATCCCCGGTGTTCACTGGCACGGCGGCGCTCCCGATCACGAACACCGTATCGGGCGCTGCCGGGACGTCGCGGCAATTCATTTTCCAGACGGGCGGCGCGGCGCGTTGGGTCGTGCAAACTTCCGGCGAAGCCGAAAGCGGCTCTAACGCGGGCTCGAATTTCTACATCCAGAACTATTCGGATGCCGGGTCGCTGCTCGGCAATGCCATCCAGATCACTCGCTCGACCGGTGTCGTAGCGTTCTCGCAGCGCCCCACGTTCAACGGCGCGACGCCGTGGGATAGCGGCAACCTGAATCTCGCTTCGCCGCCGTCGATCGGCAACGCGACGCCCGCACAGGTCAATTCGGCGAGTGGCGCGCTGAATGGGTCTATCGGCGCGTCCACACCGAGCAGCGGAGCATTCACGACGCTCTCCGCGAGCGGTGCGGTTACTGGCATCCCCGGCCGTCTGCTCAACGTCCAGGTGTTTTCGTCGAGCGGCACGTATACACCGACGACAGGTACCGCGAAGGTAATCGTCGAGGTTCAGGCGCCGGGCGGTGGCGGTGGCGGCGTGGCCGCGACATCGACAGCGCAGAACGCGATTGCGCAGTCCGGCAGCGGCGGGAGCTACGCGAAAACGCTGGTAACGTCAGGGTTCAGTGGCGTTACGGTCACGCTGGGCGCGGTCGGCTCGGCGGGATCTGCGGGTAACAATGCCGGCGGCACAGGCGGCGCGTCGAGTTTCGGCTCGATCGTGTCGTGCCCCGGTGGTGTGGGTGGTGCGGGTAGCGCGGGACAGGCAACCGGCTTCACGCAGAACGGCGCCGCAGCGCCGGCAAACTGCACGGTCAGCGGCGCCACCGTTCTTTTGAATTTCGCTGGAGCGACAGGGCAACCGGTGACGAACATGTCGTCGGCTGCGGCGTACGCCGTGCTCGGCGGCCTCGCCGCACTCGGCTATAACTCCAACGGCGGTAATGGATCGGGCGGCAACGGCGCGGCAATTCCAGCAAGCACTGCGGCAACGGCCGGACAAGCCGGCGTCGTCGGCAAGGTTATTGTCTACGAATTCAACTGACTGGCATAGCCGCAGCAAGCTTGGGCGAAGGCATCAGTTTGTCGCGCAACCAGTTTTTCGCTGGCACCTCAAAGCACCGGTGTACCCCGAGCGACAGCACACCGATAGCACAAAGAATAACGGCCGTGCGGCCCAGCAATATGCCGATGTTCACCAACGTCGGATCAACAAGCGATGTCGGCGCCGACTTCTCGATCACGATCAGGTGAAGCAGGTACATCGAGTAGCTCGCTTCGCCGAGCGCAACGATCCGCACGCCGGAGAGCGCGGTCACGGCCGGCAACTCGTAGCGTGCGCAGCAGAAAATCAGCACGCAGATTGCCGGCAGAAGTCCGACTCCACCAACGGCCGCAGCGAAAATTGGTGAGCCGAACTCCCCGCGTAGAACGAACGCTGCAATATCCAGCACCGCGAGCCCAAATACGACACCAGCGATCCTTTGTTCGCGCGTCGAGGATGCGATTCCAGCGAGTCGGCGGTGCACCTGTGCAAGCGCGCAACCAGCAGCGAATTCCAGAACCCGTGAATACGGCGCGATGTAGTTAAACCAGTCCGAGAATTGTGTTCCGGGATCTGCGGCCGGATTTTCGACAACGCCGAACCATGCGGCCACGCGGTCAATCATCACCGTGTGGCTTTTCAGCAACGAGAGAATAACGGCCCCCGCCAGCACTGTGCCGAGCGCGGTCACGATAGCCCGCCACTCGTCGCGCGCACGAAGCACCAGAACGCACAGGAATGGGTACGTCAGGTAAAGGAAAAATTCCGTGCTGATCGACCACGTTACGTGCGCGAAGTGAAACGGAAACGCGATCGGGTGGTTGCCAATGAAACCATAGAACCAGCTCTGCGTCGCCGTCAGCGTGTACGGTAACGCGTTGATGAAGTTCATCTGCTCGTTGGGCTGGAACAGGAAGAAGTTGCCGCACACCACATCGTAGGTAACGAGCGCGAGAAACAGCGGATACAGACGGCTAAAGCGCGCTACGGCGAAGCCGTACAGGCCGCGCATAGAAAGCGAGCCGACGCTTCCTGCGTAGTTGTAATGGATGATGAATCCGCTCAGCACGAAAAACAACGACATGCCAAGAAAAGAAAGTTGATGGAACGCGTCGGCCAGTGGCACGCCAGAACTCAGTTTGAAGATCACCGGCCACAGATGATCCAGCACGATCGCAGCAGCGGCGACGAACCGCAGACCGGTAAGCGCCGGTAACGCGTCTCTCATATTATCTTTCATTTGTAATTACCTGTAAGGTTTAACCTTATTTTACATCAGACCTTTCCGCTTCATGGCGTCGAGCAGGATGTCCTGCACTTCCCGTTTCGACTCGCGCCGCAGCATCACGTCTTCGTCGATCGTGTCGCGCGCGATGATGTGGTAAATGAAGACGGGACGCTTGTACCCGGCCTGAATCTGGCGGGTCGGCCCGATGCGTTCGATAATCTGCTGGAACTCTTCGAGGTTCCACCAGTGACCGAAAAACGCGATGATGTTGCCACCATCCTGCAGGTTCAGGCCATGGCCGGCGCTGGCCGGGTGCGCGAATAGTACGGGGATCTTGCCGGCGTTCCAGTCGCGGATCGTCTGCGGGTTCTGGTCGAGCTGGCGCCCCTTCGGGAATGCCCGTGTAAGGCGCGCGAGATCCGACTTGAAGTGGTACGCGACGAGCACCGGCATGCCCGCGGCTTCTTCGACGATATCCTCGAGCGCGTGCAGCTTCTCGTCGTGAACGTCCTTCCAGTTGCCGGCGTCGTCGACGTATGCCGCGCCGTTCGCGAGCTGCAGGCATTTGATTGTGCGGCTCGCGGCGTTCACGGCCTCGATCTCGTGCTCGCCGATCTCCATGAACATCTTGCGTTCCATGTCCTGATACAGGCGCCGTGCGCCGCTTGGCAGGTCGACGTACACCGGGCGCACGATCGGCTGCTCGATATCGAACCAGTCGGCCGCGTCCAGCGAGATCGTGCAGTCGCGCAGCGCGGCGTGAATCTGTTCCTGGGCGTGCTCCAGCGGCTTTATCTGCCGGTAGCCCTGACCACCCGGCATGGACTGGAACCAACGCCCCTCGAAGGCCGTGAAGCTGCGCCCAAGCCGCTGACCACCGTCGACGAACCACTGCTGGCCCCACAGATCCTTCAGGCCGTTTGGCGCGGGTGTGCCGGTGAGGTTCACCCAGCGCCGCACCTTCGTGTGCGCAACCTGCGCGAGCGCGCGCCCGCGCACGCTGCCGCCCGTGCCCTTCTGGAATTCCTTGCCCTTACTGCTTTTCTGCGTCGAGATCCGCGTCGACTTCAGCTTCGTCGACTCGTCGGCAACGACCGAGCCGAACGGCCACGGGCGTGGGTTGTGCTTGAACCAGTCGACGAGCCACGGCAGGTTCTCATAGTTGATCGTCATGATCGGCGCGTCCTGCCGCAGCGCCATCGCGCGCCGGTTCGCGTCACCGATGATCGGCACGACCTCAAGCCCCGACAGGTGCTCCCACTTCGCTGCCTCGTCCGGCCAGGTGGATTGCGCCACGCGCAGCGGCGCGATCACCAGCGTCGGCTGCGTCTCGATGCCAAGGCCATATGCCGATTCGAGCACGGTCAGGGTGCTCACGGTCTTGCCGAGGCCCATGCCTGCCCACACGTTCGAACGCTCGTGCGTTGACTGGTGCTCAATAATCAGACCCTGATACTCCCACGGGGTGAAAGCGCGGCGGGTCACACTTCAATCCGCCGTGTCTGGTCGTGGAGCACGCAACGGAAGTACAGTCGCAATGCGTCGGCCAGTGTTGCGCCGAAAACGGCGCCGAAGTGGCCCATCACTATCCACCCACCACGATACGGGCGGCCGCGAGGTTTCACTGTTTGCATAGAATTTCCTGTCTAATAAGTGCTCTGCAATTGGCCGCAAACCCGCGTGGTTTGTTGCCCGTTTCTTAAGCATTGGATTAGACAGCTATGCCCGCTACGCTTTTACTGGCTTGCCTTTGGCGTTCGTTAAGCTTTCTGATTTGGGATCAGAGGGTCGAAGGTTCGAATCCTTTCGCTCCGACCACAAAAAACGCAGCAAAGACAAGGACTTACGGAATACCGCCGTAAGTCCTTTTTCTTTCCCCCTACGCATATGCCCGTCCGTTACCGTGTGGCTACCGGAAAATGGCTCGCACAAAGCCGCACGTCAGCGATCTTGACCGAACTCTAACGAAGCTGGCACTTTGTATATCGAGTGCTGGGGCGCCTGTGGCACAAGCCATTTCATTCTCGCGCGGTGATGCGGTTATCTGCTGCGATCGCGTCCATTGTGGTCATTAAACTGGCGAGGAGGTCCCCGTGATGCCGTTTCAAGTGCCCTTGGATGTTTTCGTTGCGAAGCAGGCGCGCCATAAAGCTTTTGGCGACGACGAGCGACAGCATCGTATCGCCAATCTCGTCTTCGACAGCTTGGCAGTCTTGCCGTAGCCGCTCCATTTCTCCCTCCATTTTCGCGAGGTCTTCGGTCGAGATTTCATCTTTCTTCTTCGGCTTCGCCCCGTCGACCAACGCCTCAGCCCGCGTGGCGACCAGAATCATTTCGGCGTAGGTCGCCGTGAATTTGTTTGCAGCGGCCATGATTTCAGCTGCCTCGATTTGCCGGAATGGTTTCATCTTCTTCAAGATCGAAAAGACCTTTGGGGCGGCTTGCCGGTTTTTGAGGAGTGAGACCGCCTCAGGCGCTACACCATCCAGCAAACTGGCTCGCACGCGGATACTCCGTACGTCCATGCGAAGCACTTCGGCGATCCGCTTCTCCGATGAGCCTTTTGCCAGCGCAGCCCGGATCATCTTGTGCTCTTGTACTGCCGACAGGCGGGTGATATGCCGGTTGAACGTGAAGCCTTCATCGTCGGTCGAAACCATGCAGGGCGCGGTCTCCCGACCGAGTTCTTTAAGCGCCTCAAGCCGCAACCTCCCGTCGAGCAACTCGTAGTCTCCAAGCCGACGAGGCGAGCGGAACACAGCGAGTGGCTCTATCACGCCCAACTCCGCGACGGAACCGCGGATGGTTTTGTATTTTGAGGTCGCCAAAGCACCTTTGGTCAGTTGAGAGTCCGCGATGATCCGCTCAAGGGGAATCTCGACAACCTTTGTCTCAAATCCGTGTTTGACGTTACTCATGGCATAAGCTCCGGCGGAATGCGAGAGGCGACCGCCTCGGGAATGTCCTTGATACCTTCGGCGCGCAAGAGCGTTCGGAAATGCTCATCGGCAAGAAAGCGTCTCAAAGCCGAAGTGATCAGCAGTAGCCTCTGCCCTTGCAGATTGGCGTTCTGCACGATCATCTGTTGGCGACGAACCTCATTCTTGTAGGTCCGCAGCAGTTTTTGCGGTGATGGCTTTTCTCGAGGCGCCGGGCGTCCATGCATCTTTTTGCCCGACGCTTCCCGTTTGCTCAGGATTCTCCGCACGCGCAGCAATTGCTCTCCGGTCAGCGTCTTGGACTCGTAGGCGGCAACCATTGCGGCTTGGACTTCCTCGGTCGGCGCTCGGGCGACTTCAACCGCCAGCCACAGCGGCATGACGCACTTTTCAACCGCCTGTATCAGCCGTTGCTCGCCTCTCTCCAACAATTGCAGAATCCCGTTGATGTAGCTGTCGTCCAGATTGGTTTTCTTCGCAATCTCACCGGTTGTGTAACCCTTCGCGCGAAGAACCTGCAGGCCGCTCAAAAGCTCGACGGTTGAATGCCGCCGCCGCGCGATGTTCTCAGTCAGCGTGATCAGGTAGCGGTCGATCTCATTAGCTTCGACAATGGAACAAGGGATCATCGTCTCGCCCAACGCCTTGAGCGCCTCGAGCCGCCCCTGCCCGCACAACACCTCATGCCAGTCACCCTCGGAGTCGCGGCCGCCGTGCGCGACCGTAATGGGCCGTTTGAGCCCAACCGACCCGATGTTCTCGACGAGCTGTGAGAAGAAATAGGGGTTGCGCGTCCGAGGGTTTAGCACGCGAAACCGATCAATCGGAATCAGGATAATCTGCTCGCTGCGCGAAAGTGCGGAAACGACCTTGTCGACGCGGTCATTCATAGCTGACTCCTTTGAGAGGTACCCGCCGCGCCAGATGACAAAGCACGCTCAGGTCGTCATAGCGATAGGCCTCGAATCCGAAATCGTTGTGATCGCCCAATCGGACCATGTCGGATGAGACATCGATGCTTGGCAAGAAGTAGTAGTCGCGGATCGACTTTGCGTCGAGCTCCATGCGAACCGCGATTGTGATATCGGGGCGCAGCGCGTTATCAAAGCGAATGATCCAGCGATTCGAGCCAGCCGCGGTCGATCGGCAACGGGACAGGGCGAGTGACACCTTGAATTCTTCGTTGACCCACAGCAGGCCCGACACGGCGTCTCTCTCGACCCGGGCACCTGTGTCGGTCATCGCTCGCTCGGCAAGCGAGACGACCTCGGGGTGAAGCTCCCGTAAGCGGCGGTTGATCTCGACGTAGCGATAGTCACGAGCGGGCGCGTAGCCGATCAGGTCGTAGGTTCGAAGCAAGCTCCCGAAACGGCTAGTGTAGGCGCTGCTCGAAGGACAACCCAGAGCTTCGTCGATGACGATGCCTGAAAGATAGCCGTTGCGCAGCAGCAGCTTGCGCAGCGCATTCAACATGTCGGTGTCGGTCAAGCGGTAGGAGCGAGCGAGGATAATTTGGCGAGCAGCCTCGAAAATGATTCGATCGACGATCGGCTCGAACGCGTTGTCCGCACGAATCCAAGAAGCCGGAGGATTGCGGACGCGCTCTTGTTTAAGCTTGAACGACACTCGGTTCCAAACGTTGTCGCCGACGTATTTGTCGTTGATGAGGATTTGATGGACGGTTCCCCGAGTCCACTGGGTGCCGCGGTCCGTGCGGATGGCGGCCTCGTTCAGGGCCGCAGCGATCTCGGATTCGGATCGCCCTTCCTCGACAAACTGACGATAGATGGCTCGCACGGTCGCCAGTTCGTCGGGCGGCCCCGGAACAAGGATGACCCGGTCCGTCTGGATTGCCTTTTGCTCTCCGCGTTTCAACTCGTCTTTGCGAACTCCCGATTGGTCGACGCGAACGCGGCGCAAACCATACCCGGCGGGGCCGCCTTGACGGAATCCGTTGCGGACCTGGCGGCATTGTCCGGCGTGGACTTTCACACTGAGTTCACGACTGTATTCGCCAGCCATCGTCCGCTTCACGCTCTTGATAATGCTTGAAACAGGACTACCGTCGTTCTCGAATTGCTCTGCGCAGTAGAGCACTCTCACGCCCGCGTGCTTGCAGCGGATTTCGTAGCTCGCGCTCTCGTCTGGGTCTTGGAAACGCCCCCAGCGGCTCACGTCGTAGACCAGAATCACCGAGAAATCCGCAGCTCCCGATTCTGCGTCCCTCAGCAAGGCTTTCAAGGAATCCCGACCGTCGAGGCGCAGGCCGCTTTTCCCCTCGTCGGCATAGACTCGCACGACGTCAAGGTTCCGGGTTTCTGCGAATGCCAGAATGACATCTTTCTGATTTTCGGTTGAGTATTGTTGATGCTCCGTTGACATTCGCACGTATGCCGCCGCGCGGCCTCGGCCGCCAGTGTCTTGCGGGGTTTTGTTGCGCGATGTCCGTTCCACCCTGCCTCCCGTGAAACGCGAGGGGACAGTTCCCGTCGCTGGATGCTCCCTCAGGCAGACGGGCAGGCCCCGTCTCGTTGCCTGTGTTCAGGGAATATAGTTTCGGAGGCGCGAAAAATGTTGCCGACAACACGCAAGAACTTGCATAAGGAAAAGGCAGAAATCGGCGCAGAGTATCCTCTGGCGATCGCCATTGCACTCAAAGAAGAACTCGGGGGCTCGCGTCAAACGATCAAGAAGCTCGCTCGGTGGACCGGAGCGAGCGAACGAACGGTTCAGAATTGGCTTGGCGGCGTTCGCGGTCCCAGCGGCCCTCACCTGCTGGCCTTGGCGAAGCACTCCTCGGCCGTTCACTTCGCCTACCTGTCGATGACCGGCAGAGCGGGCGACCACGCGCCCGATGTCAACGCATCAGTCAACTTGCTCAGACAGGCACTCGTCCTGCTGACCGCCCATTGCCGCTGATCTAAGCCCGCGCACTCGGTCCTGTTTCGCTCGACGCCAAAGCGTCGAAATGTGGTTGGCTCGTCCGATTAAGCATGACTTAATACGGCATAACCGACACGGTCAACAAACGTCCGATTTCTTACCTCCTGAACATCGTGCTGCACTCCGCGATGGGTCCGTGGCAGGCGGGGTCGGCGCGAATCTGTTGGGATCGGCCGGTCGCTACACCACAAGTCGACACAAACAAGGATGATCTACGGCGCCTATGGCTCGAGTCAGTGCGCAACTCCATGGAGACTGCGACAGTTGCAATGCTTCGAGCCGCGGGCCTTGAGCGCGCGTCGGCCGAATCGCGGGTGGGATGAGGACACTCCGAATAACAAATAGGGCCGAGTACGGATGCGGCTCGCGTTTGAATAGTGGGCCGCATCGGACATCACACGTTGACGGCACGTCATGTCAACGGGTTACTTACTTTTTTCCGTCCGGGTTAGTGTTCCTAGGGGGCACCTTATCGACGAGTTCCTCCAAGACCATGTGACTCTTAGGGAATGGCGGTCTCGGCGCGGAAGTAGGCGCAACTTGAGACGCATTTGTGCCCTGCTGTTGGGGCTGCTGCCGTTGGTTCGGAGAAGGAGTGCTGGTGTTGGGCTGCAAATTCGGCGTTCCCTTGTTTGACACGTTCTTTTCCTCAGCGATTTGGACTGGTTCGATGATCCGGACTGACTGTGGCTCTGCCTTCGTATGAACCGTCGAATATACAAAGCGAGGCAACGATAAAGCAAGCGGGATGAGCGACAAAACGGCGAGCCTCTGCGCTATACGAAGCTTTCGCGCTCGCCCCTGATTGACCTCGAAATTATGCTCGATGTTATTAGCGTACGCTTCTATCAAGTTAATTTTTGCCTCTTCGAGGGCCTTATCTGGTTCAGGATGCGCGCTTAGGTATGGAAGAAGCTCTGCCGGTCTCGGAATATTCGAATAGCGATGGACGCCAACAAGCGCATGTGCGACCAACCCCGCGGACGCTATCAGCAGTACGATGGCAGCAAACATCGGCAGCGAGAAGAATAGAAAATCGCCACCAAGCAAAAAGCTGCCCTTGAATTTCGTGATCAGATAGGTGGCTATACCGGCGTAAGGGGTCACCGCAACACCAAGAATGAAGCTAATTCGATCCCTGAGTTGCCCGGTAGCTTTAAACTCTGTCTCATAGGCTGAAGCAGAGTGCTCTAGGAGCCAATCGATAGTTTCCGAATTCATCGAGATGCGGATGAAGATGTGCTTCAGTTTATGCGATCACTGTCGCGTAATCGGGAACCCCGACACGTTGCTAAAAATGCCGAAACGCCTCTTTCTAGCCAACCGATAGCATTATTTTTTTCTCTCGTTGAGAGTGTTCTTCCCGGAAGACCCGGGGTCTGCGTGATCGAACGTCATGTGACTTTGAGGAAACGGCGGTCGCGCCGTGGCAGAACCAGTCTCGGTTGCTCCGTCAGCGCGCGGCTGCTGATCCTGCTTGTTGGCTGGAGTCGAGCTAGGTTGCGTTTTGTTGTTTGCGTCGTTGCTCATGGATTGTCCTAAATGGTATCGATTCGCTGTCGCGCTATCGCCAACGGCGCGCAGACGATCACCCGACGACGTCGCCAAGGCACCCCCGCGATCGGTTCCAGTCTGCTCGCAGGCTAATGTATCCGTGACCGCTAATGTTCTGATGGAGGAGGTATCTTATTTTCCAATTCAAACAGCATTCGTCGGGCAAGCAAAGCGTATCTGTCAACGGCTTCTTTCGATAACGCTGCATCCGGCTCGTGCGCGGCCTTGTTCCTAAGACGCTGCAAATGCTTCAGGACCTCGACCTGATTGCTGTCCAGCACCTCCTTTTGATGCAACTCGTTGACGATGGAAATTACAGTGCGCCGACTTTTCGAGCCGGTTGGACCAAGCGTTGTCGAGTCGTAAGATAGACGCCTGAGTTCGAGTTCAATGTCACGCCACGCTACCATGATTACCCCTGCGGGATTTGCATGGACTGCGCCGTTGTCAATCGCGACGCCAAGGTTACCAGCCAAGCCTTGAGCAGCATTTCCCACCAAGTCGACTTGAACGTCCGAGCCAAACGTGGCCTCAACTTCCGCAAGCTCTTCAGTGAAACTCGCTTCGAATCCCCCCGGAGCCTTAAACGAACGTATGTCCTTCAGCTTTGCCCGGATTTCCGACTTGAACAAATAAGCGCAGAAACCCACAGCCAGCGGCCAAGACCAAGCCGAGGCAAGCTCAGCGATGCTTTTGAACAGCGATGCTATAAATGTGAGCCAATCCACGAGGCGTGTAGAAAGAACGATTTTCACGATAATAGCGTCACATCGGTCAAAAATACAATATCGCCGCGAGTCGAGGACAGATTGCTGTGGAAATCAATCTCCCGATAAGTAACCGCCTTTATTGCACCCCAATCGTGGTAGACAACTGCGACCGTGCTCGTTGGTTGCCAGCGCCATTGATTTTCACGATTGGCGACTAATCAAGACGGTATGCACTCGGCGCACGCACGCTTCACCGTTGCCGTTCCGACACCGAACTCCTCGGCGGTCTCCTTGATACTCGCGCCGTTTTCAGCACGCCATGCCCTGATAGCTGTGTAATCGTGGGATCGTGCGCGCCCTTTGTATTTTCCTTCGGCCTTGGCGATCGCCACGCCGCGACGCTGCATCTCTGCTCGGTTGCGATAATCCGCTTCGCCCTGCGCCGCCATGAATGCCAGCACAGCATCACGCGTCGCTTTCTCGATGGGGTCCTTTGCTTTCCCATCAAAGGCCATCCCGTTCAGGGTGCATTCGACACGCACACCCAGTTCCATCAACCGGCGCATCGTGCGGTGTAGTTCGTCGTAGCGGCGGCTGATGCGGTCGAGCCAGCGCACGATGAGAACACCGCCATGCCGCAAATCGTGTTCGGCCCTACGCCACTGTTCCCGTTCGGCGGGAGCTACGTGGTAGCCGCTCACGCCCTCGTCAATGAAGACGTCCTTGTCCTGCACGCCGTGGGCTCTGGCGTCGTCGTACTGGCTCGCAGGCGACTGGCCGTCCGTGGTCGAAATCCGACCGTAATAGAGTTTGCGCATGGGTTGGGTGGATCATTTGAGTTATTGGCTCAATAATAACACAGATCAAATACACGGTTAATTCTATTGAGCCAAGCTCTGACGCTCTGGCGCATGGCTCTTTACGGTGTACCCTGTTGATCTATAGCCGAACCCGTGATTTGTTGGGTAACGCCCATTCGACTATTCCTGGCGTTCAGCGCACCGGGCACAGCGTGGTCTGGGTACGAGAACCAGCGTAGTTGTTAGCGACAGCGCCCGTGGTAGGCCGAGTTAAAGCGTGGTGCATTTCCGCTGGGATGCTGCTAGTGAGCCGCGCAAGGTTTAGAACCGGCTCCGACGGATATGCCCTCTATTCCGCAAATGCCTTCACCGCCTCATAGCGGCGCTTGCGGCGCGTCTTCTCGCGGGTAATCTGCGACAGGAAACTGCATTGCGCGCACCAGTTGCCGGACGTTATCTGCCGGGGCCGCGCCCACCATTGATGACCTCGTGCGCACTCCCATTCGAGCTTTGTCTGGTTATCAATGTAGGTATCGGACAGACACCGCCCGCCACGCTCCTCCGCAACCGCATGCATTGTTTCGATGCCGCGCCGCTGCCGGTCTTCGGTGCGACATGTCGGGCACCAGCTTCCTTTGAGAATCTCTGAGCCCCACGCCATCCATTCATGCCCTCGCTCGCACTGGAACGGATAGCGGGTCTTTATACGTTGATAACCTGACGCCTGGCATTTGCCGCCCCAACGTTCGGCGGCTTGCTGAAGTTCCGTCAACCCATCCGGTCGGCGCAACCGGTCTGCGAAGCATTGCGGGCACCATGCCTTGCGCATCACCTCCATACCGCACGTCTCCCATTCATGCCCCTGAGCGCATCGGAACTGGTATTGCGCCATCTTTCCGCTGTACATCGTGGACAGACATTCCCCGCCGCGCTCGCGGGCACGCTCCTGTATCGGGAGAAGCCCGCCTTCGGCCCATAGCTGGCGTTCGGCCCTTCTTATGTTTGAGCACGCGGGACACCAACTGCCCCCCAACGTGATAGCTGCGGTCGTCTGAAACTCATGTCCGATTGCACAAACGAACCGGTATCGGCCATTCAACCCAAGATACGACCGGGTCAGGCACTCACCGCCCGACTGAGTGGCAATATCCTGCATCCGCTTCATGACACCTTCGACCCGGCAATGTTCGCACGCGATGCGGGCAACGCGTAGCAGTTGCTGGCCGCCGCGCTCCCATTCGTGCCCTTGTGCGCATCGCAATCGATAGCGGGCGTTCTGTCCGCGCCAATCCGTGTCAAGCAAAGCTGTTCCGGCATCGACAAACTTGCGGCGAATCAAGTCCAACTGTTCGTCGCGGGAACGTTGGGCTGACAGAGCGGACGATTTCCGTTTTCGATAGTGGAGCAAAAGCAGAACGGCCTGGTAAGCGGTTGAAACGAGCCCTTCCTGCGCACGCGCGGCCTGCGTATAAGTCAATCCGCCAATCAACACAGATCGCGCCATTGCCGCGCTGCGATCAGATATCGGCCTGCCCAGTTTGCCGGGCCGTCTTGCCGCAGTGACCAGCATCTCGAATTCTTCGCGCATCAGGCTCGGCAGGTGAGCAGACCGGCGTGGCATGCTGTTTTCTCTTCTGAAATTGATCGGATTATGCGTTATGGGATAGTTCTCACCTTTCTTCGCGACAGGGGCGCTGGCTTTGAAAGGATTCGTTAAGGTTTCATTGAAGCGTACAAACATGCTTCCGGAATTGTTAATAAAAATGTCGTGTTTTATCTGTCCAGTAGAGTCGGCCAGTTTGTTTCCATTTACAAATTTTGACACGACCTCGATATGGCGTTCGCTATTGATTCCGGTAGAATCGCGCGCAGAAACAGGTAATCGATGATGCTGGGCGATTGCCTTTCATGCAATATGGATAAACGAATTTGAATTGTATGTCGCAACAGGTTTGATAACAGACCCATTGCCCGAAGACTCCGTCTTCCAGAGGCAATGATAGACGAAGTAAAAGAGGCTGCGCCACTCTGTATAGCGGCCAGGTTGTGTTTCCTGAACACGGGGTTTCCGCATGGCTTCCGAAGTGCTGGACAAAGCGCTGCGCGCCGGCTACACGCAGCTCGGCCGACTCATCAAACTCGATACGCCGCTTGGCGACGACTGGCTCGTACCGATGTACGTAAAAGGCTCGGGCCGCCTCGGGGGGAATTTCGAATTCACCGTTGATGCTGTGTCGACATATGGTGACAAGATCAAGCTCGGCGCGCTGGTGCTCAAGCCGGTCACCCTCTGGATTCAGCAGACTGACGGCAGCTATATGCCGATCCATGGTTACGTGCAGCATGCGCGTCGTCTCGGAAGTGACGGACCGCTGACTTCTTACCAGATTCAGTTTTCGTCATGGCTGAGTCTCCTCAAGCTCGGCAGCGACTGCCGTGATTGGCAGGAAATCGACGGTAGGCAGATTCTCTCCGACGTGTTCGCTAAAACCCCGCAGGCTCAGGGACAGTATCGCTTTGACCTGCGCTCACCGATCCGTTCGTATTCTCAGCGTGTCCAGTGGGAAGACGACTGGAACTTTGTCTACCGGAGCATGGAAGAGGTCGGCGTCTTTCCGCGCTTTGAGTTTGCCAAAGACGGTAAATCCCACACGGTTGTCATTACGGACGATCTGTATTTCGTGCCGCCACTGCCGCAACAGATCGTGACATTCAGTCGTTCGGCGACAAACGAGGAGTTCGACGGCCTGACTCAGTGGAGCGAGCAGCAGGATTCACAAAGCGAATCCATTACGACGAACACGTTTGACTATATGCGGCCGGATCTGCCAAAGGAAGTCAGCTCTCCCGCGTTCAATCAGGACGAACTGCCCGCGCAGGGTGAGAAATTCATTTATACCGGCGGGTACTCGTGGTCGGACAGCGACATGGGCGAACAGCAGGCGCGCATTCGCACGGAGGAAATGGCAAGCCGCTCGAAACGTTACTTCGGCGTGGGTAGCCTGCGGTGTGCGCTGCCGGGCTATTGGTATCAACTTGACGGTCACCCGGTTCACGACAGCGAGCCGGCAAATGACCGCGAAATGGCGATCATCGCCGTCGACTGGCTGATCCAGAATAACGTGCCGGGTATTGAAGCACTCGCGCAATTCCCGCGGAGCCTGCGTGCCGAAGTCGAGCAGGTGCGCACAGCGGGCGCAGGATCGACGGTTCGCCACACGGACGGCAGTACGGGATTTTTTCAGGTCGAGATCGAGGCGCAACGACGGCGCGTGCCATTCCGCAGTCCGCTCATCCATCACAAGCCCGAGATGCATCTGCAGACGGGCATCGTCGGCACGCCGGACAACGAAGAAATCTTTATCGACTCACTGAACCGCTCGAAGGTCTGGCTTTCGTGGAGTCGCAAGGGCCGCAACGAACGTGCATCGGCGTGGATACGCGCGGCGATGCCGGATGCGGGCAGCCAGCGCGGCGGACACTTCGCCTTGAGGAAGGGTGACGAAGTGCTGGTCGGCTTCGTGAATGGCGATTGCGATCGACCCGTGATCATCTCGAGGCTGCATGGGGGCGCGACGAAACCGGTGTTCCACTCGCACGGGCTGTTTTCTGGGCACCGTTCGAAGGAGTACGGGGGCGACGGGTTTAACGAATTCCTGATGGATGACGCAAGCGGACAGAACCGCATGAGCCTGTCCTCGACGAGCTATGCGACAGGTCTGCAGATGGGCTATCTGATCCAGCATACGGACAACACGCGTGGCGCATTCATCGGCACGGGCTTTGATCTGAAGTCGGGCGCTTACGGGGCGATCCGCGCCGCGCAGGGCATGGTCATTTCGACGCAGCCCGTCGCCGCACAGCCGCTGAACGTAGCGGCAACGACCGGGCAGTTGGCCGGTGCCGAGGCGGTCCTTGACACCGTCTCCAAGGCGAGCGAGACGAATCGGGGCGAGAGTCTGCAGGACGGGCATGACGCACTCAAGACCTTTACCGATTCGACCCAGCACAGCGTGGCGGCTTCGGTCGGCAAAGGTGGCCGCACGGCGGGCGGCGGCACGGGCAACGCAAACGGATTTTCGAAGCCGGTCATGGTGCTGTCGAGCCCCGAGGGCATCGCGGCGACGACACAGCAGTCCGTGCATATCACGGCCGACGAGCACGTCAACACCGTTGCCCGGAAGAACGTCATTCTTGCGGCGGGTAAGTCACTGCTCGCGAGTGTGATGGACGGCATCAGCCTGTTCGCGCAGAACCTCGGCATCAAGCTCATCGCAGGCAAAGGGAAGATCGACATCCAGGCGCTCAGCGATGCGATGAACCTGCTTGCGCAACTGGACGTGAAAGTTGAGAGCGCGACGGGACGGCTGGTCCTGACCGCAAAAGAGGAAGTGTGGCTCGGCGCAGGCGGTTCGTATATCAGCATCAAGGGCGGAGGCATCGAGAACGTCACGACCGGGCACATCCTGGAGCGCTGCGCGTCGTGGGACAAGCCGGGCGGTGCAAGTGCGACGAACCTCGATCCGTTGCAGGCAACGCCCGTCGCGACGAAGGGCGGACGCGGTCTGTCGTTTTCCGGCTGACCTCCGCCACTTGTAGACCATCTGTCATGAATCACAACGGGAACTGAATCCCATGAGCAATTCGCACCACGGCGCGCATCACCCTCACCCCGCGCATCCGCAGCAGGCTGCGACGACTCCGGCCACGCCCGCCGCACCGCCCTACAAGCCGCTGGGTTTCAGCTTTCCGTTCGCGCCAGCCGGTAAGGACGACGCAGGCGACCCGATGACGTACATGAAGGCACTCGGCAATGCGCAAAACGGCTTCTACCCACTCGGCGCAAACGGCTTGTGGCACGGCGGAGTTCACTTCGATGGAAAAACCGGCAACGCGCTGAAGCAGGACGTGGGCATCCGCGCGATTGCGGACGGTGAGGTGGTCGCGTACCGGCTCGATTCGAAATACCCCGAACTTGAATATAAGGACAAGCGTTCGGCACTGTATTCGACGGGCTTTGTGCTGGTCCGCCACAAGCTGCAGCTTCCGCCGCAACCGAAACAGGACTCGACCTCGCCGAACGCGGCCAGTGCGCCTGGCGCATCCAGCGCGGCAGCAGCCCCCGCCTCTGCAGCCAGCACGGCAAGCGCCCCGGCTGCTGCAAGCACGCCAGCTACCCCCGCGCAACCCCCAAAAGCTCCCGCCGCCGACACGCTGGTATTTTTCAGCCTGTATATGCACCTGCTGGATTGGGTCGGGTATGAACTGGCGATGGAAGCTGCCAAGGAAGCTCCCGTTGACCCAAACGCGCCGCAAATTCAGCCGATGCCGTTCTGGGAAGGCGACCGGTACTACCGGGTCGGCGCGAAGGCGAAGGACAAACAGGAGGTGCCGAAGCCGAAGCCCCTCGCGTCGGCCGCGCCCCTGACGCAACAGACGGGCAGCGACGATAGCGATCCGATCGGCGCCCTTATCCGGAATGATTTCAAATTGCCGCCGGCCGCTGGCGACACCAGCGATGCCACCGACGGATCGCCCCCACCTTCGCCCGTGTCCGGCATCCGCGTGCGCGATTCAGCCAACGGCAAGATTATCGGGCTGCTGCCGACAGGTTCGGAACTGATCGTCTCCACAACGGAAACGTCGGACAAGCCCGGTTGGGCGAAGATTGCGTCGATCAGGAGCGGCGCGCCAGTCGGGCCGGTAGCGGGTCAACCAGCGTCACCACACGTGCCGTATGGCTGGGTGTATGTCAAGGAGCTCGATGTCGTGATCGATCCGAAGCCGCTCGATCAGGTGGTGGTACTCAAGACGCCGTTTGCTGTGGCGGCGGGCACCGTAATCGGATATCTCGGCCAGTATCAGGACTACACCGATTCAAGTTCGCTGCCCCCGGGGCGCACGCATCCTATGCTGCATCTGGAAACGTTTGCCGGGCCGGACCTTCAGGGTTTCATCAGCAGGAGCCGGGAACGGGCCAGACAGTTGCCACCAGCACAGGCGTTTCTGGAAATCTCGACGGGCGCGCTGCTGGTAACGGACTTGCCCGAGCGCGACCAGACGCTGACGCAGATCGGCCTGCATCTGGTGCCGCTCGGCGATGCGCAAGGCTCATGCTGGGTTAAGGTGCAGCCGAAGACTGCGCCCGCTGCCCCGCCCGCAGCTTCGAATCATCCTCACCCCGGCAGTCATCCTGGGCATCCTCATCCTCAAACACAGCATCTCACTAACTTTGGATCACCACTATGGGTTGACGCCAGTCAGGCGAACCACGTGACAACCGGGGTCGTGAAAGGCTGGAAAGACTTTCCTTTGGCGGTCGCTAACGCAAAGGGCCCAGGCGCGGATTTTCGCGACGTGTTCCGTCGTGTCGATCTCGACAAGCTCGGCGCAGAGAACGTTGCCAAGGATGACAAAGGTCAGCACTGGTGGAACATCACGATTGGCACGAAAGACGGCGCCACTCGTCGGGGCTGGGTGTGTGAAAAGAGCCATCCGCTTACGCGTATGTGTGGTCCGTGGGACTGGCCCGGTTTTGATCTGATCGACCATAGCAGCATCAAGCCGGTCGACATGCTCAAGCGTTACCTGTATGTCACGCAGCAGTTAATCGAGGGCGAGGACAAATCGGAATTCGAGTCGAGTACGTCGCTCGTGAACGGTGGTGAACTCATCACGAGACTGGAAAAGGCCGTCGACACGAATCACGACGGCAAGATAACGGCGCAGGAATTGAGGCAGGCGCAGCAGACGCCGTGGCTCGCGGAAGCGCTTTCGCATCTGGTGGTCCGCTGCGAGAGCGAATGGGGCGGCGGCCTGGGTAAGTGGGACACTCTGTCTCCGTTGATGAAACAGTTGCTATGGCTCTGGAAAAGCGAGCTTGAGCGGATCAACAAACTGCAATGGTGGGAGCAGGTAGCGGGCGTCGAGGGCTTTCCGAAGGAGCCCACGCCGTGGCATTTCCACCCGATCGGGTTGATCGGAAATTTCAGCGCAAAACCTGTCAATCAGGTCAATGACTTTAATGAAGAAGATGCCCGAGACGCACTGCGATACATCTTCGACAAGTACGGCAGGACCATCGCGGAAACGGTCGAGCGCATGTATCGGACAGAGACGCGACATTTTCAATCGATGCAATATCGACGTTGCGGTACGGGCGGTATGGAGGTCCACGGTGATGCACCGTACTATGGCTGGTCACCGGATTTCTATGCTGAGTTACCTACCGGGACGTGGAGCGCATTCGAGGGAGCAGGGTTAAGTGGGGTCGGCGGAAACGCGCAGGTCACCGACAGGCCGAAGGTATTCGTTGTCGTGTCTTCAGTTCGAGTCGGCATGGAATTTAAGGCAAAATACATCGTTCACTACAACGGAAATTATGCAAGATGGTTTTCGACCGATGCACACGCGCAGGAAGTTTACCGGTCGACGCTGCAATCGATTTCCCCTCGAATCGTCAATTCGTTTCAATGATCAATCCATGAACATGAAATTCAGGTCATATTGGCTTGTCGCGCTGATTGCTTTGATGTTTTCGCAGAGCAGTTATGCTTTGTCCGGGGCATGCCAAAACGAATTGAGGGAATTGATAGTCCCTCCGCTTCAGCACGTCTTTATGAAGAAGAAAGATATCCGCGTCGAAATGGAAGACCATGCCCGTGGCGTCTACAGTGTGAGGTTATTCGTTCCAGCCGATAGCCCAGACAATCTTAATAAACAGGTTTCCATTGGCTGGGTCAATCTAGATACGAACACAATGCAGGCGCTGGACGTGACGAGAGACCCTGATCATCCTGATGTATTGAAGGTGGATGGAGATAAATATAAGAACTTCGTCTCGATGTGCATCTCCGATGTGCCAAAAACTGGCGCGGGCTGCCAACAACTCGATGCTACTGCCTCAAAAAATGGAAACCAGATTCCCGGCAATGGGTCCGGAAGAACTGTGGTTGGGAAAGGACGGCTTCAGTTTTACTCCGCCCCCGATCTGTCTTGCAAAATGAGCGGTGTATTCATTGTAGAAGCTGACTCAGTTGACGCCTACGCGGACTATGGAAAATTCACCTCGGTTACCTATTTGAATCCGAAGTCAAAAAACGTAGTAAATGGATGGGTCGAAACTGACCGATTGAAACCCAACGGCTTGGGTATCGCGCCACGACAGCCGTAATCTCAACACAAAGAACCACTGCCTGATAATGATGAATCTCATCCGCGTTGACGATGACACCGATCACGGTGGCAAGGTAGTGACCGGCTCGACGACAATGCGTTACGACGGCCGCTTCGTTGCGCGCAAGGGAGATCATTTATCGTGCCCGAAGCATCCGGATGTGTCGCCGAACGTGATCGAGGAAGGCGACACATCAATGACGGACGGCGGCATCCCGATTGCGCGACACGGCCATCGCGGCACGTGTGGCTGTCATTTGATTTCGAGCTTGACCTGAGGCGAGGTTGTTGGATCGGCGATCGCGATTGACCAAATGGGCCGTGCTAGATTTTCCTCCGCGTTCGTCGTGGAAAGGTCGAAGTCTTTCTGACGAAAGGCTCTCGGCAGTGCGCAGCGGATGACCGCTGACGGCAGAGCCGGGACGTTATGCGTTTGTCTCAGTTCGGCCAGGAGTGATCCCCCGACTTCGAGCGGTAGATCGTCAACAATCCGTCAGTCGGGACTTTCTCTGTTATGAATTTTCGTCACTTAGTACGTGCATTTTTAGTTTGCATCTCGATTGCATCGTGGGGTACCCATGCGGCTGCGGGTACCCGGGAAAATCGCTGTGGTTGGTTGCAGAACCCGACGCCCGCCAACTGGTGGCTCGACGATAAGGATGGAAGCTGGACTCTTTCTGTTATGGGAGACAGGCCGGTCCCGGGGCTCGACGATCTCCCCGACATGACATCTGGTGATTGGGTCGTCACCAATGCGGGCGGGCATGGCTACGGATGCGCTTGCATCGATATGGATGTCGACAGAGGCGCCCGTAAAGTTATACGGCTTTATTCGGCAAAGGTGCTTCCGCTCAAGCGTTGCAAGACTGATCGGTCGCTGCCGTCGCCGTGAGGATACGGTGAAGGTGAGCGTCCGCCCCGGATAGGTGGTCGCCGAGCGGCCAAGAGCGGTCAATCGACACAGGCTCCTCAATCGTCGACAATGCCGTCAAATTAAGCCGATTCCGCACACGAACATGAACCTACTTGGACATCGCATACTCCATCGACCAGGGACCGTGTCGGGGGCTGCCACCTGCACTGAGAGAATCTCTGCGGACTTCCTGATAGACGGGCAGTCTTTGCTGGAAATGCTGGTGAAAAATGCTGGAGGACACTCCGATTTCATGGGTTGCTTTGTGAGTGGGTATGCAGAGGCATGCGAGCGTATTCGCGCGACGCTGCTCGACGCTCCGCCTGAGAACGGAAAGCGTGTGCTGCTTTACATCTGCCCAGAGTGCGGCGATGTTGGCTGCGGCGCATATTCGGCCCTCGTGCGGCGCGATAGCGAATCCTACGTCTGGGAAAATTTTGCCTACCAGGTTGGCGAATATGATTCGACGTCACTTGAGGCAGTTGGACCGTTTGTTTTCGAATCAAGTCTATATAAAGCCGGTTTGCTCGCTGCGTCAGGATTTTGACGGACCCGAATAGGTGTGAGGCCCCAGTCGGCCGAGGCCGTGTCAAAACACGTGGCCGCCAACGGCTTCGTGAAAAGTGGCCTTCGAGAACGCGCTATACGGGCTTCGGAGCACTTCGGCAAGGGTAAAGTCACCCCCCAAAACCGTCACATTTTGCGTTTTGACACGGCCTCGGCCACGAGCCGCCGGTCGAGGTCGCCATCCAATTTGAATGCCAAGGTCTTGTCCGCCCCCGCCCGATGGCCGGTTTCCGGCGAGCAAATTGCCGGTGGCACTGCCTCAACCCGGCCATGAGCGGCCTCTCCACAGCAACGGCTAGATTGCTGACAATTCCAGCCGGATGGATCTCCCACTCGGGCGACACATGCGGCGTCAGATCGTCGAAACGTGGCTATATAATCCACACACGACAACGCCCCGGGGATGGGTATGGCTATATACGGCTACGACGATTCAACCGCATTCGGCTTGAAACTGAACAGCGTGGTTTCCCCAGCTCAGCCAATACAATCTATAGAGCATCTGTTTGGGCGGTCGGCCGAATTGGAGCGCATTCGGCAGGCGCTGTTTGCCCCTGGTCGACACTCGTTCATTTACGGTGATAGAGGCGTTGGAAAGTCCTCTCTCGCAGCTACCGCCGCGAACCTGTATCAAAGCGCTGACGCTGCGTTTATTGATGTCTCAGGCGGGCCCGACGCGACGCTTCGGAGCATCGTTTGCAATATTGCTATCCAAGCTACGAAAAGCAGCCGACTCACAAAGAAAAAGACGACGACGTCGCTCGGAGCAGAATGGCGATTCTTCAAAGTTGGCAAGACAGTCGAGACAAGCTCCGCCGACTTGCGATCTGAAATAGAGACGTTGGCCGATGCAGTCGAGCTGCTGCGAGAGGTGGCGGCCATCCATTCGGAACTCCCGGTAGTTGTACTCGACGAATTCGATCGCATCCAGTCGGCGCAGGAGCGCGCTTTGTTCGGCGATCTTCTGAAACAACTTGGCGATAAGAAGGTGACGCTTAAGTTTATTTTCACCGGTGTTGGTGATTCGATTGAGGAGCTACTCGGCGCACATCCGTCGGCCATTCGGCAACTCGATACGTTAGAGCTTCCGAAACTGAGTTGGGACGCCAGATGGGACATTCCCCGGAAGGTTGCCGAAACGTTTGGCATAACGCTTGACCGTGAAATCTACATTCGAATCGCAGCCGTGAGCGATGGTTATCCATACTATGCCCACCTGATAACCGAGAAGATGATGTGGGATGTATTCAACGACTCCCAAGTGATACATGCGATTGAGCAGAGGCACTATCTTGGTGGATTAAATAGTGCGATTGCGGGTATTTCTGCCGAGCTGCAGCGACCGTACATGATGGCGCTCAACCAAAGAAGTGGGGATTATGAAGAGATACTTTGGTCGACAGCTGACTCCGAATATCTTGATCGGTACCTCCTTCAGATGTTCTCATCGTACGAGCATATAATGAGACAACGTCCGCAGGAAGTAGCCATTGATTACAAGAAATACACCGCTCGCATTCGCAAGTTGAAAAGCCCTTCGTGTGGGGAAATTCTCGTTTCGCATCCTTCTAAAGCTGGCTTGTATACCTACCGGGAGAAGATGCTCAGAGGTTATGTGCGCATGCAGGCCGAAGCGCACGGGGTCGAACTAGCTGGTGAAAAAATCCCGCAGTCGGAGAAGCCAACGATGCATGTTAGATCAAGTGCCGGGCGCGGCTACTACGGTCCTTCGGTCCCTGCTGGCATTCATCTTGGCAGGCAGCGACGTAAAGAATCTGGCGATTAGGCCAAAGGTTCACAGAATGATCGAAATCCAGTACCTCGAGAGTACCGAGAATCTAAAAAAGAACATCTTGGCGAGCCAGAGATGGACACCAAATAGTGGACAGACCGAAGCGATTGCCGCGTGCCTTCGTCAAGGCCGTCTATTCTTTGATGCAGCAAAACGCGCGCCTCTTGAGATTAGGCCGCTTGAACTCTATTACGGTACGTCGGCATACGCGAAAGCACTGGTACTCGCAGTGGATCGAAATCGTAGGATCGACAATCTACAACAAGCGCACGGAGTTTCGGATAAGTCGTCGCATAACGCGCGCCTCGAACAATTATCCATAGTGGTGAACGAACGCGGCACATTCCAAGAATTTAACGACTGCGTGCGAACATTGAACCGAATCCGCCCGATCGCGGTAGACGGCTCCCATCCAGAATTTGCTTTCCCCGCCGCTGATTCCGCAAGCGTCGTCGGCCTGAAACTTTCCCTTAAAGACATTTTTGGCAGACTTCCGGGCCTTGAAACGCTGTATCGCGCTACGTTTGATGAGCGAGAGAATATCGATTATGTACAAGTCAATGGCCCCGAAGAGGGGTTCGGTTGGTGCGTGAGCGTAAATTCTATATCGTGGAACGGCAGCTTCGGTAACTTCGTGACTAGCATTGAAGATGCTAGAAGCCGCATGCCATTTCTTCGTCGGTGGACATTTCAAGAGGCAAACGCTCTGTCCGGCAGTTCTTTGATGTTTCGAAACGCTGAGCCACTTGCAAACGAGCTTGATCCGAATGAGATCCAGACTGAAAAATGGGGTTTTACAGGGCAGCATCCAGCCTTTTCTCGATATTTTCGCGATATCAAGTCATCACTAGGCCATTTAATGGCTGCGCCGGGAATGGCTGGAGGCGGCTATTACATGCAACCGATTAATGACCAATACATCGCTTTTCAGTCCCTTCAGTTTCTCGCATTGCATCTACTGAGTAGCTTGGTAAGATACCGCCCGGCTACCTGGATGCACGCTTTGTCGCGTTCGGCGAATAACGGGCGCGCGGCGGACGACGCCATGCTCGCTTTGATTGAAGGGTTCATGGAACGTGTTCAGGCGACCATTCCCACCTTCGTTGCTGACGTGATTAGGCCCGGTCTTGCAATCTAGGAAAAACTCGCCCGAAATACAACGGGTCCGAAAGCCGGATTGATCCGTACGATCACCATATATAGGAGCACTATGCCCGTCACTTTTGAGAAACCGAACGAGATCAAGTCGGTAGCAGATTTGGCGAAACGCACGAGTAAAATCAACGAAGCACGATTGCTATTTCGTGGCCAAAACACCGATAAACCTCTAAAGCCGAAAATTGCGCGTCAGCGAGATTTCGATGCAGGTGTCGAGCGAGATATGCTTGAGCGCTTCAAAAAGGAAAGCGGGCCGTTTCTTGGCGGCGTTTCTCCCCAGACAGACTGGGATTGGCTTTCAGTCGCGCAGCATCAAGGTATGTCAACTCGGCTACTCGATTGGTCTTCGAATGCGCTGGCTGCTTTATGGTTTGCGGTGTCTGTGGACCCCCCACAGGACGAGGACCATGGTGTTGTATGGATGTTAAGAGTAGAAAAAGACGATCTGAAGTCACCTGACAACCAAGAGGAACTATGGAACCTACGTAGAACGTATGTTTTTCAGCCGTTCCATATTGACCGGAGAATAGCAGCGCAGTCTGGATGGTTTTCAGTCCATAAATATGTCGAGGAAAGAGGACGCTTCGTGTCACTCGACACCAACATCGCATTCAAACAGAAATTGAAGAAATTTGTGGTCCCGCGTGATTCGTTCGTAAGAATTCGCAAAGAGTTGCGTCGTATGGGAGTCACCCGATCTTCGCTGTTTCCAGACCTTGGCGGTCTTTGCGCTGATATCGATGAGGAATATTTAGGCGAAAAACGTAGCCCAGCCGATATCTGAATTTTTTGTAACTAGGCTTGGTCGACGCTACTATCCCTTCGCTGTCGAACGTCTGCTTTCGAACAAGCCAATCGGCAGCTCCGGGTCGCGTGCTGCCAGTGGCTGTCAGGCAGTGACCGGCCATCAGCCGCCGTTCACGCGCGGGATCGCTCGGACGTTCAAGGATCGGTTACACTCCGCGAGCGGCCATCCACTCGTAAAGGATGAATGCTCATTCGTCGGCCCAACTTCGCCGCAAAGTGTAATTAGAAGGATGAATGAGAGCCCGTTGAGTTTGAGGCCTCTGTGTTTGCTAGGACCGCCGCGCAGCGAACGGTACCGCGTGATCTTCTGAACTGGTCAGGACTAAAATTCCCTATGAGTGTAAATAGACCTTTTAGGCGGATGTGTCGTCAATTCGTTGACGGTCAATATTCAGAGGGCGGCAGATGGATGTATCTCTTGCACCCAAGATATGCGACAGACCCACGCCACTACGTTCGCGCATTCCTGCTGCTTCAGGAGGATATTCTTGACCTTTTTTCGTATGTCGAGCCGAGCGACATAAACCTCAATACCTACTCTCACCGAATCCAGCAGTTGCTGATCAGAGCATGTATTGAGGTGGAGGCGAACTTTACCGCGATCTTCTTGGACAATGGATTCGGCGATAATGACACACGGTTCAATATCAACGACTACAAGCTTATTAATACGTCACATAGACTATCTTCATTCCAGGTTCGGATTCCAGGCTGGACGGGTGATCGTGGAATACGCCGACCGTTTCTTCCGTGGGCGGCGGAAGACGGTCGCCTTGATTGGTATCGCGCATACAACAAAGCTAAGCACAACCGACATGAAAACTTTCACTTGGCAACCTTTGACGCGTTACTCGACGCTTATTGCGGGCTGAATGTCCTATTGTCCGCACAATTCATGGACGAGGATTATGGGCCGGGTTCTAAGAGCATCGGCGTGATGGGTGCTGACTACTACTATGAGGGAAACGATGGCATGGATCCCTCAATTGGTGGCTCGTTACGAATAAGATTTCCGGACGATTGGCCAGCAGATGATCGATATGAGTTCGACTGGCAGGGGTTAAGGAATCTCGATGACCCTTTCGTGAATTTTGACTACGCGGCGCTTCCCCAGCCTGAGCGACGCCGTTGATCTGCGTGATTGCGCCGCAGGAGATGTTCACGTCAATCACCATCCCGGTTTTTCGTTGGCTGCAAATCGTCCGCAGGGTGGCGAGATCGGCCGATTAAAGCCACAACGACCCAGCCGAGTCCTTCAATATTCAGATGGCTCAAAAAATCACACGTGACCAAATCGCGGCTGCATTCGATGTGGCAAGCGACGTTTTTGATCAGAAACTCTCAAAAGCGCGAGGAGTGCAAACGCTGTATGAAAACCACGGTGTCAACGAGGTGTCGGCAGGCGACTTAATCGAGATTTTTCGTTCCATGATGGCTGGCAAAGTGTTCCAGCGCACTTTGAGCATTGACGGCACTCGCTACTTTCTTCAACGGATTGAAGAGGAAAGACCCACCCATCTAGCCAACGCCGTGGTATCGAACGTTAAGCACCTTGACTACTACCAGCGGCTATCAACCGGCCACCCACAACCATCGAAGCGCAAGCTGGTCAACGAATGGGTCGTGCGGCTTTCCGAGCCACGTAATTTGAACGAGCTGGAGGCAGCGTTTTGGCAAGCGGTAGATAGTGCACTGACAGATTCACCCGATGTTCGCCGAGGTCGTCTGCAACGCTCAAGGAAACTACCCGAAAAGATTAAGGTGGTGACTGAGGCCTATGTCCGCAACCCTGATGTTGTTGCTGAAGCTTTGCATCGGGCTCGCGGGCAGTGCGGGCGATGCAAGCAACCGGCTCCGTTTTCTCGTAAAAAAGATGGATTTCCCTATCTTGAAGTTCATCATATCCAACTGTTGAAAGATGGTGGTGAGGATACGGTTGAGAACGCTATTGCGCTATGCCCAAATTGCCACCGAGAACTGCACTTTGGCGCAGCGGGGCGCGTCTCCTCCTCGGAATAATGGTCGTATTAAATTGCCCTAGGTGTTCTGCCAAGAATTCCTTGATTCCCTGCGGTTCTCGGTTTCGCGTGGAACCGATCACCGAAAACGCAAACGTGGTCGCGTGAGTGCGTGAGTGCGTGAGTGCGTGAGTGCGTGAGTGCGTGAGTGCGTGAGTGTCGGTTCTAGACACAGTAGCTGCCGTCGAGGTGCCGTTGGCCATTGGGTCGAATGTCGGTTGAGGGTCGACAAGGGAAACTCGCGCCGAGGTTGGGTAGGTTACTAGCTTGGGGTGACCGAATTTCTGGGTTCAGTCTATTTCGGCCGAACGACGGCGAGTCGCTGAGAGGGGGCAATTATCAACGGGCGGGCAGTTTGCACTTGCGTACCGACGCCCGTCATGACCAGACTCTCAGAGCGCAACAGCACCGCTAGGGCTTTTGCTTAAGCTCTTCTTCGAGCTTGAGCAGTCGTTTTGAGCGCGCGCGAAGGTGTCGGGCGGGAGTTCCGAAATAAACGCCCCACTGCTCCAGACTTTTCGTTACGAGCGACATCGCCCCGACCGATGAACCTTCACCGATTGTGCATCCCGGCAATACCACGGTCCCCGATCCGATGATGACGTGACGACCAAGATGGACCGGCGCAATCTTGACGTTGAGATATTCTTTCGGCACGGTTGGATTCGTCAGTGCGCTTCCCGAGTAGTCGTCCGACGTGCTGTATATACGGACACCTTGCGATAGTCCGGAAAAATCCTCCAGATCGATGCCGCCGCCGCCCGCCAGAAATGCCATGCCGCCGATGTGAACGTGAGAGCCGATCCTTATGTAACCGCTCGACGCGGACATCACGGTCGGGCCATCTATCCGCACGTTGTCGCCGAACGAAATGTTTGGCATGCCGATGATGGTGCAGTTTTTGGCGACCCTGACGTTCGTGCCGACTTCGCAGAATCCAAACGTCATTAATTCTTCTTCGGTCCAATATCCGGGGTTGAATGGATTTTCCATGATTGATTCGCTTTGACTTGAATTTGTCTTTGTGCCTGCGTGCTAAAGGCGGGTCTGTTCATTAGCTACGCAGCCGGGTTCAAATTGATCGGGTTCGCCGTTGCCAGTGAGTAAAAGCGGGGTGAAACATGCGCAGCCGAAGTGTCACCAGGCTATCCGCTGGCAGTTGTTTTGCGCTGTGCACCGGGTATCGTACGCAGCGATGGCATTGCCCTTCTTAATGTCAGTTACGTTATTTTCATAGATATCCTGAATGATGTCGGTGTATAGCGCCTGCTGCATCATCGGAAGAGCGCCGAGACGGGCAAGCATTTGTGGTTCGGTCGCTCCCTTGTTCTTGCAAGCCACGAAAAAGCCGCCAATCCCGAGCTTGTGGATATCCAGACCCGGACACAGAGGCGGCATCGATTGGGCTTCCGCCGTCGCCCGCTGTTGACGTTCTGCATCCCGCCGGATGCTCGCGTTCTCCACTGCTAGCGCTTCTGCATCATCTTCGTCGGACGCCCGCTTAGCTGCTGCCTGTTCGCGTTGGCGCTGCATTTGATACTGAGCTTGATCAGCCGCCGATATTCTTGCGCTGTCTTGCTGAGCTTGTTGGCGCGCTTGCTCGTCTGCCACTTTTCTAGAGTTGTATATCTGCGTTTCCTGTTCATTCACGACTTGTTGCGAACCCTGTGCACTGCTTGCGGGCGTCGGCGGTAGCAACTGCTTGGTTTGCGTGATCACACTTTGCGCTGACTGCAGGGCACCAAAAATCTGGTTCATTTGTGCGTGCACGGCAGAAGCCGCAAACAGCATGGCAAGTGGAAATAAAGGCGAGAGTTTCATAACGATTCCCCGGGTTACAAGTTATTGCTTGATAGGGATGACACCACGTGCAGCCAAGAAACATCTGGATTGGAAGGACTAAGTGGCACCTGCACACGGGCATGTTCTGCGACGATCAACGTGACTTGCACCGTTTCGCCGAGGCGTTCGTCGCAATGCACCCCCAGCGTCACTGTCGTGTTGGGGGATGCCACTTCACGAACTGCACAGACTGCGGTCTCAACCTCCCGAAGGCGCAACGAACAGCCACCGGCGACGAGAATTGCCACGCCTGCTGCCGTATCGATGGGAGAAGACTCCGCATCGACGATTGCCATTTCGGCCGCGTGGCGTGCACGGTCTCGACCGGTTGCCGACCCGATGCCGATGGATGCCTCACCCGCGTCAATGAACGTGCGTCTTACATCAAGAAAGTCGGCGCCGACCGGCGCCCGTGGCCGGGAACTGTTGGATACCCCTGCGAACGCAGCCGCGATATGAGCGTCAAGTAGGTGTTGCAGTAAGGAAACGTGCGGTTGGGACGGCACGAAGATAAGCGCGTCGGTGCAGTCCGCAATCTCCGCGACGACTCCCTTGACGCTTCCACCCGTTGGAGAAGACGGCTGGGCAAGCATGGCGAATACCAGCGCGCCCGCAGCTCGGGCGACCCGAGCTACATCTCCGGATATGCGCAGTGATCGGAGTTCATCGGTGCTGCCGAGAATTACGACGAAGTCCACACCGGTGAAATGACCCAATGCTGGAACGACTGTTGACACCTGGCAGTAGCGATCAGTCGCTGCGTCGCTGACGGCAGAAGACGCGACTCGCGTGAAGACGCCGTTGGTCCCGATGCCGATTTGTTCGAACGACTCATCCAGCATCCCGCCGATCGCGCCGATGCCCATGATTCGGACTGCCGGGTGGCGCTGTTCTTGGGCGGGTCGTCGGTATCTGATTATTCCGAGTCCCCGACCTGTCGTCTTGATCGAGTCCCATGTGGCGTTTGCTGACATTGCGCTTCCTTTCGAAGGAACTGCGGTCGGATGGTGAATCGAATTGTATGATAAACCATTCAAATAATGATCGGTTTAGGCGATGGTGTTTGCGGCTTTAGAAAGGCATGCTGGGACTCATGAAATCGACCCCGAAGCAGCCCGCCGGGCGCAATCCCATCACCGCTGCCGTGGGACGGCGGCTAAAAGAGGTAAGACGGAACGCAGGCAAGAGTCAGGAGGATTTGGCTCACGAGGCGTCGGTCGGTCGCGCCGCGATAAGTTCCATCGAATCGGGCGTAACGAATCCAACCGTCCTGACCCTCGCGGCCCTCTGCGCGGCGTTGGGACTGTCACTCTCGGACCTGTTTGCGCCACTCACCATGACGCTGGAGTCTGCGGAGACACGGCGGGCCAATGTCGCGAACCCTCCGAAAATAGAACGGTCCCGCCTTCGATAGCACCGCGCGTTACAGCAACCCTTGAGGGCACCGCAGCGCGGCGAATAGTCGCCCGCCAACGTTGCCATCGCGCAGTCACGGCGACTTCCCGTCCGACCGTTTTGATCCCACAGGACGCAAGGACATGGCGGCAGCCAGCGTGACCCGGTAGCTCGCCCATGCTGTGATGTACAGTCCGTTGCGCTCGCGCTTGGCACTTGGCGAGAATTCGAGGCGAGCATTGTGCGGCCCGATTCCTGGGTGGGATTCCGAAGAGTCCGTGATGAGAATCGCCGAAGGAACGAACCGGCGCGCTATCGTCGTCCCGGCGGTTCCCGTCGCGAGGACGGCGTGAAGCTGCCGGGGACAACCGACCGGAGCAAAGCTCAGTATCACGGGCTGGCCTTTCTGCAAGGCCGTTCGGGTGAAGTTAAGTATCCGATAATGAGCCCCTGCCACGTGGGCAAGAGTCAGCTCGAAATCCAGTTCATCAAGTCGACGCGCAAACTCCGGAAGGCTGATCCCGTCCACATACGCGTCCTTCATCTTTTGCCAGAAGAGTCGTGCCCGAGGCTCACCGCGCTGTTCCGTTATGCTGCGGGGATTTCGGATGATGCCAAGTACCGATAGCGCGGAAGCCGCAGCGTGGGTCACGCAGCCCCCTGAAATTTCGCCCTGTGAGCAATAAATTTTCGAGTCCGTCGAGAGAAGCTTTTGAACAATAAAATCAGGCATCCTAATATTCACTCGGCAAAAGAATTGTTGTTGCGTCACGATCGGCTTCCGTAATGACCCAGACCTTCTCCTGCCGTGCACCAATTCTGTAACAGGAAAGGATGCGCGCGCCGGTCAGAATGGCGTCTCGATTGGCCTGAACATCGGATGCACAGAGGTCTCCGAAATCGCCGCACTGATGACGATGCAGCAGGCTGGTCGCGTTCGTGCCGGTCCGGTCGAGCAGATCAATCGCGCCGGGAGTCGCCAGGAGGCGGCCGAGAGGAAATAACGGGTGTGACAGGACACCCTGCGAGGCTTCTAAATTCATGGTCGGTCTCCGAAAAGTGCAGGCGAGCTTGTGCTTCCGGATGGACTCGGATGGACAGGCGTTAGCCCGGCGAAAACAAGGGAACCAAAGGGATGCGGCGAGGCTAGAGAAATCTAGTGCAGCGAGACGATGCGAAACGTCGCTTTGTCGACCGCGACAGCATGGCGATCAGGCTCATCCGGGAAAGGACAGATGTCGCTCCGAGGTCATGTCTGACGGTGAAGCCAAAACAGCTGGAAATCCGGGTGGCGAGGCGTAAATTTCAGCGCTGCTTGTGACATAGGCGACCATCGATCAGGTGCTCGTCTCATCAGCACAAAATCGCAGCACTCTGTCAAAAATCGACTAAAAATCGCGAAATTTTCGTCATCCTAGCACGAAAATCCTGCTCCGCAAGCTCCGCGCAGTCCATAAAAGGAGATGATCAAACATCGAATTCTTACAAAAATAACGACTTTTCTTGCTGGTGCTGCGTTTGGACGGTGAATTGCCCTCTCCCACGGCGCAGCAAACAGGGTAAATCGGGCCGGAATGGCCCTCTGAAGCCCTCCACAGGGCCGTGGGCAGGGGAATGTGGCCCGCATCGCCCCAGCCGCCCTAACGGGGCGGGCTCTATGAGCGTAGATGAAGGGTTTTTGTAATATATTGTCGCGCGCCACTCGACAGTCCGCTCAAATCCCCGCTGGTACCATCCGAAATAGCGGCACGGAGGGACGCGGCATCAGACTTTTGTGGTGTAGGGAAACGGTGACCCGACAGCTTGCCGCTTCACGACAGCCTGTGCGACGCGCCCGCTTGTTATCAACGATTCAAAGCTCTCGACGTCGTTATTGATGAGGTAGTGATGCCAATCATGGTCCATGCCTTCGACTGATAAAGGAAGGACGCATTCCGTCATGCGTTGCATGACCGTCGTAGCAATGCTTTTGAAATTCGGACGTGTCGTTTCTATTACGACAACGCCGTCGTTCGCGAGATCAGCGCAGATCAGTTCGAGGCCGACCGGGTCCGTGTGGAAGTTGACAATCATGGGAGTTGGATAATTGCGTTCGATAGCAGACCAAATTCAGGTGGCATGAAGCGCCGACAGACTTAATGCGTTGCGGTCCGGATGATCAGACATAGGTTGCGTGGCGAACCGGCGGTCGATGATGGTGCGGCGGCGGTACGTGCCGGCAGCGGCGAACCAGATGGCCGCCATGCCAGACGCGTTTGCAGACGATACGAGAATGCGCCCCTGCCGTTGCTGGGACAAATAACGTTGCCGACGCAACCAGCAAAATTAACGAAATGAGTTTCCGCACTTGCCCCCCCGTTCAATGCGCGCCATTCTACCGGGGCTTCACCGGTATGGTCAGTCGTCGGCCATCACCTGCTAGTGTGATAGTGGAGACATTATCCGGGCGACAATTGCGCAAGCCCGGTCACACCGCAACCAAACCGAGGTAAGGCCCATTTTGGACTATCAAGTTTTCTACGAGCGCAGTTTCGTGAGCGCGCCGAGCGATTTCATGGTTCAGGTATCGTCCCAACTGATCACACCGATGTTCCGGTGACTGGGCCGGGTGCCCTGCTACCTGAATTCCTCACTGATCTCATCCGCGACCGATCGCCTACGATCGGTCGAATCGCAATCTGCGCATCCTTAGGCCGGGGGCGGCATAGTCTACAGACGGCAGCACGCGGCCAGGAGCGGTCAGTCGACGTCGCTTCCCGAAGCGTTGACAATCTCATCGTCCAGGCATCGTATCACCGCGGCGGCGAATGCCGCGGGTTGTTCGAGCATCATAAAATGGCCAGTCCGGAGGAACGCTGAGCTCGGGAAATGAACAGTGGCTGTCGCGGATGGACTCCGGATAACGCCGTTAGTCGAACGTTTCAAGTAGTTTGAATCCTTCACGCCAATTGCCGAGGCCGCTATCTCCATTGAGATGCCCCTGCGCTCCAACTTCGATCAGTTCGCTATTGGCCGCGCCCTACGCGTTGGCATCTCCTGTCACCAGGTCCTGAACGTCTATCGGCCGAAGGATTTTCTCAACCAGGCGTGCCGACATCTCGCGGCTCAACAGCCTTTGCAAATTGGCAAGCAGCTGATTCCGCGTTCCAACAATCCGATAGCTCCGATTGCGATCCAGCGCCCACAATGCATCCTGCACCACGCTCGCAACAGGCATCGGCGTGCCGACAGCCGCCTCCTTTGCGCCAACGACATCAAAAAAGGCGGTTTGCGTCGCGCCGGGACATAGCGCGACGACCCGAATGCCGCGATGCCGGTTCTCAGCCCAAACGGCTTCTGAAAATGACAAAAGAAAGGCCTTGGTTGCGCCGTAGACGGCCATATATGGATCGGGCTGGAATGCGGCCGTTGACGCGACGTTGATGACCGCGCCATCGGATCGCGCCTGCATCCCAGGCAGCAGAAGATGAGTCAGCTCGATTGCGACCATGCAGTTCACCAGCACTTCATCGCGTTGGCGCGTCCACGGAATCGTTTCGAAGCGCCCGTAAGCCGCAAAGCCCGCGTTGTTGATGAGTACATCGACGACCGTGCCGGTAGCCTTCAGGTGATGAGCGATCGTGTGTACGGCGTCAGTTGCGCTCAGGTCAACCGTCAGGAAATCGGCGTCGCACGCATAGTCGCGTCGCAATTCTGCGGCCAGATCGCGCAGCTTGTCGTGAGAGCGTGCGACCAGCAGAAGTTTCGCGCCACGTTTGGCCAACGCATAGGAAAACGCGCGCCCGATACCCGACGATGCACCTGTGACGAGTGCTGTTTTTCCGCGAAAATCAAAACGATTTCTCATAGCCTGCTGATGGAGTGGAAGGTGAATTGGACTGTAAACCATTGACTAAAGGCAACGGTCAAGCCTTAATGACGGTCCAAAACATTCAATGGAGGCAGCATGCGCATCGGCGAACTATGCAAGCGGGCGGGCGTTTCGCGCGACACCGTGCGGTACTACGAGCGGATGGGTCTGCTGGACAAGGCAACACAACCTCACGCGACAAATACGTACAAGCGTTATTCCGAACTCTCGTTACGGCGGATACGGTTGATCATCCACGCGAAGGCGTTGGGCTTCACCCTCGCGGAAATTGGCGACGTCATTCGTGTATGGGACAGTCCGACGTTCGGTGTTGCACAAAAGGTCGCGTGCCTGCAAGCAAAGCTCACAGAACTCGACGAAAAGAGCCACGCGCTGACCACGCTGCGCGCAGGGCTGCTGAATGCGCTGGCCAAAGTAGGCAGCGATTGTGTCGAAGGACAAATCGCGTGGTGAGGCGCTGTTGGCGAAAGCGACAAGCCGCCTCAAACAGGAGCGTCAATGGCTGCTTCGGTTGCAAGCGAGAGTCCCTTCCGGGTCGAACTGAGGCAGTCGGACCAAGGGAGGTGCGCCGTCCCAAGCTTCGTACTGTCTTGCTATAGGTACGCTGGGTCTTTGCAGTTGTTGCCCGGATCGAACGTGGCTCAGGTTCTCTCCTTTCCCCAAATCTTGTTTCCCGCCCGTTTCGGATTATTGGCATAGTGCCGGTTGCGTTCCTCAAAATATCGGTCGATGGCGTCGCTTGCCGCCTCCACTGATGGATGGTTACTATTGTGGATGATCGCTCGGGCCATTCCACTGAAGACCGACTCGATGACATTGAGGAACTGTGCGGATGCAGGTAGCGGCACCAGTTCGATGAGCGGCGAGCCGTCGTTCTTGGCGTTGTTTTTTTCGACGAACGCCAGCAACTCCTTGGACATGTGCCAAGACGCTGCATCCCATGAGAGGTAGAGCGTCCTCGCATCGCTGTATTCATGCAAAAGTATCTCGGCCATCCTGATCATCTCGGCAGTATTTTTTGCGAGAGAGTAGAAGTGCGTCACCCTATTGCGGGAAAGCTCCAGCGCTGCGGTGGCTATCAGCGGTCCCTTTGATTTTTGCCATTGGGGCACGCTAGGGTTCTCGCCGGGTCCTGCGAGAACGCGTCCGGGCTTCGCCTTAACGGCGAACGGCCCGTACTCGTCGATCGAGAAAAAGCGTTCATCGTCGCCGAGATGCGAAAGGACCATTTCGACGTGTTGGACCTTCTCGCGATATTCCGGATCGGTACTGGTGAGGACGACCTTCGCCGATTTCCAACGAAATCCTGCTTTGCGGATTGCCTCGCGTATCACGCTATCACTCGCGGGGAAACCGCGCGTGGCGAGGGTTCTTTGAAGATCGGTAAGTTTCCACGTCGTCCGGTTATAGCCTGAAAGTGACGGCGGCTCGTGCAACAGGCTGAACAGAGCCGTCTTCAGGGATTCGTCGTCCGCTTTACGCGGTCTTTGCTTTCTGCAGAGCAAGGCGTCGAGTCCGACAGACTCAAACAATGCAGTGCAAGTCCTGATCGTCTTTCTGGACATGCCGAGATGCTGCGCGATTGCTCTGATGGTGAAGCCATGCCTGAGCGCAATGACCGAGAGCAACCTCTTGCGCATCTGGTGGCTGTGGCCGGACAGGGCCGACACCAACTGGTCGCCTTGCGAAGGTGTTCGCTCAAGGTCGTATAGCCACTCCATCCATCGCTGCCGTACTATTTCAGTGCGGCTTACGCGGTTGGTGGATGGCGGGTGGCTTGGCTTTGGCTCATGAATGCCCCGGCCACCGTAGCCGGGCGGTGATTCGAAGGCGAGGATTTTCCTGAGAGTCACTCTGCTCATTCCTTCCGTCTTTGCGACGGAGCGGATCGACCCGCCTGGCAGAAGCAGTTTCTGGCGGATACGTCGCCACTGCGATGGATTCGAATACACGCCCGCATCCTTCGGATAGTCCAGTCCACCACAATACGCCGAAGCCTGTTTTCGCGTCGCCGGAGTTTGATATCGGCGTTCATTCGATGCGGGTCACGCTTATGACTCGGGATATATCTTGTACACCACCGCGAAGCAACACGGTCTCGCTGCACGCGCTTTCAACTACGGTTGCCGTGTGTGCTTGGAATATTTTCGCTCTCGGAGCCGCGCAAGAATGCGTCGATGCTGAACAGTCGTTTTTCATCATCCCCCTTTCGCTGCCATGGAGCACCAAGAACGAAAGTGTGAGACGTGCCGTACTTCTGTTTGGCCGACAGGCTGCTATCCGGTTGCAGTTCCCACTCCGGCTTTATCTCGAGAAGCGAGGCGCCTACCACCGAAACGTCAAGAGCCCACGAGAATTCGTTTCGACGGTACCAGTCTTCCTTCACCATAGCCAGGTACGCTTCGCGCTCGTCGTCCGACAGGCGGTACAACGCCGCAACACGCTCCATGGCGATATTCAGCCGCCCCCTAATCCCGGCTAGGCCAAGATGAAATGTTTCGTGGCAATCGGCGCATACTGGAATGAGTTTGACGAGGCGCTGGACACCGCACAACGCGCCCCGATGAATCCGTCCGTCTTTGCCGGGTTCGTAGTACTTCCAGATTTCATGGCAATCCAGTTTTCCTGCGGTACCGCAAAGCAGGCATCGATGTCCCGTTTCCATAAACGCAGATTGGCGGAGTCGATTCCAGCACGGCCACGTCAAAAGGTTCGAGAGACTTGATCCCCATGACGTTTCTGGAATCGAATCGGCAAGAAAAGGACGCACACGCCTCTTGGCAGCATATGGCAAAAAATCGTCTATGGACGGTAGATCGACATCGGACTCTCTGGAGAGGAATGCGTCATCGCTCTCCACAAAGACGCCCGCAGTTGCCTTCGCATATCGTCGAGCTTCCTGCTGCTTGAGGAGAAACAGTCGGTTGTGACTGTCGAACAGCACATTGCTAAGTTCGGAGATCGTGCTGATTTCGCGCGGTTGCCAAAGAAATGTGCTGGTGTCAGCTCGAACCCTGAAGTCGCATCCGGCAATAACCACCGTTCGGAATGTACGAGTGAGTGTCATCGTTTTTATAGAAGCAATGCCTACGAATCGGGGCGACGCTGCCCTCAGCCGCTGACCCCGCCCTATACATCTGTGGCGGACTGGAGGTCGTAGCACAAGCGATGTGTGGCCCCCTTGTTAACAGGCAGCCACGGCATCGCCCGCGAATACCTGGCATTCTCTGTGGGCCAAAGCGGGGACCGGCGATTAGGCGAGCTAGTGCATCCGCCAAATATTGAATGAATTGCCAATCGAGTTCGCTACCAACATTACACATTCACTTGCCGCTTCGCCACAGAACGCCCACCTTCATCGACGAGTTTCTTTTCCGCGATCTTGAAGACAAGGTGTAGGATCGACCACATCAACCCAAAAATGAGAGCCGCTACCGCAAGACCGACCCACTCTCGAGCGGGGTGTGTCGTAGCAGGATCATTGAAGTTCATCAAAAGCTCGCTAAAGGGCTTCGATAACCCGGCAGCAAGAAAGAAGATCACACCCGCCGCTGCGATCATAGTTGCGAGCCAGCCGACTGCGGTCAAGAAGGGCATATTGCGCCCCGCCGACACCTCTCTCCCGACGACAGTGGCAGGAACGTACGCGACCCGCTGCGGTGCCTTGCCTCGCGTGATCAAAAATCGCGTCTCGTACTTTGCCCGTTCCCAGTCATGCTTCAACAACAGAGCGACTCGCGCCGTTACGTCATCAAGAGCGACCAATCGTTGTGTGGCAGGTGCGGTCACTATACGATCGATGTTACTGAGAATCGAGCGATCAGCTTCGTCCTGAGGGTTCAGACGAAGCTGAAACTGAAGACGCAGACGCTGAACCTCTTGAAGCTGTCCATTTCTCGTAGCCATCGTGAGCTTGTCCGCAAGTTCGCGGATATGTTCACGCCATTTTGTCCGTTCTTTCGTAACGCTGTCGACGTGGATATTGCGCGTAGCAACCCGCATGGTCGCGAATGCGCTGATAATAGCGCCGGTCGCAGCAGCCCCTAGAATCTCGGTAAGCATTTTCTGGTTTCGATATATGTGGTAAGCAAATCGATTACGTACACTATATCGACATGACGACAGTGAAACTTGAGAACCACCGATGAAGGGAGTTCGCTGGCCTCAAAAAATGCGGAGCGCATACAGCCATATTGGCGCTCTGCGTCTTTGGACGTGCGCGTTGATTGATAACGCGCCCAACGAAGGAGATTCTGGAATATCGGGGTTGCCAAATGGCAAATGCAAAAGCGAGCTTCACGGGTGAGTCCTCACGGACCCCGGATCAAAAGAGGCGCTTGGCGGCAACACTGGCATTGCTCGCCGTAACGGCACGTCGGGTACTCCGCTTTGCCGACAAGTTCGACGGATGGACTCCTACGCTTGGCGGTTGCCATCAGAACGTCGACCGCTGGGTTGAGTCGCATCCCGGTCACAAGGCTGTGCGCGGCTGGCTTGACGTGTCGTTTTTGGCGACTCCAGCCGCCAGACGATTCACCGCCCATTCCGTTGTCGCCGACGAGAACGGCGATCTCTTTGACGTGACTCTAGGTTCGTCCGACCTAGAGTGCAGTTTTATTCTGCACCCCGGCAGTGACGATGACTTCCGTTACTACGCCCTCACACCCGGAGAACACAGTTTGGAACACGCGCCGTCAGCGTAGGCCATTCACCGGCGGTTTGCTGTCTACGCCAAGGTGTGCTTAACCGCCTCTGTCAGAAAGCGCGACGGCTCGACAAATCTCTCCCCAGTCGGCGCATGGTGGTGCGGCCCGTTGAACAGATACACACGCTTGCGGGCGCGCGTCACCGCAACATAGAACAGCCGCCGCTCTTCGGCGATCCTGCCCGAACGGATCGCATGGCGCGGCGGCAACTGCTACTTACGGGCTGCCGAGCTACGACGCGCGGGCATCTCGGACTCGGCACGATTGCGCGGCGTGCCGGACCTCGCGGGATTCGCGGCAGTGCGCCGGAATACCACGCCGCCTGTTGCGGTCGCGGCGTTGCGCTGATGTTGACCATTATCCGCCACTTTCAGACGAGATGGCGGCGGTGGAGCGAACAGCGGCGCGAGCTTTGCAATGACCTGCCCGATGGCTTCGTGCAACAAGTCCGCATTGAACCAGTCAGCGTCCGGCAACTGATTGAGCTTGCGGTCAAACCGGCGGCGCTCATTCGGATCAAGCGCCCGCAACGCACGGGGAATGCCATCGTTGCGCGCATTGGCAATAAACAGGCGACCGAGCAAATCGTTAAACGGCTCGGCATCGACCGGCAGATGCAGGATACGCACATCCTTGAAGCACGACGCGAATTCGGCAATGCGCAAAACAGGAATGGCATCCTTGGGCTTGCACTTGTTACGCACTTCGAGCCGCCAGCGCTCCGGCATCTCCATTTCTTGCTTCAGCTTGCTGACCTCGATGTCCCACTTGTCGTCCGAAGCAAGCGCCGCGAGAATCCGGTTGGCACGCGGCCCCAGCTCGCGGTGCAGCACTTCGGCTGCCTTGTTGTAGATCGCAAGCCGACGGTCCGAGTTGAGCACGCCGATATAGAGCGAGCCGAGAATACCCTCACCATCGAAGTCATACATGACCTTCGCACCGCTGCGCTTGCCCTTCACGTCAACCAGAGTGCCTTGCAACGGGTTGATGTCGGTATCGATGTTGACGTGCAGCTCCGAGACGAATGCGTGCGACAGGATGCGGTGCGCGTCGTAGCCGAACAGGAAGCGGAGGAAACCAGTAAGGTTATTGATGGCTGCCTCCCCCTTGCGCAGGTACGGATTGGGGTTGAATTCGAAAGTCGCCGCCCACGGATAAGTAGCCATATTCGGCTGGCATTCGATTAGCACATACTCACCGCCGACCCGCACAGACATGCGCTGCCGAAATGCCTGGCGCTGCGACGAGCGACGATGAGTGCCACGCCGGTGCGCGAGCAACTCGAACTTTTCCTGCAAGAGGGCCGTAAAAGAATCGTCAACATTCTCAGACCGGATGCAGCACTTCAATTTGTCGATGCCGATTTCGACGATGTGGTCGAGAGGGCAAAGGGTGGATTCTTTCAGTGTGTCATTAGCCATACATGGAAACGTCCAATAGGTTGATCGGGATGACCTGGATGAAGGCGGGTTGGGAACAGGAAACCGGGCTGGCTCGATCATTTACAACATTTCGAAAATCGATCGTGCTGGCTGGTGACTACGTGCCTGTGCAGTCCGCTGTGCATTACTTCATGGAGTACATCTCTCTATGTTTAGTATTAGTTATAATAATCGCGCAATTCTCGGGGTCCGGACATGCAAAATCCCCTTGGAAACAGGGCTATTCGCTAAATGAAGGCGCATGTTCGATCCGAAACGATGCCATTTCTGGTCGACTTTCTCCGCTAGCCCATGCCGCTGCTTCTATCAGGCTGATTCGTGCTGGCACCCCTGTTTTTAAGGGTATTTTGGCGAATTCAGCGAGTTGACAGAGACTTGCACGTGGTCGACTTTCTTCGCGAGGGTGTCCGTCAACCGAAGCTAGTCGCAGAGGTGAAAAATCGATCGTTAAGGCTGCTCGCGCTGTGAAAGCGCGGCTGTTGCGTCGGAATCGGTACGCCCGGATTCTTGCGCAACAACCGCACCACTAAATTACGGCAAGGTCTTCGACGAGAGAGAGTTGGTGCAGTTAGTCATCGGCGGTGCTTTCGCAGCATGACCCGAGTCGCCAGTCTTCGGCGAGTGCGGCGTGTTTGTCGCCTCGCCCGCAACGCCAGCATCCGGAGACTTAAGCGGCCAGACTTCGTCGAGGTTGTACAAAGTCGCCCAGCGATTGCGCGAACCTTTCGGCGGTTTCATGCCCACCTCATTGTTGGGCGGAACCAGCAGATCGTCGAGCCCACGCGACACGTTCGACTTGTTGCGGCCGACGAGCGCTGCGATCTGTTCGATCTTCGCCTCCTTGTTACGCGCGCACCACGCAAAACGGATGATCGCGCGGTCCGCGATGAACGGCTCGGAGCGGTAGGTATAAGTGCCACCCGAATCGACGAACGCTTCGATCATCACGCGGCCGATGCCCAGTGCGTGATGGTCTACGAGAGACACGTTCGTGAACACGATCGCTGTCTGTGCACCCGGGCCGGGCTCGCACTTGGTGATCTCCACGAACTCTCCGGCGTACGCACGCAGCCAGCTCGTGTCCTGCTTTTTAGTGCATACCACGAAGATGACGACGAACGCGTCTGCCTGTTCCACCGCCGCGTTGAGGTGAGCAAGCACGCCGGTCGCCTCGTCGCGCTTCAAGTTTTTATATTCGACGTAAGCGACGACGCACGTCCCCGGCTTCAGGTATTCCTTCAGGATGTGTGCGCCCTCGGGACAGAACGGATCGAAACTGTTGCAGTGGCCGATCCGCGCTGTTTGGAGTTGCGCTTGGACGTCCTTGGGAGTGAAAGTCTTCACTGCCTCTGAAACGCGCGAGCCGGACGGCGACAGGATCGTGATCGCGGACACAGGAGTGACCGACAAGTCTGCGATGATGCGGTCACGAACGATGCCGTCAGCTGTGGCGGCGATCGACATCGCCAGCAAAGCCGGATCGTTCATGGTCGCGACGACCACACGCTTTGCCGACTTCATGCTCGTGCGAATCTTCGTTGCAGGTAGTTCGGCTGCCTGCACGACAACGGCGACGCCAGGTTCGCGTGCGCGGTTGGGTGCGTTCGAGTCCGAGCCCATTGCTTTCGGCGTGCTACTGGCGTGTATCGTGTCGGTTTTTTTCTGCGACGGATCGTTATAATTAGCCATGATTGGCCTCGGTCTTCAATTTCGTAATGCATTCCTCAATTTCGGCGAGAACCCAGCCACGCGCACGCTTGGAAAGCGCGACGGGACGCGGCAGCTTCCCCGCCTTGATCAATTCATAGATGGTCGTGCGACCGACAGGGTAAATGCGCTGGAGATCGGGCATACGGATGACGCGCGGAAGCGACGCTGTAGCCGTGTCCACTGGCGCAGCAGCGTCAGACGACACCGCTTCGGGGGGAAAGCTCTTCTTCATCGAAAACTCCAAGTCGTTTAACGGAACATCGTGGGACGCCTATGAACATCCAGCGTCTGAACGCAGTTTCGTTGGGCGCGTAGACTCGTAACGGAAAATTCTGGTCGCAATATAATTTTCCGATTGCGCGGAGTTATCCGAACTCACCGCAAGCCCACTTCACGATGGAGAAGGCAGCATGCCCATGAAAGACAATGTGACTACCTGGGTCGGTTCTTGGCACGAACAAAACTTCGATCTGCTGGCTCCGGATTTGCAACAGAAAATTCTCTCAGAACACGAGCGACTACGACTAGCAAGTGAAGCGGAGCAACGCGCACGCGAGGCGTCGCTGGACAGGCTGGTAGCATCGGTTGACGTCGTCACGTCAACTGCCATACCCGTCCAACACTTCTACACACTTGACCGGGCGGTCGACATCACGGCTCGATCGATTATCCATGCGCTGCACGATATACCGCCGAGTGAAGCGCACACCTCCGAATACTGGGCTGACACTCTTGCAAAACACCAAGTCCGTCTTCGCGCGTTGGTCGAGCTTGGTCGATTGGCTGTGTTCGACGTCCGTACAGCGGGTACCTGCGTGTTCGAGCACGGTCTACCCGATTGGGCAAAGTGCTCCAATCTCGGTCTCACGCGGTCCGGGGTGGTCGACTTCGCACGCTGTCAAGGTGTAGAAATCTGCGAAGTTGAGAGACCCGAGCGGGTCAGCACAAAAAAGCAAAGGACAATGCTTAAGGTGATCGCGGCGTTGATCCACTTGCGCAATCAACCCAAGAGTCATCTGGCGATTGCTAAGGAAATAGAGAATTGGACGGAGTCGATTGAGGATGGGGCAGTTACCGCAAGAACTGTGACCAGCTACATCAAGGAAATTGAAGATGCTCTCGGCCTCACGCGGCAGAAACTTGGTCTGTCCGGGCGAGAAGACGCATCGGACTGAAAGCGACACAGGCCTAGAGCTTCTAGTGATAACCGTTTCTTTGCGTGGACTGTATTAGAGGTTCTCCGCTGGAGCACTATCGTGAGCTTCGCCACTGGACAAGATGGCAAGCCGTTCGCCCAGCAATCGCCATGCGTCTTCCATTTCGTTCGCATAGTCATGTTGCAAATAGACCCGATCGAGCTTGTCGCTGCGAGCGTGATTCAGGCAGCGGTGCACGATACTTTCGGGAACGCCAAGGCTTTGCATCAGGGTTCCGCATGTGCGTCGCAAGTCATGGCACTTCCACTGCCCTCCGTCCAACGCGAGCGCATCGACACGTTCTGTCCGCCCGGGCAGCGCCTTGCCGTCAACTCGCTGACGATCGGCGATTGCCTTTCCAACGGTCTGGTTGTTAAGGGGCGCGGTGCGATCCCGATTTGACGGAAAAACCCAGTCGCCGCGCAAGTCTTCCGATAGTTTTTCGCGCCATGCCCAAAGCGCCGCAAAATGCGTTTGCGCAAAGTCCGACATTTGCACACTAAGTGCAACCCCTGACTTTGTGTTTTCCGCAGGGATGTACCAAGACTTATTATCCAGATCAACTTGCGACCACCTGGTCGCAACCGTCTCGCCTACGCGCGTTCCGATTGAAAGCATGATCCAAATCGCCGAACGGATCACAAGCGAAAGATCGGCTTTCGGCAGCAATCCAGCAAGTGCACGGATTTCATCCTCGCTCAACACTCTGTCACGCTCGTTGTCGCGAACGGGATCATAGCCGCCGCTCACGATATCTTCCGCTCGAATTGCCAAGATATCGCTACTCGCAAGCAGACGTTTCCACGGTTGGTTCTGGTCACCCCACCGAAACATCTGCTTTAGGTCGACTAACAGCGCCGTTGCCTGCCGGTTTGCGCCACCATCCGCGATTTCAGTAAGGATCGGCCTCACATCCACAGCGTACAACTGCGCAAGAAGTTTGCCGCCGATTTTGCTCTTTACGAACTTCGAGAATGTCCTAGCGACTTCCGCCCCACCGTCTTTTCGGCCACGCTTGCCCCGCTTCGTTGCGATGGTTGGGAACCACGCGTCATACAAGTCCTGCACAGTCATGGCATCAGCTCGTTGCTGCTCGCGCTGACGGCGATGCCCTTCCAATTCATCTCTAACTTTCTGCTGGTGGTCCACGCCACTTCGCGCGAGCGCGCGAATAGCGGCGGCCTCATGCCGAGCATCAGCAAGCGACAAATGAGCGGCGTTGGTGTTGGAGCCGTATCGACGTGGCAGCGTCACTGTAGTCTCCTTGCCGTCGGCCGTGTACTTGACCTGCCACGTTTTCGCCCCATCTGTCGCAACCCGCAGGCGGAGCCCGTCACCGTCCGACAAGAAGTAAGCCTTATCCTTACTTTTTGCCAACTCAATTGCCCTGACTGTAAGATTTCCCATCGCTCTATCGGTAACGGCTGTTTCGTTACCGCCATGTTACCGGATATATTCAGAATTCCGGCGAACAGCGTTGGACTCTTACGAATATAAAATTCAAACATCTTATTTAATATCAATTACTTGAGAAACTTCCCCGTATCTTGCCGAACTCTGATCGATACTGCAGAAATTGATTTGGGATCAGAGGGTCGAAGGTTCGAATCCTTTCGCTCCGACCACGAAAAAGCAACACGAAACCCGCGTAGCCTTCGGCTTCGCGGGTTTTTGCTTTTTGGGCCGCAGCTTTGCATTCGGCACATCGTCGCGCATTAAACGCGACGTTTGTTGGCGGGATGCGCGATTTCGCCGCTTCAGGTGCGTACGCCTTCATCTGAAGCGCCTACGCTCGGAACATACCTCGGCGCTTATGCAATCCACCCGGGCCATCGCCTTGCGGCCTCACCAGCCCACGTGCGACAGTGATCGACATTTGGCGCCCCCCCACGCGCCGCAACCAGAGTCAAGGAGACACTCATGGACCTGATCCTCTGGCGTCACGCCGAAGCCGAAGAATTCGCCGCCAGCGACCTCGCACGCGCGCTCACTACACGCGGCCGCAAGCAGGCGCAAAACGTCGCCAAATGGCTGCGCACCCGCCTACCCGACGACGCCTTAGTCCTCGCCAGCCCAGCCACCCGCACGATCCAAACCGCCGAGACCTTGAGCGACCAATACCGCGTAGTGCGCAAACTCGCGCCCAACTCGAGCGCCGACGACGTGCTCGACGCAGCCGGCTGGCCCAAGGGTATAGCGCAAACGGTGGTGATCGTCGGCCATCAACCGACGCTTGGCCATGTGGCCGCGCGGCTGCTCGGCAATAGCGAAGCGAGCTGGCCGCTGAAGAAAGCCGGCGTGTGGTGGATCGCGAGCCGTGAACGCGACGGCGACGATCAGGCGGTGTTGCGCGCGGCGATCACGCCCGATCTGATCTGACTCGAGCCGAGCCGAGCCGAGCCGAGCCGAGCGGAAGCGCAGCAGATGGACAGCACCTGCGGCGCGCACCGCACTACCAGCAAGAACGCACACGACAGGAGGCGGCATCGCTCGCCTCACATGCACCGCATGAAGTTCATGCACCGCGCAAACCGCCTCACCCATCTCGCATCACCCTCACAGTTCGCACGAAAACAACACTCCCCGCTCCGTCCCCGACATTACAACCCCCGCCCACACAGCTTACGGGCCGTCATCCAATCGTCATGGCATTGCCATGCGAGCGTCACCAGGCGTTACTACATTGGCGAAAAAAGAAATCTCCCTTTTTTCGACCAGGACGCCCCAATGCGAGAACTGCCGACGCCCACCCCGCCCCTGGCTTCGCTCTTCGAAACGCGCCGTCTGCCGCGCGCCGAGGAAACGGTCACCGCCCAGCATCGCCTGCAAGTCACGTGGGCCCGTAGCGACGACGAACTGCGCGAAGCGCAGCGTCTGCGCTACCGCGTGTTCGCCGAGGAAATGGGCGCACGCCTGACGGGCCCCGCCGGTCTCGACGTCGATTCGTTCGATTCGTACTGCGACCATCTGCTGGTGCGCGACCTAGACACGCTGAAAGTAGTCGGCACGTATCGCGCGCTGCCGCCGCACCAGGCGGCGCGTATCGGCCGTCTGTATGCGGAAAGCGAATTCGACGTATCGCGTCTGACCCACCTGCGCCCGAAGATGGTCGAAGTGGGCCGCTCGTGCGTGCATCCCGACTACCGCAGCGGCGCCGTCATCATGTCGCTGTGGGCCGGCCTCGCCGCCTACATGAAGCACAACGGCTACGAAACCATGCTCGGTTGCGCGAGCGTCGCGATGGTCGACGGCGGCCACTATGCGGCGAACCTGTATTGCGCGCTGCGCGACACCGCGATGACCGCACCGGAATATCACGCGTTCCCGCACACCCCGCTGCCGGTCGACGAATTGCGCACTGGCGCCGACGTCGCGCCGCCACCGCTCGTGAAGGGTTATCTGCGCCTCGGCGCGAAAATTTGCGGCGCACCGGCATGGGATCCCGACTTCAACTGCGCGGACTTTTTGACGCTGCTGCGTCTGTCGGAGATCAATGCGCGCTACGCCCGCCACTTCCTCGGCGACGCGGCATCGCGTTGAACGCAAAGGCACCGCGCGGGTAGACAAGAAAAACGATGCACGCAAAAAAGCCCGGTAATTACCGGGCTTTTTTATTCAACGCGAGCGATTGCTTCAATCGCCGGTATAAACCACGCGATACGGAATGCCGACCTTTTCCCACTCGGCGGCTTCCTGAATCAGGCTGTAATCGGTCAACGGATTGTTAGCCACCCACTCGTTCGGCAAACGCACCTCGTAGCCGCTATTGACCTGCGAAACCGCAATGCCGGGCAAACCGACATCCGCACGTCGGCGGCACAACAACGCCGCGAGTCGCAGGCAGAAAAGCAGCGGCCATTCCACTTCGCGAGTTTGCGACAACTTGCCGAGCTTGCCCGCGTGCCCCAGCACGAGTGCGGCAAGCCGCGCCTGATCGGTGCGCGAAAAGCCCGGCATATCGGCGTTGCTGGCGATATAAGCCGAATGCTTGTGATAGGCGCTATGCGAAATCGACAAACCGATTTCATGCAACGCCGCCGCCCAACTGAGGAACATGCGGTTTTCCGCGCGACGCTCTTCATCGGGTTCCACGAACTGATCGTAGAAACGCACCGCGAGTTCGCCGATGCGCCCCGCCTGTGCACGATCCACGCCATAGCGGCGCATGAAGCCTTCCGCCGTCACCGTGCGCATGTCTTCGTGCTGCGAGCGGCCCAGCAGGTCGTACAGCACGCCCAGACGCAATGCGCCGTCGGTCGTATCGACGTAATCGACGCCGAGCTCGTCGAACACCGCGATCATGATCGACAAACCGCCTGCCAGCACCGGAATACGATCGCCCTTCAACGCGACCAGCTTCAGGCGATTGACGTTCTCCGCCTTGATCAACGCGCGCTTGAGCCGTTCGAGACCACCGCGCGTAATACCGTGCGTGACGCCCGGATCGTTGAAGCCGTTCGCCTCGACCAGTTCGGCCAACGCGCGCGCCGTGCCCGACGATCCGATCGCCTGTTCCCAGCCGGTTTTCTTGTACTCGGCGGAAATGATCTGGATTTCGCGGCCCGCGGCGAGTTCGGCCTGGCGCATCGTGTATTCGTCGACGTTGCCGGCCGGGAAAAACGCGCGGCTATGGCTCACGCAGCCGATGTACAGACTCTCCATCTTGATCGGCGTGTAATGCGAGCCGATGATGAATTCCGTCGAGCCGCCGCCGATATCGACCACCAGCCGTTTGCCCGCGCTAGCCGGCACGGAGTGTGCTGCACCGGCATAAATCAGACGTGCTTCTTCACGCCCGGCGATCACTTCGATCGGAAACCCGAGTGCGGCTTGCGCCTCGCCGAGAAATTCGCCGGCGTTCTTGGCGATGCGCAGTGTATTGGTGGCGACCGCGCGAACGTGATCGGGATGAAAGTCGCGCAGGCGTTCGCCAAAGCGCTTGAGCGCGTCCCAGCCCCGCACTTGCGAGGCACGATCGAGCATCTTGTCGCGCGACAGGCCGGCTGCGAGGCGCACCGGTTCGCGCAATGCATCGACCTGATAAATCTGGCTGCCCGCGTCGGTTTCCTCGACCCGGCCCACGATCAGGCGAAAGCTGTTCGAGCCAAGGTCAACGGCGGCGAGGAGTTGGGGCGTTGTGACCATCGAGTAAGCGGACTCCATGCGCGCGAGCGCGGCGGCGGTGGACGCCGAAGTGGGCGTATGTCCACCCGATGCCTTGGGCGTCTTATGGCCGGCCGCGCTGTTCAAAGACGCCATTCTAAGCGTACCGGGCCTCACGATGTCACCTCGCAGCAATGGGGGTGCCGTATGGTCCCATATGGACTGCGTCATATTGACGACACGCGTCGATTACAGCGTAGAATTTATAACATTCAAAATGTCATAACAACGTCATCATACTGTGAGAATTTCCGAGCGTCTTTCCGCCTCTCTTCCTGACATTCCATTCTCGCTGCCGATGTCCATCCGCTACCCCCTCTTGAATCGCGAGCTGGGCATTCTGGGTTTCAACGAGCGTGTGTTGGCACAAGCCGCCGACCCTGCCGTCCCTTTGCTCGAACGCCTGCGCTTCATCTGCATCACCAGTAGCAATCTCGACGAATTTTTCGAAGTCCGCATGGCCGGACTGCAGGAACAGATGCGCGACAATCCCGGCGCACTGTCGCCGGACGGCATGTCGCTGCAACACGTGTACGACCTCGTGGTCGAGCGCGCACAGAAGCTCGTGCATCGTCAGTACACGATGCTGCACGACACGGTGCTGACCGCGCTCGAACAGGAGGGCATCTATTTTCACGGCACCGAAGCGTGGAACGAAGCGCAGACCGAATGGGCGCGCAACTACTTCTTCGACGAATTGCTGCCGGTGCTCACGCCGATCGGTCTCGATCCGGCTCATCCGTTTCCGCGCGTGCTCAACAAGAGCCTGAACTTCGTCGTCGAACTCGAAGGCAAGGACGCGTTCGGTCGTCAGGCAATGATGGGCATCGTGCAAGCACCGCGCGCGCTGCCGCGGCTCGTGCGCATGCCGCAGAATCTGTCGGGCTATCCGCACGGCTTCGTGCTGCTGAGCTCGCTGCTGCAACGTTTTGTCGGCGAGCTGTTTCCGAATCTGGTGGTGCGCAGCTGCAATCAGTTTCGCATCACGCGCAATAGCGAACTGTTCGTCGACGAAGACGAAATCACCAATCTGCGCGTCGCGTTGCAGGGCGAATTGCCGGCGCGCCATCTGGGTAATGCGGTACGGCTCGAAGTGTCGGCGGAAACGCCGTCGCATGTGGTGCGGCGTCTGCTCGACGAAAGCGATCTGTCCGATAAAGACTGCTACTACGCCGACGGCCCCGTCAATCTGGTACGACTGATGCAATTGCCGGAGATGGTGGACCGGCCCGATCTGAAATTCGTCCCGCATATTCCGGCGATTCCAGCGCAGGTCGCCAACAGCGCCAGCCTGTTCGACGTGATCGATCAGGGCGACGTGCTGCTGCATCATCCGTACGAGAGCTTTCAGCCGGTGCTGGAACTGCTGTTGCAGGCCGCCAAAGATCCGAACGTGATGGCGATCAAGCAGACCATTTACCGCACCGGCACCGACTCGCCGCTAATGGACGCGCTGATGCAAGCCGCGCGCAACGGCAAGGAAGTCACGGTGGTGGTCGAATTGCTCGCGCGCTTCGACGAGGAAACCAACATCAACTGGGCGTCGCAGCTCGAAGCGGTGGGCGCGCACGTCGTCTACGGCGTGGTGGGCCACAAGTGCCACGCGAAGATGATGCTGATCGTGCGGCGCGCGTCGTCGGGCGGCAAGACCACGCTGAAGCGTTACGTGCACCTGGGCACGGGCAACTATCATCCGCGCACGGCGCGTCTGTACACCGACTTCGGCCTGATGACCGCCGACCAGAAAATCTGCGAAGACGTGCATCACGTGTTCCAGCAATTGACCGGCATTGGCGGCGAGTTGAAGCTGCACGAGTTGTGGCAATCGCCGTTCACGCTGCATCCGAAACTGGTCGAAGCGATTCGCGCCGAAGCCGAGCATGCGCGGGCCGGCAAGAAAGCGCGCATCGTCGCGAAGATGAACGCGCTGCTCGAACCGACCGTGATCGCCGAGCTATACGAAGCGTCGCAGGCCGGCGTGAAGATCGATCTGATCGTGCGTGGCGTGTGTTCGTTGCAGCCGGGCGTGGCGGGTCTGTCGGAGAACATCACGGTGCGCTCGATCGTCGGGCGCTTTCTCGAACATCACCGCATTTTCTATTTCTACGACGGCGGCAAGGAGCAGGTTTATCTGTCGAGCGCCGACTGGATGGACCGCAACTTCTTCCGGCGCGTGGAAGTGGCGTTCCCGATCAACAATCGTCGGCTGAAGCGGCGTGTGATCGCCGAAGGTCTGTCGGCGTTCCTCGGCGACAACCAGTCCGCGTGGTTGATGCAGAGCGACGGTCACTATCGTCGCCGGCGTCCGGGCAAATCGTCGCGCAACGCGCAGATGAGTCTGCTCGGCAAGTTCTGTTCTTGATACCTGCTTCTCCGGAAATAAAAAAACCGCCTGAATTCACTCAGGCGGTTTTTTTTCGGGCCGACGCGAAACACGCCGCGGCTACACCCTCAAGCCGGTGCCGGATGCCGACGCGCCGTGCGATACACCGGAAAGCGCACAGTGAACGTGCTGCCACGCCCTTCCTCGCTCTTCACGTCCAGTTGCGCATCGTGCCGCTGCAACACATGCTTGACGATCGCGAGACCGAGACCCGTCCCACCCGTGTCGCGCGAGCGGCTGCGATCCACACGATAAAAGCGCTCGGTCAACCGCGGAATGTCGGCCGCCGGAATGCCCAGCCCGCTGTCCGTGACCGAGAACACCGCGCAACCGCCCGCGGCATGCCAGTTCACCTTGATCGCGCCGCCGTCCGGCGTATAACGAATCGCGTTCGTAACGAGATTGCCCAGCGCGCTGAGAATTTCCGTCTCGACGCCGGTGACGGTCAGCCCCTCGTCGGCGTCGAAACTGATCTTGTGATGGTCGCTCGACAGATTTTCGGCGTCGTCCCGCAAGTGGCGAATCACCGCGCGCATGTCGATCATCTGATCGCTCGGCGGCTTGTTGTCGCCTTCGAGTTTGGCGAGCACCAGCAGGTCGTTGACGATATGCCGCATGCGCGACGCCTGCTGTTCCATCAGTTCGAGATAACGGCCACGCTCGGCTTCGCTCAACGGCAATTCACGCATGGTCTCGAGGAAACCGGAAAGCACCGTGAGCGGCGTCTTCAGTTCATGCGAGACATTGGCGACGAAGTCGCGCCGCATCGCGTCGGTCCGCTCCAGCTCGGTAATGTCTTGCGACAGCACCAGCTTGCGGTTCTCGCCGTACGGAAACACCTGCACCGACAGCACGTTCTGCCGCTTCTCACCCATGCCGCGCATGATCAGCATCTGCTCGTAGCGCTGCGAATTCAGGTAGCGGACAAAGTCGGGCTGACGCACCAGATGCGTGATGTGCTGGCGCAGATCGCGCTTCGCGTCGAGACCGAAATGAAGTTCGGAGATCGCATTGCACCACTCGATCTGATCGTGATCGTCGAGCATGGCAACGCCGTTCGGCGATGCCTGAATGGCCTGAATGAACCGTGAATGCTGCTGCTCGACCTGACGCACCTGCGCATGCCAGCGCTTCGCGAGCTTATGCAGACGGTAGTAGATTTCGCCCCAGATGCCGGGGGCGCTCGGCACTTCGCCGTACACCGGCGCGTCGAGCAGGCGCCACAGGCGCTGCTTGTGAAACGTGCTGAAGAAGCTCTGCGCGAGCAGCATGACGATCGCGAGGACGAGCGCTGACTTGACGTTCACGAGTGCGCCGACCGCCGCGCACAGAACAGCCAGCAGCACGATCGACACGATGGAGCGCGCCCAGATGATGTTCATGTTCTAGCGATCGAAGAGAAAAGCGTACGCGCCGGAATGGGAGAATGAATAACGCGGCGACTAGCGTGAAGAAGATGAAATATCCGACGTTGCTGATGCCGGTGGCGCGCCAGAACGCTAACGGACTACGCGTTCCAACCTCACCACCGCCGGAGCATCAGGCGCTCTTCGCAAGCCGGTAGCCGCTGCCGCGAACCGTCTCAATCATAGCATCGCAACCCGCCGGTTTCAGTGCCGCGCGCAGGCGCTTGATATGCACGTCGACCGTGCGTTCCTCGACGAACACGTGGTCACCCCAAACCTGATCGAGCAGCTGCGTGCGGCTATGCACGCGCTCCGGGTGCGTCATGAAGAAGTGCAGCAGGCGGAATTCCGTCGGGCCGAGATCGAGCTTGATCTCACTGCCTTCGGCGTGCGCGGCCACCCGGTGCGTCGCCGGATCGAGCTTCAGGCCGTTGATCGCCACCAGATCTTCGGTGAGCTGCGGCGCGCGGCGGCGCAACACCGCCTTGATCCGCGCCATCAGTTCCTTTGGCGAAAACGGCTTGGTGACGTAATCGTCCGCGCCGATTTCGAGGCCCAGCACTTTGTCCTGCTCATCGCCACGCGCGGTCAGCATGATGATCGGAATATGCTTGGTGCGTTCGTTGTTGCGCAGGTCGCGCGCGAACGCGATGCCGGATTTACCCGGCAACATCCAGTCGAGCAGGACCAGATCGGGCAACACGTCGCTGATCAGGTTCTGCGCCTGCTCCGCGTTGTACGCGCGAATCGGGCAGTGTCCGGCGTGTTGAAGATTGACCGAAATCAATTCGGAAATGGCGGGCTCATCTTCAATGACGAGAATGCTGCTGGGCATCGGCACCTCTGGTCCTTATCTCTGGATTAGCTGAGTGCTTCGCGTTCGAGCGCGTCGCGCGACTTGTGCCGCACGTCGGTGCCCTTGACGATGTAAATGATGAATTCCGCGATGTTCTTCGCGTGGTCGCCGATCCGTTCGATCGCCTTGGCGATGAACAGGAAATCGAGGCCCACGGAAATGGAACGCGGATCTTCCGTCATATACGAGATCAGCTTGCGCACGAAAGCGCGGAATTCCTCGTCGATCGCTTTGTCGTCGCGCACGATCTGTGCGGCGGCAACCGTGTCCAGACGCGCGAACGCGTCCAGTGCGCGGCGCAGGATCGACACCGCCATTTCGCCCGACAGCTTGATCTCGGCGATATTGATGGTGCGCGACGCGCCGTCTTCCATCAGACGCTTGGTGCGCTTGGCGATTTTTTCGGCTTCGTCGCCGGCGCGCTCGAGGTTCGTGATGGTCTTCGAGATCGCGATCAGCAAACGCAGATCACGCGCGGCCGGCTGACGGCGCGCGATGATGTTGCTGCACTCTTCGTCGATATCGACTTCCATCTGGTTCAGGCGAGCTTCGGCGGCGATCACCTGCTCGGCGATATCGAGGTCGAATTCGTTGAGTGCCTGCATGGCATGGACGATCTGCGATTCGACGAGGCCGCCCATTTCGAGCACCTTCGAGGAAACCAGATTCAGATCGGCGTCGAACTGGCTGGACAGGTGTTTGTCGGACATGTCGTACTCCGTTGTTTTGGCTTGGCGGCTTAGCCGAAGCGGCCAGTGATGTAGTCCTCGGTTTCCTTGCGGACCGGCTTGATGAAGATCTTTTCGGTGTCGCCGAATTCGATCAGTTCACCGAGGTACATGTAGGCAGTGTAGTCCGAACAGCGTGCCGCCTGTTGCATGTTATGCGTGACGATCACCACCGTGTAATCGCTCTTCAGTTCGGCGATCAGCTCTTCGATACGACCGGTCGAGATCGGGTCGAGCGCGGAGCACGGTTCGTCGAGCAACAGCACTTCAGGGCGAATCGCGATGCCGCGCGCGATACACAGACGCTGCTGTTGACCGCCGGACAGACCGTAGCCGCTCTGGCCGAGCTTGTCCTTCACTTCGTTCCACAACGCCGCCTTGGTCAGCGCCCACTCGACGCGGTCGTCCATTTCCGAGCGCGGCAGCGTTTCGAACATCTTCACACCGAACGCGATGTTGTCGTAGATCGACATTGGAAATGGCGTCGGCTTCTGGAACACCATGCCGATCCGCGCGCGCAGCAGCGAAATGTCGCGCTTGGAGGTCAGCAGGTTTTCGCCGTCCATCAGGATCTCGCCTTCGGCGCGTTGTTCCGGATACAGCGCATACATCTTGTTCAGCGTGCGCAGCAAGGTCGACTTGCCGCAACCCGACGGGCCGATGAACGCGGTCACCTTGCCTTCGGGAATCGCCAGGTTGATGTTCTTCAGCGCGTGATACTTGCCGTAGAAGAAGTTCAGATCGTTGATCTCGATCTTCGGACGGTTCGACGCCTGATTCTGGCCGCTTTGAGCGGGATCGAAGCCGGCGGGCGCAGTCGGACGCACGGTCGGATTGAGTTGAGTTTCTGCCATATTCATCGGATTACACTCCGCCCTTACTTATTCGTGAAGATCGTGCGCGCGAGGACATTCAATCCCAGCACCGCGAGCGTGATCAGGAAGACGCCGGCCCACGCGAGTGATTGCCACTGCGCGAACGGGCTCATCGCAAACTTGTAGATCGTGACCGGCAGGTTCGCGACCGGTTGGCCCATGTCCCATGAGAAGAACTGGTTGGACAGCGCCGTGAACAGCAGCGGCGCGGTTTCGCCGGCGATCCGTGCGACGCCGAGCAGCACACCGGTGACAATACCTGCAATCGATGCCTTCAGCGTGATCGACAGCACCATCTTCCACTTCGGCGTGCCGAGCGCGAAGGCCGCTTCACGCAGCGCATTCGGCACCAGCTTCAGCATGTTTTCGGTGGTGCGGATCACGATCGGAATCTGCAGCAACGCGAGCGCGAATACGCCGGCCCAGCCGCTGAAGTGACCCATCTTCGCGACGACCAACGCGTAGACGAACAGGCCGACCACGATCGACGGCGCCGACAGCAGAATGTCGTTGATGAAACGCGTGATGCTCGCGAGCCAGCCCTTCTGACCATATTCGGCGAGATAGACGCCGGCCAGAATCCCGATCGGTGTGCCGACGAAAGTTGCCAGTCCAACCAGCATCAAGCTGCCGACGATCGCATTGGCGAGACCACCGCCATCGGTGTTCGGCGGCGGCGTCGATTGCGTGAACAGCTCCACCGACAAACCGCCGATCCCCAGACGCAGCGTCGTATAGAGAATCCACACGAGCCACAGCAGGCCGAAACCCATCGCGGCGAGCGACATGGTCAGCGCAACGGCGTTCTTGAAGCGGCGGCGTCCTTGCAGACGCACGCGCATGGCTTCGAGCGCGACGGCGTCGTGCGAACCCGGCATATTCAGAGTGGGCTGGCTCATTTCGCGCCCTCCCCTTTTTCGAGGCGAAGCAGCATGAACTTGGAGATGGCCAGCACGATGAAAGTGATCACGAACAGAATCAGGCCGAGTTCCATCAGCGCCGACGTATGCAGGCCCGGATCCGCTTCGGCGAATTCGTTGGCGAGCGCCGACGTGATGCTGTTGCCCGGCGAAAACAGCGAGACGTTATCGAGCAGATTGGTGTTGCCGATCACGAACGTGACCGCCATCGTCTCGCCGAGCGCGCGGCCGAGGCCGAGCATCACGCCGCCGATCACGCCGCTCTTGGTGAAGGGCAGCACGATCTTCCACATCACTTCCCACGTCGTGCAGCCGATGCCGTACGCCGATTCCTTCAGCAACACCGGCGTGACTTCGAACACGTCGCGCATGACCGACGCGATGTACGGAATGATCATGATGGCGAGAATCACGCCCGCGCACAGAATGCCGATGCCGATCGGGGCGCCCTGAAACAACGCGCCCACGAACGGAATGCCGCCGAGCACAGCGCCGAGCGGCTTTTCGAACCACTCCGCGAAGATCGGCGCGAACACCAGCAGACCCCACATGCCGTACACGATCGACGGAATCGCGGCGAGCAGTTCGATCGCGATACCGAGCGGACGCCGCAGCCAGGCCGGTGCGAGTTCGGTCAGAAAGAGCGCGATGCCGAAGCTGACGGGCACCGCGATGATGAGAGCAATGAGGGACGTGGCGATCGTGCCGTAGATCGGCACCAGTGCGCCGAACTGCTTGCTGGGTGGATCCCAGTCCGCGGTCCACAGGAAGCTGAGACCGAATTGTTTGATCGACGGCATGGACGCGACGATCAGCGAAACGATGATGCCGCCGAGCAGCAACAGCGTGATGATGGCGGCGAGGCGCGCGAGGCCGCCGAAGATCACGTCGCCGGCACGGCTGGGCGCTTTCTGCTGCGAGGCGCTGCCGGGCGGGGTCGAGCGCGAGGCGCCAGACGCTAATTGGATATCGGACATGAGAGCCTGATGGACCTGTTTCCAGTTGCCGTTCGACACTTGTCGTGCGGCGGTAATGCCGTTATGCGGGGTCAATGCCATTGGCCGTCCTCAACCGGGGACGGCCAATGTGTGGCGAGAAGCTAGTGCCTCTCGCTTGGCTTACTGTCGCTTACTCGGCGATTGCCTTGCCCGAAGCGTCTTTCACTTTCGACTTCCACTGCGAACGGATTTCAGCCGTCACCGAATCCGGCAGCGAGATGTAGTCCAGATCGTTTGCAGCCTGGGTGCCGTTCTTGAACGCCCAGTCGAAGAACTTCAGCGTTTCCGTGCCTTGCGCCGGCTTTTCCTGCGCCGTGTGCAGCAGCACGAACGTTGCGCCGACGACCGGCCATGCGTCCTTGCCCGGCTCGTTCGTCAGGATCTGATAGAACGACTTCGACCAGTCCGCGCCCGCTGCCGCTGCCTTGAACGTTTCCGTCTTCGGCTCGACCACGGCGCCCGACGAGTTCTTCAACGCGGTGTACGTCATGTGGTTCTGCTTGGCGTACGCCCATTCCACATAGCCGATTGCGCCCGGCAGACGTTGCACGAAGGCGGCGACGCCGTCGTTGCCCTTGCCGCCCGTACCCGTCGGCCAGCTGACCGTTGCGCCTTCACCGACCTTAGCCTTCCAGTCTGCGTTGACCTTCGACAGGTAGTTCGTCCAGATGAAGCTGGTGCCCGAACCGTCGGCGCGGCGAACCACGGCGATATCGGTATCCGGCAGCTTGACCTTCGGGTTCAACGCGGCGATCGCCGGGTCATTCCACTTCTTGATCTTGCCCAGGTAGATGTCGCCGAGCACTTCGCCCGACAACGTCAGATCGCCAGCCTTCACGCCCGGCACGTTGACCACCGGCACCACGCCGCCAACCACCGTCGGGAACTGGAACAGACCTGCCTTCGCGAGTTCGTCGTCCTTCAGGGGAGCGTCCGAACCGGCGAAATCGACAGTCTTCGCTTCGATCTGCTTGATACCACCCGACGAACCGATACCCTGGTAGTTGACCTTGCCGCCGCCGGTCTTTTGATAGGCGTCAGCCCACTTCGTATAAATCGGTGCTGCGAAGGTGCTGCCCGCGCCGGTGATGTCTGCGGCTTGCGCTGCGATCGCGAAAAGCGCGCCAGCGACGCCAGCGAACACGGTGTGCATCAATTTCATGAGACTCTCCAAGGTGTGAGCGGTGTGAGCGAATAACACGAACACCGCGAAGCTTAGGGTCTCTTTGTGACAGTAACGTGACTTACCGTGAAACAGATGTGACAGTAGGATTACGAGCGTGAAAGGCGTTTTGACGGAGGAAGTGCCGATTTGACGGAATTGCCGACGCGCTTCTGAAGATTAGGCGAAAAAGATGGGGCGCGAACGTTTGCGTATCGTGCGGATGGGTCTGACGCCGGGTCTTGCTGCTTTGCCGAAGTCGTAAACGGTCAGCGGCGGAGCGACCTTGCGATCGCCCCGCCGCTGCTTGACGCAAGCCGAGTTTAGGCCGTTGCCTGCTTGACCGCGCCGGCAATCGCTTCCGCGTGACGGATTGCGTCGTCGGCGTGTTCGGCTTCCACCATCACGCGCAGCACCGGTTCCGTGCCGGACGCGCGAATCAGCACGCGGCCGCGCCCGTTCAGCGCCTCCTCGGCATGGCCGATCGCGCGACGGATCGAGTCGCTGCCCTTCCAGTCTGCGTCGGGCTTCATCCGCACGTTGATCAGCTTTTGCGGGAACAGCGTGACGCCGTCGAGCAGATCGGCGAGCGTCTGCTCGCTACGCTTCATGGCGGCCAGCACGAGCAGCGCGGAGACGATGCCGTCGCCGGTCGAATGGCGGTCAAGGGAGAGAATATGGCCGGAGCCCTCGGCCCCGAGTTGCCAGCCGTGTTCGCGCAATTGTTCGAGCACGTAGCGGTCGCCCACCGCCGCACGGACGAACTTCACGCCGTCTCGTTGCAGCGCGACTTCGACCGCCATGTTCGTCATCAACGTGCCGACCGCGCCTTCCACCTTGCCGTCGGTCGCAACGCGGTCCTTGACGAGCACGTACAGCAATTCGTCGCCGTTATACAGCCGGCCGGCCGCGTCGACGATCTGCAGGCGGTCAGCGTCGCCGTCGAGCGCGATGCCAAGGTCGGCGTGATTCGCGCGCACCGCGCGCACCAGCGCGTCCGGCGCGGTTGCGCCGACGCCGTCGTTGATGTTGAAACCGTTCGGCGCGACGCCGATCGGGATCACGTCCGCGCCGAGTTCGTGGAACACGTGCGGCGCGATGTCGTAGGCGGCGCCATGTGCACAATCCACCACCAGCTTCAGCCCGCGCAGATCGAACGCGGCCGGGAACGTGCTTTTGCAGAATTCGATGTAGCGGCCGGCGGCGTCGTCGAGACGCCGCGCCTTGCCGAGCTGCTCGGAGGCCGCGCAGGAGAGTGGCAAATCGAGTTGCTCTTCGATTTGCAATTCCACTTCGTCGGGCAGCTTGTTGCCGTCGGCGGAGAAGAATTTGATGCCGTTGTCATAGTACGGATTGTGCGACGCGCTGATCACCACGCCGGCGGCGAGCCGCAACGCGCGCGTCAGATAGGCGACGCCGGGAGTCGGCATCGGGCCGGCCAGCATCACGTCGACGCCTGCCGCCGAGAAACCCGCTTCCAGTGCGGCCTCGAGCATATAACCCGACACCCGCGTGTCTTTGCCGATCAGCACGGTTGGCCGGGCACCGGTTTTGGCCCAACGGTCCGCGCCCGCGAGCACCTTGCCGGCCGCGTAGCCGAGCCGCAATACAAACTCAGGCGTAATCGGGCCTTCGCCGACCTTGCCTCGAATCCCGTCCGTTCCGAAATAACGACGTGCCATGTTTTATCTTCCTCCTCGGCTTTTTCAAGTTCTAGCCTGCGGGCGGCTCATCGCCGCATCGCGCATGGCTGCCCACACTTTCAATGCATCCACTGTTTGCGCGACGTCATGCACGCGCAGAATCGCCGCCCCCCGCTCGGCGGCGCAAACCGCCGCGGCGATGCTGCCGGCGACGCGCTCCGGCGCCGGACGCCCGACCACCGCGCCGACCATCGACTTGCGCGACATGCCCGCGAGAATCGGATACGGCGCATCGGCCCGCGGCGCCGTGTCTCGCAGATGCGCGAGCAAAGTGTAATTGTGTTCAATGACCGCTTTGCCGAAGCCAAAGCCCGGATCCACGCTGATACGGGCGCGCGCGACGCCTTCTTGCGTCAACGCGGCCACACGCTCCTCGAGAAACTGGCGGACTTCGCCGACGACGTCATCATAGACAGGCTCGCCGAGTTGCATGGTTTGCGGCTCGCCGAGCATATGCATTACACATAGACCACAATCGCTGTCGCGTACCGCGTCGATGGCACCGGGCATGCGAAAGCCCCAGATGTCGTTGATCAGATCGGCGCCGGCGTTCAACGCATGGCGCATCACTTCAGGCTTGTAGGTATCGATCGACAACGGCACGTTCGCCGCGCGAAGCTGCTCGACGAGTGGAATCACCCGCTCCAGCTCTTCGTCGAGCGGCACCGGTGGCGCACCGGGCCGAGTGGACTCGCCGCCAATGTCGATGATGTCCGCACCGTCGAGCAGCATACGCTCCGCCTGGCGCAGGGCATCGCCGCGTACGGCAAATTGACCACCGTCGGAAAACGAGTCCGGCGTAATGTTCAGGATGCCCATGACCAATGGGCGCTCAAAGGTCAGCTTGAAGCGTCCGCATTGCAGCGGCTCGGGCAACAGCGGCAACGGAGCGGGAGAAAAATCGACTTTCGACACGTAGCGATGCATTAAATAGAACAAGATAAATGCAAAACGGGCCGGTGTGAAAACACACCGGCCCGCACTTTCTACTATTGGCTCATCAAGCCGGCGCGGTCGCGCTACCCGGCTTCACCTCGGTGCCCGGGCTGCCGCCCGACGAGGCGTCGGTTGCGGACGGCGGCGAGCTCTTCGGCGAGCGCGGCGGACGGCCTGCCATGATGTCGTTGATCTGATCGGCGTCGATCGTTTCCCACTCCATCAATGCGGCGGTCATGGCTTCGACCTTGTCGCGGTTTTCGTCCAGCAGGCGCTTGGCGAGGTTGTACTGCTCGTCCAGCACGCGACGGATTTCCGCGTCGACCTTTTGCTGCGTCGCTTCCGAAATGGTGCGCGTGAACCCGCGGCCAAACGGCGTTGCGTCGTTTTCGTCGTCGACGTAGACCATCGGCCCGAGCGCGTCCGTCATACCGAAGCGAGCGACCATGGCGCGCGCGGTTTGCGTGGCCTTGTTGAAGTCGTCCGATGCGCCGGTGCTGATCAGGTTCAGGAACAACTCTTCCGCTACGCGACCGCCGAACAGGATCGCCAGACGATCCAACAGGTAGTCTTTCGAGTACGTTTCGTTGTCGTGCTCCGGCAACTGCCACGTCACGCCAAGTGCACGGCCGCGCGGAATGATCGTGACCTTGTGCACGGGATCAGCCTTCGGCAACAGCTTGGCGATAACAGCATGACCCGACTCGTGGTACGCCGTGGCGCGCTTCGATTCTTCGCGGATCACGGCCGACTTGCGTTCCGGACCCATGAAAATCTTGTCTTTCGCGTCTTCGAAGTCGTTCATCTCGACAATACGCTTGCCGCGACGCGCCGCGAACAATGCCGCTTCGTTCACGAGGTTCGCGAGGTCCGCGCCCGAGAAGCCCGGCGTGCCGCGGGCGATGACCGCAGCGTCGACGTCGTTCGAAATCGGCACCTTACGCAGGTGAACCTTCATGATGTGCTCACGACCGCGAATGTCCGGCAGCCCCACATAAACCTGACGGTCGAAACGACCCGGCCGCAGCAGCGCCTTATCGAGCACGTCCGAACGGTTCGTTGCAGCGATCACGATCACACCGGAGTTCGCTTCGAAGCCGTCCATCTCGACCAGCATCTGGTTCAAAGTCTGTTCGCGTTCGTCGTTACCGCCGCCCATGCCGGCGCCACGATGACGGCCGACCGCGTCGATTTCGTCGATGAACACGATGCACGGTGCGTGCTTCTTGGCTTGCTCGAACATGTCGCGCACACGCGCCGCGCCGACACCGACGAACATTTCCACGAAGTCCGAACCCGAGATGCTAAAGAACGGCACTTTCGCCTCACCGGCAATAGCGCGCGCCAGCAGCGTCTTACCGGTTCCCGGCGGGCCGACCAGCAGCACGCCGCGCGGAATCCGGCCACCCAGCTTCTGGAACTTTTGCGGATCGCGCAGGAAGTCGACCAGTTCGGAGACTTCTTCTTTCGCTTCGTCGCAACCCGCGACGTCGGTGAAATTGATTGCGTTGTTGTTTTCGTCGATCAGACGCGCACGGGATTTACCGAACGAGAACGCACCGCCTTTCCCGCCTCCCTGCATCTGCCTCATCATGTAGAACCAGAAACCGATAATCAGGATCGTCGGTCCGAGGTAGTACAGCGCCGACACCAGCGCGTTCGGTTCGTCGTCAGCCTTGCCGCTCACCTGAACGCCGTACTTCATCAGATCGCCGACCATCCAGATGTCGCCAGGCGACACGATCTGGTATTTCTGGCCGTCTGCTGGAGTGACCGTGAGGTTACGCCCCTGGACAATGACGTTCTTGACTTTGCCGGCCTTCGCGTCGTCCATGAACTGCGAATAGGAAACGCCTTCCTGGACACGGGGCTTGTCGAACTGCTTGAACACCGTAAACAGCACCAGTGCGATAACCAGCCACACTGCTGCCTTCGAAAACATATTGTTGTTCAAAGCACCACTCCTTCACTTAGACGGGCGCCTACATTTGCCTTGCGGCACCACGAAAGCATTCTAATCCAGTCCGCAGCCCCCTGCCATAAGGTTTCGCTACCACAGAAATAGCGTAGCGGGCATTTACAGCGTCGCTTTCCGACGCCACGAGCCATTATCGGCAGATGCGGATCCGTCTTGCAGCGCCCCTATGCGGGCCGCTTGAGATGCTTACCCAAAATAAACGTTTCTGACGACTTGTCCCGCGACGCTTTCGGCTTGCGGGCCGCCACCACCTTGAACTGGCGCTTGAACTTTTCGACAATCTGGCTATAACCGCTGCCGTGAAAACATTTGACTAAAAGGGCGCCATCCGGCTTCAGGTGATTTTGCGAAAATTCCATCGCGAGATCGCACAGATGCTCGATTCGCGCGGCATCCGCCACCGCCACTCCCGACAGGTTGGGCGCCATATCCGAAATTACAAGGTCGACCTGACGTTCGCCAACCAATTCTTCCAGTTGGAGCACCACCGAGTCTTCACGGAAGTCGCCTTGAATGAAGTGGACGTCGGAGATCGGCTCCATGGGTAGCATGTCCAGCGCGATGATCGTGCCGTCGATGCCGCCCTGGCGTTCGGCGTCGCGCTGCGCCCCCTTCGCCAGTTTGTTGCGCGCGTACTGACTCCAGCTACCCGGCACCGAGCCCAGATCGACAATGACCTGCCCCGGACGGATCAGCTTGTCCTGTTCGTCGATTTCCTTGAGCTTGTAGGCCGCGCGGGCGCGATAGCCCTCCCGCTGCGCCATTTTCACGTACGGATCGTTGATGTGGTCGTGCAGCCACGCGGTATTGAACTTGTTTTTTGCCATTAAACGTTGAACTCTTGCTGCGTCATGTCGCGCTTTAGCGGATAATACGCGGTTAATTCGCGCGGACGCCGCCAAAACTGGCTGCCATCCGCGATTCTGATGTCCTGACGCCGCCCTGCCGAACCGTCCCGATCGAGCCAATCGAACGACTGGATCGGAAACGCAGGTGCCGCCATTTTAGTCGAGTCTCCCACTTTCCATGTCCGCCCTCAAAGTCTCTACCGACCAACGCGCCGAGTTGCGCTCCCAGGCACATGCGCTCAAACCGGTCGTGCTCGTCGGCGCCGAAGGTTTGACCGACGCTGTCCTGACCGAAATCAAGGTTCATCTGGGCGCGCACCAGTTGATCAAAATCCGCGTGTTCGGCGACGAACGCGAAGCACGCATCGCGATCTACGAAGAAATATGCGACAAGCTGAATGCCGCACCGATTCAGCATATCGGCAAGCTGCTCGTGATCTGGAAGCCGGAAGCGGCCGAAAAGCCGGCAGCGAAGACCAAGCGCGGCGCCCTGCCGAGCGCTCGCGAAGCCGCGGTCGAAGCCAAGCCGGGTAAAGGCCGCGCGCCGCGCGTCGTCACCGTGGTGAAGCCCAGCGAAATCCCGATGCGCAAGCCGAAGGCCAAAGCCGTCGTGGTGCGCGGCAATGAGCGCGTCACGCAAGGCGGCAACATCAAACGCGCCAAGAAGCGCCAAACCAGCGCAAAGCGCGCGCATCAGTCGTCGAAATAAACGGGTGATGAGAGGTGCGGGCGAGAGGTCCGCACCTTAACTTCAATCGGCACAGGTTCCGCTTTCATGCGCTTGTGTCGGCAGCAGCAGCCGTCGGGCATTGAACAGCGTGATCGTGTAGCACTACCTCGAACAGATAGCGGTTTGTTCGGCACACATCAGCCAAGCCTACTAACCACAGGCCCACCACGTCACACGCTCAGTGATACGCACGCACCCGGCATGCGTATCACCGCAGAGCCGTGTTCAGCCGGCAACCTTCCCCGCCGTATCGCGAGCAGCACCCTGCTGCTCCGCCGTCACAATGCCTGTACCTGCGGGCAGCTTCCACACCAGCGCAACACCCAGCAGGCTCTCGATCAGATAGAACAGACTCGACACGCCGTGCAGAATGCCGAAGCGAGTCGCGTAAGCCGAATGACCGACATCCGTGCCCGCCTGCAGCGCGGCGATGCGTATTGCATTCATGAACGGCTGCAACGCGAAGTAGCCCACCAGCACACACAGCAGCATGCCAACAATCAACCAGCGCAACTGGCGATAAGTATTGGCGCCACGCCGAACCAGCACGTTGGCGAGCCCCAGCAGCAAAATGCCGCACACGGCGCCCAGCACACCCTCGATGCGAAACAGTTGCGCCGCCACCGCGCCGGCCGTCATACGGTCGAGCGACGTGAACAACACCGGCGCGACCGCATAGCCGATAGTCAACAGACTACCGACCCAGACCACCGTTAATAGGCGGAAGAAACGATGCGGCATCAAGGACACCGGCGCCGCTTTCAAACGTAGCTCACCGTGATGATTTCGTATTCGCGCACGCCGCTCGGCGCCTGCACCGAGGCGACGTCGCCCTCGGACTTACCGATCAGCGCGCGCGCGATCGGCGAGCTGATCGAGATCAGGCCATGGTCGATGTCCGCTTCGTCGTCGCCGACGATCTGATACTTGACCGACGCGCCCGAATCCAGATCTTCGAGCTCGACGGTCGCGCCGAACACCACGCGGCCGTCCGCCTCGACCAATGCCGGATCGATCACCTGCGCACCGGCGAGCTTCGATTCGATCTCGGCAATGCGGCCTTCGATAAAACCCTGCTTTTCTTTCGCCGCGTCGTATTCCGCGTTTTCCGACAGATCGCCCTGGGCACGCGCTTCGGCGATCGAATTGATCACCGACGGACGCTCAACCGATTTCAGGCGCTGCAACTCATCGCGCAACATTTCCGCGCCGCGCTTCGTCAATGGAACAGTGCTCATAAACAACTCTATGCAAAAAACAGCCGTAAAAAAAATCACCGCGGTTAAGTGCATTCCGTGGGACGCGGCGGCCGGGGCAAAACCCGGACCACAGCACCTGCGGAACGCCGCTTAACCGCGGCACTTACATCTTGGACAGGTATTCGAAGCCTTAGTTTAGGCGAGCGTGCAGCCCTTGTAAATCATAGACTTCGAGGTTCTTCAAATAGCGCAAACCCTCTACCGCGGCACGCGCGCCGGACATCGTCGTGTAGTACGTGACCTTGTTCGCCTGTGCGCTCATGCGGATTGAACGCGAGTCGGCGATCGCGGCGCGGGTTTCGTCGACGGTCGTGAAGACCAGCGCGATCTCGCCGTTCTTGATCATGTCGACGATGTGCGGACGGCCGTCCTTCACCTTGTTGACGACCTTCACCGGCACACCCGCCGCTTCGATCGCGGCAGCCGTGCCCTTGGTCGCGACGATCGGATAGCCGAGTTCGTGCAGCATACGCGCGACTTCGACAGCCTTCGGCTTGTCGGCGTCCATCACGGTCAGCAGCACCGTGCCCGTTTCCGGCAGACGCGAACCCGCCGCGAGCTGCGACTTGAACAGCGCTTCACCGAAAGTCTGACCCACGCCCATCACTTCACCGGTGGAGCGCATTTCCGGTCCGAGCACCGGATCGACTGCCGGGAACTTGACGAACGGGAACACGGCTTCTTTCACGCTGAAGTACGGCGGAATGATTTCCTTCGTCACGCCCTGGTCGGCAAGCTTCTGGCCGACCATGGCACGCGCCGCGATCTTCGCGAGCGGCAGGCTGGTTGCCTTCGACACGTACGGCACCGTACGCGACGCACGCGGGTTCACTTCGAGCACGTAGATGACGTCTTCTTTCGAGCCGTCCGCCTGCGGCACCTGTTGAATCGCGAACTGCACGTTCATCAGGCCGATCACGTTCAGCGCCTTCGCCATCGCGGCGGTTTGACGCTTCAGTTCGGTGACGGTTGCCTGCGACAACGAGTACGGCGGCAACGAGCAAGCCGAGTCGCCCGAGTGGACACCCGCCTGTTCGATGTGCTCCATCACGCCGCCGATAAACACGGCTTCGCCGTCCGAAATGCAATCCACGTCGCATTCGATCGCGTCGTTCAGGAAGCGGTCGAGCAGCACCGGCGAATCGTTCGACACCTTCACGGCCTCGCGCATATAGCGCTCGAGGTCGCGCGGCTCGTGAACGATTTCCATCGCGCGGCCGCCGAGCACGTACGACGGACGCACCACCAGCGGGTAACCGATTTCGTCGGCGAGCTTGAGCGCTTCGTCTTCGGCACGCGCGGTGCGATTCGGCGGCTGACGCAGGCCGAGGTCCTGCAGCAGCTTCTGGAAACGCTCGCGGTCTTCCGCGGCGTCGATCATGTCCGGCGACGTGCCGACGATCGGCACACCGTTCGCTTCGAGGTCGAGCGCGAGCTTCAGCGGCGTCTGACCGCCGTATTGCACGATCACGCCGACCGGCTTTTCCTTGTCGACGATTTCGAGCACGTCTTCGAGCGTCAGCGATTCGAAGTACAGACGGTCGGACGTGTCGTAGTCGGTCGACACGGTTTCAGGGTTGCAGTTGACCATGATCGTTTCGTAGCCGTCTTCGCGCATGGCGAGCGCGGCGTGCACGCAGCAGTAGTCGAATTCGATACCCTGGCCGATCCGGTTCGGGCCGCCGCCCAACACCATGATCTTCTTGTTGTTGGTCGGATTCGCTTCGCACTCTTCCTCGTAGGTCGAGTACATGTACGCGGTTTTCGTCGCGAACTCGGCCGCGCAGGTGTCGACGCGCTTGTACACTGGGCGCACGTTCAGCTCGATACGGCGCTGACGCACTTCCGCCGGCTTCGCGCCGACCAGCTTCGCCAGACGGCGATCCGAGAAGCCGCTCTGCTTCAGGTACTTCAGTTCTTCCTTCGAGAGGCTTGCCAGCGACCGGCCGGCTAGCGCCTTTTCCTTCAGGATGATCTGCTCGATCTGCGCGAGGAACCACGGGTCGATCGAGGTTTCCTCGAAGATTTCTTCGGCCGTCATGCCGATACGGAACGCGTCGCCGACGTACCAGATACGATCCGGACCCGCTTCGCCGATCTCGCGGATGATCTCGTCGCGGTTATCGGTCTTTTCGTCCAGACCGTCGACGCCGACTTCCAGACCGCGCAGCGCCTTCTGGAACGATTCCTGGAAGGTACGGCCAATCGCCATCACTTCGCCGACCGACTTCATCTGCGTGGTGAGACGCGAATCGGCTTCGCGGAATTTCTCGAACGCGAAACGCGGGATCTTGGTGACGACGTAGTCGATCGTCGGTTCGAACGACGCCGGGGTCTGCCCGCCGGTGATTTCGTTCTTCAATTCGTCGAGCGAGTAGCCGACCGCGAGCTTCGCCGCGATCTTGGCGATCGGGAAGCCCGTTGCCTTCGACGCCAGGGCCGACGAGCGCGACACGCGCGGATTCATTTCGATCACGACCATGCGGCCGTCTTTCGGATTGATCGAGAACTGCACATTCGAACCGCCCGTGTCGACGCCGATCTCGCGCAGCACCGCGAGCGACGCGTTACGCAGGATCTGGTATTCCTTGTCGGTGAGCGTTTGCGCCGGCGCGACCGTGATCGAGTCGCCGGTGTGGATGCCCATCGGGTCCAGGTTTTCGATCGAGCAGACGATGATGCAGTTGTCCTTCTTGTCGCGGACCACTTCCATCTCGTACTCTTTCCAGCCGAGCAGCGATTCTTCGATCAGCAGTTCGCGCGTGGGCGACAGATCCAGACCGCGCTTGCAGATTTCTTCGAACTCGTCGCGGTTGTACGCGATACCGCCGCCCGACCCGCCCAGCGTGAACGACGGACGGATCACGACCGGATAGCCGCCGCTGCCGGTCAGCGCCGCGATTTCGGCCTGCACGGCCAGCGCTTCTTCCATGGAATGCGCGGTGCCCGACTTGGCCGAACCGAGCCCGATCTTCGTCATCGCGTCCTTGAACTTCTGGCGGTCTTCCGCCTTGTCGATGGCTTCCGGCGACGCGCCGATCAGCTCGACCTTGTACTTTTCCAGCACGCCGTGCGCGTGCAGGTCGAGCGCGCAGTTCAGCGCGGTCTGGCCGCCCATGGTCGGCAGGATCGCGTCGGGGCGCTCCTTGGCGATGATGCGCTCCACCACTTCCCACGTGATCGGCTCGATGTACGTGACGTCGGCCGTGTTCGGGTCGGTCATGATCGTCGCCGGATTGCTGTTGACGAGGATGACCTTGTAGCCTTCCTCACGCAGCGCCTTGCATGCCTGCGCGCCCGAGTAATCGAACTCGCACGCCTGGCCGATGATGATCGGACCCGCGCCGATAATGAGGATGCTCTTGATGTCTGTCCGCTTGGGCATAACGCTCTCGCTAAATATTCCTGTGTTCTTTCCGTTGGCGCGCGTCGTGGCTACGTTGCGCGCGCTCTGCCGTGTGCGGCTCGCTTCGCGTTCTTCCGTCTCGCGCCGCGAACCGCGCGCCGCCAAGGCGGCGCGTCACATGCTCCGCTTAAGCCGCGGCGGTCTTGCCGGCCTTCTTCGTGTCCATCAACGCCGTGAAGCGGTCGAACAGATAGGCGATGTCGTGCGGACCCGGCGACGCTTCCGGGTGACCCTGGAAGCAGAATGCCGGCTTGTCCGTCAACGCGAAACCTTGCAGCGTGCCGTCGAACAGCGACACATGCGTGGCGCGCGCGTTGGCGGGCAGCGTGCCAGCGTCGACCGCGAAACCGTGGTTTTGCGAAGTGATCACCACGCGACCGTCGTCCAGATCTTTCACCGGATGGTTCGCGCCGTGGTGGCCGGTCTTCATCTTCAGGGTCTTGGCGCCGACCGCGAGGCCCATGATCTGATGGCCGAGGCAAATGCCGAAAGTCGGAATGCCGCGCTCAATCAGCTCCTGGGTGGCCGCGATCGCGTAGTCGCACGGTTCCGGGTCGCCGGGGCCGTTCGACAGAAACACGCCGTCCGGGTTGAGCGCGAGCGCGTCAGCGGCGCTGGCTTGCGCCGGCAGCACGGTGACGTGGCAGCCGCGTTCGGCCAGCATGCGCAGAATGTTGTACTTGACGCCGTAGTCGAACGCGACGACGCGGTACTTCGGCGCCTTCTGCGTGCCGTAGCCCTCGCCCAGACGCCATTCGGTCTGGGTCCATTCGTAGGTTTCCTTCGTCGACACGACCTTCGCGAGGTCCATGCCCGACAGGCCCGGGAACGAGCGGGCGAGTTCGATCGCCTTGGCTTCGTCGTCCGAACCGGCGAGGATCGCGCCGTTCTGCGCACCCTTGTCGCGCAGCACGCGGGTCAGCATGCGGGTGTCGAGGCCGGCGATGGCAACCACGCCTTCGTCCTTGAGGTATTGCGGGAGCGTGCGCTCCATGCGGAAGTTCGACGCAAGAACCGGCAGATCACGGATGATCAGGCCGGCGGCATGGACTTTCGTGGCTTCGACGTCTTCGGCATTCACGCCGACGTTGCCGATATGCGGATACGTGAGGGTCACGATCTGGCGCGCGTAGCTCGGGTCAGTCAGGATTTCCTGATAGCCGGTGATAGCGGTGTTGAACACGACTTCGCCGATGGTATGCCCGGGGGCGCCGATCGAGTAACCACGAAAGACCGTGCCGTCGGCGAGCGCGAGCAGAGCGGGAGAAAATGACGGCAACACGGGAAACTCCTTGGAGGAACACCCTGTTGCCGACCTGTCTATCCGACTGCGAGCCGCAGCGGAACGCGTCCATGCGGACGCACGCGCAGACTCGCTCGCGAACTGCCGTTGACGTTGCAAGGGGCGCGATGGGTCCATTGTGTGGACGGATCGGCTGGGTGCGGGACCCTTCTTGCTACGCCAGTGGCGCGCGGCGGATGAACGGTATGGGAGAGGTAGGCGCTAGGGTGCGGGTTGATAAGCTCAAACCTTGAAATTATAGCGTGAAACACCCTTTTCCGCCAAATCCGAGATAGCGGACGCGCCAAGGGAGACGCGCCTAGAAGTCACTCAAAACCTTGCTGCGCTGGGTTTTGAACGCATCGGACAATATTTATGCGAAGTAAATCGGGACAGCGCCGGTCAATATGACCGGCCCGCCAAACGCCCGCCCCGAGGCCTCAGGCGTCTTGCCGCTCGTGAGCGCCAACCGTCTTGACCGGTTTCCTTGCCGGCAGAACGAACCAGATCGCGCTCAAAATCTGCAGCACGATGAGAATGCCCCACGCCGTCAGATGCGCGGACACTGGATAGTGGCCGCCGCTCGCCGGCCAATGCGACAGCACGGCACCGACGCCGATCTGAAAACCGAAAATCAGCAGGAAGATAATCAGATTCAGCGTGGTGTTGACGCGGCCCGTCATCTGCGGCGGAAAGTGCCGCGCCATCACGGCGTAGATCAGAATGCCGGTGCCGCCGAACGCCCCGTACGCCGCCCACAGCAGGCCGGCGGGCAAAGGCGCCTTGAACACGATCAGCAATTGCGTCACGACGAATAGCGCCATGCCGATCCCGCAAAAGGCATACAGCGACACGCCACGGCGCTCGAGACTGCGCGCCGCCGCGCCAAAGCCGATGCAGCCGGCCATCATCGCGAAACCGAGAATCGACACCAGCGCCGCCGCCTCGCGCGGTGCGCAGCCTTGCACGTCGCGCAACCAGGCGCCGACCCACAGCGACTGCATCGCGTAAAAGACGCCCTGCGTGACCACCGAAAAGGACGCGATCTTCCAGAATGCGGCGCTACCGAGAATGTGCAACGTGCCTTTGAACTGCGTGCCGATGCTCGCCTGATGATGAGTTTCCTTCGTATCGGGCGCGAGCGTCCACAGCGCCAACGCCACCAGCACCGTCATCAGACCCAGTCCGACGCAGACCACGCGCCAGCTGGCGAAACCCAGCATCCAGGTGAGCGGCGAGCCGACCATGACGCCGCCCAGGCCGCCGACGGCCATCACGAGCCCGTTCATCAACGGCAAACGCGCGGTGGCGAAGTGCTGCGCCAGCGCCTTGAACGCGCCGCCGAGGCAAACCGAGACGCCCATGCCGATCAGCAGACGCCCCACCATCATCATGCCGACGCTGTGCGCCGCGCCGAACACCCAGATGCCGAGCGCGGCGAATAGCAAGGTGCCCGCCGTGACCCGGCGCGCACCGAAATGATCCAGCAATACGCCGGCCGGAATCTGCGCGCCCGCGAAGCCGAGAAAATACAGGCTCGTCAGCACGCCCAGGTTGGCGGCCGACAAACCGAGGTCGTGCGTAATGAACGGCGCAAAGCCGAGATTGACGCCACGAAACACGTAGGAAACGAAGTAGCCCGCGGAAAACAGGAGAAAAACGCGCAGTTGGGTCGGCGACATAAGCTTTGAGTGAAACAGCGAGGCAGAACGGAGCACGAAAGATAAAGCAAATCGGCCGGGCCTGCCGTCAATCTTCCGATCAATGAAAAACGCCGTCACCACAGGTGACGGCGTTGGAAATAACACGGTGCGTGATCGGAGCGCAATTCATGCGCTGCCCCCGCAACGCATGTGGTCACTACCGTGGCAGCCGCTTATTGGTCTACTTACCCTTCTTCGCGCTGGCCGCGGTCTTCGGGCGGCTATCCGCCGCGGCCTTCGACGCCTTGCTGGACGTGGAAGCCGACACCTTCGTCACTTTGCCCTTGCTGGCGGCGGACGCTGTCGGCTTGCTGACCTTCCCTACCGGCTCGGACACTTTCACCACGGGCGAGCGGCCACGACCTCTCTTCTTATCGTAGCGCGAATCGCCGCGGGTGTCCGCGACGCGGGTGCCGATCTTCTCGACGCCGCCGCCTTGCACGTTAGTCGCGATCGCTTCCGGACCCGGCTCGCTCGGCATGGCCTTGCCGACCGGCACGTGCAGCACGATCACCTGGCCGCGCGACACGCCGTCGCGATGGGTACGATTCCACGCCTTCAACTGACCGACCGAGACGCCGTAACGCACGGCGATGGCCGCCATGGATTGATTGCGGCGCACGCGGATCAACATCTTGCGGGTATCGGGGACATCCGGCTCCATGGCCAGCACCGCGCTTTCGGCGACGTCGGCGCTGATGTCCTCGTCGTCGTCCGAACCGCGCGGCACGACGATCGTGGAGCCCGGCTTCAGGCGCATGCCGGCCGGAATCTTGTTCACTTCCATCAGCGTGTCCGCGTCGACACCGATCTTCTGCGCGATCGCTGCGGGCGCCGCGCGCTCGGTGACCGTGTAGGTGGTCCACGACGACAGCGAACCGGAGTACGCCTTCAGATTGCGTTCGAACGCGCTGGCGTTGTCGAACGGCAGCAGAATCTGCGGCTGCGTGGCGCCGAGAATCACCGGCTTCCGGAACGACGGGTTCAGCGAGCGGAACTCGTCGGGGGAAAGATTCGAGAGCTTGGCGGCCATTTCGACGTCGATGTCGTGCGACGTGGTCACCGTCACGAAATACGGGTGGTTCGGAATGGCCGGCAGCGTGAGCCCGTACATCTGCGGGTTCATGATGATGTTCTTCACCGCCTGCAGTTTCGGCACGTAATTGCGCGTCTCGTTCGGCATGCGCAGGCTGAGGTAGTCAGTGGGCAGACCCGCCGCCTCGTTGCGGGCGATCGCGCGCTGCACGTTGCCCTCACCCCAGTTGTACGCGGCGAGCGCGAGTTGCCAGTCGCCGAACATGTCATGCAGATTCGACAGATAGTCGAGCGCGGCACTGGTCGACGCCAGCACGTCGCGGCGCTCGTCCTGCCACATGTTCTGCTTGAGGTTGTAGGTGCGGCCGGTGCCCGGCATGAACTGCCACATGCCGGCCGCCTTCGCCACCGACAACGCCTGCGGGCTATACGCCGATTCGATGAACGGCAGCAGCGCGAGCTCGGTCGGCATATGGCGCGCCTCGAGCTCTTCGACGATGTGGTACAGGTATTTCTGCGAGCGCTCGGTCATGCGCTGCACGTAGTCGGGACGCTGCACATACCAGTTGACCTGCATGTCGACGAGGTCGGTCTGCAGATCCGGCATCTGGAAACCACGGCGAATACGGCCCCACAGATCGGCGTCCGCGCTCGTCAGCTGAGTGACCGAGCCTTGGTCGACGTTGATCGTCTCTTTGGCGGTGGCTGTCTTGCGAAGGGCGTCGGAAACTGCTTGCTGACTGGCGGGGTTATTGGCGGAGGTGGAACTATTCGTCGCTGGTCCCTGACTCGCGCAGGCGGCGAGTGTTAGGACCAACAACGCACTAAAGATAAATCGCATGAACGTCTCGGCTTCCACAAGGGCTGGAATTTGCAGCCGATAGTACGAAACGGCGACGTTTACGTCAATCTAAAAATACCGAAAAAATCAAGCAAATCTTAGGCTTGGCGAATTTTTCCGATTCTTCGCGTGAGGAATACCCTTATGCGGGTGCGGTCAACGGAAGCGGTTTTTCCATTCACGCATCAACGTGAATGCGGCGAGTCGATCGGGCACTTTTTCATGCAACTGATCTTGCAAGCTCGCCTGGACCGCCGGTTGGTCGGCGCGCAAAAACGGATTCACCGCGCGCTCGTGGGCGATGGTGGTCGGCAGCGTGGGCACGTGACGCGCCCGCAGCTCGGTCGCTTTGTCGCGCCAGGCCTGCAGTTCGACGTTGTCCGGCTCGCACGCGAGCGCGAAGCGGATGTTCGACAGCGTGTACTCGTGCGCGCAATGGACCTCGGTGGCGCCGGGCAATGCGGCGAGCGCGTCCAGCGACGCCAGCATCTGCTTCGGCGTGCCTTCGAACAGCCGGCCGCAGCCGCACGCGAACAGCGTGTCGCCGCAAAACACGTGCGGCGTGCCGCGCGGATCGGCCGCCTGGAAATACGCGATGTGGCCGCTCGTGTGACCGGGCACGTCGAGCACGGTGAGATCGAGCGCGGGCGCCGCGATCGTGACGCGATCGCCATTTTCAAGACGCTGCGTGAGGTGTTCGATCGCTTCACCGGCGGGGCCGTAGACGGGGACGGCCTGGCCATTCAGCAGATCGGCCACTCCGCCGACATGGTCGTGATGATGGTGCGTGAGTAAAATAGCGCTCAGCCGCCAACCCCGTTTCGCCAGATACGCGCGCACGGGGGCGGCCTCACCCGGATCGACGACGACCGCGTGATGTCCGTCGGAAACGACCCAGATGTAATTGTCTTCAAACGCCGGGACCGGTACGTACTCGAGCGCATTCATAGGCGACGCATTCTTTGATATGACTGACCGAGCGATTATAGACTGGCCCGCCTGGACCGATTCGCCACCTGGCCGCTACGTGCTGGACTGGGAGCAAACGCAGCTCGACCGCGTGGTGTCGGACGTGTTCGGCTACCATGCGCTGCAACTCGGCCTGCCGCAACTCGACGCATTGCGCGAGAACCGCATGCCCTGCCGCGGCCTCGTGCTCGACGCCGCGAGCGGCGCGAGCGCGCCGTATTCGTATCCGCGCGGCTTGCGGCATGGCGGCAATGTTAATAGCCACTCGGCAAGCAACGGCGCGGCTTCACGGGTGCAGCCCGCGCAGAACGGGCTCGCCGGCCTGCCCGCGCCGGCCGGACGCAGCGCCGTGTGGTGCGATCTGCTCGACTTGCCGTTCGAAGCCCAAAGCGTCGATCTGATCGTGATGCCGCACACGCTGGAATTCACCAGCGACCCGCACCGGCTGCTGCGCGAAGCCGAGCGCGTGCTGATGCCCGAGGGCCAGCTGATCATTCTCGGCTTCAACTCGCTGTCGCTGTGGGGCGCGCGGCAATCGGTCGGCAAGGTGACCGGGCGGCCGTTCGTGCCCGCCGCCGTCGACCTGATTGCCTTCACCCGGCTCAAAGACTGGATCAAGCTGCTGGGCTTCGACCTTGAACGCGGGCGCTTCGGCTGCTATCGTCCGCCGCTCGGCAGCGATCAATGGCTGTCCCGCTATGGTTTCATGGAAGCCGCCGGCGACCGCTGGTGGCCGATTTTCGGCGCCACCTACATGATCAAGGCAATCAAGCGCGTGCGCGGCATGCGGCTCGTCGGTCCGCTGAAAGTGAAGAAACCTGTCCTTGCCGCGGGCCTCGCGCCCGCCGCCACCCCGAATACACGCAACCACACTCAATGACTCCCGATCTCATCGATATTTATACCGACGGCGCCTGCAAGGGCAATCCCGGCCCCGGCGGCTGGGGCGCGCTGTTGCGCTTCGGCGGCCAGGAAAAAGAACTGTTCGGCGGCGAGCCCAACACCACCAACAACCGCATGGAGCTGATGGGCGTGATCGGCGCGCTCGAAGCGCTGAAGCGTCCCTGCAAAGCAGTCGTGCACACCGACTCGCAATACGTGCAGAAAGGCATCAGCGAGTGGATTCACGGCTGGAAAAAGAAAGGCTGGATCACCGCCGCCAAGCAGCCGGTGAAGAACGCCGATCTGTGGAAACGGCTCGACGCGCTCGTCGCGCAACACGAAATCGAATGGCGCTGGGTGCGCGGGCACAACGGGCATCCGGAAAACGAGCGGGCCGATCAGCTGGCCAATCGCGGCGTCGCGTCGCTTACGCAGTCGTGACCACGGCCGTGATGCCTGCCGCGAGGCGAAGCGCTCATGTACCCTGCGCCTGATTTTTTCGCGGCAATTTTTTTGAATTTTGAAGCAGGCTAATCCGACATGCGTCAACTTATCCTCGATACCGAAACCACCGGCCTGAATGCGCGCACCGGCGACCGGATTCTCGAACTCGGCTGCGTCGAGATGGTGAACCGCCGGTTGACGGGCAACAACCTGCATTTCTACATCAATCCGGAACGCGACAGCGATCCGGGCGCGCTGGCTGTGCACGGACTGACCACCGAATTCCTCAGCGACAAGCCGAAGTTCGCCGAGATCGCCGATCAGATTCGCGACTTCATTCAGGACGCGGAACTGATCATTCACAACGCACCGTTCGACATCGGCTTTCTCGATGCCGAATTCGCGTTGCTCGGTTTGCCGCCGGTCAGAACGTATTGCGGCGAGATTATCGACACCCTGGCGCGCGCCAAGCAGATGTTCCCCGGCAAGCGTAATTCACTCGATGCGCTATGCGACCGCTTCGGCGTCAGCAATGCGCACCGTACGCTGCACGGCGCGCTGCTCGACTCGGAACTGCTCGCGGAAGTCTACCTGGCGATGACGCGCGGCCAGGAGAGCCTCGTCATCGACATGCTCGGCGACTCGCACGGCGGTGGCGACGCGCATGCACCGCGCGTCGCGTTCGAGTCGCTCGATCTGGTCGTGGTCGCCGCCAGCGACGACGAACTCGCCGCGCACCAGGCCGTGCTCGACGGCCTCGACAAAGCAGTCAAAGGCACCAGCGTTTGGCGCCTCGAACCGACGCCCGCCGCGGATGAGCAAACCGCTTAAAAAGTACTAGACGAGCTTTAAAATCCCTGACATAATTCGGCTCTCTTCGGGTGGTTAGCTCAGCGGTAGAGCACTGCCTTCACACGGCAGGGGTCACTGGTTCGATCCCAGTACTACCCACCAGAATTTTGGTGTGTCGATCACCGAAGATAAAAGGGCTTACGCAGCAATGCGTAAGCCCTTTTTCAATTTGTCGCGCGGGTTTGAACGAGAAGCCATTTTCAGTGCATTCGCATTGCAGGGCTTTGCCGTCAACACCGAATCTTCGTACGATTGCAGCGGCCAAATACTGCTGATATAGTTGGTTTTCGGGCAATCGCCCGCTCTTCTTTCTCCACCTCACCAACCTAAGGGAGGCGTCACATGTTCAGCATGCATCTCGCTTTCCTTGGCATGGTTTCGCGAGCGTTCTCGCGACCGTAACGGTCGCCGCTACGTCGCTCACGCGGTTTGACCTGAACAGGTACGCCGCGCAATTTCCAGACAGTCCGTCGTCCCGCTGCCGGTGCGATTCGGTTCTATTCGTTCCGACGCGGATTAACTGTCTCTTCCTTTCGCTTCTGACTGGAACCCCGGTGCGCTCGCGCGCCATCGGGTCGTGGCAATGACCAAAAAGAAACTCGACTTTCGCGGACAAGCCTTCAAGGATGTCCTCGGCTTTACCTTCCTTCACTGGGCGAAGCAGCCTTGGCGCGTCTGCGTCATCACGGTGCTGGTGCTGCTGTCGGCATTGGCCGACGTGCTCACGCCGCTGTTCGCCGGGCGCCTCGTCGACGCGATCGCGTCCGGCTCCGCACGCAACGCACTCGCGTGGCAAGCGGCGGTCACGGCGTTCTGCGTGCTCGCCGCGCTGGGTCTTGGCGCCACGCTGCTGCGGCAAGGCGTGTACTTCAACATCATCCGGCTCTCGCTGAAGATGATGAGCGAGATCGCGGCGAACGCGTTTCATCGCGTGCAGCGCTTTTCGACTGATTGGCATGCGAACAGCTTCGCCGGCTCCACGGTGCGCAAGATCACGCGCGGCATGTGGGCGCTCGACCTGCTCAACGACACGCTGCTGATCGCGCTGTTTCCCTCTATGGTGATGCTCATGGGCGCCACCTTCCTGCTCGGCTGGCGCTGGCCGATGATGGGCGCGGTGGTCGGCATCGGCTCGGTGCTGTACATCGCGGTGACCGTAGCGCTGTCGCTCGGCTTCGTGGCACCGGCCGCGCGTCTCGCGAATGCGTGGGACACGCGCATGGGCGGTGCGCTCGCCGACGCGGTCAGCTGCAACGGTGTGGTGAAAGCGTTCGGCGCGGAAGACCGCGAGGAAGCGCTGCTGGCGCGCGTGATCGACAAGTGGCGTCATCGCACACGCCGCACGTGGATGCGCGGCACGATCAACGGCGGCGTGCAGGGCGGCATGCTGGTGGCGATCCAGGCCGCGATTCTCGGCGCCGCGCTGCTGCTGTGGGCGCGCGGCGAGGCGGGTGTGGGCGACATCACGTTCGCGCTGACCATGTTCTTCATGTTGCAGGGCTATCTGCGCGATGTCGGTATGCACATCCGCAATCTGCAGCGCTCGGTCAACGACATGGAAGAACTGGTCTCGCTAGACAGTCAGCCGCTCGGTATCGAAGACCATCCCGGCGCGGGTTCGATCGCGATCGGCAAGGGCGAGATCCGCTTCGAGCACGTCACCTTCCATTACGGCGCAAGCGGCCGGCCGCTGTACGACAACTTCTCCGTGCGCATCGCGCCGGGCGAACGCATCGGACTGGTCGGGCATTCGGGCTCAGGGAAGACGACCTTCATCAAGCTGATCCAGCGGCTCTATGACATTTCGGGCGGCCGGATCACGATCGACGGTCAGGATATCGCCGAGGTGCGGCAAGCGTCGTTGCGCAGCCAGATTGCGATCGTTCAGCAGGAACCGGTGTTGTTCCACCGGTCGCTGGCTGAGAACATCGCGTATGCACGGCCCGGCGCGAGCCGTGCCGAGATCGAACGGGCCGCGCGGCTCGCGAGCGCGCACGACTTCATCGCCGCGCTGCCGAACGGTTACGACACGCTGGTCGGTGAACGGGGCGTCAAGCTGTCAGGGGGAGAACGTCAGCGGGTGGCGATTGCACGCGCGTTTCTCGCCGACGCGCCGATCCTGATTCTGGACGAAGCGACGTCGAGCCTCGACAGCGAAAGCGAAGTGCTGATCCAACGCGCCATGGAGCGGCTGATGATGGGCCGCACCACGCTGGTGGTCGCGCATCGACTGTCCACCGTGCGGGCGCTCGACCGGTTGCTGGTGCTGGACAAAGGCAAGGTCATCGAGGAAGGCAGTCACGAGACGCTGATCCGGCTCGAGAACGGCCTCTACCGGCGGCTGTTTGAACGTCAGGCGCTGGAGTTGATCAAGGGCCTGGGCGAGTCGGACATCATGCTCGACGTCGCCGGCAGCAGGGCCAGCCGGACGGACGATTCCAGCTTGCTGGTCGGGAAGTAGTCGGGCAGCAAACCGCTGCAAATGGGTGGGATGCCAGCCAAAAAACGTCGCCACGCGGCGCTTTATTCTGGCGTTCCACCCACCCTCGCCCGTCACATCACTTCACACCACGCCCGCCGGCAGACCAACACCACGCGCCATGCCGGTCGCGGCAAACACCATCAACACCAGCAACACCGTCTGAATCACGCTGTAGCGCGCATACGAACGCGCCTTGCTCAGGTCCGGCGGCACGCCGTTCCTGACCGCCGCTCGCCAGCGCAGCAACGCGAGCATGGAAGGCACTTCGAGGATAAGAATCACCACCAGCAGCGTCATCTTCACGTGAAAGAGCGGCTCGTGGAGGTAGTAGTCGGCGCCCTTCTCGTAACCGCCGAAGGCGCGCATCAAGCCGGTCACGATCAACACCAGCGCCGAAAGCCCCCAGCGCGTATCGGCGCGGAACACGGAGCGCAAGGCAGCGGGTACGGAGGCGCGGCGCAGCGCCCAGGTGCGCCGGAGAATCGACGCGAGCGCAAAACCATAAGCGAGCAGATGAAGAGCGGCAAGCAACCAGCGAACCAGCATGGCGACTCCTGGAAAAGACGCGATACGATCGTTGTACCTCTGACTCGCCCGTCGTGACGTGCCGGGCGGCATGACTGCATTATCGACTAATGCCGACTTTACGATGCGCACGCCGGCCACGGGTGTGGCCGACTGCACAAAGCTGACGGGATCAAACCTGGCGCAAGGACGTGTCGAGTGCTCGCGCGGCGACCCGGTCGCCTTCGGTGGTCAAGGCAGTGCGGAATACGGTTTGCCGGTTGTGGCCCGCGGCAGCCGGCGAATCCCACAGCAATTCGATTTTCGGTCGACGGCCGAAAATGCCACGCGTCATTGCAGGCGCGGCCGATCCAAGCGACGCAGCCGATCCGCCCGGTTCGCCGGCCGCGCTGAAGGCCACCACCGGCGTAGGCGTCGGCGTGGCGCGGGCGTCCTGCCCCAGCGCCCAGCGCACGGACAATTCACGCGCGTCGTACTGACCGACCTTGCGACGCTCGGCCCATACGATCACGGTACGCGTGGCCGGATCGAGCGCGACCGCGTAGCGGCCAATCGCGAAACGGCGCGCGGCGATATTGGTTCGCCACAGCGCGCGCGGCCGGCAGATCCAGACCACCGCCGCATACAACGCCGGCGCGACGAGCAGCCAGCCGTTGGTAGCCGCCACCGCTTGCGCCGCACGCCGCCATCCGGCGCTCGCCGCGAACGCGCCGACCGACCAGACCGCGAACAGCAAACCGAGGAAAGCGAACAGACGCACTGCCTGCCGCAGCCATTGCGGCAGCGGATGAAGCGGCCGCTCGGCCACGGCGCGCGCACCGGGCAGGAAGATCAGCAGGAACAGAAACACCAGGTTGATGCACGCCCACGGCGACGACACCATCGCCGACAACGACGCACCCAAATCCATCTGCGCCATCGAAAAAAGCCAGCGAGCCAGCAGCACGAGACCGACGGCGCGCAACGCGAAAATCATTCCGGCGCCAGGCGCCGCGTTCGCACGCGTCTCTTTCGTTCTCGCCAAGGCATCCTCCTGTCGTCGGCGGCGCCGCAGCCAATTTTGCGGCACGGCCATTATAGGGATATTACGGAGAGTGGCTCATTCTTCCCGCCCCGAAAACCCCACTTTCCACCGCTTGTCGCGAAAAACGCGGCGCGCATGCAACAACGCCCCGCGAGCCGTTAGCGCGCGAGGCGTTGTGGGTGGCTTCGGCGTGCGTGTGAAGCACGCTTGCGGCCGGTCAGCCCTTAGCTGGCGTTGACTTCGCGCAGCACCGAACGGTGCTTCTGACGCAGCAGTTCTTCGTACGTGGCGACGTAGTTCTTCGCCATGACCTTCGACGAGAAGCGCGATTCGAACGCCTTGCGCACGTTGGCGCGCGGCAGCGTGTGCAGGCGCTTGAGCGCCGCGACCGCGCTGATTTCGTCTTCGACGACGAAGCCCGACACGCCGTTCTCGATCACTTCCGGCACCGAACCGCGATTGAACGCGATCACCGGCGTGCCGCAGGCCATCGCTTCGATCATGACCAGACCGAAGGGCTCCGGCCAGTCGATCGGGAACACCAATGCATGCGCGTTGCCGAGGAACTCACGCTTTTCGGTCTCGCCGATTTCGCCGATGTACTCGACATGCGGCAGCGCCATCAACGGCTTAATCACTTCTTCGTAGTAGGCGCGGTCAGCCTTGTCGATCTTGGCGGCGACCTTGAGTTTCATGCCTGCCTGGCCGGCGATGCGGATCGCGCGGTCGAGGCCCTTCTCCGGTGAAACGCGACCGAGGAAAGCGAGGTAGCCCGGCTCGACGTTCGGGATCGGCGTGAGCACGTCTTCCGGCAGGCCGTGATAGACGGTTTGCAGCCAGTTCGCTTGCGGCAGCGGAATGCGCTGATTGTCCGAAATCGACACCACCGGCACGTCGTTGAACGTGTTGAAAATCGGTTGCAGTTCCGGTAGGTCCAGACGACCGTGCAGCGTGGTCAGGAACGGCACCGGCTGACGTGCGAACAGCGAGAACGGGTAATAGTCGATGTGGAAATGCAGCACGTCGAATTCGTCCGCGCGGCGGCGCACTTCCTCGAGCAGCAACATGTGCGGCGCCATCACGTCGCGGATCGTCGGGTCGAGGCGCAGCGCCTGCGGCCAGAAGGCTTCGAGCTTTGCCGAGGTGATCGAATCGCCGCTCGCAAAGAGCGTGACGTCGTGGCCCTGCTCGACCAGCGCTTCAGTCAGGTAGGACACCACGCGTTCCGTCCCGCCGTACAGCTTGGGAGGAACCGCCTCGTGCAACGGAGCGATTTGAGCGATTCGCATAATGAAAGTCCTCGTAAAAAATCAGGCAAAGATACTGCGTTTGTTAAAAGCGACTCGCTTGCTCGCCAGGGCAGTCTGGCCGGGATCGCCGGCGCGGGCCTGATTCTTTCGAGAAATCCTGCGATGGATCGCTTGGGTAGTGAGCCCAGACCAGTGGGTCACCGTCTGCGCCTGTGCCGGTAAACGCACACGCACTCGCTACGTTGACAAACTGTCAGATATTTCATGGGCCTACGAAGCATGCATTATCGATGCCGGGCATCTCGCTGCACCACAACATTTCAAAGTCTTTACGTTGTTACAAACGCGAAACACTTTGCAAACCCTTGTTTTCTAAGACAGTTCTACAGTGGCTACTGGTTTGCGGGATGAACCGCCTGAACGGCCCCACAAGCTCCTGCGTCAACTTTGCCGGCAAGCGTTGAAGAAATGCCGCAGCGCGGTTGAATGCAATTTGTAATTATATCTTGAAATTTTCCGCAACCGGCATGAACCACCGAGCCGTTCTCGGGGTCGAGCAACAGTAGGTTGCGGAGGTCTATCGCGAAATCAGTCGCGTCAACGCCCGGATACACAGGGCGCAATCGCTTTTGCATGTTTACAATGCGAAGCATCGGCCTCGCGGCGGAGCTTTTTCCGTCTGGCCCGCGCTTTGCGTGCACAACCCGACTCATCGACCTACTCACGATCAATTGGAACATTTAACCATTGCCCAGCGTAACGCCGAAAACGCAAAGCTCGCGAGCTTTGCGCACCGGCCGCTTGCGTTTCTCTTCCGCTTTATCCGCCGCCATCCGCTCGCGCATGCGATCGTCCTGTGCAGCGTGTTTGCGGCCGTGGGCTGTGCGCTCGCTTCGCAATACGCGATCAAACATCTGATCGACGTGCTCGGCGAAGGCCGGCACCATCCGGGTCCGCTGTGGGGCGCGTTCGCGATCCTGGTCGGCCTGATCGCGGCAGACAACCTATTGTGGCGGGTCGGCGGCTGGGTCGCCGCGCATACGTTCGTCGCCGTGACCGGCGATCTGCGGCGCGATCTGTTCCAGTATCTGAGCGGCCACTCGCCGAGCTATTACTCGGAGAAACAACCGGGGATGCTCGCCAGCCGCATCACGGCCACCTCGAACGCGGTCTACACCGCCGAGAACACCACCGCGTGGAACGTGCTGCCGCCGTGTATCGCGGTGCTGGGCGCGATCGTCATGATTATCGCGGTGAATCCGCTGATGGCCGCCGGCCTGATGCTGTGCTCGGCGATTCTGTCGGTGGTGCTGTACAAGCTGGCTGGGCGCGGCTCGGCGCGGCATCATCATTTCGCGACCAAGGCGGCGTCGGTGGACGGCGAACTGGTCGACGTCATCAGCAACATGGGCCTCGTGCGCGCCTTCGGCATGACGTTTCGCGAACAGCAACGGTTCGGCGCGACGGTCAAGGCGGAGATGGACGCCCGTCAGCAGAGCCTGTTGTATCTGGAAAAGCTGCGCCTGCTGCACGCGGTGATCACCGCGCTGCTGTCGGCGGGTTTGCTGGGCTGGGCGCTGTGGCTCTGGGATCAGGGCAAGGCGACCTCGGGCGACATCGTGCTGGTCAGTTCGCTCGGCTTCACGATTCTGCACGGCACGCGCGATCTGGCCGTGGCGCTGGTGGACGTGACGCAGCACGTGGCGCGTCTGGCGGAAGCCGTGCGCACGCTGCTCGAACCGCACGGCATGCCGGACCGCGACGGCGCGTCCGAACTCGTGCCACAAGGCGGCCGCATTGCGTTCGAAGGCGTGACGTTCGCCTATCCGCGCCGTCGGCCGATTCTCGATCACTTCGATCTGCACATCCAGCCGGGTCAACGCGTCGGTCTGATCGGCAAATCGGGCGCGGGCAAATCCACCGTGCTGGCGCTGCTGCAGCGGTTCTATGAAACCCAGGGCGGCGCGATCAGGATCGACGGCCAGGATATCGCCACGATTACGCAGGACAGCTTGCGTCACGCAATCGCACTGGTGCCGCAGGACATCTCGCTGTTCCATCGTACGGTGTACGAGAACATTGCTTATGGCCGTCCCGAGGCAACTCGCGAGGAAGTGCTGGCGGCCGCGCGCGAGGCGCGTTGCGCCGACTTTATCGAAGCGATGCCGGAGGGCTATGACACGATCGTCGGCGACCGTGGCGTGAAGCTGTCCGGGGGGCAGCGTCAACGGATTGCGATTGCGCGGGCCATCCTGAAGAACGCGCCGATCCTGCTGCTCGACGAAGCGACGTCGGCGCTCGACAGCGCGTCGGAAGAAGCGATCCAGAAGGCGCTCGACCGGCTGATGGTGGGCCGCACCGTGGTCGCGATCGCGCACCGTCTGTCCACGCTGAACAACTTCGACCGGATCATCGTGATGAGCGCCGGCAAGGTGATCGACGACGGTAGTCCGGAAGAACTGCGTCAACGTCCGGGCCTGTATCGCGATCTGCTCGCGAAGCAATATGGCAAGGGCACGACGCTGCATGTCGGCGGCAAGAAAGTCGACGAACAGCACGTGGTTTAAAACCGCGCGCGGTGAAGCGGCCAGGCACCCGACCCGGCCGGGACGTCACCCTTCCCTTCAGCACCGCCAGCCCCAAAAAAGCCGCTCAGTCGAGCGGCTTTTTTACGACACGCGCCTCAGTCAAACCAGGCGCCAAAAAACACCCTACCCGGCCACGGCACTCGCCGCCTTCTTACCCGTCGCGGCGCGCTTCTTCCCCTTTCCGGTGCGCTTCGCACCATCAACACCCTGCAGATCGCGCATGAAGTTATCGCGCCACACCGACACATTGTTCTCGCGCAACTGCACCATCATGTCGCGATGACGCGCCTGACGCTCGGCGAGCGGCATCTCGAGCGCGCTCGCCAGCGCTTCGGCCATGCCGTCGATATCGACCGGATTGACGATCAGCGCGCCGTCCAGCTCCTGCGCGGCGCCAGCGAAACGCGACAGCACCAGCACGCCCGGATTCTCCGGATCCTGCGCCGACACGTATTCCTTGGCGACGAGGTTCATGCCGTCGCGCAGCGGCGTCACATAGCCGACGTGCGCGGTGCGGAACAGCGCGGCCAGGACCGAGCGCTCGTACTGCTTGTGGATGTACAGAATCGGCGTCCAGTCGAGTTCGGCAAAACGCCCGTTGATCCGCCCCGACTCGCCTTCCAGTTGCAGCCGGATGTCCTGATACGCGTGCATATCGGCGCGTGTCGGCGGTGCGATCTGCAGGAACGACACCTTGTTGCGCTGCGCCGTGGCATGTTCGAGCAGCCGCTCGAATGCGCGAAACCGCTCGACCAGCCCCTTCGAATAATCGAGCCGGTCCACGCTCATGATCAGCTTGCGCGAATGCAGCGTCGCTTTCATCGTGCGTACCGGTTTGCCGCGCTCGCCCGCTTTCGCGAGTTCGGCGATCTCGTCCGGATAGACGCCGATCGGATAAGCCGCCGCGCGCAGCGTGCGACCGAACGCGTGAATCGTCGACGGACCACTCGCCGGGAGATCGACCGAGCCGTTCGCCTCATTGACGATGTAATCGCAGAACGCGCGCAGATCCGGCGCCGTCTGGAAGCCGAGCAGGTCGAACGAACACAGCGCCTCGACCAGTTCGCGATGCGGCGGCACCGCCAGCAACACCTGCGAAGCCGGAAACGGAATGTGCAGAAAGAAGCCGATGCGGTTCTTCACACCGGCCGCGCGCAGCGCCTGCGCGAACGGGATCAGGTGATAGTCGTGCACCCAGATCACGTCGTCGTCGCGCAGCAGCGGCACGAGTTGCTGCGCGAGCCACGCGTTGACGCGGCAGTAGCCTTCGAAATCATGCCGGTCGTAGTGAACCAGGTCCGCGCGATAGTGAAACGCCGGCCACAGCGTCGCGTTCGAGAAGCCGCGATAGTACTGATCGTAGTCGCGCCGCATCAGCGCGATGGTCGCGAAGGTCACCGGCCCGCGCTCCTCGACCTTGATCTGCGGCTGGCCCGAACTGAGCACGTCGCCGCTCCAGCCGAACCACATGCCGCCGGTTTCCTTCAGCGCGTCGTACACACCGACCGCCAGACCGCCCGCCGCCGGGCCGCCCTCCGAGATCGGCGCAACCCGGTTCGATACGATGATGAGTCGGCTCATGAAGCGCGATTCCCGAAGCTATACGTTGTGGTTTTCAAACGATGCGGCGCGACTCTCATGCTGCGCGCGCCGCCGTGACGATAGCGCCGAGCCAGTCGAGCAGCGCCGGCACCGAGTCGATGCGCGTATGTGCCAGCGTCTCCCCGGCGCCGACCTTGATCGACAGCCCGGCGCGCTCGTTGACGACGGCGAAGCCTTTTTCGTCGGTCAGGTCGTCGCCGGCGAACACCGGCCGGCGACCGACGAACGGCGGTTCGTCGAGGAACGCGCGCATCGCGCGGCCCTTGTCGACGTCTTTCGGTTTGATTTCGTAGACCATCTTGCCCGGCTGCAGCACGTACGCGGCGGGATAATCGGCCACTAGCCGCTCGGTCGCCTCGCGCGCAACCGGCTCGCGGTCCGGCGCATTGCGGTAGTGCAGCGCGAGCGCCGCGCCTTTGATCTCGAGCAGCATGCCGGGATGCGCGTTGACGACCTGTGCGAGCACCTGCTCCATGCGCAGCAGCCGCTCGTCGTGAAAGCCGATCCGTTGCGTGTCGCCGTTCGCGTCGCGCCGTTCGGCGCCGTGCAGACCGGCAATCGGCAGATCGGGCATGCCGAGAAAGCCGTCGATACTGTCGATGCCGCGCCCCGACACGATCGCGACCGCGCCGTTCGTCAGGCTGCGCAGCTCGGTGAGCAGCGTGATCACGCGAGGTTCCACCAGCACGCCGTCCGGCGTGGGCGCGAGTTCGACCAGCGTGCCGTCGAAATCGAAGAAAAATGCCGTCTCGCTCGGAGACAGAACAGCCGGAAGTGCTTGCATCGGAGTGTTTTGCCTTTCAGCCTTCTGCGGCCGGAAAAGTGTGCGCATCTTACCGCGCATCGGTCAATTTTTCGAGAAAGTAAGCCAGGACACAAGCCCAGCCGGGCGATGCGTTCCTCGGCGTCAGCTATCCGCGTTCAAAAGCCGCACATTCCGGCTTCAGTCAGCTTTCAGCGCGCTGCGTCAAATTGCCTCGCAAACGGCGCGCCCGTGGGCGCCGCGCCGCGTCTGCCGTGATTTTGCGATACAGTCGCTGCCACGCGGATCATGGCCGCCGCTACGCTGTTTGGGGCGCCATGACGGGCCACACGCACCGTGTGTGGATCGAGCGGCGCCGTTCAGAGGCAGCCCGGGAACAACCGGCCTGGCCATTCCGGACCTCGCCGCGCGCCGCGCCACAGGCACATCATGCGCCGCTCTTCAATCGAGTCATTGAACCCTGCTTTGTTCCCGATCCTCTCCTCCCGACCATCGCCAGCGGCTCATACGCCGCGCCGTCAGCCTGGGTTCGCACGACGCTTCCTGCTTAACGCCGTGCTTGCCGTCGGCGCGCTCACGGCGCTGGCGGGTTGCACGCATCGCAACGAAACGTGGCACCTGACCGATGTGACCGGCCATCTGCCGGACCTCGATTTCAAGCTCACCGGCGACGACGGCCGTCCCGTGACCGGCGAGACCTTTCAAGGCCGCACCTCGCTCGTCTACTTCGGCTACACGCATTGCCCGGACGTCTGCCCTGAAACGATGGGCCGCCTGATGCAGGTGCTCGCCAAGCTCGGGCCCGACGCGCAGAAGGTGCGCATTCTGTTCATCACTGTCGATCCCGCGCGCGACACGCCACAGGCCTTGCGCGATTACGTCGGCGCATTCGACGCGCAGCATGCCGAAGGGCTGACCGGCACCGACTGGCAGATCGAGTCGCTCGCCAAGCGCTACCGGGTCGCGTATCAGATGGAAAAGCGCGATCCCAACGGCAACTATGAAGTGACCCACAGCTCAGCCGTCTACGTGTTCGACCAGCAAGGCCATGCGCGCCTGCTTGCCACCGATCACGACACGCCCGATGCGATCGCGCAGGACCTGCGCCGTATCGTCGATGACCGTTCCTGACTTTTCTCGAGATCCTTTATGTCGCTCAAGCTCAAAACATCCGCCTCGTTGGCCGCCGCCCTGACGCTCTCGCTGGGTTTCGCCTTCGCCCCCGCCGCGCAAGCCGCCGGAGCGAAAGCGATCAGCGTGAAGGACGCGTGGGTTCGCTGGCTGCCGAACAACCTGCCCGCCGCCGGCTACGCGACGCTGGTAAACGCGAGCGACAAGCCGGTCGATCTCGTCGACATTTCAAGCACCGATTACGGCGACGCGATGCTGCATCAAACCGTGTCGAACGGTTCGTCGCAGAAAATGGTGATGGTCGACAAACTGACGGTGCCCGCGCACGGCCAGGTCGCGATCTCGCCCGGCGGTTATCACGTGATGCTCGAAAACGCGAAACACAAGGTTGCACCGGGCGACACCGTGCATCTGACGCTGAAGTTCTCCGACGGCGAAACGCTCGACACGCCGTTCGCCGTCAAGTCGCCCGCCCAAACCCAATAACACGCTGCGATGAATCTGCTCTATTGGCTCGATCCGTGGGAGTTTTCGCCGACCGTCGTGATCGCGCTGCTGATTCCGGCGATCCTGTTCGTGCGCGGCGCGCACAAGGCGAAGGTGTCGATCCGCCGGCGTCTGTCGTTCTGGTTCGGGCTGATCGCGTTGTACGTCGCGCTGCATACGCGGCTCGATTATTTCTTCGAGCATGAGTTCTTCATGCATCGCGCCCAGCATCTGGTACTGCATCACCTCGGGCCGTTCTTCATCGCGCTGTCGTATCCGGGCGCCGCGTTGCGCGCGGGGATTCCGTTCCGCTGGCGGCAACGTTTCGTGCGCCCCGCGCTGGCCACGCCCGTGGTGCGTCGGCTGCTCGACGTCGTGATGCATCCGGTGGTCGCGGTCACGCTGTTCGTCGGACTGATCTACTTCTGGCTGATGTCGCCGGTTCATTTCGTGGCGATGCTCGACTGGCGGCTTTATCGCGTGATGAACTGGAGCATGGTGATCGACGGCCTGCTGTTCTGGTGGCTCGTGCTCGATCCGCGTCCGGCGCCGCCGGCGCGGCTGTCGCCGGGCAAGCGCATTCTCGTGGTGATCGCCGCGATTCCGCCGCAGATTCTGCTTGGCGCGTTCATCTTCTTCACGCCGCACGAGCTGTATCCGATCTATTCGATCTGCGGCCGCGCGTTCACCTGGTTGAGCCCCATGCGCGACCAGCAGATCGGCGGGCTGCTGCTGTGGATTCCGGGTTCGATGATGAGTGTGATCGGCGCGCTGATCGCGTTGCGTCACTGGATGCGGCTGTCGGCGCGTGGACGGTTGCGCAACGAACGGCGCGTGCAGGTGACACAGGGGCCGACAACGCCGAGCGCGTCGGCGCCGGCGAGTGGTGGTCGGTAGAGAGACTTGAAGAACCGCCGGGTGTGACGGCGGCGCGGCGCGAGCGAGCTATCTAGCTCGCTAACCCGCGGGCGTAATGCGCCCAACGCGGCCGCCTGCGCTTCACACCGAACGCATCCACACGTGCGGAATGTCGTCTTCGGTGTGAATGTCCGACACCGGCGTAAAGCCGAACGCGCCGTAGAAGCCTTGCAGATGCGCTTGCGCATGCAGGCGGATCGGCGTGCCGGGCCACTGCGCACGGATGTGCTCGAGCGAGCGTTCGAGCATGGCATTGCCCAGTCCGATACCGCGAAATGGCGCCGTGGTCAGCACGCGGCCAATACGGATATCGCGGTCTTCGGCATCGGGTAGCAGCACACGCAGATAACCCGCCAACGGTGGATAACGCTTTTCGCCGGGGCCGAACGCAAACAGGTGCCACGCATCCAGATCGAGCCCGTCGATGTCGCCATAGACGCAATTCTGCTCGACGACGAACACCGCGCTACGCGCCGCCAGCATCGCATAGACTTCGGCGCTGCTGAGCTCGCTGAACGCTTTCCAGCGCCATTCCAGTTGTGCCCGCCGCGTGGCGGCGGTGTCTTGCGGTTCGGTCATGAAAATGCTTCGAAAAAGAACCGGCGGCGAGGCGCCGCGGCGATCCACGATTATGCCGCGCGCGGCGGCGCCATGCCATCGCGCGCTCAGTTGCGCTGCTGCGCGGTGCGTGCCTTCGACGCCTGTTTGTGGCTATACATCGCCGTATCCGCGGCCGCCAGCAATTCGGCAATCGACGCATGCTGCGCAGGCTCGTACTGAATCTGCCCGACGCTGAACCGGATCTGATAACCGCGCTTCTCTTCGGCATTGCGCGCGTCCAGCAGATGCTGGAGACGCTGCGTGACTGCGTGCGTTTCGGCGCTAGTCGAATGGGTCAGCAACGCGACGAATTCATCGCCGCCGAGCCGCCCGATCACGTCGCTCTCACGCAGCGCCGTGCGCAGCACGTCGGCGAACGTGGTCAGTGCGCGGTCACCCTCGGCGTGGCCGTGGGTGTCGTTGATCTGCTTGAAGTCGTTGAGGTCGAAGAACAGCAGCGACGCCGGCTTCTCCAGCCGCTTGCAGACGTTCAACGCATGTTGCGCGAGCGCTTCGAAACCGCGCCGGTTGGACAGCAGCGTCAGGTCGTCGAGCGTGGCCAGCTGCACGGCGGCCAGCTCCTGCTCCGCCATGCGCGCCAGATCGCGCAGCAGTTCACGCTCTTCCTCGTCGAGACCTCGCGGCTTGACGTCGATCAGGCAAAGCGTGCCGAGCTTGCTGCCGTTGGGCACCGTCAGCGGGCAGCCGGCATAGAAACGGATATTCGGGTTGTCGGTGACCAGCGGGTTGTCGTGAAAGCGCGCGTCGGCCAACGCATCGGGCACCAACATGATTTCGTCGCCGAGAATCGCGTGCCCGCAGAACGAGATGTCGCGCGATGTCTCGCTGGCCGTCAGGCCGACGCAGGACTTGAACCACTGACGGTCGGCGTCGACGAGGCTCACCAGCGCGATCGGCACGCCGAACAACCGCTTGGCGAGCCGCGTCAGGCGGTCGAACCGCTCTTCGGGCGACGTGTCGAGGATATGCAGCGCACGCAAGGTGTCGAGACGGGCGCTTTCATTGCTGGGCGTCGGTGGGACATGCATGTCGTGTCTCCTATGGCCGTTAGGTTGGCTGCGGTTGTTGGCACATACGGTATAGCGGCAAACGTCGGGACAAACCTTTGCGGCAAGGTTTCCAGTCGGATTGAAAGCGGCCGGCGGAGTTCCGTCCAGTTGCGCTCGCGGCCGTGTTGCAGGCACCGCAAAGGGCGTCGTGACATGCGCCTGACGCGGATTTGATCAGGCTGTGTCCAGCACCTGATCGACTGGCCGCGCGAGGCATTCGATCAGGTTGCCGGGCCCGCATAGATGCAACGCGCCGACCACTACCAAAGTGCGCTCGGGACGCTCGATCAGCGGTATCAGACGCGCCGCCCACGCGCGATTACGCGCGTCGAGGATCGCCTCGCGGATGCCCGGCAGATTGAACATCGGCGATTCGACGGCGATGCGCTGCACGGCCGGCAGATCGCCGTTGATCCAGGCGGCATACATCTTCTCGAGCGTGCGCTGCGGTTCGGTGAGATCGGCCATCAACAGGTCGAGGGCCGCGCCGATCGCGTCGAGCGGAATCGAATCGAGCGACGCCGCGACTTCCTGCGAAGTCTCCAGATAGCGATACGGTTTGCCCTGGGCGAGCGCCGAGCGCAACAGACGCGGCTCGACGCCTTCGACCACTTGCTGGAACAGCGTCGGCGCGACGATCATCGCGGCCCACGGACGTAGCTCGGCGAGCGGCGCGAGCGGACCTTCGGTAGGCCAGAAGGCGTTGAGCCGCTGCCAGGCGTCGTCGGAAAGCAGCGGTCGCAGACGCTCGGCGCCGGCTAGCGGAGCGGCCTTCAGGAACGGCAGGATCGTCGGCGCGTCGGACTCGAAAACGAGTGTTTCGGCCCAGTCGTAGGCCTCGGCGATCCATGGCGGCGTACGACGGCTCGTCGCGGGAAAAAGATGCATCGAACCGAGCAGACGCAGTTGGGTGCCGGTGAGTTGTAGATACATGCAACCTCGGTGTGGACGGTCGATAACGCGGACGGCGAGCGCGCCGTTCAATCGGCGGCAGACAGCGCCGGACGCGCGCGGACGACGCCGCGCCAGGCGCTCCGGACGGTGGACAGGACGAATAGCAGAAAGACGATCTGCGACAGATACAGGTCCATCCGGATCGGATGATGCAGCGCGAACCACGAATTGTGCGCCACATCCGTCACGATCACGGCGACGCAGAGTATCAGTCCCGCGACGGGCGCGACGAGTAGCAGTAGCGCGGTCAGCGGGTCGATGAACAGCAGCGAGGTCCAGTAGACGCGCGTGAGCGGCGCGGCGCCGCCGTAGTCCCACCAGAGACCGTGAGTCAGCGCCACTTGCAGATGCGTCCAGGTGGCGCCGCACAGGCAGAGCGCGTAGATCACGCGGAGATGGAGGGAGCGGAGGTGGGGGGCTTGCATGGCATGGTTTCGAAGAAGATCTTCGCGTTTCGGCTACTTGCGCCACCGCGCTGGTGCACGGTAGTTAGCCCGGTGGGATGCTGTCGATCAAGGCTCGGCCGGCACCGAAGGTGGTTTGCCAGACTCGAATGCCTGCTGGAACTTGGGCCAGAAAGCTTCGCCCCATTCGCGCATCTTTGCCAGATAGGCGACCTTATCCGGGAATCGCGGGGCGTTCGGCGCGTGCCAATCCGATTCGTGCGCGGAGAGTGCAGTGCCGGAGGATATCCCCTCCAACTCAGGATCGAACAGATACGACACCTCGAGCATCCCCCACGTTTCAGCTCTGGTGAATCGGATGTCGACCAGGTCCTGCGGATAGGTCACGCCTTTTGCCGACAGGTCGCCGGCCGCCGCACGATCAAGACCGCCAATTTTCACTGTGCGGTCCGCCCATTGCTGTAACGGAGGCGTGAAGTAGTTATTGATGAGCCAACAGGCCTGATGACCAGAGGGTGTTACCGATTCAAGGAACAAATAGTTTAGGTCGGGATTGTTGTTCCTGCACCCGTTCGCGGCAGGAAAGCCCGCTCCTGGTTGCTCGCTGCTATGCAGCGCGAACAGCCGAATTGCCCCAACGAGTTTCCTGTTTTCGATCCGCCCCAAAAAATATGCAACGCCCGATGCGCCGCGCAAGTGAATGCTGCTATTGGCGAGTACCGCCCACTGGCCGGGCGGGAGCGGCAGATTAAACCCTTCGACCGCGATCGATTGACGATAGGTGCGGCCGAGAAATGCACGATCGAGACCGGAAGGATCTTTGCTCGGCGCGTCGGGTGTGGCCATCGATATCTGTGCGGTGACAGGGGCCTTGGCCGCTGCGACCGTGGCAGCGCTGCTTTTCCGCGGATTCACCGCCTGCTTCTGAACTTGAACTGCATTGGCCGACGCCTGGACCGGTGCGGTCGCAACGGGTTTCACGGCGGACGCTGGGATGCCGGCCGCAGCGGTGCGCGTCACGGCGGCGTTTTGTTGCGAGTTATAAGCCACCGCCTCCGGCACCGGGGGCAACGGCTTGACGTCTACCACGCGCCACTTCGGCGGGAAGCAAACCACGGCAAGCGACAGCAGAACAGCGGCGGAAAAACACCAACGCCACAACGGGGCACGCCCCCACAGCGACGTGGGTTGTGCGTCAGCGAGATTCGAAGTCATCGTTCCGGCCTCGCAATCACGCCGCCCTCCGCCGCCAGGAGCGCGACCTTGGAGTGCCCGTGTTGCTTGGCGTCGATCAGTGTGTCTGCGAGAGACTCTTCAACGGCGCGCACGAGATCGCGTGATGAAGCCCCGGAGCCCAGTCGCTGCTGACGCCGCATCATATCGAGCAAAATATCCGGATCGATGCCTTCGTCCGCGACATCCAGGCCGTAGCTCTTGATCATCGCTTCGATTTCCAGCGCGGCGACCCGCGCGATATCCAGGCCTGACAGCGACTTGAAGACAAATATCCGGTCGATACGATTTAGCACCTCAGGCGCGAAGCCTGCTTCGCGAAGTGCATTCGTCGATGCACGCCGCAGCTCGTCCGCATCGTTGGCGTATGTGGCGCTCAACGCCTGCAAATCGTCCGTTGCCGCATTCGTGGTCAGAACGAAGATGGCGCGCGTGGTTGAGATTTGCCGGCCGTCGGATGCTTCGGTGACGAATCCGTCGTTCCAGGCGGTGAGAAAGTTCTTGTGAATCTCAGGGTGAGCCTTCTCGATTTCATCAAGCAGCACAACCGCATCGGGCGTATCGCGCAATGCAGCGGTGAGCTTGCCGTACGTATTCGAACCGACGTAGCCTTTGGATGCCCCGAACAGCTGCGTAGCGGCATGAGCCCCGCTCGAAAACTGGGTCATGTCGAAGTGCAACAGACGGCGCTCCAATTCTGCCGCCAGACATTTGGCCAGATAAGTTTTGCCGGTGCCCGGCGGACCCGCCAGAATAAAAACGCCGACCGGCTTGTTACGCTGCCTGAGCGCCAGCCGGCGACGGATCTGCGCCGCCATATCCTCACACACGGCATCCTGACCGATGACTTTGCTCTTGAGCGAATCAGCGAGTTTCTCGGCGTCAATAATCTGCGGCTCCGGCTCCTGAGCGAGTTTCTGTTCTAGCACGCGCCGATTGGTGAGTCTGTCAAGTGCGTCCATTAGCCACCCTTCTTTTTTGACACTCGAATTTTTACTTCGATGCCGATCATGAAAGAAACCCGCAAAGGTTACGAGCCATAACGAGGCTGCAACAGCGAACACGGCCCAAGCGTGGTCATGCAACGACATCGAAACGGCATTTGTATAGCGATCGAGATGAGTACGATCAGGGCTGTGCTGGGACAGGAATTGGGCCGCCGCAACGCAAGCCATGACGACAAAAGCCAACGGCGCAAATTTCGCCGCAAGTGAATTCAACCAGCGCATTATCGGGTCCTGACGTTCAAAGTCAGCACTTGGCCGACACTCATGACGGGCAAGACCGCCTGCGCGGCTCCCGAAGCCAGGCCCACGGTGATGCCGCCGCCGTCGCCATCTCTTAGGCCAGTGATGCGAATCTGTCCGCTTGCCGGGACCGGAACCGCAAACGTCACGCCGTGGTTAGTCAGTGTCACCGTGCGTGAATAGCCAGCGCTTTCAATGCGAACCACGTCTCCGTCCTCGACATCCGTGTCCCACAGACGGACCCACGCGAGCGTCAACCGCGAGCCGTCGCCACTGGCTCCTGCTGCGGCTGGGGCTGGGGCTGCCAACGCGGCGCTGCTAGCTGGTGCAACATGATCTGCGACTTCTTGCACCGGCCTCGCATCCGGTTTAGCCAATTCTCTAGAAGCAGCAGGTGAACTGGCGTGCGAGTCAGCCGATTGCGTGGAGCGTGACGCTTCAACTTCCCTGGTTATTTCTATCCGATTAGCTGGACTCAAATGCATCGCATCGATAGCGGCCGGAATATCGTTGGCTTCTACCTTGGATATCTGCAAAAACTGCATGGAATTGAAAGCTTCAGCGCGTGCGTTTCGATCCGAGTCGCTCACGGAGTCGCCGGAATAGGCCGCGAACAGAGTATTCCCCGACGTATAAAACGCCCCCGCCACGATTAGCCCCGATAACAACGCTGCCGCCAGAAAAGACTTCGCGAAGATCGAACTAAGTTTGGGCTCCGTATCCGCCTTCGAGCCGCGCTGAACGTCTGGTTTTTCCAAGCCCATTGGGACTATCACCCCGAAATATTATTCTGCGCAGAACCAGCAGTTTCCGCCTTACCGCCCTGCGACTTTGACCAGAGGATAGCTTGAATTGGAGATACTGTGAACTTGGATCGGAAACCCAAAGATCAAATTACGAAGTGCCAACAAAAACATCACTTCGCCGGTAATTATCAGTAATCAGGCCCGACGTACCAACCTGAGTTAATGCCGCCTATTTTGACTTTTTTCGTGATACGTGCGGACGACTATGAAACACAGTTCAAAGTGAATTGAAAGCATTTTGCATGCTTGACGGTCTGAACCGACTGCACGCCAGCGGTCGATTAACGAGCGGCCTCAGAGATCACATCCGCGCCGCAGAGCATGCCGCGTAATTGCTCTGGCGTCGGTGATGTCAAGGCAGGGCCAGTGATGGAATAAGTCGACTGGTTCGATGAACTTATCACGTTGTGACTGCCGTTGATGGTGACTGTGGAGTTCTGTTTGCCCCAATTGAAGAACCACCTCATGCCTTCAGTAGCGTTTCGCTTAACCAGAATCCCGAACGTATCGTCATCGCCCGCGATGGTTTGATAGACGGTATCGCCACGCGCCGAAACGCCAAGCGTCAAAGTCCGACCCTGCAGTCCTGCATTCGTTGCCGTTCCCGCCGCCAACACGTAGCAGCCGCTTCCAATCGAGGCAGGGCCTTCGCCTTTTCGCTCGAAGGCCGTGATACGCCCGTCATGGTCAATTTCGACATATCCGTTGGTGAGGAGCTTACCGGTCTTGAAGGTGATTGGATGGGCCGAACTGTAGACGCCAGCCAACGAAGAAACACTGTTTGGAGCGCTGCCTGTTTGTGCGCATCCCGCAACCGCCAGCGCAAGCAACGAAATCATCGACGCCTGTTTTATTTCCATCAATTTCTCCTGCGACAGATCGTTCCGGGGAAGTTAGCGCGGCTATTGTATGGGATGCGGAACCGTTGTTGAGCGCCACGCGTCGACCACGAAATTGATCGTCGTTACGTGAGATATCGCAAACGCTATCCACGGCGGGGCCTGTCTCATCAGCACAGCAGCGTGCATCGCGCTATCGAACATGCGTGACGTGAAAACAATTTGACAAGGACAACAAGGCAAGGCTCGACGAAGAAGCCTTTCACCAGAACGCACGCCGAAAAAAGAAAAGCCCCGACAAGTCGGGGCTTTTCTTTACATCAACTTCTGGAGGCGCGAGCCGGAGTCGAACCGGCCTAAACGGCTTTGCAGGCCGCTGCATAACCGCTTTGCTATCGCGCCGCAAGCGGACTGGAATCTAGCTGCAGATTCGCAGGTTTGTTTGTGGGCCACCGCTACAACCGGTGAGACTGAAACCTTCAGCCCATCAAACAAAAAGGGAAGCCTTGCTTCCCCTTATGTATGGAGCGGGAGACGAGGCTCGAACTCGCGACCTCAACCTTGGCAAGGTTGCGCTCTACCAACTGAGCTACTCCCGCATTGAACTGCTTCACAACGCGCTGCACTTCTCACTTCGCCAAACAACGCATTGCTTCAAAAATTTGGAGCGGGAGACGAGGCTCGAACTCGCGACCTCAACCTTGGCAAGGTTGCGCTCTACCAACTGAGCTACTCCCGCTTTGTGCTGCTATTGCCGTGCTTCTACTTCAATACTACCTTTAACTACTCTGCTACTTCCGCTGCTGCTTCGAACTGCGTGCATCGGAGAAACGAGATTATGGAGAATCGACTGAAACGTGTCAACCCCTTTTGCGAATGTCTTTTACTGAACAGATTTCACTCATGCCGCGCCACCGCGTTCGCGAATCTGAGGCCACGCGAGCTTCATGTAATAGAGCATCGACCAGATGGTCAGGAACGCCGCCAGATAGATCAGCCACAGGCCCCACACGCGCGTGTCCACCGCCGCACCACCGCCGAACGGCAACGGGCCGTAGAACAGCAGCATGGGAATCGCCACCATCTGACACACGGTCTTGAACTTGCCGAGCGAATTCACCGCGACGCTCTTCGACGCGCCGATCTGCGCCATCCATTCGCGCAGCGCCGAGATCGCGATCTCGCGCCCGACGATCACCAGCGCGATCGCCGAATCGATCCGCGTGAGTTGCACCAGCACCAGCAGCGCCGCGGTCACCATCAACTTGTCGGCGACCGGATCGAGAAACGCGCCGAACGCCGAAGTCTGATTCCACTTGCGCGCGAGAAAACCGTCGAACCAGTCGGTCAGCGCGGCCAGAATGAAGATGGTCGCGGCCGCCAGATTGCGGTGCGCGGGGCTCATCATCATGTCGGGCAAATAGAACACGCCGACGACGAGCGGAATCAGGACGATCCGCAGCCAGGTCAGGAAAATCGGAAAGTTAAACGGCATGGGCAGGCGCAGCGTCTGGCAAGGGAGATGCAATTGTGCCGTGTCACAAGGCCTGCCACAAGCAAAGCGGCGCACGGGCCATGGCACGCGCGCCGCCTGGGCTCTGGGTCGCAGCCGGGAAACGGACCGGCCGCCCCACCGCAATCGACGCAATCAGTGCAATTGCCGATAGATCTGCTCGGCGAGCGCCTGCGAAATCCCCTCGACGCTCGCCAGATCCTCGACGCTCGCCGCGACCACGCCGCGCAGTCCACCAAAGCGCGCGAGCAACCGTTGACGCCGTTTAGCGCCGACGCCTTCGAGTTCTTCGAGCCGCGAGGTCTGGCGCGTTTTGGCGCGCTTCGCACGCATGCCGGTGATCGCGAAACGGTGCGCTTCGTCGCGAATCTGCGCGACCAGCATCAGCGCGGCGCTTTCCTTGCCGAGTTCGAGCGGCGCGCGATCGTCGGCGAAAATCAGCGTTTCGAGGCCGACCTTGCGCCCTTCGCCCTTCGCGACGCCGACCAGCATGCCGATGTCCAGGCCCAGCTCGGAAAACACCTGACGGGCGATTTCAACCTGGCCCTTGCCGCCGTCGATCAGCACGATGGTCGGCAGAATACCGCGGGCGGGGGCGGGCTTGGTGGTTTCGGGCGCGAGCGTGGGGTCGGTGGCCGGGTCCGTGGCGACGCCGTTTTCCGCGTCGACGGGCAAATCGACGCCGGCATTCGTGGCGGCTTGCGCGACCATTTTCTCGTAGCGGCGCGTGAGCACCTGGCGCATGGCCGCGTAGTCGTCGCCGGGGGTGATGCCGGTGATGTTGTAGCGGCGGTACTCGGACGACTGCATCTTGTGATGGTGATATACCACGCACGACGCCTGTGTCGCCTCGCCCATCGTATGGCTGATGTCGAAGCATTCGATCCGCAGATGCGCGAGATCGTCGCACTCCATGCCGAGCGTGTCGGTCAGCGCGCGCGTGCGAGCCTGCTGCGAGCCTTGTTCGGAGAGCAGGCGCGCCAGCGCGAGGCGCGCGTTCTGCTCGGCCATCGCGAGCCACGCGCGTCGCTGTCCTTGCGGCTGACGCAGCACCGTCACCTTGTGGCCGGCCTGCTCGATCAACACGTCGACCAGTTCGCGGTTGGCCGGTGCGTGGCTGACCACCAACACCGGCGGCACGCGGTTGCCGAGGTAGTGCTGGGCGATGAACGCCTCGAGAACCTCGGCTTCGATCCCGCCCGACGCGCGGCCTTTGCGCGGTTTCGCGGGGCGTGCGTCGGCGTTCGGTGCATCGTTGTCTGGTTCGGCGTCAGTGTCGGCGTCAGTGTCGGCATCTAACGCCGCTTCATCGTCGTCCTCCGCGGACAGCGCTGCCGCGATCGCGAGCGCGTCGTCGTCCGCGTCGGACGCCTCCGTCTCGCCGCTCACGTTATCCGCCGCGTCCGCGACAGCCGTGTCCATTGCCACGCTCGCGAACGCCGCAGCGCCCTCACCTTCGACTTCGAGGCCGCCCTCATCCACCGTCAACGCGCTTTCCACATGGGTCGGGAAATACGCCTTGTCGCCGAGATGCCGGCCGCCGCGCACCATCGCGAGATTCACGCAGACCCGGCCGCCCAGCGCGACCACCGCGAGAATATCCACGTCGCTATCGCTGCCGACTTCGATCGCCTGCTGATGCAACACCGTCGACAGCGAACTCATCTGGTTGCGCACCGCCGCGGCCTGCTCGAACTTCAGCTCGCTGGCGAATGCATGCATCTTGCCCTCGAGCTCCTTCATCACCTCGCCCTGACGGCCGAGCAGAAAGCGCGACGCGTTGGCGACGTCGTGGGCATAGTCTTCTTCGCTGATCGCCGCGACGCACGGCGCCGTGCAGCGGCCGATCTGATGCAACAGGCACGGTCGCGTGCGATTGTTGAACACCGAGTCTTCGCAGGTGCGCAACTGGAACACGCGCTGCAGGATCTGGATGCTCTCGCGCACCGCCCACGCGCTCGGAAACGGCCCGAAGTACTGGTTCTTGCGATCCACCGAACCACGGTAGTACGCCATGCGCGGAAACTTGTGGCCGGTCAGCTTGAGGTACGGATACGACTTGTCGTCGCGAAACAGAATGTTGTAGCGCGGCGCGAGTGCCTTGATCAGATTGTTTTCGAGCAGCAGCGCCTCGGCCTCGGAACGCGTGACGGTGGTTTCGATCCGCGCGATGCGCGTCACCATCATCGCGATGCGCGGCGACAGCAGCGTCTTCGTGAAGTAGCTCGACACGCGCTTCTTGAGATCGCGCGCCTTGCCCACGTAAAGCACCGCGCCATGCGTATCGTAATAGCGATACACGCCGGGCAGATGCGGCAGTTGGGCGAGCACTTTTTTCGGCTCGAAGACGTCGGTTGCTTCGGGTTCGGTCATGCAGAATCGGTTGGGTGGGACTGTCTCGCGGGGCTCGCCTCGCGCCGTGCGCCGGAGCAATGCCGGCATGCGCAGTCGTGGACGGGTGCTTTAGAATCGCCAGTTTAGAACATTCCGCGCCCGTTCGAACCGGCTGCCGCGATTCCGGCAGCGCGGCGGGAAGGCGCCGCTTTTGCTCCCGCGACCCAGGCCACCATGTCCACCGCTGCGCCCTCTTCCGAACCGGTCGAAGCCACTTCCACGGCGATCGCCTGCGACATCTTCTGCGCTGTCATCGACAATTTCGGCGATATCGGCGTGTGCTGGCGTCTCGCACGACAACTCGCGAGCGAGCACGGCTGGCAGGTGCGCGTGTTCGTCGACGATCTGCACGCGTTCAGGAAACTGTGCCCGTCGCTGGCGCTGGACCGTGCTCGCCAGACTATCGGCGGCATCGTCGTCGAACACTGGCATCAGCCGGCGCATGCGGGCGAGTCGCTCGAGGTCGCCGACGTCGTGATCGAAGCCTTCGCCTGCGAATTGCCGCCGGTCTACGTCGCCGCGATGGCGCGACGCGAACGCGCGCCGGTATGGTTCAACCTCGAATACCTGAGCGCCGAAGACTGGGTCGCGGATTTTCATTTGCGGCCGTCGCCGCATCCACGTTATCCGCTAACCAAGACGTTCTTCTTCCCCGGACTTGGACCCGGCACCGGCGGCGTGCTGAAAGAACGGCATCTCGACGCCGCGCGCACGGCCTTCGAAACCTCGCAGGCAGCACGCGCCGCATGGTGGCAGCAGACTGTCGGCCGCGCGCCGCCCGCCGCCGCAGCCACGGTCGTCTCGCTGTTCGCGTACGAAAACCCGGCCGTCGACAGCCTGCTCGAACAATGGCGCGACGGCGCCGAGCCGGTCGTGCTACTGGTGCCCGAAGGCCGCGTCTCGGGCGCGGTCGCGCACTTTTTCGGCCTGCCCGAATTCACCGCCGGCATGCACGCCGAACGCGGCAACCTCAGCGCGCACGCACTCGCGTTCACTAGCCAGCCGGGCTACGATGCGCTCCTCTGGGTGAGCGACATCAATTTCGTGCGCGGCGAAGATTCGTTCGTGCGGGCTCAATGGGCGGCCAAACCGTTCGTCTGGCATATCTACCCACAAGCCGACGACGCCCATCTGCCCAAGCTCGACGCCGCGCTCGCCCACTACTCGCGCACCCTGCCCGCCGACACCCGCGACACGCTGGCGCGCTTCTGGCACGCATGGAACGGCGCGGGCCGGCCGGACTGGGCGGCGTTCCGGCACCACTACCCGGCGCTGAAGCAGCGCGCGGCCGACTGGGCGGTCGAACTGGCCGAAGTGGGCGACCTCGCCGGAAATCTGGCCTTGTTCGCAAAAACTCAGTTAAAATAAGCGGTTATCCAACGGCCGACGACGCAAGCGCGGCCCGATCGCAGCAAACCAGGTTGCAAAGTAAGTTGTGGATCGGCGCCACTCGTGTACACGCCCGCACAGGGTAAAAGCAAGGTAACGGACGCAAGCAGGACGCAAGCATATCGAGGCGGCAGATCATGCCGCCTTCCGCGAATTCTCGCGGCATACTGGCCACGCTTCATGCACTATGTTCCCGCCGGGCCGCTCCAGGCGGCGCGGCACGCAGTGAGAGAAGCGCCGAAGCCGCTTGCGCCGTATGCCGTTGAGCACAAGTTGAAGCTACTCATTTCGTACAGGACAGTTTTATGAAGACCGCACAGGAACTCCGCACCGGCAACGTCGTGATGATCGGCGCAGACGCAATGGTCGTGCAAAAGGCCGAATACAACAAATCGGGCCGCAACTCCGCCGTCGTCAAGATGAAGTTCAAGAACCTGCTGACCGGCGCAGGCATGGAAAACGTATACAAGGCCGACGACAAGTTCGACGTCGTGGTGCTGGAACGCAAGGAAGTGACCTACTCGTACTTCGCTGACCCGATGTACGTGTTCATGGACGCCGACTACAACCAGTTCGAAGTCGAAGGCGAAATGATGGGCGACGCCCTCCATTACCTCGAAGACGGCATGGCTTGCGAAGTCGTGTTCTACAACGAGAAGGCGATTTCGGTCGATCTGCCGACCACGCTGGTCCGCGAAATCATCTACACGGAACCGGCCGTCAAGGGCGACACGTCGTCGGGCAAGGTGTTGAAGAACGCCAAGCTGACCACGGGTTTCGAACTGCAAGTGCCGCTGTTCTGCAACATCGGCGACAAGATCGAAATCGACACGCGCACGAACGAATACCGCAGCCGCGCGTAAGCGCCCGGCCGCGCATTTGAGTCCCGCGCCGGCGGCCTGCCGGCGTCGTGGGGCAAATGGCAAAAAAACGACCCGATCGCTTCCGCGACCGGGTCGTTTTTTATTGTGCGGCGACTTGACGCCATCCGTCGCTAAACCGCTCCCGCACGAAAGATGCGATGCGTTCCGCCAGCAGCGCGTGCGTCGTGGTCGTCGGGTGCAGCGCGTCCCAGAACAGGAAGCGCGCCGGGTCGTCGCAGCTCGCGCGTGGGGTCTGCGCGCTCAGGTAAGTCGCCGCGGACGGGTTCTGAATATCGAGGCACGAATGCGTCGTATCGTCGAGTCCGTATTGCGCGGGATGGCGCAGCAAGTCGTCGAACATCGCGTTGGCATCGAATATTTCGAGTTGAAGCGTCGCGCCGTAGCGCAGGCGTAGCGCCTCCGCCATATCGACGAGCATCCGGTTGTAATCCCTCACCTCGACGGCCACCCGCGCTGCGTCGCCGCGCGCCGCGACGATCGGCGTGCGGGACACGTCGGGAAGCGTAATCAGCAAAATACGCCTCGCATCCGCCGCGGCGAGCCGCTCCAGGCTGCCGCGCATGGCCGTTGCGGCCTGCTCGGGCGTGCGGCCATAGCTGACCAGATCGTTGCCTCCGGCGAGCACCGCGAACAGCGTGTTGCCCGGTCGATAATCCGGCGCGAACTTCATGTAGTCGCGCCATGACTCGACCTGCTGCACGAGCCCGGGCACAACCAAATGCTGATCGGTCGCGGCGCCGCCGATCGCCCAGCTATACATCGGCAGTTGCAGTGCATTGGCCAGATACTCGGACCAGACGGGTCCGTTGCTGAAACGCCCCGCATGCCAGCTCGCGCGATTCGGTAGCGTCCACTGACTCGCATTGAAGATGTTCTGCGTGTCGGACAGGCTGTCGCCGAATACGATCAGCTTGTTGATCCGCGCCTCCTGCTGCGCACTATCGATGCTCCAGACCGTGAAATTGAAAGACAACGTGTTGTTGGCCGCCACCGCCTGCGTAACGTCGGCCCGGATGCCGCGCGCGCTCAGCGTGTGGCGGCACACGTCGTTGAGTCTGTCTTGCGCCGTCGCGCTGTAGAACATGTTCTGCCATTTCAGCACGCCGTCCGCTCGCCAGAAACCGGATAGCCGGTACCAGTCGCCGTCGTTCGGGTCGAGCGCCCATTCATAGGTCGCTTCGGGCGCAAGCGGGTCCGCACTGAGGCGATACCAGCAGCGCAGGTACGTGTAAGTGTCGTTGCCCCGGGCCACGGCCAACGGGGATTCGGGCGGCATGGCGAGCGGGCCGGACGGCGATAGCGTCATGTCGCCGGTGGGCGTCGAGAACGGCATCGGTTCGGCCACGGCATGGGCACTGGCCGCTGCAAACGGCAATGCAACCCACGCCGCCGTGTTGGTAATCCGGCGACCCAGCGACGCAACACAGGGGTAAGTCATGACGGCTCCTTCGTTTGTGGCGAGTAAATCAATTCAACGCAACGCGTTCCCGTCGCACGCCGCGCGTTGCGAGGAGCTGGCCGGTCACGGGGACGTCCCCCGGGAATCACCCGCCACAGAGAAAAAATAGCGCTGCGATGGCGGCTAAATTTAGGCGCTTTTTCTTTTTTGCGCCGCCGTGTATGGTTAGGAAAACTTTACCGGCAGCCTCCCGAAAATTGCCGGGCGGCACGCGAATTGACCCACCTTGCATCTGACAAATCGTTGATAACGCTAAGCAAAGCTTCTTGGCACAGTCCCTGCTTATTTTCGAGAAAGGCCAGTACGGCTTTATTTTCTTCAACTCGGAGATGCGACATGAATAACGACATCGCTGAAGGCAAGTGGAAGCAGATGCTGGGCAAAGCCAAGACCGCATGGGGCGAATTGACGGACGACGAATTGACCAAGGCCGAAGGCCGAGCAGACAAACTCGCCGGCCTGATCCAGGAACGCTACGGCAAGACGCGTGAACAGGCGGAACTGGAAGTGCGCCGCTTCTTCGACAGTAATCGGCATTTTTGACAGGCCGAGTGAAGTAAGTACAGGCGGTCTATCGACGCGCATCGGCATCGAAACAGGACCGCCCGGATCAAACCAAGGACCAGAACTACGTGAGTCGAATCGCCGCCCCATTTGCCTGGCAGTCTGACTGCCGGGCGCCGCGTTCACGACGGCCAGCCAACCGTGCTTACGGTGCCGGCGTGCATGCGGACCAGCGTTCCGCCCTTGCCTCACCGCTGCGCACTGCAGGTTTTGCGGGCGTGGCAGGTTTCGCGGACGTGGTGAAGGGTGCGGCGGTATTCGACCGGCAGTACCGGCCAGCTATCGCGCCCGTGCCGCGCGCCCGTTTCCCGGCGCGATGCATCGGTATTCCATCCATTTAAAAATTGCGCTCGCCATGCCACACGCCCTGATTGTTGAAGACGATCCCAATAGCCTGTCAGGCCTGTCCGCCATCCTCGCGGCCGACGGCTTTTCCGTCGACACCGCGACCACCATCGCCGAAGCGCGGGCGGCTTTGACACGCTTCATTCCCGACGTCGTGCTGGTCGACCTGAATCTGCCGGACGGCAGCGGGCTCGACGTGTTGCAGCATCTGCCCGCGCATCCGCCCGGCGGCGCGTTGCCCGTGATCGTGATGACGGGCAACGCGACGGTGGAAAGCGCGATCGAAGGATTGCGGCACGGCATCTGGGACTATCTGCTCAAGCCGGTCAACATTCCGCGCCTGCGCAGCCTGCTGGCGCGGATTCCACGGCCCTACGAGCTGACCGAAGAGGTCCAGACGCTGCGTGCTTCGCTGCGGCAGCTCGGCCGTTTCGGCGCCATGCTCGGTCGCAGCGGCGCGATTCAGCACGTGTACGACACGATCGAACATATCGCGCCGACCGAAGCGGCCGTGCTGATTTCCGGCGAAGCCGGCACCGGCAAACAGGTCGCGGCGCGCACGATGCACGACATGAGCCGACGTCGCAAAGGCCCATTCATCACGTTCGATTGCCGGACTGCGGCCAGCGCGGCGGCGCATCGCTCGCTGGATAGCGTGTTGTTCGGTCACGAGCGCGGTGCCTTCAACGGCGCCGATCAACGGGAGCCGGGCCTGTTCGAACAGGCGAGCGGCGGCACGCTGTTCATCGATGAAATTGCCGAATTGCCGCGTGCCCAGCAGGAAGCGCTGCTGCGGGCGCTCGACTCGCAGACCTTCATGCGGGTCGGCGGTACGCATCAGGTGGTGACGGATTTCCGGCTGATCGCCTCGACGCGCAAGGCGCCGCGCGCAGCGGTGGCCGACGGCAGTCTGCACGAAGATTTGGCGCTGCGTCTCGAAGCCGCGGCCGTCACCCTGCCGCCGCTGCGGGAGCGCGGCGAAGATCCGGCACTGATCGCGCAGGCGATCGTCGACGAACTGAATCACGAAGCGGCCGCGCGCGGGACGGCGGAAGGCGCCAAGCAGATCGGGCCGAACTTTATCCGTGAATGTCTCGCGTACGAATGGCCGGGCAACGTGCGTGAATTGCAGGAACGGGCGCGGCGTGCGTATCACGCGTCGGGAGACGTGGTGGAATCGCTGCGTGCCGACGAAGCCGGCTCGGCCAATGGCCGCGATCTGAACGGCAGCCGCGTGCAGGTGACCGTCGGCACGCCGCTCGCGGACGTCGAGGAAATGCTGATTCGCGCCACGCTCGACGCGGTCGGCGGAACGCGGCACCGCGCGGCGTCGCTGTTGGGCATCAGTCCGAAGACGCTGTACAACAAGCTGCAGCGGATGCGGTTGAATTGAGGCCGGGGTCGAGCTGACGCGCGACGCCGTGGTTGCGGCTTGCGCGTTTCACGCTACCGCGAGATTCAAGAAAAAACGGCGCCTTCAATCGAAGGCGCCGTTTCTTTTTCTGCCAATCTTCCTGCGGGCAATCCGCCGCGCGAATCCACCTCAAGCGGACCCGGCAAACGCACTGCGCAACAGCGCCTGCGCTTGCAGATACTGCGGCTCGGCGACCAGCTTGCTCCACTTCAGCGCCTTGCCGCGCGGCCGCATGCGCTTCAGGCGTTGCTGCGATTCCTTCGACGGCGTGAAGCGCAGTGCGTCCAGCACCTTTTCCGCTTCGTCCGGCTGATTGCAGATCAGCACCATGTCGCAACCGGCCTGCAGCGCGGCCGTGGCGCCTTCGGTCAGCGTGCCGCCCTGGCGCGCGGCTTCCATCGACAGGTCGTCGCTGAAAATCGCGCCCTCGAAACGCAGCCTGTTACGCAGAATGTCCTGCAGCCACACGCGAGAAAATCCCGCCGGCTTCGAATCGACCTGCGGATACACCACGTGTGCGGGCAGCACCGATCCCAACGACACGTCGAGCCAGTCGTACGGCGCCACGTCCTCGCGCAGGATCTCGTCGAGCGAACGGTCGTCGACCGGCATCGCGACATGCGAGTCCGCCTGCGCGAAACCATGCCCCGGAAAATGCTTGCCGCAATTGCTCATGCCGGCGAGCGCGAGGCCGTGGTTGAGGCTCTTGGCCAGTAACGTCACCACGCGCGGATCGCGATGAAACGAGCGGTCGCCGATTACCTGCGACTGCCCGTAGTTCAGATCAAGCACCGGCGTGAAACTCATGTCGATGTCGCACGCACGCAGTTCCGCCGCGAGGATGTAGCCGACCGCGGTCGTGACCTTGGTGGCATGCAGCACGTCGCTGTCCCACAACGTGCCGAGCTTGCCCATTGACGGCAACACGGTGAAGCCGTCCGTGCGAAAGCGCTGGACGCGGCCGCCCTCGTGGTCGACGGCGATCAGCAGATCCGGGTCGACGTCGCGGATCGCGGCGGTCAGCGCGAGCAACTGCGCGCGGCTCTCGTAGTGGCGCGCGAACAGGATCACGCCGCCTGTCATCGGATGGGCAAGGCGGCGCCTGTCGTCGTCGTTCAGCGTTTTGCCGACCACGTCGAGCATTACCGGTCCGGGAGTGGTTTTCATCGAATTCCGCTAGAAAAAGCTTGAGACAAAAGAAAGACGCGGCCAGCATGGGCCGCGTTCAAGATATTTTTTTATTCGTCGGCGGCGGGAGCGTGCGGGGCATCCGGCGCTGGGACCGACGAAAGCGGCTGGGTTTGCGTGGGTGTGTGCCCGGTTTCCGCAATCACGAACGACACCGCGTAATCGCGCTCGTCGCTGATCGTCACGCGCGCCGTGATGCCGCGCGCGTCGAGCCATTCGGCCAGCTCGCCGGAGGCGACCACCATCGGCTCGCCGCTCGGCTTATTGAGGGTTTGCAGCGCACGCCATGTCATCGGCCAGCGCATGCCCAGGCCGATCGCTTTCGAGAACGCTTCTTTCGCCGAGAAGCGCGTGGCGAGAAACGCGAGACCGCGCGCCGCCGAGCGGGCCTGCCGCGCGTGATAAACGCGCAATTCGTCCGGCCCGAGCACCTTCTCGGCAAAGCGGCCGTTGGTGCGCGTCATGACCGCGGCCACGCGGCTGACCTGAACGATATCCGTGCCGATGCCGTAGATCGTCATGTGCGGTGCCGTGGTTGAATTCGCCGGACTACGCGCGTGCGCCGAGACGCGCGGCGACCATGATCGCCTTCATCTCGCGCACCGCGTTGTCCCAGCCGGCGAAGATCGCATGGGCCACGATCGCGTGGCCGATATTCAGTTCGTCGATGCCTTCGATCGCCGCGATCTGCTGCACGTTCGTGTAGTGCAGGCCGTGGCCCGCGTTCACCTTGATGCCGAGCGTCGCGCCGAATTCCACCGCGCGAACCACGCGCTCGAATTCGCGCTGCTGTTCGGCGGGATCGTGCGCTTCCGCGTACCGACCGGTGTGCAGTTCGATCACCGGCGCGCCGGCTTCGTGCGCGGCACGAATCTGCGTTTCGTCCGGGTCGATGAAGAGCGACACGCGCGAGTTCGCTTCGGCGAGCTGCCGGCAGGCAGCACGTACCGCTTCGAACTGGCCGGCGACGTCGAGGCCGCCTTCCGTGGTTAGTTCCTGGCGCTTTTCGGGCACCAGGCAGGTGTCGTGCGGCTGCACTTCACAGGCGATGTCGAGCATCTCCTGCGTCACCGCGCATTCGAGATTCATGCGCGTTTTCAGCAGCGGACGCAGCTTGCGCACGTCGGCGTCGACGATATGGCGGCGGTCTTCGCGCAGATGCAGCGTGATGACGTCGGCGCCCGCCTCTTCGGCCATCAACGCGGCACGGATCGGATCGGGATAGGACGTGCCGCGCGCGTTGCGCAGCGTGGCGACGTGATCAATATTCACGCCCAGGTCAATGACGTTCGGCGACGTAAGAAAGAAGCTCATAAGTTCTGCAAGTCGATCAGGATCTGGCGCGTCGCGAGCGGCGTGCCGCCAAGGTAAGTGTTGAGCAGAAAGCGCATCAGCGTCTTGCTTTGCGCCACGGTCTGCGCACGATGGTAATCGTCCTGCTCCATGTCGAGCAAGGTCTGCCCTGAAACCACCGGCCATTGCGCGGGCAGATCGTCGGAGGCTTCGCGCACGCCGCGCTCCGGATCGAACACGTAGCGCCCTTCGGCCACCACCGCTTTACGCGCGACGGTGCGATTCAGCGCCATCGCGTAGCCGGTTTCGCGCAGCAGCACGCGCTCGAACGAACGCAGCACCTGCACGGGCGGTTCGTCGTGCGCGAGACGCGTCATCGTGACGACGTAGTGATGGAACAGTTGCGGATGCGGGTCTTCGCGCGCGCAGAACTTGACCAGCAGTTCGTTGACGTAGAAGCCGCACAGCAGCGCGCCGCCGCACAACGGCAACATGCCGCCGACCCATTCGGCGCCCGTCAGCGTGCGCACTTCGGATTTGCCGGACCACGACAGCGCGAGCGGCTGGAACGTCTGCAAGACGCCGCGCAACGCCGAGTGCGGACGCTTCGCGCCCTTCGCGACCAGCGCGAGACGGCCGTGATCGCGCGACAGGACGTCGATGATCAGACTGGTCTCGCTATACGGATAGCTATGCAGAACGAACGCGGGCTGTTCCGCGATCCGGTAGTCGGAAGCGGCGGTGCGCGGCGCGCGGCGCGCCGGTTTGTGTGGCTCGCCCTCGGCACCCTGCGTGCTTTTACTCGAGGATTTTCTGGTGCTACGTGCGGGCCTGGCGGGCTCGCGTGCGGGTGCGGCCGGTTCCGAATCGTCCGGCTCGCCCGCGGAATTCAGCGTCATCCACGCGTCATTCGTACCCATACGCGCGAAGTCCGGCTTCGTTGTCGGCCCAGCCGCTCTTCACCTTGATGAAGGTTTCCAGATACACCGGGCCATCGAACAGCTTTTCCATGTCGAGGCGCGCTTCGGTGCTGATCTGCTTCAGCTTCGCGCCTTTCTGGCCGATGATCATCGCCTTGTGCGTGTCGCGCTCGACCATGATGGTCGCGAAAATGCGGCGCAGACGGCCTTCGGTTTCGAACTTGTCGATCAGCACGGTGCTGGTGTACGGCAATTCGTCGCCGGTCCAGCGGAACACTTTTTCACGCAGGATTTCGGCCGCGAGAAAGCGCTCGCTGCGATCGGTCAGGTCGTCTTCGCCGTAGATCGGCTCGCCTTCCGGCAGGAACGGCTTGACCGTCGCCATCAGGCGCTTGACGTCGTCGACGTGCTTGGCCGACAGCGGCACGATCTCGGCGAACTTGTGCAGCGCGCTGATTTCCTGCATGAATGGGAACAGCGAGTCTTTATCGGACACGCGATCGAGCTTGTTGGCGATCAGCAGCGTCGGCACCGACGAGGGGATCAGGTCGAGCACTTTCTGGTCGTCGGGACCGAAACGACCGGCTTCGATCACGAACAGGATCGCATCCACCGAGGTCAGCGTGGATGTCACCGCGCGGTTCAACGAACGGTTCAGCGCGCCGCTGTGTTTGGTCTGGAAACCGGGCGTGTCGACGAAAATGTACTGTGCGTCGTCCAGCGTATGAATGCCGGTGATGCGATGGCGCGTGGTTTGCGCCTTGCGCGACGTGATACTGACTTTCTGGCCGACCAGCGCGTTCATCAGCGTGGATTTGCCGACGTTCGGACGGCCGACGATCGCGACCATGCCGCAACGAAAACCAGTGGGTGTGGGAGCGTTCATATTCGGGCTACGGCTAGTTCAGATCGGCGCGCGGGATCGGCGCGCCGACGGCAATCAATGGCCCGCATCGGCGACGCGGGTATGCACCGCGTCGGCTACGCCGGGTTCGTGTTCGGTAGATGCCGGTGCGCTCGGGGTGACGGCGGCTGCACCGGGCGTGGCTGAATGAGCCTGCGGCTGGGCCGGGGCCTTATCCGCCCGTTCCGCCTTATCTGCTTTATCCGCCTTTTCGGCGCGTTCGGTCCGGTCCTGCCCGCTGTACTCGACGTGCGACGCACGAATCACCGCGAGCGGCGCGGCCGCCACGGTTGAAGCCGCCCGTTCCGAGGCGGATTCCGCGGCGAACGCCGCACGAATCTCGCCCCGACCGAGGCCGCGTTCACTCTTGCGGTCCGGACTGCGCAAATCCAGCGCGGCCTGCACGCCGGTCACGCCAGGCACGATCTCCGGCTCGGCGTTTTTCGCCGCGCGAGCGCTCTTCGAGCGCTTGGGCTTAGCGACCACAGCCGGCGCCGCGGCCATCACTTCGTCGAGCGCCTTCTTGGCCGCTGCCTGCTCGGCCGCACGACGGCTTGCGCCGGAACCGGACACTTTCACGTCCAGCTTGGGCACCGTGCATTCGACTTCGAATTGCTGATTGTGCGCCGCACCATGCGTTGCGACCACCGTGTAAGTAGGCAGCGCGATTTTGTGGCCTTGCAGGTACTCCTGCAGCAGCGTCTTGGAATCCTTGCCGAGCGTGCGCGGGTCGATGTGATCCAGAATCGGCACGTAAAGGCGCTTGATGACTGTCTGGGCGGCGTCAAACCCGCCGTCGAGGAACACCGCGCCCAGCACCGCTTCGAGCGTGTCGGCGAGGATCGACGGCCGGCGAAAACCACCGCTGCGCAACTCGCCTTCGCCTAGCCGGAGCCCTTCGGAAATATTCAGGGCCTGAGCGATTTCGTAAAGCGACTGCTGTTTGACCAGATTGGCACGGACGCGCGACAGATCGCCCTCGTCCAGTTTGCTGAAACGTTGGAACAAAAGCGCAGCCACCGCGCAATTTAGGACGGAATCGCCGAGAAACTCGAGCCGTTCGTTATGCGTGGAGCTATGACTGCGGTGCGTTAAAGCCTGGCGCAACAATTCCGCATTGCGAAATTCGTAGCGCAGACGGCTTTCCAACGGAGATAGGGGCATGGGCAGAGTATAACGCGGGCGCCAGACCCGGCGAAAACGCGGGGCGGCTTGCGGAAAAAGCGTGGTGAAGCGACGTTACCGCGTGTTCTTAAAGTAGCGTGATAACACGCCGCGACTAACCTGACCTCTGTGTGGGTCACGCGCGCGGCGTGCTATGCAATCGTTGCAGGCGAACTCAGTGGAATGAGCCGATGCGTTTCAGATTGCTGAAGTTCATCCAAATGAAAAATGCGCGGCCGACGACATTCTTGTCCGGCGCAAAACCCCAGTACCGGCTGTCCGCGCTGTTGTCGCGGTTGTCGCCCATCATGAAGTAGTTGCCCGGTGGTACCTTGCAGATCACGCCGCGTGCGTTGTACGTGCAGTTATCGCGATACGGATAATCTTCCGCGCCGACGATGAACGGCGGCACCGCGGGATTGTTCAGAATGGCGTTCTTGCGGCCGCCCAGATCTTCTTCGAACTGCTTCGCGTAGCCGAGACGTTCTTCGTCCAGGTAATCCGGCAGCGCGGTTTCCGGCACCGGCTGGCCGTTGATCGTCAGTTGCTTGTCCTGATAAGCGACCGTGTCGCCCGGCAGGCCGATCACGCGCTTGATGTAGTCGACCGATTCGTCTTTCGGATAGCGGAACACCACCACGTCGCCGCGTTCGAGCGGACGGCCTTCAGTGATCTTCGTGTTGGTGATCGGCAGGCGAATACCGTACTCGAATTTATTGACGAGGATGAAGTCGCCGACGAGCAGCGTCGGCACCATCGAACCGGACGGAATCTTGAACGGCTCGACCACGAACGAACGCACCACGAACACCACCAGGATCACCGGGAAGAAGCTCGCCGAGTATTCGAGCCACCACGGCTGACGCAGCTTGTCGTCACGCAGACGGGCGCGCGTTTGCGCCGCGTTTTCGTCGGCGAAACGCTCGCCCACGCGTGCCTGCTGGCGGTCGAACTCGGCGACCACGGCTTCCGCCGCGCGGCGCCGTTGCGGCAGGAAAACCAGTTTGTCTGCGACCCATGCGACGCCCGTCAAAATGACGAGCACAAAAAGAATCAGCGCAAAATTCATAGGGTTCCGTTGTTCGTCTTATTTGTCTTCGACACGCAGAATCGCGAGGAAAGCTTCTTGCGGAATCTCGACCGAGCCCACCTGCTTCATTCGCTTCTTGCCTGCCTTTTGCTTTTCCAGCAGCTTCTTCTTACGGGAGATATCGCCGCCGTAGCATTTTGCCAGCACGTTCTTACGCAACGCTTTAATGTTCTCGCGCGCAATAATGTTCGCGCCGATGGTGGCCTGAATCGCCACGTCGTACATTTGCCGCGGAATCAGTTCGCGCATTTTCGCCGCCACTTCACGGCCGCGATACTGGCTTTGCGAACGGTGCACGATGACGGACAGCGCATCTACCTTGTCGCCGTTGATCAGCATGTCGACCTTCACGACGTCCGCCGCGCGGTATTCCTTGAACTCGTAATCCATCGACGCATAGCCGCGCGAAATCGACTTCAGACGATCGAAGAAATCGAGCACGACTTCGCCCATCGGGATTTCGTACGTGAGCTGAACCTGACGGCCGTGGTACTGCATGTTGATCTGATTGCCGCGCTTTTGCGTGCACAGCGTGATCACCGAGCCGACGTAGTCTTGCGGCATGTACAGATTCACGGTGACGATCGGTTCGCGCACTTCTTCGATCTTGGACGGCTCCGGCATCTTGGCCGGATTCTCGACCATCAGGATCGTGTTGTCGCGTTGCAGGACTTCGTACACCACGGTCGGCGCCGTGGTGATCAGGTCCATGTCGAACTCGCGCTCGAGACGTTCCTGCACGATCTCCATATGCAGCAAGCCGAGGAAGCCGCAACGGAAACCGAAACCGAGCGCCTGCGACACTTCCGGCTCGTACTGCAGCGACGCGTCGTTCAGCTTGAGCTTTTCGAGCGAGTCGCGCAGCGCGTCGTACTGGTTCGCTTCGACCGGATAGAGGCCGGCGAACACCTGCGGCTTCACTTCCTTGAAACCGGGCAGCGGTTCGGCGGCCGGACGGTTCACCAGCGTGACGGTGTCACCCACTTTCGCCGCGGCCAATTCCTTGATGCCGGCGATGATGAAGCCCACCTGCCCAGCCGACAACGATTCGAGATTCTTCGACTTCGGCGTGAACACACCAATATGCTCGACCGGATACTGCGCGCCGGTCGCCATCATGCGGATCTTGTCTTTCGGACGCAGCGTGCCGTTGACGATACGCACCAGCATCACGACGCCGACGTAATTGTCGAACCACGAGTCGATGATCAGCGCCTGCAGCGGCGCTTCCGGATCGCCCTTGGGCGGCGGCACTTTCAGGATCAGCGCCTCGAGCACGTCTTCGACGCCGAGACCGGTCTTCGCGCTGCAATGCGTGGCGTCCGTCGCGTCGATACCGATCACGTCTTCGATTTCGGCGATGGCGTTTTCGGGGTTCGCGGCCGGCAAGTCGATCTTGTTCAACACCGGAATCACGTCGACGCCGAGTTCGATCGCCGTGTAGCAGTTGGCGACGGTTTGCGCCTCCACGCCCTGGCTTGCGTCGACGACCAGCAGCGCACCTTCGCAGGCGGACAGCGAGCGGCTGACTTCATACGAGAAGTCGACGTGGCCCGGCGTGTCGATCATGTTCAGGTTGTAGACCTGACCGTCACGAGCCTTGTATGTCAGTGCGGCGGTTTGTGCCTTGATGGTGATGCCGCGCTCGCGTTCGAGGTCCATCGAGTCGAGCACTTGAGATTCCATCTCGCGGTCGGACAAGCCGCCGCAAATCTGGATGATGCGATCGGCGAGCGTCGACTTGCCATGGTCGATGTGCGCAATGATCGAGAAGTTACGAATATGATCCATTCAGTACCGATCAAGCGAAAAAGGCGCGCTCGGACAATAGCGGAGCACGCCTTGTAAGTAGGTGAAAAACCTATCTATTTTAGCCGAAAAGGCTATCGCCCGGCGCATCTTGCGAGGACCGGGCGGAAAAGACGGCTCAACAACTGGGTTGTATCGGACCAGAGTCAGTGCCAAGGCCCCAACGCTGGACGACGTGAGGGACGTGAAACGCAGTAAGAGCGGCGCCCGTTGGCGCCCGGCTCGAAGCTCCGAGCGAACTCAGGGTGTCGCCGCCGTGCGCGCGATTCTTGCTGCCAGTGCCGCGCGAACCCGCATTGCGTCCAAATGATAGTGGCACAGTTCGACGCCGTCGCAGAGCAGAACCGGCACCAGTTCGTTGTAACGCGCCTCCAGCACCGGATCGCTGTCGACGTCGACGACTTCCACCTGCACCCCGAACTCGGCTAACAACGGCTCGAGCGCGGCGCGCATGTCGTCGCACAGGTGGCACCACGCGCGCCCGTAGAGCGTGAGTGGCGCCGCCTTCGTCATTTCTGGGCGCCGCTGCGCGGACGGATCGGCACAAACTGCGTATTCTCGCCGCGACGAACCAGCAGCGCGACCATCTTCGACGCATCGAGATGCGCGCTCAAATCGTCGAACTGCTTCGCGCTCGTGATGTCCGTATCGCCCACCCGCAAAATGATGTCGCCCTTCTGCAAGCCGACGCGTGCGGCCGGACCGTCGGCTGCGTCGATCTGCACGCCGTTGTGCAGCTTCAGCGACTTCAGCTGGTCGGCCGGGATATCGCTGACGGCCAGACCCAGTACGTTGGTGGCGCGCTGCTTCGGCGGCTGCGGCTTCTTCTGATCGGCCTTGGTGGTCTTGTCCGGCTGCATCTCGGCGATCGTAACCGGCAGGTCGCGCGTCTGACCCTTGCGCCAGATCGTGACCGTCGATTTGGTGCCCGGCTTCGTATCGCCGACCATGCGCGGCAGATCCGTTGCCGTGTCCACCGAATGCCCGTTGAACTTCAGGATGATGTCGCCCGGCTGCACGCCGGCCTTGTCCGCCGGGCCGCCCGGTTCGACGCTACTGACCAGCGCGCCTTGCGCCTTCGGCAGGCCGAGCGAATCGGCGACGTCTTTGGTCACTTCGCCGATCGCCACCGCGATCCGGCCGCGCACCACCTTGCCGGACGTTTTCAGCTGGTCGGCCACGCGCATCGCTTCGTCGATCGGAATCGCGAAAGAAATGCCCATGAAACCGCCGGTACGGCTATAGATCTGCGAGTTGATGCCGATCACTTCGCCTTGCATGTTGATCAGCGGACCGCCCGAATTGCCTGGATTGACGGCCACGTCGGTCTGGATGAACGGCAGATAGTCGCCCGTATCGCGGCCCTTGGCGCTGACGATACCGGCCGTCACCGTGTTCTCGAGACCGAACGGCGAGCCGATCGCCACCACCCACTCGCCGACCCGAACCTTGTTCGAATCGCCGATCGTGATGGTCGGCAAATTGGCGGCGCTGATCTTGACGACGGCGACGTCGGTCCGATCGTCCACGCCGATCAGCTTGGCTTTGAATTCGCGTTTGTCGGTGAGCGTGACGTAGATGGTGTCCGCGTCGTCGACGACGTGCGCGTTTGTCATCACATAGCCGTCCGCCGACAGGATGAAGCCCGAGCCGACGCCGCTATTCTGTTCCGGATCGGTGTTATCCGGTGTGTCCTGGCTGCCGCCACTACCACCACCGTTGTCGCCGCCGCGCGGCGAACCCGGCGATTGCGGCGACTGCGGCAACGGAATGCCGAAGAAGCGGCGGAAGAATTCCGACATATCGCCGTCGTCCATACCTGGCGGCAAGCCGCCGCGCGCGCCGCTGCCGTTCGACACGCGCGTGGTCGTGCGAATGTTGACGACCGCGGGGCCGACCTTGTCGACGAGATCAGTGAAGTCGGGCAGATTGGCCGCAGCGGGAGCCGCCGACGCCGTGTGCGGCATGAGCGGCAAACACGCCGCCACTACCGCGGCCGCGAGGAATTTGCGCACCGAGAAAGTCGTCATATCGTAGCAAGCCGAGGGATTCAGGATTCGGAGGATTACTTCGGAGCTTTGTATTCTATGGCAGACGCAAATTGCTGCAATGTGGTCTGGGGCACTTCACCAAGCAGAGTAATCCAGAAGTCGCCACGGCGCTTCACCAGGACATGGGTGGCGCCGGTACTGCCCGCGCCTTCCTTGCGCGTGTTGTTCTCGACCGGCTCGACGAACACCGAAATGGCCGCAAGGCCGTCGGAAAACACCGCCTGGTCCACCGGAATGGTCGGCTGGCCGGCGTCGCGCGCGGCCATGGGGCGACGCAACTCACGAATCTTGTGGAAGCCCGGCACCGTCGGCGTGATCTGCCAGCCTTGCGCGGCCATGTCGACCGGTTCGACTGGCGGACGCACCACGGTCCACCCTGCCAGATTACGAATGCCGTTGACGATCCCGGCCTTGTCCATCGGCACGCCGATACGAATCTGCGAGAACGACAATTGTTCGAGCACCTGGCCGCTCGGGTCGAGGGTCTGCGCGCGCAGCAATAGGCCGGTCTTCTTGTCGGCCCACAACTTGTACGCGAAGCGATAAGCGTCTTTCGGATCAAGCTCGATCACCTGACTGTCGACGCCCGCGACGCGATCATCGCCCAGCAGCTTCGGCTCATAGACCGACAGCACCTGCTCGCCGCTGACTGCCAGCAGCGCCGGAAACGAGTCTTTGTTCTGACGCTTCTCGACCACGCACAAATGCCGCTCCGGCACGAATGTGTAAAGGTCTTCGTTATGGCGCAGCATTTTGCGCGGCTTGCCGTCGAGGCTCTCGAGCTGCTCGAATTCGCCGTCGTTACGGGTTGCGTAATGCGCGATCCGCGACGTCTGCACGAAATTGCCGCGCTGATAGACGAAAGCGCCCTCGTAATTTTGCTGCTGGGCGGCCTGATGGATGCGATCGAGCAGATCCGCGGCCGTGCGACGGGCGACGAGCGAATCGTCGGTTTGTGCAAAGACCCGCGGTGTAGCGGACAACAATACGGCCGCGCAGAACAGAAATGCCGGCAGCCGCCCCCAGATAGTCGTTTTATTCAACCGCGGAGTCTGCATCAAACTATTGGCCTTGCGTAGAAACTGCGGCAGCGCGAATCAGCGGCATCGAGCCCGGCATGACCGGTTGTTGCGCGAATTGCTGGTGAGCTTCCAGATACTGGTCGAGACTGGCGTCGCGAATGATATTGGCGTCTTGCGCGACTGGCTGGACCGTTGCGGCCGGCACCGAGGCCATTGCCACACGTTGCAGCGAGTCGCCATGCGACTGGACCGACGCGAACTGACCCGTGCCCGAACCGCCCGGCACGCCTTGCAGTTGGGGCACGACGATCCACGTCAACGTAGCGGCCGCGGCCGCCACTGCGAAGGCCGGCACCACGCGACGGCGCAGCGCCAGCAAACGACGCGCAACCGGCATGGCAGCGGGCGCGAGCACATGCGGCTCGTTGTCCAGACGCGCGGCGAAACCACTCAGAAACGCGCTGCTCGCCGCCGGACTAACCGCCAGATCGTCGGAACGCAAGGCGTCACCGATCAGGTGATAGCTCGACCAGGCAGTCCGATCCTCGCTATTCAGCCCGGAAAGAAATGCGTTCAGATTCAGATGCTCTTCGCCGAACAACTCACCGTCGACAAAAGCGGACAGACGCTCGCCGCGCGAGCTGGCTTGCGATTGCACCGAGACCGACCCCATGATGCTCCCCATCTTACAAATACCCCGTAGTGACACCACTAATCCAGATATTGCACCCGTGCCCCGTACGGCCCGGCTGGTTTTACCAGCGCTTGCCTTCAGGTGTGTCAAGCAACGGACGCAATTTTGCCGCAATGGCTTCGCGAGCGCGGAAAATTCGTGATCTGACTGTGCCAATTGGGCAACCCATCATCTCAGCGATTTCCTCGTAACTCAAACCTTCAATTTCACGAAGAGTAATGGCGGTGCGCAACTCTTCCGGTAAAACCGCCATCGCAGCATTGACCGTCTCGGCGATCTGCTTGCTCATCAACATCGACTCGGGCGTGTTGATATCCCTTAGTTGGTCCGCGTCCGAGAAAGTTTCAGCTTCTTCAGCATCTGCTTCGGTCGATGTCGGCGCGCGCCGCCCTTGGGTCGCAAGGTAGTTCTTTGCCGTGTTGACCGCAATCCGGTACAACCACGTATAAAAGGCCGATTCTCCGCGAAACTGCGGCAATGCCCGGTACGCCTTGATAAAGGCGTCCTGGGCGACGTCTTCCACTTCGGCGGGGTCCCGCACGAGGCGCGAGATCAGCCGAAGAATCTTGCGGTGGTATTTGGAGACCAGAAGCTCGAACGCGGCCTTGTCGCCCTTCTGGACGCGCTCGACCAGCACCTGATCAATTTCTTTTTCGCTCACCTGATAAATCCGTTAACTATAGGGCGCATGGCGGGGCACCATTGTAGCGTCCCCATCAACGCTGAGACGTTACTCCGGTAACAGCGGTTACAGTCGTTACAGTCAGACGCCCGCGGCACGCCGGCCCAGCACTGTCAGTTCGCGGAAAACGGGACGGGGAAGCGCGTCGGCGGCAAGCAGTACCGTCGCTTCGCGCCCCCGCTCCGGGCTGAGCGCCAGAACCAGCAGGCTGTCACTCCAGTGCGCACAGCCTGTAATGCGCGCCTGCGCGGACACGCGACCCGCGCGGTCCCAGACGGACAGCCCACCCGGCCCGATTTTTATCGCGAAAGGTTGCGCCCGCTCATGCCTGATTGCGTGGAGCATGAGCAGCACGCAGACGGCGAGCGTCAACGGCATCGCCTTCACTGCGCCGAGATGGGGCGCGACGCACGCATAAACCGCCCACGTCGCAGTCAGGATGAACAGCCATAACGCAGCGCGCATAACAAAAGAGCGCCGCAACGTAATCCGTTGCGGCGCTCCGTCTGGCGTAGCCGATTCGGGGGAAACCGCCGGACGAACCGGCGGTGTCGATTGGCCGATCACCAAACGATCAGACGATCACGCGCGCTTGAAAACCAGCGTGCCGTTCGTGCCGCCGAACCCGAACGAGTTCTTCAGCGCGACGTCGATCTTCATTTCCCGCGCGGTGTTGGCGCAGTAGTCCAGATCGCAGGCCGGATCCTGATTGAAGATGTTGATCGTCGGCGGCGACACCTGATGATGCACGGCCAGCACGGTGAACACCGACTCCAGACCGCCTGCACCACCCAACAGGTGACCCGTCATCGACTTGGTCGAGTTCACGACCATGTCTTTGGCGTGATCGCCGAAAGCGCGCTTGATGCCGGTGGTTTCCGCCAGGTCGCCGAGCGGCGTGGACGTGCCGTGCGCGTTCAGGTAATTCACCTGATCGGCATTGATGCCCGCGTTCTTCAACGCGGCCAGCATGCAGCGGCGTGCGCCGTCGCCGTCTTCCAGCGGAGCGGTCATGTGATAGGCGTCGCCGCTCATCCCATAGCCGCTGACTTCGGCGTAAATCTTCGCGCCACGCGCCTTCGCATGTTCGTACTCTTCGAGCACCATCACGCCGGCGCCCTCACCCAGCACGAAACCATCGCGATCCTTATCCCACGGACGGCTCGCCGTTGCCGGATCGTCATTGCGTTGCGACAGCGCGCGCGCCGCCGCAAAGCCGCCGATACCCAGCGGCGACACGGTGGATTCCGCACCGCCCGCGATCATCACGTCGGCGTCGCCGTATTCGATCAGACGCGAAGCCTCGCCGATACAGTGCAGACCGGTGGTACATGCGGTGACGATCGCCAGATTCGGACCTTTGATGCCGAACTTGATCGACAGATGGCCGGAGATCATGTTGATGATGGACGCCGGCACGAAGAACGGCGAAATGCGGCGCGGGCCGCGATTCGCATATTCCGTTTGCGTGGCTTCGATCATCGGCAGACCGCCGATGCCCGAACCGACCACCACACCGATGCGCTCTGAATTCTCGTCGGTCACTTCGAGGCCGCTGTCCTGCATCGCCTGGATGCCTGCAGCCACGCCGTAATGGATGAACGTATCCATATGGCGCGCCTCTTTACCGGGAATGTAGTCCTCGATATTGAAGCCCTTCACCTCGCCGGCGAAACGAGTCGAGAAGTTCGACGCATCGAACTTCGTGATATTGGCAATACCCGACTTGCCGGCGACCAGATTGGCCCAGCCGTCGGCAACATTATTGCCAACAGGCGAAATCAGCCCCAGGCCTGTAACAACAACACGACGGCGGCTCACGGTAACCCCTTTTTCATAGATGACAAAAGCAAAAGCCACAGCGGCCACAGGAACATGCCCTGTAGCCCTGTGGCTGTTAACCGCCCCCGATTCTGGTGCTTCGCACCGGTCCCCCGAAGGAGACGCAAGAAAACTTGGGGCGGCCCGGCGTTTTCTTGAAAGTCGGCAATCGCGCGAAAAGTTGCGCTGTCAACATCGCTGGCTCCTGCACGGCAAAAAGCGCCAACCCTGCTGGCGTCGGTAACCGACACGGCAGGGCGTCATACGCCACCAACGCAGAAACGCAGGCGCGAATGACCTTAGGCCTTGACGTTCGCGCGAGCGTAGTCGATCGCTTGCTGAACGGTAGTGATCTTCTCGGCTTCTTCATCCGGAATTTCCATGCCGAATTCGTCTTCGAGGGCCATCACGAGTTCAACGGTGTCGAGCGAGTCGGCGCCGAGGTCGTTCACGAACGAAGCTTCGTTCTTGATCTCAGCTTCTGCAACGCCCAGTTGTTCTGCGACGATCTTCTTGACGCGCTGTTCGATATTGTCCATTACCCCTCCAAGGGAAAAGAAGTTCAAAAATACAGGTGCGCGCATTTTATCAGGTTTGACCCGGCAAAAAAGCGGCGCATCGGGTTGCTGTCAAGGCATGCGCCTTACGCTTTTGCAAACGCATCAAGGCGCGGATAGTAACCGAATTTGGTTACGACATGTACATTCCGCCGTTCACATGCAACGTCGTGCCGGTGATATACCCCGCTTGCGGCGACGCCAGGAACACGACGGCGTGCGCGATATCTTCCGGACTGCCCAGACGGCCAAGCGGAATTTGCGTCTTCAGCGCCGTTTGCTGCTCTTCCGGCAGGGTCTTGGTCATGTCGGTGTCGATGAAGCCCGGCGCGACGCAATTCACCGTGATGCCGCGGCTGCCGATCTCGCGTGCCAGCGCGCGCGTCATGCCCGCCACGCCCGCTTTCGCGGCCGCGTAGTTGACCTGCCCCGGATTGCCGGCCGAGCCGACCACCGACGTGATGTTGATGATGCGGCCGCCCCGCGCCTTCATCATGGGGCGCAGCACCGCACGCGACAAACGGAAGACCGACTTGAGGTTGGTGTCGACCACCGCGTCCCAATCGTCATCCTTCATACGCATGGCCAGTTGGTCCTGCGTGATGCCAGCGTTGTTCACCAGCACGTGCAGCGCGCCGAACTCCTTCACCGTGCCGTCGATCAACGCTTCGGCCGCGGCCGCGTCGTTGACGTTGAGCACCGCGCCGCGGCCATTCACGCCGGCCGCGTTAAACGCTTCGGTGATCGCGGCCGCGCCGCTTTCGCTGGTCGCCGTGCCGATGACCGTCGCGCCCTGGCGCGCCAGCTCCATCGCGATCGCACGGCCAATGCCGCGCGATGCGCCCGTCACGATTGCGATCTGCTTGTCGAGAGTCTTTTCCATCTGTCAGTCCGAATGCCCTTCGGAGGGCTGATTGATTGCTGATGCTGCGTTCTGATGCCGCGCTTCCGCGCGCCCGTTTCCGGGCGCATTGCGAGGCGGCGTTCAGCCTGCCGTCACGAGCTTGAGCGTTTCTTCGAGCGAAGCCGGATCGAACACCGAAGCGCCGATCAGATTGCCGTCGATACGCCTGGTCAAACCCGCAAGGACCTTGCCAGGACCGCACTCGATCACATGCGTGACGCCCTGCGCCGCGATGGCCTGGACGCTTTCGACCCAGCGCACCGCACCGGCCGCCTGGCGTACCAGTGCGTCTTTGATCTGGGCCGGCTCGTTGACGACCGCGACGTCGACGTTATTGATGACCGGAATCGCCGGCACCTGCAAGTCGACGCTGGCCAGATACTCGCGCAACTGGTCCGACGCCGGCTTGAGCAGCGACGAGTGGAACGGCGCCGACACCGGCAGCGGCAGCGCACGCTTGGCGCCCTTCGCCTTGGCGACTTCGCAGGCCTTTTCGACCGCCGCCTTGTGGCCCGCGATCACGACTTGCGCCGGCGCGTTGAAATTGACCGCTTCGACGACGCCCGCGATCGACGCTTCGGCGCACACCGCGCGCACCGTGTCGTCGTCGAGACCGAGAATCGCGGCCATGCCGCCTTCGCCGACCGGCACCGCTGTTTGCATGGCTTGCGCGCGAAAGCGCACGAGCGGCACAGCGTCACGGAAAGCGAGCGCTCCGGCCGCCACCAGCGCCGTATATTCACCGAGGCTATGACCGGCGACGATGGCCGGCTGCGGGCCGCCCGCCTTCTGCCACGCGCGATAAATCGCGTAAGCGGCGGTCAGCATGACGGGTTGGGTGTTGGTGGTGAGATTCAGATCTTCGACCGGGCCTTCGGCGATCAGCTTGCCGAGGTCCTGATTGAGCGCATCGGAAGCTTCCTGAACCGTCTCGCGCACGATCGCGTGATCGGCGAATGCATTGAGCATGCCGACCGTCTGCGAACCCTGGCCAGGAAAAACGAACGCAAATTTCATAACGTCCCCAAAATCGATTGAGTCGGATGTGGGTGGCGCGCGGCGCGGACATCGAACGATATCGCGCCGGCGGCTTCCGGCGCCACTCGCGGCGCCCTGGCATGTCACCGCTATCAGTAGCGGATAACCGACGCGCCCCACGTGAAGCCGCCGCCGACGCCTTCGATCAGCACGTTCTGGCCGCGCTTGATGCGGCCGTCGCGCACCGCGACGTCGAATGCGAGTGGAATGGACGCAGCCGACGTATTGCCGTGCTCGCCCACCGTGACGACCATGCGCTCCTGCGGCAAGCCGAGCTTGCGGCAAGTGCTTTGCATGATGCGGATATTGGCCTGGTGCGGAATCAGCCAGTCGATCTGCTCAGCCGACAGATTCGCCTTCGCGAGCGCCTCGACCGCGACCTTTTCGAGCACGTTGACGGCGAGCTTGAACACCGCCTGACCGTCCATGTGCAGAAACGCGCTGCCTTCGATCACGCCGCCGTTCACGTTGCCCGGCGTGCAGAGAATGTTCGAGTGGCTGCCGTCCGCGTGCAAGGCGCTAGCCAGCACGCCTGGTTCGTCCGATGCCTGCAGGATCACCGCGCCAGCGCCGTCGCCGAACAGCACGCAGGTGGTGCGGTCCTTGAAGTCGAGAATGCGCGAGAAGGTCTCGGCGCCGATCACGAGCGCCGTACGATGCTGGCCGCTGCGAATAAAGCTGTCCGCCGTGGCAACCGCGTAGGCGAAGCCGGAACAGACCGCTTGCACGTCGAAAGCCGCGCCGTGGTTCTTGATGCCGAGCTTGTTCTGCAACAGACACGCCGTGCTCGGAAACACGAAGTCGGGCGTGGAAGTGGCAACGATGATGAGGTCGATGGATTGCGGATCGACGTCCGCCGCTTCGATCGCGCGCTGTGCGGCGATCAGCGCCAGGTCGCTGGTCGCGACATCGGGCTCGGCGAAATGACGCGCATGGATGCCCGTACGGGCGACGATCCATTCGTCGCTGGTCTCGACGCCTTGGCGGGCGAGACGTTCAGCCAGATCCTGATTGGTGACGCGACCGGGCGGCAGATAGCTGCCGGTGCCCAGCACGCGGGAATAAATTGTCGATTGAGCCATTATGCCTTCGAGGATTGCGCAGCGTAGGGCTCGGCCGGCTGGCCTGCGATCGGGCTTGCGTGACCCGCACCGCTCGCGTCGCGCGCCGCCTGTTCGAGAGAACCCGCGTTCTCTTCCATTGCTCGCGCAAGGCGTTCCAGCACGCCGTTTTTGACGGCATCATACCCGCGTTTGATAGCCCACTCAAACCCGTAGGCGTCCGCCGACCCGTGACTTTTTATCACAAGGCCGCGCAGGCCGAGCAGCGCCGCGCCATTGTATTGCCGGTGATCGACGCGCTTCTTGAAACGCATTAATACCGGCAACGCGAGCACTGCCATCACCTTGGTCAGCCACGAACGGCCGAATTCTTCCTTGATGATGTCGTTGAGCATCTGCGCGAGGCCTTCCGACGTCTTCAACGCGACATTACCCACGAAACCGTCGCAGACGATCACGTCGACCGTACCCTTGAAGATATCGTTGCCTTCAACGTTACCGTGAAAGTTGAGTGTACTCGCGCGCAACAGTTCGCCGGCACGCTTGATGGTGTCGTTGCCCTTGATGACTTCTTCGCCGATGTTGAGCAGCCCGATGGTGGGCCGCTCCTTGCCTTCGAGCGCCGACACGAGCGCGTGCCCCATCTCCGCGAATTGCAGCAGATGCTGCGGCTCGCAGTCGACGTTGGCGCCCAGATCGAGCATTGTCGTATAGCCGTCGGGATTGGGCAGAGCAAACGCGATGGCCGGGCGTTCGATGCCCGACAGCGTTTTCAGCACATAGCGCGAGACCGCCATCAACGCGCCGGTGTTGCCGGCGGAGACGCAGGCTTGCGCCTCGCCTTCCTTGACGCGGTTCAGCGCAACGCGCATGGATGAATCTTTTTTCTTGCGCAGCGCGACTTCAACCGAATCGTCCATGGCGACGATCTCGGAAGCGGGGACGACGGTCAGCGCCGGCAGGTCTTGTGCCTTCAACTTCTTGAGCTGCGCACGAATCGCACCTTCAATGCCGACGAGCAGCAGTTGCGCGTCGGGATGCGAACGAACGAAGTTGACGGCAGCGGGAACGGTCACGGACGGGCCGTGGTCGCCTCCCATGCAATCTATCGTGAGCTTTACTGTCATGGAGTGCGACGAATTTCAGGCGCCCTGCATGGGATCGCAGAAAGCACTAAAGCGCCAGGTGCGACCGACGCAAAAAAGCGGCAGTTGAATGCCGCCTTTTTGCCGAGCCGGGAAAATGTCAAGCGAGCCGATCGCCACGCGAAACGCCGAAGGGCGCAACGCAGTGAAACGATTAGTCGTTCTTCGTCTTGACGACTTTCTTGCCGCGATAGTAGCCGTTCGGGCTAACGTGGTGACGCAGATGCACTTCGCCCGTGCTCGGCTCCACGGCCAGCGGCGCTGCCGTCAGGAAATCGTGCGAACGGTGCATGCCGCGCTTCGACGGCGACTTCTTGTTTTGTTGAACTGCCATGACTAACTCCTAAAAATTTTCCGAATTCTAACACAGCCCGATCGGGTCTCCGCCACTGGCCGAATGGCCAATGCGCCCGCATCGCGCAACCACACAACTGTTTAGTGCTTCTTGTCGTCCGGCTCACCGCGCTTGAGACTTTCGAGCGCCGCGAACGGATTGGGCCGCTCGGGCTCACCGCCCTCTTCAGCTTCGTCCGACTCGGCTTCGTCGCCCTCGCCTTCTGCTCCGGCCACACCAGAGACGAGGCTCTCGTGCACTTCGGGACAGACTTCGTGCTTGGGCACGACCGGCAACGAAAGCAGCAACTCGTCTTCGATCAAGTCGATGAGATCGAACTGGCGCGAGCCCACGATCACTTCGACTTCATCCTCGTCGAGCGGAAACTCTTCGGCTTCCGCCTCAGTGTTGACGATCCGATAAGTTGCGTCGACGTCGAATGCCTGCAGATACGGTGTCATGCACCGCTGACATTCGAGCCACGTGGCGCCGTGAATCGCCAACCTCAAATAAGGCTGCGGACCCTCGGTGCCGTCGTCCTGCAATTCCGGCTGCGTCGTGCCTTCGGCTTGCCAGGTGAACGCGGTGTCGCGGTCTGGCGCTTCTGCCGGGACTTCGTTTAACATGCGCGGCAGTTGCGAGACGCGCACGACACCCGCAGCCTGACGCCCACTCCGCGCAAATTCGAACAGATCGAGATCGTGCGGGTCGGACAGACCAGCAGGGCTGCCAGGATGTTGAGTCATGTGCGCTCCTGCGTCGGCAAGGATTTCGCCGGGGTAAATCGGTCCGCAAACAGCCCGGAAGCTCTGAAGATTCGTACACACAAGTTGTACGCGCCCAGACCCACCTAGCGCAAGCATACCGATGAAAAGCCGGAAATCATATCCGTTTTGTCTTTTCGAGTCAAACACTTAAGCCCGTACCTGCGCACATTTCGCGCAACCCCGTACGCCCCGCCTCCCTAGCCGTTGATTGACCATGTCAAATTCCCTCAATCGCCTGCCACGCCTGATTCTGGCGTCGAGTTCGCCGTACCGTCGGGAGTTGCTCGAACGTCTGCGCGTGCCGTTCGACGTCGTCGTGCCCGCCATCGACGAGACGCCGTTCGCCGGCGAAACGCCCGAAGTCACCGCACTGCGGCTCGCCGAAACCAAAGCGCGCGCCGTGGCCGGCAAACTCGACGCGAATGAAACCGCGCTCGTGATCGGCTCCGACCAGGTCGCCACGTACGATGGCCTACAAATCGGCAAGCCCGGCACGCACGACAGGGCACTCGCCCAATTGCAGGCGATGCGCGGCCGCGAAGTCCTGTTTCATAGCGCGTTATGCCTGTTCGACAACCGCTCAGGCGCGGCGCAAACGCTGGACGTCATCACCCGCGTGCAATTCCGTGACTTGCCGGACGCCTCGCTGGACGCGTATCTGCGCGCCGAAACGCCGTACGACGTCGCCGGCAGCGCCAAATCCGAAGGGCTCGGCATCGCCTTGCTCGAGGCCATTCATTCCGACGACCCCACCGCGCTCGTCGGCTTGCCATTGATTGCACTGTCGCGCATGTTGCTCGCAGCGGGCTATCCACTTCTGGGGGCATAAATGAGCGGCACGCTCTATCTGATTCCGAACACCTTGGGCGAAGGCGACGCCGACGCACTCGACGCCGTCCTGCCCGCGCCCGTCAGGGCTCGCGCGGCAGCGCTTCAGTATTACATCGGCGAAAACGCGAAAACGACTCGCGCTTTTCTGAAGAAGGTCGGCACCGAACGGCCGATCCAGGACATCGAGATTCGCGAACTGAACGTCAACACGCCGGCCGGCGAGATCGACAAGCTGCTTGCGCCGCTGCTGGCCGGCACCGACGCGGGCCTCGTCTCCGAGGCCGGTTGCCCGGCGGTCGCGGATCCCGGCGCGCTGCTGGTGCGGCGCGCACATGAGCGCGGCGTCAAGGTGGTGCCGTTTGTCGGCCCGAGTTCGATTTTGCTGGCGCTGATGGCGTCGGGACTCAATGGTCAGAGTTTTGCGTTTCACGGCTATCTGCCGGTCGACGCCGTCGAGCGCGCCAAACGCCTGCGTGACCTGGAGCAGCAGTCGCGCAAGGCCAGGCAGACGCAGATTTTTATCGAGACGCCGTATCGGAATCGTGCCCTGCTGGACACCTTGCTCGCGACTTGCGCGCCCTCCACGCTGGTGTGCGTGGCGGTGGATCTGACGCTGGAGACGGAAACCATCGCCAGTCGAAGCGTGGCGGATTGGAAGAAAAAACCAGCGCTCGACTTGCACAAGCGACCGGCTATTTTTCTGATTCTGGCCGTTTGATCCGCCACGGATAAAGCGGCAATCCTCGCCGCAAAACCGTCGCACAAAGAAAAAGCCCCGCACGATCGTCATTCGATCGTGCGGGGCTTTTCACATCACATCGCGACGCGTCGCCGCGCGTCACATAAGTCACATACGGCCGATCAGCGCAGACCCATCTTCCCGCCAAGCGCCATGGCATGTACGGCACCGCTACCCACCGCCGCACCGAATTTGCGCGCAACACGATCCGTAATGCTCTCTTTCACGGTGTAGTCGACGATATCCGGCGCTTTGAAGAGATCGCGGGCGACATAATCGGCGTCGCCGAAACCGTCTGCCAGACCTAGCTCAACGCTTTTTTGCCCAGTCCAGAACAGACCCGAGAACATATCCGGCGTCTCATGCAGACGCTTGCCGCGCCCCTGGCGTACCGCGTCGATGAATTGCGCGTGAATCTGATCGAGCATGTCTTGCGCATGTTCGTCCATCTTCGGCGTTTCCGGCGAGAACGGATCGAAAAAACCCTTGTTCTCACCCGATGTGTGCAGACGCCGCTGAATGCCCAGCTTATCCATCAGACCGGTGAAGCCAAAGCTGTCCATCAGCACGCCGATCGAACCGACGATGCTCGCCTTGTCGACGTAAATCTTGTCGGCAGCCGCGGCAGCGTAATAACCACCCGACGCACACATGTCACCAACCACAGCGTACAACGGAATCGACGGATATTTAGCGCGCAACCGTCGAATCTCGTTGTAGATAATGCCCGCCTGCACCGGGCTGCCGCCCGGGCTATTGCAGCGCAGAATCACGCCCGCCGTGCCGGCGTCGTCGAACGCGCTTTCCAGTGCCGTGTTGATATCTTCGGCATTCGCATTGGTATCGGCCGAGATTTCGCCGTCAAGTGCCACCACCGCCGTGTGACGCCCGGTGGTCGCAACCTTGTCGCCTGAGAAGTCGATCGCGCCCCATATCGCCAGCAACAGGATAATCAGAAACACGAACCGGAAAAAGATCTTCCAGCGGCGCGCCGCGCGCTGTTCGTTGATCGCCGCGAGCGCGATGCGCTCGAGCGCCGCGCGTTCCCAGCCGGGTTCATCGGCAGGCGATCTGGGGCGGCCCGTCGGGGACGGTTCCTTCGGCTCAGGAGTCAAATTGTCGGACATGCGGTGCAGTGGAAAGGTCGAAGAGGAAAGTCAGGGTGCGGCCGGACGCAGTTCGCCGTCGGGCAGCCAGAATACGGAGCGCCCCTCCGGCGTATCGCGTTCGTCCACCTGGACGGCGCGCAATCTGCCGCCACGGCACGGACCGCCCATGCATTTGCCGGTATCAGGCGCGTAAATCGCGCCGTGCGTAGCACACATCAAGTATAAACCCGACGATTCGAAGAACTGCCCTTCGGCCCAGTCGAGCTCCATCGGCACGTGCGCGCAGCGGTTCAGGTAGCCGTATGCCCGGCCATCGTAGCGAACAAAAAACACCACTACGTCGCCACCGCCCAGTTTGGCGGCACGCCGCACGCCCATGCCGCCGTCGACCAGTTCCGCGGACGCGCAGACGCGCACCGGCTCCGCCGCGTCCGCTTCGGTGCCAATCGTGCTCATGCGTTCTCTCGCAGCCAGCCAGACAGCGTGCTCACGCTCGACGCGACGAACTTCGGCTCCAGCGCGGTCAACGATGCCGCAGGATGCGCGCCATAGGTGACACCGATACCGGCGACGCCCGCGTTGATCGCCATCTGCAGATCGTGCGTCGTATCGCCGACCATCACCGTGCGCGCCGGATCCTGCCCCAGTTCGCGCGTCAATTCATGCAGCATGGCCGGATGCGGCTTCGAGAACGTCTCGTCGGCACAGCGGGTGCCGTCGAACAGGCTGGTCAGGCGCGACTGATCGAGCGCCCGGTTCAGTCCGACGCGGCTTTTGCCCGTCGCCACGGCCAGCAGATAACCTTGATCGCGCAATTCCTGCAGCATTTCGCGCACACCGACGAACAGCTCGGTGGTCTGATCCTTCACCAGATAGTGGAAGCGATAGCGCTCGGCGAGCCGCGGATAATCCGCCGGATCGAGCGTGGGCGCCGCGATCTGCAGCGCGTCGCGCAGGCCGAGGCCGATCACGTAGCTGGCGGCCTCATCTGCGGGAACCGGCAGGCCGAGGTCGCGGCAGGCCGACTGGATGCTGCGCGTGATGTGCGCGGTCGAATCCATCAGCGTGCCGTCCCAATCGAAGACGATCAGATCAAATTGCTCTCTAGCCATGCGGTGTCGTCTCCGGGTTTGACCCATTTCGTAATTCGTTGAGCTGCGCGACGAAGCTGCGGCACTCGGCCGGCAACGGCGCCTCGAACTGAATCGACGCGCCGGTTGCCGGATGCGTGAGCTTCAGCCGGTAGGCGTGCAGGAACATGCGCTTGAGGCCCGGCTTCGCATTGGCGCGCGCCAGCGCCTTGTTCAGCGCGAAATCGCCGTATTTGGCATCGCCGACGATCGGCAGTTCCAGATGCTGCAAATGGACGCGGATCTGATGCGTGCGGCCGGTCTTGAGTTCCGCTTCGAGCAGCGCGTATTCCGGCCAGCGGTCGATCAGATTGAACACGGTGTGCGACGCCAGGCCGTCCGCCTGCACGCGCACGCGGCGCTCGCCGTCCGCAGTCAGATACTTGTGCAGCGGCTCCTTGACCGCGCGACGACGGCCCCAATCGCTCGCCCACTCGCCGTGAACGCAAGCATAGTAGCGCTTATCCATCTTGTTCTCGCGAATCTGCTCGTGCAGGTTGACGAGCGCGGCGCGCTTCTTGGCAAGCATCAGAATGCCGGACGTCTCACGGTCCAGCCGATGCACCAGTTCGAGGAATTTCGCCTGCGGACGCGCCTCGCGCATCTGCTCGATCACGCCGAAGGCCACGCCGCTGCCACCGTGGACCGCCACGCCGGACGGTTTGTCGATCACGAGCATGTGCTCGTCTTCGAAAATGATCTTGAAGTCCGCGCTCGGCACCGGTGCTTGAGCGGCCGCCTCGTTCGGCTGCGCGACGCGAATGGGCGGCACGCGCACCAGGTCGCCCAGCTCGAGACGGTACTGCGCGTCTATCCGGCCCTTATTCACACGCACTTCCCCGCTGCGCAGGATGCGGTAGATATGGCTTTTGGGCACGCCTTTGCAGACCCGCAACAGGAAGTTGTCGATGCGCTGTCCGGCCGCGCTGTCGTCGATCTCGATCAACGAGACCTGGTCGCTTGCGACCGATTTCTGGGATATTTTGCCTAACTCTTTCATTCTGAATATAATTTGCCCAGCAGTCTGCGGCGGCCGGCGCAGTGTCCGGAATTCGGGCGGATTGCGCAGGTGCAAGCTTGAAACCGTTATTTTACTTGCGCCGGGGTCTGGTTGCTCACCCTGAAAATGAGATGCAACAAGTTGCACGCACGAAGTCAGTACCCGGCAGGGACGGCGCCCACAGGCGCGTTCGGTCAAGGTCGGCTTCGACGGTAACGGAATTTTGGACAAAAAGAATTTAACTTTCAGCTTCGGTATCGGGTGGTAGACGCCCTGTTGTACGAAGCTGCAGGTTGCGAAAATACGGCGTGCGCCCGAGGCGTCTTGTAGAAAGTACAAGACATGGCGACGTCAAAATGAGGCGAGACACCCCCAGCAGGAAAAGACGCGCCGACTGCGCGAACTTCCCGCTGCGGCATGACCGCAGCCTTCGACCCTCCGGTCACGCGCCCACCCGGCGCACCGGCGCGAGTGGACGAAGGCTTATGAAGGTCTGCTGGCAGAACCCGCGGCGTGTCGGGTCGTTATTTGAAGCCGTGTTCGCATGTGCCCTGCGGCACCGTGCCCACTTTTCGATGGGGCCGGGCCCTTCCAGGCAATTCTCCCGCCATTTTTCCCGCTCCAGCGTGCTTGTGAAAACACAATAAGGCGCGGCATGCCTTTGCCCGCTTCGCTTTCGCGACTGACAACCGCGCCAGCGTTGGGGTGGCTAAGCCGCTCTGGAGCCGTTCAATGAAACGAATGTTGTTCAACGCGACGCAGCAGGAAGAACTGCGCGTCGCCATCGTCGATGGGCAAAAACTCATCGATATCGACATCGAAACCGCCGGGCGCGAACAGCGCAAAGGCAATATTTACAAAGGCATCATTACTCGCATCGAGCCGTCGCTCGAAGCCTGTTTCGTCAATTACGGCGAAGACCGCCACGGTTTTCTGCCGTTCAAGGAAGTCGCCCGCCAGTATTTCCGTGACGGCGTCGACATGCGCTCCGCGCGCATTCAGGACGCGCTTCGCGAAGGTCAGGAACTGATCGTTCAGGTCGAAAAAGAAGAGCGCGGCAACAAGGGCGCAGCCCTCACCACGTTCATCTCGCTCGCCGGTCGTTATCTGGTCCTGATGCCGAACAACCCGCGCGGCGGTGGCGTGTCACGCCGGATCGAAGGCGACGACCGTCAGGAACTGCGCGAAACCATGGCGCAACTGCAATTGCCGGAAGGCATGAGCATCATCGCGCGCACGGCCGGCATTGGCCGCAGCGCCGAAGAGCTGCAGTGGGACCTGAACTACCTGATGCAACTGTGGCGCGCGATCGAAGCCGCGTCGCAAAGCGGTTCGAGCGGTCAGCCAATGCTGATTTATCTCGAATCGAGCCTGGTGATCCGCGCGATTCGCGACTACTTCCAGCCGGATATTGGCGAAATTCTGATCGACACCACTGAAATCCATGACCAGGCCCGCGCCTTCATGGACATCGTGATGCCGGACAATGTCAGCAAGGTGAAGCGGTATCACGACGACGTGCCGCTCTTCTCGCGCTTCCAGATCGAACACCAGATCGAAACGGCGTACTCGCGCACGGTGCCGCTGCCCTCGGGCGGCGCGATCGTGATCGACCACACCGAAGCACTGGTCGCGATCGACGTGAACTCGGCCCGTGCCACCAAGGGCGCGGACATCGAGGAAACGGCCGCGCGCACCAACCTCGAAGCCGCCGACGAAGTGGCCCGTCAGTTGCGTCTGCGCGACCTGGGCGGCCTGATCGTGATCGACTTCATCGACATGGAATCGGCCAAAAGCCAGCGCGAAGTCGAGCAACGCCTGAAAGACGCGCTCAAGCACGACCGTGCACGCGTCCAGATGGGCAAGATTTCGCGCTTCGGCCTGATGGAACTGTCGCGTCAGCGTCTGCGTCCGGCATTGTCGGAAGGCAGCCACGTGACCTGCCCGCGCTGTAACGGCACGGGTCACATTCGCGATACCGAATCGTCCGCGCTTCAAGTGCTGCGGATCATTCAGGAAGAAGCGATGAAGGAAAACACCGCGGCGATCCATTGCCAGGTGCCGGTCGAAGTGACCGCCTTCCTGCTGAACGAGAAGCGCGCCGAAATCAACAAGATCGAGTCGCGTTTCAAGGTCAATGTCGTTCTGATCCCGAACAAGCATCTCGATACGCCGCACTACAAGCTGGAGCGTCTGCGTCACGACGATGCGCGCCTGGACGAACCGCGCGCTTCGTGGAAGATGGCCGAAGAAGCGGCCCGCGAAATGGAGTCGGAAACCGGCTACAGCAAGCGCGCCGAAGAAGTGAAGCCGAAGCAGGAAGCGGCGGTCAAGGGCATCACGCCTGAAAAGCCGGCGCCGAGCGCACCGGTTCGTGCGACGGCGGCCCCGGCTCCGGTCGCGGTGACACCGGCGGGCGGTGGTTTCATCGGCTGGTTGAAGAATCTGTTCGGCATGCAACCGGCTGCTCCGGCACCGGTCGTACCGGCTACGACGGAAAAGCAGACCCGTCCGCAACGCGGCGAACGCACGGAGCGCGGTGAGCGCACCGGCGAACGCGGCGGCGATCGCAACCGCAATCGCCGTGGCGGCGCAGGCGGCCGCGACGCAGCAGGCCGTGCCGAAGGGACGAATGGCGCACGCCAAGGTCAGGGTCAAGGCCAGCAGCCGGCGTCGCAGCGTCGCGAGGAACGCGAACCGCGCGAAGGCCGCGAGGGGCGTGAAGCACGCGAAGGCCGTGAACCGCGTGGCACCCGCGAATCGCGCGAGCCGCGTGAAGCACGCGAAGGCCGTGAACCGCGCGAGGCTCGCGAGCCGCGTGAAGGTCGCGAGCCGCGCGAGAACCGCGATCGCGACAACCGTGGCGAGCGCGCTGAAACAGCCGAAGCCGCACCGCGCGGCGAGCGTCAGGAACGCGGCGAGCGCCGTGAACGTGGCGAGCGTGCGGAGCGCGGCGAACGTCGCAAGCCGCAAGCAGAAACCGCGGACGCACTGACGCAAAGCGAAACGCAAACGGCGGAAGAACTGGCGCAAAACCAGGCCGTTTTGGGCGAAAACGGCATGCCGATCGATCAGGAAGCCGTGGCACGTGAGGGCGAAGAGCGTCGTCGTCGCCGTCGTGGCCGTCGTGGTGGCCGTCGTGAGCGTGAAGAAGACGTCAACGGCAATCTGGCTGCTGACGTGGCGGAAGCCGAGGGCGACAGCACCAATGTGAACGACGAAGCACCGGTGCGTACCGCGCATCAGCCGGTCGAGCACAAGGCCGAGGCCAACGAAGCGAACGAAGTGAAACCGGTGGAAGTGGTCGTCGCAGCTGTCGCGACCGAAACCGCCGTGGTCACCGAACTGCACGCCGCAACCGAGACGCCGGCGCTGGCCGTCGAGAAAGCAGTGACGACCGAAGCCATCGTGCCGGCTACGGAAGCACCGGCAGCGGTCGAGTCGGTTGTGGAAGCGCCGGTTGCGCAAGCAGCGGCCGCACCGGTCGAAGCAGCGCAAGCCGCTCCGGCCGCCAGCGAGACGGTTTCGTTGGTTGAACCGGTCGCGCATGTCGAAGCGCCGGTTCACACGCACGTCGAAGCCCCGGCAGTTGCTGCCGCGATCGAAACGGTCGAAACGGCCCACGCCGCTCCGGCTCCGGTCGAACCCGCGGCTCCGGCCGTTGTCGCCGAAGCACCGGTTGTTCAGCCGGCACCGCAAGTCGAGATCGTCGAACCGCAACCCGTCGTGGTAGCCGCCGCGACGGCAGCGGAACCGGCAGTGATCGAGCCGGCGCCTGTCGCCGCTGCACCGCAAGTGCAAGCTCAAGCGCCGCAAGCCGCACAAGCGCCGCGTCACAGCGACGTCTCGGCCGAAGCCCTGAAGCCGGTGCTGGAACAAGCCGGTCTCGTCTGGGTGAACACCGACGCCGACAAGCTGCGTGCCGCGCAGGAAGTTGCTGCGCAGACCGTCAAGCCGACTCGCGTGGTGCGTGAGCGCAAGCAATTGGCGCCGGTCGACAGCGCGCCGATGCAACAGGTGGAAACGGGCAAGCACCCGCAGTAAGCTGCCTCGCCTCCCCCTCGAAAAGCCCGCCTTCACCGGCGGGCTTTTTTTTGCGGCTCAGGGATAAAAACGCGCCCTCCGCTCAGCGTTATGCCGCTCCCCGTATACCCCGAGTGGCACCCAGCCCCGACTGCCGGCATGGGCATTTCCGCTAGAATGAATATCTGGCTTTATTTTCAAGCACTAAACGAAGCATTTCATGTCCCGACGCATCATCCCTGTTGCCGATTTCAGCGCGGCGCCGGTCATTGCCGGCCCCGTGCAGACGCCTACCGGCGTGCTGCACGACACGCTGGCGCGCCCGCTGCGCGACCTGCGCATCTCGGTGACGGATCGTTGCAATTTCCGCTGCGTCTACTGCATGCCCCGCGCGGTGTTCGACAAGGACTACACGTTCCTGCCGCACGGTGCCTTGCTCAGCTTCGAAGAAATTGAACGGCTCGCGCGACTGTTCGTCGCACATGGCGTGGAGAAAATCCGCCTGACGGGCGGCGAGCCGCTGCTGCGCAAAAATCTGGAATTCCTGATCGAACGGCTCGCGCGGCTGAGCACGCCGGCCGGCCATCCGCTCGACCTGACCTTGACCACTAACGGTTCGCTGCTGGAGCGCAAGGCGCGTAGCCTGAAAGACGCGGGCCTGACCCGCGTCACCGTCAGTCTCGACGCGCTCGACGACGCCCTGTTCCGCCGTATGAACGACGCCGACTTCGCGGTCGCCGACGTGCTGGACGGCATCGCCGCGGCGCACGCCGTAGGCTTGGCGCCGGTCAAGGTCAACATGGTCGTCAAGCGCGGCACGAACGACCGTGAAATCGTGCCGATGGCGCGGCACTTCAAAGGCTCGGGCGCGGTGCTGCGCTTCATCGAATATATGGATGTCGGCACCTCGAACGGTTGGAACATGACCGAAGTGCTGCCATCCGCCGACGTCGTCACCCGCATCGCCGAACATTTCCCGTTGGCCCCGCTCGACGCGCACAGCGCCGCCGAGACCGCGCAGCGTTGGGGTCATGTCGACGGCAGCGGCGAGATCGGCGTGATTTCGAGCGTGACGCGCGCGTTTTGCGGCAGTTGCACGCGGGCGCGTCTGTCGACCGAGGGCAAGCTTTACCTGTGCCTGTTCGCGTCGGCCGGTCACGACTTGCGCGCATTGTTGCGCAGCGGTGCGAGCGACGCGGGTATCGCCACTGCCGTCGCCGAAATCTGGCAGGGCCGCGGCGACCGTTATTCGCAATTGCGCGGCAGCAGTACCGCCGAGACGCGTGTGCTAGACAGCCGGCGTGTCGAGATGTCGTACATCGGCGGGTGAGCGACCGGTGCATGAAAGCATGAAGCCGACACGCGAACACATCACCGGTCTGATGCTCGCGGGCGGTCGCGGCATGCGCATGGGCGGTGTCGATAAAGGCCTGCAAACGCTGCACGGCGAACCGCTCGCCGCGCACGTACTGAAGCGCCTCGCACCGCAATGCGGCGCCCTGCTGATCAGCGCCAATCGTCATCCGGACACCTACGCGGCGCTCGGTGCGCCGTTCGGCGCCACGATCGTGGCCGATACGCTGCCCGGCTTCCCAGGTCCGCTAGCCGGCCTGCTCGCGGGGCTGCGCACCGCGCGCACCGCTTACCTGCTCAGCGCACCGTGCGACACGCCCGGCCTGCCCGCCGATCTCGCCGCGCGCCTCGCGCGTGCCATGGATACAATCGACGCGAACCAGGCCGACATTGCCACCGTCACGACCATCGACGCCCAGGGCGAAGTCTCGTTGCACCCTGTTTTCGCGCTGCTGCGCACGACGCTCGCAGACGACCTGGCGGCCTTTCTGGACGCGGGTGAGCGCAAAGTCCGCGCGTGGTACGCACGCCACAAGACGGTGGAAGTCACCTTTACCGACGAGCGCGCGTTTTACAATATCAATTCGTTACAAGAACTCTCCGACCTCGAGCGCGCTTGAGGCCCCGGTGAAATCCCGCTCCGGCCACACGGCACACGCCGCGCGTTTCCACTCCGGCCGCCGGTCGCGACGCCCAGCCCTTCATGACCACGCTTAACGACTTTTCCCGCTGCGTCGCGCAGTACGATCCTCACGCGTTGCCCGTCAAGGCGGCTCAGGCGATTGTTCGTCAATGGGCCGCGCCGGTCGCGGCGGTTGAACGCGTGGCGTTGCGCGATGCGCTCGACCGCGTACTGGCCGTCGACATCGTGTCGCCGATCAATGTGCCGTCGCACGATAACTCGGCCATGGACGGCTACGCATTCCGGCGCGCGGCATTGGCCGACAGTACGGCGAGCGTCGAGTTGACGATCGTCGGCAAGGCGCTGGCCGGGCATCCGTACGAAGGCGGCGTCGAGACGACGCAATGCGTGCGCGTGATGACAGGCGCCTGCATGCCGGCAGACTGCGACACCGTGGTACCGCAGGAACTGGTCGAACGCAATGCCGAATGCACGTCGATCCGCTTTGCCACCCGCGAGGTAGCGCCGGGCGCCAACCGGCGTCTCGCCGGCGAAGACCTCGCTCGCGGCCACGTGGCTTTGCGAGCCGGGCGTGTCATGCGTGCGTCGGACCTGGGCTTGCTGGCTTCGCTCGGTATCGGTGAGGTGAATGTGAGGCGGCGTTTGCGCGTCGCCTTCTTCTCGACCGGCGACGAACTGCGCTCGCTCGGCGAGCCGCTCGACCCAGGCTCGGTGTACGACAGCAACCGCTACACGCTGTTTGCCATGCTGCGGCGCCTGAATGTCGACACGCTCGACCTCGGCGTCGTGCGCGACGAACCGGCCGCGCTCGAAGCCGCGTTGCGCAGCGCCGCGGCCAGCGCCGACGTGGTGCTGACCTCCGGCGGCGTCTCGGTCGGCGAGGCCGATTTCACCAAGCAATTGCTGCAAACGTTCGGCGACGTCGCGTTCTGGAGCCTGGCCATGCGCCCCGGCCGGCCGCTCGCTTTTGGCCGTGTGTGGTCGGGCGAGCGACCGGGTCTCGGACTTCCCGCGCTATTCTTCGGGTTGCCGGGCAACCCGGTGGCCGTAATGGTGACGTTCTACCAGATCGTGCGCGAGGCGCTGCTGCTCATGTCGGGCGCAACGCCACAGCCGCTGGCGGTAATTCGCGCCACAAGCCGCCAGGCTATCCGCAAACGCGCCGGCCGTACGGAATTCCAGCGTGGCGTGGCGGTTCAGGGCGAGCAAGGAGAATGGCACGTCACGCCGACCGGTTCGCAAAGCTCCGGCGTGCTGAGTTCGATGAGCGAAGCCAATTGTTTCATCGTGCTCGACCACGACGAAGGCGAGATCGCCGAGGGGCAGCAAGTGGCTATCATGCCGTTCGACGGCCTCATCTGACGCTCCGGCGCCCTGCGCGTTCCATGGCGACTGGTTGCAGCTTTACCCATTACCACTACGACTCACGGGTTTGACTTACATGAAAAAACAGATCTCGTTCATCGCACCGGGACAGACGGCCAAAGCACTGATCCTCGTGTATCTGACGTTCTCGGTGCCGCTCGTGCTGCTTGGCGTGCTGGTCGCGTTTATCCGTTATGGCTCGGTGGAATTGAGCACCGTGTTCAGCGCGCTGCTGCTGAACGCGATTCTCGGTTTCATCCTGCTGTGGATCGCCTGTCACGCATACAACTGGGTGGCGTCACGCTTCGGCGGTATTGAAATCCAGCTGAGCGACGCGCCGGAAGAAGCCTGATGCCGGCCGCGATCCGCGCCGCCACGCCCGCGGACACCAGCGCGATTTTCGCGCTGACGTACGAACTGGCGGAGTTCGAAAGCCTCACGCACGTGTTCGTCGCGACCGAAGACGGTTTGCGCGACGCGCTGTTCGGCACGCGGCCGTCGATTGAAGCGCTGGTCGCGGAACAGGACGGGCGCATCGTCGGCTATGCGCTGTTCTTCCACAATTATTCGAGTTTTGTCGGCAAGCGCGGGCTGTATCTGGAAGACGTCTACGTGCAGCCGAGCCAGCGCGGCAGCGGGCTGGGCAGTGCATTGCTGCAGCGCCTCGCGGCTTTGGCGGTGGAGCGTCAATGCGGACGCTTCGAGTGGACCGTGCTGGACTGGAATCAGCCAGCCATCAGCTTCTATGAAAAGCTGGGCGCAACCGTGCTCCCGGATTGGCGCGTAGTGCGTCTGACGGGCGACGCGCTAGTCAAGCTCGCAGCAGGCGGCGGCGCCTGAGCGCCGCGCTTGCCACGCTATTCCTCCAAGGGCTCGTCGGGCTCCACGCCCGATAGCGCGTCGCCGAGCAAGCCGCTCGCCGCCTCGCCCGGCAACGCCTCGACATCGCGCAGCTTGCGGTTCATCACCCGTGTGCGCGTTTCGGCGGCTTCGATTGAACGCGTGACGGTTTCCAGTTGCGCCTTGGTCTTGGCCAATACGTCGCCGAATTTGCCGAACTCCGTTTTCACCGCGCCCAGCACCTGCCACACCTCGCTCGAGCGCTTCTCGATCGCGAGCGTGCGGAAACCCATCTGCAAACTATTGAGCAACGCGGTCAGCGTAGTCGGACCGGCAATGGTCACGCGATAGTCGCGTTGCAGCATGTCGGTCAGCCCCGGCCGACGCAAAACTTCCGCGTAAAGCCCTTCGGTCGGCAGGAACAGCAGCGCGAAGTCGGTGGTGTGCGGCGGCGCCACGTATTTCTCCGCGATCGTGCGAGCCTCGGCGCGAATTCGCGCTTCCAGCGCGCGCGATGCGTCCTCTACCGCGATCGGATCGGCGCGCTCCTGTGCTTCGATCAAACGCTCGTAATCCTCGCGCGGGAATTTGGCGTCGATCGGCAGCCACACCGGGGTAGCCGGGCCGCCATGCTCCGCGCGACCCGGTAGCTTGATCGCGAATTCGACGCGCTCGGTGCTCTTCGGCACGGTCGCGACGTTCTTCGCGTATTGGTCGGTGGTGAGCAATTGTTCGAGCAACGCTTCCAGTTGCACTTCGCCCCATGTGCCGCGCGTCTTGACGTTAGTGAGCACTTTCTTCAGGTCGCCGACACCCGCCGCCAGCGTCTGCATTTCGCCCAATCCGCGATGCACCTGTTCGAGCCGGTCGGACACCAGCTTGAACGATTCGCCGAGACGTTGTTCGAGCGTGGCGTGAAGCTTTTCGTCGACGGTGCGGCGCATTTCCTCGAGCTTGGCCGAGTTATTCGCCTCGATGTCCTTGAGCCGCTGTTCGATGGTGGCGCGCACCTCGGTGAAGCGACGATCGTTCGCCTCGGTCAGTTGCCCCAATTGCAGGCTCAGCGTGTCGCCGAACTGTTTGAGCGAACGGCCCTGTTCGTCGCGTGCCTGCTGCGCCTGCTGCTGCAGGCTGTGACGCACGGCGTCGAGTTGCTGCGCGAAACCGTCGATTTTGCCGCCCTGCACCGTGGTCATGCTGCCGAACTGCGCCGCGAGCGTCTGCTGAAAATGCGCGAAGCCGCTGCTCTGCTCGGTGCGCGACACACGCGCCGTCTCGGCAATGTCGTTGCGCAGTTGCCGCTCGAGACGCTCATACGCATGTGCTTGCGCGTCGGCCGCCGCGTCGATGCGTTCGTTGACCAGTTCGAACTGTTCGCTGTCCTCCGCACGGCCGGCACCGCGCAGCAACATGGCCAACGCAATAACCAATGCGACCGCCAGCACCGCGACGGCGGCCACGAGAATCAGGGTCATGAACGCGCCTTGCCGATGACATCGGGATTGATCGGATTCGGCGGACGACCGGCGCGCGGCCCTTCGCCCAAAGCGGCGATCAGGTTATCCGCGGCGAGGTTCGCCATGGCGCGACGCGTGGCTTCGGTTGCGCTGGCAATGTGCGGCGTCAGCACGATATTCGGCACGGTGAGCAGATCCGGATTCAGCTTCGGCTCGCCTTCGAACACATCCAGGCCAGCGGCGGCAATCCGCTTCGAGCGCAGTGCTTCGACCAGCGCGGCGTCGTCGACAATGCCGCCGCGCGCGATATTGGTCAGCGTCGCGCTCGGTTTCATCAGCGCGAGTTCGGCGGCGCCGATCGTGTGGTGGTTTTCCTTGGTGTACGGCAAGACCAGCACGACGTGATCCGCACGCCGCAACAGGTCCTGCTTCGACACGTACTCGGCGTTCAGCTCGGCTTCGATCTCCAGCGCGACACGCGAGCGATTGTGATAAATCACCTGCATGTTGAAACCCTTCGCGCGACGCGCCAGCGCCTGGCCGATGCGACCCATGCCGACCACGCCGAGAGTCGAGCCATACAGGTCGCTGCCGAGAAAACCGTCGTACGCCCACTTCTGCCATTTGCCCGCGCGCAGCCAATGCTCCGATTCGGCAAGACGACGCGCGGCCGCCATCATCAGCGCCCAGCCGAAATCCGCGGTCGATTCGTTCAGCACGTCCGGCGTATTGGTGCCGAGCACGTTCGATGCATTGAATGCGGCCATGTCGAAGTTGTTGTAGCCCACGGCCATGTTCGACACCACGCGCAAACGCGGCGCCGCGGCGAGAGCGGCCGCGCCGACCGGATCGCCCGCGGTCAGCGCACCGTCTTTGTCCGCCAGACGACGCGTCAGTTCGTCTGCGGGCATGACCTCGCCCTGATTCCAGTCGACGTCGAAATACTGTTTGAGCCGTTCGATCACATCGGGAAAAATCGGACGGGCGACGAGGATCTTTTGCATTGCCATTCTCCGTATAGCGCGTCGAGTTCGCTTGCCTCGGCGTTAAAGGTCGGTTCGGTTCGAAAAACCTTGAGTTAAAAGAACAGCCAGCCGGTCACGAGAAACAGCGGCAGCAGCACCGCGCCAGACCAGCCGAGATACGCAAAGAAACTCGGCATACGCACGCCGCGCGATTCCGCGATCGCTTTCACCATGAAGTTCGGCGCATTGCCGATATACGTATTCGCGCCCATGAACACCGCACCCGCCGAGATAGCGGCGAGCGTGGTGGCGCCAGTGGTCATCAGTGTCTGCGCGTCGCCGCCGGCCAGGTTGAAGAACACGAGGTAGGTCGGTGCATTGTCGAGAAACGACGAGAGCACACCCGTGGCCCAGAAATACATTGCGTCGTGCGGCCGGCCCGCGGAGTCGTTGACCAGATGAACGATGCCGGCGAACGCACCCGCCTCACCCGCGCGCAGGATCGTGATGACCGGCGCGATCGTCACGAAGATGCCGGCGAACAGCTTGGCCACCTCTTCGATCGGCGCCCAGTTGAAATCGTTGCCGGCGCGTGCCGCGCGCGGCGTCAACATCAGCGAGAGCAACGTCACGCCGATCAGCGCGAGATCGCGCACGGCGTTCTGCAACGCCACGTGCGTGCCGAACACGCTGAACTCGACGCCCGGCTTCCACAAGCCGCTCATCAGCACCAATGCGATCACCGCGACGAGCAGCAGAAAGTTGATCTTGCCGTCGATACCGAGCGGCGGCGAGTCGGGCGTCGGATCGAGAAAGCGCGAACGCTCCTCCTCCCGGCGATGAAAATAATACGAGTCCAGCGCGTAAAACCCGCCGAGCAACACCGCACAGACGAACAGCATGGGCAGCGCGAGATGCGTGGTGGTCCAGAAGAAACCGACGCCTTGCAGGAAACCGAGGAACAGCGGCGGATCGCCTAACGGCGACAGCGAGCCGCCCGCGTTCGCCACCAGAAAAATGAAGAACACGACCACGTGGACCACGTGCTTGCGGTTGTCGTTGGCGCGCAGCAACGGACGGATCAACAGCATGGCCGCGCCGGTCGTGCCCATGATGCTCGCCAGTAAGGTGCCGAGCGCGAGGATCCCGGTGTTCAGACGCGGCGTGCCGTGCAGATTGCCGCGCACGCAGATGCCGCCCGCCACGGTGTAGAGCGCCGTGAGCAGCACGATGAACGGAATGTATTCCTCGAGCAACGCATGCACGAGCGCACCGAACGCAACACCGGTACCGAACGTGAGCGCGAATGGTACGAGAAACAGCAGCGCCCACGCTGCCGCGATCTTGCCGAAATGGTGATGCCAGAACGCCGGCGCCACCAGCGGAAACACTGCGATAGATAGCAGCACGCCGGCGAACGGCAAGCCCCACAGCGCGGACAAGGTCGCGCCGTCCAGCGTCGCGGCGGCGGCCGGTTGAGACCACCCCGCCAACGTCGATACAACAATGGCGAACGCCATGCTCGCCCAACCGGCGTGCCCTTTCATATTCTTGAAGTCCTTGTTACTGCGGTGGCCGCGATGGCCAAAGATACCGGTGCACGCGCGGCTCAGGCGCCTTGTACGACGATCACATGCACCCGGTAAGGCCCATGCGCGCCGAGCACGATGGTCTGTTCGATGTCGCCGGTGCGCGATGGCCCGGAGACGAAATTGACCGCACGCGGCAATTCGCCGCGCTCACTGCGAATCAGGCCGAACGCCTCTTCATGACCCGCGACGATGCGCGAAGCCGGCACGATCGCGATGTGCGTTTCCGGTAACAGGCCGGCCGACGCATAAGTCTCCGGTCCGGACAGCAAAACCAGCGTGCCGGTTTCCGCCGTTGCGCAGAAACAGCCGGTGAGCCCCACTACGTCGCCGTCTCGCGGCTTGCGGAATTCGACGCTCAGGCCGGCTTCGGCCCAGTGCAGTTCCCGCAGCGTTTGCCAGGCAATGGCCTGCAACGGCAAAGCATGTTGCGTGAGATAGCGATGCGCGGCGGCCGGCACCTCGCTCATGGCCTGAACTGTCTCCACCGTGGTCGCCATTTTTTGGGCTTCTTCGATGAAGCGCGCACTCAGGTCGGCCGGCATTTCCGGCCGCGGACCCGACGGATGGCGCGCCACATAATCAGCGGCAGCCTCACGTTCGGCAGCGGACGGCTCGGGCTCACGCCCTTGCGCTGCGCGGATGCGCGCCAGGATGTTGCGGCGAGCAATCGATGTGTCCATATGCGAAATCCTCGTGTCGACAGCCGTGCAATATGACGAGGATTATACCGGCCGCCCTGCGTGCGAACACCCTGGCCGAACGGCCTATTGCGGGCCGCCGGACGCACGGGCAAAGTAACGGCAACGCAAGACCGGCGGCGAACCGCGGCAAACCGGAGGGCTTACTTCGACACCTCTTCCTCAGGCTGCGCGATGCCGAACACCTGCCGCAAATACGCGAGATAGGCCTTGTCTTCGCACATGTTCTTACCCGGCGAATCCGACAGTTTGGCCACCGGCTGGCCATTGCAGCGAACCATCTTGATGACGATCTGCAACGGGTTGTAGCCGAGGTCGTTGGTCAGGTTGGTGCCCACGCCGAACGCCAGTTTGCAACGGCCGCGGAATCGTTCGTACAACTGCAACACCTTGGGAATATCGAGGGCGTCGGAGAACACGAGGATCTTCGTGCGCGGGTCGCAACGATTCTCTTCGTAGTGTTTGAGCAGGCGCTCGCCCCAGTCGAACGGATCGCCGGAATCGTGGCGCGCGCCGTCGAACAGCTTGCAGAAGTACATGTCGAAGTCGCGCAGGAAAGCCTGCATGCCGTACACGTCGGAAAGCGCGATGCCCAGGTCGCCGCGATATTCCTTGGCCCACATTTCGAAGCCGAAGATCTGCGAGTCACGCAACCGCGGCCCCAACGCCTGACAAGCCTGCAGGTATTCGTGCGCCATCGTGCCGAGCGGCGTGAGGCTGTGCTTCATCGCGTAGAAAACGTTGCTGGTGCCGGCGAACTGCTCGCCGAGACCGTCCTTGAGCGTGAGGATCACCTCCTCGTGCCATTGCTTCGAGAAGCGGCGGCGAGTGCCGTAGTCGGCGATCTTGCAATCGGCGAATTCCGGGCGCGCGCCCAGCAACTGGATCTTCTCGACGAGACGGCCGCGCCCTTCGCTGTAGTCGGGCTTCTGCTGCGTGTTGCGGAAATAGACTTCGTTGACGATGGCGAGCATCGGGATCTCGAACAGGATCGTATGCAGCCACGGCCCCTTGATCTCGATGTCGATTTCGCCATTGCCTTTCGGCGACGGCAGGATCGAAATGTATTTCTCGTTGAGATGAAACAGCGCAAGAAACTCGATGAAGTCGCCCTTGATGAAGCGCATGCGCCGCAGGTAATCGAGCTCGTCGTCGGTAAAGCGCAGATCGCAGAGCTTGCGCACTTCGTCGCGAATCTCTGCGATATACGGCACGAGATCGACATTCGGCGTACGGCAGCGGAAGCGATATTCCACATTCGCCGCGGGAAAGTGATGCAACACCACTTGCATCATCGTGAACTTGTACAGATCGGTGTCGAGCAGCGAAGTAATAATCATGATGGTGCGAACTGGACCGCGGAAAAAACGGAAGGCCTGACTCAACCCATGCGCATGCGGCGTGCCCCGTGGGCGCCGACCTGACGCATGTTACCCGAATGCATGCGGATTCCGCGTGCCGAAGGACGGCGGCTCCGCCCGCCATAAACTAATCACGAAAACGTATAAAAGCCGTAGTCCGATGCCACATACGCCTCTTGACGTTACGTTACAATAGCGCTTTTGGCGTATTCGCCTTCCCTGATTCTGCATGCAGGAGCTGCCTGAATGACTCACGTTGTGACCGAAAGCTGCATTAAGTGCCGCTATACCGACTGCGTCGATGTGTGTCCAGTGGACTGCTTTCGCGAAGGTCCCAACTTCCTCGCGATCGACCCCGACGAATGCATCGACTGCGCCGTGTGCGTGGCCGAGTGCCCGGTGAATGCCATTTATGCCGAAGAAGACGTGCCGGGCGACCAGCAGAACTTCATCGAACTGAACGCCGACCTGGCGAAAAACTGGCCGAGCATCACCAAGACCAAGGCTCCGCTGCCGGAAGCCGACGAGTTCAAGGACATAAAGGAAAAGCTGGAGCTGCTCGCTCGCTGAGCGTGGCGGCCTGTCCCCTCGGCTCGAATCTCATTGATCGATTGAAATGAAAACGAGCGGCGCAGGGTATTGACAGGCGCTTAAGCTACTCCTACAATTTCGTTTCTCTGCTGTTTGTTGTTCTGTTCCTCGATAGCTCAGTCGGTAGAGCGCCGGACTGTTAATCCGTAGGTCCCTGGTTCGAGCCCAGGTCGAGGAGCCAAGAATTGCAAAAGCCCGTTAACCAAGACGGGCTTTTTTATGTAGATCAAGTTGCACTGCTGTTCCTCGATAGCTCAGTCGGTAGAGCGCCGGACTGTTAATCCGTAGGTCCCTGGTTCGAGCCCAGGTCGAGGAGCCAAAAAATTTGAAAGGCCCGCATTCGTGCGGGCCTTTTTGTTTTTGCTCACCGGTTTTACACGAGCCACGCTTCGTTCATCGATCTCCGGATCGCAACCTCCGGCGCCCCATCACGCCAGCCCATTTGCACCAGCCCTTTCACCGGCACGCCGTTATACGATGGCGACTTCCTCGCGCGCACGTTGTTGCATCTAAGTCTCACGCCCCGTCGCGCTCCACTCACGTGCTCACTTCCGGCAATCCATGAAACCCACCTCGTTGCGCATCGCACTTGCCACTGCCGTCGCCCTGCTGCTGCCTTCGGCGCACAGCGAAGAAGTCGGCAGCGTCAATACCAATTTCCGCATCACCGGTTCCGACCGTGTCGTGGTCGAGGCCTATGACGATCCGATCGTCCAGGGCGTGACCTGTTATGTATCGCGAGCGCGCACCGGCGGCGTCAAAGGCACGCTCGGTATCGCCGAAGATCCGACCGAGGCGTCCATCGCCTGCCGTCAGGTCGGCGCGATCCATTTCACCGGACCGGTCAAGCAACAGGCCGACGTGTTCTCGGTGAGCATGTCGCTGATCTTCAAATCGCTGCACGTGGTGCGGGTGGTCGACGCGAAGCGCAATTCGCTGGTGTATCTCACGTACAGCGACCGGGTCGTCAGCGGCAGCGCGAAAAATAGCGTGAGCGCCGTGCCGATGCCGGCCGGCACGACGATTCCGCTCAAGTAACCCGTCGTCCTACGGCAAAACGCGACTAGCCCATATGCTGTCGGACGGAGCGGCAGCGCTCACGTCGCGCTACACTGAGTCGTTCCGCTGAACCCTCATCATGACCGCCGCCCATCGCTTCCAGAATTCCGCCCGCTACTGGCGCACGCCGCTGTTGCCCGGCGCGGATCTGGTCACCGCCGAATATCACGACCACGAGTTCGCGCCGCATTGGCACGACGCGTACACGATCCCGGTGATCGTCGCAGGCGCGGAGGGCTATCGGTATCGCGGCGCCGATTATGTGGCCGAGGCCGGCACCATCCCGATCATCAATCCCGGTGAACTGCATACCGGCTCGAAAGCGATCGAGGCCGGCTGGCGCTATCGCGTGATCTATGCACCGGTGGATTTCATTCACGACATCGCCAACGAAGTCACCGGCAAGCCGCAGGCGTTGCCGTGGTTCGAGCCGGGCGTGATCCGCGATCCCGATCTGGCGAGGCGGCTCGCGCGAGCGCATCGTCTGCTCGAAGCGGGCAGCGACCCGCTCGCCGCCGAGGCCGCCCTGCTCGACGCCATGTCCATGCTGCTGGTCCGCTACTCGCAAACGCAAGCGGGGCCCGCACGCCTCGCTACCGACGACGCCCGCGTCGCGCTCATGAAAGAGCGCCTGACAGGCGACCTCGTCGAGCCGGTAGCGCTCGCCGACGTGGCCCGCGCGGCGGGGCTTTCGCCGTTTCACGCGGCGCGCCTGTTCACGCAGACCACGGGCCTGCCGCCGCATGCGTGGCGCAATCAGGTGCGCTTACAGCGCGCGCTGGCGCCGTTGCGCGCGGGAGTGTCGGTCACGGATGTCGCCGCGGCCAGCGGCTTCACCGATCAGAGCCATTTCACACGGCACTTCCGGCGCATGTTCGGCGTGCCGCCCGGACGCTGGCAAGGGATTTGACCGAAACGGCGGCGGCAATGACAACGGCACACCGCCCGGGCCTACCGCTTCACCGCCGCAGCGTTCGTCACGCCGCTTCATCTTTTTGCACAACGCGTCGACGCCACGAGCGTCCGTTGCCGCCATCGCCGCAAGAACGTACAAGCCCCACCCGCCTGCCTCCCGCTATGCTTCCCGCACCAAGGAGGCAAGATTGACCCATTCCACCCCGGCCCAGCCCACCCGCCCAGGCCACCTCAAAGCATTCACCGCCGGCGCGCGCGACATCATTCCGATGATGGTCGGCGCCGCGCCCTTCGGCGTCATTTTCGGCACGCTCGTCGCCTCCGGCCCACTGCATCTATGGCACGGTCAGTTGATGTCGCTCGTCGTGTTCGCCGGCTCCGCGCAGTTCATCGCGCTCGGCCTGATCGCCGGTCATGCGAGTTTCGCGGTGATCCTGGCGACTACGCTGGTGGTCAATCTGCGTCACGTGCTGTATAGCGCGACGCTCGCGCCGCACGTCGCGCATCTGTCGGCCCGCTGGCGCTGGGCGCTCGGCGCGCTGCTCACGGACGAAGTTTTCGCGGTCGCGTGGGAGCACTACCGGCATAAGGAACCCGGCACCGTCGCTCCGCACTACTTCTTCGGCGCGGGCCTCGCGATGTACCTGAACTGGCAGCTTTGGACCGCCGTCGGCCTGCTGTTCGGCGCGGCGTTCCCCGGCCTGCAATCGCTCGGACTCGATTTCGCGATGGTCGCCACGTTCATCGCGATCGTCGTGCCGCAACTGATCGCGCTGCGCTACATCGCCGCGGCCGTCACGGCGGGCACGCTAGCCTTCTTCTGGCAGGCGTGGCCGTACAAGCTCGGCCTGCTCGGCGCCGTGTTCGCGGGCGTGGCGGTCGGCGTGCTGCTGTCGACGGCGCGTCCCACCCCGCGCGGCACCGCGGAGGCGTCGCGATGAACTACGTCGCCCTGATCCTCGGCATGGCGCTCATCACGTGGGTGATCCGCGCCGCCGTCTTCGTGCTCGGCGACCGGCTGGTATTTCCACCGCTCGTGCGCACCGCCCTCGGTTTCGTGCCGGTGACGGTGCTGACCGCGATCATCGTGCCGATGGCGGTCTCGCCGCACGGCACCCAGGCCGAACTGAGCTGGCGCAATCCGCAACTGGTCGGCGCACTCGCCGCCGTACTGGTCAGCGCGCTGACGCGGCGCCCGCTCCTGACCATCGCGGTCGGGCTGGCGGTCTTTTTTGTCTGGCAATTGGTCGTGCTTAAATAGCGGGCAGCCGCCGTCGAGCCCTCATTGACGGCGGCGATCCGCCTGTCGAACGATTCAATGGCCAGCGCCGTGACGTTTTTTGCCGCGAAGGGCGCTGGCCAGGAGTTCGGCAACCAGGCGTAAGCCAAGCGCAGCAACCAGGCGCAACAAACCAGGCACGGCAAACATCAGGCACGAACCCATTGGGCGATGCTTCCTTCTAATGCCGGCTCCCATCCGCCGCATGCCCTTAAGTTTTCCCTGAATCCGCCGATATGAAGTCGAGGTCCGCTCATCGGGATATGACGTCCCGCTGGTGACGCGGCAACAGGCAGGAAGCAATCGCGCCGGCATCACGGGTCGCGTCTCACCAGGTCCATGCGCGGCCGGACGACGCGACGAAGCCGCGCGGCAGGACCAAACGGGATAACACATGGGTCAAATTACCCTCACGCTCAAAGACGAGACCATTGCGACGCTGCGCAAGGATTTCGACGCTTTTCTGCGGGTTTCGCTGAAGCTCGATCCGCAGTTCGCGACGCCGTCTTTCGAGGATTTCTTGCGCGCCAAGTTGCTCGACAACATGGTGCCGTTGACCGAACACGCCGTGCAGCGAATGCTGCAAGGCGGCCAGTACGCCTGGGCCAAACGTACGCTGGACAAGGAATTCCCGGACGTCGTCGCGATTCTGATGCGGCAGGCGGGCGAATTCGGTTTCGGCTTCGCGGCGCGTTCTGAATGGACGCCGGAAGAGCTCGCCAAGCAGTGCCGCGACTGGGCGGCGGCGATCGTCAAGGAAGCCGAAGGCGACGCCGCGCTGATCGATCCGCTGGCGGCGCAGATCAAAAGCGCCGCGCAGGACATCCAGGCGCTCGAGGAAGTCATGCAGACGCCGGCCTGGCGGCTGGTGGAATCGCTGCGCCAGCGGGTGTATGAGGCGAAGGTGGGATGCGAAACGGGCGTGGGCAGCACGGCGCGGGAGAAGCTCGGCGAACTGCGCGGGCTGCTGCGGCTGGGCATTTCGCACGGCTCGTTCCAGAAGCAGGAAGCGCAACAGATCATGGAATATTTGCGCCTGCTCAAACCGGAGATTTTCGTCGAAGAGCCGTACGACGTGTTTTCGCGCCTGGCGGCCTGGCTGCGTAATTTCTTCGTACCGCCGCGCCCGGCGCCGCAACAGCAGCAGCGGCAGTCGCGGTAACGCGTTAGGTGTCCGGCGGCGGCTTGCATGCCGCCGGGGCCGTCCCACCAGGAGCGCGTCAGCGCGCCCCTAATCCCACATCTTCCTCAGCTTCGCCCCAATCTCGATCTTCGCCCGCGCGGCGGCGGCGAGCCCCGTCGCCGTGGGTGCGCTCGGGATCGCCACCCGCGGCCACGCGTAAGCGTCGAACAGCGGCATCAAATGCGCGGGAATGAAGCGCGTGCGCGACGCCCACACGTGGCGGTCGCCCATATGCGTCTGGTTGTGCACGTAGAAGCGCTGCGGCACGACGATATGCAGGTCCTCTTTCGCCCGCGTCATCGCTACGTAAAGCAGGCGGCGCTCCTCGTCGATGTCCTCTTCGCTGCCGGTGCCGAGGTCGGACGGAATGCAGCCGTCGACGCCGTTCAGCACGAACACATTGCGCCATTCCTGCCCCTTCGCCGAATGAATCGTGGACAGGATCAGATAGTCCTCGTCGAGCAGCGGGACGCCGGATTCGCCGCTGGTGGCGTCGGGCGGGTCGAGCGTCAGTTCGGTCAGGAAGCGTTCGCGCGACGGATACGTGCCCGCGATGCTCTCCATCTGCAACACATCGGCGTGACGGATCGCCGCGTCCTCGTGGTTGCGCTCCAGATGCGGCTCGTACCAGCGCCGCACCATTTCGAATTCAGACGGCCACGGAGTCTGACGGCCGTACACGCTCGACATCAGCTTGACGAACGGATGCCAGTCTTCCTGCGCGCGAGCCGGCGCGGTGAACGCGGCCAGCGCGCCGCCGGCCGTGTCGGCGGGATTGCCGGCGCCCGCGCGCGCGGCGATTTCGTCCAGCACCTTCGCGGCGGTGGCCGGCCCGACGCCGGGCAGCAATTGCACGACGCGGAACCCGGCGACGCGGTCGCGCGGATTCTCCGCCCAGCGCAACACGGCGAGCACGTCTTTCACGTGGACCGAATCCAGAAACTTCAGGCCGCCGAACTTCACGAAGGGAATGTTGCGCCGGGTCAGTTCGATCTCCAGCGCGGCGCTATGGTGCGCGGCGCGAAACAGCACCGCCTGCGACTTGAGCGTCATACCCTCCTCGCGCGCTTCGAGCACCTGTTCGACGATGTAGCGCGCCTGATCGGCTTCGTCGGCGACCGTCACGAGGCGCGGGCGTTGCGCCGAGGCCTTGTCGGTCCACAGATTCTTCGTGTAGCGCTCGCTGGCCAGTTCGATCACCGCGTTCGATGCCGCGAGAATCGGCGCGGTCGACCGGTAGTTGCGTTCGAGCGTGATCTGGCGCGCCGGTGGATCGAATTGCGCCGGAAAGTCGAGAATATTGCGCACGGTCGCGCCGCGAAACGAATAGATCGACTGGGCGTCGTCTCCGACCACGGTCAGGCCGCGGCCGTCCGGCTTCAGCGCGAGCAGGATCGACGCCTGCAAGCGGTTGGTGTCCTGATATTCATCGACCAGCACATGATCGAAGCGCGCCGACAGATCCGCCGCGATCGCCGGCTCGACCGCCATATGCGACCAGTAGAGCAACAGATCGTCGTAATCGAGCACGCTTTGCTTCTGTTTCGCGTCGACGTAACTGGCGAACAGCCGGCGCAGATCGTTTTCCCATTCACGGCACCACGGAAACGCGGTGTCGAGCACATGGGTCAGCGATGCGCCGGTGTTCACCACGCGCGAATAAATGGCGAAACAGGTGCCTTTAGCCGGAAAACGACGCTCTTTCGCGGACAAACCGAGCTCGTGGCGCACGAGATTCATCAGGTCGGCGGAGTCTTCGCGGTCGTTGATCGTGAAGGCCGGCGCGAGGCCGATCAGATCCGCGTATTCGCGCAGTAGCCGCGCGCCGACGCTATGGAAGGTGCCCGACCATGTCAGCCCCTGCGCAAGCGCGGCGCGCGCGCCGAGCGCCGCGCCTGCAATACGCGTAACCCGGCGCGTCATTTCGAGCGCCGCACGGCGGGAAAAGGTCAGCAGGAGGATGCGGCGCGGATCGGCGCCCTTCACGACGAGATTGGCGACCCGGTGCGCGAGTGTGTTGGTCTTGCCGGAGCCCGCGCCCGCAATGACCAGCAGCGCGCCTAGCGGCGCGTTCGGCGTATCGGCACCGTATTCGACCGCTTCGCGCTGCGCGTCGTTGAGCTTGGCCAGCCAACTGGCGGAGTCCGCCGAGTCGGGTGAACCGGACGCGGCGGACGTATCGGACGGCGGCGGAGAGTCGGCGACGGAAAGCACGTGGTTTCGGACACTGAGGTGAAGGGAGGATGGCGACGCATACTGTATATCCATACAACCCTTGCAGACAAGCGACCCTTATTTCGGGTCGTCCTCCCTCAGCGGCAAAGCGTGCCTTTACTGCTTCTTCGCATCCTTCACGTTGGCGTCGGCATTCGCCTTATCGGCGTCGGCCTGCGCGTCCGTCTTCTTCTTGTCCGCCTTGGCCTGGGCGACGGACGATTTCTTGTCCGCCTTCGCCTGCTCCTTCGCGGCCTTCTTGTCGGCATGCGTCACCGGCGCGGCGGCCGGATCGCTCGCCTGCGCGAACGCCACGGTCGCCATGGACGACAGGCACCCCGCGATCAACGCGGCGTAAATCTGCTTTCTGGTGGACTGGGCAATGCTCATTCGATACCTCCGTGCTTAGTGCTTCACGTCGCTGCCATCGGACTGATCGCCCGTCTGGCCTTGCATGTTCATCTTCATTTCGTTGTTGGCGGTTTGCTTATCCGCCTTCTGGTTGATCTTGGCGTCGCGCACCTGATCCTTGTACTGCGCCTTGGCGGCCTTCTGCTGGTCCTTCAGCTCCGTCTTCGACGCCTTCTTCGACGCACGGTATTCCGCATTGGCCTTGGCGTTGGCGTCGCGCTTCTGCACCAGCGGATCGGTCGAGCCCGGCGCGGTCAGCCGGGTCGGCGCCGGCGTCACCGGCTGCACGCCGGCGGCGGCGGGCGCTTGCATCTGCATCTGAGCCTGGCCGTCCGCACCCGCGGCCGGTTGCGCGGTCTGCGCGACAGCGGCGGTCGCGGCAAAGGCAGTCAGGGCGGTACCGATCAGAAGTGTACGAATCTGGGTCATGGCTAAATCCTCTCTAAAGTTGTTGTGACCGGACGTCTTATCTGGCTTCACACGGTGCCGACCCGCCGTGACGGATCTTTCGCGCAAACACCTATGCTTCGCCCGGCCTTCTCGTTGCGGGATAAATCCAGCAAGCTTCGCTACTGAGACTCACTTTACGAGTGAAATTCGTAATTCGCGAACGCTGTTACGGAACGTTTCACTTTCCGACAATTACATAACATCTGCTTGCAAAAGCCTACACAATGCCCGCTGCACAGTGCGCGCTTCATCCAGGGCAAGCTTGTGGCTTATGATGCGAACCCTTTACCTGAAGGTGCAAACGCCATGCCCAACCTCGATTTCACGCTCACCGGCGACTACGTCGAATTGCACAATCTCCTGAAGATAACGGGCCTCGCGGAAAGCGGCGGGCAGGCCAAAATGATGGTTGGCGACGGCGCGGTGACCGTCGACGGTCGGGTCGAAACGCGTAAAACGTGCAAAATCCGCGCAGGCCAGGTGGTGCTGTTCGGCGACACGCGCATCGCCGTCCACGAAGCCTGACGACACCCTCCGCGTCATGTGCGGCCCGCGCTCCGGAAATTCGGAGGACCGCACGCACCAAATTCGTGCTTCTTTGATCGACAGCGCCACGCCCAGGCAATAAGCTGTCAGTTTCGACAGACAACATACGGCCGGCTGACCGAGCCGCCGAGCTACCGCTCCTCGCCGTTTGGTCACCACTCGCCCACGCGCGACCGCTCAACGCGCGCCGGCCGTGACCCGGTCGCCACTTTCGCCGCCAGGCGCTTTCATGACTCAGTCCAGCTTCACCCGGGTGGCCTCCCGGCCGCCGACGCTTTCCCGCCATGCCGCCGACACCGCGCGGCTCGCCGCGCCGCTCGCAATCTCCCAGCTTGCGCAAATGGCCATGGCCGTCACCGACACGATCCTGCTCGGCTCGCTCGGTCCCGATGCGCTCGCCGCCGGCGGCCTCGGCGCGAACCTGTTTTTTGTCGTGGTTACGCTGTTGCAGGGCGTGCTGACCTCCGTCAGCGTGAGCGTGTCGCATGCACGCGGCGCGCAGGACGAAAGCCGCGTGCCGCATATCTACTGGACCGGCCTGGTGCTGTCCGTGCTGCTGTCGGTGCCGGCGTTCTTTCTGCTGTCGTTCGCCACGCCGATCCTGCTGGCGTTCGGCGAACCCACGCTGCTCGCGCACAACGTCGGCGAATATGCGTCCGTATTGCGCTGGGGCTCGCTCGGAAGCCTGATCGGCGTCGGCCTGATGCGCTCGTTCCTGACGGCGATCGGCGCGGCGAAACGACTGCTGTGGGTGTCGCTCGTGAGCGTCTTCGTCAACGGCTTTCTCAACTACGGGCTGATTCACGGCGCCTACGGCTTGCCACGGCTCGGCTTTCTCGGCTCGGCGGCCGCGACCTCGATCACCGTCTGGCTGAGCGCGCTGGTGTTGATGGCGCTGTTGCACCTGCGGCCGCGCTACCGCCATTTCGTCGTCGCGACGCGGCCGAACGTACCGCTGATGGGCGAATTGTTCGGCATCGGCTGGCCGGTGGCGATCACCTACGGCGTCGAGTCGACGCTGTTTCTCGCCACGGGTCTGATGGTCGGCTTGCTGGGCGAATCGCAACTGGCCGCGCATCAGATCGCGCTGAACGTTGCCTCGGTGGCCTTCATGGTGCCGCTCGCGATCGGCCAGGCGGGGAATGTGCGGGTCGGCTTCTGGTCCGGCGCCGGGCAGCCGCTCGCCGCGCGCCATGCCGGCTTCGTCGCGCTGGCGCTGGGCGTCGGCTTCATGACGCTGTCGGGCATCGTGCTGATCGCGGCGCCGCATTGGATCGTCGGTCTGTATCTGCATCTCGACGATCCGGCCAACGCGGCCACCGTCAAACTGGCGAGTTCGCTGCTCGGCGTGGCGGCGATCTTCCAGATCGTCGACGGCATGCAGACGGTCGGCTCCGGCTGTCTGCGCGGTCTGAAAGACACCCGCGTGCCGATGATTGCCGCTGCGTTCGGTTACTGGGTGATCGGCTTTCCGACCGGCTACACGCTGGCGTTTCATTTCGGCCTCGGCGCGCTCGGCCTGTGGTGGGGACTGGCCGCAGGGCTCGCGAGCGTCGCCTTGCTGATGACGCTGCGCTTTCACAAGCTGAGCTTGCGGCAGGTGCCGGTCGAAGCGGGGACAGCGGGTCCATCCGTTTAAATCGATGCGGCGGGCGGCCAGTTATACTGCCGCGCGCCGCTCATTCGACCTCGCTTTCCACAATAAAACTCGCGAAGAAACTCGCGACAAAACATCAAGGACCACCCATCATGCTCGCCCGCGTCACCCGCCTCTTTCCGCTCTGGGCCGTGCTCGTGTCGATCGCCGCGTACAGCTCGCCCGCCTCGTTCGCCGGCATCGCGCCGCATGTCACCACGCTGCTCACCATCATCATGCTGGCCATGGGCGTCACGCTTTCCGTGGCCGATTTTCAGCGTGTTTTCACGCGGCCCGCGCCGGTGGTGGCCGGCATCGTGCTGCACTATCTCGTGATGCCGCTGGCCGCCTGGGTGATCGCCAAGGCCTTGCGCATGCCGCCCGATCTGACCGCCGGCATGGTGCTGGTGGGCAGCGTGGCGAGCGGCACGGCGTCGAACGTGATGATTTACCTGGCGCGCGGCGACGTCGCGTTGTCGGTGACGATCAGCGCGCTGTCGACCCTCGTCGGTGTGTTCGCGACGCCGCTGCTCACGCGTCTGTACGTGGACGCCTCGATTGTCGTCGACGTGCACGGCATGCTGATGAGCATCCTGCAGATCGTCGCGCTGCCGATCGTGATCGGCCTCGTCGTCAATCATCTGTTCGGCAAGGTCGTGCGCAAGATCGAACCGGTCCTGCCGCTGATTTCGATGGTCGCCATCATCCTTATCATCGGCGCGCTGGTGGGCGGCACGCAGAAGAGCATCGCGTCGGTCGGTCTCGTGGTGATGCTGGGCGTGGTACTGCATAACGGCATCGGCCTGCTCGGCGGCTATTGGGGCGGCCGTCTGCTGGGCTTCGACGAAGCCGTCTGCCGCACTCTCGCGATCGAAATCGGCATGCAGAATTCCGGCCTCGCGGCCACGCTCGGCAAGCTGTATTTCACACCGATCGCCGCGCTGCCCGGCGCGCTGTTTTCGGTGTGGCACAACCTCTCCGGCTCATTGCTCGCGGGCTATTGGGCAGGACGTCCAGCGAAGGGCTCGACGCATCAGGAAGCCGAACGCGTGCTGAACGTCGAACGCGGCTAATCCCCTCGCCGTCATACGGGCGAACCCGGCTCGGCTCCGCGATTCCCCTTAGAATGCATTTCTCGACAGCGCAGGCGAGTGCCTGCGCTCTCGCCATGAGAAGCCTGCGTTCAAGGGAGAAGCCCGCGTGCCGTGGCATCAGAAGCAGAACCAAAACTCAAGCCAGACCGCACTGCAACGCCAGCACGCGTTGAGCACGTCCCACGGAAAATCGGCGTGGGCGGCAAGCGGACATTTCTTCCTGCTGTGCGTCGCAGCGGCATTCCTGACCGCCTGCGCCACCAAGCCCCCCGCCACCGCGTTCGACCGTCAGGTCACCCACGCGCTTCCCGTCAGCGAGACCACGCCGCTGCATACCGCGCTTGCGCCGCTCGAAGCCGCGCATCCGAACGAGTCCGGTTTTCGCGTGCTGTCGAGCGGCACCGACGCCCTGCAGATGCGCATCGCGCTCGCGCGCGCGGCGACGAAAACGCTCGACATGCAGTACTACATTGCCAACGAAGACACCACCGGCAAGCTGCTGCTCGGCGCCGCGCTGTACGCGGCGGACCACGGCGTGCGCGTGCGCATGCTGGTCGACGATCTGAACTTCAAAGACATCGACCAGGTCATGGCGGGTCTGAACTCGCACGACAACATCGAGATTCGCGTGTTCAATCCGTTCGGCAGCGCGCAGCAAGGCGTGTTCGAACGCACTACGAACCTGTTCACGCAGATCGGCCACTTCACGCGCCGCATGCATAACAAGGCGATGATCGCGGACAACCAGCTGGCGATCGTCGGCGGCCGCAATCTCGGCGACGAATATTTCAGCGCCAGCGAAACGCTGCAATTCCGCGATCTCGACGTGCTCGCCGCGGGCCCGATCACCGCCGACGTCTCCGCCAGTTTCGACGACTACTGGAACAGCAGCATTGCCTATCCGCTGCGTGCGCTGAACCATCAGAAATTCGACGCAAAAGAACTGGACAAGACGCGCGACGACTTGCGTCAGCACTGGCGCGAAAACGCCGATCCGTACAACGCGAAGCCGCTGAACGCGACCCCGCTTGCCACACAAATCGCCGACGACCAGCTCGGCCTCACTTGGGCACCAGCCGAATTCAAGGCGGATTTGCCGGAGAAAATCATCCACCCGTCGCCGGACTATGTCAGTCCGCCGATGCAGCGTCTCGCCGAGCTGATGCACGACGCGCAGAAAGATTTCCTGATCATTTCGCCGTACTTCGTACCACACGAATCGGGTGTCGAGGCGGCCGGCGTGTTGACGCATCGCGGCGTGCGGATCGCCGTGCTGACCAACTCGCTCGCCGCCACCGACGCGGTCGCCGTGCAAGCGGGCTACAGTCCGTTTCGCGTGCCGCTGCTGCAGCAAGGCGTCGAACTTTACGAATACAAACCGCAGCAGAATACGCCGCGCGCGGGGATTGCCGGTTCGCGTTCGCGCGCCAGCCTGCATGCCAAAACCTACGTGATCGATCACCAGATTCTGGTCATCGGCTCGATGAATCTCGACCCGCGTTCGGCCAATCTGAACACCGAACTGGCGCTGGTGATTCACAGCGCGCCGCTCGCCGACCAGGTCGCGCAGATCTTCGCGCGCGCCATCGCGCCCGAGGTCAGTTACCGCGTAACGCTGGCCGACGCCGCGCAGCTCGCCTACCTGCGTTCGATCGGTGCGCCGCTGTCGCCGCTGGTGTGGACCGACGTCGAAAACGGCATGCGCCGCACCTACATTTTCGATCCGCAAGCGGGTTTGTACCGGAACGCGCTAACGGGTCTATTCTCCCTATTGCCTGTCAACGCAGAACTTTGAAAAGCGGAGTTGAACATGACTGAAGACGTACGAATGGAGCGTGACACGTTCGGTGAAATCGCCGTGCCGAACGCGCGTCTGTGGGGCGCGCAAACGCAGCGCTCGCTGCAGAATTTCCGCATTTCGACCGAGAAACAGTCGCTTGAACTGATCAACGCGCTGGCCGTCATCAAGCGCTCCGCCGCCGAGGTCAACCAAGGTCTCGGCGTGCTCGACGAAAGCAAGGCCAAAGCCATCATCGCCGCCGCCGACGAGATCATCGCGGGCAAGCATCCCGACGAATTTCCGCTCGCCGTCTGGCAAACCGGCTCGGGCACGCAGACCAATATGAACCTCAACGAGGTGATCGCGAATCGCGCCAGCGAATTGCTCGGCGGCGAGCGCGGCGAAGCGCGCAAAGTGCATCCGAACGACGACGTGAATCGCGGTCAATCGTCGAACGACGTGTTTCCGACCGCCATGCACGTGGCCGCCGCCGACGCGATCGTCAAGCATCTGCTGCCGGCGCTGAAGACGCTGCGCGATACGCTCGACGGTAAGGCGAAAGCGTTCGCCGACATCGTGAAGATCGGCCGCACGCACCTGCAGGACGCGACGCCGCTCACGCTCGGCCAGGAGTTTTCGGGTTACGTGGCGCAACTGGATCACGGCATTCGTCACGTGGAAGCGACGCTGCCGCATCTGTACGAACTCGCGCAGGGCGGCACCGCGGTCGGCACGGGGTTGAACGCGCATCCGCAGTTCGCGGACAAGGTCGCGGCCGCGATCGGCAAGCAGACTGGCTTGCCGTTCGTGTCGGCCCCGAACAAGTTCGAAGTGATGGCCGCGGCCGACGCGCTGGTGTTCGCGCACGGCGCGTTGAAAACCGTCGCCGCGAGTTTGAACAAGATCGCGAACGACGTTCGCTGGCTCGCGAGCGGTCCGCGTTGCGGTCTCGGCGAGCTATCGATTCCGGAGAACGAGCCGGGCAGTTCGATCATGCCGGGCAAGGTCAATCCGACCCAATCCGAAGCACTGACCATGCTGTGCGCGCAGGTGTTCGGCAACGACGTCGCGGTGAATATCGGCGGCGCGAGCGGCAACTTCGAGTTGAACGTGTTCCGGCCGATGATTGCGCACAACGTGCTGCAATCGGTGCGACTGCTGGCCGACGGCGCGCATAGCTTCAACGACAACTGCGCGGTCGGCATCGAGCCGAATCGCGAGCGTATCGATACGTTGCTGAACGAATCGCTGATGCTGGTGACGGCGCTCAATCCGCACATCGGCTATGACAAGGCCGCCAAAATCGCGAAGAAGGCGCATAAGGAAGGCACCACGCTGAAGGCGTCGGCGCTTGCGCTCGGGTATGTGACCGAGCAGCAGTTCGACGAGTGGGTGAAGCCGAAGGAGATGGTGGGGCATTCGGCCGGTTGAGTGGCCAGATAAGCGGCCGGTTGAGCGACCGGTCAGCGTGGCGAGTTGGTCGGCCGGTCGAGCGCCTCGACGCTACGGCCGGTCAAGTCGCTCTGTTGCTGCGCTTGCGGCTCGCCTGACCCGCTGTCCTCGCAAACGCCCTGTTCGCGTGGACAGCCCGGCGCGCCGGCAATCCCTGCCGGCACCGCTTAAACCTTCCCCTGCGCCACTTCTTCCGGCTTCAACTCGACGATCGCGTCGAGCGCTTCCTTCACGTCCATCGCGTATTTCGCAAGACGCTTCTGCTCATCCGTTTCCGGCACGAAGGCCGGCACCGGCACCGGGTGGCCGTTCTCGTTGACGGCGACCATCACGACCAGACAATCCGTGGTTTGCATCAGCTCGCCGCCCTTCGGGTCGCCGGCTTGCACGGACACGTGGATGTGCATGCTGGTGCGGCCCGTCGCCACGACCCGCGCGCGCAATTCGACGAGGTTACCGACCAGAATCGGCCGACGGAACCGGATATTGCCCACGCTGACGGTCACGCAATAGCGGCCCGACCACACCGCCGAGCACGCGTACGCGGTCTCGTCGATCCACTTCATCAACGCGCCGCCGTGCACCTTGCCGCCGAAGTTGACCGAACTGGGTTCGGCGAGAAAGCGGAAAGTGGTTTCGGAACGGTCAAACGGGGCTGCGGAAGGGGTGCTCATGTTGACTCCGGTCAATCGGATGCATTGAAAGGAGGCGATTATACGAGCGCAATATTGACAGCGTCGTGGGTTCGGCGCGGTTGGCGAGGCGAATTGTTGCGGGAATTGGTTGAGGCTTTCGGTGAGCTTTCCGTCGGCGCGGGGCTTTGTGTCCGGGTCACGCCAAGGTAGCGCAGGGCTATCACCGGCAGCGCCCGCACGGTCGAGGCAGTTGTCCGTCGCTCATTTATGCACCGTAACGCCCTCGTCGATCGTGCCGTACATCGTGATGCTGCCAGTGCCGGCCCCCGACGAATCCGCACCGCCCTGCACGCACGCGCCGAGCAGCAGTGCCGCGACCAGCGCGGCGAGAAGAGTTTTCATGACTGCGTGTTCCCGCAAAGACAGGCTTCGATTCTAGCCTGGCGGATCAAGCCGGCTCAGGAGCGGCAGCCACCGCGCCGCGCCCGATGCGCCTGCCGGGTTTTCGTAGCGCATGCATGCAACACTTCACGCTAAGCTGAAACATAGAATGCCGCGGATCGGTACATTGGTCCGTATGGCGCCCTGGCGGCGCCGCCAACGGCAACCCGGTTGCCCGGACTCGAAGGAGACACCCCATGACCCTCAAGCTCGCCGACGAACAGAACCATTTCCCCGGCCTGAGCCGGATCGGCGCGCTGCTCGCCGACCCCGGCCGCGCCGCGATGCTGTGGGCGCTGATGGACGGCAGCGCCCGCCCGGCCGGCGAACTGACCGTCATCGCCGGGCTCTCGCCGTCGGCGGCGAGTGCGCATCTCGCCCGCCTGACCGACGGCGGTCTGCTCGCGCTCGAAGTGCGCGGCCGGCATCGCTACTTCCGGATCGCGTCGGCGGATATTGCCGCCTCCATCGAAGCGCTCGCCAACGTCGCGCAAATCAGCGCGCCGCAGCGGTCCGTGCCGCGCCCGGTGCGCACCGTGCCGCTCGACATGCGCTACGCCCGCACCTGCTACGACCATATGGCGGGCGAGCTGTCCGTGCGCGTGCTGGAGCGATTGGTTCAGCGCGGTCTGCTGACGCTGGACGGCACCTCGCTGGAAGCAACGGAAAACGGCGCCAGCCGCTTCGCCGAATGGGGCATCGATCTGTCGGCGCAGAAAAGCCGTCGACGCCGCTTTGCCTGCACCTGCCCCGACTGGAGCGAACGCCGGCCGCATCTGGGCGGCGCGCTCGGCGCGGCGCTGCTCGACTCGTGGTCCGCGCACGGCTGGGTCGAGCGGACCGAGCGGCCGCGAATCCTGCGCGTCACGCCGGCGGGGCAGCGTCATTTCGATACGTTTCTGGCAGGCTGAATCGTCGTCGGAACGACCACCCGTGTCGCTCGTAACCCTCTGATGCGATTACAGAAATTCTCCAATCAGCTTACGGAATGCCTTATCGAGACCTTTTGTTACACGCCGGTGAGGTGGCCTTACAAAAGTGGGGGTCTTGAAACATACGCGGCATGTAAAGTGAACTCCGGATGAAGCAAAATGCCGCGTCCGCCGGAGATAAATCATGAGAACACACACTAAAGATCAACACTCGAATCGCCGCATTACGGGCTACACCCTGATCGCGGCCGCGGCGTTTCTGCTCGCCGCTCAGGCCGGCATCGCGCAGGAAGTCCAGCCCGCTCCTCAGGTCGCCTCGACGCAGAACACCGATCCGCCGGGGCGCATTGCGCGCCTGAACTACATGGCCGGCACGGTGACCACCGAACCGGCCGGCGCGACCGACTGGTCGTATGCGCAGCTCAACCGTCCGCTCACCACCGGCGATCAGTTGTGGAACGACCAGAACGCGCGCTCGGAGCTGCACATCGGCTCGACCGCGGTGCGCCTCGATCAGTCCACCAGCCTCGATATCCTCAATCTCGACGACAACAGCGCGCAACTCAAAGTCGCGCAAGGCACCTTGTCGACGCGGGTGCGCGAACTGGCGCCGGGTTCGTCGTATGAGATCGACACGCCGAATCTCGCGCTCGGGCTGAACGGCCCCGGCGACTATCGCGTCGACGTCGCGCCGGATGGCAGCAGCACCAGCGTGACCGTGCGCAGCGGTAGCGCGACGGTGTACGGCGATAGCGGTCAGGTGCAAGTTTCGGCGGGCCAGCAGGTCCGCTTCGGCGGCACCAGTCTGCAACAGGTCGCCGACAACGGCGTGCCGGGCCTCGACGGCTTCGACCAGTGGGCCGCCGCGCGCGATGCCGCCGAAGACCGCTCGGTGTCGGCACGCTACGTGTCGCGCGACATTCCCGGCTACGAAGACCTCGACGCCAACGGCACATGGCGCAGCAGCCCGCAATACGGCGAAGTGTGGGTGCCGCGCGCCACGCCGGTCGGCTGGGCGCCGTACCACGAAGGCCACTGGGTCTGGCAGGCGCCGTGGGGCTGGACGTGGGTCGACGATGCGCCGTGGGGCTTCGCGCCCTACCATTACGGCCGCTGGGCCCAGGTCGACGACGCGTGGGCGTGGGTGCCGGGTCCGATCGTGGTTAGCGCGCCGCCGGTCTACGCGCCGGCGCTGGTCGCCTTTGTGGGCGGCGGAGGCGGCGGTGGGGTCAACTGGGGCGTGAGTCTGGCGATCGGCGGCGCGGTGGCGGCCGGCGTCGCGTGGTTCCCGCTCGGCCCCGGCGAGCCGTGGCATCCGCAGTGGGGCGGCGGTCACGATCACTGGAGCCCCGGTTACTACAACCGCGTCAACCAGACGACGATCGTCAACAACTACAACCACAACGTGACGAATGTGAACGTGACCAACATTCACAACACGTACATCAACTATCGCGCGCCGGGCGCTGTCACCGCGGTGCCGGCGACGGCCTTCGTGCACGGTCAGCCGGTGGCGCGCTTCGCGCAAAAGGTCGACCCGCAGCAATGGCGCAACGCGCAGATCAACCCGGGCGGCGTGGGTATCGCGCCGGTCAAGGAAAGCTTCGGCCCGGGTCTGCGCAACGCGAATTACCGGCCGCCGGCGGGTGTCGCGGCACGTCCGGTGGTCGCGACGCGCAGTCCCGCCATGCCGGCCGCCTATCACGACACCCTCGCGCAGAATTTCGCGCAGAGCGGTGGACGGGTGCCGGGCGCGGGTCAGCCGATCGTGCGGACCTCCGTGCCGGCGCACATGGCGGGCGGTCCCAGCGCATTACCGGTGCAGAACGTGCGGGTCGTGCAGTCGCATATGCCGGGACGTACGCCGGGGGCGGCGCCGGGTGCGCCGGGTGCGCCTGGCGGGATGCAGCAGGCAGGGCAGCGTCCGGGGGCGATGCCCGGCGCGGCGCCCGGTCAGCCGCAACGTGGCGAGCAGGCGCAGGCTCGGCCGGGTATGCCTCAACCGATGGCCAATGAACGCCAGCAACCGGGCGAAGCGGGACATCCGGCAAACGGCGTGCCGCGTCCGCCGCAAGCGAACGGCGGCAACCCGCAAGCCAACGCGCAGCAGCACGGCATGCCTCAGCAGGCCGGCCAGCAGCCGGGCGCGAACGAGCGCCACGAGCCGGCATGGACGCAGCCGCATACGCCGATGGCTCAGCAGGCGCAGCAGCGTGGCGGGCAGCAGGAGCCGGCGCGGCAGGCAGAAGCTCGTCCGCCGCAGCCGCAGCAACAGGCTGAGCGTCAGGCGGAAGCGCCGCGCGAAGCGCAACGGCCGCAAGAAGCTCATCCGCAGCCGATGCAGCAGGCGCAGCAACCGCGTGAGGAATACCATCCGCAGCCGGCACAGCAGGCGCAGCAGCCGCGTCAGGAAGCACGTCCGGAACAGATGCAGCAACCGCGTCAGGAGCCGCGTCCGCAACAGGTGCAGCAGCCGCGCCCGGAACCGCGTCCGCAGCAGGCACAGCAGCCTCGCCCGGAACCGCGTCCGCAACCGGCGCAGCAACCGCATCCGGAACCGCGTCCGCAGCAGGCGCAGCGTCCTGAAGCGCATCCGCAGCACGAGGAGCAGCACTCGTCCGGTGGCAACCATGACGAGCATCACAAGGGCTAAACCCGGCAGCGCCGAGCTTTAATCCGCGCACCTGAACTCGAGGTGCAACAAAAAACCCCCGCGACTCACATCGCGGGGGGTTTTTATTTTTCAAGCGAGCCGAACGCAGGCCGCCAACCGCTCAGACCGCCATCGGCGCGGTCAGCGGCTCGTGATGCCGATAACCCACCAGCGAAAAATCCGACGGCTCGATCTTCTCCAGCCACTCCGGCTCATACACACCGGTCGTCGCATAGTCCGGCACGCGATCTGAAATCGCGAAAGCCGGGCTCTCATACGGCTCACGCGTCAATTGCCGCTGCAACATATCGAGCTGGTTTTCGTAGATGTGCGCGTCGCCGATGAAGTACGTGAACCAGCGCGGCGTATAGCCCGTCAAGCGGCCCACCAGATGCAGCAACGCCGCGCCTTCGGTCAGGTTGAACGGCGTGCCGAGCCCGACGTCGTTGCTGCGAATGTACAGACACAGCGAAATCTCGCGCCGCGCGACGTTCGGCAGGAACTGATACAGCAGATGGCAAGCCGGCAGCGCGATCTGATCCAGCACCGCGGGGTTCCACGCATGAAACAGAATTCGCCGGTCGGCGGGGTTCTGCATGATCGTGTCCAGACATTGACGCAACTGGTCGATCGCCTTGTAAAGCAGCACTTTGGGACTGCCGTTCTCGTCGAATTCGGTCACCACCTGGAAGCCGCGCGACTGCGCGTCGGCCAGCTGCGCGCTCGCGCCCGCGTCGAGCACCTTGTAGGCCGGCCACTGGCGCCACTGCACGCCGTACACGTCGCCGAGATCGTCCGGCCCTTCGCGATACGGATTGGCCAGCCATTGCGGATTCTGGTTCGCGTTCGCGTCCCACACCTTGCAGCCGAGGTCACGAAAATCCGCGGCGCTGCGCGACGCGCGCAAAAACCCGACCAGTTCGCCGATCGCCGACTTGAACGCCAGCTTCTTCGTGGTGACAGCGGGAAAACCTTGCTGGAGGTCGAAGCGCAACATCGCGCCCGGCATGCTGATGGTACGGATGCCGGTGCGGTTTTCCTGCCATGTGCCGGTGTCGAGAATCGTGCGGACGAGGTCCAGATACTGTTTCATGCGGGTTCCTTCGACGACGCGCGCGGCGCAACCGCCAGGCGCGCCACGAAAATTGAGCGGAAAACCCGATTTTAACAAGCGCGGCCGGACGACGCCGGAGCGCGGCACGAACCAGAGAAAATATCGACGCCCGCCATCCCCCCGGCCCGCGACGCGCGCGAGCGGTGGAACGCAAGGTCTAGAGATGCGGCACCGTAGCCGGCAAATCGCCGTGCGGCGCGGCCAGCGGTTCGCCTTCCATGTGCCGCATGCCATGCGAGCACAACAGCCGGTACAACGTGACGCGCGAAATACCGAGTTCCTGGGCGGCGTCGCCGAGACGGCCGCGATGGCGCAGCAACGCCAGCTCGATTGCCTGACGCTCGGCTGCCTCGCGCGCCTGCGCGAGCGACACCGGCACGATCTCGACGTACTCGGCCAGTTCCAGATCGCGCGCCGTGATCGCGCGCCCTTCTGACATGACGATCGCGCGCCGCACCCGGTTGATCAGCTCGCGCACATTGCCCGGCCAGCCGTAGTTATGCAGCGCCGCGATCGCATCCGGCGCAAAGCCGCGCAGACGGCGGCTCGCATCTTTCTTGAAACGTTCCAGCATGTGCCGCGCCAGCAGTTCGATATCCTTACCGCGCGCGCGCAGCGGCGGCTCGTCGATCTGCAGCACGCACAGACGGTGATAGAGATCGGAGCGGAAGCGCCCTTCGATCATCGCGGCGGTCATATCCACGTGGGTAGCCGAAATGATGCGCACGTCGACGTCGATCGCGCCATGGCCGCCGAGCCGTTCCACCTTGCGTTCCTGCAGGAAGCGCAGCAGGCTCGCCTGGCTTTCGAGCGGCAGATCGCCGATTTCGTCGAGAAACAACGTGCCGCCGTTGGCCGCTTCCACGCGGCCGATCTTGCGCTGATTCGCGCCCGTGAACGCGCCGCGCTCATAGCCGAATAGTTCGGATTGCAACAGATGCGGGGGAATCGCGCCGCAGTTGATCGGCACGAACGGAGCGTTGCGCCGCGCTGAACGCTCGTGAATCGCGACCGCCGTCAATTCCTTGCCGGTGCCCGATTCGCCGGAGATGAACACCGGCGCGTCGGTCATGGCCACTTTGCGGATCGAGCGGAACAGCGCGAGCATGGCGTCGCACGAGCCGACCATTTCGCCTTCGGCGCCTTGCGAGGCATCGTTCGAAGCGGGTTCGCCCAGCGAGATCATGCCGTACGCGTGGCCGACCGAATCGACGATCCGGTCGCCCGAATACGGCACCGTGACATAGTCGAAACAGTAGTCGCGCACGAGCCGGCGCAAGGCGGCGTCCTGCAACTGGCCGGGCAAGGTGGCCGCGACCCAGCCGACGTTCGGCATGGTCAGGCAGGATTCGAAGGCGGCAATTTCGTGCGGCTGGAAGTCGCTGCAAAGATCGAGCAGGCCGCCCGCCGCCATGCCGGCGCGAACCGCCCGGCGCACGTCACGCGCCGATCCCACCACTTCGACATGCCAGCCACGCTGATGAAAGCGTGTGTGCAGCTCCGCGCTCGGGTCGCGTGAAACGTAAATCAGTTGCCGCGTTGCGGGTTCCATTATTCAGATCCTCTCGTCAACGAACGTTAAGGATGACGCACGCACCTGAACCAAGATTCAGACACGCTGACCCGTTCGGGATTCGCGCAATAGCAAAAACCGAACGGCCATTCCATTCCGTGCGGACAGCTGATCCCCAAGAAAGCGGCGTGTGTGTTTGAGACGGCCCGTTAGCGGGCTTTTTTAAATCTGAAGCTCTTTTTCGAGAGCTTACTATACGCGCGTCGCTTGGAAAACAATTATGCGAATTTAATCGCAAATCCCATACCCAGTAAGGCTTAGCGGGCGATCCATCGATATTAAGCCGACAAATAAAACACGAGTGGAAGCGCTTTTCCTAGCGTAGACCCGAAGGTACTTCGTACCGCCGCAATTAACAAATTATAGGTATTTTCTGCCTGCCGTTTCAGCGCTGAAACGTTTTTGTCCGATTTGTCGAGCTTGACTCCGGGGTATGCCGGTCGCATCCAGATGCATCAACGGATTGCGACCGATGGCACACGTTTCGCTAAATGCTGTGCACCAAGGAGACACATCATGCGACTCGCTTTCCGCACCGAACTAAGCAGCCTCGCGTCTTGCGCCGCACTGTGCGCCGCCGCCGCTCTGTTCGTGCTGCCCGCCGGCGCCCGTGCCCAGCAAGCCGTCCAGGCGCAAAGCGCCACGCTGGCCGATTCCGCCGACTCGAACGACAGCGGCTTCGCCTCGTTCACGAACGCGACGCTGCGCGTCAAGGCCACGCCGGTCTGGACGGCCTCGACGTCCAGCGAGTTCAGCCTGCTCGCCGGCAACGCGCTGAGTTTTCCGGTCGATGGTGCATCCGTGAACGATTTTTCGCTCGAAGACCAGGTGTTGTCGCGCCAACGCGGCGGCGCGGTCGGCATGTTGATGGTGGCCGCGACGCCGCAGCTGATGCGCGGCAGCGGCAGCGGTAACGGCAACAGCGTGACGCTGTGGGACGAAATCGCCCCGCCCTCGTCGCCGCTACCGATTCCGGTCGACGCCGCGCGTTCCGCGCAAGGCAACGTGGCCAATTACCAAAGAAAGTAACCGAACAGATTAACGACGCATACCGGCGGCGGTGACGCGCAAAGCGCGCCACCCGCTTACAGAGACAAAGGCAGGGAACCGACATGACTATCTCAACCCGCATGCCGTGCGCGCAGCGATCGCCGCAGGCATCACCCGTCTCGCTGTCGACCACGCCGTCGACCCGCCCTCCCGTCTTCCTGGCCGCGCTAGCTGGAGCCACCCTGCTCGCCGCCTGTGCCTGTTTCAGCGTCTGCGCCAACGCGCAGCAAACCGTCAACCCTGGCGACATCATCGTTGAGCGCACGGTCACGCCGCGTGACGCGTTTATCCCGGTGCCGAAAGACCAGGATCCGGTTGCCGTACGTGCCACCACTTTCCCGGCCAATTCATTCAATCCGGCGATCGCCCAACTCGTGGGCGACACCGATCTGACGAATGCGCACGGGTCCAGCGGTGTCGCCGACGGCGGCGTGCTCGGCGGCACCGGCATGCAGGCGGTTACGCAAATCCTCAGCGGCAAGACGACCGGCAACAACGTCGCGCTGAACGCCGGTGGCATCGGCCTGCCCGGCCCCGGGATCGGCGGCACGATCACCTCGTCGGTGACGGGCGCGCTGGCGCCGCTGTCGAACGCGCTGAGCGGCTCACTCGGAGGTTTGAAATGAACCCGCTCAACGTGCGTTCACCGCGCTTGGGTTCACTGCGGATGGCGCTGGGCCTGTGCTTTGGCGGCGTGGCGCTGCTGGCCGGCCAGGCGCACGCGCAAGCCGTGCCGACCGTCGGCGCCAACGCGATCATCGGCAACGGCGCCGGCGCGGGTGTCACCGGCGCGTTCGCGGTCAATGAAACGGCCGGTCTCGACAACGCCCAGGCCAATCAGATCACGCTGACCAACGGCGGCTCGGTGGGCAATGCCAATGTCGGCACGCAAAGCGCGACGGTTGCCGCGAAGGTCACGAATGCACAGGCGTCGATTCAGGCGAACGCCTTTTCGAATACATCCGGCGCGGTACTGGTGAACCAGTCCGCCGGAGCAGGGAATCTGCAGCGCAACAGCACCCAGATCGGGACCGCCGCTGTGCTCGGAGTCGAGACCGTCTCGGATGGGGAGCTATCCGCGACGGCCCCGAAAAACGGAAGTCTGGGTCAATCCATCGGGGTTCATAGCGTACGCGAGGCAAACATCTCCAACGATGCCTTCAAGAACGTCAGCGGGATCGTGCAGATCAACCAGACAGCCGGCGCCGGTAATGCCACGGCAAACAGTTTTGTGCTCCGTCCCCCGGCGGGCACTTTTTTTAACTGACCACACTTAAAGTATCGGAGCGAATCATGAAGCGCACTCTTATTGCCGCAGCCGTCCTCGTTGCCGCATCCGGCAGCGCCTTTGCCGCACCGCAAAAGGTCTACCTGTTCAATGCCACGCTGGTGGGTGAAGCGGTCGGCGTCGAAGGTCTGGTTGGCCTGTACGGTTGCGTGCATGTGTCCAGCACGGCCGGCGCGGTGATCAATAACAGCCAGATGGTCAACGTCAACGCGTCGCTCGACCCGCAAGCCCAGAGCTACACGAGCGGCCACGTGACGACGTCGGTGAATAACAACTCGTCGTCGGTCGTCGGCGGTGGCGTCGCATACGCCGTGCTGACGCAAAGCCATTCGTCGAAATCGTCCAGCTCGCAAGGCGCGCAAGCGTCTGCCGGTTATGTGTATGGCAGCCAGAGCAGCGCGGTGCAAGGCGGCGGCTATTCGTTCAGCCAGCAGGCAGCCGGCATTGAAGGCGGCTTCAGCCACACCAGCCAGAACGCCGGTGGCCATATCGCGGCCGGCGGTTCGATCGGCGGCAGCTACAACTATCAGGGCTTCAATACGCCGTTCTTCGGCGAAGGCTCGGCGCATGCAAGCGGCGGATTCTCGGCCGGCTACAACGAATCGAGCTATACCAACTCGGCAGGTGTGGCAGGCGGCTTCGAAGCCAGCGAAGGTTCGGGACAAGGCAAGGTGTGGGGCTACAAGGCGAGCCAAGGGTCCGGCTACGCCGCGGTCGGCGAACAGTCGTCCAGCTATTCGAAGAGCTCGTCGTCTTCCACCGACGCCTACGGTGCAGCATGGGGTATCGACGCCAGCCTCGCCACAACCGACGTGACGGTGAAAGGCTCCGTGACGCAGCACATCAACACGCAAGCCGCCGGCACGCTGACCGCCACGACCGGCAACGGCGCCGCCAACGGTGTCTCGGGCAACCTGGGCATCAACATCACGGAAGGTATCGACAACGCTCAGAGCAACGACGTGTCGCTCGCTTCGGTCGACGTCGGCAACGTGTTCGGCAATGCGCAGATCTTCAACTCGCAAGGCTCGGCCGGCACCGCCAAGATCAACAACTTCAATCTGAATGCGTCGATCGGCGACAACTCGCTGCAAAGCGTGTCGGGCAATGTCGGGGTGAACGTCTCGTCGGGTATCGGCAACGTGCAGAACAACAGCCTCGCCGGTGCAGTGACGACGACCACGCCGATGAATGCCGAAACCACGGCAATGGTCGCCACGGATGACAACTCGCAAACCGCCAACATGTCGGTCAAGGGTCAATTCCAGGGCACCGCGATGCTGGGCGCAGGCGCTTTGATGAACGCGTCGGGCAACATCGGCGTGAACATTGCCGGTGGCGCGGGCAACCTGCAACACAACGGCCTCGCAATCGCAGCGCTGAACAGCGGTCACTAAGCTGACGGCACCGCGACAGCGGGTAGAAGAAGCCAGAAAAGCAGCAGGGAGGACGCGCCGGCCGCCATCGCAGCGGCCGGCGCGACCACGGAGCAGGAGACCAGCATGTCCGGGTTCAAGGGGTTCCCGGCGCTACGGTTCGCCGTAGCGTTGGCAAGCTGCACGCTGTGCGTGGACCAGACTTACGCGCAGGCGAGCATCGACACGTCCACCTTCGCGGGCGTGCCGTTGACGAAGACAGTTCGTTCGATGAAGGACATCCGTTACAGCCACATCGTCAATCAGCAGTTCGACTACAGCTGCGGTGCGGCGGCGCTGGCGACCCTCCTCAAATTCGGCTATGGCATCGACATTCCGGAAACCGAACTGATCCGCCGGATGATGGTGTTCTCCACGCCCGAAGTAGTGGTCAAGAATGGCTTCTCGATGCTCGACATGAAGAAGTTCGTCGAGACCATCGGCATGCGCGGCCGTGGCTTCCGGGTCACCGTCGACGCACTCCAGCATCTACAGATTCCCGTGATGGTGTTGATGAACATCGACGGGTACGAACACTTCGTGATCGTCAAGCACGCCGAGCAAGGCCGCATCTTCATTGCGGATCCGGCGCTGGGCAATCGCATCGTGATGCAGGAGGACTTCGCGAAGACCTGGAACGGTCTCGTCTTCGCGGTCCTCGGCAAACCCTTCAGGGAGGATTCCCCGCTCTTGCAGGACAACGAGTCGCTCGCGCTGAAGCTGCGCGCCAGCGCGCTGGCTAACGGCACCGCGGCGACTCCCTTTGTCGAGTACGGCTTGATCAAGGCAGACCTGTTCTGACTCAACCATGAAGCAACAGCTCACTCAGCTCGGGCTCGCAATCTGCACCTTGATGTGCGGCCTGACCAGCAGCGCCCATGCGGCACAGGGCGCCGGCTCGCCACCGGTACCCGAATTTCTCGCCGCTCACGACACCGACGCCGCAGCCCTCAAGGTGCAGATGGTCGGCGACGATGTGCTCGCCGCCCAGACTGGCAAATATGCCGGCGGCACGATGATTTCCGGCTTCGTGCTGAACGTCATTTCGCAATGGCAGTTGCCCAACGGCGTGACCGCCCTCGCCCAAGGCACGCTGTCGGCGGTGCAGAACGCCGTCGGACAGGTAAGCACCGCCGTCAATTCGATGGCAAGCGTAACCGGGGGCAGCGGCGGCAACTCGGGTGCCAACCCGAACGCTCAAGCCACCGGTGGACAAAACATTTCGGTGAACGGCGTGTCGCAAGTCACCCAGGTTGCGGGCGATAAGAACACGGGTTCCAACTCGGCAATCATCGATTTCAATAATAACGCCGTGGTCCTGGGGGGCGCCGCCAATGTCCCGTCGGCAGCGGCCAGCAATTCGACCGGCTCAGTCAAAGCCGGCATCACGTTCGGCAGCAATGGCATTAGCGTCGCATTACAAACACCGGCTGGGCTCGCCACCCAGACCATCACGCCAGGCAACGGGCAAATCGCCCAGTTACTACAGATTGCAGGCAATAACCAGCAAGTCGCCAACGCATTGCAGTTGAGTTTGCAGACGCAGCAGATGTCAGCCGCGATGATCCGTCAGTTAGGCGTACTACAAGCGCTGCAAAACCGGAGATGAAGCGTCGGGCCGCCACCCGTCAACCGTAGGACCAGCAGTAAAGATACGGCAGCGCGCCGCCCGGCAACGGACGGCGTGCAGCCGGAACACCGGGGGAACACAAAATGAACAATTTTTCATCGACCAGAATGCCGCGCACGGCACTGGCGGCCATTCCGGCCGCCGTCCTGCTATTCGCGCTTTCGCAAAGTGCCGGCGCTCAGGCGCTGGCGGGACAATCGGTAGAAGACCGTCTGAACACGTTGATGCGGGTCGTCGACGAGCAGCAGCGGCAGATCCATTCGCTCGAAACACAGGTCACCAATCTCGAAATGGCGCAACGCGGCCGCGGCATGCCGGGCTACGGTGCACCGGCCGGCAGCGAAGCGGTGGCCGAACAGCCCGGCGCCGACGGGCTGCCGGTACCGTTGCCGCCGCTCGCCCAGGTCAATCCGGGCGTGCCGGCGCCAGGCGGCAACACGGGCACCGCCACCGGCGTGCCCGTCAACCCGCCGGCGCCCGAGGGCAACAGCGCGGGCGGCCTGCCCGCCGCCACCGACGGCAGCGGCGCGATCGGCACGACCCAGAAAGCCAACGAACCGGTGCGCACGCAAGCCGAGGAAGCCGTCGTGCAACGCGAACACGCGCCGCTCTTCGACCACAAGCTGACGATGGACTGGGGCATCAGCGACACCTACTACGATCGCCGCCAGTTGCAGTTGTCGGGCTTCCTCGCGCTCGACGCGATTTTCCTCGGCAACATCAACCTCGGCGAGACCAAGTCGCACCAGGTGATGGCCGATCTCGATACGCGCTACGGTCTGACCGACCGCATGAGTATCGACGTCGACGTGCCGTACATCTACCGGCATAGCAATTTCATCGTCGGCGGCGCGGGCGGCGCGGCGAACACGCTGTCGGACGCGTCGGTGAACGGCAGCAATGTCGGCGACATCAACTTCGGGATCTACTACCAGTTCCTGAAAGAGACCAACAGCCTGCCCGACGTGGTCGGCAGCCTGCGCATCAAGGCCCCGACCGGCACCTCGCCGTTCGGCCAGAAACTGGTGCAGGTGGACGCCAACAACACCAACCTGGTCGCGCCCAACAAGCTGCCCACGGGCACCGGCATGTGGAACGTCACGGCCGGCGTCTCGCTGCTGAAAACCTACGACCCGGTGGTGCTGTTCGGCAGCCTGTCGTACACGTATAACGTCGCCCGCTCGTTCGCGGACATCTCGTCGGTGCAGGGGCAAACCGAACCGGCGACGGTCAAGCTCGGCGACGTCGTGCAGTTCGGCGGCGGCGTCGCGCTCGCGTTCTCCGACAAGGACTCGGCCAGCATCTCGTACACGATGGCGCTCGAACCGGAATCGAAGACGCGCGCGCCGGGCGGCTCGTACTCGAAGGTACCGGGCAGCGAAACCACGGCGGCCGCGTTGAATTTCGGGCTCAACCACGTGGTGAACAAGCACCTGACCATCAACGGCTCGGTCTCGGTCGGCCTGACGCCGGACGCGCCGAACTTCGTGGTCGGCGTGCGCTTTCCCTACACATTCTGATATGCCAACGATACGAGGTCGAACGTGCGTGAATCACCTCATCTGACCAGTGTTGCTCCGGTGGCGGGAGCGGCTTCGCATCTCACGCTCGCGCTGCCGCAGAAAAGCGCGGCGGCCCGCGTGGTGGATACGCCTGCGCGCCTGCCGCCGACGGTGGCCGCGAACGGCGGCATGGCGGCGGTGGCCCACATACGGACCGAACGTCTGCTGCTCTACGTGGCGCGCACGCCGGACGAGACCTTGATTGCGCATCTGAAAAGCCGTGGCTGGAACGTCGCGGCGGCACGCTCCGCGCATGAGCTCGGCAAGCTGGTGAAGCCGGACGTGGCATGCGCCGGCATTGTCGATCTGGCGAGCTTTCCGCCGCGCGATCTGGCCGGTCTCGAAGCCAGTCTGCGGCAGCAGCAGGTCGGCTGGATCGCGCTCGCCACGCACGAGCGCCTGAACGATCCGGTCGTGCGGCGGCTGGTGCGCCACTACTGCTTCGACTTCGTGAAAATGCCGGTGGCGAACGCCTCGGTCGATTATCTGGTCAGCCACGCATTCGGCATGGTGACGCTGTGCGAGCCGGAGGTCGCGCCGCCCGTCGGCGAATCGGGCGACGAGGAAATGGTCGGCACCTGCGAAGCCATGCAACACCTGTTTCGCACCATCCGCAAGGTGGCGAACACCGACGCGAGCGTGTTCATCTCCGGCGAGTCGGGCACCGGCAAGGAGCTCACCGCGCTGGCGATTCACGAGCGCTCGCCGCGCCGCAAAGCGCCGTTCATCGCGATCAATTGCGGCGCGATTCCGCACCACCTGTTGCAGTCGGAACTGTTCGGCTACGAGCGCGGCGCGTTCACCGGCGCCAACCAGCGCAAGATCGGCCGGGTCGAAGCCGCCGACGGCGGCACCCTGCTGCTCGACGAAATCGGCGACCTGCCGCTGGAAAGCCAGGCGAGCCTGCTGCGCTTTCTGCAGGAAGGCAAGATCGAACGCCTCGGCGGCCGCGAATCGATTCCGATCGACGTGCGGATCATTTCAGCGACCCACATCGATCTGGAAGACGCGATGCGCGAAGGACGTTTCCGGGCCGACCTGTTTCATCGGCTGTGCGTGCTGCGGGTCGACGAACCGCCGTTGCGCGCGCGCGGCAAGGACATCGAAATTCTCGCGCATCACATCCTGCACAAGTTCAAGACCGACAGCGCGCGCAAGATCCGCGGCTTCACGCCTTCGGCGATCGAGGCGCTCTACAACTACAACTGGCCGGGCAATGTGCGCGAGCTGATCAACCGGGTGCGTCGCGCGATCGTGATGGCGGAAAACAAGCTGATTTCCGCCGACGACCTCGATCTCGCGCACTTCACCGAACAGCAGACCATGACGCTGTCGCAAGCACGCGAGGCCGCCGAGAAACGCGCGATCGAAACGGCGTTGCTGCGCCATCGGCATCGGCTGAACGAAGCGGCGGCGGATCTGAATATTTCACGCGTCACGCTCTACCGGTTGATGGGCCTGCATGGCTTGCGTGAATTGAGCGCCGTCGAAGACAAAGCCGTGCTCGCGGGCGAAGACGCCGAGCACGAATGACGCGTTGCACGGGGGGTGGGTCCGCACCCGTGGGCCCGCTTCCGCGCGTCAGGTAGAATCGTCCCGGTTACGTTCCCCTTTCCATTCGATGACGACGCTCACCCTGATCGTCGCTCGCGCCAATAACGGCGTGATCGGCCGCGACAACCAGTTGCCCTGGCGACTTCCCGAAGACCTGGCGTTCTTCAAGCGCACCACGATGGGCGCGCCCATCATCATGGGCCGCAAGACGCATGAATCGATCGGCCGGCCATTGCCGGGACGCCGCAACATTGTCGTGACACGCGATACGACGCGCCGCTTTCAGGGCTGCGATGCCGCCACCACGCTCGAGGAGGCGCTCAAGCTCGCCGCTCAGGATCAGGCGCCGGAAGCGTTTCTGATCGGCGGTGCGCAGTTGTATGCGGAAGGGTTGCGGCAGGCGGACAAGCTCATCATCACCGAGATTTCCGCCGACTTCGAAGGCGACGCCACGTTCCCCGAGCTCGACGACAGCGAGTGGGAAGAAGTCGCGCATGAAACGCATCGCGCGGATGCACCGAATGACTTCGATTATGCGTTCGTGACTTATAAGCGCACGGGCGCTTGAGGTTGCCGAATCCAGACTCAAACGCATTTGCATAAAAAACGCCACGCAAAACCTTGCGTGGCGTTTTTGTTTTTACCTGCGCGTTGCGCGCGGCTGCGCGCCGCAACGCGCAGCCACAACCCGCTTACTGCCCGGCGATCGTCATCCGTTCGATCAGCACCGAGCCGGTCTGCTTGGTGCCGCGCGTGATCGTATCCGCGCCGATCGCGACGATGTGGCGGAACATCTCCTGCAGCGTGCTCGCCACGGTGATTTCCTCGACCGGATACTGGATCTTGCCGTTCTCGACCCAGAAGCCCGAGGCGCCGCGCGAATAGTCGCCCGTCACGTAGTTCACGCCCTGCCCCATCAGCTCGGTCAGCAGCAAGCCGGTACCGAGCTTCTTCAGCATCGCTTCGAAGTCGTCTTCCGGACGCGTGTTGGAACTCTTCAGCGACAGGTTGTGCGAGCCGCCCGCGTTGCCGGTGGTTTGCATGCCGAGCTTGCGCGCTGAGTAGGTGGAAAGGAAATAGCCTTCCACCACGCCGTCTTTCACGACCGACCGCTGTTTGGTGCGCACGCCTTCTTCGTCGAACGGCGCGCTGCCCATGGCACGGGCGACGTGCGGATCTTCGACCACTTGTACGTGCGGCGCGAACACCGGCTTGCCGAGACTGTCGACGAGGAACGACGTCTTGCGATACAGCGCGCCGCCGCTGGTGGCCTGCACGAACGCGCCGAGAATGCCTGCAGCGAGCGGCGCTTCGAACAGCACCGGCACCTTGCGGGTGTCGAGGCTGCGCGCGCCGATGCGCGACAGCGCGCGTTGCGCCGCGTAGCGGCCCACCGCCTCCGGATCGGCCAGATCGCCGGCGTTGCGGGTCGACGTGTACCAGTCGTCGCGCTGCATGTTGCGGCCGCTGCCGGCGATCGGCGCGCACGCAACGTAGTGGCGCGAGAACGGATAACCCGCGAGGAAGCCGCGCGACGTGGCGAGCACGAATTGCGAGTGCTGCGCCGAGACGCTCGCGCCTTCGGAGTTCTTGATTTGCGGATCGGTCGCGAAGGCGGCGTCTTCCGAGCGACGGGCGATTTCCACGGCTTCGTCCGCGCTCAGATTCCACGGGTGATACAGATCGAGATCGCGTGGCGCGGTTTCGAGCAGCTCCGCTTCGGCGAGGCCCGCGCAGTCGTCTTCCGCCGTGAAGCGCGCGATGTTGTACGCCGCCGCGACCGTGTCCTTCAACGCCTGCGACGAAAAGTCCGAAGTGCTTGCGTTGCCGCGCTTGTTGCCGATGAACACCGTCACGCCGACCATCTTGTCGCGGTTGTGCTCGATCGTCTCGACTTCGCCGCGCCGCACGGAGACGGACAGGCCGTCGCCTTCGGAAATCTCGGTCGCCGCGTCGGTACCGCCGAGCGACTTCGCGTGACGAAGGATGTCCGAGGCGATTTCCTTCAGCTCATCCTGGGTATGCGGAAAAAAGCGCTGCTTGACGTCCATGTCTGCTGCCATTGTCGTTGCCGTCCTGTTCGGGGCCGAGCGGCCCTGTGTGTTCGTACCTGCCACGCATGTGCGTCTGCGTCTGTGTCTGCATTTGCGTCGTAACGCATCCCGCGATCATAGCAAGGTCCGCGCCGCCGTACCTGGCATTCGCCGGGCGTCACTTAGACGATGCTTTGGCGGGCGCGCAAGCGCGCGACAGCGTACCGTCGGGGTCATGCGCAATCCGCTTCGGCAGGCGCGGCGCGAAGGCTCGCGCGCGCCGGGACGGCCGGTTCGACAGGCGCGGCACGCTACAATATCGGTATGACACGCAAAACCCGCATTCAACCCATCGAATCCGCCGAGCCGGAAATCGACGAGAACGGTTACGACCGTCCCAGCAAGTCCCAGCTTAAGCGCGACATGCATGAGCTGCAGGAACTGGGCTCGGCGCTGATCGCCTTGCCGAAAGACGCGCTCAAGCGCATGCCGATGCCCGAAAAGCTCGACGACGCCGTACGCGAAGCACGCCGCATCACCGACCATGAAGGCAAGCGCCGCCAGGTGCAGTACGTCGGCCGCGTGATGCGTTCGCTGCTGGACGAGGAAACCGCCGCGCTGCGCACCGCGCTCGACACCTACAACGGCGTCAACAAGGCGGAAACGGCCAAGCTCCACTGGATCGAACGCACCCGCGAAAAACTGCTCGCCGACGACGCCGCGCTGACCGACTTCATTCGCCAGCATCCGAACGCCGATCCGCAGCAAGGCCGCACGCTGATCCGCAATGCCCGCAAGGAAGCGCAGCAGAGCAAGCCGCCGCGCTACTTCCGCGAGCTGTTCCAGTGGATCAAGAACGCCGACGGCCCGTCCGCCGCGGCCGATTCCGACGCCGACGACGCCTTGGAAGACGACGATGACGACCACGACGAGTAATCGGTCGGACAAGGCGCTGCGGCAACATCCGGACGAAATCGTGATCGGCCTCGTGTCGATCAGCGACCGCGCGTCCACCGGCGTCTACGAAGACAAAGGTATTCCGGCGCTGCGGGAATGGCTCGACGCGGCGCTGAGTTCGCCGTGGCAGGTCGTCACGCGCCTGATTCAGGACGACGCGGCCACCATTTCAGCCACGCTGACCGAACTGGTCGACGAAGTGGGCTGCGATCTGGTGCTGACCACGGGCGGCACCGGCCCGTCGCGTCGCGACGTGACGCCGGAAGCGACGCTCGCGGTCGCCACGAAGGAAATGCCGGGTTTCGGCGAGCAGATGCGGCAGATCAGTCTGAATTTCGTGCCGACGGCGATTCTGTCGCGCCAGGTGGCGGTAATCCGCGAAACGGCGGACCATGCGGCGCTTATCATCAATCTGCCCGGGCAGCCGAAGTCGATCAAGGAAACGCTGGAAGGTTTGCGCGATGCCGACGCGGACGCTGGGACCGGCGGTGCGGTGAAGGTACCGGGTATTTTTGCCGCGGTGCCTTATTGCATCGATCTGATCGGCGGTCCGTACGTGGAAACCGATGCGGACGTGGTGAAGGCGTTCAGGCCGAAGAGCGCACAACGGGCGGCGAAGCAGGGGTAGAGGTGGCGTGGGCCTGGCTCAGGCCTCGGCCTTAGGTCGACGCCCGGTTTCCATGTTCAAACCGGCGCGTAGATCTAACCGACGCCGTTCAGGCGCAACACAACGAACTGCGCCCTTCCCACTGGAAGCCGGCGCAGTAAAAAACCCGCCCGTTATTCCACAGCGCCAGCCGCATCCGCCGACGCCGGAATCAGGAAGTGCTCGCGGTAGTACTTCAGCTCGTCGATCGACTCGTGAATATCGGCCAGCGCCGTATGCATGGCGCGCTTCTGGAAGCCCTTGTAGATCGCCGGCTGCCACCGGCGGCACAGTTCCTTCAGCGTGCTGACGTCGAGATTGCGGTAATGGAAGAAGCGCTCCAGATCCGGCATCCAGCGCGCCATGAAGCGGCGATCCTGGCAGATCGAGTTGCCGCACATCGGCGATTTGCCCGGCGGCACATAAGCCCCCAGGAACTCGCGAATCTGTTCGGTGGCGTCGGCTTCGCTGACCGTGGACGCCTTCACGCGGTCGATCAGGCCCGAGCGGCCATGCGTGTTCTGATTCCACTGGTCCATTTTGGCGAGCGTCTCGTCGCTCTGATGAATTGCCAGCACCGGACCTTCGACCAGGCGGTCGAGCGTCGAATTCGTCACCACCACCGCGATTTCGATGATGCGGTCGGAATCGGGCTCAAGCCCGGTCATTTCCATGTCCAGCCAGACGAGATTCATGTCGCTACGCACGAGCGGCTGGTCGGTGGATGCGAGGATGTCAGTCATGAAGGGCAACCTTGATGGCCGGGCAGACGGTGTACGACCCGCGCGCCTGCCACGGCGAATGTTCGTTTGAGATTGGTTTGGGCCGGATCGGCGTTATCCCCCGCCGCGAAGCGGGAAGAAACATATAATTCTCGCATAGATACCACGGAATCCCCGGATGCCTACCCTGTACTTCACCGTTCTGTTCGTCATCGCCGTCGTGGCGATGGTCGGCACCAAACTGTGGCTCGCGTCGCGGCAGATCCGCTTCGTCGCCGGCCATCGCGAGCAGGTGCCGAGCCAGTTTGCCGGCACCATCGCCCTCACCGCGCATCAGCGTGCCGCCGACTACACCGTCGAGCGCACTCGCCTCACCATGATCGAAATCGTCGTCAGCGCCGCCGTGCTGGTCGGCCTGACGCTGCTCGGCGGCGTGCAGGCGCTCGATCTGGCGATCTCCGACTGGCTCGGCCGCGGCTACGCCGGCCAGATCGCGCTGGTCGCGGCGGTGATCGCGATCACCAGCGTGATCGATCTGCCGTTCGACTACTACCGCCAGTTCGTGGTCGAACAGCGCTTCGGCTTCAACCGCATGAGCAAGGGCATTTTCTTTGTCGACCGTCTGAAGGGTGTACTGCTCGGCGCCGCGTTCGGCCTGCCGCTGCTGTTCGTCGTGCTGTGGCTGATGAATCAGGCCGGCAGCCTGTGGTGGCTGTGGACGTGGGTCGTGTGGGTCGCGTTCCAGATGCTCGTGCTGGTGCTGTATCCGTCGTTTATCGCGCCGCTCTTCAACAAGTTCGAACCGCTCAAGGACGAAGCGCTGAAAAGCCGCATCGAAGCACTGATGCAGCGCTGCGGCTTCGCCGCCAAAGGTCTGTTCGTGATGGACGGCAGCCGCCGCTCCGCGCACGGCAACGCGTACTTCACCGGCTTCGGCGCGGCCAAGCGCATCGTGTTCTTCGACACGTTGCTCGCGCGCCTGTCGGGCAACGAAATCGAAGCCGTGCTCGCGCACGAACTCGGCCACTTCAAGCGCCGTCACGTGATCAAGCGGATGCTCGTCACGTTCGCGATCAGTCTCGCGATGCTCGCCCTGCTCGGCTGGCTCACCCAATGCGTGTGGTTCTACGAAGGCTTGGGCGTGCGGCCGTCGCTGATCGGCGGCAATAGCGGCCTGGCGCTGGTGCTGTTCTTCCTCGCGCTGCCGGTGTTTCTGTTCTTCGTCACGCCGCTCGGCAGCCTCAGCTCGCGCAAGCACGAGTTCGAAGCGGACGCGTTCGCCGCGACCCAAACCGATGCGCAAGATCTCGTCAACGCGCTCGTCAAGCTGTATGAGGACAACGCGTCGACGCTGACGCCCGATCCGCTCTACACCGCGTTTTATTATTCGCATCCGCCGGCGTCGCAGCGGATCGACCGACTGTTGCGTCACGCATGAGCGGCCGCGCCCCGAAAGCGAAGCAGGCCCCGTCCGCCCCGCGTATTGGCGGCCTCGTGGTGGCCGCGCACGGCCGCCATTACCTCGTCGCGCCGGAAGACGGCAGTCCGATGCTCCAGTGCTTCCCGCGCGGCAAGCGCAGCGAAGTCGCGGTGGGCGATCAGGTGATTTACGAAATGACCTCGGCCGATCAAGGCGTGATCGTCGAGATCGGCGAACGGCGCAATCTGCTGTATCGCTCGGATCAATACAAGTCGAAGCTTTTTGCCGCGAATCTCGATCAATTGCTGATCGTGCTCGCCACCGAGCCTCACTTCAGCGAAGACCTGCTCGGGCGCGCGCTGGTCGCGGCCGAGGCGAACGAGCTGAAGCCGCTGATCGTGCTGAACAAAACCGACGTGACCGCCGAACTCGCGTGGGCGCGCAAGCGGCTCGAGCCGTATCGCGCGCTCGACTATACGGTCGTGGAAGTGTCGATCAAGACGCAACCCGAGGCAGCGCACGCCGCGTTGAGCGAACATCTGCAGGGCCATGCCACGTTGCTGCTCGGCCAGTCGGGCATGGGCAAATCCACGCTGGTGAATCTGCTGATTCCGAACGCGGAAGTCGCCACGCGCGAAATCTCGACCGCGTTGAATAGCGGGCGTCACACCACGACTTTCACGCGGCTTTATCCGTTGCCGGATCTCGATGGGAGCGGCAAGCACGGTGCGTTGATCGACTCGCCGGGCTTCCAGGAATTCGGTTTGCATCATCTGACCGAAGGCCGGCTCGAACGTGCGTTCCCCGAGTTCAGGCCGCTGCTGGCGAACTGCCGGTTCTACAACTGCCATCATTTGCAGGAACCGGGCTGTGCGATTCTCGAGGCGGTCGCGGACGGCAGTATCCGTCGTGAACGGCATGCGCTGTACGCGCAACTCGTGCACGAAGCCAGTCAGATCGTGCGCTGATATGAGGCTGATGCGCGCGCCGAATCTCATCATCGGACAGCACTGGGTGAATCTGCTCGACGCCGCGGGTATTCGTTGCGAGTTGCACAACCGTTATCTGAACGGCGCGCTCGGGGATATTCCGGCGGATCAGTGCGCGCCCGAATTGTGGCTCGTGGATGAGCGCGATGAAGCGATGGCGCGGAGGTTGATCGACGCGGCGTCGCATGGGCCGGCGGCGGGGTCGCCTTCGTGGCGCTGCCATCAGTGCGGCGAGACGCTCGAGGCACAGTTTACGGTGTGCTGGCAGTGCGGAACGGCGCGAAATCCGTTGGATGGGTGAATCAATGAGGGCATAAAAAAACCGGGCAAGTTGCCCGGTTTTTTTTGCCCTGCGCTGTCCTGCGCGACGCTGGTCTTGGCTTGCGTGACCTTGGTCGAGTCTTAAGCCACCCACACCGCGATCGTCAGCATCAGCAACAGAATCATCCACAGCACGACCGCGCGCCAAACCAACCCCACCGCCGATTGCAGCGTGCGCGGCGTGCAGTCGTCGCCGACCTGCATCGGACCGCCGTCGCCGGTAGTCAGCGCGTCGAGACTGGACGGCTCCGCCAGCGGCCCGCTCAGGCGTGCGCCCAATGCACCGCTGCCTGCGGCGAGTAACACGCCGTCGTTAGCATCCGGCCACTGACGCGCATGATTGCGCCATGCATAAATCGCGTCTTCGAAATTGCCGACAATCGCAAAGCCAAGCGACGTCAGCCGCGCCGGCACCCAGTCGATCACGAAAAACGCGCGCTGCGCAAAGCTCGAAAATGCCACCGTCCGATCGTCGACCGGCCGCGCCCACGTGCGGGCCAGGTATTCAGCGATGCGATACAGCACCGCGCCCGCCGGGCCTACCGGAATCAGGAACCAGAAGAACACCCCGAAGACGTGACGATGCGACGCGACCACCGCATGAATCAGCGTGTGACGCACGATTTCGCTGACGGGCATGTCCACGGTATCGAGCCCGGTCCATTCATTCAGGATTTCGCGCGCGCGGGGCACATCGTCGTTATTCAACGCGAGGTGAATGTCGGTGAAGTAATGGCTGAACTGCCGGAAACCAAGCGTGAAATACAGCACCGCGACGTTCCACAGGAACGCGAGCGCAAAATGAATGTGATAAAGCACGTAGTAGACGAGCGCGACGGCCAGCGTCCACGGCACCACCACCACGAGCCAGGCGAGCAAACCATGCTTGGGCTTACCGGCATCGAATCCGTGCGCCGCCGACTCCGCATGGTATTGAAGCAGCGCGGACACCGGATTGTTCGGCGACAGCGCGCGCACCTGTTCAATGATCAGAGCCAGCAATACGGAGAAAAAAGTCATGCGATGCGCCGTGCTTTTCGAGTTTTTACGATTGTTTTATAACGATAGCACAGGGTCGGATGCCACTGAGCGCGGACGTTGACAAACACCCAACAAGTGCACACCCCGCGGCGATTCAAGCCGCGAGAAAGCGATAAAAATTGCGCAGCATGGCCGCCGTCGCGCCCCAGATGAAATGGTGGCCCCCAACCGGATTGCCGCGCTCGTCGCCCGCCTCCGCCGGCACCGATCCGGCACGCGGATACGGCATCGCGAAGAAACGACGCTCACCGCCTTCGTAGCGAAAGATACGCTCTTCGTGATTCGCCGGGTCCATCAGAAAGGCAAGCGGCACCTCGAAGACTTCGGCGACTTCGAGCGCGTCCGCTTTCAACGCGAACGGCGGATGCACCAGACCGATGACCGGCGTCACGCGAAATCCGGTGCCCGTCAGATAGTCGGGCAAGGCACCGAGAATTTCAACACGCGACGGCGCAAGACCGACCTCCTCCTGCGCTTCACGCAGTGCGGTGGCGGTAGCGTCGGCGTCGAAAGGTTCGTGACGGCCGCCCGGGAAACTCACCTGGCCGGCGTGGTCGTTCAGATGGTCGGCGCGCTGGGTCAACAGCACGGTGAGGCCGTGCTCGCGAACCACCAGCGGCACCAGCACCGCGGCCACCCGCGGATCGACGTGAGTATCGCGCCAGGGCGCTTCGATAATCGGCTCGGGCGCCCACGAAAGACGCTGCTCGAACCGTGCGCGCAAGCCATCGGGCGTGAGACGCCCGCCGGCCACCGGCGGCAGATCGGCGCCTGTCGCGACGACAGGCAAGGTTTCGGGCTCAAAGACGGGGCGGATCAACGGGTCTCTCGAATAGGCGGAAGGGGACGTGCCGCTATTTTGACCTGGCAAACAAAAAAGCACCCGCGAGGGGTGCTTTTTCTTACAGCATTTACGCTTAGGAAGCAGCGCGGTCTTTCGAGACCAGCTTTTCCTTGATCCGAGCCGACTTGCCCGAACGGTCGCGCAGGTAGTACAGCTTCGCACGACGCACATCGCCACGACGCTTCACGACGATGCTTGCCAGCAGCGGCGAGTACGTCTGGAACGTACGCTCGACGCCTTCGCCCGACGAAATCTTACGGACGATGAACGACGAATTCAGACCACGGTTACGCTTGGCGATCACGACGCCTTCGTAAGCCTGAACACGCTTACGCGTACCTTCGACCACGTTCACGCTGACGATCACCGTATCGCCGGGGGCGAATGCGGGGATAGTCTTTTCGCCGAGGGCGCGGCCAATTTCTTCCTGCTCGAGAATTGCGATCAGATTCATTACTGACTCCTAGATCCATCTTGTCGGCGTTCGTACCTGCCTTGCGCTAAGTTGCCTATTGCGCTTGGCTACGGCCCCGATAGAGGATGGGTTCACATCTGGCGCCGTACACGCATGTGCGGCGCCGCCTGGTGTCCGCTCGAAAGACCGAGGGCTTTACGCCTTCGACTCTTCTTTCGCGAGACTCGTAAGCCATGCCTCGTCGGCACGGCTCAACATCTTGTTCTTTCTGGCCGCCACGATCAGATCGGGCCGCTTGTTCCGCGTGTTGCGCAACGCTTCGCGCCGACGCCACGCCTCGATTTCCGCATGATGGCCGCCGAGCAGCACATCGGGTACACGCACGCCGTCGTATTCTTCGGGACGCGTGTAATGCGGACAATCCAGTAGCACATTGACGAAACTGTCCTGCACCGCCGATTGCGAGTCGTTGAGCACGCCGGGCAACTGACGCACCACGGCATCCATCAATGCCATGGCGGGCAATTCGCCACCCGACAGCACGAAGTCGCCAAGGCTGACTTCTTCGTCGACGACACGGTCGAGCAAACGCTGGTCGATCGCTTCATACCGCCCGCACAGCAGGATCAGGCCGGGCTCGGCAGCGAACTGCATGACACGGTCGTGATTCAGCGTAGCGCCTTGCGGTGACATCATCACGACACGCGGTGCGCCAATACCCTGCGCCGCCTGCGCAGCTTTCGCGGCGCCGATCGCATCTTCGAGCGGTTTGGCCAGCATAACCATGCCGGGTCCGCCGCCGTACGGGCGATCGTCGATGGTGCGGTAGTTGTCGGTCGTGAAATCGCGAGGATTCCACGTACGCAACCCGTATCGCTCCTGCTTCGCCGCCCGGCTGGTGATACCCCAATCGGTCAGCGCGCGAAACATGTCGGGAAAGAGCGTAACGACATCGAACTGCATCGCTCTCTCCGTTCAGCGAATGAATTTAGTAATCAGCTTCCCAGTCGACGGTAATTTGCTTTGCCGTCTGGTCCACTGTTTTGACAAAGACGCCGACGAACGGGATCAAACGTTCACCGGTAACCGGCTTGCCGCTTTTGTCGGTAGCCGGGTATTCGATACGCAACACCGAGTGCGCACCGTTGTCGATCATGTCTGCAACCTTGCCGAGGTGGACCCCGGCAACGTTCACCACGTCCAGGCCGAGCAGGTCGACCCAGTAGAATTCGTCGGCTTCGAGAGCCGGAAATTCGCTGCGGCTGATATAGATGCGAGTACCGCGCATTGCCAGCGCCGCGTCGCGATCAGCGACACCGCCCAATTGGGCAACCACGCTATCGCTATGCGTTTTCGCCTGTAACGACGGCGCCGATTTGCGCTCATGGCCTTGCATCAGCCACCAGCGCTTCGCGCTTAGCAAAGCATCGCCGCCATGCCCGGCATCCGCGTGAGCGGCTACCTTGACCCAGCCTTTGAGGCCGTAGGCATCGACGATCTTGCCAACCTCGACCACATCGGCCGGCCAGCTTTCCGCCGTTTCCGGGCGCATTGCTGCAGCACCTGAAACAACGGGTACGACATCGGCTTTCGCCTTGCCTTCGGCTTTTTCGACCGGCTTGCGGACGAATGCACCGAACGGCGCCTGACCAGACGTCTTGGCGCGCGAAGGTGCCTTGGCGCGACCTGAACTGCCGGAATCACGCTCAGACATGATTGAACCTCGCTGCTAACTTCGACGCCTGTTTCAGCAAAACACTTTGCGCATCGGACTGCTCACGCAGGTAGCGCGAGCCGCCGGCCGAACCGACGACGACACACATGCTAGCTACCATTAAGCAGCCGGCTGCGCCTTTTGCGCTTCTTTCACGAGACGCTCGACGGTCGGCGACAGTTGCGCGCCAACACCTTGCCAGTACGTCAGGCGATCTTGAGCGATACGCAGCGATTCACCCTTCGTAGCGACCGGGTTGTAGAAACCAACGCGCTCGATGAAGCGGCCGTCACGACGGTTACGCGAATCGGTTGCGACGATGTTGTAGAACGGGCGCTTCTTGGAGCCGCCACGAGCCAAGCGGATGATGACCATACTAGAATCCTTGAAAACCGGGGTTCGGAACGACTGAAACACGCGATTATAGCGGGAAACCGACGCCATAACAAACACTTACGGGGATAAACTGAGGAACGAGGTGGCGTCGCCCATCAGGAAACGGGCCTCGGACCCCGCTGAAACGCCCGAATTACCTGACGGAGCGCCTGTGAAACTCCCGCCGCCGATTGCCTTTTTGCCCGCATTTTTCGCGGTTCGCGCGTGGTTTGCCGGTTTGGCGCGCGCCCTGCATTATCGACGCGCCGTGCAGGCAGTGGCAGGCGCCTTACTCGCCGGGCAGGCCCTCACCGCCGTCGCCGCGTTACCGGTCGAGCGGATCAAACTGCCGCCGGGCTTCCGCATCGAGGTTCTGTCGGACGCGGTGCCGAGCGCGCGGGCCATGGCGCTGTCGCCGCAAGGCATTCTTTATATAGGCAGCCTCGACGGCCACGTCTACGCGCTCGAATTACAGAACGGTCACGTGACGGCCCGGCATGTGATCGCTTCAGGCCTGGAAATGCCGGCGGGCGTGGCCTGGCGGGACGGCGCGCTGTATGTGTCCGCGGTGTCGAAAATCTTGCGCTACGACGCGATCGACAGTCATCTGAACGATCCGCCCAAGCCAGTGGCGATCACCGACTCCCTGCCGACGGAAACGCATCACGGCTGGAAATTCATCGCGTTCGGGCCGGACGGCAAGCTGTATGTGCCGCAGGGCGCGCCGTGCAACGTGTGCCTGAAGGATCGCGACCGGTATGGGCTCATCGGTCGCATGGACCCGGACGGCAGCCATTACGAGGTCATCGCGCGCGGCATACGCAACTCGGTCGGCTTCGCATGGCATCCTGCGACGCATGAACTGTGGTTCACCGACAACGGTCGCGACCTGCTAGGCGACGATGTCCCGGACGACAAGTTGAACCGCGCGCCGCGCGTCGGCATGGACTTCGGCTTTCCTTATTGCCATGGCGGCGACACGCCCGACCCCGAATTCGGCAAAGACCATCCTTGCAGCGCGTTCACGCCACCGGTGGTCAAACTGGGCGCGCATGTCGCTTCGCTCGGCATGCGCTTCTATAACGGTGCGATGTTTCCCGCCGAGTATCGGAACAACATTTTCATTGCCGAGCACGGTTCGTGGAATCGCAGCAAGAAGGTCGGTTACCGCGTCGTTCGGGTGATCACCGACCCGGACGGCCGCAACGCTCACCAGGAAGTCTTCGCCGAAGGCTGGCTGCAGCCCGGCGAAACGGTCTGGGGACGCCCGGCCGACGTATTGCCGATGCCCGACGGCTCGCTCCTGATCAGCGACGATTACGCCGGCGCGATTTATCGGGTGACCTATTCAGGGCCGGGGTCCTGAACCATGCGACGCCGACGAACGCACAAAGCCGGCTGAAACGCTGTCCGCAGTCGCCGCGCGACTCCCCTACCGTAGACAAGGCCGCCCCAAACCGGCGCTAACGGCCGGCAACACAGCCAGCCCCCGCCAACACCGTCAACACCCGCCGTTGCCCGCGGCATTGCAAGCGCGACCGCCAGCCACGTGACCGCCGCCACCGCGCGGGCGTAGAATGCGCGTCGGTCCACGCCCTTCGGCGCGCTGCACCTTTCGACTGCCGGCCACCGTTCGCCACCGCCCGCCACTCTAACCTCGCCTACATGTCCACCCTCGCTTCGGCTTCCCCGCGTTTCAGATCCAAAACGATTACCGCCGCGCTGGCCTTCTTCTTCGGCAGCCTCGGCGCCCACCGCTTCTATCTTCATGGCACGCGCGACATCTACGGCTGGGCCCATCTGATCGGTACGCTGATTGGCATTCCAGGCGTCATGCTGGTGGTGGCAAGCGAGCGCGCATCAATGCTGGGCTGGGTGCTGGCGTTTTTCGGCGCCGTTTCGCTGCTCTCCGCGTTTCTCGCCGCGATCGTCTACGGGCTGCGGCCGGATGAAAAGTGGGACGCGCAATTCAACGCGCAAACCCAGCGTCAAAGCCGCTCCGGTTGGACGGTAATCTTCATCGTGATCTTCTCGCTGCTGATCGGCGCATTTCTGCTGATGACCGGTCTCGCCATCTCATTCCAGACCTATTTCGAAGGCCAGGTGCAGGCGGCCAAGGCGCTATCCCAGTAATCGCCCTTCGGTCGCGCGCGGCGCTAGAAAAGATCCAATTGAGGATTGTCGCGCGCTGACGGTTCAGCACGCATCGGCGCGACCGGCCGGAAGTGCGACATATCCAGAATGCCGTGGTCGCGCCGGTTGAGTCCCAAGCGACGCACGGCCTTGTGGAACCGCTGCTTGAGCAGATCCGCCCACAAGCCCTCGCCCTTCATGCGGGAGGCGAAATTCGCGTCGTAATCCTTGCCGCCGCGCATATCGCGCACGCGGCTCATGACCCGGTCGGCGCGATCGGGGAAATGCGCCGCGAGCCAGTCCTTGAATAGCGGCGCAACCTCCCACGGCAGACGCAACACGATATAGCTCGCGTTGCTTGCGCCCGCTTCCGTACAAGCCTCCAGGACACGCTCCATATCCGGCTCCGTGACGAACGGAATGACCGGCGCAATGCTCACGCCCACCGGAATGCCCGCCTCGCTCAACGTCCGGATGGCGCGCAGCCGCCGCGACGGCGTGGCCGCGCGAGGTTCGAGCGTGCGTGCGATCTGCGGGTCCAATGTGGTGATGGTAATAGCGGCCATGAATTGGCCGCGCGCCGCCATGGGCGCGAGCAGATCGATATCGCGTTCGATCAGCGACGATTTGGTGATCGCCGCAAACGGATGGTTACGCTCGCTGAGCACCTCGATTACCCGGCGCGTGATGCGCAGATCACGCTCGACGGGCTGCCACGCGTCCGTATTCACGCCGAGCGCGATCGGCTCCGGCACGTAGGATTTCCTCGACAATTCCCGTTCGAGCAGTTCCGGCGCGTTGATCTTCGCGTAGATCCGGCTTTCGAAATCGAGCCCCGGCGACAAGCCCAGATAACTATGTGTAGGCCGCGCGAAACAGTAGATGCAGCCATGCTCGCAACCCCGATACGGGTTCAGCGACACGCTGAACGGAATATCCGGCGACGCATTGCGCGTGAGGATGGTTTTGGCACGCTCCTCGAACACCTGCGTGCGCAATATCTTGGGCTCGCCGTCGTCGTCTTCCGAGACCGAAACCGATAGCCAGCCGTCGTCGACGGCTTCGCGCTGGTCGACTTCGTAGCGGCCTTGCAGATTCGTCACCGCGCCGCGCCCTTTGCGGGGCGCCGGCGGGGCGACCGGAAATTCAGGAACGGAGTCGAAGTCGGGATTGGATTGGGTCACGGCTGAAGAGCACGCAGAACGCAGGGCGGGTCAAAACAGAAACGGCGCAAAACACCTGTATGAATATACAGTGTTTACGCCGTTTGTCGAGTACCGCCAGCCGTACAAGAAATGCCTTAGCCGCCCGCCTTGACTTCCCGCTAATCCCCCACCGCGATCGTCAGCGTTTCCTTGATCTCTTCCATCACCACGTAGCTCTTCGACTGCACCGCGCCGGGCAACTGCAACAGAATGTCCCCCAGCAGTTTGCGGTAATCGGCCATCTCGCCGATGCGCGCCTTGATCAGATAGTCGAAATCGCCCGATACGAGATGGCATTCCAGCACCTCTGGAATCTTCTGCACCTCGCGGCGGAACTGGTCGAACATGTTGCCGCTTTTGTGATCGAGCGTGATCTCCACGAACACCAGCAGCGCCGCGCCCAGTTCAGCCGGATTCACGCGCGCGTGATAGCCGGTGATCACGCCGTCGCGCTCCATCCGCTTGACCCGCTCAATGCACGGTGTAACCGACAACCCGACCTGCTCGGCGAGGTCTTTCATGGCCATCCGGCCGTCCTGCTGCAGCAGGCGCAGGATCTTGTGATCGAGTTTGTCGAGGGACCGGACCGGTTGGCGCTGTGTACGCATGGTGTATTTGCTGAAAATCTTGAAAATACAATAACAAAACCTACCTGACTGTTAATAGTATAGCGGTTAACACTGGGCGACCCGCGTTGCACCTCGTGAATCGAACGAATGCCAACGAATCGACGCACGCGGCGCCCATTCAACCTCTATTGAACAGTCGGAGCAGTTATGCGAGTCGTCGTTTTGGGCAGTGGCGTCGTCGGGGTGACGAGCGCGTATTACCTGGCGCGCGCGGGTCACGAAGTGACCGTGATCGATCGCGAGGCCGGCCCGGCGCTCGAAACCAGCTTTGCCAACGCCGGCCAGATCTCGCCGGGCTACGCGTCGCCGTGGGCCGCGCCTGGCGTGCCGCTGAAGGCCGTCAAATGGATGTTCCAGAAGCACGCGCCGCTGGCGATCCGCCTCGACGGCACGCAGTTCCAATTGCAGTGGATGTGGCAAATGCTGCAGAACTGCACGTCGTCGCGTTATGCGGTGAACAAAGGCCGCATGGTGCGCCTCGCCGAATACAGCCGCGACTGCCTGCAGGCGCTGCGCGCCGAAACGGGCATCCAGTACGAAGGCCGTACCGGCGGCACGCTGCAAGTGTTCCGCACGCAGCAGCAGTTCGACGGCGCCGCGAAAGACATCGCCGTGCTGCAGGACGCCAACGTGCCGTATGAGCTGCTGTCGGCGGCCGAACTCGCGCAAGCCGAGCCGGCGCTCGCCGCCGTGTCGCACAAGCTGACCGGTGGCCTGCGCCTGCCGGGCGACGAAACCGGCGACTGCCAGATGTTCACCACGCGCCTCGCTGCGCTGGCCGAGCAACTGGGCGTCAAATTTCGCTACAACACGCCGATCGACGCGCTCGCCATGGCCGGCGACCGCATCGCCGGCGTGCAATGCGGCAGCGAACTGGTGCGCGCGGATTCGTTCGTCGTCGCGCTGGGTTCGTACTCGACCCAATTCCTGTCCGGCCTCGTGAAGATTCCGGTCTACCCGCTCAAGGGTTATTCGATCACCGCGCCGATCGTCAACGAAGCGGCCGCACCGATCTCCACCGTGCTCGACGAAACCTACAAGATCGCGATCACGCGTTTCGACGACCGGATTCGCGTCGGCGGTATGGCCGAGATCGTCGGCTTCGACAAATCGCTGCGTCAGGCGCGCCGCGAAACGCTGGAACTGTGCGTGAACGATCTGTTCCCGGGCGGTGGCGACACGTCGAAGGCGAGCTTCTGGACCGGCCTGCGCCCCATGACGCCGGACGGCACGCCGATCGTCGGCCGCACTCCCGTGCCGAATCTGTTCCTGAACACGGGTCACGGCACGCTGGGCTGGACCATGTCGTGCGGTTCGGGTCAGTTGCTGGCCGACGTGATGTCGGGTAAGCAACCGGTCATCAAAGCGGACGATCTGTCGGTGCATCGCTATCTCGGCGAGACCGCCGGCGCGCATCGTCCGGCTTACGCCTGAGGTTTAACCCACGCTTCGCGAGAGCGGTTGCTCTGGTGGGTCGCGAAACTTGCCAGCGCGAAAAAAAAGCGCCCCATGGGGCGCTTTTTTCATGCCGGCGCGTTAAGCGTTATGCCCAACGCGATCAAGCAACATCAGAACTGATCGTCCGACAAAGCCAGCACGCTCTCGCCGCCCTTGGCGCTAACGATCGACGCCTCGAGCGCCGACGCCAGCGGCAACACATGCTCCGCATAGAACTGCGCGGTCGCGATCTTCGCGCCGTAGAACGCCGGATCTTCGTCGCTCTTCTTCGTCGCGGCCAGCAATGCACGCGCCATCTGCCAGCCGCCCAGCACGACGCCCGCCAGCTTCAGATAAGGCACGCTGCCAGCAAACACCGCGTTCGGATCGCCCTTGGTATTGGCCAGCACGTAGTCCACCGCCGAGTTCAACGCGTCGTGGCCTTGCGCCAGATACTTCTTCATCGAGTCGAACGCCGGGCCTGATTGCGCGCCGAGCGCTTCGACCGTGCGCGCCACGTCGCCGAGCAGCGACTTCGCAACCTTGCCGCCGTCACGCAGGGTCTTGCGGCCGATCAGGTCGTTGGCCTGAATCGCCGTCGTGCCCTCGTAGATCGGCAGAATGCGCGCGTCGCGGTAGTACTGCGCCGCGCCGGTTTCTTCAATGAAACCCATGCCACCATGCACCTGCACGCCGAGGCTCGTCACGTCGATGGAAAGCTCCGTGCTCCAGCCCTTCACGATCGGCACGAGAAACTCGTAGATTGCCTGATGCTCGGCGCGCGTCGCGTCGTCGGGATGACGATGCGCGACGTCGCAATGCGCCGCGGCGACATAAGCCAGCGCGCGCGACGCTTCGGTGAGGCCACGCATCGTCGCGAGCATGCGGCGCACGTCCGGATGCTGGATGATCGCGACCGACTGCTTCGCGGAGCCATCTACCGGACGGCTCTGCACGCGATCTTTCGCATACGCGACCGCCTTCTGATACGCGCGATCCGACACGCCGACGCCCTGCATGCCGACCGCGAAACGCGCCGCGTTCATCATGATGAACATGTACTCGAGGCCGCGATTTTCTTCGCCGATCAGATGTCCGATCGCGCCGCCGTGATCGCCGAATTGCAGCACCGCCGTCGGGCTCGCCTTGATGCCGAGCTTGTGCTCGATCGACACGCAATGCACATCATTGCGCTCGCCGAGCGAACCGTCTTCATTGACGAGAAACTTCGGCACGATAAACAGCGAAATGCCCTTCACGCCTTCCGGCGCATTCGGCGTGCGCGCCAGCACGAGATGGGCGATGTTCTTCGCCATGTCGTGCTCGCCCCACGTGATGAAAATCTTCGTGCCGAACAGCTTGAACGACCCGTCACCCTGCGGCTCGGCGCGCGTGCGCACCAGCGCGAGGTCGGAGCCGGCTTGCGGCTCGGTCAGATTCATCGTGCCGGTCCATTCGCCTGAAATCAGCTTGGGCACGTAGGTTTGTTTCTGCGCTTCGGTGCCGGCGGTGAGCAGCGCTTCGATCGCGCCGTCGGTCAGCAGCGGGCACAGCGCGAACGACAGGTTCGACGCATTGAGCATCTCGATGCAAGGCGTGGCGATCAGCTTCGGCAGGCCCTGGCCTTCGTATTCCACCGGATGCTGCAAACCTTGCCAGCCGCCTTCGCCGAACTGGCGAAAGGCGTCCTTGAAGCCGGGCGTCGCGGTGACGACGCCGTCTTTCCAGCTGCTCGGATTGCGATCGCCCTCGACGTTCAGCGGCGCCAGCACTTCGCCGCACAGTTTCGCCGACTCGTCGAGCACGGCCTGGGCCGTGTCGAAGTTAGCGTCTTCGAAGCCCGGCAGCGTCGCGATTTCGTCGAGACCGGCCAGTTCTTTCATCACGAACAGCATGTCCTTGATGGGCGCCGTATAGCTCATTTCAGTTCTCCTCCTGTCTTCGATATAAAAAGGGCGCCGGACTTGATCGGTCCCGCGCCCTTCGCTGTTGCTGCCAGACGCCTTCAGACGGCGCTGCGGTGTTTAACCGAGTTCGCTCACGAACTCCGGCACGACCGTGAACAGATCGCCCACCAGACCGTAATCGGCGACGCTGAAAATCGGCGCTTCCGGATCTTTATTGATCGCGACGATCACCTTCGAGTCTTTCATACCGGCCAGATGCTGGATCGCACCCGAGATGCCGACTGCCACATACAGTTGCGGCGCGACGATCTTGCCGGTCTGGCCGACCTGATAGTCGTTCGGCACGAAGCCCGCGTCGACCGCTGCGCGCGAGGCGCCGAGCGCTGCGTTCAACTTGTCGGCCAGCGGTTCCAGCACCTTGGTGTAGTTCTCGCCGTTGCCGAGACCCCGGCCACCCGAGACGATGATCTTCGCCGACGTCAGTTCAGGACGGTCCAGCTTCGTCACTTCGCGGCTCACGAACTGCGAGACGCCGCTGTCTGCCGCTGCGTCGATCTTCTCGACCGCTGCGCTGCCGCCTTCGGCTGCGACCGGATCGAAACCGGTCGAGCGCACCGTGATGACCTTGATCGGGTCGGCCGATTGCACCGTGGCGATCGCGTTGCCGGCGTAGATCGGACGCTCGAACGTGTCGGCGCTATCTACTGCGGTGATGTCGCTGATCTGCGCGACGTCGAGCTTCGCGGCGATACGCGGCGCGACGTTTTTGCCGTACGCGGTGGCCGGTGCCAGAATGTGCGTGTAGTTCTTCGCGATGGTCAGCACCGTCGCTTCGACGTTTTCCGCGAGACCTGCCTCGAGTTGCGGTGCGTCGGCGAGCAGCACCTTGCTGACGCCGGCGATCTTCGCCGCTGCATCCGCCGCGCCTTGCGCATTGTGACCCGCCACCAGCACGTGAATATCGCCGCCGATCTTCTGCGCGGCGGCAATCGTGTTCAACGTCGCGGCTTTAATCGACGCGCCGTCGTGTTCTGCAATAACCAGATTCGTCATTTCGTCTGTCTCCGCGTTTCTCTTAAAGCACCTTGGCTTCAGTCTTCAGCTTCTCGACCAGCGTCTTCACGTCCGGCACCTTCACACCGGCGGAACGCTTGGGCGGCTCGACGACTTTCAGCGTCTTCAGGCGCGGCGACACGTCAACGCCGAGGTCTTCCGGCTTGATCGTTTCCAGCGGCTTTTTCTTCGCCTTCATGATGTTCGGCAGCGTCACGTAGCGCGGCTCGTTCAGGCGCAGGTCGGTGGTGATCACGGCCGGCAGCGTCAGCGACAGCGTTTCCGCGCCGCCATCCACTTCGCGCGACACCGTCGCTTTACCGTCGGCCACCACCACCTTCGACGCGAACGTTGCTTGCGGCAGATTCGCCAGCGCAGCCAGCATCTGGCCGGTCTGGTTCGAATCGTCGTCGATAGCCTGTTTGCCGAGGATGACCAACTGCGGCTGTTCCTTGTCGACCAGCGCCTTCAGCAGCTTGGCGACCGCCAGCGGCTGCAGTTCTTCAGTCGACTCGATCAGGATCGCGCGATCCGCGCCGATCGCCAGCGCGGTGCGCAGCGTTTCCTGCGATTGCGTCACGCCCGCCGACACGGCGATCACTTCGGTCGCCACGCCCGCTTCGCGCAGACGCACGGCTTCTTCAACCGCGATTTCGTCGAACGGATTCATCGACATCTTCACGTTCGCGATGTCGACACCCGTGCCGTCCGATTTGACTCGAACTTTCACGTTGTAATCGACCACTCTCTTCACTGGCACCAGGATTTTCATGCACACGCTCCAAAGTTACGAATACGTCAACCCAGCGAACATTATAGCGACTGCCCTTGCGGCAGCCGCGTCGCGGGCGCTCTAGCAGGAGGATATCGCTCCTCAGCGGCGTGACGGCAATAACGAACGATCGTTCTATTTTAATCTCGAAAAAACCCGGGTGACAACCCCGGGTCCCGATTCACGACTCTAATTTTGCATTGCCGTCTTGTCTTACTACGTTTGCGCTACTCCGTATGAGGGATGCCGGATCACCACGCGGTGATTACCGACCCGCCAAATTTTGTCGCCACGAACTGCTTCACTTCCGGCGAATGGTACGCGGCGATCAGCTTGGCGACCCACGGCTTGTCCTTGTCTTCCGCGCGGATCGCGATGATGTTCACATACGGACCCTTCGGATCTTCCGCGGCGATCGCGTCCTTTTTGGGGTTCAGACCGGCTTCCATCGCGAAGTTGGTGTTGATCGCAGCGGCGTCCACGTCGTTGAGCGAACGCGGAATCTGCGCGGCATCGAGTTCGACGATCTTCAGCTTGCGCGGATTGTCGACGATGTCGAGCGGCGTCGCCTTCAGGCCGGCATCGGCGCGCAGTTTCAGCAAACCTTGCTTCTGCAGCAACAACAGCGCCCGGCCGCCGTTGGTCGGATCGTTCGGCACGGCGATCTTCGCGCCGGGCTGCAACTCGGCGAGCGTCTTCACTTTCTTCGAATAGATACCCATCGGGTAGGTGACGGTATCGGCGATACGGATCAGCTTATAGCCGCGGTCCCTCACCTGCGCCTGCAAGTACGGGTCGTGCTGGTAGCTGTTCGCGTCCAGATCGCCGGCGGCGAGCGCCGCGTTAGGCTGCACGTAGTCGGCGAATTCGATGATCTTGATGTTCAGACCGTTCTTTGCGGCGACCGTCTTCACGACTTCCATGATCTGCGCGTGCGGGCCGCCGGTGACGCCGACCTTGATCGAGTCTTCGGCGTGAGCCGCACTGGCGGCGAACAGCGACGCGGCGCCGAGCAGGGCGGCGAGCTTGAGAATCAAACGACGTTGCATGATGGACCTTTCCAAACCTGATGATGCTGTTGTTATTTATGGCTCAAACGACGCACGAGCCAATCCCCGAACGACTGCACCAGTTGCACGAAGACGATCAGGATCACCACGACCGTCAACATGACTTCCGGCAGAAACCGCTGATACCCGTAACGAATGCCCAGATCGCCGAGACCGCCGCCGCCGATCGCGCCGGCCATCGCCGAATAGCCGACCAGCGAGACGAACGTGATCGTCAGCCCGGCCACCACGCCCGGCAGCGATTCCGGCAGCAGCACCTTGAAGACGATCTGGCTGGTGGTCGCGCCCATGGCTTGCGCGGCTTCGATCAGCCCGCGGTCGACCTCGCGCAGCGCGGTTTCCACCAGACGCGCGATGAACGGCGCGGCGGCGATCGTTAGCGGCACCACGGCGGCGGCCGTGCCGATCGACGAACCGACGATCAGGCGCGTGAACGGAATCACCGCGACCAGCAGGATGATGAACGGCGTCGAACGCACCGCATTGACGATCACGCCCATCACGCGATTCACCGCGATGTTCTGCAACACACCCTGACGATCGGTCAGGTACAGCAACACGCCGAGCGGCAAACCCACCGCCGCGCCGACCAGTCCGGAAATGCCCACCATCACGAGCGTTTCCCAGAACGACTGGACGAACATATCGAACATTTCACTCAACATACGAAAGCTCCTCCACCACCACACCCTGTTCACGCAGATACGTCAGCGCCTGCGCCACCTTCGTAGGTTCGCCGCCCGCGAGCACCGCGAGCGAGCCGAACGCCTGCCCCTGGATTTCGTCGATCTGGCCGTGCAGGATGTTGAAGTCGAGCTCGTAGCGGCGAATCGTCTCCGACAGGATCGGCTGGTCGACACCCGACCCGGTGAAGGCCAGACGCAGCAAATGGCCGCTGCCGGTCTTCAGGCGTTCGGCGACGCGCGCTTTCATGGCGGGCGGCAGTTCCTGCGCGATCACGTCGCCGATCAAGGCGCGCGTGACTTCGTGATGCGGTTGCAGGAACACGTCGATCACCTTGCCCTCTTCGACCACACGGCCCGCGTCCAGCACCGCGACGCGGTCGCAGACCTGCTTGATCACGTCCATCTGGTGGGTGATCAGCACGATCGTCAGGTTCAGTTCGCGATTGATGCGTTTGAGCAGATCGAGAATCGCGCGGGTCGTTTCGGGGTCGAGCGCGGAGGTCGCTTCGTCGGAGAGCAGCACTTTCGGCTTGCTCGCCAGCGCACGCGCGATGCCGACGCGCTGCTTCTGGCCGCCGCTGATCTGCGCCGGATAGCGGTCTTTCTGCGCCGACAGGCCGACCAGGTCGAGCAGCGGCAGCACGTTCGCTTCGATCTCGGCGCGCTTCATGCCGGCGAGTTCGAGCGGCAGCGCGACGTTCTCGTACACGGTGCGCGACGACAGCAGGTTGAAGTGCTGGAAGATCATGCCGATTTCGCGGCGCGCTTCGCGCAGTTGGGCGGCGGGCAGCGTGGTCAAATCGCGGCCGTTGACGACGATATTGCCTTCGGACGGGCGGGTCAGCAGGTTGAGCGTACGGACGAGCGTGCTCTTGCCCGCCCCGCTACGGCCGATGATGCCGAACACTTCACCCGCCGGAATCGACAGGTTGACGTTGTGCAGCGCCTCGACCCAGCCCCGGGGTCCGGCGAAGCGCTGGGAGATATTGCGTATTTCGATCATGGAAAAACGAAACGGCGGAGTTTGTCTGCGAGCGTTGTGTGCTCCGGACAAGCGGCCGCCGTTGCTTTTATTGGGATTTGAGGCGGCAATTCTACCGCAGCGACGTCATTCCCTTTAATAATCAATTGCGCGCTTTTTATAACCTGAGAGCATTAGAGGCCTGCCCGGTACGCGATGCTCGCGTGCGTCGCGTGGCAGCGACTATGATCGGGCGGAACAAAATCAGGATAAGACGACGGCCATGGAGATATCCCAAAGCGGCAAGGTGCGGCCCAGCGACGGCGCGCGGACCAGCGGCACGGCGCAGCGCGGGTCGGTCACGACCGCCGACGGCGTGACGTTGCCGCTCTACCGCTGGCCAGCGACTGCGCCACTACGCGCGACGGTGGCGCTGCTGCACGGTCTCGCCGAGCACGCCGGGCGTTATGCCGCGCTGGCTGCACGATTGAATGCGGCCGGCATCGAACTGGTCGCGATCGATCTGCGCGGTCACGGCGAAGCGCCCGGCAAGCGCGCTTACGTGAACCGCTTCGACGACTATCTGCTCGACGCCCAGGCGTTGCTCGACGCGGCGGCGCAAAGTTGCGCGCCGCTCTTTCTGATGGGACACAGCATGGGTGGCGCGGTCGCCGCGCTGTACGCGATCGAGCGGCTCGGCGCGAGCGGTCGGCGGTTGAACGGGCTGATTCTGTCGAGCCCGGCGCTGGCGCCCGGTCGTGACGTACCGCGCTGGATGCTCAAGCTGAGCCAGGTAATCAGCCGTCTATGGCCGAGCTTCCCGGCGATGAAAATCGACGCCGCGTTGTTGTCGCGGCTCGAACCGGTCGTGAACGCCAATCGTAACGATCCGCTCGTGCATCACGGCGCGATCCCGGCGCGCACCGGTGCGGAGTTGTTGCTGGCGATGGCGCGGATCGAAACCGGCCGCGCGGGTTTGCGTTTGCCGCTGCTGGTGTATCACGGTACCGCCGACAAGCTCACCGAGCCCGACGGTAGTCGCGCCTTCGGTCAGTTCGCGGGCTCTCCGGATAAAACGCTCACGCTGCACGAAGGCAGCTATCACGAGACGATGAACGATCTGGATCGTGATCGGGTGATTGGGGCGTTGATCGAGTGGATTGAGAAACGCGTTGTAGCGAGGGGTTGAGCGAGAGCGGCTGGGCGAGTTCGCGGCACGACGCGGCACGACGCCGAACACCCCGCCACGCGCGCCTAGCGCTTCCAATCCGGCGGCCGCTTCTCGATGAACGCCTGCACGCCCTCGAGCGCCGAGTCATCCATCATGTTGCAGGCCATCGTCTGGCCGGCGAGCTGATACGCCGCCTCGATACCCATCTCAAGCTGACGATAAAAAAGCCCCTTGCCCGCGCTGACCGCTTCAACCGGTTTCGCGCAGATGCTGGTGGCGAGCCGAGCGATTTCCGCATCCAACGCATCCGCCGGCGCCACGCGGTTCACCAGACCCTGCTGCTTCGCTTCGGCGGCGTCGATGAAATCGCCGGTCAGCAACATCTCCAACGCCGCCTTGCGCGACAGATTACGCGACAACGGCACCGACGGCGTCGCGCAGAACAGTCCCAGATTCACGCCCGACACCGCGAAGCGCGCCGTCTCGGCCGCGACGGCGAGATCGCACATCGCGACCAGTTGACACCCGGCCGCCGTGGCAATGCCCTGCACCCGCGCTATCACCGGTTGCGGCATACGCTGGATCGTCATCATCAGTTTCGTGCAGCGGGCGAATAGCGTCTGGTAATACGCCAACGACGGCGCCGCGCGCATCTCCTTCAGATCGTGACCGGCGCAGAATGCGCGGCCCGCACCCGCGATCACGACCACGCGCGCCGCCGACGACTGCGCGATGCCGGTCAGCGCCGTCTGCAACGCGTCGAGCAATGCTTCGGAGAGCGCGTTGAACGCGTCGGGCCGGTTCATCGTCACCCGCACGACACCCGGCACGCCATACGCGCCGTGTTCGATCTCGACTAATGAAGCGTTGCGCACGTCGGCGTTCATGGCCCGGTCCTCGTTGAGTTTGAATTCATGCAAGCCGCGCGTTGATGGCACGGCGCGTTAGCGGCAGCACGCCACACGGTGGTTCGGCGTCAGGTTCCGCGCGTCAAATCCCGGCCAGCGCACGCACATGCGCCACCACGCTACGCCCGAGCGCGGACAGGTTATAACCGCCCTCGAGACAACTGACGATGCGCCCACGCGCATAACGCTTCGCGATCTCGCGCATCTGGTCGGTGATCCACGCGTAGTCGTCTTCGACGAGGCCCATGTTGCCCAGATCGTCCTCACGATGCGCGTCGAAACCGGCGGAGATGAAAATCATCTCCGGCTTGAATTCATGCAGACGCGGCAGCCACATCATGTCCACCACCTCGCGCACTTCCATGCCTTTCGAACGCGCCGCCATCGGCACGTTGCACATGTTCGACGCCTGGTTGTCCGCGCCGGTGAACGGATAGAACGGATGCTGGAAGATGCTGCACATCAACACCCGTGAATCGCCGGAGAAAGCCGCTTCGGTGCCGTTGCCGTGATGCACGTCGAAATCGATAATCGCGACGCGCTCCAGACCGTGCACCTCGAGCGCATGGCGCGCGGCGATCGCGACGTTGTTGAAGAAGCAGAAGCCCATTGCGCGCGCCGGCTCCGCATGGTGGCCCGGCGGGCGCACGCTGCAGAACGCGTTGTCGTAACGGCCTTCGATCACCGCGTCCGTCGCGGCCACCGCCGCGCCCGCCGCGCGCAACGCGGCTTGCCAGGTGTGCGGGTTCATCGACGTATCGGGGTCGATTTCGGCGAGGCCTTCGGCGGGCGAACGGCTGCGAATGTAATCGACGTGAGCTTGCGTATGCACGCGCAGCAGCGCGGCTTCGTCGGCGAGCGGCGGCGACTCGCGCTCGATCAGCGAGTCGATGCGGCTCGCGATCATTTGATCTTCGATTGCCTGCAGACGCGCGGGGCATTCGGGATGCCATTGCCCCATATCGTGCAACAGACAGTCGGCGTGGGAGTAAAAACCTGTTGCCATGATTCTCTTCTGCGGCGCGGCACCGTGATGCGCGCGCGGCGTGTCTCCATCCAGGGCGCGCGCCCTCGGCGCGCCAACATTTATCAAGTTACCACACGACGCGCGTACGACGTATCCACCACAGTTTTGCGGAAGGCGTCGGGTATACTGCCCCGAACCGTTTTCCCCTGTCTCTTGCGCACCGCGCCTTCAGCTCACTATGACCGTCAAGCTTGCTCTGTCTGCACGAAACCGGCTACGCACCCAAACGGTAGTCGCCGCACTATCCGTCGCATCGTGCATGTTCATGGCAACTCACCCCGCGCAAGCGCAAAGCACCGCCAGGAAAGCGCCGGTGCAGATCGCGCAAAGTCAACCGCAGTCCGCCGTGCCGCAAGGACAAACCTTCGAGGAAGAAATCGTCCCGCAGCGCTACGCGAACAACGCCGCAGTGGACACGTTCATCAACGACATGGTGGCGCGCTACGACTTCGACCCGGACGCGCTGCACGCGCTGTTTTCGCACGTCAGCTATTCGGCGACCGCGGTCAAGCTGGTGACGCCGTCGCCCTCGCCGTCCATCAAGAACTGGCGCGTGTATCAGTCGCGTTTTCTCGACCAGATCCGCATCAACGCCGGCGTGCGCTTCTGGCGCGCCAACCAGGCCACGCTGCAACGCGCATACGAGGAGTTCGGCGTGCCGCCGGAAGTGGTCGTTGGCATTATCGGCGTGGAGACGATTTACGGTCGCTTCATGGGCAACTTCCGCGTGCTCGACGCGCTGACCACGCTCAGCTTCGACTACCCGAGCACCGCCAATCGCGAGGATCGCCAGGCGACCTTCCGCAAGAATCTCGAAGACTACCTGGTGTGGACCCGCGATTCGCAGATCGACCCGACCACGGTGCTCGGCTCGTACACCGGCGCGATCGGCATTCCGCAGTTTCTGCCGAGCAGCATCGTTCAATACGCGGTGAGCTACGACGGCAACAAGCAGATCGACCTGCGCACCAACCAGGCGGATGCGATTGGCAGCGTGGCGAACTATCTGCGTCAGAACGGCTGGGAAAACGGCCGGCCGGTGGTGTGGAAGATCGGCTCGGACGCCGGCAGCCTGGGCGTCGCGCAAGCCGCCGCCGACGGCAAGCCGGAACCGCATTGGCCGCTCGACCAGTTACTGCGTGCCGGGCTGCTGCTGAACGAACCGGACGTGGACGTCGCGGCCGAAGCCGGCACGCCGGTCACGGTGGTGGACCTGCCGTCGCCGGGACGCGGCACCGAGTACATGCTGGGCCTGAAGAACTTCTACGTGCTGACGCGCTATAACCGCAGCTTCTTTTATGCGCTCGCGGTTTATCAGTTGGGCCAACGCGTCAAGGCGCAGATGGAAGCGAGCGACGCGGCAAGCGCCGCCAAGAACGCAACGCCGCCGGTGGCGGCTTCGCAGTAAATCCGCTATCGGCGACGCGAACCGGCTACTGGTTCGCAACGGTTCGCGACGTATTGCATCGTGCATAAAAAAGCGCCGGTCCTGGTTGAAAGGACCGGCGCTTTTGCATTTGTTCACGAAGCCGCGTACTCAGGCGGGAAACACACCCGTCGACAGATACCGGTCGCCGCGATCGCAGACGATGAACACGATCGTTGCGTTCTCGACCTGACGCGCAACGCGCAACGCCACCTCGCACGCGCCGCCCGACGAGATGCCGGCAAAGATGCCTTCCACCGACGCCATGCGGCGCACCGTTGCCTCAGCCGCGGCCTGGCTCACGTTCTCGACGCGGTCCACGCGGCTGCGATCGAAAATCTTTGGCAGATAGGCTTCCGGCCATTTACGGATGCCTGGAATACGCGAGCCCTCTTCGGGCTGCGCACCGACGATCTCGATTGCCTGATTCTGTTGCTTCAGATACGTGGACACACCCATGATCGTGCCGGTTGTACCCATGGACGACACGAAGTGCGTAATGCGCCCCTCGGTATCGCGCCAGATTTCCGGACCCGTGCCTTCGACGTGCGCCGCCGGATTGTCCGGATTTGCGAACTGATCGAGGATGATGCCCTTGCCTTCGCGCTGCATCTGCTCGGCGAGATCGCGGGCGTACTCCATGCCGCCGGTAACCGGCGTCAGGATGATCTGGGCGCCGTATGCAGCCATGCTCTGACGCCGCTCGATCGACAGATCTTCCGGCATGATCAGCACCATCTTGTAGCCGCGGATCGCGGCCGCCATGGCCAGCGCAATGCCGGTGTTGCCGCTGGTCGATTCGATCAGCGTGTCGCCCGGCTTGATGCGGCCGCGCGCTTCCGCTTTCTTGATCATCGACAGCGCCGGACGGTCCTTCACCGACCCCGCCGGATTATTGCCCTCGAGCTTCGCAAGGATCACGTTATTGCGGCTGCGAATCTCGTCGTCTGGAAGCCGGACGAGTTGCACGAGCGGCGTATTGCCGATCGTGTCTTCAATCGTTTTGTAAGCCATATCGTTTCTGGTGCCGTCGCTGCGGGGAGTCTTCAATCTGTCGATTCTAAACCACCGTGCCCGCGGTTGCCGTGCGGCCCTTCTGCCCGCATGGATGCAGGCGCGCGCATCATCCAGCGCGCATGGTGCGAACCACGCAAAAAGCCCGCGACGTAGCGCCGCGGGAGCCAGTCATCTGCATGACAGCTGAAGGAGTGTGCTGAACAACTCCGGGGACGAGAAGGGGTACGACACGAGCGAGCCGCGCGCGCGACGACACACGCCACGAACGCGGCCCGCGTCAGGCTATTTCTTTACCGCCACGGTGGTATTGGCTTTGGGTGCGTTGGCCGGAGTGGCCGCGGCCTTGTTCGATGCAGACGCCGCAGCTTGCGTGTTAGGAGCCGCGCCAGCCGGACCGACAGCGAGACCCTCCGCCTGCAGGCGCTCGACGGTATGCCCGCCCATGCCTTTGACGCGCTTGCCGAGATCCGACGGGTCCTTGAACGGACCATGCGCTGTACGCTCTTCGAGAATGGCTTTCGCTTTGGCAGGACCGATGCCCTTGATGCCGCGCAGCGCGTCTTCGTTCGCCGTGTTGACGTCGACCGCCGCGTACGCGTGGCCGAAAGCGGCGAGCATCGCCGCGGTAACCAGAATTTTTCGAAACATATGGAATCTCCCTCGTACAACCGGTTGGCGACCATCACCAACCGGGAGATTCCACTTTACAGAGGTGTCCGGACTAATTAAACCTGGCCGAATAGCCAATGGACGTAGCGGTCGACACCTTCCTGCACGCTCAGGAACGGCGCGTCGTAGCCGGCCGCGCGCAGCTTGCTCTGGTCAGCCTGCGTGAAGCACTGATACTTGCCGCGCAGCGCGTCGGGGAACGGAATGTATTCGATCAGCCCGCGCTGCACCTGATCCGCGAGCGACAACGCCGGTTCATTGTTCAGCCCACGCAACGTGTTGACCACGGTGCTCGCGATGTCGTTGAACGGTTGCGCGCGCCCGCTGCCCAGATTGAAGATGCCCGACTTGTCCGGATTATCGAAGAAGAACAGGTTGACCTTCACCACGTCTTCGATCGAGACGAAATCGCGTGTCTGCTCGCCCGCGGCGTAGCCGTTGTATTCGCCGAACAGCTTGACCTTGCCTTCGGCGCGGAACTGGTTGAAGTTGTGAAACGCCACCGACGCCATGCGCCCCTTATGCGTTTCTCGCGGCCCATAAACGTTGAAGTAACGGAAGCCGGCAATCTGGCTCTTCGCGGTGGGCAGCACGCGGCGAATCACCTGGTCGAACAGGAACTTCGAATAGCCGTACACGTTCAGCGGCTGCTCGACTTCGCGCTCTTCGACGAAACGGCTCGAACCACCGTACGTAGCCGCCGACGACGCGTACAGAAACTGGATGTTCTGCGCGAGGCAAACATCGAGTACGTCTCGGCTGTAGCGGAAGTTGTTGTCCATCATGTAGCGGCCGTCGGTTTCCATCGTGTCCGAGCAGGCGCCTTCGTGGAAAATCGCGCGCACCTTGCCGAAGTCGCCGCGCCTGAAGCGTTCGACGAATTCGGTTTTGTCGAGGTAGTCGTCGATTTCGCAGTCGACCAGGTTCTTGAACTTGTCGGCGCGCGTGAGGTTGTCCACGGCGATGATGCGTTGTTCGCCGCGCTCGTTGAGCGCCTTCACGAGATTGCTGCCGATAAAGCCGGCCGCGCCGGTGACGATGACAGTCATGATGATCCTGCGGTAATGAGTTTCAGCCGACGCCCCGCGAATCCCCGTGCCGTGCCGTCAAGGCGCGCGTGACGAGAGATCCGGCGGGCCTGCGTCAATGAAAGAGTTCGTCGTAATTGACGGTGGCCGTGCCGAGTTTACCGACCACGATACCGGCCGCGCGATTCGCGAGGCCGACCGCGTCGATCAGCGTGAGACCCGCGCCCAGCATGGCGGCGAGCGTCGCGATCACGGTGTCGCCGGCACCCGAGACATCATACACTTCACGTGCATCCGCCGAGGCGTGCAGGATGCCGTCGTCGGAGAAGAGCGTCATGCCCTCTTCCGAACGCGTCAGCAGCAGGGCCTTGAACTGCAGATCGGTGCGCAACTTCGTGACACGCGCGAGCAGGTCTTCTTCGGATTTCCACTGACCGACCACCTCGCGCAACTCGGCGCGATTCGGCGTGATCAGCGTGGCGCCGCGATAGCGCTCCCAGTCGTCGCCCTTCGGGTCGACCAGCACCGCCTTGCCGGCCGCGTGCGCCTTGGCGATCATTTGCGTGACGTGGGTCAGGCCGCCCTTCGCGTAATCGGACATCAGGATCACGTCGTGCGACGGCAGCAGTTCGTCGAAACGCGCGAGGCCCGCGAGCAGGACTTCATGCGCCGGCGAGTTCTCGAAGTCGACGCGCAGCAACTGCTGCTGGCGCGACAGCACGCGCAACTTGATCGTGGTGAGCAACGCCGGATCGCGTTCGAGGTGCGGCGTCACGCCGCTTTCGCCGAGCAATTGCACGATGCGCTCGCCGGGTTCGTCGTGACCGACCACACACAGCAAACCGGCCTGCGCGCCGAGCGCAACCGCATTGCGCGCGACGTTCGCCGCGCCGCCCAGACGGTCTTCCTGGCGCTGCACGTGCACGACCGGCACCGGCGCTTCCGGCGAAATGCGGTTCACATCGCCGAACCAGTAACGGTCGAGCATCACGTCGCCGACCACCAGCACGCGCGCGGCGGCGAGCTGCTGGCGCGGCACCGCGATGAGGGCCGGCGCCGGCGTGGATGCCGCGGCTCCGGGCAAGGTCTCAGACATCGGCCGGAAGTTCAGAGGGTTGGGCATAAGGGCGTCCAATCGAGTGATAGTCGATGCCGATCTCGGTCATCGCGTCCGGTTCGTACAGGTTGCGGCCGTCGAAAATCAGCGGCGACTTCAGCACGGATTTCAGATGCAGGAAATCCGGGCTCTTGAATTCCTTCCATTCGGTGACGATCACGAGCGCGTCGGCGCCGGTGAGCGTTTCGTCCTGCGTCCCGGTGAAGGTCAGACGCGCGAGTTGCTCCGGCGCGTCGTGCAGATCGAGCGCGAAAACGCGACGCGCTTCGGCCACCGCCACCGGATCGTACGCGCGCACCTGCGCGCCGCGCGCCAGCAGTTCGGCGATCACGCGACGGCTCGGTGCCTCGCGCATGTCGTCGGTATTCGGCTTGAACGCGAGACCCCAGACGGCGAACGTGCGGCCGTTCAGATCGTCGCCGAGCTTCGCCGCGATCTTGTTCACCAGCACGTCTTTCTGGTGGTGGTTGACGTCTTCGACCGCTTCGAGAATGCGCAGCGGATGACCGCTTTCGCTCGCCGTGCGGATCAGCGCCTGCACGTCTTTCGGGAAGCACGAGCCGCCGTAGCCGCAACCGGCATACAGGAAGTGATAACCGATCCGCGGGTCCGAGCCGATGCCGCGACGCACCGCTTCGATATCGGCGCCGACGCGGTCCGCCAGATTCGACATTTCGTTCATGAACGAGATGCGCGTGGCGAGCATGGCGTTGGCAGCGTATTTGGTGAATTCGGCCGAGCGCACGTCCATGTACAGCGTGCGTTCGTGATTGCGGTTGAACGGCGCGTACAGGCGCTTCATCAGTTCGCGGGCGCGCATGCCGGACTCATCTTCGTCGTGGCCGAGCACGATGCGATCGGGACGCATGAAGTCGTCGACCGCTGCGCCTTCCTTCAGGAACTCGGGATTCGACACCACCGAGAAGCGGTGCTGCTCGCTATCGGCGAGACCGCGTTTGGCCAGCTCTTCTTCGACCACCGCGCGCACGCGCTGCGCCGTACCGACCGGGACCGTCGATTTGTCGACGATCACCTTGAAGCCGGTCATCGTGCGGCCGATGTTGCGAGCCGCTTCGAGCACGTATTGCAGATCGGCCGAGCCGTCTTCGTCGGGCGGCGTGCCGACGGCGATGAACTGCACCTCGCCGTGCGCCACGCTCGCTTCGATATCGGTCGAAAACGTAATGCGGCGCGCCGCGCGCGTGCGGTTGATGATTTCCAGCAAGCCCGGCTCGTGAATCGGCACGCCGCCGTTGTTGAGGATCTCGATCTTGCGCGGATCGACGTCGAGACAGAATACGTCGTGGCCGATTTCGGCGAGGCACGCGCCAGTGACGAGGCCCACATAGCCCGTGCCGATAATGGTGATTTTCATACGCTTTCCGGTAGAGGGTTCCGGTGATGATTCCCGGCGATGAAGCCGGTCATGAACACATTGCTGCGATAGCCGCTCGCGTGGACGCTGGCGCCCCGCGCCTGATGCGGCGGGTGCGCGACGGTCCGATTAATGGCCGACGCGGCCGCCATGGCGTCAGTTCGACGCGGTGATCGGTTCGACGCGACGCGGCGCATAGGTTTCCCAACCGCTGCAACCCGGGCACTGCCAGTAGAAAAGCCGCGCCCTGAAGCCACAATTCTGGCACGTATACCGCGGCAGATTTTTGGTGCGCTGGCGGATCAGCGTGCGCATCAATTCCAGCTCGCTGCGCCGCGGCTCTTCCGCGAGGGCTTCCTGCGCTTCGAGCAGACGCGTCATGCCGGCCAGATTCGGCGACTTCTGCATCTGCGAGCGCGCCAGCGCGTGCGCCGCGTCGGGCCCACGCAGTGACGCGACGTGCTGATAGGCAACGTCGAGCAGGTCGTTGGTCGGATAGCGGTCGACCCAGGTGGTCAGCAGATCCGCGCCGTCCTGCGGGCGACCGAGCGCCTCGTAGGCTTTCATCAGCTTTTCCGCGACCAGCGGTAGGTACGCCGGATTCTGCTCCTCGACGCGCCGCCATTGCGCGATCGCCGCTTCCTGCGCGCCGCCGGCGGCGTCGACGTCGCCGAACAGGATCGTGGCGCGCACGTTGGTCGGGTTCGCCTTCAGCGCGTAGCCGAGTTGACGTCGTGCTTCGTCCGGGTTTTTCTGCTGCAGCGCTTCCTGCGCGAGTTCGCAATGGAACTGCGCGATTTCCTTGTCGAGCGATTCGGCGCCCATTGTTTCGAGATGGCGAGCGGTGTCGATCGACTTGACCCAGTCCTTCTCGATTTCGTAGATGGTCAGCAGCGCGCGTTGTGCGCCGAGCGCGTAGTCGCCGGTTTCGAGCGAACGGAAGGTTTCCTCCGCACGGTCGAGCAGACCGGCTTTCAAAAAGTCCTGCCCCAACTCATAAAGAGCGTGATCGCGCTCGGTGACGGGCAGATCGGCGCGGCTCAGCAGGTTCTGATGCACGCGGATTGCGCGGTCCGTTTCGCCGCGGCGCCGGAACAGATTGCCTAGAGCGAAGTGCAGTTCGATGGTTTCCGGGTCGAGCTTGACGACTTCGATGAACGCATCGATCGCCTGGTCGGGCTGCTCGTTGAGTAGGAAATTCAGTCCACGGAAATACGAACGCGGCAGGTTGGCGCTTTCGGACAGCAGCGTCTTGAGGTCGTAGCGCGCGGCCATCCAGCCGAACGCGAACGCGACGGGTATGACCAGCAGCCACCAGAAGTCTAGATCCATGCGATTGATGCAAATGAGCGGGAAAGCGGAAACGGAAAGCCGCGCTGACGACGCGCGGCTAAGGAAATGTCAGATCAGCGGTGGCATGGGCGGTTGTTCGACCACCACGGGGGTTTCGCGTGCCACTCGCAACTCGCGCTTGAGCCGGCCGTTTTCCATGCGCAGGCGCACCATGGCCGGCATGGACGACACCAGCCCGGCCAGCAGCCCCACGACAAAGAACGCGAGGCCGATCAGGATCAACGGCGCCGACCATGCGTAGCCCGCGAGGAAATTCAGCGTAGCAGTTTGCGTATTGGAGAGCGCCAGCACCAGCAGCAGCACGAACACCAGTACACGGATCAGCCAGACGATAAATTTCATGAATAAGGTCTCTTGACGGCAGTTGCGGGGTGACGCCGGCTTGATGACGCGTCGCGCCACGGTGTTGCCCGCGCCGAAGTGACCCGTATTGTAATTGAAGCCCTCGTGGCTGGGCAGGAACTGGGTGAAAGCGGGTTGGCGGCGAGATTCATTGCTGAATCGAGACGGCGGGCACGCTGAGCAGCGCCTCGGTCAATTCACGCGAAAAATGCAGACAAAAAAAGGTACACGCGAAAGGTATGGGCGAAAAAAAAGCACCCGAAGGCGCTTTTTCTGGTCTTTTGCCGACTGGCTTTGGCCGCTGACGTTACCAATGCCACGCTGCAAACCACACAGCGGAGCACTTACAGGTCGTCATCCGGCTCTTCGGCCTTCAGCGGCTCGCCCGCGCGACGATCTACCCGTTCGCGCAACTCCTTGCCCGGCTTGAAGTGCGGTACGTACTTCTCAGGTACCAACACCTTCTCGCCCGACTTCGGATTACGCCCGACGCGGGAGGGACGACGGTTGAGGCCGAAGCTGCCGAAGCCACGAATTTCGATGCGATGACCGTTGGCAAGTGCCTCCGACATCGCATCAAGCATCGTCTTCACCGCGAAATCCGCATCTTTAAGAACAAGCTGCGGAAATCGCGTAGCCAGCTGGGCGACCAATTCCGATTTGGTCATACTGCAGCAGACCTCTCAGGCTTACTGGTTCTGGCCGTCGAGCTTGGCTTTCAGCAGCGCGCCGAGGTTCGTCGTGCCGGTTGCAGCGGTGCTCGAGTCCGACGAAGCCAGGCCGCGGATCGCTTCCTGTTGCTCAGCCGAATCCTTGGCCTTGATCGACAGGTTGATACCACGCGACTTGCGATCGATGTTGATGATCATCGCGTTGACCTTGTCGCCGTCCTTCAGCACGTTGCGAGCATCTTCCACGCGGTCTTGTGCGATTTCCGAAGCGCGCAGGTAGCCTTCGACTTCCGCCGACAACTGAACCACCGCACCCTTCGCGTCCACCGTCTTGACCACGCCGTCGACGATCGAACCCTTGTCGTTCATTGCAACGAAGTTGCTGAACGGGTCGCCTTCGAGTTGCTTGATACCCAGCGAAATGCGTTCCTTCTCGACGTCGATGCCGAGAACGATCGCTTCCACTTCGTCGCCCTTCTTGTACTTGCGAACGGCTTCTTCGCCCGTTTCCGACCACGACAGGTCCGATAGGTGAACCAGACCGTCGATGCCGCCCGGCAGACCGATGAAGACGCCGAAGTCGGTGATCGACTTGATTGCGCCTTGCAGCTTGTCGCCCTTCTTGAAGTTGCGGCTGAAGTCGTCCCACGGGTTCGGCTTGCATTGCTTCATGCCGAGGCTGATACGGCGGCGGTCTTCGTCGATTTCGAGAACCATGACTTCGACTTCGTCGCCCAGCTGCACAACCTTCGACGGTGCAACGTTCTTGTTCGTCCAGTCCATTTCCGACACGTGAACCAAGCCTTCGATGCCCGATTCGACTTCGACGAATGCGCCGTAGTCGGTGATGTTGGTGACCTTACCGAACAGGCGCGTGCCCGACGGGTAACGGCGCGAGATGCCTTCCCACGGATCGTCGCCCAGTTGCTTGATACCCAGCGAAACGCGGTTCTTCTCTTGGTCGAACTTGAGGATCTTCGCGGTGACTTCCTGGCCAACCGACAGCACTTCGCTCGGGTGACGCACACGACGCCATGCGATGTCGGTGATGTGCAGCAGGCCGTCGATACCGCCGAGGTCCACGAATGCGCCGTAGTCCGTGATGTTCTTCACCACGCCTTCCACGATCGCGCCTTCCTTCAGCGTTTCGAGCAGCTTTGCGCGCTCTTCGCCTTGGGTCGCTTCGATCACGGCGCGGCGCGACAGCACCACGTTGTTACGCTTGCGGTCCAGCTTGATGACGCGGAATTCCAGCGTCTTGCCTTCGTACGGGGTCGTGTCCTTGACCGGACGCGTGTCGACCAGCGAACCCGGCAGGAACGCGCGGATGCCGTTGACCATCACGGTCATGCCGCCCTTGACCTTGCCCGTGATCGTGCCGGTCACGAGTTCGTTGTTGTCGAGAGCCTTTTCCAGCGACAGCCACGAAGCCAGACGCTTCGCCTTGTCGCGCGACAGGATCGTGTCGCCGTAGCCGTTTTCCAGCGCGTCGATCGCGACGGAAACGAAGTCGCCCGCCTGCACTTCTACCTCGCCCGCGTCGTTCAGGAACTCTTCGAGCGGGATGTAGGCTTCGGACTTGAGACCAGCGTTGACGACCACGAAGTTGTGGTCAACACGCACGACTTCGGCGGAGATCACTTCGCCGGCACGCATGTCTTGCTTGGTCAGCGACTCTTCGAACAGAGCCGCAAAAGATTCGGTATTCGGGGTAGAGGTTTGCAGGTCGGACATAAAAATCAAAATTTGCATGGTTCTCGCGGTGCCCGGCTGGCCGGATGGTCAGCATCGGTAAAAAAGTGCGAATGCCACGCGGGGTTAAGGGGTTAATACAACGCTTCACAACGATCGCGAAGCAGCTACTGACAACGGACTTTCTACTGCGCCCACCGCCGACAGAACGCGTACTTCTGTTAGGCGTGCGGGACTAAAGCTTCATACCACTGCACCACGTGCTCAACCGCCTGGTCGATCGACAATGCCGAGGTATCAAGCAGCTTTGCATCCGCTGCGGGCTTGAGCGGCGCGGCCGCGCGCTGACTGTCACGCTCGTCGCGCTCACGCAAATCCCGGAGCAAGTCATCTATATTAGCAGAAAAACCTTTTTGGATCAATTGCTTATGCCGGCGGGCCGCGCGGGCCTCGACACTGGCCGTCATGAACACTTTCAGCACGGCATCCTGGAAGATCACGGTGCCCATATCCCGGCCGTCGGCCACCAGCCCCGGCTCCTTGCGAAACGCCCGCTGACGCGCTACCAGCGCGGCTCGCACGGGAGCGTGCACGGCGATCGCGGACGCGCGGCTGCCGACTTCCTCGGCGCGAATGTCGGCGGACACGTCGACGCCGTCGAGCTGCGCCAGCCCCTCGCGAAACGTAATGTGCAGCTCGTCGATCAGTTTGACCAACGCATCGGCGTCGTCGGCGGCGACGTTGTAGCGGCAGCTTGCCAACGCGGCGAGCCGGTACAGCGCGCCGCTATCCAGCAGGTGAAAGCCGAGGCTCGCGGCAACCAGCGCGGCCACGGTGCCTTTGCCGGAGGCACTCGGGCCGTCGATCGTAATGACGGGCGTCTGGTGAAAGGGACGGGTCGGTTTCATCGAAAAATTCGCACGTCGGGCGATTCGGGGGCGAATCAGGGTTGAGCAAGCGCGGTAAAGCGCTCGAAATAATCGGGAAACGTCTTGCCGACGCACTTCGGGTCGTTGATCCGGATCGGCACGCCACCGAGGCTCACCAGCGAAAAGCACATGGCCATGCGGTGATCGTCGTAAGTGTCGATCGCGGCGTTCGGAATCAGCTTTTCAGGCGGCTCGATGACGAGATAGTCCTCGCCCTCCTGCACCTTGGCGCCGACCTTGCGCAGTTCGGTCGCCATCGCGGCGAGCCGGTCGGTTTCCTTCACGCGCCAGCTGGCGATATTGCGCAACGTGGTCGCGCCGTCCGCGAACAGCGCGGCGACGGCGATCGTCATGGCCGCGTCGGGAATCAGATTGCAGTCCATGTCGATCGGCTCGAGCTTGCCGCTGTCATGACCGACGCCGCGCACTTCGATCCAGTCGTCGCCCATTTGCAGGTTGGCGCCCATGCGAATCAGCGCGTCGGCAAAGCCGACGTCGCCCTGAATGCTCGCCCGGCCCACGCCCTCCACTTTCAGCGGCCCGCCGCCGAGCGCGCCGGCCGCGAGAAAATATGACGCCGACGACGCATCGCCTTCCACCATGATCGTGCCCGGCGACTGATACCGCTGCCCCGCCGGCACGACGAACTGATGCCAGCCATGACGCTCGACCTTGATGCCGAAGCGCTCCATCAGCTTGATCGTGATCTCGATGTAGGGCTTCGAGATCAGTTCGCCGTCCACCTGCACGGTGCTAACGCCGCTTTCGGTGCGTAGCAGCGGCAGCGTCATCAGCAGCGAAGTCAGGAACTGGCTCGACACGTCGCCGCGCACACGGATCGGCGCGTCGGCGGAAATCTGTGCCGGCCGAATGCGCAGCGGCGGATAGCCTTCGTTCTCTTCGTAATCGACGCGCGCGCCGAGCTGGCGCAAGCCGTCGACCAGATCGCCGATCGGCCGCTCGTGCATACGCGGCACGCCGTGAATACGATAGTCGCCGCCGTTCACCGCCAGCGCCGCCGTCAGCGGACGCACCGCCGTGCCCGCGTTGCCGAGGAACAGGTCCGCCGTGCGTGCCGTGAACGCGCCGCGCGTGCCGGTCACGACGCAGGTGTCGCCGTCGCGCTTCAGACGCACGCCGAGCTTCTCGAGCGCGTCGAGCATCACGCGGGTGTCGTCGGAGTCGAGCAGGTTGGTGATCGTCGTTTCGCCTTCCGCGAGTGCCGCCAGCAGCAGCACCCGATTCGAAATGCTCTTCGAGCCGGGCAGACGGATCGTGCCGGACGCACGGGAAAAAGGTCCGAGGTCGAGGAATTCCATGATTGAGTCCAGTTCCGGTTATTTCGACGCGTCGCTATGCGCGACGCCGGCCGAGCGCTGTTCCTGCCACTCGCTGCGCGCCACGCGTGAGCGCGCGAACACGGCTTCGAGCGTCGCGCCGTCGGCCGCCTCGATCGCTGCGCGCAAGCGCGCGAGCACGGCCGTGTAGCTGTCGAGCTCTTCGAGCAGCGCGGCGCGATTGGCGACGCACACGTCGCGCCACATTTCCGGGCTCGACGCCGCGATGCGCGTGAAGTCGCGAAAGCCGCCCGCCGCGAACGAAAACTTCAGCGCGGCGTCCGGCGAATTGAGAATCTGCTCGACCAGCGCGAACGACAGCACGTGCGGCAAATGACTGACCGACGCGAGCACGCGGTCGTGCTGTTCGGGCGACATATCGCGCACGCAGGCGCCGGTGGCACGCCACATCGCGGCGACGCGCTCGACCGCCTCAGGTGCATTCTCGGGCAGCGGGCACAGCACGACGTTGCGGTTCACATACAGGTCGGGCAACGCGGCATCCGGACCACTCGCCTCGCGGCCGGCAATCGGATGACCCGGCACGAACTGGCCGATGCGGTCACCGAGCGCGGCGCGCGCGGCCGCGACTACGTCGGACTTGGTGCTGCCGGCGTCGGTGACGATCGTCGCCGCGTCGAGAAACGGCGCGATGCGTTCGAGCAAAGGCTGCGTTTGCGCGACGGGCGCCGCCAGCAGCACGAAGTCGGCGCCGGACAACGCCTCGCGTAGCGCGCTGTCGTCGCTCAACGCCACGGCGCTGTCGATCACACCCAGTTCCAGCGCCCGCGCGCTCGAAGCGGACGAGCGCCCGACGCCGATCACCTTGCGCGCGCCAGCCGTCTCGCCGCGCTCGCGCAGCGCGCGCGCCAGCGATCCGCCGATCAGGCCGACACCGAAAATCACCAACTTGTTAAAAGAAAACGCAGCCACGTCGGTCATATTAAAAGCGCGCCTCTCATGCGATGCGGCGCGCGGATCAAGGATTGCCGCTCAGGTTACCGTTCAGGTTACTCAGGTACCGGTCAAGCGGCGGCGAGCGTCTTTTCGAGCGCCGCGATGAATGCTTCGTTTTCTTCCGGCAGGCCGATCGTGATGCGTAGCCATTGCGGCAAACCGTAGTTGCCGACCGGACGCACGATCACGCCCTGCTTCAGCAGCGCCAGGTTGACGCGGTTACCGGCCGAGTCGTCGTTGCCCACACGCACCAACACGAAGTTGCCGTCCGACGGTACGTACTCGAGGCCGAGCTTGTCGAACGCTTCGGTCAAACGGCGGTAGCCCTGCGCGTTCAGCGCGGCGCTCTTTTCCAGAAACGCCGTGTCGTTCAGCGCCGCGATCGCCGCCGCTTGCGCGAGCGTGTTCACATTGAACGGCTGACGCAGACGGTTCAGCAGATCGGTCAATTCCGGCTGCGCGATCGCGAAGCCCACGCGCAGGCCGGCCAGGCCAAACGCCTTCGAAAACGTGCGCGACACCAGCAGATTCGGATAACGACGCACCCAGGCGATCGAGTCGTAGCGCTTGTCTTGCGGCAGATATTCGGTGTACGCCTCGTCGAGCACGACGGCCACGTTGCGCGGCACCTTGTCGAGAAACGCCTCGAGCTTCGGACCGTCGATAAACGTGCCGGTCGGATTGTTCGGATTGGCGACGAAGATCAGGCGCGTGTCGTCGGTAATCGCGGCGAGCATCGCGTCGAGGTCGTGACCGTACTGGACGGCCGGCACGACGATCGCGCGTGCGCCCAGACCTTGCGTGGCCAGTGCGTAAACCGCGAACGAGTACTGCGCGTAGATGATCGACTGACCCTTCTCCACGAACGCGTGCGCGGCGATTTCGAGAATGTCGTTGCTGCCGTTGCCGAGCGTGATCCACTCGGCCGGCACGCCGTACCGCTCGCTCAGCGCGCTCTTCAATTCGAACGCGTTCGCGTCCGGATAGCGGCCCAGTTCGCTGGCGGCTTGCGCCATGGCGCGTTGCGCCGATTCCGGCATGCCCAGCGGGTTTTCGTTCGACGCCAGCTTTACGATGTTCGCTTCGTCCAGACCAAACTCGCGGGCCACTTCCGAAATCGGCTTACCGGCGACGTAAGGGGCAATCGCGCGCACATAGGAAGGACCGAAAGACGTTGTCATGAAAATCTCCGAACGATGATTAGCAATTGAATCTGCGACTGGCGCGCCACGCATGCCGTTGGGCGCCGCCTGTGTGTCTGTGTGTCAGCCTGCACGCCATTAACGCGCGCGCGGATACGAGCCTAGAATCTTCAGAAACGCGGCCTTTTCGCCGAGTTCGGTGAGCGCGGCAGCCACGGCCGGATCGTCGCGATGACCTTCGACGTCGATGTAGAAGTAGTACTCCCACGTACCGACGCGCGCCGGACGCGATTCGAACCGGGTCATGGACACGCTATGGCGTGCCAGCGGTTCCAGCAGCTTGACCATTGCGCCGGGCTCGTTCACCACCGACACGATCAGCGACGTCTGGTCGTACCCGCTCGGGCCGCCGGGCTGCTTGCCAATCATCACGAAGCGCGTGCGATTGTGCGGATCGTCCTGAATCAACGCGTAGGCGACTTGCAAACCGTAGTGAGTCGCCGCGCGATCGCCGGCGATCGCCGCGACGGTCGGATCGGCCGCCGCCATGCGCGCCGCTTCGGCGTTGCTCGACACGGCCTGGCGCTCCAGATGCGGTGCATTCGTCGACAACCAGCGCTGGCATTGCGCAAGCGCCTGTGCATGCGCGCAGACGCGCGTGACGCCGGTCAAGCCGCCGTTCAGCGACAGCAGATTGTGATGAATCGGCAAAGCCAGTTCACCGCCGATCGTAAGTTGCGTTTGCAGCAGCAGATCGAGCGTGCGCGAGACCGCGCCTTCGGTCGAGTTCTCGACCGGCACGACGCCGAATTCGGCGGCGCCGGCTTCGACGGAGCGAAATACCTCGTCGATCGACGGGCACGGCAGGCCTTCGATCGACTGACCGAAGTACTCGTGCATGGCCTGCTCGCTGTACGTGCCGACCGGCCCGAGGTACGCGGCCTTGATGGTCTTTTCGAGCGCGCGGCTCGCGGCCATGATCTCGCGCCAGATCGCGCTGATGTGTTCGCTCGCGAGCGGCCCGTCGCTCATGTCCTGCAGACGCGCGATCACCTGCTGCTCGCGCTCGGGGCGGAACACCGGCGCGTTGAAATGCTTCTTGACTTCACCCACTTCGAGCGCCACCGCGGCACGCTGATTGAGAAGTGCGATCAGTTGCGCGTCGAGCGCGTCGATGCGTTCGCGAAGGGGTTTGAGTCGGGTATTGAGTTCGTCGTCCATGCGTGAAAACGGCCCTGCCGGGTAGCTGCTGGAAAGGATGCGCGCGCCTGCTGCTCAATGCTGCTCGCTCAGGCGCTACGCTGTTCGAATTCCTTCATGTATTCGACAAGCGCTTTGACGCCTTCGAGCGGGACGGCGTTATAAATCGACGCCCGCATGCCGCCGACGGACTTGTGGCCCTTTAGCTGCACCATTCCCCGGGCTTTCGCACCGGCCAGGAAATCTTCGTTGCGCGACTCGTCGGCGAGGAAGAACGGTATGTTCATCCGCGAGCGCGAGCCACGCTCGACCTTGTTCAGATAGAAGCTGCTGGCGTCGATCGTGTCGTATAACAGCTTCGACTTTTCGAGGTTGCGCGCTTCCATTTCAACGAGACCGCCCTGCTTCTTCAACCACTTGAACACCAGCCCGGCGATATAGATCGCGTACGTGGGCGGCGTGTTGTACATCGAATTGTTTTCGGCGACGGTCTTCCATTCGAACGCCGACGGGCAAATCGACAGCGCGCGATCCAGCATGTCTTCACGCACGATCACCACCGTCACGCCCGCCATACCGATATTCTTCTGCGCGCCACCGAACAGCACGCCGTATTTGGCGATGTCCATGGGGCGCGACAAAATATGCGACGACGCGTCGGCCACTAGCGGAATATCGCCGAGGTCCGGAATCTCGAACGTTTCGACGCCGTGAATCGTCTCGTTCGTGCACAAATGCACGTAAGCCGGATCGTCCGACAACTGCCATTCCGAACTCGCGGGCGAACGCGTGAAACCGTCCGCCGTCTGACCGCTCGCGGCGACGTGCACGGCGCCGTATTTCTGCGCTTCCTTGAACGACTTCTGCGACCACGAACCGGTCACGATGAAATCCGCACGCGGTTTCGCGGCGAGCAGGTTCATCGGAATAATCGCGTTCTCGCCGAGACCGCCGCCCTGCAGAAACAGAATGCGATGGCTGGCCGGCACGTCGAGCAGGTCGCGCAGATCGACGAGCGCTTCCTCGTGGATCGACATGAATTCCTTGCCGCGATGGCTCATTTCCATCACGCTCATGCCACTGCCTTGCCAATCGAGCATCTCGTCGGCTGCCTGACGCAGCACTTCTTCGGGCATGGCCGCGGGGCCGGCGGAGAAATTAAAGACGCGCATCGTGAAATCCTGGAAGCAGGCGCGAAAAAGAAGGATCGCGCAAATTCGGCGAATTGGCCGCCGTGAAGGTAGCCACTGTGAAGCGGGCCGCGCGGTGCAGATCGCATCGCTTCGACAACGCAAACAGGCCAGGCGAATTTGCCCGCCGTATCGCGCTGAAAAAAATAATGGCCGTTTGCGCGTGTGCGCAAACGGCCATTATCGCATTGTCACCGTCAAGCCGCCAAACCCGGCGCGCCCTGGAACCTATGGGACGCGCCTGAGAAAGCGGCTAGCGCGGCATCAGCGCAGCCTTTCGACCTGGGACTTACTTGGCCGGCTTGACCGAAGCGACTTCCTTGTCTGCCTGGTCACGCGTTGCCTTGATCGATTGCGGCATGTACTTTTGCATCAGGCCATTCACGACGTCGCGGCCAACCTGGTCTTGCACCTGGATGAACTTGCGGCCAGTCGGGCTCTTGTAGAACGCGGTCAGATCCTTGATTTCCGACGTGCTGTAGTACTTCGCGTAAGCGTCGTACTGAGCTTGCATTGCGTCCTGACGGAACGAGTCCGTTGCGAACACTTGACCTGCGCCGTCAACCAGCTTCGGCACTGCATTCTTTTGCAGCGTCGGGACGGAAGCCTGCTTCTGCTTGTCCGTCATCGTCTTGTTTTCGCTCAGAGCGTCCGACAGGATGGCCGGAACCAGCTGCTTGGCTTGCATCTGGGCGCTGTTGCCGATCGCGCCGACGAGCTTCTGTGCGTCGATTGCGTCCAGCAGATCCTTGATGGCAGCCTGCTTGGCCGGATCAACCGGTGCCGCGGCAGCAGCCGGAGCCGCCGGAGCCGGGCTCTGAAGCGCTTGAGCCATAGCAAAGGTCGGCACGAGGGCAGCCAGCAACATCAGTTGTTTGAATCGTTTTTGCATCATTACTCCCTAAGAGAAATTAATTTGAACTGCGCGCTGCGCGGGATACGCATCGGCCCGATACGCCATGATTCCCTGCGCAGCTTTCAACCAATCACTGAGACTGAAACCGCCAATGCGGATCAGGCCGCACCACCTTCGTCACTGCCGTTTTCACCTTCGGCCGGACCTTCGGTGTCGCCTTCCGCATCGCCCTCAGCTTCCGCCTCAGCAACCTGTTGCAGACCTGAAAGCTTGGTCCCTTCGTCAAGGCTGATGAGTGTAACACCTTGGGTTGCACGGCCCATTTCGCGGATTTCCGACACGCGCGTGCGAATCAGCACACCCGTATTCGTGATCAGCATGATCTGCGCTTCCTGATCGACCAGCGTTGCGGCGACCACACGGCCGTTACGCTCCGACGTCTGAATCGCGATCATGCCCTTCGTGCCGCGCCCGTGGCGGGTGTACTCGATGATAGGCGTGCGCTTGCCAAAACCGTTTTCCGTAGCGGTGAGCACTGACTGCTGCTCGTCGCCGGCCACCAGCAACGCGATCACGTTCTGGCCGTCTTCGAGCTGCATGCCGCGCACGCCGCGCGCCTCACGGCCCATCGGGCGGACGTCGTTCTCGTCGAAGCGAACCGCCTTGCCCGAATCCGAGAACAGCATCACGTCGTGCTGGCCGTCTGTGATCGCGGCGCCGATCAGGTAATCGCCGTCATCCAGACCGACCGCAATAATACCTTTGCGCAGCACGCGGCCAAAGGCTTCCAGCGGCGTCTTTTTTACCGTTCCTAACGCGGTGCCCATGAACACGAATTTGTCGGCCGAGAATTCCTTGACCGGCAAGACAACCGTAATCTTTTCGCCTTCCTGCAGCGGGAAGATATTCACGATCGGACGGCCACGCGAATTCCGCGAACCTTGCGGCACTTCGTAGACCTTCACGCTGTAGACGCGACCGCGATTCGAGAAGCACAGAATGTGGTCGTGCGTGTTCGCGATGAACAGCGTGTCGATCCAGTCGTCTTCTTTCATAGCCGTGGCCTGCTTGCCACGGCCACCGCGCTTCTGCGCGCTGTATTCGGACAACGGCTGCGACTTCACATAACCGGCGTGCGACATGGTCACGACCATTTCCTGCGGCGTGATCAGGTCTTCGGTGTTCAGCTCGGTCGCGTTCATCTCGATCTTCGAGCGGCGCGCGTCACCGAATTCGGCTTTGATCGACGTCAGTTCGTCGACGATGATCGCCGTAATGCGCTCCGGGCGAGCCAGAATGTCCAGCAGGTCGGCGATTTGGGCCATCACTTCGCGGTACTCGCCGATGATCTTGTCTTGCTCGAGACCCGTCAGGCGCTGCAGACGCATCTGCAGAATTTCCTGAGCCTGGGTGTCGGACAGACGGTAGAGGCCGTCGGACTGCATACCGAACGCAGGATTCAAGCCATCAGGACGGTAGGCTTCACGGCCGCCCGCCGACGCGTTTTCCGACTCGGCGCGCGACAACATTTCGCGCACCAGCGACGAATCCCACGGACGCGCCATCAATTCCTGCTTGGCGATCGGCGGAGTCGGCGCACCCTTGATGAGCGCGATGAATTCGTCGATGTTGGCGAGCGCCACCGCCAGACCTTCGAGCACGTGACCGCGTTCGCGCGCCTTGCGCAGCTCGTATACAGTGCGCCGCGTCAACACTTCCCGGCGATGCGACAGGAAGCACGACAGCATTTCCTTCAGGTTCAGCAGTTTCGGCTGGCCGTCGACCAGCGCGACCATGTTCATGCCGAAGGTGTCCTGAAGCTGGGTCGCCTTGTACAGATTGTTGAGCACGACTTCCGGCACTTCACCGCGCTTGAGCTCGATCACGACACGCATGCCGCTCTTGTCGGACTCGTCGCGGATATCGGAAATGCCTTCGAGCTTCTTCTCGTTGACCAGTTCGGCGATGCGCTCCAGAAGTGAGCGCTTGTTCACCTGGTACGGCAATTCGTCGACGATGATCGCCATGCGCTGACCGCGATCGATTTCCTCGAAGTGCGTCAGCGCGCGCATCAGCACGCGGCCACGACCGGTGCGATAACCGTCGCGCACGCCGGCCACGCCGTAGATGATGCCGGCGGTCGGGAAATCGGGCGCCGGGATGATCTCGATCAGTTCGTCGATCGTGGCTTCCGGGTTTTTAAGCAGATGCTGGCACGCGTCGACGACCTCGTTGAGGTTGTGCGGCGGAATGTTGGTCGCCATGCCGACCGCGATCCCGGATGAGCCATTGATCAGCAGATTGGGAATGCGCGCAGGCAGAATGGCCGGTTCGTTCTCACTGCCGTCGTAGTTCGGCGTGAAGTCGACCGTTTCCTTGTCGATGTCGGCCAGCAGTTCGTGGCCGATCTTCGCCATGCGGATTTCGGTGTATCGCATCGCGGCGGCGTTGTCGCCGTCGACGGAACCGAAGTTGCCCTGGCCGTCCACCAGCATGTAGCGCAGCGAGAAATTCTGCGCCATCCGGACGATGGTGTCGTAAACAGCCGTGTCGCCGTGCGGGTGGTACTTACCGATGACGTCGCCGACAATACGCGCCGACTTCTTGTAAGCCCGGTTCCAGTCGTTGTTCAGTTCGTGCATCGCGTACAGCACGCGCCGGTGTACCGGCTTCAGGCCATCGCGAACATCGGGAAGCGCACGCCCCACGATCACGCTCATCGCGTAATCGAGATACGAACGGCGCATTTCCTCCTCTAGGGAGATTGGCAGAGTCTCTTTGGCGAATTGATCCATTATCCGTATCTTTTACGTGCCAAGGCGACGGGTAAACGACGCCTTGGCGTAAGCATTGCAGGCGCAACGCATCACGCGATTCTAACATGCCGCGAATCCGCTCCCGACTCGGGTACGTATACCTATTAGAGGGTGCCCGGAGAGCGTGTCCCGATGCCCCACTTTTGCGCCGGTCAGGCTCGATTCGTGCGTGGGGCAATCCGCCGCTCAGCCATGACTGGCGGAGCCTCCAGCGGATTGCTTCTGTTGCGCATGCACCACAATTGAGGGGCGATTTGATTGGGGGCAGATTTTTTTATCGTGGGAAGGGAACGATATGGCAAAATGCCAACGCACAAAGAGTTAGACACTGCTCGAAGTCTACACAGCACGTTTTTTGTTCTACACCGATGTTATACTTCGAGCAATGTATGACTTGTCTTCGTCAACAGGCTCGCAGTAAACCTGCGGTAATCTCAATTTCGAGAGGAGAAATATGAATAAACTTTCAAAGCTCGCGTTCATTGCAGCTACCGCAGTTATGGCTGCATCCGCCATGGCGCAATCGGTGCCGGCGTCGCGACAAGCTACGAATGACAACTGGGTGAATGGTACCGGCGAATACGTGTGGATGAACGGCACGAACGAACTTTGCTGGCGCGATGCATTCTGGACGCCGGCAACGGCCAACGCAAAGTGCGATGGCGCCCTGGTTGCCCAGGCTCCGACCCCGCCGGCTCCGGTCGCACCTGCACCGGCTATCACGAGCCAAAAGATTACGTATCAAGCTGACGCACTGTTCGACTTCGACAAAGCAATCCTGAAGCCGGGCGGTAAGGAAAAGCTGGACGATCTCGCATCGAAGATCGGCGCGCTGAACCTGGAAGTCGTCGTTGCAACGGGTTACACGGACCGTATCGGTTCGGACAAGTACAACGATCGTCTGTCGCTGCGTCGCGCTCAAGCTGTCAAGGCATACCTGGTCAGCAAGGGCATCGAATCCAACCGTATCTATACGGAAGGCAAGGGCAAGCGCAACCCGGTCACGACCGGTTGCAACCAGAAGAACCGCAAGCAACTTATCGCCTGCCTCGCACCGGATCGTCGCGTGGAAGTCGAAGTTGTCGGTACTTCGAAGCAGTAAGCTACAAATTACCGCAGTATCAAAGCCCCGCTTCGGCGGGGCTTTTTTTATGCCCCGCTTTTGCCGCTGCACGGCGTGCTGATACCGCTTGCGCCCCAGAACGGCGCGGCATTTTGCCGCCCTGTCCCTCGACCTATATACTCAGGGTTTATCCTCGAGCGCCCGCTCACCGCTCTCATCGAGGCAGCTTCCGCTATGACCAACGCCGATCCCCACGAACTGCAGAAATTCAGCGACCTTGCGCATCGTTGGTGGGACCCGAATGCGGAATTCAAGCCGCTGCACGAACTCAATCCCATTCGTCTGAGCTGGATCGACGCTCACGCCCATCTCGCGGGCAAGAAGGTGCTGGATATTGGCTGCGGCGGCGGGATTCTGTCGGAGTCCATGGCTAGCCTAGGCGCGCACGTCAAAGGTATCGACCTGTCGCACCAGGCGCTCGGCGTAGCCGACCTGCACAGTCTTGAAAGCGGCGTCACAGTCGACTACGAAGAAATCGCCGCCGAGGCGCTCGCCGCCCGCGAACCCGGCACGTACGACGTGGTGACCTGTATGGAAATGCTCGAGCACGTGCCGCAGCCGTCCGCCATTGTCGAGGCCTGCAAGACACTGGTGAAACCCGGTGGCTGGGTGTTCTTTTCCACGCTCAACCGCAACGTGAAGTCGTACCTGTTCGCCGTGATCGGCGCCGAGTACATCGCGCGCATGCTGCCCAAGGGCACGCACGACTACGCACGCTTCATTCGCCCGTCGGAATTGGCGAGTTTCGTGCGCGCGGCCGAGCTGCGCACGGCCGACATCAAAGGTATCGTCTACAACCCGCTCAGCAAGCACTTCGCGCTGTCCGCCGACACGAGCGTGAACTACATGCTCGCCTGCCGCCGCGACGTCTGACGCGCCACGACCTCCGGACCCGAACCCATCAATGAGCGATCCCACGCCCCTGCCCCAACGCGAAGACAACGACGATGCCTTGGGTCTTTGCCATGCCGTTCTCTTCGATCTGGACGGCACGCTAGCCGACACGGCGCCCGATCTCGCGGCCGCCGTCAACAAGATGCGCCACGATCGGGGACTCGAGATGGTGCCGCTCGAAGATCTGCGGCCGCTCGCCTCCGCCGGCGCACGCGGGTTGATTGGCGGTGCATTCGGTATCGGTCCCGACAGCCACGAATTCGCGTCGATGCGTGAAGAATTCCTCGCCAACTACGAGGCGGATTTGTGCATCGAAACCACGCTGTTTCCGGGCATTCCCGAGATGCTGGACGACCTCGATGCCCGTGGCGTGCGCTGGGGCATCGTCACGAACAAGGTTGCCCGGCTCACTGAGCCGCTGATCGCTCAGCTCGGTCTGGAAGAGCGCGCCGGCTGCGTCGTCAGCGGCGACACGACACCCCATTCGAAGCCCCACCCCGCGCCGTTGCTGCATGCCGCGCGTGAGCTGGACGTGGTGCCGGAGCGCATCGTCTACGTCGGCGACGATCTGCGCGACGTGCAGGCAGGCTTCGCCGCCGGCATGAAAACGATCGCCGCCGCCTACGGCTACTGCGGCAACGACATTCCGCCAACGCAATGGCACGCGCAACACGTCGTTCAGTCGCCGACGGAACTGCAAAAGCTACTGCGTGATATTGGTTGAGTCGCAAGGCCTCGGCAGAACGGAAGCAGCGCACCACCGCTTTCGCTCCACCAATGAGTCAGGACGCCGCCGCCAATCTATTGTAAAATCTACGTTGGTTCAGATGTTTTGAGCAACGAACCGCGGGGGCGACCTGGTTTCGACAGGGGTTGCGAAGCGGCTAGGGCATGTCGAGGACCCGTCACCTCGTTAATCAATGGGAAAAACGTAACTGCAAACGACGAAACGTTCGCACTGGCAGCCTAAGGGCCGCCGTCCTCTGCCTAGTTCACTGACGGGCTAGAGTCGCAAGACCGGTAGCAATACCGACAGAGGTCATATACGTCAGTTAAGCCTTGGTGGTGTCACGACATCCGGGTCGAAAATCTAGTGAATCGCCTTAGCGCAGCGTGTTCGTCCGCGTCGCTCGGGTTAAATCAAACGACAGAACTAAACATGTAGAACTAGTCGTAGAGTGCTTCTGGACGCGGGTTCGATTCCCGCCGCCTCCACCAGACATCGTGCCCACCTCACTGGTGGCGCGCTTTATAAAAAACCCCGACAGCGTCGAGCTCTCGGGGTTTTTTGTTGCCGGCGTTCGGCGAGCGTATCCGTACAGCCGCGCTACCTCGCGCTATATGTTTACCTCTCCACTAGCGTCGAGGCGCGCCAGGCGTGGAGTGCGTTCACCGCAGCCGAGGCCGGACCCGAAGACGACCCGTCAGCGCCACGTTCGGGCATGGCCTGAACCACCGGCGCAGCGCTGCTGGGCGGCTGCACGGGCGAGACGATTGCAGCCCTGTTCGCCATTGCGTTTGCAGGAGATTCACTCGCGAGCCCATCCACGGCGACGCCCACCACGCCACCACCCGCCCCCATCAGCAACCCATTCACCCGCCCCACCTCATCGAAATCCAGCGCTGCCGTCGCGGCCTTAAGCTGCAGCAGCGCAACGATCGTTGCGTAGCGCGCGCGGATCCCATCCCGTCGATTCGCATACAACGCATCCGACGCGCGCAGCACATCCGCGCTGGTCCGGCTGCCGACCTTATAACCCACCTGCGTCGCGTCGAGTGCCGCGCGCGAGGTCCGCGTCAAGCGCGTCAGCGAATCGACCCGCACCACGCCAGCGCGAAAGCGCGACCAGTTCTCGCGCGCCGTCGCGCCCGCGACGCGTTGCGCCGCCACCAGTTCGTCCTGCGCCTTGTCTTCCAGCGCGAGTTTTTCGTCGACGATGGCCGTGGTCTCGCCGCCCTCGAACAGCGGAATCGTGATCGACAACATCGCGGTCGTAGTCGTGGTCGGGCGAGAGTAGCCGGATGCAGCGCCCGCTGGGGTATGCGTCGCCGACAGGTTCACGACCGGCAGATGTCTCGCCCGCGCCTTCTCGACCTCCAGCTCAGCGAGGCGGCGGTCAATCTGCTTCAACTGCACCGCGAAGTCATGAGCTTCGGCCTGCGTGGCCCAATTCTCGCCGTCCACGGGATCCAACCTCGGCATCACCGCACTGTCCGACAGCCGTGACAACGCAGCAAACGGCTGCCCCGTAAGTTGTTCCAGAGCAAGCCGCTTGAGCTGCAAATCGCTACGCGCGTCCTGCTGCTGCAACCGAGCCTGCTCGCGCGCCGCTTCGGCCTCCCGCAGGTCGATTACGGTCGCCTCGCCGGCCGCCTGCCTACGGCGTAACAGATCGAAATGCAGATCGAGCGCCGCTGCGTAGTCGTTGGCGCGTGTCAGTTCGTCTTCAGCGGCAAGCTCGTCGAAGTACGCGCGCACCGCCTGCACGATCGCCGACTGCTGCGCGTTCGCCACCTCCACCACGCCGCGTGCCGCGATCACGTCAGCCTGCTTGTAGACCGTCCAGCGGCTCCAGTCGAAGACCGGCTGCGTCAGCGTGACGCTCCAGCCGTTCTGCCAGTAGGTGTCGCGCGGAAAACCGTCCATCGCGGTACTGTTATACGCGCGTCCCCAGCCGCCCGCGACTTGCGGCAAGAACCCGGCGCGCGCCTTGGGCAGTGCCTGCTGAGCCGCTTTCGAACCCGCGCGGAATGCCGCCAGATTCGCGTCGTGGTCGGTCGCCTGCTCGACCACCGTCGACAGATCGACCGCCGCGGCCGGGCTCACCAGCGCGACGCAAGCGAGCGCGATCAGCCCGAGCCAGCCCGGCACGGCGGTGCGCTTAGCCATGAATCACCGCGCCGGGGCGCGCCTCGCACACCAACTCGCCTTCGATCAACCGGTAACGCGTGTCGAACGCCGCCGCGAGCGACATGTCATGCGTAATCACCACGACCGTTCGCTCGATGCGCTGCAGCAACGCCACGATCTGTCGCACCGACGCCGGATCGAGATTCGACGTCGGCTCGTCGAGCAACAGCAGTTCACGTGACGGATACAACGCGCGCGCCAGCAGCAGACGCTGCCGCTGGCCGGCGGAAATATTCGCGATCGTGTCGCTGATCACCGTGCGCGTGCGCATCGGCAAACGCATCACGTCGGGCAGCAGGCCGACGTCGTCGAGCAAGGCGTGAATGCGGGCTTCGTCCGCGTTGCCGGCGAACAGCGACACGTTGTCCGCAATCGAGCCATGCAGGATCAGATCGCCCTGACGCATATGCACGGCGTGACGACGGATTTCGTCGACGGTGAGATTCGGCCACGCAATGCCGTTCAGCTTGATCTCGCCATCCTGAAGCGGTTCGGCTGCGGCGAGCAGCTTGAAAAGCGTGGACTTGCCGCTGCCCGACGAACCGGTGATCACGATCTTGTCGCCGCGGTGAATGACGAGATTCGCGCGCGTGAGCACCGGTTGATCCGACACGCCGTAGCGGAATGTGACGTCGCGCACGTCGATGCGCTCGAAGCTGCGCACCTCGACGGTTTTGTGCGTGTCGGCGGACGGCGTGTAGCGCTCCGCTTCGCAGTCGACGATGTCACCGACCCGCGCCGCCGGCACGCTCAGCATGAAATATTCGAAGGCCGCGTTGATCGAACGCGCAAAGCGCTCCGACAGCAGGGACTTGTAGATCAGAAACGAATAGAACACGCCCACCGAAATCACGCCGCCCAGCATCAGACGCGCCGCGAACCACGTAATCGCGATCATGTCGGCATAATTGACCAGCTTCAGGATCGCGTCGCGTGCGCTGCCGAGCCGGCTGTTTTGCACGAGCGCCGCGATATACGCGCGGTATCTGGCCATGAAGATCGCGGTGCGCCGCGTCTCGCCCTGCGACAGCTTGATCAACGACGCGCCGCGTATCGTTTCGATCAGCGTGTCGTCGCAACGGGCCGACTCTTCCAGCACAAGGGCATGGGTATCGCGCATGCGCGCGAACAGCGCGAACGACACGGCAACGTAGACCGTGAAAACCAGCAGCGCGATCACGGTGAGTTGCCGGCTCTGCACCAGCATCAGCGCGAGCGCCAGCATGCCGACCACCAGGTCGATGCACAGCGCGATCGTTGTGCGTGTCGTGTAGGTGCTGATTTCGTCCTGCGCCTTCACGCGCGCGAACAGATCGCCGACATGCCGCTTCTCGAAGTACGGAATCGGATTGCGCAGCAGCTTCAACAGCAGCCCCTCGGTCATGCTCATCTGCACGAAGCCGTGCAGCAGTCCGACGAGATACGTTTCCACGTAATGGCTCAACGCACCTGCGACGAAAATGCCCGAGAACGTCAGCACGAGCACGTTGAGCAGATTGAGGTTGTCGGCGGCGACCACGTCGTCGAGCACCAGATTGCCGAGATACGGCATGGCGAGGATCGCGAACTGGCTGCCGAGCGCCACGAACATCACCTTGGCGATCTGCGCCCTGAGTTGCGGATTCAGCGCGCGCACACGGGCGATCGCGGCAGGCACTCGGGACTTGTCGCGGATGCGCGGCATGAGCGGCGTCGCCGCGCATTCGAGCAGGTAGCCGGACACGTTGGCCACGAAGGTATCCATCGAAATGCGCCGACGTCCGCTGGCCGGATCGATCACTTGCACGTAGCCACGCCCGCACTTCTCGAACACCACGAAATGCGCGCCGCCGAAATGCAGGATCGAACCACGTTTTACGCGCGGCAGATCGCCGGCGTCGAACCGGTAGGCCTGCACGGCGAGACCGAATTCGACGGCGACGTCGTAGAGGTCCATGAGCGTCAGGCCGTTGGCCGAAACCGGCCGGAACGCCTGCAATTCGCGCACCTCGGTTGCCCGCCCAAGATGCGACAGCACCATGGCGAGACACGCATAACCGCACTCGGCGACTTCGTTCTGATAGATCGCTCGCATGGTCAGCCTCGTAGCACGCGGAACAGCGGTGCAAGTACCCATTCGGCGATGGTGCGGCGCTCGATCACGATGCTCGCCGTCGCGGCCATGCCGGGCAGGATGTCGAAGCGTTGCCGCTCGAAGTGGAACTGGTCGCCGCTCAGCGTGGCCCACGCCATGTAGTCGCTGTCCGGCCCTGGCGACTTCGACGCGGCGCCCCGCGAGATCGCCGAGCGCACGGTCGTGCGCGAAATCGAATCGATGCGCGCTTCATAGGTGCCGAATTTCGCGTACGGAAACGCGTCGAACTTCAGCCGCACGATCTGCCCTTCGCGGACGAAGCCACGTCGGCGCGAAGGGATGCGCAGCGCCGCGCGCAAACTGCCCTTTTCGCCGGTCGAGATGACGAGCGCGACGTCGTCCGGTGCAAGCGTTCGACCCGGAACCAGTCCTGAAAAAGTGACCACGCCGGCCTTGGGCGCTGAAATCGTTGCGTCCTGGCGGGTTTGTTCGAAGCGCACGCGAATGTCCTGCAGATCGCGGGCGTGGCGCGCCGCCAGTTCGTTGAGCTGGGCGGCGAGGCCCGTTTGTGTGCCGACCGCCGCGCCGAGTTCCGCGCCCAGTTGCTGGCGACGTGCGCCGCTCTGCGCCAGCGCGACCTTCGCCTGGTGCGTGTCCGCCCTCGCCTGCTCGACCCGGTCGGCGGTGATGTAGTCGACCACCGATTCGAGCCGCGTCAATTTGCGGCGGGCTTCGTCCGATAGCGCGCGGTCTTGCGCCAGTTGCTCGCCCAGCGCCGCGATTTCCGCGCGCCGGCTTTGCACGGCGACGCGCGCGGCGTCCAGTTGCGCGGACAGATCCGCCTTGCGTTGCTCGTATTGGGCTTCGCTCGCGCGGATCTGTTCGTCGCGCATCTGTTCGTCGAACGCCGGGCGTTGCTGACCGTCGCTCGCCAGCGAGAGATCGCGATCGAGCCGGAACAGCGCGGCCCCCTGCGCGACGTGCGCGGACGGCTCGACGTAGATCTCGGAAACGAGTCCGGTCACCCCCTGAATCTTGACCTCGGCGGGCGAGACGATTTCCGCCCGCACGTCCTGTTTCAGTTCGACGTCGTGGAAGAACGCGAATACGGTCGCGATCGCCACGACGGACGAAGTCGCATAGGCAATCCAGCGCCACGAGACGTCCCTGAACTGCGGGAGATTGATAGGTTCCATAGCCTCATTGCCGCCGGACACCGCCCGGCGCTGTGTCGATCCGCCTGGCTACGGCGCCGTGCGGACGGGTCTAACGAACTGGCGCGAACGCGTACATCGACGGATGTCCGGCGACTAGCCAGTCTGAATAGTTGTGGGTTACCGCCGATTCGATGCAACGCGCAAGCTGCTGCACGGCGTCAGGGGCGGCAAGGGGTAGCGGATCGAACAACTCCGCGCTGAAGCGCCCGCGGTCGAAACGCAAATAAAAGGGCAAAAGGACGGCACCGAATGGCGCGCCAAGCCGGAAAACGCCGTTGTGAATCCGCGCATTACGTCCGAACAGGGAAACGCCGACGGTTTCCATCGGATAGCGATGCAACGCGAATGGCGGTACATCGGCAAACAACACCACAACCCCGCTGCGCTTCAACGCACGCGCGACGCGCAGGCCGAGTCCGTTGCGGTCGTCTTCGCCATAGGTGTAGAGCACGTTGACGCCGGGGATGAGTGCGTGGTCATTGCCATACATGTCGCGCGGCACACCGGACACGACCGCAATCGACTCGAGCCCGAGCAGCGCGCGCAATTCGTCGATGACGTAAATGTTTGCGTATTGCGACACGTAGTGAAACGGCGACACGATGACAGGACGCCCTGGCTCGTCGGCCTGAAGCTGGCGGATTTTCCCGGCTAGTGCTGCGGCGACGCGCTGCAGGTCGGGCCACGCTTCGCTACCGCGCGATAGGCGCCCAAAATATATGCGTTGATCGATCAGCTTCTCGCGCAAATGCGCGGCGGCGACACGACTCTTTTCAAGCGGCGCAAGTTGCAGCACATCTCGCCCGATCTCCAGGCGCGCGATGCCCTGCCAACGCTTGCGCGCACTGACGAGACCCTGAACTTTGCACACAAGCGCAGCACACGGCTCAATGACCGAAGGCGGCAAGCGAGCAATCGATGCGCCCCACGCGCTGCGCCACGCATACGCCATCTTGCTGCGTAGCAAAGTCAGCAGGATCGACGTGGCGCGCTTCCATTCCATCTTCAACTCCACGCCCCTATCGCGGCACTGGGGCGCCCCCTCAGGAAACGCCCCAGTGCGTTCTACGCGTTTACGAGCGCGTGTTAGCCGGAACCGGCGTGCTCTTTGCCGACGACTGGGTGGGCTGCGAGCTGCACTTGCAGCAACCGCCTGCAACAGCGGATTTAGCCAAGTCGTTACGATTGATTTTTTGCATTTGAGACACCTTTTAAATAATTCAACAAATTAAATTAGCCCACGATAACCACTGAATTCGTGAAGCGAATAAAATCTTATCAGCGCGTTTTTTTGATAGAAGACTCTTTGCTCTATTTTACAATTCTGCCCCATCTCAACCCGCTCACTGATTTGCGCTGCCCACCGCCCGCAAGTACGGCGTTGTCGCTCGAAAGAGCGACATTATTTCCGTCTCGATATAACCGGAGCGCAATCTTCAATCACGGAAAAATAAAATCATCAAAGAAAACCGCAACATTGAAATTTCCGAAAAAACATTAGAAAAATTCATAATATTTATCCAAATTAAAAAATCCCCCTCAAAACCAGACCTTCAAAAAGATCGCAACGTCGTAGAGTCGGGAATAAACCCTCACTCCGATCCGTTTAAGACTCGCACGCACGCAAACCGGCAGCGCGGGCATAACCCTCGCTGCACAAACTCAAAACCGTACGTTGTCAAACCAGGAGATCACATGATGCGCAAGACACTCTTCGGCGTCGCCCTCGTCGGCTTCTTCGCCTTGCAGCAGAGCGCTTTCGCCGAGGCGCCCAAAACAGTCGACGGCCGCTTCGTCAACGCCGACGGCATGACGCTCTACACCTTCGACAAAGACACCACGCCCGGCGTCAGCGCCTGCACCGGCGGTTGCATGAGTTACTGGCCGGCGGCGCTGGCCGGTTCAATGGATAAGCCGGCGGGCGACTGGACGCTGATCCCCTCGGCGGACGGCAAACAGCAGTGGGCCTACAAAGGCCATCCGCTGTACCGCTACGCGGCCGACAAACAGGCCGGCGATGAAAAGGGAAATGGTTTCAAGGACATGTGGCACACCGCGAAGCCTTGAATGGCCGCTGCGCGATAAGCGCCCCGCGTATCACGCGCGCACCAACGAAAAACGCCGGCATCGAGCCGGCGTTTTACGACAAACGGAAGAGTACCGCTCGCGTTACTCGTCTTTAGGACACTGCAAGTTACAGCCGTTCGGATCGCCGTTGTCGCCGCGCTTGCGCATGGCCGACTTCTTGTTCGACTGATACTTGTCCGACGGCGCCGATGCGGCGAACGGCATTTGCGGATGCTCGGCGAGACGGAACTGGTCCTGCAGGATACCGCCCGGCACGCCGGGCGAATTCTGTGCGAACGCGACCGGAGCGGTGGCGAGAACCATACCGGTTGCAGCGACTGCAACCCATGCGTGAAGAAGAGCTTTCATAGCGATTGAGCGCGACGACTCGCGCGATTGAGGCGAAAACGGAAGCTTAGAGCGTATCGCAAACCGGCGCCATCCGCAGCGCCGAACCCACGTAGACGGTTACGGCTGCTTACGCCGACACGCCCAGCCCCGCTTCGAGGTCGACCAGCGTGCCGCATTCCTGCGGATCGTAGCCTTCGAGTTGATCGACGCTATGCCGAAACGCGGCGCCGCGCAGCAGGTCGATCACCGTCGCGAGCGGCGCGCGTTCCAGACGGCTGCGGTCGCAGGCGAAGTAATAGTCTTCGTCGACGATCGGAATGAAATCGAGCCCGAAGTGATGCGCCGCCGGCTCCACGCCGAACCCCACATCCGCCATGCCGCTCGCCACGAAGGCCGCGATCGCCGAATGCGTCAGTTCGGTCGACGCATAGCCATTCACCCGGTCGGGATCGACACCGACCTTGCGCAGCGCGAGATCGAGCAGCATGCGCGTGCCCGAGCCCGGCTGACGGTTGACGAAGCGGATGTCGTCGCGCGCGAGATCGCCAAGACCGCCGACGCCGCGCGGATTGCCCTTGCCGAGAAAGAGCCCCTGTTTGCGCCGGGTCAGATGCACCAGCACATGGCGTTGCGGATCGAGCCAGCGCCGATAGGTGTCGGCGCAAGCCGCGCGAAACTCGCCGCGCGGCAAATGGAAGCCGGCCAGATCGCACTCACCGCGCGCCAGTGCGCTGACGGCGTCGGCGCTGTCACGGTATTTGATGTCGACCGGCAGATCGTGCGCGACCAGCGACGTGACCAGCGCCGCCACCGCGTAACCATGCGACGCGTAAATGCGCACGTCGTCGGCGGGTGGCGCAAGCCAGCGGTTCAGATCGCTCGCCACTTCGCTGGCCAGCGCCTGCATGTTGCCGTCGAGCCGCTCGCCGCATAGACGCTGCGCGCGCAGCACGGCCTGGCCGAGTTCGGACAGCACCGAGCCACGGCCGCGCTCCTTCGCAATCAGCGGACCGCCGAGACGCTCTTCGATGCTGCGCAGCAGGCCCCACGCATGACGGTAGGACAAACCCTTAAGCGTGGCCGCCTGCGCGATGCTGCCGGATTCGTCCACCAGCGCGAGCAGCGGCACGACGTCCGACAGGCTGGCCTCGCGGCCGTCCGCCCCCTTCACCACCAGCTCCGCCTGGCACTCGATTCTGATCATATATGCTCAACTCTTTCCTATTGCACAGGCTGTTTCACCCGCCTATTGTTCGGCTATCCCATATCGAATAAACAAAGCATAAGTGCACGCTTTATGAATGACAAGTGCATATATGACTTTTGGAGGAGCCCCCACTTGGACGATTCCCTCGCCGTCGCGCCGGATCAACTCGTGCAGCGTCACGCGCGTCCTGGCATGTCGCTGCTCGCGGTGCTGCACGCGATTCAGGACGAACTCGGCTACGTGCCGCCGGCCACGGTCGCGCCGCTCGCACGGGCCATGAATCTGTCGCGCGCCGAGGTGCACGGCGTCATCACCTACTACCACCACTTCCGCACGCAAGCGCCCGCGCCGGTCACGGTGCAACTGTGCCGCGCCGAAGCCTGCCGCAGCATGGGCACCGAAGCGCTCGCGCAGCATATCGAAGCGCGCACCGGTTGCCGCTTCGACGCCGAACACGAGCCTCATGCCACGGTGGAACTGGAATCGGTGTATTGCCTCGGTCAATGCGCGCTGTCGCCGGCGCTGATGCTCAACGGCACCTTGCACGCGAAAGTCACGCCGCACAAATTCGACGCGATTCTCGCCGCCGCCGAAAAATGCGTGGAGGTGACGGCATGACGCGCATTTACGTTCCCTGCGATTCGTCGGCCCTGGCGCTTGGCGCCGATGCATTGGCTCAAGCAATCGCCGCCGAAGCCGCACGCCGTGGCATCGAAATCGAACTGATTCGCAACGGTTCGCGCGGCCTGCTGTGGCTGGAGCCGCTGATCGAAGTCGCGACGGCCGAGGGCCGCGTCGGCTACGCGAATGTCGAACTTGACGACGTCGCCGCTTTGTTCGACGCCGCCTTCCTGCAAGGCGGCGAACACGCGCGTCGCGTTGGCGTCGTCGATGAAATTCCGTATCTGAAGAAGCAGCAACGCCTTACCTTCGCGCGCATCGGCATCACCGATCCGCTTTCCATTGACGACTACGTCGCCCACGGCGGTCTCGACGGGCTGCGTGCCGCCCTGCAAACCGACGGCGACGCCGCCTGCGAAGCGCTGATCGAATCCGGCCTGCGCGGTCGCGGCGGCGCGGCATTCCCGGCCGGGATCAAATGGCGCACGGTACGTGGCGCGAAAGCGGCGCAGAAGTACGTCGTCTGCAATGCGGACGAAGGCGACTCCGGCACGTTCTCCGATCGCCTGGTGATGGAAAGCGACCCGTACATGCTGATCGAAGGGATGATCATCGCGGGCGTCGTGACGGGCGCAACGGTCGGCTATATCTACGTGCGCAGCGAGTATCCGCATTCGATCGCGACCCTCGAAGCGGCCATCGCGAAAGCGCGCGCCGCCGGCTGGCTCGGCGACAGTGTGCTCGGCTCGGCGGCGCATCGTTTCGAACTGTTCGTCGCAAAGGGGGCCGGCGCCTATGTTTGCGGCGAGGAAACCGCGCTGCTCGAATCGCTCGAAGGCAAACGCGGCATCGTCCGCGCGAAGCCGCCGGTGCCGGCGCTGGTCGGTCTGTACGGTCAGCCGACCGTGATCAACAACGTCATCACGCTAGCCACCGTGCCGCTGATCTTCGCGCGCGGCGCGGCGTTCTACAAAGACTTCGGCATGGGCCGTTCGCGCGGCACGCTGCCGTTCCAACTGGCCGGCAACGTGAAGCAAGGCGGTCTCGTCGAACTGGCGTTCGGCGTGACGCTGCGCGAATTGCTGGTCGACTACGGCGGCGGCACGGCCAGCGGCCGGCCGGCGCGCGCGGTGCAGGTAGGCGGCCCGCTCGGCACTTATCTGCCGGAAAGCCAGTGGGACATTCCGATGGACTACGAGGCTTACGCGGCGGTCGGCGCGGTGGTCGGCCACGGCGGTCTGGTCGTACATGACGACACGTCGAATCTCGCCGAACTCGCGCAATACGCCATGCACTTCTGTGCGCTCGAATCGTGCGGCAAGTGCACGCCGTGCCGGATCGGCTCGACGCGCGGCGTCGAAGTGATCGGCCGGATCCGCAACGGCGATACGTCCACCCGTCAGGTGCAACTGCTGCGCGATCTGTGCGACACGATGGTGTCCGGCTCGCTGTGCGCGATGGGCGGCATGACGCCGTTCCCGGTGCTGTCCGCGCTCGATCATTTCCCCGAAGACTTCGGTCTCGCCGGCGCGTCCGCGAACGTGCCGCATCACGCGCCCAAAGCGGCCTGACCCAGGAGCTCAACCATGTCCGACGTGCTCAACTCCCCTGCCGGCGGCTGCGGCTCCGGCAACTGCGCGTGCAAGTCGCAGGCGCAACAGAAAACGCAAGGCCGCGCGCCCCGCTCGCCCTTCGACGACACCGACTACGGCACGCCCGAACGTCATGCCGATGTCGATATCACGCTGGATATCGACGGCCAGAGCGTGACGGTGCCGGCCGGCACCTCGGTGATGCGCGCCGCCGTCGAAGCCGGCGTGAACGTGCCGAAACTGTGCGCCACCGATTCGCTCGAACCGTTCGGCTCGTGCCGCCTGTGTCTGGTCGAGATCGAAGGCAAGCGCGGCTATCCGGCGTCGTGTACCACGCCCGTCGAAGCCGGCATGAAAGTGCGCACGCAGACCGACCGTCTGCAATCTCTGCGCCGAAACGTGATGGAGCTGTACATCTCCGATCACCCGCTCGACTGCCTCACCTGCCCCGCCAACGGCGACTGCGAACTGCAGGACATGGCGGGCGTGACGGGCTTGCGCGAAGTGCGCTACGGCTTCGACGGCGCGAACCATCTGAAGGACAAGAAGGACGAGTCGAATCCGTATTTCACCTACGACGCGTCGAAGTGCATCGTCTGCAATCGCTGCGTGCGCGCGTGCGAGGAAACGCAAGGCACGTTCGCGCTGACCATCGCGGGACGCGGCTTCGAGTCGCGCGTGGCGGCGAGCGAAAACCAGCCGTTCATGGAATCGGAGTGCGTGTCGTGCGGCGCGTGCGTCGCCGCGTGCCCGACCGCGACGCTGCAGGAAAAGTCGGTGATCATGCTCGGGCAGGCCGAGCATTCAGTCGTCACCACCTGCGCGTATTGCGGCGTCGGCTGCTCGTTCAAGGCGGAGATGAAGGGCAACCAGGTCGTGCGGATGGTGCCGCACAAGAACGGCCAGGCCAACGAAGGTCATGCCTGCGTGAAAGGCCGCTTTGCATGGGGGTATGCAACGCACAAGGACCGCATCACCAAACCAATGATTCGCGCGAAGATCACCGACCCGTGGCGCGAAGTCAGCTGGGAAGAAGCGCTGGGTTACGCGGCGTCGGAATTCCGCCGGATTCAGGCGCGGCACGGCCGCGATTCGATCGGCGGGATTACCTCGTCGCGTTGCACGAACGAAGAGACCTATCTGGTGCAGAAGCTGGTGCGCGCCGCGTTCGGCAACAACAACGTCGATACCTGCGCACGCGTGTGCCATTCGCCGACCGGTTACGGCCTGAAGGCAACGCTCGGCGAATCGGCGGGCACGCAGACCTTTGCCTCGGTCGATAAAGCCGACGTCATCATGGTGATCGGCGCGAATCCGACCGACGGCCACCCGGTGTTCGGCTCGCGGCTGAAGCGTCGCGTGCGGGAAGGCGCGAAACTGATCGTGGTCGATCCGCGGCGAATCGATATCGTCGACACCCCGCATGTGAAGGCTTCGCATCATCTGCAATTGCGGCCGGGCACCAATGTGGCCGTGGTGAACGCGCTGGCGCATGTGATCGTGACCGAGGGCCTGTTCAACGCAGACTTCGTGGCCGAGCGCTGCGACACACGTGCATTCGAACAGTGGCGCGATTTCGTCTCACTGCCCGAGAACGCGCCGGAAGCAACCGAAGCGTTGAGCGGCGTGCCGGCTCAATCCCTGCGCGAAGCCGCGCGCATCTATGCGACCGGCGGCAATGCCGCGATCTATTACGGTCTCGGCGTCACCGAGCACGCGCAAGGCTCGACGATGGTGATGGGCATCGCCAATCTCGCGATGGTCACGGGCAACATCGGCCGCGAAGGGGTCGGCGTGAATCCGCTGCGCGGCCAGAACAACGTGCAGGGCTCGTGCGACATGGGCTCGTTCCCGCATGAGTTGCCGGGCTATCGGCATATCAGCGATACGGTGACGCGCACGCTGTTCGAGCAGGCGTGGAATGTCACGCTGCAGCCCGAACCGGGCCTGCGGATTCCGAACATGTTCGACGCCGCCGTGCACGGCACCTTCAAGGGTCTGTACTGCCAGGGCGAAGACATCGTGCAGTCGGATCCGAACACGCACCATGTGGCGGCAGCGCTGTCGTCGATGGAATGCATCGTCGTGCAGGACATTTTCCTCAACGAGACCGCGAAATACGCGCATGTGCTGCTGCCGGGTTCGTCGTTCCTCGAAAAGGACGGCACCTTCACCAACGCGGAGCGCCGTATCTCGCGCGTGCGCAAGGTGATGCCGCCGGTGCCGGGCTACGCCGACTGGGAAGTCACGGTGCTGCTCGCGCGCGCGCTCGGCTATGAGATGGATTACACGCACCCGTCGCAGATCATGGACGAGATCGCACGTCTCACGCCGACGTTCCATGGCGTGTCGTATAAGAAGCTCGACGAACTCGGCAGCATTCAATGGCCGTGCAACGAGAACGCACCCGAAGGTACGCCGACCATGCACATCGATACATTCGTGCGCGGCAAGGGCAAGTTCGTGATTACGAAGTTCATCGCCACGCCGGAAAAGGTCACGCGCAAATTCCCGTTGCTGCTGACCACCGGGCGGATTCTGTCGCAGTACAACGTCGGCGCGCAAACGCGCCGCACCGAGAACTCGCGCTGGCACGACGAGGACCGGCTGGAAATCCATCCGCACGACGCCGAGGAACGCGGCATCAAGATGGACGACTGGGTCGGGATCGAATCGCGCGCGGGACAAACCGTGTTGCGCGCGAAGGTGACCGAGCGGATGCAACCGGGCGTCGTCTACACGACGTTCCACTTTCCCGAATCGGGCGCGAACGTGATTACCACCGACAGTTCCGACTGGGCCACCAACTGCCCGGAATACAAGGTGACCGCGGTGCAGGTGATGCCGGTCGAACAGCCCTCGCAATGGCAGAAAGACTATTCGCGCTTCAATACCGAACAGCTCGATCTGCTGAAGCAACGCGAGTTGGCCAACACCACCTCGGGCAAGTGAGGCGAGCCATGGACAATCAGAATCTGATCGACATGGCGAACCGGATCGGCGACTTCTTCGATTCGATGCCGGACCGCGAAGAAGCCTTGGGCGGGATCGCCGATCATATCCACCGCTTCTGGGAGCCGCGTATGCGGCGCGCGTTGCTGGCGTCGCTCGATGAGGAGCCGGCAGCGGGCGGCGTCGAGATGTCGGCGATCGTCAGGGAAGCGCTGGTCAAACATCGCGAGCCATTGACGCCCGCCGCGGTTTAACGCTTGGCACGCGAGCGCGTCATAACGTCATAGCGCGGTCTGCTCGGGGATCTCGCCGCCCACCGCGAACCATGCCTCGCAATGCCGCAGCAAGGCGTGCAGATCGGTGCCGGTGCGCCCGCGCGCGCTGATATAACCGTCGGGTCGCACGAGGTAAAACGAAGGCCGCGTGCGTCCGTACGATTCGGACAGCGCCGGACCGCCGTCGCCGGTCGTGTCGGTAATGCGCCAGATACGCACCGCGCCCGGCAACAAACGGTCGACTTCGGCCGCCATGCGATCTCGATCCGCGTCCGGCGGCGACGCATGTTTCGCGGCGGGATCGAGCGGCGTGTCGTCGACCGGCAGCGGCGGCACCAGCAGAAACAGCGAGAAGAACGCCGGGTCGTGCAGATCGAAAATACAGCCGACGCCTGGCGCACGCCCTAGCGGTCCGTCCACCACATGCACCAGCGCATCCGGCGCCCGTTCGCCAGCGCGCGGGCCGCCGTCGAGCACCCGTTCGAGCGTGAGCGGGCTGCGCCGGTACTGGATCGACAACTCGCTGATCGTCAGACGCGCGGCGTCTCGCAACGGACCGAGCGCGGCAAGCACCGGCATCACGCGCTCGCGCAGCAACTTCAACGGACCATGATCGGCTTCGGCCATCTGCATGACGAAACCGCTCTGGCGCAGCACGTCGCGCTCGATCGGATGCCGCTCGGCGTGATAGGTATCGAGCAGCCGATCCGGCGCCGCGCTCTTCAGCACGCGGGCGAGTTTCCAGCCGAGATTGAACGCCTCCTGAATGCCGGTGTTCATGCCTTGCGCGCCGGCCGGGCTGTGAACGTGCGCGGCGTCTCCCGCGAGAAAAATCCGGCCAACACGCAGGCGGTCGACCATCCGGCTATTCAGATGGAAATGCGCGGACCACTTGAGGTCCGACACCTCGACGCGTTCTCGCACGCGACGCGCGATCAGCGCCTTGCAGTCGTCGAGCGACGGCGGCGGCACACGGTCGAGCGGCGGTTCACCCAGCACCGCGGGCGTGGCGGGCGACGTGACGGCCGACGGCTCGACCGCGTGATCCGCAATCAGCCGATGCCGGCCGTGGCCCATTGGAAACAGCGCGACCAGGCCGTCGTTCGAGGCGAACAGGTGAAACTCGTCGTCGGGCCAATCGGTTTCGGCGTGCAGGTCGGCGAGCAGGAAGGTCTGCTCGAAGGTCTTGCCCGCGAAGCTCAGGCCGAGCCGGTGACGCACCGCGCTATGCGCGCCGTCGGCGGCAATCAGATACGACGGACGCATGGTCTCCGTGTGGCCGTCGGCGCGGCGCAGCGTCGCCTGAACGCTGGCGGCGCCTTGCGCGAAATGGGTTAGTTCGACGCCGCGTTCGATCGTCACGCCGAGCGTCGCGAGATGTTCGGTCAGCAGCCGCTCGGTTACGGCCTGATCGAGAAACAGCAGATACGGATAGCGCGTGTGCAACGGATCGAAATCAAGCCGCGCGAGACGCATGCCGTTCGAGAAGAGATTGGCCACGCGCGCGCGATGACCGAGTGCGAGAAACGGCTCGACCAGACGATGCTGCTCCAGCAGTTCCAGCGTGCGCGCCTGAATGCCGATGGCGCGCGAATATGGGCTCGGCCGCATGGCCTTGTCGATCAGACGCACGGGCACGTGCGCACGCGCGAGGCTCATGGCGGCGGCGAGTCCGGTCGGACCCGCGCCGACGATCAACACCGGCGACGCATCGTTGGCAGCGGCGTCCATGCGGGGCTCCGGGGGCGGCAGTGCGTTCTAGTGTACGCCCTGACGAAGTCGGCCTGGAGACGCTGCCCGCGCAGCGTTTTACGATGCGCCGCATCAAAAATGCGCGGGCGAGTGGGTCTGGATTACGGCTTGGGTAAAGGCTCGTTGGGTGACCGTCGCATTGCGGATCACACGCTACGTCAATGCGCGTGCCCCGCGTGCTCCATCGCGCAATGATGCTGGGTGGTGCCGAGATCGACCTGCAGCGTCGCGTGCAGCATCGAGAAACGCTCCCGCAGCACGACGACGATCGCGTCGAGCGATTCGTCGCCGGGATGGCCGGCCGGCATCACCAGATGCGCGCTGAGCGCGTTGCCGGTGGTCGACAGCGCCCACACGTGCAAATCGTGCACGTCGACGACGCCCGGCTGGGTCGCCAGATAGTCGCGAATGCGTTGCAGGTCGACGCCGGGCGGCACAGCGTCGAGCGCGAGGCGCACCGAATCGCGCAACAGCCCCCATGTGCCGATCACCACGACGGCGACGACCAGCAGGCTCATCACCGGATCGAGCCATGTCCAGTTGGTGTAGAGAATCACCAGCCCGCTGAGCGCGACCGCCGCCGAAATACCGGCATCCGCCGCCATGTGCAGGAATGCGCCGCGGATGTTCAGATCGTCCTTCTGCCCACGCATGAAGAGCCACGCGGAAATACCGTTGACGATCACGCCGGTGGTCGCCACGACGAACACCGCGAGGCCGGCTACCGGCGCCGGGTTCATCAGACGGCCGATCGCCTCGGCAACGATCACGCCGCAGGCGAACAGCAGCAAGCCCGCATTGGCCAGCGACGCGAGAATCGACGAACTGCCGTAACCGAACGTGTAGCGCGCCGATGGACGCCGCGTGGCGAGCCAGCCGGCACCCCATGCGAGCAGCAGACCGAGCACGTCGGAGAGATTGTGGCCGGCGTCGGCGAGCAAGGCGGTGGAGTGCGCGAGCACGCCGTAGATCGCCTGGATCACGACGATCAAAACGTTCAGCGCGACGGCGAGCGCGAATGCGCGGCCGTGGCCTGGAATGGGGGCGTGGGAATGGCTGTGGCCGGCGTGGGAATGGCTGGCGTGGTTGTGGCCGGCGTAGGCGTGGGCGTCATTGTCGTCATGACCACCGTGGTCGTGATCGCCGTGACCGTGGTCCACGTGCGCATGCCCCGCGTCTTCATGCGCGTGCTCGTCCTCGCGCTCGTCGGCCGGCCGATCCGGGTGATTCGTGTTCGTCATGTCGCATCCACGGGGAAATCGCTGGCCGGCTCGGCCACGTGCTCCAGCATGCCGGTCAGCATCGCGGTGATGTGACGGTCCGCGGCGAGGTAGAACACCTGCTTGCCCTGACGCTCCGCGCGCACGATCCGCGCTGCCCGCAACAGCCGCAAATGGTGGCTCACCAGCGAAGGCGACAAACCCAGCGCCTCGGCGATCGCCCCTACCGCACGTCGCCCGTCGACGCACGCCAGCACGATCCGCAAACGAGTCGGATCGCCCAGCAGGCGAAACAGATCCGCCAGCGGCACGATGGTGTCCGCGGAACGGTCGTCGAAACGGCTTAACGAAACGGTGGAGCCAGACGAGCCGGCGGAAATGGTAGAAGCCACGGCAGTCGTCATAGTCGATCACTTATGAACAAGTATTCACATGTTATACATATCGACATGACCGGTCAAATCGGAGCGCGGTGCGTCGAGTGTGGGAAAATGCGGCCTCTGCCTCACCCGAATCCCATCCCCCGTCATGCAACCTGTATTTGACCGCGCTTTCGCGGCGCATCGTGACGGCCGCCTCGCCGACGCCGAACGCGACTATCGCGCAACGCTCGAGGGCAACCCCGCGCACGTCGATGCGTTGCACCTGCTGGGCGTTCTGCGCCATCAGCAAGGCCAGCACGCCGAAGCCGCCGAGCTCGTGCGGCGCGCGGTGAAACTGCGCCCGGAAGACGCCGCGCTTCAGCTGAACCTCGGCAATGCGCTGAAGGCGCTGGGCCAGATCGACGACGCCATCGAACAGTTCCGCAACGCGCTGACGCTCGCGCCGTCGTTCCCGATGGCGCACTACAACCTCGGCAACGCGTACGCATCGCAGGGCCGGCATGAAGACGCCGCCGACGCCTTCGAAAAATCGTTGCGCCTGCAACCGGACGACGCGTCGTCGCATAACAATCTCGGCAATGCGCGGCACGCACTAGGCCAGCACGAAGAAGCGATCGCGTCGTTCACGCGCGCGCTCCAGCTGCGCCCCGGCCACGCCGGCGCGCTGAACAACATGGGCATGTCGCTGAACGCACTCGACCGCGCGGACGAAGCGATTCCCTGCTTCCAGAAAGCGCTGGCCGCCGAGCCGCGTTTCGTCGCCGCGCACTTCAATCTCGCCAATACCTTCGACGCCACCGGCCGCCACGCCGAAGCGGTCAAATCGTTCGAAGCGGCGCTGCGCTTCCAGCCGAACCTGCCGCCGGCCATCTTCGGCATGGGCAATGCGCTGGCGGCGTTGGGACGTCACGCGCAGGCGTTGCCGTATCTCGAACGCTCGGTCGGTCTCGATCCGCAATTCGCGCTGGCGTGGCTCAGTCTCGGCAACGCGCACCTCGCGCTGGGCGCGCATGCGCCCGCGGTGCGCGCGTTCGATCAAGCCTTGCGCCAGCGTCCGGACCTCGCATCCGCGCATATGAACCGCGCGTTGGCGTGGCTCGCCCTGCGCGATTTCGCGCGCGGCCTGCCGGAATACGAATGGCGGCTGCAAACCATGGCCGAGCCGGCGATTCAGACGCTGCCGCGCTGGCACGGCGAACCGATCGATCAACGCACGCTGCTGATTCACGCCGAACAAGGTTTCGGCGACACGCTGCAGTTCGCGCGCTTCGTGCCGCTCGCCGCGCAACGCGCCGCGCGCGTGGTGCTCGAAGTGCAGCCCGCGCTGTTGCCGCTGCTGGCGCCCGCGGCGCAGGCCTGGCGCGTGACGCTGATCGCCCAAGGCACGCCGCGCCCTGCCGCCGATCTGCATTGCCCGCTGCTCAGCTTGCCGCTCGCGCTCGGCATGACTTACGACACCATTCCGGCGCGCACGCCCTACCTCGACGTGCCGGCCGCCTATGGCCGCAAATGGCGCGGCTCGCTCGGCGGCCAGGCGAAACGTAAGATCGGCATTGCGTGGACGGGGCGCATCCAGCCCAACGAAACCCGTTCGATGCCGCTCGCCGCGCTCGATCCCCTGTTCGCGCTCGACGGCATCGACTGGATCGTGCTGCAACCCGAGCTGAGTGTGGACGAACGCGCGACGCTCGACACGCATCCGCGCGCGGCGTCGATTCATCGCTTCGACACACGTATCGGCGATTTCGCCGATACGGCCGCGATCATCGAACGGCTCGATGCGGTGGTGTCGATCGATACGTCCATCGCTCACCTTGCCGGCGCGCTGCGCAAGCCGTTATGGCTGATGCTGCCGTTCGCGGCGGATTGGCGCTGGTTTACCGGCGACGCACGCAGCCCCTGGTATCCGGGCGCGACGCTCGTGCGTCAGCCCCAGCCGGGTGCGTGGCATGAGGTCGTCGAAGCGGTGGCGAACGAGTTGCGCCACGGTTGAACGGCGCTTGTGCATCGACAGCCGGACGGCGGTTCGGCTTACCGTTGCACCCAAACAAAAACCCCGCGCTTTGTTGGAGCGCGGGGTTTTTTGTTGGTCTCACCGAACGGCGAACGCTGAACGTCAGGCCGCTCGATACTGATTGCGCGATTCCGGCGTGCGGTACAGCACCAGGGTCGCGACCAACCCGCAGATCGCCGCCGCCCCGAGGAACAGCCCCGGTGCCGCCTTGTTGCTCGTGGTGTGAATCAGCAGCGTCGAGATGGCCGGCGTGAAGCCGCCAATCGTCGTGGCAAGGCTATATGCCAGCGAGAAACCGGCCGTGCGCACTTCGACCGGCATCACTTCGGTCAGCGCCACCACCATCGCGCCGTTATAGCTGCCGTACAGGAACGACAGCCACAACTCGACGGCCAGCAGACGCGCGAACGACGGTTCGGCGACGAGCCATTGCAACGCGGGATAGGCGGTAATGATGGTCAGAATCGTGAAAACCAGCAGCACCGGACGGCGGCCGATCCGATCCGACAACGCGCCCGCGAGCGGCAGCCAGATCAGGTTCGACAGGCCGATGCAGACGGTCACCACCAGCGTATCGATCGACGACAGTTTCAGCACTTCCTTGCCGAAGGTCGGCGTGTAAGCCGTGATCATGTAGAACGACACCGTGGTCATGATCACCATGCCCATGCCGCCAAGCACGATGCCCCAATTGGCCGCCATGGTCTTCAGGATCTCGCCCATGCTCGGACGATGCTTGCGCGCCTTGAACTCCTCGGTTTCCTGCAACGAACGACGGATCAGGAACAGGAACGGCACGATCAGGCAGCCGATCAGGAACGGCACGCGCCAGCCCCAGGCGCCCATCTGGTCAGCCGGCAAAACCTTGTTCAACACCACGCCGATCAGCGCCGCGAACACCACCGCGACCTGCTGGCTGCCCGACTGCCACGCACAATAGAAACCCTTGTTGCCCTTGGTCGCGATCTCCGACAGATACACCGACACGCCGCCCAGTTCGACACCCGCGGAGAAGCCCTGCAACAGCCGGCCGAACAGCACGAGCGCCGGCGCCAGTACGCCGATCGTCGCGTAGCCTGGAATCGCCGCCACCGTGAGCGTGCCGAGCGCCATCAGGCCGAGCGTGAGGATCAGGCCTTTGCGGCGGCCGTGATGGTCGATGTATGCGCCGAGCACGATCGCGCCGAGCGGACGCATCAGGAAGCCCGCGCCGAACACCGACAGCGACAGCATCAGCGACGCGAATTCGTTACCGCTCGGAAAATAGGTTTTGGCGATGGCCGACGCGTAATAGCCGTAGACCATGAAGTCGTACATCTCAAGAAAGTTGCCGCTGACGACGCGGAACACCGTCTTGACTTTCGATTCCTGGGACGAGGAAGTAGCGTGTGTCGCTGTAGACATGACATTCTCTGGAAAGCCCGTCGCCCTCGGTTCTGGCGGCGATCAGGCAGTTGAAACGATCCACTGGTTTCGGTGAAGCGGATGCCGCTGGCAAGGCGTAGCAGGAACAGAGCAGGAACGCGCCGGGGGCGCTGCATTTTCATGCTGAAAGCACTCAGCTGATATCAGGGTAAACATCGTGAAACAGGCTGAGGCCTTGCCACGTAATGTTACCGTTGTTGGCGTTGTCGCGTAATGCATACAGAATCATTACAGACCATGCCGGCTACTGACGACCGCCGTCGTCCCGATAGAATTTGCGTCCTGCCACTTCGCGCTGATCGCCACCCCGATGCAAGCCAACCGCACTCTTTCGCTGCGCCCCGCGACCCTCGTCGATGCCGCTCTGATTGCTTCGATTCACGCCACCAGCTGGCAAGCCACCTATCGCGGTTTGTTGCCCGACACGTTCCTCGACAGCGAAGTCACGCGCGAACGCGCGGCGTATTGGGAAGCACGTCTGAGCGCGCCGGGCGGCGAACGCCGGATCGTCCGGATCGCGGAGCTCGACGGCGAGCCGATTGGTTTTCTCTGCGCGGAGCGGCAGCCGGAATCGGCGTGGGGCGTACTGCTCGACAACCTGCATGCGTTGCCGGGCTATCAGGGCATTGGCGTCGGTAAACTGCTGATGCGCGCCGCCGAAGATTGGACTCGCGAGCAAGGCGAGGCGCAGTTGTATCTGTATGTGCTCGAAGGCAATACGCCGGCGATCGGTTTCTACGAACGACAAGGCTGGCAGTTCGTGGGCGCGGAACCCGATCAGATGGGCGGCATGGATATCACCGCGCTGCGCTATGTCTATCGGCTGGGAAAATAGGCGGCTTCAACAGGTCCGCAGGTCGTTCTGACTTTGCCGGACCTGGAATGTTTCTATATCAATTTTCAGAAACGTCCGATCGCGACTTTGGATGCTTCCGAGCATTATCTTCCTCATCCCGATGGCTTCAAGGTAAAACGCCTACGCGCCCCGCTGCTCGGTTTCAGCATGATGCTGATTTCCGATGTTGACAGGGTGCGCACGTGAGGCGTCTCACGCGCATCTTCCGAAAGCTGTCGACCCGCCGTTCCACGGAGCCGCCTATTGGTCGCTCTCTTTCGAAGTGCCGGAAGGTATATCCATGTCCACGATTCCTTTTACCCTGATCGAGGGCTCGATCGCGCTGCCGCGACTGCGCCCGTTGGGTCGCCATTTGCCGGCACCGTTCGGCCGCGACTGGGCATATCGCCCGCCGGGCTACAGTTTGCGGATCGAACTCAAAGCGCTTTACGCCGCGGTGATTCACACCTTCTGCATGAGCGATCAGACCTTCCGCTCGTTGTGCAAATGGGTGCCGCTGGTGCTGGCGGAACCGCGCGAGGTGATTGCTGATGCGCGAAACCAGGTGGGCGAAGAACGGGCCACTTTCGGCAGTACGCCGCTCGGTCAGGCAGCGAAATTTTCCGCCGACGCGCGTGCATTTGTGTCTGCCCAACAACCTGCGGCTGCCACACCTTTGCAGCGTGCGGCTAGTCCCAGGAATACGTTGGCAGGCGGCGCCTGCGCACTGACTGGCACGGCGCTATTGGCGTGGATTGTTCTCAGTCATATGCCGCATCGCTATGCAATCAGCGAGTCGAGTCCTGCGAAGACGATCGCCGTCGATCACGGCGCACCGCTGACGCAAAGCGCGTCAGATACCGCGTCGTCGCCCATGAATGTGAAGGTGGATTCCGCCAACGCACAGGCATCGACGTCTGACGACGCATCCGGAAAAATCATCATATCGACGCCGGCATTGGCAGAGTCCACAGCACATGACTCCGACTATTCAACCGCACAGCATCGCGACGATCTTCACGAAAAGACTGGCGAGTTGCACAGAGCGGCTCGGCATAGCAACGCAAAAATCGTCGCTTCCTACAAGGCCGTCTACGCCGCGGCAAGGAAGGATCGCATACCGAGCGCCATCGATTCGACCGTCGCGACACAAGCATGGCCCAAACCGTCGGCTGATGGTGCTTACTCGCCGTTCGTGCCCGCACAACCCAGCGACGAGCCGTACGCTTCGGTCAAGATGTCGGCCGCGACACCCGTTCGATCGGTTGCGCCGCCACCCCGCTCCGCTTCCGCGACCGAATCGTCCGGAACCGGTGAGACCGATTGGATGAGCCATCTATCGCAGCGTCGCGTGACCGACATTCCGGATCAGTTTTCGAGGTAAGCAGACCACCGTCATCGAGAAAAGCGCGATAAAAAAACCCGGCCGTTAATATCGGTCGGGCTTTTTTTTCTGCGTGACGCTTACTTCTGCAGCGGCAATCCCGATTCGGTTTGGCGCTGCAGTTGCAGAACCTCCCCCTGCACCCGACGCAGTTGCGCCTGCGCTTTTTCCTTTTCCAACCGCAACGCGGCCGCTTCGGTCTGCGTCTGCCGCTGGTAGTCGTTGACCTTGGCCTGCTGCGCACGCGCTACGTCGATATCGGCCTGCAGACGTTTCGCGCGATCTTCGGACAACGCGATGATGTCTTCGATATAAGCCTTCTGCGCCAGTAACTGCGTGCGACGAATTTCAACCTCCGCCAGCTGCACCGTTTGCTGGACGAAGTCCGCGTAGATCAATTCCGCGCGCGCCGCGTCTTCGGATTTGATGACGCGCCAGAAGCGTTTGTCCTGAAACAACGCGACGTAATACGTCATTTCCTGTGGATAGAAAAACAGACTCGCGCCGTAGCTGCCGTTATATGTGGTGCGCAGTTCATTCAGCTTCGTGTCGTGAATCATTTGCATCAATTCGGCGACGTTGCCCTGCGATTCGGTGCCTGGCGTGTTCGTGGCCGCCGTGCTCGATGCGCTCGATGCCGCCATGCCCGGCGCGTTGCCGACCGGCTGCGCGGTCAGTGCGCCCATGGCTGGCCGCGTGCCGGCCAGGGGAGCGGCCTCGCCGTCTTGCGCCGCCAGCACGAAACCACTTTGCTGCAACAGCACACACGAGATGGCGAGCAACATGGCGCGCCATACAGTTAAGGGGTACTTCATACCGGTGCTCCATGCGAATCCAAAACAGCAGACGATTATCGCGCGGATCAGCCGTCAAGCGAAGCACTCAAGCGTCCCGAAATGGGACTTTAAATTGAGACAAATAAATCGCGAATCATTCCGCCAGATGAGGTGAGCACATCGCGAGATAAATGCGGTGGGATGACACGAAAACACGACGATCCGTCTCATTTGCGGACGAATCCGAATCTGTGTTGAATTCAGGAGGATCCGGCGAGAACCGGCCCATGCGCGAGTGCCGGCTTGCGTGAGCACCAGGCCGCGCCACCGGGACGCGGACCTGGCGCACCCCTCATCTCAAAAGCGCGTTTCGCGCGCCACCCGCAGGAACGTATCCAGCAACGGCGTGCAATCCAGCAATTCCGGACCGCCCGCGCGATGAAACTCCGGATGCCACTGCACCCCCATCACGAAAGGTGCACGACGGTAACGGACTGCCTCGATGATGCCGTCGGAGGCCGACACCGCTTCGATATTGAGGTCGCGCCCCAGCGTCTTGACCGCCTGATGGTGAATCGAGTTGACGATCGCATCGCGTCGGCCGGGGAACATGTTGGCCAGCGTCGAGCCGTCTGGAAAGTGAATCCCATGCCGATGCTGATCGTAGTTCTCGTTGACGTGCGCGCCGGCGGTGGGCACGTCGGTGGCAATGTCCTGATACAGGGTGCCGCCGAACGCCACGTTGATCAGCTGGCAGCCGCGGCATACGCCGAGCACCGGCTTGCCCGACTCGATAAATTCATGCAGCAGTTCAAGCTCGTACATGTCGCGCACGCGGTCGCCCGGCCACTCGTGGCTGGTCGCGCTTTCCGCGTACGACTGCGGCGAGACGTCCGCGCCGCCTTGCAGCAACAGGCCGTCGAGATGCTTGGCATAGTCGCGCAAACGGATATTGCTCGGATGCAGCATGCCCTGATGACCGACCGTGGGAATCATGAACACCAGCACGTCGCGCGACATGACCCAGTGCGCAATCGACTCCTCGAGGTACTGCAGCGTCTTGCCGCGCAGCCCCTTCGCACCCGGCTCCGGGTGAAAGATCCGTGCCGACACGCCGATGCGCAACGTGCGCTGCGTGATCCGTTGACCGGCGCGATCGAACAACTGGCGGGCGCGCGCCGCAATGATGCGGCCGAACACGGTCCACGCGGAATCGTTCTGCTTCAGATAGCGTGGCGCCGACGGCGGCAGCGCGTTAGGCGGCGGCGGATTGGACGCGGAAAAGTCCGGCGCGGCGCCAAACCCGGGGGGCGGTGCGCCGGCCGGCCGAGCGGTGGAGGCGGCGGCTTCCGGTACGGCGGCGGCGCTATCGGCCTTCGCGGAGGAAGTCACTTCGCCGGCAAGCGGCTCGCTGCCTGAAAGCGTCGCCGGGTGTTTCGGCGCGGCTTGCGGTTCGGCGGGCGTGGCATGGGCGCGAGCATCGCGCGCCGCCTTGTCATGAACAGCCGCCTCCTGCTTCGCCGTAGATGCCGCAGCGGAACTGCGCGCCTCGGCGGCGTCGCGCTGCCGTGCGGTTTGCGGATCGGCCGGCGTCACGGCGGAAGCGCTGTCGGGGTCGTCGGTGGACGATCTGACGGCCGCTTCTTCCGCCGCGGCCTGCGAGGCCGCGGACGGTTTCACCACGTTCTTGATCGGCGACTGGATGGAATCTTCGTGCGAGAGGGGTAGCGAGGCCGCCGGATCGGGCGGCGGCTCGGCGGGCTTGAACGACGCGCCGGAGGGTGCGCCAGTCGCCCCGCCAGAACTCGCGCCAGACGGTGCGCCGGTCGCCGCGCCAGAAACCGCACCCGACCCAGACCCAGACGCAGAAATTGCACCAGAAGGACTTGCACCGGACGGCGCGGGCGACGCCGAAGGCGACGGAGGACTGCCGGGCTGACCGGCGTTTTCAGGTTTGTTTTCGCTCATGACAGTCAGACAGGCGCCTTCCACGCGAACGAATGAATATGCCCTGATTATCCGCTAGCGAGCCAAGCCCCGCAAACCCGCACACAATTGCTCACATTGTTGAGCCAGACGACACAATCCCGTCGGACCTAATCAGGGATCCGGCTGTTCATCGAAAGTTTCGCGCAACGCGATCTGCATCGCCGCGTGGATCTTCACGCACCAGCGCCAGACGAGCGCCAGCAAAAGCGCCACGCAGATCAGCACGGCGGTGAGCAGCCCGGTCGGCGGCAAGATCCCGCCGGACAGCGCGGCCAGCAGCAAAAACACGCCGACCATCGACACCACCGGCACCAGATCGGAAATCGCATACCGGATCGCGCGCGTGAAGCGCCCCGCCGTCGCCGGTTGGACGCTGACTTCGGCGAGCAGCAACGCGAGCGATTTGGTTTTCCGGTAGACGGCCACCAGAAACGGCAACGACACGATCAGCGCGACGCTCCACAGCACCACCCGCTGCAACGGCTCGGCCGCCAGCCAATGCGCAAGCCAGACACTGGTGTACGGCGCGCTATACGACACCGTCAGAAAAATAGCGGCGACCAGCGCGAGGTTCACCGCGATTTGCAGAATGATCCGCCGCGTCATGCTGAACAGCGTCGGTTCACCGCTCCCGGTGCTCAGGCTGCGCAACCACTGTCCATAGAGGCCGAAACCGTTCGCAAGGGTACGCGGCAGCGCCGCGCCGAGGCGCTGCGTCAGCGGATCCGCGGCCTTGATGAGATAGGGCGTGAACAACGTGGTCAACGCCGACACCGCCACCGCGATCGGATACAGAAACGCGCTCGTCACCTTCAGCGTCAAGCCGAGCGACGCGATGATGAACGAGAACTCGCCGATCTGCGAGACGGTCATGCCGACCCGCATCGCCGTACGACCGTCCTTGCCGGCCAGAAACGTGCCGAGTCCGCACGACACGATCTTGCCGACAATCACCGCCACCGTGATCACCGCGATCGGCCACGCGTAGTCGACCAGCACGGCCGGGTTCAGCATCAAGCCGATCGTCACGAAGAAGATCGCCGAAAACGCGTCGCGCAGCGGCGCAATCAGATGCTCGATGCGATGCAGATGACGCGATTCCGCCATGATCGCGCCGATCAGAAACGCGCCGAGCGCGATGCTGTAATCGAGCTTGACCACCAGCAGACAGAAGCCGAAGCAGAAGCCCAGCACCGACACCAGCAGCATCTCGTCGCTCTTCGCGCGCGCCACGTAATTCAGCGCACGCGGCACCACCAGAATGCCGACCACCAGCGACACCGTCATGAACAGCAGCAGCTTGCCGAGCGTCACCATCGCGACGCCCGCGCTCAACTGCCCGGTCTGCGCGATGCCCGACAGCAGCACGAGCATCGCAATGGCGAGAATGTCCTCGACGATCAGAATCCCGAACACCAGTTGCGCGAAGCTCTCGCGCTTCAACCCCAGCTCGGAGAGCGCCTTGACGATGATGGTGGTCGACGAGATCGCCAGGATCGCGCCGAGAAACAGCGAGTCCATCGAACTCCAGCCGAACGCGGTGCCGATCTCGTAGCCGATCCACAGCATCAGCACGATTTCGGAGAGCGCCGCGACGATCGCCGTCGCGCCGACCTTGAAGAGCTTGCGCAGACTGAATTCGAGGCCGAGCGAAAACATCAGGAACACCACGCCGAGCTCGCCCAGCGTCTGGATGGTCTGCTCGTCGTGAATCAGTTGAAACGGCGGCGTGTACGGTCCGATGATCACGCCCGCCGCGATGTAACCGAGCACCACCGGCTGCTTCAGGCGATGGAACAGCACGGTGACGACGCCGGCGAGCGCCATCACGACCGCCAGATCCTGAATGAAGCCGATGCCATGGTGCATACACGCGCCCCTTACAAAAAGTAATGTCTCAAAAACGCAGTGTAACAAAGGATCGCGACGCGCCCGACGGCCCGACCATGCGGACGGAACGGGCTTGCCGCGTCAGGGATCGATCCGATGCCATGCGCAAACCGGAATGTTTTTGACACACTGGACGCCTGTGAAATATCACAATAATATTTGACGCATATTTTTACCGGAGTGGCGTGATGCAGCAGCTGTCTTTCAACGTTGTAGACCGTAGCGGCGCCGGCCGCGCCGAGATTGTCGAAGTGAACCGTCTGACGATTGCCGGGTGGGCCGGCCGCGATCAGGCCGCGATCGAGCATCACATCGCCGAACTGGCTGAGCTCGGCGTGAAGCGGCCGTCCACCACGCCGTGTTTCTACCGCCTCGGCGCGGAACTGCTGACGCAAGCCGAACAGATCGACGTGATCGGCGCGCGGTCCAGCGGCGAGGCCGAATGCGTGCTGGTGAACGGCAAGGCAGGTCTGCTCGTCACCATCGGCTCCGATCACACCGATCGCGAGGTCGAGGCCTACGGCGTCACGGTGTCCAAACAGGTGTGCCCGAAGCCGCTCGCCCGCGACGCCTGGCGTTTCGACGACGTGTCCAGCCACTGGGACCAACTGGAATTGCGCGCCTACGCCGTGACGAACGGCGAACGGCGCGTCTATCAGCAAGGCAGCGTCGCGTCGCTGCTGCCGGCCGTCGATCTGCTCACGCGCGCGCCGCTCGCGCCGGGCGCGGCGATGTACTGCGGCACGCTGGCGGTACAAGGCGGCATCATCGGCATGCTCGACGGCGACGCCCTCGAACTCGAACTGCACGACCCGATCCTGAACCGCACGCTGCGCCACGCCTATCGCGTGCACGCGCTACCTATCGTCGAATGAGGCACCCATGAGCTCCCCTTCGCACTCCGTCAACGCCGACGCGTCTTCCGACGCGTGGCTCGAAGCCGCCGCCCTGCGCAAGATCACGTGGCGCATCATGCCGTTCCTGTTTCTGGTCTACGTGCTGTCGTATCTGGACCGCGTCAACATCGGCTACGCGAAGCTGCAGTTCACCGGCGACCTGGGCCTCTCGAACGCGGCGTATGGACTCGGCGCGGGGATCTTTTTCTTCGGCTATTTCGTGTTCGAAGTGCCGAGCAACCTGCTGCTGAAGAAGTTCGGCGCGCGCGCCACGATCGCCCGCATCACGATGCTGTGGGGCTTGCTGTCGTGTCTGATGATGTTCGTGCACAGCGAAACCATGTTCTACGTGCTGCGCTTTTTCCTGGGCGTTGCCGAAGCGGGACTGGTGCCGGGCGTGGTGCTGTATCTGACGTTCTGGTTTCCGTCCGACCGGCGCGCGCGGATGGTCGCCGTGTTCATGGCCGCGATTCCGGTGGCGGGCATTATCGGCGCGCCGTTGTCGGGCTTTCTGATGTCGGCGCTGCACGAGGCGCACGGCCTGCGCGGCTGGCAATGGATGTTCCTGATCGAGGGCATTCCGTCGATCCTCGCCGGCTTCTGGGCGCTCGCCGTATTGCGCAACACGCCGGCCGAAGCCGCCTGGCTGACCGACGATGAAAAACGCGTGATCCTGCAGCGCCTCGCGCGCGAAAACAGCGCGGCCGCGGCGGCCGGCGCCGAGCATAGTCTCGGGGTGGCGCTGCGCTCAGGCCGCTTCTGGCTGCTGACGCTGATCTACTTCTGCCTCGTCACCGGCAATGCGGGTTTCTCGTTCTGGTTGCCGCAGATCGTCAAGGATCTGGGCGTGACGAACCTCGTCGCCAATGGCTTCGTCACCGCGATTCCTTATCTGGCGGCAGGCATCGGCATGATTCTGATCGGGCGCTCGTCGGATATCACCGGCGAACGGCGCTGGCACTACGCGGTGTGCTGCTTTATCGGGGCGGCGGGTTTGCTGGGCAGCGCGTCGGTGACCAACTCCATCCCGCTCGCCGTGACCGGGTTGTCGATTGCGTATATCGGGATTCTGGCGGGCTTCGGCATCTTCTGGTCGATGTCGACAACCTTCCTGCAAGGCTCGGCGGCCGTCGCCGGGATCGCGGTGATCAACTCGATCGCGAATCTGGCGGGCTACGTGAGTCCGTATGTGCTCGGCATCGTCAAGGACGCCACGCATAGCGTGACCTTCGGGCTGGTGCTGATCGCGGGAGCGTTGATCGTCGGCGGGCTGGTGACGTTGATGATGCCGCGCGTGAAGGTGCAGCACGCGGCGGCCGTGGCGGCGGGGAACGCTTGATGCGGCGTTGATGCGCAAAACCTTGCTCTACAATGCGGACGACATCGCCCGCCCGTTCCCCACATGACGCTTTTGCAGACTGCCCGCCCTTCCCGACCCACCCGCGAGACCGCCGCCGCGAGCCTCGCCGAACAGGCCTATGCGTTCGTCAAACGCGAGATCATCACGATGCGTTTGCGGCCGAGCGAGGTGCTCAACGAAGCGGAGCTGATGGCGCTGACCGGCATCGGCCGCACGCCGGTGCATCAGGCGCTGCATCGACTGGTACACGAAGGCATGCTGACCATCATGCCGCGCAAAGGCATCATGGTCCGGCCGGTGTCGCTCGACGACGTGCTGGCGATCATCGACGTGCGGCTGGTGAACGAAAGCTACTGCGTCGAGCTGGCCGCGCGCCACGCGCAGCAGCACGATTACGACGCAATGCAGGCGCTGCTGGAGCGCTCGACGGTGTGCGTCGCCGCGCACGATATCGAAGGCATGATGGATATCGACCGCGAATTCCATCTGGCGATTTCGGCCGCGTCGCGCAATCCGGTGCTGGCCGATATTCTGCGCGGCCTGCATGAGCGATCGCTGCGCTTCTGGTTTATTTCGCTGTCCGAGCCGCATCATCTGGAAGATGTCCACGAGGAGCATCTCGAACTATTCCGTCTGCTGCGCGAACGCGACGCCGAAGGCGCGCGCGAGTCGGTGCAGAAGCATATCGAGGCGTTCCGCGCGACGCTGTTCAGCCGGATCTGAGCGCCTCCAACCGAACGCCTTGACCGGCGCGCTCTCAATCGAACTCAACCGGCTTGCCCGGTTCAACCGGATTCATACCGACATCATGGCCACTGCCTTCACGCCCTTTCCGCCGCTTGCCCAGCTCGCCGCCGACCTCGCCGCCGGCCGCACCACCAGCCGCGCGCTGGTCGACACCGCGCTCGAACGGATTGCCGATCCGGCCGGCCAGGGCGCGGCCGTCTTCATGCACGTCGACGCGGACAATGCCCGCGCCGCCGCCGATGCGCACGACCGCCTGCGCGCCGCCGGCACGGTGCTGTCGCCGCTCGCGGGGATTCCGGTGTCGGTCAAGGATCTGTTCGATATCGAAGGCCAGCCGACCCGCGCCGGCTCCGTCGTACTCGCCGACGCCCCCGCCGCCAAAGCGGACGCGGTGGCGGTCGCGCGTCTGAAGCGGGCCGGCGCCGTGCTGGTCGGGCGCACCAACATGAGCGAATTCGCGTTCTCCGGACTCGGCCTGAATCCGCACTACGGCAATCCGTTGTCGCCATACCAGCGCGGCGTGAAGGGCGACGAACGGATTTCGGGCGGTTCGTCGTCGGGCGCGGCGGCGTCGGTCGCGGACGGCATGGCGGCCGTCGCGCTCGGCACCGACACCGGTGGCTCGATCCGCATCCCGGCGGCGCTGTGCGGACTGACCGGCTTCAAACCGACCGCCGGGCGGATTCCCAAACAGGGCGGCGTGCCGCTGTCGTCGACGCTCGATTCGTTCGGCCCGATCGGCGTCTCGGTGGCGTGCTGCGCGCTGGTCGACCGGATGCTGGCCGGCCTCGAGCCGCGTATTCCGGCCGCCCGGCCGCTCGAAGGCGTGCGCCTCGGGGTGCTGACCAACTTTGTCACCGACGGCGTCGAACCGGCCGTCGCCACGGCGATCGACACGGCGCTCAAGCATCTGGAAGCGGCCGGCGCGATCGTCACCGAGGTGCGTTTCGCGCCGCTCGACCGTTTGCCGGAGATCAACCGCTTCGGCTTTTCGCCGATCGAAGCGTATGCGTGGCATCGTCCGTTGCTGGAGAAACACCGCGACCAGTACGATCCGCGCGTGCTGGTCCGCATTCTCAAAGGCCAGCCGGCCAGCGCCGTCGACTATCTGGATCTGCTCGCCGAGCGCCAGGCGCTGCTGGACGAGGCCGCGCGCACGCTGTGGCAGCGCTTCGACGCAGTGGTCGCGCCGACCGTGCCGGTGCTGCCGCCGCGCGTAGCCGACCTGGTGCACGACGACGACGCGTTCGGCCGCACCAATGCGTTGATCCTGCGCAATCCGAGCGTGTTTAACTTCCTCGATGCGTGCGCGCTGTCGCTGCCGTGCCATCTGCGTGGCGACGCGCCGGTCGGCTTGATGCTGGCCGGTGCGCCGCACGCCGACGACGCGTTGCTGGCCATCGGCCGGGCCGCGGAGGCGGTGCTGAACGCGATTCGTTGAGTGGGCGAAGGCGGCGGAAAAGCGACGGATAGCCGCGCTCCCAAGCCACAAACGTGCCGTAATACCGCGATAAGCGGCGGGGCGGGGGTTCGCGCTAGAATCGCGGGCACCCGCCCTTTCCGTTTCCAAGACAGCCACATAATCCATGAATAACGACACTGCGATGCTGCGCCGCGAGCGCTCCCTGCTGGTTCTGCTTGGCCTGATCTGCGTCGCCCTCGTGGCCGGCGCGCTGTATCTGCAATATTTCCTACACGAAGATCCGTGCCCGTTGTGCATCATCCAGCGCTATTTCTTCCTGTTGATCGCGATTTTTGCGTTCCTCGGCGCGCGCTTTAATAGCTGGCGCGGTGTGCGGCTGCTGGAAGTGATGGCGGCTTTGTCGGCGCTGGCCGGCGCGTTGACCGCCGCGCGCCACGTTTACGTGCAGGCAAATCCGGGCTTCAGCTGCGGTTTCGACGCGTTGCAGCCGGTGGTCGACAGTCTGCCGCCGGCGCATTGGCTGCCGGGCGTGTTCAAGGTCGCCGGGCTGTGCGAAACCGCCTATCCGCCGATTCTGGGCCTGACGCTGCCAATGTGGTCGCTGGTCGCCTTCGTGGTGGCGTTCATCCCGCTGGCGCTGACGCTGATGAAGAACCGCCGCCGCTTCGTCTGACCCCCCGAAGTATTGAAATAGCGCCGGAGTGCCGGCCGTCGTTCGCGGCGGCTCGGACTCCGGCGTTTTTTTGCGCTGATTGCGTTCGCGCCCCTTCCCGCCCGACGCCCCCGCCTTGCCCCGTCGCATTCGCCACAAATCTCCCGCCCCACCCCGCCCCATCGGCCTTTGCGCCATTTCCACCGTGACGCAACTTCCCGGCGCGGCGCGAATCGTACTTATTCATGACCGCATCCGAATAAGCGTCATGCGCCATGGGAAATATTTTTGAGACTGGGTAGTGCTAAATTCGGACCTGGATGGCGATCTACGTGCGCGAGGCCGGCTTTGGCGCGACCCCATGCGTAACGCGCGCCCGGTCCGCACTGTCTTCTGGATTCGCCATGACATCGCAAACCATCCGCTTTTATCACCAGGGGTCCGTCCGTGAGGTCACGGACGTCCCGGCGACGCGCACCGTGCTTCAGCACCTGCGCGAGGATTTGCGTTGCACGGGCACCAAGGAAGGCTGTGCGGAAGGCGATTGCGGCGCCTGCACCGTCGTGATCGGCGAACTGGACGCCCACGGCGAGCTGGCGCTGAAAGCGGTCAACGCCTGCATCCAGTTCCTGCCCACGCTCGACGGCCGCGCCCTCTTCACCGTCGAAGACCTGCGCGCCGCCGACGGCGCGCTACACCCCGTCCAGCAAGCCATGGTGGATTGCCACGGCTCCCAATGCGGTTTCTGCACGCCCGGCTTCGTCATGTCGATGTGGGCGCTGTACGAAAACCAGCCGGCCGCCGCTGGCCTGCCCACCCGCGACGAAATCAACGCCGCGCTATCCGGCAATCTGTGCCGCTGCACCGGCTACCGGCCGATCGTCGACGCGTCGCAGAAAATGTTCGACTACCCGCAATACCCGCGCGCGACGCTGGACCGGCGGGCCATCGCGGAACAATTGCGCGCGCTGCAACGCCACGACACGTTCGAATACCGCGCCCCCGACGCGCGCGGCGCCGCCTTCGGCTCGCCCGCCTTCCACGCGCCGGTATCGCTCGACGCCTTCGCCCGTCTGCGCGCCGAGCATCCGCAGGCGCGCCTGCTGGCCGGCAGCACCGACGTCGGCCTGTGGGTCACCAAGCAGTTCCGCGATCTCGGCGACATTCTGTACATCGGCAACGTCGCCGAATTGAAGACGATCGAGCGCGACGCGCAAACGCTGACGATCGGCGCCGCCGTCACGCTCGAAGACGCCTACGCCGCGCTCGCCGTCGATTACCCCGAACTCGCCGAACTGTGGACCCGCTTCGCGTCGCTGCCGATCCGCAACGCCGGCACGCTCGGCGGCAACGTCGCGAACGGTTCGCCGATCGGCGATTCGATGCCCGCGCTGCTCGCGCTCGACGCCGAAGTCGTGCTGCGTCACGGCCCGACAACCCGCACGCTGCCGCTCGACGCGTTCTACCTCGGCTATCAGAAAACCGCGCTGGCAGCCGGCGAATTCGTCGCGGCATTGCGCGTGCCGCGCCCTGCGGCCACGCTGCGCTTTCGCACCTACAAAGTATCGAAACGCTACGATCAGGACATCTCGGCGGTGTGCGCGGCCTTTGCCTTGCAGATCGACGAAACCGGCACGATCCGGCAAGCCCGCATTGCGTTCGGCGGCATGGCGGCCACGCCGAAGCGCGCCGCGCAAACCGAAGCCGCCCTCACCGGCGCGGTATGGAACGAAAGCACGGCGCGGCAGGCCATGAACGCGCTCGTCGCCGATTACCAGCCGCTTAGCGACATGCGCGCGTCGAGCGCTTACCGGCTGAAGGTGGCGCGCAACGTGTTGTGGCGCTTCCACCTCGAAACGCGCGACGATGCGCCGCTCGCGCTGTGCGACGTGAATGCGTTTGCATTCGAGACCGGCGCACCGGACGCCCTCGTGGCGAAGGAGCCGTCGTGATGAACCGCACCGATGCTTTCGTCGATCAGGCGGCGAGGCGTGCCGCGAAGGCGGCTGACCATAGCGCGAACCCAACCGCGCAAAGCCCCACGAAGCAGCCCGAAAAACCGGCAGAAAATCCGCTCGAAAAACCCGCCGCGCGCCCGCACGCCAGGCATATCGCCTCGCTGGAAAACGACACGGCAATCGGCGTCTCGCTGCCGCACGAATCCGCGGCGCTGCACGTCAGCGGCGAAGCCACCTACACCGACGACGTCGTCGAACTGCACGGCACGTTGCACGCCGCTCTCGGCTTGTCGCACCATGCGCATGCGCGCATCGTCTCCATGGATCTGGACGCGGTCAGACGAGCGCCCGGCGTGATCGCCGTGCTCACCGCCGACGATATCCCCGGCGAAAACAATTGCGGCCCGGTGCTGCACGACGACCCGATTCTCGCCGTCGACGAAGTGCTGTACCTCGGCCAACCGGTCTTCGCCGTGATCGCCGAAAGCCACGACCTCGCCCGCCGTGCCGCGGCGCTCGCGAAAAGCGACGACGTGATCCGCTACGAACCGCTCGAAGCGATCCTCACGCCCGCTGAAGCCAAGGCAAAGCAGCAATACGTCCTGCCGCCGCTGCATCTGAAGCGCGGCGAGCCGGCCGCGAAAATCGCCGCCGCGCCGCACCGGATCGCCGCCACGTTCGAAGTCGGCGGCCAGGAACAGTTTTATCTCGAAGGCCAGATCGCGTACGCCGTGCCGAAAGAAATGGACGGCATGCTGGTCTACAGTTCGACGCAGCATCCGAGCGAAATGCAGCAGGTGGTCGCGCATATGCTCGACTGGCCGGCGCATAGCGTGCTGTGCGAATGCCGGCGCATGGGCGGCGGCTTCGGCGGCAAGGAATCGCAATCGGCACTGTTCGCCTGCGTGGCGTCGCTGGCCGCAAAACTGCTGCGTCGCCCGGTCAAACTGCGCGCCGATCGCGACGACGATTTCATGATTACCGGCAAGCGCCACGACGCGATTTATTCCTACGAAGCCGGCTTCGACGACACCGGCCGCATTCTCGGCGCGCGCGTCGAAATCGCATTGCGCGCGGGCTATTCCGCCGACCTCTCCGGCGCCGTCGCCACGCGCGCCGTGTGCCACTTCGACAACGCCTACTACCTCTCGGACGTCGACATCGTCGCCCTGTGCTGCAAGACGAATACGCAGTCGAACACCGCGTTTCGCGGCTTCGGCGGTCCGCAAGGCGCGCTCGTGATGGAGGTGATGATAGACAGCATCGCGCGTCAGTTGAAGCGCGATCCGCTCGACGTGCGCGTCGCCAATTACTACGGCATTGGCGAGCGCGATACGACGCCATACGGACAGCGCGTCGAAGACAACGTGATCGCGCCGCTCACCGACGAGCTGCTCGACAGCAGCGACTATCGCGCGCGCCGCGCTGAAATCGCGGCCTTCAACGCAACGAGCCCGGTGCTGAAACGCGGTCTGTCGTTCTCGCCGGTGAAGTTCGGCATTTCGTTCAACGTGCCGTTTCTGAATCAGGCCGGCGCGCTGGTGCATGTGTACAAAGACGGTTCGGTGCTGGTCAACCACGGCGGCACCGAGATGGGCCAGGGGCTCAACACGAAGGTCGCGCAGGTCGTGGCGAATGCATTGGGTTTGCCGCTCACGCGCGTGCGGGTCACGGCAACCGACACGTCGAAGATCGCCAACACCTCGGCCACCGCGGCATCGACCGGTAGCGATCTGAACGGCAAGGCCGCCGAAGCCGCCGCGCAAACCATTCGCGCGCGGCTCGCCGAACTCGCAGCGAAACAACTCGGCGGCCATGCGAACGACGTGCGCTTCATGCATGGCGAGGTATCGGTGAACGGCGGCGCGATGCCGTTCGAGCAACTGGTGAGCGCCGCGTACCTGGCGCGCGTGCAGTTGTGGTCGGACGGTTTTTACACCACGCCGAAGGTGCATTGGGATGCGAAAACGCTAACCGGTCATCCGTTTTATTACTTTGCATACGGTGCGGCGGTGTCGGAAGTCGTGATCGACACGCTGACCGGCGAATGGAAACTGGTGCGCGCGGACGTGCTGCACGACGCCGGCCAGTCGATCAATCCGGCAATCGACATCGGCCAGGTGGAAGGCGGCTTCATTCAAGGCATGGGCTGGCTCACCACCGAAGAACTATGGTGGAACCGCGACGGCCGTCTGATGACGCACGCGCCGTCCACGTACAAGATTCCGGCGGTGAGCGACACGCCCGCGGCGTTCCACGTGCAGCTTTATCAGAACCGCAACGCCGAGCCGACCGTGTTCCACTCGAAGGCGGTCGGCGAGCCGCCGTTGTTGCTGCCGTTCTCGGTGTTTCTGGCGATTCGCGACGCCATCGCGGCCGCCGTGCCGCACGCGCGGCAAGCACCGCCGCTGCGCGCACCGGCCACGCCCGAGGCGATTCTCGACGCGCTGGACGCATTACACGCGGCGAGCGACACGCAACCGCCCGACCCAAGACCGGAACCCGCTGAATCGAGCAACACGACGTGACGAACGTGAATCGAAACGCATGAACCGAACCACCCGAACCACGGCCCCACGCGACACGAACGCGCCGGACCACACTCAACCGGCCGCACGGACACCCCGCGCGGCCCTGTATGGAGAACAGCCGGATGCAAGCCTGGCTACCTGACCTGCAACATCTGCTCGCGCATGGCGACGCCGCCGTGCTGGTCACGGTCGCGCGCGTCGAAGGTTCGGCGCCGCGCGAAGCCGGCACCAAGATGATCGTCACGCGCGAATCGGCGAAACACACCATTGGCGGCGGCCACCTCGAATGGAAAGCGATCGAGACCGCCCGCCAGGTGTTGCGCGACGGCATGCGCTCGCCGCACATGCGCCGGCTGGAGCGTTTCGCGCTCGGCCCGAGCCTCGGCCAATGCTGCGGCGGCGCGGTGATTCTGGCGTTCGAGCGGCTCGACATCGGCGATCTCGGCTGGATCACGTCGCTCGCGAAACGCGTGGCCGCGGGCCAATCGACGGTGCGTAGCGTATCATTCGGCCCCGCACCGGATGCGGTGATGCTGTCCGACCCCGAGCCGGGTGTCGACGCCGCCGACTGCCTGCTGTGGGACGGCGCCGGCTTCGACGACAGCGGCGCGCTGCTCACCGAGACCATCGCGCCAGGCGACTTTTCGGTCGTGCTGTTCGGCGCCGGTCACGTAGGCGCGGCGCTGGTTCGCGTGCTGGCCACGCTGCCCTGCGCGGTGCGCTGGGTGGACGAGCGCGACGCGCAGTTTCCGCCGGCCGAATTGCTGCACGCGGCCAACGTGAAAATCGATCCGAACGACGCCCCCGACGAAGCCATCGACCAGGCGTTGCCGAACACGTACTTCATCGTGATGACGCATAACCACGCGCTCGATCTCGAACTGGCCGAGCGGATTCTGCGGCGTGGCGATTTCGCCTTCTTCGGCATGATCGGCTCGCACAGCAAGCGCAAGCAGTTCGAACACCGGCTCGCCGCACGCGGTCTCGACCCGGCGCTGATCGGGCGGATGAAGTGCCCGCTCGGCGTGGACGGCATCGTCGACAAGTCGCCGGAAATCATCGCGATCTCGGCGGCGGCGCAGGTGTTGCAAGCCGTCGAGGCGAACGCAAGCCTGCATCACGCGACGCATACGGTTTGACACGAGGCGCCTTGTCCGACAGCCCTCAGATAAGGCGACGGCATCCAGTGCGAACCGACTCCAACATCACCCCTGACCGACCATGACGATAACGACTGCTACCCCCACGACGCTCGCCGACAAAACCGCGCGGGCACCGAAGGCCGAGTTGCACATTCATATTGAAGGCTCGCTCGAACCCGAGCTGATTTTTGCGCTCGCCGAGCGCAACGGCGTGAAGCTCGCGTACGACTCGATCGACGCGTTGCGCGCCGCGTACGCGTTCACCGATCTGCAATCGTTCCTCGACATCTATTACGCCGGCGCGAGCGTGCTGCTGCACGAGCAGGATTTCTACGACATGACGACGGCGTACGTGGAACGCTGCCTCGCCGACAACGTGATTCACAGCGAGATTTTCTTCGATCCGCAGACGCACACCGAACGCGGTGTGCCGATCGCGACGGTCGTCGCCGGGATTGAGCGCGCGCTCGCCGACGCCGAAAAGCGCGGCATGACGAGCAAGCTGATTCTGTGTTTCCTGCGTCACCTGTCCGAAGAAGATGCGCTCGCCACCTTCGAGGAAGCGCGCCCGCTATTCGAGCAATATCGGCACCGCCTGATCGGCGTGGGGCTCGATTCGTCGGAGCGCGGCCATCCGCCTTCGAAGTTCGAACGCGTGTTCGCCAAGGCGCGCGCTCTCGGTCTGAAACTGGTCGCGCATGCGGGCGAAGAAGGTCCGCCCTCGTATATCTACGAAGCGCTCGATCTGCTGAAAGTAGACCGCGTCGATCACGGCGTGCGCAGTATCGAAGACCCGGCGCTGGTCGCGCGTCTGGCCGATTCGCGCGTGGCGTTGACCGTGTGTCCGCTGTCCAACCTGAAGCTGTGCGTGTTCGACGACCTGACCAAACACACGCTGAAGGACCTGCTCGATCGCGGCGTCGCCGTGACGGTGAATTCCGACGATCCCGCGTATTTCGGCGGTTACGTGAACGCCAATTATTTCGCCACCATCGACGCGTTGAAGCTCAACGATGCCGAGGTCTACACGATCATCCGCAACAGCTTCGAAGCGTCGTTCGTCACGCCCGAGGAACGCAGCGAACTGATCGCGAAGCTCGACGCGCACTGGCACCCAGACGGCCCGCACTGACGGGCCGACGTATAGCAGCCGGCGGCGGCACGCTCTCTACGGAGAACGCAGTCGAAACACCGTCGCCAGGCTGTTCAGCTTCCCACAATCGGAGACGGTTTTTCCATGACTCATTCGGCCAACCCGGCTAAAGCAGGCCAATCGGCATTTCGTGCGCAACTGCTGACCTTCAACGGCGATCCCGCGCAATCGCCCAATGCGGCGGTCTTCAACGAAGACGGCTTGCTGATCGTCGAAGACGGTCACGTGGTCGCGGCCGGCGCGTATGCGGCGCTCGCGTCGCAACTCGCGCCCGGCACCCAGGTGCAGGACATGCGCGACAAGCTGATCGTGCCGGGCTTCATCGACACGCACATTCACTATCCGCAGACCGACATGATCGCGTCGCCGGCGCCGGGTTTGCTGCCGTGGCTCGACACGTACACGTTCCCGACCGAACGGCGCTTTGCCGATCCGGCGTATGCGCGCGACACGGCGAGCTTTTTCGTCGAGGAACTGCTGGCTTGCGGCACGACCACCGCGCTGGTGTATTGCACAGTCCATAAGGAATCCGCCGACGCGCTCTTCACCGAGAGCGAAGCGCGCAATCTGCGGATGGTGGCCGGCAAGGTGCTGATGGACCGCCATTGCCCCGAGTTCCTGCAAGACACGCCGCAATCGGGCTATGACGACAGCGCCGAACTGATCGGCCGCTGGCACAACCGTGGCCGTCAGATGTACGCGCTCACGCCGCGTTTCGCACCCACATCGACCGAAGCGCAACTCGAAGCGTGCGGTGTGCTGGCGAAAGAGCATGCGGACATTTTCATCCAGAGCCACGTCGCGGAAAACACCGACGAAGTGAAGTGGGTCGCCGATCTGTTCCCGGGCCACCGCAGCTATCTGGATATTTACGATCATTACGGGCTGCTGCGCCGCCGCGCGGTGTACGGCCATTGCATCTACCTCGACGAGGAAGACCGCAAGCGCATGGCGCAAACCGGCGCGGTCGCGTCGCACTGCCCGACGTCGAATCTGTTCCTCGGCAGCGGCTTGTTCGACTTCGACAAGGCCGACGCGGCCGGCATGCCGATCGCACTGGCCACCGACGTCGGCGGCGGCACGTCGTTCTCGATGCTGCAAACCATGAACGAAGCACACAAGGTCGCGCGTCTCACCGGCCACCATCTGACCGCCACGCGGATGTTCTATCTGGCCACCGCCGGCGCCGCCGAAGCGCTCGACCTCGCGGATAAAGTCGGCACGTTGAAGCCGAAGTCGGAGGCGGACTTCGTCGTGCTCGATCCGCAAGCAACGCCGCTGCTCGCACGCCGCACCGCGCGCACCGAATCGCTGGAAGAGTTGCTGTTCGCGTTCGCGCTGCTCGGCGACGACCGCGCGATCTATGAGACGTATGCGGCCGGCAAGCGCGTGCATCGCCGCGACGATGTGCGGGTGCATGCACCGCGTACGGCACGGATCGCAGCATAACCATCGCCACGGCGGAATGAAAAAACGGCGCTTCGATTTCGAAGCGCCGTTTTTCCTTGGCTTATGCCGTGGCACGTGGCAACGGCGACGGTGACGACAATCCGCTCAACGCTGCGTACACACCTCGTGCAACGCATTCAGCCGCCGCACCGGATCCGCGACATACGGATTCGACTCGTCCCACGCATAACCCGCCAGCACCGCGGCAATCATCCGCCGGATCGACGGCGCCTGATCCGGATAAAAGATGATGTCCTGCAACGCGCCCGTATACCAACGCTCGACAAACGCGCGGAACGTATCGATACCCTTGCGCAACGGCACGTCGTAAGCGGCGGACCAGTCGACCTCTTCGCCGTCCAGTTGACGGTTCAAGGTCTCGACCGCGAGATGCGCGGAGCGCAACGCGATCGTCACGCCCGACGAGAACACCGGATCGAGAAACTCGCCCGCATTGCCGAGCAACGCGTAACCCGGGCCATGCAAACGCTCCACGTTGGCCGCATAACCGCCGATATGCCGTACCGGCATCAGGAACGGCGCGTTGCCGATCAGCCGGTTGAACGTTGGCTCCTGCTGGATCAATTCGCGCAGCTTCGCGTCGCGCTCCGCTTCCGGCGTCTCGAGGAAACTCGCCTCCGCCACGCAGCCCACCGACGAACGGCCACCCGCCAGCGGAATCATCCAGAACCACACGTCGCGGCGCTCCGGATGGGTCGCCACGCAAATCTTGTTGCGGTCGGTGACGCCGGCCGGAATGCCGTCCTGCACGTGCGTGAAAATCGCGGCGCGCGTGGGCATGCGCGTCGGCGCTTCGAGGTTCAGCAGGCGCGGCAGCACGCGGCCGAAGCCGCTCGCGTCAAGCACGAAACGCGCTTCGATCTGATACGCGTGATCCGCCTCGTCGATCACATCGACGAGTGGCCTCGCGCCGGTGTGAACCGCGCGCACCGCATGACCGAAGCGCACGTCGGCGCCCTGTTCCGCCGCACAGCGAATCAGAATGTCGTCGAACACCGCGCGTTCGACCTGGTACGTGGTGCCCCAGCCCGGCGAATGCTTGTCGCGGAAATCGAACGCCGACGACTTGTCACGATAGATGAAATGCGCGCCGTTCTTGTACTGGAAGCCGGCCTCGACCACGGCCTGCAGCATGCCGGCTTCTTCGAGGTAGGCCATGCTCTGCGGCAGCAGGCTCTCGCCGATCGAGAAACGCGGAAAATGCTGGCGCTCCAGCACCAGCACGGAACGACCCGCTTTGCGCAGCAGCGCTGCCGCAACCGCGCCCGCCGGACCCGCGCCGATGATCGCGACATCGACGCTAGTGCGCTCTGACGTGTGTGTAGTCAAATTTGCCTCAAATCGTTTGCTTGCCATGTGCAGCGTTACGCTGCATCCTTACTTCTCGTTACAATTGCCTGCTAAACGCCCCGCATGAAACGCGCCCGGGGCACAGCAAAAACAAAATTTCGCCGCGGAGTCCAGCGTGTCGCCATCCGAAACATCCAGCGTGCCGTACGTGCCCGAAACGGCCTTCGGCATCTGGTTCCTGCGTACCCACACGTGGGAACACCACGTCCTGCGGGTCGCCATCAACGACCTCAAACGCCTGATCGACACACCGTTGCCGGCCGCGCCGGTAATCGTCGACGTCGGCTGCGGACAAGGCATTTCGTTCCGGCTGCTCGCCGAGGCGTTCAAGCCGCGGCGCATCGTCGGCGTCGATTTCCATGAGGCGTCGCTGGCGCTCGCCACGAACGCGGCCAACGCGTGCCGCGCCCAGTGCGCCGATATCGACGTGCTGCACGGCGACTGCGCGCAACTGCCGTTGCCCGACGCCAGCGCCGACGTCGTGTTCTGCCATCAAACCTTCCATCACCTCGTCGAGCAGGACCGCGCGCTCGCCGAATTCCGCCGCGTGCTCAAACCGGGCGGCGTGCTGCTGTTCGCCGAATCCACCGACGCGTACATCAAGTCGTGGGTGATCCGGCTGCTGTTCCGTCATCCGATGCATGTGCAAAAGAGCGCCGACGGCTACCTCGACATGATCCGCCGTGGCGGCTTCAGCTTCACCCAGCGCAACGTTTCGTTGCCTTACCTGTGGTGGAGCCGCGCGAAAGACTTCGGTCTGTTCGAACGCATCGGGCTGTCCCATCCGCGGCCCGGCAAGCGTCGCGAGACGCTGGTCAATGTCGCGGCGGTGAAGGCCGGTTAAAGCGCGCTTTAACGCACGTCAAAGTCCTTTAAGCACGAATCAAACCTGCTACCTGCTACCTGCTTATCTGCCTTAGCGGCGCAAGGCGCCGGCATCCACCGCCGCCTTGCCGCCTTGATGCTTCGCGGCACCGCATGGCGCCGCGTCCAACCCGCCTGCCCTTACTTGCGCAACGTCACCACGTCGCCCGTCAATGCCACACCGGCAATCACCGCACCCGCACCGCACGTGAACTCGGTCGCGCTCTCACGCAATTCGTTCTTGTAGTTGCTCTTGATGTTGATCACCGCGTTGCCGCCTTCCTTGCGCGCGCGTTCCTGCAATTCGATCACCGCCGACAGGAACACGTGCTGGCACGCCTGCAGGTCGCTCTTGCCGAATGCGTTGGTCTTCTTGTTGGTGGCGAATTCACCCATCGACTTGACGACCGCCGCATGGCGTTGCCCCGCGAAATACAGGCCGATATCGTCGCTGACCTTGCCGGGTTCGCTGTGCAACGCGGCGTCGATCGGGTAGTTGTCGACGGTGTCGCGTGCGAAAGCCGGTGCGGCGCAGAGCGTGGCGAACGAAGCGATCAGTGCTGCACACATCAGATGGCGTTTCATTGAGACTCCTTGGTAGTTGTTGTTGCTATGTGAGTTCTATTTCAATCCGACCTGCTTCGGCGGCTCAGTTCGGTTCCAGCACGACAAGCTGGCCTTTCACGGCGACCGCCGCTGCGCTATTGCTCACGCCGCAGGTGAAATCCGTCGGCGAGTTGGTCTCGGTGCTATGAAAACGCGTCTGCACGTCGATCACCGCGTTCGCGTTATGTTCGCGCGCCGCGGCGCGCAGCTTGCGCACCGCTTCGGCGAGCGCCGCATGGCATGCGCCATCCGGCGTGTTGACCTGACGGGCGATCCGCACCGAATACGACACATCGCCCAGTTGGGTCCTCACCGCTGGGTGATCCTGCGGGCCGAAATACACCTGCACGCTCTCGGCCGGTTGACCGCCCGCCGCGGTCGGCGCCACCTGCTTGCGGAAATGCACCGGCTCGCCACCGCCCGATTGACCACCCGCCGCATTCAGCGGCACCGTCAACACCTGCGTCGCGCAGCCCGTCTGCGTCAGCGCCACGACCGCCAGCGCGCCCAACACACCTATCTTTTTCATTGTTATCACCCTCGGTTTTTTAGATTTCGCGGCCGTGTCAGCCGCCTTGCCACGCTTCAAACATCAGGCTCGCGCAACTGCCGCCGAACCCAAATGAAACCGACATCGCCGTCTCGATCCGCGCCTCGCGCGTAGTGCGCACGAGCGGCAAATCGCCCAGCTCCGGCTCCGGCGTCTCAATGCCCGCCGTTCCCGCGATAAAACCGTCGCGCATCATCAGCAACGTATAGATCGCCTCATGCGCGCCGCACGCGCCGAGCGGATGCCCGGTCATGCCCTTGGTCGACGAGAACGCCGGCACGCCATGCCCGGAAGACCGGTCGGACGCGGCGCCGAACACGTCGCCTAGCGCGCGCAGTTCTTCGACGTCGCCGAGCGGCGTCGACGGGGCGTGCGCGTTGATGTAGTCGGGCCGCTTGCCCGCTTCGTTCAGCGCACCGCGCATGGCCCGCGCAATACCGGCCGCGCGCGGCGCGACCATACCGGCGCTGTCGGTGCAGTCGCCGAAGCCGGTCAGCTCCGCGTAGATGCGCGCGCCGCGCGCCAGCGCGTGGTCGCGCGCTTCGAGCACCAGCACGCCGGCGCCCGCCGCAATCACGAAGCCGTCGCGCGCGGTGTCGTACGGCCGCGAGGCGTGCTGAGGCGTGTCGTTGAAGCGCCGCGACAACGCGCCCATCGAATCGAACATCAGCGTCATGTTGTCGTGCAGCGATTCGCTGCCGCCGGCCAGCACGATCTGCTGGCGGCCGCTCTGAATCAGTTGCATGGCCTGCCCGATCGCGAGCGCCGACGTGGTGCAGGCCGACGACGGCGAGTAGCTGACGCCTTCGAGTCCGAACACCTGTGCGACATTGGCCGACGTGGTGCTGCTCATAGCATGCGGTACGACGTACGGCGGCACCTTGTCGACGCCGCGGGCGTTGGCGATCAACATGGCCGCGTCGTAGCTCTGCATGTTGCCGACGCCCGAGCCGATCACCGTGCCCGCTTGCGGCGAACGCAGCATGGTTTGCGTGAGACCGGCGTCGTCGATCGCCCGGCGCGCGGCGTGACACGCGAAGCGCGCGGTGTCGCCCATGAAGCGTTCGAACTTGCGCTCGAACGGCGGCTCGTGCGCGACCGACGCCACGCCCGCCACCTGCGAGCCGAAGCCGCGCTCGCGCCATGCGTCGATCCGCTCGATCCGCGAGCGGCCCGAGCGCAACGCCGCGGACACACCGTCGAGCGTATTGCCGAGACACGACACGATCCCCATGCCGGTCACGACGACGCGTTGCAGCGCCACGCTCATCGAACGCGCCTGAAAATCAGCGACGTGTTGATGCCGCCGAACGCGAAATTGTTGCTCATCACGTAGTCGGCGTCGATCTCACGGCCCGTGCCGACGATGTAATCGAGCGGCGCGCAAGCCGGATCCACGTTGCTCAGGTTCAGGGTTGGCGCGTACCAGTTGCGCTTCATCATTTCGATGGTCCACCACGCTTCGAGCGCGCCGCACGCGCCGAGCGTGTGGCCGACATAGCTCTTCAGCGAACTGATCGGCATGTGCGCACCGAAGGTCTGCGCGGTCGCATGGCTTTCGGCGATATCGCCGCGATCCGTCGAGGTGCCGTGCGCGTTCACGTACTGAATCGCGTCGGGCGACAGTTGCGCATCGCGCAACGCGAGTTGCATGGCGAGCGCCATGGTTTCGGCGGTCGGCTGGGTCATATGCGCGCCGTCCGAATTGCAGCCGAAGCCGACGATTTCCGCGTGAATCCGCGCCCCGCGCGCGACCGCGTGTTCGTATTCCTCGAGCACCAGCGTGGCCGCGCCTTCGCCGACCACGAGGCCGTCGCGCGCGGCATCGAAAGGACGCGGCGTCAGATGCGGCTCGTCGTTGCGCGTGCTGGTCGCGTACAGCGTGTCGAACACGGCGACCGCCGGGCCCGACAGTTCTTCCGCGCCGCCCGCCAGCATCAGCGTCTGCTTGCCGCTCTGGATCGCCTCGTACGCGTAGCCGATCGCCTGGCTGCCCGACGCGCAGGCGCACGAGGTCGGAATGATCCGTCCTTTGAGATCCCAGAACAGGCTCACGTTGACCGCCGTGGTGTGCGGCATCATCTGCACGTAGCTGTTCGACGTGACGTCGCCCATCGAGCCGGTTTCGAGCATCGTGCCGAACGCGCGGATCGGTTGCACCGAGCCCGACGACGAACCGTAGGCGACGCCCATGCGGCCGTCCTTGATGGTGTCGTTGTCGGCAAGGCCGGCATCGGCCAGCGCGAGTTCGCTGGCGCGCACCGAGTACATCGACACCGGGCCCATCGAACGGGTCTTCTTGCGCGGGTAATGCGCGGGCGCCTTGAATTCCGGCAACGGACACGCGAGCCGCGTATGCAGCGATTCGAAGTAATCCCATTCGGGCATCCGGCGCACCGCGTTCACGCCGCTTTTCAGGCGCGGCTCGATGACGTCCCAGCTATCGCCGAACGCCGTGACGCCGCCCATGCCGGTAATGACGACACGCTTCATCACACCATCCCACCGTTGACGCCGATCACCTGACGCGTGACGTACGAGGCCGCATCCGACATCAGGAAGCTGACCACGGACGCCACCTCGGCAGGCTGGCCGACGCGGTTCATCGGCACCGTCTTCAGCGCGTGCTCGAGTTGCAGTTCCTCGAGCATGCCGGTCTCGATCAGCCCCGGCGCCACGCAGTTGACAGTGATGTTGCGCGTCGCCAGTTCGACGGCGAGCGCCTTGGTCGCGCCGATCAGGCCGGCTTTCGCCGCGCTGTAGTTGACCTGGCCGCGATTGCCCATCACGCCGGACACCGACGCGATCGTGACGATCCGGCCGCCCTTGCGAGCGCGCACCATCGGCATGGTGAGCGGATGCACGACGTTGTAAAACGAATCGAGACCGGTTTCGATCACGATGTCCCAGTCTTCTTCGCTGAGCGCGGGAAACGCGGCGTCGCGGGTCACGCCCGCGCTGCAGACGATCCCGTAGTACGGTCCATGCGCGGCGACATCCGCTTCGAGCACGTCACGGCACACCGCCCGTTCGCGCACGTCGAATTGCAGCACGCGCGCCGTGCCGCCCTGCGCGGCGATGCCCGTCGCAACCGCTTCGGCTTCGGTGCGTCCCGTGCGGCAATGCACGGAGACGGCGAAGCCGTCGGCGGCCAACTTGTACGCAATCGCACGGCCAATGCCGCGGCTTGCGCCGGTAACGAGAACACGCCGGCTCATGAACTGAAACTCCCTTCAATGAATGACTGAAAATCGGGCGGTTGAAACACCTTGACGACGGCTTCCGCGCAATGCAGATCGCCGTGATGGATCGTGCATTCGTACGCGCCGTGGCCTTCTTCGCTGCGCAGCAGTTCGGTGACGTGAACCCGCAGTTGCGCGCCGCCGCTGAAAGTCGGCTCCAGCGCCTTGTAGCTGCGCGAGCCGAGCAGGACACCGGGCCGCGCGCGGCCGCCGCCGCGCATGGCCAGCAACGCGACGTGCGCGGCGATCGCCTGCGCCATCAGTTCGATGCCGAGCCACGCGGGCATCGCGCCTTGCGTGTCGGCGTACCAAGCGTCGGCGTGGACCGTGGCGCGCGCGCTTAACGTGTCTTCGTCGAAGGCTTCCACGGCATCGATCAGCAGCATCGTGCCGCGATGCGGGATGATGGCTTCGATCGGTTGACGCAGTAGCTGCTCGTGCGTTGGTGTTGGTGTCGGTATTGGCATTGCAGCCGGCGTGGTTGGGGTTAGCGTCGTCGTCATCGTGCGCATTACCGGGCCAGAATCAGGCTGACATTGCTGCCGCCGAAAGCAAACGAATTACTCATCACGTACTGCGAGTCCACGCCGCGCGGCAGAAAACGCCCGGTTTCAACGAGGTCCAATACCGGCAGCGAAGGATCGGCCTCGCCATCCCACACATGACGCGGCAACGGCACGTCGTCGCGCGACAGTGTCAGCCACGCGAAGCCGAGTTCGGTGGCGCCGGCCGCGCCGAGCTGGTGGCCGGTCAACGGCTTGGTGCCGCTCGCCGCGACGCCTTCGGGGAACACGCGCGCCATCAGGCCGGCTTCCATCTCGTCGTTCTTGCGTGTGGCGGTGGCGTGCAGATTCACATAGCCGATCGCCGACGGCGCGACGCCCGCCTCCGCGAGCGCTTCGCGCAGCGCCAGTTCGCCGCCCACGCCTTGCGGGTCCGGCGCCGAAATGTGATGCGCGTCGCTCGATTCGCCGACGCCCGCGAGCCGCACCGGCGCTTCGTCGCGGCTCATCAGAAACACCGCGGCGCCTTCGCCGACGTTGATCCCGCAACGATTGCGGCTCATCGGATTGGTGCGCACGGCGCTGGTCGATTCGAGCGAGGCGAAACCCTGCACCGTCAACTCGCACAGCGAATCGACGCCGCCTACCACCACCGCATCGCACAGCTGCAGTTGCAACAGACGACGCGCCGACGCAAACGCCTTGGCGCTCGACGTGCAGGCCGTCGAAATGGTGAACGCCGGTCCATGCACACCGAGCGCGGCGGCGGCGAACGGCGCGGCGGTGCCGATTTCCATCTGCCGGTAGTTGAAGTTCGCGGGTAAGCAGCCCGCTTGCGCCTGATAGACAAACGCGGCTTCGGCCGCTTCGATGCCCGACGTGCTGGTGCCGAGCACCACACCAATCCGGTGCGCGCCGTAACGCTCGCGTGCGACATCGACGGCGGGTGCGATCTGCGTCAACGCGGCGAGCAGCAGACGGTTGTTGCGGCAGTCGTAACGCGCGAGTTCGGCGGACGGCGCCAGATCGAGCGGCGCGAGCACGCTGCCGACGAACGCCTCGCCGATGCCCGTATGCGCGCTCGCCATGCCGGGCGATTGCGCGGCGGCCAGTGCGGGAACGATGTGAGCGAGGTCGCCGCCGAGCGCGTTGATCATGCCGAGCGCGTGCAAATAAACTGATGGCGCTTTCATGCGACCCTCCTGGATTCCGATGGCATGCCGATCGGCGCGAGCAGCACCGAGACGAGAATGCCGAGCGAGAGCGTGGCGCCGAAACTCTTCAGCGCGGGCATGGCGCTCATGCCGAGCATGCCGAACGACAACAACGTGGTGGCCGACGAGAGCAGCACGCCGGTCCAGACCGCGCCGAGATCCGCATTCGCGCGCAGACAGCCTTCGCGCAGAAACACCGCATAGTTTGCGCCGACGCCGAGCACCAGCATGAGTGCGAGCCAGTTGAACAGGTTGAGCGGCACGCGGGCGTAACCAAATGCGGCCAGCGTGACGCCCACGGCGAGTAACACGGGCAAGGTCACGGCGATGCCGCCACGCAGGCGATCGGCCAAGCGGGCTTCCTTCGGGGCGTATCGCACCACCAGCAGAATCAGCACCAGCACAAGCGCGCCACCGAGCCACCAACCGCTATCCACGCGATACGCGCCGAACAGCTTCGACACGCTCGCGGCCTTGTCGACGAACACGACACCCGGCAGACTTTGCGCCGTCGCGATCAAGGCGGGTTCATTCCGCAGCGTCACGCCCTGCGGAATCACGACGGCGGCGTACGCTTTCGTAGCAGGATCCACTTCGCCGAGCCACAAATGCCGGTACGGTTGCGACCACGGTGCAGCGAGCCATGTGTTGACAGTCAACGGCGCTTGCGGTTTGGCGAACGCGGCGAGCCATGCATCGGCGACTTCGTCCTTGAAGCCGGCTTGCATGAGTGTCGCGCGCAACGCGGCCGGGTCGTTGAAGACATGCTGCGCGAGCAACGCATGGTCGTCATTCTGCTGTTTCGCCGAGGGCACGAATTGCGCGACCGATTGATAGTTGCCCACTTTATTCGCGGTACCGTTCAACGCATCCAGCTTCGTGCCCAGCGCTTCGGCGCGTTGCAACACGAGCTCCGGCGTCTCGCCGCGCACGACGAAAAACTGCGCGCTGTTATCCACGCCGATCGCGTCACGCACCTTGTCCTCCTGCGCGACGAGCGACGGATCGCGCTGGATCAGCAGATGGATATCGTCGTCGCTGGTCAAACGCAGCCAGCCGGGAATCGCGACGATCAGCAGCAGCGACGCGACGAGCCACGCGCGCCGGCCGCCGATCGTGCGATGCCAGACCGTGAGCCCACGCGCCGCGCCCGCGAACAGTCGCCGCGGACTGCGCTTCGGCGGCCGCGTCAACAAGGCGGGCAACAGCCAGAGCACGGAGGCGAATGCCGTCGTGATACCCGCCATCGCAAAGCACGCAATCTGCTTGAGCGCCGGAAACGGTACCCACATCAGGATCGCGTAGCCGAGCAGGCTGGTCGTCAATGCGACCGTCAGCGCGGGACGCACCGCGCGAGCGCCACGCCGGGCATCCCAATCGCTGCCGGCGCCGAGATAGACCACGAAGTACTGGATCGAATAGTCAACGGCCTCGCCAATCAAACTCGCGCCGAACACCAGCGTCAACAGATGCAGTTTGCCGAACACCAGCATCGTCACGGCCAGTGCGCAGACAATGCCGAGCGCCGTCGATACGAAGCCGAGCAGCAGCAGACGCGGCGAACGGAACACCCACATCATCAGCAGCGCGATGCCGCACAGCGACGCGACGCCGATCAGATGCACCTCATGTTCGGAAGCGCTGCGCGCCGATTCCGCGTAGAACACCGCGCCGGTTCGCGCGACCGAGACGTCGGGGAACGACTGCTTCAGTTGCTGTTCGCCTTGGGCGAGCGCGGCAAGCACGGCATGCTGTGTCCTGGTTTCGTAGGCCGAGCCCGGCAAGGTCGCGACGATCAGCACGCTGGTCGCGTCGCCGCGATGCGATACCAGCAGGTTGTCTTCGAGTTCGAGGTTCGAGGTGGCGAGCGGCAGGCCGTTCAGCCAGTGTTCGAGCCAGCCGAAGGGATCGTCGGCAAGTGGCGTCGTCAGGCCACTTTGTAACGGGCTGTAGATGCGTTGCGCAAGGGCGTCGTGCAGGGTCGATTGTCGTGGCGCGGCGAGCGCCGCGCGATCGCCCGGCGTCAGCAGCCCAAAGCGATACGGCATATACAACGCGCCGATCTGCGACAGATCGAACGGCGGCAACTCCGCCGTCACCGAACCAAACGCCCGGCTCTGCCGCAGCGAACCGCCCAATTGCCGGGCCGCGGCCTTCGCATGCGCGTCGTCCTTGCTGGTGACGAGAAACACCGTGCGATCGCCGAGCGCGCTCGCCAACGTATCGACCGCCTGTTCGGCGACCGGGTCGGCCTCGGTGGCCGGCAACAGCGCGAGCAGATTGGTCTGCAACGGCGACGGTCCCGTGAAGCGCCAGCCGCAGTACAGCGTCGCGACCAGCGCGAGCAGCAGCCACGCGGCGCGCATGCTCCACGTCTGTTTCGCGGACCGCGGTTGCAGCATGTCCATTACGGCGCTCCGAGCAGGCCGCGCTCAGCCGGCGTCAGTTCGGCGACCGCCGCGCTCCTGGCGAAGTCGAGCGTCGTTACGTCGCCATTAGCGAGCGTGATGCGCAAGCTTTGCAGATAGTCGCCACCGCTCATCTCCAGGCCTTTGATCGACTGCGCGATCTGCGGCTGGTTCGGCGTGAGTTGCATGCGCCATTGCGCGGCGCTGCCTTCGGCCCGCACGTCGAATTGCGAGTACAGCGCGGACAGATCGCCACCGAGCATCGCGCGCATCATCTTCGACACTTGCGCGACGCCGCGTGCGCCTTGCGCGCTGTGAGCCGTCACGCGCTGGCCCGCGGCGTTGAGTTCGGCGACGCCAGAATCAGTGATGACGTAAGTGGCCTTGTAGGGCGCGTCGATCTGCCAGATCACGCCGCGCTCGCGAAAGAACAGCAGCGAGCCGCTACTGACGAGCGGCTGCCTCATCGCGGCGAGGGTCTGCGTCTGCGTGAACTGCGCGCGCACGCCCTTGGCTTGCGCGAGATGCGTGGTGATCTGCGAGACCAGCGCGGGATTGCCCGCAGCGGATGACGGCGACGCCTGCAATGCCTCCGACGATGGCGCGGCCATCACGGACAGCGGCCATGCGAGCGCCGCCAGCATCCCGCACGCACCGACGGCCACGCAGCCGCTCACCAGCGCCGCGCGCAAGTTCACTGTCCCCATGCGCGCTCCAGCTTGTCGAACACCACGGGCGGCGACACGAACTGCAGCTCCTGGGTCGCGGCATCGACGGCGACCTGGATCGTATAGCCCTTCGTCAAGCGCGTACCGGACGCGCAATCGACGATTTCATAGCCTATTTTCAGGCGGTTTTCATGTTCGAGCAGTTGCGTGCGCACTTCGATCTGCTGGCCGTAGATGGCCGGTCGCACATACTTGAGATGCACCTCGACGATCGGCCACAGATAGCCGGACGCCTGCATCTCGCGATAGTCGTAATCGAAGGTACGCAGCAGCGCCGCGCGGCCGATCTCGAAGTACTTCAGATAATGGCCGTGCCAGCAGACGTTCATCGCATCGACGTCGTGGAACGGCACTTCGACCGTTGCGCTCGCGCTCGGTACTTTGCGGGACTCGCTCATGCGTGCGCCCCTCCGCGATAGTCGTGCAGCAAATCGCACGCCGCGATGCGCGCGGTCAGCGCGCGCAACTCGTGTTCGAGCGCACGGTCTTCGTCGACGAACGGCGACGCCGCGCTCACCCTGTCGATAAATCTTTGCAGCGGCGCCGGCACCGGCGTCGCGCTGTCGAGCCTCAGGCGCAGGCGCGCGGCCTGCACTGTCGCGAGCGTATGCGCGGCGGCCACCTGTTCGGTCAATTCCAGCACGCGCAAACAATCGCGCGCGGCGATCGTGCCCATACTGACCTTGTCCTGATTGTGGGCCTCGGTGGAGCGTGAAAACACGCTCGCGGGCATCGTGTTCTTCAACGCCTCGGCCGTCCATGCGGACGACGAAATCTGCACCGCCTTGAAGCCGTGATTGATCGCCACCCGCGCGGGCGCCGCGCCCGACAGATTGCGCGGCAAGCCGTTGTTGAAGTTCACGTCGACCAGCAACGCGAGCTGCCGGTCCATCAGATCGGCGAGATTGGCCACCGCCACTTTCAGCGAGTCCATCGCGAACGCGATATGGCCGCCGTAGAAGTTGCCGCCGTGCAGCACGCGTCCGTTGTCGGGGTCGATCAGCGGGTTGTCGTTCGCGCTGTTCAACTCGTTCTCCACGTCGCGACGCACCCACGTCAGCGCGTCGCGCGCCACGCCGATCACGTGCGGCGCGCAGCGAATCGAATAGCGATCCTGCAGCCGATGCCCCGGCGTATCGTCGCGCCCGCTCAGATCGTCGCGAATCCACGCTGCGGCTTCGGCCTGACCGGCGTGCGGTTTCACTTCGAACAGCATCGCGTCGAAGTGCGCGGCGCGGCCGTCGAGCGCCACCGTGCAGAGCGCGGTGAGACGCGCGGTGAGGCGCGTCAGGTGATCGGCGCGCGCAAACGCGAGACAGGCGAGACCCGTCATCACCGCCGTGCCGTTCATCAGCGCGAGGCCTTCTTTCGGCGCGAGCGTGAGCGGCGCATGACCGAGTTCTTGCCAGACGTCGCGCACGTCGCGCAACTGCCCGGCGAACATCACGTCGCGTTCGCCCGCCAATGCGGCGGCCACGTACGACAGCGGCGTCAGATCGCCGCTCGCGCCGACCGACCCTTCCGACGGAATGCGTGGCAGCACGCGATGATTGACCAGATCGGCAAGCCGCTCGAGCAACACCGGACGCACGCCGGAAAAACCATAAGCGAGCGAGTTCAACCGCGCGGCGATCACCGCTAGGGTTTGCGCGTCGTCGAGATACTGGCCCATGCCGCAGCCGTGATAACGCGTCAGTTGCAGCGGCAACGCTTCGACCAGCTCCATCGGCACGTCGACCACGCAGGCGTCGCCGTAACCGGTGTTGACGCCGTAGACAGTGGCGCCCGCTTCCAGATGGCGGCGCAAGAAATCCGCGCCGCGCTGAATACGCGCGCGCCACGCCGGATCGGCGCTCAGTGCGATCGGCGCACGCTGATGGGCAATCGCGACGACCTCTTCGATCGTCAGCTTGCGGCCGCCGACCACGACGGCATTGGCGTGTGCGTTCACCTGCGCGTCGGCAACCGACGCATCGATCAGATCATGTTCGGCCATTCGCGCCTCGCTTGGGGCTGGCCCAGAAATCGAAGAAGTTGAACCATTGATAAGGAGCCTTGCGGCAATAGTGTTCGAGCCGCACGGCGTAACGTTGCGCCCATGCCGCGAGATGCTGCGCGCGTTCGCGGCGCGGCAACTCGATGCGCTCGGCGAACGGCTCGAAATACAGACGGTAACCGTCCTGTTCTTTCAGACAGAAAAACAGATAAACCGGGCAGCCCAGCGCGTGGGCGAGTACATACGGGCCTTGCGCGAACGGCGCGGTCGAGCCGAGAAATTGCGCCTCGGTCGTGCGGCCCGTTTCGTGCGCGGGCACGCGATCCCCGACGATCACCAGCAACTCGCCGTTATCCACGCGCTCCTGCATCAGCATCGCGGTCTCGGGACCGAAGTCGCGCACTTCCAGCAGATGGCGCGCGAACTCGCTATTGGCCGATGCCAGCACGCTGTTGAAGCGGCGCGCGTGCTCGGTATAGACGACTGCGGTGACCTTCGCATAGGCGCCCTGCGCGGCGAGCGCGCGGGTCATTTCCAGATTGCCGAGATGCGCGCCGATCACGAGTGCGCCCTTGCCGCTCGCGGTCAGCGCGTGGAAGGCGGCGGGATCTTCGAATTTGACGTCGGCGTTATTGACGCGGCCAGACCATGCCCCGAGCTTGTCGAAGCCCGACTGCGCGAACGCCAGCATGTGCCGGTAAGCGGAGAGCCAGCCGGGACGCGGCGTATCGCCATGTGGGGCGCCTTGGCCGAGGTGCCTGAAGTAGTTGCTCGATGCTTCGCGCGCGGCGCGGCCCGTCAGCAGAAAATACGCGACGATCGGATGCAGCCACAGTGCGGTGAAACGGCGGCCGAACAGCTTGCAACTGAGCGCGAGCAGGGACATGCCGAGGTGGCTGCCGCGTTCGGCGATGCGCCACCAGTCTTGCTGGGTTTTGCCGTGCCCGTCGATTGAAGCGCCTGGCGCGCTTGCCGCATCGGCGAGTACAGCGCGGCGCGGCATCAGTTTGTGTGCGAGCAGCATCGGCAGACGCCACAGCATGCCGAACACGAGCCGCGTGTGACTGCGACTGATGCGCACGTTGTCCCATAGCACGTCGAAATGCGACACGCCGTCGATGGCATACGTGACGCGCGTCGGAATGGAGCGGAACGCCGCGCGCCGCCAGTAGAGACGCACGAGGATTTCGATGTCGAAGTCCATGCGCGTTGGCAACTGCACGCGGTCCATCAACTCGCAGGCGAGCGCCAGCGGATATAAACGGAAACCGCACATCGAATCGCGAATGGTCAGCGACAGCGTTTCGATCCACACCCACACGTGGGTCAGATAACGGCCATAAAGGCGCGCTTTCGGCACGCTCTCGTCGTAGACCGGCCGACCGAGAATCACCGCGCCGGGCTCGGCTTGCGCGGCTTCGATGAAACGCGGCACGTCGGTGGCGTCGTGCTGGCCGTCGGCGTCGATCTGCAACGCGTGCGTGAAGCCCGCGCGAGATGCGGCGCGCAGCCCCGCCATCACCGCCGCGCCCTTGCCGCCGTTGACCGGCAAGCGCAGCAGCGTCAGTCGACCGGCGTACTGCTGCGCGAGCGCGGCGAGCACCTGCTGGGTCGGCGCGTCGCTACCATCGTCGACGACGAACAGCGGCAGGTCATGCACCGCGAGATGAGCGACGGTCGCGTCGATCGCGTCTTTATGGTTGTAGATCGGAATGACGATGCACGCGGCGAACTTCATCACGCGTGCTCCCGGTAGACGATCACGCCGGACGCGCATTCACGGCCGCTCAGTTTGTAGACGAACTGTACGCGCCGACGCGCGGCGTCGTGGGCCAGCGTGAGTTTAAGTACCGCGCCCGGCGCCACCGGCGCCATGAACTTCAAACGGTCGACCGATGCAATCGCGCGCACGGCCGGCACATGATCGGCGGCGAGGCGAATCGCCCAGTCGACCTGCACGACGCCGGGAAGAATCGGCAGCCCAGGAAAATGGCCGGCGAAATGCACGAGCGTGGGCGGCACGCGCAGATCGTAGTGCAGCGTCTCGCCGCTACGCGCCTCGGCGAGCACTTCCATGCCTTCGCTGCGTGGCTCGAATGCGGCGGCGAGCGCCGCGGCCGGCAGCTTGCCGCGTGCGTCGAACGGCAGCGTCGCGCGAAACCGCCAGTGGCGCGGCAGCACGACGACATCGACATAGTCGGCGAGATACCGGCGCAGCGCCCTGGCGAGCGCCACACGGCCCTCGTCGCGCAACGCCTCGCTGCCCGCTTCGGTCAACGCCACCACGGCGCCGACGCGCTCGCGCGTGGCGCCTTCCAGCGGCACCAACGCCGCTTGCACGACATACGGATGCCGCGCGAGCCGCGCTTCCAGTTCCGGCAGCGATACGCGCTTGCCATCCAGCTTCAGCACGCGATCCAGCCGCCCTTGCAGACGGAAACGGCCGTCGGCGTCGAGCGCGATCTGGTCGTCGGTGCGATGCCAGCCGCGATGGTCGAGATGCGGCGAGCGCACGTTCAGCGCGCCGTCTTCGTCGCGACGCACTTCGATACCGGCTACCGGCTGCCACGCGTCCGTCTGATCCTGGCGCCGCCACGCAATGCCGCCGGTCTCCGTGCTGCCGTAGATTTCGAGCGGCGCGGCGCCATAGGCCGCGGCGTATTCCCGCGCGGCGTCCAGCGCAAGCGGACCGCCCGACGAGAAAAACGCGCGCGGCGCCGGCGTCAAGGCGGCAAAGCCGGGCAGCGCGGGCCAGCGCGACAGTTGCGCGGGCGTCGACACCACGACGGTCGCGCCGCCCTGATCGATCTGCTGTTGCAGATGCAACGGTTCGAGGCTGATCGCGCGGTCGAACGCGCGGCCTGCCGCAAGTGGCCACAACACGCGAAACAGCAAACCGTAGATATGATGATGCGGCACGCTCGCGAGCATCGTGGCGTCGCCGACGAGCGTGCCCCACTGGCGTTCGAGCGTGTGTACTTCGGCGTTGAATTGCGCGAGCGTTTTGCGGATCGGTTTGGGGGTGCCGCTGCTGCCAGAGGTATAGAGCGTGAGCGGGGCTTGCGGGTCGATGCGGTAGGCGGTGCCGTCGATCTCGCCGTTATCACCCGCAGCGAACCGCGGCAGATCCGCATCCGTGAGCACCGCATCGTAAGCATCGGCCAGATCGGCGAGATACCCGGGCGTCGCATTCGCCGGAATCACCGGCTCTTTTCCGCACGCGAACAACGCAAACAGCGCGCAGGCAAAATCAAACGGATCGTCGATACACAGCGCGTAGCGTTGCGCGTCGCGCGCGCGCAGCAGCGCGATCCAGCCCGCCACGCGCGCGCGAAACGCGGCGCGATCGAGCACCACGCCGCCATCGCGGCATACCGGCGTTTTCAACCCGGCGGCCTCGACAGCCGCCGACAACACATCATGCAACGCAATCATGCCGCCTCCGAACGCGCGGCTCGCGGCAGCACCACCAGATAGCGCCAGACGATCTCGGCCACCAGCAGCACGCCGATCAACCCATATGCGATCGCGCCGTTATACAGCGACCAGCTCGCGCGACTCCAGTACAGCGCCGTGTACGCGGAAAACGCGCCGTTCAGCGCAAAGAACCCGCACCACACCTGAGTGACGCGCCACGTATGACGCACCGCGCGCGGCGGCAGATCCGGATTGCCGAGCCGCGCGAATTTTTCGATCATCGACGGCCCGCGCACGAGCGTCGCGCCGAACGCGATCAACAGCCCCAGATTGACGAGCGACGGATAAAGACGCAACAGCAGTTCGCTATTGGTCAACACGATCGCCGCCGACGCGCCGCTCAGCAAGCCGACCACGGTCCAGTCGATCGACGAGAGCCGCCGCAGCGACGTCGCGACCGGACCGCTGCCCGCCCAACGCTGCAACCACAGAATCGCGAACAGCATGCAGCCGACGTAGCGCGGCGTATCCCAGCGCCACGCGCACAGAATCAGCGCGGGATAGGCGAGCTTCAACAGCACCTGCACGACGGCTTTAGTCCAGCTACGCCCCACGTTCCGCGAGGCCGGAACGGTCCCGGCAGTCCCGGCGGCCGTGACGCGAGCGTCGGCGTCGGGCTGATCCGCCGCCGCTTGCCTACGCGAGCGCGCGACGAACATCAGCCTTGTGCCGCCAGCAGGGATTCGACCGCACCGATCACATCGCCGACCGTGCGCACCGACTTGAACTCCTCCGGCTTAATGCGGCGGCCGGTCATTTCCTGCAGCTTGATCGCCAGGTCGACAGCGTCGATGCTGTCGAGATCGAGCTCTTCGAACAGATTGGCCTCGGGCGTCACGCGCTCCGGCTCGATCGCGAAGTTCTCTTTGAAAATGGCGCGGATGCGCTCAAGAATCTCAGCCTCGGACACGATTTATTCCCCTTTTCTGGTGGTTTCATTCACAGCGTCCGCCGCTTCGCGCTGGCTCGCGACGAGCGCGGCCAGTGTGCTGATCGAACGGAAGTGTTCGCGCGTGCGTTCGTCGTTCGCTGCGATGGTCAGTTGGTATTGTTTGCGCAGCACGATGCCGATTTCGAGCGCATCGATCGAGTCGAGACCGATGCCGTCGGTATCGAACAACGGGGCGTCGTCGTCGATATCGGCGGGGCTCAGGTCTTCCAGATCGAGAGCCTCGATCAGAAGCTGTTTAATTTCCAGTTTTAAAGAATCCATAATCGAACAGGTGCTGAGTAATGTGTGCTTCGATGGCGCTCGTCACGCTGCGCGCCGCAAGGGCCGGTGTCGCGTCGTGCGCCGCGAGCTGCTCGACGTCGAGCGGCTCGAGAACGTTCACGCGCATCCGGAATGCGCGCGCCGGCACGTCGTACCAGCGCATCTGCTTGGTGAAAGCGGGCGGATCGCAGTCCATCAGCACCGGCACGATCGGCGCGCCGACCTTCAGGGCCATGTGCGCGAAACCGCGCGAAAACGCATGCAGGCGGTTCGGCGCCGGACTGCGCGTGCCTTCCGGGAAAATGATCATCGTGTAGCCGGCCGCCAGTTGCCGCGCGCCGGCCTCGACCAGTGCCGAGGGATCGGCGTTGCTGACGTATTCCGCCGAACGCACGATGCCCCAGAAACACGGGTTGCTCCAGTGCGCGTTTTTCACCACGCAACAGGCGTGCGGTGTGAGCGACAACAGCACCATCACGTCGAGATAAGTGGGGTGATTCGCGACCACGATCGCCGGGCCGCCCGCGCGCAACGCCGCGACGTTCGACACGTCGAGCTCCATCACGCCGATGCGCTGCAGCGCCGCGACCAGCGCGCGAAAAAACCAGTGGATCACGCTCGTCACCGCGAATTGGCGGGACGCACGATGCGGCCACAGCCATGCAAGCGGAAACACCAGCACCGAAAACAGGGTGCCGCACACGCCGAACACCACGAAGGCCATGCCCGTCGCACAGAGACGCCAGCCGTAATCAAGCCGCGAGGTCATGCCAGCTCCAGTGCCAGGTGGCGTCGGCGTGATGCCAGGCGCCCGGGTTGCCGGTTTCCAGACAGTGCAGCAAGGCCTGGCTTTGCGTCGCGAAACGGGTCTCGGCGGCAGTCTGGTTTGCGTCGACTGCCAGACTGTCTGCGCGGTCTGGCGCGTGTGCGTTGTCAGGCGCATTAGCCCTACCCACGCCCTCACCGCCGGACAACCGGCACGTCAGTCGTCCTGTTGCCGTGTCGTCGTCCAGCAGAATCGCCAGCGCGCCGCCCGGCACTTCGTCTTCGATCGTGCCGTAGGCCGGATCGGCAGGTTCGTCGGCATACACCAGCAGCACCGGCGCGCCAGGCTGCGCCGCATATTGCGCGTGCGCTTCCAGCAGCGCGTAGCCGAGCGTTTCGGCGCCGGCCGAAATCGCGCTGGCGGCGGAACGATCGCCGCGCGCGATGCCGAACACGCCGGTCATGGCATTGAGCACCGACAGGCTGAATGCGGTCGGCGACACCGGCTCGCCCGCACTGATGGCGCGCAGGATGTCGGTGGTACGGCGCAGTTCGCCGTGACGCGACGCGAACACGACCCGCGCCGGCTCCTGCGCAACGCACTCGTGCGCAACCTTCAGCGCGACTCGCGACAGAGTGCTGAGACGACGCCGTACGATCGGCTCGATAAAGCCGATGTCGGGTGCGGCAGATGCGGCAGCAGGCCAGCTAGACCAGCGAGCGACCGGAATGGTCCAGTGCAGATCGGGCATATCGGTGTTCGCGCGTTGATGCGAGGAGAGGCTGAAGCGCCTGACGGAATACGCAGCCGTCACAGCGTGCGGGCGCCGCGCGGACCGGCAATCTCCAGCCGGGAGTCAATCCAGATCCAGTCTTCTTATATAGGGTTCAGCAAATTAACGGCACCAAGCCCCATTTATTTAGGCACCGTTGACAATTAGTGTGACAAATTGCCCCGAGCCCCCGTATGGTCGCCGAATCATACTGAATATTGTGGATTAAATCAGCCACAAAAGACGTATCCATCTGTATCCGTATCGCCTGCACGACGGATCGTCAAATGCGCCTCAAGCCGCTCCGGCGGCACTTTCCCGCGCGACGCTTCGCCCGCATGCCCTGCCCCCACCGGGCTCGGCCGTCGGTAGCGATGCGCGCGACGATATCCTTACGCCCCAATACTTTCATTTAACTTTCTTAATATCTGTTTCATTTGGCGAATTTTCGAACTTCAGGCGGCACCCCGCCTTAAAGCGCAAGACGCGCGAAGCGAAGTTCACGTGCGGTAAAAACGAAACGGCCCGGCAGGTGATGCCTGCCGGGCCGTTTCGTTTTTTCCATCTGGATTGCCGCAGTGCGTCATCCCGCGCACGCCTCCCGGCGCGCCCGCTTATCAATTACTGCACGACCTTCGGCGCTGAAGCCGGCGCCGGCATCGCGGCGGGAGCGGCGCCCGTCGCGGCCATTTCATTCGATACCGCGCCGTTCTTGTCCAGCGGAATCTTGACGGTATGCACGATGCCGTTGCCCAGCGGGAAGTCGGCCAGCGCGCTGCGCGCCAGATACGGCATGGCCCTCACCAGCGAAGACTCGGCGCCCGAGTTGCGCGCGGTCACGTTATAGACTTCCTTGCCGGTCGCGCGCTCGGTGATCCGCACGCCGAGCAGATGCGTGAAGATCGGATAGCTCTGGTTCACATACGCCGTCGGAAACGGTCCATACGGACCCCAAGGGCCCCACGGATCGAATGGCCGCCCCCAGTAAGGCGCGGGCCACGGGTTGTAGTACACCGGCTCGGCGACCGTCACCATGTCCGAGCGAATCCCATACGAGAGCCCGACCAGATAGCGCGCCTGCGCGGCGTCGACCTGGCGGAACGCGTGCGTGGCCAGTTCGTTGGCCACCACGCGCTCGTAAGTGCTCAGTTCCAGATTGTTTTGCTGATCCGCCGCCCGCGTGAACGCATAGGTGCGGGTCGCGTCGTTGCCGCTCCAGTCGGAGAAGGCCGTGACCTGGGTGGTCACGTAAGTCGTGCAGCCGGACAGCAGCGCCGCCAGCGACGCTAGCAGCAGCGTGGCGCGGCGGGTCCATCGATTGATTGTCATGGTCTACCTCGTGAAGCTCGGTGTTGCCCGTTATCGCCCGTCATGAACGGATGCGCCGACGCGCGGGCTGCGTTCCGCGTCGGCGCCCGATAATACGCTGACCAGGCGATTCGGTAAAAAGTTCGCGCCGCACGAATGCGCGAGGCTTTGTACAATGGCTCGACAAGCCCGGCTCGCACGCCAGAAGCGAGCTTGCCGACTCGAGTTCCCATCCTACAGAACGCCATGGCCGATACCGCTACGCCCAATGTGATCCGCCGCGCCGATTACGCGCCGCCCGCTTTCCTGATCGACACCGTCGTACTCGAATTCGATCTCGTCCCCGAACGCACGGTCGTGAAAAACACCATGCGGGTGCGCCGCAATCCGGACGCGTCGCACGCCACGCAGCTCGCGTTGATGGGCGAGCAGCTCGAGTTCGTCAGCGCCGCGATCGACGGCAAGCCGTTCGGCAACGTGCATGCACATGAACACGGCCTGCTGCTCGACCATGTACCGGACGACTTCGAACTCACGCTCACCAGCGTCTGCAATCCGGCTGAGAACACCACGCTGTCGGGCCTCTACGTGTCGGGCGGCAACTTCTTCACGCAGTGCGAGGCCGAGGGCTTTCGCCGTATCACCTACTTCCTCGACCGCCCCGACGTGATGGCGACCTACACGGTAACGCTGCGCGCAAACAAGACCGATTATCCGGTGCTGCTGTCGAACGGCAACCTGCTCGAAGAAGGCGATCTGCCGGACGGCCGCCACTTCGCGCGCTGGGAAGATCCGTTCCGCAAGCCGAGCTATCTGTTCGCGCTGGTGGCCGGCAAGCTGGTGGCGCTCGAAGAACGCGTGAAGAGCGGCTCGGGCAAGGAAAAACTGCTGCAGGTCTGGGTCGAGCCGCACGACCTCGACAAGACCCGTCACGCAATGGATTCGCTGATCAACTCGATCCGCTGGGACGAGGAACGCTTCGGGCTCGAACTCGATCTGGACCGCTTCATGATCGTCGCGGTGAGCGACTTCAACATGGGCGCGATGGAAAACAAAGGCCTCAACATCTTCAACACGAAGTACGTGCTGGCGAATCCCGAAACGGCCACCGACACCGACTTCGCGAACATCGAGGCCGTCGTCGGCCACGAATACTTCCACAACTGGACCGGCAACCGCGTGACCTGTCGCGACTGGTTCCAGCTGAGCCTGAAGGAAGGCCTGACCGTGTTCCGCGATCAGGAGTTCTCGGCCGACATGGCCGGCGGCGCGACCGACGAAGCCGCGCGCGCCACCAAGCGCATCGAAGACGTACGCGTGCTGCGCCAGATGCAGTTCGCCGAAGACGCGGGCCCGATGGCGCACCCGGTGCGTCCGGAAAGCTACGTCGAGATCAACAACTTCTACACGATGACGGTCTACGAGAAAGGCTCGGAAGTCGTGCGGATGTATCAGACGCTGTTCGGCCGCGACGGCTTCCGCAAGGGCATGGACCTGTACTTCAAACGTCACGACGGTCAGGCCGTGACCTGCGACGACTTCCGTCACGCGCTCGCCGACGCGAACGGTCGCGATCTGGCGCAGTTCGAACGCTGGTACAGCCAGGCCGGCACGCCGCGCGTGTCGGTGCGCACCCTTTACGACGCCGCCCAGCAGCGCTATAGCGTGACACTCACGCAAGGCTACGGCGAGGCCGCCTCGGCTGCGCGCGAGACGCAAAAGGGGCCGCTGCTGATTCCGTTCGCGATCGGCCTGATCGGCAACGACGGTAAGGATCTGCCGCTGCAGCTGGAAGGCGAGGCGCAGGCATCGGGCAACACCACGCGCGTGCTGGAATTCACGCAGACCGAACAGACTTTCACGTTCGTCAACGTGGCGCAAGAACCGTTGCCGTCGCTGCTGCGCAATTTCTCGGCGCCGGTGATCGTCGAATATGACTACTCGGCGGACCAGCTGGCGTTCCTGCTCGCGCACGACAGCGATCCGTTCAACCGCTGGGAGGCGGGTCAACGCCTCGCCACCCGCGAGTTGCTGACGCTCACCGCGCGTGCCGCGACCGGCGTGCCGCTGCAACTCGACGACTCGGTGGTCGCCGCGTTCGCTCGCGTGCTGACCGACGAAACGCTTTCGCCTTCGTTCCGCGAACTGGCGTTGATGCTGCCGTCCGAGGCGTATCTGGCCGAGCAGATGGCGGAGTCGAATCCGGCCGCCGTACATGCCGCGCGCCAGTTCGTGCGCAAGCGTCTCGCCAATGCGCTGAAGAGCGACTGGCTCAAGGTGGTCGAGCAACATCGCACGCCGGGTGCGTACGAAGCGACGCCCGAGGCTTCGGGTCATCGCGCGTTGAAGAATCTTGCGCTCTCGTATCTCGCCGAACTGGACGATCCGGCCGACGCCGTGCGGCTCGCGACCGCACAATATGAGGCCGCCAACAACATGACCGACCGCGCGGCGGCGCTGTCGGCGCTGCTCAGTTCGGCAGCGGCGAACGGCGGCAGCGCCGACGCGCAGCGCGCGCTGGACGACTTCTACCGGCGCTTCGAGAAAGAGCCGCTCGTGATCGACAAATGGTTTGCCTTGCAAGCCGTGCAGCGCGGCAGCGCGCAGCGTCCGGTGATCGACGTGGTGCGCAAGCTGATGGCGCACCCCGCGTTCAACCTGAAGAACCCGAACCGTGCACGCTCGCTGATTTTCAGCTTCTGCGCGGCAAACCCGGCGCAGTTCCATGCCGAAGACGGCTCGGGTTATGCGTTCTGGGCCGAGCAGGTGATCGCGCTCGACGCCATCAATCCGCAGGTGGCCGCCCGCCTCGCCCGTTCGCTCGAATTGTGGCGCCGCTTCACGCCGACGCTGCGCGACGGCATGCGCGCCGCTCTGGAAAAAGTGGCCGCGCAGGTGAAGTCGCGCGACGTGCGCGAAATCGTGGAGAAAGCATTGGCGTGATGCCCGCCTGAGCGCTGTTTTTTGTCTTGAGAAGCCGGCACGCGTTGCCGGCTTTTTTTCGTCCTGAGTTTGTTCTGAATTCGTCTTGCGCCGGACGAGGCGGCCACGCGCGCAATGCTCAGCGTTAGCCATCTGGCCGACTGTTCGAATCGCGCCGATAGGGTGAAAGTAAACGTACTCTTTTAACGGTTTACGTTTAACGCTTGACGTTATATCATCCCATGATCACGACATTCAAAGACAAAGCTACCGCAAGAATTTTTCAGGGCGAGTTCGTGCGATCACTGCCGCTTCCAATGCAGACTCTCGCACGGCGCAAACTGCTCATGATCGACGCCGCCCACTCCATCCACACGCTGCGCGCGCCGCCCGGCAACCGGCTCGAAGCGTTGCAAGGCGAGCGCAACGGGCAATGGAGCATCCGTATCAATGCGCAATGGCGCGTCTGTTTTGGTTTTGTCGGCGAGCACGCGCTGAATGTCGAGATCGTCGACTATCACTGATTATTGGGAGGCCAGCATGGTCATCAAACGCTCCGATCTGGACCGCATCGATTTCTCAGACATCGATACCGGCGAGAGCATGCCGGAAATCCATCCCGGCGAGATTCTGCGCGGCGAGTTCCTCGAACCGCTCGGCATGTCCGTCAATGCGCTCGCGCTTGCGCTGCGGGTGCCGGCGCCACGCATCAACGACGTCGTCCGCGGCAAGCGCGCGATCTCGGCCGACACGGCGCTGCGCCTCGAGCGCTACTTCGGCGCGAGCGCGCAGTTCTGGCTCAATCTGCAAATCGCCTACGACCTGCGCGTCGCCGCCGCGGCCGCCGGCGAGCAGATCGAACGCGAAATCGAACCCATGCCCAAGGCGGACCGGCCGAAAATGCCAAAAATCACCGCCGAACACGCCCGCGCAGCGGCGCTGGCCACCAGCTTGCGCAGCAGCGTCGAAGACGGCCGGGCACAGCGCGCGGCCTGACTCTCGCCACACCGCGCGCGGCGTGTGGCGGCACTGAGCGGCGCGATGCTCGTCAAAAGCACGGAGCGGACACAACGAACGGTTAAAATCGAGATATTCCTCAAGCCTTCCCGGAGTACAGCAATGGCTTTGCAACGTCGTACCACTCTCACGAAGTACCTGATCGAGCAGCAGCGCGAGACCAATAACCTGCCGGCCGACCTGCGCCTTTTGATCGAAGTCGTCGCGCGCGCGTGCAAGGCGATCAGTTACCACGTCAGCAAAGGCGCGCTGGGCGATGCGCTCGGCACCGCGGGCAGCGAAAACGTGCAGGGCGAAGTGCAGAAGAAGCTCGACATTCTGTCGAACGAGATCCTGCTCGAGGCGAACGAATGGGGCGGCAACCTGGCCGGCATGGCGTCCGAGGAAATGGAACAGTTCTTCCCGATCCCGGCCAACTATCCGAAGGGCGAATACCTGCTGGTGTTCGATCCGCTCGACGGCTCGTCGAATATCGACGTCAACGTGTCGATCGGCACGATCTTTTCGGTGCTGCGCTGCCCGGACGGCCAGCAGCCCACCGAACAATCGTTCCTGCAACCGGGCACGCAGCAGGTCGCCGCGGGCTATGCGGTGTACGGCCCGCAAACCGTGCTGGTGCTGACCACCGGTAACGGCGTGAACTGCTTCACGCTCGACCGCGAACTCGGTTCGTGGGTCCTCACGCAAAGCGATATGCGCATTCCGGTCGAAACCCGTGAATTCGCGATCAACGCGTCGAACGAACGCCACTGGTACGCACCGGTCGAGCAGTACATCGGCGAATTGAAAGACGGCAAGGACGGTCCGCGCCAGAGCGACTTCAACATGCGCTGGATCGCGTCGATGGTGGCGGACGTGCACCGTATCCTGAATCGCGGCGGCATCTTCATGTATCCGGCCGACAAGCGTACGCCGGACAAGCCAGGCAAGCTGCGTCTGATGTACGAAGCGAACCCGATGGCGTTCATCGTCGAACAGGCCGGCGGAGCCGCGACAAACGGCGAGAAACGCATTCTGGACATCCAGCCGAAGAGCCTGCACGAACGCGTGGCGGTGTTCCTCGGTTCGAAGAACGAGGTCGACCGGGTCACGCGCTACCATCTCGAAGCAAAAAAATGAGCGTAGGGGCTTGCCAAGCCCGTAAAGAAGTCCCTATAATCTCGTTTCTCCTGATGCCGGAATAGCTCAGACGGTAGAGCAGCGCATTCGTAATGCGAAGGTCGGGGGTTCGATTCCTCTTTCCGGCACCATCAAGATTCAAGCAAAAAGCCCAGTCCTCGTGACTGGGCTTTTTGCTTTTCGGCGCTCGTTTCAGCACGCGTTTCCACACTCGCTCAAGCGCCATCGATCAATGGACGATCTCGTCCATTACCCGCCGAAGCAACGGACGGGAACGCCCATTCATCCACCGCTTTTTTCGTCGCGCCGTTGATTCATGGGTCTTCGGCCGCCTGGCACGCGTCTCGCTCTAGCTGGTCCGGCGCCCTTTCATTAAACCAATAAGGGCGATCCACGCAGTGTTGCTTGCAGGCAGCCGCCGATCCTCGCTAGGTCGATGGACCAGCAGCACGCGCCGGCCGCCGGCATTCCGACTGGCGTCCACGCGCAAACGTCTCGGGCCACACCGTTCTCCTGACCAACTTAAGGATCGAATCCCATGACCACCGTCGGCGAACTTCACACAAAAAACCTCGAAGCTATGGTTCCGGCAGCCAGTTCGACCTGGACGTCTCTAGGCGGCGCGTTTCGCGGCATCGCGGCGCCCGTCTACTACGGCGGAAGCCTCTATGCCTTCACGCGAAATACGGACAACACGTTGGGCATGTGTACCGTGACGTCGCCGACAACCGGTAGCTGGATGCAACTGGGCGGCCAACTGACGAACAGCCCGGCGTCGGCAATTTCGCCGAACGGAACGCTCGGCGTGCTCGGGCTCATGCAAGGCAACGTGGTCGAAATCAACTACGTCAATCCGTTCCAGGGCACGCAAACCGGCTTCAGCAATTTTGCCGGCGGCACGCCGTCGGGTGTCAGCTGGTCGGGTGCTCCGGTGATGACCGTCAACAGCAACAACCGGCTCGAGGCATTCATGCTCGACAGCAACGGCAACATGTGGCACACCTATCAGACGAGTGTCGGAACGAACCCGACCTGGAGCAACTGGTCGGTACTCGGCAGCACCTTCCTCGTCGGCGCCTCGTTCCAGGTTTTCCTGAACACGAATACCGGCGCGCTGCAGGCAGTCGCCATCGGCACGAATAACCAGATCTATCAGATGACCCAATATCAGGGCGGTGGCCGCGACGGCTGGAGTTCGCCGGCCCTGGTCGGTACGCTCCCGAGCGTCACGCCGCAATTCACACTCGGCACGGCGGCCGCGTTCAATCCGGGCACGTCGTACTCGGTGTTCTCCGGCTTCAACAGCCAATCCGGTGTATCGGCCAACCCGTTGATGTATTCGAGCGGTTCGTATTCCAACGGAACCTGGGTGAACCTCACCGTGCCCGACTCGCCGATCACCACGTCCGCACCGCTGATGCTCAGCAACGCCGGCACGCCGCAATTGATTTACCAGTCGCAGACCAATCCGGGGCAAGTCGTGCTGCTGTCGCAGAACACGGCGTCGACGAGCTTCTGGAAAGGACAGCAGCAGGTCGGCGCGGCAAGCGGCGACTTGAGTGGGCAAATGTCCGGCGTCATCAATGCCGGCAACGTGGCGTTGTTCCAATGCGGTCAGAGCAAGGGCCAGCTTTACTTCATCAACTATCTGCCGTCCTGATGGCGAATTTCGCTTTCGCCTGCGGGCGACCATCTCCTGCGTGCCGATAGGCGCCGGGGATGACGACTACGGTGAGCGGCACCCCCGCTCACCGTTTTTGCGCTTGCATGCCGAAAGCGGCTCGGCGGCGCTACGCTGCCGAACAGGCGAACCCCGGCATCGACCAACAGGATCGATCGCTTCAAAAACGCCGGAACGTCGCGTGCCGCTCGCTATCCGTAGGACGCGGTCGTGACGAGATTGCGAGCCAGCATCGACTGCTCGGCACTGACCGGCTCGCTTGGCTGCGTCCCGTACGCAACCACTGCCTCGCGCGGCGCCGACGTGAACCACGAAATCCGGCCCGCGCACTCGATGCCGACCTGACGTCCCTTCCAGTACACAGCGTTTTCCACGGCGGACTCCTTGTGAGGTAGAACAGCCATCTTCCGCGCTCGCGAAGCCGCGTCCGTTCGCGACCGCACGCGAAAGCGCCATCCATGCGATTCATTCAATCCATGATAGGCGGCGCGCCCACCCATGCGACGGGTTGTCATCCGGCGACGCGAATCTGGCGCAAAAGGATGAGCGCGCCGCCGTCCACAACAGCGGCGTGAATTTCTGCTTTCCGGCGGGTATCGGCTACGCTGTCGGTCGTCGAGGCGCCGGGCACGGCCCGTGCGAACTCGCCAGCGTTCACCGCCCGCAACCGCAGTCATCGCACCAACCCGCTATTCATCCCCATGGACGCCATCCGCAAACCGCCACGCTCGCCCGCGACATCCTCCAGGACGCCCGCGCCCACTGGCTTCGTCCGGGTGCGCGGCGCACGCGAACACAACCTGAAGAACATCGACGTCGACATTCCCCGCGATGCGCTCGTCGTGTTCACCGGCGTATCGGGCTCAGGCAAGTCGTCGCTGGCCTTCGGCACGTTGTACGCGGAGGCGCAGCGCCGCTACTTCGAATCGGTCGCTCCGTATGCGCGGCGGCTGATCGACCAGGTCGGCGTGCCCGAAGTGGACGCGATCGAAGGGCTGCCGCCCGCGGTCGCGTTACAGCAGCAGCGCGGCACACCGAGCGCGCGTTCGTCGGTGGGCAGCGTGACCACCTTGTCGAGCCTCGTGCGCATGCTGTACTCGCGCACCGGCGACTACCCGCCGAAACAGCCGATGCTGTTCGCCGAGGACTTCTCGCCGAACACGGTGCAAGGCGCCTGCCCAAGCTGCCACGGACTTGGCCGCGTGTACGAGGTCACCGAGAAGTCGATGGTGCCGGACGACTCGCTGACCATCCGCGAGCGCGCGATCGCTGCGTGGCCGCCGGCGTGGCACGGACAGAATCTGCGCGACATTCTGGTGACGCTCGGCTACGACGTCGACACGCCATGGCGTGATCTACCGAAGCAGGACCGCGACTGGATTCTGTTCACCGACGAGCAACCGACAGCGCCTGTCTACGCCGGCCTCACGCCGAAGGAAACCCGCGCCGCCCTCAAACGCAAGGACGAGCCGAGCTACCAGGGCACGTTCACCGGCGCGCGCCGCTACGTGCTGCACACCTTCGCGAACACCCAAAGCGCGCTGATGAAAAAGCGCGTGTCGCAGTACATGATCGGCAGCGTGTGTCCGGCTTGCCAAGGCAAACGGCTTAAAAAGGAAGCGTTGTCGGTGAAGTTCGCCGGGCTCGATATCGGCGAGTTTTCGCAGTTGCCGCTAGCGGGGCTGGCGGCGATGCTCAAGCCGATCGCTCGCGGCGAATGGCCGGAGCCTGACGCGGCCGGGAGCGCGGGAAAAGGCAAAGGCAAAGGCGCGGTACTCAGTGAGCATGCGATGCGCGACGCCATCGACAAAAGAGTCGCCGCCGGCGGCTCGGCGCACAAAATTTCCCGTGACGTGCGGCGCACGCCGAACCTGTCCGAAGAAAAACGCGTCGCCGCGCAGCGTATTGCCGCCGAACTACTGGAACGGCTGACGACGCTGATCGACCTCGGACTCGGTTACCTCGCGCTGGAGCGCAGCACGCCGACCCTGTCATCCGGCGAACTGCAGCGCTTGCGGCTGGCGACGCAGTTGTCGTCGCAACTATTCGGCGTGGTGTATGTGCTCGACGAACCCTCGGCCGGCCTGCATCCCGCCGACGGCGAAGCGCTCTTCACTGCCCTGCAATCGCTGAAGGCGGCGGGCAATTCGCTATTCGTCGTCGAACATGATTTGCAGATGATGCGGCGCGCGGACTGGTTGGTCGACGTCGGTCCCGCGGCGGGTGAAGCGGGCGGCCACGTGGTGTACAGCGGACCGCCCGCGGGGCTCGCGAAGATCGACGCGTCGCAGACACGCCGGCATCTGTTCGCGCCGCCCTCGCCCGTCGATCGCACGCCACGCGAGACCTCGGGCTGGCTAAAGCTCGCCGGCATCACGCGCAACAATCTGCATGGCTTGAACGTGGCGTTTCCGCTCGGCTGCCTGACGGCCGTCACGGGCGTATCGGGTTCCGGCAAGTCGAGTCTGGTGAGCCAGGCGCTGCCCGAACTCGTCGCGAGCCACCTCGGGCGGGTCATCGAAAGCACGGACGACGATGAACTCGACCCCTTGCTAGCCGACGCCGCGCTACCGACCGGCGGCCATATCGCCGACGGCATGGACGCGTTGCGGCGGCTCGTGCGCGTCGATCAGAAACCGATTGGCCGCACGCCGCGCTCGAATCTCGCCACTTATACGGGTCTGTTCGACCATGTGCGCAAGCTGTTCGCCGACACGCCGTTGGCGCGCAAACGCCGCTACAACGCGGGCCGCTTCTCGTTCAACGTCGCCCAGGGCCGCTGCCCGACTTGCGAGGGCGAAGGCTTCGTCAGCGTCGAATTGCTGTTTCTGCCGAGCGTCTATGCGCCTTGCTCGACCTGTCACGGCACGCGCTACAACACGCAGACGCTGGACGTCACCTGGCGCGATAAAACCATCGCCGAGGTGCTCGACCTGACCGTCGACACCGCCTGCACGTTCTTCGCCGACGAACCCGGCGTGATGCGCGCGCTGAGCGTGCTGCGCGACATCGGTCTGGGCTATTTGCGGCTCGGCCAACCCGCCACCGAACTGTCCGGCGGCGAGGCCCAGCGCATCAAGCTCGCCACCGAATTGCAACGCACGCAACGCGGCGACACGCTGTACATCCTCGACGAGCCGACCACCGGCCTGCATCCCGCCGACGTCGACCGTTTGATGGTGCAGTTACAGGGACTCGTGGACGCGGGCAACACCGTCGTGGTCGTCGAACACGATATGCGGGTGGCCGCGCAAAGCGATTGGGTGATCGACGTCGGGCCCGGCGCGGGCGACGCTGGCGGCACGATCGTCGCGAGCGGCACGCCGTCCGAAGTCGCGCGCACGAAGGATAGCCGCACGGCCGTTTATCTGCGGCCACTGCTTGAGCGCGTGAAGCCTCTATAAATTTTGCAAAAAACCTTAAAAGCGGCCAGCCGGGCGTCAACGAAATCGGAGAATCGATCGTTTACAAAAAGATTAGGCGGTTGAATGAGCAGACCAACGCACCGGTAATTAACGAACGTTCGGCCACTTAACAAGAAAATCCTGCTGATGCGGCAGCGCACAAAATAGGCGCGGTTTGTTCATATCAACTGCGTTGAAGTCGTGATGCGCGAAGCATGAGAAGCGCCGCGGCGAAATGCCCGTGCGACAAGGCTGACAGGGACCGGAAGAAAAGTATCGGACTGGTTTGAGGGGATGCGAGAAAAACCGAACATCCGTAAGGCAATCGATAAATTTTATTCAAACACTCTGTTCAAATGTTGGCGTGTGCCGTTAAAGCAACAAACAACCCGTGAGCTGCATCAGCTGCTGGTGCAAAACGGGGACCGAGGCAGATAATCGGTTTGTAAAGGAGAAAGATCATGGATGCCAAACCACCGAAGATTCCGACCCCGGACAAAGTTTTTAGCCCGGATCCGGAACCCGCTGGCGTCGAGTTTCTGGGTGCGGAACTGCCGGAGCACGTGCGCGCCTTTTTCGACGAACAACGAAAGTCGTGCGACTCGAAGTAATGAGTCAATGGCGCGATGCAGCATCGGGGTCCGCGCGTTCGGCGCGCGGCACGGGCAAGCACGCGCTTCGTGACGGGTTTCACACTCGGCGGCTAATGCGGGCTAAAGCCGTTTGAGTCCGACGCTTGGGCGATGCCCGGCGTCTGTTTCTGCTCGCCATCAAGCTTTAATCCGCGCCACGACTTGCGTTGTTTCGCACACCGCTTTTCGCCAATGAATACGTCCGCAATGCCGGGCATCGTCTATTCTTCTGGTTTTTCTTTCGCGGCTCTCCGGCCATCCCCTCCCTCATGAATCGTTCGTCTCGCTTTGGCGCGCTCTGTGCGCTGACGTTGTTCGCCGCGCTTGCATTCACGTCTGCTCCCGCTGCCGCGGATGGCGACGATACGGCGCTCACCAATCTGATCGCGCTGGCGTCGCAGCGCCTTGCACTGGCGGAACCGGTCGCGCGCTGGAAGTGGGCGAATCATCAGGCGATCACCGATACGCCGCGCGAAAACGCACTCCTCGCCGATGTGGAGAAACGCGCCGCTGCCGCCAATGTCGACCCGGCGTTCGCCCACGCGTTCTTCCAGGATCAGATCGACGCGAGCAAGGACGTGCAGAACGCGCTGTTTGCGAACTGGCGTGCCACGCAAGCACCGCAAGGGCCGGCGCCGGATCTCGCCACCTCGACGCGGCCGCAACTGGACCGGCTGACGCAATCGCTGGTGGCCGGCCTCGCGCGCGTGCAACCGCTGCGCTCGGCGCCGGATTGTCCGTCGCGCGTCGCGCAAGCATTGGCCAACTGGAAATCGCTGACACGCTACGACTCGGCCCGCTCGGGCGCGCTGACTCGCGCGCTGGGTCATGTGTGCGAGACGGGTGGTGTAGGCGCGACAGGTTGAGCGGCGCGGCGTGACCGAACGCCGCCCGGCTCAACCGGCTGAATGAGTTAAGCGAGACTCGCTGCGGACGCGCCGCTCGTCACGCTCAACGGCATCACCCGCAGACCGCGCGCGAGGTGACTCTGGAGGATGCGGTAGGTCGACAGTTCAAAGGGCCCCGCGACGCTCGACGCATGCAAATCCGCCGCCTGCGCGAGCGAAGTCGCATGGCCCACGTAGCGCCAGCGATCGACCACATGAAACGCGCGCGATTGCGACTCTTCGTCGCGTTCCTCGAAAACGATCGGGCCTTGAAACGGCCAGGGCGCGTCTGCCGGATCGCTTTTCGCGACGCGCGGCACGCGGTTGTGACCGGGACGCAAGGTCGCGATCCACTGCGCTTCCGCCAGCATGGCGCCTAGCTCACCGCCGGTTGCGCGCCACTCGACGCGCCGCACCTGCTGCGCAAGCCGCATATCTTTCGACGAGCGCCGTTCGCCGGTCAGATGCGAGCGCAAGCGTTGACGCACCCGCACGCTTCGTCCGACATACAGCGGCAGATCCTCTTCCCCATAGAACGCGTAGACACCGCACCCGGCCGGCGCGCTGTCCAGCAAGTCTTCGGTGATGTCACCGGCGAGCCGGTAGCGACGTGTGGTGCGCTCGATCTGGGCGCGCAATACATCGAGCGGCACGAGGCCATGCAGGCGCTGCCAGAACTGCCAGATCAGGTCGGCGTCGGCGAGTGCGCGGTGGCGGTCGGACGGCACCAGCGCATGACGCTCGACCAAAGCATCCAGCCCATGACGCTTTTCCGCCGGAAACAACGCGCGCGACAAACGCACCGTGCACAGCACGTCCGGATCGAACGCCAGGCCGGCACGGCGAAACTCACCGCGCAGAAAGCCGCGATCGAAACTCGCGTTATGAGCGACGAACAGCTTGCCGTTCAGGCGCTCGAACAAGGCCGGTGCAATCGCGTCGAAGGTCGGCGCGCCGCGCACCATGGCGTTAGTGATACCGGTGAGTTGCTGGATGAAGGACGGGATCGGCTGCTGGGGGTCGACGAGACTGCTCCAGCGCGACACGCCGGCGGGTCCGATTTCGACCACGCCGACTTCGGTAATGCGATGCTCGCTGGTCGAGCCGCCGGTGGTTTCAAGGTCGACGAAAACGATCGGGCCATCCAGGGCCGGCTCCGACAAAAACTGTTCAGACATGGAAAGGGATACTTTGGACGCGTGACTTTGCGGCAAGTATGCACCAGTTGGCTGTCCTGTACCCGGGTTGCATCGAATGAAATGTGTTGAGCGGCAGGACGGTGCGCGACATTTCACGGCGCTTTGCGTGACCGATAAAATCCACCGCGATTATATTTTTCGTATAAACGCTGTCGCGGCCAAAAAAGCGCTGCGCATTGAATTTATTTAACTGGGCACGACCGTCCGAACTGGATAGTTAATCCAGTCCTGTTTGCCGACGATGATGCAGGTTAAAAAAGCCCTCGCTTTCGTGCGAGGGCTTTTTTGCGATCAACTACGCGTTACGGACGTGCGCGGCGTCTTACAGCGGCTGGATATTCGCAGCCTGCTTGCCCTTCGGGCCGGCCTTGACGTCGAACGAGACGCGCTGGTTTTCCTTCAGCGACTTGAAGCCGTCTGCGCGAATCTCCGAGAAGTGCGCGAACAGATCTTCGCCGCCCGAATCCGATGTGATGAAGCCAAAGCCCTTAGCATCGTTGAACCATTTGACGATACCAGTTTCCATGTTCCAGTTTCCCTCGATGATTTATAAAAATCGGGCAATGCCCTCAATCCGAATATCACTGCCAAACTATCCGCCGTGGATTATTTCTGACAACCCATCTGGAATCAGACCGGTTACGTGAATTCAGCTTTGCCGTTATACGGGGGACGAAGAATCGTCGTCAAGCGAATTTTTGATATTCGTTTAGCTAGCAACACGCTATGCGTAACGCAAACCGCATCGGCAATGTTTATCGCATATCTCAGTAAATACCGAATAAATTTCACGTCAATATTACTTACTCGACGAGCCGACATGCAAAATGGCGGGAAAAATTTCTACACACCACCCATTTGTGTAACAAATGATGTTTTTAGTAAGTGTTTTTCCGACTTGTTGCGCCACACTCCCGTCAGCATCATTGAAATGAGTAAATGCTGTGATGCAGATCAGGAGAATGTCATGCTGTTGAATGAAATCCGTCGGTTTGTCGCCTGGCTTACGCGGTCGCACGTCAGGGCCGCAGACGGTCAGTGCGAGGCGCGCGCGGAAATGACAGGCTCCTCCACTTTCCGACCCGATCCTGTGTTTCCTGTCTGGCACGGCGATCACTGGCAGAACCTGCTGTCGTCGCCCATGGATGCCCGCCGCTACGTAATGGAAGACTGGAGCGTGCCGGCCACCATCGAGTCGGATCTGACTGACGGCGCGATGCCCGCGCACTAACCGACGCGCATTCACGCTCCGTCGGACGAAAAAAAAGCGCGACTGGGAAGTCGCGCCGACAAAGGTTTGGAGATCTTTTTCGTCAACGAAAAAGTCTGCTTCGGAAAGCAGAAATTCCAGTATAGCGGCTGAGAAGACGCCGATTATTTACACAATCGACAATCATCTATTTCATTCGCAACAACAATCCTTTTTTACGAATTATCTCGTTGTTTTTTGCATCGATTACTGTCGCAAATGAGCAACGCCAATCACGCCGACTCGCTTCCCTCATTCCACGAATAACGCCAACGGCCTTTATCTATAAGGCTCTCCCGGCATTCTCACATCGTTTCCGATCGCGTAATAATTTATTGCGGAAATCGGAATGTCCATGGCGTAACCCGTCTCTCTACACTTTGCGTAACCGGAAACCAGCGCGTTTTTGTTCCGCGCGCATCTCACACGGATTACGCCTCTCGCAGCGGCCCGCGTGAAGGTCTCCCTAAAGCCTGGGTTCAACGCCCACTCTCGCTCTCGGAGTTACAAGATGATGAAGAAGACACTCATGGTCGCTGCCCTCACGGGCGTTTTTGCAACGGCTGCGCAAGCTCAAAGCAGCGTTACGCTGTACGGCTTGATCGACGCCGGCATCACCTATACGAACAACCAGCACGGCCATAGCAACTGGCAGGAAACCAGCGGTTCGGTGAACGGCAGCCGTTGGGGCCTGCGCGGCGCTGAAGATCTGGGTGGCGGTCTCAAGGCCATCTTCACGTTGGAAAACGGCTTCGGTATCAATGACGGCACGCTGAAACAAGGTGGTCGCGAATTCGGCCGTCAAGCGTTCGTCGGTCTCGCGAGCGACCAGTTCGGCGCCGTGACGCTCGGCCGTCAATACGACAGCATGGTCGACTACGTCGGTCCGCTGGCGCTGACCGGCACGCAATACGGCGGCACGCAGTTCGCGCACCCGTTCGACAACGACAACCTGAACAACTCGTTCCGTGTGAACAACTCGGTCAAGTATCAGAGCGTCAACTACGGCGGCTTCAAGTTCGGCGCGTTGTACGGCTTCTCGAACCAGGCTGACGGCTTCGCGAACAACCGCGCGTACAGCGCTGGTGCATCGTATAACTGGGGCGGCCTGAACATCGCTGCCGCTTACCTGCAACTGAACAGCAACGGCGCGACCGGCGCAGCGGCTGCATTCAATTCGGGTGGCGCGGTGTCGAGCGACAACACGTTCTTTGCTGGCCGTCAGCAAACGTGGGGCGCGGGTGCGAACTACGCGTTCGGCCCGGCAACGGTCGGCCTGGTGTATTCGCAAACCAACCTGTCGGGTCTGGCTGGCATCGGCGCAGGCGCGTCGGGCCAATCGGCTGGTATCGGCGGCTTCGGCGGCGACAGCGCTCACTTCCAGAACTTTGAAGCGAACGCCCGTTACGCTCTGACGCCGGCAGTGAGCATCGCCGGTTCGTACACGTACACCAAGGCAAGCCTGGCCGGTACGCGTCCGCACTGGAACCAGTTCAACCTGCAAACCGCGTACGCGCTGTCCAAGCGTACCGACGTGTATCTGCAAGGCGAATACCAGCAAGTCAACGACGGCGCGATCGTCGACGCCGACATCAACGGTCTGGCTGCTTCGGGCAACAACAAGCAAGTGGCTGTCACCGCGGGTCTGCGTCACCGCTTCTAAAGCGGCAGGCAGGTCTCGTAGTATCGAAGGCGCCGTTCGCGGCGCCTTTTTTTATGCCGCGGCGCAGGCGTATTAGGGCTCTGTCACGATCGCATCTCTAGTGCCAAGCGCTTGCGACAAGGTGGCGGCCCAGCCATTAGCCGCCGATGTCCGGCGGCGGATACGTGACGTTCAAGATGTCGATCGGCTGCGGGCCGGCAGGCGTGTACAACGTGACGGTATCGCCGATTTTCGCCTTGATCAGCGCGCGTGCCACCGGCGAGATCCAACTCACGTAGCCGATATCCAGATCGACCTCGTCAACGCCGACAATGGTCACGACATGATCCTCGCCATCTTCGGTCGCATACTCGACGGTCGCGCCGAAGAACACCTGATCGACGTTCTCCTGCTTGCTACTGTCGACCACTTCCGCGAGGTCCAGACGCTTGGTCAGAAAACGGATGCGCCGGTCGATCTCGCGCAACCGACGCTTGCCGTAGATGTAATCGCCGTTTTCCGAGCGATCGCCGTTCGACGCCGCCCACGACACCAGCTTGACCACCTCGGGCCGCGCAACGTCGATCAGATGCAGCAGTTCGTCACGCATGCGCCGATAGCCGGCGGGCGTGATGTAGTTTTTGGTACCCGCCGGCACATCCGGCTGAGCGACGTCGAGATCGTCGTCATTCTCTTCGCTCGACTCTTTGACAAAGGCCTTGTTCATGATCATCCGTTGACTGCAGCAAACGACTGCCTATCAAGGGTACACGATCATGACCATGAGACAAATCGCAGTTACACCCTTCCCTTTTTCAAAACCTTTGCTATAATCTCGTTTCTGCGTGCGGCTGTAGCTCAGATGGATAGAGTACTTGGCTACGAACCAAGGGGTCGTGGGTTCGAATCCTGCCAGCCGCACCACTTATTCGAGGGCCTCCCTCCCGGGAGGCCCTTACGTTTTACCCAGTTTCATTGCAGTAATGCATCACCTGTTTAGCGTGCGGCTGTAGCTCAGATGGATAGAGTACTTGGCTACGAACCAAGGGGTCGTGGGTTCGAATCCTGCCAGCCGCACCACCTATAAAGGGCCTTCCAATCGGAAGGCCCTTTGTTTTTGTTCGACACATTTTGCTCAGTTACGCCAAGCCGATACCTGCCCGGCAGGTCTACTTGGCCAGGGCCGCGTGAAGTATGCAAGCACCTGCCAACCCGTCGACTTACCGCGGCGCCGACTGAATATCCCCAATCTGCCCGTCCGGACTCGGCATATCGCCGCCGTACGAACCTTGCGCCGTTTCCTCGCCAATCGGCTGCGCTCGTTCTCCGCTCAGCACCTGTGCCTCGTGCAGCACATCGTCCACGGTCTCGCCATACCGGCTTTCAACGAACGCCCGCAGCAACGCCTCCCGCAGCGAGGCGCCTCGCCCTTCCACCGTCCGGTGACTACCTTCGAAATCCGCGACGCAGTACGCCGCGCCCTGCTCGGTCCGCTCGCGTACTTCCAGCCGTTGCGCGCGCTCCAGAACCGCGGCAGCGGCCTCCCATGAGGTGGACGGTGTGAACCGGCCGTCCCAAGGACGTCCGCGATCATTGCCGCGAATGGAAACGGTTTCGCCGCTGTCGGTAAAGTGGATTTCGCGCACGAAGTCGTGCAGGCTGCGCGCGACCCAATAGTCGAGCGCAAGGCCGGTGAGGTCAGCTACGTTCATGAGCGTTCTCCCTGAAGAAAACGTGAGACTCGCAGGCGGCGCGGGCGTTCCGGACGTTGGGATCGACGCGGATGGCACTTAAGACAAGCCTCGGACAAAAAAAAGCGTGCTTGCGCACGCCTTCGGCCACATCTCAAGCACGCCGCACATTGCGCGCAGCGTGCGAAACAAATCAGTAATCCGCCCGCTCGCGATCAATCCGCATCCCGCCATCGTGACGGTGATGGCCTTCCTCGCTCGGCCGCTCGCGCGCGATGCGCATGACGTCCGGGTTGGTACGCACGCGGCGCATTACGTTGGCCAGATGGACGCGATCGCTGACCTGGATCACGAAGCGCAGCACCGTGGACTCCTGCGACAGATCTTCGTCCATTGCGATGTGGACGATGTTCGCGTCCGCCGACGTGATGTCGGCCGCCACGCGGGCAAACACGCCCTTGGTGTTCTTGACCAGCACCTTCACGGCGACGTCGAACAGACGGCCCGGCTGCGGCGCCCACGCCACGTCGATCCAGCGGCCCGGATCGCGCTTATGGATACGCTGCGCGACGCGGCAGTCCGTTGTATGGATCGCCATGCCGAGGCCGATGCCGATATAGCCCATGATGTCGTCGCCCGGAATCGGACGACAGCAGGCGGACAGTTGCACCGACATGCCCTCGGTGCCCGTGATCACCACCGGCGGCGCATGCGGCAGATCGGAGTTGGAGCGCGAGCCGTCGTCGTCGGCGTCGCGGCCGCTCATCAGCACCTCGATGCGCTTGGCCATGACCGCCGCGACACGCCGGCCGAGACCGATGTCCGCGAAAATTTCCTGACGGTTCTTGTTGCCGGTCCATTGCACGAGCTTTTCCCATGCTTCCGGCGTGACGTCCGACAGCGCCAGGCCGTAGCCCTTCAACGCCTGATCGACCAGGCGTTCGCCGAGCTGCACGGACTCGTTCAACCGCATCGTCTTCAGATAATGACGGATCGCCGAGCGCGCCTTGCCGCTGCGCACGAACCCTAGCCAAGCTGGATTCGGCTTCGAATACGGCGCCGTGATGACTTCGACGATGTCACCGCTCTTTAGCTCGGTGCGAAGCGGCAGCAGTTCATTGTTGATCTTCACCGCGACGCACTGGTTGCCCAGGTCGCTGTGGATTGAATACGCGAAGTCGAGCGCGGTGGCGCCGCGCGGCAACGCCATGATCTTCGACTTCGGTGTAAACACGTAGACCGCATCCGGGAACAGATCGATCTTCACGTGTTCGAGGAATTCGCTCGAGTCGCCGGCTTCGCTCTGAATATCCAGCAGCGACTTTAGCCACTGGTGCGCGCGCTTCTGCACGTCGTTCAGGTCGGCGCTACCGTTCTTGTACAGCCAATGTGCGGCCACGCCGGCTTCGGCGATCTCGTGCATCTTGCGGGTGCGCACCTGAAACTCGATCGGCGCGCCGAACGGGCCGACCAACGTGGTGTGCAACGACTGATAGCCGTTCACCTTCGGGATCGCGATGTAGTCTTTGAACTTGCCCGGCACGGGCTTGTACAGCGCATGCAGCGCGCCGATGCAGGTGTAGCACTCCAACGCGCTTTCAACCACCACGCGGAAGCCGTACACGTCGAGCACCTGCGAAAACGACAATTGCTTGTCGCGCATCTTCTTGTAGATGCTGAAGATGGTTTTCTCGCGGCCGGTGACTTCGGCGTCGATCTTCGCGTCGGCAATAGCGCGCTGTACCGACTCCAGAATCTTGCCGACCACCTCGCGCCGGTTGCCGCGCGCTGCCTTGACGGCTTTTTCGAGCGTGGCGTACCGGTGCGGGTTGAAGTTCGCGAAGCTCAGATCCTGCAGCTCGCGATAGGTATTGTTCAGACCGAGCCGATGAGCGATCGGCGCGTAAATGTCCAGCGTTTCGCGCGCAACCCGGCGACGCTTCTCGTGCGGCACCGCACCGAGGGTGCGCATGTTGTGCAGCCGGTCGGCGAGCTTCACCAGAATCACGCGGACGTCACGCGCCATTGCGAGCAGCATCTTGCGGAAGTTTTCCGCCTGCGCTTCCTCGCGATTGCGAAACTCCATCTTGTCCAGTTTCGACAAACCGTCGACCAGTTCCGCGACCTTCGCGCCGAAACGCTCGGCGAGTTCGGCCTTGGTGACGCCCTGGTCTTCCATCACGTCATGCAGCAGCGCCGCCATGATCGACTGAGCGTCGAGATTCCAGCCCGCGCAGATTTCCGCGACGGCGACAGGATGCGTGATGTAGGGCTCGCCACTCTGGCGGTACTGGCCGAGGTGGGCTTCGTCGCTGAAATGGAAGGCCGCCTTGATGTCCTTGATCTCTTCCGGCTGCAGATAGCCGGACAAGGCGGACGTCAGTTTGGCAATCGAGACGACGTCATGCCGGCGCGGTTGCTCCGGCGTGGCGGTCGGCCCGAACAGATGGCGAAACGACTGTTCGAGGACCGCGTCGATGTACTTGCGTGCAGACGAGGGCGAGTCGGCGTCGTGTTCCACTTCCGTGGCGGTGGGCGGGGTGGTACTCATGGTCGCCTCCGCAGCGGTTGGGGTTGGACGCCGGTCTGCACGTTGATGCAATTACGTGTAGCAAATGGGTCAAGCGAGGTAAAGCCGGTGTAGCGGTGAAACCAGAAACGCGTGAAGCAAAAGCAGGTAAAGCAAGCGGGCAATCGAAACCGGAAAACAGTGCGCCTTAAACCGGCACCTTCTTCAGCATTTCGACGCCGACCTGGCCGGCTGCGATTTCGCGCAGTGCGACGACCGTGGGCTTGTCGCGGCTTTCGATCTTCGGCGTGTGACCTTGCGCGAGCTGACGCGCGCGATAGGTCGCGGCAAGCGCGAGTTCGAAACGGTTCGGGATCTGTTTGAGACAGTCTTCGACGGTAATGCGGGCCATGTTGGGTTCCTTCTCAGTATGTTGCTTATTCTACCTTATGTGCTCGACACGCCGCCGCGTTCACGCGTGTGGCAGATGAATGCCGAGCTGCACGAAAAGCTGCGTGTGGCGCGCGTATTGCGACGCAAAGCGCGAACGCGTGGCGGCCACGAGGCACTGCAGTTCGCCGAGCGCGCGATCGAAGTTCTCGTTGATCACCACGTATTCCGCTTCGGCCGCGTGCGCCATCTCGCTACCCGCGGCAAGCAGACGCCGCGTGATCACATTCGGCTCGTCCTGGCCGCGTTTCTTCAGACGCTCTTCAAGCGCTTCGAGCGACGGCGGCAGGATGAAAATCTCGACCGCGTTGTGAAACTGTTTCTTCACCTGCTGCGCGCCCTGCCAGTCGATTTCGAGCAGCACGTCATGGCCGCTTTTCATCTGATCCTCGATCCAGACGCGCGACGTGCCGTAGTAATTGCCGTGCACTTCCGCGCTTTCGAGAAACTCGCCGGTGTCGTGACGCGTCATGAAATCGTCGACGGTGGTGAAGTGATAGTGCTCGCCGTCCTGCTCCTTCGGACGCGGCGGGCGCGTCGTGTAGGAAATCGACAAACGGATCGCGTCGTCGCCGGCGAGCAGCGCGTTCACGAGCGTCGACTTGCCCGCGCCCGACGGCGCCACCACCATGAACAGGTTGCCGGGATAAGCACCGGCGTAGGGATTGCGTGTGTGGTCGGTCATGTTCGTGTTGCTCCAGCCTTATTCCAGATTCTGTACTTGCTCGCGCATCTGTTCGATGAGCAGCTTCAGGGTCATCGACGAATCCGCCAGTTCCTTCGCGGCGGCCTTCGAGCCGAGCGTGTTCGCTTCGCGATTCAGTTCCTGCATCATGAAGTCGAGGCGCTTGCCGACCTTGCCGCCCTTCTGGATCACATGGCGCGTTTCGTTCAGGTGCGCGGTGAGGCGCGACAGTTCTTCGGCGATGTCGATGCGGATGCCGTACATCGTCACTTCCTGGCGAATCCGTTCGTTGATTTCCTCGCGCGACACGATCGTCGCGGCCGTGTCCGGCGCGGCGATGCCGAGCGCTTCCTGCAGACGCTCCACGATCTTCTGCTGATGCTTCGCGATCAGTTCCGGCACGAGCGGGGTGATCTTCGTGACGATCGTTTCCATCTCGGTGACGTTGGCGAGCAGCATGGTGGCCAGTTGCGCGCCTTCACGACCGCGCACGTCGATCAGGTCGGTAATGGCCTGTTTGCCGCAGGCGAGCACCGCGTCGCGCAGCACGTCCTGCGCCACGCCGGTTTCGGCCAGCACGCCGGGCCAGCGCATGATTTCACCGGTGCGCAGACGACCGGCTTCCGGGAACGTGGACAGCACCGTGCGTTCGAGCACCGCGAGTTGCGTCAGCGCCTCATGGTTGATCGAGCCCGCGTTGGCCGTCTGTTCGCTGCGCTGCAGATTGATACGGATATCCACCTTGCCGCGCGACAGTTTGTTCATCAGCATTTCGCGCAGCGTCGGTTCGCAGACGCGCACGTCTTCCGGCATGCGGAAGTTCAGATCGAGAAAGCGCGAGTTCACCGTGCGCAGTTCGACCGACACGCTCACGCCGCCGGTGCCCGAGGCCGCGACGAGTTCGCGCGTGGCGCTCGCATAGCCAGTCATGCTGTAGATCATCGTATTTCTCGCGATTGTGGCCATGCGCTCGACGATGGCCGGAGAGTCGAATCGCCCGGCGCTTACGAGGCGCGAGGCGGAGAATCGGCATTATCCCATTTTTGCCGGAAGGGCCGTCCTGCCACGGCCGCCGTCGAGCGGCACACGGCGAAGCGTGCAAGCGTCCGCGCACGACCGCCGCCGCGCGATCGGCGGTAAAATCGCGCTTTCCCTTCCGCTTTTCTTCCAAACCGATCCCAAATGACCCACACCACCCAACGCCCCAGCGGCCGCCAGGCCAACCAGCTGCGCGACGTGCGCATGACGCGCCACTACACGAAGCATGCGGAGGGCTCGGTGCTGGTCGAGTTCGGCGACACCAAGGTCATCTGTACGGCGAGCGTCGCCGAATCCGTGCCGTCGTTCCTGCGCGACCGCGGTCAGGGCTGGCTGACCGCCGAATACGGCATGCTGCCGCGCGCCACCAACACGCGCAACGACCGTGAAGCCGCACGCGGCAAGCAGACTGGGCGCACCCAGGAAATCCAGCGGCTGATCGGCCGCGCGCTGCGCTCGGTGTTCGATCTCGAGAAGCTCGGCGCGCGCACGTTGCATATCGATTGCGACGTGATCCAGGCCGACGGCGGCACGCGCACGGCAAGCATCACCGGCGCTTTCGTGGCGGCGCACGACGCGGTGGCCAAATTGCTGGCCACGGGCCGCATCGAAAGCTCGCCGATCACCGACTACGTCGCGGCGATTTCGGTCGGCGTGTACGACGGGCTGCCGGTGCTCGACCTCGATTACGACGAAGACTCGCAGTGCGACACCGACATGAACGTGGTGATGACCGGCGCGGGCGGTTTCGTCGAAGTTCAGGGCACGGCCGAAGGCGTGCCGTTCTCGCGCGACGAAATGAACGCGCTGATGGATCTGGCGAGCGACGGCATCAGCACGCTGATCGCGAAGCAGAAGGCAGCGCTGGAGCAGAAGAGTGAATGAGGTTCGCCAGAGCGGCGGCGAAGCCGGCCCGGATTCGCCGTTGAAGAAAGTGGTGCTGGCGTCGAATAATGCCGGCAAGCTGCGCGAATTCGCGGCGCTGCTCGGCGCGGCCGGCATCGAACTGATTCCACAAGGCGCGTTGGACGTGCCCGAGGCGGAAGAACCGTATCCGACTTTCGTCGAAAACGCGCTGACCAAGGCACGCCATGCGGCGAAGCTCACCGGCCTGCCCGCCCTCGCCGACGACTCCGGCCTGTGTGTGCGCGCGCTGCGCGGCGCGCCGGGCGTTTATTCGGCACGTTACGCGCAGTTGGCCGGTGGCGAGAAAAGCGATGCCGCGAACAACGCGCGGCTCGTCGCCTCGTTGCAAGGCGAGACCGATCGTCGCGCGTATTACTTCTGCGTGCTGGCGCTGGTGCGTCACGCCGACGACCCCGAACCGTTGATCGCCGAAGGCCGCTGGCACGGCGAGATTCTCGACACGCCGCGCGGCGAGCATGGGTTCGGTTACGACCCGCACTTCTTCCTGCCGTCGCTGAACGCGAGCGCCGCGCAGCTCGAACCGGCGGTGAAGAACGCCGGCAGTCACCGTGCGATAGCGTTGCGGCAACTGCTCGCGCGCCTGACGGAGGAAGCGTGATTCCGATCAAACCGGCGCCGGCCGAGATCGGCAACGGCGTCATCAAGGCGTTCACGTCGCCGGGCAGTATCCGGCTGACGTCGCTGCCGCCGTTGGCGTTGTACGTGCATTTTCCGTGGTGCGTGCGCAAGTGTCCGTATTGCGATTTCAACTCGCACGAGTGGAAAGGCGACACGTTCCCGGAAAACGAGTATCTCGACGCGTTACGCGCCGATCTCGAGATGGCGCTGCCGCTGGTGTGGGGACGCCAGGTGCATACCGTGTTTATCGGCGGCGGCACGCCTAGCTTGCTGTCGGCGGCGGGTCTCGACCGGATGCTGTCGGACGTGCGGGCGCTGCTGCCGCTCGACGCCGACGCGGAAATCACGCTCGAAGCGAACCCCGGCACCTTTGAAGCCGACAAGTTTGCACAGTTTCGCGCGAGCGGCGTGAACCGGCTGTCGGTGGGGATTCAGAGTTTCAACGAGGCGCATCTGAAAGCGCTCGGCCGGATTCACGACTCGACGCAGGCGCGCCACGCGGTCGAGGTCGCGTCCACCACGTTCGACAACTTCAACCTCGACCTGATGTTCGCGCTGCCGGGACAAACGCTCGCCGAATGCCAGGCCGATATCGATACGGCGTTGTCGTTCGCGCCGCCCCATCTGTCCTTGTACCACCTGACGCTCGAACCCAACACGCTGTTCGCAAAGTTCCCGCCGGCGCTGCCCGACGACGACGCCTCCGCGGATATGCAGGACTGGATTCACGAACGCACCACCGCGGCCGGCTACGGTCGCTACGAAGTGTCGGCGTACGCGCAACCGCACAAGCAGAGCAAACACAATCTGAATTACTGGCGCTTCGGCGACTATCTCGGCATCGGTGCGGGCGCGCATACCAAGTTGTCGTTTCCGAATCGCGTGTTGCGCCAGGTGCGCTACAAGCATCCGTCCACGTTCATCGAGCAGGCCAGGGCCGGCACGGCGGTGCAGGAAGAACATGAAGTCGGGCCGCGCGATCTGCCGTTCGAATTCATGCTGAACGCGCTGCGGCTGGTGGAAGGGTTTCCGGTGCATCGGTTCATCGAGCGCACGGGTTTGTCCATGACGTCGATCGAGCCGGCGTTGCAGGAAGCGGAGCGACGCAAGCTAATCACGCGCGACCACGAAAAGATTGCGCCGACACCGCTCGGTCAGGCGTTCCTGAACGACTTGCAGGAGCTGTTTCTGAAAGATCCGCAGTGATAGCGGTTCGAGCGAGTGTCGCAGGAACGATTTTTCAGGTTACAATTTAGGGCTTGGAGGTGTGGCCGAGTGGTTTAAGGCACCGGTCTTGAAAACCGGCGAAGGAGCAATCTTTCCGTGAGTTCGAATCTCACCGCCTCCGCCAGATGAATAGCAAGCCGTTGAATCCAGAAGGATTCAACGGCTTTTTGTTTGGCGACTCACATACTGACTATCAAACCCGACCGCACGCGTCTGGCGGTCCCGCTGACAATTTGGCTCGTGCATGGAGTCCACTGCGGCAAGGAGCAGCTTTCGCGTGAAGCGGCGGGAGTGAAGGCTTGCTCAGAATCCCGGATGTAGAACCGGCGACGTAGATTGAGTGGTTTCATGGGCAACTTATATGGCGCGGTCGTCGCCAGAATATTGATCGAACCCTCGTGTCGCGCTGCCTCTGGTTCTCGGAATTGTTGGTCTATACACCGAGGAGCTTCGCTCATCGAACGGCCGCTTAGTCGGTTCGGAACAGACGTTTCAACATCTGAGCAATGGGACGGGCGCATGGCAAATTTAAGGGAGGCCCTGCCTTGGGCGCGCGGTCAGTTATCGCTGCGCTTGTTGCTCTCTCTGACGTCGAATCAGCGTTGACGATAACCAGACAATGACTGTCGCTACAAAGAAGCTCATGAAGAGCAGCGCTCCGAGCAATACGTTTTCTTCTCCCTCTGAGCCTATGACGCCGAACAGATGGAACACCGGCGTTAGCGCAGTCCACACGGCGTCACTACCCACCCAACGCGCCAGCGGGTCGATGCGCGAAAGCCCGAAGAATACGAACGGTGTAAGCAGGACGGCGAGACCGGTACGCAGAAGCACTTTCATCGTACGTCCACCGTACCGTAATAGGGAATGTCCGTGCCAGGGATGACTGCGGCCGGTTGCGATAGCAGGTATGCGCTAAGTCGATCAAACTGCGCTTGCGACGTGAGCGTGATACAGCCATCGCTGATACCCCAGCGTCCATTCGGATGCAGCCGGAAATTGCCGCGCTTCACGCCGTTTACGAACGTCCAGTCATCGATCTTGCCATCGGCGCTGTACAACGCAAACCAGGATGACCGATTGCTGTTTGACCACATATCCAATGCGAGATCGCGCACGCGCCCAAGTCGGCCGCCGGTCTCCCGTTTGATAATGTAATAGCGCCCCTTGGGGATAGGGCCAGCACCAACGACTGCGGTGTCGGCGGGGTTATCTACATGATCCTTATTGCCTGAGAACGCTGCTACTCCCCCGAATCCGCTGCATAGGAGCGTTGAGAGCTTCTGTGCGTTGAGTGCAAATGTACATTGCGCGGGCATACCAATCCTTTGGGCCTGTGACTGGCGTAAGGTATGACAAATTACGCGGTTTGCGCAATCGATGTGGCGTCGCGGGGTGGAGAACATGCGGCGTGCATTGAAAATCTAGCGGTTATGCGACCACGTGGCTCTATCGAATCGGCCTGAGGCGCATCGCTAAGCGAAGGCGTGGACCCGTCGGCAAAACGCAAGGCTTTGGTACATTCCTCGTACCATTAGTTTTGCGGGATGTAACCATGCGTCAGCACCACGCGAGGCGGCCAGCAAGTGCGCGGTGCTGATCGCGCATCGGGGATAAGCGACGGACCCGCGATATCTGGCCAAGTTAAACGTCGTCATCAAGAAGCATGGACTCGACAAGCTCAGTGCGAAGGCTCCCCGATGATTCGCCGTGCCCTTGCAATCATCGCCCTGGCGCTTGCCCAACAGGCTTACGCAAAGCCGCTTGCGATTCCGAATGACGACAGCGCAGCAGACAAGGCCATTGCCATCACGACGCAGTATCAATTGACGCACGACAACGTCGAATGTTTGCAGTTCGACACGTTCGATAAGGGGACGTTTTACGTGGTGCGTGTTCGGGAGATTCGCCCCAAGGCATGCGGCGGTGCACCGGACGTGTCGCCAACGCTGTTCTTTCTGAAGATACGAAAGAGCTACGGGCGCACCCTGATGAGCGCGGATGGCGACGGGTCCCGCTACGTGTTGCCGAAACGGGTAACCAAGTCCGACTAGGCCACCGGTGTCGGCAGCGGCACTTTAAGTTTGCCTTAAGCAACATCGCGCACTATGCGCGAGCCTGACGAAGGCAATTCACACTTTGTCGTACCCGCCTGCACCGGGCCGGAAGTACGGTGCTTGTAGTAAGCCGACCCCGTGAGGTCGGCTTTTTCATGGCCGAACGGAAGCGCAAGCGGAAACGTGACGAGTAACCACACCGGCCCTTACGCAATTGATTGCACAAGATCGTCAGACGGACAAAACCGAACTTGAGTTCGTTTGCCAACTTCGCCCTTCTCCTGGGTAACGCGAATCGAACTGCGGTAGGACAGATAGTCTGGATTGCTCGCGCCCGACTGGCTCTCGACAACACAGTTGTCGCTACTACTGCAACTCGTTCTGAAGTTGTTGCAACTGTTGATTCGCCTGTTGCAACTGCTGCTCGACCGCTTGCAATTGGTTGTTGACGTTAGCAAGCTGCGTGCTCAGCATGCCCTGCTGAAACGCCAGTTCCAGTGGCGACCGGTTCGCGTGCTGGGGCCCCGGAAACTGTTGCAACTGAGCCTGCAGGTTTTGTCGCTGCTGCATGAGATCCTGCCGCTGAAACTGCAACTGCTGCACCTGCTGCTGCAATTGCGCGACGGCATGATGTCCAAAACTGATCCCCGCAGGCATTCCGCCACGCCAGCCTCCCGGCACCCCAACCTCGCCGTGTGCATGCCAGCCGCCGCTATCGTCCTGTTTGACGGGATACGCGTACTTCGTCGGCATATCCGGGTGGTGGACTCGCCAGGTACCGTTGTCCTTGTCGTACTTCACCGGGAAAGCCCGCGCGTCTTGCCTGATATACGCCGCCCCGCTGTCGTCCTTGAACACGCCTTGATGGATCGCATCGGCACGTAGGGGACCATCCGGTTCGATGGCGTAATGCGCGGGCACACCGAATCGCACGTTGCCCGCGCGCGATCGCGACTCGTCTGAGCTAACTGGCCTCGCGTGCCTTTCCCCATCCAACGGTCCGTGTGCCGACGCATCGAACAATGCAGGCGATGCACGCGGTGTCGCCACCGGTACGGCGCCGTGCGCCGCCGGTGCCTGATCCGATGGGTTCGTTTGACTGCCAGCTGATTGGACTTTCATGTCGCTATCCCTATCTAAATAAGAACTTGAAGTCGGCTTGATCGAGTATTCCTCGCGAGGAGCACTGACCAACAGTTACAAGCCGAGAGACCGTTGAAGGCCTAGCACCTTGCTCTTCAGCGCGGCTAATTCGTTCAGAACGCTCATTCGTTGACCGTGCAAGCGATGGATCTCGAGCATGAGGCTCTGCCGCTCGGAAAGTGAAGGCGTCGTTTGCGGCGACCCAATAGCCTGTATCAGCCCACGTTGCAGCTGGTCCCACTGCTGCGTGAGCTGCTGCTTCTGATTTTCCAGTCGTTGTATCTGCGCCCGCAGATCCATGATCTCGTGCTGAGCTTTATTGAGGCTAGCCAATGGATCACCTTCCCAACCTCCAGCCAAGCCCACCTCGCCATGCGTGTGCCAATTGCCGCTTCGATCCGTCCTGACGGGATATTGGTACTTAGTCGAATTATCGGGTCTATAAACGCGCCAGGTGCCATTTCCCTTGTCGTATTTGACCGGGTAGGTACGAACGCGTTGCTTGATATATGCCGTGCCCTTGTCGTCCTTGTAGACACCTTGATTATTAACATCGGCATGCAATGAACCGTAAGGTTTGCTCGCGTAGTGCACCGGAACATCAAAAGACGGGTTGATCGTCGACGGCAGCAACCATGCCTGCCTTGCACCGTCGGCGCGGCAATCCGATGGCCGGTGTGCCGAGGTATCGAACATCGGTGGCGCGCCATTGGGCCTCGCCGTCGGCGCGGCGCTTTGCGCGACTTCCATCTGCGTGCTTTCGTTCGTTTGACTGCCAGCTGATTGGACTTTCATTTCACTGCTCCGTCTATGTGAAGGTCGACATCGGCATCGCCGATGCACGTCTCGCGAAGCGAAACACCAGTCCATTTCAACAGCGGGCGTTCACGACAAGGTCGTATTTATATCAATGCGACTTCGCGAGGCTCAGCTCGCACGATCAGAACCAAAAACTAGTCGGCATGAGTGATTGAGCACACCGCTTTCCTTCTCATCGATTCAAACAGGCGTATTGCTCGATCAATGGAAGACTCACGTCAACCGCGCCCCTCAACTTCCCGTTTGTCCGGTCGATATCCAATCTATCGATGCCGTCCGCACACGCCCAGGAGGCGCTCATGAAAGTCCGTTCGTTAGTCGTTGCGTTGATTTACGTGGCCGCGGGTTCGGGCGCATCGTTCGCGTTCGCGGGCACATCTTTCACGTCCGACGATGACAGCGCGGCCGTGTTCGGCTCGGTGAAACTGTCCAATCTGCAGGATATCGGCGGCAGCGCGAAACTCGCCGCGCCGCCCGCGACCGTAGGAATGGATGCGTTGCGCGGCGCCAGCGGCAATCTCGGCGTCAATCTCGCCGCCGGCGCATTGAACGCGCAAGCCAATGAAATCGCGGTGATCGGCACGCCTCGCGCGGAGATTTCCACGCAGCAGAATGTGCATGCCGTCGCGCAGTTGAACGGCAGCGCTAGCGCGCAACTCGGCGCCCACGCACTCGCCGGTGTGAGCGGAAATGTCGGGGTGAATATCGCAGCCGGTGCGGGCAATGCGCAATTTAATGGACTCGTGGTCCATTAAATTGGCGGTCCATCGAGCAGAGACCGAACGAGGACCGCAGCGCAATTCTCGCGATGAACGCCGCGAGTCGCGTCACCGCGTCGAATCGGCGATTCAACCATCCGCCCTCCACCTCACACGCTAAGCGCTTCCAGCCTTTCGCGCGCGTCGGCGCAGCGGCGATTCAGGTCGCGATGCATCAGCTGGCTGTCGAGCAGCGCCGATACATCAGACAAACCGTAATCAAAGCGCAAGACGTATTCGATGTCCGTGTAATCGTGATAGGCGCCGCTGTCAGCCAGCTTCTGCGCTTCAGCGAAAGCGGCACGTCGCCGTTCGCCATTCATCAAATCTCTGATCGCCATGATTGCCGCTCCGAGGAACAGTGGTCCCATCATAGCAATGCAAATCGAAACACAGGGTCGCGCGCGTGCAACACCTGGTGTTTTCCGTAGACGCATCGCATTGCGCGACGTGAGCAAGCATGCGCGCCGCTTGAAGGGCCTTTGTCACCGTGGAGTAACGCGGCGTTCACACAGCGGCGACCGGCGCCTTCGTTCCATGCCATCTGACCACCAGAATCCGGCCGACGTAACACAACGCGCCCGCGACGCCGACAACGACACCCATGCCCTTCGGCGAGCCGTCCTGCCATAAGCCAACCGCGAGACTCGACAACGCACCGAGAGCCAACTGCACCGCGCCGAACACGGCCGCCGCGGCGCCGGCGTTGACCGGATAGCGATGCATCAGATCGGTCGTGCAATTGGCCGACAATAACCCCACCACACCGACCACGAAGAACAGACCGAACACGATCGACCACAATCCGCCGAGCCCGGTCAGCGACACGAAACACACAAACAGCGAGGCGATGCAACTGACGGTCGCCGCGAACGAAATGATAGGCAGCGACCCGAGCCGCCCGACGAGCCGCGTATTCATGAAGTTGCCGAACATGATGCCGACGATATTCAGCGCGAACAGAAAGCCGTAATGCTGGGCCGACACATGGAAGTATTCGATGTAGACGAACGGCGTCGCCGTGATGTACGCGAACATCGACGCGAACGCCATGCCGCCGCACAGCATGTGCCCCCACGCCACCGGATCGCGCAACAGCTTGCCGTACGCGCCGAACGATTTCAGCAGTGCCGACTCGGCGCGCTTCTCGCGCGGCCACGTTTCCGGCACCTTAAGAAACGCGGTGACCGCGCACAGCGTGCCGAACAGCGTCAGCACCACGAACACCACGCGCCAGCCGCCGAGCAGCAGCAACTGTCCGCCGATCAGCGGCGCGAGCAACGGCCCTATCGACGTGACGATGGCGAGCATCGACAGCACGCGGGCGGCGTCGGTCGGACCGTGCGCGTCGCGCGCGATCGCCCGCGCCAGCACCGACGCCGCGCCCGCGCCCAGCGCCTGCACGAAGCGGAACGTCACGAGCGACCCGATCGAGAACGACAACGCGCAAGCCACGCTCGCGAGCGCATACATGATGATGCCGCCGAGCAGCACCGGCCGACGTCCATAGGTATCCGACAGCGGACCATAAAGCAGCATGCCGATCGAGAAACCGAACATGAAGCTGGTCAACGTGGTCTGCGCGGCGCCGTTGGTGATCGCGAACGCCTGCGCGATGGTCGGCAGGCTCGGCAGATACATATCGATGGAAATCGGCCCGCATGCGGCGAGCGCACCGAGCAACAGAATCAGCCGGCCATCGGGCCGGCGTCTGGTGACGTGAGACATGGGAATCCAGATGATGCGCCGCGCCGTGACCGGCAGCGGAACGCGTGAAACGGGGCATGCAACGACTTGACGTCCTCAATTGTACGCGACGGTTAACCTGAACACCGTGCAAGTCCACGTAACGCCACGACACACCAGCGCCCACCGCCACGCACCGCGAAGTCGCACGCACTACCGCATCGGCGAACGATGCACGTTCATACTGAACCAGCGGCGTCGGCGGTTCGCGGCGACCCTGGCGCCGATCGGTTAAGCTGCCGCCAGACCGATCCGCACGCCACATGAACGCATCCGGACGGCGCTATTTCACCCTCACGTAACGACAACGCCACGGCCACGCAATGACCGCCTTCCTGCTGATCTGGAGCCCCAAGAAATGGCCATGGCCTGAACTGCCCGACGTGGCCAGGCGCGTCGCCGCCGGTGTCGCGGTATCCGACGTCTGGGGCTGCGGATTCGCGCGCGGCATTCTGCCCGGCGATCGGGTGTTTCTGCACCGTGTCGCCATGGAACCCAAAGGCATCTTCGGCTCCGGCTACGTGACACGCGCGCCGTACGAGGTCCCGGACCCAGCAACGAAGCGCGGCTACCGTCTGTGTATCGACTTCGTGTACGACTGGCTGGTCGATGCTCATGCCACCGTGGTGATTCCGCGCGAAACGTTGCGCGTGCATCCGTTCTCGGTGCAGACATGGGACGCGCAAAGTTCCGGCACCGTCATCAAGCCAATCGCCGAAGGCGCGCTGGAAAAGCGTTGGCGCGAGCTCACCGGCGCGCGTCCGTCGCCGGCACTCGAACCGCCCACGACACCTCCGCGTTCCAGCAAAGTCAGCGCGCACGCCGCCGTGGCGGCAAAAAGCGCGCGCAAAACCTGAGCCTGCGGACAAGGCCCGCCGCAAAGCCGCTTCACGCTGACTCCGGTACAATTTCCTCACCGATCCCAGCGCCGCGCGAACCGCCTTCCAGCAACCCGCGCCGCTGCGCAACCTCTATTCCAGCTATCGCCATGTCCAACAACGAATCCCTCTTCGAACGCGCGCAACGTACCATTCCCGGCGGCGTGAACTCGCCGGTGCGTGCATTTCGCTCGGTCGGCGGCACGCCGCGCTTCATCGAGCGCGCGCAAGGCGCGTACTTCTGGGACGCGGACGGCCAGCGCTACATCGACTATATCGGCTCGTGGGGCCCGATGATTCTCGGCCACGTCCACCCCGAAGTGCTCGAAGCGGTCCAGCGCGTGCTGGGCAACGGCTTCTCGTTCGGCGCACCGACCGAGTCCGAAGTCGAAATCGCCGAAGAAATCTGCAAGCTGGTGCCGTCGATCGAACAGGTTCGTATGGTGTCGAGCGGCACGGAAGCCACCATGAGCGCGCTGCGCCTCGCGCGCGGCTTCACGGACCGCAGCCGCATCGTCAAGTTCGAGGGCTGCTATCACGGCCACGCGGACAGTCTGCTGGTCAAGGCCGGTTCGGGCCTGCTCACGTTCGGCAATCCGACCTCGGCGGGTGTGCCGGCCGACATCGCGAAGCACACCACGGTGCTCGAATACAACAACGTCGCGGAACTCGAAGAAGCGTTCAAGGCGTTCGGCAACGAAATCGCGTCGGTGGTCGTCGAGCCGGTGGCGGGCAACATGAACCTCGTGCGCGCCACGCCGGAATTCCTGCAAACCTTGCGGCGCCTGTGCACCGAATACGGCGCCGTGCTGATTTTCGACGAAGTGATGTGCGGCTTCCGCGTCGCGCTGGGCGGCGCGCAGCAGGTCTACGGCATCACGCCGGACCTGACGTGCCTGGGCAAAGTGATCGGCGGCGGCATGCCAGCCGCGGCGTTCGGTGGGCGTCGCGACATCATGGCGCACCTCGCGCCGCTCGGTGGCGTCTATCAGGCGGGCACGCTGTCGGGCAATCCGATCGCGGTCGCCGCGGGCCTGAAGACCTTGCAACTGATTCAGGCGCCGGGCTTTTACGACACGCTCACCGCTCGCACCGCGCGCCTCGCGCAAGGTCTGGCGAAGGTCGCACAAGAAGCCGGCGTGCCGTTCGCGGCCGACTCGCTCGGTGGCATGTTCGGCCTCTACTTCGCCGACGCGATTCCCGCGAGCTTCGCCGAAGTGACGAAGAGCAACGTGCCGCGCTTTAACGCGTTCTTCCACAAGATGCTCGACGCCGGCGTGTACTTCGCGCCGTCGGCGTACGAAGCGGGTTTCGTGTCGATCGCTCACGACGACGCTATCATCGACGCCACGATCGAGGCGGCGCGTGGCGCGTTCGCTTCGCTCGCGGCCTGAAGCCGGCGAGCGCACGAGTTACGCGAGCCACGCGAGTCACGCTGACCCGTCGCCGCGACCGACCAACCCATATCGCCTAGCCACCGCACCCGACCGGACCCCGATGTTCTCGCAAACCGACTTCGTCCATATGGAACGCGCGCTCGCTCTCGCGAAGCGCGGCATGTACACCACCGATCCGAACCCGCGAGTCGGCTGCGTGCTCGTCAAGAACGGCGAAGTGATCGGTGAAGGCTTCACACAACCGGCCGGCCAGGATCATGCGGAAATCCGCGCGTTGAAGGATGCGCGTTCGCGCGGTCACGATCTGCGCGGCGCCACGGCCTACGTGACGCTCGAACCGTGCAGTCACTTCGGCCGCACGCCGCCGTGCGCGAACGCGTTGATCGAAGCGCAGGTCGCGCGCGTGGTCGCTGCGATGGAAGACCCCAATCCGCAGGTGTCCGGACGCGGCCTCGCGATGTTGCGCGACGCCGGTATCGAAGTGCGTTGCGGACTGCTCGCGCAGGAAGCGCATGAGCTGAACATCGGTTTCGTGTCGCGCATGACGCGTGGCCGCCCCTGGGTGCGCATGAAGGTCGCGGCGTCGCTCGACGGCCGCACTGGCTTGCCATCAGGCATCAGTCAGTGGATCACCGGCGAAGCGGCGCGCGCCGACGGTCACGCGTGGCGCGCCCGGGCCTCGGCGATTCTGACGGGCATCGGCACCGTCAGGGAAGACGATCCGCGCATGACCGTGCGTGCCGTCGACACGCCGCGCCAGCCGCAACGCGTGTTGATCGACAGTCAGCTCGACGTGCCGCCCGAGGCGCAGATTCTGGCCGGCGCACCCACGCTGATTTTTTGCGGCAATCTGGATCAGCGCCATACCGAGCGCGCCAACGCGTTGCGCGATCGCGGCGCCGAGATCGTCCAACTGGCGAACCCCGCTGGCAAGGTCGACCTGCCCGCCGTGCTGAACGTGCTCGGCCAGCGCAACGTAAACGAATTGCACGTCGAGGCCGGTTACAAGCTGAACGGCTCGCTGCTGCGTGAGGGTTGTGTCGACGAACTGCTCGTCTATCTCGCGCCGAGCCTGCTTGGCATGGACTCGATGAGCATGTTCAACCTGAGCGCGCCGGACACGCTGGAAGGCCGCGTCAAACTGAATTTCCATGCGATCGACCGGATCGGCGACGATCTGCGGATTCTCGCGCGCTTCACGCCTCCCGGCGCGGCCGAACCCGGCGGCGATCCCACGTCTGAACCCATTACAAATTGATCGAGGACTAGCACGATGTTCACAGGAATCGTCGCGGCAGTGGGCCGCATTGAATCAGTCAAGCCGCTCGGCACGGACGGCGACGCGGGCGTACGCCTGAACGTCGAAGCCGGCGGCCTCGATCTCGGCGACGTTCAGCTCGGCGACAGCATCACGATCCAGGGCGCCTGCATGACCGTGGTCGCGCTGACAGCGCATTCGTTCGAAGTCGATGTGTCGCGCGAAAGTTTGAACTGCACGGCCGGGCTCGGCGAGACTGGCGAGGTGAATCTCGAGAAAGCGCTACGCGCGCATGACCGGCTGGGCGGCCATATCGTTTCCGGTCACGTCGACGGACTCGGCACGGTCACGCATTTTGCGCCGGTGGGTGAATCGCATGAGCTGCGCGTCCTGGCGCCGAGAGAGATTGGCCGGTATCTCGCCTTTAAAGGATCGATCACGGTGAACGGCGTGAGCCTGACGGTGAACTCGGTTAAAGATCGCGACGATGGCTGCGAGTTTTCGATCAATCTGATTCCGCATACGGTGCAGGTGACGTCGCTGAAGAATCTGCGCGAAGGGTCGCCGGTTAATCTCGAAATCGATTTGATTGCGCGATACGTCGAGCGGATGCTCAGCACGTCCCAGGACGGCTCTACGTCGTTGAAATAATTCGATTTTTTATGAAAATGCGTCTACCGTCGTCTCAAGTAAAAGTCACTGCATCTACGATTTGGTGACGGTATTTCTGACGGTATACTGCCTTTTTCTGCGGTTCGTATACCGTCATGCCTCCAGAAATCGGCCTCTTCGACGCACCCCGAATCGCTGCCTGCCGTGCCAGTATTGGGATCGGTGGCGATGTCCAGAGACGTCCTACGGGCGGTTTTAGAGCGCTTCTGGTGTTCTGTGCTTGATAACTCGACCATGGACGCCTATGCCGAACGCCGTACCAATCGCTTCCGTCCCAGCGGCCTCCAATACACCATGGACTACCGAGTCAGCTACGAACACAGCCTGAAGAGCGAGCCCGAAGCGTTCATCGCTCAGGTATCGTCCCAACTTGTGGGAGGAGTGCCCGGCAACATACCCCGCGCACTCCTGCCCGAGTACATCACCGAACTCATCCTCCGGCGCTCGCCGACGATCGGACGAATCCGGCACCTCCGGGTTCTCTGAAGGGGTCGCATCTTCCGCGAGCACATCGGATGACCGTAACAGTGGGCAGCGCATTTGACCGAACGCGGCCAAACCCGCCATTTACACGCGTCGTCGGTCGGACATTCAGGCGTCGATTCCGCCCCGTAATCGGTCGCCCGATTGTTCGAGACGAACGCGCCTTCGGCCATTGCGGTCATTGATGCGAGGGCACGTGGTAGTCGCCTGAAGACGCCTAACCCGCCATTCGTTAGCGACCGGTCCTGAACGAAGCGTTCCACTTCAGCGAATGCGTACTCCGTCCCTGAACGGACTAACGTCCCCGTTCAATGAGAGTCCGCGATCGTCGCCTTTGCAGACATTGCGCCAAACGCCGGGTTGCGCTTGAACACATCTATTTGTTGTATTGCTCTCGCTTCATCGCCCTCGGATGTCGATCCAACGGGAGTTGTATCCAACGGATCGGTTCGGATGTGGGTTGGCCATGAGGTTTCATTGCAGAACGTTCCGCCCAGTATTCCGCCATTTGATCGCTTTCATTAGTCAATACTCGTTTCCGATGTGTTGGGTGACTAGAAAGGCCCCCTAATTTCTTCTACAACATTGAGAGTGGGGTCCGGTGAAGCGAGCGGACGGACCCGACCGGCTTGCGATCTTTGCCATGAAAAAGAAAGAGGGGAAAAAGGATGGGACTCACGTTGATCGCGCGAGTGTCCGGCATCGCTTTGTGTGCCACGAACGTGCGCTGGCGGAGGGTTTTGCTCCGCTGCCGTCTCCTGTTGCCGTGCGCGCTGCTGTGCGCGTGCGGAACGTCACCTACCCAAGACGATGGCAAGGTCACAACACAGGATGAGGCCGCGACGGTGCGGGTGTCGGCGATTATGGTCGCGCCTTGGCAGGAGGTCCAATCAGTTTTGCAGCCGAACTTCACTATGAGCGGGGATGCTGCCGCGTCCGACGTGCTGCCTACGACCTCCAGAATTCAGGATCAGCTTCTCAATGCCGTGGCGGCGAGTCTAGGCATCGGATTGCCGCAATCGTCGAAACAGGGCACCTCGACTTCGACGTCAAGCAGTTCCAACAACTCATCGACGGCCGCTGGCGTGAGTACGATCACATCGAACCTAGCCAACGGTGTATCGACGACGTCGACCACGACGACGGCGCCGGGCGTGGTACCCGCTGTGCCTTCTGGCGTGCCGGCCGGTACTCAGTCGCTTACGCCCGCCGCGAATGCGTCAACGCTCGGCATCGACCCGGAGCTTCGGTACAAGGCAGCCAACTATCTAAACGAGCAGGTTCAGTTACTGAACAAGGAAGTCCAATACGCGTCGGCCCAGAAGTGCATGGTACCTTACGTCGTCAAGCTACGCATCGCGGTGATGTTGCATAAGCCGCGGATAGCCTATTCGGCGCATACCTTTGTGTCGTTCTTCAACGAAGACGCGCCCAAAGCACGGGCCGCGAAGATAGCTTCCGCGGCCTCAGCAGCTTCCGCGGCCTCAGCAGCCTCCGCGGCAACGGAAGCTTCCGATGACGCATGTCAAGTAGGCCCGCTTGTTGTGCCTACAGTGGTGCCGCTTCTCGCCGCGGACAACATTAACGTCGCGCTGAAATCCAATACCGCGGAGATGGCAACTCAACTGGGATTTGCACTGTCCCTCATGGAGCACGGCGTTGGCGCGAGCGGCAATCTGGGATACCTAAAACAGGCAATCCATTCCATATCGGATCAGGAGATGTCCAGTACGCTTACGGTCACGATGCAGTCCACCAATACCTTGTACGCACGCATTGCCCCGAATAACGAATACGACGATCCAGCGTTGATCGGAGAGACCTACGACCTTGCGGTTTTACTGTTGGTGCCACGAGGCTATTTCAACGACGCGCCCACGGACGATAAATCGTTCATCGGCGCGGGTAGGGCCAAGCGGGCGCCCACGAAGGACAAGTTCTCTACTGGCGATGCGGAAAAAACCAAGAATGGATCCGCTCAAACCGATTCTTCCAGCAAACCGGTAAAAATCGAACTCGCCGTAGTAACTCAACTCAGGGACGCGAAAAACGGTGAGGTGCTGAATATCGCCGGCGAAGACGCCTTGGCGAATGCGTTCGACAAATTCGTTAAGAAATGGGTAAGTGTCGATCCGGCTAAGATCGCAGCATGGAACAGTCTCTCGCCGCAGGAGAAGCAAGAGATCTCGCGCCCCTTGGTACAGGATGTGGAAATCGCCAATTTGTCGGGATTCTATGAGCAACTGGACACCGTGGGTCCTCCTGCGTACACGTGCCCCAAGACAATGACCAAGAACGCCGCTAGCACTGTGGCCACCAGAGAAGTTGCCGCAGGGGCAATCCCACAGAATGCGCCCCACAGTCAAAGTCCGACCCGGATAAGCGAGAGCGCTGGTGATGACCGGAGCAAACAAGAAGTCCATAAAACGCCGCCCCCGTGTTTCTTTGATTCGAGGCTGGCGTTCGCTCTTTGGAACGATCTGGCCCTAGCGTTGGCCACGGTGCCGAATATAAATACTGACTTTCAAATTCCGCGGCCGTCAAACCTCACGATACCCCCCCAGCAGGACGCGCTGGTCCTCGACGACGGCAAGCAGAATGCACAGGTGACGCTATACAACGTCGGTGGCACGTCGGCGGCGGGCTTCGGAGCCTATCTGACCATTGCGCCGGGCAGCGCGCAGGGGAATAGTGGGAAGCCTGTTAATCTCGCCGTGCAGAGTATGACGCTCGATCCTGTCGCGCACATACTCACGTTGACGTTTCCTTCACCGCAAAAGTGGGGACTTCGTACCTCCATGCCTGCTCCGCAAGGGCAGACGCCGCCTAAGGCGGACAGACGCGGAAAAGCGATAAAAGTTGCTCAGACACCGACGAGTGCCGATGCCCTCTACATTTTCGCGAGTTGCACGGACCCGACGCAGCTCTGTCCGGAGTATGACGGGCCAGTCTCAATGCAAGCGCACATTGTTACGTCCGCTTCTGATGCCGCGGCGGGCAGTCCCGATTTCAAGGTGGCGCAAGGCAGCAATGTCATTGACGAGGCCAATGACGGCAAGGGCGTGATGAGCATAGTGATCAGTGGTCTCAAGCCGCAGAAAAATCAACCAGCGGCGTCCGTCGCGGTCACCGTCACCGGTGCCGACGTCGGATCGGCAACAGACAGCACGGGCACGGCGCTGACATTGAGCGACAGTGGGTATGTGATCAAGCAGAATGGTACCTACACGTTCAATCTGTTCAATCTCTCACCCGGTGCAAAGGTCACGGCGACCGCTCAGCAAATGAAATCTGCTGCGAGCGCCACTAGCGCAAAAGTCGGTGCACCGGCCACCGCGACGTATTCCGTTATCAGTCTTGCCTCGGAAGCGCGTCGCTAGTTCCGCAAAGGAGTCTCATCATGTCAGATACCAATGTCCATCGCGCAGGCGCTACAGTTTCGAAATCTGGAATCTATACGGTGCGGTTCCTCGACGACAAGGTACCAGCATCCGTGAATGCGCTCTGTTTAAAGGGCGAGCAATTCATCAGCTCAGCTCGGCCGGCGGAGTTTTCGCTCCAGCACGAGGCAGAGCGCCAAGGAGACGTCAAAGAGTTGCAGCCATATACGCCATAGTAGCGAGGCCGACGGGCAAGCGAACGTATTGAAGTGAGCTTCGGCAAAGTCTGGCGACAGACCGATGCCTGCCTTGTACTCAGGAAGCGCGCCCGGTCTTTGGTTTGCATGATTTTATACCTGCTCGGAACCCTCCCGCCAGGCGTCAGCAGCCGGGCCGCGAAAAAATGCTTCAAGACGTGTTGAGTGAAACGGTTTCCGCGGTCGACGAAAGGCGCGATTCGATCGCTGCGGTCGAGCGCTTGACAGACGTAGACAAGGCTCGAAAGGCCGCCTTCTTGAAAACCAATGACCGTTAAGGCCCAACGACTCGTCCTTCGACGTGTCTCGGCGAGTGGTCGTTGCACCTCGGAAAGCGCCGTTGGATTGGCGCTGGCTCGAAAGGCGGCTTAGGGTCGACGCTGTTGAAAAAGTCGTTGACCGTCTTTGTCGCGGGGTTTTCAGGGGTACTTACCCTTGACCTGCGTGCATGAGCGGCTTGTAGGCCGATCTGAGACGTCGACTTTCGCGCAGGAGAGTTGAAGAAGCCACGCAGCGACTTTTTCAACAATATCGGTCGACCCGAGACAGTGGTCATCCGTCACAATCCGGCCATGCGAAGATCCGCTGTTGAACTGCCCGCCGAACTCGCAATATCCGAGCCGACGCACAGCTACCGAACTGTTCTGCATCTCACGATCGTTCCGCCGGTGATCGATCCAGAGAAAATCGAGGCATTTTGGACTCGCAATCGCTTCTCCACGATTTCAGCAGTGGACCGGGGACCGCTGGCAGTGGGGTCACCGCTAGCGCTGGAGTCGCCGCCTCAACTCGCCGATAATCTTCCCGTCCAGCGCCCAGTCTTCGTCAAGGTCCTTCACCAGAACGCGGCCGCTCCATTCTGGATAGGCCAGTTCAATAACACGTGCCCAAAATCTCACGTTGGATAGTGGCAAATGGTCACCGCCGACCATAGCGATCAGAATGTTCCTGACGTGTGCGAGGCTGTACGAGACTCCGAACTCGGTCTCTATCATTCCGGCCACGCGCGCAAGCGTCCAACGAACACGCTTGGGCGAGCTTCTACCCCTCGGACCAAGTTCGCGCACGTAGCTGTCCACCAGCCGCCTTGCAAGTAACGCCTTCTGCTCTTCCGTTAAGCCCCCAGGGCGACCTAGTGCTCGTCTACGCCACGGCTCATTCTCTGGATACGCCTCCTTCAATCTCGCCCAGCGCGACACTGTTTGCCGGGACACGCCGAGTTCCCGCGCGACGTCTGCTTGCGACACCCCCTCATCGAGCAGCGTCATCGCCTCCCGCCTGCGCTCGCCTAGCTCATCAAAGTTCCGCCTTGTCCTTCTTTCCTCCATAGCACCCTTACCGCGATCGGATCTTTGTCACCTACTATATTTAAATCAGCAAGATTTTGCCAAAGTTATTTAGCGCACATGGCTCCGTCGCCAATCGGTATTGTTTCAACATCGAAAACTTCCATGTTGAACGACCGAGAAAATGCCTCTAACAAACATCGAAATCAATCAGGCAAAAAGCAACGGCAAGCCTTACAAACTGCCCGACGGGAACGGCCTCTATCTGTACGTGACGCCGACTGCGCGGTCGTGGCGGTTCGATTACCGTATCGGCGGCAGGAGGGGTACTGTGGTGTATGGACTCACCACTGAGCTGACAGGTCCCCAAGCCCGCGAGCGGCACCGAGAGGCGAAGAGACTACTCGCCAGCGGCACCGACCCGGCGACGCACAAGAAACTCGAAAAGCTCGCCCTCAACGCGTCGTTCGGCAACACGTTCGAGGCCACGGCAAAGCACTGGTACGACAGCAAGAGCCCACTTCGCTCGAAGCCATGGCAGGAGGCACACAGCCTGTACCTGCGGCGCGACCTGAACCCGGTCATTGGCAACGTGCCGCTCGAACAAATCGACGCGCGTGCACTGTTGAATGCGCTCGAAACCGTCCGCCGCGAGCGAGGCGTCAAAACCGCCGAACGTGTTCGGCAAACGGCGGTGCAGGTGTTCGACCACGGCATGCGCAAGCTAAAGGTCCAAGCCAACCCCGCGCGCGTCCTGCAAGGGTGGATTGATGTTCCGCCCCAGGTCCATCATGAACCACTAGGCGAGGACGAGATTCACGAGTTCGTGGAGCGCCTTGACGCCGACACGGGGGCCGCCGCGACAAAGCTGTGTATTCTCCTCATCCTGCTCAGTTTTGTTCGCAAGAATGAGATGGTGCAGGCCTGCTGGGAGGAATTCGATCTCGACAACGCGGTTTGGGTGATTCCCGCTGAGCGCATGAAGATGCGCGACCCTCACGTCGTGCCGCTCAGCCGACAGGCACTATCGGCGTTGGAGCAACTGAAGCCGCTTTCGTTCGGGTCTGGCTATCTGTTTCCGAGCCTCAGCAGCATCATGAAACCAATGGGGCTCTCGACGCCTAACGTCGTCTTTGAGCGAATGGGCTACGGGGGACGTTTCACGCCGCACGGTATCCGTGCTACCGCCAGCACGTTTCTGAACAACCGGGGTGTGCGGGCGGACGTGATTGAACGCCAGCTCGCACACGTCGAACGCAACCGCGTAAGGGCTGCGTACAATCGTGCGGAGTATTGGACCGAACGTGTGACCGCAATGCAGATGTGGGCCGATTTCGTGTTGCCTGATCACGTCACGACTGGCGGCGCATGGGTCGTACCGCTCCCCCAACAAACCGAATAAGTCGACTACTAACTGACCGATCTCTGTATGAACTTCCACGACACCAACGGCTTCGACCCAAACATATTCGCGCTGACCGATCTTGAGAAGGAATTCGGTCCTGACGATACCGCATGGCAGTTTCTCAAGTGGAATCCGGATTACCGGCAAGCATTCCATCAGTTACTCGACAAGAAAAGCGATATGGACGCGCTGGAAGCCATTCTCGCCCATATCAAGAGCCCGAATCCCGAGGTAATTGCGTGTGCCCAGAACGAAACGTGCAGGAGGAGGTTCGGCATCGCAGCGTGGCTCGACCCCGACGAGGAACGGCTACCGGAGTTGAACAATCCCGACGACTCTTGGTTCTTTCCGCTCATGAGACCGCTGCAAGAAGACACCATGCTGAAGTTCCGGCAGCGCGACGCATCGTACGAAAAACGGCCGGGTGGTCAATGGCTGACTGTACGGGAAACGCCTTTTGGGTATCGCGAGATATTGCGAACGGGGCCACGCCGTCCCGCGCGCCTGCCTGCAAAGAAGGAAAATCACTGCCAAAAACTAGTCTTCACTGCCATTGACTGTAGCGTCCCTATCGACGCGCAACTTGTTGCGCTCGAAAAGCTGGTGCGGACGCAGCGTGAGTACTGGAACGAGCAAATCTGCACCACGGATAGCGCAAGTGTCATCATCGAGCCGATAGGATGGAACGACGTGATCCGCCCAAGTCGCGTCGAAGAGCCCGACTTCTGGCAAACAGTGGGCATCGACGCACTCGGTCCCATCAGGAAGCAGATCGAGGAATGCCGGTCGAGGCTTGCCCGAATACATCGCAAGCTTGACGATGACGATCTTGTCCTGCATTTCGGCGAGCGTTTCCCCATGCCAAAAGTGCCGGGGGGAGAAGTCGCGACACCCAGCCGCAACCGCTATCTGAAAGCCCTCCTGCTGATCGCTGAGCGGATACCACCCGACGCCTTCAGGACCGACAACATCGATGCCGAACGGCCCGGGCTGGCCCATCAAATCGCTAGAGAACTTGGGATTGTTCGCGCCGAGCAGCCACGGTGGGTGAAGGTTTTCGACGAAGGCATGTCGACCTGGCACCTGCGGCGCGCCAAAAGCCTCGTCACCCACTTCTATGCATGGCTGGTACACGCGCAGGTGTCATTTGCTGATGAAGCGAAAAAAGCAAAGGAAAAAGCCGCAGCAACATGATCGCGCTCTCCCCGCCGCACTTTCCTCGCACTCACGCAACGCGCACATCGACCAATCACGGTCGATGTACCAACCTCCTTCCACCCCCGCCGCACGCTCTTCCACATCGTTCTCCTTGTGTTGAACCGTAGCGGAAAATCCCTACCGCCGCTCCCATTCAGTCAGAGCCGCCGCATGCACCGTGACTGCCACGATGTGAACGCCTCTTGTCAGGGCACCCCGCCAAACACTTTTCCCGAAGTCTGTCAAATCACCAAACGGAGATTTGAAAAAGCGCCGAAATCAAATGTCTGACTTAGCGTTTTTGGGTTCTGCCTGTTTTCCAGACAATGGCTTCCGTTCACTCCTGAACAGACATGAATAGACGAACGGAGCCATCAATGACCCCAAAAAAACTCTCTTTGCCCGGCAGTGGTGTGCAGGCTAATGAACCATCTTCGCTGATTTCTCGGGTTCGCCAGGGACGTCAAGCACGCCCAGCCCGCGCGAGCAACGGTGCGCAAGACGCACATCTGTCTGCAAACACGGGGGCTGGCGCAACCAACGCGGTCGCCGTGAAAGCCAGGGCCAATACCGTCTGCCCCGCGCACGTCCCGCATCTCGAAAAACTGATTCGCTGGGTACGCTCCTATTCCAAAGACCGTCTGATGAAAGAAACGGAGGTACTTACGACTATCAGCCGCTCAAAGGCAGCGATGCGCCGGGATGTCTCGCTCGGCCTCTTCCCCAAGCAGATCAAAACGGGGCCGAAATCGAGTGCGTGGCGTGAGTCGGAGGTCATGGGGTGGGTCGAGGCGACGACGGTCCTCTCGCGTGTTGCAAACCCCGGCTTCGACATGAAGGAGTTCGTCGCCGCTCTGGACGTCGCCATCAGCGGCACGGCGGAGGCAAGCGCATGAACACGATTGCCCTTGACATGCCCGGCGATGGCGCAGATATCGGCGAATGGATCGCCAGCGACATGCGCGCATTTTCCGAAAAGGCCAACGCTATCTGGGAAAGCGCGCGCGCCGCCGACGAAGATCACCCCTACCGCCTCAAATACGGCCTTGGCGGAGAGCTGATCTGGGTATACGGCGAACCGGGATTCGTGAATGGCGAGGACATCGAGAACGCCGTGGTCGTTCCGTTTTTCGAAGGCTCAACGAACAGGATCACCGCGATCCGCTTCATTGGGACGAACGATAACGGCGACGAACACGACGTCTGGCTGCGAGGCGATTCTGGGCACGGGGGCACCTACGCGCGTATCGGTGCGCACAAAACGGATACGCTGTTGCTTGCGCCGAATTTTTCGGACGCCCTGTCGCTGTTTGAGGCAACCGGTGATCGCGTCGCGGTACCTGCGGATTCTTCCAGCCTTGGACTTGTCGCCGCCACGCTCGCCAGCGCCCACCCCGACACACGCATCGTAGTTTGCGCTACGGAGGCAACGCGGGCCGAGGCCGAAGCAGCCGCGCGCATGATTGGCGCTCCGCTGGCGATCCCGGCGACCGGCACCACGCCTTGTCTGTATGAGGACTTCAACACCCTCTATCAACAATCGGGCCAGGCAGCAGTATGCGCCGTCGTCGAGACTGCGATGGTACCGAAATCCAGCTCGGAGATCGACGGCACGCCGGTCGACATCATTCCCTGGCCCATCCAGATTCCCAGCATCGGCGAGTTGGTCGCGAAGACGGAACGGATGATTCGTCGCTTCTCGATCCTGGACGAATTTCAGGTGCTCACCGTCGCGCTTTGGATTTTCGCTTCGCACGTCATGGACCTGATGCCGTTCGCGCCGATCCTTGGCCTGTTCTCGCCTACGATGGGCTGCGGCAAAACGACCCTGCTCAACGTTCTGAAGCATCTGGTGCGTCGCCCGGTCGCCGCCGGGGGGTTGTCACCTGCGTTCATCTATCACGTCATCGAACGCCTCATGCCGACCCTTCTGATGGACGAAGGCGAGCACTACGTTGGCAAGGACCGCGCAATGACCAACATCATCAATTCCGGCCACACCCACATCGCTGGATACATAGGCAAGGTAATCAACGGCAGGTCGAAGATGCACCCGACGTACTGCCCGAAAGTCCTGGCGATGATAAATCTCCCGGCTGGAACGACCTACGACCGTTGCATTCCGATTCATCTTCGGCGCAAGCTGCCCGATGAAGCCGTGGAGCAGATGCACTACGCAAACGAAGCGGAATTTGCTCAACTGAAGTCGATGATTGTCCGGTGGGCGAATGATGCAAGGCCGTTACTCATGCAGGCGCGACCGGCGCGGTTGAACGTGTCGAACAGCCGGACGGCGGACAACTGGGTGCCGCTGCTCACGGTGGCCAGCCTCGGCGATGAAGCGCTGCTGAACAGGGCGATTGCGGCGGGCGAACGTATGGCAGTGTCCGTGCGCAACCGACTGAACGACGGCGAACTGTTGCTGCGCGACGTCAAGCCCATCTTCGACGCTACCGGCAGAAAGTGGCTCTGGACGCATGAACTGCTCGACATCCTGTGTTCGGACGAAGACAAGCAATGGCGGTATTACTGCAACGGCAAACCTCTTTCGTCGCGCGCACTCGGGGAGATGCTGGCTCCATTTGGCATTGTGAGCAAGGACATCCGGTACGGCGAGAGCGTCAAGAAGGGATATGAGAGGGCCGCCTTTGAGGATGCGTTCGCGCGATACGTCAATAGCAGCACCGAATGAGCGCTACTGCCGCTACAACGCGACAGTAGACAGGAGACACATCTCCGCAGGCGCTGCATTCCTGAGTGCCAGCACGACTGGACTATTCGGCGTGCTGGCAACGGCAATGTGAAGTAATACCGTAAGTATGACAATAGTTTGTACAGCCATATGGCCATGTAGAACAGCTATACACCCATAGTGCAAGTTGAGCAGCCGAAGATAGCTATATGACACGGGCTCAGCTATGTACTCCTACCTTAATAGCCATTGAATGTGATAGACACCATGAATCTTACCCGTATGGAAGAATGCATCATGCTCGACACGGTTGGGCTTGCCGTCAACGACATCTCCGCCAGTCTCCCCACCCGTTCCTGGACGGAAGTGGATGGCAGCCGTGAGCGGCGCCGGGACTATGGTGATTTCGAGTCCGACGCGGGACAGGGAAAGCTTAAGGTCAAGCACATCAAAAAGACCAGGCAGTTGCTCGTGGAAGGTAGTTGCGCACGTTTCTACCAAGGCCACAACATCGTCGGCTCCGGCGACATGATCGCAACTGCCTTCTCCATGCTGCGTGCTGTCAAGGACAAGCATGGAATCGAGATTCCGCTTCAAAGGGCCAAAGTATTTGCGCGTGGCGAGGACATCGCCGTTACGCGCGTTGATGTGCCTGTCATGCTCCGCGTGCCCGAAGGGCTCAGTGTCGGTGGCGTCATCAATGGTTTGGCCTGCGCCGCCATTCGCTGCGGGATCAACATGTCGCTGTTCCACAACGAGAGCTTCTACTTTGATCAGAATTCGCAGACCTCTGCCCTGAAAGGGTACGACAAGGATGCCGAGATCGAGACTCACAGGAAGGAACTTGAACTGCCCACAACGGAAACGGCGAACATGCTCCGTGCACTCGCCAAGTCGACAGTCCGGCTCGAAGCCGTTTTCCGCAAAAAGCACCTCGACAATTGCAGCCTGTTCGGGGGGAAAGTCGTGGTGCCCCGCGACCTCCAGCCGAGTGTGCTCGCGAAGATGTTTCTCGACCTGATAGAGACGTACGATTTGCGGGGCAGCCTGAGCGCCCGGCTGCGTCAGGACGACTTTTTGCGGGTGCCATACCGCGACAGGGGAACGGTGGCGTACTGGCAGACCGGCGGAGAGATGCTGGCCTACTTTGACCACAAAGAACGGACGTTCAAGCGCCACCGCCAGCGCATCAAGGAACGCTGCTCAATCGACATTGGTGGCCCCCCGCCCGGGCAGATCGACGTGCCCGTGCAGATCGGCGACATTCTGGCGCCTGGGAACTTTGTGCCTCTGCCGGAGGCAATTCGCTACGACCATCAACTCATGCACTCGCTGGACATGCGTGACGAGTGGTTCGGTCTGTGCGACCGGCTAAAGATCCACAACGGCATCGGACGGGCGTACATCGAACCGGCTGTAGTCCCCGCCCCGTTGTACATACCGGGCGACTGAGTCACACGCTACGCCGCTACACCGCTACAGATACGCTCAAGGGCGTTACGAAAAGCCGCTTTCGTGCCGCCTGTAGCGTTGTAGCGGCTAAAACGACGCCGGGGGAAACCGGCGAACCTGCAGCGCTGTAGCGGCCAAAACGCCTTTCGAACCGTTGTTCTGCCGCCCTGCCAGCGCCTCTGTAGCGTTGTAGCGGCATTTCCGCATGCTATCGGGCCGACCTCGCGACACGACACCGGCCCTGTGTAGCGGCGTAGCGCCTCCACCCGCCCCATGTGATTTGCGCCTTCACGTGTGAGATACTTTCCAGCGATTTCACATAGGGAGACCATATGGCTGTCGTAAAACTGGGCGTAGCAGAGATTGACATCGGCAAGGTCGATCATAGCCTCACCGTCTGGAGCACCAAGAATACGAAAATCGGGCAATTGGTGTTCAGCAAGGGTTCGGTCGAATGGTGGCCGAAAGGGAATAAGGTCAACGCCCACACGTATACATGGGCTCAGTTCGCCAAGGCATTGGAAACTGCCTCCGATGCAAAGCGCGTGATTCCACCCACTGAACCGCGCGCGAAGAAAGCTCCAGCACCCAAGTCCGCGCCAGTCGCAAAGAAGAAGGCGAATAAAGCTGCCCTGACTCGCAAGCGCGCAGCCTGAACACCCGTTACCCGCAGACGGTGCAGCGAGCTTCTGAAACGCTCGCTTCTAAAACGGGAATTGCCGGATATCGGACGCATAGTCGGCAATCATGCAATTGCCATGCACCGATAGATTAAATGCGCGATATTACCAAAGTTATTCATTAAACCGGCACTCAACAGCTATTGATAAAATCGGTTATCAATAGTTGCCGTGTGCCACGAATTGCGGCGCACTTTCGGCATCAGCTACCGTCAAAGCTTCGATTTCACCGCTGATTTGCGCGCACGGCCTACCCGGCCCTTCTCCGGAGATACCGTGCCGAACAGACTGATGCCCATCGCGCGCACCGACAGGCGACAACTGACCGCTGCCGAATTCCACCAGCTCGCGAACGTGCCGCCCGAGGCGGAATGGTTTGGCAACCTGGACAATCCTCGCACGCGTCGCGCCTACCAGGTTGACCTGCGCGACTTCATGGCCTTCATCGGCATCGCACGGCCAGACGAATTCCGTACCGTCACGCGCGCGCACGTGCTCGCGTGGCGCAAGCACCTCGAAGCCCGCCAACTGTCTGGAGCGACGATACGGCGAAAGCTGGCTGCTCTGTCATCCCTGTTTGACTATCTGTGCGAGCGCAACGCGGTTTCGCTGAACCCGGTCGCAGGCGTCAAACGCCCGAAGAACAATGGCAACGAAGGCAAGACGCCAGCACTCGGCGACCATCAGGCCCGCGCACTGCTGGACGCGCCCGACCCGGTCACGCTGAAGGGCAAACGCGACCGCGCCATGCTCGCCGTGCTGCTGTACCACGGCCTGCGCCGCGAAGAGCTGTGTTTGCTCAAAGTTCGCGACATTCACGACCGGCGCGGCACGCCGCATCTGCGAATTCATGGCAAGGGAAGCAAGCTGCGCTACGTGCCGCTGCACCCGGCCAGTGCCGAACGCTTGCATACCTACCTCGAATCGGCAGGGCATGACACTGTGCCGGATGCGCCGCTCTTTCAACCCATCCGAAAGACTGGCACCGCGATCACGGCCGATGGGGTCTATAAATGCGTGCTAGCGTGGGCTGTGCACGCAAAGATCGCCGTCGAAGGTTTCGGCGTGCATAGCCTGCGGGCGACTGCTGCGACGAATGCGCTCGACCACGAGGCCGACATTGCGAAGGTCCAGGAATGGCTCGGTCACGCGAACATCGCCACCACCCGCCTGTACGACCGGCGCAAGCAGAGGCCGGAGGACTCACCCACGTTCAAGGTCGCCTACTGATCACAGCATTTGCATCGATCAATTCCGTTTTGAACCAGCTCGCGCGAGCATCAATGTAGTCCGCTCGACACGTCCTTAGACTCTCACGCTGCATTTCGCAAATGCTTCGCGGCAACGCAGGCCTCGCCCGACGCGTTACATAGGAGAGGGATCTGGGCAGTGCTCTTTGGTCGCCGACGCACTTAGTGCGGATGGAATCAGATCGCTACGCTTAGTGCCAACCCGCACTTGCGGACCAAGCGACAATAGCGCCATCGCCTATACTTCATTCTGCCCGACAATGAATCGCGCGCGCTCATACAGCTCATCGAAAGTGATGATTTCCGGACTATTGGTGTTGCGCCGATATAGTTCAAACGAGCGATAGCGTTCCTGGTTCACACCGTGCTCACCGGAGAACTCATGAAGACTGCCGACTACGAGGAAGGACTTCGGCATATAGTTAAACGCTTCCTCCCCCGTCGGATTTCCTATGCCGTCGGTGAGTGAGAGTTTTGACCTTATAGACTCCGTGGCCAACGCAACCGTACCTTGGACCTGCGAGACGGCACCCGCGAGTTCAGCCGATGGTGCCCAGCAGCCAGCCCGGTAGGGTTGCGCGTTAAGTAACGCGGTCTTCTGCGTCTTGATCTCGACGAAGCACAAGCTTGAAATAACTCCGCGACTTCGGAGAAGCGCGTCTACGCGCTTACCGTGTTCCGAAACCGTGTGACCGTGAACGACCTGTTCGAGCTTCTTATCGTCAAGGGCGGAGAGGTGGATATAGCTCAATCCATATCCAAATATCCAAGGATTCTTCTCGAAGAACTTTTGCCAAACGGCCTCGCTAGTACATTGCTTCTTGGTTTTGACCTCTTCGAAATAACTCTCATCCTCAAGCAGCTTCTGGAAAACTTGCAACTGACGCTTACGATAACCAACGGCCACGACATCCTCTTTCGTCACTGCCGAGCGGATCACCTCCGCGAACAATTCTTGATTGTCCTGAACGAGCGCCTGTGCCTGGATACTTGACAGTACAATGCGACGAAGATCGTCGTCCGTGATTTTCATGGATCCGCTGCTCTTAAGCGGCACAGACTGGACGTGGTTGATAAATTCAATCAACTTCCCGATCTCATCACCGACGAACGAAAAACTAGCGTTGTGAGGTTTATCCGTTGCAACAGTGTAGCCCTGAATGCTGAGTACGAAAATTCCGCGATCGTCCTCGAAGAACTTGGCGGTTATGCAAGTTTTCGCGTCTTCTTTATGCCTAAGTACGAGTTCGTCTTTGACTTGTGCGAAGGCATATGTCGTCGGCTGCTCAATCAACTTCGTTGCGATACGCACCTTGCGGGCTGGGTCGGAAAACGAATCGAGCCGCGGGCTGATGTAGGTCTTTCCGGGATCGGGGTCCTGATAGCTATCCGTAGTTGACATCAATTCCCCTATTACCACTCGCGAGTTGGATTGGACACGACGAGGAGAGCGTCAACTGGCCAAGACGATCGCATCGACTCCTCGATCTGACGCGGGGATGTCTGATGCTACTTTCTCGTCCAGATTAACGGTTCGTTATTTCAAGACACGCTCCGTGCCTTCAGCGCATCACGCCGCGCTCGCCTTCTAACCTTCAAGGCCGTCGTAGCGACTAGTACCAGTAAGAATGCAGGCTACAGTGGCAATAAGGTCAATTGCGAGGCGACCGGCCCGGCCGGCCGCCGAGTGATGGCGATGCCCCGCACCTTCGCCACGTCCACGACAACTCGCGTTATATGGTGCGTCGTGTTGATTTGCCGCCACGTTGTCGAGTTTCCAGGCCCCTCTAGGCCCTTGGCTGTAGCATAGATGTACGCGTCCGCAGTGGAAAAGTCGGCCTCTGCGAAATGACCACTAGCCACGATCCTGCTGCAGACATCTTGCATAATCTCTTTGTCGGAGCCCGACTTGGCTCCGCGCTCGACCAACCATGCGGTCTCGGTGGTGTAGCGATAGTGTCGAATGGCAGCCGCGCCGCTGCCCCCAAATACCATCTTCGCGCAGTCGGCTGCGTAATCGCCGAATATCATATGTTCGGCTGTTGCGGGGTCAAACTTCACCGCCTGCCGCCAAGCGGCCCACTCGTTGCGTGGCCAGAGCATACTTGAGCCGTGATCTGCTGGATTCTTTTCGGGGTAGTACGTGCCCTGGAAGATGATCTGCTGCCACGGACCAAGGTCTTGCAGCAATTCAAGCGCCCCACCGATAATGGGAGCCACATGTTCCGGCAGGGAAAAGTCGGAATCAAAGAAGTCGGCGATTATCGCGCAGTCGTTCACTTTTAAGCCTAAACGCTCCAAGGCTATGGTCAGAGCTACGCCAAACCCTGGTCCCACCATGTCGCCGGAACGCACACAGATTCCAAACTTTAGCGAGTCGCCGGGGTTTATCGCGGCTTTGAAGCCTTCGATTTCTGCTACCCCGAGATCGCTCAGCATAGCCATGGGGATGCCCTGAACGTGCATGCTTCGTGCACGGGTAAATACCTTGGGCAGCCAGATGGCAAGACTGTCTCTGCCGCACTCGTCGATCAGGTGGGTTAAGTCAATAAAGGCGCGGCGGTCGCACCAATGACGCGCAAGTATTGCCCCGACGTCAGGGACGGCGCCAACTTGAGCAGCTTCATCCGAAGCAAACAATTCGGGATGGGTATCGTCCCGCTCTGCCAGTGGCGGCACGATAAAACGAGGCAAGATGTACGCAGCGACATCTGACGCAAGCTCTCGAACGCCGCCTAGTTCGCCCGCCTTCATACGCAAGGCTGGTGAATAAAGAACTTTATCTAATCCGCCCATCGACCGCCTCCGGGAGTTACGAGAGAAGTTGCTTGCGTACCTTGCCCCGGCCGATCTTGTCCGAGAATAGGGTGTAGTTTTTCCGTTCAAGCCGTATTCGACCAAAAACGATCGCGGGCGAAATACCTAGTTGATCCGCAAAACGTTCGATCGGGTCAGCGGTTTTGGCAATGCGCGCCGGAGAACGCGACCAGACTTCTTCCGGAATCAGCATATTAGCCGCAAACTTGTTGGCTTCATCTTCCAACTCATCGACCTGAGTCGCTTCGACATCGTCAAAAAAACCCGCAGCCAAGCCCGTTCTGTAATGCAAGATCACGTGGGCGACTTCGTGCATCAGCGTAAACCAAAAGTTGTCCAGAAAGTCTCGCAACAAGGTCATGCCGATTACAGGAATATCATCGACCAGAAAAGCTGCGCCATCTACCTTCATACCGGTTATGTGCGGCTCTGCAATCAGGACAATTCCATGCTGCTTGAGTAACTCCTGAGCCCTTAGCGGACCATCATCTAGCTTGCTAAGACGGACCAAATCCACTAACCAAGAAACATCAAGCGGACGATACTTGAGTTTATCCCGCTCGATGATTGCCTTTGCTCGACGCGTGATTTGCGCTTTCCAGGACAATAGAGACCAATCTTCGGAATGGTCCTCGACATTTAACCCGGTCCGCAGCAAAGACGGCGTACCATGCATTTCTACGTGTTCGGCGACGTATCGGACAAGCTGGCTGATGCCGTTTTCATCAGAAGCATCACTTTGCAACCAACCGTTGGCTCGTGCGTGCTTTAGGACCTTTTGGGCTTCGGCTTGTGTCACTTCGAAGGACGGCATCCAGTCCGTGCTCGAAGGCGAACAAAAATCTGCCGACATGCGTAGTGATAGCGCTCGCGCAACTCTTATGTACCCGGCAAGACTGATGCTGCGATAACGGTCAACTTCATATCGCTGAATCGCCTGCTCGCGAAGCCCGAGCTGTCTTGCCAGGTCTTTTTGCGACCATCCTTTTGTTATGCGGGCGACTATCAACAGTTCACCCGGATCGTTTTCTGCTCGCTGTCTCAGAAGCTCAAAATCCCCGTTCTTCGCCCTGTGATAGGCGTCGAGCATTTCAGACAACTCCCGCTTTTCGGAGGTCAACGATCGGCGCACACCGTCAATAACCTCACGCGGCAATCCTTCAACGATGGACTTCAAGACCTGTTCTGAGGACAGTGCGTAACTTATTTGCTCTATTACAGCGGAGACCTCGCGGGCCTGCCGATCGCTGGAAATAATGGGACTAGGTGACATAGAGGAATAGTACACATCAAATATGTTGTGTGTCAATGCTCGGCGAATGACCTCAGCGGGGTAATTAGTCCAACGCCCTCGCGCCCGAGGCGAGGGAAAGCACGGTCAAAAAGATGAAGTTTTGCAAGTACGCTTGTATGCGCCTGAGAAAGCCCCCCCCAGAGACGGAAGGTTGCCGCTTGGCGGTAGTTGATGGCGGTGTTGCATTTGGCTAAACGCCAGCGCCACGGCTGAAACCCAGACAAGTCGTGTGTCGAAACTGTGGCGTAATTCGACAAAGCCGTAACGAAACGATGGCTTAGCCAAATGTAACAGCGGTCCTCCGCGCGCTTCGACGCGCCTGCCGCAATGGCCAAGGCCTTTTCTTTTGTTCGGGGCGGCTGGCGGCATTAGTACGCGGCGGGGTGGAGGGTTGCGGCGCTTTTCGCTGCGCGGCGCCCGCGCTGCTGCCCTGCTGTTTTCGCCAGCGGTGTTGCGCGAGGCGCGCTCAGCCGGTTGACCTCGCCGCCGAGATTCGTTACATTTGCCCACCGGTTCGACCTCCGGTTCGCTCGATAAATTCCGGCCACGTAATTCCATCGAGCGTCACATTGGCTGCGGTAGATCGGCTCTTGCCGATCAAGATGATGGTTTTTTTGCTCATTTCCTAGTCACGGGAAAGGGTGTGGGGTGGCCGGCATGTCCTGAACCAGAACGAGGACTGTGCAAATGTCTGAACGAAACTCATACCGCCTTACCGCGCTTGGCCGCACGTACGACGTGCGCCGCGTGTTCCTGAACAAAAAAGATGACTTCACCGAGGACGTCTCGCGTCCCTCGGGCTGTGACGTATCTTCAGATTCCGCCAAATCGCGCCCCCCGTTCCGCCGTCCGCTGCTGCTGCCCACGTCGCCCTTCGAAGTCGAAAAGATGGATCGAGAAGGCATACTTGAGAAAGCCAGCTGGGTAACGGATACGCTCTTGCTCACCGTCGACGACCTTCCCGTGTCCCGCGCGGAGACGTTGAAGGACCTGCGTGCGAAGGCGCTCGTCGAATTCGAAGGCAGCGAACTGTCGAAACAGCAGATGTACGATCATTACACGCGCAAGCGCTTTGGCATCAGCCACAATGACCTCGTGGCTGAGTTGCGCGAGGCGGTTGTCGAGCGCTTCAATGTGGCTTTTGACGGCATCCTGTACGTGATGCCGATGGAGAGCTGGCGGCAATCCGGCGCGCGTGAAGTCGTGCGCGGGCACGAGATCGCGGCCAGCCGTCAGGTGATTGACGAGATGCTCGAGCTGGCGGGTAGCGGCCACGTTCACTCGCAATACCTCGCAGCGCTGTTGTTGTGCTTTACGCAGCGAGGCTTGAGCAAGCGCAGCGTTGAACTGCTGCTCCAGGCGCATGAGAATGCGCATCCGCAGGCACTCGAAGCGCTGGGCCGCCTCCTGCTCGCTCAGGGTGAGCACCTGAGCGCCATTCAGGCGTCGCTACTTGCGATGCAAGGTGGCTACCCGGACGCAAAGCACACCATTGGCGAGGTGCAGCGTTCGATGACCATGACGGTGGTGATGACGCAAGGCGGCCCCGTGCCAGCCTTTATGGTGATGCTGCACGGTCTCGACGACAAGTATCAGGCTCTCGCGCGCACGTACTTCCCCGATTGGTTCCCGAGCGAAGCGGATCGCGCCGCAGCGTTCTTCAGTCGCTTCACCAAGGGTGACAGCCATGTGTGATCACCCGGACCATCAAGCCGAGCCCGACGAAGCCGAGGAAGCCGAGGAAGCCGAGGAAGCCGAGGAAGCGCAGTGTCGCGTATGCGGGTGCGAAACGGGCGAGGCGGATTTCGAACGGATCGACGACGAGTTCAACCCGCGTAACCCGATGTGTCCTGATTGTCAGTCTGAGGCGCGTTTGCGCAGCCAGACCTGCGAGTTCTGCGACGAGCCTGCCGAGTACGAGACGGACGCTGGGCCTCTGTGCGATGAACATCACTCGCAGTACGTCGATGGCTTCATAGGCCGCGACTAGCAGCAGGGCCGCCAGAAGGCGGCCCTTTTCTTTTTGTGCCGCCAGCACGCCTTCTCTCGCGCAACCGCTGGTGCAAAACGTCCAACCCTTTTCTTTGTCGTACGAGATGGCCCAAACGCCCCGGACGAGCATGATCGCCGCAACGACGATCAGCAGAAGAACGACTGCGAGAACGACGGGGTTCTTCAGCAGATCCCCAACGATGTCCCACATCGTTCTGCCCGTGTGTGGCTTATTCCCCCTTGGTTAGACGCCATACGGAGCTCCTTGAATCGGTTTCCGAATCTTTAACGTCTACCACCTATTCTCACCACGCTGGCCGGACCGTTGTCGATCCCCAGGCGAATCCACCACGACTGAACCATTTCTGCTTCGCCTGCTCCCTCAACTTTAAGCCGTTACACGCAAAGCTTGCAATGGCTGTGGACGGCTGCACTTGAATGCAAATAGCCGCCCTCTATCCTCGCCGCTTTTGTATCTGGCTAAACGCTACTCAGCCATCCAACCCACCTTGATCTGCGCAAGCACCACGTTCACCTTGTCGATCACAGATTGCTCGACTTGGCTTCCATCACCAATCTCCACGGTCACGCGGATGCGAAGTGCTTGTCCCGCCGTCGCCTCACGCAATGCGTCGATGTTGTCGGCAAGGTCCTGGACCTCGTGAGTCTGAAGATCGGCACTCGCAGCCTTCGAACCGTTGAGCTTCGGCAATGAGGGCGGCTTCACCCCGTTCTTGCTGACACGAATCTTGATCGCCGATGCCCCGCCCATATCGCAAGGCCACGATGCCGAATCGAGGGTGCGCTCGATCAGGCCCAAACGGAATGCCTCGTCGAGCGCCTGAAATGTACGTGCCCATGGCAGAGGCTTGCCGAAATTGGCCGAAAGAGCGCCGTGGATCAGATGTACCGTGCTTTGTCCGCCAGACCACGCCGCAGGAAGCTGATCTTGCAGCAGATCGACGCTGGAGAACGTCGGCGGCGGCGCAAGCAGTTGCGCCGACTCGCTTACGAATCCGGCCGGGACGTCCTCACCCAACACGCTGATGGTGCCGTTGACCAGCCAGACGCGATTCGATTTCACCGCTCCCGCCACCGCAGCCGCAATGGCCAACGGTTCGGCTGCCGGAATCAGCACGTTCTCGGTGTAGCCGCCTTTGTCAACTTCCACGAAGTGCTTGCCGGAGAAGTACTCGCTGATGTCCGCCAACGTGATCGCGTCTGTTTTCCACAGACCGTTCAGGATGCCCGGTGCAAGGAGCGCCGCATCCAGCTCCATCAGGGCCGCGGCATCCGACAGCGCCACTTCCAGACTGGAATCCTGAGTCGCCGTGTCGTCGGGCCGACTCTTCCAGAACGTACGCACCGACTTGTCGGCCCGCGTCACGCGCAACACAAAATCGCCCGCTTCGCAGCCTTGCAGCAGAGTTTCCAGAATCGCCGAGCGGTTGAGCATCTTCGGCAGCCTGGCAGTGGCTGCGAACGCGCCGACTAAATCTTTCACGAAGCGCGCCTTGTCGCCCGCAGCCCACAGATCGAACGGGCCGCCGGGCAGCAGTGCCTCGGCATTCACTGCCGTACTCTCGATACGCAGCCGCTTGTCGGCCGCCATCTTGGCGAACAGCGGATCGTTGTCGACGTTGATTCGGTAAGCCGCCACGTCATTGGAGTCGTTCACCGTGACGGCGATGCAATACGCCATCACGATCTGCGACACCATCTCGCCGCGAGCCGCGCGCAGATTGCCTTCGAGACGGGTCGTTGCCGCTGTGTCAATGTCGGTGCGCTCCTTCAGCATTTCGCGCACCTTTTCCCAGCCCAACAGGTCGCGCACTTTCTCTCGAGCAACTTCGATCCCGTCACCGGACGGCACGGCCAGTACCACGGCATTGCGGTTCTGGGCGCGCGGCTTGTCGGGGCCGGTGGTTTCGTCGATGAAGCGCCGCGCCTCCGCGCTCGGCTTGCCGTTCGATGCAGCCTTTGGGCCCAGCACGGCGTAGTGGAACTCGCCATCGTCCTCGATATCCGCAGGGCGCGCAGGCAGCAAATTCACTTTCGCGCCCGCGCCGCGCGCGCCCTCGGTCAGCTTGCTGGCACCGCGAATTTCCTTCTCAAGCACCTCGTCGACCAAGCTCGCGCTCACGTTCTGCCGCGCGTCGTGATGCATCTGCTTGAGGTTCGGCTTCGACCCCAAGCGCTCAACCTTCTGTTCCTGCAGGAACCGAAGCAGGCTCGCCTGGCTTTCCAGAGGCAAGTCTCCGATTTCGTCAAGAAACAGCGTGCCGCCGTTGGCGGCCTCGACCCGGCCGATCTTGCGCTGGCTGGCGCCAGTAAATGCCCCCTTCTCGTAGCCGAAGAGTTCCGACTGCATGAGGTGGGGTGGAATTGCGCCGCAGTTAATTGCAACGCAAGGTTTTTCGCGACGTCGGGAGCGTTCATGAATCGCGACGGCGGTCAGTTCCTTGCCGGTGCCTGACTCGCCCGAGATGAAAACCGGTGCGTCCGTTGTCGCGACTTTCCGGATCGAGCGGAACAGTGCAATCATGGCCTCGCACGAACCCACCATTTCGCCTTCACTAGCGGGCGTCGCTGAATTCGACAAACTACCTGTAACAGCGTCGGTTAAAAAAGCCATGCCCCACGCGTGGCCAACCGCGGAGGCGACGCGCGCCGGGTCGACAGGAATCGTGAAGTAGTCGAAACAGTAGTCACGAACCAGCCGTCTGAGTGACGGCTCTTCTATTTGTCCAGGTGCAACGATGGCGATCCAGCAGACGCTTGGACGTGCAAGAGCGGATTCAACTCCGGCGATGTCGTGCGGTTGACTACCGTCGGCAAGATCAAGAAGCCCCGCCGCCATCGGAGTCGAACGGGCCGCGCGCACTGCATTGCGGCCCGACTCAGCCACGTCAACGGTCCAGCCGCGCTCGCTCAAGGCTGCCAGGACACTCGCGTCGGCATGTTGTGATAGATAGATCAATCGTCTTGTTGAGGTTGCCATCCCTTCGCTCCCTCAAGCTGCATAACCGAAGCGGCCGCGCACACGACTGGCATCTGCGGTCGCGATACAGTGTGCCCAAGCAGCGCCATCTCCTGGCAGCGGTGTTTTCTCGTCTCGCGAATATTCGTTTTGCATATTTTTCCTTTTTTTTTCATAAACTGAAGGTAACGCTTATTCCGGACTGGCGTACGAAGCTGGTACGGAGGCCAGACGCGATAACAATCCATAAACGCAAAAGCCAAGGCGAATGCCCTGGCTTTTTATTGGTTGTGAATTGGAATGAAACTTTGGTCGCCGGCACGGATTAAAACCGGGACTCGTGAAACGCATTTTTAACGGTGCGCCGGTACCACTTCGGGAGAAGCGATTCGCTAAAATTCACGTTGAAAAAGGCCTGCTCGGGAAACAGGTGTCTCTTTGCGGTCGATCTGGGTTTTGGGCGCAAGCAGCAGAATCGAAAGTTCGAGCTACCCGGGCAAGTGAGCTTCCGACGCGATTGGTGAGCCCGCGACGAGCAGTTGAATGAATACGCCAGTGTTCGTATCGGATCGCAGTCGTCCTTCTATTTGGCGGCGACCGGCTGCCCCGTCAGCCAGTTATTGATGTCATCCAGCACCTGCCGTTCGATACCCAGGTAGCCGTGCGGCGAATGAGCACCACATTGCTCGCCTCGCTCACCGGCTCCCTCTGATGATTCGACTTCGACGTAATCGAAGTCACTTCGCTTGGCAAAGCGCTTGCCAGAGAAAGCTGGAGAGGACACGCAGCCATCGTCGGCGTTAGAGACGATCAGCACCCGGTGGTTCTCACTCTTCACGCTTTCAAAGTCAAGACTGGCGAGACTAGGGCTGCCCTTGTGGGGAACGGTCACCGGCGACGTCAACACGAAGGCGTCGGCGAGCGTCCGATCGCGGTCTAGTGCGTTGCCCACCGACATGGTTCCGGCACTCGTGCTGACCAGTGCAATCTTCGAGTTCGGAAAGCGCTGGCGAAGGGCGGTCACGACCGCTTGCGTATCCGTGAACGATTCCTTGCTCAGCCGGAAGGAATCGTCGATGCCGTTCGGATGATCGGACGGCGTGTCGACCAGTGCTACCGCGTCTCCCTGCTCAATCCAGTGGTGTGCCGAGCGGATCACAAAATTTCCCCTGAGCGTCGTCGCGCCGGTGGCATCCAGATGAAGGGATCCCGGCGTGCCGCCGAACAAGGCGATCACCCACGGCGGGTTCGACGACGACGACTCGACGAAGATGCTCTGCGTCACGCCGTCCCGCGTCGGGAATGTCACGAGGTCGCCGTGATCGAGCGGGGCCGCATACGAATGGACAACGGCAAGGTAAGCTGCCAATGCACAAAGGATTCGTTTCATGAATGCGTTTTCTCGCCGTATAGGAGAGTTGGCAGGCAACGTGTCATTTGCCGCCAACGTGCCGGCCGTACGGGGAATTGCCATAAACTGCGATCGGCGGGCCCGATGGACCTCGCGTTGAGAAAGGAACTGAATGCGCTACCGGCCCTGGCAGTGAAGGCGAGACGCCCCGCGCTTCCGTCGCATCGGCTGCTGCCACGGTGTCAACGTTTCGGAGCGCAGCAGCATGTAGCCGTCGAGCGCTAACGTTGTCGGGCTCGATTTCCAGGATTGCTTCAGTGGTTGCCGCAGCATTCTGATACTGGCCTGTGTCGAACTGTTGCTCGCCCTGCGCCAGGAGCGCCTGCAGCTTCATGGACAAGTCCTGCCCGATCTCCGAGTCCTGCGTATCGCCAGTTCCTGCGTTATTCGCGTCCGTGGCTGACGTGGCTGGCGGCACTTCAACGTCCGATTGCCGGGTAAGTGGCATAGCGTTGCTCACCGGCTCATTTGTCGAGCCTGTTGCCACGTTGGGCTGCATCTGATTTTGCGAGGAACCCTGCGGCGTGGCCGCTGGTGCGACAGTCGGAATGCTGTGACGACCAGCCAGTTCCAAAATCTTTTGATCTACAACAGCTGCGTAAGGCGCAAGCGCATGATGCGCCAACAGAACGAGCGCCGTTACACCGAACAGTGCGGGTGTCACGACAGCCACCATCAGGGGCCCCCATGCTGCCCAGCTCGCTTCGGCTACGATGCGCTTGTCTCCCGCGAGGTATCGACGATATCTCCGTTGCGAAGCGAGCACATCCCCGTGTTTCGGGTTCAGATAATCGTTTTCAAGCTTCCTTAAACCTGCCCCATAAAACAGCCGCGCCACGATGCCGCGCTGTCTCAACTTTTCCACGGTATACGGCAAGTCTTCCCCCGGGAAGTCATGCGGTGCCCTATCCATCCTCATATTGTTCCCCGATAACGTGCTGACGATATGGTTTCGGCCAGCCCCGCCGGGACCGCCGCAGCACGACCATTCGCGCACTGGTTCTGATCTCTGAATTGTCACTCATAGCGCGGGTAATCATAGAGCGTGTCCCTAAGCAGGTCAAACCCATACGCTAGTGAGTCTTTCAATACGAAATCCCCGATGGATTACGACCCGCTTGCGCTGTTCGGAAAGCGCCTGATCGAACTTCGCAAAGAGCTCAACTGGTCGCAGGAACACCTTGCCCTTGAAAGCGGCCTCGCCCGCTCATATCTGGGCGAGGTCGAACGGGGCAAGCGCAACATCGCGCTCATCAATATCTGCGTGCTCGCGCACACGCTTGGCGTAGCGCCCTCCGAGCTGCTCGACTTCGGCGCGCCAGTGCCGAAGCCAGCCAGGAAAAAGTAGAGCGGCAACGACTAAACGATTGGCGCGGACAGTTTCATGCGCCCCGCTTGGCATATACCTCCAGGAACCATTGAATTTCAGGCAGGCTGGTTCTGACGTAGTCCTGCGGCCCGACCCAGTAAGCCGGATCGATCACGTACGAAATCACGACGCTTTCATCGTGGCTTGCGCGGGCGCGGTGGAACAACACGTGCCGGCCGAGATTCGTTTGATCGTCGTAATCCACGAGCGCAAACGCCAGATCGGGTATTTCGCTGACCGACGCCGGCTCTTCGTACATGCCCGTGTCGTATCCGTAGTGCGCGAGCAGTCGCGCGATGAAGTCGCCGGTTATCCAGTAAGGACCGTGCACTGGATGCCTGAACCGCTCGATTGCAACATTGCGCACGGCTTCGAGGGTTGTGCCACAGATCATGGCGATTACCGCGAACGAGCAATCGAAGTCGCCGCTTTGCTGCACGCGTCGGAACGCTGGCACGAACCCGGCTCCGGTCATGGTGACGGTGGTGGGGATGGCCGGCATGGTCAATACTCCGACGGGAAAAGCAGGGTTGTCACGCTGCGGTCGGCTTCGGTGATGACCCATATTCGCGGCCCCTTCACCTCGAAGCTCGACAGGATGCGCGAGCCATGCCGGACGGCCAGCCAGTTCGACCTTGCATCTTCGGGTGGCACGTCACCCCAGTCGCCGGTAGCGTGCCGCCTGAGAAACGGGTCGGCTGCAATGCCGTGGTGTTCGAGATGGGCAAGTACCCCGCGTGTTGCAACAATCTGCCCGAGCCGAAACAAGGGTTGCGGCGGCTGGTTCGGGCTGTGTGAAGCTGAACAGGTGCAGGACATAAGATGCTCCGTAGTGGAAGAAGCCCGCCACCGGAAACCACCGGGTCCGTGAACGCGAAAAGCCAGGCTTGACGCTCTGGCTTTCGTTGCAACCGGGACGGGAAAAGTTAATTGCTGACGGGATTACTTGGCGGCCCCGGCTTTGGCGTTCATCGCGTGGATGCCTATCGCCCACGTACCGGCGATGCTCTGGAAGTTAGTACGAACCCGGTCGGCAGGTTTGCACCACAAAGCCGGATCCAATGCATATTCGACGGTCGCGCCGGGGGCGTGCGACGCCTTTCTCGCGCGGTGGAAAAGGATGTGCCGCCCGACCTCCATTTCGGGGTTGTAGTCGACCAGCAGGAAAGCGACGTCGGGGATATCAGCCACACGACCAATCTCCTTGTACACGGTCGCGACGAACCCTAGTTGTGCAAGCAGCGCTGCAATCTGTGTCTCGCCAAGGTAGTACGGGCCTCTCGCGGGATGCTTTGTCTTTGCGATAGCGATGTCCCGCACTTCTTCGATTTTCTTCCCAGAGAGCATCGCGGCACATGCGAAGACGTCGTCAAAATCGTTGGTCTGCGCGACGAACGGAAACGCGGGTGAGAATGTTGTCGGGGTGCTCTCGACCGTCGTTGGAATGGTAATGGCAGGCATGGAAGCTCCGTTAAAACGCAAAAAGAAACCACGCAGCAACGCCTGCCTGGCGGCATCGGACATTTTCAGTGGATCAGGGAGAGAAACTCGAAGCGAAATCCGGCCAAATTCCAGCGGATTTGCTCAGGCATGCGCTGCGGCGCGAGCGGCGAGCCGAAAACCCGTTTTTAGTCGGTTTTTTGGTCGTATTGTTATTTTACCAGGGCTAAATTACACCCTCAACGCTAAATAACTTTGGTGGGGCACGCCAAAAAGAGCCGACACGCGTCGTCAGAATGCAGGAAAATTCGGGGCTTCGCATTGCGTGCCCAAGTAGATTCTCACGGAGGGTGAATAGACGCCATCGGCGGCCACGTTCATACCTTGCACGAAAACCCTGAATTTCCACTATTTTGGCCAGAGCCCGCGATGCGATCCCCTATTCTCGCCCTTCAAGGCAATATGCTGCACGCATTCGAAAATCCCAATGGGAGTGCCGTCAAACTACTCGAAGACGCGGCCGCAGAGGGGATTGTCAGTCCCGAGATCGATTTGATCATCGACGAACTGCCGCCTATGACACCTAGTGTTAGCCGACAAGTCGGTGAGGCAGCTCGTATCCACCTTCATATTACACAGCTCGAGTTGATGTGGGCGTTCGTGTACGGCTGGGTCGTCTTATACGAAGAAGCGGTCCAGCGTCCTTGGATGGAGAACCGCTACAATGGACGAATCCTTCTCGAAACAACGCTCACGCAGCGCGCGGCAGCCCTTTTGGATTGGGCAACGGGGTTGCGGACGACTTACCGTGCATGGCCAGACCGATTCCCGTCTCCAAGATACGCATTAGACGATCAAGAATATGAGTATGCCTTGAAGGTCAACGGAATCTTCCAAAGCGCCGTTGCGTTTCTACTGTTTCATGAGTTTGGACACGTCACCCAGCGACACCTTGACGCCATAATCCGGAACGACACCGATGCGGGAGCGCTCGCAACCGCGATTGCGATGGAACGAGAAGCTGATGATTATGCCTTTCGCATACTGCTATCTGGCAACGACGATGAGGCGACGCGTCGCACAAAAGGATGGGCCGTTTTGTCGCCTGCCTTGTCGTCAATGTATCTAGTCGACGGTCGCGCTCGTGTGTACCAGGCCAGGCACCCTCACTTGCACCACCGCGTACAGGGCATTTTGAGCAAGCTGAATTTCCACGAGGATAGAAATCGCTTCTACTATCATTACCTCCGCGCAACAATCTTGCGGACATTTGATCGGGCATACGCCCTGAAACGTGGCACCCAGTTATCGCCCGAGTTGTTCGAGACCGCAGACGAGGCATTCGATGCTGAAATGGATGACTTGGACGTTTTCCTTCGTTCTGGCATGAAGGCGCCGAGATGACTTGCTTCTGGACGCGATCGTCGCCGTGGAAATATCAAAGAGACCACATGGAAGAATAACTCAACATGGTGCCTCCAATTGTTGCGGCATGTGCCTCCCTTAGCGCGTAATCACCCGCTGTTGATGTAGTGCCAGCTCAGACGGCCGTTCAAGTTCAGTTTAGGCTGCAGGGAAATCCGCAATGCAGCAATCCTAGCGTCGTGTCGTTAACGCCACTTGGCGCCAATGTATCGTTGGCATCTGCGGCCATGAACACCGCAGTCCAACTTGAACGCGGCAGAAACGATAACCCTTGGACGATGGTGCAGATAACGCAAGCATCGCTCAGCCGTAAGTACTGTGCTTTGATGCCCTTTTGCCTCAGGCAGACATAACGTGAGACCATAAAAAATGAACAATAATCGAACACCTGAAGGATCCATTTGGCGCTTGTGGGATTTCCACTGTCACACTCCTGCCTCCTACCAGTGGAAAGGGCAGAAACTGCGTGGATTGCAGGGCCCAGCACGGGACCAGTTGATCTCTCAGATGGTCCAAGCATTGGCGAACGCAAGCCCCGACGTCTTCGTCATCATGGACTATTGGACCTTCGATGGTTATTTGGCAATCGTGCATCACTTTCGGAGTCATCCGACGTCGTTGGCAGGAAAGACTGTGTTCCCCGGCATCGAGTTGCGCGTCGAGAGCTCGCTTGACCAGCGCTTAAATGTTCACCTAGTGATCGACCCGAAGGTCAGCCCCCAAACGCTTCACGATGTGCTGGCGGCGCTAAAGGTCAACCTCAAGAAAGGCGACCGGTCCCTGAGCGACGACTGCCTCGTCCAGCATGCGAGGGAGTTAGGTCCGGATAGGTTGGCCAAAGGTAGTTACGATGCCGCGAGGGTCGCGAGCGACGACGAGTATGCGCTGCGGGTGGGTTGGGAGACTGCCATGGTCACGCAGGAGTCGCTGAAGGCAGCATTGACAGTGCTGGGGGGCCAAGGCCTATTGCTCATGCCGTGGGACACGTACGGAGGACTGCGCGAAATCGATTGGGTAGCGCATTACACGGAAGTCCGTCGACTGAGGTCGGCCGCAGACATTTTCGAGTGCAAGGACGAGGGTAACCGACAGGCCTTCCATGGCGTCAAATCGCCCTTGAACGAAAAGTACTTTGACAACTTCTGGGATTCACTGGATCAGAAGACACGCCTTTGCGTACGCGGCACCGACGCCCACAGCTTCGGTACCTACGGAGTGTTTCCCAGTGGAATGAAGACTTGGATCAAGGCAGAGCCAACCTTTCAGGGACTTCGGCACGCGATCAAAGAGCCCGTCTTTAGGTCTTATGTTGGCGAGATTCCTCCCAAAAAGGCTTACGTTCAAAGCAACGGGCGGCTGTTTATGCGGCGTCTGCAGCTTGCCACCAAGCCGAACGCGAAAACCGAGGAGAAGTGGTTCGACGGCACGGACCTCGAACTGAACCCCGACCTTGTCGCCATCATTGGCAACAAAGGTTCCGGGAAGAGCGGCCTCGCCGAGGTGCTAGCGCTGGCGGGCAACTCGAAGGCACACGACTTCTTTACATTTCTCGTGGACAACCGCTTCAAGAGCGGGAACACCCAGCGGGCAAGCGCCTTTGAGGCGACGCTCACCTGGCGGAACGGCGACGTGACCCAAGCGACCCTCAACCAGGTCGCAAAGGCCGATCTGCCAGAGCGGGTCAAGTACATCTCTCAGATCTACTTTGAGGAGCTGTGCAATGAACACGTAGCGGGGCGCTCCGACCGGTTCGGCGCAGAAATACGGAAAGTGCTCTTCTCTCATTTGGACCAAGCGGAGCGTGGCAGCCACCAGAACTTGGATGAGTATCTTGCTGCCAAGGAACAACCTGCCAAGGAGCGCATAGAACAGCACCGCGCCAACCTTCGGAAGATTGGCTCACAGCTCGCTGAGCTGGAGCAACAGTCCAGCATGGCACATGAGAACGAGCTCAAGGAAAAGCTCGCTTCCAAAGAATTGGAGCTACGAGACCTGGAGACCAAGAAGCCCGCCGAGGTCAGTCAACCTGCCGAGGCATCGCTAGCCCCGCCTAGCGCCGAGTCGCTGCGTCTTACCAGCATCGCTGAGCGGCTTTCCTTACTTGAAGTAGCATCAACCACCGGTGACGTAAGCAAGCGCACGCTGACCGAGCGGCGCAACGTGACGGCTAGCGTGGCTGAGCGCTTGGAATCGTTCGAACAGCAAGCCACCCGTACCGAGAATTCGCTGCGAAGCGAACTTCTGGCCGTCGGCGTTGACCTCGCCGAACTCGTCTCGGTGCAAACCAAACGCGGAGAGCTGCTGCTGCTCGTCCAGAAGCTCGATAAGGATTTGCTGCAGCTAAACGCCGAAGAACAAGCCCGAGCCACGGAGCGGGGGTCACTCGTAGAAGAGCGAATCCAACTGCAACAAACGCTCGATCTGCCTAACAAAGCGTACCAGGAGTACGTCGTTGCCCTCGAACTATGGGAGAAGGCCGTCAAAACCCTTGTCGGCGTCGCAGACGAGGCGGACACCATCGCGTTTTACAAGTTCCGCCTACAAGAACTTGCAGAGATTCCAAATCGTTGCAGTGAACTTGAAGGCCAGCAAGATGCGCTGGTCCGCATGATCCACGCTGAGTTGACAGCAGTGGCGCATGCCCGTCGACCGCTCTTCGCTCCTGTGGAGCAACTCGTAGAAACTGTTCCGGGAGTTGCAACCGAACTCAGGGTTGGTTTCCAAAGTGGGCTGTTCTTCGATCCTCAGGCCTTCGCGGAGAAGTTCTTTTCGCTCATCAAGCAAAACACCGGCGGCTTCCGCGGCGATGATGAGGGGCCTCAAAAACTTTTGAGAATGCTCCGTACCATCGAGTTCGATGACGCTACAAGCGTATCCGCCGGTATGAGGGCGATTCGCACGGCGATCACTGGGGCCGGACAGCCTGGATCCGCCCTGCAGCAAATCCTACGAGCCAAGGTAACTGCGGAGCAGCTGTACGAGCACTTGTACGATTTGCGGCAGCTTGAGGCCAAGTTCTCGCTGAGTCTTGCGGGTACGACCATCCAACAGATGTCGCCGGGGCAACGGGGAGCGTTGCTGTTGATATTCTATCTTTTGGTGGACACGGATCCGACGCCGCTCATCCTTGACCAACCCGAGGAGAATCTGGACAACCAGACTGTCTACTCTATGTTGGTGCCCATTATCCAACGAGCGAAGGAGCGGCGGCAGATCATCATGGTCACCCACAACGCGAACCTCGCGGTGTGTTGCGACGCCGAGCAAATCATACATGCCGAGTTCGACCGCGCAGATCGGTTCGCGCTGAAGTACAAGGCCGGTGCCATTGAGAGCGCAAACCTTAACAAAGCGGTGATGGACGTGCTTGAAGGAACGACGCCGGCGTTCGATAACCGGCGCGACAAATACCATCAGTAATTGAGTGCGAAGAATCGCGACGGTCATCGCAGAACGTTGGATCGAGATATGTATAGAAAAACACATCGCCCCAAATTGCTATTTGAAGACGCGTTGAGCGCCTTCATTGCGACGGAGATTTTGATAGCCTCTAATCATGCGGGTTGAACAATCAAGTACGGCACTACAATCTTCCACGGCCATGAAGGCACATTGACTCGATCTACTGGAAGAAAACCTAATGGATGGGATTGGAGTACCCGCAGAACGCCGGCTACAGTGACCCCTTTCACTCTATCCGCGCCCTATGGCCTATACACAATCGCAGTCACAGCCGAACTGACATGATCAAAAATTCCTTCGATTTCCTAACACAGAAAATCGCTGACAAGCTTCGCTTGATTCAAGCTCATACGTTGCAAGCATTAGCGGAAGATATGGCCATGATCGCATGCCCGGGCCGCTTCAATGAACGCGTCCTCTACCGACAAGGTCGGAATGCAGATGCGCAAACGACGAAAGGATGGCCCGACGCATACGTCGTCACGGGTGTAGATACAGTTGACGGCATTGAAGCGACTCGCGACAAGCAAAGCTGGCACAAGCATCTTGAGGAAGATGTCAAGAAAGCTTCCGACAATGAATATCTTAACCTCTCAGGTTACTTCTTTGTTGGCGGCTACCCCGACCATGAGCCCCCTAACGCGGACATTACCGACTGGACAAATAAATTCATAGCATTGGGCGTACCCCCCAGCAATATTCAGCTGCTCATTGGAAAACACCTAGCGATGGAGCTTTCTGATCCCAAATACGCTCGGATACGTCAGGAATATCTCGGACTTGCGTCATCGGGTCAGTATTTTGAAGCCCTTGAGCAAAGCCTTGTTGCTGCAAACGCACGTGGTCTCGTACACTTATCCGCAAAAGACTTCAAAGAAAATCGCGTATTCAAACCTCCAGTAATGGAAAGAGCGATCACTGGTCTTCTTGACGATGGTTGCATTCTGATCAGAGGCCATGGCGCTTGTGGGAAAACTACGCTTGCTCAATCGATCGGCTCGGATAGCCGGTTTGCGTTGTCCCCCGTATTTCTACTCGATCTTGCGCGACTGAGCGGCGGCGTCACTAGCGGCGAACTCACGAATGAGATGATTGACCTCTCCGGCAAAGACGTCCTACTGATAATTGACAACGTACATATCGACGAGCGTACATCTGAGATCATCCTAAATCAGTGGAGGAGGCACTGTGCCCCGCTCGGAGCAAGACTTATGCTACTGGGTCGCGAAACACATTCGACCAGTGGCACACCACTTGGCTCAATCGCCCCGCTTGTGCTACGCGCGGGCACTTTTGAGCTTGAAGGAATCGTCAAATGTGTGCTGCAACAGAACGCGATATCGCCGCCCAAAATCCCTCGCCAAGAGATTCGGAAGTGGGTTGAGACCTTTGGAGGCAAATCGAGACAGCGAGACGTCGCCGTCGACCTGCTAGCGTTTAGCGCTGCGGTGCAGCGTCGTACCAGACAGCTTTTGTTGCAAGATTGGCGATTAACGGCGAAGGATGCCGTGGATGCCGTGCGTGATCGATACCTTGACCCGCTCTTGGACAAGAGAGACATGGCGAACGTATTGCGAGTGGCTGCGCTGTCAGAGTACGAGTTGCCCGTTCCGATCCGCGCGCTACCTTATCCAGAAAAAGGACTGGCGACCTTAGTAACCGAGCTTGGAATTGCTTTTATACATGGCGAAACTGTTTCTTTAGCTCATGCGGCATTAGGTCCTCTTCTCCTTGCGGCCGCCGTTTCAGCCGAACCAGATAGGGAGAGACTCGACGCGGTACGCTTATCCCCGGCACTCGGTTTCCGAATGTTGCTGCGCCGTATCTACCCGCATCTACGAAAGAGCATCCTCGCCGCCCTGCGCCAAGTGGTAGAAGGGGATCGCTGGTGGGAGGCCTGCGAAGGATTGCACGATGTTGCAACCGTGCTCACTGGCCGCATTCGCATGCTTGAAGAATCCGCCACGACGATCGACTCAACAGTCAGCTCACACTCGAAATTTCGCGAAATCGTAAATGAATCGCGTAGTTTAGAGACACTGAGCGCGTTTGCAGGCCGAGTACGTTCGCTGAAACTAGGCCAAACGGCAGATGCAACGTTGAGTAGTGCCGACCCGCAGCAATGGAAGGCACTCGAGATGAATCTATTGCTGGCTCGCGCAGGTGAAGCTCTGTCCTTTTTCAAGAACATCAAGAATCCCGGCGAGGTTGCGGCCAAAGTTGATCTTTCGCAATGGAATCGTGCGCGCCGCACAAGCGCCGTAGATCGAGCTTCCGCCACGTCTCAACTTGTACGTTATTTGGAAAATCTCGGCCAACATCGACTGTCCCAAGAACCAGCATTACATTTTCTCGAAAATTTCAGCCTTGACAACCTGCACGCTTCAGACCTAGGTGACATATCGAATATCATCCGTGCTGCCCACGCTCCGGAAGAGGTGGTATCTATCTTTTTCACGAAGCTCCGGGAAGCAAACTGGCTCGGGAAGACGTACCTTGAGACGCGCTCTGGACAGATATGCGGAGCGCTAATGTCCTTTAGCAATACATTGACCGAACGAATTCGGATGGAAATCCTGATTCCAGAAGTCGAAACGCGAATGGAGAAGGAACTTAGTCAATTAGATAACACCAAGAAGCGCGACGTGGCGCGGTTCGTATGCATGTTAGGCGGTGCTACAACACTGTGGAGCGATCGCATCAGAATCGGACCTTGGGCGTGGCCACATGATCAGAACATAACAGAAGTATTTGCGTCGCAATACGCATCGCGGGACCCCGAGCAGGATCATGCGCGTGATTTGGGAATGTATGAGCTTCAATTTTGGTGTGGTATGAAGTGGCTTACCGACATGGGACGTGCACCGCTGTCCACAGTGGACGCGTCTGTCGGAGCGGCCTTCCTATATCGATTGAGCCGAAGTACACCTCCGACTTCCCATGCGAGAGCTGTCCGAGAAGATCTGCTCAAATGGCTCGAGGTCTGCCGAGACCGAGGATGGAATTTATCAAACGCCTTGTGAAATTACGTCGAGGCGGAGAGATCCACACCCGTCTACCCACGTCCCGCTACAGACAGTGCAGCCTGACGGTATTTCTGACGGTATACTGATGACTTTTCGTCACCTCGCCCATGCGGGGCACGTGTTTCTCGCCAGATTCAACATAATTGCGCGGTATGTGGAAAGGATGCTTGGGGCGTCGCAGGACGGCCGTAATCCCGCGCAATAATTCCATTCTTTATAGCTGGACCAACGCCATCGCGTCGCTGCGTCCAATCAGGTCCACGCGATCCCGAGAGTGCGAGCATGTCCAGCCGGACTCAATCTCATCGCGCCGCGTGGGAAGCGAAGGTTATCGACGGCGCAACGGCAATGACTATCTCAACCACACCCCAACTCGATCTGTCGAAGTTTCCGCGCCGCGCCCTCCTCGAAGGGCCGACGCCGATTCAGCATCTGCCGCGCCTGAGCACGCGCCTGGGCGGCGTGAATGTGTTCGTCAAACGAGACGATCTGAATGGTTTGGGCGGTGGCGGCAACAAGTTGCGCAAGCTCGAATTCCTGATCGGCGAAGCACTGGCGAGCGGTGCGGACACGATCATTACCGTCGGCGCGCGACAATCGAATCACGCGCGCCTGACGGCCGCGGCCGCTGCGCGTGTCGGCCTTCAGTGCGAGCTGGTTCTGACCCGAGCGGTGCCGCGTGACGACCCCGACTACGTCGACAACGGCAACATTCTGCTCGACGCCTTGTTCGACGCGCGCGTGCACGATTTGCCGGGCTCGGCCAACGCGCTGCAATTCGCCGAGGACCGCGCGAACGCGTTGCGTGCGCAAGGCCGTCGCATCTATGTCTGTCCGCTGGGTGGATCAAGTCCGGTGGGCTGTTTGGGCTATGCGGATTGCGCGGCTGAAATCGTCGGCCAGGCGAAGGCGGATGGCGTGTCGTTCGATCACATCGTCATTCCCAACGGGAGCGGTGGGATGCACGCCGGACTCGTCGCCGGATTGGTCGCGATGGGGCTGGAGCCGTCGCTCGTGAGCGCGTTCACCGTGTATGGCAAGGCCGAGCAGGCCCGCGCAACCACGCTCGATAAAGCAAACCAGACGGCTCAACTCATCAGCACGACGCTCCGCGTGGACAGCAGCGCGATTTCCATCGATGAAGCCCAACTCGGCGCCGGCTACGGCATCCCCACCGATAGCATGCGCGCGGCGGTTCGCCTGATGGCGTCGACGGAAGGGTTGCTGCTCGATCCGGTCTACGGTGGAAAGGCCTTCGCGGGTCTCGTGGAAAACGCCGCCGCCGGACGCTATCGCGCAGGACAGAACATCCTGTTCGTCATGACCGGCGGTCTGCCCGGGCTTTTCGCCTACCGAAGCGAGTTCTGACAATTTAACGATCGGCCAGAAGCCAGAAAAAAGCCGACCGCTAACCTCGTTAAACCTCGCTAAACCGTTGAACCGCTAAACGCCTACGCGCTGATATCGATGCTCTTGCCGACCGCGGCGTTAGCGCCGCTCGCCTGCGACGTCGAGGTCGACGGCACGACATCGGCCGATGCGCTCACCACGATCCCCTTGGAATGCAGGTGATGGTGATGGCTTCCCGTCGTACTGGTCGACGAGGTCGCCGCCTTCAGGTGCGTGGCGAAAGTTGGTTGCTGGCTGGCGCTGGCGCCCGATGCGCCGGCGCTGCTCTTGTTGCCGGCCAGTTGCGACAGACCGGAACGGATTGCGCTGCCTACATTGCTGAGCAGCGTTGAGGCTAGACCGATTGGAATCATTTCGACGTCCGTCGTGAGAAGGGGTGGCTGAAACAGCCATGCCGACCGACTATAGCCCGCCGCCATGGCCGCGAACGCGGCGAATAGAGCGGGGAATTGCCGTCTTTTCACTCCGCTCGCACGTGGTTGGGAAAACCACCCGCCCGCGCAGCGACACCATCCCGCGGCCGACTTACCCGTCCCGCCGCCGTTCGGCGTAAGTCTCCGCACAGATCGCCTGCAACGACGCGATGAACAGCGTCAGCGCCTCCGGACGCGGCCGTTGCGAATGCGTGAACACGGCGATCGGCGGCAGCGTCCACTGAAACGAATACGGCACGATCGCCACGCCCGCGATTCGAACCAGCTCTTCGGCGATATCGGCCGGAACGATCGACACGGCGTTTTCACCCGACGCAATCATTTCGCCGATCAGTTTCGACGAATAACTTTCCACCATCGGTACGGGCGGCGCCGCCCCCGCGGCGAGAAACAGATCCGAAACCTGTTCGCGCATCGGCGTCTGCGGCGCGCCGAGAATCCAGTCGAGCGTGCGCAGCGTGTTCCAGTCGAGTTTCACGCGCGCCAGTTGCGCGGCCAGCCGCCGGTTCGCAATCAGCCGGGGCTGTTGCTGGTACAGCACCTCGAAGCCCACCTGCGACAGATCCACCGCTGCCGACGCCCGGCCGATCACGATGTCGACGGTATGGTCGTGTAGTTGCGCGAGCAACTGCTCGCTGGTGCCTTCGTGAATCGTCACGGTCAGGCGCCTCTCCATGCCGGATTTCAGCCGCCGCAAGGTCGCCGACAACATCTGCCCGGAGATGAACGGAATCACCCCGACGTGCAGGTGCGCCGCATGCCCGGACGCCACCGCCTGCATATCGCGCGCGAGGTGGTCGAGGTCGTGAACCATCGCCTGGGCGCGCCTGAGCACCACCGCGCCCAACGCGGTCGGCAACATGCCGCGCGACGAGCGCTCGAACAGCGGCGTGCCGAACATGCTCTCCAGTTCCGCCAGTGCGTTGGTCACGGCGGGCTGACTGCTGGCCATGTGCTCGGCGACCCGCGTGAGCGACCGGTGCTGCTCGATTTGCAGCAACAGCACCAGGTGGCGCATTTTCAGCCGCGCGCTCAGGCGCCTGACCAGATCGTTCGATTCGAATGTCATCGCAAATGTCGTCGGTTAACCGCGCACCCATCATAAAAAAGTGATGAGGCGATATTAAAACAGAATGGTCACCTTATAACGGCTCTCTAGAATCGCCTTAACAGATCGTGCCGGGACCGGCCCGGCACTCACCAAGGCGAAAAACATGAACCCGACCGACCAGCAAGCCGCTTTCGACTATCACGAATTCCCGACCCCGGGAAAGATCTCCGTGGTGGCCAGCAAACCGCTCGCGACCCAGCGCGATCTCGCGCTCGCCTACACGCCGGGCGTCGCCAGCGTATGCTCGGCCATCGCGGACGATCCGCTGCAGGCGTATCGCTTCACCGCTCGCGGCAACCTGGTCGGCGTGATCAGCAACGGCACCGCCGTGCTGGGCCTCGGCAATATCGGCGCGCTGGCCTCCAAGCCGGTCATGGAAGGCAAAGGCGTGCTGTTCAAGAAGTTCGCCGGCGTCGACGTGTTCGACATCGAAATCAACGAAACCGACCCGGACAAGCTGGTCGACATCATTGCCGGCCTGGAGCCGACCTTCGGCGGGATCAATCTCGAAGACATCAAGGCGCCGGAGTGCTTCATCGTCGAGCGCAAACTGCGCGAGCGCATGAAGATTCCAGTCTTTCACGACGATCAGCACGGCACGGCGATCACCGTCTCGGCGGCTTTTATCAACGGCCTGAAAGTGGTCGGCAAATCCATCACCGAGGTCAAGGTCGTCACGTCCGGCGCGGGCGCGGCGGCGCTGGCCTGCCTCGATTTGCTGGTGGACCTCGGTCTGCCGGTGGACAACATCTGGGCGACCGACATCGAAGGCGTCGTCTATCGCGGCCGCAAAGCGCTGATGGACCCGGACAAGGCGCGCTTCGCGCAGGAAACCTCGGCGCGTACGCTAGCCGAAGTGATCGAGGGGGCCGACGTGTTCCTCGGGCTGTCCGTGGGCGGCATTCTGAGCGCGGACATGTTGAAAAGCATGGCCGCGCGGCCGCTGATCCTCGCGCTCGCCAATCCGACGCCGGAGATTTTCCCGGAACTCGCACACGCCACGCGCGACGACGTCGTGATCGCGACCGGTCGTTCGGACTACCCGAACCAGGTGAATAACGTGCTGTGCTTCCCTTATATCTTCCGCGGCGCGCTCGACGTGGGCGCCACCACCATCACGCGGGAGATGGAAATCGCCGCCGTGCACGCCATTGCCGGTCTCGCGGAAGAAGAACAGAACGAAGTGGTCGCGGCCGCCTACGGCGCCTACGACGTGGCATTCGGGCCGCAATACCTGATTCCCAAGCCGTTCGACCCGCGCCTGATCGTGCGGATCGCGCCGGCCGTCGCGCGGGCGGCCATGGAAGGCGGCGTCGCGACCCGGCCGCTGCCGGATCTGGACGCCTACGTCGAACAGTTGCAGCAGTTCGTCTACCACTCTGGCGCGTTCATGAAGCCGCTATTCTCAAACGCACGCCAATTCGTGCGTGACGGCGGCAAGGCGCGCATCGTCTTCACCGAAGGGGAGGACGAACGCGTGCTGCGCGCGGTGCAAGTGGTCGTCGACGAAAAGCTGGCGCGGCCGATTCTGGTCGGGCGGCCGGAGGTGCTGCTCGCGCGCATCGAGAAATTCGGTCTGCGCTTGCGGCTCGGCCAGGACGTCGAAGTCACCAATCCCGAGTACGACGAGCGTTTCACGCAGTACTGGACGACTTACTGGGAATTGATGTGCCGCGACGGCATCACGAAAGAAATGGCGCGGGTCGAGACGCGCCGGCGCCTGACGCTGATCGGCGCGATGATGGTGCGCCTTGGCGACGCGGACGGCATGGTGTGCGGCACGGTCGGCGCGTATCACGATCACCTGCGTTTCGTCGATGAAGTGATCGGCAAGAAACCCGGCGCACGCACCTACGCGGCGATGAACATTCTGCTGCTCGATCAACGCACGGTCGCGCTGGTCGACACGCACATCAACGACGACCCCACCGCCGAACAGATCGCCGAATACACGATCGCCGCCGCGAAACAGATGGCGTGGCTGAACCTGACGCCCAAGGCCGCGCTGCTGTCGCGCTCGAACTTCGGCTCGGGCGCCGCGGCCTCCGGCGCGAAGATGCGCCGCGCGCTGGAACTGGTGCGAGAGCGGGCGCCCGAGCTCGAAGTGGACGGTGAAATGCACGGCGACTGCGCGCTGGACGAAGCATTGCGCCTACGCATTCTGCCCAACTCGCCGCTCAAGGGCGCGGCCAATCTGCTGGTCTGCCCGAACGTGGACGCCGGCAACATTGCCTACAACCTGCTGAAAACCGGCGCGGGCAGCAATGTCGCCGTGGGTCCGTTCCTGCTCGGCGTCAACGCCCCGGTGAATATCCTGACCTCGAGCTCCACGGTCCGGCGGATCGTCAACATGACGGCGCTGACCGTGCTGCAGGCGAACCTGACGGATCACTGAGCGATTCGATAAGCGATTGCCGGCCGATTGTGGGGGGCCGCCGGGTCTTCCACAAGTCGGCCGAATGGCCTATCCCATCCGGCGGATGGCGACTTGAGACCGCGCGTGGCGTAAAATACGCGCTTTCCCGAAAATCTCCGCCAACATGACGCTCGCCTCCACTCCAGAGATCATCGCCGAACTGAAAGCCGGCCGGATGGTGATCCTCGTCGACGAAGAAGACCGCGAAAACGAGGGCGACCTCGTGATCGCCGCCGAATTCGTCACGCCGGAAGCGATCAACTTCATGGCTCGCTACGGCCGTGGCCTGGTCTGCCTGACGCTCACCCAGGAGCGCTGCAAGTTGCTGAACCTGCCGCTCATGACGTACCGTAACGGCACGCAGTACGGCACGGCGTTCACGGTCAGCATCGAAGCGGCCGAAGGCGTGACCACCGGCATTTCCGCGGCGGACCGCGCCCGCACGATCGCCGCGGCGGTCGCGCCGGACGCCAAGGCCGAGCACATCGTGCAGCCGGGCCACGTGTTCCCGATCATGGCCCAGCCAGGCGGCGTGCTCGTGCGCGCCGGCCATACCGAGGCCGGTTGCGACTTCACCGCGCTGGCAGGCCTCACACCGGCCGCGGTGATCTGCGAAGTCATCAAAGACGACGGCACCATGGCGCGTCTGCCGGACCTCATGGAATTCGCGAAAGAACACGATCTGAAGATCGGCACGATCGCGGATCTGATCCACTATCGCAGCCGCACCGAGTCGATCGTCGAGCGTATTTGCGAACGCACCATGCAAACGGCGCACGGCGCGTTCCGCGCGGTCATGTATCTCGATCAGCCGAGCGGCCAGCCGCATATCGCGCTGGTGCGCGGCACGCCGTGCACGGATCAGGACACGCTGGTGCGCGTGCACGAGCCGCTGTCGGTGCTGGATCTGCTGGAAGTCAGCGAATCCACCCACTCGTGGACGCTGGACGCGGCCATGAAAGAGATCGCCGCGCGCGACTGCGGCGTGATCGTGCTGCTGAACTGCGGCGACTCGAAAGACCATCTGATCGACGTGTTCAAGGCCTTCGATTCGAAGGAAAAAGCCGAGGCGCTCAAACGCCGTCCGGTCGACTTCAAGACGTACGGCATCGGCGCGCAGATTTTGCGCGAGCTGGGTGTCGGCAAGATGCAGGTCCTGTCGAACCCGCGCAAGCTGGGCAGCATGTCGGGTTACGGTCTCGAAGTCACCGGCTTCGTTCCGATGCCGGGCAGCAAGGCACAAGCTCCACAAGGCTGATCCGACCACTCTCGCGCATTAGCGCCCACTCAAAACACTACGGAATTCACAATGGAAATCGGACAATACCAACCGAATCTCGACGGCGACGGACTGCGCATCGGCATCGTCCAGGCGCGCTTTAACGAACCCGTCTGCAACGGCCTCGCCGACTCCTGCATCGAAGAACTCGAACGCCTCGGCGTGACCGGCGAAGACGTGCTGCTGGTCACCGTGCCGGGCGCGCTGGAAATTCCGCTGGCGCTGCAAAAGCTCGCCGAAAGCGCGCAATTCGACGCACTGATCGCGCTCGGCGCGGTGATTCGCGGCGAGACGTACCACTTCGAACTGGTCTCGAACGAAAGCGGCGCGGGCATCACGCGTATCGGTCTGGACTTCGGCATTCCGGTCGCGAACGCCGTGCTGACCACCGAAAACGACGAGCAGGCCGTGGCCCGCATGACCGAAAAGGGTCGTGACGCAGCGCGCGTGGCCGTCGAAATGGCGAACCTCTCCGTCGCGCTCGAACAACTCGGCGGCGACGACGAAGAAGAAGACGAAGAAGAGGAAGAGGCATGAAGAGCGCACGCCGACGCTCCCGCGAACTGGCCACGCAGGGGCTTTACCAGTGGCTGCTGTCGGGTTCGCCCGGCGGCGAAATCGACGCGCAATTGCGCGGCGCGCAGGGCTTCGACAAGGCCGACCACGAACATCTGAACGCGCTGCTGCATGGCGTGATCCGCGATTCGGAAGCATTGTCCGCCGACATCGCGCCGTGTCTGGACCGTCCGCTCGAACAGCTGTCGCCGGTCGAACGCGCGGTACTGCTGGTCGCCGCGTACGAGTTTAAGAACCATGTCGATATTCCCTATCGCGTTGTCATCAACGAGGCGGTCGAACTCGCCAAGACGTTCGGCGGCGCCGACGGCTACAAGTACGTGAACGGCGTGCTGGACAAGCTGGCGGCGCAACTGCGCGCGGCCGAAACGCAAGCAGCCCGCAAGCATTGAGTTTGGTGCGGCACATGGCTGCGGCGCGAGCCGCGGGCATGTGCCGGGTTGGCTGTATCTGGACCGTAGTCGCTCTGAATGGATCTGACTGATCGTATGAACTCCGTGACCGAACCCTTGGTGCGGCTTGCCGCGCGCGTCGACGCCATCCAGCCTTTCTATGTGATGGAGCTGGCCAAGGAGGCCGCGCTACTGGAGCGCGACGGGCGCGACATCATTCACATGGGAATCGGCGAGCCCGATTTCACCGCGCCCGAACCGGTCATCGAGGCCGCCGCGAACGCGCTGCGCCGCGGCGTCACGCAATACACCAACGCGCTCGGCCTGCACGCGCTGCGCGAAGCCATCTCGGCGCACTACGCCGATTTCTACGGCGTGAACGTCGACCCGGCTCGAATCGTGGTCACGGCCGGCGCTTCCGCCGCGTTGCTGCTGGCGTGCGCCGCGCTGGTCGATCGCGACGACGAAGTGCTGATGCCCGACCCGTGCTATCCGTGCAACCGGCATTTCGTGATCGCCGCCGAAGGCAAACCGGTGATGGTGCCTAGCGGCCCGGCCGAGCGTTTCCAGCTGACCGCCGCCGACGTGGAACGGCTGTGGAACGAGCACACCCGTGGCGTGTTGCTGGCGTCGCCGTCGAATCCGACCGGCACGTCGATCGAACCGGCCGAACTCGAGCGCATCGTCAAATCGGTGCGCTCGCGCGGCGGCTTTACCATCGTCGACGAAATCTACCAGGGCTTGAGCTACGACGCGAAGCCGGTGTCGGCGCTGTCGTTCGGCGACGACGTGATCACCGTCAACAGTTTCTCGAAGTATTTCAACATGACCGGCTGGCGGCTCGGCTGGCTGGTGGTGCCGCCGAACATGGTCGGCGCGTTCGAAAAGCTTGCGCAGAACCTGTTCATCTGCGCGTCGGCACTCGCGCAGCACGCGGCGCTCGCGTGCTTCGAGCCGGAAACCATCGCTATTTACGAAAGCCGGCGGCTGGAATTCAAGCGTCGGCGTGATTTCATCGCACCGGCGTTGGAATCGCTGGGTTTTTCGGTGCCAGTCATGCCCGACGGCGCGTTTTACGTCTACGCGGATTGCCGCACGGTCGCGCATCGGGCCGCCGGCGACAGCGCCGCGCTGACCAAAGCGATGCTGCACGATGCGGGCGTGGTGCTGGTGCCGGGCATGGATTTCGGCACGCATGCGCCGAAGCACTACATCCGGCTGTCGTATGCAACGGCTTATCCGAAGCTGGAAGAAGCCGTCGACCGGCTGGCAAAGCTGTTCGGTCGGCATTGATCCGTGCTTCCGGATCGCCAGACGTGAAAAAGGACACCCTCGGGTGTCCTTTTTTGTGGCCGACGGCTTGCATCAGCCCGGTCACGTTCAGCTCACATGCCAACTTCAGGCGCCGAACTCCGAATTCGAAGCAACATGCTTGGGCGCGTTGGAACTGGCGTCGTCCTGCTCGGACACCGGCGTCTTCACCGGCGCCGCGCTCAGCGGATGACCGCTGTCGAGCGTCACCTGCACGCGCTTGCTGCTGGTAGCAGCCGCGGCCGTCGTATTCGCCGACGCGGTCGTCAGAACTGGCGACTGCGGTGCATTGATCGGCACCTTGCGGCCACGCGCCACGTCGCGCAGACGGCCACGCTCGGCCATCACCTTGGCACCGTAACCGCCGTCGTCCTGCGAGGTCGAGCCCACGTAGAGGCGCAAACCGCCCGGCAACGAGCCGCCACGGGCGATGCAATCCTTCAACACCAGCGCGCCCACCTTGATGTTCGCAACCGGTTCGAGCGCCGCGCTCTGGCCGCCGAAGTACTGGAACTTGTCCGAATGCACCTTCGACATGACCTGCATCAGGCCTTGCGCGCCCACGCCGCTCTCGGCGTACGGGTTGAAGCCCGACTCGATCGCCATCACGGACAGCAGCAGCAGCGGGTCGAGACCGACTTCGCGGCCGGTGTCGAACGCGGCCTTCACGAGCTCGCTAACGGGCTCCTGAGCGACGCGATAACGGCGCGCCAGGTACGACGCGACCAGATCCTGCTCACGGGTCGACACCAGCACGCGGTCGTCGCGGGCGTCGGCGGAGACGCGTTGCGACGGAATCAGACGCGCCAGCGCGCTGACGCTTTGCATGGTGCGCGGATCGAGCCCGTTGAGGGCCGCGACGCCCATACCGGCCGAGCCGGAGCCGTCGAAGGCGCCGTCGAAACTGGTGTTGCTCACGGTGGCGGCGGTGTTGCCGTTGTTCGCACCGCTCGCGCTGTCGGCGCCGTTCGAATTGGTGGACAGCGAGTCGTCGGAAGACGGGCTACCCGGCGGGCCGAACGACGGCAGCGGGTTGCCTTGCAGCAAGCGGGCAGGCCCGGCTTGCACAGCGGCCGACACAACCGGCATCAGCTTGGCGGCCAGCGTGCCGCGCAGGGCCGGCATCAGCCACAGTACGAGTGCCAGCACGACAGCGATACCGCCGACAATGCTGAACAGGTGATGACTCATTCGCGTCCCGCGACGCAGCACACCACGCACAACCTGCGCAATACGCTCATCGGGACGCCACGATAACCAGGCGTTCATTCAGATCTCCCATGTTGCATGATCCCCGAACTCCGCCATGTGAACAGGCGGTAACACACATTCGAAGAGTCAAGACATCGCGTGCTCTGTCTGGTTAGGGCAGCAGCGACGTCGGGAAAACGGCAAATACCGTCTGTGGGGAGCCATCCTGAAAAGTGGCCGCGGCATACCAAAAAAGTATGCAGGCGGTGGCTCCCACGCGAAAAACCAGCGTCAGTTGGCGCTGGCGAGGACTTCAATAAGGCCGTCGGATACCGTGCAGGGGTTCGGTAAACGGTGACGCGTTGCGTCTAAAGGGACCGGGGGCAGTGGTAAAAAGGTTCACGCCCTGCAACCAATGTGGACGGATTCTATGCAGGGTTTTATAGATCGTCAACACTATAGACAGGCAAAAGTATAACTAATTGTAATAATGAACAGTGTTCAGTCGGTCAAGAACCGCGCAGCATGCGCCTTTTGAGCCATCTCAAAAGGCTTCCTCTACCTAGGCCGTTCGGCTGAGCTACGTGCGTTAGTCAACGCAGGTAAAATCGACAATCGTTTTGGCGCGGCGGCAGCCTGCTGCGCCCTTCCTTCCCGCCGCTCGCGCGGCACTGAACCGCACCAGATGAAATATAAAGACCTGCGTGATTTCGTCGGCCGTCTCGAATCGATCGGAGAGCTGCGCCGTATCTCGCAAACCGTCTCGCCTGTCCTGGAAATGACCGAACTGTGCGACCGCGTGCTACGCGCCGGCGGCCCGGCGTTGCTGTTCGAGAGGCCTGCCCAGCAGGCGTTTCCCGTGCTCGGCAACCTGTTCGGCACGCCGCGCCGGGTAGCGCTCGGCATGGGTGTCGACGCGCAGGCCGGTGAAGGCGACGGCGCCGCGCTCGAGTCGCTGCGCGACGTCGGGCGGCTGCTCTCCGCGTTGAAGGAACCGGAGCCGCCAAAAGGCCTCAAGGACGCGGGCAAACTGTTCTCGCTGGCCAAGGCGGTGTGGGACATGGCGCCCAAAACGGTGAGCGCGCCGCCCTGCCAGGAAGTCGTCTGGGAAGGCAACGACGTGGACCTCGCCAGGCTGCCCATTCAGACCTGCTGGCCGGGCGACGCCGGCCCGCTGATCACATGGGGCCTGACCGTCACAAAAGGCCCGAATAAGAGCCGACAAAATTTAGGTATATATCGCCAGCAACTGATCGGGCGTAACAAACTGATCATGCGGTGGCTCGCCCATCGTGGCGGCGCGCTCGATTTCCGCGAGTTCGCGCTGCAGAATCCAGGCAAGCCATATCCGGTAGCAGTCGTGTTGGGCGCCGACCCGGCCACGATCCTCGGTGCGGTCACGCCTGTGCCCGACACCCTGTCTGAATACCAGTTCGCCGGGCTGCTGCGAGGCGGGCGCACCGAACTCGCCAAATGCATCACGCCGGGTGTCGACGGTTTGCAGGTGCCCGCGCGCGCTGAGATCGTGCTGGAGGGGTTCATCTATCCGCAGGAAGGCACGCCCTCGCCCGCTCCGGCCGGCGCGCCGCCGCGACCCACCAAAGGTGCGTCCGCGGGTTACGAACATGCGCTGGAGGGCCCGTACGGAGACCACACCGGCTACTACAACGAGCAGGAGTGGTTTCCCGTTTTCACCGTCGAACGCATCACCATGCGGCGCGACGCGATCTATCACTCCACCTACACCGGCAAACCGCCCGACGAGCCCGCGGTGCTCGGCGTCGCGCTGAACGAAGTGTTCGTGCCGCTGTTGCAGAAGCAGTTCAGCGAGATCACCGACTTCTATCTGCCGCCCGAAGGCTGCAGCTACCGCATGGCCATCGTGCAGATGAAGAAAAGCTATCCCGGCCACGCCAAGCGCGTGATGTTCGGCGTGTGGAGTTTTCTGCGGCAGTTCATGTACACGAAGTTCATCGTCGTGGTCGACGAAGACGTCAATATTCGCGACTGGAAAGAAGTGATCTGGGCGATCACCACGCGTATCGATCCCGCGCGCGACACGGTGCTGGTAGACCGCACGCCGATCGATTATCTGGATTTCGCGTCGCCGGTGGCCGGGCTCGGATCGAAGATGGGGCTCGACGCCACCAACAAGTGGCCCGGCGAAACCGATCGCGAATGGGGCCGCCCGATCGAGATGGATAAAGCGGTCAAACAGCGCATCGACACGTTGTGGAACGAGCTGGGCCTGTAGGCGAGCCGCACGACAAGTTCAAATAACAAAACACCAACGGAGTGGTCGCGCGGATGCATGCTTTTTCAATGATGTCGGACGGATTTTTTCTGTCGCTGTCGTTGTGTCTGGATATCGGTCTCGTGAACGTCGCGATGATTTCGCTGACGCTCTCGCACGGCTTCAAACCCGGCTTCTGGCTCGGCCTCGGCTCGTGTATCGGCGACCTGATTTACGCGGCGCTCGCGCTCGCGGGCATGGCCGCACTGCTGCAGTTCGAATCGGTGCGCTGGGTGGTGTGGATCGGCGGCGCGGCGATTTTGCTGTTTCTCACGTGGAAGATGGCGCGTGAAGCGATGTTCCCGGCGTCGGCGCCCCCGGTCGCTGGCGAGGCGGATGCGAACGCGCCGCATCTGTCCGCATGGCGCGGCTTTTTGCGTGGCGTCTTGCTGGCGGTGTCGTCGCCTTCGGCGATTCTGTGGTTCGCGGCCATCGGCGGCGCGTTGATCGCGAAAGCGGGCGCGACGAGCGTCACGACGGCGCCGGTGTTTCTCGGCGGCTTCTTTCTCGGCGGACTGTGCTGGACGATCTTTATCTGCGGGCTCGGCAGCCACGGCCGCAAACGCGCGGGCACCGGGTTGCTGCGCGCGTGTCATGTGCTGTCCGCGCTGCTGTTCGCGTACTTCTCCTATAGCGTGATCGTCAACGGGTATCGCGATCTGATCGTGCAGACCGCGCACGCGGTGAGTTGATATGAAAACGGCTCGCCTTGAGCGAGCCGTTTTCCGTTTGCGACCTTCAATTCCGTTCAGCGAGCGCCAGCCTCAGCATTAGCTGCCGACGATCCATCACGCGAGGTACTGCGCGAGTTTCTCCAGATCGACGTTACCGCCGCTGATCACCACGCCGACGCGTTTGCCTTCAACCGGCACAACGCCGTTCAGCACCGCGGCCGCCGCGAGACAGCCCGTCGGCTCGACCACGATTTTCATGCGCTGCGCGAAAAAGCGCATGGAGTCGATCAACTGCGCGTCGCTAACGGTTTCGATTCGCGCCACCAGCTTGCGAATGATCGCGAACGTGTAGTCACCGAGATGCGTGGAGGCGGCGCCGTCGGCGATAGTACGCGGCGTGTCGATCCGCACGATCTCACCACGCGCGAGCGACTGCTGGCCGTCGTTGCCGGCTTCCGGCTCGACGCCGATCACCGTGCATGCCGGGCTCAACGCCGCCGCCGACAACGCGCTGCCGCCGATCAATCCGCCGCCGCCGAGACAGACGAACAGCATGTCGAGCGGACCGGTTTCATCGATCAGTTCCTTCACTGCGGTGCCCTGCCCCGCGATCACATGCGGATGGTCGTAAGGCGGGATCAGCGTCATGCCGCGCTCTTCGGCGAGCCGGCGGCCAATCTCTTCGCGGTTCTCGGTGTAGCGGTCATAGGTGATGACTTCGCCGCCGTAACCCTTGGTCGCCGCGACTTTGGCCGCGGGCGCGTCGTGCGGCATGATGATGGTCGCGCGAATGCCGGCGAGCCGCGCCGACAACGCGATGGCTTGCGCATGATTGCCCGACGAGAATGTCAGCACGCCGGCCTTGCGTTGCTCCGCGTCGAAGTGCGAAATCGCGTTATAGGCACCTCGAAACTTGAAGGCGCCCATGCGCTGAAAATTCTCGCACTTGAAGAACACCGACGCACCCGTGCGTTCGTTGAACGTATTCGAGGTCAAAACGGGAGTGCGGTGCGCGACGCCTTCGAGACGCGCGGCGGCGTCGAGGACGTCGTCGAAAGTGGGAGCGGGAAGCGCATGCATCGGCGAAACTCTCCAGAGCGGTGGTTAAACAACCATTCTCCCAGCTTCGCCGCTGCTTTGGATCGCTACCGCGCCAACAAAATACAAACGGCGTAACCCGGCAATCAAGCCGGCGTTACGCCGTTGAACCTGCACCAAGCACTTAAGCTTTAGCGACGGTAGTAGCCGTGGCCGTAATAACCGTGCGCGTAATAGCCGCGGCCGTAATAACCGTGATGATAGTAAGGACGGCCATAGCCGCCGTAATAGCCACCCACCACCACTGCGGGCGGCGGCGCATACACAACCGGCGGCGGCGCATAGACGGGCGGCGGCGCGTAATAAACCGGCGGCGGCGCGGCATAAACCGGATAAGCCGGCGCAATCGGCACCCCGATACCGATACCCACGGAAACGTGTGCTTCGGCTGCACTGGCAAGTCCCAGGCCGAGTGCGGCGGCAACGACAAACGGAACGATCTTTTTCATTTGTATTCTCCTAGCGCGGCCCACCAAGGTCGCCGACTTCGCATGCGTTGCATGCTCTGAACCCAATGTATCGAAAAAGCCCAATCGTATTTGTGCGCATTTGTTGCAAATTGCAATTGGCGGCAATACGTCGGAATTCGTGCGTGCGCAAGAAATGCCGAACGGGCAACGTGGCGGGCTGAAAACTAAGGGTTTTCGCGCGGCCGCGAAATCTCAGGGGCCGCTTGACGAAGCGCACGGCGTCGAAAGCGCGCTTTTCAGTAATCTTTGATTACAAATTAGCTTCAATCCTGACGGCTCGATTGAAGCGCCATAACGAAAAATGCCCGGCGATCTAGCCGGGCACCTCTTACCTGCAAACAGCGCTAGCAGCGTGTGTCAACCAACCTTCACGTAGGCGAATTCGCGCGACACGCTCGGCGGGACGTAGGCGCCGCTGATCCGCACGCGCGGCGTCAAGCGCTTTTTCTGGTCCCACCAGCGGCGGCGCTGTGCGTGGGTGAGGAACCGCAAGTGCTTTCGGTAAGAAAAAATGCTCATCGTGACCTCCCGAATCTGACTGCGAGACGAAATACCCGGAACTGCAACGGCCTAAATCGGCACATGGACGAATTGTGAGCAGTTTTCAAGCCTGCCAGGCGCGTGCCGCCGGATAACCGGCCGGCCACGCCATACGGCGCGCCAACTGATCAGAGGAAAGCCCGGGCGCCGAGGTCGCTTGCGGGCGGCCGGATGCGCGATACTTCTGCTTTCCCGTCCAAATGTTCCGTCTGGAGCAGGCAACCATGTCCCAGTCTTCTCTGCCGCGTCTCGGCTTTATCGGTGCAGGCCGGCTCGCGCGGTGCCTGGCGCTGAGCTTTTCCCGCACCGGCTATCCGGTCACGGCGGTGACGAGCCGCACGGCGGCCTCGGCCAGCCGGCTTGCCAGTCAAATCGAGCATTGCGCGGCTTGTGACGACCCTCAACAGGTTGTCGACGCCGCCGACATCATCTTTTTAGCCGTTTCGGACGACCATATCGGTTCGTCAGCCCACACTCTGCGCTTCGACCCGGCGGCGGCGAGCGGCTCGCGTAAGGCGCTGGTGCATTGCAGCGGCGCCTCGCCGGTCGAACTGCTGGCCCCGGCGCGCGACCGGGGCGCGGCAATCGGCGGCTTTCATCCACTGTACCTCTTTGGCGGTGAGCTCGCCGACCTCGAGCGGATTGCCGGCTGTTCGGTCACGATCGAGGCCGACGGCGCGCTGAAAGACGCGCTGACGGCGCTAGCCGTCGCGCTGCGCTGCCATCCGCTGTCGATTCCGGCGGGCGGACGCATGCTGTATCACGCCGCCGCGCACTATGCCGCCAGCTTCGCGCTGTGCAGCCTGGCCGAATGCGTCGCGCTGTGGCGCACGCTCGGCTTCGCCGAAGACGACGCGCTGCGCGCGCTGCTGCCGATGCTCGCCGGCACCATCGAAACCGCACGCGACAAGGGGCTGTCCAATTCGCTGGCGGGCCCGGTGTCGCGCGGCGATACGGGTGTGGTCGCCAAGCAGCTGGCGCTGCTGGAGGGGCTCGGCGGCGACCACGCCGCGCTCTACGGTTTGCTGACGCGGCGCGCGGTCGGCCTCGCCGAACGCCGCGCCACGCCGCCCGCCGCCATCGAGGCGATCGCCGAGGCCGTTGAAGAATCGCTCAACCGCTCGCTGAATCAGGCGGCCACAGGTGCAAGCGTCAAGTAAGCCGTGATAATGTGACGTCCGGCGCCGCGCGCAATCCGCCAGCGCCGCGCTTCGGGACCAACAGACGAGAACGCACAATGATCAAGGTCAGCATCCTTTATCCGTATCGGGAAAACGGCCACTTCGACGTGGACTATTACTGCGTCACGCATATGCCGCTTGCGGCAAAGCTGTTCGGGCCGTCGCTGAAAGGCTGGTCGGTCGACGTCGGCATCAACGCCGGGCCGCCGGGAACGCCGCCGCCGTATGTCGCGACGGGACATTTCCTGTTCGAGAGCGCGGACGACTTCTACAAGGTCTTCAAATCCGCGGCCGAACAACTCACCGCCGACATTCCCAATTACACCGACGGCGGCAACGGCGCGATTCTGATCAGCGAGATCAAGATTTCCGTGTGATGGCGAGCGGAGGCGGACGCGGCGGCGATCTATCGTTGTACTGGCCGGTCAAGCTCGCGGGTGGCCGGTCAAAGGCCGAGCGGCTGCCCGAGACCCCGCGCACGCCCTTCCGCTGAAGCGGCGCATGAAAACCGAATGAAACCGCTGGCGCACCGATCGGCTCGCGCCGGCTCCCCGCGGCCGACCGACGGCCGCCATCAGAAGGATAAGGACACACGATGTTTGGCGATATCGCCCGTTTTCTGCTCAATACCGTCTTTACGCTGTTCGGCGCGGCGTTGCTGCTGCGCGCCTGGCTGCAGGTCGTGCGCATGCCGCCGTACAACCCGGTCACGAACGCCGTGCTGCAAGCCACCAACTGGATCGTGCTGCCGCTGCGGCGGATTCTGCCGAGCACTCGCAGCATCGACTGGGCGAGCCTCGTCGCGGCGCTGATCGCGGCGATCGTCTATGTGGTGCTGATGGTGGTCCTGACCGGCGCCGATCCGCTGACCCTCGTGCCGACGCTGCTGATCGTCGCGGTGCTGACGGTGATCAAGTGGGCGCTGAATCTCATCATCTGGATGACGATCCTGATGGCGCTGCTGTCGTGGCTCAATCCGCGTTCGCCGGCCATGCCGATTCTTTATCAGCTGACCGCGCCGTTTCTGAATCCGCTGCGCCGGGTCGTACCGCAGCTCGGCGGTATCGATCTTTCTCCGATTCTGCTGTTCGTGATCGTGCAGGTGCTGCTGATGGTGGTGACGCGCGCGGCGGTTCAGCTGACTTACTTCGTGATCTGAACCCGGGGCGCAGCTTCGGCGCGGGCGGGAAAGGGCGGTGCGATTTGCGCTAACTGCCTTTTCCCGAGTAAAATCGTGCGCTCTGCGGGCGTCGTATAATGGTAATACCCTAGCTTCCCAAGCTAGAGCCGTGGGTTCGATTCCCATCGCCCGCTCCAACGCTTCCGTTCGTGAAGCGTTGCAAGGTGGTTCATCCGCCTCTCCCATCAGACCGTGCTGGACTTGGTCGACCTTCACCAGAAACATTGCAAAGCCGCTCCGGGCGGGTAATCCGTCGTCTGGCTAATGTGGCGAGCGCCTGATTGAGGTCAGCGTGCGATCAAAAGATCACATGACAGCAATCCAACCTTAAAAAGTCTGCAATCACAGTCCTTAAACGACTTAAGGTCTGTGATTCCGGTCTTGACGACCAAATCGTCGTGGCATAACATGTTTTCAATCACAAGCCATAAGTCACTTTAAGACTACGATTGCAGACATCATGAAGCGCAACGAAACGCCTCTCCTGCCGTCCACTCGTCTCACCGAGGCGCAAATGCTGGGCGAGCGCATCGCCCAGCTCCGGCAAGGCGTCAAGCTGCGCCAGTCCGACGCAGCCGCGCGGGCCGGGCTGTCCCGGTCCACGGCGATTCTGATCGAAAAGGGCGATCCTGGCCGCACGTTGGCGCAGGTCCTGCGCTACGTGCACGCCATGGCGCCGGAGGTGTCGTTGCAAGCGTTACTCGCCGGCGAAGTGCCCGCCCTGATTGCGCTGCACGCGCGCAAATTACCGCAGCGCGTGCGTCGGGCGACCAAAACCGAACTTCGCGACCTCGATTTTTAAGGAGCCGTAAGTGGCAACTCGCCGCGTCCCTGACCGGATAGCCGTTTTTGCTCACGTGCCAGACCAGGCCGAAGGCGTGCATCAATTCGTGCCGGCCGGCCTACTGGACAGTGAGACGGCCGCGGCCGACCAGCGCACGGTCAGTTTTGCCTACGGCACGCGCTACGTAAAACGCCCGGAGGCCTTTGAGGTCGACCCGCTTGCGCTAAATCTGGCAAACGCTCGCGAGAATCCGGGTACGCGGTGGTATCCGCTGCCGGAGGTCGGAGAATTTGGCGGTATTCGCGATGCCGCGCCGGACGCATGGGGCCGTCGCGTTATCGAGGCCCGCCTCCATGCCGCGCCAAATAGCCTCGACGAATTCACCTATCTGCTGGAAGCCGGCAGCGATCGGGTCGGCGCGCTCGACGTCCGCGAACGCCTCGACACACCACCCCGGCAGGCCGCCGGCAACATGCTGGGCTTGCCGTATCTGCTTCAGGCCGCGGCGGCCGTCGAGGCAGGCGAACCGATCCCGGCGAATCTCCTGCCCTATCTGGGTGGCGCGCCGTCGGCCGGTGGCGCGCGCCCCAAGGCGTCCGTGCGCGACGAACACGGCGTGCTGTGGCTCGCCAAATTTCCGGCAAAAAACGACGCGTACAACCTGGCGATTGTCGAGGCAGGCGCTCTGGACCTGGCCCGTGCGGCCGGTCTGACGGTGCCGCCCGTGCGGGTGATCGCCGTGGGCGACCATCCTGTTCTGCTGATTCGCCGATTCGACCGTTTCTGGGCGCCGGCGGGCCAGCCGCTGGCGGCCATGGCGCGCGGCTACGACACCGAGCCGCAAGAAGGATTCACCGAAGGACGCATTCCGCAAGTCAGCGCGCTGACCCTGATGGCTTGCCCTGAGATGGAATCGATCGCCAAGGGTTATAAGGACCTCGCGCAGACCATCCGCGAGCAGGTTCATCCGCAGTGCATTGCGCGCGACAACGAAGAATTGTTTGCGCGGATGGTGCTCAACATCTTCGTGACCAATGACGACGACCACCTGCGCAATCACGCGTTCTCGTATGACGCACAGTTGCAAGGCTGGCGGCTGAGCCCTTTGTACGACGTGGTCCCGCGGCCGTCCGCATCGCAGGAGAGGCGCTTGCATTTGAGCGTTGGCACCCAGGGAAAACTGGCCACGCTAGACAACGCCATGAGCGAATTTGCGGCCTTCGTGCCGGATCGCCCCGCCGCTCTTGCCGTTATTCGCCGCGTGTGGGGTGCGGTTCGAAGCTGGAAGACGGTCTTCGAAGTCCAAGGCGCCACCCCGTCGCTTATCAGGATTCTCGAGCAGGCCATTCGGCCTTTGAACGAGATTGCCAGCGCGAAGCTCGAACACGAACTGCGCCGCACTGCCTAGCACCTCGGCGCATCGCAACGCGCGTCAAACCCAGTGATTCGCCGCCCACACCAACCTGGCGGCGCCGGCATGGTGATAGCGGCCGAGAATATAGCGAATGCCGCCCTGGCATTCTTCGACCGCGTTGCCGAAAGACTTCTCGCCCTCAGGATTCAATCGGGATTGCGCCGGCAACAGCTGATAAAGCCCGCGCGCCGCAATCTTCGGATTGCGTAAGTTCACGACCCCGCCCGATTCCTGCGCCATCAACCACAATAAATCGTCGTATTGGGTCAGCGATACTTTTTCGATCGACAGCGCCTCGCGCAGCGCAAGCCGCGACGTGGTCGGAACGGTATTCGGATCGACGGCCACCCAGCCCTGTTTGGCCGGTTTCGCCTGGCGGTGATTGTGTGCGTGCTTACTCATAGTGAATAGTCGTTCGGATAATCGTTGGAAACAGACGGCTTACAGAACGATTAAATCATACGAATGCCCATCTCGGTTATTAAAATGTAATGTACCCGACGATTTCCATGCGTCATGCAAGCCCCTGTCCGTCTGGACGCACCCTTTTCGGTTGTGCTACCGTACGCGCACTTGCAACGCCCGCTCCACCTTGCTGCTGAACCTCAGCAGAATCCAGCACGAGCCGCCTCCACGAAGGCGGCTTTTTTGTAATGACGGCGGCCTGGCGACGCGATTCGCCGCGCACTGCGCTGACCAACAGCGCAGTGCGAACCACGGCGGCTCCTGTCACGCGCAATACCCTGCGAGCGCCGAGCGCAGCGTACATACGCCGCCCGAGCCGCGCAGCCCTGACCCTTGTAGCAGCATCGACAATGATCCACGATCCCAACGACGCCGGCCTGCCGGACGACCTCCCTACGCCTTCCAGCGCGACCGACACCCCGCCCGCCATCGACGACGGCGCCGCGCCGCAAGGCGAAGCCCTGCACCTGCGCCGCATCCGCAGCTTCGTGACACGCGCCGGCCGCGTCTCGACCGGCCAGCGCCGCGCAATGGACGAACTCGGTCCGCGCTTCGTGGTGCCGTACACACCGCAACAACCCGACTGGAACAGCGTGTTCGGCCGCACCGCGCCGCGCGTGCTGGAAATCGGCTTCGGCATGGGCGCGACCACGGCGGAGATCGCCTCGCACCGCCCTGACGACGACTTCCTCGGCGTCGAAGTGCACGAGCCCGGCGTCGGTGCGCTGCTGAAACTGATGGGCGAACAGAATATGTCGAACATCCGCATCATTCAGCACGACGCGGTGGAAGTGCTCGAGCAAATGATTGCGCCGGACAGCCTCGACGGCGCGCACATCTTTTTTCCGGATCCGTGGCACAAGGCGCGTCATCACAAGCGCAGGCTGATCCAGCCGAAGTTCGTCGCATTGCTGGTGTCGCGGCTGAAACCGGGCGCCTATCTGCACTGCGCCACCGACTGGCAAAACTACGCCGAGCAGATGCTCGAAGTACTGGGCGCGGAACCCGCGCTAGCCAATACGGCCGACGGTTATGCCCCGCGCCCCGACTATCGTCCGGTGACCAAGTTCGAGCGCCGTGGGTTGCGGCTCGGACACGGCGTCTGGGATCTCGTATTCCGCAAACGCGGCTGACGGCAACGTCTCACGCGCGTCGCTAGAAACCCCTGTTGAAAAGCAAAAAGGTCCGCAAACGCGGACCTTTTTTCATGGTTAAAGCTAAATACCCGGCGCGAGAAAACTTAATCCGCCCAGCTCAATGCACCGCTGTAACCCACCAGCAGGATCAACAGGCCGAAGCCGATCCGATACCACGCAAACACCGTGAAATCGTGCGCGGCGATATAGCGCAGCAACCAGCGCACGCAGGCGAACGCGCTGACAAAGGCCGCCACGAAGCCGAGCGCGAAGCTGCCGAGCGCGTCGGCGGAAAGCAGGTGCCAATCTTTATAGAGCTCGTAAGCCGTCGCGCCGAAGATGATCGGAATCGCGAGGAAAAACGAAAATTCAGTGGCGACGCGGCGCTCGAGACCGAACAGCATCCCGCCGATGATCGTCGAGCCCGAGCGCGACATGCCCGGAATCAGCGCGAAACATTGCGCGAGGCCGACTTTCAACGCGTCGAGCGGGCGCAGATCGTCGACGTTTTGCACGCGTGCCGGCACATTGCCGCGCGCGCGCTGACGCGCTTCCGCCCACAGGATCACCACGCCGCCCGCCACCAGCGCGAACGCGACCGGCACCGGTGAAAACAGCGCCGCCTTAATCGACTTCTCGAACAGCAAGCCGAGCACGACGGCCGGAATCGTCGCGATGATCACGTTCAGCGCGAAGCGGCGCGCGTCGGGACGGCTCGGCAAGCCGGCCACCACGCTGCCGATACGTCGCCGGAACTCCCAGCACACAGCGAGAATGGCGCCGAGCTGGATCACGACATCGAAGGTTTTCGCGTGGTCGTCCGTGAAGTTCAGCAGACTGCCCGCGACGATCAGATGCCCGGTGCTCGACACCGGCAAAAATTCCGTCAACCCTTCGACGACGCCCAGAATCAGCGCCTTGCAAGCCATTAGCCAGTCCATCCGTGACCCTCATCGCGGTAAATAATCGGAACGACAGGGCCGGCACGGTCAGGCGCGGCCCTGACGGCCGCGCGCCACGTCATTTTTCGACGATCTGCACGCGTATGCCGTTTGTAAGGATTGTGATTGTACCGGGTTCGTAATTCACGCCGGCAAATTGCAACTGTTCGGGCTTAAAGGTGTAAATCGGATAGTTGGTCAGCAACTGGGTGGCGAGCACCGCCGCGGCGGCGCTGATCTGCTGCGTATAGGCCTGCGCCTGGCCGCTGACGCTGACGTTGTCGACGTTCGGCGACTTCAGGACGACCGATTTGCTGGCGGCGTCGTAAGCGAGTTCACTCGATAGCGTGAAGACGCCGTCAACCGGCTGCGGCATGAACGGGCTCGCGAAACGCGCGTCGAGCTTTACCGAGATGCGGTTCGCGTCCGGCAGGAAACCGACCACGGGATTGGACAGCGCGACGTCGAATACTTGCGAAACCGTGCGCTGATACGGGAATTTGCGCTGCACCGCGTCCTGCACCTGCTGCTGCGAGAACGTGTAGTGCGAAGGGATGAACGGGAAAGTCGGCGTCGCGCAGGCGGTCAGCGAGACGGTGATGCCCAGCGCGCTACAGCATGTCAGCGCGGCGAGCAGAAAGCGGCGCCGGGCCGGCGCGGTGGGTTCAATCATGCGGAATCTCCTGGGAAAAGCGGTTCGTTCATGCGGTTCGTGTCGAGGTGGTTGTGTCGACACGCGGCCGGGTTTGCACTTCGAGTTGCGTCAGCCATGCGAGGGCTTCGCTGCGCTCCGTGCCGCACATTTCCGTCTGCGGTTGCAGACCGGAACAGCACGCCGGCCGCTCCGGCCGACCGAAGATCGCGCAGCGCAGATCGTCGCCGAGTTGCACGCAGCGCACGCCGGCCGGCTTACCGTCGGGCATGCCGGGAATCGGACTCGAAATCGACGGCGCGATACAGCACGCGCCGCAATCGGGCCGGCAGGCGTGACCTGCGACCCGAAACGGCGACTCGCGTTTCCCCGTGCCTTCCTGCACGGCTTTTGGCGCCGGGTTTCGCACGCCGATTTGCCCTTCGAATTGCCCGTCATTTCGCACTTGATCTTTCACTTCGTTCACCACGTCATTCGCCGCGTCACCCATGCCGTTTTTCCCAAACCACGCACCGCCATCATCCTGTAGACCCGCATTGTGCCATCGCATTCCATGCGACCTTTTTACGCAATCCAGCAAACGGTCGCTCACGTAAACTCGAAAGATCACAAAGGCCGCGCTCAACAGGCAGCGACCCTCGGCGTACGACCCGACCCGATCCGCTCGGGCGAAGCGCGCCCGAGCCTGCCTCTTCCGGGTGGCCAACCAACCCGAGCCCCTCATGACCACCGCCGAGTCGCTGTTCCGCCCCGATCTGCTCGCCAAATACAGCGCGAACGGTCCACGGTATACGTCCTATCCGACCGCGCTGCAGTTCCACGATACGTTCGATCCCGCCGACTACCTGCGCGCCGCCGCCGACCCGGGCGCCGCCACGACGGACCTGTCGCTGTACTTCCACATCCCGTTCTGCGACACCGTGTGCTTCTACTGCGGCTGCAACAAGGTCGCGACAAAAAACCGCGCCCACGCGCGGCCCTATCTCGACCAGTTGAAGCACGAGATGGCGTTACAAGCTGCCTGTTTCGACACGCGGCGTCCGGTGTCGCAGCTGCATTTAGGCGGCGGCACGCCGACCTTCCTCTCGCACGACGAAATGGCGGAGTTGATGGCCGCCGCGCGCGAACACTTCGCGTTGCTGCCCGAAGCGGAAGGCGAATATTCGATCGAAGTCGATCCGCGTGAAGCCTCGCCCGACACCATCGCTCATTTACGCACGCTCGGCTTCAACCGCCTCAGTCTCGGCGTACAGGATTTCGATCCGGTCGTGCAGCAGGCCATCAACCGCATTCAGCCGCTCGAGATGACCGGGTCGGTGATGCAAGCCGCGCGCGAGACCGGCTTTCATTCGATCGGCGTCGATCTGATCTACGGGCTGCCGCATCAAACGGTCGAGAGCTTCAGCCGCACGCTCGACACGATGCTCGAACTCGCGCCGGATCGGCTCTCGGTGTTCGCTTACGCGCATATGCCGCAGCTCTTCAAGATGCAACGGCAAATGGACCCGGTCACGCTGCCGTCGCCGACCGTGCGGCTCGCGCTCCTGCAACGGGTGGTGGAGCGATTGACCAGCGCGGGCTATGTGTACATCGGCATGGATCACTTCGCGCTGCCCACCGACGAGCTCGCGCGTGCCCAGGCGCAGCGTACCTTGCACCGCAATTTCCAGGGCTACAGCACGCGCGCGGAATGCGATCTGATCGGCTTCGGTGCGTCGTCGATCGGCAAGGTCGGCGACGTCTACGCGCAGAACATCAAGGATCTGCCCGGCTACGGCGCGGCGATCGACGCCGGCCGGCTCGCGATCACACGCGGCGTGCGCCTCACGGCCGACGACCGTCTGCGCCGCGACGTGATTACGCAACTGATGTGCAATCTGGAACTCCGCTTCGACGAATTCGAAGCGGCCTACGGCATTCGCTTCGCCGACACGTTCGAGCCCGAGCTGGAGCGTCTGCGCGGTTTCGAAGACGACGGACTGGTCACGCTCGGCGCCAGCAGGCTCGAAGTGCGGATGGCCGGACGCATGCTGGTACGCAACATCGCGATGGTGTTCGATCGCTACCTCGGCCAGCAGACACTCGAGCGATTTTCGCGGACGGTTTGACGGCATGGCGGCCGAATCGAGCAACCGGCTTGCCCGTCGTCCGATTTTTTGCCATAATCTGCGTCTTCGCCGCGCGCCATGTTCCGACGCGTGTGCTGCAAGACCTGCCCAGGTGGTGAAATTGGTAGACGCAGGGGACTCAAAATCCCCCGCCGCAAGGCGTGCCGGTTCGATTCCGGCCCTGGGCACCAAATCGAATTCAAGTTCGACCAGTTAGTTTGAATAAAACCCGCGAGAGCATAAAGCTTCGCGGGTTTTTTCATGCGCGCGTGGTTATGCTTCCGCCGCGTCGGGTGGCGCCGACAACGCACGCAAGATCGTCATCGCGTCATCCACACGCTCGGCCGGCACGAACAGATGGTCGTGATAAAAGGCCGACACCACGTTGCACGCAATTTGCGCTTGCGCCAGCTTCGTCGAGATCACGGCCAGAAACCCCACGGCGGCAAGGTCCGAATGAACCGTCAACGTAATCATGCGCGCGGTGAAGTCGTAGGCAATGCCGAGGCGGTCGGCATCCGACTGATCGAGAATCGCGGTCAGGCCTTCGGCCTCGTGGAACAGGCAGACCGCGTCGACGCCCACCGGCATCCGGCGATCGGCAATGCTACAGAAAACATAAGCCGGCGCGGCGACGATCGGCGTCATGTCGCGTAGCAACTGTTCGAGATCGCGGCTCGCTTCCATCGCTTTCCTCCTTATCGCCCTGCCACTCGCGCGCCGCCTTGCAGCGCCGCGCGCCGGCGCTTGAACACATAGCCGACCCACATCACCACCAGCCACGCCGGCACGAGCCACACCGAGACCGACAACCCCGGCGTCATGGCCAGAATCACGAGCACCAGCGCCATGAACGCGAGGCAGATGTAGTTGCTGAGCGGGAACCAGATCGACTTGAACACCAGCGTCTCGCCCGCCGCCACCATCGCCTTGCGCGACTTCAGATGCGTCAGGCTGATTAGCGCCCAGTTCAGCACCAACGCGGCAACCACCAGCGCCATCAGCAAACCGAGCGCTTCGGCCGGAATCAGATAGTTGACGATCACGCAGGTGAACGTGGCGAGCGCCGACAAACCGATTGCCATATACGGCACGCCACGGCGGTCGACCTTCATCAGCGCGCGCGGCGCGTTGCCCTGCTCCGCGAGACCGTAGAGCATGCGGCTATTCGCATACACGCCGCTGTTGTACACCGACAGCGCCGCCGTCAGCACCACCACGTTGAGCACGTTCGCGGTCAGCGTCGAACCGATCTGAGAGAAAATCATCACGAACGGGCTGCCGCCAGCCGCCACTTCATTCCACGGATACAGCGAGAGCAACACCGTCAGCGAGCAGATGTAAAAAATCAGGATCCGATAGATCACCTGATTCACCGCTTTCGGAATGCTTTTTTGCGGCTGATCGGCCTCGGCTGCCGTGATACCGATCAACTCCAGGCCGCCGAACGAGAACATGATGACGGCGAGCATCATGAAGAGGCCGTGAAAGCCGTGCGGGAAGAAGCCGCCATGAGTCCACAGATTGGTGATCGACGCTTGCGGACCGCCGTGACCGCTGAACAGCAGATAACCACCGAACAGAATCATGCCGATCACCGCCACCACCTTGATGATGGCGAACCAGAATTCGGTTTCGCCATACGCCTTGACGTTGGCGAGATTGATCGCATTGATGGCGACGAAGCACACCAGCGCCGACACCCACGCCGGCACGCCGGGCCACCAGTAATGCACATAGGTGCCGACCGCGGTCAGCTCGGCCATGCTCACGAGCACGTACAGCACCCAGTAATTCCAGCCCGACAGAAAGCCGGGAAAGTCGCCCCAATATTTGTACGCGAAGTGGCTGAATGAGCCGGCCACCGGTTCCTGCGCAACCATTTCGCCGAGCTGCCGCATGATCATGAAGGCGATGATGCCGCCGATGGCGTAGCCGAGAATCATCGACGGGCCGGCGGCCTGCAACACGCTGGCGGAGCCGAGAAACAGGCCGGTGCCGATCGCGCCGCCCAGCGCGATCAACTGGATATGGCGATTCTTGAGCCCGCGCTTCAGGCCGTCTTGCTGCTGTGCACTATTCAACATTGCGCCCCAGTGTATGGATATCGATCACCCGATCGGACTTATGGTCCCTGCCGGGCACAACCCGAAATTTTACCGTGGCCGATATAAGTCAAATACTGGGAGCAACCCGCGCTTCGTTCAGCGCCGCACTTAACGGCGCGGTTAGGGATTGTCACTGGCCTGGGGCTTCTGTATGGTCGCCTAGTCGAGCTTCCCGCCTTCGGAGATTCAACATGTTGCCCAAACGCCTGCTTTGCGCCGCTGTTTTGTGTCTCTGTTTCGCGGGGACAGGCGTGCGCGCCCAAACCGCGGCGCCTGCCGAGGCGCCCATGGCGACACCCAACGTGGCACCCGCTCCGGAACCCGTCGACGAACCCGGCATGGAAGCCAGCGCGCCCGAAGCGCCCGCTTTACCCGCTGCCCAGCCGCCTATGAAGCCGCCCACACCTGCGGCGCCAGCACCCGCCCCAACACCCAGCGCCGCCGCCCCCACACCGCCCGCCGTGCCGATGACCGGCCCCGTACGCAACATCGTGCTGGTGCATGGCGCGTTCGTCGATGGGTCGAGCTGGAACGGCGTGGTCGCCAAACTGCAGCAGAAGGGTTATCACGTGAGTTCGGTGCAAAACCCGCTGACGTCCCTCGCCGACGACGTCGCCGCGACCCGTCGCGTGCTCGCGCGGCAGGACGGACCGACCATGCTGGTAGGCCATTCGTGGGGCGGCGTGGTGATCACCGAAGCAGGCGCGAACGCGCCGAATGTAGCGGGTCTCGTGTACATCGCGGCGATTGCGCCGGACCTTCACGAGTCGGCCCAGGATCTGATGAAGCGCGCCGAGCCGATGCCGGCGGGCAAGGCGATCATTCCTGACGCGAGCGGTTTTCTTTGGCTCGATCGCACGAAATATCATGCGGACTTTGCCGCGGACGTACCCGAGAATCTCACGCGCGTACTCGCCACCGCGCAGGTGCCGATCGCCGCGAAGGCCTTCAGCGAAACGGTCAGTCACGTAGCGTGGAGAGAAAAGCCGTCATGGTATGTGTTGACGACCAAAGACCGCGCCGTATCGCCGGACGTCGAAAAATTCATGGCCGACCGAATGGGCGCGAAGATCGTGCCGATGGCGTCGAGCCATCTCGCGCCGGTGTCGCATGCCGCTGCGATTGCCGATGTGATCGATCGCGCGGCGCGGGAATTGAGCCGGCAGCAATAGCGGCTTACGCTCGGTTCGTGCGTATGCGCGGCAACGTGACCGCGCATACGCCAGCTAACTTATTACGCGATCCGATCGCGCTTCAGTGGCCGTCGAACCACTTCAGTACTTCAGTACTTCAGCGCAGATTCGTCGTCGCCAATTCGACGATCTCGTCACCGCGTCCGTTCAGCACCGCCTTCAGCATATAAAGACTGAAACCCTTCGCCTGCGCCCATTCAATCTTCGGCGGCATCGCGAGTTCATGCTTCGCGGTCGTCACGTCGATCACCGCCGGTCCCGGATGCGCGAAGGCCTCGCGCAGCGCCGGTTCGATGTTCTCCGACAGTTCGATACGAACACCGTAGATGCCCGCGCCGCGCGCAATCGCCGCGAAGTCGGTGGTTGCGAGATCCGTGCCGGCTTCCAGATAACCGCCCGCCTTCATCTCCATCGCGACGAACCCGAGCACGCTGTTGTTGAACACCACGACCTTGATCGGCAGATCGAGCTGACGCGCGGTAAGCAGATCGCCGAGCAGCATCGACAGCCCACCGTCGCCGGAGAGCGAAATCACCTGGCGGCCCGGCTCGGCGGCTTGCGCACCGAGTGCCTGCGGCATCGCGTTCGCCATCGAGCCGTGATTGAACGAGCCATGCAAACTACGCTTGCCGTTCATGGTCAGATAGCGCGCGGCCCAGAGCGTCGGCGTGCCGACGTCGGCGGTCAGCACGGCGTCTTCGTTCGCGACCTTGTCGATGATGCTGGTGAGGTACTGCGGATGAATCGCGCGTCCCGGCGCGGACGGACGCGCCAGATCGTCGAGCCCCTTGCGCGCATCCGCGTAGTGCTTCAGCGCGTTATCGAGGAAGCTTCGATCGGTCTTGCGCTTAAGCTTCGGCAGCAACGCCTGCAACGTCGCCTTGACGTCGCCGACCAGACCCAGCTTCAACGGCGTGCGCTTGCCGAGCGCGGAGCCGTTGCGATCGATCTGCACCACGTTGCCGTGCGACGGATAGAAGTTGCGATACGGAAAGTCGGTGCCGAGCATCACGAGCGTGTCGCACGACATCATCGCGTGATAGCCGGAGCTGAAACCGATCAAGCCCGTCATGCCGACGTCGAACGGGTTGTCCCACTCCACGTACTGCTTGCCGCGCAACGCATGCACGGTCGGCGCGCCGAGCTGGTCGGCGAACGCCACCACTTCGTCGTGCGCACCCGCGCAGCCGCTGCCGCACAGCAGCGTCACGGCGCCGGCCTGATTCAGCAGATCGGCGAGACGGTCGAGATCGGGCTCGGACGGCGTCACGGTCGAGCGTTCCAGCGTGCCGGACCATGCCGGCGCTTCGTCGGGCGCGTCGCTTAGTGCAACGTCGCCCGGCAGCACGATCACCGCGACGCCGCGCTCTTCGATCGCGGTTCGCATGGCGCGCGCCAGCACGCGCGGAAACTGCGACGGGTTCGTCACCAGCTCCACGTAGTGGCTGCACTCCTTGAACAACTCCTGCGGATGGGTTTCCTGAAAGTAGCCGAGACCGATTTCCGACGACGGAATGTGCGCGGCAATCGCGAGCACCGGTTGATGATTGCGGTGACAGTCGTAGAGACCGTTGATCAGATGCAGGTTGCCGGGGCCGCAACTGCCCGCACAGACGGCAAGCTTGCCGGTTGCCGCAGCATCCGCGCCGGCGGCGAAAGCCGCGACCTCTTCGTGACGCGTGTGCATCCAGCGAATCGAACCGACGCGCTGCAGGCTGTCCGACAGGCCATTCAGGCTATCGCCCGTCACGCCCCAGATGCGTTCCACGTCCGCCGCGGCCAAGGTTTTGGCCAGATAATCCGCAATAGTCTGCTTACCCATGCTGTACTCCGCTCAGTGAGAAAGACCGTACTTTTTGGAAAACAGAGAGTACCGCTTCCTCGTCGAACGTGTTCTGTGGGTGCCTTTTTTACAGTCGGCAGCGATCCGTAAGCGAGTTGAAATTACCGCGCCTGATGACATGCCACCGGAGCGCGGCCGTCCATACGGCTAGCGCAGCATGAACGACATCGCGGACAGGCAGTTCAGCATGCGCACCATGTGCTCCACCGACGCCGCGTCGAAACGCAGCGTGACCGCGTCGACGCGCATGAGCGTCGGCCATTGGCAGAACAGATCGGCGAGCGCGCTGGTCTGCACGCGCAGTTCGCACGCAACCGGCTGCGCCACCGCGCGCGTGGCCTGCTCCGCACGGCCTCCGCCGAGATGTTGCCGGACCACTTCGCGCGCCGCCGTTTCGATCGCCTCGCGCGCGTTCGCCGGCGACTGCGTCACACCGCTCGCCTGACCCGTCGCACGCTTGGTGACCACAAAACGCGCGCCGGGAAAACGCGGCGCGGTTTCTTCGGCGAAAACATCGTCGCCTGACAAAAGCGCGACCTGTGCGCCATATTCTTCCGCCAGCGCGCCGTAAATGCCCGCCTCGCCGACTTCCACGCCGTTCAGCGATACGCGTGCGAAGGCGAAGCTGTTGATCGTATGCGCAAGGATGCCGCGCGTTTGCGACATGGCGTGATAGCCGATCATGAAAACCAGCGCCGCGCCGTATTCGAGCCCGGCCATCATGCCGAGCGTGCGCGGTTTGCCGAGCACCACCAGCGCGCGTGGATCGAGCAGATCGGGCAGCAGATTGCGGAAGCCGCCGTGCGAATCGTTGATCCACACTTGCGTGGCGCCGCCAGCGAACGCGCCTTCGATCGCGGCGTTGGCTTCGAGCGTCATCCAGCGGCGCGCGGCTTCGTATTCGCCGTTGCCCGCGCGCGTTTGTTCGGGATGAAACACACCGGCCACGCCTTCGATGTCGGCGGAAATGAGGACTTTCATCAGCGAGCGGAGTTGAGTAGTTGAGAGAGATCGGGCGCGCTGTCGTGGAGCGAGAGACGTCGATGGCCGTCGCGTCCGGTCACTGGCGCAGCGCGCCACAACGCGTCGACAATGGCCTGCTCGACGCTGTCCGCGCAAGCGCGAAACAGCGGGTCCAGACGTTCGTCGGCGAGTAGCGGCGGCAGCGTGACGAATTGCGCTTCATGCGGCACGGTGTAGGCGGTTGAAAACGCCAGGGCGATATCGCCGCTGCCGTGGCCGTACACCGAGCCGGTGCGCGCGAGACCGGCGGCCGCGCGTTGCGAGAGACGCTTGAGTTGACGGGCGTCGAGCGGCGCATCGGTGGCCACGATCATGATGATGGAGCCTTGCTCGGGCTTCATCCTGGCCGAAGCGTTCGTGGCCGAAGCGTTCGCGCCTGCAGTCGCGCGTTCGCTCAGCATGCGGCCGAGCGGCACACCGTCGAGCGTCAGCATCGGCAAGCGGCCGAAGTTCGCCAGCACCAGCGCGCCGACGGTATAGCGGCAACCCGCCGCCTCCGCCACGCGCGACGCGTTGCCAATCCCACCCTTCAGATCGAAGCACGACATACCGCGCCCCGCCCCCACCGAACCGCTGGCAACCTCGGTGCTCGCGGCCGCGTATGCGTCGTCGAAATGCTGCGAGCCGACCGCCATTGCCTGGATATCGTTCAGATAGCCGTCATTGCACTCGAACACCAGTGGATTCAGGGTCGACCACTCGCGCCCGATGCGCGGATTCGCACGAATCGCCGCACGAATCTGCGCTTGCGCAACGGCGGCGACACCGAACGTATTGGTCAATGCAATTGGCGTTTCCAGCGTGCCGAGTTCGTCGACCTGCACGAGCCCGATGCTTTTGCCGAAGCCGTTGATCACCGACACCGCGGCCGGCACCTTGTCACGAAACGGATCGCCGCCATGCGGACGAATCACGGTCACGCCGGTTTGCACCGCGCCTGCGTCGAGCGTGCAATGTCCGACGCTCACGCCCGGCACATCGGCGATCGTGTTCAGCGGACCGCGCGGCAAAGCGCCGACATGCGGCGCGTTGTCAGCTGCGGACCGGCTCATGCGCGGTCGAGCTTCGGATCGAGCGCATCGCGCAGACCGTCGCCGAGCAGGTTGAACGCGAGCACGGTGACGAAGATCGCCAGACTCGGAAACAGCGCGATATGCGGCGCGGTGACCATATCGGCGCGCGCTTCATTAAGCATCGCGCCCCACTCGGGGGTGGGCGGTTGCGCGCCGAGTCCGAGAAACGACAGGCTCGCGGCGGTAATGATCGAGGTACCGATACGCATCGTGAAGTACACCACGACCGACGAAATCGTCCCCGGCAAAATATGACGCACGATGATGGTCCAGTCCGACGCGCCGATACTGCGCGCCGCTTCGATATACGTGAGCTGCTTGAGCATCAGCGTGTTGCCGCGCACGAGCCGCGCGAACGCCGGAATACTGAAGATCGCCACCGCGCAGATCACGTTGATCATGCCGTTACCGAGAATCGCCACCACGCCGATGGCGAGCAGAATGCCGGGGAACGCGAACAGCACGTCGGCCACCCGCATCACGATACGATCCCACCAACCTTCGTAATAGCCCGCCAGCAGACCGAAGAACGTGCCGATCAGCGCGCCGATCGCGACCGACAAAAAGCCCGCCTCCAGCGAAATGCGCGAGCCCGCCAGAATGCGGCTGAAAATATCGCGGCCCAGCGAATCGACGCCGAACCAGTGCGCCGCTGAAGGACCGGCATTCAACGCGTCGTAGTCGAAGAAATTCTCCGGATCGTACGGCACCAGATGCGGCGCGGCGATCGCGACCACGATCAGCAGCAACACGAAAATGCCGGCGCCGAGCGCCACATGCTGCTTACGGAATTTGCGCCAGAACTCGCTCCACGGCGTGCGGATCGTTTTCTCGGCGATGGCGGCCTTGGCCGCATTCGCCTCGGTTGCGGAGATGCTCATGCGGGCCTCACTTGAAACGGATAGTCGGATTGATCACGGCGTACAACACGTCCACGATCAGATTGATGATGATGAATTCAAGCGAGAACAGCAGCACCTCAGCCTGAATCACCGGGTAATCGCGCATCGACACGGCATCCACCAGCAGGCGTCCGAGGCCAGGCCAGTTGAACACCACCTCGACCACGATCGAGCCGCCCAGCAGAAAGCCGAACTGCAGCCCCATCATCGTGATGACGGGAATCAGCGCGTTGCGCAGGCAGTGTTTGACGATCACGAGACGCTCGGGCACGCCCTTGGCGCGTGCGGTCCGCACGAAGTCTTCGTTCAGCACTTCGACGAACGAGGCCCGCGTGAAGCGCGCCATCACCGCCGCGACCGCCGCGCCGAGCGTCAGCGAAGGCAGCACGTAGCTCTGCCACGAACCGTCGCCGACCACCGGCAGCCAGCCGAGCTTCACCGAGAAAATTTCCATCAGCACCATGCCGAGCGCGAAGGCCGGAAACGAAATGCCCGACACCGCGAGCGTCATGCCGAGCCGGTCGGGCCAACGGTTGCGCCACACCGCCGACACGATGCCGATGCCCATGCCCAGCACGACCGCCCACACCATGCTGGCGAGCGTGAGCAGCAGCGTCGGCATGAAGCGTTCACCGATTTCCTCGCTCACCGGCCGCTTGCTGCGCGTCGAGATGCCGAAGTCGCCGTGCGCGATCTTCACGAAGAAGTTGACGAACTGCTGCGGCATCGGCCTGTCGAGACCGAGATCGGCGCGCACCAGCGCGACGGTCGCCTCGTCCGCTTCGGGACCGGCGGCGAGCCGCGCCGGGTCGCCCGGCAACAGATGCACGAACAGGAACACCAGCACGGCGACGATGAAGAGCGTCGGCAGCAGGCCAAAGAGACGTTTGACGAGGAAGTTCAGCATGAAACCCAATCCGGCAATGATGCGGGTAACGAATGATCCGGTGCTTCAGATCGGCGGCGACCGTTGCGGCTGCCACGCGTTCACGGAACGCGCGGCAGCACACGGTCAGCCGATCACTTGATCGCGATCTCGTCGAAGTTGAACGAGCCGTCCGGCGCTACGTACGCACCCGACAGACGTTTGCTGCGCGCGTACACGACCTTTTCCTTGACGAGGAAGATCCACGGCGCGTCGGCCCAGATGCGTTTTTGCGCGTCGGTGTAGAGCGCGGCCTTCTGCGTGCGGTCGGTGGTTTCGAGCGCCTGCTTCAGATCGTTGTCGACCGCGTCGTTCTTGTAGTACGCGGTGTTGACCATCTTCGGCGGGAACGACACGGAGCCCAGCAGCGGCGTGATCGCCCAGTCGGCCTCACCCGTCGACGACGACCAGCCCGCGTAGTACATGCGCACCGGCGCGGTGGCGGCGTCCTGCGCGCTTTCCACCTTGGCAACGCGCTGACCGGCTTCGAGTGCTTCGACCTGCGCCTTGATGCCCACTTGCGCGAGTTGCTGCTGCACGAACTGGATCACCTTCTGTGCGGTCGAGTAGTTATACGCGGACCACAGCGTGGTTTCGAAACCGTTCGGATACCCCGCTTCCTTCAGCAACTCACGCGCCTTCGCCGGATCGTACGGCCACGGCCCGAGCTTCACCGCGTAATCGACGCCTTGCGGCACCACGCCGTCGGCGGGCGTCGCGTAACCGGCGAACGCGACCTTGGTGAGCGCGTCCTTGTTGACCGCGTAGTTCAGCGCCTCACGCACCTTCGGATTGTCGAACGGCTTCTGGTTCATGTTCAGGCTGATATAGCGCTGAATGATCGACGGCGACGCGATCAGATCGACCTTCGGGCTCGACTGCAATTGCGCGGCCTGTTCGAACGGCACCTGGAACGCGAAGTCCGCTTCGCCGGTGCGCATCAGCGCGGCGCGCGTGTTGTTGTCGACCACCGGCTTCCAGTCGATCGCGTCGACCTTCGGATAGCCCTTCTTCCAGTAACCCGCGAACTTCTTCACCGTCAGGTCGCCCGCCGGATCCCACTTGACCAGTTCGAACGGCCCCGTGCCCACCGGATGAAACGCGATGTCCTTGCCGTACTTCTTCAGCGCGTCGGGCGAAATCATCACCGCCGACGGATGCGCCAGCACGTTGACGAAAGCCGAGAACGGCGCCTTCAGCGTGATCTTCACGGTGTACGGATCGACCACCTCGGTCTTCTCGATACGGCTGAACATGTTGTAGCGCTTGAGCTTGTTGGCCGGATCGGTCACGCGGTCGAAGTTCGCTTTCACCGCCGCGGCGTTGAAGTCGGTGCCGTCCTGGAACTTCACGCCGTGGCGCAGCTTGAACGTATAAACCTTCGCATCCGGACTGGCTTCATAGCTGTCCGCCAGCACGTTGACCAGCTTCATGTCCTTGTCGAAACCGAACAACCCTTGATAGAACGACTTCGCGACGGCTTGCGACAGCGTGTCGTTCGCATCGTACGGATCGAGCGTCGTGAAGGTCGACGCGACGGCCATCACGGCCGTCGTCTCGGCATGCGCCACATTGCCCGCGAGCATCGCGAACACCACCGCGCCGCCGCTGACCAGCGCGCGCAAACGAAACGGAGAAGACGGGACCAGCAGGTTCATGAGGTTGCTCCAGGCTGCGAAATGAAAACGGGTTGAGGGGCTGCGAGAGGAAACGTTTTTGCGTGAGGTTGTCGGTTTGGTACGCGCTAGTACGCGCCGCCAACGCGATGCTGCGCGACGAAATGGTCCGGGCCGACCGCCACCAGCGGCGCGACCCTCGGTTCGTCGTTCAGCGCGCGGATCGGGCTTGGGATTTCGTCGGCGGCGAGCATGCGTTTGGCGTGACGGCGCGCGGGATCGGCGACCGGCACCGCGCCCATCAGCTTCTTCGTGTACGGATGCTGCGGCGCTTCGAACACCGCGCGGCGCGGACCGATTTCGACGATCTGGCCGAGATACATCACCGCGACGCGATGGCTGACGCGCTCGACCACGGCCATGTCGTGCGAAATGAACAGATAGGCCACGCCGAGTTCGCGTTGCAGATCGAGCATCAGGTTGACGATTTGCGCCTGCACCGACACGTCGAGCGCGGAGACGGATTCGTCGGCGATCACGACTTTGGGGTTCAACGCCAGTGCGCGGGCAATCGCAATCCGCTGCCGCTGCCCACCGGAGAATTCGTGCGGATAGCGGCGCGCGGCTTCGGCCGGCAAACCGACCTTGTCGAGCAGCCACGCAACCCGCGCCTGCGCTTCGGCGCCCTGCGCGACGCCGTGCACGAGCAGCGGCTCCATGATCGAGAAGCCGACCGTCAAACGCGGATTCAACGACGCGAACGGGTCCTGGAAAATAAACTGGATATCGCGGCGCAGCGCCTGCAACGCGGGCCCCGACAGCGAACTGATTTCCTTGCCGGCGAATTCGATCGAACCGCTCTGACTGTCGACCAGACGCAGCAGCGAGCGACCCGTGGTCGATTTCCCGCAACCCGATTCGCCAACCAGCGCGAGCGTTTCGCCCGGACGCAGATCGAAGCTGACTTTTTCGACCGCATGGACGCGGCCCGTGAGCCGGCCGAACACGCCGGTCTTGACCGGAAAACGCGTGACCAGATCGCGCACGCGCAGAATCGGTGGCGTGCTGTCCCGCACCGGGGGCTGCGCTTCGTCGGCGACGGCGGCCGCGGCGCGCACCGCTTGCTCGGCGCCGCTCAGGCTCGCCTGTTCGACGGTCAGAATCGGAAACCTGGCGGGCCGATCGGTGCCTTGCATCGCGCCCAGGCGCGGCACGGCGGCGAGCAACGCCTTCGTATAAGGATGCGACGGCGCGGCGAAAATCGTCTCGGAGACGCCCTCTTCCACCTTCTCGCCGCGATACATCACCAGCACGCGGTCGGCCACTTCGGCGACCACGCCCATGTCGTGCGTGATAAAGATCACGCCCATGTTCATCTCGTCCTGCAAGCCGCGAATCAGTTGCAGAATCTGCGCCTGGATCGTCACGTCGAGCGCGGTGGTCGGTTCGTCGGCAATCAGCAATGCGGGCTTGCACGACAGCGCCATCGCGATCATCACGCGCTGGCGCATGCCGCCCGACAACTGGTGCGGATAACGCGCCGCCACCCGCCGCGCTTCCGGAATTCGCACGAGATCGAGCAGACGCAGCGTTTCGGCGTGCGCGGCGGAACGGCTCTTGCCCTGATGCAACGCGATCGCTTCGCCGATCTGATCGCCGACCGTGAAGACCGGATTGAGCGAGGTCATCGGCTCCTGAAAGATCATCGCGATGTCGGCGCCGCGAATCGAACGCATCGTGCCGGACGACGCTTTCGCGAGGTCGAGCACGCTGCCGTCGCGGCGCCGGAAGGCGATGCTGCCGCCGGCAAGGCGCCCACCGCCATGCTCGATCAGCCGCATCAACGCGAGCGAAGTCACCGATTTGCCGGAACCCGATTCGCCGACGATCGCCAGCGTTTCGCCGCGCTCGACTGTCAGCGACAGATTGCGCACCGCGTTGAAGGCCTGCTCGCCGCGGCGAAACGCGACCGACAGATCGTCGACCGCGAGCACGCGTTGCGGCGGCAAGGTTTCGATAAGCGGACGGGCGGTGTGCAATGAAGTCGGCACGGTGGTTCCTTTGAATTCGAACGCGACTAGCCAGAACGCAAGCGCGGCTGCGCGAGCGTTCGACCCATGATTCAGTAAGATCCGGCGAGGCCTGTTAGCGGTAGATTGCCGTCACCGGCGTTTCGCCGAGACGCGCGAAGCCGCGATACATGCCTTCGGTGTTGAACGGCAGCGTGATGTTGCCGCGCGCGTCGACGGCGATCAGACCGCCGCGACCGTCGATCTTCGGCAAGCGGTTCATCACCACGTCGCGAGCGGCTTCCTCCAGCGACACATTGCGATAGGCCATTTGCGCGGCAACGTCGTAGGCCGCGACCATGCGCATGAACATTTCGCCGGAGCCGGTCGTGGAGACCGCGCAGGTGGCATCGTCTGCATAGCAGCCCGCGCCAATCAGCGGCGTGTCGCCGACCCGGCCCACCTGCTTGTTGGTGACGCCGCCCGTCGAGGTCGCCGCCGCTATGTGGCCGCGCCGATCGAGCGCGACCGCGCCGACCGTGCCGAACTTGCGATTCGGGTCGATGGGTTCGTGCGGCGTGGGGTCGTCGTTGCTGCCGTCATGCTCCGCCGACGGCGTGGCGGCAAGCGACGCACCATCATGATCGAGCATCGCGCGGTGCTGATCGCGCGCGAGCAGCCATTGACGATGCCGCGCTTCGGTATGGAAATACTCCGGCTCGGCAAATTCGAGTCCCTGCGCGGCGGCGAACGCTTCCGCGCCTTCGCCGGTGAACAGCACGTGCTCGCTGCGTTCCAGCACCTTGCGCGCCGCCAGGATCGGATTGCGCACGCGCTTCACGCAGCAGATCGCGCCGGCTTCGAGCGTACTGCCGTCCATGATGGCGGCGTCCATTTCGTGCGTGCCGGCCGCCGTGTACACCGCGCCGCGGCCCGCGTTGAACAGGGGGCAATCTTCGAGCAGGCGCACCGCTTCGCTCACCGCGTCGAGCGCACTGCCGCCGTCCGCCAGCACGCGCTGGCCGGCGCTCAGCACCGCGTGCAACGCGGCGTGGTAATCGGCTTCGGCGCTGGCCGACATCGAGGCGCGCAGGATCGTCCCGGCGCCGCCATGAATGGCAATGACTGCGTTGGAGTTCATCGTTTGGCTTGGGTCCGGCTGGAGGTTCGGGTGGATCGGGGCGCGGCCGTAACGCCGGGTTTGTCAGGTTTGCCGGCAGCGCTCGCGCTACGGTTGACCGCGCGCGCGGGCCGCTCGTTCGGGCCGGCGCTCTCGGCGTGCGGATTGACCAGCCACGGCAGCACGAATTCGCTGACTTCGGCGGCGGCCTTGACCGAGCGTTTCGCCCGGTACGCGACCGCGTCGCACAGCGCTTCGATCACGGCGAGCACGGCGGAATCGGCATTCGCCGCGAGCCGCCGGTCGGCGCGAATGTAGAGCGAGAGGTCCGCGAATTGCGCGAGCGGCGAACGCGGACTGTCGGTCAGCGCGAGTATGCGGGCGCCACGGCTTGCGGCGCGGCGCGCGAGTTCGATCGTGTCTTCGACGTAACGCGGAAACGCGAGGCCGATCACCAGATCGTCCTCGTTGGAGGCGAACAGACGCCGGGCGGCATGCGACGGGCCGCCCATCAGCGCGAGCGACTGCACGTTGTCGTGATACGGCATCAGGCCGTGCTCCATCAGCCCGGCGAGGAACGCGCTGGCGCCATAGCCGAGCACGAACACGCGACGGGCCGCGATGATCGCTTCGACGGCGGCTTCGGCCGCGTTCTTGTCGATCGCCGTGCGGGTGGCGTGCAGATTATTGGCCGCCTGTTCGAGCGAGGCGTCGAGCACATCGTCGCCGGCCGCGAGCGATTCCTGCGCGCTACGCAAACGCTCGACCGGCGCGAGCGTCGCCTCGAAGCCGCGTACCAGCGCGTCGCGAAACTGCGGATAACCGTCGAAGCCGAGCGCGCGTGCGAAGCGATTCGCCGTCGCCACCGACGCGCCCACCACGCTCGCCAGTTCGTCGATCCGCATGGTGGCCGCGCGAAACAGATTGGCCAGCACGTAGTCGCCCATTCGCCGGTGGATCGGCGTGAGCGTCGGCATCGCGGCGGCGATGCGCGCCGCGATTGCCTGCTCGGCGAGATTGGGGGCAACGGACGGTTGTTGAATCATGCGAGCGGGTTGGCTGAGCCGATGCCGTAATGAAAATGAATGAAAGTATATTTACATAGAATTCACGTAGAAAAAAATTCATTTTCATTTCCGAGGGTTTCTCCGGATGATGCGTGTTGAATTGACGCATCTCCGCCTGGCATGAAGCGACCGGATGAAAACCTGTTTTCAGCAAGCGGCGGCACCCTCTTCGGGAATGCGCTCGAGCCGCGCCGCCGGCGACATGAAGATAATCAGCGCCTGCACGACAAACGCCGCCGCGGCCGCGACGAGGCAAGCGTCCATGCCCCAGCGCGCGCTGATCGCCGCGCCGAGCAACGCGCCCAGCGGACGCGCGCCGTAGGTGGCGGTGCTGTTGAGCGCCGACACGCGGCCCATCATCCGTTCGGGGGTGATCGCCTGGCGCAGCGTGGTCGAGCCGACCACCCATAGAATCGGCCCCGCGCCGACCAGGAAGAAGGCTCAGCATGGCCAGCCAGAACGACGGCGCGACGAGCGTCGCCACCATCACGAGCGACGCGAGCAGGCCGCACGACGGCCCGATGACCAGCACGCGCCCAAAGGCGAGACGCCGCGCGATGGCCGGCGCGGCCAGCGCGCCGCACACCATGCCGACGCCGTAGGCCCCGAGCGTCACGCCGACCATCGACGCGCTCAGCCCCAAACGATGCACCGCGTACGGCACATACACCGCTTGCAGGATGAAGAAACCGAGGTTGAAAAACACGGCGGTCGCGAGCATCGGACGCAACAGCGCATCGCGCAGCACGAAGCGCGTACCGTCACGCAATTCCAGCAGGAAATGGCGCTGCGGCACGGCCGCGCGCGGCGGTTCGCGCAGTCCCGCCAGCAACGCGACGGCCAGCGCCGAGAGACCGGCGGCGCAGCCATACGCCCAACCCGCGCCGATCCAGCCGACCAGCAAACCGCCCAGCGCGGGTCCCGCCGAATACGCGACGCTGCGGGCGAGTTCGAGCCGGCCATTGGCGCCGGCGAACGCCTCGCGTGGCACCAGCGCGGGCACCAGCGACGGCGCCGCGACGTTGTAGGCCACGGTGCCGGTCGCGGCCACGAAGCCGAGCGCGGCGAGTAGCGGCAGGCTCAACGCATGCGTCGACACCAGCAATAGCACGCACAGCATCGCGATGACACGCACGCTTTCGGCGAGCGTCATCAACAGCCGGCGCGAGCGGCGATCGGCCCAGACGCCGAGCGGGATCGACAGCAGCAGGAACGGCAGCGTCTGCGCGGTTTGCAGCAGGCCGGTGTCGCGCGCGTCGGCGCCGAGCATGAACACCGCGACGAGCGGCGCGGCGGCGAGGCTGATCTGTTCGGCGGACTGCGCGACCAGGTTCGACCAGGCGAGCCGCTGGAACGCAGCGGGCAAGCGGGATCGGAGCGTGGCGGAAGAAGAGGAAGCGGCGGGCATCGATGCACTCCTTGGACTCGGTGATGAAGAGTCCATCGTCGTCTTGCTCGCGCCATGGGGCGCTCCGCTTCTTGCGGTGTTATTCTTCGCTCGCCATGAATCTCGAAAGCATTCTCTTCACTCAAGGTTTCGGCTCGCGCCGCCAATGCCGCGCGCTGATCGGCGACGCGCGCGTAAGCATCGAAGGCGCCGTCAGCACCGATGCCGACGCCGATTTCCCCGTTACCGGCAACGCGTTCCACTTCAGCGTGGACGGCGTCGTCTGGCCGTATCGCGAGCACGCCTATCTGCTGCTGAACAAGCCGGCCGGCTACGAATGTTCGCGCGACCCGCAACATCATTTGAGCGTATTCAGCCTGCTGCCGCCGCAGTTCGCCGAGCGCGGCGTGCAATGCGTGGGACGACTCGACCAGGATACGACCGGCCTGCTGCTGCTCTCCGACGACGGCAAGTTCGTGCATGGGTTCACGTCGCCGAAACGCAAGGTGCCGAAGGTGTATGTCGCGACCACGCGTCATCCGCTCGACGACGCGCAGCTGGGCGCGCTGCGCGACGGCGTGCTGTTGCACGGCGAGCCAGCACCGATCGCCGCAGTCGACGCCGTGGCCCGCGGCACGCACGCGCTCGCGCTCACGGTCATGGAAGGCAAGTACCACCAGGTCAAGCGGATGATTGCCGCCGCCGGCAACCGCTGCGAGGCGCTGCACCGCGAGCGGATCGGCGGACTCGCGCTGCCCGCGACGCTTGCGCCGGGCGCATGGCAATGGCTCGACGAAACTGACCTCGGATCTTTACGGAGCGGGTAAACCGGTAGCCGCGCATCAAGGCCTTGATGCTGCAAGAAAAAGCCTGTGCGCGGCCGCACACAGGCGATAGCGGGCGCGGTCCATGCGCTGCGCCGCAGCATGCTCTTCCTTACAGCCCGCCCTATACTCCTTTAAACAAAGACAACAAAGGGTTCAAGGAGGCGCGCCATGATGATCCACGACACTATCCGGATCTCGTCCGTGATGATTGCTTTTCTTTGCCTCGGACTGGTTCTGATCGGCGGACTACTGATCTCGATGCGGCTGCGGCATACCTATCATCCGAATCTGATCGGCGCATTGATCGGCGCGATGCTGTGTTTCCTGCTGCTGGAGGCATTGCCGGCGCTGACTTAGCGCCAGCTGATCCAAGGTTTGCGAGGTCACGCTTTCGTCGCGGCTTCGCGCAGAAAATCTTCCACGCTGGGGTAGCGTAATTGCACCCGCAACTCCGTCTTGAGCCGCCGGTTCATCAGCCGCCTCGATTCACGCATGAACGACAGCATGGTCGGCTCGATCGCCTGCTCGGCCTGCGCACGCGTGATACGCGGCGCACGCGCGACGCCGAATGCATCGGCCACCGCATCGAAGTACTCCCCCATTTTCAACGACGAGTCGTCCGACGCGTGGATCACGCGCGCCGGCCGGCCATGTGTGGTGAGCCGCACCAGGATCGCGGCGAGATCGTCGGCGTGAATATGGTTGGTGTAGACGTCGTCGGCATCGACCAGGGCCGGCGTGCGTTTTTCGAGTCGCGCGAGCGGCAGACGGTTGCCCGCATAGATGCCGGGAATCCGCGCGATGCTGGCGCGGACCGCGCCGCAAGCCGTCGCGCGCCGCACTTGCCGCTCGGCCGACACGCGACGTTTGGCGCGCGCGTTGGTTGCCTGCGTGACGCGCGTTTCGTCGATCCAGGCGCCGCCGCAGTCGCCGTAGACGCCCGTCGTGCTCGCATACACGAACCGGACCGGCGCACGCGAAGCGGCGGCACGGCCGACCTCGTCGGGTACAATATCCGCTGTCCCGGATCCGTTCCACAAGGCAAAGCCCGCCATACTGGCACGCGCGGCACCTTCGCGGCGCAGCCGTCCAACCGGCGCCACCGCAGGCGCCACCGCGGCGCGTAAAGCGCGGGCGCCACGAGCGCCGAGCGTGGCGAGCAAGGCGCGGGTACGCAGATCGTCGTCGCCGTTTTTTTGCGGCGGCGCAAGGTGTAGCACCGTCGGCGCGAGGCCCGCGAGCCGTTTCAGGCTGCGGCGCTGATCCAGATCGCCGACCAGCGGCGTGACGCCCGCGGCGCGCAATTCGGCGCAGCGCCCGGCGTGGCTGGTCAGTGCAAAGACGTGTGCACGTTGCTGCAGCAAGGGCACGCAGCGCATGCCGACATCGCCGCAACCTACGATCAACACACGCGGCCGGCGGAAGTTTCGTGTCGCTTTCATGGTGGACGCATTGTAGCCGTCAGCCGCGAAGGCGACGGGTCCGATAACGATTACCGACTTTTCGATTTCCCCACACTTTATGGCATTCAACGTCACGCTCCGGCAAAGCGGCCGGCAGTTTCAGGTAGAACAGGACGAACCGGTGCTGAGCGCCGCGTTGCGCCAGGGCATCGGCCTGCCGTACGGCTGTAAGAACGGCGCTTGCGGCTCGTGCAAGGGCGCCGTGCTCAGCGGCCAGGTCGAACAGCGCGCGCATTCGTCGTCGGCGTTGTCGAACGACGAAAAGACCCGCGGCATGGCGCTGTTGTGCTGTGCGACCGCTTGCTCCGATCTCGAAGTGGACATCCGCGAAGTAGCCGGTGTCGGCGACGTGCAGGTCAAGAAGCTGCCGTGCCGCGTCAGCGCGATCGAGCGCAAGGCCGACGACGTCGTCGTGCTGAAGCTGCAACTGCCCGCCAACGAACGTCTGCAATATCTGGCCGGCCAGTACCTCGAATTCATTCTGAAGGACGGCAAGCGCCGCAGCTATTCGATGGCGAGCGCGCCGCACACGGAAGGCCCGGTCGAACTGCATCTCCGTCACATGCCGGGCGGCGCATTCACCGATCACGTGTTCAACACACTGAAAGAGCGCGACATCCTGCGCTTCGAAGCACCGCTCGGCACGTTCTTCCTGCGTGAAGATTCCGACCGGCCCATCGTGCTGCTGGCCTCGGGTACGGGCTTCGCGCCGCTGAAGGCGATCGTCGAGCATGCGGTGTTCAAGAACCTGGATCGGCCCATGACGCTCTACTGGGGCGCACGCCGCAAGAAAGACCTGTATCTGCTCGAGCTGGCCGAGCAATGGGCGCGCGAGATTCCGAACTTCAAGTTCGTGCCGGTGTTGTCGGAGCCGGAGGCGGACGACGCGTGGACGGGCCGCGTCGGCTTCGTGCATCGCGCGGTGATCGAGGACTTGCCCGATCTGTCGGCGTACCAGGTCTATGCCTGCGGCGCACCGGTCATGGTCGAATCGGCGCAGCGCGATTTCACCCAGCATCACGGCCTGCCGCAAGACGAGTTCTATGCGGACTCGTTCACGAGCGCAGCGGATCTGGCAAACGCGGTTTGAAGAGCACGGTTTGAACAGCACGATTTAACGCGGCACGCGTAGCCCCGAACGGCGCGATTAACTAGCGATCGCGCCGTTCATCAAATCGAAACATGCCCGCTGGCAGACTCGTCAAGAATCCATCCGCGTGCATTTGTGCAAATTCATGGTTTACACCGGCGCTTTCCTTGTCGTATTCTTTCGCGCATGAACCGCATCCAGTCCGAACTCCGACGTCGCCGCTCGCCGCTCCCTTAGGGACGCCGCTGGCTTCGTCACGGATTCGCGCCACACACAGGCGCACGCAGTTCGAATCATGAAAGCCACGGCATGCCGTGGCTTTTTTGTTTTTGCCGTTCCGTCGTATCCCCGGCCGCTCTGTTGCGTATCCGGTCGATTTTCATCCCCCCTTCACCCGTTGTCTGGAGCCTGCCGTCATGAATTTCACTGAGTACCCGATCGAGTCGCTGATGTACATCACGAACCGGCCCGAAATCGTTTTCACGCACGGCAAGGGCTCGTGGCTCTACGACAATAACGGCAAGCGATATCTGGACTTCATCCAGGGCTGGGCGGTCAATAGCCTCGGGCACTGCAACGAAGGCATGATCGAAGCGCTGAACAAGCAGGCCAAGCTGCTGTTCAATCCGTCGCCGGCCTTCTACAACGAGCCGATGGCGCAACTCGCCGGCCTGCTCACGCAACACAGCTGCTTCGACAAGGTGTTCTTCACCAACAGCGGCGCCGAAGCCAATGAAGGCGCGATCAAGCTCGCACGCAAGTGGGGCAAGAAGTTCAAGGACGGCGCGTTCGAAATCATCACGTTCGACCACAGCTTCCACGGCCGTACGCTGGCCACCATGTCGGCCAGCGGCAAGCCTGGCTGGGACACGATCTACGCACCGCAAGTGCCGGGCTTTCCGAAGGCGGACCTGAACGACATCGCGTCGGTGGAAAAGCTCATCAACGCCAGGACCGTTGCCGTGATGCTCGAACCGATTCAGGGCGAAGGCGGCGTGATTCCGGCCACCGCCGAATTCATGAAGCAACTGCGCGCGCTGACCCAACAGCACAACCTGCTGCTGATCGTCGACGAAGTGCAAAGCGGTTGCGGGCGCGCCGGCACGTTGTTCGCGTACGAACTGTCGGGCATCGAGCCGGACATCATGACACTCGGCAAGGGCATCGGCGGCGGCGTGCCGCTCGCGGCGTTGCTGTCGAAGGCGGAAGTCGCCGTGTTCGAAGCCGGCGATCAAGGCGGCACCTATAACGGCAATCCGCTGATGACAGCGGTCGGGTATTCGGTGATCTCGCAACTGGTGGCGCCGGGCTTCCTTGAAGGCGTGCGCGCGCGCGGCGAATATCTGCGCACGAAGTTGCTGGAGTTGTCGGCGGAGCGCGGCTTCGAGGGCGAACGCGGTGAAGGCCTGCTGCGCGCGCTGCTGCTCGGCAAGGACATCGGCAACCAGATCGTCGAGAAAGCTCGCGTGATGCAGCCCGACGGTCTGCTGCTGAACGCGGCGCGCCCGAACCTGCTGCGCTTCATGCCGGCACTGAACGTGACGAACGAAGAGATCGATCAGATGATGACGATGCTGCGTTCGATTCTCGACACGCTGTAATCGTTCAGGAACCCACGTATGACGACGACCTCCACGCTATCGATCCGCCGCTTCGACGCGCGCGACACCGATGCCGTGGTCGCGCTGTGGCAAGAAGCCTTCCCCGAGTACCGGGACCTGACGAGGCCGCAGCGCAACCCGCATCTGTCGATCGCCAACAAGCTGGCGACGCAACCGGAACTGTTCTTCGTCGCGACACTCGACGAGCGCATCGTCGGCACGGTGATGGGCGGCTACGACGGTCACCGGGGCTGGCTCTATTCGCTGGCCGTCGACGAATCGCTGCGACGTCACGGGATCGGTACGCGGCTGGTCGCGCACGTCGAGCAGGTGCTGACGGGACTGGGTTGCCCGAAGCTGAATCTGCAGGTGTTGTCCGCGAAGACCGACATCCGCGAGTTTTACGAAGCGCTCGGGTATCGCGCCGACGCGGTGATCAGTTTGGGCAAGCGGCTGGGCGAACTCGCGGAGCCGGCGGCGACGACCTGAGACATCGCGTCTGAATAGAAAAAGGCTGCATGCGTTGCCGCATGCAGCCTTTTTTATCGGTCTCGTCCAGCTAAGCCGGATGATTCACCCAGCTCATTCGCCCAGCTCATTCACCCAGATAAGCCGCGCGCACCTTCGGATCGTCCAGCATCTGCTTCGCGTCGCCGGACATCGTCACCAGACCCGAGTCCATCACGTAGCCGCGATTCGCCGCCTGCAACGCCAGACGCGCATTCTGCTCGACCAGCAGCACGGTCATGCCTTCGGCCGAGATCGCCCGCACCACTTCGAAGATCTTCTCGACCATGATCGGCGACAGACCCATCGACGGTTCGTCCAGCAACAACAGCTTCGGCTTGCTGATGATCGCGCGCGCCATCGCCAGCATCTGCTGTTCGCCGCCGGAGAGCGTGCCCGCATACTGCGTGGCCCGTTCTTTCAGACGCGGGAAGAAGCCAAACATGCGATCCACGTCCGCCTTGATGCCGTCGGTGTCGGTACGCAGATAAGCCCCCATCTGCATGTTCTCGACGATCGACATGCGCGCGAAGATGCCACGGCCTTCCGGCACCATCGCCAGACCGCGCTTGAGCAACAGATGCGGCGGCACGCCCTTGATCGACTCGCCCATGTATTCGATGTCGCCGATCGTGTACGGCTTCAGACCCGTGATCGCCTTCATCGTCGTGGTCTTGCCCGCGCCGTTCGCGCCGATCAGCGTGACCAGTTCGCCCTGCTGGACTTCGAGGTCGATGCCCTTGACTGCCTGGATGCCGCCGTAATTGACCTGCAGGCCCTTGATTTTCAACATTGATTGTGTCGTGGACATCAGTGGACTCCCGCACCCAGATAAGCTTCGATCACCTTCGGATCCTTCTGCACGTCTGACGGCAGACCTTGCGCAATCACCTTGCCGTAGTCGAGCACCGTCATCTGGTTGCACAGACCCATCACGAGTTTCACGTCGTGTTCGATCAGCAGGATCGTCTTGCCGTCGCTGCGGATCTTGTCGAGCAGCTTGGTCAGCTCGACCTTTTCCGTCGCGTTCATGCCGGCCGCCGGTTCGTCCAGCGCGAGCAGCTTCGGATCGGTTGCCAGGGCACGGGCGATTTCCAGACGACGCTGGTGGCCGTACGACAGATTGCGCGACGTGTAGTCCGCGTACTGCGCAATGCCCACATACTCCAGCAGCTCGATCGCGCGTTCCTTGATCTCGCGCTCTTCCTTGCGTTCGGCCGGCGTCTGGAACACCGCGCCAAGCAGTCCGTGTTTGGTTCGCACGTGGCGGCCGACCATCACGTTTTCCAGCGCGGTCATGCCGCCGAACAGACGGATGTTCTGGAACGTCCGCGCAATCCCGGCCTTCGCCACCTGGTACACCGCGGTCGGCGTGTAGTTCTCGCCGTCGAGCTTGAACTCGCCCGAATCCGGCGTGTACAGGCCCGTGATCACGTTGAAGAAAGTCGTCTTGCCGGCGCCGTTCGGGCCGATCAAACCGTAAATCTGGCCGGACTTGATTTCAAGCCCGACGTCGGACAGCGCCTGCAAGCCGCCGAAGCGCTTGTTGACACCCTTCACCGACAGTCGAATGTTGTCGCTCATTTTTTTCTCTCCCCGGCTTAGGCGCGAACCGGCTTCTTGCCGCCACGCTTCGTCAGTTTCGCAATCTTGTCTTCATGCTTGGGCGAGGGCCACAAACCTTCCGAGCGATACAGCATGATCAGCACCATGGCGAGTGCGTAGACCAGCTGACGGATCACTTCCGTGTCGACGATTTCATGACCGAAGACCATGTTCTGCAGCGGACCCATGGTCGAGCGCAGGAATTCCGGCAGCACCGCGAGCAGCACCGCGCCGAGAATCACGCCCGGGATGTGGCCCATACCGCCCAGCACCACGCACGCCAGCACCACGATCGATTCCGGCAGCGTGAACGATTCCGGCGACACGAAGCCCTGGAACGAGCCGAACATCGCGCCCGACAGACCGCCGAACGACGCGCCCATCGCGAACGCCAGCAGCTTCACATTGCGGGTGTTGATGCCCATCGCCTTGGCGGCGATTTCGTCTTCACGGATCGCGGCCCATGCACGGCCGATGCGCGAGTGCTGCAAACGCGTACACACCCAGATCACCGCCAACGCCGCGACCACGAACAGGTAGTAGTACGAGTACACGGTGGGGAACTGGAAGCCGAACAGCGAGTGCGTTTGCGCGAGGCTGAAGTCGCCGAAGTGAACCGGGTCGATCGCCGTGATCCCCTTCGGGCCGTTGGTGATATTCACCGGGCGGTCGAGGTTGTTCAGGAAGATCCGCACGATTTCCCCGAAGCCCAACGTCACGATGGCGAGGTAGTCGCCGCGCAGACGCAGCGTCGGCGCACCGAGAATCACGCCGAAGAACGCGGCGACCGCCATCGCGCACGGCACGATCAGCAGGAACGGCACATGCAGCCCGTTCGGCGCGAGGTGCGCGATCCACTCGAACTGCGACGACAGATGCGGCGAACTCAGCAGCGCGGACGTGTAGGCGCCGACCGCGTAGAACGCGATGTAGCCCAAATCCAGCAGGCCGGCGAAGCCGACCACCACGTTGAGGCCGAGCGCGAGCATCACGTACAGCATCGCGAAGTCGAGCACGCGGACCCAGTAGTTGCCGCCGGCCGTGCCGATGATCATCGGCGCGGCGATCACGAAGATCGCGGTGATGATGCCGACCGTCAGCGTCTTGGTGCGGTTCTTTTCAGGGATGAGCGTCGTGGACGGCTCGATCGGTTGAATTGAGGTCATGTTTATTTACTCCCAGAATCAGGCGCGATCCGCAACGCGTTCGCCGAGCAGGCCCGACGGACGGAACACCAGCACAATGATCAGCACGATGAAAGCGAACACGTCCTGATAATTACTGCCGAACACACCACCGGTGAGGTTGCCGATATAGCCGGCGCCCAACTGCTCGATCAGGCCGAGGATCACCCCGCCCACCATCGCGCCGCCGAGATTGCCGATACCGCCCAGCACCGCCGCCGTAAAGGCCTTCAAACCGGGGATGAAACCCATGTAGAAGTGAGCGTTGCCGTATTCGGACGCGATCATCACGCCGGCCAGAGCGGCGAGCGCGGAGCCGATCATGAAGGTCGCCGAAATCACGAAGTTCGGGTTCACGCCCATCAGGCTGGCGTTGCCCGGATTCTCGGCGATGGCACGCATCGCGCGGCCGAGCTTGGTTTTGTGCACCAGCAGCAGCAGGCCGGCCATCACGAGGAAGGCCACCACGATGATGACGATTTCAGTCATCGAGATCACGGCGCCCGGCGTCGTATCGGTCGCCTTGATCACGTTGATCGGGTCGGTGGGCAACAGCTGCGGGAACGGCAGCGGGTTGCGCGACCAGATCATCATGGCCAGCGTCTGCAGCAGGATCGACACGCCGATCGCGGTGATCAGTGGGGCGAGACGCGGTGCTTTACGCAACGGCCGGTAGGCCACCCGCTCGATCGTGTAGCCGACGGCCGCGCACACAATAGCGGCGATGATCAGCGCGATGACGAGCGTCGGCACATTGCCGAGGCCGGGGAAGTGGTTCTGAAGCACGCCTATGGCTGAAAGCGCAACCATCGCGCCCACCATCAACACATCGCCGTGAGCGAAGTTGATGATGCCCAGGATGCCGTAAACCATCGTATAGCCCAGTGCGATGATGGCGTAAACGCTGCCAAGCACCAGCCCGTTGAGGACCTGCTGGATGAAGATATCCATTTAATGCTCCTTAGCCCGTGCGACTGGATTCGCGCTCTTCATCAGCCGGTGGGCGGTGATGCGTCACGGAATCTCAACGGCACTGCGGGTACTGATGTAAAAGACCGGTAAGGGTTATCCGCCGCCGGTTTGCCATGACGACCGGGATGCGGTCGCAGGCTCGCCTTGAGCGGATGCAAAAACGGCACCGTTGGGTGGTTTCGGTGCCGTCAGGCTGAACGTCCCGTCATCACATCTTCACGACGTCGAGAACCGCTTTCTTGCCGTCCTTGAAGTCGTAAAGCGTAATGGCGCTCTCTTTCAAATCACCCTTGTCGTCGAACGCGATGTGGCCGATTACCCCGTTGTAATCGGTGGACGGCATCGCAGCCAGCACCTTGGGCGCCTCGATCGAATTAGCGCGCTTCATTGCATCGACAATCACGTACACAGCGTCATACGTGAACGGTGCGTAAATCTGCACCGGTGTGTGGAAGCGGTCGACGTACTTCTTTTCGAAGTCCGCTCCCTTGTCCATCTTCGAAAGCGCGAGTCCCGCCTCCGAGCAGACCAGGTTTTGCACGGCGGATCCCGCCAGCTCCCCCACCTTGTCGGTACACACACCGTCGCCGCCAAGGATTTTTGCCCTGATACCGAGCGCCGCCGCCTGTTTGGTAAACGGCCCGCCCGTCGCGTCCATGCCGCCGAACATAATCACGTCCGGCTGAACACTCTTGATCTTTGTGAGGATGGCCCGGAAATCCGTGGCCCGGTCGTTCGTCGCTTCCCGCGCGACGATCTTCGCTCCGCTCGCCTGTACGGTCTTCGCGAATTCGTCCGCGAGCCCCTTACCGTAGGCGGTTGCATCGTCCACTACGGCGATGCGTTTGGCGCCCAACGCCTTCGTGGCGTAATCGGCGAGCGCCGGACCTTGTTGCGCGTCCGTGGCGACGACCCGATAGGTCGTCTTGAAACCCTGCTGCGTATAGGCCGGATTAGTCGACGACGGCGAGATCTGCACGATGCCCGCATCGTTATAGATCTTCGAAGCCGGAATCGACACCCCCGAATTCAGATGCCCGACCACCGCGACCACGTGGTCGTCGACCAGCTTCTGCGCGACGGCGGTGCCCGTTTTCGGGTCCGCTGCGTCGTCCTGCGCGTCGAGCTCCAACTGGATCTTGTGGCCGTCGATCGTCAAACCCTGTGTGTCGATTTCCTCGACCGCCAGACGCGCGCCGTTCTCGTTGTCTTTGCCCAGATGCGCAATGCCGCCCGTCAATGGGGCCGCATGACCGATTTTCACGACCGTCGCTTCAGTTGCCGGTGCCGCTGCCGTCACGGCCGCCGACGCACCTGCTCCCGCCTCGCCATCCTGTTTCTTGCCGCACGCGGTCAGCATCGCAACCGCGGCCGCGATGGACACGGCGTAAGCAAATTTGACTCGCATTAAGTAGGTCTCCTGCGCCTTGCAAAATCTCGTGTTCGGGACCCGGAGGCCTTGAGAACGCGCGCATTGTAACTCCAATTTTGCGACGGGCAATATTGTTGAACCGGCAGGGTTTTCCTGCATTGCAACCTTATTTTGAGAGCAAAATTCACCAAAAGGCGCAACCCGGTTGCGACTATTTTTCGTGCATCAGTTGCACCAGCGTCGCACCCCGTGGCATCAAGTGTTGCCGCGAATTGGCCCAAGCCCCGATTGCAGCGCGTTTCGCGTTAAGTATTACGTTTCTATCGATATCGACGATCACGCACTATTTTAGTGCGTCAAAAATCGACGCAAGCGCTTTTACCGAAAATAAACGGGGCCGCATCAATGAAGAGGAGTTTAAAAACCAGATCGAATTTCAAAAGATTTTGTGCGCAAGGACACTAAAACCGGGTGCCACACATGATCTGGCACTTTATTAATTCTGGGATTGCCCGATCGATGGACATAAAAAAAGCGCACCCTCGGGTGCGCTTCCTTTCATGGTCAGCTAATTGTCAGGCTGGCAGACCCAGCCCGCGCGGCAGCGGAAACGCGATATTTTCCTCGATGCCTTCGAGCGCACGCACGTTGCGCACACCCAGTTCGCGCAAGCGGGCAATCACCGCCTGAGCCAGCACCTCCGGCGCCGAGGCGCCCGCCGTCACGCCGATACGGCGCTTGCCCTCGACCCAGACCGGATCGATCTGATCGGGCGAATCCACCATATAGGCCGGCACGCCGAGCTTTTCAGCCAGTTCGCGCAAGCGGTTGGAGTTCGAACTATTCGGGCTGCCGACCACAATCACGACGTCGCACTGCGGCGCCATGAACTTGACCGCATCCTGGCGGTTTTGCGTGGCGTAGCAGATATCCTGCTTCTTCGGCTCACGGATAGACGGAAATTTGGTCTTCAGCGCGCGGATGATCTCGGCGGCGTCGTCGACCGACAGCGTGGTTTGCGTGACGAACGCGATCCGCTCCGGATCGGCCAGCTGCAAGGCCTGCACGTCTTCGATATCTTCGACGAGGTGCATGCCCTCGCCCGCCTGGCCCATGGTGCCCTCGACTTCAGGATGCCCCTTGTGGCCAATCATGATGATGTCGAAACCGTCCTGGCGCATTTTCGCCACTTCGATATGCACCTTGGTCACAAGCGGACAGGTGGCGTCGTAGACCCGCAGTCCGCGCGACTCGGCTTCGGAACGCACGGCTTTCGACACGCCGTGCGCGCTGAAGATCACCGTATTGCCGGCTGGCACCTCTTCCAGCCGCTCGATGAAAATCGCGCCCTTCTTGCGCAGATCTTCAACGACATAGGCGTTGTGGACAATTTCGTGACGCACGTAGATCGGCGAGCCGTGCAGCTTGATGGCCCGCTCGACGATCTCGATCGCCCGATCGACGCCGGCACAGAACCCGCGCGGCTGCGCCAGCAGGATCTCGGTTTCGGCAAGAGTCGTATCCGTGATGCTCATGTTTACAAAATCCCGATGATTTTCACTTCAAACGCCAGCGCCTGGCCGGCAAGCGGGTGGTTGAAATCGAACAGAGCCGAGGTTTCGCCGACCTCCTTCAGGACGCCGGCGTAGCGGCCGCCACCCGGCGCGTTAAATTCGACCAGATCACCGGGGGAAAAATCCTCGCCGATCATGCTGTTTTCCCGCAGCGTGGCCAGCGACACGCGCTGGATCAACTCCGGGTTGCGGGGACCGAACGCCTGACCGGGCATTAGCTGAAAGGTCGAATGGTGGCCCACCTTCAAACCCAGCAAAATATCTTCCAGCGGCGGCGCCAGTTGACCGGCGCCGAGCAGCAGCGTGGCCGGCTTCTCGGTGAAGGTGTTGATGACTTCGGCGCCATCGGCAAGGGAAAGCCGGTAATGAAGCGTCACGTGTGAACCGGGTTTCACTTCGGAAATGTCGATGATGCTCATGCAATGCTCGCTCAGTCGAAGCGCGCTGCACGCGGGCGCCGCGGGCGCAGTCGACGCCGCGGTACGCGTGTGGCAGACCGTCGGGGGTGCCGTGCGCAAAGCGCCTATTGTAAGCCACATAGCCTGCGCTGGCTTGGCCGCATCGCAGGGCTTGGCCGCATCGGCGTCGCCCCCGAACCGAACAGGAGGACCCTCTATATATGAACGATTACGCCAGCATGATCGACGAAACATCCTCGCCAGCCGCGTTCCTGGCGCCGTCCGCACGCGGCAAACGGCCGCGCTCGCGGCTCGTCGGCGGCAAGTGGTTGAAGCAGGACATGCCGCGAGAGCGCTTGATCGACCATGGACCCGGTGTGTTGTCGGACACCGAGATGATCGTACTGGTGCTGGGTTCGGGCTTGCCGGGCCACGACGTGTTCAGCGTCGCGCGCGCGTTGCTGGAGCGCTTCGGCTCGCTACGCGCGATGCTCGACGCAACCTACTCGGACTTCGAGGGTGTCCGCGGCATCGGACCGGCGAAAATCGCCCAGTTACTGGCCATCATGGAAATGGCGCGCCGCTCGCTGGTCGCCCGCATGCGCGAGCGTTCGCTAATGAACTCGCCCGAAGCCGTGGAGAACTTCCTGCGCCTGCAGATCGGCTCCCTCCAACAGGAAGTGTTCATGTCGCTCTATCTCGACGCCCGGCATCGGTTGATCCAGTGCGAGAAAAGCGCCCAGGGCACGCTCACGCGGATGGCGGTGTATCCGCGCGAAATCGCCCGGCGCGCGCTAACTTTGAATGCAGCCAGCCTGATCGTCGCGCATAATCACCCCTCCGGCGTCGTCGAGCCGAGCGCGAGCGATTGCCGCCTGACGCGCACACTGCGCGACACCCTCGCGCTGATCGACGTGCAACTGGTCGATCATCTGGTGATCGGCACCGACAAGGTTTACTCCTTCGCCCGCGCCGGCTGGCCGTGACAGGGCTTGAGTCCCAGCCGAATCCGCCCCGAACCTGGACCGCACGGGCGTTACGCGGAGTCAGGCATCGCAAATAAGGTTTGATTTTGCGGCTTTTTTTCCGCTATAATTCCGGTTTGCCTATTTCCAACCCCCTGTTCCGAAGCCACCAAGGCGTTCCGGAAAGGACCAAGCGCCTCTAGTTTCATAACTTAAGCGTGGCTCTTTTCGGGAAACTTTCACGGCGTTCGAACTCAGAATTAGCGTATTAGGAGTGCTCTCATGGCACGCGTATGCCAAGTAACTGGGAAAGCGCCGATGAGCGGCAACAACGTTTCCCACGCGAACAACAAAACCAAGCGCCGGTTCCTGCCGAACCTGCAAAACCGCCGTATTTGGGTGGAAAGCGAAAACCGTTGGGTGCGTCTGCGCGTTTCGAACGCCGGCCTGCGCCTGATCGACAAGAACGGTATTGACGCTGTGCTCGCAGATCTGCGCGCACGCGGCCAAGCCTAAGGAGTAAATCATGGCTAAAGGCGCACGCGACAAGATCAAGTTGGAATCGACCGCAGGCACGGGTCATTTCTACACGACCACGAAGAACAAACGCAACATGCCGGAAAAGATGCTGATCAAGAAATTTGATCCGGTCGTCCGTAAGCACGTTGACTACAAAGAAACCAAGATTAAATAAATTTTGGTTTCCGCCTGACGAAGGCAAAGACAGGCGCAAAAAGCCTCGCATTCATGCGAGGCTTTTTTGTTTTCTGTGACCCGTCCTGAAATAAGTTGACACCTGATCCTGCGGGAAGAAGGAGAGTCAAATTGGAAACGGGTTCGAAGCGAACGCAGCGTGATTACACGCTGGCTTTTAAACTGTCGGTGGTCGAGCAGGTAGAAAAAGGCGAACTGAGCTACAAGGATGCCCAGCGTCGTTACGGGATACAGGGACGTTCGACC
>NZ_PVEN01000005.1 GCF_002973525.1 Paraburkholderia sp. BL21I4N1
GTTTCGATCCTGCTGCCTTTGACCTCCAGAGCGTCAACGAACGCCTCTTCGAGATCAAATTCTGATCGTCAAGACGGCCGTCAAATGTCGCTTACTCTCTGTCGACGGGCCTGAATTCCCTTTCCACCTCGACGTCGACGGGTATCAGCACGGCGCAAAGTGGCGTGGCTTCGTTGTCGACAGGCGTGAGTTCGCTTTCGACCGGGTTGAGCACCACCAATAGCAATGTGGCGTCGCTTTCGACTTCAACCTCGACGGGTATCAGCACGGCACAAAGCGGTGTGACCTCGTTGTCGACTGGTGTAAGTTCGCTCTCGACCGGCCTGAGCACCACCAACAGCAACGTAGCGTCGCTGTCGACTTCGACGTCGACGGGCATCAGCACGGCGCAAAGTGGTGTGATCTCGCTGTCAACGGGCGTGAGTTCGCTGTCGACCGGCTTGAGTACCACCAACAGCAATGTGGCGTCGCTCTCAACCTCGACCTCAACGGGCATTAGCACAGCGCAAAGCGGCGTGACCTCGCTGTCCACCGGCCTGAGCACGACCAACAGCAATGTGGCGTCGCTGTCGACCTCGACCTCCACTGGCATCAGCACGGCACAAAGTGGTGTGGCCTCGTTGTCGACAGGCGTGAGTTCGCTTTCGACCGGCTTGAGCACCACCAACAGCAATATGACGTCGCTGTCGACTTCAGCCTCGACGGGCATCAGCACGGCACAAAGCGGTGTGGCCTCGTTGTCGACTGGTGTGAGTTCGCTCTCGACCGGCCTGAGCACCACCAATAGCAACGTAGCGTCGCTGTCGACTTCGACCTCGACGGGTATCAGCACGGCGCAAAGTGGTGTGATCTCGCTGTCAACGGGCGTGAGTTCGCTGTCGACCGGCTTGAGTACCACCAACAGCAATGTGGCGTCGCTGTCGACTTCAACCTCGACGGGTATCAGCTCCGCACAAAGCGGTGTGACCTCGTTGTCGACGGGCGTGAGTTCGCTGTCGACTGGTTTGAGCACGACCAACAGCAACGTGGCATCGCTTTCAACCTCGACCTCGACTGGCATCAGCACGGCGCAGAGCGGCGTGACCTCGCTGTCCACCGGCCTGAGCACGACCAACAGCAACGTGGCATCGCTGTCGACTTCAACCTCGACGGGTATCAGCACGGCACAAAGCGGTGTGACCTCGTTGTCGACCGGTGTAAGTTCGCTCTCGACCGGCCTGAGCACCACCAACAGCAACGTAGCGTCGCTGTCGACTTCGACGTCGACGGGTATCAGCACGGCGCAAAGTGGTGTGACCTCGCTGTCAACGGGCGTGAGTTCGCTGTCGACCGGCTTGAGTACCACCAACAGCAATGTGGCGTCGCTCTCAACCTCGACCTCAACGGGCATTAGCACAGCGCAAAGCGGCGTGACTTCGCTGTCCACCGGCCTGAGCACGACCAACAGCAATGTGACATCGCTGTCGACCTCGACCTCCACTGGCATCAGCACGGCACAAAGTGGTGTGGCCTCGTTGTCGACAGGCGTGAGTTCGCTTTCGACCGGCCTGAGCACCACCAATAGCAATGTGGCGTCGCTGTCGACTTCCGCCTCGACGGGCATCAGCACGGCACAGAGCGGTGTCACCTCGTTGTCGACGGGGGTGAGTTCGCTGTCGACCGGCTTGAGCACCACCAACAGCAATATGACGTCGCTGTCGACTTCAGCCTCGACGGGCATCAGCACGGCGCAAAGCGGTGTGATCTCGCTGTCAACGGGCGTGAGTTCGCTGTCGACCGGCTTGAGTACCACCAACAGCAATGTGGCGTCGCTCTCAACCTCGACCTCAACGGGCATTAGCACAGCGCAAAGCGGCGTGACCTCGCTGTCCACCGGCCTGAGCACGACCAACAGCAATGTGGCGTCGCTGTCGACTTCGACGTCGACGGGCATTAGCACGGCACAAAGCGGTGTGACCTCATTGTCGACGGGTGTAAGTTCGCTCTCGACCGGCCTGAGTACCACCAACAGCAATGTGACATCGCTGTCGACTTCAACCTCGACGGGTATCAGCACGGCGCAAAGCGGCGTGACCTCGTTGTCGACGGGCGTGAGTTCACTCTCGACCGGTCTGAGCACGACCAACAGCAACGTGACGTCACTGTCGACCTCGACGTCGACCGGCCTCAGCACGGCGCAAAGCAGTGTGAGCTCATTGTCAACGGGCGTAAGTTCGCTCTCGACCGGCCTGAGCACGACCAACAGCAATGTGACTTCGCTGTCGACCTCCACCTCAACCGGCATCGCTTCGCTGTCGACAGGAATTGCTAACGCTGTTCAATACGACGACGCGTCGCATACGAAGGTCACGCTCGGCGGTGCAGGTTCGACCACGCCGGTCACGCTGACCAACATTGCCGCCGGCACGAACCCGACCGATGCGGTCAATTTCGGACAGTTGACCTCGTTGTCCACCTCGACCTCGACCGGTATCAGCACGGTGCAGAGCGGCGTGACCTCGCTGTCCACCGGCCTGAGCACCACGAACAGCAACGTGACCTCGCTCTCGACTTCGACCTCGACCGGCATCAGCACCGCGCAGAGCGGACTGACGTCTCTGTCCACCGGCCTGAGCACCACCAACAGCAACGTAACCGCGCTGTCCACCTCCACCTCGACGGGCATCGCTTCGTTGTCGACGGGAGTGGCGAACTCGATTCAATACGACAACACATCGCATACGAAGGTCACGCTCGGCGGCGCAGGTTCGACCACGCCGGTCACGCTGACCAACGTTGCCGCCGGCACGAACCCGACCGATGCGGTCAATTTCGGGCAATTGACCTCGCTGTCCACCTCCACCTCGACAGGCATCAATACGCTGTCGACCGGCCTGAGCACCACCAACAGCAATGTGACCTCGCTGTCCACGTCGACCTCGACGGGCATCGCCACGATTCAGAGCGGCATGACGTCGCTGTCCACCGGGCTGAGCACCACCAACAGCAACGTCGCATCGCTGTCGACCGGCCTCACCACCGCCACCAGCAGTGTCAGCGCGCTGTCGACCGGCATCGCCGCCGGCACAGTGGGCCTCGTGCAGCAGGTAGGCGGCGCACCGGGTAACGGTGTGCTCACGGTGGGCGCAAATACGGGCGGCACCAGCGTCGACTTCGCCGGGACCGCGGGTGCGCGTCAGCTCTCCGGTGTCGCCGCCGGCACGGCGCCGACCGATGCGGTGAACGTGAGCCAGTTGCAGGCGGTGGCCTCGGTGGCGAGCGGCGCGGTGCTGTACAACAACGCCGCACACACGAGTGTCACGCTCGGCGGTGTGGGCGCAGGCTCGGCGGTCGCACTCACCAATGTCGCGGCGGGGACGATCTCCGCGAACAGCACCGATGCGGTCAACGGTAGTCAGCTGTTCGCGCTCGAAACGCAGGTGAATACGCTCACCGGTTACTCGATCGGCAGCGGTTCACTCGGTAGCCAGACGGCAACGGGACCGCAAACGGCGTCGAGTTCGCCGTACGTCGCGGTGAATTCGACCGGCAGCGCCGCAAGCGCGACGGGCACGGAGTCGGTGGCGGTCGGCGGCAATTCGACCGCGAGTTCGAGTAACAGCGTTGCGGTGGGCTCGGGCGCGAAGTCGACCGGCGCGAGTTCGACCGCGATCGGCTCGAACGCCTCGGCGTCCGCACCGAACTCGGTGGCGCTCGGGGCCGGCTCGATCGCCGACCAGCCGAACTCGGTGTCGGTGGGTTCGCCGGGCAATGAACGCACCATTACCAATGTGGCACCGGGCGTGAATCCAACCGACGCGGTCAACATGCAGCAGTTGAACTCGGTTCAGCAAGGTGTGAACGCCGTGGCACGCCAGGCATATTCCGGCATCGCGGGTGCAACCGCCTTGACGATGATTCCGGATGTCGATCCCGGCAAGACGCTGGCGGTCGGGATTGGCTCGGGTAACTACATGGGCTACTCGGCGGTGGCGATCGGCTTCTCGGCGCGCATTACCGACAATCTGAAGGTGAAGGGCGGTGTCAGTACCAGCGCCTCGGGTACGGTCTACGGCGCCGGTATCGGCTATCAGTGGTAACGCGAAAACCCGTGCGATGAAGGAGCGGCCATGAGTGTCCTGGATTACACCGATCGTTTTGTTACCAACCTGTTGGTGGGGGCACTCGTGACCTGCTGGACGATGTCGGCAGTCGACTACTTCGACTGGTTCGACGATGCGGCCGCCGGCCTCGAGCCTGAAGTCGTGCAGGTGTGTCTGGCCGCGGTACTGGTGACGGCGCTTCTGTTCGTCTTGCCGTGGCTGTGGCATGCGCTGGCACGCTACCGGCGCGCGCCTTTCGGCGTGACGCAAGGGTGTGCCGGGGCGTGCCCGGGTCGGGTGACGGGCATGGCGTTCGGCCTGTTCGCCGCCGTGTCGATCCTCGCGCAGATGAGGTAAGCAGGGTGCCAATGCAACAACTAGACTGGATAAACAAGGCATCCCGAGCGCTCAAGGGCCGGCATGTCGAGGGATCGATCGCAACGGGTCGTGAAATAGCGTCGATGTCTCTGTCGGTCGCGGCGGATCGGGTTGGACACCTTCGCCGCGAGCGAAGGTTCGTCACATTGCATAGAGGTTGAATCGTGCGAATCGGAATTTCTGTCGTGACGCATGCCGGCCAGAATATCTGGCAGAACGGCCTGGGTCAGAACGTCATCTTTCTTGCTGAGTTGTTTCAGCGCCTGCCGTTCGTGCAGTCGGTGGTGCTGATCGACGTCGGCGATCAGGGCGTCATGCCGGCCCAGGTCGATCTGGCCGCGCGCAATCTGCGTTTGATGAGGACGCACGAGGCGACCGACCAGGTGGACGTGATCGTCGAAATGGGGGGCGCGCTCGATATCGAATGGCTAGACCTGATGCGCGCACGCGGCAAGAAAGTCGCGTTCTACTGCTGCGGCCAGCCGTATGTGGGTCTCGCCGAGCCGGCAGTGTTCTCGAAACCGACACATGCATCGCGGCCCGATCGTTGCGACGAAGTCTGGTATCTGCCGAAGGACGCTGCATTCGCGCCGATGATGCGCATGCTGCATCGCTGCGAGGTACATGAAGCGCCGTTCGTCTGGCATCCGCAGTTTATCCAGCAACGTATGCAGGAGGTCGAGGCGCTCGGCATGCGCTACGGCTACGCGGCGCACGACACGACGACCGCCGGCGCACGTCGCGGCCTGCGCGTGGCGATTTTCGAGCCGAACATTTCAGTCGTGAAGACCTCGCTCGTGCCGATGCTCGTCTGTGACGAGGCCTATCGGGCCGATCCCGGCGCGGTGGAAACCATGCATGTGCTGAACACGCTGCATCTGAAAGACCATCCCACCATGCTGTATCTGGCCAATTCGCTGGATCTCGTGCGCGAGCATAAAGCCACGTTTCATGGCCGACACGACATTGTCGGCTTCATGGTGCAGCACGCCGATGCCATCGTGTCGCATCAATGGCAAAACGATCAGAACTATGGCTATCTCGATGCGCTGTACGGCGACTATCCGCTGGTTCATAACTCGCCCTGGCTCAGGGACGCGGGTTACTACTATCGCGGTTTCGACGCGCGCGCGGGCGCCGCGCAATTGCAGCACGCGGCGGTGGGTCATGCGAGCGGTCTCGACGATTACCGTGCCCGCTCGCAACGGCTGTTCGCCGAGGTCGATCCGTTCAGTCAGCACAATCTCGACGCCTACGCGGACCGGCTTTTGCATCTGTGCCGAGACGCGAAATTTGTCCATCGTGCGAGTCACTCATGAACGTTAAACCAGGCCCGCAATCCCAGCCCCGAAAACTGCGCGTGGGTGTGTCGATCTTCGTGCGCAAGGGCGAGCAATCGGTATGGGAAAACGGCATTTACCAGAACTGCATTTTTCTGGTGATGCTGCTGATGCGCTCGCCGCTCGTCGAAGCGACCTATCTGGTCGCGGGCGGCGGCGATGGCCAGCCCGAGGACGCGCGAAATTTTCTGGCGGATTCACCGGTGCCGTTGATCGATATGGACACGGCGGCAAACACGCTCGACGTAATGATAGAGATGAGCGCACAGTTGGCGCGCGAATGGGTCGTGGCGTTTCGCGAGCGCGGCGGCAAGGTCGTGTCGATGCGAGTGGGCAACGACTATGTGATCGACATCGAGCGCATGATTTTCGATAAGCCGCATGGATTACTGGTCACCGCCGCGCCGTATCACGAGGTCTGGACGCTGCCCGAATACGAGAACACCTGTGTGCCGTATTACGCCAGCACCGCCCGCTGCCCCGTGCGCACGATGCCGCATCTATGGAGTCCGGTGGTACTGGAGCGCGAAGTGGCGCGTCTGCCGGACGGCCTGAGCTTCGGCTACCGGCCGGGCCGCCACCGTTGGCGGGCCGGCATATTCGAGCCCAACATCTGCATGGTGAAGACGAGCTTCATTCCGCTGCTGACCTGCGAGGCGGCGCATCGCGCCGATCCCGACATGCTTGAACGCGTTTGGGCGTACAACACGTTCCATCTGAAAGAGCACGTGAGTTTCAACGGCTTCGCTCGCAGTCTGGATATCGTCAAGCACGGTCTGAGTTCGTTCGAAGGGCGCTTTCCGCTCTGCCGCGTGGTGGCGGAGCAGGTCGATGTCGTCGTGAGCCACCATTGGGAGAACGCGCAGAACTATGTCTACTACGAAGCGCTGTACGGCGGCTACCCGCTGGTTCACAACTCGCATCTGATCGGCGAGTGCGGATATCGCTATCACGACTTCGATTGCGAGGAGGGCGGCCGGGCCCTGCAGCGGGCCTACGCGGAGCATGACACCCATCTCGACGCGTACCGGCGCACGGCCAATGACTTCCTGCACGGACTCCATCCCGAGAACGAGAACAACGTGCGGATTTACAGCGATGCGCTTGCGGCGCTCTATGAACATGCCTAAGTGGAGTGCGACATGAATGGGCTACGCATCGGCATTACGATCGGATTACATCATGCGGGTGAAACGTTGTGGAACAACGGCATCAAGCAGAACGCCGTGTTCCTCGCCGAGGCGCTGCGGCATTGTCCGCAGGTGGCCAGCGTCGCGTTGGTCAATACGACGGCAGTGGCGGTTACGTCGGCGTTGCCGTGGGATCTCTCCCGCTATCCCACGATGAGCTTCGACACCGCGAAAGACGTCGTGGATGTGCTGATCGAACTCGGCGGCCAGATCGACGGCGCGCAGACCGATTACCTGAAACAGCGCGGCGTGCGGCTGGTCTCCTACTGCTGCGGCTTCGAATACGTCCACGCGATGGAATCCGTGCTGTTTCGCCGACCGCTGTGGGGCGAGCACCTGTTCGTCAACCAGCGCTACGACGCCCTCTGGGTCATTCCGCAGGTTGCCAGTATCAGCCAGTCCTACTTCGAGGTCTTGCGGCGTCAAATCGCTCGCGTCGTACCGTTCGTGTGGAGCCCAATGTTTCTCGACGAGCGCGTCGCCGCGCTTGCGCATGCCGGCGAATACCACGTCCGGCCCGGCGCTAAACGCCTGACCGTGATGGAACCGAACCTCAATATCGTGAAGTTCTGTCTGTACCCGACGCTGATCGCCGAATTGGCCTACCGCGAGCGACCCGAGAGCATCGCCATGCTGCAAGTGACCAACGCGGACACGATTGCGAAAGAAAGTCTCGAGTTCATCACATTGATGAACCAGCTCGATATCGTGAAGGAGCACAAGGCGGTCTTTCTCGGCCGTCGCGATACGCCGACATTCCTGGCCGAGCAGACCGATATCGTCATTTCGCACCAGCTTGAAAATCCACTCAATTACTTCTACCTGGAAGTGTGCTGGCAGGGTTATCCATTAGTCCATAACGCACCGCTTTGCGACGATCTTGGCTACTACTATCGCGACAACGACGCCGAAGACGGCGCGCGGCGCGTCATCGAAATCATCGACACGCACGATGCGCAGGCTTCGGCGTATCGGGTGCGGCAGCGGGCGCTGATCGACCGGTACTTGCCGGATAACGAACACCTGATTGCGACATACGCCGCGCTACTCGACGAATTGATGACACGAGCGATTCGCTGAAAGAGGCCTGTTAATTGCGCCCCATCGGAAGCGGACTTCGATGCAGCCCTTTTATCGCGCCAGACGCATGACGTGCTGGGCTCGTGCTTCAGGGCAGACGCCCCCCACCCAGTCACGCCCTGCCCCCCCAACAGGGGGGCTGTTTTGCCACACGCCAGCGTTTATCGTTATTTCACAAAAGTTCACTAGAACCATGCGCGGCGGATGCATCGAGCGCGCAAACCCGATCACTGCCGATTCCGAGCCTTGCAAGTCCCTTTCGCGCTTGCCTGAATCGACCATTCGCAGGGTCTCAATCCCAATCCTGCAGTCTTTCGCCCGCTCTGTCGGGCGTTGGATTCGCCGGTACGCAAGCTAGAAAGTAGAAGGTGAGACGTGAATATTCTTTTGGTGGAAGACGATCCGGCGCAAGCTGACGCCGTGGTACGAGTCATGCAGCAATCCGGGCACATCATCAACAAGATCGATCGCGGCGAGAGTGCAATACGCTTTCTCAAGGCGAACGAGGTCGATCTCGTGGTGCTCGACTGGCAGTTACCGGGAATGACCGGCTTCGACGTGCTGCAGTGGATTCGCCGCAACCTGGGTTCCGAACCCGCGGTGCTGTTCGTCACGAGCAGGATGCTGGAGGTCGACATCGTGCAGGCGCTCGAGGCCGGCGCGGACGACTATGTCGTCAAGCCGTTCAGGACGATCGAACTGGTGGCCCGGATCGGCGCGCTGCTGCGTCGCATTTCGCGCGCGGAGAAGATCGACAACACGCTGACGGTTGGGCCGTATGTTCTCGATACGGTGCGGCGCAGCCTCTCGCTGCATGGCAAAACAGTCGTGCTGACGGCCAAGGAATTCGATGTGGCGGCGTACCTCTTCGCCAACGTCGGGCGAGTGGTGTCCAAACATCTATTGACGAAGCTTGCGTGGGGGCGTGAACTGGACAGTAGTTCTCGCACGGTCGATACCCACATCTACCGGCTTCGGCGAAAGCTCTCGCTGCGTCCGGAAAATGGCGTGCTTCTCAGTACGGTCTATACCCACGGATGGCGGTTGAACGAAGTGGCGTCGACTAACGCGACGAGCGAGGCATCAAGCGACGCATCGAGCTATCCGGCGGCGGAAGATCACGTCGGGTAGCGTCCTGGCGTCACTCAGGGGCGCGTCGATCCGCGGCGACTCTGTGTCCGAGAGCCGTCTGCACCGCTTCGATACGTGAACTGACGTCGAGCTTGTCGAAGATGTTCTTCAGATGCCATTTGATCGTCTCGGGCGCCACCTTCATCAAGCGGCCGATTTCCTTGTTCGACAGGCCGCGCGCAACGTAGTGGAGCACCTCGAGTTCCCTGGTGCTGAGCATGGCCCCCGCCGCCGTGACCACCGAGGTCGGCAAGAGCGATGCGGGGGCGGCATCGACCTTGTGGAACGCCGACAGCAAACGGTCGGCGTAGGTGGTTTCGTCGCTGGACGCGTTCCCCGGATCCCGGCGAAACCTTTGTAATAGCGCACGAACCTTGGGCCCTTCGTCGACGAAGCTGGTAATGATGCCGATCGGCTCGCCGAGGCGCAGCGCACGCCTGAGCGTGACGAGCGCCTGATCGGCGGCGCCGCATTGTTCGAATGCGACGGCGAGCAGCAGGGAAATGACGGCTTCCTGATAACGCCAGCCCATGCCGGCCACGGTATCGAGCGAACGCGCCAGAAAGTTGACCGCTTGATCGGGGAGGTTTTCAGCGAGCAGAACGCGGGCGTTCAGGATCGAGTAGCTAGTCCAGGTTTCCACCGCGGACCCCGGCCGCGTCTCGTGCGGGGTCAGCAAGCTCGCGCTGAGGTCATTCGCAATCCGCCGTGCCTCGACGAGATTTCCGCCTTCGATGAGCAATCGCACTGTCTCCACGTCGCATGCCAACTTCAGACGCGACCACTGGCGAGTGATGGCGACCTGCCGACCATCTTCGAGAACGGCCAGCGCCGAACCCGTCTCGCCTTCACGCCACAAAAGACGTGACGCGGCAAAGGTATGTCGTATCAGCGAACCGACCGGGCAGGCCTCCAATGCAACAGCCGTACGACCGGATATCATCTCCCGTGTTCGCTCGAGTTCATTGCATTCGTAGTAGATCGTCGAGAGGCAACAGGATAACGCCACTGTGCATGCCGCCGAACGACCCAGCAGTTTTTCCGCTTTCGGGAGCGCCATTTCGAGTGTGCGTCGGGCTTCCGGGAAGTCGCCGTGTATTAGTGCGGCAAGACCGAACATGCAATTTCGAACCATATCGGAGTAGCTCGCATCCGGACTCTGTTCCATCCGATTTTTCGCGACGTTCCTGATCCGTAGAATCTCGTCGAACTTTCCTCGATACATCAAGCCATAGAACTGCATTGTTTGCGCGCAGCGCTTGACCCACGGCGCCACCGGCGCGGTCGAGGCATCCGCGGTGCGCCCGAGTTCAAGGGCACGTTCGCTGTCGTCCGTAATGGCGGCGATCAGGGCGCCGACCGCGTTCGCCTCCGTCAGGGTGCCGTCGTCGATCGAGCCGCTATCGTCACTAAGCATCCGCTCGATGTCGCCTGTCACAGAAGACATTTCTCTGACTGCGTGGGTGATCTGAAGCGACAGCCCGAGTGCCCATGCTTTCGCGAGACGCAAGCGCAACCGTCCTTGCAAGACCTCCGGGGGCAGTCTGCCGATCCAGGCGAGCAAGGTATGCGGGTCGCCACGCTCGAGCATTTCCATGGCGCAATGCTCGACCCACTGCGCAGCCAGTTCCAGTTCGCCGGCAGCCAACGCATGCCTGACCGCCTCGGGCCAGAGATTAGCCTGCGCAAACCATCGGCATGCGCGACCGTGCAACAGAGGGACTTCGTGCGGCATCTGGCGAATCAACCGGCGCCGAAGCGCGTCGGACAGCAGCGCGTGATAGCGGTACCACTCGTGCCTTTCGTCGAGCCGCCGAATGAACACATTGTGCCGTTCGAGCCAGTCAAGCTTGCTTGCGCTTGCGCGTCGTCCCCCCATCACCGCGTCGCATACGGCGGGAGAAAGACGTTCGAGTATTGACGTGTTCAGCAGGAATTTCAGCACCGACGGCGGCAAGTGGGCAAGCACGGTATCGTTCAGGTATCGATCAATGCCGGCGCCGGTTCTGACAAAGTGATCGGCGACTTTAGCCGCGTCGCCCGCTTGACCCAACGCAAGGGACGCCAGTTGTAAGCCCGCCACCCATCCTTCGGTCGCCTCGTTCAATAACCGGACGCTGGTTCGGTCGAGCGAGCGCGTGCCGGTCTGGTCGAAAAACGTTTGGGCGTCGTCGATCGAAAAACGCAGATCGTCGATGTTGATGCGCGTTAAGCTTTCCGGCGCTCTGTATTGTCCGGGCATCAATGTAGTCTCACCGCGCGCGCCGAGCAGAACGTGCAGGTTATTGGGCGCATAGCGTAGCAGGCGGGAGACAATCGCCACGACGGGTTTGGCGGTGAGGCGATCGGCGTCGTCGAGGATAAGGAAGACGTTTCGTCCACACGCGGCGATGCCATTCAGGAGCACCGATATGACGGTTTGGATCGGGGTCAACGCATCGTAATTCAGGAGTTGTTGCGCCTGGCCGGCGATGTCCTCCGACGCTCGGGCAAGTGCCGCCACCAGGTAGGCGCCTAGCTGGTGCGGATTGTCGTCCTCTTCGTCGAGACTGAGCCAGGCCACCGCATGTTCCTGCTCCGACAGCGCTTCGGTCCAACCGGCCAGGAGTGTCGTTTTGCCGAAACCCGCGGGCGCAGTCACGACGGTGACGCTGCGAGTCCGGCGCTGTCCGCTGAGCCGATCGAGCAACGCGAGCCGTGACACGCAGTTCTGTGGAAGGCGAGGTGGAACCATTTTGGTCTGGATCAGCGACACGTTCCACGTGCGCCCAAAATTGTCTGTAGATACTTCCATACTTGTCTCCACCAGCCCATCCCACGAACGTCCACACGTTATCCGGTGTGAATGTTATGCAAGTTACTCAGTATCTTAGTCTCTGGAATGCGTATCCGGCATCGATCGGCCCAATCATCCAGAAGCGTAGCGCACCGACTGAGCGCTCGCCGATTTGCCAAATGTTCACGGTGTGACCATGCGGCCGCTGATATCGTCGAAGTCGCCTGAAAATCAAACCGCGTCTGATGATGCAGCAGGGCATCTAAGCGCGCACAAAAATTCAATGCCAGAGGTCGCAAATTAGCGGATGTTGACCATTGTTTCCCTTACCCGAACCGGACGTGTGCTGCCCTCGGTGTGGCCGCTCGATTGTCTGCCCACGTCTGTCCATGCGTGGCGAAGGTTGCCACCGCATGTCAGCCTTCGTGCGGAGCGAGATGCGCCTTACGCGTCGGTTCAGACACTGTGCTGGGAACCGCGCCGCATGGTGCCGATTGTTGCGCCTGCAACTACGTTGACGGTACCGCGCTTGGTGCTGCGAACATTTGATGTTCCGCCTGATGCGCCAACGGTGTCTAGCCGTTCGCCAGTGAAGTGGCGTTTGATAGCCGGTGGTGTTTTTCTGATTGGGGGGGCGGCGATGTACGGCTGGCTTGAGCCGGGTTATTCACCGCTACGACCCAACACGTCGCCCGTCGAAAGCGCCAATAGCGCCAGCGTGCCATCGCACACGACGCCGCACGCTTTGGTGTTCCGGATTGAATCCGTGCCCGTGCCAGCCGTCAAAAAGACGAGAGCGGTCTTTGGTGAGCAGAAGCGCGTCGGCAAAGCGGTACTTCCGGTTTCGCATGCGCATCCATACCACCATCCGCAAGCGCCGAAACTCGCGAGGCGGCTAACCGCGTTGCTCTCATCGCGCCCGGCTTCGCGGCCCACGCCTGTTGCAACTAGCGGTCCGCTCGATAGTGTGCCGGCACGACAGGTAATGACCCTGCCCAATAGAGATGCCGCCGACTGGATGAGTCACATGACACAGCGCCGCATCACAGAGGTCGCCGAGAAGTTCTCCCAATAGCCGGGCGTTGGCCGGATCGACTCGACCGTCCGGTCATTACGGTTGTGCCAGAACAAACGCGATACGGCGATTGGCAAAGCGCCCGCTTGCCGTGGCGTTGCTGGCGATGGGGCTGGCCGCGCCATAGCCTCTGGCCGTCAACAAATCCGGTTTCACGCCCGTCTCCATCATGAACGCACGCACCGAGTCGGCACGTTTCTGGGAAAGCGCCAGGTTGGCCCGCTCGTCGCCCGCGTTGTCGGAAAACGCCTCGATATTCAACGGCACGGGATGCCCGCCGTCTGAACAGGCTTTGAGAAGTTGTGCCGTTTCGGCGAGGTTTTCCCGGGCGGAGGAGGGAATGTGTCCGCTGGATTCCGCGAAATCCACGACCTGCAAATTCAGAACCTTGATGACATCCGCGCTGGCGCATCCGCCACCTGCATCGAGCATTTTCGCCATCGCGCTCAAGAATGACACGGTCGCTTGATCGACGGCTTGATCGGCTTTGAACTGACCGATCTGCCACGACTGACCGAACACGCTCTGCAGACGTCGTTGCCAGCCAAGCGCCAGGTTCGTCGCCGCGCCGCTTAGCTCGATGTGCGTTCCCTCTATCGCGACCTCCGCGCGAGGTACGGCCATCAAGCGCAGGAGTTCGTCGATATGCGACATCCAGCTGGCTTGTCCTGAACTCAAATCGACCTTCAGTTCAGCAGCGAAGCGGCCCGCGCCGAATTGTCGAGTCAACGCCTCGGCCAGTACGTTCCGCTCGGCGTCGCTACTGACGGTTGCAGTCAAGGTCGGTAAGCCTGCCTGGTTCACACTGAAGGCGAGTTGGCCGTTCCGTGTGGCCAGGTTCGATACGGGATCCGACGCCGACTGCGCGGCCGAAGCCGCGGTTGGCGTCGAGGCGGGCGTGGTCGCGCCTGCCGGCGTGGTCGCCGAAGCGGCGGAGGGAAGCTGCGGCGAGGATGAGCCGATAGGCGGCTGGGCCGGAACCGCAAGCGCGGCGGATGCGGTCGCGGGTATGGCCGGCATAGCGGGCGTAATGACCCCCTCGCTCGACTCACGCAACGACGTTATCCGTTCTACACCCGGCTTGGCGTGAAAATAGCCGTACGTGAAAACCCCGATCAGCACGGCGGACAGCACCGCGAACAGTAACCCGACGAACCTGCGCGAAGACCGCGTACCCGTTGCAGGCGCAACCGTTTCGTGCAAGGAGGAGGGGGCCGTACGCCGGACGACATCCTCTTCTGCATGCGACGGCTGCGTCAGAGTCGTGGATACCCGTTCGAGCCGCCCGAGAATCGAAGCGTTAAAGTTGGCGGCGTTGTCGAATCCGATCGAATCGGCCGTGTCATGGGTCAAGAACTTCGAGACCGCCGGCAGTTGAGCGCCGAGCAGTGCCGGTAGTCCACTCGACGTGCCTTCTTCGAGCAGCACGTGATGTTTCAACACGCCAAACAACACAGCGCCGACCAGCGCGGTCATGACGTGTGCCGCCTGCGGGGGAATACCGGTTTGATTCGATATCGGGTCGCTGGCTACCGCAATACGTCGACCAGTACCGCGCGCAATAAGTGACTCGCCGACGACTTCAAGATCTTTAATACCCGACATGGTGCTGCACTGCTGCGCGAATTGCTCGCCGATACGAGCATTCGAGTCGGCTGACATTACGGCGGAAAATAACCCCGCCACGCCGTTGGGTGTTACCGCGCTAGCCATTAGAGATGCGATCAGGGCAGGGCCGGTATGCGCGACGACCTTCATGAGCAATTCCGCCGGCAGACCAATTTTTTCCGAAAGACCCGGCCAGAGTGACGCGGAAAAGACGTCGTTCACGGATTGGGAAAGATCGATGCTCTTCATTCTTGGCCTCTTCTCATTGCAATGCTTCGAACTTGCCGTCGACAATTCGATTCAGTTGCCCGGTGACTGGACGGTGTGCGGGATTGGGCGGTCCGGACGTGCTGCATAGGCGTCATGAGACTCGGGGCCGCGATCCCGCCATGCCGGATGTCCGTCGGGCTCCTGGCTGTTGTGAAGTCCCGGTCCCGCGTGGTGGCCATCGTCGAAAGGTTGGGCGAAAGCGGCGAACGACGTGGCGAGGAGAGACGCGATCACATGGTTCGCGATCGTTTTTGATTTCATGATGGTTGCTCGAAAGAAGATAGATGGCATGGGAGACCCTTGCCGTAGCGCCTCGATCCGGTAAATAAAAAACGGTCTACCGGGGGATAGACCGTTAACGAAGTACTGCATACCGGCAATGCCGCTCGACAGTCACAATCTCTCGACTGGGACGTGGGTTCTGCGACCCCGGCGACGCACCCACTTTAAACGCCGCGCAATTCGTTGAATGTGAACTTTGGTGAGCTTTAATTAAACGACTCGACTGGTGTCGCGGATTGATTACAGGGCTTAAAAAGCAGATTGAATTGAATCGTGGACGTGATAACTTCCGCGCTGTCTTTGGGTTGGCATGCGTTGCTGCTCATTGGCGCATGCAACCAATCAAGCTTAAATACCCGATATGTACAACCTCCCGCCCATCGCCGGGCACGTTGCCGTTAATGCACGGCAATACAGCGACCAGCGCGTGAATGTCACTCCTGCCAACCAGATCTTCACGACCGGGTGGTCGATATGAACGCACGCGATGTTCTCAAGGGAGCGCTCTGGGTTCTTGGGCTAGTACTGGTCTTGCTGATTCTGGTCTGGTGCGTTCCGCCCGTGTTCTCGCAGACCACGTTCAGGTGATCTCATTCCAGCGAGAGAAGGCGGGCGTGGTTTGTCGATTCAACGGACAGGTTGAAGCTCAACGCGACGGGATGCTCTTGCCCTCGGGCGGCCGCCAGTCGAGTCCGGCGGACTCGTCGGCACTGCGCCGGCGTCGTTGGGACGGCGGGCGTCGAACCGAACGTGCGGCCGCGTCCATGAACCGGACGTGATCGTCGAACAGTTCCCACAGTACATTGCCGAGAAGGCCGCAGCGCAACCAGATCCCGAAGTGCCGATGACAGGTCTTCGCGTTGGGAAATCTGTCGGGTAGATCGGCCCATGGTTTTCCATGGACGAGTTTCCAGAGAATACCGTTCAGGGTCGCGCGTCTATCGGCCGCGGGGCGTCCGCGCGTTTCGGTGCGGGCGTAGAACTGCGTGAACAGCGGCTCGACGTGAGTCCACTGAATATCGGTCACGTCGCCATGTTCCACGCCGGGAATCGCGTCCGATACGTGCAATACGGCCCGCAACGACTGCGGACCGGTGGTTTCCTGTTTCATCGTGCCTGGTGTTCGAAATAGCGGTCCGCGATTAACACAGTCAGTGAAATGCAATTCACTGGCTATCCGGTACGATTTCCACTCGCCGGTTTTTCGCGCGCCCGCTCGGCGTTTCATTCGATGCCACAGGATTCGCCTGGCCATACCCCGTCACGAGGAATTGCCGCGCTCTCAGGCCGTGATCTCTCAGGTACTGCGCGACGCTCAGCGCTCGACGCGTCGACAGCGCCTGGTTATAGGCGGCGCTTCCAGTCGAATCCGTGTAGCCGTTCACGGCGACCGTATTAAGCGTCGCGCCCACCGCTGCATTGATCAGCGCGTCGAGACGGTTGCGCGCATCCGACGTCAGCGTGGCCTTATCCAGATCGAAACTGGCGTCGCCATTCAACGAGACTTTTTGTGGTGCCGGCGGAGTAGGGGAAGCCGTTGGCGCTGCCGGTTGCGCGACCGGCGCCGCGGGAGCGACGACAGGCGCTGCTTGCGTGACAGGTGTCGGGACACACTGGAACATCAGGGTGTGCACGTCGCGCTGGCTGCCGGCAGCCGCGAGCGGCGAAATTTCGCGGAACGGGTGCACGGGTCGATTACCGCAGATTTCACGCGCCTTCGAGTAGCAGGTGTTCGAACTGTCGAAAAGCCCATTGCAATTGACCTGGAATGCCTTTTCGTTATTCGGCAGGGCGATCGTGTAGGCGCTAAATGTGGGTCCCGACGCGGCGGAACATCCCGCAAGCGTACCCGCGGCCAACAGCATCAATCCGAGTTTCCGTGTCATTTCAACCCTGCTCGTCGTAGTCAATTTCATCGCCATTTATCGTCTCTTCGAAAAGTCACGCACGCGTGCCTCGTTGCACGCTTAAAGGATTGCAATCCTCATGCTGCAACGCAGAGTTGATGCTAGCGATTCCACAGACGTCGAATGTCACAGAATGTCGACTGATGCGGCCATCCGACGTGCGCCGACCGAAATAAAACCCGGGTACGCCATGCAGGCAATGAAGTGACATTTGTTCGCAACGTCGCGACTCTTCGGGTCGTAAGATCGTTTTTGATGATGCCGTTCCTCGGCGGCAGCCATCGCTCTCGTTGGACGAAGTATTTCCGTCAAGCGCGCCGATCCCTCTCTCCGTCGGCGCGCCTTTTTTTGTTTTTCCCTCGATGCGAGGCAAGCGTGCTCGCCTTGGGGCGACGGCCGAAGTGGGTTATTTGCCACCGCTCCGCTCTTGCGAGGTAATGGCTACGACGCCATGATCGAATTTCTGAGCCCTTGCGCCATGCCCGAACTTCTCCCGGTATGCGGCCGGACTCGTGAGCGCGATACGTCGGAAGTGCCGGCGCATTGATTCCTCCGAGCCGAACCCCGCCAACTCGGCGATGCGGCCAATCGGCAAGGGCGTTTGCGCTTCGAGCATCTCACGGGCCACCGCCACGCGTTCACGCACAAGCCATTCGTACGGTGCCATGCCGGCGGTGTCATGAAATTGCCGTTGCAACGTACGCGGGCTCATCGCAGCCCGTTCTGCCAGCGAGCGCAGCGTGTGCGGCAAAGCAGGGTGCTGGCGCACCCAGTCCATCAACTTCGCCAGACGTCCGCTCTCGTCCCGCGGCATGGGACGCGGCACAAACTGCGCCTGACCGCCTTCCCGATGGGGCGCCACCACGAGCCTCTGTGCGACCCGATTCGCCACCGCGCTACCGTAATCGCGTCGCACCAGATGAAGCAGCATGTCCAGCCCCGCAGCCGAGCCCGCCGACGTGATGATCTGTCCTTCGTCGACATACAGCGCATCGGACTGCACGCGCACTAGCGGGTAGCGCTGCTGCAGTTTCGTCGCGTATCGCCAGTGGGTTGTGACGGTTTTGCCGTCGAGCACGCCAGCCGCTGCCAGTACGAACACGCCGGAGCAAATCGAGCAAAGACGCGCGCCCCGCTGGTAGGCAGCGCGGATCTTCTTTAGTAGCGCGTCGGGCGGCAATTCGTCCGCGTCGCGCCAGCCGGGCACCACGATCGTATCCGCGAGCCCGAGCAGCTTGAGCGTGTAGGGCGCGGCGACCGTGATGCCGCCTGCGGCGCGGAGCGGTCCGGGCTCGCTCGCGCAAACCGCGAACCGATACCAGTCGACACCGAGCTCCGGACGTTCGAGCGCGAACAGTTCGGTCACGCAGCCGAATTCGAAAGTACAGAGCCGGTCGTAGACCAGTGCGACGACGAGATGATTGTCCATGGCGCGATGTTACTGGAGATTGACGATTACGCCACTTATGCGGTTCGCGACCCGACGCCAGAATGAGGCTCCTGGATCACTTTGCCAGGGCCATGTTCATCGGAGCACTCATGCAGGATTCAAACATGCTGACTACCAACGCCGTCACCGCCGTTCCCGCCGCCGATAGCGCGGCCGCGCTTGCTCACTTCCGCGCGACGCTGCAATTCGAAACCGATTGCTCCGATATCGCCAGCGCGCTCGCCAGCGGCGCGCCCGGTTTCGTCCTGCTCGATGTGCGCAGTCCGGCGCTGTTCGCGAAGGGCCATGTGCCGGGCGCGCTCAATCTGCCGCACGGCAAAATAGTCGAGTCGAAGCTGGTGACCTATCCATCCGATACGCTTTTCGTCACGTACTGCGCGGGTCCGCATTGCAACGGGGCGACACGTGGCGCGATACGGCTTGCGCAACTGGGCCGGCCGGTGAAGGTCATGATTGGCGGGATCACGGGATGGCTCGACGAGGGCTGCAGCCTCACGGTGAGCGATGCTGTCGGGTGATCGCGTTGAAGGACGCCAAATGACGGTGCCTTGAAATCGTGATGGGGGAATAGTCACGGCTCCAATTGCGCCGAAGGTCGGCTCCCGATTTGGAGCCGACCGGTGGCTGCGTAGGGTGCCGTTGGACCGCTACGCTACTTCCGGTCGATTGCCACCGTTCCGGCCTTGCGAGGTCGTGGCGGCGAACCGGCGAAACGCGGCCACGCCCAAAATTGCGCGAAATAGGCTATGTCGTAATCGATGCCCGACTCTATTGCATCGTCTTCACGCAGCGCGGCGAAACCTTCCGGGTTATCAGTCTGCGCAAAGCCAACAAGCGGGAGATTGACCGATATAAAAAAGCAACCAGCGTTGATTCGTAACACGCAGGAAGAGGAGGCCGCGATCGCACGCGGCATCGCGGCCGATCCTGACACGTTTGAGCCAACCGACGAGCAGTTCGCGCAGATGAAACGTCGAGGCGACCGGCCGAAGCTCGCCAAGCCGAAAGAGGCCGTTACCGTGCGCTATGACGCCGATATTCTTGAGCGATTCAGGGCCAGCGGCGACGGATGGCAAACACGCATGAACAACGCGCTGCGCGACTGGCTTCAAACGCACCACGTCTGAACGCAGCGAAACGCGATCCGGCTTGCGGGGGCGCTAGACGCCCCTTTCTCTTTTGCCACTGTAAATGCGGACGGCATAACATTGTTTCTCACAAGTTTTTTTGAACATTAGAAATCTCTCCTGTGATAGCGTTCCATCGCCAATTGCCGAATTTCATTCACAGGAGCCGAAATGCCGTTCGACAAATCTGCCGCAGCTCAATATGCAGATATCCACGCCGAGTCACAAAGTACAGGCAACTGCGCGAGATACGTTCGCCTCGCTGTTGAGGCCGGAGGAATATCTCTGCATCACGCACATTTTGCGAAAGACTACGGTCCGTTACTTGAGGCTATGGGTTTTCGTGAAACCAGCCTCGCACCGCAGCAAGGCGACGTAGTTGTGATCCAGCCGGCTCCAGGGCATCCCGCAGGGCACATGGCGATTTTTGACGGTTCGATATGGGTTTCTGATTTCAAACAGACGCATCCCGGTCCGCAAGGGTTTTATCCGGGACCGGCCTATCGACAGGCACACCCGACCTACAAAACCTACCGATACAACTGAGACGGAAGATGAAGAAATTATTGACGCTCGCTGTCTCTCTTGTCCTGCTCATTAGCGCAACGATTTTTCAGCATTCGGCGTTCGCGGATACCTCAACGCCAGGCGACAGTACCAAAGCGTTTTACAGTTGGTATATCAAGGTGCAATCAGGCGCGAAGTATCCGCTACTGGACAAAAACATTTACAGCTACGTGATGAAGGCAACTGTCGACAAGTTGCGGGACGACTATCACCATAACCGCCTGCCCGGCGACAGCGACTATTTCACGAAAGTCCAAGACTACGACGACAAGGACTGGGCGAACAACATCGCGACGCAACCGACACTGATGCTCGGCGATGCGGCTGTTGTTCCTGTGACGTTCGGATCGACGGATAAGGTCAGTGTGCTGGTATTTCTGCGAAAGCAAGGGAGCGCCTGGAAGATCGTCAAGGTTGACGACACGCTCGACTACAAATAGCCCGTCAAGAAAACGGGGGATTTCGAAAGTGAGCATGCAAAAGCCTGCGAATTGCAGGCTTTTTTGCGGGTAGGGCCGCCTACGCAGCCGCAATGCGCTTGGTGCGCGGAATTAGGAAGGCTCTCCGCCCCGTTAGAGCTAAGGCCTGTGCTTTCGTGCATGTAGGCCGGGGGCAATACCGGAAAACATTCGACCTGAGCGCCACATGCGCGGCAGCTCGAAAGCCTGCTCATGCCAACGCGCAAGCACCGCTGAAAACCGGCCTTCGTGCTTGGCACGCCGGATTTCGTCGACGACATTCAATCCGCCAACATAGAGCGCGAAGCTGCGTCGGCTAGACAGAAAGTGCGGCGCCTACACGCCAATCCAGGCAAGCAATTCGGCCAGTGGGACGTGGGGCGCTGCGGGTTCTGGATCGATGTTCGCGACTACAGCAGGTTCGTCGGAAGACGTAGGGACGTTCTGATTCTCAAATGCTGAGCGCGTCGAGCGCGAGCCGGCAGAGCAGTTCGATGCGATTTCACTTGTAAGCACCGTCGAACGAAGGTTAGCCGTTTAATTTGACATAAGATAAACGAACTTACTAACTAAAAGCTGGCGTTACACCTGCGGAGCCCAAGCCCCACAAGCGTTAGCGGGTAGCGCCAGCCACCGAAAACCCGTGGAAAATTTTTCCCAAGCACCCATCCAGATCGACTGGACGTCGGGCGATTTCGCGCGCTCGTAAGCAGCCGCCGCGATAACTTCCATCGGTTCGATACCGCAAGCCACAGCGATTTTCAGAGCAGTCGTTTCGTCGAAATGGCTGCGTCCTGCACGGTAGCCGCTGATCGTCGAGGCGCGAATATTCAGCGCTTTCGCAAGCGCGTAGTCAGATTCGACTTTGAGACAACGCTTCGCGTCGTCCAGATAGTCAACTGTTCCTTTCATCTTGTAACCCCTTGAAATTCAAGATTAACCCTGATGCGTAGCGTAGTTCGATGTTCGAGAATATGCAACGATCGAGGGTTACGAATGATTCGAGCCCTTGACATAGTTTTAGGTCTCGAACTATCCTCCGCCTGTCGCCTTGGCAGCCGGTGTTCTACCCCGCCGGTGCTGGAATTGCTCCCCAGCCGCCGGGCGACTTCTGCGCTTCAAATCGTTCAAGGGGTAGAGCAAGGGGAGGTTACATGCGACACATTTCGTTGCAAGTTACACACGCCGGTATCAAGTTGCCGGTAACAGACCGATGCGTTTTTGACGATGCCGAAGCAATTCGGCGTGAGCTGAACACGCATAATCAGCTGCAGCGAGCGCGCTACCGCGCACGCCAACAAGGTCGGCCGCACCTGACTGTCGTGGGTACGGCATGACGAACGCAGATATTCAACAAGCAAAGCCGCGCGTAGTCGCACCGGGCGTCCTGGAATGCGGCCCGTACTTCGAGCAACATGCGCGCGGTGGCTACTTCATCGTCGGTCGCCGGCAAATCCACTGGTACGAAGAAACTGCGCTGCGCGGTGATCCGTTTTTGCTGACCCGCGACGAGGCGCTAAACGCCGCTCTGCACGAAACGGCGGGGCGCAAATGAATCCCAACGTCACGCCAATCGATCAACAGCCGGGCCGTACCGAGCTGATTGAAGACCTCGCATCGTTCGGTGTCGGCGCCGGGGTCATGATTCCTCCATTCGTCCTTTACGCACCGCCGCGCACGGCTTGCAGTGATCGCGCGGCGGCTCGTGCGTTGGACGAACTGCGCCCCCTCCTTGGCAAACTGGCGCGACGGCACCGCGTCATCCGGTAAAACATCTCATGAAAGACAAGCAGATCCGCAAGCCGATGCCCCTGTGGGCGATCTGGCTACTGTCCGTGCTTGCTGTTCTCGCGTGGAGCGCCATCAACGGCGAACCGCAATCAAGCGAGCCCGCGGCAGTTCGCGTGCTTATCCGCGCCTGATTGCAAGGGAGACAGGCGTAATGTGGATCTATGCGAATGCGGTGAATTCGGAGTTGCCGAAGCTTGCCGCCATGCAGAAGGCGCGCAAGCGTCTGCCGTATAAGTGGTACCGGCGGGCTTATCGAAATGCTGAGAGCGCGGGGCGTGATAGCGCGAGCAAGCGCGGTGCGGCGCATCTGTTCGACATGAACGCGGCCAATCGCAGCATGGCTGCGTTTGTAGATGAACACGCCCCGGATTCGATGCCGGTGCGCCCCGACGCATCCGATTACGAAATCTGCATGAAGGCGCGCACGCTCGCCAACGATTTTGTGCTTCGCGCGCTCGGGCTCGACGCCAATCAAGCGCTCGTCGTTGCGGCTCGTACCTGTGCCGCTTACGGCGTCGCGCTGCCGGCCTTCGACAATCCGGCGCAACAGGTGCTTCGCGTGAAGTGCGAACTATGGTGGCGGCGGCAATTACGGCGTCTGCACATCCGTTCGCTGGAGCATTCGAACATCCGTCTGCATTACGTCCACTACAAAGCCGAGCCTTACGCGAGCGATGAAGCGGTGCGCCGGCGCATCGCGCAGAACCGGCGCAACACGGCAACCCTCGAATCCGTCACGCTGGAAAACGAACTCGGCCACCGTTTCACGCTCGCCGAACTAGCTGCAAAGAGTGTTTCCAACAAAGCACTGAAACGCGGCGAGTTGATGACGCGTTTGCGCGGCTGTGAAGACCTTGCAATCGCGGCGCACTTCCAAGGGGTGATGTTCACGCTGACTTGCCCGAGCCGCTTTCACGCGATTCGCCAATTGGGTAACGGCACCCGGTTCATTCCGAACAAGAAATACAACGGCGCATCGGCTCGCGACGGGCAGGTGTATTTGCGCAAGGTGTGGGCGCGGATTCGTGCGCAGCTCAAGCGAGAAGGCGTGACCTACTTCGGCATGCGTGTGGCGGAGCCGCACCACGACGCTACGCCGCATTGGCATGGCCTGATTTTCTCGGACAACGTCGATCGCGTGTGCTCGGTGATGCGCGCTCATGGTCTGCGCGACTCGGGCGACGAGGCTGGCGCGCAGGCGCGGCGTGTGAAGTTTGAGCGCATCGACAGCGCGAAGGGCTCGGCGGTCGGCTACATCGCGAAGTACATCGCAAAGAATATTGACGGCCACGCGGTGGGCGACCACAAGACACAAGAGGGCTACACCGTCCAGGCGGATATGTGGGGCGAAGACGAAATCACACCGTCGCAGCGTGTCGAAGCGTGGGCGGCGCTGTGGGGCATCCGCCAGTTTCAGCAGTTCGGCGGTGCGCCTGTTGGCGTGTGGCGTGAGCTGCGGCGTGTGAAGGTCGAAGACCTCCCAGCCGCCGAAGAATCACCGGCGATCGTGGCCGCATGGCATGCGGCGCAGAAAACCGAAATGCACAAAGCGGACTGGGCGGAATACGCGCGGGCTATGGGTGGCATCGCGGGTGAAGAGCGTCTGATTTACGTTAAGCGCACCACGCAGCATCGTGAAGGCCGGTACGGTATCGCGCCGGTCAAAGTACCGCACGGCGTCGCGGCAACTGGCGTTGCGTACATCGTCGACGGTATGTGCGCGTACTCGAAGGAAACAGAAATTTTCGTTCCGGCAACTCGCTTTGAGTGGCGGAAGGTTCAGCGCAGCGGCGAAGCCGCGAGCACTCGGACTCGTGTCAATAACTGTACGCGCAGCGTTCGGCCAGGGGTGGCTGACCGGGCTGCCCAGTTGGATCGCAGCAATGAAATCAGCGTCAGTGGGGAAGGGGACTGCGCGGAATGGGGTCAATGGAACCTGTAGAGCGAGGAATTCCCATGACACAAATGAAGATCGATTGCCCTTGCTGCGGCGGCGAATTTGACGCACGCCATACAGAGGGTCTGTCCACAACGCTGCGGCGCATGTATTTCGTTTGCGAAGACTGCGGCTATCGCACGCCGGCGGGCTTCGAAATCCTTTTCTCACTGTCGGCGTCGTCCCGGCCGCGGGAAGGCGTGTTGCTGGAGGTTCGACCGTCGCCGATGCTGCGCGGCGCGGTGAACGCGCGCACGACAATGAATCGGGAGAACCGGCCGTGAGATTCACGATCGCTTGCCCGCATTGCGGCGCTCGCGGTATCGCGCGAGCGATGGAAAAGAAGTCGGAAACGGATTGGGAGATTGACTTCCAGTGCGACGACGTGACGTGCGGTCACACATACCGCACGAAGCTCGAAATGTTCCCGCCTGAACTGCCGATACCTAAGCGGCAGAGGCGAAGCAATACCGAATTGCAGTTTGATCTTTAACCAGCTCCGGGGGGAGCGATGAACTACGAAATGACCATGCCAACGAGAGCCCAACCAGCCTTACTAGCGCTCGCGGCGACGGTGGCTGCTGCCTGTTTGTCGCTACTCGCCGGCTGGCAGCGTGGCGGGTTGCTCGCAGAACGCTTGCTTCTGACCTGTATCGGCGTCGTGTTGGTTGTCGCCGCTCACCTACTCCCTGCCTTGTGCCGCCCGCATGGCTGGCGCATTCGGGCGCTCGGCGCTTTACTGTGGATGGGCTGCATGGCGGCAACCTGCTACGGCCACGCGGTGTTTTTCGTCATGGCCCAGCAACATGCCGGCGAGATTCGCGCGGCAGCCGTCCCGGTAATCGTACCCGCAGTCTCCGCGCCCGGTCGCGATCTGGTCGCGATCGCCAGTGACCGCGCCGGCGTCGTGGCACGGCTGGCCCGCGTGGCTGAACGCAAGTGCGGCGAGAAGTGCGCGGCGGTGCGCATCGAACACACGACTCTTACTGCGCGGCTCGCCGCACTCGACGTCGAGTCGGCCGAAGTCACGCGTTGGGATCTGGCGCTGGAGCGCGCGGACGCCGAACGCGCCGCGGCGAAAGCTGATCCGGTCGCCGAGTTACTGACCACTTTCGGCGTGGCCGCCAGCCGCGTCGATCTGGTCGCCGGCATGGCGTTCGCCGTGGTCCTTGAGGGTGTCGCATGTTTCTGCTGGTTTCTTGCGCTGCGGCCTGCCGAAGCGCCCGCCCAGGCAGTCACGCCCGCACGGGAAGCCAGTCACGGCCTTAGAGTCACGCCAGTCACGGCCGCCAGTCAGGCCGTTGCGCCGGGTGGCAATGATGCGATCAAACCGGAGCAAACCGCCACGGCACCAACCGCCGAGCAAGCGGCTGACGTGACTCGGGTGCTTACCGCGATCCGCGACGGAACGCTACGCGGCACTGTCGCTGAGATTCGGAGGTACGTCGGATGCTCGCAAGCGAAAGCCGCGGCCCTTCGCAAACAGATCGCGCAACAGGCACAAGCCAGTCAAGCGAAGACGGAGTCCATTGCAGGGAAACGGAATCTCTAAACTCCACCAAATCTTGTGAGACCGGCGATATCCTCGAGATTCGGTACACATTTGTACGACGATACTTCGCTGCGATGCGTGGTGCGGCTTGAAGATGCTGCGCCATCGCCGCATAGTATCCTGTCTGCAATTTACAATGCGAGGAAGCCCACTTGTCCATCGATATCGACGCATTTGCGCATGCAATTGAAAGCGACCTCACAAGCAATCCGCCCACATATAATGAATCTCCTTATTACAGCAAGGTGCAATTGACTGCAAAGCCCGACTCGTCGGCGCAGATATTTTTAGAGAATGACGAGTTCACGAAACCGTATTTGAGTAAAAATATTTACCACGGTTCGGGACAGACAAAAATTCAAGCTTGGGCACTCGCGTCCTGCGCATTAACGTACGCGAAAGAAAAAACCCCAAAAGAAGCAGCAGAAGCGATTGATGCCATATTCAAGGCCATTGATGCACCAGTAAACGATATTGCTTTAATATCGGGAGTATTCGTATCAAGAGTCCATGAAATTACAGATAATATATGGCTCGCTCCGATATCAGAATCCCCTTCATTTCAAATTAAAGCTGCCGTGGCGGAATACAATGATTTTTTGAAGGATTACATGCTAGGCAGAGGCGCGTCGCCATTTTTTGATATGGGGTTTGATGCACCTAAAGCCGTGCTCTGGCGAAAGCGATCTATGCCATTTGGGTTCAACGTGACCAATGGGGGCGCGGCTGATGCTGGAGCCGAGCAGTTATTCGCACTGTCGCATCTGCTAACACTCGTAGGGCCTTGCTCACCAAGCATCCGGCAATATGTTACCGAGCTTGATGAAAGCATGCCGTTCAAGCGTTACTTATCCCAAACGACGTACAGTCGAGCGGAAGAAACAAAGACGAATTCCATAACGGAGATTCATGACGAGGATATTGAGGAATATAGGACCATAGTTAACGACTATTTCCGTTTGAGTAGCAAGGTGAAAATGTTTATATCCACTCCGCTCGTCAGACTTAATTTGGCAATTAAACATATAAGTGAAGTGGAGAAGGCGATTGATTTAGGGATCGCCATGGAATCACTTTTTTTATCGGATAGTGATAAAAATTCACCAATCGCACTGCCCTTGAGATTGCGCGGCGCGTGGCTGCTTGGGGAAACGCAGGCAGATCGTGATATTTTATTTAAAAAATTTCAAAAACTGTACGACCTCAGATCTTCTGCTGTTCACAGTGGCTCTCTCGGGAAAAACAATCCTAAAAGTCCAAATTCTGATTTGCTCGCGGGTGGCGTCGAACTGTGCGTTTCGGCGATACGGAAAATCATAAAAAACGGTGAGGTGCCGGAATGGACAAATCTACTACTTGGCGGACGCTATTAGCCCGAGAGAAACCGACCGGAGAGCTATACCCTTGCTGCCCTAAAAGGCGACCGCTGTTGGCCTGTCGTCGTATCGCTGGAGCGGCGACATTCGCGTAGCACAGCGAGACGCATTAGAAGCCAGCCGAGCCGTTGCGAGGAATACCCGACGCGCGCATCACATCGCATCATGCAGTCGGGTCTGAAATCGCCCCGAACCCCGCGCATATTGGCACCGCACCGGCCGGCGGCCTACTGCATCAAAACGGGCCACCCAAGAGGAGGGCAGGCGGGGAGGGGGACTGCGTTATCACGCCTCTCAAGCGGGGCCGCTCACCGGCCGGCGGGTGCGCGCGCAGAAGGGTCGCAGCAAAGCGGCAACCTTCTTAACTAAATAGTTGACAAGGTTGCCGAAAAGCTTATACTGCAGTACGTAAGCTAAAAAGCTTACTCCTCAGCCGAGCAGAAGACTCCGCGAGACTCGCACACAACCTCTTCCCGGGAGCACATGACATGAAACTAACCCCCTTCGGACTTTACGTAAGAAAGCTCCGACTCGATCTGGGGCTTACGTTGAAGACTATGGCGGACGCTTTAGCCGTCAGCTCTGCATATTTGAGTTCGATCGAACTCGGCGACAAACAGCTCACCGCGAAGATCGCGGAAGACGCCGTCGAATTCTTTCAAGGCAGGATCGGCAGTAACCAGATCGAAGAGCTGCGAGAAGCAGTTGCGCGATCGGTTGATATTGTTCCGGTGTCCTCGTTAGATAGCGACGAGAAAGTGTTGGTCGCAGCGTTCGCGCGACGGCTGACCGAGGGTGCCGGTGTTCCTAACGAAGTGATGAACTGGCTGAAGAGAGAGGGCAAGCATGGTCGTTCTAAATGAATCGCCGTTCGGGCCGAAGCGACCGAGCGGCTATAAAGTAGCGCCTATGAATCGTCGGCAGTTGAGAGCAGTTGCTGACGAGTTACGCCCTGTTTTGATCGACGCTGGATGTTATCGAAAAGGTCCGAACTATCTGGACGCGAGTCATTTGCTTGAGAACGTCTTGCACCGCGCCGAGTACACGTTTCATCCAGAGGACTCGCCTGAACTGGTCGAAACAGCAGCTTTCGCGATTCCCGAGCGGCGACTCATCGTGATTCGGCAAGACGTGTACGAGAAGCTCGAGCAAGGAAATGCATTTTCTCGCTACACGGTGGTGCATGAGTTCAGCCATATCGTGCTCGATCACGCTGTGACTTTGCACCGCGGTGCAGTACTGGGTCAGCACGAATGGTGGGAGGACAGCGAGTGGCAAGCGAACAATCTCACCGCGGAATTGCTCATGCCTGTGGACGTCGTGCGGGCTTTGCAGGGTAACTTGGAACAGATGCAGGCGCAGTGCGGGGTTAGCGCACAGGCTGCAGAGAATAGGCTGAAAAATCTGAGGAATGAACGTCTGATATGAACAGAGGACTAGAGTTGGCGCTCTAGCCCTCCATTGAGCGGTGTCGGTAAGCGTTGTTCCGCCCACCGGGCTCGTAACGTCGATTTGCAGCCGGATTGTAGGTCCCGGGACATTCGAGCGCAAGAAAAAAATACAACGAGCCTCTTACATGGAGGTCGCTATGTTCGGAATGAACGTACGTCCTAGGCTTGTCCGTGTGAGCCAATATGTTCGCTTTCGGTTTGGCCGATTCGAGCATGTTTGCACACACTGGCGATCGTCGCCTAGTCGATAAGTAAGATGCGCGGCCATTGTGCCGCGCCTCGCCTTACACCTTCGTTCGCGCCAACGGTGCGAATGGGGACGCACGCACACAATCTAGGCTCTTAGGAGTTTCAAAATGGCAACTTGGTATCTGGTTCGTGTAGAGCTTTTAAACAACGCTACGTGGAGTGACTATACCGATCTCCACGCACGCATGAAGGCTGCTCGCTACGGAACATCTGTAGCAGCCACAGACGGGCGTCGATATTCGCTGCCCCCGGCCGAATACTTTGGCGAATTTGGTTCAGATCTGAATTCGGTAAGGGCACTCGCGCAGAAAGCAGTAAGCGGCGGCTTACGTGCGGGGTTGGCGTTTCGGCTATTCGTTGCCCGCGTCGATGCGTGGGCGGGACATAATCTGGCCGCTGCGTAAGCTTTGTGCACGGGCTCCCCCGTTATTGTTTGCGGGGGAGCATACTTCTTTGTGGTATGCGAAAAATAGTGACTAAATACTATGGAAAAACCGATATCAGCTATCGCTACATGGTTTGAGAAACTGCCTGCGGACGAGAGGGACAATGCCGCGTTTTTGATTTATTCCGGTATCGCCGCCATGATCGGCGATAAAGACTACGACTGGGCGAACGAACCTGGCGATGCTTTCCTCGCGTGGTTGCGTGCGCCTGCTGGCGACCCGGCCGCGGAACTTGCGAAACTTCTGCTAACCAGAGAGCACGTCCGCTTCACATTAATTGACGATTTCGGAACGGCTGAAAAGTGGGTTGAAGCCGAAGCGCGGAACCGCGCCGTACTTGAGAAAGCCCAGACGGACCCTTCGTTGAGCCATTTGATTCCCACGGCGGAGAAGATACTCGCACGAATGCCCGGTCACCGTGATGCGGCCATCAAGCTCGCCGACGAGTGGCGAACGACAATCGCACCGCTCATCACAGACGAGCGGATTCGGAAATGGTACGACGCCGCGCTATTCGAGGGCATTACCTTCGCTACAGATTGATACTTGGACGCTGTCGCACGATTGCTATTTTTACCCGTCAGCGGCCCGAATACGGCTAACTTCGGCCACTGACGATTCCAATTTGGAGCAGTGAGTTCCACCTCATCAGACTCCGGTGCGCTTTATGCTGTAGGAATTAAACCGTACAACATCTTCACCGATCCACTCGTTAAGTTGTGTAAAACGACGCTGGAGCGGTTCGATTTCGTTAGCGCCAAATACCTCCGCCGCAGTGTCCGCGGCACCGAATCCGCCGGTGTTGCTCGGCACCACACCGATAAGCTGCGGCGGTACGCGATGGGCTGCAAGCAGGTCGTCGCGAGTCACGTTCTTGATGTTGAAAAACTCGTCTTTCGCCGTGACCTCGGACACCGGAATGAGCTGGATCCCTTCCTTTTTGCCGGCCGGCGCGTACATGAACAGGTTGCGGAAATTGCCCGGCCCCTTGCTGTTTTTCAACGCCTCGCGCAATGCGTCGACGTCTTCCTGCTTTTGAGCTGCATCCGTCATGTACAGGATGAACCCGGCGTGCGATCCATTCTCGTAGTAGCGGCGGCGAAACAGCGTCGCCGACTCGTTGAGCCAGGCCGCGTGCAGCGCGCCGAGATATTCGGGGAGGCCATACACCTCCTGATTGATATCCGGCTCCATCAGATGGTGAATGCTGCCGGCCGCGAATTCGTGCTTTTCCTGAATACCGTTGATCTGAAAAAACCGCTGCAGGTCGGTTGCCCGCCGCATGTATTTCGACGGCGCGCGTTTGAGCGCGAGCGTTCCGCCGATGCGATTCTGTTGTTTCTCAAGATAGCCATTTCCGAACACCATGAAGTCAAGCGCCCACTTGTCGAATTCTTCGCGCGTGAGCAACCTGTGGGGAATGAACGTGGACGACAGCACATTGCGCTTGAAGTAAATCGCGGAGCTGTGATGCACGCCGGCACGGAACGACTTCGCCAGACCTGCGAGTGACACCGGCGGCTCGAACCAGTCGCCGGCCGACCAGCTCTCGACGTAGTCCAGAATCTCGGCCCGGTCCATGACCGGCATCGCGTCGCCGAACGTGAAAGCTTCGGCGCGTGCCGGCGGTTCTGCTGCAAGCGTGGTCGCCGCGGCGTGTGTGTGGTTAGGTTTGCGTTTGCTCAATTTGAAAACTCCATAAAACCAGTGTTGTTCGCGGTCACGCCTTCCAGCGGCTCATTGCCGAGTGCGTGCAGACACGCCCATGCAAGATCGGCGTGGCCGGTTTCCTCGCTGCGACTCGCCTCGTAGGTGACTTTTCTGCCGCTCGCGGTCATCGTTTTGCGGATCGCCATGAACGACTGCGCGAGATCGGTCCATCCGGCGTCGAACTCGAGTCGGCCCTTACCGATCACGGACAGGCCTTTCAGAACGAGCTGCCCCTTGACCTCAGGCGAGTAGTTGAGCGCCACCGCGTGCGGATAGAACTGGCGAACGAGTTGATAGACGCCCTGGCCGATGCCGGTCGTGTCGATCGCCATATATTCGACGTTGTATTCCTGCGTGACGCGCTTGATGGCGTCGGCCTGGGCTTCGAAGTCCATGCCGCGCCATTGCTCCTTGTGCAGCACGCGAAACTTGCCACCCGGCACCGCCGGGGGCGCCACCACGATCAGGCCGGCCGAGTCGCCGGATAGCGCCGGGTCGTAACCGACCCACACCGGCCGCCACGCGAAAGGACGGGGCGCGAGTGGCTTGAAGTCTTCCCACAGCTCCCACGAATCCACCATGCAACGCTGCAGGTCCGCGAGGGGGAAAATCGATGCTGTGTCGTCAATGAAATGACACATCAGCAGATTCAGATATTCCTCGGGGCTGTATTCGAGCCGCAGCTCGTCGAGATCGAAAAGGCTGCAGCCACCGGCCACCGCGTCTTCAACCGTCACGATCTGGCGCCACTGCCGGTCCTCGCAGAGCCGGCCGCGGGCAAGCGCCTTGTGCGTGACGTCGAGATGCAGGTGATCGACCTTCGCGCGGCCGCGGTTGAAGTGGTCGCCGGTCCAGAACGAATAGGCCTCATGCTGCATGCTCGACGGTGTGGAGAAATACGTTTTTCTCCACCTGCTATGCATCGCCATGCCGGATGCGACCTTGTTCAGCTTGCGAAAGCCACCGACCCAGAAATACTCATCGAAATAGAAGTTGCCGTGATAGCTCTGCGCGGTGCGCGCGTTCGTGCCGAGGAAATACAGCATGGCCTCGTTCGGCAACAGGATCGGCTCGCCAGACAGATCCACGTCTGCGGCTTCGCGCGCGAACTGGCACATGTACTGTCGGAACACGTGCGCCTGTGCCTTGCTCGCCGATAGAAAAATCTGGTTGCGGCCTGTCTCGATGGCATCGACCAGGGCCTCGCGGGCGAAATACCACGTCGCGCCGATCTGCCGCGATTTCAGGAGGTTGCGCGTGCGTTGATCCCGCTGGCGATACCAGACCTTCTGGTAGTCGAACAGCGAGTCGCGGAACGCCTCGACGATCCTGTCGCGTTGCTCGTCGCTGAATTCGTTGCGGGCAGCCTTCTGTTTGCGCGGCGCCGTGTTGCGAGCCGCGATGTTCGGATTGAGGTCGCTCTCCCGGCCTGTCTCGCCGTACTTGTGGACACGCGCCATGCGTTCGACCTGACGCATCAGCAGATCGACTTCCTTAAAGTCGCGACCATCCTTTTCCGGCTTCGCGATCAACACCGCAAGTCGTGTTTCCAGCGACGACTCGATGCGCTCGATTGGCGATGCCTTGTCCCATTCGTCGCGCTGTTTCCATGCCTCGACGGTCGCACGCTTCAGTTCGAGCTGGCGTGCGATCGACGTGACCCGCCATCCCTGCCAGTACAACGCGCGAGCGATGCGGCGGGGGTCGGCATTCGATTCAAGTACAGGGGCGATGTCGGCGGTTTCTAGCATGGCGCCAAGTTTCTCGCGACGCGCGCGCGCAAGCATCCCCGTGCGTCTGTACCCATATCGGGGACATGCGCCAACGGTTGAGCCGCAGCGCGTGCAAACGCAAGATACGAACTCACGCAAACCAACCCTTCACACCCTGCAGGAGACCTGACAATGCAATGCCGCAAACTGTCTCTCATGTCGTTCGCCGTTGCGGCGATCGCATTCGCTTTCACGATGGACGCACACGCGGCGACGCTCGCCGTGAGTAGCGCCCTCAACCACGCCGATCTGATCGGCGGCCACCTCGGCGCCGGTGCGCTCGCGATCGGCTCCGTCACAGCGGCCGGCGCCGGTCAATCGGTCAAGCACGCGGCGACCCGGTTTTTCCGCATCGCGGTTGAAGGCGCGACGAGTGACGGCCGGACGATCGACCGCGCGTCGCTCACGCAGATGGCGAAGAACTACAACCCGGAGATGTACGGCGCGCGGCTGAACCTCGAACACTATCGCGGCATCATTCCCGACAGCCCCTTTAAGGCATATGGCGACGTGATCGCGCTGGAAACCCGCAATGAAACTGGCCCGCTCGCCGGCAAGCTCGGCCTGTATGCGCAGATCGCCCCGACGCCCGACCTCGTCGCGCTGACGAAGGCGAAACAGAAGATTTACACGTCGTGCGAAATCGATCCGTCGTTTGCTGACACGAATCAGGCGTATCTGGTCGGCCTCGCGGTAACGGATAGCCCCGCCAGCCTCGGTACGCAAATCCTCTCTTTCGCCGCGCAGAACCCGACCGCCTCGCCGTTCGCCGGCCGCAAGCTCAAACCGACGAACCTGTTCACCGCAGCCGAAGACCCGGTGACGATTGAATTCGACGAAGTCGCAGCGCCGGCGTTCGGCGCGCTGCTCTCCCGCGTTGCCGAACTGCTCGGCAAGTCGAAGAAAAAGGAGGCGACCGACGACACGCGATTCGCCGACGTAGGGCAGGCCGTCGAAGCGCTCGCCACACACGGCAAACAACAGGCCGACGCGGTCGATGCGCTGACGAAAGCCGTCAAGGATCTGTCCGACCAGCGTGAAGCCGATCGAAAGGCATTCGACGAACTGCACACGCAGCTTTCGAAGACCAGCAACACGCCGACACGGCCGCCGGCGACCGGCGCCCCTGCTGCTGTTGTCACTGACTGCTAACCCGCGTTCGCCCCTCTCACCGTTACCCGGAGAATTTACAAATGCGCAATGAAACCCGGATTGCCTTTAACGCCTACGTTGAAGCAATCGCCAAACTGAGCGGCGTTGAAAGCGCCGCCGTGAAATTCGCCGTTGCGCCGAGCGTGCAGCAGAAGCTGGAAACCCGCATTCAGGAGTCGAGCGACTTTCTGAAACGCGTCAACATGCTCGGCGTGACCGAACAGCAGGGCGCCAAGCTCGGCCTCGGCATCGGCGCGCCGATCGCGGGCACGACCGACACGACAAAGCAGGATCGCGAAACGACCGATGTAAGCGACCTCGACGAAAACGGCTACGTCTGCACACAGACTAACTTCGATTCACACATCACCTATTCGAAGCTCGACGCTTGGGCAAAGTTTCCCAACTTTCAGGCGCTTCTGCGTGACGCGATTATCAAACGCCAGGCTCTCGACCGTATCGCGATCGGCTTCAATGGCACCTCGCGCGCAGCGACGTCCGACCGCACGAAAAATCCGCTGCTGCAGGACGTGAACAAGGGCTGGTTGCAGAAGTATCGCGATCAGGCCGCGGCTCGCGTGCTGCACGAAGGTAGCAAGACGGCCGGCAAGGTTCAGGTCGGCAAGGGCGGCGATTACGAAAACCTCGACGCACTGGTTTTCGACATTCTCGCGAGCATGGTTGATCCGTGGCACCAGGACGACACGGAGCTGTTCGTTTTCTGCGGCCGTGGCCTGATGCACGACAAGTATTTCCCGATCGTCAACACGACGCAGGCGCCGACCGAAACCCTCGCGGCTGACGTAATCATGAGCCAGAAACGCATTGGCGGGCTACCGGCATGGCGGCACCAGCGTTCAATCCCTACACCTGACGGCAACGGGAATCGAACGCTGGTCCACCGCCATCACTTTCTGAGTTACGGCCATGAATAGCTTTATCGCGACCGCCGAACCAACCACGCCGCAGACACCCGGCTCGCCGGCCACTGCCGCGATCGTCACGAACGATGGCTGGTTCCCCGACATCGACATGAACGCCTTGCGCGCGTCGATGAAGCTCGACGGCACCGTGACCTATAAGCGCTTGCGTGACGCCACGCTCGACGCGATCGCTAGCGTGAATGCGGAGCTGGGCACATGCAGACCGGCGAAGGCCGCCGAAGGCGATCCCGATCCGACGCAGTTTTTCGGCACGCAAAACCGCTACCTGTATGCGGGCGCCGAAATCGTCGCCGATGTAGTGAAAACCATTCCGGCCTGACGCCGGCAACGCCACCGGGACAACTCCCACACCACCTATCAACAGGAGTAGGACAACATGGCGCAGGACTATCACCACGGCGTACGCGTCGAAGAAATCAACCAGGGCACGCGCCCGATTCGCACGATCTCGACGGCGATCGTCGGCGTCGTCTGCACGGCCGAAGACGCCGACGCTACCGCCTTCCCGCTCGATACGCCCGTGCTGCTGACGAACGTTATTTCCGCGCTCGGCAAGGCCGGCAAGAAGGGCACGCTTTACAAGACGCTGAACGCGATCGGCAAACAGACGAAGCCGGTCACGGTCGTGGTGCGCGTCGCTGAAGGAAAGGACGACGCCGAGACGACCTCGAACGTCATCGGCAAGGTGACGGCCGACGGCAAGTACACCGGCCTCAAGGCGCTGCGTTCGGCACAGGCCTCGCTCGGCGTGAAGCCGCGCATTATCGCGGCACCCCTGCTCGACACGCAGGCCGTGGGCACGGAGCTGGCCGCCACGGCGAAGGCGCTGAAAGGGTTCGCCTATATCTACGCCGCCGGCGCGAAGACGAAGGAAGACGCCACCGCCTACCGCAAGCAGTTTGCCGCGCGCGAAGTCATGGTGATCTGGCCGAATTTTCTGGCGTGGGACGACAACACCAACCAGACGGTCGAAGTACCGGCCACGGCCTACGCCGTTGGTTTGCGCGCGCTTATCGACCAGGCAACCGGCTGGCACAAGACGCTTTCCAACGTCGCGGTCAATGGTGTGACGGGTATCAGCATCCCGGTTTCGTGGGATCTGCAAGACCCGGCCACCGATGCCGGCTATCTCAACGAACAGGAAGTGACGACGCTCATCAACCGTAACGGCTATCGGTTCTGGGGCTCGCGCACCTGCTCGGACGATCCGCTGTTCGCGTTCGAGAACTACACGCGCACCGCGCAGGTGCTGGCCGACACGATGGCCGAAGCACAGATGCCGGTCGTCGACGGTCCGCTTAATCCGTCGCTCGCGCGCGACATTATCGAAAGCATCAACGGCAAGTTCCGCGAGTGGAAATCGCAGGGCTATCTGATCGACGGTTCGTCATGGTTCGACCCGGAGCCGAACACGACCGACGTTCTCAAATCGGGCAAGTCGTACGGCGCAGCAATCGCACAGGCGGCCGCCGTGCCGATCGTTCGGGCGACCGTACCCATTGACACCCGGCCGCCCCTGACAGCGGCACCAGCGGGCGCCAGCGCGGCCGGCAATGTGGCGTCGGCCGCATTCGGCCCGATCACCATCAACATTTACCCGCCGGCGGGCATGGACACGGCCGAAGTCGGTCGAATGGTTCGCGCCGAGCTGGAGCGCGCGCAGCGCTCGCAACAGGCGCGCCGTGGGTCGAGCCTGTCGGACCAGTAAGCGGAGAAAACAGACATGATGATGTCCCTCGACCAGTTCGTGTTTAGCCTGACCTCGGCACCGTTCAGGGAGCTGCAGCGCCAACGCAACTGGAAACACCGCACCAGCTCGCGCGTCGGCGCCCGCGACTCAAGCCAGTTTGTCGGCGTGGGCGATGACACGATCACGCTCGCCGGCACCGTGGCGCCCGAGTCGGTCGGCTCGATCGCGTCAATCAAGGAACTGGCGACGATGGGCGACGCCGGCGATGCGTATGTGCTGGTGGACGGCGCCGGCAATGTGTACGGCGCTTTCACCATTGACTCGCTGAACGAGACGCAGACCTATCACACGAACGAAGGCATTCCGCGAAAGATCGAATTCTCCCTGACGCTGAAACGTGTGGACGATGAAGCGCTATCGATGGTGAAACAGAAGGCGAAGGCCGACGAGGTAGACGAATAATGTTCGCAGCCAGGAACAACGCCACCGGCCGCACGGCCGCCCCGGTCGATCACGTCGAACCACAAGCCGATTACCGTGTGACGCTCGACGGTCGCGACCTGTCGCGCCTCATTGCACCGCGCCTCATTTCCCTTTCGATTTCAGAGTCGCGCGGCGACGAAGCCGACATGCTCGACCTCGTACTCGACGACTCGAAAAACGACCTTGCTATCCCGAAGCGCGGCGCTGAAATCAAGGTTTCGATCGGATGGGTCGGCGGCCCGCTGATCGACAAGGGGACATTCACCGTCAACGAAGCCGAACACAGCGGCGCGCCGGATACGATCACCGTGCGCGCCCGCTCGGCGTCGATGACCAACGAAATGCACGAACGCCGGGAAAAGAGCTGGCATGGGCAGACGATCGGCGCGATCGTGCGCGCGATCGCAACCCGTCACTCGCTCAAGCCGGCGATCGGCGACGCGATCGCGAAGATCCTGATCGACCATATCGACCAGACGCACGAAAGCGATATGTCATTTCTGACGCGCCTTGCGAAGCGCTACGACGCCGTGATGAACGTGAAGGATTTGCGCTTGCTGTTCATGCCGATCGGCACCGGCAAGACTGTGAGCGGCAAGGCGCTAGGCGTGATCGAATTGACGCGTTCGAGCGGCGACCGGCACCGCTACCACGTCGCGCAGCGTGAAAACTATGCGGGCGTGCGCGCGCATTACCACTCCAACGCAAAGGGCAAACGCAAGTCGGTTGTGATCGGCGGTGAGAACAACAAGAACATGAAGGTGCTGCCGGAAGACTACGCGACCGAAGCCGAAGCGCGCGCGGCGGCGCAGGCCGAGTATGACCGCACACAACGCAGCCAGGCGACATTCGACTACACGCTCGCCCGCGCGCGGCCCGATGCATTCCCCGAAATGCCCGTGACCGTTTCCGGCTTCAAACCGGAGATCGACGCAACGCCGTGGCTGGTGAAGAAAGCGACGCACACGATCAACGATAGTGGGTTCGAAACGGTGCTGGAAATGGAAATGCGCGACGACCCAACCACGGAACGGCACCGCTCGCACTTCCGGAAAGGCGGCTAGGTGTTCTTTTGATAGAGTGTTGACGGTCAGTTTTGACCGGACATGCATACCGCATGAATGCCGCAAATTGCGCGGCCGGTGCGGCCATTCAAATGGGAGCGAATGCGATGCCGATAGCATGCACGGGAGTGGGTTTCTACAAGGCCTTTAAAGACAACATGGACGCCCTCGGGCTTGACGTTCCTTCGAGCATTTCCACGGCGCCCGCCAATGTGCTCGCCCGTGTCGGCGCAATGGTGGCCGCTGCGGAGAAGCTGGGCAAGACTGCATCGATTGGTGAAATCATCGGAGCGACGACAACGAGTGAAAAACTACTCGCTTTCGGGGCGATCTATGCATCCTTCTGGCTCGGCGCCGCTGTCGGCAGTCTGATGGTCGCCACCGACGCATATCTCGATTGTGGCTCGACGCCGAACGCGACCGCGAAGGGCGTTCAGAAATTCACATTCGACACTGGCATTCGTGTTTCTGCCCAAACGCTTTTTGTCATGCAAACAAACCCCGAAATTTTCACGGTCGGCGCGCCTGGCCGAATCGCGTTCGTGAAAAAAGCAATCATCCCGGCCGGTCGGCTGCAAGCGGTGGGCGTGCAATGAAAGTTGGCTCGAAAGAATGGTGGGTTGACCGGGCCGCACTGATCGCGGTCGCAGTGGGATGCGCGGCTCTCGCGTGGCTGTTTTCTGTGGCGGCGGGAACCTATGCAACCGAGATATTGCTCGTCATCGTTTTCGTCGCGCTGATTCTCGATAACAGGCGGATGCGCAAACTCCTAAAGGAGCGCAATCCGCCTGCCTGACCGCAATGGCACTTTCGCAAGGGCGCCGGGTAGGCGACTAGAGCCGGTTTCGTACCGGCTTTATTGTATGCACAAAAATATCTTGCAACAAGGGTTTTTTGTGCATACAATAATCACATGCAAATCGAATTCGACCCGGTCAAAGACCAAACCAACCAAGGCAAACACGGCGTGTCGCTGGCGATGGCTGAAGAATTCGAAATGGAAGCGGCGCTTGTGTGGCCTGATGACCGATTCGACTACGCCGAAAAACGGTTCAATGCTCTCGGCCCCATCGGCGATCGAATCTATTCGCTGTCCTTCACCATGCGCGGCGAAACGCTGCGTGCAATCAGTCTGCGCAAGGCAAACCGTAGAGAGGTGCTTAAATATGTCAACGAAGCGTAAATTTCATATCCCCGACGCTGCGGAAGATGCGGCACTCACCAAGGCGGCTGCGAGCGATGCGGACAATCTGCCGCTTACCGAGGCGCAATTGAAGCGCATGCGTCCTGCGCGCGAAGCGCTGCCGGCGTTGGTTGGCAAGCCGGCAGCGGAAGCATTGCTCAAGCGTCGCGGCCGGCCGGCGACACCGATCGACCAACACAAGGTCCGCACGACGATCCGACTCGATCCTGACCTTATCGACGCGTTTAAAGGCACCGGCGACGGGTGGCAATCGCGCATGAACGATGCCCTTCGCGAGTGGGCCAGCTCTCACGGTATGATTCGTGGTCGATGATGCCAAACGCGTGGAACACAAAAAAGCCTGCTAAGTGCAGGCTTTTTTTGCGCGTGGGTGAGGGCGGTTATTCCGCCGCCATGTTCTTTGACTGGCGCAAGTTTGACAACACGCGTCGCCGCGTCGAACGAACCTCGCCTGTTTCCCGCGCAAGTTCGCGACAATAGCTTGTCACCTCGCTGGCGACTCTCGCGACAGCAATGCTGTTGATATCGCGCTCCGAAAAAACAGGACGGATCTTTGAGTTTGAGTGCAGTCGCCACTCAGGTTTTATTTCACAAAAGATCGCAACGCCGGGTTTGCCCAAAGCCGCGGCGATGTGCATCAGTCCTCCATCCGCGCCGACAAAAAACGAACTCTGCTGTATCAGCTCGGCCGCAGCGGCGACATTTGGAAGGTCTACGTATGACTCGACGTGACCGCATTCCGGCAGCTCGCAAACCGCCTGGACAGTCTCGCGTGCCGTCTCGCCTGCACCAATCAGGACGAAGCTCGGACGTGCGATCCGCTTCGGCCAGCTCGAAGTAATCAGGCGAATCAGCTCAGGCCAATTTTCGTATCTGCGACGTTTGTCGCCGCCGCCCACTGCGACCGAAATGGTGAACGGCCGCGATTGCCGCGTGCCTTGAGTCGGAATTGTCAATGCGGGTTCGATCGGGCCAGCTTCACGCGGTTTGAAGACGCGCGCGATCTGTTCATAAGCGAGCTGTATCCTCGAAAACCGCTCGTCCCGCCGATGAGCCATGATTGACAGCCACGGCGTGAACGGATGGTATTGAAGCTTCTTGAAAATGGTTTTCGTCGACAAACTCTGAACAATCACCATGTCGTATCGCGCGTCGCAATCATCAAGCGAACGCGACACGCGCCGGAAACACTCGTCGTCGATAAACAGCTCTATTGGACCGTGCGGCATACATAAGTCGATGGATATGCGCGGGTCAATAAGGAACCTCTGAGACAGGTCCATGATGGCATCGCCGATCGTGGCCCAGTCGTAATACCACAAGAGTTTGCGCGTGGTCTGAGGCGCATCGCTTGCGATCAAAAGCTGCTGTCCGCTCAAAAGCATTAGCGCGTTGCGTTTAATGCTCGATACGGATAAAGCTTGCGGAATTGACAGCCTGGTCTTGAATGTTTTGCGGCTGATGCCTGCCATTGACTTCCCCGGATGAAAGTTATTGTTATGTATTTGTAATGATAAGACGATTATAGCGAAGACGGCACGCAAGCTGAACGGCATCGATCCAGCGCCTCTCAACGTGCCGGTTCTTGATGCACATAGGCTGGTGGGTCTGCACCGGCGAATAGCCTCCCGGCGCGCCACATACGCGGCAATTCAACCGCCAGCGCATGCCAGCGCTCAAGCACCGATGCAAATGTGCCTTCACGCTTCGCACGGCGGATTTTGTCCACCACATTCCAGCCGCGCACGTAAAGCGCGAAGCTGCGTTTGCTCGACAGGAAATGCGGCGCGTGAATGCCGACCCATGCGAGCATTTCGGCTGGCGGCACGTCGGGCGCTGCGGGATCGGGATCAATGTTGGCGACGACCGGACTTTTGTCCTGCCGCGTCGGGCTGGTGGAGTTGGTAAGAGTCGCGCCGCTTTCCAGCGCGAGCAGGCGAAGCATTTCGATGCGATGCCAGGGAATTGGCGAGCGGCCGGCAACGTAGTTGCGGATAGTCCGCGAGCAGCAGCGGAGTTTTCGGGCGATTGCGGCGATCGTAAGGCCGCCGGTCAGCTCCAGAAACTCAAGCACACAGCCGTGTCGTTGCTCTGCGGACAACTGGCAATCCCCGCTGAAAGTCTGAAGGGCGCGTAAACTAACGTAAACATTACAATCGTGCAAAAACCGCTACAGATTGTAAGTATCGAGGTGAAGCGGTTAGCAAGTTCATTTGACATAAGATAAATTATCAACATTGTTTTTGTCAGGGCTTTTTAGAAATGTCCGGTTCTGGCTCATTAGAACTGTCCGGTTTCCTGCTCCGGGCGGGCTGCGGTGGCGCATGCTGCGACATCCCAGCCCGCCCGGAGCCTGACCATGAACGGACGTGGATTCATCACGATCAGCATGCACGAGCTCGAGCGCGTGAAGATCATCGAGGCGGTCGTCCAGCGCCGCCTGACCATCGTACAGGCGGCTGAACGGCTGCAGCTGTGCGAGCGTCAGGTCAGCCGGCTGGTGCGGCGCTACGAAGCCGCTGGACCGGCCGGGCTCGTTTCGGCGCGGCGTGGGCAGCCCGGCAATCGCGAACTGCCGGTGGATCTGCGGGCGCGAGCCATGGCGCTGGTGCGCGAACGCTATGCCGATTTTGGGCCAACGCTGGCGTGCGAGAAGCTGGCCGAATGTCATGGCGTGGTGCTGGCGAAGGAAACCGTGCGGCGCTGGATGCGGGATGCCGGGCTATGGGTTCCACGCAAACAGCGGCCGCCGAAGGTCCATCAGCCGCGAAACCGGCGCGCGTGTCTGGGCGAACTGGTGCAGATCGACGGCAGCGATCACCGCTGGTTTGAGGAACGCGCGCCGGCGTGCACGCTGCTGGTGTTCATCGATGATGCAACGGGCCGGCTGATGGCGCTGCATTTTACGGCGACCGAATCGACCTTCAGCTACTTCGAGGCGATGCGCGGTTATCTGGAACAGCATGGCAAGCCGGTGGCGCTGTACAGCGACCGCGCGAGCGTGTTTCACTGCAACAGCCATTCCGTGACACCTGGCAAGGGCGTGACGCAGTTTGGCCGGGCGCTGTACGAGCTGAATGTGGATACGTTCTGTGCCAACAGCAGCCAGGCGAAGGGGCGCGTCGAGCGCGCCAATCTGACGTTGCAGGATCGCCTCGTGAAGGAGTTGCGGCTACGCGGCATCAGCACGAAGGAGGCGGCCAATGCTTATGCGCCCCACTTCATCGCTGACTTCAACGGCCGGTTCGGCAAGGTGCCCAGGAGCACATTCGATGCACACCGGCCGCTGCGTGCCGACGACGATCTTGATCTGATCCTGACGGTTCGTGTACCGCGGCGCGTGTCGAAGGTGTTGACGGTGCAGTACGACCGCGTGATCTACCTGCTGGAAGACACGGTGGCAAACCGCCGCCTCATTCACAACTATCTGGACGTGTTCGAGTATCCGGACGGACGCATCGAGATCAGGGTGAATGGCGCTGCCCTGCCCTGTGTGCCGTACGACCGGCTCTCGGAGATTGATCAGGCGGCAGTGGTCGATAACAAGCGGCTGGGACACACACTGCAACTTGCCCAGGTGATCCAGTCGCAGCGTGATGACCGGCGGGCGTCGGGCTCGCCATCGCGGACCAATCAGGGTGAAGCGCCACGGTCGAAGGAGCGAAAGGTGGGCACCCGCAAGCAGCGCGAACTGACCCGGGAGCAGTTGAATGAAGCGATTCTGGGAACTGCCGGAATGCGGGTTGGCTCGGTGCTTAAAAGCCCTCCAACATAGATATTTCTGAACCTCAGAACCGGACATTTCTAAAAAGTCCCAACCCGGACATTTAAAACCAGCCTTGACATTATTTGTTTTGAATCTATCTGCCAAATACGCAAGCAAAACCACCGCCCCCAAAACCCCGCTAAATAGCATTCCGCCCAAGCTCCTCCACCGCGCGGGCAAGGCACGCGCCAAATGCATCGCACGCACCGCTGAGCGGCTCGGATTCCAACCAGGCGATTGCCGTCGAAAATCGAATGGTCGGAACAAACGGGCGCATCACGAAATCTTGCCTATTGCAGCTTTCCGCAATGAGCCGATTGACAATCGCTATGCCGATACCACGTGCCGCCATCGCACACGCGACACTCACCGAGTGAACTTCCGCCACCACGTTAGGCTTTACCCGCGCGCTGCGAAACGCGGAGTCGATGTCGAGACGCAGCGTGCTCTGGCGCCACAACAGCACAAGCGGCACCCCGTCCAGATCGGCCGGTCCTACGTTCGCATGGCCGGCGAGCGGATGCTCGCGCGGCATGACGCAGACCGACTCGCCGTCAAATTCCCATTTCGTCGCGATCCCGGGCAGCCGCGTCGGTAGGCGCACAAAGGCCAGATCGACCTCGCGGCTCAGCAGCGCGCGCTCCGACGCGTCGTAGTTGCCGGCAAAGACTTCCAGCACCGCGTCACGATGCGTCTCATAGAACCGCTCGACCACGGCCGGCAGCAGAAACTGCGCGAACGTATTCGGCACCATCACGCGTACCAGCTTGCGGCGCGTGCCCGCGAATCGCAGTTGATGAGCGTGCCGCTCCAGGCACCGTGCCGCCTCGACAATCGTCTCCACGTCCTGCAATAGCGCATCCCCTTCGCGTGTCGGCGTGAGACGGCCCTGCTCACGCACGAACAGGCTCAAACCCATATCCTCTTCGAGCTGCCCCAACAGACGGCTCACCGCCGATTGCGACACGCCGAGTCTCTGCGCGGCAGCCGTCGTCGTACGCAGCGAGGAAATCGCCGCAAAAGCTTCGAGTTGTTTGAGGTTCATTTCAGATTACGCATAGAGGTATGTCGGATCGGCATAAGGTTGCGGAGATGTTTTTGCCGACGAACTATCACGCCATTGCCCCGGCTCGGGGCTGTTTCATCGCTGGCGTCGCAGCGCATTTTCATCATTCGAGGTCTTAGAAGCAATGATAGCTTTCATCATCCGGCGGCTGGTCCAGAGCCTGGGCGTGCTGATACTGACATCGGTACTGGTCTTTTGCGGCGTGTTCGCGATCGGCGACCCGATCGCGATCCTGGTGCCCGCGGATGCCACGCCCGCCGAAGTCGCCCAGGCCGTCAGCTCGCTTGGCCTCGACAAACCGATGTGGCAACAGTATCTGCAGTTCGTCGGACGAGCGTTGCACGGCGACCTCGGCCGCTCGTTCGTGTTCAATCAACCGTCTATCCAGTTGATTTTCGAACGTCTGCCCGCCACGCTCGAACTCGCGTTCGTGGCGCTGATCCTGGCGTTGCTCGTCGGCCTGCCGCTCGGTCTGCTCGCGGGACTGAAGGCCGGCTCGCCGCTCGATCGCGCGGTGATGACCGGATCGATTCTCGGCTTCAGTCTGCCGAACTTCTGGCAAGGCATCATGCTCGTGCTGATCTTTTCGGTGACGCTCGGATGGCTGCCGTCGGCCGGACGCGGCCAACAGGGCGTGCTGCTCGGCATCCACACGAGTCTCGCGACGTGGGACGGTCTGCGGCATCTACTGCTGCCCGCGCTCAATCTGTCGCTCTTCAAGATGTCGCTGGTGACGCGCCTCACGCGTGCCGGTGTGCGCGAAACGCTGCCGCTCGACTATGTGAAATTCGCCCGTGCCAAAGGCCTGCGAGAGCGGCGCGTGATTTTCGTTCACGTGCTGAAGAACATCATGATTCCCATCGTGACGGTGGTCGGCATGGAGTTCGGTTCCCTGATCGCGTTCGCCACGGTGACCGAAACCATTTTCGCGTGGCCGGGGGTGGGCAAGCTCATCATCGACAGCATTACGAAGCTCGATCGCCCGGTGATCGTCGCGTATCTGCTGATCGTCGTTGCAATGTTTACGCTGCTCAATCTGCTCGTCGATATCGTCTATTCGCTGCTTGATCCGCGCGTGCGACTGGAGGCAGCATGAGAGTCGCAACCGCTTTCGCGTGGCGTCCCGATCGCAATACCACGACCGGCATCGTACTGCGCAGCCTGTTCGGCAATCCGGCCGTTGCCGTGGCCACCTGTGTCTGTCTCGCGCTGGTGATCGTCGCGTTGTTCGCGCCGTGGATCGCGCCACAAAACCCCTATGACCTCGCCGCGCTCAATCTCGTCGATGGCCGCTTGCCGCCCGGCGCGCGCGGTGCGAGCGGTCATCTGTATCTGCTCGGTAGCGACGCGCTCGGCCGCGACATGCTCGCGGCAATGATGTACGGCCTTCGAATCAGCCTTGGCGTGGGCCTGACGAGCGGCCTGTTCGCGATGGCGCTCGGCACCACGCTCGGCCTCGTCGCCGCCTACTTCGGGCGCCGCGTCGACACGCTCATCATGCGCGCCGTCGATCTGATGCTCGGCTTCCCGACGATACTCGTCGCGCTGATGACGCTGGCGATTCTCGGCCAGGGCGTCGGCAAGGTCATCCTCGCGCTCGTGATCGTGCAATGGGCGTATTTCGCCCGGACCGTCCGCTCGGTCGCCGCGGTCGAGCGTCGCAAGGAATATATGGAAGCCGCGCTGTGTCTCGGCCTCAGCCATCGGCGCGCCCTCTTCAGCCAGCTGCTGCCGAACTGCCTGCCGCCGGTCATCGTCATCGCGCTCGTACAGATCGCCGCGGCCATTTCCACCGAAGCCACGTTGAGCTTTCTGGGCATCGGTCTGCCGGTCACGCAGCCGTCGCTCGGCCTGTTGATCGCCAACGGCTATCAGCAGTTGATCGCGGGCTTCTACTGGATCAGCGTGTTTCCCGGTTTGCTGCTGCTCGTGCTCGTGTTCAGCATGAATATCGTCGGCGACCGCGTGCGCGAAGCGCTGAATCCCCGCTTGCAGAAATAGGACGCCGCATGTCATCACCCACCCTGTCCGTGCAGAACCTGTGCACGCATTTCTTCACCGCTGCCGGCGTGGCGAAAGCCGTCAACGACGTGAGCTTCGACGTCGAGGCCGGCGAGATCGTCGGTCTCGTCGGTGAATCCGGCTCGGGCAAGTCGATCACGGGCTTCTCGGTGCTCGGCCTGATCGACGCACCCGGACGCATTGTCAGCGGCCGCGTGCTGTTCAAAGGCAACGACCTGACCACCCTCACCCCCGAATCGCTACGCCAGCTACGCGGCAATCGCATCGCCATGATCTTCCAGGATCCGATGATGACGTTGAACCCCGTGTTGCGGATCGACACGCAAATGATCGAAGCCGTGGTCGCGCATGCGAAGGTCTCGAAACGCGCCGCGCGCGAGCGTTCGCGCGACGCCCTCGCGTCGGTCGGCATTCCTTCGCCGGACGAGCGGCTGTCGGCCTATCCGCATCAGTTGTCGGGCGGCATGCGCCAGCGCGTCGCCATCGCGATTGCGCTGTTGCACGATCCCGAACTGATCATCGCCGACGAACCGACGACCGCGCTCGACGTCACGATCCAGGCGCAGATTCTCGCGGAAATGCAAAAGCTGTGCGCGCGTTCGCGCACCGCCATGGTCTGGGTCAGTCACGATCTCGCGGTAGTCGCGGGACTTGCCGATCGGGTGTGCGTGATGTACGCGGGCCGGATCGTCGAAACCGGCGACGTCGATACGATTCTCGACCATCCTCGCCATCCGTACACGATCGGGCTCGTCGATTCCGTGCCGGAGAAAGCCAGACGTGGCGAACCGCTACGGCAAATTCCCGGGGTGGCGCCGAGCGCACTCAAGTTGCCGGCCGGCTGCACATTCGCGCCGCGCTGCGCGTACGCCACGTCGTTGTGCCGCAGCGCCGAGCCGCCCGTGACCGGCACACCCACGCACAAGTACCGCTGTTTTTATCCGCGCACCGGAGCGCAGGCATGAATGCACCCTATCTGATGACGCCGCTGATCGAAGCCGATCAGGTATCGCGGCGTTTCGTCCGCCGGTTGAATTACGCGGAGCGCCTGGCTCGTGTGCTCGGTGCGCGTGTCGAGGCGCAGACCGTCCATGCGGTCGACTGCGTCGATCTGACGATTCATCGCGGCGAAGTAGTCGGACTCGTCGGCGAATCCGGCTGCGGTAAATCCACGCTCGGCCGCATGCTGGCCGGCATCGTGCCGCCTTCGAGCGGCTCGATCGTGACCACGGAGAAGAACGCCGGGCCGCGCTCGCCCGACAGTACACGTAGCGAGGCTCACGCCGCACGCCGCCTGCCGCGTCATCGGCTCGCCACGCAAATGATCTTCCAGGACCCGCTGTCGTCGCTAAATCCACGCAAGCGGGTGCGGGACATTATCGGCGAAGCGCCGCTCGCGCACGGTATCGTTGAACGCAAGCAACTGGACGCTTATGTGGTGGACGTCATGGAGCGCGTCGGCCTGAATCCCGATTTCCGCGACCGCTTTCCGCACCAGTTTTCCGGCGGCCAGCGTCAGCGTGTCGGCATCGGCCGCGCCCTCGCGGTCAAGCCGGATTTTCTGATCTGCGACGAATCGATTGCCGCGCTCGACGTATCGATCCAGGCGCAAATCATCAATCTCTTCATCGACCTGCGCAACGATCTCGGGCTCACCTATCTGTTCATCAGCCACGACCTGGGCGTGGTCGAACACATCAGCGACCGCGTTGCGATCATGTATCTCGGCCGGATCGTGGAAATCGCGCCGACCGTCGAACTGTTCGCGAACCCGCAACACCCGTACACCATCGCGCTGCTCGCACAAGTGCCGCGGTTGTCGAACCGCAAGCGCCAGTTCGAATCGATTCGCGGCGAAATCCCCTCACCGCTCAGCCCGCCCGAAGGCTGTCATTTTCATCCGCGCTGTCCATCCGCCACGCAGCGCTGCAGGACCGAGAAACCCCTGTTGCGCGCCACTGGCGCAGGTCATCAGGTGGCATGTCATCTGGTGGAGGTGCGATGAGCGCGTCCCCACTCCTGCTCTTGCGCCGTCGCGGCGCACGGCGTGCCGCCGCGCTGACGCTCGCCTTCGCGCTGGGTTGGTCGGGCGTCACCGCTACCGCCCAGGCGCGGTCGTTGACGATCGCGCTAGCCTCGGAACCGTCGTCGCTCGATCCGCTGTTCTCGCGCACGCAAAACAATATGCAAACCGCCGAGAACATGTTCGAGCGGCTGATCGATCAGGACGTCAACCTGCAGGTGCGCCCCGGCCTCGCCGTATCGTGGCGCGCGGTCGATCCGACGACGTGGGAATTCCATCTGCGCCCGAACGTGCGCTTCTCCGACGGCTCGCCGATGACCGCCAACGACGTGGCGTATTCGCTGCGCCGCGCGCGCTCGGTGCCGAACAGTCCCGCGCCGTTTTCAGGCGCGGTGGCGAACATCGCGCGCATCGATATCGTCGACCCGCTGACGCTGCGAATCGTCACGCAAACGCCGTCGCCGGCTTTCGTCGAGCAGATCGGCTTGGTCTACATCGAATCCCAGCGCGCGAGTGCCGGCCACGCCAGCAACGACTACCGCTCGCCCGCCGTTGCGGTCGGCACTGGACCTTATCGCCTGAAACGCTGGGTGCCTGGCGACCGACTCGAACTCGTGCGCAACGATAACTACTGGGGCAAGCGCCCCGCGTTCGATGCCTGCACGATCCGCTTCGTCTCCAACGACGCCGCGCGGCTGTCGGCGCTGCTGTCCGGCTCGGTCGATCTGATCGACAACGTCCCGCCCATTACGATCGACCGTCTTAAGCGCGATCAAAACGTGTCGTTGTTCTCGGGTCCGTCCGCGCGGCTGATCTATCTCGCACTCGATTCCTCACGCGACACGTCGCCGTTCGTGCATGCGGTGAACGGCACGACGATCGCCCGCAATCCGCTGCGCGACGTGCGCGTGCGTGAAGCGATCTCGAAGATGATCGATCGCGAGGCAATCACGAAACACCTGCTGAACGGCGCCGGGTTGCCCGCTGCGCAAATCGTGCCGCCGGGCATGGGCGGCTATGACGCCCAGTTGCAGCCGGATCGCTACGACCCGGTAGGCGCCCGACGACTGCTTGCCGAGGCGGGTTATCCAAACGGCTTCGGGCTCACCATCCACTCGTCGAACGATCGCTTCGCGAGCGACAGCGATCTGGGACAGGCAATCGGCCAGATGCTGGCACGCGGCGGTATCGCGGTGGACAACGTGGTCACCCAGCCCTACAACGTCTATGCCGGCGCGGCGGCGCGAGGCAGCTACAGCGCGTTCGTTTTCAGCTTCGGCAATTCGACGGGCGACTCCGCAATCGCCCTCACTAACGTGCTCGAAAGCTATTCGCGGGAAGCCGGCACGGGCGCGTTCAACCGCACCCGTTATTCGAACCCCGCCCTCGACCGTCTGCTGCGCGAAGCGGCCACGACGTTCGACCCCTCTCGCCGCAATGCGCTGCTCGAACAGGCGGCACGGACCGGCTTCGGCGACTACGGCATCGTGCCGCTCTATTTCCCGATCGACTTCTGGGCAACGCGCCGCGGAATAGTCTTCCACGCGAACAAAGCAGAACGCACTTCGCTGCTCCTTATCGATATCCAACCATGACCCACACTTCTTCTCCCAGCCCGGCGGTGGCGCAACTCGCCGATCTGATGGTAGCGATGCGCGACGGCGTGCGCCTCGCCACCGACGTTTATTTCCCCAACGGCTACCGCGTCGGTATCGATCAACCGCTTCCCGTGATTCTCGAACGCACGCCGTACGGCAAAACCGAAGTGTCGCGCGCCGAAACCCATCGCGGCGCGCCGCCCGCGAACAAGGCGGACATCGCGCGCTACTTCGCCGCGCACGGCTATATCGTGGTGTTTCAGGATTGCCGCGGCCGCTTCGAATCGGAAGGGGTGTTCATCAAATATGTCTCGGAAGGTCCGGACGGTTTCGACACGATCGAATGGATCACGCGGCAGCCGTGGTCGAACGGCAGGATCGGAACGATGGGACTCTCCTACGCCGCGCACACGCAATTGGCCGCCGCGTGCCTGAATCCGCCGGGACTCGCGTGCATGGTGGTCGACTCCGGCGGCTTCGCGAACGGCTATCACTGCGGCATCCGCCAGGGCGGTGCGTTCGAGTTGAAACAGGCCACCTGGGCCTTCAATCGCGCGAAGAACAGCGCCGCCGCGCGAGACAGCGCGCTCGTCGCGGCAGCGCTGGACGCCACCGATCTGCGCCAGTGGTTCTCGCGGATGCCGTGGCAACCCGGCCATTCGCCGCTCGCGCCGGTGCCCGAATACGAGCGCTATCTGTTCGAGCAATGGACGCACGACGTCTTCGACGACTACTGGAAGCAGTCGGGCATCTACGCCGAAGGTTATTACCCCACGATGACGCGTGTGCCGACCGTGTTCATGTCGAGCTGGTACGACGCCTACGTCCGCAGCACGCTTGACAACTTCGCCGCGTTCTCCGGCAATCCCGCCACGCCCGCGCATCTCATCATGGGTCCATGGCTGCACGGCGACCGGAACACGCCCTTTAGCGGCGACGTCGATTTCGGCGCCGACGCGATCATCGAAGGTCAGATCGCCGCGGACTGGCTCGAATTTCGTGTGAACTGGTTCGACCGCTGGCTGCAATCGAACGACGAACCCACCCGCAGCGACGCGCCGGTGGCCCGCATCTTCCTGATGGGCGGCGGCAGCGGCAAGCGCAACGCGGCGGGACGCATGGAGCACGGCGGACGCTGGATCCAGTCGTCGCAATGGCCGCTGCCGGGCACGCGATTCGTGCCGTTCTATTTCGGCGCACAGGGAACCCTATCGGACTCGCACGAAGCGAAACATGCGAGGACCGACTCGATTGCCTACTCATTCGACCCGGCGAATCCCGTGCCGACGATCGGCGGCGCGCTGACCTCCGGCGCGCCGGTGTTCGAGGGCGGCGCGTTCGACCAGCGCGAGGACGCACGCTTCTTCGGCACGCGCGATCCTGGCATGCCGCTGTCGGCGCGCCCCGACGTACTCGTGTTCCAGACTGACGTACTCGACGAAGACGTTGCGGTGGCGGGGCCGATCGCGGTGAAGTTGTGGGTGTCGTCCGATGCGCCCGACACCGACTTCACCGCGAAACTGATCGACCTCTATCCGCCGAACGACGACTATCCGCAAGGCTTTGCAATGAATCTGACCGACGGTATCTTTCGCTGCCGCTTTCACGAGTCATGGGCCGAGCGGCGCACGCTGGAAGCACACCGTGTCTACGAGATCACCATCGAACCGTTCGCGACCGCGAATCTGTTCCGGCGCGGCCATCGTATTCGCCTCGATATTTCGAGCAGCAATTTTCCGCACTTCGACGTGAATCCGAATAGCGGCGAATCGCCGGCAACCGCACGTGCCGCGCGCGTCGCGGTGAATAGCGTGCATCTCGGCGACGGCCGTGCGTCGCACGTGCTGTTACCGCTGGTCAACGTGGCATCCATGGAAGCCATGCGGCCCAGCGCGGCGGATGCGCGCGCAACCGGTTAGCAACGCCGTCGCGGCGCGCCTGAAAGCAGCCGCTTAAGCACTCCATTTCAATGAATCAGGCGCCGCGTTCCACGCGGCGTCCGGGGACCTTTTACGCCCGAAATTCCGCGAACGACGGTAGCCGATCCACGCCAGGACGAGTTCCGCCGCTTTCGTCGCATGTCGATTTTTTAACGGCAAGTCCAACTCCAAGAGGAAAAACACCATGCGTAATCAGACACTTCGGGCGACGCTGCTCGCGATGGGCGGGCTCAGCCTGTGCACCGGTGCGGCCCAAGCGCAGTCAAGCGTGACGCTGTACGGCATCGTGGATGGCGGTTTCACCTACACCAGCAACCAGGGCGGCAAATCGAACTACCAGGCGAGCGCCGGCAGCGAGCAGGGTTCGCGCTGGGGCCTGCTCGGCAGTGAAGACCTCGGTGGCGGGAATCATGCGGTATTCCGCCTCGAAAACGGCTTCAATCTGATGAACGGCACGGCCAGTGCAAACGGCCGCATCTTCGGACGGCAGGCGTGGGTCGGTCTGTCCAGCGACCGCTTCGGTACGGTGACATTGGGCCGCCAGTACAACGCTTCGCAGGACTTTCTGGAGCCGCTACAGCTCGCGACCGATTCGGTGCAGTACGGCACCCATCCGTTCGACGTCGACGATGTCAACAACACCTTCCGTACCGACAACTCGATCAAGTACGCCACGCCGTCTTTCGGTGGCTTTCAGGTCAACACGATGTATGCGCTGTCGGGCAACCCCGGCAACTTCGCGACGAATCGCTCGTACAGCATCGGCGCGGGTTTCAACCGCGGACCATGGCATCTCGGCGCGGCGTACGTGGTGCTCGACCATCCCGCGACCGACACGACCGGCGCGATTCCGTCCGACAACTACTTCACGTTCCTCAAGGGCATCAGCAACCAGCGCATCTACGGCGCGGGCGGACTGTACGACATCGGCAACGCAAGCGTGGGGCTGATGTACACGAATACCCGTTTCGAGCTCACCCCCGCGAGCCAATACCAGACCTATCAGAACGCGGAAGCCAGCCTGCACTACCGGATCACGCCGGCGTTGCACGCATTGATCGGCGAGACCTATACCAACGTCTCGACGAACGGCAAGGTCGACTCGTGGCACTACTGGCAAACGACGACCGCATTGCAGTACTTCCTGTCGAAATCCACCGACGTCTATATCGATCTGCTCTATCAGCGCGCGACCAACGCGGTCGCGCAGATCGAGGGCACCTCGGGTCCGTCGAGCAGCGGCACGCAGTTCCTCACGGTCGCGGGTATCCGACACAAGTTCTGACGTCGTCCGCAATCGCGAGGCAAACCGGGCAAGCCTCATGCCGCCCGGTTCTTCTCTGGCTGCGCAGTGGCTTCCAATACGGGAAACTTTAGGGAACTGCAATGAGAATGGCTATTTCAGGCATACGGATCAGGATCGTGCTGGCATTCGGTCTGTGCGCCGCGTTGATCGCGCTGCTCGGCCTGCTAGGCGCGCGTGGCATGTCGGTGCTCAGCGCGAACATGCAGGGCATGTACTCGGCGGACACCGTGCCGCTCGCCGACCTCACCGTCGTGGAGAGTTCCGCATTGAGAATCCGGCTCGGCCTGATGCGAATGCCGTCCCTGCAGCATCGCGGCGATATGGAAGCGATGATCGATCGTCTTGCCACCACCCAGCACGCGCTCGAAACGGCATGGCGCGACTACTATCCGGCGCGCGTCACGCAACCGGACGAGCGCGACGTCGCGCGGCACATCGACGCCGCTATCGCAGCGTTCGCGCCGCAGGCGGCGCACGCTGCCTCGGCCCTGAACGCCGGTGACGCCGCGCTCGGGCAACCCTTGCTCGACGCGCTCGCCGATTCAAGCCAGATCATCTACAACGGCGCCGACCGGATCGCCGCCATCAAGACCACGCATGCCCGGCAAACCGCCAACGACGGCGCGCGGCGCTACCGGCAGCTACTGCTGCTGTGTGGCGGCGCGGTTGCGATCGGACTCGCCGTCGCGGGCGGTGTCGGTGGCTACCTGGTGCGCGCGATCTCGCGACCGCTTAATGCTTCGGTCGCGATCGCGCACCGGATCGCCGACGGTTGGCTGGACAATCCAATCGCGGCGCACGCCGAAGACGAATTTGGTCAACTATTGCACGCGCTCGCGCAGATGGATGCGCGGCTTGTCGATATCGTGCGGCGTATTCAGACGTCGAGCGAATTGATTCTGACGGCCTCCAGCGAAATCGCGGACGGCAACCTCGATCTCTCCGCGCGAACCGAACAGCAGGCGGCCTCGCTCGAACAAACGGCCGCCAGCATGGCGCAGATCGCCGTGACGACTCAGCGGAACGCCACACAGGCGCGCGAAGCCATGCAATCCGCCGCCGACACCGCGCGGATCGCGCGAGACGGCGATGCGGCCGCCGCACGCATGCTCACGACGATGAGCGACATCAGCGAGCAATCCGCGCGGATTGCCGAGATCACGACGTTGATCGAAGGCATCGCGTTTCAGACCAATATTCTCGCGCTGAACGCGGCCGTCGAAGCGGCGCGCGCGGGCGAAATCGGGCGCGGCTTCGCCGTCGTCGCCGCGGAAGTCCGCACCTTGGCGCAGCGTTCGTCCATTGCGGCAAAGGAAATTCGCGAGCTGATCCGCACCTCGTCCGTCACGGTGCAGGCCGGATCGGTGCACGCCGAACAGGTGGTCCGCAAGATGACCGACATCGCGCATGCCATCGACCGGGTTGCCGGCATCAACGCGGAGATGTCGGCGTCGTCGGACGAACAGTCGCTGGGTGTCGAGCAGATCAACAAGGCGGTGAGCCAACTCGACGAGGTCACGCAACGCAATGCCGCATTGGTCGAGGAGGCCGCGGCGGTAACACAGAGCCTCGAGGAACAGGTCAGCCAACAGCGGCAAATGTTGACCGCGTTTCGCTTTAGCGCGGCTTCTCCGGAAGGCCGCTAGCCCATGCCCTACCGCGCAAACTCCTCCCTGAGCGCCGCATAAATCCGCCGATACCGCGCCAGCCGATCCTCGGCCATGGCCCGCTTTGCCGCCTCCGGTTCACACACCTCGACCGTCGCCGGTGCCGTACACACCAGCCCAACGCTCTCCTGCGTCACCGCCAACCGCGCCAACCTCGCGGCCCCCAATGCAGCCCCGACATCGCCGCCCTGATGCCGCCGCATCGCGACTCCCGTCGCGGTCGCGCAAAGCGTCGCCCAAAACCGGCTACGCGAGCCACCGCCAATAAACGACGCCGTCTCCAGCGACGTCCCCGCGCCCTGCAATGCCGCATAGCCATCGGCCATGGCGAACGCCACGCCTTCCATCACGCTATAGGCGAGATCGGCGTCGCCATGAGCGCCCGTCAAGCCCCAAAACACGCCCTTCGCATTCGCGTCGTTGTGCGGCGTCCGCTCGCCGCTCAGATACGGCAAAAACAACGGCGCCCGCTGCGCATCCGCCGTCTCCGCGCAACTGACCAGGTCGGCCACCTCCTTGCCCAACAACTCGGACAACCACGCCAGACTCGACGCCGCCGACAGAATCACACTCATCTGATGCCAGCGCGCCGGCAAGCAATGGCAGAACGCATGCACCGCCTGCGCGGGATTCGGCGCGAACCGGTCGGTGCCGGCAAACAGCACGCCCGATGTCCCCAGCGACAGAAACGCGCTACCCGCATCGGCAACGCCCATCCCGATCGCGCTCGCCGCGTTGTCGCCCGCGCCACCGCACAACGTCACGGGGCCCGCAATGCCCCATTCGCGCCGCAATCCGTCGTGCAATTGCGCCGCCGCATCGCTGCCTTCCACCAGCCTCGGCATATGCTCGCGCGACAAGCCCGTTGCCGCGAGCATCCGGTCCGACCAGTCCCGCTTCGCGACATCGAGCCACAGCGTGCCGGACGCATCGGACATATCGGACACGAACTCGCCGCTGAGCCGCCACGCGACATAGTCCTTCGGCAGCAGCACTTTGTGCGCGGCGCGAAACACGGCCGGCTCGTACTTCGACAGCCACAGCAGTTTTGGCGCGGTGAAGCCCGGCATCGCCAGATTGCCGGTGATCGAACGCGATTCGGGCACCAGCGCCTCAAGTTCCACACATTCGGCAAACGCGCGGGTGTCGTTCCACAGAATCGCCGGACGCAACACCTGCCCCGCGCGATCGAGCAAGGTCGCGCCATGCATCTGCCCGGACAGACCGATCCCGCGCAGCGCGGCAAACGCGCCGGGATCCGCGGCCCGCACCTGCGCGATCGCATCGAGCGTGGCATGCCACCACGCCTGCGGACTCTGCTCGGACCAATGCGGATGAATATGCTCGACGTCGAGTCGCGCGCTACCGGTGGCGATCGTGGTCGACGCGTCGTCGGTGAGAAGGGTTTTTACCTCGGAGGTGCCGAGGTCGATGCCAAGGAAGGTCAAGAGTGTCGTCCTCGTGTTGGCAGCCTACCGTCATGTCATGCAGACAGGTGCACGGTCAAGCCGCGATCATGTGTTCGTTGAGCTGATGCAGCGCGCGAAATTTCGACGGCGGCATCGCCTTCGTTTCCAGGAATTGACGATTGAAATTCGACAGATTATTGAAGCCCACGCGATAGCAGATCTCCGTCACGCTCAGCGTGGAGCACATCAGCAGTTCACACGCCTCGTTGATACGCAACCGGTTCTGGTACTGCACGAACGTGCAGCCGGTGTGCCGCCGGAAAAAACGCGTGAACGTGCTGACGCTCATGCCGGCCAGTTCGGCGACATCCGCTTCGCGCAACGTGCCCGGCAAATTCTGTTGAATGTAGGACAGCACCTGATTGATCGTGGACTGCATGTAGCGATGCGCGTTGACATCGTACGAAGGGCCCGCGAGCAACCTGCGCTCGCCGCACGACGACAAACGGTCGAAGATCGACATCAGCAGTTCGACGCGGCGGCAGCCGTGCGAAACGGCCAGTTCCAGCATCCTGGGCGCAATCGCCAGACCCACGGCATCCGGAAACTGGATGCCGCGCGCGGCGTCGTCGATCAGGCCGACGATCGAATGCAGTTCGGTGAATGCGGCCGCCATCCGTTCGACCGCGTCGCGCGAGAACTGCAGCACCACGTCGCGCGACGGCACGGTGTCGCCCTCGCCCACTTCGCTGATCCAGTTGTGCGGCAGATTCGGTCCGGTGATCACCAGGTTGCCCGGCGCGAAATCGCCGATAAAGTCGCCGACGAAGAACTTACCCGTCGACGCCCGGATCACATGAATCTCATACTCCGGATGAAAGTGCCATTTGGCCACCGTATGCGGGTAATCGTGCGCCCACGCGCGAAACGATTCGTCGCGCCGCGTGTGCACCAACTCCAGGTCTGGATTCATACCGTCTCTCCTCCTCGGCCGTCTCGACGCCGCGCTTTTTCGTTAGTGCAAAGCCGCGCCCTGTACCTTCGCGTCCTGGTGCGGCGCGCTGCCGAACTGCTGCGTGGCGCGCTGCGCAGCGGGCAACGAGACGTTCTGCTCGGTGCCCGCATCGAAAACATGCAGGTCGGCGACTTTGAACTGGAACGTTACCACGCTATCGCGTTGCGGCAGGTCGCTCGCCGGTATCAGCGCGGCCATCCGTTCGCCAGCGAAATCGAACGTAACGAGCGCTTCCGCGCCCAGCAGTTCGATCAGCTCGACGTTGCCGCCCAGCTTGAGCACGCCGGGGTCTTCTTCCGCTGACGCCAGCTTCAGATAGTTCGGCCGGATCGCCAGCTTCACCGCCTGACCGCGTTGCAAGCCGGCGAAACGCGCACCGGCAAGCGGCCAACGCTCGCCCTGCACGTCGACGAAACAGCTGTCGCCGATTCGTTCGACCACGCCGGCGACGAGATTCATCGCCGGCGTGCCGATGAAACCCGCCGCGAACAGCGTCCGTGGAAAATGGTAAAGATCGGACGGCGTACCGGCCTGTTCGATCCGTCCGCCGCGCATCAGGATCACCCGGTCGGCAAGCGTCATGGCCTCAAGCTGGTCGTGCGTGACGTACACCGTGGTGGTTTTCAGGCGCTGATGCAAACGCTTGATATCGCCGCGTAGTTGCGCCCGCAACTTGGCGTCGAGATTGGACAGCGGCTCGTCGAACAGAAACACTTCGGGCGTTTTTATCATCGCGCGCGCGATCGCCGCGCGCTGCTGCTGGCCGCCCGACATAGCGCGCGGTTTGCGGTCGAGCAGCGCGTCGAGGTTCAGCATCGCGGCCACTTCACGCACGCGACGATCGATCTCCGCGGCCGGCACCTTGAGGCGGCGCAGACCGAACGCGACGTTGTCGTACACCGTCATATGCGGATACAGCGCGTAGTTCTGGAACACCATCGCGACGTTGCGTTCGCGCGCTGGCAGGTCGTTGACGACCGTTTCGCCGATCGCCAGATCGCCGCCGCTGATCCCTTCGAGACCCGCGATCATGCGCAGCATCGTGGACTTGCCGCAGCCCGACGGCCCAAGCAGGACGACGAACTCGCCGTCGTCGATTTCCATATCGAGCGGATGCAGCGCGGGCGGGCCGCCGTCGTAGTGTTTCGTCAGACCTTTGCAAACGATTTTAGCCATGGCTCAATCCATTTCGATCTGGATTTTGACGTCGTTCGGGTGCCCCGCCGCCGCCTCTTCGAACGCCTTGAGGCCATCGGCGAACGCGAACTTGCGCGAGATGAACGGCTTCACGTCGATCATGCCCGAGCTGATCAACGCCAGCGCGCGCGGGAACACATTCGCATAGCGGAACACCGATTCGAGCCGCGCCTCTTTTGCCTGCATCGCGACGACGTCGAGCGGCACGCGATCCACCGGCATGCCGACCAGCACCGCGCAGCCGCCGGGACACAGCAGGTCGAACAGATCGTCGTAGACCTTCGCGTTGCCGCTCGCTTCGAACACGACGTCGGCGCCCCACCTTGTGGTGACGTCCTGAACCACGTCGGTCAACTTCTGCTCGCGTACGTTCACCGTCGTTACCGCCGGATTGCCGGCGAACAGCGCCAGCTTTTCCTTGATCACGTCCGCGAGAATGACGCGCGACGCCCCGCCCGCCAGCGCCGCCAGCGCCGTCATCGCGCCGATCGTCCCGGCGCCGATCACGACGGCGACGTCGCCGGGTTTCATGGCGGCCTTCTTCGCGGCCTGCAAGCCGATCGACAACGGCTCGACAATCGCGCCCTCCGCGAACGACACGTTGTCCGGCAGCCGGAACGTGAAAGCCGCCGGATGCACGACGTAAGGCGTCAGGCAGCCATGAATCGGCGGCGTCGCCCAGAACCGCACGGCGGGATCCAGGTTGTAGAGACCGCGCATGGTCGCGGGCGAGTCGAATTGCGGCACCCCCGGCTCCATGCACACGCGGTCGCCGACGCGCAGATGCGTGACCTCACTGCCGGTTTCGACCACCGTTCCGGACGCTTCGTGGCCCAGCACCATGGGCGCTTCGACCTTGAATGGACCGATGCGCCCATGCGCGTAGTAATGCACGTCGCTACCGCACACGCCGACCGTATGAATCTTGATCCTGACGTCGCGCGGCCCGACGTCGAGCGGCAGATCGATATCGCGCAGCGCGAGTCGGCGTGCTTCTTCGAGTACGAGGGCTTTCAAAACATTCTCCTTACTTGCCTTTGAGCATTGAGTTCAACAGCCGGCTCAGCACGCCGACGAAAATGATCGGCGGTAACGCGAGCAGGACCGTGGACGCGTTGATCACACCCCACGGCACTTCCTGCCCGAGCGACGTAAATGCGGACGCCACCACCGGCAGCGTCGCGCTTCTCGACGAGGTTAGCGCCAGCGCGATCATCAGTTCATTCCAGACCAGCACGAAGCTGAACACGATGCCGCCCATCAGCGTGGTCGCGCTGATCGGCAACGCGATCCGCCAGAACACGCCGTATGGACCGTAACCATCCAGCGTGGCCGCCTCTTCGACTTCGCGCGGCAGACGCTGAAACACCGGGATCGACAGCCAGGTGATGGTGGACAGCGTGACCAGCAGATACGTCACCACCATCGAAAGTTTGGTGTCGTACAGGCCCAGGTCGACCCAGATTGCAATCAACGGAATCGCAACCGCCACCGGCGGCAAAAACCGCAGCGACAGCAGAAAGAATTGAATGTCGCGCTTGCCCGGCACGTGATAACGCGCGATCACATAAGCAGCAGGCACACCGAGCAACGCTCCCAGCAACACCGCGAAGCCCACGATCGACAGGCTATTGCCCAGTCCGATCAGCACCTCCGGGCTCGACACGACCTGACGGTAGTTGTCGAGCGTCGGTGTAAAGATAAAACGCGGCGTCGGCGTGACGATGTCGAGCAGGTTCTTCAGCGAATTGAGGAACGCCCAGAAGATCGGAAACACGGCCACCAGCGCAAGCGCCAGGCCAAACGACCATGCAGCGCCGCGCGAAATCAGTCTTCCCATTTGTTCACCCGCTTCCAGATGAAAGTGAAAATCAGCGTGGTCGCCACCATCATCAGCACGGCCATACTCGACGCATACGACACTTTTCCGGACAAGCCGATTCCTTGCGAATACGCGTACATGTCGAGGGTTTCCGTGGTGATGCCCGGTCCGCCTTTCGTCATCACGTAGACCAGATCGAACGAGCGCAGCGATTCGACCATCTTGATGAACACCAGACTCATGATCGGCACCTTCAGCATCGGCAGCGCGATATACGCGTACACCTGCCACGTGCGCGCGTAATCGAGCCGCGCGGCTTCGAGCGGTTCGGGCGGCAGCGTCTCCAGCAGCTTCAGCACGACGACCGCGAAAAACAGCCCCCATTGCCAGATGTCGACGAGCGCCACCGCGTACAACGCCAGGTGCGGGTCGGACAGAAAAGCGGTGTTGTCGACGCCGAGCAGTCCGAGCACCCAGCTCAGAATGCCGGTGAGCGGCGAATACATGAACTTCCAGATAAACGCCGCCGACACGCGCGGCAACAGCACCGGCACGATCAGCAGCAGCGAAATGACACCGCGCAGGCGGCCGTGAATCTGCTCGAACAGGTAGATCGCGATCAGCACGCCCACCACGACGGCGCCTAGCACGGTGGCGATTTCCCAGATCGCCGAGACCTCGATCGAATTGACGAAGCGCCGGTCCGAGAACAGCCGCGCGAAATTGCGGAACCACACGTACTCGCTATCCGGATAGCGCAGCACGCGGTTCTTCAGCGCGAGATTGATCGCCGCGATGGTGGGCACGAGACCCAAGACCGCCATCACGGCGAGCGGCGGCCCGAGAAATACGAACGGCAGGCTGGTTTTGCCCCGATTGAACATTGACGTCTCCGACAGCGGGGTCGAGCGCGAACCCAGCGTTCGCGCTCGACCTCCGAACCGATCTGCTGTGCCCCCCGCCGCGCGCGGCATGCAAGCTGCGGCCAGGAGGCGGCCGCGTTACTTCTTCGCGCCGTGTTCCATCGCGTCCTGCGCGTATTGAACGGCGTCGTTCAGGGTGGCCTGAACATCGGGCTGCGTGCCGGTGAAGATTTCTTCCAGCGCAATGCCGAGGTTGTCGCCGATGTCGGGCCACTGCGGGCTCGACCAGATCGTGACCTTGGTCACCGGATTGGTATCGTTCAGGCCGGCGAGAATCTGCGGCTTGACGTGCTTCTGGAAGTAATCGCTCTTGATCGTGCTGGCCCGGTTGTAGTCGCTAAAGACGTTGTCGCGCAGGCGAGCCTGCTCCTGGTCCTTGCCGGTCGCCCAGGCAATGAACTTGCCTGCGGCCTGGCGCGTGCATTCGTCCTTGGCGCCCACCGACGAAATCGCCAGCCCGTGACCATAGGCCGCGGACGGCAACGGCGCAGGCGGTCTGACGTAGCCCACCTTGTCCGCCACGCTCGACTTGGTCGGGTCTTCCATCCAGTCGGCGAACGGTGTCGATTCGATCATGAAGGCGACCTTGCCGGAGCGGAACGCTTCGAGCGCGTTGCTCCAGTCGTAGGTCGCCGCGCCGGGAGGCGCGTATTTGAAGAGGTCGCGATACAGCAGCGTGGCTTTCACGGCGCCCGGCGAATTGAAGGCTGCCGCCTGATTCTTGTCGGTCCACGTGCCGCCTTCGGCGAGCATGAACGGCGCCCAGCGCCAAACGTTCATGCCCGAGCCGCGTTGCCCGCGTGCCACCCAGCCATACATGTTCGGCGGCGCATTGAGCTTCTTGATGTCGGCGACGAGTTCGTCGAGCGTTTTCGGCACCGGCAGATGCGCTTTCTCCAACAGATCGCGACGATAGAACAGGAAGTCGCCGCCGCCGATCAGCGGCGCGAAATACGCGACGCCTTTATAGCTCGCCACCGCGCGACGGCCGGGCAGGAAGTCGTCGTAGTCAGCGTCTTTCGGGTAGTACTTCAGGAGCGGCACGACCCAGCCGGCCGAGGCAAACTCGGCGACGTTCGCTTCGTCGACATAGTAGATCTGGTAGGAACCCGCACCCGTCGACGCATCCAGCCGCGATTTGGAGCGCCGGTCGTTCTCGCCGAAGTAATTGATTTCAACCTTGGTGCCGCTACGCTTTTCATAATCGGGCAGCGACTTCTCCATGACCGTCAGGCCGAGGCTCTTTTGTGCCAGCACCTTGAGCACGGGAACGTTACAGGTCTGCGCCGTCGCCAGCACGGGAAGGCTTGCGCCCACCACCGCGCACGCTGTCAACCAATGAATGGATTTCACTCTTGTCTCCGCTTTTGGAATGTTCTTTGGCATCGCCATACGGGCGCTGCGTTAGGCAGCAGAGCATGCGTACGGTGAGGAGAACTGTAGTGGCCGGGGCCAGAGGCGAGCCACTGCAAAAGGCGGAAAGTGCTGATACTTTTTGCGCGAACATTGGGTGCGCTGCACAAAATGTGTCAGTGAGGGAAATGGCACCTGTGCGTGAGCGACACGCGGGTCTTTCGAAGTACCAGCGTGCGAGCAACGACGGGAACTACAGCAGACCCGCGTAATGCACCGCCACGAACAACGCGGCACCGCCCGCGATCAACACGATCGCGTTGATGCGCGTTTTCATCACGAGCACGGTGGCGCCCGCGGCGGTGAGCCAGGCGATCCAGCCGCCGTCCAGTTCCTTCATCAGCACGTAGACCGCCGCGAGTATCAGACCCGCCGCGACCGGGCGCAAACCGGCCTGCAATGCGTTCAGCCAGCGCGCGCCTTCGTGCCGGTTCCACACATGCACGACGCCGTACATCAGGAACGCGGTCGGCCCGAACAGGGCCAGCGTCGCGACGAGTGCGCCGCCGAGACCGCCGACCTGCCAGCCGATCAACGTCGCGAGCAACGACGCCGGCCCCGGGGCGAGCCGCGCAATCGCGAAGTCGCTGAGGAACTGCGCGTGCGTCATCCAGTGATGCACGTCGACGACTTGCCGCTGAACCTCGGCGATGATGCCCTGCCCGCCGCCGACCGTAACGATCGACAGCGGTGCGAAGACGGCGAACAGGGCGACTAGATTTCTGGACACGGAATAGCGTTGGATGAAAGTTGGCGGACGCTCGTTACTGCTGCGGTGGTGCCGAACGGAGATATTCGTAGCCGACGCTCAGCGCTCCGGCGATCAGCACGGTCCACACGAGCGACACGCGGAACAACGCGGCCGCCGCGAAGGTGGCGATCAGCACGAGGTACGGAAACAGCCGGCGCGGCAGTCGGCGGGCCGCCGTGATCGCCATGCTCAAGGACAACCCGATGGCCGCTGCCGCCGCGCCGGCCAGCGCGATATGCGTGAGCGGCAGATAGGCGATCGCCGAGAAGAACACGCCGAGCAGCACGATCGTTACCGCGGGCGGAAACACGATGCCGCAAAATCCGGCGACCGCGCCGCGCCAGCCCAACAGACGATAGCCGATCCAGATGGCGAGATTCTTGACGTTGACGCCGGGCAGCGCCTGCGACAGCGCGAGGCCGTCGAGAAACTCCTCTTCGGTCAGCCAATGCCGGTCCTGCACGAACTCGCGCAGGAACCAGCCGCTCAGCCCGCCGCCGAAACTCGTCAAGCCGATGCGGGTGAAAATCAGGAAGAGCCCGAGCGTGCTCACGTCGCCGGTCGATGAACGCTTGCGCGACGCGAGGTCGTCGCGCTTCACGGCCGGGTTGGTTGTTTCATGCCCGTTTGTCGCGTCTTTACCGTCCGTGCCTTCGACCAAGGTCTTCTCCCTACGCGCGTTGCAAGGCGGGTGAAAGTTAATGACGTCGTTGCCGCCCAACGACGCGGATGGATTGAATGATATCCGCACATGCTCATACGCAGGGCTGCAAGCGTTCAGATTGGATTCCGGGCATGGGTGCCGCCAAGCCCGTTAAAATCGGGGGAATGCGGGTCCGCGAGCTTCGCTTCAAACCCGCGAATCCCAAACCCGTCAACTCACCCGGAGATCGAAGTCTTGCGTGTAGGCCGCCCCGTCAAAGCCCTTCCCCAACCCGACTGCGATTACTGCGGCACGCGTGCCGTTCTCGCGCGCGGCGGCGACGAGAGCTATCCGTATCGTGACGATCACGGCCCGGTGTGGATTTGCGCCGCGTGTCAGGCGTGGATCGGCATTCACGCACGCAGCACGCGCAACGTGCCGCTCGGGCGGCTCGCCGACGCCGCGCTGCGCGACGCGAAAAGCCGCCTGCACGACGTGCTCGAACCGTTGGTCGCGGGCAAGATCCGGCGTGATCGGGTGAATCCGTTCGAAGCGCGCGCGAGGGCGATCCGCTGGGTGGCCGAACAACTCGGGTTCGATCCGCTGCCGGCGTCGATCCACAACCTGTCGCTGGAACAATGCGAACAGGCGATCGCCCACGTCGAGGCTTTCATCGCGCAGCGCCGCGCCGCGCCGCCGGACGAGCGCGTTTGAGCAGGCTTCAGCGCGTTAAACGGCGTCGCCCGTCGAATTTTCGCGCTGCATACCCGCCTCGTGCGCGGTGTGGTGCCCACGCTCCGCGCGATCGGCCTGCAAGACCCGGCGCCCAGTACGCGTGCCCAGCACCAGCAGGATCGCCAGTACACCGGTGCCGAACAGGTAGCTCGGCGGAATAAAGCGCGCGTCCGTGAAGTGCGCCACCAGCGAGATATAGAACGGTGCCAGTCCGCCGAACAGCATGACTGACGTGTTGTACGAAATGGCCACGCCGGTGGAGCGCCCCTGCACGGTGAAAATCTTCACCAGCATCCCCGGATGCGCGGCGCCCTGCAGCGTCAGGAACAGAATACCGACCACGCGCACGACCATCAGACTGCTCTCGGTGGGCTCGGCCAGCAGGTACGCAAACAGCGGAAACACGCAGATCAGCCAGCCCGCGATAAAGAAGAAAAACAACCGGTATGCGCCGACCCGATCCGCCAGCAAACCGAACACCGGCGACAGCACACACATTACGATGCTCGTCACGAACACCCCTTGCAGCGACGAACTCAGCGACAGATGCAACTGCATCTGCGCGTAGGTCGGCAAATACGCATTCCACACGTAGTTCAGCGAGGTGCCGGCGATCATCACGCCCATTGCGCACACCACGGCGTCGCCGTTATCGCGGACAAAGTCGCGCATCCGCTCGCGCACCGGTGCCCGTGCCGCCGGGCGCGCCTGCATGCGGTGAAATTCATCCGATTCGTCGACGTGATGGCGGATATAGAAACCGATCGGGCCGACCAGCGCACCGATCAGGAACGGCACGCGCCAGCCCCACGCCGTCAGATCCGCATGCGACAAATGCTTCGACAGCAGGAAGCTGCACCCCGACGACAACATCGCCGCGACGCCGATCGACAGCATATTGAAGCTGCCGTAAAACATCTTGCGCCCAGGCGGCGCGACCTCGTAAATCGTCACCGACGACAGCGCGAACTGCGCGCCTACCGCAAAACCCTGCACCAGACGACCGATCACCACCAGCAGCGGCGCGAGCAACCCCAAGGTCGCAAACCCCGGCGTCAGCCCCAGGATCAGTGAGCCGACCGACATCAGGACCATGATCCACGACAGCACCTTCACGCGTCCGACGCGATCCGCGGCCATGCCCATCAGCACACCGCCGAGCGGACGCACCAGGAAGCCGACTGCGAACGTCGCGAAGGTCAGCAGCAAGGCCCCGCTGCGATCGACGGTAGGAAAGAACACCCGCGCGATCATGCTCGAAAAATACGAGTACACCATGAAGTCGAACCACTCGAACGTGCCGCCTATCACGGTCGATACGATGGTTTTCCAGAGTCTGGCCGGATCGCTTGGGGTGGGCATGGGTTTAACCTCCGGCTCGCAGCGTGCGCAACACCTGCGCGAAGAAATCCTGAACCACGTCGACGACCTGCATGCCGTTGTGGGCGATATTGGCCAGCTCGTCGAAACGCACGCGCACACCGGCGGCTTCGAACGACGCCTGCAGCGTGCGCAGCCGTTCCGGACGCGTCGCGCCGGCGTCGTTGATACCCGGCAAATACATTGTGCTGTCTTCGGGCACCGTGATCTCCCACGTCTCCAGATCCGCGCGACCAACGATCATTTGCACCGGCACACGCTGCAACGCGGCCAGATCAAACGATTTGCCGAAGTGACGCTCGAAACCGCCCAGGCCTAGCCACCAGTCTTTCGAATGATCGAGCACGGTGACGTTGCCCGGCGCGCCGATCGACGCGGCCCACAGCCGCTCCGGATGCGCGTACGCAAAGCGGTTCACATACTGCCCACCGCCCGAATAGCCGAACAGTGCGAAGCGCTCGAAGCGTTTGCCATAACGTTCGCCCACTTCGCCGACCATGTCGAGCAGCACCTGGTCGTAACGGATGTCGCCGTCGATCAAACGCTTGAAGCCGTTGCGATCGCCGTCGCCGCGCACGCCGACCGGAAACAGCGGGCACAGCACGATGCAACGGTTCCAGCGGCCGAACGGCGCGAACGCGTCGCGGTACTGCGTGAACTGGCGGCCGGTGCCGTGCATCGCCACCACCAGTTGCACGTCGTTGCCGGTCGTCAGGACTTCGGGCGGCACGTACAGCACATACGGAAAGCGCGCGTCGTGGCGGCTGGCGTACACGGTGGTCGAACCGAGGTCGTATAGCGCTTGCGCCTGTTCATGACCGGGTGCGGATCGCTTCTCTGCATCGAACATCTGTCATTCCTCTTTGACGGCATCAAATACGGCTTTCAAGCCGTGTCACGCGAACACACCCCGCTCAAGCCACCTCGGAAAGCGGCTCGCGATGCAGGCTGTAGCGCGTGAAAACACGATTCAACGCGGGCATCGGCGCAACATCCATTTCGCCAGCGGCCGGCTGCATGACGATCATCGCGACGGTGGCGGTCATCGTGTGACGCGTGCCCGGACGCGGCGGACGGCACACCGAATACGGCGTGCCAAACGAATCGAACAGCGCCGCCTTGACGGCGTCGCGGTCCACCAGCGGCGTGGCGTTCAGCAACTGGCGTACGCGCCAGTCGCGGTAATAGCTGTCCGGCGAGCTCTCGCAGCCGGTGTCCAGCAGCTTGGTGCGCGCTACCGGGCTGACCCAGTGGTTCGCGTGTACGATCAGCTGATCGTCGCCCGGATAGATCGGAAACGCTTCGTTCGGCGCGCATTCGAAATCGATGCCGAAACCCTCGGCCATGCCGAGCATGATGTTGTTCGAACACGATTTCGGCGTGGTGGCGATCACCCGCAACGCGTTCGAAAACACCGGTTCCTCCAGCACCCGGCGACGCAGCAGCGACAGCGGCACACCCATCTGCATGAAATCGCGCTCGGACTCCAGATAGTTCGCGGTGATCGACACGCCGGCGGCATTCAGCCCGCTGCGTGCGAGGCCGCCCGCTTCGACGAAGGTCAGGAAGTCGGGGCCGTCGTCGTTGCGTACGCGCAAGACGATGCCGGTGTCGACGCAATCGGCCTTCCAGTCCCAGTTCTGCGCGTGGATCAATTGTCCGTTCGACGAGCGCGAAGGCAGCACCAGCAAGCCCGTGCAACCGTCCTCGTCGTCGGCTTGCAGTGCCATTTCGGCGCGCGCCTTGGCCAGCACCTCGGTGCGGGCGTTGATCATCACGATGTCTTCGAACGGCACGTCCGCTCCTTCGGCGATGCCGCGCATCTCGTCCAGATAGGCCGGCTGGAACTCGCCGATCACCTGTTCGAGCGAGCGGATCAGCGCCGTCTGCGAGGCCTCGCTATAGCCGAGATTGCGCAAGGTCTGGCCGTAACGGGAGGCGCTCAGGCGCACTCGCGCCGCGGCCGCGCGGCCGTATTGCACCCCGCGCTCGTGCGGCTTGCCCGACACGCTGATCAAGGGAAACTGCGAAAACTGCTGGTTTTGCGACATGTTGGGACTCCTCGCCCTGGCTGCCAGCGACGCCGCCACGCGGGCTCCGGCCTCGCGCCGACGACATCGACTCGATTCGTGACAGATCGATTTTCATGAGCCACAAATAAAATAAAAAGCGTTATTTTCTTTACTGAAAGGAAAGAAAATTTTTTGTTTCGTGCGATCATGCGGCGTGGGCCGGCGACGGAAATTCGTGCTTCGAGAGCACGTCCCGTGGGCTTTTGAGGAGAATTCGGCATGAGTGAAATTCGAATGCTGCGCACGTTTCTCGCCATTGAGAAACACGGCACGATGGCGGCGGCCGCCGACCGCATCGCGCTAACACACGCGGCGGTGGGCGCGCAGATGCGCACGCTGGAGCGCGTGTGCGAGCGTCAATTGTTCGACCGCAGCGGGCGCAGCATCCAGTTGAACGACGCAGGCCGCTCGATCATCGAGCAGGCGCGCGCGGTCGTGGCCGCGTACGACTCGCTCTTGCGCGGCGTCGCGGACGAACTCAGCGTGGAAGGCTCGATCACGATCGGCTCGACGGTGTCGTCGATGGGCTTCCTGGCGGCCAATGTGATCCGGCTGAAGGTCGCGTATCCGCGCCTGAAGGTACGCCTCGCGCACGGCGACAGCGCCCAACTCGGGCGCCAGGTGCGGGCGGGCGAAATCGATGCGGCGGTGATCGTCAGCGAACCGCGTGTGACCACGTTGCCCGAGTTATGGGAACGTCTTTACGACGAGCCGCTGGTGCTGCTGGTCAATCCGGCAAGCGCGCCGGCCGACGCGACCGTGAGCACACTGCTCAAGCGCTTGCCGTTTATCGGCTTCGAGACGTCGTCGCTGACCGGCTCGCATGTCACGAGTCTGCTGCGGCGGTTGCGCGTCGACGTCAAGCCGATTCTGGAAATGAATTCGATCGCCGCGATCGCCGATCTGGTGCGGCAGAACGTGGGCGTGTCGATCGTGCCGCGTCTGCGGCATGCCGCGTGGGACGACGACCCGCTGCTCTCGGTCAGGCCGATTCCGGGCACGGCGTGGCGGCGACACATCGGCTGGTACGAGTTCGGGCGCCAGCCGCTGGCCACGGCGATCGTGAAGAATCAGTTGCTGGCGGCGCTGGCGGAGTGACTGGAAAGCCGTCAACTCAAGACGATTCATAGAACGGCCGCAAATCGATTTCCTGCGACCATGCCGTGCGCCCTTGCCGATGCGGATGCCAACAAGCGGGCCATCTCGCCGGGTCGAGCAGGCCGTCACCTCAAGCAGCGCGCCACTTCGCATCCGACACGATCAGCTTCTTCGGAATCAGCTTCAACTCGCTGAACGTATCGGCGATCTGTTGCTGATAATCGAGCGTGGCGGCGTCGATGGGTTGCACGCCGAAACTGCTGCGATTCAACGCCAGTTCGAGCGTCGGCGCATCCAGTCCGACGAGCGGCGACAACTGCCCGGCCACCGCCGGAATGTGATCGCGGCTCCATTTGTCGACCTGATCGAGTTCGGCCAGCAGTTCACGCAGCAATCGCGGTTGCGTATCGGCGAACTTGCGCGCCGCGACGTAGTACTGCGTGTTGCGCACCAGACCTTCGCCATTGACCAGCACGCGCGCGTTGGCCTGCCGTTCGACGGCGGCGAGGTACGGATCCCAGATCACCCAGGCGTCGATACTGTTCTGCACGAAGGCGGCGCGCGCGTCGGCCGGCGTCAGATACACCGGTTGAATGTCGGTGTACGACAGGCCTGCCTGCTGCAAGGCCTTGACCAGCAAAAAGTGAACGTTCGAGCCGCGGTTCAGCGCCACCTTCTTGCCGCGCAATGCTGCGACCGAGCGAATCGGCGAGTTGTGCGGCACGACGATCGCCTCGGCTTTCGGCGCGGGCGGCTCGTTGCCGAGGTAGACGAAGTCGACGCCGGCGGCCTGCGCAAAGATCGGCGGTGTTTCGCCGACGGTCCCGACATCCACCGCGCCCGCGTTCAGGCCTTCCAGAAGCTGCGGGCCGGCCGGGAATTCAAGCCACTGCACCGAAATGCCCTGCGCGGCGAGGCGCTTTTCCAGCGTGCCGCGCGCTTTGAGCACCACGAAGTTGCCGTATTTCTGGAAGCCGATGCGCAAGGTCTTGCCGTTGGACGGCGCTTGCGCGCGCGCCTGCCGCGAGGGCAACAGCGTGCCGGCGGCGAAACTCGCCACGCCGGCTGCGGCGGCTTTCAGTAAGGCACGCCGGCGTGGGTCGCTCAGCTCGATGCGTGCGAAGGTGTCGGTGTCGGATGAGTCGCGAGATGTCATACGCTTGCCAGGTAAATAGGTGGAATGGCCGGGAACGATCACGACACACTATGAGAGAGACCCAGCCGCAAGCGAACCAATTTATTGTGATTTCTAAAGAAGCATCGGTTCGGACGCTACGACCCGTGGTGATCGTGGTCCGCGCCGTTGGCGTCCATCAAACGCTCGCCGGACGCACGCACCCACGCCGCGATCTCCGGCCACGCGTCCTTCAGCGTGCGCGAACCCATGAACAGACCGATGTGGCCACCCGGCACGAGTTTCCTGACGATCTTGCCGGGCGCCGTGCCGAGATACTTCACCGCATCGAACACCTGCTCTTTGGTGGTGATGTCGTCCGCCTCGCCGGCCAGCAGATAGACCGGACAGGTGACGGCCCGCAGATTGAGCGTCTGGCCGAGCGCGACGAATGTGCCTTTGGCGAAGCGGTTTTCCTTGAAGAGCTGCACGATGGCCTGCAGATACCAGCGGCCCGGCAGATCGATCGGATTCTCGTACCAGCTCTCGAAGATTTCTTCCTTGCGCAGGTACGCCGGATCGTCCATATGCTCGTAGAGGTCGATATGGTCGGTCATGTAATGCTGCTCCGGATGCATGTTCTTCCAGCCGCGCAACATCAGCTTGCCGCGCATCACGCCGCGCCCCATGTCGACCAGTTCCTGATAGAACGACGTGGGGTACGTCTGTGCCATCCTTCTGACCGGACCGTCGCCCGCGTCGGTGTCGATCGGCGAGCCCGCCAGCACGAGACTTGCCACCTTGTGCGGAAAACGCGCCGCGTACATGGCCGCCATCCAGCCGCCCTGGCACAGACCGACCAGGTTGACGCAGCCGCCCACTTCGTCCACGCAGACATTGAGTTCGGCCAGATACTGGTCGATTTCCAGATCTTTCATGTCGTCGGTGGCCGACTTCCAGTCGGTGAGATAAAGCCGTGAGAGCCCATGGTCGCGCAGCGTCTCCATCAGGCTCTGGCCGGGCTGATAGTCGGCAATCATTGCGCTGTGCCCGGCATAAGGCGCGTCGACGATGGTGGGCATGCCACGCGCGTGCGGCGTCGAATAGTCGCGGAACACCATGGTGCGCAGATCGAGCAACGGCTGGTTTTGCGAAGCCAGCGCGGGGCGCAATTCAAAGTGGATCTTTTCTTCCTCGGCGAGAAACGCGAGGTTCCTCGCGGACAGATCCGCAGTGGTTTTCAACATCGCGGCGGCCGCGGCCATTGGCCAGAAAAACGGCAGAGCGAACGCATAGGTCGGATTCGGCAGAGGCTCACGCATGCTGGATCTCCCAGATCGCGTCCAGCGCCTGCGTGATCACGCGATTGCGATGCGCATACAGCGCCGCGACCGCGCAACTCGCCATGCGGGCGCGTTCGTTGTCGGCACGGCTCGTCAGGATGATCGGCACGCGCGCGCCGAGCACGATGCCGGCCGCGTCCGCCTTCGCCAGATAGGTCAACTCCTTGGCCAGCATATTGCCGGCTTCGAGGTCCGGCACCAGCAGAATGTCCGCGTCGCCGGCCACGGGGGAATTCAGATGCTTGATCGCCGCCGCTTGCGCGCTGATCGCGTTGTCGAGCGCGAGCGGACCGTCGATGATCGCGCCACTGATCTGGCCGCGATCGGCCATTTTGCAGAGCGCGGCGGCGTCGAGCGTCGACGGCATTTTCGACGTGACAGTTTCCAGCGCGGACAGCACCGCTACTTTGGGCAACGCAATCCCCAGCGCGTGAGCCAGCTCGATCGCGTTGCGCGCGATGTCGGCCTTCTGCTCCAGCGTCGGGAAGAGGTTGACCGCGGCGTCCGTGATGAAAAGCGGCTTCGGATAGGTCGGCACGTCCATGATGAAAACGTGACTCAGGCGCCGTTCGGTGCGAATGCCGGTGTCCTTGCGGACGACTTCCGCCAGCAGTTCGTCCGTGTGCAGACTGCCTTTCATCAGCGCGTCCGCTTCGCCGGCCCGCACCTGTTCGACGGCTTTCGCGGCCGCCGCGTGGCTATGCGGCGCATCGACGACGCGGCAGGCGGTCAGATCGAGTCCAAGCGAGGTCGCCAGACGACGGATGCGGCCTTCCGGACCGATCAGCGTCGGCACGATCAGTCCGGCGGCAGCGGATTCCACGGCGCCGCGCAACGAGACCTCGTCGCACGGATGGGCCACGGCGGTGCGCACAGGCGTCAGCGCACGGCAACTGGCAATCAGCGCATCGTGATGGCGATGCGGACGGGGCACGGTCATGAGCAGCACACTCCTGAAAAACAGCATGTCGAGTTGTTGAAGGGGGGATTCCCGCAAGGGCATCGGGGCGTTGCGCGACGCCGCCGTGCCGCGACGAAGCCATGGTATTAGGGTGAATCCCTGGGCCATTGATCTAACTCAAGCCGTACCCGGTATCGAACGCCTTACCCTGTGATGAACCGCACGACGGAGGGGCTCGATGGAAGTGCCCTCTTCGTCCCGGCACCTCTATCACATGAAGAAGGAATGGGGGCATGCACATCCGCGAAATCCGCTCGAAGATCCGCAGCGTGTCGGCGACCCGCAAGATTACTCGCGCGATGGAAATGATGTCGCGCACCAGAATGGCCAACGCGCAGCGGCGCGCCCGCACGTTCCGTCCGTACGCGGACCGGATCCGCGAAATCGCATTGCGTTTGCGCGAGGACAGTCCCGACTATGTGTCACCGTTGTTCGTCAAGCGTGCCCGGATCGCGCGAGTCGGGCTGATCGTGGTCAGCACCGACCGTGGTCTGTGCGGCCCGCTCAATAGCCGGCTGCTAATGCGCTGCGCCGAGCGCCTCAACGAATGGCAAGGTGCCGGCATGGAGGCCGAGGTGATCGTGATTGGCGCGCGTGGCGCCGGCCCGTTGATGCGGCACGGCGCCAATATCGTCGCGCGAACCGCCGCGTTGGGCACTAATCTGCACTTCGAATCTTTCTTCGGCGCGGTGACCGTGCCGCTGAGCGGCTTTCTCGCCGGCCAGCTCGACGAGGTGTACGTAGCGTACAACCACCTGAGCAGCGCGCTCTCGTATGAGCCACGCATCGACCGGATCTTGCCACTCGGCGAATGGCTGCGTGAGGGCGAAGAGGGTCAGCGCGCGGGTGCGGTGAGAACCGAATACCTGTATGAACCGAGCCCCAAACCGGTCGTGGATGCGTTACTGCTCCGTTATGTCGAAGCGCTGATCTACCAGGCGGTGGCCGAGAACAACGCCTGCGAGCAATGCGCGCGGATGTTCGCGATGCAGACGGCCACCGAGAACGCGGACCGCGTGATTCGCGACCTGCGGCATCTGTATCAGAAGACGCGTCAGGCGCAGATCACGACCGAACTGTGCGAGATCGTCGGCGGTGCGGCGGCTGTGTGATCGGTCGTCCGGTCTCTGGGCGTTCTTCGACAAGACGACATGGGAGAGCTTGATGCAAGTCGACATTCTGAGTGTCGAACACATGCTGTACTCCGGCGACGCGAGCTTTATCGTCCTACCCGGCTTGATTGGCGAACTCGGCATTTTGCCCGGACACGCGCCGCTGCTGACGCAAATCAAACCGGGCGTCGTCACGATTCACGAGCAAGGCAAGAACGCGCAACAGCGCATCTTCGTGGCGGGCGGCATTCTGGAAGTGTTGCCTGACTCCGTGATCGTGCTGGCCGATCATGCCGTCAGAACGCCGGAGCTTGACTCCACCAAGGCCAACGACGCGCGCCGCGAAGCGCAAGCCTTGCGGGCGCGCTATGCGGACGCGCGCCGCCCGGGTTTCGATTTCGCGGCGGCCAAAGCGGAACTTGCGGATGAGTTGGCGCGCTTCTTTATGCTGGCGCTGCGGCACGGCGCGCAGGAATAGCCGAACCGCTGCTCGGACGGCAGCGGCAGCAACCCTACTCAGCCGTTCACCGAATCCAGATTCAGCGTAATGATCTTGACCGACACATCCTTGCAGGTCTTGTCACGGCAGATGCCACTGAACCAGATCTCGCCGCCACCGATCATCACGCCCTGATCGCGCGAGAACAACGTCGCATAGGTCTGATGCGCGACCAGATCGATCAGCTTCGGCGTGAAGATCGCGTCGTAATGAGCGACGAAATCGCGCTTCGTGCGCAGCGTCACTTTCTTGCCATGCAACGCAACGGTGATCGGATATTTCACCATGCCCGCGACGGCCGGCTTATCGCCACGCGCCACGGCCTGCTTCAATTGGTCGAAGAACTGCCGGTACGGCACGTGGGAGCCGAACAGAAAGTCCATCCGCGCATCGACCGCCTGATCGGTCTGGGCATCGCTCTGCGTATCGGTCTGTGCGCCAGTCTGTGCGACAGCGGAAGGCACGCAGCCCAGTGCAAGCGCGACGCCGAGCATCGCGCCCGCGATCGATTGCACGTAAGCCGTACGTCGGTGTGAAGTGAGGCGTTTCATTGCGGCGTTCTCTTCCCATTACATTATAAAAAGGACGCTCATTATCACCTCTTCCCTCACCCCGCCTCGGTATCCCGTCCCGAATCCGTCACGTCGATCCCATAGCGCTTGAGCTTGGCATAAAGCAGTTGCCGGTTGACGTTCAGGCGCCGCGCGGCATCGGTGCGATTGTTGCCGCTATGGCGCAGCGCGCGGCGAATCAGCATCTCCTCGAGCCTGGCCAGCGCGGACGGCAAATCCTCATCCGGCCAGTCGAACTCGAGCGTGGAATCCTGCGGCGAGCGCGCGTCCTGCAAAAACGTCAGGTCGGTCGCGTGGATGTACTCGCCGCGCACCATCACCGCCGCGCGCTCCATTGCGTTCTTCAGTTCGCGCACGTTACCGGGCCACGCGAAGCGGATTAGCAACGCGGCGGCGTCGGCGGATAAGCGCTTGCCGGCGGCCACGCGTGTCAGAAAATACTCGGCGAGCGGCACGATATCGGCAATCCGTGCCGACAGCGGCGGCAGATGAATCGGCACCACATGCAGCCGGTAAAACAGGTCCTCGCGAAAACTTCCGTCGCGTACGCTGCGCTGCAGGTCGCGGTGCGTCGCGGCGATCACACGCACGTCGACCGGCACCGGTTTGCCGCCGACCGGCACGACCACCCGCTCCTGCAGCGCGCGCAGGATCTTGGCCTGCATTGCCATGTCCATGTCGCCGATCTCGTCGAGAAACAGCGTGCCGTGGGCAGCCTGACGAAACGCGCCGTCGCGATCGGCAGTGGCGCCGGTGAACGCGCCGCGCGCGTGACCGAACAGCTCGCTCTCCAGCAGATCGACCGGGATCGCCGCGCAGTTCACCGCGACGAACGGCCGATCGTGACGCAAGCCGTGTTCGTGAATCGCCCGCGCCACCACTTCCTTGCCGGTGCCGGTCTCGCCGGTAATCAGCACCGTGGCGTCGCTGTCGGCCAGCACGCCGATGGTCTTCTGCACCGTCCGCATCGCCTCGCTCGAACCGATGATCGCCTCGGCCTCCTCCGCCGGAAAACTCGCGCCCGGCTCGGCGACGCTCGACAGCATGCGCTGCAACACCTGCGCGAGATCCGCGCGGCCAATCGGCTTGGTCAGGTGGTCGAACGCGCCCAGCCGCATCGCCTCGATCGTGTTGGACGCCGTGGCGTGCGCGGTCAGCACCGTCACCGCCGGCGCCTTGGGCCGCGCCCGCAAGCGACGCAGCACCTCGAGTCCGTCGATGCCGGGCATGCGCAGATCGAGAAACATCGCGCTGACCGGCTCGGTGTCGAGCAGTTCGAGCGCGCTCAAGCCATCGGCGGCGAGGCAGGCGGTATGGCCGAGATCGATCACGACTTCGGCGAGCGCATCGCGCATGGTGGCGTCGTCGTCGACGATCAGGATGTGGGGCATGGCAGGATGATCTCGAAAGTAGTGCCGTGGTCGGTCGATACAAAATGCGCGGCGCCGCCGTGCGCCACCGCGACTTCGCGCACGATCGACAAGCCTAGACCGGTGCCGTCGGGCCGTCCGGTCACGAAGGGTTCGAACAGATGATCCTGAATATCGGCGGGCGGCCCCGAGCCGCGATCGTGCACGGCCAGCACCAGCGCCTCCGTGCGACGCAGCGCGGCGACCTCGATCCGGCTGCCGGCCGGCGCGGCGTTGATCGCGTTCAGAATCAGATTGTCGAGCGCGCGCTGTACCTGGTCCGGGTCGAAGCGCGCTTCCTGCCAATCGGCCGAACTCGCGATCGTCACCTGTCTGGCGGCGGCGCGCTCCGTATGTTGCGCGACGCACGCTTCGAGAAACGCGCTGACTTCGATCAGCTCGCGTTTCGGTTCGTCGTGTTCGGTGATGCTCAACAATCGGCGCACCAGCGCGTCGAGCCGTTCGATCTCGCCGAGAATCACGCGCAACGCCTGCGGCTGACGCTCGGCGCCGCCTGCGACCGCGCTTTCCGCCTTCAGCCGCATCGCCGCGATCGGGTTGCGGATCTCATGCGCGACGCCGGCGGCCACCCGGCCGATCGCGGCGAGACGCTCGGCGGTCGCCATCTGCCGCGCGAGCGTGTCGCCCCGCTGTCGCGCGGCCGACAACCGCCGGCCGGCCTCGTTCAGCGCGAGGACGATCCGGTCCAGCTCGCGCTCGCGGGTGGGCGGCAACACCGGCAGGTCGGCCACGTCGTACGAACTGAGCGCTGTCTCGATCTGCGACACGTGGCGCGACCAGGTCATGGTCAGATGCGTCAGCAAAGCGGCCGCGATCAGCACCGTCACCAGCAGCACGGCCTGGCCGGCCATCAGTTGATAGTAGCTGCGGCCCGCAAAGGTGAAGGTCCACGTCATGGTCCACGCCGTCAAATGCGGGATCGGTCCCGGCAGCGGACAGGCCGAGATCAGCAAGGTCTGCGAGCGCGCGCCGTAACGGTGGCTGGCCGCGCGGTCGCTGCTCAGCGCGGCGGCATTGATCTCGCGGATGCGCGGCAGCTCGCCGCCCGGCGGATCGGTGCGCGGCGCGGCGCCGTCGTAGGTGGGGAACGCGTAGGCGAGCGAGCCCGTGTCGCCGTGCCAGATGCCGCCCTGCACGCCCGGCCGGTTGCGCAGCGCGTTCTGCACGACGGCACTCAGACGGCCGCGTGCGGCGGTGTCGTCGGGCGCGGGCGGCGCGGCGCCCCAGTCGGCGCCATGCAGACGGTAGGCCGACACGATCGCATCGCAGGCGCGGGCGTTTTCCGCGGCGGCCTGGCCGACCTGCGCCGCCGCCGACTGATGGAACAGTCCCACCATCAACCAGGCGGTCGCGCCCGCCGCGACGACCAGCAGTGCAAGCAGCACGATCAGCCGGCCGCGTAACGATCGAAGCATGGTGTTGTCCCGTGTTTTATCTCTGGCTAGCTGTGGCGGTGTCCCGCTGCCGCACTCCCTGCGCCATCCCTGATGCGAATGGTATGCCAGAGCGAAGCTATCCGGCATGGAGGCCGCGTTCGCAGCGTATTGGCGGGCATTTCAACGGCGTGGCGAGGGTCTCCGATGCGGCGCAAGCCTGTACCGCGCTCGCACCGTTACGGGTTGTGTGCTCGACATTGTCCTGATTTGCGACACCTTGCGTCGTGAATCGCGACAACCGGCTGTGGCTTCCGCGCATGCGAACTCGAAGGCATCGGCATTGCGTGATTGGCACGGCAGTTGCAGAGCATGACCGGCACACCACCCTGTCCGATCGAACGAGGCGCACGTGAAAAGAACCCACCTGAAATGGCCCGCGCTCGTCGTCCTCGTGCTGCTGATCGGAGTGGCCGTCTGGTTGCTGTGGTTCCGGCATCCCGCCCGCAAGGCGCCGGCCGTGCCGCCCGGCACGCCGGTCTCGGCCGTCGCGGCGAAACTGGCCGACGTGCCGGTCTACATCGATTCGCTCGGCACGGTCACGCCGACGCGCACCGTGACCGTCATCACCCAGGTCAACGGCATTCTCGATTCGGTCGATTTCAAGGAAGGCCAGCTGGTGCGTCGCGGTCAGGTGATCGCGCGGATCGATTCGCGCGCGCTCGAAGCGCAACTGGTGCAGGCGCAAGGCACGCTGACGCACGACAAGGCCGCGCTCGCCAACGCGCAGCTCGACTTGCAGCGCTACCGCCAGTTGATCAAGGTCGGCTCGATCACGCAACAAACGCTCGACACCCAGATCGCTACCGTCAATGAAGATCAGGGCACGGTCGTGTCCGACACCGGCAACGTGAAGAACCTGCAGGTACAGGTCGGCTACTGCACGATCACGTCGCCGGTGGACGGTGTGGTCGGCCTGCGGCTGGTCGATCCGGGCAACTACATCACGACGACCAGCACGACCGGCGTCGCGATTATCACTCAATTGCAGCCGGCGACTATCGTCTACGCGGTGCCGGAAGACTATCTCGGCCAGATTCATCGCGCCATGTCGCGTGGCGCGGTCGCCGTGCTCGCCTACGACCGCGACAAGAAGACGCTGCTGTCGCACGGCACCTTGCTCGCCGTCGACAACCAGGTGGACACCACCACCGGCACGGTCAAGGTGAAGGCGGAGTTCCCGCAGTCCGGCGACGCGCTGTTTCCGAACCAGTTCGTCAATGCGCGGATGCAGGCGGACACGCTCAGGCAGATTCCGGTGATTCCGACCGCGGCGATCCAGCATGGTACGAACGGCGATTTCGTGTTCGTGGTCGGCACGGGCAACAAGGTGGCGCTGCGCAATGTGAAGGCGGGGCCGGTGAGCGGCGACAACACGGCGATTCTCGACGGCGGCGTGAAGGCCGGCGAGCAGGTGGTGACGGACGGCGCCGACAAGCTCGACAATGGCTCGGCGGTGCGGGTGGTGGCGGCGACGCCGGCGGGGGCATCGAGCGCATCGAGCGCCGCCACCGCTCCCGCCTCCAACTAACAGCCGGTCTCCATGAACATCTCGCGCCCCTTCATCGAGCGGCCGATCGCGACCACGCTGCTGATGATCGCCGTGCTGCTGGCCGGTCTGCTCGGCTATCACCTGCTGCCGGTCTCGGCGTTGCCCGAGGTCGACTACCCGACCATCCAGGTCTACACGCAATACCCCGGCGCAAGCCCGGACGTGGTCAGCTCGTCGATCACCGCGCCGCTCGAAGTGCAGCTCGGCGAAATGGCCGGCCTGAAAACGATGAACTCGACCAGTTCGAACGGCGTCTCCGTCATCACGCTGGAGTTCGATCTGTCGCTGTCGCTCGACGTCGCCGAACAGGAAGTGCAGGCGGCCATCAACGCCTCGGCCAGCTACCTGCCGGCCAACCTGCCCTACCCGCCGGTCTACAGCAAGGTCAATCCGGCCGACGCGCCGGTGCTGACGCTGTCGCTAACCTCGAACACGCTGCCGCTCACAAAAATCGAAGACCTAGCCGACACGCGTCTTGCGCAGAAGATTTCGCAGATCTCCGGCGTCGGCCTCGTGACGATCAGTGGCGGCCAACGGCCGGCGGTACGCATCGAAGCGAATTCGGGCGCGCTGAACTCGCTCGGCCTGTCGCTCGACGACGTGCGCACCGCGCTCGGCAACGCCAACGTCAACCAGGCCAAGGGCAATCTGGACGGCAAGTACCAGGCCTATTCGATCGGCGCGAACGACCAGCTGCAATCGGCCGATCAATACCCCGACGTGGTGCTCGCGTACAAGAACGGCGCGCCGATCCGGCTCGCGCAGGTCGCGACCTCCGTGCAGGCCGCCGAAGACGTGCAGCAGGCCGCCTGGACCAACAGCACACCGTCCATCGTGCTGAACATCCAGCGTCAACCGGGCGCCAACGTGATCGACGTGGTGGACCGCGTGCAGAAGCTGTTGCCGCAATTGCGCGCGAGCCTGCCGGCCACGCTCAAGGTCGCGGTGCTGACCGACCGCACGCAGACCATTCGGGCTTCCGTCACGGACGTCGAATACGAACTCGCGGTGGCGGTCGCGCTGGTCGTGATGGTGATCTTCATCTTCCTGCGCAAGGTCGCCGCCACGGTGATTCCCGCGGTGACGGTGCCGCTGTCGCTGATCGGCACGCTCGCCGTCGCGTACGGGCTGGGCTTTTCGCTGAACAATCTGACGCTGATGTCGCTGACCATCGCGACCGGCTTCGTGGTGGACGACGCGATCGTGATGATCGAAAACATCACGCGCTACATCGAGGCTGGCGACACTCCGATGGAAGCCGCGCTGAAAGGCTCGAAGCAGATCGGCTTCACGATCATCTCGCTGTCGGTGTCGCTGATCGCGGTGATGATTCCGCTGCTGTTCATGGGCGACGTGGTCGGCCGGCTGTTCCGTGAATTCGCGCTGACGCTGGCCATCGCGATCGTGATCTCGGCGTTCGTCTCGCTGACGCTCACGCCGATGATGTGCTCGCGCATGTTCAAGGAGCATGAGGAAGAACACCGCGTCGACTTCTTCGACCGCGTGAATCGGCGCTATGTGCAGGGGCTCGGCTGGGTGCTGGAGCATCGCGGTTTGACGCTGCTCTCCGTGGCGCTGACCGCCGCGCTGACCTTCGCCATTCTGCTGCTGATGCCCAAAGGCTTCTTCCCCGAACAGGACACCGGCCTGATCGAGGGGATTTCGCAGGCGGCGCCGAGCATTTCGTTTCCGTACATGGTGCAGAAGCAGCAGCAACTGGTCGGCGATCTGCTGAAGGATCCGGCGGTGGCGAGTCTGTCGTCGTTCGTCGGCATCAATCAGACGAGCCCGACGCTCAACCAGGGCACCGTGCTGATCAACCTGAAGGGCAAGGGCGATCGCGACAGCAGCGCGGCCGTGATCCGGCGCCTGTCGGACGCGACCGCGGGCCTCGCCGGCATGCGGCTGTTCCTGCATCCGGTGCAAGACTTGACGCTCGACGACACGATCTCGACCACCAGCTACCGCGTCGGCCTCCAGGCCACGGACCCGGATGTGCTCAACGAATGGACCGGCAAGCTGATCGGCGCGCTGAAAAAAGACCCGACCTTCGCCGACGTGCAAAGCCAGGCGTCGCAGCAAGGCAACCAGATTCAATTGACGTTCGACCGAGCCACCGCGTCGCGGTTGGGCGTCACGCCGCAAGCCATCGACGACGTGCTGTACGACGCGTTCGGCCAGCGCCAGGTGTCGACCATTTACACGCAGCTGAATCAGTATCACGTGGTGCTGGTCGCCGACAAAACCTCGGGCAACCTGTCCGACCTGCTCTCCGGCCTTTACGTGGATACGTCGTCGGGCGGCGTCGCGCCGCTTGCCAGCATGGCGACCATGAAACTGATCCACGCGCCGGTCACGATCAACCGTCAGGGGCAGTTCCCGTATGCGGACGTGTCGTTCAATCTGCAGCCCGGCTATACGCTCGGCACCGCCGTCACGCGGCTCGCCGACATCGAGAAGCAGATCGGCCTGCCGATGACGGTGCAGGCGTCGCTGGAAGGCACGGCGGCGACCTTCCAGTCGTCGCTGTCGAACGAGGCGTTTCTGGTCGGCGCGGCCATCATCGTGGTGTATCTGATGCTCGGCGTGCTGTACGAAAGCTTCATCCACCCGGTGACGATTCTGTCGACGCTGCCTTCAGCGGCGCTCGGCGCCTTGCTCGCACTGGTGATCACGGGCACGCAGTTCGACATCATCGGCCTGATCGGCATCGTGCTGCTGATCGGAATCGTGATGAAAAACGCCATCATGATGATCGACTTCGCGCTCGAACTGGAGCGCAACGAAAAGCTCCCTGCGGTCGAAGCGATCCGGCGCGCCGCCGAACTGCGTTTCCGGCCGATTCTAATGACCACGATGGCCTCGCTGTTCGGCGCGGTGCCGCTCGCGTTCGGCACCGGCATGGGCTCGGAATTGCGGCATCCGCTCGGGATTGCGATTATCGGCGGCCTGGTGATCAGCCAGTTGCTGACGCTGTTCTCCACGCCGGTCATGTATCTCGCCATGCACCGCGTCGAGGATCGCTTCAGCAAACGCGACCCGCGACCGGCCGCGGCGGAGTGACGCGATGAACCTGTCCGAACCGTTCATCGCGCGTCCCATCGCGACCGGCCTGCTGGCGATCGGCATCGCGCTGTTCGGCGCGCTGGCCTTCAAGCTGCTGCCGGTGGCGCCGCTGCCCGAGGTCGATTTTCCGACCATCAGCGTGCAGGCGACCTTGCCGGGCGCCGACCCGAACACCGTGGCGACTTCGGTCGCCACGCCGCTGGAGCGGCAGTTCGGCCAGATTTCCGGCATCACGCAGATGACGTCGGTGAGCTCGCTCGGCGCGACCCGCATCACGATGCAGTTCGATCTGAACCGCGACATCAACGGCGCGGCGCGCGACGTGCAGGCCGCGATCAGCGCCGCGCGCACCAACCTGCCGGCCAATCTCGACGGCAATCCGACCTACCGCAAGGTCAACCCGGCCGACGCGCCGATCCTGATCGTCAGCCTCACTTCCGACTCGGCGACGCGCGGCCAGTTGTACGACGCGGCGTCGACCGTGCTGCAGCAGAAGCTGCTGCAAACGCCGGGCGTCGGCGACGTCACGGTGGGCGGCGGCGCGCTGCCCGCCGTGCGGATCGAACTGAACCCGGACCGCGTGAATCACTACGGCGTGAGCCTCGAACAGATTCGCAGCGCGATCGCCACGGCCAACGTCGATCTGCCGAAAGGCTCGGCCGCCGTCGGGCCGCTGAAATACAACCTCGGCGCGAACGACCAGCTCTACAACGCGTCCGACTACGCGCCGCTGATCGTCAAGCAGAACGGCAACGACGTGGTGCACATTTCCGATCTCGGCTATGTGCGTCAGGACGTGGAGAATCTGGAAAACTACGGCCTGTCGAACGGCAAGCCGGCCGTGCTGCTGATCGTCTACAAGCAGCCGGGCGCGAACGTGATCGACACGGTCAACAACGTCAAGGCCGCGCTGCCGTTTCTCGAAGCGTCGATCCTGCCCACCATCAAGCTCAACATTCTGATGGACCGCACGTCGACGATTCGCGCGTCGCTGCTCGACGTCGAGATCACGCTGGCGATCTCGGTGCTGCTCGTCACCGCCGTGACCTTCGCGTTCTTCCGCAACTGGCGCACCACGCTGGTTCCGGCGATCGTCGTGCCGCTGTCGCTGCTCGGCACCTTCGGCGTGATGTACTTTCTCGGCTTCAGCCTGAACAATCTGTCGCTGATGGCGCTGACCATCTCGACCGGCTTCGTGGTGGACGACGCGATCGTGGTGGTCGAGAACATCATGCGTCATATGGAACGCGGCGAGCCGCCCATGCAGGCGGCGTTGACCGGCGCGCGCGAAGTCGGCTTCACGGTGCTGACCATCAGCGTCTCGCTGATCGCCGTGTTCATTCCACTGCTGCTGATGGGCGGCATTGTCGGGCGGCTGTTCCGCGAGTTCTCCGTATCGCTGTCGGTTGCGATCATCATGTCGATGGTGATCTCGCTGACCGTCACGCCGATGCTCTCCAGCATCGCGTTGCGCAGCACCGGCTACGCACACGACGACAACGAATACCCCAACTCGCGCTTTCACCGCTTCTATGCGCGCACGCTGGGCTGGGTGATCCGTCATCCCGTGCTGATGGGAATCGTGACGATTCTGGTGCTGGCGCTGAACGTGCTGCTGTATATCGTGATTCCAAAAGGCTTCTTCCCGCAGGAAGACACCGGGCGGCTGATCGGCCAGGTGCAGGCGTCGCAGAGCATTTCGTATCACGCGATGCAGCAGAAATTCCTCAAGATCAATCAACTGGTGCTGAAGAATCCGAACGTGCAGGCGGTGGGCGGATTTGTCGGCGGTTCGAATTCGGTCAACACCGCGCTGCTGTTCGTGACGCTCAAGCCGCTCGGGCCGCGCAAGGCAAGCGCCGATCAGGTGATCGCGCAGCTGCGCCGCTCGCTCGCCAATATTCCCGGCGCGCGGCTGTTCCTGCAATCGGCGCAGGACATCACCGTGGGCGGCCGGCAAAGCGGCGCGCAGTACCAGTTCACGATGACCGCCGACGAGCAGACCGATCTGGACAAATGGGTGCCCAAGGTGGTCGCCGCCATGCATAAGCTGCCGATGCTGCAGGACATCAACACCGACCAGCAGGACAACAGCATGCAGGCGAGCGTGGCCGTCAACCGCGATACGGCGGCGCGACTGGGGGTCAATTTCGCGTCGATCGATCAGGGCCTGTACGACGCGTTCGGCCAGCGCCAGGTGTCGACCATTTACAAGTCCGCGAACCAGTATCACGTGGTGATGGAACTCGCGCCCGAATACTGGACCGATCCGGCCGCGTTGAAGGCGATCTACGTGCCGGCCGGTGCGGCCGCCACCTGGGGCAGCGGTTCGACCGGCGGCGGCACGTCCACCGCGCCGAGCGTCGCGACCTCGGCGAGCGCGGCCTCCGCTGCGGCGGCGGCCGTCAGCGCGGCGGCGGTGGCCGGTCCGGGCAGCCGCACGGCGACGCCCTCCACCGCCGTGCTGTCGAACGGCAACGCGCTGGTGCCGCTGGCCGCGATGGCGCATTTCTCGATCGCGCAAACGGCGATCTCGATCAACCATCAGGGCACCTTCCCAGCCGTCACGGCGTCGTTCAATCTCGGGCCGGGCGCGTCGATCGGCCAGGCCACGCAGCAGGTCGACGAAGCCGTCGCGCAGCTCCGCATGCCGGCCAGCATTGTGGGCAGCTTCGCGGGCACGGCGCAGGTGTTTCAACAATCGGTGGCGAGCGAGCCGATCCTGATCGTCGCCGCGCTGCTCACCGTGTATATCGTGCTCGGCATGCTGTACGAGAACCTGATGCATCCGCTGACGATTCTGTCGACGCTACCCTCCGCCGGCGTCGGCGCGCTGATCGCGCTGCTGGTCACCAATACGGAGTTGTCCATCATCGCGCTGGTCGGCGTGATTCTGCTGATCGGGATCGTCAAGAAGAACGCGATCATGATGATCGACTTCGCGATCACCGAGGAGCGGCAAGCCAATCTGCCCGCCGAACAGGCCATCACGCGCGCGTGCCTGATCCGCTTCCGCCCGATCATGATGACGACCAGCGCCGCCATTCTCGGCGCGCTGCCGCTCGTGTTCGGCTCCGGCTACGGCTCGGAATTTCGCAAGCCGCTGGGCATTTCGATTATCGGCGGACTGATTTTCAGCCAGATGCTCACGCTTTATACGACGCCCGTCATCTATTTGTGGCTCGACCGCGCGTATCAGCGTCTGCGCCGTCGACGTCATGGGAGGGAAGCCACATCATGAAGAGCAGAATGTCGAGGGCGAATGGTGCGGGTCGCGTGACTCGTCCGGGTCGGGTAGATCGCGTTGCGGGCGCGCCGCTCGGCTGGCGGCTCACGCTGGCCGCCCTGGCGGCGCTGTGCATGACCGGCTGCGCGGTCGGCCCGGATTACCGCCAACCCACGGTGGCGATTCCCGCGACGTTCAAGGAAGGCGTGAACTGGCAACGCGCGCAGGCCGATCCGCAAGCGTCGCTGTCCAGCACGTGGTGGCAGGTCTATCAGGACGACACGCTGACGGATCTGATCGGCCGCTCGCTTAAGGCGAATCAGTCGATCGCTGCGGCCGAAGCCGCGTACCGGCTTGCGCAGGCCACCGTCGACGCCAACCGCGCGAGCCTCTTCCCCGTGATCACGGCGGGTCTTTCGGCGACGCGTAGCGGCACCGGCAATGGCGCGGCCAGTTCGGGTATCAGCAGCACGACGGGCAGCACCGTGGCCGGTATACGGAATTCGGTCAGCGCGACAGCCACGGCCAGTTGGGAGCCGGACCTGTGGGGCGAAGTACGGCGCAAGGTCGAGTCCGCGAAAGCCAGCGCGCAAGCCAGCGACGCGCAGTTAGCCGGCGAACGCCTGTCGATCGCGGCCACGCTCACCAACGACTATTTCGCGTTGCGCCAGGCCGATCTGGACATCGACTCGCTCAAACAGCAGCAACAGATCGACGCACGCATTCTCGACATTACGCGCACCGCGTTTCTGCAAGGCACCGCATCGAACGACGACGTGCTGACCGCGCAAGACACACTGGAAATCGTGGTCGCGCAATTGCAGACCACCGAAACCTCGCGCGAACAGAACGAGCATGCGATCGCCGTGCTGATCGGCGTGCCCCCCTCCGGCTTCTCGCTGCCGCCGAAAAACGACTACGCGTTCGCCAATCCCTCGGTGCCGCTGGCGTTGCCGTCGCAATTGCTCGAACGGCGCTACGACGTGGTGAGCGCGGAACGCACCGCTGCCGCAGCGAACGCGAAAATCGGCGCGGCCGAAGCGGCGTTTTTCCCGGTGCTGGATCTGTCGGCGCAAGGCGGCTTCGAGCACAACGCGTTCGCGCATCTGTTCTCGCTGCCGAGCCGCGTGTGGACGCTGGGCCCCGATCTGGCCGCGACGATCTTCGACGGCGGCGCGCGCAGCGCCGCAGTGCGCGAAGCCCGCGCGACTTACGATGAAGACGTGGCCAACTATCGCGGCGCGGTGCTGACGGCGTTTCAGAGTGTCGAGGACAGTCTGTCGTCGATCAATCATTTGCAGCAGCAGGCCGCGGCGTATGGCGAGATTTATCAGCGTAACCAGCAGTTGTTTGCGAGTCAGCGCGCGCAGTTGCTGGCGGGTACGGCGAGCGAGGAAAGCGTGCTCACGCAACAGTTGACGTTGTTGCAGGCGGCGCAGTCGTTGACGGATAGTCAGTCGCTGCTCGCGCAAGGGAGCGTGGCGCTGATTAAAAATCTGGGGGGTGGCTGGCAGTGGGATGGGGCTGCGGCGAGCACGGCGGGTGCGTCCGCGCCGGTGGCGTCATCCTCGGCTACGACTTCAGCGTCGGCATCCGCCTCGACTTCGACGCCGGCGCCGTAAGCGCCACGCCAGCTACCGCCCGCTCACTCCTTCCCCCCCATCTGCAACCGCGCCAGCAACTCGCGCCCCTGACGGGTCAATTGCAACGTCATTTCATGCGGCTGACGCTGCCGCACTTCGACCAGCGCATAGCGGCGCAACGCCAGCACGTCGGGGTCCAGCGGCTCGATACGTTTTTCCGTGTCGCGAAACAGCATGAGCGTCGCGAGTTCGTGATGACTCAGCATCCGGCACCTCCGTTCATCAAAGCGTGGCGATGAGACGATAGTAGTCAGACGCCGCGACAGTTTGGCTACAGACACGTTTCCGCGTCTTACGAGCACGCGGACTTCACAACGGCCAATCCGCCCGCAACCCCGGCGTGCACAGCCCCGCGCCCTCGCCCCCACGTAAACCGGCGTAACTCGCCGCGATTCCGGCGGCAAAAAGCTCACGATCGTGCGCAATCCCCGACGATCCGCACCGCAGTCCGTCAACATCCGGTCGAATTCGAACCTTAGACCGCCTCACCCCAGCGGCGGAATTTCATCGAACGTAGGGAGTTAACATATGTTGTTATTATTTTGTTTACTGCAACATATGGATCCAGGCGCCATGGCGTGCCGCTAACGATCGTTCGATATCACTGGGGAATGAGATGGTCCGGGAAAAATTGTTGATGTTGGCCGTGCTGGCATCGACCGCACACGGGGTGTTCGCGCAAGACGCAACCCCGACCATGACGAAGATTCAAACCACCGGCCTGATTTCGATCGGCCATCGCGAAACATCGGTCCCGTTTTCCTATGTGGACAGCGACAATCAGGTGATCGGCTTTTCTCAGGATCTCTGCAACAAGGTCATCGAGGCGGTCAAGGCGAAGACGAAACGGTCCGATTTGCGTGTCCGGTTCATTCCAGTGACGTCGCAAAACCGCATTTCGCTGGTTCAGAACGGCACCGTCGACCTGGAATGCGGCGTGACGACGAATCTTGTCGCCCGGCAAAACCAGGTGGCGTTCTCCGACACCTTCTTCGTGGCCACGACCCGCCTGTTGACGCGCAAGGACTCCGGCATCAAGGACTTCCCGGATCTCGCGGGCAAGACGGTCGTGACCAATCAGGGGACCACGTCCGAGCGCATCCTGAGAAAGATGAACGAAGAGAAGAAAATGAACATGCAGATCATTAGCGCCAAGGACTATGGCGAGGGGCGCCTGACGCTGGAAACCGGCCGCGCGGTGGCGTACATGATGGACGACGTGTTACTGGCGGGCGCGCGCCCGCTGACCGCGAAACCCGCCGACTGGGTGCTGGTCGGCACGCCGCAGTCTTCGGAGGCTTATGGCTTCATGCTGCGGAAAAACGATCCCGAGTTCAAGAAAGTCGTCGACGATGCGATGCAGCAGGTCATGAAGGGCAAGGAGATCAACGCGATGTACGACAGGTGGTTCATGAAGCCGGTCCCGCCGAAGAACCTCACGTTCGACTTCCCGATGAGCGATTCATTGAAAAAGGTCTACGCGAATCCGAACGACACGGCGTTCGAATAAGCGCTGGAGAGCCGGTGTTGCGCGGTCACGGCTGTGTCCGCGCCAATTACGCGGTCTGGTTCAGAACGCGCCGCTCAGTGCCGCGACGGCGACGACGAGCACCTGCACGATCGCCAGGAGCGTGACGAGCCGGACGAGACGGGCGACACCGCGCACGCGTGCATCGAGCGTGCGTCCGGCCTTCGTTTCGTCGATCCAGCCGAGCCGTTGCAAGGCGTGGTCGAGTGCCGCGAGCGCGTCGTCTTCGTTCGTCAACGCGGTTGAATGCGCGAGCGCGCCGAACAGGCGACGATCGAGCGCGACGCGAATCAGCAGCCACAGTGCGAGGATCGCCACTGCGCCGCTCACGCACACCACCGCGACGCACAGCCACGCCCCCAGCGCGAAAGCGAGCGCGAGTCCTAGCCACGCCGCCACCTGCGTGCAGATCGAGACGATCAGCCCGGCGTCGAGCAGGCCGCGTGCAGACGCGATTTTGAATGGCACGCTGGCGGATGTGTCGTTCATGGTCGAGCCTCGGGTCCAGGCCGCGTGTCGCGCGGCGTTTCGGCGTGCCGCGCTGCAGGGTGTGGCGCTTCGTTCGGCGTTTCATGGCCGGCTTCACGCGCCACCTCCTGCCGAATCGGCGAACGCCAGTCGATATACCGCTGCAACAACGCCACGCCCGGCGCCCGCACCACCACCTGCGGTCGCGCTTCCCGCAACAGCGCGAGCGCAGCCTGGGCATCGTGCAACGGCAAATGCGCGGCAAGCCACGCGGCCACCGCCAACGCGCTGCGCGAATAGCCGAGCGCACAGCACACCAGCACGGTATGCCCCTGCTCGTGCAGCATCTCAATTGCGGCGACGGCTTGCTGCAACTGCGCGAGCGTCGCCGGCAGCAAGTCGAGTTGTGGCACGCACACATAGCGGATCGAGGGGTCGCGCCGGGCCCATCCGGGCATTTCGGCGGTCAGATCCACAATCGCGGTCGCACGCGCCAGCCTGGCTTCGCGACGCGTCGGCGTACGCCCCACCAGCACCGAGTGACCCACCGGCGACCATGCCGCATGACGAAACGTCCACGCGCGCGAATTGACGAACATGCCGAACACGGTGGGCAGGAAGAGTGCCGAGGTGACCCATGCAAGACCGCCGGATTCGTTCTTCTGATACAACGCGGCATCCACCCGCCAGTAGACAATCGCGACGCACAGCACGGCCAGCGCAATCCACCCGAGCAGTAACGCCGCGAACGGCGAATGCGGAATCGTCACGCAGGCGGCAATCAGAAACATCAGCGCCAGCGCCGCATAGCGCCGCGCAATGCGGCGGGCCTGCGCCAGCACGGCGGCCTCGATCGGTTCGTCGGCGGCCCGCAAGCGGGACGTGCCATCGCCCCGCCGCAACGGAAACAGAAACAGCGCGAAGCAGCCCACCGCCGCGCCGGTCGGAATATCGATCGAATGATGCTGGTAGGTGGTCAGCACGGAAACACCGATCAGCGCGAACCAGCCATGCAAGAGCCAACGCCACGCACCGCGTGCATACGACGCATACACAGCCCACAACACCACCAGCAAACCGATATGCAGCGACGGCGCCTGATTGAACGGTTTGTCGAAACCCGCAAGCAGCGTGAACAGCGCGCCGCTCACGCCATCGGCGGCCGGCCGCTCGAAGCTGAAGCGTAGCGGCCACGCGATGAAACACACCACCGAAATGACCTGCACCGTCAGCAGCCGCTTGACGTGGTCGAGCAGTTCATCGCGCCAATGCCACGGAAAAAACGACAGCGCGTACAGCAGATCGATCGACCAGTACGGCACGATCGTCCACGGCCAGAACGGAATGGCATGCTCCCAGCCGAACGCGAACGAAGGCACGCTCGCATGCCTTCCGGCCAGCCAGTTCGCGAACCCATAGGTCGAGAAGAACACGACGCCCATGCCCGCCAGCAGCAGGCATTTCAGCGCGAAGGTAGCCGGCCGCGCGACGGCTGCGCCGCGTTGACAGGCTGATGCGTCAATACGCGCGCCACTGCCGCTCATACGTCCGCGACCCGTTGCGCGACGCTCACCGTGAAGATGCCCCATTCGTCGATGCGTTGCGCGATCTTGCGAAAACCCGCGCTCGCCACCAGCTCATCGAGCTCGGCCTGCGAGCGACGGCGCATCACCCATGCGGCCTCGCCGCGATGGTTCTTCAGCGTCCGCGCGATGAACTCCAGCTGCGGATGCCACGGTTGCCCCGTATAAACCAGATAACCGCCCGGCGCGACCGAACGCGCGAGACCGCCGAGCGAAGCGCGAATCATCGCGTTGTCGCTGAACAGTTCGTACAGCCCCGATACGATCGCCAGATTCGGGCGCGGTTCGAGCGTGGCGAGCGCTTCGGCGTCGAACGCGTCGCCCTGTTCGAAACGCGCCTTCGTGCCGAAGCCCTTCTGAATGATGAGCGCGCGGCCGGCCTCGACATTCGGCGGACTGTAGTCGCGCAGCAGAATGTGTTCGATGCCGGTCCGGCTCAGCGCGGCTGCGCCGATTGCGTCGAGCACATAGCGCCCGTGCCCCGCGGCGATATCGACGATCCGCACCGGTTGGCCGTCCCGCCGCAAGCGCGCGATGGCATCGGCGATCAGCGCTTCGATATGAATCTTGCGCTGACGAATGCCCCGCCAGCCGATCGAGTCGAGGTAGTTGCGGTCGATCAGCCGGCCGAGCGGCGAGCGCCCTTGCGCGCGATTGCGGTACACATAGTCGAGCGACGAGCCGGAATCGAAGCCGCGCTGGAACCCCAGCGCGATCCCCGACGAGAACCACGACGACAACCGCAAGCCGCCCCGCACCAGCGCCCAGTAGACACCTTTCAACGGCTGTGGCGGCTGCGTCAGACCGACGAATTCGTCATGGAACGGCCCGCGCTGATGCGCGTCGAGCAACGAGACCGGCGCGCTCGGCGCGTCGTATTCCTGCAGAACGAACGCGCGAATCGGTGCGATGGCGCGGTCGCGCTCCAACTCGCCGAGCGTGTCGTGATGAAAACCGTCGAGCACGATGCGCTCCTTGCGCGTCGAGCTCAGCCGTTCGTAAAACTGGTCTTGCGGCTCACGACGCACGACCCAATCGGCACCGGAAATCAGCACCTGGGTCGGCACCTTGATGGCGGCGGCGTCGGCCACCACACGTTGGGCCATGTCGTGCAGATCGAGCAGCATGTTGACCGCGATCGCGCGCGCGATCAGCGGATCGGACTGATAGCTCGCGACGCGCTCGGGGTCGTGCGTCAGCAGTTTCGGCTTCACATAACTGTTGACGAAGAAGCGCCCGCGCAGCCGGTACATGAGCCGCAAGGCCGGCAATGCGAGCGGCACGTAGAGCTTGATGCTGAAGGCCGGCGCGGCCAGCACGAGCGCGCGCAGCGGCGGCGCGTAATCGTGCACCCACGCGGCGGCGAGTACGGCGCCGACACTCTGGCCAATCACCGTCATGTCTTCGATCGCAATGCCATGGGTGTCGCGGATATGCTCGGCGAACGTCTGAACGTCGCGCACCGAGGCCGCCGCGCTCGGGCTGTAGCCGCGTTCGCCTGGCGAGTGGCCATGCCCCCGCGCGTCCCAGGCGAAGAACGCGTGCTCGGACAGATCGAGTTCGTCGACCAGATGCGCCATGCGCGCCGAGTGTTCGTGACCACGATGAAACAGCAGCACGGCGCCACGGCAACGCTCCCCAGCAACCGGCCAGTGACGGTAGAACAGCGCCTCGCCGTCGTGCGTGACAAACGTGTGTTCTCCGGCGGTGCGGATCGTCATGGAAGTCCCCTCGAACGTGGAATGCTACTCGCGGCCCGGCTGCGTGCCCCGCCGGGTTTCCGGTTCAGCGCGCCTCGGCCACCCCGTTGCGCACCCGTTGGCCAATCGTCACGAGCGCCAGCACGACCAGCGCGCGCCACAGCCACGCGGCCCACGGCGCAACCGTCAGGCCGAGGCCGATCCACAGGGCGAACGCGCCGATCACCACCGCGCGATCGCTCTTGCCGAGCGGGCCGTCGTAGCGGCGCGTGGCGCCCGCCAGCGGGCCGATCAACCCCGCGCATTCGACTACCGCGGCGGCCAGCGCGAACGCCCAGATATCCGCGGCATTGAATGCGGGAATGACCAGAAACGGTAAAACGAGAGCGATGTCGGAAATCACGTCGCCTAACTCGTTCAGATAGGCACCGAGCGCGCTCTTCTGGCCGAATTCACGCGCCAGCATGCCGTCGATTGCATTCAGCGCCATGCGCAGGAACAGCCAGACCGGAATCAGCAGAAAGAGCCGGTAAAAGCCCGTGGCCACCAGCGCGCCCACCACGATCGAGCCGAGCGCCGCGGTCACCGTGACCTGGTTGGCCGTTACACCGACGCGCGCGAGTTGGCGCACCAAAGGCCGCAGCAGATTCTGGAACTTCGGTTTGAGTGCGTAGACGCTCATATTTATTTAACAGTTCAAGCGGGTTGACCGGCCCATACACCCATTATCCGGAAACGGAATTGTCCCGAGCCTATTTTTTCGAGCGATTAGAAACAGCGACATCGTCATTTAAATGGGAGGAAAGGTCAAGAATCGCCCTGCTCTCTAAATCGATGTGGTGATCGGTGGGAAAAATCGTCATAATGCCGCGACCGAAACACCACCGGCGTTCAGAATGGCGCAATCAATGAGTCGGATTCAATGAGTATCTGGCACGCATGGCAACGCGATTGTCTGCTGGGTGTGGTGCGTCTCGTCGCAGGCGCTTATCCGGTCTGGCATCACGGCACACCGAACGCCACGCAGAAAATCTATTTCTCCAATCACACCAGCCACGTCGACACGCTGGCGATTCTCGCCGCGCTGCCGGGCGAGTTGCGTTCACAGGTGCGGCCGGTCGCGGCGCGCGACTATTGGGAGCGCGGCAAGGCCAAGGTGCATATCGCCAATAACCTGCTCAACGTGGTGCTGATCGACCGCAAGAAGGAAGGCGACGGCGATCCGCTGGAGCCCGTGCGCGAAGCGTTGCGGCTCGGCTATTCGATCATTATTTTTCCGGAAGGCACACGCAGCGCCGAGGCCTTGCCGCAGGCGTTCAAAAGTGGCCTGTACCGGCTCGCCGGCGAGTTTCCAACGGTCGAGTTGTGCCCGGTCTATCTCGAGAACCTGCAGCGCATCATGCCCAAGGGCGCGATCTGGCCGGTGCCGCTGATCTGCAAGGTGCATTTCGGCGCGACGATCACGCTGGCCGACAACGAACCCAAGGCGGATTTTCTGCAGCGCGCGCGGGAGCGCATCGTCGAACTTTCGCCGGTCCGTCACGCGGATTGATTGACGGGACTCGCAAAACAACAACGGGGAAACACACACGATGAGAACCGCGTTCTGGGAACTCGTGGCCGGCCTGACCGGCTTTCTGGCGATCGCTTCGGTGATCGGCGGCCTGCTCGCCTGGCGCGACGGCGGCCGCAGCACGACGATTGCCAATCTGAACCAGCGCATTCGCGCGTGGTGGGGAATGATCGCGATCATGGCAATCGCGATCGGCCTGGGACCGACCGCCACTTATATCGTGTTCGCCTTCGTGTCGTATATGGCGCTGCGTGAGTTCATCACGCTGACGCCCACCTCGCCGAGCGATCACACCACGCTGTTTATCTGTTTCTTCATCGCGATTCCGGTGCAGTACCTGCTGCTGTGGGTGAACTGGTACGGCATGTTCTCGATCTTCGTGCCGGTGCATCTCTTCATCACCTTGTCGCTAGTGTCGGCGCTCACGCAGGACACGCATGAATTCCTGAGCCGTAGCTCGAAGATTCATTGGGCGCTGATGGTATGCGTGTATGGCCTGAGTCACGCGCCCGCGCTGCTGATTCTGGATATTCCCCGCTATCAGGGCGAAAACGCGCTGCTGCTGTTCTTCTTTCTGCTGGTGGTGCAGATCAGCGACGTGTTCCAGTACGTGGTCGGCAAACTGTTCGGCAAGCGCAAGATCGCGCCGAAGTTGAGTCCGTCGAAAACCGTCGAAGGGTTTATCGGCGGCGGCCTGCTCGCCACGCTATCCGGGGCGGCGCTATATCGGATCACGCCGTTCAGTTTCGGCGCGGCGTTTCTGATGTCGCTCGCTATCGTGCTGGCGGGGTTCGTCGGCGGACTGGTGCTGTCTGCCGTTAAACGCTCGCTCGGCGCGAAAGACTGGGGGTCGATGATTGCCGGACACGGCGGTGCGCTCGATCGGGTCGATTCGATCTGCTTTGCCGCACCGGTGTTTTTTCACCTGGTGCGGTATCTGTATGTGAATTGAGGAACTGGCGCGGTTTAGCTGGCGCCGGGTTGCGGCTTAGTTGTTCGAGCAACCACCGCAGCTGCTTGAACTGCAACTGCTGGAGCTGCTGCAACTGCTCGAACTGCAACTGCTGCTGTCGATGCCGCCGCCGGAACCGCTACTGCTGCTGACGACCGCCGGCACGTTGAGCGCGCGCGCGTACGTGGCCCACGCAGTGCCCGACAGCGCGCCGACGCCGAGCAGCGCCGTGCGCCACAGCAAGGCGTCGGATACCTCCGCGTCGTTCGATGCGTTCTGCTCGCGGGCCGGGGCGGACTGGTTCTGCTGACCCGCCTGACTCCCCGCCGCCGCATACCGCGCGCGGCACTCGGCAAGCGCTTGCTGGCCGCCCTTCGTCGGGCCGCCGCGGCCCAGGCCCGGTAGCCGTTTCATGACGATCACATAAGCGATTGCAAACAGGATCACGCCGATCACCAGCAGCATGACCGGCCGGTCCCGGCTCATGCCGACGCAAATCTTCGCAAAGCCGAGCATCGCCACGCACAGCGCCAGCACACGCGCGACGAACAGCAAGCCGCGCATGCCGCCACGTTTCCATAGCCAGCCGCATTCGACCAACTCGGCGTCGAACGATTTTTCCTGCTGCATCAATTGCGCGCGGAACGCCACGTAGTCGGCCCGGCCGTCTTGTCTCGCCCGCAACCATTGCCACGCCGACGCATAACGGCCCGCCATGGCGATGTTCTCGGCCTTCACGGAGGGTTTTCTGCTTGGGTAAGGCGAGAAGCTGATCGCGCCGGCATCGATCAGCGCGAGTGTCGCGACGCGGGCCATGCGTTGCACGCCGCCGGTGAGGAACGCGGCCTGGTCGGGCGTCATCGCGCGGATCAGGGTGGGTGCGCCGTGGATGCCCCACGCGCGCCGACGGTGTTCGAATTTCTGCGCCCAGTAGATCAGCAGCAGAACGCCGAAACACAGGGCGAGATAGAACCGCAGAAAGTCTCGTCCCGCGTAATTCAGGACGTTGAAGTCGAGCGTGGTGAAGTCGCCCGCGTAGGCGCAAGTGGCAACGGTGGCAGTGAACAATGCCAACCCGCCGAGCGGCAAACGACGTGCGCGGTAGGCGTTCCAGCGGCGCGCCAGACGGGTGATGACGTGATCGTTGTGCGCTGTGTGCTCTGTGTGCTGCCTCTGCGCTTTGTGCTTGGCGTGCGCCTTGTGTGAGCTTGCCTCGTCCGGCTGCGCAATCCGCGCGGCGTTGTCGGCCAGCGACGGCAAACGCGGCCAAACCGCCACGGGCGGCTCCGCACCGAACAAACGCCGGTAGTCGTCGAGCGTTTGCGCATACGCCCGCGCGTAAGTCTCGGCCTCGCCGGGCGCGCCGTTGCCCGGCGTGTGATGCAGTGGCGCGCGCAGCACCTGGGCGCAAAACACGTCCCAGTATTCGCGGGTGTATTCAAGGTGCAGATGCCACGCGGCATCCACCGCTTTAGACGGCGTTGCGACCTGCCCCGTCGTCACCGCGAGCAGCGTGAAGCGCTTGTATTCGGCGATCACCTCGGCCGTATGGTCGCGCGACCAGCCTTCCCGCTGCGCAAGACGCACGCTGTACGGCAGCGCGACGTTCGGCGCGTCGAGCGAATAGGCATCGAGCCGTTCGATCAGCGCCTGCTGGGCGGCGCTCATGGGCTGCGGCGACCGTGTGGCTGACGGCGTGACGGCCGCCGACGAAGGGTTTGAATATCGGCGCATGGATCGGTAAAAATCGCGCGGCGCAATCATTCGACGAACAAGCGCCGAACTGTTGGAAAATGGCCGCCCATTTAAACTGAAATGAGCGTGCCGTTTTTGCAGTCGGTTAATCGCATTGGATTCTAATCGAGCGGAACGCTGTGTGTATAGCGTTTCAACGATGGCGTTCAAGGCATGCTCACGCCTGAGAAATGATCCGATTTCCGAAGCGCGCTCGTCGAGCGAGCGGTATTACAGCGGCACGAAATAAATACCCTTCGCGAAACTGGAAAACCGTCGCCGCGTTGCTTTTATTGATTTCGCCGCAAGGACGGTGAATACGCGATCAGAACTTCGGATGGCACTCGAAATTAACCGACGACCCATGCTCGGTCAGCATCTGCACGCCGCTGACGCTTTCCGTGTTGACGCTGGTCAGCATGCCGCGACGCTCGCAGTAGTCGCGCGCCTCGGTCATGGCGTGCTCGTGCGCGCGCGCCCAAGCCATCCGGCCGCCGGTTGCGCTGGCGGCCACCGTGTAGGTGTTGGGTTTGTCCGTGGCGACGACGTCGCTTGCCGACGCGCAACCCACCAGACTCGCGCACGCGAGCGCGGCGGCGATCAGCGCGCGCCAGCCGCTGGAAGACGCCGCCCGCGAAGCACGCCCGCCAATCGCAACGGACGCCGCCGGTCGTTCGGGGCGCCGGTCCGGGACCGTTTTGAACATATATCACCTGCACTTTTTAGCCGGTTCATCGAGGATCAAATTATCCGCAATCACGCGACGAAGATCAGCCTCACCGACTGAAAACACTGTTGCGAGCGGCTTAACAATGTCACTGGATGTAAGCGCAGTTGCAGGCGGAACGGCGAACTGCGCACGCCGTGCTGGCTTGTGTCGTTGAAAGCCGAGAGTTGAAAGTCGAGAGTTGAAAGCCGAGAGTTGAAAACCGAATGCCGAACTCCGCCGAAATGCTTGCCGGCGACGCCGGCGCGGCGCGCCAAAAGCGCCCGTGAATCACCCCGCGGCACAGGGTTTGCTGGAGGATCGCATCGTAGCTTTCCGCGGAGCGCGCAGACATGGCCGATCAGCGATCCATTCCACCAGGACTGGCACCGACACTGCCCGCCGACGCCCGCGGCATGATCGGCAACATGACGACAACCGCGCTGGTATCGCTGCGCGGCGCGATCGACTTCATGTGCTTCCCCCGCATCGACTCGCCGGCGATTTTCGCCGGTCTGCTCGACCCGGAGCGCGGCGGCGCGTTCTCGATCGAACCCGCCCTCGACGCCGTCAACGTCAACGTCAAGCAGATGTACCTGCCGGACACCAACGTCCTGCTGACCCGCTTCATGACGCGCGACGGCGTATGCGAACTGCTCGACTTCATGCCGGTGCCCGAAGATCGTCCCGCTGGCGACGCCGAAGCCGCCGCGCCGCTGCCGAACTGCGTGATTCGCGTCGTACGGATGGTGCACGGACGCATGACGCTCAGACTGCGATGCGCGCCGCGCTTCGACTACGCGCGCGGCGACCACACGCTGCATCGCGAAGAAGGCGCGGTGGAATTCCACGCGCTCGACGGCAGCTTGCAACTGCGGCTGAATAGCAGCGTGCCGCTGTCCGTCGACGAACGCACCGCGCAGACCGAATTCGAACTGCATGACGGCGAGTCGGCAGGCTTCGCGTTCGGCGACGCCGCGGCGTTGCGCGAGAAGACCTTCGATTGCGACACGGTGCTGAGCGGCACGATCCGTTACTGGCAAGCCTGGTCGGCGCAGTCCACGTATCGCGGCCGCTATCGTGAAGTGGTGATGCGCTCCGCGCTGACGCTCAAACTGTTGAGTTCACGCGAATATGGCGCGATCGTAGCCGCGCCGACTTTCGGCCTGGCCGAAGCGCAGGACGGTTCGCGCCGCTGGGACTATCGCTTCACATGGATCCGCGACGCGGCGTTTTCCGTGTATGCGCTGCTGCGCCTCGGCTATACCGGCGAAGCGCGGCACTTCATGAAATGGATCGCCGAGCGCAGCCGTCATTGCGATTCGGACGGCTCCCTGAACGTGATGTACACCATCGACGGTCAGAGGCCGCCCGAGGAAACCGAAGCCATCGGCCTCACCGACGGCTCGCACGGTGCGCCGCTGACCGGCAACGCCGCGCGCGACCAGACCCAGCTCGATGTGTACGGTGCGTTGCTCGACGCGGTCTATCTGTACAACAAGTACGGCGCCGCGATCTCTTACGACGGCTGGCGCGACGTCACGCGCACCGTCGACTACGTGGTCGCACATTGGCGCGAACCGGATCACGGTATCTGGGAATTTCGCAATGGCAGACGGGCGCTGCTGCATTCGCGACTGATGTGCTGGGTCACCGTGGATCGTGCTTTAAGGCTCGCGGAAAAGCGCTCGCTGCCCGCCCCGCTCAAGCGCTGGTTCGAGACCCGCGATGCGATTCACCGCGATATCCATGACCGCTTCTGGAACGAGGACCTGCACGCGTTCGTGCAGACGCCGGACTCGGCGACGCTGGATGCATCCGCATTGATGATGCCGCTCGTGCGCTTTATCGGTCCGACCGATCCGCGCTGGCTAAGCACTCTCGACGCGATTGGCCGCGAATTGCAGGTCGATCCGTTGATCTTCCGCTACACGCGGGGCGCCACGCTCGACGGCCTGCCCGGTGTGGAAGGCGGCTTCAGCGCCTGTTCGTTCTGGTATGCCGAAGCGCTGGCGCGCGCCGGGCGCGTCGACGCGGGCCGCCTGGTGTTCGAGAAGATGCTTGCGTACGCAAATCACGTCGGCCTGTTCTCCGAGGAAGTCGCGACCAGCGGCGAGGCCCTCGGTAATTTTCCACAGGCCTTGACGCACCTCGCGCTGATCAGCGCCGCCTATCAGCTCGACCGCAATCTGGACAAGGTCCACGTGCCGTGGACTTGAGGGCGATGCGGTCGTTACGGTCGTTACGGTCGTTACGTCAAGGCGAAGCGTTGCCGCTCGACGCCGCACCGGCCGGCGCACCGCCCGCGTCCGGTGAACCGATATCGTCCGGCGTGGGGGTCGGCGACGAGGCGGCTTCGCCATTGCCGCGCGCTTCGCCGTCGACCGGCCCGCTTGCCGCCACGGGCGCCGATGCGGGCAAGCCCAGCAACGGCGGCAATGCGCGCGGTTCGGCAACGGCAACGGAAGCCGCCGACGCGGCAACAGCCGAAGACGCCAAGGAAGACGCCGCCGTCGAAGCCCCCGCCTCCCCTGTCGCGGCGGCCGGCGCACGACGCGTCGCATTGCGCGTCACGACCGGCGCCTCGGGCTTCCCGGACGACGGGAACAGCTGCTCGAACCAGTCGCGCAAGCGCCCGGTGCGCTCGGCAAACCAGCCCGGTTCCTGTTCCGTTGCGAACTTCACGCGGCTGTCCACCAGCTTCGAGCGCTGCGCGCGCTGGAAGAAGTCGCCGACGATCGGCAGCGCGCTATGCGCTCCCTGCCCCCAGTAGTCGCTGCGCAAGGTCACGCGGCTGTCGTTGAAGCCGACCCACGCACCCGCCACGAGTTGCGGATGAATCAGGATGAACCAGCCGTCCGCATTGCCCTGCGTGGTGCCCGTCTTACCCGCGACATCGCCGCGCACGCCGAAGCGGCTCCGAATACTCGACCCGGTGCCGCGATTCACGACGTCGCGCATGATGTCGATCAGCATGCGGTCGGCGTCGGCGGGCAGTTCCTGTTTCGGCGACACCGGCGCGAACTCGGCCAGCACGTCGCCCTTACGGTTTTCGATGCGCGTGACCATGACCGGCTCCACGTAGCCGCCGAGGTTGGCGATCGTGCCGTAAGCCGAGACCATTTCCTTCAGCGTCACCGGGCTCGTGCCCAGCGCAAGCGACGGCACCGGATCCAGTTCGCTGTCGCGCACGCCCATCGCGCGGGCGAGTCGTGCGACCTTGTTCGGGCCGACCGTTTCCATCAGTTGTGCCGTGATGCGGTTGCGCGAATACGCCAGGCCGTCGCGCAGGCTGATCGCGCGATCGCTCGGCTCGTCCTCGTCGTTCGGGCGCCAGACTTCGCCGCCGGCCAACTGGATTTCGACGGGTTTGTCGACGAACGTATCGCTCGGTTTGGCGCCGGCTTCGAAGGCGGCCGCGTAGACGAACGGCTTGAAGGTCGACCCCGGCTGGCGACGCGCCTGCTGCACGTGGTCGAACGGGTCCTGGGTGAAGTCGCGACTGCCGACCCATGCCCGGATCTGGCCGTTGCGCGGGTCCATCGCCAGGAAATCGGCCTGCACGCGGGTCTTGGCTTCGCACAGCGACTGCACGAAGCCGCGGTCGGACGACACGCGTTTCAATGCATCTTCATCGCTCAGGCCGGTGCTTTTCGCGGTCTGGTACTCCGGCGTTTCGCGTAGAAAGGTTTGCAGCAGATCGCGGCCGTTCGAGCAGCCTGAACGCGCCCCCCATGCCGAGTTGGCGATGCCTTGCAACTGGTTGCCCTGCAGCGTCACCGCCTGGGTGGCCATGGTCTGCAGACGCGAATCGATCGTGGTGCGCACCACGAGGCCGTCGGCATAGAGGTTGTAGTCGTTGCGATCGGCCCACGCGGCGAGCCACTTGCGCAACTGCTGCGCGAAGTGCGGCGCGGGACCGGGCGGCTCGGTCTGACGCTCGAAATCGATCCGCAACGGCTTGCGCTGCAGCGTCTGATAGGCGGCGGGCGTCAGCTTGCCGTACTTCACCATTTGACCCAGCACCGTATTGCGCCGCTGCAATGCGCGCTCGGGATTCAGCACCGGGTTGTAGTAGCTATTGCCCTTGAGCATGCCGGTGAGCGTCGCGCTCTCCAGCACGGTCAGGTCGGACGCCGATTTGTCGAAATAGGTGCGCGCCGCCATTTCGATGCCGTACGCGTTATAGAGGAACGGCACCGTGTTCAGGTAGGTCTCGAGAATCTCGTCTTTCGTGTAGAGCGCCTCGATCTTGAAGGCCGTGATCGCTTCCTTGATCTTGCGGGTCAGCGTCGGCGCGCGGCCGATTTCATCCGGATAGAGATTGCGCGCGAGCTGCTGCGTGATCGTCGAGCCGCCCTGGCGGTCGCCGGAAAACGTATGCAGCGCGGCCGACGCCGTGCGGCGCCAGTCGAGACCCCAATGCTGGTAGAAACGGTGATCTTCGGTGGCGATCAGCGCGTTCACCACGTTCGGTGAAATGTCCTTGAGCTTGACCCACTCGCGGTTGGACGGCTTGAATTCGGCCAGCAGCTTGCCGTCCGCCGACAGAATCTGCGCCGGCTGCTCGATCTTGGCCTTGCGGATATCGCCGATGCTGGGCGTGAACGGGATCAGCACGAGCACATACAGCACCAGCAGCAGCGGACTGCCCGCAAGGGCCCACGCGAGGCCGCGCCGGGTCGGATGGCGCACATGCCACATGGCCCGCGCGATAGGCACGTTCACTCGGGTAAGGCCTTTGTCCAAGGCCGCCAGGAGGGGGGTGATCAGGCGCGTCAATCTAACTTACCGTCGGCTGGGAAAGGCGCAATCCTACCAAGACGCTGGGCGGCGGCTGGATTTTTGCGGTTTTCGGGGGCGACCGTGAGGCGCGCGGTGGCGTGTTGCGGCTCGCCGCGGCCGGTATCGGCCGGCCTTGGCCCGCTTTGGCTGGCCGCGAACGGTGGCGCACAGGGGGCGCACCGGCAAACAATCGCGGCCCACTATAATGTCGGCAATTCCGACAAGAGGTGCTTCATGATCATCAAACCGCGCGTGCGTGGCTTCATCTGTGTTTCGACCCATCCGACCGGCTGCGAAGCCAACGTCCGCGAACAGATCGACTACGTCAAGGCACGCGGCCCCATCGCCAACGGCCCGAAGAAGGTGCTCGTGATCGGCGCATCCACCGGTTACGGCCTGGCCGCCCGCATCAGCGCCGCGTTCGGCGCCGACGCCGCCACGCTCGGCGTGTTCTTCGAGCGCCCCGGCAGCGAAACCAAGGCCGGCACGGCAGGCTGGTACAACACCGCCGCCTTCGAGCAATTCGCCACGGCGCAAGGCCTGTATGCGACGAGTATCAATGGCGACGCGTTCTCCGACGAAGTCAAGCAACGCACGATCGAAGTCATCAAGCGCGACCTCGGCCAGGTCGATCTGGTGGTCTACAGCCTCGCCGCGCCGAAGCGCAAGCATCCGACGAGCGGCGACGTGTTCAGCTCCACGCTGAAGCCGATCGGCAAGTCCGTGACGTTCCGCGGCATCGACACGGACAAGGAAGTCATCAAGGAAACCGTCCTCGAACCCGCCACCCAGGCTGAGATCGACGACACCGTCGCGGTAATGGGCGGCGAAGACTGGCAGATGTGGATCGACGCGCTGCTCGAAGCCGGCGTGCTCGCCGACGGCGCGAAGACCACGGCGTTCACCTACCTGGGCGAGAAGATCACGCACGACATCTACTGGAACGGTTCGATTGGCGCGGCCAAGAAAGACCTCGACCAGAAGGTGCTCGGCATTCGCGAAAAGCTCGCGGCCCACGGCGGCGATGCGCGCGTTGCCGTGCTGAAGGCGGTCGTCACGCAGGCCAGTTCCGCGATTCCGATGATGCCGCTGTATCTGTCGCTGCTCTTCAAGGTCATGAAGGAGAAAGGCACGCACGAGGGCTGCATCGAGCAGGTGTACGGCCTCTACAAGGACAGCCTGTACGGCGCGGCGCCGCACCTCGACGACGAAGGCCGTTTGCGCGCGGATTACAAGGAACTCGATCCGGACGTGCAGGCGCGCGTGCAGGCGCTGTGGGGTCAGGTGACGAACGACAATATCTACGAACTCACGGATTTCAGCGGCTATAAGACGGACTTTTTGCGTTTGTTCGGCTTCGAGATCGCGGGCGTGGATTACGAGGCGGACGTGAATCCGGATGTGGCGATTCCGGGCCTCGTGCAGGCCTGATTAAGATGGGGGTGGTAAGCGTGTTGCGAGGCAATGTATTGCGATGCGTAACCGCCCCCGTTCGGCTGCTTTTGTTGGTGAAGCGCTTTGACAGCCGTTGATCAAGCTGAGAGACGTTGAAATCGATGCTCGACTGCGCCTTCCGTAGAACAGCCAGGCGTTCCAAATCTCACGGTGGAAATGTCGGCATCGCAATCAAACGGGAATAGCCACCCACAATCCGCATTCGGTCAATCACCCTCTCTTACCCGCCGCGACTGCGCCACATACCCGTCCACCGCGCGCATCACTCGCGCCTCCAGCGCAGCCGCATCACGCTCATCGCGCTGCCCTGCGGCGTCGACCATGCCATGCACGATCGCCAGCAAATCATGCGCAACCAGAGCCGTGTCGTCTAACTCGGGCGCGTCCCGTTTCTCCGTCAACGCACTCGTCAGCACGGCATCAACCAGATCCGTCAGCCGTCGACTACGTTCGCCGAGCGGCAACCTGCGCTCCTCGAAATCGATCACGCGCGCCAGCGCCGGCCGGCGCATCTGATGCGCGACCGCCGCGCGCACCAGCGCCTGCACGCAGTCTCGCGAACTCTCCACTAACGCCGCTGCCTCGATGTCCACGACCAACTGCGCCGTCTCGCGCTCGATCAGCGCCACCGTCAACGCGTCGCGATTCGGGAAGTACTGATACAGCGAGCCGATGCTGACGCCGGCACGCTCGGCGACCGCATTGGTCGTGCAGGCAACGAGCCCCTGCGTCTCCAGAATGCGAGCGGCCGCTTCGAGCACGGCTTCGACGGTCTGCGCCGAACGCCGCTGAACCGGTGCTTTACGGGGTTTCAGACGCTGCGCCGCGGTGGATTTAGTCATGGCTGAAGCACGAGTTTGAAACGTGAGTGATCGCTCGTATTCTAGACCTGTTTTCGTGAAATCCGGTCAACCACTTAGCGCTCGACTGGAACCCCAGCGCATCGCGGCCGGCGCGCGCAGCGCCCGGACATCAACAGGGAAACGCCGCCTGCAGTGAACGAAGGATCGCCAGACCGACCGGAAAATCATCGGAAATACCAGGATGATTGGTGAAGAACTCGTCGAGCAACGGGTAGACGTTCTGGTTGCCGATGGCAAGGTCGGTCGGCGGACAAAACAGCGGCGCGCGTTTCTTCGCGACCAGGTCGCCGTTCGCCCAACCCAGCGCGTTGATCGTGCCGGTAATGTAGGCCGCGTAGACCGAGTTGTTATCCGTGTGAGCCCATTTCCGGTATTGGGCGGCCGTCATCTCGGCGTTCGCGTTGAGAGTGAAACACGCTGTCAGCAGTGCCAGCGCCAATGTCGATACCCGCATCGTTGAACCTTCAGGCTATGTCGCAAAAGCGGCCATTGTAGGCGAGCCGGGTCCCACCGCGCAGATGACTGCCATAGGGAGGATTTTGCAAGCATTACATTGGGTTTCCGTAAGCGCCGGAAAGTCGCGCTCCGCCCGTTGGAACCCTACCGAGACCTGCGCTCAGGCCTCGAATGAGAGGACGAGACAAACAGCAAACCGTCCCCCCGTACGACGTTTGCGCACCTTAAGGCGTGCCGTTCCGGCAATACCTGCGGTAACCCTCGCGTGCGGCAAGGCGCGCCATATAGGCCGTGACCGCGGGAAAATCGTCATGTCGTAACGGCGTCTCCAGCCAGCGGTTGATCGACAGCGCGATCGGAATATCGGCAAGCGAAAACGACGGCCCGGCGATATACCCGCCCGTCCGCGCCAGTTGCTGGTCGACCCGTCCCATCTGCCGTGCCCAGTTCGCACGCGACAGTTCGATCTGCCGCGGGTCTTGATGCAGCGGCGACTGCCTGACGAGCGCCAGAAACGCGTAACTCCACGCGCGGTTCAATTCGCTCGCCTGCCAGTCGATCCACTGGTCGCAACGCGCGCGGTCGCACGGATCCGTTGGGTACAACGACTCGCCGTGATAGCGGCCGGCAAGGTAACGGATGATCGAGTTCGATTCCCACAACACGAACTCGCCGTCCTGAATCACCGGGACCATTGCATGGGGATTCAGAGCGAGAAATTCCTGTGCGTCGGTGGCGCGGAAGCCGGAACCCCAGTCTTCCTGTTCGAACGCCAAGGCGAGTTCGGCGCAAGTCCACAGCACCTTGCGGACATTAATCGATGAGGTCTTACCGAGTATTTTTAGCATGGGTTCAAAGCGTAGCGGTGATTTGCCATCCACGACAGGGACAGTTCGCAAGCCACCCGCCAGGCCAGCGCGACGCAATCCATCAACGCGCGGCAAAACCCAAGCCGATCAAGGCGCCCACGCCAGCACCCTGCGGAGCGATCCACCCAAAACCCAAAAACCATGCGATGATTTGATCAAATCTCATCATGCAAAAAAACCCAGCTTCCCGACCGGGCCGCGCGTCGCGCCGCCTTAATCAACCGACTGGAGTCCACCTTGCCAAGCGACCTACGCGACGACCTGCGCGAATTTCTGGAGCGTCACCGAATCCATGAAGTGGAATGCGTGATACCGGACATGACGGGCGTCGCACGCGGCAAGATCGTGCCGAAGAACCTGTTCCTCGCACAGGGCAAGATGCACATGTCGAACGCGCTGCTGATGATCACCGTCAACGGCGAGTTCGCGGATTTCGAGCGCTTTGTCGGGCCGAGCGATCCCGACATGGTTTGCATCCCCGATCCGAACACAGTCCGGCTCGTGCCGTGGGCGATCGAACAGGTCGCGGTGGTGATTCACGATTGCGTCGGGCTCGACGGCCAGCCGATCGGCATCTCGCCGCGCGCGGTGTTGCGGCGCGTGCTGAAGCTGTATGAGGAGCGCGGCTGGCGGCCGGTGGTGGCGCCGGAGATGGAGTTCTATCTGATCGCGCAGAACAAGAATCCGCACGAACCGCTGCGCCCGCCGCTCGGCCGCGCGGGTCGCCACGAGGCGGGCCGCCAGTCGTTTTCGATCGACGCGGTCAACGAATTCGATCCGTTCTTCCAGGATCTGTCGCGTTTTTGCGAAATGACGCGGCTCGGCGTCGAGACGCTCGTGCATGAAGTCGGCGCCGGGCAGATGGAGATCAATTTTTCGCACGGCGACGCGCTCGATCTCGCCGATCGCGTGTTCCTGTTCAAACGCGCGGTGCGCGAGACCGCGTACCGGCACGGCATTTTCGCCACTTTCATGGCCAAGCCGATGGAGCAGGAACCGGGGAGCGCGATGCATATTCATCAGAGCATCGTCGATCGTGAAAGCGGCCGGAATATCTTTTCGCAGCCAGACGGCTCGGCGAGTCCGCTGTTCTTCAATTACATCGGCGGGTTGCAGAAGTACATGCCGCAAGCCATGCCGATGTTCGCACCGTACGTGAATTCGTACCGGCGCCTGTCGCGCTTCACCGCCGCGCCAATCAACGTGCGCTGGGGCTACGACAACCGCACCTGCGGCATCCGCGTGCCGAACGCCGACGCCGACGGCAGGCGGCTCGAGAACCGCGTCCCCGGCGTCGACGTGAACCCGTATCTGGCCATGGCCGCCACCCTCGCCTGCGGCTATCTCGGCATGGTCGAGCAGCAGGAGGCCTCGGCGCCAATGGTCGAAAGCGCCTATGACCTCGAATACGAATTGCCGCGCGGCCTGGAAGACGCGCTCAAGGCGCTCATGAAATGCACCGAACTCGCCGCGATATTGGGCGAAAGTTTCGTGCACGCCTATTGCTCGGTGAAGGAAAAAGAATTCGAGACCTTCTCGCAAGGCATCACCGCGTGGGAGCGCGAGCATCTGCAACTGCTCGTCTGAACGCGGGCCGCGCCTGAAACCCTCACTGGAGAGTCCACCCTTGAATACCCGTCACGGCATCAATTGGGCGCGGGCGCAGGCACTTGCCCAGCGCGAGCGTCAAGCGTTTGTCGAGGCCATGCCGAAGTCGCGCGCGCTGTCCGAACGCGCGGCGCGCCATCTGCTGTTCGGCGTGCCGCTGCACTGGATGAACGACTGGTCCACGCCCTTCTCGCTTTACGTGGACGAAGCGCGCGGCGCGTCGTTCACCGACGCGGACGGCCACCGCTACGCCGACTTCTGCCTCGGCGACACCGGCGCGATGTTCGGCCATTCGCCGCCGCCCGTGGCGCGCGCGCTGGCCACCCAGGCCGCGCGCGGCCTGACCACGATGCTGCCGGGCGAAGACGCCGCGTGGGTCGGCGAAGAACTCGCGCGGCGCTTCGGGCTACCGTACTGGCAGTTCGCGATGACGGCGAGCGACGCCAACCGCTTCGCGTTGCGCTGGGCGCGCGCGGCGACCGGCCGGAAACAGATCGTCATTTTCAACGGCTGTTATCACGGCACGGTGGACGACGTGTTCGTCGACCTCGTCGACGGCAAAGCGGCGCAGCGCGGCAGTCTGATCGGCCAGGTGCATGACCTGCTCGAAGCGACCCGCGTGATCGAATTCAACGACCTCGCCGCGCTGGAGAACGCGCTGAAAGACGGCGACGTCGCCTGCGTGCTCGCCGAGCCGGCGCTGACCAACATCGGCATGGTGCTGCCGGAGCCGGACTACTGGCGGCAAGCCCGGGCGTTGATGCGACGCTACGGCACCTTGCTCGCGATCGACGAGACGCACACCATCAGTTGCGGGCCGGGCGGTTATACGCAAGCGCATGGGCTCGAACCCGACCTGTTCGTACTCGGCAAGCCGGTGGGCGGCGGTTTTCCGTGCGCGGTCTATGGCTTTAGCGCGGAGTTGGCCGAACGCGCGCAGCGCGCCAAACGCGACGCGCCGCCGGGTCACTCGGGCATCGGCACCACGCTGACCGCGAACATGCTGGCCATGAGCGCGATCCGCGCCACACTCGCCGAGGTGATGACAGACACCGCCTACGCGCATATGTTCGCGCTCGCCGAGCGCATCGAGAGCGGACTTCGGCAAGTGATCGCGCGGCACGGGCTCGGCTGGTGCGTGACGCGAGTGGGCGCGCGCAGCGAATTCCAGTTCGCGCCGCAGCCGCCACGCAACGGCACCGAAGCCGGACGGCAACTCGACCCCGAACTGGAGCAGATCGTGCACCTGTACCTGCTCAATCGTGGCGTGCTGATTACGCCGTTTCACAACATGATTCTGGTGTGCCCGGGCACGTCGTTGCACGACGTGGAGCGGCTCGTCGGCGCATTCGACGAGTGCCTGGGCGAATTGGTGTGATAAGCGCCGGGTATGCTTTCATGCGGAGCCACGCAGCGTCGGGTAACGAGGCTCGTCTAACAGGCGTACGAAGCACGAGAACCACACGAGTCGCACAACGGCCCGCAACGCTAAACCGCCGGCCTTTTCCCGCACCCGCCCCACAGCGCGCGCCACGAGCTTTATGAAAACTTCGCTTCACCAGACGCTGCAGGACCAGACCTACGACACGCTACGGCAATGGCTGACGATCGGCCGCTTCGTGCCGGGCGAGCGCATCAAGATCCGTCACGTGGCGGCGGAACTCGGCGTCGGAGAAATGCCGGTGCGCGCCGCGCTGCAGCGGCTCGCGGCCGAATCGGCGTTGGTCAACGTGCCCAATTGCGGCGTCACGGTGCCGCGGCTGTCCAAGGCGCAATTCGACGACGTGCTGCGTGTGCGCCTGATTCTCGAAGGTCAGGCCGCCGAACTGGGCGTGCCGCATCTCGAGCCACACGACCTGGCAACGCTGGCGCATCTGAACACGCAAATGGCCGACGCGCTACGCACGACCGACACCAAAGGCTATCTCGACGCCAACGAAGCATTCCACCTGATCCTGTACCGGGCGGCCGGCTCGCCGCTGCTGCTCGAGTTGATCGAAACGGTGTGGCTGCAGGTCGGGCCGATTTCGAATCTGCTGTTCGACGACGCGCACTTTGCCGGCACGCTCAACGACGCCCACGACGAACTCCTGAGCGCCGCGACCGCGCGCGATGCCGCCGGTGCGCGCCGGGCAATCGAGCGCGACTTGAACCACGCCGCGCGCTGTTTGCGCGAGCAGTGCGACTAGCGGCGAGTCCGCCGATTCAGGCCTTCAGCGTGGCCTGTTCGAGAATCATGTCGTACAGCGCCTGCGCCGCCGGCGACAACTGCGCGGTTTTGCGCGCGACGAGAACCAGCGTGCGCGACACGACCGGATGCGTGAGCTCGACGGTCCGAACCGTGGGATAGGCGCCCTTCTGCAACGCTAGCGCCGGCACCACGGCGGCGCCCACCCCTTGCGCAACCAACCCCACCGCGGTCGAACTGCGCTGCACTTCGTAGAACGAGCGCAAGGCCAACTCGCTGGTCGCCAGCGCGACGTCGAGCAACGCGCGGTTGCCGCTCACCTCGCCGGCAAAGATCAGCGGATGCGATTGCAACTGCCGCCACGCGAGGCGCCGCCGTTTCGCGAGCGGATGATCCTGATGGCAAATCAGCACGTAGCGGTCTTCGGTCAACGGCACGCTCGCCAGATCCGGATGATGATCGCGCGCGATATTGATGCCGAACTCGACCTCCCGGCGCAGCACCGCCGCCTCCACCGCCGACGACGCGTGATCGAGAATCTTGATGCGGTTATGCGGATAGCGCGCGGAATACGCTTGCAGAATGCGCGGCAAATATTGCACGCCGACGGTCGGCACGCAGGCGATCGAGACATCGCCGCGACGCGCCACGCCGGTTTCGCGAATTTCGACTAGCGCGTCGGCGAGTTCACCAAGCAGGCGTCGCGCTTGCGGCAGAAAACCGCGGCCGATTTCCGTCAGCGCCATGGAGCGCGTGGTCCGTTCGATCAGCGTGACGCCGAGAAAGGTTTCGAGCTTACGCAAACGCTGCGTAATGGCCGTTTGCGTGACGTGCAGCGAATCGGCCGCGCTTTGAAAGCTGCCGCGATCCGCAATCGCGACGAAAGCCTGAACACCGAGCGTGTCGATTTTCATTAGAAAAATGAAGGAATCGGGAAGATAAATTCATTTTACTCCGCCCACGACGCCGCCGAGAATAGCCGCATCGGATCGGTTCAAGATATCCCACACGGGGCCGGTGACGACCGGATTCCGCTATCGCACACTCACCAACACCCACGAACACAGAGGAGCGTCACATGACATCGACGACGGATTGGTATGCGAAACAGTACGTGCTGTTCGAAAACGAGCGTACGCGTCCGGTGAAGGATCTGCTGGCGGCGGTGCCGGCCACCGACGTCCGGGTAGCGGTCGACATCGGCTGCGGGCCCGGCAATTCCACTGAAGCGCTGGCCGCGCGTCTGCCGGGCGCGGCGGTCAGCGGCCTCGACAGTTCCACCGACATGGTCGCGGCGGCGCGCAAACGTCTGCCGCAATTCCAGTTCGACGTCGTCGACATTTCCACCTGGGAAGCGCCGGGACCGTACGACCTGATTCTCGCCAATGCCGTGCTGCAATGGGTGCCCGACCACGAGCGGCTGTTTCCGTCGCTGGTGACGAAACTCGCGGCGGGCGGCAGCCTCGCGGTGCAGATGCCGGACAATCTCGACGAACCGGCGCACCGTCTGCTGCGCGAAATCGCGCTCGATGGGCCGTGGGCGTCGAAGCTGGCCGGCGTCGAACGCACCATGCGGCATGGCGCGGCCTGGTATTACTCGCTGCTCAAGCCGTTGTGCGCGCGGGTCGACGTATGGCGCACCGTCTACCATCATCCGCTGACGGGCGGCGCGGATGCGGTGGTCGAGTGGTTCAAGGGAAGCGCGCTGAGGCCGTTTCTGGCCAGGCTCGACGACGCCGACGAGCCGGCGTTTCTGCAGCGCTATCGGGACGAGATCGCGCGGGCGTATCCCGCGTTGGACGATGGCACGGTGTTGCTGCCGTTTCCGCGGCTTTTTGTCGTCGCCACGCGCTAGGTTTGCGGGGTTGCGCGCGGTTCGACGGCGCGACGAAATTGCGTGCTGGCGGTCGATTCCGCGCGGTTGGGCTGGCGCGACATGACGCGCTGATGGGAAAGGTGCGCCAGGATACGTCAGACGTTGCCGCGCGCGAATTCTGCGTGATATTGTTCAGTGAAAGCGGAGGACGGTGGTTGCCGTTCTCACTGACCTGCCTATTACCGCAGCGAGCGTCGCCATGAGTGATGTACGCCACCATCTGAGTCCACGTGACCGTCTTGAGCTGTTGTGCTGGCTCACATGCGGGAGTCTTGGCGCTTATTACCTGAATGAAGATTGGCCCGACGCGGCGTTTCATGTGCAGGCCGCGCACAAGTGGCTCGACCGGCGCTCGCGCGAGGCGGATTGGCTGAGTATTGCCAGGTTGTCCGCTACCGCGGTTGAGATTGCGAGGCGGCATGCCGGGTTTGTCGAGGCCGATTGGGCTCGGGATGCGGTCGAGGAAATTCTTGATACCGATGAGCTGGATCCTCAGGCCAGGCTCGTTCGGCAGGTTTTTGCGGATTGTCAGAGCGCGCTTGCCGATCGGCGGGTGGCGGATTAGGGGTTGGCGGGTTTGGCTATCTGGCCTGTCTGGTCTGTCTGGTCTGTTCGAGGCAGCGCGCGGGCAAGCGGCTAAAATACCGGGGCACCGCGCCGTCGCGCGCCACGTCCCCGGTCGAACACCTTGAAACGCAAAATGCCCGCGCTGAACGCGCTCAAAGCCTTCGAAGTCGCCGGCCGCACGGGCAGCTTCACCCGCGCCGCGGAATTGCTGAACGTGACCCAGAGCGCGGTCAGCCGGCAGGTCCGGCAACTGGAAACGCAACTGGGCGAGACGTTACTGCAACGTCATCATCACCATCTGGAGCTCTCGGCCGCCGGCCGTATCCTGCTGCAAGCGTTGCAACACTCGTTCGACCGCATCGAACTCACCGTGCGCAGCCTGCAGGATAAAACCCACCGCAACCGTCTGCGCATCAACGCCCCGCCCACGTTCACGAGCCGCTGGCTAATGCCGCGTCTGGGGCGCCTGCGCGACGCCTATCCGCATCTCGAACTGAGCCTGTCGACCCGCATCGACGACAACCTCGCGGAGTCCGGCGTGCTCGACTGCGCGATCCGCTTCGGCAACGGCGAATGGGAAGGTTTCGACAATCGTCTGCTGATGAACGAGCGGCACATCGCCGTCTGCGCGCCGGGTTTGCTCGCACGTCAGGCGGGCCGCGCAGCGCTCGACCTGAACCAGTTCACGCTGCTGCATGTGCTCGCCAGCGCCGATCAGCGGTATCTCACGTGGCAGCATTGGCTGAAGGCGGCGGGCATCGACAATGTCGACACCAGCGGCGGCTATGAATTCGATCTGCTCGACCACGCGATTCGCGCGGCGATCGACGGGCTCGGCGTCACGATCGCCGATCGCCACATGATCGGCCGCGAACTCGCGGAAGGCCTGCTCGTGCCGGTGCTGAACGTGCATGTGGATGGCCACCAGTCGTACTGGTTCGTCACGCGCCAGGGGCAAGACGATTTACCCCACGTGGCGTTGTTTCGCGACTGGCTGCAACAGGAAATCTGGCTGAGCGGCATGGCGCTCGATTCGTCGGAGTCGGCGCCGCTGGGCGACACGCTTTGATCCGCACGATAGTGCCGCGCGAGCGGACATGGAAAAGCCGCGCCGATACGTTGCGTATCGGCGCGGCTTTTTATTGCGTTGAAGACGATAACCCGTCAGCGCTCAAGCCGCGGCAGCCAACTCCGCGGCCTTGGGTCGATGCGCGGCTTCATGCGCCGCATCTTCGAGAATCATCTCGGCGCCCTTTTCCGCGACCATCATGGTCGGCGCATTGATATTGCCGGATGTGATGTTCGGAAAGATCGACGCATCCACCACCCGCAGACCCGCCATGCCATGCACGCGCAAACGCGCATCGACCACCGAGGTACTCGGATCGTCGCCCATCGCGCACGAACCGCACAGGTGATAGATCGAACCCGACTGCTCGCGGAAGTACTGCAGAAAGCCTTCACGCGTATTCACCTGCGGCCCGGGCGAGATTTCCTCGACCGTGATCGCCTTCAGCGCCGGCGCCGCCATCACCTGGCGCACCAGTTCGCAACCCTGGATCACCTCGTCGATGTCCTTCTCCGTGGTCAGCGCGTTGATGCGAATCTTTGCGGCATCTTCGGCGCGGTTCGAGGCGATCTCGATCGAACCGCGGCTGGTCGGACGGCACGGATTGAAGGCCAGCAGGAAACCCGAATACGGTTCCGGTTCGAGGCTCGCCTTGTTGCTCTTCGGAATGCGATACGACAGCGGGTTGAAGTAGAGCTGCAGATTCGGCTGCGTCTCCTGTTCGTTGCCTTTGAAGAAACCGCCCGACTGGTTCACGCTCATCGCGAGCGGCCCTTTACGCGTCAGCAGATACTGCAGACCGAGTTTCAGCTTGCCGAGCAGCGGCCGCATCTCGTCGTTCAGCGTCTTCATATTCGCGCGGTAATAGAAGCTAACGCACAGATGGTCCTGCAGGTTCCGACCCACGGCGGGCAGCTCCTTGACCATCGCGATACGATGCCGAGCGAGCAACGCGCTGTCGCCCACGCCGGACAATTGCAGCAGCTTCGGTGAATCGACCGCGCCTGCCGACAGAATCACTTCACGGTTCGCCGTGAATTGCCGCGCCGCGCCGTTTTGCGTGACGCTCACGCCGATCGCGCGCTGATTGCCGTCGAATAGCACGCGGCTCACGAGTACTTCACGCTCGACCGTCAGGTTTTTGCGCGACAGCACCGGATGCAGATACTCGAAGCTGCTCGACGAACGCTGACCGTTACGCGTATTCACGTCATAAATGCCAGCGCCTTCGAAGTTCGCACCGTTGAAGTCGTCGCTGCGCTGGTAACCGGCCTGGTCGCAGCCCTTCAGGAACACGTGGCAAATCGGGTGCACGTCGTCTTTCATCGGCGAAATACGGATCGGACCGTCCGCGCCGTGATATTCCGTGTTGCCGAGCGGATGCGATTCGAGCTTGCGGAAAACCGGCAGCACGTCGCGAAACGCCCAGCCTGGGTTGCCCGCCGCGGCCCAGTCGTCGAAATCATGCGGCTGGCCGCGCACGTAAATCATCGCGTTGATCGAGCCCGAACCGCCCTGCACCTTGCCGCGCGGACAATAAATCGGCCGGTTGTCGAGTTCCTTTTCGGGCTCGCTGTAGTACATCCAGTTGTAGGTTTCGTTGTAATACGTCTTGGTGAAACCCACCGGAATCTTGAACCAGAACGAGCTGTCCTTGCCGCCCGCTTCCAGCAGCAGCACCGAATATTGGCCCGACGCCGACAGGCGATTGGCGAGAATGCAGCCCGCCGAACCCGCGCCGACGATGATGTAATCGTAGTTCATGCTCTATGTCGCCAGACGGCGCCCAATCCATTGAATACTGATGCCACGTTCAACCGAGGCGTAACCACTTTTGCCGCTTAACACCGCTTCAACCCTTGGCCGGCGCGAGGTCTTTCACGTCGGCGGGTTGCGCGGCCATCTGCAGATGCAGACGCTCGCCGGTGTACGGCGTGTGCTGCCTGACGACGTCCATGTTCAACTCGACGCCGAGGCCCGGTTCCTGCGACGGAATGATGTAACCGTCTTCCCATTGAATCGGCTTTTTCAGCACCGCCGCATGGAAGCCGTCCCAAGTGCCGATGCTTTCCTGAATCAGGAAGTTCGGCGTGCAGGTCGCGAGCTGAATGCTGGCCGCCGCGCCGATCGGCCCGTTGTACAGATGCGGTGCGATCTGCGCGTAATACACCTCGGCCAGCGTCGCGACTTTCTTCGCTTCGAGCAGACCGCCCACGCGTGCCACGTTCAGTTGCAGAATCGACGCGGCACCCGCTTCGAGCAGCTTGAAGAACTCGTACTTGGTGGTCAGGCGTTCGCCGGCCGCGATCGGAATGCTGGTGTGCTGGGCGACCTGCGCCATCGCGCCTTCCTGGCCCGGCGGCACCGGTTCTTCGAACCACAACGGGTCGTATTTTTCGAGTCGCCTGGCCAGCCGGATCGCCGACGACGGCACCATCTGCCCATGCGTGCCGAACAGCAGATCGGCCTTGCTGCCCACGGCTTCGCGCACGCGCCGGCAGAACGTCTCGCAACGGTCCAGCACTTCCATCGACAGTTGATGGCCCGAATATGCGGTGTACGGTCCCGCCGGATCGAACTTGACCGCGGTGAAGCCGCGCTTCACGTTCTCGAGCGCGCATTCGGCCGCGAGATCGGGATCGTCGTAGTCGTACTCGCCGCGGCTGTTCTTCGGATACAGATACGTGTACGAGCGCAGACGCTGATTCACCATGCCGCCCAGCAACTCGTACACCGGCTTGTTGGCCGCCTTGCCGATAATGTCCCAGCACGCCATTTCGAGGCCGCTGACCACGCCCATCATCGTCAGATCGGGGCGCTGCGTGAAACCGCTCGAATACGCTTCGCGCCAGAGCCGCTCGATATGATGCGGGTCCTTATCGAGCAGATAGCGGCCGAATACATCGTCGATGATGGCGGTCATCGCCTTCGGATGAAACGTCGCCGAATAGATTTCGCCGACGCCTTCAATCCCGCAATCGGTCTTGAGCTTGACGAAGATCCAGTACATGCCGCCCACGTGCGGCGGCGGGACGGCGACGATATGCGTTTCGAGCGAGACAACTTTCATTTACGCACCCTCTTTTCTGTTAAGCATGTTTCTCAGCGCGAGCCCGGCAAACCCACCGAGCGCCGCCATGGCGGCCACATAGCCGAAATACAGTTGATAGCCGAAGACGCCCGGGAAGTTCTGCGTCAGATAGCCGTTGATGAGCGGCAGAAACACGTCCGGCGAATAACCGAGCACGGAGATCAGGCCGATCGCCAGACCCATCGTGGTGACCGGAATATTGCAGCGGTCCAGCAGCGACCAGTAGAGGCCGCGAATCGCGTACGTCAGAATGCCGATGAACAGCACGAGGAACACCAGCAGCACGTGGCTCGAAATGCGCGGCGCCGCCATCAGGCCGAGCAGCGACAGCGCGGCAAGAAACAGCGCGATCACCAGCACCGACACCTTCGAATAACGGTCGCCGAGAAAGCCGCCGCCAATGCCGCCGATCGGCCGCATCCACAGCTTGAGCGTGGTGATCGTGCCGGCCATCACGACGCTCAGACCGATCTCGCCTTCATGCAGATAAGCGGAAAAACTGTAGGTGGCCCAGAACACCTGATAGCCGCAGAACACGATTGCCGCGACCAGCCACAGCTCGGGGATCTTCGCGAGCGTTTTCAGATCGACCAGCACGTTGCTGCGTTGACGCGACGCGCGATTGGCCGCGGCATCCTCGGCGCCTTGCGGGTCTTTGACCAACGCCAGAATCACGCCCAGTGCGATACACAGAATCGCGTACATATAGACGACCAGCTTGAAACCGGCCGCGACCGGTGCGCCCTTGGTCTGCGTCACCCACGCGAACAGCGAGATCGCAATGGTCGCGAGCATCGCTTCGATCAAACCGCGGCCACCGTCGAGCAAACCGAAGAAACGGCCCTGCTCCTGCGCGCCGGCAATCATCGTCACGCGTTTGATGACGGCGGCCCAGAACGTCAAACCGGTCGACAAGCCCCAGCCGCCGAAGATCAGCATCAGCATCGGGAACGACGGCGCGGTCGAATACCACAAGCCCAGCACGCCGGTTGCGATCAGCGAAAAGCAGATCAACAGACGCGGTGCGATACGGTCGGCCAGCCAGCCGCTCGGCAGATAGCTCAGCAGAAAAATCGTGCCCAGCGACGAATACAGATAGCCCAGCTGGCTATCGGTAATGTGGAACACTTCGAGCATCGTCGGCTGATACACCTGCCGCAGATAGAGAATCGGATAGATCGCGCCGGCGGCGATCACCAGCAGCATGAGCTGGATATAGCGTTGCGTTTTATTGGCTTGCAGGGCGGCTTCGACGTCGCTTGAAGCGAGCGAGGCGGCGTTATGAACGGGTTGCGATGACACGTGAGCGCTCCTCAGAGACACCGTGCCGGCGTGAGCGGCCGCCGGGTCTCCAATTATGTTTTGTTATGGATTTAACTGCGGATGGATAAAACGCGCGCCGCACTTCGAAGCGTGCGGCGCGCGCGGGGTCTGCTTCAGTACTTCATGACCACGAGACGGGTCTGCGTGAATTCGAGCATGCCGTGCTTGCCGTCGTCGCCGCCGAGGCCCGAGCGTTTCCAGCCCGCGTGGAAGCCTTGATACGGATCGGCCGGCGTGCGGTTGACATACAGCTCGCCCGCTTCGATGTCGTTGGCGATCTTCATCGCGGCGCGATAGTTCTCGGTGTACAGCACCGACGACAAACCGAACTGGTGGTCGTTGGCCATTTCCAGCGCTTCGTCGAGCGTGCGGTATTTGACGACCGGCATGATCGGACCGAAGGTTTCTTCCTGGATGATTTCCATGTCCTGACGGCAATTCGTCAGCAACGTGGCCGGATAGAAGAAGCCCGGGCCGGCCGGCAGCTTGCCGCCGGTTTCGAGCGTGGCCCCCGCCGCGACCGCGCGTTCGACCATGGCGTGAATCGACTGACGCGAAGCCTCGTTGACGAGCGGCCCCATCAACGCAGGCTGTTCGCTGCGATCGCCGGTTTCCACCGCGCTCATGTGCTTCTTCAACAGCGCGACGAAGCGGTCATGCACGCTTTCCTGCACGTAGACGCGTTCGATCGCCGTGCACAACTGACCGCAATGCGTGGTCTTGGACGCCACCAGGTCGCGAGCGGCTTTCTCCAGATCGGCGTCGGCTTCGACGATGGCCGGCGTTTTGCCGCCCAGTTCGAGCGACGGCTTGGCAATGTTCGCCTTGCAGTAATCGAGCACCTTGCGGCCCGCGCCGACGCTGCCGGTCAGCGTGATCATGCCGACCTTCGGATGCGTGCAGAGCGCTTCGGCGGTGGCGTGATTCATCGCGAGAATGTTCACGACGCCGGCGGGCAAGCCGGCCTTCTCGACCGCGCGCGCGATTTCGAACGCGGACGTCGGCGTGTTGTTGCTCGGGCGCACCACCACCGTATTACCGGCGATCAACGCGGGCGCCACCTTGCGCATGAACGTGTAGACCGGGTAGTTGAACGGAATCAGGCAGGCCACCACGCCGATCGGCTCGCGATGCAGCACGAGGTTTTCGTCGGGCGTATCGCTCGGAATCACTTCGCCTTCGATACGGCGCGCCCATTCGGCGTGATAGCGGGTGATCTGGCCGGCGTAGACGGCTTCGTTGGTGGCGTCGGCGACGCTCTTGCCGGACTCCAGCGCGAGCGCCGCGCCGATGGCGGGCGCGCATTCGGTCAGCGCGTCGGCAAGCTTGTGCAGATAAGCGCCACGTTCGGCGGAAGGCAGCTTGCGCCAGCCCTTCTGCGCGGCAGCGGCGGCGTCGACCGCGGCAAGGGTTTCGGCCGGCGTGGCGGCCGTGACGTGGGCGATCACGGCGCCGGTGGCCGGGTTGTGGACGGCGATGAGTTCGTCGCTCGCGGCTCCGGTGGCGGGTTCGTTGAACCTGCCGTTAGAAAAATTCCGCTCGATTCGCATGGTCGTCTCCTGAATGGCGTGGTGCAAAAAGCATGGCTTCCGGCTATCGCCTTCATGCCTAAGTTGCATGAACGGAATTTTTCTCCTCGTCAGGTCGCCCCACAAGCGAATAATTTGCGGGACAAACATTCGAAAAAATCATGTTTATCCAGGGATCGACCTTATACGCCGATCCCCATTCCGAATTGCAGAATCCGGGCTTCGCCAAAAAGCAGCGGCCTCGCGGGCGGCGTTCCAGCCGTCCCGGATCGAGGCTCGCTCATTACCAACGTCTGGAGCTCGACAATGAAAAAGAACCGCCTGGCCTCGGCCACCACCGCCACCCTCGCCGGCTTCGCGGCGCTCGCCTCGCTGGCGGCATCGCCGGCTTTCGCGCAAAGCAGCGTGACCCTGTACGGCGTACTCGACGAAGGGATCGACTACACCAACAACGCCGGCCGCGGCGCGGTCTGGGAAATGGCGAGCGGTTACGCGCAAGGCAGCCGCTGGGGCATGAAGGGTTCGGAAGACCTGGGCGGCGGCATGAAGGCGGTGTTCCAGCTGGAAAACGGTTTCGACGTGAGCTCCGGGCGGCTAGGCCAGGGGGGTCGCATGTTTGGCCGCCAGGCCTACGTGGGTCTGAGCGACATCCGTTTCGGCACGGTCACGCTGGGGCGTCAGTACGACTCGGTGGTCGATTACCTCGCGCAGACCACGGCTAACGGCAATTGGGCCGGTTACCTGTTCGCGCATCCGTACGACAACGACAACACCGACAACTCGTTCCGGCTCGGCAATAGCGTGAAGTACGCGAGCCCGGACATTGCGGGCTTCCAGTTCGGCGGCGTGTATAGCTTCAGCAACGACACCAACTTCGCGAACAACCGCGCGTACAGCTTCGGCGGCCAGTATGCGAACGGCGGGCTGCTGATCGCGGCCGCCTACCTGCAGGCGGACAATCCGGGCGTGGGCTCCACGGGCGCGATCACCGCGAACGACGCGAGCTTTATCGCCGGCCGCATGCGGGTGTTTGGCGGCGGCATCAACTACACGTTCGGCTCGGCGACCGCGGGGTTCGCATACACCAACTCGAACTACCAGAACCCGACCGGTAACGGCTACATCGGCATTCCGCTTTCCGCGGCCGGCGTCACGTTGAATACGCTGAAGTACCAGAACTTCGAAGTGAACGGCAAATACCAGTTCACGCCGGCGTTCTTCGTCGGCGCGCAGTATGTCTACACGATGGAGAACTACGACGCGTCGTCCGGCAGCGTGAAGCCGAAGATCCACTCGGTCGGTCTGATGGCGGACTACAACCTCTCCAGACGCACGGACGTCTACGTGCAGGGCGAGTATCAGAAGGTGGCCGGCAGTTCGACCAACTCGATTCTCGACAACGCCTTCATTCCGGGCGTGCAGGCGCCGTCGTCGACGGGCACCCAGGTGGCCGTGCGGGTCGCCTTGCGGCACAAGTTCTAAATGAAGGAAGCCGGCGGGGCGGCGGCATGCCCCGCCGTGTTCAATTTTTTTCGATGTTCACGTTCCGTATACATCGAATTTTTTTGAACATGACGGCGGCGCGGCGGCCGTGTTCAACTTTTGCAAGCTGTTCACGTTACGTATACACTCGAAAAACTTGAACAGAGGTGGACCATGCCACGCCCATCCAGGCAGCCGTTCGTACCCGACCCGACAGTCCAGGCCGCCGCCGAGGCCTTTACCGCCGCGAGCGGCGTGTCCGCCAGAATCCTCCGGCCGCCGGCTCGCACGCATTACACGGCGAAAATCGAATTCCGCGCCACGCCGGGCAAGAGCTGGTCCCGGCCGGTGCTGCTGGTCGAGAATGTCGACCGTTTCGCCACGCTGGCCGCCATCAAGGCCACCGCGCACATTCGCGCCGACCAGCCGTTCGTGGTGGTTGCGCCGCATCTGTCGTCGAATATGCTTCGGCATTGCCGGGAATTGGGACTGGACGCACTGGACACGTCCGGCAACGCCATCCTGCACGCCGACGGCAACCTGATCATGATTTCAGGCGAGAAACGCAGCGGACTCGTGAGCCGCACCAAAGACCGCGCCTGGACCGCCAAAGGCATGAAGGTCGTACTCGCCCTGCTGTGCGAGCGCGAACTCGTCAATGCGGGTCAACGCATCATCGCGCAACGGGCGGGCGTCAGCCTCGGCACCGCGCAATCCACCTTTCGCGACCTGTTCGAGCGGGGCGATATCGTCCAGCGCAAGGCGAATTATGTGTTGGCCGACAGCGGCCGCCTGCTCGACGAATGGGCGGCCCTGTATCCCTCCAGGCTGCGCAACCAATTGCTCGTCAACCGCTATCGCGCCGCGGATCCGGCATGGTGGCGCGACATCGATCCGCAAAGCGGGCAATGCCAGTTTGGCGGCGAGGTGGCCGCCGCACTGCTCACCGGCTATCTCAAACCGGCCACCGTGACGCTGTACTGTCAGCACGATATGCCGCGCAAATGGCTGATCGACGCCCGTCTGCGACTCGATCCGAACGGCGACGTGGAACTGCTGGGCGCTCCGCTTCCCGTCGTCGGCCCGTTTGATTCACCGCAGGTGGCCGCCGTGCCGAAGGTGCCGCCGTCGGTCGTGCATCCCGCGCTCATTTACGCCGATCTGGTCGCCTCCGACGACTCCCGCAACCTCGACACCGCCCGGATGCTCCGTGAGCAATACCTTGCCGCTTGATCTGCGCGGCGACCGGCCGCTACCCGCCATCGTCGTCGAACTGTTGCGGCATGTCGCGGCAACCGCGCACACGGCGGAAGTCGAATGGTTCGTCGGCGGTGCGAGTGCTCGCGACATCGTGCTGACCCACGTGCATGGCATCGTCGCGACGCGCGCCACGGCCGACGTCGATATCGGCGTCAACGTGGAAAGCTGGACGGGTCACGCCGAACTCAAGGCCGCGTTGATCGCCGGTGGCGCGTTCGAGCAGCGCAACGAGGCGCACCGGCTCTATTACCGGGCGCCCGGCAGCGATGAGTTGATGTGGCTCGATATCGTGCCGTTCGGCGGCATCGAAGGTCAGGCAGGTCAAGCGGGCAAGGCAGGTCCGGCGGCCCAGGCGGCGGCGAGCGAAATCGCGTGGCCGCCCGATCACGCCATACGAATGAACGTGGCCGGTTTTGCCGAGGCGCTGAGCGACGCGATCGCCGTGCGGCTCGCCGCGGACCTCGTGATCCCCGTGGCGTCGTTGCCCGGTCAGGCAATACTGAAAATCGTCGCGTGGCACGACCGTCACGCAACGGATAGAAAAGACGCGGCGGACCTGCTGTTCCTGCTCGTCAACTACGCCGCCGCCGGCAATCAGGAACGGCTGTACGACGAGGAATACGAACTCGTCGAGCAGTACGGACATCAGTTGGAACTGGCAGGCGCGGCGCTGCTGGGGCGCGACACCGCCGCGCTCGCGTCGGCGCAAACGCGCGAGTTAATGGCGCAAATACTGGCGTTCGGCACCGACTACCCCCGTCTCCTCGACCATATGATGGCCCTCAGCGCCAGACTTTTCGGACCCACGCCCGAGCTGACCGAGTCTTTGTTCAACGCGTTTCGGGACGGTTTTCGCGGCCCTGGCTGAACAGCGGAGGCCGTATGCCAGCCCGTTGAGAAACGGCGAATCTCACGCGCGAATAAAGCAAACCCTCAACCGCCCGAAGTCTTCTTCACGAACGCGCTGACCACCGCCTCCAGTTCCTTCGTAATCGACGTCATCACCCCAGCCACGACCGCGAATTCGCGACCCGTCACGTCCGTGCGGCTCGCGACGATCTGACCGTTGAAAGAGACGATATGCGCTTCTTTCGCGATCGCCTTGATCCGTTCGATCAGATTCCGCTGCTCCTTCTTCTGCGCGCGCGCGATTCGCCGGCTCTCCTCTTCATACACCGCCGTGACGCCATGCAGTTGCGCGAGCAACGGATCGACCGAACCGATCAACGCGGCGAGCGCGTCTTCCGACTGCGGCGCGGTACGTCCGATCGCGTCGAGCGCCGCCGTGGCCAGCGCGATAAAGTCGGCGATTTTTTGCGCCACCTGACCGTTGCCATGAAACGCGTCGCGTAGTGCCGGCGAAAACAATCCCGGCAAACCGTCGCGCCCCTGCACCAGCGCCGCGTGACTGTCGGCGAACGTGCGCAAGGTGTCGCGCGCAATCGCGAGCGCACCGTCGAATTGCTGGAACGCCAGCATCGCCTTCAACGCAATCCGTTGCGACAGCATCCGCTGACGTCCGGCCATGTTGATCAGCGAGCTCATCACCTCGCTGGAAACGTCCGTGTCGGCCGGTACTGTTATTGCATGAAGCCGTTGTGCGGTAATGCTCATGTTCACTTCGAAGCCATGTTGAGAGAGAGGGTTGTTGCGTCACTCCGTGGCGTGCGCGTGCAATACGCCGGCTCCCATCGACCACGCCATCCACGGACGGCGCAGCGCGACGATCGCCACGAACGCGCAGGCGGCCAGCGCGCCGAAGGTCGCGAAGCCCATCTGATAGCTGCCGGTGCTTTCTTTCGCGATGCCCATCACGACCGGCAGATAGAAACCGCCGATGCCGCCCGCCGCACCGACGATGCCCGACATCAACCCGGTACGCCCCGCCCAGCGATGCGGCACCAGTTGGAAGGTCGCGCCGTTGCCGAGACCGAAGGCCACGTACAGGCACAACAGCAACACGATGCCGCCCGCCATCGAAGGCATCGTGGCGGCGAACACGAAGTCGCACAGCGAGATGATGGCCAGCAGGAAGGTCAGCGCGCGCACGCCGGACACCTTGTCGGCGATCAGGCCGCCGAGCGGACGCACCATCGCGCCGGTCGCGGCGAGCAGCGCCATGAACAGGCCGGCGTCGATCTTCGACAATTGATAGAGGTTGGTCAGCAGCAGCGACACATACGAGGACATACCGACGAAACCGCCGAACGTGATGCTGTACACCAGCATGATCGCCCACGTATCGCGTTCACCGAGCACCGCGCGATAGCGTCTGGGCAGCACCGCGATGGCCAGCAGCGCGCCGATCACCGGCAACAGCAGCACGCCGGTCTTACCCGAGCCGAACAATCCTGCTTCGACGAGCAGCACCAGCACGATCAATCCCACCAGCGTCACCGCGAAACTGCTGAATGCGCGCAGCACGCTGCCGGTCTTGATGCCCGCGTCGTTAGCCCAGAAAAACAGCGTGATCGCGGCAATCGCCAGCAAGGGCAGCGCACCGCCCGCCGCCATCTGCCAGCCGTAGTGCGTGGCCAGTTGCGGGAACAGGAAGCCGTCCAGCACTGCGCCGATATTGCCGGCCGCGGCCAGACCCAGCACCAGCCCTTGCACCTTCGGCGGATAGTTGCTGCCCGCCATCGGCAGCGCCACCGCGAAACTCGCACCGCCGACCCCGAGGAACACGCCGAGCACCAGCAGCGTCGTGTACGACGGCACCGACGCCATCAGCGGCAGCACGATCGTCGGCACCGCGGACAACAACACCCCCATCAAGGCGATGCGTTTGCCGTGCGCGGACTGATACAGATTGCCGAGCGTCACGCGCAGAATCGCCGCCGACAACACCGGCACGGCCACCAGAAAACCCTGCTGAGCCGGTGTCATCGCAATGCTTTTGCTGATGAACGGCGCGAGCGGCCCATACAGCACCCACACCGTGAAGCCAGTGTCGAAATAGAGGAAACACGCCACCAGCGCGCGCCAGTCGCCGCTCTTGAGGGAGTTCATCACGTTTTTCATCAGACATCCTTATAAAACTGATTGTTCGTTGATCCGGTCACGGCGTGTGGCGCGGTGTTCTACGTCATGCACCGGAATGCTCGACAAGGTTGAGAACCGGCCTGAACATGCAACCTCCATGCCATCCGGGTCCATCGTTTGAAACCCGCTTGCGTACTCGTTGAAATCCGACACCGCGACCCCGGCGGGTCACGCTCCCTACCGTCCCGATCTTCAGTAAACGTCGCGTGCGTAGCGCTTTTCGCGCGCGAGGCGGCTCACGTAGTCGAGCGCCTTGTCGTCGCTCATGCCGCCGTGTCGCGCGACGATGTCCTTCAACGCCGCATCGACGTCTTTCGCCATGCGATTGGCGTCGCCGCAAACGTAGAAATGCGCACCGTCTTCGAGCCAGGACCACAGTTGCGCACCCTGCTCGCGCATGCGGTCCTGCACATAGATCTTGTCCGCCTGGTCGCGCGAGAACGCGACGTCGAGCCGGTTGAGCAGACCGTCGTCGCGCATGGCTTCGAGTTCGTCGCGATAGTAGAAATCGGACGACGCATGTTGCTCGCCGAAGAAGAGCCAGTTGCGTCCGGTGTCGCCGCGTGCACGCCGCTCGTGCAGAAAGCCGCGAAACGGTGCGACGCCGGTGCCGGGACCGACCATGATCATCGGCGTGTCCGCGCCGTGCGGCGGCCGGAAGTGCGCGGACTTCTGCACGAACACCGGCACGTCGACGTCGCCGGCGCGGTCGGCGAGAAACGTCGACGACACGCCTTTGCGATGGCGCCGGCCGTTGCTGTAACGCACGGCCGACACCGTCAGATGCACTTCGCCGCGATGCGCGTTCGGACTCGAGGCGATCGAATACAGGCGCGGTTGCAGACGTTTGAGCATGCCGGTCAATTCGGCGGCGGTGAGCTTCACCGGAAACTCGTGCAACACGTCGGCGATCTGCTGCCCCCACAACCATTGCTTGAGATCGGCCTTGCGCTCGGGCGTCAGCAAATCGCGCAGCGCGCCCCTGCCGTTACCGCTACGCGCGGCGATCAGCGCGAGCGCATCCGGATTCGGCCGGGCAATTTCGTAGTGACGGCCGAGCGCGTCGGCCAGACGCATCTCGCCCGCGCCCGCCACCTGCACTAGCGCATCGGCGTTCGTGCCGCTGAGGCCGATCAATTCGTCGACCAGTTCCGGGCAATTGCTTGGCCAGACGCCCAACGCGTCGCCCGTTTCGTATTCAAGGCCGGACTGGTTCGTGCTGAGCGAGAAGTAGCGTGTGTCCTTCGCGGCGCCCTGCTTGTTCAGACGCAGATTCGCGACGAGCCGCGACGCGGCCGGCCGGGTTTTGCTCGGCACGGCACCCGGGATCACCGCGTTGATCATGCCGCCGGGCGGCACCGCGTGCAGCGCGGCATCTTCTTCCTTGATGCGCACGATGATGCGTTCGAGCCACGCGTCGGCGTCCGGCTGATAGTCGCTATCGCAATCGACGCGCTCCATCAGGCGCCGCGCGCCTTGAGCCGCGAGTCGTTCGTCGAGACGACGACCATGACCGCAGAACTGATCGTAGTTGCGGTCGCCGAGCGCGAGCACCGCGAAGCGCACGTCGTCCAGACGTGGCGTGGCGGCTACGTCCACGACTGCGTCCGTGCTCAACTGCGTCCAGAGACTTTGCGCGTTGTCGGGGGGATCGCCATCGCCGAACGTGCTGGTCATCAGCAACACGTATTGCGCTTTGGCCAGCGCCGACATGTCGTAATCCGCCATGCACGACGTGCGGATTTCAAAGCCTGACTCCATCAGACGCGTGGCGTAGCGCTCGGTGAGCGATTCGGTATTGCCGGTTTGCGAGGCCCACAGCAGCGTGACCTTGGGCCGCGCACGCACGATCCGCACGCCCGAGGCTTGCGCCGTGTCTTGCGGCGTGTCTTGCGGCGTGTCTTGCGGCGTGTCTTGCGGCGTGTCTTGCGGCGTATGAGCGAGCGCGGCGGCGGTGCCCGCTGACGTGCCGAGCGGCGCGCCACGACTAAACAGGCCCGCGAGCAAACCGTCCAGGTAGAGACGTTTCGTTGCATCGAACGGCGCGCTGACCGGTAGAACAGGCACGGCGCTAATGTCGCCACTCATGCCCGGCTCCCGCGCGGAGCGCAGGCCGCTCACGAAACCGGCCAGATAAGTCCGCTCGGCATCGGAGAACGACGGCGCGGGCGTCGGCGGCAATGCCAGCAGACGGGTGAGTGCTTCGATATGCGGCATGGACAGATCCTCGGCGCTAGCCGTTACAACCTTCCCCGACGTGGCGCTCGCGCCCACCGCGGACGCATCCGCAGCGGCGAACTCAACCACGTCGTCATTCACAACCGGCTCGCCCATCGCCACGCGCACCGGACTCAGCGCGACCGCGCAAAACTTGAGTTCGGGTTGTTGGGAAACTGGATCGATTGCGTCGCTGGTCACGGCGTTGATGCACAGGTCGTCGCCGAACACGTCGTTCCAGTGCATCGGCGCGAAGCAGTTGCCCGCGCTCACACGTTCGGTCACGACCGCCGGCAACACGGCCCGGCCGCGGCGCGAACGGATCTCGACCGGGTCTTTGGCCTTGATGCCGAGCGTGGCCGCATCTTCGGGATGAATCTCGACGAACGGTCCCGGATTCAGCTTGTTGAGCATCGCGACCTTACCGGTCTTGGTCATGGTGTGCCATTGATGCTGCAAACGGCCGGTGTTCAGCACGATCGGAAATTCGCGGTCAGGCAGTTCGGCCGGCGCCGCATAGCCGCGCGCGAAAAACATCGCGCGTCCGCTGGCGGTCGGAAACACGAGCCGTGGACGGCTGCCGTCCGGCAACGCTTTCAGCGTCTGGCTAACTCCGTCGTTGAGGTAGCGCACGGGATTGCGCCCGCTAGACTCTTGCGACGCCAGCGGCCACTGCAACGGCATGTCCTTAAGGCGCCGATGGCTCGCGCCGCGCAGGTCGTAGCCGGTCTTCGGATTCGACGCCCGCGTAATTTCCGCGAATACTTCCTCGGCGCTCGCATAGCTGAACGCCTCGGCGTAGCCCATTTCACACGCCACGCGCGCAATGATCTGCCAGTCCGGCAACGCCGCGCCCGGCGGTTCGATGCCCTTGCGCATCAGCGTGAGGTTGCGCTCCGAGTTGATCATCACGCCTTCCGCTTCGGCCCATAACGCGCCGGGCAGCAGCACGTCGGCGTAGCGATGCGTCTCGGTGTCGAGAAACGCGTCCTGTGAAATCACCAGCTCCGCGGCGCGCAAACCGGCAATCGCGTTCTGCCGGTTCGCGACGCTCGCCACCGGATTCGTGCAGATAATCCAGCAGGCCTTGATCTCGCCCGCGGCCATGCGCGTGAACATATCGATCGTGCCGCTGCCGACTTCGGTCTTCAACGTGCCAGGCGGAATCTTCCAGAGCGCCTCGATAAACGTACGGTCTTCCTCCACCAGCACCGAGCGCTGTCCCGGCAAACCCGGACCCATGTAGCCCATTTCCCGACCACCCATCGCATTCGGCTGGCCGGTCAGCGAAAACGGCCCGCTGCCGCGGCGGCAGATCTTGCCGGTCGCCAGATGCAGGTTGCAGATCGCGTTGGTGTGCCACGTGCCGTGCGTGCTCTGATTCAGGCCCATGGTCCAGCAACTGATCCACTCTTTTGCCGTGCCGATCATCTGCGCCGCGCGGCGAATATCGTCGGCGGCCAAGCCCGTAATCCGCGCAACGTGCTCGGGCGTGTAATCCGCCAGAAACGCGGGCATCGCGTCCCAGCCTTCGGTGGCCTCGGCGATAAAGGCGGCATCCGTATGGCCGTTTTCGTGCAGCAGATGCAGCAGGCCGTTGAGCAGCGCGAGATCGGTGCCCGGTTTGATCTGCATGAACAGATCGGCTTTGTCGGCGGTCGTGTTGCGGCGTGGATCGACGACGATCAGTTTCGCGCCGGCCTTCACCCGATCCATCATCCGCAGGAACAGAATCGGGTGACAGTCGGCCATATTCGCGCCGATCACGAAGAACACGTCGGCGTGATCGAGGTCGTCATACGAGCCCGGCGGCCCGTCCGCGCCGAGCGACAGTTTGTAACCGCTGCCCGCGCTCGCCATGCACAGACGCGAGTTCGATTCGATATTGTTGGTGCCGACAAAACCCTTGGCGAGCTTGTTGACGAGGTACTGCGCCTCGATCGACATCTGTCCGGACACGTAGAACGACAGTGCATCCGGTCCATGTTCGTCGAGCAGGCCGCGCAAGCGCGAAGCCGTACTGCTGATGGCCTGCGCCATGGGCAGCGGCGCCGGGTCCTGGTCGCGCGCGTGGCGCACGAACGCGCCTTCCAGACGCCCCGACCTGCGCAGCGCGACGTGCGCCGATTGCCCTTTCGTGCAGAGCCGGCCGAAGTTGGCGGGATGCTCCTTATCGCCGGAAATCTTCACGACCTGCCCGTCCTCGACGTGCAGCACCATGCCGCAGCCGACGCCGCAGTAGGGGCACACCGTTTTGACGTTAGCTGAGCACATGGCGGGTAAGGTGGTTCGACACGGTTAGCGGGCGATCAAACGGCCACCCACACCTGGCCGTTTTCCACGCGTGTGTCGAACGCGCCGACGGAATACGCGGGCGTTTCCAGACATTCGCCGGTACGCAGATCGAAGTGATGTTTGTAGATCGGCGACGCGACCACCACGCGTTCGCCGAGACTGCCGATCAGTCCGCGCGACAGCACCGCCGCCTGCGAACCCGGATCGAAGTTCTCGATCGCGTAGACGGCGGTCTGCGCATGGGCGTCGTGCACATGAAATACCGCCACCTGTTCGCCGTTGACGAGCGCGCAGACCCCCGTATTGGGGACGATTTCATCGAGCGGGCAAATGGGCTGCCAGGCGCGCGGCACACGGTCTTGGTTCATGGCGAAGTCCTCGGTTAAATAGCGCAATACGCGGGGCTGGGATCAGACGGTTTCCACGACGACCGGAATCGCCGCGAGCCGGGTTTGCCGCTCGGTCGGTGTGGCCGGCCGGATCTGGCCGCGCTCTTCGACGAACGTCACGGTACGGTCCGGCTCGCCGCTGTTGACGAAGTGACGGAAGCGCTTGCGGGTTTCGGGATCGGTCACGGCCGTCTTCCACTCGCATTCGTACGTGTCGACCACGTGCTGCAGGTCCGCTTCGAGTTCGGCGGCCACGCCGAGACGATCGTTGACGACCACGTCGATCAGATACGCGAGTCCGCCTTCGAGGTTTTCGCGCCACACGCTGGTGCGTTGCAGACGGTCGGCCGTGCGCACGTAGAACATCAGAAAACGGTCGATGTAACGCACCAGCGTTGCTTTATCCAGATCCGTCGCCAGCAGTTCGGCATGGCGCGGCTTCATGCCGCCGTTGCCGCAGACGTAGAGATTCCAGCCCTTTTCGGTCGCGATGATGCCGACGTCCTTGCCCTGCGCTTCGGCGCATTCGCGGGTGCAGCCCGAGACGCCGAACTTGATCTTGTGCGGCGTGCGCAGACCCTTGTAGCGATTCTCGAGTTCGACCGCGAGCCCGACGGAATCGCCGACGCCGTAGCGGCACCACGTCGAACCGACGCACGACTTCACCGTGCGCAGCGACTTGCCGTACGCATGGCCGGATTCGAAACCGGCGGCGATCAGCTCTTCCCAGATGAACGGCAATTGTTCGACGCGCGCGCCGAACAGATCGACCCGCTGACCGCCGGTGATCTTGGTGTAGAGGCCGTATTTCTTCGCGACATGGCCGACGGCGATCAGACCGTCGGGCGTCACCTCGCCGCCCGCCATGCGCGGCACGACCGAATACGTGCCGTCGCGCTGGATATTGGCGAGGTAGTAATCGTTGGTGTCCTGCAGCGACGCGTGCTCTTTCTTCAGCACGAATTCGTTCCAGCACGACGCGAGAATGCTCGCCACCGCCGGCTTGCAGATATCGCAGCCGAGTCCATGACCGTGCCTCGCGAGCAATTCGCCGAAGCTGCGTACTTGCCCCACCCGCACGAGGTGATACAACTCCTGGCGGGAAAACGGAAAGTGTTCGCACAGATGGTTGTTGACCGCGAGCCCCTGCTTCTTCATCTCGGCCTTCATCACCTGCGTGACTAGCGGCACGCAACCGCCGCACGAGGTGCCCGCGCCGGTCGCGCACTTGAGCGCGCCGATATCAGTTGCACCCGCACCCACCGCCGCGCACAACGCGCCCTTCGAGACGTTGTTGCACGAGCAGATCTGGGCGGCGTCCGGCAACGCGTCGACGCCGAGCGCGGGTTTCGCGTTGCCGTCGGCTTGCGGCAGGATCAGGAACTCAGGCGCTTCCGGCAGCTCGATGCGGTTCAACATCATCTGCAACAGCGTGCCGTAGTCGCTCGCGTCGCCGACCATCACGCCGCCCAGCAGATACTTGCCGCATTCGGACACCACCAGCTTCTTGTAGACCTGCTTGCGTTCGTCGCTGAACTGATAGCCGCGGCTGCCCGGCGTGTTGCCGTGCGCGTCGCCGATACTCGCCACGTCGACGCCCATCAGCTTCAGTTTGGTGCTCATGTCGGCGCCGGCGAATTCGGCGCCGGTCGTTTCGCCCAGCAACTGCTTCGCCACCGCGCGCGCCATTTCGTAGCCCGGCGCGACGAGGCCGAACAACTGGCCGTTCCACAGCGCGCACTCGCCGATCGCGTAGATGTTTGAGTCGCTGGTACGGCACGCGTTGTCGATCACGATGCCGCCGCGCGCGCCGAGCGTCAGACCGCTTGCGCGCGCCAGATCGTCGCGCGGACGAATGCCCGCGGAGAACACGATCATGTCGGTGTCGAGGTGACTGCCGTCCGCGAACTGCATGCGGTGCGTGCCGGCTTCGCCGTCCACGATCGCCGTGGTGTTCTTCTGCGTGTGTACCGTCACGCCGAGTTCTTCGATCCTGGTGCGCAGCACGCGGCCGCCGCCGTCGTCGACCTGCACCGCCATCAAACGCGGCGCGAATTCCACCACATGGGTCTGCAGGCCCATATCGCGCAGCGCCTTCGCGCATTCGAGACCGAGCAGGCCGCCGCCCACCACCGTACCCGTGGTCGAGCGTGCGCCGCATTCCCGCATCGCCTCGAGATCGTCGATGGTGCGATACACGAAGCAGTCGGCACGTTCGCGGCCCGGCACCGGCGGCACGAACGGATACGAGCCGGTGGCGAACACGAGCTTGTCGTAAGCCAGGGTCTCGCCGGTCGAGACGGTCACGGTACGTGCGTTGCGATCGATCGCGACCGCCTTCGCGTTCAGCTTGAGCAGCACGTTCTGCCGCTCGAAGAAACCCGGTTCGACCAGCGACAGATCGTCCGCACTCTTGCCCGCGAAGAACGCCGACAGATGCACGCGGTCGTAGGCCGGCCGTGACTCTTCGCACAGCACGGTGAGGTCGAGTCCGTGCGCGGCGTCTTGCGCGAGGCATTCCACCAGTTTGTGGCCGACCATCCCGTGACCGATAACGATGATTTTCATGACCGCGGTGTCCTCAATGTGCTGGGCTTGCTGGGTTTCATGCGCCGCCGCGCGACAGCAGCGAAAAACGCTTCCGGAAACAAAAACGGCGTCCCGCGAATCCAGTCGATGACTGAATCCGGGGGACGCCGTTGTCCTGATCGGTGCTGCGGCGGGCACATTGTGTTGCGCTCGCGACGGACCCACGTTGATCCGATGGCACACCATTATGCAAAGGCCGTGCCAATGCCGTGAAATGGGCGTAGAGAGCCCGTGGTGCGAGGCTTAAAGGGGAATGGCACGCGCGTGCGGCCAGCTATCGGCGCGACGCGTTTTGATGCAGCAAGGCACAGGGATGGTGCGACGCAGCACTGTGCGCGTGCGGCTCTTGTTCCGACGACCGGACCTCCAGCGTGCGGTCGCAGCGCACCGGCGTATTAATCGCGATGTCGTCGGCGAGCTGACGCGGCGGATTGGCCACGCGCGAAGTCCATCACGTCGTCGATCAAACCCGCCATGCGCAACGTGGAAGACTTCCGACGCCGAGCGGTAAATTGGTCATAAACAGGCGGTGCCGGAGGTTGTGCGCGGAGGGCCCGGAAGCAGGACTGGAAGCGGGCCTGGAAACGGGCCTGGAAGCGAAAACATCGCGCCACGATTCTAGCGGGACTTCAAATTGCTCAATACCAGGAATACACATACCAGGCCTATTCATGGGGGAAGCCAATGTTGACTCAGGAAACGGCCCGCCTGCTGATCGCCGACGACGACCCGGATCTGCTGGCCGCCTACACGCTTTATTTCAGCGCCCAGGGTTTCGACATCCGCACCGCCCGCAACGGGCTCGACGCGCTGGCGCACTATTGCGCCTGGCATCCGGGCGCCGCGCTGCTCGATGTCGAGATGCCGCGCCTCGACGGGCGTGCGGTGGCGCGCCGGATCCGTTCCGTTGGCGACGTGCCGGCGCCGATGCTGGTCGCGGTCAGCGGACTCGATCGCGCCGAGGAACGCAGCGAGTCGCTACGCTCGGGCTTCAATCACCATTTCGTCAAACCGGTGCCGATGCCGGTGATTCTTGCCGCATTGAACGGATCGAGGCGGCCTTGAGCGGGGCTTGAGCCGGTTCAAGACGGGGTTTCAATCGCCGAAGCCCAGTTCCGCCTCGACCGTCTGCCCCACTCGCAACCATGTCCCGGCGCCGCTCGCCACGAGCGCGTTATTGCCGAACGTCAGCGCGCCGTTGCGCTGCGGATTCGCGCGGTACGTGCTCATCGTGTCGGTCGGCTCGTTCGGCCAGTCGGGATCGGGTGCGCCCGTTGCCTGGTCGACGGTGGGCATCGGACAGCGCGCACATGTCTTGACGAGTTGCAGTTGCACGGTGGGCATCCCATCCGCCGCCCCGCCGGCGTCGACGCTCAACGTCTCCACATAGTCTTCCTCGTAGGCCTCCAGTCCCGTCAGCACGACGTTCGGGCGGAACCGGTCGATGAGAATGGACGGCGCGCCCTTGCGTGCCAGCCGCGTGTTCAGGTCGTCGAGCGACGCCTGACCCACGACGAGCAACGGAAACCCGTCGGCAAAATAGGTGGTGGCGCCACCGGTGCTCGCGGTGTAATCCGGATCGACGATGCGCTCGCGCTCGGGATCGAAACGCAGCAGCCGCACCGGCACGCCGAGAAACGCGGAAAACCAGGCCGCGCTGGCCTCGCCGGTATCGAGACCATAGGCCGCGTCTCGCCAGACCTGGGTCTGCACTTTGCGCGGCGCGTCGAGCCGCGCGGCGTCGAGCGGCGTGCGCAGTTCGCCCATGCCGGGCGCGCGAATCACGATCTCGGTGTCGCCGAGTTCGACCTTGATCAGCGCCATGCGCGGATAGGCGCGCTGCGTGAGCATCGCGCCGGCCGGGTCGATGACGATCCAGCAGCGGTCGTATTCGAGCCCGGTGGCGAGCAGGCGCGCTTCGCTCAACGCGATGCCCGCGCAGGATTTGATCGGATAGACGAAAAGCTCGCTGATGGTCGGCATGATGTGGTCCGCGCGTGGGGCCGCGCTGATGGGGCTGGTCTTTGAAGCTCGATTGTAAGGCCCGGCAGGCCGGCGCGCCGGATCACCGATAACCGGCATGCGTCATGCAGCGGTTTGTTCGAACCGCGCTTGGACGTAAAATCACCGGGCTGCGCGACGGCCCTCGCTTAGCGTCAAAGCGTCACTGGATTGAATTTATAGAAGCATCCTTACCATAACCCGAGACAGGAAATTCATTATGCTGAGCAAACCCGTGTTGACCGTCGCCGAAACGACCCGCATCCTCGAGGCCGCTCGCGCCGAGGCCGAGAAGCACCAATGGGCCGTCGCAATCGTGGTGGTCGACGATGGCGGCCACCAGTTGGGCATGCTGCGGCTGGACGGCAGCGCGCCGGCCAGTTCGTACATCGCGACGGAAAAGGCCCGCACTTCGGCGGTCGGCCGCCGTGAAACCAAGGTATACGAAGACATGATCAACAACGGCCGCACCGCGTTCCTGAGCGCGCCGTTGCTGGGCACGCTGGAAGGCGGCGTGCCGGTGATCGTCGAAGGCCACGTGATCGGCGCCGTCGGCGTGTCGGGCGTCAAGTCGGATCAGGACGCACAGATCGCCAAAGCCGGTATTCAGGCGCTGGCCGTTTAAACCGCAGTTGTAGCTCAACGCGGGCCGATGCCCCCTCATCGGCCCCATTCAGACAGATGGAGCAGTCGATGACTCAGATGAACCCGCGCGGCGAACTGCAGGTCGCCGCCAACCTCGACCAGTTCGTCGAAACCGAAGCCCTGCCCGGCACCGGAATCGACAGCGCAGCTTTCTGGTCGGGTTTCGACGCCCTCGTGCACGAGCTGGCGCCCAAAAACCGTGCGCTGCTGGCCGAGCGCGACCGCCTGCAAACCGAACTCGACAGCTGGCATCGCGCCCATCCGGGCCCGGTGCGCGACCTGCGTGCGTATCGCGCGTTTCTCGAAGGCATCGGCTATATCGTGCCCGTGCCCGCCAGCGTCAAAGCCACGACCGACCACGTGGACACCGAAATCGCCGAACAGGCCGGCCCGCAACTGGTGGTGCCGTTGTCGAATCAGCGCTATGCGCTGAACGCGGCGAACGCGCGCTGGGGCAGCCTGTACGACGCGCTGTACGGCACCGACGCTATCCCCGAGAGCAACGGCGCCGAGAAGCAGCAAGCCTTCAACCCGGTGCGCGGCGCCGCGGTGATCGCCTATGCCCGCCAATTCCTCGACCAGGCCGCGCCGCTCGCGACCGGCTCGCATGCCGACGCGACCCGCTACGGCGTCGACAGCGGCAAGCTGGTCGTCACGCTGAAGAACGGCACGAGCGAGCTGAAAACGCCGGCGCAGTTCATCGGCTATCAGGGCGAAGAGAGTGCGCCGTCGGCGGTGCTGCTCAAGCACAACGGCCTGCACGTCGAAATTCAGATCGACGCGAACGACTCGATCGGCAAGACCGATCTGGCGCACGTGAAGGACGTGGTGGTCGAAGCGGCGGTGAGCACGATCATCGACTGCGAAGACTCGGTCGCGGCCGTGGATGCGGAAGACAAGGTCCTGCTCTATCGCAACTGGCTCGGCCTGATGAACGGTGAGCTGACCGAAGAGGTCACGAAGAACGGCAAGACCTTCATTCGCCGTCTGAACGCGGATCGCGTGTACGTGGCCGCGAACGGCACGGCGCCAGTGGTGCTGCATGGCCGCTCGTTGCTGTTCATCCGCAACGTCGGTCATTTGATGACCAATCCGGCGGTGCTGACGCAAGACGGCGCGGAGATTCCCGAAGGCATTCTCGACGCGGTGATCACCACGCTGTGCGCGTTGCACGACCGCAAGCATCAACTGAATTCGCGCACCGGTTCGATCTATATCGTCAAACCGAAGATGCACGGTCCGGCCGAAGTCGCGTTCGCGAGCGAGCTGTTCGCGCGCGTGGAAGACCTGCTGAAGCTGCCGCGCAATACGATCAAGATGGGCATCATGGACGAGGAGCGCCGCACCAGCGTGAACCTGCTCGCCTGCATCGCCGAAGCGTCGGAGCGGGTGGCGTTCATCAACACGGGCTTCCTCGACCGTACCGGCGACGAAATGCACTCGGCCATGGAAGCGGGCCCGATGATGCGCAAGGGCGACATGAAGGCAAGCGCCTGGATCGCCGCGTACGAGCGCAGCAACGTGCTGGTCGGTTTGAGCGCGGGGCTGCGGGGCCGCTCGCAGATCGGCAAGGGCATGTGGGCCATGCCCGACCTGATGCACGCCATGCTCGAACAGAAGATCGCACATCCGAAAGCCGGCGCCAATACCGCCTGGGTGCCCTCGCCGACCGCCGCCACGCTGCACGCGCTGCACTATCACCAGGTCGACGTGCAAGCGGTCCAGCAGCAACTGGAACGCACGGATTACGCGCAGGTGCGCGACGAACTGCTCGACGGCCTGCTGACCATTCCGGTCGTCGAAACGGCGCAATGGAGCGACGACGAAATCCGCAGCGAGATCGACAACAACGTGCAGGGCATTCTCGGTTACGTGGTGCGCTGGATCGATCAGGGCGTGGGCTGCTCGAAGGTGCCCGACATTCACAACGTCGGCCTGATGGAAGACCGCGCGACGCTGCGCATTTCGAGCCAGCATATCGCCAACTGGCTGTATCACGGCGTGGTGAAGCGTGAGCTGGTCGAAGAGACGTTCAGGCGCATGGCGAAGGTGGTCGACGAACAGAATGCCGGCGACCCGCATTATCGGCCCATGGCACCCGGCTTCGACACGATCGCGTTCAAGGCTGCGCAAGCGCTGGTGTTCGAAGGACGTCAGCAGCCGAGCGGCTATACGGAACCGTTGCTGCATAAGTTCCGGCTGGAAGTGAAGCAAGGCTGAGCGGGTTTCGGCCTTCTGCGTGGCTTGAACGGTTTCCGAGCGTGCCGTTCGAAGCGCGCAAAAAAAGACGGGTGCCGCTTAAAAACGGCACCCGTTTTAACGTGCGCGGTACTACTGCGCGTTGCTTCTGCGTGATGCGTTGGCAGCGGCCGCCGTTGCGCGAAAAGACCGATTCACCTCGCGTCGATTGCCGGCACCGCCCTGGGGCTCATCAAAGCCCGCGACCGATCAACTCCTCAAGCCGCCTCGGCCGTGTATTGCGTCGCCGTGCTGGCCACGCCGTTGACCTGCCCTTTACCCTGCATATAAGCCTGCAGATACGCTTCGAATTCCGCTTTCACTTCCGGATGGCGCAGCGCGAATTCGACCGTCGCCTTCAGATATCCGAGCTTGCTGCCGCAATCAAAACGCGTACCGAAGTAGCGGTAGGCGAGCACCTGCTCTTCGGTCAGCAGCGACTGCACCGCGTCGGTCAATTGCAGTTCGCCGCCCGCGCCCGGCTTCAGCGCGCGGATATGCTTGAAGATGGTCGGCATCAGCACGTAGCGCCCCACCACGCCGAGATTCGACGGCGCCTTGTCCGGCGCCGGCTTTTCGACGATGCCCGACATCTTGATCACGTTGTCTTCCCACTCGCGGCCGTCCACCACGCCATACGAGCGGCTGTCCTCGCGCGCGATGGTTTCGACGCCGATCACCGAGCTGTGATAGTGATTGAAGGTATCGACCAGTTGGCTCATGACCGGCTTCGAGCTGTGCAGCAGGTCGTCGGCCAGAATCACGGCGAACGGGCTCTCGCCCACCAGTTTCTCGGCGCACAGCACCGCGTGGCCCAGACCGAGCGCTTCGGCCTGCCGCACATAGAAACAGTCGACGTTGGCCGGTTTGATGCTGCGCACCAGATCGAGCAGCTTCTGCTTGTTGCGCGCTTCGAGTTCCGCCTCGATCTCATACGATTTGTCGAAATGGTCTTCGATCGCGCGCTTGCTGCGGCCGGTCACGAAGATCATCTCGGTGATACCGGCGGCAACCGCTTCTTCCACCGCGTACTGAATTAGCGGCTTGTCGACGACCGGCAGCATTTCCTTCGGACTTGCCTTGGTAGCCGGCAGGAATCGTGTCCCGAGGCCCGCTACGGGAAACACGGCTTTGGTGACTTTCAGCATGGTGGGCATTCCATCGGTTAGAAATTAGAGTGTTCGCGGGCCTGGCGGCCAATCGATGTCGCCGGCAAGACTAGCAAAAAAATCAAACGGCTTCATACGTGAAAATTTTCTCGATCTGAATAAATAATTGGATTGGATTTCGATATGTCGCATCGTGATAAACGCCCAGCAACAATTACGTATCTCAATCGAATTATTTTTCGGAAATGCCGAAAATCTTACTTGAGTAGGTTCAGTGGTGCGGGTCGGCGGCGTGCAGGGGATCACGCGACGCCGGGCGCCGTCACTACCCGCCAGATCGGGTGATTCATTCGTTCTCGTCGTGCTGGGGCAGCTTGCCCGAATTCATCCTGTATCGGCGGATCGGCTCGTTGCGCAGCGCTTCCCGGTAGGCGGAGGCGGCGACAAGGAGCAACAGCACGGCAATGCCGGCGAGTAAATGCAGGTTCATGACTTCACCTCGGGTCAAGAGAATCCGTCACTTAAATTAGCATGACAAAAGCAGTAAATAATTCAGTGCCGCATCTGCTGACGCTCAATTACAATTCGTCACAAAATCGCCATCCCATTCAATTCATTCCGCAATTTTTTAGCGATTTTTTTGCCGCCGCGCTGCACTACGATGTAACGCACCGTCGGCGTGCACGGCATGCCCCCTCTGTCCGCATTCAGACGCCTTTGCCCTTTACCCCCATCTCCTTCAGACCAAGGACCGCGCATGAGCGACCCAGCACTGGATGCCGCCGGCTCATCCCTGCCCCATCTGCCCGCCGCGCCGCGAAGCGCCCGTATGGCGCAGGCGCGGAACGAAGCACGCGCCGCGAGCGCCGGCAAGGAGCATGTCATCGACGCAATGCGGGGTTTCGCCGCGTTGCTGGTCGCGTATTTTCATTGCCGGCAGATCGAATGGGTCGGCATGCAGGCGTTTCACCAGAGCGCGGGCCATGCGTTCAGCCTGAATACGCTGGCCGCCTATCTGACCTTGCCGATTGCATGGGGCTCGGCGGGTGTGCCGATTTTCTTTGTGATCAGCGGCTACTGCATTCACCGCGGCGGCGCGCTGCGGCTCGCCGCCAATCCGGCTTACCGGCTCGAGGCGGGTAATTTCTGGGTGCGCCGGTTCGCGCGCATTTATCCGGTGCTGCTCGCGGCGCTGCTGCTGACCTTCGCGCTCGACTGGTTCAGCCTGCAGTTGCCGCCCGTTAGCCACAAGATCCGCGAGATCGGCCTGCAGGCATTCCTCGTCAATCTGTTCTCGCTGCAAGGCGTGGCCGGCAAGACCTATGGCTCGAACGGCGCATTGTGGACGTTGTCGCTCGAAGTGCAGTTCTACGCGATCTATCCGCTGCTGTTCGCGCTGCGCCGCCGGATCGGCATGACCAACGTGCTGGCGCTGGTCGCGGTGGTCAATGTGGTGTCGGCGTATGTGCTCGAACGCCACGATATCCAGTTCTTCACGTCGTACTGGTTTGCGTGGACGCTCGGCGCATGGATCGCCGACGCCAAGGCCTCCGGCACGCAGCGGAACACGCGCTCGCCGGTATGGCTCTACGCGCTGGCGGCCGGGTTTATCGCGTTGGGCTGCGCGGCGTTCCATTTCGGTCAGTACGGCGCCTTCCAGTTCTGGGCGATCGGCTTCGCGTTCTATCTGTACCAGGCGCTGGACCGCCGCCACGCGAACCAGGGCCGTGGTTGGGGCACGCGGGTGCTGTCGCGCCTGGGCGATTTCAGCTTCTCGCTGTATCTGATTCATCTGCCGATCTTCGTGCTGCTGTCGTCGCTGCTGTTCCGCTCGTCGCTGCAAATGACGATCTGGCCGTCGTTCGGCTACATGCTGGTGGCCATTCCGGTCGCCTACTTGTTCTACCGGCTGGTCGAATTGCCGGCCATGAAATGGTCGGCGAGCTTCAAACCGAAAAAAGCCATGGGAAAGCCGGCCTGAAGCCGACACCCGTGCGAAAAAAACGGAGCGAAAGTCCCGAGACTTTCGCTCCGCTGCGCCAACGACAGGAACCGGCCAAGCCCCTGCCTACACCCCCGCGTCAAAACCGTTTCACCGGCCTGTTTCCGGAATCGTCACTGGTCGGCGCCGGTTTGAAAGTCCGAAGCCCCAGGCGGACCTGATGCCACGACCTGAAACCGTCGCCAGACCGCTTTACCGCCCCGCCACGCCCTTCAGAATCCGCGCGACACTGTCCACATAGGTCGTGGTGCCGAAGCGGCTCAACGCCGTCTGATAGCCATTTCTGACCAGCCGGTTGCGCAGTTCGTCGTTCGAGCGGAGTTCGGCGAGCGTATCGGCGAGACCGTGCGCGTCGCCGGGGGTACACAGCACGCCGTTCTCGTAGTCGTGGACGATCTCCAGCACGCCGCCCGCCCGCGCCGCCACCACCGGCCGCTGCGCGAGCATGCCTTCGACGATCACGCGGCCGAACGGCTCCGGCGTGATCGACGTATGAACGACCGCGTCGACCGCGCACATGCAGGCCGCGATATCGTGCTGGAAGCCGAGAAAATGCACCCGCTCGCCGAGGTTGTGAGCCGCCACGAAGGCGTGCAATTCGATCTCGTACTGGTCTTCGCCGAACAGCGCCGCGCCGACCAGCACCGCGTGCATCTGCGGATTCAGAACCATGGCTTCGAGCAGCACGTGCTGGCCTTTCCAGCGCGCGAGGCGGCTGAACGAACCGACCAGAAACGCGTCCTGCGGCAGATTGAGGCGCTGGCGCAGCGTGGCCTGCGGCACCGTGCGCAGCGCGTCGAACGGCGCGGCCGAAATGCCGTTGAACACCACATCGACACGTTTCGCGTCGAACCGCGTGAGCTCGGTGAATGCGCGCGCCGACGCCGCCGAATTGGCGATGACGTGCGCGAGACCGAAGCGCGCGCACCACTTGATGATGGCCAGTTGCTTGCCGCCGAAATGCTCCGGGCTGACGATATCGCGCAGATGCCACACCACCGGACGGCGCGCGAGCTTGCCGGCGAGCGCGCCGATCACCATCGCGCGCTGGGTGTTCGCGTAGATCACGTCGGCCTTGCGCGCGCGTTTCGCGGTCGCGCGCACGAGCGAGACCAGACCCTTCAGCGCCTGGCCCTTCGGCAGCGAGCCGCCCTGCTTGCGGACGTTGCGCAGCGCGCCCGCCTCCAGGACCTCGACACTCGCGCCGGTTCTGGCGAGCGCCGTGCGGAACGGGCCGTCGTCGAACAGCACGACCTCGATGCGCGAGCGCAGCGCCTTGACGATTTCCAGCAGCGACAACTCGGCGCCGCCCAGCACGCCGCTTTGATCGACGGCCAGAATGCGCGGCGCGCCGGCCGCGGCTTCCGCCTTGTACGGCGCGTACCGCGGCAGCGTCGCGTCGCGCAACGCCGGCACGGCCGCGCGCACGTGCGAAAAGAAGCGTTCGCGGAAATGCGCCGCGGAAAATTGCTCGGCGTTGTGGCGGCAGTCCACTGGCGAAAATCGCTTCACGTGCTGGTCGAAACGCTCGACCGCCGCGATGATCGACTCGGCGTCCTGTTCGTCGAAGAACATGCCGGTGGGCCGCGACTCCGACACGTCGCGCACGGTTTCGAGCGCGCCGCCCTTGCCGTAGGCGATCACCGGCGTGCCGCAGGCCTGCGCCTCGACCACCGAGATACCGAAGTCCTCCTCGGCGGCGAACACGAACGCCTTGGCGCGGCTCATCCGGTCCTTCAGCACCTTGAACGGCTGATAACCCATGATCTCCACGTTCGGGCCTGCTTTCGCGCGGATTTTCCGCATGTCGGGGCCGTCGCCGATCACCACCAGCTTGCGCTCGGGCATCCGCGCGAACGCCTCGACGATCAGATCGATCTTCTTGTACGGCACCATCCGCGAGGCGGTCAGATAAAAATCTTCCTTGTCGGTGCACAGCGAAAAAGCTTCCACGTCCACCGGCGGAAAGATCACCTGCGCGTCGCGCTGATACACCTTCCTGATACGCCGCGCGATGAAATCCGAGTTGGCGACAAAACCGTCCACCGAATTCGACGTGCGGATATCCCAGTTGCGGATGTAATGCAGAATCAGCCGCGCCATCGCCGACTTCGGCCCGTTGGTCAGCTTCGACTGCTGCAGATACTGGTGCTGTAAATCCCACGCGTAGCGGATCGGCGAATGCACGTAGCTGATATGCACCTGGTCGGGCCCGGTCAGAATGCCCTTGGCCACCGCGTGGCTGCTCGAAATCACCACGTCGTAGGCGGACACGTCGAGCTGTTCGATCGCGAGCGGCATGAGCGGCAGATAGGTGCGGTACTTGGTGCGTGCAAGCGGCAGTTTCTGGATGAACGAGGTCGTTACTCGCTTGCCGCGCAGAAAGCCGCGGTCGTCGAGAAAATCGACCAGGCTGAACAGATCCGCATCCGGAAAGCACGCGACGATCTGCTCCAGCACCTTCTCGGCGCCCGCATAGGTGACGAGCCAGTCGTGCACGATCGCCACGCGCACGGTTTTATCGGCACGCAGCGCGGCGCGGCGCGGCGGCGCCTGCACGCCCGGCACGCTGGTGAGTTCGGCCAGGGCGCTGCGCGTCGCGGGTCGCAGCACGGCTTCTTCTTCAAGGACTTCGTGGTTCATGCGCTTTTCCTCGGATTCAGTCGCAACAGCAGTGAACGCGCAAGATCGCGCAAAGCGGGAGTCATCGTGAACGACCAGGCGAGATTCGCGCCGACCATCAGCAGGCCGGCCACGATCGCCAGGGCGAGACCCGGCAGAAAGCTGGCGAGCCACAGGCTGGCCAGCAGGAATGCGAGGTGGGCAAGCATGTCGAGCGCGATCTGGCGCGCGCGGATCGCCGCGAAATGCAGCAGCACCGCGTAGTCGAACAGCGCGCGGCCGGCCACCGCCACCGCCGCGCCGGTCAACCCGAAGTGCGAGATGCCGAACCACAACGCCCCTGCAAACAAGGGCAATTCGAACAAGCCGACCCGCGCGGCGGTCGCCGGATGAACCTGCGACTGGATCAGAATCCGCGTCACGTTCGCCTGCCCGACGAGCCACACGGCAATGATCATGATCCGGCCCACCGGCGCGGCCACGGTCGCGATCTCATTGCCCACCCATAGATGCAGAAACGGTTCGAGCACCAGCATCGCGACCAGTGCGACCGGCGTGAACACGCCGTTGAGAAATTCGAGCGACTGCTGCGTGATGGTGTCGGCGTCGGCACGACCCACGGCGGACAAACGCGGAAACAGCGTACGCACCAGCGCCGTCGGCACGATGTTCAGCCGCGTCACGAGGTTCTGCGGCACGGTGTAATACGTGACGAAGCGCGCGCCGAGCGTGGTGCCGAGCATGACGCGGTCGAGCGAGTCGGCGACCATCGTGGTGACGCTCGCAATCAGCATCCAGCCGCCAAAGTTGAACAAGCCCTTCGCGACGCCGAATTGCGGCGCCCGAATGCTGCGGATTTCCAGCACCTTCAGCGCGGAACGGCCCAGCATCAGCGCCGCCAGAATCCGCGCGAATACCGCGGCGGCCAGCACGTTCTGCAAGGTCGCGCCGAGCCACAGCGCGGCGCCCAGCGGCAGCAACTGGAACAGGAAGGTGCCGAGGGTCTGATTGGTGTTGTAGACGCCGAAGCGCTCCGCACCGTTGATGGCACCGGCGAACACCCACGAGACGTTCGCGATCGGAATCGCCACCGCGAGCCACGGCAGCGCCATATACACCTCGTGCTGCAATTCGGGCGACACCTTGGTGAAATACGCGGTGTACAGAAACGCGCCGAAATAGATGATGAGCCCGCCTATCACGCCGGTCGCCAGATTGAGCCACGTCGCGCTCCAGAACACGCGCACGCATTCGTCCTTGTCGCCGGAAGCCCGCGCCTTCGAGATGTGATTCTGCGCGGCCATGCTCATGCCGAGATCGAGAATCCCGAAGTAGCCGATCAGCGTCCACACGAGACTGATCACGCCGTAGCGCTCGACGCCGAGCAGCTTGATATACGACGGCACGGTCACGAGCGAGACGAAAGTCGGCAGGACCAGCCCGAAGAAATTGATCGCTACGTTCTTGAGAATGCCTTTGTCCATCGGATGTCCTGGTTTTGACTGCGGTTACTGAAGCGCGCCTGCAACGGGGTGGGCCTCAAGGTTTCCACCGGTACATCATCACTTTGCCGCGTGCGTCTTCTTCGACGAACACGAGGTACTCGCCATCGGCGCGCTTCGCGGCGCTGATACCATTGGGCACGTCGACCCAGCCCGACGCGCGGCCCACTTCGGGGCCCGGCCGGATCACGCCGACTTCCTTGCCGCTGTCCTTGTCCCACACGTGTACCGCGCCGACCGGCTCGACGCCGAACAGGTATTGCCCTTCGACGGTCAGCCCGATGATCGTGACGATCGGTTTGCTCTGCGTCTGCCACGGCAGCGTGATCGCATAGCGCTGCACCGGCTTGCCGCTCGACCATTTGTCGTAGCGCACCAGCACGCGGCCCACTTCCTTCCAGAAGCCGCGATCGACCGGTGTATCCGGCGTGTAGCCGGTCACGTACATCGTGTCGGTGGCCGGTTCGTAAATCGCGCGATGCAGTTCGGTGAACGGTGCCGGCACCGGGTACTGCGTCAGATTCGAATACGAGTAGATCGGGTTGCCCTTCGCATCGAGCCCGCCGAAACGGAAGCGATAAATGCCCTTGCTGTCGCGCGTGCGCCAGATGTCGCCGGCGCTATCCACCCACCAGCCCCAGCCGCCCGCGAGCTTGGTGCCGCTCGTATTGAGCGTGAATTCGTCGGTGTTGAACCTGCCGTCACCGTTCGTATCGCGCCAGATCCAGTCGCCGCCCGGCGGCGCATTCGGCACTTTCGCGACCGCACGCTCACGCCCGGCGATGAAGCCCGACGGAATCGCCGTCTCGCCGTCGCGCTGCGCATCGAAGCGATAGATCTTCAGATGGTCCGCATACATGTCGGTCAGGTACAGGAACGTGCGGCCCTTCAACTGACGGGCGATCGGCAGGCCCGGATACTGATCCGTATGGAACACCGGATCGTCTGGATACCTGAAGCGGTTCGACAGAAAGCCCGCGTATTTCCAGTCCTGCCCGGCGGGCTTCGACAGATCGAGTTCGAAGCGCTTGTTGCCGGTGTAGACGCTATCGGGGCGCGCCGGATCGATCCACGCACCGTCGACGAACAGCAGCCCCTGCACCTGCCAGTTGCGCTTGCCGTCCGGCGCGTAGCTTTCGAGCGTCGCGCCGAGACCGGCGCCGATCGGGTCGTAGCGCGGCCCGATGCCGTTGGTCGATACGTAGACGTTGCCGCGCGCATCCACGCCCACGCCGGTGAGTCCGTTGAAGCGCTGCGGCCCGGGTTTGCCCGCGACGCCGCTAAAGATGCCGCCGCGCTCGCCGAGCGAACCCGACTCCGCATAGCGGCCGTTGCTTTTGCTGAAGAACAGCACCTGCTGACGTGGGCCGTTGTCGGCGATCAGCAGACGGCCTTGCGCGTCGACGGCGATATCGACGGCCACCGAGTCGGCCGGCAACGTCAGCGTCTCGTCGATGCGCTTGCCCGCCGGGGTGTAGTGCTCGACGTGCGGCGCGCGATCGTTACGCGTGCCGCTCAAGACCCACAGCGTGCCGTCGGGCGCGAGCGCAAGGCGGCCCGGTTCCTGCACGCTCCAGGTGGTTTTCTGCTGCATCGATTCGGCGTCGTAGACCTCGATGCGATCGCGCGCGGTGTTGGCCGCGTAAAGCGTGCTGTCGTTCGCCGCCAGACCGCCGATCTCCGCGCTCGTGCCGGTCGGCACTTCGTTCATCATCAGGAAGCCGGCCGCCAGTTGCGCGTGCGGATCCGCGGCCTTCGCGGCGGGCTGGAACGGCGCGGCGAGCTTCGGATCGGCGATCTGCCGCCGCGAAATGCCGAACCATTGCTTGCCCTTCTCCGGCCACACGCCCTGCTCGACCAGCCGCCCCTTCTCGTTGCCGACAGCGATCGCGACGAACGCATATTTGCGGTTCACCGCGATCGCGCTGCCGCCGCTATTGCCCCAACCGTGCGTGCCGCCCGCAAAGCCGAGCATCTTGCCGTTCTGATAGACGCTCGCTTCGGCGCCGCTTTCGTCCCATGGTGCGTTCGTATAAACCTTGCCGTCGGGCGCGACCGCGATCGCGGTGATGTTGATCTGCGCCCAGCTGCCGTCGCCGAAACCGAAGGTATTGCCGATCCATGAAGTCTTCGCGTTCAACGCGGTTTCCGCGCCGGCCGTGACGCTCAGCGATGCCGCGGCGAATCCGGTGGCGCAGGCGAGCACAGCGAACCAGCTTTTGAACTTGAAACGGGGCAAGGTATTTCCTCCAGTCAGCGCGGCGGTTCGCCGTGAACGGGCTACGTGTGCGGCGCACGCGCCCTCCCTGACCGCCCGATCCGCACGGCTCACATTACGCGGAAAAAACCGTGCGACGAAAATCGAAAATAATTCAAAAATATTCGACGCCTTAAGCCTCGTGAAAGAAATCCATTTAAAAATCGATTAACCGGAAATTAACCACGCGACACCACTTCGCTTGCACGTCGCGATTCATCTTTACCGATGCGAAGGCACCGCCATCCGCACTTATTACGCGCTGCGTCATCGGCGCGACACAAGCATAAAAATCCATTGCGAATGGATAACGAAACACCCTGTTGCAAACTGATTCATTTATCCAATTCATTCCCGTTTTTTCGCGATTTTCTTTTCCCTAGAATCAATTGCACTTTCGTTGCGACGCGAAGCGGGCGCGCCTGCGCTGTTTCGACTCTCGCGCGGCTCCCGCTTCACACATGGACGGTTCATGACAGCTAGCGCACTGCCCTCAGCACCTTCTCACTCCCGCCGCATCGTGCAGCTCGACGGCCTGCGCGCCATCGCGGTGCTCGCCGTGTTCGCGCAACACGCGTTGAAAGCGCCGCTGTGGATGGGCGTGGATCTGTTTTTCGTGCTCAGCGGCTTTCTGATTACCGGCATCCTGCTCGAACGCAAAGCGCGCGGGCAATCGTATTTCGGCTATTTCTATGCACGCCGGGCACGCCGCATCTTGCCGCCGTACCTGCTGCTGATGGTGGTGTCGTCGATCCTGTTCGGCTTCGGCTGGGCGCAGCACTGGCAGTGGTATGCGTTCTTCGCGACCAATATCGGCGACGCGCTCAATCAAAGCGGTCACGACAGCCTCAATGTGCTGTGGTCGCTGGCGGTCGAAGAGCAGTTCTATATTTTCTGGCCGTTCGTGATCCTGCTGCTGCCCGAGCGTGTGCTCGGCTACGTGGCGGCCGCGTTGATCGTGCTGGTGCCGTTGCTGCGCGCGTTCGCCACGCCGTGGTTCGATTCGTTCTGGCCGATCTATTACCTGACGCCGTTCCGCATGGACCTGCTCGCGGCCGGCGCGTTGCTGGCGGTCGCCGTGCGGCGCGATCGCGATGCGCTGGAATCGTACAAGGGTCTCGCCGTGCTGGGATTTTTCGCGGCGCTCGCCGTGCTGGCCTGGCTGCACCTGCATTACCCGCGGTTTCGCGCGGCGAATACGCCGCTGTCCAACGCTGGGCTTTATAGCGTTTCGCTGCTGCTGTGCACTTCCGTCGTGGTGATCGCGTTGCAGAGCAAGGGCATCGTCAAGCGGCTGCTGTGCCATCCCGTGCTGGTCTATATCGGCACGATCAGCTACACGATCTATCTGATTCATCTGAGCGTGCTGTACATGCTGTGGCCGCTGCAGCTCAACCGTTTTGTGACCGCGGCGTTGGCGCTCGCGATCACGCTCGTCTACGCCAGCATCACGTGGTTCGCGTTTGAGAAGCGGCTGATTTTCGGTGCGGCGGGCGGCCACGCGGCGGCTTCGGGTGTCGGTTCCAGCGTATCCGGGGCCGCGCCACGCGCGCCGCAAAGCCGCGCATGAAGCGCCGTGGATCGCTCGCCGCGAGCGCGCGGACCTGGATGCGAATGCCAATACGGCCGCTGTCCGTCGTGGCGACGCTCGCCTGCATGACCTTGATTGCTCACGCCAGGGCCGATGCGACGCCAGCCTCATCCGCGACGCAGCCCGCCAAGGCCGTGCAGACGCAGGTGCTGATCGAAGCCTACGGCGATTCGACCACGCTCGGCATCACCTGCAGCGACGGCCACTGCGGTCCGCAGTCGCGCAACGCGGTCTCGTATCTGCAGGACGATTTGCAGGCGCGTGTCGGCGAGCGGGTTCTGGTCACGAACTACGGCGTGGGCGGCACGATGGCCACCCAGTTGCGCGACGGCACCGGCAATCGCCGCGCCGGTCCGACGGCCGGTCTGCCATGGCAGGCGCGCCTGGCCGCGTCGCCCGCGCAGATCGTGCTGATCAATTACGGCATCAACGAAGTCATGCACAACCAGACGCCCGAGCAGTTCTACGCGGCCGAAACGGCGCTGGTGACCAGCGCCCGCGCGCTCGGCAAGCAGCCGGTGTTGCAGACCTCGAACCCGATGCCCGACGACCGTCTCAATGCGCGGCTCGCCGCGATGGTCGCGATGACGCGCCGCGTCGCCGCCGAGCAGCAGGTACCGCTGGTGGACCAGTACGCGTACGTGAGCAGCTTGCCGGACTGGAAGACGCGGATGTCCGACGGCGCGCATCCGAAGCCGGACCTGTACCGCCTGAAGGCGGAACAGGATTGCCGGGTCGTCGAACCGATGGTGCGGCGCCTGCTGGACGCCGCACGTTGAAGCGCTTTTTTAGGTCGATGCGCCTGACCGGGCGCGAGTGCCGATTGTTTTTTTCTTTTACCAATATTGAAGGCGAGCTATGAGCCAACCACGCAAAGCGATCATCACGGGCGTATCCGGACAGGACGGCGCCTATCTGACCAAGCTGCTGCTCGACAAGGGCTACCACGTGACCGGCACTTACCGGCGCACGAGCTCGGTCAACTTCTGGCGCATCCGCGAACTCGGCGTGCTCGATCATCCGAATCTGCGTCTGGTCGAGCACGACCTGACAGACCTCGGTTCGACGCTGCGTCTGCTCGAAGGCGCGCAGGCCGACGAGCTGTATAACCTCGCGGCGCAAAGCTTCGTGGGCGTGTCGTTCGATCAGCCGGTGACGACCGCCGAAGTCACCGGCGTCGGCGCGCTGAATCTGCTGGAAGGCATCCGCATTCTGAATCCGAAGACCCGTTTCTACCAGGCGTCGACGTCGGAAATGTTCGGCCTCGTGCAAGCCGTGCCGCAACGTGAAGACACGCCGTTCTATCCGCGTAGCCCGTACGGCGTCGCCAAGCTGTTCGCGCACTGGTCGACCATTAATTATCGCGAGTCGTATGGTCTGTTCGCGAGCAGCGGGATTCTGTTCAATCACGAATCGCCGCTGCGTGGCCGCGAATTCGTCACGCGCAAGATCACCGACACCGTCGCCAAGATCAAGCTCGGCAAGCAGGACGTGCTGGAACTCGGCAACCTGAGCGCGAAGCGCGACTGGGGCTTCGCGCTCGAATACGTGGAAGGCATGTGGCGCATGCTGCAGGCCGATCAGCCGGATACCTTCGTGCTCGCCACCGGCCGCACCGAGACGGTTCGCGACTTCGTGCGGATGGCGTTTGCCGCGGCGGGTTATCAGCTGGAGTGGTCGGGCAAGGAAGAGCGCGAAACCGGTATCGATGTCGCCACCGGCAAGACGCTCGTGCGTGTGAATCCGAAGTTCTATCGTCCGGCCGAAGTGGACCTGCTGATCGGCTGCGCCGACAAGGCCCGCGACACACTCGGCTGGCAGCCGGAAACGACGCTGGAGCAGTTGTGCCACATAATGGTTCACGCGGATCTGACGCGAAACGAACAGCACGAGACGTTCTGATTGCCACGAATCCGGGATCGGTGCGGGCTCATTGCGAAAGTAGTGAACCCGTTGATGCATGGGCTGCCCACGCACCAGCGGGCTTCAAAAGCTGGAAAACGACAAAATTGCCTCTTCGTAAGCTGGATTGCGACAAATCGCACCGGTTTGGCGAGCAGATAAGCTGGAAAACGACAGTCGGGATGGCAGCAGCGCTTGCTTTGTTTTAGCTGGAAAACGACAAATGTGCTAAATTGAAAGCTGGAAAACGACAAATTTGCACCGCGTGAGCCTCTCTAAAGCTGGAAAACGACAAACAGACGACTTATTTTTTTCGTCCACCGATCCCGCGCTAAACCGCAGTTTGCAGCGCCGCGCGAAGGAAGGCGCCCTGACGCGCGTCGGACCCGGTGTGTACGTCGAATCGGGCGGCGAAGCGGAGATAATCGGCAAAATCCATCGGAACTGGCAAAGGATCGCGTCGCATGCCGTGCCGGGCGCAGTCGTCTCGCACCTGAGCGCATTTGCGGGTGGCATTACTCCGTCCAACGAAGTCGTGCTGTCCCACCCCACACGCTTTAACCGTCGCATCCGTTATCCTGGCCTTACGCTCGTGCTGACGAAAGGGCCGGCCCCGCAACCAGGCGACCTTCGTCTCGGTTCGCTCGAGCTTTACTGGGCCTCGCAAGAACGGGCGCTTCTGGAAAATCTCAGCCGCGGCTCGGCAACCACCCGCGCAACGCGCGATGCCGTTGAAGAACGGTTGATCACCTGTCTGAACGCGAATAAGGAGTCCGGCCTCAATCAGATCCGGGACCGCGCCCGCGCACTGACCGAGCCGCTTGGCGCAACGGCCAGCTATGCGGCGCTTAACGGGCTGATCGGCGCGTTGCTGAGCACGCATTCAAAGGGCGTGCTCAAAACCAAAGCCGGCCTCGCGATCGCCCAGGGCACGCCCATCGACATGGAGCGTATCTATCTCTTCAACACGCTGGCCACTGCGCTACGCACGGCGATACTGCCCGATATCGCGGACGTAGCGGCACAGGGCAACACGCGAATCTATTTTGCGTTTCTTGAATCGTATTTTTCCAACTACGTCGAAGGCACCCGATTCTCGGTGGAAGAAGCGGAAGGGATTGTGCTACGCAATCAGATCGTGGTTCAACGCCCAAAGGATTCGCACGACATTCTCGGTGTGTTCAATCTCGCCTACAAAACGGAAACACGGGCGGCGGTGCCGCCCGTCGGCGACGACTTCGTCGATGTCCTCCAGGAGCTCCACCGTGTCATGCTCGAGCGCAGGCCGGAAGCCAACCCCGGCCACCTCAAGCTCGAGGCCAACTACGCGGGCACGACCCAGTTTGTCGAACCCTCGCACGTGCGCGGCACCCTCGCGGAAGGGTCCCGCCTTGCGCTGACAATTCCGGAAGGAATGGGGCGAGCCATTTATTACCTGTTTCTCGTGGCCGAAGTGCATCCGTTCGCAGACGGCAACGGCCGGCTATCCAGGCTGGTGATGAACTCAGAGCTGTCGCGATGCGGGCGCTCACGCATCATTATTCCAACGCTATTTCACCCGCAGTTTGTCGATTGTCTGCGGGCGCTCACGCAAGGTGGGCGGCCGCAGCCGCTCATTCAGGCGCTCTCGCGCATGGGTAGCTGGTGCGCAACGTTCGACTACACGGAAATTACGGATGTCGTAGTGGCCATGCGCAACGCCAACGCGTTCGAAGAATCCGCTGCCGACTTCCGTCTGCTCAACGCCGACGGCAGCCGGGCCGCCTAAGCGCCCCGCCATCGCTTCGCTTTACCTCCTCCCTCAATGCACCCCACCCGCCGCGATCGCCTCGGCATACACCGCGGCGACCCGCTTCGCGATCACCGCGTTATCGAAGTTCTCCCGCGCATAGCGTCGGCAAGCATCGGCATCCGGCAGCTTCAACGAACCGTTCAACGCACCGGCCAATCCCGCCGCGATCGCTTTCGCGCCCGTCTCCGGCAACACCAGATCCGGCGACAACCCCGCCACGGCTTCCGGTAGGCCGCCCACCGGCGTTACCAGCACGGGCGTGCCCGACGCCAGCGACTCGACCGTGATCAGCCCGAAGCCTTCCAGCGCCACGGTCGGCACCACGCTGATATTCGCCGCGCGGTACAAGGCCGCCAAATGCTGGTCGGGCACGAAGCCCAGCAGCTTGACGTTATCGTCCAGACCCGCCGCGCTGATCCGCGCCTGCAATTCGCTTTCGAGCCGCCCCTTCCCGGCGATCAGCAACAGCACGTCCGGCGCGCTCTGCTTGAGCAACTGGATCGCGTCGATCAGATCTTCGAGACCCATGCGCCGTACCAGTCGCCGCACCGCCAGCACGATCGGCCGGTCTTGCGGCAACTGCAGTTTCAGACGCGCTTCGGCCGGCGTGATCGGCAGATTGAACTGCTCGACGTCGACGCAACCCGGCACCACGCGCACGCGCTCCGGCGCGATGCCGTAGCGCGACGTCAGGATCTTGCCGAACGCCTCCGACAGCACGATCAGGCGCGACGAGCGCGCGTACACCGATTGCTCCAGATAGCGCTTGGCGCGCTGACCGAGCGAGTCGGCGCCTTCCACGTGGCTCTCGTCGGCCCACGGCCCCTGAAAATGCGAGACCTGCGGAATCCCGCGCGTCACGTCGAGGCCCGGAAAGGTGTACAGCGCGAAGTGCGACGAGATCACGTCGGGCCGCGAGCGGCCGACTTCCTCGCGCAGCGCGCGGCGCGCCGCCATCAGCCGCAACGGCAGCGATTGCGCGGCGGAGCCGAAACCGTTGATCGCGCCGCCGGTGTCCGCGGCGACTTTCGCCGAGCCGGCCACCACGCCGCGCACCGCGACGCCCGCGCCCGGCAGCGCGCCGACCAGCGAGTAATACATGCGGTCGAGGCCGCCCGCGCGCTCGGGAAACCAGTGCATCCCGATCTGCAGCGATTTGATGGAACTCGTCGTCATGATTGATGCCCCTGTGCGTTCTGTGAGTTGTGGTGGTCAAACGATGCCGTCTGTCCCGCCAGCGTGTTCAGCGTCAGCGCGTCGGTCTTCGCGACCGCCGCCGCTTCCGCCTCGCTGCGCCGGCGATTCTGCTGCTGCCCGGCGAGTTGCCGGTACAGCGCGATGTACTGCTCCGCCATCCGCGCCCAGCCGAAGCCGGTGGCGAGTTCGTTGGCGGCGACCCCCATCGCGCGGCGCGCGTCGTGATGCTCGGCGAGGCGCGCGATCGCGCGGGCCAACGCCGTGGGATCGTCGGGATCGTCGAGCACGATCCCGCATTCCGGCGTGATGATTTCCGCGCCGCCCGCGGTGCGCGCCGTGACCACCGGTAAGCCCGCCGCCATCGCCTCGAGCAGCGACAGGCTCATCGCTTCATAGCGCGACGGAAACACGAATGCGTCGACCGAATGCATCAGCACCGGCATGTCCTTCACCAGCCCGAGAAAATGCACGCGATGCGCAATGCCCAACGCCTTCGCCTCGTCCGGATACGGGCTGCCCGGCAGAAAGCCGGCCACCGCGATCTGCACGTAGTCGGGCAGATGCCTGAGCGCGGCGAGCACGGTGCCGAGGTTCTTGCGCGGCGTGCGCAGATCGCCGACGAACAGCAGCAGGAACGCGTCCTTCGGCAAGCCGAACTTTTCGCGGTCGCCGGTCGCGGCGGCGAAGCCTTGCGTATCCACGCCGTTGTAGATCACGTCGACGCGGTTGTCGGGTGTCAGGCCGATCGCGCGGATTTCGTCGGCGACTTTCCGCGACACCGCGGTGATCACTTTCGAGCGCCGGTACGCCCAGCGTTCGAGCAGCGCGTTGCAGCGCGTATAGACCGACTGATACGCGGACCACACGCCCTTGGTCAGCCCGAACGGGTAGTACTTGCTGCCGAACCAGCCGCTATGCACGAAGTGCGAGGTATTGACGTCGGCGGGCATCCACGTGATGAAGCCGTTCACGTGCAGCACGTCGTATTCGCGCCGATGCGCGCGCAGCCACAGCGTGCTCTTCAACGCGAACACCTGCTGGCGCAGCAGATTGGTGGGCCACCAGCGGCCCACCTTGATCTGCGCCCAGCGAACGTTCGGATGCGCGAGCAGATCCGGCGCGACGTGCGAGGCCACCAGCGTGACGCCGATGTTCTCGTCGAGCGCGGCTTCCGCGATCTCGTGGTTGACGCGCCCCTGGCCGTCGTTATGGCGCACGACGTGGGTGACAATGGCGACTCTCAATGGGTGCCTCCGTGAAAAAGTAGCGTGCGTCTGCGGTTGATCTTGTCGTAGTGCACCGCGGAAAGAATCGAGAAAACACTCATGAAGAGCAGCAATCCGCCCGTGCCCACCAGCGAATTGGTGAACACCAGCATCGCGAAGGTCGCGAGACTCAGGCTCAGGCAGGCCGAGACGAATTTGTCGTTGCGCAGCTTGAACGACGCCAGCACCGCGCGCACCACCAGCCAGACGATGCCGGACATGTACAGCAGCGTGCCGGGCCAGCCGAGCACGAACGGGATATTCATCACGCCGCTGTCGAAGTTGCCGTACTGGCCGAGCTGGCCGCCGTCGTTCGAGAGCTTGGTCGAGGTGCCGGTCGCGCCCATGCCTTCGCCGGAGACGTCGGTGAACGCGGTTTTCGCGAAGGTCGCGTAGAACTCGTTACGCGCGGCGTAACTCTGGTCGTCGTTCAGATTGACGATGGTGGTGAGGCGCGCCTGCATCCGTTCGGCGACCGGCCCGACCGCCAGCAGCGGCACGCACAGGCCCGCCAGCAGCACCGCGCTCGCCACGATGCGCACCCGCACCTTGTTGTTCGACTTGACGAGCTGGACCAGCAGCGCGATCACCCAGCCGCCCCAGGTGGAGCGCACGAGACTCAGCGCGAACGCGAAGAAGCCGAGCGCCGCGGCGATCCAGCGCACGCGATGCGAGGCCGCCATCACGTACACCATCGCGCCCATCATCGCGAAGGCGAACGGGCCCGACGAATTCATCGTGCTGAACACGCGCACGCCCATCGGCACCGGATCGCCCTGCGAGTTCATCTGCGAGCCGAGCATCCACAGCGCGTCCCACGGCGGCATGATGAAGAACTGCACGAGGCCGTAGCCGCCCATCGCCAGCATGCCCCAGATGAACGTGTTGACAATGGTGTCGCGATACTGCGGATACTGACGCGTGTGCGCCATGATGTGAAAGCCGATCAGGATCGGATAGAGCCAGTTAGCGAGGTCGTAGGTGGCCGCCAGCGGCCCGCTCGACATCACGCCGACCATGAACGCGTAGATCAGGCCGAGCAGGATCAGCAGCACCGGCAGGCCGCGCCGTTGCGCGAGCAGCCGGTAGTAACGCAGCAGGGAAAGCGCGCTGATCATCGTCACCGCCAGCGGTGCGACCTGGATCAGGCTGGTGGGCGTGAACGCGCCTTTGGACCAGTCGGCGAGACGTCGCACCTCCGGACTCAGAAACCACAGCCACCACATGAAGCCGATGTAGCGCGCCGGGCTCTTGAAGTAGAGCCACAAACCCGTGAGGATCGCCAGCACCGGAAACGCGAGCGTCAGCACCGTGCCCTGATGCGCAATGATCAGCACCGCGGTGATCAGCCACAGCAAGGCTGGCGGCCCCCATTCCTGCGCCCCGCCGGACCTGCTGCGCCCCGCGCGGTTCGTGCCGGACGGGGCGGTTTGCGTGATGGTCGACATCGCTTAGAGACCTCCGCGTGATTCGCGCGCGGCGGTACGCGAGGTTTGCGCCCTCGTCTGCGTCTGCGTTCGGGCGGCGCGTGTGCGCAGCATCTCCTGCGTGATCCGCACGTGCTGCATGGCGTAATGCTGGGTGGTCAGATCGCGCGCCAGCAAACCGGCCGCGGCCGCTTGCGCCTGACGCAGCGCGTCCAGCGGCGACGCGGCGAGCTGGTCGACCGCTTCGCGCAACGCCTGCGGATTGAACGGCGGAATATAGAATGCCTCGCCCACCGGAAAATAGTCCTGCAACGCGCCGACGTTGGTCACCACCATCGGCTTGCCGACGGCGGCCGCTTCGAGCATCACCGTGATCCCCGACGCGTGCGAATTCGGCCGCAGCGGCACGACGATCAGATCGGCCCAGTCGTACAGTTCATGCTGTTTTTTAATGCCCGAAAACAGCGCGATCTCGACGTTCGGCGCGCGCAGCGACGCGGGAATCCGGCGCCGCGTCGCGAGCTTGACGGTGTAGCGCGGATCGTTGCCGAAGGCCTTGATGAGCGTGTCCCAATCGCGGTCGCGATCGTTGCCGATCGCGGCAATGCGGATCGGTGCATGCGGTAGCCATTCGGTCGGCGCCTTGACGGGGAAGTCCTGCGTGTTCAGCCCATACAGCAGCGGGGTCGCGTCGCGATCGAAATAACGCCGGCACAGCGCGGCGTTTTCGCTGGCGAGCGTGGTCAGTTGATCGGCGCGGCTCATCAGCTTGCGATATAGCCAACTGCGCAGAATCCCGTACGAAGGCCACTTATCGAGCAGCCAGACGCTTTGCGCGAGCAGCAAGGGGGACGCCTCGGCCCCGGCCTTGCGGCCGCTCAGCAGCAACATCAGCGCGGCGGACAGCCATTCCTGCTCGGTATGCGTCCAGATCACGTCCGAGCGCAGCATCTCGGCGCGGTTGCGCCACGTGTGGATGAAATCGAACCCCAGCGCCGCCTTCAACGCGCGCCGCAACAGCCGCACCGGTTTGCTCTCGGGCGCGTCCTGCGAATAGCTCAGCGCGAAGCCGTCGGACTGCGCGTGGTGATAGCCGTACAGACAGCCGATGTCGTCGCCCGGCCGGTAAAAGCGCGGGTCCGCGCCGTAAAACAGATGAACGTGGACGTTGGTACTCATGCGGACACTCCGCTTCGCGCGCGGCGCGCCTCATGCGCGCCGCCGCGCACCGCGCGCCAGCGCGACAGCTTCAGCCCAGCCTGCTTCGACAGCAGCGCGAGCGCCGCATGCGTGAGTCCCGGATAGGCGCGCGTGCCGACCAGCGTCCACCACCACCATGCGGTTTCGCGGCGCAGCGGCGGCAACTGGTCGCGCAGGATCAGATGGAAATTGAACGCGGCGTTGCGCAACGCCGTCATGGTTTGCGCGTTGCGCCCGTCTTCGTCGAAACGTTCGGCCGGGAAATGATCGACCGCGACGCGCGGGTCGTACACCAGCTTCCAGCCGGCGCGCTTCACCGCGAGACTGAACCCCATGTCGTTGTGAGCTTGCGCGCCCGCGCCGCGCAGGCGCGCGTCGAAGCGGATCGTGCGTACCGCGTCGCGACGGTAGCTCATGTTGGCGCCCTTCAGAATATCCACCTCGCGCGCGCCGCCGGCGCCGAGGTGATGATTGCCGATGATCTTGCCGGACGCGGTGACCTTGCCTACCCGTTGACGCTCGCCATCCAGCACGCGGCCTCGTTCATGCACCCAGTCGCGGCCGCCGAGCGCGCCGAGGCGCGCATCGCTTTCGAACGCGGCGGCGATCCGCGCGACCCAGTCGACGTGCGGCGCGGCGTCGTCGTCGGTGATGGCGATCACGTCGCCGCTGGCCGCGTCGAGTCCGCGGTTGAGCGCCGCGACCTGGCCGGGCGCCTCGACCAGTGCGACCGACAGCGGCAGCGCACCCGGCACCGCCGGATCGCGCAGACAGGTGTGGGTCGCCGCGTCGTCGGCGCGCGCCACCACGACCACCTGGTCAGGCGCGCGCGACTGGCGTTGCAGCGCCGCGAGGCAGCGCGCCAGATCGGCCGGGCGGCGATAAGTCGGAACCAGTACCGTCACTTTCATCGTGATGTCCTTTTGTATCGTCAAACGCGTCGTGGCGCTCAGGCGCTCAGGTATTCCTGCACCGCCGCGTAACCACGGTCGTAACCGCCGCGCGAACGCGGCATGCCGTTGAAAATGCCGCCCTGCACGTGCACGCCGGCCGCGCGCAGACGCTTCAGCGCGTCCTGAATCTCGCCTTCGCTATGCACGCCCGAGCGCATCACGAAGAAGGTCGAGCCGGCATACGCGCCGATAATCGACGCGTCGGTCACCGCCAGCACCGGCGGCGTGTCGATCAGGATCACGTCGTAGCGTTTGGCGAGCCCGTCGAGGTATTGCGGCAGCCGCGGCGACATCAGCAGTTCCGACGGATTCGGCGGACGGCGGCCGCACGAGATGAAGCTCAGGTTTTCAACGTTCGAACTGCGGATCGCTTCTTCCAGCGAGATCTGGCCGCTCAGCAACTCAGACAAACCGTTGTCCTGCACGCCGCCCAGATAGCGTTCGAGCGCGCCGCGCCGCATGTCGCCGTCGATCATCAGTACGCGCTTGCCCGAATGCGCCAGCAGCACCGCGAGGTTGACCGTCAGGAAGCTCTTGCCGACGCCCGCCATCGGGCCGGTCAGCATGATGATGCGATTGCGCGCGTCCATCATCGTGAACTGCATGGAAGTGCGCAGGCTGCGCAGACTTTCGACCGTGATGTCCTTGGGCCGCGCATTCGCCAGCACCGAACCCAGGCGTTCGCCGCCGCGTTCGAACGCGCTTTCGAGCACCGCCTGTTCGGCGCTCAACGGCACGAGACCGAATACCGGCAAATGGAACGCACGCTCAATGTGATCCGGATCGTCGATCCCCTTGAACATATTGCGGCGCAGGAACACGAAACCGGTGCCCGCGATCAGGCCAAGAATCACCGCCGCCGAGAGAATCAGCATCTTCTTCGGCTTGACCGGCGCACCCGGGCGCAACGCGGCGTCGACGATATGCACGTTGCCGCCCGTGCCCGCTTTCTGCACCGACAACTCCTGCACACGGTTCAGCAGCAGCACGTAGATGTCTTCGGCCACTTTCGCGTCGCGTTGCAACTGCACGGCCTTCACCTCGGTGGCCGGCAGATCGCGGAAACGGTCCGCGTATTTGGCGCGCTGCGCCTCCAGCTCGCCCATCTGTTGACGCGCGGCCACCAGCATCGGGTGGTCGTCGCCGTAACGCTCGCTGAGCTGCGCCATCTGCAGACGCAAACCGGCGATCTGCTGCTCGTACTGCACGCTGCCTTCCAGGTACACCTTGGCTTCGTCGCTCGCGTTGATCGAGCCGGACTGACGCTGATACGCGGTCAAGGCGGCTTCCGCGCGCTCCAGATCGGCCTTCAGGCGCGGCTCTTCGCTTTGCAGGAAATCGAGCATCTTGATCGCATCGGCCTGCTTGTTCGATACGTGCTGGCGCACATACGACTGCGCCAGCGCGTTGGCGACCAGCGCCGCGTGTTCCGGGCTCTTGTCCTCCAGCGAGATCTGGATCACCCCGGTCTGCTTGCCCTGCTCCTGCACGGTGATCGCCGACTGGAACGCGGTGATCGCGTCGAGGTCGTTCGACCGCACCACGGTGAACTGCTCGCCCGGACGCGCGACCAGTTTATTGACCCGCATCGTCACGCCGCCGCCCTGCGCCTGCTGGCCGACCTGGCCGCGCAGCAGCAGCGCGCCGTTTTCGGCGAACAGCTCATAGTGCTGATCGTCGACCACCTTCAGCGCGAGCTTCTGGCCTTCGAGCGCGGGCACCACGTCGATCGAATCGACATCGGCGACATCGCCGCCCCATCCATACGACGACAGGCCGAGCCACGGCTTCGCCAGTTGCCCCGGCGCGGCCAGCTTGGCCGAAATGCTGCCGAGCAGCGGAATCGTCTTCGGCGTGACGCTGAAATTCAGCTTCAGGTCCTGCACGACCGGGCCGACCACGCCGCGGCTCTTGATGATTTCGATTTCGGCGTCGGTCGGCAGCGAGGTCGAGCCGGTGGTGATCGCCGCGCCCGTTTGCGTCTGCGTGAGCGCCTGCGACGTGTTGTCGGATTGCTCGACGCGCACGTGCGCATCGGCCGAATAGATCGGCTTGGCGAGCAGGCAGTACGCACCGGCAATCGCGACGATCACCGCGGCGATCGCGATCAGCCACCAGATGTCGTCGAGGATCACCTGAATCAGTTGCCCGAGGACGACGTCCTCTTCCTCGGTCCTGGTCGGACCGCCCATGTGTGGAGAGAGTTGATTGCTCACAATTCGCTTCCCGTATCGGTTACATCCGCGTTTGCTTCGGTCCCGCGTCACGCCGCCGCTTGACGGCGTGACGAGGGCCTGGCGACGGCGCTGATCTTTAGCGCGTCAGTTGCTTCAGGTAGAACAAGGTCTGCACGCTCGGCAGGACCTGCTGCAACACACGGTTGAAGGTGGTCGAAGCGGCGGTGCCCACATACACGACGTCCAGCGGTTGCAACTGGAACTGCGAGGACAGCATGATCGAGTCCGGCTGCGTCATGTCGAGGCGGTAGACGTCCGGCGTGGTCGGATGATCTTTCATGCCGCGCATCACGTAGATCTGACGCGGATTGGCGTCGGTGTCGAGAATCCCGCCGCCTTGCGTCAGCGCGTCCGCGATCGTCATGCGCCCGCGAATGATCGGCAACTGGATCGGCGTCTTCACTTCGCCCATCACGAACACGCGACTATCGGTGCGGTCCGGCACGTTGATCACGTCGCCGTTCTGCAGCATCACGTTCTGCGTGGTGTCGCCTTTATCGAGCATGCGATCGGCATCGAGCACGTAGAGCTTGTTGTTGCGCGTGAGGCGCACGCGCTGGATGTCGGCGTCCGAATTCGTGCCGCCGGAACGCGTGATCGCGTCGACCAGCGTGAGCGGCACGTCGCTGACCGCGAGCGGGCCCGGCGTCTTGACTTCGCCGGTCACCTGCACCTTCTGGCCGCGATACGACAGCACGCGCACGTCGACCTGCGGATTGCGGATATAGCGCACGAGGCCGCTGCTCAACTGATCGCGCAGTTCGCCGACGGTCTTGCCCGCGGCGCGAATCCGGCCGACGAACGGGAAGAAGATCGTGCCGTCGGCGGCGATGGTCTGGCCGTACGGATCGGCCTGGCCCGGCAGCGCGGCCGTGTACGGCTGCTGCAACGCACCGCCCACCGACTGCGTGGTATTGCCGCCCGCCGACAGCGTGCTGCCCTGCGGCGTGGTCAATTCAGGGTGATCCCACACCGTGATGCCGAGAATGTCTTGCGGCGAGAGCCGGTACACGTACTGCGACGGATCGCTGATCGTCGAGGTCGGCAGCACCTGGGTCTTCGCGGCGGCCTGTTGCGCCTGCTCGGCGACCAGTTGCGAATCGATCAGATGCACCGGATAGGTCTCGGCGGGCTGCGACTGATGCTGGCCGTCGTCTTTCAGACGCGACGTGTCGAGATAATTGCCCGGTGCGGTGGCGCAGGCCGACAGAAAGGACGTCAGCAAAAGTGAGGCGGCGAGTGTCGATCTGAAGTTCGCCGTTGAATGCAGTGTGAGTTTTTTCATCAGCATATTTTTTTCAGCCATCCCATGACCAGATGTTCGATGAGCACGAGACTCTCCCTGTAAGCGGTTTCCGCGCAGCCGTGCGGGTCGGCGACGTCGGAGTCGGCTTCCCACTTGCCGAGCGGATAGACCTTGCCGCGCGCGGCCGGATCGAGCGCTTCGACCGCGCCCACCTGGGCGCGCTCGGTGACCAGCACGAGGTCCGCCGAGCGCACCAGGTTGCGATTCAGACGCCGCGAGTAATGGATCCCGGAGGCGACCCCCTGCTCGGCGAGCAGGCGGCGCATGACCGGGTCCATGCCGTGGCCGTCCATTGCGCGGAGTCCCGCCGAATGAAACGCGATCGGCGCTGATGAGGACCGCGACGCCGCGCGCTGCCGGGACTTGAACAGCATCTCGGCGGCCGGTGAACGGCACACGTTGGCGTGGCAGACGATCAGTACATTGGCGAACATGGCAGGCTCCTTGAGGCGCGAGGTGAATCGGTGGGCCGCTTGCAACGCGGTTGCTTGGCGCAGGCGGCCCGGTTACGGCTCAGTTGCGCATTCAGGCGACGGCGCGGCGACCGGACTCGGCCACGTCCGCCTGCGTGAGCGGCAGGCCGTTCGCGCCGACCTTCGCCGGCGCATTGCGCAGCGCATGCTGACGGCCGATCGCGTGATACTCGATCCCGAGTTCGAGCAGGGCGTCCGGTTCGTACAGATTGCGGCCGTCGAAAATCAGCGGCGTCTTGAGGATCTGCTTCAACGAATCGAAGTCCGGGCTCTTGAAGACCTTCCATTCGGTGAGGATCACCAGCGCGTCGGCCCCCTCCGCCGCTTCCATCTCTTCCTTCACGAACTCGAGGCGCGCGTGCTGCTGCGGCACGTCCTTCAGGTCGAGCGCGAAAACCCGCTTCGATTCGTCGATCGCGACCGGGTCGTACGCTTTCACGCGTGCGCCGCGGCGCAGCAGTTCGGCGATCAGCGGACGGCTCGGCGCCTCGCGCATGTCGTCGGTATTCGGCTTGAACGCGAGGCCCCAGACGCCGAAGGTACGGTCCGACAGGTCCTCGCCCAGACGCGCGACGATCTTGTGCGCGAGCACCTGCTTCTGCGTGTCGTTGACGGCTTCCACGGCTTCGAGAATGCGCAGGTTCGCCTTGTGGTCGGCGGCGATGCGGATCAGCGCCTGCACGTCTTTCGGGAAGCACGAACCGCCGTAGCCGCAACCGGCATACAGGAAGTCGTAGCCGATGCGCGGATCGGAACCGATGCCGCGGCGCACCGCTTCGATATCCGCGCCGACGCGGTCGGCCAGATTGGCCAGCTCGTTCATGTACGAAATGCGCGTGGCGAGCATCGCGTTGGCCGCGTACTTGGTGAATTCGGCGGAACGCACGTCCATGTGCAGTGTGCGTTCGCGATTGCGGTTGAACGGCGCGTAGAGGCGCTTCATCAGCTCACGGGCTTTTTCGCCGGGCACGTCCTCGTCGCAGCCGAGCACGATGCGGTCGGGCCGCGTGAAGTCTTCCACGGCCGCGCCTTCCTTCAGGAACTCGGGGTTCGAGACCACCGAAAACATGTGATTGAGGTTGCGTTCGGCCAGTTCGGCAGCGATCACTTCACGCACGCGCGAGGCCGTGCCGACCGGCACCGTCGATTTGTCGACGATCACCTTGAAGCCCGTCATATGACGGCCGATGTTGCGCGCGGCGGCCAGCACGTATTGCAGGTCGGCGGAGCCGTCTTCGTCCGACGGCGTGCCCACCGCGATGAACTGGATGTCGCCGTGCGCGACCGCCGCTTCGACGTGGGTCGAGAACGTCAGGCGGCCGGCCTTGCGATTGCGCGCGATGATCTCCTGCAGACCCGGTTCATGGATCGGCACGCCGCCGTTGTTGAGCACGTCGATCTTGCGCTGATCGACGTCGAGACAGAACACGTCGTGGCCGATGTCGGCCAGACAGGCGCCCGTCACGAGGCCTACGTAGCCACTACCGATGATCGTCAGGTTCATGTATTACACCTCGCGGAGAATGAAGCAGGTTCAGGAAGGCGGTCGCGGACTCAGTAGGCATTGCTGCCCGCGAAGCCTTTCCACAAAGTCAGCACGACGATCTTGATGTCGAGCCAGAAGGTCCAGTGCTGCATGTAGTACAGATCGAGCTTGACGCGGCCCATCATCTTTTCGATGCGGTCGGTTTCGCCGCGATAGCCGTTGATCTGCGCCCAGCCGGTAATGCCCGGCTTGATCCGGTAGCGGTGCATGTAGCCCTTCACCAGATCCTTGTAGATGTCGTCGTGTTCGAGCGCATGCGGACGCGGACCGACCACCGACATCTCGCCGCGCAGCACGTTGATGAACTGCGGCAGTTCGTCGAGACTGGTGCGCCGCAGGAACGCGCCGACGGCCGTAATGCGCGGATCGCGCCGCGTGGCCTGGGTGATCTTGCCGACCTCTTCCTGGTGCAGCTTCATGGAGCGGAATTTGTAGATCTCGAACTGATTGCCGTCGATACCCTTGCGCTTCTGGCGAAAGAACACCGGGCCCGGCGAACTCACTTTCACCATCACCGCGATCACGAGCATGACCGGCGCGAGCGCGGTCAACGCGGCCAGCGCGAACAGACGATCGAACACGCGCTTGGGCAGCACCCGCAGATCGGTGATCGGCGACGCGGCCAGGTTGATCGCGGGCACGCCGAGCAGATCGACCATCGGCTGGTTGAACAACGTCAGGCTGCGCACGTCCGGGATGAAGCGGATATTCACGAAGTCGTTCTTCAGGTCCATCACGAAGCGGTGAATCGCTTTTTCCTTCGAGATCGGCAGCGCCAGCCACAGTTCGCGAATGCCGCGATGACGCACCAGTTGCAACATGCGCTGATAGTCGCGTTCGACCGGCACGCCTTCGATCGCATTGGCCGCATCCGGGTCTTCGTACGGGTTGATCGTGCCTTCCTCGTCGAACACCACGATCGGCGTAAAGCCCGCCTCCGGACGGCCGCGCATCTGTTCGATCAGAAACCGCCCATACGGCGCGCCGCCGACGATCGCCACCGCGCGCTGGTTGAAGCCTTCGCGGCGCAGACTGCGCAGGACCGAATACACCATCACCTTGGTGACCACCAGCAGCACGATCGTGGCCACCGCCCAATACACGAGCCACAAGCGCGACAGACTGTCCGAACGGTGCAGGCTGAAGCTGATCAGCACGCCGGTGACTTCCACCATCACCCAGCCGCCGGCAACCCGGCACAACAGGTCGTAGAGCGGCTTGCCGCGCCATGACTGATAGATGCCCAACGCCGGGAAAAACACCACCACCAGCAGGCAGTCGAACGCGAGCGACACGCGCTGCATGTCGTCCAGCCACACGAATTTCCCGCTGTGCACGGCCGCCGCCAGCGTCGCGCCGAGCACGACCATGGCGATGTCGATGATTCTCGATAGAACGCTCAGCATGCGCTGCCCCTCAGTTCGTCAGTCAAGTGCCATCCGTTGGTTGATTGAAAATCCGTCGCGCGCTTTTTTCTTCAGCCTGCTCCGGCGCCCGAACACGACGCCGGTCTCCGCGTTCGGCGGATCGATGCGCGACGCAGTAAAAATTTGAGACTCTGCTAATTGCCCCGCCATGCCCAATTCCGAAACCGGCTGAGCAGCCGAACCGGGAAAGGCGAGTCGAAATGAGTGAATACCCTCGTACAGGTATAGATAAAGCTTTATTAAAATTCGCGCTGCAAGACCGCAAAATATCTCAAATTGTATCGGTCAAAGTTTCAGCATTTTTTTCGATTTTTGCTCGGCAATTGTTACCGGATTGCCTGTTCGATAGGCAGCCTGAAGGCCTTTGTGCAGGCCATTTCGATGCGTTCTGCTCATTCGATCCAAAGAGCTTACGAAACGCCTGTTGTGTCCCGCCGGCGTAAGCATCGCGCCGAAAAAATAGCCTAGGGTTTTTTTCGGCTAATTTTTCTTTTTAAAAAATCCATCGGACATTTTTCCTTCATGCAATTCATTATTTTTATACGCCGTTTTATATAGTTTTCTATTTAACGCGCTTTTATTGATTCCACGCTTCATGATAAAACTCGACGCATTCACCCAGCCTCGAGGAGTTCATCATGACAGCTCCGGTTACGGCCACGCCCGCCGACACCCGGTCCACGCAAGCTACGCCCCTGAACGTCAAGCTCAAGATTCATCCCGTGATTCTGGCGGGCGGATCCGGCACGCGTTTGTGGCCGATGTCGCGCGAGCAATACCCCAAACAGTTGATCGGCCTGCTCGGCGACGATTCGCTGCTGCAGTCCACCACGCGGCGGCTCGAAGGACTCGAAGCCGGCTATCCGCTCACCGATCAGCTGGTCGTGGTCGCGAACGAAGAGCAGCGCTTCACCACCGCCGAGCAATTGCGTACGAGCGGCAAGCCGACCCGCCTGATTCTCGAACCCACCGGCCGCGATACCGCGCCGGCGCTCACCGTGGCCGCCCTGTCGATCGCCGCGCAGGACGACGACGGCATCATGGTCGTGATGCCCGCCGACCACGCGGTCACCGACCTCGCCGGCTTCCACGCAGCCGTGGCGGCCGGCGTGGAGCAGGCGGTGGCCGGCCATATCGTGACGATGGGCATCGTGCCGACGCGGCCGGAAACCGGCTTTGGTTATATCCGGGTCGGGGCAGAGACAGGTGCGTCAGGCACATTGCCTGGCATGCCTGATGATGTGGAAAACACCGTTAGCGAGGGCGCAATCCGTGCGCGCAAGCTCGATCGCTTCGTCGAAAAGCCGCACCTCGAACTGGCGCAGCGCTATATCGAGTCGAAGGAATACTGGTGGAACAGCGGCATTTTTATCATGCGCGCGTCGACGTGGCTGAAGGCGATCCGTCACTTCCAGCCCGCCATCCACGAAGCCTGTCATGCGGCCTACGCGGGCGGCAAAGCGGACGGCGACTTCTTCCGCCTGCAGCGCGATGCGTTCAGCGCGTCGCCGTCGAACTCGATCGACTACGCGGTGATGGAACAGCTCGGCAGCGATCAAAGCGCGGCCTCCGGCATGGTCGTGCCGTTGCAGGCCGGCTGGTCGGACGTGGGCTCGTGGGACGCGATCTGGGACATCTCGGAGAAAGACGCCGATCAGAACGTGGGGCGCGGACGCGTGATGTTCGAAGGTGCGGCGTCGACCTTCGCGCATTCGGAAGGACGGCTGATTGCCTGCGTGGGCACGCAGGATCTGGTGGTGGTCGAAACGGCCGACGCCATTCTGGTGGCCGATAAATCGCGCGTGCAGGACGTCAAGAAGATCGTCGGGCGGATTCGCAGCGACGGCGGGCTCGAAGCGGCCAACCATCGCAAGGTGCATCGCCCGTGGGGCAACTACGATTCCGTCGACACCGGCGAGCGCTTCCAGGTTAAACGCATTGTCGTGAAACCGGGTGCGCGGCTCTCGCTGCAAATGCATCATCACCGCGCCGAACACTGGATCGTGGTGCGCGGCACCGCGCTCGTCACGCGCGGCGAAGAACGCTTTATCGTCTCCGAAAACGAGTCGGCTTACATTCCGCTCGGCGTCACGCATCGACTCGAGAATCCGGGCAAGATGCCGCTCGAAATGATCGAGGTGCAGTCCGGCTCCTATCTCGGCGAAGACGATATCGTGCGGTTCGACGATACGTACGGCCGGCAGTAACGCCTTCAACCGTCAAGCCAATCTCGGGTCTGGGCCGTCGCCGAACGGCGGTCCATCTCGGCTCGATCTGGGGTCCGTCTGGGGTCGATCTGGGACTGCGGATACAAGGCTTGAATCACACCGAATGAAGCGGGAACCTGCGGCGGTTGCTCCTACCGGCCGCGGGGTATTGCCAGACTTTCTTCTGTCGCCGCGCTTGTCCATGCGCCAGTCGCCCTACTTGCCAATCTGATACCGCGCTTGCCGCGCTACGGTTCTCGCCGCTCGCCGCCGCGCTTATCCTGCGTGAGAAATGAACTCCGGATAGGACGGATACCGCTCCGCCGACGTGCTTTCCGTCGTCGCGCCGACGACCGCGGTCACGACCGGCTCGCCGGGATAACGGCGCAACGGCCCACGAAACGCATGCAGCGGACCGTGCAACGGCGCGCCGTGATTGATCGTGACGGGCTCCGGCACATGACGCCTGACGGGCAACGGACGCGCCGGCGCAACCGCATGCGCGGGCGCGGGCATCTCTGCCTTCGCGGCGGCACGGTTTTCCGGCACCACGACGTCCTGGACTGAAGGCGCGGTTTGCGCGGCCGCCAGCGTCAGGCATTCGCGTTCGATCCATTGCAAGGCCCAGTTGAGCGCGTACTGCTGCGCTTCGTCGGCCTCGGCGAAGCGCGGACCGACCAGACCGGAACGCTCGACGCGTCTGCCGTCTTTCATGATCTCCGCCCACGCGCGATACATCACGTTGGGTACCGGCTCCGCCGCGACGAAAATCGTATAGCCGCGCGGGTCGTCGATCAGCGTGCCGCGCGGCGCGAGGCTCATCGACAACGGGCTGCGCAGGTCGTCCGGCGGACTCGTGCGGCGAGCCGAAGAAATCGCGGCATCCAGCAGCCCCATGGCTTGTCCCACCGCGGTCGCTTCGTCGACGCGGGGTAATACGGTACGCATCGGCGGATGCATCGCGGGCGCGGATGGGGATGCCCCGGCGGCCCCGCCGTTAGACACACCCGCAGCGGTCAACGAGCGGCCTGGCGCCAGCGGCGCACGCGCGACCGGCTGCTGCGCCTGCTGCACCGTCTGCGGCTGTTGCGCGTTCGCGAGACCCGACAACTGACGCGTGATATCGGCGATCGGATCGGCCGAACGCCAGTTGCTCAGGCGGCTCGACACACCGGGCGCCTGCCACGACTCGGGACTCTTCCAGGAGACGCCACGCAGACTCTCGTCGCGCACGCTCGGGGCGACGACCACCGGCGCGGCCGGTTTGGCCGCGGCGGGAGGCGCCGGTTGCGGAACGTACGCGAAGGTACGCCCGGTTTGCGATAACAGCCGAACCATCTCGAGAAGCGTGCCGTTCAACTGCCATTCCTCGAAACGGCGCCGGCAGGTCGGACCCGACGGATAACGGCCTGGCAGTTTCGACCAGGGCTCACCGGTTGTCAGAATCCAGAGGACCGCATTCGCCACGATACGTGGTTCGGCGCGGGGCCGGCCGCGTCGGTTTAGACGGACGGCCGGCTCATCGGAGACAAGCGCTGCCAGCAGCGCCCATTCGTCATTGCTTAGCTCATCGAAAAACATTGGGTTTTCTCCACGCAGCCTGGCCTGGCCGCGGCTTTGGGCTCGCCACGGATTCAACTTTCACGATCCGTGTGCAGCCCTCGGTTGCACAAAAATGTTCTGTACGTTCTGTTGGCTGGTCAATACCGCCCTGACATGGTGCGGTTTGTCCCTATTGCGAAGCACAAAACGTGGTCTCACTCGTGCATGGGAGAATTTGTGCACGAAGCATACCATTCCCAGGGTTTGCGTGAATATCGTTGAGACAAGTGTTACGGATAGAAACAATCTTGTCCTTTTCGCTGCGTCATTTCACGTATTGCCGTCACAGAGATGCGGGTCGCTTCGGCCCCATACGTCACTATTGCACAGCACAACGCAAGGGTAAATGTGGCGAATAGGCTTTACGAATCCGGCCTTTATGCGGCATTGCATTTCCATGCTTTTTGACGCTCGCGCCTGCGCGTGGACAGGTCGCCGGGCGCGTCGCGTGGAGCGTGCGTATGCGTCATTACACGCAGCGTCGCCATGACGGATTAGCTCACTCGCATGCATGCACATTGCATTGAATGGGACGCGCGCGGCGTGACATCGATCCGTGGTTTCTAGCGCACAGGATGCGTCGCGCCTTCACCCACCACGGTCGTCCATGCCCGTACCCGCCAGTGAGTCACGAGGCCGGCAAGCACATACGGATCGGCTCTGGCAAAGGCTTCCGCGACATCCGGCGAATCGCCCTGAAACAGCAGGACGGCTCCATCGGTAGGGTCGGCCAACGCGCCGGCGAGCAGCAGTTCGCCACGTGCCACTGCAGCCCATGCACATTGCAAGTGGGCGTCCCGGTAGGTGGCGCGTCGTTCGAGGTAGTCGGGCACGAGGTCATACATCAACAGGTAATGCATGGAGAACCTCCTGATACAACGTTGATGCCGGCACGCACGGGCGCTTGCGGTCCGAACTTGCTGGTCAATATTACCAATGCGGCCGACGGCGGAATTTCATGCCGATTTACTATTCAGTTGCATTCGCAGCAATATTTATGCGTCACGCGAATTTTCTTTGATCGATAACGAATGGCGAGCGGTTAATTCATTTCAAATGGCCAGCGTAATTGATCTGGAATGCATAGCATGATTTCTCAATGCCGCCATTCGCCGAATCCCCTCACTGGCGTCGCCTGCGCGCCGTCGCGTACGGGAAAACCAGCGCTCACGTCTGTCAACCAGAATGTCCTTTTGTCCGTTCTGGCAGACAGCATTTGCCATAATGGTTATGCCGAGGGGCCCTGGATGCCGTTGACGCCCACGCGCATGAACGACCAAAAACGTTTTCACCACCGATGGAGTGTCACATGAAAATCCAATCCGCTTTCGCTACGCTGGTACTGGGCGCCGTTCTCGTTTCGCCGGCGTTCGCGCAGAACAGCCAGCAAACCAAAATGGCCGATTGCAACAAGCAGGCCGCCGACAAGAAAGGCGACGACCGCAAGGCGTTCATGAAGACCTGTCTGTCCGCGAAACCGGCCGCCGCCGCGCCGATGAGTCAGCAGGACAAGATGAAGGCCTGCAACACGCAAGCCACCGGCAAGAAAGGCGACGACCGCAAGGCGTTCATGAAGACCTGCCTGTCCAACGCACCGGCTAACTGATCGGGTTGGGTGGCTCGGCGCGGCAACGCGGCGCCGAGTCGTCATTCGCAATGCTTGTGCCCGATGGTCGCGCTTGCACGCGCTTCCATGCCGTTCCGCCGACCACCACGCGTCTCACGCCGCGCGTCGGCTCTCACGTACCCCCATCCCAGTCGCGCGAACGCCCCGTTTTTCTTCTATGATGGCTGCGGAGACGGCCCACCCTCACACACAACATTAGACGGGCCGCCATCTTGTCGTTGGTGCTGCAGAGCATCGATCGGAGGCAAGGATGGTAACGAAGCATAAAAACCGCTGGTTGAGGCGGTGGCTGATCGTCATCATATTCTGGGCGGTGCCCGTGGCGATCGTGGCGGTCAGCGAGATCCGCGAGGAAATGGCGTACAACGCCGTCGACCTCGACCGCGCGCTGACCAGCTGGACATTCACCGACGCACAACGCGCCGCCGGCGCCCCCGCGCGCTGCCACGGCAAGCCCGACGACGCGCAAGCCGCAGGCTGCCCGGCCGACGTGCTGGCCGCCAATGCGCCGCGCCAGCAGGACGCGCGCAACGAATACAGCGTGCGTCGCACCACCTTGATGGCTTATTTGTGGCATGCGTTCGTCGGCTACTGGATCGTGCCGGCCGTGACGCTGTTCCTGATCGGCGTACTGATCGGCATGGTGCGGCGTGCCCTGCGCAGGCCAGCGCCGCCGGTCAAGAGTCCGGCGAATCATGGTTGACGGCGGCCTTGCCGCAACGCCGATCTGAGGCGTAGCGGCAACACTTTCAGTTCAATTGCATCCCTTCTCGTCGAGCCCGGAATCGGTAAAAAGGGACGTTCCGAACCACGGCGAACGGGCGCCGCGTAGCCGTCGTGACGCCTCGAACGATTCGCGAGGCACCCGTTGGAACGCGCCGCCGGGTCCGCTCCAGCCGTCTTTTGCACCAGGTCAAAGTTACTGCACGACGCCTTACGATTACCCGCAAAGCCCCGCCACACAAGGCTTTACGCCTGCCAGCGAGATGCGCCTTTTCCGTTTGCGTGTGATATAACTTATAAGCAACCCGCCAAATCATCCGGCGTTGCGACCCGGAACCATCACGGAGAAAAACGATGCAAAGACGAAACTTCATGTTGAAGACGACCGCTGCGCTCGCTTTCGGAGGCCTTGCACTCGCTGGTTGTACAACCACGTCCAACAGCGACAATAAAAACACTTCGTCCACCGATTCGTCCAAGCGTCAGTCGATCGACGCCAGCGTCGACGGCACCATGTCGCGCCTGTACACCACCGTACAAGGTTCGCGCGAGCTCGTCTCCAAGGCGCGCGGCGTGCTGGTGTTCCCGTCGGTGCTGCAGGCGGGCTTTATCGTGGGCGGTCAGTACGGCGAAGGGTCGCTGCGTGTCGGCGGCGGCACGGTCGGCTACTACAGCACGATTTCCGGCTCGTTCGGCCTGCAGGCAGGCGCACAGTCCAAGGCCATCGTCTTCCTGTTCATGACGCAAGACGCGCTGGACAAATTCCGCAATGCGGACGGCTGGTCGGTCGGCGGCGACGCCTCGGTCGCGCTGGTGAAAATGGGCGCGAACGGCGCCGTCGACACCACCACGGCCACCGCGCCGGTCGAAGTATTCGTGCTGACGAATGCCGGCCTGATGGGCGACCTGTCGCTGCAAGGCACCAAGGTTTCGCGCCTGAAAATCTAAGGCGTACGCGAACGGCCTGCCTCTGATCCGCCCGGTTCCGTGCGCGGCGGTGTGAGGCGGCGCGACGTGGTGCGAGGTGATGCGAAGTGGTGTATCGAACGGCCATGAAAAAACGGCGATGCGTTAAATGCGCATCGCCGTTTTTTTTCGCCGTGCCTCAGCTCCCCGACGTATCGATCACCTTGAAGCGCGAACGCTTCTGCGCCCGAATCACCGACTGATACGCGTCCACGTACTGCTGCGCCATCCGGTGCGACGTAAAGCGTTCCTCGAAGCGTTGGCGCACGCCCGCGCGCGGCATCTTGTGCAGCCGATTCACCGCCGCCACCGCGCCGATTTCGTCTTCGACGATAAAGCCCGTCACGCCCTCTTCGAGCACCTCCGGCACCGAGCCGCGATTGAACGCGATCACCGGCGTGCCGCACGCCATCGCCTCGATCATCACGAGGCCGAACGGCTCCGGCCAGTCGATCGGGAACAGCAACGCATGCGCGCCGGATAAAAATTCGGCCTTCTGATGATCCGCGATCTCGCCGATAAACTCGACATGCGGCAGATCCAGCAACGGACGAATGTCACGCTCGAAATACTCGCGATCGGCGGCATCGACCTTGGCGGCGATGCGGATCGGCATACCGCAGCGGCCGGCAATCCGGATCGCGGTGTCGACGCGCTTTTCCGGCGAAATCCGGCCGAGAAACGCCAGGTATTTCTGCTCGACCGGCTGCGGCGTATAGAGCTGCTCCGGCAAGCCGTGATAGACGGTGGTCAGCCATCTGGCCTGCGGCAACGGATGACGCTGCGCGTTCGAAATCGAAATCACCGGCGCGGTGTTGAAGGTGTCGAACACCGGCTGCTGCTCGGGCAGATCGAGACGGCCGTGCATGGTCGTGACGAACGGCGTGTCCTGCCGCTTGAAGACCGAGAACGAGTAATAGTCGAGGTGAAAATGCAGGACGTCGAACTGGTCGGCCTGACGGCGCACCAGCTCCATCAGCAGCATATGCGGCGCCACGCGGTCGCGAATGCCCGGATCGAGACGTAGCGCGCGCGGCCACACCGGCTCGAGCTTCGCGCTGGTCACCGAGTCGCCGCTCGCGAACAGCGTGACGTCATGGCCGAGCTCGACCAACGCCTCCGTGATGTACGACACGACGCGCTCCGTGCCGCCGTATAGCTTGGGTGGCACCGACTCGGTCAAAGGGGCGATCTGGGCAATCTTCATGGCAGATTTGTCTCCGTAAGCTGACGGCCCGCGCGTTGCGGCGGAGCGCGTCAGGGGCGCGGCCCGCGCAAAGGGGCGCCGATGGCGCCGGCCGATGCAATACGCATCTGCATGACCGGCATCGAATCATTATTCACTACAGAACAACAAAAAGCGCCACGTCTTGCATTTGCCTGGCGCTGTTACATTCAGCTTACATTGCGCGAGGCGTCGGGCACAGTCGGGCAAACACCGCACGGGCTTCGCGGTTCAATCTCGACCTTACTTCGAGCCCGCGCCGGGCCGTCAGACAAAAAGCCGCAATTATCGCGCCGGCCATTTCCACGCCGGCAGGTCGCGATCGTCCGCATCGGCGATACGGGTGGCGCCGAAATGCTTTTCCAGCACGATGGATCGACTCTCCTCCTCGCGTTCGAGCGCCGCGATCAGGCGCGCCGCATGCGACACCACCAGCACCTGCGACTGCCGCGCCGCCCGCGCGATCAGGCGGGCCAGCGCCGGCAGCAGATCGGGATGCAGGCTCGTCTCCGGTTCGTTCAGCACCAGCAGCGCGGGCGGACGCGGCGTCAACAACGCGGCGACCAGCAGCAGATAGCGCAAGGTGCCGTCCGACAACTCCGCGCCCTTCAGCGGCCGCAGCAAGCCGTGCTGCCGCATCAACACTTCGAAGCGGCCGTCCTGCGTCGAGATGTCGAGTTGCGAGCCGGGAAAAGCATCGTCGATGGCCGCCGCGAGCGCCGTGGGGTCGCCGATCTCGCGGATGGTCTGCAAGGCCGCGGCGAGATCGGCGCCGTCGTCGGACAGCACCGGCGTATGCGTGCCGATCTGCGGCAGACGCGCGGCGGCGTCGGCATCGGTGCGGAAGTGGTCGTAGAAGCGCCACGAGCGGATCTGCTCACGCACCGTGATCATTTCGGGTGCGGTGCGTGGGTCGGAGAACTCCGTCATCATGCTGTCGAAGCTCGCGACCGGTTGCGGGATGGTCTGCCAGTCGCCCTGCTCGTCGCGCGTGCGCAGCGCCGCACCCTGCCGGTCGACCAGCAACGCCGACGGCCGCAGCACCGGCCCGCTCCAAATACATTCGCGCTTGATCGTCGGGTCCAGTGGAAACAACGTGGCTTTGTCGAGCGGCGGCAGACCGAGGTCGATCGCATAGCCGAACTGGTCGCCCGCAAAGCCCAGCCGCAGGCTCACCGGGTCCTTGCGGCGCAGCGGCTCGATCGGCAATTCGCCCGCCAGCATGCCACGCGAGAAACGCTCGGGACCGGCCCATAACGTGGACGGCAAGCCGCCTTCGCGTGCCAGCGACGTGATCACACCGCCACGCGCTGTGTCAGCGAGCAGACGCAGCGAGCGGTACACGCTCGACTTGCCGCTGCCGTTCGCGCCGGTGATCACGTTCAGCCGGCCAAGCGGCACGACCAGCTCGCGCAGCGACCGGTAACCGGCGATGGCCAAGGCCGTCAGCATACCGACGACGCCCGGTTGAATGCGAAGCGCAAAACGGCCGACAGCCCACGCGATAAAACTCTCCGTTCGACACGCCACATCACCGATGCCCGCCGCCCTTGCCCGGCTTCTGCACCGGCACACTGCGCAAATCCGCCAGAAACGTATCGCGCCAGACGCCGAGATCGTTTTTGCGCAGCGCCGCCATGTTGATCTCGTGACGCCGCTGACGCGCGTCAAGCGGCATCTGCAACGCGCGCTGCAGCGCTTCGCACATGCCGATCGCGTCATGCGGATTGACCAGCAACGCGCCGCTCAGCTCGGCCGCCGCACCCGCGAAAATCGACAGCACCAGCACGCCGGGGTCGTCCGGATTCTGCGCGGCGACATATTCCTTCGCGACCAGATTCATCCCGTCGTGCAGCGGCGTCACGAAGCCGATCTGCGACTCGCGAAACAGCGACATCAGTTTCCATCGATCGTATTGCTGGTTCAGATAACGGATCGGCGTGTAGTCGAGCCCCGAATAGCGACCGTTGATGCGCCCTGCTTCGTACTCCAGATCCTGGCGAATCTTCTGATACGTGACGACGTCCGAGCGGGTGGGCGGCGCGATCTGCACCAGCGTGACGTTGCCGCGCCATTCGGGCGAGCGCTCCAGCAATTGCTCGAAGGCCCGGAAGCGTTCGACCAACCCCTTCGAATAGTCGAGCCGGTCGACGCTCATGATCAGCTTGCGTCCTTCGAGACTCTGCTTGAGGTCGAGCACGTGCTGGCGACTTTCGTAGCGCTGCGCCTGCTCCGCGATTTCATCCGGAAACACGCCGATCCGGTAGACGCCGGTGCGTAGCTTGCGACCGAACGCCTCGACGCGGCCGTCCGCGCTCACCGAGCCGCGCGCGTGCCGCGCCGCGTAGTCGTGGAAGGCGAGTTCGTCGGTGGCGGTCTGAAAGCCCAGCAGGTCGTAGCAGGACAACGACTTCACCAGCTCTTCGTGCGGCGGAATGTTGAGCAGAATCTGCGGCGCGGGAAACGGAATGTGCAGGAAGAAACCGATGCGGTTCGTGATGCCCTCGTTGCGCAACGCTTCGGCGAACGGGATCAGATGGTAGTCGTGTACCCAGATCACGTCGTCGGGTTCGAGCAGTTTGATCAGCTTGTGCGCGAGCCATGCGTTGACGCGCCGGTAGCCCGCGTACTCTTCGCGCTCGTAGCGCGCGAGGTCGTTGCGGTAGTGGAATACCGGCCACAGCGTCGCGTTCGAAAAACCGCGGTAGTACTGGTCGTAATCCTTGCGCGTGAGGCCGACGGTCGCGAAGGTCACCGCGCCGTCCTGCTCCAGTGTCGGACCGGCATTGGCGACGGTCTCGCTGACCACGTCGCCACTCCAGCCGAACCACACGCCGCCCGCGTCTTTGAGCGCGCCGAATACGCCGACCGCGAGACCGCCGGCCGAGCCCCGGGTTTCCGTCGGCGTGGCGACGCGATTCGACACGACGATAAGTCGGCCCATGGTGTGTCCTCCTTGGTTCGTGCGACGCGGGTGGGCTAGGTGTGTGTGGCGATTGTGGTTTGTGTCGCGCTGCGTGGTCGTTGCGTATGCGCTGCGACCGATCGCCGACACACCATGAAGCGCGCCCGGCCGCGCCGGATTCGTGAGTCAGTGGACTATTCGACCGCTTTAGTGCCCGATCAGTTGCATCGATCTGCAAGCGGATCAATGCGGTTGGCGTTGTCAAGTCGCGGCCATGCCACGCCCTTCCGTCAGACTTTTTCCTGCGCTTTCGGCTGCGCAGCCTGCGCCGCACCGTCCGCATCCGCCACCGGCAACCGGCCGCCGCGGCTCGCCACCGGATCGGCCTCGGTATGCGCGACCGTGCTACCGGCCGGCGTATGCAAACCGCGCGGCACCCAGTCGAGCGGTTCGCCCTTGCCGTTCTCGAGTTCGGCCGACACATCGGCGCGCGCCCGCGGCAAGTACTGCGGATAGTGCTTCTGAATAAATTCGAGCAACCCCTCACGCACCCGGCAACGCAAATCCCAGTTGAGCCCCGAATCGAGCGAACTGACCAGCGCGCGCAATTGCATCGACCGTTCGGTGCCGTCGGTGACCTGCAGCACCTGCACGCGGCGATCCCACTCGGGCGCGGCCTCGACGATACGCGCCAGCTCCTCGCGCAGCGGCGCGAGCGGCATCCGGTAATCGACGTACAGAAACACCGTGCCGATGATTTGCGAACTGCTGCGCGTCCAGTTGGCGAACGGATTTTCGATAAACCACTGCAGCGGCACGATCAGCCGCCGCTGGTCCCACAGACGCACCGACACATACGTGCCGGTGATTTCCTCGATGCGCCCCCACTCGCCCTGAATCACGACGACGTCGTCGAGCCGGATCGGTTGCGACAGCGCGATCTGCAACCCTGCGATCAGATTGCCGAGCACCGGCCGTGCCGCGATACCGGCCACCAACCCCGCCACGCCCGCCGACGCCAGCAGGCTCGCGCCGATCTGCCGGACGTTCGGGAACGTCATCAGCGCGCCGCCCACCCCGACAATCACGATCACCAGCATCACCGAACGCGCCAGCACGCGTGCCTGCGTATGGATGCGGCGAGCTTGCAGGTTGTCGGCGGTATCGAGCGGATGGGCCTGGATGATCGCCTCGCCGATCGCGGCCGCCGAGCGCACCGACAGCCAGGTGATGGCGCCAATCATCGCGATCCCGGCGGCGTCGCGCAGGGGCGTGATGAAATTCAGCGTATCCGGCGCCTCCCACCACACGGCTTCCAGCGCAAGGATCACGAGGAACAAACGCGACGGCTTGTCGATGTAGCGCAGCACCACACTGGTCAGCGGATAAGGCCGCGCGATGCGCGTGACGATGCGCGCGCCGACGCGTTGAATGCCGAGCGCCAGCAGCGCCGCGACGACCGACACGATCAGCGCGCCGAGCCAGCTATGCAGCGGCGCTTCGGCGATACGGGCGAAGTCGTCGAGAGTGGGCATGGGGGGCATGGTCCTCCTGACTTGACGGGTGGGAATGGATGGGCCGTGCGACGGCAGGTCGAACACAAACCCGGGGCGGGTTCAGACCGGTTCAGCCCGGATCGCGCCAGGCCGAAGGAGAAAGCGCGATCGATGCCGAGTGCCCGGCGCGCACGCGCCGGGCACCGAACCGATTCAGATCAGTTACCGCTCTTGCAAGGAAACGCCTTGCCGAGGCCCAGCGAGATCGCCGTGCTGGCGTTATAGCCCGCGACGATCGGATTTTCCGCGATGTACTTGCGCACCGCGTCGGTCAACTGCGCCGAACGCGCGTCCTGCGGCAGGCAGAAATACTGGCCGACTCGCGGGCCGGTCGTGCCGCCGATTGCGTCGATGGTGTTGAAAATACCGTCGGCGGCGCCTTCGATATAAGCCGCGCATGCACTGCGCGAGGCCACGTCCGTCTTGGTGCACAGCTTGTTGAGGTCGCCCCCCGTAAACGCGGCTGCCGATAGCGGTACGGCAAGCGCGCTGGCGAAAATCAAAGCCCGCAGCATGGTGTTCCTTTCCAGGGTCGTTTATCAGGCGGTCTTTCGCCGCATCCGGACGGCGCGCTCACGCGGCGCGCCAAAGTCGTCATTCTGCACTGTTTTGCGAAGCGCAAGCGCGTCAACTGGCGCTATCTTCAGGCAAAACCGCAGGGAACGGGCGAACGGCGCGGTGCCGGTCTCGCGCTTCGGTGCCTCGGTATTTTGCCATTTCGGCATCTCGGCGCTTCTACCCGTCGGCACACTGTGTGCGCTCGCCCCCGTTCCCGCGTCGTTTACTTCTGCTGCATCTGCTGCAGCCGCGCGGTCAGCCCTTCCACCACGTCCGGCTCTTTATAAGTCTTCGCGAAATCGAGCGCCGTCAGGCCGATCTGGTTCTTCACCGTCAGATCCGCGCCGTTGTCGAGCAACAGCTTCACCGTCGACACATGGCCGCCGCGTGCCGCCATCATCAGCGGCGTGGTGCCGTTCGGCGAGCCCGCGTCGACGTAGGCCGAATGGTCGAGCAGCACCTTGACGATGTCGTCGTGGCCGTTCGCGGCCGCGTAGTGCAGCGGCGCCCAGCCCTTCTTGTTCACTTCGGCGTCTTTCGCGATCAACTGGTTGACGAAATCGAGGTCGCCATTCAGCGCGGCCATCATCATCGCGTTCTCGCCGGCTTTATCCTGGATCTCGATGTTGGTCTTCGGATTGGCGAGCAGCGCGGCACCGACCTTGTCCGACTTTTCGCGCGCGGCGATCACCAGCAGCGGAATGCCCTGGTTATCGACGCTGTTCGGGTCCATGCCCTTGGCGAGCAGCTTGTTGACGCCGTCGACGTCGTCGAACTTGACCGATTTGATCAGCGAGTCGATCGGCGCGGCTTGCGCCGGCGATGCAATCAGCGTGCTCAACGCGACGCAAGCCAGCGTCGCCGCGAACACCGAGCGCAGCGCGCGCGATGCGCGCAACACGCCGCGGCGCGCCGGAACCCGCGCGGAGCGCGCGGCGGAAGTCTTTTGAATGGCAACGATCGACATCGGAATATTTCTCATATTGTGCTTTAGGAATCTTCCCTATCCTTTTGATATTTATCGACTTATAAGATCACGCGCCAGCCGGTACGGGAATCTTGAAGAGCCGGAAAAAGTTTTGCGTCGTCGCGGCGGCCAGCGCCGTTTCCGGCATCTCGCGTTGCTGCGCGATGTAGCGTCCGACATAACTCACGTACGCAGGTTCATTGGGCTTACCGCGATACGGCACGGGCGCGAGGTACGGCGAATCGGTTTCGATCAGCAGACGCTCGAGCGGCACGCGGCGCGCGACGTCCTGCACGTCGGTCGCGCTTTTGAACGTGACGATGCCCGACAGCGAAATGTAAAAATTCTGCGCCAGCGCCTGTTCGGCGACGGCCCACGGCTCGGTGAAACAATGCATCACGCCGCCCGGTTCGCTGGCGCGCTCCTCGGCCATGATGCGCAGCGTGTCTTCCGACGACGAGCGCGTGTGGATGATCAACGGCTTACCCGTGGCATGCGCGGCGCGGATATGGGTACGAAAGCGCTCGCGCTGCCACTCCATGTCGGCGATCGTGCGGCCTTCCAGACGGTAGTAGTCGAGTCCGGTCTCGCCGATCGCCACCACCTTCGGATGCTCGGCCAACTCGATCAATTCGGCGAGGCTCGGCTCACGCATGTCCTCGTGATCCGGGTGCACGCCCACCGACGCGTAGACGTTGTCGTGCTGGCTGGCGATCTCCAGCACCGACGGCAGCGTCTCCAGATCGACCGACACACACAGCGCATGCGTGACCGAATGGCTGCGCATGTTCTCGAGCACCTGCGGCAGGCGGTCGGCGAGTCCTTCGAAGTTGATGTGGCAGTGCGAATCGACAAACATGGTGAGGTCCTGCGAAAAAATGGCGTGAGGTGGAATCGGGCGGCTTCGGTCGGCTTTATTCGACGTCGGCGGCTTCCGTCGGCGCGTCGAGGCGCTTGCCGAGAATCACCAGATCGCGCTCCACGTCGTCCAGCACGGCGACGCGCGGCAGCGAGCCCCACGTGTCGAAGCCGAAGCCGCGGAACAGCCGCAAGCTCGCATCATTGTGGCCGAAGATGAAACCCAGCACCGTGTCGATGCCGAGCGCCGGCGCGGCCGCCAGCGACGCCGCCAGCAGTTGCTTGCCTAGGCCACGCCCACGGGCGCTTTCGTCGAGATAGATGCTGACTTCGGCCGTGCGCAGATACGCTGGCCGACCGTAGAAATCCGAAAAGCTCAACCAGGCGATCACGCGGCCGGGCTGCTGCGAATCTTCGACCACCCACAGCGGACGCTTATGCGGGCCATGCGCGTGAAACCACGCCAGACGGCTTTCGACGCTGACCGGTTCGAGGTCGGCGGTGACTTGCCGCGACGGCACGGTCGAGTTGTAAATAGCGACGATGGCGGGCAGATCGTCAAGCGTGGCATCGCGGTAGGCAAGGCTCATGGTGCGTTGAAGGTGAGGTGGAAGGTCGAGCGGTTAGAACGAAGACCCAAGCGGAGCTTGGAGACGAAACGCGGAACGGTTGCAAAAACGGCGGCAAAACGGCAGCAGGAAAGGCGACGGCGGCCAGGCCTTGAGCGCGGCAGGCAGCAACGCCACGCCTTGAAACCGCAACCCGAGCGGGATGCGCGCTGCACACGCCGCCGAATCCGGCCTTGCGTCACAAGCCAACGCCCTACCTACGCGAACAACTCGCGGTAGCCGAGAAACAGCTCCTCGAACACCAGCCGCGCATTCAGCGGATGGTTCTCGACAGCGCGCTGGCGCGTCACGGTCCGCATGAAACGCGCGAACGCGCTGGCATCCGCCTGCGACGCGCAGCGCGTCAACGCCGCCGAAGCTTGCGGAAAATAACGCGGCGCGCCCGCGGTGCGCTGCGCCAGCAGATCGTACATCCAGCGTTGCAGCCAGCCGAGCACCAGCGGCACCGGCAACTTCTGCAGCGCCTCGCCGCACGCGAACGCATCGCACCCGGCACCGGCGGCCAGTTGCTTCAGGGTCCAGTCGCGCAGCGCGCGGTTTTCGTCGCTGGCCAGCGCGAGTGCCGCAAGCGGCGCGCCGCCGGCTTCAGCGAGCAACGCCGGCGCGTCGGCTACGCCCTGCGCGGCCAGCCATTGCGCGGCGAGTTCCGGCGCTGGCACGCTCATCGGCCATTGGCGACAGCGGCTGATGATGGTGGGCAGCAGACGGTCGATCCGCGCCGATACCATCAGGAACACGACGCCCGCCGGCGGTTCTTCGAGCGTCTTCAGCAGCGCGTTGGCCGCGGCGATGTTCAGCGCTTCGGCCGGATACAGCACCACCACGCGCGCGCCGCCGCGGTGCGACCCCACGCCGACGAAGTCGAGCAAGCCGCGAATCTGCTCGATCTTGATCTCCTTGCTGGGCGCACGGGTCTTTTTCCCTTCGTCGGCGTCGGCCTTCTCGGCTTTTTCGTCCGCGGCGCTGTTCAGGCCGGCTTCGGCGGCCAGCGCTTCGGGCACCACGATGCGGTAATCCGGATGATTGCCCTGGGTGAACCAGTTGCAGGCCACGCAGGTGCCGCACGGCTCGCCGTTGGCCAACTGTGCCTCGCACAGCAACCCTTGCGCGAGATGCTGCGCGAAGCGCAGCTTGCCGATGCCGCCTTGTCCATGCAGCAACAACGCATGCGGCCAGTGGCCACGCAGTTGTTGCAGGCGATTCCAGTCATCGGCTTGCCACGGATAAATCATCGTTTCTCTTTGAAATCAATCGGCTAGCGAAGTAAGGCAAGACACCACCTGAACTTTCCAAGCCGTTATAAAAAACGGTTATGTTCTTTTAAAATCAAAGAACTGCAATCAACTCTTCAAGCTGTTTCTGAATACGCGCAATGGTCTGCGAAGAGTCAATGATAGCGAACCGGTACGGCGCTTCTTCCGCGCGGCGCAGATATTCGCTGCGGGTGCGGTTGAAGAACGCCGTCGACTCGCTCTCGAAACGGTCCGGATCGCGCACCGCGCTGCGCCGTTCATCGGCGACTTCCGGGTCGAGGTCGAACAGCACCGTCATATCCGGCTGGAAACCGCCCTGCACCCAGCGCTCCAGCGTTTCCAGCTTGTCGCGCGGCAGCCCGCGGCCGCCGCCCTGGTAGGCGAAGGTCGCGTCGGTGAAACGGTCCGACAGCACCCAGTCGCCGCGCGCCAACGCCGGCTCGATCACTTCGGCCAGATGCTGGCGGCGCAGCGCGAACATCAGCAACGCCTCGGTTTCGAGGTCCATTTTCTGATGCAGCACGATCTCGCGGATCTGCTCGCCGAGCGGCGTGCCGCCCGGTTCGCGCGTCATGACCACCGCGCGGCCCGTGCTCGCCACCTTGTGCTCGAGGCGCTCGCGGAACCAGCTCAGATGCGTGGTCTTGCCGGCGCCGTCTATGCCCTCAAACGTAATGAATTTGCCCCGCGCCATCATTGCCCTCGAATGTATTTGTCCACGGCCTTGTTGTGATCGCCGAGGTTGTCGGAAAAGATGCTGCTGCCGTCGCCGCGCGAGACGAAATACAGCGCGGTGCTTTGCGCCGGGTTCATCGCCGCCTGCAGCGACGCGACACCGGGCAGCGAGATGGGCGTAGGCGGCAAACCCATCCGGGTGTAGGTATTGTAGGGAGTGTCCGTCTGCAGGTCTTTCTTGCGGATGTGCCCCGTGTAGCTGTCGCCCATGCCGTAGATCACGGTCGGGTCCGTCTGCAACGGCATGCCCACCCGCAGACGGTTGGCGAACACCGCCGCCACCATCGGCCGGTCGGACGGCTTGCCGGTCTCCTTTTCGATGATCGACGCCATGGTCAGCGCGTCGTACGGCGTCTTGTACGGCAGATCCGGCGAGCGCGCGAGCCACGCTTCGTCCAGACGCTGGCGCATCAGGTGATACGCGCGACGGTACACGTCGAGGTCGCTGGTGTTCTTGTCGAACAGATAGGTGTCGGGGAAAAACAGCCCCTCGCCGTTACCGATCGACGCCTCCGGCGCACCGATCGCCGTCATCAGGTCGGCGTCGCTCATGCCGGCCGTGTCGTGCCTGAGCGCCGGATTGGCGTCCAGCTCGGCGCGCATGCGCTTGAAGGTCCAGCCTTCGATGACGGTCGCCACGTATTCGTTGACGTCGCCGCGGGCGATTTTTTGCAGCACATCGTACGGGCTCACGCCGGTCTTGAACTCGTAGTTGCCCGATTTCAGTTCGCTTTGCAGCCCGAGCAAGCGCGTCATCATGACGAAGAGCTCCGGCTCGACCGGCACGCCGCCGCGATTCAGTTGCAAGGTAACGCTGCGCAGGCTGCTATGCGGTTTGACGGTGACGTCGAGTTGCGCGGGGTTCAGATCGAGCGGACTGGTGGCCCAGTGATAGCCGGCTGCAACGGCGGCTACGGCCAGCACAACGACGAGTGAGCCGGCGACGAAACATTTCTTCAGGAGGGACATGCCGAACGGGACAGGAGTGGACTGCATATAATACTTGTTTGCCTTAGCTAAAGTCAGAATTGACTGTTCTCCGAATCCATGAACACACCGCTCGCTACTGCTTCAGGCACTCCCTCGGTCAACCCTGCCGCTGCTGCCGCCGTCCCGGCCTCGTCCGTTGCGCTGCCCGTGCTGCCGCGTCCGTCCGCCGGTGAATTCGACGCCGTCGTCCAGCATGGTGCCTACATGCCGCTCACGCAGTTCGGCGTGATCGACACGATCGGCGACGACGCGGCGAGCTTCCTGCACGGCCAGCTCACCAACGACACCCAGCATCTCGACGCCGCCAACGCGCGGCTGGCCGGCTATTGTTCGGCCAAGGGCCGTCTGCTGGCGTCGTTCCTGACGTGGCGCAGCGGCGAGGCGATCCGCCTGCTGGTGTCGAAAGACGTGCAGGCCGCGGTGCAAAAACGGCTGTCCATGTTCGTGCTGCGCGCCAAGGCCAAACTGGTGGACGCGAGCAGCGACGTCGCGGTGATCGGCCTTGCCGGTGACGTGCGTCACGCGTTGTCGGGCGTGTTCGACGCGTTGCCGGACGGCGTGCATGTGAAGGTGGACGGCCCGCTGGGCTCGCTGATTCGCGTGCCGGACGCGTTGGACCGGCTGCGTTATCTGTGGATCGGACCGAAGGCACAGATCGAGGCGCATCTGCCGGCGTTGGAAGACAAGCTCAAACGCGTGTCGCCGGCAGTGTGGGACTGGCTCGACATTCGCGCGGGCGAGCCGCGCATCACCCAACCCGTGGTCGAGCAGTTCGTGCCGCAAATGGTCAATTTCGACGTGCTCGGCGCGGTGAACTTTCGCAAAGGCTGCTATCCGGGTCAGGAAGTGGTGGCGCGCAGCCAGTATCGCGGCACGATCAAGCGGCGCACGTCGCTGGCAAATGTGGCGGGTGAGCTGGACACGGTCAAGGCGGGCGCGGAGCTGTTTCATTCGGACGATCCCGGCCAGCCCTGCGGGATGGTGGTGAACGCGGCGTCGGCGCCGGAAGGCGGGGTCGATCTGCTGGTGGAGATCAAGCTCGCCGCGCTGGAAAACGGCTCGGTGCATCTGGGTGCGGCGGAAGGGGCGGCGTTGCGGTTTCTTGCGCTGCCGTATGGATTGCCGACCGAGGTTTAAGAGACCCTTGCCCGATGTGCCTGATCGTCTTTGACTGGCGACCCGATGCGGTCGACGGCCCGCTCTTCACGCTCGCCGCCAACCGCGACGAATTCTTTCGCCGCACCGCCGAACCGCTCAGCTGGTGGCACGACGCGCCGGCCGTGCTGGCCGGCCGCGATCTGGTGGGCGGTGGCACCTGGCTCGGCGTATCGCGCGACGGTCGCTTCGCCGCGCTGACCAATTATCGCGCGCCGCATGAAATGCGCGCCGACGCGCCGACCCGCGGCACCCTCGTCGGCGACTGGCTGAGCGGCGCCGCCCGCGACGCGCAGGGTCAGCCGCACACAACACCGCTCGCCTATCTGCAACACGTCGCGCAAACCGGCGACATCTACAACGGCTTCAATCTGCTGGTGGGCGACTGGACGCGCCGCGAACTCGGCTGGTACTGCAACCGTTCGTCGCTCGCGCCCGCGCTGCTCGCGCCGGGCACGCACGGCATTTCGAACGCGGTGCTCGATACCGCGTGGCCGAAGCTCGTCAACAAGCGCGCCGAACTGGGCGCCCTGCTCGCACGCCAGACCACGCCGCCGCTCGAACGGCTGATCGATCTGATGCGCGACCCGCGTCTCGCACGCGACGACGAATTGCCGTCCACCGGTATTCCACTGGAACGTGAACGGGCGTTGTCGGCGGCGTTTATCGAAACGCCGGAATACGGCACGCGCGGCACGACCGCGTTGCGCGTAGCGGCGCAGGGCGACGTGACCAGCGTGGCCGTGGCCGAGCGCAGCGACGATAACGGCTCGCACCGGATCGTACGGCCCGGCGATTTCGAGCGCAGCTTCGCGTTCAATATTGAGCGAGAGATCGCCTGATAGGCGGATAAGCGGATAAGCGGGGGGCGATACCCCACCGCTACTCGACGCCGAACGCCCCGCGTAACGCCGCGGCCGCATCGGCATGCGCTTGCGCCACGTCAGGCACGAAGCCGCCCATCTTGAAGAACTCGTGGATCATGCCCGGGTAGCGTAGCAACATGACCAGGTTGCCCGCGTTGCGTAACTTTTCCGCGTAAGCCGCGCCCTCGTCGCTCAACGGATCGTATTCGGCGGTCGCGATCCAGGCCGGCGCGAGGCCGCTGAAAGCAGGCGCGTCGCGTTGACCGTCGAGCGGCGCGAATCGCCAGTCGTCGCGATCGCTCGTATCGCGCACGTAGTGATCGAAGAACCACTGAATCGTCTCGCCCGACAGCAGGAACCCGTTGGCCAGACGCGCATGCGATTCCGTCTGCTGGTGTCCGGTCGTGCCGGGGTAGATCAGCATCTGCAGCGCCAGCTCGATGTCCGCGTCGCGTGCGAGCACCGCGCAGACAGTGGCCAGCGTGCCGCCCGCGCTATCGCCACCCACCGCCAGCCGGTTTTCATCGATACCGTATTCCGCCGCGTGCGTGTACAGCCAGCGCAACGCGTCGAACGCGTCGTCGACGGCCGTGGGGAATTTGTGCTCGGGCGCGAGACGATAGTCCACCGACAACACCGCGCAGCGGCCGTCGCGCGCGAACATCCGGCAGAGCGCGTCGTGCGTGTCGACGCTGCCCACCGTGAAGCCGCCGCCGTGGTAGTACACCAGCGCCGGAAGCGGTTCGGCCCAGCCCGGTTCGACTGGAAAATACAGACGTGCGCGAATCGCCGCGCCGTCGCGCGTGGGCACGCGCAGATCGTCGACGGAGAACATCGGCGCGCTGGCAATCTCCAGGATCGGCGCGCTTTTTTCGTACGACGCGCGCGCCTGTTGCGCGCTCATGTCATGAAGCTGCGGACGTTTGGCCCGCGCGATCATGTCGAGCACCTGCTCGATCTTCGGATTCAGCGGCATGGTGCGTCTGAGGGCGCAAACGCGCCGGGAAAAGTAAAAGAGAACCGGCGAACATCGCATCGCAACCCATCACGACGCAGCCGCTCGCCGGCCATGCTGGCAAACGCCTAACCCGCGTTCTTCACTTCGGGCTTCAACGACATCGGATCGCTCGGATTACGCAAATGCTCGATGTCCTCATGACGCAGCTCCACCGTCGCCATGATGCCCGGGTGCGTGATGATGTAGAAACGCCGCGCGGCGATCGCTTCGAAGGTGATGTCGGCGACGTCGGCGGCGCTCAGTTTGCCCGACTGCACCGCGCGCTGCAGTTGCTTGCCCGCGGCGATCTGTGAGCGGGTCGGGCCGCTGTCGTTGCGCAATGTTGCGGGGCGCGCGCGTTCGGCGTTGGCGATACCGGTCGGCACGAAGGCCGGGCACAACAACGAACAGCTCACGTGCGAGCCGGCACCCTGCGTCGCTTGCCCCGCTTCCGCTGCCTGCGTCATCTGAGCCGCCTGCGCCAGTTGCAGGTCGTGATACAGCGTCTCGGTGAGCGACACCACAGCATGCTTCGAGGCGTTGTAGATGCCCATGGCGGGCGGCGACAGCAAGCCCGCCACCGACGCCGTATTGACGATATGCGCCGGCTCGTTCTGCGCCAGCATGATCGGCGTGAAGACGCGCACACCGTGCGCGACGCCCATCACGTTGACGCCGAACACCCACGACCAGTCGTTCACCGAGCTTTCCCACAGGAAGCCGCCCGACCCCACGCCCGCGTTGTTGAACAGCAGATGCACCTTGCCGAACGCGTCGAGCGCCGCCTGCGCGAGCGCTTCGACCTGGGCCGCGCTGGCGACGTCGGTCGGCACGCCGATCGCGTCGGCGCCGCCGGCGCGCAAGGCGTCGACGGTTTGCGCGAGCGCCTCGGGATTCACGTCGGCCAGCACCAGTTTCATGCCGAGCGCCGCGCCCTTGTCCGCGAACGCACGGCCGAAGCCGCTCGCCGCGCCGGTGATCACCGCCACCTTGCCTGTGAATTCGAACATCGTGCGCCCCCTGGTTGGTTCAGATCAGCTTGACGAGCTGTTTACCGAAATTCTTGCCTTTGAGCAGCCCCATGAATGCCTCGGGCGCCGCGTCCAGACCTTGCGCGACGGTCTCGCGATATTGCAGCTTGTTTTGCGCGACCAGCGTGCCGAGCTGCTTCAGCGCTTCCGGCCACACGTCCATATGCTCGCTGACGATAAAACCCTGCACCCGCAAACGCTGCGTGAGCATCAGCGAAGGATGCTTGAGCGGCAGCGGCTGGCCGTCGTAGCCCGCGATAAACCCGCACAGCGCGATCCGGCCGAACGCGTTCATGCGCGCCAGCGTCACGTCGAGCACTTCACCGCCGACGTTCTCGAAGTAGCCGTCGACGCCATCCGGCGTCACCGCCTTGAGGTCCTTGTACAGATTGCCGGCCTTGTAGTCGACGCAAGCGTCGAAGCCGAGCGTCTCGACCACATAGCGGCACTTGTCCGCGCCGCCCGCAATGCCGACCGCGCGTGCGCCGGCCAGCTTCGCCAGTTGCCCCACCACGCTGCCCACCGCGCCGCTCGCCGCGCTGACCACCACGGTCTCGCCGGCCTTCGGCGCGATGATGCGGTTCAGGCCGTACCACGCGGTAACGCCGGGCATGCCGACCGGTCCGAGATAGGCCGACAACGGCACGTGCGTATCGTCCACTTTCTGCACGCCCGCGCCGTTCGAGACGCCGTACTCCTGCCAGCCGAACATCGCGACGACCTTGTCGCCGACGCTGAATTTCGGGTTCCTCGACTCCACCACTTCACCGACCGTGCCCCCGATCATCACTTCGTCGAGCGGCTGCGGCGCCGCGTACGACTTGCTGTCGTTCATGCGGCCGCGCATGTACGGATCGAGCGACAGGAAGTGATTGCGCACGCGCAATTCGCCGTCGGCGAGCGGCGCGAGCGGCGTCTCGACGAGCCTGAAATTGTCCGGCGTGACGGCGCCTTGCGGACGCGAAGCCAGCACGAGTTGACGGTTGATCTGGGGCATGTCGTTCGTCTCCATGAGTTGCCGGTTTGAGCGGCGAGTAATTTGAAACGGATGCTAGTGGCGAGAAGCAAAAGCGACGCGGCGCACACGGTGTTCCAACAGCGTGCAGACACGTAGACACGTCGACGCACACGCACGCTCGCGCGTCGCACGCCGCCGATGTTCAACCGTCGCTCGGACCGGGTTTCGCCGACGGATCGCTGCGCAAGCGCTGCTGCGTCACATCGCGGCCCACCGCGAGGCGTCGCATGTATTTGAACGTGCCGAGCGCCTTGGCGACGAAGTGGCCCTCGCTGTCGCGAATCTCGCCTTCGCAATAAGCCATGGTGGTCGAGCGGTGCAACACGCGGCCGGTCGCGCGCAACTCGCCGCGGCCCGGCTGCATGAAATTGACCTTCATTTCGACGGTGACCACGCCGACACCGTCGCCGGCGAGACTGCGCGCGGCCATGGCCAGCGCGACGTCGGCGAGCGTCATCGTGACGCCGCCATGCGCGACGTCCCAGGTGTTCATATGGTCGGGCTGCAGCGGCAGCACGACTTCGCTGGCGCCGTCCGCCGCGGCCACGAGCTGCGCGCCGAGCCGGTCGACGAACGGGCTCTCGGGCAAGCTCGCGCGGTTGGCGTGGGATGAAGTTGAATCGGTCATTGCGGATATCTGAATGCGTGTTCGACGCGTGATGAATAACGGCGCGATATGGGTTGAGCCGGTTGCGCGGATTCGGCTAATAGCAGCGGGAAATGATACCCGCTATGGCGTTTTCGCATGCGCGGTCATCCGCGTGGCGAGTCGGCCGAGCTTGCGCACCGCCTCGTCGGCCTGCTCGATATCCGTGCTCGGACAACTCAGGCGAATGAAATGATCGAAACGTCCCGCGTTCGAATACACCGTGCCGGGCATCACGCGAATACCTTCGCGCAAAGCGGCCTCAAAGAACGCCGCCGACGACACCCCCCGCGGCAACTCGATCCAGAAAAACATTCCGCCGCCCGGCGGCGTGAAACGCGTGCCGTCCGGAAACGACGCGGCGATCGCCGCGGCCATCCGCTCGCGCTGAAGCCGCAGACGGTCGCGCAAGCGCCGCAAATGTCGGTCATACGCGCTGGTTTCCAGAAACTCGGCGAGCACGACCTGCGCCAACGGCTCGTTATGGCGAGACTGCGCGAACTTCAGCATGCCGACGCGCGGATGCCAGCGGCCGCCGTTGATCCAGCCGACCCGCAGACCGGGCGCCAGGGTCTTGTTGAACGACGTGCAGTGGATCACGGTGCCGTCGGTGTCCCAGGCCTTGAGCGAGCGCGGTGACGCCGCCGCGTCGACGAGCTCGCGATACGGATCGTCCTCGATCAGCGCAATACCGGCTTGCGAGCACAGTTCCACGAGCCTCGCCTTGTGCGCATCGGGCATCACGCTGCCAAGCGGGTTCTGCAAATGAGGCACAACCACCACGGCCTTGATGTCGGGATGCGTTTGCAGCGCGAACGCCAGCGCTTCGACGGCGAGGCCGGTGCTCGGACTGGCGGGAATTTCCAGCGCGCGCAAACCGAGACTTTCCAGTGCCTGCAGCAAGCCGAAAAAACACGGCGACTCGACCGCGACGGTGTCGCCCGGCTGAGTCACGGCGCGCAACGCGAGATTCATGGCTTCGATACCGCCATGGGTCATGATGACCTCGTCCGCGCCGATCTGGATGCCGGCCTCGAGCACACGCCGCGCAATGACCGCGCGCAACGCCGGATCGCCGTGATCGTGACCGGCTGCGGTCAGCAAGGTGGGCTGCCGGCGCAACGCGCGCAGCGCGGTTTTCTGCAACGCCGCAGTCGGATAGAGATCGGGCGACGCGGTCGAGCCGCCCAGATTGAGCGCGTCCGGGTAGCGCCGGTAGGTCGACACGAGCGCCGAAATCGTCGAGTGAATCCCGACGAATTGCGCGGCGCCCGGCTGTAGGGCGAGATCCGCCGCGTCCGGTTCAGTAGCGGCCGGTAGCGCGGCAGCCGGCGGCACCCGCACGAAATAACCGGCGCGCGGCCGCGCGTCGATCAGCGCGGCGCGTTCGAGCACGCGGTAGCTTTCGGTCGCCGTCGCGAGACTCACGCTGTGGCGTTGCATGAATGCGCGCATCGACGGCATGCGGTCGCCCGGGCGCAGCACGCCGTTGCCGATCGCGCGGCGGTACTGGTCGGCCAGTTGCCGGTAAAGCGGCTGGCTATCGGCGGCGCGATCCGCCTGCGGCGGGCTGTCCTGCAGGGAAGTGGACTGTGTCATGCGACGATGGTGCGGACTGTTCGCGTGCTGCAACAGATACACATCGGCACCATTCGGACCGATACAGCACGCTGAAAGCCTCCACTGTACCGGTTCAGATAGTCGGGCGTTGCGGCTGTTTTCACGTCGACGGACTCCCTAAGCTGTGTGGCATGAAAACGGTTTAAAGGAATCGGCCATGTCGCTGCGTCAACCCCGCGCCTTTCTCTCCCGCGACGCCGCTCCGTCGCGACTTCCCGCTGGTCAACTCGCGATGCACGACCTCGGCGCACACACCGCGATCGTGGCGGTGGAAGGCTCGCTGCGGCTGCAGTTGCGCGACCGCTCGCTGGCCTGGCTCGGCGACGCCGTACCTGTCACGACGATCACGTTGCAGGAAGGCGAGTGTTTCGTGACGCCGCAACGCGGCGTCGTGTCGATCAACGCGGGTCAGACGCAAGCGGCGGTGTTCGTGCTGCAGCGGCTGCGCTCGCAAAACAGCCTGTACGACCTGATTCGCCACGCTCGGCAGTCGCTGGCCGGGCTCGTCAAAACCTGGTGGCGGCGCACCGCCTGACACGCGCGAAAAAAAGCGGGTGTCATGGATTCATCGCTATTACGCCGAACCGCCCGACACCCGCTCTTTTACCGAACTCAATCACGTGGGATCGCGTGAAATCACGCGGCGCCCTCACACCACTTCGAACAACCCCGCCGCGCCCTGCCCGCCGCCGATACACATCGTCACGACCACCAGCTTCGCGCCGCGCCGCTTGCCTTCGATCAATGCATGACCGGTCAGCCGCGCGCCCGACACGCCGTACGGATGGCCGACCGCGATCGCGCCGCCGTTCACGTTCAGGCGGTCGTGCGGAATGCCGAGCTTGTCGGCGCAATACAGCACCTGCACCGCGAACGCTTCGTTCAGTTCCCACAGGTCGATGTCCTCGACCTTCAACCCGGCTTGCCTGAGCAGCTTCGGCACCGCGAACACCGGTCCGATGCCCATCTCGTCCGGCTCGCAACCGGCCACCGCGAAGCCGCGGAAAATCCCCAGCGGCTGCAGGCCCTCACGCTCCGCCACTTTCGCATTCATCACCACGCACGCCGACGCGCCGTCCGAAAACTGGCTGGCATTGCCCGCCGTCACGACACCACCCGGCAGCGCGGTACGAATCTTCGACACACCTTCGAGCGTGGTGTCGGCGCGAATGCCTTCGTCGCTGCCGACGGTGACTTCCTTCGTGAACAGCCGGCCGCTCGCTTTATCGGCGACGCCGGCCAGTACCGTCAACGGTACGATCTCGTCCTTGAACTTGCCGGCTTCGAGCGCGGCCGCGGCGCGTTGCTGCGAGCGCACGCCGTATTCGTCCTGACGCTCCTTCGAAATCGAATAGCGTTTGGCGACGTTTTCCGCGGTCTGCAGCATCGACCAGTAGATTTCCGGCTTGTGCTGGCTGAGCCAGCCTTCGGTCATCATGTGGCGGTTCATCTCGTTCTGCACGCACGAGATCGACTCCACCCCGCCCGCGACGAACACGTCGCCTTCACCGGCGATCACGCGTTGCGCGGCAAGCGCGATGGTCTGCAAACCCGACGAGCAGAAGCGGTTCACCGTCATGCCCGGCACGCTGACCGGCAGGCCGCCGCGCAGCGCGATCTGCCGCGCGATGTTCATGCCCGTCGCGCCTTCCGGATTGGCGCAGCCCATGATCACGTCCTCGACGCGCGCCGGATCGAGCCCGGCGCGCTCGACCGCGGCCTGCGTCACGTGGCCGCCGAGCGTCGCGCCGTGAGTCATGTTGAAACCGCCGCGCCAGGATTTGGCGAGGCCCGTGCGAGCAGTCGATACGATTACGGCGTCAGTCATGCAAATCTCCTGTGTCGAGGACGGTGAGCGTGTCGATCGGAGCGAGCGCCTTGGCGCCGACTCTCGTCCCCTACAAGTTGGTCGGTATATCCCGATGTCGAGGGTGGCGCACCGGCGCTTCGCCGTACGGCGGTTGGCGGGCACACGCCACCTCGGTCATTTCACTCGAACGGCCTGGGGTCTACGGCCTTCCCGGGCCTCAGCCGTTGAACCCACGACCTTGCGCCGCCAGTTTCGCGATGCTGGGCGCGAGTTGCCACGCATCGCCGTTCGGCCGCGCCGCATAGCGGCCAATCGCGCGCTCGACGTTGTAGAGCCCGACGGTATCCGCGTACAGCATCGGACCGCCGCGATACAGCGGAAAACCGTAGCCGGTCAGATAGACCATGTCGATATCCGACGCCTTCGACGCGATGCCTTCCTCGAGAATCTTCGCGCCTTCATTGACGAGCGCGAACACGAGACGTTCGACGATTTCCTCGTCGCTGATCTTGCGGCGCTCGGCGTTGGCTTCCTTCGAGAACGCGCCGATCATCTCGTCGACGACCTTCGACGGATACGCCGTGCGGTCGCCCGCCTTGTAGTCGTACCAGCCGCCGCCGGTCTTCTGGCCGAAGCGCCCGGTCTCGCACAGACGGTCGGCGATCTTCGAATAGTGCATGTCGGGATGTTCCTGATAGCGGCGCTTGCGGATCGCCCAGCCGATGTCGTTGCCGGCCAGATCGCTCATGCGGAACGGGCCCATCGCGAAACCGAATTTCTCGATCGCCTTGTCGACCTGCGCGGGCAACGCGCCTTCCTCGAGCATGAAGAGCGCCTGACGGATGTACTGCTCGATCATCCGGTTGCCGATAAAGCCGTCGCACACGCCCGAGACCACCGCGGTCTTTCTGATCTTCTTCGCGAGCTTCATGACGGTGGCGAGCACGTCTTTCGCCGTGTCCTTGCCGCGCACCACTTCGAGCAGCTTCATCACGTTGGCCGGGCTGAAGAAGTGCATGCCGACCACGTCCTGCGGACGTTTCGTGAACGCGGCGATCCTGTCGACGTCCAGCGTCGACGTGTTCGACGCGAGGATCGCGCCGGGCTTGGCCACTTCGTCGAGCCGCCTGAATACCTGTTCCTTCACGCCGAGTTCCTCGAACACCGCTTCGACGATCAGGTCGGCGTGCTTGAGGTCGTCGTAGGACAGCGTGGGCGTGATCAACGCCATGCGCTGGTCGAGCGCCTCGGGCTTCAGCTTGCCCTTCTTCACGCTGGCTTCGTAGTTCTTGCGGATCGTCGCGAGGCCGCGATCGAGCGCGTCCTGTTTCGTTTCCAGCAGCGTGACCGGAATGCCCGCGTTGATGAAGTTCATCGCGATGCCGCCGCCCATCGTGCCCGCGCCGATCACCGCCACCTGGGCGATGTCGCGCACGGGTGTGTCGGCCGGCACGTCGGGAATCTTGCTGGCCGCGCGCTCACCGAAGAACGCGTGACGTAACGCGTGACTCTCGGGCGTCTGCACCAGCGCGATGAAGCATTCGCGTTCGAATGCGAGGCCCTTGTCGAAGCCGTTCTGCACGCCCGCTTCGACCGCATCAATACATTTCAGAGGCGCGGGGAAATTCTTCGCCATCGCCGAGACGGTATTGCGCGCGAACTGGATGAAACCCGCGGCGTTCGGATGCTCGATCTGGCGATCGCGCACGCGCGGATGCGGGCCTTCTTTCGCGCCGACCTTGCGGGCAAACGCGAGTGCCGCTTCGGCCAGATCGCCCGGCGCGACCTCGTCGAACAGACCCGAGTCGGCGAGCTTCTCGGACAGCACCGGCGCACCCGACACGATCATATTGAGCGACGCTTCGAGGCCGATGGCGCGCGGCAAACGCTGCGTGCCGCCCGCGCCCGGCAAAATGCCGAGCTTCACTTCCGGCAGCGCGATCTGCGCGCCGGGCGCCGCGATCCGGTAATGCGCGCCGAGCGCCAATTCCAAACCGCCGCCCATCGCCACGCTGTGAATTGCCGCGATCACCGGCTTCGCGCTGCTTTCGACCACCTTGATGACGGTGGCGAGCGTCGGTTCCTGAGTCGCTTTCGGCGTGTTGAATTCGGTGATGTCGGCGCCGCCTGAAAACGCTTTGCCCGCGCCGGTCAGCACGATGGCCTTAATGGACGGATCGTTCTGCGCGCGCTCGATACCGTCGACGATGCCGGCTCGCGTCGACAGGCCGAGGCCATTCACGGGAGGATTGTTCAGCGTGATGACGGCCACGCCGTCATGAGTTGTGTAGTCCACTGCCATCTCTGCCTGCCTCCATGCGATTCATGCCATGTTGCGGTTGAGGCGGCGCATGACGCGCCGCCCGTCCGGTTCACCGAGTCGGATCATTGTCCGCTTGTTGCCAGCGCATGGGCGACACACTCACCGACTCGCTGCTCGATTAACCGGGGTCAGCAGGCAGAATACACAAAAAAGCACGCTCGTTCAATTTACTGTTAGGCGGGGTTTCCCCTAACCAGCGGACAATCCTTCTGGTCTTCCAAGGCCGACGGCAGCACGTGATCGCGGAACAGATCGCGCAGCTTCAGCTTCTGCAATTTGCCGGTGGCCGTGTGCGGCAGTTCGTCGACGAAGACGACGTCGTCGGGAATCCACCATCTGGCGACCTTGCCGTCGTAGAACGCGAGCAGTTCCTCGCGCGTCACGTCGAACCCCGCGCGCCTGACGACTACCAGCAGCGGCCGTTCGGTCCATTTCGGATGCGCGCAGGCGATACAGGCCGCTTCCGCGACCGCCGGATGCGCGATCGCGACGTTCTCGACGTCGATCGAACTGATCCATTCGCCGCCGGACTTGATCACGTCTTTCGAGCGATCGGTGATGTTCAGAAAACTGTCGCGGTCGATCGTCGCGACGTCGCCGGTCGGAAACCAGCCGTCCACCAGCGGCGAATCGTCCTTGCGGAAATACCGGTCGATCACCCACGGTCCGCGCACATGCAGATCGCCGAACGCGACGCCGTCCCAGGGCAACTCGTGGCCGTCTTCGCCGACGATCTTCATATCGACGCCGTACAGCACATGGCCCTGCTTTTCGAGCAATTTGCGGCGCTCGGCGAGCGGACGTTGCGATTGCTCCCACGTCAATTTCGACAGCGTGCCGAGCGGCGACATTTCGGTCATGCCCCACGCGTGAATCACCTGCACGCCGTAGTCGTCCTCGAACGTGCGCAGCATGGCCGGCGGGCACGCCGAGCCGCCGATCACCGTGCGATCGAGCGACGAAAACCGCACGCCCGCCTCGCGCAGATAATTCAGCAAACCGAGCCACACGGTCGGCACCCCGGCGGAATACGTCACGCGTTCGCTTTCCATCAACTCGTACAGCGACTTGCCGTCAAGGTCCTTGCCGGGGAACACCAGCTTCGCGCCCGTCAACGGCGCGCAGTGCGGAATGCCCCATGCGTTCACATGGAACATCGGCACGACCGGCAGCACGGCATCGCGCGCGGACAGGCTCATGGCGTCGGGCAAGGCCGCGCCGAACGCATGCAGCACCGTCGAGCGATGCGAGTACAGCGCGCCCTTCGGATTGCCCGTGGTGCCGGACGTATAGCAAAGGTACGAAGCCTGGCGCTCGTCGAGCTCGGGCCACGCGAAGTTGCCGTCCTGCGCGCTCACCAGCGTTTCGTAGCTGAGCACCGGCGTTTGCATGACCGGCCGATGCGCTTCGTCGGCGAGCGCGATCCAGCCGCGCACTTTCGGGCACTGCGGCGCGAGCGCGTCGACCAGCGGTGCGAACGTGGTGTCGAACATCACGTAGGCGTCGTCGGCGTGATTGACGATGTAGGCGATCTGATCGGGAAAGAGACGCGGATTGATCGTGTGGCACACGGCGCCGAAGCCGGTCGTGCCGTAATACGCTTCGAGATGCCGGTAGCCGTTCCAGGCCAGCGTCGCCACCCGTTCGCCGGGCTCGACGCCCAGCGCGATCAGCGCCTGCGCGAGTTGCTTCGCGCGTTTTTCGCAATCGCGGTAGGTATAGCGATGCAGATCGCCCTCGATACGCCGCGACACGATTTCGGTGCCGCCGAAATGCCGCGCGGCATGCGCGAGCAACGAGGATACGGTGAGCGGCACGTCCATCATCTGTCCCAGCAGCGGCGTCGTCATAAAGGGAGCTCTCCTCGTCCTGGTTGCTTCAATGGGAAGCCAGCCTGCAGCGCCGCTGGCGCGGACTTACAATATCGGTTAATCCAGAGGCGCTCAACATGTCGTTTTCCCCAAGCTTTGCAGGGTTATCCGGGCCGCTAGCGGCTCTTTCCAACGCACTCGTCACCTCGCCGGAAAGCGCGTTCGCGCGGCTCGGCAGCGTCTTTATGACGCGTCTGCCGGCGGCCCCACTCAATGCGCCTTACATGGTCGGCTTCTCCGCGGAGACCGCCGTGCTGCTCGGTTTAGAACCGGGCCTCCAGAACGATCCCGGCTTCGCCGAACTGTTCTCCGGTAACGCCACGCGTGAATGGCCCGCCGAGGCGCTGCCTTATGCGTCGGTGTATTCGGGGCATCAGTTCGGCGTGTGGGCCGGCCAGCTCGGCGACGGCCGCGCCCTCGGTCTCGGCGAGCTCGCGCATCACGGCCAGTGTTTCGAGCTGCAACTCAAGGGCGCCGGGCGCACGCCCTATTCGCGCATGGGCGACGGCCGCGCGGTACTGCGCTCGTCGATCCGCGAATTTCTGTGTTCGGAGGCCATGCATCACCTCGGCATTCCGACCACGCGCGCGCTGTGCGTGATCGGTTCCGATCAGCCGGTGCGGCGCGAAGAGATCGAAACCGCCGCGGTCGTCACGCGGGTCGCGCCGAGTTTCGTCCGCTTCGGTCACTTCGAGCATTTCTATTCGAACGATCGCACCGACGCGCTGCGCGCGCTCGCCGATCACGTGATCGCGCGCTTCTATCCGCATTGCCGCGACGCTGACGACCCCTATCTCGCGCTGCTCGACGAAGCCGTGAAATCCACCGCCGACCTGATGGTCGAATGGCAGGCGGTCGGCTTCTGCCACGGCGTGATGAACACCGACAACATGTCGATTCTCGGCCTGACCATCGACTACGGTCCGTTCGGTTTCATGGACGGTTTCGACGCCGGCTACATCTGCAATCACTCCGACTCGCAAGGCCGTTACGCGTACAAGATGCAGCCGCAGATCGCGTACTGGAATCTCTTCTGTCTCGCGCAAGGCTTGTTGCCGCTGCTCGGCGAACAGCACGACGAAAGCGTGCGCGGCGACCGGGCGATCGAAGACGCGCAACGCGTGCTCGGCGGTTTCAAGGCGCGTTTCGCGCCGGCGCTGGAACGGCGTATGCGCGCGAAGCTCGGCCTCGAGACCGAACGCGACGGCGACGACGCGCTGGTGAATCGTCTGTTCGAAGTGATGCACGCGAACCGCGCCGATTTCACGCTGACGTTCCGCCATCTCGCGCGCGTATCGAAACACGACGCGAGCGGCGACACCACCGTGCGCGACCTGTTCCTCGACCGCGCCGGGTTCGACGCGTGGGCGAACGACTACCGCGCGCGCCTGTCCCACGAAACACGCGACGATGCCGCGCGCGCCATTGCAATGAACCGGGTCAACCCCAAATTCATTCTTCGCAATCATCTGGCGGAAACGGCGATCCGCCGCGCGAAAGAGAAGGATTTTTCCGAAGTGGAGCGTCTGGCGGCGGTGCTGCGCCGACCGTTCGACGAACAGCCCGAGCATGAAGCATATGCGGGCCTGCCACCCGACTGGGCGAGTTCACTGGAAGTGAGCTGTTCGTCGTGACGCGCCGAAGCCAGTCGCCATTCGCGTGAACGCAACCTGACCGTAGTGCAGTCCCCAAAACAAGCCCCGAGACAGGAACCCCGACCATGAACAAACCCGACGACCTCAACCCCGACGTCCCCGCCGTGCGGAAAGACGACGCCGAGTGGCGCAAGCAGCTCTCCGACGTCGAATACCAGGTGACGCGCCACGCGGCCACCGAGCGCCCGTTCACGGGCCGCTATCACGACCACTGGGACCGCGGCATTTACGACTGCGTGTGCTGCGGCACGCCGCTCTTCGAATCCGACACCAAGTTCGACGCCGGCTGCGGCTGGCCGAGCTACTTCAAGCCGATCAACGGCGAGGTGATCGCCGAGAAAACCGACCGCACGCACGGCATGCTGCGCATCGAGGTGCAATGCAAGAACTGCGGCGCGCATCTGGGCCACGTGTTCGAAGACGGCCCCGCACCGACGGGGCTGCGTTACTGCATCAATTCGGCTGCGTTACAATTCGAGCCCAAGTAACGCAGCGCGGAGTCCGGCGCATTGCCGGCGGAGCCTGCGTGGCAGGCACCCGCCGGCCGTTTCGCGCCGCGTCCCTCATTCCTCGAGTCCTTCTGCGAATTCCCGACCAGATAATGAAATTCCTGTTCGATCTGTTCCCGATCATCCTGTTCTTCGTCGCCTTCAAGATCTGGGGCATTTTCACGGCGACGGCAGTGGCGATCGTCGCCACGCTGGTGCAGATCGCGTGGGTGGCGTTCCGCCACCGCAAAGTCGACCCGATGCTGTGGGTGAGCCTCGGCGTCGTCACCGTGTTCGGCGGCGCGACGCTCGTGCTGCACAACGACACCTTCATCAAATGGAAGCCGACCGTGCTGTACTGGGCGTTTTCCGTGGCGCTGATCGTCTCGCAACTGGCCTTCAACAAGAACCTGATCGAAGCGATGATGGGCAAGCAGATCACGCTGCCGCACGCAATCTGGGGCAAGCTGAGCGTGGTGTGGGCGATCTTTTTCGTGCTGCTCGGGCTCGTCAATCTGTTCGTCGCGTACCACTACACCACCGACCAGTGGGTCAATTTCAAGCTGTTCGGCGCGACCGGTTGCCTCGTGGTGTTTATCGTCGGACAGAGCTTGTGGCTGTCGAAGTACATGAAGGAAGAATGACATGACCGCCGACACCAACGTTTTCATGCACGCCACTACCGCCGAGCGCGCCGCGCTGATCGAAGCACGCCTCACCGCCGCGCTCGCGCCGGTCGCGTCGATCCAGATCAGCGACGACAGCGCGCAGCACGCGGGCCACGCCGGCGCCTCGGCCGGCGGTCATTTCAGTGTCACGATCGTGGCTGCCGCATTCGCCGGCAAGGCCCGCGTGGCGCGGCATCGCATGGTGTATGATGCGCTGGCCGATGCCATGCAGCGCGGCATTCATGCCCTTGCAATCACGGCGTATACGCCCGAAGAATTCGCTTTGTTGCCCCGCTAGGAACCTTCCGATGACCTTGAAGAAAACCCACCTTTGGGTAGTGCTGGCTGCGTTCGCGGCCGCTCCTGCATTTGCACAGAACATCGCTGTCGTGAACGGCACGCCGATTCCGAAAGCACGCGCCGACGCGCTGATCGAACAACTGGTGCATCAAGGCCAGCAAAACACGCCGCAACTGCAAACGGCCGTGCGCGAAGAGCTGGTGAACCGCGAAATCCTGATGCAGGAAGCCCTGCGTCGCGGCCTGCCGAATCGTCCGGACATCAAGGCGCAAATCGCCGTCGCACAACAAACCGTCGTGCTGCGCGCGCTGATCGAAGACTTCGTGAAGAACAACACGCCGAGCGACGCCGAAGTCACCGCGCGCTACAACGCGCTGATCAAAGATGCAGGCGGCAAGGAATATCACCTGCACCACATTCTGGTGGACAACGAACAGCAGGCAAAAGACCTGATCGCGAAGATCAAGGCCGGCGCAAGCTTCGAAGATCTGGCCAAGCAATACTCGAAGGATCCGGGATCGGGCAAGAACGGCGGCGACCTGGACTGGTCGGACCCGAAGGCTTATGTGCCTGAATTCGCGGACGCGGCCACGCATCTGCAGAAAGGCCAGATGACGGACACGCCGGTGCATACGCAATTCGGCTGGCACATCATCCGCCTCGACGATACGCGCGCCATCACGCCGCCGCCGCTGGAGCAGGTGCGTCCGCAGATCGTGCAGCAGATCCAGCAGGAAAAGCTGCAAGCGTTCGAAGAAGGTCTGCGTAAGAACGCGAAGATTCAATAAGCGGGTTGTTTGCCCACTGATTGAAACGAACAAGCCGCCCTCGGGCGGCTTGTTTGCTTTCGTGGATCCGTTTTGCCTTGTGCGTTTTATGTTTTACGCACGGTGAAAACGAAAAAACCGCCACGAAGGCGGTTTTTTCGTTGCGGCCCAACCCCAGCCTCAACCCAACCAGCGGCGTGCGTTCTGGAACACGCGCATCCACGGGCTTGCGTCCGTGCTGCCCTCGCCCCAGCCTTCCGGATGCCAGCTCATCTGCACCGCGCGATGCACGCGCTCGGTGTGCGGCATCAGCACCGTGAAGCGACCGTCGGGCGTGGTAACCGACGTGATACCGTCCGGCGAGCCATTCGGGTTCAACGGATACTGCTCGGTCGCCAGACCACGATGATCGACGAAGCGCATGGCCACCGCCACCTTCGACGCGTCGCCCTGCTGCGAGAAGTCCGCATAGCCTTCGCCGTGAGCGATCGCCACCGGAATGCGCGAGCCTTCCATGCCGTTGAAGAAGATCGACGGCGAAGCCTGCACTTCGACCAGCGAGAAACGCGCTTCGAATTTCTCCGACTTGTTGCGCGTGAACTTCGGCCAGGCTTCCGCGCCCGGAATCATCGACGCGAGGCTGCTCATCATCTGGCAACCATTGCAGATGCCCAGCGCGAACGTGTCTTCGCGACCGAAGAACGCGGCGAACATGTCAGCCAGTTGCGCATTGAAGCGGATCGCCTTCGCCCAGCCTTCGCCGGCGCCCAGCGTATCGCCGTACGAGAAGCCGCCGCACGCCACCGCGCCGGCGAAATCCGCCAGATTGGCGCGGCCTGCCAGCAGATCGCTCATGTGCACGTCGTGCGCGTCGAAGCCGGCGCGGTCGAATGCGTACGCGGTTTCGAGGTGCGAGTTCACGCCCTGCTCACGCAGGATCGCGACACGCGGACGCGCGCCCTTGCCGACGAACGGTGCCGCGACATCTTCCGACGGATCGAAGCTCAACACCGGCGTGATGCCCGGATCGGCCGCATCCGACAGCAGGTCGTATTCGGCGTCGGCGCACGCCGGGTTATCGCGCAGCCGCGAGATACGCCAGCTCACTTCGCTCCACGTACGATGCAGATCTGTGCGCGGCGCTTCGTAGATCTTCTTCGCGTCGCGATAGATTTCGATCGTGTCGCGCTCGTTGATCTTGCCGATCACATGCGAGCACGCCGACAGGCCGTGTTCGCGCAATGCGGCGAGCACCGCGTCGCGGTCCGCGGCACGCACCTGGATCACCGCACCGAGTTCTTCGTTGAACAGCGCGCGGATCGTGCGGTCTTCGCGGCGGCCGCTGGTCTGCTTGGCCCAGTCTTTCGCGTCGCCGTAATCGGATTCGTGGTTCGGATCGAGCACCAGCATGTCGACGTTCAGCGACACGCCCACGTGCCCCGCGAACGCCATCTCGCACACCGTCGCCCACAGGCCGCCGTCCGAGCGGTCGTGGTAAGCGAGCAGTTTGCCTTGTTGATTCAGCGCTTGGATCGCGGCGAAGAAACGCTTCAGATCTTCCGGATCGTCGACGTCCGGCACCGTGTCGCCGACCTGCTGCGTAACCTGCGCGAGAATACTGCCGCCCAGACGATGCTGGCCGCGGCCGAGGTCGATCGCGATCAGCACCGAGTCGCCCACGCCGTCCGTACCGTTGGCACGGCGCAGTTGCGGCGTGAGGTGGCGGCGCACGTCTTCAACCGGCGCGAACGCCGAGATGATCAGCGAAACCGGCGCGACCACTTCCTTCGCGACGCCACGGTCTTCCCATTTGGTACGCATGGACAGCGAATCTTTACCGACCGGAATGCTGATGCCGAGCGCCGGGCACAGCTCCATGCCGATTGCCTTGACCGTGTCGTACAGCGCGGCATCTTCGCCAGGCGCGCCGCACGCGGCCATCCAGTTCGCCGACAGCTTGAGCTTGTCGAGCGATGCAATCGGCGCGGCCGCGATGTTCGTGACCGCCTCGCCGACCGCCATGCGGCCCGACGCCGGCGCGTTGATCACGGCGAGCGGCGTGCGCTCGGCCATGGTCATTGCTTCGCCGCGGAAGCCCGCGTAGTCCATGGTGGTGATCGCGACGTCGGCCACCGGCACTTGCCACGGGCCGACCATCTGGTCACGCGCGGTCGTGCCGCCCACCGAACGATCGCCGATGGTAATCAGGAACGACTTGCTCGCCACCGTGGGGTGACGCAGCACGCTCACCGCGACCTCCGGCAATGCAATACCCGTGACGTCCACCGGTTCGAGCTTCTGCTCGACCCGCTTGACGTCGCGATGCATGCGCGGTGCTTTACCGAGCAGCACTTCCATCGGCATATCGACCGGCTGGTGCGCGCTGTCCACGTTCTGCGCGGAGTCGATCACCTTCAGTTGACGCTCGGCGGTTGCCGTGCCGATCACCGCGAACGGGCAGCGCTCGCGCAGGCACATGGCTTCGAACGCCGGCAGGTCGGCCGGCGCGATGGCCAGCACATAACGTTCTTGCGCTTCGTTCGACCAGATTTCGCGCGGCGACAAGCCGCTCTCTTCGAGCTGGATCTTGCGCAGATCGAACAGCGCGCCCTTGCTCGCGCCGTCGACCACTTCCGGGAACGCGTTCGACAAACCACCCGCGCCGACGTCGTGAATGCTCAGAATCGGATTCTTGTCGCCGAGTTGCCAGCACGCGTTGATGACTTCCTGCGCACGGCGTTCGATTTCGGGGTTGCCGCGCTGCACCGAGTCGAAGTCGAGTTCGGCGGTATTGGTGCCGGTCGCCATGGAACTCGCCGCGCCGCCGCCCATGCCGATCCGCATGCCCGGGCCGCCGATCTGGATCAGCAGCGAGCCTTCCGGCAGATCGTGCTTATGCGTGTGCTGGTCCGAAATATTGCCGATGCCGCCGGCGATCATGATCGGCTTGTGATAACCGCGCACCAGACCCGCGACGTTCTGTTCGTAAGCGCGGAAATAGCCGCCCAGATTCGGCCGGCCGAATTCGTTGTTGAACGCGGCGCCGCCGAGCGGGCCGTCGATCATGATTTGCAGCGGCGACGCGATGCGATCCGGACGGCCGTAAGCTTCGTGCGGCTCGGCCGGGTTGCGGTGCGCGAGAGGCTGCGCGACGTCGCGCGCGTTTTCCCAGGCCTCGACGCCGTCCGGCAAAACCAGGTTCGACACCGTGAAGCCCGCCAGACCCGCCTTGGGACGCGCGCCGCGCCCGGTCGCGCCTTCGTCGCGGATTTCACCGCCCGAACCGGTGGAGGCGCCCGGGAACGGCGAGATCGCGGTCGGGTGGTTATGCGTTTCCACCTTCATCAGCGTGTGCGTGAGTTCGACGCCACGGCGATAGTGTTCCGGCAATTCGCTGGCGCCGAGTTCCGCCGGGGTGCGCGGGAACCAGCGCTCGGCCATGCCGCCCGCCATGATCGCCGAGTTGTCCGAATACGCGACGATCGTGCCCTGCGGATTGAGCTTCTCGGTATTGCGGATCATGTTGAACAGCGAGATGTCCTGCTTCTCGCCGTCGATGGTCCAGTCCGCGTTGAAAATCTTGTGACGGCAGTGTTCGCTGTTGGCCTGCGCGAACATCATCAGTTCGACGTCGGTCGGGTTGCGGCCGAGCTTCGTGAACGCGTCGACCAAATAGTCGATTTCGTCGTCGGCCAGCGCGAGGCCCAGTTCCGTGTTCGCCGCTTCCAGCGCGCCGCGGCCGTGGCCGAGCACGTCGACGGTTTGCAGCGGCTTGGCCGGCAGTTCGTCGAACAGATGCAACGCGTGCTCGCGCGAGCTCGACACGCTTTCGGTCATGCGGTCGTGCAACGCCGCGACGACGGCCGCGCGGGCTTCGTCGGAAAGCGCCTTCTTGCCGCCCAGCAGACCGCTCTTCAGCGTGACCGTGTACTCGACGCCGCGCTCGATTCGCCGCACCTGCGTGAGACCGCACAGATGCGCGATGTCGGTGGCCTTGCTGGCCCACGGCGACACCGTGCCGAAGCGCGGCACCACGAGGAAGGTTTCGGCCGTGCCGCGCTCTTTGCTTTCTTCGAGCGGATCGCCGTAGTGCATCAGCGCCTCGATCTTCGCCGTGTCTTCAGCGGACAGCTCGCTCTGGGCGTTGATGAAGTGCAGATACTGCCCGCGCACCCCGGTGATGTTCGGGTCGATGCGCGTGAGCGTGTCGAGCAGGCGGGTTTGACGGAAATCGGAAAGGGCCGAAGCGCCGGGGAAACACGAGAAGTGGGCCATGGACTTGACTTTGCGTCGCTCAGTGATGCCGAGAAGTCGCGCGTGCAGGCGACGTGAGGCGGAAAGGAAGTCCGAGATTATACCCGGGAAAGGGCTTCCGGCGGCCTTGCCGGTGCGCTTTCGGGCCGCCCGCGCCGCGTTGCGCGACGCCTTCCGGCGTGCCGCCCGCGTGGCCGCGCGAGCGCTTTGACTGCTATCATTCGGCCTTTCACCAGATCGGCGCGAGCGGCCCGAGTCAAGCCGGGCACCGCGCGCCGCATGTCACGCTCAACGGGATCGCGCCGCTTCGGCGTCCCGTCGGCCATTCGAATCAGAAAGCATGGATGTCATCGTCATCGGCGGCGGGATTGCGGGCGTCGCCACCGCTTATCAATTGCGCGCGGCCGGTCACCGGGTCTGCGTCGTCGAGCGTCACGCCACGGTGGCGCAAGGCGCGACCTATGGCCATGGCGGCACCGTGCTGCCCACGCCGCTCGACGTCTGGTTCGGCCCGACCTTCATGGCCAGCCGGCAAAATGCCAGAAACGGCGTCATCAGCAAGACGGGCTTCACCGGGCCGGCGCGCCAGTTCGTCAAACAACTCGCCGCGTTGCAGGACCCCGAGGCATTCAGCCGTCAATATGGCCGGCTGCGTCCGCTGATCGAGCTGTCGCGCGAAGCCATGGCCGACGTCGAAGCGCGCTTCGGCCTCGAATTCGAACAAACCAGCGGCTTGCTGTATCTGGTTCGCTCCGCGCAGGAGTGGGAGCAGACCCAGCCGGCGCTCGACCTGCTGCGGCTGAACGAAGTACCGCATCACGTGCTGACGCCCGCTGAATGCAGCGCGTTCGAGCATTCGGTGCGCGCCGAGCCGGAGTTCGCGGGCGGCGTACTGTTCGATCAGGAACGCACGGCCAACTCGCCGCTGTTCGCCAAGCTCATCAAGCAGACGCTCGATACCCAGGGCGGCGTGCAATTCATGCTCGGCTGCGAAGTCTCGGCGATCCGTCTCGAAGGTCAGCGCGCGTCGGTGGAACTGGCGCCGCGGCCGGGCGCGTCGTCGCGTTCGCGTGAGGTCGACGTGATCCACGCGGACGCAGTCGTCGTAGCCGCCGGTCACGGCAGCCTCGCGCTACTCGACCCGCTCGGCTTGCGCTTACCGCTGCATCCGCTGCGACTGCATACGCTGGTCGCGCCGATCGCGCATGAGGAATGCGCGCCGCATGTGGCGATCGTCGACGCGGTCAAACGGATTGCGATCAGCCGTATGAATCATCGGCTGCGCATTGCGGGCGGCGCGGTGCTGCAGAGCGCCGCGCAGATCGACAAGCCGCTCGGCAAAGCGTTGACCAAAGAAGCGCTGGCGCTGCTCGGCCAGGCCACGCACGACTGGATTCCGGGCGCGGCGCGAATCTCGGCGGCGCTGCCGTGGGAAGGCGTCAAACTGCTGTCGCCCGATGGCTTGCCGGTGATCGGCAACGCGCTGCATCCGCGCCTGTTCGTCAACGTCGGGCATGGCCCGGCGGGCTGGGGGCTGGCTTGCGGCGCGGGCAAACTGATCGCCGACCTGATGTCCGGTCAGACGCCGGACGTGCCTGCGGATACGCTGGCGGCGCTGCGCGCGGACCGCTTCTAGCCGCAGCCGGCCGGTGGGTTCGCGCGGCGCGCCCATCGGCACTACCATAGCGGTTTCTCCCGCTTCCTCGCCCGGGCCTTGCGCCGGGGCGAATCGCCCGCCGCCATGACCGAAGCCGACCTCAGCCCGCCTATCCTCATCCGCCCTCACAACAAGGCGCTACCGTTACTGACGCTGACCGATCTGCGGCTCGCCGAATCGCGAGCCGCGGCCGGCTTGCCCGGGCACACGCTGATGGCGCGCGCCGGCAAGTCCGCGGCGAGCTTCCTGCAGGAACTGATCACACGCGACACGTCGATCGAACGCGCGAAGCAGAAGGTGTGGCTGATCGCCGGGCCCGGCAATAACGGCGGCGACGCGCTGATCCTCGCGACGGAGCTGCACCAGGACGGCATTGCCGTGGAACTGTGCATGCCGGTCGACGTAAAACCGGCCGACGCCCGCTGGGCTCTCGAACTGGCGCGCGCCGCCGGCGTCGCGATCAGCACGGCGCCGCCCGCGTCGCTGGACGGCTACACGTGGTTCGTGGACGGCATGTTCGGCATCGGCCTGACACGCGCCCTCGACGGCGTCTTCGCGACGGTCGCGCGGCAGCTTTCTCAACGCGCCCAAGCCCGGCCACGCAGAGGCGGCGTGCTGGCGCTCGACGTCCCCAGCGGCCTCGACAGCGACACCGGCACGGTGGTCGGCGAAAGCGACGGCGTGGCCGTCCATGCCACGCACACGATCAGCTTCATTGCCGCCAAACCGGGGCTCTTCACCGCGCAAGGCCGCGACCTCGCCGGTTCGGTCACCGTCGCGCCGATCGGCATCGACTCCAGCAAACGCACGGCCGTGCAACTCAACGCGCCCGACCTGTTCGCTGGCTTCCTGCCGCCGCGCGATTTCGCGACCCACAAGGGCACCTTCGGTAGCCTCGCCGTGGTCGGCGGCGACACCGGCATGTGCGGCGCGCCGATCCTCGCGTCGCGCGCGGCGTTGTACACCGGCGCGGGCAAAGTCCACGTCGCGCTGCTGGGCGACGGCGCTCCGCCCTACGATCCGCCGCATCCGGAACTGATGCTGCACGCGATCGACACGCTACCGCTCGACAAGATGGACGCTCTAGCGATCGGCTGCGGCATGGGCGAACGCGAGCGCGCGACGCAGGTGCTGCATGACGTGCTGCGTCTGGACATGCCGAAGCTGTTCGACGCGGACGCGCTGAATCTGATCGCGAAAGACCCGTCGCTCGCGGCGGAACTGACCGCACGCGGCGTGCAAGGCGACCCGTGCCTTCTCACGCCGCATCCGCTCGAAGCCGCGCGCCTGCTCGGCACCGACGCGGCCGGCATACAGCGCGACCGGCTCGGCGCGGCACGCGCGCTGGCCGCGCGCTTTGCCAGCGTTGTGGTGCTAAAAGGCACCGGCACGATCGTCGCCGCGCCCGACGGCCGCCTCGCGATCAACCCGACCGGCAACGCCGCGCTCGCGACGGGCGGCACCGGCGACGTGCTCGGCGGCATCATCGGCGCGTTGCTCGCGCAGCATCTGCCGCGCTACGAAGCGGCGTTGGCGGGCGTCTATCTGCACGGTCTCGCCGCCGATACGCTGACGGCGCAAGGGCATGGGCCAGCGGGATTGACGGCGGGCGAACTGGCGCCGATGGTGCGTAGTTTGCTGAACCGGTTGTTTTATCCGGCGACCGAAGGGTGAGTCGTGGCTTCTTCCGCGACCACATGCGCTCAGCCCGAGCGCAATGCCGCGCCTAACCGCGGCCGCCTCAGCCTGCACCGAAGCTCGCCCCCTTCCATCCCAAACTCTGCACCCCACGCTGCCCAAGCGCGCCTGCCTGTCACCCTTCACGCAAGGCCGCTATACTGAACGACTGCGCCGCGCGTCGGATTCAACGCGGGTGGCGGCGAAGCTTCAGCGCGCACTCGCGCGGCGAACGCCCGAAGCCTCCCCACCGCCCCGTGCATCGCCGGCCGCGCGGCATCGCTCTAACAGCATCGTTGCATCATCCTCGGCAGCGCTTCACGCGCTCGCCTTCCCTCGTGCCCTTGGTTAGACGGACGCTATGACGCAGAACTCGCTCCCCTCCTGGTCCTCGCTGCAAACGCATTACGAGAAGATTCGCGATGCGCACCTGCGCGACTGGTTCGCCCCCGAGAACGACCCCGCCCCCACCCGCGCCGAGCGCTTCGCGTTCGCCGGCGGCGGTCTCGCGGCCGATTTTTCGAAGAACCGCATCACCGACGAAACCCTCAAGCTGCTCGTGCAACTCGCACGTGAAGCCGGCGTCGAAAAGCGCCGCGACGCGATGTTCGCGGGCGAGGTCGTCAACCCGACCGAAGGCCGCGCCGCCTTGCACACCGCCTTGCGCGCCACCGACCCGAAAGCGCCGTTCTTCGACCAGGTGCAGGCCGAGCGCGCGAAGATGACCGCGTTCGCCGACCAGGTGCGCAGCGGCGCATGGACCGGCTACACCGGCAAGCGGATCCGCTACGTGGTGAACATCGGCATCGGCGGTTCGGACCTCGGGCCGAAAATGGTCGTGCACGCCTTGCATCATCTGGCCACGCCCGAGATCACCACGCATTTCGTGTCGAATGTAGACGGCGCTGATCTGTACAACGTGATGCAGCAGATCGATCCCGAGGAAACGCTCGCGATCATCGTCTCGAAGACGTTCACCACGCTCGAAACCATGACCAACGCGCGCTCGCTGCGCGACTGGTTCACCGAGAAGGGTTGCCCGGAAAGCGCACTGGCGAAGCACTTCGTCGGCGTGTCGGCGAATCCGTCGGAAGTGATCAGGTTCGGCATCGCGAAAGAGAACGTATTCGAGATGTGGGACTGGGTCGGCGGCCGCTATTCGCTGTGGTCGGCGGTGGGCTTGTCGATCATGATCGCGATCGGTCCGCAGCAGTTCGGCGAACTGCTCGCCGGCGCCAACGAGATGGACCAGCATTTCCGCGACGCACCGCTCGAGAAGAATCTGCCGGTACTGCTCGGCATGATCGGCATCTGGTATCGCAACTTCTTCGGCTCGCAAAGCTATCTGGTCGCGCCGTATTCGAATGCGCTGCATTTCCTGCCGTCGTATCTGCAACAGCTCGAAATGGAAAGCAACGGCAAGTCCGCGCGGCTCGACGGCGCGATGGTCGATTACCCGACCGCCGCCGTGACGTGGGGCGAACCGGGCACGAACGGCCAGCACGCGTTCTTCCAGATGCTGCATCAGGGTCCGACTATCGTGCCGATCGACTTCATCGCCGTGATGACGCCGGAGCATCCGCTCGTCAGCCATCATCCGAAGCTGCTGGCCAATTGCTTTGCTCAAAGTGAAGCGCTGATGCTCGGCCGCACGCTGGAAGAGGCCAGGAAAGTGGCCGGCCCGGACAAGCCGGAACTCGCGCCGCACCTGGTGTTCCCCGGCAACCGGCCGACCAGCACGCTGCTGGTCGACGCGCTGACCGCGCGCTCGCTCGGCGCCTTGATCGCGTTGTACGAACACAAGGTGCTGGTGCAGGCGTCGGTGTGGAACATCAATCCGTTCGATCAGTGGGGCGTCGAGCTCGGCAAGATTCTCGGCAAGGTGGTCGAGGCCGATCTGACCGCCGCGAGCGTGGATGAGAAGAAGCATGACTCGTCGACGTCGGCGTTGATCGCGCGGGCGCGGGCGGCGTTGAAGAAGTGAGTCGAGTCGCGCGGCAAACCGCGCCGATCGAGCAATAAAAAAGCGGGCCATTCGTGGCCCGCTTTGCTTTTGGTGCGACGGTTTGTGTGACGCTGGTTCGGCTGGCGTCGGGCTAGCGACAATGTTGTCGCCTCAAGCCAGCCGACCCGCCTCGATCGTCACGGTCGTGTCGCAGCGACGCGCCAGCTCGATATCGTGCGTGACCAGAATCAGCGTGGCGCCGTTCGCGCGATTCATCTCGAACATCAGGTCGATCACGGCATGGCCGGTGGCGGCGTCGAGACTGCCGGTCGGCTCGTCCGCGAACAGGATCGCCGGATGCGTGACGAACGCTCGCGCCAGGGCCACACGCTGCTGCTCGCCGCCCGACAGCAGCTTCGGATAATGCCCCGTGCGCTGGCCCAGGCCCACCTGCTCCAGCAAACCGCGCGCACGCGTCGCGGCTTCGCGCGTGCCCACACCGCCCTGCAACTCGAGCGGCAACGTGACGTTTTCGAGCGCCGTCAGATGCGGCATCAGTTGAAACGACTGGAACACGAAACCGACCGAGCCGCTGCGCAATGCGGCGCGCTCGTCTTCACTCAATTCGGTAAGCTCGCGCCCAAGCAATCGAACCGAGCCCGAACTCGCGCTGTCCAATCCCGCGAGCAGGCCGAGCAGCGTAGACTTGCCCGACCCGGATGCGCCGACGATCGCCACACTGCTGCCGGCATCGATAGCAAGATCGATGTTGTCGAGAATCGTCAGTTCGCCCGTCGCATCCTTAACCTTCTTGCACAAACCCCGCACTTCAATGACCGGATCAGTTTTGTTTAGCATGGTGAAGCGTAGGTTGAAAGTGCTTGCCATTGCGCCGCGCGCGGTAGCGCCGACTTCGGCATTCGGCTTGGGCCTCGTGGCCGCCACCCTGTTTGCGCTACCCTTCGCGGCGCGCGCCGCCAACGCGCCGGAACCGGCCAGGCCGGTCATTGTCGTGCTTGGCGACAGCATCTCCGCCGAATACGGCCTGCCTCGCGACACAGGCTGGGTCGCCCTGATGCGCCAGCGCCTGACGGCCGAGCGAATCGATTATAGCGTCGCCAATGCGAGCATTAGCGGCGACACCACCAGCGGCGGACGCGCCCGTTTGCCGGCGTTGCTGGAGCGCTTGAAGCCAAGCATCGTGATCGTCGAACTCGGCGCTAACGACGCCTTGCGCGGCGTGCCGCTCTCCACCACCGACGACAACCTGCGCACGATCGTCGAACAGGCTCAACAGAGTCACGCGAAGGTCGTGCTGGTCGGCATGTACGTGCCGCCTAATTACGGCCCGGACTACACCCAAAAGTTCCACGCCATGTACGGCCAACTGTCGCAGCAATTGCATGTGCCGCTGGTGCCGTTCCTGCTCGCCGGCATCGCGGACAAACCGGACATGTTCCAGGCCGATCAGATGCATCCGACCCAGCAGGCACAGCCAGTGCTACTCAACAACGTGTGGCCTGTGGTTAAGCCGCTCCTTCGACCAAGTTCGCCGCGCTGAATAGCGTGCCGAGAACTTGTTTTCAGAACTTTGGGAACACGGATCGGCAAGGTCTATCCGACACTTTCGTAATCCCGTGTTACCCGGCTCGATTTTTGAGCGACTCTTGAGGAGATAACGTGAAATATCTACCGTTAATCGCTTTGACCGTGGCAATTTCTGCCTGCGCCGCTCAACCACCTGCAGGCGTCCAATCTGTCGGTGAAAGCCAGCAACCGGTGAAGGCCGTTGCCACCTGCATCGCGCAGAAATGGGCAGACGGCTCGCAACAGCAGGTCGTGTCGCAGGACACGATGGCTAACGATCAGGCCATGGACGTCTACGTTCCGGGCCAGCAACCGCCTAACGGCGCGGCTGCGGTGGTCCGTCCGTCGTATTCCGGCAAGGGTACGTGGGTGGGTTTCCGCGCGAACGGCGGCGCGGGTAGCGACGCTACCGGCGCCATCAGCGGCTGCCTGTGATCCTGTCTTCGAAGCACTGCAGCAAACCATTTGGCGATATCGGTCGATAACGCGTCTGGAACTCCGGAACGCTCGCCAAATGAAAAGCCCCGCAATTTGCGGGGCTTTTTGTTTCTTGCAACGATCAGCGTTTGCGCTAAGGCTTATTCGCCGCTCGCCTGCGCGTTGCTGCTGTCCAACGCACCGAAGAACTTCACCTTCGAACGGGCACGTACGGCCTGCAGATATGCTTCCGATTCGGATTGCGCGTCGACTTGCGCAATCTGTTGCTGCGCTGCAGCCAGACGCTGCGGATCGATCGGTGCGCCCGCAACCACCGCGTTCACACGATAGATCGCGTAACCGTCGTCACCGAGGTCCACACCGACGTAAGCCGGCAATTTTTGCGCGTCCGCTTTGTAGATTGCACTCAGTGCTGCCGGCGGGACGCCTTGCGCGTCGTTGCGCGACACCTTCAGCGGCGACGAGAAACCCGCGGTCGACTTGGACTTTTCAAGGTCGGCCAGCTTCGCGATACCGTCCTTGTGCGCGGCCTCGTCCGACTGAACCGCGATCACCTTCTGACGCACCGCGTCTTTGACGGCGTCGAGCGCCGGCACGGCGGCCGCTTTGTAGTCCGTGACGTGTGCCGCGATCAGCGTGTTGCCGCCCACGTCGATGGCCTGCGTGTTGTTGCGCGCAGTCACGGCGTCGTTCGCGAACACGGCGGCCAGAAACTTCGGATTGCCAAGCGGGCTGCCAGGCGGCAGCTTCGGATCCGGCTGCGGCGTCACTGTAGCCGTTTGCAGCTGCAGCTTGTACTTGTCCGCGGCCGGTTGCAGGCTCTTCGCTTTTTCGTAGACGATCGACGTGAAGCCTTCCGAATCGTCGCTGAATGCCTTGGTCGCCAGTTGCGTCTTCAGGTCTTTCGAGATCTGGTCTTTCACTTCGTCGAACGGCTTGGTCACGGCCGGCTTCACGTCCGTCACCTTGACGATGTGATAGCCGAAATCGGTTTGCACGATGCCGCTGACTTCGTCTTTCTTCAACGCGAACACGGCGTCGTCGAACGCCTTGCCGCCGGCGATCATGCCGGGACCGAAGTAACCCAGATCGCCGCCCTTCGACGCCGAACCCGGATCCTGCGAATTCTGTTGTGCGATCTGCGCGAACTGATCCGGATGCGCCTTGACCTGCGCGAGCAACTCTTCCGCCTTCTGTTTGGCCTTGGCTTTTTCCGCCGCGCTTGCGTCTTTCGGCGCCGCGATCAGGATGTGGCTGGCTCGCACCTGGCCGTCCGTGCGGAAGTGCGCGATGTTGTCGTCGTAGTACTTTTTCAGGTCCGCGTCGCTCGGCTGCGCCGACGCCGCCAACGTGGCCGGCGACATCACCAGATACTGGATCGTGGCGGTGGCGGGCGTGGCGAAGTCGTTCTTGTGCGCGTCGTAATACGCCTGCAGTTGCGCGTCGGTGGGCTGCACTTTCGCCGCGTAGTCGCGCGGATGGAATGCGATGCCCTGCACTTCACGCTGCTGTTCGGCGAGCTCGGTCAGATGCTGCGCGAGCGTTTTCGACGTGAATGCGCTGCTCTGGATCGCGACAGGCAACTGCTGCGTGGCGATGCTGTAGCGCACGCGCTCGTCGTATTGATCCGGCGTCATGCCTTGCATGGCGAGCAACTGCTTGTAACGCTCGACGTCGATCGAACCGTCGGGATTCTTCAGCGACGAGATCACCGGGTCGTTCAGCAGCACACGGCGCACCGCGTCGTCCGAAGCAGTCAGATGCAGGCGCTGTGTTTCGTCGGCCAGCACGCGTTGCTCGATCAGACCATCGAGCATTTCGCTGCGGCGCTCGGGCGTGTCGAACGACTTCATGTCGAACTGCGCGCCGAGCATCTGACGGGCACGGTCGAGTTGCTGACGCATCGCGTCGTCGTATTCGGCGCGCGTGATCTTGTGACCGTTGACGCTCGCGACGTTCGCACTTTCGTCGAAGAAGCCGCGGAAGCCTTGAATACCCACAAAACCCAACCCCGGCACAATGACGAGGATGAGCATGACCATCATCAGGCGTTTGTGATTACGGAAAAAATCGAGCATGCGTGAGGGGTGCCAAAAACAGAACGCCCGATCTTACAACAGCGGGCAATAAAAAAGGCGAACCGTAGTTCGCCTTTCGAGGATACTGGCGGAGTGGACGGGACTCGAACCCGCGACCCCCGGCGTGACAGGCCGGTATTCTAACCGACTGAACTACCACTCCTTGTACTGCACTGATACTGCGCTGACCGAGACACTCGACTAAACCGGAAACTGGTGGGTGCTGAGAGGCTCGAACTCCCGACCTACGCCTTGTAAGGGCGCCGCTCTACCAACTGAGCTAAGCACCCGTTTCACGATCTAATACCACTGCAGTGAATCAGCTTGCTTATTTTCTGCTGCCCGATTTCTCAAGCAGCAAGCCCATTAGTTTAGCGCATCCTTCAGAGCTTTGCCAGGCCTAAATTTGGGCACCTTGGCGGCCTTGATTTTGATCGCCGCGCCGGTGCGCGGATTGCGGCCCGTGCGTGCGGTGCGCTTGCCGACCGCGAACGTACCGAAACCGACGAGCGTCACCGAACCGCCCTTCTTCAAGGTTCCCTTGACACCGCCGATCACGGCGTCGAGCGCGCGGCCCGCCGCAGCCTTCGAAATGTCGGCTTGCTGTGCAATGTGATCGATCAATTCCGTCTTGTTCATTCCAACCCCCGAGAATGTATATGGCAATCGTGATGGCGCTCTGCAGCGCCTAATTTCACGTGACCGGCGGGCTACGCCGAGCCGAGTCATTAGAATTGGCCGAAACCCTTGTGTCAAGCGGGGTTGAGCCTGATTCGACGGGTTTTGCGAGGGCCTGCTTATCACCAGATATTGCCGCGAATCGGTGTCCGCGCAACCAGTCGGCGCGTAGGTCGCGCGATTGCTCAAAGGTTGGGAAATGAGGCGGTGATGCGCCACGCTGAAGCGCACTGCAGAACACGTCGCGAGGTGTTCACGCGATCACCGGGCGCGAACCAAACGGCCAATAAAAAACCCGCGGCATAACCGCGGGTTTTTTGTCCGGCAAGCAGCTCTCGCCGCACGCCACTTTAGTACCTGAAGATTAGTGCTTCACGACTTCCGTCGCGCCGACGTCCTTGCCTGACTCAGCCGCGACCGGCGTGGCAGGTTTCGGCTCTTCTTCCGGCAATGCCTGCGGCACACGTTCGAGCGCCAGTTCGAGCACCTTGTCGATCCAACGGACCGGCACGATTTCGATGGCGTTCTTCACGTTGTCCGGAATCTCCGTCAAATCCTTGACGTTTTCTTCCGGAACCAGCACCAGCTTGATGCCGCCGCGATGCGCCGCCAGCAGTTTCTCTTTCAGGCCGCCGATCGGCAGGACTTCGCCACGCAACGTGATTTCGCCCGTCATGGCGACATCGGCACGCACCGGAATACCGGTCAATACCGACACCAGCGCGGTCGTCATCGCGATACCGGCCGAAGGACCGTCCTTCGGCGTCGCGCCTTCCGGCACGTGGATGTGAATGTCCTGCTTCTCGAACGCTTCGTCCTTAATACCGAGACGACGCGAGCGCGAACGAACCACCGAACGTGCTGCCTCGACGGATTCCTTCATCACGTCGCCGAGCGAACCCGTACGGATCACGTTGCCCTTACCCGGCATCACCGCGGCTTCGATGGTCAGCAGATCGCCGCCCACTTCCGTCCACGCGAGACCCGTGACCTGGCCCACCTGATTTTCCTTCGCCGCCAGACCGAAGTCGTACTTGCGCACACCGAGGAACGTGTCGAGATTGCTGCCGTCGACCTTCACCGCGCCTTCCGCCTTCTTCAGCAGAAGCATCTTCACGACCTTGCGGCAAATCTTCGAAATTTCACGCTCGAGCGAACGCACGCCCGCTTCACGTGTGTAGTAGCGAATGATGTCGCGGATCGCCGTTTCCGTCACATCGACCTCACCTTCCTTGAGGCCGTTGTTCTTCTTCTGCTTCGGCAAAAGATAACGTTGCGCGATGCTGACTTTCTCGTCTTCCGTGTAACCCGACAGACGGATCACTTCCATCCGGTCGAGCAGCGGCGGCGGAATGTTCAGCGAGTTCGACGTTGCCACGAACATCACGTCCGACAGATCGAAGTCGACTTCGACGTAGTGATCGGCGAACGTATGGTTCTGTTCCGGATCGAGCACTTCCAACAATGCCGACGACGGATCGCCGCGAAAATCCTGCCCCATCTTGTCGACTTCGTCGAGCAGGAAGAGCGGATTGCGCACGCCGACCTTGGTCAGGCTTTGCAGAATCTTGCCGGGCATCGAACCGATGTACGTACGACGGTGACCACGAATCTCCGCTTCGTCCCGCACACCACCGAGCGCCATACGCACGAACTTGCGATTCGTAGCGCGAGCGATCGACTGACCCAGCGACGTCTTACCGACACCCGGAGGCCCAACGAGGCACAGGATCGGCGCTTTCACCTTGTCGACACGTTGCTGGACCGCGAGATACTCGAGAATGCGTTCCTTCACTTTCTCGAGACCGAAGTGGTCTTCGTCGAGCACGCGTTCCGCATTCGAGAGGTCGTTGTTGACCTTGCTCTTCTTGCGCCACGGCAGCCCGATCAGCGTGTCGATATAGTTACGCACGACCGTCGCTTCAGCTGACATGGGCGACATCAGCTTGAGCTTCTTCAGCTCGCCGTCGGCCTTCTTCTTGGCTTCCTTCGGCATGCGGGCAGCCGTGATGCGCTTCTCGAGTTCCTCGAGATCCGCACCTTCTTCGCCTTCGCCGAGTTCCTTCTGGATCGCCTTGACCTGTTCGTTCAGGTAGTACTCGCGCTGACTCTTCTCCATCTGGCGTTTGACACGCCCACGGATGCGCTTTTCGACCTGCAAAATGTCGATCTCGGCTTCGAGTTGCGCGAGCAGATGCTCGAGGCGCTCGATCACCGGGAACATTTCGAGAATGTGCTGCTTCTGGTCGAGCTTCAACGGCAGATGCGCCGCGATCGTGTCGGCCAGACGACCAGCCTCGTCGATACCCGACAGCGACGTCAGGATCTCCGGCGGGATCTTCTTGTTCAGCTTCACATACTGGTCGAACTGCGACACGATCGCGCGGCGCAGCGCTTCAGTTTCAGCGCTGTCGGCGTGGTCGGGTTCGAGCGGCATGACTTCGCACGAGAACTGCGTTTCCTGTTCTTCGATGGAAAGCGTCTTGGCGCGCTGCAAGCCTTCGACGAGCACCTTCACGGTACCGTCGGGCAGCTTCAGCATTTGCAGGATGTTGGCAATACACCCTACTTCGTACATGTCCTTTTCGGTCGGCTCATCTTTCGCAGCCGTCTTCTGGGCGACGAGCATGATGTGCTTGCCGCCTTCCATCGCTGCTTCGAGAGCCTTGATCGACTTCGGGCGGCCTACGAAGAGCGGAATCACCATGTGCGGGAAGACGACTACGTCACGCAGCGGGAGCAGCGGGAGCGTAATGCGTTCCGGCGGGAGGAGTTGGGTTCCTGACATTTCATTTCCCCATGAGTGGAATCAGTTCGTTCGATAGGTGAGGCCAGCAGAAAATATTGCAAGCCTCCGCGTGTGGGAAAAGTTCAGTGACTCCGAAGATTCAGTGACTCCATAGTGAAAACAAGCATCCTGAACCACACGATAAACGAAAAAAGCCGTTCACGTTGCCATGAACGGCTTTTTTTGCAGAACCCGAAAGCCGATCAGTTCGAACCCGCCACTTTTGGCGCGTCTTCATAGATCAGCAGCGGTTTGCCGTCGCCATCAATCACGTTGTCGTCGATGATGACCTTGCTAACGCCTTTCATTGCCGGCAGATCGTACATCACGTCAAGCAACGCCTGTTCCAGGATGGAACGCAGACCCCGTGCGCCCGTCTTGCGACGAATCGCCTTTCGCGCGACGGCCTGCAACGCAGCCGGGCGAATCTCGAGCTCGACGCGTTCCATGTTGAACAGCTTGTGATATTGCTTCACCAACGCGTTCTTCGGTTCGACGAGAATCTTCATCAACGCCGTTTCGTCGAGCTTGCCGAGCGTGGCTACCACCGGCAGGCGACCGATCAGCTCTGGAATCAAACCGAACTTGATCAGATCTTCCGGCTCCACTTCGCGCAGCACTTCGCCTGCGTCGCGGTCCTGCTTGCTCTTGACACTCGCACCGAAGCCAATACCGGTCTTTTCGGTACGGTCGACAATAACCTTTTCGAGGCCGTCGAACGCGCCGCCGCAAATGAACAGGATGTTCGTCGTGTCGACCTGGATGAAATCCTGGTTCGGATGCTTACGACCACCCTGCGGCGGCACCGAGGCCATCGTGCCTTCGACCAGCTTCAGCAAGGCCTGCTGCACGCCTTCACCCGACACGTCGCGGGTGATCGACGGATTGTCGGACTTGCGGCTGATCTTGTCGATTTCGTCGATGTACACAATGCCGCGCTGGGCCTTGTCGACTTCGTAATTGCAGTTTTGCAGCAGCTTCTGAATGATGTTCTCGACGTCTTCACCGACGTAGCCGGCTTCCGTCAACGTGGTTGCATCGGCAATCACGAACGGGACATTCAGAAGACGCGCCAGCGTTTGCGCGAGCAAGGTCTTGCCGGAACCCGTCGGGCCGATCAGCAGGATGTTGCTCTTGGACAGCTCGATCTCGTCTTTCTTGTCGAGGTGCTTGAGGCGCTTGTAGTGGTTGTACACCGCCACCGCGAGAATCTTCTTCGCGCGTTCCTGACCGATCACATACTGGTCGAGGATTTCACGGATTTCCTGCGGGCTCGGCAGATCGGACTTGGACAAGCCGGCTTCGATGCCCGCGCCCGCCGCTTCGTCACGGATGATTTCGTTGCACAGGTCGATGCATTCATCGCAGATGAACACCGACGGGCCAGCAATCAGTTTTTTGACTTCATGCTGGCTCTTGCCGCAAAACGAGCAATACAACAGCTTTTCGCTGTTAGAACTTTTCTTGTCCGCCATAGATGTGTGAGCCTCCGGACACTCGATTACATGATACGCCGTTTGCCCCGGCCTCACAGTTGGGGCGCGGCAGGGGCTGAGCCAAGGTGACGGCGTTTGCCGCAGGCGCTCGGACGAGTTTTGATTATTTCACAAACCGATCGGACGACGGCTTTGCCTCGTTTCGGGGCAAAGCCGCAGCAGATCAAGGACGCTTATGCGCGACCTGGTCGACCAGACCGTAAGCTTGCGCGTCATCGCCGGACATGAAATTGTCGCGGTCGGTGTCGCGCGCAATACGCTCGACCGGTTGGCCGGTATGGTGCGCCAGCAGGTGATTCAGCCGCTCCTTCAAATACAGGATTTCACGCGCCTGAATTTCGATGTCCGACGCTTGACCACGTGCGCCACCCAGCGGCTGGTGAATCATCACGCGCGAGTTCGGCAACGCGAAACGCTTGCCCTTCGCACCGGCCGCCAGCAGGAATGCGCCCATGCTGGCCGCGAGTCCCATGCACAGCGTGGAAACGTCGGGCTTGATGAACTGCATCGTGTCGTAAATCGCCATGCCAGCCGACACCGAGCCACCCGGGCTATTGATGTAGAAGCTGATGTCCTTGTCCGGATTTTCGCTTTCAAGGAACAGCATCTGCGCGACGACCAGATTGGCCGTTTGATCGTTCACCTCGCCAACCAGGAACACAATGCGTTCCTTCAGCAGACGCGAGTAAATGTCATACGAGCGCTCGCCCCGGCCGCTCGTTTCCACCACGATCGGCACCAGTCCGAGCGCCTGCGCTTCGAGATCCCGGGACGACTGGGAGGTCAACGTGTCCAGCATTTGGGCGCGAAAGGTCATGCAATGGATCCTTGTCTGGAAATATTCTAAATATTAGATGCTAGACAGGTGTGGTCGACGAGCCCGTATTCAAGTGCGCGATCAGAGCAAGCGACGGATGCAACGTGGCACAACCGTGGCACAACACGCCAAGCCGTTGCAACGCCTGCTCACTACCCATTCGGCGCACAAAAAAACGGCGTGCGGGCCGTCACTCCGACAGCCGGCACGCCGTTGCAGCGACGCTTATGCTTGCGCCGTTGCGCTTGCCAGTTCTTCGAAGCTTACTTCCTTGTCCGTCACCTTGGCCTTGCTGAGGACGAAATCGACGACGTTGGCTTCAACGACGTACGCTTCCATTTCAGCAAGACGTTGCTGGTTCGAATAATACCAGCGGACGACTTCCTTCGGGTCTTCGTAGCTTTTCGCGAACTCGTCGACCTCGGCACGAATCTGTTCCGGCTTGGCCTGCAGTTCGTTGGCCTTGACCAGCTCGGCCAGCACGAGGCCCAGCTTGACGCGGCGCTCGGCCTGGTCCTTGAACATGGCAGCCGGGATCGGTGCGTCTTTGGCGTTCGGCACGCCACGTTGTTCCAGATCCTGACGCGCCATCGCGACGAGACGTTCCTGATCCTGTTCGATCAGCGCGTTCGGCACGTCCAATTCCGAAATCTTCAGCAGCGCGTCCATCACCTGGTTCTTGACGATGGCTTGCGTGCGGCGCTTCGCTTCGCGTTCGAGATTGTCTTTGATCTCGGCGCGCATCTTGGTCAGATCACCGTCTTCGATACCGAGCGATTTCGCGAATTCAGCATCGATTTCCGGCAAATGCGGCCACTCGATCTTCTTCATCGTGATCGTGAATTGCGCTGTCTTACCGGCCACTTCCTTGCCGTGGTAGTCCTCAGGGAACGCCAGGTCGAATTCCTTCGACTCGCCGACCTTCAGGCCCGTTGCCGCCTTTTCGAACTCCGGCAGCATGCGGCCTTCGCCCAGCACAAACGCGAAGTCGTCGGCGCTACCGCCCTGGAACACTTCACCGTCGATCTTGCCGACGAAGTCGACCGACACGCGATCGCCTTCTTTTGCCGCCGTGTCCGCGCCGCCGTCACCATGGTCGCCGGCTTCGCCGCGAGCGTGGAAATGCACGCGCTGCTTGCGCAGGATTTCCAGCGTGCGATCGATTTCCGCTTCGCTGATGGTGGTCGTGGTGCGTTCGATTTCAGCCGTGGCGACGTCGCCCAGCTTCACTTCCGGATACACCTCGAACGTCGCGTCGAACGCGTAGTCGCCTTCAACGGCGTCGGACTTCGGCGCGAAGCTCGGCTGACCGGCAACGCGCAGGTTTTCGGCGCGGCTGATGTCGAAGAATTCCTTGCCGACCTTGTCGCTCAGGACTTCGGCTTCCACCTGACCCGAATACTGTTGCGTCACCATCTTGAGCGGCACCTTGCCCGGGCGGAAACCCGGCATGCGCACGTTCTTCGCGAGTTGACGGATACGCGAGTCCACTTCCTTCTGCACGGTGTCCTTCGGCAGGGAAATCGTGACGCGGCGTTCGAGCTTGCCGAGGTTCTCAACAACGTTAGCCATGGCTTCAATCGTCCTAAAATTATTCGAGCGAATCAGTTATCTTCTCCGTGCCGCTTTTCGACGTCGCTTCATAGCGTGGCGTTGCGTCGATTACGCGCCTGCGCCGCGGGCTTGCAGGCCGCCGGCAGCACGGTTGGGTCCAAAGAGCCGAATATTTTAGCAAACTATTTGCGCGCCCAAGCGGGATTCCTCGATTCACTGCTTTTTTCTCGCGATTCGGGCCGCTTTCCATGCCGTTTCGGCGCGGTTTCCGCCAGGTTCAGACGATCCCGGCTATGCCGTTCGACATATTCAGTCGGCGCGCCCATGCTGCTAAAGTGACGCACGCGCTCGGGGCTGCGCCCGCACTTCGTCGTTTTACTCGCCCTCGCCACGATTCCAAACTATCAGAGACACCATGCCGAATTCGCCGTCCTCGCCCGTCGTCGTCATTGCTCCCGACTCTTTTAAAGGCTCGCTTAGCGCTGAACAGGTCGCGCAGTCGATCGCGTCCGGCATCCGCCGCGCCCGTCCCGACGCCGAAGTGCGTATCTGCCCGATGGCCGATGGCGGCGAAGGCACGCTCGACGCCATGCTGACGAGCGGCGGCGAACGCCGCACGCTCAGCGTGCGGGGCGCGGCCGGTCCGGTGCGCGACGCGCTCACGGGTCTGCTCGCCGACGGCAGCGCGATCGTCGAAACGGCGGAAGTGGTCGGCATTACGGACCCGGTGGGCATGGGCGTGCCGGTCGAGGCGCGCGGCACGCGCGGCATGGGCGAAGCGATCCGCGCGCTGCTCGACGCGGGCGTGCGGCGTTTTTACGTGGCGCTGGGTGGCAGCAGCACCAATGACGGCGGCGCCGGCCTGCTGGTCGGCCTCGGTCTGAAACTGTTCGACGCGCAAGATCAGGAACTCGACGCCACGCCCGAGCAGCTCGCGCGCGTCGCGCGGCTCGACGTGTCGCAACTCGACGCGCGGCTGGCCGGGACGCAGTTCGTCGGCATGTCGGACGTCGACAACCCGTTGACCGGTGAGCACGGCGCCACCGCGGTGTTCGGGCCGCAAAAAGGCGTGAAGCCGGAACAGATCGCGTCGATCGACGCGGCGCTCTCCCACTTCGCCGATCTGCTCGAAGCGGCGCTCGGGCGCAGCGCGCGCGAGCTGCCGGGCGCGGGTGCGGCCGGCGGCCTCGGCTTCGCGCTGCATATGCTCGGCGCGCAATTCGAGCCGGGCGCCGAAACCGTCGCACGGCAAATCGGGCTCGACGCCGCGCTTGCCGGCGCGAACTGGCTGATCACGGGCGAAGGCCGCTCGGACGTGCAAACGCTGCACGGCAAGGCGCCCTTCATCGCCTGCCGCCACGCTCAGGCCGCGGGCGTACCGGCCACACTGCTGTCCGGCGCGGTGGACTCCACGGCCTTGCCGCGGCTCGCCGAATACTTCAGCGGCTGCTTCTCGCCGGCGCCCGGCCCGATCACGCTCGACGTCGCGATTCGCGACGCGGCGCGACTGCTGGCCGACTCGGCCGAACAATTGACGCGTCTGAAATTCGGCGCGCGTTGACCGACGGGACGGTTGCGGCAACAATCACAGCGCCGCGACCGCATCACTCACTACGGGAAGACCATGAAGGACTCCGCCAAAGCCGGGCTCGAGCAGTTCCTCACGTACCGCCTGCATGTGCTGAACAAGCTTGCCGAGCGTGGCATCAGCGAGCGCTATCAGGACAAGCTCGGCGTGACCTTGCCGGAGGCGCGCGTGATTGCCTCGGTGGGCTCGTTTGGACCGTTCTCGATCATGGAACTGGCACGGCACGCGAACCTCGACAAGAGTCAGGCGAGTCGCGCGGCAGAGGCGTTGATCAAACAAGGGCTCGTGAAGCGCGAGCCGAGCGCCGAAGACGGCCGCGTCGTGCTGGTGTCACTCACTCCGGAGGGTCGTGCGCTGTACCGTAAGGTGATGCCGATCGCGCGCAAGTGGAACGGCGATCTGTTCGATTGCCTCGACGAGCAGGAGAAAGTCGCGTTCGGCCATGCCCTCGACAAAATCATCGAAACGATGATGGCGCGCGAGGAGTGAGACGCAAAAGCGGCGGCGGATCGGCATGCGCTGAGCGCGGGCCTGGCCGTCACCGTTAGCCTTGGTGCCGAGCTCAGGATTTGCCGGCACCTCTGGCGCTGGCACTACGCTCAGGTTTTGCCGTTACCTTTGGCATTGGCATTGGCATTGACATTGACATTGACATTGACATTGGTGTCGGGCCGCGTGGCATCAGCATCGTCGGCCGGAGCGCTCACCACTGCGGATTCGACTGGCAAACCATTCGCCATCGCCCCATTCGCCCCACGCGCCTGCGCGCGAGCACCGCGTGCGAGCCGCCACCCAAGCGCCGCGAGCGAACCCACCGCCAGCAGCAACGCCGCCCAGATCAGATAACGACGCCGCGCATCCGGTGGCGCGGGCTGGGCATCGGCGTCCAGCGCAAACGACAGCGCGTCGCCCACGCGCGCCGTCGCCGCAACCGATGACGCACCCGTCAGCAACTCATCCCGACTCACCGCCGCCGATACAGCCGCCGCACTCCCCACCGACAGCGTAAACGGCGCCGCCCCGCGCGCGGCGAAAAGCAGCGTCGCCGGACGCCAGCCCGCCGCCACCGTCAAGACACCGTTACCCAATCCGCCATTGTGCGTATCGACCACCACCCGCCATTGACGATCGGTATCGGGCGCGAACGAGAGCGACGGATTGCTTTGCTCGACCGTGCCGTTGTGCAAGCGGAACAGCGTCGCACTCGACACTTCGCGCCATGGCGCCTCCAGCCCCGCGCGCGAATAAACGACCGCTGGCGCCACCGTATCGGGCTGCGGCAAATTCAGACGCAGACGGTCGACCGGATACGGCCCGCCCGTCGCGAAGAAATACTCGCCCGGCTTCGGCCCGGCATGAGCGACGATGCCTTCGCCCCACGTGCGCTGTGCGTCGGCGCGTGGCGCGTGGACGGCGACGGCCTGCACTTCCATGTCGATCGACTCGACATAAGGCGTGCCGTCGAGCCAATGCAGGCGCAGATAGCGCGCCGGCGCGCCATCCAGTTCGATACGGTCCTGGCTCAGCGCGCTGCCGTTGGCGTTGACCTTGAGCAGCTGCGCATCGCCAGCCGGTTGCCAATGGCGCAGGTCGTCGCTGGCTTCGACCGTGACGCGCCCCTGGTAATTGTCATCGCGCAGGTGCACGAGCAACGCGCTCACCCGACCCGCGCGCGACACACGCCCCGCGTCGATCAGATCCGTGTCGTGCTGTCCGCGTGCCGGCGGGGCCGCGGTGGCGCGCAGCGAACCGTCGGCGGCCATCGCCACGCCGAATGGCGCGCTGGACGCGCCAGGCACGGCCGGCGGCAACGGAAACCAGTTCACCGGACGCAACGTGGGCGCGCCGCGCGCGGCGTCGCGCGGTATCTCGAGTGAATACGGCATGGCTTCGCCGGCGCTGTCGAAGACGCGCAGGTCGCCCAGGTCGCTGCGTTGGCTCGCCGCGTAGACGGCGGCGGGCAACGTTACGCTGTAGTACGCCGCGCCGTTGTCGAGTTGCAGCGCAAAACGCTCGGCGAAATGGTCGGCGGCCGACGACGGCGCCGATGCCCACGCGAACACGAACGCACAAGACCAGCCGATCACTTTCAGGACACGCTTCATTGCTCGGTTTCCACGACCATAGCCTTGGGCAGCAACGGCTCGATGCAACCGACGAACGGCCACATCGAATCGATGCCGATGAACCACAGAATCCGCTCCCGGACGCTTCCATGCAACCGGTTGAACAGAGCACACGCGCCGCGAGCGCAGCGCATTGAACCACACGAACGACACAGCCACCATCTCTCCGCCACGCGGCGCCCCTTCAACCATGTCAAAATTCGGCAGCGGCCACCGGGCCTTCAATCTCCCACATTTCATCCAAGGAAGTTGCAGTGGACATCAACAAGCAAGTCGCGGCTCTCACCGCTTCAGAACTCCAGACCGCCGGCGCCAGCCAGGCGACGGCGATTGCCGTCAGCGTGCTGCTGCGTCATCTGCGCTCGCCGGAACTGGCGAAACTGTTGTCGTCGGCATTCGACAACCATCAGGCCGTGATGTTGAAAACGCCGTGGCCCGAGCCGATGCTGCAGGCGTTCGACTCGACCCGTCGTTTCCTCGAAGGTGCGGCGCAAGCCGAACTGCCGGGTATGCAGGCGCAGCCCGACGACGCGCCGCAAGCTTGAGCGCAGCCGGGCAGGCAAAACCCGCCCGGCGTGCGGAAAAAAGCAGACTAAAAACAAAAAACCCCGTCAGTCCAAAGACTTAACGGGGTTCTTCGCTACAGATTAATGGTGCGAGGGAGGGGACTCGAACCCCTACACCCTTGCGGGCGTCAGGACCTAAACCTGGTGCGTCTACCAATTTCGCCACCCTCGCAGCCGGATCGACGCGATGCGCCGATCCGATGTCCTGCAGGCTTGCGGCCGCGTTCAAAACTTGCGCCCGAAACCGTAAGCGCGAGATTCTAACCGATAGATTCGCGCTTGTCTGCATCTGCCGGGCATCTGTCCGGACGGCGCCGATGCTACAATTTTTGGCTCGATGCACGAAGCCCGTGCCCTTTCTTTGCCGCCTGTTCCCCACACGCCCAATCCAGTGAATTTCGACGACTATTGCCAGCAGAAAGCGGCGCCACCCGGATCGGGCACCTACTACGCGCTGCGTCAGGCGTCCGCGAAAAGCCAGCCGTTACTCACGGCGCTGTTCGCGCTGCGCCGCGAGTTCGAGGAAACGGTCAAGGAGACCAGCGACCCGACCATCGGCCGCACGAAACTCGCGTGGTGGCAAAACGAATTGGCCGCGCTGGCGTCGGGCTCGCCGTCGCATCCGGTGTCGAAGGCGCTGGCCGCGTATCTGCCCGACGTGAAAGCGGAGTATCCGGCGCTGCAGGGCATGCTTGCCGGCTTCGAGATGGATCTCGATCAGGCGCGCTATCTCGACTATCCGAATCTGCGGCGCTATGTGCAAGGCGTCGGCGGCACCTTCGCGAGCCTGGTGGCGCGCGCGGCGACGAAGAGCGGTGCCGGCAGCGGACAGATTTCGAGCTGGTCCGCGCCGCTCGGCGACGCGCTATTGCTCGCGCAGCTCGTGGTCGAGACCGGCAACGACGCTCGCCACGGTCGCATCTATATTCCAATCGACGAGATGCAGCGTTTCAACGTGACCGCGGCCGATCTGATCAACCGGAAATATACCGACGCGTTCACGGAGCTGATGCGCTTCCAGACGACTCGCGCGCGCGACACGTTGCGTGCCGCGCTCGCGGCCGTGCCTGCTGCCGAGCGCCGCGCGCAGCGCACGCTGCTCGCGCTCGCGGCGCTCGCGCTGGCACTGCTGGATGAGATTGAACGCGACGGTTATCACGTGCTGCACCAGCGCATTGCGTTGACGCCGATTCGTAAGCTGTGGATCGCCTGGCGCGCGAAATAGGCGAGCGGCGTTTGAGCGGGTCCTGGTGAAGCACCGCGCTGAGATGCGTCTCGTTGAGCGCCTTTCGTGAGGCATCTTTCGTCCAGCACGCTCCGTCAAGCGCCCCCCGCTCCCCACCTCACGCGCGCAACAACGGCAACGGCTCGAACCTCTGCTGCAAAATCGCGGACGCGTCGAGCCCCCACCACGGCCCCAGCACCGTTGCATAAAGCTGCCGGAAATCCACGCCGACCGGTAGATTGCCATTACCGTCGAGCCGTGCGAGAACCGGCGGCACGCCGTACAAACCGCCGCGCACACGCCCGCCCATCACGAAGTGCGGCGCCACGGTCCCATGATCCGTGCCGTTGCTCTGGTTCTCACGCGGGCGACGCCCGAACTCGGCATAGGTCATCACCAGCGTGTCGTCCCAACGGCCAAGCTCGGTTAGCGCCGACTTCATCGACGCGAAACCTTCCGCCAATTGCTTGAGCAACGCCGCCTGCTGACCCGGCTGGTTCTGGTGTGTATCGAACCCGTTCAGCGTCAGACGGATCACGGCAACGCCCTGCCCGCTCTTCGGTTTTTCCTGCGACGTGTCGCCGGCGGCTAAAACCTGCATTGCCGTTTTGATCGAGCCGCCGAACGCGCCGCCGGGAAACACCGTCTTCAATTGCGCCTGACCCTGGGTGGGCCGCAGCCGGTCCGCCGCTTTCACGATGTCGTTTTCAACGTCGAGAATATGCGCGAGTTCCGGGTTGCGTTCGTGCAGCGAGACCGGCGTCGCGAGCCGCGAAGCCTTGACGAACTGCGCTGGATTGACCAGCGCGATCGCGCGTGCGCCATTCGCGAGCGGCCCCATTTCGGCGCTGCCGATCACCACGCCGTCGGCGGCAAAACCGGGTGGCACCGGCGACTGCGCAAACGCCCGCGTGAGCCAGCCTTCGCGCAGATACTGATCGGAGCGCGACGCGGTGTCCCAGATCTCGATCGAGCGGAAATGCGAGAGGTTCGGTTGCGCGTAGCTCACGCCTTGCACGATCGCCAGTTGCTGGCTGTGCCAGAGCGGCATCAAGGGCTGCAGTGACGGATGCAGCGCGGTGCGCTCGTCGAGCTGAATGCCCTGCTCGCGTTTGATGCCGATGCTCTTGCGCAACTGGTAGTAAGCAGGATCCGTGAACGGGATCACGGTATTCAAGCCGTCGTTGCCGCCCTTCAGTTCGACGAGGATCAGCAGATTGTCGTAGCCACGCGCCCGCGACGCGCCGAGTCCGTCGAGTTGCGCGCCGAACGCGCGAGGCAGCCAGAGCGTCGCGCTCGCGGCGGCGCCCATCGAGAGAAAGCTGCGTCGTTTCATCCTGCACCTCGTTCGATCGTCATGGCGTGGGTGGCTTCAATGGCGTGGCTGAACAGATCACTTCAACTGGTAAGCCGGGTCCATCAACAACGCTTCCAGATAGGCGCTCGCGGTCGAATCGGTTTCGATCGCGTCCACCGGCGTCAGCGGCAAGACCGCGTGCTGCAACTGCAACTCCGCCGACAACCCCGGTTTCGCCGTCGGCGCGGTGTTGTAATGCGCGAGCCACGTGTCGATATCGAAGCGTACGCCGCCTTGCGCGTTTTGACCCGTTCGCGCGATCACACGTTGTAACGGCGAATTACCTGCCATGCCGCTAGCCGGCGCGCCACCTGCCGCGACCTTGCCGTTCAGGGCGCCGTTCATGGCATTGTTCACCGGCTTGCCCATCGGACGCGGCCTGGCGGCCTCGGTCGCGCGGAACAACTGCTCGACGAACTGCTTACGGGCCAGCAGCGTCGAACTGTTGATCCAGGTCGTGCCGCCCGGCCAGCCTTTCACGTTCGGCGGATAAAACAGGTTTTCGCCGAGGTTGCGAATCTCCGCGGCGAACGGCGCGGTGTTGTCGTAGCCGATGTCGAAGGCGCGCAGCGTGCCCACCACGAATTCCGCCGGCGACTTCACAAGCACGCCGCGATCGTCGTCGTCCCAGAACGCGTCGCTCATGAAGAGACCGCGCAACGCGACCTTGATGTCGTAGTGACTCGCGCGGAACTGCGCCGCGATCGGCGCGACGCGCGCCGGGTCCGGCGTATCGGAGACGAATTCGCGCCACAGCTTGCTCGTGACGAAAGTCGCCGTGTCCGGCCGCGCGAGCAGAATGTCGAGCACCTGATCGCCATCGAACGGACCGGCCTCCCCGAGCACCGTCTTCACGCCGTCGTCGTGCTGGTTCGCGCGCCACACGTAGGCCTGCGTATCGGGATCGAGACTCCAGCCCGTGTAAGCACGCGCGGCCTCCGACACATCGCGCTGCGTGTAGTGACCTTCGCCCAGCGTGAACAGCTCCATCACTTCACGGGCGAAATTTTCATTGGGCTTGCCCTTGCGATTACTCGCGCCGTCGAGGTATTGCAGCATCGCCGGATCTTTCGCGACGTCGTGCAGCATCTCGCCGAAGTTGCCGAGCGCGTCGCGACGTAGCAGCATGTTCTGCTGCGCCATTTGCTGCGGGTACCCGACCTTGTCCTGCCCGGACGTGAAGTGATTGGCCCAGAACAGCGTCATGCGTTCGGTCAGCGGCGACGGCGTGCTGAGCATCTCGCGCACCCACCATGCGCGCAATGCGTCGTAACGCTGCCCCCGCAGACGCTGCTCGTCGCGGCGCTGATCGTCGCTCCACGTTTTGCGCACGTCGCGCGTCGGGATCGGTTCGAGCACCCACTCGGGCAGCGGCGTCAACGCTTCGGTTCGGGTGCCCGCCAGCACTTTATCGACGGCCTGAGCGCGCGTGAGTCCCACGTATTGGGCGACCTCGGCGTTGTCCGGCGCGAAGCCGACGCGTGTCAGGAAGAAGCGCGCGTCGTCGGCGTCGAGCAGGCCTTGCTCGCTGTCGGCAGCCTCGGCCGAAGCGGATGCCGCGGCCCGATGCTTCGCGTGCGGAACACGAGGCGCGCCCTGCTGCTGCACGGCCGATGCCGGCGTGGCGGAGAGCACCGCGCCGACAACCGCCGCAAGCACGGTGGCCGATGCGGCCGACACCGCGCCGCGATTACCACGTCCTGGCAATTTCATCATGGATCATCCGGGTTGACGCATGGTCACGGGGCGGCATTTGCCCATCTCGTGCGTGGCGAACGGCGTTCGACTCTGACGACTCAACGGCAGATCAGACGGGAAAGTTGACGGGGGAAGTGCAACGAAATTTTTCACGCACGGACAATGTGCGAGATGCCGGCCACGGGCAGGCACGGAAATAGCTAGCGCTTATAGAGTTCGCGGACGGCATCTTCGATGTGCTGCCGTAACAGACGCCGTTCGTCGGGCGTCATATGTCCGTCGCGACGACGTTGATCAAGATCGGGGGGAACTGCGGTGCGCAACATCACGTCGGAAGCGGGACGCTCGATATTGGCGTTATGGCGATTGATCCGGGGGTTGCCGGGCCTGGGCGCGCGTTCGCTCGCAGCTCTGTCGGCGGAAGGCTGGGCATGGGCGAGCGTGGGTCCCAGTGAGCCTGCGAGCGTACCGGCAACTGCCAGTGCAATAACGCTCAGGCGCACATTTGGCCAAACCCCTCCCTTCATGTTGTTCCCTTCGTGGCGCGGCAACCGGCTACCTCAAATGCGTATACAGACCCCGGTAACTAGCCGGGTGCGAGAGTTTTTAGTCGAGTGAAGTATCCACCGAACAGCCGCATTCAGTAAAGCAGTCTACCTGCCCGTGCTTTACGTCGTGCCACAGTGCGGGTAAATTTTGTAACTGACTGTAACCCGATAAATGATGCAACCGCGCACCCCTTTCTAATCGCGCTAAGATGCCGACCATGGAAACTAAAAACCCTTCGAAAATCCTCGTCGTCGACGACGATCCGCGCCTGCGCGATCTGCTGCGCCGCTACCTCGGTGAACAGGGCTTCAATGTCTATGTTGCCGAGAACGCGCCGTCCATGAACAAGCTCTGGGTGCGTGAGCGCTTCGATCTGCTCGTGCTCGATCTGATGCTGCCCGGCGAGGACGGCCTGTCCATTTGCCGCCGCTTGCGCGGCAGCAACGACCGCACGCCGATCATCATGCTGACGGCCAAGGGTGAAGACGTCGATCGTATCGTGGGCCTCGAAATGGGCGCCGACGACTATCTGCCGAAGCCGTTCAACCCGCGCGAACTGGTCGCGCGGATCCACGCGGTGCTGCGCCGCCAGTCGCCCTCCGAATTGCCAGGCGCGCCGTCGGAAACCACCGAGGTGTTCGAGTTCGGCGAGTTCGCGCTGAACCTCGCCACCCGCACGCTCACCAAGGCCGGCCAGGAAATCCCGCTGACCACCGGCGAGTTCTCCGTGCTGAAGGTATTCGCGCGCCATCCGCGTCAGCCGTTGTCGCGTGAGAAGCTGATGGAACTGGCACGGGGCCGTGAATACGAAGTGTTCGACCGCAGTCTCGACGTGCAGATCTCGCGTCTGCGCAAGCTGATCGAGCCGGACCCGGGCAGCCCGCGTTTCATTCAAACTGTCTGGGGTCTGGGCTACGTGTTCATCCCCGACGGTGCAGCCTGAGTTTGTTCTCGCCTCCTGTTTTTGAATTCAGATAAGAAGGGCCCATGCGGATCGACCGGCGCCTCCTGACGCTCGCGTTCGGCGGCCTTTTCTGGCGGACCTTTCTGCTGATCGCGCTGTTGATCGCGGTCAGTCTCGCCGCCTGGTTCCAGAGCTTCCGGGTGATCGAACGCGAGCCGCGCGCGCAGCGCGTGGCGTTGCAGCTCGTGGCGATCGTCAAGCTCACGCGCACCGCTCTCCTTTATTCCGATCCCGACCTGCGGCGCGCACTGCTGCAGGATCTGGAAAGTAATGAAGGGGTGCGGGTGTACCCGCGCGAAACCACCGACAAGTACAAGCTCCAGCCCGACGAGTCGCTGAACCGCCTGATCGAACACGACATTCGCGGCCGGCTCGGCGACGACACGGTCATCGCGCAGAGCGTGAACGACATTCCCGGCGTCTGGATCAGCTTCAAGATCGACGACGACGACTACTGGGTCGCGCTCGACCGCGATCAGCTCGACAACGCCACCGGGCTGCAATGGGCCGGCTGGGGCGTATTCGCGCTAGCGCTCTCGCTGTTCGGCGCGGCATTCATCACGAGTCTGGTGAACCGGCCGTTCGCGCGCCTCGCCATGGCCGCGCGCAAGGTCGGCTCGGGCCAGTCGCCCGAAGCGCTGCCCGAGCGCGGCATGGGTGTGGCCGCCGAAACCAATCGCAGTTTCAACCAGATGGTGCAGGACCTCGAACAGCTCGAGGCCGACCGTGCGCTGATGCTCGCGGGGATTTCGCACGATCTGCGCACGCCGCTCGCACGGCTGCGGCTCGAAACCGAAATGAGCCCGTCCGATCAAAGCACCAAAGACGCGATGGTCGACGACATCGAGCAGATGGACATGATCATCGGCCGCTTCCTCGATTACGCGCGGCCCGTGCAACGGGTTCCGGAACCGGTCGACCTTTCCGTGATCGCGGGAGAACTGGCTGCGCGCATGCAGAGCGAAGACAGCATGCGGCTGATTACACGGCTCGCGCCGTCGGCGGTGATCGAGGCCGATGAAACCGACATGCGGCGCGTGGTCGGCAATTTGCTGGAGAACGCGCGCAAGTACGGTCTGAGCGACGGCGACGGCATCCCGCACGTGATTCTGGAAACGCGGGTGTCGCACTCGCGGGTCGAACTGTCCGTGGTCGACGAAGGCCCCGGTATTCCGGAAGACCAGTTGGCGCTTGTCACACGGCCGTTCTATCGTGTGAACTCGGCGCGCACCCAGGCGAACGGCACGGGCCTCGGCATGGCCATCGTGCAGCGCCTCGTGGGCCGCTATCGCGGTGCGCTGCGTTTGCGCAACCGCACGCCGGGCCCGGGGCTCGAGGTCACGATCGAGTTCCCGCTCGCCAAAGGCGCCTGAGCGGAAACAAGCGGCGCAAACAAGCGTCAGGCGCCCTGGCGCGCCGCCCGCGGCTGTTGGCCGCGTTGAATAAACACCATTCGCCCGGTTAGCTTCAGCGACGGAACGAGTGGCTCAATAGAACCATAGGGGACACCGTGTGACGCACTCGTGTGACGAGTTCGGAGCCTAAGACATGCTGTTTTTTCCAACTGACGAAGGAGTATTCGCATGAAAACCGTTGGCGATAAAATCGAAGCGTTCACTATTGCCGCTGCCAAACCAGGCTTCAACCACCACGAAGAAAACGGCGTCTCGGCGTTCGAGGAAATCACGGAGCAATCTTTCCCGGGCAAGTGGAAAATCATTTATTTCTACCCGAAGGATTTCACCTTCGTGTGCCCGACCGAAATCGTCGAATTCGGCAAGCTGGCCAACGACTTCGAAGAACGCGACGCCGTGCTGCTGGGCGGCAGTGTCGATAATGAATTCGTGAAACTGGCGTGGCGCCGCGAGCATAAGGATCTGGACAAGCTGAATCACTACGCGTTCGGCGACGTGAAAGGCGAGCTGATCGATCAGCTCGGCGTGCGCGACAAGGAAGCCGGCGTCGCACTGCGCGCGACCTTTATTGTCGATCCGGACAATACGATCCAGCACGTGTCGGTGAATAACCTGAATGTCGGCCGTAATCCGGAAGAAGTGCTGCGTATTCTCGACGGCCTGCAAACGGACGAACTGTGTCCGTGCAATCGCTCGGTCGGCGGCGCGACGCTTTAAGCCGTGCCTTCAAAAGCCCGTCAAGCCTGAAAAGCCGCGGGCTTTTTTATCGACCACCTGATAGGAGATAACAATGGAATTCTTGTCTTCGATTAAGGCACGAGTACCCGACTACGCCAAGGACATCCGGCTCAATCTGGACGGAACGATTGCGCGCTCGTCGCTCGAAGGAAACGATGCGGTCGGCGTGGCCTTGGCGGCGGCATTCGCCGCGAAGTGCACGGTAATCGTCGACGCGATTCGCCATGCCGGCGTGTTGTCGCCGGAAGAAACGAATGGCGCGCTCACCGCCGCCGCGTTGATGGGCATGAATAACGTCTGGTATCCGTACGTCGAGATGGCGGGCAGCGCGGATCTGAAATCGCAGCCGGCGCAATTGCGGATGAACGCTTATGCGTCGCATGGCGGCGTGGATAAACGACGCTTCGAGATGTATGCGCTGGCGGCGTCGATTATCGGCAAATGCCATTTTTGCGTGAAATCGCACTTCGATACGCTGGTAGCCGAAGGCATGAGTGCCACGCAATTGCGCGATGTCGGCCGGATCGCGGCGGTGATCAATGCCACCGCGCAGTGTATTGCTGCCGATGGTCAGTAAGACTTCTGTCAGCGCGTGCAGCACGATGCGTTAATCGCTGCTGCGCGCGTGTCTTGAATGAGCCGCACCGGGTCGATGCGGCCCAACCCACCGGTCAGCTCCTGATCAGCAACACGGCGGCCTGCGCTTCGATACCCTCGCCTCGCCCGAGGTAACCGAGCTTCTCGTTGGTCTTCGCCTTCACGTTGACGCGCTCAAGCGGCAGGCCGAGATCGGCCGCGATATTCGCGCGCATGCCTTCGATATGCGGCGCCAGCTTCGGCGCCTGCGCGACCACGCTGCTGTCCACGTTGGCGATCGAAAACCCCGCCGCCTTCACGCGCGCAAAACACTCACGCAGCAAAACGCGGCTATCCGCGCCGGCGAACTTCGCGTCGGTGTCGGAGAAATGACGGCCGATGTCGCCCATGGCCGCGGCGCCGAAAATCGCGTCGGTGATTGCGTGCAGCAGCACGTCCGCGTCCGAATGCCCGAGCAAGCCGCGCTCATAAGGAATCGTCACGCCGCCGATAATCAACGGACGTCCCGGCACCAACGCATGCACGTCATACCCCTGGCCAATTCTGAAATCCATATGCGTCAAGTCCTTAAGTCCGCTTATTCACTGAAATTAAATTTGAAATTGCGATCCATCGTCACGCAGCCGATGTTCGGCTCAGAATCGCCTCGGCCAGATCGAAATCTTCCGGATAGGTCACCTTGAAGTTGCGCAAGCTGCCCTGCACCAGCTTCGGCGCATGACCCAGCCACTCGATCGCGCTCGCCTCATCCGTCAGATCGTGACCGTCGGCCTGCGCGCGCAGAATCGCGTCGCGCAACATGCCGATACGGAACATCTGCGGCGTCTGCGCCTGCCACAAACCGTCGCGGGCTTCGGTGCGGGCAATGCGGCTATCGGCGGACGTCGCGTCGATCCGCTTCAGCGTATCCGCCACCGGCAGGGCCATGATGCCGCCCACGGCGTCGTCCTTCAGCGCGCCGACCAGCGCGCGGATCAACGCGGGCGTGATGCCCGGCCGGGCCGCGTCGTGCACCAGCACCCAGTCGTCGTCGTGCGCGCCGAACTCGGCGAGCGCCTGCAACCCGTTCAGCACCGACGCCTGGCGCGATGCCCCGCCGCAACGGCGCACCGCGAAGCGCAGGCCGCCGAAGCGGCGGCCGTCGAAATGCTGGTCGTCGGGCGCGATCACCAGCAGGGTCTGGGCGAATTCGCTGCAGGCGTCGAACGCCGCCAGCGAGTAATGCAGCATGTCACGCCCGGCTACCGTGCGATATTGTTTGGGCATCGCGGCGCCGGAACGGCTGCCGGTGCCGGCGGAGGGAATCAGGGCAAATAGACGGGAAGTCACGAAGGCGCAGGCCGCGAAGTCAAAGTAAAGGACGGATTTTATAATAGGTCCTTCGCATCCATGCCCGGACACGCGTAAACTTGCCGCTCACGTGTGAGCCCGAGGCCGCCTTTTTTCTTCTATGCCAGACATCGCCGCATCATCGCAGTCCCCTTCGCCCGTCGCGCTTGTCAAGGCCGGCCAGCGTTTTGCCTTCGACGGCACGCACGGCTCGTCCGACGCGTTGCTGATCGCCCGCTACCATCTCGCCTATCGCGAGAAGGTGCCGCTGCTGGCCGTTGTGTGCGAAAGCGCCGTCGACGCGCAGCGTCTGTCGCAGGAAATCGGCTTTTTCGCGCCCGAGGCGCGGGTGCGCCTGCTGCCGGACTGGGAAACCCTTCCTTACGATACGTTTTCGCCGCACCAGGACCTGGTGTCCGAGCGCCTCGCCACGCTGCACGACCTCGGCGAAGGCCGCTGCGACATCCTGCTGGTGCCCGCCACCACCGCGCTGTACCGCATGCCGCCGGCGTCGTTCCTCGCCGGCTACACGTTCTCGTTCGCCCAGGGCGAGCGTCTCAACGAGGCGAAGCTCAAGGCGCAACTCACGCTGGCCGGTTACGAGCACGTGAGCCAGGTAGTGCGCCCCGGCGAATACTGCGTGCGCGGCTCGCTGCTCGACCTGTTCCCGATGGGCTCGCCGCTGCCGTACCGGATCGACCTGTTCGACGATCAGGTCGACTCGATCCGCGCGTTCGATCCGGACACGCAGCGCAGCCTGTACCCGGTGAAAGACGTGCGCCTGCTGCCGGGCCGCGAATTCCCGTTCGACGAAGCCGCGCGCACGTCATTTCGCAGCCGTTGGCGCGAGACCTTCGAAGGCGACCCGAGCCGCGCGTCGATCTATAAAGATATCGGCAACGGCGTGCCGTCGGCGGGTATCGAATACTATCTGCCGCTGTTCTTCGAGGACACCGCCACGCTGTTCCACTATCTGCCCGAAGGCGCGCAACTGGCGTTCATCGGCGATCTGGACGCGGCGATCCGGCGCTTCACCAACGACACCAGGCAGCGCTACAACTTCCTGTCGCACGATCGCGACCGGCCGATCCTGGAGCCGCAGCGGCTGTTCCTGTCGGACGACGATTTCTACACGCTCGCCAAGCCGTTCGCCCGGCTCGTGCTGCCCGCCAACGCGGGCGGCGGCTGGTCGACCCCGCTGCCGAATCTTGCGATCGACCGCCATGCCGACGACCCCGTCGCCGCGCTGCGCGCGTATCTCGCCACCACGCCGAACCGCGTGCTGTTCGCCGCCGAATCGGCGGGCCGCCGCGAAACGCTGCTGCAATTGCTGGCGGACAATCATTTGCGGCCGGCTTCGAGCGACAGCTTCCAGGACTGGCTAATCGGCAACGCCCGATTCTCGTTAGGCGTCGCGCCGCTCGCCACCGGCTTCGCCGTGCCGGTCGACGGTATCGCCGTGATCACCGAAACGGAGCTTTACGGACCGCTCGCGCGGCGCGCCGGGCGCCGCCGCCAGGAACAGGCGAGCAACGTCGATTCGATGGTGCGCGACCTGTCCGAGCTGAAGGTCGGCGATCCCGTCGTCCATTCGCAGCACGGTATCGGCCGCTACATGGGCCTGGTCACCATGGACCTCGGCGAAGGCGAAACCGAATTCCTGCACCTCGAATATTCCGGCGACAGCAAGCTCTACGTGCCGGTCGCTCAGTTGCACGTCATTTCGCGCTATAGCGGCGCCGATCCGGAAAGCGCGCCGCTGCATTCGCTTGGTTCGGGCCAGTGGGAAAAGGCCAAACGCAAAGCCGCGCAACAGATTCGCGACACCGCGGCCGAACTGCTGAATCTCTACGCACGCCGCGCCGCGCGCGAAGGTCACGCGTTCGCGCTCGAACCGAAAGACTATGTGAAGTTCGCCGAGAGCTTCGGCTTCGAGGAAACGCCCGACCAGGCCGCCGCGATCGCCGCCGTGATCGGCGACATGACGAGCGGCAAGCCGATGGATCGCCTGGTGTGCGGCGACGTCGGCTTCGGCAAGACGGAAGTGGCGCTGCGCGCGGCGTTTATCGCGGTGATGGGCGGCAAGCAGGTCGCGCTGCTCTCGCCCACCACGCTGCTCGCCGAACAGCACACCCAGACCTTCACCGACCGCTTTTCCGACTGGCCGGTGCGGATCGCCGAACTGTCGCGCTTCAAGTCGACCAAGGAAGTGAATGCCGCGATCCAGCAGATCAACGAAGGCACGGTCGACATCGTAATCGGCACGCACAAGCTGCTGTCGTCCGACGTGCAGTTCAAACGCCTCGGGCTCGTGGTGATCGACGAAGAACACCGTTTCGGCGTGCGTCAGAAAGAAGCGTTGAAAGCGCTGCGCGCCGAAGTGGACGTGCTCACGCTGACCGCTACACCGATCCCGCGTACGCTCGGCATGGCGCTCGAAGGCCTGCGCGATTTCTCGGTGATCGCCACCGCGCCGCAAAAGCGTCTGGCCATCAAAACCTTCGTGCGTCGCGAGGAAGACAGCGTGATTCGCGAAGCGATGCTGCGCGAACTGAAGCGCGGCGGCCAGGTGTACTTCCTGCACAACGAAGTCGAGACGATCGAGAATCGCCGCCAGATGCTCGAAGCGCTCGTGCCCGAAGCACGTATCGCGGTCGCGCATGGCCAGATGCACGAGCGCGAACTCGAACGCGTGATGCGCGACTTCGTCGCCCAACGCGCCAACGTGCTGCTGTGTACGACGATCATCGAAACCGGCATCGACGTGCCGAGCGCCAACACGATCCTGATTCACCGCTCGGACAAGTTCGGTCTCGCGCAATTGCATCAACTGCGTGGCCGCGTGGGCCGCTCGCATCACCAGGCGTATTCGTATCTGCTGGTGCACGATCCGCAAGGGCTGACCAAGCAGGCGCAACGCCGCCTCGAAGCGATCCAGCAGATGGAGGAACTCGGTTCGGGCTTCTATCTGGCCATGCACGACCTGGAAATTCGCGGCACCGGCGAAGTGCTCGGCGACAAGCAGTCGGGCGAGATTCACGAGATCGGCTTCCAGCTCTACACCGACATGCTGAACGACGCGGTGAAGGCGCTCAAGGAAGGCCGCGAGCCGGACCTCACCGCGCCGCTCGCCGCGACGACCGAGATCAACCTGCACGCGCCCGCGATTCTGCCCGCCGACTATTGCGGCGACGTGCAGGAGCGTCTGTCGCTCTACAAGCGCCTGGCTAATTGCGAACACAACGATTCGATCGATAGCATTCAGGAAGAGCTGATCGACCGTTTCGGCAAGTTGCCGCCGCAGGCACAGGCGCTGGTGGAGACGCATCGGTTGCGGCTGGCGGCGAAGCCGCTGGGCATTTCGAAGATCGATGCGGGCGAAACGGTGATCGGTTTGCAGTTCATCCCCAATCCGCCGATCGACGCGATGCGGATCATCGAGATGGTGCAGAAGCATAAGCACATCAAGCTCGCGGGTCAGGACAAGCTGCGCATCGAAACGCGTAGTCCGGATCTCGCGGTGCGCGTCGCGACGGTCAAGGAGACGTTGCGTGCGCTCGGTTCGCCGAGCCGCGGCACGGCGGCGACCGCCGCCGCACGATGATGGATTCCGCCGTTACGACGTGACCGAGGTACATCCGAGCGCATGCCCTCACGCGTACCACGCGAGAAAAACGGGGGACGTCTAGCGTCTTTCTGCTCATGCTGCGGTGCGCAAACGCGCTCCGCAGCATACGGGTGCATTTTTTTTGGGTATGATCGAAAGACTCAAATGCCGGAGTCTTGTCATGTCTCACGTCGCTGAATCAGCGCAGTCCTCGTCAACGTCCGCTTCCGCCGCCTCGCTTTCGCTCCCCTGGATCACCCGCCTCGTGTCGATGGACACGGTGAGCCGCAATCCGAATCTCGGCCTGATCGAAACCGTGCGCGACGAACTGCGCGCGGTCGGCGTCGACGCCACGCTCACGCACGACCCAAGCGGAAAATGGGCCAACCTGTTCGCAACGATTCCCGCGCACGACGGCGAGACCAACGGCGGTGTGGTGCTGTCGGGTCATACCGACGTGGTGCCCGTGGACGGTCAGCAATGGGACAGCGATCCGTTCAAGCCCGAGATTCGCGGCGACAAGCTGTACGGCCGCGGCACCTGCGACATGAAGGGGTTTATCGGCGCGGCGCTGGCGCTCGTGCCCGAGATGCAGCGCACCCGGCTCGCGAAGCCGATTCACTTCGCCCTCTCGTTCGACGAGGAAGTCGGCTGCGCCGGCGCACCGCTCATGATCGCGGACCTGATGAAGCGCGGCGTGAAGCCGGACGGCTGCATTGTCGGCGAGCCGACCAGCATGCGCCCGATCGTTGCGCACAAAGGCATCAACGCGTACCAGTGCTGCGTGCGCGGCCAGGCCGCGCATTCGTCGCTCACGCCGAAGGGCTTGAACGCGATCGAATACGCCGCGCGCCTGATCTGCTATATCCGCGACATGGCCGATCAGTTCCGCGAACAAGGCCCGTTCGACGAACTGTACGACGTGCCCTTCACTACCGCGCAGACCAGCACGATTATCGGCGGCAACGCGATCAACACCGTGCCGGCTGAATGCAAGTTCCAGTTCGAATTCCGCAACCTGCCCACGCTCGACCCCGAACCGATCTTCGCGCGCATCGATCAATACGCGCGTGAAACGCTGTTGCCGAAAATGTTGCGCGAGCATCCATCGGCAGCGATCGAGATCACCAGGATCGCCGCGGCGCCCGGACTCGATTCGTCTGAACAAGCCGCGATCACGCAACTCGTGCGCGCCCTCACCGCCGACCAGGACAAGCGCAAGGTCGCCTACGGCACGGAAGCGGGCCTGTTCTCGTTGGCGGGCATTCCGAGCATCGTGTGCGGCCCCGGCGACATCCAGCAGGCTCACAAGCCTAACGAGTTCGTTGCGCTCGACCAGTTGGTCGCGTGTGAACGCTTCCTGCAAAAATTCATTCACAGCATGTCGGTCGACGCGCACGCACACTGAAACCGGGCAGCACGAAAAAGGTCTTACTCATAGCGACCCAAGACACCCACACGCCATGTCAACCGCCACACCGCAGCACACGGACCACACGATTGACGGCGAGCCGATTCCCACGCTCGACGACATCGCCACACAGCATTTTGCGTTGACGCCGTGGGTGACGCGCACGCCGGTGTTCGACCGGCTCGACTTCGCGTCGCTGGAAGGCACGGTGGTGAACTTCAAGTTCGAACTGCTGCAGGCCGGCGGCAGCTTCAAGGCGCGTGGCGCGTTCACCAACCTGCTCGCGCTGGACGAAACCCAGCGCAGCGCCGGCGTGACCTGCGTGTCGGGCGGCAATCATGCGGTGGCGGTCGCGTATGCGGCCATGCGACTCGGCATCGGCGCCAAGGTCGTGCTGTTTCGCGCGGCCAATCCGGCGCGTGTCGCGCTGTGCCGGCAATATCGCGCCGAGATCGTGTTCGCCGAAGACATCGCCGAAGCCTTCGAACTGGTGCGCCGTATCGAGGCCGAGGAAGGCCGCTATTTCGTGCATCCGTTCAATGGTTATCGCACCGTGCTAGGGTCGGCCACGCTCGGCTACGAATGGGCCACGCAAACGCCCGACCTTGAAGCGGTCGTGCTACCGATCGGCGGCGGCGGGCTCGCCGCCGGCGTCGCCACGGCCATGCGGCTGGCGAATCCGCGCGTGCATGTGTACGGTGTCGAGCCGGAAGGCGCGGATGTGATGGGCAAGAGTTTCGCCGCCAATCACACGATCAGGATGGGCCACATGCACGGCATTGCCGATTCACTGATGTCGCCGCATACCGAGGAATACAGCTACGAGTTGTGCCGCCGTCATATCGACCAGCTCGTCACCGTGTCCGACGATCAATTGCGCGCGGCCATGCTGACCTTATTCGGACAACTGAAGCTCGCCGTCGAACCGGCCTGCGCGGCCGCCACCGCGGCCCTGCTCGGACCGCTGCGCGAACAGCTGCAGGGCAAGCGCGTGGGCGTGCTGTTGTGCGGCACCAATACCGACCCGGTCAGTTTTGCCGCGCATATTGAACGCGCACGGCATAGCGCGTCACAGTTTCCTGAATAGAAATCCTGTCATGGCTTTCCTTGTCAAAGGACTAGCCTATCCTTCTCAGGTTGGTATCATTCGCTAATCGATATCTGGGAGGAATCTCTATGAGCATGGTCAAGGAATTCAAGGAATTTGCCCTTAAGGGCAACGTGATGGATCTCGCGGTCGGTGTGATTATCGGCGGCGCGTTCTCCACCATTGTCAATTCGATTGTTAAAGACCTGATCATGCCGGTTGTCGGCCTCGTCACCGGTGGCCTCGACTTCTCCAATAAGTTTGTTCGGCTCGGCGACATTCCGGCCAGCTTCAAAGGCAGCCCCGAGTCGTATAAAGACTTGCAGACGGCAGGCGTGGCGGTGTTCGGTTATGGCTCGTTCATCACCGTGCTGATCAACTTCATCATTCTCGCGTTCATCATTTTCCTGATGGTCAAATTCATTAACAATTTGCGCAAGCCGGTTGACGCCGCACCGGCGGAACCGGCGCCCACGCCGGAAGACGTGCTGCTGCTGCGTGAAATTCGCGATTCGTTAAAGAATTCGCCGCGTTAAACCGTGGCCTCCGGCGCATTAGCCGAGGCACACTCGAATAGAAAAAGCCTGTTGCGATAAAAATCGCAACAGGCTTTTTTTCTCGCCGGCGCATCGCCTGACGCAATGCGACAAAGCAAAGGCGTTAAGCGCCCTTCTGCGCTTTCAGACTCACCGCGCTGTCGATCATCGCCTCGAGCTGGCCGAAGTTGACCGGCTTCGTTAGATGCGAAGTGAAACCTGCAGCCACACAACGGCGCACGTCTTCGTCGGTGCCGAAGCCGGTCAGCGCCACCGCCGGCGCATCCGAATGTTCACGGAACGCCTTGATGAAGTCGAGGCCGGTACCGTCGGGCAGGCCCACGTCGCTGACGATCAACTCGAATGTCTGCAACTGCGTGGCGGCCAGCGCGTCGTCCACCCGACCCACCACCGTCACCTCGTGACCGAGGCTGCGGATCAGCTGCGCCATGACCTCGGCGGTGTCCTCGTGGTCTTCGATCAACAGGATGCTCAACAAGCCGCCCGAGCGCACCTGGTTGGGCGCCACGACCGGCGGCGGACCGGCCGGCGCCGCCGCGGTGGGCAGCGTGATCGTGAAGGTCGCGCCGCAGTGCGCGCCCGGACTTTGCGCGATCACCGTGCCGCCGTGCACGTCGGTCAATGCCTTGGTGATCGCCAGCCCCAGACCCAGGCCGCCGAACTGCCGCGTCATATTCTGATTACCCTGCTCGAACGCGTTGAAAAGCTTGCCGATCTGCTCCGGCTCGATGCCGATACCGGTGTCTTCAACCGATATCTGCACCTGCATGCGTTCGTCGCGGGTGCGTAAATAAATATGGCCGCCGTCCGGCGTGAACTTGGCGGCGTTGCGAATCAGATTCCATAGCATCTGTTGCAAGCGGGCGCGGTCGGCCAGCACGTAGTGGTGCTGCGCGTCTTTATGCACGTGCACGTCCTGCTGCTTCACCTGAATCTCGCTGCGGAACAGTTCGAGTACGCTGTCCATCACCTCGTGCACGTCGACGGTTTCCAGCGACAACCGCAGCTTGCCGTTCGCCACCCGCGTGAGATCCAGCAGATCGTCGATCAGGCGCGCTTCGAGTTCGACGTTGCGACGAATCATGCGGACGCTCGCGCGCGCCTGCTCGGGCAGACCGGGGATCATTTCCAGCACGCTGGCGCCAGCCAGCACCGGCGTGAGCGGCGTGCGCAGTTCGTGCGACAGCATCGCGAGAAAGCGGTCTTTGGCGCGGTTGGCGTCTTCGGCGATCTGACGCGCGGCCTGTTCCGACGCGAGCAGCCGCTCGCGCTCCTCGATCGCCTCGCGTTGCGAATGAATGTCGGTGCAACTGCCGAACCACTTGCTGACCTGACCTTCGGCGTCGCGCATCGCCACCACGCGGGCGTCGAACCAGCGGTATTCGCCGTCGTGACGGCGAATCCGCAACTCGTGCCGATAGTCGCCGGCATGACTCGACACCGCCTTGAGCCAGCTGTGGCGGATTTCCTCGCGATCGTCCGGATGCACGGCGTCGAGCCACGCGAGACCATACGAACTGCTGTCGGGCAGACCCGTGTAGTCGTACCACTGCTTGGAGAGGAAATCGCAGTCGCCCGCGGCATTGCAGGTCAGCACGAGGTGCGGCAACGCCTCCGACAGCGTGCGGTAATGTTGCTCCCGATCGCGCAGCAGCAAGGCTTCGTCCGAGGCGCGCTGCAACCGCACTTGCGACAGCACCCGCTCGACGGCTTCGGGCAGATAGTCGAGGTAATCGCCGGATTTCGGCACCACGTCGGACACGCCCGCGCGCAGCGCTTCGATCACGCGCGACTCATCCGTAAAACCGGTCACGAGGATGGCGGGAATCCGCACACCTTCCGAACGCAAACGGCGAAAGAAGTCGAGTCCGGTTTCCGGTCCGCTCAGCTGGTAGTCGAGCACCAGCAGATCGGGGGCGCCGCCCACGAGCCGCTCGCGGGCCGCTTCGACGCCGGCGCAGATCGCAACCCGGCAACCGGCGCGTTCGAGCGACTTGCGCGCAAGCCGCAGGATGCCCTCGTCGTCGTCGACGACCAGCACATAAGCGGCCTGCTGCGTGGACACATCTTCGGTCATGCGGAATTCTTTCACAGGTTCGGATGGACTAGGTTGCCATGCACGGCTTTCGGCCAGCTTCATGGGCGCGGTGCTCGACGGCAGCGGCCTTACGGCGCCGCAAGGCGATGGCCCGACGGCAGCTTCACCACTTGCAGGAAAAACCCGAGCCGGCGTACCGCTTCGATAAACGCATCGTATTCGACCGGCTTGGTGATATAGACGTTGCAACCGAGCTCATAGCAGCGTGCAATCTCGCGCGGGTCGTCGGTGGTGGTCAGCACAATCACCGGCACTGCGGCCGTCTGCGGCGAGTCTTTCAGACGACGCAGCACTTCGAAGCCGTCCACGCGCGGCATTTTCAGATCGAGCAGCACGACGAAGTTCGTCAGATCCTCGCGCGACAGGATCGCCGTGGCGGGATTCGCGTCGGGGTCGACGGCCGGCGCCGGGCCGAAGAAATAGTCGAGCGCCTGCTGGCCGTCGCGAAAGCGCACGAAGCCGTTTGAAATGCCGGCCCGGCGCAGATTGCGCTCCACCAGCGTGGCATGACCGTCGTCGTCTTCGATCAGCACGATGCTGACCGTTTCCCCGTGACTCATAGGCTCTCCGTACAAACAGGTCGCTGATGCATACCGCTTCTGAATTGTTCTGTTTTCAATTCCGCGTGGGCTGCTCCGGCAACACCACGAAAAAGGTCGACCCGGCGCCTTCCGCCGACTCGACCCACACGCGCCCGCCATGCCGCTCGACCGTGCGCCGTACCACCGCGAGGCCGATGCCGTCGCCGTTCGCGACGTCGCCGTGCAGACGCTGGAACGCACGGAATACCTTCGACATATAAGCCGCCGGAATGCCGAGCCCATTGTCGCGCACGTAATAGGTGCGTGTACGCACGGCGCGCGGCTCCGACTCGTCGACCGGATCGGGCTCCAGCGCGCCGACCTCGATGCGCCCAAGGCGCGCCGGGTCGAGATAGTTCAGCGCGTTGCCGATCAGATTGCCGAAGACCTGTTCGATCGCGCCCGGGTCGCCCCATGCGGGCGGCAACTCACGCACCGTGACCACCGCCGACTGCTGCGCGATCGCGCCCTGCAGCGCGTCGACTACCCGGCCCACCACCCGCCCGACGCTCACCCGCTGCCACTGGTATTCCAGCCGGCCGGCGCGCGAGATGCGCAACAGCGCGTCGATGATCGCGGCGGCACGCGTCACCGCGGTGCGCAGATACTGCAAGGACTCGCGCACGTCGCCGTCGAGAATATGCGTCATGCGTCGATGCTCACCCTGCGGCAAACCGGCAGCGTCGACGATGCTGTCAAGTTCGTCGCACGAAACCTGCAGTTCCTTCGAAAAACCTTGCAGGTTCACCAACGGCGAGCGCAAATCGTGCGACACGCTGTAGATGAACATTTCATTATCTTGCGTCTCCTGACGCAGTTCCTCGTTGACACTCGCCAACTCCCGCGCGCGCGCTTCGAGCCGCGTTTTCAGCGTGGCCTGGTCGGCTTCCGCCGCGCGCAGACGGGCGCCGGTCTGATGCAGCACCGCGTCGAGCGCGGCGATTTCGTCGTTGCCCGACAGCGGCGGCGCCAGCGTGCGGCCGTTGCCTAGCCGTTCGGCGTTATCGGTCAGCACTTCCAGCCGCCGGCCGATGCTGCGCGCGAACACCACGGCGGTGGCGGCCCAGATCAGCATCGAGCCGAGCACCGCGGCGATCAGCGCATATTGCTGACGTTCGCGCCGCCGTGTGAGTGCCGCCGCGCGCTCGGCGTCGAGCCGCGACGCCTCGTCGGCGAACGCCGCCAGTTCGTCGCGAAACAGCGCGATCTGCTGCGGCAGCGGCTCGGTTTCGAGCGCGGTGAAGGTGGCCGGACTGCGCCCCGCGTGCAGCGCCTGCGAAATCGCCACGGTCTGCGCGCGATAAGCCTCGATCGCGCGCTGCATCTTGTGAACCCGCTCGACCTGCTGCGGCGTATCGGCCACCAGCGTATCGAGATTCGACAGCCGGTCGCCGAGATCGACCCACACCGTATGACGGTCGATAAACGACGGATCGCCGACGGCCATGCCCGTGCGAACCCGCGCGGCCTGACGCAGCAGCGGGTCGACGATCGCCGACGACTGATAAAGAATCTGCTTGCTGTTGGAGACCCACTGCGCGGCCTGCGCTGTCTGCTCCTGGGTATCGAAGACGACGCCAAGAAGCGCCAGCTCGACCACGCTCGGCACGGCAATCAGCAGCAGACCCTTGGTGAATAATTTCATGTTCGCCCGAAGGTCGAAGGGTCGGTCAGGCCGCGGCGGCTCACGAAGACCGGTCGCGTCTCGCGGTGCAGCTGGACGGGCCATTATCGACGTGAATCCGAGATATTTCAACGTAGCGGCAAGATGCGCTGGCCCACACAAAAGTGACTTTTTTATTGATGCGAGTTGTTTATTCCGCGCGTCGTGCGTCTATCATGGAGGCAGTTGTGATGGGAAGGGAAAGCGCGCGGCGAGGCGGTTCGGCATGATTCGTGCGGGAGGCGGTGGGGTCGGCGTTGGCGTCGAATCACCGTGAATCCGGCCTTGTCGTATGCTATAAAAGATCGACGTGCGGCGCGCGAAGCCGGGAGTGGTCGCATGAGGACGCTGCGTTTCTTGCAATTCTTTTTCAGGCGAATTTTTATGTCCTTCCCGAAAAAGCGTAGGCGCGCGAAGGTGGACGGCGATGAGTCGTTCCTCGCGGTACTACGGCATTTCAAGCCGTTCGGTCAGCTCGACACCAAGATTGCTCGCGCTCGCGCGCAAGACGAGCCGGTGCTTTATGCACACGTGCTGCCCGGCCTCGACGTGCTCTTATGCAGTGTCCGCGGTGCGCAACCGCCCTATCCCGCGGCGGCCGAGTTACGGCGGCGCTGCATCGAATCTATTACCAACGCGTTGGAACAGCCGCTCGACGGACTCGAAAACGGCGGCTACTGGTATGAAGCGGATGGCTTCGGCTTTCTGGTCTTCGCCAGCCGGGCGCGCGGCAAGATCCTGACGGAGTTCGGCGCCACGCGCGTCGGCGGTGCCCGTCGCGGGGTCCGTCGGCAGGACGCGGCGGGAGATGCCGCGCCGAGATCGCTGCGCTAGGCGCGTCCCCGGTCGAAACATTCAAGCACTCAATCTCTGACAACGCCGCTGGTTTCATCAGGCGGCGTTGCCTTTTCTCGCGCGCCCCGATTGATTCGGCCTTGCCCGGTAACACCGTCGCGTATGTGCGCGGCGTATCGGCCTTGGCTCGGTATCGAGCATGGGATCCGCGTGGTCGTGCATCGGCGGTAAGCTGATCAGCCACAGGAAGACCAGCGACAAGCCGCCGCCCACGCTCCAGCTCAACCAGTCCGCCGGGAATAGCGTCATCATTATCAGCTCCCCTTGTACTCGGCGGCGCTGGCCGGCGACATCGTGGTGGGCTTGCGGTTCGACGCGGGTGCCGCAGCCGGCGACGCGGCGCCTGCCGACGACTTATTGACCGGCGCGCCATCCAGTGAAATGGCGGCCTTCGGCTGCTGCTTGACGCCCGGCGGCGGCGCGGTCGGCGCCTGGCGGACCTGGGCCAGCAGTTGCGCGCACGGCAGCGGCTTGTTGTTGCTCGGTGCCAGCAGCGGAATCAACGCGGCGAACGGATTGATCAGCCCGAGCCCCACCGCGGCCCCGCCGCGCAGCGCCAGCGCCGCGGCATTCACGCCGACGTGCGGATCCTTGAAGGTGCCCTTCACGTACAGCGGCGAGCGCAGCGAGAACACCCGGAAGCCCTTGGTATGCGGATGAACGCCCAGATCCATGGTCTCGTCGCGCAGATTCACGTTACCGTCGATGTTGATCACCGCGTCGTCGGTATCGAGCGCGAACACGCGCGAATCGAGCACGCCGTTGGTCGCCACGAAATCGGCGGCCGCGCAGTTGATTTTCACGTCGCGATTGCCGAACAGCTTTTCGTAGACCACGTTCGCCACGTTCAGGCCCGCCGCTTCCATGATCAGGCGGCTCACGGTGCCGTCGGTCACGAGCGCCTTCACCTCCCCGTTCGAGGTCGCCGCCAACGCCGCCGGCGAATTGCCGGTCGCGGTCAGGGCGGCGTCGCCGTTGATTTCGCCGAGTGCGTTTTGCATCGTCTTGAAGTTCGGGAACAGTTGCTTGAGCTTCAGATGCCGCGCCGACGTCGCGAAGCGCCCCTTCAGCGGCGTCGTGCTGCCGTCCAGATGAATGTCCGAGGCGAGCGAGCCGCCGGCCACGCCGAACTTCAGCGGTTCCAGCGACAGCACGCCGTCCTGCATTACCACGTGCGCGTAGAGGTCCGTGATCGGCAGATCCGCATTCTTGACGATGCGCCGGCCAGTGAACTTCACGTCGGCGTCGATCGCTTTCCAGCGGTCGGTGCGGAATTCCTCGACCGGCAGCACCTTGCTGGACGGCTGGGCGGTCGCGTCGCCGCGCTTGGCCTTGCTCGCGTTCGAGTCGGCGCCGATCACGGGCGCCAGATCGGAGAATTGCAGCAGATGCGACACCAGTTCGCCCTGCAACAGCGGACGCGGTTCACGAGCGGTATAGGTCAGCGAGCCGTTCAGATCGCTGCCGCCCACCCGACCTGTAAAATTTTCATACTTGAACACGTTGCCGGTGGACTTGAACTGACCGACCAGGCGGCCTTCCGTTGCGTAAGGCGGGGTGTCGGGCAAGGTCACGCCCGTCAGCGAATAGAGCCGGGCCATGCTGTTGCCTTGCAGCCAGAGACGTAGATCGACCGCCGCCAGATGCGCCGGATCGGTGATCGTGCCGACCAGGCCGACGTGCAGATCGCCCGCCTTGACGTCGGCCTGCACCGGGAACGGCCGGTCCGCGTCCTGCAGGGCCAGCACGCCGCCCACCTTGCCGCTGCCGGACACTGGCGTCTTGTTGTAAGTGCCTTTGATAGTCCAGCCGATTGCGTACGGTGGAATCTCGCGCTTCGCTGCAGTGCTTGCGTTGGCTTCACTGCCGGCCGCCGCGCCCGAAACCGACGTGGCCACGCTTGCGCCCTCGCTCGCGCCTCCAGCGACCAGCGCACCCGAAGCGCCCGTGGCCGGCGTGACCCCCGACGCATTGATATCCGTCGCCGACGCGCCCGATGCAGCCGCCGCAGACGCCGCAGCAGCCTCCGACGCCGCCTGCGCATTCGCTTGCGCAGTCAGCTTGCTGGCCCCCGAACGGCCGATCGCCTCGGCCGACGACTTGCGCGACGCCTCTTCCTGCTGCTTCATCGCTTCGCCGATCGGGATCGGTTGGCCGAGCGTATCGATCGCCATCTGCAGGTCGACTTTTTTCTGCTGATCGGACAACGCGATGTTGCCCTTCGCGAACGCGATGTCGTGCAGGTCGAGTTTCCATTCGGACGGCCCGCTCGATGACGCCAGCTTGAACGTCCAGTTATTGCGCCCATCGAGCACACGTTCGAGATCGACCGACGGATTCACGAGGTTGATCGACGGAATCACGATGTCGTGCGCCAGCAGCGGCAGCACCTTGACCTGAAAGTCGATCTCGTCGAGCGTGGCGAACTGCGGCTGTTTTGTCCAGTCGGGGTTGCCGATCGTGATGTTGGCCGCCGAAAAGCGTGGCCAGGGCACCCAGGCACGCCAGCCGGTTTCGCCGACCGGATGCCGCCAGCCGACCTTCAGATCGCCGTTGATCGCGAACGGCCGGCCAATCGCCTGCGTGACCTTGTCGTCGATGTAAGGCCGGGCGCGATTCCAGTCGAAGGTCAGGATGAAGATCACCAGCGCGGCGATCAGGATCACGATGACAGCGAGTATCCATGCAATGATTTTTCCGACCCGTCGCCCGACTGTGCTCGACCCTGCCATTGAAAAGCTCCGCTTGATTTGCACATTGCGTATCCGGCAGCACGTATCGTGCCCGATTGCGGCCGATTGCAGCCATTGGGGAGGGGTGTGCGGCCTGCGGCTCGTGTGGCTTTATCATGCCGCATGGCCCGGCCGCGGACCGGCAACGATGACCCAAGCTTGACGGCCATCATGACCGGATCGCGGCGGCTTTCGGAACACCCCCTCCCCAGCCGAACCACTCCGTACCCCATTCATGACCGACGTTCCCTTTGTCCTCGCCGACGGCATGGCCCGCCGCGACGCGCAGCGCGGCCAGATGCTGTTGCAGCCGACCCGCTTCGCCCTGTATGCGGGCGAGCGCGTCGCGATCACCGGGCCGTCCGGCTCGGGCAAGAGCGTGTTCCTGCGCGCGCTCGCGCTGCTCGATCCGCTCGATGCCGGACGCATCATGTGGCATGACGCACCGGTGGAACGTGCGGTGATTCCGCGTTACCGACGTAACGTCGCCTATATTCGTCAGCGGCCCGCGCTGCTCGACGGCAGTGTCGAAGACAATCTGCGCTATCCGTTCGAGCTGCGCGCCTATCGCGACGTGCGCTTCGATCGCGCGCGGGCGGCGAGCCTCGCGGTTCAGGCGGGCCGCGGCGACGACTTTCTCGACAAGCGCGCGAGCGAGCTATCCGGCGGCGAAGCGCAGATCGCCGCGCTGATCCGCGTGCTGCAACTCGCGCCCGAGGTGCTGCTGCTCGACGAGCCCACCGCCTCGCTCGACCCGGAGTCGTCGCATGCGATCGAAGGGCTGGTGCGCGCGTGGTTCGACGCCGAGCCGGGACGTCATGCGTCGATCTGGGTGTCGCACGATCCGGCGCAAGCCGCGCGCATGAGCGAGCGCCATCTGACCATGCGCGCCGGCGTGCTCGACGCAGGCATGCACACCGCGCAAACCGATCCGATACGCTCCGCGGCGCCGCTGCCTCAGGCCTCGCAAGACCACCAGGAGCTTGGCCAATGACGCTGCAAAACCTGAGTCTCTGGGACGTCGCGATCGCCGCGCTGCTGATCGTGGTGAATGGCGTAGTGTCGGTGGCGCTGAAGCTCGATCTCGAGCGCCAGCTTGCCTGGGCGGCGCTGCGCACCGTCGTGCAGTTGCTCGCGATCGGTTACGTGCTCGGCTGGGTGTTCCGTTACGACCACTGGTTCGTGGTGCTGCCGCTGATGATCGTGATGACGCTGATCGCCGGTTTCGCGGGCGCGCAGCGCGGCAGCCGCACGTATACCGGACAGCGCGCGGACAGCGTGCTGTCGATCTGGCTCAGTTCGTGGCTGGTGGGCGCGGTCGGGCTGTTCGTGGTGATCCGGATTCACCCGTGGTACGAACCGCAATATGCGATTCCGATCCTCGGCATGATTCTCGGCAATACGCTCACCGGCGTGTCGCTCGGCATTGAACGGATGACCGAGGAATTGACCGCGCGGCGCGACCGCGTGGACATGGCGCTCGCGCTCGGCGCGACGCGCTGGGAAGCCGCTCAGGCGCCGGCGCGCCAGGCGGTGCGGGCGGGCATGATGCCGACGCTGAACCAGATGGCCGTGGTCGGCGTGGTGAGTCTGCCCGGCATGATGACCGGGCAAGTGCTGGCCGGTCAGTCGCCGTTGCAGGCCGTGCGCTATCAGATCGTGATCATGTTTCTGATCGCGGCGGCGTCGGCTTTGGGAACCGTGGGCGCGGTGCTGCTGACGTACCGTCGATTGTTTTCGGCGGAGCACCGGTTTCTGTCGGCGCGGCTGGTCGAGCGGGCGGCGGCGCGGCGCTGAGGTGGCGCGCCGCCTCACTCGTTCCTCAACGCTTCGCGCTGACCGCCACTTCCGTGCCGTCGTTCAGCGTCAGCGTTTTGGTGCTGCCGTTGACCGGCATCGTGAAACGCAGAATCTGACTGACCGTCACGTCGTTTGGACACTTGAGCGTTTTGCCGCCGTTCGTCACCGTCTTGATGCCGTGCGGCGTCTGTGCCTGGAAGCTCAGCTGCACGCTCGCGGTGCCGTCGGCGGCGACTACCGGCGCGAAGCGGATCTGCGTCTGACGGATCATTGCGCCGTTGGTATCGACCGGTAGCGACGCGTAGTTCGGGCAGGCATCCGTCGCCGCCACCGGGCCGCCCGGCGGCACGGTTTTCCACGTGAAGTCGTCCGATTCGCCGGAGCGGATCGTGCGGGTTTCCTGGGAATTGCCGAACTGTTTCGACGTGACGCGCACCGTGTAACGGATCGGGCCGTCGAGCGCGGATTGGGAGGTCACCGTGATCGGCGTGGCCGCATGCGCCGCCGGCACGAGCAGGCCGGGCGCGAACGCGCAAGCGAGAGAAGCGACAACGGACACGGCGGAGAGTTTGAAGCTGGAGCTCATACTGTCACCTCGTTGTTGTGCCGCTGCGTGCCTGATTCGGCGAGACCACCTGGGCACCGCCCGGTGCAATCCGAGCGGTGTGCCGGCGGGGCGGGCCGCGCCAGCCGGGTCGCGAGACACGCAACTGTTTTCGCGTGATGCGCCACCAGTCTAACGCCTCGCGACGCCGCGCGCGCTGCGCGGAGATCGGGTGTTAACCCGCTTGCGGCGAAGCGTTTTCTGCGCGTGTCACGCGCAACCAGCGACGGCCGGCGCGCATGGCTGCGGCGCCGGCCTGGTGCCGTCAAGGCACGTTCAACCGTCGACGATGCGCTTCAGAAACCCGTCAACACCAGTTTGCCGATCGCCCGCCCTGCTTCGAGCCGTTGATGCGCACGGCGCAGGTTCGCGGCATTGATCTTGCCGAGGTCCTCGCCGACGGTGGTCCGCAACGCGCCCGAATCGACCAGACGCGCCACCTCGGTCAGCAACTTGTGCTGTTCGATCATGTCGGGCGTGCCGAACATCGAGCGGGTGAACATGAATTCCCAGTGGAACGCCGCGCTCTTCGCCTTCAGCAATTCAACCGGCAAGGGTTTGCTGTTCTCGACGATCGTGCAGATGCCGCCTTGCGGTTTGAGCACTTCCGCCGCCGCCGGAAAATTCTTGTCGGTGTCGTTGAACATCAGCACGTAGTCGACCTGATCGATGCCGAGCTTTTTCAGTTGCGCGGGAATGTCGCCGAAATGATCGACGATGTGATCCGCGCCCAACTCCGTCGCCCATTGCGCCGATTCGGGACGCGATGCGGTGGCGATGACCGTCAGCTTCGCCAACTGTTTGGCGAGTTGAATGCCAATCGAGCCGACCCCGCCCGCGCCGCCGAAAATCAGCACCGTGCGGCCTTCGTCCGCGCCTTGCGGCGAGACGCCGAGGCGGTCGAACAGTGCTTCCCACGCGGTGATCGCCGTCAATGGCAGCGCGGCCGCGTGCGAGAAATCGAGCGATGCCGGCTTGTGTCCGACGATCCGCTCGTCCACCAGATGAAACTCGCTATTCGCGCCCGGCCGCGTGATGCTGCCCGCATAGAACACCGGATCGCCGATCTTGAACAGCGTGACCTCCGGGCCGACCGCGACGACCGTGCCGGCCGCGTCCCAACCAAGAATGCGCGGTTCTTTTTCGACGTTGTCTTTCGGTGCGCGCACCTTGGTGTCGACCGGATTGACCGAAATGGCTTCGACCTTGACCAGCAGGTCGCGGCCGGTAGCTTCGGGCTTCGGAATATCGACGTCGACCAGGGCTTCGGCGTTGTCGATCGGCAGATAACGGTAGAGACCAACGGCTTTCATACAGACTCCTGTTCGTTCGGATGAGAGGAAGGATCGGCGGCGTTGCGTCGTTGCGTCGCGCCATGTCGTCGATCCCATGAACGTCATCGTACGGCGATTCTTATTCTCGCAAAACCGGCATAATCTCTGAAACATCTTTTTGATTTTCAGAATAATGGCGTCTGTCAACCCGCTGCCCCGATCTTCATCCGCCGAACGCGAGCGGCTCGACCTGCTCGACGTCGCGTTGTTCGTGCGCGCCGCGCTGCTCGCCAACGTGTCGGCGGCGGGCCGCGAGTTCGGCCTGTCGGCGGCGGTGGCCAGTTCGCGGATTGCGCAACTGGAAAAGCTGCTCGGCGCCCGCTTGCTGCATCGGACCACCCGCCGCATCAGCCTCACGCAGGACGGTGAAGTCTTCATGACGCGCGCCGAGGCGCTGCTCGATGCCGCGGCGGCCGCGCGCGCTGCCGTCGGCCGCGGACAGGCGGAGCCGCAAGGCCGGCTGCGGGTGTCGATGCCGTCGTCGTTCGGGAGACAGCATGTGTCGCCGGCGATCAGCGAATTCCTGCGCCGTCATCCTGGCGTCAGCGTGGACTTGCGGCTGACCGATCAACTGGTCGATCTGGTGGACGCCGGTATCGACGTGGCGATCCGGATCGGCGTACTGAAGGATTCGTCGCTGGTGGCCCGGCGTCTTGCGGTGAACCGCCGGGTGCTGTGCGCTTCGCCGCGCTATCTCGCGGAGCGCGGCACGCCGCGTCATCCGTCGGATCTGACGCAGCACGAATGCATGATCCTGTCGGACCAGCGCGACTGGGGTTTCGTGACGCCCAGCGGAACGCTCGACGTGCGCGTGAGCGGACGCCTCGTGACGGACAACGGCGAAGTGATCCGCGACGCCTTGCTCGCGGGCTTCGGCATCGCACTCAAATCGACATGGGACGTGGCGCCCTATCTGCGTCGCGGCGAACTGGTCAGCGTGCTCGACACTTATCCGCTCGCGGAGCAGGTGGCGATCTGGGCCGTGTATCCGAGCCGCGCTTTCGTGCCGCCGAAGACGCTCGCGTTCATCGAATTTCTTGCCGGGCATTTTGGGGATCCGCCGTATTGGGATGCGGCGGATGCGCGAGGTTGATGAGCGCGCCGGCGCGGTCGGCGGGCGGCAATGGCGTCCGACGGTCGGCCCCGTCAATGCTTGCCGCTGCCGCCGGTGCCTTTACTTTTGCTTTGACCTTTGCCGTCGGAATTGACGTCGGTGTGCGCGTCGTTCTGGGTCTTCTGCTGATACTCGTCGCCGCCGCGACGGTCGGTGTCCGTCAGCCCGCGCTCCAGATCGCGATGCGCCTGCTTGCCGACATGGCGCGGACCGCCCTCATGTTGCGACTCCGGCTGCTGATCGGTTTCGTGCGGCAAGGGCGCGGACGCCTCCTGCATCGAACGGGGCTGCTTGCCGGCGTGAGAATCGGCCTTCTTGTCGCCGTCCGACGATTGCGGTGTGGTCTTCATGGTTGACTCCTGGTTGATCGAACGAGGTGATGGGCGGGATGGCCGCTAACGCGCACCCTCCAGCCGTTTTTTCATGGACGCGGTGAGACGCTGACGCGTCTTCGCGTAGTCGGTCCACGGATCGCGCTTGAGATCCGCCAGACGCTCGTGCAGATTCTCGATGGTCCATTGATCGCCGGCCGTGGTCGAGGCAACTTCATCCCACGACAGCGGCACGGACACCCCCAACCCAGGACGCGCGCGCGCCGAAAAGGCGGCCACCGTGCTGGAGCCGCGGTTGTTGCGCAGATAGTCGACGAAGATTTTCCCTTTGCGATTTCGTGCGCCCATCTTCGCGCTGAAATGCGTGGGCAGCGTGGCCGCCATGTGCTGCGCGACGGCTTGCGAGAAGCCCTTCACGTCGTCCCAGCCGGCCTGCTTCGCGAGCGGCACGACCACATGCAAGCCTTTGCCGCCGCTCGTCTTGCAGAACGACGCGAGGCCGAGTTCCTCGAGTAACGACCGGGTCAGTTGCGCGGCCTCGATCATGCGTTGCCAGTCGAGCGATGTGTCCGGGTCGAGATCGAACACCATCCGGTCGGGCTTCTCGATGTTCGACACGACGGCATTCCACGTGTGAAACTCGACCGTGCCCATTTGCGCTGCGCCGATCAGCGCCTTGAGCGTGTCGACAGTGATCAGCGGCGGATGACCGGGGTCGAGGCCGGGATGTTGCTCGACGTTCGGAATCGACAGTTTCTGGCTGTGCTTCTGAAAAAACAGCTCGCCGCCGATGTCCTCCGGCGCCCGTACCAGCGAGACCGGCCGGTCTTTCAGATGCGGCAGCATCCAGTCGGCGACGGATTCGTAGTAGCGCACGAGGTCGATCTTGCGCGCGCCGCTGCTGTTGTCGATGATGCGGTCGGGGTGTGAGATGCGAACGTTGGCGACTTCCGCGGGGGAAGCGGCGGATTTGACGGGCCTGGCGGTGGCGGCTTTGGTCGCGGTTTTCGTTGCTGCGGTTTTCGTTGCTGCGGTTTTCGTTGCTGCGGTTTTCGTTGCTGCGGTTTTCGTTGCTGCGGTTTTCGTTGCAGCCGTCTTCGTCGCAGCACGCTTTTTCGGCGCAGCCTCCGACACGGTATCGGTTTGCTCTTGCACGTCGGCTCCTCGACGGGGGGCTTCCTTGACGATCTGGCGCGCCGGTTTGTCGTTGCGCAAACTCACGAACGACGCCTGTCGCACGATGCCATCGCCGGTCCACTCGGCGAAGTTGCACTCGGCGACGAGCACCGGCTCGACCCAATGCACCGCCGTGCGGCTGCGCTCGCGCGGCGCCGCGGCGAACGGCATGCGTTGCGTCTCGTGAGGGTCGAGTTGCTTCTTGAGCGAGCGCAGCAGCGCGGCATCGAAACCGGTGCCGACGCGTCCCGCGTAGCGCAATTGACCGTGGCCGTCGTAGACACCGAGCAACAGCGCGCCGAACGCCGCGCGACTGCCGGCCGGCTCCGAATAGCCGCCGATTACGAACTCCTGACGCCGCCGGCACTTCAGCTTGATCCACGACGACGAGCGCCCCGCCAGATAACCGCTGTCGCGCCGCTTGCCGATGATGCCTTCCAGCGCCATATCGCAGGCGCTTTTCAGCAGGTCGTCGGCGCTGACCTCGAAGTTATTCGAAAAGCGCAGCACACTGTCGTCGAGCTCCTCCAGCAGCGCGCTCAGGATCGCCCGGCGCTGTTCGAGCGGCACGTCGCGCAAGTCGTAGCCGTTCAGAAAAGGCAGATCGAACAGATAGACGACGATGTCCTGAGGGCGATTCGCGTCGAAGGCGTTTTGCAGCGCCTGAAAGCTCGGCACGCCGCGTTCGTCGAGCACGACCGCTTCGCCGTCGAGCCACGCGCTGTTCACGCCGAGTCGTTCGAACGCCTTGACCTGCTTGCTGAATTTCGCGGTCCAGTCGTTGCCGGCGCGGGTGAATACCTGGATCTTGCCGGCTTTGGCGGTGGAGTCGATACGGGTCAGGATGCGATAACCGTCGAACTTGATTTCGTACGACCATCCTTCGCCCTGCGGCGCGCTGTCGATGAGCGTTGCCAGTTGCGGCTTGAGCGCTGCGGGCAAGCGGGCTTTGACGGCACCTTCTATCGACGGCGATTGGGCAAGCTCACGCAGCGACTGGGCGGTACGCGTGGCGACGATGTCGGGACGGTTGCTACGGTCATTTTTAGCGGGGCGAGCGTGCGAACGGCTGGCGCCGCTTTTTTCGGCGTATCTGGCGGAGCCGTTGCCGGCGCTTTTGCCGGAATTGTCGTCGAGGCCGAGACCCTTGCCCGCACCATCCCGCTTCGCCGTGGCGCGGCTTCGTGACACCGCCTTCGCTCCCTCACCTACTGAAGAAACAACTTCGCCGAGCACACTCCCCGGCTGCGCCGTCAGCACGTCGTACTCGCTTGCCTCGCGCGCTTCGTCGTCGCGCTCCTTGATGAGCAGCCACTGCTCCTTGTCGCCGCTACCGCGCATGTGGCTGCGCACCAGCGTCCAGCCGCCATGCAGCTTATCGCCATCGAGTCTGAATTTGAGCTTGCCCGCCTCATAGGATCGAAGCGCCTCCTTCGCGCCGCCGAGCGGCTCCCACGTGCCACGATCCCAAACGATCACGGTCCCCGCACCATAGTTGCCGGGCGGAATCTCCCCTTCGAACGACCCGTACTCGACCGGGTGGTCCTCGACATGCACCGCGAGCCGCTTCACCGACGGGTCGAGACTCGGCCCTTTCGGCACCGCCCACGACAGCAGCGTGCCATTCAGTTCGAGGCGGAAATCGTAATGCAGGCGCCGCGCATGATGCTCCTGAATCACGTACGACAGCGCTTGATCTGCCTTGCGCGCGGCACGTTTTCCGGCGGTTCTCTTGCGACCGGCACGCGCGCCCGCAGGCTCCGGCGTTTCGTCGAAACGCCGCTTGCGGGTGTAGAGATCGAGTCGGTCTGTCATGGCGATGACGTCGTCGCGGTTGGAAGAATAGGCGCGAGTGAGGCCGGCCGTTGCCGTCAAGCGGCCGCGCGGCGTTTGCGCGCAGCCGATGCGGAGGTGGCGGTCGACGACGCGGTCTTCGACGTCTTCGCCGACTTTGATGTCGCACGACTTGCGCCGCCCGCACTACCGGTCCGACTACGCGCCGCACTCGTCGCGCTCTTCGCGCTCTTAGTTGCTGCCGCCCCACGCGTCGCGCGAGGTTTCTTGCGGGCCGGGGCGCTCACTTCGGCATCCGCATCGTCGTCCGCGTCGTCATCTTCATCGTCCGCGGCACGCCGGCGGCCGCCCGTCGGCGGCTTGCCCTTGCCGCGCCCCAGACTGCGTTTGAGCAGGTCGGACAGATCGAGAATATCGGCCGATCGACGCGACTCGCGCGGCGTTTCGACTTCCGTGATTTCCTCGGTCTTTCCCGCGCGGATCTTGCGATCGACGAGCGCCATGATGTCGTCGTGGAACGTGTCGTGATAGTTCGACGGATCCCATGCGTCGCTCATGTCCTCGATCAGCTTTTTCGCCATATCGAGTTCGCGCGTACTCACGCCGGCGGCTTTCATGCCGTCGGCCGGCAGCTTGAATTCGTCGAAGTCGCGCACCTCGGCGGCCCAGCGCAGCGTGTTGAGCGCCAGCACGGGCCCCACGGGAATCAGCGCGGCGAGATGCTGCTTGTTATGCAGCACGACGTTCGCCACGCCGATCTTGCCGGTCGCCTTCATCGCTTCGCGCAGCAGCGCGTAGACCTTTTCCCCTTTGCGGTCCGGCGTCAGGAAGTAAGGCGTGTCGAGATAGAGGAACGAGATGGCCGGCGCGTCGACGAAGGCGAGAATATCGACCGTCTGCGTCGATTCGGGATTCGCCGAGCGAATCTCGTCGTCCGACAGCACGACATACTTGTCCTTCTCGTACTCGAAGCCGCGCACGATGTTCTCGCGCGTCACGTCTTTGCCGGTGCGCTTATTGATCTGCTTGTAGCCGATCGGGTCGATCGTGCGTTTGTCCAGCAGATTGAAACCGACTTTCTCCGACTGCGTCGCCGGATATAACTGCACCGGCACGTGGACGAGGCCGAAGCTGATTGCGCCCTTCCAGATCATGTGTGCCATCGCCCGCTCCGTTGGCCCGAGAGCCTAGGTGAAGCAGGCGGCGTGCCACGGGGTGGCGCGGCATCCCGGCCCATGGAGTGGCGGCGCGGCGCGGCCTGCGTCGAGGTCCGAGCTGTAAGTCTTGCGTCAGACAGGCAAAAGCTACGGCTACGGTGGCTGGCCCTACGCTATGCGTCTTCTGCCGCCGGAGCTGCGAGGCCGGTCGCCGAGCTGCGGGGAGGCCGGCCGCTGAGCTGCGAAGCCGGTCACCGCATGACGACGCCGGCTGCGGCACTACGAAGCCGGCCGCTGCAATATGAAGCCGGCCACTGCATTACGACGCCGGCCACTGCACTATGAAGCCGGCCGCCGCACTACGACGCCGGCCGCCGCACTACGAAGCCGGCCGCTGCGGCGCCTCAAGCGTCACCGGCACCGCGGCAAAGCCTCGAAACCGCACGCGCCCGCCGCGCGTCGGCTCACCGTCCAGCCGATAGTCTGGAAAACGCTGCACAAAACGGCCGATCGCAATCCGCGCCTCCAGCCGCGCGAGCGACAACCCCGCGCACTGATGGATGCCGAAACCGAACGCGAGGTGCCGGTTCGGTGCGCGACGAATATCGAACCGGTCCGGCTCCGCGAATTGCTCGGGATCGCGATTGGCCGCGCCGATGCACAACGTAACCGGCGTGCCGCGCGCGACCGCGACGCCGCCGATCTCGGTGTCGACCGTCGCCATCCGGTTGCCCAACTGGTTCGAACTTTCGAAGCGCAAACACTCTTCGACTGCGGACTCGATCAGCGACGGCTCCGCTAATAAAGCGTTGCGCGCCTCGGGCCAGTCGGTGAGTGTGACGAGGCCATTGCCGATCAGATTGGTGGTGGTCTCATGCCCGGCGTTCAGAATGAAAATGCAGTTCTGCAACAACTCCATCTCCGACAATTGCTCGCCGCCCTCCTCGCCTTGAATCAGACGCGTCAGCACGTCGTGCTGCGGGTCGCCCGGCTCGCGCCGCCGCCGCGCGACCAGATCGCGCAAATACGCGACGAATTCGTTCACCGCGCGATTACCCCGCTCGAGTTGCGCGTCGGTCAGCGACGGTTCGAGCGCGCCGAGTATCGCGAGCGACCAGTCGCGCAACGGCTCGCGTTCGGCGTGCGGCACGTCGAGCAGGTTGCCGATAATCTCGACCGGAATCGCGGAGGCGAATTCGCCGATCAGATCGATGCGCCCGCGCTCAGCCGCCGCGTCGAGCAGACCATCGACGAGACGCACAAGCCCCGGCTCCATCGCGGCGATCGCACGCGCGGTCAACGCCCCCGCGATCAGTTTGCGCACACGCGTATGACGCGGCGGATCGTTGAAAACCAGGCTCGTTGTGTGATGCGCGTAGAGCGGCGAGTCGCCGTACTTCGGCCTGAATTCGATGGTTTTGTCGGAGCTGAACGTTTTCGGATCGCGATAGACCGCCTGAACGTCGCGAAACCTTGTCAGAAACAAGGAGCCGTCGGGCATGCGTCGGATCGGTTCGTGTGTGCGTAACGCGTGGTAGACCGGATAGGGGTCGGCGTAGAACGCGGGGTTCAGATGACGCAGATCGAAGTCGCGCGCGACGGTGGAGGGATCGCTGGCAATCGCCGGGGGCATGCGTTGTCTCCGAGAGGGGTTGCGCCTCATGGGTTTGTGTCGTTGCGCTTCGTGCGGCGCGTGGCGCGGGTGGCGCTTGCGTAGCCGCGGCGGCATTAATGGCTGCAACGATGAAAGAGGCGTCGTTCGATGCGCCAGTATGAACCGGGCGCTTCAGGATTGCACGGCGGATGCCTGGCGCCTCTCCGCTCGCGCCCGCGCCCGTCGGTGCTCCCCCGGACGCTCGCCGGCGACCCGTTACAATAGCGGGATTTTCCGCGCGCGCTGCGTCCCCGTCCTCTTCTGCGTCTCTGCGTCGTCCATGAACCTCGTCATTCAAAGCCCCGCTGCTCTTTCCGTCGACCATCACAAAACGCTGATCGCGCTGGCGCGTGGCTCGCATGCCAGCCAGATCGACGCGAACGCGCTTCGCATTGCCGGCGCCAACGTCGACCAGCGCGCCGATCTCGATGTCTATTGCGCGACCCATCGGCTGGATTACGCGTTTGTCGAACCCGGCCGCGAGTTGGCCGACTTCGGATTGGTTGCGATGGACATGGATTCGACGCTGATCACGATCGAGTGCATCGACGAGATCGCCGATTTCTGCGGCCTCAAGGCTGAAGTCGCCGCGATCACCGAAGCGTCGATGCGCGGTGAAATCAAGGACTTCAATGAGAGCCTGACCCGCCGCGTCGCCCTGCTGCAGGGTCTGGACGCCAGCGCGCTTGAACGCGTTTACGAAGAACGGCTGCAACTCTCGCCGGGCGCGGAACAGATGCTGGCGGGCGCCAAGGCCGCCGGATTGAAAACGCTGCTGGTGTCGGGCGGCTTCACGTTCTTCACCGAAAAACTGAAGCAGCGCTTGGGTCTGGATTTCATCCGCGCGAACACGCTCGAGATCGTGGATGGCAAGCTGACCGGCAAGGTGATCGGCGAGATCGTCAACGCTGACGTCAAAGCACGCACGCTGCGCGAGATCTGCACCCAGTTGAGTATCAAGCCGACTCAGGCGATTGCCATGGGCGACGGCTCGAACGATCTGAAGATGATGGCCGAAGCCGGATTGTCCGTGGCATTCCGCGCTAAGCCGGTAGTGCGCGAAGCGGCTAGCGTAGCGTTCAACTACGTGGGATTGGATGGCCTGTTGCGGCTGTTCTGATGCATGAATGCTGGCGGATTCTTGCGAAATTCCGCCAGCCGGGACTCTGGCGACTTGCGTTGACCGGGTGGCTTATCTAGTTAGGAGATCGATAAGACATGTCGCGCACGTGAGTAGACCGGTGACACCCGCGAAGGTGCCGACCTGCACCACAAAGCGTTCGACGTTTTCGCTGGATTCGAAATAAGCGGCTATTGCCTTCATACGGACCTCGTTGAAAACCGCAGTCTAAATGACCTCCTATCTGAAAAAACCCATAACGGATAGGCGTGAACGACGGCAAACAAAATAGCGGCGAAAGCGACCAGGAAAATCGATGTGCCGATCGTAGCGGCGCCGCGGCGCGCTGAACATTCGGCCGGATGGTCAGGTTAACTGGCTATCCTGACAAACAAAAAAGCCCACCGGGAGCCTGTCCCGATGGGCTTGACCGTCCTTCAGAAATTCAGCGAACGGTTCGATGGATACGGTTCAGGGGTTCAGGCCAAGGCCGCCAGACACTGCTCGATATCCGCGCGCAGATCCGCCGCTTCCTCAAGACCGATGTAGAAGCGCACCAGGGTACCGCGATGCGGCCATTCCCCGGCGGTACGCATCGACGCGACGTCGTACGGCATCACGAGGCTCTGCGCGCCGCCCCAGCTCCAGCCGATCGAAAAGAGTTCGAGCGACTCGCAGAACGTATCGATCTGCGCCGCGCCGTAGCGACCGTCGAACACGACCGAAAACAGGCCGCCCGCACCCGTGAAGTCGCGCTTGAAAAACTCGTGACCGGGGCAATCGGCTATCGCCGGGTGCAACACGGCAGCGATTTCAGGCCGCGTCTTCAGCCAGGTGGCGAGTTCGAGCGCCGCCCGGTCATGCTGCGCGAAGCGCAGTTGCATGCTCGGCAGGCTGCGCAGAATCAGCGAGCAGTCGTCCGACGACACGCCGATACCCATGCGCATGCGCGCCGCCTTCAGCTTCAGATGCAGTTCGCGATCGACGGTAATCGTCGCGCCCATCAGCACGTCGCCGCCGCCCGACTGGTATTTGGTCAGCGCCTGCACCGAAATGTCGACGCCGTGGTCGAACGGCCGGAAGCCGAGTCCGGCCGACCACGTGTTGTCGATCGCCGTGACGACGTTGCGCGCTCGCGCGACCGCCGTGATCGCCGGCACGTCGGCCACTTCCATGGTCACCGAACCGGGCGCTTCGAGCCAGATCAGCCGTGTGTTCGGCTGGATCAGATCGGCGATGCCCGCGCCGATCAGCGGATCGTAATAGCGCACCGTGACGCCGAAATCGCGCGCCAGCCAATCGCCATGATCGCGGTTCGGCGAATAGACGTTGTCGGGAATCAGCACGTCGTCGCCCGACTTGATGAGGCCGAAATACACATTCGAAATCGACGACAACCCGGACGGCTGCAGCAGCGCGTGATTGCCCCCTTCGATGGCGGCCAGCCGCTGCGCCAGTACCAGCGAAGTCGGCGTGGCGTGCAGGCCGTAGCGCCATTGCGCGTCGTTTTTCCAGTCGAGCGCGCGCATGGTGGCGAGATCGGGGAACACGACCGTCGACGCGCGCGTGACCGGCATCGAAAACGACTCGAAGCCCGGCGTGAGCTGGTCCTCGGCACGCACGATACGAGTTTGCAGAGCACGTTTGAATTTGGATTGGGTCATGGTGAGATTCGGTGAAAGACAGACGGAAACGAAGAGTACGCGGTTTCAGGACAGCGACCGCAGCGGCCGCGGCCGGTGCGGTGTCGTCTCGTGCGCGGACTCGTGCACGCCTACGCGTACGGACGCGCTCACGCGCGGACGTCGAGGCCCGCGCGTGAGCGGATTCATTCGCCGGTTTGCAGATTGCTGACGCCGCCCACGGCGTGGCCGCCGTGGGCGGGCGCGGAACCCGGCGCACCCACCGCACCCACCGCGCCGGCCGTGGACGCCTGCGGCGCGGCGACAGCCTGATTCGCACCGACCGCCGCAGTCGCCGAGGCCGGTGCGCCGGGACGCGGCACTGCCTGTCCCGCCGCCAGCGGCTTCAGATCGAACGGCTGTGGGTCGGAATCGTCGACGTTCATACGATCGCCCGCCACCGAGCCGTCCGCCGCGAACTTGCCGACCCAGTTGCCGGTGATATGCGTGCCGTCGTTCGATTCCTCGACTTCGAGCGTGTCGCCGTCGTGGTCGCCGGCGATCAGGATCACCTCGCCGGTGTCCGTGAATTGATACTCGCCATGCACGCCGGACGGATCGTCGGTTTTCGCGCCGAGTCGCAGCACGATCTGACGCGCGCCCAACATGCCGGCATAGCGCGGGAATTTCGCGAACTCTGGGCTCGGCTTGAGCGGCAACTGGATTGCCGGAGGCGCCGCCAGTTCCTTCACTGCGTCGCTTTCCGCCCAGGCCTGCGTGGGCATCCACGCCCCCGCGCCGGCCCACAGCAACACGGCAACACGCATCACGGCCCAACCGCGCCGCCACGTTGCCGCGTGCTTTGTTCCGTGCTTTGCTGCGTTGTTCGCGTTCAATTCCTGCATCAATGCCTTCCTCGTTGCTTGCTACCTGCTCGCAAACGTCGCGAGCTTCAGATGTCCAATCGCGGACGCGGACTCAGATCCGTTCGAAGATCGCCGCGATCCCTTGTCCGCCGCCGATACACATCGTCACCAGCGCATAGCGGCCGCCGACGCGCTGCAGTTCATACAGCGCCTTCACGGTGATCAGCGCGCCGGTCGCCCCGATCGGATGTCCGAGCGAAATGCCCGACCCGTTCGGGTTCACCTTGGCCGGGTCGAAGCCGAGCTCCTTGCTGACCGCGCAGGCCTGCGCGGCGAAGGCTTCGTTGGCTTCGATCACGTCGAGATCGGCGACCGTCAGACCTGCGCGCTCCAGCGCCTTGCGGGTGGCCGGCACCGGACCAATGCCCATGTACGCCGGATCGACGCCCGCATGCGCATACGACACCAGCCGCGCGAGCGGCTTGATGCCGCGCTGCTCGGCGACACCGCGCTCCATCAGCACGACGGCTGCGGCGGCGTCGTTGATGCCCGACGCATTGCCGGCCGTGACCGTGCCGTTTTCCTTCGCGAACACCGGTTTGAGTTTGGAGAAGTCGTCGGGCGTGGCGTTCAGGCGCGCATGTTCGTCTGTGTCGAACACGACGTCGCCCTTCTTCGACGGGATCGTGATCGGCAGGATCTGATCCTTGAAGTAGCCGTTCGCGATCGCATTCGCCGCGCGGCGATGCGATTCGAGCGCGAGCGCGTCCTGCGCTTCGCGTGAGATGTCGTACTTGCGCGCGACGTTCTCGGCGGTCACGCCCATGTGGATCGACTGGAACGGGTCGTTCAGCGCGCCGACCATCATGTCGACGAGACGCGCGTCGCCCATGCGCTGGCCGAAGCGCGCGGCGGGCATGGAGTACGGTGCGCGGCTCATGTTCTCCGCGCCGCCGCCGATCGCGATGTCGGCGTCGCCGAGCAGCACGCTTTGCGCGGCCGAGATGATGGCCTGCAAGCCCGAGCCGCACAGCCGGTTCACGGTCAACGCGGGCGCGTGCTGCGCGACGCCGCCGTTGATCGCGGCCACGCGCGCCAGATACATGTCTTTCGGCTCGGTATGCACGACATTGCCGAACACCACGTGCCCGACTTCGTCGCCCGACACGTTGGCGCGCGCCAGCGCTTCACGCACGACGCGCGCGCCGAGATCGGTCGGCGGAAAATCTTTCAGACTGCCGCCGAAACCGCCGATTGCCGTACGCACACCGCTTACCACCACTACGTCTCGTTGCATCGCTCGCTCCTCTTCTAGTCTCTCAAGATAATCTTGCCGGGGGCCCGCCGCGCCTTGCTCTGAAGCGCGCCGTCAGCCTGCCAGCCGTTGTTCGACGACCGCCCGCGAAGGAATCGGCGCGACCGCGCCGTAGCCTTGCGTGGACAGCGCCGCGGCGACGTTCGCATAGCGCGCCGCGGTGAATGGATCGTCACCCGCCACGACGCGCGCGATAAACGCACCGCCAAAGCAGTCGCCCGCGCCGGTGGCGTCGACGGCGTTGACCGCGAAGCCCGGCACGACGCGCCGCTCGTCCGGCGTGGCGATGTAGGAGCCTTCCTTGCCGAGCTTGAGCGCCACCACGCGTGGACCGTGCGACAACAGGAAATCGACGATCTCGTCGCGGCCGGTCAAACCGGTGAGGTCGGTCACGTCGTCCCAGCTCGGCAGGCAGATATCGGTCTGGCGGATCGCCTCGAGCATGACCGCGCGAGCTCGCGCCAACGGCCACAGCTTCAGACGCAGGTTGGTGTCGAAGCTCACGCGCACGCCATGAGCACGCGCGTGCGCGATCGCTTCCAGCGCGGCGTCGCAGGCGCTCAGGCTGATCGCGAGGCTGATTCCGGACAGATGAACGACCTTGGCCCCGGCAATCGCGTCGAGAGGCAGGTCGTGCGGCGCATAACGGCTCGCGGCGGAACCGGCGCGCAGATAGTCGAACGCGTGGCCCTCAGGACCGTGCGACACGAAATACACGCCGGTGGGCGCATGCTGATCGACCTTGACCTGTGCCGTGTCCACCTGCTCGCGTTCCCACAGATCGATCAGCAAACGACCGAAATGATCCGCGCCGACCGCGGACACGAAACCGGCTCGCGCGCCTTGCCGCGCGGCGGCGATGCAGAAGTTCGACGTATCGCCGCCGAAGCCTTGCAGATAGTTCGGCTGATCTTTCGCCGACTGGTTGAATTCGATCATCGCCTCGCCGAGCGCGAGGATCTCGGGAGTCCCTGCCGGCTGGGCAGCGGTTGCGCTAACCGTCATTGCTTAAACCTCGCCCCACAGGTCGTGGCCGTCGGCGCCGGTGATCTTCACCGAGACGAAATCGCCGACCTTGTAACGCTTCGACGCCTTGGTGGTCGGCGCGATATACACGACGCCGTCGATCTCCGGCGCGTCTGCCGCGGTGCGGCCGATGCCGCCGTCGGCGTTGATTTCGTCGACCAGCACTTTTAGCGTCTTGCCGACCTTCTTCGCGATGCGCTTCGCCGAGACTTCTTCGGCCACTTCCATGAAACGCGCGCGACGCTCTTCGCGGACTTCGTCGGGCAACGCACCGTCGAGTTCGTTGGCCGTGGCGCCTTCCACCGGCGAGTAGGCAAAGCAGCCGACCCGGTCCAGTTCCGCCTCGCGGATGAAATCGAGCAGCGTCTGGAACTGCTCTTCGGTCTCGCCCGGGAAACCGGCAATGAACGTGCTGCGGATCGTCAGATCCGGGCACATTTCGCGCCACCGCTTTACACGCTCCATGACCTTCTCGGCGTTGGCCGGGCGTTTCATGCGCTTGAGCACTTCCGGATGCGCGTGCTGGAAAGGCACGTCGAGATACGGCAGCACGTGCCCCTTATACGGGCCTTCGGCCATCATCGGAATCACTTCGTCGACGCTCGGGTACGGGTACACGTAATGCAGGCGCACCCAGGCGCCGTATTGCGCGGCGAGTTCGCCGAGTGCGCCGACGAGATCGGTCATGCGCGTCTTGATCGGCTTGCCGTTCCAGAAGCCCGTGCGATATTTGACGTCGACACCGTACGCGCTCGTGTCCTGCGAAATCACCAGCAGTTCCTTCACACCAGACTTGAACAGGTTCTCGGCTTCGAGCATCACGTCGGCGACGGGACGCGACACGAGGTCGCCGCGCATCGACGGGATGATGCAGAACGTGCAACGATGGTTGCAGCCTTCGGAAATTTTCAGGTACGCGTAGTGGCGCGGCGTGAGCTTCACGCCGGCGGCGGGCACCAGATCGACGAACGGATCGTGCGGCTTGGGCAGATGGGTATGCACGTGCTGCATCACTTCGCCCAGCGCGTGCGGGCCGGTGACGGCCAGCACCTTCGGGTGCACTTCTTCGATCAGGCCGGAACCGCTCGCGCTTTTCTTCGCGCCCAGACAACCAGTCACGATCACCTTGCCGTTTTCGTTGAGCGCTTCGCCGATCGCGTCGAGACTTTCCTGCACCGCCTCGTCGATGAAGCCGCAGGTATTGACGACCACGAGGTCCGCGCCGTCATAAGTGCCGGAGATCTCGTAACCTTCGGCGCGCAGCTGGGTGATGATCTGCTCGGAATCGACGAGGGCTTTCGGGCAGCCGAGGCTGACGAACCCGACCTTCGGAGCTGAAGCGGTCGGCGCGGCGGGGGAAGTGGTCTGCGACATAGGGTGGGTCCGGCGTATAGCGGTGACGGTAACGACAAATGGGGACGGTGCGATACGGCCCGCGAGGCGGCAACACAGCCCCGGGCGAACGCCCGCACACGCAACCCACCATTGTACCGTGCTGGCGGATGGGTGTTCGCGCGCTAACTGAGCGCCGCGTGCGCGCCAAGCGGACCACGCTCTTGTTGCCACTGCAAATAAAAACAGCCGCTTAAGCGGCTGTTTGGCAATCCAGCACCGTATTGTCGCCGAGTCGTCCCGTTCGACGATCGATCAGGCAGGGCCGAGTCGTTATGGGATCGCAAGCAACGAAGGCTCGCCTGTCAATACTGCGAATGGCGTAGGGTCCGGCGCGAAACCCTTGCGCGCCAGCGACGCCTCGATCACCTCGAGAATCTCCCTCGAATCCTGCAGCCGTCGGATCGACGCATGCAGTTCGACGGCTTGCGACCAGGTGCGTTTCAGATAGCTCAGCCACATCTTGACGCGCCCGTGCTCGTGAAGATGCGTGGCGCGAGCCTGCAATTTGCGCAGATATCCGGCGATATAACCCAACACGACCTGCCATTCCTCATCGGAAGGATTACGTGCCATCAGGCCGCGTATGCGCAACGCCAGAAACGGATCCGACACCGCGCCACGCCCGATCATCACGTCCTCACAGCCGCTGACGAGCCGGCATCGCTCCCAGTCGGCCACCGTCCAGACTTCGCCGTTTGCAATGACCGGCACGTCGACGGCGGCGTCGATCGTGGCGATCCACTCCCAGTGGGCCGGCGGCCGGTAACCGTCGTCGCGGGTCCGGGCGTGCACGACCAAAGACGCCGCGCCCGCTTCCGCCAACGCCACCGCGCAGTCGATCGCGAGCGACGTATCGGACACGCCCAGGCGCATTTTCGCGGTCACGGGAATCTCCGCGGGCACTGCCGCGCGCACAGCCGAAACGATTCGATGCAGCTGTTCAGGGTCGCCCAGCAGCATCGCCCCGCCGCCGTGCTGATTGACGATTTTCGCGGGACAGCCGAAATTCAGATCGACGCCATGCGGCGACAGCCGTGCGGCACGCTCCGCGTTCGCGGCCATCCATTCAGGATCGCTACCGAGCAACTGGATCACCGTCGGCGTGCCGCCGAGGGTGCGGCCGCCGTGCAGAATTTCGGGCGCTTCCCGTTCGTAGACGCGATCGGGAAGCAGCGAGCCCGTCACGCGGACGAACTCGGAGACGCACCCGTCGAAGCCGCCCGTGCCGGTCAGGACGTCACGCAGCACATAATCGGCGACCCCTTCCATGGGGGCGAGAAACAGCCGGCTCACAGCGAGACGAGCGCCACGTCGACGCAGCGCTGTTGCCGGAAACCGGTGGGAGTGGGACATCCACGAAACATGAGATCGACCGTTGCAATGGGGAGGAAGTTGGCGGCCAGAGCGCCCTCTCCGAAGAAAATGCCCCACACACGCAGCCCGCGATTGTACCGCGCATACCGCGCGACACCTTGCGTCCGCGGCCGACCTCCACCCTTGCGCGGCTCGCTTACTTCTTCTCCGGCTCCGGATTGGTTTGCGGATTGGCCTGCGGATTACCTGGCGTCGTGCCGGCGTTGACCGGACCGCCCGGCGTAAACGGGAACGTCGCGAACATCGACTTCGCCTGGTTCTGCATCTGCTCCTGCATCTGCACGAACATGTTCTTCGACTGCTCGATGTAGCTGGTCATCATGCCCTGCATCATCGGCGCCTGCATGTTCATGAATTGCGACCAGACTTCGGGGTTCATCGCCTTGCCTTCGTACAGATTCTTCGACTGGTCGGCGAGCTTCGCCTGAATGTCGATGAAGGCCTGGATGTTCTTCTCGAGATACGTGCCCATCATGCCCTGCATCGCATGACCGTAGAAGCGGATGATCTGCGACAACATCGACGACGAGAACATCGGCAAGCCACCGCTTTCCTCGTCGAGAATGATCTGCAACAGAATGGCGCGCGTCAGATCCTCGTTGCTCTTGGCATCGATGACCTTGAAATCCTCCTGATCCAGCACGAGTTGCTTGACGTCAGTCAGCGTGATGTACGTGCTTGTCTCGGTATCGTAGAGCCGACGATTCGGATATTTCTTGATCAGTCGTTCGGCTGTTTTCTTTGTAGTAGTAGTCATGTAACGCCTTTGAGCGCGAGTTGAGCGCGGAAACGGCGTCATACCGGCTGCGCAATCGGGCCATTGCGCAGCGAGACGCCGCCGGAACCATCTGAGCCATGGCGCGCTGCCTTGTGAGCGGCGCGCCGGTGACTCAGCCCATATGCAAACCACCATTCAGCGAGAAATCAGCGCCCGTCGAGAAACCCGATTCTTCCGACGCGAGCCACGCGACGATCGAACCGATTTCGTCCGGTTGGCCGAGACGGCGCACCGGAATCGTCGCGACGATTTTTTCCAGCACGTCCGGCCGGATCGACTTGACCATATCGGTGCCGATGTAGCCCGGCGACACGGTGTTGACCGTCACGCCCTTGGTGGCCACTTCCTGCGCCAGCGACATCGTGAAGCCGTGAATACCGGCCTTCGCGGTCGAGTAATTGGTCTGGCCGAACTGGCCTTTCTGACCGTTCACCGACGAGATGTTGACGATGCGCCCAAAGCCGCGCTCGACCATGCCGTCGATCACCTGCTTGGTGACGTTGAACAGGCTGGTCAGGTTGGTGTCGATCACCGCCGTCCAGTCTTCGTGCGTCATCTTGCGGAACACGACGTCGCGCGTGATACCGGCGTTGTTCACCAGAATGTCGATCTCGCCGACTTCGCTCTTGACCTTGTCGAACGCGGTCTTGGTGGATTCCCAATCACCGACGTTGCCTTCGGACGCGATGAAATCGTAGCCCAGCGCCTTCTGCTCTTCGAGCCACTTCACACGGCGCGGCGAGTTCGGGCCGCAACCCGCGACCACCTTGTAACCTTCTTTGTGCAGCCGCTGGCAAATGCTCGTGCCGATGCCACCCATCCCGCCCGTTACGTACGCAATTCGCTGTGTCATAAACCACACTCCGTTATCGTTTTCGAGGCACCGACCGGCGCCTCTTCCCTCGCCTGATACTTCATCTCCGCTGCCGCCGGGCGACCGGCCGACGAGGCCATTTCAGCCACACGCTTCCTGCTGCCCTGCGGCGCGCGGCATCCCTACGTGACGCGGGCCCGGCGCCTCATGGACGCCCGCCCCGCGCGACACCTGCCTGCTGAACCGCCTCGAACGCTTAATCGCGCTCGATCGCCAGCGCGACGCCCATGCCGCCGCCGATACACAGCGACGCCAGACCCTTCTTCGCGTCGCGCTTCTGCATTTCGTGCAACAGCGTGACGAGAATCCGGCAACCGGACGCCCCGATCGGATGACCGATCGCAATCGCGCCGCCGTTCACGTTGATCTTCGACGTGTCCCAGCCCATCTGCTGATTCACGGCGCACGCCTGGGCGGCGAAGGCTTCGTTGATTTCCATCAGGTCGAGGTCGGCCGGCGTCCAGCCCGCGCGCTCGAGACAGCGGCGCGAAGCCGGCACCGGGCCCATGCCCATCACCTTCGGATCCAGACCCGAGGTGGCGTACGCCTTGATGCGCGCGAGCGGCTTGAGGCCGAGCGCTTCGGCCTTCTTCGCCGACATCACCAGCACGGCGGCGGCGCCGTCGTTCAAACCCGACGCGTTGGCGGCCGTCACCGCCCCTTCCTTCGAGAACGCCGGCTTCAGGCCCGACAGCGACTCAGCCGTCACGCCGTGGCGCACGAATTCGTCGGTCGCGAAACGCAGCGGCTCGCCCTTGCGTTGCGGAATCTCGACCGGCACGATTTCGTCGTCGAAACGGCCGGCCTTCTGCGCGGCTTCCGCCTTGTTCTGCGACGCCGCCGCGAACGCGTCCTGCTGCTCGCGCGTAATGCCGTATTCCTTGGCGACGTTTTCCGCCGTCACGCCCATGTGGTACTGGTTGTAGACGTCCCACAGGCCGTCGACGATCATCGAGTCGACCAGCTTCGCGTCGCCCATGCGGAAACCGTCGCGCGAGCCCGGCAGCACGTGCGGCGCGGCGCTCATGTTTTCCTGGCCGCCGGCAATCACGATGTCGGCGTCGCCCGCGATGATGGCGTTGGCCGCCAGCATCACCGACTTCAGGCCCGAGCCGCACACCACGTTGATCGTCATGCCCGGCACCGCATTGGGCAGGCCCGCCTTGATCAGCGACTGACGCGCCGGATTCTGGCCGGAGCCCGCGGTCAGCACCTGACCCAGAATCACTTCGCTCACCTGCTCGGGCTTCAGACCGGCCCGTTCGAGTACGGCACGAATCACCGTGGCGCCCAGCTCGGGCGCGGCGACCTTCGCCAACGACCCGCCGAATTTGCCTACTGCCGTACGCGCGGCCGATACGATCACAACATCAGTCATTTCTCTATCCTCCGGGCAAGCCAGCCAACTGCGCCGCAGCCCGTCAAGTTAAAAATATCGTTGCCCAATCTCGCAGTACTTGCGCTGTGACACGCGTTCAAACCTACTCCCTTTGCCGCACATAACGTCCGGGCGCCGGCTCGATGACCGGATAATCCGCCGAACCGGCCGCCGCGCGCGGTTTAACCTTTTTGCCGCCGTACTGGTCGAGCCACGTGGTCCATTCGGGCCACCAACTGCCGGGGACTTCAGTCGCCGCATCGAGCCATGCGTCGGCACTCTCCGGCAGTGCCTTCGCCTCGCCTTCCAGCATCCAGAAATTGCGCTTTTTCTTGGCCGGCGGATTGATCACGCCCGCGATGTGACCCGACGCGCCCAGCACGAATTTCAACGGCCCGCTCAGCAGCGGCACCGACGCATACGCCGTTTGCCACGGCACGATATGGTCTTCGCGTGAACCGTAGATGAAGGTCGGCACGTCGATCTTCGACAGATCGACCGGCTCGCCGCAGGTGGTCAACGCACCCGGCTCGCGCAGCCGATTCTCGAGGTACGTATTGCGCAAATACCAGACGTACATTGGGCCCGGCAGGCTGGTCGAGTCGCTGTTCCAGTACAGCAGATCGAACGGCACCGGCGTGCGACCTTTGAGGTAGTTGTCGACGACGTAGTTCCACACCAGATCGTTCGGCCGCAAAAACGAAAACGTGTTGGCGAATTCGATGCCGCGCATCAGTCCCGGCGCCGTGCCGCTCTTGCCGCCGATGCTCTGCTCGCGCATCTGCACGTGCTGCTCGTCGACGAACACGTCGAGCACGCCCGTGTCGGTGAAGTCGAGCATCGCGGTGAGCAACGTCATGGACGCGGCCGGATGCTCGCCGCGCGCCGCGGCCACGGCCAGCGCAGTGGCGAGCATCGTGCCGCCCACGCAGAAGCCGAGCGTGTTGATCTGCTCACGGCCGCTGATCTTGCTGACCGTTTCGATGGCGCGCAGCACGCCCTCGCCGATATAGTCGTCCCACGTTTTATGCGCGATCGATTGATCCGCGTTGCGCCACGAAATCAGGAACACCTGGTGCCCCGAGTCGAGCCCGTGCGCGACCAGCGAATTCTCCGGCTGCAGATCGAGAATGTAGAACTTGTTGATGCAAGGCGGCACAATCAGCAACGGCCGCTCGCGCACGGTGGCCGTGCGCGGCTTGTACTGAATCACCTGCATCAGCTCGTTTTCGAACACGACCGAGCCTTCGGTGTTCGCGAGGTTCTCGCCGACCACGAAACGCGATTCGTCGGTCTGCGAAATCTTGCCGCGCTGCAAGTCGCCGAGCAGGTTCATCACGCCCTGGCGCAAGCTCTCGCCCTTGCTGTCCAGCAAGGTTTTTTGCGCTTCCGGATTCAACGCGAAGAAGTTGCTCGGCGAGGCCGCCGCGGTCCACTGCTGGACCGCGAAACGGACCCGCTCGCGGACCTTCGGTTCGGTGTCGAGCGCGTCGACCATTTCCTGCAGATAGCGCGCGTTCAGCAGATACCAGGCGGCGGTAAACGCGTAGGCCGGCGCCGCGCTCCATGCTTCGGAACTGAAGCGGCGATCCTTGAGTTCGGGAGCCTTGACAGCCGACGACGTGGCTTGCTGGATCAACTCCATCGCCTCGCGCGAATAATCGGCCTGCAGTTTTTGCAGGCGCTCCGAAGGAATCGCGGCGCTGGGAATATTCAAACCGGCGAAGGACGGCAGCGACGGCATGCCGCCCGCGGCCAGCTTGCTGAAGTCGGGCATGCCGGGGAACGACGGCATGGTCGGCAAACCGAATCCCGCCATGGGCGGGACACCCATTTGCGGCATGTCAGGAATGGAGGGCATCTGCGGCATGGCGAACGGCAAGCCGTTGCCGCCGGCCTGCGCACCGACCGAACGCCATGCATTCATCCACAGATCGAGTAATTGCTGCATGCCTGCGGCCGGCGTTGCACCGCTCGTACCGGCCTGCTGCGTCTGCTCCTTCGAGGAGTCCGTGCTGGGGGAAGCTGAGGAATGTGATGCTGCCATGCCTGCTTTTGACCGGTAAGTCCTTGCGGACGGGTTGAGAGGCAGGTTCGTGCGCAAGTGGGCGATTGCTCGCGACCTCGTCACGCCCTGTCCTGCACGAGGAGCCGTGAGGAACATTCTTGCTCCCCATCGCAAGGCATGTCAATGCTTGTTCCCGATTTTGCCGCAGTGCGATAGTTTTTTAATTATCGTTTTCCCTGTGTAGAAGATCGCGCTTTTGCGGCATGAATGAACCGAAGTGTTAACAAGCGAAAAAAGCTCCCATGGAGCATGGGCTTATGTGTGTCTATCCGTTCACGTGTGGCGCTTTTTGGCGGCAGTTTTGCGCTAGCGCAGAGAATTCCGGCAGTGCAGCAAAATTGCCGGCCGCGTCTCCGAATAAACCCTCATACGCAGGCCCGCAGGAACGGGCAGCGTGCGTTCCGGCAGGCTGCCCGGCGAGCCTCAAATGCAGCACGCCCGCATGATCGCGCCGGTGAAACGCGGCGTGGCCATGCGGGCGTGAGCGGTTGTTTTTTGCAGCTGAACTAGCCGGCTTTTGCCGCTGAACTAGCCTGCAATCGCATTTGCCTGATCGTCCAGCCAGATCAGCGCGGCCATGCGGCCGGTCTCGCGATCGCGGCGATAGGAATAGAAACGATCACGTTGCGTGACCGTGCAAAGATCGCCGCCGACCACGCGCGTCACGCCGAGCCGTTGCAAACGCAAACGCGCCAGGGTCGGCAGGTCGGCGAGATATTTGCCGGGATTCAGCGGATGCTCGACGAACGCATTAGCGGTCGCGTCGCGTTGTGCGCTGTCCACGCCATTCATGAAGGCGTCACGCACGTCTGCGCCGACCTCGAATTCATTGGGTCCGATCGATGGTCCGAGATAAGCGTGCAATGCACCGGTCTCGACACCCGCGAGTTCGGCGACGCGCTGTGCCGTCTGTTCGACGATGCCCGCCGCCAGGCCGCGCCAACCCGCGTGCGCCGCGCCGACCGCGCGGCCCGCTTCGTCGCAGAACAGCACCGGCATGCAGTCGGCCACCATCACCACGCACACGGTGCCGGCGCGGTCGGTGACGCTGGCGTCGGCGCGCGTCGGCGTATCGCTCGCATGACGCTGCGCCAGTACGTCTTCCGCTCGCACGATCCCCGCGCCGTGAATCTGCTCGAGCCACGCGGCCTCGCTCACGCCAGCGAGCGTCAGCAGCCGCGCGCGATTGATCGCGACCACGGCAGGATCGTCGCCGGCTTTCATGCCCAGGTTCAGGCCACCGGGCTGCGCCGCGCCGTTCCGCCAGCGACCGAACGGCGGCAGGCTCACGCCGCCGTTACGCGTGGTGACCAGCGCGCGCACGCGCGGCGACACGTTCCACGCGGGCTGCACGACATCGGCAAAGCTCAGTTCCGGCACGGTCATGCGTGATCGTCCTTGTCGTGGTGACCGGCTTCGTCCTGATCGTCGTGGTCGTGTTGATCGTCGTCGTGGTCGGCGTCGTCGTCGGGCGACGCGTCGTAATCGTCGTCCTCGTAGTACGTCTCGTCGAACTCGCCCGCGTCGTCGCGCCCGAGACCCAAGGCCACCGACAGCGCCTCCATGTCCTCCGGCACATTGGCGCGCCAGTTCATCGTGCGGCCGGTCTTCGGATGCGTCAGCCCCAGCCGCCACGCATGCAGCGCCTGACGCGCGAAGCCGCCGGGCAACGGCTTGACCGAGCGCTTGCCGCGCGCGTGGCCATACACCGGATCGCCCAGCAGCGGATGCCCGATATGCGCGCAATGCACGCGAATCTGATGGGTGCGGCCGGTTTCCAGATCGCAGGTAATCGCGGTCACCGGCTGGCGCTCCCAGATCGCCGTTTCGACGCGCCGGAAATGCGTGCGCGCCGGTTTGCCCGTCGCGCCCGTCACCACCGCCATGCGCGTGCGTTCGCGCGGATCGCGGCCGATCGGTGCGTCGATCGTGCCGCTCTCCGGCATGTTGCCCCACACCAGCGCGAGATAACGGCGCTTCACCGTGTGGGCCTGCAACTGGCGCACCAGATCGGTTTGCGCTTCGAGCGTGCGCGCCACGACCATCAGCCCGGAAGTTTCCTTGTCGAGCCGATGCACGATGCCCGCGCGCGGCAAGCCCGCGGCCGCGTCACCGTAGCGGTATAGCAGGCCGTTCAGGAGCGTGCCGCTCCAGTTGCCGGCAGCCGGATGCACCACCATGCCGGCCGGCTTGTTGATGACCACCAGCGTATCGTCTTCGTAGACGATTTCGAGCGGCACCGGCTCCGGCGTGAACGCGAGCTGTTCGGGCAGCAGATCCGGCACGAGTTCGATGGTCGCGCCGAGCGGCACCGGCTGACGGATCTTCGCGGGCTTACCGTCGATCCGCACGCGCTCCGCCTCGATCCAGCTCTGCAGCCGGTTGCGCGAGAACTCGGGGAATACCCTCGCCAGCACCTTGTCGAGCCGGTCGCCGGCCATTTCGTCGGGCACGACGATGGAGCGCGGGGCCTCGTCCGTGACGCGATTGGCGACCGTCGGCACGAGGCTTTGCGGGTCGACGGCGTCGAGCGCGTCGCTGCCGAGATCGTCGTCGAGGGAATCGACGCCCAACGCGTCGGAGGGGTCAGCGCTTACGCTATAATCTTTGTTGCTATTCCCGGCACCGGTTGCGGTACCTGGAGTATTTGAGCGGGTCATTGAGTCTGGGTCACCTGGACGTAAAGCTAGACTGGAAAATGCGAGCCTTGAACACCATCACTAAAGCGGCGATCAATTTGGCGGCCATCAAGAAGGCGGCCCGTAAAGTGGCCGGATACATTGCGTGTGCCGCAGCCGTCGCCGTTGTTGCGGCTTGTCACGGCCTGCCGGAGAAGACCGACGAAACAGCGGCGTGGAACAACAACAAATTATATACGGAGGCGAACGACGCCTTGACCGGTGGTGATTTCGGCAAGTGCGCGAAGTACTTCGAAATGCTCGAAGGGCGCGACCCGTTCGGCCACTTCGCGCAGCAGGCGCAGATTAACGTCGCATACTGCAACTGGAAAGATAACGAAAATGCCGCCGCCGACCAGGCGATCGACCGCTTCATCCAGTTGCACCCGGATCACCCGGACATCGCCTACGCGTACTACCTGAAGGGCATGATCCACTTCAACGACGACCTCGGTCTGTTCGGCCGCTTCTCCGGTCAGGACATGAGCGAACGCGATCCGAAGTCGCTGCGCGAGTCGTATGACGCGTTCAAGGTCGTGGTCGACAAGTACCCGAACAGCAAGTACGCACCGGACGCCGCGCAACGCATGCGCTATATCGTGAACGCGCTGGCGTCGCACGAAGTCCACGCGGCGGATTACTACTACCGCCGTGGCGCGTATGTCGCCGCGATCAACCGCGCGCAACTGGCGCTGACGCAATACAAGAACGCGCCGGCTATTGAAGACGCACTGCACATCATGATGCTGTCGTATCAGAAGCTGAACCAGCCGCAACTGGCCGACGACACCAAGCGCGTCCTGGCCGGCACCTTCCCCGACAGCCCGTACATCACGGGTCATGCACGGCCGGGCAAGGAAAAGTCGTGGTGGCAGTTCTAAGCCGCACCACGGCACGCTGTCATTCAGCGTCAGCCTGAATAAAAAAAACGCCACGACTTAGGTCGTGGCGTTTTTGTTTGTGCAGCCCAGCTTGCTCAGTCCCGCTCGAACAACGCAATCGACTCCACGTGTGAAGTATGCGGGAACATGTTCACCACACCCGCCCCCACCAACCGGTAGCCGGCATCGTGCACCAGCAGCCCGGCATCGCGTGCGAGCGTTGCGGGCGCGCAGGACACGTAGACGATGCGCTTCGGCAGCGGCCCATTGCCGCTTTGAGCAATCTCCGCGAGCGCACGGGCAACCGCCAGCGCGCCTTCGCGCGGCGGGTCGATCAGGAATTTGTCGAAGTGGCCGAGCGCGCGGAAGTCTTCGGCGGTGACTTCGAACAGGTTGCGGCACGCAAACGACGTATGTCCCGCCACGCCGTTCAGCTCGGCATTCTCCAGCGCGCGCGAGGTCAGCGCCTCGCTGCCTTCGATCCCCACGACTTCCCGCGTAATCCGCGCGAGCGGCAGTGTGAAATTACCGATCCCGCAGAACAGATCCAGCACTCGGTCGGACCGTGCCGGCGCCAGCAGCCGCAACGCGCGGCTGATCAGCACGCGGTTGATCGCGTGATTCACCTGGGTGAAATCGGTCGGTTTGAACGGCATGCGGATGCCGTATTCCGGCAGCGTGTAGTCGAGCTGCTGGTCGAGCGGATAGAACGGCGCGGCCGTCTCCGGGCCGCCCGGCTGCAGCCACCACTGCACCTTGTGCTGGTCGGCGAAATCGCGCAGCACCTGTTCGTCGGCCTCGGTAAGCGACGCCAGGTTGCGCAGCACCATGGCGGTGACCGACGACCCCACCGCCAGCTCGATCTGCGGCATCCGCTCGTAGATGGACAGCTTGCGGATCATGAAGCGCAGCGGCATCAACATGGCCGAAATATGCGGCGGCAGCACCTCGCAGGTTTTCATGTCGGCGATATCGCTGCTTTTCTTCTCGTGAAAGCCGATCCGCATGCCGCCCTTTTCGTGCAGAAAACGCACCGCCAGACGGGCGCGATAGCGATAGCCCCAAGCCGGGCCGTGAATCGGCCGGAACACGGTTTCTGGGCGCAGCTTCGCCAGATGCTGCAGATTGTCTTCGAGCACGCGCTGCTTGACGGCGACCTGCGCGCGGATATCCAGATGCTGCATCGAACAGCCACCGCAACTCTCGAAGTAGCGGCATTTTGGCTGAGTGCGGATCACGCTTTCGCGCAATACCTGGACGACCTCGGCCTGCTCGAATTTCGCCTTGCTGCGATGCGTCGAATAGCTGACGCGCTCACCGGGGAGTGCGCCTTCGACAAAAATCACCTTGCCGGGCGTGCCGTCTTCGGTCTCGACGCGGCCGACGCCGCGCGCTTCCATATCGAGCGAAACGATTTCGATGATCGGCTCATTGCCGGTGATGACGAGTGCGGGCGCCGGACGGGACGGCTTCTGTCGCTTCGGCGAGCGACGATGGGGGGCAGTTCGGGACACCTGCGACTTCCTGACAAACTTGGGGGGAAGGCGAGATTGTAGACGAAGCGCCCGCCTCGTTAAGGATTCGGGAAACGAAGCGGGCACAAAGCGGGAACGAAGCGGGCACAAAGCCGGAAAAGAAGCAGAAACGCCGGGCGGCCTACCCGCCTACTGCCCGAACGCCGCCAGATACTCGGCCCATTGCGGCGCCGCCTCCTGCGCGAGCGCATTTTTCACCAGGTTGATTTCATCGGCATATTCTTCGGCCGAAAACGCACCGCGAATCAACTGGAACCGGCAATACAGCAGATACGTATTCACGACGTCGGTCTCGCAGTAATTGCGGATTTCTTCGATCCGCCCTTCCTGGTAAGCGTGCCACACCTGGCTGCCGTCCATGCCCATCTTGCCGGGGAAGCCGCACATCTTGGCGAGCGCGTCGAGCGGCGCATTGGCCCGCGCCTGGTACATGGCAAGCACGTCCATCAGATCCGTGTGGCGCGCATGGTAGCGGCTGATGTAATTGTTCCACTTGAACTCGCGGTCGTCCTCGCCAAGATCCCAGAAACGCGGCGCGGCAATGCCGTTGACCAGCGCCCGGTAGTTCAGCACCGGCAGATCGAAGCCGCCGCCGTTCCACGATACGAGCTGCGGCGTGTACTTCTCGATCACGCGATAGAACGATTGCACCAGCGCGGCTTCGCCGTCTTGCAGCGTGCCGAGCGAGCGCACGCGGAAGCCGTTGTTGTCGCGGAAGACGCAGGAAATCGCCGCGACCCGTTGCAGGTGATGCGGCAGGAAATCGCCGCCGGTCTTTTCGCGGCGCGCGGCGAACGCGTGCTCGGCGACTTCGGCGTCGCTCAGTGTGTCGGGCAAATCGTCGAGACGGCGAATGCCGGCGACATCGGGAATCGTCTCGATGTCGAATACAAGAATCGGTGTCATCAGTCTAGAGAACGGCGTCCTTGCGAACGCCATTGGAGGCGAAGAAGCGCTTCAAACGCACCAGCGCTTCCTGTTGGATCTGGCGCACACGCTCGCGCGTGAGGCCCATTTCGTCGGCCAGTTCTTCGAGCGTGGCGGGTTCGATGTGATTGAGCCCGAAGCGGCGCTCAATTACGTGGCGATGCTTGTCCGACAGCCGCGCGAGCCACGCCCGCGTCAGCGTTTCCAGCTCGCGATGCTGGACTTCGGCGTCCGGCGACTGGCTTTGGTCGTCGGACAGCAGATCGAGCAGGCTGCTAGCCGGATCGAGATCGAGCGGCGCGTCCAGCGACGCGGTGTGCTCGTTCAACGCGAGGATGTCGGTGACTTCGTCGGTGGTCTTGCCGGTCAGATAGGCGATGTCGTCGATGCTGGCGTCGCGGCGCTCCGCCGCTTCGCCGGAGTTCATTGAATTCTTTTCCAGATGGCGCTTGGCGCGCAGCACCTGATTGAGCTCGCGAATCACGTGAACAGGCAAACGCACGGTGCGCGCCTGGTTCATGATCGCGCGCTCGATGCTCTGGCGGATCCACCAGGTCGCGTAAGTCGAGAAGCGGAAGCCGCGCGTCGGATCGAATTTTTCGATTGCGTGCATCAGGCCGAGATTGCCCTCTTCGATCAGATCGAGCAGCGGCACGCCGCGGTTCAGATAACCCTTGGCAATGCTGACCACGAGCCGCAAATTACGCTCGATCATGACCTGGCGCGCGTCGAACTCACCGGCCTTCGCAAGGCGTGAGTATTTCTGCTCTTCCTCGACGGTGAGCAGCGGCTTAACGCTAATACGGTTCAGGTAGTGCTGAATGGTGTCGGCCGTCAGCTCGGCTTGCAACAACGCGCGGAAATCGTCGGCGTCGGGGGCTGCTTCTGTGGTGCTTTCGCGGGCGTCGCCGCCCTCTTCCGCGCCGCTCTGACGTTCGTCGAGATCACGTTCTTCGGCGATCTCTTCTTCCACTTCCGAAGCGCCGCTTTCGTCCACCGAAGCGGATACAGCTTGGCTGGTCTTTCCAGACTCGGCTTGCGGCGGGCGGCGCTTCGATTTCGGCATGGTCGTTTCGCTTATTGCGGCGGCAAATACTTCAGTGGGTCGACAGGTTTACCCTGCCGGCGAACTTCGAAATGCAACATTACGCGGTCGGAATCGCTATTGCCCATCTCAGCGATCTTCTGCCCCTTCGTTACCGCGTCTCCCTCTTTTACCATCAAAGCGCGGTTGTGTGCATACGCCGTGAGATAAGTTGCATCATGCTTGATGATAATGAGATTGCCGTAACCACGCAGCCCATTTCCGGCATAAACCACGCGGCCATCCGCCGACGCTTTCACCGGATCGCCCGCCGCGCCGCCGATATTGACGCCCTTGTTAGTCGAATCGTTGAAGGTGCCGAGGAGCGGTCCGCGCACCGGCCACGCGAAGCTCACGTTGCCTGCTGCGGCGCCCGAGTCGCTGGCGGCGCCCGGCGCCGGCGGCGTGAGCGACGCGTTGTTCGCGCCCGAACCGTAGATCGGCGGCGTGGCGACGCCCGCTGCCGCGCCAACGGCCGGCGGCGTGCTGCCGAGCGGCGCGCTTTGCACGGCGCCGCCGTTGCCGATCGGCGCGGTCGACACACCCGGCGTCAGCGCCGCGGTGTTCGCACCCGGCGGCACCACGCGCAGCAATTGATCGACTTCGATCTGATTCGGGTTGGTCAGATTGTTCCACGTCGAGATGTCGCGGTAATTCTGGCCGTTCTCCAGCGCGATCCGATACAGCGTGTCGCCGGGTTTCACGCGGTAGTAACCGGGCGGCGGCGGCCCGAGCGGCACCGGCGGCTGCGCAGCCTGCGTGCCGAGCGCGCCGCTACCGGAGCGGTCGATCACGGGCGCCTGGTCGAGCCTCGTCGCGCATGCCGACATCAGCAGGGACAAGGCGAGCACGCACACGCTACGCTGGGTTACGGTCATCGGGACATTCAGGCTGGTTCTTTGCATAGCGCGCAACATACTCATCGGTGTTAAATCACTCCGGATTTTAAGGGTACAAAGAAAACGCGATCAAGCCGTGACTCGCGCCATTGCGCGGGTCCGGTCCGCTCGACCAGAGTCAGCACCTGATTCTGGCCTTCCTGCGAGCCGACCGGCGCAACCAGACGGCCGCCGATCGCGAGTTGTTCAAGTAATGCCTGCGGTACATCGAGCCCCGCCGCGGCGATCAGGATCGCGTCGAACGGTGCCGCCGCCGGCAAGCCCAGCCGCCCGTCGCCGTAATGCAGGCGAATGTTCGGAATGCGCAGCGGACGCAAATTCGTCTTGGCGCGTTCGGACAGCGGCTTGATACGTTCGATCGAGTAAACCTCGCGCGCCACCTGGCTCAGCACTGCCGCCTGGTAACCGCAACCCGTGCCGATTTCGAGCACTGTGTTGAGCGCGCGACCGGCCACGGCCAGTTCGATCATTCGCGCGACGACCGAAGGCTTGGAGATCGTCTGGTGATGACCGATCGGCAACGCCGCATCTTCGTAAGCCTGGGCAGCAAGGCCCGGGTCGACGAACATGTGGCGCGGCACCACCGACATCGCATTCAACACACGCTGATCAGTCACGCCGTTCGCACGCAGGCGTTCGACCATGCGTTCGCGAACCCGTTCCGAAGTCAGTGCCAGGGCACCGTTCAAGGCGACGTTCGGCGCGGCGGTGCGCTCGCTCGCGCGGGGTTTCGCCGATGGCGCCGGGTGCGAAGCCGGCGACTTCTTCACCGGCTGCGGCCGCGCATTCAGCGCCGCGCTCGCGGCCAACGCCGCCGCGCGCATTTCGCCCGGACGCCCTTCGGGCCGGCGCGGTTCGCGCACCAGGTCCTCGAGGCCGAGCGGAAAACGCTTGGCGCGCTCGCTGGTCATGAAGCGCCGCTGCCGGCGCGCAGCCAGTCGCGCGCCGCGGGCAGCATTTGCGTGTGGGTCAAATCGAGTTGCAACGGCGTGATCGACACGTGGCCATTGGCAACGGCGTGGAAGTCGGTACCTTCGCTCGCGTCGCGCGCGCCGCCCGCCGGCCCGATCCAGTAGATCGGTTCGCCGCGCGGATTGGTCTGGCGGATCACCGGCTGCGACGGATGCCGCTTGCCGAGACGCGTGATCTGCCAGTCTTTGAGTTGCGCGTACGGCAAATTGGGAATGTTGACGTTCAGCAGCGGATGACCGGGCAACGGCTGCTGCAGATAATGCGCGACGATCTCGGCGGCGACGCGCACCGCGTCGTCGAGATGCACCCAGTCCTTGTCGACCAGCGAGAACGCGATGGCCGGCACGCCGAACATGATGCCTTCGGTAGCGGCGGCGACGGTGCCCGAATACAGCGTGTCTTCGCCCATGTTCTGACCGTTGTTGATACCCGAGACCACGAGGTCGGGCGTATGGTCGAGCATGCCGGTCAGCGCGATATGCACCGAGTCGGTGGGCGTGCCGTTCACGTAGTAGAAACCGTTCGCCGAACGCAGGACCGAGAGCGGCCGCGACAGCGTCAGGGAATTCGACGCGCCGCTGCAATTCTGTTCGGGAGCCATCACGGTGACGTCTGCGATCGGCTTGAGCGCTTCGTAAAGCGCGGCAAGGCCTGGCGCCAGATAACCGTCGTCGTTGCTGAGTAGGATTCGCATGCGGCGATTGTAACCGAGGAAAGATGGCGCGCGAACGACACGGCGGCCCGTGTTCGCCTCGTGTTCGCTCCGTCTGCGCCCCGTATGCGCGACGCACACGCGAGGGTTATGACGAGCCGGCTCGGGCCGCATGATGGCCGTGACTCGAACGCGTCCCGCACAGCGGACTGCGTGTGCCACGACGACAAAAACGCACGGTCGTGCGGATTGTTTTACACTCGACACGCTTGCCCCGCCTCGCGGAAAATCCCTCAGCAAGACCCTGATCGATATGGAGACACGATGCGCGCGATTCGCTGTAATCAATACGGCCCGCCGGAGAGCCTGGTCGTCGACAATCTGCCGGACCTCGAACCGCCGCCCGGTCACGTGGTGATCGACGTCAAGGCCGCAGCCGTCAATTTCCCCGACGTGCTTATCATCGAGAACAAATACCAGTTCAAACCGCCGCTGCCCTTCACGCCCGGCTCGGAAGTCGCGGGCGTGGTGCGTGCGGTCGGCGCCGACGTGACCCAGTTCAAACCCGGTTCGCGCGTGGTCGCGTTCACCGGCCAGGGCGGCTTCGCGGAGCAGGCGCTGGCGCCGGCGGCCGCGTGCGTGCCGCTGGCGGACGGCGTCGATTTCGACGTCGCCGCGGCATTCACGCTTGCGTATGGCACCTCGCATCACGCGGTGGTCGATCGTGGCGCCTTGCAGGCCGGCGAGACGATGCTGGTGCTCGGCGCGGCCGGCGGTGTCGGGCTCGCGGCGGTCGAGATCGGCAAGGCGCTCGGTGCGCGCGTGATCGCGGCGGCATCGAGCGACGAGAAGCTCGCCACCTGTGTGAAGCACGGCGCGGACGCCACCATCAACTACAGCACCGAAGACCTGCGCGAGCGCATCAAGGCGCTCACCGAGGGCAAGGGTCCGGACGTGATCTACGACCCCGTCGGCGGCATCTACGCCGAGCCGGCGTTCCGCAGCATCGGCTGGCGTGGCCGCTATCTGGTGGTCGGCTTCGCCAATGGCGAGATTCCGAAGCTGCCGCTCAATCTGACGCTGCTCAAGGGTGCGAGTCTGGTCGGCGTTTTCTGGGGCGATTTTGCGAAGCGCGAGCCGCAGCGCAATCATGCTGCGTTCCAGCAGATGACGCGGTGGATCGGCGAAGGCAAGCTCAAGCCGTACGTGTCGGCGCGCTACGCGCTGGAAGACACCGGCCGGGCGTTGCGCGACATGGCCGAGCGGCGTGTGATCGGCAAGGTGGTGATTACGCCGTAGCGTTTGGGCTGTCGGTGGGCGATGCTGCGTAAAGCGCGGCGAACCGTCAGACAGCGGCTGCAAAAAATAGCTAAAAAAAACGGCGCGCGGTTTTTAAACCGCGCGCCGTTTCATTTGCGCCTCACCGTTGTTGTGTCTACCGTTTTTCCGTCTTGTCCGATTCCGGTTGCCATTTCGTCATTCAGACGATTTGTTGCGCGTGCAACCTGGCAATGTTGTCCGCGTCATAACCTAGCGACTGCAGGAGTTCGTCGGTATGTTCGCCTAGTTCGGGGCCCAGCCAGCGCGTTTCGCCGGGGGTTGCCGAGAGCTTCGGCGTGACCGCCGGCAGCGTGATTTCCTGGCCGTCCTGCCACTTGAAGCGCTGGATCATCTGACGCGCCATGAACTGCGGATCGGTGAACATATCCGCGACGCTATAAATGCGGCCGACCGGCACGTCGGCGGCATTCAGCACGGCAAGCGCTTCGTCGATGGTGCGCGTGGCGAGCCAGGTGGCGATCGCGGCGTCGATTTCCAGCGTGCGCGGCACGCGCCCGTCGTTATGCGCGAGGCCGGGATCGTTTGCGAGATCCTCGCGTTCGATCGCTATCATCAGGCGCTTGAAGATCGGATCGCTGTTGCCGCCAATCACGATGCTGCCGTCGCGGCACGGATACGTGTTCGACGGTACGATGCCCGGCAGCGATGCGCCGGTGCGCTCGCGCACCATGCCGTACACGCCGTATTCGGGCACCACGCTTTCCATCATGTTGAAGACGGCTTCGTACAGCGCGACGTCGACCACCTGCCCTTTCCCGCCGTTCACCTGCTTGTGATGCAGCGCCATTAGCGCACCGATCACGCCGTGCAGCGCGGCGATCGAATCGCCGATCGAAATGCCTATGCGCGGCGGCGGCAAATCCGGATAGCCGGTGATATGGCGCAAGCCGCCCATCGACTCGGCGATCGCACCGAAACCGGGCCGGTCGCGATACGGTCCGGTCTGGCCGTAGCCGGACAGACGCACCATCACGAGACCCGGATTTTCGGCGGACAGCACGTCATAGCCGAGCCCGAGTTTCTCGAGCAATCCCGGCCGGAAATTTTCGACGACGATATCCGCTTCTTTCGCGAGACGTCGCACGATTTCCTTGCCCTCTTCGGCCTTCAGATTGATCGTGATGGATTTCTTGTTACGCGCCTGCACGGCCCACCACAGCGACGTACCGCCGACTTCCGGATAAAGCTTGCGCCATTTGCGCAGCGGATCGCCGCCTTTGGGGTCTTCGATCTTGATGACTTCGGCGCCGAACTCGCCGAGAAAGCGCGCGGCGAAGGGGCCGGCGATCAGCGTGCCGAGTTCCAGCACCTTGACGCCGGCGAGTGGGCCTGCGGGGCTTTGGGCTGAGGTGGCTTGCGCGCCGGGTGTGTCTTCGGGCGCGGCGTTCGCGGTTGATTCGGGAGTAGCGCTCATAGGGCTCCTTGTGCTGATCTGGGCGGCGGCGGCGGCGGCAAATTAACGTCGTAACCCTGGCGCTGCGCCGTGCCGCGTCCGCCTTCGAAACCTGCAACGACCGCCCTGCCGCGTCACGCCGCGCACGTTACATCGAGCGACGGTCGAGCATCGCGCGGGCGATCGTGCCGGCGTCGACGTATTCGAGTTCGCCGCCCACCGGCACACCACGCGCCAGACGCGTGACGGCGAGACCGCGCGCCTTGAACGTTTGCCCGAGGTAGTGCGCGGTGGCTTCGCCTTCGTTGGTGAAATTGGTGGCCAGCACGACTTCCTTGACGACCCCGTCCGACGCGCGCCGGACCAGCCGGTCGAAATGGATTTCCTTGGGGCCGACGCCGTCGAGCGGACTGAGTCGTCCCATCAGCACGAAATAGAGGCCGCGATAGGTCATGGTCTGCTCGAGCATGATCTGATCGGCCGGCGTTTCGACGACGCACAGCAGCGAAGGATCGCGTTCCTCGTCGAGACAGGTCTCGCAGATCTGCGCCTCGGTGAAGGTGTTGCATTTCTCGCAGTGCTGCAGATGCTCGGTCGCGAACAGCAGCGAGCGTCCGAGTTTTTCGGCGCCGTCGCGGTCGTGCTGCATCAGGTGATAAGCCATGCGTTGCGCCGACTTCGGCCCGACTCCGGGCAGCGCGCGCAGCGCTTCGACGAGCGCCGACAAGGCGGAAGGTTGTTTCATGCGGATCGGCGTCGAAGTGGAATGGCCCGGGTGGGCGGATCACGATGCGGTTGAAGCGATCGGTTTCTACCATCGCGGCCTGGGTGCGCCTTCGAGGCGCGCACGATGCGCAACGCCGGCGAACCACAACCGCTGGTGTCCAACCGGAACAGGCGCGCCGCGAATGCCGCACTGCCAGCATGCGCGATTCGCGCGTTCCGTTTGCGCCGCGGCTGCGACAGCCGCGGCGTCTGCACCGCCTTGCGGCGGCGTCGTTCAGAACGGCAGTTTGAAGCCCGGCGGCAGCGGCAGGCCCGACGTCATGCCACCCATTTTTTCCTGGGCGGTGGCTTCGGCCTTGCGCACGGCGTCGTTAAACGCGGCGGCGACGAGGTCTTCCAGCATGTCCTTGTCGTCGGCGAGCAGGCTCGGGTCGATCGAGACGCGGCGCACGTCGTTCTTGCAGGTCATGGTCACTTTCACGAGACCGGCGCCCGACTGCCCTTCGACTTCGATCAGAGCGAGTTGCTCCTGCATCTTCTTCATGTTTTCCTGCATCTGCTGGGCTTGTTTCATCAGCCCGGCGAGTTGACCTTTCATCATGGACATGCTCCTTCTAGATAACGTGAAATTCGGAAATCGGGCGCGTTCCGCACTTTCGGGCCTGTCGGCCTGACGGCTTACCGCGCGGCGAATCAGTGGACCGACGGCGCGCCGGCCGGGCCGGCGTCCGGTGTAATCGGGCGAATCGAGCCGGGCACGATGCTCGCGCCGAACTCGCGGATCAACGACTGCACGAACGGATCGGCGCCGATCTCGCGCTCCGCTTCCTGCTGGCGCTGCGCGCGCGTCGCGGCGTCGTGCGCGGCAGCCGTGCGGCGAGCCGCACCGACTTCGACCAGCACCTCGACATTGCGGCCGAGCTTATCGGCGAGCGCGCTTTTCAGTTTGGCGACCTGCGACGCTTCCGCGTACTGCGGCACCGGCACGTTCAGTTTGAGCGTATTGCCTTCGAGCGCCATCAGTTCGCTGTTGAACGCGAGCTGATAGGAAATGCCCTTGAGCGGTAGGTCGACGGCCAGCGCCGGCCAGTCGCCGTTGAAACCCAATGGATCGAGCGGCACGGCGGGCGGCAGCGGGCGCTTGTCGATCACCGGCGCAGGCGACGGCGCGGGCGCGGCACTCATGCGCACGTCGTCCGGACCGCTGTCGAAGACCGGCATGTAGCTGTCGTCCGGCGGGCCGTAGTAGCCGTCGTCCGAGGCCGACAACGGCATGTAGTCGTCGGGCGGCATGTCGTCCCACGGCGGAACCGCTGAACCGTTCTGCTCGGCGCCGTTGCGTTGGGCGCCATCGCGTTGAGCGGGCGACGCTGAGCGCGGTGCGGTTGCGGCGGCCGGCGCGGCGTCCTGCTGCGGCGTGCGGCGCGGTGCGCCCGGCGTCGGCACCGGGACGACGACGCGAGGTGCGGCGGGTTTCGGCGTGGGCGCGGCGGCGGCCGTCGCGCGGCCACGATCCGACGAAACCTTCAAACCGGCACTGCGCAGGACGTCGAGCGCTGCGCTTGCTCCACCAGCTCGACGCGGCGGGATGCCGGCGGCGGCCGACGGTTCCTGCGAGGCGGCGGCGGACGCGGCCTCTTCCGCGCGTGCAAATGCAGCGGTTGCGGGCGCGGTGGGTGACGACGCGGGTTGTTGGTCGTCGAGACTGCGGAAGACGGCGGAGGCTTGTGCCGCGATTGGAGCGCTGAGGTCGCCGGACACCGCTGGGACTTCCGTCGACGCCGGGGCGTGAGAACCTTCGGACTCAACCGGGGCGCGCAGACCAGAAGCCGCAGAGACTTCTGAAGTAGCCGTGGCGTCGACGTCAGGCGCTGCGGAGATATCCGAAGCAGCCCTGCCGTTGTTGTCATTGACTGCCGGGACTTCCGACGCGGCCTTGGCGCTCACGTCGGATGTTGCCGAAACATCAACCGGGGTCGCGGCGTTCGCCTCCGACGCCAGAGGCGCTTCGTTCGCAGAGGACTCAACGGGCGCGTCGTCCCATGGAGCCAGGGGCGTTGTCCCGGTGGCATCAGCGGACGCCACTTCAGGTATCGACGTCGCCAACGCTGCATCCGCATCGACGGATGAGCGTGCTGAGATCGAACTCCCCTCGCCGGTAACCGGCGCAGGTTTGGCGACAGTTACCGCTTCGGCGCCGACGGCTCGTGACGCGACCGCATGCTGCGCGGAATCCGCGGAGACGGATTGCGCGGTGTCAGCCGCGGGTTCGGCATGCTGAACGACCGGCGCGGCCATCGTTTCGCGCGAACTCACCGCCGGCGACGCCGGCACCGATACCACGGCCGCCGTCGATACCGCCGCAGCCCCGGCCGACGAGCCCATCGCCCCGTGCTGCGCGGCTACCGCCGGCGCCCCCGCACGCCTTGCACCACCCGCACCCGCCGCACGGTTCGCTCCCACTGCGCCGCCACCGCCGCCCGTAGGCGCCGGTTCGAATGCCAGCATGCGCAGCAATGTCATCGTGAAACCGGCGTATTCGTCGGGCGCGAGGCCCAATTCGCTCCGGCCGATCGTTGCGATCTGATAGAACAATTGCACGTGCTCGGCGCTGAGCGCTTCCGCGAAACGACGCAGATCGGCCGCCTCCGGCCATTCGTCCAGCACCGACGACGGCGCGAACTGCGCCCATGCAATTCGATGCAGCAAGCTCGCCAGATCCTGCAACGCCGTCGAGAACGACAGACTGCGCAGCGCCATTTCATCAGCAACTGCGAGTACCGCTGCGCCGTCGCCGTCGGCGAGCGCGTCGAGCAGGCGAATCAGATAACTTTGATCGAGCGCGCCGAGCATGCCGCGCACGGCTTCTTCATTGACCTGATTGGCCGAGTACGCGATCGCCTGATCGGTCAGCGACAGCGCGTCGCGCATCGAGCCGTCGGCGGCGCGCGCGAGCAGACGCAGCGCTTGCGCGTCGAACGGCACCTTTTCTTCGCCGAGAATGTGCTCGAGATGCGACACGATGTGGCCGGCCGGCATCTGCTTCAGATTGAACTGCAGGCAGCGTGACAGCACCGTGACCGGAATCTTCTGCGGGTCGGTCGTGGCGAGAATGAACTTGACGTGTGCGGGCGGCTCTTCCAGCGTCTTCAACATCGCGTTGAAGGCGTGGTTGGTGAGCATGTGCACTTCGTCGATCATGTAGACCTTGAAGCGCGCGTCGACCGGCGCATAAACCGCCCGCTCCAGCAGCGCCGCCATTTCGTCGACACCGCGATTACTCGCCGCGTCCATTTCCACGTAATCGACAAAACGCCCTTCGTCGATCTCGCGGCATGCGCGGCACACGCCGCAAGGCGTGGAGGTCACGCCGGTTTCGCAATTCAGCGCCTTGGCGAAGATGCGCGACAGCGTGGTTTTGCCGACACCGCGCGTACCCGTAAACAGATAGGCATGGTGCAGACGGCCGCCGTCGAGTGCGTGCGTGAGCGCGCGCACCACGTGCTCCTGTCCGACGAGCGAAGCGAAACCCTTCGGCCGCCATTTGCGTGCGAGAACTTGATAGGTCATCCGGAAATTGTATCAGTAACGATGCCGCGCAAAACCGATTCGAGACGGTGTGCGAACGCCTGTGACCGCTTCATTGAAACGGGCTACCGAACCGATAGAAAAAAATAGTGGGAGCGAGTGAAAAACGCGAGCGCGGCCTCATGGCACGCATGAGAATTGCGGCATTGCGCACGACTCAGGGTAAAACAGGAGATGGGAGGTGAAGCGGAGAAAGACGACGACAAAAACAGAAGAAAGGAAGGTGACGAGCCTAACCCTCGGCACTGGTGGAAAACGGCTGTGGCTGCTTCGTTCCCGACCTGACCAGGTTGACCATCCCTCCATGCGAGGAGGCCCGTCACGAAACATTCTATCACCGCTTGGGCCGTCGCGCGACTGTTAATACGATCAAAGTGACATCGACGCGCCGAATCGCGACCTTCGCACGTTATAGGCAACGCAAAGACCGCGCTGTGCGCAGCCGCCGCGTGCCGCGCACTTGTGTTTGTTGCGCCCGCCACCAGATAGGCTGCGTGGCGGTCAGTAAAACGTCGCGGCGATTCATCGGCAGGTATCGGCCCCACTGCTCCTGATGAGTACTATCGCCCCCGGCAACGCATAGCGAATTAAGCTAAACTGCCGTACGGATGACCCGCAAGCGCGTGCCTTCCGCGCATGCCAGCCTAAGTCGACGACTTGTCAGGCGTGTGTCGGCGGGGCTCCGATTGCGGCAAAGCGAACGGAAGTTTCCCTAGATTTTGACGTATCGTGGCGAGCAATTCAGGCGGGCCTCGAACCGATAGAGGTATTCATACAATGAGCGAAAACATCAAGCATATTAGCGACGCATCGTTCGAACAGGACGTCGTGAAATCCGATAAACCCGTGCTGCTCGATTTCTGGGCTGAATGGTGCGGTCCGTGCAAGATGATCGCGCCGATCCTCGACGAAGTCGCGAAGGATTATGCCGATCGCCTGCAAATCGCCAAGATCAACGTCGACGAACATCAATCGACGCCGGTCAAGTTCGGCGTGCGCGGCATCCCCACGCTGATCCTCTTCAAGAACGGCGCAGTCGCCGCGCAGAAAGTCGGCGCACTGTCGAAGTCGCAACTCACCGCGTTCCTCGACGGCAACCTGTAAAGCAATGCGCATCGGCGTGCGGCGGATCCTTCGAGGTCCGCATGCGCGCTGAATCGAGCATGTTGTCAGTCGGCAACATGCTCGACAAGAAAGATGCCATGCCGTCGCACCGACGGAAATTGGCGTGTGCTATGCTAGAATCCGCAAAACGTCGAAAAGACGTGTAAGTCCTTGAGCGGTTCCGCTCACTCTCCTCCCAGATTTCATTTCGTCGCACCTTCTCCTGCGGGTTCTCCGTATGCATTTATCCGAGCTTAAGACTCTGCACGTGTCCGAATTGATCGAGATGGCCAATGGCCTCGAGATCGAAAGTGCAAACCGCCTGCGTAAGCAGGAACTGATGTTTGCCATTCTAAAAAAACGCGCCAAAACGGGCGACACGATCTTCGGCGACGGCACGCTCGAAGTGCTGCCGGACGGCTTCGGCTTCCTGCGTTCGCCGGAAACCTCGTACCTCGCCAGCACGGACGACATTTACATCAGCCCGTCGCAAATCCGCCGCTTCAACCTGCATACGGGTGACACGATCGAAGGCGAAGTGCGCACGCCGAAAGACGGCGAACGCTATTTCGCGCTGGTGAAGGTGGACAAGGTCAACGGCCAGCCGCCGGAAGCCTCGAAACACAAGATCATGTTCGAAAATCTGACGCCGCTGCACCCGAACAAGGTGCTGCTGCTCGAACGTGAAATGCGTGGCGAGGAAAACGTTACGGGCCGCATCATCGACATGATCGCGCCGATCGGCAAAGGCCAGCGCGGCCTGCTGGTGGCCTCGCCGAAATCCGGCAAGACCGTGATGCTTCAGCACATCGCGCATGCGATCAAGCAGAACCATCCCGACGTCGTGCTGTTCGTGCTGCTGATCGACGAACGTCCTGAAGAAGTGACCGAAATGCAGCGTTCGGTGGCCGGCGAAGTGATCGCCTCCACGTTCGACGAACCCGCCGCGCGTCACGTGCAAGTCGCCGAAATGGTGATCGAAAAAGCCAAGCGCCTCGTCGAAATGAAGAACGACGTGGTGATTCTGCTCGACTCGATCACGCGTCTCGCGCGCGCCTACAACACGGTTGTGCCGGCCTCCGGCAAGGTGCTGACGGGTGGTGTCGACGCCAACGCGCTGCAACGTCCGAAGCGCTTCTTCGGCGCCGCGCGCAATATCGAGGAAGGCGGCTCCCTGACCATCATCGGTACCGCGCTGATCGAAACCGGCAGCCGCATGGACGACGTGATCTACGAAGAGTTCAAGGGCACCGGCAACATGGAAGTGCACCTGGAGCGCCGTCTCGCTGAAAAGCGCGTCTACCCGTCGATCAACCTGAACAAGTCCGGCACGCGCCGCGAAGAACTGCTGATCAAGCCCGAAGTGCTGCAAAAGATCTGGGTGCTGCGCAAGTTCATCCACGACATGGACGAAGTCGAGTCGATGGAATTCCTGCTCGACAAGATCCGCCAGACAAAGAGCAACTCCGAATTCTTCGACATGATGCGTCGCGGTGGCGGTAGCTAAGCAAGGCTTCACGCCGACCTGACTGCACCGGCTTCGCAACAAGCCGTCACACGTAAAAGAAAGCCGCTCGCCGCAAACGAGCGGCTTTTTTTCGTCCGTGCGGCGGGGTTTTCGACCGTGGGATTCTGGTCGCCCAATATTGGCCGAGAGTATCAACCTGTACGTGAACGTTCACGTTGAAGTACAATGCGATGGTTGCCTGCGATAGCTGCACCACCCTTTATGCCAACGGACTCCCCCGCTCTGCTCACGGTGCGCGACGCCGCCGAACGTCTCGGCGTCACGCCTCGTACCTTGAAGTACTACGAGGAGCGCGGCCTCGTCTCGCCCACGCGCAGCGAGGGTCGCTACCGGCTTTACGACGAGGAAGATCTCAAGCGCTTCGGGCGCATTCTGCGGTTGCGCTCACTCGGTTTTTCGCTGCATAGCGTCACCGAAATGCTCAAACGGCCGCTGGAACCCGTCGACGGCGGCCTGCGCTATTCGACCGAATCGCTGCAGCAGATTCACGACGCCATCGCGCAACAGGTCGAAGCGCTCGACGCCCGTATCGACTCGATGCGCCGGGAACTCAAGGAAGCGCAAAAACTGCGCGCCGAACTGAGCCCCGACATCGACTATCTGAGGCGGCGTCTGGCGGGTGAAAACGCGGAGGCGTTGCTGGCGCAACGGCGCAACGCGCGAGCGAAATCGCCGGGGGCGGCGCCGGTTGAACGCGCGGATCAAGCGGATCGCTCGACACCGCGCAAGCCGCGTGCCGCCGAGCCAAGCGCAACCCGCGCAAGCAAGTCAAAACCCGCCGAACCCACTCGAAGCAAAACCGCACAACGCGAGCCGGGACCAGCGAAAGACAAGGCCAAGGTCACCTCACCCGAGCCGCAACCGCGCGCCTCCGCCCGCCGCCGGTCCACGCCCGGCAAATCCCCCGTCGGCGATCTCAAATGACTGCGGTATCCCCTCGCGCACCGCTATTCAGCGTCGACAACCTGCGCGGCGATTTTTTCCCTTGGGTGCTGGCCGTCGTCACCGGCCTCGACTATTTCGACAACTCGATCTTTTCGTTTTTTACGAGCTATATCGCGGGCGGCATCAACGCATCGCCGGACGAACTCGTGTGGGCCTCGAGCGCGTATGCGGTCGCCGCCGTGCTTGGCATCCTGCAGCAGCAATGGTGGGTCGAGCGCTTTGGCTACCGGCGTTATGTCGCCGGCTGCATGCTGCTCTATGCGGCGGGTGCAGTGGCCGCGGCGCTGTGCGAATCGTCGATCGAACTCGCGTTCGCGCGCGGCTTTCAAGGCTACTTCATCGGCCCGATGATGGGCACCTGCCGCATTCTGATCCAGATGAGCTTCACGCCGCAGCAGCGGCCCGCCGCCACCCGCGCGTTTCTCCTGCTGATCGTATTGAGCAGCGCGCTCGCGCCGCTGATCGGCGGTCAACTGGTTGCGCATTTCGACTGGCGCGCGCTGTTTCTATGTACGGTGCCGGTCGGCGTTCTGTTTGCCGTGCTGGCGTTTCTCGCGCTGCCCGACGCCGGCAACCGCCTGCCCGAAGAGCGCGGCTCGGCGCATTTTTGGCCTTATCTGATCTTCGCGTTCGCGCAAGGCGCGTTGCAAATTGTCATGCAGCAGGTGCGCTTCCAGTTGTTCAGCACGTCGCCGGGCCTGATTCTGCTGACCGTCGTCGGCATCACTGCGCTCGGCTGGTTCGCGTATCAGCAATGGCACCACCCGTCGCCGCTCATGCGTCTGCATGCGCTGCGCGAAAAGGTCTTTCAGGTCGGGCTGGTGCTGTACATGTTCTATTACTACATCTCGACCGTGTTCAGCTATCTGATCTCGCGCTTTCTCGAGAGCGGCCTCGCTTATCCGGTCGACAACACTGGGCGCCTCGTCGGTGTCACGTCGCTGATTTCGGCGAGCGCGCTGTTCGTCTATCTGCGCTATGCGAAGCTGCTGCCGCACAAGAAGTGGATCATCGTGCCGGGCTTTGCGGTCGCCGCGTTCGCCGCGGCCTGGATGACACGCATGTCGCCCGGCGTCGGTGAGGCCGCGCTGATCGTGCCGTTGCTGTTGCGCGGCCTGCTGTTGCTGTTCATCGTGCTGCCGGTCGCCAATCTGACCTTCAGGATCTTCGCGATCGAGGAATTCACGCACGGCTACCGGCTGAAAAACATCGTGCGGCAACTGACCATCTCGTTCGCGACGGCGTCGGTCATCATCGTCGAACAGCATCGCCAGGCGCTGCATCAAACTCGCCTCGCGGAGTTCGTGAATCCGTACAATCCGTTATTCCAGAACTCGCTTGCCGCCTTGACGCAAAGCTTCGCCGCCGGCGGCCGCTCGCCGTCCGAGGCGCATTCGCTGGCGATCGTGGAAATCAGCCGGACGGTCGCGACCCAGGCCAGCTTTCTGGCCTCGCTGGACGGCTTCACCTTCCTGATCGGCATTGCGATATGCGGCGGCATCTTTGCCGCGTGGCAAAAACAGATCGACTAAAGGTTGCCTCAGGTCATGCTCACGAAACTCACCCAATGGCTGGGCACACGCCGCCGCGACCGCGCGCTGCGCGACTACGCGATCGACGACGCGTTATGGCAAGCCACGCTCGACGGCCTGCCGTTCCTCGCCCATCTCGAGGCACCGGACCTTGCACGGCTGCGCGAACTGACCAGTCTGTTCATCGCGCAAAAGGAGTTCTCCACCGCGCACGCGCTCGAACTCACCGACGCGATGACCGTGGCGATTGCCGCCCAGGCTTGCCTGCCGGTGCTGAATCTGAGCCTCGACCTGTATCGCGGCTGGGTCGGCGTGATCGTCTATCCGGGCGAGTTCGTGATCCGCAAGACGGTCGAGGACGAAGACGGCGTGGTCCACGAAGTCGAGCAGGACGCGAGCGGCGAGGCGTGGGAAGGTGGCCCGGTGGTGTTGTCGTGGGAAGACGCGCAAATGACGGACGGCGTGGACGCCTACAACGTGGTGATTCACGAATTCGCCCACAAGATCGACATGCTGAACGGCGAGGCCGACGGTCATCCGCCGCTGATGCGTCGCTGGCACGCGCCGCTCGATTCGCACGCGTGGGCCGACGTGTTCGATCACGCCTACGACCAGTTCTGCGCGAAAGTCGATGCGGTGCCGGAGCGGCGCTGGGCGCGCTTCGAGCGCGAGTCGCTGATCGATCCGTATGCCGCGGACCATCCATCGGAATTTTTTGCCGTGTGCAGCGAGGCGCTGTTCGTGCAGCCGCAGGCATTCGAGGCGGCCTACCCGGAGCTGTACCGATTGCTGGCGCGCTTTTACCGGCAGGATCCCGCGCGTGTCGGACTGACTTTTACCGCGACCTGACCGGCGTAACGCTGCCATCAGGTCCAAAGCACGCAATTTAGAAGGCCCGCAGTGGCCGCCAGGCAAGCGTTACGGCTAGTTAGGCGCCTTCAGGGCGCAAACCGTTCGGATGACGGCCGGAACCACGCCCGGGGCTCGCAAAAAGCTGGCACAAAAGTCGTCAAGCGCCTGATTTTCTGGCATAATCGCCGTTTTTCGACCATAGGCAAGTGGCTCGCGCCTAGATGCGGTTCGCCTTCAAAGGCGGTCGCACGCGGGTTGGCTACCGCCAGATTAAAGGAAAGACCATGAAAGAAGGCATTCACCCGGATTACCGCGAAGTTCTGTTCATCGACATGTCGATCGACTTCAAGTTCGTGACGCGCTCCACCATCATCACGCGTGAGACCGGCGAATTCAACGGCAAGACCTACCCGCTGGCCAAGATCGAAGTGTCGTCGGAATCGCATCCGTTCTACACCGGTCAACAAAAGATCATGGACACGGCAGGCCGCGTCGAGAAGTTCAACAAGAAGTTCGGCACGCGCGCTACCGGCAAGGCAGCAGCGAAGTAATACCCGCGTCGTCGTCGGTTTCGGCCGGCAGCGAAGCAGAAAAGAGGGCAGCGCGAGCTGCCCTTTTTTGTCGCCGTGCCTGGCGCTCGGGGTGCCAAAGGGGGCAAAAACCCCGCACCGACGCAGCACGACGCGCCCCCTTACCACCTCCCCCGACCCTGTTGCGTGCCGTTACCGGCCGTGACGCGCATCGCACGGCACGACTACAATGCCGGATGCTCCAGATTGGCCATTCCCGCCGGACCACCGGTCCGGTCCCAGGCTGCACCGCTTTAAGTTAGCTCATCCAATACCTACACACCGCATGAGACCTGTCGTTCGCCTCACTGCCTCCGCGACGAGTGCGTTGCCGCGCTGGCTGCTGCTGACCATCTGTATCGTCTACGCATCGTTCGGGCTGTTCGGCCGTGATCCGTGGAAGAACGAGGACGCAGCCGGCTTCGGCGTCATGTGGACCATGGCGAACGGCGGCGCCCACGACTGGCTGCTGCCGAACCTAGTCGGCAAATACATTACCGAAGACGGCCCGCTCGGTTACTGGCTCGGCGCCAGCGCGATCCGCGCGCTGGCGCCGTGGGTCGATGCGAGCAATGCGTCGCGCGTTTTCACGGGTCTGCTGTTCTGCGCGGCCTGCGCGTTCGTCTGGTATACCGCCTACCTGCTCGGCCGGCGCGCCGAGGTCCAACCGTTCAAATACGCATTCGGCGGCGAGCCGGAACCGCGCGACTATGGCCGCACGCTCGCCGACGGCGCGCTGCTGATCCTGCTCGCGTGCTTCGGGCTGGCCGAACGCGGCCACGAGACCACGCCGCAACTGGCGCAATTCGTCGGCATCGCGATGATGGTGTACGGCCTCGTGCGCACCATCGACAAACCGATTCAAGGCTCGCTGGTCTGGGGCGTCGCGCTCGGCCTCGTCACGCTGGCGAGCAGCCCGGTGCTGGTCGGCGCGCTGCTGCTCGGCACGCTGGCCATGCCGCTGATCGTGCGCGAGGCGCGCTCGCGCTGGCTGCTGCTGGCCGGCTTGCCGGTCGCGCTCGTACTGGCGCTGTCGTGGCCGATCGCCGCGCTCAGCGCCTATCCCGACGACGCCGTCTGGTATCTGAATCAGTGGGTTCACGTCAGCTTGAGCTCGTTCGCCGGGCCGCCCGGCTCGGTCGCCGCGTACGCGCTGAAAAACCTGCCGCTCTTTACCTGGCCGGCCTGGCCGCTCGCTCTGTGGGCATGGTTCAGCTGGTCAGGGCTGCGACGCGCGCCGCACGTCGCGATTCCGCTGTCGGTGATCGGACCGCTGCTGGTGCTGGTGGTCCTGCAAAGCCATCAGTCGAACCGGCTCTACATGCTGCTGTTGCCGCCGCTCGCGGTGCTGGCCGCGTTCGCGCTGCCCACGCTCAAGCGCGGCGCGATCAATGCGATCGACTGGTTCGCGCTCCTGAGCTTCACGATACTCGGCAGTTTCGTCTGGCTGGTGTACGCGGCCGGGCTGACCGGCTTTCCGCATCCGCTCGCGCGCAATCTCGCGCGTCTCGCACCGGGCTTCGCGCCGCAGTTCAAGATTCTGTCGTTCGTGTGCGCGGTCGCCGTGACGGTCTGCTGGTTCCTGCTGGTGCGCTGGCGCCTCGCGCGTCATCCGAAGGTGCTGTGGCGCAGCGTCGTGCTGTCGAGCGCCGGCACCACGCTGATGTGGGTCCTGCTAATGACGCTGGCGCTGCCGGTCGTCAACTACAGCCGCACCTATAAAGACGTCGCCGAACAGATCGCGAGCCATTTGCCGGAGGACTACACCTGCATTTCGCCGGTCCGTCTGGGCAACGCGCAGATCGCGACATTCGCCTATTTCGGCGACATGCACTTTTCGTTCGACCAGGACTGCGACGTGATCCTGCGTCAGGACACGCAGGAATACGGCGACCCGAGCTCGATGCCCGACTACATCTGGAAGCTCGTGTGGGAAGGCCGCCGCGTGGCCGACCGCGACGAACGGTTCCGCCTGTACGTGCGGATCGACCGGCCCAAGCCGCCGGTCGTCAAACGTCGCAGCTGGCACAAGAAGCCCGACTGACCATGCTCGCCGACGTACGGAAAATCGCCGGGCTCGCGTGGCCCGTACTGATTGGCCAACTGGCCATCATCGCGTTCGGCGTGATCGACACGGCGATGGTCGGCCGCTATTCGGCCGTCGATCTCGCCGCGCTCGGGCTCGGTTCGTCGATCTATATTTCCGTCTACATCGGCCTGACCGGCATTCTGACCGCGCTGCAACCGATCACCGCGCAACTCTACGGTGCGCGCCGCTACGGCGAAATCGGCGAGGAAGTACGTCAGGCGCTGTGGCTCGCGCTGGCACTCACCGTGATCGGCTCCCTGATCCTGTATTTTCCGGGGCCCATGCTGCACGTGGCGCGCGTGCCCGAGGCGTTGCACGAGCGCACGGTCGCGTATCTGCGGATTCTGGCGTTCGGCCTGCCGGCCGGTCTGACGTTTCGCGTCTATAGCTCGATCACCAACGCGGTCGGCAAGCCGCGGCTCGTGATGATCCTGCAGATCGGCGCGCTGCTGCTCAAGGTGCCGCTCAACACCTGGTTCATCTTCGGCGGGTTCGGCATGCCGGCGCTCGGCGGACCGGGTTGCGCACTTGCCAGCACCCTCATCAACTGGGCGCTCGCGACGCTCGGCATGGTGCTGCTGACGCGCGTCGACCTGTTCAAGCCGTTCGAAATCTTCGCGCACTTCTGCTGGCCGGTCTGGCGGCGTCAGGCGGCACAGTTGCGGCTGGGCATTCCGATGGGCCTGTCGTACCTGATCGAAGTCACGTCGTACACGTTCATGGCATTGTTCATCGCGCGCTTCGGCACGACGACGCTCGCCGGCCATCAGATCGCCGGCAACATCGGCGCGGTGCTGTACATGACGCCGCTGTCGATCGGCATTGCGTCGTCGACGCTGGTCGCTCAGGCGCTCGGCGCGCATCGGCCGGAAGCGGCGCGCACGCTGTCGCGCCACGGCATCGTGATGGCAATGGCGATCGCCTGCTGCTACGGCGCGATCATGCTAGTGCTGCGGCCCTACGTGATCGAAGGCTATACGACCAATGCGCAGGTCGCGGCGGCGGCGCTACCGCTGGTGTTGATCGTCGTGTGCTATCACCTGTTCGACGCGCTACAGATCACCACCGCGTTCGTGCTGCGCGCGTACAAGGTGGCGGTCGTACCGACCGTGATCTATGCGGTTGCGTTGTGGGGCGTGGGACTGGGCGGCGGCTACATGCTCGGCTTCAATGTGACTGGCGTCACGCCGGTGTGGCTGACCGGCGCGCGGGGTTTCTGGGTCGCGAATACGGCGAGTCTGGCGATCGCCGGGATCGGCTTGCTGATGTACTGGCGGACGGTGAGCAAGCGGTACTTGCGCGAGGGCGCTGGGGCGCCGGTCGATTCGACGGTTTGATAGCCTACGGCTGCTGCTGGATAGCTGCCGGCTCGACCTCATTCGCAGGCGCGCCATGTGTCGAAGTGGCTTACCGTATTCGACAGTTAGTTGCGTTCCAATTCATAAAAAAAGCGGCTGCACGAAGCAGCCGCTTGTGATCCCCTGCCCTGTCGCCGCAAGCGAATATCAGCCGGCGTGCGCCACGTCAGCCGCCAGTTCGGGCGTCGACAGTTGCCGCGCCGCCTCAGCCTCCCGATCATGCCGCTCGAAAATCTCACGCGCCGCAAACAAGGCATTCAGCGCGGCCGGGAAGCCCGCATAAAGCGCCATCTGCATAAACACCTCGACGATTTCCTCACGCGTGCAGCCGACGTTCAACGCGGCCTCGATATGCACCTTCAACTGCGGCTGCGCGCAACCAAGCGTCGCCAATGACGCAATCGTCGCGATTTCACGCGCCCGCAGATCGAGTTGCGGCCGGCTGTAAATATCGCCGAAACCGAACTCGATCAGCAGACGGCCGAAATCCGGCGCAATCGGCGCGAGCGCGGCGATAACCTGTTCGCCGGCCGAGCCGTCGATTTCCTTCAGTTTGTCCCAGCCTCGGGCGTAGCGGTCGTTGTGTGCGTGGTTCATGGTGAGTCCTTTTCCGAATGTGAAAGCGCCTGGGGTTCGTCGGTGTGTCGTGTCGAACGATCCGCGGCCGGTGCTTGCGCGGCCCCTTCGTAATAGTCGATCTTGTCGACGATCGCGCCGAGGTTGATCTGCAACTCGGCGATCCGCGCCAAAACCGCATCCCGATGCGCCACCAGTAAATCGCGCCGCGCACTCATGGTTGGCTGGCCGTCGGCGCGCAACGCCGCGAACGCCTGCATGCCGGCAATCGGCATACCGGTCGCCTTCAGACGCATCACGAAGCGCAACCAGTCGAGATCGGCCGGCGAATACAGGCGATGCCCCGCCTGCGTACGCCCGACCGCCCGGATCAGGCCAGCCTGTTCGTAATAGCGCAGCGTGTGCGCCGACACGCCGAGCGTTTGCGCGACCTGCCCGATGGTGAGTGCTTTGGAGATATTCGACATGACGGAACTCAGGTTAGGACTTCGAGTGCACTCTAAGTCAAGCGCGCGATGCTGTCATTTGTCTGTGTTGTTATCTTTTATGACGCGCGGCAATGGCTCGATAAACTCGTCCATGCCCGTTCGGGAGGCAAAAGCTTTAAATCTTGTTCACACTGATTTACTTGTCACAAATCGATCGGTATAAATCGTCCGCGCTCGCAAATAAGGGCGCGCAATTTGTTCTATGCTTAAGCGCAGCGCGCGGCTGACAGGTGCGTCGTCCCGAGCCGCCACGCATTGTCATGAGTCATTCAGAGTTGTCCTGAGTTGTCTTGCGCGGCTAAATTTTTTTGCCCTCAATGGAGTGCTTGCCATGCTGAAGAAGCTTTTAATGCTTTGCGTTGCTTTGGCTTTGTCGCTGTCGGCCGGATTTGCCGCCGCCGTGGAAGTGAATTCCGCCGATCAGGCGGCGCTCGAATCGGTCAAGGGTATCGGCCCGGTGCACGCCAAAGCTATCATCGACGAACGCACCAAAAATGGCCCGTTCAAGAATGCCGATGATCTCGCGGCGCGGGTCAAGGGCATCGGCACGAAGTCGGTCACGAACCTCGAAGCGGCCGGGCTGACCATCAACGGTTCAGCCACCCCGCCGACCGGCGCCAAGGCCGCGGCGAAGTCGGGCAGCAGCGCAAGCAGCAAGGCGGCGCCGGTAGCAACGACCGCGTCGGCCAGCGCGCCGGCCGACGCATCCGGCACCAAGACATCGAAAAAGAAAGCAAGGAAGAGCAAGGCAGCATCGGCCGCGGCAGCATCAGGCGGCGCATAACCCGGGGGGCCAAGCGCAGGCAGCAGGCGTTCGGTGCGATCCGTGAAGCGTGGCGTGTGTGATTCCAGCATCACCGCGCCGCGCTGAACGCAGCAGCATCGCCTAACCGTCGCCAGGCCTGCTTCACACGGCGCCGCGCAACCGCGCGGCGTTTTTACCCGCCGACTCGTCAACCGCGCGTCGGCATTCAAGAGAGACCGTCATGAGCCTACTCGACACTATCGGTTCCCTGATTGGCAAATCGCCGGAAGGCGGCGGCCAGCAAGCCCTGGTTTCAGCCGCCCTCGAATTCGTCAACAACCAGCCCGGCGGGCTGAACGGCCTGATCGACCGTTTCAAGGAAAAAGGCCTCGGCGACGTCGTGACGTCGTGGGTCAGCAATGGCGACAACCAGCCGATTTCGGCCGACGCGCTGCATAGCGTGCTCGGTTCTGACGCCGTCACGAACCTCGCGGCCAAGGCCGGCGTGCAACCGGACCAGGTCACCGGCCTGCTGTCGCAGATCCTGCCGCACGTTGTCAACGCCGCCACGCCGGAAGGCGAAGTGCCCGCCGAAGGCAAGCTCAATTCAACGACCGTGCTCGGCGCGCTGGGCGGCCTGTCGGCATTGTTCAACAAGGGCAACGCCTGACGCCACGACGCCCGCGTGTAGTTGGACCGACCCGTTGACCGGTCGGGAAACCGGGCAAAAAAAAGCGGCAACGAAGAACACTTCGTTGCCGCTTTTCTATTCGCCGAGCCGCGCCCGGCGCGAACGCATTACGCTCAATGCACGACGCGTTCGAACACCAGCTTGCCGTCGTCCACTTCGACCGGAATCACGTCTTTCGGGCCGAACTTGCCGGCCAGAATCAGCTTGGCGACCGGGTTTTCGATCTCCTGCTGGATCGCGCGCTTCAACGGCCGCGCACCGAACAGCGGATCGTAGCCGACCTTGCCGACGTGCTCGAGCGCCTCGTCCGACACGACCAGTTGCATGTCGAGCTTGGCCAGCCGCTCGTGCAAACGCTGCAGCTGGATCCGCGCGATCGACTGGATATTCGAGCGGTCGAGCGCATGGAACACCACGACGTCGTCGATCCGGTTCAGGAACTCGGGCCGGAAGTGCAGCTTCACCTCTTCCCAGACCGCGTCCTTCACCGCTTCCTGCGGTTCGCCGACCATGGCCTGGATCACCTGCGATCCGAGGTTCGACGTCATCACGATCACCGTGTTCTTGAAGTCGACGGTGCGGCCCTGGCCGTCGGTCATGCGGCCGTCGTCGAGCACTTGCAGCAGCACGTTGAACACGTCCGGATGCGCCTTCTCGATTTCGTCCAGCAGGATCACGCTGTACGGCTTGCGACGCACGGCTTCCGTCAGATAGCCGCCTTCTTCGTAACCGACGTAGCCCGGCGGCGCGCCGATCAGGCGCGCGACGCTATGCTTCTCCATGAATTCGCTCATGTCGATCCGGATCAGGTGATCTTCCGAATCGAACAGGAACGACGCCAAAGCCTTGCACAGCTCCGTCTTACCCACCCCGGTCGGGCCGAGGAACAGGAACGAACCATACGGCCGGTTCGGATCCGACAGACCCGCGCGCGAGCGGCGGATCGCATCGGCCACCGCGGTGATCGCCTCGTCCTGCCCGACCACGCGATCGTGCAGTTTTTCCTCGATCTGCAGCAGCTTTTCGCGCTCGCCTTGCATCATGCGCGAGACCGGAATGCCGGTGGAACGCGACACGACTTCCGCGATTTCCTCCGCGCCGACCTGCGTGCGCAACAGCCGCGGACGCGTCGGATTGCTTTGCTCGTTCGCTTCGGCCTTGGTCACTTCCTTCAGTTGCGCCTCGAGCCCCGGCAGCTTGCCGTACTGCAACTCGGCGACCTTCTCCAGCTTGCCCTCACGCTGCAAGCGGGTAATTTCCGCGCGGGTCTTCTCGATCTCTTCCTTCAACTGCGCGCTGCCCTGCACCGCGGCTTTTTCCGCCGTCCAGATTTCGTCGAGGTCCGAATAGTCGCGGTTCAGCTTTTCGATTTCTTCTTCGATCAACTGCAGACGTTTTTGCGACGCCTCGTCTTTTTCCTTCTTGACGGCTTCGCGCTCGATCTTCAACTGGATCAACCGACGATCGAGCCGGTCCATTTCTTCCGGCTTCGAATCGATTTCCATCTTGATCTTCGACGCGGCTTCGTCGATCAAGTCGATCGCCTTATCGGGCAGGAAACGATCCGTGATGTAGCGATGCGACAGTTCCGCCGCCGCGACGATTGCCGGGTCGGTGATATCGACGCCATGGTGCAGCTCGTACTTTTCCTGCAGGCCACGCAGAATCGCGATGGTGGCTTCCACCGACGGCTCGTCGACCAGCACCTTCTGGAAGCGGCGTTCGAGCGCGGCATCTTTTTCGATGTACTTGCGGTATTCGTCGAGCGTGGTGGCGCCGACGCAATGCAGTTCACCGCGCGAGAGCGCCGGCTTGAGCATGTTGCCCGCGTCCATTGCGCCTTCGGCCTTGCCCGCGCCGACCATGGTGTGAATTTCGTCGATGAAGACGATGGTCTGCCCTTCGTCTTTCGCGATGTCGTTCAGCACGGCCTTCAGGCGTTCCTCGAACTCGCCGCGATACTTCGCGCCGGCCAGCAACGCCGCCATATCGAGCGACAGCACGCGTTTGCCCTTGAGCGTTTCCGGCACTTCGCCGTTGACGATACGCTGCGCGAGACCTTCGACGATCGCGGTCTTACCCACGCCCGGCTCGCCGATCAGCACCGGGTTGTTCTTGGTGCGGCGTTGCAGGATCTGGATTGAACGGCGGATTTCGTCGTCGCGACCAATCACCGGATCGAGCTTGCCGGCGCGCGCGCGCTCGGTCAGGTCGACGGTGTATTTCTTCAGCGCTTCGCGCTGGCTTTCGGCGTCCTGGCTATGCACCTGCGAGCCGCCGCGGACGGCCGCGATCGCGCTTTCGAGCGACTTGCGCGACAGCCCGTGCTGCCGGGCGAGACGGCCGGCTTCGCCTTTGTCGTCCGCCACCGCGAGCAGGAACATCTCGCTCGCGATGAACGTGTCGTTGAGCTTCTGCGCTTCTTTGTCCGCCTGATTCAGCAGACCCGTCAGCTCGCGGCCGATCTGCACGTTGCCGTCGGTGCCCTGCACCTGGGGCAAGCGCGTCATGGCGTCGTTGAGCGCCGTTTGCAACGCCTGCACATGCACGCCGGCCCGCGACAGCAGCGAGCGCGCCGAACCGTCCTGCTGCGCGACGAGCGCCGACAGGACATGAACCGGTTCGATGTATTGATTGTCGTGACCGACCGCGAGACTTTGCGCGTCCGACAGTGCTTCCTGGAATTTAGTGGTGAGTTTGTCGATTCTCATCAAGAGACCTCCAATTTCGATTACCACCAAAATGAGGCGTTTCCTCCAGGTTTCAAGCGCTTTTTTGCCCTTCGCGGCAACTATTTAACATTTGACGCGAACGAAATGCCTGGCTGTCTTCAGGAGACCGGCGCGGGGTTGCCGCCGGCAGGCGCCACGGGCGCAAGCGGCATGATCGGGATGATGCTGCTCAAACCGAGCAGCGCCGCCAGCGGCCCATGCGGTTGCGCGACCTCACCGATGGTATGCCGGTCGAGCTCGACAAGGAAGGCATTACGTGCCGCTTCGAGCGCGCCGCGCAAACGGCATTGCGCCGTAATGACGCACGAGCGGCGCGCGCCCTGCTGGTCGGGAAAACAGCCGACCAGCGCGAAGTCGCTTTCCGTGACGCGAACCACGTCGCCGACGGTCAACGCGCTGCTTTTATCGGCCAGCCGCAAGCCGCCGTTGCGTCCGCGCACCGTCTCGACCCAGCCGAGTTCGCCGAGTTGCTGAACCACCTTCATTAAGTGGTTCTTGGAGATTCCGTATGCGTCCGAGATGTCCTGAATCGTCGATAATCCCTCGCCACGGACAGTGAGATACAACAGAACGCGAAGCGAATAATCCGTGTAGTCGGTCAGTCTCATAAGTGCAGTTATCACGATGAGCGCAAGCCGCGATCCGGGGGAAACCGCGCCGACGCAAGGGTTGCCGGGGACCGCCTGTTCGCCCTAAGATGCGGGCGCCGCGCATGTTTATTGTTTTTGCGTTGACAGACGGCGTTTGTCTTTCGGCAGTAATGGTAACGTTTCCCGCGTAGTCCATTCATACGAAAAGGAAGGGTTTCGCGGCTTACTTCCTTGAGTTTGCCCTTCTTTGAGGCCATTCCTGACGGTCTGTGGCACCGTGTGGAGATGGACGGCGCGGGTTGCCGTCATCTGGCATATTCATTGGCGACCTGATTGGCTCCGTTCATTGCCCACCTCGTCAACCCAATCAGCAGACCGCATTTTCTGGAATCCGCATGAATCCGTCTTTCCCCGCCGCACCGGCCGTCGAGCGCGCCGCGGAGCCCACCGAGGCGAACGTCCGCGATCTCGTCCATGCCTTTTACGACCGCGTGCGTGCGGATGCGCTGCTCGGCCCGGTTTTCGACGCAAGCCTGGCCGGCCGCTGGGACGAGCATCTGCCGAAGATGTGTCTGTTCTGGGGCAGTCTCGTGCTCGGCGCGAAGCAGTATCGCGGCAACGTGCAGCAGGCGCATCAGCCGCTCGAAGGCGTCGAGCCGCAGCACTTCAGCCGCTGGCTGTATCTGTTTCTGGATACGGTCGAGTCGCGCTACGAGCCGGCCGCCGCGATCCGTTTCATGGAGCCGGCGCTACGCATTGCGCAAAGTTTGCAGTTGAGCCGCTTCGGTTGGGACTACAGGATTCCGGCGGAGCAGCAGGCGCTGCTGGAGCGCGTCGCGCCAAAGCGTGCGCGAGATGAAGAAGATGACCATGGCGCGGCGCGTCAGGCGCGGCAGCCGGGTGAGCCGTTTCCGACGCGGATTATCGGCCGTGCAAGGGATGAGTGAGGTGAGCGGCTGGGTGGGAGTCGTCGACGGATTCCGCGGGCGATTCTGCGTCGGCTTTTCCAGCTACTCCCCCGCCCGATTCCCTGACTCGATGCCCCAGCGCGCCAGTGCGGCGTCGTCGGTGACGCGGGCGTCGACCCAGCGCTCGCCGGCCTCCGTCTTTTCCTTCTTCCAGAACGGCGCCTCGCTTTTCAGATAATCCATCACGAATTCACACGACGCGAAAGCGTCCCCCCGATGCGCCGCGGTGGTTGCCACCAGCACGATCTGATCGAGCGGATAAAGCTTGCCGACCCGGTGCACGATCAGCACCTCGATGCCGGGCCACCGCTCGCGCGCGCTGGCGACGATCGCTTCCAGCGACTTCTCCGTCATGCCCGGATAGTGTTCGAGTTCCATCGTCTCGACCGCGCTGCCCTCGTTCAGATCGCGCACAGTGCCGACGAAACAGGCCACCGCGCCGATCTTTGGATTGCGCGCGCGCAATGCGGCAACCTCGGCGCTGAGGTCGAAGTCTTCGGTCTGGACGCGAACGGGCATCTGAGGCTCCTGATGGTGGGCTAAGGCGGTGGCAGCCGATCAGCCGCCGGTAACCGGCGGAAAGAACGCAACCTCGCAGCCTTCGGTGATGCGCGTACCGGCGTCGGTCATCACATGATTGCAGGCCATGCGCAGTGCGCGACCTTCGGCCAGCGTGTCGGCCCACGCGCCGCCACGCACGCGCAGCCACGCGCGCACGTCGCCGACCGTGGCGATGCCGTCCGGCAGGTCGACCGTTTCGTCGGCCAGATCGAGCGCTTCGCGCACGCTCGCAAAATATCGCAATTGAATCTTCATCGGGATGCCGCCGGCGCGAGCCGGCCTCAGTTCAGCAATTCGGAAAAGGGAATGAAGCGCACGGTCTCGCCGGCGCTGATCGCGTGGTTCGGCGGATTGTCGATCAGGCCGTCGCCCCACACCGTCGACGTCAGCACGGCCGAGCTCTGATTCGGAAACAGATCGAGACCGCCGGCCGGGTTGATCCGCGCGCGCAGGAACTCGTTGCGGCGATCGGCCTTGTTCTGCGTGAAGTCAGCGCGCAACGACAGCGCGCGCGGCGCAACCGTCCGCACACCGGCGAGGCTCAAAATGAACGGACGCACGAACAGCAGGAACGTAGCGAAGCTGGAAACGGGGTTGCCCGGCAGACCGATAAAGAACGTTTCCGATGCGGATGCCGTGGCTGAAGCTGAACTACTCCGGGAAGCCGCCGCCTCTTCAGTCGCCGCCCCCCGCCGCACCGCACCGAACGCCAGCGGTTTGCCCGGCTTCATCGCGATCTGCCACATCGACAGACGGCCTTCGGCCTCGACCGCCGGCTTCACGTGATCCTCCTCGCCCACCGATACGCCGCCGCACGTCAGGATCAGATCATGCGCCACGGCGGCCTCTCGCAGCGTGGCGCGGGTCGCGTCCAGCTTGTCGGCGACGATGCCGTAATCGGTCACGTCGCAGCCGAGCTTGTCCAGCAGACCGCGCAGCGTAAAGCGGTTCGAGTTGTAGATCGCGCCGGGTTTGAGCGGTTCGCCCGGCATGGTCAGCTCGTCGCCGGTGAAGAACACCGCGACCTTGACGCGCCGCCGCACCGCCAGCGTCGCGCAACCGACCGAGGCCGCCAGCCCCAACGCCTGCGGCGTCAGCCGCGTACCGGCCGGCAGGATCACCGAGCCGCTGCGAATGTCCGCGCCTTGCGCGGTGATCCACTCACCCGGTTGCGGGCTGTGCAGGATCGTGACTTCGTCGCCGGCGGCTTCGGTTTGCTCCTGCATCACGATGGCGTCCGCGCCGGGCGGCACCGTTGCGCCGGTGAAGATTCGCGCCGCGGTGCCGGGCTTCAGCGCTTCGGGCGCGTGGCCGGCCGGGATGCGTTGCGAGACGGGCAAACGCTGGTTGCGGGCGTCAGCCAGGTCCGCCACGCGGATCGCGTAGCCGTCCATGGAACTGGTATGCATGGGCGGGACGTCGAGCGGCGACGTGACGTCGGCCGACAGAACCCGATTCAGCGCGTCCAGCGTGGGAATCGATTCGACGCCGTCGATCGGGCTTGCGGCGCTGAGCAGGGTCGCCAACGCTTCGGCGGTAGCGAGCATCGGAGCGCGGGGCGTGGGTGTGGACATCTCGGGTTTGGAAGCCGCAGGTTAAAAGAATATTGTAGCGGCCGACGCCGACGGCATGGGCAGCCGGGCGTTATGGAGGGATTTATGGGTGTTGGGGAGGGGTTGGCACGGGCCAGGAACGACGGTGCGTGAGCCAGGCGACCCACGCACCGCGGCACGACGAACGACTTAACCGCCCGTCTTCGCGACGATAAAGTCCTTCACACGCTGCGCATCCGCCGGCAGCACGTCGAAGCGCTGCGGCAGCGACTCCAGGCCCGAGAACGCCGCCGGCCGCTCCGGTTCGCGCCGCAGCGCTTCGCGGATCGTTTCGCCGAATTTGACGGGCTGCGCCGTCTCCAGCACGATCATCGGAATACCCGCTTGCAGATGCTCGCGCGCCACCTTCAGACCGTCGGCCGTGTGGGTATCGATCATCGTGTGGTAGCGCTCGAACACGTCGCGGATCGTTTCGAGGCGCGTTTCGTGACTGCTGCGGCCCGACACGAAACCGAATTCCCGCACGCGCGCGAAATCGCCGCTCGCGGCGAGGTCGAAACCGCCCTTCTCCTCGACGTCGCGGAACAGTTGCAACACGCGCGCCGGATCGCGGCCCAGTAGATCGAACACGAAGCGTTCGAAATTCGAGGCCTTCGAGATATCCATGCTCGGGCTGCTCGTGTGGTACGTCTCCGCAGCCTTGCGCACGCGGTAGATGCCAGTGCGGAAGAACTCGTCGAGCACGTCGTTTTCGTTCGTGGCGACCACCAGCTTCTCGATCGGCAGACCCATCATGCGCGCGATGTGCCCCGCGCACACATTGCCGAAATTGCCCGACGGCACCGTGAACGACACGCGCTCGTCGTTCGACTTCGTCGCGGCGAAATAGCCCTTGAAGTAGTACACGACCTGCGCGACGACCCGCGCCCAGTTGATCGAATTGACCGTGCCGATCTTGTGCTTCGCCTTGAACGCGTGGTCGTTCGAGACGGCCTTGACGATGTCCTGCGCGTCGTCGAACACGCCTTCCACCGCGATGTTGAAAATGTTCGGATCCTGCAGGCTGTACATCTGCGCCGTCTGGAACGCGCTCATCTTCTTGTGCGGCGAGAGCATGAACACGCTGATGCCCTGCTTGCCGCGCATGGCGTATTCGGCGGCGCTGCCGGTGTCGCCCGAGGTCGCGCCGAGAATGTTCAGCGTCTCGCCGTGTTTGGCCAGCGCGTACTCGAACAGGTTGCCGATCAACTGCATCGCCATGTCCTTGAACGCGAGCGTCGGCCCGTTCGACAACTCCAGCAACGCGAGCGGCGCGCCGTTTTCGACGCCGAGCGTCTTCAGCGGCGTGATCTGCGCGGCGCTTTCGTCGTCGCGCACGTTGCAGTACGTCGCGGCGGTGTAGGTCTTGCGGGTCAGCGCGCGCAGGTCTTCGGCGGGAATGTCGTCGCTGAATTTCGACAGGATCTCGAACGCGAGGTCCGCATACGGCAGCGTGCGCCAGCGCGTCAGTTCGTCGGCGGTAACGCGCGGATACTCGGCCGGCAGATACAGGCCGCCGTCTTTCGCGAGACCGCCCAGCAGAATCTGGGAGAAGGTGTGGCGCTCGCCGGCTCCGGCGCCGCGCGTGGAAAGATAGTTCATAGTTCGGCCTAGTTCAGCGCTTCCATGCGCAGCTTCGTGACTTGCGAGACAACGGTGCTCAATGCTTCGATCGTTCTGATCGCGGCGTTGACATGCTTTTCGACCGTTTCGTGCGTGATCAGGATGATGTCGGTTTCGCCCTTGCCGTTCGCGTCGACCTGCTCCGATTCCTTCTGCAGCAACGCGTCGATCGAGATGCCCGTATTCGCCAGAATGCGCGTGATGTCGGCCAGTACGCCGGTCACGTCCGCCACCCGCAGACGCAGGTAGTAACCGCTCGTCACGTCCTCGATCGGCAGGATCGGGGTGCTCGACAGGCTGTCTGGCTGGAACGCCAGATGCGGCACGCGATGTTCCGGGTCGGCCGTATGCAGACGCGTCACGTCGACCAGATCGGCGACCACCGCCGACGCCGTCGGCTCCGCGCCCGCGCCCTTGCCGTAGTACAGCGTGGTGCCCACAGCGTCGCCATGTACGACGACCGCGTTCATCGCGCCTTCCACGTTGGCCAGCAGGCGCTTTTCGGGAATCAGCGTGGGGTGCACGCGCAGTTCGATGCCCTTGTCGGTGCGGCGCGCGATGCCGAGCAGCTTGATGCGATAGCCGAGTTCCTCGGCGTATTTGATGTCGATCGCCGCGAGCTTGCTGATGCCTTCCACGTAAGCACGGTCGAACTGCACCGGCACGCCGAACGCGATCGCGCTCATGATCGTCGCCTTATGCGCGGCGTCCACGCCTTCGATGTCGAAGGTCGGATCGGTTTCGGCGTAACCCAGCTCCTGGGCGGCCTTCAGCGCGGTCGCGAAGTCGAGCCCGCGGTCGCGCATTTCCGAAAGAATGTAATTCGTGGTGCCGTTGATGATGCCGGCGATGTACTGGATGCGATTGGCCGTGAGCCCTTCGCGCAGCGCCTTGATGATCGGAATGCCGCCCGCCACCGCCGCTTCGAACGCCACCATGACGCCGTTGGCGCGTGCCGCTTCGAAGATTTCCGTGCCGTGCACCGCGAGCAGCGCCTTGTTGGCGGTGACCACATGCTTGCGGTTCTTGATCGCGCGCAGCACCAGATCGCGCGCCACGCCCGTGCCGCCGATCATTTCGGCCACGATATCGATCGACGGATCGTCGACCACCGCGTTGAAGTCATCGGTCAGCGCCACCGTGCCGGCTTCCGAGCCGAGCGCCGCTGTCGCTTTCGCGGGATTGCGCACGGCAATGCGCGCGATCTCGATGCCGCGGCCCGCGCGGCGTTTGATTTCTTCCTGATTGCGGCGCAGTACCGTGAAGGTGCCGCTGCCTACCGTGCCGAAGCCCAGCAGTCCCACTTTGATCGGTTCCATGCAGCGTGTGTTTTCGATTAGAGGTTGAAAAATAAACGGGTGGCGCGAGATGCGGCGCGGCCTCGGCCGCGCCTGGCTCCACATTGTGCGCTAGGCGGTGTGACGCTTGCGGTAACCGTCGAGGAAGCGCGCGATCCGGTTGATCGAATCCGCGAGGTCGTCCAGGTTCGGCAGGAACACGACGCGGAAGTGATCCGGCGTCTTCCAGTTGAAACCGGTGCCCTGCACGAGCAGCACGCGCTCTTCCAGCAGAAGATCGAGGATGAACTGCTGGTCGTCCTGAATCGGATAAATCTTCGGGTCGAGGCGCGGGAACATGTACAGCGCCGCTTCGGGCTTCACACAGCTCACGCCGGGGATCGCCGTCAGCATGTCATACGCGAGTTCGCGCTGTTTGTACAGGCGGCCGCCCGGCAGGATCAGGTCGTTGATGCTCTGGTAGCCGCCCAGCGCGGTCTGGATCGCGTACTGGCCGGGCACGTTCGGACACAGCCGCATGGAGGCCAGAATGCCGAGCCCTTCGAAGTAGTCTTTCGCGTGGCGGCGGTTCTCGCCGGCAGTGAGGCCCGAGATGAACATCCAGCCGGCGCGGTAACCGCACGCGCGATAGCTCTTCGACAGGCTGTTGAACGTGACCGTAAGCACGTCTTCGGACAGCGACGCGAGCGCCGTGTGCTGCTTGCCGTCGTAGACGATCTTGTCGTAGACCTCGTCGGCGAAGATCACGAGGCCGTGCTGGCGCGCGATCTCGATCAGGCCGAGCAGCAGTTCGTCCGAATACAGCGCGCCGGTCGGGTTGTTCGGGTTGATCACGACGAGCGCGCGCGTATTCGGTGTGATCTTCGCGCGAATGTCGTCGAGGTCGGGCATCCAGCGATTCGACTCGTCGCAGATGTAATGCACCGGCGTGCCGCCCGACAGGCTCACGCCGGCGGTCCACAGCGGGTAGTCGGGCGCCGGCAGCAGCACTTCGTCGCCGTCGTTGAGCAGGCCCTGCAGCGCCATCACGATCAGTTCGGAGGCGCCGTTGCCGATGTAGATGTCATCCAGCTCGACGCCATGCACGCCCTTTTGCTGCGTGTAATGCATGATCGCCTTGCGCGCGGCGAACACGCCCTTCGAATCGGAGTAGCCCGACGAGCCGGGCAGGTTCAGGATCATGTCCTGAATGATCTCGTCCGGCGCGTCGAACCCGAACGGCGCGAGATTGCCGATGTTCAGCTTGATGATGCGATGACCTTCTTCCTCGAGCCGTTTCGCATGTTCGAGGACGGGCCCGCGAATGTCGTAGCAGACATTCAACAATTTGTTGGACTTGAGTATCGGTTTCACGGCGGGCACGGATCCTGGTTGATGGCTTGGGCGAACCGGCGCGGGCGCGCAACGCCGGGCGGTTCGCCGATACGGGGAATTCGGTCGCAGTCCGGCCGCGATACGGCCGCGATACGGCCGCGATACGGCCGAAAACGGCCGAAAACAGCCGCCAGACGCGGATTGCATCGCCTTGACCGGCTGCGGGTCGAAACACAGCCGGAAGGCGCGCGAAAGCGGCAAAACCAAGGCAGGTAGCCGATGGGTCGCGCCCCGTATCGTCAACGCGGCTTGTGGCGGCGGATCGGCGAGGGGCGCCGCAAGGCGGCTAAAAAGTTATAATTTAGCGGATTTTGGCCGACTTCCGCAATGCACCAACCGCAACGGCAAGCCTTTTCGGCAATTTGAGCGTTGTGGGCCGCGCTGTGGGCCAGCTCGGCCCTCTCGTGTTCCACGACTCGCGTCGCCCCACCCCGCCTGTGCCCCGTGCGGCGTGGTCACGGCCTCGCATGATGCCCTACGACGACTTCGGAAAACGAATTTGAAATTACATCAGGATGCCAGCGGCGCCCTCAACACCGTCACCGGTTACGGCGCCGACTACGTCGAAATCAATCTGGTGCGTCATTCGGGCAGCATTCTCGTGCTGCCGAACGCGCCCGTCATCCCTTGGCCCGTCGCCTCTTTCGACCAGTTGAGCGCCGAGCATTTCGCCATGCTGGTGGAAGCCGCGCCCGAAGTGGTGGTGTTCGGCAGCGGCGAACGGTTGCGTTTTCCGCACCCGCGCCTGACCGCCGCGCTGACCGCGAAGCGCATCGGCGTCGAAACCATGGACTTCAAGGCCGCCTGCCGCACGTACAACATTTTGATGGCCGAGGGCCGCAAGGTCGCGGCCGCGCTGCTGATCGAAGGCTAGCAGGGCCACGGGCGCGGCTTGGTGCCCGGTCGGCGTGCGGCCGGCGTCCTCGTGCCGCGGCGACGTGTCGATCCGCCACGTGCGCCGGCGCGAAAAAAACGCGGGTGCGCGCTTCCCTACCCGCCAGCCGGCAAGTTCACGCAGCTAACAGACCGCGCACCCTGGCCGCACCGGGGCCGATAACGTACACTGCGCGCCATCGGAACCGGGCGCCGGTTCCAGACAACACCGCTTCGCCGCCCCACGCGGCGTCGCCAAACAGGTTAAAAAACCCATGAACGATACGCCGTCGAGGCTACCGCTCAACCGCACGACGATCCTGCTGCTCGTGCTGGCGCTCGCCGTGATCTGGTTCGTGCCGCTCGGCTGGCGCCATCTGCTGCCGAGCGACGAAGGCCGCTACGCCGAAATGGCGCGCGAGATGTTCGTCACCGGCGACTGGATCACGCCCCGCTACAACGGCTACAAGTATTTCGAGAAACCGCCGCTGCAAACCTGGGCGAACGCGCTGACGTTCGCCTGGTTCGGCATCGGCGAATGGCAGGCGCGGCTTTATACGGCGCTGACAGGCTTTGCCGGCGTGCTGCTGATCGGTTTCACCGGCGCGCGCGTATTCAACGCGGCCACCGGCGTGTTCGCCGCGATCGTGCTGGCCACGTCGCCGTACTGGAACCTGATGGGCCACTTCAACACGCTCGACATGGGCCTGTCGTTCTGGATGGAGCTGACGCTGTGCGCACTGCTGCTCGCGCAACGCCCCAACCTGCCGACCGCGAACGTGCGCGCATGGATGTGGGTGTGCTGGGGCGCCATGGCGCTCGCGGTGCTCTCCAAGGGTCTCGTCGGCGTGATCCTGCCGGGCGCCGTGCTGGTGCTTTACACGCCGATCTCGCGCGACTGGGCCGTCTGGAAGCGTCTGCATCTGATCGGCGGTCTGATCGTGTTCTTCGTGATCGTCACGCCGTGGTTCGTGCTGGTGCAGCAACGCAACCCCGAATTCCTCAATTTCTTCTTCATCGTCCAGCAGTTCAAACGCTATCTGACGCCGGAGCAGAACCGTCCGGGGCCGTTCTATTACTTCGTGCCGGTGCTGCTGGTGGGCTTCCTGCCGTGGCTGTCGGTGACCGTGCAGAGCCTGCGCCACGTGCTGCGCCTGCCACGCCAGCCGAACGGCTTCGCACCCGTCACGATGATGCTGGTGTGGACCGGCTTCATCTTCCTGTTCTTCAGCGCGTCGCACTCCAAGCTGCTGTCGTACACGCTGCCGATCGCCCCGCCCATCGCGCTCGTGATCGGCATGTATCTGCCGCTCGTCACGCGTGACCAGTTGCGTCGTCATCTGGCCGGCTACGCGCTGTTTCTCGTCGTCGCCGCGTTCGGCGCACTGTTCATGACGCGTTTCGGCAGCCAGCGCAATCCCGCCGAGCTGTACGCCGAATACCGCGGCTGGGTGCTGGCGGCGCTCGGCGTGGCATTCGTGCTGACGCTGGCGGCCTTGTGGCTGAACCGCCGCAGCCGGGCCGGCAGCCTCGGCGCGCTCGCCACGTTCGGCGCGGCTTGGCTGCTGCTCGGCACGATCGCCGGCACCGGTCACGAAGTGTTCGGCCGGCTGAGTTCGGGCGCGCCGCTCGCGCCCGTCATCAAGGCCGAGATCGCCAGGCTGCCGCCGGACACGCCGTTCTACTCGGTCGGCGTGCTCGACCACACGCTGCCGTTCTACGTCGACCACACGATGATCATGGTCGCGCACCCCGACGAACTGGCGTTCGGCATTTCCGTCGAACCGCAGAAGTGGCTGCCGAGCGTCGACGCGTGGGTCGCGCGCTGGAAGGCCGACCGCTATGCGCTCGCGCTGATCCCGCCGTCCACTTACGACCAGTTGCTCAAAACCGGGCTGCCGATGCAAGTGATCGCCCAGGACTCCCGCCGGGTCGTGGTGGCGAAGCCGGACGCGGCGCCGACGCCCGCGCCGGCGCTGGAAAAACCGCAATCGTGACCCCATCTCAGGAACAGATCGTTCGATGAACCCGATTTCCCTCTTCTGTATCCTCGCCGGCGTGACGTTGAACGCCTGCGCGCAGTTGCTGCTCAAAGCCGGAACGAATGCCGTTGGACACTTCGAATTCACCCGTGCGAACATCCTGCCCATCGGTTTCCGGATCGCGACCCAGCCGCCGATTATCGCCGGGCTGGCCTGTTATGTGATCAGCCTCGTCGTGTGGATCGTCGGGCTGTCGCGGGTGGACGTGTCGATCGCCTATCCGATGCTGTCGCTCGGCTACGTCGTCAATGCGTTCGCGGCGTGGTATCTGTTCGGCGAAGTCCTGTCGGTGCAGAAGCTGATCGGGATCGGCGTGATCCTGATCGGCGTGCTGATCCTGGCACGCAGCTAGGCGTCACGGTCCGGCGGCGGTTCGCCGGGTTCACTTTATTACCGTTTATTGCCCGCGCGGCCCGGTGGCCCAGCGGTTCGGGTCAGCGATTCGGGGCGACGGCGAAAGACGGCGAAAGACGCCGTCGGCAAACGCCTGGAGCGCGCCGGCATGCTGGCTCAGCAAGACGTAAGCTTGACCGCGGTATGCTGTGCGGTTGCACCTTTTTTAGTTGTGGCCTTGGGTTTGCGCGGACTTTGTGGTTTACTGCGCGCCCTCTGGCTGACAAGCCTTTCAATCGAGCGAAGCATTCATGACCCAGCCTACCGTGCCGTTTTTGCCGTTTGTGAAGCCCGAAATCGATGAAGAAACGATTCAGGGTGTCGCCGAGGTCCTGCGCTCCGGGTGGATCACCACCGGCCCGCAGAATCAGAAGTTCGAGGCGGCGCTCTCCGAGTTCTGCGGCGGCCGACCGGTGCGCACCTTCAATTCCGGCACGGCAACGCTCGAAATCGGACTGCGCATTGCCGGCGTGGGCGCAGGCGACGAAGTCATCACGACGCCCGCGTCGTGGGTCTCGACCAGCAATGTGATCTACGAAGTCGGTGCGACGCCGGTGTTCGTCGACATCGATCCGGCCACACGCAATATCGACCTCGATCTGCTCGAAAAGGCCATCACGCCGCGCACCAAGGCGCTGATTCCGGTGTTTCTATCGGGCCTGCCGGTCGATATGGACCGTCTGTATGAAATTGCCCGCGCCCACAAGCTGCGCGTGATCGAAGACGCCGCGCAGGCGTTCGGCTCGAGCTGGAACGGCGAGCGCATCGGCAAGCTGGGCGACATCGTGTCGTTCAGCTTCCATGCGAACAAGAATCTGACGTCGATCGAAGGCGGCGCGCTGGTGCTCAACAACGAGGAAGAAGCGATCCTCGCGCAGAAGTACCGTCTGCAAGGCATTACGCGCTCCGGCTTCGACGGCATGGACTGCGATCTGCTCGGCGGCAAGTACAACCTGACGGACGTCGCCGCGCGCGTCGGCCTCGGTCAGTTGCCGCATATCGAGCGCTTCACCGCGCAGCGCCGCCAATTGGCGCGCGCCTACTTCGACGGCTTCGCGGGCGGCGCGGCGGTCAAGCTGGGCCTGGGCCTGCCGCTTGCGGACTTCGACAACAGCAACTGGCACATGTACCTCGTCACGCTGCCGCTCGACAAACTGTCGATCGACCGCGCGGGTTTCATGGGCGAACTGAAAGAGCGCGGTATCGGCTCGGGCGTGCACTATCCGGCGATCCATCTGTTCTCGCTGTATAAGGCGCGCGGCTTCCGGGAAGGCATGTTCCCGCACGCCGAGCGCTACGGCGCGAGCACCGTCACGCTGCCGCTCTTCACGCAGATGAACGAAGGCGACGTGACGCGGGTCTGCCGCGCGGTCAATGAAATTTGCGAACAATACGGAAAATAAGCGGAAATGAGTTATTCGGAACATCGCGCTGTCGCACCGGAAGTGTCCATCATCATCCCGGTGTACAACGAGGAAGCCGGGCTGGCGGCGCTGTTCGCGCGCCTGTACCCGGCGCTCGACGCGCTCGGCACCGGTTATGAAGTGATCTTCATCAACGACGGCAGCCGCGACAAATCCGCCGCGCTGCTCGCCGAGCAGTTCCGCGCGCGCCCCGACACCACCCGCGTGATCCTGCTGAACGGCAACTACGGCCAGCACATGGCGATTCTCGCGGGCTTCGAGCAATCGCGCGGCGAGATCGTCATCACGCTCGACGCCGATCTGCAGAACCCGCCGGAAGAAATCGCCAAGCTGGTGGCGAAGATGCGCGAAGGCTACGACTACGTCGGCACGATCCGCCTGCAGCGCCAGGACAGCCTGTTCCGCCGCAAGGCATCGCGCGCGATGAACCGGCTGCGCGAACGCATCACCCGCATCAAGATGACGGACCAGGGCTGCATGCTGCGCGCGTACAGCCGGCACATCATCGACACGATCAACCGGTGCGGCGAAATCAACACGTTCATTCCGGCGCTCGCGTACACCTTCGCGCAGAATCCGGTCGAAATCGAAGTCGCGCACGAAGAGCGCTTTGCCGGCGAATCGAAGTACTCGCTGTATTCGCTGATCCGCCTGAATTTCGACCTCGTCACCGGTTTCTCGGTGGTGCCGCTGCAATGGCTGTCGTTCATCGGCGTGATCCTGTCGCTCGGCTCCGCGGCGCTGTTCGTGCTGCTGCTGATTCGCCGCTTTATCATCGGCGCGGAAGTGCAAGGCGTGTTCACGCTGTTCGCCGTGATCTTCTTCCTGCTCGGCGTCATCATCTTCGCGCTCGGGCTGCTCGGTGAATACATCGGCCGGATTTATCAGCAGGTACGGGCGCGTCCGCGTTATCTGGTGCAAACCATTCTCGAACAGCGCGACGGCACGACCGTGGCCGAAGCGCCGCGTCAGGCCGTCGTGCAGGCCGTGCAGGCCGCGCCGCTGGTCGATCAGGGACCGAATCCATGAAGCCGCGCGCCGTCGTATTCGCGTATCACAACGTCGGCGTGCGCTGCCTGCAGGTGCTGCTCGCGCGTGGCGTCGAAGTGGCGCTGGTCGTCACGCATGAAGACAGTCCGACCGAGAATATCTGGTTCGGCAGCGTCGCTTCGGTCGCGGCCGAGCACGGCATTCCGGTCGTCACACCGGCCGATCCGAAAAGCGCCGAACTGCGCGCCGCGGTGAGCGCCGCGCGGCCCGACTTCATCTTCTCGTTCTACTACCGCCACATGTTGCCGGTCGACCTGCTGGCGCTCGCCGCACGGGGCGCTTACAACATGCACGGCTCGCTGCTGCCGAAATACCGCGGCCGCGTGCCGACCAACTGGGCGGTAATCCACGGCGAAACCGAAACCGGCGCCACGCTGCACGAAATGGCCGCCAAGCCCGACGCGGGCGCGATCATCGCGCAAACGCCAGTGCCGATCCTGCCCGACGACACGGCCGCGCAAGTGTTCGACAAAGTCACGGTGGCCGCCGAGCAAACCCTGTGGCGCGTGCTGCCGGCATTGCTGGCCGGCGAAGCGCCGCATCTGCCGAACGATCTCGCGCACGGCAGCTATTACGGCGGGCGCAAGCCGGAAGACGGCCGCATCGACTGGACGCAATCCGCGCAGCAGGTCTATAACCTGATTCGCGCGGTCGCGCCGCCCTATCCCGGCGCGTTCACCGATCTCGGCGGACAGCGTTTGATCGTCGCGCGCGCGCGCCTGGCCGCGCCCGGCGCGCTTCGCTCGGATTTGCCCCCGGGCCTGCACGTAAGCGATAATGCCGTTTTTGCGATATGCGGCGACGGTCGCGCGATCACCATCCACGAGTTGCGGCGCCAGCTCGACGGCAACGAAACTGTCGTCACGCCGGCCGAATTCGCCCAGCTCATTCAGATTCCCTCCCAAATTCCTCGCTCCTCATGAAAAAAGTCCTGATTCTGGGTGTGAACGGCTTCATCGGCCATCACCTGTCCAAACGCATTCTCGAAACGACCGACTGGGAAGTCTTCGGGATGGACATGCAGACCGAACGTCTGGGCGACCTCGTCAATCATGAGCGGATGCACTTCTTCGAAGGCGACATCACGATCAACAAGGAATGGGTCGAGTACCACGTCAAGAAGTGCGACGTGATCCTGCCGCTGGTTGCGATCGCCACGCCCGCCACGTACGTGAAGCAGCCGCTGCGCGTGTTCGAACTCGACTTCGAGGCGAACCTGCCGATCGTGCGTTCGGCCGTGAAGTACGGCAAGCACCTCGTGTTTCCGTCCACCTCCGAGGTCTACGGCATGTGCACGGACGAGCAGTTCGATCCGGAAGAATCGCAGCTGTCGTACGGTCCGATCAACAAGCCGCGCTGGATCTACGCGTGCTCGAAGCAGCTGATGGACCGCGTGATCTGGGGTTACGGCATGGAAGGCCTGAACTTCACGCTGTTCCGTCCGTTCAACTGGATCGGCCCGGGCCTCGACTCGATCTACACGCCGAAGGAAGGCAGCTCGCGCGTGGTGACGCAGTTCCTCGGCCATATCGTGCGCGGCGAGAACATCAGCCTGGTGGACGGCGGCGCCCAGAAGCGCGCGTTCACCGATATCGACGACGGCATCGGCGCGCTGATGAAGATCATCGAGAACAAAGACGGCGTCGCCACGGGCAAGATCTACAACATCGGCAACCCGACCAACAATTTCTCGGTGCGCGAGCTCGCGCACAAGATGCTGGCGCTCGCCGCCGAGTTCCCGGAATACGCGGAGCTCGCACAGAAAGTGCAACTGGTCGAAACCTCGTCGGGCGCGTACTACGGCACCGGCTATCAGGACGTGCAGAACCGCGTGCCGAAAATCGACAACACGATGCAGGAACTCGACTGGGCGCCGAAGTCGACCTTCGACGAAGCGCTGCGCAAGATTTTCGAAGCGTATCGCGGCCACGTCGCCGAAGCGCGCGCTCTCGTCGAACAGCAATAAAGGTCGATCCTTGGCCCGTATCGTTCTGAAGATCGACGTCGACACACTGCGCGGCACCCGCGAAGGCGTGCCGAACCTTGCACGCATCTTCGACCGCTTCAAGGCGCGCGCCACTTTCCTCTTCAGCCTCGGGCCCGACCACACCGGTTGGGCGATGCGCCGCGTGTTGCGGCCGGGCTTTCTGAAGAAGGTGTCGCGCACGTCGGTGGTCGAACATTACGGCGTCAAGCAGTTGATGTACGGCGTGCTGCTGCCTGGTCCGGACATCGGAGCGAAGGCCTCGGCTGAAATGCGTGCGATCCACGAAGCCGGCTTTGAATGCGGCATTCATACGTGGGACCACGTGTACTGGCAGGACAACGTGCGCGCGAAAGACCGCGCGTGGACCGCCGCGCAAATGGGCAAAAGCCACGACCGTTTCTGCGAGGTGTTCGGCGCGCCGCCGGTCACGCACGGTGCGGCCGGCTGGCAGATGAACGGCCACGCGTTCGAACAGATCGACGCGTGGGGCATGCGCTACGCGTCCGACGGCCGGGGCCGTTCGCCGTATCTGCCGGTGGTCGACGGCAAGACGCTCGCGCATGTGCAGATGCCCACCACGTTGCCCACGCTCGACGAAGTGCTCGGCGTGGACGGCGTCGATCTGCACAACGTCGCCGCATGGATGCTGAAGCACACCGAAAACAATCCGCACGATCAGGTGTTCACGCTGCACGCGGAACTCGAGGGGCAGAAGCTCGCGCCGGTTTTCGAACAGTTGCTGGACGGCTGGCGCGCGCAAGGTCATACCTTCGCGACGATGGGTGATTACTACGCCACGCTAGACCGCGACACGTTGCCATCGTACCCTGTTACGTGGGGCGAGCTTCCAGGCCGCTCCGGCGAGTTGATTGTCCAGCCCTGAGCGGACCGCCAGCCGTCGGCAGCCCGCCTGACGACCCGACCGCCGCGCGAGACCATGCCGCGCGCCGGCCACCTCCCCAGCCTCGATGCCAGGCCGACGCCGCCACAGCCCTGCTGCGGCGCCGACCATAACAACCGGAGAACCTCGTGCCCATCGCAGTCGACCAACCCATCCCCGACTTCACCGCCCCCGCTACCGGCGGCGAGATCACGCTGTCCAAGCTGCGGGGCAAGAAGGTGGTGCTGTATTTCTATCCGAAGGACAACACGCCGGGCTGCACGACCGAAGGCCTGCAATTCCGCGACCTCTATCCGAAGTTCAAGAAGGCCGGCGCGGAAATCCTCGGCGTATCGCGCGATAGCCTGCGCTCGCATGACAATTTCAAGGCGAAGCTCGAATTGCCGTTCCCGCTGATCTCCGATCCGGAAGAAACGCTGTGCGCGCTGTTCGGCGTCATGAAAATGAAGAAAATGTATGGCAAGGAAGTGCGAGGAATCGAACGCTCCACCTTCCTCATCGACGCTGAAGGGGTGCTGCGCCAGGAGTGGCGCGGCGTGAAAGTGCCCGGCCACGTCGACGAGATTCTGGAGGCTGTACAAGCGCTTTGAGGCGCGCTATATTGGGCCGCAATGAGTGCCTGTCCACCCCAAATTTTTCGCCGCTGCGCCAGACTCGACGGCCGTTTTACCGGATCTGCCGGTGCTGTCGGAGTCGTGAGGCGCAACGTGAGCATTGAAGGCGAGCCGCTTGCCCCGTACGCCGGGGCGGCGGCTTTTTTAATTGCGCGCGGCCGTTCGTTCACTCGGCTGCGTGCTTCCGTTAAGGAGCCGATCGAAACCCAGGCGAACCGGCATCTCTAGACCGAATGCGCGCCTCCGGGCGCAAACTGCGTGCGCACTCATTGGCACCAGCAGAATGCGACAGGCGGCGCACGATATGTGACCCGATTAATTCGAGGGAAACCATGCCTTTGCCTACTCCCCCCAGCAAGCTCGGCAATCTCCTGCCGCCTGACGAATACAAGGCCAAAGCCGCTACGCCGGCGCGCTCCGCCTCGAAGAAACAGGCTGGCGACGGGGAAGCCGCAGAGTCGGCCGATTACGGCCGCGCGAACGTCGCCACGCCAATGGCGAATGCCGCCAATGCCGCGACCACCTTGCGGACCGTGCCGGCGTCGTCGGCAAGCCCTGTTGCGAATGCTTCCGCGGAGCAAACCGCTCCGGCGCGCAGTCGCAAAACGAAGCAAACCGCTGCCTTGTTGCAGCCGGTCCCCGCCGCCCGTCCGCGCGCCGAGCCGGCCGCACCCGCGGCACAACCGGTGGTGGCGCGCGCGCCGAGCGCGAAGCAGGCCGACGCCGCCGCACCCGCGGCCGTTGCACCCGCTACCCGTGGCGCCGGCAAGAAACGCAGCGCGAGCGCCGACCCGGCCGAAGTGCAGAAGCTGTTCGTGCTCGACACGAACGTGCTGATGCACGACCCAAGCTGCCTGTTCCGGTTCGAGGAACACGACGTCTATCTGCCGATGATGACGTTGGAAGAACTCGACAACCACAAGAAGGGCATGTCGGAAGTCGCGCGTAACGCGCGTCAGGTGAGCCGCACGCTGGACGCGCTGGTGGCCAACGCCGGTAATATCTCCGACGGCATTTCGCTCGCCCGTCTGGGTAGCCGCGAAGCGTCCGGCCGCCTGTTCTTCCAGACCACGCTGGCCACCATCGAACCGGTGGAAGGTCTGCCGGAAGGCAAGGCCGACAACCAGATCCTCGGCGTCGTGCGCGCGTTGCAGCGTGACCGGATGGATCGTCAGGTCGTGCTGGTGTCGAAAGACATCAACATGCGTATCAAGGCGCATGCGCTCGGCCTGCCCGCCGAAGACTACTTCAACGATCAGGTGCTCGAGGACAGCGATCTGCTGTACTCCGGCATCCGCGCGCTGCCGCAGGACTTCTGGACCAAGCACGCGAAGGGCATGGAGAGCTGGCAGGACACCAAAACCGGCACCACGTATTACCGGGTGACGGGTCCGCTGTGCGCCTCGATGCTGGTCAACGAGTTCGTCTATCTGGAGCCGCAAAACGGCGAACCGGCGTTTCATGCGCTGGTGCGCGAGTTGAACGGCAAGACCGCGTTGCTGCAAACCTTGCGCGACTACGGCCACCACAAGAACAACGTGTGGGGCATCACGGCGCGTAACCGCGAGCAGAATTTCGCGCTGAACCTGTTGATGAATCCGGAGATCGACTTCGTCACGCTGCTGGGTCAGGCCGGGACCGGCAAGACGCTGGTCGCGCTCGCCGCCGGTCTGGCGCAGGTGCTCGACGACAAGCGCTACAACGAGATCATCGTGACGCGCGCCACGGTGCCGGTCGGTGAAGACATCGGCTTCCTGCCGGGTACGGAAGAGGAAAAAATGCAGCCGTGGATGGGTGCATTCGACGACAACCTCGAAGTCCTGCAGAAAACCGACGACGCTGCCGGCGAATGGGGCCGCGCGGCCACGCAGGAGCTGATCCGTTCGCGCCTGAAGGTCAAGAGCATGAACTTCATGCGCGGCCGCACGTTCGTGGACAAGTATCTGATCATCGACGAGGCGCAGAATCTGACGCCGAAGCAGATGAAGACGCTGGTCACGCGCGCGGGTCCGGGTACGAAGATCATTTGTCTCGGCAACATCGCGCAGATCGATACGCCGTACCTGACCGAAGGCAGCTCGGGGTTGACGTATGTGGTCGACCGCTTCAAGGGTTGGGCGCACAGCGGGCACGTCACGCTGGCGCGCGGCGAACGCTCGCGCCTTGCCGATTACGCGTCGGAAATTCTTTAAGTTTCAACTAGTTAGAAGCTTACCGAAGCCGCCTCCGGAACCTTCCGGAGGCGGCTTTTTTATTGCCCGCGGGTTTTGCGTGCAGCAACACTTAGCGCATGAACTTCAAGTAATTTGTCAAGATTTCTTGCCGGCGCGATGCGGCACGGGCTACTATCCCGAAATCGTCCGCCGTTAAACGAGCGTTTACCCGCTCTCCTCGTCTTCATGCGCCGACTCGCCCTGTCCCTGCTGACCGTTCTGCTACTTGCCGCCTGTGCCGGCGCGCCGCAGAAGACGTCGTCGCGTGGCGCGTCGGGCAGTTCGATCGTCGTCGCCAATGGCGCGTATCATGCGCCGCCGCCGGGCTTTCCGAATTTCGTCGATCACAGCATCGGCCGCGAGGAAATCTCCATTCAGGCGATGGGGCTGGTCGGCATTCCATACCGCTGGGGCGGTAATACGCCGGATAGCGGCTTTGATTGCAGCGGACTGGTTCGTTATGTCATCGCGCGAGCGGCTTCGGTGAATCTGCCGCGCACTACCGCGGATATGAGCGGACGCGGCGAGTCGATCGAGCCGGACGAGATCGCGCCAGGTGATCTGATTTTCTTCAACACCACTGGGCGGCCGCATTCGCATGTCGGCATTTATGTCGGCAAGCTGCGCTTCGTCAATGCGCCGTCGACGGGCGGTACGGTGCGGCTCGATTATCTGACCAACCCTTACTGGGCTAAACGCTTCGACGGAATTCGCCGGGTCGCCGCGCCGGCCGCGACGCCGGCGCCGTTCGACACGCCAAGCTATCAGGCCGCGGCGCCGCAGCCTGAGCGGGTTGCGCCGGTGGCGCAGCAGGTTGCGCCGGCTTATGCGGCAACAGCGGCGACGACGGCGACGGGCACGGCGATGGCGACGGCATCTCACGCGCCGCTGACCGCTGAGGCGCAATCCGTCACAGCCGCACCCCAAGCCGACCCGTTCGAACCACCGCCGCCCGGCATGAGCGCAGCACAAATCCAGGCCCGCGCAGCAGGCGCCGTGTCGCCGACGCCGGTGCCGGCCGCTCAAGCCAGCGCCTATGACGGCACGCTCGGTGCGTCACCCGTTCAGCAGGCCACGACCCCACGCGCCATCCCGCAGACGGCGTCCAATCGTGCGCCCGACCCGATCGACGCCGCCGCGGATGCGTTCGAACCGCCGCCGCCCGCTTCTGTAGCCGCCCATCAGGCTCAACAAGCGCAGCGCGCCGACGCGAACGGCGGCGTGCAGATCATGCGTGCCTCGACGGCCTCGCGCGCCATCCCCGCTCCGACGCAAACCACCGACGATCCGATCGCCCGCTTCGCCAACGGCAACTTCTGAGCGTCCGCAACGCAGCGCGTGAAAGCCGCCCGCGCGGTGCCGTGCTGTGCGGTGCCGTGCCGAATAAACCCCACTCGATGAACACGCCCCTCCGCGCGCGCCGCACCGGCGCCTAAGCGCACGCAAACCACCGCGCCAAGCGCTCCCCGACACATCGCGGCGAACGCGTCCCTCGCCGCCAACGCCCCGCCACACCCGCGCTGCCGATCTGCTATCGTCATCGATATTCTTCCGACAGCGGGTGGTGACGATGGATCTTGGGCTGAAAGACAAGGTGGTATTGATCACAGGCGGCAGCAAAGGAATCGGCCTCGCCTGCGCCCGCGCGTTCGCTCTGGAAGGCGCCAAAGTCGCGATCGTCTCGCGCGACCCGGCCAATCTGGCGCGCGCTTACGAACAATTGAAGCAGGAAGGCCTGCACGTACACCGAACCCGCGCCGATCTGCACGAGCCGCATAGCGCGGCCGATATCGTCGAAGAGGTCAGCACCGCGGTCGGCCCGATCGACGTGCTGATCAACAGCGCGGGCGCCGCGCGCCGCTACGACCCGGAAACGCTCGACGCCGACGCGTTCCGCGCCACCATGGAAGCGAAATATTTCCCGTACATCTACCCGCAGCAGGAAGTGCTGCGGCGCATGGCCGAACGCGTGAAGGCCAACCGCGGCGCCGAACCGGGCACGATCGTCAATATCATCGGCATGGGCGGCAAAATCGCCAGCGACATCCATATTGCGGGCGGCGCCGCGAACGCCGCGCTGATGCTCGCCACCGTCGGCCTCGCGCACTATTACGCGCGCTACGGCATCCGCATCAACGCGATCAATCCGGGATCGACGCTGACCGAGCGCGTCGAGGAAGCGGTCAAGCTGGAAGCGACCCAGCAAGGCATCGACAGCGCGGACGCGCTCGCGCGTGGGCAAGCCAAGGTGCCGCTCGGCCGCTATGCCAAACCGGAGGAAATTGCCGACGTCGCGCTGTTTCTGGCGAGCCGCCGCGCGAGCTACGTGACGGGCGCGATCGTCCCGATGGATGGAGGCAGCGCGCCGCTGATCTGAGCGACGCGCTGTTATGGCGCTTCGATTAACAGCGCGGCGCGTCTGAAACGCCCGCGCTCCGCCCTCACAACAAACGGTGGCCGAGCCACCAGGCGACCGCGGCGAGCGCCGCGGAAGCCGGAATCGTTAAAATCCACGCCCAGACGATGTTGCCGGCCACGCCCCACCGCACCGCGCTCAACTTCTGCGTGGCGCCGACACCCACAATCGCGCCGGTAATCGTGTGCGTGGTGGACACTGGAATGCCGAGCCACGACGCGGTAAACAGCGTGATCGCCCCGCCCGATTCCGCGCAAAAACCACCGACCGGCTTGAGCTTGGTGATCTTCTGCCCCATCGTGCGGACGATCCGCCAGCCGCCGAACAGCGTGCCGATACCCATCGACAGATAGCAGCCGCCGATCACCCACAGCGGCGGCGCATCTGCAATCGACGACGCATAACCGGTCGCGATCAGCAGCATCCAGATAATGCCGATGGTTTTCTGCGCGTCGTTGCCGCCGTGGCCGAGGCTATACAGGCCCGCCGACACCAGTTGCAGACGCCGGAAGCGCCGGTCGACCTTGCTGGGCGGCGTGCGGAAGTAGATCCACGAGACCGCCAGCATGAAGAACGACCCGAGCACGAAGCCGAGCAGCGGCGAGATAAAGATGAACGCGACCGTCTTCATCAGGCCGTCGACATTCAGCGATCCCCAGCCCGACTTGGCCAGCGCCGCACCGACCAGACCGCCGATCAACGCATGCGACGAGCTCGACGGAATGCCGTAGTGCCAGGTGATGATGTTCCAGCCGATTGCACCCACCAGCGCACCGAAAATCACGTAGTGGTCGACGATCTGCGGGTCGATCGTGCCTTTGCCGACGGTCGCCGCCACCTTCAGATGGAACACGAAGTACGCGATCACGTTGAACGCGGCCGCGAAAGCCACCGCCTGCTGCGGCTTCAGCACGCCGGTCGACACGACGGTAGCGATCGAATTCGCCGCGTCGTGAAAGCCGTTCATGAAATCGAAAATCAGCGCGACGGCCACCAGGCCGGCAACGACCCAGATAGCGAGTTGTATCGATTGCATTATGCGTTTTCCAGCACGATGCCTTCGATGATGTTCGCTACATCCTCACACTTGTCCGTGATCGTCTCGAGCAATTCATAAATCGCTTTCAGCTTGATCAGGGTCTTGACGTTGTCTTCTTCGCGGAACAGCTTCGACATGGCCGAGCGCAGCACGCGGTCGGCTTCCGATTCCAGCCGGTCGATGTCCTCACAAGCCTTCAGGATCTGGCTCGCCTGCTTCATGTCCGACAGCAGGCCGACGGCGAATTGCACGCGCTCGGAAGTCGCCGTGCAAATGTGCGCCAACTGGCTCGCCTCGGAGGTCACGGCCTGCACGTCGTACAGCGAAATGGCGGTGGCGACGTCTTCCATCAGATCGAGGATGTCGTCCATCGTGGTGATGAGCTTGTGGATTTCATCGCGATCGAGCGGCGTGATGAAGGTCTTGTGCAGCAGGTCGATGGTTTCGTGCGTAAGCTTGTCGGCAGCCTTTTCGGCCTTCTGCACGTTCTGCTTGTGGGTTTCGGCGTCTTGCAGATTGTCGATCAGCAGTTCCAGCTCACGACTTGCTGAGACGATGCACGTTGCGTGCGCATTGAAAATTTCAAAGAACTTGCCCTCGGTGGGCATGAATCGACCGAACATTGGGATCCCGAAAATTGGTCACGGTATGGCTGACATAAAACCGCCACATTGTACCGTTCCAAGTCTCCGATCACACTTTCGAAAGCGCCGTTACAACAGGCGCTGCGCGTAACGCTTCCCTTCTCCGTAGATTTCCCGTGAGCTTTCAGCACGCCTTTCGTGGATCTTGCCGGGTGACTTACCGGCCCGTCCGGTCAATCGCTGTAGAAATTCTGCGCGCCCGCAAAATTATCGAACTTCGTGAATTGACCATGGAACGTAAGCCGAACGGGGCCGATCGGACCGTTCCGTTGCTTGCCGATAATGATCTCCGCGGTGCCCTTGTCGGGGCTGTCCGGGTTGTAAACTTCGTCGCGGTAGATGAACAGGATCACGTCCGCGTCCTGTTCGATAGCGCCCGATTCGCGCAAGTCGGACATGATCGGCCGCTTGTTCGGGCGCTGTTCGAGCCCCCGGTTGAGCTGCGACAACGCGATAACCGGCACGTCGAGTTCTTTGGCGAGACTCTTCAGCGAACGCGAGATTTCCGAAATTTCGGTCGCGCGGTTTTCACCGGACGACGAACCACTCATCAGCTGCAAATAGTCGATGATGATCAGCCCGAGCTTGCCGCACTGGCGCGACAGCCGGCGTGCACGCGAACGCAACTCCATCGGGTTCAAACCGCCGGTTTCGTCGATGAAAATCTGCGCTTCGCTCATTTTCTGCACGGCATGCGTGAGCTTCGGCCAATCCTCGTCGGTCAGACGGCCGGTACGCATGCGATGCTGATCCAGCCGGCCGACGGAGCCGAGCATACGCATGGTCAGTTGCGAACCCGGCATTTCCATCGAGAACACCGCGACCGGCAGGCCGTACTCGACCGCCACGTATTCGCCCACATTCATCGAAAACGCCGTTTTACCCATCGACGGACGACCCGCGACGATGATCAGCTCGCCGCCGTGCATGCCCGAGGTCATGCGATCCAGATCGACGAAGCCGGTCGGCGTGCCGGTCACATCGCTCGGATTGGCGGTGTGGTACAGCGTGTCGATCCGTTCGACCACCTCGGTCAGCAGCGGCCCGATTTCGAGGAAGCCTTGCGTGCCGCGCGCGCCGTCTTCGGCAATCGAAAACACCTTCGACTCCGCCTCGTCCAGCAACTGGCGAACTTCCTTGCCTTGCGGATTGAACGCGTCCGCCGAGATTTCGTCGGCGACCGACACCAGCCGGCGCAACACCGCACGATCGCGCACGATTTCCGCGTAGCGGCGGATATTGGCCGCGCTCGGCGTGTTCTGCGCGAGCGCGTTCAGGTAAGCGAGACCGCCAACCTCTTCCGCCTTGCCCGAGGTGCCGAGCGCTTCGTACACGGTGATCACGTCGGCCGGCCGCGTGGCCGCGATCAGCTTGCCGATGTGTTCGAAGATGATACGGTGGTCGTAGCGGTAAAAATCGCTCTGCGACAGGAAGTCGGCGATGCGGTCCCATGCCGCGTTGTCGAGCAGCAGGCCGCCCAGCACCGATTGCTCGGCCTCGATCGAATGCGGCGGGACTTTCAGCGACTCGATTTGGGGATCTTTGGACGGTGCGTTCATGGAGAGGAATTATCGGGTAATCGGGCAGCGACGGCGAGTGGAAAAGCTAAAAACCGGGCACAAAAAAAGGCAGGGGCCGGTCACCCGGCCCCTGCCTTTTGCCAGCAACTTCCTGGCCAATACTGCTTGAATGCTTAGACGTGTTCGCCGATCACAGCCACCGTCACATCGACGAGAACGTCGGTGTGCAGCGAAACTTGAACTGCGTGCTCGCCAACCAGCTTCAGCGGGCCTTCCGGCAGACGCACTTGCGCCTTTTCCACTGCGAAGCCAGCCTTGCCCAGCGCGTCAGCGATGTCGGCGTTCGTCACCGAGCCGAACAGACGGCCGTCGACGCCAGCCTTCTGACCGATCTGAACCGTCGAGCCTGCCAGCTTTTCGCCTTGAGCCGTAGCGGCAGCCAGCTTTTCAGCGGCGATCTTTTCGAGTTCAGCGCGGCGAACTTCGAATTCAGCCAAAGCTTCCTTCGTTGCACGGCGAGCTTGCTTGTTCGGGATCAGGAAGTTACGTGCGTAACCGTCCTTGACCTTCACGATATCGCCCAGGTTGCCCAGATTGACGACTTTTTCCAGAAGAATGATTTGCATTCGGATGCTCCTTATCGCGTCGTCGGGTTAGGCCTTGTGCTGGTCGGTGTACGGCACCAGCGCGAGGAAACGTGCGCGCTTGATTGCCGTATCCAGCTGGCGTTGATAATGCGACTTCGTACCCGTGAGACGCGCCGGCGTGATCTTGCCGTTTTCGCCGATGAAGTCCTTCAGCGTTTCGAGGTCCTTGTAGTCGATATGATCGACATTCGCGGCCGTGAAACGGCAGAACTTCTTGCGCTTGAAGAGCGGATTTTGTTGCTGACGACGCTTGTCGAATTTCTTACCAGTCGGGCGGGGCATGTTCAGTCCTTTCCAATGTCCTGCAATGCTGTGATGTGAAATACCAGAGTTCTTGCGTTGCGGTGCTTTTTTGCCAGAAAGCCGGTGAAGAGCGTTTCCACGCCCATCTGGCAGCTTTCGAGCTTACCGCTCGCCTCGCCTGCCGCTACCGCCTGCATGGTCAGTTCGACTTGCCGGGCAATACCGGCTTCGACGACTTCCGTGCGGTGGTGCAACGTGCAGCCTGCAATCGGAACGCCGGCGGGGGTGTACCGCACCGGTTCGCGTTCTACGACGCTGGCCGTGAGTTGCAGCCGATTCATGGAGCCTTGGGCAAAAGCGACGCTGGAGTCTCTGGTAGCTTAAATAATGTGTCTTAAGCCTGCGCTTCGGACGGTTGCGTAGCAGCCGACTTCTTGGCTTCTTCGCGCTGCACTTCCTTCATCATCGGCGACGGGCCGGTTTCGGCCTTCTTCATCTTGACGATCAGGTGACGCAGAACAGCGTCGTTGAACTTGAATGCGTGTTCCAGCTCGTCGAGCGTGGCTTGGTCGCATTCGATGTTCATGCAGACGTAGTGAGCCTTAGCGAGTTTCTCGATCATGTAGGCCAGTTGGCGACGGCCCCAGTCTTCGATACGGTGGATCTGGCCACCGTGCGAGGTGATCGTGGACTTGTAACGCTCGATCATGGCGGGCACTTGCTCGCTTTGATCCGGGTGCACGATAAAGACGATTTCGTAATGACGCATATTCACTCCTTGTGCTGACTTATGGATTTAAGCCACCCGGGCGTCGAACCGGTGTGGCAAGTGAGAAGCCAAAGAGTGTAACCCGAATGGGGCCGGGTTGCAAGATATCCCGTTAATCCGCGGCCCGAATCGGGTGTGTTTTCAAGGGTTTAGTCGTCAACTGCCCTCCGAACGTTCGCTGCCCGCCTGCAAACGCGCCTTCAACGCCGCTTCGAGGCCCGTCAACGCATCCGGCGCGGCGTCGGTGATCGCCCACCAGGTCATGCCCGCCGCGTTCCAGTGAGCGATCGAATAGCCTTCGCGCTCGAGCGTCGCGGGTGCGGTGGGTGCCGCGCCGTCCGTGTCATGGGCCGTGTTCCCGGAACCCGCCTGCGGAAAGACGTACACGTCGATCACGTGCTTGCGGTAGTGGTACACCAGCACGCCCACCCGCTGATGCGCGAGGTAATCCAGCCGCCCGCCTTCCAGTGGAAAGCCGCTCGCCGCGAGGTCCTCGACCGGTGGCGAATAGTCCAGCCGGCCGTTGAACCACGGTTTGACCGTGTGCTTGTCGGTCGAAATCACGTCGATGTCGCGGCCGGAGACCTGCGCGCGCACGTGGCTTTCCACCAGTTCGTCGGCGAACGGCGAGAGCGCGGCGGGACGGCTAAGGTTCAGAGTCACTACCGCCGCTCCGGCGCACAACGCGATGACCAGCGCCGCGAGCCAGCCCGGCGCGAGCAATCGGGACGCGCCGCTCCCACCGCTCGCGCCGCCCATGCCGATCGGCTGGCCGAAGCCTCCCGGCGGCAGACGCCAGCCATCCAGCCAGCCGGCCAACCTGCTCCGCCGCCGACGCGGACGTGATGGGGCCTTAGCCGCGTCCATCATGCGGTCCGGTTGCTGGCCCGTTGCGCGCGGATCGTCGGCGGCAGTGGACGGCCCTTCGATCGCGGCTTCCGACCTGTCGGTCGCCGTGAGCGGCTGTCCAATCGCGATGTCCGCTACGCCGTTCGACGTCAGCGGTTCAGCTGCCGCGACGGCCTCTTCCATCGCCGGCAAGCCGGCCAGAATTTGCGCTCGCAGCGACTGCGGCGCGCGATGATAAGTGGCCGCCCGCAGCGCCCCCCGCAACGCCGCGAGACTCTCGCTCTCACGCCGGCAGGCTTCGCAGCTCTCGATGTGCTGCTGGACACGCCGCGCATCCGGCGCGGGTAATTCATGATCGGCGTTCGCATCGAGGAGCGGCCGTGCTTCGTTACAGTCCATCTGGCGTCTCCTGAGCGTGGCCGGCGTTGCCGCCGGGGTTGTTGAGCGGCCGTCCGTTGGCGGACGCCCGCAGCGGCGTGATGGTGGCCGAAGCAGTGGCCGAAGCGGTGCCCGACGCATTGGCCAAACCCGCGCCCGACCCGGCGTCCGGCGCATTGCCCGAACCCGAAGCGTTGCCCGGCGCGCCGGCCGACCGGGCACCCGACCCAGCCCCCGCCTTGCCGCCACCCGGCGCCGCCTTCAGCAGCGCGGCCAGCTTGCGCCGCCCCCGCGCGAGCCGCGACATCACCGTGCCAATCGGCACATCGGCCACGATCGCGATCTCGCGGTAGCCCATCTCTTCCAGTTCGCGCAGGATCAGCACCTCCCGATATTCAACCGGCAACAGCGCCAGCGCCTCGTGCACGCGCTTCGTATCCTCGTCGCGGATCAGCAGCGCCTGGGGATCCGCGCCGCCGACGCTCCAGCCGTCGAAGGCGGTGTCGTCCATGCTGTCGTCGAACTCGACCGTTTCGTGCGACGACGCGCGCCGCCGCCACTCCGTGTACCAGGTGCGGCGCACGATCGCGAGCAGCCAGGGCCGCGCGGTGTCGCCGCGAAACGTGTCGAAAAAACGGAACGCCCGCATGAAGGCTTCCTGGACGACGTCGTCGGCGTCGCTGGCGTTGCCGCAGAGCCAGCGCGCGAGGTTGTACGCCGCATCCAGATGCGGCAGCGCGAGCTGCTGGAAGCGGCGGCTCCTGGCGGCGTCGGCTGCGGCATCGGAATCGGCATCGCCGTGCGCGCGCGCGGCGTCTGAATCGGTCTGGACCACCTGGGCCCTCCAGGGCATTGCGGCTACGCGAATCGTGGTTTGGCGTGAAGCGTTCATACCCACATAACCGGCGATAGGCCGAGTTTATTCCCGCGTCGGCATCGAAACCTCTAAATACGAAGAGAAACAGCCCGCGCCGATGCAAACGAGCCACCAACGAGCCACCGGCAAGCCGCTAATAAGCCGCGCGGTTCCAGTAGTCCTCGCTGGCGTACACCTCTTTCAGATAATCGATGAAATACCGCACCTTGGCCGGCACATATCGCTGCTGCGGATATACCGCGAGGATGTCGTAGTCCGGCAACGCGAACTCGTCCAGCACGGTTTCCAGTTCGCCGCGCGCCAGTTGCTGCTGAATCTCCCACGTCGAACGCCAGCCGAGCCCAAGCCCTTCCGACACCCAGCGATGCAGCAGTTCACCGTCGTTGCAATCGAGCGTGCCGCCCACCCGCACGGTCGCGAGTTTGCCGTTACGGCGGAAATACCAGCCGCGGTTCTGGCCGCCTTGCAAATTGAACGCGAGGCAATTGTGCTGCGGCAGATCCTCGAGCGTTTTCGGCTTGCCGTGGCGGCGAAAATAGTCGGGCGTGCCGCACACCACACGCCGGTTGGTCGCCAGCTTCACCGCGACAAAGTTCGGATCGACCGCGCCGCCGATCCGGATCGACAGGTCGTAACCCTCGCGCACCAGATCGACCACGCGGTCGGTCAGATTGAACGACACCTGCAGTTCCGGCTTGTCGGCGAGAAAATCCGGCGCAAGCGGCGCGACGTGTTTGCGGCCGAACGCCGCGGGCGCGGACACGATCAGGTGGCCGTTCACCGCGCGCCGCCCGGCGCTCAGTTCGTTTTCCGCCTGATCCCATTCGGTCAGCAGGCCACGGCAGCGCTCCAGAAACGCGGCGCCGTCTTCGCTCACCACCAGACGGCGCGTCGAACGGTACATCAGCTTCACGCCGAGGCGCTTTTCCAGCGCGTCGATGCGCCGCCCCAGAATCACCGGCGACACGCCCTCTTCCAGCGCGGCCGCCGCGAGGCTGCCCGCGTCCGCCACGCGCACGAAGGTTTCGATCTGTTTGAAGCGATCCATTTTTGTCTCCTGTCGAACGAGGTCGCGTGCTAGCGCTTACCCTGGGTCTTATGCCAACCCGTCGCGGTCTTCTCTCAAGGGCCTGAACCGCGCGCCGGCGCGCAGCGCGACACCTTGCCGCAGCCCTGCGCGCTCCCACGCCGCTCAATCGCGCAAGCGCCCGTACGCTGCGAGATTCCATACTTTTTGTTTCGAAATAAGCGACCCGGACTGATCTTATCAAACCTTTAGGTCAGGCCTACAGTGCGTTCAACACCCTTAGTTCGCCAATTTCCAGACATTCAGGAGACATTCATGGCCAAGATGAGAGCCGTCGACGCAGCCGTACTGGTGCTCGAAAAAGAAGGTATCGACACCGCGTTCGGCGTACCGGGCGCAGCGATCAACCCGTTCTACTCGGCCATGCGCAAGGCAGGCAACATCAGCCACGTGCTGGCGCGTCACGTCGAAGGTGCGTCGCACATGGCCGAAGGCTATACGCGCGCTCAACCGGGCAACATCGGCGTGTGTATCGGCACGTCGGGCCCCGCCGGCACCGACATGATCACCGGTTTGTATTCCGCTCAGGCCGACTCGATTCCTATTCTGGCCATCACGGGCCAGGCGCCGCGTGCGCGTCTGTACAAGGAAGACTTCCAGGCTGTTGATATCGAATCGATCGCCAAGCCCGTCACCAAGTGGGCCGTCACCGTGCGTGAGCCGGCGCTGGTGCCGCGCGTGTTCCAGCAGGCATTTCACCTGATGCGCTCGGGCCGTCCGGGTCCGGTGCTGGTCGATCTGCCGATCGACGTGCAGCTCGCCGAAATCGAATTCGACATCGACACGTACGAACCGCTGCCGGTCTACAAGCCGAAAGCGTCGCGCAAGCAGATCGAAGCCGCACTGACCCTGCTCAACGACGCGGAAAAGCCGCTGATCGTGTCGGGTGGCGGCGTGCTGAACGCAGCCGCTGAAGACCTGCTCGTGACGTTCGCCGAAACCGTCGGCGTGCCGGTGATCCCGACGCTGATGTCGTGGGGCGCGATCCCCGACGACCATCCGCTGATGGCCGGCATGGTCGGCCTGCAAACCTCGCACCGCTACGGCAACGCGACGATGCTCGCCTCCGACTTCGTGCTCGGTATCGGCAACCGCTGGGCGAACCGTCACACGGGCAGCGTCGAGGTGTACACCAAGGGCCGTAAGTTCGTGCACGTGGACATCGAGCCGACGCAGATCGGCCGTGTGTTCGGTCCGGACCTCGGCATCGTGTCGGACGCGAAAGCCGCGCTCGAACTGTTCGTGGAAGTGGCGAAGGAATGGAAGGCCGCCGGCAAGCTGAAAGATCGTGGCGCGTGGGTCGCCGACTGCCAGCAACGCAAGCAGACGATGCAGCGCAAGACCCACTTCGACAACGTGCCGATGAAACCGCAGCGCGTCTACGAAGAGATGAACCAGGTGTTCGGCCGCGATACGTGCTACGTGAGCACGATCGGTCTGTCGCAGATCGCGGGGGCGCAATTCCTGCACGTCTACAAGGCGCGTAACTGGATCAACTGCGGCCAGGCAGGCCCGCTCGGCTGGACGATTCCGGCAGCGCTCGGTGTGCGCGCAGCGGATCCGCAACGTCCGATCGTGGCGCTCTCGGGCGACTATGACTTCCAGTTCATGATCGAAGAACTGGCAGCGGGCGCGCAATTCAAGCTGCCGTATGTGCACGTGGTGGTGAACAACTCGTATCTCGGCCTGATCCGTCAGGCGCAGCGCGCGTTCGACATGGACTTCTGCGTGCAACTCGGTTTCGAGAATATCAACGCGCCGGAAACCAACGGCTACGGCGTGGACCACGTGGCGGTTGCCGAAGGTCTGGGTTGCAAGGCGATCCGCGTGCACAAGCCGGAAGAACTGAAGCCGGCCCTGTTGAAGGCGCAGTCGATGCTCTCCGAGTTCAACGTGCCGGTGATCGTCGAAGTGATTCTGGAACGCGTGACCAACATTTCGATGGGCACCGAGATCGACGCGATCAACGAGTTCGAAGAACTGGCCGCGAAGCGTGAAGATGCGCCGACCGCGATCAGCATGCTCGACTGAATTGCATGATGTTCCGAACCGCTTCCGCTTCAAATCGATGAAGCCGCCGTGAGAGCGATCGGGCGGCGCGCCGGGAAATGACCTTGAGCGCCGCGCGATTGCCTCACACCGAGCTTCATCGAGTTATTCCACTGACCGACCAGAGAGACAGACGCACCATGCCGAAATTTGCAGCGAATCTCACCATGCTGTTCAACGAAGTCCCGTTCCTCGACCGCTTCGCGGCCGCGGCGGACGCGGGCTTCCACGCCGTCGAATTCCTGTTTCCGTATCCGTACGCGATTGCCGAACTGAGCGAGCGCCTCCAACAGAACCGCCTGAAGCTGGTTCTGCACAACCTGCCCGCGGGCAACTGGGAAGCGGGCGAACGCGGAATCGCGTGCCTGCCGGATCGCGTCGGCGAATTCCAGGAAGGCGTGGGCCGCGCAATCGAATACGCAAGCGCCCTGAAAGTGCCGCAACTGAACTGCCTCGTCGGAATTCCGACGGCGGGCGTCGACGCGGACAAGGCGCGCTCGACGATCGTCGAGAACCTGCGCTTCGCCGCCGGCGAACTGAAGAAAGCCGGCATCAAGCTGCTGGTCGAACCGTGCAACTCGTACGACATTCCGGGCTTCGCGCTGAACCGTTCGGGCGAAGGCCTCGACGTGATCGACGCGGTCGGTTCGGACAATCTGTTCCTGCAATACGACATCTATCACATGCAACGGATGGAAGGCGAACTCGCGGCAACCATCAAGAAGAACCTGCCGCAAATCGCTCACATCCAGCTCGCCGACAACCCGGGCCGCAACGAACCGGGCACCGGCGAAATCAACTACCCGTTCCTGTTCAATCTGCTCGATTCGCTTGGCTACGACGGTTACGTCGGTTGCGAATACAAGCCGCGCACCACCACTGCTGCCGGCCTCGGCTGGGTGCAGAGCGTGGCCGGGCAGACCCGCGGCGCAGCTCACGCCGCTGCCTGAGCGCGTCGAGCCCTCACATTCGAGGCCTGGACGAGCGGCATCAGGCGCATGACGCTCAAGGGACACTCCCTTGGGCAGCCCCGCAACGGGGCACCCCAAACAACACTGGAGATTCAGACACATGGCAAAGATCGGTTTTATCGGCCTCGGCATCATGGGCGCGCACATGGCGCGCAACCTTATCAAGGGCGGTCACACGCTGTTCGTGAACGGCGCGTACCCGGTGCCGGAAGATCTGAGCAAAACGACGAGCGTGGTCGCCGATTCGACGGCTGTCGCGCAAGCCGCCGACATCGTCATCATCATGGTGCCGGACACGCCTGACGTCGCCAACGTGCTGTTCGCCGACGACGGCGTCGCCGCCGGCCTCACGCAAGGCAAGCTGGTGATCGACATGAGCTCGATCTCGCCGCTCGACACGCAGGCGTTCGCGAAGAAGATCAACGCACTGGGCGTCGACTACCTGGATGCGCCGGTGTCCGGCGGCGAAGTCGGCGCACGCGAAGCGACGCTGACGATCATGGTGGGCGGCCCGGAAAAAGCGTTCGCGCTGGCCAAGCCGCTGTTCGAACTGATGGGCAAGAACATCTCGCTGATCGGCGACAACGGCGCGGGTCAAACCTGCAAGGTCGCGAACCAGATCATCGTCGCGCTGAACATCGAAGCCGTGGCCGAAGCGCTGCTGTTCGCGTCGCGCTCGGGCGCCGATCCGGAGCGTGTGCGCAAGGCGCTGATGGGCGGCTTCGCCTCGTCGCGGATTCTCGAAGTGCACGGCGAGCGTATGACGAAGCGCACCTTCGATCCGGGCTTCCGCATCGAACTGCATCAGAAGGATCTGAACCTCGCACTCGACGGCGCACGCAAGCTGGGTATCGCGCTGCCGCACACGGCGAGCGCGCAGCAACTGTTCAGCGTGTGCGCGGCCAACGGCGGCAAGGCATGGGATCACTCGGCCATGGTGCGCGCGCTGGAAATCATGGCGAACTACGAAGTCGCGCAAGCGCCGGGTAGCGAAGCCAAGGCTGCGTAATCCGCTTAGCGGTCGTCTGGTAGCAGAAAGTCGTTACAGATCGTCGTGATGGTTGCGTGCGCAACGTCGTGACGATCGCAGGTGGGGCGCCCGGTTCGTCGTGCACATGCACGGCGGAACGGGCAAATCGTGCCGCTCTGGGCTGAGAGCGGCAAGTGGGGTCCGCAGCGGCACCCGGCGACGCCGGGGAAGCCTTGGTCGGTCAGACGTCGTCGTCGGGTGTCCGGCTGTCGGATTTCATGCGTGGTTCACGCTTATGCTTTTTCAGCCAATCTCTCGCAGCGGTTGCATCCTGCACTCCGCCCGCGCGCAACTGGGTTCAACTCTCGGCGCGCGCCTGCCTCCTGCTAGTGGGCTGCGCGCCCGGTCGCAAGCCCGTTTGCATTTGCTTGCAACTCCATCTTCTCTTCGCGACCTTATTTGACACATCGGTCCGCGCTTTTCTCCTACACTCGTTGAGTCTGGTTGCCGGCGTCTCTGCGTTCGCGTGCGGCTTGCCGATCGCGTCAACGCAGGCCTCTGTTTGATTCGCCCGTTTCGCAACCAGTGTTCAACCCGTGAGCGAAGACTGCTTGCGCCAGTAACCCCTCTGCAAAGGATTCAGAATGAGTATCTTTGGTGACATCGTCAACAAGCTCTTCGGCAAAGCGAAACCCGATCAGCCTGCTCCCGCGGTCGAGCCGACCCCGGATCCGGCAGCCGCGCAAGCTGCCGCGCCGGACGCTGCACCGGCACCCGCCCCGCTCGCCGACGTCGACGTCGCGGCCGTCATGGATCAGTTCGTGAGCGAGAGCGGCCAGACGTTGAACTGGCGCACGTCGATCGTCGACACGCTGAAAGCGCTCGGCGTGGACAGCAGCCTCGAGCACCGCAAGCAACTCGCCCAGGAATTGAAGTACAGCGGCGACACGAACGACTCGGCAAGCATGAACATCTGGCTGCACAAACAGGTGATGCAAGCGCTCGCGGCGAATGGCGGCAAGTTGCCGCCGGATCTGGCGAGCTAAGTGCTCGCCTGGCGAATCAATCTTCGCCGGAAACAACAAAGCGGCGCTCGGGTCGATAGCCCGCGCGCCGCTTTGTCATTGAAGCGCCTTATGCGCTGAGTCGGCTGAGTCGCTCAGCACGAGATCGATCAGTACGTATCGAACGTTTTCTGCAGCGCCACCGGCCCCGTGCCGCCCGCGGCCAGTGCCAGCATCAGCAGCACACGTGCCTTATACGGATTCAGCAAACCCGCGCTGACGAAACCGAGCGCGTCGTCGGCCGCCGCGCCGTTGCGCATCACATGGCCCGACCCCACGCGCGACGAACGCACCACCGCGACGCCCTGCGACGCCGCGTCGGCGAGCGCCTGCTGCATCGACAGGTGAATCGAACCGTTGCCCGTGCCCGCCACGACGACGCCACGCACACCGGCAGCCACCAGCGCATCCACCGCGATTCGCGACACGCCTGCATAGCTCGCGACGATCTCGACATGCGGCCACTTCGGCCCAATCACGAATTCGGTTGCCAGCGTATGCGGCCGCACCACGGCGCGCTGGAATTCGACGCGACCGTCCTGCACCCAACCGAGCGCGCCGACTTCGGGCGACTGGAACGCGTCCACCGCGTAGGTGCTCGTCTTGACGACGTCGCGCGCGCTGTGAATCTTGTTGTTGAAGGCCACCAGCACGCCCTGCCCGCGCGAGCCCGCATGCGCCGCGACCGTCACCGCGTTCAGCAGGTTCAGCGGACCGTCGGCCGACAGCGCCGACGCCGGACGCATGGCCGCGGTCAGCACCACCGGCTTATCCGACTTGACCGTCAGATGCAGCAGGTAGGCGGTTTCCTCGAGCGTATCGGTGCCGTGCGTGATCACCACGCCGTCGATTCCATCAGTCGCCAGCAGCGTATTGACGCGCTGGGCGAGCGTGGTCCACAACGGCATCGTCATGTCTTTACTGTCGACGCTGGCAATCTGTTCGGGCGCGATGCGCGCCACCGTGGACAACGCCGGCACCACGGAAAGCAGTTGCTCGACGCCGACCACGCCAGCCTGGTATCCGGAGGTGTTGGTAGCGTCAGCGGCCGCGCCGGCGATCGTGCCGCCGGTCGCGAGCACGGCAATGCAAGGCAGCGGCGGCGTAACGCCTGCGCCCGAAGGCGCGGCGGAAGAGGAAGTCAGAGTATTCATGGCGGCGATTGTAAGCGATGCGCCGCGCGCCGCCATGCGTGAAAAAACGGATGTCCGTTCGTTTCCGTACCGGACCTTAAACCGCCTCGCGCAACTGCGCGGCGATTTCCGCTTCGTTCAATTGCGGCGCGAACATCTCGATCAGCCGGTACGCGTACGCGCGCAGGAACGCGCCCTTGCGCAGACCGACCCGCGTGGTGCTCGCCTCGAACAGATGCTGCGTGTCGAGCGCGACCAGTTCGGTATCGCGCTTCGGATCGTAGGCCATGGCCGCGACCACGCCGATCCCCATGCCGAGTTCGACGTAGGTCTTGATCACGTCGGCGTCGATCGCGGTCAGCACGACGTCGGGCAGCGCGCCCGCTTTCGCGAACGCCTGGTCGATATGCGAGCGACCCGTGAAGTCCTGGTCGTACGTGACGATCGGGAATTCGGCGATTTCGTCGAGCGTCAGATTCTCGCGGCCCACCAGCGGATGCCCCTTCGGCACGACCACGATGTGATGCCACGAATAGCACGGGAACGTGACGATATCGGGGAAGCGGTCGAGCGCTTCGGTCGAGATGCCGATATCCGCTTCACCGTTGATAATCATCTGCGCGATCTGCTGCGGGCTGCCTTGGCGCAGCGCCAGATGCACCTTCGGGAACACCTCGGTGAATTGACGGATCACCTTCGGCAACGCGTAACGCGCCTGCGTGTGGGTGGTCGCCACGACCAGATGGCCGCTGTCCTGATCGGCGTACTGACGCGCGACACGGCGCAGATTTTCCGCATCGAGCAGCATCCGTTCGATCAGCTGATGCACCGCCTTGCCCGGCTCGGTGAGACCCGTCAGGCGCTTGCCGCGTCGAATGAAAATGTCGACGCCGAGTTCGTCTTCCAGATCCTTGATCTGTTTCGACACGCCCGATTGCGACGTGTACAACACGTTCGCCACCTCGGTCAGGTTCATGTTCTGACGCACGGCCTCGCGCACGAAGCGCAATTGCTGGAAGTTCATCTGTATGTCTCCGGTTCAGCCAGAGTTGAGTTATTTGAGTTTATTGAAACGCCGAGTTTGCTGCCTTGCCTATCCTGCGCGCCATGCCGCACCGCCTGGACAGGCGCCCTGCTACTGCGCCGGAAACACCCGCAACGCGCGCGGCACGGCGGTCACGCCGTCGCCGACGGCCAGTTGCAGATCGCGCCACGACTCGCGATCCAGCTCGGCCTCGAGCAGATTGCCCTCGCGGCCCGCGAGTTCGACCCGCACCGAGCCGCCGAGCGTCACGACGCGCCGCACGTCGACCACGATCCCTTCGCGATGACCGGATGCTTGCGGATACAACTGCAAGTCGTGCGGCCGCACGTAGGCAAACGCCGGGCCGCTGAAATCGGCCTTGATCGACACCGGCAACGCGGCGCCGTCCACCACGAATCCGCTCGCATCGACGTTGCCGTGCAGGCGGTTGGCCGCGCCGAGAAACTCGTAGACGAACGAGGTTTGCGGATGGTCGTACACATCTTGCGGACTGCCCACCTGCTCCACGTGTCCACGATTGAGCACGACGATACGGTCCGCCACTTCGAGCGCTTCTTCCTGATCGTGCGTGACGAAGATCGTCGAGATATGCAGATCGTCGTGCAGGCGGCGCAGCCAGCTACGCAATTCCTTGCGCACCTTCGCATCGAGCGCGCCGAACGGTTCGTCGAGCAGCAGCACTTTCGGTTCGACCGCGAGCGCGCGCGCCAGCGCAATACGCTGCCGCTGACCGCCCGACAATTCCGACGGATAACGCTGCGCGAGCCAGTCGAGCTGTACGAGCTTCAGCAGTTCATGCACCTTCTCGCGGATCACCGCTTCCGAAGGCCGCTCCTTGCGCGGCTTCACACGCAGGCCGAACGCGACGTTCTCGAACACCGTCATATGACGGAACAGCGCGTAATGCTGGAACACGAAGCCCACCTCACGTTCGCGCGCGCCGACCGTCGCGACGTCCTGACCTTGCAGCACGACCTGACCGCCGTCCGCGTATTCGAGTCCGGCGATCACGCGCAACAGGGTGGTCTTGCCACAACCCGACGGCCCGAGCAGCGCAACCAGTTCACCCGGCGGAAAGTCGAGCGAGACGTTATCGAGCGCGACGAAATCGCCGAAGCGCTTCTGCAGGTTACGAACAGTGATACCCATTACAGCTCTCCTTGCTTGAGCGGGTGTTGCGGCGAGACAGGCGATGCCTTGAACGAGGACGATGACGACGACGCGGCGGCCAGTGCGACGGGACCCGCATACGCGGGCACGTCGCGCGCGGCCGACAGTTCCGCCGACATATGGCGCTCGGCGAGCAGCTTCAGCCCCAGCGTGACGAGTGCGAGCAAGGCCAGCACCGACGCCACCGCGAACGCCGCCGAGAAGTTGTATTCGTTGTAGAGAATTTCGACGTGCAACGGCATCGTGTCGGTCTGGCCGCGAATGTGGCCCGACACCACCGAGACCGCGCCGAACTCGCCCATCGCCCGCGCATTGCACAGAATCACGCCGTACAGCAGGCCCCATTTGACGTTCGGCAGCGTGACGCGGCGGAAGATCTGCCAGCCCGACGCGCCGAGCACGTGAGCGGCTTCTTCCTCGTCGTTGCCTTGCGCCTGCATCAGCGGAATCAGTTCGCGCGCGACGAACGGGAACGTGACGAAGATCGTCGCGAGCACGATGCCCGGCACCGCGAAGATGATCTGTACGTTGTGGTCGATCAGCCACGGGCCGAACCAGCCCTGCGCGCCGAACATCAGCACGTAGATCAGCCCCGAGATCACCGGCGAAACCGAGAACGGCAAGTCGATCAGCGTGGTCAGCAGCGCCTTGCCGCGGAACTCGAACTTGGCGATACACCACGAAGCCGCGAGGCCGAACGCGAGATTCAGCGGCACGGCGATCGCGGCGGTAATCACAGTCAGCTTGATCGCCGACAGCGCGTCCGGATCGGCGAGCGATTCCAGATAGAAACCCAGGCCCTTGCTCAATGCCTGATAGAACACCGCGACCAGCGGCACGACCAGAAACAGTGTGAGAAACAGCAGCGCGATGGCGGTCAGGAGCCAGCGCACCCACGGTGCTTCGGTAACCGGATCGGGGCGGCGCGACACGTTCAGGGGCGCGCGCGGCGCCACGGCGCCGGCCGCGCTGTTCACTTCATTCACGGACGGGCGGCTCATTGCGCACCTCCGCCGATTGCCCCGACGCTGGCCACAGTGGGCACCGGCGCCGGACCCGCGCCACCGCGTCCCGTGCGACGTTGCAAATACCACTGCAAGGTATTGATGAGCAACAGCATCAGGAACGACACGACCAGCATCACCACCGCGATCGCGGTCGCGCCGGCGTAGTCATACTGTTCGAGCTTGGTGATGATCAGCAGCGAGGTGATTTCCGACTTCATCGGCACGTTGCCGGCAATGAAAATCACCGAGCCGTATTCGCCGAGCGCCCGTGCGAACGCCAGCGCGAAACCGGTCAGCAACGCCGGGAACACGGCGGGCAGCACGACGCGGCGAAACGTCAGCCAGCGCGACGCGCCGAGGCACGCGGCGGCCTCTTCCTGCTCGCGTTCGAACTCCTCGAGCACCGGCTGCACCGTGCGCACCACGAACGGCAAACCGATGAAGGTCAGCGCGACCAGCACGCCGGCCGGCGTGAATGCGATCTTGAGGCCGAGCGGTTCGAGAAACTGGCCGATCCAGCCGTTGCCCGCATACACGGCGGCGAGCGAAATGCCGGCCACCGACGTCGGCAGCGCGAACGGCAGATCGACCACGGCGTCGACGATGCGTTTGAACGGGAACGTGTAACGCACCAGCACCCACGCGACCAGAAAACCGAACACCGCGTTGATCAGCGCGCCGCCGAGCGCGGAGAAGAACGTCAGGCGATACGACGCGAGCACGCGCGGCGAACTCACCGCGCGCACGAACTGAGCCCAGTCCAGCGTCGCGGTCTTGAGAAACGTCGCCGTAAGCGGAATCAGCACCACCAGGCTCAGATAAGCCACGGTGATGCCGAGGGTCAGGCCAAAACCGGGCAACGCGCTCGGTTTTCGGAAGGTCAACGTCGTCATGCTGGTTACTCGTTCAGGTTGATGCCGGTGTTGCGAGGACCGATTTCCGGCCGCCGGGCCTTGGGCGGCCAAAAGCGCGCCCATGGGCGCGCTCGGAGTAATGCGTTGCCGTTTGCCGGTCGATATCGTTGCGTCGTTGCGTCGTTGCGTCGGGACTGACCGGACGAGCCGGCCTTATTGCGGCGAGTAGATCGAATCGAACACGCCGCCGTCGGCAAAGTGCGTCTTCTGCGCGTTGGTCCAGCCGCCGAACGAATCGTCCACCGTGTACAGCTTCAGCTTCGGAAACTTGGCGGTCAGTTCGGCCGGCACCTTGTTCGAACGCGGACGGTAGAAGTTGCGCGCGGCGATCTCCTGACCTTCCTCGCTATAGAGGAAGTTCAGATACGCCTCGGCCACCTTGCGCGTGCCGTGCCGGTCGACGACCTTGTCCACCACGGCGACCGGCGGCTCGGCCAGAATGCTGACCGACGGCACGACGATTTCAAACTTGTCCGGACCGAATTCCTTCAGCGACAGGAACGCTTCGTTTTCCCACGCGATCAGCACGTCGCCGATACCGCGTTGCACGAAGCTCGTGGTCGCGCCGCGCGCGCCCGAATCCAGCACGCCGGCGTTCTTATAGAGCTTGCCGACGAACTCCTTGGCCTTCTGGTCGTTGCCGCCCGGCTGATGTTCGGCATACGCCCACGCCGCGAGGTAGTTCCAGCGCGCGCCGCCCGAGGTCTTCGGGTTCGGCGTCACGATCGACACACCCGGTTTGATCAGATCCTCCCAATCCTTGATGTGCTTCGGGTTGCCCTTGCGCACCAGAAACACGATCGTCGACGTGTAAGGCGACGCGTTGTCCGGCAAGCGTTTTTGCCAGCCCTTGTCGAGCAGGCCCTTGTTGGCCAGTGCGTCGATGTCGTAGGCAAGTGCCAGCGTCACCACGTCCGCCTGCAGACCGTCCAGCACTGAGCGCGCTTGTGCGCCGGAGCCGCCGTGCGACTGCTTGAAGGTGATCGTCTCGCCGGTCTTCGCCTTCCATTCCTTGCCGAACGCCTGGTTGATGTCCTGATACAACTCGCGCGTCGGGTCGTAGGACACATTCAGCAGCGTCGTGTCGGCGGCGTGCGCCTGCGCCATCACGCCGAGCGCCCCGGCCGCGCCCAATGCGAGCGCCGCGATGATTTTTCTGGTCTTGCCTGCCAGCCCCGTACCTTGGTGGTTCATGTCAACTTTCTCCGCGTTGTGGTCCGCTAAACAGCGTGTGGTGTTGTTCTACGTCGCGGTCACGTGCACATGAGCGCCAACTCGGAGGCCAGTCTATCGAAGAGCTTTCATCATTAAAAATAATGTTTCTTCATTCTTTAATACTCAAAAGTGGTAATGACAGCTGGGCAAGGCGTTGCGGCACGAAAACGGGTGTCGGAGCGTCCTTTTACGGCGTTGCAGCGGCAGCCGACGCGACGAACTTAAAGTAAAGCTTGAATTGCGCCGAATACTGTATAAAAATACAGTCACCTGTTCATACATACAGTGGCCATGACCAAACTCACCGCACGACAGCAGCAGGTTTTCGATCTGATCCGCCGGGCTATTGAACGCACCGGTTTTCCGCCCACCCGCGCGGAGATCGCCGCGGAACTCGGCTTCAGCTCCGCGAATTCGGCAGAAGAACATCTGCGCGCGCTTGCTCGCAAGGGTGTGATCGAACTCGCGGCCGGCGCGTCGCGCGGCATTCGCTTGTTGAGTGGGCCGGAAGACTCGCCCTACCAGTTCACGCTGCCGCACGCGAGCATCATGCAGCTGTCCTTGCCGCTGATCGGCCGGGTGGCCGCGGGCAGCCCGATCCTCGCGCAGGAACATATCGCGCAGCACTATGCATGCGACCCGGCGCTGTTCTCGAGCAAGCCCGACTACCTGCTGAAGGTGCGCGGGTTGTCCATGCGCGACGCGGGTATTTTCGACGGCGATCTGCTCGCCGTGCAGAAAAAGAGCGAAGCGAAAGACGGTCAGATCATCATCGCCCGGCTGGGCGACGACGTGACGGTCAAGCGCTTGAAGCGCCGGCCGAACGGCATCGAGCTGATTGCCGAGAATCCCGATTACGAAAACATCTTCGTTGAAACCGGCAGTGCGGAATTCGCGCTGGAAGGGATCGCCGTCGGGCTGATTCGTCCGGGCGAGTTTTAAGCCACTCCCCCGCATCAACGTCGTACTCACGCTGCATCTTTGCATCGCCTGGAGAGACTCATGGAACGCCTTGCCCGCTTGCTGCCTTTTCGCCAGTTCGGTCGTCTGCGTCATCTGCGCAAGCTGGTGCCCTGCTCGTTGATCGAGGCATCCACGGCGAGCACGCCGTCGCTGTTCGATTCGCTCGACGAGGCGTCGAACTTGCCGGCGGCGCTTTCGTCTTCGCTTCCGTCTTCGTTGCCGGCGTTTGCGCGCGTGTCGTTGAACTCGGGCCTGAATACGGCGGAACCGGCGCGTCGTGCGCCGGTGCGCGTCTATCACGGGCCGTCGCGGCTCATCATGGTCGGCACGGTCGACGCCGTCTGCCGCATGATCGACCGTTGCATCGCCGAAGAAGCGAATGTGCACGGCGCCGTATTCGAAGGCTGAACGATTCGATTCCGAACCGGTTGTCCTGTTGCATCCTGTTGCATTGCCGGAATCAATCAGGGATCGTTTTGGCGTGGCCGCGGTCCACGTTAAATCACACCTGATAGAGAGTCTCACTCAATGGCTGTTTCGACCCGCACAAAGCGCAGCGCTACCCGGCCGCTGATCGTTACGCTCGTTGTGATCGTGGTGATTGCCGCGCTAGGTTTCACGTACGCGTCGCCGTATCTCGCGCTGAACAACCTCAAACGCGCAGCGGATGCGCGCGACGCGCAAACCGTCAACCAGTACGTTGATTTTCCCGCGTTGCGCGAGAGCCTGAAACAGCAGGTGACTGGCTTACTGACGCGCCGGCTCGACGTGCAGAGCAACGGCAATCCGCTCGCTGCCATCGGCGCGATGATAGGCGTGGCGCTGATTGGTCCGCTCGTGGATGCTTATGCGACCCCGGACGGCGTGGCTGCATTGCTGAACGGCATGCCACCGCGTGGCAACCCTGGCGAGCGGCCGCCGGTGCCGCCGGCAGCGGATAATCCGTCAGCGTCTGAGGCACCTACACCAACGCCCGCGCCGCCTGCTGCGCCGACGCAGCCCGAGGCGGCCGGCAGCAACGCGAACCCCGCCGCCACGCCGCCGCAACCGCCGCAAACCACGGCGGGCTACCGTGGCCTCAACGAATTCGTCGTCACGTACCAGCATGGCACGGGCGACGCGCGTTACTCGGCGATTTTCGCGCGCGAAGGTTTGTTCACGTGGAAGCTGGCCGCGGTCGATCTGAACCCGTGACGTCCACGTGACGTTGCCTGATGCTCAATGGCGAGGGGCCGGCGCGGTTCGCCCCGCGCCGCTCAGACAGACCCTGATACGCGTTCGGGGCAAACCAGCAAGCGCACCTGGGCAACGCACCCCCGCTTAATCCATCAAGCTGCCGCTTGCTGCTGTTCCTGCGCGGAAGAACACGCCACCAGAATGCTGCACGAAATGCGGTCGAGCAGCGGCGTATTGCCGGCGCCCATCCACCATCGCGACAAGCCGGTGCGGCAGCGGTGCCCAACCACGACGAGATCGACATGCAGCTCGTTGGCGAGATTGGCGATCTCGTCGATCGGATGGCCGAACGCAAAATGCCCTTGCGCACTGACACCGCGCTCGGTCAGCCAGTCCACGCCTTCCTGCAGAATGTCGCGGGCGGATTTTTCGAAGCTGCCGCACGCCACGTCGGTGAGGAGGCCCGCGCTTTGCGCAATGCTCGAACGCATATCCACCACGGATAACAAATGCGTTTCCGCTTTCAGATCCAACGCGAGATCGGCGCCGCAACGCAGCGCTTTACGACCTTCGCGCGAACCGTCGTAGCACAGCAGTATTTTTTGGTAGCTCGCCATGATTTTCTCCCTTCGCGCGGAAAGCGCGCTTTGAATCAATCATGGTGCGCCGCAATTCAGCTTGCAAGGGATGGAAAACGCTAACTGCGCCCTAAACCGGTGCGCACACCGACGACACGGCAAGAGCGACACCCCGGCACGGCGCCGGGACATCATGCCGCAGTGCAAGAAAGCCCTTCTGGACACCCGGGTGCCAGGCAGCGGCGGCCGGGCGATGTCCTAGAATAGGCAGCCTTCACGGTCATTACGCGCATTACGGCCATCCGCATCAGTCGCCCCTTTCCCGGAGCCTCGTTCGATCCATGTCTGAAGCCGCCATCGAATTCCATCAGGTCAAAAAGCGCTATGGCGACAAGACGGTCGTCGACGGGTTGTCGTTTCATGTCAACGCTGGCGAATGCTTCGGCCTGCTCGGCCCGAATGGCGCGGGCAAAACCACCACGTTGCGCATGCTGCTCGGCATTGCCGCACCAGACGCCGGCGCGATCCGTCTGTGCGGCGAGCCGATTCCCGGCCGTGCGCGTGTGGCGCGAGCCCGGGTCGGCGTGGTGCCGCAGTTCGACAATCTCGATCCCGATTTCACCGTGCGTGAAAACCTGCTGGTGTTCGGCCGCTACTTCGGTTTGAGCGCCGCGCAATGCCGCGCGATGGTGCCGTCGCTGCTCGAATTCGCGCGGCTCGAAAGCAAGGCCGACGCCCGCGTGAGCGAACTGTCGGGCGGCATGAAGCGGCGTCTCACGCTGGCGCGCGCGCTCGTCAACGATCCCGACGTGCTCATCATGGACGAACCCACCACCGGTCTCGATCCGCAGGCACGGCATCTGATCTGGGAGCGGCTGCGCTCGCTGCTCGCGCGCGGCAAGACCATTCTGCTGACCACGCACTTCATGGAAGAAGCCGAGCGGCTGTGTCACCGGCTCTGCGTGATCGAAGAAGGCCGCAAGATCGCCGAAGGGGCGCCGAGCGAGTTGATCGCATCCGAAATCGGCTGCGACGTGATCGAGATTTTTGGCCCCGATCCGGTGGCCTTGCGCGATGAACTCGCGCCGCTGGTCGAGCGCTCGGAGATCAGCGGCGAGACGCTATTCTGCTACGTGAACGACGCGCAACCGGTGCACGCCCGGCTCAAGCAGCGCGCCGGCCTGCGTTATCTGCACCGGCCGGCGAATCTGGAAGATGTGTTTCTGCGGCTCACCGGCCGCGAGATGCAGGACTGATCGTTGCGAGTGGATGCATCGGGCAATCATGCGTATCGCAAGCACACGCTGCATCACCTGCATCACGCAGGCCACCAGCCGCCGCACCTGATCGCCATAACAACGCCCCGGAGAAACTCCCTTCGGGCAAACCGCACGAGACACGCCATGGACGCACGCACCTACGACACCCCGGACCAGGCCCCCAGCGACAAACCCTCGGCGCAAGAACCCTTCGCCGCGTTCCCGACGAACGCAGTGAACTGGGTCGCGGTATGGCGCCGCAATTTTCTGGTGTGGAAGAAGCTTGCGATCGCGTCGATGTTCGGCAACCTGGCCGATCCAATGATCTATCTGTTCGGTCTCGGCTTCGGGCTCGGGATCATGGTCGGGCATGTCGACGGCGTGTCGTACATCGCGTTTCTCGCGGCCGGCACGGTGGCCTCGAGCGTGATGATGTCGGCGAGTTTCGAGTCGATGTATTCAGGCTTTTCGCGCATGCACGTGCAACGCACGTGGGAAGCCATCATGCATACGCCGTTGACGCTCGGCGACATCGTGCTGGGGGAAGTGATGTGGGCGGGCAGCAAATCGATGCTGTCGGGGGTGGCGATCATGCTGGTGGCCGGCTCGCTGGGCTATGCGAATTTCCCGTCGATGCTGCTCGCTTTGCCTGTCATCGTACTCACCGGGCTCGCATTCGCGAGTATCGCGATGATTGTGACGGCGCTCGCGCCATCGTACGACTTCTTTATGTTTTACCAGACCCTGGTGTTGACGCCGATGATGCTGCTGTCCGGCGTGTTCTTTCCGACTTCGCAATTGCCGGTCGCGGCGCGCGCGGTCACGGGCATGTTGCCGCTCGCTCACGCCGTCGATCTGATCCGCCCGGCCATGCTGGGCCGGCCGGTCGAGCATGCCGTTCTGCACCTGGCGGTGCTGGCCGTGTATGCGGTGGGCGGGTTTATCGTTGCGGCCGTGCTGTTCCGCCGCAGGATGATGAAATAGGCTCAGGCCTTCAATGCGGCGAATTCGCTTTGTCGCCGCATGCGCGGCACGCAGACATGGCCCGATGCATTGCCGCGGAAGGTGGGTGCTCGAGCTTCAGCACCCCGCACCCGTGGCGATCAACCCATCGCTCAGTCTTCGTCGTCGGTCCACGGAATATCCACGTCGGAGATAAACGCGACCGTCGCGAACGGTCCGCCATCCTGACGGCCGATTTTGCCATCGGCACGCTGCCATTCGACGCGGAACACGGTGGCGGGATCGTCCGCGATCAGACGCACCGTGCGCACTTCGTCCGGATCGGATTCCTCGACCGGACCGTCGAGCGAAATCTGCAGTTCCTGCGGCCACAGGCCGTCGGCCGGATCGTAGATCTTGTCGCCGTCTGGAATCAGCGTGAAAGCTTCCACACCGATCGTTGCCGAGGCTTCCACGATCATCTTGCCGAGCGCGCGCAGCAGTGCCGTCGCCCGTGCCGAATTCGCCTGACGGATCGCCAGGTCCCCGCGCGTCAGCGCCTGCTCAAGTTTTGGGTTGGTTTTTTGTTGCGCCATTCGATGTCCTGAGTCCTATCGCTCTGTTGTGGACAGCGCGCCTTAGCCGTTGCGCGCCGCTCTCCATTTTTCGGGCTGAATCCTACCACTGGCGTCCCCAAAAGGGACGCCCCGGCGCGTGCATTGCTGCATTGCACGCCGTGCGGCGCAGTTCGACAGCCCGCCCCGTCCACCACAGTTTAGGTCGTGATTCAGGTTCCGGCAGGGACATTTGGCTTTCAATCGACAACGCAGGCAGGCCCCTGCTATATCGCGCCCGGCTTCAAAACCCGGCCGCCACGCGAGCTTCGTTTTCGCGTTGGGTTAGGCTCGCTGCTCTCTGCCGGCCTTGACCCGCCGATTGCCGCGATCAGGTAATCGCGAAACGCCCGCACCGCCGACGGCAGTTCGCGCCCCGCCATGGTCTGCACCTGGATATTGCGCTGGCGCAGTTGCGGATGGGTCAGCGGCATCACGACGAAACCGTCGCCGGCATAACGGTCGCGCACCGACAGCAGGCCCGTGAACATGATCGCGCCGCTCTTCTGCGCGTAGCGGTACATCGCGCCACTGTTGTTGCAGGTGAGATCGGGCTCGAGCAGGATGCCTTCGAGCGCGCAGGTAATGTCGATCAACTGGCGAATCGTGGTGCCCGGCTCCGGCAGTACCAGAGGATAAGACCGCAGGTCGACGAGCGACACCTTCGCGCGCGCGGCCAGCGGATGATCCGCGCGCAGCAGCGCCAGCACCGGCGCACGTTCGGTGTGCTCGACCTTGACGCCCTTCTCCGGCGCAAGGCTGAAGGTCAGCGCGAGATCGGCGTCGCCGTCGCGCACGCGGCGGGTGGCCTCGCCCGGCGACATCACCGAAAGCGTGAAGTCGATGCCCGGATACTGGCTGCGGAAACCCGCCATCGCGGCGGGCAGGAAATCCGCGGCGAACCCCTCCGAACTCACGATCTTGATCATGCTGCCGTGCAGACTCTCGAGTCCGCCGATCTCCTTCACCACGTGTTCCGCTTCGAGCAGGCTGCGCTGCGCGTAGGCAAGCAGCCGCTCGCCGGCCTCGGACAGCGCCATGCCGCGTGGGCGTCGTTCGAACAGGGCTACGCCGAGTTCGCTTTCGAGCCGCGCGATCTGCCGGCTGATCGCCGATATCGCGACGTGCAGTCGCGCGGACGCGTCGCTGATCGAACCGGTGCGCGCGACTTCGACGAAATAGCGCAGTGCGATGCCGTGCAGGGAAAGTGTCATGGGGCTCTCTCATTCGGCAAAACGTGCGACCTCAAGCTTGCATATTGACATGCGCCGACCTTTGCCTTTTCGGCAACGCAAGCTTCGAAATACGATCATTGTGACAAAAAAATCGGCCTCCTAGAATCGGTTCGAAGCTGTCCATCGCCCCGCATCCGCATTCCGCCCCGCATTGGAGACACACCATGAGCCGCAACGAGGCCATCGAACACGCCACCCGGCATTTCGAATCCGGCGCCTTTCTCGAAAACCTCACCCGCCGGGTGGGGTTTCGCACCGAGAGCCAGGAAAGCGATCGCGCCGCGACGCTGCTGTCGTATCTAACCGACGAAATCGCGCCCGAAGCCGAAGGTCTCGGTTTCACGTCGCGCATCGTCGATAACCCGGTTAGCGGGCTGGGCCCCTTCCTGATCGCCGAACGCCACGAAGCCGCGCATCTACCGACGGTGCTGATCTATGGCCACGGCGACGTGGTACGCGGCTACGACGACCAGTGGCGCGCGCCGCTCACGCCGTGGGCCGTGACGATTGAAGGCGAACGCTGGTACGGCCGCGGCACGGCCGACAACAAAGGCCAGCACAGCATCAACCTCGCCGCGCTGGCGAGCGTACTCGCCGCGCGCGGCGGCCAGCTCGGCTTCAACGCGAAGCTGCTGATCGAAATGGGCGAGGAAACCGGCTCGCCGGGGCTCGACGCGCTGTGCCGCGAGCACGCGGACGAACTCGCCGCCGACGTGTTGATCGCCTCCGACGGCCCGCGTCTCGCCGCGCGCCGCCCCACCGTATTCCTCGGCTCGCGCGGTTCGGTGAACTTCAAGCTTTCGCTGAATCTACGCGACGGCGCGCATCACTCGGGCAATTGGGGCGGCCTGCTGCGCAATCCGGCCACGGTGCTGGCCAACGCGCTGGCATGCCTCGTCGATGCGCGCGGGGTGATCGCCGTCGACGGTTTGCGCCCGCCGCCGATTTCCGAAGCCGTGCGCCGCGCGCTCGCCGACATCAGCGTCGGCGGCGGCCCGGGCGATCCCGAGGTCGACGACGACTGGGGCGAGCCCGGCCTCAGCGCGCCCGAACGCGTGTTCGGCTGGAACAGCTTCGAAGTGCTCGCCTTCAAGGCGGGCAATCCGGAGAACCCGGTCAATGCGATTCCGTCGTCGGCCTTCGCACATTGTCAGTTGCGTTTCGTGGTGGGCACCGATTGGCACAGTCTCGAACGCTATCTGCGCGCGCATCTGGACGCGCGGGGTTTTTCGCTGGTGCGGATCGACGTCGAGCGCGGCGCGCCGGCCACGCGGCTCGACCCGGACGATCCGTGGGTCACGTGGGCGGTCGCGTCGCTCGAACAGACTACCGGCAAGAAGACCGCCGTGTTGCCGAACCTGGGCGGCACGCTGCCCAACGAAGTCTTCGCCGACACGCTCGGGCTGCCGACCATCTGGGTGCCGCACTCGTACCCGGCCTGCTCGCAGCACGCGCCGAACGAGCATCTGCTCGGACCCGTGGTGCGTGAAGGCCTGCAGATCATGGCGGGCCTGTTCTGGGATCTCGGCGAGAACGCGCCGCATCCGACATCCGCAGCCTGAGGCAGTCCCGCACGAAAAACCCGCGAAGCCGGGGCGACCACCAGGTCAGTCCCCGAGCCCACGCCATTCGCCCCGCCGCATCCGTTACGAGACACGTTCACGATGATAACGTCCACCTTGCAAACCAGCGCCGCGCGGCCGTCCGCCGCGAAAGCCCATCGCATCATTCTCGCGGCGTCGATCGGCAACGCGCTCGAATGGTTCGACCTCGTCGTCTACGGCTTCTTCGCGGTGACGATCGCCAAGCTGTTCTTTCCGGCGCGCACCGAAGCGATTTCGCTGATGCTCACGCTCGGCACCTTCGGCATTTCGTATCTGATCCGCCCGCTCGGCGGACTCGTGCTCGGTTCGCTCGCGGATCGCGCCGGACGCAAGGCATCCCTATTGCTGTCGATCGCGTTGATGATGGTCGGCACGTTGACGATCGCCGTGATGCCGCCTTATGCGGCGATCGGATTGTGGGCGCCCGCGGGCATCATGCTGTCGCGCCTCGTACAGGGATTTTCGGCGGGCGGGGAATTCGGCGCCTCGACCGCGTTTCTGGTCGAACATGCGCCTGAGCGGCGCGGCTTCATGGGGAGTTGGCAGTTCGCGAGTCAAGGTCTCGCCACGCTGCTCGCGTCCGGTTTCGGTGCGCTGCTGACGAGCCAGCTCACCACCGCGCAACTCGAATCATGGGGCTGGCGCCTGCCGTTTCTGTTCGGCCTCGCGATCGGTCCAGTCGGTTTCTATATTCGCCGCTACGTGGACGAAGGCGCGGAGTTCGCCGCCGAGCCGAAAGCCCGTACCCCGCTGCGCGATCTGTTCGGCACGCAGAAGCTGCGTATGGTGCTGGCGGTCGGCGCGCTGATCGTTTCGACGGCGGCGAACTACATGATCCTGTACATGCCGACTTATGCGATCAAGCAATTGCATCTGCCCGCTTCGACCGGATTCGCGGCGACGCTCGCGACCGGCTTCGTGCTGACGATATTGACGCCGTTCGCCGGACACCTGTCCGATTCGCTCGGGCGCATCCGGATCATGGCGTCCGCTGGCGTGCTGATGCTGCTGACGGTGTATCCGGCGTTTGTGTATATGAACGCGCATCCGTCGTTTGCGACGATGCTGCTCGCGCTGATCTGGATCGGCGTCCTGAAGGCGACGTATTTCGGCGCGTTGCCCGCGTTGATGTCGGAGATCTTTCCGACGCAGACACGCGCGACGGGTCTTTCGGTCAGCTACAACATCGGCGTCACGGTGTTCGGCGGTTTTGCGCCGTTCGTGATCACGTGGCTGATCGACGCGAGCGGCAATAAACTCGCACCGGGCTTTTATCTGATGTTCTGCGCGGCGGCCAGTTTGCTGGCGCTTTATGTGGTGCGGGCGAAGCTGAAGATTCGTTGAACTGCTTCTTCGAGCGTTACCCGCACCGCCAACCCTTCAGCGACGCATCAGGGCGCGGGATTCGGCTGCAATTCATGCAGTGCATCGATTTCCGCGAGGATTTCCGGCGATAGTTTGACGGCGGCGCTGGCGATGTTTTCCTTCAACTGATCGAGCGAGGTCGCGCCGATCAGATTGCTGGTCACGAACGGCCGGCTATTCACGAAGGCCAGCGCGAATTGCGCGGGCGACAGGCCGTGACGTTTCGCCAGTTCCACATAACGCGTGGTTGCCTGCACGGCTTGCGGCTTGTTGTAACGCTGGAAGCGCTCGAACAGCGAGATGCGTGCGCCGGCCGGACGCGCGCCGTCCTCGTACTTGCCCGTCAGCCAGCCGAACGCGAGCGGCGAATAGGCCAGCAGGCCGAGATTGTCGCGATGCGCGTATTCCGACAGCCCCGCCTCATAGGTGCGATTGAGCAGGCTGTACGGATTCTGAATACTGACGATGCGCGGCAAGCCGAGCTTTTCCGCCGCGCGCAGAAATTGCGCGACACCCCACGGCGTTTCATTCGACACACCGATGTGACGCACCTTGCCGGCCTTCACGAATTCGGCGAGCACCGACAGCGTTTCCTCGATCGGCACCGTGTATTCGTCGTCGACCCACGGATACGCGGGGCGGCCGAACGTCATCGTGCTGCGATCCGGCCAATGCAGTTGATACAGATCGACGTAGTCCGTTTGCAAACGCTTCAGGCTGTCGTTCAGCGCTTCGGTGAGGTTCGCCCGGTCGAACTGGTTGCCCGCGCCACGAATATGGCGCGGGTTATGCGGCTGACGCGCCGGGCCGGCGATCTTGGTGGCCAGCACGATCTTCTCGCGCGCGCTGCGATGCTGAGCGAGCCACGTGCCGATATAACGCTCCGTCGAGCCTTGCGTCTCGGCGCGCGGCGGCACCGGATACATTTCGGCGGTGTCGATCAGGTTGATGCCGTGATCGAGTGCGTAGTCGATCTGCGCATGCGCTTCCTGTTCGGTGTTCTGCTCGCCCCATGTCATGGTGCCGAGACCGATCAGGCTGACCTGCACATCGGAGTCGCCAAGTCTGCGGTATTCCATCGAACTGTCCTGTTGATTGTGTGAACGGAGCCGGCGACGTTACCATGTCGGCGAATAGCCTGCAGCGAGGCTAAAATGCAGGGCCGGTGAATCTCGCCTGCTCGTGGCCGCTTGTTGTTCCTTGTCACCCACTTCCCCACTCACCGCGTTTTTTTTGCCGACCTCTGCGCCATGAATCCCGAACATCTCGAACTGCTGGTCACGCGCGTGATGCCCTACGGGAAATATAAAGGCCGCGTGATTGCGGACCTGCCGGGTCACTATCTAAACTGGTTCGCGAGCCAGGGCTTTCCGCCCGGCGAAATCGGCCGGCTGATCGCGTTGATGCAAGAGATCGACCACAACGGTTTGAAGCCTTTGCTCGAACCTTTACGTAAGCGCTGACATCCTTACCGAGGCTTCGAAAAACGCTTGCGCGATACCTGCTCGAGGCGCGCGTTGAAAGCGGTTTGAAGCACTGCCAAGCCGGATGAAAGTCGTTGCGCAGGCAACGTGCAAGCAATGTAGGCTTGTACAAATTCATACAGACTTTTGCTTGCGCCGCGCGCTTGCGTGGACTTAAATCGGCATGTGCCCTTGCGCAGTCCCGAATGCTTTTTGCCGTAGTCTGAATCGTGGTTTGAACACTCCTCCGCACGTGTCATCGCCTGCCTTTTCATGTCTGAATTCAGTCTCTCCGCACTACTGGAATTTATCGGCCACGACCTCTCGCCCGTGCGGGCGGTTCTCGCTTTTTTTCTGATCGGCTATCTGGTAGTCGGACTACCCGTGCATTTCCGCCAGGGCGCCGCGTCGCGCGATATCTGGGGCACCGCCGCCGGCGTGACCATGGCCGCCATTTATGCGGCGTTTATCATCGGCGTGTACCCGGCTTTGCATCATCCGGGCTTGATGCATTGAAGGCGGCCACGGACCTGCGTGAGCCATGGCCGTGCCGGTGGCGAACGCCGGGGCAATGAGCTTGTGCGGGTTTGACGATTGCGCGCCGCGTCGACCTCTGAGCGTTCGCAACGTCGGCGGAAAGCGCGTTATGCCGGCAAACGGCCCTACGCGATATGGGCGAGTAACCGGTCTACCGCCTGATCGACCGGCAAACGGTCGGATTCGATCACCACGTCGGGTTTCAGCGGCGCTTCGAAGGGATCGGAAATACCAGTGAAATGGGGAATTTCGCCACGTCGTGCGCGTGCGTAGAGTCCCTTCGCGTCGCGCGCCTCACACACCGCCAGGGGCGCGTTCACAAACACCTCGACGAAACCTTCACCGACGATTTCACGCGCCGCGCGCCGATGCTGATGCTCGGGCGAAATCACCGCGGCAATCGCGACGAAACCCTGCTGCATGAAAAGCGCCGCGACGTGCGCGACGCGGCGCAGGTTTTCAGTGCGGTCCGCGTGCGTGAAGCCGAGGTCGGCGTTCAAACCGCGCCGCAGCACGTCGCCGTCGAGCACGATCGACGTCTGCCCCCTCTCCTTCAGGCGTTGATGCAGTGCGTTGGCCAAGGTCGATTTACCTGCGCCGGATAGCCCTGTCATCCAGATCACCGCACCACGCGATGCGCTCATGCCGGACGCTCCGGATAGCCTGCATGTGCCGTGCCGGCCGCGTCGTTCAAGTCGTTCACGACAGCCGGTGCCAGCTCGGGCCCCAAGCCATCGAACAGCGGCTGCAGCAGCGCCGAACGCGGCTGCCAACGCTGCAGCGAAGTCTTGTAGATCGGACGACGCACCTGCGTCGCGCTGGCCGTGCTCACCTGTCGCGTGGTCTGATGAAACGACAGGCAGCGTTCGTCCCAGTCGAGCCCGCAATGCGCGAGAATGCGACGCACATGGCCTTCCAGATCGTCGACCAGCTCTTCGTATTTGACTTCCATCATCACGCCCTCGGGTAGCACGCTTTGCCAGTGCTTCATCAATGCATCGTAGGCACGGTAGTAACGGCCCAGTTCGCCGAGATCGTAACCGAACGGCACGTCATGAAAAACTCGCGAAAAAATCGACAGGCAGGTTTGCAACGGCGAACGGCTGCTATGAATAAAGCGCGCGTTCGGCAGCGCCAGATGAATCAGCCCGATGTTGATGAAGTTGAACGGATATTTGTCGACGAAATGCGTATAGCGTTCGCCGTCCGGCATCGTACTCCGGATCTCGGGCAGCGCGTCGTGCATACGCCGCAGATAGTCCGCGCCGAGCGCGTGCAACGGCGCGGCATCGGCGTGCGGCAACCCTTCGATGTCGATCCTCAACGGATCGCCGGCGCCGCGATGAATACCGCTCACCAGTGCCTCGCCGAATTCCGTGCGCTCGCCGGCGCCGAACACCTTCGGATGACTCGCCAGAATCTGTTCGATCAGCGTGGACCCCGAGCGCGGCATACCGACGATAAAAATCGGCGCCGCGCTCCGATCGCCCAACCCGCCTTTGGCCGCTAACACCTCCGCGCCGAGCAACTGCGGCAAGTGCGAGAACAGGCTCAACGCCTCCGCTTCGACATAGCGCACGCCGGGGCGGCGCAGCGCATTGGCCATCAGAAACTGATCGAACGATTCGTCGTTGCGGCCGATGTCGGACAACGCCTGACCGTAGGCGAAGTGAATTTCCGACTGATTCTCCCGCGTCAGCGAATCGGCATGGTTCGCCAGATGCTCCATGGCCGCGAACACCGGATCGTCGACGGCGAGACGCTTGGACTGCACGAAGTTGCGGTAATAGAGCGGCGCCATCGGCGCGGCTTCGATCGCGTGACGGTAAGCTTCGTGAGCTTCGTCGAAAAGGCCGAGCGCGTGCAGACAGTTGCCAAGATTGTTGTGCGAGCCGTCGGCCTTCGGATTGAGGCGCACGGCTTCACGATACGCGTCCAGCGCCGGCTCGAGCCGACGCATCTGCTCGAAGCACCAGCCGAGGCCGTGATACGTATCCGCGTTCAGCGGATTGAGCGAGCTCGCCGCGCGGTATGCCTGCACGGCTTCGGGATAGCGGTTCAGGACGGCGAGCGTCGCGGCGCGGCGCTCATGGACGATAGCGTTGGAGGGGTCGAGCGCGCGCGCGGTGTCGAAGCGCTGCAGCGCGCCTTCGAGGTCGCCGCGCGCGGCGCGGGCTTCGCCTTCGGCGCACCATTCGGATGCGGTAGCCGGTTTTGGATCGTGCTTCATTGACGGCTGTTTCTTTCGCAGGCTGCGCATTAAGCGGTCCTGGCAGTGGGCGGATGCGTCCTTGTCGTTCAGCACGGCGCGGGCGCAGAACACGCGCTGAACTCAAGGGGTATTGTCTGACGCGAAATTAACAGGCCCGCCATACAGTTGCGTTTCGAAATTTTAACTAACTGTTACAACACGAAGTCGCGGTGATACTTTGGAAGGCCCCTGCGATGCGTGGCGGCTAAGGCATTGCATCTCTGTCGATGCTCCGTCGATAAGGATGGCGATCGACCGGCCGTAATCTGCGGACACAAATGGCGCTGAACTCCCGCGTGCGCGATTTTTCTCATTCTTATACCAGGAGAAAATCGTGAGCAGGCTCATTGCATCGATGGCGCTGTTGGCGGTAGCGGCAAGTCTCGTCGGTTGTGCGGTCGCGCCGCCGTATGGGTATGGCTATGGGTACGCGCAGCCGTATTACCCCGACTACGGTTACGGGTATGGACCGCCGTATGGGCCGGTCTATGGTTCGGTCGGGATCTGGGGCGGCTGGGGTGGCTGTTGTTATTACCGTGGCGGCGGCTACTGGCATGGCCACGGCGGGTGGCACGGTGGTGGCTGGCATGGCGGCAGCGGCGGCTATCACGGCGGCGGGTACGGTGGATCCCATGGCGGCGGCAGTTCGTGGAGCAGCGGCGGGTCGGGAGGACGTGGGCGTTGAGGCGGGAGCGCGATTGTTCGGCGTCTTTCTGAGTTGCTCAGCGGCGCGGAGATCGAACGAGCAACGTCAAAATCAAAACAGACTGCCAAAACAAAAACGGCGTTGTGATTGCTCACAACGCCGTTCGTCAAATCCATTACTGCTTGAATTCTTTGGGGTGGCTGATGGGGCTCGAACCCACGACAACAGGAATCACAATCCTGTATATCCATACATATTTAGTAAGGCTTTGCGGTCGATGAATGGGAACGCAAAGGAAAATTCAGGCCTTGATTAACAAGGGTTTTTCAAACCTCGTTCCCATAAATTGTCGCCTCCGGGCTCCGGGATATACTGTACATCCATACAGCTATTCGAGCTTGCCGTGACCCTGCCACCTTTCACCCCGCCGACGCTCGCTGAACTGCGCGAGTGGTATCGGCTGTACGGAGAAGCCGAGGATCTGAAGCGCCTCATTCTGGAAGTCCAGCACTCACGCGAACTGCTCGCGCATCTGCATTGGCTGCTGCAGAAGGCGACACGCGTCGCGGAGCGAGCTGAGTTCGGAAGGCTTATCGGCGGCGAGGATGCGCCCCTGCGCGCCGCTGACACGGCAGTCAGCGCGGAGATGCGCCGGATAGGGCCGATCGGAGGAAAGGGAAAGCCGGAACACTGGCGGCCAACGCCCAGGTCGGCCGCAGACATCGCGCCGTTCTCAATCGACCCGGACGACCCGGCAGACCGTGCGGCGCTCATCATTGCGCGCGGTCACCAGCGGCGGCGCTAACGCTATTTCGCGCCCGTCGGCTCCCGGCCACAGCGCGCCGACCACGCTAACCGCGCATGTCGCTCTTGACGCTAGGATCGGCCTGCATTTTCCCGCGGAAAAAACTCGCCACACCGAGCACTCCACCAATCGCGACCCATGCCTCGGGTGGGATGTTCGGCTGAGCAATGTTCGGCCACCAACCGCGTAGCACAGGGATGATGAAATACGCGCCGATCCACGCAAACCCGAAACAGAAACCGACGAACGGCCGCCATCCGTAGGTCGGCCAGTGATCCGCCTTTGCCTCGACCTGCATCGTCTGGTTGACCGTCGCGGTATTGGCCTGATCGGCGGCAAGTTCGGCCTTCTCGACGTCAGCTGCAATCTGCGCGAGTTGCGCCTGCTGATCGAGCACCGCCTTCTGAAACTGCAGCGAGAGCGCCGGGTCGGCCTGGATAGCGGCAAGCGCCGCATCCGGAGCCGACTGGCCGGTTACGACTTGCGCGATACCAACGACCTTGCCGGCAACATCGGCGGCCTTGGAGCCGCCGAGCCAGCCGGCGATCATCGGCGCGAACTGTGCGAGCGCCATTGCGATTGGAATAAGCGGCATTACGATGCTCCTTTCGTGAGGTTGTTGGCGATGCGGTTGGCCCAGCCCTTGCCAAAGCTCGACCATGTCGACAGTGAAGTGAAATAGCGCAGGCGCAGCGCATTCCAGCGCAGCATGAAGCGCAGCGGGTCGGTGGCCTGCACCGCCGCGATCGTCGCGGGCCCGATCAGCCCGTCGACCTTCGCGCCGGCGGCACCCTGCATCCAGATCACCGGATGGCCGCCGTTATAGTTCGCATCGAAGATCTGGAACGCGACGCGCGCGTCGAGCTCGTCGAGCCGCAGCGGATCCCAGTACAGCTTTTTCGCGATCACCTTCGCGGTGTCCCGCGGTAAATCGCGCATCGCGCCGGCGTAGCCATATGCTCGAGCAACGCGTAGCGTGACGCCCCACATGGTTTCGCCGCCCGGGTCGGCAGCGTTATTCGAATATCCGCCCTCGTTGCCGATCAGCGCATCGAAGGCGTCATCAAAGCTGGTCATTTGCTGAACCCCCTTGTTTGGAGAAATGCGTACGCCAGCGCAGCGAGCCCGAGCGAAGCCACACCGCCGAGCGTCCACTTACCGAGCGTCGCGAACTGCTTGTCGAGCCACTCAGTCAAGCCTTCCTTGAGTGCGTTCTTTACTTCGTCTTGCGTCAGGCCTTCTACTGGCATGGTGTGTCCCCGGTCACGGGCAAAAGCCCAATAAAAAACCGCCCGAAGGCGGCCAATAAAAAAGCCAGCTCGAAGGCTGGCTTTGCTTGAGGCTAGATTACGGCCTACGTCCCGGTCGCCGACGCGCCACTTGCCGCGCTGGCGGATGCCGCCGACTCCTTGTATCCCGCCGCGATCGAATCAGCGACTGACTGAACGACGAGATTTTGAATGTAGGCGTCGGGCGTCCTGCAGTCGGCCCCAAAATGCTCAATGCCCGGCGATGTGGCCGTAGGCTCGGCCGTTCCGTTTCCGAATCCAAAGCTGACGCTTGTTTGGCCGATGAATCGCAGCGCAGCGCCGTTGGAGAACGCCTGTATGAGAGCTTTTTGAAGTGCGGCCGAGGCTGAATCGAGCGCATCGCAGGTTTGAACCGGGACCACGGCGAATACGGCTTTTCCAGCGACAGCCGCCCATTGCGAAAACACTACCAGGTCGGCGGCGAACTGGCTCATCGCGGCTTGCTGCGCCGGATCACTCGAAGGCGTCACCATATCGTCGAGCTGAAAATTGACGACGACCCATTCGCTCGGGTCTTTTGTGAGAAGCGCCGGCGACGGTGCGACGCCGTTGTACTCGGTCGTGACGAGCTCGTGCAGCGTCGTGCCGTCCATCACTTGCGCAGTCACGTCGGCAGTCACGCCGCGCGACGCGAGCGCATCCTGAAGCGTTTGCACCGTTGCTTGGGCATCGGATGCGCCGGTATCAGGCGCGGACGCCGCCCTAGCCGCTGCAGCAAGCTGCACGTGCGCAGTCGCGCCTGAGGATGCCGAAACAAGCGGCTTGCCGTACATCGAGATCGTGAGCGGCTTGGCAGCCTGCAGCGGCGCACTTCCGCCGTCGCTCCCGCCTCCGCACGCCGCCAGACAACCCGAAAACAGCGCTGCCGCCACCATGGTTTTAATCATTGTTCCCCGCCCCGGATTGATTTGTTAATTGCCTTACAAAAGTTTACATGCAATTTGTAAACTCACGCAACGATTTCTGCGCCAGCAAAAACATATCTATTCGGATAGCTTGACGCGCTGCCGTCTGTCGGTGCGGCAGCAACGAGCGACGACTCGGCGAACTCGCGCGCGTCGACGCCAGCGCCCGGCAGTTCCGAGATATGGATCTGCTGGGTGTACATGGCGAACCTGCCGGCGTCTTTGGCCGCGCTGTCTAGATACGACGCGACTGTCGCATTGGTTAGGCCGGAAACGTAATCGAGCGCCACTTGTTGGACGACGTGATAGCCAGCAGATGCGCCGGTCGACGGCGTCACATAATTAATTCGGAACGGCATTTAATCCTCCTAGATATTGCTTAAGTCAACGGCCATGAATCGCCAATCCCATTGCGAGCCGAAGCACACGTCGTTACTTGGGTGAGAAGCGCCTCCGAACGAGTAATACTGGTACAGGAAGTTGACGGCGTTCCCGGCAGTCTGTAAGGCGCTGATGTTGTAATTTCCGGTGCTCCCGCTAGACATGCCGATCAATGACGTGCCAATTGCACCCACGCCGATTTTCGATACCGTCGGGTAATTCCATGAATATGAAACGGTGTCGACGTGCGGCAATTGGCCGAATCCCGGCCCCGCGCCGCGAACGTTGCCGGCCTGAACGTCGATTACTCGGGCCATGCGCTGCCTGGCGTCTGCGATCAAAGTGCCACTCTCATCGAACACCTGCAGGCCGTACCCGGCCCCGCTCGGCGCTGCGGCAGCAGACCGGTCGAATATGTAGACGGCTATCTGCGCGGCGGCACTTGCCCACAGAAGCACGTTCCATGTGTTGCCGCTCGGATTCGTGACTTTCAGGATCGTCGCGTACGCATTCGGGCTGTACAGCACGATCAGCGGCGATACGGCCGACACAGAGAACGAACAGACATTCCCTTGCGCCGTGTATTGAGTGCTCCCGTTTGACTTCATCATCGGGAACGTCCCGGCGGCGGCAGTCACGGCCAACGTCTGGCGAAGCACATAATTCGATGTGGCGCCGTCAATTTGCACGAGGCCGGAATCCGTGAACGCCTGAAAGCCTGCAGTCATTTAATAGGTCCCATAGAACAGCGTTCCCGATTGGTAAATGTCGTATTGCGAGCTATGCTTCGCTGCGTACGTCCAGGTTAAAGTGCTCCCGCTGATCGAGAATTGCGGGCAGATAACGCCGCCCGACAAGTAACCCTCGCCAATGCACACTTCCGGCTGGAACGAGACGAAGCCGCCTTGCGCAAACCGGGAATCAACGATGCTGCCGCCGGTCCCGTTGATGTACTGCGAACTGATAATCCGCATCACGCGGTACGACGCGTCGAGCACCAGATTACCCGACGCGTCCCAGATTTGAAGTCCTGCCGCCATCACCAGAGCCCCAATCGAACGCGCAGCGTGCCGTTGCCGTCGTACACCAGCAACGTTGAATCGCTCAGCGTGAGATAGCCACTCCCGCCGTTCGCCCCATTCATCGTCAGCGTTCCGTTCTTGTCGAGCTTCCACCGCGGCTGGCCATTGGCGCCGACGGCGGTCGATTGGATGATGTCGCCGATCATCGCGTTCTGGATCCAGCTCGTACCGATGAACGCCTGACTGATGAATACCTGCCCGCCCTGCACGACGAACGGTGAGCTCACTGCACTGCCGTTCGGGTCGAGGATAGCCACGCGACTCGCCGATAGCAGCACCGTCGACTCGACGACGCCGCTGCTATTGTCAACGCCCACGCCGATCCCGGCGATGTAGGTGTGCCCGTTGGACGTGATCTGCGTCTTGATCTGGTACGACGCGGCCACGCGGCCGTTCAAATCTGCGTACGAGCTCGCCACTGTCTGCACTGCCGCGGCATTGGCATTTGCCTGCGCCTGCACCGTCGTGATCTGCGATGCCTGAGCACTGTCCGCATCAACGCGCGCTTGCGTTTCAGTCTGAATCGTCGCGAGCAGCTTCGCACTTGTCGACGCGATTTGCGCTGTCGTCGTTTCAAGATCTCGCGAGAGAGCGAGATCGCCCTCGGCGCGTGCCGACTGCTCCGACCACACACCAGCGTAGACTTGAGTCGATCCGGCATAGTCGCCCGTGGCGCCGGCCATCGCCGGAATGACGACCTGCGCACTGACCTGGTCGAGCCGGGTTGAAAGCGCCGTGTCCCCTGCGGCGCGCGCCTGCTGCTCCGTGGTAATGGCGGCGGCGTTGTCCGCGACTGACTGCTGGATGCCGGGAATCGCCTGGATCGGTGCAAGCACGTCCTGCGCGAGCTGTCCCTGCGTAATCTGATTTGTCAGGTACGTCAGGATCTCGGTTGCGTCGCTGCTGCTCTGTCCGTTGACGCCAGCTCCGGTCGGGTACCACGGCCCGATATTCCCCGACGTGTCGACGAGACGCCCCCAGAAAAAGAACGAGCGGCCGGCAGCCAAACCCATCAGGCTCGCGCGAGCCTGTGGATAAGCGTAGTCGGATAGCTTCACGGCAGTGCTGCGATCGCTCGTCTGGCTGTACCAGATTTCGGTTCGCTGAGTGTCGCCGGCGGAACCGTCCGCAGGGAAAGCCCAGTCGAGCTGGATCGCAAAGACCTGCGTTGTGGTCGCAAGCGATACGAGTGACGGCGGCGGACTGGTCTTTCCGGTCAGCGCCGTGTCCACGCCATAGGCGGGGACCGACGTAACGCCCATCGCATTCACCGCACGCACTCGCGCGAGATATGTGCCCTGATAGATTCCCGCGACCTCGACCTGCAGGCCGCCCGTCGAGTTGACCGTAACCCACTCGCCGTTGTCCTTGCGCCACTCGGGCAGATACGAAACAGCCTTGTCGGCAGAATTCCATGCGATGACCATGACGGTCTTCGAAATGCCCTGATCGATCACCGAATACGTCGAAGTCGTCACGCCAGTCGGCGGCTGCTGCGCCGAAGGCGGAACTACCGTCACAGGCCGCACCTGGATTGCCGCTCCATTGTCGATCGCGGCATATTTGCCTGGTTCGTGCTGGGTCGCGTTGATGGTGTATGTGGTCTGGTCGTTGTCCGACGATTCTTGAATGCTCACCACCCGGAAAAGCTGCGTCGCAAGGTCTGCGCTCTCCAGCATCCATACCGCGTCCGTAACCGGGTCTTGGTCGTACGCCGACGAGACCGTCACCGTGTCGCCGTCGACCGACGAGACCGCGCGAGCCTGCGCGACACCGGTAGGCAAAATCGCGGTGAGTGTGTCTCCCGCCGAGACGACCGGAGCCTTATCGAGAGTGATCGCCCTTCCCGCCGCCGTCCGGATGCGGCCACCAATGCGGCGCCCTGCCTTCGCCGGGTCCGCAACGCCAATGATTTTCCCGGGCGCGCATAGCGTCGCGTCCAGCCCGACAGAGAATGAGACGGTGTTGGTCTCATAACGGCTCGTAAGCAGCATCCACCGCCCAAGCCGGTGCGCCTGCCCCTGTGACGTTGTACCGAACGCCGTGATCTGCGCCTTGACGACGCCGTATCGAGCGATGCCATCGTCATCAGGGACCGGCTCGACAGCCTGCTTGAACTGGTTCGCCGGGTCATTCCAGCTTACGAGCGCGGTCGTATATCGCGTCTTGCGCTCCGACCCGACGTATTTGAACTGGCCGTCGATGACGTTGGCAGCCGTGTAGACGTAGTCCGGATCTGCAGGTATGTCGGCAGCGGCCACGACAGAGCCCGGTCCCCAATAAGCGATGCCGCGAAACGCAGTGGCCAGATCCTGCAACACCTTGTACGCGTCGGCCTGCGTCTGGATTACACAGTTGCAGGTGAATCGGGGCTCCTGGCCACCCTTGCCGTCCGAGACCATCACATCGCAATACTGTGCGATCGCGTAAAGCCCCCACTTGTCCACCATCGACGCGTCGACGCGATTGCCGAGCCCGTAGCGCGCATTGAGCACCAGGTCGTAGAACACCCAGGCCGGGTTGTTGGACCATGCCGTCTTGAACGTGCCGTCCCACGCCCCCGAATACACCCGCGCCTCGGGATCGTAGTTCGTCGGCACCCGGATCATAAGACCCTTGATGTCATACGAGCGAGTCGGCACCGAACTGAACGACTGGGCGTCGAACGACAGCCCGACCAGCGCGCTCATCGGATAGCGGAGCTTGCGGTCGATTACTTCGGTGATCGCTTCAATGTTGATCGTATCGGCGATCAGCGAACTGTGAGCGTTCGGTGTGATGCGGCGCACGCGTACCAACCAGCTCGTCGTCGCGGCCGGCAACTCGATGCGTACGCTGCGTTCGTAAAGCGATGTCGTCTTGCCATCGAACGCGCCTGACGCCACTTGGGCATACGAGCCGCCATCAACCGCGAGATCGATCGCATACTCGATGCGGTATCCAGTGACATTCCCCGTCGACGCGTCGGACTTCTGCAACGCCGGCACACCGAACCGGATGCGCACCGCGGTGAGCTGCGTATTCTGGATCTGGTGGACCCACGGCGAATCCGACGTCAAAGGCGTGCTGACGGCAGTCTCATTCTCGACCGCCGGGAAACCCGACAGATACGTCTGATCCTGGGTGCCTGTCCGGGTATCGACGCTGTAGTTCGAGAAATTCGTCGAGCCGTCGCTATTCTGAATCGGCGTGCCGTCGAGAAACACGGATTGAAGCCCGTTCGCAAGACCGGCGATCGGCCCCTCGGAGATGACGTCGAGCACCTTGGCGTAGGCGATCGAGTGCAGGCTATCCGGCGACTCGCTGGGCGTGCCGCCCGAGCCCCCTCCCTTCGAACCTTGGATGCGCATATCTAGTTCTGGTCTTGGGCGAAGATGCCCGAGCTGATGACTTTGGAGCCGACCGTCATCCGGCCGTACACCAGTGGAACGGGCTCGCCCTGCGCCGCGCTATTCACGGGACCATTGAAGTAATAGGACGTCCCGTTGTTGGGACCAGCCCCGGCGAGCCCGCTGGTTTGCGGGCTGAGCATCTGCATGACGCCGCCGAGCATCATCGAAGCGCCGAGGCCGATCAGTGTCGAGCCGCCGAACTCGCTGGTGAAGACTCCGACGACGACAAGCGCGGCGCCAAGAATGGTTTGAAACAGGCCGCCGTTCTTGCTGCCGATGAGGATAGGTGCGATGCGGATTTCGTCGCTGCCGACCGGATGCTCGATCTCATCGTCGGCGACGTTGCGCCGGCCGTGAAAGACGGCAAACGTCAGGCCGTTGTCTTTGGCGTTCATCATAAATTTCTCGAAGCCCGGCACCGTCACGCACAGCGCGCGCACCGCCTCGCGCGTCGATGACACGGCCAGCCGGTGAATGCGGCCGAACCGCGTCCCCGCGACGCCATAGAGGCGTACGGTTCTGAGTGTGTCGCTCATATTTTTTTATCCCTTGTAGCGCAGCACCGTGCGCAGGCTGTGCACCCACATGCCGCCCCAAACGGTGCGGCCCGATAACCGGCCATACATATGATGCAGAAGCACGCCATCGCCGAGATAGATGCCTGCGTGATTCGGCACGCCGTTCTTGCTGCGGATCTGCATCAGCAGCACGTCGCCGCGCTGCAGCTCGGCTTCCTGTCCCATGTCGACGAAGCCGGCGGCCGCGAAATTGTCGAGATAGAGATTCGACTTGCCGTCGTCCCACCACCCGTCCGGTCGTTCGAAGTCGGGCAGCTCGACGCCACGCTCAAGCAGGTAGTAGCTTTTGATCAGGTCGTAGCAGTCATGCACGCCATGCACGAACTGCCGCCCGATCAGGGGTGCGACGTAGCCGGTCGGACCGAATTCGCACCAATCGTCTATGCCGATCAAGCCGTCTTCCTGCACGCCGAGCGACACAATCACCCACGCGCCAATGCCGGACCGCTCGCACATAGAACGGTCCGCGCCGCTGGGGCGCGCCGGCATGCCCGGATGCGAATGCACGAACGCGACGATTCGACCCAAATCCTCGGCACGGGCATAGTCGTGCCCTGATACCGTCAAATCCTCTTCCGGCTTCGTCGCCCGATTCGTGCAAGGCAGATATGTCTCGCCGTTGACAGCGTCGACGATGAACCCGACACACTCGCGCGGATACTCCGCGAGCGCGTGCGCCGCGATCGCGTTCTTGGTCGTCTCGTTCATCAGGAAAGGTTGTCGCTGAGGAAGCCGCCGAAACTGAGCGGCTGGTTGACACCGAACCGGCATTCGCACCCGCTGGTACGCTTGCTGCATCGATCGAGCGCAGGATCGGTCACAGGGTTGTCGTTCACATCGAAATACGCAGTACCGGTGTAGCCGCAGTTCGCATCCCGATACATCCACTGACACATCGGCGCGATCTGCCGCGCCGGCAGTTGCTGCCCACCGAAGTCGAGCGCAGAAGCCAGCATGAAATCGACCTGGACGTTGGTCTCGCTGCTCTTTTGCTCGATGTACCAAAGCTCGGGCGCCATTTCCTCGTTAGGGTCGGCCGTCGGATTGCCGCCCGCGAAGTTGACCGCGTCGAGGTACTTCGTGAGCGTGCGCCGGCGGCGCACCTTTGCGCCCACCATATCGGCGAGAAAGACACACAGCGCGGAAATGGTTCCGTTTAGGTTGGCGACCGAAAGCGTCGGCGAAGGCTGCTGCGCATCCGACGTGTGCTCGAAGCCAGTTGCCTGAATCGGCCACGGTTTGTATTCGTTGCCCTGCCAGAAGATCGACGTCGACTGAAGGTGGCCATGAAAGCGCAGCACGTCGCCGCCTATCGCTGTGCAGTCGACCTCGAATAGCTCAACTAACGCGCCAGGTTCGAGCTGCTGGATGTCTGCGTTGATTGCCATCTAGATTCCTACTGCGAGGTACTGCAGCGGCCGGACTCCGCCGCTTCCGGTGTAGTCGTTCACGTGGAAATTCGCGTTAGTGAGCGTGAAGCCCGTCATGGTGAGCAGGCAGTTCGTGTAGTTGCTCACGATGACGGGAATGCATACAAACTGCGCTGTCGTGAATGGCTTCGTGAATGCGACGGTTGCATCCCCGCCGCTATTGGTTGACGCCTGCCCCCAGTTAAAGATGAGGCCGCCCAGCCATGTCGGAAAGGCTATAAAACCTGTCGTTCCAAAGAGCGCCGCGAACCCCAGACGCAGTTTTTTTGGAGTGACAACAGCCGGATAATCTACAACTCCAGCGTTCACTTCCGCCTGCGTGGCGGTGCGGGTAAGACCCGCGGTTGTATCGGTCGCCGTCCCACTCAAATACGCAACACTTGCCTCTTGAGAGTAGAGAGAAGAATTGTTCCCACTCTCCAGCTTGATGCTGCCGAATCGAATACCAAAAGCGCCGGCAGCAGGATTGCCGGACGCAGCGTCAGCATATTTCCGAACGCACGCGTAAGCGGTACCGGAAGGTGTTGTAAACGTCGTATTGAGGGTTGTGAACCCTTGGCCGAACGGAAACGTGAGACGCGAATCGGAGAACCCGATGGGCGCCATCGCCGAATTGAAAAATTGCACGTCGACTTCGGCGGCCCCCGCTGTCATTCCGCCCGTATACACCTTGGCCGAAAGGGCCAATGGCGCGCCTGCGGTAATCGCAAAAGGAGTGGCGCTGTCCACGGTTGTCACCGAGACCGGGTTTGCGTTCGAGAATAGCGTCCCCTCTCCTGACCCGCCCACCAGCGCTGCGAAATTGCTGGTCTGCCAACCAGTATTTCCCAGCTCCCCAGACCCATTGAGCAACAGGTTCGGACTGTTGGCACCGTTTAGCTTTCCGGTGGCGGACAAGTTCCCCGCAATACCAGCGCCAAGGGTAAGCGTCCCGTCAATGGTCTCGTTCGCGCTTCCTCGCCCCCTAAACAGGACTCTCCACGGATTGACGCCGTCCGTGTCAAACGCCACGGACTCGCCCGGATGAAGCGACATGAACGCGGCTTGCGGAGCAGTAGGGTTACCTGCGCCGGGAGAAATCCCCGTAGAGACCGTGCCGACGTTACGCAGCACGATATAGCCGTCCACTCCGGCCGCACTCGCGGGCGGTAGCCCCACGTTATTGGAGTTATAGATGTTGACACGCTTGCCGACGCAGTCCGCAGGCAAATCCTGATTAGACGTGATCTGGTTCGGGTAGGTTGTGAGGGCGGCTTGCGCATTCAGGATGTCGACATTTCCGTTGGCCTTCACATTGGCCGTACGAACAGCGTCGCCGTCCTTGCCGTCCGGTGGAGTGCCGAGGGCTACTTTCTGAAGATTTGCCATGGGGCTCAGGGAGTGAAGGTTTGATCGAACGTCGCAGTGATCGTGTAGGCGCTGCCGTCCTTGGTCGGCTGCGAATACTTCTCACACGTGAAAAGCCCGGGCGTGGTCCACAGCAGCGGCGTCCAGTTGAATGACGTTGCGCCGGCATGCAATTTCAGGAATGCGAGGATCGCGGTGATCGTTGCAGCGTCGTCGGTGAATTGGAGGTTGAAGCTCGACGACTCTCCGTTAATGCCGTCCGCGATACGTTGCGCATAGCCGTCGCCAAATTGTGCTTTGCGTACACGCTCCGTCGTACTGCCCGACGTACCGGCGACCGTTGGAACCCACGTGAATGTGTCGGCCATTACGCGATCCCGTTTTGCGTTTTCCAGAGCACGCCGCCCTGCTTACGCTCGTTTTGCAGTACGGCCTGCACGGCCTGCTTGATCTTCATGCCGAGATCGCCAGCATTGCGTTGATCATCGGCCGAGCCACCGCCCTGGACGGAAACCGGTACGGTCACGTTGATGTCGCCGCTGCTCGACGAAGTAATCGCGTGATTCGGCGTGATCGTTCCGGACGCGCCGGGATTGAACAACTCCGGCCCCTTCTCGCCAACGAGATACGTTGTGCCAGCGTCAACCGGGCCGCCGCTCGCGCGCGCCGGAATCGTTCCCCAGCCACCCGAACTGCTCACCAGGTTATCGAGAGCGTCGCCGCCCTGCGCATTGGCCGCGAACGTCGCGCCGGTGTTGCCGAAATAACTGCCGGCCGCGCTGATCGCCATATTGAAGAGACCGGAGATCGCTGCGCGCGCCTGCATGCGGATAATGTCCGCGATAACGCTATCGGCCAGGCTCTTGAAATTGAACTTGCCGGTGGTCGCTAGCGAGACGAAAGCGTCTTCCATGCTCTTCGCGACGTTGGTAACGGCCGATTCGGTCTGCGCAGCCATGTTCTGCGCCGAGTCCATATAGTTGGCGATCGCCGCCGACGCGCCGTTGGTCCAATCAGCCTGCTTCGCCTTCAGCGAAGCATAGTAGGCGTCGTAATCCTGCAGCGACTGGTCGAGCCCCGCCTTGATGTCTGCTGAGGCTTTCACATAATCCGCACCTCCAATCAGGTCTTTCGGCGTGGCCTTATCGAGCTGCTCCTGCAGCCGCTGATACTCGGCATAGACAGATTTCACGGCCTGCGCGTTTTTCTGCGCTTCCGAGCCCATGCCGAAAGCGCCAAGCTGGCGCCCATACTGATCGTTTTGGCCCTTCTGGTAGCTCGCCATCGACGCGTCGATCTGCGCCGATCGCTCCTGCAGTTTCTGAACGTCCTCGCGATGCTGAATCTCTTTCTCGAGCTCGACGTTCTTCTGCAATTGGGCACGAATCGCGTCCTGGTCCGCAATAAGGCTCGCTTGCTGCGGCGTGAGCGTCTTGTTCTTCCAGTCACTCACCTGCTGGTTGAACTTGGCGAGCTCGCTTTCTGCGGTCGTCAGCTTTCCGGTGGTGGAAAGCTGCGCGTCGAGTGCGGCCTGCTGGTCGCGGAGCTGTTGCAGCATCCGCGCGCCGGCATCGTCCCGAACTGCCTTCGGCTTCGGCGTTTTCGGATCCTTGTATTTCGCGTCGATATTCGCTTCGTCGGCGAGCTGCTGCTCGGGGCTCAATCCGAGCGGCCCCGCGATCGTATCGAGATATTTCTGGATCTCTTTGGCGCGCTTCTCCGCCGGCGTAGCGAACTGCGAATTGAACGTGTCGTACGCGTGCTTGGCGTCGATGGTCTGCTGGTTCTGACGCTCGGTGCGCGCCTTATCCTGCGCTGCCTTGACCGCCGCATCGCGCGTCGAAATCGCCTTCTGCAACTCCGCCTCGTCCTCGGGCGACCATTGACCGATCGGCAGCCGCGCCGATTTGTTGTCCTGCAGCCGCGCGACTACCTGCCCAGGCGTCGCCGCAGCGCCGAACGATCCAACGGCCTCAATCGCACCATTGATCATCGCTTTGATGTCGCGCCATCCAGCGAGAATGATCCCCTCGTTGGCGGCAATCTCCTTCGTGCGATCATCCATCGCCTGGGAGAACGCTTCAACGGCCACCTTCGCCGCGCCGGTCGCGTCGCCCTGCCTTTCCAGCGCTGCGATCTGATCGTATGTCGCGGCCGTCAGGTAGTGATACTGGTCGTTCAGCTTGACCGAAGCCTGGACGGGCTCTTCGGCAAGTTTCGTGAACTGGTCGACCATCTGCTTGACCGACATGCTCGTATAGGTCGCCGCATCGGCCGCCGTCTTCCCGAGGTTCTCGATTTCTTCGCCGGTCAACCGTCCCGTCGCGGCCAGTTCCGTGACCGCCTCGACGGCCGTGTTGAACGTCGCGCCCCCCGCCGTCGCTGCGGTCGCCATGTTGCGCAATTGATCAGCGGTGACGCCCGCGTAACCACCGGTCAGCGCGAGCGCCTCGTTCATTTTCTCGTTCTGGCTCGCCACCATATACATCGCGGCCCCGACGCCCGCAATCGTGATCGACAGCGGATTCAGCAGCAAATCGAGCGCGCCCGCGAGCGAGAGAAACCGGGTAAACGAACTCGCGAGACGAGTGAAATTGCCGCTCGCTGCTTCGCGGCCCAGCACACCGATCTCTGCGGTAACTCCAGCCGTGGCACCGGCCGCGCCGTGGGCCGCCGTCGTCTCGACGGCATATGCGGCCGCCATCTCTTCGCCGAGCGCAATCTGCTGCTTGCGCAACTCGATCTCTTTCGCGATGGCAGCGACCTGCGCCGTCTCAGCCTCGGTGAAACCGGCCATTTGCGCGTCGTACTCAACCATCTGCGCCTGTGTCGCGGTGAGCGCGGTCAGCTGGCGGCCGAGCGCCTCGGCGACCTTTTCGGCTTCCGTTCCGATCACCGTGGATGCCGCCTTGAATTCCGCGGTCACCGCTGCTTGCGCCGTCGCCGCGGCTCGCGCCGAGGTCGCGATTCCGGTATTGGCGCGCTCGGCAGCCGTCGCCGCAGCAGCCATCGCATCCACGCTCGACGCATAGCGGTCTGCCGCATCGGTCGTGCTGCTTATCGCAGCGGTTGCCTCCAGCGAGGCTGCAACCATAGCTGAGATGCGCGCCGTCGCCTCTGCTTCGCTTTCCCCGGCCTCGGCAGCGTTCACCATGAGCTGCGCTTCGGCGAGTTGCTTGAGTGCAGCTTCTTTCTCGCGGATCTGCGCGATGATCGGCGCCGCATCGGCTGCTTGCCCGCGCTGCTGGGCCTGGTACGCCAGCAAATCGGCGCCCGACATGCCGACCGTATCAGCGCGCGTTTGAAGCGATGCAAGGAAAGCCTGATTCGAGGCCAAGCGGGCCTGCTCCGCGTTGAATTCTCGTTGCGCCTCCGCCGCTCTCCTGGTGGCGGCATCGACCGCATTCATCTTATCGATGTACGGCGCGATCGAATCGGAGACGCCTAGAACCGCGGCCTTTTGCTCGATAAGCTGGCGATTGTTCAAGCCGTACGATTCTGACATCCGGGCGACTTGCTGAACAAGCGAGTTGATCGCGCGCGAGCTCGCTTCACTGCCATTCTCGGCTGCTTCGGCGATAGCTGCCTGCGCCGCCTGCGTGCGCTGCGCAGCCGCTTCCTGCGAGGCAATAAACGCGTCCATGCTGCGCTTCGCGCGCTCGACGCCGGATTCAACGCCGGTAGCATCGAGCGAAACGCGAATCAGTGTTTCCTTGTCAGCCACGGGTCAACTCCGAAATTTTTTGCTGAAGCACTGCATCCACCGCGTCGGCAGCGGCAGTCTTCTTCGTGTCGAATGACGGGCGCAAGAACGGCTGCGCTGCCATTTTTGAGGTGCCAGCTTCGACGAAACGGCCGTAAAACGCGTCCCTGCTCCACGTCACGATGTACGACGCAATACGCCCTTCGACAGACTGGTCCTTGTCGTAGGCAATCAGCAGATGCTCGCGAAGAAATCCCGGGTAGATCTTCGTACCCTTGCGCTCATACGAGCGGATACCGACAGGAACACGCACCTTCATCTCTTCGAAGAAAACGCGCGCGCCGGCGACCGCGGCCTGCCGCAAAACCGGCTCGCTCGCGATGTTGTCGAGTCCCCGGAGAGCATCGGTCAACGCTTCCGGGTTTTCTATCGTGAAGGGCTTGGCCATCAATTCGCCTTGCTCGGGAACATCATCGAAAGCAGAAGATTCGATTGCGCATCAGGATCGTCGAGCAACACCGGCTTCGCCTCTTCCGTCACCTGCTGGACATGCTCATTCCATGTCATGAAATCGAGCGGCCCGAACGACTCCTTCCTGACCTTCACATCGCGATTGATATTCGCGAGCATCGACGCAATCGTGCCGGCACGGAGATCGTCGTAATGAGAGCCCCGCCGGTCGAGCTGATACGAGGCCATGTACTCGACGAACTCCGCGCTGGTGATTTGCTGCTGCAATTCCCTTACTGGGCGGCCGAAGTCGATGCTGAGCTGGAGCCAGAATCGCCGCTCGGGGCGGCTGCGGAGTTTTTTACTGCGTCCTCCACCGCCGTCGGCTGCATGCCGTTGAGACGAATGGCGACCGCGGCAATCCGATCGATCGCCGCGGTGCCCTGCGCGCGCAGGTTCGCGATGTCCGACTCGTCGAGCACAAGCGCGCCGGATTCGTCGACAACGGTCGCGAGCAGCAGACCGGCTTGCGACTCGCTGATCGGAACCTTGCCAGCCTGGCGTTGCGCGTAGAACGCGTCGCGCGCGAGACCCGACATTTCCGACACGTGAACGGAGACGCCGTCGCCCCATTCGGGAACGTCGACCGACTCGGTTTTCAGGTGGACGGCGCCGAGGATGGCGGCTTTGGTTTCTTTGCTGAGAATGGGCACGTGAATTCCTGTTTGCTGGGATGAATGTCGAACGCGGCCGCAGTTACGCGTAGGCCACGTCGCCGGTGATGCGGATCGACACGCCGGTCGTCTTCAGGATCTGATCGACGCCGCCGTCGAGCGGGCTGTTTTTAACGTAGCCGCTGAAAGTTGCGGTCCGGGTATTGGGCAGCGTCAACTTAAACTGCTTCAGCGTGCCGGCGCGCTTCGCTGCGTCGCATGCGACCTGGCCCGGATCGGTGAAATCCTTGTCGACGTCGAAGGTGAAGTGGCCGAAGTCCTGCAGGCCGAGCATGAATTCCTTAGCCGTGCTCGACAGGTTCGTCTTGTCGATTTCATTTGCCGTACCGTCGAAGCCCTTGAAGTTGTTCAGGTTGCCGATCGGCGTCCATGCAACCGGCGTCGCGGTACCACCTGCGGTCCACGCGGCGCCGCCGGTGGTGTCAATGTCGACGGCATACGTGCCCGCCGTGACATTCTTGATGACGGCGGTTTGGCCGTTCAACGTCGTGTTGCCCGCCAGGGCGCCAAACGTCACGATGTCGCCGTTCGAAAAACCATGCGCCGCCGAGGCGACGATAGTCGGGAAGCCCAGGGCAAGGCCGGTGATGTTCTTCACCACGCCGGCGCCGCCGGACACGGAAAGAGTCGATCCCTGAGCGGAAATCGCAGTGCTAGAAGGCATTTTTCAGACCTCACAAATGAAAAAACCCGCTCAGGGCGGGTCGGTGGTTAAAGCTGATGCCGGCCGAGACCGGCCGCGATTCGTTACGGATAGAACCAGATAGAGAAATCTTCGCGCGAGCCGTACAACTTCGTGTCGGGCTCGTACGCGCTCACTGGCGCGCCAAGCGTCGTGGCCCTGATGGGCGCGGCGGAAAGCGCGGCGATCGCGCTTTGCATAATCGCCGTCGCTGCGGCACGCGTGTCAGCCCAGACGTTGACCTGCATGCGGGCGTTCTGCAGATCGACGGAATTACTCAAATAGTTCGGCGACTGGCCGCCGACAGCCTGGTAAGTGATGTAGGGGCGGCCGACGCCCGTGGGCCCTACGTCCGGATAAATGCGAAAGCTTCCATCCGCGTTGCTCACCAGCGACTTTAACGCCGCAACTACGATCGCCTCGGCGGAGTTAGCCATTGTTCAAGCCCTCCTCTGCCATCAACGTGATCATGCGATTTCGCTCGTCCTCGTTGATCGAGTCGTGAATGTCGAAAATCCGCGTCCCGAAGACGATGCGCATCGCGGCGACGTCTTTCGGGTTCGCGAGTTGCGGCACATAGCGCACAGTTACCGAATGCGTCACTGACGACTGAACGGCCTGCGCGGCGAGGCGTTCGCGGCCGGTCGTCGGTGAGACCTTTCCACGGCAGGTCAAAACATCAACCCACGCATTGATCGGCTCGCCCAACTCATCCTGCTCGGCCGACTTGGCCTGAAACGTCAGGAGGTGACGAAGTTCGCCAGCGCGCATTACCAGCTCCTTATCCGATAACGGCCAGTTTTCCCGGTGGCCAACATCCGAAGTGACAGCATTAGCGCGATCGTGATCCCTCGCCCAAAGCGACGGGCCGTGAGGAATGCGGATATGGTGCACCTGACGCGGTTAGCGATCATCATGCGTATCCCATGATCCGGTAAGGGTCGAGCAGCGTGTCGACGTAGGGCAATTCCTGCACCGTCACGCGCGTCGCCACAGACACCTCTTCCCGGTTCTCATATAACGCGCCGACGCGAAGCAGGATCCACGACTTGATGCCGGCTGGCACGTCGACCGCGTCCCCATAGCCCGCGGTGAAGCTGATCTGCACCGCATTCGTCGTATTCTGCGTATCGGGCCAGTAGGTGCCGGTCGCCGGCGTCAAAACGCCAGGCTCGCTAATCGGATCGACAACGTAGGCTGACGGGTCAAGCGTCCGCGTCACGCCGCTCGTATCGATGTACTTCACGGCATCGACTGATTGCAGGCGCGGAAACGGGATGTCGATCTTGCTGCCGCGGAAGCGCACGGCGTAATTGCGCATCGTCATCCACGCAGACGGCAGCTGGTCGACCGGCACATAGCCCGGAATTACGCCGTAGTAGGTGTAGAACGGGAACGCGTCGAGGAACAGGTCCCACTTCTGAGTCACGAAGACGCGACGACACACGTTTTCGGCGTGAACCCGCGCGGCACTGATCAGCATTGCGATTAGCGCGTCTTCGCCGGAGTCGGTCACGCGCAGATGCAGCTTTGCCTCATCCACCGTGACCGGCTCTTCCGCCGGCGCCTGCGTCAGTCTGATGCCCATGCTTTAGCTTGCCGCAGCCTGCGAAGCGCCAGCCGGGTCGGGCTGCTTTTCTTCGGTAATCGCGGCGGCCACCTCGGCGGCCGTCGCGGGATCTTCAATCGCGACAACATCAGCGCCCTTGCTGGACGCGTACGCGACGGCATCCTCGTGATTGTCGACAACGCCCGCGGCTGTCAGCGCCTTGATGACGTTTTCCGGACCCTCGACAAGCTGGCCGCACTTGATGCCCAAGCCAACGTGATCGGCGAGCACACGCGCTCGCGCCGTTTGAACTTTTGCCATGATGGACTTCCTGAGAGAGGTGATGCAGCGAGCCGAAGCCCGCCGTAGGATGACCGAAAGACTCGGTTTCTGTTAGGTGGCCGAGTTCGCGTACGTCTTGATGGCACCGCCTGCGTCGATCAGATTGCCGCCCGTGCGCAGGAAGCCGACGAAGCCGATCTGACCATTCAGCGTGAACGCCGAATCGGTCATGCGGAACAGTGTCAGGTCCATCACGTCGCGGATGACGTACTTCGAAAATTGACCGAACGCGATCGACTCTGCATTCGCCGCCATCACCGGCATGTCCTGATTGATGTAGATCGGGCGGCCCATCAGGCGATCCGGCGCGCCGCCATTGATCATGGCGTCGGCCTCGTATCCCGGCACGAAGATCGGGCGGTTCTGGCTATCCTTGATCTTGCGGATAGCCTTCACCGACGAGTCGTGCATCATGTAGCCCACGCCCGGCTGGCTTCGGTACGCGGGATCGATGGAGTGCTCGAGGTCGACCAGATCGTCATAGACAACGGTGAGCGTCTGGCCGGTGGCGCCGACCTTGCCAGTGTTGGCGGCCGTAATGAGGCCGCGCGGCTGGCCGGTGCCGGTGCCGGTGGTGAAATGCGTGTTCTGGATGCGGCCCAGACGCATCGCCAACAAACTCTGGATGTACGCCTCGATGTCGATGAACGAGTCCTGCACCAGTTCAAACGGCAGCGCGATCTTCTTCGAGCTGTACTTGTAGACGTCCATCGAAATATTGCCGAAGGCAGTATCGAGCCCCGTAACCGGCGCGTTCTGGCCAACGATTTCACCGACTTCCGCCGTCGGATCGGTGGTCGGAAAGTTCATCGACGCGCCCGTCGCCGTACGAATCGCGTGCGCTACGGCGCGCATACCACCGTAAGCCTTCATTGCGATTTCCAGCGAGCGCTGGTATTCGGTCGCAACCGTGAAGCCGCCTTCCGTGGTGGTGGTCGTCGACATCGCGTTGCGGATGTCGGGGGTCTGCCGAGCGAGCATGCGCGCACGGTCTTCGTCGGCCATGTTCGAAATACCGCCGGCCATGAAGGCGCGGAGCGCGCGCGTTTCATCACCGTGGGCGCCGGGCGTGCGCGTCGCGGCAGTCATTGCTGCGGCATGCTGAGCAGCCGGGTCTTCTGCGGCGAGCTGCGCGCGGCGGCTCTCGCGAGCGATTTCGCTGTCGATCGCCTCGATCTCGGCCAGAATCGAATCCATGCGCTCGGCCTCGGCGGCCGGCATGCGCTGGTCGGCGGGAAACTTGTTGTTGATCTCGTTGGCTTCTTTCGCCTTCGAATTGCGCAGTTCACGCAGTTGTTGCAGCTTCATGTGAATCTCCTGACAGGGATGACCGCTCGCGCAGGTCGTTAGGACGAAAAAAAACCGCCATCAGGCGGCTGTTCTCAGGTGCGCGAGGCGCGTCACTGATGGTTGATGCGATTCAGCATGCGCATGCGCTGCTGCTGGCGTTCGCGGTGTTCTGCGGTAATGGCTTCGACATGCTCCGGCTTAGCGCTAGCCTGCGGCTTGGGAGCATTGGCGTAGGCGCTCAAGTCCCACGATGCCTGCGCGCGTGGCGCATTCTCGGCAACGCGATCGGCGAGGCCGATTTCGACCGCCTCTTCTGCAGTGAACCACGTCTCTGCGCTCATGAGCGCCTTCATATCGTCCACGCTCTTGCCGCTGCGCTTCGCGTACTGACCAGCGATCACGCCGTCAGTCTTGTCGAGCAGCGCCGACGTGGCTGCGAGGTCGGCAGAATTGCCAATGGCAACAGTCCAGGCGCAATGGATCATGTACATGGCGCCGTCCGACATTTCGACCTCATCGGCCGCCGATGCGATCACGGTCGCCGCGCTCGCCGCGACGCCGTCAATGTGCGCAACCACCTTCGCGCCGGTATCGCGGATCGCCGCGACGATCGCCTGCGCCGCGAACACATCGCCGCCAGGCGAATTGATGCGCAGATGGACCGTCCCGCCCTTGATGCCGCGAATTTGCGGCACCAAAGTTTGGGCGGAGACGCCGCCCCACCATTCCGCTGTGTCGTCGTCGGCGACGATGGCATCGTAGATATAGATGGTCGTGTCTTCGCCCTGCACATCAAACGCGCGAGGCTGCGCCGGCCGGCGGTTTTTCGCCAATAGCTGGATCAGCTTGCTCATGTTGCTCCTTGGTCTGGTTGTCCCGCCGGCGCGGGCGCGGTTTCCGGCTCTGCAGCTGGTTCGGTTACATTGGCGGTCTGCGCAATACCGCTGTTCACGACGTCTCCACCCTCGACGGGCGGCAGCAGCTTCAGGTGCCGCACCTCGTTCTGGGTCATCCAGCCGGGCTCGCCGGCGCGACCGAGCGCGATACGGAGCGCATCGTTCTCGCTCTTCAGATCGCCTCGCTCCATACCGGATACGTCGAATTCACAGAAGATGCGCTGGCGCGCCGGCCACACCTTGCGGTTGAATTCCTGATTGATCTTCACCAGATCTCGCAGCAGCGTGAACTTGACAAAGCCACGGCTCATGTTCTCGACGCCGCTGCCCCACGATGTCGTCTTCTCCGTCGAGCCAACCATAAACGGCGGCACTCCCAAGATGCGGCAGATTTCTTCGAGATCCCACTTGCACGTCTCGAGGATCTGCGCATCGACCGGCGACATAGTCAGTTCTTGCACCTTCAGACCGCCAGTAAGGATCGCCGGCAGGTGCGAGTTCGCGACGCCGCTATGGCGCTCGCCCCATGTGGCACGCAGAAGCCGCGCCTGCTCTTCCGTCATGTTGCCGTCGGTCGTCAGCGCAAAGTCGGGGCGCGCGCCGTTCGAAAAGAACCGTGCGCTGTATTCCGCCGCTGCGATCGATGTGCCGACGGCCTGTCGCGCAGCGTACGTAATCGGGCTCGGACTGCGGATTCCGTCATACCCGAGGCTCGGCACGTGGATGATGTCCGCCGGATGCAGCACATACTCGGCGCCAACCAGCGGCTGCACGCGATACCAGAGATCGCCCCGGCTGTCGCGGAACGGAAAGACGCGCAGCGGATGGTGCGCCTTAAACGCCGAGATCGAGCTGCTACGAAACGACGGCCGCACGATCTCGGCAAAGCAATCGCCATAGAACAGCCGCGCCGCAACCATGTACTCCCAAAAGACGGCCGCTGATACGTCCGGCTCTGGCTGTTCATTGAACAGCCACCAATACGGGTGCTCGACGCGTGCGCGGCCGGTCGGCGTGCGCTCGTAGATCTGCATCGGCAGCGTCGAGATCGCGCCGGCAATCAGCGCGACGCACGCATAGACCGCAGAGACCTTCATTGCGGTCGTCTCATTGACGACCGGCCCGGCGTTGCTGATTGCGCCGCCGCCAATGATGTTCGCCAGCTCCTGAACAGTCAGGCTCTGCCGCGTCTCGTTGAGGTTGCTGACCCGACCGGTAGCCTCAGGCCCATGCTGAGCGCGCCAGGCATTCAGCACGGACGAGCCCGGAATTCGGGCCTTCGCCTGCGCCGCCTTGAATGCTTCGCTCATAGGATAACGATTCCCGGTGTAGGTGCTGACTGCGGATTAAGACTCATCAGGGTTATGGCGTTGAAACTGGCCATAAGCGGATCGATTTTGGCGGTCCCGCTGACCTGCTTGGTGATATTCACGGCATTTCCAACGGGAACCACGCGGGCATTGCCGGCGCACCACGCCATCATTCGCTGGCCGCCATGCACAAGCACTCCTTCGGCGAGCTTGCGCTCTGTCGTTTTGATGGCACCGGACATCTTCCAGCCCTGCGAAATACCGATGACGATCTCTTCCGGCACGCCGGCCTCGACCAGCGCATCCAGGATGGCGCCGATACCGGCCGGGTCTGCCCCAACCTTGTCGAGCAGCCCCGAAGCGAATATAAGCGAGACGATGTCAGCGACGTCGCGCACGTCGTCGCCGATCTGCTCGACGACGGTCAGATCGCCCTCTTTCTCGAAGTCGCGCAGCGTCGGCGCAACCTCTTTCCGGCGTTCGAAAACTGAGGGATGCGCCCACGCATGCGTCCAGAGCAGCCAGCGACGCGTCACCTTCTCGCGCCCAACCACCCCAAGGCCAAGCAAGTCGTCGAGGCCGCCGCCGTCGATGCCGACGTCGATCACATCGCACCGCTCGATCAGCTGCTCGAGTGTCAGTTTCGGAACCAGCGCCGCCGACTCCCAAAATTCCGCTCCAGCCCATCGATCAGAGCGCAACGCGAGACCGATTTCGACGTTTGCATGCTTCGCGAGGAAGCCGCGAAATGATTCCTCGCCCTCGGTTTGCGCCTTCTTGAACTCGCGCTCGAGGAACTCCTGATCAACCGAGTAGCCGAGATTCGGATTGACCATCCCGAGGTTTTCGACCTTCAGGTGCTGCTTGCTCGCCACCATTTCCGGCGGGTGCTCGAAGATCACCGGCACAAAGCGCTTGTCTTCGATCTTGCCGTCGCGCACATCGCGCGCGTACTGCAATTTCTGGCGAAAAACACCGGCCGGCGGATCATCGGACTGCGTGGTCAGATAGATCACGAAGCCTTCCGGACGCGATGCCAAGCCGCCGATCGCCTCGCGCAGCATGTTCTCCGCGTTCGCCTGCTTGCCGAATAGCCACAATTCATCGACCAGCGTCCCGACGCTTTTCTTTCCGCCGACGGTGTTCGAATCGGCCGCTACGACCTTCAGCGTCGCCCCGCTGTTTCGGTGCGTGATCGTCTTGATGTGCGTCTGCACCTGAAGCAGCTCGTCGAGCTCTTCGTCGTGCTTCACCATGTCCCGGCTGGGGCTGAAGCTGTTGCCTGCAACCTCGATGGTCGGCGCCAGAATCGCGAACTCCGCGGACTGCCGCCAGTTCAGAATGACCGCGGTCATCATGATCCCGGCCGCGATCGTCGATTTCGAATTCTTTTTCGGCAGGCAGATGAACCACTCGGTGATCAGCCGCCGGCCGCTATCCGGGTCATACGCGCCGAAGATCGACGCCACCAGATCGAACACCCATTGCGCGCACGACTCGCCGAACGTCGGGCTGCCCGGCGCATCGACAATTTTCAGCTGCTTGAAGATCGCCAACGCATGCTCGGCCTGGTCGGGGAAAATGGGCGGCGGAATGATGGACTCGCCGCGCTTGAGCCGGTCGGCCCAATCGAGGCAGCTTGTCTTCCATTCCATCGGTCACTTCCGGTTGTTCACCACCAGCTTTGGGGGCACCGTTGCTGCGAACTTGCCGGCACCGGCCTTCTTTGCTGCATCGGCCTTCGCGTCCTTCTTGCCGGCCTCGGCCATCTTGGCGTGCATGAACGGCATGAGCGTCTTCGCCGCATCGACCCGCAGCTTCGGCTCGGTATTCTGGTCGTTCATTGCAGCAAGCAGGAATGCCTTCGGATCCGAAAACGTCAGGATCGTGTTCAAGTCGAAGCCCGCCGCGACTGCGGCCTTTGTTATCGCCGCATCGGTTTCGGCTTGCGCCGGTTTCGGCTTCGCGCCGCCCTTCTTCCGCCGCTCCACCAAGTAGGCGACGACGTCCTTATCTTTAACAAGTCGCGACCCGGCCGCCGATGCGGTTGCAGCGCTGTAGCCTGCTGCGATAGCCGCGTCCCTATTGGACTTTCCAGCTAAAACAGCATCGGCAAAGAGCCGTTTCTTGCTGTTAAAAGCCATTAACAAAAGCTCCAAAAAGGGAAAAATTCTGCGCGTGAGAGAACGGTTGGTTTCCCGTCATGCGAAACGGTAGAGTTTCGATGCCCCCACCCTGCCAGCACCTCTACGGCACGCCGAACAGGCCTGTGACGGCCTCGCGCGTGGCGCCTGACGCTCTTCGAACCTGTCGCGAAGCAGGCTGCTACAAAGCACCTACTGCCGATCGACCCTTCGCCTCGCTCGCTGTCTTCGTGGCGTGGCAGTCGACGCACAGCAGGTTGAGGTTGCTGTCGTCGTTGCTGCCGCCCTGCTCAAGCGGCACGTGGTGATCGACCTGATCGCGCCACGGCAACCACACGCAACCACAACCCCGACACTTGAACTGTTGGTCAACTGCAACGCGCTGACGCGTCTGCACCCATTTGCGACCACGCACGCGTGGCGTCGTGCCGGCCTTGGCTTCGAGCGTTGCGACTCGATTGGTGTTCGCCGCCTGGATGCGCGGCTTGAGCGTCGATAGCTTGCGGCTCATCGGACGACCACACGCATCGCGCGCTTGATCTTCGCCTCGAGCTTCGCCCGATCCGGCGCATTGCCACTGAGAATGCAGCAGATCGCGAGCACGCGCAGGTATGGGTTCAGCCACCACGCGAACGACACACTCAACTTGATCTGCGTCTGCGCCATGCTGGACTCCAATGAATCACTGCCGCTGTAGAATCGTTGCGCCGGAAGGGCCGGCATACAAAAAGGAGAATTGAATGGGAACGTTCTACGGGTCAACCGCAACCGCAGTCGTCCGCGAGGCCGTGAGTGCAGCACTTAACAACGGCAGCATCAAATTGCTCGGAACTGGTAACCCAGATAACGCGGAACTGAACGGCAAATCAGACGCTGCATACCTCGCCACGCTGCTCAACGAGCTGCACGAGCAACTGAAGGCAAAAGGAAACGAGTAAAACAAAAAGCCCGCGCGGCGTGAACCGTGCGGGCTTTTCTTTGGGCGAGCGAACTCACCACAGGCGAATAATCACACGTTTCCTCTGTGGTCGTCAATGATTGCAATCATTCTTCGCTCGGTGGAGTGATTGGGCCATACCAGCGGGTTCCAACGAAACCCGGAGAATCCACAATAGTGCGGCCGCCCTCGCCAGCGAACGCTATGGCGAACGCAACTCCCGCGCCGAGATGCACGACGGTCACCTCGCCGACCAGCTTCTCGCCCGTATTGCGCTCCACCCAATAAAACCCTGACTGCGCAGGCAGTTCGATCGTCCACTTCATGCCGGCTCCAATCATGCGTGCTGATGCTCCTTCAACCAATCGCGCAACGCGTCATTCATGCGCGTTTGCCAGCCGTCGCCCGTTGCCTTGAATGCTTCGACAACGTCGGCATCGTATCGCACAGACAATAGAACCTTCGGCGATTCGAGACGTGGCCGGCCGCGCGTGCCGAGGCGCTTCATCTTCTTGAAATCTTCGTCAGACACCTCGTAGGTATCCGGATCAGCGGCGATGCCGCGATTGATTGCCGCGTCTTCGTCGGGCGTCGGCAATTCGAGCACGCGACCCGACCGCGTCTTAATCGTATTGCGCATAGTTGCGTACCTCTCGGTCATTTGCCTTGCGAAGGCTGATCACATGCATCGCTTCGCCGCGCTGTGTGAAAACCACGCAAAAGAGACGTGCGCCGATCGGTGCAAAACCGACTTCACGCACTTCCCTGTAATCGCGACGGTCATCGACGTAGAACAGCACTTCCGACCAGTCGATCATTGCTGCCATTTCGAGCGACACGCCGTGCTTTGCGATGTTCGCTTTGTTCTTTGCGGGGTCGTAAGTGAGGTCCATGCAAATAATTGTAGCTACATATAATGAACGATGCAATCATTATTTGCAGCTACATTTAATCATACGCCACGAATGAGAGATTTGGCCAGCAGGCCTGGACGCATCACGCGCTTTGCTTCCGCATAGTCTGCGTCTTGGGTCGAGGGATTGCGGGGGTTGCGAAACACCGCCGCGCCGGCGACGAAGTTGCGCACGGCGGTCATGACCGCGACTCGATGGTCGAGCGACAATTTTTGAATGAGCGGATCGACAGCTTCGCCGGTCGCCGTGCGCAACTGGCGATCAACAGTGTCAGACAGATCGTCGTAGTCCATCCACTGATTACTGATCTTGAAGTCGCGGCAGCTCGCCGACGCGCGGCCATGCCCAAGCGCGGGTTCGTATGCCTGGCTCCACTCGTACCACTCCGTCAGAACCGCGTCGATCTCGTCTGCCGCAATGGCGCTTGTCGTCATGGTGATTTGCCTCTTTGCGTGTTGTTCGCCGCGACCGCCGCGGTTTGCTCCAATTGCACAGCTCGTCGTCACATGACCACCATGAAGTGAATGCCGTGATACCAGAACCAATCCACCAGCGCGTGCCGCAACTCGACTGCGCGCGGGAATGAGTACTCGACCTGCAGTGACTTGATGTCCGCCGGATGCGGCACATACTCGGCGCTGCCTTGGAACAGTTGGCCGCTGATCGGGCAGCCGTCAAATGCGACAATCTGCGCTTCGGTTATTTCGTCGACATGCTGCCGGCTCGTGTCGATCAACTGCTGGGGCACGTCGGCCCATTGGATATATGCGTGTGCGCTCATTCCGACACCTCGACGGGAGCAGCAGCATGGTCGACCGTGATAGTCACAAGCCCTTCATTGATGACGCTGTAGCTACCCATTCTGGAAGATAGGCGGCATTGGATATTGACGCCGGGCGAACCCGGATCAATGCCGCACATCGACGCGACATACTCGCCGATGATGCGTTCGAGCTCGGTGCCGTCGAGCACCGCACGATGCGTCGTCGTATTCGTCCTGCTGCTGTTGACGTTGATTGCGCTCACAATGTCCTCCCTCACGACAGGCTTTTGAGTAGCGCCTGCAGCTGGCGCAGCTTTTCGAGGTTCGCATTGCTTTCGGCGCTGCCTTGCTCGATCGTCAGCGCCGCCGTCTCGATGTCGGAGGCAAGCATCACGATGCTGGTCGCGAGCTGGCGCGCACGCTCGGACAGACTGGATAGGATGTCGATCGGCGATTTCGCCGACTCGACCGCCAGCGAGCCGGATTCAACCGCTTTTGCTGTCGCCACTTGAATAATCTCCCTTTCCCTGATTTCAACGCGCTGATACAAGCCCGTTTGACGCTCACGAATCAGACCGGCATCCTTCAGCCGCGCAATGCAACCGTCGAGCACCGCGACGTCGGGCGAGCTCTTCGTGACGCGCCGCATATTCGAAGCGATCTCGTTGCGCGACCACGCTTCCTGAATGGGCACCATTTCGAGCACCTTCTTGGCGATCGCCGATTGGGCGTTCAATGCGGACTGATATTTGGCTGGCGTCATGCGATTTCCCTCACATCCCATTCCAGATCACCACTGGCGAGAAACGCCGCCAGCGTGGTTCCATTAAATTCGACAGGCGCTTTGGCGCGGAAGACTCCATCGCCAACCCAACCCAGATCGCCCGGCAGAAACCCGCCGCGATAGTGTTCCGGTATCCATGCGTCCGCATAGACAAAGCGCGGGCCGCGATGCTCGTACATCACGCGCTCGAGCCGGTAGACCATCGTCTCAATCCGCCGGGTCTTGCCGTAGGTGGCAAACTGCACCCGCCCTACGCGACGGCCATGCCTCAACCAGCCAACGCCATCGGGAATCTCGACCCACAATCTCAAGCTGCCTCCTGAATTTCCAATCCCATTTTCCGAGCGCGCCGCGGCTCCCAGCGCGCGAGAGCATCGTCAAAAGCGGCGCACTTGTCCTCGAATGGCGCACCGCTGCGATCGAGCCATTCGTGGCACTTCGCGCAACCGGGCACCGTGAACCAGTGCTTCGCCTTCAAACCACCACCCTTTCCGTGCTTCGACTGGTTCGAGTGGCAATCGACGACCGTCGGATCTGCCCAATCGCTCCACGGGCATTCCACGTTCAAGTAGCACGGCTCGCCGCGGCACGCCGCGAGGTACTTCGCGCCTTCGGCAACCGTCACGCGCTTCCGGCGCGTTTTGAGCGCAGCCTTGCGCAGTACCGTCTGAGTGTGAAATGTCGTCTTGACTGCCGTCGACGGCTCCGGCCGTTTGAAGCCAGTGCGCGCAAGCGGCGTCTTTCGCTGCATTGGTGCTGATCGCTTCATGCCGATTCCCGCAGGCAACGCATTTCAACCGGCGCACCGCTCGAGGCGAGAACCGAACGCCGACCTTCGCGCCAGAAGTGAAATGCGAGCTCGCGCAACGATGGCGCAACCGCTGCGGCGTTGAATTCGCGTTCAAACCACGCGTCGAACTCTTCCCGCTCGGTCACGTCGCCGCCCTCCCTGCCATCACCATCGCGTGCATGACGGTGAACAGCGTGTCCCGGATCGTCAATTGGGTCGCGAGCCGTTCCTTGCGGGCCAGATAGCGCGGATTGAGCCGATAGTCCGCGCTGCGCGGAAACGACTTGCCAGTCAATTCATAGAGCGCGCGATATTTCGATTCGCTGCCCTTCACATGGCCGCTTTCCTTCAATACGCGCAGCTTCTTCTTAACGCTCTCGTATGTGAAGCCGGTCGCAGCGCAGATCTCCGCATTTGTCGAATTGGGATTGAGCGACAGGAATTCACAGATCTCGCGCTGCTGCTTGCTCATGTTCGTGTATGCCATTGGCTAGATCTCCTTCACCGTGATGCCGTGCTTGTCGAGCATCTGCTTACGCTTCTGGATGTACGTGCGGTTCTTCCGCGTCGCGACCGATTTCACGTCCTCGACGACCTGCTTTCCGAGCGTCACGTCGAAATAGACGAAATCGGCGACATACTTCGATGCGCGCTCCCACGTACCGTCGTCGCGCTGGCGCCGCTCAGTCAGCACGAACGCAACCTGCAGGCGAAGGTCGCAGATCGATCCGGCCGCCTGCAGCTGGATCAGGTGAAACCAGCGCGACCGCTCTTTCTGGCTGTCGAATTTGATGCCTTGATGCTCGCACTTCGTGTTTCGATACTTCGGCGGCTTGGCCGGCTTGGTCAGCCGCCGGAGCGGTGCGCCGAGCGGCGCCGCGTCGCCGATCTCGGCCATGGCGCGCGCGGAGCCAGCGATGCTGCTTCCGATCGCCGACATGCCAACGCCGTCGGCCACCTCGTCGAACGTACTGTTCGGCGCACCGCCGTTGCGACGCATCAGCTCGCGCTCGGCGAAGCCGCGACCGACAGTCGTGTCCTCGCGCACGCGCGCAGTGCCGACGTTCTTCGTGCCTGTGGGGACCACCATTGGCCAGGGTGCTCGCTTCGTCATGGGCTCACACCTTCCGGAACGCGAGCCAGAACAGGAAACCGAGCACCGCGAAGCCGACCATCACCACCACGAGTGCGCCGGCGCCTGCCACACTCAACCAAACCATCCATTCGGGGATATGAATCGTCATGAATTACCTTCAAGTTTTGCGAGTGCAGCGCGCACTCGCGCCGTGATTGCGGGCACCGGTTCGTCATCGGTGAACGCGATGCCCATTTCTCGGGCCATCGCTTTGATGCTGCTCGCCGAGGCGTCCCAATTACCCGCGGCGCGCGTCCCATCCGGGTTGCGCTTGAGCGTCATGCGACCTTTGACGTCGCCGAACCCCTTCGGGCTGATCAGGTAATCGAAGCCGGCGTGCGGCGGCAAGTCGACCTTGTCGCGGACCGCCGGGAAGTAGCGCGCCCACGCGTCCGCGTCGCCCTTCAGGTGTGCCGTGAACGCTCGGATCGCACCGGCCCGCGCCTCGACGAAAGCCGCCTCGTCCACTGCGCCGATACGCTCCCCGAGTGCCTTGTTGAAGGCTCGGATCACGGCAAGTTCGGCGTCGGTGTAGGCGGATTGGATCTCGTCCATCCAGCCGCCCGCGTTCAGCCAAGTGGCCGCGTGCGGAATGAATTGCGGGGTCGACCACTGCTCCGAAGTCTTGGCACGCTCCAAACCTGCCATCAGGTCGTTGAAGAGCTGCTCGTCCGGGTTGCGTTTGGCGAAGGCCTTTTCCGCCGTGGTCTTGGATTTCTTCTTCGGGTAGGCCGCCCAAAAAATCTCGAAGCGTTCGCGAAGCGAGCGCGAAAGGGTTTCTTTTGGAGTTGTCTTTTGGTTAGTGTCTTTTGGGGTTGTCTTTTGTGGTTGTTGATTCGACAACCCCTTAGTTGTTGAATCAACAACCGGAGTGGTTGTATTTTCGACAACCGGGGGTTGTTGAATCGACAACCGTAGATGCTCAGCGACAGCCCATTGACGGTAGTGCTTGTTTAGGCTCAGCGTGTGCGCATACTCGCCGTCGGCACGGTGGAGGATGCGGAGGTCAACCAGTTGGGCAACTGTGCGGCTCAGGTTCGCTTTGTCGATGTTGGTCATTTTGCGGATCTGCGACAGGCCGATGTCGTCGCTGCGCTTGTTGAAGCCGTAAGTCTTCCGGACGACTGCCATCACCACGGCTAGCTGCTGGCCCGTCAACCGGGCGAACAGCAATGCGTCAAGCAGTTCGTTTGCAATGCGCGTGAAACCGTCCTGCGTCTGCGGGCCGACCTGCTCAGGCAAATGAATGACCTCGGCCAGTGCCATATCAGTTCGTTGCGGGCAGACCGATGGTTTCGTTCAGCACACCGGTCGCTGCGCATTTCTGCTCGCCGCGCACCTGCAGCGCTTCGTCGTCGAGCAGCTCGCGCACGCGGCCGCAGACGCTCGACAAACGCAGATTCGTGCGGTCGGCGATTTCCTGCCGCGTGAGCGTCAGGTGCTCGCTGTAGAACAAATTGGCGATCATCTGCTTCTGCGTGCAGCGCTTCGTGCCGGTCACTGAGTCGTAGCCGGCCAGTTGGGTATGTGTCGCCCGCATTCGGTTACTCCGCCATGCCGCGCAGTCGCGCAGCCAGGTTGAACAGGACTTGCGCGTGCGCGAAGATGCGCGCCTCGACGCGTGCTACCTCTTTGTGCTCGACACGGCCGTCTTCAAGCGTCTTCGTGATCTCGCGGCCAACGTCGCCGTGCGTTTCCCACGCTTTGCCCATCATTTCGACGATTGCCGAGTCGCAGCAGTCTGAAACCTGCGGCAGCTTCACCAGGGCATGGCCAAGCTCGTTCGCAATGGCTTCCGCGATTCGCACGTCGCCGGTGATCTGCGACATCCGCACGGCCTCAGCCACCGTGAGGTGATGCGTAGTGTTGTTGGGATTCACCTTGTTGCGCAAAACCGCCGCCGACATTCCCATGCGGGGCGCGAGAGACTCGCAACCGCCTGGATAGTCGTGTGCCACTGCATGCGCCGCGTCGAGAATGTTCAATTGCTGCTCCACACAAACGTGTTTTCTTGCCCTTAGCACAACTAAAGTGCAATTCAACAACAAGAAAACGGGGAAGGATAAAAATGACGACGCTACGGAAATCTTTTGCTGCTGCTGCGTTCGATTCCAACGTGCTGCCTATCGGGGCGGGTATCCGGGCTCTCGCCTGTAGAATTTGGAGTTCTCACACAACCAATGTCTACGGATACCCTCATGGAAGAAAAACTCGAACAACTCACACGCCTAGTGGATGCGATGGCAAAACAGCAAACCTATCTAATCGCAAACAACTCGGCATTGACCGCAGTGGTTCGCGCACTCGCCGAAGCCAACGCACAAGACCCTGTATTCCAAACCGCACTGAAGATTGGCGCGGAATCCCGGAAAGTGGCGCAGTTAAACAGCGCGCAGTCGGACGAGGGCATCGACGCGTTCAACGCAGCGCTGAACGCGTTACTGCCTCGAGGGCTGCGCGAGATCTAACCTCGCGAGCAATGGCGGCAGCATTAGCCGCACAGGCCGCCGTGAGGGTCTCGATGCGTACGCTCACGGCGGCTTCTCGCGCAGCGGATTCGAGCGCCGGACGGATCAGCCACAGCACCAGTCGCGCATACAGTCGTTTCATATCAAGCAGCCTCTCTAACTCTGATCTGGGGTAAGCGCGATGACGTCAGACCGCCTCGGGGAAAGCGACACCGGCCTTAGCGCTGAGAATGTCGGGGCGACGCAAACGGACGCTGGCGGGAATTCCGCGCACGGTCCAGTTGTGAACGCGCTGCGTGCCCCCCCTCTTGAAACCGAGAAGCTTCGCGACGCGAGCGGGGCCGCCGAGGCTCTTAATCAGCGCCCGATCGGATTCGAGGGTGAAGGTGTTGGTGTCCATGAGGCGCCATTAAACACCACGTTTAGTTTTGCTGCAAGAGGTTTAAACGCGCCGTTGAACAACAAAACGTTTACTTCGGCGACCATTGCGCGCATGCACGCGACAATGGAACGGTTATACGAAGCTGCCCGCCTCCTTCATCAGATCGAGGGGCCGGCTCAACTCGCCAAATTTTTGAATATCTCGGAGCAACTGGTAAATAACTGGCAGCGCCGTGGCATTTCGAAGGGTGGAATGCTGGACGCACAAAAGGCATTCGGGTGCAGCGCAACTTGGCTGGAAACTGGCATCCCGCCAATGATGGCATCAGTCGGAGGCGCCAACCACGGCAATCCAGGCTCCGATTCGACGAAGAGTGATAGAAAGAAACCTGTAATCAAAATGCAGCCTGACGCTGGCCGGGATACACTGCCTGCCGGGGAAGTATCAGTGAACCGGCTGCGTCGTGCGTTGGCCGACAAAAATGTCTCACCAACCGAGCTCGCGAGCGTTGCGGGCGTTGGTGTGGAAACCGCTGCCTTATGGCTGGGTGGTATTGGCCCCGAAATCTCGATGATTCAAGCTGTCGGGATACAGAATACCTATGGCGTGAATTCGGTGTGGTTGCTCAAGGGCAAGGGAGAGCCCGGAGTGGCCGTACGGTACGCGGACGCGTTCGACCCGATCACGGATCTTAAATGGCGAGGCGTGCCAGTGGTGGGGTTTGCTCAATTGGGCGATAACGGACATTTTGTGGACATCGATTACCCCGTAGGTTATGGCGACGGCTATGTCGCCGCACCAACGGAGGACAAAGACGCCTACGCCCTTCGCTGCGTTGGCGATTCGATGCGGCCCCGGATTAAAGACCGCGAATTTGTCGTTGTTGAGCCGAACCATGTGATCGAGCCGGGGGACGAAGTGCTGGTGAAGTCCAAAGACGGCCGTGTCATGGTCAAGGAATTTCTATACGAGCGCGCCGGGCGGGTGCACCTCATATCCGTCAACGAGACACACGCTCCCATCGCCATCGACAAAGACAACATCGAGAAAATGCACTACGTTGGCTGGATTGCCAAGCCCACAGCTTGGCGGCCAGGTTGAAACTTCGCCCTGTAGCGCCAACGAGAGAGCGCCGCACATGTCTGGAAAAATAAATGGACGTCGATCCAATCGTTAGCGGGCGCACCAGCTCATCCAATTCGGAAACTGTATTTCTGAACCTTGACAACGTCAAAGTCACCAACGCACGGTTCGTCGTGCCAGGGCAGACTTTCGCCATGAGCGGCATCACATCAATCGGCCATCGCGAGAAGGGTTCGTCGCGCACGGGCGGTATCGCGCTCGCGTTGCTCGCCGCCGTCGTGGCGTTGGCGTGGCCTGCGCTGCGCCCTCTCGCCGCACTGATGTTCGTCGCGGGCATAATTTGGACCGTGCGCGCCCGCGGTCGATACGATGTGATCTTGCATACGGCTGCGGGCGAAGTCCCTGCGTTCTCGTCGTCGGACAGCGCGATTGTCCAGCAGGTTGTGGCCGCGCTGAACGAAGCAATAATATTTCGCGGATGATATGGCGCGCGCCACCAACTGAAGAAACCCGCCTTGGCGGGTTTTTTTTCGCCAAGGCGAAACGTGCGACGATCAAGCACATACAACCAACTAAACAAAATGTTTGACTGAAATATAAACATAGTGTTTAATTCGGCTCACGCACTCACCGACCTACCGGGAGAACTTGAGATGAGCACCGTGCACACAACCGCCCCGCGCTTCACCGAAGCAACGCGGCCGGCGAACGAGATCACGTACTTCGAAAACGGCGGCATGACCGACGCCGAATTGGCGCAGTACGCCCGCCGTACGACGAAGCGTCCGCTGGTCTGCTTCGCTGTCATCGCCGCCTCGCCGTTTGTCGCCGAAGGTCTTTGCCGTCTCCTCGGCACCTGGTAATGCGCGCCTATCTCAAAGCCCTCGCAGTCGGTGTCGCCGCGCTAGCGATATACAGCGCTGTTGCCGAAGCAATTGAAGCCCGAGAGTCCCGTATCGAACGCTGCAGCGTGGTTCGCTGCACCTGATCCCGTAAAGGCTCACCGATGAATACGTTTCCCGTGATTTTAGTACTCCTGTTCATGGCAATGACGGTTGGCATGTTCGCGGGATTCATTCTCGGCAGCCTTTGCACCACAGCGAAGCTCGCAGATGCCGCCGATCCGGCGCTCGAACACGAGAGCGATGCGTGCTATCCGCGCATCGGCGACTAACCAAGCGCCACTGGAGCCCTGAGATGGTTTGTCGCGATACCACGGTTCTCCTGATCGTCGGCGCTATCGTCTTGGCCGCCGTTGCAGGGGTGCTGCTCGGCCTTCTTCATCTGCGTAGTAGCAAGGACTGATATGCCCGCGCCGATCCGCATTACTGACGACATGGTGGCTCGCGAGTTTCGCCTGCAGCGCTGCCGTGGCTCTGCCGTCGACGCGATCACCAACCCGATCGTGCGACGCTGCCTGGAGTTGGGGGCGAGTGTCCGCGCAGCGCGCGAAACCACGATCGATTCGAACAACCACCGCGACGCGAAGCTGCGCGCGGCCAACGATCTCGACTGATATGTCACGTTGCCACGTCCGCTGCCGCCACTGCGCGACACGCCGCTGCCTGAGGCGTAACCCGCGCCATTACGCTCGACTCCCCGCCTGCGCAGTATGCGGCAAGCGTAACTACCGCGTCGATCGCTGGATGAACCGGCGCGACACCGGAAAAACGCGGTGCGACTGCTCCGGCTACTGGTTCCCGCACCGTCGCGGCTCGCTTTTCTGCTGGAACCGCGCCGACGGAACCGGCCGTTATCCCGGCGATGCGGATTTCGCCGATCGCAACTACGACGGGCTCGCGGCCTGAACGCACGATGCCGACCATTTCTCAACTCGCCGGCATGTTGCCCCGCGACCCGAAGTTTCGCGAGTGGCTTTCGTCCGCAACGCAGGTCGACCAGCTGACCGTCGACGAAGCCGCGGAGGTTATTCGCCACGTCTGCCAGATCGATAGCCGCCGCCGGCTCGCCACGGATAAGGCGGCGGCCACCCGCTTTCACACCCTTTTGCGCCCCCCGTTCGCCGAGTGGCGCGCCAAGCAGCACTGACCCGCAACCACACGGAGAAACGTACATGTCTTTGTTCACATCCCTGCAACCGCTGGCCAAGCTGGCGACGCTCACCTTGCTGATCACCGCCGAGGGTGATCAGCTTCGAGTCAACGTCACGCCGCGCGCCAGCGACGACGACAAGGGCGAAAAGACGCTCTACCCGCTGTCGATCCTCGCCACGGCCGAAGAACTCGACCGCGACTTCGCCGAGGCGGTGTCCATTTACGAACCCAGCACGCTCTCCGTACTCGATCAGGCACGTGCAGCAAGCGCGGCGAACGGCGCCGGATCGGCTCCCAAGGCACTCCCGGCGCCGTCGACGAAGGGCAAGCCGGGCCGCAAGCGCGCATCCGAAGTGCCCGCGCCGAGCGATTCGAGCGAAAACCCGGGCGGCGGCGAAGCGCCGGAGGCTGATCCGCGCCAGACACAAATTCCCGGCATTGAACCCGGCGCCGAGCAGGCCACCCCCGAGACGCCTGCAGCAGCCGTCGAGCAGGATTCCAGCAACGACCAACAGGCCGCCGATGATGGCGTCGACCTGCTGTAACGGGAGCCGCGAATGAAAACCGAAACACTCGCTCGCGAATTCCTTTACAACGGCGCGAAGCTGGCCGATCCGTCGCCGACGTTCTCGCTCGCGCAGGTGCGCGACTTCTACGGCAACACCTATCCCGAGATCGTCAATGCCGAGATCGAAGGGCCGGTCGTCGCCGGCAATAAGAACGTCTTCACGTTCCGGCGCGCCGTCGGCACCAAGGGCACTACCGACGAACTGATCACCGTTCGAAAGAAAATCGGCCGCGTCCTGCAAAACTGCAAGCACGTCGCGCCGGCGATCTGCGCCTATCTCGTCGAAGTCGAACGCATCGCCGGCGCGCACGTGTGCCCGCTGCTCGACGAAGAGGTGCAGTTCATCGACGCGCTCTACGCGCGCTACGTGAAGCAAGCCGTCGCCGCGGAGATCGCATCGTGACTCTCGAACAGCTGCGCGCCGAGCTCGAGCGCGGACCAATGACGCCGGCGGGCGAGCACCGCGTCGACGTCCAGCACACGAACAACCCGCTCGTCCACCGCTTGCACGGTCTCGCGTTGCGCCGCGCTGCTGGCGTGCGCCTGAAGCTTCCCGTCGCCAACATGCCGGTGCTGCCATGAGTTTCGCGCCCCTCGCCCTCCCGTCGCTCGCCAACGTTCCGGGCGCGTACACGATCAGCTCCGGCGAGTCGTTCGCGTACCCGCTCGCGATGTCGCTGCTTGAATCGGGCGTCATCGCCGCCGAGGACGTCGCGCGGCGTCCGCGATCAGAAATGGCAGTCGCCACGGCCGCCCTGACGCGTCATTGGAACCGGATCACGGAAGGCATGCATATGTTCGACTGGAACCTGCGCCTCGAACAGGAACCTGCCGGATACCCTTTTGAGCCGGCGAAACGCACGGATCAGCTGTGGGCCATGATCCAGACAACCCGAGGCCCTGTTTCCTGCAAACAAGTGTGCATCGGCGGCGCAATCACTGAACTCGAAAGAGTGCGCGAAGGCCTCGGCCAAACGCTGCTTGCCGCGCTTTATGACGCCTTCCACATGCTGCCGACCGTGTGCTCGCCCGAATACACGTTCTGGCTGGCTCAGCACACGTACTGGTACGGCGAAAGCGATGAGAAGTACGCTGTCGAAGAGGCCATGGCGATGCACGACTGCAAGTCTCGCGAAGAGCTTGTCGACACGTTCGATTTCTTCACGCACGAAAAGTTTTTCGCCGAGATGCCTAAATGGGCAGCGCGTCCGGAGCGCGTGCTTTCCCGCCACCAGGTCAGGCGCGCTGCCGCCCGCGACGATTTCGCGCGTGAGGTTGTGGGCGCGATGGACTCAATCTGGAACATTGTCCAGTTCTACGGCCCCTTCGCAGAAGTGGGTACGGGCGGCGCCGGCCTTGATGCGATCGACCTTGCTCTCGTCGTGCGCTGGCAGGAAGAAGACGTTTGCGGACGCGTTATTGACGACTTTCTTCAGTACGTCGCCGACAGCGAGGAGCTCCTGCTCGCTTCGTCCGTAACGTCCTTAAAGGTCGACGGGGGTGACATCGCAACGTGGCTCAAACAGATGGAAGCGACGGCGATGCTGGCCAAGGCAGTCGAGTATCTGCTGAACATGCTCGGGCGCGACGAGTTTCAGACGAAAACACTGGTGCGGGTGTTCGCATGAAAAGCGTCGTGATCGCTCAGGAAAACGACGTGGAGCTGCAGCTCGACAGCGCGCTGCTGTTCTACCGATCGCAAGGCACAAACCACATTTACGCGACGCAGCATGCCGCGCGCGTCGTCGACGGCCGGCCGACGCTGCTGGCCGGCGTGCCGATCACGCTCGACCAGCTGGCCGACATCGCTGACCTCGCCGCGCAGAAAACGAGCTATCGCGGATTCGTGCACGACCGCGTCGTCTATCTCGCGCCGAACATGATCGCCTGGTGGGTGCCAGCCGGCACGCGCCATGTCTGGTTCAAAACGACTGACAAGATAGGCGAGCGCGCCGGTGACGCGAAACATCCGCCGCTGCTGTTCATCGTCAACCGGAACGACTGGTCTGTATTTGCCCTGCGCGAAAACGAGCGGCCCGGCGCAGCGACGCGACTCTACACCGCGCCCTATTACAACGTTTGGGAGGACGGCAGCATCTGTGTGGGCAACGTACCGACGCCCGAGCGTATCGGCATGGAAAGCATCGCGCCGTTCGAAGACGCATTTTTCCGCAGCCGCTTCACCCATCCGAACAACAAACGACTTATCCACAGGCGCGGCGGCGCTCAGCACCTGTGGCTCGACCTTCTCGACGGCGCCGACTTCCCACTAGACCGCCTGATCGACGCGAAGCAAACGCTCGCCGAAGCGATCAGCACCAACGCAAATGAGGATTGAATCCATGGAAAAGCTACTCGCCCTGTTTCAGGATGCCACGCAAGCCGGCCTCCGCGACATCGCCGCGGCGCTCGAAAGTTTCTCGCGTGGCGTTGCCGATGAACTCGCTAATGCAAAGCCGCGAGCGATCGCAGCGGCCAGCGACGATGCGGAACTGCCGCTCGACGTCGCGCTGTTCGATAGTGCGCCGACGGTTGCCGTGCCGAAGCACGCGCAATTCGCGCCGCTGCTCGAGGTCGGCCACCGCTTTCTGATGACGGCCGAAGGCGTGTTCGTGGAAGTGCGCCGGCCGTGGCTCCATGTGATTCAGCAACTGGCGAAGCACGGCGACACCGGCCCGCGGCCGCCGTACGGCCTGATCATGCCGAAGATCGAACTCGCATTCGGGCGGCTCGGCGTCGCGATCCCGTTCGTGCAGGCATTCGCCGAAGAAGCGCGAAGCGCGCTGCCGAACGAGCACGCCGCGTGGATCGTGTGGGACCAGGACAAAAAAGAACTGGCCTACAAGGCGCTGCATGTCTCGTCTGCCACGCCCGGCGCGATTACGTTCGAGCGACCGGAGCTGCAGCCACACGAATCGCTCGCGATCGACCTGCACAGTCACGGCGTCGGGCCGGCATTCTTCAGTCCGCAGGACGATGCTGACGACGCCGGCGAAGTGAAGATCTCGGCGGTGCTCGGCGGCCTCGGCGATGACGGAACACCGAGCGTCGCGTTCCGCCTCTGTGTGCTCGGAATGATTATTCCGCTGAAGGTACCGGCGTCCGCCGTATTCAAGGTTCCGGAGCCGGCATGACGCACATCACGCCCGCGCATTTCCTCGACCGGCGCGTGAATATCGCGCTGATCGGCTGCGGCGGCAACGGCTCGCAGATGCTGACCGGCCTCGCGCGGCTCAACCATGCGCTGACCGCACTCGGCCATCCCGGCTTGCACGTTACCGCGTTCGACGGCGACACGGTCAGCGAGGCGAACATCGGCCGCCAGATGTTCAGCCCGGCCGACGTCGGCATGCACAAGAGCGTCGTACTGGTTCACAGGCTGAATGCGTTCTTTGGTCTGGACTGGCACGCCCGGCCGATCCATGCCGGACCGTCAGAACTGATCAACGTGGGGCCCGGCATCGCAATCGTATGTGTCGACAGCGCGGCTGCGCGCAAGAAGCTGGCGCCAAGCCTCACCGGCGCGTCGACGTATGTGATGGATCTAGGCAATCGCGCGAGCGACGGACAAGTGATCTTCGGTCGTTCGTCGCCGCGCAATAGCGAAGGCTCGCCGCTGCGCTGGCCATACGACGTGCTGCCCGAGCTGATCGATACGAGCGTTCCGGAAGATGACACGCCGAGCTGCGGCCTCGCTGAGGCGCTCGAGCGTCAAGAGCTTTTCATAAACCAGGCGATCGTGACGCCGGCGCTCGGGATCCTCTGGGAGTTTTTCCGGCACGGCAAGCTCAGCTGGTGCGGCGCGTTCGTCAACCTGAAAACCGGGCACGTCCGCCCATTGCCTGTGGATAACTCGAAATGAATACACCGCGATTTTTCTGGATTGGGGAAGAGTCCGAAATCTTCGCTGCCGCATCGATCCGCCAGCTTGCGCGCGACAATGGCCGCGCAGGCACTGGAATCGACCGCTGGGACGATCACCCTGACCGTGGCGTGCTGTTATTCGACGAAGAAGGCGAATTGATTGAGTGGGCTGAACTCGATGCAGTCGCCACGCGCATGACGCTGCGCAACCGCGGCAACGACGACCGCCCGCTAGAAACTTTGCGCGGCAACCTGCACGACCTCTACGCGTGGACGGACGGCGGCCGCTTCAATTTACCCGTGATGTTCTGTACGCAATACAACTAACGATGCCGCTCGATCTCATTGGCGGTCATCACGTCGGCCCGCTATTCGTACCGGTGAAGCGCCGCGCGCCGGTCATCCACGGTGGCACGCTCGGCGGGAAGCGCCGCCGGCGCCGCGAGTGGCGAGCCACACCGCCGTGGGCCGACATGGAGCAGATCCGGGCGCTATATCGCGAGGCCGCGCGCTTGACGCGCGAGACGGGCGAGTTGCACGTCGTCGACCACATCGTGCCACTGGCCGGCAAGCTTGTTTGCGGCCTGCACGTCCACTGGAATATGCGCGTCCTGCACTGGCGCGAAAACGCGGTCAAGTCGTGGCACACGTGGCCCGACATGCCGTTCGAACAAATGGAGCTTCTTTGATGGACTCACGCGAAATGTTTCTGGTGATGGGTTACGGCGAAACGCCCATGCCCGAAATTGAGTTGGTTTCCACCCTCGACGAGGCGTTCAACGCTGTGGCGCGCATGGTCTACGGCGATCCCTCGCCGAGCGAGTTGCTGGAGGCGCGCGCCGACTTCTGCGATTTTGAAGATAGATTGAGCGACGGGTTTGAGTGGTACGTCGACTTCGAAATCGGCGGTATCCACGCGTGGAAAGTCTGCGGGCCTGACGACTTGGTGAGCGCGCTCGCCGCTGGGGGCGAATCAGTTCTTCAATGCCGTGAAGATGACCGCGCACGGTTTGAGGCAGCCATGTCCGTTGATAGCGGCCTCGGCGGGGTAACGCTTTTCCGGAATAGCGACGGCAAATACGTCCAGCGCGAAATGCAGGCGGCTTGGGTCGGCTGGCAAGCCGCTCTCGCCACCAGTGCAGACCAGAGCGCGGGGGAAGGGTGGAAGCTGGTTCCGGTCGAGCGCTCGTACGAGATGCGCGCAAAGGCTCTCATCGCCTTCAACACCACCGAGCAATCTGGCAAAGATCGGGACGACGCTCTCGATGCTGCGCACCGCGCTACGCTTGGCGCCGCTCCCCAAGTTCCCGCGCCAGTAGCGCCGACAGACGAGCAGAATGCTGGTCGGGTGGTGCTGACCAATGACGAACTGAACGCCTTGACAAAAGAGCGTTTTGGCAACATGCATCAGACGTATGCTGAAGGCTTTCGACGTCTCATGCGAACCGCTATCGAGATAAATGCGCAGAAAGCCAGCGCCTCATCGACGCCCGCCACGGTGACGCTGACGGATGGACAGTTGCTGGAGCTACGCCTTATCGCGCGCACTTACAACGAAGTTGGTTTTCCCAAGCATGCACGCGAATTCCTGGCCCGCGGCGCATCCGCGCAAGCCACGGCATTGCCAGTCTCGGACGAGACGGTGATGTTGGCCGCCGCGATTGACGCCGCCATGTCTCAACAGAAAGCGGGAGAGCGCTAGTGCGCGCCTGCTTCGCGCCATTGGGCGATGCAGTGCCTGCCCCATGCCTCGCCATGATCGAGTGCTTCGCCGATCGTCAGGAAACGATCGCCGTGCAATGGAACCATGTCGTCAGAATGTTCGTTCAGAAACGTTCCCTGAACAGGCTTCCTGTCCGTCCTTGCGACCGTGACACGAACGCTATAGCCGATAACTTCGGCCGGAGCGCTTGGATTGTATTTCGGTACCGCATTGATAGAAATGTGATACGGCGCGTCAGTGGCATCTCGATGCATGTTGGTCTCCGGGGTGGTTGCGTGACTCACCATATCACGACCCGAAAAAATGAATGAACCTGAGGTCGCAGTGAAGCAGATTGCAACGCGAACGAACCTGAGCATCAAAGCAGCAGCACAACGAATGATTGAAACCACGCGCAAACATTGGGGTGTGAATTGAGCATCGTCACTAACGCAGAGCTGGTCGAACTGACTGGCGGACTGACGCAAGGCGCAGCGCAAACACGCTGGATCAAAAAGGCGCTAGGCATCGACGCGCCGCGGAAGGTCGACGGCCACCCCTTACTCACATGGGAGCAGGTCAACCGCGAGCCGAGCGCCGCGACCCGCCGCACCGCACCGAAGTGGAAAAACGCAGCATGAGAAAGCCCGTGCGCGATGGCCTCTTGCCGCGAATGGAGGCTCGCCCGACCAAAGCCGGTTTCACTTACCGCTATCACCCCGTCGGGGCAAAGCCTATCAACTTGGGCAACGATCGCGTCGAGGCGATCCGCAAGGTATTGGATTTAACCGGCACCGGAGACGATCTCGGCACGATTGCGCGCTTGTGGGAGCAATTTCAGGATACGCCTGGCTGGAAGCGCTATTCGCAATATACGCGCGCCGACTATACGCAGTGTTCGCTTAAGCTGCTTGAGATCTTTGGCGACATGCGGGCTTCTGACATCGACGCGACCGACGTCGCGCGCTACCTGCGGAAGGAGCGTGCCAATGCGCCTGTGCGCGCTAATCGAGAGGCGGCGCTGCTTTCCAACCTGATCGGTCTCGCGATCGAGCGTGGCGAGGCGAAGCACAACCCCTGCCGCGAGGTGAAGCGCAATGAAGAGCAGCCGCGCACCGAGGCGCCGGAGCCGGCCGACTTCGCCGCATTCGCGCAATGGTTGCGCGATCAAGGCAAGCAGCGCGCGATGATCGGCATGGCCGCTGAATATGCCGCGGGCGCCGGCAACCGGAAGGTGGAGTTTCTTGATTTGGCGTGGCCGCAGATCGATCGGGCCGCTGGCCACATCCGAATCAAACGCGCGAAGCAGCGGGGCAAGAAGCGCGGCGAGGTAATCGAACAGATCGAGATCACGCCGCACATCACCGCCCTGCTCGACCGGCTCGAAGCCGTGCGCGAAAACGACTGCCTGTACGTATTCCCGAACCGCTCGGGCAACGCATACACGCAGGCCGGGTTCAAAGCGATGTGGCAGAAGCTGATGGTCCAGGCGCTCAAGGAAAAGGTGATCGTGCATCGCTTTACCTTCCACGACCTGCGCGCGTACTACGTGACGCAGCACAAAGCCACCCGCGGCGCGCTGCCGGATCTGCATGCAAATCCGGCGACCACCGCACGCGTTTACGACCGATCGAGGATCGTGAAGCGCCGAGCGCTATGACTGGATGGATGCACAGGACTATGTGCTTTGGCGTATGGCCGACGGGCGCCGCTCGATTCCCAAAATGGGAATTTTCGCGGGAATCACAAACAAAAACGGCACTGTGTTTTTGCACAGTGCCGTCTTATAAACGCTTGAACCGCTTGGGAATTCTTTGGGGTGGCTGATGGGGCTCGAACCCACGACAACAGGAATCACAATCCTGGACTCTACCAACTGAGCTACAGCCACCACTGACATCTGCTTGACTTGCCTAAAAACTCTGGCTCGTCGATGAAGAAACGAGATTATACGAACAAGATTCTCGTTTGCCTAGTCCTTTATTCAAAAATTTCGACTGGCTCACGCAGATGCTGTCTTGCTTCGTCGAAGATGCTCAGATCGCGCGCGGCCAGACGCTTGCTATCCGACAACACGCGGCGCCATCCACGCGCACCCGCTTCGCCACGATAGAGACCGAGCGCATGACGCGTGATCGCGCCGAGGTACGTGCCGCGCGCCATTTCGGCCGCGCAATAATCGATCAGCTTCGCTTCGACCTGCTCGCGCGTGAGCGGCGTTTCCGTCGAGCCGTAGAAGCGTGCGTCGACATCGGCTAGCAAATACGGATTGTGATAAGCCTCGCGCCCGAGCATGACGCCGTCGACGTGCTGAAGATGCGTCTCAACTTCATCGAGCGTTTTGATGCCGCCGTTAATAATGATCTCCAACTGCGGGAAATCACGTTTCAACTGATAAGCGTAGTCGTATTTGAGCGGCGGAATCTCGCGGTTTTCCTTCGGACTCAATCCCTTCAGAATCGCATTGCGCGCATGCACGACGAACACATTGCAACCCGCCTCGGCGATCGTGCCGACGAAGTCGCGCACGAAGCTGTATTCCTCTACCGCGTCCACGCCGATCCGATGCTTGACCGTGACCGGCACCGAGACCGCGTCGCGCATGGCCTTGACGCAATCGGCGACGAGTTGCGGCTCGTTCATCAGACACGCACCGAATGCGCCGCGTTGCACGCGCTCCGAAGGACAACCGCAGTTCAGATTGATTTCGTCGTAACCCCACTGCTCGCCCAGTTTGGCCGAGCGCGCGAGGTCGGCCGGTTCGCTGCCGCCGAGTTGCAGCGCGACCGGTGCTTCTTCCGGCGTAAACGCGAGATGGCGCGGCACGTCGCCGTGCAGCAGCGCGCCGGTGGTGACCATTTCGGTGTAAAGCCAGGTATGGCGCGAAATTACGCGATGCAGGGACCGGCAGTGACGATCGGTCCAGTCCATCATCGGGGCAACGGATACTCGGCGCGGACTGGGAGTTTGAGGTGAAGACATGGGGTGGCCAACGGCTTGATTCAAAGCACGGATTTTACAGCAACGCTTGAAATCGCCAGTTTGGGCGACCGTGGTCGTCCGAATAACCCGCGCGCGCAAGCGGTCTTTCCTCCTTAAAACCGGCCACCCATCGGGGTCGGAACGTCGCTCGCCCTTCTCCCACCTACGTTCGGCCGATTATTTCAGTATCGAGAACAGTAATTTCAAATTATCAGTACAAATTCTCGATAGTAGGGGTATACACTGCCTTCCATCGACGTTGCAGACACACCTCACCGGCCCCTGCGACGCCATCCTGAACTGAAGTCAAAACGTTTAACGGAGTCACACCATGAACACCAAGCTTATCGCCGCTGTGCTGGTTGCTGTTTCTGCCTCGATCGCCGCTCCCGCTTTCGCTAGTGGCTACGGCCCGGCACCGTCGTATCGTCCGTCGGTTGGCGCACCGGCTTCGCAACAAGGCCAGAACGCTCAAACCGTCGCTGCGGAACGCGCTCAATCGGAATCGAACGCTTACGGCGGCGTGAATAGCGTGTCGACGCAATCGGGTACGCGTGAAGCGACTTCGGGCCCGCAATCGGTTTTCTTCGGCCACTAAGCAGTCGAGCGTTGTTGAATCTGCTGCCGCCACGGGCAGCAGATAAAACTGGGCGTCGCGCATGATCTATTCATGCCGGCGCCCAGTTTGCGTTTACAGCGGTTAGCGATGATTTAACGCAGGTTCGACACCGTGTTGTCCAGCTCGCCCCATAGCCGTACGAGCTGCCGACGCTAGGCGGCGAAGCCCGCGTCGATCGTCTCGCGTCCGGCGCGGAAGGCCGCCTCCGCCGCCGCATGTTCGGTTGGCCAGAGACTGTCGATCCGCACGAGCCGCCAATCGATCACCACGGCGCCGCCTCGCAGCACCCGGAAATGCGCCTTGACGCCGGTCAGCACCTGCTCGACCGCGACCTCGATGTCGTAGTCCTGATAGCGCTCCTGATAGTCCCCCATGTCGAGACCTTTTGGCTCCATGGACGCCTCCGTGGTGACTCGTGGTGTGAGTTGCCGCATCCGGTCGCCGACCCACCGGCCGCACTGACCCAGCGAGCGCGGGCCCGCGCGCCGCGTGGCCGTCGCTGCCAGACCGCCAGACCCTGACAATCAGTCGCAATCGCCCGACAGATACTGCCGGCCGTTACAGGTGATCTCGACCTCGCCGCTACCTGCTTCGGTCACCAGACCGCTCGCCAGCAATTCAGCCGCGACGGCCTGCGCGAAGGCCGGTGCGGGCTGGCCGACGCCGACATCGTTCAGGCGTCGCAACGCTTCGATTGCTTCGGGACTCAATGACTTGGACATCGCCGTCTCCCGTCGGGATGATCAATTCATCCTAGCAACTTTCAGAGCGGTATGCAGCCGTGCGTCGAGGCATAGGGATTGCGTGCGCAAGGTGTCGGATGCGGCACGTTGAACACGCGCGGGAGCGGGCCAGACAAGGCCGGACTCGCAGAGGAGAAAGACATGAAACGAAGCAGATCGGCGGCGTTGAAAATGTTGACCGCGATGTCGAACGCAACGTCGAGCGCAGCGTTGACAGCGGGCGTCGCGCTCACGCTGTTCGGTGCGAGCGGCACGCCGACGTTCGCCCAGACGCCTCGACCCGCGCAAAGCGCACCAACCCGCCCTCAGCTCGCCCAAACGAACCCACCTCCTCTGCAGGACAGCAACGCGCCGATGGCCAAACCGCCGCCGGCGGCGTCAGGCGCAGGCGGTTCGAGCAACCCGGACAACATGCCGGTCAAGCGGCCACCCCAACCGACCCACGACCGGATGACGCGCCAGCCGCCCGCCAGCGGCGCGAACGCGAAATAGCGCGTGCGGCACCGGCCTCAAAGACGCGCGATCGACACCTCCGTCGACTTCACCAGCGCCACCACTTCCGAGCCGACCTTCAGATCCAGTTCGTCGACCGAGCGCGTGGTGATGACGGAGGTGACGATACCGAACGGGGTATCGACATCGACCTCGGACACCACCGGCCCGCGGATGATTTCCTTGACCTTGCCCTTGAACTGATTGCGTACGTTGATTGCGGAAATGCTCATAACGGGTGACTCCAAAGTCCAGAAAAACGATTAAAAAAACAGGTCGGGCAAGCAATCTCAGACGGCCCAGCGGACCTCGGTCGGCCGCATGACACGGCCTTCTTCACGTGTTTCGTAGGCGCGATGCGACAACGCGTCGTCATTCGGCGCGTTTTGCAGCACGCGTTGCAACACATGGTCTTCGAGCGCCGCGAAACCCGCCGACGCGCGTGCCCGCGGACGCGCGAGCGGCACCGGTTGATCGAGCGCGATCCGCCCTTCCTCGATGAGCAGAATCCGGTCGCCGAGCGCGACGGCTTCATGCACATCGTGCGTCACCAGTAATGCGGTAAAGCGATGCTCGCGCCACAGGCGCTCGATCAGCGCGTGCATTTCGATCCGCGTCAAGGCATCCAGTGCGCCGAGCGGTTCATCGAGCAGCAGCAATTGCGGGCGATGCACCAACGCCCTTGCCAGCGCGACCCGCTGACGCTGACCGCCGGAAAGCTGCGCGGGCCAGTCGTTGGCGCGTTCGAGCAGGCCGACTTCGGCGAGCACAGCGCGCGCATCGTCGCGCGCGCTGCGGCCGAGGCCGAGCATCACGTTCTGCAGCACGCTCTTCCACGGCAGCAGGCGCGCGTCCTGAAACATGATGCGGGTATCGAGCGGACCGCCGTCTTCGGCGCGTTTATCGAGCACGCCCGCGCTGGTTTTTTCGAGGCCGGCGACCAGCCGCAGCAACGTCGATTTACCGCAACCGCTGCGGCCGACGATCGCCACGAAACTGCCGCGCTCGATCGACAGATCGAAATCGGCCAGCACCTTGCGCTCGCCGTACTGCTTGCCGACACCGCGCAACTGCACCGAGTAATCGGCCGACCGTGCGGCGGAATCTGCGTCTGAACCCGCGCGGCCCCCCTCAACCAACCGCGCAACCGCCCCCGCAGCAAAATCGCGCGCCACCGCAACCCCACGCACCGACACGTCAATCTCGCGCAAATCCCCCAACTGCGCGACCTCGTGCGACGCATCATCAAACTCAAATCCCGCCGCTTCACCAGCGTCACGATCGACAACACGCGTTTGCGCCAGCTCAGCTTCGAGATCGCGGCCCGCGATCCCGCCAAACGACGCCGAAAAAGTCGTCGCGTTCATCATTTCGCTCCTCGTTGATAAGCCGGATGCCAGCGCAACGACACGCGCTCGAGGCTCTTCGCCAGCACGTCGGCGAGCTTGCCGAGCCCCGCATACAGCAGAATGCCGACCACCACCACATCGGTTTGCAGGAACTCGCGCGCGTTCATCGTCATATAGCCAATGCCCGACTGCGCGGAAATGGTCTCGGCGACGATCAGCGTGACCCACATCAGCCCGAACGCGAAACGCACACCGACCAGAATCGACGGCAACGCGCCCGGCAACACCACATGCCGGTACAACGCAAAACCCTTCACGCCGTAGCTGCGCGCCATCTCGATCAGGTTCGCGTCGACCGAACGGATGCCGTGAAAGGTGTTCACGTAGATCGGAAAGAACACACCGAGCGCGACCAGAAATACCTTGGCTTCTTCCTCGATCCCGAACCACAGGATCACGAGCGGAATCATCGCCAGCGCGGGGATGTTGCGTATCATCTGCACGGTCGAATCGAGCGCGATTTCGGCGGGTTTGAACAAGCCGGTCGCGAGCCCGAGCACGAGACCGATCCCGCCGCCAATCGCAAAGCCCGACACCGCGCGCCACGTGCTGACCTTGACATCGGCCCACATTTCACCGGACTGGATCAGCGACCACGCGGCCTTCACGACCGCGAGCGGCTCGGGCAGCACGCGCGTCGACAGCACGCCGCTGCGCGCGGCGAGTTCCCACGCAAGCAGGATCGCGAGCGGCGCGAGCCACGGCGCCAGATGCGCGCCGAGCCGGCGCAACCCGCCGGCGCGTTCGCCCGCGTTTTCGTTTCGATCCGCATTCACGGTAGCTTGAGCCATGATGACTTTCCTGATTGCCTCATCGACAGAGGCGACGGATGCAAGCGGAGCGCGCCGCGCTCAGCTCGAACTCGCCGCCTTCGGCAGATAGTTATTACCGACGATCTCGCCGAACGGACCCGACAGCGGTCCATTCGAAGTCTTGTTCTGGCGGTCCGGCAGCAGCGGAAATACCAGCTCGGCGAAACGATACGATTCCTCGAGATGCGGATAGCCGGACAGAATGAAGGTATCCACGCCGAGTGCGGCGTACTCCTTCATCAGCGCCGCCACCTGCTCCGGATTGCCGACCAGCGCCGTGCCCGCGCCGCCGCGCACGAGTCCCACGCCCGCCCACAGATTCGGATAGACCTCGAGTTCCGCACGACTGCCGCGTTTGCCGCCGTGCAAGGCGGCCATGCGGCGTTGGCCTTCGGAGTCCATCTTCGAGAACGATGCCTGGGCGCGTGCGATGGTTTCGTCGTCGAGCTTGCTGATCAGTTTGTCGGCGGCGGCCCAAGCCTCTTCTTCCGTTTCGCGCACGATCACGTGCAGACGAATCCCGAATTTGATCGTGCGACCGTGCGCCGCGGCGCGTGCCCGAATGTCCGCGATCTTTTTCGCCACGGCCGCGGGCGGCTCGCCCCACGTCAGATAGGTGTCGATATGCTCGCCCGCCATGTCGTGCGCGGCCGGCGACGAGCCGCCGAACCACAACGGCGGATGCGGGTTCTGCACCGGCGGATATAACGCCTTGCCGCCCTTCGAACTCAGATGCTTGCCGTCGAAATCGATCGCGTCGTTGGTATGCGACGCGGCGAGCAGCTTGCGCCAGATATGCAGGAATTCGTCGGTGATCTCGTAGCGGGTATCGTGATCGACGAACACGCCGTCACCTTCCAGTTCGGCCGCGTCGCCGCCGGTCACGACGTTGATCAGCAAACGTCCGTTCGACAAGCGGTCGAACGTCGCCGCCATGCGCGCGGCCAGTCCCGGCGACGAAATGCCCGGACGGATCGCCACCAGAAACTTCAGCCGTCTGGTCGCGGCGATCAGGCTCGACGCGACCACCCATGCGTCTTCGCATGAACGGCCGGTCGGCAGCAGGACGCCTTCGTAGCCGAGCGTGTCGGCAGCCACGGCGATCTGCTGGAAGTAGTCGTAATCGGCTGCGCGTGCGCCTTGGGACGTACCGAGATAGCGGCTGTCGCCGTGAGTCGGAATGAACCAGAACACATTCATGTGCTGCTCCTGCTTGTTCGAAAACTGGATTGAATGAAGACGCCGCGGAAGCTGACCGCGCACACGTCGGCCGCGCGCATCCCGCGAGCAGCCTGTCAGCGGCCCGGCGATGCAACGCAAAAGAGGATGAAGAAAGAGCGTCGGTAACCGCGCCGGCTAGCGACGACAGCGTCGGCGCGCAAACGCCTGGCGGCGGATGAAGATCGGCATCAGGCAGGACATCGCGGCGGCTTCCCTCGACCAGACGTGCGCGTGCGGCGCTCGATTAAATGGGCGACGGCGGCAAACACCGTCTGCATGGAGAAACAGTCTAGGGATCGGGCCACGGCTTTTGAACGATTTTTTTTAGCTTAGGTTTTCCACTTTCGTGATTAGCCCGACGCTAAAGCATACGGATGTTGCGCGCCGTGCACGCTGGAAAGCGGAGGTCCCTAGATATAATGGCGCACGTTTTCCAATAACCCGGTGCAGGCTGCGCGAACCGCGCCGCCTGAGCTCTCGCGGTGTACTGCATGCAAAAACTCATCCTGCCGTTCGTCGCCGGTTTCCTGGCTTCCCTGTTTTTTCACGAATCGACGTTGGCGCTGTTGCACGCGGCCGGGCTGATCGACCCAACGGGTTTTTCGACCGCACCGTTTTTACCGCTCGGGCTGCCTGAGTTCATTGCGAATGCAATCTGGAGTGCGTTCTGGGCGGTGCTGATGGCGTGGCTGCTGCGCGTCGCGCCGCAGCGGCGCGCGCCGTGGGTGCCGGCGTTTGTGTTCGGCGGCATCGCTTTGACGGCGGCGAGCGTGTTCGTGGTCGATCCGCTGCGCGGTATCTGGCCGAGCGGCAACATGCTGCCGCGCCTCGCGGTGGGGTTCGCGGCCAATGCAATGTGGGGCTGGGGCGCGCTGGTGTTCATGCGCGCCTTCATGGCAAGTGAGGACGAGGAGTAAGCGCAGCCAGGCTCGCCTAACCGCGCAGATCCCGCAACGGGTGTTCGCTTGCCGGCCACGGGCTGTCGAACATCTTGTCCACCTCGGCCGCGCTCACGTCTTCAATGCGCGCGAAACGCCAGCGCGGCGCATTGTCCTTGTCGATGATGCGCGCGCGAATTCCCTCGACCGTATCGCCGCGCGTAAAGCACGAACGCGTCAGATCGAGATCGCAGCGCAACACGTCCGCCATCGAAGCCTCGGCGCGCGTCACCACTTCCAGCGACACCGCCATCGACAACGGCGAGCGTTCGCGCAACACCCCTATCATCTGTTCGGCCCATTCGCCGCCGTGGCTGTTGGCGTCGCGTTCGTGTTCGAGCGACGCAAGAATTCGCGCGACGTCGGGCAGCGCGAAATGCCGGTCGATCTCCCTCCGCGCATTGGCCAGCGACGAAGCTTCGGGCGACGGCACGACCTGATGCGCCCGCGCTTCGCGTTCGACGCACGCCACCACGTCCGCGCCGCGCTCGAACACCTCGCTGCGCAATGTGTCGACCAGCGCGGGCAACGCGGAGTCGTCGAGATAGACATCGGCGAGGCCGGCGTATAGCGCGTCCGCGGCGCCGATCGTCTCGCCCGTCACCGCCAGATAGCGACCGATCGCGCCCGGCGTGCGGGCCAGAAACCAGCTCGCGCCGACGTCGGGAAACAGGCCGATGCGCGTTTCAGGCATCGCCATCTTCGTGGAATGGGTGACGACGCGCAGCCCGCCGGTGCGATGCGCGCCCTGCGAAATGCCCATCCCGCCGCCCATCACCACGCCGTTCATCAATGCGATATACGGCTTGGGGTACGTGAAGATGGCGTGATTGAGCCGATATTCCTCGATGAAGAACACGTCGCGCGCGTCATGCTCGCCGCGTTGCGCGGACTCGTACAGAAAGCGGATATCGCCGCCCGCACAGAACGCGCGCGGATGCTGGCTGCGCACCACGACCGCGACGACGTCGGGATTGTCGCGCCACTGGTCGAGCGCCGCGTGCATGGCGCGAATCATGCCGGTGGACAGCGCGTTGAGCGCCTTCGGCCGCTCCAGTTCGATGAAGCCGATGCGATTGGCTACGTAGGTCGCGACTTCGTCGCTGACGGCGGGCGAGGCGGGGATGGACATGGCGTGCTACGCGCGGCGGCGCAAAATGAAATGGAATTGAACGTTATCACGCGCTCGCGGCTTTCGGTTTGGCGCGCGGCTCGGGAGCGGCTTTGGCGGCGGCCCCGGGGGCGGCGCCGGATGGGCCGAACCAGACGTCGAGCGTCAGGTTCAGCACGGTGTCGAGCGGAGCCGTCGGGAACACCGGACACGTGAGGTTCAACGCGACAATGCCATGCAAGGTCGCCCAGAAAGCCTCGGCCCACACGCTCAAATCCGCCGCTGCGGACAGACGCCCCGCGGCCTTCAACTCCTCGAGCGCGCCGAGCATGATATGAAGCGCGGCAGCGCCGGCGTCGTCGTCCCTGTGCGCGGCGGAGTCCGACGATGCGGCAACCGTCGTGGCAGACGCCGCGACCGTGCCCTTCTTCTTCGCCGACCTTGTTGCATCGTCAACTTCCGCACCGGCCTCCTCGTCCGCCAACCGTTGCGCGTTGCGCGCCGCGCCACCCAATGCCGCGCCGGTGTAGCTCGGATCTTCCATGAAGATCAGGCGGTACGTCTGCGGATGCGCCACCCCGAACGCGATATAAGCGCGCCCGAGCGCCTTGAGCCGCTCCGCCGGATCGGCGATCCGCGCGTGCGGCACGAACGTTTCCAGCAATTGCGCATAGCCCTCCTCGCACAACGCCTGCGCGATCTCGTCGCGGCTCGCGAAGTGAAGGTAGAGCGTGGCCGGTGAATATTCGATGGCGTCGGCGATCTTGCGCATGGATAGCGCGGCAAAGCCTTCGCGCATCACGATGCGCCGCGCGGCATCGAGGATGCGTTCGCGCAGTGCCTGCTTCTGGCGGTTCTTTCGTTCAGCGATTCCCATGACAGCTATTTTCCGGTTGACAAACTGAAAAGTCAAATTAAACTGAACACCGTTCACTGAACGATGTTCACTAAATTTTAAGTCGTCAGGAAAATTCATTCGCGGCGCGACCGGGCGCCATCTCAAGGAGTGGTCATGGAAGCAAACGGGAAAGTCGGGCTGTTCGGTGCCGCGGGTGCGGCAGGTCAGATCATTGCAGCGGCGTTGAGCGCTGCCGGCCGCGATTACCGCGTGGTCGGCCGCTCGCGTCAGCCGCTCGAGGCGGCGTTCGGCCACGATCCGCACGCCGAAATCGTCACATGGAATCCGGACGATCCCGCTTCCATTCAAGCGGCGTCTGCCGGCTTGCAGACCGTGATTTATCTGGTCGGCGTACCCTACGACCGCTTCGCGGAGCATCCGCCGCTGATGGAGCGCACGCTCGCCGGCGTGACGGCGGCGAGCGTCGAACGATTCATTCTGATCGGCACGGTGTACCCATATGGCCGCGCGCACGGCAACCCGATTCGCGAAGATCATCCGCGCGAGCCGCACACGTTCAAAGGCCAGATGCGGCTCGCGCAGGAAAAGCTGGTGCTCGCGGCGCACGGCCGCAACGGTCTGTCGACGCTGGTGCTGCGCCTGCCCGACTTCTACGGCCCAGGGATCGAGCGCAGCCTGGTGAACGGCGTGTTCGAAGGCGCGACCAACGGCACGCGCGCACAGATGATCGGCCCGGTGGATGTGCCGCACGAGTTCATCTATCTGCCGGACGCCGGACCGGTGGTCGAAAAACTCACGCGCACGCCCGAGGCCTATGGACGCTGGTGGCATCTGGCCGGCGCGGGCACGATCACGCAGCGCGAATTGGCACGGCAAGCCTACGCGCTGGCAGGCCGGAAACCGAAGCTGATGATTGCCGGCAAAACCATGCTGCGCGTGCTCGGCCTGTTCAATCCGTTGATGCGTGAGTTGGTGGAGATGAACTACCTGATGACCGAGCCCGTCGTCATGGACGACGCGGCGTTGACCGGGTTGATCGGGCCGATCGCTAAGACGTCATATGAGGAAGGCATCCGGCAGACTTTCGCAGCCTCACGCGAAGCGGCTTCGGCCAAGGCGGCGGCAGGCGGTGGTCGTAGTGCGGCGAAAGCGGCGTGATACGGGAGGACACGGGAGGATTGTTTCAAGTGCAAAACCGGGCCGACGCCCCGCTTACCCCGCCACATTCCCCGGCGGAAAGTGTCCGCTTTTGAGCAGCACGGGCGTGCCGTTACTGATCTGCAGATGCTCGCGCGCCACGGCCTCGATGCGTTCGCGGCCGGCGTCGAACGCGCGCAGCCAGCCTTCAAGATTTTCGCTGTACGCGCCGAAGTGGTCTTCGAGCGCTTCGACCGAGATCGCGCACGGCACCGGTTCGCCATTCACCAGAGCGGGAAAAACAACGGTGAGATTGGAATCGCGGTAAGCAGGCGCGTCCGCGGGAAACCGAATTTCCATGGTCGCCTCATCAGAAGTATCCGGCGGGAGAGCGTGGCCGGCGCGCATCCACCGGTCACGGAGAACCCCGCTATGGTACTCGCGCGGCCGGACCACGGTCCAGCCTGCGACGGCCCGCTGTTTCGCGTCGCGGATCGTCATCAGTGACCTCCCAGCAGCCGGTCGACGTAGTCGCGCGCCGCCTGTTCGACGAAGCCGAGCGCCTCCTCCTCGCTGCCGAAACGCTGCTCGCCGCCGAGTTCCAGCAAGGTCTCGATCCGGTGTGGATCGTCGGGGCCGAGCTCCGCGAGACTGACCGAGCCGATGTAGGTCCCGCCCACGGCATGGGCGGGCGCCGCGTTGGCCGGCACGAGGCGCGCGGCGGCGCTGATGTAATAGCCGCGATAAGGTCCGCTGACCCGTTCAGCCATCTTCGTTCTCCTCGTTGCAGTTGATAGCGATTTGTGTCGTCTGGCGTCAGCGCGGATGCCACATGGCGTGCGTGCATGCTCGCGGCATCCGTTCATCCATCGACGAGTAAGTAAGGCGCTTCGCCGGCCGATAAGTTCGCGCCTGCTACAGCGGATCGCACTTGTGCCACACCGGCCGGTCGAACAGACTCCGCGGCACGATCCGTGCTGACAGGAGACGCCTTTTCGAGTTCAGCGAGCGCAATATGGGAAAATATTTTCTGCGGAACCACGAACTGCCCGAGCCGGATGCGGCGAATCGGTGGTTTGCTTACGCCGAAAGCCACGGCATCGACATTCCGAAAGCCATCAGCATCTGGGAAGACGCGGCCACCGTCAGCGGCACTGAAAGCCGCCGGCTGGTCAGCGCGGCGGGCATCACGGTCGAAACGCCCTAGGCCTCGCGCCTGGGGCTCGTGCCGCTCCACCCTCGCCTCGTGCCGATACGGCGAGCCCCAGACATCAATCTGAAAGGAAACCTCACGATGCAACTCATGACGCAATCGCGCCGCGCCACCCGACTCCGCCTGAGCGCCTTGCTCGCCCTATTGCGCAGGGCGGCCGTGCCGGTCGCGCTACCCGCTGCCGTGTTGCTCGGCGTGAGCCTCGCCGGCTGCGCATCGTCGAACACCACGTCGTTGATCAATCTGCCGAACGGCCAGACCGGCTTCGCGGTGAATTGCAGCGGCGCGGACGCCGCGTCGAGCTGGGCCTCGTGCTACGTGCAGGCCGGCAAGGCATGCGGCGCGACCGGCTATGACATCGTGTCGAAAGACAACGACGAAGGCGGCGCCGCGGGCGGCAGCGTGACGAACGTCGTGTCGGCGAACGTCAAGAACCGCTCGATGATCGTGCGCTGCAAGTGAACGCCGGGCGTGCCGGCTGTGGAAGCATCAATGCGCCTGCATCTTCGAAAAGATATTCAGCACCGCGACGCCGGCAATAATCAGCCCTAGCCCGATGATCGCCGGCAGGTCCGGCACCTGCCGGTACAGCAGCAGCGCGACGAGCGTGATCAGCACGATACCGGCGCCCGACCACACCGCGTAGACGATGCCGACCGGAATGCTTTTGAGCGTCAACGACAGGCAGTAAAACGCAATGCCGTATCCCATCACCACGACCGCCGACGGCACCAGCCGCGAGAAACCTTCCGAGGCCCGCATCGCGGAAGTCGCAATGACTTCCGCGACGATCGCGATGCCGAGCAGGGCATAAGGAGGCATCCGCATCGCGTCAGGCCCTGGCAAGCGCGAGCTTGCCGTAGTCATGGCCGAGATGCGCGCACAGCGCTTCCACCACCAGCTCATGATCGGCGCGCTGCGGCAAGCCGGACACCGTGATCGAGCCGATCACGCCTACCCCTTTCACCGTCAACGGAAACGCGCCGCCATGCGACGCGTATTCGGTAGCCGGCAACGCGTGCTTGTCGGCGAGCGTGCTGCCGGCCTGCTGCATCTTCAGACCGATCGCATACGAGCTGCGCCGGAAATGCGCCACCGTGTTGCCCTTGCGGCGCGCCCAATCCACGTTGTCCGGCGTCGCGCCGTCGAGCAGGCTGAAGAACAGCGGCTGACCGAACGTGCGCACGTCGATGGCGGCGGCGATACCACGCGCTTTCGCGACCTCGTGCAGATAGACGCCAACCTGCCATGCACGGTCGGCATCGAATTGGGGGAACACCAGCGCGTGTTCCTGGGCGGCAATCATCTGCAGATCGTGGGCGATATCCATGGCGTTCGGAGCGAGTAAGAATGGAAGCGGTTGAGGCGCGCGTCGATGTCGATACATGAGTGCGGTCGACACCGCACACGACGCGCCGCGCGAAGCGAACCTGGATTCTAGCGCAGCGCCTTACGAGCGCCTTCCGGCATACGACACAGGCCATGCGCGCGACGACTTGCGAGCGCGTCGTCGAGGAAATTCAAGCGTGGAGTGAAGTCGATTCTTAAATAGCTATTGCAGAGGCGTGCTGTGTACGCTATACTCTTTTCTTCGACGGACGCGGGGTGGAGCAGTCTGGCAGCTCGTCGGGCTCATAACCCGAAGGTCGTAGGTTCAAATCCTACCCCCGCAACCATCAAGCATTCAAAGGCCTGATTTCTCACGAAATCAGGCCTTTTCGCTTTTCCGGGCGAGCTTTGTTATCCGCCCGGTTCGCATCATTCACTTTCCCCCGGCTGGCTCGTGTTCACGCACGCACACGAGCCAGCCGCCCAGCAGCGGTTAATCTGCCGCGACGGTTCAACAACCACGAACTACGCGGTGAGCTGTTCGAAAAGCGCGTCGTAATAATCCCGGCAACTCGCCAGCCGCAACGCCGCGCCCAGCAAAATATCCGCACCCACCGAAGGCGTCTCGTTCACGATCGGCACGATCACATTCGCCAGCCAGCCTTCGCCGTGAATCACGTCGATGGTCACATGCTCATCGTAGTAATCGAGCTCGTTCAGGTTCCCCAAACCGACGCGCCGGCATCCACGCGCCAGCTTTTCGTATTGCGACGGATCCAGCAGTTCCGTCATTGCCATGATGCCGAGCAGCTTGAAGTAGTGACGGCGGTTCAGACAGGTCAGCATGAAGAGATTGTGGCCGGCCAATCCTTGCCAGCCGAGTTCGCCGGCGTGATTGTCGTTCGCGCGGCCTACTCCTACGGTTTCCAGCAAGTGCTGGAACAGACTCACATGACTGCGTGCGGCTTCGCCGCGTCCGGATTCATCCCAGAAGTTTTGCGCGAGTTCCTTGCGCACGCCTTCTCTCGACCCGACCATCGAAAACAGCAGCAGATCGAAGAAGCGGATATTCAACGCGCTGTCGCTTTTGAAAAACGCGATCACCTGTTCCCGCGACGCGTCTTTCTCCAGAAAATCGAACAGCGGATGCGCCGCCACCGGATGCCGCGCCCACAAGTCCTTCAACGAGCGCACCATCGCGGCGCTATCGGACGCGCCGGTTTCAATGTCGAGCCGCCCCACTTCACTGTCGATCCACGCGCGCTCGATGCGACTGCGAACCCGCGTCAAGGTCGGATTGAATTGATTCGCGGTACGCGGCGACGTACCGTCCATTACATGCAGGTCGTAAAGGGAAAACAGCGCGCGATGCACTTCTCTCAACGCCGCCGGCTCGCGATCGGCAAACGCGCGACCCAGCGCGATCTTCAGTTGATCGAGAAACCGCGCCTCCCAATCGGGCGCCTGTTCGACCCGCTCCTCGAGCTCCGCGCAATCGCAGAGCGCGGACACCGCGAGATCGAGCGGCATCGACAGGACCGACGTTAAAAGCGTGGCGCTGATTCCGCCTATGTGCGAATCAGCCTGATTTTTTCCTTGTACCTCGTTCATGCTCAACCCCTTCTGGTTTTTGTGGACTCGACCAAAGCGCTCAATACTATCGAAAGCTTTCCGTATCGAAAATTAGATTGCGCGCCGGGTTTTCATGCGTATCGCGAGCCGTCAGTGAAACCCCGTGCCAGTGATAAACTCCCATCACCCTTTCTCGTCCCCATCCTATGAAATTCTGTTCTGTCTGCGGCCAGGGCGTCAGCCTGAGCATTCCGCCGGGCGACAACCGCGAGCGCTTCGTCTGCGGCAGTTGCGGCACGGTGCACTATCAGAATCCGCGCAACGTGGTCGGCACCGTCCCGGTCTGGGACGACAAGGTGCTACTGTGCCGTCGCGCGATCGAACCGCGCTACGGCTACTGGACTCTGCCCGCGGGCTTCATGGAAATGGGCGAGACCACCGCCGAGGCCGCCTCGCGCGAAACGCTGGAGGAAGCCGGCGCGCGCGTCGAGGTGCAGAGCCTGTTCTCGCTGCTGAACGTGCCGCACGTGCATCAGGTGCATCTGTTCTACATGGCGCGCCTGCTCGACCTCGACATTGCCGCCGGCGAGGAAAGCCTCGAAGTCAAACTCTTCGAGGAACACGAGATTCCGTGGGACGAGATCGCCTTCCCCACGGTCGGCCAGACCCTACGCTTCTTTTTTGCCGACCGTGCCGCCGGCAGTTTCGGCCTGCACACGGGCGACATCTTCCGCTCGCTGCGCGAAGGTTGAGCGGCGCCCATGGTGCCCTGGCTCGGACCTGACGACCCGTTTCCCTCCGTCGAACGCGCGCTCGGCGCCGCCAGCGGCGCGCCGGGGCTGCTGGCCGCCAGCGCCGACCTGCTGCCGTCACGTCTGATCGACGCTTACCGGCGCGGCATTTTCCCGTGGTACTCCGACGGCCAGCCGGTGCTGTGGTGGAGTCCCGACCCGCGCATGATCCTGCGGCCCGCCGAATTCAAACTGTCGCCGTCGTTGCGTAAGACGCTCAAGCGCGTGCTGCGCGAAGACGCGTGGGAAATCCGCGTCGACCATGATTTCGCCGGGGTGATGCGCGCGTGCGCGCAAGCGCCGCGACGCGGTCAGCGTGGCACGTGGATTACCGCCGACGTGGTCGAGGCGTATTCATCGCTGCATCGTGTCGGCGATGCGCACAGCATCGAGAGCTGGTTCGAGGGCAAGCGTGTGGGCGGGTTGTACGGTGTGTCGTTCGGCCGGATGTTCTTCGGCGAATCGATGTTCGCGGACGTGACCGACGCCTCGAAGATTGCGCTGTCCGCGCTTGTCGGCCACTTGCGAAGCCACCATATCGAGTTGATCGATTGCCAGCAGAACACGTCGCACCTGGCCTCGCTCGGCGGTCGCGAGATCGCGCGCAAGACGTTTATCTCGCATGTCCGCGCGACGGTCGGCGCCCCACCGATTCCATGGCGCTTCGACAAGGCGGTGCTGTCGGAACTCGTCGCGAAGCCGTCTTATTTGTAGTCCCGCGTGTCGACTACCTTGGCGATTTTCCAGGCGCCACCAGGCGATCTCCCTGCCATCAGGCACAACACCGAGAAACAACCTGCCGCCATCCGCAATATACTTGTCGCTACAACTCGCGCCGCCCGTTCGATGATTCAATACCCGAGCTTCATCGCCGCCGCCCCGCGAAAATTTTCGTGTTACCGTTTATGCAAGCTTTCCGGCACGCCCCGCTGCCGACCGGCCACGCTAAGCGATTGATTGACAAAGCAACACCCGCGTTGGCGCCGAGAGACAGCCAGCCGGGAAGAATCAGGCCGAATCCGGAGCCGTCGCCTACGAGCCACGGGCCATGCGCCGCAAGGCACGCCGGGTTTGCAATACCAGAGACGCTTCGAGAGCTGCCAACGTGACTCATCCCAACGAGCTGCCTCTTTCACCGCTTTCCGCGCTGCAATTTTATGCAACGGCGCCGTATCCCTGCAGCTATCTGGATGGCCGCATCGCGCGCTCGCAGGTCGCCACACCCAGCCACCTGATCAATTCCGACGTCTACACCGACCTCGTCAAAGCGGGCTTCCGGCGTTCGGGCGTGTTCACCTACCGCCCGTATTGCGATGGCTGCCGTGCCTGCGTGCCGGTACGCGTACCGGTCGACCAGTTCGAGCCGAACCGCACGCAGCGCCGTGTCTGGAAGAAGCATGGCCAGTTGATCGCGACCGTCGCACCGCTGCACTACGATGAAGAGCACTACGCGCTCTATATGCGCTATCAATCCGCACGGCATGCGGGCGGCGGCATGGACCGCGACAGCCGCGACCAGTACGAGCAGTTCCTGCTGCAAAGCCGGATCAACTCGCGGCTGGTGGAGTTTCGCGAACCGTGGCCGGATCAGCCCGACGTGCCCGGCATCCTGCGCATGATCAGCATGATCGACATCCTCGGCGACGGGCTCTCGTCGGTGTATACGTTTTTCGAGCCGGGACTCGCGCACACCAGCTTCGGCACCTACAACATCTACTGGCAGATCGAACAGGCGCGCAGCCTGAAATTGCCATACGTGTATCTCGGCTACTGGATCCGCGAAAGCCCGAAGATGGCCTACAAGGCGAATTTCCGGCCGCTCGAAGGCTTGATCGACGGCGCCTGGCATGTGCTCGACCCAGAGAGCATCGACATGCCGCCGGTCGATCTGGCGATCCACGGACGGCGCGGACCGCTGCGGCCCTGATCCTGCCGGCGGGTCAAGCCTCCAGTAACGCTCGGCTGACACCCACACACCGCATCCCGCCCTTCGCCCCGCTTTCAATCAGTCTCATTAACGCCTCAAAGCCGTTAAAATGGCGGGTTCCCATTTTCCGGCCGCCCGGCTTCGTCCCGTGTTCAGTTCCCTCTACCCGCTTGTACGCGCCCAACTCTTTCGCATGGACGCGGAAGACGCTCATCACCTGACCTTGCGCATGCTCGGCGCCGCCGGCCGTACTGGCCTCGCGGGCGCGCTCGCGCCGCGCGTGCCGGATGCGCCGCGCACCGTGATGGGGCTGACGTTCCGCAACCCGGTCGGGCTCGCCGCGGGGCTCGATAAAGACGGCGCATGCATCGACGGTCTGGCCGCGCTCGGTTTCGGCTTTATCGAAGTAGGCACGGTCACGCCGCGCGCGCAGCCGGGCAATCCGCGGCCGCGCATGTTCCGTCTGCCGCAGGCAAATGCGGTGATCAACCGGATGGGCTTCAACAACGCGGGCGTCGACCAGTTCGTGAAGAACGTGCAGGCCGCGCGTTATCGCGGCACGCTCGGGCTGAACATCGGCAAGAACGCCGACACGCCCATTGAACGCGCCGCCGAAGACTACCTGTACTGCCTCGAACGCGTGTATCCGTTCGCCAGCTACGTGACGGTGAACATCTCGTCGCCGAATACGAAGAACCTGCGCCAGTTGCAGGGCGCGGGCGAACTCGACGCGCTGCTCGCGGCGCTCAAGGACAAGCAGCAGCGCCTCGCGGACCTGCACGGCAAGCTGGTGCCGCTCGCGCTGAAAATCGCGCCGGACCTCGACGACGAACAGATCAAGTCGATCGCCGACACGCTGCTGCGTCACCGGTTCGAGGGCGTGATCGCCACCAACACCACGCTGTCGCGCACCGCCGTCGCCGGCATGCAATACGGCGACGAAGCGGGCGGCCTGTCGGGCAAGCCGGTGTTCGACGCGTCGAACGAAGTGATCCGCAAGCTGCGCGCCGAAGTGGGCGAAACGGTGCCGATTATCGGCGTCGGCGGAATTTTTTCGGGCGAGGACGCGCGCGCCAAGCTGGCGGCCGGGGCGTCGCTGGTGCAGCTTTACACCGGCTTCATTTATCGCGGACCGGCGCTGGTAGCCGAATGCGCCCAGGCGTTGCGCTAAGCGGCGGGGACGACGGCGAACGCGGTAGCGCCAGCCTCAAGGCCATACCGCCCACGCCATCCATGCAATCCGCATGGGAATATAGACATAAACAAACAGTATTTAGGTTTCGATAGTCTGCTTTGTTATGCTTTCGTCTGTTAAAACGCCAGACGAACAAAAAGGTACAGGATGAAATTGGGCTTGCTGAAAAAGCTTCTGGTCGCCGGTCTGATCGGCGCGTCGTTCACCGCCGTCGCCGCGCACGCGGACGATCTGCTCGACCAGGTCAAACAGCGCGGCACGTTGCGCATCGGTCTGGAAGGCACCTTCCCGCCGTTCAACTCGAAGACGCCGTCGGGCGAACTGGTCGGCTACGACGTCGACGTCGCCAAGGCCGTCGCGGCCAAGCTTGGCGTCAAGCCGGAATTCGTCACGACCGAGTGGAGCGGCATCATCGCCGGTTTGCAGGCGGGCAAGTTCGACGTGATCGCCAACCAGGTCGGCATTACAGATGCGCGCAAGCAGGTGCTCGACTTCTCGCCGGCCTACACGTACTCGGCCGCGCAACTGATTCAGCGTAAGGACGACACGCGCCAGTTCAAGTCGCTCGACGACCTGAAGGGCAAGAAGCTCGGCGTCGCGCTGGGCACGAACTACATGGACATGGCCAAGGCCGTGCCGGGCATCGACGTGAAGACGTATCCGGGTGCGCCCGAATACCTGCGCGATCTGGCGGCCGGCCGTCTGGACGCGGCCCTCAACGACCGCCTGATGCTCGCGTATCTGATGAAGAACTCGCAGTTGCCGCTGCGCAGCGGCGCGAACGTCGGCGCGGGCAACCCGTCGGGCATTCCGTTCAAAAAGGGCAACCCGAAGTTCGCCAAGGCGATCGACGACGCGATGAACCAGCTCGAAGCCGACGGTACGTTCGCGAAGATCTCAGACAAGTGGTTCGGTATCGACGTCAGCAAGCCGATCAAGTAAGCGGCGTTGCGTGAAACGAAGGGCGGCATCGATCACGATGCCGCCCTTCGCTTTTTGCACCACGCCTGAAAATCCGTCGACGTTTATGATGTGCGCTTTGCGCGTCGACGCCGACGGCAATCCGACGCCAACCCGACCCGACGACTCCCGCTCATGCCCACCACTTCCCTGCTCGTCCAATCGCTTCCTGTGCTTGCACAGGGCGCCGTCCTGACGGTCAAGTTCGCGGTACTGTCGATGTTCTTCGGCCTGCTGGCCGGCGCCGTGCTCGCGTTGATGGGTGTGAGCCACAACCGCGTGCTGAAGTGGCTCGCGCGCATCTACGTGAGCGTGATGCGCGGCACGCCGCTGCTGGTGCAGATCTTCGTGATTTACTACGGCTTGCCGAGCTTCGGCATTTCGCTCGATCCGACGCCGGCCGGCGTGATCGCGCTGTCGGCAAACGTCGCGGCGTATCTGTCGGAGAGCATGCGCGGTGCGATATTGGGCATCCACAACGGCCAATGGTTGGCCGCGTATAGCCTCGGTCTTTCGCGACGCCAGACGCTGCGTTACGTGATCGCGCCGCAGGCGCTGCGCATTGCCGTGCCGAGCCTGTCGAACAGTTTGATCAGCCTGATCAAGGACACGTCGCTGGTGTCGGTCATTACCGTCACTGAGCTGCTGCGCAGCGCACAGGAAATCATCGCGTCGACCTATCAGCCGCTGCCCCTGTATCTGGCCGCGGCGGCGGTCTACTGGGTGCTGTGTCAACTGCTCGAAGGCGTGCAGCGCTGGTACGAACGGCGCCTCGCGCTGCCGTCACGCAACTGAGCGGGAGATCGCTGAGGTCGGGTCCAACCTCTAACGTCTACTAGCGACTCGCGAGCGGCGCCGCGTGCGGATCCAGCGCCGCGCCGAAGCGTTCGAAACGCGGCGCGTAGTAGTGATCCGGGTCGAGCGAAAACGCCACGCGACGCGTGCGGCCCATCAGTTCCTTGCGCGGAAAGAAACCGAAGTAACGCGAGTCGGCGCTGTCGTCGCGATTGTCGCCGAGCATCAGATATTCGCCGGGCGGCACCGTCACCGGCCCAAACGAATTGCGCGGACTGGGTGCCTCGGGCGCGAGCCGCATGGTGTGTGCGACACCGTCGAAGCGCTCGGTCAGATAATCGCCCGGCGTCACGGCATCGCCCGGCAGCGGCTTCAACTTGAGCGGCTGGTAATCGGCGCGCACACCGTTCACAAACAGCACGTTGTCACGCATCGCCACGCGGTCGCCCGGCACGCCGATCAACCGCTTGACGATCAGCTCATGCGCGGCGGACGAATCGATCGTGACGATATCGCCGCGCTGCGGATCATGCAGATGCGCGATCGTGATGTGCGTGAGGGGCACGCGCAGATCGTAAGCCATCTTGTCGACGAAGATCCGGTCGCCTTCGCGGATCGTCGGCAGCATCGAGCCGCTCGGCACGACGTTCCAGTCGGCCACCGCGCTGCGAAACAACACCATCAAGAACAGAAACGCGACGAGGCTCTTGTTGTCGCGCCACAATTTTCCAAGCATGCGCATGGCAGGCGGCTCCAGTGGAAGGTGTTCGAAAGCTGCGGACCGACGGCGCAATGGCATGCGCGGCGTGGCCCGCGCAAATCGTACCACCGCCTTGGCCCCTCCCTCACTCCCCCGCGAACTTCAGCCCCAGCGCCGCACGCGCGGCGTCGGCCATCGCGATCATCTGCAGCGACGTGCTGTGCGGCATCAGCGGACTCTCCCGTTGCCCCGCGCGAATCAGCTCGCAGAAATGCGCGGTCTCGTAGTTCAGGCCACCGCCTTCGAACGGCTCGTCGAGTTCGACGACGCGCCCGTCAGCGTAGCGGATCGTGGCGCGCGACGGATTCCACCACGGCTCGTGAATCGTCACATGGCCTTCTTTGGCCATCAGCAGCGCGTCGCCCTTGCCGTGCAGATCGAGCCCGCAGAACAACTGCGCGATACCGCGCTCGTGCTGACTGTTCAGGCTCGCGAACAGATCGACGCCGGTGGACCCGAGCCGCCCGAGCGTCTGCACCTCACGCGGTGCGCCGAGCCAGTCGACCGCGAGAAAAATCTCGTAGATGCCGATATCGAGCAGCGCGCCGCCGGCATGCTCGAACGACAGCGACGGATGATCGTCCGGCACGCCCGGCACCGAACAGCCGGCGCGCACGAGTCCCACGTCGCCGATCGGTTCGACCGTTAGATGCGCGCGCAACTTTCTGTAGAGCGGATAGAACGGCGGCTTCATCGCTTCCATGAAAAGCCGTTGCGTGGCGCGCGCGACCTCGAGCACACGCTCGAGCTGCGGCTGGTTGATGGTGGCGGGTTTCTCGCACAATACGTGCAAACCGGCTTGCAGCGCGGCGATCGCGTAGTCGGCGTGGCTGTCCTGGACGGTCGCGATATAGAGCGCGTCGATGCCGCTCGCGAGCAGCGCCTCGAAATCCGCGCAGACCTCGCCGCCGAATTCTTCGGCAAAAGCCCGGGCGGGCTCGGCGCGGCGCGACCACAGCGCGCCAAGTTGCGCATGCGGCACGAACGCCAGTCCCTGTGCAAAGCGGCGGGCAATCCGGCCGGTGCCGACGATCCCCCAACGAATCACACGGTCGGGTGAGGATGGCGGGGTTGCGTTTGCCGCGTTTATTGACGTGCTGGTCATTGTTTCTTCAAGTCCATGCAGTTCCGAACAGGCGCTATTGTCGCGCATGCCGCTCGCTCACGTGTGAACATGAGCTTGCGTCGTTCGTGCTGCAAGGTCGTCGAAGACAATCCGTCTGCCGCCCGTCGCGGCAGCAGCGGGCGCGCTTATTCGCGCGTGACGGGAGGCTCCCCGGAAAACTGGCCGCCGACTTCTTCCGCCGTGTAGTCGATCATCGCGAGCGAGGCGATTTCGGCTTCCTTCGGGTCGCGCCGTTCGATCGCGTCGACCACTCGCCGATGCGAATTCACCGCCGTCTCCCACAGCCCTTCGCGCGTGGTAACGATCGGATTGACCGTCGACAGCGCGCCGCGAATGATCGCCGCCATCTGCTTGAAGAACTGATTGCCGCTCGCCACCACGATGCGGGTGTGGAACAGCTCGTCGGCTTCCTGATAGCCCGGCTCGCCCGGCCGGATCGCGCGGAACGCCTCGAACGCCTCGCGAATCGCCGCGATGTCGGCGGCGCTGCCGCGCGCGGCCGCCTGCGCCGACGCACGCGGTTCGATCAGAATGCGGAACTCGATCACGTCGCGCAGAAACAGCGGATCGGGTTTCGCGCGAAAACGCCATTGCACGACGTCCTCGTCGATCATGCGCCAATCGCTCATCGGCCGGATACGCGTGCCGATCTTCGGCCGCACGTCCAGCATGTCGCGCGCGAGCAGCATCGACAGCGCCTCGCGCATGACGGTGCGGCTGACGTCGAACTCCTTCGACAGCACATCCTGCGGTGGCAGTATGGCGCCGTACTTCTCTTCGACGATGCCGGTGACCAGTCCGTCCATGACTTTGCTCACCAGCGATCGATCCTTGTTTGCCTGTTCCATGACACTCTCCCCGAAGCGGTGTTTGCCCCCGCGTAGCCTGTTGATCAAGCGGCCCTCGTGTGTCGTTTTATTGATGCATCCTGGTTGTTTTACGATACGTTGCTAGCTTCAAAACAGATGCGCCAGTTGGGAAACGTCCTGACAGGGTTATCCCTCTGAAGAATTGTTTCGTCCGTGTAACGCCGCATATTTTGATGGGCCATAAGCTTGCGTCCCAAGCGTGCCTGCGTTGCAAAATTTGCATAGTGCGAAGACGCACGTAGCGCGGTGAATTGTCTGACCGACACGGCGCGATGGCGCGCCGCTGGCGGAAAGAGACGGACCGGCGTCCGAAGCGCGCGCGATCGGGAATGCGTCATCTCAATCGAAGCGACAGGCGGCCAGCGGCTTGTGCGCAATGAAGTGAAACCACCACGCGCCGCTCTCCTCGACGTCGTCGGGAATTCGGTTGCCTTCGCAACTACCGAACACTGCATCGCTTTGCAAACCGACCTGCGCGAGTTGGCGGCGCTGCTCGCCGAGCGTCGTGTAGACGATCACAATGCCGAAGTTGTGCGCGGCCGCGGTTTTCACCGCATAAGCGCCGTAGTCGTGATTCAGCTTCACGTGGCGTAGGTAGTTCAGCGTGCCGAGCTGGAAGCGCCGTACGGAAATCAGCGTGCGCCAGCCGAGCTTGAGCGGGTTGGGCGTGAAGTGCGGCAACAATTGCCAGATATTCTCGAGGTAGCCTGGGCCGCCGCGGTTGTGCGACGAGAACAGCACATAGCCGCCTGGCCGCACGACGCGGTACATCTCTTCGAGAATGCGCACGCGGTCCTCGTAGTCGACGCAGTCGATCCCATTCCAGCTGAACTCGGCGAGTCCGTAGTGACCTGACGGCAACGCCGACATATCGCGCGCGTCCATGTGGCGCAAATCGTGCGTCGGATAGCGCGACCTCGCCAGTTCGAGCAGGCTCTCGGTGTAGTCGACGCCGGTGTAGTCGTTCGAGATCGCGGTCATCAACGGAATCGTGCGGCCGGTGCCGACGCCGATATCGAGCAGCGGCGCGCCGCTGCAACGCGGCGCGAGCCAGCCGAAGGCGGCCTCCTCGCCGGGGTCTGAGAAGGTCTTTTCCTGGGTGAAGACGCGCGCGGCGTCGGCTGAATTCCACGCAACGCGATTGATGCGGTCCAGTTCGGTTTGACGATGCATGGCGCTCCTCCCCGGAAGCTCACATGTGCGGGACGTCCCGCGCATTCATGAGGCTTCTCCGAATAGACGAACCGCGCGCGCCCGCTTTACAAGCCATTGCGCGGCTCTCGACCGGCGCCAGCGGGAGCGCGTCGGACGCGCGTCGTGGGCTGGTTCGGTGTCGGTCCGCGCAATTCCGCTGAAGGTGTCGCGATAGAAATTCTCGAAGTACGACATCACGTTTTCCTGCGCGCTCGACGACAGGATCGCGTGATCGGTGCGCTCGCAAAACGCCGCGCGGACGTGCTGAAAACGTCGCAGCCGCGCACCGTGCGCGCCGAAGTGACATTCCAGTTCCTCGACGCCTTCGTCGAGTACGCCATACACCAGCCGTGTCTCGGCGCCTTTGGCGTCGACCGCGGCGATCAGGCGGTGCGCTTCGCGCGCGCCCAGTTCGATACCGCTCACGCGTTCGAGCCGGTCGGCCAGCGTCGCGCCAATGCGGGCCATGAAGCGCGCCGCCAACTCGCGCGCCACCGGCCAGCCGCCCGACTGCCCCTTCAGCACGCGCAGCCATTTGCGCGGCTGGTACATGGAACGCAGATAGCTGCGCGTCGAGCCGAAGGTTGCGGGTGCAACTTTCGGTTTGCCCTGCTCGTCGCAGAGGTTGCGCCAGCTGAACTTCTGCAGATTGATCAGCACCGCGCCGGTTACGGCCGGTTCACGCGCGGCGGCATGCAAGCCGATGTAGGCGCCCGCGCAAATGCCGAGCACCACGGCGCCGCGATGACCTTGCGCGTTCAACCAGCGGGCCGCGCACGCGGCATCGTCGACGCCTTCCGGCGCGTACAACGCGTCGAGGTTGAGGCCGTCGACGGATGGCAGGCTGTCACCCAGACCGCGGAGATCGACCCGCAGCGAGCTGATGCCCTGTTGCGCGAGACGCCGTGCGAAACGCACGCCGAGTCGCGCATTGCCGATCCGGGAAACGGCGCCCGTGTTCAGTAGAAGCGCGGCAGGCGCGGTGGCGCTCGCGTGCGCTTCGCACCGCGCGGCCGGCGCGCAGTAGATGCCGAACAATCGGCCGCCGTCGAGCCAGACCGGCGTCTCGACCACGTTCGGCGCGACGGGATGGCCGGCGAGGTGGTCGGTCGCGTGCGTGGCGCAATGAACGGCAGCATGCTGCGCATCGCCGCCGACAGGCGCGCTCGCCGCCGCGTCGCCCCGCTCCGCCAGCCAGTTTTCGATCGATGCGAACGCCGCTCGCGGCAACTCGCTGTCGAGCGATTCCAGCATGAACTTGCCGTATTCGTCGAACGGCTGCCGTTCGACGTCGAGACCTTGCTCGCGATAGTGCGCGACCAGCGCGTCGACGCGCCCGGCGTCCAGCGAATCGAGGACGAGAATGCGCGTGGCGGGCTGCCGCGCATCGCGTCGCAAGTCGACGGCGCGCAGGCTCTCCAGCGTGTCCTGATAGAGACGAAAACCGTAAGCCTCGACGAAAGCGTCGGTGTCGGGCTCGTGAACGCAATCCATCGACGCCGGAATCGACAGCCACTGCCGGTAATGCGCGCGCAACTCACGCTGATAGTTCTTGCCGGACAGGACCGGCGCGAGCAGCACGAGGCCGTTCACGTCGCCGAGTTCCTGTGCCGCGAGCGCGGCCAGCGTGCCCCCCAGCCGCAACCCACACAAACTGACGCGCGCGACGCCGGTGGACTCGCGCAGCCACGCGACGGCTTCCTTGATGCTATCGATCCACGCGCGCCAGCGGCCCGGTTCGCTCGGGTCGCCGGCCGAGTCGCCGGTGCCGGGGTAGTCGAAGCGCAACACCGGCATACCGCGTTCCGCGAGCCGCTCGGCCAGCCTGCGCAAGCCGCGATAGGTGCAGAGCGCGTCATAGCCGAACGGAGAACACAACACCACGCCATGCGGCCCATTCGCCGGATGGAACCAACCGAACTGACCATCGAAGACTACTGGCCTCACGCTTCGCTCCTCACTGTGCTTACCTTTCAAGCATTACAACAAACCTCATACCTATCCTCTGTACGCCTTGCCACATAGCCCTTCTGACTGCGAGGCGCGGACGGCGCGGATAGCGTTGCTGTGCGAAAGACGAGCGTCGATGAAACGATGCAAAAAACTCAGCCGCCGTGCGGCGTACGCAGCGCGAAAGTGGAACGGGCCGCGAGCAGCACGTGATAAAAAAACCGCGCGCGCAATCGCTCGCGCATCGGGTAGTGCCGCGATAACAGCACACGCCACGCGTTGGCCGGTTCGCCGGCGCGCGCATACGCGGAGGCCGCGCGCGGCGCGACCCGGCGCAACGCGTCGTCGCGGGCGGCCTGCGCCGCGGCCGGCACGCGGCTCGCGCGCAGTTGCGCAAACGCGTGCATGGCAGGCAACGCATGGGTCGAAATGGATTGGGCCGTTTCGCGCGAGATCGACACGAACTCGTCCACGAAACAGATGGCCGCGGCGTCCATGCTAAGGCGCAGACCGAAATCGAAATCGCACGCCTCGCCGACTTCCGCCACCGTGCGATAGCCGGTCCGGCGCGCCGCCAGGGTATCCACGAGATAGCCGTTGTTTGGAAACATCTGGTCGATGCCTGCCAAGGCGGGCACGGGCAGCCGGCCGGCGCGTTCCGGCACGCGCCGGTAGTCGACGTTCAGCCGTTCGGTGGCCTGCGGGCGCGGCGTGCCGTCGTCGGCGATGACACGCTGTTTGCCGAACGCCGCGGTCAATGCCGGGTAGCGCTGCCAGCAGGCGTCCAGACTGGCCAATGCGCCGGGTTCCAGCAGATCGTCGTCGTGCAACAGCACGAGGCGTGCGCCCCACGCGCGCGCGAAAAGCCGGTTGACGTTGCCCGCTTGTCCGAGCCGCGGCGTATTGCGTTCGTAGCGGATGGGCCGTGTACTGCGCGAACGGCAGCGCTCCACGAGCTGTTGCGCGCTGTCGTCGGCGGAATCGTCGCCGATGACGATTTCGAATTCGCCGTAGGTTTGCGCGAGACAACTGTCGATGGCCTGTTCCAGCAACGCAGGCCGGTTACAGGTGGGAATGCATATCGAGATCAATCGTGCGGTCAATGCGCCCCCGCCGTTCTCGCCACGCGTCATGGTCAAACCCCGTTAAATAGCGGCACTGGGTGCCGGTGCCGAGGGTGTCGCAACGGCCCTGCCCTCTGTTGGCTATTCATTTAACCCTGGCGGATCGCGACTATCTGTACGGCCACCCACACAGGCGCAGGGGGCGCCAGGGCACTATTCGAGGCTGCGACGGGCCGACGCCGACGTGCCGCGCATGCCGCAGGGTGCGGCCGCGAACCGACGGCGTCCGGGACGAACCTCATCATTGAAGGACTTCAGCCGCCGGACAAGGGCACCATGGAAAGAAGTATCGTCAGGAACATCTTCATCAACTTCGCGGGAGCGATCGCACCGACCTTCGTTTCCCTGGTGACCGTGCCGGCGTACATCCATCTGATGGGCGTGGAGCGCTACGGTGTCATCAATCTGGTGTGGGCGCTGATCGGCTATTTCAGTGTGCTCGATCTCGGCACGAGTCTCGCGACGGAAAATCAGATATCCAAGGCACGCGCCGCCAACGACGATTCGATCGAGCGGATTTTCTGGAGCGCCTGGTTCATGAATCTGGGCACCGGCATTGTCGGTGGCCTGCTGATCTATCTCGGCACGTTCATTTACATCACGCATGGCGTGAAGATCGAACCCGAGTTTCAACGCGAAGTGATGGCGAGCCTGCCGTGGATCGCGGTGGCCGTGCCGATCGCGAACGTTTCGTGGGTGTTTGCCGGTGCGATCAACGGCGTGGAGCGTTTCGCCAGTTTCAACATCAACCAGACGATTGGCACCGCGCTGTTTCAACTGCTGCCGCTGGCGGCGATTTTCTGCTTTTCGCCTTCGCTGGCGGTCGTGATACCGGCAGCCGTGCTGGCACGTCTGATTGCCGGTGTGATGCTGGGCGCGGCCGCGTTTCGCGCCATCGGCATTCGACGTGTGCGGATGCCACAATGGCGCGTGATGGCGGAGCTGTTTCGCTATGGCCGCTGGATGCTGCTGTTTTCCGGCGCCAACATGATTGCCTCGACGCTTGACCGGGTGCTGGTAGGTGCGTTGCTCGGCGCGCGTTTCGTGACTTACTACGCGACGCCGCAGAATCTCATTACGCGTTTGAACCTGCTGCCCATTGCGATGGTACGCACGTTGTTTCCGCGACTCTCGGCGGTATCGCGCGCGGATGCGGATGCGCTCGCGCACCGGGCGCTCGCGTTTTTGAACGGCGCGTTTACGCCTTGCGTGATCGTCGCGCTGTTCGCGTTGAAGCCGTTTTTGATGCTGTGGCTCGGGCCGGCGGTCGCGGCTGCGGCGCCGGTTGCCGGCGTGCTCGTGCTGGGCGTGTGGCTGAGCGGGCAGTCGGGCATTCTGGGGATTCTGATTCAGGCACAGACGAGTCCGGCGGCGATTGCCGGTGTGAGCTGGATCGAATTACCGGTGTTCGCCGGCGCGTTGTGGTGCGGGATTCACTGGTTCGGGATCATGGGCGCGGCGGCCGTGGTGGTGCTGAAGAGTTTCTTCGACTATGCGGTGTTGCTCGTTTTCTCGCGGCTGCATGTGTGGTCTATTGTGCGCAATATGCTGGTTCATCTGGCGTTTCTGGTTGTTGCGCTGGCGTTGGCCGAAACGATTAACGCGCTGCCGGTGAGTATTCTGGTTGCGCTCGCGCTGGCGGCGGCGAATCTCGGACTATCGTTGCATGGGTCGAGTGAATTGCGTGCGGTGGTTTATAAGGCTTGGGCGCGGGTGACGTTGTCGTGGGGTTAGTGGGTTTTTCTGTGAGCCGGCTGGTTCAAAGGTCCACATAGCGAGGTAGGAGATCCTGATCGACGAGACGGATCTCGATACGGTTGGCGATTTCGATGTGCTCGGGGTTGTCGATGGAGAAAACGGTATCGGTTACGCTCACGATGATTGTTCCAGTTTGCTGCTTGCCCGTCGCACGGATAGGGATCAGTGCACGCGCCTCGGGAACCTGCTGCGTCGTTATGATCGTTGGCAAGTACAACATCCAACCGACACCAGGCTTGTCGTCAAAGACCTGCTTCCCGGCATATGCGCGCGGCGCCACCGCCAGATACGCCGGAGCGAAAGCCCCGATCGCCGCCAAAACAACTGACGCCATCGAATTAACGTCGCCGAATGCGGCATCGTTATACAAACTGACCACGAAGGAATCCGGCAGGTATTTGTCTCCGACGAGACAGGCAAGCGTCGCGCCTTCGTTATGGTCCTCATCTCCGTCCCATAGTGCAACGGAAGTAAACATCGAATCGTTCGCATATCGATGGCGGAGGACAGCGACAAGCGCCGCAGAAGGCTGTCCGTTCTCGAAAGCCCGATACATGTGTGCTTCTTCCGGACTGTCCCCTTGCGCGTACCAGTCGGCGAACCGCGCGTCGATACGCGTCATCGCGTTGGTCACATGGTGAATACGAGTCAGGATGTTCGGAAAATCGGTCGAGGTTAGCGACTCATCGCGGAATTGAAGTCTGATATCCATTTGCACAGTCCCTACGGTTGATAAACGGAGGTAACGGCAAATTCTCGTAGCACCGGGAGCATGAAACTCCGTGTTCTCGGCGTCTGGAAATACCATATAAGCTTGGCGGGCGGATTCGCACGAGTGACACGAGCCTGCTTGCCGATCGTTTCGGACATGGTTTTGAATCCGTCGAACCACTTCATAGGTTTGTCGGGCACGGCAAAAAACTGATCGTAGTTTCCCTTCGCTTCCTGCAACAGACAGTTGGAAGGCTGACATCCGTCGAAGTCAATGCCTAGCCAATTCCATTCGTCGCTCCAGCGGCACTGCTCTGTATCGAACGCAAAGCCAGTAGTACGTGCCTGATACCGATAAGCGTCCCAGTTGACACCATGGCGCCTGCGCACTTTGGCCCCTCCTTCCGGCGGACATTTCCTGCAACCCTCACGAGTCCGCGGCAACGCGCGCACCGCAGGCGTGCTTTTGCTGTCATCCTTCGAAGCATCACCCGCCACGCTTCCCACCGCCCCCGTGGCCGCCCCACCCAACAACGCCTTTCCCGCGCTCAACAAAACCGGCCCAAGTTCCGCGACCGCTGCCTCTAACAACGGCGCGAATAATGTCCCCATACGTCAATTCTCTCTGTCTATTGGTTGGTAACCGATCTGAATGACTATCGGGCTCAAAGGTCAACGTAGCGAGGCAGCAAATTCTGATCGACGAGACGGATCTCGATGCGGTTGGCGATTTCGATGTGCTCGGAGTTGTCGATTGAGAAAACGGCGTCGGTTACGCTCACGATGATCGTTCCGGTTTGCTGCTTACCCGTCGCACGGACAGGGATCAGCGCACGCGCCTCGGGAACCTGCTGCACAGTGATGATCCCGGGTAGATACAGCATCCAACCCACGCCGGGTTTGTCGTCGAAGACACGTTTGGACGAATACTTTTGCGGAGCCGCCGCTACGTACGCGGGCATGTAAACGATGGCAATCTTCGAGACGATCTGAGCGATTGCGTTGAAGTCTCCCAATCGAGAGGCGGTGGTATTTTCCTCGCCGAGTGTGATGTCCAGGTCGCCCGGCATGGGGCCGTTATCAAAGATCAGCACAATTGACGCCCCGTCCTTTTTAACCGACGCCCCGTTCCACATACCTACAGCCTTAGGGTGTTCTTTTTCATTGCGATATTGCTCGTCGAGTACGGCCTTTGCAGCCGGTGATAGCAACGCTTTCTGTTCATAGATTGCATGTAGTCGAGCTTCAGCCACGACATTTCCCTGGAGAAACCATTCGGCGAGACGTGCGTCCTTGCCCGCGAGCGCTTCGATAACGGACCATAGTCGTGTCAGATGGAAATTGAAATCAGACGGGACTATGTCCCGTTGCTCTCTGTACTGGGCTACAAATTTCATATCGTTGTAAGACTAGGGTTGATAGACAGAAGGCACGCCGATTCGCTCCAACACAGGCAGCAGGTATTCTCGCGTCCCAGGCGTCATGAAATACCACAACAGCTTTGCGGGCGGGTTAGCCTTTACTGTTTGTGCCTGCAGAGTGACTTGCTTGATAACTCCAGTGAACCCGCTAAAGAAAAACTTGGGCTCTCCATCTTCATCAAGAAACTGATCGTAGTTGGCTTTTGCCTCCTGCAGCAGACAGGCCTCCCGTTTGAAGCCATCGAAATCGACATTCATCCAGGCCCATTCTTCGCTCCACCCATCCGGGACGCTAAAAGGTCGACCGGTTATTCGACCTTGGTACTCGCGCGGTGTGGGCTTCATGTAGTGCGAGCGTTTGACCGCAAGCCCCGTTTGTTCCGGCGGACATTTCCTGCAGCTCTCCCCGATCTGCGGCAACGCGCGCACCGCAGGCGTGCTTTTGCTGTCATCCTTCGAAGCATCACCCGCCACGCTTCCCACCGCCCCCGTAGCCACACCACCCAGCAAAGCCCTTCCAGCGCTCAACAAAGCCGGCCCAAACTCCGCGACGGCGCTCTCCAGCAGCGGCGCCAGTATCGTCCCCATACGTCAACCCTCCCACAAATTCAGGATGTTCAATTCGCCAGCGCAACACACACAGAAAATCATGAAACCGCTCGTCGGCAGAGTGACCCGAACGCTTGATCCAGGCACGCATCGCAGGCTTCTCATAGAAACTGGGCGAGTAAGCTTCAAGTCGGAGAAACTCGATGAGATGGGCATCTTCCCGAATACCGATTCCTCGCGCGACATTGAAAGCACGCCACAACCTCGCCCAGAGAAAAGCGGTATTCACCAATTCCGGCTCTTCGCTCATCAAAGCCTGCCGCACCCGCTCGACGAAACCTTTAGCGTCGACATCGGCAAGCGCCGCCACCTGTTCCGAAGTCAACTCAATCATCCGGATGCACCCTGACCAGTTCGCCATTGATCTGCACCAGCCAATCGAACGTCGGCACAAAAAACGCCGCACGTTGCGACGACGACAACACCCGCGTGATATCGCTCACAAGGCGAGCATCGTAGAAGCGCAGTAGCGCCGTGCCGCCGTCCGGCATCAGCACGTCCAATCGCTCACGCAATTCCCGCGCGAGTGATTGAAACTGATAAGCGGTAGTGAGCCACGACACACCCGAAGCGCCAGCCGCAAGCTCTAACAGTGCGCAGCGTGTCGCCATTGCAGAACCTTCAACATCGATCAGCCACGGCCCCGCATCGGCAAGCGAAGCGTCGGGCGTGTCATCGAACAAGGCAATCGCGGTGCAACCGCGTTCAAGCGCGCTCGCACCCAACGCGTCGCCATAAAGCAGCCCATCAACGAGTGCGTAAAGCCGAACAGGCAGCGAGGTCTGTATCCGACGTTGCGTCAGATAACGTTCGAGTTTCGACAACGGCACGCGCTAACCTCGCATCACGGTCGTCGCACCGCTTTCCGTTGCGGCTCGCAAACATTCGACGCAAAGCGTCGGCTCCGGGCCAATTGATCGGACATCGCTCTCACCCCCGCCGCGATCAGGCTCGATCTCCCCACGATCTTCAATGGTCATTCTGGATTGCGACGCGATCAGCACGGCGCCGCAGGTAGCGCGCATGCCATCAACCGCCGTATCGCGGCCATGCATCCGATGCGGAATACGACGTCCGAGCAAATCGTCCGAGATCGCAAACACACCTTTGCAAAGCGGACAGAGCACCTTGTGTCCGACGCCCGCTATCGCTCGTCCGTCGATCCTTGATTTATCGTTACCTTCGAGTACACGACCGCCGTGTGACGTCGTGTCACCCTCGCAAATGATGGCGCGTTTTACCACTGGATTCCCTTCGTTCGTCAAACAGGCGACGAAGGATTTCACAATGCAAACGGCCGCGCTACCTGCCTGGACTAGCAGGTAGCGCGGCCATTTAGACCCGCTCCGTCTGAAACAAGAAACGCAGGCTTCAGAACAAATTAGATTATTCAGTAATCCGTCTTAGCTACCCGCCTATCAAGCCATCTTTCAACCTGGCATTTCCTCAAGACTTCTCAGGCACCGCGAGATTCGAAGTCACCATCGTCGCAAATCGACGCGGCTGGCAACTCGCCAATGTACGTTCATAAATCGCCAGATAACCGTCGCTCACCTGCTGCACGCCGAATTTGTCGAGATTGAATGGCGCGCGCGCGCACAGCGCGGCGCGCGCATCCGTATTCGTCAACACATGCCCCAATGCTTCGGCCAAGGCAACCGGATCCCGCACCGGCACCAGCACACCGGCCTCACCACCGTCGAGCATTTCCGGAATGCCACCCACCCGGGTTGCGACAATCGCGCGCCCCGTCTCACGCGCTTCGCACAACACGAGCCCGGCCGCCTCATAGTGCGAGGCCAGCACGAACACATCGGCCTGCGCGAGATACGCACGCGGATCGGCCACGAAACCCTCAAAGCGTGTTTGCTCAGCGACACCCAACTCCGAGGCCAGCGCTTCCATCGCCGCACGATCGGGGCCATCGCCGACGAGATACAACACCGCATCCGGCACACGTCGGCGCAGTAGCGCGAACGCATTCAACAAATCGCCGATGCCCTTGCGCTCATACATTCCCGATACCGTAACGATGCACGGATGCGCCAACCGCGGCGTCGACGCGACCGGCATTCCGGCAAGCCGTGGCGTGCCGATCGTGCCGTTGCGCACCACGCTCAGCCGCTCGCGCGCAATGCCACGCCGCGCCATGGCAACCGCGACCGCATCGCTGACCGCCACTACGTGATCGCCGACGCCCATCAGCGAAGCCGTACGCTGAAATTCGTTATGCACCGTCGTGACCAGCACGAAGCGCCGGCTGAACGCGCTAAAGCGTGCGATCAACGCGCCGGTCATCATGTGTGCGTGGACAACGTCGGGATCGAACTGCGCGACGAGCCGCCTGAAACCGGCCACCATTGCCGGCACACGGGCCGGTTTGGGCGACTGCGGCAGCAATACATGACGCACGCCGTGCCGCGCCAGCAATTCCTCGAACCCGCCGCCCGCGGAAGCCACGATCACGTCGTGTCCGGCGCGCGCCTGCAGACACGCCAGATCGATCATCACGTTGACGATGCCATTGCCGATACAGCGCGCGTGATTGGCGAGATGGATGATTTTCATGGGGTTTGCGCAACGTTCGTTGAATGAGGTGGCGCGGCTGCCTGTGACGCAGCCGGCGGCGTGAAGCGATACATCAGGGCTTTGCCGTACGCGTCTTCTTCAGCCAGCACGAGGTATTCGCCCGATGCAAGACGGTGCGCGGTGAGCGGCATCGGCACATCGGCCCAGCCGCTCTTAGAGCCGACTTCCCTGCCGGGGGACAGCCGGCCCACGTCGCGTCCCGACGCGCGGTCGTAGACCCGTACGATCGCGCTGCGCGTTTCGATCGCGAACACGTAGTCACCCGCCACCGCGAAGCCGCTGATCGACGACCAGTCCGGCGCGCCACGATCGGGCAGGCCGATCACATAGCGCAGCACCGGCTTGCCGCTCTTCCAGTGGTCGTAACGCGCGAGCTGCGAGCCCGCGCTATTCCAGTTGTCCTGCACGAACGGGTGCGCGGGCGTCGAACCGGAGACGAACATCGTGTCGTCGTCAGGGAAGTAGTTCATCCGCGCGATCCGGTAGAACGGCGCGGGCGGTGGGTACTGCCGCATCGCCCCATAACGGTAGATGGGATTGCCGGCGCGATCGAAACCCTGCAACGGAAACTGGCGGATGCCCTGCGATTCGGTGCCTTGCCAGATGTCGCCACGGCTATCGACCCACCACGCGCGCAACGGCGGCGCATTGGTGCTGCCGGTGTTCTGATCGAACGCCGACGCGGAGAAATCGCCCTTGCCAGTCGCGTCGCGCCAGATCCATTCGCCCTGTGGAGGCTGGTTGGGTGGCCACGTGCCGTCGATATGCGCCAGCGAAAAAAGTCCCGATGGAATCGCGGTCTCGCGGTCGTCGGCGAAACGATAGATACGCAGATACGACGAGTACATATCGGTCGTATAGAGCAGCCGGTGGCCACGCACGTCGCGCACCATCGGCATGCCGCGTTGACCGCCGAGATACAGATGAAAGTACGGATCGTACGGATAACGGAAACGGTCCGCCGTATAGCCGGCGTACGACCACTCTTCGCCGGCGGGCCGCGACAGATCGAGCGTGAAACGCTTGCTGCCGGTGTAAATGGAAGGCGGCTCGCCGTCGACGAACTGCGCGCCGTCGACGAACAGCAGCCCTTGCAGACTGAAGCGCTGCACGCCGTCCGGCGTGTAGCTTTCGAGCAGCGCGCCGTCGAAAGTGCTCGGCCCCGCGCCGAACGGACGCGGTCCCGCGCCGTTCATCGACACGTAGAGATTGCCGGCGCGATCCACGCCGACGCCTGTCAGTCCGTTGAAGCGCTGCGGCCCGGGCGCCCCGGCACGGCCGGCGTAGATACCGCCCTGCTGGCCGAAGCTCGCCGACAGTTGCATGCCCGCGCCGGGTTGTGCAGCCGCCGTGAAAATCAGGATCTGCTGACGCACACCGTTATCCGCGACCAGCAACCGTCCCCGCGTGTCGACCGTCAGATCCACGGGCACCACACCGTCCGGCAACGCCAGCTCCCCGAGCCGCGCGCCGTCGCGCGCATGGTGAACCACGCGCCGCGCGCCATCGGTGCGGCTGTTCTCGATCACCCACAGCGAACCATCCGGCGCGAGCGCGAGACGGCCCGGCTCGTGCACCGGAAAACCGCCGACCGGCTGCATGGTCTGCGCATCGAAAATCTGCACGCGATTGTCGAGCTGATTGCCGACGAAGAGCCGCGTTTCATCGGCGGCGAGGCCACGAATCGCGTAATCGGCCTTGGCCGGATACGCCGAAATCAGCAGATACGCGAGATGCCCACCGGGAAACTTCACCTGTCCGGCGAACGGCACGCCGTCAGTGATATCCGCGCGGCTGCGGCGCGCCACACCGGTCCACTCTTCGCCCTCGTGCGGCGTCGGCCGATGCTTCGCTTCCTCGTTGCCGAGGCTCACTACCGTCTGCGCGGTGTAGACGTATTCGTCGTTGACCGCGATCGCATCGCCGCCCATCATCCCCCAGCCGTGCGACTCGCCGCCGTGTCTCACCAGTTCGCCGTTGCGGTATTGACCGAGTTCACCGCCGCCTTCGTCCCACGGCGCGTTCGTGAACACGTCGCCATTCGGCGCGACGGCGATCGCCTGCACGTCGATCTGCATCCAGCGCTTGTCCGCGTAGCCCCACGTATTGCCGACCCACGAAGTCCGGTACGACAACGACGGATGCGCCAGTGCCGCCAGAGCCTCGGCCGCCGGCACGGCGGCGGACGCGACGCTCAACGCGCGCGCGCCAGCGGCTTCCGCGGCGTGCGCCAGCGTCGCGCCCGCGCCCGTCACGGCACCGCCCGAGCCGCCCGCACACAGCAGCACCAGCACCGGCAAGGCCAGCGCCGCGGCGCATACCACCCGTTCGAAAGTTTTGCGCGTGGGACGTCGCATGATCGCGGCCGCGTCAGAACGCGTCGATCGCTTCGCGGTAGACGGCGGCGACCTGCGCAGCCACGACCGCCCGGTCGAAATGCTTGCGCGCATACGCGCGGCACGCCGCGCTGTCGGGCACCACACGTTGCCCGAGCAGCACCTCCATGATGCCCTCGCCGATCGCCTTGAAACCGCCCGACGGCAGCACCAGTTCCGCCGCCAGCGGCGCCACGGCTTCGGGCAGACCGCCCACCGGCGTCACCAGCACCGGCGTGCCGGCCGCGAGCGATTCGATCGTGGTGAGACCAAAACCTTCGAGCGACACCGTCGGCACCACCGACAGATCCGCCGCGCGATACCACAGCGGCACCTTGTCGTCCGCGACGAACCCTACGAGCTGAACGTTGCGCTCCAGCCCGCGCGCGACGATGCGCACCTGCAGTTGCTCTTCCAGCGGCCCGGTGCCCGCGATCGTCAGCAGCACATCGGGCAGCGCGGGTTTGACGATCGCCATCGCGTCGATCAGATCCTCGAGCCCCATACGCGACACGAGGCGACGCATACAGAACAGCAGTGGACGATCCTGCGATAAGCCGAGCCGCTCCCGCGCCCTGATTTTCGTTGCGCGTACATTGAATCGCGCGACGTCGACGCAACCCGGCACCACGCGAATCCGATCCTCGCGCACGCCGTAGGTTTCGTGCAGCAACTGGCCGAACGCTCGCGACAGCACGATATGGCGCGTCGCCCCGCGATAGACGAAGCGTTCGAGGGCCACACGCGCCGCGCGCGACCAGCCGCCGCCACCGCCCGGATACGATTCGGCCGCCCACGGCCCATGAAAATGCACGACCTTCGGCACGCGACGAAACACGCCGGCGGTCGGCGCCGCATACAAAGCGAAATGCGAGGCGACGACGTCGGGCATCTTCGCGGCGCGCAGCGCACGCGACTGCACCCGCGAGCCCCACAGCCGCGCCCCCAGTTGCTCCTGCGCACCGGCGAACGCCAGCACGCGGCCGCCCGACGCGTCGAACACGCCAGGGGTTCCCGCCACCATGCCGCGCACGCTGACGCCCTGGTCGGGCAGCGTGTCGATCAACGCCTTGAACATACGATCGAGCCCGCCGGGCCGTTCGTTGAACCAGTGCATGCCGATCTGCAGCGAATCGATTGGAGTCCCACTCATGATTTCACCGGCGCGCTCGCGCAGTTGGACGGCATCGCGTGGGCCGTGCGCCGCGCGTGTACCTGTTCATAGACGGCCAGATAGCGTTCGGCCATCGCGTGCCAGCTCAAGGTCCCCGCCACGTCGCGCGCGGCCGCACCGAGGCGGCGCGCGTAGGCCGGGTCGCCGGCCAGACGTTCGATCGCGAGCGCCAGCGCCGCCGCGTCGTTGGGATCGTCGAGCACCACGCCGCTCCCGGCGGTGATCACTTCCGCGCCGCCCGCGGTACGCACGGTGATGACCGGCAGCCCGGCGGCCAGCGCTTCGAGCAGCACCAGCCCCATCGGCTCGTAGCGCGACGGAAACACGAACGCATCGACCGAGCGCATCAGCGCGGGCATGTCCATCACCATGTCGGTGAAGTGGACCCGCTGCGTCAATCCGAGCGACGCCACCAGCGCCGGATACGGACTGTTGTGCAGAATCCCGGCGACGGCGAGATGGACATCGTCGCGGGTCCGCACGAGGGCGTGCAGCACCGTGTCGAGATTCTTGCGCGACATGCGCAGATCGCCGGCGAACAGCAGCATGAACGGCGCGGGCGGCAAGCCGAAGCGCGCGCGTTCCGGCGCACCGGGCGTGAATTCGCCGATGTCGACGCCGTTATGAATCACCTGCACGCGCGCCGGGCCGATGCCGAGCGCGCGCACTTCGCCGGCCACTTTCTGCGAAACCGGCACGATCACATCCGCGTGCCGGAACGCCCATTTTTCGCAGGCGATATTCAGCAGCGTGTAGATCACCTGATACGCGTCATACAGGTTGTGCAGCAATCGAAACGGATAGAAACCGCAGCGATACCAGCCGTCGTGCACGAAATGCGCCGCATTGACATCCGCGCGCGCCCACGCGATAAAACCGTTCACATGCACCACGTCGAACTCGTCGCGATGCGCGCGAATCCACGTGCCGCAGCGCCACGCGAACATCTGGTACTGCACGAGCTTGGTCGGCAGACGGCTGCCGGCAATCCGCACGAAACGCACGCGCGGATGGTCGATCAGTTCGGCGGCCGCTTCAGCAGCGAGCAGCGTCACGGTATGATCCGCCGCGAGCGCCGCCTGCACGATCTCGTAGTTGACTCGCCCTTGCCCATCGTTTTTGCGCACGACATGGGTGACGATCAGAATCCTCATCCTGTGGTCCTTCATCTGACTTTCTTCAGGTACTGTTCGATGCGGCGAGCGACCACGCCGGAAGCGGGCCGCGGCATTTGGCGCTCGCGTGCGTAGCGCAGCGAAATGACCGGCAAGGTCACGCCGAGAAAGAAAAACATCCCCGACACGGAGGTCAGCGTGTTGATGAAAATCATCATCGAGAAAATCGCCACGGCCACGCCGACGCCCGACACCGCCATCAGGTCGGTGGAATGCAAACGGCTCGCACGGTACGCGCGCCACATCAGCATCAGCACGCCGGTCGCATACAGCAACGTGCCCGGCCAGCCCATCACGAACGGCACTTCCATCAGCCCGCTGTCGAAATCGACCATGGCCTGCGATTTGTTATCGGACAGCTTGGTGCCCAGTCCGATCGAACCGAAGCCCTGCCCCGCGATATCCGTAAACGCCGACGAAAAGAAACTCTTGTAGAACTCCGCGCGCGCCTGATAGCTGTTGTCCTGGCCGAGATCCTGCATTGTGCTGAAGCGCGCCATGACCGGCTCGGCGACCTGGTCGATCATCATCAGCGGCGTGGCCATCACGGCCAGACCCAGCACGCCGGCCAGCAAACGCAGGCGGCTTTTGCCGTCGAGCATCGCGAACGAATACACCAGCGCGATCGCGAAACCGCCCCACGTGCTGCGCGCGCTGGTCAGCAGCAACGCGGGAATCCCCACGCAGCCGAGTACGATGCGCGCCTTGCCGCGCGCGGCGAACGACATCAGCAATAACGCCATCAGCGTGACCGCGAACGGGCCGCACGAATTCATCGTGCTGCTCACGCGCATGCCGAACGGCACCGGCTGGCCCTCGGATTGCATCTTCGACGCGATCAGCCAGAATGCGTCCCACGGCATCGGTGAAACGAATTCGAGCAGACCGTACAGGCTCATCAGCAGTCCGCCGAACACGAAGGTCTTCAGCAGCACGCGGTGATAGTCGGGGTAATGACGCCAGGTCACGGTCAGGTAAAACGCCACCATCACCGGATACAGCCAGTTGATGAGCGTGTAGGTGGCCGGCGCGGGGCCGACCTGCGCCATCCCGATCACATACGCGTAGAACAGCGCGATTACGATCAGCACCAGCGGCGCCGCACGGCGCTGCCCCAGCAGCGTCACGTGCTTGAGCAGCGTCAGCCCGGTCAGCGCGACGGCCAGCAAGGGCGCCACCATGATCGGGCTCTGTTCGTTGAACGCACCGTTGACGAAGTCGGCGAGACGCCGCACTTCCGGTGTCAGGAAAAACAGCCAGCAGACGAAGCCGAGGTAATGCGCGGGCGAGCGCCAGTACAGGATCAGCGCGACGCCGAACGCGCCGAGCGGGAAAAAGAACTCGACCAGTCGGCCCTGATGCAGCAGCACCAGCAGCAGGGTCACGGCGAACAACGCCATCGGCAGGCGCAGCGGATGACGCAGGCCTTTGGCCGGCGTACCCGAGGCGGCCGCGGGCGGCGGCGCCGGCGCTTCGCCGTAGGGCGGCCCGGGCGGCTTCAGTGGCTTCGGGACAGCAAGTTGAGCGGCACGCGAAGGCGTGACCAGCATCCGCCCCATCACAACAGCTCGAAGGTATTGACGAGCGCCGCGCCGTCGCGCTCGCGCCGCCGCGTGCCGAAGCGCGGCGCGCTGCTGCGCACCTGGCGCGTCAGGCCGATGAACGGCACGCCATGCTCCAGATACGGTCCCTCGGTCTTGCGAAAGCCGAATTGCTCGTAGAAGTCACGCAAGCCGAGCGGCGCGCTCACCCGTGCGGCGTGTCCCGGCCAGCGTTCCGCGATCGCCTGCAGCACGCGTTCGATCAACAGTTCGGCGGTGCCGTCGCCGCGCCGCAGCGGGCTCGTCAGCACCTTGTCGATGGTGATTTCCGGATCTTCCGCGTCGCCGGGTTGCAGCCGTGCGTAGGCGAGGATCGGCATGGGCCGCGCGATGTCCTCCACCGCGAACACGTGCAGCGAGTCCTCGTCACGGCCGTCGGCGTCGAGACACACATGCGACTGTTCCACCACGAACACCGCACTGCGCGCGCGCAATATCAGATATAGCTCGCGTGCCGAAAGCTGCTCGAATTCCAGCGTTTTCCAGTTCATCACGTTCCCCAGCGGTCAATTGGTTCAGCAAGCGCGGCTTCGCCCGCCGCCCTCGACGGCCTGGCCCGACAGGCCGGCGCGTTGTCATGGCTACACGGTACGTCCGCGAAACGCGCGTTTCCGTGCGGCATCGCACTGACGCTGGGCTTTGACAATTCTTAAATACGACTTATTGGAAAACGGCCGTGTCGACCACGGCAACCACCACCCCGCAACCACCACATGCCGTTGTTTTCCGTCAGAACCATCCGAGAGACCTTTCCAAGTTCAACAATCAGGGGGCACCACACCATGAAAACCGCATTGCGACGCATCCTTTCCGAATCGGCTCGCCTCGATGTCCCGCCGGACAGCCTGGCCGACGACGCCGATCTGTACGCCGCGGGCCTGTCCTCGCTCGCGACCGTGCATCTGATGCTGGCCATCGAAGATCAGTTCGACATCGAGATCCCGGACCGTCTGCTGACGCGCCGGCTGTTCTCCAGCATCGATTCGATGGCCGCCGCGATCACCGAACTGCAACAGGCGAAGGCGGCAGCATGAACACGCCGCTGCTGGACGCGGCCGCCGCACAGCCCGGCGGCGACGCCGCCGTCGTGCTGACGGCGGTCGAACCCGAACCCGGCTGGCGCGCGGCGGCGCAGCGCTGCGCCGCGATCGCCGCGCAGTTCGCCGATGCGGTGGACCGCGACGCGCGGTTCCCGAGCGAGGCCTTCGACGCGCTCAAACGCGAGCGCCTGCTTTCGGTGATGGTGGCCGTCGCCTTCGGCGGCGCCGGGCTCTCGCTCGCGGAAGTCGGCGCGATCTGCGAGATCCTCGCGCAAGGCTGCGCCTCGACCGCGATGGTGTTCGCGATGCATCAGATTCAGGTGGCGTGTATCGCCGCGCATGGCAGCGGCTCGGCCTGGCATCGACAGTTGCTGACGCAACTGGCCGAACGGCAATGGCTGCTGGCTTCGGCGACGTCCGAGGAAACCATCGGCGGCAACATGCGCACCAGCGCCTGTTCGGTCGAACTCGACGGCGCGCGCTTTCGGATTGAAAAGCTCGCCCCGACGATTTCGTACGGCGCGCACGCGGACGGCATTCTGGTCACCGCGCGCCGCACCGCCGAATCGGCCGCGGCCGATCAGGTGCTGATCGTCGCGTTACGCGAAGAAACGCAGCTCGAAAAACGCGGCGGCTGGGACGCGATGGGCATGCGCGGCACCTGCAGCGAAGGCTTCCGGCTGGTCGCCGGCGGCCTCGCCGAACAGATTCTGCCGGACCCGTTCGCCGAGATCGCCGACCAGACCATGCTGCCGGTCTCGCATACGCTGTGGGCGTCCGTCTGGACCGGCGTGGCTGGCGACGCGGTGAGTCGCGCGAAAGCGTTTTTTCGCGCCCAGGCCCGCTCGACACCCGGCGCGGTGCCGCCGGCCGGCTTGCGTCTCGCCGAAGCGGTCGGCCTGCTGCAGATGATGCAAGCGCGCCTCGCGGTCGCGCTGGACGCCGCGCGCGCCGCGCACGACGCGCGTCACGGCCGCTCGCAGGCCGATGCGCCGCTCGCGGCCCAGCTCGGTTTCGCCTCCGACATGAACACGCTGAAGACCAGCATCTCCAACATGGCGCTGCAGGTCGTGCATGAAGTGCTGATGATCTGCGGCATGGCGGGCTACAAGAACGGCACACCGTATAGCGTCGGCCGCCATTTGCGCGACCTGCATTCCGCGCCCCTGATGATCAACAACGACCGCATCGCACAGAACACGGCGAGTCTGTTGCTCGCGCAACGGCCTGCCGCTCCGGGGAGAGCCTGACACCATGAACACGATGACCGACACCGCCGCACTGGCCGGCGCGACCGACGCTGCGTCCACGGATCAACCCGCCGCGCCGAACTTTCGCGACGAACTGATCGCCGCGGGCCTGCTGATCGACACCGGTGAAAACGGCCTGTACGGCCGCAGCCAGATTTTCGAGGACGTGCTGGACCGCCTGAACGTGGCGATCACGCATCTGGGCGCGGACCAGCAGCCGGAAGTGCTGCGCTTTCCGCCGGCCATGCGCCGCACCGACTTCGAAGACAGCGAATATCTGAAGAGCTTCCCGAATCTGGCCGGCACGATCCACTCGTTCTGCGGCAACGACATGGGGCATCAACGTCTGCTGCGCGCGCTCGACGACGCGATGACCGAGCGCGACGACGAACGCGACGAGGCGTGGATGGAACAGCAGAAACCGACCCGCGTAGTGCTGACGCCGGCGGCCTGCTATCCGATCTATCCGGTGATGGCGCGGCGCGGTCCGCTGCCCACGGACGGCCGCACGATCGACGTGCTGTCGTACTGCTTCCGCCACGAACCGTCGCTCGATCCCGGCCGCATGCAGATGTTCCGGCAGCGCGAATATGTGCGTCTGGGCAGCCCCGCGCAGGTGATGGCGTTCCGCCAGATGTGGATCGAGCGCGGCTCGCTGCTCGTCACGCTGCTGCAACTGCCGGTCGAGGTGGACCTCGCCAACGACCCGTTCTTCGGCCGCGGCGGCAAGATCGTCGCCGATAGCCAGCGTGCCCAGGCGCTCAAGTTCGAACTGCTGATTCCGATCGCCGATCCGCGCGGCAAGACCGCCTGCCTGTCGTTCAACTATCACATGGACCACTTCGGCGCGATCTGGAAAATTGCCTGCGACGACGGCGCGGTCGCGCACACCGGCTGCGTCGGCTTCGGCATGGAACGCATCACGCTCGCGCTGTTCCGGCATCACGGGCTCGACGTGAACGCGTGGCCCGACGACGTGCGCGCGCTGCTGTGGGGCGACACCGAGGCACGCGTGGCGCACGGCATGCAGACTCTGCCCGCCACTGCACCTGGCGCTGGAGAGCGCGCATGAACCCATTGCTGACACCTGCGCCGACGGGGCCGCAAGCGGCTTTCCCGTTGGGGCGCCGCGTCGATTTGCCCGCTCAGGACAGTGCATCCGCGGCCGTGCCCCTTGTGCCCGCCGCACTCGTCACGCCCGCCGCGCATTTACGGCAGCACGCGCCGCATGCGCTGCATCAGGGCGAGCGCGTGTGGCAGGAGACCAATTGCTACGTCGATCTGTGGATCGAACTGCTGCACGGTTTCGGACTCGATCCGCGCGCGGCATTGGCCTTCACCGTCACGCAGGACTTCGAAGGCGATCAGTTCACGTTCTTCAAATTCCCGCTCGAAGATCTGGAGCGGCTTTACGGCACCCAGGTGCAGGAACTGGCCATCTACGATTCGCTCGAAGCCCGCGTGCTCGCGCAAACCCAGCGCGGCCATACCGTGCTGGTGGAAGTGGACGGCTACTATCTGCCGAACACGCGCGCCACGTCGTACCGGCGCGAGCATCCGAAGACCACCGTGGGCATCGACTTCATCGATCCCGCCGCGCGCCGCCTCGGCTATTTTCACAACACCGGCTATCACCAGCTCGACGGCGACGACTACGACGGCGTGTTCCGCAAGCTGCCGCAATTCGCGCAACAACCCGACCTGCTGTTTCCGTATGTGGAATTCGCCAAGCAGGCGCGGCCCGCGCTGGAAGGCACCGCGCTCGCGGAAACGTCGGCGGAATTGTTGTGCGCGCATCTGGGCCGGCGGCCGTTGACCAACCCCGTGTCGCAATGGCGCGCGGCGTTCCCCGCGCATCTCGACCTGCTGCTCGAACGCGGCGAGGCATTCTTCCACCCGTACTCGTTCAACCTGATGCGCCAGCTCGGCGCGAACTTCGAGTTTCTGTCGAAGTATCTGCTGTGGCTCGGCGCGCAAGGTTTCGAGATGCCGGCCGCGATTCCGGCCGCGGCGCAAAGCATCGCGGCGGAGTCGATGGTGATGCAGTTCCGGCTCGTGCGGGCGATCGCTCGCAAGCGCCGCGATCTGTGCGAAGACTGCTTCGACGTGCTCGAAAGCGCTTATGAAAAGACGCTGCCGCCGCTTGCCGCGCTGGTGGCATGACCTTGCAACGTCGTGATGGCGTGGCGTCGTGACGAATCGTCCGACGCTTCAAGGAACACTCGGGGATTCGCCGTGGATGTGTTGACGATCGACCCGACGCCCGCCGAAGCCGAAGCGCCTGCTTCGCCGGCGGACTCGCTGTGGCCGCAGCGCCTCGATACCGGCTGGCAATGCGTCAGCACGCCGCCAGGCGCTTGCGCGTCTCCCGCCGACCTGCCCGCGCAAGGTTGGCTCGCCGCGCCGGTGCCCGGCACGATCGCGAGCGCGCGGCGTGCCGCCGGTCAGTTCGACATTACGCAGCCCGTCCCGCTCGCCTTCGACGATCACTGGTACCGCCTCACGCTGAACGGTACCGGCCGGCGCCGCCTGCGCTTGCACGGTCTCGCCACGCTCGCCGAAGTCTGGGTCGACGGCGTGAAGCGTCTCGATTCCGATTCGATGTTCGTTGCGCACGATCTCGACATCGAGCTGAACGGCAGTACGACGCTCGCGCTGTGCTTCCGTTCGCTGACGCCGGCGCTCGCGGCCAAACGCTCGCGCGCACGCTGGCGGCCCCGGCTCGTGACGCCGCCCACACTTCGCAATGTGCGCACCACGTTGCTCGGACATATGCCGGGCTGGTGTCCTTCGGTGCAGGCGGTTGGACCCTGGCGACCCATCGAGTTACTGAGCGACGCGCGCCACGCGATCGACACGATCGATCTGACTAGCCGGATCGATCACGACGACGGCGTTGTTTCGCTAACGCTACGTTTTGTGCATCCGCGGAGCGGCGACGACTGTCATGCATCGTTAAATTGCGGCGAAGCCGTTTCGTCCTTGCAATGGACCGACGCTTACACACTGAGCGGCAGCGTCCGCGTCAGTCGAGCCAAACGCTGGTGGCCGCACACGCACGGCGAGCCCACTTTATATCCTCTGACATTGCAGCTCGATGACGCGCGTGTGTCAGCCGCGCCGTTATCGCATTCGCTCGGTTCGATCGGCTTTCGCAGTATCGACGTAGAGCGCGGCGCGGACGGCATGAGCTTCGCGTTGCGTATCAATGACACGCCGGTGTTCTGCCGCGGCGCTTGCTGGACCAGCGCGGATCTCGTCACGCTCGCCGGCAGCGAGGCGCAATTGCGCCACGCGTTCGCGCTGGCCCGTGACGCGGGCATGAACATGCTGCGCGTGGGCGGCACGATGGTGTACGAATCCGAAACGTTCTACGCACTCGCCGACGAATACGGCCTGCTGATCTGGCAAGACTTCGCGTTGGCGAATTTCGACTACCCGAATGACGCCGCGTTCAGCGCGTCGATCGAACGCGAGGCCCGCCAGTTTTTGACCCGTACGCGGCGTTTCGCGGCGCTCGCGGTGCTCTGCGGCGGCAGCGAAGTCGACCAGCAGGCAGCCATGTTCGGCCTGCCGCCTTCGATGCGCGCGCAACCGTTATTCACGGAGCAGCTGCCCGCCATCGCCGCTCGCGAACGCCCGGACGTGCCCTACGTCGGCAACTCGCCATCGGGCGGCGTGTGGCCGTTTTCGACTAATGAGGGCATTACCCATTACTACGGTGTCGGCGCGTATCAACGGCCGCTCGACGACGTGCGTCGCGCGCAGGTGCGTTTCGCCGCGGAGTGCCTCGCGTTCGCCAACGTGCCCGACCCTGCCACCCTGCGCGACGCGCTCGGTACGATCCATGCGCACGACCCGCGCTGGAAAGCCGCGGTGCCGCGAGACCCCGGCGCGGGCTGGGATTTCGACGACGTGCGCGACCACTACCTTCAGTCGCTCTACGGCGTGGAGCCGGCGCGTTTGCGCTACGAAGACCCGGAGCGTTACCTGGACCTCTCGCGCGCGGTGGTCGCCGAATTGATGAGCGACGTGTTCGCCGAATGGCGCCGCGCGGGCTCCGGTTGCGGCGGCGCGCTGGTCTGGCAGTTGCAGGATCTGCGGGCCGGCGCGGGCTGGGGCGTGATCGACGCCACAGGACGGCCTAAAAGCGCGCTGCACGGCCTCGCGCAGACACTCCAGCCCAGACAGGTGGTCATCACCGACGAAGGCCTCAACGGCCTCGATATTCATCTGTTGAACGAGCGGGCCGAACCGTTGCACGCGCAACTGGAGCTGGTTTGCCTGCGTGACGGCTGTGTGAAAGTGGTGTCCGCCAGCCGGGCGATCGAGCTCGCGCCGCACGGCGCGCAACGCGTCAGCGCCGCCGAATGTCTCGGCCAGTTCTTCGATTTCACGCACGCGTACCGCTTCGGCCCGCCCGCGCACGATGTCACGATTGCGACACTGCGCGACGCGGCGGACGGCACGATCGTCTCGGAAGCGTTTCATCTGCCGCGGCGGCACGTCGCCGAGCGCCACGATCTGGGTTTGAGCGTGATTGTCGAGCGCAATGCGACGGACGACGGCTGGCAGCTTGTGATCGAAACGAAGCGTTTCGCGCGCTTCGTTCATATCAATGACACACACTATCGGGCCGCCCGCGACTGGTTTCATCTGCCGCCCAACCGGCCTTGCGTCGTGCCGCTCGTCCCACATGCCGAACTTCGCGAAATGGTTGCGTCCGCATCCAACCCGGTGTTTAAAGCTGACGCAACATGCGTGGCGCCGGCCGGAGAAGTACGTGCCGTCAATGCGATTTCCGCCAGTTTTTACGGTTGAGCCTGCACGCCGATCGGACCGGTCCTTCAAGACCCGCATGAAACCTCGCGCTGCGCGAAGCCGCCTGTCTGGTCTGCGGAATCACTGTCGGAATTTGCCCGACTACCGGTGACGCGAGGCCGACGATTCGTACGGCACCGTACGCAGCGTATAGAACAGTTCTGAATCAAATCCGGCACATCCCGGACACCCCTCGACAACCCTCATGCAAAGGGCATTGCATCCGTGAGACACCCTCTGCAAGGCCTCGTCCAACACCCACAAACTCAATCCGATCAAGGACTTGAGTCGAATAAAAAACCCCCGCACCCTGGCCGCCGGTGATTCGTGTGTTGTACAGATTTGAAACAAAAAGCCACATTTTGCTTCGCGCCTCGTCAACTCTTCGCTCGCTGCGCCGCACCAGTGCTGGTTTTCCCTATCGTTGGCACGCTCCTCGCTAAAGGAAGAGCGCAACACCGCGCCACCGCAAACGAGACCTACAAAAACGGCGGCGGCGCACCAGGCCAATACGGGGCCGGTCCTGTTCATCCTCGCTGCTCGCCAGGCAGCACGTCGTTATAAGGATGCAGGCATCGGATCAAAAACAGGGAGTCACGCAGCGCGCGACTTCCACGCGAGGACCGATCATGTTGACACTTCAATCAGATCTGCACGGCAACCATTTGCTCGGCGCATTGCCTTCCCACGAATGGCAGGCGCTAGCTCCGCATCTCGAACTGGTTCACCTGCGCACTGAGCAGTTGCTGTGCGACTCCGGTCAACGCATTCATCACGTCTACTTCCCCACCACCGCGATCATCTCGATGCTCTCGACGATGGAAGACGGCAGCTCCGTCGAAATCGCGGCAGTGGGCCGCGAAGGCATGACCGGCGTGCCGGTGCTCACCGGCGGCGAAACCATGCCGAACCGCGTGCAGGTGCAATGCGCCGGCTTCGCGTACCGCATGAGCGCACAGGCGCTCAAGCAACAGTTCGCCCGCTCGGACTTCCTGCGCCGCCTGATGCTGCTGTACATGCACGCCCTCCTCACCCAGGTCGCACAAACCGCCGCCTGCAATCGTCACCACGCGTTGAACAAGCAACTGTGCCGCTGGTTGCTGATCGAAGTGGATCGCGTGGCGTCGAACGATCTGACCGTTACCCAGCAACTGATCGCCGACATGCTCGGCGTGCGCCGCGAAGGCATTACCGAAGCGGCCGGCAAGTTGCACGACGAAGGCCTGATTCACCACAGCCGCGGGCACATCAAGGTGCTCGACCGCAAAGGCCTCGAAGCCCGTGCCTGCGAATGCTACGGCCTTGTCAAGCGCGAATTCGACCGCCTGCTGCCGCGTCTGCGTCAGGCCGAAACGGTCGAATAAGCACGGCTTCGTTCGACTATCGGGTAATTTCAATCATGTTCAGGAATACTGCGCGATGCCTCGACGCACTCTTCGTGATTGCGGGAGGCCTGCTCGCTCACTGGATGCGCTTTTCGACGCCGATCGCGTTGTCCGACACCGAGCGCCTGTTGATCGCCTTCAACTGCGTGCTGGTGCTGCTGCTGTTTCCCGGCTTCGGGGTGTATGACACGTGGCGCGGCAAAGCCTTGAGCTCGATGCTGGCGCGCGTCGCCGCCGCCTGGCTGGTGGTTGTCGCCACCGCGCTGGTGCTGGCGTTTACGCTGCATCGCATGGATGCCGTGTCTCGATTGTGGTTCGGCTATTCGACGCTGATCTCCGGTGCGCTGATCGTCGTCACCAAGTGCGTCGTGCATGTGGCGCTGCGCAGCGTGCGCCGCCGCGGCATGAACTTCCGCACGGTGGCGATCGTCGGTGCGCCCGGCTTCTCGCGCACCCTGCTCGCGCATCTCGAACACGCGCCGCAAGCGGGCTTCAAACCGGTCTGCGTGTTCGATACGAGCGACACCCGCATCGACGGTGCCAGCGCCTATGGCGCGCGCATGAAACGCCTGCCGGTGCTGACCGATCTGAACACGTTCGTCAACAAGGTGCGCGACGAACATGTGAACGAAGTGTGGCTCGCGTTGCCGCTTTCCGAAGAACACACCATCTATCGCTTCACGCGTCTGTTCAGGAATGACTTCGTGAATTTGCGCTTCATTCCCGACGTGCGCAGCCTGTCGCTGTTCAACCATGCGCTGGTCGATGTCGTCGGTTTACCGACGCTGAATCTGAGCGCGACGCCGTTCTCGTCGCCGCAAATGTGGCCCAAGCTGATCTTCGACCGGCTGTTTGCGGCCGCCGCGCTGCTTGCGCTCGCGCCGGTGTTCGTCGTGCTCGCGATCGGCATCAAGCTGACTTCGCCGGGACCGGTGTTCTTCCGCCAGACGCGCAAAGGCGTGGACGGCCAGCCGTTCGCGATCTACAAATTCCGCTCCATGACCGTGCATCACGAAGCGCACGGCCAGATCACCCAGGCCACACGCCACGACGCGCGCGTCACGAAACTCGGCGGCTTCATGCGCCGCACCAGCCTCGACGAGCTGCCGCAGTTTCTCAACGTGCTGCTCGGGCAGATGTCGGTGGTCGGTCCGCGTCCGCACGCGGTCGAACACGACGATCTCTACAAGGACCAGGTGTACGGCTACATGTATCGCTACCGCATCAAGCCGGGGATTACCGGCTGGGCCCAGGTGAACGGTTATCGCGGCGCCACCACCAAGGTGGAAAAGATGGAGGCGCGCGTCAAGTTCGATCTGTTCTACATCCATAACTGGTCGTTCTGGTTCGACATGAAGATCGTGCTGATCACGATCTTCAAAGGCTTTGTCGGCCACAACGCATTCTGACCATGCCGCTTCGGAACCCGTTGCTGAAAGTCTCCGTGATCGTGCCGACCTATCGCCGGCCAGCCGACCTCGCGCGCTGCCTCGCGGCGTTGCAACGACAATCGCGCGCACCTGACGAGGTCATCGTGATCGCGCGCGGCGACGACGAGATGACGCACGCCGCCCTGCGCGATCCGGCGGTGGTGCCGGGCACGCTGCCGCTCACGGTGGCGCTGGTCGACGTGCCGGGCCAGGTCGCGGCGCTCAATCGCGGGCTCGATGCCGCCAGCGGCGACGTGCTCGCCATCACCGACGACGACGCGGCGCCGCACGCCGACTGGGTGGCGCGGATCGCCGCCGCGTTCGAACAGGACCCGCGTCTGGGCGGTCTCGGCGGTCGCGACTGGGTGCATGAAAAAGGTCGCGTGCTGGACGGCGAGCGACAGCGCGTGGGCAAGGTCACGGCGGCCGGCATGATCACCGGCAATCATCACCTCGGCGTCGGCGACGCCCGCGAAGTCGACATTCTGAAGGGCGCGAACATGAGCTATCGGCGCGACGCGGTGCGCGCGCTGCGATTCGACGTGCGTCTGCGCGGCACCGGCGCGCAGGTCCATAACGACATGGCGTTCAGCCTGAGCGTGAAGCATGCCGGCTGGAAGCTGATGTACGACCCGCGGGTGGCCGTCGATCACTACCCCGCGGAACGTTTCGACGACGACCAACGCTTCAAATTCAACGACGCGGCTTTCTATAACGCGTCTTTTAATCTCCGACTCATCATGTGCGAAACCCTGACGCCCGCGGGCCGATGGGCATTCGTCGCGTATTCGACGCTGATCGGCAACCGCGCGGACCCGGGGTTCGTGCGCGCGTTGTCGCTGGCATTCGAGCGCGGCGGTGTGGCGCTCGCGCTGCGCAAATGGTGGGTCGGTTTACGCGCAATGCGCGGGGCATGGCAGGAAGCGGTGCGTTGAGGCAATGGCGCACAAGCTTCACGCGAGGGACCAAACAATGACTATCAAGACGATCGCCGCCGGGCTCGCGGCGGCCTCTCTATGCGCCTGTTCGCTGGCGCCGGGGCCGTATCTCGACACCAACCGCCTGACACCGCCCGCGCCGCCCGAGCAGACCGCGGACAAGTTTCCGGTGCATGCGATCGACGTCGCGTACTTCCGTCAGCAGCGCGCGGCGGCGGTGCCGGCCGTCTGCCCGCTCTCCTGCCTGACCGCGCAAACCCGCGCGGGTTACGACTACCGGCTGGGGATCGGCGACCAGTTGAGCATCATCGTGTGGGATCACCCGGAACTGACCGGCGGCGGCACCGGCGTAGCGAGCCTGCCGCCACTGCCGAGCGCCGGCAGCGGCTCGACGCCCTCGCCCGGACCGACGCAGACGCAAGGCGCCACGCCGATCACGCCGACGCTGTCGGGCAGCGGCGAAGGCGGCCTCACCGTGCGGGTTGCCAACAACGGCACGATCTTCTTCCCGCGCGTGGGCCGCATCAAGGTGCAAGGTCTCGACGCGCAGCAGGTCCAGGAAATGTTGACGAAGCGTCTGTCGAAGACCATTCGCGATCCGCAGCTCGACGTGCGCGTGTCGGGCTTTAACAGTCAGTCGGTGCAGGTCACCGGCAACCTGCGCACACCGGCTTCGGAGGCGATCACCGACGCGCCGCTCACGGTGCTCGATGCGATCAATCGCGCGGGCGGCGCGCTACCCGACGCGGATCTGCAGAACGTCGGCGTGACGCGCAACGGCAAACGCTACACCGTCGACGTCGCCGCGTTGCTCGAAACCGGCGATCCGCAGCAGAACGTGCTGCTCAAGGACGGCGACATCATCGACGTACCGGACCGCTCGAATAGCCGCGTGTTCGTGCTCGGCGAAGTCAACAAGCCGACCTCGCTGCCGATGAACCGCGGCCGCCTGACGCTCGCCGACGCGCTGACGGGCGCCGGCAGCCTCGACGTCAAAACCGGCGACCCGCGCTTTGTCTACGTGGTTCGCGGCGCCGACAAGACGCTCACGCCGGATGTCTATCAGCTCGACATGACCCAGGTCGACGCGTTGATGTTGATGACCAAGTTCGAACTACAACCGAAGGACGTGGTGTACGTGCAGGTCTCGAATGCGGCGCGCTTCAACCGTGCGCTCGAACAGATCACGCCGACGCTGCAGTCGCTGTTCTATACCGTGCAGCTCTCCAGATAACGCGCCCGCAACGGAGTTTCCCATGAGTACGTACGACATGCTGGAGCCGGGCCCGCCGCCCGGCGGCGACGAAGACGCGGTGATGCGCGATCTGCTGCGCACGGTGATGGACCAGATCGGCTGGGTGCTCGGCATTGCCGGCAGCATCATTCTCGCCGCCGTGATCTATACGAAGATCGCCACGCCGATCTATTCCGCCGACGCGCTGCTGCAGGTCGACACACAGAGCAATAACGGCGGCGCGCAGAATCCGAATTCGCCGTCGCTCGTGCCGACGGCCGGGCCGATGCATACCGACGCCGAGATCGAGATCATCAAGAGCCGCGCGGTGGTCGAACCGGTGGTCGAGCAGTTCAAGCTGAACTTCAGCACCTCGGCGAAGACCATGCCGGTGCTCGGCAAGATCACCTCGCTGTTCACGCATCCCGGCAAGCCGCTCGGCGCCTTCCTCGGCATGCGCTCGTATGCCTGGGGCGGCGAACAATTCGAGGTCGATTCGATCTCGGTGCCGAAAGCGCTCGAAGGCGCGCGTCTGACGCTGCATGTGCTCGACAACGGCCGCTATCAACTCACCGATGCGTACGGCCAGGAGATCCTGACCGGCGTGGCCGGCGAGCCCGCGACCGGCAGCGACGTCACGCTGTTCGTCAAGAAGCTGGTGGCGCACCCCGGCACGACCTTCTACGTGACGCGCTTCAACCAGCTCGACGCCGTGTCCGGTCTCGCCGCCGGCCTGCAAGTCAGCGAGAAAGGCCGCGACACCGGCGTCGTGCAACTGTCGTACATGGGCACCGATCCGCACGCGATCACCGCGATCACCAACGCGGTGGCGGCCTCGTATCTGGCGCAGCGCACCGAACGCGCGCAGGAAGAAGCGAGCCATATGCTCACGTTCCTGAACAGCGAATTGCCGCATCTGCGCGACGAGGTGAAGAAAGCCGAGACCGCGCTGTCGCAGTATCAATCGAAAGTGGGTTCGTTCCAGCCGACTCAGGAAGCCGGCGTGTATCTCGCCGGTGGCCTCGATTACGAGAAGCAGATCGCCACGCTGCGCATTCAGCGCGCGCAACTGCTGCAACGCTTCACGCAAGAAGCGCCGGAAGTGCAGCAGGTCGACGCGCAAATGGCCGCGTTGACGCGCGAGAAAGCGCGCTTCGAAGATCACTTCACCACGCTGCCGAGTTCCGAGCGCAATGCCCTCGCGTTGCAACGCGACGCCAAGGTCGCCGAGGAAATCTACGTGGCGCTGCTGAACAAAACCCAGGAACTGTCGATTTCGCGCGCCGGCACGATCGGCAACGTGCATATCATCGACGACGCGTTGCTGCCGTCGCAGCCGGTGCGGCCCAAATCCGCGCTGATCATTTCGGCGGGCACGCTGCTCGGGGTGATCGGCGGCATTCTGTTTGCGTTCTGCCGTCGCACGTTCTTCACCGGTGTGGCCGATCCCGAGTTCGTCGAGCGGCGTTTTCAATTGCCGATTTTCGGTTCGATCGCGTTCAGTCCAGAACAGGCGCGCGCCGACAAGCAGTTGAGCGCGCAACGACGGGCCGCGTTGCCCGCGCCGCGCTCCACACCGACCGAGGTGCCCGCGTTGCAATCGGGCGCGGGCGTGATCGCGCGGCTGCGGCCGGGTGCAACGGCGGCGGCAAGCAAGGCGCGCCGCCGCGCCAGCGTGCCGGTCGGCACGCAGACCGTGATTCCGTCCGGCAAGACGCCGATGCGGCCGCTGCTGGTCAAGACGCATCCGTACGATTCGACGGTGGAAGGCTTGCGCGGGCTGCGCGCCACGCTGCAGTTCGGCCTGCTCGAAGCCCCGAACCGTATCGTCGCGATCACGAGCCCGGCGCCGTCGGACGGCAAGAGCTTTCTGTGCGCGAACCTCGCCGCGCTGATCGCGGAGTCCGGCAAGCGCGTGCTGCTGATCGACGCCGATCTGCGACGCGGCCGGCTCGCGCAATATCTCGGCCGCTCGCCGCACGGCGGGCTGACCGAACTGCTGACGGGTCAGGTCGATCTGGAAACCGCGGCGCGCGCAACCGGCGTGGACGGCTTGCACTTCATCGCGGCGGGCGCTTATCCGCCGAATCCGTCGGAGCTGTTGACGTCGGCGCGCTTCAGCGAAATTCTCGCGCGCTTCGAGCAGGACTTCGATCTGGTGATCGTCGACACACCGCCGCTGCTGGCCGTGGCCGACGCCGCGGTCGTCGCCAATCTGGCCGGTTCGACCGTGCTGGTGATGCGCGCCGGCGCGCATACCGAAGGACACCTCGCCGAAGCGCTGAAGAAATTGCGGCGGGCGCGGGCGCGCGTGGTGGGCGGTGTGATGAATGCCGTGCCGTTAAAGAGCCACAATCGCTACGGAACCTATGACTACGCGTATGCCTACACGTATTCCGCCGGCGATCCGCCGGATATTCATGCGCCGCAGTAGGTGTGGTGAGTAGGTAGATCGGAACAGCGTCAAACAGAAGGGGCTGCGCCTGGATCAGGCGCAGCCCCTTCTGGTTTCTCGACGAAGGCGCAGCGTGGTTTTTACAGAAACGCGCTGACGTCGGTATGAAAACGCACGGCCAGCGCCTTGGCGACCTTTTTGCTGATTGCCCGCCGGCCCGCCAGGATATCGCTCACCACGGTGGGCGAAGCGATGCCCATCAGATCCTTCTGCTTGAGCCCGTGCGTTTCGAGCAGATGCCGCAGCACCTCGCGCGGTTCGGCTTTCGGAATCTCGACGTGCTGCTCTTCCCAGCGTTCGATCAGGTCGGTCACGATCGCGAACAGATCGACGAGAGGATCTTCTTCATTGCCATTCAGATGATCGGCGAGCGAGTTGGCGAGACGCACCATCTGCTGGTAGTCGAGTTCGTTGCGGATGGGCGTGATCGGCAACTGGGTTTGCAGCGAGGCCCAGATTTGAGCGATGTCGGGAAAGGCTCCCGGAAGGCGATCGGCATTCATGAGTTTAAATTCTTCCTCGTCCAAAGGTCGTACTCCGCATGCGTCAATACGTGACGAACGAATAACGACTGCCTGTTGTAGTGAATCGCCGCGACGATCCGGAACCGGTTGCCGCCTACATCGAAAACGGTGTATTGCGGCGGCACGTAGTCCACGGCGGCGAACGTCTGCTTCAGGTCGTTATAGCCATACGCGAGGCACGCCTGCGCCAGTGAATACCACGTCATTAGCGCACTGCGCGCGCCCGGATGTCTGTTTATAAAGTCCAGCAACGCTTTCTTTGAAATGATCCGCATTGGATTTCCTCGCCTGGTTTGGCGTGCTGAATATGCACGCTCTACCTGCAAGGCTAAACAGTGCGGCACGGCGCCGATAGCTGGCCTGATGGCATAAGACAAACGCCTGCTGATCGGTTACTACGGTACGACTGAAAGCATTTTATTCGCATAACGAGAACTTCGCAATACGCGAATAACAAGACAGCCCGGCCACGTCGAACGGTGCCGCGGGCTCGTCCTGGCGGCGCATGCGTGTGCATCGTCACGACGCATACGCGCAGATTCAGACCCCACTCATGCGCGAGTCTGCACGCACGCGTGCTTCAACGTCCCCAACTACTTTCCTGTGCCGGCTCGCCGGGCCATCCCAGCTCGGGCGAGGCCAGGTCGAGTTCGTTGCGTTCCACGATACCGAGCCGTTGCCGCAGCCCGCCCGCGGCGATCGTGCGCGTGACTTCGGCCATGAACGCGCGCCGGAACACCGCCGCCGAAAACCGTTCCGCGTTCGCGCGACAGGCGGCCGGCGTGATCTGGTCACGCTGCCGTTCGAAGCGGTCGATCGCGCCGAGCATCGACACCACGGTCTGGCGCGCGAAATACACGCCGGTGGGATGCGGCTCACCGATCGGCACCACCGTTTCGAGCGCCCCGCCCTTGCCGTAGGCGATCACCGGCGTACCACAGGCTTGCGCTTCGAGCGGCACGATGCCGAAGTCTTCCTCGGCGGCGAACACGAACGCGCGCGCGCGTTGCAAATGGTCCTTGAGCACTTCGAACGGCTGGTAGCCGAGAATCGTCACGTTCGGGCCGGCCTTGGCGCGAATCGCCGCCATTTCCGGACCGTCGCCGATCACGATCAGTTGCCGGTGCGGCGTCGCGCTGAAGGTCTCGACGATCAGATCGATGCGCTTATACGGCACCATCCGCGACGCGGTCAGATAGAAGTCTTCCTTGTTCGTGCGCAGTTCGAATTCGTGCACGTCGACGGGCGGCGGTACCACGGCCGCGTCGCGCCGATACGTTTTCATCACGCGCCGCGCGACGAATTGCGAATTCGCGATCAGACGATCGACGCTGTTCGCCGAATGCGAGTCCCAGCCGCGCAGATAGTGGAGCAAAGCGCGCGCGGCCCACGACTTCGGACCGGTCAGCAGATTCGCTTCACGCAGATATTGATGCTGCAGATCCCACGCGTAGCGCATGGGCGAATGCACGTAGCTCACGTGGGTTTGATCCGGGCCGACCAGCACACCCTTGGCGACCGCGTAGGAGCTCGTAATGATCAGATCGTAGCCGGACAGATCGAACTGTTCGACGGCCAGCGGCATCAACGCCAGATACGCGCGATAGCGCCGCCGTGCGAACGGCAGGCGCTGAATGAACGACGTGGTGACCGGTTTACCGCCGAGCGGCCTGCGGTCTTCGAGGAAGTCGACAAGACTGAAAAGATCCGCGTCGGGAAAGCATTCGATGATCTGTTCGAGCACCTTCTCGGCGCCACCCGGTGCGACGAGCCAGTCGTGCACGATCGCCACTCTCATGATCTCCCCACCTATTGATGAACGCCTCCAGGGCTTAGCGAAGAGTGTATGTGCCGCATCGTTTGCCGTGCGTGCGCGTGCCCACATTCGACGCGCGACAGTGCGCGAATAATTGAGCCTCGCGGTTCGCCTCTTGCGAATCCGTGCCTCTCAATCACTCGTCTTCCTATGCGCCCTACGATCGACGCTTCGCCTCTTGTTCATGCTTTGCCGCGTATTCAGCCTGTAGCGATCGAGACGTCGGGTGCATTGGGTGCCTCGGGTGCATTGGGTGCCTCGGGTGCTTTGGGCGCGTCGGCTGGTTCTGTCGGTTCCGTTGCACCTGTCGCCTCGGACGCGACGACGATCGAAGCCACGCGCGCGCCTGGATCACCGAGCGTGCTGTTCGTCGATCAGAGCGGCCAGCTTGGCGGAGCCGAATTCGCCCTGCTGCAACTGGCCGGACATTGCGCCGCGTCTAGCGAAGTCGTGCTGCTGTCCGACGGCCCCTTTCGTACGCGGCTCGAAGCGCTCGGCGCGCGCGTGCAGGTGATCAACGATGCGCGCGTGTCGGGTATCGCGCGGCAGGCGTCGGGGTGGAACTGTTTGCGTGTCCTACCCGGCATGATTCGCCAGATACGAGCGATCGCCGCGCGCGCACGCGAATTCGACGTGCTGTTTCTCAATACGCAAAAAGCGTTGGTGCTTGGCGTGCTCGGCAAACCGCTGCATCGCAAACCGGTGATCTGGTATCAGCACGATATTCTCACGCGCAACCATTTCGGCCGCGTGCAGCTGAGTGTCGTCAAATGGCTGGTGCGGTTCGCGGTCGATCAGGTGGTGGTGAATTCGCAGGCCTCGGCGCGCTCGCTCGCGGCGTTGACGGGGATCGCGGCGGACTCGGTGCCGGTGATTTATAACGGCATCGATGCGGCTGCGTTTAGTCATGTGGAAGGTGCTGAAGGTGCCGAGGGTGCCGGTGGTGCCGACATCGGCGCGTTGCGGCGGCGGCTCGGTTTGCCCGCCGATGCATGGCTCGCGGGCCTGTTCGGTCGGCTCGCGCCATGGAAAGGCCAGCACGTCGCGCTCGATGCGATCGCGCGTTTGCCGGAGGCGCATCTGGTGCTGGTCGGCGCGCCGCTCTTCGGCGAGGATGCGTACGCGCAGCGCTTGCGCGAGCAGGCCACGGCGCTGGGGATCGCGGATCGCGTGCACTTCGTGGGCTTTCAGGACGACGTGCCCGCGTGGATGAGCGCGATGGAGGTGATCCTGCATACGTCGACCGAACCGGAGCCCTTCGGGCGAGTGATCGTCGAAGGCATGGCGGCCGCGCGCCCGGTGATCGCCGCGGCCGCGGGCGGCGTGACCGAGATCGTGCAGCATGGGCAGAATGGCTGGCTGGTCGAGCCAGGCGATGTCGGCGCATTGGCGGACGCGATCGGCACGTTACGGGCCGATCCAGTGCTCGCGCAGCGCCTCGCGCGACAGGCGCGGGACGACGCGCGGTCGGCGTTTTCGGTGGAACAGTATCTGGAGAAGATGACGCAGGCGATCCGGCAGGCTGCGCGTTGAGGCGGATTGAGCGTGGATCGACGAGTGCGTCGAGGCGCTAGTGACTACGCTGACCACCGCAAGGTTTTGAAACCCCCTGAAGAATCCGCGCGCGATCCCTTTTCAACCCACTCACGCGCGGTTCGAACGAAGCTCGATCAGTCCTTGCCGTACTCGATCGTTTCAACGCCGGTATCCGTGCCGAGCAGACACAGATTCGCGCCACGGCCCGCGAACAGCCCCACCGTCACCACGCCCGGCCATGCGTTGATGTGCATTTCCAACGTGCGCGGGTCGCTGATGCGCAGACCTTTGACGTCGATGATTTCGTTACCGTTGTCGGTGATGAACGGCACGCCTTCTTTCGTCACGCGTACCACCGGCACACCGCCGAGCGCAGTGATACGGCGGCCGATCGCGGTACGCGCCATCGGCACCACTTCGATCGGCAGCGGGAAATGGCCGAGCGTGTCGACCCGTTTGCTCGCATCCGCAATACAGACGAATACGTCCGACACCGACGCGACGATTTTCTCGCGCGTCAGCGCGCCGCCGCCACCCTTGATCATCGCGCCGCTGTGGTCGATCTCGTCGGCGCCGTCCACGTACACGCGCAGCGAATCGATTTCGTTCAGGTCGAGCACCTTGAAGCCGTGTGCCTGCAACCGCGCGGTGGTGGCGAGCGAGCTCGACACCGCGCCGCGATAGCGCGACTTGCTGGCGGCCAATGCGTCGATGAAACAGTTCGCGGTGGAGCCGGTGCCGACGCCGATGATCGAGCCTTCCGGCACGGTGGCGTTCACATAGTCGGCGGCGGCCTGGCCGACCAGTTGCTTGAGTTCGTCTTGAGTCATGGGAGAGGCTGGCGTGCAGTAAAAAACGCTAGTTTACCGGAGTGGCGTGTGGGGCTCGGGAGTTACTTCTTCACCGAGCGCTGACGCACCGCTTCGAACAGACACACACCACTTGCCACGGAAACGTTCAGACTTTCCACTGTCCCCGCCATCGGAATCTGCATGACCATATCGCAGGTATCGCGCGTGAGACGGCGCATGCCCTCGCCTTCCGCGCCCATCACGAGTGCGACCGGGCCATCCAGCTCGGTTTCGTACAGGCTCTTGGTCGCCTCGTCCGCCGTGCCGACCACCCACACGCCAGCATCCTTCAATTCGCGCAGCGCGCGCGCCAGATTCGTCACGGTGATGTACGGCACGGTATCCGCCGCGCCGCTCGCGACCTTCGCCGCCGTCGCGTTCAAGCCGACCGCGCGATCGCGCGGGGCGATCACCGCGTGCGCGCCGGCCGCATCCGCCACCCGCAGACACGCGCCGAGGTTGTGCGGGTCGGTCACGCCGTCCAGCACCAGAATCAGCGCCTTACCGTTGATACCGTCGAGCAGTTCCGCCAGGTTCTGCGCGAGCGGCATGTCGGTTGCGCGCGCAACCACGCCCTGATGGCGCTCGGTGTGCGAGAGTCCCCACAGACGCGTTTCGTCGGCGGCGATCAGACGCACGCCCGCTTCTTTCGCCGCGTGCAGAAATTCGGTCATGCGACGATCCTTGCGCGTGGCGTCGTAGTAGACCTCTTCGACCGTCGACGCATCGTGACGCATACGCGCGGTCACTGCGTGGAAACCGTATAAAACCTTGAGACGTGACATGACTGATACAACCTTTGATTGAGCGCGACTGCAACGCGCGCTGCTGTGATGAAGACGAGCTGGATTACTTGGCTGGGCGCTTCGTTACGCTGCCCGCTTGCAGGTTTCGCTCGAGTACTTGACCGCGTTAAAACGAACACCGCGCGCAACCGGTACGTTGCTCCGTACCCGATGCGCGCGGTTCTAAAACAAGGCCGCTTCAGCGCTTCTTGCGAGCCTGCGATTTCGCTGCCGGCTTGGCCGCGGCGCCATGCTTCTTCGCCGCGCCGCGCGCCGCGCGTGCTTCCTTGACCGCCGCGGTTTGCGCCGGTGCGGCCTTCTTGCGCCGTGCTCCCGCTGCGGAGCCGCCAGCGCCGCCGTCCATGGGCGGCAACGAGCGCACGCGCGCCCCGCCGCTTTCACCCGGCGACTTGTCGGCCAACGCGGCACGCGCCGCCGGCGGCTTGATCGGCGTATCGCGCACGAGGCGGAAGTCGATCTTGCGCGCATCCAGATCGACGCGGCTCACCTGCACCCGCACACGATCCGACAAGCGGTAGCGAATGCCAGTGCGCTCGCCGCGCAACTCGTTCTTGATCTCGTCGTACTGGAAGTAGTCCGAGCCGAGTTCGGTGACGTGGACCAGGCCTTCGATAAACAGCGAATCGAGCTGCACGAAAATGCCGAACGACGTGACGCCGCTCACCATGCCGCCGTACTCTTCGCCAAGCTTGTCGCGCATGAAATAGCACTTCAGCCAGGCTTCGACGTCGCGCGAGGCTTCGTCGGCGCGGCGTTCGTTCGCCGAGCAATGCAGGCCGAGTTCTTCCCAGATCGCCACGTTGTTCGCGCGCGCACGGCCGCGTTTTTCTTCGTCGGCCTGCTGCATGGCGCGAGCGCGCGGCGACAACGCCGTATTCAACTCGACGCCTTGCGGCGGCTCCGGCTGATACTTGCGGCCCTGCAGGATCGCGTAGATCGCGCGGTGCGTGAGCAGGTCGGGATAACGGCGGATCGGGCTCGTGAAGTGCGCATAGGCCTCATACGCAAGACCGAAGTGGCCGATGTTGTCCGGGCTGTAGACCGCTTGCTGCATGGAACGCAGCAGCATGGTTTGCAGCATCTGCGCGTCGGGCCGCTCGCGGATCTGCGCCATCAACGCGGCGTAGTCGCTGGCGTGCGGCTTGTCGCCACCGGCCAGCGAAAGGCCCATGCCGCGCAGGAAGGTGCGCAGATTTTCGAGCTTTTCCGGGGTCGGGCCGGCGTGGATGCGGAACAGCCCCGGATGTTTGTTGCGCTTGAGGAAGTCGGCCGCGCAGACGTTCGCGGCCAGCATGCATTCCTCGATCAGCTTGTGCGCGTCGTTGCGGGTGCGCGGGATGATCTGTTCGATCTTGCCCTGCGCATTGCAGACGATGTACGTCTCGGTCGTGTCGAAGTCGATCGCGCCGCGCTTCTGACGCGCCGCGAACAGCGACTTGTACACGCCGTACAGATTCTGCAACTGCGGCAGTAACGCAGCGCGGCGCGTGGCCTCCGGACCCTTGGTGTTTTTCAGCACCGCGGCGACTTCCGTGTAGGTCAGACGCGCGGCGGAATTGATCACGCCGGGGTAGAACTGATAGGCCTTCACTTCGCCGCGCGCGGTGACGATCATGTCGCACACCAGCACGCAACGGTCGACGTGCGGATTCAGCGAACACAAACCGTTCGACAGTTTCTCCGGCAACATCGGAATCACGCGGCGCGGAAAATACACCGAGGTGCTGCGTTCGATCGCGTCGGCGTCGAGCCCGCTCTTCGGATGCACGTAGTGAGAGACGTCCGCGATCGCGACGATCAGACGGAAGCCTTCGCCGCGGCCCACCTGCACCGGCTCGCAGTACACGGCGTCGTCGAAGTCGCGCGCGTCTTCGCCGTCGATCGTGACGAGCGGCACGTCGCGCAGATCAATGCGATGCCGCGCGTCGACCGGACGGACTTCGTCGGGGAGCTTCGCGGCTTCGTCGAGTGCGGCCTGGCTGAACTCGTGCGGCACGCCGTACTTGCGCACCGCGATTTCGATTTCCATGCCGGGGTCGTCGATATCGCCGAGCACTTCGACCACGCGGCCGAGCGGCTGCGAATGACGGCTTGGGAAATCGGTCAACTCGACCACCACGACCTGGCCGACCTTGGCCTTCTTGGTGTTCTGCTGGATCAGGATGTCGTGGCCGATGCGCTTGTCTTCAGGCGCCACGATCAGCGCGCCGTTCTCATTCAGCAGACGACCGATCACGCGTTTGTTGGCGCGGTCCGTGACCTCGACGATATGCCCTTCCGGACGCCCGCGCCGGTCATAGCCGACGATGCGCGCGAGCACGCGGTCGTTGTGCATGACCTTCTGCATTTCGCCGGTGGGCAGGAACAGGTCGTCCTGGCCGTCGTCGCGAATCAGGAAGCCGTAGCCGTCGCGATGACCTTGCACTCGGCCCGCGACGAAGTTCGACGGATGCGTGAGTTGGTAGAGATTGCGCTGATCGAGCCGGATCTGGCCGTCGCGCTCCATGGCGCCTAAGCGCTTGAAAAATCCTTCGCGTTCCTGGCGCTTGATCGACAGGGCTTCGGCGATGTCGTTCGCGGCCAGTGGGGCTTCGCTCGTGCGCAGGACGCCCAGAATTTCTTCGCGGCTTGGAATCGGATACGGGAATTTGCTCAAGGGCTTGTCGATGATTTTTTCTCGTTGCATGGACGTCGGTCGGCGATGTGGCTCGGCTTTAGGAAGCGTTTGCTTGGCGCTTGAGTTGCACTTGCGATTGCACAGGAAAGACTCTCTCGGGTCCGGCTCGTTCAAGGCTGAGTCCGACGGGCGTGTGTGCACCGTGCCAACGAACTACTGCGAGGCATTCTAACACCCGTCTCGCGCGCCAAGCGGCCCGTCAATAGTCGCTGCGCCGTCGATATGACGTCGTCGCGAAACGCGGGCAGACCCGCTATCGCGATGTTTAAGCAAGTTCTTAGAAACTTCCCAGAAACGCTTGACAGTCCTGAATCGGTCGCTATAATGGCGTTCTTTGCAGTTCATCACCTGCCCAGGTGGCGAAATTGGTAGACGCACTAGGTTCAGGTCCTAGCGGTGGCAACACTGTGGAGGTTCGAGTCCTCTCTTGGGCACCAGATTTAATAATAAAGCCGCCTCCGGGCGGCTTTATTATTTATGTGAGGCTGATCGATACGGCTTGCGTAATTCAGAACCGATCGAGTGATTTTCATGGCGTTGGCAGGACGGTAGTCGACGGTGAAGTTTTACTTCGCCGCACGATTTAACCGGGCGGTTGAAGCAGCGAAGTTTGTTTGTCGGCAGGGTTGACACGCTGAATCTTCACGCTAAAATAGCGGTCTAGTTTGAAGACGTGCCCAGGTGGCGGAATTGGTAGACGCACTAGGTTCAGGTCCTAGCGGTGGCAACACCGTGGAGGTTCGAGTCCTCTCCTGGGCACCATAAGGCTGTATAGCGTAGTACAGAGAAGTCCAGAAGACCCCGTAAATCATTGAATTTGCGGGGTTTTTTGTTTATTGCCGTCCAGGCAGGAACACGGCAAGCCACGTGCAGATGAGTGCGTTTTTGAGTACATTGAAAGTTCGAGATCACGCAATGTACTCACCATGCCTCTCACCGTCCGCGAAGTCGAAGCAGCCCGGCCCCGGCCAAAGCCCTACGGTGTCGCCGATGGCGACGGTCTGGTCCTCTGGGTCACGCCGGAGGGCAACAAGTTCTGGCATTTCCGCTATCGCCTGCACGGCAAGCAACCGCGTATCTCGCTGGGACGCTACCCCGACGTCACGCTTCAGAAAGCGAGGCAGCAGGCAGCGGCATACCGGACGCTCGTCGCCGACGGCGCCGATCCGCGCGCGAAACGACGGATAGACCGGCAGCGGGCGGACGCCAGCGACGACGGCACGTTCAGGGCCGCTGCTGAACTCTGGTACAAGAGCAAACAGGATGCGGGTCGGTCCGCCTCGACGCTGGACAAGATCCGGACGTACCTCGACAAGGACATCCTGCCCGAGCTCGGTTCGATCAAACTAGTGAACATCACGCGCGCAGACTGCGCCCGCGTTCAGGAACGCTTCGAAAAGCGCGATGCCCTCAATGTATCGAAGAAGGCCCGTGGCTGGTTACGCGAGATTTTCAGTCAGGCCATCGCACGCGGGAAGTGCGAATTCAACCCGGCGTCGGAACTCAAGGTCATTGCAAAGCCCGCCCCAAAGGCTAAGCCCTATCCCCACCTGCTCGAACCGGAGCTGCCCGACTTCCTGCGCGCGCTTGAAAAATCGAAGAGCCGCCTCATCGCCTACGTTGCAGCCTGGATGACGATCTGGACGGCAAGCCGGCCGGGTATGGTCCGCTTCGCCGAATGGACCGAGATTGATCTCGATGGCGCGCTGTGGACGATCTCCGCCGAGAAGATGAAGATGCGGCGCAGCCACGTCACACCGCTCCCGTCGCAACTGGTCAAGGCGCTCAGGGAGCTCAAAAAGCTGACAGGCCGTCACCAGTACCTTTTCCCCGGCATTGGCACGAAGCACGATGTCATCAGCGAGAACACTATCAACCTCGTGTTTTCGAAGATCGGCTACAAGGGCCGCATGGTCGGTCACGGCACTCGCCATACCGCGAGCACCCTTCTTCGCGAGCACGGTTGGACAAAGGATCACGTTGAAACGCAGCTAGCCCATCTCGAGGAAGGCACTGCCGGCGACTACAACCACGCCAGGTATCTAGTTCAACGTCGCGCGATGATTCAGTGGTACGCCGACTACCTTGATGCGCTCAAAACAGGCATGCACCCCACCCACGAGCAATCATTCGCTCAACGGGTTAACACAAAGTCCATGCGAGCGACCTCTGCGCCGCCAACGCTCGGCAATGACGAAATCGCAGCCTGATAAAACCGAGCGTCAACGCTCGAACAAGGTCCGTTTGGCAGGCTCGGCTGCGCTAGCCTCGGAACGCTTGAATCCCACTCGATCATCAATAGATCTCGCAAGCCCGTGTTTTTAAGGGGCCCCCAATCGCCGTCGCGTAGCCCTAGCCCTACCGTCGTTGAACCTTGCCGCGTGCCGGAGCGGGAGCGGGCTGAGGACGCGGGGGCGCCAGCATCGGGCTCGCACGGCTGGTGCCGAGTTGAAATTTCTGTGCCGCGTCGACCAGTTCCAGCGTTCCGGACCGTCCAAACGAAATCTCGAGCCGGCGCCTTTTCAGATCAAACGTGAAAGTGACGCCATCTCGCTGATACGTGGCGCGCTTCGAGCGGTCGTCATCATGAACGTCACCGCCC
>NZ_PVEN01000006.1 GCF_002973525.1 Paraburkholderia sp. BL21I4N1
GTTCGATGGCGCAAACTCGTTGTATCACACGCGATCGACCTGACTGTCAATTGCCCGCTTAGCGGCAAAAATCGAGTTTCCACACACTCTGGGTCGTATAGATGCAAGCCATCAGGCTTCGGGTCGCGCAGCACACGCAATACGCTGTTCACGAAGACATATGGTTCGGGTAGACCTTCTTCGGGCGCGCCGAGACGCGGGAAGTCACCTGCACGAATCAGTAACGACGATCCGATACGCTCGATATGGATGTCGGGGCGGTCGAGTGCTTTGCGTAGTGCAGCTTCGCCGCCAAAACGCTCTACAAAGAAATCGCCGAGAATCGTGTACCAGTTCACGCCTTTGATGAAACCCCATCGACCGACCTTTGCTCCCGGGTGCAGGTGATCGTAGGCCGCAGTCAAATCATCCCTCGACTCGCCTTCATATGAAACGGGGTCGTAGCTATAAATCAACAGATGCGCCGTACTGTCGATTTCCAGCCCACTGAATCGGCTAGCAAGTGCCCATTCCTGCGACGTATAGCGGTGATAGCTATAGGGAAGAATCGGAGAAAGGCCACCGTAACCGCCGCGTACAACCAATTTTTCACACACGTAACGCAGGAAACTTTCGTACTGCGCGATGCCCTCTTCAGTCGTCACCAGATCCATCGGCACGTTGAATTTCAGATACGACAAGCCGGATTCTTTGCCCTTGGGTACTTTCAATCGCCCCGTGGGCGAAACGTAGTCATCGGGGTTCGCGACCCCGGTTAGCGTATGGATACTGTATTCGGCAACAGTGTCCTGATTGGTTGCGCTGGAACGAATCACGCTGACTTCGAGGTATGACGGAGTATTAAGAATAGCCCGTCTTATCTTTTCGACACCGGCAGAAGTGCGTTTGGTGAAATTACCTAGATCAGTATCTTTGCCTCCCTTCAGATGCTCGCCGAACACCTCATCGAAGCGGTCGAAGCAATCGAGAATGGCTTGACGCACAGCCGGTTGGGAACCGCGCTCAAAGTACATCGTGCCAATCACACCAGGCAGCACGCCCATACTGTTATCCGCGAGGCGCACGCTCAATTCTTCCTTGTAGCGAGCAAGCGCTTGCAAGGGAGTCAGGACAGGTTTCGAATCACGAAGCGTCATTGTCAGGTCTGCGTTTGTTGAGTGTGTTCAGATGCTATGGAAGGACTAACCCGCCGACGCGACTACCGTCACGCCAAGCGCCAAGGCAAGTGCCGCAAGCGCTTCTGCACTAGCCGCAGAGACAATCGCGGCCAGCGCAGTGAAGATTGCGACCAGCACTGGAGCAAGCAGGACGACGATTGCGACAGCAGCAACCACGACGACAACAGCAGCAAGTACCTCGAGCGTTGTGATGGCGACCTGAGCCCAATCGATCTGCTTCAGGAATTCCCAAGTCATATCGGTGGTGCGCACGATCTCATTCCAGCCGGCCCGTAACTGCTCCATCGAGTATCGATAAATTTCCTGCCCTTTTTCATCGACCCACATCCATGCATCACTGGCCTTGTCCGCAACCCACTGACCGGCCGTAAATATCCAAGGTGCCTGCTCGTGCAGGAAAGCGCTCGTTTCTTCGGACAGGTAGGTGTAGCCGCGGTGAACCGCATCCCATACTGGCGCGACCGCTTCGGCGACGTCTTCGACGTGCCGTTCCGCCGACGACCACCAGTCCTCATACCAGACCGGTTCAGTCACAGGTGCAATTGTGCGGATAGGCACGCGTCGTCGTTGCCTTCCCTTAGCGGACTGCGAAGCGGGTACGTTCGCCAGCGCTCGCTGGCGCACTTTCTCCAACTCGCCATTGCAATCGCTCACGTCAATTACCGTCATACGACTTTTAAAGTCACCCGCAATGATCTGATAGGCGCGCTCCTGACCAACGCCCCACTTATCACCGGGAAATTTCACCTCGACGAGCCTTAACATGTTATCGACATGAGGCTTACCCTCCCGATCGACGTTACCGCGACCGGGCCATCGGTCCGCCGGATTATTTACGATGACTACGTCGGGGCGGCGCAGATATCCCAGCCTCCGTCCGGGCGGAAAAGGATTCAAACTGTGACGCCGCCCCGGCCCTTCTGTCTTGTCGCTACTCAAAAATGGTATTGGTGCTGCGATGCCGCCCGACACGGTAAACGGCCACATATCAAAGCTCACTTCCGCCTTGTATTGCCAGTAAAACAACGCCCTCGTTTCATCGTAGCGAATCGCCAATGTCATCGCGACCTGCTTCAACAAATTGACCGTCGTCTTACCATCCGGTAACCGGATGTACACGATCTTCGGCATCTGCAACGCGTGCTCGACTTTCTCCTGTAAATAACCCTTTTTGCCCGGCGGAATACGCGCGTACTCCGGTTTCTCGTTGATCGTCGTGCAGGTCGAACCTGCTTCTTTAAGCGATGCCCCCATGCTATTTAGCCTCCTGTCCTATTCAATCGTTACCGGTATCGCCCAGATAGTCGGCCTCAATATCCGCCTGCCCACCACCCGCAAACGCCCAGGGCTTCACCTCGGCCGAATCCTGTTCAAGCGCCCGCAAATGCACTTCCTGCGCACTGGACGTAAACACCGGCACCGTCTCCCCCAGATCATTCGTGCGCGCCGACAACATCCGACCGGAAGGCAGCGTCAATTCATAAGGGTGGTGAATCATCCGCGCGCCGTCCGTTTCGCTTTCTAGAACGTACCGCGCCTGATACGGCGGTCTGAACATCGGCAGAGGATAGGACTCACCGCCCGGCCCCTCGAAGCTGTACTGACTTCCCTTGAAAGAGATCTCGCCGGGCGCCTGAATGTTGACCTTGCCCCCAGCTAACTCGATATAACCTTCACCTGACGACAGCCGGATGCCGTCCAGCGCCGCGATATCGACTTTCCCCTTGATTGCCAGCAGCTTGATCACCCGCTCGGCGATCAATTCGATATCGTCGTCGTGAGCCTGAATCCGGACGGGCCCCTTGGCAGCGAAAAAATCGATTCCGCTGCGCTGTGCGAACAAACTGATCTTCTCGACCGCACCCGCGATGAACGACTTCCCGGCCGCCATGACAGTACTCAGGCCACTCACGAGATTGATGTGCCGATCGGCGGTTGTATGAATGGAAGCCTTGCTCGAAAAACCAATGTGCTCCGGGCTTCCAAGCGCCAGTAGCGGTTTGGCAAACACATTCGCATTGCCGGTGCCGCCACCGGCTGTCCGCCCTCCCTTCGAAGTGCCTGACACACTGTGCCGCGTCGCATCCGAAAAGTCCTTCAGTTCCTGATGCCCCGGTTTCAGACTTTCGGCCTGGATCTGTTCACTCGCGTCGGCCAAGGTTTCGAGCAGGCTTGCCGAATTGCCGAGTTGCTCCTGCGTCTCGCGCGCATCGAGCGGCTGGCTGCCCGACGGTTTCGTATACGTGCTCACATACAGGCCGCAATTGGCCCGTATCGCGCCCCATGCATCGGTTTTCAGATCGAAGCCCGAACCGAGATAGTCGCCGCGTATATTGCCGCTCTGATCGATCAGGTAGCCTATTTGCAGCAGGGTTATGCCGTTGCTGCCGCTATTCAACAATTGGGCGCGTGTCTGGCCCGTCGCATCGTCCATGACGAAGTGACTGAAATCCGAGCCGTGATATTCCTTCGACCGATAGCCCGAAAGAATGCCGTTCGTGTGCCACGCCGGACGTACCGCTCCGTTGTAGACGCGATGCACAGCAAGCGGTCTGTCGCAATCTCCGCCGACGTGATCGATGATTAACTCTTCGCCTACTCTCGGCACATGCACGCCGCCGTAACCCGCGCCGGTATCGGCCTGCGCAGCACGAATCCAGCACGACGCGCCCGCGTTGCCGGGGTTGTGCCGGTCCCACAAAAACACCACCTTGATACGGTTCAGTTCGTCCGTGTAGACCTCTTCGCCCTTCGGCCCGACCACAATCGCGGTCTCGAGATGCATCACCGGCTTTTTATGGTCGAACGGGCTGCGATACGGCACCGTCGTACGCTGCGCTTCGATCTCGACCAGACAGCATCCTTCACTGCCGTCGAAGTGACGAATCTTCAAGGACTCGTCGTCGGCGCGTCCCGCCATCGCCTGTTTCAACTCGCGTTTCAGGCTGTGCGGATAATCCGGCTCGTGACGCGAGACGGGCAGATTGTTCTCGAGGTAGCGCCATACCTTGAGCGCAACGAATTGCCGCTGCTCTTCCGGCTCGCGATCATGTTCGGGATGATCCACCAACTGGAAAACGCGGCCCGCATCGATACCGGGCAGACCACCTACGCCATGAAACCGCTTCGCGCGCGACTCCCATTCTTCGACGCGAATCTTCGACAGCGCATGACCCCGTTCGCTTTCCCGGTACGTGTACGAGCCGGTGTAGTCGAAGATTTCGGCTTGCCTCGGCAATGCACCCTGATCCGGGCGAGCGTGAACAAGCGTGCCTTTCGGACTGGACGGACTGGGCGGATTCTTGTAATCGGAGGTACGTGTCGCATACGCGGCGCTTTGCAGCGTGCGCGAACCCGTCCACAGCGTAAGCGCATCGACGTCGCTGCCACGTATATCGGATCGGTAGTAGCGCACGGGCGCGATCCCGTCGACGTACCGAAGAGTGTCCGTAATAACGAACGTATGCGATTGACCGTCTGCGCTGTACCGGAAGAATCCGTATAGCCCCTCCGATTCCATGAGTCGGTGAACGAAATTCCAGTCGGTTTCACTCTGACGGCAATACGACAGCAACGGTAAGGATCGCGATAACGCGAAGGTGAATTTGCCCTGCGCCTGCGGGTGCTCGTTGAATACGTCGCTGATGATGTCGTCGACGGACCGGCCCTGCCAAATCCGCATGTCGCTGCGCAAGCGCAGAAAATGCAACCATGACGCGACGCTGACCTGATAGCTGGTCAGATCGCCGTTAGTGCCGAGTCGCCGGAACCGATGAACATAGCCGTTGATAGGCAGATAGGATTTATCGGCCTGCTGAATCCAGAGGGTCATCGGCTGAGACATCAGCTTCTTGAGTTCGATATCGCTGTCTACCGAGACCATGTCGATCGTCACGCTGAAATCGCGACCGAGCTCGGCAACCGTCACGGCCCGGCGTGGTAACAGCGTGTTCGCAGGCAGCGACGGAATATCCGTTTTTAGCAGTCGCTCATGCTGGATCAGGTCGCTGCGAATAGCGTGAATCAAATCGGTTAGCTTCATTCTCCGTGCCCAATTTTGTCTCCCGTGGCTCGCGCTCCCACACCAACTAACGGGCCAGAACGCGGGATTCTACGTATGACGCGGCGACGAAATTGACGAGGCAAAGGTGAGAAATTTCAGAAAGCAACCCGATTCAATGCAGAACGAATATCTAGCCTATTCTTAGGCCTCAAATGAAAAAAGCCACGCCTGATTAAGGCGTGGCTTTCTTATTACAACCGGTCTTCTTTTCTATTCTCTACCGATTACTTCGCTACCGGCATCGTGAACTCCGCACCCTTCGCAATACTATCCGGCCAGCGCTGCATGATGCTCTTGTAGCGCGTATAGAAACGCACGCCCTCTTCGCCATAAGCATGGTGATCGCCGAACAGCGAGCGCTTCCAGCCGCCAAACGAGTGCCACGCCATCGGCACTGGAATCGGCACGTTAATGCCGACCATGCCGACCTGAATCTGCCGGCCGAACGCGCGTGCCACGCCGCCGTCCGACGTGAACAGCGACACACCGTTGCCGAACTCATGCGCATTGATCAACGCAACCGCGCTCGCGAAATCGGGCACGCGCACCACTGCCAGCACCGGGCCGAAGATCTCTTCCTGATAGATCTTCATTTCTGTCCCGACGTTATCGAACAGCGTCCCGCCGATAAAGAACCCATCTTCGTTCGCCACCGGATGCGTGCGGCCGTCGACGATCAGCTTCGCGCCTTCCTCCACACCCGAAGCGATATAACCGGCCACCTTGGCCTTATGGTCGGCGGTCACCAACGGTCCCATCTCCGCGTCGAGATGCTCGCCGTTCTTGATTACCAGCGACTTGACGCGCGGCACCAGTTTCTCGATCAGCGTATCGGCGACATTACCCACCGCCACGGCCACCGAAATCGCCATGCAGCGCTCGCCCGCCGAACCGTAGGCCGCGCCGATCAACGCGTCGACCGCCTGGTCCAGATCCGCGTCCGGCATCACGACGAGGTGGTTCTTCGCGCCGCCGAGCGCCTGCACGCGCTTGCCGCGCTTCGACGCTTCCGTGTGAATGTATTCGGCGATCGGCGTGGAGCCGACGAACGACAGCGCCGCGACGTCCGGGTGCTCGATCAGCGCATCGACCGCAACCTTGTCGCCGTTCACGACGTTGAACACGCCGTCCGGCAAACCGGCTTCCTTCAGCAACTCCGCGATACGCAGCGACGCGGAAGGATCGCGCTCCGACGGCTTCAGCACGAACGTATTGCCGCAAGCCAGCGCGACCGGGAACATCCACATCGGCACCATGACCGGGAAATTGAACGGTGTGATGCCCGCGACCACGCCAAGCGCCTGACGCAGATTCCAGTTGTCGATGCCGCCGCCGATCTGGTCGGTGAAGTCGGTCTTCAGCAGGTTCGGAATGCCGCACGCGAACTCGACCACTTCGATGCCGCGCACCACTTCGCCTTGTGCGTCCGTGAACACCTTGCCATGTTCACGCGTAATCAGCATGGCGAGTTCGTCGTGATGCTGGTTTAGCAATTCCTTGAACTTGAACAGAATGCGTGCGCGCTTGAGCGGTGCGGTTTCGCTCCACGCCGGGAACGCGGCCTTGGCGGCCTGGACCGCCGCGTCCACTTCCTCGATCGATGCCAGCGCAACCGAACCGGTCACCTTGCCGGTGGCCGGATTGAACACGTCCTTGAAGCGGCCGCTAGTTGCCGCCACCGGCGCACCGCCGATGTAGTGGCCCAACTGCTGCACCGACAGCTTCGCCTGCTCGTTCACTGCATTCATGTCCTTACCTCGGGTTCGGGATCGGCCGCGACGCAGGTCGGGTTCCCGGTCGCAGGCAAAAAGATCAGGCTGAGCCGCGCCGCGCGCGAGCGGTGTTCCGCTCGCCGGCGGGCTCGCCAAGACCTGCAAACTGTAGCGACGGCGCCGGTCGGATTCCCGATACAGCGCGATAAAACCGCGCCTCACTGTATTGTTTTTTGCGTCGCAACTGTATTGGTCTGCTAGCTGTCCACAAGCGCGATCAGCGCCAAAGCTCCGTCAGCTCGTTGGCCAGCACCATCTTCTCGCGGACCCGTTCGATGAAATCTGTATTGGTCGCGCCCTGCGCCCTGAGGAATTTCAGCGCGGCGGAGTGAACGGCGCGCATAGACCGTCCGTCGATGCCGGTGATACGCGCCGCGCTGCGGCGGGTCTCGTCCACCAGATCACGTGCACTGCCGAACTCGGGCGATAAGCCGCTTTGCGTCTCGAACGCGGCACGCAAGCCGGCCGCATAGTCGCGCGATTGCCCGAGGCGGTCCATATCGACCAGCAGATCCACGCCATCGGCCATGCGCAACGCGCAAAGAATCCACAACGCGACGAACGCCCGGTACGCGTTATTGGCTTCCGCGCTGCGCGCATATTGCTCGCATGCCAGCGCATACGCATCGTCCGAGGTGGGCGCGACGGGCGGCAAGCTCACGTCGCAGACGGCGATGGCCTCCCTCACCAGCGGGTCCGACTGATTCAGACCCAGCACACGAAACGGCGCGGCGACAAAAAACGCGTTGCTCCATTGCTGACTGAGCAGCCAGCCCGACGCGAACTGGGACGCGGGATTACGCAACACGCCCACATGCATGACCTGCGGAAAGGCTTGTTTCAGCCACGGCAAACGGCCCGACGAGCGGCAGAACTTGAAGACCGGCACACGCCCCTGCTCCAGGGTGCGCTCGAAGAGATTGCGCAAATAGGCCTGCAACGCGGGAAATTCCGCATCCGGTGCGATGGCGAAACGATCGATACTGAAGCGTTTTCCATACCCTTCGACACCGCGCGTGCCTTCGTGAAGAAAGGGCCGGTATTCGTCGAAGTACGGCGCGGCGAGCGGCGGGTGACCGGACGTCAGCGTGGGACGCGACGCGGCTATATCCGTGAGGCTCAGATCCGCGAGCACATTGCTGAGCGGTTCGTAGAAACCGCTCGCCGTGTCGAGCGCGCGCAGACGCGACCAGACCCACGTGCCCGCGCTACGCCAACCCGTGTGCAGGAAGATGCCCTGTTTCAAGGGATTTTCTTGCGTGGTAGCGTCCGACGGATTAGATGAAGACGGCATGAGACTTCTCTTCCAGTGAAAGCGGCAACGATGCGCGGTAAACGGATGCGGCCTGCGCCGCTTCAATCCTGGGGCACACTTTAGCGGGTCAAGCTGTCGAGTGCGTTACAGAATCATCACTTTACCTTGCAACACAGGCCGTGGAGGTTGGCTGCCGCAGACCGTGCGGCGGTCCAGATCACGCATCCAGCAATGCCAAAACGGCTCGAAGCCCATTGAAAGGCTTTAAGCTGGCAGATTCCCGCCATGAGCCGTAGCCGATATGAACGATTCGACCGATATCCGTTTCCTGCTGACCATTCGCGACAGCGGCAGCCTGATCGCCGCGGCGCGAAAGCTGGGGCTATCGCCGTCGGCGGTCACTCAGCGTCTTCAGCAACTCGAAAAGAAGTTGGGCACGCAACTGGTCAATCGCACCGCGCGCCGCCTGCAATTCACGGAAGAAGGCACGTTGCTGTGCGAACGCGGCGCCGACCTCGTCCAGCAGTTCGACGCTTTGTTCGACGATCTGCAATTGCGGCGCGGCGGCCTGATCGGCACACTGAAAATCAACGCACCGCTCGGCTTTGGACGTCGCCACCTCGCGCCGGCCATTGCGGCCTTCCAGCAGGAGAATCCGGATATCGACGTCGCCCTCACGCTATCCGATCAGCCGTTGACCGAGACGATGGATCGCTTCGATATCGTCGTGCATATCGGCGATCTGCCCGTGTCGAACCTGGTCGGCTTTACGATCGCGCCGAATGCACGCTTCGTCTGCGCGGCGCCCGCACTGATCCGGCGCGTCGGCATGCCGGAGTCGCCGGAGGATTTGAGCCGCCTGCCCTGCATCGTGCTGCGCGAAAATAACGAAGACGTCACGCTCTGGCAGTTCAGCAAAGGCCGCACGCGTCACAGCGTGCGTGTGTCGCCGCGTATGAGTTGCAACGACGGCGACGTGATCCGCCAATGGGCCTGCGAAGGCCGCGGCGTGATTCTGCGCTCGGAGTGGGATGTCGCCGACGACATCGTTAAAGGCAAGCTGGTGCGTGTGCTGCCCGGATGGAAAACGCCGGACGCCAACGTGATCGCGCTCACGCACCAACGTAGCGGACTGCCGGCGCGCACCCGTCATTTCATGCAGTATTTGCAGGGCCGTTTCAAGCCGCTGCCGCCGTGGCGGCGCTGAATATCAAAGCACGGTGCGCTGGGTGCGTGAGCGCAGCAAGATTCAGCCCGGCTGAATCTATGAGTAAAACCGGCTAAACGCCACGGCGCCGATGCAAATCTATAATCGGGTCACACTCAAAGCCGGGCACATCATGACTGACACATCCGCACCCGCCGCCTACCCGAAAGCGGTGCTCTTCGACCTTCTGACCGCGCTGCTCGACTCGTGGACGTCGTGGAACCACGCCGCCGGCTCCGAGCCGACCGGCCGTGCGTGGCGGGCCGCCTATCTGCGTCTGACCTACGGCTGCGGCCAATACGTTCCGTATGAACAACTGGTGCGCGACGCCGCCAAAGAAGTCGGTCTGCCGGAGTCCGCGCCGCTCGCGCTCGAAGCCGACTGGCTGAAGCTCGCGCCCTGGAGCGGCGCCGTCGGCGCGTTGCAGGCGCTCGCGCCGCATTGCAAGCTGTCTGTCGTCACCAACTGCTCCGCGCGCCTCGGCAAACAGGCGGCGAATCTGTTCCCGGTCCGCTGGGACGCCATCGTGACCGCCGAAGAAGCCGGCGTGTACAAACCCGATCCGCTGCCCTACCGGCTCGCCCTCGAACAACTCGGCGTGCAAGCGCACGAAGCCGCATTCGTCGCGGGCTCAAGCTACGACATGTTCGGCACCGCGGCCGTCGGCTTGCGGACATACTGGCACAACCGCGTCGGCCTGCCGCTCGTCACAGGCGCGCAGCCGCCCGAGATCGAATCGCCCGCGCTCGACCTGCTGGTGCCGTGGCTGCGCCGCTTCGGCCAGCATTGAACTCACGCTATTCATCGGTGAAAACATGAAACTCGACCATATCGAAACGCCGGCCGCGTTGATCGACATCGCACGCATGCAGAAGAACATCGCCCGTATGCAGGGGCAGATGAACACGCTGGGCGTCGCATTCCGCCCGCATGTGAAGACCACCAAATGTATCGACGTGGTCCGCGCGCAGATCGCGGCCGGCGCGCGCGGCATCACGGTGTCCACGTTGAAGGAAGCGGAGGCGTTTTTCGCGGCCGGCGTCGCCGACATTCTGTACGCGGTCAGCATGGTGCCCGCCAAATTGCCGCGCGCGCTGGCATTGCGTCGCCAGGGCTGCGATCTGAAGCTGGTGGTGGACAACCCGAGCGCCGCGTCGGCGATTGCCGCATTCGGCGACCAGCACGGTGAAAACTTCGAGGTATGGATCGAAGTCGACACCGACGGCCACCGCTCCGGCATCACGCCCGAACAGGACACGTTGCTCGTGGTCGGCCGGATTCTGCACGAGAACGGCGTCAAGGTAGGCGGCGTGATGACGCACGCCGGCTCCAGCTACGAACTCGATACGCCCGAAGCGCTCGCCGCGCTCGCGGAGCAGGAACGCGCGGGCTGTGTGCGCGCGGCGGAGCGGCTGCGTGAAGCGGGCATTGCGTGCCCCGCCGTCAGCGTGGGATCGACGCCCACCGCGCTGGCCGCCGCGCAACTGGACGGCGTGACCGAAGTGCGCGCCGGCGTCTACGTGCTGTTCGATCTGGTCATGCACAACGTCGGCGTGTGCTCGCTCGAGGAGATCGCGCTGAGCGTGCTCGCCACCGTGATCGGTCATCAGGCGGACAAGGGCTGGGCGATTCTCGACGCGGGCTGGATGGCGTTGAGCCGCGATCGCGGCACCTCGAAACAGGCGCACGATTTCGGCTACGGCCAGCCGTGTTTGCTGAACGGCACACCGTTGGCGGGCTACGTAGTGAGCGGCGCGAATCAGGAACATGGCATTCTGTCGTCGACCGAGGCAGGCGCGATTCCCACCGACGACATCACACAGCACTTTCCGCTCGGCATGAAGCTGCGCATTCTGCCGAACCATGCGTGCGCAACCGGCGCGCAGTTCCCCGAGTACCACGCCGTGACGCCGGATGGCGACAGCGTGGAATGGAGACGCTTTCACGGCTGGTGAGGGGCCCAAGTACGCCCCCGGCCACGCCGTTGTCAGAACTGATGCTGGATACCCGTTGTCACCACCAGTTGCCGGCGCGTGCTCGACGGGCTCACACCATAAATCTGCGCCACCGCATGACGCCCCTGTTGCGCGACACCGATCAGATACAGCGTCGTGCGCCGGGACAGCAAATACTCGGTACCGAGGTTGATCTGATCCCAGCCCGGTTCCGCATTGCCCGTGCCGCTGCCCGAATAGCGTCCGTTCGTGCGGATGTAGGCCATCCCCGTTTGCCACGCGGGTGCGCGCAATCTGCAATGGCTTCGGTGCGGCTCGCCGGTGGTCGGCCTGTTCCAGCTCGAAGCGCGGCAGCGTTCGCCGCTCGACCGGTTGAGTCCGCGCGAACTCAGCGCGATCAGGCTGTATGGCGATGGCCTCTCGCACAAGGAAGTCGCGCAACGCATGACGATTTCACCCGCCACGGTGCGCCACTATCTGCGTTGCGCGTACAAGAAGCTCGGCATGCACGACAAGAGTCAGATTCCGTGGCTGCTCGGGGTGCGTGACAACGCCAGCAACGCTACGACCGCCGACGCGGGCAACTAAGCCGAGGGACTATTCGTCCTCTTCTTCGAGACCGGCCAGCAGATCGTCCACCGCGCGATAAACACGCTCGACGATCTCCGGTCCGACCTTGCGCTCCAGCTCGCGGTAATGCGCCTCGAGATCTTTTGAAATCACCCGCACCAGTTCCACGCTGGTATCGGTCAGCGATACCAGCACGCGCCGCTGGTCTTCCGCGAAACGCTCCTTGATCACCAGTTCCATGCTCTCCATCCGCGCGAGCACGCCGGCCATGCTCGGGCTCGAAATCGTACAGATGTCGGAGATGTGGCGCGGCTCCATCGGGCCATGCTCGTTGAGCGCGCGGATCACGCGCCATTGCTGCTCGGTCAACCCATGTGCGGTAATCAGGGGACGGAAACGCTCCATCATTTTTTCTCGGGCGCGCAACAGCAGCATGGGCAGGTTGCGGTGCAAAACTCGGGTGGAGGCAGCGGACATGTTCGAAGGAGAATAAAAAAAGTAGCCGTCGGAGCTTAAGGGAAAACCCGCGATCAGCCGACATGGCTATTGACCCTGGATCATATCAAGCGCGATACTACTAACATGTTAGTGTTTTTGCGGAGAGACAGCCAGCTTATGTTTGCACTTGCCGATCATCTGCTGCATCCCGAAGGCGACGCGCTGCCTCGCGACGTGGACGCAGCCACCGTGGCCGCCCTGCTGGGCCGTGGCATGGCATGCCGCGCGCCGGTTAGCGGCGCGCTTTATGGCACCTTGCTGAACGACCGCGCCACGCTCGCGGCGCTGGGCGACGCGATGCACGCCGCGCCGTACAAGGCGCCGCCGCAAGCGCCGGTGCTGTATCTGAAGCCGCGCAATACGTTCGCCGGGCATCGCGCGCGGGTCGTCGTGCCGGACAACGCGTTGGGCGTGGAAGTGGGCGCGTCGCTCGGTATCGTGATCGCCCGCACTGCAACACGGGTCGATGCGCACCACGCGTTGGACTACGTCGCCGGTTACACGCTGGTGGGCGACCTCAGCGTGCCGCATGCGAGCGTGTACCGCCCGTCGGTGCGGTTCCGCGCGCGCGACGGTTTTTGCGTGATCGGACCGGCGGTCGTTGCAGCGCATCATGTTGCCGCGCCGGATCGTCTCGACATCGCCGTGTCGCTCAACGGCGCGGGGCCGTTCACGGCGAACACGGCTTCGTCGGTGCGCGGCGTGGCGCAATTGCTCGCCGACGTCACCGATTTCATGACCCTCAACGCGGGCGACGTCATCACGCTCGGTGTGCCGCACGGTTCGCCGGTCGCGCATGTCGGCGACACCGCCACGCTGTCCATCGGCGGCATGCCGCCGTTGAGCATTTCGTTTGTCGCCGCTTCCGACGCGGCGGAACAGACAGGAGAACCGTCATGATGCGCGGCCGTTTAGCGTATGCAGGCGCGATCCACGAAGCCTATCCGGATGCGCGAGGCGTGCGCCTTGCCGATGGCCGCGTGCGTCGCGAGGATGAAGTGGTCTGGCTCGCGCCGATCGACGTCGGCACGATCTTCGCGCTCGGCTTGAACTACGCCGAGCATGCCAAAGAGTTGCAGTTCAGCAAGCAGGAAGAGCCGCTCGTGTTCCTCAAGGGACCGGGCACGGTGATCGGCCATCGCGGCGTCACGCGTCGTCCGGACGGCGTCGCCTTCATGCACTACGAGTGCGAGCTGGCGGTGGTGATCGGCCGTACCGCGCGGAACGTGACGCGCGAGCACGCCATGCAGCACGTGGCCGGCTACATGATCGCCAACGACTACGCGATCCGCGACTACCTCGAAAACTATTACCGCCCCAACCTGCGCGTGAAGAATCGCGACGGCGGCACGGTGCTGGGCCCCTGGTTCGTCGACGCCGCCGATATCGCCGACGTCACGCAACTGGAATTGCGCACGTTCGTGAACGGCACGCGCCAGCAGCACGGCAACACGCGCGACCTCGTCACCGACATTCCGGCGCTGATCGAATACCTGAGCGGCTTCATGACGCTCGCGCCCGGCGACGTGATCCTGACCGGCACGCCGGAAGGCATCGTCAACGTGAATGCCGGCGACGAAGTGGTCTGCGAAATCGACGGCCTTGGCCGTCTCGTCAATACGATCGCCTCCGACGCGGACTTCGGCCGCGCCTGATCGCCAGATCGACAGTGAATAGAGCAAGGACAACGCAATGCGAATCGACCATCTGATCAACGGCAAAACCAGCGCCGCGCAGGATTACTTCGAAACGGTCAATCCGGCCACGCAGGAAGTGCTCGCCGAAGTCGCCCGCGGCGGCGCACGGGAAGTGGACACCGCCGTGCGCGCGGCCAAAGACGCGTTTCCCGCATGGGCCGCCAAACCCGCCGCCGAACGCGCGAAACTGATCCGCAAGCTCGGCGAGCTGATCGTGAAGAACGTGCCGGAGATCTCCGAGACCGAAACGAAAGACACCGGTCAGACGATTTCGCAAACGCGCAAGCAACTCGTGCCGCGCGCCGCCGACAACTTCAACTACTTCGCCGAGATGTGCACGCGCGTCGATGGCCATACGTATCCGACGGACACGCATCTGAACTACACGCTGTTCCATCCGGTTGGCGTGTGCGCGCTCATCTCGCCGTGGAACGTGCCGTTCATGACGGCCACGTGGAAGGTTGCGCCCTGCCTCGCGTTCGGCAACACGGCCGTGCTGAAAATGAGCGAGCTGTCGCCGCTCACCGCGTCGATGCTCGGCCAGCTCGCGCTCGAAGCGGGTATTCCGGCGGGCGTGCTGAACGTCGTGCACGGTTTCGGCAAGGACACCGGCGAGCCGCTGGTCGCGCATCCGGACGTCCATGCCGTGTCGTTCACCGGATCGACCGCGACCGGCAACCGTATCGTGCAGAGCGCCGGCCTGAAGAAGTTCTCGATGGAACTGGGCGGCAAGTCGCCGTTCGTGATTTTCGACGACGCCGACTTCGAACGCGCGCTCGACGCCGCCGTGTTCATGATCTTCTCGAACAATGGCGAACGCTGCACCGCCGGTTCGCGCATTCTCGTGCAGCGTTCGATTTACGCGCGTTTCGCCGAGCGTTTCGTCGAGCGTGCGAAGCGCCTGACGGTGGGCGATCCGCTCGCCGACAGCACGATCGTTGGGCCGATGATCAGCCAGGGGCATCTGGCGAAGGTGCGCAGCTATATCGAACTGGGCCCGCAAGAAGGCGCGACGCTCGCGTGCGGCGGACTCGACGCGCCCGCTTTGCCGGACGCCATGCGCAAAGGCAATTTCGTGCAGCCGACGGTGTTCGTCGACGTCGACAACCGCATGCGCATCGCGCAGGAAGAAATTTTCGGCCCGGTGGCCTGCCTGATTCCGTTCGACGACGAAGCCGAGGCGATCCGGCTCGCCAACGACATCTCGTATGGCCTGTCGAGCTACATCTGGACCGAGAGCACGGGCCGCGCACTGCGTGTCGCCGCCGCGGTCGAGGCCGGCATGTGCTTCGTCAACAGTCAGAACGTGCGCGATCTGCGGCAGCCGTTCGGCGGCACGAAAGCCTCGGGCGTGGGTCGCGAAGGCGGCACGTGGAGCTACGAAGTGTTCCTCGAACCGAAGAACGTCTGCGTGTCGCTCGGCTCGCATCACATTCCGCGCTGGGGCGTTTGAGGAGATCAACGTGGGCACACTAGCACTAGCAGCAAAAGTCACGCACGTCCCGTCGTTATATCTGTCCGAACTCGACGGCCCGCATAAAGGCTGCCGTCAACCGGCGATCGACGGTCATCATGAAATCGGCCGACGTTGCCGCGAACTGGGCGTGGATACGATCGTCGTATTCGACGTGCACTGGCTGGTGAACAGCGAATACCACATCAATTGCGCGCCGAAGTTCGAAGGCGTCTATACCAGCAACGAACTGCCGCATTTCATCAAGAACATGCCGTACGCGTACCCCGGCAACGTCGGGCTCGGCGATCTGATCGCCGAAGTCGCGAACGAGATGGGCGTGAAAAGCCGCGCGCATAGCCAGACCACGCTCGAACTTGAGTACGGCACGCTGGTGCCGATGCGCTACATGAATAGCGATCAGCACTTCAAGACCGTCTCGGTGGCGGGCTGGTGCATGTGGCACGACCTCGCCACCAGCGCCCGCTTCGGCCTCGCGGTGCGCAAGGCGATCGAGGAGCGCTACGACGGCACTGTCGCGATTCTGGCGAGCGGGTCGCTCAGCCACCACTTCGCCGATAACGGCACCGCCGAGCAGTTCATGCACAAAGTGTGGAATCCGTTCCTCGAACAGATGGACCGCAAGGTGGTCGAGATGTGGGAAGCGGGCGACTGGAAAACCTTCTGCGACATGCTGCCGCTCTACAACGAGAAATGCTGGGGCGAAGGCGGCATGCACGACACCGCGATGCTGCTCGGCGCGCTCGGCTGGGATCGCTACGACGGCAAGGTCGAAGTCGTCACGCCGTATTTCGGCAGTTCGGGCACCGGCCAGATCAATGCGATCTTTCCAGTTACGCCGCTGCCCGCCTGAATTATCGTTAAGGAGCCTGACGTGCCGCATCTCACACTCGAATACAGCGCCAATCTCGCGGACGCCGAGCACATCGGGCAACTGTGCAACGCGCTCGCGCGATGCCTCGACGCCCAGCGCGAAAACGAACAACGGGTCTATCCGCTCGGCGGCATCCGCGTGCGCGCGTTGCGCTGCGAACAGTACTGCATTGCCGACGGCCGCCCCGACGCCGCCTTCCTGCACGCGAATCTGAAGATCGGCGCGGGCCGCTCGGAGGCCGCAAAAAAGGCCACCGGCGAAGCATTATTCGCGCTGATCAAACAGCACTTCGCCACGGAATTCGACCAGCACGGCCTCGCGTTGTCGCTGGAAATCAACGAGTTCAGCGAAGCCGGCACCTGGAAGCACAACAATCTGCACGCACGGCTCAAGGCCTGATTTAGCCGAAAAAACGCGGCTCATCGAGAACCCATCATGCTAGACGAACAAACTATCCGCGATCTCGCGGCAGAACTCGACCACGCCGAGAAAACCCGCACGCAACTGCGCCACTTCTCCGCGCGGTTTCCGACCATGACCGTTCAGGACGGTTACGCGATTCAACGCGAGTGGGTCAAGCTCAAACTCGCCGCCGGTCATGTGATCAAGGGCCGCAAGATCGGCCTGACGTCGCGAGCCATGCAGCGTTCGTCGCAAATCGACGAACCCGATTACGCGCCGTTGCTCGACAGCATGTTTATCGAAGCCGGCCAGGACATTCGCGCGGATCGCTTCATCTCGCCGCGCGTGGAAGTGGAATTGGCGTTCGTGCTGAGCAAGCCGCTGAAAGGCCCGGGCGTGACACTGTTCGACGTGCTCGACGCCACGGCCTACGTGACCCCCGCGGTGGAAATCATCGACGCGCGCATCGAGCAGTTCGACCGCGACACCAAGGCACCGCGCAAGGTCTACGACACGATCTCCGACTTCGCCGCCAATGCGGGCATTGTGCTGGGCGGGCGTCCGGTGCGGCCGCTGGACGTCGATCTGCGCTGGGTCGGCGCGCTGCTTTACAAGAACGGCGCCGTCGAGGAAAGCGGCTTGGCCGCGGCGGTGCTCAATCATCCCGCCACCGGCGTGGCCTGGCTCGCGAACAAGATCGCGCCTTACGACGAATCGCTGAACGCCAACGACGTGATCCTGAGCGGCTCGTTCACGAGCCCGATTCCGGCGCGCGCGGGCGACACATTCCACGTCGACTACGGTCCGCTGGGCGGAATTGGTTTGAATTTCATCTGAGACGGCTCATGTCCTTACCCCTCCCGCACAATCCCTTCAAACGCGCGCTGAGCGAAGGCCAGGCGCAATTCGGCCTATGGGCCGCGCTCGCCGATGGGTACGTGACCGAATTGCTGGCCACGGCCGGTTTCGACTGGCTGCTGATCGATAACGAGCATGCGCCGAACGACGTGCGCAGCACGCTCGCACAATTGCAAGCAATGGCCGCCTACCCGTCGCATCCGGTGGTGCGGCCGGTGCGTAGCGACAGCGCGCTGATCAAGCAGTTGCTCGACATCGGCGCGCAGACCCTGCTGCTGCCCATGATCGATACCGCCGCGCAGGCCGCCGACGCGGTCGCCGCTACGCGTTATCCGCCGCAAGGCATTCGGGGGGTGGGCAGCGCGTTGGCGCGCGCATCGCGCTGGAACCGGATTCCCGATTATCTGAACGCGGCGGCTAGCGAACTGTGTGTGCTGGTGCAGGTGGAAACCGTGCAAGGCATGGAGAACCTGCCGGCCATCGCGGCCGTGGAGGGCGTCGACGGGGTGTTTTTCGGACCGGCGGATTTGAGCGCGTCGATGGGTTTGCTGGGCAAACCGGGCGACCCCAGCGTGCGCGAAGCGATCCGTCGAGGCATCGACATCGTGCGGCGAGCGGGCAAGGCGGCGGGTGTGCTGGCGCCGGACCCGGCACTCGCGGCCGACTATCTCGCGGCGGGCGCGACGTTCGTGGCGGTGGGAACCGACACGTGCTTGCTGAGCCGCGCGGCGGCGGATCTGGCGGCGTCGTATAAAAACACGGCGGGCGCGGCGGCGCCGGTTAAAGGCGGGTATTGAGTTCGTCGCACGGTGACCGGCAATCGGTCACCGCCCGCCTATCGCGCAAGCACCGCTTGCAGTGAAGACCGACCGCTCACTGCCGCCTGCGAGCGATTAATCCCCCGCCGGCCACGGCAACCCCAGCGCCGACCAGTCCAACTCCACGCCAATCACCGAGCGCCCGGCCGCGAACTGCACCGCCAACGTCACGGCGACACACGGCCGGCCGCTCGCCAGCGACAGATACGGATTGCTCGCCACCGCCACGCCCGGCAGCAGCACCGCGTTGCGGAAATACGGCCGATGATCCCAGCGCGCATCGCGCGGATTCGCGACCGGATGCAGCGACGCGCCCTTGCTGTTGTGCGCCGGCCCAGGCACCTCGAGCCCGACCTGCCGCCCGGAATCGTCGAGAATGAAGCAGCTGATGCAGCGTTCGAAGCGCGACAGCGCGGCAAACGCGTCGTCCATCACGACGCCCGCCAGCAGCGCGTCTGCCGCGCCCCGCAAACCCAACCGGTAAGGCTCCACTTCGGACTCGAACAACGCATGCTGATGCGCGCGGCCCTGCGCGATCACGTCGAACGCGTCGTCGATACGCCGATGCACCGATTCCGGCGGCGCGATCTCCGCCGCCGGCCGGCCGAGCAGATAGCCTTGCGCAAAATCCACGTTCGACTCCACCGCGAGAATCAGCTCCTCGGTCGTCTCCACGCCTTCGACCACCACCAGCATGCCCGCCTGGTGCAGCAGCGACACGAGCTTCGGCAGGATCGGCTGTTCGGTGCCGTGACTGGTCGCGCGAATCAGTTCGCCGTCGAGCTTGACGATGTCCGGGCGGATCCGCAGCAAACGGTCGAGATTCGACTGACCGGCGCCGAAATCGTCCACGGCGATCAGGAAGCCGTGCTCGCGATACAACGCCGCCGCGCGCGACATGTCGTCGACGCTGCCGCCATGCGATTCGAGAATTTCGAGGATCACGCGTTCAGGATCGAGCCCGACCGACCGCACGATCATCGCGAGCTGATCCGCATAACCTTCCGCGATGAAAGTCGCGGGCAGAATATTGAGGAACAGCCACGAATCGGCGGGCAGCGACTTGCGCGCATTGCCCAGATGCACCGCATGACTTGCGCGGTCGAGCGCGCCTTCGTCGCTGGAGGGCTTCGGCGCGAACAGCACCACGGGCGGCACCAGCGTGCCGTCGTCCTGTTCGCCGCGCAGCAAGGCCTCGAAACCGACCTGCTTCTGATGCGACAGGCTGTAAAGCGGCTGGAAGTGCGAGGTCAGGTAATACTCTTCCCAGCGATGCCGGCGCAGCGTGCCTTCCGCAGACAAATCGTCGCCGAGCAGTTGCAGCGCTTCGAGCGGCAGCGCGCGCTCGGCGCACACGCGATTACGCCCGGAGTGCTTGGCGCGCAACAAGGCTTCGTCGGCACGATCCAGCAGCACCATGATGCTTTCGCCGCGCCGGTGCTCCGCCACGCCGAAGCTCGCGGTCAAATGACCGTCCGGCCGCTCGATCGCGGCGATCGCGCCGCGCAGCCGCTCGGCCAGATGCAACGCGCCGGCCAGCCCGTCGCGCCGCAACACCGCGAACTCCTCGCCGCCGATCCGGCTCACGCTGTCTTCCGCCGAGGTCTCTTCCATCAGCACCTGAGCGACCTGATACAGCGCATGGTCGCCCACCGCATGACCGAAGCGGTCGTTCAGCGATTTGAAACTGTCGATGTCCAGAAAGATTGCGCTGACCCGCTCGTCGGGCGCGCGGGTATCGAGCCTGCGCTCGGCCTGCTTGACGAACGCGCGGCGGTTTTGCAGGCCGGTCAGCGGATCGGTCGCGGCGAGTTGCGCCAGTTGGCTCTCAAGGAGAAAGTGGTTGCGCCGGAAGCGGTAGAACCCGAAGTGAAACACCGCCGACGTCGGCATGCCGATCGCCGCGATCCACATCCACACCACCACGTTGACGTCGTGCGGGCGCGGTTCGCCGGACAGCAGCGCGAGGGCCGCCGCATAGAACAGCACGGTGCCGGTGAAAAAATGCGTGGGCGTAAGCCACAGCGGCGCGGCGCAGACGGGGATCACCGCCAGCGCCGGCAGCACCCACAGCAGCGGCGCCTCGACACCGGCGACGTTCAACGCCATGCCGGCCACCAGCACCTGCAGATAGACGATCCCGATCGCGCCGAACAGCCAGATGGTTCGGGCGCGCGGAATCGCCAGCACCAGCAGGGCGAGCACGAGCGCGCACGTGAGCCGGTAGGCGAGCGGCGCGGCCGGACCGCCGACCAGGTTGCGCGCCCCGACGAAGCATAAGAACGCGACCACGGTGAACGCCATGGTCACCGTGGACAGTGGACGCTGGTGTTCAAGCGATCGTCGATGGAAGCGATCGCGTAAACCGGAATCGGACAGATGTTGCGTGGAGTTCGAAAGCATATTGATGGGTATCAGGCTCGTTCCGGTCACTCTGCCCATGGTTATCGGCAAACATCTGACAAATATTTAACCTTTCCACGCAAATCGATACGAACGCCTGTTCGCTTACGGCTGCTTCAGGCCGTTTTACGGTGTTTCACCCTGCTCCCGCAACCCTCATGCGGCTTGCGCCGTGGCGGCCATCACGCGATTGCGGCCGGCCGCCTTGGCGGCGTACAGCGCGTTGTCGGCACGCACCACGGCGAAGGTCCAGTACCACAGCTCTGCGAACAGAACGGCCAAGTCGGCGTAGGCCGCCCACGGTCGCGCGGGGCGCGCGAGAAAGCGCCGGCAGTCGACGCCGGGAATCGCCGCGCGCCGCAACGAGCCGAGCACGACCATCGCCATGGCGCTCGACAAAACGGTGACCAGCCGAATACTGAGTGGATTGAGCATCGCAATGAGTGGATCGAACAGCAAGCGGCTAAAGCATCGGCAAGAATGTCTGCGTAGACCATTGTGGGCCGACACCCTGCTCTCACCGCCTGGCGTTGCGTTCAGCACGAAAAAGAAAAGCTAAAACAAGCGCGCGAACTGCCGTTAGTACAGGCTAAGCGGTCGATCTTACGACACGCGTTCAGGCGAAGGTGTTATTGCATCGTAATCAGAAAAAATTACGTCATTGCAATGCATCCGACGCAATCGATTGCGCGTATCAAAAGACAAATGGAAAGTGGCTAAAACTTAACGTCTTAAGTAGACTCCTGCGCATTGTGTCTGACAAAGTTTGACAAACCCGACAAGCCGGTAAAAACAACCTGGCCGCGCGCAAGACGCGATTCCCGAAACACGTTCTTTTGCACCGGCCGTCATCGCCCGCCTGTTACACGAGGAGGCGGAACGGCCACTTCCCGGAAAACATGGTCTCCATTCTCGATTACCTGCTGGAACGTCAGATCTCGCCACAGTGGCGCGGCATGCTAAGCGCCTTGGCGACCGAGTTCGAAGCGCAGATTGGTCGCGATGAACTACGTCAACTGATGCACCGGGTCGGCAGCCGTTTCGCGGCCGCGCATCCGCTGCCGGCTTGCGGTTCGACCGCCGAGCTCGCGCACACGTTGAACCTGGTCTGGCATGAGATGGATTGGGGCTATGTGGAACTGGCGGACGAACCCGAATCGTTGCGAATCGTTCACTACTGCTCGCCGTTGCTCGCCTTCGGCGGCACGGCCCTGACGTGGACCCCGGCGTTCCTCGAAGGCGTCTATCAGACGTGGTTGAGCGCCTTGGGCGCGCAGGGCTTGTCGGTTGCGCAGACGAGCGGCTACGGCGAGGACACCGCGATCGAGTTTCGGCTCGGGCGCCATCCGGGTTGAACGCGGCTTGCGGACAGGTCGTGAGTGGGAGTAGTAGCAGTAAATAGTCGTGACGGTTGCTTTTGTCGAGCAGCATCAGGCAGTCGAACCACGCGCCAGACCGGTGCGCGTGCAATGGCAGATTCCGCTTTCCAGCGCCGGAAGCAGGCAGGGACGTACGGCGTCGGGGTTACGCAAGTCATGAACAAGACGGTGGCACTATGAGTTCATCCAGCGACATCGAGAAGCTTTTCGATCATTTCGGCGGCGACGCCAATGCATACCAGGAAATCGGCCGCGAAAACGAAGCGCGTTCGGCGCGTACGCGCTGGCCCCTGCTGGTCACGCTGGATCTGAGTCAGCCGACCATTCCCGCGATCGGACAACGCGTGGCGCGGGCTCAGCCGCCGGTGGCCGCAACGCCGCTCGCCGCCGATCCGCAGGACACCCCACCTAAAGACGCCGCCTCGGTCACGCGTGCCAAGGCGCCGTTGTTCACGCGCTCGCATCGGCGGGACATTCCACCTGTGGCGGTGGCTGCCGCGCCGTCCAACGCACCGCGCGGCGCTTCGCGCTTCGGCGAACTCGAGTTGCCGGAGACGGTTGCGAAGATCGATGCGGTTACGCCGGTGGCACCGACTGTCGCGCGAGTCGACGCGGTGGCGGCGGAGGTCGTGCCGGCGGCACAGGCTGCTACGCCGATTGCGAGTGCCCCGGTCGCCGCCGTCCAGTATCGTGCGCCCGTCTCGCAACCCATTCCGCCGAGCCCACCCGTCGCGCCAACCTGGACGCAACCGGTAGCCGCCGCGCCCGCCGCACCCGCTTCAATCCTCGGCAAACTCTTCGCTCTGGAACCCGCCGCCACGCCGCCGCAACCGGCTGCGTCCCAAACCGCCGCCGCGCCGCTGCACTCGGTGTTCGACCGTCTGCGCGGCACGCCCGCTCAACCAGTCGCCGCCCCGGTCAGCACCACGCGCGCCGCCGCGCCCGCCCCCTCCAATTCGTGGCTGGTCAACGGCCCGCGTCGCTCATGAAAGTTATCGCGGTGGTGTCCGCCAAGGGCGGGGTCGGCAAGACCACCCTCGCCGCCAATCTCGCCTGCGTGCTGGCCGCCGGCGGCCGGCGCGTGATCGCGATCGACCTCGATCCGCAGAACGCGCTGCGTCTGCACTTCGGCGTGCCGCTCGACAGCATCGACGGTTTGTCGCGCGCCACGCTGACGGGCGACCCGTGGCAAACGGTGTTGTTCGACGGTCTGGACGGCGTGACCGTGCTGCCCTACGGCGCGGTACTCGAAGACGACCGCCGCCGCTTCGAAGCGCTCGTCGACCAGGACACGCACTGGCTGGCGCAAGCGTTGCAGAACCTGCGGCTCGATCCGTCGGACGTGGTGATTATCGACACGCCGCCGGGTTCGTCCGCGTATGTCCGCGCCGCGCTGAGCACGGCCACGTTCGCGCTGAACGTGGTGCTCGCCGACGCCGCCTCCTACGCGGCGATTCCGCTGATGGAGCGGCTGATCGATAGCTACGCCACACCGCGCGCCGAGTTCGGCGGCGTGGGCTACGTGGTCAACCAGATCGACCAGTCGCGCCAGCTCACCAAAGACGTGCTCAAGGTGCTGCGCCAGATGCTCGGCACGCGGCTCTTCCCCGGCGTGATCCATCTGGACGAAGGCGTGAGCGAGGCGCTCGCCTGCGACACCACGCTGATTCATTACGATCCACTCAGCCAGGCCGCCGCCGATTTCCGTGCCTGCGGCGCGTGGCTGATGACAGCGGTCGACGCGATCGCCGTCTCGCCGAGGAGCGTGGCATGAGCACGGCACCGTCGCAGGACATCGAGACCGCCGAACCCTCGCGGCTGGAACGCTTCGTCGACGCGCGCTTCTGGAACAGCCGCGTCGTCACCGGGCTGGTGACGCTGTTCGCGCTGACCATGCTGTACTTCGTGTTCACGGTGCCGCTTGCGTTCTACCAGCAACTGACGTTCGCGACCTGCTGCTTCGTGACCGCGCTGCTGTTCCGCCGCCTGCCCGGCCGTTACGCGACGATGGTGATGATCATGCTGTCGGTGGTCACGTCGGGCCGCTATATGTACTGGCGGCTGACCGCGACCACTTACTGGGAACATCCGCTCGACGCCGCCTGGGGTCTGCTGCTGGTGTCCGCCGAGGTCTATTCGACCGTCGTGCTGATGCTCGGCTACTTCCAGACCGCGTGGCCGCTCAAGCGCAAGCCGATGCCGCTGCCCGCCTCGCGCGACCTGTGGCCGACCGTCGACATTTTCATTCCGACCTACAACGAGCCGCTCGCGGTCGTGAAGCCGACCATCTACGCCGCGCTCGCGCTCGACTACCCGGCCGAAAAAATCTCGATCCACGTGCTCGACGACGGCCGCCGTCCCGAGTTCAAGGCGTTCTGCGAAGACGTCGGCGTCAACTGGACGATCCGCACGCACAACCGCCACGCGAAGGCCGGCAACATCAACGAAGCGCTGAAGATCACCAGCGGCGAATATCTTGCAATCTTCGACTGCGATCACATTCCGACCCGCTCGTTTCTGCAGATCGGCCTAGGTTGGTTCCTGCGCGACAAGCTGCTGTCCATGCTGCAGACGCCGCACCATTTCTTCTCCGCCGATCCGTTCGAACGCAACCTCGGCACCTTCCGCAAGGTGCCGAACGAAGGCGAACTGTTCTACGGCCTCGTACAGGACGGCAACGATCTGTGGAACGCGACCTTCTTCTGCGGTTCGTGCGCACTGCTGCGCCGGACCATGGTCGAGGAGATCGGCGGCATCGCGGTCGAAACCGTCACGGAAGACGCGCACACGGCGCTGAAACTCCACCGCCTCGGCTACACCACCGCCTACCTGGCGATTCCGCAAGCGGCGGGTCTCGCCACCGAATCGCTGTCGGGCCACATCGGCCAGCGGATTCGCTGGGCGCGCGGCATGACGCAGATTTTCCGGATCGACAATCCGCTCACCGGCAAAGGCCTCAAGATCGGTCAGCGGCTGTGCTATCTGAACGCGATGATGCACTTCTTCTACGGCATTCCGCGTCTGGTGTTCCTGACCGCGCCGCTGTCGTATCTGTTCTTCGGCGCGCACGTGATCGAAGCCGCCGCCAGCACGATCGCGATCTACGCGCTGCCGCACATGATGCACGCGAGCATCACCAATTCGCGGATGCAGCGCTCGTTCCGCCATTCGTTCTGGGCCGAGGTGTATGAGTCGGTGCTGGCCTCGTACATCACCGCGCCGACCTTGCTCGCGCTGATCAACCCGAAGCTCGGCAAGTTCAACGTGACGGCCAAGGGCGGCCAGATCGAGAAGAACTATTTCGACTGGGCGATCTCGCGGCCGTACCTGTTCCTGCTGTTGCTGAACCTGATCGGCTTCTGCGTGGGCATCGTCCATATCTATTTCAACTGGCATCTGCGCAGCGTGGTGCAGACCACCGTGCTGAACCTCGCGTGGACCACCTACAACATGCTGATTCTCGGCGCGAGCGTGGCTGCCGCGAGCGAGCGCCGGCAGATTCGCGCGGTGCACCGCGTGGCGATGCAAATGCCCGTGATGCTGAAATTCTCGACCGGCCGCACGCTCGCCTGCGAAACCATCGACTACTCGGAAGGCGGCGTGGGTGTCGCACTGCCCGCGTCGATCCAGGTGCCGATGCACGAACGCGTGACCGTGTCGCTGTTTCGCGGCGACGAAGAATACGCGTTCCCGGCAACGGTCGGTTTCACCGCGCCGGGCCGCGTCGGCCTGCGCTTCTCGCAACTCACGCGCGAGCAGGAATACGAGTTCGTGAAGACCACCTTCGCCCGCGCGGATGCATGGACCGGCTGGGCCGAAGGACGTCAGCAGGACACGCCGCTGCGCGGCCTGTCGCATGTGCTGACGGTTGGCGCGCGCGGCATCGTGGGTCTGTTCGAGCATCTTTACGCCGACCTTCGCAGCTCGATGAAAAGCCGTCCAGCGGACGTCAAGAAGCTAAAAACCAAAGACTGATCTATGCGCAACCGGATGGCGAAGGCACACAACGAACGCTCGCGCGACGAGCGCGGTGGGATGGAACCGGCAGCGCGCCGCGTCGCGGGCCCAGGCTCGCAACGGCTGATGCGCGGGCTCGCCTGCTGGCTCGCGTTGCAGACCGCATTGGCGGCGCCGCTCGTGTCGGTCGCCGAGGCGGCTGAAGCCGTTGCGGCGGCAACGAACCCCACGGCGGGCTCCGCCCCGGCACACGCGACAGCGACCACTCAAGGCGCACCCGCCGCGCCCGTCGCCACCGGCGTGGGCAGTGTGCCCGCGCCGAGCCCCGCCGTGCCGTACGACCCGAACACGCTCGCGCAAGCCGCGCTGGCAACACCGACACCGGCGCTCACCGCGGCCTCGATGAAGGCCTTGGGCGTCAGGACGCCGACCACCGCCGAACCCGGCACGCTGGTGCCGGGCGGCCGGCGTCAGACGCTGAACTTCGCCGATCTCGGCGCGCTCGATCCGCTGCAACTGCGCGGCACCGACGGCCAGAACGGCGTCGCGTTCTCGGTGCGAGGCGACGAAGTGGTGACCGGCGCGGTGCTGCACCTGGTTTATAGCTACTCGCCCGCGTTGCTGCCGAACATCTCGCAACTGAAGGTGCTGGTGAACGGCGAAGTCGCCGCGACCCTGCCGGTGCCGCACGAACAGTCCGGCATGCTGGTGGCGCGCGACGTGTCGATCGATCCGCGCTTCATCACCGAATTCAACCACCTGAACGTGCAGTTGATCGGCCATTACACGACGAGTTGCGAGGATCCGGCGAACTCGTCGCTGTGGGCGACCGTCAGCAATGCAAGCTCACTCGATCTGACCTACGCGTCGCTCGCCAGCAAGCCGGATCTGGCGGCGTTGCCGCAGCCGTTCTTCGACCGTCGAGATGTGCGCCGGCTCGAACTGCCGTTCGTGTTCCCGCAAAAACCGGGCGCCGCGACGCTCGAAGCGGGCGGCATCGTCGCCTCGTGGTTCGGCGCGCTGGCCGGTTATCGCGGCGCGGTATTTCCGGCGCAACTGGACAACGCACCGTTGTCGGGCAACGCGGTGGTATTCGCGACCTCCGACCAGCGCCCGGCCGGCATCGAGATTCCGGCGATCTCCGGTCCGACCATCGCGGTGGTGGATCGCGAGGCACCGGCGCGCGGCAAGCTGCTGCTCGTGCTCGGGCGCACTGAAGCCGAACTGAAAACCGCCGCGAAGGCGCTCGGCATCGGCCAGAACACGCTGACGGGTGCGAGCGCAACCATCACGCAGTTGAACGAACTCGGGCCGCGCGCGCCGTACGACGCGCCGAACTGGTTGCCCACGCATCGTCCGGTGCGCTTCGGCGAACTCGCCGAAGCGCGCGATCTGACCGTGTCCGGCTACGACGCCGACGCGGTGCGCGTGAATCTGCGCGTGCCGCCCGATCTGTTCATGTGGCACACCAAGGGCGCGCCGATCGATCTGCGCTACCGCTACACGGTGCGCCCGCACGTCGACCGCTCGTCGTTGAACGTAAGCGTGAACAACGGCTTCGTGCAGGCCCTGCCGATTCCGGCCGAGTCCGCCTCCGTGTTCGATCTGAGTCATTACTTCGCGCGCGTGTTGCCGGACAAAACCGCCGAGGCACGCCGCACCGTCTACATTCCGCCACTGCTGCTGACGCCGCGCGCACAGGTGCGCCTGCACTTCTACTACGACATTCCCGATACCGGCGAATGTCACGGCCGTCTGCTCGACAACGTGGTCGGCGCGATCGATCCGAATTCGACGATTGACCTGTCGTCGTTCCCGCATTACATGGCGCTACCCGATCTGGCCGCGTTCGCCAATAGCGGCTTCCCGTTCACGCGCATGGCGGACCTCTCCGAGACCGCCGCGATCCTGCCGAACGAGGCCGATTCGAGCGACTACAGCCTGTATCTGCTAACCATGGGCCGCATGGGTGCCTCGACCGGTTATCCGGTGAACGGTGTGAGCGTCGGCACCGCGGACGACGTCGACAAGTACGCGAACAAAGATCTGCTGGTTTTCGGCGCGCCGGGCAAGCAGCCGCTGCTGCAACGCTGGGCCAAGTCGATGCCGTTCTCGAGCGACGGCGATTCGCGCACCTTCCAGCTCTCCGACATCGTCTTCAAACTCGAGGACTGGTGGCACGGCGAGCGTGGTGTCGAACGCACGCCGGCGCGCGCCGACCTGACGCTGGTGAGTTCAAACGGCGACGCGCTGCTGACCGGTTTCGAGTCGCCGTTGCAGAAGAACCGCAGCGCGGTCGCGCTGGTGAGCGCGGCCGGCCAGTCGGACGCGGATCTCTCCGCGGCGCTGCTCGATGCCGACGTGCTGCCGGAAATTCAAGGCGCGATGGCCGTGATTCACGGCCGCACCGTGACCGTTACGTCGAACGGCGAAGCGTATTACGTCGGCCATCTGTCGCCGCAGGAGTATCTGCGCTGGGCGCTGTCGTCGCATCCGCTGCTGTTGATGCTGGGCGGCGTGCTCGCCGCCCTTATCATCGCGGGCCTGTTCTACCGGACGCTGCGCTCGGTCGCCGCGCGCCGCCTGAAGGACTGAGGACTGTTTATGCAGGTTCGAATCAACCGGAAGGCATGCCTCGCGTTGACGCTCGGCCTCGCCGCGTCGGCGAGTTTTGCCAATCTCGTGAAAGTGGCCCAGGTGAATCCCGCGCCCGGTGCCTGCGGTGAGTGGAGCGGCTACCGGAGCTTCGTCGAACGTTTCGTGCAGGCCGACGGCCGCGTGATCGACTATTCGACGCCGACCCAGCAAACCACCTCCGAAGGCCAGTCGTACGGTCTGTTCTTCGCGCTGGTCGCGAACGACCGCGCGACCTTCGACCGGCTGCTCGGGTGGACCCGCACCAACCTCGCGGGCAATCAGTTCGACGCGCAAAACATGCGGTTGCCGTCGTGGCAATGGGGCAAGAAGCCAGACGGCTCGTTCGGCGTGCTCGATCCGAATTCCGCCTCCGACTCCGATCTGTGGATCGCCTACGACCTGCTGCAAGCCGGCCGGCTGTGGAAAGACCCCACCTACACGCAACTCGGCCAGGCGCTGGCCACACAGATCGCGCGTCAGGAAATGACTACGTTGCCGGGCGTCGGCCCGATGCTGCTGCCTGGCCCGCAAGGCTTCAAGGTAGGCGGCCTGACGCGTCTGAATCCGAGCTATCTGCCCTTGCCGGTGCTGCGCGCGCTCGCCCATGAACAGCCGGACGGCCCGTGGGCCAAACTCGCCGAAAGCGCCTACAAGCTGATCAAGACCACCGCGCCGCAAGGCTTCGCGCCCGACTGGGCCGCGTGGCAAAACGGCCAGTTCGTGGTCGATCCGAAAAACGGCGACACCGGCAGCTACGACGCGATCCGCGTTTATCTATGGGCGGGCTTGACGTCGCCCGCCGATCCGCTCGCCAAACCCTGGCTCGCGGCGCTCGGCGGCATGCGCACGAAAGTCGCGCAAACCGGCATTCCGCCGGAGAAAGTCTCGTCGACCAGCGGCGCGGCCAGCGGCGAGGGTCCGCTCAGTTACTGGGCCGCGCTCGCGCCGTATTTCAAGGCGCTGGGCGACGAGCGCGGCCTCGGCCTCGCGCGCACCCATCTCGCCGCGCTCGACGCCAATGTGCCCGGCCGCGAGCCGGTTTACTACGATCGTGTGCTGGGGTTGTTCGGCACGGGGTTTATCGACGGCCGCTATCGCTTCGACGAAGCCGGCCGTCTCGTGCCTGGTTGGAGAAACGCATGCGATTGAGCGCCCTCGCGTTGTCATTGCGCTTTGCGCTGAGCGTCACGGCGGTCTGCTACGTGGCGACCGCCGCGCCCGACGTGCTGGCGCAGGCGTCGAAAGATCCGCTGAACGTGCTGATCGATCAGGGCAAATACTGGCAGTCGCATCAGCGTGGCGACCTCGCCGAGCAGGCCTGGCTGAAGGTGCTGCGGCTTGATCCGAAGCAACCCGACGCGCTTTTTGGCATGGGCATGGTGCTCGCCGACCGCAAGGACGGCGCCGGCGCGCAGCAATATCTGGCGCGCCTGAAAGCGGTCGCGCCGACCTACCCGAATCTGGATGAACTCGGCCGGCGTCTCGGCGAATCGAGCCTGCGCGACCAGACCGTGAACGACGCGCGGCGGCTCGCGCAAAGCGGCCAGAGCGCGAGCGCGGTGGAGCAGTATCAGCGCGCGCTGAACGGCAAACCGGCCACGCCCGAATTGCAGCTGGAGTATTACCAGGCGCTGTCGGCCACGCCGCAAGGCTGGGACCAGGCGCGCCGCGGCCTCGAACAGCTCGCGCGCGACAACCCCGACAATCCGCGCTACGCCCTCGCCTACGCGCAGCATCTGACCTATCGCGACGTCACGCGGCGCGACGGGATCGCGCGTCTGCAAAAACTCGCGGCCGACAGCACAGTCGGCGCGTCGGCGAAAAAGAGCTGGCGTCAGGCACTGTTGTGGCTCGACGCGCGGCCCTCCGATTCCGCGTTGTACGAGTCGTATCTGCAAACCGCCGGCGACGACGCCGCGGTCAAGGCGCGCTTCGATTCGATGGTGCAGCAGGACAAGGCGGCGCGCGACCGCTCGCAGGAAAACGCCGCGACGGATGCCCGCGGCCGCGTCATCGCCGACGGTTTCACCGCGCTCGACAAAGACGACGTGGCGACCGCGCGCTCGAAGTTTTCGTCGGTGCTCGCCAACAGCCCGAACGACACCGACGCGCTCGGCGGCATGGGGATCGCCGCGCTGAAGCAGGAGCGCTTCGCCGAGGCGCGCAATTATCTGGAACGCGCATCGCGCAACGGCAATCCGGCGCGCTGGAAAACCGCGCTCGACAGCGCGACCTACTGGACCTACACCAGCGACGCCATCGGCGCGCGCAGCAACGGCGAATTCGCGAAGGCGAAGTCGCTGTTCGAACGCGCGATCGCGCTGAATCCTTCCGACGTCACCGCGCAGGTACTGCTCGGCGAAATGCTGCTCGCCAACAACGACCCGGTCGGCGCGGAACAGGCGTACCGGATGGCGCTGCGCCGCCAGGCCGACAATCCCGACGCCGTGCGCGGGCTGGTCGGCGCGCTTGCCGCGCAAGGCCGTGGCGACGAGGCGCTGCAGTTCGCCAATCAGTTGAACGCCGAACAGCAAACCAAGGCCGGCGGCATCAACCGTCTGCGTGGCGAGGCGCAAGCCGCGCAGGCGCGCGCCGCCGAAGCACGCGGCGATCTCGGCAGTGCCCGCAGCCTGTTCGAAGATGCGCTGCTGAACACGCCCGACGACCCGTGGCTGCGCCTCGACCTCGCGCGCATTTACGTGCGCCAGGGTGCGGTGGCCAACGCTCGCAGCATGATGGACGGGCTGCTGGCCGCGCATCCCGACATGACCGACGCGCTGTATGCGAGCGCGTTGCTGTCGGCGGAAACGCAGGACTGGTCGGCGGGGCTCGCGCAGCTGGAACGCATTCCGGCCGCGCAACGCACCGACGCGATGACCACCTTGCAGCACCGTCTGTGGGTGCATCAACAGGCCGATCTCGCGACACGGATGGCGCGCAACGGTCAGAACCAGCAGGCGCTCGCCACGCTGCATGCGGCCGAACCGGTCGCCGGCAACAGCCCCGAACTGATCGGCGTGATCGCCGCCGGTTATCAGCAGGCGGGCGACCCGAACCGCGCGTTGGGTCTCGTGCGCAGCGCGATGAACGCGGCGCCCGGCAACACCGATCTGCTGCTGCAATACGCGGGCATTCTGTCGGCCACGCAGCAGGAAAACGAACTCGGCATGGTGATGCGCCGGCTCGCCGCGATGCAGTTGACGCCGCAGCAACGCACAGACTTCGGCAATCTGAATCTGGGCATCGTCATCAAGCAATGCGATGCGGTGCGGCAGCGCGGCGATCTGGCCAGCGCGTACGACGTGATCGCGCCGTGGCTCGCGGCCATGCCGGACAACCCCGATCTGCAAGCGGCGCTCGGCCGTCTCTATTCGAGCGCGGGCGACGACCGCAACGCGCTCGCCAGCTATCGCGTCGCCCTGCAACGCAAGCCCGACGACCTGAACCTGCTGCAGGCCACCATTCCCGCTGCGGTCGGCGCGAAGCAGTTCAGCTACGCCGAAACGCTCGCGAATCAGGCGTTGCGCGCCGCGCCCGGCGATCCGGGCGTGCTGGCCACCGTCGGCCGGATGTATCGCGCCGAAGGCAAGCTGTCGCTCGCATCGACGTACCTGCAGCGCTCGCTGGTCGCCGCCAATACGCCGCTGATGGCCAACGCGCCACGCACCCCGGCGAGCAACGTGCCGCGCGGCTGGGAAGTGGCCATGCGCCGGATCGGCGCGACGCCGCTGCCCGGCACCAATCCGTTCGAAGGCAAAACCGCTACCGTCACGCCGTCCGACGCCGACAACGCCGCGCTGGGCGGAGGCAATTACACCGCCGCGCGCGCCGCGCTTCCGTACTCGCAGTCCTCCTTGCCGACACAGACCGTGCCGAACTATCCGCCGCCCACGCAGCCCGCGCCGTATGTCGCGCCTTATTCGGTGCCCGCGCAACCTTATGCGCCGAACGGCGCGCCCGCTGCGTTGCCGTACAACGCGCCTCGTCCCGCCGTGAATTCTGGTGGCTATGGGCAGGAAACTTACGGGTCGAGCCAGTCGGGCGCGCCGTTGCAGCCTTATCCGGGGCAAGGGCAACCGCCGATGCAGGCGCCGATGCAGGCGCAACAGCAACCGTATAACCCGGGTTACCCGCAGCAGGCCCAACAGCCCTATCCGCAGCAAGCGCAATACGGCGCGCCGGACGGCTACGCCGCGACGCCATGGCCGATGTCGCCGGCCGCGCGCGAAGCGCAGGCCAACGCCGGTTCGATGCAAGCGCAACCTTATGCGCCTTATGGCGCCAACGCGAAACGGTCGACCTCGACCGCTAAAAAGCAGACTACGTCGAAGAGCAAACGCAGCACGCCGACCTATGCGCGAGCGCCCTATGGGCAACAGCAGGGTTATCCGCAGCAACCGGGCTATTACGGACAGCAGCCGTATCCGCAGCAACAACAGGGCTACGCGCAACAGCCTTATCAACCGTATCCGCCGCAACAGCAGGGGTATGGTCAGCAGCCGTATCAACCGGTGCCGCCGCAGGCTTATCCGAATCAGGGCTACTACGCGCAGCAGCAGCCCTATATTCCGCAGCCGCCGAGCGGTTACGCGCAGCCGTATTACCCGCAACAACCCGGCGCAAATGGCAATGGCGGCAACGGCGCGAATTACGCGCCGTCGAACGTGGCCAACACGCAAACGCTCGGCGTCGCGGAAGAACTGGCGCAGGTCAATCGCGAACAATCGAGCAGCGTGACGGGCGGGATCGTGTTCCGCAACCGCACCGGCGAGGACGGCCTGTCCACCCTCACCGATATCGAAGCGCCGGTTCAGGGGCGCATCAAGGCGGGCAACGGCCACATCGTCATCACGGCCACGCCGGTGACGCTCGATGCGGGCACCGCCGCGGGCACCACGTCGACGCTGGCACGCTTCGGCGCCGGGCTGTCCAACCCGAAGTCCGCGATCGCGGCGGTGGCCGGCAACAACACCTACGGCAGCCAGACCGCGAGCGGCGTGGGTCTGTCGCTCGGTTACGAAGGCCGCAGCATCAGCGCCGATATCGGCGTGACGCCGCTCGGCTTCCCCGAGAAAAACATCGTGGGCGGCGCGCAGTACAACGGCGCGATCACCGACAAGGTGACCTACTCGCTCGCCGTCGCGCGCCGTGCAGTGACCGACAGCCTGCTCTCCTATGCCGGCGCGCGCGATTCGGGCTCCGGCCTCGAATGGGGCGGCGTCACGTCGAATGGCGGCCTGGGCAGCCTCGCGTGGGACGACGGCACCAGCGGCCTGTACGTGAACGCTTCGTATCAGCACTACATGGGCTACCACGTCGCGAGCAACAACGCGTACAAGGGCGGCGGCGGCGTTTATACGCGTCTGCTGAAAGACGCCGACCAGACGCTGACGGTCGGCGTGAACACCACGCTGATGACGTACAACAACAACCTGTCGTACTTCACGTATGGTCAGGGCGGCTATTTCAGTCCGCAGCAGTACATGATCCTGAATCTTCCGATCGAGTGGATGGGCCGCAACGGCGCGTTCACTTACGACGTGAAAGGCTCGATCGGTGTGCAGCACTATCGGCAGGACGCGTCGAATTACTTCCCGCTTAACGACGGCTCGAATCGTCAGGCCAACGCGGCAGGACAGGCCAATTCCCTCGGCGGCGGACTGGATGGCAACGCGGTGTATCCCGGCCAGAGCAAGACCGGCGTGTCGTATTCGCTTAGCGCTGTCGGCGAATATCAACTCGCGCCGCAACTGGCGTTCGGCGCGACGGCGTCGCTCGGCAATGCGTATGAGTATCGCGAATGGCTCGCGGCGGTTTATGTGCGCTATAGCTTCAGCAAGCAGACGGGCTTGCAGCCGTTCCCGCCGACGCCGCTCAGTTCGCCTTATCTGTCGCTGTCGAACTGATGCCGTAGTTTGAGGTTTTTGTTGGCGGCGGCGACAGCGGGGTTTTTCGGGCCGCTGTCGCTGTCGCTACCGCGCTTGCTGGCGCTCGGGATGTCCCCCGGGATGGCTCCGTTAGTCGTCCCGGCGTTCGGTGGCATAGCGGCGGCAGTGCTCCAGATAGCCGGCCGCATGGCTGCTCACCAGTTCCACGATGCTGGTCCAAAGCCAGCCCGGCGCGTCGAGTGTCTTCGAGCGATTGCGGCGCAATTCGGTGAGCCACGCCTTGCGCTCGCCGCTATCCATCTGCCGTGCGTGCGCCTTCCCCACCACCAGCGCGAGAAAGCGCGCCGCTTTCATGGCCTCGTCGCGGGTCAGTTGTTCGATCGTCAATTTCATGTCTTGCGGTAGCAGTTCGCGGATCACGACCGCGCGGTCTCCGAGGCGTGCCGCGCGCATCCGCTCGCCCAGTGAGGGCGACAGATGCCGCGCGCCCTCCACCACCCGCTCGGCGTTATCGCGCGGCATCCTTACGCGCGGATAACGCGGCGCGGCCGCCTGCGCGGCCTCCTTGATATCGATCAGACAGAGATCGTCGCCGTCCAGCGCGGCGCCGTCGATATCGAGCAGCACCGCATAGCGCAAGCGGCCCAACGAGCTGCACCCTTTGACCCAATACGCGGCGTCGAGCACTTCCACGTCGGCTTCGTCGCCGGCGCCGCGCAGCACGGTCGCCAATCGCGCCAGCGTGCCCTTTTCGAACAACGCGTCGATCTCGCGACGCTCGCTCTTCGCTAACGGCCAGAAGCGCGGGCCCAGCGGAATGGTCGGTTCGATATCCTCGATCCGTTCTTCCGCCAGATGACGCCACGACCGGCGCACCGCTTCCTTCATCACTACACGCACCGCTTCGGGCTTTTCGGCGTGGATGTCGGCGTCGCCCGCGGCTTCGTCGAAGGCGCGCTCGTAGCCGTCGGCGAGCGCTTCCATCATGCGCACCGTGGTCACGCCCGGCAGGTCGGACCCGCGCGCGGCGGTGGCCAGCGACAGACCGAGGCGAATCAGATCGTGCGCCGGATTGCCGATCACGGTCTGGTCGAGATCGCGAATCTGGATTTCGACGCGGCCTTGCGCGTCGGCCACCGGTCCGAGGTTGCCGGTGTGGCAATCGCCGCAGATCCAGATCGCCGGGCCTTCGGGCAACGTGTGGCTCTCCATGCCGTCGAGCCATTCGTAGAATTTGCTGGTGTTGCCGCGTACGTAGGCGTGCGCGGAGCGCGCCATTCTGGCGTTGCGACGCGTGATCAGCAGCGCCTGGCGGGCGTCGGCTTTCGGCAGTTTGGCGAGGGTGGAGGTTTTCTTCGACATGTTGGGGTCCGCGTTTATTGATGTTCGAATTCAGCGTGCTGTCCAGTTGCACCTTGCGCTCATTGGCGCGCGCGAACAAGTAGCGGGAGCACGAATCGGGCCTGAGGCGCGGCAACGGAGCGCGTGCGTTTGGGCCGCGAGGTTGTGACCTACAATGATTTGAGCCGCGCGGGCGGTCGGCGCGCGCGGCTCACATTCACACAGCTTCGCTCATGGACATCCAATGCGGCACTGCCGGCTGGACCGACAAGACGCTGATCGCCTGCAAGCGTTTCTATCCGCGCGGCAGTAACAGCGCCGAAGCGCGGCTGCGCTTTTACGCGTCGCAATTCCCGTTGGTCGAAGTCGATTCGGCTTACTACGCCATGCCGTCGGCAAGCAATGCGCAGCTTTGGAACGAGCGTACGCCCGAGGGCTTCACTTTCAATTTCAAAGCGTTCCGCCTGTTCACCGGGCATCAGACTTCGCCCGACGCACTGCCCAAGGACATCGCGATGGCGCTGCCGGCGGGCATCACCGGTCCGCGCAAAAAGAACGTGTACTACCGCGACATGCCCGCCGAGATACTCGACGAATTGTGGCGCCGCTATCTGGAAGCACTCGAACCGCTGCGCGTAACCGGCCGCCTCGGCGCCGTGCTGTTCCAGTTCGCGCCGTGGATCACGCGCGCGCCGGATGGTCTCGCGCTCGTCGACGAATGCCGGACCCGCATGGCGGACTATCTGATGGCCGCCGAGTTTCGCAATCAGTCGTGGTTCGACGACCAGCACGCGCCGTGGTCGCTCGATTTTCTGCGTGAACGCAGCCTTGTACACGTGATCGTCGACGCACCGCCGGACGTGACGAACCGCGTGCATACCGTGTGGGAAGCGACCCATCCCCAGCTTGCGATGGTGCGTTTGCACGGCCGCAATACCCAGACATGGAGCGCAACGGGCGCAGCCAGCGCCGCGGATCGGTTCGACTACGACTATGACGATGAAGAGCTGCGTGAACTGGCTGCGCCGATTCGTGCAATCGCGACCAAGGCAGGCCGAACGCATGTCATTTTTAACAACTGCCTTGAAGATCAGGGGCAGCGTAATGCGCGGACGTTGATGACGATACTTGAAGGTAATGCATTGCGGTCCTGATGATGGCGGGAGGCAGGCATGAACGCTTGTCGACAGATGAGCGTGAATTGCCGACAATCCAGGTTGACTGTCGTCGCTGCCGGCCGATCGCCGCTACGCAACTTTGCGCATCATTAGCACAGGACCGCTTCATATGCATGATTTGAACTTCCGCGATCAATCTTTTGACACCGTGATCGTCGGCGCGGGCTCGGTAGGCATGGCCGCGGGATATCACCTGAGCAAGGCGGGCAACAAGGTATTGTTGCTCGATGCTGACAACCCACCCCATGGAAACGGTTCGCACCATGGTGGTACGCGCCTCATTCGTCACGCCTATGGAGAAGGCGCGGCGTATGTCCCGCTTGCATTGCGGGCGCAGCAGCTCTGGCTGGAACTGGAGCAGGAAGCCAGCGCAAGCATCTTCGAACGCACCGGTATCGTCAACATCGGACCGCGGGACGCGCCCTTCATGCAGCAGGTCCAACGCAGCGCATCACAGTACGGGTTGCCCGTGGAATTTCTCGACGGTGCCGAAGCCAGTCGACGTTGGCCTGCGTGGCGATTGTCGAAAGAGCAGATCGTGAGCTTCGAGCCCGATGCTGGCGTGCTGTACTGTGAGCAGGCGGTGAAGAGCTATCGGGACCTCGCGAGTACGCTGGGTGCAACGCTACGAACGAACACGCTGGTCACGGGCATCGAGGTACACGGCCAGGCCGGCGTAAGCGTCGTCACGAATCAAGGCGAGCGCTTTGGCGGCCGGGATCTGATCGTGTGCGCCGGCAAATGGAGCCCCGCTTTGCTGGCGCCCTTCGGGACACGGATTCCGGTCACTCGCGTCCGCAAGACATTCGCATGGTTCGACGTTGCCCCGAACCTGTTTGAACCGGACGTCTTTCCTGGTTTTGCCGTCGCCTCCCATAGAGGCCAATACTATGGATTCCCCAGTCTTGACGGCGCCGGCCTGAAGATCGGACGCCACGACGGCGGCCAAGCTGTTGCCGCAAACGCGCCGCTGGTCCCTTTCGGTCAGGAGCCGACCGATTTATCCGAACTCGAAAACTTCCTGCGCGAGTATCTGCCGGAATCTGGGACGTTGCGTATGGGTAAGACCTGCGAGTACGACGTAACGCCGGACGAACATTTCATCATCGATCAATTGCCGGCCTGCTCGCACGTTTACATGGCAACCGGTTTCTCGGGACATGGCTTCAAATTCGCGAGTGCGATCGGCGAAGCGCTGGCCGAGCGGATCACGCAAGGTAGCAGCCGTTTGGATCTTTCGCCTTTCTCACTTGGACGCTTTGCCGGATAACGTGAAGATCGTCAACGCTGATCGTGTCGCTGCGATTAGCGTCGTGGATTTTCATGCGGGTTTGCGACGCACCTATGGCGGGAAATCGAGCCGGTGCTGGCCGGTTGTGGTGTTTGATTCCCGCGTTCGCCGATTGCGCGGAGCGGAGCATTGGGTGAGCGGTTTGTGGGTAGGTTTCGGGGCGGCTGGGGGGCGATCAGGGTTGGGTGTCGTCGGGTTCAGTTCGGCCACTTTCGATCACTCGACTCGGCCGATTAAATTGCCGACAAACGATGCGACTTTCCAGATGACCGGGGGGAGTACCTGTGTTTTCTCATGTTTTTGTTAGCGTTCGCGACTTCGAACGCGCCCTGCGCTTCTATGATGCCGTGATGGGCAGCCTAGGCATTGAATCGCGATTCTGTGAGCAAGAAAAGCCGTGGGCGGGTTGGCACAGCGCGAGCGATTCGCGTCCATTTTTCGTGATCTGTAAACCGTTCAATGGACAGCCTCACGATCCGGGTAACGGGCAAATGATCGCTTTCGCGGCGACCTCCCGAGAGACCGTTCGAACGTGCTATCAGATCGCCCTGGAAAATGGCGGTACGTGTGAAGGACCGCCTGGGCTACGTCCGCGATATCACGAGAATTACTACGGCGCGTACTTTCGCGATCCTGACGGAAACAAACTCTGTGTGGCTTGCCACGTCCCAGAACCCGATAACGCAAAAACGTCTATCGGAACTAGCGACTGAGGTCATCCATCAGTTGCCGCACACACCGCTTTATCAATGGAGGCACTATGCCAGCATACGTACACGTCAATCTCCGCGTTATCGACGCCGCCAAGCAGGCCGTACTCGCTCCGCGTTTTCAGCAGGCACTCATAGAGGCCGGCGGTAAGATTCTATATTTCGGCCCCGTTGTCCAGACGCTTGAGGGGGATGAAGTGCCGCTGCCACTGGCGGGCGTGTTTGAGTTTCCGACGCTCGCTCAGGCGCTTGCTTTCTACAATTCAGAGAGATATGCACCGATCAAAGTCGAGCGCCAGGAAGCTCAGCAAGCGCGGATGTTCGTAGTTGAAACGCCATCGTGAGTGACCGCTTTCGGCAAGGATGAAGGTCTGCTTTGAGTGGCTGCCGATCGCTGCTTCGCGAGGCTGAAGAATTGCACGCAAAGTGCATGAATCGGCGCTTGGCCAAAAACAGCCCTTCGTCGTCCACACGCAGATCGTCGACAACTTGACTTATACGGATAGGCCAAAGGTCTGACCGTCGAAACTTGCGCGGCGTGGTTGATGTCGAGTACGGTAAGCGTTCTTTGGTCGCCCCTTATATCGCATGGTCGCTGTCCGCCTACTAGATCCCGACGACGCAGAGCAATTCAAAGCATTGCGTCTTCTCGCTATCGATAACTCCCCCACCGCCATATGGCCTACCCGTCAGGAGGAAATGGCACGCCGGACTGAGGAGGTTGCCGAGCGCATTCGTTCAACGTCGACACAGGCCGTCTTCGGAGCGTTCGAGAGCGAGGCGCTGATCGGAATAACGGGTGTCCGTCGTGAACCGCTGTGCCAAGTAAATCACAAAGCCACGATTTGGGGCGTGTTTGTTAACCCTTCATACCGTGGGCGAGGAATCGCACAAACGCTTTTGTCGGCAGCGACAGCTCACGCGGCCGAGGAGTGGGACGCCATCCAGCTGATGCTTTGCGTCAATGCAGAAAACCTGCCGGCGAAGAGGCTTTACGCATCCTATGGCTTTCAGACTTTCGGCCTGGAGCCACGCGCCATGAAGGTTGGAGATCGATTTTATGACGAGGAGCATATGTGCAAGCAATTGGTCTAGCGCACCGTATTGCGCTAGACCGGGTTCTGCCATGAGGCGATATTCGACACATCAGGCGAAATCATCGACAATCGGCGATACCGTGGCCGTAGGGTGCCGGTTAACGAGTGCAAATGATTGGGGCGGCTTACATTGCAATGCGCTTAGTTCAGGGTCATTTCCTTCTATAAAAATTCAGAAGTCGAATTGAAAATAATCAATTATCTATCGCTTGCGTCAAGGGGGTGAGAGTTGGGAAAACTAATTTTTCTACTGATGTTGCCTACACTCCTCGTTATAGTGCCATATGGAATGGTAAAAATTGGCAGAGACGCCGAAACATGGCAGGTAGAGGTCAAGAAAATATTAGAAACAAAAGACATTCCTCAATCCATGCATTTTTTCTACTCAAAGGGAACCGTTGCATTTGAAGCGATTGCTCTACTAGTCCTCACCGGAACGTTTCTGCTCATGAACACGGCGTGGTTGTGGGCTCCCTCGAAGCAGCCCAATGATCATCTGGCTTCAATCGTGCTTGGCATCATATTTTTCCCTGCAACGATTTTCTTTGGAAGGAAGGCTTGCGACATTGTGCGAATTTGGTGGAGTATCGACACACCCGCAGTAACGCTTTCAAAAACTGGTTACCAACACGGGAATTTTAAATTCCCGTGGGCTTTCGTTGAAAACGTAACTGCGACCGGTGGATACAGGAGGGCACCATCAGTCGCGATCACATTTAAGAATGTCAATGGAAAATCAGATAGGGATGTAATTAATTTATCTCTGCTGAGAGACCGGCATTTAGAGGAATATATCAATGTCTACATGTCACTTTCTCAAGAGAGCTGATGGGACGACAATCTTCAGCAATGGGAACAACCCGTGACGGATTACTTGCCCCTGCTTTTGAGTGTCCGCTTCGGAGCGCGACCGCTCCGGGTCAGGTTATACCCTTTGTATGATCGGCCGCACCACGGCGATCGCCGTGCTCGGTCGTCGGGCGCTAGGCGGCCACTTTCGGACGTTCGACAGTGCGTCGATGCGTGACGTTAGCGTATCGGTGTATCGGTCGGGTGTACTATTGCGCGCGAAGGAGGATCGAATTTAATAAGATGCAATGTCGTCTCTCGTCGGTGGGAGCGTTGAGCTCGGCGATGGACCGAGTTCGACCCACAGCCGTCGGCCTGCCAAATCGACGGGATGACCTCGACGAGGCGCTCTGGGAACGCCACTTCTTCTGAGCATGTGCCTTTGTGGGGGCGCTCCCCGAATGCGAACGTCATGGCATTGCTTGCTCGTTTGGCCCGGGTTCGCTAACGGGTGTAGGTAATGAAAGGCCAGTCGCGGTTATCATCGCGGTCAGTTACCGGGCGGCATTCCGCCAGTCCTCCTCTTTAATCCACTCCCGACGTCTATGAAAAGAATCGAATCGGTCGTGCTTGCTGCCGACCTTGCAGGCACCGCTGTATTCGCGTTCGAGGGTGCTTTCGCCGCGATGCACGGCGGCCTCGATCTGCTCGGCGTGATGGTGCTGTCGTTCGTAGTCGCGCTGGGTGGCGGCGTTATACGCGATCTGCTGATTGGCGCGACGCCGCCGAATGCGGTACGCGACTGGCGTTATCCCGTGCTCGCGTTCGCGACGGGACTGCTGACCTTCGTCTTTCACGGCGCCGCGCGCGAACTTCCTCCGCTGCTCGTCACAACGCTCGATGCGGCAGGCCTCGCGCTGTTCGCAGTGGCGGGCGCCCAGAAGGCGCTCAACTTCGGAATCGGACCGTTCATCGCGACGCTGATGGGCACTGTAACTGGCGTGGGCGGTGGGGTGATCCGCGACCTGCTGCTCTCGCGCGTGCCGAGCGTTCTGGTCACCGATATCTATGCGAGTGCTGCATTCGTCGGCGGTGTTGCGCTCGTCGTCGCGCGACGCTTCGAGGTGCCACCGGTCGCAACTGCGCTGCTCAGCGGCGCGGTCTGCTTCGTGCTGCGGATGCTTGCCGTCACACACGGCTGGCAACTGCCGAAGGCTGCGATGTAGACAGACCAACCGTTGCACGGCAAATTTCGCGCGCGCCGTCAACTCCGTCCGCGACGCTCGCCGAGTGCGGTGCGGACGAACACAGCGATCGACGCGACGTCGACCAACCTCTTCCGATTCCGCGATGACGATGAACGATCGCGCAATAAAGATAGCAACTTTGCGACTATAAGTTCGTCATTTCGCGTAATCGTGAGACGTCACATGCCTCGAATGCTTCTTGGGCGGGTCTTTCCCGGATGCCAATTAAAAATGTCAATGGCCGCAACTCGCTTACCGCCGATAGACCTAGCCGGAAGCCGCCGCCCCAGCCCCAACGGGCAGGCATCGGCCATGAAGGGACAGTCGACACGGTAGGCCGAATCGCCGACAATTTGGCGCATCTGCATTTTGCCGACGTTCTTGACGACATTGACCTTTCTAAATCTACCGACAGCGGTTGAAACCGACCGTTTGATCATTAGGTGCCCTCGGCATGGTGATGGTCCTGGTGTGTTTGATGCCACTTTCGACGCATTGGCGGACTTGAGGCGATTCCCCGCGTCCTTGCCATGGGCGCTCGAAACGCCTTCGATCGATACGTCCGAGTCATTTTGCGTTGCAGGCTCTGCAAACTTTCACGCAAGAAAAGATTTTCCGTTTTTGTTTATCGATAAGACGTCTCGCATGGTTGTGGGCTGCGGTGGTCTTCACCGGCCAAGATGGACCGTTCCGGCTTTTGAACTCGGTTTTTGGGGAAGGTCGTCGCTTGTGGGACGGGGTTTGTTCAGCGAAGCCGCCGATGCCTTGGCAAACTATGCCTTTTACAATTTCGACGCGAAGCGAGTCGATGCAATCTGCGACGATTTGAACGCAAGGAGCATTCGAGTTTGTGAGCGCATCGGGATGCAACTGGAGGGCGTGTTACGTCAGGAACGGCGCGCTCCGGATGGTAGTTTGCGAAACACGCGAATCTATTCAAAACTAGCTTGAATACCCACTGGGTTGGGCGAGTGTCGGCCATCTATGGACATTCGACCGCTGGCTCACGCGGACATTCGAACGTCGGCATTAGCCAGCCAACGGACCTTCACACTCGGCTATGCCTCGCGTCGTCGGCTCAGGTGGATGGTCACTGACCACAGTTGCATTTTGTCCCCAGCATCGAAAACTGTACATGTTGGCTAGCTGAACGGGCTGATATCGTGTTCAACGATTTGGACTGCAGGTTGCTGACAAGCCTATCGCTTTGAACAGGAGCATCTCATGAAACTCCCGATCTATCAGATCGATGCATTTTCGGACAAAGTCTTTAAGGGTAACTACGCTGCGGTGGTGCCGCTCGAACACTGGCTGCCCGATAGCTTGATGCAGGCGATCGCTACCGAGAACAATCTATCTGAAACAGCATTCTTCGTGAAAAATGCTGGCGGCGCGTTCGACGTGCGCTGGTTTTCGCCTCTCACCGAAATTGCATTTTGTGGACATGCCACGCTGGCAAGTGCATATGTGATCTTCAAGCAATGTGACGATCTGGACGTCATCGAATTTGTTGCGAAGGCAGTCGGTCGGCTTACTGTTCGCCGTATGGATGACGGTCTGATTGAAATGAGCTTCCCACAGCGTCGGCCTGAACGATTGAACGAGATACCCGACAACCTGACGATGGGGCTTTCGATACGGCCTCAAGAAATACTAGTAAATCAGCAAGCCTACATCGCCGTCTACGAAACCGAACACGAAGTGCGATCCGTGGTACCCGACCTCAATCTGCTGTCAACACTTGCTCCTCTCGATGTCGTCGTGACGGCGTCGGGCGATGACCACGATTTTGTGTCCCGCTACTTCTGGCCTGCCAATGGCGGCGATGAAGATCCGGTGACCGGATCCATTCACGCAGCGCTTGCACCATTCTGGTCCGAGCGTTTGGGCAAGTCCGAACTCGTGGCCTTGCAGGCGTCACGCCGCAGTGGGCTGCTTCATTGCCGTGTACAGAACGACCGGGTGTATATCTCCGGCCAGGCCGTTCAATATCTTGAAGGGACAATCGAAGTTCCTGAAGCGTAGGCGATAAAGGTCACGCTGCGTAGAGTCTTTCGCTGCAGTCCCGCAGGTAGGCCACACGACTGCAGGAGCGGCCGATACACGTTCGAAGCTGCCTTTGAGGCCGCGTCTGGTCGAAAGGCGGCTCAGGGTCGAGTGCTGCTGATCGTAGCCATCGAGGTCGAAGCGTCGTATGCGCGGCGCATGAGTCGGCAGCCGGCCACAAACCGCCCTTCGACATACCGTCGCGAATGGTCGACAATTGCAAAGAGTACTGAATAGACGCCTGCCCATGCCCCGTCCGCCCCGCTCGCCCGACCTTATAGTGAACTTTGCCCTGACTGCGCTCAGAAACGACGGTTTGCCGAAACGAGTAATGTCAGGATACCGGCCGATTTATAAGGCACGTCCTGATTATTGGTCCTCCGCTTATCACGAATTCGTAGACGGCAAGGGCGTTGAAACTGGGGGAAATAGTGAAGCAGAGGTTTGGCTGCTCACGCCTCAGGCGTACCCGCAGGCTTTCTGGATTGGTCGACGCGTCGAAGTAGCCGAGGGCACAAGAATTGTTGGGCTGATTGAGGTGCTACAAATCCTGAATCCACTGCTTAAGCTCTCCGATACGGCAAACGAGTCGCCTCCGGCGTTGGTTCGGCAAATGGAGATCCCCCAAGGAATCAAAAACGAGGCACTGTGGCGAAAGCGTTGCCGAAAAATCCATGCTAGAGCGAAGGATCTTCTGGAGGGACGCGTCGGGATCATTGAGACAGCTCGTGCAATGAACCCACTAGCGTTTTGGACGTGCGCCGACAGCAATTCCGAGTTCGAACTTTTTCGTGCCATTGACTCGGAGACCCTAGGTTTGCCGGCCGGGGCGGTCCGACAATATTGGGCTCCCGAGGCGCTTGAAAGTGAGGACGTTCGTATCGAGGCCGCCGAGAGTCGCTGGAGGGAACAAGCACTTGCTGCCGCTGAAAGGTTGGTAGAGCGATACAGTTGGGCTCTTCAGCGAAAGGACCAGCGATCCGACGAGGCATAGGCGGACGACATGACACAAGAATACCTCGTCATTTTTCAGTATCACGAACCTGAACCCCGGCAGCTATTCGAGCGTGGAGTGATTGAAGACTATGACGCGACGACCGGAGTTTTCATCGCGGCGGAGTCAGCAGAAGATGCTTTGCTTTGGTGCGAGGCAATCGCCCAACAGGTCCTTTCTCACTGCAATCACGACAGGTCGTTAGATTGGAAGCAGTTGGGGTATTCGTGTTGGATTGAATCCAATCCCGACACATCGTCATGGAGCCATTGTTTGGGCTTCTTTCAGCATGTACGGGTCGGCGAAATGCCCAATGTCGACGCCATGGGTACTGACGCCTATGTTAGCTGGCGGAAGCGATAGCGCGATCATCCCACCACACACCGTCCCAGTGACCGGTTTGAGAAATGCGAGGGACCGCTCAGGGTCGGCTCCAGTCCGTGGCGATCGGACCGTGTCCGGCCATGAAGCGACATTCGACAGAGTGGCTTGGATCGCCGAAAATCGGACGAGCACAAACTCATTGGGGGGAAGGTGTCGCTGCACGTTGATAACGAAAGCTACATCAGTTGGCTGAGGAAAAAAGTTGGAGGAGATTTGATTTTGAGTCCGTCTGTTGCAGCGGTGATTCACGATCATGAAGGCAAACTGCTGCTTCAGGAGAAATCGTCTGGAGAGGCATGGAGTCTGCCCGCTGGCGGAATTGAACTGGGGGAAAGCCCGCAAGAGGCAATCGCTCGAGAGGTAATGGAGGAGACTGGGCATGCAATCCGCATTCACGGCATTCTCGGCGTATTTGGCGGACGGCCGTTCCGATACACGTATCCAAGTGGCGACCAAGTCGAATACGTAGTGACTGTGTTCCAATGCAAAATCATTGGCGGCTCAGAGGTACCCAGCGATTCGGAAACCAGGTCAATTCAATATTTCGGAAGGCATGAGATGCCGGAGCTGGCACTCCCCTATCCGAAAGACGATTTGTTTCGCCTTTTCTAAGATCACAGCCGGACGCCGTTGCGGTTTGACGTGCCTCCAGATTTGGCCACAACCGGAAGCACTCCAAGTAGTCTAAATCGTCGACAATTGACGGCGAAAGTTGCGCGACAAGGTTTTTCGGCCCCGCACGCAAATCGTCTCAGCTATATTCTTCGAACGCGATATTCAACGGAGATGAGTGTGGAGAAGGACAAGGATATATACGAACACCCTAGACTTGTCGTTAACGTTGACAACATCAAGGAAATCGAACAAATGGAGGGCGATCATTGGGGAAGCGCATGGAAGCCGCTAACGCCAGCCCTCGATGTTCGTCCCGGACGTCTTGGTGCTAACCTGTCGCGAGTGCCACCGGGTCGCACTGCCTGTCCTTTCCACACCCACGCGCGCGAGGACGAGGTTTTCTTCGTGCTTTCTGGCCGGGGCGTTTTCCGCTACGGCGAGACGGTACAGGAGATCCGTGCGGGGGACTGTATCTCATGCCCGGCTGGAACCGGCATCGCTCACCAACTGGCGAACCCGTTCGACGAAGATCTTGTGTATTTTGCCGTTGGGCTAAACGATCCTCACGAGGTCTGCACTTATCCGGACAGCGGCAAGGTGATGATCCGCAGTCTCAAAACGGTCGGACGGCTGACGGACACGCCTTATATGGACGGGGAGTTAAGCAGGCCGCAAGTGCTTGAGCTAGCTCAAGCACTCGTCCTTGCCGCAGGAGAACGGGCGAGAGCGGGAAGCGAAGGCGATAAGTGCTAAATGTAGGGTGGCGGCGCGCCGTGCCGCAGCATTGAACACCCCGGTGCGACTAGGAATGGACGTTCAGGAGGCATTCAGTTCTTTGTGGCCAGCCGGAACGGATCAACGGCCCACATTTCGCCCACGCGGAGATAAGGCTGTGACTGAGCGAGCCACTCTTCGAGCGGCGTGAGACCGATGCCAGGTGAAACTGCTCCGCCGAACGACTCGGAGACAAACGCCGCACTATCCTCAGTGCGGCGCACGACCTGAACAATGTGGGTGATCCCGCGAGGACGAGGATGGTTGCTCGCCCACGAAGGCTCTCCCATTTTCAGGCCAATGGTGGCGCAGCGCGGGAGACTGTGTGCCGTAATTTTGTCCCCTTCGAGGACAAAGCCCGTGCGAGTCTCGATCTCCTGAACGATCCGATCCGACCATACTTGAAGGGCTTTCATGTCACCAGAATCGAACACCGTGCGGCCCGCGGTCTCGTTCTCTGCTTGCATCGCCTTTGTGAGGAGCAACGTGGTCCACCCCGAGCAGTCGATGACCGGCGGAACAACCAATAGGCCTTCCGACTTCATGCCACGCTGGTAGCCGACTCGGCCTGTGTAGGTTTGTACGAGATTCCACATTGTTCTCTCAGCAGTCTCGAATTGCATGACACTCCCGGTTACCGCAGTCCGTATCTATTATCCGACGTCGACGAGGTGTTAATCCTGTGGCTGCTATCGGGCGAGTGGAAGGTCCCCTGCGGGTCGGCCCTAACCCGTGGCGATCGGACCGTTTCCGGCCAGTATGACATTCAACATTGACACCCAGATCGTTGACGATCTATTGCCATAGTGTTCTTGCCAATCGCGTTTAACCTTTCGGCGATCAGCGCCAGATTCGAAAGAAAGCGCTGGCCGCTGGTCGCGTCAGCATCGACGACATTGGAACTGACGCGTAGCCGAAGCACCCTGACCTCGTGTCGCGTCGCGTAGATCAGTTGCGCGCGAGCGTACCTATGCTCGCCGGCAGTTCCATCGAACCTCGCCAACGGCTGACATACAGCGCGCGCACGACACGGAGCCCAGCGCAGCATAATTCGCCCGGCCGTGCTCGCACATCCCTAAAACCAGGTACCCTGGGCGAGGCACATTTAGACCTCGCTCGCAGCTGAACGACGATCTACACTCGTGGAAGGCCGCCGCGGTGACGTATCCCGCGCATCGCTTTTTCATCACCCGTTGCGCACCACCATGATCCAAACAACCACCGACAGCAGCGAACCGGTATTGCCTGGTCCAATGCTCGTCGTCGAAGACGAAGCCTTGATGCAGGTTCGGATGCGCGCCGTGCTCGGCAAGCTGGGCTACGCCGACGAGGAACTCTCATTTGCCGGCGACCTCGCCTCCGCGCGTGCGCAGCTCCGTGACCAGCCGTACGCAATGGTGCTCGTCGACGTCGGCTTGCCCGACGGCAACGGGATCGACCTCATTCGCGAATTGCATGAACGGGACCCGGCATTGCCGGTTCTTGTGATCTCCGCGTGGAGCACCGAACAGGTGATCTTGACCGCTCTCCAAGCCGGCGCCACGGGTTATCTGCTCAAGGAGCGGGACGACGTCGAGATGACCATCTCGATCCGTAGCGCACTGCGCGGCGGCGCGCCCATCGACCCGTTCGTCGCCCGGCGCATTCTCGATCTGTTCAGTCTTTCAACGCACGGTAAGGCCGCGCAGCCAGGCAATTCGCCGGATACCCTTGCGGTCCCGCGACTTAGTCGGCGAGAATGCGAAATCCTCGCGCTCGTCGGGAAAGGCCTGACCAATCGGGAGATCGCCAACCTGCTGTCTCTGTCGAAACTGACGGTCGAATGCCACATCAAGAATATCTACAAGAAACTCGCGGTCAATTCCCGCACTCAGGCGATCTTCGAGGCGCGTTCGTTTGGGTTGCTGCCCTGATCTGTGCGATGGCATTTCACTGTGCCAGCGCCGCCGCGCAAATCCAGCAGCCGCCCCCTTCTATCCGGTTCGATCACATCGAAGCCGTCCGCGGCGACAGCGCCCTCGCGCTGCCGCCTTCCACCGGCTGGCTGCCGGTTACCCTCCCGGACGACTGGACTTCACGCTGGCCAGATTTCAACGGCGTGGTCTGGTACCGGCTTGACTGGCAACAGACCGGCACCGGCCAGCCGGTCGGGCTGATGTTCGACTACCTGAATATGGCGGGTGCCGTGTATGTCAACGGCAGCCTCGTCATGCGCGACGCCAGTCTGGTCGAACCCTTGACGCGCGCCTGGAATAGCCCACGATATCAACTTCTGCCGCCCCCTCTGTTGCGCGTCGGGACAAACACGATACTCATCCGCGTCTCGGGTCTGGCGGCCTATCAACCTGGGCTCAGCCCGGTCTATGTCGGCGCTCCGCAAGTCCTGAAGGCCCGTTATGAGCACGCATACTGGCTGCGCCAGGATTTGCAGCTCTTCAGTCTTGCCGTCACGACCACACTCGGATGTTTCTTCTTTTCGTTATGGCTAATGCGCAGGAAAGAAGTGGTGTATGGCTGGTTCAGTGTGATGTCGGTCGCCTGGTGGTGGGTGGCATTCAATCAGATCGCGACGAGCCCGTGGCCGTTCAGCAGCACGGATACCTGGGAGGGAGTCAACACCATCGCCCTGCTCATCTACAGCGCCGCGTTCACCATGTTCATCGCGCGTTTCTGCGAGCGACGGCTACCACGCCTTGAGACAGCGCTGTGGCTGCTCGTCGGACTCGGTGCCGTGGCCATGCTGGCCGCACCGCCACGCTTTCAGGGTACAACCCGCGCATTCCTGGTCATTGCGCACTCGGTCAATTTTTTCACGACATGCCTTGTCTTTATCGTTTTTGCGTGGCGCCACGGTCGCACCGATCAACGCATTCTGTCTTTCTGCATTGCGGCGTTCGTTGCGGCCGGCTTGCACGACATGCTGACGTTTTTCGGCATTCTGGAGACCAACATCTACTTCACGGCGCCCGTCGCGCAGGTCCAGATGATCACGATGGCGCTCGTACTCGCCTGGAATTTCGTCGCGAATCTGCGTCGGATCGAACGGTTCAACGACGACCTGAACATTCGTGTCGATCAGGCTCGAACAGAACTGACAGTGAACCTGCGCCGCCAGCACGATCTCGAAGTTGCGAACGCGCGCCTCAATGAGCGGTTGAACCTCGCGCACGATCTGCACGATGGCCTGGGTGGCACGCTCGTGTCGAACATCACAGCGCTCGAATACGCGCCGCATGATATTTCGCCAGACAGGTTTCTATCGGTCCTGAAGGGCATGCGCGACGATTTGCGCATCATCATCGATGCTGCCGCTAACCAGCAGTTCGGCGAGTCGTCGCTGGCTGCGCAGATCGGCCCCTTGCGTCATCGCTTAACGCAATTGTTCGAACAGCAAAGCATCGCGTGCCGCTGGCATGTGGTCGATCTGGAAGAGTGTTACCTGCCAACTTCGCAAACGCTCGATATCATGCGCATCTTGCAGGAAGCGCTGGCCAACACGTTGAAGCACAGCCGTGCCAGCAGGATCGATATCGATCTGCGCAGCAACGCACACGGGTTGGATCTGGCGGTTCAGGACAACGGCATGGGCTGCGATCCCGGCAGCCCTGGGTTCACTCCTGGCGCGGGCATGCGCAGCATGCGCGCCCGCACACAGCGGCTGGGCGGAACGTTCAGTTTCGAGTCGACACCCGGCTCGACAATGCTGAGCATACACATCCCCCGCACGGCCACCACCTGATTCAGTCCGCAGCGCGCGGGCTGCTTGCCGCTTGCCGCAAACGCACCCGCGCTTGCCAGGCGTGGCTATGACCTCGCGTGAAGGTTGTTCATTTCCAGCGACCGCTTCCGCCGCCTGTGCCACCTACGGTACTCACGCCGCCCGACATGAAATTACCGAGAAACTTGCTGCCGTTACCGAAAAAATTCACGTTCAACATGACCGGGCTCGCATTGAATTGAAAGCTCTTCGTCTCGGCGTATAACTGTTCGATGTCTTTCGTGAAAATCGTCCCGAACATGGTGCCGCCGCCGGGACTGGAAATCCCCCCGGCATTCCCGGTGAAAGACTTGAGAACCTTGTTGTAGTGTCGGTCGGTCGTCGTCTCGATGTTGAAGCGCAGATAGAAAATCGCGCTGATGATGGTGGCTTTCGTCGGATACTGCTTCGCGTCCTGGTGCGCTTGCAATTCTGCGGACACGTTCGCAATCTCGTCCGACGACAAGACCGATTGCATGGACTCGGCAAAAATCCTTGCGGCGCCGACGTGGTCAAAGCTGGCCAGTTCCTGTTCCATTGCGTTGTTCTCCTTGATAGGTTCAACGATGTGAGGCGATAAAGAGGCGCGCCTGAACGCCGCCCGGATCAAACCGGGCATAGGTACATTCAGTCTTGCTTCATGAAGCGCGCATCTAACGTTAAGCCTTGCGAGGGCCAAATGGACATACCTGGAACCTGGTAATCCTCCGATAATTCAGGCACTCTGCATAATCCTGTACGGTCGAGGCTTCGTAGAACCGGCAATGGCCAGAGCCGGCGCACGCCGACTGTGCCGACGAGGAGCGTGTCGATGTGCAAGCATTGTGTTTCTGGGTCCACCTCCGGTGCATTTTTCTATCCAGTCGACTACATTTGTCACCGGCTTCGATCAGGGGGAGAAAGATATGCGTCTCGCAAAGGCAGCCTTTCTGGCGCTGGTTTGCCTGTCCGGTTCCGCGACCCATTCCGCACCGGCCTATGTGCGTCCTCAGCCGGGAGCGTTCCCGCTTTCGATCATCGACAACCGCCCGTTCATTGCCGTGAAGGTCAATGAAAAAGGGCCTTTCTCTTTCATTCTGGATACCGGCTCGTCGAGTTCGACTGTCAGTACCGCTCTGACGGAAAAGCTAAAGCTTGCAGGCACGAGCGCCGGGAACGGAATGGGAGCCGGCGAGCAGCCACTATCTTTCAAGATCGTCCACCTGAGTGATCTCAGCGTCGGGCCGTTCTCGGTCGGTGCTCTGGATGCGCCGTCAATGGACACATCCCCGCTCAATCGGATCATCGGTTTTCAGCATTTCGACGGCGTGCTGGGCACAGAGATATTCAAGAAATACGTTTTGACTCTGGATGCCGCGCGACAACAAGTCACGATTCAGAGCGAGGATCAATTCAAGCCGGCGGTGGATGCAATAGCCATCCCCTTTTCTCTTGACGAGAATGCCATGCCCGTTGTGCACGCAACGGTCGCGGGTGTACCGGGGTTGTTTCAGGTCGATACCGGAGACCGGTTTAGCCTGACACTGTTTGGCGCCTTTTGGCGCGCGCATCGATTGGACGAGCACATGGGCACGACCGTCGAGGCGATGACCGGGTACGGGGGCGGAGGACCGATCCGCGGGATCGTCGGGCGCCCCGCACGCTTTTCGATCGGCGACATCCCGGTGCCCGCACCCGTCACGCGCCTGTCGCTTCAGAAGGCTGGCGCGTTTGTCCGGGGCGACCGGGCAGGCAGCATCGGCATGGGGATCCTGAAGCGATTTACCGCCTCTTTCGATTATGGCCACCATGTGATCTGGCTGTCGAAGGGTCCCGGATTCAACGCTCCTGATCTCTATGATCGAAGCGGCATGTGGTTAGGCTTATCCCAACAGCGAGGACTCGGAGTAATCGATGTGACGGCGAACGGACCCGCGGCAAGGGCGGGGCTTCGCGCCGGCGACACTATTGTCGAAGTAGGAGCACTTCGCGCCGAAGCCGGGACGTTGTTCAGGATACGAGCCATGCTTGAGGAGCCGAACACGTTGGGCGTGCCCATTCTCGTCAACCGGGCGAATGGTGATCAGCCGATCCGTCTCGTGCTTCAGGATCTGATATCGCCCTAGGCGCGAATAGCACGGCGCGCACGGCCGGCATCAACCACTATTTACTTCCTGTCGGTTTTCGCTTCGCTGCCTTCGTCCGAGTCGCCTGGCGCGCGACGATCGCATCGACGATCCACAGCAGCCGGGCGCCAATCTCGGCGACCGACCTGTTCTGCGCTGCCACCTGCGCGCCCTCGAGGACAATCATGATTTCATCCGCGGTCGCTTCTGGCGAAGCGAGACCTGCTGCTTCGCACAATCCGGCAAGCCGCGTCCACTGACGCGCCTTATGTTCCTCGATCAGTTGTCGGGCCGGATGGTCGCGGTCCGGTAACTCCGCAATCGAGTTGATGAACGGACAACCGCGATGCGACCACGCCGCCACTTCGTCGGCGGCGAAAGTGGCCCAGCCGAGAATCTGCTCGCGCGGGTCGCCTTGATGAGCCGCTTCGATGCGATCGAACGCGGCCCAATAGTGGGCGGTGACCTGGCGCAACCATTCGACGATCAGCGCGTCCTTCGACTGAAAGTGGCGATATAGCGCCATCTTCGTGGTGCTTGCGCGCGCGGCGATCGCCTCGACGCCCGTGGCGCGAATTCCCTCGTTATAGAAGAGCTCGGCCGCGGCGGCAAGCACGCGCTCGCGCGGTGGATCCTGCTTTGCCGCGCCGGAAGACTTCGCCGCCGCGCCGCGCTTGACGGTGTGCTTAACCGAAGCCTTGGCAGCCCCCTCCGCAACGACGCGCGTTCCCGTTGTCGCTCGAGCGCCCGCGCCCTTTTCACTACCGTGGATTTTCTTCATATCGCCTTGACAGTGATACCAATCGGTATCAGTATACCAGCCCACAAAGATACCGACCGGTATCTCAACATGATGGCGGTGCGCCCTACGCGCGTTGCCGTCGCCTGGGAGCATTCCATGATGAAACTGTCGGAGTACGTCAGCTACGACGCTGTCGGTCTGGGCCACCTTGTCAGTCGCGGCGAAGTCAGTCCGCAAGAGCTCGCCGACACGGCCCTTCGCGCTTGCGAATCGGTCAACCCGCACATCAACGCAGTGATCGAAACATGGCAGCCGGAAAGGGTGGATGTCGCGTCAGCGCTAGCACTCCCGTCGCCGCTCGCAGGCGTACCGTTCCTTATCAAGGACGTCGGCGTGACCATGGCGGGCAGGAAGCTCGAATTCGGCAGCCGCCTGTCCTCCGGCTTCACGCCCGCTGTGGATTCGATTCTGATGCAGCGCTTTCGCAGCGCCGGCCTCGTCACACTAGGACGCACGACGATTCCCGAATTCGCGTGGAGCGGTACGACGGAATCCGCGCAAGGCGGCGCCACGCGCAACCCATGGAATCTCGAACACGGCGCGGGTGGCTCTAGCGGTGGCGCGGCGGCGGCGGTCGCGGCAGGCATCGTGCCGCTCGCTCATGCAACCGACGCAGCCGGGTCGATTCGCATTCCATCGGCCAGCACCGGTGTATTCGGTCTGAAGCCGACGCGCGGCCGCGTCTCGAACGGCCCCGCGTTGGACGAAGCCATCAACGGGCTGGCGGTACAACTCGGCGTCAGTCGCTCGGTGCGCGATAGCGCGGCGTTACTCGACGCCGTGCAGGGAGCCACAAGTGGCGAGGCGTTCGCGATTGCGCCGCCTACATCGCGCTATCTCGACCAGGTGAGCACGGCGCCGGGCAGCCTGCGAATCGGTGTGTTGTCGCAAGCGTGGGGCGGCGGCCGTACTCAGCCCGTGGTCCTCGAACGTCTTGCTGCAACGGCACAGCTTTGCGCGTCGCTGGACCACGAAGTCGAGGAAGCGGAAATGCCGCTAGGGGTAAGCTGGGAAGCCTTTGTCCAGGCAAGCTCGGTGCTGTGGGCCGTCAACATCGCGGCGTGGATCGACGACATGGCGGCGGTGACCGGTCGCAAAATCGATGCGACCACACTCGAACCACAGACGCTCGCGGTATATCGAACGGGACACGGAATCGGCGGCATCGACATCATCCGCGCACTCGATCTGCGCAATGCCGTAACCCGGAGCGTGGCGGTGTTTTTCTCCCGCTACGATATGCTACTGACGCCAACCTTGCCGGACCTTGCGCCGCGTATCGGCACCTATGCACTCGGCGCGGAGACGATCAGCGGACACGAATGGACCGACCGCGTATTCGGCAGCTCGCCGTTCACACCGGTATTCAACGCAGCCGGATTGCCTGCCATGTCCGTACCGCTCTTTAACGACGAAGCAAGCGGTCTACCCATCGGCATGCAGTTCGTCGCGTCGGCAGGCCGGGAAGATCTGCTCTTCCGTGTTGCAGGACAACTCGAAGCGAGTTTGCCGTGGGCGCGCCGCACACCAGGCACGTGGGCGGGCTCGACGAACGACTGACAGCGCGGTCTTTTGGGCGATTCGGCGAGCGCGGGGGGATACGCCGTCGCATAGCGACGGACCTCGACTTTGCTAACATCCTTCAATCGTGGTTGCGCCGGTGGTTCGCTCCGCGCCAGAAGACGGTAGACGTCAGCCGTTATCCGAATCGCAACATCCAATGCAGAAGATCGGTAAGCTCTCCCCATCCACAGCCATCAATGCACCGTCCATGACTCCCCTACCCACCGATCAAATCGCACAGCAGCTCGCCTTCCTCGTGGAGCTGGACAAGCTGAAGTCGATCCTGCGGCAATCTCCACTAATCGATCAGAGCCGCAAGGAAAACTCAGCCGAGCATTCCTGGCACCTGAGCATGTTTGCGCTCGTCCTCTCAGCGCACGCCAAGGAAACCGTCGACACCCTCCACGTCGTCAAACTTCTGCTCGTGCATGACGTTGTCGAGATCGACGCCGGCGATCATCCGATCCATTCAACCTGCGGCGAGGCTGCACACATCGCCGAGGCCGAGCAACATGCCGCCGAGCGGATCTTTGGCCTGCTGCCCGAACCCCAGGGACGCGAACTGCTCGCGCTCTGGCGCGAATTCGAAGCCGCGCAGACACCCGAGGCGATTTTTGCCAAGGCGTTGGATCGATTGCAGCCCCTGTTGATCAATACCCTATCGAACGGTGGAACATGGACTGAAAACGGGGTCACGCAGCAGCAGGTGATGGAAAGGTACGGCCCCGTGATCGCACGCGGCTCACCCGCCCTTTGGGAAGTTGCAAGCGAGCGCGTCAGCGAATTTTTTGCCGCGAGTAAGCGCAGCTAACTCAACTGTGGCACGAGGAGATTTCAATGGTCGGTCAAGACAGGTTGCATCCGCTACGTCCGCTACTGAAGAACTGGATCTGGGAGCATGGCCGGATCGGCACTCGCTATCTGGACTTCGCCGACGGCGAAATCAAATTCGACGAGGGCAAAAAATCGCACTTCGCGTCTGAGGAATACATTTACGTGCCGCTCGACCGGCAGGCCACAGACAATGCCTCAGCGCACGGACCCGCAATCCAGGAAGCGGGACTGGCGCGATTCCTGAAAGCCGCCCAGTTAGGCAAACCGGAAGAAGCCGGCTCGCCGGCCGAAGTCTCGCGCGCGGTAGAAGACTGCCTCGAACTCGGCCTGTTCTCCGCCTACCAGCGCGCCGCTCGCGAGGCGCTTGCGCGTTACGCGCAGGAAGCCATGTTCGACGATGAAATCCGCGCGGCGGTGGTCGACGATATACGGCGCCTCTACAGCGACGCCCGGGAACAACTGGCCTTATACGACTTCAGCGTGCTTTACGGGCTACCCACGCCGCTGCTGATCAGCGACGCGCCCTTCATCGACTGGCGCGTGCGCGCCACGCCCGCTCTTCCGTTCGTGTCGTTGCCGCTCGGACCATACTGCCTGCTGGTGGGCGCCGCGTCGGGCAGAAAAAGCCGCGCCGCGCCGGTGGTCTGGAAAGCCGCTGCCGCGATGGGTCCGCTGAAAGACCACAACCGCCAGATCACGGAGCATGCGCGCTTATGGCTCGTGGCCACGACCGACGATCAACTCATAGCGTGCAAAGCCGCTTTACCCCGGTTCGCGACATAACACCGCGTCTCGTGTTCAAATGCACTTTTATTCACGGAGGCAGGCATGATCGCAGAAGGTCGAGACAACGTTAAGGGCCACGACGGCGCGGTCAAGCAATACCCGGTGCGAGATTTTTTCCGCCGACCTGACCAGCATTCGTTCGTCATTGCCCCCGACGGACGGCACCTGTCTTTTCTCGCAAAGCGCGCCGGCCGCGAGAACATCTTCGTGCAGGAAATCGACGCCGACGGCGCGCTCGTGGGCGAGCCGCGTGCCCTCACCAATGAAACCGAGCGCGACGTGCCCGGCCACTCATGGAAGGGCAATGACCAGATTCTGTTCGTCAAGGACTTCGGCGGCGACGAAAATTTTCACGTGCTGTCGGTACCGATCGACGGCGGCGAGCCGCGTGACCTGACGCCGTTCGACGGCGTGCGCGCCGGCATTGTCGACGATCTGCGCGAAGACGACCGCCATGTACTGATCCAGATGAACCAGCGCGATCCGCAGGTGTTCGACGTGTTTCGCGCCGATATCCGCACCGGCGAGCTGACGCAGATCGCCGAAAATCCCGGCAACATCATGGGCTGGATGACGGATCACGACGGGCGCCTGCGCGTCGCGGTCGCGTCGGACGGTGTCAACCAGACCCTGCTTTACCGCGACGTCGAGACAGAGCCTTTCCGGGCCATCGTTACGACCGACTTCCGTGAAACCCTCGCGCCGGTGTTCTTCACTTTCGACAATCAGGCGCTCTACGTCATGTCGAATCGTGGCCGCGACAAGGTCGCCGTTTTCGAGTTCGATCCGCAAACGGGCCAGGAAGGCACGTTGCTGTTCGAGACCGAACATGTCGATGTGACCAGTTTCACGTATTCCGAACATCGCCGCGTGCTGATCGCGGCGTCCTACGTGGACGACCGCACTCATCGTCATTTCTTCGACGACTGGGCGCGCAACGTGATCGCCGATCTCGAGCGCCAGTTGCCGGGCCAGGAAGTCGGTATCGCCAATTTGACGCGCGACGAGTCGCGCGCGATCGTGTCTGCCTCGAGCGACCGCTCGGCCGGCTCGACCTGGCTCTATGACGTCGAACGCCGGCATCTCGTCAAGCTGGCGGACCTGAAACCCTGGCTCGACCCGGCCGATATGGTGCCGATGTCGCCGATTCATTTCACCTCGCGCGACGGCTTGCAGATCAACGGCTATCTGACCTTGCCGGCGGGATACGAGCTGGGCCAACCCGTCGCGAAGCCGTTGCCGCTGATCGTCAATCCGCATGGCGGCCCGTGGGCAAGAGACACCTGGGGCTTCAACGTTGAAGCGCAGTTGCTGGCGAATCGCGGCTATGCGGTTGTGCAATTGAATTTCCGCGGCTCGGTCGGCTATGGCCGCGCGTTCTGGGAAGCGAGCTTCGGGCAATGGGGCCGCACGATGCAGAACGATATCGACGACGGCGTCGATTGGCTCGTGGCCCAAGGCATGGTCGACCCGGCGCGCGTGGGCATTTACGGGGCGAGTTACGGTGGGTACGCGACGCTGGCGGGCGTGGCGTTCACGCCGGATCGCTACGCGGCGGCCGTCGATTACGTCGGCGTGTCGAACCTCTTCACGTTGCTCGAATCGCTGCCGCCGTACTGGAAGCCGATGATTGACATGATGTACGAGATGATCGGCGATCCGCGCACCGAAGCAGGCAAGAAGGCCTTGCACGATGCGTCGCCGCTGTTCTTCGCCGACCGGATCGTGACGCCGCTGCTGGTCGCGCAAGGGGCGAACGACCCGCGCGTCAAACAGGCCGAGAGCGATCAGATCGTCGACGCTTTGCGGGCGCGCGGTGTGGACGTCAAGTACATGCTCAAGGAAAACGAAGGGCACGGCTTCCACAACGAAGAGAACCAGTACGAGTTCTATGAAGTCATGGAGGCGTTTCTGGCCGAGCATCTCGGTGGCGCGTCGAAGCGTTGAGGCGATGGTTGCCCGTCATGCCTTCACCACGGAGACGCATTTGAAATCAGAAAAGATTGTGGCGGACTTGAGCGCAGCGAGCGCGCCCATGGCGTTGTTCGTCACAGGCAACGGCTTGCCGGCACCGTTTGGCGCAGCAGCCGGCATGGCCGACGCATCGATCAACCGGCCGTTGACCGTCGATACGCCGCTGCGAATTGCCAGCAACACGAAAACGTTTGTCGCGGCGACCCTGCTGAAGCTGTGGGAGCAAGGCGAGATCGATCTCGATGCATCGATTGCCTCCGTCGCAACACCGAGACTGATCTCGCTGCTGCACGCCGGCGGCTATCGCACCGAGCGGATCACGGTGCGTCATCTCATGGAACATAGCGCCGGACTTTACGATCACGGCGACGATCCGCGTTTCATGCGGACCGTGCTCGCCGAGCCGCGGCATCGGTGGACGCGCGAAGAACAGGTCCGTTTGTCGACTCAATACGCCGGACCGCAAAGCGAACCCGGCACCCGGTTTCAGTACTCCGACACCGGCTATATCCTGCTGGGCGATATCGTTGAGCGCACAACGGGCGAAACGCTCGCGGCGGCAGTTCGAAAAGCATTGCGCTTTGAACAACGGGGACTACGCTCGACATGGTGGGAAGTACTCGAACAGCCGCCATCCGACATTGAGCCTCGCGCGCGGCAATTCCTCGACGACATAGACGTTACCGACATCGACGCCACCATGGATCTGTACGGTGGTGGAGGGCTGGTCACATCCGCGCGCGATCTCGCCACGTTGACGAAGGATCTGTTTGAAGGCCGCGTGTTCGACAAGCCGAAAACGCTGGTCGAGATGCTTCGGCAAGGCGAGCATGAAGGCGCCGAGACCTATCGGCTAGGCATCGCCGCCAGCGAGGTCGCCGGCACGGTATGTTATTCACACGCTGGATTCTGGGGAACAGTGGTCTATTACGTGCCTGAGCTGGCGTTTGCCGTATCGGGATTCACCACGGTTCGCAGCGCCCGACCCGAACTCGTGTCGATCATCGAGCGTGCAATCGGTGGCGCGGTGAAGAGCGATTGCTGACGCAAAATCAGCCTTCGCTCGCGAGTTCAAACGATCCTTCCATGGCGATGACGCACTTCCCGCCCACACGAATCTGTGACGCTCCGCCCCGCGAATCGATACTGGCGAAGAGCGTGCTGGGGCGCCCCATGTCCACGCCCTGAGCGACGCATAGCGACAGCGTCGCCCCCCTTCTCTCCGTCTTTCAACTGAGTGGCGAGCACGAAGGCCGTGCCGATGTTCGGATGCCCCGCGAAGGGAATCTCGCGAGTCGGTGTGAATAGTCGCACCCACGCGGTATTCGCGGCATCGCGCGGCGGCAACACGAAGGTCGTTTCGCTATATTTCGCGTTACGCCAAGCCAGCGCGTCGACACGCCGACGGCTGACCACCGCCCGCCACCGCCCTCAGCTGGCGAGATATTGATGAACGGCCTGAATCGCGGCCGCGCCCTCGCCCACCGCCGCCGCCACCCGCTTGACGGAGCCGCTGCGCACGTCGCCGGCCGCAAAGACGCCCGGCGTGCTGGTCTCCAGATCGTGCGGCGGCCGCTCCGCCTTCCATTCGCCGCCGGTCGCCGCGCCCGTCAGCACGAAACCCGCCTTGTCCAGCGCGACGCAACTGCCGAGCCACTTGGTACTGGGCTGAGCGCCCAGAAACAGAAACACATGCCGCACGGACTGGTGTTCGATTTGTCCCTGCCGGTCCCACTTGATCGCCTCGAGTTGCGACTCGCCGCACAACTCGACGATCGTTGTCTTCGCATGAATCGTGATGTTGGACGCGACGTTGATGCGTCGGATCAGGTAATCCGACATGCTTGCACTGAGTCCTTCGCCGCGAATCACCACATGCACGTGCTTTGCGAACTTCGCGAGAAATACGGCAGCCTGTCCGGCCGAATTCCCGCCACCCACCACGATCACCTCGTGGTTGGTGCAGAGCGCTGCCTCCATGAAGGTTGCGCTGTAGTAAATGCCTCGCCCTTCGAATTCCTCCAACCGGTTGATGTCCGGCTTCCGATAACGTGCGCCGGTCGCGATCACGACAGCACGCGCGTGAACCACCTCGTCATAGTTGAGCCCGATGTGAAAGGCCCGGCCGTCGTCGCAGTCGATCGTCAACGCCTCGATCGGCACGCCCACTTCGGCGCCGAACTTGCGGCATTGCGACAAGCCTCGGCCGGCCAACGCCTGGCCCGAGATGCCGGTCGGAAAGCCGAAATAATTTTCGATCTTCGAACTGGTGCCGGCCTGCCCGCCCGGCGCCTTGACATCCAGCACCGCGACCTTCAGTCCTTCCGATGCGGCATATACCGCGGCCGCGAGTCCGGCCGGCCCCGCGCCCACCACGACGAGGTCGAAGGACTCGCCGTTCAGGCGGTCAGGACTCAGACCGATTGCATCGGCGACAGCCCGGTTGCTGGGTTGTTTGAGCACCGTGCCTTGCGACGTGACCACAATGGGGATGTCGGCTGCCGTTACCTCATAACGCGCGAGCAGATCTTTCGTCTCGGCATGCTCGACGATATCGAAGTACGCCGACGGCTGACCATTGCGGCTCAGAAAGTGCCGCACATGATGCGTCGCGGCGGACGCCGTGCTGCCGATCACCATCACACCGGCATGCGTGCCCTGAATGAAAGCGACCCGGCGAAGGATATACGCGCGCATGATGGTTTCGCTCAGTTCGGCTTCGGCCACCACGAGCGTGCGCAGCGATTCCTCGTCGATCACCACGACCTCGCAATCGGTGATGGCGCGCGCATTGGCCGCGGCGGCGCGGCCGGCGAGCGTGCCGACCTCGCCCGTGAAATTGCCGGGACCATGCGTGCCCAGCACCTGAGTGCCCCGAACGGAGGTTCGACTTGCCTCGATCGTGCCGGACAGGATCACGAACATGGCCGTGTGCCGTTCGCCTTCGGCATAGAGAATGTCGTTCGCTTTCAGCTTGCGCCGCTCACCGTATCGCTCCAGGATCGCCAGTTGTCTGTCGCCGAGCGTGGGGTACACCTGGTGGTGTCGGCTACCGCCCAACGAAAAATCCCCCGGAGGGGCTGAAGAATCTTTGCTCATGCTCGGCTCCGTCAAGTCGGGTCACGGCAGGACGCGATCCCTGCCGTGGAAATGCTGCATCCAGTGACGGATAGGTTACCTCGGCTTGCGGCCTACGATAGAGCCGATATCGCTGATTTTCCGTAGGAACCGACCTCCTTGATCAAAAACGCATGCGGGGGCTGGAATCCCAGCCCCCGCATCGGGCGAAGCGCGCCGCCTTAGCCGGCTTGCGACACCAGTTCCCGCAATACCGTCTCCATCGTCACCCGGCCTTTAATCACGCTGGCTTCGTCGCCTTCGAAATCGATCCAGCCTTCGTTAAAACCGTCGAGCATGCGGATGCGCGGCATCGGCTCTTTCATACCCTGCCCTCTGAACAACGGCTCCCACGTGTCGCGTGCAACGGCCTCGGCATGAACCGGGCGTCCGAGAATCGCGGCGAACGCCGCGGCAAGATCGTTCGGACTCACGCGATGCGGTCCCTCCAGTTCCACCACGCGCTTGCCGCTCCACGTCTCTTGCAGCAGCTGCGCGGCGACGCGCCCCACGTCCGCCGTGGCGACCATGGGAACCGCTTTGTCGAGCGGTTGCAGAAAACTGTGCAGCACGCCTTCATCGCGCGCCGGAGCGACGTCCCAGGCGGCGTTTTCCAGGAACCAGCCGGGACGTAGAAACGTCACTGGCATCGGCAGTGTTTCGAGCGCCTGTTCCATCATCGTGCGCTGGGTCAGCAGATTCGATTGAAAGGCTTGTGCGCCGATCGTCGATAGACATACCACCTTGCCAGGACGCGCCGCGATAAGTGCCGTCTTCACGGCGTCGATAAAAACGCGCGCCTCGGGAAAGCCGGGCGACGGATCGAATTCCGAAGGCGGCAGGATGAACACGCCGGTAGCCCCTTCGAACGCTGCGGTGAGCGACTCGGCGTCGTCCAGATTGGCGACCGCCAGCTCGCACCCGCGCTCGGCCCATGCCTGGGCGCGCGCCGGATCACGCACGACGGCGCGCACGGGAAGATTGGCCGAAAGCAGCGTGTGTGCCAACGCGCCGCCGACTTTGCCGGTAATGCCAGTGATTGCGTACATGATGGGTTTCCTTGTCCGATTGAATGCCGGCGCAGGGGTGGTCCGCTCAGAAGGTCCGTCCGACTGACGCGCCCCGCGCTGCGACGTGTTACTCGACTGCATTGTCGGTAAAGGCGAGGAGAAACTAAATGACATGAATTACACTTGTGAGGTGACACAAAGTTACTAATTCGCGGTAGATCGCCTTAATGCCCGGAACGGAGCGCCGATGAGATCGTCCAGTGAAAATCTGTCCAGCGGGATCGGCGTGTTCGCCGCCGTGGTCGACGCGGGGACGTTCGCCGCCGCGGCGGATTCGATGGGGATGTCGCCGCCCGGCGTGAGCCGGGCTATCGCGCGACTCGAGAAGCGGCTGAAAATACGGCTCTTCAACCGAACGACCCGCTCCGTTTCGCTGACCGAAGAAGGCCGGCGGTTCTATGAACAGGTCATGCCGCACTTACGAGGCATCGAGGAAGCGGCCGCCTCCGCGACCGGCGGCGCCACGATCGTGCGCGGCAAACTGCGCATCAATCTCGACCCGGTCTCGTCGCGCATCATTCTCGGCACGAGGCTCGACGCATTCATGGATGCACACCCCGAACTCGAACTCGAATTCATTGCGCGCGATCAGCTTGGCGATCTGATCGTGGACGGTTTCGATCTGGCGTTGCGCTTCGGCGAGCCGCGTTCGTCCACGCTGGTCGCGCGGAAGCTGCTCGACACGCCGGTCGTGACGGTCGCGGCGCCCGCGTACCTCGCGCGTCGTGGGCGCCCCGTGGCGCCGCAAGAACTGGAGAACGGCACGCATCGATGCCTGGAGTTCCGCAACCCGGAAACGGGCAAGCCGTTTCCGTGGGAGTTTCATCGCAAGCGCAAGAAGCTGGTTGTCGAAACGAAGGGCCGGTTGACTGTCAACGATCCGAGCGCGCTCATCAACGCCTGCCTGGCCGGGTCCGGGATTGCGCAGATGCTGCTGCTCGGATCCGAACATCTGATTCAGGAGGGGCGGCTGGTCCAGCTTTTCGCGGACTGGCCGGACGAGCGCTTCCCGCTTTATGCGTACCACCCGTCGCGGCACCATACGCCGGCGAAGACGCGGGTGTTTCTGGATTTCATGGTTGGGTTGACGGGTGCGGGGTAGAGCAAAAACGCACTCAAGCCTCTCTGCCCCTCACCGCCAACGCGCCATCGTCTCAAACACCCCATCACGCCTGACCAGCGCATGCAACAGCGCCGCCGCCAGATGAAGCACGATCAGCGCGAAGAAGCACAGTGCGAGGATTCGGTGCGCATTCCACAGCAACGTATGCAGTCCATTGCTATGCGGCAGGATAGAAGGCAACTGAACCCCAAACACCACCACCGGATAATCCGCGGCGGACAACATGCCCCACCCCAGTAGCGGCAATGCAATCATCAGCACGTAAAACGCGAGATGCGACAGATGAGCGGCGAGTTTCATCGGCTCCGGCATCGACGCCGGCAACGGCGGTGCGCCGCGCGTCAATCTCACCACGATGCGAATCAGCGCCAGCACGAAAATCACCATGCCAAGCGGTTTGTGAATGGACACCAGCGACAGATAATCCGGACGCACGGTGGACACCATCCCGACACCGATGAACAGCATCGCCAGAATGCAAACGGCCATCAGCCAGTGAAGCGCGCGCTGCAGCGGTGTGAAGCGATCGTGGATCGGATTCATGGCGTGGTTCCTCCCGCCGGATGGTGCGGATAGTCCTTGTCTTCAGCGGTCCGCCGGTCGAACGAGACGGCATAGGCAGCCGAACGCGCGGCGGGAAACGGATCGTCCGAGACGTGCATGCCGGGCGGCAGCACCGTCGGATCGAAGTTGATATCGCGACACGGCCCGTCGGCCTCGGGTTCGATGGCATTGACCACCAGCGTACCCGCTTCCACTTTGCGCCGATCGTCCGGCCACGCCTTGGTCGGATCCGCGGTCGGATCGCCAGGATTGGCGAGCGTGAAGACCAACGTCCAGTGTTGCGGCGCGCTGTGCACCCGCTGCGTGATGTCCGCGGCAAGGAAGTCGGCGTCGCGCGCTTTCAACTGATCGTGCGGCACGGGCTCGGGCTGCGCGGCGGGGATGAAAGACCAGCGCACCGCCTGGTCCTGTCCCGCGGCATTCGTGAAGATGAAGCTATTGAGGCTGTTGTAGCGCTCCTCCGCGTACGACGCCGTCCACGGCGCACTACCCGCCCACGCGACGAACGCGCCGAACTCCGGATGCGCGCCGATGAAATGCTTCATGGCGTCCGGGTCTTTCTTGTTAGCCGAAGCCTGCAGCAGACCGTAGAACGCTTGCGGTGTGGAGACCGCAAAGAACGGCGCATCGATCATCGCGGTGCGCCATTCGCGGCCGCCCGGCGCGACGATGCGCAAGCTGAGGCCGCGCACGCGAACGGCGGCGTCCGGCGCCTTGGGGTCTGGCGTGGCAAGGTTGAAACGGCCGGTGACCGGGTACGAGCCGGCCGCTAGCATCGGCGCCGTCGACAACGTCGCGGCCCCGCCATTCGATTCGAAGCTGCCGGTAAAGCAGATGCCCTTCGCATGATTGCGCCGGAAGCCAAGCGTTGGACCGCCGGGAGGCGCCAGTCCGTTGACGATCCTGGCGGGCGTCAGACGACCCGGCGAGAGCCAGCCGGCCGTAAAGGCGAAGGCCGCCACCAGCGCGGCCACGATAACGGCAATCAGCACCAGCGAACGAACGGGGGACGCGCTGGAAGTCGGTCTGTCGGCCATCGATCTCTCCCGATCTGGGTTCGGCTGGGTGAAAGTCCGGCAAGGTGACGACAATAGTGCCATCGATCCGTGGACCGCGCTCATTCATTGCCGCTTGTTGGCGCACGTCGCAATTCGACGCCTCGCCGTCACGCCCCCGCGTCCGCGTCACGCTCGTTGCGTGGCCAGGCGTCCTGCCTGAATCCGCGAACGCCCACGGCGCACAGCTATAATCGCGCTCGACCATCGTCAGGGAAGTCTCGCTCGTGAAAAAGATCGCTACGTTTGCGCTTGCCGTGCTAGCTCTCACGGCTTGCTCGTCTGCTGAAAAGCAGGCTCGGCAAGCCCAGCAATTCCTCCACAACGAGGCAGGCCTGAGCGCTGCCCAACGCAACGCCACGGTCAATTGCACCGCAGCAAATTGCGACGCCGCGTGGGCGCTGACGCAACGCTATATCGAGCAGCATTCCGACACGTCCGTGACGCGCGCCGACGCCGTCGCGATCGAGACCGACGTGCCGTCCCGTTCAGGCAAGGTCGCCTTATCGGCGACCCGCGACGCGAAGGGCGCGGGCGCGACGCTCACCCTGTTCGCGCAGTGCCGCAACATGTACGGACCGGACAACGAGCAAGGTTCGGACTATGACGAATGCGCCGAGAAAATCATTAATGCCCAGAATGGGTATGTGGCGTTTCTCCGGACGCATGCGTCGGGTCAGTAAGCGTCTCGAGCCGCCCGCCGGTCTTCGCTGAACCTACGCTACGCTCGTCGCCCCAAGTTGCAACACCGTCGCGGGTCCGGCTCTGAACGTCGGACTGTGCGCGTCCGCCGCGATCATATGGGCGGCGATGTCGTGCGCCGCCAGTGCCTCTTTAGACGACCACTTTTCGAGCAGGACGAAACGATCCGCGTCGCCCGCAACTGGGTGCAAGTCATATTGCCTGCATCCCTCCTCGGCACGAACAATCGGCGCCAATTGACGGTACGCCGCGAGTTGTTCAGCGCCCCGGCCGGGTTTCGTTTGAATCAGAATCATCAGCATGACTTCTTCGGCCATCAACTTCTCCTTGGCATTCGAATAGTTTTAAAGAACATTGCTCTCACAACGGGATTGATGTTAACGGATCAGCAGGTCAGTTCATCAATCGCGAAGTCAAAAAGAACATCTCTCTTTTCACGAGACACTCGCACGTAATAATTGGAAATTATCTTCTCGGCATCGCGGACACCCATGAGCCGCGTTCGCCGGCGCGCGCTCGCGTCCCCTCAGTCACTTTCATGGAGACACTCATGCCGGGTTTGGCATTCCGTCCACTCGCGCTCGCCGGCCTGCTTGCCGTCACCGCGCTGCTCGGCGCGTGCGGCGATAGCGTGTCGCCCTCGGCGGCACCCGTGGCGAAATCCGCGTGCGGCAACACCCCCGTCGCCAATACGCACATGAGCTGTCCTCCGGGCACCGTCGCGCCCGCCTCCTGACATCGGCATTCCAATTAGGTCCTTCGCATGGCCCCCAAAACCCGTCGAGATTTTTTGAAGCTGTCCGCAGGACTTGCCGGCGCGACAGCCGCTACCACGCTGTTTCCCGAGTCGATTCGCAAGGCGCTGGCCATCGAACCGTCTTCGGTCACCGGCACGATTCAGGACGTGCAGCATATCGTCGTCTTCATGCAGGAGAACCGCTCGTTCGACCACTATCTCGGTCACCTGAGCGGCGTGCGCGGCTATAACGACCGCTTTCCCGTCACGCTGCCGAACGGTCAGCCGGTGTGGTTCCAGCCACGCCAGGAAGATCAGACCAAGGTGATCGCGCCGTTCCGCTACGACACCACCAATCCGGGCATCAACGCGCAATGTATCGGCGGCCTGCCGCATACGTGGGCCACGACGCACGGCGCGATCGACGGCGGCCGGGCCGACAAATGGGCGGTGCAGAAGACCAATATGACGATGGGCTACCACGAGCGCGCGGACATTCCGTTCCACTACGCGCTCGCCGATGCGTTCACGGTCTGCGACAACTACTTCTGCTCGATCCCCGGCAACACGCACCCGAACCGCATGTATCTGATGACGGGGATGGTCGATCCGCTGGCCACCGGCGGCGGCCCGCTGCTCGACAACACCGACTACATCGACAACCAGTTCGACGCCATCCAGTTGCAGCCTTTCAACTGGACCACCTACCCCGAGCGGCTCGAAACGGCCGGCATCTCGTGGCAGGTCTATCAGCAAGGCACCGGCTTCGACAATTTCACCGGCAATTACGGCACCAACATGCTGGCCGCTTTCAAGAACTTCGTGAACGCGCCGGCGGGGTCGTCGCTGGCGAATCGCGGCATGAGCACGCGCTCGCTGACGCAATTGAAGGCCGACGTGCAAGCCAACGCGTTGCCGCAAGTGTCGTGGCTGCTGCCGCCGGCCGCGTATTCGGAGCATCCGAAATTCACGCCGCTGTATGGCGCCAACTACATCTCGACGATCCTCGACGCGCTGACGTCGAACCCCGACGTGTGGAGCAAGACCGTCCTGTTCATCATGTACGACGAGAACGACGGCCTGTTCGATCACGTCGTGCCGCCGCAAGCGCCGACGGTGCCGGGCTCGGGCATGAGCACCGTGGACATTTCGCTCGAACGTCACAACGTCGTGACCGCGACCCAGGCCGGCACGTACACCGCCGACAACCTGCCGTACGGCCTCGGCCCGCGCGTGCCGATGACGGTCGTGTCGCCGTGGTCGAAGGGCGGTTTCGTCTGCTCGCAGGTGTTCGATCACACGTCGGTGCTGCAATTCATCGAGAAACGTTTCGGCGTGATGGAAACCAACATCTCGCCGTGGCGCCGCGCGATCTGCGGCGACCTGACCACCGCGCTCGACTTCTCGAAGTCGGACTCGACCGTGCCGTCCCTGCCGAACACGACGACCTACGTCTCGCAAGCCGACCTGCAGTGCGCGCGGCCGACGGCGCAAGCCGCCCCCGCCAGCACCGCGCAGCAACTGGTGACCGCGCAGGAACCCGGCACGCGACCGGCGCGCGCGCTGCCGTACGAATTGCACGTGAATGGCCAGTTGCAGGCGCAAGGCTACGCGTTGACGTTCGCCAACACCGGCACGCAGGGCGCGCATTTCTGGGTCTATACCGGCGACCCGACCGCCATGCCGCGTCGCTATACCGTCGAGGCCGGCAAGCAGTTGACCGACACGTGGACGCTGGATGCGAACGGCAACTACATGGTGAACGTGTACGGACCGAACGGCTACTTCCGGCGTTTTGGCGGGACGGCCGTCGCGGATGCCGCGGCGAAACCGGATGTGGTGACCTGCTACGACGTGGCGAACGGCAACGTCTACGTCACGCTCTCCAACGCGGGAACGACGCCGCTGACCGTCACCGCCACCGACATCGCGTACGGCACGCCGCCGCAAACGCTGACCGTGCCGGCGGGGAAAACGGCCGAGGCGCACTGGGATCTGTCGTGCAACAGCCAGTGGTATGACTTTCAGTTCGCGGTCGCGGGGAACGCGAACTGGGTGCGGCGCATTGCGGGCCACGTCGAAACCGGCAAGCCGAGTATGACGGACCCGGCCGCGGTCGCGCCGGTGACGACGGCGATCTGATTTAACGGCTAAGCCGCTGCTTTAGTTTCAATTGGAAACGTCCGCTACGCGAGGTGCGTAGCGGACGTTTCTTTTTTGCGGTGTTCAATTCAGGTTCGACACACCGCCAACACCATCAGAACGTATACGCCAGCTTGCCGAATGCCGTCCGACCCAACGTGTTGTAGCCATACGCGGTCGAGTACGTGTGATTGAACAGATTCGACAGCGACGCGGACAACGTCAGATGCGCATTGACCGTATAAGCGGCACGCAAACCGACCGTCGCGTATGAGGGCAAATACGTCGTATTCGCCGGATCGTCGTAAGTCGAGCCGCCGTAAAGCAGCGTCACGCCGGTGCTCAGCGCGTGCAGATGAAACTCGTCCCACGTGTGATCCACGCTCAGGCTAACCGTCTGACGCGGGCGACGATTGAGCCACGTGCGGTCGGTGACGTCCTGCGGATTCAGAAGACCGATCGCGAGGCTCACCGGCGTCGAGCGGCCAAGCGTGCCACGGTACGACAGATCGATACCCTGAATATGCGCGCGGCCTACGTTCACCGGAGCAAACGTCACCGGATCGTACGTGATGAGATCGTGCACCCGCGTGTCGTACAACGCGGCCGTGAACGTACCGATCGACGTGGTGGCATCGAGCGCCGCCTCGACCGTGTCGCTGCGTTCGGGCGACAGGTTCGGGTTGGAGAACCCAGGGTAATACAGATCGTTGAAGGTCGGCAGGCGGAACGCGTTGCCATACGAAACACGCGCGGTATAAACCGGCGAGATCGCATAAGCGAGCGCGACGTTGCCGGTATTGACCGCCTGCCCTTGCACGATCTCGTGACGACCCGCGAGGAACAGCGTGAACGCTCCGAGCACGACCGATTGATGCAGCGAAACCGCTGAATCGTTGCGAGTCGGCACGCCCGACGGAATATCGATCGGCAGGAAGGCCTGCTCGCGCGAGAAGTCGTAAGCGAGCTTCGTCTCGCCGGACAACGGCAGACTGAACAGCGTATGCCCATGCTCCTGATGCGTCAGCGAAGTCGAGGTGCTGAAACGCGTCGAGTCGATTTCATCGGTGGCGAGGGTCGGGTCGTTCGCGTAGAGGAACTGGCGGTCGTTCGCGTAGCCGACCGACTGGTCGAACTGCGTGTACGGCGTGATGTCGACGTGCAGCGCAATGCCCGTCGTCAGTTGATGATCGAGCTGCTGGTTGTCGCCGCCGGCGTTGTCGTAGGAGAACGTGGACTTGTGATACAGCGCGAAGGTCGAGATCGACCAGTTGTCGCGCGCATAGCCGAGCCGCGCGTCCACGTCTTGCGCATGGTATGGATTGCGGCCGTCCTCGTGCCCGTATGCGAAAGGTTGAGTCGCGTCGATCCCCGCGGTGTTGTAGTCGTGCAGGCCCAACGAATACGTCAACCCGGACAAGGCCGAGAGCGGACCCGTGGATGGAATGCTGCCCGACGTGCGGATTTGCGTGTCGAACGTCTTGTTCGAGCCGCCGCCTACCGAAATCGTGGTTCGGTTAGGCTGATTCGCCGCATGGTTCGTGAAGAGTTGCACGACGCCGCCCACCGCGTCCGCGCCGAACGAAGCAGCCGCCGGTCCCGAGATCACTTCGACGCGGTCGAAAGCGGAGGTCGGCAGATCGGCCCACGAAGCCTGGCCGGTCGTCGCGGACCCGACCCGGATCCCGTCGATAAACACCGCCACCTGGCTGCCGCTCGACCCGCGAATACTGACCGCCGCCGTGGCGCCCGGGCCGCCGTTTTGCGACACGGTGACGCCGGGCAGCGTAGCCAGCGCCTGCGTGATGCTCGGATCGCCCGGCGACAGGCGGTCGAGATCCGTCTTGTTCAGCACCTGCGTCGACGCATAGCGTTGATCGAACGATTGCGGCAGATGCTGCGTATCGCCCGTCACGAGAATATTCGGCAGCGTGCTTTGAGCCGGCTGTTGGGCGTCGGGCTGCAGCGACGCGTCATCCGCGGCATGAGCGGTTTGCCACGCGGACATGGCGGAAACCGTCAAGGCGGACGTCATGAGGAGATGACGGAGCTTCATAGTGAGCCAATGCCCGATGCGGAAAGGCGAAGGCACAACGCCCCCGCGAGTGGAGCGCTTTGAGAAATGCGGGTGGACATGACAGGTCCTGAGGTTAGGCTGTCCTTGCAACGAGCGACCGCATGAAGCGGTGCCGGCGCATCGGGACACCCCGCCCGATACGGCTGCGCAGACCTCGGTCGATGGCAGGTCTCCTGGCTCGCGAGTCGCCGTTGCGCGCCGACCTTCCCGGTGTCCCAGTGGTCATGAGTGGCGCGAACTCGTCGCTTACAGTTGCGGGGGCAGCCGCAGATTCGGCGCATGGCTGCGCGTCACTGCGTTCCCTTTTGATCCCGGTCAGGGGAACCATCAGGGCGCAAGCGTAACGACTCGCGGTGCCGTCCGTCAATTATTCGTGGTATCGGACGCCACCAGCCGCTGCCGCAAACCCTTCGCGGCTTGCACCATGTTGGTCAACGCGGCTTCCGTCTCGGGCCAGCCACGGGTTTTCAGGCCACAGTCGGGGTTGACCCACAGGCGCTCGGCGGGAATCACCTCGCAGGCACGCTCCAGCAGACGCTGCATTGCTTCGACGCTCGGCACGCGCGACGAATGCGTGTCGTACACGCCCGGGCCGATTCCGTTCGGATAGGCGAACTCGCCGAAGCCGTCGAGCAGTTCCATCGAGGAGCGCGATGTCTCGATCGTGATCACGTCCGCATCCAGCGCGGCGATCGACGGCAAAATGTCGTTGAACTCCGAATAGCACATATGGGTGTGAATCTGCGTCGCGTCCGACACCCCGCCCGCCGCGATCCGGAATGCGCGGGTCGCCCAGTCGAGATACGCGGGCCAGTCCGCCTGACGCAGCGGCAGCCCTTCGCGGAACGCCGGTTCGTCGATCTGGATGATGCGGATGCCGGCCTTCTCCAGATCCACCACTTCGTCGCGAATCACCAGCGCCAGCTGCAGCGCCGTGGTCTCGCGCGGCTGGTCGTCGCGCACGAACGACCATTCGAGCAGCGTGACCGGACCGGTCAACACGCCTTTCACCAACCTGTCGGTCAACGACTGCGCATGACAGGCGTTGTCCACGATCATCGGTTCGGGGCGGTAAACGTCGCCGTAAATGATCGGCGGCTTGACGCACTGCGAGCCGTAGTTCTGCACCCAGCCGCTTTCGGTGAGCGCGTAGCCCCACAGCTTGTCGGCGAAATGCTCGACCATGTCGTTGCGCTCCACTTCGCCATGCACCAGCACGTCGAGCCCGAGTTCTTCCTGTTTGCGCACGACGCTCGCCGTCTCCGCGCGCATCCGCTCGAGGTATTCGAGCGCGCGCAGTTCGCCGCGCCGGTACGCCGCGCGCGCTTGCCGGATGGCGGGCGTCTGCGGAAACGAGCCGATCGTCGTGGTGGGCAGCAACGGCAATTTCAACGCGTGACGCTGCACGCGGCTACGATCGGCGAACGGACTCTTGCGCTCCGCCATCGCGTCGGTAATGGTGGCGACGCGCCGTTGCACCAGCACGTTGAACACGCCGCCGAAACTGCGTCGCGAGTCGAGCGCGGCGTCCGCTGCCGCGAGTGCCGGTTCGGTCGCCGCTGGATCGCGCAGCGCCAGCGCCAGCGTGCCGATTTCGTCGAGCTTTTCGGTGGCGAAAGCGAGCCACGAGCGGAGTTCGGCGTCGAGCTTCTTCTCGGCGGCGAGCGTGACCGGAACATGCGCGAGCGAGCACGACGGCGCGATCCATAGCCGTTCGCCGCGCTCGGCATACACGCTTGCCAGCGAAGCCGCGATCTCGCCCAGATCGGCGCGCCAGACGTTGCGCCCGTCGATCACGCCGACCGACAACACCTTGTCCGCGGGCAGCGCCGAACGCCACGCGTCCAGTTGTTGCGGTGCGCGCACCAGATCGATATGCACGCCGTGAACCGGCAAACGCGCGACCAGCGGCGCATGGTCGGCGGCGGTGCCGAAGTACGTGGCCAGTAGCACCTTGACGCCCGCGTCGCCCAACACGTCGTAGACGGCCGCAAACGCTTCGAGCCAATCCGGGTCGAGGTCGAGGCACAGCACGGGTTCATCCAGCTGAACCCATTCGATCCCGCGCGCTTTCAACTGATCGAGAATGCGGATGTAACGGATCACCAGTCCCGGCAGCAGCGACAAGCGGTCGAAGCCGGCCACGCGACTCTTGGAGAGCCACAGGTAGGTGATCGGCCCGATCAACACCGGCTTGACCGCGAAATCGAGCGCCAGCGCTTCGTCGACTTCGTCGAAGAACCAGTCGACGCCGCCATTGAACGTCGTCTCGGGACCGAGCTCGGGCACGAGGTAGTGATAGTTGGTATCGAACCACTTGGTCATTTCCATCGCCGGTTGCGCCTTGTTGCCGCGCGCCAGCTCGTGATACTGCGCGAGCGACAACGTCGCCGGTTCGAAACCGAAGCGCTCCGGCAGCGCGCCGAGCAAGGTTGTCAAGTTCAGCATCGGGTCGTACCAGGCGAAATCGCCGACCGCGACGAAATCCAGCTTCGCATCGCGCTGCAACGCCCAGTGGCGCGCGCGCAATGCCTTGCCGACGCCGCGCAGATAGGCGTCGTCGGACTCGCCGCGCCAGAACGACTCCTGCGCGAACTTCAGTTCACGTTGCGCGCCGATGCGCGGAAAACCGGAAATGTGGGTGCGGGCCATGCGGAATCCTTGAGTGAATGCCGCGCAGTGTGCGAGTCGCGCTATGATTCATCAAGCGACATGTTTTCATCATCATATGAGCCACATTCATATCAAGATTTTTTCCGCCTCGGCGTCTCGCCATGCTTGAGCTGCGCCATCTTCGCTCGCTGATCGCGATCTCCGAGTCCGACAAGCTGGTCGCCGCCGCCGAGCGTGTCAATCTGAGCCAGTCCGCGTTGTCGCATCAAATCCGCGACATGGAAGCGCATTACGAGGTATCGCTATTCGAACGGACCCGCCACGGCCTGCGTTTCACGGCAGCCGGCGAGCGGCTACTCGCGCTCGCGCGCGACACGCTGGCCGCGGTGGCCACCGCCGAGCGCGATCTGGTTCGCCTCAAGGGCGACGTGCGCGGCGAGTTGCGTATCGTGCTGGAATGCCACACCTGCTTCGACTGGCTGATGCCGGTCATGGACGAATTCCGGCGCCGCTGGCCGGAGGTCGAAGTGGATCTGGTCGCAGGTTTTCACGCCGATCCGATGAAACTGCTGAACGGGCGCAAAGCCGACGTGGTGATCGGTTCGAAGCCCGCCGCCAAACGCGGCCTGCACGTCGCGCCGCTGTTCCGCTTCGAGATACAAGTGGTGATCGCCAACGAACACCGTCTGCGCAACAAGCGGCGCGTCGGTCCCGACGACCTGCAAGGCGAAACGCTGATCACCTACCCGGTGCCGGAAACGCGGATCGACCTGATCCGCGAGGTGCTCGAACCGGCCGGCATCAAGCTCGAACGGCGCACCGCCGAACTGACCATCGCGATCCTGCAACTCGTGGCGAGCCGGCGCGGCATTGCGGCGCTGCCGAACTGGGGCGTGAAGAATTACGTCGATCACGACTACGTGCTCGCGAAACGCGTCGGCGCCTCGGGGCTGTGGAGCGAACTGTATGCGGTCGCACCTAAAGACATCGCGGGGCGGCCCTACTTCGACGATTTCGTGAAGATCGTGCGCGACATTTGCGCGGCGCAGCTCGACAGCATCGAACTGATCTCCGCGCATCCTCATTAACCGGATCTCCCCTCAATGAAAAAAATCCTGATCATAGGCATCGGTGCAGGCGATCCGGACTACCTGACCGTTCAGGCCATCAACGCCCTCAACCAGGCCGACGTGTTCTTCGTGATGGACAAAGGCGTTGCCAAAGAGAAGCTGATCGCGCTGCGCAAGCAGATCATCGAGCGTTTCGTGGACGGCGAGCGTTACCGGATCGTCGAGGCGAGTAATCCCGAACGCCGCCCCGACGACGGCGACTATCGCACCGCGGTGGACGAGTTGAACCGCGACAAGCAGCGCATCTTCGAGCGCCTGATTGCCGAGGAACTGAACGACGGCGACGTCGGCGCTTTTCTGGTGTGGGGCGATCCGTCGCTGTACGACAGCACGATTCGCATCGTCGAGGCGATCGCCGGGTCGATCGCAGAAGGCGGCGGCGAGGCGCTCGACTACGAAGTGATTCCCGGCATCAGCAGCGTCCAGGCGTTGGCGGCACGGCACAAGGTTCCGCTGAACCTGATCGGCCGCTCGATCACGATCACCAACGGCCGCTCGATCGCCGAAGGTTTCCCGGACAACGTGGACAGCGTGGTGGTGATGCTCGACTCGCGGAATGCCTACCGGCATCTCGCGAACGACGATCTCGACATCTACTGGGGCGCCTACGTCGGTACGCCCGACGAAATCCTGATCGCCGGAAAACTGCGCGACGTGATGGACGAAATCGAACGCGTCAGGGCCGAGGCGCGCCGCACGCATGGCTGGATCATGGACACGTATCTGCTGCGCAAACGCGACCGTGCCTGACAAAACCCGAGCGCGCGACTGAGTTGGCCTAGGTTTGCCCGAGGCCGCCTGACGCGGGCGACGCCATGCCACGACGACGCGCGACGCCGCTGCGGCGAGGCTCCCGCGCCAGCCGGGTTATCTGCCGTAACCGCCCGTATTGTGCTTTTTATCCTCCTTGCGCCAATGCGGCTTATATTGGTGTTAGAGGTGTTGCCGCATCGACACGCCCGCTCTTTCGGCGTGACATGCGCGGCACACACGCGCCCGGGTATGATGCCGGTCGCACTCCCAGCGGAGTCCGGTTCGCCGTCGCTCCTCACGTCGCCTTTTCCAGCCACGAGAATCATCATGCCTGCCCAACACGACGAAGCCTCCACTGCCCACGCCACGCCGGGCAAGGCGAAACGCAAGGCGCTGCCGGTGCCGGCGCGCAATCTTCTGATGGTCGCCGTCGGCGTCGTGGTATTCGCGATCGTCGCGGGCGTCGTTCTTTACGGTCCCATTACGTATGGCGACGAGATTCCGAACTTCGGCATCATCCTGATGCTGACCGTGCCGGTTATCGCGGGCGTGGCGTTCCGGGTCGGGCTGGATGCCTGGCTGGATCGGGCGTAAGCGGATCCGGCACCGCAATCGGCAGCACCACCCACACCTCCAGCCCACCGCCGTCGCGCGCATGAAACTGCAGGCTGCCGTGGTGCAGCCGTGCGATCCGCTCGACGATCGCTAACCCCAGACCCGTGCCGCCGCTATGCGCACGCGCATTGCGGCCACGCTGAAACGGCGCCTTCAGTTGCTCCAGCTCCTGCGCCGACAACCCTTTGCCGCGATCGCCGACCGCCACGATCACCGCCTCCGGCGTCGTCCAGCTGCGTACGGCGAGCCCCGTTCCGCCATAGACGATCGCGTTTTGCATCAGGTTCATCAGCAGACGCATCATGCTGATCGGCCGGTATGCGATAGCCGGCAACGCCGCCAGCGACAACGCGAATTCATGCCCCAAGCCCGCGAAATCGCCCGCGAGGCGTTCGATCACCGCATTCAGATCGCCGGGTTCCGCAGCCTCGCGTTCGCCGCTGCCGGCGTAATCCATGAACTGCTGCAGGATCGTTTCGATTTGATCGAGGTACGACTCGGCGGCGACCACGAAACTGCTGTCGCTGCCGTGCGGCATCGCCATGGCCATGGAAAGGCGCAGTTTGGTGAGCGGCGTGCGGATGTCGTGCGAGATACCCGCCAGCATCAGCGCACGAGTTGCCTCGGCCTGCTGCAACGCCTGCGTCATCTGATTGAAAGCATGGCTCACCGTGGCGATTTCGGTCGGGCCGTCGGTGGGCAGCGGCGCGGGCGTTTCGCCGGCGCTCACGCGGCGCGCCGCGCGCGTGAGTTGTTGCAGCGGCTGGTTCAGGTGGCGCTGGATCAGGTAGCCCGTCAACGCCGCAAGCGCGCCCAGACCGAGCGACAACAGAATCGCCGCATCGAGTCCGTTGCCCTGCGCGTCTTCGGGAATCGGCAATGCGATCCAGTACGGCGCTTGCGGCGCATCGGCGGGCGCATGCATGCGAATCCACAAGCGCTGACCGCCGACCGACTGCCAGCGCGCCGGCATGTCGGCAGGTAGATGCGCGCGCAAGCTGTCGAGAAACACGTTGCGCTGATAGATGCGATAGGCGCGCAGCAGATTGGTCGGCTGCGTTTCGACGGCGTCAGCGGGCAGTTCCGTGCGAGCGTCGAGTCGCGCGGTCAATGTGGCGCGCGCTTGGGGCGGCGTGGCAGCAAGCAGGTTGTCGAGCGTCGTCACGTAGGTCGCGAAAACGGCGGCCGCGCGTTCGACCCGCGGCCGCTGCACGTAATGCAGCAGCACGCCGAGCGCACAGGCCTGGCTCAGCATCACCAGCACGATCAGCAAGACGATGTTGCGCGCGAGCAGCGTTCGGGGCAGCAGCGCTCGTAGCACGCCGCCTGGCACGACCCGGCCCTCGCTTCGCACGGCGTGTTTTTGCGTCGTGTCCGGCTCAGGGCGCGTCATGAGTCGACGTCCGCCGCGAGCATGTAACCGATGCCCCACACCGTCTTGATGAAACGCGGTTTGGACGGATCGTCCTCGACGATCTGCCGCAGCCGCAACACCTGCACGTCGATACTGCGATCGAGCGCGTCATGCTCGCGGCCGCGTGCGCGCGCCAGCAGATTGTCGCGGCTCACCGGCCGGTTCGGCGATGAAGCCAACGCGACCAGCAACAACATCTGCGCCGAATGAATCTCCAGCAAGGCACCCGCGCGCGACAGTTGCTGCTTGCCGACGTCGAGCGTGAAATCGCCGAAGCGCACCGATTGCGAGGTCACCGTAACGTCGCCGGACGCCATCTTCTGGCGCCGCAGGAGCGCGTTGATACGCGCCACCAGTTCGCGCGGCAGGAACGGTTTGGCGAGGTAGTCGTCGGCGCCGGTTTCGAGGCCCACCACGCGGTCGAGCGGATCGCCCTTCGCGGTCAGCATCAGGATCGGCAAGGTCTGCCCCTGTTCGCGCAGACGCGCGCAGATTTCGAGGCCGTCTTCAGCGCCTATCATCAGGTCGAGCACGAGTAGATCGAACGGTTCGCGCTCCAGATAGCGGTCGAGCCGCTTGCTGTCTTCCGCGACTCGCACGTCGAAACCGTGGCCGCGAAGAAAACGCTGCAGCATGTTGCGCAATTCGACTTCGTCGTCGAGCACGATGATTTTGGCGGGGCGTTCCATGAGAAAGCTCCTCGATTTAAGCGTCGGGCGGCGTCTGACGCGCCGCGTGCCGTTCGGCCAGCCGCTGCAACAGCACGTAGAACGACGGGATGAACAGCACGGCGATACAGGTGGACGCGAGCATGCCTGAAAATACCGCAATCCCGAGCGAACGGCGCGCGCTCGCACTCGCGCCGGTGGCGATCACGAGCGGCACCACGCCGAGAATGAACGCGAACGACGTCATCATGATCGGCCGGAACCGCAAACGCGCCGCTTCCACCGCGGCCTCGGCAATGCCCACGCCCTGCGCGCGCAAATGCCGCGCGAACTCCACGATCAGAATCGCGTTCTTGGCGGACAACGCGATCAGCAGCACGAGGCCGATCTGCGTGTACAGATTATTGGCGGCGCCGAGAAACGCCAGCGTGCCTGCCGTGCCGAGCAATGCCAGCGGTACGGCCAGCACCACCGCGACCGGCAGCAGCCAGCTTTCGTACTGCGCGGCAAGGACGCAGAACACCAGCAATACGCCCACGGCGAACACCCAGTAGGCCGAATTGCCGACCAGCTTCTCCTGATACGACATCGCCGTCCATTCGTAGCCGACGCCGGCCGGCAGAATGCGCGCGGCCTCCTGTTCGAACGCCGCGATCGCGTCGCCGGTGCTGTAACCGTTCGCCGGATTGCCGTTGATGGCCGCCGCCGGCGCGAGGTTGTACAACGTCGCGACAGCCGGCCCGACGCTGGTATGCGCATCGATAAACGTGCCCAGTTCGACCATATGGCCGCTGTTGCTGCGAATCTGCAAGCGGCGTATGTCGTCGGTATCACGACGAAATGCGCCGTCGGCCTGCACGAACACGGGGAACGTATGGTTGAAAGTCGTGAACTGGTTCACGTAGCTGGAGCCGACATAGTCCTCCAGCAGATCGAACACATTGCCGACCGGCACTTGCAGCGATTCAGCCTTGGCGCGATCCAGCGTGAGTTCGACGGTCGGCACCGACGCGCGAAACGGGCTGAACACGCGCTGCAATTCGGGTTGTTTCGAGACGCCGGCAATCAAGGCATCGGTAGCGTCCTGCAGGCGCCGATAGTTTTGCGAGCCGTCGGTCAGCATCACCTGCATCTGCACGCCGCCGCTATTGCCCAGGCCCTGGATCGGCGGCGGCACGATCACCACCGAACGCACGTCGGGCAGTTTCGCGAGTTCGCGGTTCATGCGCAGATACAGCGAGCGCAGGTCTTCGCCCTTGCCGCGTTTGCTCCAGTCGTCGAGCGTCACGTAGATCAGCGCGGAATTAGGCAGCGAAGCGTTATTGTCGAGCGGCGAGATACCGCCGATCGACACCACGTGACTCACACCGGGAATCGCGCCGATCAGTTTTTCGATCTGCGTGCTAGCCTCGCGAGTGCGTCCGAGCGACGCCGCGTCCGCGAGTTGCGCGGCGATCAGCATATAGCCCTGATCTTCGAGCGGAATGAAGCTGGTGGGAATGCGTGTGAGCAGGAACGCAGACGCCGCGCCGAGCGCCAGCGCGATCACGAGCGCGAGACGGCAACGCGCCACGAACCACGCGACCACTCGTACGTAGCCGCTTTCCACGCGCGCGTAGCCCTTGTCGAACACGCGATACACCACGTTCGGCTTGCCGGGCCGCGCGGGCCGCAACCACTTTGCGCTTTGCACCGGCTTGAGCGTCACCGCATTGATCGCGCTGATCACCGTGGTGGCGACGACCACCAACGCGAATTGCCGGTACATCTGCCCCGTCACGCCACCCAGAAACGCCGATGGCAAGAACACCGAGATCAGCACGAGCGTGATGCCGACAATCGGCCCCAGCAATTCGTGCATCGCGTCGATAGCCGCCTGTTTAGGCGTCTTACCCAGTTCGATGTGTTGCGTGATGCCTTCCACCACGACGATCGCGTCGTCCACCACGATCCCGATGGCCAGCACGATCGCGAATAGCGTCAGCAGGTTGATCGAAAAGCCGAGCAGATAGATCGCACCGAACGTGCCGATGATCGTCACGGGAATCGTCGTAGCGGGCACCAGCATGGCGCGCCAGTTCTGCAGAAACAGCAGGATCACCGCGAGAACCAGCAAGGCCGCTTCGAACAGCGTTTTGTAGACGTCGAGCACCGATTGCCGCACGAAGGTCGTCGTGTCGAACGGCAGTTGATAGCTGACGCCCTTCGGCATGTCTTTCGCGAGACGCGCCATGGTCGCCTTCACCGCATTGCCCACCTCCAGTGCATTGGCCTCGGGCAACTGATAAATCGCGATGCCGGCCGCCGGTTTGCCGTCGAGATTGAAGAACTGCCCGTAACTGGATGAACCGAGTTCGGTGTGCCCCACGTCGCGAATCCGCACGAAATGGCCGCCGTCGTTCGGATCGGCCTTGACGATGATGTCGTCGAATTCGTGCGGATCGGTGAGCGCGCCTTGCATCGTTACCGTCAGTTGGAACGCGGCTCCGCCCGCGTTCGGCTCGGCGCCGAGCTGACCCGCGCTCACGTCCTTGCTCTGGCTCTGGATCGCCTGCGTCACGTCGGCGGCGGTCAAACCGCGTTCGCTGAGCTTCTGCGGATCGAGCCACACGCGCATGCTGTATTGACCGGTGCCGAACACGGTCACGTCGCCGACGCCCGGCAAACGCGCGAGCGTGTCGCGCAGCGAAATCACCGCGTAGTTGCTGAGAAACAGCGAATCGTATTTTGGATCGGGCGATTGCAGCGTGTACAACTGCAAAATCGCGGTGGAACGCTTGCGCACGGTGACGCCCTGCTGCTGCACCGCCTGCGGCAATTGCGCGGTGGCGGCCGAGACACGGTTCTGCACCAGTACCTGCGCCTTGTCGACATCGGTGCCGACGGCGAAGGTCACGGTCAGCGTGTAGGTGCCGTCGTTGGTGCTGGTCGACTGCATGTACAGCGCGTTTTCCACGCCGTTCACCTGAGTTTCGATCGGCAGCGCCACGCGGTCGATCACCGTCGCCGCGCTTGCGCCGGGAAAACGCGCCACCACCTGCACGGTCGGCGGCGTGATGGGTGGATATTGCGCGATCGGCAGATTGATGAGTGCCACGCCGCCCAGCAGCATCACGATCAGCGCGATCACATTGGCAAAAACCGGCCGCTCGACGAAGAAGCGGATCATGACCGACCCTGCGCCGCGGCCGCGACCACCTGCACCCGGGTGCCGGGCGCGACGGCTAGCGCGCCGCCGGTCACCACCCGATCGTTCGCGTTCAGGCCCACGGTGACGGCTCGCAATGTGCCGTACAGTCCGCCGGTTTGCACCGCGCGCTTCTCGATCACGCCCGCGCCGTTCACGATCAGCACGGCAGCGCCGGCCTGCTCGCGCAGCAAGGCGGTATCGGGAATTAGCATGACGTTGCGCGGCGCGCCGGCGGGGATATGCACTTCGACCGACATGCCGGGAATCAGATGCGCGTCCTGATTGGCGATATCGGCACGCAGTTTGAGCGCACCGCTGGCCGAATCCACGCGGGTATCGACGAATTCGAGCGCGGCGTCTTCGCCCTGCGCGGCCGGCGCGCCGAGCACATTCACGCGCACGGTGCGTGGCGGTTTCGTGAACAGCCCGATACGATTCGCGTCGCGCTCGTTCAGCGTGAAATTCACGTACACCGGTTGAATGCGGTCCAAGGTGGCGAGCCTGGTGGAATCCGATGCGCCGACCAGATTGCCGACGTCGAATGAACGCGCGCCGATGCGGCCCGCGAATGGCGCGCGGATTTCCGTATAGCCGAGATTGATCCGCGACATGTCGCGTTTGGCGAGCGCCTGGTCGCGCGTGGTCTGCGCTTTCTGCAACGACGATTCGGAGGTCGCGTTGTCGGACGTGAGCTGCTTCTGGCGTGTCAGTTCCTGATCCGCGTTGACGAGCGCGGCCTGGTCGTAAGTGAGTTGCGCGCGATACGAATCCGGCTCGATGCGGAACAGCAACTGGCCTTGCTTGACGTACGCGCCATCGGCGAAACCGATCTGCTGCAGCACGCCCTGCACGCGGGCCACCAGCGTAACCGTGGCCGAAGGCGCGACGGTGCCGCTCAGGTCGAGTTGTTCGCGCACTTCGCGAGGCACGGGCCGGCTTACGCTGACTTGCGGTAGCGGTGCGTTCTGCGCGGCTTGGGAGCTGTTGTCGTGGCAGGCCGACAACGCGAGGATCGACGCGGCGAGAATAACCGGCGCGATGACTGCGAGCGGTGCAATGCGAAACGCGATGGCGGGTTTGATCCGGCTTTTCATACAGCCCTCAGCCGTGCTCCGCTCGTTGTCCACGCATCGATTCGCCATGTTCTTATTTCCCGTTCTCAGGCTGTGCCACATTCGCGCGCGCCAACGCGGAACCGGCCGGCGGATTCAACAAACGCCCCCAATCCGTGCGCTGCGCCATCTGCGTGGCAATCTGTTCGCTGACCACCTGCTGCCCCTGCGCGACCTCCCAGCCGCCGCCGAGCGCACGATACAGCGACACCGCCGCCAGCGCCGCCAGCCCCTGGTTCTGCGCGAGCGCGTCGCCGTCGCGCAGCGCCGAACGCGACGCGTCCAGCACCGGATCGTAGGTCACCGAGCCCGCGCGATACTGCGCGTTCGCGAGCCGCAGCGCGCGTTGCGATGCATCGGAGGCGCGCGCGGACGCGGCGAGCGCATCCAGCGACGTGCGCAACGCGGCGATCGCGTCTTCCACTTCTTTCTGCGCTTGCAATACGGTGTTCTGATAGTCGAGCACCGCTTCCTGAAACGTCGCGTCCTGCACTCGCACCGCGTTTTTCAACTGGCCGCGATCGAGGATAGGCAACGTGATGCCCGCGGAAAACAGCCCGATCGTCTTGCTGCCCCATTGCGTCAAACCAATGCCGTGCTGCTCGCCCGACGACAACCCGAACAGCCCCGTCAACGACAGCGACGGATACAGCTTCGCCTTCGCCGCGCCGATCAGCGCCGATTGAGCCGCCGCGTTGAGCGCGGCCTGACGCACGTCGGGACGGCGCCGCAGCAGGTCGGCGGGAATGCCGACGTCGATCTGCGTGGGCGGCACGGGAATCGCCGTGCCGCCTTTGAGTTGCGCCTCGACGGCGTCGGGCGGATCGGCGAGCAGCACCGCCAGCGTGTCGCGATCCTGTGCGCGCGCCTTGATGAGCGGCGGAATCTGCGCTTCGGTTTCGGCCACCAGGGTGGCGGCCTGTTCGACGTCGAGCTGGGTCGCCGCGCCGTGTTTGTAACGCGCCTGCGTCAGCGTGAGGCTCTGCTGCACCGACTTGAGATTCTGCTGCGCCACTGCAATGCGCTGATCGAGCGTACGCAAGTCGATATAGGCATTCGCGAGGTCGCCGAACAGGGACACCAGCGCGTTGTCATAAGCGGCTTCCGACACTCGCAATTGCGCGCGATCCGATTCGATCTGCCGGCGATACTTGCCCCAGAAATCGATTTCCCAGCCGGCATTCAAGCGTAAATGTTCGGCCCACAAATGGGTGGGCGGCAACGGGCCCACGCCGCTCGTGTTGATATGATCCGCGCCCGCCGACACGCTGCCCGACTGCGGCAGCAGATTTTCCGCGCTGGCCGCGAGTTGCGCGCGCGCCTTGAAGATATGCAGACCGGCCACTTGCAGCGACAGATTGCGCTGGTAAGCACGTTCTTCGAGCGCACTCAGCACCGGATCGTTGAACGCGGTCCACCAGGCGGCTTGCGCGGCAGGCGTGGCCTGCCCGTGGTCCGGCAAGCTTTCGAGCCAGCGGTTTTCGAGCGTCGCGTCCGGCTGTTTGAAATCGGGGCCGACGCTCTGGCAGGCGCTCAATGCCACGCTCATCGACACTAGCATCGACGTGCAGGCAAGGCGCAAACGGCGGGACGTGGCGGATTTCATCGCGCATGGTTGGTCGTCAACGGACAGCTGAGGGTTCGGCGGCGGAACGGCTCGCGCGCCGCGCCACGGCCCTACGATCCCGCCGATCCACGCGCGGCTCAGTGCGCTGCCCCGCGTTGCTGCATGAATGCCTCGATCTGCGGCAACGTGATGTAGCCCGCCTTCTGCGCGTCGATCTCGTCGAAGTGCTTGGCGACCATCGGCATGCCGGCCGCGGCCTGGTCTTTGGTGAGCTTGCCGTCGTGCGTGGTGTTGGCATTCGAGAAACGCGTCTGCAACTGCTGCTCCATGCGCTGCATACGCTGAGGATTACCGGCCTGCGGCGCGGCGGATTGAGCGAACGTAACGGTGGATGCGCAGCACAACAACACGATGGCGAACAACTTCTTCATGACCGACTCCTTGATGGGTCATCGAGCGTCGCCTGCTGGTGCCGCGATCCGTTCAATGACAGGCCGAATTCTTGGGCAAGCGCCGAGTGAACGCAATTTCAGAATCATGTCGAGTTATGTCATGACCGCCGCGACGCCCATTCGCGTGACATGGAATGAAATGACTTTGCGATGCCGTTCCTAACGCGCTTTGCGTATCTTTCGTCTGCCGGCCCGAGCGACGCAGCCAGCGCCGTGAGCGCCGCCGCGACCCGCGGAACGCCCCGGCTCTCAAGCAATCCGAACCACGCGACAGACTTTTTCACCGTAAGAAGCACGGCGCCGTTCACCGTCTCAGGAGTACTCCGTGACCATTCGCACCGTTTGCGTCTTCACCTTGACCGCCCTCGGCGTGGCCTGCTCGTCGCCGCCATTCGCCCGCACGTTCGCGTTGCCGCCCGCCACCGTGGTGTATGCGCCGCCGCCCCGGCCGGTCCATGGCGGCGTGCCGGTCAATCCGGTCTATGTGGCCGCGCCTCCGCTGACGCCCGTTCGCGTGACGCCGCGAATCGTCGCCACGGCGCCTCGGGCAGCCGCGGATCGGCGATCGATGACGAAAAAGGCCGTTGAATCAGCATAGGACATGCTGTCGGCAAGATTGCCTGGTGAATTCCCGTTGTACTGAGGAATAGAGCACGGGACGGGCGCGTGGAGCGCCGCAGCAAGTGAATCCGTGGTTCAGTTGATCAGAATCCGCGCGCCGAGCGCCAGCACGAGCGCCGGCAGCATCACCACCACGCCGACCTTCAGAAACTTCAGAAAGCCGACGTCCTCGCCTTCGCGGCGAATCGCGTTGAGCCAAAGGATCGTGGCGAGCGACCCCGTGATCGACAGGTTCGGCCCCAGGTCGACGCCGATCAGCAACGCGTCGATGACGCGCTCCGGGCTGTGCGCCTGCATCACGGTCGAACTGGCGATCAGCCCGGCCGGCAGGTTATTCATCAGATTGCTGCCAATCGCGATGGCGGCTCCAGCCCAGCCCGCAGTGCTCATTTCGTTGTGCAGCGCCGCGCGCCGCGTCAGGCCGGCGAGCGTCGTGATGACGCCGGTGTGATCGAGCATCTCGACCAGCACGAACAGCGCGGCGACCAGCGGCAGCACGCTCCATGAGATCTCGCGGATCATCGGCAGCGGCGATTTGCGCTCCTGGATCAGCACGACCAGCGCCGTCAGTGCGCCGAGAATCGCGGTGGGCAAGCCGAGCGGCAGATCGAACGCGGACACCGTCAGCAACGCGACGGCCGTCACCGCGATACCCGCGAGCGCGACGCGGCCGCTCGCCGACAGCGCGAGCGGTTCCAGATTCGCCTCGCAGGTGCCGGCCAGCGCGTCGCGCTGGCTCCAGCGCAGCATGACGTAAGTCGCGACGATCGACAGCAGCGAAGGCAGCGTGAAGCGCATCAGCCACGCGCCGAGCGCGGGCGTGTGATTGCCGTACAGCACGATGTTGGCCGGATTCGAGATCGGCAGCACGAAGCTCGCGGCGTTGGCGATGAAAGCGCAGACGAACAGCAACGGCAACGGGTGCGTCTTCGCCTTTTTGGCGGCGGCGAAGACGGCCGGGGTGAGCACGACCGCGGCGGCGTCGTTGGAAAGAAAGGCGGTGATCACCACGCCGACCAGATAGACGAGCAGGAACAGCTTGCGCGGCGAACCCTGGGCATGATTGACCGCCAGCACCGCGACCCAGTCGAACAGCCCTTCCCGGCGCCCCACTTCGGACAGCAGCATCATGCCGAACAGAAACAGGTAGACGTCGGTGCCTTTGCCGACTGCCGCGATCGCCAGATCGACCGGCAACAGCCCCAGCGACACCAGCAGCAACGCGCCGGCAACGGCCCAGACGGCCTCGGGCCATTTAAACGGCCGGGTGATGACACCGGCCGTGGCGGCCGCGGCGATACCCCAGGATAGCAAAACGGAATTCAAAACGTGAGCCTTGATGAGAGTTTGGGCCGCGCAGCGGCGCTCGCTACGCAGCAGCCGCCTTGGTGCGATCGCTGCCGGCGCTTGGTTAGCAAACCGTATGCCAGAGCGATGCCGCGCTGGCGCGGGTGCTGTGGCACCCGCCCTCAGCCCACCCGGTTCACCGCCGCGATGCAATCGCGCCCATTGTCTTTGGCAAGGTACAACTGCGAGTCCACCAGATTCACGAACGCCACCGGATCGGCGTCCGCCGCGGGAATCAGCGTGCCGACGCCGAAGCTCGCGGTGACCGTCTGGCGGAAAGGCGAACGTTCGTGCGCGATCTCTTCGGCGCTGAGCCGGTCGCGGCATCGCTCGACGACCTGCCGCGCGGCATCGGCGCCGGTATTCGGCAGGATCAGCACGAACTCCTCGCCGCCGAAGCGGCCGACGAAATCGCCGGGCCGCACTGCTTCACTCAGCACGGTGGCGACCCGCTTCAGGCACGCGTCCCCTTGCACGTGGCCGTAGTAGTCGTTGTACGACTTGAAGAAATCGATGTCGGCCATGATTAGCGAAAGCGGCGCCGCGTGCCGCTGCGCCGCGCTCCATTCGCGCTGCAATACGGCGTCGAATTCGCGACGATTGCCGACGCCCGTAAGGCCGTCCTTGAACGACAGCGCTTCGAGTTCGCGTTGCAATTCGGCCAGCTTCTCTTCGGTCTTCTTGCGCTCGCTGATGTCGAACATGAAGCCGACCAGGGCCTCGACCTCGCCGTCGGCGTTGCGCACCACATGCACCACGTCGCGCAGCCAGACGTATTCGCCGCGGCTCGTCAATGCGCGATAGTCCGCTTCGTGATCGGTGCCCGCCCGCGACTGCGCGACGCAGAATTCGACCACCTTGTCGCGGTCTTCCGGATGCATGCGCGCGGCCCAGTCCTGCACCGTCTTCCAGCTCAACGGCGCCCAGCCGAGCAGCGCTTCGATCTGCGGACCGATATAGGTGAATGCCATGGTCGCCCAATCGATCTTCCACGGAATCGCTTTCGTCGATTCGAGCAAGGTGCGGTAGACGGCGGCGTCGTGCTCCATGTATCCTTCCACGCCGGTTGCGGCCGGTGCGGAGTCATGCCGCAAAAAATCCGCGCCGAGCGGCGCGTTATGTTTGCCAGTGCTAGTCATCGATTCAATCCTTCCTCGCAGTCCAGACGCGCAAATTAACACAGCGCCGGCTGCAATCAGGCGTTTACGCAGCGCGCGGCCTTCAATTCCACGCCATTAGCGTCACCAATACAACGATCTGTTCTCTTCTCCCCGTCTATTCAGTTTTCATTGGCCTGCCTACTATCCGCATTCACCCGCGATACCGCATGCCCAACCCACAGCAAAAGATGAAATCGAGTCCTTCAGATCCCGACCGCTATCACGGCACCGCCATTGCATTGCATTGGCTGATCGCCGCGCTGATCGTCTGCGGTTTCTATATCGGCTGGATCATGACCGATATCCATGGCTTCACGCCGACCAAGCTCAAGTACTTCTCGTGGCACAAATGGATCGGCGTGACCGTCTTCGCGCTAGCCGTGGTCCGCGTGGTGTGGCGCGCCACCCACCGCGCGCCGGCGCTCGATAGCGCCACGCCCACGTGGCAGAAGGCCGCGGCGGATCTGGTGCATGGTCTGTTATATCTGTTGATGCTGGCTATTCCGCTGTCCGGCTACTTCTATAGTTCCGCCGCCGGTATTCAGGTGGTGTATCTCGGCATCGTGCCGCTGCCCACCTTCATCGGCCCGGACCAGGCACTCAAGGCAACGTTGCGCACGGTCCACGTGCTGCTCAATTACACGCTGCTGGCGCTGGTCGTCATGCACGTGCTGGCGGCGCTCAAGCATCAATTCGTCGACCGCGACGGCCTGCTCGGCAGGATGATTCCATTCCTCAAGTAACGTCGCTTAACCATCAGGTGACAGGCGTAGCCGGCGATTGGCCACGGCCTGTTGGCAATCTAATTCCCAGCGGTGCGTAATCAACGCACGCGGGTTCGATAGGATGCGTACCACTATGAAACCCAACCTTTATCACCTCGCCCTTCGCACGGCGGTTCGCCCCGCGATCCGACCGATCCTCGCCGGTATCGCGGCGCTTTCGCTGTTCGGCGCCGGGCTCGCGCACGCCGACGTCGACGTCAGCAAAAGCAGCGTGGTTGCCACCACGAAACAGATGAACGTGCCGGTCGACGGCAAGTTCAAAAAGTTCTCCGCGCAACTGAATTTCGATCCCGCCAAGCCGACCGCCGGCAGCGCCAACGTGTCGATCGACACCGGCAGCTACGACCTCGGCGCGGACGACTACAACAAGCAGGCGCAAGGCAAGGAATGGTTCGACAGCGCGACCTACCCGGCCGCGACCTTTGTTTCCAGCGCGATCGCGCCGGCCGGCGGCAACCAGTACAAGATCACCGGCAAGCTGACCATCAAGGGCAAATCGCAAACCGTGGTGGTGCCGGTCACCGTCACGGCGCAAGGTGCCACGCAAACCTTCGACGGCTCGCTGCCCATCAAGCGCTCGCAGTTCGACGTCGGCACGGGCGAATGGAAAGATACATCGGTGGTGGCCGACGAAGTCGTCATCAAATTTCACCTCGTCGCTTCGAAGAAGTAATTCGACACCCGAAGCGCCGCAGTCCTTTTAGACACCCTTTCTAGAAAACCTGGAGAACACCTTGAAGAAATCCTTTCTGCTCGCCGCCGGCGCGCTGGCCGCTGCCCTGTCGTTCAACGCCATGGCTGCCGACACGTATCAGCTCGATCCGACCCACACCTACCCGAGCTTCGAAACCGACCACTTCGGCGGCATCTCGACGTGGCGCGGCAAGTTCAAGAAGAGCAGCGGCACCGTCGTGCTGGATCGCGCGGCGAAGACCGGCACGGTCGACGTGACGATCGACATGAGCTCGGTGGATATCGGCAACGACAAGCTCGACGCGGAACTGGTCACGGAGAAGTTCTTCGACGCCGCCAAGTACCCGACCGCCACGTACAAGGGCACGCAGATCCGCTTCGACGGCGACAAGCCGGTTGAAGTGATCGGCTCGCTGACCATGCACGGCATCACCAAGCCGGTCAATCTCAAGATCGAATCGTTCAAGTGCTTCACGAACCCGATGCTCAAGCGTGAAGTGTGCGGCACCGAATCGACCGCCACGTTCAATCGTGACGACTTCGGTATCGACTTCGGCAAGGCTTACGGCTTCAAGATGCAGACCACGCTGCACATCCAGGCCGAAGGCATCAAGCAGTAAATACCGTTTTTGTTGAGTATCGAGGCGGTCGCGGTAGCGGGTCGGCAGATCCGCGCATTACCGCGACCGCTTTTTTTATCGGGCCAACAGACTGGATTTTTACGTGCCGCGCTTGTTCCGAAGCCGCGATGAGCCTCTGATTCCTCCTATGAATAGCCCTTTAAAACAGGCGTATTCCGTCATTTTCAGGTCATAAGTTCCGGTTCCGTCACGCCCGAAAACTTGAGCGTGAAGAGCCGCCACATCTGCCCGCTGTTCACCCATTTGAACCGCCCGCCTCAACCTTAAAGTCGCCAGCACGAAAATAATCTTGTTTGGAGAAGTTGGGTGAAACGGATGAAACTGGCGGCCTTCGCCGCAACGGTATTGGTGATGACGGCGGCGGCAACGCAAGCCGAGGCGCAGGAAATCTACGCGCATGGCGGCACGCTCGGCGCGGGTGTCGGCGCCGCGCTGCCGCTGAATTCGTGGGCGGGCGTACATGCGGAATTCGAAGGCTTCGGCCTGTCGCGCTCGTTCAACGTGGACGGCAACCAGTACGACGGCCATCTGAAGCTGCTGCAAGGCGGCCTCTACGCCGACCTGTTCCCGTTCAAGTCGAGCGGATTTCGCGTGACCGCCGGCGCGCTGATCAACGACGACAACGTCACGGCCCACGCCGTGCCGAACGCGCAAGGCAACTACAAGATCGGCGACACATTCGTGCCGGCCGTGGGCGCCGCGCCGTCCACCACGATCACGCTGCCGCGCGTGATGCCCTACCTCGGCATCGGCTACGGGCATAAGCCGGTTTCGAAGGGCTTCGGCCTGACGCTCGATCTCGGTGTCGCGTACGGACGGCCGCGCACCTCGTATAGCGTGCCGGCGGTCTATTCGATGCTCACCACCCAGGCCAATATCGACCAGGAAGAGCAGAACATCAGCAACAAGGTGGAGCGCTACAAGGTTTATCCGGTGGTACAGATTGGTGTGAGCTACCGGTTCAACTAACGCGAGGTCAGCCAGACCCCGAAGATAATCGCGCCCACGCCGCTCAAACGCATGAAGTCCGCTGGGCGCGCGGTCGCGCCCAGCGCGAGCGGACGTTTCCGGTAAGCCTCGAATGGGTGCTCGACTACCTCGGCGACAGCGACACACTGCATCGCGAACGGATCTCGTGATTGCGTGGCAAGGTACTATGACGGTTTGGCTTCCGCGCCGCAGCGCACTATCGCAACGCAACGCGGCGCGCACGTTGAACAACCAGGCTGCAGCTGTTATCCCCGTTATTGCCGCTAACACCCGTCATGAATTCTGCAAGCCGCCGCATCGCGCACCTCGACATGGACGCGTTTTACGCGTCCGTCGAGTTGTTGCGTTATCCGGAACTGCGCGGCCAGGCGGTGGTGATCGGCGGCGGCCGCAACGCCGCGCCGCAACACCTTGAAGACGGCACGCGCCGCTTTGCCAGGCTGCGCGATTACGCGGGCCGCGGCGTGGTCACCACGTCCACCTACGAAGCGCGCGCGCTCGGCGTGTTCTCGGCCATGGGCATGATGAAAGCCGCCGTGCTCGCGCCTGACGCGATTCTGCTGCCTACCGATTTCGATTCCTATCGCCACTACTCGCGTGTCTTCAAAGCGGCGGTCGCCACTTTCACGGACCGGATCGAGGATCGCGGCATCGACGAAATCTATATCGACCTCACCGAGCTGCCGGGCGAACCGCGCGAGATCGCCGCGCGCATCAAGAACGCGGTGAATGAAGCCACCGGCCTCACCTGCTCGATCTGCGTCGCGCCGAACAAGCTGCTGGCCAAGATCGGCTCCGAACTCGACAAACCCAACGGTCTCACGATCCTCACCCCGGCGGATGTGCCCTTGCGCGTCTGGCCGCTGCCGGTGCGCAAGGTCAACGGGATCGGTCCGAAGGCTGCGGAAAAACTCACGGCGCTAGGTCTCGCCACCGTCGGCGATCTGGCGGCGGCGGACGCGGGGCTCCTGCAGGATCACTTCGGGCGCAGCTATTCGGCGTGGCTGATGCAGATCGCGCAAGGCCACGACGAGCGGCCGGTGGTAGTCGAATCGGAGCCCAAGTCGATGAGCCGCGAGACCACCTTCGAGCGCGATCTCCACCCGAAACTTGACCGGCCCGCGCTGTCCAGTTCGTTTACAGGCTTGTGTGTGCGGGTTGCGGAAGATCTCGTACGCAAGGGTTACGTGGGCCGCACCGTGGGCATCAAACTGCGCTACGACGACTTCCGCACGGTCACGCGCGACCTCACGCTAGACGAGCCGACCGCCGACGCCGCCGAGATCCGGCGCGCGGCAACCGAATGTCTGCGCCGGGTCGAATTGAACCGCAAGCTGCGGTTGCTGGGGGTACGCGTGAGCGCGCTGACACCGGCCAACGCGCAAGCGGTCAAGCCGCGCCTGCCGGTTCAGGCGGACTTGCCCTTCACCAGCGACGAATAACCCGTCGCCTCGGCAGTTGCGCCCACGCTGGCGCCCGTATTCGGGCGCATGGTCGGCAACGCCGTATCGAACTGCGAGGCCGCGATCGAAAACGAAAACGTGTTGATGCCATTCGCGCTGTGCGCCGACACGGTGCCGCGATGCATCTCCGCGATCGCCTTCACGATCGCCAGACCGAGGCCATGGTTTTCGCGGCTGTTCGTGCGCGAGACTTCCGCGCGATAGAAGCGATCGAACAGATGCTCGAGCACGCCGGGCTCGATCGGCTCGCCGGGGTTGGCCACCGCCACCCGCACCTGGTCTTCGACGCGTGCGATCGTCACACTGATCGCCGCGCCGGGTTCGCAGTGCTGGATCGCGTTCATCAGCAGATTCGTGCAGGCACGACCGAACAGCGAGCGGTTCACGCGCGTCTGCGCGTCGCCGCGCAGCTCGGCATGCACGCGCGCTTCCTCGAGCGGAATCTCGAGAAACTCCAGCGTATGCGCCACTTCCGCCGCCAGCGACACCTCGATGAGACCCGTTGCGCGTTCACCCTGATCGGCGCGCGCGAGGAACAGCATGTCGTTGATGATGGCGCGCATGCGCTCGAATTCCTCGAGGTTCGATTGCAGCGTATGACGTAGATCGTCCACGGAACGATTGCGGGTCAACGCCACTTCGGTCTGGCCGATCAGAATCGTCACCGGGGTGCGCAGTTCGTGGGCCACGTCCGCATTGAACGATTCGAGGCGGCCATACGCGCCGTCCAGCCGTTCGAGCGCACCGTTGAATGAATTGGCGAGGTCGTTCAGTTCGAGCGGCAACGAGGCGGTGTTCAGGCGCTGCGAGCGATTGTTCGGACTGACGGCGGAAGCGTCGCGCGTGAGGCGCGTGAGCGGCGCGAGACCGAGACGCGTCACCGAATAGCTGAGCAGCAGCACCGCGAGACTGCCCAGCGCGGACAGCGCGGCGAGCGCCGAGCCGAACACGCGCATGGTGCGAATGTTCGGCGAATAGCTCGCGGCTACCTGCAATTGCAGCGGCGGGCGCGCGTCGTAAGAGGGGACCGTCACCGTGGAGGTCAGCATGTCCTGGCCGCCGCCGGCCGGCTTCACGCGAGCGTAACCGCCGGGCCAGCTCTTCACCACGCTGCCTTCGACCGGCTGGCCGTAATGGAAATACGGATCGGTACTCGATACGGAATACACCGTGCTGCCGTCGTGCGGCGTCATGTCCGTGAGTTTTTCACGGCACATGCGCCACTTTTCCGGCGTCACGGCGTGATAGACGATGATGCGCGCGATCTGCGTGCGATCGTCGAGCGACTCGCGCAGATGGTGTTCGAGTTGCGTGCGCAACACCACGAAGAGTCCCGTGCCGACCAGCGTGAACACGGAGAGCGCGACCAGCGCGAACATCAGCGCGAGGCGGCGGGCGATCGATCGGTTCATGACTGCTCGGCCTCCTCGCGTACTTCGAGCACATAGCCCATGCCGCGCACGGTATGCAGCAGCTTGGACGAAAACGGACCGTCGAGCTTCGCGCGCAGGCGTTTGATCGCGGTCTCCACCACGTTCGTGTGGCTGTCGAAATTGACGTCCCAGACAAGTTCGGTGATCGCGGTCTTCGACAGAATGTCGCCCTGCCGGCGAGCCAGCACGCTCAGCAGCTGAAACTCCTTGGCGGTCAGGTCGAGGCGTACGCCGTCGCGCGTTGCGCGGCGGCCGATCAGATCGACGAACAGATCGCCGACGGAGATCAGCGTCGATTCCTGCGAACGCGTGCGGCGTGCCAGCGCATGCAGCCGCTCGACCAGTTCGAGGAACGAAAACGGTTTGGTGAGGTAGTCGTCCGCGCCTTCGCGCAGGCCGCGCACGCGGTCGTTCACGTGGTCGCGCGCGGTCAGCATGATGACGGGCGTGGACTTGCGCATGCGCAGCGCCTTCAGCACGCTGAAGCCGTCGCGTTTGGGCAGCATCACGTCGAGCACGATCACGTCGTAGTCAAACTCGGTGGCGAGATGCATGCCCTCCTCGCCGTCTAGTGCGACGTCGACGACCCAGCCCTGCTCTGTCAAACCGGAGCGCAAATAATCGACCACCTTGTGCTCGTCTTCAACAATCAGCAATTTCATGCGCGTCCCCTTGTCTGTGCATTATACGAAACGCCTCGCATTGCCTGCGCATCCCTCTCCCACCCACGCCTGTTCATGATCGGCCGGCTCACCGCGCGGGAGCCATCGCCTCCTTCGCGTCGTTCGATTGTGCGTCTTGCGACGTAGCCGCCACCGCCGTGCCGGCCTCCCAGCCGCCGCCCAATGCCTTCACCAGCGCCACCGACAGCGTCATCTGCTGGCCGTGAATCTGCACGTCCTGGCGCTCGCTGGTGAGCAGCGACTGCTGCGCGGTGATCACGTCGAGATACGCGACGAGGCCGCCCGAATAGCGGTCGTTGGCGAGCGACAGCAGATGCTGCGCGTCCGTCACCGCTTCGTGCGACTGCTTCGCCGCGCCGTCCAGCACCGACAGACCGGTGATACCGTCCTGCACCTGCTGGAATGCGGTGAGCACGGTTTGCCGGTAGTTGGCCTCGTCGGCCTTGTAGCCTTCGCTCGCGAACTTCACGTTCGCGGCGCGGCGGCCACCGTCGAACAACACCTGGCCGACCGTCGCGCCGAGCGTCCACATCAGCGTCGGCGCGCTCAGCAGGCTGGCGAACTGCGTGGCTTCCCAGCCGATCCCCGGCGTCAACGTCAGACTCGGGAAAAACGCCGCCTTGGCCACCCCGATCTGCGCGTTCGCCGCGGCCATGGCGCGTTCGGCGGAAGCGATATCGGGCCGGCGCTGCAACACGTCGCTCGGCACGCCGAGCGGAATCGCCGGCACCTGCGTGTCGAGCACCTTGGGGGCGATGGCGAATTGCGGCGCGGGCACGCCGACCAGTGCGGCGATCGCATGTTCGAATTGCGCGCGCTGGTTCAGCAGGAGTTGCGCCTGCACCTTGGTCGAATCGAGCAGCGATTTTTGCTGCAACACGTCGAGCCCCGACACCGAACCGAGATCGTGCTCGGACGTCACGTAATCGAGCGCCTTCTGCTGCAGTTTCACCGACTGGTTCAGCACGTCGATCTCGGCGTCGAGCTCACGCAGCGAAAAATAATCGGTGGCGAGGTCGGTGGTCAGCACCAGCCGCGCGTTGGCGAGGTCGTCGGCCGATTGCTCCGCCGACGCCCTGGCGCCTTCCACCTGACGACGTATCCGGCCGAATAGATCGGTGTCGTAGTTGATCGTGGGGCCGAGCTGCAAATTGTTCTGCACCGTCGACGTGGTCGGCGTCGCGTAGTTGGTGACCGGGCGGTCTTTCGAAATACGGAAGCGTGAACCGGACGCCCCAAGGTCGACCTCGGGAATCTGCTGCGCGCGCGTGTTCGCGAGCGTCGCCGTGGCCTGCGCGTAGTGAGCGCTGGCGGCCGCCAGCGTCTGGTTCTGTGCGAGCGCCTGGGTTTCCAGCGCGGCCAGCGCCGGATCGCCGAAGCCGCTCCACCAGTCCAGCGCGATCGGCGCGTGCGACGGCTCGGCCACCCGCCAGTACGAATCGGTCTGCCACGTGGGCGGCACCTCGGCTTGCGGGCGCTGATAATCCGGACCGACCGTGCACGCCGCGAGCAAGGCCGCGCCCGCGAGTGTGGTGATCGCCCGGCCCGGGCCGACGAGCTTCACGACGCCCCCTTGCCGTTCTTCTGCGGCTGGGCGATCTGCACGTGGTCGCCGTCAGCGATCGAATCGCTCGGGTTGATGATTACCTTGTCGCCTGCCTCGATGCCGCTCTCGATTTCGAGCGTCTGCCCGAGATCCTGCGCGATCACGACCTTGTGCAACTCCACCTTGCCTTGCCCGTCCACGACCGCGAGCCGCGGACCCTCGGCGCGGAACAGCAGCGCGTTGCCCGGCACCATCAGTTGCGCGTGGGCTACCGTCGGTACCGCGACCTGGACATACGCGCCGGGGCGCAGCTTGTCGTCGGGGTTCGGCAGCGTCACTTCGATCTGCAGCGACCGGGTCGGCACGTCGATCGCGCCGGAAATGTGCGTGATCGTGCCGTGGAATTGCTGACCGGGCAGTTCCGCCTGCGTCACCACCACTTTCTGATCGACCGAAACGTTTTGCGCGTAAGCCTGCGGCAATTGCACATAGACGCGCAATGGGTCCGACTGCGCCAGCGCGAACAGCGCGCGGCTCGTGCCGCTGCCCGCGTCGATCAGGTCGCCGACGTCGACATTGCGTTGCGTGACCACGCCCGCGAACGGCGCGACGATGCGCTTGAACGATTCCAGTTGCTGCAGACGTTTGACGTTCGCATCCGCGGCGGCGAGGTTGGCAAGGTCTTGCGTGTACGTGCTCTGCCGTTCGTCGAGCTCCTGTTGCGAGACCGCGTCGCGCTGACGCAATTGCTGCCAGCGATCCAGCGAACTCTTCGCGAGGCCGAGGCTCGAGCTGGTTTGTTGGCGCTGCGCCAACGCCTGCGCCAACTCCTGATCGATTTCCGGCGTGTCCAGATCGGCAAGCAGTTGCCCCTGCTTCACCCGCGCGCCGATATCGGCGTACCAGTGCAGCAGATAACCGGTTGAGCGCGCATAGATCGGCGACTCCACGTTGCCGCGCAAGGTGCCCGGCAACAACGTATCGCCACCGCCCGCGGTCTGCGTCGGGCTCACCACGTTCACGTATTGCGTGGCGTTCTGTTGGGTCGTCTCCGCCACCGAACGGCTTTGCAGCACGTCCGCGACCACGGTGCGCAACGCGCCCACGGCAAGCAGCGCCAGCACGATCCAGATGGCGAGTTTGGCGCGCTTCCATTCGCGATGGCGTGGCGGCAATGCGTGCCCGCCTTCGGTCTCGCGCGCGGGGATCGCTAGCGATGCATGGGTTTTTTCGGTCATTTCAGTCAGCCATCATTTAACTTTACGCGGGCTTGGCAGCGCCGCCATGGTCCGGCGCGGGGCCGTCGTTGCCATTACCGTTACCGCCGTCGTGGCCGCCCGAGTGGTCCGCATCGTCGTCGTTGGCGTGGCGCCGTGCGAGCCGGGTATGAATACCCGCGAACACCAGCGGCACGAAAAACAGCGTGGACACCGTGGCAAACAGCAGACCGCCGATCACCGCGCGGCCGAGCGGCGCGTTCTGCTCGGCGCCTTCGCCGAGGCCGAGCGCCATGGGAATCATGCCGATAATCATGGCGAAGGCGGTCATCAGCACCGGCCGGATCCGGCTCGCTCCGGCTTCGAGCGCGGCGGTCAGCGGCGGTGCGCCGGCCGAAAGCCGCTGGCGCGCGAACGAGACCATCAGAATACTGTTGGCGGTGGCCACGCCCATCGTCATGATCGCGCCGGTCAGCGCCGGCACGCTCAGATGCGTGCCCGTCAGAAACAGCATCCACACAATGCCCGCAAGCGCCGCCGGCAACGCACTGACGATAATCAGCGGATCGACCCACGACTGGAAGTTCACCACGATCAACAGGTACACCAGCACGATCGCCATCGCCACGCCAATACCTAGCCCGAAGAACGAACTGCGCATGGTTTGCACCTGGCCACGCACGATAATCTGACTGCCGCGCGGCAGCGACGCGCGCGCGTCATTCACCAGCTTGTCGACCTGGCTCGCCACACTGCCCAGATCGCGGCTTTCCACGCTCACATACAGATCGATCACCGGCTTGATGTTGTAGTGCGTGACTTCCGCGAACTGGCTCTGCGGCGACACGCGCACCAGGTTGCCCAACAATTGCGTCGGCCCGTTGGCCGAACCCGACACGGGCGTGCGCAGCAATTCGTCGATCGACGAGATCTGGTACTGCGGCGTCTGCACCGCGACGCTGTATTCCACGCCATTGCGGTTGTTGAACCAGAAACCCGGCGACGTTTGCGAACTGCCCGACAACGAAATGAGCACGTTTTGCGCCACGTTGCTCGCACTCAGATTGAGCTGCTGCAAACGGGTGCGATCCATCTGAAGATTGATGGCCGGTTCATCCAGTTTCTGCTGGATGTGGGTATCTACCGTGCCGGGAATCATGCGCACCTGCTTCAGCAGTTTGCGCGCAATCTCGAAGTTGCCCTGCTGATCCGCGCCGGAAATCTGCACGTCCACCGCCGCCGGCAAACCGAAGTTCAGAATCTGCGTGACGATGTCGGCCGGCTGGAAGAAAAACTCCACGCCCGGAAAGCGCCGCGGCAGGATCGTGCGCAACTTGTCCATGTAGGTTTGCGTCGGCTTGTGGTCTTCGTTCAGCGCGACCTGGATCTCGCCGTCGAGCGTGCCGATCGTGCCGGCATTGCTGTACGAGAGATTGATACCGCTATACGGCAAGCCGAGGTTATCGAGGATCGTGCCCAGTTCCTTCGCGGGGACGACCTCGCGAATCGTCTTCTCGACTTCGTCGGCGAGACGCGCGGTTTCCTCGATCCGGGTACCGGTGGGCGCGCGCATATGCAGGCGGATGTCGCCCGCGTCGACACTCGGGAAGAAATCTTCGCCAAGCACGAAAATCAGCCCCATCGACACGATGCAGAAGCCGAGGAACAGGCTACCGAAACGTCCGCGCCGGACCAGCACGCTGCTCAGAATCATGATGTAACCGGCCCGCATGCGCTCGAAACCCTGATCGAAGCGGTGATAGATACGCATGAACGGATTGGGTTTCGCGCCCGCTTTCGGCTTGTGCGCGTGGCCCATCAGCAGCATCGCCAGGGTCGGCACCAGCGTGCGCGACAGAATGTACGAGGCGAGCATCGCGAACACCACCGCTTCCGCGAGCGGCACGAACAGGTAACGCGCCACGCCGGTCAGGAAGAACATCGGCACGAACACGATACAGATACACAACGTGGACACCAGCGCCGGAATGGCGATTTCGCCCGCGCCGTCGAGAATCGCGTCGTGCAGATTCGTGCCCATATGCAGATGCCGTTCGATATTCTCGATCGTCACCGTTGCATCGTCGACCAGAATCCCGACGGCGAGCGCGAGGCCGCCGAGCGTCATGATGTTGATGGTCTGCCCGAGCGCATGCAACGCAATCAGCGAAGACAGAATCGACAACGGAATCGAGATCGCGATGATGCAGGTGCTGCGCCAGTTGCCGAGAAACAGCAGAATCATCGCGGCGGTCAGCGCGGCGGCGACCAGCGCCTCACGCACCACGCCCTGCACGGCGGCTTTCACGAACACCGACTGATCGAACAGCGCCGTCACCTTCAGGTCGGGCGGCAACGACGCGCGCGCGGCCGGCAGCAGGTCGCGCAGCGTATTGACGATCGACAGCGTCGACGCACTGCCGTTCTTGAGCACCGAGATCAACACGCCGCGATGGCCGTCCTGACGCACCACGTTGGTCTGCGGCGAGAAACCGTCGCGTACGTGCGCGACCTCGCGCAGATAGGTGGTCGCACCGTTGAGCGTGCGCACCGGAATGTCGTTGAGCCCTTCCACCGTGGCGGGCGAGCCGTTCATGTTGATCGTGTATTCCTTCGGCCCGATCTTGGCCGTACCGGTCGGCAGAATCAGGTTTTGCGCGTTGAACGCATTGACCACGTCCGAAGGCGTCAGCCCCTTGGCGAGCAACGCGCGCGTATCGAGGTCCACTGAAATCAGCCGCGACTTGCCGCCGTACGGATATGGCACGGCCGCGCCGGGAATCGTCACGAGTTGCGGGCGCAGGAAGTTCAGCGCGGTGTCGTTGAGCGCCTGCTCCGAGAGTTTCGGGCTCGACAGGCCGAGCTGGATCACTGGAATGCTCGAGGCCGAATAGCTGATGACGAGCGGCGGCGTCGCGCCCGGCGGCATCTGCTTGAGCTGCGCCTGCTCCACCGCCACGGTCTGTGCGATCGCCGTCTGGATGTTCGCGGTGGGCTGCAGGAAAATCTTCAGGATCGCAATGCCCGCCAGCGACTGCGACTCGATGTGCTCGATGTCGTTGACCGTGGTGGTCAGGCTGCGCTCATTGACCGAGGTGATACGGTTGGCCATGTCTTCGGCCGACAAACCGGTGTAATTCCAGATGATGCTGACCACCGGAATATTGATTTCCGGCAACACGTCGACCGGCGTGGTGAACAGCACGAACGGCGTCGCCAGCAAGATCAGAAGGGCCATCACGATGAACGTGTATGGCCGTTTAAGCGCAACGTTGACAATCCACATGAAACGCGCCCGAGAGAATGCTGGTAAGGGATGGTTGAATCCAGCGCATATGCTAGATCGCTAGCACCAACACCTGCATGGCGTGAAAATGGCGATATTGTCAGGAAGGCTAATGTAAGGAAAAAAGTGCTGGAAACGCGGCCTCGTTTGGCGATGAGCAAACGTTTGTTAAATGAAAATAAGCGCGATTGGCGATACTTCCGACCGCCTGTCTCGCGCGGGAACGACGGGACAGGCGCTCAGAACAAATCACGACAGGTCAATACGTAATCTGGCTTTCGGAACGGCTTCGGTCGGCGGCCAAACCGCATTACGTCTGCAAAATCACTTCGCAAACAACGACGACATATCGGCGAACGCCTTGAATTCCAGCGCATTGCCCGACGGATCGAGGAAGAACATGGTCGCCTGTTCGCCGACTTCACCCTTGAAACGCACATGCGGTTCGATGATGAAGTCGATGCCGGCCTGTTGCAGCTTATCCGCGGCCGCCTGCCATTGCGCCATCGACAGCACGGCGCCGAAGTGACGGACCGGCACGGCGTCGCCGTCCACCTTGCTGGTGTGACGGTGGCCAAGTTCCTCCGGCGCGAGGTGCGCGACGATCTGATGGCCGTAGAAGTTGAAATCGACCCACGCCTCCGAACTGCGGCCTTCCGGACAACCCAGCAGGTCGCCGTAAAACTCGCGGGCGGCGGTGAGACTATGAACAGGAAACGCCAGATGGAACGGCGGCAAACGGGTTTCGGCAGCGCTCATGACGGGAAAGCTCGCGGTGGGTATGGAAAGCCCATTTTAACCATGACCAAAATTGCTTAAAAACGATATATATTTGATCTGACCAACACCAAAATCGATCAATCTATCATGCTGAGCGAACTCAAAACCTTCATTGCCGTCAGCCGGTACGGCACGTTCTCCGGCGCGGGCGCGCGCATCGGCCTGACGCAATCCGCCGTGAGCGCGCAGATGCAGCGGCTCGAGGAAGAACTCGGCTTCGCACTGTTCGACCGCACCGGGCGCTCCGCCACGTTGAACGACGCGGGCCGCGAAACGCTGGCGCTCGCCGAGGAAATGATGGCGCTGTACGCGCGGCTCTCGGAGCGCGGCGCGGTCGCGGCGGAAAGCGGCATGCTGCGCGTGGGCGCGATTGCGTCCGCGCAGGTGTCGTTTCTGGCCGACGCGCTGGCGCGCTTTCGCGACGACCGCCCCGGCTGGCGAATTCGCGTCGTGCCGGGCGTGTCGCTAGGCTTGCTGGGCCAGGTGGATTCCGGCGAACTCGATCTGGCTGTGCTCATCCGTCCGCCGTTCGCGCTGCCGTCCGAACTAGAATGGCGCACGCTCGCCACCGAGCCATTCGTGCTGCTCGCGCCGAAGGCGCTCGCGCGCAACCAGCCCGCCTGGCGCGAACTGCTCAGGGGCGCGCCGTTTATCCGCTACGACCGCGCGTCGTTCGGCGGGAGGCTGGTCGACCGGTTTCTGCGGCGCGCGCGGCTGAACGTGCAGGACGTGATCGAACTCGACGAGCTGCAGGGGATCGTGCAACTCGTCGCGCGCGGCATCGGCGTGGCGCTGATTCCGAATACGGCGGGGCTCGGCAAGTGGCCCGCGAACGTCGTCGCGCTCGAACTCGGCGACGCGACTTTTTACCGCGAAATCGGCCTTGTGCAGCGTCCGCGGCATAGCCGGCAAGCAGTGGCGGATGCGCTCGCCGACTGCATCGGTGCGGCGGCTGGCGCGTGAGCGAACGCACAACCACCCACGCCCACGCCCACGCCCGATTGTGCTGTTGCGGTCCGTACCAACTGTATCTGTGAGCAGGAAGCGTGAGCGCTCAGAATCGTTGCTCGCACATCGAGTCGTCTTCTGAGTCGCCGTTCTTCGCCGTGTTCGTGCCGAGCGGCACGGTTTGCCCGCCATCGAGGTTTAGCCCATGATTACCAGCACCTTCCTCACCGCCGACGTCCTGATCGCCTACGGCGCCTACTTCGTCGGCACCGCGAGCCCGGGGCCGAGCAACCTGGCGATCATGTCGCTGGCCATGAGCGGAGGCCGCCGCGCCGCCCTGACCTTCGCGCTAGGCGTGGTATCGGGTTCTTTCTTCTGGGCGCTGCTGGCGTCGCTGGGGTTGTCGGCGCTGCTGGCCTCTTACTCCGAAGGTCTGATCGCGATCAAGATTGCCGGCGGCCTCTATCTGCTGTGGCTCGGTTTCAAGTCCGCACGCTCCGCTTTTAGCGCGGGCGCGTTGCCGGCCAACGCGGCTCGCCAGAACGAGCCGCCGCAACGGCTCTATCTGCGCGGTCTGTTGATGCATCTCACCAATCCGAAGGCGATCCTCGTCTGGCTGTCGATCGTGTCGCTGGCTGTGTCCCCGGTTGGCGGCGCCTCGCATACCGTGCCGGTGGTGCTGGGTTGCATGTGCATCGGCGTATCGGTGTTCAGCAGCTACGCGGTGCTGTTCTCGACCGCATCGGCACGCCGCGTCTATCTGGCGATCCGGCGCTGGCTCGACGGTTCGCTGGCGATCATGTTCGGAATTGCCGGCCTCAAGATGCTGACGTCGAAAAACTAACCGCAGGCGCGGTTCATGAAGCGCACCGCCGCTCTGCGATACTGTCGCCACCCCAAGCCGAGCGGATCCACGAACACAATGAGCGGTACCGATCATTCAAACCCGGGCGCGCAACGTCCGTCGCCGCAAAAGCGGTTTTATCTGGCGGGCGCCGCGGTGCTGGTCGCCAGTCTGATCGCCGCGGTAATTCTCTATGTGACGGCCGCGGAGCCCGACAGCGCCGTCTCACAGTACGGCATTGCCGACCCGCGCTATCAGATCGAATTGCAACGTATCGGCGGCACGGCGGAAGTGCTGATGGCGCAGCTACACGACTGGTTCGACGGACTGTGGCACGGCACCGCGCTCGCTTATACGGTGGCCGTGCTGGGCGCTGCCGTTGCCGGTGCGTGCTTCTTTATCGGCCATTTCTTCTTCGACGACGAACCGCCGCGCTAAACCCGCGCCTAGGTGGCTTCCTTGACGTGCAAGTCCGGCTTCTCCACGCCGGCCGAGCGCAGCGCCTCATGCAAGGTGCTGAAAATGCAGCTCGTGTCGATCACTGGCGTGATGCCATGCCGGTCCATATCCGCGCGCAGATAACGGTTCACGCGGGCAAAGATCACCTCGATGCCGCCGGCCTTCAACGTCTCGCACAACTCCCCCACCGAACGCGCCGCCGAATAGTCGAGGTCGGTAATCGCGCTCGCGTCGACGACGAACCAGCGCACCTTGCTCGGCGCGTGATCGATCAGACGGCGCGAATCGTCGACGAAAAAGTGGTCGTTCGCGTAGAACAGGTCGGCGCCGAAGCGATAGACGATCAACCCCGGCGCGGTCTGCATGCCCGGAGCGGCGGGCACCGGCACCCAGACGCCGTCGTCGCCGGGCGCGAGAATCATCGTATGGGGCCGGTAACTGTGACGCACGTGACGCAGCAGCGAGAGCGCTACGGCCACCAGAATGCCGTGCTCGACGCCGATCAGCACGACCGCCAGCGCGGTGAACAACGCCAGCGTGAATTCGCCCGGACTTTCACGGCGAATCGCAAACAGCGCCTGCACGTTGATCAGCCCGACGGCGATCGTGAAGACGATGCTGGCAAGAATGCAATGCGGCAGATACTGCAGAAAACGGCTGAAAAACAGCAGCACGACCACCACCACCGCCGCGAACACGACCTGCGCGAACTGGCTGCGCGTGCCCGCGCGATCGCCCATGGCCGTTTGCGTCGGGCTGCCGTTGACCACGAAGGCGCCGGTGAACGCCGCCGCCGCGTTGGCTGCGGCGATGCCCAGCAGGTCGGCATTGGTGTCCACGGGTTCGTGATAACGCTCCGCGAACACGCGGCTCGCAGCGGCGCTCTGCGCGACGATCATCACGAAACACGAGGCGGCGACCGGCAACAGATCGAGCAGTTGCTGCCAGGTCACGGACGGCATGCGCAGCGGCGGCAAGCCACCCGCCACCGGCCCGAGCACGGAAATGCCGTGCGCCGCGAAGCCGTAAATATCGCTGGCGGCAATGCCCGCCACGACGGCGAACAGCGGCACCGGCGCGCGCGGCAAAAAGCGTTTGCAAACGAGAATGGCGACGACCACCAGCAGTGAAATGCCGAGCGTGGGCAGATGAATCCGCGCCGCCTCGCGCACCACCAGCGCCACCTGCGCGACGCTGCTCGCCGCATGGCCGGGCACGCCGAACATGTCGCCGAGCATGGCAATGCCGACCTGCACGCCGACGCCCGCGAGAAAGCCGACCAGCACGGTGCGCGACAGGAAGTCGGCCAGAAAACCCAGTTTGAAAATACGCGCGACGAGCAGTAACGCGGCGGTGAGCAACGCGACCATTGCGGCAAGCGACGCGTATTCGACACTCGACGCCGGCGCCATGGTGGAAAGCCGGCTTGCGAAGATCGTGGCGGTCGCGGAATCGGCGGCGACCACGAGGTGTCGCGAGGCGCCGAAAAACGCAAAGGCGAGCAACGGCAGGAAAACCGTGTAGAGCCCTGCCACGGCCGGCATGCCGGCGATACGCGCGTAGCCCAGCACTTGCGGAATATCCATCGACGCGAGTTGCACGCCGGCCAGCGCATCACGCGCGGCGCCACCGCGCGTCAAGGGAAGGACACCCTTCAGCACGCTCATGCGCGCCGTCATACTCGCCAGAAAATCTCGCATACGCGATGCTGCCCCATTCTTGATGGTAATCGCGCATCGTGCCGCGATTCAGCACTCAAAGGCAAGCCCTGGCGAGGAATCGGCGAAAGATAGCGGCGTCAGCCGGTAGCGGCCGGCATGACGCAGCGCGGCAATCCGGTGCCTGGATTCACCGCCTGAAGTGGCCCGTGACGGGATCCACGTGACGCGCGAAATTGAATAGCGCGACGATGCACAACGGACAGGCAATAAAGAATGCGGTCAACATCGCGAACCCCGTAACAGTTTGTTACCACTGAGTTTAAGGGAGCGAAAAACAAACCGCAGGAGGGGAAACGGCAAAACACTGTTGCAGAAGATTACGGGGCCGTTACGGCAGCGCGATAGCGGACCGTATCTGCCGGCTCAACGTGAAACGTCGGCGCCATAGAGCCCGCACGCGGCGCCGACTGAACCAGGCCTACGCGCCGTGACCGGCTTCCTTGAACAGCAGCACACCCGCGAAACTCACGAGACCGCAGACCAACATGTACCAGGCCGGCGCATAAAAACTGCCCGACAGGCGCCACAGCGCGCTGACGATCAATTGCGCGAAGCCTCCGAAGACCGTCACGCCCAGCGCGTAGATCACGCCGAGCGAGGTCGCGCGTACTTCCGGTTTGAACGCTTCGAGAATCAGCACGAAACCCGCCGGACTGGATGTCGTCATCAACGCGGTCAGCACAAACACGACCAGCACCACCGTGCCGATCGACGGCCAGCTTTTGATCGCGTAGAAAGCCGGCAGCAGAACTGCGAGCGATACCACCGACATCGCGTACAGCACGGTCTTGCGACGCGGCATCCGGTCGGCGAGACGGCCGGCGAACGGCGCGCCGACCAGCAGCACCAGACCCGCCGTGCAGCCGGCCAGCAGCGAGACGGCCGACGGCATGCCGGTCGTCAGCGTCAGGAAGGCGGGCAGAAAAAATACGATCACGTACATCGTCGAGGTACCGCCGATCACCAGCATCGTGCCCGCCACGATTTGCCGCCATTCGATACGCGGTTTCGGCGAGGCCGCACTGGAGCTTGCCAGGCCATGCGTTTCCTCCTGCCCGTTGCGCGCGGCCGGCAAGGTCTCGTCCAGATTGCGGCGCAGATAGAAACCGAGCGGGCCGATCAGCAGGCCGATCAGAAACGGGACGCGCCAGCCCCACGCCAGCAGCGCCTCGTGCGACAGGTAGCGCGACAGCGTCGCGGCAACCAGCGCGCCGGCGAGCGCCGCGCCGCCCTGCGAAGCCATTTGCCAGCTCACCAGCGAACCGCGCCGCCCCGCGCTGCCCGACTCCATCAACAGCGTGGTGGCCGCGCCCACTTCACCGCCCGCCGAAAAACCTTGCAGCAAGCGGCCCAGCACGATCAGCACGGGCGCCGCCAGACCGATCGACGCGTAGGTGGGCGCGAGGCCAATCATGCCGGTGCCGAGCGCCATCAACGACACGGTGAGCACGAGTGCCTGCTTGCGTCCCGCGCGGTCGGCGTACGCGCCGATCACGATGCTGCCGAGCGGCCGCACGACGAAGCCGACGCCGAACGTAGCGAGCGACATCATCAGCGCGGCGGCCTCGCTGCCGGTCGGAAAGAACAGCTTGCCGATCAGCGCCGCGAAAAAGCTGTAGACCGTGAAGTCGAAAAACTCCAGGCCGTTGCCGAGCGCCGCCGCGACGATGGTCCGGCGCGACGCCCGCTGTCCGGCCGCCTTGCCGGCGACTGCGCTTGCATTGGGTTGGATGGCATTCATGGTGAGCGTCGCGCCTAGAAGTTGTGATACATGCCGAGCGATACCGTCACCGGTGTCGTGCCGAGTTCCGGCGCGGTGCTGCCGGTTTGCGTCGGCAACGGGTTGTTGTTCAGCAAGACCGTCGACATGCCGTAATTGCGGATAAAGCCGGCGCGCGCATACAGGCCGGTTCGCCTCGACAGCGTGTAGTCGTAGCCGAGCATCACGCCGAGCGCGGAGTCTTTCGCGAGTTTGTTCGCCGAGTCGTGCACGCCGGACGTATCGCGATACACCACCGACGCGCGAAACGCGTTGCGCCCGATCGGCCAGATCGTGCCGAGCGTATAGACGCGTGCGATACCGTCGTTGACGAGCTTCGGCGCGTACTGATTGAAGGCGCCCGACAACACGATCTTGCCGGTGTCGACCACCACGCCGAGGCCGTACAGATCGTTGCGCACGGTGCTCGTGCCGTTCGCGCCCCACACCTGGTTGAAGTTGGCCGTCAGATAGGTCGTGCCGTTATACCACTGCAATAGCGCGCCCTGCGCCGCCGCGGTCGGCGCCTGGCCGGCCACGTTGCTGGGCGCGTACATCAGCTCGGTGCTGAAGCCCGCAAAGCTCGGCGACAGATAGGTGATCGCATTGTTCACGCGCGCGGCGAGTTGCGTGGCGCCGGCGCCGAGGTCGCTGTTGTAGCCGTAGCCCTTCGGCGTCTGCACGACCGCCGTGCCGAGCCACGTATAGGCGGAGTTGGTGCCCACCGTGCCGAACACGTCGACGAACAGCGGCAGGCCCGTGCCGATCTGCTTGCCGAAGCGCACGCGGCCATACGTGGACGAATCCAGGCCGACCCACGACTCGCGATTGAAGAACGACGTGCTGTCCTGCATCGTGCCGTTGTTGGCGAGAAAGCCGTTTTCCAGATTGAACTCCGCACGCAGGCCGCCGCCCAGATCTTCGCGTCCGAACAGCCCGAACTTCGACGTCCATTCGCCGCCGCTCTGCGTTTGCACCAGCGACTTGCCGCCCGCGCTCTGGTAGTTGATGCCCATATCGACCGAGCCGTACAGCGCCACGCCTTCGCGCAAGCTGCCGTTGAACTCCGGCAGCGCGGACAGCAAAGTCACCTGGTACGGTTCGGCGCCCGCCGTGCCGGTCCCGAGCGTCAGCAGTGCCGCGCTCATTGCGATGCATTTCTTCATGGGTCTCCCTCTTTCTCGCTTGCGATTTGTTGTGTGGAAAGTGACGTGCCGGGGGTGTCGCAAGGCCGATCAGCCGCAGCGTCGGCTAATCGATTCGCTCACGTCGGCGCGCTCAGATAGCGCTCGGTGAGCCCGACGAAATACGCGGCGCCCCAACTGAGCGCCGCGTCGTTGAAGTCGTAGTCCGGGTTGTGGACCGCGCAGCCGCCGTGAGAGTCGACGCCGTTGCCGAGCACCACGTAGCAGCCCGGCACCACCTCGGTCATCCACGAAAAGTCCTCGCTGCCCATCACGGCGTCGGGCATCAGCGTGTAGCCGTGCGGACCCGCGAGCGCTTCGATGGTGGCGATCGCGAGATCGGCCGCGCCGCGATGATTGATCAGCGGTCGCGAGATCTGCCGGTAGTCGACCTCGGCGCTGGCGCCGTAGGTTTGCGCCTGCATGTGCGCAATGCCGCGAATCCGCGCTTCGACCTTGTCGCGGGTTTCGGCGTCGAGCGCGCGGACCGAGAGTTGCAGCGTCGCCGTTTCGGGAATCACGTTCGGCGCCGTGCCCGCGTTGAACGCCCCGACGGTCACCACCGCCGCGCGGGTCGGCTCGATATTGCGCGCGACGATCGACTGCAAGGCCAGCACGATATTGGACGCCGCCACGATCGGATCGCAGCCGAGTTGCGGCATCGCGCCGTGCGTGCCTTTGCCGGTCACGGTGATCGTCACCGAATCGGACGACGCCATCATGCAGCCGTGGCGCAGCGCGAAATGACCGACCGGCAGACCCGGCGCGTTGTGCAGCGCGAACACCTGGTCGCACGGAAAGCGCGTGAAGAGACCGTCCGCGATCATCTTCGACGCGCCGCCCAGACCCTCTTCCGCTGGCTGGAAAATCAGGTTCAGCGTGCCGTCGAACTCGCCCTTCGTGGCGAGACGATGCGCCGCCGCCAGCAGCATCGCCGTGTGGCCGTCATGACCGCACGCATGCATGGTCCGCGCGACCGTGCTTGCGTAGGACAGACCGGTAGCCTCCTGGATCGGCAGCGCGTCCATATCGGCGCGCAGCCCGAGCGTACGGTCCGACGTGCCGCGTTTCAGCTGACCGACCACCCCCGTGCCGCCGACGCCCGCCGTCACCGCATAGCCCCATTCGGCAAGCTTGCCGGCGACCAGTCCGGCCGTGCGCGTTTCTGCGAAGCCGAGTTCCGGGTGCGCGTGAATGTCGTGGCGAATCGCAATGAATTCGTGCTCGGTCTCGCGCAGTTCGGCGAGAAGTTGGGGAAAAGACTGCGTCATTCATGGCTCCGGTCAAGACGGCTGCCGTGTCGCAACCGTTCGAAGCCAAGCGTAAAGATCCTTGTCCGAAACAAAAAAGCACAAATTTTGATACGCATAACCAGCAGTGTTATCTTCCGCATCATGAAAATTCATCATCTACGGGCGCTGGTCGCGATTGCGTCGACCGGCAGCATCAACGGCGCGGCGAAGGCGCTGTACGTGACGCAGCCGGCCATCACGAAAGCCGTGCGGGAACTGGAGACGGAGTTCGGCGTGCGTCTGCTGGAGCGCAACCAGTGGGGCGTCGTGCCGACCGCCGAAGGCGCGGCGCTGGTAAGTCGGGCGCGCACGGTGGTGCGCGAAATGGAGCGCGCCGAGGAAGACATGGCGCATCTGAAAGGCTTGCGCGACGGCAGCCTGGTGATCGGCGTGACGCCGATTGTCGGCACGACAGGGCTCACCGAGGCATTCGTCGAATTTCGTCAGCGCTGGCCGCAGGTCACGCTGGAATTTCGTGAACTGGGCTTCAACCAGTTGCAGGAGCAACTACGCAACCGCACGGTGGATCTGGCATTCGCCGCGTTCGCGCGGCCGGTCAGCGACTCGGGCAATGTCCGGCAGATGGTCGCGTTCGAGACTGCCTTCGTGGCGCGCGCGCAAAGTCCCTTTGCCAGTGCGACCTCGCTCGCGGCAGTACAGGAAGCGGAATGGATTCACACCGACGTGACGGACAACTACCCCAGCTTTATCCGCGCGATGTTCGAGCGCGCCGGACTCACTCCGCCGCGGCGGATAACCCGCTGCACGTCGTACGCGCTGTATTACAGCTTGATGGTCAGCACCGACGCCATCTTCGCGTGGACCACCCATTCGCTCGAGGAAACGTCGCTGGGCCAAAGCTTCGTGCGGCTCGCGTTGCCGGTCGTGCCGCCGCCTTTGCGGTTGTACCTGCTGGCGCCGCAGGAATCTCAATTAACGCGGCCGGCGGAGTATTTCCTGCACTGCATCGAGCGAGCGCTCGGGCCTTTGCTGACGGCGCCCGTTGATCGCGAAGGGGGTGACGGGCCGCTTTCGAGCACATCGGATGAGCCATAACGTCCGATACTTCAGTCACTTACGTCATATTTGCCTAAAGTATCAGACGCTATTTTCAACTCGCCATCCCTTCACTGCCTCCAAGGCATTGAAAAATAGACATTTGTCCGATACTTTTGACATATTCATTCTATTTGACTAATCTATCGGACATGTCCCGAACTCTTCAGCGCCCCTTTCCGTCCGTCGAGAAGCAGATACACGCGCTCGGCGAACGCCTGAAACTGGCACGCCTGCGCCGCGAACTCCCCGCTACCCTGTTCGCCGAACGGCTCGGCATTTCGCGCGATACCCTGCACCGTCTCGAGAAAGGCGATCCTGGCATCGCCCTCGGCACCTACATGCGAGCGCTACGGGTCCTGGGACTCGACAAGGACATGGACGTCGTCGCCCGCGACGACACACTCGGCCGGAAGCTGCAGGACCTCAAGCTGGCGGGTCAACGCAAGCCGCGTGCGAGCGCGCCAGGCGCCGCTCGCACCAAGGCCTCGCGGCCGGCCGGAAAACCCGCCCGGAAAACCGATGGCCAGCAATAAACCTCGCGACACATTCAAGGTGTTTCTCGACGACGTCACGGTAGGCAGCCTGCAGCAGGTCGGCACGCTGTATCGCCAGACCGTGCGCACCGACCTGCCCGCCGCGTTCGCCTACGAGCAGAACTGGGTGGACGGACACCACGCATTCATGCTCGACCCGCGCCTCGAGTTGTGGACCGACGAGCAATACCCGCCCGCGAAAGCCGTGGCGTTCGGCATCTTCATGGACTCGGCGCCGGACCGCTGGGGCCGCGTGTTGATGGAGCGCCGCGAAGCCGCCGCCGCGGATCGGGAAGACCGGCCCATGCGTCATTTGCAGGAAATCGATTTCCTGCTCGGCGTTCACGATCTGACGAGGGTCGGCGCGCTACGGTTTCAGAACACCGCCGGCGATTTTCTCGACAACAGCGCCGAGGCCGCGCCGCCGGTCACCGATCTCGCGACCCTCGCGTATATCAGCCTTCGCATCGAAGAGGCCGACATCGAAAAAATGCCGGAATACGAGCAATGGCTGGCCATGCTGATCGCGCCCGGCACGTCACTGGGCGGCGCGCGTCCTAAAGCCAATTTCACCAGCCTCGGCAACGACCTGTGGCTCGCCAAATTCCCGGCGAAAGAGGACCGCTACGACATTGGCGCATGGGAGTACATCGTTCATCGGCTGGCAAGCAAAGCGGGCATCTGGGTGCCGGCGTCCGAACTCAAATACGTGGGCGCGCGTTACGGCACCTTCTGCGTCGAACGATTCGATCGGCACGACAGCCGCCGGCGTATGTACGCGTCGGCCATGACCTTGCTCGAACGGCAGGACGGCGATTCGGACGCAAGCTATCTGGACCTCGCCGAATATCTGGCCAGCAACGGCGCGCAAGGCCATATCGACAGCGATCTCGCGCAGCTCTTCAAACGCGTCGTCTTCAACGTCGTGGTGGGCAATCGCGACGATCATCTGCGCAATCACGGTTTTATTCGTGAAGCTTCGGGCTGGCGTCTGTCGCCCGCATTCGACATGAATCCGAACCCGGGCAAACGCGAACATGCGTTGACGCTGGACTCCATGAGCGCCCTGCCCGATCTCGACGCCACGATCGAAACAGCCGAGTTCTATCGCGTCGACGCGGCCCATGCGCGGCAGATCGTCGGCGAGGTGCGGGACGCCGTCAAAACATGGCGGGACGAGGCCGCCGCACTCAACCTGTCACGGCCCGAAGTCCAGCGAATGGAAAGTGTCTTTCTGGTCTGATGCGACGTCGGCGCCCCCATTTGCGAGCGAAACGCGGCGCGTTGGCGCCTTCGTTCCGGTGGGGGCCGCCTAACCCTTTATAATCCGGCATGATCCGAATCCCGCTCGACACCCGCTCCCAACCGGCCGCACACGGCCGCCGCGCCGCCTTCCGCTTCAGGGGCGCCGCATGAAAACCCCGAAACGTCTGCTCCCGCTGGTCGAAGAAGGCCTGATCGACGAAGTCATCTCGCAGTTGATGAGCGGCAAGGAAGCCACCGTCTACGTGGTGCGCAGCGGCGACTCCATCCGCTGCGCGAAGGTCTACAAAGACGCCAAGCAGCGCAGTTTCCGCCAGGCCGCGTCGTATCGCGAAGGCCGCAAGGTCAAGAACAGCCGCGAGCAGCGCGCCATGGAAAAAGGCAGCCGCTACGGCCGCGAAGTGCAGGAACAGGCATGGCAGAACGCCGAAGTCGACGCGCTGTTCCAGCTCGCCAACGCGGGCGTGCGCGTGCCGCAGCCGTTTATCTGCACCGACGGCGTATTGCTGATGGAATTGGTCACCGACGCCGACGGTAATGTCGCGCCGCGTCTGAACGACGTGGAGATGAGCGAGGAACGCGCGCTCGAATTGCACGCCATGCTGCTCCAGCAAGTGGTGCGCATGCTGTGCGCCGGCATGATTCACGGCGACCTGTCGGAGTACAACATTCTGCTGGCCACCGACGGCCCCGTCATTATCGACCTGCCGCAAGCGGTGAATGCGGCCGGCAATCTCGAAGCGCCCGCCATGCTGGAACGCGACGTGAATAACCTCGCGACGTATTTCGGGCAGTTTGCCCCGGCCTTGCGCGAAGCCAGTTACGGCAAGGAAATCTGGGCGTTATACGAAGCGGGCGCGTTGCACGTGGAGAGTGCGTTGACCGGCCGCGTCGAACTCGACACCACGCCGATCGACCTGGAAGCGGTGCTGCAGGAACTCGAGGACACGCGGCTCGACGAAGAAGCGCGTCAGCGCCACGAAGCGTCGCTGCGCAGCGGCACCTGAACCCGGCCCGGCGCCGGGCCCACCGACTTGCGCATCGTCACGCTCACCGGAAATTCGCGGAACACTTCCCACGTGGTCCGGTAGCACTGATTGAGCAGCCACCGTACCGCGTTCTGCGTCAGTTCCGCGGTTGGAATATGCACCGACGTCAGTCCGGGCGACGCATAAGCCGCCGAGTAATCGTCGTCGTACCCAATCACCGACACTTCATCCGGCACGGCAACCCCGGCCTCGTGCAGATACGCGAGCGCGCTCACCGCCATCGTGTCGTTCGCGCAGAACAGCCCCGTGAAACGCGGCGTCGTATCGAGCAGCTGGCGGGTGGCGGCGTAACCGCCCTCTGGCGAGAAGTCCGATTCGATCAACGTGACGTCGTCGCGCGCAATGCCTGCACGCGCCAGTTCGGCGAAGAAACCCTCCAGCCGGGTCTGGTTGTCCGACGCGGTGAACGGCCCCGAAATCACCGCGATCTCGCGGTGCCCATGATCGAGCAGCGTGCGTGCGGCCAGCTCGCCACCGCGCCGGTGATCCGCGCAAAACGACGCCTCCGGCAACTGATCGAACGCGCGATTCAGAAACACCATTTTCGGATGCATCTTGTGCAGCATGATCAAGTCTTCGTCGTGCAGATCGTGGCTGATCACCACCACGCCGTCGCAATCGCGACCGATCAGAAAGCGCACCGCTTCCATGGCCTGCTCACGCGGCGACACTTCCCCGCAGCCGGTTGCCACCACCACGTGACGGCGCACCGCGCGCAGTTCGGTATCGGTCTGTTTGAGAATCGTGCCGTAATACGAGCCGAAGAAAGTCGGCACGAAAATGCCGACCATGCCGAGCGACTGCGTCGCCATGGCGCGCCCGATCGACGACGGGCGGAAGTTCAGCGCCTCGATGGCCGCCTTCACGCGGGCGGCGGCATCCGCTGAGATCGGCCCTTTGCCGGAAATGGCGCGCGACGCGGTCGACATGCCCACGCCGGCGAGTGCCGCGACATCTTTGAGTGTAGCCACGCGGATCTCCGTCAAGCCCTGTTGTATTCGGGAGCGCGGTTCGCGTCGCAAACCGCGCTATAACCGCTCGCCCCCCGCTTCGTCGAACAGCGAGACCTGTTCGCTATCGAACGAAAACGCAACCGTGTCCGCGAGCGCCACCGGTGTCTTCGTCTGATCGATCGAGGCGACCTGTACGCCATGATAGTCGAGCCAAATGACGCGGTGGTTGCCCATCGGCTCCACCAGCGAAACTTTTGCGCGCTCGCTCAGCCCCGCGCCGACCTTGACGTCTTCGGCCCGCACCCCGAGCACACAGGGCAACGCATGCGCGGGCGCCTGTTTGAACGGATACGCCGACACGTCGAGCCGCCATTGCGGCGTGCAGAAGTAGAGCGTGCCGTCACGCGTCTCCAGCGTGCCCTTGAGCAGGTTCATCGCGGGCGAACCCAGGAAGGTCGCCACAAACAGATTGTCGGGCCGCGCATAGACTTCGGCGGGCGTGCCGAACTGCTGGATCACGCCGCCGCGCATCACCGCCATGCGGGTGGCGAGCGTCATCGCCTCGACCTGATCGTGCGTCACGTAGATCATCGTCGCGCCCAGACGCTGATGCAACTGCTTGAGTTCGCGGCGCAGTTCGGTGCGCAATTTGGCGTCGAGATTCGACAGCGGTTCGTCGAACAGAAACACGTCCGCTTCGCGCACGATCGCGCGGCCGATCGCCACGCGCTGCCGTTGGCCGCCTGAAAGCTGCGCCGGTTTGCGCCTGAGCAGCGGGCCGAGTTGCAGCATGTCGGACGCACGCGCCACGCGCCGTGCGATCTCCGCCTTCGGCGTACCGTTGATGCGCAATGCGAACGAGAGATTACGCTCCACGCTCATGGTCGGATACAGCGCGTACGACTGAAACACCAGCGCGATGCGACGATCTTTCGGATCGGCCCACGTCATGTCTTCACCGGCAATTTCGATGCTGCCGTCGCTCACGTCGATCAGTCCGGCAATGCTGTGCAGCAACGTGGATTTGCCGCAACCCGAAGGGCCGAGCAACACCACGAACTCGCCAGCGCGCACGTCGAGATCGAGGTTTTCGATCACGGTGTTCGCGCCGAGACGGATGGTGAGATTGCGCACCGCCACGTTGGCCGGACTCGTGAGACCCGCCGCGTCGCTTCGGTCCGCCGTGCCGGTTGCGGCGGCGGCGTCCGCCATATCAACCGTATTCGCAAGATTTGTCATACCCGTCTACCCCTTCACCGCGCCGGACGCAATGCCGCGCACAAACCAGCGGCCCGACAGGAAGTACACCGCCAGCGGCACCATGGAAGTCAGAATGGTCGCCGCCATATTGACGTTATAGAGCCGCTCGCCGGTCGTCGTGTTGATGATGTTGTTGAGTTGCACGGTCATCGGCAGATTTTTAGTGCCGGCGAACACGAGGCCGAGAATGAAGTCGTTCCAGATACCCGTCACCTGCATGATGACCGCCACCACGATGATCGGCGTGGACATGGGCAGCATCAGTTGCATGAAGATACGCCAGAAGCCGCCGCCGTCGATGCGCGCGGCCTTGAACAGTTCCTGCGGAATCGACGCGTAGTAGTTGCGGAACAGCAGCGTCATGACCGGCATGCCGAAGATCGTGTGAATTACCACGATGCCCGGCAACGAGCTGAACAGATGCACGCTCGCCAGCACCCGCACGAGCGGATACACCATCACCTGCACCGGAATGAATGCGCCCATCAGCAGCACGCCGAACAGCAAACCGGCGCCGCGCGGCCGCCAGAACGACAACGCGTAGCCGTTCACCGCGCCGATCGCGATCGACAATATCGTGCTCGGCACGACAATGCGCACCGAGTTCCAGAAGCCGACCTGAATGCCGTTGCAATCGAGCCCGGTACACGCGGATTGCCACGCGGCGCTCCACGCGCTCAACGTGAAATGCGTGGGAAACGCCAGCAGATTGCCGAGACGGATCTCGCTCATCGGCTTGACGGACGTCACGAGCATCACATACAAGGGCAGCAGGAAAAACAGCGCGGCGGTGAGCAGAAATGCGTAGACGCCGAGGCGCGCCGGTGTGAATGCGGCACGGCGGCGGCGCGGGCGGACGGCGCTCGGTGTGCCGCGCGGCGTGCCGTTTTTCAGCGGAGAATCGAGCGTGTTCATTACGCCTCCTTGCGCAGCGCGGCGCGGCTGCGGGCATAGAAGAACGGCGCGAGAATCGCCAGCACGGTGGCCAGCAAAACGATCGACGCCGCCGACGCGAGGCCGATATTGGCGCGCCCGAACAGATAGTCCATGATGAACTTGGCCGGCACTTCGCTGGCGGTGCCGGGACCGCCTTGCGTCATCGCGACCACGGCGTCGTAGAGCTTCACGACCATCACGAACAGCAGCACGAAGGCGGTGGACAGCGACGGCCCGAGCATCGGCACCACGATGCTCGCATAGACGCGCCAACGCGGAATACCGTCGATACGCGCCGCTTTCCACAGTTCTTCGTCGATACCGCGCAAGCCGGCGAGCAGTAACGCCATCACCAGACCCGAAGCCTGCCACACGGTCGCGATCACGATCGTGTAGATCACCCAGTCCTGATCGACGATCCAGTCGAAGCGCGCATGCGCGAAGCCGAGTTTGTGCAACACGGCCTGCGCGCCGAGTTCCGGATTCAGAATCCACTGCCAGACGAGGCCGGTTGCGACGAACGACATCGCATACGGATAGAGAAAGATGGTACGCAGCGCGCCTTCCGCGACCACGCGCTGATCGATGAAAATTGCCAGCAGCAGACCGATCACCATGCACGCGACGATAAAGCACGCGCCGTAGATCACGATGTTTTGCAGCGACAGCAACCAGCGGTCGTTATTGAAGAGCCGCGCGTATTGCGTGAGGCCCGCGAAATCGCCGGAAGGAAAGGTGCGCGAATTGCTGAGTGACACGCGCGCGGTCCAGACCATCGTGCCGAGATACGCGAACACGACGGTCAGGACCATTGGCAGCAACGCCAGCCAGGCCGCGAACGGAAAGCGCTTTTTCAGCGGCTTGCTGCGGGGTCCGCTGCGTGGTGAATTGCGCAACGGCGCAGCGGATTTCGACCTGGCGGCGGGCACCTTGAGCGCGTGCATGCTGCCCCCTAGCTCTTCAATGCACTGGCAAAGGCTTTCTGCGCATCATCCACCGACTGGTTCTTGTTCCAGAAGTTGGTGATGACGTCGATCAACGCGCCCTGCGTGTCGGGCGACAGCAGCATTTCCGGATTCGGCAACTGACGCGACTTGTCCTTCATGATCGCCATGCCCTCTTTCGCGCAGATGTCGAGACTGCTCACGTCCACGTCGGGACGAATCGGAATCGAGCCTTTCTTCGCGCTGAACGCAACCTGCGCGGCCGGCGAGGTCATCACCGTGGCGAGCAGATTCTGCGCCTTGATCGTGGTCGGATTATCCGTCTTCGGGAACACGAACACGTCGCCCGCGACCAGATACGGCGAATGCGGACCGAAACCCGGGAAGCAGCCGAAGTCCTTGCCTGCGACCTGCCTGGCCGCCGAGAATTCGCCCTTGGCCCAGTCGCCCATGATCTGCACGCCCGCCTTGCCGGAAATCACCAGCGCGGTCGCGTCGTTCCAGTTACGGCCCGGCGAACCGGCATCGACGAAATCGTGCAGACGCTTGAACGAGGCCAGCACCTTCTTGAAGGCGTCGGACTTCACCGCGTTCGGGTCGCGATCGCGATACACCTTCAGATAGAGATCGGGGCCGCCGACGTCGGCGAAGACGGCGTCGAAGGTGATTTTTTCCTGCCACGGCTGGCCGCCGAGCGCGAGTGGAATCACGCCGGCGGTCTTCAGCTTGCCGAGATCGGCGAGGAATTCGTCATAGCTCTTCGGCTCGGCGGCAATGCCGGCCTTCTGGAACGCCGGCTTCGAATAGAAGAACCAGGCGGGCATGTGAATGTCGACGGGCGCGGCATAGTAATGCCCTTTCACCTTGATGCTGTCGATGATGGAAGGCGGGAATACGCCGTTCCAGTTTTCCTTCGCGGCGACGTCGTCGACGTTGTTCAGCAGGCCTTGATCGATCAGGTCGTGAAACTGCTTGGACGTATTGAACTGCGCGGCAGTGGGCGGATCGCCGCCGATGATACGGTTGATCGCCGTGGAGCGCGCCTGATCGGCGCCCGCAACCGCGTTGTCGACCCATTGTCCACCGGCCTTGTTATAGGCATCGGCGAACTGGCGAATCGCGGCCGACTCGCCGCCCGAGGTCCACCAGTGAATCACGTTGGCCTTCAAGGGGTCCGCCTGCGCGACGACGCCATACAACGCCAATGCCGCAACGATGCCTCGCAAGGCCATTTTTTTGCTGTTCATTCCGTCTCCTGTCGGTCGACGCCGGCGCGTTCGCGGCTTAGGGCGAAGCGCTGACGCCGGTCCCATGCAACATAGTCGCGCCAGGCCTGGCGCCCGTGTCTCAAGTCGACATGCAAACCAGCTTGACTGCTTTATACGCGTGCTTTCCGCTCCCGCAGAAATTTCGACACCAGCTCCGCACTGCGTTTGATCGTGCGTTTCTGGGTCGCGTAGTCCACATGCACGACGCCGAAACGCCGCTCGTAACCGAACGCCCACTCGAAGTTATCCATCAGCGACCACAGGAAATAACCGCGCACGTCGACACCCGCCTTGATCGCCTGATCGACCGCGGCCAGATGGCGTTTGAGAAACGCAATGCGCTGCGTGTCGTCCACCTGGCCGTCGGTCACCTTGTCGTCCGACGCCATGCCGTTTTCCGTGATGTAGATCGGCGGCAGGTTCGCATACGTATTCCTGAAGCCGATCAGCAGATCGCGCAAGCCATCCGGATACACCTCCCAGCCCATCTGCGTGCGCTCCACGCCTTCCGGCGGCACTTCCTTGAACCCGTGCGCGCCGTCGCTCGCGAGGTTCGTGCGGAAGTAGTAATTGACGCCGAGAAAATCGAGCGGCGCCGCAATGGTCTGCATGTCGCCGTCCAGCACCAGCGGTTCGGTGCCCGGCCACAACTCGAACAGATCGCGCGGATACGCGCCCTTGAGCAGCGGATCGAGAATCCACGCGTTGTGCTGCACTTCGAACAGATGCGCCGCGCGCTGGTCGGCGGCGCTGTCGCTATTCGCCGTGCCGCGCCCCATGTTGGCGACGATACCCTTCTGCGAGGCCGGATCGTTGGCGCGCAGCACGGGCACCGCGAGACCATGCGCCAGCAGCAGATGATGCATGGCTTGCGTGGCAAAACGCCCGTCGGCGAGACCTGGCGCGTGGTGCCCGTTGCCGTAGCCGAGATACGCGGAACACCAGGGTTCGTTGAGCGTGGCCCAGGCATCGACGCTGCCGGCCAGTTCGCGGCTCATCAGGTCGGCGTAATCGGCGAAACGGTACGCCGTATCGCGATTCAGCCAGCCGCCGCGATCTTCCAGATGCTGCGGCAGATCCCAGTGATACAGCGTGACGGAGGTGGCGATCCCCTTCTCTTTCAGGCGCGCCAGCAGGCGCTTATAAAAGTCGATGCCCTTACGATTCGGCACGCCGGACGCACCCATCACACGCGGCCAGGCGATCGACAGCCGATAGGCTTCAAGGCCAAGCCCCGCCAGCATGTCCACATCCTCTTGCCAGCGGTGATAGTGGTCGCAGGCCACCGCGCCGGTGTCGCCGGCGAGCACCTTGCCGGGCGTGGCCGAGAAGGTGTCCCAGATCGACGGCAGACGGCCGTCTTCGGCCACCGCGCCTTCGATCTGATACGAAGCCGTGGCCGCGCCGAGCAGGAAGTTCTGGTGCCAAAGCGACGAATCCGCCGGAGGTGTGAACGGATCGGCGAGCGATTGGTGGGAGCGTGCGTCGGATACAGCGGATGCGTCGTTTGCCACGGATTCTCCTGCGCTGAGGTCATTGAACCGGGTACGGCGGAAGGTGCGGCACCAGCGAGGCCAGTGCGCGAGTGGAAGCGCTTCCACATCAGTCCAGCGAACGATATCAGCGGGGCAATCCGCGCAGCAATCAGGGTTTGTCTGGAGCGAAGCTGGCATGCGCGGCGCCGTCATGCACGGCAGCACGCGCGAACCTCAATGGGCCACGGGCAGTTTGAATTCGCCGCGGTCGTAGGCTTCGCAATACGCTTTCCAGTCGGCGGCGAGCTGGGTCTCGCACTGCGTTGCCACGTCGATCAACGGCAATTGCCAATCCTTGCGATTGCCGAACGCGATCAGTTCGTCCGCAATCGACGAGTGCTGCCGGCCGCCGCTGCGCAGATGCGCCCACGCACTGAGTTGAGCCATGCTGTTGACCACTTCTTCGAGGCGCGGCAGCTTGCCGTTCCAATCGCTGAGCGCCACGCGATCCTCGGACGGCTGCAAACTGCGCAGCACGTAGGAACGCTGATTGAAGTCAACCGCGTGCAGAAACGCCTGCGAGACCGCCTGATTGCGTCGCTGCACTTCGACGACGCGTTGCGCTTCGCTCTGCCACGTCGGCTGCGGCGTTCGCACATGCGGCATGACCGAAGACGGCAGCGCTTCTTTCAGATCGATCAGGAAGTTGCTGTCCGGCGAGCCTTTGCCTTCGACCAGCATCACGTAGCGATCCACGCCGAGACTGCCGGTGCCGGCAATGCGCCGTGCGACGTCGAGAATGCGATAGAAGTCCGGATTGGGCTGGCTCGCGGCAAACTTGTTCATGAATTCCGTCACCGCCGCGCGCTGTTGGTCGCTGATCGGCAACGCCTTCTTACCGTCCACTTTCAGCACACGGGTCTTGCCCTTCAGCACGCTGCGGCGGTCCAGAAACGCGGCGCGCGGGCGGCTCGCCAGCGCGTCGAACAGATCGCGCACCATTCCGACCGAGGTCTCCGCCTCGATCCAGCGCGCCTTGCCGAACGCGAGCGCCGCGCCGTATGAATCGAGCGCGGTGTGGCAGAGCGCGAGCGCCTGCGCGCGGCTCAGCTTGAGGTCGCTGGCGCCGACCAGCACGCTCGTCAGAAGCCGCGCCAGTTCGTAGAGATTCGGCGCGAGACAGGCTTCGTCGAAGTCGTTGTTGTCGAAATAGATCAGGCGGTTGTCGCCCTTGTAGCTGCCGAAATTTTCCAGATGCATGTCGCCGCAAATCCAGACCGGCGGCGCTTCGTCGAGGATCTTTTCGCGCGGCAAACCCGCATAGAACAGATGACAGGTGCCGCGCAGAAACACGAACGGCGAACTGCGCATGGCCTGGTATTTCATGGCGAGCCGCTCGGGATCGCGGCCGGCGTTGAAATGGGTCAGGGTCTTGACGATATCGGACATCACATTCCTTTCGAATACAGTGCGGTTCGGCCCGAAACGGCCCAACACGTCTGGATAGCGCCGCTTCGTTGCACGTTCAAGGCGCGCGGAACGAATCAGCCAGCGCATGAAGATTGAGCGGCTTCACGCGAATCACGCCGCCGCGCGGACTGTCGATATCCGCGATCAGCGTGAACGCCAGCGACACCACCAGCGGCACGATCAGCAGCAAGCCGGCGCCCGATTTCAACGCGCGCGCGCCGTAGCCGACCAGCACATTCGCGCACACCGCCATCAGGGTCATCAGCGCCCACGCGGCATACGGTATGCGGTTCCACCACGCGGCCTGCGTGTAGCCCTGAGTGTTCAGCACGTCGTTCATCCCGGCCACGGTCAGCGCGGCAACCGGTGTGGGTTGCGCCACGGCGGCATTCTTCACGGTCGCCCACATGGCGTTTTGCAAACGCTCGGTCTCGCGATTCACCTTGGCGAGTTCCTGATCGTCACGCGTGGTGTAGTAAAGCACGCGCTCGTCGAGATACGCTTTCAGCAAGCCGCGCACGGTAGCCGCATCGGCGGCGGGCAGCAGGTCGGCGCGAACGTATTCGGTGCCGATCGCGTTCGCCTCTTCTTCTTCGTAGTTCTTGCGCTGATCGTAGCGTCCCACCGCCATCGAAAACGTAAAGCCGATGATCAACGCCAGCAGTGTGAGCGTCGCGGCCTGAATCACGCTGAAGTCTTCGCGGGCGTCGTCCTCGATTTTTCTGAAGCGCCGCAGCAGCGCCGCACCGATACGCGCCGACAGCCACATGGCGACAAACGCCACGATGAATACGAGTGCGGGATAGTCGAGAATGTTTTGCATGGGCGAGCGTTTTTCTCTGAGCGGTTGATCGGGAAACGCTTTCTGACTGCCATGACACCTGTGCTACCGCTGCATGATAAGCGCCGCCGCGCCGGCGTGGAAGACGCTCGCTGAATGGCGCGGCGCGCGGCGCCGAAGGACGCGGCCGCTCAGGAACCCGTCACCAGATAGTAGCGGCCGTCGGCGCTCACGTTGACGCCGAAGCCGCACTCCAGCACCGAACCGTGCGTGAGGACGTCGAGCGTTTCGGGCGCGGAGAGCCTGAACTCGAGCAGGCATTTGTCGTCGCGCTTGTCGTAGGGCGCGAGGTTGGCGATCTTTGCGGTGGCCTCCAGCGGCGCGTCGCCGCCGGTGTCGCTCACCGGCACGCGCGCCACGCCGTCGTAGAAGCGCACATAGGCCGACAGATTGCCGGTGCTCGCGCTCGGCCGGCCGTCTTCGCCAACGCTCGGATGCATGAAATCGCCATCGATCCGATACACGCCGTGGCGCCCTTTCACCGGCTTCAGCGCAATGCTGTTCCACGCGTCGAAGGTCACGTAGTGGATAAAGCGCGCGCCTTCCGGCGGCACGCCGTGCACCACCGCTTTGCCGGCGATCGCTTCGAGACGCTCGCGCGCCGCCGCCACGGCGCGGCCCAGCAGCGCGTCGCCGGGATAGTCGTCGCCGCGGCTCACCGCGGTGCGGTACGACGCGCGCGCGTCGGGCAACTCGCCCAGCCTCAGTTGCACGTCGCCCTGATGCACATACGCCATGGCGATGCGGGCGCGCGCCGAACTGCTGGCTTTCGGCGAGTTCTCTTCGTCGGCCTGCATCGCGGTGGCCTCGGCGAGCGCGCCTTCCATCGCGACCAGGGTTTGCGCCTCCTTGATGCGACCCGCATCGAGCGCGACGACCCCCAACGCCGCGCAGGACGCGTTGGTCCGGCACGGCACGTCTTTACCCGACAGCAGATTGCGGCGATACAGATCGGCGCGCGAGTCGCCGCGCGGCGTTTGAGCCGCGACAAAGCCGGACGCAAGCGCGGCACACGCGCCACAGGCAACGACGACAGCAGCGGCGAAGACGGTTTTGACGTTCATTGGAAGTGGCAGGAAGTTGGCCATGACGCTGTTCGAACAACGCGTTTCGAGAATCTGCTTCGCTGAGATGTATGCGCGGCACATGCAGCAGCTGACACTGCGCCGACACAGACGCTGGCCGTGATGCTGACAGAAAATCGGCGATTGTGCGAACCCGTTGCGATAGTCTCGCGCTGCGCGGCTTTGTGCTAATCCGTGCTCAAGCGGACGCGCCGGCTTATTTCAACATTTTGGTCAAGAGAGGGAATAAAGACGTGCCAATGTGTGTTCGGAACGGATAAGCGCTGCATGCGCCGACCTGGCGGCGTTATCGGCCGCGGGACGTTCACACCGACTGGAAGGGTTCATGAACACACACACTCGTACTGCGATTGTCACTGGTGCGTCCAGTGGCATTGGGTTTGCCATCGCCAAGGCCTTTGTGGCGCGCGGCTATAACGTGATCGGCAATGCGCGGACCATTCAACGTCTGGAAGCCGCTGCGGCGCAATGGGGCGACACCGCGACCTTCATCCCCGTCGCGGGCGACATTGGCAATGCTGCCGTTGCGCGTGAGTTATTCGACACGGCAATCGCGCGTTTCGGCGCCGTCGACATTCTGGTGAACTGCGCAGGCGCGTTCATCGCGAAGCCAGTAGATGCCTATACGGAAGACGACCTCAGCGCATTGATCGACACGAACCTGAAAGGGTTCTTCTTTCCGGCGCAACTCGCCGCCCGGCATATGTCGGCCAACGGCAAAGGGCACATCGTCAATATAACGGCCAGCATCGCGCTGCAGCCGAACGTTCGGGTTCCGTCCGTGATTCCCGCGCTCGTCAAGGGCGGCGTCAACGCCGCGACACGCTCGCTTGCGCTCGAATTAGCGGCGCACAACGTCAAGGTGAATGCCATCGCACCGGGCGTTATCGACACGCCGTTGCATGAGCCGGGTGCGGTCGAACAATACCGGGCGCTGGCGCCGACGGGTGCAGTGGGCACGACAAAAGACATCGTCGACGCGGTGCTGTACCTCGTCGATTCGAATTTCGTCACGGGCGTCGTCATGCCGATAGACGGCGGTTCGACCGCGGGTGTCTGGTGAAACTATGAAAACGTGGCGCGACGAGCGAATCCTGTCGCTCTTCGGCATTGATTTGCCGATTATTCAGGCTCCGATGGCAGGGGTCGGGAATGCCCAACTGGCCATTGCGGTTGCGCGTGCCGGCGGTCTGGGCTCGCTGCCGTGTGCATTGCTGAGTGTGGACAAGGCGCGCGAAGCGGTCACGCTGATCCGGACACAAACGGCGGCGCCCCTGAACCTGAATTTCTTTTGCCATGCGCCATCTCCGCGCGATGAGCAGCGCCTCGCCGCCTGGTCGGAGATCATCCGTCCACACGCGGTTTCGGCAGGCTTGCCGCTGGAGCCGACGCTGCCTGCCCACCCCGGCATCGATACGTTTAACGAAAGCTGGTGCGCGTTCTTGGAAAACGTCGCGCCGGAAGTCGTGAGCTTTCATTTTGGCCTGCCGGACGCCGCCCTGGTTGCGAGAGTTCGTGCCGCGGGGGCCAAGATCGTTTCCTCTGCAACGACCGTGGCTGAAGCGCGATGGCTTGCCGCTAACGGATGCGATGCGATTATCGCGATGGGTACGGAGGCCGGTGGCCACCGCGGCACCTTCCTGCCTGGGGAGCTCGATACCCAGGCGGGTACGCTCGCCCTGGTGCCGCAGATCGTCGATGCGGTCGACACGCCGGTCATCGCCGCCGGAGGTATCGCGGACGGGCGCGGCCTCGCGGCAGCACTCATGCTGGGTGCGTCCGCCGTGCAGATAGGTACGGCCTATCTGCTCGCCGATGAGATTGCGCTACCCCCTATTTATCGGCATGCATTGGAGCAAGCGGGAGATCAATCGACCGTGCTGACCAACATTTTCACGGGACGTCCCGCGCGTGCCATTGTCAACCGCGCGGTTCGCGAGTTGGGTCCGCTTTCCGCGCACGCTCCGCAGTTTCCGTTTGCCGGATTGGCCCTTGCGTCTTTGCGCGCCCACGCCGAGGCAGCCGGCTCCGACGACTTCACTCCACTGTGGAGCGGGCAGTCCGTGAGTCTTGCGCGGGCACTGCCGGCTGCGGAAATCACACGTCGAATTGCCGGACAGGCATTGGACGTGTTGCGTCAACAATAACGTTGGCGACGACCGGGGCGACAACATACTTTCGTATGGATGCGCTCGCCCAATGCGTCATGGTTGCGGCAAATTGCGACGCGCATACTGGCACCGCCATGTCGGCCGATTGTTCTGTCGGCCGGCTTCGTCGCCCGCCCTTCATTCTGTCTCGTCAACCCGGAGAGCTTAGATGACAACCGCAGTGCAACGCCACACGGTCCCGACTTCCCCACCCAGCTATTGCGGCCTGCTGGCCGTCTTGCTAGCCATGGCATTGACGCCAGTCCTCGCGCACGCGCAATCCAGCGCGCCAGATCCGCACGAGTCGTCGTTCATGGCGGAAAACGACCGTGCGATGACGACGATGATGAATCACATGAGCGTCAAGCCGAGCGGCGATATCGATCGCGACTTCGTCGCCATGATGCAACCGCATCACCAAGGCGCAATCGACATGGCCGAAGCAGAGTTGCGCTATGGCCACAACGAACAGCTTCGACGGATCGCGCAGGAAATCATCGTGGACCAGCAGCAGGAAATCACGGCAATGAGTGTCGCGATCCAGCAGACGTTACCACCGCAGGCGCCTGCACCAACGCAACCGTCGTCCGCCACGAACCTCCCCCCTTCATCGCTCGATACGCCTATGCCGGCGCATATGCAGATGTCGATGCATGCCCAGTAACTTCGCCATTCTTCAGAACGTTTCAAAGGAGACATCATGCAACTGCGCACACTATCCAGGCTGATCATTTCAATCGCGGCGGCAGTCGGCGGGCTGGCCGCACATGCCGGCCAGGCACCGGGTGCATCGTCCGATGCCAACGTGCCCATCACGAGCCACGACCGGGTCTATGCCGCGGAACAGTTTTCGAATACCGTCTCGGTCATCGATCCCAGCGCCAACCGCCTGTTGGGCGTCATCCGGCTCGGCGATCCGTCACCGGGCAATTTCAGTCCGCTCTACAAGGGCCAGGTACTCGTGCACGGCATGGGCTTTTCGCCGGATCATCACACCCTCGCCGTGGTCGCGATCGGCTCGAATTCGGTGAGCTTTATCGATACACAAACCAATCTGGTCAAGCACACCAGCTACGTCGGGCGCTCGCCGCACGAAGCGTTTTTTACGCCCGACGGCAGCGAAGTCTGGGTAACGGTGCGGGGAGAAAATTACGTCGACGTGATCGACGCCAAAACATACGAAGAGAAGCTGCACATCGCCACGCCGGCTGGACCCGGCATGACGATCTTCTCACCCGACGGCAAATATGGATATATCTGCTCGTCGTTCAATCCGGAAGTCGACGTGGTCGCGGTGGCGACACATCAGATTGTCGGCAAGGTGACGCAGGCGAGCCCGTTTTGCCCCAACATCGCCGCGACGCCGGACGGCAAGCAGGTCTGGTTCACGCTAAAAGACGTTGGCCAGACCGAGGTCTTCGACGCGCATCCGCCGTTCTCGCTGCTCAAGACGCTGCAGACCGGACCGATCACGAATCACGTCAATTTCGCCGCCAATGCGAACGGTACATTCGCCTATATCACCGTGGGTGGCCAGAACGCCGTCAAGGTCTATCGTACGACCGACTTTAAACAGGTGGCGACGATCGCCGTAGGGGATATGCCGCACGGCGTGTGGCCATCGGGTGACGGCAGCCGCATCTATGTCGGACTGGAAAACTCCGACACGATGACCGCCATCGATACCCTGCGCAACGAGGTTGTCGCTACCGTCCCGATCGGACAGGCGCCGCAGGCGATCGCGTATGTGACGAATGCCGTCTCCGACGGTGAAAGCACGGAAAACTTGCAACCGCTAGGCGCCGCGGGACAAGCCACCCATCTCACGTTGTCCACGGTTGGGGCGAAAACGGAAGCGAAGCGGCCGACGTCGGTGGTGCTGTACGACCAGGGCGTCGTGCAGGTGCTGCAGGCCTCGGTGACGGGACTCGAGCCGAAAAAGCCGTATGTGCTCGGCCTGAGCGATAACGCCGACGGCCACGGCCCGGTCGAACCGCTTGCGCGCTTTACGACCAACCCGGCGGGCTCGGCGATCGTCGATACGATCGGGCAGATCCGGCAGATCGTGTCGCCTTCGACGGCTGCCACTGCGGACAAACGGCGCTATCTGGTCATCACGCCGTCCGGCGACACGGATGCAATCGCCGTGCAGATCCAGACACTCTGACGCCGGTCAGCCGGCCCCCACCTTATTGGGGAGGCCGGGCAACGTTGCGGCCGCCGACTCTTCGGCGACGCAACGTTGATACAGCACTCGGACAGAAGCTGCCAATACTTCGTCCGCATTCGCTACAGCAAACGGCTGGCTATGAGATCGTCGAGGTCTTGAGCCTCGGCGAGAATGCCCTGTTTCAGAGGCATGAAAATCCCAGTCCGCCTTAAGTCCTCCCGACCACGTCGATAAGTGTTTGCAGCGTGCAGGCGAACACAGTCAATCACACATGCCGTGCCGAAGAATAATTTTGCAAGGCGGCCACGGCAATATACTGTCGGCATGAGAACGACAGGTCCGCAACGTTTGAACGGACAGGATCCTGCGGCTAACGATAAATCACGACGATTTCCTTTTTTCAACGGCGCCCATGACGGATTTGACCGACTACTCACTCGTCCTGCTTCGCGCTGCACCGCTGGTGCTGCAGCGCGGGACGAGTCCGACGGCGGCCCGCGCCCTTTTCGCGTCGATCGACAACCCAAACTCTGAACGTGACGCATCGCGCCGGCTGCATCACGAATACGATTTGCGCGCCGAGTTACTTTCACCGTGGGCGGCACGGCCAACCGACTTACTGCATCAGGGCGACAAGCTTGTGCTGATGCTGGACGATCCGGGCGGCGAGCTGCTGCGGGAACGGTGCCATGCACCCTTGCCCGTCGACGTTTTCCTGCGGCTGGCAAGCGGCATCAGTTCCGCGTTGAGCAGTGCGCACGAGCAAGGCCTCGTTCACTGCGACCTGAACCCCGACAATATTCTCGTGACCGCAGACGCCGGCGCGTGGCCGGCCGCGCGTCTGACAGGCTTCGGCTGCGCGTTTCGCAACGACCCGAAACATCGCGACAGCGATGTGCAGCATGCGAATCGGGGCGCGGTGGAATACATGGCCCCCGAAGTGTGCGGGCAGATGAACCGTCGCATCGATGCACGCGCTGATTTGTACTCGCTAGGCTGCACGTTTTATGAAATGTTGACGGGCACCTTACCTGTCGTCGGCGACGATCGGCTGGCGCTCGTGCATGCGCACCTCGCCCGGCGTCCCGCACTACCGTCCGAACTGGTCGCGGGACTGCCCCGACAGATCGAGATGATCGTCATGAAACTCCTCGCCAAAGGTCCCGAGGAGCGATATCAGTCGGCCGCGAGCCTCACCACCGATCTCGAACGCTGCGCGGCGATGTGGCGGGCCGGTGAGTGGATCACCCTGTTTCCGCTGGACATACCCGCTCTGTCCGGTCGCCAGCACGCCTCGCTACAACTATTCGGGCGCGAAGGTGAAATGAGCGTGCTGCGAAGCGCGTACGAGCGAACTGCCGTCGGCGAACCGTCGCGACTCATGTTGGTGAACGGCTATTCGGGTGCCGGCAAGACCTCCCTGGTGAGCCACTGGGTCAAGCAGCTCGGCGCGTCGTCGCATCTGTTCGCGGCCGGCACCTGCGAGCAGGTCAATAGCGCCACGCCTTACGTGGCGCTGATTCAGATCATCGAGCAACTTGTCCGTCCCATTCTCGGCGAAGATCAGGCTACGTTTCTCGTCTCGCAACGCCGCCTGCTCGACGCGCTCGGGACCAAGGCGCGCATGCTGTGGACCGTCATCCCCGATCTGCAACTGATCTTGGGCGACAAGTTCGCGGATGACGGCGCGGCCGTGCCCGTCGATCGGGAGCGATTCCTGACGGCCGCAGCCGATCTGATCAAGGTGTTCTGCAAACCCGAGCGCCCGCTGATTCTTTTCTTCGACGATCTTCAGTGGTCGGACGAAGGCACGATGAGTGCCCTGGGACACTTGAGCGAAAAGTCGTGCGCGCCCTATCTTCTTCTGATCGGCGCTTATCGCAGCAACGAGGTGGGCCCCGATCATCCGCTGCGGCAACTCATGGCGGCGGAGAACGCCAATCTGCAACATCTCGAACTGGCGCCGCTCAATCGCGACGACACCGCACGGTTGATCGCGAGTACCCTGCAATGCTCGCTCGAACAGGTCAACCCGGTGGTGGATCTTGTCGAGGAAAAAACCGGCGGCAATCCATTTTTTGCTACCCAGTTCGCGATCGAACTGGCGCAGGAAGGCCTGATCGAATTCGAACAGCAGTCCAGCCTGCATGTTCGCGACTTCGACCGGATTCGCGCCAAAGCCTACACGGATAATGTCGTCGATCTGATGCTGCGACGCCTGGAACGGCTGGGTGCCGCGACACGATCGACGCTGAAACACTTTTCCTGTCTGGGCAATTTTGCCCCGGTGGCGACACTCGCCATCGCCATGGACTGTTCCGAGGCCGACCTGCACGATTCGCTGATCGACGCCTTGCGCACCGATCTCGTGTATCTCGCCGGGGACGCGTATCACTTCAGACACGACCGCTTTCGCGAAGCCGCCTATGGTTCGATGACGGAACACGAACGCGTCGCCCTGCACCTCGAGATCGGTCGGCGCATGATCGCGCGCGTGACCGACGACCAGAACGTCGAAGACGTGTTCGACATTGTCAGCCAGATCAATTTCGGTATCGGCCACGTCGCGCCGGGCGACGAGCGGCGACGCTTCGCCGGCCTGAACATTATTGCGGGCCGGCGTGCCAAGGCCGCAACGGCCTACGCGTCGGCCTTGACCTATTTCGTCGCGGCGGCTGCGCTATTGAGCACGGAACCCGAAGACGAGACCACGCATTGGGTCGAGTTCTACCGCGCCGACTGCGAATGCCTGCTCGGCATGCTCGGGGCGGCCGAGGAACGGCTGCTGAGGCTGGGCACCCGCGAGATCCGCATGGCGTTGCGCGCCGAATTGACACGGTTGATAACGGGTCTGTACACCGCGCAGAGTCGAGCCGATCTGGGCATGGAGGCGGGCCTCGACTATCTGCGCCGCCTCGGACTGCATATCGAAGCAAGGCCGACGGACGCGCAAGTCGACGAGGCATTTGCCAGCCTGCAGCGCCGCATCGGCAACCGCACAGTGGCGGACCTCGCGCAGTTGCCCACCATTAGCGATCCGCTCTGGCACAGCGCCATCGAGGCGTTGGCGGACATGATCCCGCCCGCGCTGTTCATCGACGTCAACCTGCTCGACATCATCCTGCTGAATGTCGCCAACCTGAGCGTCGAGCATGGTCTGTGCGACGCATCGAGCTTTGGATTCGTCTTTCTGAATTTCGTGTACGGCGCGCGTTACGGCGACTATGCAAGCGGCTACGAATTTGGAAAGCTGGCCATCGAGGTGATCGACCGTTGCGGCCAGTCGCGCTACAAGTCGCGGGTCTACATGCGCTTCGGCAGTCTCGTGATTCCGTGGACCCGGCCGCTCGACGAGTGCATGCCGTTTGTCGAACAGGCTTACCGGATTTCGTCGGAAATCGGCAATCTGGTGTTCGATGTCTCCAGCGCGAGGAACGTGGCGAGTCTTCTGCTGCTCGCCGGCGCACCGCTCGAGGAGGTCCAGCGCGAGGCGGAAAAAGGCTTCTCGATTGCGAGCGCGTCACGTTTTGCCTTGTACCTCGGGCTATTGGGCGGCCAGCTCGAACTCGTGAAAGCCCTTCGCGAAACCGGCACCGAGAGTCACCACGATATCGACGCAGCCGCGCGGGACATGACAACGAGCGTGGCATTTTCCGAGTGGACGTACCGTTTGCAGGCCCGCTTCACGTTCGGACGGATCGAAGCGGCGCTCGAGGCCGAACAGATGGCCCAGCCGTCGCTGCGCGCCTCGACGACCATTCTCGAAGTGATCGACTATCACTTCTACGGCGCGCTCACGCGAGCCGACGCTTGTGCGTCGGCCGTCGACGAGGACACCCGACGCATTCATTGGACCGCGCTCGCCGCGCATTCCGCCCAACTGGCGGCCTGGGCGCAAACCTGCCCGGTCAACTTCGCGGGCCGCAGTGCCCTCGTCACCGCGCGCATCGCCCAACTGGACAGGCAGGAGCACTCGTCGGCCCGCGCCGAACAGCTCTACGACGAAGCGATCCGACATTCCAAAGCGAACCGGTTCTTGCCGATCGAGGCAGTGGCCAATGAACTCGCGGCTGCGTTTTACCTGACGCGCGGACTGACGGAGCACGCACGCACCTATCTGCGCGACGCGCGTCGCGCTTACGCGCAATGGGGTGCCAAGGCCAAGACCGCCGAACTGGATCGCCGCTACGGGTTACCGCGCGAAACGGATCTCGCCGCCGTGGCGCCACCACGGGAAGATCCGGCCTTTCAGCAACTCGATATCGCCGCCGTCATCAAGGCGTCGAACGCGCTTGCCAGCGAAATCGTTCTGGCCCGGCTGATCGAAACCCTGGTCACGACCGCGCTGCAACATGCGGGCGCGAGGCGCTGCGTGCTGGCACTGGCGCACGGCACCGAGATGCGGATCGAGGCACAGGCGCGGGTACGGCCGGACCGCATCGAGGTTAGCGTCGCCACCTCGCCGATTTCGCCTGCCGACGTCGCGACCTCGGTGGTGCATGCGGTCGTTCGTACGGGCAAGCATGTGGTGCTGGACAATGCCTGCGAAATCGGTGCATTCGTTCGCGACGAGTACGTGCAGCGTAATCGCTCCCGCTCGATTGTCTGCACGCCGCTCCTCAAACAGGCGAACCTGATCGGCGTGCTCTATGTGGAAAACGAGCTGGCCGTCGGCGCGTTTACAGCCGACAAAACCGCGGTGTTGTCCGTACTCGGGAGTCAGGCCGCCATTGCCGTGGACAACGCGCGACTCTACGAAGACCTGATCGAACAGAACCGGGCGCGAGCGAAAGCCGAAGAGGCACTGAGCAGCGCGCTGGCCAACCTGGCGCGAATGACGCGGGTGACGACGATGGGCGAACTGGTGGTGTCGATCGTCCACGAGGTCAGCCAGCCGCTCATGGCTATTCAGACGTCGATCGGGGCAGCGTTGCGCTGGCTTGACCGGCCAACGCCCGAGGTCGCCGAGGCGAGGATCATGCTCACCAACGTCGCCGAAGACAGTCAGCGAGCGTCCCAGGTGATCAAAGGCCTGCGGGCCATGGCGAAGCAATCGGAGCCGACTTTCAGCGTGTTCGATCTCGGCGATGCCGTTTTCGAAGTACTGACGATGTTGCGCGGCCAGATACAGGACCATCATGTCGAAGTCGTTCACCGACCGCCGGACGAAGTACGGGTGAATGGCGATCGTATTCAGGTACAGCAGGTCGTGCTGAACCTGATCATGAACGCGACCGAAGCCATGAGTGGCGTGAACGAACGCCCTCGCGTCCTGACCTTGGCCTGCGAAGCGCTGCAGGGGCAACGCGCCCTCGTGCGGGTCGAGGACACGGGGCCCGGGCTCGCCCCCCAGGTGGCCGAGCGGCTCTTCGAGCCGTTCGTGACAACCAAGCAGTCGGGCATGGGCATGGGGCTATCGATATGCAGGTCGATCGCGGAAGTTCATGGCGGCGAACTGACGGTGGCGCCGGGCGATCCTCATGGCGCCGTGTTCAGCCTCATCCTGCCGGCCGCCCCCCTTCGCTAGGGTTTTTTGACGAGTGGGCAGGTGCTTTCGGCGAGCGGCCGGAACGCCTGGTCAGCGGGTATCACCGCTTTGATGCTGTAGTAATCCCACGGATAGTGGGATTGCGCCGGACTCTTGACCTGCACCAGATACATGTCGTGCACCATCCGGCCGTCTTCGCGAATCCGGCCGTTCGTGGCAAAGAAGTCGTTGATCGGCAGTTCCCTCATTTTCTTCATCACGGCGGCCGTCTCGTCCGTGCCCGCCGCCTTGACGGCCTCCAGATAGTGCATGGTCGATGAATAGTCGCCGGCCTGCGCCTGGGTTGGCATGACGTTCATCTTGTCGTAAAAGCGCTTCGACCACTTGCGGGACGCGTCATTCCGATCCCAGTAGAAACCGGTAGCGAACTGGAGGCCTTGCGCGGTTTGCAGGCCAAGCGCGTGAATGTCGGAAAGGAACACCAGCAAGCCCGCGATCTGCTGTTTGCCGGATCGGGCAATGCCGAATTCGTTCGCGCTTTTCACTGCATTGACGAAATCGCCGCCCGCGTTCGCGAGCCCGATCACCTTGGCGCCGGACGACTGCGCCTGCAGCATGTACGACGAAAAATCGGCCGTGTTGAGCGGTGCGCGCACGGTGCCGAGCACCTTGCCGCCGTCCGCCTTGATGGCTTCGGTCGTGTCTTTGACGAGTGCCGCGCCGAACGCGTAGTCGGCCGCGATAAAGTACCAGCTGTCGGCGCCGCGTTTTGCCATGGCGTCTCCCGCACCGTGAGCCAGCGCGTAAGTGTCGTAGACGTAATGCACGCTAACCGGCGTGCACTTCGTACCCGTCAAATCCGAGGTGGACGGCCCGGTGGCAATCGCAATGCGGTTTTTCTGGCGAGCCACGTCGACCACGGCAAGGCCCGCACCCGACGAAGCCAGATCGGTAATCATGTCGACCTGTTGCGTATCGAACCATTCGCGTGCCTTGCTCGCCGCGATATCCGCCTTGTTCTGATGATCCGCGTAGATGACGTCGACCTTGATGCCGGGATTGGTCTTCATGAAATCGTCCGCCGCCATTCTCACGGCTTCGACGGCGCCCTGCCCGCCCACCGCCGAATAAACGCCGGACAGGTCGGTCAACACGCCAATCTTGACGATCCCGTCTGACAAGCGAAGCGGCTGCGCGGTGGCATGGCCGGGGCCAAGCAATGCGGCCGCCGCGCCGCTGAATAAAACGATCCGACCAACTCGCGCCTTGAACGGCATCTTGAATGGCATCTGTCCCGCCTCCTTTCTTTTATTTGAGAAGTTACGCGGTCCTGCGACAGGCCAACAAGTTGGCGCACCGGTTTCACGCGATATCCACCACGATCTTACCTTGCGCCGTGCCGTCGGTGAGCGCCTCGTAGGCCTGGTCGGCGGAACCCAGATCGAAACGGCGTGGATCGACGCGCGGAACCAGCTTGCCGGTCTGCGCGAGGCGCGTGGCTTCGCGCATCATCTCGCCGTGGTGTGCACGGCCAGTGCCGCTCAGCAGCGCGTGCAGCGTGAAAACACCGGAGTAGGTCGCTTCGCGGAACGATAGCGGTGCAAGCGCATGGGTGCCCCAACCGAGCGCGCTCACCACATGGCCAAAGTGCTTCACGGCCGCGAACGACGCGTCGAGCGTCGCGCCGCCCACCGTGTCAACCACGAGATCGAAGCCCGCGCCGTCCGTACACGAGCCAACGTATTGTTCAACCGTCTGCGCCGCGTAGTCGATGGGCGTCGCGCCAAACTGTGCGAGCACGGCCTGGTTGCCGGCGCTCGCCGTAGCGAACACCTTGGCGCCGAGCGCCCGCGCGAGTTGCACCGACACATGGCCCACACCGCCGGCGCCGCCTTGCACTAGCACCGTTTGACCGGGCTGCAGGTTGGCACGATCGACAATGCCCGAGTAAGACGTAATAAAAGCGAGGGGCAGCGCGGCGGCTTCGCGCATCGACAGACTGGATGGCTTGAGTGCCAGCAGGTCGGCGTCGACCGCGGCGTACTGCGCGAGCGACCCTTGAATGCCGCCTACGCCGCCGGTCATTCCATAGACCTCGTCACCTGGCTTGAACACGCTCACGCCAGGACCGACCGACTCCACCACGCCCGCCATGTCGATACCGAGCACGAGAGGCAGTGGATGCTTCGCATGGGCCGCGCTACCGGCACGGATCTTCGTGTCGAGCGGGTTCAATCCGCTCGCCGCGATGCGAACCAGCACCTCGCCTCGCGCCGGTTCGGGACGCGCGAGGCGGGTGAGTTCGAGTGGACCGTTATAACGGTCGAGTACAAGCGCTTGCATGGACATGATGAGGTCCTTTGAGTGACCGGCTGGTCGTAAAGAGGCTGGAGAACGCGCGATGGCGGCGTAACGTAGCGTCGCGTCATGTCATGAACAATCGGCGACGCTACAACGGTTCCACATTAATGGGCCGGGGTTGGGCGAACAAGTGGCCATCGGTAGCGTCGTCCCATACCTTGGTCCATATCGCAATGGCTCAATTTATCTGGCTTAACGAACCGCGGCGGTGTTGGCATAGGTGCGTGCAGTCAGCGAATGGACGCCGCGCAGGTTATTTCGCCGGTGCCATTGCAAACGATCGGGTTCGACGATTTGCAGATCGGGGAAATAGCGGAACAACGTCTTCAACGCGACCTCGATTTCCAGCAACGCGACGCGTGCGCCAAGGCAGTAGTGAATGCCCGCCCCAAACGACAGAAACCGGGTATTTCCGGCGCGCTCGAAGTCGATCTGATCGGGCTGCGCATATAAGTCGGGATCGCGATTGGCCGCGCCGATCAGCATGAAAACGATCGTTCCCGGCGCCAGCGTCACCTCATCGACCACCACTTCTTCCAGCGCGGTACGCACCACCATGTGCACCGAACTGTCGTAACGCATGCATTCCAGTACCGCCTTCGGCATGAGCGCCGGCTCTCGCTTCAGCTCCGCGAGTTTTTCCGGCTGACGATGCAGCGAGATCAGCGCATTGCCGATCATGTTGGAGGTGGTCTCGTGCCCGGCGATGAACAGCAGAATCACGTTGGAGATGACTTCGTCGTCGGTCAGCGGCACGCCACCTTCCGCGACGCTCAGCAGCGACGACACAATGTCGTCTCCCGGCGTGGCCCGCCGTTGCGCAACGACAATCCGGAAGTACGCCTCCAGCGACAACGCTGCCTGGTTCGCTTCCGCGAGCGCGGCGTCGTTCAGCGGCGCCAGGTCGAAGGCCGCGACCAGCCGGCTGGCATCGGCCCCGAGGTTCTCACCGTGCTCGCGCGGAATATCGAGCAGGCGGCAAATGATTTCCACCGGCAGCGGCAGCGCGTAGTCGCGCATCACATCGAACTCCTGCTGTGCGGCCAGACGTTCAGCGAGCCGGCTCGCCGTCGACTCGACGATGTCCCGCAACTTGTCCACCTGACGGGCGTTGAAAGCCTGCATCAGATTGGCGCGCAACGAGGTATGCACAGGCGGGTTCAGCAACAGGAACGTGCGGCTCAACGCCTTGAACACGGGCTGCGACGGCGCGCTTTCGCCGTATCGCGCGATCACGCTCTGCAGGTAGGTCTTGCCCATGGCCCGGTGACGCAGCAGCGCTTCGATCACGGAGGCCCGGCCCGTGACGACCGCATTTGGACCGACGGGCACGATCGCGCCGGCGCGTCGTATCTTTTCGTAGAACGGATAGGGATTTTCGAAAAATTCTGGCGAGGCAAAATCGTGGAAGTTCATCTTTCAATCCGGTCGTGGAGATGAGTTGTCGTCGGGCATGCATGCCGTTGATTCAACCTCAGCTTAGACGGACCGTTAAGCCGCGCGAAGACTCGAACGACTCAAAAACCTGCTCATTCGTCTCAAACGATCGGCGCGGCGCGCGCCCCGGCGTCAAGGCAACCCTAACGCACGCGTGAGGCAATCGGCCATCGCTGCGGCATCGATCGGTTTTTCCAGAATGGCCACCACGCCCGGCTCCTGAAGCTTGGCGTTGAGCGCCGGCGTGGAGAACGCCGTGATGAAAATGGTGGTCAGCGAGTAGCCGGCCTGCACAAGCCGGTTGTGCATTTCGATGCCGGACATGTTCGGCATCCGCACGTCCGAAATCAGACAGTCCGTTTCCGCGATGCCGGACGACTGCAGAAATGCACTGGCCGAATCGAACAGGCGCACGCTCCATCCGAGCGAGCGGACGAGGCCGGCCGTGGCGTTCCTGATGGCCTCGTCATCTTCCACGACGGCGACAATCTTGATGGGTTCGGTGCGCAATCAGTGCTCGATAGAGAATGCCTGTCGAGGCCGGGACGGCACTGGACGTGGGCACAACCTGAGCCTATCCATTGCGTTGCCTGAGGAAAAGCATACTAAAGTATGGGACGCCGACCGCTTTTTTCCGCCAGCATCGCGCAATGCCGGTCGATACCGGGACGGCGCGTCGCACACCCCTACACCAACGGATAGTGGCATGCGCTGTTTGCCCGGCCGCCACGCCGACTCACAGGTTCATGCCGCTTACGTTCCGAAAGCATGGCACGACGCTGGCGCGGCACGGTCAAGCTGGCCTAAAATGGCCCAGCGCGGCGTATAGCCCCTCGATTCAGTCCGCTGCTAGCCGTGAGAATCGGCTGATTCCGTCAAGCCTAATAACAATCAACCAGGCGCGCGCCGACTGCCGGTCCGGTCAAGCAAGCCCGTGCGTTGCACCGAAGGACGAAGGAGCACTCCAGATGATTCCCCAGCGACATCCCGCCGCGAACAAATCCAACCCAACTATGGAGACATCGATCGTCTATGTCGTCGACGACGACGAATCCGTGCGGCGGGCGTTGGTCGGCCTGCTGCGCTCAGTGGGACTGTCGGTCGAGACGTTCGCGTCGTCGCAAGAATTTCTCGATTATTCGAAACAGAACATGCCGAGTTGCCTGATTCTCGACGTCCGCTTACGCGGCGAGAACGGACTGCAGTTTCAGGACGCGATGGCGAGCCGCAATCTGCGCATGCCGGTCATCTTCCTGACCGGTTACGGCGACATTGCCATGACAGTCAAAGCCATGAAAGCCGGCGCGCAGGATTTCCTCGCGAAGCCGTTTCGTGATCAGGACATGCTCGACGCCGTGTCGAACGCGCTGGAGAAAGACCGCGAAAGAATGGTGGCCGAGCACGCCGTGCTGTCGTTACGCGCGTCTTACGATTCGCTCACGCCTCGCGAACGCGAAGTGGTGAGTTTCGTACTTGCCGGCCTGCTCAATAAACAGATCGCTTCGGAAATGAGTGTCAGCGAAGTCACGGTGAAGATGCACCGCGGACAGGCCATGCGGAAGATGGCGGCGCGCTCGGTGGCCGATCTGGTTCGCAAGGTGCAGACGTTAGGTGTCGAACCAGGCGTCAAAAGCGAAGCGCTGCCCCGTAGTCAGGCTTGATTCGGGCCGCGCTGTCCGCTACGGGCGCTGGAACCGCCTGAGACCGAGCCGCCGCGTGCGAGCGGCGAAGAACGACAAGAACGACAACATCGCCGATGGAGCGCGCCGCGCTCCATCGCTTGCATCTACCGCCTACCGAGACATTCAACCGCCTTTCGAATAGGTGAAGCCCCTGCTTTGGAGGTCGACCATAAACGACACCACGCTCGGTACCAGCACGACATCGGGAATCAGATTGTTCGTTAGATCAGCGGCAATCCTGTCGGCCGATGCGGCAGGCCGCCCCGCCGAACTCTGAAGCGCACGCGAGATGGCGTGAATGGAATCGTGACAGGCGATAAAGACCGCCCCACGGCGTTGCAGCGAAATCACGTTGTTATTCGACGGCCCATAAAACCCGGCCACGTCTTCCACGCTGTCCGATCGCGAAGCCCCTGCTTTTTCGACGATCAGCGTGTTCGCCGTGAACTTCGGCCCCGCGAGCGCGGCGAGGTTGTACGTGTCCCACATCGGTTGCGCGAACAGCGCCAGATGCGCAAGACCGTGAGTCGCGGAAACCGCCAGAAAATCCGCGTTGCCGTTGGCAAAGACCTGGCCGTTCATCGCCTCGCGCATCAGCCCGGGCCATGGCCCCGCGAGATCGGTGTTTTCCCAGACCTGGCGGGCTTTGGGCCGATACTGCAACACCTGCTCGGCGGCGTCGAAATCCCAATACTGGCGATCCGTCAGCATGAACGGCACCGATTCGAAATTACGACGACGCGGCGCTGCGGCGAGGCGCTTGCCGAGTTGCGCGAGCGTCGTCGCACCGTTGAGATCCGACAGCATCCCGATGTCATGCGCTTCGTTGGCTTCCGCCCGCCGTTGCGGCAGAAAGGCAGTGACGGAGAGCGCGGCGAAACCCATTGTTCGAAGAACGTCCCGGCGTTTTGAACCTTGCAAAGTAGTCGACATGTCAAACCTCATTAATGGTATTTGTGTGTCTGTCAGACGGTGGTTATAAGGCGGCGCGGTGCGCACGCCAGATAACCAGCCCGGTTCAATACGCGCTGCTCGACTTGCGCACGAGTTCAGCAACGCCGGCCTTCATGGCAGCGATAGTCTTGGCGTCGTGAATGCCGTAGCGCTCCGCGATCCGGTCGAAGTTGGTATAGCTCACCCACGTTCTGCCACGCTCGTCTTCCCACACCGCGACACGCAACGGCAACTCGCTGGCGATACCCGGTTGCGCCTGCATCAACCGGGTGCCGGCTGCCGGATTGCCGAACACGATTACTTCGGTCGGGCGCATGGTGAGTCCCGCCTGCTGCGCGTTCATCTGATGATCGAAGTGCGCGAAGATCTGGCCATTCGCCGCTTTGATGTTCTTTTCGAGGCGTGCCACGGTTTCCTTCACGCCGAATACGCTTTCATACGTGGACGTTTGCGCGGGATCGTTACCCGAGCCCAGACGCGCGTCATAGGCCGAGGCGATGCGTCGCGCGAGATCCGTCAGATCGACGCCCTCCGTATTCGCCAGCAACGTCACGCACACCAGCTCGTCGGGATCGGTGAAGCGGCTCAGGTAAGCGCTATAGCCCGGCGCATTGCCCTTGATATCCATGAAGCCCTTATGCCTGGTGAACTGCCAGCCGGCCATGGCCGGGACCACCGTGCCATTGTCGAGCCGGGTCGGTTTGTAGATGAGGTCACGGTGGGCCGCCTCCTTGATGACCTCGTTGCCGGCCAGGCCAATGTCCCAGGTACTGACATCCTCCGCCGAGGCCCACAGCGAACCGAATGCAAACGAACTCGACGACGTCGCGGGCGGCGCGTCGGTCAGCTTGCCGTCGACCAGCCGGTAGCCGGCGGCCGGCTCGACGGGATTGATATAGTGACCGTCGGTGGTGAACATGTGGTGGCGCATTCCGGTCTTCTCGACCGGATCGATAGCGGCATGCGCGGGAAAGTCTTCGATGAACATGGTGTGCGTCAAATTCAACGGCTTGATCTGACCGTTCCAGATGAAGTCGTGATAGCTCATGCCGCTAGTCGCCTCGATTGCCATGCCCAGCAGCAGAAAATTCGTCGCGCTTTGCGCCACGGCGGTCCCTGGCTTGAACGTCAGCTTGTCGTCTTTCACCAGATCGAGAAGCTGTTGCGGCTGATATTCGCGGGTCGCGTCATAAGCCGGCGCTTGTCGATAGTCGGCGAGACCCGTGGCGTGTTGTAGCAATTGCATCACCGTGAGCTTCGACCACGCAGACGGCAGGCCCTTGACATAGTTCGAGATCGGCGCGTGGAGATCCATCTTCCCGGCTTCGACCAGTTGCATCACCGCGGCTGCCGTATAGCCCTGTGTGATCGGTCCGATATTCCAGAGTGTTCCTTGAGACGCCAGCAGTTTCTTCGTGGTGTCGCTTTCACCGTAGCCTGCGACGCGGGGAATATAAGGTGCCTCGACGATAGCCATGGTCATGCCGGAAATGTGCTTTTCCTGCATGAAATCGGCAATCATCGTGTCGATGCTTTGTCCGTAATATTCCAGACGGGCGTCGCCTCGTGCCGCGTAGATTGAGGGCGATGCGAACGACAATGCCATGCCGAGGGACACAACCGCGGCGGCCAGGCTGATGCTGGATGTCTTCATTTGATCTGCTCCGCAAATAGAACGTTTTTATTCGGGGGGATGCGCTTTTCAGGCGTTGTCGCCGATGCGCGGCGTCCCAACCGGAAGCCGGGTTCATCTGTACCCGGATGTGAGTAGCGTAGATTTGGCGGAGGCTGACGACCATCGTACCTTCGGCATCCGGAAGGTAGTCTTACCAGTACTCAAGGTATCCGTTGGTATTGGATACGGTGGTTTTTCAATTCGCGCGCGGCGGTTGATTGGGGGCTACCGCCAACGCGCTTTTTCAATCGCTTGCCTTAAAGGCAGGATTGTCCGCGATGATTTTTAGTAGAAAGTCCATGACCGCCCGCACCTGGGGCAATCGGCGCAGATCTCGATGCACGGCCATCCAGATATCTCGTGCAAATCGTTCGCCGTCGTAGGCGACTCGCCGCAGAGTCGGGTCCCTCTCTGCCAGGAAGCACGGTAGGCCCGCCACGCCGACGCCGGCTCGAGCCGCTGCGACATGACCCGTGATGTCGCCGATTTCGCAGGCAATCGGTCGCCCTGCTGCCACGTTCATCAACCAGGTCAGCTGGGGAATATCCACGACTCCGGCATCGTAAGAAATGAACTCCCAGGCAGCCGGATCGTGCAGATGCGGATAGTCCTTGCTGGCGTAAAGATCGAACGACATGCGCCCAAGCTTTCGTACCACCGTGGTCGCTTCCGTTGGCCGAACCAGCCTGAGGGCGATGTCCGCTTCGCGTCGGCTCAAAGAGACTTGCCGGGGTTCGCCCGACAGAGACAGCTGCACACCGGGATTGGCAATCCGGAAGTCCGCCAGATGCTTCACCAGATAACTCGCCACCAGCACAGGCGGCGCGCTAAGTGAGACCTTGTGCCTCGGCGGGGAAAGGCTGACATCCAGGAATCGTTCGATCGAATAGGCATGGTCTTCCATGCCCTGCGCGAGTTCGAACACCCGCTGGCCGGCATGAGTGAGCTTGCACGATCGGGGGAGACGCTCGACCAGACGGGTCTTCATCTCGTCCTCCAATGCGCTCAGGCGTCGGCTCACCGTCGCGTGATCGACCTTCAGGCTGCGTGCGGCCCCCGAAAACGTGCCGATGCGGGCGAGCGCGAGGAAATGACGCATGTTTTCCCAATCGAACATCGGTGCATTTTCTCAAGGATGGTGTGCAGTTATGGGGAATATTCGCACAAAGCCAATGCCCCTACCATGGGGACGACTTCAGCCGCCAAGGTCTGCGGCAAGGTCTATTCCCCGCCTGACCTGCCGATGGCGCTCCGCACAACATAGGTCTGTTACATGAGAACTTCCGAATCTCGCCGCATCTTGTCGGCCGTGCTTATCTCGCTCTGCTTCATGGGCGGGATCGCGGGAGCCGCCTCGGCGGCCGGTATCGCCTTGCTTCTTTTTCCCGAGTCAGCCGCACTGTCCTACGACGTGTTCGTGCGGCCGCGCGGCACCTGGGCCCGGGCGCCCTGGATGCTCGCGCTCTCTCCAGCCGTCACCGCCGTGCTGGGTGTGCTCGTCACGCGTTATCTGCCGTACTCCGCCATCTCCATGGCGATCTGCATCGTGGGGGCGATAGTGATGCTCAAGTTAATGCGCTCGCCCATTGCGCCCGCCATCTCGGCCTGCGTTCTAGCGCTCTCGCTCGGCGAGAAAAGCTGGCTGTATCCGCTGGCGATTCTGCTTGGCACGGGTACGCTTGCCGTCCTGTCCTCGGCATACCGGCGGTTCGTCGACACAGAAGCCGCGCACGCTGCACCGAGCACGGCCGATCGGGTCAATGACGAAATCGAATCGCTGCCCCGGCAGTTCCGGTGGGCGCCTTTCTACGTAGTGTTTCTGGGTGCCGCGTACCTGCTTTCGATAGCGACCGGAATGAGAATGGTATTTTTCCCGCCGCTCGTCGTACTTGCCTTCGAAATGTTTGCGCATGCTGACGTATGTCCCTGGGCCCAGCGGCCTGTGTTGTTGCCGGCGCTATGCACGCTCGCGGCGGCAGTCGGCGTCGCTGCGCTGGCGACGTTTGGTCCAGGCGTGACCTCAACCGTTCTGGCCATGCTGTTCGGCATCGTCATGCTGCGCGCGACTCGCGTGCATGCGATCCCCGCACTTGCCATAGGGCTCCTTCCGCAAATCATGCCTCGTGCCGACTGGCATTTCCCGCTCGCGGTCGGCATGGGCAGCACGCTCCTGACCGTGAGTTTCCTGCTCTTCCAGAAAACCTCGGGAGCCCGGCGTCAGGTCGCGGCGGTAGGCACGCCCACGTAGACATTCTTTAAATTTCCTCTCGACGACTGACGCCTGTCCTCTTCGACGGGACAGGGCCGCCTGAACGAAAGTATGGGGTTGCGGCCACGCACGACCGGCATTGCATGCCTCGTCATGCTGGCCAGCAAGGGTCTACCTCCACGTAGGTATGGGTGACCCCGCCGAAGGATCGTGCAGCGCTACACGTTCGCAGAATGGCCCGGACAGGCGGCCTCTTCTACGCTTCTTACAGCACGGTCGAACACGAACGCGAACAACCCGAATCGCGGAAGCGATGGTCATGCGCTTCGTTCGTATCCGACCGGCTCGACGTTCGTGCATCGCTTGGCCGACAACCCACCAGGGCGGCAAGCGTCGATCTCGTCGGTCTTGCCTACATTCATTCGCCACCAGGCGTTCAAAGGAGTTGCCATGAAATCCTTCGCTTCCCTCGTCGTTGCAACGAGCTTTCTCGTCCTCCCGTTGTGCGGATTCGCCCAGCAAACCAGCGCTCCGCTCACTCGCGCCGAAGTTCGCGCCGATCTGGTTCAGATAGAAAAGGCTGGCTATTCGCCGGCAACCGGTGAAGACCAGGCGTATCCCAAAGACATCCAGGCGGCCGAAGCTAAATTGAGCGCCGCGGGAGCAACGGTCGCGACAAGCAGCGTAGGCGGTTCGACGAATCGCACCGAATCCGGGCGGCGTCCAAGCCATGCGATGAACAACCCGTGCGTGGGTCCGAACAGCTACTGCATGCCTTATTTCGGAAGCTGAGAAACGACAGCAACCAGACCGGTTCGCCTGCACCGCCCGACGTCCGGCCAGTCCATGGCGAGCCGCCCCGCCCCTGCAACCAGAGCGCATCGGCGAAATTGTCGAAACGAATGGCTAACATATTGAAAATCAATTAAATAAACGCCGCGAACTGTCGATAACAAGTTCAGCCGCTTCCTTCGCAGCGGTTGGACTTAACATGCAGAGCTCATACAATTTTTGGCTGGTTGGCATTTCGTTCGTCGTTGCGACATTGGCGGCGTACACGGCGCTCGATCTGACCGGCCGCATTTTCCTGCTGGCGTCAGCGCGCCTGCGGCACACGTGGCGCCTGGGCGGCGCGGCGGCGCTAGGCGTCGGCATCTGGTCGATGCACTTCGTCGCCATGCTCGCGTTTTCGCTGCCGATTCCGCTCGGTTACGATCTGGCCACCACCGCGTGCTCGCTCGGGCTCGCGATCGGCGCGTCGTATCTGGCGCTCTATGTGACAACCCTCGAACGACTCACCGCGGGCCGCCTGCTGGCCGGTGGCGTGCTGATGGGCTGCGGCATCGCGGGCATGCATTACACCGGCATGGCCGCCATGCAGATGTCGCCGGGCATCGACTACCAGCCGGCCTGGTTCGCGGGCTCGCTCGCGATCGCGGTCGGCGCCGCGACCGCCGCGCTGTGGATGGCGCGCGCGCTCAGCAACGAGAACGCCGGCCACGTGGTGCTCAAGCGGCTGGGCGCGGCGCTCGTGATGGGCGTCGCGATCAGCGGCATGCACTACGCCGGCATGGCCGCCGCCGAGATTCCGCTGGGCGCGGTGTGCGGCGCGGCCAACGGCCTGAACGCGCCGTGGCTCACCAGTTCGGTGATTCTGCTCACCTTCGCGATTCTGATCGTCACGCTGATCCTGTCGCGCTTCGATGCGCGCACCACTTTCCTGGTCGGCGCGGTGTCGAACCTGAACGGCCAGATCGTGCGGCTCGCCACCATCGACACGCTGACCGGCCTACCGAACCGCAGCACGCTGACCGACCGCATCGAGCGCGCGATTCTGAATTCGCGCCGGCAGCGTACGGTGTTCGCGATCCTGTTCATGGATCTCGACGGCTTCAAGACGATCAACGATTCGCTCGGCCACTCGGCCGGCGACCAGGTACTGACCGCCTTCGCGCAGCGCCTCCTGCAGTGTGTCCGTTCGACCGATACCGTGGCCCGGCTGGGCGGCGACGAATTCGTGGTGTTGTCCGAGAACCTGAACTCTCGCGAAGACGCCGGCACGCTGGCCGAAGGCGTGCTCGAACGGATGCGCCACGGCGATTGGGCCGACTCGCAGCGTCTGCAGGTCATGCCGAGCATCGGCATCGCGCTTTATCCGTACGACGGCGACACGGTCGACGAACTGCTCAAACACGCCGACGCGGCGATGTACGAAGCCAAGCGCGCGGGCCGCAGCACCTACCGCTTCTTCGAGCAGAGCATGAACGAAGCCGTCACGCGCACGCTGCAAATCCAGAATGCGTTGCACGACGCGCTCGCCGCCGGCCATTTCTCGCTGCACTTCCAGCCGAAGTTCGACGGCGGCAGCGACGCGCTGGTCGGTGCCGAAGCGCTGATCCGCCTGCACGATCCGCAACTCGGCGCGCTGGCGCCGCTCGAATTCATTCCGATCGCCGAGCGCTCGGGCCAGATCGTGCAGATCGGCTACTGGGTGGTGCGCGAGGCTTGCCGGCAGATTCGCCTGTGGGTCGCGCAAGGCCTGCCGTCGATGAAAGTGGCGATCAACCTGTCGCCGCGCCAGTTGATGCAACCGAATCTGGTGGCCAGCATGCTCGAGATCGTCGAGGCCGAAGGCGTGGCCTGCGATCAGATCATGTTCGAGATCACCGAAACGGTGGCCATGCAGGACGCGCCCAAAACGATCGAAATGATCCGTGAATTCCAGGCGAGCGGCTTCGAGATCGCGATCGACGATTTCGGCACCGGCTATTCGAGCCTCGCCTATCTGCAGCGCTTTCGCGTCAAGCAGTTGAAGATCGACCGCTTCTTCACCAACGGGCTCGACGAACACGGCCCGGAAGGCAGTGCGATCGTATCGGCGATCATCGCGCTCGCCCACTCGCTGGAAATGGACGTGGTGGCCGAAGGCGTCGAAACCGAATCGCAACTGGACATGCTCAAGGCGATGATGTGCGACGAGATGCAAGGCTTCCTGCTCGGCAAACCGCTCACCGCCGACGACTTCGGCGATCTGCTCAAGAACCGGATGGTGACGGCATGAGCCTGTCACTCTTCTGAAATACGTTGCGTTGCGGCCAGTCACAAACCATCGTTCGACGAATGAAGAACAACAAGCAACTCAGGTGCTGGAGATTTCATGAAATTCGATGTAGCGACGTTCACCTCGCTGTGGTTGATCACGTTCCTGTGCTGCGCGCTCATCACGACCGCCCTGTCACGCATGTTCACGCGGGTCGGCGCATTCCGCTTCTGGGCCATCGGTTTCTATCTGCTCGCCGCGTCGTCGGCGTGCTTCGCGTTGCATCTCACGTGGCGTAGCGATCTGCTGCTGGTCGCCACCGCGACGCTCGCGCTGCAAAGCCGCCTGCTGATCTGGGCCGGTACGCGCGACCTGTTCGGCAGCGCCGCGTTCTGGCGCACCGGGCTCGCCATCTCGGCCGTGTTCTGCGTGCTGTACGGCAGCGCGTTGACGTTCAAGGCGCCCATGGTGCTGCGCGCCTTGCTGCTCACGCTGTTTTTCCTGCCCTGCCGCGCCGCGACGCTGTATGAAGTGTGCCGCCGGCAACGCCCGGAACTCGGGCCGGCACGCCTGATCGTGGTGATCGGCAGCGTGATCGCGATGCTCAACGCGATCGTGCCGCTCACGCTCGTGCTGCTCGATCGCGCCAACCTGTCGCTGCTGCTCGGCAATCCGCAAACCACCTCGGCGCTGTACGCGGTGGTGTTCGCCGGTGACCTGCTGCTGGCGGCTGGCCTGATCGTGCTGGCGTTCAAACTGCTGGTGGTCGAACGGGACATGCTCGCCACACTCGACCGCGGCGCTATCGACCGCCTCGCGCACGGCCGGTTGTTGCGCGCCGAACGTGAATCGCTCGGCGCCCGCAGCGAGGCGCTGGGTCATGACGGGTCGACGCAACGGCAGTCGCTGCCGGGAACGATTTAAACTGCCAGCTCCGCATCCAGCGCCCTGAGCCGCTCGGCGAGCGCTGCGCCGGCGCGTGTCATCGGCATGCGCAGTTCGTCGCGGATTAATCCCTGCGCGGCCAGCAGCGCCTTCACCGGTGCGGGATTCGGTTCGACGAACAGCGCCTGGATCAGCGGCGCGAGTGCGTGAAACATCCGCCGGCCTTCCGCGAGTCGGCCCGCCGCCAAGGCGTCGTACAACGCGACGAAGCGCTCCGGCCGCACATGTGCCGACGCCGCGATCGCCCCGCTGCCTCCCAGACACAAGGTGTTGAAGATCTGCATGTCTTCGCCGGTGAGCACCTGCAGGCGGCCGTCGCGAATCAGCGCGAGCGTGGTGGCGAGCGAACCCGCGCAATCCTTCACCGCCTGGATTTGCGGATGCGCGGCGAGCGTCAGCAAGGTGTCCAGTTCGAGCCGCACGCCGGTGCGATACGGAATGTCATATAGCACGACCGGCTTTTCGCTCGCATCGGCCAAGGCGGTGAAATGCCCGACGATGCCCGCCTGCGACGGCCGGATGTAATACGGCGCGGCCATCAACACACCGGCGATAGGCAGCGGATTCAATTGCTCGATGCGTTCGAGCATGCTGGCGGTGTGGTTGCCCGACACGCCGACCAGCACAGGAAGCGGTTGCGGCTGCGCGGCGGCCTGAACGCGCGCGGCAGCGTACGCCCGCGTCTCGTCGAGAATCGTCGCCAGTACGGCGTCCTGTTCCGCGGCGCCAAGCGTGGCCGGTTCGCCGGTCGTGCCGAGCGCGCACAACCCGGCAACTCCGGCATCGGCATAACGACGCACCAGCGCGCGCAACGCGACGTGATCGACCGCGCCCTCGGCAAACGGTGTGATCAGCGGAACCCAGATACCCGAAAAAATAGACATGTCTTTACCTCGATGACGACCGTATCGATTCCGTACAGCGGTGCGAAGGAGGAAAAACAGGGAGGGGCCGAGGTGGCTTGATCGCTGTTCCGTCGCACATCTGACGGAACAGCGTGCTCCGGTCAGATGAGCGGCTGTTTTTTGGCTTTGGCGCTAACGGTCGGAATACGACCCGACGCGCGGCCCGAAAGGCAATCCGCCTGACGGCCCAAACGACGCGCACGTGCACCGGCGACGTTCGCGAAAGCGAAACGGGCGACGGTCGACGAACCGGGTCGGAGCGTTAGGGCGGCAGGCATGAAGCGCAGTGTAACCGCGTACGGCGCGGCTTGGCAAAACCCATCGCAAAATTGCTTGACTTCTGCAGCAGGGAAACTAATATACGCAACGCGTACACCCACCCCATCCTCTCTTCCCCCGACAGGTGCCCTCATGAGCGTCCCGCAGCAAGCCTTCCTCCGCGATGCGATGCGTCGTCTGAACATGACCCGCGATACCTTCGCCAGCCGTATCGGCGTGTCGAAACGGGCGTTGGACACGTGGCTGCTGCCGGACGACTCGCAGGAATCGCGCGCCATGCCGGAGATCGTCGAGCGTTTCGTGTCGGAAATCGTCGTGCACGGCGAGCCCGGCGACAAATATACGCAAAGCGTAGATTCGCAGTCGCTCGCCAGCCAGATGCTGTTCGAGGGCAAGGCGCAGTTGCTGTCGGTGGATCAGTTCTCGCGCGACTCGGTGGAAGCGCTGTTTCGGGTGGCCGACATCATGCAGCCTATCGCGCGGCGCCGCAAAATCTCACGCGTGCTGGAAGGCGCGGTGCTTGGCAATCTGTTCTTCGAGGCCAGCACGCGGACCCGCGTGAGCTTTGGCGCGGCCTTCTGCCGGCTGGGCGGCTCGGTGTGCGATACCACGGGTTTCACGTTTTCGTCGATGGCCAAGGGCGAGTCGATCTACGACACCAGCCGCGTGATGAGCGGCTACGTGGACGCGCTGGTGATCCGTCACCCGGAACAAGGCTCGGTGGCCGAATTCGCGCGCGCCACCAACGTGCCGGTCATCAACGGCGGCGACGGTCCCGGCGAACACCCTAGCCAGGCGCTGCTCGATCTCTACACGATCCAGCGCGAGTTTTCGCGGCTGGGCAAGATCGTCGACGGCGCGCATATCGCGCTGGTCGGCGACCTGAAATACGGGCGGACGGTGCACTCGCTGGTCAAGCTGCTGGCGCTGTACAGCGGTATCAAGTTCACGCTGATCTCGCCGCCCATGCTGGAAATGCCGAGCTACATCATCGAGCAGATTTCGCGCAACGGCCACGTGATCGAACAAACCAGCGACCTGCGCACCGGGTTGCGCGGCGCCGACGTGGTGTACGCCACACGGATTCAGAAAGAGCGCTTCACCGACGAATCGTTCGAAGGCTACACGCCCGACTTCCAGATCAATCAGGCGCTGATGGACAGCGTGTGTGGCCCGGACACGCTAATCATGCATCCGCTGCCACGCGACAGCCGGCCGGGTGCGAACGATCTGAGCGTGGATTTGAATCACGATTCGCGGCTGGCGATTTTCCGCCAGACCGACAACGGCATTCCGGTGCGGATGGCGATTTTCGCGGTGCTGCTGGGCGTCGAAAAACTGGTCCAGCATTCCATGCGCGACGCCGCGTGGCGCCCGCCGGTTTATCTCGGTCCGGACGATGCGGTGTTTCACGGTATCGATTGAGATGCCTGCGCGGCGCCTGCGCGATGCCGGCGCCGCAACCGTTCGACATCAGGCCGCGGTGCTGCCCGCGGCGCTTCCGTTCCGTTTGAACGTCCCGGCGAAGAACAGCACCTGATATTGCACCGCGTTGGCCCAATACGTCCACGTATGACCACCGGGCCGCTCGGCGTAATCGTGCGGCACGCCGAGTTCGACGAGCCGCGCGTGCAACATCCGATTCGATTGCACGAGCGAGTCGTTCACGCCGCAATCGATCGTCAGCGCGATATGCGCGTTGCCGAACGTCCGCGCATTCGCGACGATCGCCTCGTTGTTCCAGAAGTCCGCGTGCCGGGCGGGATCGCCGAACACATCGTCGATACCGGGCTCGTCCTCGCAGCCGCGCGGATCCACCGCGCCGCTGATACTGCCCGCCGCGCCGAATTCGTCCGGCCGGTCGAGCGCGATATGCAGGGCACCGAACCCGCCCATGCTCAACCCGGTAATCGCCCGCGCCTGGCGTGTCGCGATGGTGCGGAAATGGGCGTCGATATAGCCGACCACTTCGGTGCCCACATAGGTTTCGTAACGGCTGCGCGGATCGACCGGGCTGTCGATGTACCAGCTCTCGTGACCGCCGTCGGGCATCACGAGAATCACGTGGTAGCGGTCGGCGAGTTTGCCGATGTGGGAATTGCTGGTCCAGTCCGTGTAGTCGCCGCCCGAGCCGTGCAGCAGATAAACGACGGGGAAACGGTCGGCCGCTTTACCGCGCCGGTATTGGTCGGGCAGCACGACCGTCGCTTCGAGCGACTTGTGCATCGCGGCACTCGGAATGGTCACGACCCTCGACTGGAACGCCCATGCCGGGGTCGTGACGAGCAGCATCAGAATGAGCCAGAACGCACGCGCTTGAATCATGGTTTGTCGCTCTCGTGTCGACCGGCGCAAGCGCTTTTTAGCGCTGACTCCGGTCCCATGCAAGGAAGTTGCCCGAGGTGTTCGAGGAACACCGTCTGTCTGGCATCCGGCGGCAATATTCTGTCGCCGACTCTAGCAAGGAGGACTTACAACCATATTTCAGCCAACCCTACGGCCCGTCAGCCTGGGTTCCGGCAGCAACCTATTCCACATGCGCCGCGAATCCAACCCGATCCGGCGCAATGTCCGCCCGCAAGGTGAGATCCGGAATCGTATAAGCGCCGTCGTTCTGCGGCCGGAACGGAATCGGTGCGGTCGTCCACAGCGCGTCCAGACGTTGCCCGAGCGCGTCGCTCACCTCGGCGTATTTCGCCGCGTCGATCCGGCTCGTGCGATGAATCACGAACGGCGGCAGCACGTCGAAACCGGGGTAATACAGAATGCCGTGCTGAATCGGAAACAACACGTCGTTCATCGGACCGTTGATACCGCGCGCACTGTAGTGCGATTCCCAGCCGCCGGTGCTGACGACCAGCATCGCGCGTTTGCCGGCGAACATGCCCTCGCCATAGCGTTCACCCCAGCGCGCGTCGGAATGCTCGCCGACGCCATACGCGAAACCGTACGCATAGACGCGCTCCACCCAGCCTTTGAGAATCGCCGGCATCGAGAACCACCAGAGCGGAAACTGCAGGATGACGGCATCGGCCCACTTCAGCTTCTCCTGCTCGCGTTCGATATCCTTGCTCTGCAATCCATTGGCATACGCATGCTTCGACTCGCGCGACGCATCGAAACGTTCGCCCACTTGTCGTTCGAGACTGTCGTGCGCGTCGAGCGGCGCTTTCCAGTTCATCGCATAGAGATCGGAGACCTGGACGGTGTGCCCCGCCGCTTCGAGACGTTTGACGGAAAAATCCTTCAGCGACCCATTCAACGATTGGGGTTCCGGGTGAGCGTAGACAATTAGAACGTTCATGATCGTGCCTTCGTGACTAAAGGAGACCACGATAGATTCCACTACGGTATATTGGAAATGAATTCCCAATATATTAGGTATAGTCTTGGTTAATTTAAGAAGGCTGGATCTGAACCTGCTGGTCACGCTCGACGTGCTGCTGTCCGAGCACAACGTGACGCGCGCGGCCGAACGCCTGAACTTCTCGCAGCCGTCGGTCAGCGTGCATCTCGCGAAACTGCGCGATCTGTTCGGCGACCCGCTGTTGCTGCCGGGACCGCGCGGCATGCGTCCCACCGCCCGGGCCGAAGCATTGCGCGAACCATTGCGCGAGGCGCTAGAAGCACTCGAACGCGCGGTCGCGCCGGCGAGCCCGTTCGATCCGGCCGAAGCGACGCACAGTTGGCGGATCGCCGCCACCGACTACGCCGAATCGACCATCATCCTCCCCACGCTGGCCACGTTGAGAGCAGCCGCGCCGGGCACGCGCCTGGCGATCGTCGAAGCCGTGCCGCCGCGACTGATGCGCCAGGCGGAACAGGGAGAAATCGATCTGGGCTTCCATACCAGCGAAGGCGCGCCGGACGGTTTGCGCCGTCGCGTGCTGTTCGCCGAGCGTTACGTGCTAGTGGGCCGCGCCGGCCACCCGCGTCTGAAGCGCCGACCGACGCTCGCGCAATTCTGCAAACTCGAACAGGTGATCGTGTCGCCGGACGGCGGCGGATTCTTCGGCGTCACCGATGAATCGCTCGCGAGGATCGGCCTCACGCGCCGCGTGGTGCTGTCCGTGCCGCATTTTCTGTTCATGGTGTCGGCGCTCGCGAGCACCGATCTGGTCGGCATGGTGCCGGCACGGCTGGTGCGCGAAAACAGCGCGCTGCGCATGGTAGAGCCGCCCGTCGAGGTGCCGGGCTACGAGATGGCAATGCTGTGGCACGAGCGCGTGCATCGCGACCCCGCGCATCGGTGGTTACGGGACACGATCGCGGCGTCGGTGTGAGGCGCCCGTTTTCGCAGGCGCCTCGCGCGGTCACACAGCACCGTCATGCAACGCGCCGTCCTTCGATCGGATAGCCGGGGTCCGTATAACCCGGCGTCGACGCATGGCCGGGCGGAACGAGGCTATTCACGAGCGCTTCGTCGTCGGGGCCGAGTTGCAGTTTCAGGGCGTCCATGTAGCCGTCCCAGTGCGCTTCGGTACGCGGACCGGCGATCGTGCTGCTGACCATCTGGTTCTTTAGCACCCAGGCAAGCGCGAATGCGATCGACGTCGTCCCGCGTTGCTTCGCGTGGTCGGCGATAGTCCGCGCAATGTGCAGCGATTCGGCACGCCACTCGGTCTGCTGAATCCGCTTGTCGCCACGGCCCGCGCGCGAGTCGGCCGGCGGCGGCGCGTCTACCGTGTATTTGCCGCTGAGCACGCCGCGCGCGAGCGGGCTGTACGGCACCACGCCCAAACCGTAGTGATGCGCGGCGGGCAGTTGCTCGACTTCCGCGGTACGGTCCACGAGGTTGTACAACGGCTCGCTCGCGACCGGCCGGTCAATGCCGAGTTGATCGGCAAGTCGAACGATTTCGGCAATACGCCAGCCACGAAAATTCGACACGCCGAAGTAGCGGATCTTGCCCTGGCGGATCAGATCGCCGATCGCGCGCACCGCCTCTTCTAGCGGCGCATCGGTCAGCGCGCGATGAAAGTACAGAATATCGATGTAGTCGGTGCCGAGCCGTTTCAGGCTCGCGTCGACCGACTGCATGATCCACTTGCGCGACTGCCCCTGTTCGTTCGGACCTTGCGCGGTCGGATAGCCGAACTTGGTGGCCACCACCCAGTTATCGCGGCGCGGCGCGATCGCCCGTCCGACGATTTCCTCCGAACGACCCGCGTGATACACATCGGCGGTGTCGATGAAGTTGACGCCCTGATCGAACGCCTTGTCGATGATGCGCGCCGACGTCGCTTCGTCGGTCTCGCCGCCGAACATCATCGCGCCGAGACATAACGGCGAAACCTTGAGGGCACTACGGCCCAGATACCGGTAATCCATTCCTTGTTCTCCTGTCACGCCGTGCCTTGCACGGGCACGGCTCGATACGCTGTGAAGTACTCCGCCCGATCGGCGACCCGGCGCTCAGGCGTCGCGACCCGCAAAAACCTGTCGCGCGATGCCGAGCGCCGTGCTGGCGGTCGGCCAACCCGAATAGAACGCGAGGTGCGTGATCAACTCGATCAGCTCGTCACGCGACACGCCGTTGTCGAGCGCCTTGCCGAGATGAAACGGCAATTCGTTGCCGCGGTACATCGCCACGAGGCTGGCGACCGTGACGAGACTGCGATCACGGGGCGACAGACCCGGCCGTTGCCAGACCTCGCCGAACAGCACGTTGTCCGTATAGTCCGCCAGCGCGGGAGCGATATCGCCGAACGCGTTGCGCGCGGTGTGGGGTTCGTTCGCCATGCAAGATTCTCCAGTTCGGTTCGAAAGCGGCGTCGGCATCGAGGCGTGGGGCGAGCAGCGCCTCACGTCGGTCCGATTGCATCAGGCCTTCAATTTAAGCGCTGCGGCGCCCCGCGACTAGACGGTAGAATCGGCAAACACCCATGAGTGAGATTCATGAATGGCACGCGACAATCTGAACGACCTGCTGGCTTTTATCGCGGTCGCCCGCGAACGCAGCTTCACCAAAGCGGCGGCGAAGCTGGGCGTATCGCAATCGGCGTTGAGCCACACGATTCGCGGTCTCGAAACGCGGCTCGGCCTGCGTCTGCTCACTCGCACGACCCGCAGCGTGTCGCCCACGCCGGCTGGTGAGCGACTGCTGACCACGGTAGGCCCGCGCTTCGACGAAATCGACGAGGAACTCGCGGCGCTAGGCGAATTGCGCGACAAACCGGCCGGCACGATCCGCATCACGACCGACGAGCACGCGGCGACCACGATTCTGCAACCGAAGCTCGCCCTGCTGCTGCCCGACTATCCGGACCTCAAGATCGAACTGGTGGTGGATTTCGGGCTGACCGACATCGTCGCGCAACGTTACGACGTGGGCATCCGTCTCGGCGACCAGGTGGCGAAAGACATGATCGCGGTCCGCATTGCACCGGACATGCGCATGGCGGTAGTCGCCGCGCCCACCTACTTTGCGAAGCGCGCGCGGCCGAAGACACCGCAGGATCTGACCGAACACAACTGCATCAACCTGCGGCTGCCGACCTACGGCGGTTTGTATGCGTGGGAATTCGAAAAGGCCGGGCACGAACTGAAGGTGCGCGTCGAGGGCCAACTGACTTGCAACGGCACGCAGCAGATGCTCGACGCGGCGTTGATGGGTTGCGGTCTGGCGTACGTGCCCGAGGCGTTGACGCGTCCGCACGTCGCCGAGGGGCGGCTGAAAGCGGTGCTGAAGGACTGGTGCCCGACGTTCCCCGGCTATCACCTGTACTACCCAAGCCGCCGACAATCGTCACGCGCGCTCGCGGTGTTGATCGACGCGTTGCGTTACCGGTCTTGAGCCGTTTCACGTGAGGCGTGGCGTGGCCACACTGACCACCCCGCGCTTAAACCGCGGTCTGCCCCGGCTCCGCCGCGGGCAATCGCGCGATCTTCTGACTGGCGAAGCGTGCCTTGATCTTCCGACGCATTGGCTCCTCATAAAACCGGAAGCACAGCAGACTAAGCAGCACGCTCACGGGAATCATGATCCAGCCGTTCGACGGTCCGAAACCCAGCATCACCGACCAGAGCGCAAGCGGCAAATGCGTGAGATACAGCGAATAACTCGCCTCCCCCAATCGCACTAGCGGCCGCCAGCTCAACAAGCCCAACACGGGACGTTCCAGCAACGCGAGGCCCAGGATCAACGCGGCGTAAAACGGCGACTCCAGATAATAGGCCGGCCAGATCGGCCGCCACACGCTGAGTATGAAAATCGCGGTCACCGCCACGCCGATCAGCACGATGCCTTTGACCTGCTGCGAACTTCCGCTCGCTCTGAGACGCAGGTAGTAGATCGCTACCGCGATACCCATCATGAACTCGGCAAGCCGCGTTACCGGCATCGAGTAAATCATCGCGGCGCTGCGCGACAACGGTACGAAGCTTTGCAGCAACGCTATCCCTACGCCGGTCGCGAGCCACGCCGCGACGGCGATCAATGCGATCCGCGCGACGCTCATCGTCGTCATACGGCGCAATAGAAACGGAAACAGAAGATAGAAAAACGCCTCGCAGGAAACGCTATCCGAGGGTCCGTTCCATGGCTGATTGATGGCCGAAAACGGCAACCAGCCGTTGAGCAACAGCAACTGGGCGATCAGGCTGACGAACAGCGCCGGATAGATCGCGCCTTTCAGCGCAAACCACTCCAGCATTCGTTGCGGGTTGTCATTAAGCACGAGGTACATCACGACCGGCACGCACATCAGCAGGCCGAGCAGGATCATCGGATAGATGCGCGCAACACGTGCCTCGTAAAACGAGCGCACGCCGCCATGGGCCAGTTTGTCGCGATACGTGAAGGTCAGAATGAAACCGGACAGCACGAAGAACAGCGACACGGCCGAGCGGCCGCCGTCGATGAAATTGAACAACGCAGCCGGCAATGACAGCAGGTTGCGTTCCGAGAAATGGGAGATGACGACCGCGAAAGCGGCAATGAACCGGATACTGGTCAACGCGGGAAACCCACCGCCCGACTGGTTTGAGCCCACCGCCATAGAGTTTGCCCCCGATTAAGCGCGGACCAATCTACCATTCCAGAATCGCAGGAATGCGCATGGGGCCGGGTCGATCTGCCGCAATGGCGGGTGTGAGCGGGCGATTGGCGCGATGCGGCTAGCAGGCGTGGCGCCCGAGCCAGAAGCTCGATGCGATTTGAAGTGTGTGCGGGTGCGGTAAGGACCGCGTGAGGCGCAGCGGAGGCCTATCTCCGCCGCGCCTCTATGACTACGCTTACGCTGCGCCGTTAGCGCGGCCGATCGCGTCGAGCTCGGCGCGAACCTCGTCGCTCAGCGTCAAATGCGCGGCCTGCAGGTTCTCGCGCAAATGCTGAAGCCCCGACGTACCCGGAATCAGCAGAATGTTGGGCGAACGCTGCAGCAGCCAGGCCAGCGCGACCTGCATCGGCGTCGCGCCCAACCCGCTCGCGAGATCCGACAGCGCCGACGACTGAATCGGCGTGAAACCGCCCAGCGGGAAAAACGGCACATACGCGATGCCCTGCGCCGCCAACTCGTCGATCAAGGCGTCGTCTTCGCGATGCACCAGGTTGTAGTGGTTCTGCACGCACACCACCTCCGTAATGCGCTGCGCCTCGGCAATCTGCGCCGACGTCACGTTGCTCAAGCCGATATGGCGAACCAGTCCGCGCTGCTTCAGTTCGGCCAGCGCCGTGACCTCTTTCTCGATCGAGCCTTCGGAGGGCGCGTGGATGCTACCCATGATGCGCAGGTTGACCACTTCCATCGCGTCGAGCCCGAGATTGCGCAGGTTGTCGTGCAGACCGCGTTCGATCGCTTGCGGCTCCATTGCCGGCAGCCAGCCGCCCTTATCGTCGCGCACCGCGCCGAGCTTGGTGACGATCAGCAGATCGTCCGGATAAGGATGCAGCGCTTCGCGAATAATCTGATTGGTGACGTGCGGCCCATAAAAGTCGCTCGTATCGATGTGATTGACGCCTGCCGCCAGCGCCTCGCGCAACACCGCGACAGCCGCCTCGCGATCCTTCGGCGGTCCGAATACGCCGGGGCCGGCCAGTTGCATCGCGCCGTAGCCCATGCGCCGCACGGAGTGTCCGGCGAGTGGGAAAGTGTCGGTGGTCTTGAGATCGGACATGGTGCGCTCCTTGAATGGGTGAGGTTGAGTCGAAGTATCACCGCGTTGCGTTGTCGAATAAATAGGCATAACGTGCACGGGTTGTTCAAAAATGTGCACATTGACCATGGAATTAAACGATCTTTCCGCCTTCGTTTCCGTCGCGCGAGCCGGCGGCTTTCGCGACGCGGCGCGCATCGGCGGGGTGTCCGCGTCGAGCCTCAGCATGGCCGTGCGCCGTCTCGAAGCGAAACTCGGCTTGCGCCTGCTCAACCGCACCACGCGCAGCGTGGCGCCGACCGAAGCCGGTTTGCGTCTGATCGAAAAGCTGACACCGCTATTCACCGAAATGGAAGCCGCGCTCGACGTGCTGAACGGCTTTCGCGACAAGCCGACCGGCACGCTCAAGCTGAACGTGCCGTCCAGCGCCGCACGCATCACGCTGCCCACGGTCATCGTGCCCTTCCTCAAGGCGTACCCCGACATTCGCGTCGAGGTCGTGGTGGAAGACGGTTTCGTCGACCTGCTGTCGATTGGTTGCGACGCGGGCATTCGCTACGACGAGCGACTCGAACAGGACATGATTGCCGTGCCGATCGGGCCGCGCGTGCAGCGCTTCGCGACCGCCGCCGCGCCCGCCTATCTCGACGAACACGGCCGCCCCGAGCACCCGCGCGAGTTGCTCGCGCATGCGTGCCTGCGCGGCCAGTTTGCCGGCGGCGCGATTCCGTTGTGGCATTTCGAGCGCGACGGTGAAGCGTTGCAGTTGAATCCGACCGGGCCGCTGCTCGTGCGTCCCGGGGCTGCGCTCGATCTGGCGATCAGCGCAGCGGTCGCCGGCGTGGGCGTGATCCATCTATTCGAAGACTGGCTGCGGCCGCAGCTTGACAGCGGGGCGTTGGAGCCGATCCTGGAGTCGTGGTGGCCGAGCTTTTCGGGGCCGTTTCTCTACTATCCGGGGCACCGGCATGTCCCCGCGCCGCTACGCGTGTTCGTCGATTTTGTGAAGGCGGGTCATGGGGAGTGAACGGACTTGAACGACGCGGCAAACGGCAAGGCGCCGACTCCGCAGCAAGCCCCGTTCCTTCAATGCCGCTGCTTGCAAAGTTGCGCCACGGTGGTCAAAAAAAGATCCGCACCGACCGGCTTTCTCAGGCACGCGTCCCAGTGCTTTTCGCGGCCGTCGGACGAAGGCGGCACGGCCGTGTGGATGAGAATCGGCACGTCGGCGAGCTCCGGCATCGCGCGCAGACGGCGGCAGAGTTCCGCGCCGTCCATCAGCGGCATCATCCAGTCGGTAATGATCAGATCGGGCGTGACGGGCATCGCCGATGCCACCCGCGCGACCGCCTCCACCCCGTTGCTCGCGCAACCGACTTCGTAACCTTCGTTTTCAAGAATCAGGCGCCACGCGGCCAGAATTTCCGGCTCGTCGTCCACCAAAAGGATTGAATGCATCAGGGATCGCCGGTTTGAAGTCCTTTGTCATCTGCCCACCGTTACGCAAGGGCTGTTCCACGAACCGCGATTGCGGTGATAATGAGGCGGATTATCGGCCGTGGCAGCGGGCTTTCGGCGGTTTCGGAAAGCACGGCGCCCGCCGGTCAAGCCTCGCATTCATTCCTGCCGACAGCGTGCTTTCTCGCGCGGCGTGGGCGCCGTTTTCCGGTTCGACGCGTCTGGAGTGGTTCGAACCTTTGTAGGTTGTAGAAACTTCATCCTGAAACGTCGCCATGGCCGAAATCCTCGTTAGCCCGCTGCATAATTTCGCCGACTTCGTTCGCGGCGAACGAACCCGCCTCACCGAGCAATGGATGAAAGCCGTATTCGGCGACGTCGAACTCGTCGAAGCAGACAAGCTCACTTACCAGCAACTCGCCGACCATCTGCCGGAAATTCTCGACGGACTCTGCATCGCGCTCGACATCGAAGACCTCGAACTGGTCGAATCGAGCATTGAGAGCGACGCGAGAAAACACGGCATGGTCCGTTGGCGCCAGGGTTATCGGATCGAAGAACTGGTGCGCGAACTCGATCTGTTTCACCAGGTGCTCGCCGACGCGCTAGACGAATTCGCCGAACGCGACAGCGCCTTCACGCGCCGCCACGAACGCCGCGCGCGGCGTCTGATCGCCGAGGCGCTCAGCATGGTCACGCTCACGTCGATCAAGCAGGTGGTCAGCGAACGCGACCGCAAGATCGACGAGTACACCGGCAGGCTCGAACGCGCCAATCACGAACTCACGCTGAAACAGCGGCTCGTGAGCGATCTGTACGAATCGCGGATGCAGATCACTCGCAGCGTGGTACACGACCTGCGCAACTTTCTGAACGCGTTTTCCATTGCGCTGCAATTGATCGCGCGCGCACCCGCCAGAGCCGACACTGCATTGACGCTGGCGAACCGGCAAGCCGCCGACATGAAACAACTGGTCGACCAGATGATCGAATATTCGGTCGTACTCGGCGACGGTGCGCCGCTCACGCTCGAAACGGTCGAACTGCGCGCGCTCTTCGACGAACTCGAAGCCGCGTCGCGTCCGTCGATCGAAGCCAAAGGGCTGAAGCTGCGCACCGCATTCGACCCGGCGTTGCCCGCCATCACCTCCAATCGGCTCAAGCTGAAGCAGATCGCGGTCAATCTGTTGTCCAACGCGACCAAGTACACGAAGTCGGGCGAAATCGAATTCCGGCTCGCCATGGCCGATGCGGACCATTGGTCGATCCGCGTCTCGGATACCGGCGAAGGCATTGCGCCGGAGGACGCGGACCGCGTGTTCGACGAATTCGAACGCGCCGCGGGAGACGATATTCCCGGCACGGGTCTCGGCCTCGCGATCGTCAAGGAACTGTGCCGCGTGCTGAATGGGCAGATCGATTTCGTCTCGCGCGAAGGGGTGGGCACCACGTTCAACATCCGCTTTCCGCTGGTGCTCGAAGAACCGCAATAGCGGGGCATGGAGCGCCATGGATACGTTAATGGATTTCGTGGCGATTCCGGCTTGCGTATTCAATTCCATTGCCGGCACGATTTTTATGAAATGTGATTTGACGCAATGCGGCAATTAATAATTACATTTTGCAAACGATTATATTTACATTCGTAATAAACAAATCCGCGCACTCCATCACGCCCGCCTGAACCCTACAGGCCTTTAAATTAAGGCCACCAATATTCGATTTACGTAATTTCGCTAAGTGCTTGACAAGGCCCTAGCGCGTCGCCTATTTTTCTTCTGCCGCAGATATTACGAATTCTTACCTAACGGAACTCACGGAAAAAATTCCCGAAAAGAACCGGCGCATCTAATTCAGAGTGTTAGTCATTTTTATTCAATAAGCATGGACATTTTTTAATGCCCATGGGTATTGACGCGTGTTGCTGTTCGAGTCTGTCGTTGTTCACTATTACACGTCGGCGATGCATTAAAAATAATTCCAGACAATGCATATTCATCCGCGAAGAGACCTTTGTGAAACGGTAGCTGAACCCATCCACCAAGGAATGAGATGAAACGACACGAGCGTCTTAGAGGCAACTCCCCTCTACGCCAGCGCAAGCTGCCGGCCCTAGGGACTTTAGCGGTTGCGATCACGTTGCTCGGCGGCTGCGGCGGCGGCGACGGCAGTTCGTCGAACGGCGCGGCGGTGAGCATGCAGCAAACCCCCGCAAGTCAGCAACTCGATGCCAAGGCCGCCGCGCAGGCGCAAGCGTCGGCGGCCAATCAGACCTATATCGATCCGGTCGCCTATTCGTTGAACGCCACGGACGGTCTCACACCCTCGCAGGTGTCGGAAAAAGCCGCGGTGATGCATTACCAGTGGACCCAGGGCAAGGCGCCGGTCAACTACACGACGACCACCGGTCACCTGACCGCCGCCGACGCGAACGGCAACCCCGAAGCCTCCATGTCCTATGTGGCCTATACCGTGCCGAGCACGAACGGTACGCCGCGCCCGGTCACGTTCGTCTATAACGGCGGCCCGGGGTCGTCGTCGATCTGGTTGCGGCTCGGCTCGTTTGCGCCGACGCGCGTGTCCACGCCCGATCCCGTATTCGGCAACTGGCCGAACTATCCGCTCGTCGATAACAAGGACAGCCTGATCGACACGACGGATATGGTCTTCATCGACCCACCGGGCACCGGGCTCTCCGAAGCGGTGTTGCCGAATACGAACCAGAAGTACTGGACGACCGACACCGACGTCGACATCATGCGCGACTTCATTCAGCGCTATCTGACGGTCAACAATCGCAGCAGCTCGCCGATCTATCTGTACGGCGAATCGTATGGCACGCCGCGTACCGACATGCTGGCGCTCGCGCTGGAATCGTCGGGCGTTCATCTGACCGGCATCGTGCTGCAATCCGCGATTCTCAACTATTTCGCGGACGCGATCGAAGCCGTCGCCATTACCAATTCGACCAGCGCGCTCGCACTGGATACGGATACGCTGGCGGGCTATTTCCCGGGCTACGCGGCGGTGGCGGCGTACTACAACCAGGCGTCGCCGGCGCCGCTCAACCCGGGCCTTTACGCGTTGCAGACCAGCCTGTTCGTGACGGCCGAGTACAGCAAGCTCAGGCGCTATTCGCAGACCTGGGTGCTCAGTCAGCTCGGCATACCGAATGCGCTCGGCAAGCCCGTGGTGCCGAACGACAAGACGGTGCAGGGCTGGACCATTCCGTCCGGTTTGACGACGCAGGCGCTGCAAGGCTACTTCAGCGTCAACAGCTTCTCGACGAGCCTGATTCCGGGCACGACGATCGGCCGGTATGACGGACGCGTGTCGTTGCCGAACTCGGATCCGCGTCTGGCGAGCGACGGCGACCCGTCCGACATTCTGATCTCGCAGCCGTTCACCAACGCGCTGGCGACCCAGATGCCGGACTACCTGGGCTACACCGCGCCGAACGCGACGTATATGCCGCTGAACGACGCCATCATCCAGGTGTGGAATTTCTCGCACGACGGCCAGGCGATGCCCGACACGATCCCCGATCTGCTCGGCGCGCTGACGCTCAATCCGAAGCTGAGGGTGTTGTCGGAAAACGGCTTCCACGATCTGGCCACGCCGTTCTTCAATACCGAGAAACAGTTGGCGCGACTGCAAACCGTGCCGGGTATCAATCCGGACTTGCAGGTCAACTTCTTCCCGGGCGGCCACATGATTTATCTGGACGACACCGCTCGTCCGGCGATGAAGCGCGATCTGGTGCGCTTCTATCGCGGCACGCCGATGCCTGACGCGCTCGCGTTGTGGACGCTGCCGGCCCCGTGGCGCGACGAAAGTCCCGCCAGCGAGCCGACCGCCACCGCCACCGCTTCCGCCTCCACGCAATTGCCGTCGCCTTGAACGGGCTGACGATCCGCGCGGTTCGCGATACCCTATTAATCAATTCAGGTGAGTCATCATGTCTCTTTTCACAAAGTTGCGACGTCTCTCCCCGTTGCTCGCGATCGCCGGTTTGATCGGCAGCGCGCATGCGTTACCGCCGCAAGCGGTTGCGCCTGCTACGCCGCCGAGCGGCGCGCGTGGCGTCGACGGTCCGTTCTTTCCGCAGAACCGCCCGGCGCCGGTCGCACCGTCGACCGGGACCGCGCTGCAGCAACAGGCCCAGCAGCGGCTCGATGCGCGCCTCGGCGCCAATGCGGCGTTGAGCAATGGCGCGGCAGTCACGAAGGCGCAGGCGCAAACCCAGGGCCTGGGCTTTGTCGCCAAGCACTTCGATCAGATCGACAGCAGCCATAAAGGCAGCGTGACGCTGAGCGATGTGAAGCAGTATCTGCAGCAGCAGGGACGTTAAGCCAAGGTCTGACAGGAAGTGGTCGTGCGAGCGCTCCGGGTTCCGTCAGGAATCGGGAGCGCTTTTTTTGGTGAGGTCGGCGCGGTGGCCTGGGTGGCTGGCGCGGACGGTCGGCAGACACGCGCTCATCGCGCCCGCGCGGTCGCTCAGTCCGCGCACCACGACCTCGGACGATTTGCCGTCCCGTCGGGCCAGTTCGGCAAGATCGAGCAACGCCGCGTAGCGCGCCGAACAATCTTGCGATGTTTGCAGTTCCCGCTGCTCGCGAGGGGTATCCGCGTGAGCGGCCACGTAGCGGCGCGCCGCAAGCGCGAGGCTCGCCGCGACGACGATCGTTGCCAACGCACTTCGGACTCGCATGACCGGCCTCCTCACGACCAGTGCGCCGGCACCCAGACATTCCCCACCCAATGGCCCGGCACCCATACGACCGGGCGCGGCGCCGGCGCGACATACACGACACGCGGCGCGACATAAACAGCCCGCGGCGGAGGCGGCGGCACGTAGACGACCGGCGGCGGCGGCGCATAGACGACCGGCGGCGCCACAACCACCGCCTTGGGCGGCACATAAACCACCGGCGGCGGCGGCGCATAAACCACCGGCGGCGCGACCACCACCGGCTTGGGCGCCACCACCACCGTGGCGCCACCCGTCGTCACGACCCCACCCGTTGTCACCACGCCACCGGTCGCGACCACCGCCCCGCTCGACGTCACCGTATTGCCGTGCGTGCCGGTCACGCTCGTCGAGGTCGTCACGACGCCCGGGGCAATCCGCGTGGCCGTGCCGGCATGGTTGACGGTGCCACCGTCCGCCCCGGTCACCGTACCGGATCGCGAACACGTCGAGCCGGCGCAATTCGTCGACGCCGAATGATCGACCGTGTTGCCGTTCGCCCCCGTCACCGAGCCGGACGACGAGTACTGACCCGACGCGGTCTTCGTCACGGAGCCGGACGTGGTGGCGGTTTTACCGTCCGGCCCGGTCAGGGAGCCGGTATGCGCACAGGTGCCGCTGGCGCAACTGGTGTCGCCGGCATGCTGGACGGAGTTGCCGTAGCGCCCGGTCGCCGTACCCGAGTTCGAGAATTGCCCCGGTGCATTGCGCGTCACCGTACCGGTGTTGGTGGCCAGACCGCCGTACGGACCGACGACGCCGCCCGCATGCGAGCAACTGCCGCCGCCGCACGAGCCGTAACGCGCGCCGTTGTAGGTGCCGCGCGAGGTGTAAGCGGTGCCGTGCTGCGACCACGCGAACGCTGACGCGCTGCCGAACGCGAACACGGCAACCGCGGCGCCGAGCACCAGCTTGCGCAGCGCATGGCGGGTGGAGGAAAACGATGTGGCCGAGACGACGCAGGCGGCAGTGGCTGGGGTAGCAAACGAACGGTTTTTCACGGTATGTCCTTCTGGGGTTCGGGCCACTGCGGTCACTTCGGCGTGGCGACGAACGGACTATAGAAGGATGGCCCCGGTTAATCAGCAAGGAACCTATGTCACCCTGTTACACCACGAAGGAAGCCCGTGCGACAAGGGTTTGCGGGCGTTTTAACGCGACCGTGACATATCCCGACACACATCGCCGCGGCGCGGTGAGCGGCCGTCGGAGCGAAGCTGGCGATAGTCGCGCCGCCCGGCGCCGCAACGCGCCGCGCTATCACGCAAACACTCGCTCGACCCCACGAATTGAGCGCTATTCGCGCAAGTCGCGGGTCGCCACGGGTTGCATCGGCCGCGCCAACCTTACGTTTTTTCGTAAACGCCCGTTTCCACGAAATAGGCTGTTTTTACCGATGCAAAACCATGTAATCTCTCGGTTTTCTCTCTCCCCCGAATTAGATGAACCGAGTGTTGGCCCGCCACCGACGACGACCACAAGCAGCGCCTGATCCGCGTCACCGGCCTATCGCTCTTCATTTACGCTGCACCGCCGCCGTGTTGCTGGCGTGCGGCATCGCCGCTTTCAGCCAACGCGTGCAGGCCGCCGACTCCGGCTGCCAGGCCGAAGCCGGGCCGTCCGGCCGCCCGTCGGTCGGACTCGTGCTGTCCGGCGGCGGCGCGCGCGGCTACGCGCATCTCGGCGTCCTGAAGGTGCTGGAAGAAAATCGCATTCCGGTCGACTGCATCGCCGCGACCAGCATGGGCTCGGTTGTCGGCGGCCTGTACGCGAGCGGCATGACCGCGCAGGACATGCAAAACCGCCTCGCGGGTATCAACCTCGCGGACATCGCATTCGACGTCACCGATCGCGCCGATCTTCCGCAATCGCGTCGCGAGGACGAACGGCTGTATGTGAATAGCCTCGCGCTCGGCTACGGCGCGAACGGCTTCCGCCTGCCGGTCGGGCTCGTGCAAGGCAACCGGCTGCAAGCGCTGTTGCAGGACTGGACCTCGGCGGTGCCGGGCAATGTCTCGTTCGACCGTCTGCCGATCCCCTATCGCGCAATTGCCACCGACCTGCGCACCGGCGAGAAAGTCGTGCTCGACCACGGTTCGCTACCGCAGGCGATTCGCGCCAGCATGGCGCTGCCCGGTCTGTTCGCCCCCGCCGATATCGACGGGCGAACGCTGGTGGACGGCGGCATCGTCAGCAATCTGCCGATCGAAACGGCGCGCGACATGGGCGCGAATGTGGTGATCGCGGTCGATATCGGCTCGCCGTTGCGCCCGCTCGACGCGCTGGCGTCGCCCGCCGACGTGATGCAGCAGATGATAGGCATTCTGATTCACCAGAACGTCGCTCGGCAGCGCGAGCAGTTGCAGCCTGAAGACGTCTTGATCCAGCCGGCGCTGGGTTCGCTGAGCTTCACCGATTTCGCCAACGCGAGCCAGGCGATCGCGGCGGGCGCCGCCGCCACGCGCGCAATGCTGCCGCAGCTGCAGCACCTCGCGCTGTCGCCGGCCGACTACGCCGCGTGGCGAGCCCGCCATGGCACGCCCATCGTGCACCCGGTGCGAATCACGCAGATTCAGATCGACTCGCACGGCGCAGTGCCGCAGTCACGCATTCGCAACGCGCTTCACGTCAATCCCGGCGACGTGTACGACCCCGTCGCGCTCAACCGGAATCTGCTCGCGCTCACCACCGCCGGCGACTTCGACAGCGTGAGCCAGCAACTGGTCGACGACGGCGACCAGCACACCCTCGTGGTCAACGCGCACGAGAAAATGTGGGGGCCGAATTTCCTGCTGTTCGGGCTAGGCCTGTCGAGCAGTTCGACGGACGAAGGCGGCTTCCGGCTGCATCTGGGTTATCGCCGTCCGTGGCTGACGGAGTCCGGGCTCGAAGGACGCGTGGACAGCACCCTCGGCAGCGATCTGCTCAACTTTCATGCGGAGCTGCGCCAGCCGCTGTCGAGTTCGTTCGGTTACTACGTCGCGCCGTACGTGGAATTTCAGCGCCGCTACGCGAACCTCTACGACGACCCGGGCGACGTCAAGATCACGCAATACCGCTTGCAAACCGAGCGCGCGGGTCTCGACTTCGGTTTGCCGCTCGCGCGTCTGGGCGACTTCCGGATCGGCGTGGCGTACGCGCACGGCTATGCCACGCCTGAATACAATCTGCCGCTCGACGATAGTGTCTCCAATTCGCCGCTGCTGTTCCCCGACATCTACGGCAGGCAGCTCAGCGTACGGGCGCGCCTCGTGATCGATCAGCTCGACGATCCGTTGTTCGCGCGCAAGGGCTATTTCGGCGAATTGCGCGCCGAGCGCTCGCTGTTCGCGGGCGACAACAGTTTCACCGAGGTGTACGGCAAGACCATCGTCGCGGCGAGCTATGGACGCCACAGCATCAACGCGAGTATCGAGGCGGGCAACGATTTCGGCGGCACCAATCTGACCAACCCGTTCGGCTTCACGTTGGGTGGCTTCCAGCATTTGTCGGCCTATGCCGCGGATCAACTGTCCGGCAACTCGATGGCGTACGGCCAGATCACCTACATGAACCAGCTCGCCACCTTCAATGCGTCGCCGATTCGCGGCCTGTTCGCGGGATTGAGCATCGAGGCCGGCAACGTGTGGAATCGCGACTCCGATTTCGGCAGCGGCTCGCTGAAGCGCAGCGTGACGATTTTCACCGCGCTGACCAGCTCATTCGGACCGATCTATCTGGGCGTCGCGTTCGCGCCGGGTGGCCGCAGCAACTTCTATTTCCAGCTAGGCCATACGTATTGACGAGGTGTTGAGCGTGGCCGGCACGGCGTTCGCGTCGACCGGGCCACGCCACGTTTTTTCGCCCCGCCCCGCACCGCAGGGCTCACACCGTGCCGACCGGCCAGCTCAGTTCGAAGCGCGCGCCGCTCAGGGTGGCCGGATCCGTCACGGCGATGCGGCCATGATGCGCGCGCAGCACCTGTTGCGTGATCGCGAGCCCCAGGCCATAGCCGCCGGTCTGGCGATCGAGTCGCACGAACGCATTGAAAATACGCGCGCGCTGCTCGGGCGGGATGCCGGCGCCGTCGTCTTCCACATAGATTTCCACGTTGCCGTGCCGCGCGCTCAGACCGACCATGATGCGCGACTGCGCGTATTTGCTCGCGTTGCGCAGCAGATTGCGCATGGCGTACGACATCAGCCGCTTGTCCATCACCACCCTCAACGCGACGTCGATATCCTTGTGCGGGACGATTTGCTTGTCCGCATAGAGCAGGGTCGCGTCGGTGATCTGACTGTCGAACCAGGCGGCCAGCGAGGTCGCTTCGAGGTTCGATTGCAATGAGCTGTATTCGAGGCGCGCGTAGGTCAGGCTCATGTCGATCAGTTCGTCGAGCTCGGTGACGTCCTGGTCGATGCTCGTCAACGCACCGTGATATTCGGCTGCGGAGGCCGGTTCGCGCAGGCTCTCCAGCGCAAAACGCACGCGCGCCAGCGGTGTGCGCAGTTCGTGGGAGATGCCGTTGGTGAGTTCGCGCTGCGCGGCGATCAGGCGTTCCATGCGTTCGGCCAGCGCGTTCAGCGTGCGCGCCAGCGGACCGATGATCACGCTATACGATTCGCGCGCACGCGTGTTGAAGCGCCCGCCGGTGAAGTCGATGGCGCGTTCGCGGACCATCACCAGATCCAGCCAGACGGGACGCATCCAGCGGTAGGCGGTAATGGCCGGCAGCACCAGCGTCACGATCAGGATAGGCAGCAACACCCTGCTATTCGTCAAGGTTTGCCAGAGCGAGGGCGTGCTATCCAGCGCCAGCCCGAGTGTCGTGATCGCGAACGTCAGCACGAGCACCGTGAGTGTCAGCAGCCGCGTATAGACCCGCACATAGAGACGCGACCAGCTCGGAATCCGATCGGCCCGGGTGTCGGTCCATGAACGGCGGAAACGAAGCAAACGCCACTTGCAGTAGCGGTACGGATTGAGTTTTTTTGGCTCCGCTCGGTGTGGCATCTTTCTCTCTGTGCTACGGCGCCAGCATGGGCGCCCTTTGAACGAACGCCATGGTTTGCCGGGCTACCGTATCGCGTTCGTTATCCAGTGTGATCATGTGGTAGCTGTCGGTCAAGCGCACCAGCGTCACCGAACGGCTGGCGAGATTGTCGCAGACGAATTCGGCCGAGCGGATGCTCGTCACTTCGTCTTCTTCCGAATGCATCACCAGCGTTTCGCAGGTGACGCGCCGCATCGCGCGCTTCGCCGCGAAACGCATCCAGTCGACCTGTTCGATCGCCGACAGCGGCACGTACGGGTAATGAACGCCACTGCCCTTTTGCAGGTGCCGGCGGATCAGGTTGCGAATCCGCGCGTTCTTGATGCCGAACGGCTCGCCTTCCGGCACGCGAATCAGATGCCGCAATCCGGGCACGCAATACAGCAGATAGCGCAGCGGCTGCAGACGCGAGCCGCCCCAGCCGTCGAGGAACACCGGCGGCGACAACAGGATCAAACGCCCGTTCGTCATCCGTTCGCGCGCGCTCAGCATCAACGCGAGCAACGCGCCCATCGAAATACCGGCAACGTCGACACGTTCATAGCGCGTCAGCAGTTCGCGGTATGTGCGGCTCAGCAGCTTCATGTAGTCGTTCAGCGTCACGCCGCTCAACGCGTCGGGATTCGAGCCGTGCCCCGGCAGCGACGGCAGATGCACGTCGCAGCCAATCTGCTCGAACTTGCGATCGAGCGTGCCGAAATCATGACGTGTACCGCCCAGGCCGTGAATCATCAGCACGGCATGTCGGGAAAGAGGAGAGACGGATGCAGACATCGCGAAACCGGTCGTAGGACAAGTCTGCGATCCTAGTCGCGCGAGCCTTGCACGACTGTCGATTTGCTCATGCGACTGTGGATATTTGTCGCGCCAAATTTCGGTGAGTTACGAGATGGCGCTATCCGCGCCGCTTCGTTAGTCCCACGCCAGCTTACTGAATTGATAGCCTTTGCCGCGCACGGTTTTGATGCGTTGCGGGGTGCTGGCGTCGTCATGCAGCTTGCGACGCAGTTTGGAAATGCCGCCGTCGATCGTACGGTCCAGACCGTCGAATTCGATGCCGCGCAACTGCCGCATCAGCTCGTCGCGGCTGACCACCTCACCCGCGCAACTGACCAGCGCCCACAACAGATCGAATTCCGCCGACGTCAGATCGGGCAGACTGCCGTCCGGCAGTTTGACGGTGCGGCTCGCGCGATTGATCTCGAACTTGCCGAACACGTAGCCCTCGGGCTGAGCCGACTCCGGCGTGCGCACGGTGACACGGCGCAGCTGTGCCTTGATACGCGCGAGCAGTACGCGCGGTTCGACCGGTTTGTGCACGTAATCGTCGGCGCCGAATTCGAGGCCCAGCACTTCGTCGAACTGCTCGTCGCGCGCGGTCACCATGATGATGACGCCGTCGAATTGCTCGCGCGCCTCGCGGCAAATCTGGAAACCGTCCTTGCCCGGCAGATTGACGTCGAGAATCACCAGGTCCGGGCGGCGTTTGAGAATGGCCGGTACGGCGTCGTTGCCGTGCAGCACGGTTTCGACTTCGTACTCGTGTTTGCGGAGGTAGGCGGCGACCAGTTCGGACAGGCGGTCATCGTCTTCGACTAGCAGTATCCGGAAGGGCATGGGGCGAATCGTTCAGGGCTGACGGGATGAATGGCGGCGTCGGAGGCCGCGTCCGACGCACAGCATAGCTGATGCGCCCTACATCATGCGACACACGCTACAAAACTCGACAATTGCGTAAGCAATTCAACAAGGCCGCCTGAAACGCGCCGCTAGCATCGCCCCGGTTGAAATAGGCCAAGGAGTTGCCATGACGACCGTTTCCAACCAGACCGCCCGCTCGCCGTGGTTCGCGCGAGTCCAGGCTTCCTTTGCGGCGATTCAGCAGGCTGCCCACGCGCTCTACCCCGGCACCAGTCTGTTTCACCGTTGGCGGCGCGCGCGCCTGTGGCTGCGCTCGCTGGTGTCGTGGCGCGCCACCCAGGTCTGGCTGAAGCGCTGCGCGATTTCGCCGTTGCGCGATCTGGTGCAACGTCATCCTACCGCGCTCGAACGGATGCACCGGCCGTTCCTGCACAGCCGCTTCAGTCCGCGCGAGCGTCTGGCGGCCAGCCTCGATCACCAGGCGCTGACCCAGCAGCGGGTGCCGCTACTCGCCGCGCGAATCGCCGCGACCGGTTCGGCGGAGATCGCGTCGTTCACGATCGGCGCGGAACGCTGGTATGTGTCGCTGGAGTCGATCGAGCAGTTCCAGAAGGAAGGCGACTGGACCTTGTGCATTCGCGACGGACGCGACCAGCGCGTCGTGTCCTGCACGTTCAGCCTCGCGTATCTCGGTGGCAAGGTGCGGCGGCCGCGCTTGTGCATCGGCTCGGTGCAGGGTCCGGACCGCTCGGTCAACGGCCGCGAGCTGTTTCGCGCGCTGACCAAACGTTGGCATGGACTGCGGCCCAAGGTGCTGGTGATCTATCTGGCTCAATGCGTCGCGGCGTCGCTCAACGCGGGCGGCACGTTCATCGTCTCGAAGCAGGCGCACATCTACGCGAACTGGCGCTACTGCCTGCGCAAACGTCGTGTGGCCGCGGACTATGACGGCCTGTCGATGGAATGCGGCGCGCTCGCGCGCTGGAACGGCTGGTTCGTGCTGGCGCCGCCGTTGCGCTATCTGGCCGAGCATCAAGGCGCCGATACCGGCAACGCATTGAAGCGCAAACGCTATGCATTGCGAACCGCCCTCACCGCGCAGATTCGCATGAGCGTCGCGACCAGCAGGGCGCGCTGAGATGCGCGGTGAGCGGCGCGTTTGTTGCGCCGCTCACCGCGCCGCCGATTGCACCGCTCACTGCGTCACGTCTTGCGGCGTCACCTGCACAGCCGCCGCCGACACGAATACGGCGTGGATCGTATCGCCCACCTTGACGCCTTTCAGATCGACGTCCGGACCGACCTCGAGCGTTTGCGTCTGATACGCGCCGCGCAATGTGACGAGGCGGTTCTTGCGATCGACCTTCTGCACGGTGGCGAGCACTTCGATCTGACGCGCCGATTCGAAGCCACCGGAGGCCGGCGCGTAGACCTGCGTATCGACGCGCTTGCGAATCCCGCTGTCTTTACCGGTGACCTTGTCGGCCTTCACGAGCAACGCGTTTTTGTAGAGCACGTCGACCCGGTCGCCGACCTTGAGTTGATCGAATCCGGCCACCTGCTGACTCACCAGCACGACGACCGCGTTGCCGCCCGGCCCCTTGAGCGTGAGCGTGCGGCTGCCCGGATCGATGCCGACGATCTCCGCCTTCACATGTACCGGCTGCACCGCGCTGACGATACCGCGCGCGGCGCTGGCCATGGCGTCCTGCGCCGACGCCGGCTGACTCGCCGCGAGCGTCGCGACCGTGAATGCCGCTGCCAATAGGGCTGCCTTCATCTCCGCTCTCCTCGATAAATTGTTCGATCTGGCGTAACGGCGATTCGACACACTGACATGCCGATTTATAACGCCATGAATACCGGTTTTTCAGAACGACAATTAAAAAAGGTACAGCGCGAATGATAGTACATGCCCGGCGGGAAGCCCTCATTGTTTGAATTCAGACTTTCGAATCGGCGCGCAGGCCCGCGCAACGGGCTGGAATGGCTGGCCGCAGCGGTTGGCCGGGCCGTTGCGGTATTTTATTTTCCGTTCATTCGTATTCGATGCATGCCGAAATACCCAGCCAGCATTAAATACATACTGCACAGACATTGAACGGGAAATGAATGGGATGACGCAATCGAATAAAAACCGATACAGGCCTTAAGCCTGAATCAGGCCTCCATTCGATAAGCAGCGCGCGTCACCCGAACCGTCATCGATCACACGCGTTCGATCGCGATCGCGATGCCCTGGCCGACGCCGATACACATTGTGCACAGCGCGAAGCGGCCTTGCGTGCGATGCAACTGATACATCGCGGTGGTCACGAGGCGCGCGCCGCTCATGCCCAGCGGATGGCCGAGCGCGATCGCGCCACCGTTCGGATTCACGCGTGCGTCGTCGTCGGCAACACCGAGTGCGCGCAACACGGCGAGCCCCTGCGACGCGAACGCTTCGTTCAACTCGATCACGTCGAATTGATCGATGCGCATGTTCAGCCGCTCCAGCAGCTTTTGCGTGGCGGGCGCCGGGCCGATGCCCATCACGCGCGGTGCGACGCCGGCCGTCGCGATGCCGAGCACACGGGCGCGCGGCGTGAGGCCGAAGCGCCGCGCGGTTTCCTCATTCGCGAACAGCAGCGCCGCCGCGCCGTCATTCACGCCCGACGCGTTGCCTGCCGTGACCGTGCCGTCCGGCCGCACCACGCCCTTGAGTTTCGCCAGCGTTTCCAGACTCGTCTCGCGCGGATGTTCGTCCTGCAACACCGTGAGCGGATCGCCCTTCTTCTGCGCGATCGTCACGCCGACGATTTCCTGGGCGAGCGTGCCGTCGCGTTGCGCGCGCGCGGCCTTCTGCTGGCTGCGCAGCGCGAACGCGTCCTGATCGGCGCGGCTGATGCCGTAATCCGTGGCGACGTTTTCACCGGTTTCCGGCATCGAGTCGACGCCGTAGAGTTGCTTCATCAACGGGTTGACGAAGCGCCAGCCAATCGTCGTGTCGAAAATATCGGCCTGGCGCGAGAACGCGCTGGTGGCCTTGCCCATCACGAACGGCGCGCGACTCATGCTTTCCACGCCGCCCGCCAGCATCAACGCCGCCTCGCCCGATTTGATGGCGCGCGCGGCGATCCCCACCGCGTCCATGCCCGAACCGCACAGCCGGTTCACCGTCGAGCCCGGCACGTCTTTCGGCAAGCCGGCCAGCAATAGCGACATGCGCGCGACGTTGCGGTTGTCTTCGCCCGCCTGGTTCGCGCAGCCGTAGATCACGTCGTCGACCGCGTTCCAGTCGACCTCCTTGTTACGCTCCATCAGTGCCTTGAGCGGCACCGCGCCCAGATCGTCGGCGCGAACCGACGACAGCGAACCCGCATAGCGGCCAATGGGGGTGCGAATCGCGTCGCACAGGAATGCTTCGGTCATGGGAATGTCTCCGTTCGATGTGCCATTTGTTCTTTATACGAACACAAGGTCATATATCGAACAATCAGCCTCGATAATAGGCGCGTGGCCGAAACCGTGTCAAGCGCGGGCATCCCGCGCCGGAGAATAAGCGGCAGTTGACGCCTGGCTTTGGAAGGATCAAACCATTGACGCGCTCGTGCCGCGGGGCCGGCTTCGACGCCGCCCACACGAGGCGGGTGAAATGCTTCAGCGAATCGAGATGTGTTCGTCGGCGATGTAGCTGCGGATCACGTCGGCAAAACTGGACTCGCCGGCTAGGCCCAGCCGTTCGGCGCGCGACGTGTCCCACCGCCCCGGCCAACTACCCACGATCTTTTCCACCCGCGCGTCCGGCTCCCAGACGATCCGCTGGGCCACCGCATCGCCCGCGACCTCGCGCAGCGCCGCGACCATCTCGTCGACGCTGACCGAAATCCCGGGTAGATTCAGCACGCGCCGGTTGCCGAGCGCCGCGGCGTCGAGTTCGAGCCCGGCAATCAGGCTCTCGATCGCCTTGCGCGGCGACAACAGCCACAAGCGCGTCGCGCCCGCCACGGGGCACACAGCCGTTTCGCCATTCAACGGCTCGCGCACGATGCCGCTCGCGAACGACGACGCCGCCGCATTCGGCTTGCCCGGCCGCACGCTGATGGTCGGCAGCCGCAACACCCGGCCGTCGACGAAACCACGCCGCGAATAGTCGTTGAGCAGCAATTCCGCGATCGCCTTCTGCGCGCCGTAAGACGACTGCGGATTCAACGCGGTGTCGTCCTGCACGACCTCGGGCAGCGCGCCGCCGTACACCGCCACCGAACTCGTGAACACCACGCGCGGCCGGTGACCACGCTGCCGGCAGATCTCCAGCAGCAGGCGCGGCGCATCCAGATTGATGCGCATGCCGAGATCGAAATCCGCTTCGGCCTGACCGCTCACGATCGCGGCGAGATGGAAGATCACGGTGGTTTTCTCGTCGATCGCACGCTCGAGCACGCTGCGCTCCGCGATATCGCCCACTTCGGCGCGCACGCGCGGATCGCCGAAATCGTCGCCGCGCGCCACGTCCAGCAGCACCAGGTCGGTGAGCGCTTGCGGCACGCCTTGCGCGTCCTTCAACGCACCGCGCGCGAGCAGTTCGCGCGCGAGTCGCTGACCGAGAAAACCTGCGCCGCCGGTAATCAGAACCTTCATGATCGGTTTTCCTTGTTTCGTCGGGGGGCGTCGTGGTTCAGGCGCGGTTAGCGGGCGCCGGCGGCCAGGTAAGGCTTGAGCCACCCCAGTCCCGCCGACGTACCCGCGCGCGGCCGGTATTCGCAGCCGATATAGCCGTCATAGCCAAGTGAATCGATCAACGCCAGCAGATAGGGGTAATTCAATTCGCCGCTGTCGGGCTCATGACGCTCCGGCACGCCCGCAATCTGAATGTGACCGATGCCGGCCATATCGCGCTTGAGTTTCACCGCGAGGTCGCCTTCGACGATCTGGCAGTGGTAACAGTCGAACTGCACCTTCAGATTCGGCGCGCCCACTTCCGCGCAAATCGCCTGCGCGTCGTCCTGGCGGTTCAGAAAGAAGCCCGGCATATCGCGCAGGTTGATCGGCTCGATCACGATCAGGATGCCCTCGGCGTGCGCCGCCTGCGCGGCATGCGCGAGATTGCGCAGATACACGTCGCGATGCTGTGCGCGCGCTTGATCGGCGCCGATCAGGCCGGCCATCACATGCAGCTTGCGATTGCCGATAACGCGCGCGTAGTTGAGCGCCGTGTCGATGCCGCGGCGGAATTCGTCCTCGCGGCCCGGCAGCGACGCGAGGCCGCGCTCGCCCGCGGCCCAGTCGCCGGGCGGCGCATTGAAGAGCGCCTGGGTCAGACCGTGGGCGTCGAGGCGCGCCTTGATCTCCTCAGCGGGGAAGTCGTAGGGAAACAGAAACTCGACCGCGTCGAAGCCGTCTTTCGCGGCGGCGGCGAAGCGGTCGAGAAACGCGTGTTCGTTGTACATCATCGTCAGGTTCGCGGCGAAACGGGGCATGACAGCAACTCCAGAAAAACAGGGGGATTCCGTGCGCGCGGCAGGCGTGGATATAACCTGTACCGCGCGCGCAATTCGGTTGATGGCTTGAGCGGTTCGGTTCGGCCTGATCCCGCCTGATTGAGCCTGGTCGAGCCTGACTCAATTCGGCTCGGCTAAGGTCGCAGCGGCCTCCAGCTACCAGCGCGCGCCGAACACGGTACGCAGTTCATCGAGCGCGGCTTCGTTCAGGGGCGTCGGCTGCGGACTCGTCATCAGCCACAGGCGCGCGGTCTCTTCGAGTTCTTCGAGCGCATACGCGGCCTGTGCGACGGAGCGCTCCCACACCACCGGCCCGAGCCGTTCGAGCAGCACCGCGCGAACCCGATCGGCCAGCGCGGCGATCTGCTCCGCCACTTGCGGATCGCCCGGCCGACGGTAGCGTATCAGCGGAACATGGCCCACTTTCATCACGTAGTACGGCGTGATCGGCGGCAGCACATCGGCCTCGCTCCAGACGCCCGCCAGCGTTAGCGCAACCAGATGCGTCGAATGCGTATGGACGATGCCGCGTACCTCGCCGTTGCGCGCATAGATGCCGCGATGCAGCGCCAGCGTCTTCGACGGTTGACCGCCCGACACCGCGTGACCGTCCAGACCGACCTTGGCGATGTCGGCCGGATCGAGCCAGCCGAGACAGGCGTCGGTCGGCGTGATCAGCCAGCCGTCGTCGAGTCGCGCGCTGATATTGCCTGCCGTGCCGACCGTGTAGCCGCGCTGATAGAGACTCGCGCCGGTCACGCAGATTTCCTCGCGCACGCGGGCTTCGTTCGTGATGAGCAGAGCGGGCGTACCGGTCACGACATGCCTCCGTCGAGATGACGCAATGCCTTGGCAAAGAAATCGGTCGTGCCGAAGTTGCCGGATTTCAATGCGAGCGCAAGCGGTTCGGAACCGGTTGCGCTCGCAACGGTGGCCGGCACGCCCGGATCGATTTGCGCGCCGATACGCAGCGTGCGCACGTCGAGCGCCTGCACCACCGCGCCCGACGTCTCGCCGCCGGCCACCACGAACTTGCGCACGCCACGCTCGCGCAAACCGCGTGCAATTGACGCCAGCGTGGCCTCGACCAGCTGCCCCGCCTGATTGACGCCGAGTTCGCGCTGCACCGCTTTGACTTCGTCGGGCGTGGCGGTGGCGTAGATCAGCACCGGCTCGGCGCGTGCGAGATAAGGCCCGGCAAAGGCCAGCGCCTGCTCGACCACGGCCTCGCCGCGTGCCACGGCGAGCGGATCGACACGAAACGCGGGCTGCGTCTCGCGCCACGCGGCCACCTGGGCGTTGGTCGCTTTCGACGCGCTGCCGGCCAACACCGCCGACAAACCTTCCACGCGCGGCAACTCGGCGGCGTCGGCATGCTCGTCGAGCAGCCCCGCCTCGCGGAAATTGCCCGGCAAGCCTAGCGCGATGCCCGAACCGCCCGTGATCAGCGGAAACTCGGCGCACGCGGCGCCGAGCGTGTAGAGATCGGCGTCGGACAGCGCGTCGGCGACCGCCATTCGCACGCCCTGCGCGCGCAGCGCGTCGAACGCTTCGCGCACGGCCGGCACGCCGTCGGCCACGGTGTCGTAACGCACCAGGCCGACTTTCGAGCGGGTCTGCCGTTGCAGCACGTTGACGAGGTTGGCGTCGCGCATCGGCGTGAGCGGATGGTTTTCCATACCCGACGCGTTGAGCAACGTATCGCCCACAAACAGATGGCCGCGAAAGATCGTCCGGCCGTTCTCGGGAAACGCCGGACAGGCGATCGTCAACGCGCCCGCGCCGCCTTGAACGGACAACGCGTCGAGCAACGCGTCCGTGACCGGGCCGATATTGCCGGCATCGGTCGAATCGAAGGTCGAGCAGTATTTGAAAAGAAACTGGCGGCATCCTTGCGCGCGCAACCAGTCGAGCGCGGCGAGCGATTGCGCGACCGCGTCGGCGGCGGGAATGGTGCGCGATTTCAGCGCGACCACCAGCGCGTCGGCCGCGAACGTGTCGGCCGATTCAGCCGCCGCCGGCACGCCGATGCTCTGCACGGTGCGCATGCCGCCGCGCACCAGCATGTTGGCGAGATCGGTGGCACCGGTGAAGTCGTCGGCGATGCAGCCGAGCAGCGCGCGGCGTGAAGTGGCAGTCATGGCGGGGGCTCCGGGCTTGCTTCGCACACGGCGGGCGATTCGCCGGGGAAGATCCTGTCGACCATCGGTCCCCCGATGGATCAAGTCGTCGGGTCATCATACAAAGTCCGTCTGCCGGGAGCATCCACGCTAACCCTGGGATTTTTGCGCGAAACCAGCGCGAAGTTGGCGAAACAGAAGGCTTAAGCTATCGTCACGGCTTTGCGCAGTGCGCTGCCCGCACTTTCCCGAACGCATCCTTCAAGGTCCATGAGCCAAGCCCTGCCGCCGTCTTCCGCCGTTCCTGCCAGCGCCGATCCGGCCCCGGACAAACCGGGCGACTCGTATGTGCAGTCGTTCGCCCGGGGTCTCGCGGTGATTCGCGCGTTCAACGCCACCCGTCCCGAACAGACGCTCACCGACGTCGCCACCGCCACCGGCCTGACGCGTGCCGGCGCACGCCGAATTCTGCTGACCCTGCAAACGCTCGGCTACGTGGAAGCCGAGGGCCGCCTGTTCCGCCTCACGCCGAAGATTCTCGACCTCGGCTTCGCTTATCTGACCTCGATGCCGTTCTGGAATCTCGCCGAACCGGTCATGGAAAGCCTCTCCGCGCAAGTCCACGAAAGCTGCTCGGCGGCCGTGCTCGATCGCACCGAGATCGTCTACGTGCTGCGCGTGCCGACGCACAAGATCATGACGATCAACCTGTCGATCGGCAGCCGCTTGCCGGCGTACTGCACGTCGATGGGCCGCGTGCTGCTGGCCGCGCTCGACGACGACGCGCTCGAAGCGACGCTGAGCTCCGCGCCGCTCTACGCCCACACGCCACGCACGGTCACCGACAAGGACGAGCTGAAGAAACTGATCGCGCAGGTACGCCGCCAGGGGTGGGCGATCGTCGATCAGGAATTGGAAGGCGGACTGATTTCGCTATCCGCGCCGATTCGCAACCGCCAGGGGCGCGTGATCGCGGCGATGAATATCAGCGGCAACGCCCAGCGCAATTCGGCGAAGCAGATGGTGAAGGCGTTTCTGGAGCCGCTGCAGCAGGCCGCGCAAACCGTGTCGGAGATGGTGGCGCGGCGCGGGTGATCTTGATGCGGATGAAGGCGCGCGTTGGCCACGCGCCCGTGTTTTTCAGCGTCGGTTTCAGCCTTGGCCTCAATCGATCGGCTTATCCGCCGTCTCCTTCAGCATCGCGACCGCGATCAGCGACACCACCACGCACGTGGCCACATAACCGGCCGGCGCCAGCTTGCTGCCGGTCAGCTTGATCAGTCCCGTCGCCACCAGTTGCGCGGTGCCGCCGAACACGCATACGCAATGGAAATTCCCGTCGCCCGCACGCGACGCGGGAACGATTCGCACATCAGCGCGAATTCCGACGCCGAGCCCATCGAATAGAACAACAGCATCAGCGCGGTCAGCGACATGATGACGGGCAGGTGCGGAAAGCGGTTGATCAGCATGAAGGCCGGAAACAGCAGCAGCACCAGCACGCCCCGGCCGAACAGAATCGGCCGCTTGCGGCTGCCGATCCGGTCCGACAACATGCCGAACACCGGACACATGACCAGCATCACGAAGCCCGACGCCACGCCGACCAGCATGGAAAGCGACATCGGCAAGCCGAGCGTGTGGATCGCGTAAGTCGGCATGTAGAAGGTCAGGATGTAGGTGGAGACCGTGCCGCCCATCACCGTCAGCGTGATCAGCAACAGCGTGCGCATATGCTCCGTGAACAGCTCGTGCAGCACACCGCGCTCGATTCCGTGACTGTGCGCGCCGGCGGCGTCGTCGGCGAGACGACGGCGCAAGTACATGCCGACCGGCGCGATCAGCACACCGATCAGAAACGGAATGCGCCAGCCCCAGCTTTCCAGCGACTCTTTCGGCAACGCCGCCGATAGCCCCGCCGCAATGCCCGAACCCATCAGCGCCGCGCCGCCCTGCGTGGCCAGTTGCCAACTGGCGCGAAACCCGCGCCGCGCGCCGCCGCCCTGTTCGAGCAGCGTGGAGGTCGCCGCGCCGAACTCGCCGCCCTGCGAGAAGCCTTGCACGAGACGCGCCAGCACGATCAGCAGCGGCGCGGCAAGGCCGATCTGCGCATACGTCGGCACGATCGCGATCAGGCCGGTGCTCGCCGCCATCAGCATGATGGTCAGGTTCAGCGCGGCCTTGCGCCCCCTGCGGTCCGCGTACACGCCGAGCATCACGCTGCCGAGCGGCCGCGTGATGAAACCCGCCGCGAACGTCGCCACCGACAACAGCAGCGAAGTGGTCGCATCCGCCGACGGGAAATACAGCTTGCCGATAATCACCGCAAAGAAGCCGTACACGGTGAAATCGAAGAACTCGAGCCAGTTGCTGATCACCGCCGCCGCGATCGCGCCACGGCTCGCGGTGCGAGTGGCGTCGCCCGGGTGGCTCGCGGCGCTCGTCGCGCCGTGTCCCAGCGGGACATGCTTGGTGGCATTCATCGCGTGGTCTTCCTGTCGTTATGGTTGTAGAACGAGATGGGGCGCGGCTTCAGCGCGGGCTGTTCGAGGCCTTCTTCGAAGTTCGCGAGCGAGGTCGATGCAGCGGCCCGCTCGCCGACCCGCTCATTGCCCCAGGTAGCGCTCCACCAGCCGGGTCCAGAACGCCGCGCCGACCGGCAGATTGCGGTCATTGAAGTCATAGTGCGGGTTGTGCACCATGCAGCCGTCCTCGCCCGCGCCGTTGCCGATCCGCAGGAACGTGCCCGGCCGCTTCTGCAGCATGAACGCGAAGTCCTCGCTGCCCATGAGCATGTCGGTTTGGGCGACCACCTTGTCGTCGCCGACCAGTTCGCGCGCCACCTGCACGGCGAACTCGGTTTCCGCGTCCGAATTGACCACCACCGGATAGCCTTCGATGTACTGCACCACGGCCTTGCCGCCGTAGCTGGCGGCCTGGCTTTCGGCAAGCTCGGTGATGCGCTTTTTCAGCAGCGCGCGGACCTCCGGGCTGAATGAACGCACGCTCAGTTCCAGCTTCGCGGTGCTCGAAATCACGTTGTTCGCGGTGCCCGCATGCATCGAACCGACCGTCACCACCGCCGGCTGCGACGGATCGACATTACGCGCAACGATCGTCTGCAACGCCATCACGATGCTGGCCGCTATCACGACCGGATCGACCGTCAGATGCGGACGCGCCGCGTGGCCGCCGACGCCTTCGATCGTGATGATCGCCTTGTCGCCCGCCGACATGAACGGCCCCTTGCGAAACAGCAGCACGCCCGGCTCCTCGCCCGGATGGTTGTGCACGCCGAACACGGCGTCGCACGGAAAGCGCTCGAACAGACCGTCGTTGATCATTTTCAGCGCGCCGCTGTCGATGCCGCTTTCCTCCGCCGGCTGAAAGTACAGATGCACGGTGCCCGAGAAATTGCGGGTCGCCGCAAGACGCTGCGCGGCGCCGAGCAGCATGGTCGTGTGGCCATCGTGACCGCACGCATGCATCTTGCCGTGCGTGCCGCTCGCATACGGCAGGCCGGTTTCCTCGATGATCGGCAGCGCGTCCATGTCGGCGCGAATACCGATGCGCCGCGTGCCCTCGCCCACCGTCAGCGTGCCCACCACGCCGGTTTGGCCGACCCCGCGCGTGACCTGCCAGCCCCATTGTTCCAGCTTGTCGGCGACCAGCGCACCGGTTTGCAGCTCTTCGTAAGCCAGCTCCGGGTGATGGTGAATGTGATGGCGGATCTCGCGCAGGCTCTCGGCGGCAGGCGCCAGATCGGACACTTCGGTAAAACGCGCGGCTTCGCTCATCTCTCTCGCTCCATGGAATCAAGCCGCATAAAAGCGGCCAACAGACGAGCACTATAGCCACGCCGTTTTGTTCGAATAAGATGCTGTTTTTTTCACCCCGATTAACGCGTCTTATCACCGGGATTACCCTAATGAAGCTGCAGCAACTGCAAGCCTTCGTCGCGGCGGCTCATCACCGCAGTCTGCGTGGCGCCGCGCGCGAACTCGGTGTGACGCAACCGGCCGTCACGCATACGATCCGCGAGCTCGAAAGCGCGTTGAACGCGGAGTTGATGGTGCGTAGCGTGCGCGGCATCGAATTGACGGCGTGCGGGCTCGCGCTGCTGCCGCGCGCCGAGCAATTGCTGGGCGACATGCGGCGCACCGTCGAAGCGGTCGAACAGGTGAAAGGTGAACTGGCCGGCAAGGTGAGCGTGGGCACCATGCCGTCGATCGCGCTGACGGCGCTGCCGCAGGCGGTATCGAAGTTTCGCCAGGCCATGCCGCTGGTGAGTCTGCATCTGGAAGAAGTGACGATTCCGGATGCGGTCGCGCGCTTGCGCAACGGCGCGCTCGATATCGCCGCGATCCATCACGTGCGGACGCTGGATAGCGATCTGGTACAAGCGCGGCTCTATTCGACGGAGTTCGTGGTCGTCATGCGCGCGGGGCATCCGCTCGCGAACGTTACGCGCCTACATGAGTTGGTCGACGCCGAGTGGATCGCGACCGTGGGCGCCGATCACTTTCCGCACAGCGTGATGATGGGCATGTTCGACACGCACGGTTTGCCGGTGCCGCAACGGCTGTTGCGCGCGCCGTCTTCATTCGCGGTGACGCTCGGGCTGGTGTCGCAAACCGACGTGATCGGCTGCTTCACGAGGCCGCTCGCACAGAGGGTCGCGCCGCTCGGCATTCGCATCGCGCAGATCGAAGAGGCGCTGCCCACTTATGACCTCAGCATTATCTCGCGGCGCGATCTGTTGCCTACGCCGGCCGTGCTGCAATTCATTGCGTGTTTGCAGGAGGCCACGCGGGAGCGGCTGTCGGCGGCTGGTTGAGCCTTTTTACCCGACGCGGGTCTCGGCCGTCAGGAACTTGACCAACACCTGCCCGGCGTCTTCGAGCGCGCCGGAGTTGTCGATCGTCGTGCAGCGCACGCCGTCCGGCAACGAAAACGGCGCGCGCCGCGCGAGTCTCGCCGCGACCTGCTCCGCCGATTCACGCGCCCGCGCGCCGAGGCGCGCTTCGAGAATATGGGGCGCGGCGTCCACATGGACGACCTCGGTGTGCGGATAACGCGCCAACGTATGCTGCAAATGCTGCCGCGAACCGTTGACGACCACCGTGCAGCCGCGCGCGAGCCAGCCGTCGAGTTCAATGCCGATACCGTAGCGCAGCGAGTGACTCGACCATTCGAGCGCGAACAGGCCGAGCACGGAACGCACCGCGAATTCCTCGACGCTCAGTGCGACGTGCGCTTCGCCGTTGCCGCTCGGCCGCGTGATGTAACGATGCGCGAAGAGAATCGGCTCGCCCATCAGACGCGTGCGCGCAAAAGCCAGCAACGAGTCCTTGCCCGCCCCCGACGGCCCCATTACATAGATCAAACGACCAGCCATGGTTATTTCACCTCGCGGCTCTGGAACGGCACACGCTGCCACAACACGAACGGCTCGCCCGGCGCCGGCTCGACGAACAGCGCGACGTGATCGACCGGCAGCGGGCCCAGTACAGGCGTACGCGCCTGCCACCACGCGACCAGCGTGGCACGTTCGTGTGCATCGGCAAGCGAACTGGACAACGTCATATGGAAACGGAATTCGTCGAACACGTACGGATAGCCCCATTCGATCAGCAGCGCGCGTTGCCGCTCGCTCAGCGGCGCGGCGAGCCGGCGCGCGAGATCGGCGGCCGACGGTTTGGCGCGCAGCGTACCGAGCGTTTGCAAGGCACTCGTGGCAAGCGTGCGAATGTCGGCCTCCGCGTGCGGATCCGCCGGACGCAGCGCGACAAAATCGCCCAGCGTCGCGGCTTCCACCGGCAACGTGAACGGCCGCTGCGTATCGGCCCATGCACGCGTGGCGGCGAGCACGTCTTCTTGCGTCATGTTATTCGCGAGGCGGAACGGCGCGACCAGCGTGCCATGCCAACCGTAACGGCGCGGCGCTTCGGTCAACGCCGTCAGCGGACGCGTCAGACCTGGCGGTTGCGGCGGCACGCAAGCTTCACCACGCTCGGCATCGCGGCCGAGCCATGTCGAGCCGGCTCGCCACCATGCCGACTCGCGCGACGGCGCGTAATAAACCGCGAAACGCGCGTCGGCGCGCCACACCGCGCCGCTCATACGTCGTGCTCCACCAGCAGTTGCACGCGATCCGCCGCGAAATGCGTGAAGCCGTATTTGATCGGCGTGCCTTGCAGATCCACGTCGACGTTTTCGACCCACAACACCGGCTGTTGACGATTGATGTTCAAACGCCGCGCGACTTCCGGCTCGGGCAGCACGCTACCGATGCGGCTCCACTTGCGCAGATAGTCGTTCACGCCGAGTTCCGTCATCGCTTTCGTGATGCCGCCAGTGCGCTCCAGCACCTCCGGCAGTTCGGGAAAACGCGCCGCGGGATACCAGTTGCGCGCGAACGTGAGCGGCACACCGTCGGACTCGTGCAACGATTCGATCCGGTAGACCGCCGCGCCGGCTCGCAGACTCAGCGCCTTCGCCACGCTCGGCTCGGCCTTTACGCGCACCGCCGACAACATCGTGCCCGCCGCCGAATGATGTTGCTGACGCAAGTTTTCTGTAAAGCGCGTGCGGCGGCCGATCGTATAGTCGATCGCGCCGGGTTGCACGAATGTGCCGCGCCCCTGCTCGACGCTGACCAGCCCCAACGCGGCGAGCCCGAGCATGGCCCGGCGCACCGTATGCCGGTTCACGTCGAAGCGTTTGGCGAGTTCGCCTTCGCTCGGCAAGCGCCCTTCTTCGCCGAAACCGCTCGCGGCGATTTCCTTGGCGAGGATCTGTTCGATCTGCCGCCATACCGCAACGCCGGCGCCGCGTTCGAGCAAGGTGCCCGGCGTCGCGTTGTCGTTCGATGTCATGGTGCTGTCATTCCCTTGAGTTCAAATTATCGCTATGACGTGCATTGTAGTGTGCAAGCCGTGATGGAAATGTGAAACGTCGGCAAAGCTCTATACGGCTCGACAAGCATACCTTTAAACGTCTAGACGTTTAGACGAATAGATGGTCAAATGTTGACTCGCTGGATCACCAGGAACTTCGATGAGTGCCCCTTCCGCCTCGCCCTCTTCCGCTGCGCCTTCGTCGGTCCGGCGCGCCTGGATGGCCGTTCTCGCCCGCACGCCGCGCGCCGATCTCGAAGCCGCGCTGCAGCATGCGCTGCACGACCTCCCCCCTCCCGCTTACGACTGGCTGCGGCCACCTGAAATCGGCCTCGCCATGGTGCGTGGGCGCGTGGGCGGCAGCGGCGATCCGTTCAATCTCGGCGAAGCCACGGTCACGCGCGCCACGTTGCGTTTGCGGGTGGCCGAAGGTGCGGTTGCCGCGGTCGGCGTGGCCTGTCATCTGGGCCGCGACCGCCGCCGCGCCGAACTCGCCGCGCTGGCGGACGCCTTGCTGCAAATGCCCGAACATCACGCGGCGTTGCATGAGCAACTGATCGGGCCGTTCGCCGCGCAACAAGCCGCGCAACGCGACGCGCGGCGCGAGGACGTCGCGGCCACGCGCGTCGAATTCTTCACGATGGTCCGGGGCGACTGATGGAAAACTCACAAATTGCATTGTCCACGCTCACGCCGGGTTTCGCCGATCCGGTGCATGACACCCAGGCGGTGTTCCGCACCTTGCTCGACGCGTTGTCGCGGCCGGGCACGGTCGGCGTGGTCGAGAACGTGCTGCCGGCCGTACGCGCCACGCGCGCCGACCTCGCGGCATTTGCCGCCCTGCTTGCGTTGTGCGACTACGCCACGCCGGTGTGGCTTGCGCAAACCGACACCGCGCTCGGCTCGGCGCTGCGCTTTCATACCGGCGCGCCATTGGTGAACGATCCCGCCGAAGCCGCGTTCGCCTATATCCACGACGCCGCCACCTTGCCGCCGCTCGAGACCTTCGCGCTCGGTGCCGCCGAGTCACCCGAGCAGGCCGTCACGCTGCTGATCCGTGTCGACGCGCTGACCGGTGGCGCGCCGATCCTGCTGAGCGGTCCCGGCATTCAACACACCGGGACGATCGCACCGGTCGGCCTGCCCGAACATTTCTGGCGCGAACGCGCCGCGCTCGCGCCGTTGTTTCCGTGCGGCGTCGACTGTTATTTCGTCTGCGGCGACACGCTGATCGGCCTGCCCCGCACAACTCAAGCGAAGGTGAACTGATGTACGTTGCCGTCAAAGGTGGAGAACGCGCGATCGAGGCGTCGTGGCGCCTGCTCGACAAGGAGCGTCGCGGCGACACGCAACTGGCCGAACTCAGCGTCGCGCAGATTCGCGAACAGTTGCGGCTGGCGGTCGCGCGCGTCATGACCGAAGGCTCGGTGTACGACGAAGAACTCGCCGCGCTCGCGATCAAGCAGGCGGCCGGCGATCTGGTCGAGGCGATCTTCCTGCTGCGCGCCTATCGCACCACGTTGCCGCGTTTCGGCTATACGCAGCCGATCGACACCGAAGCGATGCGCGTGGAGCGGCGTATTTCGGCGACCTTCAAGGATGTTCCCGGCGGTCAGTTGCTCGGCGCGACTTACGATTACACGCAGCGTCTGCTGGATTTCGCGTTGCTCGCCGAAGGCGATGCAGAGACAAGCGTCACGCCGACAACCTCGTCGCCAAAACCTGCCGCGCCGGTCGTCGCCGAAGCCATGCCGCGCGTCGTCACGCTGCTCGACAAGGAAGGGCTGATCGAACAGGAACGTCCCACGCCGAATGCGCCGGAGCCCGGCGATCTGTCGCGCGAACCGCTCGCCTTTCCGGCGAGCCGCGCCACGCGTCTGCAGAATCTCGCGCGCGGCGACGAAGGTTTTCTGCTCGCCATGGGTTATGCCACGCAACGCGGCTACGCGAACTCGCATCCGTTTGCCGGCGAGATCCGCTTCGGCACGATCTCGGTGGAAATGGATCTCGACGAGTTGGGCGAAGCCGTCGACATCGGTGAAATCGACATGACCGAATGCCAGATGGTGAATCAGTTCGCCGGCAGCGGCGCGGTGCCGCCCACCTTCACGCAAGGCTACGGTCTCGCGTTCGGCCACTCGGAGCGCAAGGCGATGGCCATGGCACTGGTGGATCGCGCGCTGCGCGCCGAGGAACTCGGCGAGACGCTGGCCTCGCCGACGCAAGATATCGAATTCATGCTGTCGCATAGCGATAGCGTCGAGGCGTCCGGTTTCGTTCAGCATCTGAAGCTGCCGCACTACGTCGACTTTCAATCGGAGCTGGAACTCGTGCGGCGCTTGCGCGCACAGCACGTCGCGCAGAACGCCGTGCAAACGCCCGACACAAGCGCAAGCGAAACCACGCCCCAGCAAACGGATCACGATCAGCAGGAGCAGGCAGCATGAACGCAGCCGCCACACCGCTCGCCACGCCGTCGTACGACGCCGCCGCGGACGGCTACAACTTCGCTTACCTCGATGAACAGACCAAGCGCATGCTGCGCCGCGCGTTGCTCAAAGCGGTTGCCGTGCCGGGCTATCAGGTGCCGTTCGCCTCGCGCGAAATGCCGCTGCCGTTCGGCTGGGGCACGGGCGGCATCCAGGTCACCGCGGCGATTATCGGCCGCCACGACACGCTGAAGGTGATCGATCAGGGTTCCGACGAAACCACCAACGCGGTCAACATTCGCCGCTTTTTCGCGCGCACCACCGGCGTGGCGACCACGCGCCGCACCGTCGAAGCAACGATTATCCAGACGCGCCACCGCATTCCGGAAGCACCGCTCACCGACAGGCAGATTCTGGTCTACCAGGTGCCGATGCCCGAGCCGCTATTCCGGCTCGAACCGCGTGTGGCCGAAAGCAGGAAGCTGCATGCGCTCGCGGACTACGGTCTGATGAGCGTGAAGCTGTACGAGGACATCGTGCATCACGGCAATATCGCCACGACTTACGACTATCCGGTGATCGTCAATCATCGCTATCTGGCGTCGCCATCGCCGATTCCGAAGTTCGACAATCCAAAGATGCATATGAACCCCGCGCTGCAATTGTTCGGCGCCGGCCGCGAACGGCGCATTCATGCGATCCCGCCTTATACGCCGGTGCGCAGCCTCGACTTCGACGATCACCCGTTCGAGGTACAGAAGTGGCAACACGCCTGCGCGCTGTGCGGGTCGACGGAAAGCTTCCTCGACGAAATGATCGTCGACGACGCGGGCAAACGGATGTTCGTCTGCTCCGATAGCGACTACTGCCACGAACGTCGCGGCGACGCCGAAGTCGATCCGTCGTCGCGCCCCACCGCCCAAGGAGAAGCCGCATGACGCCGCTGCTGAGCGCCCGCGCGCTCACCAAACAATACGGCGGCCGCAACGGCTGCCGCAACGTCAGCTTCGATCTGTATCCGGGCGAGGTGTTGTGCATCGTCGGCGAATCGGGCTCGGGCAAAACCACGCTGCTGAATGCGCTCGCGTTGAAAACCGAAGCCGACAGCGGCGCGCTGCACTACACCGCGTCGCACGGGGAAAAACTCGATTTGCTGGCGCTGTCCGAACCGCGCCGACGGATGCTGATGCGCACCGAGTGGGGCTTCGTGCAGCAGAATCCGCGCGACGGACTGCGCAGCGGCGTCTCGGCCGGCGCGAATATCGGCGAGCCGCTGATGGCTATCGGCGCGCGCCACTACGGCGATATCCGCTACGCGGCCACACAGTGGATGGAACGCGTCGAACTCGATTCGTCGCGGATCGACGAATTTCCGGGTGCGTTTTCCGGCGGCATGCAGCAACGTTTGCAGATCGCGCGCAATCTCGTGACCTGTCCACGGCTCGTGTTCATGGACGAACCCACCGCCGGTCTCGACGTTTCCGTGCAGGCACGCCTGCTCGATCTGCTGCGTACGCTGACCTCCACGCTGCATCTGTCGGTGCTGATCGTCACGCACGATATCGGCGTGGCGCGTTTGCTCGCGCATCGGCTGATGGTGATGCAAGGCGGCGAAGTGGTCGAAGCGGGTCTGACCGATCAGGTGCTCGATGATCCGCAACACCCGTACACGCAAACGCTGGTTTCCTCGGTTCTGCCGGTTTGAGGCTCATGATGCAATCCATTGATACCGCCAACCCGCCCCAAGCCGCCGGGCTCGCATTCGCCGACAACGCCGCGCTGATGCTGCGCGCGGTCGGCATCGGCAAGACCTTTACGTTGCACGGCCAGGGCGGCGTGCAGATCGAAGCGCTCGCGGGCGTGTCGCTCGACGTGGAGCGTGGTGAGTGCGTGGTGCTGGTCGGTCCATCGGGCGCGGGCAAAAGCACGCTGTTGCGCTGCCTGTACGGCAACTATCTCGCCAGCACCGGTTCGATCGCGATTCGCGACGCCGCGAACGACGGCCGCGCCGTGTCGATCACCGGCGCCGAGCCGCACGACGTGCTGCGCCTGCGGCGCGGCGTGGTCGGCTACGTCAGTCAGTTTCTGCGCGTGATTCCGCGCGTGCCGACGCTCACTCTGGTCGCCGAACCGCTGCTGTCGCGTGGTGTCGCCGAAGACGAAGCTCGCACGCGGGCCGTCGCGCTACTGGCTCGGCTGAACGTGCCGGAGCGGCTGTGGACGCTGGCGCCCGCCACCTTCTCGGGCGGCGAGCAACAACGCGTGAACATTGCACGCGGCTTGATCGCTGGCCACCCGCTGCTGCTGCTCGACGAGCCGACCGCGTCGCTCGATGCGGAAAACCGCGACGTGGTCGCCGATCTGATCGTCGAAGCACGCGAGCGCGGCGCGGCGATCGTCGGCATTTTTCACGACGAAGACACGCGCAACAAGGTGGCGACCCGCCGCCTCGAATTGCGGCCGCCGCTGCGTCATTGAGCGAACCGGTCGGCGCCGGACCGCATCAAAAACCGCATTACACTGAACCCCCCATCCAGTCGCATCACACCAGTCTGACTGACTACGGAGCAAGTCGATGTTGATCAGAAACGCTCGCATCGTGACGCGAGATGAAGTATTCACCGGCGTGGTACACGTCGAAGACGGCGTGATTCGCGACGTCGAGCGCGGCACGACCGCGGCGCGCGAAGCGGAAGATTGGGACGGCGACTATCTGTTGCCTGGCCTGATCGAATTGCACACGGACAATCTCGAGAAACATCTCGCGCCGCGCCCCGGCGTGCAATGGAATACCGACGCCGCGTTCGTGATTCACGACGCGCAGGTGGCCGCTGCCGGCATCACCACCGTATTCGATGCGCTCGCCATCGGTTCGCGTTCGAACGTCGGGCTGCGCGGCCGCGACGTGCAGACGCAATGCGCCGAATCGCTCTCGCGTCTGTCCGAACGCAACCTGCTGCGCGCCGAACACTTCCTGCACCTGCGCTGCGAAATCGCCACCGCCGACGTGGTGGAACTGTTCGATTCGTTGTGCGCGCATCCGTTGCTGCGGCTCGCCTCGGTGATGGACCATACGCCCGGTCAGCGCCAGTGGCACGATCGCGAGCAATGGCGCCGCTTCCAGGAGCGCAACGGCAAGCTGAGCGACGAACATGTCGCAACCGCGCTGACCGAGTTGTCGATCGAACAGGCCCGTTACGCCGACACGCACCGCCGCGAGATCGTCGAACGTTGCAACCGGCTCGGCATTCCGGTGGCGAGCCACGACGACACGCTGGTCGAACACGTCGAACAGGCACGCGCCGAAGGCATCGTGCTGGCCGAATTCCCGACCACGCGCGTGGCCGCCGAGGCGGCGCGCGAGCACGGTATTTCGACCATCATGGGTGCGCCGAATATCGTGCGCGGCGGCTCGCATTCGGGCAACGTGTCGGCGCTCGAACTGGCCGAGGCGAATCTGCTCGATATCCTGTCGTCGGATTATGTGCCGTCGAGTTTGCTGACCGCCGTGTTCGAACTGGTCGCGAAAGCGGGCTGGACGCTGCCGCGCGCCATGGCGACGGTCTCCGCCGAACCGGCACGCACGGCCGGCTTGCATGATCGCGGCGCGATCGAAGCAGGCCTGCGCGCCGACTTCGTCCGCGTGACGATGCTCGACACGCTGCCGGTGCCGCGCGCCACGTATCGCGGCGGCGCACGGATCGTCTAACCGTGCGTTGAAGTGTGAGCCTGAGCGTGGGAAAACTGCCTAGCGATCCGACTGCAGTTGCCCCCACGCCACCAGCACCTTCTGGATACCGCGCGCGTAGGCGTCCCGCTCTCGCGGCGTTTCCGAGTGGTAGGCGCCTATCGCGCGCCACGTGTTGCCGTGCTTGACCATCTTCTGTTTCAGCAGCCAGGCCGCGACGTACACGTTCACGCACGGATCGATCAGCGCGCGATGCGGCACCCCTTCGCGTGCGAGATCGCCGAAATGGATCGAATTGATCTGCAACTGGCCGACGTCGATCGAACCATTGGCGTTGCGCCGGATCGCGCTCGGGTCACCCTTCGATTCGTACCACGCGAGCGCGCGCAGCACCCACGGGTTGACCCCTTGATAGGCCGCGGCTTCGTTGAAGCAGTCGTCGGCCGCTTGCGCTGTCCCGCACGCCATCCAGCAGGCGAATGCAGCGACGAAGATTTTCAGGGACATGCTTCATCCTTCCGCTCGATAGCGATAAAGAGGTGAAAGCGGGAGACAACACCACGCCAGCCCATCTGGCCGACGTGCCGTGTCGTTGCGGTGGCCGCGTTACCGGTTCATGGCCAGATCGATCTGGCGCTGTACGTTGTCGAGATACGCGTGCGACGCGTCCGACACGATCAGCCGCACCACCGGAGCCGGCGGCATGCGGCGCTCCGGCATCTGAACCGATGCGCGTGATTTCTTGCGATGCGGCGTCGGTTTGAGCGGCGCGGCGTCGTCATCGGTGACGCTCGGTGGCGGCAGCATGGCAAGCGACGGCAACGGCGGATAGACCTTGTCGGCTGCGGGCGGAAAAGCGGCGGCGGACTGCAAATCCGCGCCGGGCTGACCCGCGCACGCCGATCCGGCCAGCAACGCGGTCAGGGTGAGGAAGGCGCCGCGCGCGATCATCAGGTGCGCCTTCATTGAACCGTCCTGATCGACACGCTATACGGCTGTCCCAAGCCGGCAGTCCGGTTCTCGAAGTTCACCCGCGCCGTGCGTTGTGCGGGCACGCCTTTCCAGACCGCCTGATTCAGATAGCCGAAGTCCTGGCCCAGCGCGGTGACGAGCACGACTGTCGGTTGCGGCTGCGCGGCGGCCAGCGCGCCGGCTTTGGCCAACACGGCGGTGAGTTGCGGATCGCGTGCGCCGAGCGCGTCCGGCGGAATGTCGAAGCTGATCACTTCGTTCGGCGCTTTGTCCGCATGCGCCGCTGTCGACGGCGGCATCTGCGCGCAACCGGCGAGCGCCAGTGCCGCCACCAAGAAACAAACCTGTCGCTTCACGGAAAATCTCCAGTCAGTCCTGTTGCCATAACGACGTTGTCGGCAAGCCCGCGACGAAGTTGAGACAACGAAAACGCTTCCAGTGAAATGAAAAATACTTGCCTCAAGATCGGCGCAAACGATTGCCAGCGCGCTCGCCGAATCGACGATCGAGGCAAACTTGCCTCGCGTTTTTAGCGCGTATTTGTCTGATTAAAACGCCGCTCGGCGCGGGTCGAGGAGGGGAAAATCAGGTGAAGCGGTCAGCGTAAAGCCGCGCGCAAGGAGTTCGTTAGTGACGCGCAAGGGAGACCGTGACGAAAACGCAGCGCGACGCGCACGCCAGACCGCGACGCCGCCACGGCCCGCCCGCTCAGGCCATCGGCTCGGCCTCGCGGCCGGCCGTCGTCGCGTCTTTACCGGCCCTCGCCTGCGCCTCTTCCTGCTGGGCGCGCTGTTCGCGCCGACGCATTTCAAGCAGATCGTGATAGCGCAAATACGCGCACCGTCCGCCGGATTTGGCTGCGTACATGGCCGCGTCGGCATTCAGCAGCAGTTCTTCGGCCGTGCCGCTGTCGTCCGGGAACTGGCTGATGCCGATGCTCGCGCCCACGTTCATGCTTTGGCCGTCCATCAGGAGGGTTTCGTTCAGCGTGCCCATGATGCGCGACGCGATTGCAGGAGCCGCCTCCGCGGAACGCGGCCCCTCGATCAGCACGATGAACTCGTCGCCGCCGAGTCGCGCCACCACGTCGGCGGAACACAGCACCTGCTTCAGCCGGCGCGCCACCGCGACCAGCACCTTGTCGCCGATCGAGTGGCCGAACTGGTCGTTGATCTGCTTGAAGCGGTCGAGGTCGACGAACAGCACCGCCAGGCCTTCCTGGCGCCGCGTGGCTTCGTCGATCGCGCTTTCGAGCTTCTGCATGAACAGCATGCGGTTCGGCAAGCCGGTGAGCCCGTCGTGCGTTGCCAGATGCACGAGCTCGCGTTGCTTGGCGTGCAGCACGTCCATCTGCGATTTGATTTCGCGGCGCAGACGATCGAAGCAACGCGCCAGCACGCCGATCTCGTCGGTGCGCTTGAGCGGCAGCGTCTCCATGGCATGTTCGGCGAACAGATGGGTGGCGGCGTGCGCGAGCAGATGCAGCGGTTTGGTCAGCGCGCGCGCGAACAGCACGGCAAGGCCCAGCGCCAGTGCACTAAACACCAGCACCATGCGCACGATACGATCTCCAAGCAGATTCGCGCCGGACAACACGTCCTCGAGCGGCTTGGCGAGGCCGAGCACGATAAAACGGTTGCCCGCGGAGTCGCCGAACGGCCGGCGCACGAAGGCGAGTACCTGACCGGCTGCCTGCCTCGGCTTCACGAGGCCGTTGACGAGAATTTCGCTTTGCGACTGCTCGAAAAGCGGTTTGGTGACGGAGAAACTATCCTGGATCAACACACGCCGGCCGCGGTCGAAGCCGAAGGTTTTCGACGGATCGGGATGGACCAGGAAATCGCCCCACTCGTTGGTGAGATACACCTGGTAGTCGCTCGGCAAATCGCTTTGCAAACGCTTGAGCAATCCGGCGAGATCGACGTCGATCACCACCACGCCCACCACCTCGCCGTTCGCGTTCGCCACCGGCGTGCCGAGCCGCAAGGTCGGTTTGCCCTCGGCGCCATGCGCGCCGTATTCGTGATTGACCGAGATCGGCGACGTGTAGATGCGGCCCGGCGAAAACGCCAGCGTCTCGAACACATACGCGAACTGGCCTTTTTCCTGCAGGCTGTTGCCCTGCACGCGCACGAGGCCGTCGCCGTCGCGGTCGAAGCGGATCAGTTCGAGCCCGTAGTGCTGCCGCGCGATCAAACGGATCTGAAGATATTCGGGGTGATGGATCATGAAGCTCGAATACACCTGCGCCAACTGCTCGCGCGCCGGGTTCTTGCCGAGACCGTCGTCGGTTTGCGCGACGTCCGCCGCGGACGGCAAGCTCGCGAGCACCTGGGCGTCGGCGCCGACGTCGTCGATCGAGGCGGAAAAGCGCTGACCTAGCAGTTCGGTGGACGTCAGCAGACTGTGGCCGGCTTCGTTCACCAGCATCGTGCGATTGGCGCGATACGCGTAATAGCCGGTCGCGCCGGACGCGAGCACGCCGATGCACGCGAGCAGCACCGACAATTTGACGGTCAGGCCGGGCCGTATCATCAGAAACGCTCCGAGCGATCGCCGGACACGATTCGAGCCCACAGGTCCTCGCGCCGCTGAATATCCTCCACCGTACCGATCCACACGATGTGCGCATTGTCGCTGTTGTCGACCGGCGCGCTGAGCGTGTTGGCGAGCCCCTGGCGTTGCGTGAGCAAGCCGCTCACGCCGGGTTCGAGCATGTAGTTGATCCATGCGAGCGCGAGCGCGGGATCCTGCGCTGAACGCGTCATCGACCAGCAATCGAGCCACGCGAGCGCGCCTTCGTCCGGAATCACATAGCCCACGTCCGCGCCTGCGCGACGCAGCAATTCGACCTGCTGGGTGCCGTAATTGCCGAACATCAGCGCCACCTTGTGCTGCATGAAGACCGCGGTCGCTTCTTCGGGCAGCGTGTAGTAGGTCAACAGATTGCGGCGCAGATCGACGAGTTTCTGCGCGATCGTGTGAATCTGCGTGGCGTCGAGCTGAAACGGATGCGGATAGCCGAGCGCCAGCGCGGTGAACGAGAAGTTGTGCTGCGCGCTGTTGAAGTCGAGCACCTTGCCGCGATACTTCGGATTCCATAACTCGCGCATGGAACGCGGCGGCACCGCGATCTGCTTGCGATCGTAGATCAGACCCATCGACGAATACGTGAACGGAATCGCGTAGACCTTGCCCGCGGACGTCAGGCCTTCGATCGACGTGCGCGCCTGAAATCGCGGCAGTTGCAGTTTCGTGTTCGGCAGGCTCGCCAGATCGAGCGGCGCGAGCAAATTAGCGCGCGTATAGCGCTGGATTTCGGCGGTGTTGGCGGCGAGCACGTCGAACGGCGGCGTGTCTTTACTGTGCATCAGCGCCCACAGCGCCTCGTCGGAATCGGCCAGCGTGACCTCGACCTTGACCTTGTAGCGCGACTCGAAGGTCTTGACCACGTCGTCGTCGGCGTAACCGGGCCATGCCAGCACGCGCAGGATTTTCTCGCCGGCTCGGGCCGGCGCGGCGGATAAAAGCCCGCAGCAGAAAACCGCGCCGCTCAGAAGCGCCAGAAATACGGATAACGCCCGACGGCGCGAACCATTCGCGCGAGCTGCGGCGCCCGCGATTCTCCGCGGGAAGAATCGTTTACAACAGCCCATGTCATCTGCCATCAACATCTTGTGCATATACAACACCGTTTAGCAGAAGGCCCGGCCGACGAACGCCAGCACGCGGAGAGGCTCCGCGCAAATGGTGTTCGGTGACTTTCTTCAGACAGATACGCTCATTGCGCCGCGAGAAGCGAGCGCGAGGAGCTTTGATGATAGCGCTAAAGCAATACAATTTTGTTTTCGGCCACGACGGTGTCGGGAAAAACGGGCAAGCTGGCGTGCCCGGTCAAACGGGCACATCTGCATTAACGGCGATTTATGCGGAATCTTTAATTTGGCGGGCTGTCGCTTGAAGCGCTCGCGCATGGTAATAGGTCGTAATCAACTTCGCTTAATAAAGCGATTCGAAGAGATAACTATGCCCAATGAGTTATGGTATTAAGCGGGCCGGCGTCGGGGCAATACTTCAAGAAGAACGGCTCGGCTGCCGATAACGTTAACTTGTCCCAGGCCGCTAATGGCCACGGGCAGAGCATGAAGCGAACCGGTTTTCGGGTCGTCGAACAAGACCACCACAATGCGCTTGAAGAAAACAGAATGGATGTTGCTGGCCGTCGTGGCCGGCTCGGTAATGGGTTTTGGCAACTGGCTGCAAGGCGAAATGAACCGCGCGACGCTCGCGCGTATTCAGCGCGATTCGAGCAACCCGCAGGATTTGCAGGATTCGCATGGCGCATGCGCGGGCATGAGCGCACGCGAAGCGGAAATGATGGGCAAAGGCGAACTCTGGTGCGGCGCGGTCGGCACTTTAAGCCCCACCACATTCTCGCGTTAAAAGCTATCCTCACCCGCCATCCGGTGTTTCACTAGCTTCCCAATATTTTTGAACTGATAAGCTTGGCGCGCGCTGCTGGCCGCCCCGGCTGGCGGCTTCCACCCAAGCCCGGTCGTGAGTCGCGCCGGGCGGCCCGCCGCGGCAAAACCGCATACGGGCGTATTTGAACTACACCGAGGAGTTAAACAGTGAAAAAACTGCTAGCGGCTTTGACGGTTGCTCTGCTTGCAACGGTCTCGATTGGCGCACACGCTAAAGATTGGTCGACTATCCGTTTTGGCGTTGACGCCAGCTATCCCCCGTTCGAGTCCAAAGGCTCGGATGGCAAGCTCGTTGGCTTCGACATCGACCTCGGCAATGAAATCTGCACGCGCCTGAAAGCCAAATGCGTGTGGGTCGAAAACGATTTCGACGGCATGATCCCGGCCCTGAAGGCGAAGAAGTTCGACGGCGTGCTGTCGTCCATGTCCATGACGCCGCAACGCGCCGAACAGATCGCTTTCTCGTCGAAACTGTTCAATACGCCGACCCGCCTCGTGTCGAAGAAAGGCTCGGGCGTGATGCCGACGGCTGACTCGCTGAAGGGCAAGGCGGTGGGCGTCGAGCAGGGCACGATCCAGGAAACCTACGCGAAGACCTACTGGGAGCCGAAGGGCGTGAAGGTCGTTCCGTATCAGAACCAGGATCAGGTCTATGCCGACTTGCTGTCGGGTCGTCTGGACGCGTCGCTGCAAGACGCCGTGGAAGCTGAAATCGGCTTCCTGAAGACGCCGCGCGGCGCGGGCTACGATTTCGCAGGCAAGGATATCGTCGACGAGAAGGTCCTCGGCAACGGCGCAGGCATCGGCATGCGCAAGGAAGACACCGATCTGAAGGCGAAGGTCGACAAGGCAATCGCCGACATCATCAAGGACGGTACGTACAAGAAGCTCGAGAAGAAGTACTTCGACTTCGACGTGTACGGCAGCTAAGCCCTCCCCGCGCGCCTGACGGCGCGCGTGCCGGCTTGCAGACAACGGGCTCCGCCACACGCGGGGCCCGTTTCGTTTGTGCCGGCTTGTGCCCGCGAGTGCCGGCGGGTGCCGGTCCACGTCGCCGGTCGAAGCACGCCGTGTGGCAGATCGGCTAAGATCGTGCGGTCGAGGCGCGTGAGGCACGCCGCCCCGGCCCTGCTGCCCAACCTGCTTTCCCACTGAAATCAACGACCTAGCGCGGCACGCCCCGCTTGCCCGCGACTCCGAAGACCATGCAAACCCAAACCCATCCGCTGATTGCCCCGACGCTCGGCACTGCCCGTAACCTGACGAGTTTTCATTACGGTTCCGGCGGCGGGCAGAAGATTTATATCCAGTCGTCGCTGCACGCCGACGAGTTGCCCGGCATGCTGGTGTCGTGGGAACTGCGCCGCAAACTGGCCGCGCTGGAAGCCGCCGGCAAGGTACGCGGCGAAGTCGTGATCGTGCCGGTCGCCAACCCGATCGGCCTGAATCAGCACTTTCTCGGTCATCTGACGGGCCGCTTCGAAACCAACACCGCGCAGAACTTCAACCGCAATTTCCACGATCTGTCGGCGCTGGTGCAACCGGTGATCGAGGCGCGCCTGACCGACGACATCGACGCTAACCGCAGCGCCATCCGTACCGCCATGCGCGAGGCACTCGACGCGCAAACGCCGGCCACCGAACTCGAGTCGCAACGTCTGGCACTGCAAAAACTCTCGTACGACGCCGACGTCGTGCTCGATCTGCATTGCGACTGGGAAGCCGCGCTGCACCTCTACACGAACCCCGACCTGTGGCCGGAAGTCGAGCCGCTCGCGCGCTATCTGGACGCGAAGGCCTCGCTGCTGGCGCTCAATTCGGTGGGCAACCCGTTCGACGAAATTCACAGCTTCTGCTGGTCGGATCTGCGCGGCCGTTTCGGCGAGCGCTTCCCGATTCCGAACGGCTCGATCTCGGTCACGATCGAACTGCGCGGCCAGCGCGAGGTGTCGTACGAGTACGCCGAGCGCGACGCGCAGGCGATCATTGAGTATCTGACCTCGCGCGGCGTGATCGACGGTACGGCCGCCCCGCTGCCGCCGCTGGAATTCGCCGCCACGCCGCTGGCCGGCGCCGAGCCGATCGTCGCGCCGATTAGCGGCGTGCTGGTGTACCGCTGCGAAGTCGGCACCTGGGTCGACGTCGACCATGCAATCGCCGATATCGTCGACCCCCTGACGGATCGCGTCGTCACGCTGAAGAGCAGCGTGGCCGGCGTGCTGTATGCGCGGCATCTGACGCGCTTCGCGACGGCCGGGCTGGAGTTCGCGCGGATTGCCGGCGCGAAGGCGTTCAGAAGCGGCTCGTTGCTGAGCAATTGAGAATCGGGCAAGCGGGCCGCACCATCGGCCTTGGGGCCCGAGTAGTCAGGCTTCTTCGAGCATCTCAAGCAGAACGCCCGCTGAAAACAGCGGGCGTTTTGCGTTGACGCGGAGACCGCCCAGCAGGCTCAGAACGCCGGAATAATCGCGCCTTTGAACTGCGTGTCGATGTACTTGCGCACCTCATCCGATTCATACGCCGCGACCAGCTTCTTCACCCACGGCTGATTGCGGTCCTGCACGCGTACGGCGATCAGATTCGCATACGGGCCTTTCAGATCCTCGATCGCGATCGCGTCTTTGGTCGGCTGCAGGCCGGCCTTGACCGCGTAGTCGGTGTTGATCGACGCCGCGTCGAGGTCGTCGAGCGCGCGCGGCAATTGCGCGGCATCCAGTTCCACCAGCTTGATCTTCTTCGGATTCTCGGCGACGTCGAGCGGCGTCGCGTTGACGCCGTTCGTACCGACGCCCGGCTTCAGCTTGATCACGCCGTACTTCTGCAACAGCAACAAAGCGCGATTGCCGTTCGACGGATCGTTCTGGATCCCGACCTTCGCGCCCTCCGGCAGGTCCTTGAGCGACTTCAGCTTTTTCGAGTAGAAGCCCATCGGCGAAACGTAGGTCAAACCGACGTTGACGATCTTGTAGCCGCGCTGCTTGATCTGGCTGTCCAGAAACGGTTGATGCTGGAAGCCGTTGGCGTCGAGATCGCCCGAGTCGAGCGCGGCGTTCGGCTGCACGTAATCGTTGAACTCGATCACCTTCACGTTCAGGCCTTCACGCGCCGCGACTTTGGTTACGACCGACCAGATCTGCGCATCCGGGCCGCTCATCGTGCCGATCTTAAGTTCCTTGTCAGCGGCGTGCGCAAACGTTGCGGTTAACGAAATAGCGGCGATTGCCAGCAGATTCTGGATGATTGTCCGACGTTGCATACGTTTTCCCCACAAGCAATGTTATTGGTAGGGACGCATCGTCGCATGCGCCAACCGCCGGGAAAACCAATCGTTTTTCACACGCTTAGATGGCGAAAAGTGAAAAAGCTTATATGCGGCGCGGCTTGCGCGAATTCGCCGGGCAAAGCTATGTGAGTGTCGCGCGGGCGCGACAGATTTCAAAAATAAGCAAAGCTGTCACATACCTTACTCTGCGTTCCCTTAAATTTCGGGCCATCGCACGACCCTGCCAAAGAGCACGGCTTGGCGATCGCTCAATTTTTTATCGGAGAAAGTCTTGAACAAGAAAGTATTTGCCGCCGCTACGCTCGCAGTCTTCGCTTCCGCCGCTCACGCACAAAGCAGCGTCACGCTGTACGGCCTGATCGACGCAGGTTTCACGTACAGCAATCACGCCAACGCTCAAGCTCAGCACCTGTACCAATACGGTGACGGCGTCGCTCAAGGTAGCCGTTGGGGCCTGCGCGGCACGGAAGACTTGGGTGGCGGTCTGAAAGCGCTGTTCGTGTTGGAAAACGGTTTTAATTCGGGCACCGGCGCACTGGGTCAAGGCAGCTCGCTGTTCGGCCGCCAGGCTTACGTCGGTCTCTCGCAAAACGGTATCGGCTCGCTGACATTCGGCCGCCAGTACTCGTTCTCGACGGACTATCTGGGCGGCTCGTACACCAACGGCGGCCAGACCGTCGCGGGCAACTACGGCTACCACATCAACGACATCGACCAGCTCACGTCGAGCCGTATCAGCAACGCAGTTAAGTTCAGCAGCGCGAACTTCGCGGGCCTGACGTTCGGCGCAATGTACGGCTTCTCGAACCAGGCTGGGGCATTTGCAGGCGCACCGGGCACGGGCGGTTCGTCGTCGGCTTACAGCTTCGGCGTGAACTACGCGAACGGCCCGTTCGGTATCGGCGCGGCGTACACGGACATCCGCTACCCGGGTTCGGCATCGCCGACGACCTTCTCGACGACGCTGGCAAATTCGTCGATCAGTGGCGTGGCTAAGGATCTGGCAACGGTTGGCGTTGGCGCCAAGTACTCGATCGGCGCAGCGACTGCGTACGCTCTGTGGACGCACACGAACATCGAGCAGATCGCGGGCCACATGACGACGTTCAACGCTTATGAAGTGGGCGGCAAGTACGCGTTCACGCCGGCTATCACGGGCGCACTGGGCTACACGTACATGCAAGCCAAGGACCAGACCAACGGCCACTGGAACCAGTTCGACGCAAGCGCCGACTACGCTCTGAGCAAGCGCACCGACGTGTACCTGCTTGGCGTGTATCAGCAAGCCAAGGGCACGAACTCGAAGGGTGCGGCTCTGCAAGCACAGATCGGTTCGAGCTCGAGCAGCTTCCTGCCGGCAGCTGGCGCGAACACGCAGTTGGCCGTGCGCGTCGGTATCCGTCACAAGTTCTAAGCGAGTCTTTGCCGGCGAGGAGCGCAAGCGCCTTGCCGGTTCAAGATTCAGGAAAAACGCCCTACGGGGCGTTTTTCTATTTCTGCTCGCCTCAGAATGAGCGGACCAGCCCGGAAGCGAGTTCCAGCCGGTGGCGCGCGGCCTGATATTCATCGACGAAACGCGCCACCAGTTCGGCTGCGGGCATGACCCGCTTGACCGCGCCGACGCCCTGGCCGGCGCCCCAGATGTCGCGCCATGCCTTGGCCTTGCTGACGTTCTCGGCACTGAAGTTCATGCTGGAAGGATCGGACTCCGGCAGCGCGTCCGGGTCCAGTCCGGCGTTGACGATGCTGTGGCGCAGGTAGTTGCCATGCACGCCGGTAAACAGATTCGAATACACGATGTCGGCGGCCGTGCTGTCGACGATCATCTGCTTGTAGCGCTCGTCCGCATTGGCTTCCGACGTCGCGATAAAGGCCGAGCCGATATAGGCCAGGTCGGCGCCGGCCGCCTGCGCGGCAAGAATCGCATCGCCGCTGGCAATCGCGCCGGACAGCGCCAGCGGACCGTCGAACCATTCGCGGATCTCGTGCAGCAGCGCGAACGGCGACAGCCGGCCGGCATGTCCACCGGCACCCGCGGCAACCGCGATCAGGCCGTCCGCGCCTTTGTCGATCGCTTTCTTCGCGAACGTATTGTCGATCACGTCGTGCAACACGATGCCGCCGTACGCATGCACCGAACGGTTCACATCCTCGCGCGCGCCGAGCGACGTGATGGTGATCGGCACCTTGTATTTGGCGCACAGTTCGAGGTCGTGCTCCAGCCGGTTGTTCGACTTATGCACGATCTGATTGACCGCGAACGGCGCGGCCGGGCGTTCCGGATGCCGGGCGTCGTGCTCGGCCAGTTCATGCGTGATGCGCTCCAGCCATTGCTCCAGCACCGGTCCGGGCCGAGCGTTGAGGGCCGGGAACGACCCGACGACACCGGCCTTGCATTGGGCGATCACGAGCTCGGGGTTGGAGATGATGAAGAGCGGCGAGCAGATCATCGGCAGCGCGAGGCGGCCTTTGAGTATGGCGGGTAAGGACATGAGTTTTCCTGCGAGGAAGGAACCGTGTTCGGTGCTTGCCAGCAGCGCCCCAGCAACGAGCGGGCGGCAGGTTCGGCCGCGACCCGCGGCGTCGGCAAAGCGGAATGGCGGCCGCTAAACTGCGGCGCTCTTGCCGCTCAGCACGGCCTGGGCCGACGCCAGTTGCGCCCCCATCTGAGCCGACAACGCCTGCAAGCCGCTCATGGGACGCACCATGACCTCGAATTCCTCGATCTTGCCGTGCTCGTCGAAGCGCAGCATGTCGATGCCTTTCAGCGATTTGCCGTCGACTTCGGCGCTGAATTCCAGCACCACGCTGCGGCCGTCTTCGCTGACGAAACGGCGGTGGTACTCGGGCGGTGGTACTCGAATTGGCGGAACACGCCGTTGACCGTTTTCAGTATCAGCCGGATCGCCGCTTTGCCCGGATAGGACGTGTGCGCAACCGGCGAGCGGAACACGATGGTGTCGGCCAGCAGCGGGTCCAGTTCATCCATCGCATTGCGTTGCAACAGATCGTGCCAGGCCGACAGCGTGCGCTGCGCGGCGTCGGATAAGGGGTGTGCTTCCACGTTGGTCTCCTTGGTACAGACGGTGGTACAGACGACAATCAATACGCAACTGGTTGCATAAAGAATAACGGGATGCCGCGCGATATGCAACTGAGTGCATAAAGTTTTTGCGCCCCTGACGCCAGCCGCTAAAATGGCGCCCATGTCCATTCAACACGCCCTTCTCACTTCGCTGCTGGAAAAGCCTTCCAGCGGCTACGACCTTGCGCGGCGCTTCGACAAATCCATCGGCTATTTCTGGCATGCCAGCCATCAGCAGATCTATCGCGAACTCGGGCGGATGGCCGAGGCCGGCTGGATCGTGGCAAGCGACGATGAAGACGGCGGCAAGCGGCGCCGCCGGCTGTACCAGGTGCTGGCGCCGGGGCAGGACGAACTGGCGCGCTGGGTGTCGGAACCCACGACGGACGGCGACGCGAGCCGTGCGCTGCTGATCAAGCTGCGGGCGGAATCCGTCATCGGTCCGCATGGGGTGGATCGGGAATTACGCCGGCTGATCGCGGAGCATCGGGCCAGGTTGGACACCTATCTCGAGATCGAACAGCGCGACTTTGCGGCGAGCGAGTTGTCGACCGCGCAGAAGCTGCAGCATGCGGTTTTGCGCGGCGGCATCATGACGGAACAGGGTTGGCTCGCATGGGCGGCCGAGGTGTTGCCGATCCTGGAGGCGGCCGCGCACGGCGCGCCTCGGTAGTTGCTTCAGTCGTCTTCAGTCGTTTTTCCCGAGTGGGCAAGCAGCGGGTCGCCTCACCACGGAACCACCCGGCCGAGATAGTCGAGGTAGTGCAATCCTGAGCGGCCTGCGTAGGCGTCGATCGTATTCAACAGGTTGGGGATGCTTTCCTCGATACTCAGACGAGCTTCAGGTCCGCCCATGTCGGTTCGCACCCAGCCCGGCGCCATCAATAGCAAGGTGCGCGGGTCGTCGGCGTGGCGTGCCGCGAAACTGCGCATGAACATGTTCAGCGCGGCCTTGCTGCCCCGATAAACCTCGTACTGGCCGTTGACGTTGTTCGTGACACTGCCCTGTCCGGACGACATCACGCCGATCGTTCCGTTTGGCGCAACGAGGTCCTGGAACGCTTCGACGACTCGCATCGGACTGAGCGAGTTCGTCACCATCACGCGGATGAATTCCTCGGTCGAGACGTCGGCGATGGTTTCCCGATCGTCGTTCTTGACGCCGGCGTTGACGAACAGCACATCGATCTGCCGATCCGCGAGGCGTGCGCGTAAATCCGCGACCTGCTCCGGCAGCGTGATGTCGACGGTTTCGATCTCGAGCGCGCCGCTCAACTGACGCAGCTTGTCCGTCGATGTCGCCCGCCCGGTGGCGATCACGCGCCAGCCGCGCTTGAGGTATTCCGCGGTCATCGCCAGTCCGAGGCCACGCGATGCGCCGATGAGAAGAATGGTGTTCTGCCGCGCTGAAGTTTGCATGTGAGCGATCCCTTTGAATTTGAATGACGCAGGTCCGAACGCCTCGGAGCAGGACTCGTCGGTCGCGAACCGGTGCATTCAATATATGGCGGGGTGAGACATGGCGGAAGGCGCATCGGCCGCACTCATAACCTGCACGGGACGCGCTATCTCGCGCGGGAATGTTACGATCCGCCATGGCCGAACCCGACCTGAATCTGCTGATCGCGCTCGATTCGCTGCTCGCCGAGGCAAGCGTGGCCGGCGCCGCACGTCGATTGGAACTCAGCGCGTCGGCGATGAGCAGAACGCTAGCCAGGCTTCGCGCGGCAACCGGCGACCCATTGCTGGTTCGCGCGGGCCGTCATATGGTGCTGACGCCGTACGCCGAAGCGATCCGCGAGCGCACGCAAAATGCGGCGCATGAAGCGCGTGCCGTGCTGCGTCCGTCCCCCGCGCAAACCGATTTCTCGACCTTGCGGCAGACCTTCACCCTTCGCGCCAACGACGGTTTCGTCGAAGTGTTCGGCGCGCCGCTGATCGCCGCCGTAACGGCGGTTGCGCCGCACGTCTGTTTGCGTTTTGCGCCGAAGCCGGAGAAGAGCGCGACGCATCTGCGAGACGGGTCGGCCGACCTCGAGATCGGCGTGTTAGGCGAAATGGGCCCCGAGGTGCGTCTCCAGGCGTTATTCCGCGATCGCTTCGTGGGTATCGTCAGAGAGGGGCATCCGCTGCAACGGGATGGTGAAGTGACGGCGCAACGGTATGTCGCGTTCGGCCATGTCGTCGCGTCACGGCATGCGCGAACCAGCGGACCGGTCGACGAAGCGTTGGCCGCGCTAGGTCTCGAACGCAGCATCGTGGCCGTCGTGCCGAGCTTCTCCGCAGCGCGCGCCGTGGCTCGAAGTTCGGATCTGGTGGCGCTCGTGCCGGCGTCTTTTCTCGGCGATCAAGCGGATCGGCAAGCACACGTTGCGGGCGGCGCGGTCCACGCCTTCGAACTCCCCGTGGCAACCGGAAAGATCACCGTCTCGCAGATGTGGCACCCTCGGCTGGAAGCCGATCCGGTTCATCGCTGGCTGCGGCAAATCGTGCTGACGGTGTGTCGGCGATACGCGCCGCGCTGAGCACCGGGTTTCACGCAAACATTCAATCGAGCCGTTAGTCCCCAAGGCAAAAGGAAACCGTATGAGTGGTTCAATTCAAGCTACCCTGGAGCGCGTGATCTGGACCGCGCTCACCACCCGCCAGGCGCATCTCGGCCACGGCGATGCCCTCGCCCGTCGATACCTTGCCGACGTCGCGCCATTCGCCGCACTGGCCGACAAGACGCCCGCCGCCTATCAGGCGCTTCACGCGCTGCTGCAACCTCGCGAAACGGTCGCGTTGCTCTCTCAAGATGAACTGCGTCCCATCGACGCGCTGCAAGCAACGCGTATCGGCCTGCTCCATCGCATGGTCGCGACGCGCGCCGCCGAAGCCGACGGCAGCGGCAGCGCGGCCGCCCCTGACGTGATCCGCCTCAGCGAAGCGAATACGGATGAGATGCTCGATCTGGTGCAGAAAACCCGGCCCGGTCCTTTCGGCAAGCGCACGCCCGAGATGGGCAATTACATCGGCATGCGCGACGGCGGGCGTCTGATCGCGATGGCCGGCGAACGGATGCGCATGGACGGCTACGTTGAGATCAGCGCGGTATGCGTCGACGAAACCTGGCGCGGAAAAGGCCTTGCCCGCCGGCTCATCCAGATCTTGCGCGGAGAAATCGAGCGACGCGGAGAGACACCGTTTCTGCACGTGTTCAGTGAAAACCATTCCGCGATCGGACTGTATGAACGGCTTGGCTTCGAGGTGTGCGGCACGTTCGTGCTGTCGCGGCTTGGACGTATCGATCCGGGTCCCGCGGGCGCGTAGTGACGGGTGGGGTTCTCGTGGCGTACCCGGCCGCTCCGAACCATGGTTCAACGAAGCCGCAAATTTCAGGGCAATCGTTGACGTAGGGCAGCTTGCCGCGATGAGCCTGGCGATTGCGCCACGCCGTCACTTACCGCCGCCTGGCCGCATCTGGTACGCTGCGCCCTTTGCTATCCCTTGCATTCAACTCGATGGAAACTCCTTTCAACGATCGTGGCGTGTCGGTCACGCGTAACGCGCTCTCCTCCGCTGGCCAGGTCTTTCCGTTGCGCGATATCGTCGGCGTGCAGGTAGTCACCGTGCAGAAGAACAAGGTCTTGCCGCTGACCATCTCGCTCGTCGGCGTAGCCTGCGCGATCGTCGGCGCGATATTTCGCTCGCCGGTCGGCATGGTGTGCGGCACGATGCTCGCGGTAGTCGGCTGGCTGACCTGGGCGACTCAGGACGTCACCCATCGCCTGATGGTGCAGACGGCGACCGGCGAGCGCGAGGCGCTGATGAGCGTCGACCGTGAGTTCGTCGAGCGCGTCGGCGCGGCCGTGGATGAAGCGAAGGCTTCGGCGCCGGCGCCGAAGGTTTGAGTTTGGGCGAGCAGCGCCGGTTGAGGCCGTGCGTCGCGCGCGTTGGTGAGCGGTGTTTTGAAGGCGTCGCGTTAACACCATTTTGATTCGCCGTGCAGCAGCTTTTGCGCGTCCTTGAGACGCGCGTCGATAGAGTGGGCAGGTATCAACAACGCGCGCCGCCTCGCCGAATCGGCGCAACCACGATGCACACCTCCGTCGCCACGTCCGACCTCTTCGTTCCGCGCGCACCGCGCACGATTCGCCGCCGTACACATCACGTCGTCCCGCTCGTCATCATCGACGTCACCGTGCCCGGCACCTCGTCGGCCGAAGGACGACGCGCACTGCACGCGTCGCTCGGCGACGATCTGCGCCTCTATGTCGTCACGGTCGATCAGCAACACGAACGCGTGACCTTTCGCGTCGAAGTCACGTCGCGCACGCTCGACGACGTGATCGGCCTGCTGACCGCCGCACTCGACCGCGCGACGCTGGGTCGCGCGCAGGCCACGGTGATCCGCCGTCCGCGCGATTACTGAGGTGGCGCACGTCGGAAAGTGCCGCTTTTGCAGCGGCTTTCGATGCAAGCCCGCGTCGCCATAATCAGCGTGCCCACGCGGCATCGATGCTAGCCGGCAGCCGCATACGGCGCGGCGACAGTGCCACCCGCCGCACCTTGACACATCTTTGCAAGTACAGCTGAGCGGCCATGTAGAGTCGCCGCTCCTGTCAACGCGCGTTCCCGCCCGCAGGCCAGATAGCGTCCCGGTTTCGTCGTGTCACGCCTCGGCAAGTCGGCGCACATGCCGCTGATGCCACACGTGCCGGTCGCCTCGCCGCATCACGATGCCTCGCCTTCGCCAGGAACTCGCCTCTTTGCAAAGCGTGATCTATGTCCCTGTCGTTCCTGCCGTCTCCGTGGTCTCTCTTGCGTGTCCGTGGCACGAGCCAGCCCGGCCGCACCGATCGGCGCGCTCCCCTGCGTCACCGTGCCGTGGCAGCGCTGCTCGCCACCGCCGCCTTCGCCGCGCTAAGCGGCTGCTCCACCAGCTTTCCCACGCCCACGCCGCCTGCTTCCACGGCCGCGCTCGTCAACGGTGGGGCCGACGGCCTGCTGATCCCGCTGCACGTGGAGCGCGCCGACGACGATCACGCGCGCCTCGGCCTGCCGGTCCAACTCGACGGCAAGCCGTTGTACGTCGCGCTCGATACGGGCACGCAAGGCGTGCGCGTGCTGAAATCGGCACTGCCGGGCACGGACTATCCGAACGCCGGCCCGGTGAGTTCGCTGCCGCTGGCGAACGGCGCACAGGTCTCCGGCGCGGCGGTGAAGGTGCCGTTGAGCATCGCGGGTCTCAAGACGGCCCAAGTCACCGCGCAAGCGGTCGAGCGGGTGGACTGCCAGGCCGTGTCACGGCACTGCGTGGGACTGGACGGCTACACGGCCGAGTTCGGCTGGGCGTTCTCGGGTCTGTTCGGTATCGGCGCGGCGCAGCCGGACGACAATTGTTGCACGCAGCCGCTGCGCGCGTTGGGCGGCAATGTCGGTCAACGGTATCTGGTGCATGCGAACTTCGCGAAACCCTACCTGCTGCTGAGTCCGTCGAACGCGCTCACGAAGGACTACACGATGCTGCCGATGGTCGTCGCGCAGAATGGCACCGTGCAATGGCCGCGAGGCTGCGTGAACGTCGGCGACAAGATGACGTTTTGCGCGCCGCTGGTGTTTGCCACGGCCAGCACCGACATGATTCGCATCGAGACGGACAAGGCCCCGGACTGGACCGGCGACGACGACATCGGCAAGGTGCTCAAACGCGGCAACTACGACGCGGCGGTCGGCTCGGGTAAGTGGGTGCATCGCTACGAAGGCGCGCAGGTCACGATCGTCAAGGCGAAACCCGACGCCAATCGCATCGTGATTGGCTTGATGGGCATGCAGCAGGTGGACGTGCTGTTCGATTTTCCGCGTGGCGAGCTGGGGTTGCGGGCGGCTAGCGCCCGGGAAAGCCTGACTCAGTAGCGAGACTGCGCGGCACTGATGCGATCGGCCGCGCAGCTCACTCCATAGGATGGGCCGCGCAGCTCACTCCATATCCAGCGGATTCACATGCCAGATATTGCGAGCATACTCACCGATCGTACGATCCGACGAAAACTGCCCCATCCCCGCGACGTTCTCGATCGCGCTTTCCGCCCACGCGCGCTTGTCGACGAAGCGCGCGTCCACCTCGTCCTGCGCCTTCGCGAACGCGGCGAAATCGGCCAGCACCATGTAGTGATCGCCCCAGTCCACCAGCGTGTGGAAGATGTCCGAGAAGCGCAACGGGTCGTCCGGCGAGAAGAAGCCCGTGCGGATCTGATCGAGCGCCATGCGCAGTTCCGCGTTCTCCTCGTAGATCTGCCGCGGCCGGTAACCGGAGGCGCGCAGACTGTCCACTTCATCCGCGGTATGGCCGAAAATGAAGATGTTCTCGCGGCCCACGGCGTCGCAGATTTCGATATTGGCGCCGTCCATCGTGCCGATCGTCAACGCGCCGTTCAGCGCGAGCTTCATATTGCCGGTGCCCGACGCCTCGGTGCCCGCCATCGAAATCTGTTCGGACAGATCGGCCGCCGGAATGATCAGTTCGGCCACGCTCACGCCGTAGTTCGGCACGAACACCACCTTCAGGCGGTCGCCGATCAGCGGATCGTGATTAACCTTCTCGCTCACGTCGCCGATCAGCTTGATGATCGTCTTCGCCATCCGGTACGCGGACGCGGCCTTGCCGGCGAACAGCACCACGCGCGGCACCCAGTCGCGCTCGGGATTCGCGCGAATCTGGTTGTAGCGCACGATCACATGCAGTACGTTCAGCAATTGCCGCTTGTATTCGTGAATGCGTTTGACCTGCAGATCGAACAGCGCATCCGGATCGAAATGCAGCTTGGTGTGATGCGCGAGCCGCTGCACGAGGCGGATCTTGTTCTGCCGCTTCGCTTCGCGGAAAGCCTCGATAAAGCCGCTGTCGGTGCGCAGATTGCGCAGTTGTTCCAGCTCGAACAGATTGCTGCGCCAATGCTTGCCGATCTGCTGATCGATCAGCGACGACAGCGACGGACTCGCCTGCGCGAGCCAGCGGCGCGGCGTGATGCCGTTGGTCACATTGGTGAAGCGGTCGGGATAGACGCGCGCGAAGTCGGCGAAGATATCGCGTGTCATGAGTTGCGAATGCAGCTTCGACACGCCGTTCACTTTATGACTCGCGACGATCGCCAGATACGCCATGCGCACGCGCCGCTGGCCGTATTCATCGACCAGCGAAATGCGGCGAATCATCTCGCCGTCATGTCCGGACTGCTCGCTGACGTGCTTGAGAAACTGCGCATTGATCTCGAAGATGATCTCGAGATGCCTCGGCAACAGGCGCGCGAGCATTTCGACGTCCCACGTTTCGAGCGCTTCCGGCATCAACGTGTGATTGGTGTACGAGAAAATTTTCGTGACGTGCGTCCACGCCTTGTCCCACGGCACGTGATGTACGTCCACCAGCAAACGCATCAGCTCGGGAATCGCCAGCACGGGGTGGGTGTCGTTCAGATGCACCGCCACTTTCTCGGAGAAACGGCCGAACGTGCTGTGCGTGCGCTGATAACGGCGAATCAGATCCTGCATGGTGGCCGACACGAAGAAGTATTCCTGGCGCAGCCGCAATTCGCGGCCGGCCGGTGTCGAGTCGTCCGGATACAGCAGGCGCGAGACGTTCTCCGACATGTTCTTGGTGTCGACGGCGTTGCGGTAATCGCCACGGTTGAACGCGCCGAGATCGAGTTCCTCGGTGGCGCGCGCGGACCAGAGACGCAGCGTGTTGGTGGCGTCGGTCGCGTAGCCGGGAATGACGGTGTCGTATGCGGTCGCGTTCACGTGCTCGGTGTCGATCCATTCGACGTGCTCGCCGCGCTGCACCGTGCGGCCGCCGAAGTGCACCATGTACTTGATCTCCGGCCGCGGAAACTCCCACGGATTGCCCGCGCGCAGCCAGTAGTCCGGCGCTTCGACCTGCTCGCCGTCGACGATTTCCTGGCGGAACATGCCGTACTCGTAGCGGATACCGTAGCCGAAGCCCGGAATGCCGAGCGTGGCCATCGAGTCGAGAAAGCACGCCGCCAGCCGGCCGAGACCGCCGTTGCCGAGCGCGGCGTCCGGCTCGATATTGATCAACATCTCCATATCGACGCCGAGGCTCGCGAGGGCCTCTTTCATCTGGTCGTGGATGCCGAGCGCCAGCAAGGCGTTCGTAAACGTCCGGCCGATCAGGAACTCCATCGACAGGTAGTAGACGCGTTTCACATCCTGTTCGTATTGCAGGCGCGTGGTCTTCATCCAGCGCGCGACCAGCCGGTCACGCACCGCGAGCGCGGCGGCGTGCAGCCAGTCATGCGGATGCGCGGTGACGGCGTCCTTGCCGACGCCGTACATCATGCGATTGGAAATTGAGCGCCGTAGCGCGTCGACGGTACTGTTGAGCTGGTCGAATTCCAGATCGACGGTTGTCATCGAAGCCTCCGGGTAAAAGCGACGCGACATGCGCGAACCGCACAGATGACGGACGGGAGGCGCGTGCCGGTCAGGCGGGTTAAGAAACAGAGTAGGACATTTTACGGCCACCGGACACCGGCGAGCGCGAGCGGTTTGAGACGCACATGCCATGCCCGCCGCCAGGGGCCGCCAAGCGGATTTTTCGCACGCGCGCGGTGCAAGCCCCGTGAGCGCGGCACTGCACGCGTGCATCGGCCCACAAAACAGGCAAACGATTGCGAAATGAAAGACGCGCGGGCAGCGAATCCAGGCACACGCACAACGACATTATTTTTTCGACGCGTGACGTGCGGATGAATCCACCAACAACGTTGAGGCGTGATCGAATCGGTCCCTCTCGTCTGCCAGACGGATGAAGCGGAAAGGTGTGTGACAACGCGAACCCGAGCCAGTTCGAAGATGCCGTTCGGGGCTGACCGTTAGTTGCTTTATGACCTCGGTCCATCGCGTCCCGCGCCGCCTGACTCCCAGCACGATTTCGGCGTCTCTGTAACAATTGCGCGATTCGCCGCGCGCACTGCTTCGATCGCTGAATTCGGGCCACGCGCATCCTCCTCACACGCAATCCTGCCGCTCGCGCGCCACGCTTTTCACCACGCGCCGGCGCGAGCCGTACGCCTAACCCGACGAGCCACGCCTTGTCCGACAAACCCAGCACCACCACTGCGCCGCCGTTCCCCGCGGACGGCCCGATGTCCGCCGCCAACCGCCGTGCAATGGCCGCGATCATGCTCGCCGTCGCCCTCGCCACGCTCGACACCGCGATCGCCAACACCGCGCTGCCGGCCATCGCCGCCGACCTGCATGCGGCGCCCGCGGCGTCGGTGTGGATCATCAACGCCTATCAGCTGGCGATGGTCGCGACCTTGCTGCCGCTCGCGGCACTCGGCGATATCGTCGGGCACCGGCGCATTTATATCGGCGGGATCGCGCTGTTCACGCTGGCCTCGCTGGCATGCTCGCTGGCGACGACGCTGCCCATGCTCGCCGCCGCGCGCGTGCTGCAAGGACTCGGCGCGAGCGCGATCATGAGCGTGAATACCGCGCTGATCCGCTATCTGTATCCGCCGCATCGGCTCGGACGCGGGCTCGGCACCAATGCGCTGATCGTCGGGGTGTCGTTCGCGGTGGGGCCGACGGTAGCGTCGCTGATTCTTTCCGTCGCCGCGTGGCCGTGGCTGTTCGCGGTGAACGTGCCGCTCGGCCTGCTGGCGCTTGCCTTCGCGTGGCCCGCCTTGCCGCACACCGAACGCGGCACGCATCAGTTCGATCCGGTCGCGGCGCTGCTCAACGTGATCACGTTCGCCGCGCTGATCTTCGCGCTCGGCGAGGCGGCGCAGCGCGCACCGACGCAACTGGTGCTGAGCGCGGCGGCGATCGCGGTGGTGTTCGGGGTGCTGCTGATTCGCCGTGAGGCGGGCCACCCGGCGCCGATGCTGCCGGTCGATCTGTTCAAACGGCCGGTGTTCGCATTGTCGGCGGTGACCGCGGTCTGTTCGTTCGCGGCGCAAGGGCTCGCGTTCGTCTCGCTGCCGTTTTACTTCGAGGACGTGCTGCATCGTAGCCAGGTGGAAACCGGCTTTCTGATGACGCCGTGGCCGGTGGTGGTTGCGTTGGCGGCGCCGCTGGCCGGGAGTTTGTCCGATCGCTATCCGCCCGGCCTGCTCGGCGCGATCGGGCTGGCGGTGATGTCGGCGGGAATGGCGTCGCTGGCGCTGTTGCCGGTGCATCCGCATGTGCTCGACATCGGTATCCGGATGGCGATTTGCGGCGCGGGCTTCGGCTTTTTCCAGTCGCCGAATCTGAAGGCGCTGATGGCGAGCGCGCCGCCCGAGCGCAGCGGCGGCGCCAGCGGCATCGTCGCGACGGCGCGCCTGCTCGGGCAGACCACGGGCGCGGCGCTGGTCGCGTTGAGCTTCGGGATCGCCGGCCGGCATGGGCCGACGTTGGCGCTCAGCGCCGGCGCGTTCTTCGCGGGGGCGGCGAGCCTCGCGAGCGGTTTGCGGCTGCTGGCGCCGTCGCATCGTTCGGGCGTCCATGCGAAGACGGCGGTGAAATGAAAAAAGCGGGCGCACTGTTGTGACAGTGCGTCCGCTTTTCGCCTGGACGTTTCCTTGAACGTTTCGGTGAGGCTTTCCTCCCCGGCTCGCCCTAGCGCGCGTCAGACCCTCACTGCGCCGCGAAATACCCCTTCACCGCCGCGATAAACGTATCGATATCCCCACGCGATACGTCCTTGTGCGTGACGAACCGCGACGCGTACAGCATCTGCGTGAGGATGCCGCGCTCCTTGAGCCACGCTTCGAGCGGCGCGCAATGCTGTTGCGGAAACTGCGCGAACACCATATTGGTCGCGACCGATTGCACCTTGACGTGTTCGATAGCCTCCAGCCCGGCCGCCAGATGCGCGGCGTGCGCGTGGTCGTCGGCGAGACGCTCGACGTTGTGATCCAGTGCGTACAAACAGCCCGCCGCCAGCACGCCGGCCTGGCGCATGCCGCCGCCGAGCACCTTGCGCCAGCGGTGCGCCACGTCGATCAGCGCCTGGCTGCCGACCAGCACCGAGCCGACCGGCGCGCCCAGCCCCTTCGAGAAACAGACCGATACCGAATCGAACGGCGCGCACAACTCCGCGACCGGCTTGCCCGACGCGACGGCCGCGTTGTAGACGCGCGCGCCGTCGAGGTGAGCCGCCAGACCGTGCTTGCGCGCGAGCTGCACCGCCTCCGTGACATATCCCGCCGGCAACACCTTGCCGCCGATGGTGTTCTCCAGCGCCAGCAACCGCGTGCGCGCGAAGTGGTCGTCGATCGGCTTGATTGCGGCGGCGATTTTTTCGAGCGCGATCGAGCCGTCGGCGGCATTTTCGAGCGGCTGCGGCTGGATGCTGCCGAGCACCGCCGCCCCACCGCCTTCGTACTTATAGGTATGCGCCAGTTGGCCGACGATATATTCGTCGCCGCGCGCGCAGTGCGCCATCAAAGCGGCCAGATTGCTTTGCGTTCCGCTCGGGAAAAACAGGCCGGCCTCCTTGCCGGTGCGCTCGGCGAGCGTGGCTTGCAGACGCAGCACGGTGGGGTCGTCGCCCCAGACGTCGTCGCCCACTTCGGCGGCCGACATGGCCGCGAGCATCGCCGCGGTCGGACGGGTTACGGTATCGCTGCGCAAATCGATCATGGTGTGTCCCTGTGCGTCTCGTCTATGAATGACAGCCCGTGGCGGCCGGCGCGCCGCTTCGTCGGTTGCGACGAATGGAGGCGGCGCCGGCTGGTGAGCCACACAGTGTATTCAATTCAGACGGCGCTGAGAAACCTTGCTCAAAATCCGCACGGATAGATAGCCTTAAGCGCGAGCCTTAAGCGCGAGGCTGAACAGAGCGCCTTAACCGCCCGACTTCGGCAGCCACGCGAGCGGATCGACCGGCTGACCGTTCTGGCGCACTTCGAACTGGATCGACGCGACGCCCCGGCTATCCACGCCGACCTCGCCGATGGTCTGCCCTTGCGCAACCGCGTCGCCTTCCTTGACGAGCAACGTGCTGTTCTGCCCGTAAGCGGTAATCAGCGAATCGTCGTGTTTGATGATGATAAGCGGACCATACGCCTCGATGCCGGTGCCCGCGTAGACCACGCGGCCGGTGGCAGCCGCCTTGACCGGGTCGCCCGGACGCCCGCCGATCACGATGCCGTTCGATCTGCCCGGCGCGAACGTCTTGAGGATCGGCCCACGCAACGGCCATTGCAACACGCCCTGCTGCGGCCCGGACGACGCCAAAGGCGCACCCGGCACATTGGGCGCGTTCGAGCCGCCGTTCTGGCCGACGCCGACGGGTGGCGTCACCACGCTGCCGGACGCCATGGGCGGCGATACGCGCAGCACCTGGCCGGGACTGACGGCGGCGTTGACCGGCAAGCCGTTCCACGACGCGATTTCCTGAAGCTTGCGGCCATACGCCGCCGCGATGGCGGGCAGCGTATCGCCCGCATTGACGCGGTAGAAACCGGCAGGTACGGGCACCGTGCCGAGGGTGGTCGGACGGGCAGGCGCGTTGCTGTAGAACGGCGTGCTGTCCCACGGCATCGTGGTACAACCGCCGAACATCACGCCCAGCAAGGCTGCGGCCAGCAACCTCGAGCCCGTCAAATGCCATTGTCTTGTCATGTGATTTTCCTCGACACGTTGATTCAATCGGATGCAATCAGCCCCAAGCATTTGCCATGCCGCTCGACCTGAGCGCACGGCGGCGACCCGCCATTATGCCGCCGCGTCCGACAGCGACGGCGTCGGCATGGCAGCCGCACACGCCAACGTTCAGACGCTGCCTTCCGCCTCGACCACCAGAATGCGCGCCGCGCCTAGCGGATGGGCGACATGCTCGGTTCCCACCGACGCGTAGAACACGTCGCCCGTTTCCAGGATCGCCGACTGTTCGACGCCGTCTTGCCGATAGCGCATCTCGACGCGGCCATCGAGCACCGCGAACACTTCCTCGCCGTCGTTGACGTGCCACTTGTAGGGCTGATCGGTCCAGTGCAGGCGCGTCGTGATGCCGCCCATGTTGGCGATATCGAGCGCGCCCCAGGCGCGCGTCGCGGTGAAGCTCTTGCTGCGAATGATCTTCATGGTCATCGAGCCGGTGAGAGAGGCGAAGCGGCGGCGCCCGTTTCCGCCGAAGCAGGCCGAGCCGCGGGAAGCGTGCTTTTTGCGCTGGCCCCATTATAGGTCCGGCGCTCGGCGCGGCGACTTCCGCGCCGGCTTCCGCTTATGCAGGCCTAATCGTGTGACCATTGCTTCCATTCACCCCTCGCCTATACTCAGACTTGCCGCGCGCGGTACGTCGAACGAAAACGCCTGATCCTGCGAGGAGTTGGGGATGAACAAAGCCACCTTTCTGGCCGTGCAGCTCAACGTCGACGATGTGGCGGCGTCCCCCGGTCTGGTCGAGTTGCTGAATACGCACCTGGTGTTCGCCGCGGACGTGGCCGAAGCCGCCGACGCCCTGGTACAGCTGGCAAGCATCGCGGGACTGTCGAGCGGCGTCGAAGCCAGCGTCGAGATTCCCGCCCTCGCGATCGAACGACTGCGCGAAGCGCTCGACAACCTGAGCGGCTACGACGAATCGTGGCTCCTTGCCCTCGAACCGAGCCGCGCGCTATTCGACGACATAGGCCGCCGGCATCGCACGCTGCATTAGAACCGCGCTCGCGGAGGGCATCCCGAGTGCCGCGCGCCGTGGCGCCTGCTTGCCAGCGCCGCCGTTCCGCCTCTTTTCGCTCACCGCCCGATCCGCCAGATCTGCCGGCATGCCGCAATGCCGGTGGCATCTGAAGGCGCCGGGCGTCAACCGGAGGAACCGCCGTGAAAAGTCTCCTGAACCGCCGAAGCGTGCTGGCCGGCCCATCGCATCTCGTCCAGGTCGCGCGCGAGAACGCCGGCGGCGCCGGTTCGCCGCCTGACGTGCGCAACGCGGCATCCGCCGCCGAAGCCGCCGAGGCTGACGATCGCGCCAATCCCGCCGCTATGCAGTCCACGGCAGCACCTGCGGCGCCGGCCGACGCGCCGCCCCGGCCTGTCACGACCTTGCGGCCCGTGCCGGTCGTACCGACGCAGGTGAGCGGACGCGGCGTGCAGATTGCGGACACCGCCGATATCGAGTGGCTGACGGAAGAAAACGCGCTGACGCCGTTTCGCGTGTTCCGCAGCTTTAGCTATTCGGTCAGCCTGCTGTTTCACGCGAAGGAATTGACGTATTACATCGTGCTATATCAGGACGGCTCGCTGTGGCGTGCACTAAAAGCGGCCGATCTCGAAGCCGCCGAGGCGGCCTTCCATCATTTCGAAGACCAGGCCACCCGGCTATCGGACGGCGAAACCCGCCGCGCCCAGCTCGAAGCGCAGAACGAACAGCTGGCGCGCCTGATCGCGCGTTCCGAGGCGCACGCCGAACGGCTGCGCAGCGATCTGCAACGACGCGGCGCGCAGGAGCAGGCGGTGTCGGCCCGACAGAATCAGACACGTAAAGACGTGTCGCAACTGGAAGCGCAGCGCGTGGCCGCGCAGGCGCATCTGAACAAGGCGCATCGGCAGATTCATCAGCTCGATCTGACGAGCAATGAATGGATTCCGCATTTGCCGAATCGTTGACGCATGCGGTCGTGAATGCCGTTCACGCGTCGCACACATAAAAAAACGCCGACCTGGCATAGAAAGCCGGTCGGCGTTTTTTTGCGCCGCGATCCATCAGGCGGCGTTTGCAGCAGCTTCAGCGCAAATTAATTGCCGAAGTAGATCGAGTTGCGGTTATTGCCGTTCAGCGGACGACCCGACTGCGTCGTACCGACAGCCGGTGCGCCATAGCCGCTGTTGTCAGCCTGAGCGGTGCCGTTCTGAGCGTCGACACGGGCTTGCGCGGCCAGCAGGTTGGACGGGTAATCAGCGTGATCGCCGACCGGGTTGTAGCCGGCCTTTTCCAGTTGCACCAGTTGGGCGCGGACTTCAGCGCGGGTCAGCGGCTGGTTCGATTGAGCGAACGAAGCGACAGGAGCGACCAGAGCCGCGGCGACGACAACAGCAGAGATAAGGGACTTCATGATGTAAACCTCCAGAACTTGTTTTTAATGCGCGTTGGGCTTGTTGTCCCGTAGCGCTTAAGTAGAAGTTTAGGAGCGTCGACATCTAGGGGAAACCCCTTAAACGATGAAACTCTATTTCGAAATTCGCAACAGTCAGGGCTTCGCGCCAGCTTCATGCCATCTGGCTGACAGTTTTCGGCAATAATTTGCCGACTCACGTTTCAATCGATCACACGGCCGGGCGCGCCTTGTGGCAGCGCGCCCCGAGCCGCGATTAAACGACCGACCCGGTTCAGCTCCAGTTAGCGTGGAAGCTGCCCGGCTTGTCGACGCGTTCGAACGTGTGCGCGCCGAAGAAGTCGCGCTGCGCCTGCACCAGATTCGCCGGCAGACGTTCCGAGCGGTACGCGTCGAAATACGCCACCGCCGACGCGAACGCCGGTACCGGCACCCCAGCGTTGATCGCGGCCACGACGACTTCGCGCAACGCCGCCTGATAGTTTTTGGCGATGTCGCGGAAGTACGGATCGAGCAGCAGGTTGGCGATCGCCTTGTCTTTCGAATAAGCGTCCGTGATCTTCTGCAGGAAGCGGGCGCGGATGATACAGCCGGCGCGGAAAATCTTCGCGATCGTGCCGTAGTCCAGATCCCACTTGTACTCTTCCGACGCGGCTCGCAGTTGCGCGAAGCCTTGCGCGTACGAGATCACCTTGCTGAAATACAGCGCCCGGCGTACCGATTCGATGAACGCGTCGCGCTCGACGCCGAGCGGCTTCGCCTGCGGTCCTTCGAGTACCTTGCTGGCGGCCACGCGCTGATCCTTCAGCGACGACAGCACGCGCGCGAACACGGCTTCGGTGATCAGCGGCAGCGGCGCGCCGAGGTCGAGCGCGTTCTGGCTGGTCCACTTGCCGGTGCCCTTCTGCGCGGCGCGATCCAGGATCACGTCGACCAGATCCTTACCGGTTTCATCGTCTTTCTTGCTGAAAATCTTCGAGGTGATTTCGATCAGATAGCTGTCGAGTTCGCCCTGATTCCACTCGGTATAGACCTTGCCGAGTTCTTCGTTCGACAGGCCGACCACCTGCTTGAGCACCGCATAGCTCTCGGCGATCAGTTGCATGTCGCCGTATTCGATGCCGTTGTGCACCATCTTCACGAAATGGCCCGCGCCGTCCGGACCCATGTACGCGACGCACGGTTCGCCGTCCGGCGCCTTGGCGGCGATTTCGGTGAGAATCGGCGCCACCAGGTCATACGCGTCGCGCTGGCCGCCCGGCATGATCGACGGGCCTTTCAACGCGCCTTCCTCGCCGCCCGACACGCCCGTGCCGATGAAATGCAGGCCCGACTTCGCGAGATCCTGGTTGCGGCGGATCGTGTCGGTGAAATGCGTGTTGCCACCGTCGATCAGAATGTCGCCCTTTTCCAGCAGCGGTTTCAACTGGTTGATCGTCGCGTCGGTGCCTTCGCCCGCCTTGACCATCAGCAGAATGCGGCGCGGCTTTTCCAGCGACTCCACGAATTCTTCCAGCGTGAAAGCCGGCACCAGCTTCTTGTCCGGATATTCGGCGATGAGTTCGTCGGTTTTCTCGCGGCTACGGTTGTACACCGACACCGCGTGGCCGCGGCTCTCGATGTTGAGCGCCAGATTGCGGCCCATGACCGCCAGCCCCACCACGCCGATTGCCTGTTTGCCCATGTGAATTCTCCAGAGTCCAATAAATGTCGGGACGTCGCGCCGGGAAGAAACGTCGGCGGGACGTCGAGGGTGAAAGAATAAAAGAAATGCCGGCTTGCCGCTCGCTGGCAGGCAACGGGCGGCCGATTTTTTTACTGCGCGAAGCGGCGTTCCTGACCGCGCTCTTCAGACTCGCGCCATGTCTGCGTGTTTTCTGAAGACCAGACTGAAGTTGTTGGCTGGCATCTCGACCGGCTCCCCGGCGACGAGTCCCACCGAAGCCCCCAGCGTCACCACCGCTTCCATGTCGCGCACGCCCCATGACGGATCGCGGCTGCGCAACTGCTGATCGAACGCTTCGTTGCTCGACGCAGTATGCGCGCCGCCGCGCCGGTACGGACCGTAAAGATAGAGCACGCTGCCGTCGACCAGACGCCGGCTCGCGCCCGCGAACAGCGCCTGCGTCGCGCTCCACGGCGAAATGTGGATCATGTTGATGCAGATCACGGCGTCGAGCGTGTCGATGCCCCAGTCCGGCTGATGCACGTCGAGCGCGAGCGGCGCACGCACGTTCTGCAAACCGGCCTGCGCGGTCCATGCGGCGATCGAAGTGCGCGCGTCCGCGTCGGCATCGCTCGGTTGCCAGTCGAGTCCGGGCAGCGCGGCGGCAAAGCAGATAGCGTGCTGGCCGGTGCCGCTCGCGATCTCGAGCACGCGGCCGGTGGCCGGCAGCACGCCGCGCAATACAGCCAGGATCGGCTCGCGGTTGCGTTCGGCGGAAGGTGAACGTTGCCGCAGCGCGAGATGGGATTCAGTCATGGTCGGCCTGGGATTCTGCTCGTGGTTTAACGCGCTGTTCAGCTTGCGTGGTAGTTCATGCCGCGGCCTGGGTTTCAGCGCGCGTTTCAGTAAAGGGTCGTGCGCACGCGCTCGTCGAGTTCACGGTCGTAGGTCGCGGCATCGAAATTCGCGCCGTTGATACGCCGGTGAATTTCGCCCGCGCTCGGCAGCCGCGAACGCTCGATATGCCGCGCCGGATCCCACAGTTTCGAGCGCACCAGCGCTTTCGAGCAGTGAAAATAGACCGCGTCGACGTCGATCAGCAGCACGGTGCGCGGCAGTTTACCAACGACCGCGAAACTGTCCAGCCATTTGGCGTCGTCGGTGATGCGGCCGCGACCGTTCACGCGCAAACTCTCCCCCACGCCGGGAATGACAAAGAGCAGCGCCAGCTTAGGCTCGGCGATGATATTGCGCAGACTGTCGATACGATTGTTGCCGGGACGGTCCGGCAACGCGAGCGTACGTTCGTCGATCACACGCACGAAACCCGGCGCGTCGCCGCGCGGCGAACAGTCGAGACCTTCGGGGCCGGCGGTGGCGAGCACAACGAACGGCGCGACCTCGATGAACGCGCGATAGTCCTCGTTGATATAGGGAATCTCTTTACGTACTGCGCGCTCGTGCGGCTGACCATAGATGGCTTCGAGCTGTTCGATCGTCGTCAACATCGGTGTTCCTTTGCGTCGCTGCAGGTGTTTTCAGGTTAGGGGGAGTGTGCCGCTCGCCGCGCGCGGCGGCCGGCCTTCCACCTGCGGACCTTCAGTGTTCGACCTTCAATCCAGCGCCAGCCGTCCGGCCAGCGCAGTGAGCGTCTCGGCGCACGGCGCCGCCAGTTTCAGCGACAACAGCGGATCGGCGCGCGTCCGTCCCAGATTGATCGCGGCGATCGGCTTGCCCTGCTTCTGCGCCCACACGCAAAACCGGTAACCCGAGTAGACCATCAGCGACGAACCGACCACCAGCACCGCATCCGCCGCATCGAGCGCATGCGAGGCCGCTTCGACGCGCTCGCGCGGCACGCTTTCGCCGAAGAACACCACGGCCGGTTTAAGCAGGCCGCCGCAATTCGAACAGGCCGGCACGCGGAACGTGTCGAGCGCGTGCCATTCGAGATGCGCGTCGCCGTCGGCGGCGGTTTCGGCGGTCACGTTCAGCAACGCGGGATTGTCCGCTTCGAGCGTCTGCTGGATCGACGCGCGCGCGTGCTGCATGCCGCAGTCGAGACACGTCACGCCGTCGATACCGCCGTGCAGTTCGATCACCTCGCGACTCCCTGCCCGCTGATGCAAACCGTCGACGTTCTGCGTGACGAGCGTCGGCACATGACCGGCGGCCTGCAGCCGGGCCAGCGCGGTATGCGCGGCGTTGGGCTGCGCGTGCGCGACCACCGGCCAGCCGATCATGCTGCGAGCCCAGTAACGCTGACGCATGGCCTGCGTACCGAGAAATTCCTGCAACGTGATGGGCGGCGAGCGCTTCCATTCGCCGTTGTCGTCGCGATAGCCGGGAATGCCCGAATCGGTGCTGATCCCCGCGCCGGTCAGCACGAACAGACGCGGATAACGCTGCACGAAACGATGCAGGTCGTCCAGGCTGTGGGATTCGTTCGAGGGGTCAAGCGGCGCGGGCTGAAGGTCGGTCATGACGGAGGGGGTGAAATGCTGGGGCTTCTCAGAGCGAACCGTACGAGTCGCCTAAGCCGATCCGCGACGTTGACGCGGCGTGCTTTGGCGCTTGGGCGTTGTTTGTACTTGCACGGATGCCTGGGCCACTTGCCGCTCCTGCCGGGCTTGCCATTGCGCGAGTGCGGCCTGATAACGGTCGAGCGCTTCGTCGTAGAGATCGAATACACAGGGATTGCAACCGCTGTGACAGCAATCGTCGAGATCGGGCTGCACGGGCGGCACCGGCTGCGGGTCGTCACTGAGTAGGGCTCGAGACACGGCGAATCGCGGTCCGTGAAAGAGAAAGCGCTCAGTATAAGTTGATCTCCGGCGCCGTGCTGCGGGGGGACGGCGGCGGTTATCCGCTGTCGGCCGGCTGCGTCCTCCGTATCAGCCTCGGCCGACGAACGGCATCTTGCTCGCCATGATGGTCATGAACTGCACATTCGCCGACAGCGGCAGTTCGGCCATATGCAGTATCGCGTCGGCCACGTGCTGAACGTCCATCAACGGTTCAATCATGATTTCGCCGTTCGCCTGGGGCGTGCCCTGTGCCATTCGCGCGGCCATGTCCGTGGCCGCATTGCCGATGTCGATCTGCCCGCACACGATGTCGTACGGACGGCCGTCGAGCGAAACGGCCTTCGTGAGGCCGGTGATCGCATGCTTGGTCGCCGTGTACGCAATGCTGTGGGGCCGCGGCGCATGGGCCGAGATCGAGCCGTTGTTGATGATGCGGCCGCCGCGCGGGTTCTGCGCTTTCATCAGACCGAAGGCCGCTCGCGTACACAGGAACACGCCGGTGAGATTCGTATCGACCACCGAGCGCCATTCGTCGATCTCGAGTTCGTCGATCTCGACCGGCGCGGCGCTGCGGCCCGCGTTGTTGAACAGCAGGTCGAGCCGGCCGCGTCGCTCGCGGATCACGTCGAACAACGCGGCGACGCTCGCGGCGTCGGTGACGTCGCAGGCCACCGCCAGCGCGTCGCCGCCGAGTTGTTGCGCTTCGCGCGCGAGCGCGTCGAGCGGCGCCTGGCGGCGGCCGGCCAGGACCACGCTATAGCCGTGTTCCAGCAGTTTGAGCGCACACGCACGGCCGATGCCGCTGCCCGCGCCCGTCACCAGCGCGACCTTCTTGATTCCTGCTGCCGTCACGACGTCTCTCCTGTCGAACAGAGTCGGCGCTTCAGCACCGACTCATGGTTCATCAACGATAGTTGCTGTTGTGCCGCCACGCCCTGCACGCGGCAAGGCAATGTCTTTCAAAGCGCTGTCATTATTGGCCGATCCTGTCCGCTGCTACGTTGCGCCGCGCATCAATGGTATCGTTCGATGTTGCGCGTCGCTCGCGCGATTCAAGACCTTCCCAGGACGGAGGAAGGCTGACCGGAAGTACGCTTTATGACTGAACACTCCTCGCCGCAAGGCGCCGCGCACGCGCCATTGCGCTGGCCGCGCACCGGCTATCCCGCGATGCTCACGGCTACCGCCGCCTGGCACGTCTTCGTGCTGGCCGGCGTGCTGCTCACGCCGACCCTGTGGCCCTGGTGGCTGGCCGCCATGTTTGCGAATCACGCCGTCTTCACCGTGGCCGGCCTGTTGCCGCGCACCTCGCTGCTGGGTCCGAACTGGACCCGCCTGCCCGAGGGCGCGCGGAACGCCGACGCGATCGCCCTGACTATCGACGACGGCCCCGACCCTGCCGTCACGCCGCAAGTGCTGGACCTGCTCGATGCGCTCGGCGTGCGCGCCACGTTCTTCTGCATCGGCGCGAAGGCGCAGCGCTATCCCGACCTTGCACGCGACATCGTGGCGCGTGGCCATACGCTCGAGAACCACTCGCAGGTTCACGTGCACACGTTTTCCGTCACGCTGCCCGGCTCGCTCACACGCGAGATCGACGCCGCGCAATGCACGCTCGAAACGCTCAGCGGCGAGCGGCCAATGTTCTTCCGCGCGCCGGCGGGCCTACGCAATATTTTCCTCGAACCCGTGCTGCGCAAACTCGATTTGCGGCTCGCGGCGTGGACGCGGCGCGGCTACGACACGCGTGAGCGCGATCCTCAGGTGGTGACGCGGCGCCTGCTCGACGGTCTCGCGCCACGCGACATTCTGCTGCTGCACGACGGCAATGCGGCGCTCACGATCGAAGGCCAGCCGCTGATCCTCGCGGTGCTGCCGCGTGTGATCGAAGCGGCGCGCGAACAGCGTCTGCGTTTTGTCACGCTGCGCGAGGCGCGCGTCGAGAACTGAAGCGCCGCTCGTCGCGGCGCTACACGCGAAAATCCGCCGCCATATCCTCATCCGTACGCGCCTCAAGTTCGCCGCTACGGCAAGCCTTCAAAAACACGTCGTAATCGCGTTCCACCTGGTCCGCGTAAGCCGTTGCGTAGCCGGTCAACGCCTCCGCGAACTGATCGCCGCGGCCAATGTACGCGCCGATCTCGATCGCCTGTCCGCTCGCCTTCGCATGCGCGCGCGCCATGATCCAGCCGCACAGCCGCGCATAGCCCTCCAGCAGATCCGTGTCGAACAACTCGATGTTCGCCGACAGCTTCATATCGCGTAGTTGGCGGAAGTAGAAATGCCGCCCCGACGGGCCGGTCGCCCAACCGAGAAAAATATCGCTGGCCGCCTGCAACATGCGCTGACCGCCGACCACCCGCTGTCCTTCGTGCTTGTACGGCGGCGACTTGTGAAACTGCGCGATCACCGACTTACGGGCTTCCTTGATCTGAATGAACAGCGGCTTGCCCATATGATCGACGTTCAACAGCACGAGGCAACGCGTGCCCACGCTGCCCACGCCCACCACTTTGAACACGAGATCCTGCGCGGTGAAATGACCGAGCAATTCGCGCCGGTCGTGCGATAAGGTTTTCAGGTACTCGTCCCACATCGGCTCGATCAGCGTGCGCCAATTGCCGATGGTGAACCAGTCGTCTTCCGGCGAAAACAGCGTGTTCGCACCGTGCACGTGAAACATGCCCGGCGGCGCATCGCGAATCGTCCACGCTTCACCGTCGAACTCGGCCATTTTCTCCAGCAGACTCTCATGCGTGCGGCTCGCCGCCTTTTCCATGCCGCGCCGCACCGCGCGTCGGCGTTCCGGCGTAAGCGCCGTCTCGGCCATCAGGTCGAAGGTAATGCGGTCGTACCAGAGTTCGAGCGCTCCGCATTGCGCGTATTGCGCCATGCGGTCGCGATAGGTCGACACCGCCGTCATCACCAGATGCTCCGCCGTGCCGCGACTCAGCCGCATATGACGCGCGGCCACCACGAGGCTCGCCGTCAGCCGCTTCAGATCCCATTCGAATGGACCGACCGCCACTTCGTCGAAGTCGTTCAGATCGAAGACCAGTTGCCGCTCGGGCGTCGCGAAGCCACCGAAGTTCATCAGGTGGCCGTCGCCGCAGATCGGCATGACGAGACTGCTGTCATGCACCTTGCTCAGGTCGTGCGCCTGCAGGATCGCGGTGCCGCGAAAAAACGTGAAGGGCGAGACGGCCATGCGCCCATAGCGCAGCGGCACGAGGTTTTCAACGCGGCCCTCGCTGCTTTGCCTGAGCAACGCGACCGGATCGCGGTGCAGCTCGCCGATCGCCTTATGGCTCGAGCGTTTCGAGTGCTCGCGGGCGGCACGGCCACGGGCCTCCCGATCGGCAATGGTGCTGGCTTTCATGCTCTTCTCCGTTTTTGTGAGTCTTCACGACCGGTTCTAGAGACGACTTGTGCGGGCACGATAAAGCGGAACGTCCGGCGCATGAGCGTGGCGGCTGGAACAGCCGTCGCCACGAGCCGCTAGCCATGCTAGCAGACCGATCGGTAAAAAGGTGATGCCATCCATTTCGCATCGCACGGTCGCTAAGTCGGGATTTCCACCTACGCCGCCGAAGAAGTTGCGGCTGCAACGATCACCCGCTTGACGGACAAAATTACCGGAAGCTTCATCACAAACTAACTATCCGGTGAATTTTGCGTTTTCATTGGTGCAAGCACTTCAGCAAAAAAGATTCGCGCCGTTTACCAGTACATACAAACTTTTAAATGACGCACGAGAAACACCCTTTAAAAAGGGCCTGTTTCTTGATCGATCGTGTTCGGTCACGCGTCAGGCAAGATAATCGGAGAGAGTATGTTTGTCGCAATCGGTTGGGTGCTGGTGATCGGTTCTGTGATCGGTAGTTTTGTCGGCGTGGGCGGCCATCTATTGGCCCTCCTACAACCGTTCGAATTGCTGTGTATTTTCGGCGCGGCGATCGGTGCGTTCGTCGTGAGTAATCCGACTTCCACGCTGAAGAAAACCCTCAAGGCGATCCCGTCGTGCTTCAAGACCGGTGGCTACACCAAAGAGAAGTATCTCGAACTGATCGCGCTGTTGTACGAGTTGCTTCAGAAGGCCCGCAAGGAAGGCATGATGTCGCTCGAAGCGGACGTCATGGCGCCCGAGGACAGCGTGATTTTCCAGAAGTACTCGCACGTGCTGGAGGATCATCACCTGCTCGACTTTATCGTCGACTATCTGCGCATGATGTCCGGCGGCAACGTGAATGTGCTCGAAGTGCAGGACCTGATGGATGAGGAACTGGCCACGCATCACGCGGAAGCGTCGGTCGCCGCCAACGCGATTCAGAAGATGGCCGACGGCCTGCCCGCGTTCGGCATCGTCGCGGCCGTGATGGGCGTGGTTCACACCATGGGCTCAGTCGGCGCACCGCCCGCCGTGCTCGGCGAAATGATCGCCGGCGCGCTGGTCGGCACATTCCTCGGCATTCTGCTCGCGTATGGTTTTATCGGCCCCGTGGCCGATCTGCTCAATGCCAAGGGTCGCGCCGAAGCCAAGCCTTATCAGTGCGTGAAGGCCGTGCTGCTCGCGTCGCTGTCGGGCTACGCACCGCCGATCGCGGTCGAGTTCGGCCGCAAGGTGCTGTTCACCGCTGATCGTCCGAGCTTCCAGGAGCTCGACGACGCCGTGCGCGCCACCAAGATGCCGAAGTCGGCCTGACGCGGAGCGGCATGATGAGCGAAAGAAGATCGCGCGCCTCGCAGGAGGTGGAAACGCCTGCTCCGGTGATCGTGCGCCGCATGCGCAAGGGCGGCGACCACGGCGCGCATCACGGCGGCGCCTGGAAGATCGCGTACGCCGATTTCGTCACGGCGATGATGGCGTTCTTTCTGTTGATGTGGCTGCTCGGCTCGACCTCGAAGTACGACAAGCAGGGCATCGAGGATTATTTCAACACGCCGCTGTCGAGCCTGCTCGGCGGTAGCCAGGGCACCGCCGCTGCGCGACCGAGCGTGGTGCAAGGTGGCGGCCGCGATATCTCCGACACGCGACCCGGCGACGGCAAGAAGACTCAGACCGAGCCGACGCCGCCGACCACCGCCGCGCCGACTGTGGCGCCCGCGGATGCGGCCCGCCTCGAACAACTGAAGGCCAAGCTCACCACGCTGATCGAACAGAGCCCGGCCTTGAAGGCGTTCAAGGATCAGATCCGCATTTCGATCACCAACGAAGGTTTGCGCATCGAGATCGTCGACTCGCAAAACCGGCCGATGTTCGCCTCCGGCAGTTCGAAGCTGCAGCCTTATGCGGTGACGATCCTCACGCAGATCGGCGCGGCGCTCAACGACGTCGACAACCGTATTTCGATTGCGGGTCATACGGATGCGGTGCCGTACACCGCGGGCCCGGACGGCTACTCGAACTGGGAGTTGTCGTCGGAGCGCGCCAACGCGGCACGCCGCGCGCTGGTGGCGGGCGGCATGCATGGCGAGAAGCTCTTGCAGGTGCGCGGCCTCGCCGATGTCTTGCCGTTGAACAGCAAGGTTGTCGACGAGCCGACCAACCGCCGCATCAGCATTCTCGTGCTGAACAAGGCGGCGGAACTGGCCTTTTTCCACGATGGCGGCCGTACCGCGATCGATGAAGCCACGCCGGCAAGCTCGGCCATTCCAGCGGTCGTGGAACGTCTGCAGCCGGTGAGCGGCGTGCCCGGCAAGCCCTAACGTTCTGCGTCGGTGTTGGAGCGGCGCAACCTGAACGCATGCGATCGATAGCGCACACTGCGCAGCCCCAAGGGCGCGTATAAAATCGATCGCATGCGCCCTGCCCCTCATCAGCAACGGGAGCCCGATCTTCCGCTGCATACGCCCAGTGTTTCGTCGGTGACGTTAGCGGCGATTATTGCCGTCATCGCGTGGCTCGCGATCGTCGCGCAAGCCGAAGTGACACTCAACCGCACGCTATCGCGCGGGCTGACCGTGCTCGACGGGCTGGCCCGCATGAGCAGCTACCTGACCAACCTCACGGTGCTGGCGTGCGCGATCTGTTTCACGTGTGTGGCGCTGCGTGGACAGCGGTCGCCGCTACCGCGTTTTTTCCGGCAGCCAACCGTCGTGACCGCGGTGGTAGGCTACATGGTGTTTGTCGGCATCGCCTATAACCTGCTGTTGCGCGGCTGGTGGACACCGACCGCATTCCGGATGCTGCTCAACGAATCGCTGCACAGCATTTTGCCGATGCTGTCCGCGCTCTACTGGCTGCTGTTCGTACCGCGCTTCCAGTTGAAACTGCGCCACGGTCTGCTATGGCTCGTGTATCCGCTGGCCTATCTCGCCGTGACCTTCTGGCGCGGCGGTCTGTCCGACTACTACCCCTATCCGTTCATCAACGTCGGGCGGCTGGGTGTCGCGCACGCGGCGCTCAATTCCGCGCTGCTGTTCGGCGGATTTCTGATGCTGATGGCGGTGTTCGTCGGCATCAATTCGCGTCGCAGACGTTGAGTCCGTCACGCGCTTAATCCCTTTTTCGGCCCTGTTCCGTGATATTCCCGGGCGCACTTCTTGCGCCCTGTCTGGTGGACGTACGCCGCCTTTCGCGAGGCGGTTGCGCGAAACCCTGGTGTGGCGCGTTGCGATGAGAAACGCCCCACGCGTAAATATGACAATGGGAGCAAAAACGTATGGACACCAATTCAGCGGAAGGTGCGGTCAACGAAGTGGCAGGCAAGGTGGAAAGTGCGGTCGGCGACGTGTTGGGCGATACCGGCACGCAGTTGGCCGGCAAAGCGCGCGAGCTCAGCGGTAAGGCGCAACAGCTGTGCGCGAGCACGACGAGTCTCGTGCGTGAGACCACGGCTGAAAGTCCGTTCACCGCGATTGCGGTGGTCGCGTTGGCCGGGTTCGTGGCGGGCGCGCTGTGGGCGCATGGTGCGTCCGGGCGCGATTATCGTCGGTATTGAGTCACGGCAAGGACGATCGGCGGCCAATGAAATTTGGCCGCCGGTCGCCCCCCAACCTCGCGCATGAGATTGCCGCGCCTTTAGCACGGGTGCCTCGATCAACGAAGCGCAGCGAACACCCGCCGATTCAAATCTGAATGCGCAAAACTGTAGTGCGCGAACCGGCAGGCATCGCCGAAGGGCGCGCGCCTGCTCGGCGTTCCGCGCACAACACAGCACCCACACCGCCGCCGGTCACTGAGAATCGCTTTGCTGTCTCCCCTTTTTTCTAATACCGTTGTACTCACAACGGCATCCAAATTGCTGTATGAAATCCGTTGGATCGCGATGCCTCGGAGTTCGACGCTTCGCTAGCCTGCATTGACCTTTCAATGGAGTCGACAGAACGTCATGCCCACGCATACCGATCATCCGGATTCGAGCGACGTACCCGCCGCCACGCCCCATCAACCTTCACGCCGCCGCTTTCTGCAAACCGCCGCCGCTGCCGCGACGGTCGGCGCGGCACCGCATCTGCACGCGCAGACCCAAACGCCGGCCGCACCGCCCGCGCCGGTCCGGCAACCCGTGCCGCCGCGTCCGGTCACGTTGACCGTCAACGGCCGGCCTTACACGCTGCAACTCGAGCCGCGCGTGACTTTGCTCGACGCGCTGCGCGAATACGCGGGCCTGATGGGCACGAAGAAAGGCTGCGACCGCGGGCAATGCGGCGCCTGCACGGTGCTCGCCGACGGCCGCCGCATCAACGCCTGTTTGACGCTCGCGGTCATGCACGAAGGCGAGCAGATCACGACCGTCGAAGGACTCGCCAGCAACGGCGTTTTGAGTCCGATGCAACGCGCGTTCATCGAACACGACGCGTTTCAGTGCGGCTACTGTACGCCCGGGCAGTTGTGTTCCGCGACTGCCCTGCTGAACGAATTCCGCGGCGGCACGGCCAGCACCGTCACCGCCGACGTGCGCAGCCGCCCCGCGCAACTGTCCGAGGCTGAAATCCGCGAACGCATGAGCGGCAATATCTGCCGCTGCGGCGCCTACGCGAACATCGTCGCCGCCGTACGCGCGGTACACGAGGGCGGCGGCCAGCCCGGCAACGCGGCCGCCGGCCAGTTGCAAGGTCAGCAAGGCGAGGCGCAAGACAGCGCCCAGCGCAACGCGTAACGGAGCGACCAGCATGGATGCGATCTCTTACGAACGCGCCGGCGACGTCGCCGGCGCCGTGCGCGCGGCGCAGCAGCCGGGTGCGGTGTTTATCGGCGGCGACACCAATCTGCTCGATCTGATGAAGGGCGGTGTGGCGCGGCCGCTGCGGCTGATCGATATCACGCATATCGGCGGACTCGACACGGTCACGACGCAACCCGGTGGCGGCATTCGCATCGGCGCGCTGGTGCGCAATAGCGACGCGGCCAATCACGCGGTGGTGCGCGAGCAATACCCGTTGCTTTCGCAAGCATTGCTGGCGGGCGCGTCGTCGCAATTGCGCAATATGGCGACCGTTGGCGGCAATCTGCTGCAGCGTACCCGCTGCGGTTACTTTTACGACATCGCCTTCACGCAGTGCAACAAGCGCATGCCAGGCAGCGGCTGCGCGGCGCTCGAAGGCCTGAACCGCACGCACGCGATTCTCGGTACGAGCGCGCAGTGCATTGCCGTGAATCCGTCCGACATGAGCGTGGCGCTCGCGGCGCTCGATGCCGTGGTTCGCGTCAGCGGTCCCGCCGGCGAACGCGTGATTCCGTTCGCCGAGTTTCATCGGCTGCCGGGCGATCGCCCCGACGTCGACACGACCTTGCAGCCCGGCGAATTGATCACCGCCGTCGATCTGCCGCCGCCGCTCTTCAGCAGCCACGCGCATTATCTGAAAGTGCGTGACCGCGCCAGTTACGCATTCGCGCTGATCTCCGTGGCGGCCGCTTTGCAGATGGACGGCGATCGGGTGAGCACCGCGCGTATCGCGTTGGGCGGCGTCGCGCACAAACCGTGGCGCGCGAGTGCGGCCGAACAGATGCTCAACGGTCAGACGCTCACGCAGGACACGCTGCGCAACGCGGCCGCCGCCGCATTACGCGACGCACGTCCGCAGCGCGACAATCGCTTCAAGGTGCAGCTCGCGCAGCGCGCGATCGTGCGTGCCGTGAACCAGGCCGCCGGCCTTGCGGGAGGTGTCGTATGACTCTGATCGGACAACCGGTCGACCGCATCGACGGTCTGCTCAAAGTGACCGGCGAAGCGCGCTACGCCGCCGAATTCCCCGAAGCGCGTCTCGCGCATGCGGTGCTCGTGACCAGCACGATTGCGCGCGGCACGATTGCGTCGATCGACGCGAGCCGCGCGCAGGCGCTGCCCGGTGTGCTACTGGTGATGACGCATCAGAACGCGCCGCGTCTGCCGAACGGCGGCAAACCGGCGCTCGCGCCGCCGGCGGGCCGGCGTCTTTCGCTGCTACAGGACAACGAGGTCCACTACAGCAACGAGCCGGTCGCGGTAGTGGTCGCGGACACGCTCGAACATGCCACCGATGCCGCGCGCCAGTTACGTATCACCTACCAAAGCAGCGCGGCGAGCGTGGACTTCACGCAGGCGAAACCGAACGCGCATGCACCGGATCGGCCGCAAGGCAGGCAGACCGATACGCAACGCGGCAGTTTCGACGACGGCATGCGCAGCGGCGCCGTGCAGGTGGACGCGACCTACACCACGCCGATCGAGCATCACAACCCGATGGAGCCGCACGCCACGATGGCGCGCTGGGACGGTCCGCAGCTCACGCTGTACGACGCGACGCAGGGAGTCAGCAGCGCGGCGCAGGCCATCGCCAAAACGTTCGGCATGTCGCCCGCCGACGTGCGCGTGATTTCGCCGTTTGTAGGCGGCGGCTTTGGTTGCAAGGGCTCGTCGTGGTCGCATGTGTCCTTGTGCGCGATGGCCGCGCGGCAGACCGGCCGGCCGGTGCGGCTCGCGCTCGAACGGCCGCAAATGTTCGGCCCGGTCGGCGCGCGGCCGCATACGGAGCAGCGCTTCATTCTGGCCGCGCGCCACGACGGCGCGCTGACCGCCATGCGTCACGACAGCATGTCGAATACTTCCGTGATCGAAGACTGGACCGAGACCTGTTGCATGGTCACGCGCATGCTGTACGCGGTGCCCAACCAGGTGACCACGCACCGGATCGTGCCGCTCAATCTCGGCACGCCGACCTTCATGCGCGCACCGGGCGAGACCACCGGTTCGTTCGCGCTCGAATCGGCCATGGACGAACTCGCAGCCGCGCTGAAGATGGATCCGCTCGCGCTGCGTCTGAAGAATTACGCCGAGGCCGATCCGCAGGAAAACAAGCCATGGTCGGGCAAGTCGTTGCGCGAGTGCTATCAGATCGGCGCGCAAAAATTCGGCTGGTCGCGGCGCAACGCCGCGCCGCGCTCCATGCGCGACGGCAACACCCTGATCGGCCTCGGCATGGCGACCGCGACCTATCCGGCCAACCGCAGCGAAGCGGCGGCCATTGCGCGAATTCTGCCGGATGGCACCGCAATGGTGGCCTCCGGCACGCAAGATCTCGGCACCGGCACCTACACCGTGATGACCCAGGTCGCCGCCGATGCGCTCGGCTTCGCGCCCGAGCACATCCACTTCGCGCTCGGCGATTCCTCGCTGCCGCGTGCGCCGGTGTCGGGCGGTTCGCAATCGGCGGCGAGCGTGTCGCCGGCCGTGCGCGACGCGGCCAACCAGGCGCGCAGCCAGTTGATCACGCTGGCGCTCGCCGACGAGGCTTCCCCCGTGTTCGGTATCGCGCTCGAGAACATCACGGTGATCGACGGCTGGGTGACGAGCCGTTCGCAACCGGGCAAACGCGATCCGGCGGCCGCGATCATCGCGCGGTCGGGCGGCAAGCCGATCGAAGCGACTTCGACCGTCAAACCCGGCGACGAAAAGCAGAAGTACTCGTTCCACTCGTTCGGTGCGGTATTCGTCGAGGTGCACGTCGACGCCGACTTGGGCACGATTCGCGTGCCGCGCGTCGTGGCCGCTTACGACGTGGGCCGCGTGCTGAATCTGAAGACGGCGCGCAGTCAGTTGATGGGCGGCATCGTCTGGGGAATCGGCGCGGCGCTGCAGGAGGAAACCCTGCTCGATACGCGCCATGGACGCTTCACCAACGCGAATCTCGCCGAGTATCACGTGCCGGTGAATGCGGACATCGGTTCGCTCGACATTACGTTTATCGATCGGCCCGATCCGTACATCAACTCGCTCGGCGTGCGCGGCATCGGCGAGATCGGGATTACCGGCGTGCCGGCCGCGATCGCGAACGCGGTGTATCACGCGACAGGGGTACGGGTACGTGATTTGCCGGTGACGCTCGATAAGGTGATGGGGGCGATGCCGGTGTGAGAAAGGCACGCTCGTTGGCCGAACACGTTTCGTCGTGAGGCGATGAAAGCGTGGCCGCGTGACCTCGAGAAGCAGCAACCTTCGACGAAAGCGATGTGAATTTAGACGGCAAGCGCCGGGCGTCTGCATTGGCGCTTGCCTGTGTCTGGGTTGCATCGCACAATCGGTCTCATTCTTTCTACCGGTGCCCGCCCATGGCTTACGCCTCACTTGCCACTGGCGTGTTGCTCGCCGCCGGCTTCGGCTCCCGTTTCGATCCCGAGGGCCTCCACAACAAACTTTTAGCGCGCATGCCCGACGGCACGCCGGTCGCGCATGAAGCCGCGCATCGGCTGCTGCGCGTAGTGACGCGCGTGCTCGCGGTGGTGCGGCCGGGCTCGGACGCGCTCGCGCGGCTGCTGAACGACGCCGGTTGCGACGTGGTGTTCGCCGCCAACGCCGAGCGCGGCATGGGCGCGAGCCTCGCCGCCGGCATCGAAGCCAGCGACGACGCCGAAGGCTGGATCGTCGCACTGGCGGATATGCCGCGCATCGCCACCGCCACGATCGAGGCCGTCGCCCATTCGCTCGATGGCGGGGCGTCGCTGGTCGCACCGTTTTACCAGGGGCAGCGGGGGCATCCGGTGGGTTTCGGGATCGAACATCGCGAGGCGTTGCTGACGCTCGACGGCGATACCGGCGCGCGCGCTTTGCTGATGTCGCAACGAGTGACGCGGCTGGATGTCGACGATCCGGGCATTTTGCGGGACGTGGATACGCCGGAAGATCTGCTCAAGGTCTAGCGGCTTGATCTCTGCGGCGGTTTAGGCGGATACTGTATATTTATACAGTATTTTGCCGGCATGAACCGCATTCCAATCGAACCGTTTTTTGCCGCATGGCGTCGCGAGGCGCGAGCCCTGCTGCGGCAGCAGATCGAGCCGACGCAGATCGAGTGGGTCGAGCTGGAGGGCGATCGTTTGGACGCGGGGCAAGAGACGTTGCGACCAGCGGCGGTTGGTGCGGCAGACGTGACGGCCACAGCGGCCACCTCGGCGACTCCGGCCGCCACCGCTCCGCCCGCCATCCCACGCGAATTGCTTGTGCGGCTAAAAGCGGCCGCCTGCTACCGCGCCCCCGACCGCTGGGCGTTTCTCTACCGCATTCTCTGGCGCTGGACTCACGGCGAGCGTCAGGCCATTGCCCTCGACGATCCCGACGGCGCTCAACTCGCACAACGCATCGAGTCGGTCGATCACGAATCCGAAGACCTGGTGGCCCTCACGCTATTCCGGCGGCGCGATCCGTCGATGGGGCCGCCGGAGTTCGTCGGCTGGTACGAGCCGCATCACGATCTGCTGGAACGCGCCGCTGCGTATTTCGGCAAGCGTATGGGCGACTCCACGTGGATGCTGGCCACGCCGCAGGGCGCGGCGTTCTGGAACGGAATGCTACTGCGGATCGGCCGCCCGGCCACCGAGGACAGCACGCACGCCCTTCACGCCTTAGCCGCCAGCGCCATGACCGGCGAGGCGATCACCAGCGAACCCACCGAGGCGCTGTGGCTCGCCTATTACGCCAGCGCCTTCAACGCCGAACCGGCGCCCGTGCCGTTGCGCTACTGGCGCATGCCGGCCGCCGGCCCACCGTTGCCCGCACGCCTCGCGCGCGAGCGCAGCCGTCTCGGCGCGCAGCGTGCCGCCGTTACCGTGCCGGAGAGGCCGCCCGTCGAATATTCAGCGGTGACGCCGCCGTTGCGCGAGCCCACCGGACCGCTCGCTACCTGCCGTCGCTGCGCGCTGTGGCGCAACGCGAAACAGGCGGTCGCGGGTGCCGGACCCGATCGGGCGGCGCTCATGGTGGTCGGCGAACAGCCCGGCGAGGATGAGAACCAGCACGGCGAGCCGCTCACCGGACCGGCCGGTCAGTTGCTGGACACCGTGCTCGCGCGCGCCGGTCTCGAACGGTCGGCGCTGTACCTGACCTATGCGGTCAAACATTACAAGTGGGAAACGCTCGACCAGCAGCGCATTCATCGCACGCCCGCGCCGCGCGAGGTCGAGGCTTGCCAGTACTGGCTGGAACGGGAGCTGGCGCAGGTCGCGCCGCGCGTGGTCGTGACGCTCGGCGCGACCGCGCTGAAGGCGCTGACCGGCGCGCATGTCAATCTGTCGGAATACCTCGGGCAGACCATTGCGCGCGACGGGCGCCTGATCGTGCCGACGTGGCATCCGTCGTACGCCCTGAGAACGGCCGATACCCGCTTGCGCGAGGATATCGTCGCGACCATCGTGAGCGCGTTCAGGCGTGCGGTGGAATTGACGGGCCCAGAGACCCGACGGTGAGCCTTTGCGGGAAACATGCAACGTGCAGGCACGTCGCTTGCACATCCCACAACGGCCGCGCAAATCGCGCTGTTTCCGCCTAAGCTGATGAGACGCCGCGATTTCCACGCCGCGCCAGCGCCACGCCAGCGCCCCACACAGGGCAGGCGTCCCTGAAACCACCACACGTCCCATGAGCGAAACCAGCCCGCGTCTGTTCATCGTCTCGCCCCATTTCGACGACGCCGTCTTCAGTTGCGGCGAACTCCTCGCCGCGCATCCCGACACGGCGATCTGCACGGTCTTCGCCGCGCCGCCCGAGCAGGAGATGCAAACGGAATGGGATGAAAAATCGGGCTTCACGGGCGCCTTTCAGGCCATCCACGCGCGCACGCGCGAAGACAACCTCGCACTGGAAATACTCGACGCGATTCCGCTGCGCATGCCGTTCCGCGACGGCCAGTACCGCGACTCGCCGTCCATCAGCAAACTGGCCGCGGCGCTGGAAGAGACCATTTACCGAACCACGGCGAACACCTTGCTGATGCCTCTCGGTCTGCATCACGACGACCACGTGCGGGTTTTCGAAGCCTGCTGCGAAATCCTGCCGCGGCTGTCGCATCTGGAATGGTTCGGTTATGAGGAAGCGATTCACCGGCGCACGCCCGGCGTCGTGCAGGCGCGCCTCGCCGATCTCGTGCAGCGCGGTGTGGTCGCCACACCGGCCCAGCCGAGCGCGGGCCACACGATCGACGCCCAGCGTCGCGCGCAACTCAAACGCGAGGCGGTCAATGCGTATGGAAGCCAGTTGCAGGCGTTCGGCGCAGGCAATTACGACGACGTCTTCGCCGCCGAACGCTATTGGCAACTGAGCGTGGGGCGTCGGACGAGAAAGTAAGCGGACAAGCCGTCGTGCGAACGGCTAGGCTTGAAGAGGAAGGAGCAGCCGGCGCGAGGTGCGGCCGCGGTTGAAGGTTGAACGTCTCGACCGCGAGCCGTTAGCCGGCCTGCACATCGCTCAACCATGAGGTGAAGCCATGAGCTACGACATGCATACCAGTCCGATTCCCGATCCCAATGCCGATCCGAATCGCGACCCGGAAGCCGATCCGCTGGTGCCACCGTCGCCCGGCCATCACCCCGAGGAGCCGCAGCGGCCCGACGGGCCGCCGGACAAAGATCCGGTGTAGAAACCGCGTGGCCGACGGCGCGACGTCGCACCAGCGAGGAAGCCGCCGCGCGCGAAAAGCGGCGGCGGCCCGAATCAGCCCATCAGCTCGGTAAAACCCTGCAACAGACGATCGATATCGGCGGCGTGAATATTGCCCATCGTCGAAATGCGGAACAGTTCGGCCGACAGCCCGCCTTGCCCCGCATAGATGACGAAACCGCGCGCCTTCAGCGCATCGTGCAATTGCGGATACGCAATGCCCTTCGGCAAGCGATACGCGCGCAGCACCACCGACGACTGCTCCGGCGGCAACACGCTGTCCATGCCGCGCTCCGCCAGCCCGACCCGCGCCTGCTCCGCGAGCGCCGCGTAGCGTGCGTGACGCGCGCGCCAGCCGCCTTCGTCGGCGAGTTCGCGCAGCGCTTCGACGAGCGCGTAATACGCGTGCACCGAAGGCGTGAACGGCGTATTGCGCTGGTCCTGCAAACGCGCGAGACGGCCGAGGTCCAGGTAGTACGTGCGGCTCGCCGCCTGTTCGAGCGCCGCGCGCCGCACCAGCACGAACGACGCGCCCGGCACGCCATGCAGACATTTATTCGCCGTGGCGGCGACCGCGTCGAGACTGCTGTCGGCGAAATCGATCGCTTCCGCGCCGAAGCTGCTGACGCCATCCACCAGCAGACGCAGGCCGCGTTCGCGGCACAAGGCGCCGAGCGCCGTCAGATCGTTCAGGCGGCCGGTGGTCGTCTCGTGATGAATCACGGCGAGGTGCGTGAACGCCTTGTCGGCATCGAGACGTTCCGCGATCTTCGCCAGATCAGGCGCCTGCATCCATTCGTGTTTCAACGACTCGTGCGCAATGCCGTACTGCGTCGCGATCTGCGAAATACGCTCGCCGTACACGCCGTTTTCCACCACCAGCAGCTTGCCGTTTTTCGGCACCAGCGCCGCGGTCATGCTTTCCACGGCAGCCGTGCCGGAGCCGGTCATCAGCACCGCTTGCCACTCGCTGGCGTCGAGGCCGTACAGATCGACCAGACGCGTGCGCGCCTCTTCCTGCAAGTCGAAAAACTCGCTTTCGCGATGGCACAGATCCGTCTGCAACAGGCTGTTGCGGACACGTTCGGTGAGCGTCACCGGGCCGGGATTGAGTAGCAGCATGAGCGTTCCTGGACAGGTACTTGGGTACGTTAAGCGGCGCCGATGTGGCGCATCAGGCGCGTCTTCACATCGGGCGGTGTGATGGTGGGACGCGGCAGGCCGTCGGGCGTGCCACGGCGAATCGCCAGACGCGCGAAGCGCGGGCCGTCGAGCGGTGCGCCATCGAACAGTTCGTCCAGCACGCCGACGTCGTCGCTTTCAACCGCCGACGCGTAACCGCAAGCGGCAGCCACGCCCGCGAACGAGACCTGCGACGACACCGTCGCCTGGCCGCCGGTGGAATCGTGCGCGCCGTTATCGAGCAGCACGTGGGTCAGATTGCCGGGACCGTACGCGCCGAGCGTCGCAAACGCGCCCATGCGCATCAGCGCCGCGCCGTCGCCGTCGAGTGCGACCACGTGCAGATCCGGACGCGACAGCGCGAGGCCCAACGCGAACGGCGTCACGCAGCCCATCGAGCCGACCATGTAGAGCTGGTTCGCACGGTCGTCGATCGCGTAGAGTTCGCGCCCGCAAAAACCAGTCGATGCGAGCACAACCGTCGAGTCCAGCGGCGTATGCGCGATCACCTTCTGCAACGCGTCGTGACGCGAAGCGAGTTCGTTCGCCGCGACGTTGCCGAATTGCGAACGCGCCTCCACCGGCACGCGACGCTCGCTCGCGCCGTTGTCCTTCAACTCGTACGGCGCCACGCTGCCCTTCTGCATGACGAGTGCGTACGGGCGGCCGGTTTCGTCCATATGCGCGATCGCGCGATCCAGCGCCGGGCCGATTGCCTCGGCCTCGGTCGGGAACGTCTCCCATGGAATCTCCATGGTTTCCAGCATCTGCGGCGTGACCGGTCCCATCAGCGCATGCTGCGGCTCATCGGCCACACCCGGCTGACCACGCCACGTGACGATCAGCAACTGCGGCAGACGGAACGTCCACGTCAGCGAGGTCAACGGGCTCACGGCGTTGCCGAGCCCGGAGTTTTGCATCATCGTGATGCCACGCCGGCCTTTCCGCGCGCCGAGCGTGACGCCCGCGATCAACGCGACCGCGTCGCCCTCATTCGCCGCCGACACGTAGTGCAGCGATTCGTCCTGCAACACGTAGTTGATGAACGGCGTCAGATACGAACACGGCACCCCCGCATACCAGTCGAAGCCGCGCGTGCGCGCCGCTTCGACGAACTGTGCTGCCTCGATCATTGCGCGGCTCCGCTCGCGGCGTCCGTGGCGGCAACGTTGGCCGCGAACGGCGCTTGCGCATGCGCGAAATCGCCGGCACGACGGAAGTCTTCCAGGTCGTTCACACCGCGCCAGTGGCCGTGCACGTATTGCACTTCGATCGATTCACCCGCTTCGATCAGCGCGTTAAGCAGCGCGGGCATGTCGAGCGTGGCGAAATCCGCACGCGCCTGCAACTGGCTCAACACCGCCTGCAAACGCGGCTGACCCGCCTCGCGCACGTTCAGCAAACCGACCCAGCGACCGTGCGGCGTTTGCGATGCGATGGCCGACGACGCGTCCTGCCCGCTCGACACATGACGCAGCGTCACCTTGTTGCCGAACAGACCACGATCGTCGCCCGCCGAGCACCACGCGAAATCGCGCACGCTAGCGTTTTCCGCATCGGTCAGCGACGAATCGACCACCACGCTGAAGGCCGCTTCGCTCTCCACCAGATCGCGCAGAATGTAGCTGCGGAACAGCAGATCGCCGTACGAGATCACCGTGTCGCCGCTCAGCTTGCCCGTGGCGCAGGCGAGCGAGGCGAGTTCGCCGGTTTGCGCGTGCTGCTCGTTGACCACCAGCTTGATGCCGGCGGTGTCGATCGCATCGGCGCGATAACCGCCCACCACCGTAATATCGTTGACGCCCTGCTTCTTGAACGCGTCGACGAGCCAGCGCAGCAGCGGCTTGCCGGCGATCGGCAGCATCACTTTCGGACGGTCTTCGGTGACGGCTTCGAGGCCCTTGCCGCGGCTCGCGGCGAGCACCACGGCGGAGCCGGCCGACGCGCTCGACAGATAGCGGTCTTCCGCTTCCGAATACTCGTCGGCGTCTTGCAGACGGAAGATTTCGTTGACGGCGGCAATGCTGTCTTCAACGTTGACGAGCGTTTCGCTCGAATGAATTTCCTTGGCGACCGCCTGCATCGCCGAGGTCGCCGCGCGAATCAGATGGTTCGCCCAGATCACCGTGCTGATGCCCGCTTCGCGGAACACTTCGGTCGGCGTGCTGTAGTACTTGGTCGGCACGATCACGAGCGGACCGCGGCCGGCCCATTCGCGCGCGAATTCGAGGATTTCGTCGGGACGCGACAGCTTGCTGTGAATCAGGATCGCGTCCGCGCCGGCTTGCCGGTACGCTTCCGCGCGGCGCAGCGCTTCGTCCATGCCCCAGCCGGCGATCAGCGCTTCGACGCGCGCCACGATCGAAAAGTTTTCGTCCGACTGCGAGTCTTTGCCGGCCTTGATCTTGCCGCAGAACTCGTCCATGTCGGCGAGCGGCTGCGCTTCGCCGTTAATGAAGCTGTTGGTCTTCGGGAACTGCTTGTCTTCGATACATACGCCGGCAATGCCGCGTTGTTCGAGCTTGCGCACGAGACGGCGTACGTTGTTGAAGTTGCCGTAGCCGGTATCGCCGTCCAGCAGGATCGGCAGGTCGCTGGCGTCGGCCATGAATTCGAGGTTGTCGACCACCTGGGTCCAGCTCGCTTCGTTGTTGTCGCGCACGCCGAATTGCGCGGAGATCGCGAGGCCCGAGCCCCAGATCGCCTTGAAGCCGGCTTCGCGAACGATGCGCGCGGAGAGGCCGTTATGTGCCTCCATCATGAATTCGAGTTCGTTGCTGACAAGCATCTGGCGCAGGCGCGCGCTACGGGACGTGGGGACGAAAGCGGGTTCGCGGGCGTTCATGTTCTTTACTCCTGATGGCGGGCTTATTGGTGCTCTTTTTTGCCCGGCTGGCGACTGGAAAATGGCGACTATAGCGGAATTTTTATTAATTCGTCTTTTTGACGCCGATAGCGCGCATTTCTTGCGATTAAGTGGAAAATTGTGTCGTTTTTTGCATTTCCGAGTCGCGTCGGCGCACTTGCGATTTATTGGCATAATGTGCGATTTTGACGCAAACGCCGCCAGTCAGGCGAGGCATGGGCGCGCGGAGTGCGCTGCCGGTTTTTTGCAGACAAGCGGGCGCGACTCAATCCGCCTTATTGAATAAACCATTTGTTTTTACGGGTTTTCATTTTTCAGCCGCTTTAATTGCGTGATATCGGCGGTATTAGCGGCAATGCGCGCCCTACAGAAAAACTCAACAAGCCGATATAAATCAAAAATAATTGACGCACCCCGGCGTATAAAAACATCGCCGCTTCCGGCTCGATGCGTGTTTGGTAAGACAAATGAAATCGCAACACAGCGGGTTTCCCCTCCCCTGCGATTCCGATCCCGACAAGCCGTAAACACAGTCAGCGACAAGCGACTCGCTGAATGCCCATCAGCGAACCCAAACCTGACCGACCACCTTGCGAAAGCAACAAGCCATTGCTATGACTCTGAACAAAAAACTGGCCTCAATGATCGCCGTTCTCTGGATCGGTCTGATTCTGATCGGCGGCTTCGGCGCATGGCAAAACCGTGCCTCGATGATTTCGGATCGCCGCGAACAACTCACCTCGCTGATCGACCAGGCCAATCACATCGTGACGCGTTACTACACGATGGCGCAGCAACACACGATCACTGAAGACGAAGCCAAAAAACAGGCGCTCGACAGCCTCGGCGCGATGCGCTACGGCAAGGACGGCTACATCTCCGTCAACGATTCGCAGCCGGTCATGCTGATGCATCCGATCAAGAAAGAGCTGAACGGCAAGAACATGGCGCAGTTCACCGATCCGGCTGGCAATCATCTATTCGTCGATATCGTCAACGCGGGCAATCATGAAGGCGGCGGCTTCGTCGATTATTTGTGGTCCAAGCCCGGCAGCGACAAACCGGTGGCGAAGACCAGCTTCTCGCGGCACTTCACGCCGTGGGACTGGTACATCGTCACCGGCATGTATATGGACGACGTGCAAAGCGCGTTCTACGCGAATCTGCTGCGCTGGCTCGTGATTACCGTAACGCTCGGCGCGATCGCCACGGCCGTCATGCTGCTGGTATTGCGCAGCATTCGCCGCACGCTCGGCGGTGATCTCGAAGTGGCGGTCGAACACGCGCAACTGATGGCGCGCGGCAATCTCGCGACTCGCGTGCCGGTCGATTCGGACCAGCCCGGCAGCCTGCTGCATGCGTTGCAGACCATGCAGGCCGGGCTCGTCGATACGGTGTCGCGCGTGCGACTCGGTACCGACAACATCAATATCGGCGCGACCGAAATCGCCGCCGGCAACACGGATCTGTCGCAGCGCACCGAGGAACAGGCGGCGGCGCTCGTGCAAACGGCGTCGAGCATGGACCAGATGACGGTCAACGTGAAGCAGAACGCGGACAGCGCATTGCAGGCCGCGCAACTCGCCGGTCAAGCCGCCGACGTCGCGACGCGCGGCAGCCGCGTGGTCGACGACGTGGTCCGTACGATGGGCGAGATCACCACCAGCTCGCGGCAGATCGGCGACATCATTGGGGTGATCGACGGCATCGCGTTTCAGACCAATATTCTGGCGTTGAATGCGGCCGTGGAGGCGGCACGTGCCGGCGAACAGGGACGTGGTTTCGCGGTGGTCGCGGCCGAGGTGCGCAGCCTCGCGCAACGCTCGGCGACGGCGGCAAAGGAGATCAAGGCGTTGATCGAGACGTCGACGGGCACGGTGGAAGCCGGTGCGTCGCTGGTCGCGAATGCGGGCTCGACGATGGGAGAGATCGTGCAATCGGTGCGCCGCGTGAACGAGATTCTCGAAGAGATCAGCAATGCGTCGCGTGAACAGAGCGCGGGCATCGAGCAGGTGAATCGCGCGGTCGGCGAGATGGATCAGGTGACGCAACAGAACGCGGCACTGGTCGAGGAAGCGGCGGCGGCGGCGCATTCGTTGAAGGATCAGGTGGGGGTGCTGCGCGAGGCGATTTCGAGTTTCGCATTGCCGGCTTGATGCGGCGTTCAGGGCTCGCCGCAGGCTAAATGAGCGGTCCGGCGGAACGGAAAGAACCTCGGTAAAACAGTTGCAAAAACAACTGCAAAAAAAGAAGGCGCTCTACAGGCGGAGAGCGCCTCTTTAACACGCCGCGTCGGAGTCGACGCATCAATCGAACGAAGCAGCCGCGCGGATTTTTCAAGTCCGCGCGGTTTTTTTATGCCCGCGCGCGTCTTGCATCTCGTGCCCTGCCGATTCAGCAAACGCTTAGCCCACCTCAAGCCGCAATCAACTTAAGCCGAATTTGGCATAGCGGAATTCGGCTTAAGCGATTTTCATCTTGACGGTCCGCTTACGATAATGGCCGCTTTCAACGCGCGCCAGGCCGCGACTCCTGCTAACGGAGCCGCCCTCGCGCCCCGCTCCGTCGAGACTCGCCGTCATGCTGCTCCACCTCCTCTACCTCATTGCGATCGTCGCCGAAGCCATGTCCGGCGCGCTGATGGGCATGCGCCGCGGCATGGACCGCTTCGGCCTGTGCCTCGTCGGCACCGTCACCGCGCTCGGCGGCGGCACGGTGCGCGACGTCCTGCTCGGCCACTATCCGCTTGCATGGATCTCGCATCCAGATTACGTTCTTATTACAATCGGGGCAGCGTCGGTGGCGGCGGCCTGCGCGAAGTGGCTGCGCAACTGGCAGTGGCTGTTCGTCACCGTCGACGCCATCGGCCTGATCGCCTTCACCGTGATCGGCTGCGACGTGGCCGCCACGCTGGACGTCAGCCCCGCGATCGTGGTGCTGGCCGGCGCGATCACCGGCGTGTGCGGGGGCATGTTGCGCGACCTGCTGTGCAACCAGATTCCGCTGGTGTTGCGTCAGGAGTTGTACGCCAGCATCGCGCTCGGCGCCGGCACGTTGTACGTGGCGTTGCAAAGTTGCGGCATGGAGCCGGGACCGGCCTCCGTCGCGGTGCTGTTGGGCGGCTTCGCGGTGCGCATGCTGGCCGTGCGGTTCCGCTGGCAACTGAAGGTGTTCACCGCCGCCGATTCGGGCGGCGCAAGTTAATCGAGCTGTACGTTATCCGCACCCCATGACCCAGAAGAAGAAGTCGCAGTCGCACGATCCCTACGCGCCGGTCGCGAAGAACCAACTGCTGGCCGCGCGCCTGCCGATGTGGCGCTCGAAGCTCGTCGTCGTGCTGATGTTCGCCGCGTTCGCGTCGCTGGCGGCCCGCGCGTTCTGGATTCAGGTGGTGAACCAGGATTTCTACGTCGATCAGGGGCAAAAACGCTATCAGCGCACCCTCGAACTCGACGCGACCCGCGGACGCATCGTCGATCGCAACGGCTCGATGCTCGCCGTCAGTCTCGCGACCTACGAAATCTGGGCCTCGCCCAAGCTGATCGACGAATCGGCGTTCGCGCCGCTGTCGAAACTGCTCGATCTACCGCCGGAGGAATTGCGCCGGCGTCTGGGCGGCGACAAGACCTTCGTGCTGCTCAAGCGTCAGGTGGATGCCGATACCGCCGGGCATCTGTCCAAGCTGGGCCTCGCCGGCATCACGCAGATCGCGGATTCGAAGCGCTTCTACCCCGAAGGCGAATCCGCGGCGCACGTGGTCGGCTTCACCGATATCGAGGACAACGGCCAGGAAGGCGTCGAGCTGGCCGCCAACGAGCAACTGCTCGGCGTGCCCGGCCAGCGCGAAGTAATCCGCGACCGGCTGGGCCGCGTCGTGTCCGAGACCCGGCCGCTGGTGCCGGCGCAAAACGGCGACACCATCCACCTGACGATCGACCGGCGCATTCAGCAACTCGCCTATGCGCAGTTGAAGGACGCCATCGCCAGAAATCACGCCGAGGCGGGCAGCGTGGTGGTGCTCGACGCGCGCAACGGCGAGATCCTCGCGCTGGCCAACTATCCGAGCTTCGATCCGAACGACCGCGCGCGTCTGACCGGGCGGCAACTGCGCAATCGCGCGGTGGTCGATACTTTCGAGCCGGGCTCGACGATCAAGCCGGTGGTCGTCGCGTTGTCGATCGACGAAGGCAAGGTGCGGCCGCAAAGCATCATCGACACCGCGCCCGGCTGGTACAAGATCGGGCCGGCCGTGATTCACGACACGTCGAACCACGGCGCGATGACGGTCGCGGAGGCGGTGCAGAAATCGAGCAATATCGCGCTCGCCAAACTCGCGCTGAATCTGCCGGCCGAAACGATCTGGAGCAAGTATCAGGAATACGGACTCGGTTTGCGGCCCGAACTCACGTTCCCCGGCGTGGCATCGGGCAAGGTGCGTCCGTACAAACGCTGGCGTCCGATCGAACAGGCGACCATGGCGTATGGCTATGGGCTGTCCACGTCGCTGCTGCAACTCGCTCAGGTCTACACCGCTTACGCCGGCGACGGCACGATGCATCGCGTCAGTCTGGTGCACGACAGCGCGAACGGGGCGGCGCAATCCGCCGACAAGGGCCACGCGGTCACCACGCCGGCTACCGCGCGTGCGATCCGTTCGATGCTGGAAATGGCCACCGGAATCGGCGGCACAGGCCGCGCGGCGACGGTGGCCGGTTACCGGATCGGCGGCAAGACCGGCACGGCGCGCAAACAGATCGGCGCGACCTACGCGAAAAACCGCTACCGCGCGCTGTTCGTCGGCATGGCGCCGATGAGCGACCCGCGCCTGGTCGTGGCCGTGATGATCGACGATCCGGCCGGCAAATCGTTTTATGGCGGGACGGTGGCCGGTCCGGTGTTCAGCGGCGTGACCGGCGGCGCACTGCAGTTGCTGGGCGTGCCGCCGGATGCGCCGGAGACTTGAGGGGCTTCGAGTGTTGACTTGGGCTCGGGCTCGGGCTCGCGTTGCTCAATCGCCCGCTTTTGCCAACGCCTCGATACGATTGCGGCCGTTGCGTTTGGCCTGATACATCGCGCGATCGGCTTCTTCCAACATCGCACGGCCGTACGTGATCGCTTCGGCCGGCGCACCGCTAATCGTGCGCGCCGCCACGCCGATCGACACGGTCAGCGCAATGCGGTCGCCGCGATCGTCCTGCAACGCGAGCCGTTCGACCGCGAGCCGCACACGCTCGGCGACGGTGAGTGCGTCGGCCCGATCGCCTTGCAGCAGCGCGGCGAATTCTTCGCCGCCATACCGCGCGACGGTGTCGCCCAGCCGCACCTGCTGACGCACGCAGGCCGCCACCGCGGCTAACGCGCGGTCGCCGGTCTGGTGGCCGTAGGTGTCGTTGATCCGCTTGAAACTGTCGATGTCGATGAACAGACACGCCACCGGCACGCTATACCGGGCCGCGCGCATGATCTCTTCGCGCAACCGTTCGTCGAAATAGCGGCGATTGGCAAGACCTGTCAGCGAATCGGTCATGCCGAGCTGCTTGAGCCGCTCGCGATGCGCGACATTGTCGAGACTCGCGGTCACGATGCTCGCGAAGCGCTCGAGAATATCGGTGGCCATGCCCTCGCCGAAACGCTCCGGGTCGTCGCTGCCGAGACACAGATAGCCGCTGACGGTGTCGCCCGCGGCGAGCGGCAGCAGAATCGCGCTGGCGGGTATGGTGCTGTCGTGCGTATGGCTGTCGTGCGTACGAACCTCGCCGAAGAATGCGCGGCACACGGCGTCATCCCGTTGCGCGGGTCTACCCAGCCAGGGCCGGCCTTCGTCGCACAGACCTTGCGCGGCGAGCCCGCCTTCGCGCGAAGTCTTCAAACCGGGTAGACCGAGTGCGCGCATAGCGCCCGGCTCTAGTAATTCGAGCAGCATCGGCGCACGGTCGTCGAGCCACAGCGTCACGCTGGCCAGCGAGAATTCCCGCGGCAGATGGCTGAACAAGGTGTCGAGAAAAGACGCGAAATCCTGCGCGCCGATCAAACGCAATTCGACATTCTGGAAACGACGCAGCGTGCGCTCGTTGTGCTGGACAGTATCGACGAGCGAGCGAAGGCGGTCGGAGAGCGGCGTTTGAGCGGAATTCGTCACGTTATCAATAAGGCGCGCCCGAAGGCCAAGCGGGGACCACGGCCCCAACCGCTTTAATAACGGCCGAATTCACGAGGTCTTGAGGGTGGGAATCGAGACGTACCGCGGTTGCGTGAGTTTCTACGTGCGTTTTCGCGCAGGTTCGCGCGCGGTTTCCCGAAGCTCCACATCGACTCGCCCGCGCTTTTCCACGCTCTTAAGTCTGGCTTAATTCTTTGCTGTAACTATGACTGCACAACATCCCCTGTTGAGCCGCCAGAACATCGGCGGCGCTTTTTCTCCGGGGTGTCGGGGACGCGCCGAAAGGCAGGCAGCAGGCCTGCGAAGAAGGAGTCAAACATGGTTGAAGACACGGTATTCGAGCATCTGCGTGCCCTACCTGGCAATGAATGGGTCCGGCAGATTCACTCGTGCAAGGTCTCTGATCCACTGCAGCCGCCTTGGGGACGTTCATACCGTCTCGTCGAATGGACCATGAAACACACACCTGAATCGAGTCGCCGGGTCGTGCCCGCCGAAAGCACGCCGTTCGAGATCGCTCAGGCTGTCGTCTCGCATGTGCCGGGGCGACGTTTCTGCCAGCATGGCGACGAATAAACGCTCGCGTTTCGAAGCGCATTGAATTACGCCGCATCACATTCGTTTATCGAACAAGCGGGGTCTTGCAATGCTTGACATTTCCCCGCCACGCTTCTGCCTATGATGGATGCTTCCGCCGACACGTTAGATGGTTACGCCATGAACTATCCGTACGACATCCTCACTGCCGCATGTCTGTTCATCATCGTCGTCTCGACGTCGATCATGCTCGCGTTGAGCTGAGTTGATCGAAACCGGCCGCGACGCGGCTTTTTTCGCGGCGACAAAGTGGCCAACGCGCGGCCGACACAACGCCGCCGCGCGCTACGCGCTTCCGTAAAAAGACGGGATATACTGTACATATATACAGTATTTTTCGTCTGAGCAATGCGCCTTCCTCCCTTCGATCCTCCCACGCTCGCCGAACTGCGAGCCTGGTGGCGTACGCGCGACGAACACGCCGTACAGCGGCTCATCCTCGAAATTCAACGTCAGCGGCTCACGCTGCTGGAGCTGCGTCTGCTGATCGATAGCGGCGTTCAGCAGGCACGTGCCGCAGATCGCACGCTGGTCGAACGCGGCGAACCGCTAATGACGCTACGCATCAGAATCGCCCAGGAAGTGCTGCGGGTCGGCGACATCGACGATACGCGGCGAACGAATCGCGCCGCGCAGGAAAAGGTCGCGGTTCACACCGAGGGGCAAATGGAATATGCGCGTGAGGGCCGCCTGAGACGGCAGCGCCGCAATATCTAGCACAACCCGCGGTGTCAACGTCCGCTTTGCACGCAAAGAGACGGACGTAACACCGCGCGATTACTTCAACGCGTTTGCGTGGCGACGCGCAGACCAAGCGAAATAAACAGCACGCCGATGATCTTGTTCTGCCAGCGGCTCAACCAGGTCAGCCGCTTGACGAGCTTGCCGAGCGGACGAATCGTCAACACGATCAGCGTCGTATAAAGCGCGCTCATGCCGACGAAAATGAGTCCGAGCGTGGTGAATTGCAAAAACGTGGAGCCGTGTTCGGGTCGCACGAATTGCGGCAAAAACGCGAGAAAAAACAGCGCGGTCTTGGGATTCAATACTTCGGCGGGAATGGCCTGAAAGAAGGCTTTTGAAGGCGACACCGGCGCGACCGTGGGTAAATGCGCCTGGGTCTGCTTCTCGCGCAAGGCACGAATGCCGAGATAAACGAGGTAGGCCGCGCCGGCGAATTTCACTGCGTTGAAGGCGAGTGCCGAGGTCATCAGCAGCGCCGAGAGTCCGACCGACGCGGCCAGCGTATGAACGAAATCGCCCGTGGCCACACCGAGGCCCGTGAGAATGCCGGCCTTGCGGCCACCATGCACGGTACGCGTCAACACCAGCAAGACCGCCGGACCGGGGATCAGAAAGAGCCCGAGTACAACGGCAACGAAAGTCCCTAACGTGGATAAGTCGAGCATGTCGTCTCCTTGATGGCGCGCCGGGTTCAATGTGCCAGCGCGCGTTCTGCGAAACATTGTAGACGAGTGTGTTCCGACGCTTCGCAAACCGCCCGACCCGACAACCGGTCTTTCGCGCAAAAGCGTCGACTCGATCTACCTGGTTGGCGCGCGTAAGCTTTGATACGCTCCGCCGTGAGGTTCTCTTTTCATCGCCCGTTCATGTCGGCGCCGCATCGAAGGAGCACGTCGTAGCCGGCCCAAGCGCAGCGCTGCGAATGCAGCGGATAATCGACCCAGGCAGCTGATTTAATTTGTTTTAATTCAACCTATATCAACGTGAGTCACACCCTTTCAACGTCCGTATTGTCGGAACTCGAGATCCGCAAGAGCCGCTTCATCGCGTACGCGATTCCGGTCGCCGATCGCGACGCCGCGATGGCTGAATTGCGTCGTCTGCGTGACGAGCATCCGGCCGCCACCCATGTGTGCTGGGCGCTGCTGGCCGGCGGCCAGTCCGGCATGTCGGACGACGGCGAGCCGTCCGGCACCGCGGGCCGGCCGATTCTCGAAGTGCTGCGGCATCACGATCTGGACGGCGTGCTGGCGGCCGTCGTGCGTTATTACGGCGGCGTGAAGCTCGGCGCGGGCGGTTTGGTACGAGCGTACACCGACGCGATCGCATCGGCTTTGCTGGACGCACCGCGCGTCGAACGCATCGCGCAGATCACGCTCACGGTCGAAGTGAGTTACGCCGACGAGGCGAAAGTGCGCCGCTGGATCGACGCCGAGGGCTATACGCTGACCGACACCGGGCACGCCATGCTGGTGAGGATGACGATCCGTCTGCCCGTCAACGCACTCGAAAACGCACGGCGGGCACTGGTGGATATGACGCAGGGCAAAGCCGGTTTCTTCTGAGCGCCCCAAACCCGCAGCGCGACCACGCCGCTACCCGCCTCGAATGCACCCGGACGATTCCCGTGTAGCAGCAGCGCTCTAATGACGCGATGTCGATCGGCGCGCCGCCTCGTTATGATGCCGCCGAAGGCACGGAGAATATGTCCGCGCCCGGCTCGCTGTTACCATGCTGCTCTGTACCGGATGACTTTTTCCAAAAGGCAAATCTTCTGACCTCGACCGCCGCTCATTCCAGCACAGCACCTGAGACGCCACGACGGAGCCTGCCGTCGCCCCGCTCACTGCGTTCGCCCCGCCGGTCCACCGTCCTCAAAGGCTGCGGCGTGATCGCGCTGCCGTTGATGCTGTCCGCCTGCTCCTGGTCCTGGTTCGGTCTGAATTGCGCGCCGCGCGCGAATACCGCGCATCCCACCGGCTCGTTGAGCGTGGCGCCGGCCCACGACTTCGCCTACATGGCGGCACGCAACGGCACGGTATCGCCGAACCGGATAGAAAACACCGCCATGACCGGCATCGTGCTCAAGGACGATATCAATGAGGCTGTGCACAACGGGATCGTGCGCAGCCTGCAGTTGTCCGGTTTTCATCTCGACTCGGGCAAACGCATTCTGAGCGGCAGCATCGAGAAATTCACGGTAGACGACGAACGCTCACCCGCCTCGTGGACGCTGAAAATGCACTACGTGGTCACCGACGCCGCAACCCGGAAAGTGGTGTTTTCAACCACCAAAACGGTCAGGCAAAAGTCGCCGAAATTCACCAGCAACACCATTGCGATCGAAGATACCGTGAAGCTGAGCATCGACGCGTTGATCGGCGACCCGGGCTTTGTCAAAAGCGTGAATTGAACGGAACACGCCTAGCTTCGCCACGCTCCACGATTTCCACGTTGCCGTAGTACATGGTGCGATCGCTGACATCGGAGGGCCGCGTTTTCCACCACCATTTGTAAATGCCGATCTTCAGATAAGCGCCCTTGTCGCCGGGATAGGCATTGGCCACACCGACGCTGTGCACCACGCGCACGCCATCCTTGTACAACTCCGTCAATGCATTCGTGCCTTCGTCGTCAGGACGATAGCGCAGGAACCAGTTCACGACCTTGCCGGCGTCGGCCGCGGGTGCGCCGAACGTGACCGACTGATTCGCCTCGCTTGCAGCGCCTCTCACATCGACCTGGTAATGATCGCCCGCAAGGATGAGCGCAAATGGCGGCGATCCGGTGAAGCCGCCTTGATGCAATTGCGTAATGATCTCCGGCTGCCGCGTGTCGAGTGGATAACCGGCTGGGATCATGGTGGACCACCGAACTTCGTATTCCTTGCCCACCGCAAAATGCACGACCGGCGCAAAGACAACTTCCGCGCGAGGCGTGCCGCTCGCCACACGAGAGAAATCTTCCGAGCGGCGCATCGTCGTTTTCAACGCGATACCGTTGAATTGCGGCATGGCGACGGTCGAAACGGAATCCTCCTCAGGGGCCTGAATCGTCAAGCGCGGATCGATGCCGTTACGCCACGCGCTGCGATATAGAACCGTGTATGCGCCGCTGTCTTGCGGCGTCGGCCGCGACGCACCGCACGCCGCCAATAGCACCCACATTCCGGCGACCGCGATCGTTCTATGTGCCTTATCCACCCGCCGACCCACCATTCAGGCGACGAAGCGTCATGGCAATACGCGCCTTGAGCAGCATCAGCGCGAACCGGCTGTTGGTGACGAAATAGCGCCTCCACATGCGGCGCGGTTCCTGCGTGACACGATAGGCCCATTCGAGACCATTGCGCTGCATCCAGTCCGGCGCACGACGCACCTTGCCGACGACGACGTCGAACGTACCGCCCACTCCCATCACGAAGTCGACCCCGAGATGCGACTTCCAGCGATTGATGAACATTTCTTTTTTCGGCGACGTGATCGCGACGAACAGCAATCGCGCGCCCGAGCGACGGATCATGTCCACGACCGCGGCTTCATCGTCCCAGAAGTAGCCGTGGTGATAGCCGACGATCCGCAGCCCGGCATAACGCGTTGAAACCGCCGCGGCCGCGCGCGTCACCACCGCGTCCGTTGCGCCGAGCAGGAACACCGGCAATGAACGTTGTGCCGACAGCCGTAACAGCCGCTCGAACAGATCGATCCCGGCCACGCGTTCGCGCACCGGCAGCCCCAACAGCCGTGCGCCCCACACCACGCCCATGCCGTCGATATTGACGATGTCGCACGCGCGCACCGAAGCCGCCAGTTCCGCGTCGGTCTGCAGATGGACTAGCTTTGCCACGTTGACCACGACGTGCTGCGTAAACTGCTTGCGTTCGATCCGCGCGCCGATCCAGTCGACGGTCTCGTTCATCGTTGCAATGTCCAAGGGACAGGAAAAGAGTTCGACGCGTTTCATGAGAGATCCTGCTGTTTCGAAGGGTGAGCCGAGTCAGTGGAGGTGACGGAAGACAAACGTTGCCGACCGCCGCGAACGTCGCCCGAAATCGCTCGATAGAGCCGGTCGATCCGCGCCGCCACGTCCGCTGAGAAATAGCCAAGCGACTTCAACCGTGCTCTTCCGTTTGAACGTATCGCGCGTTTCAGCACGTCGGCCGTGGCGCGCGCGAGCGTCGCCGCGTCACGGCCCTCGATCACCGCGCAGTTCGATACGCCCTGAAGCAAATGCCTGACGTCGCCCACATCGACAGACACGATGGGTAGATTGACCGCCATTGCTTCCTTGACCGACTGCGGCGAGCCTTCTCTTTCGGAGGTCATCAGGAGACAATCGGCCTGCAGAAGCAGGTCGCGTACCTCGCCGCGATTGAGGCCGTCGATATGCCGTTCCTCCACATCGCATCCCAACGAGCCCGACAACTGCGCCATAACCGCGCTGAAAAGCGGGTAGTCTTTCTCCGCTCTTTCCGGCGATGAAGGAAAGACCACGATTTTGCGGCGAGTCGCGGCTTTCCCGTAGTCGATCGGCTCCACGAATAGCGTCTCGTTGACGGCACAGGGAATGGTCGAGCAGCATCGTGAAATGCGGCTTACTCTCGTGGAGATCTCATCGCTCACGCCAATGCAAGCGTGCGCGAAACGTGCCGCGGCGAGCGATATCGCTTTGATCCAGCCGGGCCTCATGACGTCGGAACCGTGAAACGTCACCACGACTTTCGAGCGGGACAACAGTCTGACCAGCGGCGCGGAACAGGCGCTCAGCCCGAAGTGATAATGCACGACGTCGTACGCGTTACCCTTGACCCGTCCTGCCACACGAAAAAGAGACCCCAGGTACGCGAGCCGGCCGCGCCAGCCTTCGATCAGAAAAACGTCGACCTCATCGCCGTGCAGTTCACGCAACGCCAGGACCTGTTCGGTCACAAACACACCTTGAGTGGGTTGGGCTGCGTTGCGTCCGGCGTACATGTTCGTGACTACGAGAATCTTCATCGGCGCCTTTCGAAGTTTTGGCGTGAGCAAACCACGCCTGAACCATGTACTTTGTCGCCGGATCGCGAAAAGGCGTGCATGACGAGCAACGCCGAAAAAACATACGAAGGCGAGACAAAGGCCATTGAGAAGATGTTGTCGAAGCAGAACGCCAACACGACGAACAACCACGGCATGCCGACCCGTTGTCCCTGGCCATAGCGCAACACGAACCCTAGCCACACGAGTGCGCCCAGCAAGCCGATTTCGACGAAAAGGTGCGGATAGAAAGTGTCGGTTGTCTTCAGGATGCTGCCGAGCCCATACCAGTTGAAGTGGTAGTAGCCATAAAGCGGCGAACCGTACTTGACCGATGCGGGACCGCCGAACGAACCGAGCCCTTCCCCAAAAAAATTACCTTTGGCCAGCGACTCGAACATCACCCGGTAAGACTCCGCCCGCGCTGAATTGCCTTCGACGATATAGAACGAAATCTTGGCCGACGCCACGTTGAGCAGCGAGTCCAGATAGCCGTTGGCAATCACCCAGAGTGCCGCGCCTGCCGCCGCGCCGCCCATCAGCCAGACACGTGGGCTCACTTTCCTCGCGATCAGCGGATAAACCGCCAATGTCGCGAACATCTTGAACGAGAAGCCAAGCAGCGCGAACAGAACGAATAACCACGACAGGGCACGGGACCGCTCCGTCGGCTTGTACTGCCGGCACAGCAGGAACGCACAGAAGTTGATGAAACTGAACTCCGAGAAGAACCCCATCCAACCTTGAGCCCGCAGGAACAAACCCGAATCGATACGGATCGGCAACAGCACCGGCAGACCGGTGAGATACGCCAGATAGAAATAGCATTGAAATAGATCGTTACTGAGTACGACAACGAAAAATACCGTCAGAACCGTATCGATGCGGTCGCGATAGGCAAATAGCGCAACCGTGATAACGATTGGAAACAGAAAGCGGAGAAACTCTTCCATTCCCGCGTCGGCGTTGAACGAGCGCACGAGGCCGATCCAGAGCACGAACAGCAGCGGCGCGGCCAGCACGATCAAACGATGCAACCTCGGCCTGAGCGAAATCGCCAGCAACAGCAGGCAGAAAGCGAAAATCTTGACGAGTTGCGCGCGCTCGTCTTCGAGTGTGAGCATCGTGTCGCTGATGCAGAACACCAGATAAGCCAGCGCGACGCCCCACGCGCCGATTGAATGGAGCGTCAACGGCCGCCGTGTCGTGGCGCCGGACACGAACCCTCGCGTGGCGCTCATGATCGCGCCGCCTGCTTGATGGACACCGGGTGCATCCGGTCAAGCTCAGTACCGCCGCGCTGCATTGCGTATTGGCGGACCACCTCGGCTGCCTTGCCGCAGACAAGCCAGTTGCGAAGGCCTGTCACCGCAATGGCCGACACCAGCACAAGCAGAAATCCCACCTGGCCGCCTCGGCAGCTGCAAAGCGCGAAAAGCACGGCGAACGCCCCGGTGGTCGCCAGGTTGATCCTCGCGGTGTCGGCGCCTTTCTCGAACGCCATCATTACGCTGCTGCCGACCATGCCCATCATCCCGACCGCGCACTGCACCGCGAGCAGCAATCCGGCGACGATCGCGGCCGTGCGCTCGGCGCCGTCGGGCAGATGCCGAACCGTCATGCCGACGACCACGACCACATTGACCGCCAGCACCGCGCCGTTCGACCACCCGATGTTGCGGCGCATGTCACGCAGCGTGTCGTCGAACGGCAACCCCGCCGACTTGCACATCGCCAGCTCGGGCAATTGCGCGATCGAGATCGCGCGTGGCAACAGCATGCCGACCGCCGTCAGCGAAGCGAGCAACGACAACATACCCGCGAACGACGCACCGCACATCAGCGTTGCCGCCGGCACGAGAACCAGCGCCATACCACCGGACAGAAAGTTCGTCAGACCGAACTGCAGGCCTTTCATGTCGAACGCCCGCCACCACGCGCCGCGCGACGGCAGACCGATTGCCATGAACATACCGGCGGCAATAAGGCCAAGCGCGGCAGCCAATCCGAAAGACGGCGGCCATCCATTCCGTTGGCCCAGATACAGCAATAAGCTGGAGCCTGCGATTAGCGCCATGTCCCATAGAACCGCCGTCCGATAGCGCTTGTACGCGACAAGGTAATGGCGCGCGACCTGATATGCCGTCCATCCCCACAGCAGGGACACGAAGCCCGACATGTCGAATTGCAGCAGACCGGACAGCCCTAACGCGCTACTCGCCAACGTCACTGCCAGCGTTGTTACGACCGCCATTGCCGCGAGCGGATAGAACGCGTCGACGGCGGCCTGCTCGTCGGCCGCACCGGGCAGGCGCACCAGAATCAGCGTGGCCCAGCCGATCGCCGTGAAAAACCCGGCCATTTGCGCAACCGACATGGTCGAGGCGACCTGCCCCAATTCGGCCAGCGAGTAGATATGCTGCACGGCGAAGAACGTCACCACGCGATATAGCCCCGGCGAACCGGTGCATAAAAGCGCTTCGAACCGTTTGATCACGGCGTTACGCATGGCCCGATCCCGGCACCACCGCGCACCACTTTCGCCACGTCGGTCGCTTAACCATTCGCCAGCAATCCGCGCGTATCGATCACCACCTTCGCCTGCAATCGCACCGGATCGACGCGCTTGAACGGCGCATGATCGACCAGAACCAGAATCACGTCCGCCTCAGCAAGCGCGTCGTTCAGCTCGCAAAGACGAGCCTTGCCCTCCAGCACGCCCGGCAAGGTCCTGATGTTCGGTTCGACCACCAGCACCTGCCCGGCAAACCGCTCCGCCAACTCACGCGCGATTTCCAGCGCCGGACTCTCGCGCAGGTCGTCGATATTCGCCTTGAACGCCAACCCGAGGCAGGCAATGACCGGTTCCCTGAAACGCTTCGCCGCACGTTCGACCCGCTCGATCACGTAGCGCGGCTTGTCGTCGTTGACGTTGCGCGCGGCGCGGATCAGACGCGCCTGCTCCGGCGCCGAATCGACGATAAACCAGGGGTCCACCGCAATGCAGTGCCCGCCGACACCCGGTCCCGGTTGAAGAATACTGACGCGCGGATGGCGATTGGCCAGCCGGATCAACTCCCATACGTTGATATCGAGCTTGTCGCAAATGACCGACATTTCATTCGCAAACGCGATATTCACATCGCGAAACGAGTTCTCGGTGAGCTTGCACATTTCAGCGGTACGCGCGTCGGTCAGAATGCATTCGCCGCGGACGAAGCACTGGTACAGATCACGCGCCCGTTCGCCGCATTTCGGCGTCATGCCGCCGATCACGCGGTCGTTCTCGACCAGTTCGCGAAGCACATGCCCCGGCAGCACGCGCTCGGGACAGTGCGCGACGCGGATGTCCGAGTTTTCGCCGGCCTGCTGCGGGAAGGTCAGATCCGGACGAACTTCGGCCATCCATGCGGCCATCCGCTCGGTCGCGCCGACCGGCGAGGTCGACTCGAGCACCACCAGATCGCCCTTCTTCAGCACCGCTGCAATCGCGCGGCTCGCGGCTTCGATATAGCTGAGGTCGGGTTTATAGCCGTCGGCGAATGGCGTCGGCACTGCGACCAGAAATGCGTCGGCCGGCTCCGGCGTCGAGGTCGCGCGCAAATAGCCTTGCGTCACCGCCGCGTGCACCAGCATGTCCAACTCGGGCTCGACGATGTGAATCTCGCCGAGGTTGATCGTGTCGACCGCGTGCCGGTTGACGTCCACACCGATCACCTGCTTTCTGCGTGCCGCGAAAACCGCCGCCGTCGGCAATCCGATGTAGCCCAGGCCGACCACTGAGATGACGTCGAAACTCATTGCTTCTCTTCCTTCCATTTTTTGGTCTGTTTCATGCTGCGATCGCGTCGTTCCAGAACGTTGCGAGCGCATCGACAATGCGATCGCTAGCGTCGCCATTTCCATATGGGTTGCCGCCGCGCGTCATGGCGCGATAACGGTCGGCGTCGTTCAGCAATTGCGCGACGCCGTCGGCGATCCGCCCCGCGTGGGTGCCCACCAGCCGCACGACGCCTGCGTCGACCGCCTCCTGACGTTCGGTCGTTTCACGCATCACGAGCACCGGTTTGCCGAGCGATGGCGCTTCTTCCTGCACGCCACCCGAGTCGGTCAGAATCAGCGAGGCGCGGTCCATCAAGCGCACGAACGGCAGATAATCGAGCGGCTCCAGCAAATGGATATTCGCCACGCCGGTCAACAACCGGTTCACCGGCTCGCGCACGCCCGGATTCAGATGCACCGGGTACACGATGTCGACATCCGGATACGCGCGCGCGATCTGCAGCAGCGCGGCGCAAATCTGTTCGAAGCCCGAGCCGAAACTTTCGCGCCGATGCCCCGTCACCAGAATCACGCGCCGTTCACGCGCAAAACGCGGCAGCAACTGCTCCGCGGCACGACAGAGCGCGGGGTCCGTCGCGAGCCTGCCGCGCACCTGCAGCAACGCGTCGATGACGGTGTTGCCCGTCACCACGATCCGCTGCGCCGCGACGCCTTCCGCCAGCAGGTTGTCGCGCGCCCGTTCGGTCGGCGCGAAATGCAGCGAGGCCAGCACACCGGTTATCTTGCGGTTGGCCTCTTCGGGCCACGGCGACAACAGATTGCCGGTTCGCAAGCCTGCCTCGACATGACCGACCGGAATCCGCTGATAGAACGCCGCGAGCGTCGCGGCCAGCGTCGTCGTGGTGTCGCCGTGAACCAGCACCATGTCGGGCCGGCACGCGTTCAACACGTCGCGCATGCCGAGCATGATCGACGCGGTCACGTCATACAGATCCTGGCCGCGCTTCATCACGTTCAGATCGAAGTCCGGGCGAATGTCGAACAGGTCGAGCACCTGGTCGAGCATCTCGCGATGCTGGCCGGTCACGCACACGAGACACTCCACAGCGGCGGTCCGTTGCAGCCGCTTGACGAGCGGCGCCATCTTGATCGCTTCGGGGCGGGTGCCGAACGTCAGCAACACTCTTCTTCTCATCGATTCATCTCCAACGCGACGTGGGCTCAACCCGCCGTCTCCGGCATGCTGTGATAGGGGGAATAGGCGTAATCGGACGCACGTTGCGGCACGTCGCTCAGCACGATGCCGTCGACCGGCACGCCGGCCGCGCCGAGCAGCCGGGTGGTCTCGCGCAGTTCGGCGACGCTGTGGCGCGCATGACGCATCACCAGCAAGGTCGTGCCGGCGTGTTTGCCGATCAGCGCCGAGTCGGTCACCGCGAGCACCGGCGGCGTATCGAGAATCACGATGTCGTACGCTTTAGCCATCTGCTCGACGACAATGCCGAGGCGCTCGCCGAACAGCATTTCCGCCGGCATCGGCGTGCCGCCGCCGCGCGTCAGCACATCGAGGTTCGGCAACACCTCGCGGCACACCAGGCTATCGAGGCTCGCGCCGCCGATCATGTCCGGCAGCCCGCGTTCGCGCGGCAATCCGAAGTACTGATGCAGCTTGCCGCGCCGCATGTCGCCGTCGACGATCAGCACCCGCTTGCCCACGGACGCCAGCACCACGGCGAGATTGCTGGACAGGAACGACTTGCCGATGCTGGGCCGCGGCCCGGTGATCATCACGACGTTATTCGGCGCCTCGGCAAGCCGGAACTGCAGCGCCGTGCGCAAACTGCGCACGCCTTCGACAGCAATGTCGTCCGGCGCGGCCACCGCCAGAATGTGAGCGCCCGGTTCACTCCGGCTGGCGGCACGCTGCACGCGTAGTTGCCGCTCGCTGTGGGAGATGACCGCATAGACCGGGGCGTCGGCAATCTGCTCGATTTCAAGCGGGCTTTCGAGGCCATTCAGCAACGCGCGCCGTACCAGCGCGGCCGCCACGCCCGCCATCAAACCCAGCGCCGCGGCGGCCGCGATCACGATGGCCTGCTTCGGTTTCACCGGTTCTTCGGCCGTCACCGCGTAATCGACCACGCGCACGTTGCCCTGCTGCCCCGCCTTCATCACGCCTAGCTGCTGCGCGCTGTCCATCAGATTCGTGTAGAGACCCGAATTGATGTCGACTTCGCGCATCAACCGCACGGCCGATTGCTGCGTATCCGGCAGCGCGGCAACCTTCGCACCCAGTTCGGCCTGCCGACGCCGCAGACCGGCCAGTTGCGCGTCGATCGCGGTGACCGACGGATGCGACGGCGTGAAGCGTTGCAGCAATTCCAGGCGTTGCTGTTGCAGCGCGGACGTTTGCGTCTTGCCGTCGGCGATCGCCTGCAGCAACAGGCGGCCCTCCGCGTCGAGATCGACGGTGCCCTTGCGGTTGCGAAAGGTGTTGTAGCGCTGCTCCGCCTGCTCCAGGTCGCCCCTCAACTGCGGCAACTGATTGCCGAGGAAACCGAGCATCTGTTGCGCCTGAGCGGACTTCCAGCCGACGTTGCGGCGCACGTAACCACGTACGATCGCGTTGACCGTCGCCGCGGTACGCGCGCTGTCGTCGCCGTCGAGCCGGATCCCGATGACACCGGACTGCTTGGTCTTCTCGGCGACATCCAGGGCCTTTTGCAATAGCGCCGTGGTGAGTTGCGTCGACGCGCGGCTCAAGCGAAACTCGGTCCCCGCGCGCGCGACCACACCCTCCACTCGCAGGCGGACCGGTCCCGCCGGCGTCATGCCGTCCAGCACCTCGCCGACGCGCCCTTTCAAAACCGGATCGCCATGCGGGTCCAGCACCTGAAATTGCTGGCCGGCGCCGGCGATCAGCGTGAATTTTTTGTCGTAGAGGCTAGGCGGTACGTCGAATTGCGACACCTGCAGCGCCTCGCCGCCCCAGCCGAAGCGCGCCAATCCCCATATCGGCTCGGCCAGCGTGTCAGCGGACGCACTTCGCGCGATCCGTCGACCGATCAGCGGGAAATAGCGCGGCCTTGCATCGATATCGAGGTGCAGTTGACGCACCGCGTCGTCCACCACACCGCGCGAGCGGAGCAGTTCGATCTCGGCGTCGGCGCTCGCCTTGCCGTTGAACATCTGCGCGAGATCGCCCAGCTTGTCGTTAAGCGCGTCGTTGGCGTCGTCGACCTGGACCGTCGCGTCGGCTCGATACACCGGCGTGGCAAGAAAGGCATAGGCGACGCCGAGCGTGAGGATCGCCGCGGTAATCGTCGCGATCAGCCCACGGTTTTCGATCATCACGGACGTGACTTCGGACAGGTCGATTTCATCGTCGTGGCGAGCCGCGACGGGAACAGGGTTAGTGTGAATGCTCATGATTCAGTGCTGCAGCCCGGCAATCGCATCCAGCCAGCGCCGCACGCCCTGCTCGATCTGCGCCACCGCCATTTCAAAGGTGAATCGACCGCGTTGATACGGGTCGACGATATCTAGCCGATCGTGCTCGCCGAGGCGGTACACCTTGCCCCGCGCAAACGGAAAGACGCGTTCGATCGTCCCGCATTGCGCTCGCGTCATGGCCAGAATCAATTGCGCGCTACGCACCTGCGCCGACGTTAGCGGCGCCGCCACATGCGGGCGCAGATCGAGTCCCCGCTCGTCCATCAACGCCACGGCGAACGGCGCCGCGCGGCGACCCGCGAGCGCGCGCGTGCCGGCCGAGCGCGCGGGGATTTGCGGCAACGCCTTGTTCAGCAGAGCCGCCGCCATCGGGCTACGACACACGTTGCCTTCACACACCATCAGCACGCCGCTCATTTCGCGATCACTCCCGCGGTCAAACCGGAGCTGATCAACGGCATCAACAGCGTCAGCACACGGTTGAAGCGAACGAGGCCACTGCCGTCCACATACACGACGTCTTTCGGCTGCAAGTCGAAGTCTTTGGCGAGCAGCATCGCGACAGGCGAACGGCCGTCGAGATGGAACACTTGCGGTGTGCCCGTCGACGAACCACGAATCACGAACATCTGCGCGGCGTCGGCGGTCGAGGCGTTCACGCTGCCGGCTTGCGAGAGCGCGTCGGCCAGCGTGATAACACCGGTTCTGCGCGGCACGGCCGAGACCGGTTTGTTCACTTCGCCCATGACATACACGCCGTTTTCATCGCGCGGCATGACGCGCAGCACGTCGCCGGGATTCAGAAACAGCCGCGACGGGCTCACACCCTGTTCAAGCAACCGAGTCAGATTCACGCGATGCGATTGGCCGCCGCGCACCAGCACGAGGTCGCTTTGATCGGCCGTGTCGCTGAAGCCACCGGCGCGACTGAGGGCTTCGTACAGCGTCATGGGCACGTCGTTCACGGACAGCGCGCCTGGGCTATGCACTTCACCGTCCACATAAACCTGATGCGCCCGATAAGAAGCCATCCGCACAGTCACCTGCGGTTTGACGAAATATTTGCCGAGCGTAATGCTCAGGCGCTGCTGGATCTCGTCGGTGCGTAGACCCGCCACTTGCAGCGTGCCCGCGTACGGAAACGTCAGACTGCCGTTCTGATCGACGATGAAACCGGCAAGCGGATCACCGGGCCGCGCCGACGACTGGATCTGCGACGATCCGAGCGCGGCCGCGAATTCCGGATGATCCCAAACCACGATCTGCAGCACGTCGCCCGCACCGACCACGTATTCGCGCGGCGTGCCGGACAGCAGTTGCGACAGTTCGAGTTGTTGCTGCCGACGGCGTTGGGCCAATTGCGAGATCAGCGCCGCGTCGACTTCAGTGATCGCAATTTCTGGTGTGGCGGCCGTCGCGTCGATTTTCTCGCTCACTGCGGCCTGACTGTTTTCCCCCACGGATTGTGACGAATCGGTCGTATTCACAGCTGCCGCCGCCGAGGTCTGCATACGCATACCCGGCGCCACCGCGCATGCGCTGGTCAATAGCGTCACCGCGATTGTCAGCATCCCAAAGCGATAGCGGGACAGGTTCTTCTTTAAAGCAAACATCGTGTTCAACCTACTCCTCGAACGAGCGCGCCAAAGCGCGGCTCTCGCCCGCCACACCGTGGCAGGCTGATTCATGATCTGATGAGACGTAACCTCTACAGGCTCGGCAATGCCAAGTGCCGACGGGCGTCAATAAGCATTGCGATTCAGAAACCCCTTCACGATCGTCGCGACGACAATGCGCATGTCCAATCCGAACGACCAGTTGCGCAAGTAATACAGATCGTGCTCGACGCGCCCGCGCATTTTTTCGATTCGATCGGTCTCGCCGCGAAAGCCGTTAACTTGCGCCCAGCCCGTCATGCCCGGCTTGATCCGGTAGCGGTGGATATAACCGTCGACCAGACCGCGGTACTGATCGTCGTGCTCCAGGGCATGCGGTCTTGGGCCGACCACCGACATTTCCCCGCGCAGCACGTTGAAAAATTGCGGCAACTCGTCGAGGCTCGTGCGCCGCAAGAACGCGCCGACGCGCGTGATTCGCGAATCGCCACGCGTGGCCTGGCGAACCACACCGGGTTGCAGCGCGTGCGCGCGCATCGAACGGAACTTGTAGATGCGAAAGACGCGGCCGTCGGCGCCCTTGCGACGTTGTGTAAACAGCACCGGCCCTTTCGACGTCGTCTTCACGGCAATCGCGATCGGCAGCATCAGCGGCGCCAACGCGAGCAGTGCCACGGCGGCAAACAACCGGTCGAACAGCGCTTTCTGCAACCGCGCATAGGGCGTCATCGGCGAGGCCATCAGATTGATTGCCGGCGAGCCGAGCAGATCGACCACGTTGCGATCGAACATCACGAGACTGCGGACGTCAGGCAGAAAGCGCACATTGACGAGGTCGCCGCTGAACGCCGCCAGGACTCGCAACACCGTGTCTTCATCGGACATGGGCAGCGCAAGCCAGACCTCGTCGACCTGCTCGCGGCGCACCCAGTCCGCAAATTCATGCAACGGCCGGAACGCGGGCAAACCCCCGACATCCGGTTCGCTATCCGGCCAAGCGTTAAAGCTCGCCACGGCGCGAAAACCCGCCTCGGGCGCGGCCGCGATCTGCGCGATCACGCCGTCGCGATGAGCGCCGGCGCCCACCACGGCGACCGTACGCAGATTGCGGCCCGCACGCCGCATCCGGCCGAGCGCGGCATGCACCAGCAGCCGCGATACCACCAGACCGCAGGCCGTAAACGCCGTCCACGCCACGCACCAGAGTCGCGACAGCGACGCTGTGCGGTGCAGCAGAAACATGACCGTAAGGCCACACGCCTGAACCGCGATCCAGCCGAACACGATGCAGGCACTCAAGCGCCATTTCGAACGGCCGCGCCACGAGTCGTACACGCTGAACCACGGCAGCAGCAGGATTGCGATGGCCATGTCGAATGCCACGAACGACGTTTCGACAATCGAGTGACCCGACTCGGCGAGGCAAAGCAGCGAAGCCAGTGCCGCCCCCAGCGCGACCAGCATGACGTCGAGCAGGCGCGCGAGAGCGCTCTCCATATCGGCGAAATCTCGGCCTGTGGTTTGGTGAATCACTGTGTGCATTGCGCTGTCGAATACTTCGTTTTGCAGAGGGACTCGCATTCTGCCTTCGGGTTAGCAAGTTAGGCCCGCGAAATTTCCCAATTCGTCGCAGCATTCGCCGGGACGCTTCCTGGTTTGCCCGTGAGCAATCTGAATGTAAGCCGCGATGGCCTACCCGGCTTCCATAACCGATACGCAATGCATGGACGGAGAAACTTTAACTATCCGTATCGTCCCCGTATCCGTATGCTCATGCTGAGACCCGCCGCCGCGCATGACGCATTTCCGGCATCGGTTCAGCGACTTTTCATCGTCACAGGAGCGGCACCATGAAGATCTGCGTCTTCGGAGCGGGAGCAATAGGTGGGTTGATGGGCGTGCAACTGGCACGCGCCGGCGCCGACGTGAGTTTTGTTGCGCGCGGCGCGCATCTGGCAGCCATGCGCGAGCATGGCGCACGGCTGATCATGGACGGCGAAACGATCAGCGCGCCGGTGCGCTGCACGTCCGACCCGAGTGAACTCGGCGTGCAGGACTTCGTGATCATCACGCTGAAAGCGCACTCGCTGCCCGGTGTAGTCGATGCAATGCAGCCGCTGCTCGGCAAGCACACGGCAATCGTCACGGGCGTCAACGGCATTCCGTATTGGTACTTTCATCAGCATGGCGGCAAGTTCGCCGGCACGCGTCTCGCCAGCGTCGATCCGGATGGCTCTCAGTGGACCAAACTCGGCCCTGAACGGGCGATCGGTTGCGTGCTCTATCCGGCCGCCGAAATCATCGAACCGGGCGTCATCAAGCATGTGTACGGCAAGAAATTCCCGATCGGCGAGCCTGACGGCGAACGCACGCCGCGCATTCAGCAGTTGCACGAGATCATGCAGGCGGCGGGTTTCGAAGCGCCGATTCGCGACAATATCCGCGACGAGATCTGGCTCAAGCTGTGGGGCAATCTGTGCTTCAACCCGATCAGCGCGTTGACGCACGCCACGCTCGACGTGCTCACCAGCGACCCCGGCACGCGCGCGGTATCGCGCACCATGATGCTCGAGGCCCAACGCATTGCGGAGCAGTTCGGCGTGCATTTCCGGGTCGATGTGGAGCGGCGCATCGACGGCGCGGGCGCGGTCGGCGCGCACAAGACGTCGACGCTGGTCGATCTGGAGAACCGCCGGCCGATGGAAATCGATCCGCTGCTGACCGTCGTGCAGGAAATGGGCCGACTCGTCGCCGAGCCGACGCCGACGATCGACGTCGTGCTGGCACTCGTCAAACTGCGTGAACGGATGGCGTTGCAGGGCGCCTGATCACTTTCAGGTTCGAGTGCTTGATGCGATAAAAGGATCGAACGCCGTGCGCGTTCGATCCTTTTTTCATGGGTGATTCGTTTGCGATGAATCCGTTATCTGGCGGCTATTGGTCAATCGCGAGCCACACCGCTTTCGGCTCGGTGAAGTTCTCGATCGCCACATCGCCGTGCTCGCGGCCGAAACCCGAGTCGCCCGAGCCGCCCCAGGGCAAACGCACGTCGGTATAGCCGTACGTATTGATCCACACGGTGCCCGCTCGCAGATCGCGCGCAACCCGATGCACCCGTCCGATATCCGCGCTCCACACGCCCGCCGCGAGGCTGTACAGCGTGCCGTTGGCAATACGTAGCGCGTCGGCTTCGTCGTTGAAGCGGATCACGCTGGCAACCGGGCCGAAGATTTCCTCCTGCGAAATACGCATTTCATGTTCGACGTTCGCGAATACCGTGGGCTCGACAAAAAATCCGCGCTCGCCGATTCGCGCGCCGCCGGTAACGAGCGACGCCCCTTCCGCGCGGCCGGTTTCCACATAGCCGAGCACCGTTTTCATCTGCGCTGCGGAGATAAGCGGCCCCATCGACGTTTCCCGCGCCGACGGATCGCCGACCTTGATCGATTTGGCCCGCGCCGCCAGCCGCTCGACCACTTCGTCGTACACATCGCGATGCGCGAGAATCCGCGAGCCCGCCGAACACACCTGGCCGGTATTGAAGAAAATGCCCGACGCCGCCGCGCGCACCGCATTGTCGAGATTCGCGTCGGGGAAAATCAGATTGGCCGACTTGCCGCCGAGTTCCAGCGTGACGCGTTTGAAGTTGCCGGCCGCGCCTTGCAGAATGCCGCGTCCTACCGAAGGCGAACCGGTGAACGTCACTTTATCGACGCCCGGATGCGCGACCAATGCGTCGCCCACCACGCGTCCCTTGCCGGTGACGATATTCAGCACACCAGGCGGCACGCCGGCTTCTAACGCGAGTTCGCCGATCCGCAACGCGGTGAGCGGCGTGATCTCCGCCGGCTTGACGATCAGCGTGCAACCGCACGCGAGGGCCGGCGCGATCTTCCACATGCCGATCATCAACGGGAAATTCCATGGCACGATCGCGGCGACCACGCCGACCGGCTCGCGCAACGTGTACGTCAACGCGTCGGGGCGAACCGGCACGACCTGGCCGTTGATCTTGTCACACCAGCCGGCGTAGTACTCGAGCGTATCGATCGCGGCGGGAATGTCCTGACGCATCACCGAGGCAATCGGCTTGCCGGCGTCGAGACTTTCGAGCGCGGCGAGTTCTTCCAGATTGGCGCGCATCAGTCCGGCAAGACGCGCCAAGATGCGGCCGCGATCGGCGGCACGAATACCGTTCCACACTTTCAACGCGGCGCGCGCCGACTGCACTGCGGCGTCCACGTCGGCGGCGCTGCCTTGCGCGACCAGCGCGATCGGCTCTTCGGTCGCGGGGTTGATGTCGACCGAGTATTCGCCGGTGCCCGGCGGCAAGCGCTTGCCATCGATCAGCAGATCGTGGCGCTGGAGTTCGGTTGCGGTGTCCATGGTGAAGCTCCTTGCGTGGCATGTTGCGTGGGCTGGCCGGCTGCGGGTCGCCCGGTGAGCGGCCGGCGGCTGGGGCAAAGCGTGAGGTCGGGATTAAGGCTCATGTAGTGCGGCGCCCCCGCCGTGCAGCGCGGCTGACCGCGTGAATTCGGCAGAAGCGGCAGGCTGTGCGCCGGTCGCGGGCGACGACATCGCAGCGGACGAGTGAGAAGACACAGCGGCCGCCGCACGCGACGGCGAAGCGCTAGTCGCGTGCAAGGTCATCGCCGCGTCCTCATGCACGGGCGCGGCAGCCACGGCAAACTGCGCCCACGCCGCCGACGCATTCGGCCGAAGCGAACGATTGCGGCGATGCACGAGCCACGTGGTCAGGTTCATCTCCGGCACGAGCGGGCGACTGACCAATCCGGCACCCGGCACAGGCCAGCGCGCGTCGACGGGCAAAACGCCGACGCCAAGCCCGAGCTCGACCATACGCAACACCGCCGCGACGTGTCCGAGCTCCTGCATCGGCCGCCGTTTCATCCCATTCGCACTCAACGCGAGTTCGAGCGCCGCGCGCACGCCGGCATCGGCGTTGAGCGTGACGATCGGCGACTCGTTCAGTCGTGTCCATGCAACGCCGCTTTGCCGGGCCAACGCGTGCGTCGCCGGCAACACCGCGTGCAGCGGCGTCGTGAAGATCGCTTGCGCGTGCAACAGATCGCTGTCCAGCGGTTCCGCCGACGACACCACGCCGAAGTCCACCTCGCCCTGCTCCACACTCGCGAGCACGCTGCTCTGCGGCTGATCCCTGACCGACACGATCAACCCCGGAAATGCCGCCGCGCAAGCCGCCAATCCCTGCGCTACCCAGGCCGACGACAACACCGGATTGCTTGCAACCACAACCACACCGGTGTGGCCGTCGAACGCCGCGCGTTCTTCGCGCAGCGTCAATTCGATTTCGTCGAGCAGACGGCCGATTCTTCGTTCGAGACTCGCGCCCGCGTTGGTCAACTCGACCTGGCGCGTGGTCCGGTCGAACAGTTTCAATTCGACGGCGTCTTCGAGTTCGCGCACACAACGGCTCACCGCCGACTGCGTGAGATCGAACTCACGCGCCGCGCGCGTAAAACTCCGTTCACGCGCGACGGCGACAAACACCTTGAGCTGTTGCAGCGAAACGTTCATGACATCACGGCCAGGTGCGATCGACTCACGCTATTCCCCGGTCTGCTCAGGCCAGTGGCCCAGACGTGAAGCGTTGCCGGCGCTCGCTGGCGCCAGCACGCCTTGCGGCTGATTGTGCGATTCGATCCAGCGCGAGCGCATCGGCGCGAGAATGAATTTCGCCGAGACGCCGGCGGCGATTGTCACGACCGAGGAGACGATAAAGACGAGATTCCAGCCGCCGGTAGCGGCCAGCACCGAAGCAATCGGCACGATCAGCGAAGCCGTGCCCTTCGCGGTGTACAAGGTGCCCGCATTGGCCGCCGCGTATTTGCTGCCGAACGTGTCGGCGCAGATGGCCGGAAAGATCGAGAAGATTTCGCCCCAGAAGAGGAAGATCAGCGCGGCGAACGTCATGAACGCATAGGGGTTGCTGCCGTATTGCATCAAGCCGAGCAACGCGAGGCCTTCGCCGATAAAGATCACGAACATCGTATTCTCGCGGCCCATCTTGTCGGAGATGAATCCGCACAGCGGACGCGTGAAGCCGTTGCAGACGTTGTCGATGGAGAGCGTCATGGTGAGCAGCGGCAAGGTCATGCCGAACATCGTCATCGGAATGCGCGCGAGTCCCCAGTCTTTTGCGATCGGGCCGATCTGCGCGGTCGCCATCAAGCCGCCCGCCGCCACGGCCACGAACGACACGTAGATCACCCAGAACACGGGCGTCTTTATCATCTGGCCCGGCGTGTAGTCGACCTTCGACACCGCGAACTTCTTGCGCGCCGCCACCTGCTGACGCAAGGTCGGCTTCTTCAACAGCAGCGCGAGCGCCAGAATGCAGCCGCCTTGCAGAATGCCGAAGAAAAAGAACGTATGCTCGTAACCCGTGCGCGTGATCATGTTGGCGATCGGAATCACCGTCACCGCCGCGCCCGCGCCGAAGCCCGCCGCCGTGAGCCCCGCCGCGAGACCGCGACGATCGGGAAACCACTTCAACGCATTGCCCACGCAGGTGCCATACACGCCGCCCGCACCGATCCCCGCGATCACCGCGGACACGTACAACATCGGCAAGGTGGTCGCATACGAATTCATCACCCACGCGAGTCCTGCGCACACCGCGCCGCCCGCGACGACCGGCCGGGGTCCGAACTTGTCGACCAGCCAGCCTTCGAGCGGCACGAGCCAGGTTTCGGTGAGAATGAAAATCGTGAAGGCGAGTTGAATGGACGCTTCGCCCCAGTGGTGGCGCGAGTTCATCGGCGTGACGAACAGCGTCCATGCGTATTGCAGGTTGGCCACCAGCGCCATGCACACCATGCCGATGACGAGTTGCCACCAGCGGTTCGTCCAGAAGGCGCGCGTGGGGGCCTGCTGAGTAACATCGTCCATGAGACTTGTCTCCGCCATTCATACAGTGCGGCGCTTCAACCTGCCGCACTGCATGCGTCCCACCTTATGGTTATGACCCGAAAAGCCTTGCTATTCGGGAATGTTTAATATTTGCGTCTTTATTCCGCCTGCTTTTTATTTCACCGGACCGCTGAATGACATCGCTTTCCGGGAAGTACTTTATTCGTATCAATTAATCGCCCGCACGGCAGGTCATTTGTGCCTGTCTTGCCGTTTCATGCCTTGATCCAAGCGTTAACCCGACTACATCGATCAGAACGACTACCCGCCGAGTACTTCTCCCAATACCGCAATGGCAATTCCACTTCTTATACGAGCCCATGCTAGGGTCATTGCTGAATTACGAATAATTAAAGTTTGTTATTATGTCGATTCACGTTTGCTTATACATCGGCCATGACGATGCGCAATGCGACTCTGCGGCAATTGAAGGTTTTCGAAACGGTGGCACGCCACCTGAGCTTCTCGCGCGCCGCGGAGGAATTGCATCTCACGCAGCCCGCCGTCTCCACTCAGGTGCGGCAACTCGAGGAACATGCGGGGCTGCCGCTGTTCGAACAGCTCGGCAAAAAGATCTACCTGACGCCGGCCGGCACCGAAATGCTCCACTACAGCCGCGCGATCATCCAGCAGTTTCACGAAGTCGACGAGGCCATGAGTCAGCTCAAGGGCGTCTCTGGCGGCAAGCTGAACGTCGCGGTGATCAGCGCCGGCGACTACTTTTTTCCGCGCGTGCTCGCTGAATTCACGCGCCGCTACTCGGGCGTCGTGTTGAATCTCGCGGTTCACAACCGTGCGGAACTGCTGCACCAGCTTGCCACCAATCAAACCGATCTCGCGGTCATGGTGCGTCCGCCGCACGAAACCGACGCCACCAACGAGCCGTTCGCGCCGCATCCCTACGTGATAGTGGCGGCGCCCACGCATCCGCTCGCGCACAAGCGCAACATCAAGATGAGCCAGTTGGCGAGCGAGGCGTTTATCGTGCGCGAGCGCGGTTCCGACACGTGGAATTCGATGGAAGAAGGTTTCGCGGGACGTCTTGCCAATCTGAAGATCGCCATGGAGATCAAGAGCACCGAGACGATCAAGCAGGCGGTGATTGCCGGCATGGGCATCGCCTTTCTGTCCGCGCATACCATCAGCCTCGAATTGCAACTCGGCCATCTGGTGGTGCTCGACGTCGAGAGCTTTCCGGTCATGCTCAACTGGTACGTCGTGCATCGCAAGAACAAGCGGCTGCCGCCGGTTGCGGTCGCGTTCAAGCGCTTCCTGATGGAAGAAGGCGCGAATCTGATCGAGAAGATTACGCGCGTGAAGGAACTGAGTGTGTATAAACAGTAGGCTCCGGCAATGCAGCAGAGCCTGCAAAAGAAGGCGCGGCACCACGGCGAATTCTTCCTGGCCGTCGATCGAACAGGTTGAGACGATCGTACCTTGCGGCATGCGTACTCCCCGTATTGCAACGCCATCACGCGCGGCCAATTAACCGCGATCTTCTATTGCGCCCGTCAGGACGCTGCGATCGTCGCGGCCGATTTCGTTGCCACCTCGATGGCCGCCTGCGTGGCGGTCAAGGTATTGCTGAGTGTGCCGATGCCCTCGATCGTGATCGATACCGTTGCGCCGTCCTTGATCGAGCCGACGCCCACCGACGTACCGCACGCGATCACGTCGCCCGGTTCGAGCGTGAGATCCTGCGACAGCAGACTCACCTGCTCCGCCGGCGAAAACACCATATCGTCGAGCGGATAGTTCTGCCGTTCGACACCATCGAGCAAGGTCACGAGACGCGCTTGCCGCCAGTCGAAACCCGAGACGATCGCCGGGCCGATACAGCAGAACGTATTGAAGCCTTTCGCGCGCGCCCATTGCGGAAAATGCGGGTTCTCGTTCAACAGATCCGCGGCGGTGACGTCGTTGACGAGCGTATAGCCGAAGATCGCGGCGTCGGCTTCCTCGATGCTCGCATCGCGGCAACGCCGCCCGATCACAATGCCCAGTTCGCCTTCGTAGACGATCTTGCCGGCGTAACTGAGCGGCCGACGAATCGGCTCGCCCGCACCGATCACCGAGCCCGCCGGCTTCAACAGAAACAGCGGATGCGTGGGCACGGGCTTATCGAGCTTCGCGGCCAGCGCGTGATAGTTGTTCCACAACGCAACGATCTTGCCGGGCGCGCACGGCGCGAGCGGCGTGAGCGCCCGCGTCGACAGCACCGCGCCGGTCGGCACCGGGTGATCGAGACCGGCGTATTCGTGCAGGTAGCCGCCTTCGACGCGACCGAACACAATGCCGCCGTCGCTCGACATGAAACGCATCCATGTATCCATATCGTTCGCTCCTAGATCGCGCCGGCGGTACGCAATGCACTGATCTGCTCGGGCGAATAGCCGAGTTCCGCCATCACCTCGTCGGTATGTTCACCGAGCAGCGGCGAGCGTTTGACTTCGGTCGGGCTGTCCGACAGTTTGATCGGATTGCCGACCGTCAGATACTTGCCGCGAGTCGGATGATCCACTTCGACGATCGTGCCGGTCTTGCGCAGCGAAGGTTCTTCCGCGATTTCCTTCATCGACAGGATCGGGCCGCACGGAATGTCGTACTTGTTGAGGATCTGCATGGCCTCGAACTTGGTCTTGGTCATGGTCCAGCGCTCGATCTCCGCGAAGATGTCCTTCAGATGCGGCAAACGCGCGGCGGGTGTTGCATAGTCGGGGTGAGTGGCCCACTCCTCCTTGCCGATCACGCTGCAGATTTTCGCCCACACCGGCGCCTGCGTGATGAAGTAGATATACGCGTTCGGGTCCGTCTCCCAGCCCTTGCACTTCAGAATCCAGCCCGGCTGTCCGCCACCCGACGCATTGCCCGCGCGCGGCACCGCTTCGCCGAACGTGCCGTTCGGATACTGCGGATACTCCTTCATCTGGCCGTTACGCTCGAGCCGCTGCTGGTCGCGCAGTTTGACGCGGCACAGATTGAGCACGCCGTCCTGCATCGCGGCGAGCACGCGCTGGCCGCGTCCGGTTTGCGTGCGTTGAAAAAGCGCCGTCACGATGCCGAGCGCCAGATGCAAACCCGTGCCGCTGTCGCCAATCTGCGCGCCCGTGACGACCGGCGGGCCGTCGTCGAAACCGGTGGTCGACGCCGCGCCGCCCGCGCATTGCGCCACGTTCTCGTAGACCTTGCAGTCCTCGTAAGGACCGGGGCCGAAGCCCTTCACCGAGGCGACGATCATGCGCGGATTCAATTCCTGAATCCGCTCCCACGTGAAGCCCATGCGATCCAGCGCTCCCGGCGCGAAGTTCTCCACCAGCACATCGCATTTCTGGATCAGCGCTTCGAGCACCTGCTTGCCTTCGGGGTTCTTCGTGTCGATCGTGACCGAACGCTTGTTGTGGTTCAGCATCGTGAAGTACAGGCTGTCCACGTCCGGAATATCGCGCAACTGCTCACGCGTGATGTCGCCGGCGCCGGCCCGCTCCACCTTGATCACATCCGCGCCGAACCACGCGAGCAATTGCGTGCAGGTCGGGCCCGATTGCACATGCGTGAAGTCGAGAATGCGCACACCGTCGAGTGCTTGGCTCATGTCGTGTCTCCGTTCGGCCAGAGTCGGTGCGTCGGCGCCGACCCTTGTCCCATGCAAGATAGTTGCGGAAGCTGCGTCTTATTTGTCCATCGGTTGATTCTTCGTGCCCGTTCGCCAGTTGATATATCACATACCATATTTTAAAGACCGTCAAGCGCGGCTTTTCCCGTAGCGCCTCCGCTGCGTGGCAACAAAAGGCCATAAAAAAGCCCGCGGTGTTCGCACACGCGGGCTCGATTCAATCCATGGAAACCGGTCAGACAAACGCTTGAGGCATCAATCCAGAAAGTCGCAATTCGCCTCGACGAACGCGGCCAGATCCAGCGAATGCTGACGCGTGAGACGCTCGGCCAGTTCGGTATCGCGCTGCTCGAGCGCCTCGATAATGCGCAAATGATCGACAATGGAACGTGAAGCGCGATCGCTCTGCGAGATGGTCATGCGGCGGATCGCGCGCACGTGAATGAAGATGTTCTTGATCGTGTCGAGGATGATCTGCGACTTCGACAACTCGACGATCGCCTGATGAAACGCGATGTTGGCGTCCGAATACTCGGCGATATGCTCGGCCGGCGTGGCGTCGCGGAAATGGTCGAACATGTGCCGCAAACGGGCGATTTCCTCGTCGCTCGCGTGCAGCGTGGCGAGGCGCGCCGCCATGCTTTCGAGCGCGGCCCACATCTGAATCATTTCGACGATTTCACGCTTGCTCTTGCGCACGATGTAAATACCGCGGCGCGGCACCATGCGCAGAAAACCTTCCTGTTCGAGCAACGTCATCGCTTCGCGCACCGGCGTGCGACTCACGCCGAGCGATTCGCTCAGCACGCGTTCGTCGAGGCGGATTTCTTCGCGATTCTGATAGATGTCCGCGTCGGCGATCGCCTGGCGCAGCATGGCATACGCCTGATCGCGCAAGCTCACGCTGGCGCCGATTGGCTGCAACGACAAAGTCAGCGGTGTACCCACTGCTTCAGTTTGAAGTTCTGACGACATTCATCGCCTCTTGTTGACCACGCGCACGATACGGTGCGGCTGCTGCGCTCCCGTATTGTTCACCCAAACCGACGAACCGGCCATGCTGCGCCGCGAGTTGGGCGACCGGCTGCGGAATCCAGCGGGTCAGCAGAACGGTGGCGGCAGCGCCCAAACCAACGGCCGAAACGGCCAGCAGCGCGAGAGGAACAAATTCCATTTGCAACTCCGAATGATTGAGTGAACGAATTTCTCAATCATATGCTGCGGCGCCGCATTTATCAATATTCCGTATGTAGTATATCAGTGATTGTTGTTTTCAAGATGACATCTTCACGGCAGCACGGGTGAGTCGCCGGTGGTCCACCCCGCCATTCAAACGCTCGACGCGCCGTCCGTGCTCGGTGTAAACGCGGAAAACGCGCGCTATGCGCGCAGAAGCGTCCGATAATCGCGCAATTTGCCTTCGATGCCGATTGTGAGATCTGCCACGCATCATTAACCTTCGGGGAAATCCTGCCATGTGGCAACCGCGGCCACACCGCCCGGCCACCTCACAGCAGCTCGAAAGTTACCAGGAGACACCGCCATGAGCACTACCCATCCGACGGCCGCGCCGGCCGACAACCGTACGGCACGCAGCCAGGCTCGCAAGGCCGCGCTCGGCAGCTTCATCGGCGCCGTGGTCGACTGGTACGACTTTCTGCTGTACGGCATCGTCGCCGCGCTGGTCTTCAACGCCGAGTTCTTTCCGAAGGTTAGCCCGGCGATGGGCACGCTCGCCGCCTTCGCCACCTTCGGCGTCGGCTTTCTGTTCCGGCCGCTGGGCGGCTTCGTGTTCGGTCATTACGGCGACCGCCTCGGACGCAAACGCATGCTGGTGCTCACCGTGATGATGATGGGCCTGTCCACGGCGGCAATCGGCCTGCTGCCGGCATTCTCGACGATCGGCTGGTGGGCGCCGGTGCTGCTCGTGACCTTGCGCGCGATCCAGGGCTTCGCGGTGGGCGGCGAATGGGGCGGCGCGGCGTTGATGGCGGTGGAAAGCGCGCCGGAAAAGAAAAAGGCCTTCTACAGCAGCGGCGTGCAGGTCGGCTATGGCGTGGGTCTCGTGCTGTCGACCGGACTGATCGCCATCATCAGCCGCTCGATGGACAACGCGTCGTTCCTGAACTGGGGCTGGCGCCTGCCGTTCCTGTTCAGCGTGGTGCTGGTGCTGATCGCACTGTGGATCCGCTCGAGCATGGAAGAGTCGAAGGAGTTCGTCGAAAAAGTCGGCCAGCATGGCGAACGCAGCGTACGCCTGCCGATCGTCGAGGCGTTGCTGCGGCATCCCAAGGCGTTCCTGCTGATCATCGCGCTGCGTCTGGCCGAACTGTTCACCATGTATATCGTGACCGCCTTCGCGCTGAACTACTCGACCGCGAACCTGCACATGCCGCGCGAATTCTTCCTCACGATCGGCCTGCTGGTCGGCGCGCTGAGCTGCGTGACGATTCCGTGCTTCGCACTGCTGGCGGACCGCTTCGGCCGTCGCCGCGTCTATATGATCGGCGCGCTGATCGGCATGCTGAGCGCGGTGCCGTTCTTCCTCGCGCTCGAAGCACGCGCGACGGTCTGGATCGTGATCTTCGCCGTGATGCTGGCGAACGTCGCGCACGACATGGTGGTCAGCGTGCAGCAACCAATGTTCACCGAACTGTTCGGCACCGAGTACCGCTATAGCGGCGCGGGCGTCGGTTATCAGGTGGCGAGCGTCGTGGGCGGCGGCTTCACGCCGTTCATCGCGGTCGCGCTGGTGAACTTCGCGGGTGGCTCGTGGCATCCGGTGGCCGCTTATCTCGCGGGCGGCTGCCTGATCTCGGTGTTGGTCGCGGCCAGAATGAAGACGGGACGCGGCATCGCCTGAGTCTTTTCTCCTTCACTGTCGAGCCGGGCCGGCGTGGCGATATTGCCACCGCCGGCCCGTTTTTTTTGGGCGACCGGTAATGCGTTCTGCGGGTTTCTACCGCGCGCCGCCGCAATGGGACAGATTACGGTCGTATTTCACCAGGCTAATGCCTTATGTTTTTGCATCTCATATTGCAAACGCATACTTAGCGACCTATCGTTCGACGAAGCGGGTCCGCTCCAGGATTTGCCCACGTCATATGAAATACAAATACATATATTGACGCCCTACAACACTGTAATTTTTACGCCGCGAGACCTAAAGCATTCTGTATGGAAGCCGATAACAAAGAATTCGTATCTGGAGACCGACCATGAGTAGCATCACCGAGCCGAGCGGGAATTCAGGCTCAGCCCCCTTCTTTTCCAAACAGGCCACCGTCGCGAAACCGGGTTTTTCGCGGTGGATGGTTCCGCCCGCGGCGCTGGCCGTGCACCTCTGTATCGGTCAGGCGTACGCGTTCTCCGTGTTCAACGGACCGCTCACCAAAGTAATCGGCATCACGCAGTCCACGGCCGACGACTGGACGCTGACCTCGCTCGGCTGGATCTTTTCGCTGGCAATCGTGTTCCTCGGATTGTCGGCGGCGTTCGCCGGTAAGTGGCTCGAACATGTCGGCCCGCGTCGCACGATGTTTACCGCGGCGTGCTGCTTCGGCGGCGGCTTCCTCGTGTCGGCGCTCGGCGTACATCTGCATCAGATCGCGCTGCTGTATCTCGGCTACGGGGTGATCGGTGGCATCGGGCTCGGGCTCGGTTACGTGTCGCCGGTGTCGACGCTGATCCGCTGGTTTCCGGATCGTCGCGGCATGGCGACCGGCATGGCGATCATGGGCTTCGGCGGCGGCGCGATGATTGCCGCACCGTTGTCGGTGGCGCTGATGAAGCACTTCCAGAGCGCGACCAGCATCGGCGTGGCCGAGACGTTCGTCGTGCTCGGCATTGCGTATTTCATCTCGATGTCGATCGGCGCACTCGCGATCCGCGTGCCGCCGGCGGACTGGAAACCGGCCGGCTGGACGCCGCCCGCGACCAATCAGAAGAAGATGATTTCGCGCAATCACGTGCATATCGATCAGGCGTTGAAGACGCCGCAGTTCTATCTGATCTGGCTGGTGCTGTTCCTGAACGTGACGGCCGGCATCGGCATTCTCGGCCAGGCGTCGGTCATGATTCAGGAGAGCTTCAAGGACACGGTCACCGCGTCGGCGGCGGCGGGTTTCGTGGGCCTGCTGTCGCTGTTCAACATGAGCGGCCGATTTGTGTGGGCGTCGGCGTCGGACTGGATCGGTCGCAAGAACACCTACTTCATCTTCTTCGCGCTCGGCGCGGTGCTGTACTACCTGGTGCCGACGTTCGCCGCATCCGGTCAGATCGCGCTGTTCGTGCTCGCCTACTGCGTGATTCTGACGATGTACGGCGGCGGCTTCGCGACGGTGCCCGCGTATCTTGCGGACATGTTCGGCACGGCGTTCGTGGGCGGAATTCATGGCCGCCTGCTGACGGCGTGGGCGGCGGCCGGCGTGGCCGGTCCGGTGCTGGTGAACTACATCCGCGCGTATGAAGTGGCGCACGGCGTGGCCAAGGCGGATGCGTACACGATGACGGTTCACATCATGGCCGTGCTGCTGGTGATTGGCTTCGTCTGCAATCTGCTGGTCAAGCGTGTGGACGACAAGCACCACATGACCGACGCACAACTCGCCAAAGGCGCCTGAGGAGACCCGCATGTCGACCATTCAAACCGCGCATCCGACCAACAAGGCCAAGCTCGTCGTGTTCTGGCTGTATGTGACGTTGCCCCTCGCATGGGGCGTGTTCAACACGCTCACGCAAGCGATGAAGCTGTTCCACTAAGCTCAGCAAGTCGCGTTTCGGCGCCCCGCCTTTTCATACGGCGGGGCGTTGCGCTTCCAGCGCCTTCAGATTTTTTCGAACAGCACGTCCTGTGCGCCTTCCCACAACACCTTGGTGCCGAGCTCACGCAGCTTCTCCTGACCTTCGACGATGGTCAGGAAATGGTTGCCGGCGAGTTGCCCCATCTTGCTCGCGAAACAGCACGAGCCGTACGCGAGAATGATTTCGGTCTCGCTATAGCCGCCCGGATAAAACAGAATGTCGCCGACCGACGGATGGCTCGTGTGATTCTCGAAGCCGACCGCCGCGCCGTCGTTCTCGAGTTTGAAATCGCCGAGCGGCACCCAGCAGCCTTCGCCACTCCAGCGCACGTGAATGATCTTCTGACGGTACGGCAGGAGCTTCAGAAAAGCCGCGACGGTTGCCGGCGCGTCAGGATGAGTTTCGGCGGTAAAGACGTGGCCGCAGGAGGTGATTCGAAGTCGTGTCATCGCTAGATATCCGGTGAGACGGTTGATGAAATGGTCGGTCGGACGCTGGCAAGGGGTCATGCTGTAGGCGGCCTATTCTGTCGTCCGATGCAAGGCTTCGACAGATACAGTTGCCCGCCATCCGGTCAGGCCAGTTGGACCAGTTGACGCGACCTGTGCGCTATGCGGCCTAAATCGTAGGATGCCCGCCCCATGCCAGCTTCAAGCATCCTCGGCCACGAAAGTTCGTAGTTTGCAAGCCGCGCAATGCACAGCACACTGCGCAAGGTGCGTGATTACCCTCAGGATGATTCATCGGCTTGCTTACCCCGGTGAGCGACCCACGGCCCGTCGCCGTACGTATGGGCGACAGCGCGGTGCGGCAATGCAAAATCGTCGTGCCGCCCGGCGGCGACACCGGCTGATATCCGGCGCCTTCAACTAGTGTAGTTAAGCGTCGGCGGCGACCCAGACTTTGTCTGCCGGCCCACCGGAACGCCGACCCGCTGGTCACCCCTGCCGCCGCGCAGTCCGTACCATCAGCCGCGCAGCCGGTAAGCGAGCGGCGTCACGCCGTAGCCACGCTTGAACTGCACGGAGAAATGACTGGCGTTCTCGAAACCAACCGCAAGAGCAATCTGCAGCACAGTCTGATCGGTGGCGCGAAGCAGTCTCGCCGCTTCCTCGAGCCGTAAACGCGTCACGAACTGATGCGGCGTCTCGCCGGTCTCGCGGCGAAACACCCGCGCAAAATGAAAACTGCTTAGCCCGGCCTGCACGGCCAATTCGCTGATTGCCAGATCGCCGACGAGATTCGCGCGTATGTAGTCGGTCACGCGGCGAATCCGCCGCGGCACCAGCCGTTCGGGTGGCACGGGCAAACCGGTGGAGGCGCCGCGGCCGCGCGCATAGTGCTGCAACAGGTGCGCGGTTAGCGCGTGAAGCAGCGTGTCGACATACAGGCGCGAGTCGGCCGGATCGGCGGCGGCGCGATGGAGGGCGGCCAGCATCGCGGCCACCAGCGGATCCTGAAACCGCATCGCGTCGCCGAGCGACAGTTCGTGGGAGCCGTTCAGCTCCATCTGCTCCGCGACGTTGTCGATCAGGCTGCGCTCGATATGCAGGTGAACGGTCGACAGCGGCTCGTCGCTGATCGAGCGCCAGCGCCACGAGATCGGCACGGGCGGCACGAACCAGACGTCGCCCACCCGCAGATCCGCGCTCTCCCAGCGTCCGTTCAGATTACGTTCGAGATGCTCGGCGCCGCTCGCGAGCGTCATCAGCGTGAGGTCCTGCAAGCCGGGCGCCTCCAGCAGTTCCTGCTCGTTCGGTTCGAGATACGAGCGCAACACCAGATGCCGCCACGGGCGGTCGACGCTCGACACCAGATTCTGTCCCGCCATGTAGCGATCGTAGGCGAGCGTCGTTGTCAGCTTTGGAATTCGTGCCATGACGTCTATTCCCAGGAGGTGCCGTATGCAAATGAAAGAAGCCAGCCACACCCGAGTTGCCGGTCAACTATCGGAGCAAGAACTCAAAAATGATAGCAAGGAACCGGCTACCGTAATTTTTGGAAATAGCTAATCATTCAGGTTGTCGTCTTTCACGCGTTTCGAACGCTGGAGCTACCGTTTCATGGAACACGAATGCGATGCGCTGCCGCATTGGCTGACCGGTTCGCCGTCTGGCGAAACCGGGCATACGCCGGCGGCATACCACTCCGCGGTGTCCGCTCAACCGGCTTACCCGGCCGGCACGCGGCAACCCGGAAAGTCGGCCCACGCGGCCGAAGCACCCAGGGCGTCAAGCCGTACCGCGGCAGGCGCGGCGCCCACCGGTTTTCTCACGCTCTTTACTGAAGAAGAGATCGGCACGCCCTCGCCCGCCGCACGGCGAGCGGCGCCGGTCATTAGTCCGCTGGTGCGTTTTGGCAGTGCGCAGGACCGCATCGACTTCGTGCGGCAGCGCATCAAGCAACTCGGCTTCGACTCGTTCAGCTATACGGCCACGCGCACGTCGGCGCATCACAAGACGATGTTCGTGCTGACCAGTTACGAGTCGCAAACCTGGCTCACGCGCTATTTTCGCGAGCGTTATTTCGAGCTCGATCCGCGCGTGGCGTCGGCGTCGCCGACCGGTTTGCCATTCATCTGGAACACGGCCGACATGCGCGCCGACCTGCCGCGTGCGCAAATGCGCAGCGAGCGGCTCGGCGGCCTGATCGACATGCTGGAGGCAACCGGCCGCAAAAGCGGGATTCTCACGCAGATGCCGCTACCCGAACCGGAGCTGTCCGCCAGCCTGTGCTTCAACGCGGAGATCGGCAACCCGCGCTGGATGACGGAGTCGATCGTGGCGGAAACGCTGATGTTCGCGCACACGATCCACGAGTTCATCTGGACGCACGCGAAGAGCGTGATCGGCCTCGCGCCCGAGCAGCAGCGGCGCGTAACGCTGAGCGAGTTGCAGCATGCGGTGTTGCGGGCGGTCGTGCAGGGGCAGCGGGACAAGGAGATCGCCTACTTCCTTGGACTGTCGCCGCATAACGTCGACTACCATCTGCGTCGCTTGCGGCAGTTGTTCAACGTGCGTAACCGCGTGCAGTTGATCAATGTCGCGCAGGGCTATGTGTCGTAGGGGCCGGTATAAGGCGTTGAGTTGAGACCCGCCGTGCAGCAATGAAGTAGTTAAGCTAAAGCAGTCAGCGTCGCGGCCGGCCCGATTGGCGGGTCGGCCGCGACGAATTCCGCGCGACAAGCGCGCAAAACAGAATCGCGCACCGTCAACCCACTTCGCGCAGCGTGCGCAAACAGTCCGCTGCGAGTTGTTGATACACCCGCGTTCCCGACGACTTCGCGCGAATCTCTTCGTCGTTCAGCAGGCGCGCCACGCGCCCCGGTACACCCGCCACCAGCACGCGCGGCGGCACCCGCCAGTCCTTCTTGACGAACGCGCAAGCCGCCACGATGCTGGCCTCGCCAATCACCACTCCGTCCATCACCACCGCGTGCATACCGATCATCGTATTCGGCTCGAGCGTCGCGCCGTGAACGATCGCACCGTGACCCACATGGCTGTCGACGCCGAGCCAGCAGTGGTTATTCATGCCGGTGTGCAGCACACACCCGTCCTGCACATTGCTGCCGCGCTCCACCACCACCGCGCCGAAATCGCCGCGCAGGCTCGCGAACGGCGCGATGTAGCAGCACGGGCCGATCGTCACGTCGCCGATCAGCACCGCGCCCGGATGCACGTACGCGGAGGGGTCGACGCGCGGCCGCTTGCCGTTGAACTCATACAGTGCCATGGCGTGAATACGAAAGAGAGTGTGAACGCGGACGTGAATGCATAAGCCCCCGCGCCCGCATCAAGCCGCGCGCTCCGTCAGGTGGTAATCGTCGGCGCCCCAATACGCGCGCATGCGCACGATCTTGCCGGCGGCGTCGAAATCCATCACGTCGGTCACGTCGATATGAGCGGCTTGTCCGTCCTGCGCGGTGATATGCACGCGAAAGCTGATCGACGCGCTTTGACCATGCGAGCCGCGCGGCGGCGCCATCAGTTCGAGTCGCGCGCCCACCGAGGTCGCATACGCGTAGAACGCGTCGACCTCGGCGCGACCTGCCTTGAGCGGCGTACCGACCGGATCTTCGATGCTTGCGTTATCGGCGAACAGCGCCGCGACGCGCGCGGCGTCGGCCGCGTTGAAGGCGTCGATATAGTCGAGCAGACGCGCCTTCATGGTTTCGCTGGTGTTCATCCTGGCTCCTTAGCGCGCGGTGTAGCCGCCGTCGATCACCAGCTCCGTGCCCGTCACGTAGCGGCCGGCCGGCGACACCAGATACAGGATGCCCGCCGCGATATCCTGCGGATCGCCGATCTTCGCGAGTGGCACGAGCGTTTTCATATGCGCGAAAATCTGCTCCGGGTCGCCGAGTTTGGCGAAGGCTTCTTCGAGCAGCGGCGTGCGGATAAAGCCGGGGTGCACGGAATTCGCGCGAATGTTCTGCGCTGCGTACAGCATCGCTTCGGTCTTCGCCATCAAACGCACCGCACCTTTCGACGCGTGATACGCGGGCACGTCGGGTCCGCCGACCAGCCCGTACATCGACGACAGATTCACGATCGAGCCGCCGCCCGCAGCCAGCAGGTGCGGAATCGCGTACTTGGTGCAGAGGAACACGCCGGTCACGTTCACGTCGATGACTTTCTGCCATTGCTGCAGCGTCATTTCGTGCGTCGGCAGATTCGCGCCTTCTATACCCGCGTTATTCACCAGCGCGTCGAGCCGGCCGAAACGCGCGGCGATTTCTCCGAACACGCGCTGCACGTCGTTTTCCTGCGTGACGTCCATTTTCCAGAATGCCGCCTTGCCGCCCGCTTCGTTGATCTCGGCGACCAGTTGCTCACCGGCTTCCGTCAGCACGTCGAGCACCGCGATGGCCGAACCGGCCGCCGCCAGCGTGCGCGCCGTTTGCGCACCGATGCCGCGCGCGCCGCCGGTGATCGCCGCCACCTTGCCGCTCATGTCGAATAGTTGGTGGGGAAATGTCATACCGTCTCCTTCGTGTTGTAGTGGGATTGCCGGGCCGCGTCGAACCGGACGGCGCCGCAGCCTGCAGGATGCCTTAGGCGGCTCGCCTGTCCGCGAGAAATTCCAGGCATTCGCGATTGAAATACTCGCGATGCTCGACCATCACCCAGTGGCCGCAACGATTCATCAGCACGAAGCGTGCGTCGGCGCAGTGCTCGAGAAAACGCATCGCGCCGCTGGCCGGATTGAAGCGATCGTCGCTGCCCCAGAAACCGAGCACGGGGCATTGCAGTTCGGCGAGACGTCCGGTGAGATTCGGCACGCGCATGGTCGACAGCACTTCCGGTGGCTGCTGCTCGCACACGCGCAGACGTTCGTCGACCAGCGCGTCGGTCACGAGGCTGCGGTCGTACACCAGCATTTCCAGCAGTTGACGCATGGTCAACCGGTTCATCTGCCGGTTCGTGAAGAGCGACACCATCTTCTGGATGCCGTCCATTTTGAAGTACGTTTCGCGCTCTTCGACGCCGCCCGGCGCCATCATGATCAGACTGTCGACATCGTCGGGATAGTCGAGCGCGTATTGCAGCGCGATCGCGCCGCCCAGCGAATTGCCGAGCAACGTGGCGCGGCCGATGCCGTTGGCGCTTAGTTGCGCGCGCAACGCTTCGACGAAAAAGTCGAGCGTATAGAGCGCATCCGAAGGCTTCGACGACGCACCGTAACCCGGCAGATCGACCACGATCGCCCGGTGACCGGCGGCGGCGAAACGCGGATAGTTGTGTTTGAAATTGCTGAAGCCGCTCGCGCCGGGCCCGCTGCCGTGAATGAACACGACGGGCGCGCCGCTGCCGGCTTCGAAGTGATGGAGCGTGAGGCCGCCGGGCACCTCGGTAAAAATCCCGACGGGCGCTGCCGGGGACGGACGAGTTGTCGGCGTGGCTTCCTGGAAGCCGGTGGGCGTTGCGGTCATGCGCGCTTGTCTCCTTCGACCGGGCTCGGCGCTCCTGCGCTTGCTGCGGTCCATGCAACACGGTTGCGGTCTCGCGCCGCGCTCTCCGGCGCGGCCGATGGTGGGAACATCACCAGCGCAACCATCATCGGCGCGCGAACGCGCGTCGGCATCGTCTTTTCAGACTACGAGGCGCCGCCGCATTTCTCCTACCATCGGGCCACACGAACGAATGGAGACAGCGGCAATGACGGGATTCGACTTCAGCGGCAAGGTGGTGCTGGTGACGGGCGGCACCAAGGGGATCGGCGCGGGCATCGCCCAGGCGTTCGTCGAGGCAGGCGCGACGGTGTATGTGTGCGGACGTACCGATCCCCACACACAACACCCGCGCTTCATCGCCGCCGACGTACGCGACATCGACGCGATCGACGCGCTGCTCGCGCGGATCGAACATGAAACCGGCCGCCTCGACGTGGTGATCAACAATGCGGGCGGCGCGCCGTTCGCGCTCGCCGCCGACGCCTCGCCGCGCTTCACCGAGGCGGTGATCCGCCTGAACCTGCTCGCGCCGCTGCAACTCGCGCAACGCGCCAATGCACGCATGCAGCGGCAAAGCGAAGGCGGCGTTCTGCTGTTTATCGGCAGCGTGAGCGGGCTGCGGGCGTCGCCCGGCACGGCGGCTTACGGCGCGGCCAAGGCGGGCCTGCTCAATGCGGTACGCTCGCTCGCCGTGGAATGGGCCCCGAAAGTGCGCGTCTGCGCGGTGAGCCCGAGTCTGGTGGAAACCGAAGCGGCCACCAGCGGCCACACCGGTTCGTCCGCAACGGACCCGCACGGCGCGCTCGCCGGCATCACGGCAACGATTCCCGCCGGCCGTCTCGCGCAGCCCGCCGACATCGCGTCCGCCTGCCTGTTCCTCGCGTCGCCACACGCGGCCTACGCATCGGGCAGCAACCTGATTCTCGAAGGCGGCGGCGAAGTCCCGGCGTTTCTCGCCGCGAGCGGCCAGCTTCGTCGTTCGACAACGTAACGCACGCGCGCACGCAGCGCGCGTCCCCCAGGACAAGCGACTAGTCCGTTTTGACGATTCCCGCCCTGCACGTGGCCCCTAACCTCTGATCACAACAAATTTCAGACGTGACCACAGAGGAGACAGGATGCAGATCAACGGAACACAGGAGCGCGCACCGGCACTGCGCGCGGTGTGCGCGGCATGCAAGCTCGCCATGCTGGCAGCGGCGACGCTGACCGTCGCGCCCGCTTACGCGGGCGACACGGTGAATCTTGGCGCCGATACCACGCTCGATTACACCTTCACGCTCGGTTACGGTCTGGGCATGCGCACGCGCGCGCCGAGCGGCAACCTGCTGACGCCCGCGAACATCAACGGCGACGACGGCGACCGTAATTTCGCCAAAAACAAGCTGATCGAAAACCAGGTGAGCGTGCTCGGCGAAGTGAATTTGAAGCACGACGACTGGGGTGTCTTCGTACGTGCCGACACGTTCTACGATCAGGCCTATCAACACTCGAATTACAACAACGCGCCCGGCACCGTGAATCACGGCGGCGTCTACAACAACTTCACCGAACAGGCGAATTACTGGGCCGGCGGCCGCACGCAACTACTCGCGGCATATGTCTACAACACCTTCAAACTGGGCGGCACGAGCCTCAATGTGAAGGTCGGCGATCAGGTCGTGGCGTGGGGCGAGAGCGTGTTCTTCCCGAACATCGCGGGCGCGCAAGGCCCCGCCGACGCGACCAAATCGTTCGTGGCGGGCGCGGAAGTCAAAGACATTCTGTTGCCGGTGCCGCAAATCTCGACGCAATGGCAGATCGCGCCGAACTTCAGCCTGCTCGGCTACTACCAGTTCGCGTTCGAACCGAATCAACTGAGCGCGCCGGGCAGTTACATGAGCTACTCCGACGTGGTCGGCCCGGGAGCCGAATACATCATCGGACCCGGCGGCGTGCAGATTCCGCGTGCGCCCGACAGCCGCCCCGGCAACAGCGGCCAATGGGGTCTCGGCGCGCGCTGGCGAGTACTCGGCGACACCGAAATCGGCGCTTACTACCTGCACTACAACGACATGAATCCCAGTGTCGTGACGACGTACTTCCCCACGTTGTCGTATCAGGAGAAGTTCTTCGACAACATCAAGCTCACCGGCCTGAGCTTCTCGACCGATCTGAACGGCGTGAACGTTGCAGGCGAAACCTCGTACCGCCAGGGCGCGGCCGTGCTCGTCAACACGCCGCTCGGCGCGCAGTCCACGCGCGGCGACGTCTGGCAATCGAACCTGTCCGCGATCTATTCGATCGGCCCGACCTTCCTCGCCGCCTCGCAGACGCTGGTGGGAGAAGTCTCGTATGTCCACGCCGGCAACATCACGCCGCTACTCGGATCGACCACGCTCGCCAACACGCGCAATGCCGCCGCGTTCGAAGTGGCCTGGACGCTTAGCTACAAAAACGTCTTCAACGGCTGGGACGTCGACGTGCCGCTCACCTACTCCGACGACTTCACCGGCAAGTCGTCGCTGGCTGGCGCGCTCGGTTCGATGACAGGCGTGGGCGACCACCGTGTGACGGTCGGCGTGACCTTCACGCGACTGAGCAACCTGCAGCTCGCGCTGGTCTACGCGAAGTTCCTCGGCACGCCGGACCCGGTCAACCGTCCGCTGGCCGATCGCGACTACGTGCTCGCCACCGCGAAGTACTCATTCTGACCGTTCCGAAGTCGTGCGACGGCATGACTCGCCACGGCGAAAACGTCGACGCGTCGGAACACGCATCACCCTTTGAATCAGCCGTCTTTTTACTGCAAGAGGATTTGGTCATGAGTCGAATTTGCAATCCCGCCCTGCGTGTCTGCGTGTTCGCCGCGGGCACCGCGCTCGCCGCCACACTCGGCGCCCCGTCGTTCGCAAAAACCAGCCCGGAAGATCTCGCCAAACTCGAAGGCCCGCTCACGCCGATGGGCGCCGAGCGCGCGGGCAATGCCGACGGCACGATCCCCGCGTGGAGCGGCAAATGGTTCGGCACGCCGCCGGGCGTCGACTATAAAGCGGGGCAACGCTTCCCCGATCCGTATGCGAGCGAGAAGCCGCTGTTCGTGATTACCGCGCAAAACATGCAGCAATACGAAGCGCGTCTGACCGACGGCGAAAAAGCGCTGCTGAAGAAATATCCCGATACGTTCAAGATTCCGGTCTATCCGAGCCACCGCGATTTCAGCTACGGCGACGCCGTGTACAAGGACATTCGCCAGTACGCGCCGAACACGACGATGACGAAGGACCAGAACGGCCTGAAGGATTTCCCGCCGGTCACGCCGTTCCCAGTGCCAAAGAGCGGTGTGGAAGCAATGTGGAATCTGCGCTTCGCGTCGGCGATCGAGGGTGAAACCGCGACCTACGATCAGGCGGTCGTCTATCCGGACGGCAATATTGCATGGGGCAAGGTGCAATACGCGATCTATGGGCCGCGCAGCGCGGATCATTTCGATCCGAAGAATGCACTGAACGCGAAGAGCTTCTTCCGTCAGACCACCATGTTGCCGCTGTCCGACCGCGGCACGATTATCACCGGCTACGAAATGTGGGACCAGGAAGGCTCCGACACGCGCCGTACCTGGTCGTATAACCCCGGCACGCGGCGCGTGCGCCAGGCACCCGAATTCGGTTTCGACCAGCCCGAAGGCCCCGGCGGTTTCCGCACCGTCGACGACGACCGGCTGTTCAACGGCTCGGGCGAACGTTACGACTGGAAGATCGTCGGCAAGCGCGAGGTCTACGTGCCGTACGACAACTACAAGCTGATGGACCCGTCGATCAAGTACACCGATCTCCTGACCAAGGGTCACGAAAACACGCAATACATGCGCTTCGAACTGCATCGCGTGTGGGTGTTGCAGGCGACGCTGAAATCCGGCTATCGCCATCAATACGCGAAACGTGTGCTGTATCTCGACGAGGACACATGGAATGCCGTCGCCGCCGACAACTATGACGCACGCGGCACGCTGTGGCGCACCAACCTCGCGCCGACGCTGTACGCGTTCGACGCCAAATCGTTCTATTCGACCGCCGTGTTCTACCACGACCTGATTTCGGGCGCCTATTACGCCGACCGTTTGTCGAATCAGGAACCGATGCCGGTGCTCACGCGCGGCTCGCAACTGACCGAAGCGTACTTCTCGCCCGACGCGATTCGCGGCGCGGGCAACTAAACCCGCCCGCGCTTTCGGGCGCACGAGCGCCGGGCCGTCGCGATTCAGTTCCTGTAGGACGCCAACGGTCCGGCGCTAACCCAGCCATTCAACCCTGCGATGACATCGACCCTACACGCCGAACTCGGCGACACGCTTTATCGCGCCTGGCTCGACCGCGCGCCGATCGCACCGTTTTCCGCACGCGACGACGGCTTGCCGCTCGCCGACGCTTACCGGGTGCAACAGCATTTCATCGCGCGGCGGATCGATGCGGGTGAAACCGTCGTCGGCAAGAAAATCGGCCTGACGAGCGCCGCCGTGCAGAACATGCTCGGCGTTCACCAGCCGGACTTCGGCATGTTGCTGTCGGGCATGCACTACGTCGCCGGCGAGGCGATTCCGATCGACACACTGATCGCGCCGCGCGCCGAAGGTGAAATCGCCTTCTATCTGAAACACGATCTGCGCGGTCCCGGCGTGACACGCGAAGCCGTGCTCGCCGCCACCGACACAGTGGGCGCGTGTTTCGAAATCGTCGATTCGCGGATTCGCGACTGGGCGATCCGGATTGGCGACACGGTCGCCGACAACGCGTCGTGCGGCGTCTACGTGCTCGGCCACGAACGCGTGTCGCCCGACGCGCTCGATCTCGCCGCCTGCCGCATGACGCTCGACCGAAACGGCACGCGTGTCGCCGAAGGCATCGGCGCCGCCGCGCTCGGCCATCCCGCCGATGCCGTCGCGTGGCTCGCCAATACGCTCGGCGAACTCGGCGTGCCGCTGCTCGCCGGCGAAGTCGTGCTGTCGGGCTCGCTCGCCGCATTGATTCCCGTCACCGGCGGCGACGTGCTGGAGATGCATATCGAAGGCATTGGCGGTTGTTCGGTGCGCTTCGTCTGATTGCTTGACCGTCTTTCACTAAAGGATGCATTGAATGAGCAAGATCAAATGCGCGTTGATCGGGCCCGGCAACATCGGCACCGATCTGCTGTACAAACTGCGCCGCAGCACGGTGCTCGAACCGGTCTGGATGGTCGGCGTCGACGCGGCCTCCGAAGGCCTCGCGCGCGCCCGCGAGCTGGGTCTGAAGACCACGGCCGACGGCATAGACGGCCTGCTGCCGCATCTCGCCGCCGACGACATCCGCATTGCTTTCGACGCTACCTCGGCCTATGTGCACCGCGAGCACTCCGACAAGCTGACCTCGCGCGGCGTGCGCGTGATCGACCTGACGCCCGCCGCGATCGGTCCGTTCTGCGTGCCGCCGGTGAACCTCGCAGCGCAGAACGATCAGCAGGTGATGAACGTCAACATGGTGACGTGCGGCGGCCAGGCGACCATTCCGATGGTGCATGCCGTGTCGCGTGTGCAGCGCGTGGTGTACGGCGAGATCGTCGCGACCGTGTCATCGCGTTCGGTCGGTCCCGGCACGCGCAAGAACATCGACGAATTCACCCGCACCACGTCGCTGGCGATCGAGCAGATTGGCGGCGCGGCGGTGGGCAAGGCGATCATCGTCATCAACCCGGCCGAGCCGCCGCTGATCATGCGCGACACGATCCACTGTTTGACCGAGAGCGATCCCGACGTCGACGCCATCACCGCGTCCGTGCATGCGATGGTCGACGAAGTACGCCAGTACGTGCCCGGCTACACGCTGAAAAACGGCCCCGTATTCGACGGCCGCCGCGTTTCCGTGTTCATGGAAGTAGAGGGCCTCGGCGACTATTTGCCGAAATACGCTGGCAATCTCGACATCATGACCGCGGCTGCCGCGCGCACGGCGGAAGTCTTCGCCCAACAGATGCTCGCCGCATCCACTACTGCTTAAGGAGCGACCATGTCATTAGCAGGAACGCGAATTACTCTCCACGACATGACGTTGCGCGACGGCATGCATCCGAAGCGTCATCAGATTTCGCTGGACCAGATGCGCGGCATTGCGCGCGGGCTGGATGCGGCTGGCGTGCCGTTGATTGAAGTCACACACGGCGATGGGTTGGGTGGTGCGTCGGTGAACTATGGTTTTCCGGCGCATACGGATGAAGCTTATCTGAGCGCCGTGATTGCCGAATTGAAGCAGGCGAAGGTTTCGGCGTTGTTGATACCGGGCATTGGCACGGTCGAGCATTTGCGGATGGCGCACGAGCTTGGCGTGCATACGATTCGGGTGGCGACGCACTGTACCGAGGCGGATGTGTCCGAGCAGCATATCGGGCTGGCGCGCAAGCTTGAAATGGATACGGTTGGGTTTTTGATGATGGCGCATATGTCGCCGGCTGAAGAGCTTGTCAAGCAGGCGAAGCTGATGGAGTCGTATGGGGCGAACTGCATCTATATCACTGACTCCGCGGGGCATATGTTGCCCGACGATGTGACGGCGCGGATTAGCCGGGTGCGGGAGGCGTTGCGGCCCGAGACTGAGCTTGGGTTTCATGGGCATCACAATCTCGCGATGGGGGTGGCGAATTCCCTTGCTGCCGTGGCTGCCGGCGCCAATCGGATCGATGCCGCTGCGGCGGGGCTTGGGGCTGGGGCTGGGAATACGCCCATGGAGGTATTGGTCGCGGTTTGCGAGCGGATGGAGATTCATACCGGCGTGGATGTGTTTCGGATCTCCGATGTGGCCGAGGATCTTGTTGTGCCTATTATGGATGCGCCTATTCGGCTTGATCGGGATGCTTTGACGCTTGGGTATGCTGGCGTGTATTCGTCGTTTTTGCTTTTTGCCAAGCGGGCGGAGGTTAAGTATCGGGTTTCCGCGAGGGATATTCTTGTTGAGCTTGGGAGGCAGAGGCTGGTGGGGGGGCAGGAGGATATGATTGAAGATACGGCGCTTACGCTGGCTAGATCGCGGGGCGGGTGACGGTGGTCTATTGCCTGCTTGGCGCTTCTTTTTCTGGGTTCTTTGGGGGTTGGCCTTTCCTTGCATTCTTAGTGGTCTATTAGCGTTGCCCCTGTGCGGGGCGGCACCTACTTCTCTTTGCCGCGGCAAAGAGAAGTAGGCAAGAGAAAGCCGCTCACACCGCTAATTCTTAAGTGGGTCTCTCGCGCAGTCACGGTAGTGGTGCATCTGGAATCCGTGTCCTCGCACACTCCCCGTTTGTGACACAGCAGTCATTCATCCCGCCTCGCGCTGCGCGCGGCGGAACGGCCTGCTTTCAACCATCGGCTCATTTTTACGTGGCCGAACCGGATCGTCGACCGACCGCGAGGGCGCGCGCAGCGCCGCCGGAAGAATGACTGCTGTGTCACAAACGGGGAGTGCGCGAGAGCACGGATTCCAGATGCACCACTACCGTAGCTGTGCGAGAGACCCACTTCATGGTTAGCGGTGTGAGCGGCTTTCTCTTGCCTACTTCTCTTTGCCGCGGCAAAGAGAAGTAGGTGCCGCCCCGCACAGGGGCAACGCTAATAGACCACTAAGAATGCAAGGAAAGGCCAACCCCCAAAGAACACAGAAAAGAAGCGCCAGCACGCACCAAAACCTCTCTCACCAAGACAAAAAAATGCACCCCACAAAACCTCTCTCAACGCTACTACTAACACTATCAATCAGCGCAAACGCGCACCCAACCGACCAATACATTCAGTTAGAAAAAATCCAGAACACAAGAGACCTAGGTGGAATACAAACAACCGACGGCAGTCAAATAACCCCTCACCGCCTCTACCGCAGCGGCAACCCTTCCAAAGCCTCCGCCCATGACATAAAAACCCTAAAATCAATGCACCTGGACGTAATCCTGGACTTCCGCGCCACAAGCGAAAAGCAACCCACCGAAAAAGCCTTCGCAGAACAATTCCCCTGGCAATCCGACCCAGTCCTGGCCGGCAACCTGGCCCCCTCCGCCATCATCCCGCTACTCAAGCGCTCCACCCCTGAGCAAATGCACGACTTCATGCTCAACCTCTACCGCCAATTCCCAAGCAACTACCAACCCCAATTCGCCCACTTCCTGAAACTGGCGGAAGACAACAAAACCATCCTCTACCACTGCACGGCAGGCAAAGACCGCACCGGCTTCGCCACAGTCCTTCTGCTATCGGCACTCGGCGTGGACCGCCCAACCACCATCGCCAATTACCTCGAATCAAACCGCTACAACGCAGCAAGCAACACCCAAGCCACCCAGCAACTGCAAAAACTCGGCATCGCCCCCGACGTCGTCGCCCCGCTACTCACGGTCGACCCCGACTACATCGGCGCATCCATGCAAGTCATCGACCAGCAATACGGCGGCATGCAGCATTACCTCGTCGACGTGCTCCACATCAACGTCATGAAGATCCGCGCCAACTACCTCACGCCGCCCGCGCAATCCGTCACGAATTGAACCCGCAAAAGAAAGAAGGCGGTGCATGCACCGCCCTCCGTTCAATCATCAATCTTCAAAAACATGCCTCAATGGCGGCGGCACGCCGCCCTCGCGCACCTTGATCTCCACGACCTTGCGCGCGATGCTCGAAGGACGCACATCCGCCGCATCCAGATAGAACTGCGAATACCAGTCGCGCATCTGATACAAGGGCCCATCGCCCTCGCACAACAACGGATTGTCGATCCGTGTCTTCGTGTCCCAGATCGCGACGTCCTCGTAAAACGCAGCCTGCGCCTGCTTCGCATAGGCACGCGCAATCTCCATGTTCTGCTCGTCGGACAGACCCGGCACCTTCTTCACCATCACGCCATAACGCAGCTCGAAACTGTTCATGTCGATCGGCACGTGACAGTTCAGCAGAATCGAGTGAATCGGATGCCCGCCACTCTGCCCCGTCATTTCGGTGATGTGATAGGCGGGACCGAAATACGTCGACAATGCAATCAGTTCGTCGCCACCAAGGCGCTCGCTGCGGCCCACCAGCAGTTGCGTCGCCTTGTGGCCTTCGAACAGGTTGGCGAAATAATCGACCGGCGCGCCATGCACGGTCGAAAAGTGCGCCATGTCGGAAATGTTATCGACCAACTCGCGACAGTTCGTGCCAATCTCCATGCGGTCCACCACCCACGCGGACCAGTCGTCGGAAAAGCACGCTTCAATGCGCGGAATCGCCACGACCTGGTCCGGTGGATTGCCTTCCGGGTCGTGCCAGACGAACAGCAACTGGTTCTGCTCGCAGGTCTGCCAGGTGCCGATCTTCGCCTTCGGCGGAATCCGCTTGCAATACGGAATCGACTGGCAATTGCCGTCGCCGTCCCACTGCCAGCCGTGAAACGGACACACCAAGGTATCGCCGTCCACGCGGCCGGCACTCAGATCACCGCCCATGTGCGGGCAAAAACCGTCGACCACGTTGACGCGGCCCTGCGAATCCATGAACGCCGCGAGACGCCGGCCGAAAATGTTCAGCGTGTGCGGCTTGCCATCCTTGTAGTCGCTCGCGAGACCCAGGCAATGCCAGCCGCGCGCATAGCGCTGCACGAGCGGTTGCGCTTCGATTTTGTAGGGACGTGCGGACATCTGTTATCTCCTCCGATGGAAAAGGCGGCGTCGCCAGTCCGCCGCCGTCATAGGTCTGTGTGGATCGCGCGCGAACCCGCGCGCTTACGCCTGACGATAGACGCCGCAATCGCTTCGTTCATCGTCTCGACGGACTAGGTATTTCAGCTAGCCGAGTTGCCCTGTTCCAGCGTTGCGTGCTCGGTCGCCTTGACGGATGCGGTGGCGATTCGCGCGCCATCGCCAGGCGATGCACCGGGTCGCACCACCCCACCCGCACGCCGCTCCGCACGTTCCACGCCGAGCCAGGCCGCCAGCGCCGGCAGCAGAAACACCGCACCGAACAGATTGACGAGGAACATAAACGCGAGCAGCACGCCCATGTCCACCTGGAACTTCAGCGCGGAAAACGCCCACGTGCCCACGCCGATGAACATCGTCACCGCGGTGAACAGCGCAGCGGTGCCGCGTTGGCGCATTGCGGCCGCGAATGCATCCGGCAGGTTTGCGCCGTCACGCACCTCATGCTGCAAACGTTCGTAAAGGTAAATGCCGTAATCGACGCCCACACCGACGCCCAACGTAATCACCGGCAACGTGGCGACCTTCAGACCGATGCCAAGCCAGGCCATCACCGCGTTGCACAGAATCGACACCACCGTCAGCGGCACCACGATGCACAACACCGCGCGCCACGAGCGGAACGTTACGACGCACAGCAACGCGATCGCGCCGAAAATCGACAACAGCATCGCCACTTCGGCATCGGCCACCGCCTCGTTGGTTGCCGCCATGACGCCGACGTTGCCGCCGCCGAGCCGGAACGCCACGTTCGGCGTGTGGTCCTCCGCGGCCAGCCGCTTGATCTCATCGACAATGTGCGCGATCGTTTTGCCCTCGTGATTCGTGGTGTAAATCAACACCTGGATCACCTGGCAGTTTTCGGTATTCATACCGTTGTCGGGATCGAATGCGTTGGCGCCCTGGGTCAGGCCGTCGCTCGAACGCGGCAACGCGCCCCAGCGCGGATTGCCTTCGTTGAACGCGGCAATCGAAATCTTCGCCAGCGAGGGCACGCTCACCACCGATTGCACGCCCGCCACGCCCCGCATCTCCATTTCGAAACGTTCGATCGCGCTCATCACCGGATAGTGCAGACAGGCATCGTCGAACCCGCTCGTCTCGACGAATACCGACAGCGCGTCGACGCCGATGTCGTATTGGCTCGTGATCCGCGCGTTGTCGAGGTTGTAGCGCGAGTTGGCGCGCAATTCCGGCGCGCCGGAGCCGATATCCCCAATCTGCAGATCGCGCGACGCTTTCGCGCCGAAGCCGAGCAGCACCAGCGCGACGACGAACACGCCAAGCGCCGGCGCCGGCCGCGCAAACACCGCGAAACGCGTCCACAGACGGCTGCCGCCAGCCGCCGCGCGGGCCTGCGCACGCGTCAAGGTCGTTTTCTCGAGCCGCGTGTAAGACAGCAAAATTGGCAGAAACACCTTGTTGGTGATAATCATCAACAGCACGCCGAGGCACGCCGTCACGCCCAGTTCGCGCACGATCTCGATCTGGATGCGCATGATCACCATGAAGCCCAGCGCATTGGTCAGCAACGCGACGGTGCCCGGCACGAACAGCTTGCGAAACGCGTCGCGCGCGGCATCCACGGGCGGCATGCCGGTCACCAGCGCCTGTTTCCACGCATTCGTCATCTGCACGGCGTGCGAGACGCCGATCGAAAAGATCAGGAACGGGACGAGGATCGACATCGGGTCGATGCCGAGTCCAAGCACCGGCAGCGCACCGAGCAACCACACCACCGGCAACAATGCGACGAACAACGCGAGCGCGGTCGTCTTCGGCGAGCGCGTGTAAAGCAGCAGCAACCCGGCGGTAATCACGAACGCCAGCGCGAAAAAGCCGATCACGCCGCTGATACCCGACTCGACATCGCCGACGAGTTTCGCAAAGCCGATAATGTCGACCTCGACGTCCTGATTCGAATAGCGCGCGCGAATCTGCTCGAGTTGCCGCGCTACCGCGCCGTAGTCGAGATGCTTGCCGGTGGTCGGATCGGTCTCGCGCAATTCCGCGCGGATCAGCGCGGAATGCAGATCGTTGCCGACCAGCCGCCCAATCTGTCCCGAACGCGCGACGTTGCGGCGTACGGTGGCGAGATCGTTCGGATTGGCGCTGCTGAACTGGCCGGGCACCACCACGTCGCCGCGAAAACCGGCTTCAGTGACCTCTGTATAACGCACGTTCGGCGTGAACAGCGAGAACACTCGCGAACGATTCACGCCGGGAATGAAGAACACGTCGTCGGTCGCGTGGCGCAGGTCGTCCATGAACGCCTGGTTGTAGATATCGCCATGCCCCTTCCAGCGCAGGCTCACGAGTATCGTGTTGGCGCCGGGAAAGGCGCTCGCGTAGCGATTGAACACCTGCATATACGGGTGTTGCATCGGGATCATCTTGTTGAAACCGGGATCGAGCCGCAAACGCGTCGCGGAACAACCCAGCGCGACGGTCAGCGCGAGGCATAGCGTCAACAGAATGCGTCGGTGACGCATGATCGCGTCGGCGCAACGCTCGACGAAGCGTGACAGGCGCGACGGCGCGCGGGGCGAAGAAGGACGGGACGGAGCGTTCATGAGGCTTCTCACGGCAAGGCAACGGAATGCCCCGCGAACGCGGCCGAGGGACGGCGGGCGAACGCGCGGCGAAAGATCGTCTGGCGACTGGCTAGCTGGGCTGCGGGATCAGGAAGACGGCGCGCTGGCCGCTGCGTTGGCCGCACGCGGCGGAGACACCGGCGGTGACTTCGGCAACGTCGGCAACACCGGCAGCAGCGACACACCCGCTTCGCCCCCCAGCGCCAACTCGCCATGCCCCACGTCCACCACAGCGGCGAGACTCTGCACGCCGCCGACCTTGCGCACCGCGTAGGTCAGACCGTTGTCGCGCGACGTGACGATCGCGCCGCCTTGCCCCACCAGCACCAGTTCGCCGTCGGCCAGTTGCACCGCGCCGAAATACGAGGTGCCCACGCGGCTATCCTCATGCGTCCACGTCTCGCCTTGATTGGTGCTGCGCAGCACGTTGCCGCGCATACCGTAAGCGAGCCAGTCGCCGTCGGCCAGTTTCAGCACACCGAACAGCGAGCCCTGATACGGCACTGGCCGCTTTTCCCAGCTCGCGCCGTGATCGGTGGAGCGCAGCAACGTGCCGGTTTCGCCAGCGATGATCAGGTTGCCGTCAGCGTCGCCCGCAATTGCGTTCAGATGACGGTCGTCGGCGGGCGTTTTTTGCTGGGCCCAGGTTGCGCCCGCATCGTGCGAGACGAATAGCTGACCGAAGCTGCCGGTCACGAACACGAGACCGTCCGCGTTGCCCCACACCGACAGCAACGGGTCCGAATGCCTGCGGTCGAAATGCACCTCGCTCCAGTGTGTGCCGCCGTCGACGCTGCGCAGAATCCAGCCGTCGTGGCCAACCGCAATGCCGATTTGCGGCGAAATGAAGAACACCTGGGTCAGCGCTGACGCTTCATCGGTGGCGACCGTGGCTTGCCGCCACGATGCGCCGCGGTCGTCGCTAATCAGGATCACGCCGCGCTCGCCGACCGCGACGAGTCGCGTGCCGGCCTTTGCGAGTCCGTTGATCTGCAGCCGGTCGGCCTGAAGAGTCGTCGCCGCGAACGCCGGTAGCGGACGCGGCGAGAACGCGAACAGCGCCGCGCCGAGCACGGCCGCCGACAGCAGCAAGCCGGGTAATGTCGTTTTCATGTTGTCTCCTGTCGATCAGAGTTGGCGCTTTAGCGCCTTACTCTGATCCCATGCAAGGCTGTCGACCAGAGTTGGCGCTTTAGCGACTTACTCTGGTCCCATGCAAGGCTGTCGATCAGAGTTGGCGCTTCAGCGCCATACTCCAATCCCATGCCAGACTCCGATCCGCGATCTACGCCGCTGCTTCGAAGAGTGCCGCCGCCCCCATACCGCCGCCGATGCACATCGTCACGACGACGTACCGCACACCGCGCCGCCGCGCTTCGAACAAACCGTGCATCGTCATGCGCGTGCCCGACATCCCGAACGGATGCCCCACCGCAATCGCGCCGCCGTTCACATTCAGACGGTCCTGCGCAATGCCCAGTCGATCGCGGCAATAGATCACCTGGCACGCGAACGCCTCGTTCATTTCCCACAGACCGATGTCGTTCACCGTCAGCCGATGCCGCGCCAACAGCTTCGGTACCGCGAGCGCCGGGCCGATGCCCATCTCGTCCGCGTCGCAACCGGCCACCGCGAGACCGCGAAAAGTGCCAAGCGGCGCCAGACCGCGCTGCTTCGCCTGTGCCGCGCTCATCACGACGACAGCCGCCGCACCGTCGGACAATTGCGACGCGTTGCCCGCCGTGACGAACTCGCCTTGCGCGACCGCTTCGCCGCCGCTCCAGACCGGCTTCAACGCGGCCAGACTCGCGGCCGTGGTGTCGGCGCGGTTGCATTCGTCGCGTGTGGCACGCACGTTTTCGCTGCCCGTCTGCTTGCCTTCTTTATCGAACAGCGCACGTTGCACGTCGAGCGGCACGATTTCCTCGTCGAAGCGCCCCGCCGCTTGTGCGGCTGCCGTGCGCCGCTGGCTCGTCAACGCATACTCGTCCTGCGCCTCACGCGTAATACCGTAGCGGCGCGAGACGACCTCGGCCGTTTCGATCATCGCCATATACGCGGCGGGCTGATTCGCAAGCACCGCCCCGGAACGCGCGCGATACGCGTTCTTGTACTTGTTCTGCGTGAGCGTGATCGATTCGACGCCGCCCGCCACCACGACCCGCGCATCGCCGCACAGAATGCTTTGCGCGGCGCTCGCAATCGTCATCAGACCGGACGAGCACATACGGTCCATCGCCATGCCCGGCACCGACGACGGCAATCCCGCCGCCGCGGCGGAGAGCCGGCCAATGTTGTAACCCTGGGTGCCCTGCTGCGCGGCGCAGCCCATCAGCACGTCGTCGATTTCGGCGCCGTCGAGCTGCGCGCGCTCCAGTGCCGCACGCACCACATGGCCGCCTAACGCGGGCGCTTCGGTATCGTTGAACACGCCGCGATACGCCTTGCCGATCGGTGTGCGTGCAACCGATACGATGACCGCTTCGTTCATGAGCTACTTCCTCTACGGGTTCTACTGCTACGAATGACTACAGGTAGTAACGGCTGATGGTGTCGGCCACGCAGCCGGGTTTGGGCTCGCCGTCAATTTCCACGGTGACGCGAATCCATGCCTGCACGCCGCCCTCGAACGTTTCGGCGCGCAGCAACTGGCCGACGCCGCGAATCCGCGCGCCGACGCGTACCGGCGCGGGGAAACGGATCTTGTCGCAACCGTAGTTGACGCCGAGCCGCGCACCGTCTATGCGCACGATCTGCGGCAAAAAGAAATTGACCAGCGAGAGCGTGAGGAAGCCGTGCGCGATACACGCACCGAACGGACCGTGCCGCGCGCGTTCGGCATCGACATGAACCCATTGATGATCGAGCGTCGCGTCGGCAAAACGGTCGATCCGCGATTGATCGACCTGTAGCCACGCGCTTTCGCCCAGCGTTTGCCCCGCCGCCGCGATCAGCTCACCGGGGTGCGCGAACACGCGCGCGGGTTGCAGGTCGCCGTCGATCTCAGCCATGACGCGCTCCATTACGCGTGCTGGCTGCTGACCGACAGCACTTCGCCGGTCAGATACGACGCATAGTCGCTTGCGAGAAAGACCATCACGTTCGCCACCTCCCACACTTCGGCGGCGCGTCCGAATGCCTCACGCGACGCCAGTTGATCGAGCAGATCGGCCGAAGCCGACTTCTTCAGGAAATCGTGCAACGCAATACTCGGCGCGACCGCATTGATGCGCACGCCGTACGGCGCGGCCTCGAGCGCCGCGCAGCGCGTCAGCGCCATGACCCCGGCTTTCGCCGCGGCGTAATGCGCCTGTTCCGCCTGCGCGCGCCAGCCGAGCACCGACGCGTTGTTGACGATCGCGCCATGGCCGCGTTGCTGCATGTGCGGCAACATCGCCCGCGTCATCCGGAACGTGCCGGTGAGGCTAATGTCGATCACACGCGACCATTCGGCATCGTCCATTTCGACGATGCGGCGCGCGCCGCCGAGCCCGGCGTTGTTGATCAGCACGTCGACGCCCGCCAGCTTGTCCTCGGCGTCGGCCACCAGCGCGCGCACGTCCTCTTCCAGCGAAACGTTGCACAGGCGCCCGTAAATGGCCCGCAAACCGGTTTCGGCGCGCAGCGTCTCGACCGCCTGCGCCAGCCGCCGTTCGTGGATGTCGGAGATGAACAGCGCGCGGCAGCCTTCTTCCGCGCAGCGCTTCGCGGCGGCGAAGCCGATACCGACACCGGCGGCGGCGGTAATCAGCACCGACTTGCCCGCCAGCAGCTGATGGCCCGGCACATACGCGGGCGCGCTGCGCACCGCTTGAGACTCGTTCATAGCGTTCCTCTCGGTTCCTTCGGCATGCCGAGCCCGCGCTCGGCCATGATGTTGAGCTGGATTTCGTTGGTGCCCGCGTAGATCGTGTCCGCGCGCGAGAACAGGAAAACGCCTTGCAGACGGCTGCGTTTGGCGTCGTCGGCGGCGAGCAGGTTGGCGTTCGGGCCGAGCACGTCCATGGCCAGTTGGCCGAGTTCGCGGTGCCAGTTGGACCAGTAATACTTGTAGATCAGCGCCTCGCGGCCCAGCGTGCCGCCAGCGCCCGCGTTGGCCTGGTTTGCACCGTCGGCGCCGGCCAGCATGCGCAGTGCGTTGTAGCGCATCACGCGCAAACCCACCCACGCCCGCGCGATCCGTTGCCGGATCACGGCGTCGTGCGCGACGCCCGCTTCGTGCGCGGCGTCGATCACCCAGTCCAGTTCGCGGATGAACTGCATCTGCTGGCCGAGCGTCGACATGCCGCGTTCGAAGCCGAGCAAGGTCATCGCTATGCGCCAACCGTCGCCAGGTGCGCCGACGAGATCGTCCGAGGCAGCGAGCGCGCCGTCGAAGAACACCTCGTTGAATTCCGCGCCGCCGTTCATCTGCCGGATCGGCCGGATCTCGACGCCCGGTTGATCCAGCGGCAGCAACAGGAACGACAGCCCGCGATTGCCGCGCGAATCCGGATCGGTGCGCGCGACGACGAAGATCCAGTCGGAATCGTGCGCGAGCGAGGTCCAGACTTTCTGGCCAGACACGCGCCAGCTGCCGTGGTCGTCGCGAACGGCGCGGGTGCGGATGTTCGCGAGATCGGAGCCCGCGCCGGGTTCCGAATAGCCCTGGCACCAGAACTGCGTGCCGTTCAGAATGCCGGGAAGGAAGCGCTTGCGTTGATCCTCGCTGCCGCAAGCGATCAGCGTCGGGCCGAGCAGCCCTTCGCCGATATGCCCCATGCGGCCCGGGCCGCCGGCGCGCGCGTATTCCTCGTGGAAAATCACCTGCTGCGCGACCGTAAAGGCGCGGCCGCCTTCGCCGGTGGGCCAGCCGAGTCCCGTCCAGCCGCCGTGCGCAAGCTCGCGTTCCCACTGTTTGCGCAGCGCCGGATAGGCTTCTTCGTCGCCCGGACCGCCGCGGTATTTCAGGCACGCAAATTCGCCCGTTAGGTGCGTACGCATCCAGTCGGCGACTTCGACACGCAAGCGCTCGTATTGAGTTTCGCTATTCATCACAGGACTCCCGCGAGCACGTTTTGCGCGTGATCGATCTGCGCCGCGGCAGGCGCCTCAGACTTAAGCCCACGGCGATCCACAAGTTGTTGCGCGATCAACGACAACATCTCCGAGCTCGTGCCGAATAACGCACTCGACGCCTGGGCCCGCTTGAAATACAACTGCGGGTCGTATTCCCAGGTGAAGCCGACGCCGCCGTGCAGTTGGATCGCTTCCTGCGCGCAGAAGCGGAAAGCGTCGTTGGCGCTCGCTTTGGCAGCGGCGACATCCGCGAAGACGTCGGCACCGTGTGATGCGGTGGCACTCGCTTGATCCCACGCTTGCGCGGCACCTAAAACGACAGAGCGGCTGGCTTCGATCTCGACCAGCATCTGCGCGCAGCGGTGTTTGACCGCCTGAAACGATGCAATCGCGCGGCCGAATTGCACGCGATCCGCCGTGTAGGCCAGCGTGAGATCAAGGCATTGCTGCGCGCCGCCTACCTGTTCGGCGGCGAGCGCCAGCGCGGCGAACCACGCGGTGTGCGAGAGCACGCGTTCGGCTTCACGGCCACGGGCCAGAACGGCGGCACGCGGCAGTTCTACCTCATGCAGGTCGAGCCGCGCCAACGGACGTGTCGCATCGAGCGTGACGAGCGGTGTGCGCGTCAATCCCGCGATGTTCGCGCCACGCAACTCGAATAACGCGAGTGTCCGCGCTTCGTTGGCCACCAGCGCCGGCACCAGCAATAGCTCGGCACTCGCGCCGTCGATCACCTGCTCCAGCGCGCCGGATAAACGGTAACCACCAGCCGTTTCTTCCGCGTACAGCGGCGCCGTGCGCGCGTCGAGTTGGAATCTGGGTGACATCGGGTATGCCTGCGTGTCGAACCCGAAACCCACCGATATCGGCAACGCGAGCGTGGCGCTCAATTCACCGCTCGCGATCCGTGCGAGGTGTTCACGCGCGGCCTTCGCATCGTCCGCGCCGTCGCTCAGCATCGTCAACGCCGTCGCCGCCAGACAGACCGTGCCGAAGTACGGCGCGCACGCAAGCCGGCGGCCGAACTGTTCCATCAGCAGCACCAGTTCCGTCGCGCCCAGACCGGCGCCGCCCGCGTCTTCCGGCACCGTGAGCGCACACCAGCCAAGTTCGCCCGCAACCGTGCGCCACAGCGCTTCATCGCGGCCCGCGCCGTGTTCGATCGCGTGCCGCACCGCTGCCGACCCACTGCGCTCGGCCAGCACCTCGGCCGCCGCGTCGCGAATCATGATCTGTTCTTCGGAAAGAGCGAGGTTCATCGCATCAGCTTCCGTAGACGCGCTGCGCGGGCTCGCGCTGCGCGACCAGCGCGGCGACCGCACCGCCGATTTCCGCCACGTTCCAGCGCGCGCCGTTGTCGATCGTCGGGCCGGTGCGCCAGCCTTCCGCCACCGCGATCATGCCGCCCGCGGCCTCGAACACCTGGCCGGTGACATCGCGCGACGCCGCGCTGCCGAGCCACACCACAAGCGGCGCGACGTTGGCGGGATCGAAGTAATCGAAGCCCTCGACGGGCTTCTTCATCATGTCGGCGAACACGCCTTCCGTCATCGACGTGCGCGCGGCCGGCGCCAGCGCGTTCACGCGGATGCCGTAGCGTTGCAATTCGGCGGCCTGCATCAACGTGAGCGCCGCGATGGCGGCCTTGGCCGCGCCGTAGTTCGCCTGCCCGATCGAGCCTTGCAGCCCGGCGCCGGAGCTCGTGTTGACGATCCGCGCGTCCACTTCGGCACCGCTCTTCGACGCTTCGCGCCATTCTCGCGCCAGCAATTGCGCGAGGCAGAAATGGCCACGCAGATGGACGCGCATCACGTCGTCCCAATCGGTATCGCTCATGCTGGCGAACATCCGGTCGCGGCAAATGCCCGCGTTGTTCACCAGCACATGAATCTCGCCGAAGGCCCGGTGCGCGGCATCGACGATACGTTGCGCGCTATCGACGCGCGTAATGTCGTCCGCATTGGCGAGCGCGCGTCCGCCTGCTCGCGCGATCTCGTCGCAGACCGCCTGCGCGGCGTCCTCGCGAATATCGTTGACCACCACCGCCGCGCCTTCGGCGGCGAACGCCCGCGCATACTCGCGGCCCAACCCGCCTCCCGCGCCGGTGATGATGACCGTGCGGCCGTTGCAGATTCCCATGCTTGATCCTCGTAGACAGTGATGCGTTTGGTGTCCCGCTTACAGGCGCTCGATAATCGTGACGTTGGCGAGCCCGCCGCCCTCGCACATGGTTTGCAGGCCGTAGCGGCCTTGCGTGCGTTCGAGTTCGTGCAGCAGGCTGGTCATGAGCCGCGCACCGGTCGCGCCGAGCGGATGACCGAGCGCGATCGCGCCGCCGTTCGGGTTGGTGCGTTCGTGCGGATAGCGCATGTCGGCGAGCCAGGCCAGCGCGACCGAGGCGAACGCTTCATTGAGTTCGACCACGTCGATATCGTCCAGCGTGAGGCCCGCTTTTTTCAGCGCGTGACGGGTCGCGGGAATCGGCGCGGTGAGCATCCACAGCGGATCGTCGCCGAGCACACTCAAGTGATGCATGCGAGCACGCGGGGTCAGGCCGTAACGCTTGAGCGCGTCTTCGGAAACGATCAGCAACGCGGCGGCCGCGTCGCATGTCTGGCTCGAAACGGCTGCCGTCAGCGCGCCGCCCGGCATCAGCGGTTCGAGCGATGCCATCTTCGCGAGCGTGGTGTCCTTGCGTGGCGTTTCGTCATGCACCACGCCCGCAAAGGGCGCTATTTCACGTGAGAAATAGCCACGTTCAATCGCCATCAGCGCACGCCGATGGCTCTCAAGCGCGTACCGTTCCATGTCCTCGCGCGACAGATTCCACCGATCCGCGATCCGCTGCGCCGCATGAAACTGCGAGACCGGCGCATCGCCAAAACGTGCACGCCAGCCGATGCTGCCGGAAAACGGATCGCTGAAGCCGAGAGGCACGGCCGCCGTCATCGCCGACGAAATCGGAATCTGCGTCATGGTCTGCACGCCGCCCGCGACCACCACGTCCTGCGTGCCGCTCATCACCGCCTGCGCGGCGAAATGCACGGCCTGTTGCGACGATCCGCACTGACGATCCACCGTCACGCCCGGCACCGTCAGCGGCAAGCCGGCGGCCAGCCAGCAGGTGCGCGCGATATTGCCCGCCAGCGGGCCGATCGTATCGACGCAGCCGAACACCACGTCGTCGTAATCGTCGGCGGGAATCGCATTGCGCGCCACCAGTTCGCGCAGCACGAAACCGCCGAGGTCCGCGGCATGCACCTGCGCGAGGCCGCCTTTGCGGCGGCCGGTCGGCGTGCGCAGCGCGTCGACGATATAAGCCTGTCTCATCACGACTCCAGTTCGAAAGTACGGGCCGGACCGATCGGTGCGCGATCGTCGATCAGCGCAGCGGCGACGCGGGCCTTGTGAAACGTCGTGTCGCCCCAGCTATTCGCGAGCGCCCAGATGCGTTTCAGGAAAATTTGCAGATCGAGTTCCCACGTGTAGCCGATCGCACCGTGCACCTGCATGGCGTGACGCGCGGCGAGTTGAGCGGCGGCGGTGGCGGCGAGCTTCGCGTGAGAGACGTACAGCGCGCGCCGCGGGTCGTTGTCAGCGATCGCGCACGCGGCGCGATACACCACCGGCCGCGCGAACTCGTAGCGAATCGCGACGTCGGCAAGCAGATGCTTGAGCGCCTGATACGAACCGATCGGTTTGCCGAACTGCTTGCGCTGCGCGCTGTAGTCGATCGCCACGTCGAGCACACGCTGCGTCAAACCGAGCAATTGCGCGGCGACGGCGAACGCGCCGCGATCCAGCGCAGCGTCCAGCAGCGGCGCGGCGGCATCGCGCAAAGCCACACGCGTCCCGGCGGAAGGCGTCCAGTCGACTTCGAATAAACGCCGCGAAGGATCGACGCTCTCCACGGCGTTCAAACGGCACGCGTGCGGCGTGAGCCAATGCAGTTCGCCGTCGCGCTCGGCCAGCAGAACCTGCGCGACATGGGCGTCGGCCACATACGGATTCACTGGATGCGCAATCGCCACCCGTGCCGAGCCCGCCGCGATCTCGCGCAACAACGCGTCGCGCGCCTCGCTCGCGGGCAAGCCGTCGAGCAGCCCCACGGCCACCAGTGCCGTATCGAGCAAGGGCTCGGGTCCGGCGAAATAGCCGTAGGTCTGCGCGAGCAGCGACCATTCCACTTCGCCGAGACCGAGGCCGTTTTGAGCCTCGGGCACCGATACCGCCGTCAAACCTTGCGCGGCGATCATCTGCCACAGCGCGTCCGAGCGTCCCGTCGGCGTGTGCCACAACTCGCGAATCAGTTCGGGCGTCATCTCCGTCATGAGAAAGCGCCGGACGCTGCTTTCCAGCGCGTCCTGATCCTCGTTGAATACGAAATCCATAGTTCCTCGCTCAATCCTTTAAGCGCCCGGATGCGGGCTCGTTGCGGCCGTCGGCGGCGTGTCGCACCGGCATCACGAGCGCGGCATGCCCAGCATCCGTTCCGCGACGATGTTCCGCTGGATCTCGTTGGTGCCCGCGTAAATCGGCCCGGCCTGCGCGAACAGAAAACCATCGAGCCAGTTGCCGAGCGCGGCGTGCTGCTCGCGCGTTTGCGGCACCACCTCGGCACGCGCGCCGAGAATGTCGAGTGCGGTCTGATGCATGCGCAGATCGAGTTCGGACCAGAACACCTTGTTGGTGCTCGATTCCGCGCCGATATGGCCGCCCTTCTGCAAGCGGCTGGCGGTGGCGTAGGTCGACAGCGCATACGCCTGCGCGTCCATCCATGCTGCTGTCACGCGATCGCGCAAGGTGGGATCGCGGTCGGCCTCCGGGCGGTGCGCAAGGTACAGATCGCGTAACGCTTCGGCGGTGCGTTGAAAACGCGCGGGCGAACGCAGCATCAGGCCGCGTTCGAAACCGGCCGTGGCCATCGCGACCTGCCAGCCCATGCCTTCGCCCGCAAGACGGTTGTCGACCGGCACGCGCACGTCGTCGAAAAAGATTTCCGCGAAACCGGTGTGGCCGTTCAGCTGCCGGATCGGCCGCACGGTGATGCCGGGCGTGGACAGCGGCACCATCAGGAACGTCAGCCCGTGATGGCGCGTGGATTGCGCGTCGCTGCGAAACAGGCCGAACAGCCAGTCGGCCCAGACCGCGCGCGTCGACCAGATTTTCTGGCCATTGAGGATGTATTCGTTGCCCGCGCCACCGTCGGCGCGGATCGCGCTGGCACGAATCGCGGCCATGTCCGAGCCCGCGTTCGGCTCGGACCAGCCTTGCGCCCACACGTGATCGCCGGCCGCCATGGCCGGCAGAAAGCGGGCTTTTTGCTCGGGCGTGCCGAAGTCCATCAACGTGGGACCGAGCAGGAAGATGCCGTTCTGATTCACGCGCATCGGCGCGTCGGCGCGCCAGTACTCCTCCTCGAAGATCAGCCACTCGATCAGATCGCAGCCGCGCCCGCCCAGTTCGCGCGGCCACGTGACCATGCTCCAGCGGCCCGAATGCAGCGTGCGTTCCCACGCGCGATGCGCGGCGAAACCGGCTTCGGTGTCGAAACTCGGCAGCGGTTCGCGTGGCACGTGCGCGGCGAGCCAATCGCGAATCTCCGCGCGAAATGCGCGTTGCGCCGGCGTGTAGTCGAGCTTCATGCGCGCGCTCCGGCTTGCGCTTCGGCTTTGCTTGCCGCTGCATCGAACTGCGCATCGCGTTTCTCGACGAAGGCCGAACGCGCTTCGGCCGAATCGTTCGTCATGTAGGCCTGCAACGTGAAGCCCTGTTCCCAGCGATATTTGTCTTCGAGGTCGCCGTCTTCCACGCCGTTCAGTGCCTCTTTCGCGAGTTGCAGCATCGCGGGGCTCTTGGCGGCGATCTTGCGAGCGAGTTCGAGCGCGGCATCGCGCAACTGCTCGCGCGGCACGACGCGTTCCACGGCGCCGAGGCGATAGGCTTCGGCGGCGTCGACCATATCGCCGGTGAAATACATCGCGCGCACTTTCTGCACGCCGAACATGCGCTGCAAATGCGCGCCGCCGCCCATCGCGCCGCGATCGATTTCCGGCACGCCGAAACGCGCGCAGTCCGACGCGACGATCACATCCGCCGCGCCGCAGATGCCGATGCCGCCGCCCAGCACGAAGCCGTGCACGGCGACGATCACCGGTTTTGGATTACGGTGCACGGCGCGAAACGTCGCGTAATTGCCGGCATTGACCGCGACGATCCGCTCCGGATGCGCGGCCAGTTCCTTGATATCGACGCCCGCGCAAAAACCGCGTCCCGCGCCGCGCAGCACGATGACGTGCACGCTGTCGTCGCGGCCGAGCGCGTCGATCGCATCGGCCAGCGCTTGCCAGCCGCGCGCGTCGAGCGCATTGACCGGCGGCTGATCGATCACCAGCTCGCCGATACCGCCTTCGCGTTCAATCCTGAACGGCAGCGAGCGGATGCTGTCGAGGGGTTCTGTCATGGTCTCCGTCCCTGATGAGTGTTGTCTGTCGACCGGCGGGCTCACGCATGCACCGGAATGCCGCGCATGGCGGCGAGTGTGTCGAGCCGCGTGGTCGCCTCGTCGACGATCCGTGCGATGACGCTCTCACAGGATTCGAGCGCGCCGATTACCGCAGCCGCCTGGCCGCTCGGCAGCACGCCTTCGTCCGGCTTACCGTCGACGATCGCGCGCTGGATCAGAAACGGCGCGTTCGCGGCCATCAGCGTCTGGCTCGCGGTGTAGCTGTGCTCGCGCAACGCCTTGAAACCGAGCGACGCCATCTGCGCGACACTCATGCCGCTCTGGCGACGCCACGCTTCGGCGGTGCGCAGCGCGAACAACGTGCGGCGCAACGGCCCGAATGCTTCGAGACGCAGCAGGTAGGGGTTGTCGATCATGCGTTGCGGCAAACCGTCGAGCGCGGCCGAGACGCGAATGCGCGCGGGATCGTCCACCGCCACGTAGCGTTCGAGCGTCGCGCGCGGCACCGGCGATTCTTCCGTCATCAGAAAGCGCGTGCCCATCGCGATACCGGCCGCGCCATAACCGAGCGCGGCGGCGAGGCCGCGTCCGTCGAAGAAACCGCCCGCGGCGATGACCGGCACATTGACGGCGTCCAGCACGCGCGGCAGCAGCAGCGTGGTCGGTATCGAGCCGGTGTGGCCGCCGCCTTCGGCGCCTTGCACGGTGACCGCATCGGCACCGAGTTCCACGGCTTTCTGCGCGTGCTTCGGCGCGCCGACCGTGGGAATGCAGATCACGCCCGCATCCTTGAAACGGCGGATCGTTTTGGCGTCGGGGCCACGGCCGTAGCTCACGGCGCGCAGCTTGTGTTTGATCGCCAGATCGACGACTTGCGCCGCGTTCGGCTGGAACATGTGAAAGTTGATCCCGAACGGCTGGTCTGTCAGTTCCTTCACCCGCAAAATCTCGGCCTCCACGCGCTCGGCTTCGAGCGTCGCGCCGGCGAGAAAACCGAAGCCGCCAGCATTGCAGGTCGCCGCGACGAGCCGCGCGTCGGCGACCCAGCCCATTGCGGTTTGCACGATCGGATAGCGGCAGCCGAGCAGATCGCACAGCGGCGTGTGCAGTGCGGCGGTCATGCGGCTTCTCCGTTCGACGCGGCGTCCGTGCGTTGCGAGTCGGCCATCTTGCGGGCGTCGTAGCCGCCCAGCTTGTCGCCGCTCACCAGTTCGTTGTGAGCATGCGCGAAGTGATGCCACGCAAAGGCCGCGTCCATGGCCGCGCGTTTGCCCTGCAATTCCTCGACGTGATTCACCGCCTGCTTGGTGAGCGTCAACCCGAGGCGCGGCATGCGCGCGATCTTCGCGGCGATTTCCGTGGTGGTGTCCAACAACCGCTCGCGCGGCACGACCCGGTTCACCATGCCCATCTGATAGGCGCGCGCCGCGTCCATCCGTTCGCCGAGAAACAGAAACTCCTTGGCGATGCGCGGATTCAACTCATACGCATGCGCAAAATATTCGACACCGGGAATCCCCATCCGCACGACGGGATCGGAGAAAAACGCGTCGTCCGACGCGACGATCAGGTCGCAGACCCACGCCAGCATCAACCCACCGGCCACGCACGCGCCCTGCACCATCGCAACGGTGGGTTTCGGCAGATCGCGCCAGCGGCGGCACATGCCGAGATAGACCTCCTGCTCGCGGGCATACAGAAACTCGCCGCCCTCCTTGCCGACATGGTCGTACCAGAGCGAGGTTCGCTCGAACGACTGATGAATGTCGCGGCCCGGCGTGCCGATGTCGTGTCCCGCCGAGAAATGCTTGCCGGCACCGGCCAGCACGATCACCTTGACGGCGTCGTCGTTCGACGCACGCCGGAACGCCGCGTCGAGCGCGTACGTCATCTTCGAGTTCTGCGCGTTGTGATATTCGGGGCGATTCATCGTGATGGTCGCGATGCCGTCGCTAACGCGGTACTCGACCACTTCGTCGATGGCGTCGGCCGAAGCCGTGGATGGATTGATCGACATGACGTCCCTCAGACGCCGCGTGGCGCGGGGTTATTGCGCACGACGCTCGCGCGCAGGTTGTGGGGGTCGAGCGCGCGTACGATGCGCAGATCGTCCGCGCTGGGCGGCGGCGTCACCTGCATCTCGGGATGCGCGAGCAGCGCGAAGCCCGTCAGTTCCTGCACTTCGTCGAAGCTCACGCCGGGATGCAGTGAACGCACCTGTACCGCGTGATCCGCACCGCCGAAATCCATCACGCACAGATCGGTAATCACGCTGCGCAGATCGGTGAACGCACGCATGCCGGGAATTTCACGCGCCGGGTTGTAGCCCACGCTGCACACCATGTCCACTTCACCGGCCACGAACGTGCGTTTGCCGTGCCCACTGACAAAAAACGAATTCGCGTGATTGATGCTGTTGCCGGGGAAACCGCGCGCGCCGAGCAATTGCGTTTTCGGGCGCGCGTAGTCGCCGCCGAGCCACGAAATGTTGGCCTGACCGAAGCGATCGATCTGCGTCGGCATGACCAGCGCGTGACGCTTGCCATGCCACACGCAATCGAACACCCGCTCGTAAGTCATCAATCCGCTTGCCTCGACGCGATAGCCCGCGTCGCGCGGTCCGAGCGGCACCGGGTTTTCGACCAGATAGGCCTCGCCGTCGGTCAGCATCAAGCCGGCGTTATAGGCCAGACGCGCGAGACCCGCCGCGAGGCGCGGGCCGGTACCAATACCCGTGGCCAGCACTTCGCCGTCGTCGCGCCAGACACGCGCGGCGGCGGTAATCATCAGTTCCGCGAGGGAATAATCGAGAGAGTCGCTCATTTGCGCTCCATTACAGAATCGGCAACGGCAAAGCCGCCACATGGGACCGGCCGCCCGCGCGTTGCAGATAGCCTGGTTCGTCGGTGCCCACCACGTCGCGCACATAGGCCGCCGTTTGCGTCGCATCCTCGGCGCTCGCGCAATAGGTCTTCAGATGCGGCAGATCCCAGCCGTAAGCCGGCGCGCACGAAGTCGGATGCGCCCCGCACGGCGCGTGCACCACGCCGCTCACGAGCGAGCGTTCGAAGGTATTGCGGCGCGCGAGATCGAGGTCGCCGCTCGCGAGCGAATCGACCACTGTCTCGCTGCTGACGAAGCATTTCGCCGCCGCCCGCGCGAACCATGCGTCGAAGAAAGGATCCGGACCGTCGATCCGCGTGTTGCCCAGCTTGTCCGCCACGTTCACGTGCAGCAGCGCGGCGTCGAGTTCCAGCGCGGGCATCGCGAGCAAGGTCTCGCCACCGTACGGCGACTGCACCGTGCGCCAATGCGGCGCGTGCTTGAGCAGATCGGTGCCGAGCCCGACGCGCGTCGGCAGAAACGGCAAACGCGCGGCGGCTGCGCGCAGGCCGAGTTGCAGCAGACCTTCGTCGAGTTCCAGCACGTCGATCGCGCCGGTTTCGCGCGCCCGGCGAAAATGCGGTTCGAGCGGAATCACGTCGAGCGACACGAAGCCGAACACCACCTTGCGCACTTTGCCCGCCGCGCACAGCAGGCCGACGTCGGGTCCGCCATAGGCGACCACCGTCAGGTCTTTCAGATCCGAGCGGACGATTTCGCGCACCAGCGCCATCGGTTTGCGGCGCGGCCCCCATCCACCGATACCGATCGTCATGCCGTCGGCGAGTTGCGCGACCACGTCGCGCGCGCCGAGTTGTTTGTCGAGTGTTTTCATATCGGTCTAGCGGAACCCCACGCTGAAGTCATGTCCCCACAGGCTCACACGGGTCGCTTCGTAGACGCTGTGCTGCGCCCAGTCGACTGTCAGCCCGCCGTAGCCGTACTCCAGATCGAAGCCGCCCGGCGTCTTCATGTAGAACGAAACCATGTGGTCGTTGCAATGGCGGCCGAGCGTCGCGGAAAGCTTCACGCCTTGCGCGGCGACCCGGTCCAGCGCGCGGCCCACTTCGTCCATGGAATCGACTTCGGCCATCACGTGAATGCAGCCCGACGGCACCGCCATCTCCATGATCGCGAGGCTGTGGTGACGTGCGTTCTTGCAATGCAGAAAGTGGATGCGCTTTTCGGGCTCGGCGGGGTCGTCGGTGAAACGCACGCGGAAGATGTCCGAGAGCTCGAAGCCCATGACGTTGCGCATGAACGAATCGGTGGCGTCGAATTGCGGCGCGGGCAGCACCGTGTGCCCCAAACCCATCGCGCCGGTAACGAAACCCGGCACGCCGAGCGGCGATACGAAGCGCCGGAAATCGGCGCGCACGCCCCAGAAAAACTCGTGCCGGTTGCCGGACGGATCGACACACCACACCATCGCCTGCACGCGGCGCAGCGCGATCTCCTCGGCGCTCGCGCGAACCGCTTCCACGCCGCACAATTCGAGCGTGCGGATCGCGTTGTCGAGCGCCGCGGCGTCGGCCAGTTCCCAGCCGGACGCGAAGTAGCGATCGGTGTCGCCGGGCACGATCAGATAGCGGAAATCGCGCTCATCCATTTTCAGATACAGCGCGCCGTTCGCGGCGTCCTGCGTCTGCATGCCCAGCACGTTTTCGGCGTAATCGCGCCATCTGTCGGCCGTGGCCGACTGCACGACGACGTAGCCTAAAGCCCGCACTTCGATCATCTCCGACTCCTCCAGAAGCTGTTGTTGTCAGGCTTATTCTGGCGCTGCGGGGGCGGCGTTACATCGTCTGTTGGGACTAGCTAGCGGCGCTGTTTTCGGGGGTTGGGGCGTGCTTAGCCGCATCGTTTACGGCGTCGCGTCCGGCCCCTTCGCGCAGACGGTACTTGAGCACCTTACCGGCCGCGCTGACCGGCAAACGCTCGACCAGCGACAGAAAGCGCGGCACCTTGTAGTTCGCCATATTCCTGCGCGCCCACTCGGTCAGTTCCTCGACGCTCGCCTGCTCGCCCGCGCGCAGCACGACAAAAGCGTGTCCGACTTCGCCGAGCCGCTCGTCGGGCACGCCGATCAGCGCCACCTGCGCGACGGCGGGATGCCCGCTGAACAGCCGCTCGATCTCGGCCGGATAGCAGTTGAAGCCGCCGACGATAAACATGTCCTTGATGCGATCCGTAATGCGCAGATAACCGTTGACGTCGAGCGTGCCGAGGTCGCCGGTGTGCAGCCAGCCGTCGGCGTCGACGGTGTCGTTGACGCTTTCGCGCTGGCCGAAATAGCCTTGCATCACGTTGTAGCCGCGAATCTGCACTTCGCCGGTTTCACCGGCCGCAAGCGCCGCGCCGTTGCTATCGGCGATCCGGATTTCGACGCCCGGCATCGCGCGGCCGGAGGTGTGCGCAACGGTTTGCGCGTCGTCGCCGCGTCGGCACAGCGCCGCGAATCCACACGATTCCGTGAGGCCGTAACCCGTCAGCACCGTGTCGAAACCCAGTTGCGCGCGCATCCTTTCGATCAGGCTCGGCGCGATCGCCGCGGCGCCGGTCACCGCGACCCTCAGCGACGACAGATCGCGCGCGGCCAGATCCGGCATGTCGAGCAACGCGTGGTACAGCGTGGGCGGTCCCGGCAATACCGACACCTTGTCGCGTACGATCCGTTCGAGCACACGCTCCGGGTTGAACACCAGATGCGGCAACACCGTCGCGCCGCTCGCCAGCGCCGCGAGCCAGCCGGCCTTGTAACCGAACGCATGAAAGAACGGATTGACGATCAGATAGCGGTCGCTGCCGCGCAGCGTCGCGATTTGCGCCCAGTCGTGGACCGCGCGCAGATTCTGGCCATGCGTGGTCATCACGCCTTTCGGGCGGCCCGTGGTGCCGGACGTGAACATGATGTCCATCAGCGTATCGGGGCGCACCGTCGCTTCGCGGCTGCGGAAGGTTTCCATCGACGTGCCGGCCGCGCGCAGCAGAAACGCGTCCCAGGTTTCGTCGCGGCCGTGATGCTCGCTCGCGCGGTGCTCCATGTCCCCGTCGAACACGACGATCCGCTCCAGCGACGCGGGACGGTGCGGCGCCAGCATGGCCGGATACGAGTCGCCGAGGAAGGTGCCGCAGCAGAACAGCAGCCGCGCGCCGCTGTCTTCGAGAATCGCGCCGGCTTCAAGGCCTTTCATACGCGTGTTGATCGGCACCAGCGCCGCGCCCGCGCTATGAATCGCCAGCGCCGCGACGATCCATGACGCCACGTTCGGCGCCCAGATCGCGACCCGCTCGCCCGGCTGGATACCGCAGCCGATCAGCGCGCGCGCCGCCGCGATGCGCGCGGCGTCGAGTTGCGCGTAGCTGAGGTTGCCCTGCGCCGTTTCGATCGCGGTGCGCGTGCCGTGGCGCGCGGCGCCGTGCGCGATCAACGCGGGCGTCGTCAGAATGTGGTTGAGCGTCATGATGAATTCGATGAGGAGGGTTCGCGGCACGCGCACGCATGAACGGCGCGCCAACGCGCCGCGAACCTAGTCGGGAAAGGCCACGCGCAGCGTCGCGCTGGCGGGGGTCGCGCTGCACGCGAGGGTCCAGCCGTCGGCGAGATCCGCCGCGTCGAGCACGTGGTTGGCGTTCAGGGTCACGCTGCCGGCGACGACCCGGCACATGCAGGCGCCGCACAAGCCGCTGCGGCACGAGTTCGGCGCGGGGACGTCGGCGCGCAGCATCGCGTCGAGCAGGGTTTCGCCGGGCTCGCTGGTGAGGTGAAAGGTGGCGCCGTCGAGTTGGGTTTCGATCGAGGCCGTGGTTTCGCTGGCGGTGGAGGTGCCGATCGCTGTGTCGGAGGCACCCGCCGCGTCGCCCAGCGCCGCTGCCGTGCGCAACGTCGCAGCGGCCGTGACGCCGCGCTCGGCTCCCGGCAAATCCGGCAAATCCGGCAGCGAAACAAACCGCTCCACATGCACCTTCGCACGCGGCAAGCCGAGCGCCAACATCGCCGCCAACGCGTTCTCCATAAACAACGCCGGTCCGCAGATCAAGCATTCCTGCCTGCTCCACGGCCGGGCCAGTTCTTCCAGATGACGCTGCTGCGGAATCCCCTGCACGCTATCGAGCCAGTGAATCACGCGCAAACGTCCCGCGTGCCGCTGCCCGAGTTGCCGCAGCTCGTCGGCGAAAATCACCGACTGTGCGTCGCGGTTCGCGTAGATCAGCGTCAGCGTGCCGCGCCCGTTCACCAGCGCCGACTTCAGGATGGACAGCACCGGCGTGATGCCGCTGCCGCCCGCGAACAGCAGCAGGTCGCCGTCGAGCGAACGCGGCGTGAAGACGCCCGCCGGCGCCATCACGTCGAGTTCGTCGCCAGGCTGCACGCGGTCGCACATCCAGTTCGACACGCGGCCGTCGCGCACCCGCTTGATGGTGATCTTCGGCGCGAGGTCGATACCCGGTGCGCTCGACAGCGAATAGCAACGCTGCAGATTTGCGTCGGCGCACGGCACCTTGAGCGTCAGAAATTGCCCCGGGCGATAGCTGAACACCTCGCGCAACGTCTGCGGCAGATCGAACACGAAAGAGCGCGCGTCGGCGCTCTCCGCGATCACGTCCGCCACTTTGAGCCGGTGAAAACGCGCATCAGCCATGGCGGGCGAACTCAGGCCACGCCCATGATGAGCTGCGCGTTATCGATCCGATACTCGCTGCCGTTGATGAAGCGCGATTCGTCAGAAGCGAGGAATAGCACCAGATTCGCGATGTCTTCCGGCAAGCACATGCGCGCCTGCGGATCGATGGATTGCGTCAGCGCGTCGCGCGTGCCTTCGGCCGAACCGAAGAACGGCGCGGTCATCGGCGTGAGAATGCCGTCGGGGTGGATCGTGTTGCAGCGAACCTTGTAGCCCTGGGTCTTGCAATGCGCGGCGATCGCACGCGTCATCGCGGTGACCGCGCCCTTGCTGGCCGAATACGCGCAGAACGCGCCGAGCCCGCCCAATGCCGCCACCGACGACATATTCACGATCGAGCCGCCCTTCTCCTTCATCGCCTTCACCGCCGCGCGGCAGCCGAGAAAGTAGCCTTCCGCGTTGATGCGCAGTACGTTCTGCCACTGTTCGAGCGTGGTGTCTTCAATGCTGCCGAGCAACAGCACGGCGGCGTTGTTGACCAGCACGTCCGGCGTGCCGAAACTGCTTTGCGCAGCGCCGAACACATCGTTCCAACCCGCTTCCGACGTGATGTCGTGACGCACGAAACGCGCCGCGTCGCCGATTTCAGCCGCCACCGCGCGGCCCGCTTCCTCGTTGACGTCGGTCAGCACGACGCGCGCGCCTTCGCGCGCGAACAGCAGCGCGTCCTGTTTGCCGACGCCGCTCGCCGCACCCGTCACGACGGCGATCTTGCCTTTGAGTCTGTCTCCCATCTTCGTTCTCTCTTTCAGTGTCAGTCAGTTTCAGTCAGGGAATGGGCGCGATTCGCGAGAACCACGCCCGCTGCGGCCCGGCCCGCCTGGCGGCCGGACCAGATACAGTCCGCGAGCGAGAGGCCGCTCACGTAATGATTCGATGCCAGTCCGCACGCGGCACGGCCGGCGGCAAACAGACCCGCGACCGGTTCGCCTTGCGCCGACAGCACCGCGTTGCTCGTTTCATCGACTCGCAAACCGCCGAGCGTGATCGACGGGCACGGGAAAATGCGGCTGTCCGACGAAATATCGATCGCGTAGAAAGGACCGCGCGCGAGCGGCTGCAACATGGCGGCGGATTTGCCGAACTCGCGATCGACACCGCTCTCCGCGGCCACGTTGTAGGCGGCGACGGTTTGCTTCAACACCGCCGGATCGCAGCCCATACGGTCGGCAAGTTCGTCCAGCGACGTGGCGCGCTTGCGGCCGGCGAGCATCAGCAGCATCGCGGGCACGCTTTGAAATGCCCACAGCTTGCCGCGCCGGCATTCGTGCAACGCATGCTTGACGAGGCGCGCGTCGAGAATCAACCACGCGTGGCCGTCGCGGGTTTCGCACATCGCGTGGCCGAGCGCCGCGCCATAGACTTCCTCGTTGCAAAAGCGCGCGCCGCGACGATCCACCACGCAGCCCTGCGCCCACGCATACGGCGGATTGATGAAGCGCCATGCCGACACCCGTTCGAGCCGCGTCGCCACGCCGCCCGCCGACACGCCGAGCCGGATGCCCGCGCCATCGCAGCCGGTTGCGCCAAGCCGCCAGTTCGGCAGATAACGCGGCGCGTGGCGCGCGATCATCGAACGATTGAAGATGAAGCCGCCGGTGCTGAGAATCACCGCGTCGGCCTTGATCGTGATGAGCCGGCTTTCACGCAGTTCGATGCGATGCAACGCGGCGCGCAAGCGATCCGCCCACGCCGGCATACCGTTATGCAAACGTTCGGCCCACCGCGCGAGCCGCTTATGTGCGCGCTGCGCCCGACCCGGCGCGATCTGCCAGACCTGTGCGCCGATCACGCGGCCGCCACGATCGGTCACGAGGCGGCGCACGCTGGCGTGGCACATCGTGTCGATGAACGGCTGCGTATCCACCGCGCGACGCAGCGTGTCGTACAGCACGCGGCCCGACATGCCGTCGCCGACCACGCGGTGGCCGCGCGGCGCGGGCGAATGTGCGCGCGCCACATCGCCGACCGCCTCATTACCGGAGTAGTAAAGGTAGTAGCGATTCCGCGGATACGACGTCTTGCGCGGCGGCACCGACGCACCGAATCGCACGCCGAGGCGTTCGAGCCAGCGCAGCATGTCGGCACTGCCCGCGCAAAAGCGTTGAAGCGTCGCGGCTGACACGGCCTCGCCCACTTCCTGCTGCAGATACGCGAACATCGCTTCGGGCGTATCGCTGTAGCCCGCTTCGTTTTGATAACGCGTGCCGCCGCCCGCGTACACCACGCCGCCGCTTTTCGCGCTCGCGCCGCCGCCTTCGAAGCGCTCGACAATGCGAACGTTCGCGCCGGCCGCCGCCGCTTCGAGCGCGGCGCAAGCACCGGTTGCGCCGAAGCCCGCGATCAGCACGTCGCACACGTCGTCCCAGCGCATCAGCGCGGCATCGTCGACGACGAGCGGCGCTTCCACCGGTGTCGCGAAGTCCTGCCGGGCAATCGAGGATTCGTGCATGGCGCGACGTGCCTCGTTCAAGCCGTCGCGCAACGCACGGGCGTCGAGGCGGTCGTATAGACGCCATCCACGTACACCAGCGGATCAACCTCGCCGCTGATCAGCACCTGCTCCACGCGGCCGATGAAAATCGCGTGCGTGCCGTAGTCGAAGCGGCCGTCCTGCGTGCAGATCAAACTGGCCTGCGCGTCGAGCAGAAACGGCACGCCGTTCGCCGAGCGTTGCCAGTCGCCGGTGCTGAAACGCTCCTCGCCTTTCAGGCGGCCGCTGCAGTCGATCGCGATGTGCTGATGCTGCGCCGACAGCACGTTCACGCAAAACGCCGCGCCCTGATCGAGCGGCGGAAAGATCGACGAATTACGGTTGATACAGATCAGCAACGAAGGCGGTTCCGTCGACAACGAATCGACCGCCGTGGCCGACATCGAATAGCGGCGTTCGCCGTCGCTGCAACTGATGACGGCAACCGAGCGCGCGAGACGGCGCATGGCGAGCAGCATGTCGGCGCGCAGCGGGTGGGCATTGAGTTCGGTCATGGTGTGACTCCGCGAAGTTCGGCGTTGGCCTCGGTGTTCGTGCCGGCTGTGTCGTCGGCGAGATGATTGGCGGCGATGTAGCCGAAGGTCATCGCCGGGCCGAGCGTCGAGCCCGCGCCCGGATAACTCGCGCCCATCATCGACGCGCTGGTGTTGCCGATCGCATAGAGACCGGCAATCGGCGACGCGTCCTCGCGCAGCACACGGGCGAACGCGTCGGTGAGCAGGCCGCCTTTCGTGCCGATGTCGCCCGCATCGACGCGCACCGCGTAGAACGGGCCGGTGTCGAGCGGTGCGAGACAGGGGTTCGGTTTGACGCTCGGGTCGCCGTAGTAGGTGTCGAACGCGTTGCCGCCTTTGGCGAACTCTTCATCCACGCCGCTGGCGGCGTAGCGATTCATGTTCGCCACGGTGTCGCCCAAGCCTTGTGCGTTCACGCCGATCAGCGCGGCCAGTGCGTCCAGCGAGTCGGCCTTGTACAGCAGCGAGCGAAACGCCGCGGGAATCCGCGAGTCGGGCATCATCGATCCCGGCATGATCGGCCCGCACGGATAGTTGCGGCGAAAGCGCGCGTCGAACACCATCCACGCGGGTACGCAGGCGCCCGTTTGCGCGTGATCCCGATACATCGCGGGCACGAACTCCGAATACGGCGCCGCTTCGTTGACGAAGCGCTTGCCGCGACCGTTGACGATCACGCAGCCCGGCAGATTGCGCTCCACGAACAGCGCACGCTGCTTTTCCTCGCGATCCACATGGACAGTCGGCGCACCCCACACGTGCTCCATCAGCGCGATGCGTGCGCCGAGTTGCAGGCCTGCCGCGATGGCGTCGCCGGTATTGTTGGGCGGCGTGGCGCTCCAATGCGCTTGCGTCGGATGCGGCAGATAGCGCTCGCGCATCGCCTGATTCCGTTCGAAGCCGCCCGCCGCGAGAATCACGCCGCGTCTGGCCAGCACCCGCACGGCCCGGCCGTCGCGTTCGATCACGACACCTGTCACGCGTCCGTCGGCTTCGAGCAATTCGCGCATCGGCGCATTCAGCCACAGCGGCACCTTGCGGTCGAGCAACGCCCGGCGCAATCCACCGGCCAATGCATTGCCCAGCGTCAGACGACGGTCGCGCCGCGAGCGCATCCGCGAACCGATATCGAACCAGTAGCGGCCGAACTGCTTCAACGCGAGGCCGATATAACCCGGCGCCTTCGACAGCAGCACATGGGCTTCTTTCGATGTCACCGCCACGCGTCCACCGATCAGCGTGCCCGGCGAAGGCAGCCGCAGCCGCGCGAATTCGGCGCCGAGCGACGCGCCGTCGACCGGCAACGGATCGAGCGCGCGATAACCCGGCATCGAGCCCGGCAGATGCTGAAAGTAGTCGGCGTATTTCGGCAGCGACTCGTAGCGTACGGGCGTATTCGCCTCGACATAGCGCAGCATCTCCGGCGCGATGTCGAGATAGGCGTCGAGCTTGTCGCTGGCTGTCGCGCCTTGCGTGCAGGCGTCGAGATACATACGCGCCGCTGCGCGCGTATCGGTCGCGCCGAGTTCGGCGATATGGTGATTGCACGGAATCCAGATGCCGCCGCCCGACACCGCCGTCGTGCCGCCATACACGTCGCTCTTTTCGAGCACGACCGCCGAGAGACCGCGATCTGCCGCGCGGCAGGCGGCCAGCATGCCGCCCGCGCCGGAACCCACTATCACGACATCGAACACCTGAGTCTGCGTTTGCTGGTCGCTCATGGCGGCGCCCGTCAGACGAAGAAGTCGGTGTTCGGGCGCCCCAGCATCACCGCGCCGAGGTTCTGTCCGAACCGGTCGAGATTGTTCGCATAGTGCGCGCGCGCCGCATGCAGATCGAGAAAACGCCGTACCAGCGGATTGCGGTGGTAGATGCCGTTGCCGCCCGCGTAACGCAGCAGCGAATTGGCCGCTTGCGCGCAGCGTTCGGCCACCTGGGCGGATTGATAGCGGAACAGCACGCGACGCTCGATCGACACTTCAGGGCCACCGTTGGCCGCCGCCATCAGCTCCGCGAAGTTGCGCTTGAGCAGCACCTTCATTTCGTCGATCGCGACCGACGCATTGGCGCACGCGGTTTGCGCGCCGGTGTCGTCGGTCGTTTTCGCGCCGCTGTTGGCGCTCACGCGGGTGGCGGCGTAGCCGGTGAAATCGTCGAGCGCGCCTTGCAATGCCCCGATACAGGCCGTGCAAACCGCCCGCACGAAAATCTGCGCGAACGGCAGATGAAACAGCGCCGCGTCGTTCACCGCGAGACCCGGGCTCGTGCCCATCATGCCGTCGATCGCTTTGTGCGTGCGGTAGTCCGGCACGAACACATCGTTCACGACAATGTCGTGGCTGCCGGTCGCGCGCAAGCCAAGCACGTCCCAGTCCTGCTGGATCGTGTAATCGCTTTTGGGCAGTAAAAACGTGCGGTATTCGGGCGGCTCGCCATCTTTTGCGGGCGGCACCAGCGCGCCGAGAAACACCCAGTCGCACAGTTCGCTGCCGCTGGAAAATTTCCAGTGACCCGACAGGCGGAAGCCGCCTTCAACCGGCGTGACGCGACCCACCGGCATATACGTCGAGGCGATTAGCGTGCTCGGGTCGTCGCCCCACACGTCCTGCTGCGCGCGTTCGTCGAACAGCGCGAGCTGCCAGTTATGCACGCCGACCACGCCGTACACCCACGCGCTCGACATGCAGCCGCGCGCCACCGCCATCTGAATGTCGAAGAAGGTTTGCGGATCGAGTTCGTAGCCGCCATGGCGCTTGGGCTGCAATACCTTGAACAACCCGGCCGCCTGAAAATCGGCCACCGTTTCGGCGGGAATGCGGCCATTGGCCTCGGCCTGCGCGGCGCGCCCGGCCAGCACCGGCGCGAGGGCTTCGGCGCGGGCAATCAGTTCGGCTGCAAGGGGGTTCGAATCGTTGTCTCGATGCACGGCTGTCTCCTGTCGATCCGGGTTAGCGTGTCGACCCGAGTGAGCGCTCTGGCGCTTGCTCCGGTCCGATGGTGCCGACTCCGGTCTCACGTCTCACGCGCGAGAGGGTTCGCGCTTGTTCTGTTGGGTTCATCTTCGAGGGCCGGCCGGCGCGTCGCATCGTCTGAAGAGACTAGCGGCACGCGCGCGGCCGGTTCACGCCTTGCGTTGCGTCAGGCGACGGCTTGGGCTCTGGCTTGCTTGTCCGCCTTGAGGCGATTGAAGTAAGGGATCACGTGCTCGCCGATATTGCGGATCGTTTCGAGCTGCGCTTCCTGCGGCACGGTGCCCATCTGGCACAGGAACAACACTTCGTCCACACCCGCTTCCATCAAACGGCCCACGTAGCCGATGCAATCGTCCACCGTGCCGTACGCGTGATTCGGGTTCATCATCGAGAGTGCCGGGTCGCTGAAATCGACCACCACCTCTTCCGACGCGAAGCGCGAGCGGATCACCATTTCGCCGGTGTTGCCCTTCACGAGGTCGTCGCCCCAGCTCGACGGGTCGGGGCGCTCGCCGCCCGTGTACCAGTAAGCGAGCGATTCCATGAAATAGCGTTGGCCGCGAATGCCGATCTTGCGCGCCTGCTGGCCGTCGTTCATCACCACCGCCGGGCACAGCGCGGCCAGATGTTGGGTCGGGCGGAAGCCGACCTGGTCTTCCGCTTTGCGGGTGGCCCACGCTTCACGATACAGCGCGTTTTTCTTTGCCACTTCGTCAGGACCGCCGAAGCCCAGCACCAGCGCGCCGAGGCCGCGTTGTCCGGCGCGCAGCAGGCCGTCGTTGTTGGTGCACGCCATGTACATCGGCGGATGCGGATCCTGATACGGCTTCGGGTGAATCGGCCGTTTCGGGATCTTGATGTATTTGCCGTCGTGCTCGATCTCGTCCTGCACAAACATCTTCGGCACGAGGTACATCGATTCGTCAATCATCGGCTGCAGTTCAGCGAGGTCGTAGCCGAACGCGCCGGCCTCCTGCTGGCTGCCGCCCTTGCCGACGCCGAAATGCACGCGGCCACCGGACAGAATGTCCAGCATCGCAACGCGTTCGGCTACCTTGATCGGATGGTTCATCGCGGGCGGCAGGCAGATCACGCCGTGGCCGAGGCCGATGCGAGTGGTGCGGCCGGCCAGATACGCGAGGAAGGTTTCCGGCGCGCTCATGTGCGCGTAGTTGGTCAGCGACGTGTGTTCGACGCACCAGACGGTGTCGAAACCCATCTGCTCGGCAAGCAGGGCCTGCTCGACGGTCTCCTTGAATACCCGGTGATCGCCTTCCCGCGAAGCGTCCGTGGTCTGGGCTTCGTAAATCAGAGAAAACTTCATTGCGTGCGTCTCCATGAATTTTGGACTGTGCTGAATCGGGCGGTCCGCCCGCGATCCGGCGCTGAACCGGCTCAGAATCGCGACGGTCCACGAAACGCAGTTTCAGATCGCGCGTGCTTGCCGGCATCGTCTGTTTGGATTAACGGCGGGGGTTTGGCGGGGAAGTTTTTGTTGGCGCGTATTTCAGCCCGCTTTTAAGGCTGTTTTTTGCATGGCGGCTAGTCCGATTGGACCTCGTGCGACGCGTGCGCGCGGCGCTACGATCGAATCGCGGTCAATCAAAAAACCACGCGAACGACAACGCTCAACAATGGGAGTGCCCTGCAATGAAGGCTTCGATAATGCTGTACCCGGTCGACTCGATCGACGCGGCACTGCCGCTCTTTGTCGACGGGTTGGGACTGGCGGTGAAATTCCGTGACGGCGAGCGCTATTGCGCGCTCGATGGCGTGGGGCTGACGGTTGCCCTGATCGCGGGCGAGGAACGGATCGTCGAGCGCCCCGCGCTGGTGTTTCGCGTGGAAGAAAACGACGACCTGTACGCGGCGATGGCGCGCGTCGTCGCGGCGGGGGCTTCGGTGCGCGTGCCGGTGCAGCAAGGTCCGCATGAATTGCGCGCCGTGCTGGAAGATAAAAACGGCGCGCTACTAGTGTTGTCGCAGAAACGCGTGAGTCTTTAGTCTTTCGTCTTTAACCCAGCGGCACCACGCTGCCCAGCAGAATCCGCACGAGCGTGGCCTGACGGGTCACGCCGGTCTTGGAAAAAATCGCCCGCAAATGCGCGCGTGCGGTGTTCTTGCTGATCCCCAACTCGTCGGCCGCTTCTTCAAGCGTCAAACCGTTGGTCAACAGCAAAGCCAGCGACGTCTCCGCCGGCGTGAGGTCGAACAGCTTGCGCACGATCTCCTGCGAGCCCTGCGACTTGCGATCGGGATCGCGCAAAAACAGCACGGTCGCCGGCCGCCGTTTGTTGTCTTCGGACCAGTCCGACAGCGGAATAGTCCGCACCAGTACGCCGAGTTTCGGCTTGTCGCAACCACGCGTGATCGGCATCGCTTCCACGATCGGCGCGGCGGTGCCGAAGTGCCCCATCAGCGCATGACGCACGAGGCGTTGCAGATTGCGGTTCTCCTGCGCGTCCGTCGCCTCGACATTGCCGTGCGTAATGCGCAGCCCGTTGCCTTGCGCGAGGATTTCGTCGGCCACGCTATTGGTGCGCATGATCGCGCCGCTTTCGTCGAGCGTGACCGTGCCCACCAGCATCCGGTCGATCGCGCTCGCGTACAGCGTGCGCTCCGATTCGACGATATCGAGCCGCGAATGCAATTCGACCGCGCGGCGCAAATGCGGCAGCAACAACGCGCAGAACGCCTTGTCGCGGGCCGAAAAATGCGTCGCGCTGTGCTTGCGGCACACCCGGAAGCGGCATTCCACGCCCGATTCCGTCCGCAGATCCGCGCCCATGATGTAGCGGATATCGGCGGGCTTCAGGAACTGCTTGTACAGCTCGCTGGTGAGCCAGCCGGTGTCGCCGAATACTTCGTCGACGGTCACCACGCGATCGGCGGGCAACCCGACGAACGGATCGAGCGAATAGTAGTAGTTGTTGTACGACGCTTCGCCCGGCACGCCCGGACCGATTTCCGACGCATGCACCATCAGTCCGCGCCGGTCGCTCGAAGGCGAACGCAGGATCAGCGTCACGTAGCTCGCGCCGAGTGAGGTGCGAATCAGTTCGAGCGCGCTGGCCCAAGGGGTGCTTTCAAGCGGTCCCTGATAAATACGCGCGGCAAGCTCGCTGAATTGCGCGACGTTCATGTCCGGCAATTCGCTCGCGGCCTGGCCCTCTTCAGGGGCCCATTTTGTCTCCATCAACACGCTCCGTCCTCCATGCGACCTGACATCGCGACGCCAAGCTTACGGGCCGCTCCGTTCGCTGGCATCGGGGGAAGTACTTAGCCGGGGAAAGTTTCGCAGAGCGTGCGAACGAACTCTCGTCCAATCGGACGATGCCCCCGCCGGAGCGCCGCGCTTCAATGCATTCAGTGTCGTGTCCGATGCGTCGCCGCTCGCGTTTTCGCGGGGCGCACGCGCGTTTTCTAATACCCGCCATAGCCGCTGTTGCACCATTCCAAGGAGACCCGATGGCGCTCGATCCCCAGGCGCAAGCCCTGCTCGCCGCGTTCGCCGGCATGCCCGCGCTCGATTTCACGCAACTCACGGCGCCGGCTTATCGCGCGATCCTCGCCGCGGGCGGCGGTTTTGCACCCGGCGACGCGATCGCCGCGGAACAAGACCTGCTGATTCCCACCGCGCACGGGTCGGTTGCCGCGCGCGTTTATCGGCCCGTGATTGGCGGCGGCGACACCAACGCGCTGCTGCCGCTCACCGTGTTTTTCCACGGCGGCGGCTTCGTTTCGTGCGGGCTCGATACGCACGCCAACATTTGCCGCTGTCTGGCGCAGCGGGCGCAAACGGTCGTGCTGTCGGTCGATTACCGGCTCGCGCCTGAAGCACCTTTCCCCGCCGCCGTGCACGATGCGCTCGACGCCGTGCGCTGGGCCGCCGCCAACTCAGCGGATCTGCGCGTGCGACCGGGCGCGTTGGCGGTTGCCGGCGACAGCGCCGGCGGCAATCTCGCCGCGGTGGTCGCGCAACAGTTGCGTCATGACGGTGCGGCTGGCGGTGCGGTGATTGCGCACCAACTGCTGCTTTACCCGGTCGTTGATTGCGCAACCGAACATCCGTCATACGAATCGAAGGGCGACGGCTACTTCCTGAGTGCGGACCAGATGCGCTGGTTCAAGGACCAGTATTTCGGCCCGGCCGCGAACCCCGCCCAGCGTGCCGATCCGCTCGCCAGCCCGCTCGCCGCCGACGATCTGCGCGGCGTGGCGAGCGCCACCATCATCAGCGCCGAATACGACCCGCTGCACGACGAAGCCGAGCATTACGCGGCACGGCTCGCGCAAGCGGGCGTGCTGACCACGCACGTACGCTGGCCCGGCCAGATTCATGGTTTCGCGAGCCTGCTCGGCGTACTCGACGCCGCCGACCACGCGCTCACGGCGGCAACGCACGCGTTGCGCCACGCGCTGCACGCCGAGCCTTTCCGACTCCGCTAACCCGACACGACATGACTGCATTGATCCGCCTCGCGGCCGAAGACGGCATCGCGACGCTCACGTTCGACCGCCCCGACGCGTTGAACGCCCTCAACGAAGCGATGGCAATCGAACTGAACGCCAAGCTCGCGCGGCTCGCGCATCACGACGACATTCGCGCGATCGTGCTGACCGGCGCCGGCCACGCCTTCATGGCGGGCGGCGACCTGCACAGCCTGCGCGACGCTCTCGACGAGAAGCCGGCGATTCGCGACCGTGCGATCGGCAAACTCGTGCGGCTCGCGCAGAGCGCGGTCGAGGCCATCGCCGCTTCGCGCAAACCGGTGATCGCGAGTGTGAACGGCGCGGTCGCGGGCTTCGGTCTGAGCCTCGTCGCGGCGTGCGATCTCGCGATCGCGGCGCAGCGCGCCACCTTCACCTCGGCGTACGGCCGTATCGGCAGCTCGCCCGACGGCGGCGTCACCTATACGCTGCCGCGAGCGCTCGGCGCACGGCAAGCCGCGCAATGGCTGTATCTCGACGAGCGTCATAGCGCCGACGAAGCGTTGCGCGCCGGTCTCGTCAACTGGGTCGTGCCCGACGATCGGCTCGCCGAGCAGACGCGTTCGCTGCTGGAGCGCATGGGCGCGCTTGCCCCGGATGCGTTCGCGCAAACCAAAGACCTGCTGCTGCACGCGCCGCAACGCAGCTTCGCCGACCATCTTTACGCGGAGCAACGCAGCTTCCTGCACTGCGCGGCCGGCGACGATTTCCGCGAAGGCATCGACGCGTTTTTCGACCGACGTTCGCCTGTTTTCGGCTCCGGCGTGCGTTAATGAAAGCACTCGCGCGCCACTTCCCCTCTTCACCCCAGCACGGGATCACACCAATGAAACTGGCCACCACCGACGAAATCGTCGCCGAACTCAAAGCCGGCCGCATGATCATTCTGGTCGACGAGGAAGACCGTGAAAACGAAGGCGACCTGCTGATCGCCGCCGACCACGTCACGCCCGAAGCGATCAATTTCATGGCGCGCTTCGGACGCGGCCTCGTTTGCCTGACGCTCAGCGCCGAGCATTGCGAGCGCCTGAAACTCGCGCCGATGGCCAAACAGAACGGCACGCGATACGGCACCGCCTTCACGATCAGCATCGAGGCGGCGCACGGCGTCACCACCGGCATCTCCGCCGCCGACCGCGCGCATACGATCCGCACCGCGATTCACGCCGACGTACGCGCCGAACATCTGGTGCAGCCGGGCCACGTCTTTCCGATCGCGGCGCGGCCGGGCGGCGTGCTGGTGCGCGCCGGCCACACCGAGGCCGGTTGCGATCTCACGGCGCTGGCCGGTTTGACGCCCGCCGCGGTGATCTGCGAAATCATGAACGACGACGGCACGATGGCGCGCCTGCCGCAACTGATCGAATTCGCCACGCGCCATGGGCTGAAAATCGGCACCATCGCCGATCTGATCCACTATCGCGGCGTCAACGAATCGCTCGTGGAACGCGTCGGCGAGCGGCCGCTGCACACGCCGTGGGGACCGTTTCGCGCGATCCAGTATCGCGATACCGTGCGCGCGTCCACGCATCTCGCGCTGGTGCGCGGCGAACCTTCGCCCGACGTGCCGGTGCTGACGCGGGTGCATGAGTGCTTCTCGCTGCTCGATCTGCTCGATGCAGAACCGTCCGCACATTCGTGGCCGCTGCACGCGGCGCTACAAAAAATCGACGCGGCCGGTTGCGGCGTGGCGGTGCTGCTCAATTGCGATATGCCCGCGGATGCGGGCGTCGGCCAGCGCAATCCCGGCACGGCAACACGTCAGGACGGACGGCTTTCGGGAATCGGCTCGCAGATTTTGCGCGACCTCGGCGTGCGTCGCCTGAACGTGTTGTCGAGTCCGTTCAGATTGCCGGCGCTGTCGGGGCACGAACTCGAAATCATGGCGTTCATTCCGCTTGGCGAAGCCGATCCCGACAATCCGCACGCGTTCGACTTCGCGACGGCCGCGCCGCCGGCCCGCGCATATTCCGCGCCGCGTGGCAACTCGCCAGTTGCACCGAGCGCATCGTTGCGTGCGCAACCGCAAGCCGCTTCGTACGAACGCCAGGCCACTTCCTGACGAACCGCCCATGACTCAAGCTAAGCCTCAAGCAATCACTCAACGCAATCAACCCTACGTCGCGCTCGTCACCGGCGCGTCGCGCGGCGCCGGCAAGGGCATCGCTCTTGCACTCGCCGCCACCGGCGCGACCGTCTACGTCACCGGCCGCACGCAGCGGGAAGGCGATGCGCCGTTGCCCGGCACGGTACACGCCACCGCGATCGAAATCGACCGGCTGGGCGGCAACGGCATCGCCCTGACCTGCGATCATGCCGACGACGCACAAGTCGCCGAAGTCTTCGAGTACATCCGTCAGGCGAGCGGGCGGCTGGATATTCTCGTCAACAACGCGACCGTCCTGCACGACGAGCTGATTCGTCCCGCGCCGTTCTGGGAGAAGCCGCTCGATCTGGTCGATATTCTCGACGTCGGTTTGCGCTCCGCTTATGTCGCAAGCTGGCACGCCGCGCGGATGATGGCCGCGCAAGGCGACGGACTGATCGCGTTCACGTCGTCGTTCGGTGCGAGCTGCTATATGCACGGCGCGGCGTACGGCGCGCAGAAAGTCGGCGTCGATAAATTCGCCAAAGACATGGCCGTCGACCTGAAACCGTACGACGTGGCCGCCGTCTCGATCTGGATGGGCATGCTGCAAACCGAGCGCACCGCGCGCGTGATCGCTGCCAATCCCGAGCAATACGCGGGCTTCAGCGAACTCGCGGAAACGCCGCAATTCACGGGGCGTCTGATCGATGCGCTGTATCGGGATCCGCAGCGGATGAGCAAGTCCGGCATGGTGCTGGTCGGCGCGGAGCTGGCGCACGAGTACGGCATCACCGATCTGGACGGTCGGCAGCCGCCTTCGCATCGTGAAGCGCTGGGCGGGCCGGTGCAGGCGCATCCGGCGATCGTCGCGTGAATTGCGGCGTGAATTGTCGTGTGAATTGCCGCGTGATTGCCGCGCGGTCCTCGCGGGTGGCTCGATGACCACTTCACGCCCGCCGTCGCGGCACCTGTTTCCACGCGCCTACAGGCCCGTCACCGGGCCCGTCGCTAGAACCCGCTTACCACCATCGCGAACACCACCGCCGCGCCACCTACCGCCCCGAGGAAGGTGAAGCACTGCTCATCGGCGCCCGAGCGACGCGCCCAGATTCGCCCGGCCAGCGCGGCAATGCCGGTGATCCCGAGAAACAGCGACAACGACGAGCCCGCCGTGCACACCATGCCGGGAAACTCGTCGCTCCACGCGCACGCATAAAGCTGCCGCACGGATACGCCGATCACGCCGATCGCCACCAGCAAACCGGCAATCAGCCCATCCCGCTGAACTCTGGATTTCATTTGCAGCCCTCCTGCTGTCATGCGTGTCTCCCTCTGTCGGCGGCCTGGGCGGCTGCCGCTTCGCGTCGTCGTGTGTGATGTATGACGATCGACGCAGCGCCCTGACGGCGCATACCGCCATTGACGGCGATTCGACGTGCATGGGCATCGTCCGGACGGACTAAGGGGGATTGCGGAGGGAGTGAGGAGACGACAGCGGACGTGGCGGCGAACGCCGCCACGCCGGGTCAAGCAGTCGGAGAGACTACCGGGTGGACTTTCAGAAGGCTTGCGGCGTGCCGGTGGCCCACGTGCCGATGGTGTCTTCAATCGCCCGCGCCGCCGACAGCAACGCCGCCTCGCCACGCGGTTTGCCGACGATCTGAATCCCGACGGGCAGGCCGTTCGCGCTCATCCCACACGGAATCGCCAGCACCGGCATGCCGGTGAGCGTCAACGCGTAGGTGATCGCGAGCCAGTCGATGTAGGTGTCGAAATGCTGGCCGACCGCATCGCGTATGTCGCGCGCCTCGACCGGAAACGGCAGCACGATCGAAGCCGGACAGATCAGCACGTCATACCGTTGCAGCAGCGCGTTCAGCTTGTAGAACAACTGGCTGCGCGTACGCTGCGCCGACAGCATCGCGCGGTTGTCCTGTTGCAGACCGAACTCGATGTTCCAGACCACGTTGGGGTTCAGCACGTCGCGATGCTGCGCGAGCACGTCCTCGTAATTCGTCGCGTAGGCGAGACCACGCAGCGTGTGGAACGCCTCTTTCGCACCGCTCAGATCGATATCGCTGTCATCCACGCCGACGCCGGATGCGGCGAGCCGGTCCATGGCACGGCGGCAAATCGACAGAATCTCCGGCTCGACAGTCGCGATGCCAAGCCCTTCGCTGAACGCGACCCGCGCGGGACGTTGCGGCCTGCGCGCATGCGTCAGAAACGAGCTTGCCGGTTCGCTCACCGACAACGGCGCGCCGTCGATTTCCCCACACATCGCGTCGAGCAGCAAGGCCACGTCGGTCACATTGCGCGCCATCGGCCCATGAATGCCGAGCGTGTCGTACGGATTGGCAACCGGACCATACGACACGCGTCCCGGCGTGGGACGCAAACCGACCACCCCGCAGAACGCCGAAGGCGTACGCAGCGAGCCCGCCAGATCGGAACCCTGCGCGACCCACGCGGTGCGCGACGCCAACGCGGCGGCCGCGCCGCCCGACGAGCCGCCCGCCGAGCGCGACAGATCCCACGGATTGCGCGTGATGCCGAACACGCTGTTATACGTATGCCCACCCGAGCCGAACTCCGGTGTATTGGACTTCGCGTAGACCACTCCGCCGCGCGCTTCGAGCAACGTCACGCCGTTATCAGACGTTTCCGGCACACGGTCGCGATACACCAGCGAGCCGCGCGTGGTCCTTACGCCGGCCACGTCCGTCAGATCCTTGATCGGCACCGGCAAGCCGCACAACACCCCACGCTCGGCAACCGGCTTTTTCAGCAGCGCGTCGGCATGCGCATGCGCGCGTTCGAAACACAGCGTGGGCAGCGCGTTCACCTGCGGTTCGACACGCGCCACCTGCGCGGCCAGCGTGTCGAGCAGATCGTGCGGACTCACGGCCTCTTCGCGCAGCAAATCGACGACTTCGCACGCGCTTCGCTCTATAAGACTCAAATCGACGGACATGTTGACTATCGGCTCCGTGGTGAAGAATCTCGGTCAGCTTCGCGCGCCGGCGCGCGCGATCCATCGGCTTATCGGCGCATCACGTCTTGAGCCGGTAACCGGTCTTGAAGATCCACGCCACGATCAGCAGGAACACCGCGAGGAACAGCCCGGTCATGGCGAGACTCACTTCGACATTAACGTCCGCGAGCCCATAAAAGCTCCAGCGGAACCCGCTGACCAGATAGACGATCGGATTAAACAACGTCACGACTTTCCAGAACGGCGGCAGCATATTGACCGCATAGAAGCTGCCGCCCAGAAACGTCAGCGGCGTGATGATAAGCAACGGCACGAGTTGCAGCTTCTCGAAGCTATCCGCCCAGATGCCGATGATGAACCCCAGCAAACTGAACGTCACCGCCGTCAGCACCAGAAACAGAATCATCCAGAACGGGTGCTGCACTTGCAGCGGCACGAACAGGCCCGCGGTCGCGAGAATGATCAGCCCGAGCAGAATCGATTTGGTGGCCGCCGCGCCCACGTAACTGACGACGATCTCCAGATACGACACCGGCGCCGACAACAACTCGTAGATCGTGCCGGTGAAGCGCGGAAAGTAAATCCCGAACGACGCGTTCGAAATACTCTGCGACAACAGCGACAGCATGATCAGCCCCGGCACGATGAACGCGCCGTAACTGATGCCGTCCACCTCCTTGATACGCGAGCCGATCGCCGCGCCGAACACGACGAAGTACAGCGAAGTGGAAATTACCGGCGCGATGATGCTCTGCATCAGCGTACGCCAGGTGCGCGCCATCTCGAACTTGTAGATCGCGCGGATTGCGTGGATGTTCATTGATCACCTCGGAGCAGACTGACGAAGATGTCTTCCAGCGAACTCTGCGTGGTGTGCAGGTCCTTGAAGCGGATGCCGGCGTCGTCGAGCGCTTTCAGCAACGCGATGATGTCGGTGCGGCCGCCTTCGCCTTCGTAGGTGTAGATCAGCTCGGCGCCGCCCTTCTCCAACGCCAGCGTGTAGCCGGCGAGCGAGGCAGGCACGGCATCGAGCGGGCTCTCCAGTTGCAGCGTCAACTGCTTCTTGCCGAGCTTGCGCATCAGCTCGGTTTTCTCTTCGACGAGCATGATCTCGCCGCCGCTGATCACGCCGATGCGGTCGGCCATCTCCTCGGCTTCGTCGATATAGTGCGTGGTGAGAATGATCGTCACGCCGCTCTCGGCGAGCGAGCGCACCAACTTCCACATGTCGCGGCGCAATTCGACGTCCACACCGGCGGTGGGTTCGTCGAGGAACAGCACGCGCGGTTCGTGCGACAGTGCCTTGGCGATCAGCACGCGCCGCTTCATACCGCCCGACAGCGTGATGATCTTGCTATCGCGCTTTTCCCACAGCGACAGGTCGCGCAGCACCTTTTCGACGTAGGCGGGATTTTTCGGCTTGCCGAACAGACCGCGGCTGAACGAGACGGTGGCCCAGACGGTCTCGAAGGAGTCGGTGGTCAGCTCCTGCGGCACGAGGCCGATCAGCGAGCGGGCGCCGCGATAGTCCGTCGCGATATCGCGGCCGTCTACCGTCACGCTGCCCGTGCTGGCGTTGACAATGCCGCAGATGATGCTGATCAGCGTTGTCTTGCCCGCGCCGTTGGGGCCGAGCAGTGCAAAGATTTCTCCGCGGTTGATCGCCAGATTGATGTTCTTGAGTGCATGAAAACCCGTGGCGTAGGTTTTCGACAGATTCGTGACCGAGACGATTGGCTGCATGGATTCGACGATGGCAGACACCGTTGTTTGATTAGAGGGAACGGTGCAGAAGCGCCACCGCCCCCGCAATGTAATGGAAAGTGGCGATGCTTGCAGCAGACCGCCACGGCGCGGCGTCTACGCCTCGCGCCGTCCGTTGGGGAAACGGGCGGTAATCACCTGCTGGATTTCCTCGGACGACACGGGCTTGACCAGATGGTGATCGAAGCCGGCGTCGCGCGAACGCTCGCGGTCGGTGGCCTGGCCGTATCCGGTGACGGCGATCAGCAAGGCCGTGGCGGTGGCCGGGTTCGCCCGCATTGCCCGCGCGAGCTGGAAGCCGTCCATGCCGGGCAGGCCCAGATCGAGCAGCACGATTTCAGGCTCGAACTGCGCGGCAATCTCGATCGCACTCGTCGCTTCGTGCGCCACGCGCACCTCGTAGCCGTCCGATTCGAGCACCAGCGACATGGCCAGCGCCGCGTCGACGCTATCGTCCACCAGCAGCAAACGCAGCGCCGGACCGGCCTCTCGCGGCGTGCTCGACAAAGGCGCGGCGATCGGCTGGTCGGGGCGCGCGAGCCGGGTCAGCGGCAGACGCACGACGAACTCGCTGCCCTGTCCCACCCCCGCTGAAAAAGCCTCGATCTGGCCGCCGTGCAACTCGACCAGCGTGCGAGCCAGCGGCAAGCCGACCCCGAGTCCGCCGTCGGAGCGTTCCAGCGAACTCTGCGATTGCACGAACAGGTCGAAGATATGCGGAATGGTGTCGACCGCCATGCCGACGCCGTTGTCGCGCACGCTGATCCGCACGTCGTCCTGCAACTCGCGAACCTCGATCAGAATCTCGCCGCCTTGCGGGGTGTACTTCGCCGCGTTGGAGAGAATGTTGCCGAGCACCTGGGCGAGGCGCACACCATCGCCGACAATGAACAGCGGTTCGCTGGGCAGATCGGTTCTGAGCGTATGGCCTTTGCGGGTGAGCGACGGTTGCACGGTCTCGATCGCCGCCTCGAGCGCGGCGGCGAGTTCGACGATTTCCTGGCGCAGCGTGATCTTGCCCTGCGTGATACGCGCCACGTCGAGCAAATCGTCGACCAGGCGGCTCAGATGCTTGACCTGACGACCGATCACCGCGCGCATCGTGTCGAAATGCTGCGGCGAGGGCGAACGGCTCGGATCGAGCAATTCGATCGCGTTGCGAATCGGCGCCAACGGGTTGCGCAGTTCGTGCGCGAGCATGGCGAGAAATTCGTCCTTGCGGCGATCGGCATCGCGCAACACGCGGTCGTTGGCCTTGCGCTCCGAGATGTCGTTGACGATGCCGGCCAACCGGTAAATCCGCTCGCCCGAATCGCGCACCGGAAAACCGCGCTCCGCCACCCAACGGGTCTCGCCATCCGGCCGCACGATCCGGTACTCGATCTCGTACGGCACGCCGGTGGCGAGCGCGCGGTAAGCGGCTTCGACCTGCGCCTGATCCTCGGCATGAATATGGCCCGCCCAGTGGCGCGCGTCGGGTGTCGGCTCGTGCGCCGCGTCGCCCCACAGGCGGCCATAGGCCGGACTCACGTACAGCAAACGCGCGGTGGCCGGGTCGAGCATCCAGAACACGTCGTCGATGTTTTCCGCCATCTGGCGAAAGCGCTCTTCGCTTTCGCGCAATGCGCCTTCCGCGCGGCGCACCCGCAACAGCGCGCGCACCTGCGCGATCAGTTCGGCCGGCTCGATCGGTTCGATCAGATAGCTGTCCGCGCCACCGTCGAGACCGCGCACTTTATCCATGCTCCGCACCGCGGCGGCCGAGGTCTGCAACACGAGAACACTGGCCGTGTCCGGCGACGCCTTGATGCGCCGGCACACTTCGAAACCATTGATGTCGGGCAGCTTGACGTCGAGCAGCACGAGGTCGGGCTGGGCGATGCGCGTCTGCTCGATCGCGTCCGTGCCGTTGCCGGCTTCGATCACCACAAAACCGGCACGCGCCAGGATGCGCGTTTTCGCGTAACGCGCGCCCTCGTTGTCGTCGACGTTCAGAATGAGGCTTGCACTCGAGTCGGTCATGAGAAATCGTGTCCGTGTGGTCTGGCGTTCATGTCGCTCGTGTAGGGCGGCCCGCTCGTGTTGTCTGCATCCACCGGCGCGGTTGCGGCCTGCGGTGCTGCCGGGAGAGAGGGAAGATAAGCCGGAATCGTCGCCGTGAACGTGGAGCCTTTGCCCAATTCACTCTCCAGCCCAACCGTGCCGCCCAGCAGCTTGCACAGCTTGTCGCAGAGCGGCAACCCCAGCCCGGTGCCTTTCACCTGGGTTTGCAACGGATTCTCCACCTGCTCGAATTCTTCGAAGACACTTTGCTGATGCCGGGGCGCGATGCCGATGCCGGTATCGCTCACCGAGAAGATCAGGCGGCGCTCGGCGTCGTCGTAGCGCGCGTGGACGCGCACTTCACCCTGTTCGGTAAACTTTAATGCATTGGATATGAAGTTGCGCAGAATCTGCGAAACCTTGCCTTCGTCGGTGTAGACGGGCGGGATGTCGTAGCACGGGTCGAACAGCAGATCGACGCCGCTCGCCGGCAACAAGGGGCGCAGCATGCCGCGCAACGCCGAAAACAGATTGGCAACCTCGAATTCGGCGGGCCGCAATTCGATCTTGCCCGCCTCGATCTTGGCGATGTCGAGGAGGTCGTCGACGGTTTCCGACAACTCCTCCGCGGCCTTGCGGATAAAGCGTACCTGTTTGACCTGTTCCTCGGTCAGCTCGCCGTCCACCCGGTCCATCAGCAGTTTGGACAGCGCCCGGATCGAATACAGCGGCGAACGAAACTCATGGCTCATGTTCGACAGGAAACGCGATTTCGCTTCGTCGGCACGGCGCAAATGGACGGCGCGTTCGTCCAGTTCGGCGTACAGCGCCACGACGCCGCGATTGGTGTCCTCGAGCTCGCGCGTGAGCCGCACGAGTTCCTCCTGCCGCTCCTGCAGGTCGCCGAGCGCGTCCACCAGTTCGCGGTTCTGCCGTTGCACTTCGTCGAACGGGGCCTGCGCGCTCGCTGGCGTGGCGGCAAGCGCGGCGGCTGCAGCAGCCGCTGCAGCGCTTGCGACCCGCGCCGCCTGCTCGGGCAGATGCCTGGTCAGGGTGACGACGGCGTCGCCCGCCGCATTGTCGAACGTGCAGACGTCCATCAACCGCTGGGCGGCGAGTACCCCTAATGCATCGACGGTGGCGGCCGGTTCTTGTGCGGCAAGGTCGCCGGCGGCGCCTGGCGCGCGCCCGATGAACCGTTCCAGTCCCGTTGCGGGCGCAACGAAACGGATCAGCAGGCTGTGCGATCGCCCGGCGGTGTCGAACAGAAACTCGACGCGTCCCGCGCGCGTGGCAGCCAGCATGGCGCGCGCGACTTCGAGCACGGACGTCGCGATCCGCGTCTGGTCCTGTACCGCGAAACCGAGCGCCTCACTGAGTCCGCGCGCGCTGCGCCGCGCAGCGACCACCGCAAGTTCGCTATCGACCTTAGCGATATGGAGCGGCTCGATCATCACGAGTGCTCGCTGTGCCGGGCGCGTGCGACGACCACGGTGATGTCGTCGCGGCCGCGCGCGAAGTCGCGATAGAGCACCGCCGCGATCAGCGCGGAATGACGCAGCGCAAGGCCGGGATACGGGCTCAGATCCCAGCGCGTGGCCAGACCGTCGGAGTGCAGGATCAGCAACGCGCCGTCCGGCCAGTCGACCTGGAACACCTGTGCCTTGTGCATCTGATGACCGACAATGCCCGCGTGCGACACCAGATGGCGATGACTTTGCGGCGTCCAGACGCTCGCGGCAATATTGCCGATGCCGCAAAAGCGTGCCGTGGCGGGTGCGTCATGCAGCGTGCCGCCGGCGGCAATCCGCGCGACGCCGAGCGCCGCGCCGCGCGTGGCGCGCAACGCGTCGTGCGAGGCCTCGACGATTTGCTCGAGGCTCGACGCTCCGAGCTGGGCGAAGGTATCGGTAGCGGCAATCGCCGCGGCATTCGCTAACTCACCGTGGCCGAGTCCGTCGGCGATCATCACGGTGAATTCGCCGTCCGCGTAGCCGCATGACCACGCATCGCCGCACACCCACTCGCCCTGCAGCGGCAGATTGATCGCGCCGTATTCGATCGCCGACTCGCCGGCGGCGCCGGTGTCCGGCGCGGCCGTGGAACCCGCGGCCGAAGCGCCGACGTCCGCCCACACCACCGCGCGCAAAATCGTGCCGCGAGCCGGTGCGCTCCAGATGTCGAGCTGATCGGCGAGCCGCCGGATCGCACCCATGCCGTTGCCCGGACTGCCGGCCGTCGTATAGCCGTCGACGAAACAGGCGTGCAGATCGTGAATACCCGGGCCGTTATCGATAGCCAGCAATTCGACGCCATAGCGCGACGGCAAGCCCGAGCCGGGCGGCACGACTTCGCTGAGCGCGCGCACCAGCAATTCGCCGCGCTGCGCGTGCTTGAGCTGATTGGTGGCGCATTCGGTCACGATGATCGCCAGCCTGCCGACAATCGTTTCGCTACAGCCGACGGCTTGCGCGAGGTCGCCGATGCCGCGCCGCGCGAACGACACCTGGCTCGGATCGCTAATTTCGAAGCGCTGCTGGGTAGCGCTAGACCGGTTTAGAACGGCTTCCATTTGGTAATCGAAATGTGAGTACCTTCGCCTGGCGACGAGCGGATCTCGAACTCGTCGCACAGCCTTTTCGCCCCACCGAGACCGAGACCCAGTCCATTGCCGCTGGTATAGCCGTCGGTCAATGCCTTCTGGATGTCCGCGATACCCGGCCCGTGGTCGATGAATTCGAGTCGCAGGCCGCTGCGGCTGTTCTGTTGAAGCTGATAAAAGTGTACGTCACCGCCGCCGCCGTACGTGAGGGTATTGCGAGCGAGTTCGCTCGCCGCGGTGACGAATTTCGTCTGATCGATGAGCGACATGCCGAGCGCCACCGCTTTCTCGCGCACCAGACGACGCAGCCTGACGATCTGCTCGTCCGAGCGGATCGGCAGGACCTCGTCGGGCGCCTGAGCGCCTGGCTGCAAGGAAGGGCTGGTCATGGAGGATAGCGGCACGGTATCGGGAGGCCCGCCGGCAAACGCGTTCAAAACGTGTCCGACCCGGTCAGCAACGCCATGCCCTTCTCGACGTTCAGCGCGGTGCGCACGCCGGGCAGCGCGAGGCCGAGTTCGACCAGCGTGATCGCAACGGACGGCTGCATGCCGACCACCACGGTTTGCGCGTCGAGCACGCGCGCCATCGCGGCGGTGTCGCCAATCATCCGGCCGATGAACGAGTCCACCACGTCGAGCGACGAAATATCGATCAGCACGCCTTTCGCGCGATCTTTCACGATGCGGCTGGTCAGGTCGTCCTGCAACGCCATGGCCAGACGGTCGTGCATGTCTACCTGAATCGTGACGAGCAGAAACTTGCCCATCCGCAAAATCGGAATGCGTTCCATCGCCGGGTCCGGTTGGTGTGCGCGAAGGTGGGTGCGATAGCCGGCGTCAAACGCCGCTGAACGGGTTGACCGGCGCAGCCCCGGACGCGCCGGCGCCGTCGGTACGCGGCGCGCCGACCTGCAACGACTTGCCCATACGCTGCAACGCGACCACGAATGCGTCGGCAAGGGTGGCCTTGGTGATCACGTTCGACAGATTGACGCCCAGATGAACGATGGTCTGCGCGATCTGCGGACGAATGCCGCTGATGATGCAGTCCGCACCCATGAGCCGTGCGGCGGCCACGGTCTTGAGCAGATGCTGGGCGACGAGCGTGTCGACGGTCGGCACACCGGTGATGTCGATAATCGCGATTGCCGCGCCCGTTTCGACGATCTTCTGCAGCAGGCTTTCCATCACCACCTGGGTGCGCGCCGAATCCAGCGTGCCGATCAGCGGCAACGCGAGAATACCTTCCCACAGTTGCACGACCGGCGTGGACAGTTCGAGCAGTTCCTGCTGCTGACGCACGATCACCTGTTCGCGGCTCGTCTGGTAGACCTCGGTGGTGTACAGCCCGAGTGCATCCAGCAAGGTGCTGACGGTCCAAATGAGTTCCGCCAGCCTGGCGGGTTCGTTCAGCAGCTCCACGCGCAGGCGCGAAAACAGCGGCTCTTTCAACGAGAACACGAACATGGCGGTTTCGACCGGCGTGAAGCCTTGCCGCGCGCGTTGGGCCGAGACTTCGGCGAGGAAACCGCGGACCTCGTCCCACCCTGGCGTGTTGAAGTCGACGCGGTCGGAAGCGCTCAGCGCGGCGCAGGTGAGCGCGACGAACTGCACGAACTGATTGCGCAGTTGCGCTTCGGCGACACCGCCGCGACGTGACGCGATGGCGTATTGCTGCGCGATCCACTCGCCCAGCAACTCGCTTTGCCGATCGTTGAAGAGTTGGGCGAGACGCGTTCCGCCAAGCGTTTCCATACGATATCCCTAGTCGTTTTCAGCGGACGGCGCGACGGGCCGACCCGTGTATTTTCTGGCGATGGTCACTGATGCTGCCGATAGGCGAAATGGACTCTAGCATGTGTCCGAGCGCCTTAACAGTGCCGCTACGGGCATTCACCGGCACCGTCTACTCGATGTGCGAGTGACCCTCTTCAGGCGCTTGATCTGAATCGGATTCTTTTACTTCAGCCAAACCGAAACCCAGGAAAACAAGGTAACTATTGCCTTTTTCCGAACCTCGCGACGACACCTGTCGAGCATTGCCTGGTGGAATTGTCGCGCCAGGAAGCAAACGTTTGCCGGCTAACGATCGCGTCCTTCACGAGTTGCCCGATCGGTCGTCATTGCTCGGGATACCTACCTTTGCGCTCACTCCTGCGGGCGTCGCCGGGAACGCCTCATGCGCTGTGTTCGATGTCTTCAAGGCACACCGCTTGCGCGAGATTCAACATGCGAGCGACATCGCTCGCGTGACATCAATCCGACTGTGATGGAGGTTGACCATGAAACACATGACCAAGGCGATTTTCGCATCGGCGCTCGTGATGGCGCTTTCGGGTGGGGTTTACGCACAAGCCGGCGGCGGCGGCGCGGGTGCGGGAGCCGGCGGCGGCAACGGCGGCGGTAGCGGCATCGGCGCCGGTGGCGGCACGACCGGTGGCGCGGGCGGCACGGCGACACCCGGCGTCGGTCCGAATTCGATGAAAAACCCAGGCAGTTCGGGCTACGGCTCACCGGGTGTAACCGGCACCGGTGGCGGCATGGGCACTGGCACGGGTGCAACGCCGAATAGTGCGCCGATGAACGGTTCGAACGGCAGCATGAACAATGGGGCGAATATGAATAACGGAACCCAGAACGGCATTCGTGGCAACGGCGTCAATGGTGGAACGATGCAGAACGGTCAGTAATTCGCGTCTGGGATTCGCGTTTCCGATTTGATCCACGAAGCGGGGCGGCGGCGTTCATTAAGGGCGCTGCCGCCCTGCTCGCGTGCGGTCATTGCAAGCGCTCTACAAATCGTTGTAAATGCAAGCACCACTAGCCGGCGTCGACTCACGGTTCCACGCAGACGAAACTGCTGGCCAGATTGATACTCCCCTTGCCCATATATCGCGGAAACAGCGGATAGCGGCACAACGGCCGCGAGCGTCCATTGGTGGCCGGCGCAATATCGGTCGCGGTCAGGGTCTCGGGCGCCACGCCGCGCGTCACCCAGGCGTCGAGTGCGCCCAGCAGATCCACCGACGGAATGAACACGCCGCTGCCGTGCTGAAAACCCGGCACCATGTAAAGCCGCATGAAACTGTTCACCTGGTCGTTGCCGAAGCGCTCGTTCAGCGCCTCGTAGTACGCGATGGTCTGGTTCGGGCTGATGACTTCGTCGGCAAGACCTTGCAGCGTGATGAGCTTGCCGCCATGCGCCATGTAGCGCGACAGGTCGGGGTTCATCGAGCCGATGGTCTGTGACAACGCAACCAGTTGCGCGCGATATTTTCCCGGATGCTGCGGATCGAATCTGAGCGAGTCGAACTCCGCGTCATGAGCGACGAAGTAGCGGATATAGCCGTCGCCCTGGGCGAACAGATAGCCGCTGGCGAAGAACGTCGGCACCGGCAGGCGCTCCGGTTGATGCGCGAGGCCCAGCATGCCCGTCAGATGCGTGCCCTGGAAAAGGTTGTAACCGCGATAACCGTCGACGCCCCACGCCAGCTTGTACGGCAGCGAGAGACCGTCGCGCATTACCAGCAAGGTGGCGAGTTGCGGGTCGGTCAGACATTCGTCATGCGCGGGCGTGTGCCCCGCGCAGCGCAACGACGCGATGATGTCCGCTTCATGCTCGCGGCACGCGGCGACGTCGCTGACAATGCCGTCCGCCGCGCCGTCGAGTTTGTCGCAAACCGCCAGCGTGCGTTGATAGACATGCTCCAGCAGCAACGGCGGAATAAAGCCGCCAGGCGTCGCATACTCGGCCTGGCCGAGTTTCACGCCGAGCAGCCGCACGCCGGAAAAATTGAGCGCGGGCGAATTGGCGATCACGCCGTCGTAGTCGTCCGGATAGCGCTGCATCACCGTGTAGCCTTCGCGCCCGCCGGTCGAGCCGCCGGCAAAGTACATACGCTGCGGGGGCCGGCCATACGCGCGTGCAATCAAGGCGAGTGCCGCGTCGTGGGTTTTCTTCAGGTGCGCGTAGCCGAAGTTCGTTACCGCCTCGTCGACCAGACCGAACACCGCGAGCGACGAATCGCCCACATGCCCCGAGTCGTCGCCGAAGGTCGCATAGCCTTGCGCGAGCGGTGCGCGGTCCGGTGAAAACGGCATCACGCCAGTGCCGCTTACCACTACCCCGTTATAACCGCCGCCGCCAATCTGCAACGCGCGACCGTTCCAGCGGCGCGGCAAATTCAGATCGAAACGGATATCGGGCGTGCTGGCTTTGAGCGCCTTAATGCGGCCGGTAATACGGCAATATTCGCCACCTTGCTGATTACCGGGCGCGGTGGCGCCCACCATATTCGCGCTTTCGATCAGCGCGCCGGCCGTCGGCAACGCGATCAGTTCGGGCGGCAGCACCGCGCCGGCGAGTTCGGCGCAACGCATGGCGAGCGGCGCTTCCTTGGGCGCGGCGAGCGCCGGCGCAGCGCTCAGCCAGAACGCGACAGCGCCGACAGAAACCGCGGCGACCACACGCCGCTCTCGTGTTCGACGCACCCGGCGCTGCCACGCCATCATCCGCAGCCCGCGCCATTCGCGGCCGCGCGCGGCGGCTGGCGCTTCCAGCCCTGCCAGCCGCGTGCAATCATCAGCAGCGCGCCGATCGCGACCAGATCGCCGCCGAGCCCGATCAGCACGCCGCGAAAACCATGGAACATGTGCGGCGTGGCTGTATCGACGATCAGCGACACGAGCGTGCCCGCGACGAAACACACGAGCCCCGTGCGGCCGACCGTCACCACGGCAGGCAGCCGCTGCGCGAGCCACGCAATGCTTCCCATGCGCACGAACTGCGCGGCGAGCCAGGCGATAACGACGAAATTGATCACGCGGTCAGGAGAGAGGTTCTGTTTCAGTGCGCCGGGCAACGGTTGCGTCAGCACGAATAGTTTAACCACAGCGAATGTCAGCGCCGCGATCACGGCGATCCAGGTCAACGAGCGCGCCGTGCGGCTGGTGTGAAACCGCTCACTGATCGGCTGCACCCGGCACAGAATACCCAGCACGAACATGAGTTGCCAGGCAAACGGATTAAAGGCCCAGTCGGCCATGTCGTCAATGCTGAAAAACGCGGCCAGCGGCCGCGCCAACGCCCAGATCGCCACGCTCAAGGCGAGTGCCAGCCACCACGAGCGGCGCGCGAGCGGCACCGCGAACGGCACGCAGAGCGCGAAAATCACGTACATGGGCAGCACGCTCGACAGATACGGCTGGCGCCGCAGCACTGCGATATCGAATGCCGTATGCAGCGGCTGTGCCGAGAACGGCGTCCAGCCGGTCAGGTCGACCATCGGCGGATTGAGATGCAACAGCGCGAGTATGGCGCCGGACACCAGCGTCAACACGGCCGTCAGTAGATAGGCACGGTAGATCTCCCAGCAGCGTTTCACGAAGCGCAGCTTCGCCGCGCTCTCGCCGCGGCCGGCGAGCACCGCCGTATACGCCGCCGCCGATGCATAGCCGCCGAGAAACACGAACACTTCGGCGGAGTCGCACAGCGCGTAGGCATGCAACATCAGATGCGACAGCGTGCTGCCGGGAATGTGATCCAGCACGATCACGATCAGCACGACGCCGCGAAAGAAGTCCACTTCGATCGAACGTCCCGCGGGCGGACTGCCTTCGGAGAGTCCGTGACGGTTTTCCATTCGGCTTCTCTCAGGATGACACGCGCAAGCGGCGCGTAATGACAGACGGCCGGGCGCCGCTGTTGTTCGTAGGAACCCCATGACAATAAAACGTTCCCACTCATGTCGTGCGCCAAACTCCCGCGCGCTGACAAGCCGCCTTTAATTGCATCGCTCGACGCGGCGATCTGAAATGCCACTGTCGGCGTGCGGTAATCCGGAGTCGTCGGCAATTCAATTCGCGGCAAGTTTTGCGGCTTTACACGGGGCCTGCAAAACCAATCGGTAATCCTCGCGAAAAATAAATCGTTGAATCGGCCGTGCGATTTTTTTCGGTTTTTTTCATCGTACGATGGATTACCTTCCGTTACCGCCCAGTCCGGCTGCGCAGCGCGCGCCGCCCTCGCTCAGGAAGACAATCACATGAACAACCGGATTGCCGGCTTCGACGGACTGCGAGCAATTGCAGTCCTGATGGTATTTTTTCAGCACCGCCTATTCGGCGACGCCGGCGAGATCGGTCATCTCGGCGTATGGATTTTTTTCGCGCTCAGCGGCTTTCTCATCATCGGCATTCTGTCGGCGCAGCGCACGCGGATCGAAACTGCCGGCGCCCGCTTCGGCGCCGAGCTCAAGCGCTTTCTGTTTCGCCGGACGCTGCGTATCTTTCCGATCTACTACCTGATGCTCGTCGTGATGTGCGTGTTGATGGCGTTCGGCATGGCGAGTCCGGAACTCGCGAGCGGCATGCCGTATCACTTCGCTTATCTGTCGAATCTCTGGATCGGCTCGGTGCTGCATTTCTGGCCGGGACGTTACTCGCATTTGTGGAGTCTCGCGATCGAAGAGCAGTTCTATCTGGTATTCGCGCCGCTGTTATTGCTGCTGGCCGCGCGCCGGCATCGCGCGGTGTGCTGGGTGATCGTCGCGGCCGGTCTCGTCGCGTTGCTGGCCATGCGTGCGGCGCATTGGCCAGAAATCACCATTTACACGCACCCGTTGACCAATTTCTGGCTGCTGGCCCTGGGTGGAATCGGCGGCTTGACGATTGCGCGGAAGCAGGACGCATTGCGTGCCTGGCTCGGGCATGGCGCGACGTTGTTCGGCTTGAGTCTTGCGCTAGTCGGCCTGTGCGCGAGCGAGCCGGTGTGGAGTCAGTTGCACAACGCACTTTCATTCACCGCGATCAGCGCGTTGTACGGCGTTTGTATCGCGGCGCTGGTGTGTTCGGTGGCGTGCTGCCGCAATGCCGTGGTGATCGGTCTGCTTGAAACCGGCTGGCTGGCGGGGCTCGGGCGCATCAGCTACGGCTTTTATCTCTATCACAACCTGATCCCCGACCTGACTCGCAACCGTCACGCCGTCGCGCTATTCGGTGGCACCGTGCCGTTGTGGGCGCATGTAATGGGTATCGTGGCGTCGTTTGCGATTTCGCTCGTCATGGCGATGTTGTCGTGGCGCTTGATTGAAGCGCCGATTCTTCGGTTGAAGACGCGGAGTGAAGCGAAGCCGATCGAAGCGGACATGGCTTCGGTTTCGCCGCGAACACCTACCGCTTTGGCCACCCGTCGCGAGCGGGCTCGAATTGTCGAACCACGCGATCAAAGCCGCGACACCAACACCGCTTCAGACGCCGTTTGATGCCAGCACAGCTTACGTTTCACTTTCAAGCAGTGCGACTCATGGCGCGGTATCATGCGGCCTCACTGAACGGCTGCTTCCTCTCTTGCGCGATCCGCGGGCATCGAACCGGCCGACCGATAACAACACGCCACTGCCCGCGCGACATCCTCTGATCGTTCGCACGCGGCCGGCTCGCGGACCTCAACGATGTTCCATTTCAATTTCGCCGACGGCGTGCTCGGCCCGAGCCTGCAGGCGCTCGATGTCTACGCGTTGCTGGGTATTGTCGTCGCGCTGTTGCTGGGCGGCATGGTCAAGGGCGTGGTCAGCATCGGCGTGCCGCTGGTCGCCATGCCGATTCTCAGCCACTTCCTGCCCATCAAAAGCGCCGTGCTGCTGCTGTCGATGCCGATCATTCTCGGCAATATCCCGCAGGCGCTGGAAGGCGGCAATCTGCTGCCCACCGTGCGGCGCATCGCGGCGCCGCTGGTCGGCACGGTGATCGGCAATATCGTCGGCGTGAGCCTGTTGATTTCGCTGGCGCCGCATCGCGCGCAAGCGGCTGCGGGCGCTTTTCTGATGATTGCCGCGTTGCTACTGCTGGCAACGCCGCGTTTGACGCTGTCGCCGAAGTGGGCGAAGCCCGCCGGGTTCGTGCTGGGTTTCGGCGCCGCGTTGATGGAGAGCATTGCGTCGGTGCCGGGCCCCTTGCTGGCGATGTATCTGATCGCCACGGGCGCTACCGGTAAAGCGTTCACCAAGCAGATCGCGATCATTCTGGTGGTGTCGATCGTCACGCTGGTGCTCGCGTTGAGCGGCGGTGCGCATGCCAGTTGGACCGATCTGCTGATCTCGGCCTGCGCGAGCCTGCCGGTAATCGTCGGCATGCTGTTGGTGCGGCCGTTGCGCGACCGCTTGCCGCCCACGGCGTTCCGCGCGTTGGTGTTGGTGTTCGTGGTGGCGGCCGCCGCGCAGATGATCTGGAAATCCGGGGTTTTATAAGCTGTTTTTATATCCGGTTTCGGACCGCGCCGGCTGGTTAGACCAATGTGCCTGGTACACGCCTTGCTGATTGGTGAGTATTGCCCTTACCAGCAGGAGAGTTCTCGTGACCAACCTGACTCAGCTTCCGAATGAGCCCGACCACCGGGCCGATGAAGACCCCGGCAGCCCGCCGACGGACGTGTCCAAGCCCATCGGCGACGCCATTCCGACGCCCGTCGAGCCGGGGCTCGATCAGCCGCTGCCGCCAAAAGGAGAAGCGCCCCAGCCGGCTAGGGGCGATGATGACGACGACGGCAACCCGTTAGGCGAAACCGATACGCCTGCCGGCGTGCCGTCGCCGGGTCCGTCCGACTTCGCCTGAAAATTCGAAGCCGGATTCGAAGCCGGTTAAGCAGCGGCCGGTTCATGCACGATCTTCAGCGTGCTTTTATGTTCCCGGATCAGCCGGTAAACCGTCTCTCCGGGAACGGTTTCCTGCTCCAGCAATTCGTCGGCGATAGCACGCAGCACGGGTTCATACGCGTGCAACAGCCCAAAACACAATTCGTTCAGTTCCTTGAGCAGCACGTTCGCGTGTTCGATCGCGCTTTTCATTTGCAGGCCCGCGTACTGCGACGGCAACGCCGCGAGACTGAACAGATCGCCGTCACGGTTGAAGCCAAACTTCGACACCATGTCGAGACTGATGCGCGACGCCTCCTGCAAATCCGACGCGGCCCCGCTCGATGCTTCTGAAAAGGTCAGAATTTCAGCGTTGCGACCGCCGAGCAACACCTGGATTTCGTTGCGAATTTCGCTCTCGCGATATAGATGCTTATCTTGTGCCTTGGTAATCAACGCAACGCCCAATGCGCCGCCGCGCGGCAGAATCGTCACCTCTTCCAGCACACCGGTGCCGAGCAATGCCGCGACCAGGCCATGCCCCGCTTCATGCACCGCGATGCGCGTGCGTTCGTCTTCGCTCAATGCGCGCTCCGCGCCACTCACGTCGCCGATCCGGGCAATCTTGATCGCTTCCATGAAATGCTTCGACGCGATTTCGACGTCGCCGGCCTTGCGCGCGACGAGCCCGGCCTGGTTCACCACCATCGCGACCGTTGCCGGCGACAGACCGGTCGTGAGACGTGCGAGCTGGTCGTAGTCGATGTCGGTGGATTTCGATTTCAGCCGCTCTGCGTAGAAGCGGAAAATCTTCGCGCGGTCTTCACGATCGGGCAAACGAACCTGCACGGTGCGATCAAAGCGGCCAGGCCGACGCAACGCTTCGTCGAGATTGTCGGGGTGATTGGTGGCCGCGACGATGATGACGCCTTCGTTCGACGCGAAGCCGTCCATTTCCGCCAGCAGTTGATTGATGATGCGGTTGCTCTCCGCTTCGACCGGACCACCGCCGGTATCGGTGCGTTTGGCGAGACCGTCGGCTTCGTCGATGAAGATTACCGTGGGCGCATTCTTGCGTGCCAGTTCGAACAGATGCTTGACCTTCTGAATACCGACGCCGTAGTACTTCGCGCTGAAATAGCTGCCCGTGATCGAGATGAAGCTCGCGCCGCATTCGCCCGCCAGCGCCTGCGCGAGTCGCGTCTTGCCGACGCCCGGTCCGCCCACCATCAGAATTCCGCATGGCGCGCGTACGCCCATCGCGGTGAACTGCTTCGGATCGGACAGGTAGCCGCGAATGTCGGCGAGCGCCGCCTTCGCCTCGCCGGCGCCGATCACGTCGTCGAAGCGCAGTGCGGGCGCCCTGGTCAGCAGCGAAGCGCCGCCGCGCATTTCGCGGCGCATGAACCACACCATGCCGCCGATCAGCAGCAACGGCAGCAGCAGACTAATCGCATCGCGTACCTGATCGAATACCGGAATCCAGCTCGATGCCCCCGTGCGAATATCCGCGTCGGGCAGCCAGACGAGTTGATACGCGGCGGCCTGATTCGAGCTGGGTTCGCCGAGCAGCAGCGCGTGCGAGAAGGTCGCGTTGTGGTCGGTGACGAAATACCTGGTGCCGTCGCGCCTCGACACCAGAATCGCACTGGGACTCACGCCGACCGCCGCGACGTTGCCGTCGCGAACGTCGCGCAGCATTTGCGACGCGTCTTTCTCCTCGTGAGTCCATGCGGAAGGATCCTGCCGCATCTGCTTCGCGACGCCGGTCAGCGCCGGCACGGCCTGCGCGTTGCGCTGCTGGACATGCCACACACTGAACGCGAGCAATGCCACGATCAACGCCGCCCCGATCGCCATGGCGATTTTGCGTGCGCGTTTTTTCTCAAGCGAGTTCTTTCCCGGCTTCATGGGTCACTTCCAAAAACGGGCTCAGGCGAGCCCTGATACTGATCAAAATCGGGTGGGTAGAAGTTGGCGAGGGGAATCGATCGATACGACACCATGCATGAATGGAAGACAGGACAACCAATCATGCGTCCCTTATTGCGCTTCGAACACGAGTCAGTATGCCGTGCCGGCACGCGTTCAAAATCGGGGAAAAAGCCTGTTTCTACCGTCTATCCGGCATTTCAGGCGGCCGGATTTCAGGGAGCGAACGGCGCCTGAAAAGGCCTGGCGTGCTGCTCCGGCGCACAGTTTATCAGCGCTAAATTCAGTGCGTATTCTGGATACTTACTATTAGTCCGCGCCCTATTTAAAAGCGGTCGGAATTACTGCATGCGCCGATATTTTATTTATTGGGGCACGGTGCCGCCATTAGCGCATGATGCGGGTCGATGTGCGACGGGCCTCTTTGGGCCCGTTCGCATCATCGCCACTTTCTCTCAGGTTCCTCGACTTGGACTACCGATGCCCGCGAGCATCGTTTGGTCCCCTGCTACACAGCTACTGCCCCCGGTCTTTGCGACTCTTTTATTTTCGCGGCTCAGGCGGCCGAGCGATTTTGCCGGCCCACCTGAGCTTGCGTCACCAGCCGCGCCAGCAGCTTCGTAATGCGCTGCCGCTGGCTGTGAATCAACTCGTGGGTCTCTTCCAGCGCACGAATGCGCTTTGCCCAGTACTCATGGTCGAGCGTGTGTTGCGCGTCGGGCGCGTCCCCACGCGTCACAAACTCCACCACGTTCTCAAGATGCTGCAATTGGCTGTCCACCAAACTGGACGGACGCAGACCGCCGCGTTGCGCGGAGGATTGCCTGTTCGTGCCGCTCATCTTTCGTTCCCCGTGAAATGCCAGCCGGCAAAGCATGGACCTCGCGCCCATTGCGCCGCGTATGGCGGACGGCGCCTTTTTCACGCGCAGCTGCGGTTCCAGCACGGGGCAACGGTCGATGAATCTGCCGCGCCATCAGCGAAAACGATCTGCATCTAATCATGTGACGATACGGCAAGATTTTTGACACGCTTTACCATACGTCTCAGTTTTGGCCGACAGTGTGCAAAAATACGTGCTCGCCGCCGCCCTCACGCCGGAATGGCCTTTCCTGTTCGCAGTACGTTATTCATGAACCTGCGCTCCTTGCCCCCGCATCTGGCCGCCGCAGCAGCAGCCGATTCGCGCTCGTCGATTTCCACGAGCCGTTTCAGCACGCACGGGGTCGCCACGCCGAAGCAGGCGTTGGCGTGGCGCGAACGGGTGGGACATGTGGTCGACGCGCCGCCGTCGAAAGAACAGATTGACGGCGGATTTCGCGGTGAAATCGACTTGTATGCGGTCGGCGGCATGGTGTTTACCGACTGCCGCACCGATTCGATGCAACTGGAGCGCTCGGTGGCACGCGTCTCCACGGACAGACGGCGCGATTACGTGTTTCAACTGTTCGTGGAAGGCGCGGTCGGCCACGTCACGGGCATGCAGAAGAAACGCAGCGCCACGGGCTCGGTGCAAGGCATCGTCGCGTTCGACCTGAACCAGCCGTTTCGCGCCGACCGACCCGCGTCGCGGCTGCTGAGTCTGTTCGTGCCGGCTGCGATCGTGGACCAGGAACTGGACGGTCCGGCCATTCACGGCCGCATCGTCGAGCAGGGCTCGCCGCTGACCGGCCTCGTACTCGACCATATGACGGCGCTGGCCCGCGAAATACCCACGCTGGGCCCCGCCGACGCGATCGAGGCTTTGCAGGCCGGCGGCCAGTTGCTGGTGGCCGCGTTCGGCAAGCAGGCTCGCCTGACCGGCGCGAGCCGCGCCGCGCTGCAAACCGCGGTGATGGGCCAGGTGCGCCGCTACATTGAAAAGAACCTGCACCGAAGCGAGCTCACGCCTACCAGCGTGGTTCAGGCGCTGCAATTAAAACGCGCGACGATTTACCGCTGGTTCGAGCACGAAGGCGGGTTGGGCGCCTATATCCGCAACCGCCGGTTGCGCGAGGCGGCGGACGAACTAGTCCGTTTTCCGGGCCTTCAGGTTGCGGAAATCGCTTATGGGCTCGGTTTTCAGAGCGCGTCCGACTTTACCCGCGCGTTTCGCCGCGCCTTCGACATGAGTCCGCAGGACATGCGCCTGCGCGCGCTGGACCTGCAACTGCGCAACGCAGCCTAGCGTTCATTGGGCCATCAGGCCGACGGTTGCGACGGGCAGGCGCTGCACGCGCCGCGCGTCGCCGACTCGGGAAAGCCCTTCAACGCCGCCAGCGTAAGCAGCGTCGCGCCCATCAGATACCAGGCGGGCACCATCGGATCGCCAGTCCGGTTGATCAGCCACGTCACGATGAACGGCGAAAATCCGCCGAACATCACCACGCCGAAGCTGTAGATCACCGCCAACCCAGCCGCGCGCCGGTGAACCGGCAGCGCTTCCATCATCAGCACCGAACTCGGTCCGGCATTGTTCACGGCGAGCGCAACGTAAGCCGTGATGATTGCCAACGCAACCAGATCGGTCGCGCCATGGGTCAGTGCCCAGAACGCCGGCCACGCCAGAACGAGCGACGCTCCAAGCGACGCGTATTGCAGCGTCTTGCGGCTCGCGAGCCGATCGGCGGCGCGGGCAAAGAGCGGTGTCACCACCAGAATCACGAGGCCGGACAGGCACGCCGTCCACAGGCTGATCGCCGGCGGCCGTTGCAGTGTACGGACCAGGTAGGCCGGCATGTAAAACACCGTAAGATAAATGCCCACCGACGGCGCGGCCATCATCAGCAGGCCGCAGACCAGCGCACGCGGATGTTCGGCGAACATCCGCGCCGGCGAGAGCCGCGCGCGTTTCCGCGGCGCGGCCGCCGGCATGCGACGGCGCAGATACCAGCCGACCGGGCCGATCAGGCCGCCCAGCACGAACGGAATGCGCCAGCCCCAGGCGTGCATTTCCACGGGAGACAGCAACATCGTGGTGCTTGCGCCGACCAGCGCGGCGGCGAAGGCGGCCGCGCCCTGGCTCGCGCCGCGCCAACTCACCATGAAGCAGCGCTGCCGGTAAGCGGCCGATTCCATCAGCGAGGCCGACGCGGGACCGATTTCGCCGCCCGCCGCGAGCCCCTGCATGAGCCGCGCGAGAACCATCAGCACGGTCGCGGCCGGCCCGATCGACGCGTAGACGGGCAGGCACGCGATCAGCCACGTGCCAAGCGTCATTAGCGTGAGCGAGACCGTGAGGCCCGCCTTGCGGCCACGGCTGTCCGCGATATGGCCGATCATGAGCGCGCCGAGCGGACGCATCACGAAGCCCGCGCCGAAGGTGGCAAGCGAGAGCAATAACGACGACGCGGGGTTGTGAGACGGAAAGAACAGATTGCCGATTATCACGGCGGAGAAGCTATAAACGGTGAAGTCGTACGCAACGAAGCCGTTGCCGATCACGATGGCGGTGACGATGCGTCGGAGTTCGGCGCGGGTCGGCGGAGCCGTTTTGCCGGCAGCAATTTGCATGAAGTCGGGAGGACGGGGACGTCGGGAAAGTCAGGAAAGGAGAGAAAAGCACGACAAACTCTACTTGTTTAACGGCCTGACGTTACGGAACTTTACACGGCGAGCAGCGATTCGCGCGTGTCGCGCCGTGCCGGCAGGCGTTCGCATACCCATGCGTTCGTACCGTTCTCCCGCGCTGCTACACTTGCGCCACGCCGGTTGCGCCGATCTGGCGAAGCGACCGTGCGGACCGACACGACACATCGCGACACACCGCGACACGACACGAAAACCCGCCTCTGCATCGCACCGGCAACTGAAGCGCCCTTCTTCCCCGACTCCGTTTTAATCCATGCTCCGATTCGACAACCTCAGCAAGCGCTACGGCGAACGCGTCATTTTTCAGGGACTGCACTACGACAATCAGGCCGGTTGCGTTGCACTGAACGATGAATCCGGCAGCGGCAAATCCACGCTGCTCGGTGTGCTGTCCGGCACGATCGAAGCCGATTCAGGGAATGTCTGGATTGGGGGTCACGCATTGGTCAGCGCGCCGCTCGCCGCGCAAACCGCGCTGACGTATGTGCCGGAAGATTGCATGACATATCCGGATCAAACCGGCCGCGCGTATCTGCACGACGTCGCCGCGGCGAGAAACACCACCGTCGACACAGCCGCGCTGGATCTGGCGAACCGTTTCGGCCTGACGCCGCATCTCGACAAACGCTTCGAGCAGATGTCGTTCGGCACGCGCAAGAAGATTTTCCTCACGGCTTCCGTGCTGGGTGAAACCAGCGTGCTGATCGCCGATGAGCCGGTCGGCGGACTCGATGCCTCCGCGCGTGCGGTACTCGTGGAGTTGTTCACCATGCTGGGCAAAACTCGCACGGTGTTTTTCTCCAGCTACGACACGATCTTTACCGAGGCTTGCCAGACGGCCCGCATTCAGTTTTCCGACCTGGCGGTTTAAGCGCGGCTGGTATCCAACGGTGCATTCGGCGTATGCGGGCTGCTCGTCAGGCAACCGCGCACAGCGTCACTGATAACTCATCGTAAAGGTGGCCAGCCCCTTCACCGTGCCCGGCCCCACCGTCCCCGTCGAAATGTACTGCGCCGTCAGCGGAATCCGCGTGGTGCTCGCGGATGCACCCACCAGCCACTGGTTCGGATTGCCAGCCACCGCCGAGTCCGGTCCATAGCTTATCGCCGTACCCCCGCCGTTCAACACACGCAGCTGCACACCCGTCGCGGTCGATCCGCTCGCCAGCGTCAGATTGCTGCTGGTGTTGCCGGGATTGGTCGCATCGGTCAAGGTCACGTAGACGTTCGCGCCGGCCTGGCATGAGAGCCCGATACTGAGCGCGGTGTTGCCCACCGTCGTGCCGGTCGATGTGAACGCGCTGGCATTGACCGACGGCAAAGTCACACTGACCGAGGGCGTCGTGACCGTGCAGGTGGTCGCCACGATCGACGTGTTGTTCACCGAAATCGTCACCAGCGCCGCCGACGTCACGTTCAATGGAATGTTGTGACTCACCAGCGTGAACAGCTGCGGAATGTTGATCGCGCCGCCGCTCGTCACCTGGGCGGCCGTTTTGACCAGTTGATAAGTGAATGTGAAATTGCCCTGAAACGCCGCAGTCGTAGTGATCGGCGCGCCGAAGTCGCTCCATCCGCCGACGTTGAGCGTCGACAGCGTCCGGTTGCCGTAGGTCACGTCGATCACGCGAATACCGATTCCCGCCATACCGGTATTCCACACGCCCGCCACCGGGCTGCCCGTCAGTTGCGGGTAATACTGAATGTACCAACCGTTGTTGTACGGCGGCACCGTGCCCGGATTCGACGGACAGTTGACCGCAACCGTCGACGATTGCACCGGGCCGATCGCCGTGCCGACCGGCGTATCGCGCGGCACCGTCAGCGTGCCGAAACTGATCGCGGCCGAGCCGCTGATCGTGCATTGCAGCGCCGCCGCGTGAGCCGGCACACTGACGATCAACACCACGCATCCCGCGACGTAAAGCGTCAGCATGCCGAGAACGTTCTTCAGCAGCCCGAGTGACAGAAACCGGTTCATTGCGTATTCCCTCCTGCGGACGAAGCCGCTTTCGCCTCGTTCGCCACACCAGGCGTGGCCCCGCATACCGCGTCGATGTGCGCGTACGCGCCGCGGTCCTCGCCCTTCGGCGGCAAGTGATAGCCGAAGCCGCACTGCTCGTCGGCGGCGTCGCCCCACTTCACCGTGAGCGCGCCGTCGTCGGTCACGCCGCGCACGAAGATGCGGCTGTTCTGGCCGATCGCGCCCACGCTCGCGCCCTTCGCGTCGAACACCGTCGCGCCGAATGGCAACGGCGCGCCGTTCGGCAAGCGTGCCGAGATCACCGCCGCGCGACCGGTCACCGTGCCGAAGCGGATCATCACCACCGAGTTCGCGCGCGGCGCGACCTGCTGGCTGGTCGATTTGAATTCGACGTCGAGGGGAATTCCTTTCGGATCGATGTCGACCGTGTTCAGGCTGTACGGTGTCAGATACGGAATCACCGCATAACCGAAGTTGTCGATCCGCACGCCCGACGAGTTGGTGATCCGCGCGCCCTTCGCGTCCTTCGCTTCCACCACGCCGATCGTGTCGCCGAGATCGTTGGCGAACGTCACGCCGCCCGGATGCGCGACGATGGCGCCGGTCACGCCCGCCGACACCTGCGAGTAACCCGAGCCGCCGCTCGCGCTGGCGGCGAGCGTCGCATACGGGCTGCGATACTGGCCGTTCGCGCCACCCGTGCTCGCGCCCGGCGCATGATTCGCGGTCACGCCGTAGGTAAATTCGTTGTCCACGCCGGCCGAGCCGTTCAACATGGCCTGTTCCGACGACCCGCTCTGGTTGTTGTGCGTGAAGCTGGTCGACAGGGTCGGCGCATGCTGGCCCGTGCCGAGCGGAATCGACACGCTCGCGAAGATCTGATTGTTCATTTGCCCGGTCACGCCATCGCGTTGTCGGGACAGCGACACGTTGTAGCTGAAGTTAGTGCCGAGCGCGCGCAGCACGTTGTTGTAGCCGATCTGAAACTGCGTGGTCGTGCCGCCGCGATTCCAGTAATCGAGCGTCGAGCCCACCACGTAAGCATTACCCCAGCCGTTGCCGAAGCTCTGGTTCATGGTCAGTTGAATCTGGTTGCGCTGGCGATCCACCGCGCTCGGGTCCTGCCCGGCGGCGACCAGGCTGCGCGCGAGCATCGCGTCGCGCAACGCCCAGAAACCGCTCGACGAATAGCGATACGCCGCCACCGTGAAGTTCGTATTGGTGGCCGGCACCAGCTTGCTATAGCTGATGCGCACGCTCTGGCCCGTGGTATTCGTCGCGCCGCGAATCTCCGCGCGCGCTTCCGTTACGTCCACGGCAACCGCGCCCAACGGCGTGTTGACCGCCGCCCCCAGCAGGCCCGCGAGATAGCCGTCGGCGACGATCGTCCCCGCGTAGCCGGTAATGACGTTGTTGAAACCGTGCTGCACGGTGCCCTGCAGCAGGTTGTCGTGCGGGCCGATCTGCGCGTCGCGCAACTGCCCCACTGCCACGTTGAAACGCGTGATACCCGGCCGCAGCAACTGCGCAACCGACGCATACGGCACCGAAAAACTGTGCTGACTGCCGTCCGCTTCCGTGACCGTGACGAGCAGGTTGCCGCCGTAGCCGGTCGCGTACAGATCATTGATTTCGAACGGCCCCGGCGCGACCGTGGTTTCGTAGAGCTTGTTGCCGTTCTGCGTGACGCTCACGCGCGCATTGGTCATGGCCACGCCGCGAATCAGCGGCGCGTAGCCGCGCAGCGAATCGGGCAGCATGCGGTCGTCGCTCGCCAGCTCCACGCCGCGAATGCCGATGCTGTCGAACACGGCGCCGTCGGTGAAGGCATCGCCGATCGTCAACTGACTGCGAATCGACGGCAAATCGTGCTGCAGGTAGGTCGCGATGTTCTGATACGTGCGCGGTCCGTTCGATTGCCACGTCAGCGCCGAGTTCTGCCTGAAATGCCAGCTACCGATATTGACACCGCCGTTCAAGCCCAGATAAGTCTGCGTGTTCGCTGCCACCGAGCCCGAACCGGTCACGCGAAACGAATTCAGGTTGTAGCCGAGCGTGGCCGACGTCACCCCTTCGTCCCAGAACTCGGGGCTGACATAGCCTTGCGGATTGCGCAACAAGGCCGCTTGCGGAATGCTCAGATCGAGCCGCAAGTCCGACAGATCGAACGATTGCGAGGCGCCGTCGACCAACTCGGACACGTTCGCACATTGACCCGCCTGCGCTTTCGCGAGCTCACCGCGGCCCTTGTCGGACAGCGCCGAAAAGTCGAGACCGAGCCGTTCGATCAGCGGTTTGTCGAAACACGGCGCGGCGCTGGTAGCGCCTTCGCGTGCGACGAAGCGCAGCGTGTCGTGACCGACCCAATTGCCGTTCACGTAGAGGTCCACCGTGTACTCGCCGGGCGGCACCGGATTGCCGCGTTCGAAACGCGACACGTCGACGCTCTCGCCTTTGGGTTTCATCAGGAAATCGCCGTTGAACTGCACGTCGGCGAGCGTCGTGGTGTCGGCGAATGCCGGCGTCGCGTGCCATGCGGCGAGCGCGCCGAGCATTACGGCGTGGCTGCGTCTGAGCGCGAACCACGTTCCGGCGCGCGGTCGCAATTGCGCGCGCGGAGAAGGTTTCCGGGTGCGCATGATTTACTGGCCGCTCTGGTCGCGAAGACGCTTGCCGCCTACACCGGCGCCGTAGTCGTTGAGGAAGGTGTAGTCCACTTGCGTGGGCACCTCGGCGAGCGGCGCCACGCTGCCGACGTCGAAGTCCGCGCTCGCGCCCGGATCGACCATGCCGCCCTTCTCGCTCGTCCAGTTGCTTGCCCCTTCGCTGGCGACGATCTTGCTGAAGGTGACGTGATAAGGCGTCGGGTTGGTCGCTTCCAGCGCGTAGGCGCCGTTCTCCTTGCGGACGAATTTCCAGCGCACTTGCGCGGCCGCGTCGTCCGCATTGCCCGGCAATCCCGCCGGACGGAAGAAAAGTTTGATGCGCGAACGAAACGCCAATTGCAGCGAATTCGGCTGCTCCGCGGTTGCGGTACTGGCTGCGCGCGGCGGCACTTCCAGCACGTTGAGCCAGAACAGCGACTCCTTGTCTTGCGGCAATGGCTCCTGCGTGTAAATCAAACGCAAGCTCTGCCCTTTCTTCGGATCGAGACGGAACAGCGGCGGCGACAACGTGAACGGCACCTTCGATTCGTCCGGCAACGCATTCGGATTGCCCGTGTCGAGCCATACCTGAACCAGCGCCGGCGCGTCGCCCTCATTGCCGAGCTTCACCGTGACTTCACGTTCTTTCGCCTGATAGATCACCCGCGTGCCGCTGATTACCACGCCCGCCTGGACACTGCTTGCCAACCATGACAACGCGAAAACCGTCATCGCTTTTGATATTTTCTTTCGCATTGTCATTCCGCAATCCCGATCTGAAGCACGACTCTGGAGGCCAACTCGCGGCTCGCCTCGATCTCCTCGACAGCCGGCGTCCCAAGGACACCGGCTACCACCCCGTAGCGTTTTTTTCTTACTGATAGACGATCGAATACAGCACCGTGGTATTCACCGTGCCGGCGGTCGACGCGCCATTCGTCGCGACGTATTGCGCGAAATACTTCAGCGTTGCCGCACCGCTTGCCAGCGCAACGGCCTTCGAGTTCTGCGAAGCCTGTGCCGCGCCGAGCGTGATGACGCTGCTGTCACCGTTGAGCAGACCGATTTCGACGTTGGTCGCGGTGCCCGATGCGTTGATCAACTGGCCGGTCGTCGTGTCGACGGTCGCGCCCGGTTCGAAATAGGTCGACACGTTGCCCGAATTCGGCGTGCAGTTCGACAGCGCGATGTTGAACGGCGTGCGGCCCGCGGTCGTGCCGGCGGTGGCGAGTGCCGAGGTCGACACGGTCGGCAGCGTGACGGTGAAGTTCTTGCCGCCACCGTTACCGCTGATCGTGCAGGTCTGGCTGGTGATCTGACCGTTGAAGGTAATCGTGCCGTCAGCCGCGTGCGAAACGGCCGGCACGGCGGCAGCAGCAGCGATAGCCGCGGCGAAGACGCCTGAGCGCGTGATTTTCATGATGATTCCCGTTGATGATAAGTAATACGTGGTATTTGAAAGACTGCCTGTATGGCGGGTTCAGCGATGGCGTTGCGCTCAACCGACCGCGCCGGGGCTCATTATCAGGAGAACGATCAGCGGGGACAGTCAAGCAATGTCAAGCGAAGTGACAGAAGGTTGAAGCACTGTTAAAACGAGGGAATGTACGGAGATAAAAGCGACGCGCCTGCGGTTGCAGGGCAATAAAGCGGGGGGACGCTGCTGCGATTCGTTGAATGAAGGGTTAAACGAAGCGTTAAACGAAGCAGCGCCGACTACGTGATCAATGCACCATCGTCACCGGCGTGACCGTGCGGCGTGCCAGCGACGCGAGCGTGACCATTCTGCGGAAGAAGCTCATATGACTGGCGTCGATCACCATGACGTCGGGTTGCGTCAGCGCCGCGTAGTCGGCGATCGCTTGGGTGCGGTGACCGAATACTCGTTTCCAGTGATACGGCACGCCGGCTTCTTCGAGGATCGTGCGGACGTCGATTAATGCTTTCAGCATCGCGCGTTTTTCTTCCCGTACAAGCGAACTGCGCGAGTGAAACGCCGCGGCCCGTCCCTGATCGACGGGTTCGAGTACTTCCAGCAATTCGACCTCGGTGACGCCACGCTCCAGAAACAGGAACGCCGCATAACGTGCGGCTTCGACCGCACCGCCATTGTCGAGGACAGGAATCAACATTCGTATCATGGGGCACCCGTGGCCGCAACTCGATATATTTAGCTTATCCAATGCCGCGTTAAAAGCGCGTAAAAGTATGGGCTGATATTGCCGTGATCGCGTTATGCCTGGACAGCTGCGGGATTCAACTCGATATGCAGAATCACCAGCCAGCGCTTCGGGCAGTCTTCCGCGATTCGCAGTTCCTGCTTGCCTTCGCCGCTCTTCTTGACGAAGCCCCTCTCGCGCGCAAAACCGAACGCGCGGCGCGCGTCGGACTGAAGCCAGAGCGTCAGCAGTCCGCAAGTCACGCAGCTGAACAGCCAGATCGTGTCATGAGGCAACGCCGAGTCGAGTTGCTGCGCGACATACGTGAAAATGGTCGTGAGCACCTGGTTCGTGACGAAGGCAATCGCCACGACCTTGCACAGTCCGCGGAACATCATGGCCTGTTTGGGCGATGTCGCGGCCATGTCAGACTCCAAGGATACGGCGCGCTTCGACTTCGGCCAGTTCGAGCGCTTGCGCGGCGCTGTGCATGGGCCGGCCGCAACCGCGCCCGATCACCTGCTGAATCTCCTTGTCGCCGCGTCGGGTCGTCACGCGGAGTGCGCCTTTGAACATCTGCCCCGGCGCGGGAAACACGCAAGCCTCGACGGTCACGTTGCCCTTCGTTTGTTTGAATGCCATACAGCCTCCAGCGAATCTCATCGTAGTTGCGGCGAACCGCCAACCTCGGACGATACGGAAAATGCCGTAAAAAGCGGGCAACGATCGCGGTCGGCGGTGTAAAAAACCTGTGAAAACCGGAGCCTCTTAAGGGTCTGGTCTCGCAGGTTGCCGATCGATAACACGCGACGTCCCGCCTCAACCCGTTGGCAACTCACCGGTGTACTCATAGGCCACCGTGCCTTTCGGATGCTTAAACCAGCCCGGATCGCGATAGTCGTCGCGCGCGAGTCCCTCGCGCACTTTGACGACGCTGAACATGCCGCCCATTTCGAGCGCGCCGAACGGGCCGGTGCCTGTCATCATCGGCAGCGTGTTGTCGGGCAGCGGCATTTCCATGCCGCCCATCGCCCCGCCCGTGCCGTCCATCGCCATGTAGCCGGGCACCAGCTTGTTGATGCGCTGCGCGAGATCCTTTTGCGGCACGCCGATCAGGTTCGGCACCTGGTGTCCCATCGCGTTCATTGTGTGGTGCGACTTGTGGCAATGAAACGCCCAGTCGCCGGGTCGATTGGCCGTGAATTCGATCGCACGCATCTGTCCGACCGCAACGTCCGCCGTCACCTCGGGCCAGCGCGCGGACGGCGGAATCCAGCCGCCGTCCGTGCCCACCACTTCGAAGTGATAGCCGTGCAGATGAACCGGATGATTGGTCATGGTCAGATTGCCGACGCGAATCCGCACCCGGTCGCCGGCACGCACCGGCAACGCGTCGATACCCGGAAACACGCGCGCATTCCACGCCCACAGATTGAAGTCGGTCATCTCGTTGACGCGCGGCGTGAAGCTGCCCGGGTCGATGTCGTACGCGGACATGATGAACACGAAGTCGCGATCCACCCGCATCACGCCCGGGTCTTTCGGATGGACGATGAACGTGCCCATCATGCCCATCGCCATCTGCACCATTTCGTCCGCGTGCGGGTGATACATGAAGGTGCCGTGCTTCTCCAGCTGGAACTCGTAGACGAAGGTCCTGCCCGGAGGAATATGCGGCTGCGTGAGACCGCCCACGCCGTCCATGCCGCACGACAGCAGCATGCCGTGCCAGTGCACCGTGGTGTGTTCCGGCAGCCGGTTCGTCACGAAGATGCGCACCTTGTCGCCCTCCACGGCTTCGATCGTCGGGCCGGGCGCCTGACCGTTGTAGCCCCACAGATTCGCGCTCATGCCCGGCGCCATTTCGCGCACCACGGGTTCGGCGATCAGATGAAACTCCTTCCAGCCGTTCTTCATGCGCCACGGCAACGACCAGCCGTTCAGCGTGGCGACCGGCGTATAGGGGCGGCCATCGGCCGGTGCGAGCGGCGGCTGCATCGTGGCGGCGGCCATCGTGGGTGCTTCGGGCAACGACGCCGCGCCGGCCTTGCTGACCAGTGCCGCGCCCAGCAAAGCGGCACCCGAGCCGCCGAGAAAATGTCGACGTGTCACCATGTCATTGACCTTTGGGTTGACTGGATTCGTTGGACGAGGCGGTTTGCGTCGCCGGTAAGGGAGGCGTGGCCGCCAGCGCGGCAGGCGGCAAACGGCCGCCGAGCGCCTGTTGCAGATCGGTTTCGGCTAGCCAGTAATCTTTCAGCGCGTCGATCGCGCCATTCACCGCGCCGATCTGCTCACGCGAATCGGCGAGTAGTTCGAACACGCTCGCGAGCATGCCGTTATAGCGAAGCAGTACTTCGTCCGAAATGGTTTTGCGGATCGGCACGACTTCGTCGCGGTAGTGCCTCGCGAGCTCGTAGTTGCTGGTATAGGCGGAATACGCTTCACGTACCTCGGAACGCGCGTCGATCGCCGTCTCGCCCAGCCGGTTCGCCGCTTGCAGATAGATCGCTTCGGCCCGCGCCACCTTCGCGCCGCCCCAGTCGAATACGGGAATCTCGACGCTAATTTCATACCCCTGCTCGCGGCCGTCGGAGGTGGTGAAATTGTTCTGGTAACCAAGGTCCAGCGCATTGATGAAACGCGTGGCCTTGCTCAGGCCTAGTGAACTCGCGACGCTTTGCGTTTGCAGTTTCGCCGCCTGAATGTCGAGGCGGTTGGTCATGGCGAAGCGCTCGATGTCGGGCAACTCGGCACGCTGCCGAGGAAGCTCGGGCAAACGCTTGGGTAGCGCGTATTGCGACGCTTGCGGGCCCCACAGGCCCATCACGCGCGTGAGCTTTTCTCGCGCCGCCACCGCCGCCTGCTGCGCTCGCGCACCCAGCGCCATGGTGTCCGCGTAAAGGGCCTGCTCGCGCGCGTATTCCAGCTTGCTGAAATGACCCGCCTGCTGCATCCGCAACGCAAGTTCCGCGCTCGCCTGCGCCGCGTCCGTCACCTGCACCGCGTAGGCCGCGGATTGCTGCGCCGCCACTGCGTTGATGTACGCGCGTCGCGCATCGGCCGCGACTTTTAGCATCGCGTCCGCCGCGAGCAAACGGGTCCGCTCGAAGCGACGGCTTTCGATACGTGTGGCCAGCGGCATCGTCAGCACGTTCATGAGGCCGAGTGTCAAGGTGCGGCTGATGCTCAGGTCGTTGCCGCCGTGAGCGCGGCTGAACGTGAAGCCGGGATTCGGCAGCCGTCCCGCCTGAACCAGATCGGCTTCGGCGATACCTAACTCGCTGTAGGCGGCTTGCAAGCCCCGGTTGTTCAATAACGCAATCTGGACCGCGTCGTCCATCTCGAGCGGTTTGGTCAGCAGTTCGTCGGTGCGTTTGGCGACCGCGTCGCGGTCCTGATCCGTGTTGATGAACGCGGTATCTTTGCCGAGCCGTTGCGACGCCGCGTTGGAAACGGTCGCAAATCCGCCGTCCTTCGAAAACGTCGTGCAACCGGCGAGCAACGCAAGTGCCGCGGCAATGGCCAACACGCGGGGAGTGGGACACATGGGCCGACTCATTTCGGCGGCTCCTCGTGGGACGTACCGTGCATGTCAAGCCCGGCGCCAGCGCCGGCGTCGCCGCTCATGGAATGCATCATTTCTTGATGCATTCCCTCATGACCGGACGACAGTTTCGTTACCGCACGATTGAGCGCCGGCCAGTTCGGCGCATCCGGCTCGCGGTAACCCACGTAGGCCGCGAAGAAGGACGGCGCGCTAAGCGCGGGCGCCGACGCGGCGGCATCCGCCGGGTCGGGAATGACAGGGGAGGTTTGGGCGTGCACGAGCGACGGCAAGCTTGCCGTCGCGGCGAGCAGCGCCGCAATAAACGTTCGCATGAATTGTCTCGTCGTATGCCGTCCCGGCAGCCGATATGCAGCCGGCCGCCGGAGCGAATGGGAACCACGCAGCGCGAGGCTGCGAAAGAACTAGACGAGCGAGAGGCGCGGAGGCCGTTCGATGCCGTCTGTCAGAAACGACGCGACACGAACAAAAGGAGGCAGGGGAACGGTGAACTGAATCGGCTCGATCGACAAGGACGCCGCCGCGCTATTCGGGAACGCGCCGCCGAAACAGCAGGCGGCACAGGTCGAGCACGCGTGCGCATGATGTTCTCCACCGGCCGCGCCGTGATGCGGAAGATCCACGCTATTGCCCATGTCACCGGCTTGCGCGGCCATCATGGCGGCATGGTCGTGATGTTGAAGCTGACGCACAGGCGCTTTCTCGCTCATGGCATGCGAGGAATCGCATGCCATGGAGACGGCCGCGAACGACTGAACCGGAAGGCTCAGCACGAGCAGCACGACGATGAAGAGTTTGCGCCAATAAGACATGGGTACGGAGTCTAGCACGCTGATTAAGGCGGCTGTAAGGCATCGGGATTCGTATAGGTCGGCGAATTCCGATGATCACGACACCGGTCGGAAACATGCGCCAACACCCTTGACCTTACCGCAATGGGAAGGTCCAAACTTGAGTCTGATCACTTATTGACGACGCTTTGAACTCATTGGAGGCAGCAAATGGAATTCGAAATCCCGGATATGACGTGCGGCGGATGCGCCAATGCCGTGAAACGCGCGGTCACCCAACTCGACCCCGCGGCGAAGCTCGACGTCGACGTCCCCGCTAAAATCGTCAAGGTCACGTCGACGCAATCGTCGCAGCGAATCGTCGAGGTCATTGAAGCGGCGGGTTTTCATCCTTCGCCGCGAGCCTCACGAAGCGACTGATTAACGCATCGACCGAGACACCCTTTTTCCAACGGACATCCACTATGAAAAACCTTCGCGCCTTTCGTGCCCTCTGTCTATTAAGCGGCCTGGCGTTCGCCGTCGCGGCCGCGCCGGTTCACGCGCAGCAAAGCGGCACCATGCCGGGCATGCCCGGCATGAAGATGCCCGCTTCAACGGACACCGGCTCGAGCGATTCGACGCAAGCGTTCAAGGCCGCCGACGACAAGATGATGCAAGGCATGAGCGCGCCCGCCTACACCGGCGACGCCGACAAGGACTTCGTCGCGCATATGATTCCGCACCATCAGGGCGCGGTCGACATGGCGCAAGTGGAATTGAAATACGGCAAGGACCCGGAGTTGAAGCGCCTGGCGCGCAACATCATCAAGGCCCAGCATGATGAAATTGCGTTCATGCAGCGTTGGCAGGCGAAACACGGCGTGAAGTAAGCGAGAGGCCGGGGCCTGCAAAAAAAGCGCCCCGGCATTCCTGTATGCACCTCAAGCGTCGCGCCCAACGTGCGCGAGACCCTGGACGAAGTCGTGAATCCGCCCGGCGACTTCAACCGGCGCTTCGAGCGGCGATAAATGCCCGACACCGGGCAGCACCTGCATCAGCGCGTGTGGAATGCGGCCGAGCACTTCCCGCTGCAGCACCGCCACGCTATCCACGCGATCCAGTTCGCCGGCAATGATGGTTGTCGGCACATCGATCAAGGCGACTTCACGCGTCATGTCTTCCCGGCTCGTGGAGCGCGGCCACGCGGCCTTCGCTTCGGGGCCGCCGCTCAGGCTGTCTTCGATCACTTGCCGGCGATGCGCGGGACTCAATGGTTTCGCGCACAACATCCCGTCAATGGACGCTTCGACCGAAGCTTGTGTGGCATACGCGCTTTCCATCTGGGCCAACACGTCGGCCGGCAATTGCAACGGCACCGGCGGCGACGGTGCGACCAGCACGAGACCCGCCAACCCTTGCGGACGGCGCGCCGCCAGCAACTGCGCCACCTTGCCGCCCATCGAATGGCCAATCAGCACGAAGCGCCGCAGCGCGAGCGCGTCGATCACGCGCTGGGCGTCGTCGGCGAGATCGGCGAGCGCGTAACCGGCGGCCGGCCTGTCCGAATCGCCCCAGCCGCGGTGATCCGGCGCGACCGTCCGGTACACGTTCGGCAACGCGGCGATCACGTCGTGCCACGTGCGCGACGAGCCGCCCCAGTAATGCAGAAAGACCAGAGCGGGCGTGTCGCCGCCGTCGTCGAAACCCAGTTCCCTGACGTGAATCCGTACACCGTTCGAGTCGATTTTCATTTGAAACCCCCTGCACGTTGAGCATGTCTCTGCTCGTTATCAAGCATTGAGGTCGATGGTAGATTTAATCGTCTCCCGCGATAATCCCGGTTCCATTATCATGATTCGATCGTAAAACTATCGACTGGAGTCGTAATGGACCGTTTCGCCAGCATCGCGGTGTTCGTGGCTGCGGTGGACGAAGGCAGCCTCGTGGCAGCGGGCCGGCGCTTCGGCCTATCCGCGTCGATGGCCGGCAAGCACCTGAGCAGGCTCGAAGCCGACCTCAAGGTCCGGCTCATGCAGCGCAGTACCCGCAGCCTTAGCCTGACGGACGCCGGCCGCGCGTATTACGCCCGCTGCAAACGCATTCTCGATGAGTTCGACGACGCCAACCGCGAGGCGAGCGACGCGCAGCGGATCGCGAGCGGCATGTTGCGCGTCGCCGCGCCGGTCACGTTCGGCGCGATGCATATGGGCGACGTCGTCACGCGGTATCTGAGCGATCACCCTCAGGTCGATATCGACATTACGCTCGACGATCGCTACGTCGATCTGCAAAACAATGGCATCGACGTCGCGATCCGTGTCGGGCGCTTGCCGGATTCGCAACTCGTCGCGCGTCGGCTGGCGCCGTGCCGGATGGTGATCTGCGCATCGCCGGCCTTTCTCGCGCGCGAAGGTGTGCCGCACACGCCCGGCGACCTGGCCCGCGCGCCGCGTCTCGCGTTCAGCGAGGCCGTGTCGGCGGGCGAATGGACGTTGCTGGACGAGCAGAATCGCCATCATGTGATCGGCGGGCCGCTGCGCATGCAGGCCAACAACATGCAGATGCTGGTGGCGGGCGCACTCGCCGGCATCGGCATTGCGTACGGTCCCACCTTCGTCTTCGGCGAGCACATCAAGGCGGGCAATCTCGTCGTACTGCTGCCGGGTTTCAAGGCGCCCGAGCTGACGATTCACGCGGTTTATCCGTCCGCGCGTTATGTGCCCTCGAAGCTGCGACGGTTTATCGAAAGCCTCGTCGAGGCATTCGGCGACGAACCGCCTTGGGATGCGTTCTAGCCCGCCACTCGACGTTACGCGTCGACCATCCCGGCACAGGCCTGCCGTACCTGTTCGATCAGCGAGGACCACCGTCCGCCCAACGGCTGACGAAACAGCCGTATCGTTCCCGGATACCACGGCGAGTCATCGCGTTCGAGCATCCAGCGCCAGTCGACGGACTGCTCCGGCAGCATCACCCAGCAGCGCGTGCCGACCGACGCGGCGAGATGCGCAATCGCCGTATCCACGCAGATCACCAGATCGAGTTGCGCGATGATCGCGGCGCTGTCGGCCATGTCTTTCGTTTCAGAACCGAGATGCAGCAGCGGTTGAGCGGTGGGCGGCGATTGCGCCTCGTCCTCGCCGTCGCCTTTTTGCAGACTCACGAAGCTCACGCCGGGCACACGCCAAAGCGGCGCGAGCGTCGCGAGAGACGACAGTGAGCGGTTCGCGTCGTTCTGGTGGAGCGGATTGCCTTTCCAGACGAGTCCGATTTTGCGGCCTGGAGGAAGCATGGCGAGGCGTTCGCGCCAGGCGTCGACGAGCAACGGATCCATGGACAGCCGCACGGGCGGCGGAATCGTTTCCGTCGTTGTCCGCAGGTAAAGCGGCGCGCTCAACGGACTGGTCCAGTAGTCGTAACGCGACGCCGCTGCCCAGCCCGCCTCGTGCGTCAGTACCACGTCGACGCCCTCGACCGTGGCAAACAGCCGATGCAGCGACGCCGCGCACACAAACGCGACCTGCGCCGCGCCTTGCGCCTTTAGCAGCGGCAAATAGCGGCCAAAATGAATCGCATCGCCGAGTCCGCCTTCCTGCCAGACCAGCAGCTTTTTCCCAACCAGCGACTCGCCTTGCCAGCGCGGACGTCCAACAACCTTCTGCGTCTTGTGCTGCATCGACCCGGGGTCCGCGTGACGCGCGTCGTACAGCCGCCAGCCTTCGTCGAAGCGCTCCATGCCCAGCAGCAGCGTGGCCAGCGCGAACCGCGCCATGTGATAGTCGTCGCGAACGGCGAGCGCCTGCCGGTAGGCCGCCTCCGCTTCCGGCAGACGGCCCAGTTCCTTCAGGACGTTGCCGAGGTTGCTATATCCCATCACGAAGTCGGGCCGCAACGCGATGGCTCGCTGATAGGCGTCGGCGGCTTCGCTCCAGCGGCCTAGCGGTCTCAGCACGGTGCCGAGGTTGTAATGAAACTCGAGACGATCGGGCAGAAGCCGCGACGCCTGCCGGTACGCGCTTTCCGCTTCGGCCATGCGCGCCTGGTCCTGAAGGAGTGAGCCGAGCTGGTTGTGAACGTCCGCGAGATCCGGGCATACATCGAGCAATTGGCGCAATAACGCTTCCACGTCGGCCAGACGGTTGAGTCCTTTCAGCAAGGTGGCGAGGTTCAGGTACGCATCCGCGAAACGAGGATTCGTTTCGATAGCGCGGCGCCAGTAAGACTCGGCGTCGGCGATCTGACCCAGGCCGAGCGAGCTGACGGCCGCGAGTTGCAACGCCTCGGCTAATTCCTGGGCGGGCAACGGCGGCCGCAAGTCGAGCAGCGGCTTCACCTTGTTCAGCGCATCGACGAATCTTGCCGACGGATCCGGCGGCTGCGCTACCGCTTCATCTTGTGGGGTGCTGGAAGCTTCGCCAGGAAAAGACGGACACATAACCGGTCGATCAGCGCTCGATCTTCGACATGACCGCCGTGGTCGCATCGTAGCGATAACCCTTCTGCGCCAGTTGCTGGGCCATCGTCGCGCCGATCAGTTTTTGCTGCGTGTCGCGCGATATCAACTCGTGATCCGGCTTGAGCCGCTCCAGTTCCGACGCGAGCCGTCGCACCAGCACCACTTCTCCGGTGCTGCGCGCGTCGATGAAGATGATCCGCTCGCTCGCAAGACCCAGACGTTGCTTGAGATCTTTGGCATGCGCCACCCATTGCTCGGCATTCGCGTGAAGCTCGTCGAAGGCCTTGGTGTGCGCTTTGGCCTGGGCTGCCATTTGACGCTGCAACGCGGCGATTTCCTCGGCGCTGTCGGTCTCGTCGTCTTTGACGTCTGGCTGCGGGTGGCGCCGATTATGTTTGGCGGCGGCGTGCGGTCGCTCCGCGATGCGCTGCTGAAGTTGCACGGCATGCTGCTCGGCGGCGTCCGCGCGTTCCTTCGCGGCAGTGGCTTCGTGCGAAAGGCGCGTCAGTTCGGCGCTCGCGGCGGCCGCCGCCGCAGTCAGCGTGGCGACATGTTCGCGACTCGCGTCGAGTTCCGCCGACTGCGCCTGACGGCCGTTGTCCAGTTCGGCGAGTTGCTGCCGCGCGTGATCGTGTTCCTGCGTGAGTCGCGCGATCTCGGCCTCTTTACCGGCGACACGCCCGGTCAGTACTTCATGCGCCTGGCGTTCTTCCTCGAGCGTGGTTTTCGTCGCGGCGAGCGCCGCGCTTTCCGCCGACACACGCTGCTCCAGTTCCTCGATACGTGCCTCGGCGGCTTGCGCGCGCGACATGGCCGTCGCTGCCTCCTGCGCAGCACGTTCCGCCTCCGCCGACGTAGCCTGACCGCTGTCGCGCAACATGGCCGCCTGCTGCTGCGCGTGATCGCGTTCCTGCGTGACCCGCGTTATCTCAGCGTCTTTGCTTGAGACGAGTTCGCTTAATACGTCATACGCCTGGCGTTGTTCTTCGAGCGTGACCTGGGTGGCCTCAAGCGCCGCCGTCTCCGCCGACGCCTGCTGCTCCAACTCCTGAATTCGCGCCTCGGCAGCTTGCGCGCGGGACGTGGCCGAAGCCGCGTCGTGCGACCATCGCTGCGCCTCTTCCGACTTCGCCTGACACGCGTCGTTCAACGTCGCGATCTGCTGCTGCGCGTGATCGCGATCCTGCGTGACGCGCGCGATCTCGGCGTCTTTGCCGGCCACCACCATGATCAACGCCGCGCGAGCCTGCCGCTCTTCTTCGAGCATCGCATTCGTGGCCGCGAGCGTGGCGCTTTCCACCGACGCCTGCTGCGCCAGTTCCTCGATGCGCGCTTCCGCCGTCTGCGCACGCGTCGTCGCCGCGGCGGCGTCTAGCGACCACCGGTGCGCCTCTTCCGACTTCGCCCGATACGCCTCATCCGACGTCGCGAACTGCTGCCGCGCGTGATCGCGGTCCTGCGTGACGTGCGCGATCTCGGCCTCCTTGCCGGCGATCACGGCGATCAGCGCTTCACGCGCCTGGCGCTCCTCTTCAAGGGTCGCGCGGGTGGTCTCCAGCGCGGCGCTTTCCGCCGACAGACGCTGCTCCAGTTCTTCGATACGCGTCTCCGCGGCTTGCGCACGAGAAGTCGCCACAGCTGCGTTTTGCGACCAGCGGCTCGCTTCTTCCGATTTCGCCTGACACGCGTCGTCCAGCGTGGCGACCTGCTGCCGCGCGTGGTCGCGTTCCTGTGTGATTTGGGCGATCTCAGCGTCTTTGCCCGACACCACCGCGATCAACCCGTCACGTGCCTGACGTTCGTCGTCCAGCGTCGCTTTGGTGGCTTCCAGCGCGGCGCTTTCAACCGACGCGCGCTGCTCCAGTTCCTCAATGCGCGCCTCGGCAGTCTGCGCGCGCGACGTGGCCGCCACCGCGTCCTGCGACCACCGGTCCGCCTCGTCCGATTTCGCCTGACAGGCCTCGCCCAACGCCGCGATCTGCTGCTGCGCGTGATCGCGTTCCTGCGTGAGCCGCGCTATTTCGTCGTCTTTACCCGCCGCAACCGCCACCAGCTCTTCACGCGCCAGACGTTCCGCTTCGAGCGTCGTATTGGCGGCTTCGAGGCTCGCGTTGTCCGCCAACGCGCGCTGCTCCAATTCCTCGACGCGCGCCTCACCCGCTTCCGCGCGACGGCTTGCCGCCACCAGCTCCGCTCCGAGGCTCAAGGCCGTGTCTTCCGATACCGCCAGCGCACGCGTCTGCGCGGCGAGCCGCTCGCGCCCCGCTTCGACTTCTTCAATGGCCTTCTGATACTCGGCGAACGCCTCGTCGCGTTCCGACAGCGCGGCGTCGAGATGCTCGCTCAGCGCGCCGAGGCGCTGGTTGAACGCTTTCTCCGCCTCGTCCTGCGAAGCGGTCCAGATGCGATCCGCGGCGCTCATGATGGTTTCGGCTACCCCGGTCGGCAAGCCGCTTTGCACCTGCAGGTCCGGCGTGCTGGGCAGGCGCGCTTCGCGCCAGCGTTGCAGCGCCTCGACGATCGCCACCAGCGACCCGCCTTCGAGTTCTTTCCAGATGGCGACGGGCGAGACGCGTTTGTCTTCGTCGACCATGCGATCGGCGATCGCGGCGACCCGCTCATCGGTGATTGTGTCTACGTCCCTGGACATAAATGCCTCAAAATCAATGTGGCCGGGCGGAAGAGATAAAGTCTCCCATACGTTACTACGTCCCGCCACACTCTCGACGAAAGGAAAATGACAGCTACCACGCTGTGGGCCGGCGACCGGGTTCGTGCCGTCAGGCACGAGCGCTGCCTTCGACTGGCTGCCGTATCGCGAGCTTTACATTCATCCGCGAATCCGGCTAGCCGTGTTCGATGACAGGTATCAGGTTTATTCGGCCACGCAAGGACGCGCTTCGCGCTGCCGCAATAGCGCTTCGAAACCTTCCACGGGCAGCGGGCGGCAAAAGTAATAGCCCTGATACGCGTGGCACCCGGCGGCCGCCAGGAAGTCCCGCTGCGCCTCGGTCTCCACGCCCTCGGCGATCACGCCGAGGCCCAGGCTGTGCGCGAGCGCCACGATGGTTCGGGCGATCACGGCGTCGTTCGGATCGACCAGCACATCCCGCACGAACGAGCGGTCGATCTTCAACTGGTCCAACGGCAAGCGCTTCAGATACGAAAGCGACGAATAACCAATGCCGAAATCGTCGAGAGAAAAGACGACGCCTTTCGCCTTGAGCGCCGTCATCTTCTGAATAATGTCCTGCACGTTGTCCACCAGCACGCTTTCGGTCAATTCCAGCTTCAGGCGGTGGGGCCTCGCGCCGGTTCGACCGATAATCGCCACGACCTTGTCCACGAAGTCCGGTTCGCGGAACTGCTGGGCGCTAACATTGACCGCGATCGTGAGATGCGCCATGTCGGCTTGCCGGGCCCACGCCGCCAGTTGCGTACAGGCCGCCTCCAGCACCCAACTGCCCAACGCGAGAATCAGCCCGGTTTCTTCCGCCACCGGAATGAAATCGGCCGGCATCACGATACCGCGCTGCGGATGCTGCCAGCGCACCAGCGCTTCGACGCCGGTGATCCGGTCGGCGTCGATCTGCGCCTCGTAATACAGCAGGAACTGGTTCTCTTCGATCGCCGTGCGCAGCCCCGCATCCAGCGCGGCCCGCTCCATCACGACTGTCTGCATGTCGGGATCGAAAAGCCGCACGGCATTGCGGCCTCGTTCCTTGGACTTGTACATGGCCAGATCGGCCTGTTTCAACAGTTCGTCGATCGACGCCTGATGGCCGATGAACACGGTTGCGCCAATGCTCGCGGTGCTACGGTATTCGATTTCGCCGAGCTGATACGGACTGCCCAGCACCGCGAGAATCGTCTCGCCGAGGGCTTCGGTCTGTTCGGCAGCCCGCTGCCGTTCTTCATGCAGATTGCCGAGCACCACCACGAATTCGTCGCCCCCCACTCGCGCCACGGTGTCGGTGTCGCGGACGCTGACGGCGAGACGTTGCGCAACCTGCTGCAGCAGCAGGTCGCCTTTGTCGTGGCCGAGCGTATCGTTCAACGTCTTGAAGTGATCCAGATCGATGAACAGCAACGCACCGCACGCGTCGCTGCGCGCGCTCGCCGTCATCGCCTGCTTCAGGCGCTCCAGCAACAAGGTGCGGTTCGGCAAACGGGTCAGTGCGTCGAAGAACGCGAGTTCCTTGATGCGCTCTTCCGCGATCTTGCGTTCGGTAATGTCGTGGTGGGTGCAGACATAGTGGCTGACAATGCCGTTCTCGCCCATCACGGCGGAGATCGTGAGCCACTTGGGGTAGACCTCGCCGTTCTTGCGGCGGTCCCAGATTTCTCCCTGCCAGCCGCCGGCGCGATGAATCGTTTCCCACATGGTGCGGAAGAACGCGACGTCGTGACGGTCCGAGCGGAGTACCTGCGGCGTTTTGCCGACGATTTCTTCGGCGGTGTAGCCGGTGCACTCGGTGAAGGCTGTGTTCACGCGCAGGATTTTAGCGCCGAAGTCGGTGATCATCATCGGCTCCATCGAGTCGAATGCCACCGCCGCGATCCGCAGTTCGGCCTCGGCCTGTTTGCGCTCGGTGATGTCCCGGCCGCTGGTGCGAAAGCCGATGCGATTGCCCCGTGAGTCGCTGATCGGTACCCACGAGACGGACAGCCAGATCAGCGTGCCGTCCTTGCGAACGCAACGAAATTCGAGGTCGTCGCCGCGAATGCCCCGCAGGCCCTTCTGAATTTCAGGCATCACGCGCGTAATATCCGCCGGATGAATTACCGTGCCGGCAAAATCCGGCATCGCCATGCATTCGCCGGCGGTATAGCCGATGTACTCTTCCACGGACGAATTGATCCAGCGCGGCTTGCTGTCCGGGCCCCACCAGACTTCCCAGTTGACCGTGCAATCGGCGATCGCGCGAAACTTCTCCTCGCTCTCGCGCAGTTCTCTCGTCATCGACGAAGCGAGCCGCAACGCGCGGCCATGGCCGGTCATCATGAGCCAGGTGAGCAGCGCCAGCAGCAGGCTCAGGCCCGTGCCGGTGGCGGCGATCTGCAGCGCGGCATTACGGCCGAAACGGGCCTTGAAATCGTCCTGGGCGCTCATCGACAGCGTCCAGTCGTGCCCGCCGACCACCAGGTATTCATTGGCCGACATGTCGGTGGACAAGTGTCCCGCCGACCCGGGCGTTCTGTGCAGCAGCGCCGCGGGCGACGGCTCGACGCCGTCGTAAATCGCGATCGAGAGGCCCGGCGGCTGCTCGCCGTACAGACTGGCGACCACGTCGTGCATCCGGAACGATGCATAGACCCAGCCGACCAGATGCGCCCGTCGCTGGGCGACGGTTTCCTGCGGCTGCCCGCGTGCGTAGACCGGCAGATACATGATGAAGCCGGGGCGCGCATTGGGCTCGGTATCCACCACCAGGCTGACCTTGCCGGACACGGTGGCCATGCCGGAGTCGCGCGCCTGCTCCATGGCGCGCCGGCGCACCGGGTCGGCCCACGCGTCGAAGCCGGGCGGCATGCGATTCAGGCCGACCGACGGCGAGCGTTGAATGACGGGCGCGTAATCGTCGCGCGCGCCTTCGGGGAGAATGGCGTAGCCGCGCACGCCCTGGCGACGCATCGCGCCGATGTGATCGTTCTTTTGCGCCGCCGGCACCCATGCAACCAGACCGATGGCCTGAATACCGGAGAAGTTGGCGTCGAGATTGAGCGTGTCGACATAGTCGCGAAAGCGCTCGCGGTCCATCTCGCCGCCGGCGGCGAACAGGCTCTGCACGCCGCGCAACAACAGCTCGTACGTGCCCATGCGCTGTTCGATGCGGCTGACGGCATCGCCCAGCGAGAAGTCGAACTGCGTGAGCAGCTCATGACGCGCGGCTTGCCGCTCATGGTCCCACAGCACCCACGTCACGCTGAGCGCGGCCGACAGGACCAGCAGCGGCAGAACGGCGATCCGCGCCCAACTCACGGCGGCGTCGGGAAATCGACCATCGCATCGGCGAGGTCGGGTTTGAAATACTTCTCGAACAGGCGCCGCACGGTGCCATCCGCGCGCATTTCATTGACCAGCGCGCGCCACTTGCCGCGCTCGGCCGGCGACAACGCCCGCTTCGACATGATCAGGCCATGAGGTACGGCAGGATCGTCGAATTCCACGATGGTGGTCACGTCGCGGATGTTCTTTTCGTCGATTGCAGGGTAATCGAAAGGCTCGATGATCATGCCTTGAATGCGCCGGAGAATCAGCGCCTGATACAGCGGATCCAGACCGCCCGCCTGGCTGACGCGGTTCTGGGCGGCCAGCGCGTCGACCAGGCGGTTCGCCGATTGGCTGTAGCGGAAGCTGCGAATCACGCCGAGCTGGAATTGACTGTTGCGTTCGAAATCGACCGGGCGTTGAATGCCGGCGTCTTTGCGCACCAGCAAATAGTATTTGTTGCTGAAGTACCAGGCGAAGTCCGCGTACTGATTGCGTTCGTCGTTGGCAATGCCGGACAGGCTGAAATCGAGGCCGCCGGATTCGATCAGCTTCCAGATTCTGGCCCGCGACATGAGGCTGACACGAATCTGGCAGCCGCTGCGGCGCTGTAGTTCGTCGGAGAAATCCTTGTCGATCCCGCTGTCCGTATCCACGGAATAGAGCAGGCCATGATCGTGTAACGCGAGCGTAAAGGTACGCGAACAGTCGGGACCTGCGGCGAAAGCGCTACTCAAACAACTCAGCGCCAGCAGCAGGCCACCAAGGCCGTGTCGAATCACAGTGGCTCCATCGTGCGAAGGAAGGTGGCTTAAATAACGCGTTCGATCCGAGGACACGCTTCACGCAGTATCGGCAACGCGCTGCCGTTCTTGAGCGGCGGTCGTATTTTGGCAGCTATTGTGGCGGGTTTGTATTGTTTACGTCGGAATTTTGCAGGGGCGCGAGCGGCGCCGTACATAGTGGCCCACCTCAATGGCAGCTTGACGATTGCCATCCACGCAAGCTCGAAAGTTCGCGTTTAGCGAGGTAGCAGGCCGGCCCGCTGTGCGGCGAACTGGATCGCGTAAACCGCGGAAGCGGTGACCACGCCCGTCAACAACACGCCGAGCAGTCCGAGCAGGACTGCGATGATTCGCCCCAGCGCGAAGGTCGGCACGACGTCGCCGTAGCCGATGGTCAGCGCCGTGACCGCGCAAAAGTACAAGGTCTCACCGAGCGACGACGGCGCTCTCGACGCCGCGCCGACGGTCCCGCCGAGGTAGTACATGGCGATCGAAAGCATGAAGAAGATCGCCAGCAGGATGGCCAGAATGTGGCGCAGGAGCCAGAGAACCCGCGTGAACTCAGCAATCGCGTCGTGCGCCCGGATCTGGGCGCGGGCATTGCCGTGGGCAGAAGGGTCGTCCATGTGATGAACCTCGCGGATTAGCTGGCTTCTTTTTATGGCCAGGAAGAAACCTGAAAGCAGAGGGACTGCCCGGTCGACTGCGTACATTGCCCGCTATCGTTGGGAATAGCAACCTGGTCGACTGCCGCACCGACGCATCGGGCAATTCCGGCGGCATGCAAGCGTGCCTCTCTCTTCAGGAGAGCGTTCGTTTGCCGCGCATTACACTACTGCGCAATAGACCAACGCGCGGGCACGGCCGGTGCCGATGCCACCGCAACCATCGCCTGGAGGAAAACCCATGAGCGTCCCTGCCCATTCCGCGTCCGACTTTCGGCGGCAGCGCGCCGTCGGCATGGCCGGCATCGCGGTCGCCTCGCTGTTCGCCTCAGGGCTTTGGCTCGGCATCGAGCTGGGGATGTCGCCATTGGCCGGCATGGACAACCTCGGCGCGCGGATGCTGCTGACGCTCAAATGCTGCTGCGCCGCCGTGCTGTTCTGCCTGGTGACGGGTATCGAAGCCGTCGCGCACGAGCGATTGACGTCGCCTGCATTCGATCCGCTGGTGGGCTTCGAGACACGCCGGTTGCGCGTCAATCAACGGTACCTGCAGAACACGCTGGAACAGATCGTCGTGTTCGCCGCCGCGTTGTTCGGGCTGGCCGCCTACTCGCCCGACGGCTCGTCCATGCGTGCGGTCGTGGCGACGACCGTACTCTGGATCGTCGCGCGCGCCGCGTTCTGGCTCGGCTATCATCGCAGCGCGGCGTTGCGCGGGCTTGGCGCACCGGGCATGGCGATCAGTATGATCGTGCTGCTTTATGTGGTGAGCCGGTTTGGACACGAGATCGCGGGGACGATCGGGGCTGTGGTGCCGCTCGTTGCGTTTGTCGCGATCGAGGTGGTGTTGTTTTGGGAGACGCGGCCGGTGAGGGACGATTGATTTGAGAAGCTCGATCGAGCCGGCCGTCCGATGCGATCGTGAGCGGCCCCTACGCATCTCCGATACAACTATTGCCGCACTGCCACAAACGCCTATCAAGCACGCATGGACCGCCTATGCACTTCGAAGAAGCTAATCGGACGCACTCTTCACGTTCGATGGCGCGCGCGATCCGGGCAGTCCCTAACAGAAGCTTGTCTTCAACGACTTCACTTCCATGGAATTTCATGTCATCGCGCCCAGCATCGAACTCACGCTGGAGCAGCCCTTTGTCGAGATCGTCAACCGCAACGCTTGCATCGACGCAAGAACGTCATCCAGGGTCGCGTCGACCGGGCACGACATGACCGTCTTTCACAACGACGGACAATTTCTCGCATGGGAACTCTTCAACTGCCTGAAGTGGTTGTGGCGCGGTGACCTCAAAACGACAAAGCGCTACCTCATCAAACTGGGCAAAGCGATTGAGGCTTCTGAAGGAGATCCTCAATCCGCCTCCGAATAGCAGCGAGACAATCATGTTGAACGGCAAACGAATTTCAATGGTGGCCGCCATGGCTACCAACCGCGTAATCGGCGCGGCAAACGATATTCCGTGGAAAGTACCCGGCGAGCAACGCCGCTTTCGCCAACTCACGGAAAGGCATCTCGTCGTGATGGGACGCCGCACTTATGAATCGATTGGCCGGCCGCTTCCCAATCGGGATGTACTGGTCATCGGCACTCAACCTGTCGTTGCCGCGGAAAACGTGACGACCTGCCATTCATTTCAACAAGCCGCCGAACACATCGCAAACGACAGGCGTGGCGAAGTTTTCATCGCGGGCGGCGAGAAGATCTATCGCCTGTTTTTGCCGTACGCGGACACGATCCATCTCACCGAAATCGATTTGACGCCACCGGGCGACACGCTATTTCCAGAACTTCCCGCAGCGGACTTCGATTGCATCGAGAACATCCGTGTGGACGGACCTACGCCCTATACCTTGCTGACCTACCAGCGTGTCGCATAGATCGCGAAGCCACAGCCCTGCTCGCCAGCGCGCGCCGCTTCGACCGCCGCGTTCAACGCGAGAATATTGGTCTGAAACGCAATACCGTCGATGATGCCGATGATGTCCGCGATCTTCGACGAGCTCTCGCTGATCTCGCTCATCGTACCGACCACGTTCGTCACGACCTGACTGCCGTGCCCGGCGATGTCGGAAGCATTCGCCGCCAGACCGCTTGCCTGACGCTCGTTCTCCGCGTTCGCCCTCACCGTGCCGGTCAACTCTTCCATACTCGCCGCGGTTTCCTGTAACGAGGCCGCCTGTTGTTCCGTGCGCGATGAAAGATCCGTATTGCCGGAAGCAATTTCCTTCGACGCCGTGCTGACCGATGCGACCGATTCCCGCACTTCGGTCATGACGCCTTTGATCCGGTCCATCAACTGGTTGACTTGAGTTGTTGAGCATCAGCTTCGTTTTTCCCGACGATCTCTTTACAACCGCACCACGACGAGTATCGTTAGACAGGACCTTCTTGACTGTCCGAATTAGAGCCTTACAATTTCGCTCTTTGATAATAAAAATGGACCACTCGATGACCGCCCTGTTTTTCAAACGCAGTTTGACGTTTTCCATTCCCTTGTTACTCATCAACCTGGCGCTTCAATATCACGAGGCCGGCACCCTGACCGGCTACGAAGTCGCCGTAAGCCTGGTCATATTCCTGCTCGCAGGCGTGTTATTCGAAGCGATGGATTCATGGCGCAAGCGCAGGATCGCGAAAAGCAGATTCGCATTTATTGCGGAGACAGCCGTCTGGACAGTTATCGCTATCGGTCTGTTCGTGTTCTTTTACCGAATGAGTTGAGCGGTGCATATGCCGGGCGCGCTATTCATTTTCGCGCTTCGAGTTGCGGCCGGATCAGCGCTTCGAACCATTCGATAAATGCATTCAGGCGTCGCGACCGCTGGCGCCGGTGCGGATATAACAACGAAACGGGCATGGCCGGCGCGCGAAAGTCCGGCATGACTTCAACCAGTTCGCCGCGATCCAGCAAGTGCTGCACATCGAAGCGCGGAATCTGTATCAGCCCGACCCCCGCGAGACAGCAGGCGATATAACTCTCGGCATTATTCACGACGACCTGCGAAGTCACGGCAACGCTGCGAAGTTCGCCGTCAACGACGAATTCCCACGGCTGTTCCCGCGCGGTGGTGGGCGACGCATAGCCCACCATTTCGTGTCCTTGCGCGAGTTCGTCCGGCAGACTCGGCGCGCCTTTCGCGCGAAGATAATCGGGGCTCGCGCAGTTGATCACGGTGAAATGGCCCAACGGATGCACCACGAGACTGCTGACCTGAAGATGACCCGCCCGGACGACGCAATCCACGCCTTCGTGAACAAGGTCGATTGCGCGATCGGTCGATCCCAGTCCTAATTGCAAACGTGGATAGCGGCGCAGGAAACCGGGCAGCGCGGGGGCGATCAAACGGCGGGCGATCCGGCTAGGCACGTCGACGCTCAAGCGGCCGGACACTTCTTTCTGGCGCGTCTGGAACAACGAGTAGATGTCTTCGACATCGCCGAGCAACGGCCGTACGCGATCGAGCAATTGAATGCCGTCGGCAGTGAGTTGCACACGCCGCGTGGTGCGATGGAGAAGCCGCGTCGCGAGGCTCGACTCAAGCTCCTGAACCGCCGCCGACACCGACGCGCGCGGCAAATCCAGCGCATTGGCCGCCTTGATGAAACTCCCCATGTCCGCGACCTGGACGAAGATGCGAAGCTGGTCGAGTTTATCCATCGGTGCTTCCTTCAAGGCTTCGTTCGACGGCACAGCGGGCCGCCGCGGCTAGCCTGAGCAGCCACGGCGCCGCATGTCGGGATTACTTCGTGGTGTAGCCACCGTTGATCAGAATGGTTTGACCGGTAATCCACCAGCCGTCGCTCACCAGATGACGAATGAACGGAATCACGTCTTCTATATCGGTCAAGCCGGTTTTGGAAAACGACGACAGTGCCGCTGCAGTCTTGTGATACGCCACGGCATCTTCGCCTTCGGCGGGATAGAAGAACGGTGTATCCATCGGTCCCGGTCCAATCGCATTGACCGAAATGCCGCGCTGCCCGAATTCCTTCGACGCCGCCCGCGTGAAATGCTCGACCGGCGCCTTGGTGCCTTCATACGCGGCATAAAACGGCGTGTACGCGCCCAGCAACGACGTGACGAGCGTCACCACCTTGCCATGGTCGTTGACGTTCTTGCCCGCCTCTTTCAGAAAGAAGAAAGCGGATTTCGCGTTGACCGCGCTCATCTCGTCGTATTCCGCCTCGGTGATTTCGACGAAAGGCTTTTTGAGTACCTTGCCCACGGTATTGATCGCGATGTCGGGTTTGCCCACGGCCGCGATCGTGTCGGCGAATAGCTTCTCGACGGCGCTCGCGCGCGTCAGATCGGCCTGAAATGCGACAGCACGTGCGCCCGCTGCCTCGATGGCGGCCACGGTTTCGTCGGCGGCCGCCTTGCTCGACGCGCTGTTGTAGTGAATCGCCACCGCGGCGGCGCCTTGCCTGGCCAGATCCCGCGCGATCAGGCCACCGAGATTTTTCGCGCCACCGGCGATCAGAACGATCTTCCCTTTGATTGAATGGTCAGCCATGGGGTTCTCCATCTGTGATTGGTAGGGAGTTCGAGTCTAATCGCCCGATGTCGATAGATCAGGCCTTGTTTTCTGGATAGATCATCCAGAGAACCCGACCAATGACGGAGATTGGCGGCTCGTTCTGGAGAACCTGGTCGACGGAAATCATTGAATGCGCCTTTGCTCTGATCAAAGTGGAGCGTGCGGCTTCCGGTAGGTCAGACCTTGCTTCGTACCGCCCGACCGCCCACTTGCACCGCGCCGCTCCGATAACGAGCCTGCAGTGTGCACGGTTGGCCGCATGCATCGCCCTGCAGCAAGGTGATGTTTCGCTCGAGCAACGATGCCAGCGCACCGGCCGCCACACCCGTTGCCGGATCTTCCGCGTGGGGCGCGAGATGGTTGAAATTGCGACCCGCGTAGACCCCGTCATGCAGGCGGCAGTAAACGTATAAGCCCGACACGCCCTGCTCCCGTCCCCAACCGACGATACCCGGCAGATCGGGCTGCAAGGCGTCGAGCACGCGTTGATCGGCCACTTCCACCAACAGCTTGGCGCTGCCCACCGACGCGAGCCTCGGCAAGCCGATCAGATTCGCCGGCTCGGTCTGAAGCAGATACGCCGCGTCGGCGACCCCGACACTCAGCGGTGGACAACGCTGCGGACTCACTTCGACAAAAATGCCTGAGTCGATACGCGCGGCCTCGAGCACTTGTGCGCGCATGCTCGTGACGAACCGGGCCTGCTGAATCTCCGGATTGCGCTCGAAGAACACCGCGCTGGCAGCGAGCGTTGCATGCAGGCAAAGCGGGCTGCGCATGTGCGGATAGAAATAATCCAGTTGCGTCTCACCGGCCGAATTCGTGTCCACGAACACGGTCGCCGCCGCGTTTTGCCGCTGGGCAAACGCGAGGCGCTCGGCCTCGGCCAAAGCCGATTGCTCGACCACGATAGCCGCGTTGCCGGTTCCGTCATGACGGCCAAAGCAAAGCATGCGATGGAGTTTCATTGTTTTCATCTGCGTGCGATTTAGAGTGGAAATTATCCTTCAGTTCATGCTGAATCGCTTCCTTAAATCGCCGACGCGTGATTACAATTCGCCGTCGCGGAAAATCACGGTTTGCCCAGAATGACAAATAACATCGACCACGCATCCATAGAATCGAAACCCGCTTGGGTACCGGGATTGAATCGACGCACGGCACTGCGCTTCTGCGTCAGCGGACTGGCTTTCCTGATAGCCGGTTGCGGACCTTCTATTCCGGACGAGATCCAACCTGCCGTCGATCACTATCACCTGAGCTCCGTGGCCGCGAGCGATCTGACCAGGATGGATACCTCGCGTGCGCTCTCGCAGCTAGCGCGAGAGTCGTGCAATAGCGACGCAATGGGCGCATTGAGCGCACAGCTCCAACGGGCCGGCTACCGGCGCGAAGCCGCCAACGCGCTGACCCAGTTCGTGGACCAGTGCGGCCGCGCGGACGGCTTTCTGGATGCCGCGGCGCAAGACCTCATCGCCGTGCGCGACTATCGCGCAGCCACGGCAGTGGCCGACCGTCTCGTGCAGACCAACTCCGTCAATCCGCAGTTTTACTTCACGCGCGGCCGTGCGCGGGAAGGCGCGCAAGACTATGAAAAAGCGCTCGCGGACTACATGCAGGCCATCGCGCTTTTGCCTGATCTGTTGAACGCCAACGGCGACCTGTTCATGCGGGCCGCGGACATGCAGGCGAAAGCGGGACACTATTGCGAAGCGGTCAGCGTGATCCGTATGTGGACGACCGCCGAGCCAAGTCATGCGAACTATCCGCAGGTGAACCAGCAGATCGCGGCTTATGCGGCGCATCAGTCCTGCCAGTCTTCGTACGCTGCCGGCAACGACACGTTCGCACGCAAAGCCGGCACGACGATTCTCGTCAAGGCGCTCGTGAATGGCGTGAGCGGCACGTTTATCGTCGACACGGGCGCGACGTATGTGCTGTTGACGCGCAACTTCGCGCACCGCGCGCAAGTGCCGCTCGACACCGCCCGCCAGATCCAGATGACGACGGTGAACGGCCAGCGGCAAGCGCTGTTGACCTCGGCATCGTCGATCAAGGTTGGGCGAGCCGAGGCCGAACGTGTCGAGCTGACGGTGGACGGCCCCGCCGCGTCGTCGCTGGGCAACGGTGTGGATGGGTTACTTGGGCAGTCGTTCCTGTCGCGGTTTCAGACGCAGTTCACGCCGACGCAATGGTCGATTCGGCCGGCGGGGTCGAAGGGCTAGACAGGGCGTGCGCGGCGCGTCGTGCCCATCTAGCCAGGTGCGGTATCAAGGCGCCGGCATGAATTTGAACGACGGCGTCGCGACGAATGATCCCGAGACCTCGCCGGAGAAAACCTGCCCGGCGTCGATCGTCAGCTTCATCACCGGCGCGCCCGGCTTCAGATTCAGATTGTGCAGCGACACCCAAAACGTGTCCGGCCGCGTCGACGAGTCGAAATAGTAGACGAGGTTCTTCTGGTCGGACACGGTGCGCCAGATCGTCGACGATAGATTCGGCTGATCCGGCGTCGAAATACCTAGCGGCACGCTGACCGACCGCATCACACTCATCACGCCGGCCACGGCCTGATAGGCATACGACCGGTTCGGCACGCCGGCAATGTAGTTCGGGTCGAGTTGTTTGGGGATCGCGTCGAGTAGAAACGACGCCCGCACGAAGCGGTCGGCCGCGCGATTCGTACCCGGCAGAAACGTCAGGCCGCCCACGCCCTTCCAATAGGTATCGAGCGCGAGCTGTTCGCTATAGATGGGCGAATTCGTCATGATCTTGAACGCCTTGCCATGATGAATCACCAGTTTACCGTCGAGGTATTCAAGGATCGCCGAATCGCCCTGCGCATCGGAGAGCGAGAGATGGATCGTCAACGGCTTGCCGTTCGGCAACGGCGGCGCAATGATCTGAAACGGCTCGCGACTCAGCACGTCCAGCGCCTGGGCGACCGTGGCGAAATTGTCGAGCGCATATTGCGCCCATAGACTGATCGACAAAGGCGCGCGTTTTACGTCCGGTTTGCCGAAATCGGTCTCGGAGAGATACAGCGCATTCGCCACGAGCCCGCGTTCGTTCATTCCGTCGACGCTGCCGATCTCGTAGCCGGACACCACCACGCTGCCGTATTTCGACGTCCAGCGCGGCGAGCGTGGACCGGCCGCGCCGTCGCGTTCAATGCCGGCGGGAAAGACCCACAAGTTGGAACGCATGTCTTCGGACCAGTCCATCGACCGGCCCGTGATGACGAGGCCTTCGTCGCCGGTATAGAGCACGCGGGTGCAGCTTTGCGCACTGTCGGTGCCCAGCAGGGCAAGCGCCACGAGCGTGACGAGCGCGACAGCGGAAATCGTGGTGCGAAAGCGGCTTGCGAAGCGGGACATGAGGTGCTCCTTTGCTCTTCGTTACGCTGCGACGACGCCGACGCGCGAGACTCTTCTATACGCTCAATGCCCACTTCCCGCCTGCGTCGAAACCGAATCGACATCCGGCCCGAGGCCGCCCTGCAGGCGCCGCGCAAACCGTCCGCCCTCTTACTGCGCTTTTCTCGCGGCACACGCCAGCATGGCGTCGCCAATCACATGCTCGCCCCGTTCGCCAAGCGCCGCGCCGGCACCGTGGATATCCCGCGCGTCTTTATTCTGGCCCAGCTTGAGCTTGCCGACCAGTTGCGTAATCTCGATCTCGATGCCGACAATCGCCTTCAGCATCGCATCGATATAGTCGCTCGCGCTATCCGTCATTTTCCACGGACTCGGCTGCGACGCCTCATGAACGCGCGTCAGGCGCGCAACCAGGCCGCGCACGTAGCGCTCGTCGTCGTGGATCGTGATGCGGCCGTGCGCATGCACCACGCGGTAGTTCCATGTCGGCACCTGCTTGTGAAACTCGTGCTTGCTCGGATACCACGTTGGCGAAATATAGGCATCGCCCGCACGAAACACCACGAGCACTTCGTCGCCATTGCTTAACTCCTGCCAGATGGGATTGGCGCGAGCCACGTGTGCTTTGAGCACGCCGTGGGGTTTTTCGTCGGCGTTGAGTTCGAATGGCAGGTGATTCGCGTCCAGCCCGCTCCTGCCGTGCGAAAACAGCGTGCCAAACGGGTACGCCGCGATCAGTGCGTGCAGCACCTCGGCGCGCGGTTCGTTGAATTGAGGCGGGATGTACATAGAGGCTCCGTTCGGCGCGAAAGGTTTTGCGTCGTTCAGGAAATTTTCGCGGTAAGCTGGATTGATTGGTAGAGCCAGTTTCAAGCAATTTCCCTGAACCAGAAATCAAGCCATGGCCAGAAAGCCTAAAACCGTCGAGCTGCCGTCAATCGGCACGCTGGATCGAAGCGCCGGCCATCTCGGGCGCCAACTCGCGCAGGCACTGCGCCGTGCCGTCAATCGGGGCGACCTCAAGCCCGGCGAGCTGCTGCCGTCCACGCGCGCGCTCGCCACGTCGCTGCACGTCGCGCGCGGCACCGTGATCGAGGCGTTCGATCAGCTGATCGCGGAAGGTTTTCTGACCTCGCAGCCGAGAGCCGGCACGCGCGTGGCGCAAGCGCTGGCGCAGGCGCCGGCCACCCGTGCAGGCGAGCGCCTGTCTTGCGTCGAGCCCGCGCTGTTGACCGAGCGTGCCCGCCTGTTCACTCAAGTAGCGCGTCAATTTTCGGTCGTGCCGGCGGCGCCCTTCGCGGTTTCAGTGCCGGTCGGCCCGGCCGCGCCCGACGATATCTGGCGACGGCTCGGCAATCGCCTGCGGGCGCGCGGGGCCGGCGCGCCTGCGGGCTATGGCGATCCGCAGGGAGCACGCGAGCTTCGCGAGGCGATCGCCGATTACGTGCGGAAATCGCGCTCGGTCCGCTGCGAGGCCGACGAGGTGATTATCACGAGCGGCACGCAACAAGGCCTTTACCTGTCTTGCCAGGTGCTGCTGGATGCCGACGACTCGGCGTGGGTGGAAGACCCCGCGTACAGGGGGATCACCGCGATTCTCGAAAGCATCGGCCGTCCGGAGCGCATGATCCGCGTGCCTGTCGATGCCGAAGGGATGAACGTCGATGCCGGTATCGAACTGGACCCGCACGCGCGCGCGGCATTCGTCACGTCGTCGCACCAGTACCCGCTCGGCATGCCGATGAGTATGGCGAGACGCGGCGCGTTGCTGGCCTGGGCCCGCGCGAATCGCGCGTGGATCGTCGAGGACGACTACGACAGCGAGTTGCGTTACGCGGGACATCCGTTTCCGTCGCTCCAGGGTCTCGACCCGGATCGGGTGATTTATCTCGGCACGTTCAGCAAGATCCTGTTTCCGTCGTTGCGGCTGGGTTACGCCGTGGTGCCGAAGAACCTGGTCGAGGCGTTCTACGGCGCACGCGTGCTGATGGATCGCCACCCGCCGAATGCCGATCAGCACGTGCTCGCGGCCTTCATCGCGGAGGGGCATCTGGACCGGCATATCCGCCGCATTCGCGGTGTCTATGCGGACCGCCGCGCGCGCATCATCGAGACGATCGAACGTGTGTTGCCCCCCGACGTTGCATGGCTACAACCGTCCGATCAGGGCATGCATATGGTGCTGTGGCTGGGTGGCGGCGTCGACGACAAACGCGTCGCGTCGTTAGCCGCGGAGCACGGCGTTGCCGTGCGGGCGGTGTCGCCCATGTACGCGGGCGGCAACGGCCCCATGGGTTTGATTTTGGGCCTGGGTGGCTTCAGCGACGAACAGATCGAGATCGCCACCGGAGACCTCGCGCGATGTATTGCCACCGTAGCGCGCGACACATTCCGCGCCCCAACAACCCGGCCAACAAAAAACCGGCGCGGCGTAGTGCCTGATTGAAACCAGCAGCACGCCCCGCGCTATTCGACACGCCTGCCCGCCGCGGACGCGAGATACGTGCGCACGAGTTCGCGAATTTCAGCGAGGAGCATGGCCCGCATGGCCGGCTCTTCGTTGGCGGTAATCACCACGCTCTTGAGCAGCTGGAGCAGAACGACCGCCATCACTTTCGCCTTGCCCGCACTCAAAGCAGGTATCGCCTTGCTCAGGATATCCGCGATACCGCCTCGCATCGCCACGCGAAACCGCGTGCGTTCGTCGACGCTGCCGCCGCGCGCATCCACGAGAGACACCGCAAAGCTGCGTTGCGACTGAAGCACCAGCATGAAGTCGACGAACGCGTCGGCCACCCCATCCAGTGTCATGTCGGGAACCTGGCGTGCCATGTCGGCCAGTCCGTCCTGAACGTGGAGCGCGTACCGCAGCAGTAGCGCGTCGGCAAGCGATTCCTTGGAGGGAAAGAATCGATACAGTGAACCGATCGCGGTCCCTGAGCGCGCCGCGATCTCGGTCATCGTGGCGGCGTCATAACCTTTTTCGGTGAACACGGCGACCCCGGCTTCCAGGATCGCGGCGACGCGCAGACGCCCCCGTTCTCGTTTGGGTTCCGAAGCGCGCGCGGCGTCTGAGGCAGGCTTGGGCGAAATCATGGCGATGGACCGATATGCGAGGATTTGATAGGCATTCCTCGCATATTAGCACGATCAATTTTCACGAATCGTCGGTCAAGAACGCGGCGTATTCTTTCAATTCGCCTATCTCTCGGCCTGGTAGTTTGACATATGAGAGGATGTCCTCTACTATTTTTTGAGAGGATGTCCTCGCAAAATCGTGATCGACAGGTCAGCCCGATTCTTTCTCCCCTTTCGAGGTAATCACATGCAGCAGGTTTGGTCGTTTCTCGCCGGAGCGCTTCTGTGCAATTGCGTCCCCCATCTGGCGGCCGGATTACAAGGCTTTCCGTTTCCCACGCCGTTCGCCAAGCCCCATGGCGTCGGCGATTCTTCGCCTGTCGTCAATGTCGTCTGGGGCTTTGCCAATCTCGCTGTCGGCGTGCTGATCGCGGCTCGCCATACGAACATGGCGGAAATCGGCGTGGACGCACTCGCGGCTCTCGTGGGCGCGCTTGCCATCGGCGTCTTCATGGCGCTCCATTTCGGCAAGGTGCAACGCGACAAGCGAGTTCGCTGAGGTTTCGTCGGCGCACACGGCGTGGTCCCTTTCACAGTCGCCGGGCAATCTGCTAGACTCCCTCCTGCATCCAGAGTTAGTACCGAACGGTACAAACGCCAACCTGCCTCCCCGGGCAAGGTGGTTGCCTCAAGGCGATGCGGCCGATAGTCGGCAACGAAGCGGGAGCGGCATAGCTGGCACCGGTTCGAATTTAATCTTCATCCGGAGTCGCTATGAAACGGGATCTCTCCTCGTCAACCGCATTGAAATCTGAAGACAACTGGTCGCACTGTCTGCCCGGTTTCCGTCTGACCCACACGCTCCATCTCGTCTCCGACGTCAATCTCGACGTGGTCGCTCAGGCCGCCGCGCATCTCAAGAGCAAGCACGCGCCTGTCAATCACTGGGCGGTGGTCAAGCGCGGCAAAATCCTCGAACAAAAAATCACGCTCGACGACATCAGCGAGCAACAGGCCAGGGTATTGCGCGAGCACCTGCTGAGTCTCGCAGACGTGTTGCGCGTTCGCCTGGAACATCGATTCGTGCGATGCGACGCAGACGCTGAACCAGCGCCCGTCTCGTCATAAAAGAAATTGCGCCACGCCGTCCGGGCGTTCCGGTCCGCTTAATTCGACGGCCCGGGCGCGCGCGGGCGATTCACCAGCGTAACGAGCACGTAGCTCATGATCGTCAGCATGAACCACGCGCCCAGCTTGCCGATCGACACCATCGACCAGCCTTGCAGTTGGCTCGGGTACAGCCATGCATGGCTAAACGTGCCGATGTTCTCGGCGAGCCAGATAAACACGGCGATCAGGAAGAAGCCCAGCAACAAGGGCATCCGGTGATAAACGGAGCCGATGCGAAAGTAGACCTGGCAGCGGCGAAAGGCGAATGCCACGCCGAGCATCAACAGGTATCGGCAATCGAACCAGTAATGGTGCAGAAAGAAGTTCGCGTAGATCGCCGCCGACAAAGCCAGCGTCACCTTCAGCGGCGGATGCGCGGTGAAGCGCAGATCGAACTCGCGGCAAGCCCGTGTGATGTAGCTACCGACCGACGCATACATGAACCCGCTGAACAACGGCACGCCGCCAATGTGCAAATACGAAGCCTCCGGATAGACCCATGAGCCCACTGCGGTTTTGAACAGTTCCATGCCGGTGCCCGCAACGTGAAACAGCAAGATCACCTTGACCTCGTCCCACTCCTCCAGGCGCAGCCAGACCAGCAGAATCTGAATCGCCACGGCTGAAAGTGTCAACACATCGTATCGGGGGATCACCGCATCCGCCGGATACCAGAGATGCGTGCCGATCAGCAATGCGACCATGAGGCCGCCGAACAGGCATACCCACGCCTGCTTGATACCGAACACGAGGAACGTGTGCAGCGCCGACGGTGAGTGTCCAGGGCCACCGGGTACGCGCAGAAGTCGTGAGATGAGGGCCTCGAGACGAGGACTGCCTCGAAATGCGTGGGTGTCCAGTTGCATGGTTCGGATTTTTTTTGTTTAGTTCGAGCGCGTGTCGACGCGCATGACATGGATCGCCCCGTCGCGAGCGTGATCGCGGTGCGCTGCAGCAGTGTAGCCGGGTTGCGCGGCTCGGCTTTTCTCATTGCGCATACCGACCCAAGATTGAGCGCGGGAAACGCCGCGCCGTTTCGACGGTTCCCGCTACACTCACGCGATCGTCACCAAGTTGAAGTCCAGGCCAGGCACGGCGGATTCGGCGAACGCGCGATAACGCGTGAAAGGAACACACGGCATGCCCTCGGACCCGGATCACAACGCACATAACGCACGCAACGCCCCGCGCGCGACGCTCGAAAGCGCCCTCGCCGCCACGCCGCGCGACGCGGCCCTGCATCGCACGATGGCCGACGCGCTGCGTACCGACGGCGACGAACTCGGCGCGCTCGCGCATCTGATCGCGGCTCAAACGCTCGACGCCTACGCGGCCAATCAGCCGGACGCGACGACCGCGATGCTTTGCGACGTCGCGACGGGTTACATGATGAAAGGTGACGACGAACGCGCCGCGCATTGGTATCGGCTCGTGCTGGCGCTGGACCCGAACGTCGCGATCGCGTATCTGAACCTCGCCGCCATCCACACCAACTCTGGCGAACTCGCCGATGCGCACGCCTGCCGCGAGCGCGCGTACGCGTTGCAGCGCGTCTACGTCGAACGCGTGGGTTCGCCCGCGCTGAACGTGTTGATTCTTTGCGTGGGCAGCGGCATCGGCAATATCCCGTTCGACGCGCTGTTTCCGACCACCGTGTGTTGCCGGATCAAATACGCAATCGACCACGCGCGCGAAGAAGAAGACGCGCAGCTTCCACCGTACGACCTGGTTTTCAATGCAATCGGCGACGCCGACGTCGCGGCCCCGCTTGCCGCGCGGCTCGAACGCTTCGCGGCACACTGCGAGCGGCCGCTGCTCAATCCGCCGTCGAGCGTCGCCAGAACGTTTCGTCATCAGCTTGGCGCGTTGCTGGCCGGTCTCGACAATGTAGCCGTGGCACCCTGCGTGCGAAACGACACGCAGCCCGCATCGCGCGACGAACTCGAACAGCGCCTCGCCGAAAGCGCGCTGTCGTTTCCGCTGCTGGTCCGTCCGACCGCCACTCATGGCGGCGAGGGCATGTTGCGCTGCGACTCGCTCGCCGCGCTCGAAGCTCGACCCGACGCGCTGACAGGTCCGCACTATCTGACCGGCTTCACCGACTATCGGTCGACGGACAATCACTACCGCAAATACCGGGTGATTTTCGTCGACCGTCAGCCGTTTGCTTACCACCTCGCCATTTCGCCGGACTGGATGGTCCACTACTTCTCGGCCGACATGGAACGGCACGCATGGAAACTCGACGAAGAAAGACGTTTTCTCGACGACGCGCGCGCCGCGCTCGGCGACCGTGCATGGGACGCCGTCACGGCCATTGGCCAACGACTCGACCTCGATTACGGCGGCATCGATTTCACCTTGCTGCCCGATGGCCGCGTGTTCGTCTTCGAAGCGAATGCAACCATGCTCACGCATTACGAGCGCGGCAACGGGCCACTTGCGCATAAGAACGCGTATATCGAGCGTATTTTCAATGCGTTCGGTGCGCTGCGAGCCAACCGCGCTGGTCGCAAAAGGTAAGATGGCGCCTCCTGGCCAACGCCGCGATCGACTAAGAGCGGCCTGCAAAACCAATTCCCATTCATCATGCGGCTCCAGAAGCACAACCCGATCGTCCATGCGCGGCTCCAGTCCACGGCATGCTTCGCCGCACTATGCTTTATGCATGGCACAGCGCTAGCCGATTGCATCGACGACGCCGCGGCTTTTCAACACGTCAACGTGAGTTTGATGCGCGGAATCGCGCAGGTCGAATCGGGCATGCAGCCGAATCGCATCAATACCAACAGCAATGGCACGACCGATATCGGACTGATGCAAATCAACAGTTCCTGGCTGCCGGTGCTGGCGCGCGAGGGCATTAGCGAACAGAGCCTGTTCGATCCTTGCACCAATGCTTATGTCGGCGCGTGGATTCTGTCGGAGAACATTCGCCAGTTCGGGCCGAACTGGAACGCCGTCGGGGCCTACAACGCGGCGTCGCCCGATAAGCGCCTGAGCTATGCGCGCAAGGTCTATGATGCGGTTCAATCCATCTCCGCTTCGCCGGATTCATCCATGCCTATTCTCCCGCCTTCCTTTACGCCGCCGCAGACTTATAGCCCATTCACGAGCCTCGAAATCACGCCCGTGCAGAGCGGCCGCCCCCGCGCCGGCACGGTTGCCGGCGCGAATGGCCTAAGCGGCGCAACCGGCGCCAGTTCCACGATCGCGGCCTCGGCGGCGTACAACTTCGGCTGGACCGTCACCGGCGCGGATCAGGCAAAGCCCATGCAGGTTTTCGACGATGGTTCGAAGGTGTTCGTCCAGTTCGTCGACATGAAACACATTCCGGCCATTTTCGCGGAGACGCCGAACGGGCGCGTGCTGCTGCGCTGGGATCTGCAATTCCCGTATGCCGTGATCGCACGCCCGGAGCAGACGCTGATTTTCCAGAGCGGAACGTTCGAAGCGCGTGCTTCGCGCACGCCCGGCGCCGCGCAGTCGGCGGCTAGTGCGCCGAGCCGCGATGCGGTGCCGGCAGTTGCGTCGACAGCGGCGTCGAGCGCGATTGCCACGTCGACGAGCCGCGATCAGAAATCGGCCCGCGCAGCATCGACGGACGCGCTCTGGTACGTCAGCAGTCCGACGACGAGTAAGCCGCAGCCACAAGCGAGCACGGCGCAGGCGGTTCCGTTGCAAGCCGCGGCGGAGCCGCCGAGCGCGCCGCCTGCTGCGCCGGCGCCGAAGGCCAAGCCCGCTCCCTCGACTGACGCGCTTTGGTATATCAACGCCAAATGATCGCGCGCGGGTAGCGGGTGCTGGTGAGCGGGGCAACGCCCGCGTCGGGCCGAGTTCGACAGCCCCGCAAAACTAGGCCGCACTGCCCAACCGCGCAGCCCACGCTTCAAACTCCGCATACAGCGCGGACAGCGATTCGTCATTGCTCGCTATCCGCTGCGCGCCGTGGACGATCGAGATCGACGCGTCGAGATCGCCCCGTTGCAGGGACGGCGTGGCCTGCTCACTTCGCCTGAAAGCCTCCTGACTCTGCTGCCACGCGTCGGCGGCGGAACGATTACATTCCGCGGCGAGATAGCTCACGTTCAACGTCTCTCCCGTCAAGGCGAACAACGTCTGATCGAGCGTCGCGCTATTGCCGGGCGCCCAATAATGTTCAGCGAGCAGCGGCCCGACCGCCGGATTGTCGACGATATAGCCGAGCGACTGGATCAAATAGGCGCGCGTTTGCGCCGCGGCCATCCTGGCCAGCAGATAGCCGTGGTAATACACGGCGATGTCGTGATAAATCGGATGAGGGGTGGCCAGCACGTAGTTGGTGTGCCCCGCAATGCCGAGAATGCGCTTTGTCACCGACCGGGCAAGTTCGAGTATCGAGTCCGGCGTGCGCTGCGCGTCGTCCATGTTGTACAGCGCCCATTCGAAATACGTCGGAACCAGATCGCGCCGTTCGCTGTAGGCCAGAAAAGCCTGACGCGCTTCGACGCGTGCGCGAATCGCTTCTTCCGGCATCGGCTTGCCGGCGGCGTCCATGGCGTAGCGTCGCAGCCAGCAGGGATCGGCGGGCAATGCGTCGAAGAACTTGGCCTGCGCTTCGAGCAAAGCGGGCGAACTCGGGGCGAATTCCTGCGCAAAACAGGGCGAATTCCGCGTGACGTTGGCGTAATGCGCGGCATGGCCGGCCTCGTGAAACAGCACGTTGAGCCCCTGCAAACCGGCACCCGCCTGCTGCGGCCGCGCCGTCGACGTGAAGCGAACGTCGGCCGGCATCCAGCCGTGGGTGTCGTCGCGATAGCCCGGCGTGGGGGCAATGCAAAAGCCTGTGGGGAATTTGCCTTGCCGGTCCAGCAAATCTATCTCCAACCGGGCACCGCGATACGACACGCCCATGCGGCGAAACGATTCGGCCCAACGTTCCAATGCTTTTCCAAACGGGAAATAGGCTTCATGCCTCTGTGAATCGCCGCCCCGCATCAGGTACATCAGATTGCGCGGCAGCAATGCCTGCTCGCCGTGCTCCGACACCAGCCGATGCAACGATTGCTGATGCGCGTCGCGAGTACTCGATTCGAAGCCGTCGAAGATCTCGAATAACTGTTCGGGTGTCATGCCGCTATTCATTTGCAATCGATAGTCGAAGAAATTGCGGTAGCCAAGTTCTCGCGCCAATTCATTGCGCTTGCCGACAATATCGACAAAGCCATTCTCCACCACCCAGCGTTCGAGCCCGTGCAGCGCTTCGTGCGAGCTTTGACGCGAGGAAGCGTCCGGGTTAGATGCCAGATTGCTTCTGAGCGCTGCGGGCGAAGCATTCTCACGACGGCCTTCGGCGCCGATGTGATTCATCGTGTACGCCTGACGTCGCGCGTACAGGTCGACGTCCCGTTCGGTCAACTCGGACAGCAACGCAGCGGCGCGATCGGTGCCGATCGCATTGGCCTCGAATACGGCGACCCAGCCGCGCAATCCACTGACGAGCGCATCGCGCTCGGGCGAGGCTGCGGCGGCATCCAGCACCGACAGATACTCGCGACACCGAGCGAGACGCGCCGCGTCGGCAGCGTACATCTTGCGACGCAGCGAGGCCGCGCCCAGTGCCTCGTGCTCGTTGCTTTGACCGGTGTGAGTCGCCCAGTAGAGCTCGCCTTCCGTGCGCAGCAGTTGCAGATAGTGTTGATTGAGTTCGTCAAAGAACGCGCGAGCGTTTTGCATGTGAGGGGGTGGGGTTAAAACGTCTGAAAGAGGAGACGACACGTTTTATTTCGTGGCCCAGCGAACGAGCCGCGCATGGCGATGGCGGAATAGAAACTTGAGCACGCCGAGCATGCCGCGCCGCCACAGGGGTATCGTTGCGCCGGGCCAACGCAATTCGAAGGTCAGCCGGTCATGCACCTCGCACCCTTCGTTTGCGTCGCGAACAGTCCGCTCGTGCACCCACGAGCGGATGCCCAGCATGCGCGACGTTTCCTTGAACCGGTAATCCGGTCCTACGTCCACTTCGGCTAGCGTCAGATCGTCGAAATCCACCGGGAGCCAACCGAATGCGAGCAGCCAGCTTCGGCCAAGGTACTGGCCACGCGGTACCTGATCGATCGTCTTGCCGCGCAAGCCCGACGGCGTGGTCATGCGCAACCAGGGGAACAATTCGTCGTTGATGCCTTCCGGTGTCGTCACGCGACGCCACACGTCGAGTGCGCTGAGTGGCAGCGTCGACTTCTGTTCGAACGTCAATTTCATTTTTTGGGCAATGGCGTTGGACGAGTTCAAGCCGGCAGTTACCGCGCAATGACCTTTCTCATCGACGGTGCACGATGCAGCGCAAAATTCTGCCGCTCATAGAAGGGAACCGCGTCAGGATGCGCGTCGAGAAACACCGCCGTCATGTCGCGTGCCCGTGCATCGGCTTCGGCATAATCCATCAGCGCGCGGCCAGCGCCGCTGCCTCGTACATCGGCATCGACAACGAGATCGTCGATATGCAGATGCGCACCGCGTGCGAGCGTATGAACCGGCCGCATACCCATGACGCCGACCAGCGTGTCACCTTCAAATGCGCCAACGAGTTCATAGCCGGTATGCGTCTGACGGCGTACCCGTTGCAGGAACTCCGCTTCATCCAGCGAGCGCAACTGCACGATGACGGGAAACGCTTGCGGCCATTCAGTCGGGGTAAGGCGTCGGACATTGAGGCGGGTGCGGCCACTTGCGGTCATAGCGCTTCAATCCATTCCGTTTGAAGAATCCCTATTCTTGCATAAGGTGTCCAGTCCGGAACACGCGGCAAGTTCGTCAGCGACGATTGGCGGTTGTTTCAGGCAACCACGCGCCATGAAACCCCGCGGGAATTCGCCTGGGCAAGCGCACGCTCGCGAGCGGATCGCCCTCTATCTGGCGGCCGTCGAGAATCACCACGTCGGTCGTATCGCTCGCCTGCCGATAGGCACACACGAGCAGCCAACCGTCGTCTTCACGCGTCGCGCCGGGACGCGGCACGAATACGGGTTCGCTGTTCTGATCTCCTTCCGGCACCCTGTAGCGTTACTGCGTGCCGCGTTCCAGGTCATAACGCACGACGCCACGCATTTCCGTATTAGTCGGTTGCTCGACCGCGTATAGAAACCGATAAGGCTGACCGGTCCGCGTTTCGTTGATACGAGGCAGTTCGATACCGGTATCGTCGAGCGGGGTTTCATCGACCGTACCGCGATCGAGATCGATCACGTAACGCCACAGCACGCCGAGCGGGTTGTCGAGAAAACCCGCACCGCCAGGCGACACGCCCAAGTATTCCGGATAGCGGACGACATCCAGCACGACGGTCGTTGCGTTCACATCGTAGGCATTCACCACGTGCTGGATCAGACACGGCTTGACTTCGAACCAGCGCATCGCGCCGCCATGACGCGGCATCACACCGATCCGCGCCTGACGATCGTCGTGCCAGCGCAAAGGCATCCGGTAGCCGCGCGACAGCATCGAAAAGTCATACGCGACGTTCAGGTCGAACAGGATGCTGCGCGTCGCCGTGATCGCCATGTCGTGCATCATCGAAGGCGACCGGGACGGCAGTTCGATTTCCATATCGACTGTCGTGTTGCCGTGCGCATCGGTCACGCCGTAACGCAACCACGGCTTGTCCCAACCGGCGCGAAACGTCATCAGTTCGCCCGTCAGGGGATCGATCTTGGGATGCGCGGTCACACCTTGCATCAGCCCCGCATGATTGCGAGCCGCGCCGAGCGTCTTGAGTTCGGCCGTAATGGCAAGCGGCGCGCCGCCTTCCGCGAGCGCCAGTATTTCACCCGCATGAACGAGCACGTTGACGTTCGGATTCGTATCGAGCACGGACGACGTAGCCGCGAAATCCTGTGCCTGTGCCCAACGCTTTGTGCGCGCCCAGCGATTGCAATAGCGCACGGCACGCCCCTGCTGAAATGAAACGGCGTGCAGCATCGCGGCTTCCGGCCACCAGGACAACACGTCGTTCCCTGCAAAGCGGCCGCTCAACGGATTGGGGCCGTTGCGCACCAGCACGCCGTTGAGTTCCGGCGGCAGCGTGCCTGTCACGGGCAAGTCGATCAGATCGACTTCATCGACAACCGGCGCCATGGCGCCGGCGTTCAGATCGAGCGTGGTCATGCGCGACCTCCACCAGCGCGTGAATGCAACGCCGTCAACAACGCGAGGCAGACGCGCCCTTTGGACAAACCGTGAAAATTGAAACGAGCCTTTGTCGCCACATTGATCTCCAAACGGACAATGCCGCATTTATACCCGGGTAAATATAGAGAGTTAATAACACCCGGGTAAAATAATGACAGCAGCGGCTCGTCTTGACGCCGCCCGCCACGCCTTCTAGCATGGTCCGCTCTACAGAACGTTCTTCTCCCATGCAAAACGAAGATTCAGACAAAGGTGGCGGCGTCGCGGCGCTCGATCGCGCGTTCGCGATACTCGGCGCGTTCGAGTCGGGCGAGAAAGGCGTATCGCTCGCGGACCTGGCGCGCCGCACCGGCTACTACAAGAGCACGTTGCTGCGCCTGCTCGGCGCGCTCGATCACGGCGGCTTCGTGCGCAAGCTGGAAGACGGGCGCTATTCGATCGGCCCCGAACCGCTACGACTCGCGCAGATCTACCAGGAGTCGTTTCATGTGCGCCATGTCGTCGAGCCGCTGCTTCAGCAACTCGCCATCGATTCGGGTGAAACGTCGTCGTTTTATGTGCGCCAGGGCAGCCACCGGATCGTGCTGCATCGTGTCGAGCCGGCGCGTGCGGTACGGGTATCGATTCGCGAGGGCGAGCGCTTTCCGATCGATCGCGGCGCGTCGGGCAAAGTGCTGCTCGCGTTTTCCAAGCCCTATAAAAAGGGTTTCGACGACGTGCGCGATCGAATGTGGGCGGTGTCGTACGGCGAGCGCGATCCGGACACCGCGTCGGTATCGGTGCCGGTGCTCGGCCTGGGAGGGGAACTGGTCGGCGCGCTGACCGTGTCGGGACCGCGGGAACGGATCGGCGCCGTGGAGTCGATGCGTGCCGCGTGCAAGCTACTGCTGAGCGCTTCGGCTCGGGCGGGCGCGGCGCTCGGCGGCGATTCGTCGATGTTTGCCCATGGCCTCAAGCTCGCGGATCAAAACGATTTCGCGGCGCCGTAGTTAGCGACGGCTGCCGGCAAGCCATGGTCGGCAACCATCGGCTTGCGATTCACGCCGCCGCGCCTTGCAGGCGGAACACGTTGACCACATCGCGCAGCATCTGCGCCTGCTCCTGCATCGACTGCGCGGCGGCGGCCGCCTGTTCGACCATCGCGGCATTCTGCTGGGTCGTCTCGTCCATCTGCGCAATCGCCACATTCACCTGCTCGATGCCGCGGCTCTGCTCTTCCGACGCCGCCGAAATCTCGCTGATGATATCGGTCACGCGCTTCACCGCATCCACCAGCGAATGCATCGTGCCGCCTGCTTTCTCGACGAGCGCCTTGCCGTCGTTGACACGCTCCACCGAGTCCTCGATCAGGGTCTTGATCTCTTTCGCCGCGTCGGAGCTGCGGCGCGCAAGATTGCGCACTTCGCCCGCGACCACCGCGAAACCGCGCCCTTCCTCGCCTGCACGCGCTGCCTCGACGGCGGCATTCAACGCCAGAATATTGGTCTGAAACGCGATACTTTCGATCACCGCGATGATGTCGACCACGCGCGCCGAACTCGTCGCGATGTTCTGCATGTTCGCGACGACCTCCTGCACCACATGACCGCCGTCGCCGGCCAGCTTCGACGCGTTGCGCGCCATCTGGTTGGCCTGCACGGCATTGTCGGCGTTCTGCTTCACGGTCGCGGTGAGTTGCTCCATGCTCGCCGCGGTTTCGCCGAGCGACGAAGCCTGCTGTTCCGTACGCGCCGACAGGTCGAGATTGCCCGCCGCGATTTCCTCGGCCGCGACCGTAATCGTTTCGGTACCGCCGCGAATCCGCCGGATCGTATCGGCAAGACGGTGTTGCATGCGTTGCATCGCGAACAGCATGCTCTGCTGATCTTCCTTGCCAATCGACACCGTGCGCGACAGATCGCCGTCGGCGATGGTTTCCGCCACCTGTGCCGCGTAGGCCGGTTCACCGCCAAGACTGCGCTTCACATTGCGAATGATGAGCACGAGCGCGACCGTGCTGAAGCTGCCCGTCACCAGAATGGTGAGCAGATAACCCAGCAACGCGTTGCGGAATGCCGTGTTGATGTCGTCCACGTAGACGCCGGAAATCAGATACCAGTCCCACGGCTCGAAGCGTTTGACGAAGCTGATCTTCGGCACATGCTCGGTTTTGCCCGGCAGTCGCGCCATGTAGTCGACGAAACCTTGCCCCTGAGCCTGAGCGACTTTGACCATGTCGACGAACAACAGCTTGCCGTCGGTATCGGTGTAATGGGTAACGTCTTTGTTGCGCAGATCCGCAAGCGTGGGGTGCATGATGACGACTGGCGTCGCCGTCGTAATGATCATGTAGCCATTGCCCGGGTAGCGCATCACCGACAGGCGCGCCATGGCCTGCTGTTTCGCCTGCTCCAGCGTGAGTTGATGCTGATCGACGAGCCGCGCGTAATCGGCGACGATGCCGTACGCGGATTCGACGACGTTCTGCACCGCCGCCTTGCGATCCGACAGCATGGTCGCGCGCGATTGCCACGCCGCCCAGCCGCCCAGAAGCAGCAGGCCGAGCCACGTAATCAACAGGGCCAACCACAATTTCGTATTCAAGCTCAGTCGATTCACGCCGTTTTCTCCGTCACCCGCCGGCGCGAAGTCATTGCCCGCGCCAGGCACAAGCCCGCTGGCGTCGCGCGGAATGCGCCGACCGGCAGAGGGTTGTCGCTGTATAACGGCATCACCGCGCATAACCTGAATCAGGAAATCCCTGAAAAATGCGGCTTGTTTTGTGGTATCGCTCGCTATCGGCGGCCTTTCGGAGAAGGCTTCCTAAAACTCACTATGTGAGATTCAAGCCGCCGTCTGAGAGCAGGATCTCGCCCGTCAGGTAATCCGACGCCACCAGCATGGCGACAGCTTGAGCGATGTCGTCGGGACTGGCGGCTCGACGCATTGGCGAGCGCTCCTTCCAGAGTTCTTGCGCCTGCGTCCAGTCGGCCGTCAGCGGCGTATCGACGAGACCCGGCGCGACCGCGTTCACGCGAATCTCCGGCCCCAGCGAGAGCGCGAGCAAGCGGGTCATATGGTTCAACGCGGCCTTGCTCGCGGCATACGGAATCGAGGCTCCCTTAGGACGCACGCCGGCATGCGAACTCACATTCACCACGCTGCCGGCGCGACCACGCCGAGCTGCCGCGCGCAAGGCCGACTCCGCCTCGGCCACCAGCCGGAACGGCGCCACGACGTTGACTTCGTGCAGTTCCTGCCAGACGGCGGCCGTTGCGGCAGCCAGGTCCGCGTGCGGAATCACGCGGCTAATTCCCGCGTTGTTCACCAGAACGTCGAGTTGTCCCCACGCGTTGATGGCTTGCCGAACGAGTCTCACGCGATCGGCGTCGTCAGCCAGATCGGCCTGAACGTAGATGGCGGATTCGAGCTCGTCCGCGAGCGCCTGCCCCGCCTCCGCCGAACTGCGCGAATGCACGACAACGGAGAAGCCGTCTTGCGAGAGCCGCCGCGCGATGGCCGCGCCGATACCCGAGGTCGAGCCGGTGACAAGCGCTACGGGGCGTGGTGTTTTCATGAGAATCCGGTAGTTGGAATGATGGCTTTTCGCGCGAGTCGGTGAACTGGCCATCCTCTCACATCACGCCGCCCGACTGCGCATCCATTGATTCAAACCCGCGCACAACACGAGCAGCGAAGCGGTCACGAAAAATACCGGTTGCAGGCCGATGTGCGCGCCGATACTTCCGCCGATCAACGGTCCGACGACTTGCCCGGTGAATTGGGCCGATTGCAGATAGCCCAAGGTCGTGCCGGAGCTGTGTTCGTCGACCGAATGGCGCACCAGCTTCGCGATTGAAGGCAACAGGCCGGCGATCGTCATGCCCATGACGCCGCGCAGCGCGGCCAATTGCCACCAGTGGGTGACGAACGCTTGCGGCAGCATCGCCAGCGCCGTGGCGATCAGGCAGCCGATAATCACATTCCAGCTGCCGATCCGGTCCGCGAGTGCGCCGAGCCGCGACGCGGTCAGCATGCTGCCGAACGCCGAGCACGCCATCACGATGCCGGCCACGCGCGCGAGATGCGCATGCGGCACGCCCAGGCCGCCGATATACACCGTGATAATCGGCTCGATGGACATATTGGCGAGCAGGACCATCATCGCCGTGACGAGCAGCGCGGGAATCACCGCGCGGTTCGGCTTCGCGCCGGACTGTTCTTTCGCGACCGGCTTTGCTTTTGCGTCCACGTCGCTGTTGAAATTTTCGCGCACCAGCGCGATCGTCGCGACGGCCGCCACGGCAATCATCGCGCCACCGACGAAGAACGTGCCGCGAATCCCCACCCACGTCGGCAGAAAGCCGCCCACCAGCGGCCCGATCAGGTTACCGGCCAATGCACCGGTCGACAGCACGCCGAGCGCCCAGCCGGCGCGCTCGCGCGGCACCTGGGTTCCGATCATGACGATCGAAGCCGACGCGTAGCCGCCGATCAGCCCGGCCGCGAGTCGCAATACGACCAGCTCCGTTACGTTGTGAGCGAGGCCGATCAGCGACATCACGACCGCCATGCCGATCGCGGCACGCACGAGCATCGGCTTGCGGCCATAGCGGGTAGCGAGACGCCCCCAAAGCGGCGCGGTGATCGCGGTGCCGAAAAACGTCGCGCCGAACGCCACCCCCGACCACTGGACGATCGCGCCCGGCGCATGGACACCGAGTTGCTCGACGTACAACGGCAGAAACGGCAGCAGCATGCTCAAGCTCACCAGCGTCGTGAACGATCCGAACACGCAGACCACCAGGTTGCGTTGCCAGTAGGCGCCGTTGCGCGCCGCGTAACTGTGGGGATCGGAATGCGGCGACGCTGCGTTGAGGGCGTTGGCAGGAATGGACATGGTGTGGTTCCTCGGGAGTGCCGGGATGCGCGGGCGGCGTGTTTCGGTCGAAACCGTCCGTCTGCGGTGTTCCCAATGCCTGCAGCATACGCACGACCATCCATCTAGAAAAATGAATTTATCTGATTGGAACATTCCTTTTTTCGGATACCTGGATGGCTGCGCCGCGGCATGAAAATCGTCGCTGTTGATTGGCGACGACGCCGAACTTCCCGCGCTTAAAACTGACCAATAGCAGGTCAGCGGTGGAGAAGAGTTCGGTATGGCAAGTGTTCTGCTGGTGGATGATGATCTCGAAGCGTTAGCGGCATGGAGCGCCTGCTGCGCCGCGGACGGATACGAAGTAACGACGGCGAGCAACGGCCAGTTGGCGTTGGCTCGGTTCATCGATTTCCCCGTCGATATCGTGGTGGCGGACTGGCGCATGCCGGTCATGTCGGGTAGCGAACTGTGTCACCGGTTGCGCACGCTGCCGGACATACCCGACGTCGCGTTCATTCTCGTTTCCGGCGAACCGAGTCCGCCCGCCTTCGTCAGCTATGACGGCTTCCTGCGCAAGCCGGTGGAGGGTCCACTGCTGCTTGCCACCATGCGACGGCTGATCGCCGACCACGCGTCTCATCGACAGTCGCCCGGTCGAGACAAACCCGCCTGAAATGCGGGCCGGCAATCGCTAGCATCTTCAATGCCCGCTTCGGCTGCATCGACAGGAATCCCGGCAATGCGACAGTGCCGCGGACCTGCTCACCTTGATAGCTACGTGACCCACGCAAGCTGTCTACATTACGTCGGCGACAGCGTGATTCCGCGATGTCCACGCTGTGACGGTCTTCGATCCGCGCGCCCGTTCGAGCCTGAATCACGCTTCCGCTGTCGGCTCGCGTAATGTGGGAAACGCTTTTTTCCTGGAGAAACACATGGCTCAGCAAGGCGTATTCAATCTCCCTCCCAACATCCGTTTTGGTGTGACCGGCTTCGCTAATTCGTCCGGCGTTCAGACGATCCAGGTCTTCGTCGACAACGAGGTCCGCGCCACGTTCAACGGTCAAAGCACCGACAACAAAGTCATCGGCACGCAAGTGCTCAATTCGGGCCACGGCGCCGTGCAGATCAAGGTATCGGTCAACGGCCGGCAGTCGGACCTCGTGTCGGTTCAGACAACGCTCGCGAACAAGCTGAATTTCGCGCTGGTAGGCTCGGAGGACGGTAGCGACGGCGACTATAACGACGGCATCGCCGTGCTCAACTGGCCGATCGGCTAAGCGGCGCGCCAGCAGTGACAAAACGCGGCGCTGGCCGATGCTGTGCAGCATGGCCGGCGCCGCGTTTTCGTTTTGAACGACCGTGATCGGTACGGGCATGCCTGGCACCGAACGTTCGCCTCGACTCGTTCAGCTCGTTCAGCTCATTCAGGAATCGCGCCGCTGTCGGCCAGCAAGACCTCGGTCACCGCTTCGGAAAACCGCCTCGCCCGACCTTCAATAACAACTCGCTCTGGATCCGCCGGATCTTGCGCCACTGAAGGAAGTCCGTGAGCTTTGAGAGCGCGGGCACAGCCAATCCAATCTCGATTGCCGGACTCGCCCGACCCGTCCGGCTCGCCAAGCGAAGCCCAGGACAGCGTGCCGAGCACGTCGTCGCCAAAGCCGTGGCGTTCGCGCCAGCTCGCGCCGTGAGCGAGCAGAAACGCGGTCAGCTCCGCGTTGCCATGAAAGACGGCGTGGTTGAGCGCCGTCGCATCCCAGTCTCCGCCACGCGCCGCGATCGGCCAGCCGAGTTCGACCATGACCTTGACTGCGGCGCTCGATCCCCATGCCGCGGTGTCGGGCATTAACCTGAGCTGATCGTCCGATAGCGAGCCCGGCAGCGTGGGATGGCGTACCTGAATCCGACGCGCTTCGACGGCATCGGCGCGGCCACAGGCGGCGATGAAATCGTCTTCCGCGGTGAGGTTTTCTTGCACGCCGTGGGCACGCAGCAACTCCGTGACCTCTTTTAGCCCCACTTGCATTGCCAATCGATAAGCACTGATGCCGGCGCCCGTTTGCGCGGTTGCATCCGCGCCGGCAGTGAGCAACGCGGCAATATGGCCGCGTGATCGGCGCACCGCGATCGCGCGCAGTAACGGCGTTCGCCAGGCGTGCGTCACGCCAGATCCCGCCGGCTCGTTGGCGTCGCCGCCGTGAGCCAGCAGCAGTTCGAGCGCGGCCGGATCCGGCATGTCGAGCGCTCGCCACACGGCATTCGTGCCGGCGACGCGCGCGCCACGTTGCAGCAGCAGACGCGTGCAGTCGGGATTTTCCAGCGAGTGATAGAGCGATTCGCCGTCGTCGGGATCGGCGCCGGCCGTGAGGAGCATCTCGGTGAGAACCGGATCGCGGAGCACACCCGCCGCGCCGTAAAGGGCGGATAAGGGTTCCGTGTCGTCAGGCGTTGCGAGGGAAGCCGGTGGCAAGCGGTTGCCGATACGCTGATTCGGATGAGCCCCAGCGCGAAGCAGATGCTGTGCGCATTCGCGCAGTCCCGCAGCAAATTCCGGCAGCCGTCCCAGGCACGAGTGCGTTACCGCGACGAGCGGCGGAAGCTTGAGCGCCCCGCCCGCGCGGTTGATCCAGTGCGGATCGGCGGTCGTCGTTTGCGAGATCACGTCGAGACGTCCCATCGCGCAGGCCGCGTACGGATCGCTGGCGAGAAGATCGGCGTGGTCCCTTAAGAGTTGCGCAGCGACGCGTGGCCGTGCCGCGTCGTAGCTGCCGGTCACGTCGCCGCCATAGGCCAGACTCAGCCAGCGGCGTATCAGCACCGCCTGTTCCTGATACGCGAAAGCGCTAGCCTCGACATAAGGGGCGAGATCCGCCCAGGAAGAAAAACCATATTCGCGTGCGATGCAGGACTGCGCATCGTGCAGGCGAAGTTGAAGCGCCAGCACTTCATTCTTCGTGCGGCGCGCGGCGGCGGGAAGATGAGTGACAAAGCGTGCGATGGCGGCGGCGTCGCCATGGCGGTAGAGTCGCAACAACTCTTTCGCCTGCTTCTTCAGATGGTCGAGATTGGCCTTGGGAGGCAACGTGTTCATGACGGATCCTCGTGCATTGAATGGCCGAAGGTCCGCAATACCGCCAGCACAAAGGATGGGGAGATCGTTGAAGCGCTCCTACAGGTGGGTTCAACCCTTTCCGCGGACCCGGAAGCGGCCTGCACCGCTAACCGTGATGCTATGCGATGGGGTGCGGGGGCGTCAACCTGGGGGATGAGGTGCGTTCGACAGCGCCGCCGAGGTCGTCAACAATCCGATATCCGCCGAACCACGCCTGTTGCATTCAGCTCGCAGTCACCGACACGGGCGTCGATCCGCTTGTGTGTCGCTATCAGGATCAACGTATGACCCGCTCCGAACGTCTCCTCAACCTCCTGCAACTATTGCGGCGTTACCGACGCGCCGTGAGTGCTCAGGTATTGGCCGATGAACTCGGCGTGAGCATCCGCACGCTGTACCGGGACATCGCCAGTTTGCAAGCGCAAGGCGCCATGATCGAAGGAGAACCGGGCGTGGGTTATGTGATGAAACCGGGGTTCATGCTGCCGCCCATGATGTTCAGCTCGGAGGAACTCGACGCGCTGGTTCTTGGCATGCGCTGGGTCGCCGATCGCGGCGGCAAGACCCTGGCGGCCGGCGCGCTGAGCACACTGGCGAAGGTTGCCGCCGTGCTGCCCACGGAACTGCGCCGCGAACTGGAGGAATCGTCGCTGCTGGTGGGGGCGCCGCTGAAAAGACCTGCCCACAAGGTGTCCACCGATCTTCTGCGTGCCGCGGTCCGCGCAGAGCAAAAGCTCAACATCACCTACGTGGACGGCGGCGGCATTCTTTCACAGCGTGTAGTTTGGCCCTTTGCACTGGTCTATTTCGACCAGGCGCGGGTGCTGATGTGCTGGTGCGAGCGTCGGGCGGATTTTCGGCATTTCCGCTCGGACCGGATCTCCGCCGTCGAGCCGCTGGAGGAGCGCTACCCGAAAAGACGATCGACGCTGCTTCGCGAGTGGCGCAAGGCCAACGATGTGGCGAGTCGCACCATACTGCCAGAATCTGACAGTGTCGGCCTTTAAGCTGAGTCTCCTTTCTTAATCAGGAGCTCACCATGAAATTCGCATCTGTTCGCGTCGTTACCCGGAATCTCGAAGGGCTGGTCGAGTTTTATCAAAGGCTTTCCGGTATCGAGGCCGTACGGCCGGCCGATGGGTTTGCCGAAGTGCGTTTCGAAGGAGCGGTGCTCGCGATTTCGTCCGAGCAACTGATCCAACGCTTTAATGTCGGCGCGGCGATTGCGGCGGCGAATCGGTCGGCCATCCTGGAGTTCGAAGTGGCGGACGTCGACGCCGTGTTCGAACGGATGAATACGCTGGGGACACCGGTCGTGATGCCGACCACATTGATGCCGTGGGGAAATCGCTCGCTGCTGTTGCGTGACCCGGATGAGAATCTCGTCAATGTGTTTTCCCGGGCTTGAGTGTTGGGGTGGCTCGGATCGGGGTGATCTTTTTTGTTGGACTTCAGGTTTTTATCCCGGCCGTGTGGCGCTTTCATTGTGGGGCGCCGGCCGGTTGAATTGGCGGTCGCGATCGGTCTTTCGGCGGACTCTCGGGTGCGCACAGGCCGGACGCGGCCTCGCGATCGCGCGTTTCGTTTGCGCCCGGTGTGCCCGCCGCACACGACTTGAGCGCTACATCGTCGCGAGTACGGCACCCCAGGTGAAGCCGCCGCCCACCGCGTTCATCAGGACGTGCTGGCCGGCACGGATGCGGCCGTCCCGCACGCCCGTGTCGAATGCGAGCGGGATCGATGCCGCGGAGGTGTTGCCGTGCTGGTCCACCGTGACGAGCACCCGTTCGTCGGGAATACGCAGCCGCTTCGCGGTGCCATGAATAATGCGGATGTTGGCTTGATGTGGAATCAGCCAGCTAAGCTCGTCCACGGTGATCGACGCGAGAGCGAGCGTGTCGCGCGCCACCTGTTCGAGCACTTCGATACCGAGCTTGAACACGGTGCGGCCATCCATGTGCAGAAAGGGCGCATCGATCAGCGCACCGTTGCGAAGACTGCCGGGTATGCACAAAATGTCAGCCTGCCGGCCGTCGGCCTGCATCTTCGCCGAGCGAATCCCGGGCTCTCGCGAAGCCGACAGCACGAAGGCGCCGGCGCCATCGCCGAACAGCACGCAAGTACTGCGGTCGTTGAAATCGAGCAGCCGCGAGAACACTTCCGCGCCGATCACCAGTGCGTTGCGGTGCATGCCGGTGCGGATCAAACTGTCCGCGATCGACAGCGCGTAGACGAAGCCGCTGCATACCGCCGACACGTCGAATGCAGCACCGCCGTTGGTTATGCCGAGTTTTTTCTGGACGATGCACGCGGTACTCGGAAAGCCGCCCAGATGATCCGGCGTGGAGGTCGCGACAATGACGAGATCGATCTCGTCGGCGCGCAGCCCCGCCATCTCCAGCGCCTGCTGCGCGGCGCGAGTGGCCAGGTCGCTGGTCATGGTGTCGGCGTCGGCATAGTGGCGCGCCGAAATGCCGCTGCGCGACACGATCCACTCGTCCGATGTCTCGATACCGCGTTGCGCGAGCATCTCGGTGATGTCGTGATTGGTCAGCCGGCGCGGCGGAAGGCAGCGTCCGGTTCCGGTGATTCTGCTGTGCAAAGTCATATTGAATGCGCTCGACAAAGTGGCGATCCACCCTCTGCTCCTGCTGCGGAACGGAGGGCGGCCAGATCCGCGCGCCGGCCGTGGAACGCACGATAGCTGCCGGCAAAGCGGTGCTGCATTGTTATGTGAGCGCCATGATCAAGCAACTTCCAATGCCATGCGCATAGCGTCGGCCGGCAGTTTCACTAACGGCCGACGCGGGCGCGCCGGGCGACATCGAATCGAACTAGGCAGCAACGACCGTAAATTCAACCCCGGACTCAAAGCCCAGTGTCGTGGTCGAAAAGCGCGGATTGCCTTCAAGATACTGCTTGTAGTACCAAACGGCGTCCTCGGCGGTGTACATGTTGTCGGCGAGAACGATCGAGCCCGGACGCAGCAGACGCTCGATGTCCCGGAACAGATCCAGATACGCGTCGGCCCACACGTCCATGAACACCATGTCGAACGGTCCGTCCAGTTCGGCAACGGTCTGGAATACGTCGCCTTCTCTCAGATCGACGTAAGCGTCCACACCCGCCGCTCTCACGTGGTCCCGAAGCTGTGCGCACTTCCCAGGATCAAGTTCGGTCGCGACGACAACGCCGCGGCCTATCCTGCGAAGGGCGTCGGCGAGATACAGCGTGGACACGCCACAGGAACTGCCGAGTTCGAGAATTCGAGCCGGCCTGTGCGCAAGCACCATGTTGCGTAAAAACTCCCCCATTGCCGGGCTAATCGCTAACGACAGCGCAGCGCCTGGGGAGGATTCGAAGTCTTCGGTAGTCAGGCCATGCGACTCGAGAAATCGTCCGCGCAATCGAGGGGCGAGCATGTCGTATTCGTCGGCGAGTGCCATGAACTCCTCACTCGATCCGTGGAACTGCGACCGCGCGCGGGCCATGATTTCTGTCAGGCTCTGTTCGTGAAGTCGCTGCAGAAGCGCCGTGGTGGTTGACGTCATAGGTTCTCCTTGGGCTCAATCTCGCGGATGAAGTATCCGGACCCTGGGGAGACGTTTCAGAAGCGCGAATATTTTGGCTGACTTCGAAAAATTTTTGCTTCAGCGGCGGTGCGTTTCCTCAGGTGGACTCACGCCTCCGCGGGTTCACCAAACCATCGCGACACCGCCTGAGCGACCTCGTCATGATCCGTAGTAGCCTCACCGACCCACGCGACGAAACCGTCAGGACGCACGAGTACCGCACTCAAGCCGAGCCGATCGTTGACGTCGCTGCCGACGTACGCAATCCGGCCACCCCAGCGGCTCGCCAGTGCCTGAAGCGCCGGACGCGACTCAAAGTCCAGCAACAGGCCGCCGCCACTCACGAGAAGCTGGCCGAGCGTCGTCCCGTCGATCAACTCGAAATCGGGCGCGCTGCGGCCCACGAGCGGATGATTACCGCCGAGGTCGTAGCGCAGCGCCGTGCCCCAAACGCGCTCGGCGAAGTAGGTCGCGCCATCGCGCGTGTCGATGAGATCGCGAATGATGGCTTCGAGCGCGCGCGAACTGCGGCTCGGCCGCATGAGCGCAACCTGGGCGCGCGACCAGTCGAGAACCTGCGCGCCCACCGGATGCCTTTCATTCGTATAACTGTCGAGCAGACCCGCCGGCGCGTCGCCGCGAAGCGTAGCGGCAAGCTTCCACGCAAGGTTCATCGCGTCGCCGAGACCGAGGTTGAGGCCCTGCCCGCCTAACGGCGAATGGATATGCGCGGCATCGCCCGCGAGCAACACGCGCCCTTTGCGGTAAGTTGTGGCGTGATAGGCGCGATCGGTCCAGGTCGTGGCGAGTTGGAGCGCGGTCACGGTGACATCCGTGCTGGAGACCCGGCGCAACACCGTCTGCACCTGATCGAGCGTAATCAGCTCGGTGCGATGAAAAGCGCCGCCGTCGAAATCGACCATCGCAATGGTGCCGGGCTTCTGATAGGTGTACATGCCCGCCGGCGTGTAGTGACGGCCTGCCTTGAGCTGATCCGGATCGGCCATCTCGACCTGAACGGAATAACCGGTGAATTCTGGATCAGTGCCGACGAACTCAAACCCACCCACCTTGCGCACGGCGCTGCGGCCGCCGTCACAACCCACGAGCCATCGTCCGTGAAAAACTTCGCTGCCCGCGCGAACGGTCACGCCTTCTTCCGACTGCTCGAAACCGTCGACGCCGACACCGCGTCTGATCTCCGCCCCCAACGCGGTGGCGCGGGTGGACAGCACGGATTCGAGGTACGCCATCTCCACCGCCGTGCTGGTGCCTGCCGGCGTTGGCAGACGGTACTGCCACGTCGACGTGTCGATGTTGTCGTGAAAGAACTGAATGCCCGCGAAATGTCCGCCGGGCCGGCGCGCCTGTTGCGCCCAATGCGCGGCATTCGGCACGCTGCTGCCCGCGCTATCTTTCGCGCGCTGCGGCGCTTCAATGTCGTTCAGTAAGCCGCGCCGATAGAAGGCGTCGAGCGTGGGCGCCGACAGGCCGCGCAATCCGAACGGCAACCGCTTCAACGGAGAGGCTGGGTTTTCGGCCTGCTCCAGCACTAACACCGAGAGACCGGCAAGGCGTAACTCACAGGCCAGAAAACAGCCGACGGGGCCGGCACCGGCAATCACTACATCATGGATCAACGTACAAACTCCTCAAGCGCGCTGGCCGCCACCGTGACCGTCGCATCGTCATGACAAAACCGCCCGGCCAGCGGCCGGGCAGTCTTGACGGATTCAACCTAGATTTCAGCGTAATCGATACCCGTGAGCGGGCCCAGATGAGCCACCGTGGTGAAGTGCGACTCCTCGTTCGTGTCGATATCCAGCTCGCGCACATTGCCGCCCAGATCGGTCACGAATGCGCGCCGCCCCTGCGGGTCCAGCGATACGCCGATACCTTCTTTCAACTCGCGGGCCAGGACTTCGCGATCGACCAATCCCGCCGCCGTGATTTTCGCGCGATTGAGCGTATTGCCGTCGTGCGTATCGTCGCCGCGGTCGGTCCAATAAAGCACGCCGTCGTGGTGATCGAGATCGAGATCGATCGGCTCGGGCAGATCGGCTAGCAAACATTCGACATCCGGACGCTGATCGGGTCGCGCGCCGGCAGGCAGTTCGATGCCCGCTCTGAAGATGCGGCCCTTGCCTGCATCCGGCGGTCCCTTCTGCGTCCAATAGACATGCCCGTTGGCCTTGTCCAGGACGATGCCGACACAATGGCGGGTTGCGTCGGCCGTGTCGTCGGGGAAATTCCCCGTGCGCACGAGTTCCGTCACCTCCGTCCCATCCAGCCGCGCGCGCATCACGCGCATGCCTTCGCGATCGCACCAGTACAGGTGGCCACTTTCCTTGTCGAGCACGAGTTCTTTCGGTGTGCCGGCCTGCCCGGACGGCACCAGCACGCGATGCTCGCTGCCGTCGAGCTTTGCGCTTTCGATCGTGCCGTCGTTCGGCGGCACCGCGCCGGAAGCCGGATCGCCGTCGATCAGATGGATGCCGGTTCCCATATTGGTCCAGTAGACCACCTGGTCTTCGGCATCGACCTTGATGCCGTCGGGTGTGCGCGTCAGGTTCGCGAGAACGACTTCGTGCGAACCGTCAGGCGACAAAGCGATGATCGCAGGCGGACGTGCCTGCAGGACATACAGCGTACCGCCGTTCTTCGTAGCCACAGTAAGTACCCTCCATCTGGTCACTGAAAACGTTGCCATCAAGCCGGAATCGATCCGTCAGCTCGCTGCTGCTGGATCGCTTGCGAAAGACTACCTTAGGTTGCCGGCTTCTGCGCTGAACGGTGGCTTGATTGGCGGGCACGCGGTGTCGGCGGGTTCTCACTCTTCCCCGGCGTGGCACTCGCCCACTCTTCATCATCGCGATCCCAGGGAGGGACGCCGCCAAACGCTTCGACCAGATAGTCGATCATGACGCGCACTCTCGCGCTCATGTGCCGACGACTCGGGTACAGGGCGAGTATGTCGATCTCGGGCAGACGATACTCAGGCAACACGTGAACGAGTTTGCCGGTACGCAGATCGTTGCCGATCAGGAAGGTGGGTTGCCAGATCACGCCTTGCCCGGCGAGCGCGGCGGCGCGCGCGGTATCGCCGTTGTTGGTATGCATATGACAGTCGACCCTCACCGCATGCGTCTTGCCGTGACCGTCGATCAATTGCCACTCGTCGCCGGTGGCCGCATAGGTGTAGCCGATACAGCGATGTACGGTCAGATCCGTGGGCGCGCCCGGATACCCGGCGCGTGCCAGATAGTCCGGCGACGCGCACAGAATGTTTTGCGACGTCGCCAGCTTGCGCGCCGCGTGGCTGGCCGAGCCGGCGCGTGAAATGCGAATCGCGAGATCGTAGCCTTCATCGACGATATCGACCACGCGGTCGATCAACGCCACGTCGAGTTCAATGCCAGGATGCCTGCGCATGAACGCCGGCCACAGCGGCGCGAGATACCGAATGCCGAAGCTCACCGGCGCATTGATGCGCAGCCGTCCACGCGGCTCGACCGACGCGGACGATACCAGCCCCTCCGTGTCCGCGACATCGTCGAGAATGGACTTGCAGCGGGCGTAAAGCGTCTCGCCGCCATCGGTAAGAGAAAGCGTACGTGACGTGCGATTCAGCAAACGCGTGCCCAGATGCGCTTCCAGTTCGTTCACGTAACGGGTGACGTTGGCGGGCGACGTGCCGAGTGCTTCCGCTGCGCGCGCAAAGCCGCCTCGACTCACTACCGTGACGAAGACCTCGAAAGCGCGTAGGCGGTCCATATCTTTCTCCATCATTCACAAAAACTGAACGATAGAACCATGTTTTAGGTCTTTCGGCAATCAGAACTGAAGCCTATATTTCTTTCACGGCCAAGGCATCGGGCACTGGCCAACGCAAAACACACCGGAGAATAAACATGCAACGCTTGACAGGAAAAGTCGCCATCGTCACGGGCGCCAGCTCAGGAATTGGCCGTGCCACGGCAAAGCTGTTCGCGAAGGAAGGCGCCAAGGTCGTCATCGCGGCGCGTCGTGAGACGGAACTCGAAGCGCTGGTTGCGGAGATCGTCGGCGAAGGCGGCGAAGCGGCGTATCTGGCCGGCGACGTGCAATCGGAAGACTTCGCGAAGGCACTCGTCGCATTCACCGTGAGCCGTTTCGGGCGTCTGGATATCGCCTACAACAACGCCGGCACGCTCGGCGAGATGGGCCCCACCACGGGCATTTCCGAAGCCGGCTGGAATGCCGCGCTGGCAACCAATCTGACCAGCGCTTTCCTGGGCGCGAAGCATCAGATTCCCGAAATGTTGAAGCAAGGTGGCGGCTCAATCATCTTCACGTCGACATTCGTCGGTTACTCGTTCGCCTTTCCCGGCACCGCGGCCTACGCGGCGAGCAAGGCTGGGCTGATCGGCCTGACCCAGGCCCTCGCCGCCGAGTACGGCGCGCAAGGCGTGCGCGTCAATGCGGTATTGCCGGGCGCCGTGGACACGGAGATGTATCGCGGCATGAACGACAGCCACGAATCGCAGGCTTTCGTGACCGGACTGCATGCGCTCAAGCGGGTGGCGAAGCCGGAAGAACTGGCGCGCTCGGTCCTTTATCTCGCGTCGGACGACTCGTCTTTCGTGACCGGCACGGCTTCACTGGTCGATGGCGGCGCATCGATTACGCGGACCTGAACAAGGCGCTCGCGCACAAGGTGACCGGACCCGCGCGAGCGTCAAGGAAGTCGCCTCTCCGTTCCGGCGGAACCTTAGTCGAGATAGGCGGCTTCGCCGTGCAATTCGGTATCGAGTCCGCGCTCCTCGGCAGCGGCGTGGACCTTGACCGGCGTTGCGCGATCGATCAGCCACAACATGGCCCAGGTAAACGCGAACGCCCAGACACCGGATACGACCACCGCCACGCACTGTTTGAAGAAGAAATCCACGCCGCCGAGCAGAAGCCCGTCGGCGCCGTTCGGATTCCACGCCTTCGACGCGAAGATCCCCAGCATGATCGTGCCGATCAAGCCGCCAACGCCGTGTACGCCCCACACGTCGAGTGCGTCGTCGAGGCCGAGGCGGTTTTTCAGGGCAACGGCGTAATAGCAGACCAGACCCGCGGTAATCCCGATGATAGACGCCGTGCCGAGCGACACATAGCCGGCTGCGGGCGTGATCGTCGCCAGGCCCGCCACCGAGCCTGTCAGCAAGCCGATGAACTTCGGTTGCCGGGCATTCAGCCATTCGATCACCAGCCAGGTAATGGCGGCAAACGACGCGGCGACGTCGGTATTGAGAAACGACGACGCCGTGATCGCATCGACACGAAGTTCCGAACCGGCGTTGAAGCCATACCAGCCGAACCACAGGAGGCCCGTGCCCAATGCAATGAGCGGCACGTTATGGGGTTTGTGCGTCATCACGTGGCGACGGCCCACGTAGAGCACCGAAGCCAGCGCCGCAAAGCCGGCGGTGTTGTGCACCACGATACCGCCCGCGTAGTCGAGTACGCCCCACTTCGCGAACAGGCCATCCGGACTCCAGACCATGTGCACGAACGGAAAGTACACCAGCACGAGCCAACCGGTGAGGAACAGGAAATAGGCCTTGAAGGTCACGCGGTTGGTAAATGCGCCGGTAATCAGAGCGGGGGTGATGATGGCGAACATCATCTGATAGGCGACGTGAACCACGAGCGGGATACCGGCGTCGTTGCCCGTGTACATGGTCTGCAAGGTCACGCCGCGCAGGAACGCGTAATAGGTCGGATCGCCGATGATGCCGTGCCAGCTCGGTCCAAAGCACATGGAGTAGCCGAACGCGAACCAGAGCACGGTTGTCCATGCGAGCGAGATGAAGCTCTGCATCATGATCGACAGCACGTTCTTGCGCTCGACCAGGCCGCCATAGAAGAACGCGAGCCCTGGCGTCATCAACATGACCAAACTCGCGCAGAGCAGCATGAATGCAGTATTGCCGACATTGATCGGCATCGTTCCGGAAAGCACTGATCGTCTCCTTGATTGTCGTTGCGACGGCGGACCGGATCGTGGGCCGCCACTGCACCTTTCGCTGCGACGCCGAGCGTTCGTCATCGGGCGCTAACGGCTGCCGAAAAATATTCCCGCATGAGTCGAGGCGCAATACGCGTGAGCGCTATAGTGGGATTCGCGTGAAGGTTATGGCGACCGCCCGACAAGACGCCGCGAGATTGGCGCGCGGGTAAACGACGAGCCGGAACGACTTCGAATAAAGCGCGTTGAAAGGCGTTATTCGAAGGGGCGTAAGGGAAAGGAATGATCGCGCGTAATCTTCAGATCGTGCGCAACGACAGCACGGCCACCGGACGGGCAGTTCCTGCCAATCGTTGCACGGTGTTTATCGGCGATGTTCTGGCGAGCGCCACGCATTGCCACTGGACCAAAGTCATGATCCGCAAACCCGTACGCATTCCGTGGGTGGCTGTAGCAGCGGCGGCTTTGTCGGCTTGCGTGCAGACCGGTCCAACGTACTCCGTGCCGGCGCCGCAGCAGGTGATCGGCGGCAATGACGCGGCACAGTCAGACGGCGACCGCGCTCTCTCGAAGGCCGTCCGGCTGGCGCTGGCTAGGGCGCCCGGTTTCAATGTGGCCGGTGTGTTTGTCCGTGCGCGCGACGGCGCGGTGTTCCTGAGCGGGACGGTGCATAGCGCCGATCAGATCCGCCAGGCCGAGCAGATTGCGCGGACCGTGCCGGGCGTCCTTGTCGTGTCGAACAAGCTGACGCTGTGGCACGGCGGAAATGGTTAGGCGCCAGCGTAGCGCTCTTTAGCGAAGCGCCGCCGCCACCGCCTCGTCGATCTGCAGCGCAAAGCGCGCTTCGACATTGGGCACCGCGTAGCCAATCGACAGCTCCAGATACGCGTCGCCCAACACCAACTGAACGAATGTCGCCGAGCGCAATGCGGCCGTCGATTCATCGAATCGACTGCGCAGAATTTTTGCCGCGAAGGCGCGCACGACCTTCGCCCCGTTTTCGTAAAACACCTGACCGAGTTCCGGCAGACGCTCGGCCTCGGCGACGATAGCCCGGTAAAGCCGCAGATAATCCGGCTCGATCAGGATTTGTGCCAACACCCATCCCAGCTCGCGCAACGCGACCTCGGGCGAGCCGTCGGATTGCTCGTCCAGCGCACCGACAAGCACGCCACCCACCTCGGCGCACATCGCGCTCACCAGACCCACGAAGAGCGCCTCTTTCGACTTGAAGTGGCGGTAGACCGTCTGTTTGCCGACGCCGGCGGCCGCGGCGACATCGTCCATCGTGGCGAGGCCGAAACCCTGCCTTAAAAAAACGGTTTTCGCACCGTCGAGGATGGCGGACCGCTTTCGGCGCTGCAGCGGGCTCAGGTCGGGGAGAGAGGACGTGTTCATCCCCCTATAAGTAACAGATCGTTCGGCAGTTGACAAGACTGGCCAGTCTCGTTTAGATTTGCGGAAACGAGACTAACTAGTCTCGTTATTCTGACTTATCGACTTCGCGGACACTCATCGAGGAAAACGCTATGGAACTGTTCATGACAGGTGGCACGGGCTACATCGGGCAAGCGGTCGCGCGCAAGGCAATCAGCCTCGGCCATCAGGTGACGGCGCTGGTGCGCGACGAGAGGTCGTCGGCTGCGAGCACGCTGGCACGTCTCGGCGTGAAACTGCATGGCGGCGACTTGCGTGAGCCGCAGTCTTTCGCAGCGACTGCCGGGAACGCCGACGGCGTGATGCACATCGCGTCGACCAACGACGCCTCCGCCGCCGCTGCTGACAAAGCCGCCGTCGAGGCGATGCTTTCGCATTTGCGGCCGGGCGCGGCGTTTGTCTATACGTCGGGCACCTGGGTCTACGGCCATACGATGGGCGAGCCCGCGACTGAAGCAGCGGCGTTGAACCCGACACCGCTCGTCGCCTGGCGGCCCGCCGTGGAGCAACACGTCTTGGCGCTCGCGGCACGCCGCTCGATTGCCGCGGCGATCCTCAGGCCGGCGATGGTGCACGGGTACGGCGGCGGCGTCTTCGGCATGCTTGCCGGCATGGCTCGTCAGACCGGCGGTGTGAGGCTCGTCGGCGAGGGTCGCAATCACTGGCCTGCCGTGCACGTCGACGATCTCGCCGCTGCCTATCTGAGCGCGGTGGAGCGGCTGGCGAACGGAGACGATCAAGTCACGGGACAAATCCTCAATGTGGTCGCGGAAGAGGCCGTTGCCGTCGCCGACATGGGCGAAGCGATTCGGGCCTCGGTCGGTGCCGAGCGCGTCGAATGCTGGCCGCTCGACGAGGCTCGTCTATCGTTTGGGCCATTTGCCGACGCGCTGGCGCTCGACCAGACGGTAAGCGGCCAGCATGCCCGGCAAGTTCTTGCGTGGGAACCTCGCGGCCCCGGCCTGATTGCGGATCTCTCCGCGCAGAACTTTCGGCAAGACAACGGAGCATGACGATGGCATTCAACACTGCATCTTTCGAATCGATTCTCGCGACGATCGCAGCGGTGCTGTTCGCGATTGCCGGAGTGGTCAATCTCTCGGGACGCGGCGCGGTGAAGCATGACTTCGCGCGTTGGGGTTACCCGGCATGGTTTCATTTGCTCTGTGGCGCGCTCGAACTGTTGAGTGCAGCGCTTCTTTTTGGACCACAAACCAGAGTTTTAGGCCTGCTGCTGGCCGGTGCGATCATGCTCGGCGCGCTCGTCACGTTGCTGCGAAATCGGGAACCGTTCGGGCATCTCGCGCCGGCGCTGATCTTCGCGGCTGTCGTGGTGGCGACTGCGGTGGTGCGTAGTTGAGGCGCCGTCGCTCGCTGCGCGAGTGAGCGACGGACGCCAGGCCTGGAACCGCCATTTCACATCGAAATGTGCGATCGCGATTTATCAGGCGAACTTGACCAGGTCCTTAAAAATCAGGTGACCCCAGCTATTCCCGCGCCCCTGCACCAGCAGTCCGCCTTCCGAAAGGCCGCCAAGTTCGATCGGTGAAAAGCCGAGATTTTCCGCAAGCGCACCGATCTCCGCAGCGGCGCCGTCGTCGTCGCTCGCCAAAAACACGACGCGCCTGCCGCCGTGTACGGCTGGATCCTGACCAAGGACGGTCGCGCCCAGATGATTGAAGCCCTTAACCAGTCTGCCGCCAGTGAAGGCCTGCGCGACGACCTTGGCCGACGGTTGTCCCCCGAGTTGCTCAGGAGGCACGCCGTAGGCATTGGTCACATCGACAATGATCTTGCCCTTCCATGTAGGCAGCGCCTTCGCGACATCCCCGTGCGCCTCGAAACGGACCGCCAGAAAGACGATGTCCGCGTTGACCGCTTCCGCCAGCGTTTTGGGAATGACCCCGGGTCCGATCGCGGCTGCGGCGGATGCAAAGCTTTCCGGATCGCGAGTGGTTGCAACGGATACGTCGATGCCGCTTCGGGCAAAGGCCTTGGCAAGCGCCTGGCCGATCTTGCCGAAGCCAATAATTGCGTAGTTCATCTATTTTCCTTCGGTGTGCCACGCCCTACCGGCTCCGGGTATCGAATGGAGTGACCGGCCGGGCGTAGCGTGTCAGAGTTGCGCAAGGCCGCCGTCCACGGCGAGCTCGCTGGCGGTCATGAAACTGCTGTCCGGCGACGCCGGCCGATGCCGGTCGCGCCACCGGTGATCACGGCGGTTTTTCCATTCAGTCTGTTCATGTCATGCGTCCTTCGTTAGCGTTGTTCCGAGCGACAACACGATTCTGAAGGTCTTGATTCATGAAGCCAATTGACTAAATATCTATCCTTACCATCTATTCTTTGGATATGTATGCTCGATAACGTCACCATCAATCAGCTTCGGGCCTTCGTGGCGGTGTGTGACCAGGGAAGCTTTTCCGGCGCTGCACGGGAGCTCAGACGCGCGCAGTCGGCGATCAGTCACGCGATCGCCGCGCTCGAAAGCGCCTTCGACGTGATGCTGTTCGAACGCAACGCTCGCAAGGCGACGCTGACGGCCGCGGGCCGCAGCCTTCTGCCCGATGCTCGTGGGGTGATCTCACGCACCGAGGAAATGAAGATGCGCGCGGTGGCGATTGCCGAAGCCGGCGTACCCCAGGTCTCGATTGCAGTGGATACCTATTTTCCGCGCGCGCACCTGATTGAATGCCTGCGCAGCCTGCAGTCGGACTTTCCAACCGTTGCAATCAATCTGCGCATGACGACCATGCAAGGCGGCGAGCGTCTGGTTCTCGACGGCACGTGCGCGTTGGCGGTGACCATCGCCGACGTGCCGGAGCTGAGCCCAGCTACGATTGAAAGGCTGCATTTATGTGAAGCGCAAATGGTGACCGTCTGTGCGCCGTCGCATCCGCTGGCCGCCATCGCGGGGCCGATCCCGCGTGAGGAATTTGGCCGGCACATCCAGCTCGTCGTAACCGACAATCAACCCGATGCGGAAAAGACACAACAGGGGGTCGCCGGTGAACGCCAGTGGCTGGTGAATGACCTCGGCGCGAAGCACGATTTGCTCAAGGGAAGCTTATGCTGGGGGCACATGCCGCATCATGTCGTGGCGGAAGATCTCGCGAATGGAACGCTGGTCGAACTTCAACGGCGCGCATGGCACATGCGCGCCCTCACGTTCATGATCTCGCAGCGGCGCGGCTACTCGTTTTCCGAAAGCGAGACACGGCTGGTCGAGCTCCTTGGCAATCGTCATCGCTTCTCAAAGAATGCCGGCAAGCGCTCGGTCTCACGCAAAGGCAAAAGAGCGTGACGTGTTGCAGGAATGATAGGAATCAGTTATAAAAAAGTGTCCGGGCCACAAGCTGGATCAGTTGTTTTCTCCCATCTACCTTAGGAGGATGCTATGTCACCGTTAAACGTAACGACCCGCTGAACGCCGCCACGGCGCTCCTGTATTCCTGTCGTTCCCGCCTCATGCGCCTGTGTCGCTGCGCACAGTTTCATTCAAACGCCTCTGCCATACCATCCGGCCAGTTCGTCGCCGGTTCTCGTTGCGACCTCTTCCCGCCGTCGCCCGATATTGCCTCCGCTTGCGGCATGGCACGCGGTTTCCCACTGGCAAACCGCATTCCCGGCAAACCGAAACTCGAAGGGATTGAAGAGCGCTGGACCCTTCAATGGGAAAACGAGCGCACGTACGCGTTCGATCGCCTTGCTGAACGTAACGCCGTTTACTCCATCGACACGCCGCCCCCCACTGTTTCGGGTTCTCTGCACGTCGGCCATGTGTTCAGCTATACGCATACGGACATCATCGCGCGCTTCCAGAGAATGACGGGCAAGACGGTTTTTTATCCGATGGGTTGGGACGACAACGGCTTGCCTACGGAGCGGCGTGTGGAGAACTACTACGGCGTCGTTTGCGATCCGGACGCGGCCTATGATCCAGACTATTGCGCGTCCGCTGTCGCGCCGTCCCAGCGATCGTCGTTTGCGCGGATTAGCCGGCGCAATTTCCTCGAACTATGTCATCGGTTGACGAAGATCGATGAAGTTGCGTTCCGCGATCTGTTCATCCGTCTCGGCATTTCAGTCGACTGGCGCCTCACCTATGCGACGATCGACGAACGCGCACAGCGCGCCAGTCAGCGAGCGTTGCTGCGAAATCTGCAACGCGGCGAACTCTATAGCCAGCAGGCTCCATGTCTTTGGGACGTGACGTTTCAGACGGCCATCGCACAAGCCGAACTGGAAGATCGCGACGTTGCGAGCGCCTATCACGATCTTCGTTTTGTCGACGCCGACGGCAACGGCGTGATGGTGTCCACCACGCGGCCGGAACTGCTACCGTCCTGTGTCGCGCTGATTGCGCATCCCGAGGACGAGCGTTATCGCTCATTAATCGGCGGGCGGGTCCGCTGTCCGTTATTTGGCATGGACGTGCCCGTGATGGCCCATACCCTCGCGGACCCTGCCAAAGGAACAGGGCTCGCGATGACCTGTACCTTTGGTGATCTCACGGACGTGATCTGGTGGCGGGAACTGAATTTGCCGACCCGCGCCGTGATCGGCAAGGACGGTCGCCTTGAGCGCGCTGCGCCGGACTGGATCGAACGGCCGGCGGGTCGCGCGTCGTACCTGCAAATCGCCGGCTGTACCGTCGCGGAAGCACGTCGCCGGATCGTCGACATGCTGACATCCAGCGGCGATTTGATGGGTTCGCCACGTCCGCTGACGCACGCCGTCAAGTTTTTCGAAAAGGGTGACCGTCCGCTCGAGATTATCGCCACGCGTCAATGGTATCTGCGCAACGGCGGCCGTGACGCGGCGCTACGCGATGAACTGCTGAGGTCTGGTGAGGCGCTTCGCTGGTATCCCGGTTTCATGGGGAGCCGGTACGCGAACTGGGTCGGCGGTCTGAACGGAGATTGGCTCATCAGCCGTCAACGGGTTTTCGGCGTGCCGATTCCGCTGTGGTATCCGCTCGATTCGCAAGGTCAGCCTGACTTTGGCGCCCCCATCTGTCCGGACGAGTCGACGCTGCCGATCGACCCGCGGTCGCATGTTCCGCCGGGATTCGCCGAACATCAGCGGGGGCAAGCCGGCGGATTCATCGGCGAAACCGACATCATGGACACGTGGGCGACAAGCTCGCTGACGCCCCAGATCGCAGCACGCTGGGAGGAGGCGGACGGCTGCTTCGAGCGTGTTTTTCCCATGGATCTCCGCCCGCAGGGGCACGACATCATCCGGACATGGCTGTTTTCGACTATCGTCAGATCGCGTCTGGAAACGAAGCAGTTGCCGTGGAAAAACGCGATGCTGTCGGGTTGGATTCTGGATCCCGACCGGAAGAAAATGGCGAAGTCGAAGGGCAACGTGGTGACGCCGATCGCGCTGCTCGACGCATACGGCTCCGACGGTGTGCGCTATTGGGCGGCATTGGGACGTCCGGGTATGGACGCGGTCTTTGACGAAACGCAGATGAAGAACGGCCGGCGGCTGGCGTTGAAACTGTTGAATGTGTCGAAGTTCGCGCTAGGCTTTGCGCATACCTCTGTCGGCAGTCTCACCGAGTCGTTGGACCGCGCAATGATGGCGCGTCTCTCGAAGATCGTCGAACTCGCTACCACGGCGCTTGCCTCGCTCGACTACAGCAAGGCGATCGAGCAAACGGAAGCCTTTTTCTGGTGGTATTGCGACGATTATGTGGAACTGGTGAAGAGCCGGGCACATGGCACGGGAAGCGGCGCGGCGTCCGTTCATCGGGCGCTCGCGGAATCCCTTTCGGTCCTGCAGAGGCTGTTCGCGCCGTTTCTACCGTTTGCCGCGGAGGAATGCTGGTCATGGTGGAACGGACAGTCCATTCATCGCGCGCCGTGGCCGGACGTTCGCTCGATCGAGGCGCACGCCGGGCCGGCGGAGTCCGTTGCCACGGTCGACGTTGTCTCCGATGTTTTGCGGGAGATTCGCCGAGTCAAATCAGAATCGAGGCTGTCGATGAAAGCGCGTGTCGCCCGGTTGAGCGTCAGCGATTGCGCGCAGCGGCTGGCGCTTTTACGATCCGCGGAGCACGATTTGTGTAGTGCCGGGCAGGTTGACTGGATGGAAATGATTGCATCGGATTCGTTTCGGGTCAGCGTAACCATTGCCTAGCGGTGAGTCACACCATCACCGCCCGACCAAAAAAACGGCACCTTCATCCGTCATCAAGACACCATCAAGGTTTCGGCACCCGGATCCGACTGATCATCAACGAACCGGACAGACCGAAAAGCAGTGTCAACGGATGGAGCGTGCCGCCAGGCAACTGAATTTTGCCGAACCACATGTTCGAGCCGATCGCATCGAACCATGCAGCAACGACCAACATCAGCACGAGAACAATCGACGTGGGAATAGGCGTGCCCTCGAAATAGGACACTTTGCCGGTTTCGAGCGATAGGTCTTCCGCCGTCACGTTATAGCGGGCCAGTCTCGACACGCCACAGGCCACAAAATAGACGAGCAGGAATCGATCGTACAGTCCTCTCATGCCGCACCCATAACCGATGATGGCGGGCGCTACGCCGAACGAAATCACATCGGCCAGCGAGTCCAGCTCGCGTCCCAACACCGACGACTTCTGTCGCCAGCGGGCGATTCTTCCGTCGAGAACGTCGAAAACCAACGCGGCGAAAATCAGAGCCGCGGCGTAATACACGTGCAGGACGTCGGCGCTTGCAATGTATGAAATGATCGAGAAGAGGGCACTGGTACCGCACACCGCATTACCGAGTGTGAACCAATCAGCCAGATGAAATTCGCGGATCATCGAAAAGCGCCGGGCAGGTCGTGTGGAGTTCATGGCGGTCGATCAGGTTTGGAAGCCGTCATGCTATCAGGCGGGTGGCCGCCCTCCGCGTCATGCTCACCAACTCCTCGACAAGTTCTGCAACACAACCCGAATATTTCCACGGGTTACGCCCGATGACAGCACTCACGGCACAAGTCCACCCACCTTACCGCCTCCGTTACGCCCGAAACATTCTCCAATAATCGATCCATTGCTGCGCCCTGCCGTCGCTGCTGTAATACGCCGCTAACAAGAGACACCGGGCGGCGAGATGGGCGATCAGGCAGGCAGCGACGACGCAGCGATCGCCCAGTGCATGGCAGACGTGTACGGTGAGCGCCCGCTGCGACTCGAGCGCCAGGCGTTCGCCCACAGCGGCAATGCGGTGTACCGCGCCCATATGCCTGGTGGCCGTTCACTGGCCTTACGTGTCAGCCCCCACGCACAAACGTTTCTGCACACCGGTTCGAATCTCGCCGCACTGCACGACCTCGGCCTGCCGGTGCAGACCGTGCTGTCACAAGGCACCACGCCCGCCGGTGGAGATTTCGTCGTGCTCGACTGGCTGCCCGGCCGCGATCTCTTCCACGTGTTCGACTCGCTCGATGCCAGCCAAGCCCAACGGATTGCCGAAGCCGTGATCGCATTCCAGTGCCGCGTGGCGCAACAGCTGCCCGCTGCCGCGCAGGGTGGTTTCGGCTGGACCGCGATCGGCGCGCGTGCGCCTCGGGCACGCTGGACTGACATCTTCGACGAGCCTACGCCAATTGCATCTCACGTCGCGACACTCGCGCGCCCGGACGCTTCGCCGCTCGACCGGTTTCGCGCACGACTCGGCCTCGTGCGCGCCTCGCTCGAAGACTACTTCGATACACTGCGCCCGGTCTGCTTTCTCCACGATCTCACGATCAAGAACGTCCTCGTGGACGACAACGAACTAAGCGGGCTGATCGACTTCGACTCGGTGTGCTACGGCGATCCGCTGCTCGTGCTGGGCACGACGCTCGCGCACATCGACACGCTGGTCGGAGAACGCGGCCGCCTCTATGCCGAGGCACTGCTGCGCTGCTGGGCGCCGCAAGGCGAACGCCGGCGCGCGACGGGGTTCTATGCGTCGCTCTGGGTTATCGGCTTTCTTTCTGCCGCGATCGAACAAGGCAACGCCGTGAGCGTGCACTTTCTCACGCCGGTTCTCGATCAACTGTTGAGAGTGGCGGAACGCGCGTGAACGCCCAAGCTCTGATGCCTGACGCGGTGCATGTATAGAAGCTCCAGGCGTCGCACCGTGTCGCTCGCTTCATTTGCCGCCGGTGACATCGAGGAACGTACCGGTGACAAACGAAGCCTCGGCGCTCGCCAGCCATAGAATCGCCTGCGCAACCTCTTCGGGTTGACCGCCACGTCCCATGGGGATCGAGTCCTTGACGCGATCTACCCGTCCCGGCTCTCCGCCGCTAGCATGCATGTCGGTGTAAATGTGTCCGGGGCGAATACAGTTAACGCGGATTCCGTCTCGCGCGACTTCTTTGGCGAAACCGATGGTGAATGTCTCAAGCGCACCCTTCGACGCGGCATAGTCGACATACTCGTTTGGACTACCGAGTCGGGCCGATGCCGACGAGACGTTGATCACTACGCCGCCTCGACCATTGTGACGACGCGACATCCGCTTCGTCGCCTGCTGTGCACAGAGAATCGGGCCGATCGAATTGACCGCGAAAATACGCTGCATCCGCGCTAATTCGAGGTCCTCCAGCCGCGACTGCGGTGCAATGATCGCGGCGTTATTCACCAACACATCGATCCGGCCGAATTTCCGGTCGATCGCGGCGAATAGCTGAACGACCTGCTCCGGATCTGCACTATCCGCACGCATGGCTAAGGCGCGCCGCCCGGCGGCTTCCACATCAGCCGCGACAGCAAGGGCGGCCGATTCGCTGGAGACGAAGCTTATCGCCACATCGTAGCCCCGCGCGGCAGCGAGTCGCGCAGTCGCCGCGCCTACGCCACGAGCGCCACCGGTTATGAGAATCAACGGGGACTGCGAAACAACATTCATTGGAACCCCAGACACACCGCCCCAGCCGCGACGACCACACACGCGAGCCAGCGCTTTGCGCTGACCGTCTCCCGCAAAAACATCCGGCCGATCAGCACCGCGAAGACCACGCTGGTTTCGCGCAATGCCGATACCGCGCCCATCGCACCCGAATCCAGCGCCCAGATCACGATGCCGTACGCCGCGATGGAAACTACGCCACCCACCAGCGACGAACTCACCGACCAAGGCTCCGCCCTCATTGGCGCCCACAACGCCGCTAGTCCTCGCATCGCGACGAACAGTACCGGCATCAGCCAATAGAACAGAAACATCCACGCGGTGTACGCGAGTGTCTGGCCGTCGGACAGACGCACGCCGATGCCGTCGATCACGGTATAAACGGCAATTGTCGCGCCGGTGGTCAATGCGGCCAGCACACCGGCGCGCGACACGCGACTCCCGTCCAGCGCGATCGCCATGATGCCGCCCGAAATCATCACGATCCCCAACACGTGCAAAGGCCCGATCGTTTCGTGCGCGAATAGCGCCGCACCTAGCGAGACGAGCAACGGCGATGAACCACGCGCGATCGGATACGCCTGCCCCAGATCGTTACGGCGGTACGAGCGCACGAGCGTGATGTTGTAAAGGGTATGCACGAGCCCCGATGCAATGATGTACGGCCACGCCGCGCTGGCCGGCCGCGGTGTAATGAACACCACCGCGAGCGTGGCGACCGTCGCGATCGCAATACTCATCCACGTCATCGAGAGAAAGCGGTCGCGATTGCCGTGCAGCATCGCGTTCCAGCTCGCGTGGAGCAAGGCGGCAAAGAGGACGAAGCCGCCGGTATAACTCAGCATGCGAATTCCAAGCCAGAAAAGAAGGGATAGATTGAGGCCAGTAAATAGAATATCTATCTTGCGATACGCGAACAACCCAGATAAATTCGCAGTTCACGTTAGATAAACTACTGCGAATGAAACGGCTATTGCCTCCGCTCAATGCTCTGCGCGCTTTCGAAGCCGCGGGTCGGCTCGGCAGCTTCAAGGAGGCCGCCGCCGAATTGCACGTCACGCAAGGCGCGGTGAGCCAGCAGGTGCGTCTGCTCGAGGAATGGCTTGGTGCATCGCTGTTTGAACGGCACAACCGGCGCGTGGCATTGACTCCGGCGGCCGTGGCCTACCTGGCGGAAATCGGCCCGCTACTCGAACGCATCGCGCAAGCAAGCGCGAAATATGGTCTGCCTCAACCAGTCTCGCGAACACTCTCCGTGAACGCGCCTGCCACATTCACGTTGCGTTGGCTCGTGCCGAGACTGGCGACATTTCGCGCCGCGCATCCCGATGTGGACGTCAAGGTAGAAACGTCGAATGAGCCGGTGGAAAGCTTGCCGGGGAGCGATGAAGTCATCATCCGTGGCGGTCCGGACACGTTCTACGGCTATTCGATGCGGCCATTCCTGGCCGAAGAGCGGATCCCGGTCTGCAGTCCGGCGCTGTTGCAGCGCCTGCCGCTGCAAACACCTGAAGACATTCGGCAGCACACGTTGCTGCATACGTCGAGCCTGCCGCGTCTCTGGCCGGACTGGCTGGCGAGGGCGAACATTGCCGCACTCACGCCGGCTGCGGCGCTGACCTTCGACCACTTCTATCTGACGTTGCAAGCCGCGGTCGACGGAATCGGCATCGCGATGGGGCCGACCGCGCTGATCGCCGACGATCTCGCCGCCGGTCGACTTGTCATGCCTTTCGCGGGCCCTCGCCTGGCGTCGCGCAGCTATTGCACGTACGTGCCGGATGAGAAGTCCGCCGATGAACTGGTGACGCTGTTTCGCACATGGCTCGAATACGAGGGTGCGGATTCACGCGTCTGGGCCTCCGCAAACGCCGGAGTCGGATCTCGTGGCCGGCGCGCTGGCACTTCCGGGAAAACATAGGCATGGTGCCGGCAGACTGTCACGTCACGCCCACCGTGGCCGGCACCGGCAACCGCTCTCTCATCATTGCATTGCCCGATGAACATTGTGTCGCCGAAGTGCGTTCAGATTGTCCGGCGAACCGCAATCCGAAACACCGCACCTCACCGCTTCAACCTCGCACCGGAAAAACCCATGACAGACCGCGAATTGATCATCCCGCCGACGATGCAAAACATCGTCGACCGTGCAGGCTATGTCCCCGCCGTGAAAGTCGGCGCGACGGTTTTCTGCGCCGGCCAGGTCGGCCGTACTGCAGATCTCGACGTCATCGCCGATCCCGAGGCGCAATTCCTGGCCTGCTGGGAAAACCTGCGCGTAGTACTACAAGCGGCCGGCTGTACGTTCGACGACGTTGTCGACATGACGACGTACCACGTACAAATGAGCACCCATATGCCCGTATTCCGCGAGGTCAAGAATCGCGTGTTTCCGCGAGGCACTTATGCATGGACCGCCATCGGCGTGTCCGAACTCGCCCGCGCGGGCTTGCTGGTCGAGATAAAGTGCGTCGCGATCAAGCGAGACGCGGCGAGACTCGACTTTCCGTAAATCAGGAACTCGACACACGGGATCGTGTCAGCAAAAGAGCCAACTGTCTCGAACAATGTGGACCTTTGGCACCTGCTTCGAAACCAGTCGATAGTGCGAGTTTCTACAAGGAGAGTGCAATGGCCGAGCTAGTAACATGCCTGTGGTTCGATCAAGGCAAAGCACGTGAGGCGGCGGAATTTTATGCCGCGACCTTCCCGGATAGTCATGTCAGTGCAGGCCATCCATCCCCGATACCGGGCGTGGGCCAGGGCGCGGATCTGACGGTCGAGTTCACCGTGCTCGGGCGGCGCTTCGTGGGGCTGAACGGCGGCCCCCACTACAAGCCGAACGAGGCAATCAGTTTCATGGTCGAGACAGAGACCCAGGAAGAAACCGACCGCTATTGGAACGCCGTTGTCGGCAACGGTGGCGCGGAAGCGCCTTGCGGATGGTGCAAGGACCGCTGGGGCTTTTCGTGGCAGATCACGCCCAGGCGTTTGCTCGAACTCGTCACCGGGTCCGATCGCGAAGCCGGCAAACGCGCGATGGAAGCCATGATGACCATGAAAAAAATCGACATTGCCGCGATAGAACGCGCAGCAGCAACGAAATAAACGTCACGTCGTTTTACCGAACCGTCATTGCCAATCGGCCCATTTCCGCCCGGTCGGCAATGACGGTTTATTCATTCAAAATCGCGTGGCATTTGACCGCCGGCAATCTGCTAATCACCCTCGCCGCGACCCACACACCTTGTTATAATTCTCTCATCAAACCGTACAAAACATAACTATCTTCCACATCGCGCGACAGGACCTCCATGCTGAAACCCTATCGCCTCCGCGCCCTCGCCGAAGCGCTGGCCAAGCAGAATGTGATGCGCTTGCGCGACGCAGCAAGCCTGCTAAACGTTTCGGAAATGACTGTCCGCCGCGATATTGCCGGCAGTCCCGAACGGTTCACCTATCTCGGCGGTTACATCGTCAGCGCGACCGACGTGCCGAATAACGCCGGTTACTCGCTCGAAGAAGAGAAAGATCATTTCGCGCAGGCCAAAGCAGAAGCATCCGCCGTGGCGGCGGGTCTTATTGGCGACAACGAAACGCTGTTTATCGATTGCGGAACGACGCTCACCACGTTGGCGCGGCTGATTCCCGTTGAACGCCACGTGACCGTGGTGTGTTATTCGCTAAACGTCGCGGAGATTTTGCGGCGCAAGCCGAATGTGCGCATGATTCTGCTAGGTGGCGTCTACATTCCTTCTTCGGATTCATTCGCAGGCGAAGAAAGCCTGGAAATGCTGCGCCGCATGGGTATCAACAAGGCGTTCATTTCAGCGGGCGGCGTGGACACCGCGCGCGGCGTCACCTGCTGGAATTTCCATGAAGTCGCACTCAAACAGGCCGCAATGGCGAGCGCCGTGGAAAGTCATCTGGTGGTGGACAAGAGCAAGTTCGGCGTCGTCAAGGCCGTGCGTTTCTCGCAGGTCGACGACTTCGATTCAATCATCACCGAAGCCGGTCAAACGCCGCGCAAACGTAAATAAGCCGTTTGCCACGCGGCGTTCAAACCCCGCCGCATTCAGTTCTTGCGCTGAAACGCGAACAGCGTGCCGGCGATCAGAATGAACGCGCCGATAATCACCTTCTGCCACGTACTCGGCACCCCCACCAGAATCAGCACGTTGTTGATCAAGGTCACGAGCACCACGCCGAGCAGCGTGCCCGCCACCGTCCCCGTGCCGCCGGTAATGCGCGCGCCGCCCAGAATCACCGCGGCGATCACGTCGAGTTCCGAACCCACCAGGTCGAATGGATTCGCGAGCCGGTTGTTCGATACGTGCAGAATGCCCGCAATGCCGGCCAGCATGCCGGTATAGCCGAACACGAACAGATGGATTGCGCGCAGGTTGTAGCCGAGCCGCTCGGCAATCGCGAGACTGCCGCCCATCGCGTAGACGCCGCGCCCCATCATCGTCCGGTTCAGCAGCCACCACGTCAGCAGTGCAGCCGCCACCAGCGCCACCACCGAAACCGGCAACACCGCGCGCAAGCCATCCGCCGTTTGATAAAACATCAGCGGAATGCGGCCAAAGCGATCCATGCTGTGCGGAATGTTCATGAAGAACGACGTGCCGATGAAAGTCAGCAACAGCCCGCGATACAGGTACTGCGTGCCGATCGTGACGATCAGCGAGGGCGCTTTCAACCGATGCACCAGCAAACCGTTGATCACGCCCAGCATGACACCGCCAATCGCGCCGGTAATCAGGATCAGCGCAAACGGCGCATCGGGCCACCAGGCGAATACCGCCTTCGTGATGCCGTACATGGTCAGCGCCGCAATGGCGGTGAACGACACGTCGATCCCGCCGGACGCGAGCACGACCAGCGTGCCTAGTGCGAACAGCGATGTCGTGGTAGCCGAATGCAGCAGATCGAACAGCGTGGCCAGTTGAAAGAAGCGCGGATTGATTGCGCCGACAATCACGCACGTCACCACGATCAGCCCGACGGTGAACCACTCGGGATTGCGCGCAAGTTTGGCCCGCAAGCTCGGCGGCTTGACCTCCGGTGCGACTTCGACGACGGTCGGTGTGGTCATGGTCTGGTTCATGCGCGAATGGATGCGCGAGTTCATGAGTAGGACGTCCTTTCTGCAGCGTGTGTGCTTAAGCAGCAGCTTCCGACAGCAACGCGTGGTACAGGTCCGCTTCGCTCAACGTGTCGGCCTGATATTCGTTCGCCACGCGGCCCTTCTTCATCATCAGGATGCGGTCGCAGTTCTGCAGCAGTTCGGGCAAGTCGTCGCTGATCAGAATAATGCCGATCCCGCGTTGCGACAAACGCTGCATGATGCGATAGATGATGTCTTTTGAACCGACGTCGACACCAACGGTCGGCCCATGCAGAATCAGCACGCGCGGATCGATGGCGAGCCAGCGGCCGATCAGCACGCGCTGCTGATTGCCGCCCGACAGCGACTGCACGGGCTTATCGACTCCGGGGGTCGCGATCTGCAGATCCTTCACCGTCTGTTCCGAGAGGGCCATCGCACGCGTTCGGTCGATCTGGCCAAAGCGGTCGCGCAAACTGGAGATCATCGCGGTAATCACGTTGTCGCGAATCGGCTTGTCGAGGAATAGCCCTTCATTCAGGCGATCTTCCGGCACATAGCCGATGCGATGATTTTTCGCGTCCGAAGGCGTGCGTAACGTAATGCTCTTTCCGTCGAGCACCACTTGCCCCGTTTGCGCCGGCGCCACGCCCGCGAGTGCGCGCGCGAGTTCGTTGCGGCCGGAATCGAGCAGACCGGTGACGCCCAGAATTTCACCGGCGTGCAGCGCGAACGAGACGTCGCTGAACTGGCCGCTACGCGCAAGACCCCGTACCTCCAGCACAACGTCTTGCCCCACCGCACCCTCGCGATAACGCTCGGTGGACAAATGGCGGCCGGTCATCAGCTCACTGATCTGCGCCTTGGTGAATTGCGCGATTTGTCCTTGCGCCATGGTCTGTCCGTCGCGCAGCACGATCACTTCACCGCCTATCGCATAGCACTCGTCGAGCTTGTGGCTCACGAACAGCACCGTCACGTCCTGTGCGCGCAGATTGGCGAGCACCGCGATCAGGTTGTCGACTTCCTTTTGTGTCAGCGACGTGGTCGGCTCGTCCATGATGACGAACTTCGCCTCGCTGGCAATCGCGCGAGCAATCGCCACGAGTTGACGCGTGGCGAGCGGCAGTTGTTCGATCAGCGTCGACTGGAATCCGGCGTCGCCGGGCAGGCCGACCGATTCGAGCGCACGCGCCGCCGTGCGCGCAAGCGCGCGGCGGTCGAACGTGCGGGCGAGTTTGCCCGCGTGCCCGGCCAGCTCGGCGGTCAACGCGACGTTTTCCGCCACGCTCATATTGGGCAGCAGCGAGAGATCCTGATAAACGGTTTCGATGCCGGCCGCGAGCGATTCGAGCGCCGAGAGCCGCGCGTGACGAACGCCTTCGATCACGAGTTCGCCTTCGTCGGGCGGCTGCGCGCCGGAGATGATCTTGATGAGCGTGCTCTTGCCGCAGCCATTTTCACCCAGCAGGTGATAGATCTGACCACGCTCGAACGACAGGCTCACACCGCGCAAAGCATGCACGCCGGTAAAACGTTTGTGTACGCCGATCACCTGCAAAAACGGCTGCGCGGCGTGGGAACGGGCTGAAGTTACGTCTTGATTCATGGTGCGATTCGTCGTGACGTGAAACTGTTGCGGCGTCCCCGCGGGAAATCCCTTGAGGACGCCGTGACCGACCCGGCAAACTGCGCCACGCGATCAGAACGGATACTGCTTGTAGTTCGACTTGTCGACGTTCACCCAGCCCTGACCGCGCACGATAATGCCCTTACCCGGCCCTTTCGCGACGGTGACCTTCGTGTAACCCGGAATGCCGAGATCGGCACCGTTTTCGACCGTCTTGCCATCGATCAACATCTGCGCGATCTTGTTCATCGCAATGCCCGCCAGTTTCGGATCCCAGAACGCAATGCCGTTGATCGCACCGCTTTCGAGGAACTTGCCCGCTTCCGTCGGCAGTCCCGTGCCATACACGCAGATCTTGCCCTGCATGCCGGCTTCCTCGACCGCGCGGCCAATGCCGATCACGTCCAGCGACGACGAACCCTGGAATCCCTTCAGATCCGGATGCTTGCGCAGCACTTCTTTCGCGACTTCATAGGCGCGCTCGCCGTCGTTATTGGTTTCGAGCTTCGGTTCGACCAGATCCATTTTCGGATACTTGGTCTTCGCGTTGCCGATCCCGCCATCGGCCCACTGCACCTGCGAACGGCTGCCGAGCGAGCCGACCAGCACGGCCCATTTGCCCTCGTCGTGCATGCACGAAGCAAGCCGTTCGTTCAGGCCCGCGCCGTACGCGGTGTTGTCGAACGCTTCGATGTCGACCATCGTGTTCTTTTCGTTGTCGGCCTCATGCGTCACCACCTTGATGCCGCGATCCATCGCCTTCTTCAGCGCGGGTTCGAGGGTGGGCGGATCGTAGGGCACCACGGCAATGGCCGTGACCTTCTTCGCGATCAGGTCTTCGATGATCTTGAGCTGCTGTGCCGCATCCGCGCGGCCCGGACCGGTCTGATAGGCGGTCACGCCCGGATTGTCTTTTGCGAATTGCTTGACGCCGTCGTCCATCCGGTTGAACCAGTTGATGCCGGTCACCTTGACGACGGTCACGATCGTCTCATTGGTCGCCGCATGTGCCGCCGCGATCACGCCTACCGCAAGCGCGCCGGCTGTCAACGCGGCGCTCAGTCGAGTCAGTTTCATGCCAAGTCTCCTTTATTCGTTCGATGTCGCCCACTTAATCGCGACGGACAGCCAGGGCTCGTTGTCCGCTGTGTACTGAATCCCTGATCGAGCGCGCCGGCGCTCGCTAACGTTTCTGCGCGGCGCCTGGGGCTGGCGCTGAGCCGGCACTCGCCGCACCCGTCCCGCCGCCACCGAATCCAAAAATCGCCCGCACCCGCTCGCCCCCCGCAAACGCGAGCGACAACAGCAACAGAAAGCCCCATGCGCAATCGCCGAAGAACTGCGATACGCCCATCAGATTGAACAGGCTCGACAGAAATTGCAGCACGGTCGCGGCAAAAAACACGCAGATGATGCGGCCATGACCGCCGGCCGGATTCACGCCGCCCATCACCGCGATCAGAATCGCGATCAGCAGATAGGAGTTGCCGTAGTCCCATTTCGCGCTGGACGTATGCGTCGCGCTGATCAGTCCAGCCAGCGACGCGAGCACGCCGCACATGGCATACGTGGTGATCAGCATGCGCGCGCGCGGAATGCCGGCGTAGAACGCGGCTTTGGGATTGGTGCCCATCAGATAGAGACGCAAGCCGAACGGGCTGCGCCTGAGCAACCAGCCGAGCACGATCACGGCGGCGATAAAGATGCAGAACGCGATCGGTACCTGAAACACCGTACCGTTACCGATATCCGACAGCGGATCGACATAGTCCACATGCACCGAGGCGCCATTGCTGAGCACCACCGCGAAACCCGTGAACAGCAGTTGCGTGCCGAGCGTGCAGAGAATCGGCGTGAGCCTGAGCCGCGCGATCACCACGCCGTTCAGCAGTCCGCCGAGCAAACCCATCACCACCACGATCACGCAGAACAGCGCGGTGTAGAGCGCGGGCGAATCGTCGCCATTGACGAAATGCGGCACGATCAGCGCCGCGACCATGCCGGACAGGTTCGCGAGTCCGACGCCGGACAGATCGATACCGCCGTTGCCCGACACCATCGAGAGCATGATGCCTAGCGCGAGCAGGCCGAGCTCGGGGAGTTGTCCGCCCATCGACTGAAGGTTGTCGATATCGACGAATTGGCCATGCGAGAGCCACGTCGCGAGCAGCACGACAAGCACGTTGACGATCAGCAGAAAATTCAGTTGCCGGTCGCCGAACAGTTTTCCTGCGGTGAACGAGGACTTCATGGTGACGACACTCTCCTCATGCTGCACTAACTTCACGGCCGTAAAAAGCAAGCCCCCGGTCAGGATGCCTGCGACACACTGGCCGACTGATTCAATACGCGATTCACTTCGTCCAGCGTCGGCATGGAAGGCGCCGTGCCCGGACGCGTGACCGAAATACCGGCCAACGCGCAACCGAACCGCAGTGCCGCGATTGGATCGTCGCCCCGCGCCAGCGCCGCGGCAAAACCGCCGGTGAAGCCGTCGCCCGCGCCCGCCGTTTCCACCACGCGGCCACAGTGATAAGCCGGCACGAAGACGGATTGCGTCGCCGAATGCAGCAGCGCGCCGGCCTCGCCGAGCGTCACGATCACCGTGCCGACACCTTTGGCGAGCAGGACGTCGGCGGCACGGCGCGCGTCGTCGGCGTTCGCGATCGGCACGCCGGTCAGCGCGGTGGCTTCGGTTTCGTTCGGGGTGATGTAATCGCACAACGGGAAGATGTCGTCGTCGAGCGGCAACGCGGGCGCGGGATTGAACACGGTGATGACGCCATGACGTCGCGCCACTTCGAGTCCGCGACGCGCGGCCGGGAGCGGCTGCTCCAGCTGCGTGACGAAGACACGCGCGGCGGCGATATCCGCTTCGATCGCGTCGACGTCGGCCGCATTCATCGTGCCGGCCGCGCCGGACGCGACGATAATTGCGTTCATACCGCTCGTGTCGTCGACGAAGATATGTGCCGCACCGGTCGACACGCCGTCGATCACCGACGCGCGCGCCGTGATGCCTTCTTTAGCCCATGTTGCGCGGGCGATTTCACCGAACGCGTCGTTGCCGAGACGCGTGCAGAACACCACGTCGGCACCGGCGCGCGCGGCGGCCACCGCCTGATTCGAGCCCTTGCCGCCCGGCCCCATCGCGAATGCGGAGCCGGCGATCGTTTCACCGATCAACGGCATACGCTCGGCGCGAAACGTCAGGTCGGTGACGTAAATGCCCAGAATCACGACGCGGCCGCGCCGTTCAATCAAATTGTCGTTGCTCATGCGCGCTCCCCTTGCGTGGCTCGTGCTCGGCTCGGGGACACGTATGCGGACACCTGACGTGCGCACGGCACGTCGGCATCGAGTAGCAGTTCCAGATTCTTCAGCACGTTGTCTCCTCCATTTTCTGGTTGGCGTGCGGATCGTTTTTACGCTTGACGAACGCTATTTAACGAGACCGTCCGTCAATCGCCATAAGGTATCCAGATGTTCTTCACCTGCACGGCCTGACGCAGAAACGGCCGGCCTTCGCTCGAACGGTCGTACCAGTCGAACTGGCGGCCATGATCGACAAAGGTCCGTTTCAGATTGCCGACCGATTCACGTTCGACCAACATCGAGTCCGCCGCGCTGCCGAAGCACCAGAGCGCGTCGACATCGTCATGGCGGGCAAGTGCCGGCAACAGTGCGGCACGCTCGCCCGTGACGATATTCAGCACGCCGCCGGGAATGTCCGACGTCTCGGCCACCTGATAGAAATCGGTCACCGCCAGCGGACAGACCACGCTCGGCAACACCACCACACGACTCCCCATTGCGAGCGCTGGCGCCATCAGCGAAACGAAACCGAGCAACGGCGCTTCATCCGGACACGCAATGCCGATCACGCCGAGCGGTTCATGCATTGCCAGCGCGACGCCGCGCAGCGGCGGCGTGTGCACGGCACCGTCGAACTTGTCGGCCCACGCCGCGTAGGTGAAGAGGCGCGTGACCGATGCATCGACTTCGGCACGCGCCGCGGTTTCCGTTGCACCGTTGCGCACCATGAGCTGCCGCACGAATTCGTCCGCGCGAACCGCGAGGTTCTCCGCCAGATAGAACAGCACCTGAGCGCGGTTATGCGCACTTGCCTGCGACCACTTCTGCGCGGCACGCGCCGCTTCGACCGCGTTGCGAATGTCCTTGCGATTGCCCTCGCCCACTTCGCCGACCACGGTTCCATCCGGCGCGTGGACCGGCAACGAATAACCGCTGTCCGGCCGCACCTGCTTGCCGCCGATAAAGAGCTTCGCGGTACGGTCGATCAGTGCGACATTCGAGGTCGGCTCGAAGCGGCCTGCGCCGGCCTCGCGAACCAGCGTCTGACGCTCGCCAAGGTTGAGCCACGCACGCGGTTTCAGATATTCGTAAATGCCCTCACGGCCGCCTTCGCGTCCGTAACCCGACTCGCGATAACCGCCGAAACCGACCGCTGCGTCGAACAGGTTCGTCGCGTTGATCCACACCACCCCGCAAGCGAGGCGCGGCGCGATGTCGAGCGCACGTCCAATCGTTTCGCTCCAGACGCTCGCGGCCAATCCGTAGCGTGAGTTGTTGGCGAGTGCAACGGCTTCGTCGGGCGTGCGAAAGCTCATTGTCACCAGCACCGGCCCGAAGATCTCCTCCTGCGCGAGCGTCGAAGCCGGCGCCACGCCGGTGACCAGCGTCGGCGGATAGAAACAGCCGCTGGCGGGCAGCGACGTGTCGGCCGCTTGCCAGATCGCACAGCCTTCGCGCCGCCCGGCTTCCACCAGCGACTGAATCCGTTCGAGCTGCACCGGATCGACAATCGCACCGATATCGATGCTCTTGTCCAGCGACGTGCCGACGCGCAACGTCTCCATGCGCCGCTTCAGCTTTGCGATGAAGCGCGCTTCGATACCTTCCTGCACGAGCAGCCGCGAGCCCGCGCAACACACCTGGCCCTGGTTGAACCAGATCGCGTCGACCACACCTTCCACGGCGCCGTCCAGATCCGCGTCGTCGAACACGATGAAGGGCGACTTGCCGCCCAGTTCCAGCGTTAGGGATTTGCCCGTGCCTGCGGTGGCCGAACGGATCAGACGGCCCACTTCCGTCGAACCGGTGAAGGCGATCTTGTCGACCTGCGGATGCTCGACGAGCGCCGCGCCGGTGCTGCCGTCGCCGGTGACGACGTTCAGCACGCCCGCCGGCAAACCGGCCTGATGCGCGAGTTCGGCGAACAGCAGCGCCGTCAGCGGGGTGTATTCGGCAGGCTTCAACACGACGCAGTTGCCCGTTGCAATCGCCGGCGCGATCTTCCACGCAAGCATCAACAACGGAAAATTCCACGGCACGATCTGGCCGATGACGCCCAGCGGCGCATAGTCGGCAAACTCGCTGTCCTGCAGTTGCGCCCAGCCCGCGTGATGCAGAAAATGCCGCGCGACCAGCGGCACGTCGATATCGCGTGTTTCGCGGATCGGCTTGCCGTTATCGAGCGCTTCGAGCACGGCGAACAGGCGGCTATGACGCTGCACCATGCGCGACAGCGCATACAGATGCCGCGCGCGCCCCGCGCCGCCCAGCGCGAGCCAGCCCGGCTGCGCGACACGTGCGGCGGCGACGGCCGCGTCGATATCGGCGGCGTCGCCTTGCGCGACTTCGGCGAGCACTTCGCCGCTGGCAGGCGCATGCGAAACGAAGCGCTCGCCGGCCGCGGGCGCATGCCACGCACCGTTGATGAAGTGCCCGAAGCCCGCCTCATGGCGCGCCAGCCAGGCGCGCGCGGCTTGATCGTCCTCGGGTGCGGGACCGTACTCCATCGATGAAAAATACTCGGCTACGCTCATGGGATCGGTCTTCTGTTCAGGCTACGGGGTGACGGTTGAAAGCGGAATAACGGCCGCTCACGTGGTGTTCGAGTTGGCGTTCGATATCGGCAAGCAAGCTCGATGCGCCGATCCGGAACAGCTCCGGCTCGAGCCAGGCACGGCCCAGCTCTTCCTTCATCAGGATCTGATACGCCAGCACGGTCTTCGCATTCGACACACCGCCCGCCGGCTTGAAGCCGATCGGCACGCCGGTGCGCTCCTGGTACTCGCGAATCATCCGCACCATGACGAGCGACACGTCGAGCGTGGCGTTGACGCCTTCCTTACCGGTCGACGTCTTGATGAAATCGGCACCGGCCATCATGCAGACCATCGACGCGCGCGCCACGTTGGAGAGCGTCTTGATGTCGCCGGTCGCGAGGATCGTCTTCAGATGGGCGGGACCGCAGGCCGCGCGGAAGTCGCGCACTTCGTCGTAGAGCGCCTGCCAGTTGCCGGTGAGCACGTATTCGCGTGTCACCACGATGTCGATTTCCATCGCACCGTCCGCGACCGACGCCTCGATCTCCTTCAGCTTCAGCGGATGCGGAATCAGACCGGCCGGAAAACCGGTCGACACGGCCGCCACCGGAATGCCGCTGCCTTGCAACGCATCCACGGCGGCCGCGACGAAGCGGTGATACACGCAGACCGCACCGGTCGTGATGCCTTGCGGCGCGATGCCGAGCGCTTCCAGCAGATCGGCGCGCACCGGCTGACGCGCTTTCGCACAAAGGCGCCGCACGCGGCCCTCGGTGTCGTCGCCATTGAGCGTGGTCAGATCGATGCAGGTCACGGCCTTTAACAACCACGCCGCCTGGGCGTCTTTCTTGACCGTGCGGCGCGTGGCCAGCGTCGCCGTGCGCCGCTCGACCGCGGACTGGTTGACGCGCAAGCCGTCCAGCCACGACGCATCGAACGGCGTGCCGGGATTGCGCACGGAATGAACGAGCGGCCCGCCGCGCAGCGCGACGACAGACGAAGACAACGAAGGAGCTTCAGGCATAAGACATCCGAAAATTTGGCGCAGCGCACAACGGCCGCTGACAATTTGTTCGCACTTATGCTACAACGATTGATAGAATCATAACAAGTGTTACGAGCAAATCTTCACATGAGCGGGTCAGAACGACCGTTTTGATGCGACGAATGTTATTGACGCACCAAAATCATGGTGCGAGCATCACAACTCGGAGTTTTCCGAGCGCACGACACAAAAAAGAAAAGCGTCGACATTGACGAAGGAGACATGCCAGATGAGTGAACCGGTTGCGGTCGCGGCCGCGTCATCGCCTCAGGTTCCATTGATCCGTGTAGCGGGCGTCACCAAACGATTTGGCGGCGTGCAAGCGCTGCGCGGCGTCAACCTCGACGTGCTGCCCGGCGAGGTCCATGCGTTGCTCGGCGAGAACGGCGCAGGCAAATCCACGCTGATCAAGATTCTCAGCGGCGTGCACGCTTACGACGAAGGCGTCATCGAAATCGACGGGCAGAAGGTGGCATTCGACTCGCCGGCGCGATCGCGCGAGGCGGGCGTCGCCGTGGTCTATCAGGATCTGAGCCTGGTCGAATCGCTATCGGTCGGCGCCAATCTGATGCTGGGGCGCGAGCCTCGCACGCGACTCGGCTTTGTGAAGAACCGCCAGTTGATGGCCGAGGTCGGCGAATTTCTGCGCTCGCATGGCATTCCGCTCGATCCGAAGACGCCCGTCGGCGCATTGCCGTTCGCGTACCGGCAAATGACTGAAATCTGCAAGGCGTTGATGGGCCATGTGCGGGTACTGATTCTCGACGAGCCCACGTCGGCGCTTACAGGCGGTGAAGAACAGATCCTGTTCGACGCGATTCGCGCGGTGACGGATCGCGGCGTGGGCGTGATCTATGTGACGCATCGGTTGAATGAGGTATTCCGGATTTCGCAGCGCGTGACCGTCTTTCGCGACGGTGCGAACGCCGGCATGTTCTTGACCGCGCAGACCGATATGAAGCAACTGGTCGCGGCGATTGTCGGTCCGAAACATGCGGCGTTGCAGGCGAAGGCGGGGATTGCTGGCGACGACATTTCTATTGCCGTGCCCGCTACGAATTCCGATGTCGCCACCGCTGAGGTGCTCAAACTCTCTGGCGTGAGCAACGACCGGCTCCGCAATGTCGATCTCGTTGTCGAACGTGGCGAAATTCATGGGCTCGCGGGATTGATCGGCAGCGGACGCACCGAGATTCTGCAGACCGTTTTTGGACTGAGAAGCGTTGAAACCGGGATGGTCGAAATCGACGGCCTTGCTCGCTCCCGCCTCTCACCCGCCGACGCGATCCAACTCGGCGTGGCGCTCGTGCCGGAAGATCGTCACCTCGAAGGACTCGTGCTCGAACATTCGATTGAACGCAATCTGACCTTGCCGCAATTACCGCAATTTTCCCGCTGGGGATGGTTGCGCAGTCAGGCAGCCGAGCATCAGGCGAAACGCTCGATGAAAGAACTCGCCGTGAAAGCACCGGGTTCGTCGACACCGGTCAAGTTTCTATCCGGCGGCAATCAGCAGAAAGTGGTCTTCGCCAAGTGGAATCATCCGCGCCCGAAATTGCTACTGCTCGACGAACCGACTGTCGGCGTCGACGTCGGCGCGCGCGAGGAAATTTACGGCGTGGTGCATGACGCCGCGCGGGCGGGCACCGGCGTGCTTGTCGTGTCGTCCGATCTCGACGAGTTATTGCGCCTGTGCGACCGGATTTCGATCGTCGCGGACGGCAGCATCGTCAAGACCGTTGCACGCGCCGAACTCGCCAATGCCGAAGCGTTGCATCACCTGATTCAACTTTCCCGTTCTTCTTTCGAGTCCCATGCAGGGACTGCCGCCGGAGCGCACGCAACATGAATGAATCTGTCTCGCCGCTGACGGCCGAACGGCAAGCCACCCTGCCGCAGAAAAGCCGCGCCCGGCGCATCGCGCAACTTCTCCTGCAAGGCGACCGCCCGTACGCGCTGTACGGCGCGTTCGCGATTCTGCTGGTGGTCTTCAGTTTCGCCTCGCCGTGGTTTCTCTCCATCGACAACTTCCTCAATATCGGCCGCCAGACCGCGCTCGTTTCCATCATCGCGATCGGCATGACCTTCGTGATCATTGCGCGGCAGATCGATTTGTCGGTGGGCTCCACGCTCGCGTTGTCGGGCATGTCGGCAGCCCTGGCCATGGCGTATGTAGGCGATAACTGGATCGTCGGCGCGATTGCGGGTATCGGTACCGGAGCGATAGTCGGCGCGCTGAACGGCGTGGTGACCACGCGGCTGAACATCCCCTCCTTCCTGGTCACGCTCGGCACCTTGAGCGCCGCACGCGGTCTCGCGCTGATGGTGACGACGACCCATCCCGTCATTATCAGTAACGACTCGTTCATCGCGATCTTCGGCGAAGGCGATATTTTCGGCGTACCGGTGCCGATTATCTGGACCGTACTGGCGGTGATCGCCGGCATTCTGCTGCTGCACTACAGCGTGTTCGGGCGGCAGATCTATGCCGCCGGCGGCAATCCGACGGCCGCGCTCTACTCCGGTATCAACACGCGCCGCGTGACCAAGCTGGCGTTCATTCTCACCGGCATGCTGGCCGGACTCGCCGCGCTCGTGCTGTCCGCGCGTTCGCATGCGGCGCGGCCCGACGTGGTGCAAGGACTCGAACTCGACGTGATCGCCTCGGTGACGCTCGGCGGTTGCAGCCTGTTCGGCGGCCGCGGCTTCGTGCTGGGCACGCTGCTGGGCAGTCTCATCATCGGGACGCTGAATAACGGGCTGGTGCTGCTCGGCGTCAGTTCGTCGCTGCAACTGGTGATCAAAGGGGCAATCATCGTCGCGGCGGTGGCATTTACCAGGAAGTGACGAGGGCACGTCGACCCCATGTGCCCGCGTGTTGTTCGTGAATGGCAGGAGACAGGCAAAGCCGTACTACAAACGTGAAGACCAACGGAGGAGAATCATGAAGCAATATCGTCGTGGCTCGAACAGGGTATTAGGTGGCGTCCTTGCGGCAGCCGCCGTTGCAACGCTGGTTTCGTCGGGGGCTTACGCGCAATGCGTGACCAGCCTGCCGGTCGGTTCGATCGGTCCGAAGACGATTGTCGGCCAGGGGCCGAACGGCGAGAAAGCCGCTTCCGTGGACGCCGTGCAACTGAGCGCCGCCGACGTCGCCAAGATCAAAGCCGGTAAATTCAAGGTCGGCATTTCGATGCAGACCATGAACCTCGACTGGTCGCAATTGCAGGTACAAGGGATTACCGACACGCTCAAGAAATACGGTGTGGAAGTGATCGGCACGGCATCCGCCGAATACCAGGTCGACAAGCAGATCGCCGATATCGAGAACACGATTCAGCGCCATCCAGATGGGATCATTTCCATTCCGGTCGACGGCACTGCCACGGCCGCCACCTACAAGAAAGTGTCGGAAGCCGGCATCAAGCTCGTGTTCATGGACAACGTGCCGACGGGGTTGAAGCATCCGGAGCAATACGCGTCGATGATTTCGGCGGACAGCGAAGGCAATGGCCAGATCGCGGCGAAGGTGCTGGCCTCGTGCGTGCCGAAAGGGTCGACTATCGGGCTCGTGAATTTCGGGGTGGATTATTTCAGCACGAAAGAACGCACCAAGGCTGTGAACGACTGGATGAAGAAGAACCGTCCGGACCTCAAGATCAAGCAGGTCGATTTCACCGATCCGTCGAAAGTCGGGCAGATCGCGGGGGACTTTCTGACGGGGAATCCGGACGTGAAGGGTTTGTTCGCCGTTTGGGATCAGCCGGCGCTCGACACGCTGACGTCGATGCGCGCACAGGGCGTGAATATTCCGGTGACGACGGTCGACCTGGGTCTGCAATCCGCGATCGAAATTGCCAAGGGCGGACCGCTTAAGGCCACGGGCTCGCAACGTCCGTACGACCAAGGCGTAGCCGAAGCATTGGCGATGATGAAAGCGCTGATCGGACAGACACCGCCGGCGTGGATTGGCGTGCAGTCGTTGCCGGTGGTGCAGTCGAACGTGCTTGAATCGTATAAGACGGTGTTCAAGAAGGATCCGCCGCCGCAACTTGCGGATGCATGCAAGAAGGCGAAGCCGGCTTGCGGTTGAGTTGCGGGTGAATGGAGTGAGTCAGGCGAAGCACTTGGGTGATTGGTATGCGTGCTTCGCCGGCCTCGACATGCAACGCACGCCGCCGGGAGACTCGCGCCACCGTGCCGTCCGGTGCCGGGTCTCGCTTGCCGTTCAAGACAGGTCAGTACCTCAATGCCCGTTGCAATAGACGGCCGTGAGCAGAAACGGAATCACCTCGTGAACGGTCGCCTCGCTTCCCGCGCGGCGCACGCTCGCTTCGACCGACGCGGCGGGAGCGGTGACCACCACGCCGTACGTCGACGGTTTGACGGGTTGACCGCTTCCCCGCTTGAACATCGGCTCGTCCTGCTCGTAGCCGAACACCGCGTACACGTGAAAGCCGAACGCGCTCAATTTGGTCCCGTGCGTCGGACGAAACGAGTTGACCGAGTTGGCTTCGATGCGCATGGGTTTCGGGTCGATGGACTGGTTGTCCAGCAGCGCGCCGATAAATTCGTGCGGGCTCGAGGTGCAGTCCATTTGCCGATCGAGTTCGTCGGCGTAGCACGGCAGCGGGGAAAAAGTGACCCCCAGCGACGCAATGGCCGCCAGCGTATTGAAAACGGTCGATTTCATCGTCCTACCCCGACGAGTCGTTCATGTCTTACTGTGCCATGTTTGGCGCCGATCGTTCGTGCGGTGGCAATCAATGCCGGCGATATGGTGCACTGTGTCGGTGCGTGCTTTCCAACTCACGCCGTTGCCGCGACAGCGCGCGGAAATGATCGAGGTCGGTGCGCGGTATGCTGTTTGACGCCGAGCTACGGCTCGATAAACAACGGTCGGACACGCCTGTTCTGATGGGCGACGTATTCACGATCGCCAACGCTTATCTGTTCGCGCTGACCGGTTGGGGCAAGGTCGCGTGGATGAGATCGGTGTACAACGCCGACATCGATTTCACCCCACTCGCACACCTGCATGCCTGGCACGAGCACGTGCGGAAGCGGACCGCCGTGCAGCGGGTTTTATGCAACGAAGGTTTGTCGAACGAGTAAAGGGGCGTCCCCATCGAAGCGACGCCCTTCATGCTTCCTGTCACGCAGCTCACTGCCCGATCTGCCGGCTAACCTGATTTTCCTGCTGATTCAAAGCGTGTTGATCGGTCCGCGTGATGTGACTATTGTCCTGAGACGCCATATCGCGTTCCTCCTGGCGAATTTGCCGATCGTCGTGATGCAGGGTCTGCGCCTCGCCCTTCGACATCTGGCCATCCTTCACTTCCCGATGAATCCGGTTGTTCTGATTCGCGAGACGGCTATTGACCTCGACGCGCCGCGGATGATTCGCGGCCCATTCACCCGCTTGCGCCGTCGAGGCGGTAGCGATCGTTCCGGCGGCAGCGGCCATCAGGCTGAAAAGAAGCGCTTTGTGATTGAACATGATGTATCTCCCTGTCGAGTTAGGTTGGGCGGCTTCGATCCGCTTACCTTCTTAAACGAGGGAGTGCTACACGTCCTGTCGCCTCTCTGTGTAAGGACGTGTAACGTGAAGCAGGTGCTTACTGCCATCCGCTATAGTCGGCGGGCTGCACCGAATAGCCGTATCGAACCGGACGCGGTTGCCGATAAGGACGCGCCCAATAAGCGCGCCGATATCCCGCGTAGGCCTGCGGGCGGCGGACCATCATGACCGGCTGAACCAGGACCTGCGGAGGCGGCTGCGGCACGTACGCCTGTTGTTGCGCAACCATCGCCACATACTCGACACGCTGCGGCGCTTGAGGCGGAGGACCGTAGGCCTGCGCGACATACGCGGGCTGCTGATACTGCGGATACTCGTCCTCCGCTTCAGCGTATGCCGGCGCTTCGGCGTAGTTCTGCGCCTCCGTGTATTCCGGTGCCGGCTGATACTGCATGGCCCGTGGCGGCGCATATTGCGGCGGCTGATACGCCTGGCGATATTGCGGCTGCGGTTGCGGTTGTGGTTGCGGTTGTGGTTGCGCCGGCAACGCACGCTGCGCTATCTGCGGCTTCTGTACGGAAGTCACCTGCGCCTCCTCGTCGCCCGGCATGCCTTCGGGAAGCGGCGGCATCACCTGCGCCGCGGCGGCCTTCGGCGGATGCTTCAATTGCTCGCGCAACGAGGTGTACGTCTCGGCGTCTTCCTTGGCCCGCGCGTTGTAGCCGTTGTGATAGGCATCGCTCAGATCTTTCAGGCGCGCGTTGTTTTCTTCGTCGGCCGTCATGCGCTCTTCGCCCGGGTCGAGCGAGGCATCGGTCGCGCCCTTTCCATAAGCCGATGCCGGCCCGTCGGCGCGCGCGGACACGGGATGTAACAGCCCGGCAAAAGACACCAGCGCCACCGAAATACCCAGCAGCAGTTTCGTTCCCATGGTTTCACCTCGATAGGCAACGCGACAACGGACCTGTGTGATCGACGGCGATCGAATCCGCTCCACTGAAGAACGTGATGTCGACGCCGGCATGTCTCTACGTTATCGACGCTTTGCGCGAGGTCCTAAAGGGTAAAACGGAGCAAAACGCACCAGGGAATATCCGAAGCGGCACGGGCGAATCCATGCAACGCACGATCGCAACGCCGCATGCTTACGAATCAGAAACTCGCCGCTTACATGACCCTCACCGTGCACGCGCAACGGCTCGCTGTTGGCGCAAAATCCTGACAAAGTTCAGCACGGTCGGCGACTTTTCGCGCGGCCGGTGAATCAACGCAATGCCCGTCGACAGCGGATTACCCTGCAACGCGTGATACGACACGCTTTCCACCTGGATTTGCCGGATTGACGCGGGAACCACGGCGACGCCGAAGCCGGCCGCCACCAGATTCGCCGCCGATGAAATCTGCGGCGACTCCATGCCGATTGCCGGCGCGAAGCCGGCCTCCTGGCAGGCGGCAATGATGGAATCGTAGAGATCCGGACCAATGGGTCGCGGAAAAAGAATAAACGGATCAGCCGCCAAGTCCGCGAGAGGGATACGCCGGCGTCGGCTCAAACGGTGGTTCGCCGGCAACACGGCCAGCATGTCTTCGTCCACGAGCGGTTCGACGACCAGATCCCGGCAGTTCAGTGGCATACGCACCAGCGCGGCGTCGAGTTGCCGCTCGGCGACTTTATCCAGCAGCAGCGAACTATTGCTCTCCTCGCAACTGATCGACACACGTTCGTACGCATGCCGATAGCGTTGCATTGTCGTCGCAACGGCCGGATGAAACACCGTGGACCCGGCGAAGCCGAGCGAAAGCCGCCCCGTCTCGCCCCGGCCCGCATTCTGCACGTCGACGAAAGCCTGCTGCGTATCTTCAATGATGCGTCGTGCGCTCTCGCGAAACAGCCGCCCCGCCTCGGTCAGTTCAACGCGGCGTGGATGCCGGATAAACAGCGGCGTGCCGATCTCCCGTTCGAGCTTCAGGATCTGCTGGCTCAAGGGCGGTTGCGCAATCCCCAGATGGGTCGCGGCGTCGGTGAAATGCAGATGCTCGGCGACGGCGAGGAAATAACGCAGCTGGCGCAATTCCATATGTTTTTCGTCTCCAAATAGCAACTTCGAGATATTGGACTAATGACCGGGCTGATTTTAACCTTCACGTCAACCTGATGCGCTCAAAGGTCGCAGCCCAAACCATCGGACGAAATCGATGCGCGTCATACCCAACACCTATGAGGAGAAGTCGATGTCCGCAGTGCACACGCCGCCAGTCGCCGCCCGGGACGATGCCGCTCTAACGTTGATCGCGGAGCTACGCGCTATTGTCGGCAAAAAGCACACCTTGACCGACGACGCCGCGACCCGGCGCTTTCGCACGGGCTTCCGTTTCGGCGCAGGCAAGGCGCTCGCGGTAGTCCAGCCCGGCACGATCGTCGAGCAATGGAAAGTGCTGCAGGCGTGCATCGCGGCGAACGTGATCGTGATCGCGCAGGCATCGAATACCGGCCTCACCGGCGGCTCGACACCCGACGGCGACGACTATGATCGCGACATCGTGATTGTCAGCACGAGCCGAATGAAGAAGGTGATGGTGATCGAAGGCGGCAAGCAGGTGGTCTGCCTTCCTGGCGCCACGCTCGATCAACTGGAAAAAACGCTGAAGCCGCTTGGCCGCGAGCCGCATTCGGTCATTGGTTCGAGTTGTATCGGCGCGTCGGTATTGGGTGGTGTCTGCAACAATTCGGGGGGCGCACTGGTGCAGCGGGGCCCGGCTTATACGGAAATGGCGGCATTCGCGCAGGTGGATAGCACCGGCAAGCTGCAATTCGTGAACCATCTCGGGATCGAACTCGGCGGCACGCCCGACGATATCCTGGACCGGCTGGAGCGCGGTGCATTCTCGGACGCCGACGTCCGGCACGATGCGGGCGCCGGATCCGACCATGGCTACGCGAGCCATGTGCGCGAGATCGATGCCGACACGCCCGCGCGATTCAACGCGGACCCGCAGCGCCTTCATGAAGCGTCAGGCTCGGCCGGCAAGCTGATGGTGTTTGCCGTGCGGCTCGATACGTTCCCGATCGAACAGAACGCGAAAGTCTTTTATATCGGCACGAACCGCCCCGACGAGTTCACCGAAATCCGCCGTCACGCGTTGCACGACTTTAACGCCGTGCCGATCTCGGGCGAATACCTCCATCGGGACGCCTTCGATATTGCCGAGAAATACGGCAAAGATACCTTTCTGGCGATCAACTATCTCGGCACGTCGCGGCTGCCCGCGCTGTTCGGAATCAAAAGCCGCTTCGACGCGCTATTCGATCGTCTCGGCTTTCTGCCCTCGCATCTCACCGACCGCGTGTTGCAAGCCGCCAGCCGACTGTTTCCGAGCCATCTGCCGCAACGAATGAAACAGTATCGCGACAGATACGAGCATCACCTGATGCTGAAAGTCGCGGCCGACAGCGTCGGCGAAACGCGCGAGTTTCTCTCGGAGTTTTTCTCGACGGCGACCGGCGGTTTTTTCGAATGTACCGACGAAGAAGGCACGAAAGCATTTCTGCATCGCTTCGCCGCCGCCGGCGCAGCGGTCCGCTATCGTGCGGTGCACAGCCGCGAGGTCGAGAACATCGTCGCGCTCGACATCGCGTTGCGCCGCAACGATCGCGAATGGATCGAGACGCTACCGCCCGCGATCGAGGAAACGATCGCCATCAAGCTGTATTACGGGCACTTCTTGTGCCACGTATTCCACCAGGATTACGTCGTCAGGAAGGGCAACGATTGCCTGGCTGTCGAACATGAGATGTGGACACTGCTGGACCAGCGCGGCGCCGAATATCCGGCGGAACACAACGTGGGCCACCTGTACCACGCGAAACCGCAGCTCGCGGCGTTCTATCGGCAACTCGATCCGTGCAACTGCTTCAACCCCGGGATCGGACAAACATCGAAATTTTCCAGATACCGGGAGACCTCGGCTTAGGTCCAGCGCTCGCGTTCCCGATGAACCGGTATTGGAACGAGTCAGTTATGAGCCGCCGCATCTTCAAGGCTGGCGAGTACCTGACTCCCGTCATTGCGTGCGGCGTCTTCGAGCGAAAAAGTACTCTCACTGAACGCAATCACTTTGAATCCGCTTCCCAAACCTCGCGGAATCGTAATGCCCCAATGCCAGCCACCGGCTTGTTCGAAAACATGCAGTACAGGGACGGTCGGAGTGGGTGAAGACTGAAGCGTCGTCATGGCGCATTCTCCCGTCGTAGCAAAACTGCCAGCGCACCGATGCGGGCGCTCAACATTGAGTCTATAGGCTGTTTGCTGCATTGCAATAAAAAACTGTGGTGAAAATGTCAAATCTTGGGGTGTCACAATTTTGAAAAATACTGCCCTCCTATTTGGATGTGCGAGTATGGATTCACCAGCTTCAGAACTTAAGATTGTGATCCACGGGGGCTCCATGAGTAGTCATTCACTCATTTGGGCAGCGGTGCCGCACAACAGCGACGGCGTCGTCTTCCAGGTTCGTATCGTCCACGGACTGCAACGTTTCTACGTCTCGCGCCGCGTGCTCGAGCATGTCTTCGATCTCGAGCCGAAAGCCACCGACGCAAGACAACTCGAACTCTTCTACAAGTGCCTGAAGCGCATTTTGACGCGCGCCGGCATCAAGCGTTCAGTTGCCGGTTTGGACACGGTCGCGCTCCAGGCAACGGATTTCATCGTACCGGGCAGGAGCGACAGCAGTTCGACGCAGCGATCGATCTCGCGAGCCACGATTTAAGCACCGCCGCCGCGTACGTCAAACGTCCAGCTTACGCGTGAACGTGCGCTGCGTGTGCTACCTGTGTAGCGTGTACCGCCTGGCTCGCCGTCGGCCAGGTGGTATGACGCGCCAACCCGTCCCCTTCTCGCCGGAGTAATGGCGCATACCCGTGCAAATCGCGCGGCGCGATATCGAACGCGCGACGAAATGCGCGGTTGAAACTGGATGCGCTGTTGAAACCGAGGCCCGCCGCAATGTCCTGCACTTCGAGATGGGGAAAGCGGACCAGTTCATCGGCCGCCATGCGCAGCCTGCGACTGGCGATATAAGTGGCGAGTCCGCCTTCATGTTCGAACAGACGGTACACGCTGGCACGCGACACATGCAGCGACGCCAATATCCGCTCCGTCGACAAATCCGGATCATGCAGATGCGCCTCGACATAGCGCCGCACCTGTCCATACACAGCGGCACGCACCGCTGCGCGAGCGTTGCCGGATAGGCCCGCTTGTCGGCTGAATGCGGCCGCCAGCAATTCGACCGCGGTGAGGAAGGACTGACGCGCGTCTTCTTTGCTCAGTCCGACGATCTGCCGATTGAGCGCGATCAGATGTGCTATCAACGCGCGCGTCAACGGCGTGGTCGCCTGGATCTGGCGGCCATGCAGAGAAGCGGCGTCAGGGAAAGCTTTTTCGACCAATGCGCGCGGCACGAAGAACAACAATATCCGGCCATGAAAGCTCCGAACCGCACATGGCTGATCCATATCCAGCGCAAGAATCGTCGGCACGGATGCGATGGGCGATGCATCGCGCCCTCGCCTGCCACTCACGAATTCACCCGGTCGGCCTTCCAGAAACACACTAAAGGAAACGTCGCGAATGTTCTCCGTCGACACGCGCCCTAATGACCGCACGGCCAGATTCGGGCCGGTGCGGAAATGGAAAAAGCTGAGGTCGTCGATCGAATAGCGGGACATTGCCGCGTCGAATGTTTCGTCGGCGCGCTTCGAAGCAGGCTGAATGTCATAGACCGGATTCATGCGTTCCTGCCACGCCAGGAAGCTATGACGGGCGTCGCCCTGCACGCTGAAATTGCTGTGCACGATTCCCGGTGCAAGCTGGGGCGGCTCGGCCGCTAACAACAGGTGGCTCAATGGCATACAGGCGGGCGGCGGATCGCGGGCTCGTTGGTGCGCACTGCTGGTGGGTGCCAGTTGCGTTCCACCTTAGCGGGCGCGTTTGCCTGCCGGGTCGGAAGGCCACTCCCGCGCACTTGGAGGGTGGCGAGGAAGCATAACGCGTCTGGGCTACCGGCGCTATCGGGCGATGCCAGCCACGCGACGCGCGGAGTGAAGGCGTCGCATCGCATGACGTTATCGGCGCGTTAGTTGTCCGCGCATCGATCCGAAAACCCGTGCTATTCCTGCGGACGCGATCCGAGCAACAGGATATCGACGAGCCTCTTGGCACTCTGCTGCCAGTCCGGCGCGGACGCGACATTTGAAACGCCGATGAGTGCGCGCAGCAGATCCAGCGGATCGAGATCCGCGCGGATATCACCGTTAGCCACGGCACGCGCAACCAGCGACTGGTTCGCGTCCATGATCTGGGCCCCGGACGATTCGAACAGTTTGGTCGTCCCGCCGACAATCGAATTCAACGCAGGCGCAATGATCTTCTTCGTCGCAATGTAGTCGATGAAAAGCGTCATCCAGGCGCGCAGCGCTTCGAGCGGCGGCAGCGAATCGGTCAGCTTGCGCGCCTCCTCCGCCAGTTTCTCCACCTCGGCGCGGTAGACGCTCTCCAGCAACGCGTCGCGCGTCGGGAAGTGCCGGTATAGCGTACCGACGCCAACGCCGGCCTGGCGGGCCACGTCCTCGAGGCTGATCTCGCCTTGCGCGTGGGTAAACGCCGTTTTTGCGACCTCGAGAATGCGCTGGCGATTGCGTAGCGCGTCGGCCCTGGGTTTGCGTTCTTTGGGTGTCGGTTCGTTCATCGATACGTTTAATTGCTTGCAAACGGAGGCTGGCTCCGTTTAGTATTGTTAAAAGCGGAGGCTCACTCCGTTTTATCCCGGGCAGGGAATGACGTCAACTCTATTGTGATGGAGTAGCAAAGATGACCGAGAAATTGGGTGCGACCACAACGACCGACGAGTTACTCGCGGGCGTGGACCTTCATGGCAAGCGAATTCTCGTAACGGGTGTGTCCGCCGGGCTGGGCGTAGAAACGGCTCGGGCGCTCGCCGCGCGCGGAGCGAGCGTGATCGGCGCGGCCCGGGACCTGAAAAAGGCCCAGCAGGCGACCGCCGACGCACAACGCGAGGCCACCGCGGCAGGCGGCAATATCGAGTTGATCGAACTCGATCTCGCGAACCTCGCGAACGTTCGCGCTTGCGCCGACAAGCTGCTGGCGCAAGGTCAACCGCTCGACGTGATCATCGCGAACGCAGGCGTGATGGCCACGCCGTTCGGCAAGACAGCGGACGGCTTCGAGACGCAGTTCGGCACGAATCATCTCGGGCATTTCGTGTTCGTGAATCGCGTGGCGTCGCTGATCCGTTCGGGTGGCCGCGTGGTCATGCTGGCGTCGTCAGGACACCGTTTCGCGGACGTGGATCTCGACGATCCCAGCTTCGAGCACACGCCCTACGATCCGTTCGTCGCATACGGTCGCGCCAAGACCGCGAATATCCTCTTTGCGGTGGCCTTCGACCAGCGCCATCGCGCACGCGGCGTGCGGACAGCGGCCGTTCATCCGGGCGGAATCATGACGGAACTGGCGCGTCACATGGGCGAAGGTCAGTTGACCGCCATGATGGAAAGCATCAACAGTCAGCTTGCGTCGGAGGGCAAGGGGCCGTTCCAGTTCAAGACGGTTCCGCAAGGCGCGGCGACCTCGGTATGGACCGCGGTGGTGGCCACAGCCGACGAGGTCGGCGGCCAATACTGCGAAAACTGCCATGTCAGCAAAATCGTTGCGGACGACGTGGTCATTACGCCGATTAGCGAAGGCGTTCGGCGTTATGCACTCGACACGGATCACGCTGCCGCGCTCTGGCGCAAAAGCGAAGAGATGGTCGGCGAATCGTTCTGACGCAACACGCTGAGCAACACAATCCATTACAAAAAAGCCGCCTTCCGACCACGATCCCGCTGGAATAAGTCGAACGACATGGGCGTTTACCACCCATGTGATCGTGTCGAAGGTGGTGCTTTGGGCGCTTGTTACGCTTGCTGCGCTTCACTCTCACGTGGTCTTCAGCCATTCAACACCGGGAGTGAATCCATGCAGTCGTCCAAGCGCGCCCCCTCGTATTCGAAGCCCGCCATGTTCTTCCATTGGACGACGGCGGTGCTGATCGTCGTGGGGCTCTTTGCCATCGAAATACGCGGGCCTAAAGGATCGGATAGCCGACTTTTCTGGAACGCCGTTCATATCTGGGCAGGCTCGCTGATTCTCGGCTTGTCGGTTTTGCGCTTGCTGTGGCGGCTCTGGCACGGTTCGCCCGCGGAGCTCGCGCACTCTCCGGTTCAGCTCTTCATGGCGCGCCTCACGCATCTCGCGCTCTATCTGCTGATATTCGTGCAGCCGCTGCTCGGCATCGCCATGGTCAACACCGGTGGAAATGCCGTGACGCTCATCGGCATGGGATGGCATATCCGCCTGTTTGGAGCCGATCCCGTCGCCCATCAATTCCTTCACAACGCGCATTTTCTGATCGGTAACGCCGCCTATTGGCTGATCGGGTTACACACGTTCGCGGCGCTCGCGCATCATTTCGTGTTTCAGGACGCCACGCTCACGCGTATGACCCGGCTTTCCCGCGATAGATAAAGTCAGCGCGGTGGCGTGTTCAATCCGCCGGCCGCGTCTCCTCTTCCCAGTTCTGGTGAACGGTATTGCGGCGCGGCGTAATCGCGATCAACACCGACGGTTCATGCACGATCAGGCGATGCCATTGCGCAGCCGGCACGACGAAGGCCGCTTGCGCAGGCAAACGCGCGGAGCGTACCGTCGGTCCATCGCGCACTTCCACCGAGAGCGAACCGGACGCCAGAATAAGAAGTTCATCTCCGTCAGGGTGCATTTCCCACGTTGGATAGTGCACATCATGCGGGCCGCTCACCTGAAACATGGCGAGCATGCGGCCGTCCGCCAACTCGGGATCGCTGCCCGATTTTCTCAGGATCTCGGCGGTTTTCGCATAAGAGCGTACGGTTCCATCTCGTGCCAGAAAGACACAGGTGTCGTTCAGGTGAAGCGCCGCCGAACCGTCATGAAGTGGTTGTGGATTCATTCTTCTCGTTCCTCTTATCGAATGAGTCATGTAGACAATTGCTCAGGCTGCACTCAGGCAACGGCTTCAAGAAAATCTGTCATGCGGTCCTGATTCGGCATGATGTTGTTCTTCAACAGCAGCACCCCTGCGTTGCCGCGATGGTAGGTACCGTGCAGGCAGACATGCAGAAGCATTTCGCCGCGTGTCATGCGGGCCGGCGTGCCATTGATATAAGCGAAATCCACGGTTTCCCCGGCAGCCTGCGCGGATAGCGTGTCGACATAGGAAACGTACCAGCCGTCGACCTCCATCGCGTCTTTAGCGAGTCGCTGCAGGTCGGGCATGACATCCGAACGCGCCGCCTGAAACCCGTGCGGCAGCCCCTGAAGATGATGCTGAAAGACCCGCTCGACAACGAAGATATGATCGAGAATACGCATGATGTTCGCGGCGTCCTCGGCGTTCAGTCGATCGATGTGATGGTCGACCACCTCATAGAGGCCACGGCTCGCCCAATGCTGATAGCGCACGAGCTGCGAATAGGGATTGGTGTTCATGACGTGATAGCGTGATGGGAGTGAATGGCGCCGCTGCGGCGCCCCGTGATTGCGTCCATCGAATATCGGACAAATCACTGGAATTGACTATTCGCTTTTCCCGAGCACGCTTATAATGCCGCCCAATGGACGTAAACCCAAGGAAAGCGCCGCGTCAAGCGCGCGCTAAAGCGACCGTCGACGCGATTGTCGAAGGCACTATTCAGGTTTTGCTGGACGAAGGCTATGAAAGCTTTACGACAGCACGAGTGGCCGAACGCGCCGGCGTCAGTGTCGGCACCTTGTACCAGTACTACCCGAACAAGGCGGCGCTGGCCGTGGCCGTAGTCGACCGCTGCTGCGACGAATTTGTGATCGCTTTCGAAACCGCGCTCGACGATAGTAAATGCATAACACTGGACGATTGCATACGCGCGCTCGTCGACTTCGCGTTCGTCTCACATCACGTGACACCCGAACGTCATCGTTGTGTAATCGAACTGGCGCCGCGGCTCGGCGTGGCGAACCGCACGGAAGTCGTCAGAAAGAGAGCGGTAAAAGTACTCGAATCCACGCTCAGAAAACATGCCGATGAAATCGCGCCGGACATCGATTTGAGCGTCGCCGCGACGATGATTGAAACCACCATGGAAGCGCTCGCTCATCGCGCGGTACTGACCGATCCGGCGCAAACTCAGAATGACTCGTTAGCCAAGGAAGCCACCCGATTGATCACGCTTTATCTGTCCACCAACAAATGAACGCTCGCGCATAACTCGTGCACGCCATGCTGATAGACTGCCGCAGCGTTTCAGCGACGAAGATATGCGTATTAAGCGAGTCGGCGTGAAGGCAATTCCTTTCGCATGGATTGTTCTGCTGCGCGGGCTGCATGGTCAAATCAAAACTCGGAGGGAGCTTCTGCCATGTCGTTATTAAAATTTCACGAAGGCCGCAGCATCCAGCGCGGCGTCGTGTCGTCGGTAAGTCTATGTTTCGTGCTGGCTTTGCTATCCACCCGCGCATTGGCCGACGACGCGCAGCAATGCGCCGCTAATGCAGGAACGCTGCTCGTCGGTCAGGTCGTGTCCGCCCCCACGTTCAAACACGGAATGTTTCGCAAAGGCGTCGAGCTGTCGCACACGCATTTAACACTGAAAGGCGACGCGGACGGAGCGGATTACGACGTCGCAATCGACAACGTCTTCGCGTCGGGTTATCAGCAGGGTGCAGCCGTCGTGCCGCCGCCGTTGAACAGCATTGCGGTGGGCGACAAACTCGAACTATGCGGCCTTCCTTTTCAAGGCGGCATTCATTGGGTTCACACCAATTGCGGCGATACCCCCACCGCACAAGATCCGAATGGATGGTTGAAAGAAATCGCGGCAGACGGCACCGTCGGCCCCAGTTTCGAGGACAGTCAGCAATACTGCTATCTGTGGCCGCATAACTAGAAAGAGTCTCAATCTGCGGCGGGTCAGAGAGAACGCTCGATCGCCTGCCGCAGCAGTGCCAGACCCAGGTCGATCTCTTCTTCGCGGACAGTCAGCGGCGGCGCGATTCGAAATACACCGCCCATTCCCGGCAATTGCACGATGTTCATGCTGAGCCCCAGATTCATGCACTCGCGGGTGATCTTTGCGCCGAGGCCATCCGCCGGTTCCTTCGTGCGACGATCCTTGACGATCTCCATTCCCAGCAACAGCCCGCGTCCGCGAATGTCGCCGATACAATCGAAACTTTCCATCAGATCCAGCAAGCCGCGTTTGAGTCGCGCACCCATCACGTTCGCGCGCTCCACCAGCCCCTCGCGCTCGACCACGTCCAGCACGCGCAGACCAACCGCAGCGGGCAGCGGATCGGACACGTGAGTCGTATAGAACAGGTAACCCAATTCGTGAGCGCGCTCTTCGATCTGCGCGGTGGTCACGACCGCCGCGAGCGGTAGACCCGCGCCGAGTGTCTTCGACAGCGTGAGAATGTCGGGCGTGACGCCGTCGCGCTGACACGCGAACATCGTGCCGGTACGTCCCACTCCGGTTTGCGCTTCGTCGAGGATAAGCAGCATGCCGCGCTCCTCGCATTTGCGCTTCAGCGCGGCCATATAGCCTTCCGGTAATTCGATGATCCCGCCCGAACTGAGAATCGGCTCGGCAATAAAGGCGGCGAGATTGCCGCTGGATTGACGGTCGATGAGATCGAACGCGTAGTCCAATTCCGCCAGGTAATCGTATTCGCCGTGACGCTCGAAACGCGGTCGATACGGAAACGGCGCAGGAATCGCGTAAGAGCCGACCGCTGCGGGACCGACGCCTTTTCGACCCGCGCTATAGGTTGCGGATGCGGCATTCCCCGTCATGCCGTGCCACGACTGCGCAAAACCGACAATTTCATATTTGCCGGTGACCAGCTTCGCCATGCGAATAGCCGCTTCGTTCGACTCCGCGCCGGTGCTGAGCAACAATGCACGGTCGAGTCCGTCGGGTGTGATGTCGGCGAGGCGCGTGGCGAGATCGACCACCGGACGTGACAGCATGCCACTGAACAGGTGGTCGAGCTTGCCGGCGTATTCGTTGATGACGGACACGATGTCCGGATGACTGTGCCCAAGCACCGCGCTCATTTGCCCCGACGTGAAGTCGAGGATCGCCCGGCCATCCGCGTCATAAACAAAGCTGCCCTGAGCGCGCTCGATAATCAGCGGCTCGAAAGTGCCGCCGTAGCGGATCAGGTGCTGCCTGGCGTTGCGCCAGAACGTTGCGTCGTCGTTGCGGGACACGGTGCTTCTCCTTGGCCGGGTGGCGGGAATAGCTTGCAGTCTAGAGGGCTCTCTGGTTTCATAGAAACGAATAGTTCTAATGGAAGCTAGAAGCGAGCCTAATATCTTGAGCCTCTCACTCGAAATCGATCTGCTGCGTTCGTTTGTCGTGATTGCCGAGGTCAGGGCGCTGAGTCGTGCTGCCAACCGGATCGGGCGGACCCAGTCGGCATTGAGTCAGCAGATGAAGCGCCTCGAAGAAATCGTCGATCAACCGCTGTTACAACGCACGGGTCGCGGGGTCGTGCTGACGAATCCCGGTGAACGGCTGCTGGTCCACGCTCAGCGCATTTTGCGACTGCACGACGAGGCGATGGCGGATCTTTCAGGAAAGGGGCTATCGGGGACGATCCGTTTCGGCTGCCCGGACGACTATGCCGCCGTTTTTCTGCCACATTTGCTGCGGCAATTTTCCAGTCAGCATCCGCAGGCTCTGGTGGAGGTCATATGCGCCCCCACGCCGCGTTTGCGTGAACAGCTCGAGATGCACGCGCTGGATCTGGCGATGATTTCACTGCCGGAAGATGCGACCGATTCAACCATCATTCGCCGGGAGCCGCTGGTTTGGGTCGGCGGACCGGGAATGGATGCCGCGCATTTCGATCCGCTGCCGTTGGCGCTGTCGGATCCGGACACGCTCGATCATGTGGCCGCATGCGAAGCGCTGCAACGTGTGGGAAGGCGTTATCGCATTGCCTATGCCAGTAGCAGTCTTGCCGGCCTCACGGCTTTGGTGCGATCAGGACAGGCTTTCGCGGTGATTACGCAGACGGCGGTTGCTTCGGATCTCTGCGTCATCGGCGATGATCCGCAGTTGCCGGTTTTGCCTGCGATCGGCATCACGCTGAAGTTCGAGCGGGATCGGCCCTCGCATTTGACCATGGCGTTCGCGGAGCATATTCGCGTGACGTTGCCGTTGCTTTGACGTGACTCTTGCGCCATTTTGTTGACCCGGCCCCAGGGGCCGCCCTCATGCTTGCCGCAACGGATTAACAGAAAGAGGTGACTGAATGAGCTATTCCGCCCCGTGTCTGAACGCATCGGAAGCGGCCAGTCAGCTCGGTGTGTCGATCAAGGCGCTGCGGCTATATGAGCAGCAGGGACTGGTCACTCCGGGCCGAACGGCAGCCGGCTATCGCGTGTATGGTCCGAACGAAATGGATCGCGCCGGCGAAATCGTGGCGCTGCGTGCGCTAGGCCTCAGTCTTGCCCAGGTCGCGCGCGTGCTGGATGGCGATCCGCAAAGTCTGGCCATTGCATTGGCGACGCACGAGACCGTATTGACTGAGGAACTTCAGGAACTGGTTCAGAAGCTGGACAGAATCCGGCGCGTCCGCGCCGATCTCGCGCGTGGTCGGATGCCAGGTGATGGAGAGTTGACCCGACTCATCGATCGAACGGGAATTAGCGTGAAATTCGCGCTTCCGTGGCCTTGGGGCGGTGAACATTTCGAACTTCGCGACATTCGTCCGCTTAACTACATCATCGGTTCTCTGGGCAGCGGCAAAACCAGGCTGGCGCTTCGTCTCGCGGAGACTTTGCCTGACGCGGTATTCCTTGGCCTGGATCGGCTGCAGGATCGAGGCGCCGCGGCGCTCAAGCTGCTGGAAGCCGATACGGCGTTAAAGTCACGCGTCGATCGGGCCGTGGAATGGCTGATCGATGAGGGCGCAACTGAATCGGAAGCATTGACGATCCTGCTTGTCGCTCTGGAAGCGGACGGCGCGGCCGCACAGGTTGTCGATATGGTCGAACAGGGCCTCGACGCCGTCACCCAGGAAGCGTTGATCACGTTTCTTCGCCTCCGTGCGAGCGCCGGTGCGCGGCCTCTTTTCCTGATGACACGCTCGTCGGCGATTCTGGATCTGACAGCGGTCGGACCTGACGAAGCGATCATTCTTTGTCCCGCGAATCACAGTGCGCCGGTTCGCGTGGCGCCTTACCCCGGCGCACCGGGGTATGAAGCGGTTGCGACCTGCCTCGCGACGCCTGAGGTAAGGGCGCGGATCGCGTGTCAGCCTGAAGCAACTGCTGGCGCGGCTACAATCCCTAAACCCCAAGCCCACGCCCCACGGGACAGCTAGCCACCGCTTGCGAAAGGCAGCCGGGTTTGAAGCAGAGTACGAGGACGGCTCCAACCATGCCAGAATGCTTTTGGCCGCCACCCCAGGTGGTTTAGCTAGAATCAGTTTTCGATGCTTATATTCGTCTATAAACGGAGACAAACGTGCCAGGCTTACTTCCCGATGTCGACCGCGAGGGGCTCCTCGAATATTCAGTCGTGTACACCGACCGATCAATCAATCACATGTCGCAACTCTTCCAGGGAGTCATGCGCGACATTTCCGGTTCCCTGAAAAAAGTCTACAACGCGAAGTCGGCCATTGTCGTCCCGGGCAGCGGGACGTTCGGCATGGAAGCGGTTGCCCGGCAGTTCGCCACGAACAAGAAGTGTCTTGTCGTTCGCAATGGCTGGTTCAGTTTTCGCTGGTCGCAGATTTTCGACATGGGCGGCATTCCGTCGGAGTCGATCGTGCTGAAGGCACGTCCGATCGAACAAGGGAGACAGGCTGCGTACGCACCGCCCCCGATCGAAGACGTCGTCGCGGCGATCAGGGAAAACAAGCCGGATCTGGTGTTTGCGCCGCATGTCGAGACCGCATCCGGAATCATGCTGCCGGACGCCTATTTGCGTGCGGTGGCCGATGCCGTGCATGACGTCGGCGGCATGTTTGTACTGGATTGCATTGCCTCCGGCACGGTCTGGGTCGATATGAAGGCGAGCGGCGTCGACGTCCTGATCAGCGCCCCGCAAAAGGGCTGGAGTGCGTCACCGTGCTGCGGGTTGGTCATGCTTAGCCCGCTGGCCCGCGAAAAAATCGACGCAACCACCAGCAGCAGTTTCGCTTGCGATCTTCGCAAGTGGCTGCAGATCATGGAAGCCTACGAGAACGGCGGGTTCGCGTACCACGCCACGATGCCCACGGACGGGCTCGCGACATTGCGTGACGTCATGAAGGAAACCGAGGCATATGGCTTCGATAAAGTGAGCGCGGAGCAGCTCGAACTCGGCAAGCGCATTCGCTCACTTCTCGCGGACAACGGTTTCAGAAGCGTGGCGGCCGAAGGTTTTGAGGCACCGGGCGTGGTCGTCAGCTATACGGACGACGACGGAATACGATCCGGCAAGAAATTCGCCGACGCCGGCTTGCAGATCGCGCCAGGCGTCCCCCTTCAATGCGACGAGCCTGAAGATTTCAAAACCTTCCGCATCGGGTTATTCGGCCTGGACAAACTGCATGACGTGGAAGGTGCGGTGGCCAGGTTCGCGAAGGCGTTGGGCACTATTGTGTAAAGCGTTCTTGCCAAGTATGTGCGCATTGCTCGTCTGGCGAACAGGCAATGCGCACTATCGGCCAAAGCAGTGCTTCGCCGATCCTGGGCGCCATTAATCGCCATCTTTATTTGGCGAGGACAATGTGCGTGGCTCGCTCCGTCGCCACATGCTCGACGGTCCGATATCCCAACGCGCGAAGATCCAGGCCGCTAAAGAGCGACTCCCCCTGACCGAGCGCAACCGGACCAAGGGCGAGATGAATTTCATCCACGTAGCCGGCCTGAACGTATTGCCTCACGGTCTCGACACCGCCGCCAATCTTGACGTCCTTTCCGCCTGCCGCTTCGCGCGCCTTTTCCAAGGCATTCTCGATACCGTCGGAAACAAAATGAAATGTCGTGCCGCCCAACATTTCAATTGACGGTCGCGGATGATGCGTGAGCACGAAGGTCGGCGCATGGTACGGCGGATTGTCACCCCACCAGCCTTTCCATTGATCGTCCGGCCATTCCCCACGAATCGGACCGAACATGTTGCGACCGAGGATGAAGGCACCGAAACCTTCCATGGCGCGTTGCGCGAATTTGTCGTCAAGGCCGGTGTCGCCGCCTTCTTTGCCCAGCATCTGACAAAAAGTCCGTGTCGGGAAAAACCATTGAAAGATTTCCTCCCCGCGCACACCAAGCGGGTGATCCAGACTTTGGGCGGTTCCCGCGCCAAAGCCGTCGAGCGAGACACTGAACCCGGCTACTCTTACCTTAGTCATTCACCTCTCCGTTGGCGTTTAAGTCGTGTGGCTGTGAAGCCAGACGACAGTTTGGCGTTCTTCCATACGACGCGCGATGCGATGGTAAATCGACAGTGATCGACTCGGTGAAAACCCGGATGCGGAATCTGCGCTGTCGTGTTCAGGTGAATGTGGATCGTGATAAGCGGTTTTTTGGCGATGAAATCAACGGTGGGTGTACTCGCATCGCGACAACATCAACTAACCGGCGTCCGACATGCCGAACTGGTTTGTCGACAATCGCTGCGTGAATTACCGACTTCTCCGCCCAGCAATACGACAAAGCGCGTTTGACGGCCGCTATCCATCAGAGCGCTAATCTCTGGAGAAAGGCATTAGTCACCGACTTACTCTCACTCGGTGCGCTCAGGTGTGGGCAATGTCCGACGTTGTCGACGATGCTGAGCGTGCTGCCCGCAATTGCGTCGTGCATGTACTCGCCGACCGCGACGGGCGCGAGAAGATCGTCGTTCGATTGGACGATCAAGGTGGGCGTGGTCACGCGGGACAGGTCGGCACGGTGGTCGGCGAGAAAGGTCACTCGAGCGAAATGCCTGGCGATCTCCGGATCGGTACGACAGAAGCTGTTCGTCAGCTCATCCGCCAGTTCCGGTTGCCCCGGGGCGCCCATGATCGCCGGTGCCATCGTGCTCGACCAGCCGAGGTAGTTATTTTCAAGCGTTTCCAGCAGCTCTTCGATGTCGGCGCGTTCGAATCCGCCGACATAGCTTCCGTCATTGATAAATGACGGAGACGGACCGATCATGACATTCGCCGCGAAGCGCTCCGGCGACCTGATCGCTGCCAGCATGCCGATCATCGCGCTGACCGAGTGGCCGACAAAGATGACGGGACCGGTCCCTAGTCCATCGATGATGTCCAGTACATCGTCCGCATAGCCTTGCAGCGTGTTGTACCTGGTGCGGCTGTAAGCAGCCAGATCCGACCCACCGCTGCCAACGAGATCGAACAGGACGGTACGGTAACGATCCTCGAAGCCAGGCGCGAAGAGCCGCCACATGTTCTGGTCGCAACCGAATCCATGCGCGAATAGCATGGTCGTTCCGCTTCCGCCGCGCGTATGCACGTTATTTCGCTTTTGCACGTTCATAGCTGCCGAGGATAAAAAAATAGGATCCCATTGTTCCACATGCGTCCTTCAGGCACCCACCATGAGCAGCTTTCAGGGTACAACATTCACGACGAAGGCAAGGTATGCAGCGGTGCGCTAGCGGACGTCCTACACGGTCAAATTTGCCGGACCATCCGCCGAAGGTCGAGGTTAGAAGTTTTAACAGGCAAGGCGGAGATGCTGTTGCTTCACCGAAATGGGTAGCCGACAGCAGTCGATCCGATCACCCGGCATAGCTGGACCTGGCCTCGACCAGATAACTGCCAAGCCGCTTCGGAGAGCGGCCGATGAGCGCTTCGAGATGGTCCGTGACGATGGAAAGATTGCCGGCCCGAACCTCCGCCTCAATAGATACCAATACAGAAACAAACACGTCAGGGACACCCGCCGCTTTGAGCCCCGTGACGAGTTGCTGGTCGGTCACATGAACGACAGCAAGGGGCTTGCCCGTCGCCTGGCGAGCAAGCTCGGCGATCTCTTCATTCGACAGCGCCTCAGGGCCGGTGAGCGTGTAGGTCCTGCTATCGGCAATCGGTGCAGCCAGCGCTGCGGCAATCGCCTCAGCGATCTCCTCTCGTGCGGCGTAGGACGTTCTCCCGCCTTCCGCTGCCGAATGCCACTGCCCGCTTTCCAGCGCGTTGGGGAGCGCCCTGAGGAGATTCTCCTGATACCAGCCGTTTCGGAAAATCACATGCGGCAGACCGGTGGCCTTGATGGTCCGCTCGGTTTCCAGATGGTCCGCCGCGAAGCTTAGACGCGAGCTCTCTGGATTGGGCTGCGACGTATACGCGAGGCGTTCGACGCCCGCATCGACGGCGGCCTGGACCGCATTGCGATGCTGCTTCAGGCGTGTGTCCGCCCCATCCAGCGCATCGGTCGAGACGATAAGGACGGTTCCGGCGCCTTTGAACGCTTCGGTCAAGCCCTGCGGATCTTCAAAATCCGCCTTTCGAACCTGAATGCCGGCCGCTGCGAGGTCGGCAAGTTTCTCGGGACTGCGAGTGCCGGCGATGATGCGGCTGTGCGCCACGCCGCGCGCAAGCAGATGTTTGACGACAAGTTGACCGAGTTGACCGGCTGCACCGGTGACGAAAATCGTATGGCTCATGGCTTGGCCTCGCTTTGAGTGTTAGTCTCGTTTTGAGAGTGTCAAGATAATCAAGCTTCGGCAGGTCTTCGTAAAGAAGGCAGTTTTTGAGGAGATAGTTACCAGATGGGAACCACCACCGCGTCGCCAGGCGCACTCAAAACCAGGCTGGACGAGGCCCGAGCCCAATACGGTCTTTTGACGAATTGCCCGGTGCGCGACGTCATCGATGTCATCGGAGGCCGATGGAGTTCATTGCTGATGATGGCGCTAGCGGAGCAACCACATCGATTCGGCGAACTTCGCCGGTTGGTGCCGGACATTTCGCAGCGAATGCTCACGCAGACACTTCACGAGCTACAGCGCGATGGTTACGTGCATCGTGAGGTCTTTCCCACCAAGCCGCCCGGCGTTGAATACAGCCTGACCGACCTCGGCCGTTCGATGTTCGAGGCGTTGAACGTTCTGATTATGTGGGCTGACGCGAATCATGCCGCGGTCACGGAAGCTCGCCTCGCCTTCGATGGTGAGAAGGAATCGGCGTAGAAAGAGTGGAGTCGCCTTGTGTCCAATCGGCGCCGCCAAGCACCAGCGCGCCCAGATAATAAACAGCCCGGCGCGTCCAGTCGGCTATCATGCGACTCCTCTCCGAAGTAGCTTCCTATGATTTCCGTCCGTAATCTCACCCTGCGCCGCGGCGTCAATGTCGTACTCGACAGCGCATCCGCCACCTTCACCCCTGGTGAAAAAATTGGTCTTGTCGGCCGCAATGGCGCCGGCAAGTCGTCCTTTTTCGGCCTACTCAACGGCACGTTGCACGAAGATAGCGGCGAGTTCTCGATTCCCGCTGCATACCGGATGGGCCAGGTCGCGCAGGACATGCCGGAGACCGAGCAGAGCGCGACGGACTTCGTCGTCGAGGGCGACACCGTGCTGCTGGCCGCGCAGGCCGAAGTCGCCGCCGCCGAGGCTAGCGACGACGGCATGCGCATGGCGCACGCCTACATGGACCTGCACGACGCCGGTGCCCACGACGCCCCCGCACGTGCCCAGGCACTGATCCAGGGTCTTGGCTTCACTGCCGAGCAGCTCAGCCAGCCGGTCAACAGTTTCTCCGGCGGCTGGCGCATGCGACTGCAACTGGCGCGCGCGCTCATGTGCCCGTCCGACCTGCTGCTACTCGACGAGCCGACCAATCACCTGGACCTCGACGCGCTGGTCTGGCTGGAAGCGTGGCTCAAGCGCTATCAGGGAACCATGGTCGTGATCAGCCACGACCGCGAATTCCTCGACGCGGTGACGCAGGTGACGGTGCACGTCGACAACGCCAAGCTCGTGCGTTACGGCGGCAACTACAGCAAGTTCGAAGAGATGCGTGCCGAGCAACTCGTGTTGCAGCAAGCCGCGGTGGCCAAGCAGGCGGACAAGATCGCCCATCTGCAGAAATTCATCGACCGTTTCAAGGCCAAGGCCTCGAAGGCGAAACAGGCGCAGAGCCGGGTCAAGGCGCTCGAACGCATGGAGAAGATTGCACCCGTGCTTGCCGATGCGGAATTCACTTTCGAGTTCAAGGAGCCGCTCAACGTCCCGAACCCGCTGTTGTCGATGCTGGACGCGAGCTTTGGCTACCCCGCGCCGGTCGACGCGCCGCCGGACACGCCGCCCACGGTCATCGTGCGGGGCATCAACCGTTCCGTGCTGGCCGGGCAGCGCATCGGCATTCTCGGTGCCAACGGCCAGGGCAAATCCACGCTGGTGAAGACGGTGGCGCACTCGCTAGCGCCGATTGCCGGCGAAATCAGCGAAGGCAAAGGCCTGAACATCGGCTACTTCGCCCAGCAGGAGCTCGACGTGCTGCGCCCGCTCGACACGCCGATGGAACACATGATCCGTCTCGCCAAGGACACGCCGCCGCAGATGCGCGCGCCCGGCCAGAGCGGCACCGAACAATCGCTTCGCACCTTCCTCGGCACCTTCAACTTCAGCGGCGACATGGTGCATCAGGCTGTACACACAATGAGCGGCGGCGAAAAAGCGCGGCTCGTGTTGTGCATGATCGTGTGGCAACGCCCCAACCTGCTGCTGCTCGACGAGCCGACCAATCACCTCGACCTGGCCACACGCGAAGCGTTAGCCATGGCGCTGAACGAATTCGAAGGCACGGTGATGCTGGTCAGTCACGATCGGGCGCTGTTGCGTGCCGTATGCGATGAATTCTGGCTAGTCACCAAGGGTGGCGTCGAGCCTTTCGACGGCGATCTGGACGATTACCAGCAGTTCCTGCGCGACGAAGCCCGCCGCATACGTGAGGAGGCTGCTGCGGGGTAGGAGGGTATCGCCTGAGATACCTAGGCGAGCGGTGCATGGGGGCGAACGCGGACGCCTCTACCGCCGCTCGCGATCCAATCCCACCACCCGCACCGCCGCCGCAAGATAAACCGCCGATGGCTCCCGACGGTATTCGCAAAGACACGTGTACGCCATCTTGATCACGTGATCGTCGTCCGAAGCCACGGCTAATCGTTGCACGTCACTCCAGCTCACGGCGGACTCAGACACTGCCATTGCCACGCTCGCTGGCCTACCCACGGTTACATAAGCCGCACACAACGCCACCCACAACTCGGGCAACAATCGCTCCGCCATCGCCTCCGGCAACTGCGCAAAAAGAATTCGCGCCGCGTGTGTAGCGGTCACCGTGTGGAGGATCGTGAAATTTCGCGAGCGCCAGTAAGCGGCAATCGTCGCCCGCGCCAGATCATCGAGTAAACCTGCCGAGACTGGCGGCGCAAGGACGGCCTGCTCGAATCGCGCGTCGCTTGCAACAACCCGCAAGCGTGACGTAATCGAACTGCCCTCGACAACGCCACCACCCATTGCGTCGACGACATGTTCAAAACCCGCCTCAACACTTTCCGCGGCACGCCTTTCATCGAACTGCACGTCAACGGGCAGATGCGAAGAGACCAACGCCGCCAGGCTCGAAGCGATCTCACCGGAATGCGCCGCCTCGATGCCATACGCTAACCTGATGAGCGCATGAAAAGCCTGCGTTGCCGGTGCAAACGACACCTCGTTCAGCACGGCCACGATGACCGGAACAGATCCGACTTCTGTGATCCAGTCCAGAAACAATAGACGCAAAGCGCCGAATGCCGCGGCATTGCCCAATTGCCGGGACCATTCTTCACGGGCAATCACCATTTCCACCGGCGGCGCACTCAGCGCGTACTCTCGCTCCCACCTATCGAAGAACGCCTGCAGTCTCTCAGTGGACGCTCCCATCTCGGCCAACGCGACAAGCGCCATCGGACAATGGTTGGTCGTGCCTCTGGCCGCGAGGTCAAATCGGGCGTTCGCATCCAGAAGCTCTTCCAGCTTGAGCCTGACAGGGTCTATCGGCATCTCCACGTCCCTCAATCAATCCCCACACGCGGCACCCGCACCCACCCCTCCATCAATACCCGCGCACTACGGCTCATGATGGCCTTGGTAACGGTCCACTCGCCACCGCTCTCCCGCGCCTCCGCCCCCACTCGCAACGCCCCCGAAGGATGCCCGAATCGCACCGCCTCGCGCTCCCCGCCACCGGCCGCGAGATTCACCAACGTCCCCGAGATCGCAGCCGCGGTGCCGATCGCCACCGCGGCCGTCCCCATCATCGCGTGATGCAGTTTGCCCATCGACATCGCCCGCACCAGCAGATCGACATCTCCCGCCGCAACGCGCTTGCCGCTGGAGGCGACGTAATCCGCCGGCTTCGCAACAAACGCGACCTTCGGCGTATGCTGCCGCGTCGCGATTTCATCGAGCTGCTGGATCAGCCCCATCCGCAAAGCACCGTGCGCACGAATCGTCTCGAACATCGCGAGTGCTTTCTCGTCGCTATTAATCGCGTCCTGCAACTCCGTGCCCTTGTACCCGATCGCTTCCGCTTCGATGAAAATTGTCGGAATGCCCGCATTGATCATGGTCGCCTTCAACGTACCGAGCCCCGGCACGTCAAGGTCGTCCACCAGATTGCCGGTCGGGAACATCGCCCCGCCGCCGCCCTCTTCTTCCGCCGCCGGGTCCATGAATTCAAGCTGAACCTCGGCCGCCGGAAAGGTCACGCCGTCCAGTTCGAAATCGCCGGTCTCCTGCACAGCGCCATCGGTCATCGGCACATGACCAATGATCGTCTTACCGATATTGGCCTGCCAGATCCGCACGATAGCCACACCGTCACGCGGAATCCGGCTTGGATCGACGAGCCCCGCGCTAATCGCGAACGGCCCGACCGCAGCGGAAAGATTGCCGCAATTGCCGCTCCAATCCACAAAAGCCTGATCGATGGACACCTGCCCGAACAGGTAATCGACATCGTGATCGGGCTTGCTGCTTCTGGCGATGATCACCGTCTTGCTGGTGCTCGACGTCGCGCCGCCCATACCGTCGATCTGTTTGCCATACGGATCGGGACTGCCGATCACACGCAGCAGCAACGCGTCGCGCGCGGCACCGGGTACTTGCGCCGACTCGGGCAAATCCTGCAGGCGAAAGAACACACCTTTGCTGGTGCCGCCACGCATATAGGTAGCCGGAATCTTGATCTGGGGTGAGTGGGCCATGAAAGTGTCCTGATATGGGCGAGCGGTATTCGCAAACTCGGCCGCTCGCACCTGCGTTACGTTCGCCGCCAGAAGCCGCATGAAAGCAATAAAACCCCTTCAACACAGTGCCGGCGGCGCAACCAATCCAACCAATAAAACATTAAACAGAAAGGCTGGAAAAGCAGCCTTAAGCCGCCGCCCTCGACGATTCCAGAAAGTCCTGCGCAAAGCGTTGCAACACACCGCCCGCTTCGTAAATGGACACCTCTTCAGCGGTATCGAGGCGGCATGTCACCGGCACATCGACACGCTCTCCGTTCCTGCGATGAATCACGAGCGTCAAATCCGCGCGCGGCTTGCGTTCGCCGATCACGTCGAAAGTCTCGGTTCCGTGGATAGCGAGCGTAAGCCGGTTCACGCCCGGCTTGAACTCCAGCGGCAACACGCCCATGCCGACCAGGTTCGTCCGGTGGATCCGTTCGAAGCCTTCCGCCACGATCGCTTCCGCGCCGGCAAGCCGCACGCCCTTGGCAGCCCAGTCGCGTGACGACCCTTGGCCATAGTCCGCCCCGGCAATCACGATCAACGGCTGCTTGCGCTCCATGTACGTTTCGATGGCTTCCCACATGCGCGTGACCTTGCCATCCGGCTCGATACGCGCTAACGAACCGGCCTTCACCTTGCCGCCCTCGACCACCATCTCGTTCTTCAGCGTCGGATTCGCGAAGGTGGCGCGCTGGGCGGTCAGGTGATCGCCGCGATGCGTCGCGTACGAATTGAAATCCTCTTCCGGCAGGCCCATTTTGGCGAGGTATTCGCCCGACGCGCTATCCAGCAGAATTGCGTTGGAAGGCGACAGGTGATCCGTCGTGATGTTGTCGCCCAGCACGGCGAGCGGACGCATGCCCTTGAGCGTGCGCTCACCCGCCAGCGCGCCTTCCCAATACGGCGGACGTCGAATGTAAGTACTCATCTCACGCCAGTCGTACAGCGGATTCGCCGGCTCGCCGGTATCCACGGACACCGCGAACATCGGCTCGTACACCTTGCGGAATTGCTCCGGCTTCACGCTCGACGCCACGATCGCGTCGATCTCCGCATCGGTCGGCCAGATGTCCTTCAGCGTGACAGCCTGACCTTCGGCATCGACGCCGAGCACATCTTTCTCGATGTCGAAACGGATCGTGCCCGCAATCGCATACGCCACCACCAACGGCGGCGACGCGAGAAACGCCTGCTTCGCGTACGGATGAATCCGGCCGTCGAAATTCCGGTTACCCGACAGCACGGCCGTCGCATACAGATCGCGCTCGACCACCTCCTTCTGAATCACGGGGTCCAGCGCTCCGGACATGCCGTTGCACGACGTGCATGCATACGCGACCACGCCGAAGCCGAGTTGCTCCAGTTCCGGCAGCAAGCCGGCCTCTTCCAGATACAACGTCACCGCTTTCGAACCCGGCGCGAGCGACGTCTTCGCCCACGGCTTGCGAGTCAAGCCGCGCCGGTTCGCATTACGCGCGAGCAGGCCCGCTGCGATCATGTTGCGCGGATTGTTCGTATTCGTGCAGCTGGTGATCGCGGCGATGATCACCGCGCCGTCCGGCATCAACCCCGGCTCGTTCTCCACCTTGCCGCTCACGCCACGCGACGCCAGTTCCGACACCGGCAAACGGCGATGCGGATTCGACGGCCCGGCCAACGTGCGAACCACCGTCGACAGATCGAACGTCAGCACGCGTTCGTACTCGGCGTGCTTCAGGCTATCGGCCCACAAGCCGGTTTCCTTCGCATATGTCTCCACCAGCGTGACGAGTTCGTCGTCGCGGCCGGTAAGCTTCAGGTACTTGATGGTCTGTTCATCGATATAGAACATCGCTGCGGTTGCGCCGAATTCGGGCGCCATATTGGCGATCGTCGCGCGGTCGCCGAGCGTCAGGCTCGCCGTACCCGCGCCATAAAATTCGAGGTACGCGCCGACCACTTTTTCCTTGCGCAGGAATTCCGTCAACGAGAGCACCACATCGGTTGCCGTGATGCCTTCGGCCGGCTTGCCCGTCAGTTCCACACCGACGATATCCGGCAGCCGCATATACGAAGCGCGCCCGAGCATCACGCTCTCCGCTTCGAGTCCGCCCACGCCGATCGCGATCACGCCGAGCGCGTCCACCATCGGCGTATGGGAATCCGTGCCGACCAGCGTATCCGGAAACGCCACGCCGTCTTTCACCTGCACCACCGGGCTCATCCGCTCGAGATTGATCTGGTGCAGGATGCCGTTGCCCGGCGGAATCACGTCGACGTTCTTGAACGCGCGCTTGGTCCAGTTGATGAAGTCGAAGCGGTCTTCGTTACGACGGTCTTCGATCGCGCGGTTCTTCGCGAACGCGTCCGGATCGAAGCCGCCGCATTCCACTGCGAGCGAATGGTCCACCACGAGCTGCGTCGGCACCACCGGGTTGACCATTGCGGGATCGCCGCCTTGCGCGGCAATCGCGTCGCGCAGGCCGGCGAGGTCGACCAGCGCGGTCTGGCCGAGAATGTCGTGACACACCACACGCGCCGGAAACCACGGAAAATCCAGCTCGCGTTTGCGTTCGATGATCTGTTTCAGCGACGCGACCAGCGTCACCGGATCGCAGCGCCGCACGAGATTTTCGGCCAGCACGCGCGAGGTGTACGGCAAGGTGTCGTAAGCGCCCGGCTGGATCGCGTCGATCGCGGCGCGCGTGTCGAAGAAGTCCAGTTGGGTGCCGGGAAGGCGTTTGCGGTTGGCAATATTCATGGCGTAGGGGACGAACAGTAATGATCCGGGGACGACGGCTGGTGCCGGTCGCCATCCGCTGATCCTTTGTTAGCGGCGCCGGGCCGGCGGATCAGTCGGACAGTATGAGTAGTTTAGCTCGCTGTAGCGCGCTGGTTGGCGGTTGGCCGGGTAAACGCGTCGTGGCATGCCGCGGCAAAAAATGACCTTGGCTCGGGGTTCCAGCGAGCCAAGGCCTAACTTCATTGCATCGCGCTCTAGAGACGCAATGGAGGAGAAAACGCAGGCCGTGTTACACGCGCTTCGCGAGCGGCACGAACGGCAGATCGTCCGGTCCGGTGTAATTCGCGCTCGGGCGGATGATCTTGTTGTCGATCCGCTGCTCGATGATGTGCGCGCTCCAGCCGGCCGTGCGGGCAATCAC